>NZ_CM149692.1:1892500-7147900 GCF_056174625.1 Mesorhizobium oxytropidicola | reverse complement strand
GATCGAGTTCCTTGCTTTTCTGTACCTGTTTTCCGCCGGGGATGCGCCTCCTGCATCCTTGTTTCCAGCGACTGTGTCTTCGCCACGATGCCCGTTGCCGCCGCCGGCAATGAACGTCGCCCACTATTCGGAGGGAACCGGTGCCGGCCCATGGAAGCCAGTCCGCGTTGGGTATGTCAGGGCAATACAACACCGTCCGGCGAAAGAGCGCCGGCGCGCCGTCTACCTGCCATGTCTATTTACGCCAGTCCCCTACCGTATCGAAAAAGAGCAAACCATGCCCGTTCGCGGACTTGATCCGCGTCGCAAATCCCGCCAATTTAAGCTGGCTGCGTCAGGCTGGGTTAGGGCCACAGGCCCGTCCCTTTCGATGGATCGACATTACCGAAATCGCTGTGGATAGGGCAAGGCCACGTCTAACGGATTTTTAAGGAATCTGGTTACCTCGGGCGCCTTGGGGCGCCATGCCGTAGCGGCATATTTTGACAAAGCCATTGTGATTCAAACCCTTTTCCGGCGAATATGAAAAAGCCGGCCCGCTTCGAAATATTCTGAAATAATTCGCTTGACAGCCAGTTGTCCTCCCGTCCCTCCGGGGTGCTGTGGACAAGCTGTGGACGACCATGGGTAACTGTCTGAAAAATATCGCTTATTTCTGATAGTTAAGAGTTTTTGAGCCGTCTCTTTTCAAGCATGTCAGCCATCAGCAGGCATGCATGTGCCGGCAAAGCATTTAGGAGTCTGGAATCTGCTTTGGGCGCCGTTTCCGAGCATTCTTTTTAAGTACTTGCCGGCAAACGAAAAAAACCCGGCACGATCGGCCGGGTTTTAAGGAAGCTTAGTCTGTAAAGGCGATATCAGGCCGACAGCACCTTGAGGCGCGCGGCCAGACGCGACACCTTGCGGGACGCGGTGTTCTTGTGGATCACGCCCTTGGTCGCGGCACGCATCAATTCCGGCTCGGCGGCCTTGAAAGCGGCCTGAGCGGCAGCCTTGTCACCGGAGGCGAGAGCCTCCTCGACCTGGCGTACATAGGTGCGCACGCGCGAGCGGCGGTTCTTGTTGATCGCTGCGCGGCGGACGATCTTGCGCGTTGCCTTTTTGGCCGAGGATGTGTTGGCCATGATGCCTCTCTTCTGATCTGGTCGGCGCACGCGGCATGCCGCAGGGCGCAAAAACAAACGGGCAGCCACAGGGCCGCCTCGGTTGGTGCGGCTTATAGTTCAGCTTTTCCGGCGCGTCAACGCTGCCTGGCGTTCTTTTTGGCCGATGCCACAGGGTTTCGATCGCAGGCCGGCTACACTCTACCGATTGGTGAAATTCGGCTTCCGCTTTTCGGCGAAGGCCGCCATGCCTTCCTTCTGGTCTTCGAGCGCGAAAAGCGAGTGGAACAGGCGGCGTTCGAACCGCAATCCCTCGGCCAGCGTCGTCTCATAGGAACGGTTGACGGCTTCCTTCGCCATCATCACCGACGGCAGCGAGAAATCGGCGATCTTGGTCGCCGCCTTGACCGCCTCTTCGACGAGTTCGGCGGCGGGCACGACCCGCGACACCAGGCCTGAGCGCTCGGCTTCCGCGGCATCCATCATCCGCCCGGTCAGGCACATATCCATCGCCTTCGATTTGCCGACGAACCGGGTCAGGCGTTGCGACCCGCCCATGCCGGGAATGACGCCGAGCGTGATTTCGGGCTGGCCGAATTTGGCCGTGTCGGCGGCAATGATGAAGTCGCACATCATGGCCAGCTCGCATCCGCCGCCCAGCGCATAGCCAGCCACTGCCGCAATGATCGGCTTTCGCGTGCGCGTGAACTCTTCCCAACCCGCGAAGAAGTCCTGGCTATAGGCGTCCACATAGGAGATCGCCTGCATCTCCTTGATGTCGGCACCAGCGGCGAAGGCCTTGTCGGAACCGGTAAGAACCATGGCGCCGATGCCAAGATCGGCGCCGAAACCTTTCACGGCTGCGACGAGTTCAGCAAGGATCTGGGAATTCAGAGCATTAAGCGCCTTTGGCCGGTCCAGCGTGATCAGTCCGACCTTGCCGCGCGTCTCGGTGATGATCGTTTCATAGGCCATGCTGCTTCTCCTCACTCGACCCGGTCTAACTCAGCTCTGACACGTCCGGCAATAGAAGGTCGAGCGTCCGCTCTGCACGATACGCTCGATGTGGCCGCCGCAGCCGGGCTTCGGGCAGGGTTCGCCCTCGCGGTCGTACACGGCGAAGGAATGCTGGAAATAGCCCAGCGATCCGTCGGTATGCACGTAGTCGCGCAGCGACGACCCGCCTGCGGCGATGGCATCTGATATGACCGAGCGGATCGCCTCGGCCAGGCGTTCGCTCTGCTCCCTGGCCTTCTTGCCCGGCTTGGCGATGGTGCCCGCCGCACGCAAGGGCGACAGGCCGGCGCGCCAGAGCGCCTCCGACACGTAAATATTGCCAAGCCCCGCGATCAGCTTCTGGTCAAGAAGTGCTGCCTTCAGCGGCGATCCGCGGCCTTTCAGCAAAGAGGCGAGCAGCACGCCGTCCAGCGCGTTGCCCGTGGGCTCGACGCCCAGTCCGGCCAGCATCGGATGCGTCTCCGGCGATCCTTCCGCGAACAGCATGAAACCGAAGCGGCGCGGGTCGTTGAAGATCACGCGGGAACGGGCGCCGTCGGCGGCGACGACATCGAACACGACATGGTCGTGCGTCGTGCTTTTCGAGCGTTCGTGGTGGAACACGCCAGGTGTCTCGCCGTCATCGTCGGTCTCGATGCGAAACGAGCCCGACATGCCGAGATGGCAGATCAGCACCGGGCCGTCCTGCACATGCATGGTCAGATATTTGGCCCGGCGGCCAAGTGCCGTGATCGTCTTGCCGGTCAGCCGTTCCGAAAACCGTTCGGGGAAGGGAAAGCGCAGATCTGGCCGCCGCGCCTCGACCTTGGTCAGACGGGCACCTTCCAGGACCGGCTGCAGACCACGCCGCACCGTTTCGACTTCGGGCAATTCAGGCATGGCCGCCAATCATCGCATGGAAAGAAGTGCCGTGGCGGCCGGGCGCCAGGCCGAGATGTTCGGCGACGGTCTCGCCGATATCGGCGAATGTCGTTCTCAGTCCGATGTCGCCACCTGTCAAACCCGGTCCCATGCCGATCACCGGGATACGTTCACGCGTATGATCGGTCCCTCGCCAGATCGGATCATTGCCATGGTCGGCCGTCAGGATGAGGATGTCGCCCTGCCGCAGTTTTGCAAATGCTTCCGGCAGCCGCCGGTCGAAGGCCTCGAGCGCGGCGGCATAGCCGGCGACATCGCGGCGATGGCCGAATTCGGTGTCGAAATCGACGAAATTGGCGAAAACGAGATCGCCGTCGCCGGCATCATCCATCGCACCGAGCGCCTTGTCGAACATGGCCATGTTGCCGGCGGCCTTGCGCACTTCCGAAACCCCGCGATGGGCGAAGATGTCGCCGATCTTGCCGACGGCTATAACGCGGCTTCCCCGTGCCGTCAGCCGGTCGAGCAAGGTCGGCTCCGGCGGCGGCACGGCATAGTCATGGCGATTGTAGGTCCGCTGGAAGGTGCCGGCGGTCTCGCCGACGAACGGCCGTGCGATCACGCGTCCGATCCTCAGCGGATCAACCAGCCGGCGTACCACCTGACAGAATTCATAAAGCCGCTCCAACCCGAAATGGACTTCATGCGCGGCGATCTGCAGGACCGAGTCGACGGAGGTGTAACAGATCGGCTTGCCGGTGCGGATGTGTTCCTCGCCGAAGCGTTCGATGATCTCGGTACCTGGCGCATGGCAGTTTCCGAGAATGCCTGAAACCTCGCCCTCGCGGATCATCGCCGCGGTCAGATCAGCCGGAAAGGCGGGAACCGTATCCGGGAAATAACCCCAGTCGAAGCGAACCGGCAGGCCTGCGATCTCCCAGTGACCGGAAGGGGTGTCCTTGCCGCTCGAAACTTCCTGCGCCGCGCCATGGAAGGCATTGGCGGCCAGATCCGTTCCGAAATGGGAAAAAGCCGATCCTGTCGCCGTCTCGGATGCCTTGCCGAGCCCGAGCGATGCCATGTGCGGGACAAACAGCGGCCCCTGACGAAGCCGCTCGCGATCCGCACGCCCTTCGGCGCAAGCTTCGGCGATGTGCGCAAGCGTGTTGGCGCCGGCGTCGCCATAGCGTTCAGCATCGGCCGCGCCGCCGACGCCGAAGGAATCCAGGACAAAGAGGAAAGCACGCGCCATCGGGTCATTGTTGCCAGTTTGGACGCCCAGACATAGGGTTCCACGGCGGTATTGGCAATTCGGAAACCAAACGGCAATGGCTGGCGTGGATAGTCCAGTGCATGTCGCCCAAAAGTGCGCAGCGGTTTTCGGGGGAACGACATGCACAAGCTAAGAGTGCATGTAACCCAAAATGCCTGGCGGTTTCTGGGACAACGACATGGACAAACTAATAGTCCATGTCGCCCAAAAGTGTCTGGCGGTTTTGGGGCAACGACGACAGACGTAATCCAAGATAAAAAGTATTGCGGCGCACCGGGCATGGGCATGGATCGAAGAAAACCCAAGGACGGTCTTTTTATGAACGCCGCGCTGAAGGCATGTGCTGGCCTTGTGGTCGTGCACGGCGCGCTCTGGTGTGGTCCGGCGCGGGCCGACTGGCGCGATGATATCGGCACATTTCGCATCGGCATCGTCGCCGAGCCTGGCGCCGGCAACACCGTTCCGGGGCTGGCGCTGTTGACGCAATCCTTTACCAATGCGCTTGGCATGAAGGTGGAGTTCGTCGTCGCGCGCGACTATGCGGCATTGATCGAGGCGCAGGCCAACGCCCGGATCGAGTACGCCATCTATTCGGCAACGGCCTACGCCACGGCGCTGCAGCGTTGCGGATGCATCGAGCCGCTTGTGGCGCCGGTTGATTCCGACGGTGCGGCCGGCATCCGCTCCGTGCTGCTGACCAGGGACGGCAAGCTGTCTGGCCTGGGGGCGATGCAGGCGCACCGGATCGCCATGCCGCCGCCGGACAGTGTCGGGGGCTCGCTTCTGCCGCTGGCGGAGCTGGCCGCCGAGCACGTCAAGATCGCCGAAGACGCCCCCTTTCTGATCCATACGGATTCAGCGTCGGCAGCGGAAAAAATGCTCGTCGACGGCCAGGCCGACGCCTCGTTCGGCTGGGTGAGGGCCGCGGCCGACGGCCAGCCGTTGCTGTCTGGTGGAACGCAGGCAAGGCTCGAAGCGGCCGGCCTTTCGGCGTCGGCTCTCCAGGTCGTGTGGATGTCGGGCCTGCTGAGATATGGTCCCCATGCAGTGCGCAGCGATCTCGACCCGGAAGCCAAGCGCCGGCTGACCGTGTTCCTCACCAACCTCAAATCGACGACGCCGGATGTCTACGATCTCCTGGAATCGAAACACTCTGGCGGCTTTTGACCGCAGCCCCAAAGGATTATGCGGCGGCGGAAGCCATCGCGCGCCTGGTGTCGGCCGACGGTGGGCAGCGGTAAAAGTCTTCAGCAGTCGCTGCAGGGGATGGTCAGGCTTCTGCGCGGGCGCAGATAGTAGGTCTCGCCCATCGGAATCGTCGTGGTGAGGGATTGGGTCAATCCAAGCTTTTGCTGGGTATTCGTCGTCCAGCCGATAATCGGCGCATAGCTAAGATTGCTGTCAACGCGGATGAGGAAGGTACCGGCAACCTTGAGCGTTGCCGGAACCGTGGTGGCCGTGCCTGCGGTGGCCCCGACACTGTAGACGCCGCTGGCGACCTTGCGCGACCACACCACCAGGACCCTGGGCGTCGGATCGGTCGTGACCTGTATTGCGGTGATGGTGATGTTGGGTGTCGAACGGTTGTAGGGTTGAATGGTCGATGTGCCGATTTTCATGATGGCGTCGAGATCCGCCTTGACGATGGTCGGCTGCTGCGTGATGAGATCCGCGACCATGCTGCCGATGCGGCTGACCTTCTTGCTCGTCTCGATGGCCTGCGACGCCTCCATGGTCATGAAGTACATGATCAGCAGGATAGGCACGATAAGAGCGAACTCGACCGCCGCCACACCACGGCGATTGGAGCAGAACCCGACCGCCTTGCTCCAGAGTCCCGCAATTCCCGGATGTGCCCCCGCACGCATCATGCCATTGCCTTTTTTCTTGTTGGTGGTTCCGAACTCAATTGTCGAACGGCTCGTTCTGCCAGGTCACCGACGCAAAATGCAGTGTCCTGCCGCCGCTCAGATTGGCCATCGACCTCGCCATCAGATCGGTCACCACAGGCCATTTGTAGAAGACCCGCAGCATGTTCTTCGATTCCGCCAGGCCAGGCGTGTTTGCAAAAGTCTGTGAGTTCGTGCCTTGCATCAGCACGACATCGCCGTTCTGGATCGTGAAGCTTGCCGAGGCCGCGTCGGCGAAAGTCGGATATTCGCGAAGATCGACGAGCAGCTGTTGCGGGCAATCCGTCGAGACGATGATCTGCAGCTTGCTGCAGATCAGGGTCGTCAATTTGGTCCCCGCCACATCGGCCGGCCTCAACTGGCCCGTGCGCAACTGGCGCGCAATATCGTCGGTGATGTTGGCCATCACCTCCTGGCCGGCAAAAGAGATGCAGCTTTCAAGGATGCCAAAGACAAGAAGCGCGAACGGCAATGCCAGGATTGCGAATTCGATGGCCGTACTGCCACGGCGGTTGCGAACGAAGCGCTTCAAAAACCCGGCGCGCTCCACCTTGTGCTGACCTGTCGAGCCGAATTCGTTGCCCATGCCCTGTTCCTGCCACCCCTGGACGGTTCCGGCAGGTGTATTAGCGCAAACCAATTGAGGTCCGGTGTGAATGATCGTTAAAGTTGGCGCAAACGTCTTAACCAGCCAGTAACCTGGGCGGCGGCTAAGGGGCGTGCAGCCTATTTGCTCGCGCTCATCTCGGCTTCGGAGGATTTTTCGGCCTCGCTCTTGTAGGAGCTTTCGCAATAGGGCGTGCACGACATGGTCTGGACCTCGGCACGCCGGTAAATGCGAACCGTCGAGGCTGCCTGCCGCACGACGGTAACCTGCGCGTCGACGATCGGGCTGCCCTCCTGGTCGAGAACGACGAGATTGGTGACGCCGAATCCCTTGCCGGTGAGCACGACCGTCGAGGCGTCCTGGACGGAGGCATCGGCGATGGCCGGGTTGCCGATGACGATCGTGTCGGCGGGGCGTGACAATTTCACGATCTTGGCCTGATTCATCGTGACCTGGATATCGGCGCCGGCCCTGGCTGGCGTGATCAAGCTCGTGGCGGCAAGAAGCACGGCAACCAGGATTGAGGATCTCAGCACGGCCATCGGGGCGCTCCACGCAAGCAAACTGTTCAACGGAACATGAACGAGATTGGTGAACCAACGGTTAAGTCGGCTTGCCGGCGCCGGATGTAGCGGCCGGCATGGCTGTTCGCATGGCCGGATCCGTGGCCGGGTCGCAAGCTTCCTTAAGCCCTTGCCTTTTGCGGCGTTGGCCTGGGAAACGGCACTTTGGCCCGCGCTTAGCATGGAGTTAACCACGCACTCCGTTGGAGCCGGGAAAGGAATCGGTAAGGCTGTTTATTAAGCCGATCGAAAGAGCTTCTCCCTAGATTGGCAGCATCCGATCAACCATTACAGAAGTTGACGGAAGTGCTGTAACACGTGGAGTAGGAGCTCTCGAATGTCTAACCTTTTTGCACGTTTCGTGAAGGACGAATCCGGCGCGACCGCTATCGAATATGGTCTGATCGCCGCCCTCATCGCGCTCGCCATCATCACCGGCGCCGGCGCCCTTGGCAATGCGATCAACGCCAAGTTCACCTCGATCGGTTCCACGCTGAACTCCAGCGGCAGCTAATCCGCTGTACTGCTGACGATCAGCTTGTTGCTTACAGCAAGGGCCGCCCACTGGCGGCCCTTGCTTCGTTTTTACACGGTTCACAGTCAGTTCTGGTTCCGATTTTTAGAGAACCGCCTCATCAATCGTTAATCGAAAATACCTAGGCTTGGCTCACTGGAATTGAACCTTAGGCGCGACACCGATGCTTGAAGCCCTGATCTTCGTCGTCTTTCCGTTCTGCATGCTGTTTGCCGCGATCTCCGACATGCTGTCGATGACAATTGCCAACCGCGTCTCGGTGCTGCTTGTCGTCGTCTTCGCGCTGGTTGCGCCGCTGACGGGTATGGAATGGGCAGCCTATGGCTGGCATTTCGCCGCCGGCGCTCTGGTCCTTACCGTGACGTTCGGCCTGTTCGCGATGGGTGGCATGGGTGGAGGCGACGCCAAGCTGCTGGCCGCTACGGCCGTGTGGATGGGGTTGAACATCCATCTCGTCGAATACCTCGTTGTCTCGACAATGATCGGCGGCCTGCTGACGCTTGCCATCCTGCTCTACCGGAAGTCGCCGCTGGCGGCTTTTACCGGACGCAATCCATTCCTGCGTCATTTCGCGGACGACACGACCGGGGTTCCCTACGGGATCGCGCTCGGCCTGGGCGGACTGCTGACCTATCCGGACTCGCCTTTGATGGTGTGGGCGCTGGCAAAGCTTGCGAGTTGAGCACGATCTGATTTCCGTTCCCTTGACTGCGTTGCCCGACCCCTTTGAAAGAGCCGTGGTCGGGCTCTTCGCGTCCGTCACGGCGGGATCCAGCTAATTTATGTAAACCTTAAATTAATCACGATCGTAAGCATTGCATTAACCTTGTTTTGACGATTGCCGCTGCAAAGTCCGGCTTGGCTACGTGGTTTGCCAAGGGCGAGGGTTCGGACAGATGCCAGCATCCCGACTTATTATTCTGAGCGTGGCGGTGGCCGCGGCGGGTGGCGCTGGCTATGTCGCAAAAAACATGGTCGCCGCCCCGCCGCCGCAGATCGTTGTCGATTCCGGCCCCCAGGCTCCCGCCGTACCCCTGCAGGACGTGCTTGTGCTCTCGGGCGATGTCGCGATGGGCAACGCGCTCCAGAACAACATCTCCTGGCAATCCTGGCCGGCCGACGGCGTCAATGCGAATTTCATCACCAAGGTCAACGCTCCCGACGCACTGGAGAAATTGAAAGGGTCGATTGCCCGTGTGCCGATGTATGCGGGCGAGCCGGTGCGGCGTTCCAAGCTGATCGGCGAGGGGCAGAGCTTCATGTCGTCCATCCTGCCTTCCGGGATGCGCGCGGTCGCCACAACCATATCAGCCGACACTTCGGCCGGCGGCTTCATCCTTCCAAACGACTTCGTCGACGTCATCATGACGCGAAGGGCCGATGCCAGCAGCGGCGGCACCGGTTTCAACACCGAAACCATCCTCAAGAACATCCGCGTCCTGGCAATCGACCAGACGATCCAGGAGGACGAGGAGGGCAAGAAGACCAGGGTGGGCCAGACCGCCACGCTGGAGCTCACGCCCAAACAGGCGGAGATCATCACCGTCGCCCAGCAGATGGCCGATCGCCTGACCCTGGCGCTGCGGGCGATCACGGACACCCAGGAAAAGAATGTGGACGAGGCCGACTATCTCGTTTCCGGCAATGGCCGCAAGGGAACGGTGAGACTGATCAAGTCGGGTGAAGTTTCCGAAGTAGGGGCAAGGAAATGAGGCTAAGCGGTAAACTGCCGGCAATCATAGCCGCGGCATTCGGCCTGCTGCTCGTCGGAACGAATGTGCAGGGCGTTGTCGAGGCGAAGAGCACGCAGGTGACGGCCACGACCGCCAACCAGCGCGTCAAGCTTGGCCTCAACAAATCGGTGGTCATAGACTTGCCGAGCGATGCCTACGACATTCTTGTCGCCAACCCGACCGTTGCCGATGCGGTGACCCGCACCGCAAGGCGTATCTACCTGTTCGGCAAGGCGGTCGGCGAGACCAACATCTTCGTCTTCGGTCCGAACGGCGAGCAGATCGCCAGCCTGGATCTGGCCGTCGAACGCGACGTCGCCGGCCTGGAGGACTACATCAAGCGCTTCCTTCCGACCTCGGCCGTCAAGGTGGAACTGCTGAACGACAACGTCGTCTTGACCGGGACGGTCGATACGCCGCTGGACGCCAAACGAGCGGTTGACCTGGCGACGATCTTCGTCTCGGGCGGTGAAGCGACGACGGGTCAGTATTCGCAGACCGCTGCCGGCGGCTCGGCCTCGAACGGCGTCGACATCAACAACCCCGACCAGGAACGACGCGTCTCGAAGATCGTCAATCTCCTGCAGATCATCGGTGACGACCAGGTCACGCTGAAAGTGACGGTCGCCGAAGTCAGCCGGTCGGTGATGAAACAGCTTGGTGTCAACATGGTTGGCAGCGGCGGCAGCAACGGCATTAGCTACGGCGCACTCAGTGACCCTTTCACTGGTCTTGGCAAGCCGCTGTCGAACGCGGGCTTAAGCATCGGCAGCTCGGCGCTGCAGGCCTATATCAACGCCATGGAGCAGTCGGGGGTGATGAAGACCTTGGCCGAGCCGACGTTGACTGCCGTGTCCGGGGAGAAGGCGACCTTCAAGGTCGGCGGCGAATACAATATGGTGAGCGGGGTCAGCGCCAACGTATCCACCGACAATCAGACTGGTCTGAAGACCTATACAGTCGACAAGATCGAGTACGGCATCGGCCTGGAATTCCAGCCGGTGGTTCTGTCGCCCGGTCGCATAAGCCTGAAGGTCAGAACCTCGGTTTCCGAACCGACAATCGAGGGGTCCGTGTCGTCATCTACGGACAATAAGAGTATCGGCATGAATGCCCTATCACTGCGCAAGCGTCTTGCCGATACGACCGTCGAACTGCCCTCGGGCGGTTCCATGATGATCGCAGGCCTGGTTCGCGACGATGTCAGGCAAGCCGTCACTGGCTTGCCTGGATTGACGAAGATTCCCGTACTCGGCGCGCTTTTCCGCAGCAGAGACTTCGTGCGCAACGAGACCGAGCTGGTGATCATCATTACGCCTTATCTGGTGAAGCCGGTGGCTCGCAACGATCTCGCCAAGCCGGACGACAATTTCAATCCTCCGAGCGACGGCGCCGGCATGTTCCTAGGCAAGGTCAATCGCGTCTACGGCACCATGCAGACCGACAAGCCCAACGGCCGGTATCACGGCGTTGTCGGCTTCATCTACAAGTGAATGAGGAAGCGGACATGTTTCAGTCAGCGTTGAAGACAAGGACCATCGCCCCGACGATGCGCACCAGCCGTTCGTGGGTCGGCCTGCGGGCGCTGCCGGTCATGGCGGTGGCGGTGACGGCCTTGCTGGCTGGTTGCGCCCAGCGCGACAGCATCACCGTCGGCGCCATCCCGGACGACTATCGCACCAACCATCCGATCGTCATCGCCGAGAAGAACCAGAAGATCGACCTGGCTGTCGGCGCCGGCGACCGCGGCATGACCGGCTCGCAGCGCGACACGCTGCTCGGGTTCCTCGACGGCTATGACAAGAGTGCCGCGCCGACATTGACCATCCAGATCCCGAGCGGATCGGCCAATGAGGTCGCGGCGTCGGCGGCTGGCCGTGATTTCGCCAGGCTCGCGGTCGCCGCCGGCGTCAAGCGCAACCGCATCGTCGTGGTCTCCTATCAGGCTGGATCGAGCGAGACATCGGCGCCGGTTCGCGTCTCCTTTATCGCGGTGAGAGCCCAGACCGACAAATGCGGCCGCTGGCCCGACGATCTGGTCGATACGTCGGAGAACAAGCACTATGCCGATTTCGGCTGCTCCTATCAGAACAATCTCGCCGCCCAGGTTGCGAACCCGTCCGACCTGCTCGGGCCGCGCAAGCAGACCACCATCGACGCGGAAAATCGCGGCGCGGTGATCGATGTCTACCGCAGCCGGGGTATTTCGGATGAATTCCTCGGCAATTCGGAAGTGACGTACTGAGCCGAGCCTCGAGGAAAGAGAAGCCACGGAAAGAGCATGACCATGAGCAACCTCGCCTATGACGCCACCGTGGACGGCGGTGATACATCACCGCAGGACATCGCCGCGATGCAGGCGTTGCGGCCGGTTCCGCGCATCTCGATCCAGGCATTCTGCGAGACCGAGGGCGTTGCCAATCCAGTCGAGCGCGCCGGCGAGGACCGCCGCATGACCAAGGCGCATCTCAAGGTCCATATGGGCGGCGTTCCCACCGCAATCGAGTTCTATCAGTCGGCGCCGACGCCGAACCTGATCCTGCTGGAGTCGCGCAGCGAACCCAAGCAATTGCTGGAGCAGCTCGCTCAGCTCTCGGAGTACTGCGATCCATCCTCGAAAGTGGTGGTGATCGGCCACTATAATGACGTCGGTCTCTACCGCGAACTCATCCGCTCCGGCATCTCGGAATATGTCATCGCGCCGGTGTCGATGGCCGACATCGTCAGTGTCGTGTCGTCGATTTTCGTCGATCCGGAGGCCGAACCGCTCGGCCGTTCGGTCGCCTTTATCGGCGCCAAGGGTGGCGTCGGCTCATCCACCATCGCCCACAATGTCGCCTGGGCAATGTCCTCCCTGTTCAAGTCCGAGGTTGTTGTTGCCGACCTCGACCTCGCCTTCGGCACGGCCAACATCAATTTCGACCAGGACCCGGCACAGGGTATCGCTGAAGCGGTGTTCTCGCCTGAACGCGTCGACGAAGTCTATCTCGACCGGCTGCTGACCCAGTGCGCCGAGCACCTGTCGTTGCTCGCGGCGCCCTCGACGCTGGAGCGCGTCTACGACTTCGATCCCGAAGCCTTTGCGCAACTTGTCGATACCGCGCAGCGCAGCGTGCCGCTTCTGGTGCTGGACGTTCCCCATGTCTGGACGGGCTGGGCCAAGAACACGCTGGTCAAGGCCGACGAGATCGTCATCACGGCGACGCCGGAACTGGCTAATCTGCGCAACACAAAGAACCTGGTCGACATGTTCAAGCGGCTTCGCCCCAACGACCCGCCGCCGAAGCTGATCATCAACCAGGCCGGCGTCCCCAAGCGGCCGGAAATTTCGCCGTCCGATTTCGCCGAGCCGCTCGGCCTGACGCCGATGTCGGTCATCGGCTTTGATCCGTTGCTGTTCGGCAATGCCGCCAACAACGGGCGTATGCTCGGCGAGATGGATGCCAAGAACCCGGTTGTGGCCACGATCAATGAGATTGCTCATGTGCTGACCGGGCGAAGCGAAATCCGGACGAAAAGAAGGCTGGCCTGGGCAGCCTGCTCGGCAAGCTCTCGCGCAACAAGAAGTGACGCTTTGGAACCGGTAGTCGATCATGTTCGGTAAAAGAGGCAACGACGACGGCAACCGGTTCACGCCGGAATTCCGCCAGCCAGCACCGGCGCCGGCCGCCCCGCCGCCCGCGGGTCCGGCGGATACGGCGGTTCTTGCCCGGCCCGCGGCACCGCCGCTGCCAAGCGCACCTGTCGCGCCGCCGGCCCGCCGCGCGGTCGAGGCGCCGCCCATTGCGCCGGAGGCGAAGCGGGGCCGCGAAAAGAGCGAAACCTACTATGACACCAAGAGCCAGGTTTTCTCCGCGCTCATCGACACGATAGACCTGTCGCAGCTCGCCAAGCTCGACCCCGAAACCGCGCGCGAGGAAATTCGCGACATCGTCAACGACATCATCGCGATCAAGAATTTCGCGATGTCCATCGCCGAGCAGGAGGAACTGCTCGAGGATATCTGCAACGACGTGCTTGGCTACGGACCGCTCGAGCCATTGCTCGCCCGCGACGACATCGCCGACATCATGGTCAACGGCTCCAAGAACGTCTACATCGAAGTCAACGGCAAGGTCGAGCAGACCAGCATCCGCTTTCGTGACAACCAGCAGCTGCTCAACATCTGCCAGCGCATCGTCAGCCAGGTCGGCCGCCGTGTCGATGAATCCAGCCCGATCTGCGACGCCCGCCTTCCCGACGGCTCCCGCGTCAACGTCATCGCACCGCCGCTCGCCATCGACGGCACCGCGCTCACCATCCGCAAATTCAAGAAGGACAAGCTGACGCTCGATCAACTGGTCAAGTTCGGCGCCATCTCGCCGCAGGGCGCCGAAGTGCTCAAGATCATCGGCCGTGTCCGCTGCAACATCGTCATTTCGGGCGGCACCGGCTCGGGCAAGACGACACTGCTCAACTGCCTGACCAACTACATCGACCGCGACGAGCGCGTCATCACCTGCGAGGACTCGGCCGAACTGCAACTGCAGCAGCCGCATGTCGTGCGTCTGGAAACCCGCCCGCCCAACCTCGAAGGCGAAGGCGAAGTGACGATGCGCGACCTGGTCAAGAACTGCCTGCGCATGCGGCCCGAGCGCATCATCGTCGGCGAAGTGCGCGGACCCGAAGTGTTCGATCTTCTGCAGGCGATGAACACCGGCCATGACGGCTCGATGGGAACGATCCACTCGAACAGTCCGCGCGAATGCCTGAACCGTATCGAATCCATGATCGCCATGGGCGGTTATTCGCTGCCGCAGAAAACCGTGCGCGAAATCGTCGTCGGCTCCATCGACGTGATCATCCAGGCGGCGCGTCTGCGCGACGGATCGCGCCGCATCACCCACATCACCGAGGTCATCGGGATGGAAGGCGACGTCATCATCACCCAGGATATCGTCCTCTACAACATCAAGGGCGAGGACGCCAACGGCAGGCTGCTGGGCGAGCACGTCTCGACCGGCATCGGCCGCCCGCATTTCTGGGATCGGGCTCGTTACTATGGCGAGGAACAGCGCCTTGCCACCGCGCTCGAGGCGATGGAGAAACGTGCTGACTGAGGTATCCGCAGGTGTGAAGGTTCTGGTCGATGTTTGGAATTGACGGCACCGTATTGGCGTTTGTCGTGCTCGCCGGTTTCAGCGCCGGCGCGGTCGCCTATGCATTCTTGGCCAAGCAGATCAGCAATGAGAAACAGGCCGGCAAGCGGCTTGAGACGATCAAGGCCGCCGAGACGGATCGCTCCATCGTCAAGGCCACGCGCGACCGCGCGGCGGACGCGGCCAAGCGCCGCAAATCGGTGCAGGATTCGCTGAAGGAACTCGACGAGAAGCAGAAAACCAAGGACAACGCCGTCAAGAAGCCGCCGCTGA
This sequence comes from Mesorhizobium oxytropidicola, assembly GCF_056174625.1. Lineage (NCBI taxonomy): Bacteria > Pseudomonadati > Pseudomonadota > Alphaproteobacteria > Hyphomicrobiales > Phyllobacteriaceae > Mesorhizobium > Mesorhizobium oxytropidicola. The sequence goes on along the minus strand of NZ_CM149692.1, from coordinate 7,132,887 downwards.
AGGCCCAGCTTCGCCAGGCCGGCATGAAGGTTTCGGTCGAACGTTTCTACATCTACTCGGCCATATGCGGCCTCGCGCTGGTGGTGGTCGCCTTCATGGCCGGCGCGCCGATGCTTGTTTTGCCCGGTGTGCTGTTGGCTGGCGCACTCGGCCTGCCGCGCTGGTTCGTCTCGTTTCGCCGCGCGCGCCGGGTCAAGGCATTCCTCAACGAATTTCCAAACGCCCTCGACATTATCGTGCGCGCGGTCAAGTCCGGCCTGCCGCTGAACGACGCCATACGCCTGATTGCCAACGAATCCCCCGAGCCGGTGAAGGCCGAGTTCCGACGCATCGTCGATTCGCAGCAGATGGGACTGTCGATCCCCGATGCGACCTTGCGCATGCCCGAAACCATGCCGTGCACCGAGGCAAGTTTCTTCGGCATCGTCATCCAGATCCAGTCGCAGGCCGGCGGCAATCTGTCCGAGGCGCTGGGCAATCTTTCGCGCGTGCTTCGTGACCGTAAGAAGATGAAAGCCAAGGTTCAGGCGCTGTCCATGGAGGCGAAGGCGTCGGCCGCCATCATCGGCGCGCTGCCCTTCATCGTCGCCTTCCTGGTCTACCTTTCGAGCCCGCTCTACCTGATGCCGCTGTTCAACACCAGTGTCGGCAATCTGATCCTCGGCGTTTCCGCCATCTGGATGTCGATTGGCATCTTCGTAATGCGCAAGATGATGAACTTTGATGTCTAGGGCCGTGACATGAGCGAACAAGTCATCAAGTCACTGACGGATCCCAGCCTCCTGATCGCGCTGTTGGTGGCCATCGCCGTGTTCGCGACCGTCTTCACGCTGCTGCCGGCGCTTGGCGGCAACCAGCTCAAGGCTCGCATGAAGTCGGTCGCGCTGGAGCGCGATGAGCTTCGCGCCAAGCAGCGCGCGCGGCTGGCCAGCGAGGCCGATCGCCGCCGCAAGGGCCTGCGCGAGCAACAGTCGGAAGGCATGCGCAACATCGTCGACCGGCTCGACCTGCGGCGCGCGCTGGCCGACGAGAACACCTTGCAGAAGCTCAAGGTGGCCGGCTTCCGGGGACAGAACCCGCTGACGCGTTTTCTCTTCTTCCGCCTCGTGCTGCCTTTTGTCGGCTTCGCGCTGGCTCTGGTCTACATGTTCGTGCTCGGAGGATTGCCGGACAAACCATTGGTGGTCCGGCTGTTCGTCTGCGTCCTCGTTGCCTATGGCGGATTCTACACGCCGGTCCTCTATGTCAACAACCGCGCCACCAAGCGCAAGCAGTCGATCCAGATGGCCTGGCCGGATGCCCTCGACCTGATGCTGATCTGCGTGGAATCAGGCATGTCGGTGGAGGCGGCGCTGCGCAAGGTCGCCGATGAGATCGGCGCGCAGTCGGTAGCTCTGGCGGAAGAATTCATCCTGACCAATGCCGAGCTCTCCTATCTGCAGGAGCGCAAGCAAGCCTATGAGAATCTAGCGAGCCGTACCGGCCTGGAATCGGTCAAATCGGTGTCGCAGGCGCTCGTCCAGGCCGAGCGCTACGGTACGCCGGTGGCGCACGCGCTACGCGTGCTTGCCGCCGAAAGCCGTGACATGCGCATGAACGCCGCCGAGAAGAAGGCCGCCGCCTTGCCGCCCAAGCTCACCGTGCCGATGATCCTGTTCTTCCTGCCGGTGCTTTTCGCCATCATCCTCGGCCCCGCCGGCATCCAGGTCAGCCAGCGCGGCATCTTCGGCGATCATTCCGGGGCGGCAGCGTCAGCCACCCAGTAAAGGCACGGCAATCCTTGCGCAAATACGAAAGCCGCGCTGCATGCAGCGCGGCTTTCAACGTCTGGGTTTTGTCTTGGCGCAATTCCGGACGGAAAACCGTTACACACTTTTCCTGGAATTGCTCTGTTGGCGAAATCGCTGCGTCAGTTGGTTGCCGGCTTCGACTTGTCCTGATCCTTGAGCTGGCTCCAGGCATTCTGCTGGGCCAGCATCTGCCTGAGATAGGCGACATTGGCCTGTGCCTGTTCGGGCGAGAGTTCCTGCGAGGCGATCTTCTCGGCCTCGTCGAAGCGGCCCTGCAGGCCGACGACCAGCGCCAGATTCTGGCGTACACGGCTGTCGGCGCCGGGCTGCTGCGCGGCCGAACGCATATAGGTTTCGGCGGTGCGCAGATCCCCTTCCAGCACATAGGACATGCCGAGATTGGAGAGAACCGAAGGTTCATTCGGCTTGAGTTCGAGGGCCTTGCGGTAGAGCTGGCGCGCCTCGTCCTTCTGGCCGATCTGATCAAGGATGGCGGCTTCCGCCGACACCAGCTTCCAGTCGGGATATTCCGGCGTCTGGGCGCGGCGTACGGCATCGAGCGCGGCCTCGAACTGGCCATTGGCGGCCAGCGCCTTGCCATAGGCGGCGAGCACGTCACGGTCCTTGGGGTAGGCGATCGCCAGCTTGCGCATCACGGCAAGCGACTGGTCGGCATCGCCGTCCATCTGCAGCGCGGCCGCGAAGTTGGTCGCTATACGCTTGTCGTTGGGGTTCTTGGCGTAGGACTGGCCAAGGGCGGCGGTGGCATTGTGCACTTCTCCCGCCGACATCGTCTCCAGCGGCTTGCCGCCGCTGCGGCCGATCGAGCCCGTGGTCATCCTGCTGGTTCCGCACCCGCCGACACCCGCCGCGAGCGCCAGCATGAGGGCCGTGGTGACGAGCCGTTTTCCCCTGGCATTCACTGTGCGGTTGGTCGGCATGACACCCTAGGCCTCCATTCATACGCGCGGCCATTGCGTGGCCATCTTCCCTCCCGCAGAAATATTCTGTTAACCCTAACGGAGAGTTAAGAAACGCCGACTCGGGGCCCGGGTCGGCAGGAGAACATCGAATGCCTGTCGAACTCGTCGAGACGAAATTGCAAGGTGCACTGCCGGTGCATCTGGTGCCCCGTGACGGACTGGAGGCCGCCGGCCTTGCGCCATCGACCATCGCATGGGCCAAGGCCAACGGGTTTTCCGGCGAGGCAGGCAGGACGCTGGCCGTGCCCGGCGAAAGCGGCGCGCTTGCTGGCGCACTGTTCGGTCTTGGCGACGGTGAGGGCGCGCTCGCGCTCGGCGCACTGTCGAAAGCCCTGCCGGAAGGCGACTGGCATTTCGCCTCGACGCCGGCCGAGCCGGAACTCGCGGCAATCGCGATTGCGCTCGGCGCCTATATCTTTACCCGTTACGGCAAGAAGTCAGGCAAGGCGCTGCGCTTTGACCTGCCGGCCGGTGTCGACGCGTCGCGCGTTCGCCGCGTCGCCGAGGGCGTCTTCCTGGCCCGTGATCTGGTCAACACACCGACCAGCGATATGGGACCGGATGATCTGGAGAAGGCGGTGCGCACCCTGGCCGCGGCGCACAGGGCCGAAGTCTCCGTCATCAAGGGCGACGAGCTGCTGACGCGGAATTTCCCGATGATCCACGCCGTCGGCCGGGCATCTGTCGGCGCGCCGCGGCTGATCGATATGATTTGGGGGCGAGAGGACGCGCCGAAGGTGACGCTGGTCGGCAAGGGCGTCTGCTTCGACACCGGCGGTCTCGACATCAAGCCCTCATCCGGCATGCTGTTGATGAAGAAGGACATGGGCGGCGCGGCCAATGTGCTTGGCTTGGCCTCGATGATCATGGCTGCCGGGCTGAACGTGCGGTTGCGCGTGCTGATCCCCCGCGGTCGAGAATTCGATCGCCGGCAATGCTTTTCGGCCCGGTGACGTGCTGACAAGCCGCAAGGGCATCACGGTCGAGATCGGCAACACGGACGCCGAAGGCAGGCTCGTGCTCGGCGATGCGCTGGCGCTGGCCGACGACGAGGAGCCGCAGCTGCTGGTCGACATGGCGACGCTGACCGGAGCCGCCCGTGTCGCGCTTGGCCCCGATCTGCCGCCGTTCTACACCGGTGACGAGGCGCTGGCTTCTGAGCTGGCGGCGTCATCGCTGGCGGTCGAGGATCCACTGTGGCGCATGCCGCTTTGGCGGCCTTACGATGCGAAACTGTCGTCAAAGATCGCCGATATCAACAATGTCACCACGGACGGTTTCGCCGGTTCGATCACCGCGGCGCTGTTCCTCAAGCGCTTTGTCGAGAAGACGACGGGCTGGGCGCATTTCGACATCTTCGCCTGGAACCCCGCCGATCGTCCGCACGGCCCCGCTGGCGGCGAGGCGCAAGGGATTCGGGCTCTGGAACGGATCATTTCCAGGCGTTTCGGCTGAAGTCGGTCAACAGAGCCGGCAAATTGCTGAGACTGAAACGGAACCGAAACAATTTGCCGTCATTCTGGCGCGATGTCGATTGCGATGCGCCCGAGCCAGGCCTTGCGACTGTGGCAGCAAGTGATGCTGTCGCAGGTGCGCGACGACGCGCCCGACCTGACGATGCGCCAGACGGCGATCCTGTTCACCATCTATCTCGATCCGCCGCCGCACACCGTGCGCGGGCTCGCCGCCCGCCTCAACGTCACCAAGCCGGTCATCACCCGCGCGCTCGACACGATGGGCGCACTGAAACTGGTGTCGCGCCATCGCGACGAACTCGACAAGCGCAATGTGCTGATCAAGCGCACGGTCGAGGGCGCGCTCTTTGTCGAGCGCTTCGGCGATGGTATCATCGCCAGGGCCCATGAACTGCCCATCTGACCACTAGCATTTGACCGGATTACTGATTTGACCGCCAGGGATGCACGCCTCCACGCCTTCCGTTCCGACCTTGCCGACGCGAGGCTGAAAGGCGAAGTTACCGCCGACCGCTTTGTCAGCGGCCGTCCGGCGCGGATCACCGCTCCCTTGGCCGATGTGCGTAAGGGACCGCGGCCTGACGCCGGCGTCAACACGCAGCTCCTGTTCGGCGATGATGTCCTCGTTTTCGAGGTCGCCGAAGGCTGGGCCTGGATCCAAGCCGAACGCGACGGCTATGTCGGCTATGTCGCCGACACCATGCTGGGCGGACGCGACCATGCGCCCACCCATATCGTCTCCGTCCCCCGCACCTTCCTCTATCCCGGACCCGACCTGCGCTTTCCGATCGCGGCACAGCTGTCGATGGGATCGGCCGTGACGGTGACGGGCGCCGCCGAGACGCGCGGCACGCACTATGCCGTCCTGCCCTCAGGCGAAGCGATCATCGCTGGCCACCTCAGGCCAATCGGCGAAGTTGCCGCCGACTATGTCGCGGTTGCCGAGACGTTTCTTGGCACACCGTATCTGTGGGGCGGCGCTTCCGGCTTCGGCATCGACTGTTCGGGCCTCGTGCAACTGGCGATGCACATGGCCGGCAGGGACGTACTGCGCGATTCCGACATGCAGGCGGCAAGCATCGGCGAGCCCCTTGAGCCTGGCCCGGATTATGCCGGACTGCGGCGGGGCGACCTCGTCTTCTGGAAGGGCCATGTCGCCGTCATGACCGACGCCGACACCATGATCCACGCCAATGGCCACACCATGCTGGTCTCGCGCGAAGGGCTGAAGGACGCCATCGCCCGGATAGGTTATCTCTATGGCGGGCCGACAGGGGTTAGAAGGCCCTAGTGCAGTTCTTCCTTCTCCCCTTGTGGGAGAAGGGTGTCGCCGAAGGTGAGGATGAGGGGTGTTCCAGGGAACGCCAGCGTCTCACTCCGCTGGAACACCCCTCAACCGTCTCGGCGCTGCGCGCCGATCCACCTTCTCCCACAACGGGAGAAGGGAAGAAGGCGCTACGATCCCCTTTTGTTCCGATTTTGCTTGGCGTTCGCGTGTACCCGCGCTACCTCTGGCGGGTGACAGTTGAGCCGCGCCTTGCCGAGCAGAATGCCGCCATTGCCCTGCCCGAGCCATTCCTCAGATGGTTCGGGGAAAAGGGCTGGTCGCCGCGCGCCCATCAGATCGAATTGCTGGCGAAGGCTCAAAGCGGGCAATCGGTATTGCTGATCGCGCCGACCGGAGCCGGCAAGACGCTGGCCGGCTTCCTGCCCTCACTGACCGAACTCGCCGTCAGGCCAAGGCGCAAACCCGGCCAGGCGCATCGTGGCATCCACACGCTCTACATCTCGCCGCTCAAGGCGCTGGCCGTCGACATCGAGCGCAATCTCGGCAAGCCGGTGGAGGAGATCGGACTGCCCGTCACCATCGAGACGCGCACGGGCGACACGCCTTCCCACAAGCGCCAGCGGCAGAAACTGGTTCCGCCCGACATCCTGCTCACCACGCCTGAGCAACTGGCGCTGCTGATCGCCGCCCCCGACGCTAGGCGCTTCTTCGAGGATCTGCGCTATGTCGTGCTCGACGAGCTGCATTCGCTGGTGACGTCGAAACGCGGCCATCTCTTGGCGCTCGGGCTGGCGCGGCTGCGCAATTACGTGCCCGACCTGCAAACGATCGGCCTGTCGGCGACAGTGGCCGAGCCGGACGAATTGCGGCGCTGGCTGGTCAGCCAGAATCCGCCCCCAGGCTCCAAGGGGCCCGCGATGGCTGGGCTGATCACCGTTGCGGGCGGGGCAAAACCTGACATTTCGATCCTCGATTCGCGCGAACGCGTTCCGTGGTCCGGCCATTCCGCTCGCTACGCCATTCCCGAAATCTACGAGGCGATCAAGCGGCATCGGATGACGCTGCTGTTCGTCAACACCCGCAGCCAGGCGGAACTGCTGTTCCAGGAATTGTGGCGGGCGAACGAGGATTCGCTGCCGATCGCCTTGCATCACGGCTCGCTCGATGTCGGCCAACGCCGGCGGGTCGAAAAGGCGATGGGCGAGAACGCGCTGCGCGCCATTGTCGCGACGTCGACGCTCGATCTCGGCATTGACTGGGGCGATGTCGACCTGGTCGTGCATGTCGGCGCGCCAAAGGGCGCCAGCCGGCTGGCGCAGCGCATCGGCCGCGCCAACCACCGCATGGACGAGCCGTCCAAGGCGATCCTCATCCCGGCCAACCGTTTCGAGGTGCTGGAATGCCGGGCAGCGCTCGATGCCGACTATCTCGGCGCGCAGGACACGCCGCCTTTGATCACCGGCGCTCTCGACGTGCTGTCGCAGCATGTGCTCGGCGTCGCCTGCGGCGCACCCTTCGACGCCGACCATCTGTTCGAAGAGGTGCGCGGTGCCGCCCCCTATGCCGCGCTGGCGCGCGAGACGTTCGACCGCGTCGTAGATTTCGTCGCCACCGGTGGCTATGCGCTGAAGAACTACGAGCGTTACGCGCGTATCCGCAAGACCAAGGACGGCCTGTGGCGCGTCTCAAATCCGCGCATCGCGCAGCAATACCGCCTGAACGTCGGCACCATCGTCGAGATGCCGGAGCTCAATGTCCGCTATGTCAGGCAGGGCCGCGGCATGGCCGGGCGCGGCGGGCCGGTGCTGGGCAAGATCGAGGAGTATTTCGCCGAAACGCTGCGCCCCGGCGACAATTTCCTGTTCGCCGGCAAGGTGCTGCGCTTCGAAGGCATCCGCGAGAACGAATGCGTCGTCTCCAACGGTGCCGGCGCCAACATCATCGTGCCGTCCTATGCCGGCGGCAAGTTTCCGCTCTCGACCTATCTGGCCGACCAGGTGCGCGGCATGCTGGCCGACAGCGACCGCTGGCAGGCGCTGCCCGAACAGGTCGCCGACTGGCTGCGGCTGCAGAAGGAAAAGTCGGTGCTGCCCAAGCGCGGCGACCTTCTGGTCGAGACCTTTCCGCGCGGCAACCGCCACTACATGGTCGCCTATCCCTTTGAAGGCAGGCTGGCGCACCAGACGCTCGGCATGCTGCTGACACGGCGGCTCGAGCGGGCGAACGCAAGGCCGCTCGGCTTTGTCGCCACCGACTATTCGCTGGCCATCTGGGCGCTGGACGACATGGCCGCTCTGTTCAAGGCCAGGAAGCCGTCGCTGGCCGCCCTGTTCGACGAGGACATGCTGGGCGACGATCTCGAGGCCTGGCTGAATGACAGCTGGATGCTGAAGCGCACCTTCCGCACCTGCGCTGTCATCGCCGGGCTGATCGAGAAGCGCTTTCCGGGCCAGGAGAAGAGCGGCAGGCAGGTGACGGTCTCGGCCGACCTGATCTATGATGTGCTGCGCAGCCACGAACCGGATCACATCCTGCTGCAGGCGACGCGCACTGATGCGTCGGCCGGGCTGCTCGATGTCAGCAGACTTGCCGAGATGCTCTCGCGTGTCCGCGGTCGAATCATGCATAAGCATCTCGAGCAGATTTCGCCGCTGGCTGTGCCGATCATGCTGGAGATCGGCAAGGAATCGGTGAATGGCGGCGCCAATGAATCCCTGCTCATGGAAGCCGCCGACCTGGTCGAAGAGGCCATGGGCCGAGGTGAGGAACGAAGGTAGAGGATGAATTTCTCGCTGACACGCGCATCGCTGATTGCCGAGGCCGATTTGGTCGGTATCGCCGGCGAGCGCGCGGTCTGCGATCCGCGCGGCGTGCTCTTTTTTCCTGAGCTCAGGCTGTTGGCGGTCTCCGATCTGCATCTGGAAAAAGGGTCGTCGCTGGCGCGGCGCGGCACGCTGATCCCGCCCTACGACACCGGCGCGACGTTGCTCAGACTGCAGGCCGTCATATCGGACTACCAGCCGTCGATCGTCATCAGCCTTGGCGACTCTTTTCATGATGGCGGCGGCGCAGAGCGCATGCACGCGAGTTTTCGCGAGCGGCTGGAAGCGCTGATGGCGGGCCGCGACTGGTTCTGGGTCGCCGGCAATCATGATCCGGAAGCGCCGGCGGATCTGCCCGGGGAAACCGTGCGGGAATTGGCCATCGGCCCACTGCTATTCCGGCATGAGCCGTCGAAAGTGCGTGTCGAGGGCGAGATATCTGGCCATCTGCATCCCTGCGCGCGCATTGTGCAGCGCGGCCGTTCGGTGCGCCGGCGTTGCTTCGCGGGCGATGGCGGGCGGATGATTATGCCGGCCTTCGGCGCCTATACCGGTTCGCTCAACGTCCTCGATCGCGCCTATGCCGGGCTGTTCCGGCTGGAAACGTTGATGGCCTACATGCTTGGCGCCGACCGCATCTTCGCCATCTCCCGCTCGATGCTGCGGCCGGGCTGACCTCAACGTCCGTAGTACAGGGTCACCGTGTGCTTCGCCTCGGCGAAGAACAGCCAGCGTTCGACCAGCATCCCGGCGAACTGGACGATCGCGGCAAGCACCGACGGCACCATCGAATAAGGCCAGGGCAGGGCAAAGGTGGCAGCGAGCAGCAGGACGGGCAGGGCGAAGGCCAATCCCTGTGTGAGCATGCGCAGCTTGGCACTGTGCTTGCGCGCGATGCGAAAGCCCATTTCCTTGAGCAGGTAGTTTTCCTCGGTATGCGGCCACTCCAGCGACCGCACAGTGCCGCCGGCCAGCCCCGTCGCGGTGTTGGCAGTGGTCGGAATCTCGAGCCGGTCATTGTAGCGCCAGGTCGCGAGCTTCCAGCCCCAGCCGGCAAGGGTGGCGAGCAGCGAGAACGCCAATACGGCCATCGAGGCGACACCAAAACCTTGCAGCAGCGCGTTCAACAGAACACTGCCGGTCATGGTCGCGAAAATAAGATAAGCCGGCAAAGTATAGCGGCTGTGCCACTGGGCGATCGGCTTCAGCGAGGCGTAGATCATGCCGGTGGTGCAGACCGTGACGATCGCACCGATGGCGGCCAGCAATCCGGCAATGGCCACCCAGCTGCCATTGCGGCCAAAGAACACCCAGCCGATGCCGAACAGCCCGGCCGGGATGAAGGTGATGACCGAGGCCAAGCCTTCGCGCGACAGCCATGAACTGCGCCACTGCGAGAACGCCCGCCAGGCGCGCTCCGGCCTGCCGAGATGGCCGGTCGAGGACAACAATCCCGCTGCGATCAAACCGAGCGCCAGCCCCAGGCCGACGATACCCAGCCAGAAGTCGGCGGGGATGATCTGGAAACCACCGAAAATGCCAAGCAGCGCCAGCAGGCCATAGCCTGCACCCGTGGCGGTGGTGAAGAAGACGACGGAGAAGGCTGGATGCATGGGCTAGTTCGAAAGCATGCGATCGACCCAGCCGAGGAAGCCGCCTTCGGCCCGCACCGGCTCCAGCGCCTTTGCTGGCACCGATGCGGCGCGTTGCGTGTGGGCGCGCGGCGGCAGGTATTTGTTGGTCGGGTGATAGCCGAGTTCCGGCATCAGGTCGACGCCGCCGCGCTCCGCCACCAGTTGCGAGACGGCCGACTGGGGATCGCCGAGATCGCCGAAATGCCGGGCGCTGGTCGGGCAGGCGGCGACGCAGGCCGGCACCCGGTCTTCCTCGGCCAGGTTATCGTTGTAGATGCGGTCGACGCACAGCGTGCATTTCTTCATCACGCCGACATCGGTGTCGAATTCGCGCGCGCCATAGGGGCAGGCCCAGCTGCACAATTTGCAGCCGATGCACTTGTCCTCGTCGATCAGCACGATGCCGTCCGAGGCCCGCTTGTAGGACGCGCCGGTCGGGCAGACGGTGACGCAGGCCGGCGTGTCGCAATGCAGACAGGAGCGCGGGAAGTTCACCGTGCGCCCGCCCATCTCGGTGGTGTGTTCGTAGCTGTGCACGCGGTTGAACCAGACGCCGTCGACATGGCCGCCATAGGGGTCGATGTCGGTCAGCGGCGCCATGTGGCCGCCGGTGTTCCATTCCTTGCAGGCGGTGACGCAGGCCTGGCAGCCGACGCAGGTGTCGAGATCGATGACGAGACCAAGTTTCTTGTCGGTATGGGCGGGAAGGCAGGTCATTCGGCGGCTTCCCTGTTCATGCGGAATTCAGCGCCGAAGCGAAGGATGTCGGGCGCGGGCTCGAAATGCGGCGGCTGCTGAAAACGCTCGAATTGCGGCTCGGTGAAGCCGGCTTCCTCATCAGCGCATTTGACAATGCGCACGCGCAGGTCGAACCACGCCGCTTGTCCCGTGACCGGGTCGGAATTCGAATAGCGCTTGCCCTGCACATCGGCCGAGGTCTGATCGCCGATGATGTGGTTGAGCAGGAAGCCGCGATTGCTCTCGGCGGCATCGTCCTTCAGCCCCCAGCTGCCGCGCCTCTTGCCGATAGCGTTCCAGGTCCAGACCGTACTTTCGTTCACCCCGTCGACCAGCTTGATCTGCCCCTTCACCCGGCCATTGATGCTTTCGATCCACACCCAGTCGTCGTCGACGAGACCGAGGCTGATCCCGGTGCGGTGATGCACGAACAGCCTGTTCTGGCTGGTAATCTGCCGCAGCCACGCATTCTGCGACCCCCAGGAATGATACATATGCATCGGCCGCTGCGTCAGCGCGTGCAGCGGGTATTTATGCAGGTCGACAGCCGCTTCCTCGAAGGGCACGTACCAGAACGGCAGCGGGTCCATGTAGGTCTCGATGCGCTGGCGCTCGCTCTCGGGTGGTACCACCCGGCCACGGCCGCGCGCGGCCAGCCGAAACCGCTGCAACGGCTCGGAGTAGAGCTGAAAGACGATCGGCTCCGCTTTCGGGATAAAACCCATCTGCACCGCGAAATCGAGATAGGAGCGGTTGGCCATCTTGTAGTAGCGCTGGTCCTCGGCGAAGTCGTGATGCCAGAAGCTGCCATTGTCGATGTAGCGCTGCAACTGGTTCGCATTGGCCTCGCCCTTGCCGATCGACGTGCCGTCCTTGCCCCGCCAGCCGGCGAGCGGTCCAATGCCTGGCGTACGCTCATGATTGACGATGTAGTCGGCATAGTCGGCGTATTTGGCCGATCCGTCGTCCTTGACGAAACCGGGCAGGCCAAGCCGTGCGCCGAGCTCGATCAGCACCGACTGGAACGGCCTGACGTCGCGGTCCGGCTCGACCACGGGATGGCGGATGGCATCGCCCGGCCCGTCGGCATGGCTGATGGGCCGGTCGAGCAGGCTGATGCAATCGTGCCGTTCGAGATAGGTGGTATCCGGCAGCACGAGGTCGGCGAACGGCACGGTCTCGGAATAGTACGCATCGGAATAGATGATGAAGGGGATCTTGTAGTTGCCCGCCTCATCGCTGTCGGTCAGCATGGCTATGGTCTCGACAGTGTTCATCGAGGAATTCCACGCCATGTTCGACATGTACATCATCAGCGTGTCGATCGGGTATGGATCGCCCGCCCAGGCGTTGCGGATGACGGTGTGCATCAGGCCATGCGCGGCGAGCGGCGCGTCCCAGGAATAGGCCTTGTCTATGCGGGTTGGCGTGCCGTCTTCATCGACCAGCAGATCGTCCGGCCCACAGACAAAGCCGAGCGGGATGCCGTCCAGCGGCGTCATTGGCTTGACCGTCTTGCCCCCGGGTTTCGGGCCCGGCGGCGCCGACCGGGGATAGGGCGGCTTGAAACGGAAGCCGCCGGGGGCATCCACCGTGCCCAGAAGCACCTGCAGCAGGTGGATGGCGCGGCAAGTGTGAAAACCGTTCGAGTGGGCGGAGATGCCGCGCATGGCATGCATCGAAACCGGCCGACCCTTGATGGTCTCGTGCCGGCGCCCGGCCCAATCGGTCCATGCGATAGGCAGTTCGATCGTCTGTTCGAAGGCGACATGGGCAAGTTCCGCGGCAATCCGGCGGATCGTATCGGCTGGAATGCCGCAGCGCTCCGCGACCGCAGCCGGCGCATAGCTGTCATCGAGGTAGCGGTCGGCGATCAGCTGGAACACCGGCGTGCAACGGCGGCCGGCGACTTCAAAGCTGCCGGTCAGCGCCGGCTTCGCCTCCGGGTCGGCTGCCTTGACGGACGTCTTCGCCACCCTGTCCCAGGCCAGCGGATTGGCATAGGCATCCCTGACGAACAGCCCATCGTCGGAGGCGCCGGGCTCCTGCACGACGAGGATATGGGCGTTGGTGTAGCGGAGCAAATAGTCGAGATCGACGCGTCCGGCTTTCAGCAATTCGTGAATGAGCGCGAAGACGAACAGGCCGTCGGTACCGGGCCGGATGCCGATCCAGTCGTCGGCAATCGCATTGTAGCCGGTGCGGCACGGATTGATCGACACCACCTTGGCGCCGCGCGCCTTGAGCTTGCCCAGCCCGATCTTGATCGGGTTGGAATCATGGTCCTCGGCAACGCCGAACAGCATGAAATATCTTGTGTTGTCCCAGTCAGGCTCGCCGAACTCCCAGAACGAGCCGCCGATTGTGTAGAGGCCCCCGGCCGCCGTGTTGACCGAACAGAAGCCGCCATGGGCGGCGAAGTTCGGCGTGCCGAACTGGCTCGCCCACCAGCCGGTGAGAGATTGCGACTGGTCGCGCCCGGTAAAGAAGGCGAGTTTCTTGGGATCGGTCCGGCGGATGGCTGATAACCGTTCGGTGGCGATCGCGAACGCTTCTTCCCACTCGATCTCGCGGAACTCGCCCGAACCGCGCGGGCCGGTACGCAGCAATGGCTTCTTCAGCCGGGCCGGGCTGTAATGCTGCATGATGCCGGAACTGCCCTTGCCGCAGATCACGCCGCGATTGACCGGGTGGTCCTTGTTGCCGTTGATGAAGCGGACCTTGCCGTCCTTGATGTGCACGTCGATCCCGCAGCGGCAGGCGCACATGTAGCAGGTCGTCTTGGCGATGCTGTCCGAAACGCTTGGCGATGTGTCGACGCCGTCGCCTTCATCCGGCGCGCGCGTGTCGGCAAGCGGGCGTTGCGATGGTGCCGAATTCGCGCCGCGCGGTGGGTGGATCATGAGCCGGTGGTGCCGGCGCGGCCGGCGGACTTGGCCCGTGTCTTCGGCCCGGGGCCGCGCATGTAATGCTCTTCAGGGTGATAGCGATCGCCAGCCAGCCGCCGCCTTATGCCACGGGCCCAATGGGCAAGCATGGATCTGAACCGCCCGATCATTTTATGCGCTGCGACCTGATGGCCAATTTTTTCTAACTTCACCTGAAAAAGTAGAATAAAGCTATCGATCCGTCTAATCAGTTGTTCTTGTAAATTCGATCGATATTGGTTCTTAATGCGCCATGACCCTGGATCAGTTGCGCATTTTCGTCGCCGTCGCCGAGCGCGGCCACATGACCAAGGCGGCGGAGCTTTTGGGCATTTCCCAATCGGCGGCATCGGCCGCCATCCGCGCGCTCGAAGAGCAGCACGGCGTCCACCTGTTCAACCGCGTCGGCCGCAACATCGAACTTGCCCAGACGGGCCATCGGTTCCTGCCGGAGGCCAAGGCCGTGCTGGAGCGCGCCGCCGCCGCCCGCAATGTGCTGGAACATGTCTCGCAGACGGTCGCCGGCAGTCTCTCCATCGCCGCCAGCCTGACCATCGCCAGCTACTGGCTGCCGCGCCGGCTGGCGTCCTTCCACGAGGCCTACCCCGCGGTGCGGCTGAGCGTCAGCATCGGCAACACAAGGCAGGTCGAGGCCAGCGTGCTGGATGGAACCGCCGATCTCGGCCTGGTCGAGGGGCGCACCGAATCCGACATATTGCGCCGCGCCAAGGTCGACACCGACCGGCTGATGCTGGTCGTTGCCAGTTCCCATCCCGAGATCGTCGAAACCGCGCCGGGTTGTCCCGACATCAGGGGCCTGCGCTGGATCATCCGCGAAGGCGGTTCGGGCACGCGCGAGGTGCTTGAGGATCTGGCGCGGCGCGAGGGGATTTCGCTCGCCGATTTGCAGGTATTCCTGGTGCTGCCCAGCAACGAGGCGGTTCGCCAGGCAGTCGAGGCGGGCGCCGGTGCCACCATTATCTCGGAACTCGTCGTCGGGCGCGCCGTCGCCGAAGGCAGCCTGCGGTCCGTGCCGATCGAACTGCCGAAACGCGACTTCGCCATGATCACGCATCGCGACCGGCAGGCAAGCCTGGCCCAGATGGCACTGAAGGCGCATCTGGGTACCGAATCCGCTGGGAGCGGCTCAGCGTAGTTAGGCGAACTTCCGCTGGGCATCCAAAGCCAGGCCAAGCCCGACCGAGCCGAACATGTCGCCGTCGATGACGGAAGCCTGCGGCACCAGCGACAGTATTTGTTGTCTCGCCAGCGGAATCGCGGTCGAGCCGCCGGTCAGGAACACCGCGGTGATGTCGGACGGCTTGACCCCGGCGTCGCGCATGGTCTCAGCCACCGTTGCGGTGACCCGCTCGATGTCCCTGGCGATGGTGGCGTCCAGCCCGTCGCGCGTGATCCCGGCGGCGAACTCCACGTCAGCTAGCCTCACCGCGACTTCGGCCGATGATAGGTCGGTCAGCTCGATCTTGGCCTTTTCCACCAATGCCGCCAGCGCGTGCCCATAGCGATGCTCGACAATGTGGATGAAGCGGTCGACAAGATCGGCGCGCCCGGCCTCGTAGCGGATCTGGCGCAGATGCGTCATCGCCTTGGCGGTGTAGACCAGATTGATGCGCTGCCATGTGGCAAGATCGATGAAATAGCTTGCCGGCAGATTGCGCTTGCCGTCCTTGGTCGGGGTCAAATAGCCGAGCTGCGGCATGACATGGGCGATGCTGAGCAGCCGGTCGAAATCCGTACCGCCAATATGCACACCCCGGCTGGCCAGGATATCGTCCTTGCGGTCGAGGGATCGGGCACGCTCCGGCGAGACGCGCACCACCGAAAAGTCAGACGTGCCGCCGCCCATGTCGATGATCAGCGCCAGCTCCTCTCGCGTCACCCTCTGCTCGTAGTCGAGCGCCGCGGCGATCGGCTCGAACTGGAAAGCGATGTGCTTGAAGCCCTGGGCATGCGCGGCCTTTTCCAGGTCGCTCTGCGCGTTCGCGTCGGCTTGCGGGTCGTCATCGACGAACTGCACCGGACGGCCGAGCACCACGGTCTCGACCAGATCGCCGCCATCTTCTTCAAGCTTCTTCCTGAGATGGCCGAGGAACAGGCCGATGATCTCCATGAAGCCGATCGAGCGCGCCTTGATGCGCGTCTTTTCATGCGCCAGCGAGCTGCCGAGCACGCTCTTCAACGAGCGCATCAGCCGGCCTTCAACGCTGTCCGTGTAGTTGGCGATAGCCTGGCGGCCAAAACAGATGCGGCCATCCTCGAAATTGAAGAACACCGCGCTGGGCAGCGTGACCTGGTTGTCTTCGAGCGCGACGAGGTGGGGCTGCCCGTTGCGGACCACGCCGACTGTGGAGTTCGAAGTGCCGAAGTCGATACCGGCGAATGCTGGTCGCAAAGCAGCCTCCTGTCATTGGCGGCAGACAGCGGATCGGCGCTCGCGGGAGAAGCGTGCGCTGTGGTTCCGGGCGACCGGACCGCTCTGCCGAATTGAATTGTGCGTGCTTGCCCGTTGGGCGGGGAGGTGCGGTCTATAGCATGACGCGGAAAAGGGAAACCCCTTTTGGACGCTCAATCCTTGCGGAAGACCAGCCTGCCGAGCCAGCCCGTCAGCATGGCCAGCGATATGGCGAAGACGCCATAGAGGAAGGAGTAGTTGTGGGCGACACGGAAGATAGACTGTTCGAAGCCGGACTTGCGGATTTCGAGCTGGGCCGAACTCTCCTTGATGAACAGGCCGCTCTTGAACAGGAAGGCACGGGCCTTGTGGGTGCCGACCGGCACATTCGGCGCCAATCGCACGGTGGCGCGGAACAGGTTCTGCGACAGGAACTGCACGCCGCCGACATTCTCGCTGTAGAGGCCGGTCGCCGCCTTGCGTTCGCGCAAGGCCGTGGTGAATTCTTCGATCGTCGCCGGGCTGTCGCCGGCGTCGGCGGGCTGCATGTAGAGATTGGAGGCCCCGAGCGACAGCTGCTTGTAGCTGTTCGGTTCGGTGATGTCCTGCAGCGGCCGCGTCGTCGCCACCGAATAGGACATCGGCACATTCTCGAAGGTTTCGGAGTCCAGATTGACCCACACGCCGAGCACCCGATCCTTGCGGCGCACCACCACCGGTCGTGGCGGGCCCTCGAGCACGACGATGACGTCGTAGCGCCCCTGGCGGGCGACCAGCGGGTCGGGATTTTCCAGCGAGCCGAAGATGGTCAGGTCGGCGCCGGAAAAGCCGGCGGTGATCGAGACATTGTCGGTGGAGAGACCGATCTGGATGCCTTCCGTCAGCGGCGTCTGTGCCTTCGCCGGCGCGGCGGCCGCAAGCAATGACAGGAGGATGGCGGCTGCGAACGCTTTCGGGCCCGTCATCAGTTGAGGCCCGCGCTGGACAGAGAATAGAGATTGGGCGGGGTAACGAAAAGATCGATGGCGAGCCGGATCGCCACAGCCAGCACCAGCAAGGCCAGCAACGCCCTGAGCTGCTCGCCGCGCAGCCTCTGGCCGGCCTTGGCGCCATATTGCGCGCCGGCCACGCCACCCGCCATCAAAATGAAGGCCAGCACGACATCGACTGTCTGGTTGGTGGTGGCATGGACCAGCGTCGTATAGGCGGACGTGAAGATGATCTGAAACAGCGAGGTGCCGATAACGACGTTGGTCGGCACCTTGAGCAGATAGATCAGCGCCGGCACCATGATGAAGCCGCCGCCGACGCCCATGATCGACGACAGGAAACCGATGCCGGCACCAAGGCCAAGCACCGGGATGACGCTGACGAACAGTTTTGACGCCCGGAACCGCATCTTCAGCGGCAGCCGGTGGATCCAGTTGTGCTGGCCGGATTTCTTCAGTACCGGGGCGGCACCACTGCGTGTGGCACGCAGCGCATTGATGCTTTCGACCAGCATCAGCCCGCCGACGGTGCCGAGCAGCACGACATAAAGCAGCGAGATGAACAGGTCGAGCTGGCCGAGCCGGCGCAGGAAGGCGAAAACATAGATGCCGGCGGTGGAGCCGATGATGCCGCCGGCGAGAAGCACGCCGCCGAGCTTGAAGTCGAGCGTGCCTCGCTTCATGTGCGAAAGCACGCCGGAGACGGAAGAGGCGATGACCTGGTTGGCGCCGGTGGCAACGGCGATCGCTGGGGGAATGTTGTAGAAGATCAGGAGCGGCGTGATGAGGAACCCGCCGCCGACGCCGAACATGCCCGATAGGAAGCCCACCGCCGCACCCATGGCCAGCAGCACGAAGACGTTGACGGAAATTTCCGCAATCGGGAGATAGATGCCCACCCGTCAGTCTCGATCAGTTTGCCTGTCGGCGAATACAGCCGTTATCGGCAGTCTCGCACCGAAAAGCCAATTTTTCCTTGCGCCGACGCGGCGGCGGGGTCAAACCCCGTCGCCGCGCCGAAACAAAAAATATCTCAATCAGTTAACAGGCAAATGTGTGGCAGGAGCGTCGTGGAAACGACGCTTCTTCTTGTTATTTGCGCGCCAGCAGCGCCCGCACCAGTTTTTCATCGACGGCGCCGGTCGCCGGCAGCTTGTTGTCGGTCTGGAAAGCGATGATCGCGTTCTTGGTCTTCTCGCCCATGACGCCGTCGGCGCCGCCGGCATCGTAGCCGTTCTTGTTGAGGATGAGCTGGATGTTCTTGACCGCCTTCTTCATGTCGATGCCGGCGGTCGTCTGCGGTGTGCCTTCCTGCCAGGATTCGGGAATGTCGGCCGAATTGGTCGCCGCATTGAGCGGCTTGGCCTTCCACAATTCGGTCGCGGCGCGCGCCCGCTCGAGCTGCTCGGGCCGCAGCGCATTGGCGATCTCGTCGCGCTTGGCGGCCGCATCCTTGTCGCCGGTCTTGGCGACGAGCGCGAACCATTTGTAGGATTCCTCGAGGTTCTGCTTCATGCCGACGCCCTTGGCGGCGAGGATGCCAAGATTGAACTGGCTGTCCTTGACGCCGAGGTCGGCGGCTTCCTGGAACCAGTGCGCGGCCGATTCATTGTCGGACACGCCATCCGCGGCCATGGCGAACAGCACCGCCAGATTGTGCATGGCGCTGGCGTTGCCCTGTTCGGCGGCGAGCTGGTACCAGGTCTTCGACTTCTTGATGTCGCGGGCGACACCGATGCCCTTCTCGTAGAAATTGCCGATGCGGTATTCGGCGGGCGCGAAGCCGAGTTCCGCCGATTTCTCGTACCATTTGGCCGCTGCCGCCATGTCTTCCTTGACGCCGCGCGACTCGGCGTAGCGCGAGCCGATCTCGAACAGTGCCTTGGCGTCGCCACCGGCGGCGGCATCGCGCAGCGCGGCCGGGCCGGCATCGGCCGGAATGTCGAACTTGGCCGCAGCTGCCGTCGTGGGGGCATCCGCTGACGCAACCGCACCGGTGGTGTCCTTGGCGGTGGCCTCGTTGGCCGCCGTTGGCGCGGCCACGACCGGCTGGGTATCGGTATCCGTCGCCTGCGCACCACCGGTGACAGCCGGCTCTGAAGCCGTCGTATCCATCGGGGTCGTGGCAATGGGCGCGGCTGGCGCCGGAGCGGCCGAAGCCATCGGGCCGGAAGAGGCGGCTGGCGCGGGCTCCGCGACCGGTGCTGTATTCGCCATCGCGTCCGTGTCCGACGGCATCGCCAGGGCGGTCTGCGCCACCATGTCGTCTTTGCTTGCGGGCACGGATGGTTCGGCCTGCCTGACGGCGCGGGCCGGCGCGTTGTCGGTCGCTGCCGGCTGGGCTTCCGTCTTCGGCTGGCTCGCCGTGTCGACGGATGCCGTTTGCACCGGTTGCGCGGCGACGATCGGTGCGGCGTCGTTGTTTGCCACCTGGGCGGGATCCGAGAGAAACGCCTTGCCGAGCTGCAGTCCGGCAAGCGCCAGCATGATCGCCGCCGCCGCCATCAGGATCGGCTTGCGCCGCGCCTTGAGCAGGTCGCCGATCCTGAGCGCCTTCACTGGCCCCTTCACCGTCGACTGGCGCTTCAAGGCGTCGGCCTCCGCGGCGGCAGCCTGGGCGGCGCGCCGTGCGGCTGCGATGAAATCCGATTTCGCGGCGTCGCTTTCGCTAGGCTTTGCCGGCTGGCCGCGCTCGTCGCGCACGCGCTTCATGATGGCATTGAGGTCGGGCGCGCCGGAGCCGGGCTCAAGCGGGCGGTTGGCCACTTTCGGGTCGAGCGGCTCGTCGAGATCGACACTCGGTATATCGGCGCTGGGCGCCGAGCCGGCCAGCGGCGGAACGTCCGCCGCCTTCTTGCCCTTGAAGGCGCGGGCCAGCCCGCCGAACATCGATTTGCGGCCTGCCGGCTGGTCTTTCTCGGCGATGGTGTCGGACCCGAGGGCGGCCATGGCGGCGGCAGCGGCGGCTTCCGCCGGCGAGCGCGTGCCCAGGTCGCTGCGTGCACCCAGGTCGCTACGCGTACCCTGTTCGTTGCGCATTATGGCGGCGGCGCGGCCATCGAGATCGGCCATGTCGCCGGTCAGTGGCATCGGCTCGTCGATATCCAGGGACGGCGCCTCGACAGCCATCTTGGCGGTCCGTGCGCGGCGCTTGCCGACGGCCTCTTCCTGGCGCGTATCCAGCAGCTCGCTCACCGCCTCGGACGGTTCGCTGGTCTCCAGCGAACCCAGCCTGTCGACGATCTTGAGCAATGTGTCGTGGATGGCCTCGAAAGTTCTCGAATTGCGCTCGTCGGAACGCCGCGTCAGCGTTTCCAGCGTCTTTAGATCCTGGGCGAGGCCGGAAACGGCCGTCGCGTTGGCGTTCGACCCGGCCAGCGAACGCACCGCGTTCTCGGCGGCTTCGCGTGCCGCGCCGAGGATCGAATCGCGGGTGCCGGCCAGCGTCTTCTCGATTTCGTTGAGGCGCGGGCTGATGTCCTCGAATTCCGGCAGTGGGGTGCTCGGCCTGGAAAGATGGGCGGACAGGCCGGCGACCTGTGCTTCCAGGCTGCGGATCAGCGCCGGATCGATGCCGGCCACCTGGGCCGCCGATGCGTCGAGCCGGCTGGAAATATCCTCGAGCCGGCTTTCCAGCCCACGGATCGCCGCTTCGCCGGCGGGATCGGGAGCGCGCGTCTCCATGCGCGTGGCGAGTGCGGTGAAGCGGGCGTCGATGGCTTCCATGATGCCGGCGCTGTCGATCTGCGGTGTCATGCGCTGGTCGAGCCGGTCGGCAACCTCGTCCAGACGGCGCTCGAGATCGCGGAACAGCATATTGCCCTGTTCGATGGCGTCGCCCTGGCGGCGTTCCATCATGCCGGACAGCACGTCGAAGCGCTGCTCAAGCCCGTGGAAGATATAGTCGGCGTCGGGCATGACGGGCGCCTGGTCGATCTTGTCGGCGATGAGGGTGATCTGCTTGGCCAGCCGTTCCATTGCCTGTTCGGGCAGATTGGCGCGGCCGGCGAGTTCGTCGACCCGGCTCGACAGCGTGCTCAGGCGATCCATGACCGCATTGCCGGGGTGGTCCTGCGCCACTTCCTCGATCTGCCGGGCGAGCGAATCGATCCGCTTCTCGATGCGTTCAAAGGCTTCGTGGTCGACCGAATTGGCCTGTGCCGCGACGGTCGAGGCAACGATGGCGCGGGAAATCTCGTCGAGCCGTTCGTCGATCATGGCAAGCGTGTCGCTGCCGCGATTGTCCTGCTGGCCCGCGAAATGTTCGACGGCGCCGGCGAGCGTACGCACCTTTTCCTCAAGCGAGCGCAGCGACAGCGATTCCGGCAGGTTGTTGACGGCGTTGCTGATCTGCTCCAGCCGGTCGGTCAGGGCCGCAAGGGCGGGATCGTCGGAACGTTTGCGCTGGTCGGCGTCGACGCGGTCCTCGAAAGCCGTCCAGCGGCGGTCGAATTCGTCCCAGCGGCGGTCGACCTTCTGCACGCTCTCCTCGCGCGCCAGCGTGTCGAGCGCGGTCTTGACCTGCTCGAGCTCCAGCCGCAGCAGATTGACGCTTCTGTCGTCGCTCTTCTCCGAAAGCGTTTTGATGGCGCCGGAAAGCCGTTCGAATTCGACGCCGAGTTCGGCGCTGCCCTTGCCTGAAGCGCCCGGCTTGGCGTTCGCCTGGAAGGCGCGGTCGATATCCTTGCGCAGCGCATCGAATTCGCGCTGCAGGCCTGCTGTCATCTGGTGGCGCAGCTCCTCGCGCATGCCGCGCAGTTCGCCGGCGATCTTGCCGACCATGGCGACGCTGTCTTCCTGGCCACGCACGCGGTCGATGTCGCGGGCAATGGCCTGGTAGTTCTGGTCGAAGCTGGGGGCCGGGGCCGGGCTCTGCGGGCGCGGTGCCGGCTGCGGATCCTCGTACCAGCGCTGCTGCCCGGTTGGCTGGGCGGCGGGAGCGCGCGGATCGGTGGCGGGGTAACGCGGGTCGGTGGCGGGATAGCGCGGGTCGGCACCGTATTGGCGCGGAGCCGGACGTGCCGTCACCTCCTCGCGGGTCTGCCCCAGTCGCTGCTCCAGCGTCTCCAGCGAGCGGTTCAGTTGCTCGAGCGTGGTCTGCGGCCTGCGCTGCCTGCCGGCGTTGAGTGTATCGAGATAGGACCGCTTGCTGTTCATCGGTGCGTCCGTCTTTCAGATTGGCCGGCTTGCGACCAGCTCCCCAAGTCCCTGCCGGAACGAAGGCGACCGCGCTGCCACGGTGGAAGACAAGCTTCCCGGGGGTTCACCCGCGCTCCGAAAAACCGTGAAAAATTCGATACAGGATAAACACGGGTAGCCGACGCGCCCACATTTCCCCCAACGTGGTAAACAACGCGTTAACCAAGCTTAAGAAGTTGCAAGGACGTTGGCTGTCGCCGTCCGCGGTGCGGCATAAAGCACCTTCTCAGAACGCCCCTTGCGTCATGAGGCGGCTATCGGTATAGAATTGACGTAAACGTAAAAGGCGCATTTGAGTGTGCTGTTTGCGATTTTGTTTGTCGAAACCACGGCCGGAAGCACGCCCCCGCTTCCAGTCAGGCGACGCATGGTCCAGGACCGCGACGCCACCAGACGGGGAAAGCCAGTGACCATGAAGCTTATCTCGGCCGGCGAGACCGCGGCCAATACCAATAATGTATCTGTCGAAGCCGGTGAGGATCTCGCCCGCATCGGCGAAATGGCCAAGAAATACGGCGTGACGCTGCGCACGCTGCGTTTCTACGAAGACAAGGGCCTGCTCAATCCGCAGCGCGACGGCTCCACCCGTCTCTACACGCGCCGCGACAAGGCCAGGCTGAAGCTGATCCTGCTCGGCCGCAAGGTCGGGTTCTCGCTGCGCGACGTCAAGCAGATGATGGATCTCTACGATCCGACCGGTTCCAACACCAAGCAGTTGCGGCTGGCGCTGGACAAGTCGGAGAAGCAGCTTGCCCGCCTGCAGAAGCAGCGGGCGCTGATCGACGACGCCATCAACGAGCTCTCCGGCTCGATGTCGGCGGTGCGCCAGATGCTGGCCGAGCGCACGGCGCAGGCGAGCGTCGCGAGCTAAGCAAGTCTGCTGAATTTGTAACGATCAAAGCCGCGTGGCCATGGCCGCGCGGCTTTTTCTGTGGATCAGGCCAGCGCGGCCGCTCCCGTTTCAGGATACCTGCGTCTGAGAGGTGCTGATCCGCAAGCCAGCTGTGCCCGCGGCCTCAAGAAGTGCGAGCAAACTCCAGAATGCGTCGGGAGAAGCCGTTCCGAAGTCCACGCTCAGCGCCTTGGGCCGGATGGAAAGGGAATGGATGATGTTGCCGAACTCGGCGCCCTCCACGTAACGCTCATCATCGGGGTCGAACCAGTGCTGGAACCAGGCACCGATCTGGTCGAGCGGAGACGCCGCGAGCGTGTGATGGATCACGACGTCATTCCATTGCAACTGTTCGATCAGGAGTTCGGCGCGACCAAGCCGACCCGATATAGGCTCGAACGTGACGAAATCCGGCTGAAGCTCCGCAGGTTCGACCTGTCCGTCATTCTTGATAAAGTCGACGCAACAAAGCCCGCCAAAGAGCCCGCTCTCCTCACCGATCTGGAATTTTACCTCCGGTGACCCTTGGACGCAGCTCCGCCGCTGCTCTTCGACGAACATCCGGAACTGATCTAGATAGTGGCTCTGGATGCTGATTATGAATGCGGCAGGGTTCATTCAGCGAAATTGCCTCGCTGCGAACGGATGGACAAGCGGCCTTTTCGAAATCCCGATCGGCCAGAGGTTGTCGAAATTTCTTTCGACACAATAAATTGACGTTTACGCAAACGTCAATATTTGCTATTGCGGCTTCGACATTGGCCCGCTTGCCGCGCACGGCTTGATTTCGGGGCCTAATCCGCATGGTGGAGGAAAAGCATGCCGATCTACAGGGCCCCGGTCCAGGACACGCTGTTCGTGCTCAACGAGGTGCTGGGCTATCAGCGCTATTCGAACCTTCCCGGATTTGCCGACGCCACGCCCGACGTGCTGGAGGCGATCCTCGCCGAGGGCGCCAAGCTCGCCGAGAACGTCATGCATCCGCTCAACCGCGTCGGCGATATGGAAGGCTGTGTGCGTCACGACGACGGCTCGGTGACGACGCCGAAAGGCTTCAAGGAAGCCTTCGACCAGTATCGCGAGGGCGGTTGGATGGGGCTGGCGGCGCCGGTCGAGTTCGGCGGCCAGGGGCTGCCCTACATGGTGCACCAGGCGGTCTCCGAATACATGGTCTCGGCCAACATGGCGCTGATGATGTATCCGGGCCTGACCCAGGGCGCGATCGCGGCGATCATCACCCACGGCACCGACGACCAGAAGGCGACCTGGCTTCCGAAGCTGGTCGAAGGCGCCTGGACCGGCACCATGAACCTGACCGAGCCGCATTGCGGCACCGATCTCGGCCTGCTGCGCACCAAGGCGGTGCCGAACGGCAATGGCACCTACAAAATCTCAGGTCAGAAGATCTTCATCTCGGCCGGCGAGCACGACATGTCGGACAACATCGTGCATCTGGTGCTGGCCCGCATCGAGGGCGCGCCGGAAGGCGTCAAGGGCATTTCGCTGTTCATCGTGCCGAAGCTCAAGCTCGATGCATCGGGCAATCCCGGCGAGCGCAACACGCTTTCCTGCGGCTCGATCGAGGAGAAGATGGGCATCCACGGCAATTCGACCTGCGTCATGAACTATGACGAGGCCGAAGGCACGCTGCTCGGTGAGGAGAATGGCGGCCTAAAGGCAATGTTCACGATGATGAACGAGGCGAGGCTCGGTGTCGCCTTGCAAGGGCTGTCAATCTCCGAAATTGCCTACCAGAATGCCGTTTCCTACGCCAAGGACCGGTTGCAGGGCCGTTCCCTGTCGGGGCCGAAGGCACCGGACAAGAAGGCTGACCCGATCATCGTCCATCCCGACATCCGCCGCTCGCTGATGACCATGAAGGCGTTCAACGAGGCCGGCCGCGCGCTGGCGTTGTGGACGGCGATCAAGTCCGACATCGCGCATCGTTCCCCCGACGACAAGGATCGCCAGGCCGCCGAGGACTACACCGGCCTGATGACCCCGGTGGTCAAGGGCGTGTTCACCGACAAGGGCTTCGACCACGCCGTCATGGCCCAGCAGGTGTTCGGCGGCCACGGCTATATCGAAGAGCACGGCATGAGCCAGTTCGTGCGCGATGCCCGCATCGCCATGATCTATGAAGGCGCCAACGGCATCCAGGCGCTCGACCTCGTCGGCCGCAAGCTCGGCCTGAACGGCGGCCGCGCCATCCAGGCTTTCTTCAAGGAGGTCGGCGAGTTCTGCGAGGAAAACCGCGCCGACGAGAAGATGGCGCCCTTCACCAAGGGGCTGAAGAAGGGCCTCAACGATCTGCAGGCGGCGACCATGTGGCTGGTGCAGAACGGCATGGCCAAGCCCGACAACGCCGGCGCGGCCTCGACCGACTACATGCATCTCTTTGGCCTTGTCGCGCTGGGCTACATGTGGGCGCAGATGGCCAAGGCGGCGCAGGGCAAGACCGGCGCCAACGGCACCCAGCCCTTCTACGACAACAAGGTGGTGACGGCGCGCTTCTTCATGGAGCGGATCATGCCGGAGACGTCGGCCCATCTCGCCCGTATCTCGAGTGGCGCGGACACGCTGATGGCCCTGCCCGCGGAAGCGTTCTAAAGATGGTTGCCCTCCCCCCTCGAGGGGAGGGGCGGTTGAGGCCCGCGTGACGTGCGCCGGCCTCAACTCTGACGATGCGCTCTGGGAGGAGTATCATATCCACATGACCAGCCCCGCCGAAATACTTGGCCTTCCCAAGCCCGCCTGGGCGGCGGACGAGGTCGGCATGCTCTACGACATGGCAACCCGCTTCATGTCGGAGGAGATCGCGCCGCGCTACGACGAGTTCGAGAAGAATGAGATGGTCGACCGCGAGAGCTGGCTGAAGGCCGGTGCTGCCGGCCTGCTCTGCGCCTCGATGCCGGAGGAATATGGCGGCTCGGGCGGCACCTTCGCGCATGAGAGCGCCATCATCGAGGCGATCGGCCATGTCGGCGTCGACGGTTTCGGCATCGGCCTGCACAATTCGATCGTCGCGCCCTACATCCTTCACTACGGCTCCGAGGAGCAGAAGAAGAAGTGGCTGCCGAAGCTCGCCACCGGCGAGCTGATCGGCACTATCGCCATGACCGAGCCGGGCGCCGGCTCCGACCTGCAGGGCGTCAAGACGCGGGCCGAGAAGGATGGCAACCAATACAAGATCAATGGTTCGAAGACCTTCATCACCAACGGCCAGCTCGCCAATTTCATCATCGTCGTCACCAAGACCGATCCGGAAAAGGGCGCCAAGGGCACCTCGCTGATCGTCGTCGAGACCGACGAGGTGGACGGCTTCCAGCGCGGCCGCAACCTCGACAAGATCGGCCTGAAGGCCAACGACACGTCGGAACTGTTCTTCAACGACGGGCGGGTGCCGACCTCCAATTTGCTCGGCCACGAGGAAGGCCAGGGCTTCATCCAGCTGATGCAGCAGCTGCCGCAGGAGCGGCTGCAGATCGGCACCGGCGCCATCGCCATGATCGAGCGGGCGCTGGCGCTGACCATCGACTACGTCAAGGAGCGCAAGGCCTTCGGCAAGGCGATCATCGACTTCCAGAACACCCAGTTCAAGCTGGCCGAGCTGAAGACCGAGGCGACGATCGGCCGCGTCTTCTACAATGATTGCGTCACCCGCCACATCAATGGCGGCCTCGATCCGGTGACGGCCTCGATGGCGAAGTACTGGCTCTCCGACCTGCAGGGAAAAGTCGTCGACGAATGCCTTCAATTGCATGGCGGCTATGGCTACATGAATGAATATCCGATCGCCCGCATGTTCCGCGACGCTCGCGTCCAGCGCATCTACGGCGGCACCAACGAGATCATGAAATTGCTGATCGGACGCTCGCTCTGAAAGCGGCGATCGGCAAACCCAAGGAGCACGAAAATGGCTGACGCTTATGTCTACGACGCCGTGCGCACGCCGCGCGGCAAGGGCAAAAAGGACGGATCGCTGCACGAGGTTCCGGCGGTGCGGCTTGCCGCCAAGACGCTGGAAGCGCTGCGCGACCGCAATGGGCTGGATACCGGCACTGTCGACGACATCATCTTCGGCTGCGTCGATCCGGTCGGCGAGGCGGGTTCGGTCATTCCGCGCGCCGCCGCCTTCGAGGCCGGCTACGACACCAAGGCGCCCGGCATGCAGATATCGCGCTTCTGCGCCTCGGGCCTCGACGCCATCAATTTCGGCGCCGCCAAGATCGCGCAGGGTGCCGACGAGATCGTCATCGCCGGTGGCGTCGAATCCATGTCGCGCGTCGGCATGGGCGCCTCCGGCGGCGCCTGGTTCATGGACCCTTCGGTCGGCCTGCCCGGCTGGTTCGTGCCGCAAGGCATCTCGGCCGACCTGATCGCCACCAAATACGGTTTTTCCCGCGACGACGTCGACGCCTATGCGGTCGAAAGCCAGAAGCGTGCGGCCAAATCCTGGGCCGATGGTCGCTTCAAGAATTCGGTGATCCCCGTCAAGGACCAGAACGGACTGACCATTCTCGACCATGACGAGCACATGCGGCCTTCGACCGACATGCAGTCGCTGGCCTCGCTCAACCCGTCCTTTATCATGCCCGGCGAAATGGGTGGCTTCGACGCCGTTGCCGTGCAGAAGCATCCGGAAGTCGAAGAGGTCAACCACGTCCATCACGCCGGCAATTCGTCCGGCATCGTCGATGGCGCCGCGGCGGTGCTGCTCGGCTCGAAGAAGGCCGGCAAGGCAATGGGCCTCAAGCCACGCGCCCGCATCCGCACCTTCGCCAATATCGGCTCCGAGCCGGTGCTGATGCTGACCGGCCCGGTCGACGTCACCGAGAAGCTGTTGAAGCGCGCCAAGATGAAGCTCTCCGACATCGACCTGTTCGAGCTCAACGAGGCCTTCGCTTCGGTGGTGCTGCGTTACATGCAGGCCTTCGACATCCCGCACGACAAGATCAACGTCAATGGCGGCGCCATCGCCATGGGCCATCCGCTCGGCGCCACCGGTGCGATGATCTTCGGCACGGTGCTGGACGAACTCGAACGCCGCGATCTCAACACCGCGCTGGTCACGCTCTGCATCGGCGCCGGCATGGGCACCGCAACGATCATCGAACGCGTCTGACGGGGAGAGAAACCGATGAGCTATACCAATTTCACCCTCGACACCGACGCCGACGGCATTGCGCTGGTCACCTGGAACATGCCGGACCGCTCGATGAACGTCTTTACCGAAGAGGTGATGAACGAACTCGACAAGATCATCGACCAGGTGATGGCCGACGCCGGCATCAAGGGCGCGGTGATCACATCGGGCAAGGACAGCTTCTCCGGTGGCGCTGATCTGACCATGCTGCAGAAGATGCTTGCCGTGTTCGCCAGGGAAAAGACCAAGGATCCGGAGAAGGCGGCAAGGCTTTTGTTCGACAATGCCGGCCGCATGGGCGGCCTGTGGCGCAAGCTCGAAACATCGGGCAAGCCTTGGGTGTCGGCGATCAACGGCACCTGCATGGGCGGCGCCTTCGAACTGTCGCTGGCCTGCCATGGTCGCGTCGCCGCTGATTCAGACAAGGTCAAGATGGCTTTGCCGGAAGTCAAGGTCGGCATCTTCCCCGGCGCCGGCGGCACCCAGCGCGTACCGCGGCTGACCGATCAGCAGCAGGCGCTGCAGATGCTGACCTCCGGCCAGAATCTGTCGCCGCAGAAGGCGAAGGCTATGGGCCTGATCCACGAGATCGCCGAGCCGGCCAAGCTGATCGAGACCGCAAAGGCCATGATCAGGAACGGCCTGAAGGCCGTCCAGCCCTGGGACGAGAAGGGCTTCAAGCTGCCCGGTGGCCAGATCTATTCGCCCGCCGGCTTCAATCTGTGGCCGCCGGCAATCGCCATCCTGCGTCGCGAGACCTATGGCAATTATCCGGCCGCCGCCGCGATCCTGAAATGTGTCTATGAAGGCCTGCTGGTGCCGTTCGACACTGCGCTCAGGATTGAGCAGCGCTATTTCACCGAGATCATGCAGACCAAGGAAGCGGCGGCGATGATCCGCTCGCTGTTCGTCTCGCTGCAGGAGCTGAACAAGGGCGCCCGCCGCCCGGCCGGCGTGCCGGAAACCAAGTTTAAGAAGATCGGCATTCTCGGCGCCGGCTTCATGGGTGCCGGCATCGCCTATGTCACCGCCAAGGCCGGTATCCCGGTGGTTCTGCTCGACCGCGATATCGAGTCCGCCACCAAGGGCAAGGCGCATTCCGACAGCCTGGTCTCGGATCAGGTCAAGAAGGGCCGCGCCAAGCCGGAGGAGAAGGACAAGCTTTTGTCGCTGATCACGCCGACAGCCGACTATGCCGATCTCGCCGGCTGCGACCTCGTCGTCGAGGCGGTGTTCGAGGATTCGGCCGTCAAGAAGGCCGCCACCGAACAGGCGGAGGCCGTGCTGAAGTCGTCGGCGATCTTCGCGTCCAACACCTCGACCATCCCGATCACCTCGCTGGCGAAGAATTCGGCGCGGCCGAAGAATTTTGTCGGCATCCACTTCTTCTCGCCAGTCGACAAGATGATGCTGGTCGAGATCATCCTCGGCAAGAAGACCGGCGACAAGGCGTTGGCGACTGCCATCGATTTCGTCCGCGCCATCAAGAAGACGCCGATCGTCGTCAACGACACGCGCGGTTTCTACGTCAACCGCTGCGTGCTGCGTTACATGTCGGAAGCCTACAAGATGCTGATCGAAGGCGTGCCCGCGCCGATGATCGAGAATGCGGCGAAGGCCGCCGGCATGCCGGTTGGGCCTCTGGCGCTTACCGACGAGACAGCCATCGACCTGGCCCAGAAGATCATGAAGCAGACCATCAAGGATCTAGGCGATAAGGCCGTCGACCCCAAGCAGATGGCGCTGATCAACACCATGGTCGACGACCATGGCCGCTTCGGCCGCAAGAACGGCAAGGGTTTCTACGATTATCCGGCGAAGCCGGCCAAGAAGAAGCTGTGGCCGGGATTGAAGGACCTCTATCCGCAACTCGCGGCCGAGAAGGTCGATTACGAGGAACTGCAGCAGCGCCTGCTCGTCACCATCGCGCTGGAAGCGGCACGGGTGATGGAAGAGGGCATCGTCACCGACCCACGCGAGGCCGATGTCGGCTCGATCCTGGCGTTCGGCTTCGCGCCCTTTACTGGCGGCGCGCTGTCCTACATTGACGGCATCGGCGCCAAGCGCTTCGTCAAGATCGCCAAGGGGCTGCAGAAGAAGTACGGCGCCGAATTCAGGGCGCCCAAGCTGCTCATCGACATGGCCGAGAAGGGCGAAACCTTCTACGGGCGCTTCGACCCCTACGCCAAGGGCGACGTGAAGCAGGCCGCCTGACGGCAGGTTATGTATGTCTGGGCGCGCATGGCGCGCATGCTGGCCACGGCGCGCAGCCGTGGCCCCTATATGATGGGCGGTGAAAGCCGGCTGGCCTTTCGCTGCCTGCCGACCGACATCGATTTCAATATCCATCTCAACAATGCGCGCTACATGATGCTGGCCGACCTCGGCCGCATCGACCTGTTCGTCCGCGCCGGCCTGATCACGCTGGCGCGCAAGAATGGCTGGGCGCCGATGATGGGTGGGGTGCAGGCGGTCTATGCGCGCGAGATCAGGCTGTGGCGCCGCTTCGAAGTGGTCTCCTCGATCGAAACCTGGGAAGGTAGCCAGGTCATCGGCAAGCACCGTTTCGTCTTCGACAATGGCGAGACGGCCGCCTTGATCCTGACGACGGCCGGGGTCTACGACCGCAAGGCCGGCCGCTTCCTTGATATTGACGAGGTCGTCGCCGCGCTTGGCCGCTCGTTGAACCCGCGTTCGCCGACAGAGGCGGAACGGATATTCATGACGTCGCACCAGGGGCTGCGCGGCCTGACCAAAGGGACCGGCTGACCAGCGGAGATCATCATTTCCGCAGCCTTCACGAAGGTGTGCCGTTAGAGCGCGTCCGGTGGACAAACCGGGATGCAGAGACTAGAAGGAAAAGGCATTTTTTCCTGTCTCAAAGGAGAGCACGACATGCTCTCGCACGACCGCGTCTGGGCCGCCATCGATGCTCTTGCCGAGCGTTATTCGCTTTCGGCGTCAGGTCTGGCAAGGCGGGCGGGGCTTGATTCAACCGCCTTCAACAAGTCAAAACGCCTGTCCTCGGACGGCAGGCCGCGCTGGCCTTCGACCGAATCGCTCGCCAAGATCATCGAGGCAACGGGGGCGTCACTCGACGAATTCACCGGGCTGATCGAAGGCCGCACGGGTGCATCGCCCGCTCCCAGACGAGCCGTGCCTTTGCTCGGCTTTGCCCAGGCCGGCGCTGGCGGCTTCTTCGACGATGCCGGCTTTCCGGCGGGGCAGGGCTGGGATCTGGTCGAACTGCCGGCGCAATCGACCGAAAGCTCCTATGCGCTGCAGGTGCAGGGCGATTCGATGCTGCCGCTCTACCGCAATGGCGACGTCCTCATCGTCGAGCCGGGCGCGGTCACCCGCAAGGGCGATCGCGTCGTCGTCAAGACCACATCAGGCGAGGTGATGGCCAAGGTGCTCGAACGCCAGACCGTCAAGTCGATCGCGCTGGTCTCGCTCAATCCCGATCATCCCGACCGCGACATCCCCATGCGCGAGGTCGAATGGGTGGCGCGGATTGTCTGGGCAAGCCAGTAGGTCGGGCTGGTGCGGTTTCCTCACCTTGTCATGGCGGTTGTGATGGTTCCGGTGATGGCCGCCCTGGTCGTCGCCGGCGGCCGCACGCTGAAAGGAAGCCAAAGCACTGTTGCGATCGATCAGATCGATCCCGGCGCTGACACGATCTCGCAAGCAGGCACCGATGCCGGATCTGAAGAGCCGGCCACGTCGGCCATTCCCGCGCCCGCTCCGCAGCCACCGAAGCCTGCGGTGCATTCGCGGGCGATCGATCCGGATGTCGTCGCGCCGCCGGAACTGCCTGCCGGCGAACTCGAGCGGGTCGAGCCGCGCGAGCCGCTGAGCAAGCTGGCGCTCGCCGTGCCGCCCAAGCCGAAGATGCCCGATGACTGGAATGGCACGAAGCTGTTCCAGCCGGTCGCGACGGCCGCCGGCCTGATCGAGGCGAAAGGCTATTCGGTCGCGATTTCCGGCATTGATGTCGTGCCTCAGGACGAGACCTGCACCACGGACGGCAAGTCCTGGCCGTGCGGCATACGTGCGCGCACGGCGTTCCGTGCCTTCCTGCGCGGCCGCGCCGTGGTCTGCACCGTGCCGCCCGAAGGCGGACGCGACCGGATCGCGGCGGAGTGCCGGATCGGCAAGCAGGATGTCGGTCAGTGGCTGGTCGACAATGGCTGGGCACGCGCCGCCAAAGGCGGCCCCTATGTCGAGGCCGGCGAAAAGGCACAAAGCGCGAAGAAGGGCATTTTCGGATCGGCGCCGAACCTGGCCGGCATGCCGGCGGAGCCCGCCGCGCCCGCCCAGGCGCCTCAGGCGCCGGGCTCGATCCTGGAAGAGGTTGACGGCGCCCTCAAACCAGCTGACCAGCCAGCGCCTGCTGAATGAGCGCGCGGGTCTCGGCGACGCCGTAGAGCGCGGCGAACGAGCCGAAGCGCGGGCCGCGTTCCTGGCCGATGAGCACCTGGTAGATCATCTGGAAGAAAGCGCCCGACACGCCCGGGCCGCCCTCCGGGCTCTGCTTGGAATGATCCTGATAGCGTTCGATCTTGCGCGCCACGTTGAGCGAAGCGTTCTGGATCGCCTCGCCGCCGGCGTCTGCCGGCAGCGTGCCAAGCGCCGCGTCCAGGGCCTGCAGCGCTTCGCGCTCGACCTCGTCGGCCGGGCGGAAGGTCTTCGTCGGCCGCACGAAATCGTCGAAATAGCGGATCGCATGGCCGACCAGCTGGTCGAGCTCCGGGTGCGTCTTCGGCGTCACATTGGTGGCGTGGCGCGAGATGAAGCCCCACAGCACATCCTTGTTCTGCGCATTGGAGGCGCTGACCAGGTTGAGCAGCAGCGAGAACGGCACCGGCATGTCGATTGCCGGCGGGTTGCCGTCATGCATGTGCCAGACCGGATTGCCTAGCCGTTCCTTCCAGTCTTGCCGGGGGTAGGCGGCGAGGAAGGTATAGTACTCGTCCACGGCCCTCGGAATGACGTCGAAATAGAGCTTCTTCGCCTGCCTTGGCCGCTGGTACATGTAGAGCCCGAGGCTCTCGGTCGGCGCATAGGTCAGCCACTCGTCGATGGTCAGGCCGTTGCCCTTCGACTTCGAGATCTTCTGGCCGTTTTCGTCGAGGAACAGCTCGTAGACGAAATGCTCGGGCGCGCGTCCGCCCAATATGTTGCAGATGCGGTCATAGACCACGGCATTGGTCTGATGGTCCTTGCCGAACATCTCGAAATCGACGCCAAGTGCTGCCCAGCGCATGCCGAAATCCGGCTTCCACTGCAGCTTCACCCGGCCGCCGGTGATCGAAAGCGTGGTCTCGGTGCCTTCATCGTCGAAGGTGATGGTGCCGGCCTTGGCATCGACATGCTTCATCGGCACGTAAAGCACGCGGCCGCTCTTCGGCGAAATCGGCAGGAACGGGCTGTAGGTCGCCTGCCGCTCGGCCCCGAGCGTCGGCAGCATCACTGCCATGATCTTGTCATAGCGCTCGGCGGCGGTGAGCAGCATCGCGTCGAAACGGCCTGACTTGTAATACTGCGTCGCGCTGGCGAATTCGTAGTCGAAGCCGAACGTGTCGAGGAAGCGGCAGAGCATCGCGTTGTTATGGTCGGCAAAGCTCGCATAGTCGCCGCCGAACGGATTGGGCACCGATGACAGCGGCTTGTGCAGATGCGGCTCGAGTGCTGCGCGATCCGGCACGTTGTCGGGTATCTTGCGCATGCCGTCCATGTCGTCGGAAAAGCACAGCAGCTTGGTAGCGACCTTATCCTGCGTCAGCACGCGGAACGCGTGGCGCACCATCGAGGTGCGCGCCACCTCGCCGAACGTGCCGATATGCGGCAGGCCGGACGGGCCATAGCCGGTCTCGAACAGGATCGTCTCGGGAAAGTCGCTGCCCTTGTAGCGCTCGATGATCTTTTTGGCTTCCTCGAACGGCCACGCTTTGCTCTCGGTCGCGGCCGCCAGCAGTTCGGGGTTGAGATCGAGGATGTTTGATCCCGCCATGGTCCTGTTTTCCAAATTATTCGCCGGCCAGATTGTTCGCTGGTATGGCCGCAGTGTCGATTTTCAACCGGTCCTCTAGGCGCGCATGGCCGGAGCGTCAACGCGTGGGGCGCTTTTTCCTTGCGACGCTGCTGGCGCCTACCTACCTTCGAAGCCCGTCCAAGGAGCAGAGAATGCCGTCGCCGACCCCGCATGAAGCCCTGATCTATCTGATGGTCATCACCTCGGCCTCCGATCGCGACATGACCGATGTCGAACTGGCCAGGATCGGCGAGGTTGTCCGTTCGTGGCCGGTGTTCGAGGATTTCAAGCAGGACCGGCTGGTTTCCGTCGCCCAGGCTTGTCAGAGGCTGTTGCATGAAAAGGATGGCCTGGAGGGTGTGCTGGCGCAGGTTGCCGAAGCCCTGCCGGAGCGCCTGCGCGACACAGCCTATGCCGCCGCCTTCGAAGTGGCCGCCGTCGATCTCGAAATGCGCCTGGAAGAAGTCCGGGTGCTGCAGCTGATCCGCCGCCAGCTCGATCTCGACACGCTGACCGTTGCCGCCATCGGCCGCGCGGCCAAGGCGCGGCTTCGCACGCTGACCTGAATATCGACAGCCCCTAGAAAAAGCTGACCGGAAAGTAGCGCAGATAGAATTCGGCGAAGGTGCCTTTCATCGAAATCTCCTGCAGCGCGTAGTCGATCGCGGCGGCAAGCGCCGGGTTGTCCGCCCGTGTGGCGATGGCCATGCCGGTGCCGA
The DNA here is from genome assembly GCF_056174625.1 of Mesorhizobium oxytropidicola. Classification (NCBI taxonomy): domain Bacteria; kingdom Pseudomonadati; phylum Pseudomonadota; class Alphaproteobacteria; order Hyphomicrobiales; family Phyllobacteriaceae; genus Mesorhizobium; species Mesorhizobium oxytropidicola. Next base: position 7,097,838 of record NZ_CM149692.1, on the reverse strand, counting down.
GATATTCCGGCGCCAGATAGGGGCCGCCGGCAAAGCGGCAGCAGCCGGCCGCATCCGAGCCGCCCAGCCAGAAGGCGAAGCGCATGCCGTCACCGAAGGCGGCGTCGATCTTGCCCGCCTTGAGATCGCGGTAGAGGGCTTCCGGCACGTCGAAGGAAACGATTTGGACCGTGTTGAAATAGTCGCGCAGCATGCGCTCATGCGCCGAGCCGGCGAGCACGCCGACGCGCTTGCTGCGCAGCTTGTCGAAAATCGGTTCCGCAAACGCCTTGGTCTTCGGCATGATGAAGCGCGCCGGAAACTGCAGATAGGAGCGCGAGAAAGCGTATGTCTGGCGCGATTGCGGCGTCGCGGCGATGCCGGCAATGATGGCTTCGCCTTCGCCTTTCTCGAGCGCGCCTTCGAGCTCGCCCCAGGGCAATGCCTGGATCTGGCATTTGTCGACAATGCCGAGTTCAGCGCAGATGGCGCGTGCCAGGTCGATGTGGAAACCGGACAGCTTTCCCGCGCCATCGAGGAAATTGAAGGGTGGAAAATCCGTGGTCGTCAGGAATCGCAGCCGTGGCAACGCCGAAAGGTCGGGCTTCGGCAGCCGTTCCTTGGCGTCCCACAACACTGGCACCTGCGGCTCAGCCGCGCGCACCCCAGAAGCCAATGGCAGCGCCGCGATCAGCGACGCCAGCACCAGGGACCTCCATTGGAACGCCACGATAGAACTCCGCCACACTCGTATTCGCACAGGTTTTGGTACGAAAATGGTACAGGCACAATGGTTTTTGATTTCAACGCGCCGATTTCAGGGTATGCTTTAGCGCGTTTGCAAACAGCGGTGGCTGCTCTGGTTGGGGGACCAGGGTCGAGAACCACAACCGGAAATGAGCGCGTTGCAATCCGCGGTCGGTGGCAAAGTGCGGACAATGCATGGACCATTGATCTCAATGCATAAGGCAACATGGGGTTGATGTTGCGATGGGTCAGTTCGATCGCACGCTGGAATACATAGACCAACTGCAGCACGCCGGAACGGCGGCGGCGGTTTGCGAGAAGCTGTTGGGCATAACGTCGGATTTCGGTCTGACGGCGCTGATGGCCGGAACCGTTCCGCAGCCGGGCACGCCGACCGGGCAGCAAAAGCAGCATGTGCTGCTTTGCGACTGGCCTGTCGAATGGCTGGAGCGCTACGTGGCGCGCAACTATGTCGACCACGATCCGGTGGTCAGCCATATGAAGCAGTTGCAGGCGCCGTTCCAGTGGCGCGAAGCCGCCCAGGGCATTCGCATCGACAAGAGCAGCGGCGAAGTGATGGGCGATGCCGGCGCTTTCAAGCTGCGCGACGGGCTGGCCTTCCCGCTGATCACGCTCGATGGCCAGATTGTCATGGTGTCGCTGGGTGGCGAGGCCGTGCAGTTGTCGGCGGCCGAGTTCGGCCTGGTGTCGCTGGTCTCGACCTATGCCGTTGGCCGCGCCATGCAACTCCACACCATGGCCGGCAAGACCATCGACCATATCGAACTGACGCCGCGCGAGCGTGAATGCCTGCAATGGGCCGCCGTTGGCAAGTCGGAATGGGAGATTTCGCAAATCCTCGGCATCTCCGAACACACGTCGGAGAAACATCTTCTTAACGCCAAAAGCAAACTCGGTGCCGTCAACCGGGTCCAGGCCGTCGCAGAAGCGATAAGGCGCGGCTACATTAGCTAGATCGGCCGTGCCGATCTAGAATTCTTGCCTACGTGATCACGCAATTTTCTCGTTGAAGCACGGCCGTATCTTCCTCTTAAACCCAGGAGACGACGGCATGCTTTTTTGTCTTACAACTCAAGAATTGATGGAACGCCCCGACCTTTGGGAGGCCGTCCATCGTCTGCGCTACCAGATATTTGTCGAGGAGATGGGGTGGGAGGACCTGCGGCGCCCGGACGGATTCGAGGTCGACCAGTTCGACCATGACGAGGCAGTGCATCAGATCGTCATCAGAGGCAACGAAGTCGCGGGTTATCAAAGGATGTTGCCGACCACGCGGCCCCATCTGCTGACCGATGTTTTGGCCGACCTTTCCGAAGGAACGCCGCCATCGGGTCCCAACATCTGGGAATTGACCCGCTATGCGGTGGCTGCCGGTTTCCGCGATGGCCGTCGCGGCGTTTCGACCGTTGGCACCGAATTGATCGCCGGCTTCGTCGAGTGGGGGCTGAAGCGCGGCGTCGACAAGGTGATCATCGAGTTCGAGCCGATGTGGGTGTTGCGCGCCTTGCAGCTGCATTTCCTGGCGACGCCGCTGGGCTATCAGCGCACCTACGGCAATCAGCAGGTCGTGGCGACGCTGCTCTCCTTCAACGAGCACACGCTGGATGTGGTGCGTTCGCGTCGCAATCATCATGCTCCGGTTCTGGCCAGGGGATACCCCGACATGTTCGGTCAAAGGAGGGCGTCATGAGGTTGGAAACGGCGGTGAATCCGCACCCGCAGCCGGAACTGCGCAACCACACGCTGATCGTCACCGTGTCGTCGAATGACGGCCGGCCGGTGCTCGACAGAAGGGCCTATGAAAGCCTTGCCAGGACGTTCCATGAAGCCGCTGACAACGATGAAGTGCGTGTCGTCGTGCTGCGTGGCCTGGCAGGCTGTTTCTGCCTTGGCGGCGACTTTTCCGAATTCCTCGACGCCACCAAGCATCAGAAGCTGATCGCAGCCGTCACCGACATGTTCCGCACGCTGGCGACGTTCCCCAAGCCCATCCTCGCCTGCGTCGATGGCGATGCCGTTGGCGTCGGCTGCACCATCCTGTTCCACTGCGACATGGTGATCGCCTCGAATGAAAGCACGTTCCGGGTGCCGTTCGTCGATTTCGGCCTTGTGCCGGACGCGGCGACCAGCATCCTGGCGCCGCAGAAGCTCGGCTATGCCGGCGCCTTCCGCTTCTTCTGCCTCGGCGACACGCTTCGCGCCGAGGACGCCAGGGCGCTCGGCCTCGTCGCCGAGATCGTGCATGACGGCGTCGAGGAGGCGACGCTCGGCCGCGCCAGGCAGCTCGCCAAGAAGCCGGTTGCCGCCCTGCTGCAGACCCGTGGCCTGCTCAAGGGAAACACCGGCGCGCTGTGCGACCGCATCGACCAGGAGATATCGCTGTTCCAGCAGGCGCTGCAGGACGACACCACGCTGCGGCGATTGCAGCGGATTGCCAGGCTGGCAGCCTGAACGATCCGGAAGAATCTGCGCCGCGCAGGCCGGTGGCCGCGCGGCGCAGTAAACGTTAGCCTTGCTTGCCGAGGAATGACGGTCCTTCGCCGATGATCTTCTTGTCTTCCTTGCCGACGATATCGAGATCGCGGCCGTCATAGGGCAGCGACAGCAGGATGCGCCGCATCACCGCCAGCCGCGCGCGGCGCTTGTCATTGGCCCGCACGATGATCCATGGCGCGAACTCCTTGTGGGTGCGCTCGAACATGGTGTCGCGCGCCTTGGTGTAATCGTCCCATTTGGTGATGCCGGCGACATCGATCGGCGAGAACTTCCAGGCCTTCAGCGGGCTGTAGCGGCGATCGTGAAAGCGCTCGAGCTGCGTCTCCTGGCCGATGTTCAGCCAGAATTTGAAGAAGTGGATGTCGTCGTTGACGATCATCCGTTCGAAATGCGGCGTCTCGTCGAGAAATTTCTCATGCTGCTCGGGCGTGCAGAAACCCATCACCGGCTCGACGCCCGCGCGGTTGTACCAGGAGCGGTCGAAGGTGACGAATTCGCCCGATGTCGGGAAATGGTCGACATAGCGCTGATAGTACCATTGCGCCTGTTCGGTCGGGGTCGGCTTGGTCAGCGCCACGTTGCGCGCCGTGCGCGGATTGAGGTACTGGCGCAGCACGAAGATCGTGCCGCCCTTGCCGGCGGCGTCGCGGCCCTCGAACAACGCCATCACCCGCTTGCCGCTCGCCTGCAGCCACGCCTGCGCCTTGACCAGCTCGATCTGCAATTTCTCAAGCGTCTCATCATACTCGTCGGTCTTCATTTTCTTGTCGTAGGGGTAGTCGCCTGCGGTCAGCTTGTTGTCCTCGACCCAGTCGGGAAGCTCGGGATTCTCGATGTCGAACTCCCGTTCCTTGCCGTCGATTTTGATCTTCAGCGGACCTGATGTCGGTGTTGCGGGATTTTCCTTGGCTTTTTTCATCGAGACGAACCCTTTCCAGCTTACGGACTCATGCTATTGGGAGCCTCCATGCCGGTCTAGCAGGAAGTTGCCATACGGCCGGACAGCGCCAGAGAGGGCTATAGGACGCGCCGATGGCTGAGCAAAGCGCAGAGCAGGCAAGTGTGGCGCAAGCCATGGCCATCCGGCTGTGGAACAGTCGCTGGTTGCTCGTCGCTGGCGTTGTCGGTATCCTGATCACCTTTGCCTTCGCGGGTATTTCCGCTTACGCGCTGGTGTCGGCGCTGCTCCTGTTGTTTGCAGCGGCGCTGCTTCCGGCCGCCGGCCTGCGCCAATCCGCCGAGGGCGCTTCTGCGATCGAGGCGATCGGCCTGCAGCGCCTGTCGGGCGAATATCTGGCAGCGGCCGTCGCCGACCCGCTCATCATCTTCGACCGCTCCGCCACCATCGTCCATGCCAACGCCGCCGCCTTTGCCGCTTTCGGCGGCATCGCACCGGGCCTGTCGCTGCCGCTGAAATTCCGGGCGCCGGAAATGCAGACCCTGCTTGACAGCGTGCTGTCGGGCACGATCGCCTCGGATGTCGTCGACTATACCGAGAAGCTGCCGGTCGAGCGGGCCTACCGGGTCAGCGCGTCCTCGGTCGGGCATGGTACCGACCTCTATGTGCTGGTGTTCAAGGACCAGAGCGAGGCGCGCCGCATCGACCGCATGCGCGCCGACTTCATCGCCAATGCCAGCCACGAATTGCGCACTCCGCTCGCTTCGATCGCCGGTTTCATCGAAACGCTGCGCGGACCGGCCCGCAACGATCCGGCGGCGCGCGAGCAATTCCTGCAGATCATGCAGAACCAGACCGGCCGCATGGCGCGCCTGATCGATGATCTCCTGTCGCTGTCTCGGCTCGAGATGAAGCCCTATCTGAAGCCCGGAACCGAGGTCGATCTGCGCCAGACCGTCGACAGCGTCATCGACTCGCTGGCCCCGCTTGCCCGCGAAAACAGCGTTACCATCGAGCGGGATTTCGCCAAAGGGCCCCTTAATGTGCCGGGCGATCGCGACGAGCTGTTCCAGGTTTTCGAGAATCTGCTGGAAAACGCCTGCAAATACGGCCAGCCGGGCGGCCGCGTTCTAGTGACGATCGCGCACGGCGAGGACGGTTCCGAACCCGGCATCGATGTGACGATCAGAGATTTCGGCCCCGGCATTCCCGAAGAGCACATTCCGCGCATCACCGAGCGCTTCTATCGCATCGATGTCGAGACCAGCCGGACCCAGAAAGGCACCGGCCTCGGCCTGTCGATCGTCAAGCACATCCTGACGCGTCACAATGCCAGGCTGACGATCTGGTCCGAGGTCGGCAAGGGTGCCGCCTTCTCGGTTCATTTGCCGACGCACTGATAACGCCCTAGTTTTCCCCGGGACCGTTTCTTTTTCTGTCATCCGGCTAGCGTATCAGCGGGGATTCGAGGAAACGACTCAAGATCAAGAACCCGTGGGAAGGCATTTCGTCCATGCAGTCCGTGCACATCATGAGCGCCTTTGACGAGGAGCTGAAGTATCTGTCGAAGCGCATCGCCGCGATGGGCGGCCATGCCGAGCGTATGGTCGAGCAGGCGGTCGCCGCTCTCGTCAATGCCGATCCGGGACTGGCAGAGAAGGTCATCCGCGACGACGCTGTGCTCGACGAAGGGCAGCGCGAGATCGACGACAAGGCGATCATCATCATCGCCAAGCGCCAGCCGATGGCGACGGACCTGCGCGAGATCGTCGGCGCCATCCGCATTTCCGCCGACCTCGAACGGGTCGGCGACCTCGGCAAGAACGTCGCCAAGCGCGTGGTCGCCGTCACCGACGGCCGCCAGTCGACCAGCCTGTTTCGTGGCCTGGAGGCCCTGGCCAATCTGGCGCTGACCCAGCTCAAGGAAGTGCTCGACGTCTATGCGTCGCGCTCGGTCGACAAGATCGGCTTCGTGCGCGACCGCGATGACCAGATCGATGCCATGTACACCTCGCTGTTTCGCGAATTGCTGACCTACATGATGGAAGATCCGCGCAACATCACGCCCTGCACGCATCTGCTGTTCTGCGCCAAAAACATCGAGCGCATCGGCGATCATGCCACCAACATCGCCGAGACCATCTATTACATCGTCACCGGCGACCAGATGCCGGCCGAGCGGCCGAAAGGCGACAAGACGGACAAGATCAGCGTGTCGGCGACGCTCCCGGCGAAATAACGTTCGTCCTCTCGAACGCTAGATCATATTGCGCTAAACTATCCCGGCGTTAAGCTTCTCAGGCCTTAAAGGTCCTGCTTTCAGGAGGCTGCGATGGAATATGTTCGAGAGTTCAAACCCGCGGCGCCGACATCAGGCATCATCGCGTCCAGTGTCTACACGGCCGGGAGGCGCATTGCCGACATTCCGATCGAGGAAGCCGGCGAATGGGCCAAGAAATCGGGTCACGTTGTCTGGATCGGGCTGCTGGAACCTGACCGTGACCTCCTGCTGCGCGTCAAGGCGCAATTCCATCTGCATGAGCTTGCGATCGAGGATGCCGAGCATCCGCACCAGCGGCCGAAGATCGAGCAATATGGCGACGCGCTGTTCATCGTCGCCCGCACCGCGCAGCTGATCGAGGGCCGCGTCACTTTTGGCGAGACGCATCTGTTCGTCGGCTCGGGCTACATCGTCAGCGTCAGGCATGGCCCCTCGACCTCCTACGCCGCCGTGCGTCAGCACTGGGAAAGCTGCCCGCATTCGCTGGCCAAGGGCGAGGATTTCGTCCTCTATGCCATTCTCGATTTCATCGTCGACAACTACATGCCCGTGCTCGAGCAGATCGAGGACGAGGTCGAGGCGATCGAGGACAGGGTGCTTTTGAAGCCAATGACCGGTCCCGACATCGAGCGACTCTACATGCTGCGCCGCGATCTCCTGCGTCTGCGCAATGCGGCGCTTCCGCTGGTGGAAGTCTGCCGCCGGCTGACCAGCGCCGAGCTGCCGCAGATCCATTCAGCCATGCATCCGCTGTTTCGCGATGTGACCGACCACATCCGCACCGTCCAGGAAAAGATCGACAGTCTGCGCGAGGTGCTGGCGTTCGCGTTCGAGGCCAGCCTTCTGGTCGGTCAGAGCCAGGAAACGGCGATCTCGAAGAAACTCGCCTCCTGGGCCGCCATTCTGGCCGTGCCGACGGCATTCGCCGGCATCTACGGCATGAACTTCACCGACATGCCGGAACTGAAGATGGAATATGGCTACCCGATCGTGCTGGCCACCATCGCGGCGATCTGCTCGTTTCTCTACTGGCGGTTCCGCAAGAATGGGTGGCTGTGAAAAGAAAGCGAATAGGGAGTAGCCAATAGCAACAAAAAACGGCTTGCTCCCAGTCACAGAAGCCAAGCCGTTCCTATTCGCTATTCGCTATTCGCTATTCGCTATTCGCTATTCGCTATTCGCTATTCGCTATTCGCTATTCGCTATTCGCTATTCGCTATTCGCTATTCGCTATTCGCTATTCAGCGATTGCGCCTCCGCTCCGCCGCCGGCTGGAACGCCACGCGGGCGTGATACTTGCAGTAAGGACCGGTCTCGGCGGCTTCGTTGCCGCAGAAGTTGAAGTCTTCCGACAGCGGATCGCCGTTCGGCCATTTGCAGGTCCGCTCGGTCAGCTCGACGAGCTGCAGATGCCTCGAAATCGGCACCACGACGTTCTCGACCGGGCGGATGTAATGATGGCGTGTCACCGGTTCGGCGTCGAACTGCGTCTGAAGAGCCGTCGCACCGATCGATGTCGTGACGTGGCGTGCCGTGCTTGCGGCGCGCGCCACCGATTTCTGAACGGTCGATCCCTGTGCCGTCTTCTTCTGGCGTGCAGGCGTTGCCGTTGCGCGGCCGCGGCCCGACAGCTTCAGCCGGTGCACCTTGCCGATGACGGCATTGCGGCTCACCCCTCCAAGCTGGGCAGCAATCTGGCTTGCGCTCAGACCCTCCGACCACAGTTTCCTGAGAAGTTCGACCCGCTCGTCAGTCCAGTTCATGAGACCGCGCTCCTGCTAAGCGTGCGCAATCGGAATCCCTTCCCGACCCAGCAACCTTGCTGGGCAGACACCACATATATCTGGTGATTAGGTCCGCCGCACGAAATCTAGTTATTTCTCGACTACAATTACCTTATGCGCTGACTCGGTGACAGAGTTCCAAGTGCAACACGAATCGGTTTTTTCGGTTTTCCCCAACTTGCCCGGTCGCTCATGAGCCGGCGTCGAGTTAGGGGGCTTATCGCGTGCCACTACGCGACGTTTTCGTTGACTTCATGGCCGAAAAACACGATAAGCCGCACAAGGCCGCCGCTTTGGCGGCTTTTTTGATTTTCCGGTACCGGAGACGCATATAATGAGCGGTTCGGCGCTTTACGAGACCTTTGCTCGCGCTCCCCTGGCTTTCGACCACGGGGAAGGAACTTGGCTGGTTACCGACAAAGGCGAGCGATATCTCGATTTTGCCGGCGGTATCGCGGTCAACTCGCTCGGCCACAGCCATCCGCATCTGGTCGCGGCTCTCACCGAGCAGGCGGCAAAACTCTGGCACGTCTCCAATCTCTACGAGATTCCGGGGCAGAGCCGGCTTGGCGAGCGCCTGGCCGATGCCACCTTCGCCGACAAGGTGTTCTTCACCAATTCCGGCGCCGAGGCGCTGGAATGCGCGATCAAGACGGCGCGGCGCTACCATTTCGTCAAGGGTCATCCCGAGCGCTTCCGCGTCATCACCTTCGAAGGCGCCTTCCACGGCCGCACGCTGGCCACCATCGCGGCCGGTGGGCAGTACAAATACCTCGAAGGCTTCGGCCCCAAGGTCGAAGGCTTCGACCAGGTAGGCTTCGACGACATCGATGCCGCCGAGAAGGCGATCACGCAGGAAACCGCCGCGATCCTGATCGAGCCGGTGCAGGGTGAGGGCGGTATCCGCCCGGTCCCGACGCAGTCGTTGAAGCGGCTGCGGCAGCTTTGCGACCAGCACGGTCTGTTGTTGATCTACGACGAGGTCCAGTGCGGCATCGGCCGCACCGGCAAATTGTTCGCGCATGAATGGTCAGGCGTGGCGCCCGACATCATGGCGATCGCCAAGGGCATTGGTGGTGGCTTCCCCATGGGCGCGTGCCTGGCCACCGATGAAGCCGTGGTCGGTATGACGTCGGGCGTGCACGGCACCACCTTCGGCGGCAACCCGCTGGCCATGGCGGTCGGCAACGCCGTGCTCGATGTGGTGCTGGAAGACGGCTTCCTCGAAGACGTCCAGCGCAAGGCATTGCTGATGAAGCAAGGCCTGGCGTCGATCGCCGACGAGTTTCCCGATGTCGTCGAAGACATCAGGGGCACCGGGCTGATGCTTGGCCTCAAATGCGCCATGCCCAACACCAAGGTGAACATGGCACTGCGCGACCAGCATTTGCTGGCGGTTCCGGCCGGCGACAATGTCATCCGCCTGCTGCCGCCGCTCACCGTGACCGACGCCGAGATCCACGAGGCGCTCAACCGCATCCGCGCTGGTGCCAAAGGCCTGGCGGACGCCATCGCCGCGGCCGCCGCGAAGTAATTCCGGAATATTGCTGATGTCAGTTCGCCATTTCACCGATCTGTCCACTGTTTCCGAGGGCGACCTGCGCTTCATGCTGGACGACGCGGTGGTGCGAAAGGCGCGCCTCAAGGCCGGTGAGCGCACCAGGCCGCTCGAAGGCAAGGTGCTGGCGATGATCTTCGACAAGCCGTCGACGCGCACACGCGTCTCCTTCGACGTCGGCATGCGCCAGCTCGGCGGCGAGACCATCATGCTGACCGGCACCGAAATGCAGCTCGGCCGCTCGGAAACCATTGCCGACACCGCCAAGGTGCTGTCGCGCTATGTCGACGCGATCATGATCCGCACCACCTCGCATGAGCGGTTGCTGGAGCTGACCGAGAATGCCACGGTGCCGGTGATCAACGGGCTGACGGACGATACCCATCCGTGCCAGCTGATGGCCGACATCATGACCTTCGAGGAGCATCGCGGTCCGGTAGCCGGCAAGACCATCGCCTGGACCGGCGATGGCAACAATGTGCTGCATTCGCTGCTCGAAGCCTCGGCGCGGTTCCGCTTCAACCTCAACGTCGCCGTGCCCGAAGGCAGCGAGCCGGCGCAGAAGCACATCGACTGGTCCAAGGCGCATGGCGGCAAGCTGCACTTCACCCGCTCGCCCGAGGAAGCCGTCGACCAGGCCGACTGCATCGTCACCGACTGCTGGGTGTCGATGGGTCAGGAGCACCGCGCCCGCGGCCACAATGTGTTCTCGCCCTATCAGGTCAATGCCAAGCTGATGGCGCATGCCAAGCCGGACGCGCTGTTCATGCATTGCCTGCCGGCGCATCGCGGCGAGGAAGTGACCGACGAGGTCATTGACGGCCCGCATTCGGTGGTGTTCGACGAAGCCGAGAACCGGCTCCATGCCCAGAAGGCGGTGCTTGCCTGGTGTCTTGGGGCTTGAAGTGTCCGGGCGCTTGATCTGCGGGGGCGCGATGCCTATCTGCGCCGCATCACGCAAATCAAGCGCGTTTGGACGCATGCACCCAGGGGGCGGCATGGCCGCGCCCTGGAGCTTTGTCATGTTGGAAACGCATCAAGTGACTGAACATCACCCCAAACTCGGCGAGTTCGGCTATGCCGGCGACGATCATGTTGTGCCGTTCGAGGTCGGCCCGCTCGACGTGCGCGGCCGCACGGTCCAGCTCGGGCCGATGCTCGACGCCATCCTCAGCCGCCACGACTATCCCGAGCCGGTCGCCCGCCTGCTGGCGGAGGCCTGTGTGCTGACGGTGTTGCTTGGCACTTCGCTCAAGTTCGAAGGCAAGTTCATCCTGCAGACCCGCACCGACGGGCCGGTCGACATGCTGGTGGCGGATTTTTCGACGCCGTCGGCGCTGCGCGCCTATGCGCGCTTCGATGCCGATAGGCTCGAGGCTTTGGTTGCTGCGGGCGAGACATCCCAGCAGACGCTGCTCGGTAGCGGCGTGCTGGCGCTGACCATCGACCAGGGCGCCCACACCCAGCGCTATCAGGGCATCGTCCAGCTTGACGGCGAAACGCTGGAGGACGCTGCGCGCACTTATTTCCGCCAGTCGGAACAGATCCCGACGGATATCAGGCTCTCGGTGGCCAAGCTTTTGACGCCCGGCGTTGGCGGCGCGCGTGAGCAGTGGCGCGCGGGCGGCATTCTGGCGCAGTTCCTGCCGCAGTCACCCGAGCGCATGCGCGTGCCCGACATTTCGGGCGGCGACGGCGATCCGCGCGACGTGACGCATGAACCGGCCGACAATTCCTGGCAGGAACTGGTGGCGCTGCTCGGTACCATCGAGCCGACCGAACTGATCGACCCGACTATCGGCGCCGAACGGCTGCTCTACCGCCTGTTCCACGAGCATGGCGTGCGCGTCTTCGGCGGCGCCCCCGTCGCCGACCAGTGCTCATGCTCCAGGGACAAGATCCGCGGCATCCTCGAGGGTTTTTCCGCGCAAGAGATCAAGGACAGCACCGAGGATGGCGGCATCCACGTCGCCTGCGAATTCTGCTCGACGCAGTACGACTTCGACCCGGCGGAATTCGCGGCACAGTAAAGTCCTTCCTTCTCCCCGTTTCACGGGGAGAAGGTGCCCGAAGGGCGGATGAGGGGCGGCGCTAACTTCGGCGAATAGCCGTGCGCAAACCCCGTCCTCGACGATATCTCAGGAAGGCTCGACGCCGCCCCTCATTGCCCTGCCGGGCATTTCTCCCCGTATAGTGACGGGGAGAAGACGCTAATTCACCGTCCGCCTTGTCCCCGGCAGATCCAGCGAGAACGCCGGGATGGCGATATCAAAAGTCTCGCCGCGTTTGTTGCGCATCGTGTAGTGCCCGACCATGATGCCCGACGGGGTCGAGAGTGGGCAGCCGGACGTATATTGGTAGCTGTCGCCGGGATTGAGCTCGGGCTGGTCGCCGACCACGCCCGGGCCGCGCACTTCCTCGACCCGGCCGGCGCCGTCGGTGATGTGCCAATAGCGCGACAGAAGCTGCACGAATTCGTCCGACTGGTTGTCGATCGTTATCTGATAGCCCCAGACATAGCGGTTCTCGGAAGGATCCGAGCGGTCCTCGAGGTAGAACGGCCTGACCTGCACTTCGATGTTGCGCGTGACGGCGCGGTACATAAGCGGCTCCAAAACAATCCGATACCTTTCGGCGCTCCCGGCGAGCAGGTCAACGTGCGCGTCTTGTCGCGCCTGACTTTGAAACGCAGGTGCCGGCAAAGAATGTCATTTAAGTGACACACGACAATGATGGTGTGCACGAACCGGGCGACTCGGCGCTCTGTCGAACTGTTGAAAACGGCCACGATGCGGGCCGTCTTTTCTGGAGTGACCAGATCTCGATGGAACTCACTCTCATAGCCGCATCGCTTTCGACTGCTCTTATCCTTTCAAACGCTGCCAGCATCCTGCTCGCCGCCTCACAGCTGAAACGGCGCACGATCATCGCACGGCCAGCCGGCAAATCGCCGCCGGTGTCGATTGTCGTGCCGTCGCGCGGCGTCGAACCGTTCACGCAGGAGACGCTGGAGCGCGCCTTCTCGCTCGACTGGCCGCGCTACGAGCTGATCTTCTGCGTCGCCCATGCCGACGATCCGGTGGTCAGGTTGATCCGCGCCGCCATTGGCCGCTTTCCAAAAGTGCCGGCCCGGCTGTTGATCGGTGACGACCGCGTCAGCGCCAATCCCAAGCTCAACAATTGCGTCAAGGGCTGGGAAGCCGCACGGCACAACTGGGTCGTCCTGGCCGATTCCAACGTGCTGATGCCGAGAGACTACATCCAGCATCTGATGGCGGCGTGGCGGGCGGATACCGGCCTTGTCTGCTCGACGCCGATCGGTTCGCGGCCGCAGGGCTTCTGGGCCGAGGTCGAATGCGCCTTCCTCAACACGCTGCAGGCGCGCTGGCAGTACGCCGGCGAGGCGCTTGGTCTTGGTTTTGCCCAGGGCAAGAGCATGTTGTGGAACAAGCCGATGCTGGATGCCAATGGCGGCATTCGCGCGCTGGCCGCCGAAATCGCCGAAGACGCGGCCGCGACCAAGCTGGTCAATGGCCTCGGCCTGCGCGTCAATCTCGTCGCCGCGCCCTTCGAGCAGCCGCTCGGCCGGCGCAGGCTTGGCGAGATCTGGTCGCGTCAGGCCCGCTGGGCGCGCCTGCGCCGCGTCACCTTCCCGCTGTTCTTCGCGCCCGAGATCCTGACTGGCGCGGTGGTGCCGCTGACGCTTGCGCTGGTTGCGGCTGCCGGCGCCGGCTTCAGCCTGCCGCTGACGGCCATCGGCGTGCTGGCGGCCTTCTACCTTCCGGAGTGTGCCCTGGCCTGGTCCAAGGGTTGGCACCTGTCGCCACGCTCGGTCGCGGCAATCATGGCGCGCGACCTGATCTTGCCGGCGATGTGGGCACGCGGCTGGCTCGGCGGCGCCGTCGACTGGCGCGGCAATGCGATGACCATCGGCACCAAGGCGGCGGAACTGGAAGAGACGCCGTCGCGCGCCTGATCTCGACGGCTCAGCTTGATTCTAGGAGAAGTTATCGTATATACAAAAATTATTGGATTAGGCGCTATTTTTGTGTATACATAATTTATGAAACGCACCGATGGCGATGCTGTTCGAGTGGGATGAAAACAAGGCAAGGACGAACAAGGCCAAGCATGGCGTGGATTTTGCGATCGCTCCATCCTTCGATTTCGCCAATGGACTATGTCGAAAACCTCTAAGACAATCGTCCACCGCGAGGCTAGCCCGCCAAAGCAGTCACGTGCTGATGCTTTGGCGCTTGCCAGCAAGGCGCTCGCCGCGATGACCGATGAAGAAGATGCTACGATCATCGCTGCCGCCGAGGCCGATCCAGATGCACAACCGACCGATGTCGTTTCGCGCCGCAAGGTTGGCCGGCCACCACTTGCGCGGCCCAAGCGTGCCATACAGTTGCGGCTAGATGCCGATGTTCTCGACCGCTTCAAGGCTGATGGTGACGGCTGGCAGACGCGCATGAACGAAGCGCTGCGCAAGGCGGTGGGTCTGTAACCCTCGGCCTGCCGCTTGCCGCTATCCGGCCTTCAGCGCCTGCGCGATATCTTCCAGCAGATCGTCGGTATCCTCCAGGCCGACCGACAGCCTGAGCGTGCCAGGCCCGATGCCGAGTTCGGCGCGCGCCTCGTCGCTCAAATTCTTGTGCGTCGTCGTTGCCGGGTGGGTGATCAGGCTCTTGGCATCGCCAAGATTGTTCGAGATCAGCACGATGTCGAGCGCGTTCTGCAGCGCGAAGGCCGCCTGCTTGCCGCCCTTGACGTCGAGGCAGATCAGTGTCGAGCCGCCCGACATCTGCTTCTTGACGATCTCGGCCTGCGGATGGTCGGCACGGCCGGGATAGATGACGCGGGCAATCTGCGGCTGTTCTGCGAGGAAATCGGCGATCTTGCCGGCGCTCTCCGTCTGCTGGCGCACGCGCAGCGGCAGCGTCTCCAGGCCCTTTAGCAGCGTCCAGGCGTTGAAGGGCGACAGGCTGGGGCCGGTGTGGCGGAAATAGTCGTGCAAATTCTCGTCGATCCACTTCTTGTCCGACAGGATGACGCCGCCAAGACAACGGCCCTGGCCATCAATGTGCTTGGTCGCTGAATAGACGACGATATGGGCGCCGAGCTGCAGCGGCTTCTGCTGCAAAGGCGTGGCAAAGACATTGTCGACGACAAGCCGCGCGCCGATCGAGTTGGCGAGCGAAGCGACGGCGGCGATATCGACCACTTCCAATGTCGGATTGGTCGGGCTTTCCAGGAAGAACAGCTTGGTGTTTGGCTTGACCGCCTTTTCCCAGTTGGCGATGTCGGTGCCGTCGACCAGCGTCGCCTCGATGCCGTAGCGCGGCGCCAACGTTTCGACCACCCAGCGGCAGGAGCCGAACAAAGCGCGCGCCGCCACGATGTGGTCACCGGCCTTGACGCTGCACAGAAGGGCCGCCGTCACCGCCGCCATGCCCGATGCCGTGGCGCGCGCGTCCTCAGCACCTTCCAGCGCGCACATGCGCTTTTCGAACATGTCGACGGTCGGATTGGCGTAGCGCGAATAGATGAAACCGGGTTCCTCACCCTTGAAACGGGCTTCGGCAGCCTGGGCCGTTTGATAGACATAGCCCTGCGTCAGGTACATCGCCTCGGAGGTCTCGCCGAAGCCGGAACGCAAGGTTCCGCTGTGCACGAGGGCTGTCTGAGGCTTCCAGTTGCGCTTCTTGCTGCTCATCGCTCTTGTTCCAGACACAAAAAAACCGGCCGCGAAAGTCGCAACCGGTCCATACGGCCTCGCGGCCAACGGTCCTTTAGCGACTTGTTTAACGTGGCTGCAAGCCGACCGGCCAAATCACCACGGATAACGACCCTTTAGACCCGTACCACGCTTGCGTCAATTGCCGGCTTCATTAAGAGGTTTGTACCAAGCAGGTTTCGCCAAAAGCCTGCCCTCTAGGAGCGTAGCCTTGCGGCAGACAGGCATTCTTCCCGATCAGGACATTGCGGCGCTGTTTCAGTCCGGTGCGCTGAAGTCGCCGCGCGCGCTCGATACCGACCAGATCCAGCCGGCCAGCCTCGATCTCAGGCTCGGCGACAAGGCCTGGCGGGTGCGCGCCTCCTTCCTGCCGGGTCCCAACCACAAGGTTTCGGAAAAGCTCGACAGGCTGAAGCTGCACGAGATCAATTTGGCCGAAGGCGCGGTGCTGGAGACCGGCTGTGTCTACATCGTGCCGCTGCTCGAAAGCCTGGCATTGCCGGCGGAGATTTCCGCCTCCGCCAATCCGAAGAGCTCGACCGGACGGCTCGACATCTTCACCCGTGTGATGACCGACCGTGGCCATGAGTTCGACAAGATCGCCGCCGGCTATAACGGTCCGCTCTACCTGGAAGTCAGCCCGCGCACCTTCCCGATCGTCGTGCGCACCGGCTCGCGCCTGTCGCAGATCCGCTTCCGCACCGGCAACGCGCTGCTCTCGGAAGCCGAACTCAATGAATTGCATCGCGCGCAAATGCTGGTCGCCACCGAACCGCCGAATATTTCGGGCGGCGGCATTGCGCTGTCGATCGATCTCAATGGCGACAGTGACGGGCTGGTCGGCTATCGCGGCAAGCATCACACCGGCCTCGTCGATGTCGACAAGCGCGCGGCGCAGGAGGTCGTCGATTTCTGGGAACCGATCCACAAGAGCGGCGCCGGCGAACTGGTGCTCGATCCGGATGAATTCTACATCCTCGTCAGCCAGGAAGCGGTGCATGTGCCGCCGCTCTACGCCGCCGAAATGACGCCCTTCGATCCGCTGGTCGGCGAATTCCGCGTCCACTAT
Organism: Mesorhizobium oxytropidicola; assembly: GCF_056174625.1. Lineage (NCBI taxonomy): Bacteria > Pseudomonadati > Pseudomonadota > Alphaproteobacteria > Hyphomicrobiales > Phyllobacteriaceae > Mesorhizobium > Mesorhizobium oxytropidicola. The sequence continues at coordinate 7,081,268 of NZ_CM149692.1, read as the reverse complement.
GCCGGTTTCTTCGATCCGGGCTTCGGCCACTCGGCGTCAGGCGGCACCGGCAGCCGGGCGGTGCTCGAAGTGCGCAGCCACGAAGTGCCGTTCATCCTCGACCATGGCCAGATCGTCGGCCGGCTGGTCTACGAGCACATGCTGAAGCGGCCGCAGGCGCTTTACGGCACCGATCTCGGCTCCAACTACCAGGCGCAGGGCCTGAAACTCTCCAAGCATTTCCGCGCCGCGCGCTGAGCCTCGACTGCCGCCAGGCAAAATACTTGCCTGTGCCGGCACATCATGCTTGGCTGACTTGTCGGTCGCAGCGATGCGGCGCTCAAGGGGAACAAGAAAATGCAGATTTCAAAATGGATCCTGTCGGCGGCAGGCGCTGCCATGTTGGCGATGGCCGCCGGCTCTCTGTCGGCGCAGGCCGCCGAGAAATTGAAAATCGGCACCGAGGGCGCCTATCCGCCGTTCAACACCATCACCTCGGACGGCAAGGTTGTCGGCTTCGATATCGACATCGCCAATGCGCTGTGCGCGCAGATGAAGGTCGAGTGCGAGATCGTCACCCAGGACTGGGACGGCATCATTCCCGCCCTGCAGGCCAAGAAATTCGATGCCATCATCGCCTCGATGAGCATCACCGAAGAGCGCAAGAAGCAGGTCGCCTTCACCAACAAATACTACACCACGCCGCTCGCTCTGGTGGCGCCGAAGGACAGCGAGCTGACCTCGACCGACCCGGCGGCACTTGCCGGCAAGACGGTCGGTGCCCAGGCTTCGACCACGCAGGCCGACTATGCCCAGAACACCTATGGCAAGGCGGGTGCGGAGGCAAAGCTCTACCCGACCCAGGAAGAGGCGATCACCGACCTCACCAACGGCCGGCTTGATGCCGTGATTTCGGACAAGTTCGTGCTGGTGGACTGGCTGAAGAAGGCAAGTGACGGCTGCTGCAAGCTGATCGGCGACGTCAAGGGTACCGAGACGCAAGCCGGCATCGCTGTTCGCCTCGACGACACCGCCCTGCGCGACAAGCTCAACGCGGCCATTGATGCGATCGTCGCTGACGGCACCTACAAGAAAATCCAGGCCAAGTATTTCGACTTCGATATTTATTGAGGTTGAAGCCTGCCTCGCGTCTTACCTTCTCCCCTTGTGGGCCTGTTGCGCAGTTACTGGGAGGAACGGCGGGGGAACAGGATCAGCGGGCTATTGCTGGTTCTTAGGGGTTGAGGTCTGGTTTCGATGTTTGAGGTGGCGGTTCGGCCTTGGCTGGCCGGATTGTGGACGCACCTATCCCGTGATGGCGGCCCATCGGCGCATGTTGAAAGCGATGGCCGCCATTGTCACCTGACCAGCAGCCTTGGCCAACCCGATGTAGCGGATCGTGGTCAGCTTCATGCGGTTCTTGAGCGTGGCGAAGGTGGTCTCCACCGCTGCTCGCCGTCTGGCGATCAGGCGATTGTAGTGCTTGAGCCGCGGCGGCAGCGCATGATGCTTGTTGGGGCGCCGTGCAATGCGCACCTTCTTGCCGGCCGCCATGAGCCGAGCACGGCGGGCATGGGTGTCATAGGCTGCGTCTGCCCATACCGTCTTCTCATCACCGCAGATCAAGTGATCAGCCACGACCGTGTCGTTGACGTTGGCCGGTGTCGTGATCACCGTGCGGATCAGGCCAGAGCCTTCATCCACCCCGACATGAGCCTTGTAGCCGAAGGTAAGGCCGCTCTTGCCCTTGCGTGCTGTGACGCGGGCGTCCGTATCCTGCGACGGCCGCTCGGGTGTCGGCGGCGTCGAGACCGCATCAATCAGCGTGGCATCCAGCATCGTACCGCGCTTCAGGATCACGCCGGCCTTCTCCAACTGCCGGTCCAGTTCGCCAAACAGCTTCTCCATCAGCCCTTCGCTGACAAGCAGATTGCGAAAACGCGACAGCACCGTGTGGTCGGGGATTGTATCGTCCAGCCCCAGCCCAGCAAAGCGCCGGAACGACAGCCGATCGCCCAGCGCTTCCTCTAACTCGCGATCCGACAGTCCGTAGAGCGATTGCAGCAACAGTGCCTTGAACAACACCAGCGGCGGCCAGGCAGCTCGACCCGGTCCACCATCGCGCAGCGCATTAAGCAGCTTCTCGAAGCGGTACCACTTCACCAGACCCGACAGACGGTCGAGTGGCGAAGAACCCCCCGTCAGCTTGTGGCCCAGAAAAGCCTCCGCCAAGCTCAACTGTCCAGTCTGCTTCACCGCCATCGCGATTCCTCCGAGCTCCCTCTCAGAGAATCACAACCAGCGAATTACGCAACAGGCCCACAAGGGGAGAAGGTGGCCGAGCGAAGCTCGGTCGGATGAGGGGTGTTCCAGCTTGGCAAGGACGGCACTCCGTCACCCACCCCTCGACCGTCTCGGCGCTGCGCGCCGATCCACCTTCTCCCACAGGGGGAGAAGGGGAAGCTGGCGCTACAGCGCCTTCACCGCCACCTTCACCGGCTGTTCGATCTCGAGCGGGTTGCGCAGCGGCAGGCCGAAATCCCCGGCTTCGATCTCGAACACATCGCCGGCCTCGGTCTTGACGCCGTCGGCGAAGGACAGCGTCGCCGTGCCGAACATATGCACATGCACGTCGCCCGGCTGGCGGAACGCCGAATATTTGAAGTGATGGTGTTCGAGATTGGCGATGGTGTGCGACATGTTCGCTTCGCCCGACAGGAACGGCTTTTCCCACAGCGTGTTGCCGTCGCGCACGATGCGCGACGTGCCACGGATGTCGGAAGGCAGGTCGCCGATCAGGATCTCCGGCCCGAACGAGGCGTTGCGCAGCTTGGAATGGGCGAGAAAGAGATAGTTCACGCGCTCGGTCACATGGTCGGAAAATTCGTTCGACAGGGTGAAGCCGACGCGGAACGGCGCGCCGTCGTCGCCGATGACGTAGATGCCGGCGATTTCGGGTTCCTCACCGGCGTCCTTGGCGAAGGCCGGTGACAGCAGCGCGGCACCCGGCGCGACGGCCATCGTGCCGTTGCCCTTGTAGAACCATTCCGGCTGTACGCCGACCTGGCCCTTGGCGGGTTTGCCGCCCTCCAGCCCCATGCGGAACATTTTCATGGAATCGGTGAGCTGTTCCTCGCCATCGGTGCTGAGCTTCTTGTGCATGGAATCGCGTGTCGCCGCCGAGCCGAGATGGGTCAGTCCGGTGCCGGTCAGGTGCAGGTGAGCAGGATCGGGGTGATTGATCGGCGACAACAGCCGCCCCTTCTTGTAGGCGGCATCGAGATCGATCGCCTCACCGAGCCCCTTGCGTTCGATCAGGGTGGCGAGGCCGACGCCGGTGCGGGCAGCCTCCATCGCCAGAGAGTAGACGCTGCGGGCGCCGTTGATGATCCGGGTCTTGCCGCCATTGCGGGCAACGACACGGATGGTCTCGGCGTCGTCGAGAATCTGCGAGATCAGCATGATCAGTCCTCTCTCATGTGTGGTTGCCTCTTGGCAAACCTTGACCTGCGCGGCTCGGACCTAGCCGCGCCACGGGTGAAATTCTTCGTCCGGATTGCGCTCGCGGGCCTGATCCCCCGGGGGACTTCTTGATGCCGACAACTCGCCGGCAGCGCCGCGATCGTATGCCTCCTACTTGCCTCGCCTAAGCCTGTCAGGCCTTGTTCTTGTTGTAGACGTCGAAGATCACGGCGCCGAGCAGCACCAGGCCTTTGACCACCTGCTGCCAGTCGACGTTGACGCCCATGATCGACATGCCGTTGTTCATCACGCCCATGATGAAGCCGCCGACCACGGCGCCGATGACCTGGCCGACGCCGCCCATTGCCGAGGCGCCGCCGATGAACACGGCGGCAATGACGTCGAGCTCTGAGCCCAGACCCGCAGCCGGCACGGCCTGGCCGAGACGCGCCGCGATGATCAGGCCGCCCAGCGCCGACAGCACGCCCATATTGATGAACACCCACAGCGTCAGCCGCTCGGTGTTGATGCCCGACAACTGCGCCGCCTTGGGGTTGCCGCCCATCGCATAGATGCGGCGGCCGATGGTCATGCGCTTGGTGACGAAGACGAACAGCGAGATCAGCACGCCCATGACGAGCAGCACCACCGGCAGGCCCCTGTAACTGGCAAACTCATAGACCAGGAACAGTGCCAGGGCGCTGGCGACCAGCGTCTTGACGACGAACAAGGGGAAGGGCTCGGCCTCATAGCCATGGCGCTCGCGCTTGCGCCGGGTGCGAAGCCCGAAATAGGCATAGGCCACCACGGCGATCACGCCGAGCACCACCGTCGTCATGTGCAGCGTCAGGCCGCTGCCCAAGATGGTCTTGCCGGCGGCATTCACCGTCGGCGGGATCAGCGTCAGCGGCCCGATCACGTCCGGGATGAAGCCGGAGCTCAGCGCCTTGAAGTCGTCCGGAAGGGGGCCCACCGAGGATCCGCCGCCCAGCAGCGCCTGACAGATGCCGCGGAAGATCAGCATTCCGGCCAGCGTGACGATGAAGCTCGGTATTCGGTGATAGGCGATCCAGTAGCCTTGTGCCGCGCCGATCAAGCCGCCCACGATCAGGCAGAGGATCGAAACCACCAGCGGATTGCTGAGCGGTCCGAGCTGCCAGATGACCATCATGTTTGCCGCCAGCGCGCCGATGAAACCGGCGACCGATCCGACGCTGAGGTCGATATAGCCGGAAACGATGACCAGCAGCATGCCCAGCGCCATCACGATGATGAACGAGTTCTGCTGCACCAGATTGCTGAGGTTGACCGGCTTGAACAGCGTCCCCGACGTGGTGAACTGGAAGAACAGCATGATGACGATCAGCGCGATAATCAGACCGTATTCGCGCAGGTTCGTCGTCAATGCCGAGACGGCGATGCGTGGACGCTGTTCTTCGGCGACGTTGCCCTGCGGGGCGGGGGCGATTTCGGTGCTCATGCTGCTTTTCCTTCTCCGCGAACGATGGCGCGCATTATTTTTTCCTGGCTTGCGTCCGCCGCCGGCATTTCGCCGACGATGCGCCCTTCGTTCATGACGTAGATGCGGTCGGTGATGCCGAGCAATTCCGGCATTTCCGACGAGATGACCACGATCGCCTTACCCTCCGAGGCAAGACGCGCGATGATCGTGTAGATTTCGTACTTGGCGCCGACATCGATGCCGCGTGTCGGCTCGTCGAGGATCAGGACTTCCGGGTCGGCGAACAGCCATTTCGACAGCACCACCTTCTGCTGGTTGCCGCCGGAAAGATTGCCGGTCATCTGATAGACGCTCGAAGCGCGGATATTGGTCTTCTTGCGATAGTCGTTGGCAACGGCAAGCTCGCGCAAATCGTCGATCACGCTGTGACGCGACACGCCGCCGAGATTGGCGAGCGTTATGTTGTGCTTGATATGGTCGATGAGGTTGAGACCGTAGGTCTTGCGGTCCTCGGTCACGTAGGCGATGCCGTGTTCGACCGCCTTGCTTACCGACGAGACATCGATCGGCTTGCCCTTGAGCAGCACCTCGCCGGTGATGCGGCGGCCATAGGAGCGGCCGAACAGGCTCATGGCGAATTCGGTGCGGCCGGCACCCATCAGCCCGGCTATGCCGACCACCTCGCCCTTGCGCACGTTGATGTCGATCCCCTTGATCACCTGCCGCTCGGCATGGATCGGGTGATAGACCGACCAGTTCTTCACTTCGAACACGACCTCGCCGATCTTTGGCTCGCGCGGCGGGTAGCGGTCGTCGAGCGAGCGGCCGACCATCGAGGTGATGATGCGGTCCTCCGAAATGTCCTTCCTGGCCAGCGTCTCGATGGTGCGGCCGTCACGGATGACGGTAACCTTGTCGGCGACCCGGTTCACTTCGTTGAGCTTGTGCGAGATCAGGATCGAGGTCATGCCTTGCCGCTTGAATTCGAGCAAAAGGTCGAGCAGCGCCTGGCTGTCCCTTTCGCTGAGCGATGCGGTCGGCTCGTCGAGGATCAGGAGCTTGACTTCCTTGCTCAGAGCCTTGGCGATCTCGACCAGCTGCTGCTTGCCGACGCCGATATTGGTGATCAGCGTCTTGGGGTCCTCCTTGAGGCCCACCTTCTTCAACAGCGCGCTGGTGCGCGCCTCGTTGGCGTTCCAGTCGATCACGCCGTATCTGGCGTGTTCGTTGCCGAGGAAAATGTTTTCGGCAATCGACAGCATCGGCACCAGGGCAAGCTCCTGGTGGATGATGACGATGCCCTTGTGTTCGCTGTCATGGATGCCTTTGAACTGGCACTCCTGGCCTTGAAAAATGATCTGGCCGTCATAGGTGCCCGCGGGATAGACGCCGGACAGGACTTTCATCAGCGTCGACTTGCCGGCGCCGTTCTCGCCGACCACGGCGTGGATCTCGCCTTCCTCGACACTGAGATTGACGTTGGACAGCGCCTTCACGCCGGGGAACGTCTTGGTGATGTCGCGCATCTCCAAAATCGTCGAGGTCATCAGGTCAAGCTCCCAGACTTTCTTGTTTTTACGCAATTCCCAAGGGAAAGCGTTACGCTTTTTCCCGGGAAAACCGCTACGCACTTTTCCTGGAATTGCTCTAGGCCGGCAGAAACAATACCGGGGTCGCTTGTGAACGAAAGGGGCCCTGCGTTGCGCAGGACCCCTGATTTTACAACCGAGATTACTTCAGGTCTTCGGCCTTGATGTAGCCGGAGTCGACGACCAGCTTCTGGTAGTTCGACTTGTCGACTTCATGCGGCGTCAACAGGATCGAGGGAACGACCTTGACGTCGTTGTTGTAGGTCTTTTCATCGAGGCCGTCGGGCTTGCCGCCCGAGAGCACCTTGTCGACCAGCTGGACAGTGGCCTTGGCGAGGTCGCGAGTGTCCTTGAACACGGTCGAGTACTGTTCGCCAGTGATGATCAGCTTGACCGAGGCGGTCTCGGCGTCCTGACCGGTGACGATCGGCCAAGGCTGTGCGTCCGTGCCGTAACCGACGGCGCGCAGCGAGGCGGTGATGCCGCGCGACAGGCCGTCATAGGGCGACAGAACGCCATCGACACGGCTGCCGTCCGAGTAGTTGGCCGAGAGCAGATTGTCCATGCGCGCCTGGGCGGTGGCCGCCAGCCAGCGCAGCGTGCCGACCTTGTCCATGCCGGTCTGGCCCGACTTGATCTTGATCGAGCCGTCGTCGATCAGCGGCTGCAGGACCGAAATCGCGCCATTGTAGAAGAAGAAGGCGTTGTTGTCGTCGGGCGAGCCGCCGAACAGTTCGACGTTCCACGGCTTGGTGTTCGGGAAGCGCTCCTTGAGGCCCTTGACCAGCGAATTCGCCTGGATCACGCCGACGCCGAAATTGTCGAACGTGGTGTAGTAGTCGACATTCTTGGTCTTCTTGATCAGGCGGTCATAGGCGACGACGACGACGCCCGCGTCAGCGGCCTTCTGCAGCGCGTCCGACAAAGTGGTGCCGTCGATCGAGGCGATGATCAGCGCCTTCGGGCCCTTGGTGATTTCGTTTTCCAGCTGGCTGAGCTGGTTGGGGATGTCGTCCTGCGCATACTGCAGGTCGACGGTGTAGCCGAGAGCCTCGAGCTGGGACTTGACGGCGTCGCCGTCATTGATCCAGCGCTGCGAAGTCTTGGTCGGCATCAGCACGCCGACAAGACCCTTGTCGGCTGCGTGCGCCGAGTAGGTCATGGCAGCGATGCCAAGCGCCGCGACTGCGGCCAGTGTCTTGATGATTTTCACGTAACTCTCCCTGGTTGATGGACGCAGCACCCCGGGGGTCGCGGGCCGCGCAATCGTGCAGAAGCGCCAAGGCACTACTGCCGTCATATCGATCTCCGGTATCCTCCCATGGCCCCGAGCCGCTGATTTCAATCGATACGATTTTTATCGTCGGCGACCGTTGCGTCTCGGAACGCGCTGACGTTGTGACCCTTTTGCCATAACTGTCAAATGCGATCTTTGATGGTTGCTATACCGACAGTGGTATATGTTATGAGGCCTGACAGATCGCTGGCAAATGCCAGAGGGTCGCGAGTGGAGGCTGGGAAGACAATGGCGGCGTTACGGAATCCGTCTTCAGTTTCAAATGGTTACAACGAAACTCCGGGCGATGGCGAAACCCTTCTGCGCAGTGGTCTCAGCCTGCGTCACATGCGCATGATCGTCGCGCTCGACGACCACGGCCGGGTGAGCGCGGCGGCGCAGGTCATGAACATTTCACAGCCGGCGGCATCGCGCATGATCGCCGAGATGGAAGCCGTGCTCGAGGTCAAGCTGTGCGAGAGGCTGCCGCGTGGCATCACGCTGACGCCCTACGGCAAGGCGCTGGCCAGGCGTGCGCGTTCGATCCTGCTGGAAATGCGCGAGGTCGATCGCGAAATTTCAGAGCTCAAGGCGGGCAAGGGTGGCTCCGTGTTTCTCGGTGCCGTGACGGCGCCTGCGATCGAGCTGGCGGTGCCGGCGATCCGCGAAATCCGCCGCATCTATCCGCGCATCGAGATCACCATGCAGGTCGAGACCTCCAATGTCTTGGCGCGCGAACTGATCGCCACGCGCCATGATTTCATCATCGCGCGCATCCCTGACGACCTCAATCCGCGGCTGTTCGAATCGCGTGTCATCGGCGTCGAGAAAGCCTGCCTGATCGTACGCCGTGGCCACCCGCTCACCAGGGGCAGCGTGGTGCGGCTGGAAGACACCGCCGCCTATGACTGGGTCTTCCAGTCGGGTGGCTCGCCCCTGCGCCAGGCGATGGAGAGCAATTTCCTCAACCGCAACATCGCGCTGCCGGACCGGATCCTCAACACCAGTTCGCTGCTCTTGACGCTGGTCATGGTCGCGCAGTCCGACGCCATCGCGCCGGTTTCGGTGCAGGTGGCGAAATTCATCCAGAACCCCGACGGGCTCGCCGGCGCCATCGACATCGTTCAGACCGAGTTCGACATCGAGGTCAGGCCCTACAGCCTGATCACGGTCAGGAATCGCGTACTGTCGCCGGCCGCCAAGATGCTGCACGATTTCATCCTGCGCGAAGTCGGCTGATGGAACAACAAGTGCACTCGCGCGTTCACGCCCAATCGGCATTCTCGCTGGAGCCCGTTTTGGGCGAGGGAACGAGGTGTCGATGTCAACAACTCGGGAGGTTTTGATGGAACGTCGGTTGCTTCTCACTGGAATGCTGGGCGTTTTGGGGGCCGTGGCGTTTGCGGGCGTAGTCGGACCCGGCCGCGCAGTTGCCGGTATTCCTCAGGGCAACGGAATTCTCGATGAACTGGACAAGCCGGATCCGGCTGTCTTCGAAGGGGATGACGGGTCGAGGTGGAGCAGGTCTCCCATCGTCACTGGCATCGCTGGCATCGCCGCCATCACGGAGGAAGACGGCGCTACGGCTGGAGACGAGTTTGCCGTCGGTACTGGCGCCACGGGCGCCGCCATGTCCGTTGCTGGCGCGAGCGGGTTTGGCACGGCGTCTGGCTGTGACGAACCGTTGACGAAAGGCCGGCCACCGCAGCGTGGCCGGTGTCGTCACTGCGTAGACATTCAGGGTCCAAAGCTTGCGTCTTGCAATCGGTGCCGGGGCTGGCACCGATCATCCAACCGTGACGGAATGGGCCACCCACTTAGTCTTGGATCGCATCTCCCTAAGAAGGTGGCGCCGCGAAACATCAACAACCTCGCCCGGTTCCTCCTCAAGAAGCAGATGCGCGTTGGCCAGGCTTAGACATGCCTGACCTATCCCGTGCCGATCCTGCTATCCGGACAAGTTGCCAGCAGCGATCAAATCAGCAGCAAAATCTCCGGCCACATGCTGGAGCGGGTAGCGCGTTCAAATGGAGCGGGTGAAGGGCGTCCTCAAAAGCGAGGCGCCGGCGCATCGTGGCCTCGCTCATGCCGAGCTGTCTCGCGACCATCGGCCCGGTTCAATCATCGGCTACCATCTCGATGCAGGGGGCATGCACCGCACGTCACATGGGTGCGGCGCCGATTTGTTGCAGTAACCCCAACAAGTCCGGCTGCCCACGTTCGCCGACGATCTGTCCATTCGACCAGTGATAGAAATTCATCGCCTGGACGGCGATTTTCTTTCCCGTGGGTGGAACGCCGAAGAAGCTCCCTTGATGTGTGCCTCTCATGGTGAAGCGCGCGGCGACGTTGCCCCCCTCGGTGATCGTCTCCTCGAGAGTCCACTTGATGTCAGGAAAGCCGCCGCGCATCATTCCGATGATCTCGAGATAGCCGGCCGGTCCAGTCACCGGCTCGGGACGGCCGGGAACGTGGAACATTGCTTTCGGAGAGATGAGTTCCTCGGCGAGCTTTTCGCTCGCAGTGTTGATAAACTCGACGAACCGCTCCATGAGGCGCTTGCTGTCTTTCATGTCTGTTCTCCTGGGTAAGCGAGTGGCGTGAAGTTAGGAATGTTGAACACTTGAGCGGCGTTTGTCGTGCCGACCTTCACAAGATGGTTGTGGTAAAGGTCGGCCGGTCGTCGGTTTGAATTTCACGGAACGATGGCGTTTCCCGGCTCACCAAATTTGCATTTTGCACAACCTGCTCCATTCCGTTTGCCTGCTAGGTAAACCTTGACGCGACCAGGCTGGCCGAAGGGTTGATCCTTCCCGGACGCAATATCGGGCAAGTCGCTTATTGACGGAATGGGTGCCTTTGACCGAATAATACGGACGAAATGTCCGCAATTAGCAGTCTCGAATCAATGAGCGGCCTGGTGGCGTTTGTCGCTTCGGTCGAGACCGGCGGCTTCGCAGCGGCGGGGCGGCGTCTTGGTGTATCTGCTTCAGCGGTCGGTAAGGCCGTTGCTCGCCTGGAGGCCCGGCTTGGTGTCAGGCTTCTCCACCGTACGACTCGCTCCATCGCGTTGACCGGTGAAGGCAATCTTCTGTTTGAACGCGCGATGCGCATCATCGAAGATGTTCAGGAAGCCGAGAATGCGATCGCCGAGACACGCACCTTCCCGCGTGGGTTATTGAAGGTGAGTATACCGGCGGCCATGGGACGCCGCATTATCGTTCCAGCGCTCGATCAATTCATCGCGGCCTATCCCAAGGTCGTTCTCGACGTCAGTCTGGACGATCGGATGGTGGATATCGTGGAAGGGGGTTTTGACCTAGTCCTGCGCACAGGTGACCTTGAAGACTTCTCGGTTGATTGCGCGCAAGCTCGCGCCACATCGGTTCGTCACCTGCGGATCTCCCGCCTATCTGGAACGACGGGGGGCACCCGAGACGCCCGATGACGTACCCGCCCATACTTGTCTGCGTCTCCGGTTCCCTACGACAGGCCGGCTGGAATATTGGGCCTTCAAAGGATGGAAGCCACCCGGACGTCCAGCAAATGGGCCTGTGTTCAACGACATCGAAGCCGTGGCGCTGGCCGCTATAGCCGGCCTCGGCCTTGCCCAACTGCCCCACTATCTCGCGGCGCGTGCCATCGCGGATGGGCGTCTTCGCACGGTGCTCGCCGACTATGCAGTCAGTCGGGGCGACATTTGGCTCATACGACCTCCCGCGAGTTCAGAAAGTCCACGCGTCCGCGTGTTCGCGACGTTTTTGACCAAGTTGATTGAATCGGTCTGAAGTCGTCTCATCGAGATGCCAGTTCGACGGATACATTTCATCCGCAAGATTCCGGCAAAACCCTGATTACGAGAAATTCCGGGAGTTTGGAGCGGGTAGCGGGAATCGAACCCGCGCGTTCAGCTTGGGAAGCTGACAGGCTACCATTACATCATACCCGCGCGTGCCCTCGTTACCATGAGGTTCGGCCTTCGGGCAATCGCAAAGCGATCCCGCGAACAAACGCTTTCGCGCTTCCCTCGGCGCTGGCCGCGATTCCTATTTTGCCTTGGCGACTTTGTTGCTGGCGGCGAAGCTTGGCCAGTATTTCGAGATGGCGAGCGTCGCGCCGGCGGACGAGAAATGACCGTAGTCGAAGTAGAGGAACTGCTTGGTTCCCGCGTCGGCATAGGAACACCCGGCCGCGTCGCAAAGATAGGCCAGCGGGTCGATGAAAGTTGCCCCTTTGACGAATGGCAGCACCTGCTTGTTGATGTCCGGATCCATGGCCATCGGCCAGGATGTGTTCGCGACGTGCTCGCGTCTTGCGAAGAAAGCGATTTTCTGGACGTCGGCGATGAACTCCGGAGACTGGCCAATGACATAGACCTTGACGCCCATGTCGCGCAGCCGGTCGACCGTCTTCTGCAGGCCGTCGAAGCCCCTTGCCTGGTAGTCGGTCCATCGGCCGCTCAGGATCACCGCCTGGATGTTGGCATCGCGGATGATCGACAGCGCCCGCTCGTTGAAGCGCGTGCAGGCCGGCCGGGCATAGGAGAAGTAGCTCAGGTTGGGCGGGCAGCCGGCATAGGTGTACTGGATGACGTTGGCCTGGATTTTCTCGGCATTGGCTTCCAGCCCTGACACGTAGTGCGCGGCGAAGGAATCGCCCCACAGCAGCACATTGGTGGCAAAGCCATGCGTTCGGGTGCAGTCGGCGAGGTTCCAGTTCTCGATCCGGCTCGCGCCCTCGTTGAAACAGACGCCGTTGCGCCAGTCACCCACCAGCACCCGTTCCGTCGAGAAGTCCGGGAACCGTTGCGGAAAGCCCTTGCCCAACGCACCGGCCAGGCCGCCGACGCACAGCAAGGCGATCGCCGTCGCCGAGAAGGCGAAAATGGGCAGAGGGGCTGTGAAGGCCCGCTTCTGGCGGAAGGGCTGCTCGACATATTTCCACGAGAACGTCGCCAGCGCGACGCTGGCCACGATCATCGCCATGATCGTCGGCACGCCGATGGCTTTGAGCGAGAGATAGTGGACGAACGAATTGATCGGCCAGTGAACGAGGTAGAGCGAATAGGAGATAAGGCCTATCCAGACCAGCGGGGTGAGCTGCAGCACGCGCGTGGCGACCGGCACCGGTCGGTCGGCATGGGGCTGGCCCGCATAGATGAGCAGCGCCGTTCCGATGCAGGGAAACAGGGCATTGTAGCCCGGAAACGGGTCGCTCTCCGAAATCGTCAGAAAGCCAAAGGCGATCAGGCCAAAACCGGCCAGCCCGATCAGTTCCGTCAGCGGACGGCTGGCAAGCGCCGGCGGCTTTCTCAGCATCAGCATGGCGCCCAGCGCCAGTTCCCAGATGCGCGTCGGCAGCAGGTAGAAGCCGGCGGTCGGCGCCAGCGTGGTTGCCATGACCGCCAGGGCAAAACTGCCTATGGCAATCGGCAGCAATATCGTCAGCCAGCGCTTTGAGGCGTATCGGTAGATCAGATACACCAGGATCGGTGCGAAGATGTAATACTGCTCCTCGACCGAAAGCGACCATGTGTGCAGCAGCGGCCGCAATTCCGCGTCGATGGAAAAATAGTTGGTCGTTTTCCAGAAATAGATGTTCGACCAGAAGGTCGAGGCGGCGATCACGCTCTGACTGTATTCGTGGAGGTCGGACGGCAGCAGGATGAACCAGGCGGCGATGCTCGCAAGCAGGATGACAAAGGTCAGCGCCGGCAGGATGCGCCGCGCGCGGCGCCAGTAGAAGCGGCCGATGGAGAACTGGCCGCGCTCGAGATCGTCGAGCAGGCTGCCGCTGATCAGATAGCCCGATATGACGAAGAAGATGTCGACGCCGGTGAAGCCGCCGGGAATGGCGGACACGCCGAAGTGGAAGAGCACCACGGGCAGCACCGCAACAGCGCGCAGGCCATCGATGTCGCGCCTGTAGTTCATTCGGCCGGTCCGTGTGGTGCGGTCGGCGGTATTGGTGCGGCGCAACTTGCTGTGCTGCTCATGCGGCGACGTCCTGATACTGTGAAAAATGCCTGTTCGTTGGTCGCACAGGCCCATCCTTTGTTGCGCAACTTTGCTGCACTGCAACATGAGTGTCAAGGCAGGAAACCGGAGGTTCGATCGGCGAACCCGATTGGCACAGGCGCCGAAAAATCAGGCGCCGGGCACGTAGATCACGGCATCGTCGTCCGCATAGGCCCGTTTCCAGCCCAACTCCGCGAAAAAGGGGATGCGGGTGTCGTCGGCCGTAAGCAATGCCCAGCCGATGGCGTATTTCTTCAACTGGGCCTCGAGCAGCGGCTTTCCGTCGCTGTGCCCCGTCGCGTCGTCGGCTTTCGTGAACCCGCCCAGGAACAACTGGTCCGTCCTGCCGTCGATATAGGTCTTGATGCCGTGGAAAATCAGCGTGCCGCCGAAATTATAGGAGTTCAGCACGTTGCCTGTGAGCTGGTGATCCCTGGCAAATGCGAGGGCGCCGTTGGCGGATGTCTTCGGGCTCGGCGCCACCTGATAGGCACTGCCGAGGATCAAGACCGAGCCGACCAGCAAGACAGCCATCGCGCCGCATATCGCGTAGAACCGGCTGGCGAAGAGTTTTTCGAGCCCGTCACGTTTGTCCGTCAGCCAGGTCGTGGTCGAGAGCGAAGGGTATTGCTGTGCGACCTCGACCGCGATCACCAAGGGAATCAGCAGGAAGGGCAGATACACAAATCGCAGATGGGCGAGATAGACATGCAAGGCGAAAACGATGAACAACGCTTTGGCCCAGCCGATCCGCGGCCTCGATACCAACAGCCCGAACAGCGCCAACAGCATCGCCGCTTCCTGGAAGAGCTGTTCCTGGGCATTGAACGGCCGCCACTCCAGGATAAGCGGCACCGCTTCGTTGCCATAGGCCACGGTGAACGTGGCCAGGATGGCTTTCACGCCGTAGGGATGCAGCAGGCTGACCAGTGGGCAGAGCAGGCCGAAGGCGACCCATTTTGCCAGGAGGGCGGGTTTCGACAGGCCCGAGCGCGCCAGGAGAGCGAGGCCGGCAAAGGTGGCGATGACGAAGCTCAGGGTGAACGTGGCATGCAGGTTGGCCCATAAGGCGACAAGTAGCAGCAGCCACAAAGGCGGGGCCTTCTCTTCCTGCGCGGCACGAAACAGCATCGCCGTCCAGACAACGATGATCGGCAAGGTGAAGACGTGGGGGCGCGCCGTATAGATCGGAGCGATCAGGAAGGCCGCTGCAAAGGCCAGCGCTATCGCCAGTATCGGCTTCAGCCATGCGCTGAGGAACCATGCCATCAGGAAGACGGTCAGGCCGACCGTGGCTATGATCAGCGTGACGACACCATTCCAGCCGCCCACGCTGTAGGCAAGGGCCAGAAAGACCTGCCCCAGCCATTCCTTGGCGATCCAGGGTTGGCCCGCGGACGTATAGGAATAGGGGTCGACGGTCGGAAACGTCCGGTTTTCCAGGAAGTCCAGCCCGACCTTCACCTGCCACCAATTGTCGGGATCCTGCAGGATCGCGCCGGCAAAGGCGGCGAGCACAGAGGCCACGACGCAGGCGCAGAGAAGGCAGAAGACCAGCCTGATGCGTTGTGCGTCCCCGAGCGAAGGCGTTGCTGTCGCGATGGCTGCGGCCTGGTTCATGTCGCAACTCCGGGCAATTTCGCGTTCGTCGCGGCCGGGGCATCCGCGCGGCCGACGAAAACGAAACGGGCCGAGCCGAGATAGAAGATGACCGAGTAAAGGCAGTTTCCCGCTAAATGGACAAACGGGTTCTCGATGAGGCCGGCGGACATGGCGGCGATCACGACGCTGAGATTGGCGCCATAGGCGACGACAAAGGTTATGGCGTATCGTGCTACGGCACCGGGGCGAAAGCCGCCGGCACGTCCGAATGTCCATTGGCGATTGAGGAAGAAGCCAAGGGTGAGGCCCGCGGCATAGCCTGCCGCATTGGAAACGATATCGCCGAGGCCCAGCGCAAGCCCGGCGAGGATCAGCGAGTATCCAAGCGCCGTGTTGAGAAGCCCGACGGCGCCGAAGCGCAGCATCCGCCAGACATCAAACGGAAGTGCCGACCACATCCTGCCCATGCCGTTCTCGTTGCATCAGGTCGACCTTCGCCTCAGCCACGCGCGGCTCTTTTCGCCATCTCCTGCAGGCGATGGACGGGCAGGTCGCTGTCCTTGGCGGGCCGGTCGCGTGAAACGATTTCGCTGACGAAATAGAGCGGCCGCCGCTTCGTCTCCATATACATGCGGCCGAGATACTCGCCGAAGATGCCGAGCACCAGAAGCTGGACGCTGCCCAGGATCAGCATGATCGCGGCAAGGCTCGTCCAGCCAGGCACCACGTTACCCCTCGACCATTCGAGCAGTGTGTAGCCGAGCACGACCAGGCCGAGCAGACCAAACATCATGCCCAGCATCGAGGCAAACCGCAACGGCACGATCGAAAAGCTGGTCATCGCATCGACCGCCAGCAGAACCATCTTCTTCAGCGGATAGTGTGTGGTGCCGGCAAAGCGCCGGTGCCGCTCGTAAGGGAAGGCGACCTGCTTCAACCCTATCCAACTCACCATGCCGCGAATGAACCTGTAGCGTTCGGGCATCGCGTTCAGATGGTCGAGCGCCCGGCGGCTCATCAGCCGGAAGTCTCCGGAGTCCGGCGCGATCTCGACATCGACCATCCGGCCGAGCAAGCGGTAGAACATCGAGGCGGAAGCCCGCTTGAACCAGCTTTCGCCGTCGCGCTTCACCCTCTGGCCATAGACGACATCGAAGCCTTCATCCATCTTCGCCATCATCGCGCCAAGCAGTTCGGGCGGATCCTGGAGGTCGGCGTCGAGAATGAGGATGCGCTCGCCGCGGCAGAACTCCAGCCCCGCGCTCAAGGCGATCTGGTGGCCGTAATTGCGGGCAAGGTCGATGGCGACCACATGGTCGTCCTTTTCGGCCAGTTCGAAAATGGCCTCCCGGGTGCCGTCGGTCGCCCCGTCGATGACAAGCACGATCTCATAGGAAGGGCTTTGCTCGAGGCATACGGCGCTGACGCGTCGGTGAAGCTCGGCCACGCCGTCACGCTCATTGTAGCATGGCACGACGACCGACAGCGTGATTGCGCGGTGCGCGCCGATTTTTCCCGTTCCCACCAAAGCCTGGCTCCCGCTCTTGGAATGGCAATAGCGGCAATTGGTTAGAAAACAGATAAGCCAGGGGTCGACATCGTGGCATCGGTCGGCTGACACGATGGACATGGCACCGTCACGAACGCACCGGCAACTCCATGCGGATGCGGGCGCCGCGCCACGAGCCCGTCAGTATCCGGATCGTGCCGTCATGCAGCAGCGCAATCTGCCGGGCGAGGTTCAGGCCCAGCCCCGCCCCGCGCGACTGCGGCTGCAAGCGGTAGAAGGGTTCGAAGACATTCTCGCGCTCTTCTAAGGGAATGCCCGGGCCCTCGTCGCGCACTTCGATGCCGCCGGTCCCGTCGATGGCGATCGTGATCGTGCCGCTGCCGCCGCCATGCTCGATTGCATTGCGCACCAGATTGGCGAGCGCGCGTTCGATTTGCAGGACATTGACCTCCACCTCGGCCTTGCCGGGCGGAGGCTCGAAGGCAAGGTCGTAGCCGGCCTCGATGGCCAACGGAGCGAAGTCGGCGGCGACCCGGCTGACGAGGTCGCGGAGATCGACGATCTGGCGCTGGTCCGACGGGCGGTCGAGCAACTGATGGTCGAGCAGTTGCTGGGCAAGGTGTGACAGGCGCTCGATGTCATGCAGCAGGCGCGCGCTCTGCGGCTCCTGCTTCAAGAGTTCGGCGCGTGTGCGCAGGATGGCAATCGGCGTACGCAGTTCATGTGCCGCGTCGGTGAGGAAGCGGTTGTGGCGGTCGTAGCCTTGGGCGAGGCGGGCGAGCGCCTCGTTGAAGGCATGCACCAGCGGCGCGATCTCCTGTGGCACCTGCTTGACCGGCAGTTGCATGGCACGGGTGCCGATATCGATACGCGCGGCCTGGCGGACCGTTTCGACAAGGCCGGCGAAGGAGCGGCGCACCACGGCTGGCGTCGTCACCAGCGTTGTCGTGCCCATGACGAGGATGATGGGCAAAAGCAGGATCGCGATGACTAGCGCGAGTGCCGGCAGGGCGCGCTCCCAGTTCCTGCTGCCGTCCGGATTGCGGGCGACTTCGACGGTGGCCGAAATGTTGACTTCGAGGCCGTCGGTCTGCTGGCGCGACGACTGCGTCGCGGCGATGATCTGCACCGTGCCGGCTCTGGTCGAAGCGTTTT
Source organism: Mesorhizobium oxytropidicola (assembly GCF_056174625.1). Lineage (NCBI taxonomy): Bacteria > Pseudomonadati > Pseudomonadota > Alphaproteobacteria > Hyphomicrobiales > Phyllobacteriaceae > Mesorhizobium > Mesorhizobium oxytropidicola. Next base: position 7,063,216 of record NZ_CM149692.1, on the reverse strand, counting down.
CGATATAGGCTTCCGGCCGCATGTCCTTGTCGGAGAATCCGATCGTGGCGTGATCGGCCTCGCCAAGCAGGTCGCCGAAGCTCCTGGTGTAGATGTCGGGTATGTTGCCGGAGCGGACGCTCTCGCCGCTGCCATCGCGAACGATGTACCAGACATTGGGGAAGCCCTCGCGAAACGCGATGAGTTCTTCCGTATCGCGCACGATCAGCCTGCCATCCTTGTCTCGGTCGACGGCATCCTTGACCGCGGCGACGGCAGCTTCGTTGTCGATCAGCAGGCGCGGATTGGCAATCCAAAGTGCTGCCGCGCAAAGCACGATGAAGATCAGCAGCGTCGCCGCCTGCAGCAGGATCAGCCGCCGAACCAGGATCCATTGCAGCGAGCCTGTGCGGACCTTCTTCACGAGGCCGCCCGCAAGAGATAGCCGAGGTTGCGGATCGCCCGGATCTCGATGCCGGCGGCGACATCGTCGAGCTTGCGGCGCAGCCGCGAAATGTGCGCATCGAGCGCATTGGAGCCGATCTCATCGTCCAGCGCGTAGACGGCCTCCTCCAGCGCGCTGCGCATGATGGTCCGCCCCGGCCGGCGGATGAGCGTTTCGAGCACCAGCCTTTCGCGCCGCGGCAGATCGAGCGCCTGATCCTCGACCAGCGCCTCGCGGTGGCGGAAATCATAGGTGAGGCGGCCGACCATGGTCTGGTTGGCGCGCGAGGTGAACGAGCGCCGGTGCAGGGCATGCAACCGCGCGACCAGTTCCACCGTGGCGAAGGGCTTGACCATGTAGTCGTCGGCGCCGGCATCGAGCCCGGTGACCCGGTCCTCCAACCCGCTCATCGCCGTCAGCGCGATGACGGGCACATCCAGATGCAAGGCACGCAGGCGCGGTATGAGGCTGAGGCCGTCGCCATCCGGCAGCCGGCGGTCCAGCACCACCGCGTCGTGATAGCCCAGCCGCGCCATCGCCTCGGCATCGGCCAATGTCGCGGCATGGTCGACGATGATGTCCAGGCGCTCGAGAGCGGCCTTCAGCACGGAGGCCATTTCCGGTTCGTCCTCGATCAACAGGACGCGCATAAATATTCTCCTTTATCCGCGGCCGGTCGGGGGCCGCGGCAATTCATTCGCATTCCAGCTTGGGCTGGCGGAAATTGGTGATGAACCAGCGGCCGCCGGAAGCGCGGGCGTAGAATGTGTAGAAGCATTCCTGACGCTCGATATAGCCGGGCGTCTCGGTTTCTTCATAGACGGTTCCGTGTTTTGTCTCGCGAACCTCGCCGCTCGATGTCCCGGAAACCGCCGACGTCGACACCTTGCGCCACTGATAGGCGCGTTCCCCCTGGCCGAGATCGACGATCGCCGTCGGAGGACCATAATCCAGGACGACCGATTCGACCGGCTGTCCGACATAATTCTTCATGATATCGGAGGCACAGCCCGCCAGCGCGAGCGCGATAGCGATGAAGACGATCTTCGGAGCCCGTATCAGGAGGCCGGCGCCACGCGTGGACATGTCGGAACAGGTTCCCATCATGAAGATTACGCGCGGGACCTAGATCGCGAAGATTGCATCGACATTGCAGCGAGGTGCGGAAACGGATCCATTGTCGAAAAAGCCGGCCATCCGGGGTACCGGCGCGCATCGAAACACAGGGATTGCGCGATGCCCCAGGAGGCACCGCGCAATACAATTCGCCCGCTCTAGAACCGGTAGTTGATGCCGGCCTTCAGTTCATGGCTGCCGATCGTCGTCTTGGACGTGCCAAGGGCCGATGTCGTTTCGACGCCGGGGGTGCGGACATAGTCGTACTCGACCTTGGCGGACAGCCCGCCGGCAAAGCCCTGCTCGATGCCGGCGCCGAGGAGATAACCGACCTTCCATCCGTCGGCGCTGCTGACATTGTCGCCCTTGTCGAATTTGGTCAGGGCAACGCCGCCGGTTCCAAACAGCAGCGTCTGGTCGAAGCTCACGCCTGCCTTGGCCTTGGCGGCGCCGCGCCATTTCTCCTTGATCTTGCCGCCCTGGACGTCGTGTTCGGCGCCGCCGAGATAGGAGCCCTCGATCTCGGCGCCGAGAACGGCGGGACCCATCTGCTGGTTGTAGCCGGCCTGAACGCCGCCAGCGAAGCCATTTCGATCGGCGAACGGATTGGGCATCCTTGTGAAGGCCGTGCCGCCATGGACGCCGACATAGGCGCCGCTCCACTGGAAGGCGGGGGGATCATTGTAGGTCGGTGAAAGGTCGGCGGCCATCGCCGGCCCGAGAAGGCAGATGCCAAGGACACCGGCCATCAGGACGATCTTTGCTTGAGAGGACACGAGCATTACTCCAACACAAACGCGCATCCGGCAAATCGGTACGCAGGTTAACTCCCGGGGAGCCTGACCGTTGGGGCGGTCGGGCTCCGATTTGGTGTCTTTCAGGGATGGCTGCACGGTCCTCAAACTGGCGTTCGCCAGCAGGGGTAGGGGGTCAGAGCGCCGCGCAACCAGTCACCTGAAAGACGCCGACTGTCTCGCAGGTGAAAATTGCACGCACATTGCGCAAAATTCGAAAATGACGATTTTGTGCTTTATTTTCAATAAATTAAAATGATCCTGTTTACCGATATTTAAGAATTTCAGGCCGTCTGAAGCTCGGAGTCTCCATCACCTGTTCCGGGCTTGCCCGGGCACAGACCGGGCTGGCTTGATGGATGACCGCCAAGCACGTATCTCTGGGCCGTGCCCATGAGTCCGGGCATCTCAATCGGGAGACGGCCTTGTCCGCATTGACGCGCTTTCTCGGCGACTCGCCGCTCAGGGTGATCCTGAAGCTGCTGGTGGTGTCGTTCCTCGTCGGCCTTGTCATGAATGCCTTCGGCTGGTCGCCCATGGATGTGTTCTACAGCATACAGAGGTTCTTCATCGACCTCTGGAACCTGGGCTTCCACGCCATCGACCGCTTCCTCGGCTACATCCTGCTCGGTGCCGCGATCGTCGTGCCGGCCTTCATCCTGCTCAGGATCGCCAATTACCGGAAGTAGCTTCCTAGGCGTAGTCCGACGCGACCTCGAACAGGATGGCGTGCCGCGCGGCAAGGGCAGGCACATCGGTGGAATAGCCGCCGCCGATGACGCCGCAGACGGGAATGCCGAGCGGACGAAAGTGGCCGATGACCATCTCGTCGCGGCCGCGCAGGCCGTTGTTGGAAAGCGCCAGCCTGCCGAGCCGGTCCTGCGCATGGACGTCGACGCCGGCATTGTAGAAAACCATGTCCCAACGCGCCCGCGCCGACAGCTCCGGCAGGATCGTGGCCAGCCTCTCCAGATAGGCGGCATCGCCCATACCGTCGGGCAGCGCGATATCGAGGTCGGAGGCGATCTTGCGCACGGGGTAGTTGCGATCGCCGTGCATCGAGAAGGTGAACACGCGCGGCTCATCGCGCAGAATATCCGCGGTGCCATCGCCCTGATGCACGTCGAGATCGACGACCAGGATGTTTTGTGCGGCATTCTCGGCGAGCAGCGCCAGCGAGGCGACAGCGACATCATTGAAGGTGCAGAAGCCGGCACCTTGCGCGCGCCGAGCATGATGGCTGCCGCCGGCGGTGTTGCAGGCGATGCCGTGGCGCAACGCAAGCCGCGCCGCCAGCACCGTGCCGCCGGTGGCAAGCTGCGCGCGCAGAGAAACGCGGGGGCCGACCGGAAAGCCGATCTCACGCTCGATTTTTTCCGGCACCGAACAGCTGACGACTTGGTCGACATAGTCCGCCGCATGGGCAAGCTTCAGCCATGACGCCGGTGCGGGTTCCGCGGTGTTGAGCGCCCCGGGACCGGCCAGGCCGCGTGCCCGCAAGGCCTCCATAAGCAGCGGATACTTGCTCATCGGGAAGCGGTGGTTGGTGGCGAAGCCGGCATCGTAGTCGGGGTGGTGGACGATCTGCAGAGGCATGAACGGGATCCGGCGGCTTCGCGCCAGACCGGGATTTCGGTTGGCCGTCGCGGGAAGAATGATTGCGCGGTGGCCGGAAAATGGGGCACATCGGCGCTTCAATCAAGCAGCAATCAGCAAGGCGCGATCCCTTGGACAAGGATGCAACCCCAGCCGACGTCAGATCTTTTGTCGTCACCAACCGTTCCGTGCTCGCCATAGCGGTGCCGATGACGCTCGCCTATCTGACCACGCCGATGCTCGGCCTGGTCGACACGGCTGTTGTCGGCCAGTTTGGTGACGCGGCCCTACTCGGTGGCCTTGCGGCTGGCGCTCTGGTGTTCGACGTCGTCTTCACCAGCTTCAATTTCCTGCGTTCGGGCACCACCGGCCTCGTCGCCCAGGCTTTCGGGCGTGGCGACGCGCTGGAGGAGCAGGCGGTGTTCTGGCGCGCCGTGCTGATCGCGGTCGTTGCCGGCATTGTCCTGGCGGCGCTTTCGCCGCTGATCGCCATCGGCGGCCAGTGGTTCATGGGCGCCGAACCGCGCGTCAGCGAGGCGATGGGGGTCTACATCAGGATCAGGCTGCTGGCCGCACCCTTCTCGCTGATCAACTATGCCATCCTCGGCTATGTGCTGGGCCGCGGCGAGGGCGGGCTCGGCCTTGTGCTGCAACTGGTGCTCAACGGCATCAACATCGCGCTCTGCTTCCTGCTTGGCCTGAAGCTGGGCTGGGGCGTTGCCGGTGTCGCCTGGGCGACCGTCACGGGTGAGTTCCTGGCCATGCTGCTTGGTCTTGCCATCGTGGTCCGCCGCTTCCGCGCGACCCCGCCCTTGCCGCGCCATCGGCTGCTCGATATGGCCGCCTTCCTGCGCATGCTGTCGCTCAACCGCGATATCATGATCCGCTCGTTCTCGCTGCTTGCCGCCTTCGCGCTGTTCACCCGCCAGGGCGCGCAGTTCGGCACGGTGACGCTGGCCGCCAATGCGGTGTTGATGAACTTCTTCCTCGTCGCCGGCTATTTCCTCGACGGTTTTGCCACCGCCGCCGAACAGCTCGCCGGCCGTGCCGTCGGCGCGCGGGCAGAACAGCCCTTCCGGCAGGCGGTGCGGCTGACCTTGTTCTGGGGCTTTGGGCTGGCCGGTGCCGCGACGCTGGTGCTGCTTTCGGCCGGCGCCAATCTGGTCGCCATCGTCACGACGTCGCAGGAGGTCCGCTCGGTCGCCGACATCTATTTGCCCTGGGCGGCGTTCACCGCGCTGAGCGGCGTGCTGGCGTTCCAGATGGACGGCGTCTTCATCGGCGCCACCTGGTCGCGCGACATGCGCAACATGATGTTGCTGTCCTTCCTCGTCTTTGCCGTTGCGCTACTAACGCTCGCGCCTGCCTTCGGCAATCACGGCCTGTGGGCGGCGCTGCACGTGTTCCTGCTGGCGCGCGGCTTCAGCCTGCTTGCGATCTTGCAGCTAAGGGTGCGGACAGCGTTCTAGGTCACCTCTCTGTCCGATTTTTCAGCAAGGTGGAAAATGGGCCTAGACTGTTTTATCCTTCCTGATTGAGGGCGCTAACATATCGGGGAAGCAATGGGAGACGTGGTCGAACCAATCGAGCCAAGGATCATAAGAGGATCACGAGGTAAGACATTCCTGTTGCTTCTAGCATGCCCGATTTTCATTTTGGCCGGAATTGGAATGGTGCAGAGCCCAGCCGGTGGGCACCTGGTTGGGTGGATCGGAATATTTCTCGCAGGGTCGAGTGTGCCATTCCTGATCCGGTCGCTTATCCGCCCTCACACTTTGACCTTGGACGATAGCGGCTTCATGATAGATGCTGGTCCGAAGAAAGTTGCATGGCAAGATATAAAGGGTTTCCACGTCTGGAGGCCGCCGCGTAGCCGCGGCAAGGTGGTGGTTACAGCTTCGAACCCGGCGCCAGGAAGGACACCTCGCTCATGCGAATTAACAGAGGTCTTGGAGCCGAGGGCTGCCTTCCTGGTGGATGGCAATTTTCAACCGACAAGATGGTAGAGATTCTGAATGCCTATCGGGTGCAAGCCTTGGCACGACAAGCCGAACCCGCTCGGTTGAGGGGACTCGGATAATTGGCCGGAACGCGGAGTTGCGAGTCTCGGGAAAGTCGCGTGCCAGCGGATTTCAAACAGGACTGGTCACTTTTCGAGCAATTCTTTAGAGCGGCTTCGACGCCCATAGATCGAGATGGCTGTCGCGCAATTCGCGAATCGACTTGAGCCGCGCCATCTCGGCGAAGCGTGCCATCCCTGCAACAATGCGTCCCGGCAGTGCCGGTCCGGCATAGATCATGCTGGTGTAGAGTTGGACGAGATCGGCACCCGCACGGATCTTCTCCAGCGCCGTCTCGGCGGAATCGACGCCGCCCACCCCGACGATGGCGATGCCCGGGCCAAGCAGCTTGCGCATCTTTGCCAGCACGGTGGTCGAGCGTTCGAATAGCGGTTTTCCCGAAAGGCCACCGGTCTCGCCGGCGGTGTCCGTGCTGTGCAATGCCGGCCGCGAAATGGTGGTGTTGGAGACGATGATGCCGTCGATCCGTTTTTCAACGACCTCGGCGGCGATATCCTCCAGCTCGGCCTCGACCAGATCCGGCGCAATCTTGAGAAAAATGGGCGGCTGGGCTGCGGCTGACGCACGCGCGGCCATGACACGCGACAAAAGTTCGCCGAGCTGCTCGCGCGCCTGCATGTTGCGCAGGCCGGGCGTGTTCGGCGAGGAGATGTTGACCGTGAGGTAGCGGGCATAGGAGGCAAAGCGCGCGACGCCGCGCTCATAGTCACTGACGCGGTCGGCGCTGTCTTTGTTGGCACCGATGTTGACGCCGACAATGCCGGGACGTCCCTTGCGCGCGGCAAGGCGTTTCTCGGCCGCCGCATGACCTTCATTGTTGAAGCCCAGCCGGTTGATCACCGCCTCGTCCGCCGTCAGCCGGAAGATGCGCGGCTTCGGGTTGCCCGCCTGCGGCAGCGGCGTGACCGTGCCGACCTCGGCAAAGCCGAAACCGAGGCCAAGCAGCGCGTCGGGTACCTCGGCATTCTTGTCGTAGCCGGCCGCCATGCCGAGCGGGTTGGGGAAATCGAGACCGCAGAGGCTGACCTTCAGCCTGCTGTCGTGCACCGTCCGCGCGCCGACCGGCAATCCGCAACGCAGTGCCGCGATGGACATCCCATGCGCGGTTTCCGGATCGAAGGTGAACAGCAGTTTTTGGCCAAGCCGGTCGAACAGACTCATTCGGCCTCCAACGGCGGGAACTGGTGCGCGCCATCGGCGCCAAGCAGCAGCGGCTTGACCCACTTGACGGTGTTCAGCTCCAGCACGCCGTAAAGATGCGGAAACAGCGCGCCGCCGCGCGAAACCTCGTATTTCAAGGCATCGCCCAGGCTGGCGGCGTCGATGGCGACCAGCAGTAGGTCTACCTGGCCGGAAAAATGCTTTGCCGCGGTTTCCCGGACCTGCGCTGCCGTGGAGAAATGGATGAAGCCGTCGGCGACGTCGATCAGCGCGCCGGTGAAGCGGCCACTGGCTTCGGCCTCGCGCCAAGCCGCTTGCGGGGTTATCTTGTAGATAAACTGAGACATGGTTGCGCTATAGTCCGAACCAGTCGTGCGGGGAAGGCCACGCCAAGGGTCTTCCCCATTTCCGGCGCAAACATGCGATATTTCAGGCCTTGGCCATGGAGGACAACATGCGTCTGCAACACATCTTGATCCCCGCCGCGCTGATTTCGCTGGTCGCGGCCTCCGCCTCTTCGGAAGAAACCGACCGCTACCGGCTGGAAAAATCCGCCAACGGCTATGTCCGCATGGACACGCAGACCGGTGCGATGTCGATTTGCGAGGAACGTTCGGGCCAACTCGTCTGCAAGGTGGCGGCCGACGAACGCGCCGCCTTCCAGGACGAAATCGACCGCCTGCAAACCTCGATGAAGGCGATGGACGAGCGCGTCACCAAGCTCGAGAATTCGCTGTCCGCCCGCCTCGAATCGAAACTGCCGAGCGAGGAGGATTTCAACAAGACGATGAGCTATATGGAGCGCTTCCTGAAGGGCTTCATGGGCATCGTCAAGGAGATGGACAAGGACAACGGTGGCGGCGCTCAGCTCAATTCGCAAAAGACCTGAGCTTCCTACAGCGCCGCGCGTCCTTTTGGATGCGCAAAGGACGCTGTAGTACTTTGATCTTGCGAAGTAGGGAAAATGCCGCGCGCTGGTTTTGCCGCTTGAAAACAGCGCGCTGCCCCTCATAATCGTCCGACTGGTCCCGAAAAGCTTAAAAATCATCGACGGGATTCGGGGAGGAACATTTGCCGTCAGGCTATTCTTTCGTCATCGCCGACGATCACCCGTTGTTTCGCGGTGCGTTGCGCGAAGCGCTTGCCGGCATCGGCAATGTCGCCGCCATTCACGAGGCCGGCGATTTCGAAAGTGCCAAGGCATTGGTCGTGGCCAATGAGGATGTCGATCTGGTGCTGCTCGATTTGTCGATGCCGGGCGCCAGCGGCCTCTCCGGCCTGATTTCGCTGCGCGGCATCCATCCGGCGGTGCCGCTGATCGTGGTTTCGGCGCATGACGATCCGGCGACCATCAGGCGCGCGCTCGATCTTGGCGCATCCGGCTTCATCTCCAAATCGGCCAGCATGGAAGAGATCCGCAACGCCGTGCAATCGGTGCTCGCCGGTGACATCGCGGCGCCCGTCGGCGTCGATCTCGGCGTCGAGCGCGACCCCGAAATATCGGACCTGATCAAGCGGCTGCAGGCGCTGACACCGCAGCAGACCCGCGTGCTCGGCATGCTGGCCGAAGGCTTGCTCAACAAGCAGATCGCCTATGAGCTCGGCGTCTCCGAGGCGACCATCAAGGCGCATGTCTCGGCCATTCTGCAAAAGCTCGGCGTCGACAGTCGCACCCAGGCGGTGATCCTTTTGTCCAAGATCGGCAGTGACCCGTTGCAGCCAGCGCATTGAGCGCCGAATGCCGAGGCTCACGGCTGTTCCGTTGCCGGTTTTGGCGACCAAGCCATGGGTGGCTCCGTTGTGTCGACCGCTTCCGGTCCCGAGCTCCGATCTGATCCGGATTCGCATGAGGGGCGTCGCGCTCGGCCGATTGTCGCGCCAAGGCCGAGCGATGCGATCGCCACCAGCGGAATGCCGGCGATCCAGGGCAGGCGCGGCGCCAGCGCGTAAAGCGCCGTGCCGATCGATGGCCCCAGCGAGTCCTTGAGGTCGACCGCCACCGACGAAGCCCCCATGTAGGAGGCGCGCCGTGCGGGCGGCGCCAGTGCATTGACGGCGGTCGGCACCAGCGGTCCGACCAGCATCTGTGCGATCGAGCACAGGCTGACGGCTCCGATCAGCGTCAGTATTGCGGGCGAGGCGGCGAGCAGCGCAAAGGCCAGTATCGTCGCGAGGCCGGCACCGACCGTCAGCCAGAGAGCGGACCGTGCCTCGACCATGCGGCTGACCAGCATCTGCAAGCCGACCGTCAGGGCGGCGGCATAGGCGAACAGCGCGCCGACGCCGGATGGCGTCAGCGTCCCGGCATCATGCGCATAGAGCGGGATCACCGCCTCGATCCAGTTGCCGGCTACCTCGAACAGCACGACCCAGAGCAGTAGCTTGGCCAGCCGGCCGTCGCGGAATGCCGGCAGCAACGCGGACAGGCCTTCCTCTTCCTCGTCCTCACCGTCATGGCGATCGTCGCCGGTGGCGTGGCCGACGCCGATCGTCTCGTTGAGCGCGAAGAGCATCACGATCCCGCCCAGCACAAGCATCGCACCACCGGCGAGAAACACGCTGCGCAGCGACATGAGCGTAAGCAGCGCGCCGCAGGCTGGTCCAGGATCTGCCCGGCGCTAGAACTCACGCGCGCCAGGCTGAACCAGCGGGGATGGGTGGATGGCGCGGTCACGTCGGCGATCACGGTCAGGATCGTCGGATGAAGCACGGACTCGCACATGCCGGTCAGAAGCAGAACAATCGCGGTAACGGCGACGCCATGCACGAAGAACAGGGCCAGGAAGCCGGCGCCGACGCCGAGCGACGAGGCAATCAGCACCGGCCGCCGGCCGATCCGGTCGGCGATGCCGCCGATCAGTGGTGCGGCCAGAAGCTCGCCGCCGGCATAGCAGCCGAACAGCAGGCCGATCATGCCGACAGGAATGCCGGCCTCGCCGCTCGCCCAGAGCGGAAAGAAAGGCACGAGCGCGCCGTCGGCGAAACCCGCGCAGAAGAACAGCAGAAGCCCCAACAGGGCTGGGCGCGGGGCTGCGCGCCAGGAGGAAAGAAGCATGTTGTTCATGACGTCACCTGCGCCTGGAGGCCCGACCGTCGTCGAAGGCCCGGGGTTTGCGCGTTGGTTGACGTAAACGCCTACGGCCGCCCTGGGGCGACATGGAGATTTGAGCCGCAGGGTTGAATCCCATGCGGCGATGGGACCGGCTTTCAGCCGAGTCGCACGGACAGTTCGACGTCCTCGCCGAACGGCGTGGAGATGTAGCCCGATGCCGGTGAGCGCACCCGTTCCAGATCTCGGGGCAGAAATCGACATTGTCGGCGATGACCAGCGCGCCGGGCCGCAAGCGGCTCTCGACCAGGCTGAGGATCTCCGGATAGATCGCCTTGGCGCCGTCGAGCAGCAACAGATCGATCGTCTCCGGCAGGTCGGCGTTCAGCGTCTGCAGCGCGTCTCCCTCGCGGATCTCCACCAGGTCGATGAGGCCGCCCTCGGTCAGATTGGCCTTGGCCCGCATCACCTTGGACGGTTCGAATTCGGTGGTGATCAGGCGGCCGCCGCCATTGTCGCGCAGCGCCGCGGCGAGATAGAGCCCCGAGATGCCGAACGAGGTGCCGAATTCGATGACGACGCGTGCGCCGCTGCTGCGCGCCAGCATGTAGAGCAGCGTGCCGGTTTCCGGCGAGATCGCCAGCCAGAGGTCCTTCAGCCGTCCGTAGAAATCGACATATTCGGTCTTGCTGCTGAGCAGACGCGCCCGCTCCTCGGGCGAGAGCGCAGCCACCGCCGGACTAGTCGCGGCATTGGCTTCCTTGAACAGGCGGGCGAGCAGGGGTGCCAGCGGGGCGTTGGTCAGCGTCGTCATGAAAGTCTCCGGTCGAAAATGGCTGCGTTCTTGTGTTGGGAGGAAAATACGAATAATCCTTCAGGTTTCCAATTCGCATTGCCGAACCGAGACATGACCGGACTCCCAAGCCATTCGATTTCCTCACGAAAACAGCCCGAGACAGGCGCGCGCCACGGACCTTGTCGCGGCGATTTTGCAGGCTGCTGTTCAGGTTTTGGAGAGCGAAGGCGCACAGCGTTTCACCACCACGCGCGTTGCCGAAAAGGCCGGGGTGAGCGTCGGCTCGCTCTATCAGTATTTCCCCAACAAGGCCGCACTGCTGTTCCGGCTGCAGAGCGATGAATGGCGCCAGACCGGTGGCCTGCTGCGCACCATACTCGAGGACGACCGGAAGCCGCCGCTCGAACGGCTGCGTGCACTTGTCCACGCCTTCATCCGCTCGGAGTGCGAAGAGGCCGAGGTGCGCGTGGCGCTCAATGACGCCGCACCTCTCTATCGTGACGCACCGGAGGCGCACGAAGCGAGAGCCTCGGGGGAACGAACCGTCCAGACCTTTCTGCGGGAGGCATTGCCCGAGGCCCCGGAGGCCGTCCGCGCCGTGGCCGGCGATCTGATCAAAACGACACTCAGCGCGGTGGGGAAGGATTTTTCGGAAAGCCCGCGAACGCCGGCCGAGATCGAAACCTATGCCGATGCGATGGCCGATATGTTCTGCGCTTACTTGGGAAGCCTGGGCCACAGGGGCTGATGTCGCCGGTTCCGTCCGGCCCGCCTTTTGGCTTACTCTGCCGCTGATGCCAGCGGCCTGACCCTGGCCATCATCGAGCGCAGCACTGCCGGTTTCAGTGGCTTGTTGATCACCGCAATCTCCAGCCCGCCGGCCGCCGCCCGCACCTCGTTGGAGCGGTCCGCGGTGACCAGCACGGCCGGCAGGTCGTTGCCATGGGTCGCACGCAGCCGGGCGATGATGTCGAGACCGGTTTCGCCGTCGAGATGGTAATCGGCAAGCACGATGTCCGGGCGGTGTGGCGCGGCGTTCTCCAGATCGCGTGAGCCGGACACCGTGTCGACCTTGCATCCCCAGCCTTCGAGCAACAGCCGCATGCCTTCGAGGATGCGGGCGTCATTGTCGATACAGAGCACATGCAGCCCGGCCAGCGAAGCCGCGGCACGAGCGGGAGCCTTGGTTTCGACCTCGCGTCGCGGCTGCTGCACCGCCGCGACGGGCAGGATGACGGAAAAGCGCGTGCCCTTGCCCGGATTGGAGAAAATACGGATTTCGAGCCTGAGCACCCGGGCGATGCGGTCGACGATGGAGAGGCCAAGACCGAGGCCTTCGGCTTCGCGCGCGCCTTCGTCCAACCGGGTGAACTCATGAAAGACCGTGTTCAGCTTGTCACCGGCGATGCCGATACCGGTGTCGATCACCTGGATTTCCGCCAGTTCGCCGCGCCGTCGCACACCGACCAGGATACGGCCCTTGCGGGTATATTTGATGGCGTTGGAGACGAGGTTCTGGATCAGGCGGCGCAGCAGATTGCGGTCGGTCACCACCGTCAGCGACGACGGCATGATCGTCAGGTCGAGCTTTTTCTCCGCCGCCATTGGCCGAAAATCATTGCCGATCTGGCGCAGCAATCCGTCGAGGTTGAAGGCGGTATCGTCTGGCTTCATCGCGCCGGCATCGAGGCGCGAGATGTCGAGCACGGCGCCAAGAATAGTTTCGACCGATTCCAGCGAGGATTCGATGTTGACCGCCGCCTTGCCGGTCGGCCCTTTGCCGGCCTTCTCGATCAGCGAGGAGCAATAGAGCCGGGCGGCATTCAACGGCTGCAGAATGTCGTGGCCGGCGGCGGCGAGGAAGCGTGTCTTGCCGAGATTGGCCTCCTCGGCCAGCATCTGCGCCTGCGCCAACTCCTCGTTGACCCGGGTCAACTCGATGGTGCGGGTCTTGACCCGCTGCTCCAGCGATTCATTGGCGCGCTTCAACGCCAGATCCTGCTCGACGCGTCCGGAAATGTCGGCATAGGTGGCGACGATGCCGCCATCCGGCATCGGATTGGAGCGCAGCTCCAGGATGCGGCCGCTGGTCTTCAACTCCATCTGCCAGGGGCTGACGAAGCTGGTCAGCCGGTTGAGCATCGTCACGCGCTGGTCGGCGGGGATGTCGCCGCGCTCGGCGAGATGGCGCAGGATCTGGTCGAGCGAAACGCCGACCTGGCCCATCTCGTCGGGCAGGTCGAACAGCGTCCTGTACTGGCGGTTCCAGCAGATCAGGCGGAAATCCCGGTCGAAGACGGTGATACCTTGCTCCATCTGGTCGAGCGCGATCTGCAGGAGGTCGCGATTGTGTTGCAGCGCCTCGGTAGCGTCGTCGAGCAGACGGAAGGCGTCCCGGGATTCGCGGTCATGGCGCCGAAACAGCAGCGACAGGATCAGTCGCGCCGAGGAGGAGCCGACGGCGCTGGCCAGAAGCTGCTCGGAGAAGCGGATGACGTCCATGCTCGCCTGCTCCTTGCCGTGCAGCGAGGTGCCGTTGGTCTTCTCGAACGACTCGAACGAGCGCTCGGTGCGCTCGGTGCCGAGATAGCGTGCGATCGTGTCCTTCAGGTCGTTGACGGTGATGGCGGTGCGGAAGCGGCGCAGGCTGGGCATCGGGCCGGCATCCCTTGGCACGAAGATCGACGCCTGGATGCGCTCCAGCGGTACCGACGCGCGTGACAGCGAGCCGAGGACGAAAAACAGCGTGTTGATCGACAGGCTCCACAACACGCCATGGTTCAGCGGTTCGGCGACCGTGCCGAACAGCGCCTGCGGCCGCAGCGCCTCGAAGCCGAACAGCCCGTGCACGAGGATGTCGGTGTCGGGCGCGACAAACGACGGCAGCAGCAGCGTGTAGCCCCACACGAGAATGCCGGCGACCATGCCGAGTGCGGCGCCCCTGCCATTGGCGCCGCGCCAGATCAGCCCGCCGATCAGCGCCGGTGCGAATTGCGCGATGGCCGCGAAGGACATCAGGCCGATCGACGACAGCCGCGCGCTGTTGGTGCTCTCGCGATAGTAGAGGAAGGCGATGAACAACAGGATGAAGATCGCCCCGCGCCGCACATTGAGGATCAGCGTCGACCAGTCCTCATTCTCGGAGGTCGAGGTCTTGAGCAAGCGGCGCACGAACAGCGGAATGACGAGGTCGTTGGAGATCATGATCGACAGCGCCACGCTTTCGACGATCACCATGGCGGTTGCCGCCGACAGCCCGCCGATGAAGGCCGCCATGGCGAGCACGTCGTGGCCGCTGAACAGCGGCAATGACAGCACGTAGAGATCGCTGCTGGTGCCGGTACCGACCAGCGACAGGCCGGCAAAGGCGATCGGCAGCACGAACAGGTTGATCGCCACGAGGTAGAGCGGAAACACCCAGGTCGCGGTGCGCAATTCTGCCTCGCCGCGGTTCTCGACGATGGTGACGTAGAACTGCCGCGGCAGCATGATGATGGCAAAGCCGCTCAAGCCCGTCAGCACCAGCCAGGTGGCGAGCGAGGTGTTGTAGCCCATCGCCTGCCGCACTTGTGCATTCTCGGCAAGCTTGGCGAACATGTCGCCCGGGCCGCCGAAGATCAGGAAGGTGACCATCAGGCCGATCGCCAGAAAGGCGGCGAGCTTGACCACGGTTTCGACCGCCACCGCCAGCACCAGCCCGTCCTGATGTTCGGTGGCGTCGGCATGACGGGTGCCGAACAGCACGGCAAACAAGGCCAGCAGCATGGCGACGACCAGCGAAATGTCGCTGACGAAAGGATCGAAGGAAGGGGGCGATCCCGTATAGTGCTCGACCATCAGGCTGACCGAACCGGAGATTGCCTTCAACTGCAGCGCAATATAGGGCACCGCGCCGATGGTGGCGATCAGCGTGGCGATCGCCGCGACGGTAAAACTCTTGCCGTAGCGCGCGCCGAGGAAGTCGGCGATCGAGGTGATCTTCTCGGTTTTGGCCAGCCGCACGATGCGGTTGAGCAGCGGAAAACCGAACACGAACACCAGCACCGGACCGGTATAGATGCCGAGGAATTCGAGGCCGCGTTCGGAGGAGAGGCCGACCGAGCCGAAGAAGGTCCATGAGGTGCAGTATATGGCCAGGCTGAGCGCGTAGATGAAAGGCCGCGCTCGGCTCGACCCGGATGTCGCCGAGCGGCGGTCGCCCAGGCTGGCGATGGCGAACAGCAGCGTCACATAGGCGATCGCGATGATGACGATGAACAAGCCCTGCACGCCTGAAATTTCCTCCTTTGCCGTCTTTTTATCCGGCTTGTCCGAACGCAATCACAGCTTGAGCCCCATGTCCATCGCGGCTTTGGCAGCATGGTCTTGGTCACGCGATTCAGGCGCAAAGCCCGGGTGCGGCCAAGGTGACGTGACGGAAAGAGAAAGCGGTTGCTTTCTCCTTTTGCCCATGTTGCAACCGCAGGTTTTTGTTATGTTGCCGCCGGGTCGATGCCGCAAGGACGGAACGGCAGCGCGGCCGGTCATGACAAGGAGGGTCGAATGCTGAAAGAATTCCAGGAATTCGTTTCCAAGGGCAATGTGATGGACTTGGCCGTCGGCGTCATCATCGGCGCTGCGTTCGGCAAGATCGTCACTTCGCTGGTCGACGATGTCATCATGCCTTTCATTGGCGCGCTCGGAGGGGTCGATTTCAACAACTACTTCATTGGCCTGTCGCACAATGTAACTGCCACCAACCTTGAAGATGCGCGCAAGCAAGGCGCGGTCTTTGCCTACGGCAGCTTCATCACCGTGGCGCTGAATTTCCTGATCATAGCCTTTGTCATTTTCCTGATGGTCAAAGGGGTGAACAATCTGCGCCGGCGGCTCGAGCGCGAGAAGCCTGCTGCCCCGGCCGCGCCGCCCCCCGCCGATGTTGCGCTGCTCACCGAAATCCGCGATCTGCTCGCCAAGCGATAATTCAGCCAGCCATTGCTGGACTAAAACCCCGGTCGTTCGCGGCTGGGGTTTTCTGTTTTCGTATCTGGTAAAGAGCGGCAACACCAAGGGAAAACGGATTTGTCATGAGCCTGATCGACAGCTTTCGCGCCGAAGCCCGCGCCGCGCCGGAAAGCGGCATTGTCGCCGTGGTCAACTACGGCCGCCTGCGCGAGGGTCTGATCCCGCTCTGGGCCGGCGAGGGCGATCTGCCGACGCCCGCCTTCATCACCGATGCCGCGTCGAAGGCGCTGGCCGGCGGCGAGACATTCTACACCTGGCAGAGGGGAATCCCTGACCTCAGGCAAGCGCTGGCCCGCTACTACACCAGGCATTTCGGCAAGACGTTTCCGGAGGAGCAATTCATCGTCACCGGGTCCGGCATGCATGCCATCCAGCTGGCGCTGACGGCTCTCGCCGGCGCCGGTGACGAGGCGATCTATCTGTCGCCGGCCTGGCCGAATTTCGACGCTGCCGCAGCCCTGTCGGGAGCTGTTCCGGTCGCGGTCACGCTCGATCATTCCGGCAATGGCTGGTCCTGCGACGTAGAGAAGATCGCCGCGGCAATCACCCCGCGCACCAAGGCGCTGTTCATCAACACGCCGTCGAACCCGACCGGCTGGACCGCCGATCACGAGACCTTGCAGGCGATCCTCGATCTTGCGCGCGCCAAAAACCTCTGGATCATCGCCGACGAGATCTATTCCCTGTTCCACTACGGCCACGGCCGCGCGCCGTCCTTCCTCGACATTGCGACGGCGGAAGACCGCATCCTGTTCGTCAACTCCTTTTCCAAGAACTGGGCGATGACCGGCTGGCGCGTCGGCTGGATCAAGACGCATCCGAGCCTGCAGCAGGTGTTCGAGAACCTGATCCAGTATTCGAATTCGGGTGTTGCCCAGTTCATGCAGCGTGGCGCGGTCGCCGCGCTCGACGAGGGCGATGGTTTCGTCGTCGAACAGGTGGGGCGGGCAAGGAAGGCGCGCGACCTGGCCTGCGGCATCCTCGGCGCCACCGGCCGCGCCGGGTTCACCGTGCCGCAGGGCGCCTTCTATCTGTTCTTCACCGTCGACGGCATCACCGATTCCCGCACCGCCGCCTTCGACATCGTCGACAAGGCCAATGTCGGCTTGGCGCCCGGCACCGCCTTCGGCCCCGGCGGCGAAGCCTTCCTGCGGCTATGCTTCCACCGCCGCCTCGACCAGGTCGAGGAAGCCGCGCACCGGCTGGCGAAGTGGATGAAGACCGTCTGATGCTCTGAAGCCGGTTTGAAAGCTGCTCCGGTGAGTCAGCTGGCGCGGTTTTCGAGAACCGGAGTGCAGCGGACATTTGGGTCCGTGAGCACCGGAAGCGCAGAAAACCGTGTCAGATGGCGGCCGGAGTAGAGTTTCAAACGGCTTTAGCCGCCGGACTTGGGCACCAGCAGCGGAACGATCCGATCGCTCTTGGCCACGGCGGGCCGGCCGGCGGAGCCGTAGGGAATGCCGAGCGCATCCCAGGTCTCGACCAGCGCGTCCTGCAGTCCCGCGATCAGCTGATCCGAATGGAACGGCGTCGGCGTGATGCGCAGCCGCTCGGTGCCGCGCGGCACGGTCGGGTAATTGATCGGCTGGATGTAGATGCCGTGCACGCCAAGCAGGCGGTCGCTGGCCATCTTGCAGAGTTCCGGATCGCCCACCAACAGCGGCACGATATGGGTCGGTGACTCCATCACCGGCAGGCCGGCCGCCGACAGGATCTGCTTGGTTCGGCTCGCTTGCTGCTGCTGGGCGTCGCGCTCGGCCTGCGAGCGCTTGAGATGGCGGATCGACGTCGTCGCCGCGGCCGCGATCGCCGGCGGCAGCGCCGTGGTGAAGATGAAGCCCGGTGCATAGGAGCGCACCGCGTCGATCACCGCACTGGTGCCGGTGATGTAGCCGCCCAGCGTGCCGAACGCCTTTGCCAGCGTGCCTTCGATGATGTCGATGCGGTCGGCCAGGCCCTCGCGCTCGGTGATGCCGCCGCCGCGCGGCCCGTACATGCCGACGGCATGGACCTCGTCAATATAGGTCATGGCGTTGTAGCGCTCGGCGAGTTCGACGATCTCTCTGATCGGTGCGATGTCGCCGTCCATCGAATAGACGCTTTCGAAGACGATCAGCTTGGCGCGCTCGCGCCCCGCCGCCTGCAACAGGCTTTCCAGATGCGCGACGTCATTGTGGCGGAGGATCTTCTTCTCGGCGCCGGAGCGCCGCACGCCTTCGATCATCGAAGCGTGGTTCAGCTCGTCCGAGATGATCAGGCAATTGGGCAAAAGCCGCGCAATGGTAGAGATCGACGCTTCGTTGGAGACGAAGCCGGAGGTGAAGACCAGTGCCGCGTCCTTGCCGTGTAGGTCGGCAAGCTCGTGCTCAAGCTCGACCAGCGGGTTGGAGGTGCCGGAAATGTTGCGGGTGCCGCCGGCGCCCGAACCCATCTTGCCGGCCGCATCCTGGAACGCGGCGATGACGTCGGGGTGCTGGCCCATGCCGAGATAGTCGTTGGAGCACCAGACGGTGATTTCCTCGGCGCGGCCGTTGGAACGCCATATGGCGCGCGGAAACTTGCCCGCGATACGCTCAAGGTCGGCGAAGACACGATAGCGACGCTCCGCGTGGAGCTGGTCGATCGCTTCTTCGAAGAACCGCTGGTAGTTCATGTCGGCTTCCCAATTTTGCGCGGGATCATAATCATTGGCCTATTGGTCGTCCACCGGGCCGTTTTGGTCAAAATGCCACGCCCCGCACCTGTTCCCTAACGATGGCGGATCGTGGCCTATTCCCACTCCACGATACGCTCTGTGGATCACGTTTGTTTCAGCACGATGCCACATTTGGTGAACGCCGGTTACCGAGGGTTCTAATGGCCATGTCGCAGGCTTTCCAGTAAGGCGGTGTTTGAGACAGTTTCCGATAAATCTTGAGATGCGAGGATGCGGATGACGGTTTTGGTGACAGGCGGTGCCGGCTATATCGGCAGCCACATGGTCTGGGAATTGCTGGATGCCGGCGAAAGCGTGGTCGTGCTCGACCGTCTTTCCACTGGCTTCGAATGGGCGGTCGCGCCGGAGGCAAAGCTGGTGGTCGGCGATGTCGCCGACAAGGAATTGGTCGGTTCGATCATCAGGGACAATCATGTCGATGCGATCATCCATTTCGCCGGTTCGATCGTGGTGCCGGAATCGGTCGCCGACCCGCTCGCCTATTACGAGAACAACACCTCGAAGACCCGCACGCTGATCGAAAACCGCGGTGCGCGAGGGCGTGCCCAATTTCATCTTTTCCTCCACCGCCGCCGTCTATGGCGGCGCCGGGGCTGGAGCCGGTGCGCGAGGATGCCCGCCTGGCGCCGGAATCGCCCTATGGCCTGTCCAAGCTGATGAGCGAGTGGATGTTGCGCGATGCCGGCCTCGCGCACGATATCCGCTACACGGCGCTGCGCTATTTCAACGTCGCCGGCGCCGACCCGAAGGGCCGCACCGGCCAGTCGACGCCGGGCGCCACCCATCTGATCAAGGTCGCCTGCGAGACCGCGCTCGGCAAACGGCCGTTCATGCAGGTGTTCGGCACCGACTATCCGACGCCGGACGGCACCTGCATGCGTGACTATATCCATGTCAGCGATCTGGCCGCGGCGCATCGCCTGGCCTTGCAGCGGCTGCGCGCAGGGGGCACGAGCCTCGTCGCCAATTGCGGCTACAGCCACGGCTATTCGGTGCTCGAGGTCATTGAGAGCGTTCGGCGTGCCTTTGGCCGCGATTTCGAGGTGAAGATGGGCGACCGGCGCCCCGGCGACGCCGCCGCTGTTGTCGCCAATTCGGACCTTGCCCGGGCCGAGCTAGGCTGGGCGCCGCAACGCGACGACCTCGACCAGATCGTTGCCGATGCGCTCGCCTGGGAGCGCATCCTGACCAGCAAGAACTCCGCGCGCGGCTGAGCCAGGTCCCCCAGGGCTCGCAAGCCACGCGGTGACGCGCTATGGAAGCAGTCGCGACACAGCGTGGAGGCGCCGTGCCGCGAAGAGCTTTGGGGGATCGCATGAAGATAGTGGTGCTCGGAGCCGGCGTCGTCGGTACGGCGGCCGCCTATTACCTGGCCGCCGACGGTCACGAGGTCACCGTGATCGAGCGGCATCCAGCGCCGGCGCGCGGCACCAGCCAGTCCAATGCCGGGCTGGTCTCGCCAGGTGACGCTACCGCCTGGGCCTCTCCGGCGGCGCTGAAGACGTTCCTGCGCGCGCTCTACAACCATGATCTCGGCATCAAGGTCAGGCTGCGCTTCGATCCCTATTTCCTTGCCTGGAGCCTGCGCTTCCTGCGCCAGTGCACGGTGGCCCGCCTGCGCGCCAACAGTGAGGTCAAGCTGCGCCTGGCGCTCTATTCGCGCGACTGCATCAACGCCATCTCGGCCGGCACCGGCATCCACTACGACGAGCGCAAGAAAGGTATCCTCTATTTCTTCCGCTCGCAGCACAGCCTCGACACCGGCACCGACAATTACCGCTATCTGGCCGAGCATGGCCTGCCGATCGAGATTGTCGGCCGCGACCGGCTGGTCGAGCTGGAACCCGGTTTGGCCGGGGTGAAGGAAAAGATTGCCGGCGGCGTCTATTCGCCGATCGACCAGACCGGCGATTCCAGAATGTTCGTCGACAATCTCGCCGCCTATATCAGCGAAAAGCTTGGCGTCAAATTCCTGTTCGGCACCACGGTCGAAGGCCTCGATATCGACGGCGACCGCGTGCGCGCGGTGATGACCTCGGCTGGTCCGATTGCAGGCGACGCCGTGGTCATCTCGATGGGGCCGGAGAGTGGCCTGCTCGGCCGCCGCTATGGCATCGACCTGCCGGTCTACCCGGTGAAGGGTTATACGGCGACCATTCCGCTGGAGGACGAGAGCAAGGGCCCGACCATGGGCGGTGCCGACGAGGACCAGTTGATGGCCTATTCGCGCCTTGGCAATCGGTTGCGGCTGGCTTCGACCGCCGAATTTACCGGCTTCGACCGCACCCACAAGCCCAGCGATTTCGCCACCATGTTCAAGACTGGAAAGGACCTGTTCCCCGGCGCCTTCGACGAGAAGAAAGCCGTACTCTGGGCGGGGCTCAGGCCGATGATGCCGAACTCCGTGCCGGTCATCGGCCAGGCGCGATACAAAAACCTCTATCTCGACACCGGCCATGGTCATGTCGGCTGGACCATGGCCTGCGGCTCGGGAAAGTTCCTTGCCGACCTCGTTGCCGGGCGAAAGCCTGAGATCGACCCACAAGGATTGGTCTACAGGGGATAAGAATGTCGGGACCGCAAGTCGCCATCGACCTTGGCCGTATCGAGCGCAACGCCCGCACCATCGTCGACCGCTGCGCTTTGTCTGGCATCAAGGTGTTCGGCGTCACTAAGGGCACCTGCGGCATGCCGCAAGTGGCGCGTGCCATGCTGCGCGGTGGCGTTGCCGGTATTGCCGAATCGCGTTTCGAAAACATCCGCCGGTTGCGCGACAGCGGCATCAACGCCCCGATCATGCTGCTGCGCAGCCCGCCCATGGCGCGCATCGAGGAGGTGGTGCGCACCGTCGATATCAGCCTGCAATCGGAACTCGCCACCATCCGCGAGATCTCGCGCATCGCCGAGCGCATGGGCCGCGTGCACGACATCATGCTGATGATCGACCTTGGCGATCTCCGCGAAGGCATCTGGCCGAGCGACCTGATCCCCACTGTTGAGCGGATCCTTGAGTTCAAGGGCGTGCGCATCGCCGGCATCGGCACCAATCTCGGCTGCTTCGGCGCCATAATGCCGACGCCGGAGAATCTCGGCCAGCTCGTCGCCCACGCCTACAAGACCGAGCGCCTGTCCGGCAAAAGCCTCGACTGGATCTCCGGCGGCGCCTCGTCATCTCTCACGCTGCTGCTCGAAGGCAAGCTCCCGGCCGGCATCAACAATCTCAGGGTCGGCGAGGCGATCCTGCAAGGCGGCGTCGAGACCTTCCGCGATGTGCCGTGGCCGCAACTCGAACCCGATGCCTGCCGCCTGACCAGCGACATCATCGAGGTCAAGCTCAAGCCGTCGCGGCCGATCGGCGAGTCCGGCTACGACGCTTTCGGCAACCAGCCCGTCTTCCCCGACGAGGGCGACCGGCTGCGTGCCATCGCCAACATCGGCCGCGAGGATGTGCTGGTCGAAGGCCTGACGCCCATCGCAAAAGGGATACGAGTGCTCGGCGCCTCCAGCGACCATCTGCTGCTCGATGTGCAGGACGCCGATCCGCGGCCCACTGTCGGCGACCGCGTCGCCTTCCGCATGAGCTACGGCGCCATGCTGCTGGCGATGACCTCGGAATATGTCGAGAAGGCGCCGATGCATGACGTCGCCGACTTTTCCGGCCGCAAGATGGTGTCGATCTCCGCGGAACAGGAAGCCGCCGGCATCCTCGCTCGCGAGGGAACCGGCGCGCGGCTGGAGGCGATGAATTTCGACGTCGTCGAACTTGCCGACATCGAGCGGCCGCCCTCGGGCTTGATCCGGCTCGCGGCCGGCGCCGACCGCCGCGTTGCGCACAAGGCGCTGACCGCAACGGCGCGTGCGACGCATTCGTTCGGCCTGATCTGGATCGATTCCATCGCCGCCCTGATGCCGGAAGACGAAGAGGGCATAGACCTGCCGGAAGCGTCGGTGCTGGCGCGTACCCTTGGTCTCGACCATAAGGCCGGCGCGCTGCAGCCGCAGCTGTCGCCGGAAAATGTCGTCATCGTCGGCCTGCGCCATGCCGATCCGGCCGAGGCGCGGGTGCTGAAGGATTCGCGTGTCTCGGCCTTCACCATGACCGATATCGACGCCATGGGCATGCGCGACCTGATGCATGAGGCGATCCGCATCGCCACCTCGGGCACGCAAGGTTTCCATGTCAGCTATTCGCTGACAGCGACCGAATTCGCTGGCTGGGCGGCTGGCTCCGGCGGGCTGACCGTGCGCGAAACGCATCATGCAATGGAGGCGATCGCACTCTCCGGCGGTCTGCTGTCGATGGATGTTTCGGGGCTGACCGCCGATCTGGAGCCGAGGATCGCCACCGATGCCGTCAGCTTCGTCATGTCGGCCTTCGGCAAGCGGATTATCTAGCTATATTGACTTGCGATCGGAGCGGAACGTAACCTCAATTCACAAATTTTGACGTCAGTTGGGTGCCTGGATGACGCTAGATTGGAACGTCGATAGATTTCATTCCATCTTGTTCGCGGCAACGGCGTTTTTAGTAGGAATTTTTGCTTGCATTGTAGATAAAGCTAATAATTGCGGTAATTATGTCGGGATGGGAATAACTTATGGCGACGGCGGATCGGAATGTGAGTCGTATTTGTCTGTTAAGTATGGTATAAATTTATTTTCGAACTCTAGCGATTCTCAATTTGATTTTTTAATTCTTCCGCTAGTTCTATACGCGACTGTGGTGTTTTTTATTTATTTAACGTGGTTGGTATCCCGGAAATTTAATTTTCCGATCCGGAATTATCTTTCCGTCAGTAATATTGGAATTTTATATTCTTCGTACTTTTTATCATTGGTCATGCTCTGATATTCGCATCCCGCGCTTCGACCGCCGCGCGCCACGCGCTGACATAGGCCGCCCAGATCGGGTCGGTCTGCGGTTGTATCCTCTCGCCCTTGCCGTGCACCGGCGTCTCTTCGGATGCCAAAAGCGCCGCGCCGATGCTGGTCCCGGTTGCGGCCTCTGATGCGATGACGCCACGTGCAGTCGCTGCCGCTAGCATGCCGACAAACAGCCGGTTGCGGGCAAAGGGTCCTTCGACCGTGGTCGGGCCAGCGGCGCCGATCAGGTCGAGGCAGGTCGCCGTCATCAGCGCCAGATAGAACGAGACGGCGGCAAAACGCTGGCCGTTGCTGATGCCATCGGCATTGAGCCATGTTGCGGCCTGGTGTGGGAACGGCCCTGACCCTTGCTGGGTCGAAGGCAGCAGCAAAGTCTTTCGCCCCAGCACGGCACCGATACCGTCTTCGGTCCAGTTCTTCGGCTGGCCTTCCGTCAGCACGGAAAATTCGCGGCCACCCATGAAGCGGGCCGAGGGGACGGGATCGCCCAGCGCATTGACATTGACCAGCGTATCGCGTGCCGGATCGAGTTTGACCGGCCTGCCTCCCACGGCCATCGACACCACCCAGGTGCCGGTCGAGACGACCGAGAAGGGTGGCGCGTCTGACAGGAGATGCGGCAGCAGCGAGGCGTTGGAATCGTGCAGGCCGCAGAACACTGGGGTTTGCGGATCAAGGCCGGTGCGCGCGGCAAGCACGGGCAGGATTGGCCCGAGACGATCCCTGGCCAGCCGCACCGGCGCCATCAGCCGGCGCCATTTCAGGCCGTCGACCAATGATGAAAAATCCGCGGTCCACGGGTTCCACAGATCGGTGTGGCAACCAAGCGAAGTCACCTCATTGGCGGTGACGCCGGTCAGACGCAAAGCCCAATATTGCGGGTACATCAGAATCGCGGCCGCACGCGCGAACTCGGCCGGGAAGTTTTTCTGTTGCCAGAAGAATTGCGCGCCAAGATTGAGGCCGAGTGGCAGCCGCGGCGTGCCGGTTTCAGTGAAGAGTGGGCGGATCGCGTCATACTCCGCAGCCAGCCTGTCGGGGCCGTCGAACTCATAGTCGAGGACAGGCAAAATGAGTTCACCCGCAGCATCGACCAGCGCGCCTGTCGCGCCGTGGGTGGTGATCGAAATGGCGTCGATATGCTGTTCGCGGTTGAGACTGGCCAGGCTGTCGAGGATGAACGTCCACAGCGCCTCGACATCGTGATGCGGGTAGGGCGCCTGCCGCAGCGGTGCATTAGCCATTCGGCGCAGCGCCACCTCGCTCAATGTGGCGAGATCGACCAGCGCCACCTTGGCGTTGGTCTTGCCGATATCGATGACGGCGATGTGGCGCGGAGCACTCATGCCATATGGAACATTGTTTCCAGCGGCACGGCCACCGGCTCGTTGTCCGGCCTGGTCTCCATGATGTCGGCCATATGGCCCCACCAGCGTTGCATCACCGGATGCCCGGGCAATTCGGCCATGCCGTGGTCGTCCCGACGCCACAGCACGCCGAACAATATGTTGGTCTCTTCATCCAGATGGATCGAGTAATCGGACACGCCGGCTTGCTTCAAGAGCGCGACCAGCGATGGCCAGATCTCGTCATGGCGCTTCTTGTATTCGGCCTTCATGCCCGGTTTGAGCTTCATCTTGAACGCGTACTTTTCCGGCATCAGCGACCCCCGCGCAGCCGCCGCCAGACGATCGGCAGCGCGATGACGATGATCAGCAGCAGGCCGATGAATATCGACATGACGATGCCGGGCACGTTGAGCAGGCCAAGGCCAAAGGTCACCAGCCCCATGATGAAGGCGGCCAGCACGACGCCGACTATGCTGCCGGCGCCGCCCAGGATGCTGACGCCGCCGAGCACCACCATTGTGATGACTTCGAGCTCATAGCCCTGCGCGATCGACGGCCTTGTCGAGCCGAGGCGCGAGGTGATGAGCACCGAGGCTATGCCCGACATCAGCCCGGTCAGGCAGAACAGGATGAATTTGATGCGGCCGACGCGCACGCCCGAAAACTGTGCCGCGACCGGGTTGTTGCCGATGGCAAAGACGCGGCGGCCGAAGCTCGTGCGGTGCAGGAGGAACCAGTAGGCAACAGCCGCGATGAGGAAGAGCACCAGTTCGAACGACACCACCCACCAGACGTAGCCCTGGCCAAAGAAGGCGAAGCTTTCGGGATAGCCCTTGTAAGCCTGGTCGCCGAGGATGATGAAGGCGATGCCGCGGAACAGGCTCATCGTGCCGATGGTGACGACGATGGAGGGAAGGCCGAGCCTTGTCACCAGCAACCCGTTGAAAGCACCGCAGCCAAGCCCGACGACAATGCCGATCAGCACCAGCACCGGCGTGCCTGCACCCGCCTGCACCGCCATGCCCATCATGGTCGAGGCGAGCGCGATGATGGCGGCGACCGACAGGTCGATCTCGCCCGAAATGATCAGCAGCGCCATGGCGAAGGCGATCAGGCCCTTCTCGGTGAAGTTGAAGGTCAGGTCCGACAGCGAATAGGGGTCGAGGAAATAGGGCGAGGCGAAGCTGTTGATGGCGAAGATGGCGACGGCCACCACGACCAGCAGCGCTTCCCAGGAAAAGATCGCTGAAGAGAGCGGCTTGTCGAGCCGGTCGGAAATATGGCGCGGGGCAGGGACGTCGGTCATGCCGCCTCCACTTTTCGCAGGATGATGCGGCCTTGCTGGCGTTCGCCGCGCGCGTTGAGCACGACGGCGAGAATGATGGCGCTGCCCGAAATCGCCATCTGCCAGAAGGGCGAGATGTTGATGACCGGCAGCGCATTGGAGATGATGCCGAGGAACAGCGCGCCAAGCACCGCGCCGCCGACCGAGCCGATGCCGCCGGCGATCGAGATGCCGCCGATGACGCAGGCGGCGATGATGTTGAGCTCATAGCCATTGGCGACCTCGACCGAGGCAATCACATAGCGCGAGATCCAGAGGTAGCCGGCAAGCCCGCCGATCATGCCGGAGATGCAGAAGACGATGAATTTCGTGCGGCCGACATCGATGCCGGCATAGACCGATGCCGTCGGGTTGACGCCGATGGCATAGATCGAGCGTCCGAGTGCGGTGCGCGTCATCAGGATGAAGAACAGCGCGATGACCAGGATGGCGATCAAGGACAGCACCGGAATGCCGAGGAAAGCCGCGCGCTGGAAGCCGATGAACTCAGGGCTCATCTTGTCGGCGTTGACCCAGGCGCCGCCGGACAGGACGAAAGTGGCGCCGCGATAGATGGTGAGCGTGCCCAACGTCACCACGATCGAGGGGATGTTCAGCCGCCAGACCAGCAGGCCGTTGATGGCGCCCAGTACCAGCCCGACTACCAGTGCGATAATGATCAGCAGCGGGATCGGGATCGCCGGGTGTGCTGCGTTCAGCATCGCCACCACCATGCCGGTGAAGCACAGGTTCGAGGCCATCGAGAGGTCGATCGAGCGCGTCAGGATGATCACCATCTGGCCAAGCGCCAGGATCATCAGGATCGAGGTGTCGTTGAACACCTGGCGCAGATTGGCGGGATCGGCGAAGGCCGGGAAACGGGTCGAGATCAGCCCGATCAGCACGATGATCGCCGCAGCCAGCCAGACCTCGCGGTATTTCAGGAAAGCCATCATGCCGCGATCCCCGCTGCCGTCCGGACCAGCGTCTCGGCGTCCAGTCCCTTGTTGTCATAAACCGCCGCGACAAGGCCCTCGCGCATGACGACGACGCGGTCGGACATGCCGAGAATTTCGGGCAATTCCGATGACACCATGATCACCGACAGTCCCTGCGCCACGAGCTCGGCCATGAAGCCGTGCACAGCCGCCTTGGAGCCGATATCGATGCCCTTGGTCGGTTCGTCCAGGATGATCACCTTGGGCGCGGTCGCCAGCCATTTGGCGATGACGATCTTCTGCTGGTTGCCGCCCGACAACGTGCCGACATCCTGGCTGAGCGACGAGGCCCTCAGATCAAGCCGCTCGGTGTAGGAGCGGGCAAGCGAAAACTCTTCCGCCAGCCGCAGCAGGCCTGACTTGGATGTGCGCTTGAGTGACGGCAGCGAGACGTTCTGGAATATCGGCAGGCCGATCACCACGCCCTGCTTGCCGCGCTCTTCCGGCACATAGACGATGCCGGCTTCGATCGAATCCGCCGCCGATTTGGGCGCGATCACCTTGCCGTCCAGCGTGATCGTACCACCCGATGTGCGGGTGATGCCTGATATCGCCTGCATCACCTCGCTGCGTCCTGCGCCGACGAGACCATAGAAGCCGAGGATCTCGCCCTTGTGCAGCTCGAAGCCGATATCCCTGAACTCGGTCGGGTGCGACAGGCCGGCGACGGACAGCACCGGCGCGCCGATCTCGGCCTTGCGCTGCGGAAAGATGTGGTCGACCGCGCGGCCAACCATCATGCGCACGATCTGGCTCTGGCCGGCATCCCTGATCAGCCCTTCGCCGACCATCTCGCCATCGCGGAATACGGTGTAGCGGTCGGCGATCCGATAAATCTCGTCGAACTTGTGGCTGATGAACAGGATCGCCTTGCCCTCGCTCTTGAGGAATTCGATGAGCAGGAAAAGCTCCTCGATCTCCTTCATCGACAGCGCCGCCGTCGGCTCGTCCATGATGACGATCTGCGCGTCGATCGACATGGCGCGGGCAACCGCGACCAGATGCTTGTTGGCGATGCCGAGGTCCTTCAGCCGCGCATCGGCGTCGATATGGCCGGCATGCATGGTGTCGAGCACTTCGCGCGCATTTTTGCGCATCATACGCCAGTCGATGGTGCCGAAGCGCGAGCGGGGCGCATGGCCGAGAAAGATGTTTTCGGCGACCGAAAGATCGTCGAACAGCACGGTTTCCTGATGGATGGCGGTGACGCCATGGCCGAAGGCGGCGTGCGCGCTTGGCAGGGTGACGGCCTGGCCGTCGATGCTGATCGTGCCGGCATCTGGCTGGTAGATACCGGTCATGATCTTGACCAGCGTCGACTTGCCGGCGCCGTTCTCGCCGATCAGTGCTGTTACCTGGCCGGGATAGAGCGACAGGCTGACATCGTGCAGCGCCCGCACGCCGGGAAAGCTCTTTGAGATGCCGGACAGTGTCAGGCGTGGCGCCGCTTCACCCTCCCCCTTGTGGGGAGGGTCGCGAACAACGTGAGCAGGGTGGGGGTTGTCTAGCATATCAAGGTCCTGGTGCGTGGAGATGTCGCCACCCCCGCCCCGTCTCGCCGGTTTTGCTTCGCAAGACCGCCTCGCCGACCCCTCCCCACAAGGGGGAGGGTGCAAGTGCTCCAGATCAATAGATCTTGGAGAACTTCTCGATGTTGGTCTTGTCGAACTGGAAGGGCGGAGCCATCGCAGCCGAGTTCGAGTCGTCGAGCGTGACCTTGCCGACGCGGCCGATCGACAGCGTCGCACCGGGCTTGGCCTCTTCCTTCTTCACCGCCAGATCATGGGCGAGGTAGACGGCGGAGTAGCCGAGGTCGATCGGGTTCCGAGAGAGCCACGGCCTGTGAAGCACCGTTGTCGATGAACTTTTTGAACTCGGACGGCAGCGCGAGACCCGTGACGTTGACCTTGCCGATCAGGTTCTCGTCGGTGACGACCTGGGCGGCGGCAACGACGCCGACGGTGGTCGGCGCGATGATCGCCTTGAGGTTCGGGTACGACTTCAGCAGGCCCTTGGCTTCGTCGGTGCTCTTGGCCAAGTCGTCGTCGCCATAGACGGTGGCGACGAGTTTGATCTTCGGAAACTTCTCCGGCAGGATTTTCTTGGCCGCGTCGATCCAGGCGTTCTGGTTGGTCGCGGTCGAGGAGGCCGACAGGATGGCGACGTCGCCGCCCTCCGGCAGGTAGTCGGCGGCGAGCTTGATGATGGTCTCGCCGATTAGGCCGGTGTCGGACGGGTTGAGGTGAAGCTGACGGCCTTCCTTGGCGACGCCCGAATCCCAGGAGATGACGGTGATGCCGCGCTCCATGGCCTTCTTCAGCACTGGCACAAGTGCGTCGGCGTCATTGGCCGAAATCGCGATGGCGTTGACCTTCTGGGCGATCAGCGAGTTGACCACTTCGATCTGCGCTTCGGCGGTCGCCTTGGTCGGGCCGGTGTAGATGATATCAACATCGCCGAGTTCCTTGGCCGCCTCTTCGGCGCCCTTGTTGGCGGCGTCGAAGAAGCCGTTGCCGAGCGACTTCACCACCAGCGCGATCTTGACGTTTTCCGCATAGGCGGCATTCACGAACATGGCGGCTGAAAAGGCCGCCGTAACCATCAATTTCTTCAAGAAGCTCATCGAATATCCTCCCTTGAGCGTTGCATTCCATCACCGCTGCGGGCGTGAGGGTGTCTCAGGCCTGCAGTGAAGATTCTTCCTTTGCCGTCTTGCGGGCGACGATCAGCGTTACGCCCGCGGTCTCCAACATCTTGGCTTCGCGATCCTCGATGCCGTCATCGGTGATGACGGTGGCGATGCGCGACAGGCCGCACAGGATCAGGCTGGAGCGCTTGCGGAATTTCGAGGAGTCGACCAGCACCACCAGCTCGTCGGCCTGGTCGATCAATTTCTGCTCGGCCTGGATCAGCAGCGGGTCGCCTTCCATCAGGCCGAGCGGCCCCAGCCCTTGAGCGCCCATGAACATGCGGCGCGCATAAAAATTGCGCGTCACATCATTGTCGAAGGGCGACAGGATGATGTTCTGCTCGCGATAGATGGTGCCGCCCGACAGCATCACCGTGTTCTTGGAGTGCTTGAGCAGATGCTCGGCGATCGGGAATGAATTGGTGAAGATCGGCATGCGGCGGCCGGTCAGGAAATGCACCATCTGGAAGGTGGTGGTGCCGCCATTGATGATGATCGGTTCGCCATCCCCGCACAATTCGACCGCTTCTCGCGCAATCGCCCGCTTCTGCGAAGCGTTGATCGTTTCGTTGACGGAAAACGGCCGGCCGGCCAGGCCGATGAACTGCGGCGGCGCGATCGCCTCGGCGCCACCGCGCACCCGGCGCAGGCGCTTTTGCACATGAAGAGCCGCGATGTCGCGCCGGATCGTCGCCTCGGACGACTCCGTCAGGTCGACCATTTCCTGCACCGTCACCACAGGTTTTTCCTGGACGGCGGACAGAATGATCCTGTGGCGCTCTTTTCGTGCATGGTTCCTCCCTGCCTGGCCATCTAGGCACTCAAAACGAGCAGTGTCAATCATTTCCGATCATATAATTTCATTGTGCAGTGCAATATGATTGATGTTGATCGTTTGTGATTGACAAGCGGCCGGCTTGCGTAGACATTCCCGGCAAAATGGACTGCGGTTTTTTGCGTCCCAGGGAGGATACCTATGCTCGACAAGCGCTCCGGCTCGCGCCTTGCCAATCTGTGGGATGATGCGAAAGCCCAGGGGATGAGCGATCCCGAGCTTCTGGTCTATCGCTCGAACACGCTCGGTTCCGACAAGCGCGTCACCAACTATGGCGGCGGCAACACCTCCTCCAAAATCTGGCAGAAGGATCCGCTGAGCGGCGAGACCGTCGAAGTGCTGTGGGTCAAGGGCTCCGGCGGCGACAGCGCCTCGATCAAGCTCGACGGCTTCGCCACGCTCTACATGGACAAATTGCGGGCGCTGAAGGGCCTTTATCGCGGCGTCGAGCATGAGGACGAGATGGTGGGATATCTGCCCCACTGCACCTTCAACCTCAATCCGCGCGCGGCGTCGATCGACACGCCGCTGCACGCCTATGTGCCGAAGCCTTTCGTCGACCACATGCATCCCGATGCCATCATCGCGATTGCCGCGGCGAAGGATTCCAGGGCACTGACCAAGGAAATCTTCGGCGATGCCATCGGCTGGCTGCCATGGAAACGCCCCGGCTTCGAACTTGGCCTGTGGCTGGAGAAATTCTGCCTCGAACACCCCACCGCCAAGGGGGTCATCCTCGAAAGCCACGGCCTGTTCACCTGGGGCGACACGCCCAAGGAATGCTATGAGACGACAATCTCGGTGATCAACCAGGCGATCGAGTGGTTCGAGCGCCGCTCCGAGGGCCTTGCCATTTTCGGCGGCGAGGTGGTCAAGTCGCTCGATGCCACTGAACGCCGCGCCATCGCGGCGAAACTGATGCCGAAAATCCGCGGCTTGATCTCGGAAAAGAGCCACAAGCTCGGCCATTTCGACGATTCCGCCGCCGTGCTCGAATTCGTCAACTCTAGGGATCTGCGCCCGCTGGCGGCACTCGGCACCTCATGCCCGGACCATTTCCTGCGCACCAAGATCCGCCCGCTGGTCATCGAGTTCGATCCGGCAAAGCCTGATGTCGAGGCGGTGATCGCGCGCCTCGCCGACGACATCGCCGAATACCGCGTCGGCTACCAGGCCTATTACGACAGCTGCAAACATCCGGACTCGCCCGCCATTCGGGACCCCAACGCCGTGGTCTATCTGATGCCCGGCGTCGGCATGTTCACCTTCGCCGGCGACAAGGCGACGGCGCGCATCTCCGGCGAATTCTACGTCAACGCCATCAACGTCATGCGCGGCGCCTCGACCGTCTCGTCCTATGTCGGCCTGCCGGCCCAGGAAGCCTTCGACATCGAATACTGGCTGCTCGAGGATCTCAAATTGCAGCGCATGCCGAAGCCGAAGTCGCTCGCCGGCCAGATCGCGCTGGTCACCGGTGGCGCCGGCGGCATCGGCCGCGCGACCGCCAATCGCTTGCTGCGCGAAGGCGCCTGCGTGGTGCTGGCCGATATCGATGAGGCTGCACTTGCCAGCGCCAATGAGGAACTGGCCAAGGCCTATGGCAAGGATTTTGTCCGCCCCGTGGTCATCAACGTCACCTCGGAAGACCAGGTTGTTGCCGGCTTTGCCGAGACGGCGGTCGAGTTCGGTGGCATCGACATTCTGGTCTCCAACGCAGGTCTCGCCTCCTCGGCGCCAATCGAGGAGACGACGCTGGCGCTGTGGAACAAGAACATGGACATCCTGTCCACGGGCTATTTCCTGGTCTCGCGGGAAGCGTTCCGGCTGTTCAGGGTTCAAAAAATCGGTGGCAATGTCGTCTTCGTCGCCTCCAAGAACGGTCTTGCCGCATCACCCAACGCCGCCGCCTATTGCACCGCCAAGGCCGCCGAAATCCATCTCGCGCGCTGCCTGGCACTGGAAGGCGCGGAAGCGCAGATCAGGGTCAATGTCGTCAACCCGGACGCGGTGCTGCGCGGCTCGAAGATCTGGACCGGCGAATGGAAGGAACAGCGCGCCGCCGCCTACAAGATGTCCACCGACGACCTCGAAGAGCACTACCGGTCGCGCTCGATGCTGAAACGCTCGGTGTTTCCGGAGGACATCGCCGAAGCGATCTATTTCTTCGCCTCCGACATGTCGGCCAAGTCGACCGGCAACATCATCAACGTCGACGCCGGCAACGCGCAAAGCTTTACGCGCTAGGCCTTCTTCCTTCTCCCGTTTCACGGGGAGAAGGTGGCCCGAAGGGCCGGATGAGAGGCAGCGCTCACGGAACGCATTTGGGAGGAATAGCAGTTTGTCCGAAACCATCATCTCGGCCGACCTCGTCGCCAGCCACAACACCGCGCGTAAGCCCGACCTCGAGCGCGACTACGCCTCGCTCGGCGAGCGCCTCGACCGTCGCGGCATCGCCATCGACGCCATCCGCGACAAGGTCGAAAAATTCGCCGTTGCCATCCCCTCCTGGGGCGTCGGCACAGGCGGCACCCGCTTTGCCCGCTTTCCCGGCGCCGGCGAACCGCGCGACATCTTTGACAAGATCGAGGATTGCGCCGTCATCAGCCAGCTGACGCAGGCGACGCCGACCGTTTCCTTGCACATTCCATGGGACAAGGCCGATCCGAATCGGCTGAAACAGGCCGCCTCGCGCTTCGGCCTCGGCTTCGATGCCATGAACTCCAACACCTTTTCCGACGCGAAGGACCAGACGCTCTCCTACAAATTCGGCTCGCTGTCGCACGCCGATGCCGGCACCCGCCGGCAGGCGGTCGAGCACAATCTCGAATGCATCGAGATCGGCAAGACGCTCGGCTCCAAGGCGCTGACGGTGTGGATCGGCGACGGCTCGAATTTTCCCGGCCAGGTCAATTTCGCCAAGGCGTTCGAGCGCTATCTCGACGCCATGAAAGAGGTTTATGCAGGGCTGCCCGCAGACTGGAAGCTGTTCACCGAACACAAGATGTACGAGCCGGCCTTCTACTCCACCGTCGTGCAGGACTGGGGCACCAACTACCTCATATCAAAGGAATTGGGCGACAAGGCCTTTTGCCTGGTCGACCTCGGCCACCATGCGCCCAACGTCAACATCGAGATGATCGTGTCGCGGCTGATCCAGTTCAAGAAACTCGGCGGCTTCCACTTCAACGATTCGAAATATGGCGACGATGATCTCGACGCCGGTTCGATCGATCCCTACCGGCTGTTCCTGGTCTTCAACGAACTGGTCGATGCCGAACTGTCCGGCGCCGAAGGTTTCGATCCCGCCCACATGCTCGACCAGAGCCACAACGTCACCGACCCGATCGAAAGCCTGATGTTGTCGGCGGTCGAGGTGCAGCGCGCCTATGCACAGGCGCTGCTGGTCGACCGCAGGGCGCTCGAAGGGTTTCAGGACGGCAATGATGCGCTCATGGCGACGCAGACGCTGAAGGCTGCCTACCGCACTGATGTCGAGCCGATTCTCGCCATGGCCCGGCTGAAGACCGGCGGCGCCATCGATCCGGTCGCCGCCTACCGCGCAGCGGGCTACCGCGCCAAGGTTGCGGCCGAACGCCCGGCGGTTGCCGGCGGTTCGGGCGGAATTGTCTAACGCCGAGCCAGCCTCCTCATCCGGCCGCTTCGCGGCCACCTTCTCCCCGTTGGGGAGAAGAGGCTGGCGTCGCCCCGAATTGCCCTTCGCAATCCGGGTGAGGGGGGCTCTTTCTCCCGCTCCTCCAATTGTTAGTGGACTCGATCACTCCAACACGGTCTTCTAGGCGTCCCCCGCCCGGAGAACCCGCCATGCACCTCACCCGTCGGACACTGATCGCCGCCAGTCTTTCCATCACCTTCGCGCTCGTGCCTTTGACCAGCGTCTTCGCCGCTTCGCCGGCGCCGGCCAAGGGCGAGCATGGCATGGTGGTGACGGCCCAGCATCTGGCCTCGGAAGTCGGCGTCGAGGTGCTGAAGAAGGGCGGCAATGCCGTCGATGCGGCGGTCGCCGTCGGTTATGCGCTGGCCGTCGTCTACCCCAATGCCGGCAATATCGGCGGCGGCGGCTTCATGACCATCCGTTTCGCCGATGGCAAATCGACTTTTCTCGACTTTCGCGAGCGCGCGCCGCTGGCGGCCACCAAGACGATGTATCTCGACAAGGATGGCAAGCCAGTGAAAGGCGCCAGCTTGGATGGCTATCTCGCCGTCGGCGTGCCGGGCTCGGTCGCCGGTTTGGAAATGGCGCGCGAGAATTATGGTACGCTTTCAAGACAGGATCTGATGGCGCCGGCAATCGCCTACGCCAGGGATGGCTTCGTCCTCAATCAGGGCGATGCCGCCTCATTCGCCGGCAGCGCTGACCGGTTGGCGAAGGACCCGGCGGCGGCTGCCGCCTTCCTGAAATCCGATGGCAAGCCCTATGGGATCGGCGATCGGCTCACCCAGCCTGATCTGGCCGCGTCGCTCACGGCGATTTCCGAGAAAGGCCCCGATGCCTTCTACAAAGGCGCCATCGCGGATGAGATCGTCAAGGCGAGCGGCGCCAAGGGCGGCATCCTGGCCAAACAGGATTTCGAGCAATATGCGGTCCGCGAACTCAAGCCCGTGACCTGCTCCTATCGCGGTTACGAGATCACCTCCTCACCGCCGCCGAGCTCAGGCGGTGTCATCATCTGCGAAATCCTCAACGTGCTTGAAGGCTATCCGCTGTCCTATCTTGGCGCCGGCTCGGCCGAGACGGTGCATGTCATGGTCGAGGCCATGCGCCATGCCTATGTCGACCGCAATTCCGCGCTCGGCGATCCCGATTTCATCGACAATCCGGTCTCGAAGCTGCTCGACAAGGCCTACGCCAAGGACATCCGCGACAAGATCGATCCGTTCCGCGCGGGCGTCTCGCAGGATCTGATGCCGAAGGGTTTTGGCGAGTCGAAAGAGACCACGCACTATTCGATAATCGACAAGGACGGCAACGCGGTCGCGGTCACCTATACGCTGAACGGCTCCTTCGGTGCCGGCGTCGTCGCCGACGGCACCGGCATCCTGCTCAACAACGAAATGGACGATTTCACCCAAAAACCGGGCGTGCCCAACCTGTATGGTCTGGTCCAGGGCGAGGCCAATGCCATCCAGCCGAAGAAGACGCCGCTGTCATCGATGAGCCCGACCATCGTCGCCAAGGACGGCAAGCCGTTCATGGTCATCGGGAGCCCGGGCGGCTCGCGAATCATCACCATCACGCTGGAAGCGATCGTCAACGTCATCGACCACGGCATGAACATCCAGGAAGCGATCGACGCGCCGCGCATCCATCATCAATGGCTGCCCGATACGGTCTATGTCGAGCCGTTCGGCCTGTCGCCGGACACCGAAAGACTGCTGGCCGGCATGGGTTACCACCTTGATCTCGGCGGGCAGACCTGGGGGCAGGCGGCCGGCATCTTGGTCGGCGGCAAGAGCCTGGCGGAAATCGAGAAGGGCGGCGGCGCGCGCTACAATGGCGCCATCGACAGCCGGGCAGCCTCGGGCGAGGCGCTCGAATATTGATTTACCCGGGTGAATTCTTGGCGCGCGCCGGCTCACGGCCGGGCCGGGGCCGTCAGGTAACCAGCGTGATGGTCGATGCGATCAGCATCAGGGCGGCGATGCCGACGAACAGCGCGTAGATACGCGGCCGGTCGAGCAGAAGCGCGTTTCCGGAGATCCAGGCCGACGTGGCGCCGCCGAGCGCGAAGAGGAACCCGTTGCGATGGCCGAAGGTCATTGACGCGGCCATCAGTCCGCCAATGATCAGGGCGCCGAACACGATGATCACGGCAACCGCATACTTCTCGAAATCGTTGCCGCCACCCATGGCTGGCCCGATCGCATTCAGATTCGGCAGGTCGTCCGGATCGAAGGGGTTCGCCGACCCGTATTCGTCTTGACCGATCGATTCTCGCATCACTCATTCTCCGCTGACCGGCAACAAACCATCAACACTTGCCGAGTGCAACCCGATCGCACGCCCCTCTCCCGTGTTGGCCGTCATCTTCAACACGTTCCGGCGGCGCTTGTCACCGCTTTTTCGGGGCACCTGGCTCGAATGCAACACGCGCCCGCGCTCGGATGGCACGCCGTGATCTCCTTTCGATATAAGCCCCGTTCGCGGGGAAAAGATGATGCCGCCGATCAATTCGGCGTCGTCATGCGCCACGCGGCTGCGGCGGGGAGTCGCAGCATCCAGGCATGCGACAGCCAGATTGTTGATGCCCGGCTGCATCTTCAATGTTGACTATGAAAATCATGTTTTATAGTCAACCGACATGGGCCGCTCGAGGCCGTCGTCCGCTGACAGGCACGCCACATTGGAAACAGACCAGAAAGCCCGGCCCGGAGGGACAGCCAAACCCGCGCGCGGCTGCATGACCCGGCGCGGCGCTTTGGCGCTGTTCGCGTTGCCCTTGGCCGCTTTCATGCCACGGGCGGCCGCGGCGAAGCCATTGCGCATCGTTTGCGTGGATGACGGGCTAGCGGAGACCTTGCTGATGCTCGGCGTTACACCAATAGCCGTCGCCGACCATGAAGTCTGGGAGAAGTGGGTGGTCGAGCCGCCACTGCCGCCTGAAGTTGCAGATATCGGCACGATCCTGGAGCCCAATCTCGAATTCCTGCAGCAGCTTCGCCCCGACATCATCCTTTCCACTCCCTATCTCGACGGCATCAAGCCGCTGCTCGAACGCGTCGCGCCGGTGACGACGATCGGCATCTACACGCCGGACGGCCAGCCCTATCGACGCGCCATCGAGGCGACCCGGCAACTCGCGGCACTGGTCGGCAAGGAAAGCGAAGGAGAAGCGCTGATCGCGGCGACGGAAGCCTGTTTCGCTGATGTCAGGCAGAGGCTGGAGCTGCTTTCGGCGCGGCCGATCTACGCCGTCAGCTTTCTCGATCCGCGCAATGTGCGCGTCTATGGCGAGAAAAGCCTGTTTCAGGCGGTGTTCGATCGCATCGGCATCCGCAACGCCTGGACTGGCGAGACAAATTACTGGGGATTTGCCACCGTCGGCATCGACGGCCTGGCGACGTCAAGTGACGCGCGCCTTGCCTATCTCGAGCCCCTGCCGGAAGGGGTGGGCGGCACGCTGACCGAAAGCCCGGTCTGGAACGCCATGCCTTTCGTGCGCAACCGCTCGATCATGCGCCTTGCCCCAGCGCTGATGTTCGGCGCGCTGCCTTCGGCGAGCCGCTTTGCCCGGCTGCTGGCCGCGGCGCTGACGGCGGAGCACGCCGATGGCTGAGCAGCAAGCAATCTTGTCCGGCGACGCCAGCCTCGTCTCCGGTCGTGGGTCGACGGCTCGACTATCAGACAGATATCCCGTAGGCGCGATCCTGCTTTGCGTCGTGCTTCTTAGCGCTGCAGCCGCAGCGACCCTCTCCAACCTCGTCGTGCAATTGCCACCAGCGCTCTGGCTCGATGCGCTCGCAAGCCCCGATATCGACGACATGCGGCAGGTGCTCGTCCACTATGCCTTCCTGCCCAGGCTCGCCGTCAGCCTTCTCTGCGGCGCGTCCCTCGGTCTTGCTGGAACGGTGCTGCAACAGGTCCTGCGCAACCCGCTCGCCTCGCCCGAAACCGTCGGCGTCTCGGCCGGCGCCCATCTGGCGCTGGCGCTGGCGACGCTTCTTGCGCCGTCCCTGCTTGCCTACGGCCGCCAATGGGTGGCGCTTGCCGGCGCCTTCACGGCTGTTGCCGCGGTCTTCGCGCTGTCCTGGCACAAGGGCCTGTCGCCGCTTTCGGTGGTGCTCGCCGGGCTGGTCGTCAGCCTCTATGCTGGCGCCATTGGAGCGGCCCTGGTGGTGCTGCGGCATGAATGGTTGGCCAGCCTGTTCATCTGGGGCGCCGGTTCGCTCGGCCAGCAGGACTGGTCGACGACGCTGTGGCTCCTGCCGCGCCTGGGCGGTGCCGCGCTGCTGATCGGGCTGATGGTGCGGCCGTTGACCTTGCTTGGCCTCGACGATGAAGGCGCGCGCAGCCTGGGCGTCCCGCTTGGCGCCTATCGTTTCGCCGGACTGGCGGCGGCGGTCGCGCTGATCGCCTTCGTCGTCGCCGCCGTCGGTGTCATCGGTTTCGTCGGCCTTGCCGCCGCGGCCCTTGCCCGCATCGGCGGCGCCCGGCGGCTTAGCCAGCAGCTGGTGATGGCCCCGTTCATCGGCGGCGCTTTGCTGTGGGCCGCCGATCAGGGTGTGCAGATCGCAACCGGCCCGCAAGGCGACCTGCTGCCGACCGGCGCGATGACAGCGCTTCTCGGTGCGCCGCTGCTGCTCTGGCTGCTGCCGCGCCTGGCGCTCGGGCTGGAGACGCCGGCGCTCGGTTCGGAGCGCCTGCCGCGCGCTCGCCACTCCGCCCTCGTGCTGGTGGCGATCGGCGGCTTGCTGCTTCTGCTGCTCGGGCTGGCCCTGCTTTATGCGCCGGGGCCGCATGGCTGGGCATTCGCGTTTGGCGACCAGTTGCAACCCTTGTTGTCCTGGCGGCTGCCCCGGGTCTCCGCTGCGCTGTCGGCCGGCGCCATGCTGGCGTTGGCCGGGCTGATGATGCAGCGGCTGACCGGCAATCCGATGGCCAGCCCCGAAGTGCTCGGCATCAGCGCCGGTGCCGCGCTCGGCATGATGGTGGCGTTGTTTTCGCTGTCCGATGCCGGCCGTGCCGTCCAGACCGTGGCCGCCACCATCGGCGCCTTCATCGCTTTGCTGGTGACGCTGGCGATCGGCCGTCGCGCCGCCTATGCGCCGGAGCGGCTGCTGCTTGCCGGCGTCGCCCTGACCGCCCTGTTCGACGCGCTGATCCTGGTGCTCACCGCCACCGGTGATCCTCGCGCCATGCTTCTGCTCAACTGGCTCACCGGCTCGACCTATGGCGTCGACGCGAACTCGGCGCTTTTGACCTTGACGATCGCCTTTTGCCTGTTCCTGGCAGCGCCGCTCTTCATGCGTTGGCTGGACATGCTTCCGCTCGGATCGGCCGCAGTGCAAAGTCTTGGCGTCAACCTCAGGGCAACGCGGCTTCTGGTGCTTCTGATGGTTGCAGCCCTCACCGCCGCGTCGACGCTGGTCGTCGGGCCGCTGACCTTCATCGGCCTGATGGCGCCGCACCTTGCCCGCCGTCTCGGCCTGTCGCGCGCGCTGCCGCAAACCATGGGCGCGGTGCTTGCCGGCGCGCTGATCATGGTCTGCGCCGACTGGATCGGCCGCACCGCCATCTTTCCGCGCCAGATCCCGGCCGGCCTCGTCGCCACGCTGCTCGGTGGCCCGCTGCTGATGTGGCTCTTGCGCCGCCGCTGATTTGTCCCCGGAGATCGCCATGACCGTCTCGCCAAAGGCGTCACCCGCCCTGATCGCCGACACCACTGTCCACGATCTTGTCCCCAGAGCAGGCGGCGACCCCTGGCGGATCTTCATCCATGTGCCGCTCGGGCCGGCGCCCGAGGCCGGCTGGCCGGTGCTCTACATGACCGACGGAAACGCCGTCATCGGTACGGCGGTCGATGCCATGCGCGCACAGGCCTTCTATCCCCTGGGCACCAATGTCGGCTGGGGCGTCATCGTCGCCGTCGGCTATCCCGTCGCGGGCGCCTATGACCCGCTGCGCCGCTCCTGGGACCTCGGCCCGCCGCCGGGCAAGACCTATCCGCCCTTCTATGAGGGCACGCCGGAAGTCAGGACCGGCGGGGCAGGGGATTTTCTGGCCTTCATCGAGGAGGAGTTGAAGCCATGGGTCGCCAGCCGGACCAGGATCGATGAGAAGCGCCAGGCGCTTTACGGCCATTCCTTCGGTGGCCTGTTCGCGCTCTACGCCTTGTTCACCCGCCCGCGCGCGTTCCGGACCTTCATCGCCGCCAGCCCCGCCATCTATTGGGAAGACCGCGCCATCGATCGCTTCCTCGAGGCTTTCGAGGCGGCTGTTCCCGCAGACCTGACGGCGGATGTGATCCTGTCGGCCGGCGAGTACGAGACCGAGAAGCTGGCACCATTTCAGATCGGCGCGGAGGATGAGGAAAAACGCCTGCAGCAGAAGAAGCTGACATGCACCGACGAATTCGCGCGGGCGATGGCCGAGCGCCTCGACGCCCTGCCTGGGATCCGCGCGAGCTTCGAGCTGCATGCCGGCGAAAACCACATGTCGATCCTGCCGGTGACGGTCAACCGCGCCATGCAGGCGGCGTTCGCGGTGAAGGAAAGGAATACCGCCCTTGAACACCTGCCTCGGTAAGACGGTAGGCACCGCGCGCCGTCATTCCTGTGAAGGGGAGGCGCTCAATCGACGATAGGGGACGCCATCGAAGCTTGCCGTCACAAAATCCGTGACGGACATCTTGCGCTTGCGTCCGTCGCTGCAGGCGTAAACCGGCCAACCGGCATCGCTGCATTCGCTGGCAGCGCAGATACGCGCCAGGCAGTTACCGATAGTCAATCGGAAGCCGCCCTTGCCGACGAAGCCTTGCAACAAGCTGCCGTCCGCCGAGCGCCATGTCCGCGCACGGAATTCCGCCCGCAAAAGCGATGGTTCGAGAGAGACCGCAAGATTGGTTTCGCCGGGACGCCCTGTGAGCTGCAGACGGAAGCGCGCCATTGCAGTCGCGTATGCGGTCACAAGATCTGGTTCGCGAAAATAGGCGATCGGCAGGTTGGAGCGGTCAAGCAGATGAGACATGCGCTCGCTTGCCTCTACCGGCGTCAGCAAGACAACAAAGGTAAGAAAGGCGAAGCAAGCTCGCGACATTTTCCAGCAGCCATATCGATCTCGGCCTGCCGGTTTGGCCCCGGTTGCCCGTCCAGTAACATCCCGCCAATCGTCGCCCTGCGCAAGCGGCTTGCTGAGGCAGTCCATAAGGTGGCCGAGTTGCGGACGGCGTTCGCGGTGAAAGGCCGCTAGGCGCCCGGCGCCTTGATCCTCGAAATCATGTCTTCCTGTTTTGCGGCCATGTCCGCGTCCATCGCGCCGAAGCGAAGGGTGCAGCGGAACATCCCTTCCGGAGCGACGCGAATGAGGCGGCCTCTTTCCTCCGCCGCGCGATAGCCATCGGGTTCGGCAGTTGCCGGCAGCACAAGGCCGAGCGCGTCCTGGTCGCGGCCGCGCGTGATCCAGCGCACCGCATAATTGAGTTCATCAGGGCGAAAGCTGACGAAATCCGCTGTCTGGTCAGGGTGGATCTGCAATGCGTGCGCCCAGCCTTCGGCATCCGCCCTTGCCTTCATTGTCAACACGAGTTCGGGGTCGATCGGCTCACCCTTGGTCAGCAGACGATGCCGCGAGGGATCGGCGACTATGGCATCGCGGTAGGCAAGGTAGCTTTCGCTCGGCGTGAAAAGGGGGGAAGCACCTGGCGCACGACAATGTCGGCGCGGTCATCGACCACGCTGTCGACCAGACGACCGTCATCCGCCGGTCTGAAGTTGATGTGCGCCAGATACATCAAATTCATAGGCGAGCGCTTCAGGTTGGTGATAGCGATGTCTACGGCAACGCCGCTGGCGTCGCGCTGCAGCCGCACGGTCGGTTGCGTCACATAGTCGTGGCTGAAGGCGACAGTCTGGCGACAGCGCCCAGTCAGGGCCATGAATGGCCCTTCGGCATTGTCCCCGATGATCAGCTGGACATCCCCATAGGGTGCATTGGGCAGGTCGCCATGCAACGGATGGCGGTCGTCCGGACCCGGATTCCCCATCGCAGTGGCGCCACAGTGAATGAAGAACGCGCCGTAGTTGGAGAGATAGTCCCGGGTCGCAACCGGCTCGTCGAACATCGAGCGCATGGTCAGCGAGCGGTTGAGGAACGTTGCGTCCCAAATCTGCTGGCCCTGGAACGGCAGGATGACGATTTCGCCCTTCGCATTGCTGATGCGAAGGCCGGCAACGCCGGATCGATAGCGGAAGGCGGTGGCGACAAGCCCGCAATATCGCGCCACGGTGGTGTCCAGCGGACCAAACTGTTCGGGCACGAGGTCGACGAAGACATGATCGGAATTTTCGTAATGCATTGTTTCGACCTTCATCTGCCGCAAGCGCGCATGCCGATAGTCGCAGGAAGCGCCTGGAAATCAACGGCAGTGCGCCTCGTATGCTCCGCCAAGCCGGCTGACGTTCTCGACAGGGCGGACCGGCAGTTTGAAGATCGCGCCGGGTGTTGGTCCGAGCTTGACGAATTTCACCGGACAATGGTCCTAAATGTCGGTCGGTACCCGTCAAAGTCGGTAGACTTCTCCCGGTTCGCCAGCTAGGCAGATCGATATCAAAAGAGGGCAGACTCGGGGACCATCCAAAGTGAAAATCAGATACGTCGCTGGCATAAGCTGGC
Organism: Mesorhizobium oxytropidicola; assembly: GCF_056174625.1. Lineage (NCBI taxonomy): Bacteria > Pseudomonadati > Pseudomonadota > Alphaproteobacteria > Hyphomicrobiales > Phyllobacteriaceae > Mesorhizobium > Mesorhizobium oxytropidicola. The sequence continues at coordinate 7,020,051 of NZ_CM149692.1, read as the reverse complement.
CACGCAGTGGGCATCACCTGATGCATCGGCTCGCCCTGAGCTATTTCGGCAACGATTTCAATTATTGCCTGTTTTATCCCGCTGATAATCCTGATTGTTGCCGCACCTTCCCGTGCGTCCGGCGGGGGTCAAATTCTCGAAGAACCATGATTTCGATCTATCCGGGCGGATCCTGCCGGATGTTCCTTATCTGGTCCAGCATCGCTCGTTCATGCCTGGAACCGTATCGGACTTTGAACTGTATCTCCTCGATGGCGGCGCGGACACCAAGGAAAGCTTTAAAGAATTCGCACTCATCCGAACCGATGGATGGGCTGCCTTCATGGCAAAGTGGGTGGACAGCCGGATTAAGTTCGACCGCCTGCTGGTGGGCTACGAAGATTTTGTGTCCGACCCGCAAGGGACCATGAAGAGGGTGATCCCGTTCTTTGCGCCAGGAGAGAAACCTGATGAAGAACGCCTGGCGCGCATTGTGAAGAACGAAACCCACGTCGCCGTCACCAAGCAAGGCGGCGAGGAGTGGACGGCCAATGCCGGTGTCAAGGCGTTCCGGAAAGTCGAGGCCTTTCGGTTCTATGACGCTGGATTGTTCCGGGAACTGGAACTCATTGCGCAGGAGAAGCGCCGCGTGATTGCCAAAGAAGCCTCGCCACGCCCCTCGAGTGGCCGCTTCAGGCTACCGCTGATGAAAGCCATCTTCGGACGCTAGGTGGCGCCCGCAAAACCGGGGCGGCTCCTCGACGCCTCCGCGACAGCTTCAAAACCAAATGCGGGCGCAGACCGACAGGTCACCCGCGGTTCTATGCAGCGCGGGCCGACGGCAGTTCGAACAAATTGGCGCCGTTTTCCTGGCCGCGCTCGACATAGCCGATAATGCCGAACCATCTGGCGACGTCAGGCCCCTGCAGCCAGCTGCGCGAATGGATGGGCAGATTGCCGGCGAGCGCCTGGATGTGCCTGATATGCCGCTTGCAAAAGCGCACGGTGGAGGCGCGGAAGAAATCCTCCTGCGCGGCAAACAGCGTATCGGCGGCGTCGCTGTTCTCGTGCCAGGCGATGATCGCCACGGCCTTCTCGCCCTCGACCAGCGCGTGCGCCCGGCCTTCCTTCAAATTCATCATCAGATTGTCGTAGGCGATCTTGCTGTCCTTGCCGGCCGCCGCGTATTCGTCCGACATCCGCTTGGACAGGCCATGGAAGACATCCTCGAGATCCCCGAGCGTCGCTGCACGTGCTCTCATTTCACCTCCTGCAGCCCCACGGGAAGTTTGCCCTAGGGATGAGGGGGCGCCAAGCAAATTGAATCCGGATGCCGGCCTATCCGAGCAAAGCGATTTCGGCCGGGTTGCGCGGACGTGCCGATCATCCCGGGAAACGTCCTAAAATGAACGGCAGGGCGTCTCGTTGCCGCTGCATGCATGCGTTCGGGAATCTTGGTCAGGCAGATCGGCTGCAATCACCGCAATTCGTCAAGAAACGCCAATCGATCCCTCCTTGCCCGTTGGCAAAACAGAGATCGCTCTATTAGGATATTACGAATTGCTGAATTGCCTTATACTTGCACCGCGGCATGGAGGCTGGGGGTCTCTGGCATGATCGATTCAGACGTATTCGACTTTGTCGAACGCTGCAGGAGGCATACCGCAACCGGGCCGTTGCTGGGCGATTTGCTTGAGACTGTCAGGAATCTTGGCTTCGAGCACCTTATCCTGAGCGGCGTTCCCCTTGGCGGCCAAAAGCTGGCGCCGATGGTTGAATTGAACGGCTGGCCGGCGGGTTGGTTCGAGCGCTATGTCGCCGCCGAGCATGCCGCTGTCGACGGCGTTTGCATTTACTCTGCCAAGACGCTGAAGCCTTTTTTCTGGGCCGATGTTCCAGCGAAATGGTCTGATACGGAAGGCTCCAGACGCGTTGCGGGCGAAGCGACGGAATTCGGCATCTTGAGTGGTTTTGCGGTGCCGATGCTCAGCGTCCACCATTGGCAGTCCGTCCTGTCCTTCGCCTCCTCGCACAAGAGCTGCAGCTTGTCGCCACGCCAGCAGGTGCAACTGGTCACAATGGCGGTCTATGCCGGCATGTCGATCCAGGCCCTGTCGAACAACGATGACGGCGACGAAGGCCCGCTGAGCGATAGGGAGAAGGAAGTGCTGTTGTGGGCCGCGGCGGGCAAAACGTCATCGGAAACGTCCCAGATCCTCGGCCTGGCCGAGCGCACGGTCAAATGGCATTCGACAAGGGCGCGCGAGGCGTTTGGCGTCGCGACCACCATGCAGGCTGTCGTTGAAGCCGTGCGCAGGCGACTGATCCACCCTTAATGCATGTCGCCCAAAAGTGACCTCGATTTTGGGAGAACGACATGCATAAAAACAAAGACCTAAAGCGCGTCGCATGAATCCGTTTCAACGCGACGCGCTTTAGCCACGTCAACTGTCCGATCGGACAGGTGACGTACTTTAGAACGGCTGCAACTATTCCTCCGAGATCGATCGGGGGATCGCGCAATGATAAAAGTCCATGTCGTCAATGCGCTGAACAAGCATCTCTACGAAAACGAATTCGACGAGTTTCTGCGCCGCCGGCACGACTTTTTCGTGCATCAAAAACACTGGCGCCCTCCAAGTCCAGACGGTCGCGAGCTGGACCAGTTCGATACGGATACGGCGACGTATCTGCTCGGTATCGAGGACGGTCGCGTGGTGACCTCGGCTCGACTAATCCCAACGAGCGAGCCGCACATGGTCTCGGAGGTTTTTTCTCACATGTGCGAAAAATCGGGCGTGCCCAGACGTCCTGACTGGGCTGAATGGACGCGCACATTCGTCGTTCCCGACAAACGTTCGACCGGGCTGCGGGGCACACTGACGCAGCTGTGCTGCGCGGTGATGGAATACGCGCTCGACGAGGGCCTTGCCGCGGTGGGGGGCGTCCAGGAAACCTATTTCATGCCGCATCACGGCGCGCTCAAGTGGCAGGCCGAACCCATGGGCATGGCCAGGGAGCAAAACGGCGAGTGGTACATCGTCGCATACATTCATGTGAATGAGGCCGCCCTGGCGAGCGTTCGTAAAATACTCGGCGTGGATCACTCACTGCTGGTGCGGCGCGGCATCCAAACGCCCTTCAACAACAAGACCCTGCATTCCGTGTCTGCGTAGAAGACAATCGATCCCAAGGAGGAAAGCGTGAAAAACGCCGTCGTGGTCATCTCTGTAGCTATGTTGCTTGGATTTGCATCTGGTGCCCAAGCGAAGAAAGTCACCGTCTCCGGATGCGCGGAAGCTGGTGTTGAAAAGAGCTGCGTCGTGCTGAAGAGCGGAAAAAAGCTCTACAACATCACGCACGCCACCCCAGCGCCGACGGTGGGAACGTACGGCACGGTGACTGGAACGGTGAGCCGCGACGTGGATCCCTGCCAGCAGGGGACCATTCTCAAGCCGGCGAAATGGAAGCCTGATCCGAAAAAGGTCTGCGCCAACAACAAGTAGGAAAATTTCGAGGATCTCGAGATCGCACCGGTAGTCGGCAGCGACTCATCCATACGGCGGATCACTATCGGGACCTCGGCGAGGACAAATGCAATGGCCGACAAACTTGTTCGCGTTTATCGCCCAGACGGAAGCCTGCAATGCGGACTCGGTCGAGCCAGAACGCTGAGAGAAGACCAGGAGGTCCTTTCAGGACTGGGCGGGCACGCCATAAGCGCCGAAAAGCGGACCATCCCGGTCTTTATCCCTCAAATCTGCGGAGCGCCAACGGGACGCGCAAATACCTATGTGATCAAATCCGCCGAATGGGAACTAATCCTGAAAAGCTTCGTCGGACCGGCTGGCTTCGCTGAATGGCCCTACGACACGGCTACAAGCAAAATCTATAAGTATGATGGCACGTTGCAATGCGGACTTGGCCAACAAATACCTTTGGCAGAGATGGCCCAAGAGTTGCTCGATGCCGGCATACCAGTTATCTCAAGTCAGCAATCGTCTGACGGCCTGTTGCATATTGCCTTGTGTGGCGCCTTGACCGGTCAGATCAATGTCTACGAGATTGCTACGGCGGACTTGCTCAAGGCATTGCAGCTTGGTTTTGCTCCCTTGGCAAGTATTCCGGCCAGCAACCCCAAAACTGTAGCCGTCCGCGACGGACTACCGGTGCCTTGGCCATTTCCTTGGTAGCAGTGCACCTTGCAGATTTTTCAGCCGAGCCAACATCCTGGCTGGGGTAGTGGTGCCCAGAGGCGGATTCGAACCACCGACACGCGGATTTTCAGTCCGCTGCTCTACCAACTGAGCTATCTGGGCCTGTTCCGGCAAACGAAACCTCGCGCACCGGATTTCATCAAGGCGCCGTGGGGCGCCCCTTGAAAGCGCGTGGGTTATAGCACGGGAATTTAGCCTGTCCAGCGCTTAGGTGGCGATTTCCGGCAGGAAAAGAGAGGCTGTGGAAAGGGTGGCTTCATCAGGCGCATTCATCTCCGCAATGGCGCGCGGGTTGCCCCTTTCGGCCGTTGGGCATCGCGTGCACGTGCCGCCATGGCGCGCGGCAACTGCCGGGATCCGTCCTTAGCCGACGATCATGATGCCGCAGTGCCAACGGCAAGCGGCGACGGGCTGCCGCACTACCTGGCGCCGGCCACGCTTCTGCGAAAATCAGACGGCGTCATGCCGGCCAGCTTGCGGAACGATTTGTTGAAGGCGCTGAGCGAGCCGAAACCGGAGTCCATGGCGACACGCAGCACATTGGCGTCCTGGTGCATCAAAAGCGCCTGCGCGTAGCTCAGCCGCAACAGGTTGACATACTCGTTGAGCGTCATGCCGGTCGATTTCTTGAACAGGCTCATGGCATATTTGGGATGGATGTCGGCGGCGGCCGCGATGTTCATGCAATCGATGTCGTAGAGGAAATTCTCGGCGATGAAATCGCACATGCGCCCGACATTGCGCGACGATTGCTGGTCGAAGGCACTGCCGGCTTCCTGTCCGGCCGCCGTTTCGGGCACCAGCCGGTAAGGCTCGAACCGCACCCGCTCCAGCCGCAGCAGAAGCTCGTTGACGGCGTGCTCGGCCTTGGCCGGGTCGCCCGAGCGGGCGTAGCGGTTCCAGCGGGCGAAATTGTCGTTGTCGGATTGATCGGTGGCGGCGGTCACCAGCGTAGCACCCGTCATCAGTCGGTGGCGCACATCCGCCGGCAGATGCAGCCGGAAGAAATGCACCAAGGGCAGATGCGCACCGGCATAGATGGCGTCGTCGCTGAGATCGTCCATCTGGTGCGGCAGGCCGCCCCAGAAGAAGCACATCTCGCCGGCCGAAAGCGAAATCTCGTGCTCGTTCATGCGGTAGTGCACGCTGCCGCGCACGATGAAATTCACCTCGACCTGGGCATGCCAGTGCGGCTTCAGCATCACCAGCGGAGCGGTGTGAAACATCTGCAGGAGCAGCGGCAGGCCTTCCACGCTGCTGGCGCCTGGTTGGTAAAACGGCCGTTCCGGCATCTTACTTTCCGCCAATTCCGTATTCCCTTTGTCGGCGACAAGCCTTCCGCACTGCATAGTCTAGCCCGGCTCGCAGAGAGAGCAAATGAAATGGGAGGATTTCAATGCGCATCACACTGACCTGCGCCGCGCTCGCGCTTGCCCTGGGCTCAGCCCCGGCCTTTGCGCAGTCCGGCGAAATCACCATCTGGAGCTGGAATGTCGCCGCTTCTTCGCTGAAGGCGACAGTTGCCGGCTTCAACAAGCTGCATCCCGACATCAAGGTCACGGTCCAGGATCTCGGCAACCAGCCGACCTACGACAAGTCGATCGCCGGATGTGCCGCCGGCGGCGTCGGCCTGCCCGACATCGTCACCATCGAGAATGGCGAGGCCGAGAATTACTGGAGCCAGTTCCCCGACTGCTTCGTCGACCTGCACACGCTGGGCTACACGGCGGAAGACCAGAAGAAATTCCCCGATTTCAAACGCACCGAGCTCGAGGTCGGCGACAAGGCCTATGCCATGCCGTGGGATTCAGGCCCGGTCGCCGCCTTCTATCGCCGCGACTTCTACGAGAAGGCCGGCGTCGATCCGGTATCGATCAAGACCTGGGACGATTTCATCGCTGCCGGCAAGAAGATCCAGGCCGCCAATCCGGGCGTCTCGATGACCAACGCCGATTTCAACGGCGACAGCGAATTCTTCCGCATGATCTCCAACGAGCAGGGCTGCGCCTATTTCTCCGAGGACGGCCAGTCGATCACGGTCAACCAGCCCAAATGCGTCGACGCCATGACCAAGGTCAAGGAGATGAAGGACGCCGGCATCGTCTCGTCGGCCGACTGGGGCACCAAGATCACCAACAACACGGCCGGCGCCGTCGCCACCCAAATCTATGGCGGCTGGTATGAAGGCACGATCCGCACCGAATCGGCCGGTGAAAACGGCAAATGGGGCGTCTATCTGATGCCGAGCCTGACCGCCGACGGCCCGCGTGCCGCCAATCTCGGCGGCTCGTCGCTGGCCATCACCTCGGCCTCGAAAAACAAGGAAGCGGCCTACGAGTATCTGAAATACACGCTCGGAACCAATGAAGGCCAGATCACCATGCTGAAGGAGTTCGGCCTCGTCCCCTCGCTGGTCTCGGCGCTTGACGATCCCTACGTCAGCCAAGGCCTGCCCTATTGGGGTGGCCAGGCGGTGTGGAAGGATATTCTGGGCACCTTGCCCAAGGTCGTCCCCAGCCGCGGCACGCAGTTCCAGAGCGATGCCGAAATCATCGTTCGCGCGGTGCAGACCAAATATCTGGGCGGCGGCTATCCCGACGCCAAGGCAGCACTCGACGACGCCGCAAAACAGATCGCCGCGGCGACCGGATTGCCGGTCAAATCATAACCTCCCAAGGCCGAGGGTCCGGGGCGGCTCTTGCTGCCCGGACCCTGCGCCTGCGAGCTTGTCTGAAACACCGGATATGAGGGAGGAGGAAGATGCGCAACCGCAACGCCACGGCCTATCGTTTCCTGGCGCCCTATCTGCTGATCTTCTCCGTCTTCTGGGTGTGGCCGATCATCTCTTCATTCATGATCTCGTTCCAGGCGACACGCACCGTGCCCTGGCGCTTTGCGCCGGGCTTCAACTGGGGCCGGCTGATCGGCGATCCGGCCTTCTTCAACGCGCTGAAGAACACGCTGCTCATCCTCGTCATCCAGGTGCCGGTGATGATCGCGCTGGCCATGGTGATGGCCGTGCTTTTGAATTCGCCGCTGTTGAAGGCGAGGGGGCTCTACCGCTTCGCCTTCTTCGCTCCGGTCGTTGTCGGCGAGGTCGCCTATTCGGCGGTGTTCCGGCTGATGTTCAGCCTCGATTTCGGCATCGTCAACAAGCTCCTGAACAGCGTCGGGCTGCCCAAGATCGACTGGTTCTCCAATGTCACGCCGGCCATGGCGCTGATCATGATCGCGGTCACCTGGCGCTGGGCCGGCTACAACGCCATCATCCTTCTGGCCGGCATGCAATCCATCCCCGAGGATGTCTACGAGGCGGCGACGCTCGACCGCGTCAGCAAGCTCAAACAGTTCTTCCACATCACCTTGCCGCTCTTGAAGCCGGTCATCGTGTTCTGCCTGGTGCTGTCGATCATCGGCACCATGCAGCTGTTCACCGAGCCCTTCCTGATCACCGAGCGCGGCGGGCCGGGTGGCGGCACCGAGACGCTCGGCCTGCTGCTCTACCGCCAGGGGTTCCGGTCGCTCAATTTCGGCTATGCCTCGGCCGTCGCCTACACCATGGCGGCGCTGGCGATCGCCATCACGCTGGTGCAACTGTGGCTGACGAGGGAAAAGCAATGAGTTCGCTCTCTTCCGCCCGCCTGCGGCGCAGCATTGCGTTGCATCTTTTCCTCACCCCGCTGGCGCTGGTCTGGCTGTTCCCGCTGTGGATGATGGTGGTGTTCTCGACGATGCCCGACAACGGCATCTTCAGTCCCGGCATCGAGCTCCTGCCGCACGGCAACTTCGTCGACAATTTCAACAATCTGCAGCGCGACACCAACTTCGTCGGTGCCATTGGCATCTCCGTCTCCGTGGCGGTGACCTACACCTTCCTGTCGGTGCTGTTGACGTCGATGGCCGGCTGGGCGCTGGCCCGCTACCAGTTCTTCGGCAAGGGGGTGGTCGTCGGCATCATCTTCGGCACCATCACGCTGCCCTATGCGGTGGTGCTGATCCCGCAATTCATCATGGTGGCGCGCGACTTCCAGCTCGCCAACACCTGGGTGGCGCTGATCGTGCCGCCGCTGTTCAATTCGCTCGGCGTGCTGTTCATGCGCCAAAGCTTCTCGATGATGCCGGACGATTTGTTCGATGCAGCCCGCGTCGAAGGCGTGAAGGAATGGCGCATCTTCCTCTTCGTCGCGCTGCCGCTGGCGCGGCCGATGCTGGCCGCGCTCGCCATCATCCTGTTCCTTGCCTCCTGGAACAATTATCTCTGGCCGCTTTTGATCAACAGCCAGCCGGGCTCGATGACGGCGCCGGTGGCCCTCGGCACGCTGATCGGCCTCACCAAAGTGTCGTGGGGCGGCATCATGGCCGGCGCCGTGATGCTGACCGTGCCGATGCTCATCGTCTTCGTGCTCCTGCAGCGCCATTTCATCGCCGGCATCGCCGCCGGCGCAGTCAAGTAAGAGGCAGCATGGCAACCGTTACGCTGAGCAATGTGGTCAAGCGCTTCGGCGCCTTCGAGGTCGTCCATGGCGCCAACATCGACATCAAGGACGGCGAGTTCGTCGTCTTCGTCGGCCCCTCCGGCTGCGGCAAGTCCACCTTGCTCAGGATGATCGCCGGGCTCGAGGACATCAGCGGCGGCGAGATCGCCATCGGCGGCAAGCTGGTCAACGATGTCGAGCCGGCCGATCGCGGCATCGCCATGGTGTTCCAGTCCTACGCGCTCTATCCGCATATGAGCGTCGAGCAGAATCTCTCTTTCGGGCTGCGCATGACCGGCAATCCGAAGGCCGACACCGAGCGGCGGGTGAAGCGCGCAGCGGAAATCCTGCGCATCAGCGAATTGATGGACCGGCGCCCGAAGAAACTCTCCGGCGGCCAGCGCCAACGCGTCGCCATCGGCCGCGCCATCGTGCGCGAGCCGCAGGTCTTCCTGTTCGACGAGCCGCTCTCCAATCTCGACGCCGAACTGCGTGTCCAGATGCGGGTCGAAATCTCGCGCCTGCATAAGGAACTCGGCGCGACGATGGTCTATGTCACGCACGATCAGACCGAGGCGATGACGCTCGCCGACCGGATCGTCGTGCTGCGCGCCGGCCACATCGAGCAGATCGGCCGGCCGCTCGATCTCTACGACGATCCCGACAATCTGTTCGTGGCCGGCTTTGTCGGCTCACCCAAGATGAACTTCATCAAGGCGCAAATCGTCGGGCACGATGCGCGTGGTGTCATCGTCGAACTGGCGGGCCAGGAGAAGACCCGTATCACCCAGCCGCTGACCGGCGCTTCGCCCGAAGCGGGCAGCCCGAAAATTGGAAGTAACGTCATCGTCGGCGTGCGACCCGAACATTTCGGCGACGCCGGAGAAGGTGACACCGACCTTGTCGTCGCCATCGACGTGGTCGAGCATCTCGGCGGCACGAGCTTTCTCTACGCCAGGACGGCGCATGGCGAAGACGTGGTGATCCAGCGCGACGCGGCGAAGGTTCCCGCCACCTCCAAGGTCACCGTTTCCATCCGCAAATCCTACCTGTTCGACGAAAACGGGTTGCGGCTGCGCTGACCAGCCGCCCCTTCCAGCCTTCAAGGAGAATGACAATGACCGCAACCACGCCCATCCGCTGGGGCATTCTTGGCCCGGGCAGCATCGCCCAGGCCTTCGCCGGCGGCGTGGCCGCTTCGCGCACCGGCAGACTGGTCGCCATCGGCGCACGCAATCCCGCCAAGCCAGGCCTCGCGGAGAAATTTCCCGGCGCCCGAATCGTCGACGGCTATGAAGCGCTGCTTGCCGATCCTGACATCGATGCCATCTACATTGCGGTTCCGCATCCCGGCCACGCGCAATGGGCGATCAGGGCGGCGGAAGCGGGCAAGCATGTACTGTGCGAAAAGCCGCTGGCGCTGACCGCCTTCGAGGCCGACGCCATGATGCATGCCGCGCGCAAGGCCGGCACCTTTCTCGGCGAAGCCTTCATGTACCGGCTGCATCCGCAGACGCTGAAACTGGTGGAACTGGTCAAGTCGGGCATCATCGGCGAGATCCGCATGATCAAGTCGAGTTTCGGCTTCGCCATGCCGCGCTTCATGCCTGAGCACCGGCTCTATGCCAACGATTCTGCAGGCGGCGGCATCCTCGACGTCGGCGGTTATCCCGTGTCGATGGTCCGGCTGATTGCCGGGGCGGCGGCAGGCCTTCCCTTTGCCGAGCCGGACAAGGTGGTTGGTACCGCCCATCTTGGCCAGTCGGGCGTCGACGAATGGGCCTCGGCGCTGCTGCATTTTCCCGGCGGCATCGTCGCCGAGGTGTCTTGCAGCATCTCGCTCAACCAGGACAATGTTCTGCGCATCCTCGGCACCAAGGGCAGCATCGAGGTGCCGGACTTCTGGTTCGCCGGGGGAAATCGCGATATCGGCCTCGGCCGGATCGACGTGATCGGTGCTGACGGGTCGCGCGAGACGGTCAGCGTCGACGAAAAGCACCATGTCTATTCCTTCGAGGTCGACGGGGCCGGCGAGGCCATCCTTGCCGGGCGGCAGGAATTCGCCTGGCCGGGCATGGACTGGGCCGACAGTCTCGGCACCTTGCGCGTGCTCGACAGATGGCGTGCCGCGGCTGGGCTGGAATATGAGATCGAAAAGGCTACGCTGCGCACCAGCACCATCTCCGGCCGGCCTCTGCGGTCGGGCGGCACAGCGATCGGCAAGCGCGCCATTCCGGGCCTGGCGAAACCAGCGTCCGTCGTGGCGCTCGGCTTCGAGGATTTCCGCACTTTCTCCTCGGGCTCTATCCTGCTCGATGCCTTCTTCGAGGCCGGCGGCAACCTCTTCGACACCGGTTTTGTCTACGGCGCCGGTTACACCGAAAAGCTGCTTGGCGAATGGCTGAAAAACCGTGGCGTGCGCGAGCAGTCGGTGATCATTGCCAAGGGCGCGCATTCACCGCTCTGCTATCCCGACGTGATCGGCAAGCAGCTTGCCCAGTCGCTCGACCGCCTGCAGACCGACCATGTCGACATCTATTTCATGCACCGCGACAATCCGGACGTGCCGGTCGGCGAATTCGTCGATGCCATGGATCGCGAGGTCAAGGCCGGCCGCATCCGTGGTCCGTTCGGCGGCTCGAACTGGACGATGCAGCGCATGGACGAGGCGATTGCCTACGCCGAGCGTACCGGCAAGCAGAAGCCCGGTGCGCTCTCCAACAATTTTTCGCTGGCCGAAATGCTGGAGCCGATCTGGGCGGGTTGTGTCACCTCGTCCACCGACGACTGGAAGGCATGGCTGACATCCAGGCAGATGCCGAATTTCGCCTGGTCGAGCCAGGGCCGCGGCTTCTTCACCGAGCGCGCCGGGCGCGACCGGCGCGACAGCGAGGAACTGGTGCGGGTCTGGTATTCGGAGCGCAATTTCGGCCGTCGCGACCGGGCGATCGAGCTTGCCGCCAGACTGCGCAAGAGCCCGATCCATATTGCGCTGGCCTATGTGCTCAATCAGTCTTTCCCGTCGGTTCCGCTGATCGGGCCACGCACGCTGGGCGAACTGGACGACAGTCTGCGGGCGCTCGACATCGCGCTTTCGCCGGCCGATCTCGAATGGCTGGACGGTGGCAGCCTGCACGCCGCCTGATAGGACACGCCTCAAAGCGGCGTCAGGTCTCGTTATCAGACACCCTGACGCCGCGCCTGGCCGGAGTTCTCGATGCTGGCGTACATGCCGGTGGTGCGGAACTGGCTGGGCGTCGTGCCGTAGAGTCGGCGGAAGACCTTTGAAAAATAGTTTGCGTCCTCGAAGCCGCACAGGCTGGAGACTTCCTTCACCGGCAGGAAATCCGCCTTGGTCAAGAGCTTCGCTGCCCGTTGCAGGCGCTGCTGCAGGACGAACTCGGCCGGCGGCAAGCCTTCGCTCTCGGCGAAGCAGCGCGAGAAATGAGCGCGGCTGAGGCCGCTGATCTGGACGAGGTCCGCCACCGGCAGCGGTTTGTCGAGATTGGCATTGATGTGGTCGATGACCGGCTGCATGGCGCTCAGTTTCTCGGCAAAGGCATGGGAGCCGAAGACATCGTCGTAGAGCGCCATCGCCGCCTCATAGGCGATAGCGGACGCGGCACCCGGCGAGGCCGCCCCCTTGACCAGACGCAGGCTGCAATCGGCAAGGTGATCGATCGTCGTCGGCTGCAGCCGGAACACCGGACCGGAGACGCTGAGGATCGACTTGTGGATCCGCAGCGCCTCCTCGCCGTTCATCGAAATCCAGAAATATTCCCAGCGCTCGTCCTTGGCCAGCCAGTAGCGGTGGTTATGCGGCACCAGCACCAGCAGCGTGTCGTTCGCTTGCAGGCGATAGTTGCGGTTTTCGTAGCGCAGCTGGCCGGTTCCGCTGATCGTGTGCTGGAGCACGGTGAATGGCGTCTGGCCGCGCTTGCGCCCATCCCAGTCGTAGGTCTCGTCCTCGCGCACCTCATAGCCGGTGCTCGTCGGCATGGCGTGCAGGCGCTGGCGCCCCCCGCGGCAGCGAGATCGTCCGCATCGACTGTCCGTTGGCGATCAAATCCTGCAGCACAAAATTACCCTTGAAAGCATAATCCTTCTCTGGTCGCGCTCGTGAATAAGGGCATAATCGCCCCGGAAAAGCGAGAGAGATCCGCAGGCGAGGAGCGGACAGGGAGGTTGGCAGGCCGGAATCCGGCTTGTCGCGCACACATGCCATGGCATGTGGCTGCAGCCCGCCCCTGTCATTCCCGGCCTGTCATTGGAATAGGATGAGGTGCGGCGGATGAGTTTCAAAATCGCTATCATCGGTGCGGGCAGCGTCGGATTCACCAAGAAACTGTTCACCGACATCCTCTGCGTGCCCGAATTCAGGGATATCGAATTCGCGCTGACCGACCTCAGCGAGCACAATCTCGGGATGATCAAGGCGATCCTCGACAGGATCGTCGAGGCGAACGGATTGCCGACAAAAGTGTCGGCGACAACCGATCGCCGCAAGGCGCTGGAAGGCGCGCGCTATGTCATCAGCTGCGTGCGGGTCGGCGGTCTCGAAGCCTATGCCGACGATATCCGTATTCCGCTGAAATATGGCATCGACCAGTGCGTCGGCGACACGATCTGCGCCGGCGGCATCCTCTATGGCCAGCGCAACATCCCGGTGATCCTCGACTTCTGCAAGGATATCCGTGAGGTCGCCGCGCCGGGCGCCAAATTCCTCAACTATGCCAACCCGATGGCGATGAACACCTGGGCGGCGATCGAGTACGGCAAGGTCGACACGGTCGGCCTCTGCCACGGCGTCCAGCATGGCGCCGAGCAGATCGCCACGGTGCTGGGCGCGAAGTCCAGGCAGGAACTCGACTATGTCTGCTCCGGCATCAATCACCAGACCTGGTTCATCGACCTGCGGCTGAACGGCCGCAAGGTCGGCAAGGACGAGCTGGTTGCCGCCTTCGAGGCGCATCCGGTCTATTCGCAGCAGGAAAAGCTGCGCATCGATGTGTTGAAGCGCTTTGGCGTCTATTCGACCGAAAGCAACGGACATCTCTCCGAATATCTGCCCTGGTACCGCAAGCGGCCCGACGAGATCACGCGCTGGATCGACATGTCCGACTGGATCCACGGCGAGACCGGCGGCTATCTGCGCTACTCGACCGAAACCCGCAACTGGTTCGAGACGGAATATCCGCAATTCCTCGAAGCAGCATCGAAGCCGATCGATCCGACAAAACGCTCCAACGAGCATGCCAGCCACATCCTCGAGGCGCTGGAGACCAACCGTGTCTATCGCGGCCATTTCAACGTCAAGAACAATGGCGTGATCACCAATTTGCCGCAGGACGCCATCATCGAATCGCCCGGCTTCGTCGACCGCTTCGGCATCAACATGGCCGCCGGCATCACGCTGCCGGAAGCCTGTGCGGCCACCTGCATATCGTCGATCAATGTCCAGCGCATGTCGGTCCATGCCGCGATATCAGGCGACATCGATCTCTTGAAGCTCGCCGTGCTGCATGACCCGCTGGTCGGCGCGGTGTCGACGCCGGAGGAAGTCTGGCAGATGGTCGACGAAATGGTTGTCGCCCAGGCCGCCTGGCTGCCGCAATACGCGCATGCGGTTCCGGCCGCCAAGGAACGGCTATCGAAATCGCAGGTGAAGACCCGCGAATGGGACGGCGCCGCACGGCGAAACGTGCGCTCGATCGAGGAATTGCGCGCCGAGAAAGCCGCGCTCAAACAGGCCGGCTGAAAATCTCGGCGCAGCGACGGACCTTGGGAGGCAGGTCCGCCGCAGTCAGCGTCCAGGCAGAAGACGCGCAGCAGCAAACGTCTGAACACGAGGGAGGAGATAGATAATGAGGAATCTACGCAGCATTGGCATTGCCGCCGGACTGGCGCTGAGCGTCTCCGTTCCGGCGCTCAACGCCTTCGCATCAGAGCCGACAGTCCCGCCGGTGCCGGCGACCTTTCCGGCCGAGGGCAAGATCAAGTATGTCCCGCGCGACTCCATCCTGGAGTTCAAGGCGCTGCCGGAATATCACGAGCCGGACTGGGTGACGGAGAAATACGTCAAGACCGGCAAGCTGCCGCCGGTCAAGGACCGGCTGCCGAAGGAGCCGCTGGTCTTCAAGACAGCCAACATGCCGGATGGCATCGGCGTCTATGGCGATACGATGCGCCATGTCATCGGCGGCCGGCCGGAGGGCTGGAACTATGGCGCCGGCCAGACGCAAGGCTGGGGCGGCATCGATATCGGCCTCTCCGAATGCCTGACGCGCACCGCGCCGCTGTTCCAGGTCGAAGCCAAGGACACCGAGCCGCTGCCGAACCTCGCCAAGAGCTGGGAGTGGTCGAAGGATGGCCACAAGCTGACCATGCATCTGATCGAGGGCGCCAAATGGTCCGATGGCGTCGCCTTCAACGCCGACGATGTCATGTTCTACTGGGATGACGAGGTGGTCGACCCGAACGTCTCGCCGCTCAATGGCGCGACGCCGGAAACCTTCGGTGTCGGCACGACGCTGAAGAAGATCGACGACTACACCGTCGAGTGGACGTTCAAGGACGCCTTCCCGAAACAGTACCTCTACGCCATGGCCTACGGCACCTTCTGCCCCGGCCCCGCGCACATCTTGAAGCCGCAGCATCCGAAATATTCGAAGAACACCTACGACCAGTTCAAGAATGCCTTTCCGCCGGAATATATGAACATGCCGGTGATGGGCGCCTGGGTGCCGGTCGAATACCGGCCGGACGACATCATCGTCATGCGCCGCAATCCTTACTACTGGAAGGTCGACGAAAAGGGCAACCAGCTGCCTTACCTCAACGAGCTGCAGTACAAGCTGTCGACCTGGGCCGACCGCGACGTCCAGGCGGTCGCCGGCTCGGCCGATTTCTCCAATCTCGAGCAGCCGGAGAATTTCGTCGCCTCGCTGAAGCGCGCGGCGGAAGCGAATGCGCCGGCGCGGTTGGCCTTCGGCCCGCGCCTCATCGGCTACAATCTGCGCCTGAACTATTCCGGCAATGGCTGGGGCAACCCGGACGAACGCAGCCAGGCGGTCCGCGAGCTGAACCGCAATGAGGACTTCCGCAAGGCCGTCACCATGGCGCTTGACCGCAAGGCGCTGGGCGACTCCCTCGTCAAGGGTCCGTTCACCGCCATCTATCCCGGCGGCTTCTCCTCGGGCACCAGCTTCTATGACCGCAAGTCCACCGTCTACTATCCCTTCGACCTCGCGGGCGCCAAGGCGGAACTCGCCAAGGCCGGTCTCAAGGATACGGACGGCGACGGTTTCGTGAACTTTCCCGGCGGCACCGCCGGCGGCAAGAATGTCGAGATCGTGATGCTGGTCAACAACGACTACGGCACCGACAAAAGCCTCGCCGAAGGCGTCGTCGCCCAGATGGAAAAGCTTGGCCTTAGGGTTGTGCTCAACGGTCTCAACGGCACCCAGCGCGATGCGTCGCAATATTCCGGCCGCTTCGACTGGCTGATCCGGCGCAACGACCAGGAACTGACCTCGGTCGTGCAGAACACCGAGCAGCTCGCACCCGTCGGTCCGAAGACCAGCTGGAACCACCGCGCGCCGGAAAGCGGCGAAGTCGACCTGATGCCTTTCGAAAAAGACCTTGTCGACATCGTCAACAAGTTCGTCGCGTCAGAGGACAATGACAAACGCGCCAGTCTGATGAGGGAGTTCCAGAAGATCTCGACCGAACATGTCTACAATGTCGGCCTGACGGAATATCCCGGCGCGCTGATCGTCCACAAGCGCTTCTCGAACATTCCGCAGGGCACGCCGATCTTCATGTTCAACTGGGCCGAGGATTCGATCGTCCGCGAACGGGTCTTCGTCAAGGCCGACAAGCAGGCGAAATACGAATTGTTCCCGCAAGAGCTTCCCGGCAAGCCTGGAGACAAAGGTCCGATGTAAGTTTACCTCCCCTGACCAAGACCCGGCCGCGCTGCTGGCGCGGCCGGGTGAACCAACCCTCCGAACGGCCCTCAACGGGAGCGTCCGGCGAATGAGGAAGCAGGCAGACCATGTTGCGATTCTTGGCTATGCGCATAGCGTCGGCAATTCCGGTCCTCGCCATACTGAGCCTCGTCACCTTCGCCATCATCCAGGCGCCGCCTGGCGACTATGCCGATTACATCCGCTCGCAGCTGATCAACCAGGGCGGCGCTTCCTTCGCCGAGGCCGATGCGCAGGCGCAGGCCTACCGTGTCGAACACGGCCTCGATAAGCCACTGCCCGTCCAGTATCTCAACTGGATCGGCGGCATCATCACGCGCGGCGATTTCGGCTACAGCCTCTACTACAACAAGCCGGTGGCCGATGTGGTCGGCGAGCGGCTGCCGCGCACGCTGCTTCTGGCGCTGGTCTGCCATCTGCTCGCCTCGGTGCTGGGCATTACCTTCGGCATATGGGCGGCGACAAGGCAATACACCTGGATCGACTCGACACTGTCGGCCATCTCCTTCCTCGGCATGACGGTGCCGCGCTTCCTGATGGCGCTGATCATCGTCTACTTGCTGGTCTTCCAGTTCAACGCCTCGGAGATCGGCTCGTTCTTCTCGCCGCAATATGGCGGCGCGCCATGGTCGTGGGCGAAGTTCGTCGACCTCGTCAAGCATGTCTGGCCGGTGGTCGCGATCGCCACTTTCGGCGGCCTCGCCTACAATATGCGCGTCATGCGCGGCAATCTGCTGGATACGCTCAACGCCCAATATGTCGAAACCGCTAGAGCCAAGGGTCTGACCGGCAGCGCCGTCGTCATGCGTCACGCCGTGCCCAATGCGCTGCATCCCCTCGTCATGTATCAGGGCGTGGTTTTGCCCTACATGCTCACCGGCGAGATCGAGACGGCGATCATCTTCGCGCTGCCGACCGTCGGCCCGGCGGTTGTCGGCTCGATGGCAGTCGGCGATGTCTATGTCACCGCCACCTTCATGATGGTGCTGGCGGCGACGCTGATCGTTGGCAACATCATTGCCGACATGCTGCTCGTCCTGCTCGACCCGCGCATCCGCCAATACGGAGAGAGCTAGATGCTGGCCCGCGATCCATCACCGACACCGCTGCCGGCCGAAGGACCCATCGTCGCCAGACCGGCGCGCGGCAATGAGAGCTATATCGCGCTCGTCTGGCGCCGGCTGAAGCGCTCCTGGACCGGCATGGCCGGGCTTTGGCTCGTCGTGCTGCTGCTGGTGATGGCCGTCTTCGCCGAATTCCTGGCGCCGATGGATCCGAAGGCGACCGATGTCGGCTTCGCGCCGCCGCAGCTGCCTTCCTTCCACGACAAGGACGGCAATTTTGTCATGCGGCCGCGGGTCTATGCGCTGGCCGATTCGGCCGACCTCGATCCGGTCACCTTCCAGCCCGTCGTCGGCCCCGACTACGACCATCCAAGGCTGCTTGGCTTCTTTGTCGAGGGCGCGCCTTACAAGCTCTTCGGACTGATCCCGGCGGACCGGCATTTCTTCGCCTCGACGGACGGCCAGCCGGTGCATTTCCTCGGCACAGACAAGTTCGGCCGCGATGTGCTGTCGCGCGCCGTACACGGCTCACGGGTCTCGCTGATGATCGCGCTGACGGTCGTCTTCATCATCACCGTCATCGGCACCACCGTCGGCATGGTTTCGGGCTATTTCGGCGGCCGGTTCGATATCTGGACGCAGCGCTTCGTCGAACTGGTGCTCGCCTTCCCGCAACTGCCGCTCTATCTGGCGCTGACGACGCTGATCCCCGTCACCGCGCCGACCAATGTCTTCCTCGCCTTCGTCATCATCGTCATGTCGGCACTGGGCTGGGCGCAGATGTCGCGCGAGGTGCGCGGCAAGACGCTGGCGCTGGCGCGCATCGAGTATGTGCGCGCCGCCATGGCGGTCGGCGCCACCGACCGGCGCATCATCCTGCAGCACATTTTGCCCAATGTGATGAGCCACGTGATCGTCGCGGTCACCTTGGCGATCCCGACCGTGGTGCTGCTCGAATGCTTCCTCGGGTTCCTCGGCTTTGCGGTCAAGCCGCCGCTGATCTCCTGGGGCCTGATGCTGCAGGACACCGCAACCTATTCCGTCATAGGCACCTATCCCTGGATCCTGTCGCCGGTCGGTTTCGTGCTCGCCACCGTTTTTGCTTTCAACGCGCTGGGCGACGGCCTGCGCGACGCCGTCGATCCGTACTGAGGTGGCTGGGATGACCGTCGTACTCGCCGAGTCCTTCGCACCCATCGTTCGTCATGACCATGACGGGCGCCAGGATCAGCCCATCATCGACGCCCGCAACATCGAGGTGGCCTTCAAGGTCGAGCACGGTGTCGTCGAAGCGGTGAAGGACATCTCGTTCCAGCTCTATCGCGGCGAGACGATCGCCATCGTCGGTGAGTCCGGTTCCGGCAAGTCGGTGACGGCGCGCGCCGTCATGGGGCTGCTGTCCAGACGGGCGACCGTGTCGCCGAAATCGAGCATCTGTTACGACGGCCAGAACATCCTGAAATTCCCCGAGAGCGAGCGGCGCAAGCTGCGCGGCAACCGCATCTCGATGATCTTCCAGGAACCGATGAGCTCGCTCAACCCGATCTATACGGTCGGCAGCCAGATCGTCGAGGCGATCCGGGTGCATCGCAAGGTGGGCCGCCGGCAAGCATGGGCACGGGCGCTTGAACTGCTGCGGCATGTGCAGATTCCCGAGCCGGAAGCGCGGCTCAAACAGTACCCGCACCAGCTCTCGGGCGGTCAGCGCCAGCGCGTAATGATCGCCATGGCGCTGGCCAACAATCCCGACGTTTTGATCGCCGACGAACCGACCACCGCGCTCGACGTCACCGTCCAGGCGCAGATCCTCAACCTGATCCGCAACCTGCAGAAAGAGCTGCGGATGGCGGTGATCCTGATCACCCACGACCTCACCGTGGTGCGCAAATTCTCCGACTACGTCTATGTCATGCAGCATGGCGCGATGTGCGAGCACAACGTCACCGAGCGGCTGTTCGCGGACCCACAGCACCCCTACACGCAGCGGCTGCTCGCCTCGGAGCCGCGCGGGCGTCCGCAACCGCTTCCTGAGGGCAGCGGCGCCATCCTCGAGGCGAATGATGTGCGCGTCTGCTTCATGCTGCGCCACGGCAGTTTCCTGAAGCCGGACTGGCGCGAGCTGGTCGCCGTCGACGATCTCGGCCTTAAACTTTGCCGCCACGAGACGCTGGGGCTGGTCGGCGAATCCGGTTCCGGCAAGACCACCTTCGGCCAGGCGCTGCTGAGATTGACCGACGCCAAGCGCGGCGAGATTCGTTTCGACGGCCAGCCGATCCACGGCCTGTCACGCAACGAGATGCGGCCGTTTCGCTCGCGTATGCAGATCGTCTTCCAGGATCCGTTCTCCTCGCTCAACCCGCGCATGACGATCGGCCAGATCATCGAGGAAGGGCTGATCGTCAACAGCATCGGCGCGACGCGGGCCGAGCGGCTCGACCGGGTGCGCGAGGCGCTGGTCAGCGCCGGCATGCCCGGCGATATCCTGTCGCGCTTTCCCCACGAATTCTCCGGCGGCCAGCGGCAACGCGTCGCCATCGCCCGCGCCATCGCGTTGGAGCCCGAATTCATCCTACTCGACGAGCCGACATCCGCGCTCGACCTGTCCGTGCAGGCGCAGATCATCGATCTGCTGCGCAAGCTGCAGGACGAGCGCGGTCTGAGCTACCTTTTCATCTCGCATGACCTCAAAGTGGTGCGCGCGCTGTGCCACCGCGTTATCGTCATGCAGAACGGCAAGATCGTCGAGCAAGGCCCTGTCGACGAAGTCCTCACCAATCCCAAGACCGCCTACACCGAACGGCTCGTCAGGGCCGCATTCGACGTGGCGTAGCAAAGTGCCGGAGGTTTAAAGTGGCAAGAAATCCCAGGATCACATTCATCGGCGCCGGCTCGACGGTGTTCATGAAGAACATCGTCGGCGACGTGCTGCAGCGCCCAGCACTCTCGGGCGCGACGATCGCGCTCATGGACATCAATCCGCAGCGGCTGGAAGAGAGCGCTATCGTCGTCAACAAGCTGATCGCGACGCTCGGCGTGAAGGCAAAGGCCGAGACCTATTCCGACCAGCGCAAGGCGCTTGCCGGCGCCGATTTCGTCGTCGTCGCCTTCCAGATCGGCGGCTATGAGCCCTGCACCGTCACCGATTTCGAAGTGCCGAAGAAATACGGCCTGCGCCAGACGATCGCCGACACGCTCGGCGTCGGCGGCATCATGCGCGGCCTGAGGACAGTGCCGCATCTGTGGAAGATCTGCGAGGACATGCTCGCCGTCTGCCCCGAAGCGATCATGCTGCAATACGTCAATCCGATGGCGATCAACACCTGGGCGATTTCGGAGAAATACCCCGACATCAAGCAGGTCGGGCTCTGTCACTCGGTGCAAGGCACGGCGATGGAACTCGCTCACGACCTCTCCCTGCCTTATGACGAGATCCGCTACCGGTCGGCCGGCATCAACCACATGGCCTTCTACCTGAAATTCGAGCACCGCCAGCCCGACGGCTCCTACCGCGACCTCTATCCGGATCTCGTGCGCGCCTATCGCGAGGGCCGCGCGCCCAAGCCGGGCTGGAATCCGCGCTGCCCCAACAAGGTGCGCTACGAGATGCTGACCAGACTCGGCTATTTCGTCACCGAAAGCTCGGAGCATTTCGCCGAATACACGCCCTATTTCATCAAGGAGGGCCGCCCCGATCTGATCGAGAAATACGGCATTCCGCTCGACGAATATCCCAAACGCTGCATCGAGCAGATCGAGCGTTGGAAAGATCAGGCGCAGGCCTACCGTTCGGCCCAGCGCATCGAGGTCGAGGAGTCCAGGGAGTATGCCTCCTCGATCATGAACTCGGTCTGGACCGGCGAGCCGTCGGTGATCTATGGCAATGTCCGCAACAATGGCTGCATCACCTCGCTGCCCAGGGATTGCGCCGCCGAGGTTCCCTGCCTGGTTGACGCCTCCGGCATCCAGCCGACCTATATAGGCGACCTGCCGCCGCAGCTGACGGCGCTGATCCGCACCAACATCAACGTCCAGGAACTGACGGTGCGGGCGCTGATGAGCGAGAACCGCGAGCACATCTACCATGCGGCGATGATGGATCCGCACACGGCGGCCGAGCTCGACCTCGACCAGATCTGGTCACTGGTCGATGACCTTCTCGCAGCTCACGGCGACTGGCTGCCGGCCTGGGCGCGCACAAGCCGCAAGACCGAGGCGGCCTGACCGGCGGCGTCGCCCTATTTCGGTTCGTCGGTGTCCGGTTCTTCCTCGTCGTCGCGGGCCTTGATGACATAGGCGCCCTTCAGCCAGCGGTTGAGGTCGATGTCCTTGCAGCGCGTCGAGCAGAACGGAAAGCTGTCGCGCGCCGACGGCTTGCCGCATTCGGGGCAGGGGCGCTTTGGCCGCAGCGGCGTGACTTTGGAGTCGGAATTCATGGCCGTGGGGACAGCCAGCTCTGATGGGTTTTAAAGCCTTCGCCAGACAGCAAGGCCACCGTCTCATAAAGGGGCAGGCCGACGATGTTGGTGTAGGAGCCGACGAGCTTGACAACGAAGGCGCCGGCGAGGCCCTGGACGGCATAGCCGCCGGCCTTGCCGCGCCATTCGCCCGAGGCGACATAGGCGTCGATCTCCTCGCGCGGCAGCCGCTTGAAACGTACCCGCGTCTCGACCAGCCGCTGGCGCAGCTTGCCGCCCGGCGTGATCAGGCAGATGCCGGAATAGACGCGGTGCGAACGGCCGGACAACAGCCCGAGGCAGTTGGCGGCATCGTCCAGCGTCTCGGCCTTGGGCAGGATGCGTCGGCCGACCGCCACCACCGTGTCGGCGGCCAGCACGAAGCTCGGTGCATAATCCGTCTCGGTCTTCAGCGACGCGAACGCCTTCTCGGCCTTTTCCTTCGACAGTCGCTTGGCCAGCGAACGCGGATGCTCGGCACGCAACGGCGTTTCGTCGATATCGGCTGGCAGGATACGGTCCGGCTCGATGCCGGCCTGTTGCAACAGTTCGATGCGGCGCGGCGAACCCGAGGCAAGCACCAGCTTCTGCAAAATGCTCATCGCGGACCAGTCGGGCTTGATCTTACTTGAAGCGATAGGTGATGCGGCCCTTGGTCAGGTCGTATGGCGTCATCTCGACCAGAACCTTGTCGCCGGTCAGCACGCGGATGCGGTTCTTGCGCATGCGGCCGGCCGTATGGGCGATGATCTCGTGTTCGTTTTCGAGCTTCACCCGGAACATCGCGTTGGGCAACAATTCCGTCACGACACCCGGAAACTCGAGGACTTCTTCCTTCGGCATTCGATACCTTTGCTTGGATGGCAGTTCCAGCGCCCCGGCTGGAATTTCGGCGGAACCTATATGATAATCGTCCGCTTGTGAACACGCTTAATCCGCCGCGTTTTTTGCTTCTGGAGGCAAAAAACGTCGGCTTATGCGCAACTTCAGCCGCTCGCGCACATCGCGGTAGGCCGCCATGATCTGCTCGCGCGTGCCGCTCGCACCGGTCGGGTCCTGTGTCGGCCAGTATTCAACCTCGACAGCGAGCGAGCGGGTGAGCTCCAGCGCGGCATGGTGCGCCTCCGGCGCCAGCGTGACGATCAGGTCGAAATAGTCGTCCTCGAGGTCGTCCAGCGTCCTGGGATGACGTTCGCCAAGCGTGAGACCGTCTTCGGCCAGCACCGCATCGACGAACGGGTCGCGTTCACCGGCGCGCACACCGGCCGAGGCGACGAAGATGGTGGCGGGCAGCATCCGGCGCGCCAGTTGCTCGGCCATCGGCGAGCGCACGGCGTTCATGCCGCACAGGAACAGGATCGAGCGGGGCAGGGCGCCGGGTACCAGGGCTAGCCCCGCCAGTGCAGCACGCAGACCAGCGTGAACAGCCGGCGCGCCGTGTCGAAGTCGATGTCGATCTTGCCGGAGAGCCGGTCCATCAGCGTCTGCGAACCTTCATTGTGCAAACCGCGCCGGCCCATGTCGATCGCCTCGATATGGCTCGGTGTCGAGGAGCGGATGGCGTCGTAGTAGCTTTCGCAGATCATATAGTAATCCTTGACGATGCGCCTGAGCGGCGTCAGCGACAGGATGTGGGTGACCACTGCGGCCCCGTCCTCGCGCGCCACGGCGAAGACCAGGCGCTGCTCGGCCAGTGACAGTTTCAACCGATAGGGGCCAGCGCCACCATCATTGACGGGTTGAAAACTGTTCTCCTCGATCAGGTCGAAGATCGCCACCGCGCGTTCGTGCTCGACATCGGGCGTCGAACGGCCGATCGATTCGTCGAGTTCGACATCGATCAGCCTTGCGCGGGTTCGATCGTAGTCCGACATAGTGGCCTACATGTTCAGCCGTATGGCGACGGAGCGGCCATGTGCGTCGAGCCCTTCCGCCTTGGCAAGCGCGATCGCCGCCGGCGCCAGCACGCGCAATTGCTCCGGCCCGAGCTTCAGGATCGAAGTGCGCTTGACGAAATCGAGCACAGACAGACCGGACGAGAAGCGCGCCGAGCGCGCCGTCGGCAACACGTGGTTGGAGCCGCCGACATAGTCGCCGATGACTTCCGGCGTATGCCGGCCGAGAAAGACGGCGCCGGCATTGCGCATTTTCGCCAGGAAGCCCTCGGCGTCATCGATGGCCAGCTCGACATGTTCGGCCGCGATGCGGTCGACCAGCGGCAGCGACTTTTCGATTGCCGGCACCAGGATCACCGCGCCGAAATCGCGCCAGCTTGCGGCAGCCGTCTCGGCGCGCGGCAGGCTCTGCAACTGACGTTCGACGGCGGCTTCGACTGCCTTGCCGAAGGCCTGATCGTCGGTGATCAGGATCGACTGTGACGAGACGTCATGCTCGGCCTGCGCCAAAAGATCGGCGGCGATCCAATCCGGGTCATTGCTGCCGTCGGCGACGACAAGCACTTCCGAAGGGCCGGCGATCATGTCGATGCCGACGGTGCCGAACACTTGGCGCTTGGCCGCCGCGACATAGGCATTGCCGGGGCCGACGATCTTGGCGACCGGCTTTATTGTCTCCGTGCCGTAAGCAAGTGCTGCGATCGCTTGCGCGCCGCCGACGCGGTAGATCTCCGAGACGCCGGCGATATCGGCTGCCACCAGCACCAGCGGATTGATAATGCCTTGCGGCGCCGGCACCACGATGACGATGCGCTCGACGCCGGCGACCTTGGCCGGCACGGCGTTCATCAATACCGAGCTCGGGTAGCTCGCCGTGCCGCCCGGCACGTAGAGCCCGACCGCCTCGATCGCCGTCCAGCGCCAGCCGAGTTCGACGCCGGCGGCATCCGTGTAACGATCATCCCTGGGCTTCTGCCGCTCGTGATGCGAGCGAATACGGTCGCGCGCGAAATGCAACGCTTCGACTGTCCGCGGATCGGCTTCGGTATAGGCTTTGGCAATGTCATCCCTGGAGACGGCGATGCCCAGCGTGCCGAGGTCGCCGCCGCCAAATTTCTGCGTGTAGTCGATCAATGCCTTGTCGCCCTCGGCGCGGACGCGCGCGATAATGTCGCGCACCACGGCGTCGACATCGGCGGACACTTCCCGCTTGGTCGTGAGGAAGGCGGCGAAACGCTGCTCGAAATCGGCGTCAGACTGGCGAAGCGTGATGGCCATCGACGGTCAAGCCTTGTGGACAGGACGTGAAGTGGCTTCCCACGCGCCGCCTATGTCGGCAAGGCGGGCCTCTATGCATTCGACATCGAGCATGATGGTGCCGCCGCCCGAAAAGATCAGCTCGACGATGCCGGCCGGCTTGCTGATCTCGATGAAGCTGATCGCCAGCAGGGACAGCACCTCGGCCGGCTTGTTACGGGCAATGCCATTGGTCTTGGCGCCCAGCACCCGGTCGAAATGCAGCACGGCCTGCCGCCGCTCATTGTGCTGGCGAAACAGGCCCGACTTCGCCTCCCAGACGAAACGGTTCATGGTCAGCACGAAACGCTTGGCCGAGGGCAAGAATTCGAGATCACTGACTTTCAGGACGGCGTCCTGCACATGAGCCGAAACGATGCTCAGGTCCTGGTCGTCGAGCGCGATAAGCTTGAGGGCCATGCGGAATTTGCACCTAAGGTTGGTTTCAGCCTTCTGTTAGGCGGTCTTTCCGGCCGGCGCAACCGCGACACGACCGCCGCCCGAGGCAATCGCCTCGGGTTTGCGGTATTGGCAGGGGGATGAAGGCCGTACGGGCAGTCTCCGTCCGGAGCGGCTGCCGTCCGATCGTCAGGCAGAAATCCGCTCGATCACCGCGCCGCAATTGGACAGCTTTTCCTCCAGCCGCTCGAAGCCACGGTCGAGATGGTAGACGCGGTTGACCGTGGTCTCGCCTTCGGCGGCGAGGCCGGCGATGACCAGCGAGACGGAAGCGCGCAGATCGGTGGCCATGACCGGCGCGCCTTTCAGCTTCGCCACGCCGTCGACGATCGCCGTCTGGCCTGAAAGCGTGATGTGGGCGCCGAGCCGGGCGAGTTCCTGCACATGCATGAAGCGGTTTTCGAAGATCGTCTCGGTGATGCGCGACTTGCCCTTTGCCATGGTCATCAGGCCCATGAACTGCGCCTGCAGATCGGTCGGGAAGGCCGGGAACGGCGCGGTCGTCACGTCGACCGGCGAAATGCCGGCGCCGTTGCGCTTCACGCGGATGCCGGAATTGGTCTGGGTGATCTCGGCACCCGTCTGCGAAATCACGTCGAGCGCGGTCTGCAACAGCTCCGGCCGCGCACCTTCGAGCACGACGTCGCCGCCGGTCATGGCGACCGCCATGGCATAGGTGCCGGTCTCGATGCGGTCGGGGATGACGCGCACGCGCGCACCCGACAGCGATTCGACGCCATCGATGGTGATGGTCGGGGTGCCGGCACCGGAAATCCTGGCGCCCATGGCGTTGAGGCATTCGGCGAGGTTGACGATTTCGGGCTCGCAGGCGGCGTTTTCCAGCACCGTCTCGCCCTTGGCCAGCGAGGCCGCCATCATCAGCACATGGGTGGCACCGACCGAGACTTTCGGGAACACAAAGCGGTTGCCGACCAGGCGGCCATTCTTGGTCTTGGCGATGACATAGCCGGTGTCGACGTCGAGATCGGCGCCAAGCGCCTGCAGGCCCTCGAGGAACAGGTCGACCGGGCGCGTGCCGATGGCGCAGCCGCCGGGCAGCGACACCTTGGCCTCGCCCATGCGGGCCAGCAGCGGCCCGATCACCCAGAATGACGCCCGCATCTTCGACACCAGCTCGTAAGGCGCCGTCGTGTCGACGATGTTGCGGGCGGAGAAGTTGATGGTGCGCGAATAGCCTTCATTCTGCTTCTCGCGGCGGCCATTGACCGAGTAATCGACGCCGTGATTGCCGAGGATGCGGATCAGCTGCTCGACATCGGCCAGATGCGGCACGTTTTCCAGCGTCAGCGTGTCGTCTGTCAAAAGCGAGGCGATCATCAAGGGCAAAGCGGCATTTTTCGCGCCCGAAATCGGAATGCTTCCGGAGAGCTTGTTGCCTCCGACAATTCTGATGCGATCCATTGGAGAACGTCCCTCTCGGCCAAAAAGGCCGCTTCAATCGTTTGAGTATCGGCCCGTCTAGACCATTGGCCGGTCCGGTTCAAGAAATAGGATTTCCAAGCATCCGGGCCAAGAGTGGCCGATTTGAGTTAATCTTTCTGTATTTCCTTGGCCGAACCGAGCCCGTCCGGCCTTTGGTCGGCTTCACCCGTACGGCGCGAGCGCGATTGCGCCTTGCGCTTCTGCAGATTGGCGCGCAACTGCTCGGCGAGCCGGTCCTTGCGGTCCG
Source organism: Mesorhizobium oxytropidicola (assembly GCF_056174625.1). Taxonomy (NCBI): domain Bacteria; kingdom Pseudomonadati; phylum Pseudomonadota; class Alphaproteobacteria; order Hyphomicrobiales; family Phyllobacteriaceae; genus Mesorhizobium; species Mesorhizobium oxytropidicola. The sequence continues at coordinate 6,992,534 of NZ_CM149692.1, read as the reverse complement.
TGCCGCCCTTTTTCGGTGATATCGTCTTGTCGCTCATCGTCCCGTCCCGGCCGGCGACCGGCCAAACCTGCCGTTCAGGGATAGCCAACATTGTGGCGCCGCCATGTCATTGAAAGCTATCCGGCAAAGGCTTTCACAGAAGCGTTGTTCTTGGCCTTGCGCTTGCCGGTTCGATATGGCAGAAGCCCCGCCATCAGCGGCTGCGGTAGCTCAGTGGTAGAGCACTCCCTTGGTAAGGGAGAGGTCGAGAGTTCAATCCTCTCTCGCAGCACCAGTCTATCCCATTGAAATCATTGGATCCCTTGACATACAAGGGTTTACGTCCATTCTGATGTTACAAATGCCGTAACAAATCGGATGGAATTGATGACAGGCCGTGTTCGAAATCTCCTGAATCGCGACGGCCGTTATTTCGCGCGGCTTGTCGTTCCGAAAGAGCTCCGGCCATACATCGGGAAGGCCGAGTTGCGAAAAGCGCTCGGTCCCGACTACCGGACAGCCCTGAAGATGTTGCCAGGCGCTGTCGCTGTCCTGCAGCACGAGATCGCACTTGGCGAGCGCCGCGCCGTTGCGGCAGGCGAACAATTCATCATTGTGGGCCGCTACCCGCTTCTTCCACCACAAATAGCCAGCCGAGACTATCAAAATGCGCCTTGGGGCGTCACAGGGGTCATTTTGCGGGGCGTCACATCGTTACAAACGTCGTCATAAACAGTTGATTTTATTACAGAAAGACAGAGTTCAATCCTCTTGCCGATCCGAACGGATGGACAGGCAACAAGCGACCAACCATTCTGAAGGCGGTCTCCTCCCAAGAGCTACACGGGTCTCGCTGAACCTCGCCTAGGCGAGGTCCCGAATCTCACGCGACGGCTAGGTCGGAATACTCAAGCACATGCCCGCTATCCATCGCGACGATCGCCAAAGCTTGACCAGACCCACTGCCGTCCGCGTCATAGTAAAGAACGTCATTGGCAGTGTTAAACCAGAAAACTTGGTTTGTATTAGTCGATCCCGTATCGTTTGCAACGAAATGAGATGCGTCTAATATTCCAATGTCAGCGCCCCCGCTCGCAAGACCTCCGCCGTATTTAGCGTGATCGAATTGGAAAATGTCGCCCGACGTAAAGCCGGATACGTGATTCAATCCGGTATCTGGTGATCCCACCCGAATGGCTGTATTGGCGCCAAGCAGATTGACGGTGTTGTCAGCCCCAGAAGAAGGATGTTATCACTGTTGCCCGACACGTCCACGGTGTTCTGCGGCCCGACGAGCGAGATGGTATCGCCGGAGCCGGTGACCGTGAGATGGTTGCTACCGGACGGGTTGCCCGGGTTGGGGTCTGTAATGAAGTTCAGCGTGAGACCGTTTCCGCTGACGCCGATCTGGTCGTTGTAGGCATAGAGGGTCTGCGTCGTGTTGCTTGAAGAGACCGAGACCGTGTGTCCGTAGCCATAGAGCCTTGAGGTGCCATCGGTGCCGAAGATGTTGACGGTGTTGTAGAAGCCGCTCACCAGCAGCTGGTCAGTGGCGCCTTCCATGCTGATGGTGTTGTTGAATCCGCCCTCAAATACCAGGCTGTCGTTGCTGCCGCTGACGTGAACCTCGTTGGCGTCGGCATTGTCATAGTAGGTGCCTACCGTGACGGCGTCATTGTTGCCTGTCACGTTGACATGGTCGTGGGTGCCGGCGACGGTGACAGTATCGTTGGAACCGGTGCCGGGGAGAGGACCTGCCCCGATGGTGATGACGCTGTTACTGGCGGCCAGCGTTGCGCCGGTGTTGTCGGACACAAGGTGGATCGGTGAGCTGCCGTTGACGGTAACGGAATCGTTGGTTCCAGAGACGATCACGCCCCACGGATCGGAGAACTGTCCGGTGACGGTCACGTTGTCGTGGGCGCCGGCGACGGTGACGGTTGCGCCTGTCACACTGCCGGTGGAGGAAACCGACAAGGTTTGATTGTCGCCCTCCAGGGTGACACCCGTCCAGTTCGCCAGCGCGACGTTGTCGCCGCTGCCATTCAGATACATCGTGCTGTTGATGGCGCCGGCCATGCTGATGGTGTCGTTGTCGCCGGACAATATGATCGAGTGACCGCTGCCGCTGATGTTCACATTCGTGCTGCTGGCGGTGACCGTCAGATCGCTGTCGCTCTTGAGGCCGCTTGAGGAGCCGGCGCCGGAGAAGTTGATCGTATCGCTGCTGCCGGTGACCGCGACGACATCGTGCGCGCCCGAAAGGTTCAGCGTGTCGCTGTTGCCCGAGACGTTGATCGTATCGCTGCTACCCGCAAGCGTGATAGTCACTCCATTGTCGCCTGCTCCTAGCGTCACGATATTGCCGCTGCCTGCATTGACGGCCAGGTTCTGCCCATTCCTCAAGGCAAGGCTTTCGCCTGTGCCGGTGAGATTGAAGTTTTCGAATCCGCTGAAGGCCGCAAGGCTGTTGAGGTCGAACGATCCCGACCCGGAGATGCTGAGAGTGTCGATACCGCCGCCGCCGGTGAGGCGATCCCCGGCGTTTAGTGTCTGCGGTGTAGCGAACAACGTATTGCTTCCACTCGCGAAGCTGACGGTCGCATTGCCAGGCCCAAGTGTGACGCTATTATTGTTTGATCCTGCTCCGAATGATACTACGTGATTATTGCCATACGAGATGTTCACCGAACTGTTAGATCCAGTGATGTTGACCGCGTCGTCGCTTTGACAATCAATTTGAACGACCGCATTGTTTCCGGAAATATTGACAGAGTTTAAAGAGGCATAATAGCCAAATAAAACAGATGAATTGTCTCCTACTATGGAAACAGTCGCGAGATGGCTGGAGCCAAAATCAAGATTAGTATTGTCGCCGGTAACGGTTATCGTGTCGGAGTTGTTTCCAATGCTGAGGTTGTTTCCATCTCCCGTAATGCTAACTACATTGCCGCTTCCCAGATGTAATGTCCGAAACAAGGCGTTGTCAGCGTTAAGATGGAAGGTTGTCCCCGAGGACAAGAAGGTGACAACGTTTCCTGTGCCCGTAAGAGTGAGGCTGTCATTCGCTCCTGAGACGGTCACGGTCTCATGATCGCCTGCCACTGTTACTGTATCGCTGGTGCCGCCAACGGTGACCGCGTTGCCGCTACCGGACACCGAGACCGCAACACCATCATTGCCGGTCGCCAGCGTCACCGAGTTGCCGCTTCCTGCGTTGACGGCGAGATGCTGACCATTCCTTAGGGTCAGGCTTTCGCCTGTGCCGGTGAGATTGACGTTTTCGAAGCCACTAAAGGCCGCGAGACTGTTGAGGTCGAATGATCCCGACCCGGAAAGCACCAGCGTGTCGATGCCGCTGCCGCCGGTGAGTTGATCACCTGAATTGAGCGTCAGCGCGTTGCCAAAAACCGTCGTATCGGCTGAGGATACAGGTATGACATCGTTTGCCGGCGTCAGATTTATGTATCGGCCGGTGCCGTCGACGAGGATCTCTATCGACCCTTGGGCGAGGATTGCGTCACGCTGGGCGGCCGTGAAGTCGAAGCCATTGGCTGCGATCGTGTCTTGACCAAGACCGCCGTTAATCTGGAAGGCGGTTGCAGCGCTCGACACCGTAAAGGTGGTGCCGGTGGCATTGGTGCTGGTGAAGTGGACGTCAGTGGCGACGGTCTTGCCGGAAAGATCCACGCTGGTCCCCGAGGCTTGCACCTCACCTGATCCAATGAATTCATTGAATTGAGATATGGCGCCTTCCGCGGCAACAACCGCGCCATTCAGAAGATATAGATCTGGAACGCCACTGATCGTGGTCCCCGAAAGATCGTAGACACCATTTCCGCCATAAACCTGGACGCTGCCACTCGAATTCCCGCTGCCCTGGATGATATCTCCCGCGTGGAATTGTGAAGGATCAACGGCGACATAGGCGCTGTTGGCACTATTGGAACTATAGATTTGATACGTGCCGGTCGAAAGGAAGAAGTTGTCAGTGCCTTGGTCGTAGATCGTGGCCGACCCGCTCGAAAGGTAGTAAAGGCCGATATGACCAAGCCCACTTTGGTCGTCGTAAATTGTGGTCGAGCCCGAGCCCAGATAAACATGGTTGAAGGATCCGGCCCCGATGTGAGCCGCAACAGTGCCCGCACTGAACGTCAGCGTCTCATTGCCGAAGCCGGTGGTGTGGAGCGTCCCGCTGAACGCACCGGAAAGGGTAAGCGAGGTTGCTCCATTGCTCGCCAGGTCAATCTCTTCGAAGCCGCTGAAGTGCGCCAGGCTGTTGAGGTCTACGGTGCCAGACCCGGAGATGCTGAGCGTGTCGGTGCCGCTGCCGCCGGTGAGGCTGTCGCTGCTGTCGAAGGAGGAGGGCGTAGCGAATACCGTGTTGGTTCCACTCGTGAAGCTGACCGTTCCGCTACCCGCTCCGAACGTTACGCTGTTGTCAGAGCCCGCCCCGAATGACACCACGTGATCATGGCCATACCCGAGGGTAACCGAATCATTCGATCCTGTGATGTTGACCGTGTCGCTGGCCTGGCAGTCCACCTGAACGATTGTGTTGCTGCCGGTAATATTCACAGTGTCGTAAATTGAATAGAAGCCAAAATCGACAGAACTATTGTCGCCCACTATGGATACAGTGGTGACATGGCTATCGCCAAAATCAACAGACGTGCCATCTCCAATCACTGTCGAGTTATCGAAATTATTGTGCAGCGTAAGGCTGTTACCGTTCCCTGTGATATTCACCACGTCAGCACCGCCTGGATAGGTCGATGTCTCCACAGTGTTGTTGTTGCCTATGATCGATACCGTATCATTGGAGCTGTGGATGTTGACCGCATCACCGCTGCCGGACACCGAGACCGTAGCGGCGTCATCGCCTGCTGCGAGCGTCACGGTGTTGCCGCTGCCAGCGTTGACCGCCAATTCTGACCATTCTTCAGGGTCAGGCTTTCGCCGGTGCCGGTGAGATTGACGTTTTCGAAGCCGCTGAAGGCCGCAAGGGTGTTGAGGTCGAACGATCCCGCCGCGGAGAGCACCAGCGTGTCGGCACCGTTGCCGCCCGCCAGACTGTCCCCGCCGTTCAGCGTCGCGCCAGCGCCGATCGTCGCGTTGACGGTGTTCGTGCCGCCGGCGAAGCTCACGGTGTCCACGCCCGTGCCAAGCGTCACGGCATTGTTGTTAGATCCCGCACCAGAAAATGATATAAAACCCTCGTTACCGGTCATTACAACCGTATTATTCGATCCTGAGATGTTTACGGTATCGTTGGTCCCGCCCAGCGTGACGCTGTCGTTGTTCCCCAACAGGGTCAGGGTGGTGTTGTCGCTTGTCGTGACGCCATCGTTGCTTGCGGTGAGGCTTAGTCCAGCTTGGCTTCTCGCGTAGCTGACTGGCCCACTACCTTGCACGAGAACGTTGCCGTTTCCGGCAAGGCCGGTGCCTGAGTAGCCGCTCACCACTACAAGGTTGTCCGTTCCGTTTACAGACACACTTCCATAGCTGCCGGTCACGGTCACGAAGTCACTGCTGCCATTGACGCCAACCGAGCTGTAATCACCGTTGACGGTGACGGTATCGTTGGCCCCATTGACCTGCACGATGTTTCCACTGTCGCCTCCGGGTTGGGCAACCACGACGGTGTTGTTGTCGCCTATGACGTTCACCCTCTCGTTGTGGGTGGTCAGGGTCACACTGTCGTTGCTGCCCAGGAGATCGATCGAATTGTTGACCTGATAGGCATTCAGGCCATTGCTGGCGGTCAGCGTCAGGCTTGTATTGCTGGCGGTGAAGGCGACGGCATTGTTGTCACCCGCAATCGTCACCACGTCGTTACCGCCAGTCAGCTGAATGGTGTTGTTGGTGGACGTCACGCCCAGGTTCGCGTTGTTCGATCCGAAGACCAGCTTGTCGTTGGTTCCGCCCAGCGTGACGCTGTCGTTCGTCCCGAACAGGCTCAATGTGTCGCTGTTTCCCGAGAGGTTCACCGTGTTGCTGCTACCCGTCAAAGTGACGGTGTCGTTGGAGCCGGTGCCGGCGGGGAGGGGCCCTGTTCCAATGGTGATGACGCTGCTGCTGGCGGTCAGCGTTGCGCTGGTGTTGTCGGAGACGAGATGGATCGGTGAACTGCCATTGACGGTAACCGAATCGTCGGTCCCCGAGATGATCACGCCCCACGGGTCGGCGAACTGCCCGGTGACGGTCACGCTGTCGTGGGCGCCGGCCACGGTGACGGTCGCGCCGGTGACACTGCCATTGGAGGAGACCGACAGGGTTTGATTGTCGCCCTCCAGGGTGACACCCGTCCAGTTCGCCAGCGCGACGTTGTCGCCGGTGCCATTCAGATACAATGTGCTGAAGGAGGCGCCCGCCATGCTGACGGTGTCGTTGTTGCCCGCCATGACGATCGAGTGACCGCTGCCGCTGATGTTCACATTCGTGCTGCTGGCAGTGATTGTGAGGTCGCTGTCACTCTTGAGGCCGCTCGACGAGCCGGTGCCCGAGAAGTTGAGCGTATCGCTGCTGCCGGTGACCGCGACAACGTCGTGCGCGCCCGACAGGTTCAATGTGTCGCTGCCGCCAGAGACGTTCACGGTGTCGTTGTTGCCGGTTACGTTCGCAACGTCACCGTCGGCCTGCAGGTTCACCACGTCGCTGTTGCCGGTGACGTTTGCAGTGTTGGATGAGCCGTCTACGGTAAGGCTGCCATTGTCGCCGACCAAGGTGGCGGTGTTGAAGTGAGAGTAGATGTCAAGGGAGATGCTTCCATAGTTGCCGGTGAGTGTCACAGACCCATAGTTGGTGTCCGTGGAAATGTGGTTGTGGTCTCCGGTGACGCTCGCGGTCTCGTAGTTGCCGCCAACCAACACCGAATTGTTGCTGCCCGTTACGGTGACAACGTCGCCCCAGCCGGAGATGGTGGTTGAGTTGTTGTCGCCAGTGACGCTCATCGTCTGGCTGGCTCCCTGGTAGCCGTCGGCATAGAGGGTGGCGTTGGTCGCCGTCACTGCCAGGTTGGTGTTGTAAGTCGTGAAGTGCAACACATCACCGATGCCCGTCATCGACACCGTATCGTTGCTGCCAGAGACGTTCACCGTCTCATTGTCACCCGAGACCGACACCGTATCGTTGGCGCCGCCAACGTTGACCGCGCCGCTGCCGCCAGACACCGAGACCGTAGCTCCATTGTCGCCGGTTCCCAGCGTCACCGTGTTGCCGCTGCCGGCGTTGACAGCTAGGTTCTGCCCGTTCCTCAGGCTGAGGCTTTCGCCGGTGCCGGTGAGATTGATGTTTTCGAAGCCACTAAAGGCCGCAAGGCTGTTGAGGTCGAACGATCCCGACCCGGAGAGCACCAGCGTGTCAGTGCCACTGCCGCCGGTGAGTTGATCACCGGAATTGAGCGTCAGCGCGTTGCCAAAAACCGTCGTATCGGCTGAGGATGCAGGTATGACATCGTTTGCCGGCGTCAGGTTTATGTATCGGCCGGTGCCGTCGACGAGGATCTCTATCGACCCTTGGGCGAGGATTGCGTCACGCTGGGCGGCCGTGAAGTCGAAGCCATTGGCTGCGATCGTGTCTTGACCAGGACCGCCGTTAATCTGGAAGGCGGTTGCAGCGCTCGACACCGTAAAGGTGGTGCCGGTGGCATTGGTGCTGGTGAAGTGGACGTCAGTGGCGACGCTCTTGCCGGAGAGATTCACACTGGCGCCTGAGGCGCGCACCTCTCCTGATCCAATGAATTCGTTGAATTGGGATACGGCGCCTTCTGCGGCAACAACCGCGCCATTCAGAAGATATAAATCGGGAACGCCACTGATCGTGACCCCGGAGAGATCGTAGACACCATTTCCGCCATAAACCTGGACGCTGCCGCTTGAATTCCCGCTGCCCTGGATGACGTCGCCCGCGTGGAATTGTGAAGGATCAACGGCGACGTAGGCGCTGTTGGCATTATTGGAACTATAGATTTGATACGTGCCGTTCGAAAGGAAGAAGTTGTCAGTGCCTTGGTCGTAGATCGTGGCCGACCCGCTCGAAAGGTAGTAAAGGCCGATATGACCAAGCCCGCTTTGGTCGTCGTAAATAGTGGCCGAGCCCGAGCCAAGATAAATATGGTTGAAAGATCCGGCCCCGATGTGAGCCGTAACCGTGCCCGCACTGAACGTCAGCGTTTCATTGCCGAACCCGCTGGTGCGAAGTGTCCCGCTGAACGCTGCCGAAAGCGTAAGCGAGGTTGCTCCATTGCTCGCTAGGTCAATCTCTTCGAAGCCGCTGAAGTGGGCCAGAGTGCCCAAGTCAAAGCTACCGGCACCTCCCAGGGCCAGCGTGTCAATGCCGCTGCCACCGGTGAGACTGTCGCCGCTGTTCAAAGTGGACGGCGCCGCGAACACCGTATTCGTGCCGCCGGCGAAGCTTACCGTGTCCAAGCCCGTGCCAAGCGTCACGGCATTGTCGCCAGATCCTGAAACGTTGACCGTGTCGCCGCCGCCGGTGACGGTCACCGCATTGCCACTGCCCGAAAGGTTCAGTGTGTCGCTGCTGCCGGTGACGTTCACCGTATTGCTGTTACCCGTCAAAGCAACGGTGTCGTTGGAACCGGTGCCGGGGAGAGGACCTGTTCCAATGGTGATGACGCTGTTGCTGGCGGCCAGCGTTGCGCCGGTGTTGTCGGACACAAGGTGGATCGGTGAGCTGCCGTTGACGGTAACGGAATCGTTGGTTCCAGAGACGATCACGCCCCACGGATCGGAGAACTGCCCGGTGACGGTCACGTTGTCGTGGGCGCCGGCCACGGTGACGGTTGCGCCGGTGACACTGCCAGTGGAGGAGACAGAAAGGGTTTGATTGTCGCCCTCCAGGGTGACGCCGGTCGAGTTCGCCAGCGTGACGTTGTCGCCCGTGCCATTGAGATACATCGTGCTGTTGACGGCGCCCGCCATGCTGATGGTGTCGTTGTTGCCCGCCAGAACGATCGAGTGACCGCTGCCGCTAATGTTCACATTCGTGCTGCTGGCAGTGACCGTCAGGTCGCTGTCGCTCTTCAGACCGCTCGACGAGCCGGTGCCCGAGAAGTTGATCGTATCACTGCTGCCGGTGACCGTAACGACGTCATGTGCGCCCGACAGGTTCAATGTGTCGCTGCCGCCAGAGACGTTCACGGTGTCGCTGTTGCCGGCTAGCGTGATCGTCACCCCATTGTCGCCACTTCCCAGCGTCACCGTGTTGCCGCTGCCGGCGTTCATGGCGAAGTTCTGACCATTCTTCAGGGTCAGGCTTTCACCTGTGCCGGTGAGATTGATGTTTTCGAAGCCGGTCAAGGTAGCCAGGCTGTTGAGGTCGACAGCACCTGCTCCGGAGATATTGAGCGTGTCGATGCCGTTGCCGCCGGTGAGGCGATCACCACTGTTCAGCGTCGCGCCCGTTCCGATCGTCCCGTTCACCGTGTTCGAGCCGCTCGCGAAACCGACCGTGTCATTGCCGGCCCCCAGTCCTATCGTGTTGCCGCTGCCGGCGTTCACGGTGAGGTTCTGGCCATTCTTCAGGGTGACGCTCTCGCCGGTGCCGGTGAGATTGACATTTTCAAAGCCGGTGAAGGTTGCCAAGCTGTTGAGATCGAACGATCCCGACCCAGAGATGCCAAGCGTGTCAGTGCCGGTGCCGCCGGTGAGGCGATCGCCGCTGTTCAGTGTCGCGCCCGCGCCGATAGCCGCGTTCACCGTGTTGGAGCCGCCGGTGAAAGTCACAGTGTCATTGCCAGTCCCCAGCCCTACTGTGTTGCCGCTGCCCGCGCTGACCGTCAGATTCTGACCATTCTTCAAGATGAGGCCTTTTCCGCTGCCGGTGAGAACTACGTTTTCGAAGCCGGTGAAGCTCGCCAGGCTGTTGAGGTCAAAAGATCCCGACCCGGAGATGTTGAGCAAGTCGGTGTTGATGCCGCCCGATAGGCTGTCTCCACTGTTCAGGGTCGCGCCCGCGCCGATTGTCGCGTTCACAGTGTTGGTGGCAGAAACAAAAGCGACCGTGTCGTTGCCGGTCCCGAGCGTCACCGTATTGCCGCTACCGGCGTTCACGGTGAGGTTCTGACCATTTTTCAGGGTCAGGCTTTCACCTGTGCCGGTGAGGTTGACATTTTCGAAGCCGGTGAAGGTCGCCAGGCTGTTGAGATCAAACGATAGCGATCCGGAAATGTTGAGCGTGTCGATGCCGCCGCCGCCGGTGAGGCGATCGCCACTGCTGAGGCTCCCGCCACCGCCGATGATCGCGTTCACGGTGTTGGAGCCACCGCTGAAAGAGACTGTATCATTGCCGGTCCCCAGGGTGACCGTGTTGCCGTTGCCGGCGTTGACCGTCAGGTTCTGGCCGTTCTTCAGGGTCAGGCTCTCGCCGGTGCCGGTGAGGTTGACATTTTCGAAGCCGGTGAAGGTCGCCAGGCTGTTGAGGTCCATAGAACCGGCACTGGAGATTACCAGTGTATCGGTGCCGCTGCCGCCGGTGAGGCGATCGCCACTATTGAGCGTCGCGCCCGCGCCGATTGTCGCGTTCAACGTATTGGAGCCACCGCTGAAAGAGACTGTATCATTGCCGGTCCCCAGGGTGACCGTGTTGCCGTTGCCGGCGTTGACCGTCAGGTTCTGACCGTTCTTCAGGGTCAGGCTCTCGCCGGTGCCGGTGAGGTTGACATTTTCGAAGCCGGTGAAGGTCGCCAGGCTGTTGAGGTCCATAGAACCGGCACTGGAGATTACCAGTGTGTCGGTCCCACTGCCGCCAGTGAGGCGATCCCCGCTATTCAGCGTCGCGCCAGCGCCGATCGTCGCGTTGACCGTGTTCGTGCCGCCGGTGAAAGTCACCGTGTCGTTGCCGGTGCCCAGGGCAACCGTATTGCCGCTGCCGGCGGCGACCGTGAGGTTTTGACCGTTCTTCAGGGTCAGGCTCTCGCCGGTGCCGGTGAGATTGATGTTTTCGAAGCCGGTGAAGGTCGCCAGGCTGCTGAGATCGATAGAACCTGTGCCGGAAATCACCAGCGTGTCGGTAGCGCTGCCGCCGGTGAGGCGATCACCGCTGTTGAGTGTGGCACCCGCGCCGATCGTCGCGTTCACCGTGTTCGAGCCGCTGGTGAAAGCGACGGTATCGTTACCGGTCCCGAGCGTCACGGCGTTACCACTGCCCCCACTCACGGTAAGGTTCTGACCGTTCTTCAGGGTCAGGCTTTCGCCGGCGCCGGTGAGGTTGACGTTTTCGAAGCCGGTGAAGGTAGCCAGACTGTTGAGGTTAAATGATCCTGATCCGGAGACGCTAAGCGTGTCGGTTCCGGTGCCACCGGTGAGGCGATCACCGCTGTTGAGTGTGGCACCCGCGCCGATCGTCGCGTTGACCGTGTTCGTGCCGCCGGTGAAAGTCACCGTGTCGTTGCCGGTGCCCAGGGTGACTGTATTGCCACTGCCGGCGGCGACCGTCAGGTTCTGACCATTCTTCAGGGTCAGGCTCTCGCCGGTGCCGGTGAGATTGACATTTTCAAAGCCGGTGAAGGTTGCCAAGCTGTTGAGATCGAACGATCCCGACCCAGAGATGCCAAGCGTGTCAGTGCCGGTGCCGCCGGTGAGGCGATCGCCGCTGTTCAGTGTCGCGCCCGCGCCGATCGTCCCAAACACCGTGTTCGAGCTAGATCCGTTGAAGGTAACTGTATCGTTCGCTGTCGTAAGAGTTTTTGATGGCATGGCGTCCTCCCGCTTTTTGCTTGAAATCGGCAACTGTAACGCAGCCGAAATCCGAGCTAGGAGCCGCTCAGGACCTCCGCAAGATTTATGCCGTTAGGTATTTGCCGGTCGGGAGAGTGCCCTAAACTTTCGGCGGCGGTCCGGCCGTGATGTCCGTAGGAGCCGGCGGCCCGGGCAAAAGCAACTGCCTCGAGCACAATACGCAAGTCGTTACATACCGAGCGCATTGCAATGTATGTCCCACTGGAGTTAATTAAGAAAGCACTAATATTTCGTAAAGTCGAGAGGAGAAGACGAGCTTGCGCCATTTTCTCGAACACTGGACTCCAGAGTCGCCCACAGCTGCGAACGTGCAATGCCATAGGAACGGTCGCTCTGGCTGCCTTGGACGTGCCGAGCGATTTCATAAGCTGTGCTAGGCAAACGATGACGAAACTACAGTCGTGAGCGTCAGGCTCTAGGGGAGACAGGCAGCTTCTATCGCTTTCTACGGAGTCGAGTCCATGGAGCAAAGGCTTCCGGCGACATAGTGACCTTCGAGGCAGCTTTAGGGGGGAGCAATTTTGGATAAGCCACGCCATAAAAATACAAAGGTGATGTCCAAGAGCGTGATTGAGATGGGCCTGTTCTCGGCGGTCATCAACGCGTTGCTCCTAGTTATCCCGTTATACATGGTTCAGATATATGACAGGGTCATACCTGCGGCCAATATAAATACGCTGATATATCTAAGTATAATTGCGGTATCTTCCATTCTATTTTTTGCAATTCTAGAGGTCCTGCGGGGTATGTATGCGAGCCGACTCGCTGCGCGGCTCGATGTCAGGTTGGGCGCGACATCCTTCCTCGCCGCGATGAATGGACCGCGGGCGGGACTTGGCGATGTCCAATCTTTGCGCGACCTGGCCACCGTGCGAGGGATTATCGCCTCGCGGACCATCTTTTACCTCTTTGATTTACCCTTTGGGCTAGTCTTCGTGGGGCTCCTCTATTTCATTCATCCTTTGCTCTTCCTGGTGACCACAGCCGGAGCGATTCTCATGGTCGCCATCGCGGCGCTGAACCAAGCCGCGAGTTCAAATCCAAGTAGAGGGGCGGCGGAGAACCTTGCCGCCGCAATGAACTCGGCTCAGGCCTTTTCACGAAACTTCGAGACAGTTCGCGCGCTCGGCATGGTGTCTAATGCAATCGAATTATGGGGAACCGGTTTCTCTGGCTTCCTGCACGCCTCGGATCGGGTTGCTCGTATCAATGCGTTGTATAGCGGTATCTCAAGAGCCACGCGAACGGGCCTGCAAATCGCTATATTGGGTGTCGGCGCCTATTTGGTTCTGCGCAACGAGATTACAGCGGGTATGATATTCGCGTCCTCGATGGTTGCAGCCCGCGCGTTGCAGCCTCTTGACCAGATAATTGGAAGCTGGCGGCAGATTGTCGAAGCAAATCTGGCATGGAAGAGACTTTCGATCGCGGCTAGCAATCCCCCCAGTCGGGATCAAGTGGCACTCCCGCCCGCTAAAGGGACGTTGACCGTTGACCAGGTTGTGTATCAGGTTCCCGGCTCGGTCGACGGCTCGTCACCCCTGATAAAGCGGGTGAGCTTTGAGGCCGCAGCCGGTGAAGCAATTGCAATTGTTGGGCCATCCCAAGCTGGAAAATCGACGCTGGCACGCCTCATAGTCGGTGCCATTGAGCCTCGCTCGGGTTCGATCCGGATCGACGGTGGCGAAGTTCGAAACTGGGATCCAGAGGAACTTGGTCGGCATATCGGCTATCTTCCGCAAGACGTGGAACTCTTCCCAGGCACAATCGGCCAGAACATTGCCCGTTTCGACCCGGATGCCTCTAACGAAAGCATCGTTGAGGCGGCACAGCGAGCGCAGGTGCATGATCTCATCCTCGGTCAAAGACACGGATACTCGACTGTGATCGGCCCCACTGGCGTTCGCCTCTCTGGTGGCGAGCGTCAACGCATTGGGCTCGCGCGCGCCTTCTACGGCGATCCCAAGGTCCTGGTTCTTGACGAGCCAAATGCAAATCTTGACGCCCTCGGCGAGGCCGCACTTGAGCGTGCGATCATGCAAGCTCGATCGCAGAAGAGAACAGTGCTTGTCATAACCCACCGGCCGTCTCTCGCTGGGAAATGCGATCGCATACTCATGCTGCGCAATGGCCAAGTAGAGATTTTCGGATTCAGCAAGGAAGTGCTCGACGAACTTGCCCAACGGCAGAGCCCAGTGCAGCCGCCGGAAGCGTCGCAAACCCTTCCGCCTCGCCCTCTTCACGTTGATGAGGATAGGCGCCAATGACGGGTCCTAGCCAAGGCATGCAGATAATGCCGCGAACATATCGCTGGCAGGACCATGTCAACACGCGCACAGACCGGATTGCGTTGGTGGCATACGGGGTCATGGCTGTGTTTTTGCTAGGATTCGGATTGTGGGCCGGCACTGCGCCTATCGCGGGAGCAATGATTGCCCCGGGCCTGATAGTGGCTGCCGGACAGAACGTTCTGATCCAGCATCTCGAAGGAGGCGTAGTCCGCAGCATCAGGGTCCGGGAGGGAGACAGGGTCTCACGGGGTCAAGCCCTTCTCGTGCTCGATCCGACACTGGCCGAAGCGCAACTGAACCGAGTGCTGAAACAATGGGTTGCTCAGAAGGCTGAGATCGCCCGCCTTGAGGCGGAGCGCGATGGACTGAACGATATCGCATTTTCCGGCGACCTGGCCGACTATTCCAATGGTTCCGAGTTCGGTGATGTCTTCCGGGAACAAGCCAAGGAATTTCGGGCTCGGCTGGCTCGTTACACCGCCGAAGGTGAGATTCTCAAGCAACGGGTGACGGCCCTTCAGGAGGCTGTTGTTGGGCTAAGGGCTCAAAAAAAGGGAATGGAAAATCAACTTACGGTCGTCAACGAGGAGACGGAGCGGAAGAAGAACCTGTTGGAGAAAGGGCTTACAAACCGTTCCGAATATACAGATCTTCTTCGCAGCAGCGCTGAATTGGTTGGCCAGGCGGGATCGCTGGAGGCGCAAATCGCCAGTTCGGCAACCCAGATCGTAGAGGCTAAAGAGCAAATCGAGCGGCTTACGACCAGTCGAGTTGAAGACGCAGACTCGGAGCTTAATAAGGTCCGCGCCGAAGTTGCAGATGTCGAGGAGCAGATCAAAGCCGCTCGTTCGGTGCTTGATCGCACGACCATTCGGGCCCCGGCCGATGGGATCATTGTTAGGTCGCTCTACAATTCAGAAGGCAGTGTCATCCGAGCTGGTGAGGCGGTGATGGAGCTTCTGCCGACCACGAACGAATTGATCGTCGAGGCCAAAATAAAGCCCGAAGACATCGACGCTGTCCGGGTAGGACAAGATGCGAACATGATGTTCACGGCAATGAATGCGAGGACGACCCCGAAGGTCCCAGGAAAGGTATTCTACGTGTCTGCAGACCGGCTGGTAATGCCCAGCACCGGACAATCTTACTACACTGTGCGTCTGCGTATGGCCGACCCACTGCCACCGCAAATCAAACGCGACCAGATCTATCCGGGTATGCCGGTGGAGACTTTCATATCAACCGGGGAACGAACGTTCTTGGCTTATTTGACCAAGCCGCTGATGGACTCGTTCCAGCGCGCTTTCCGGGAGCGGTAGACGATTGCATTGATTCCATGCGTCTAGCGGCGGCGATGATGTCGCCTGCATGGGCCTTCCATGCGAGGGGCTGGGGCTTGTGATTGTGCTGCTAGATGACCGTCCGTCTAACCGCCACCGGCTCGGCGGCGGACTGCGTCGCGCCCCGCTTAATCCGCGTCGAACGTCGAAAGGCCGAGTTCCCTCGACCAAGGCGCACTTCTCGTGTGGGTTTTGACGAACGCGTGACCCCGACCGCTTCACACCGTTGACGTGACTGGCGGCGGCCGTAGTTCCACGACCAGCCGCTGGATGTCAGCGAAGAGGTTCTAGGACTTGCAACCTCGGCGAGTTCCGCCGGCCTACCGGGTTCGCCGGCCGAGAGGCAGCGCAAACTCCAGATTGCTATTTCGGATGGCAAGTTGGACCAGGAGATCGCCAGACTACTCGGCATCATTGGCTGCGCTGTGCGAGAGCACATAAGGCCGGATCTCCACCAAAACTGAATATCGGGCGGCGATCGGCAATTCGCCCTTGCATACCGGCCGGCCGGATTTTCGCCAAGACTATGGCCTGATAGGGCTCCGGGGTGTAGTCCAATCCGGTGTGGTGTAGTTCAACGCACGCAATAGGTTATGGTCCATTTTGACGTCCGTCACAATGTTACAAACAGCTATGTAAGTCATTGAAATTATTAAAGATATCTAGAGTTCAATCCTCTCTCGCAGCACCAGTCTTTTCCGCGCGAGCGCGGCTGACCTTCAAACTCCTCACCGCGGCGTGATCTATCCGATGTGTGATGAGGTTCCAGCGGCCTTGATCAATTCGTCCTCGCTCCTCACCCCATGTCGGTATGCGGCAACGATTTCCTCCGCTATGATTTCCGCCTCCAACGAATGGTCGTCTACCAGGCGTTGACGACATGCCGTGTCGAACGCACGACTCAATAGAGCCAACTCCTTGGCACTTAGGATGCCGTATTTTAGTGCTTGGTCGGTAACGGACATCGCCCAGGTCCTCCGCAACCTTGGTTGTGGACGGCCCCCTGTCCTCAAGGCCCGGCTCGGAGGGCCAGTAGGAGGAGCGTCGCGGAGGGGGAGGCGACGGATAGGCCTGCACTGGGGGGCGGTAGGCCTACTCCTCCTACCTGTTGCCGAGCCTGAGCTAAACAACGGCTGATTATACCCCTGAATGGCGGTAGCGCCAGTATTGTTTCATGGTGTTATAATTGTTGAACGCAGAGAGAGGGCTCATGCGGCGGGGGGCTCGATGTCCGCCCGCTCACAATACCACTTTATTAGGGGATGGCCTCAGGCGACGGACGAGTTCACCGCGCTGTGTGGCAGCGAGAGCGCTTACTTCGTGCCACGAAGAAATATCGCCTCAAGGCTGCCCGTGGAGGATCAAACTCAGCACCCCGTAGTGCCGATCCACAGCGGGATGGCCGCCGACGCCAGCAGGGCGTGGATGGGCGGGATCATGAAATCGAGCAGCCGCCCCCCAAAGCGCCCCAGCGGGTTGTCAGCTGTGGAGATGCGTCAGTTCGAACCCGGCTTCATCCTGCGCGTCGGACAGGTGCTGTTCGGCGGACCGGAACATGTCCGAGAACTCCATCTCGTTTTCCAGCATCACGCCGCCGACCTTGATGGCGAGGACATCCTCGGTGCCTTTTGGCGCGAAATAGACTTGCGCGACACGCGTGCGGATACGCTCGCCGATCTCCTTGGCCTCCGCTTCGGTCGCGCCAGAGAGGAAAACCCCGAACATCGAGGCGCCGATGCGTCCGATCAGATCCTCCTCGCGCACCGACGACTGGATGGTCGAGACGATGAGCCGCAAGGCCTCGTCGCCCCATTCAAGGCCAAAGCGCATGTTGATGGAGCGAAGGTGTTCGGGATGAATGATCAGGAAGGCGCCCGAGCGTGGTCCTGGCCCTGATCGCCTGGCTGCGCGTCGTTCAACCATCGACGTGAAGACCGGCCCGTTCAGGCAGCCCGTCAAACTGTCATACGTTCCGGACCTGTTGAGTTCCTGCCGGTAGCGGCGGATTTCGATCCGATTCCAGCCGATCAGCGCGAAAAGCGGCAGACCGATGATCACCGGCAGCAGTCCCGCGGTGATCATGCTGCGGGCGAATGGCGTCAGCGCGTCGCTGAACAGCAGCAGGTAGTTGAGGCCAAGGGAAAGGCCGAGGCTCCCGGCGGTTCCCAGGAATGCCAGCCATGCAACGTGCTTCCAGGGCTGGGCAGTGGTGGTCGCCATTGATCTGGTCATTGGCCAATCTCCTGTCGGTAGGCTGGTATAAGGCCTGTCTGCCGTAATTTCGGTTTCGCCGAATCGTACAATTTGACGGAAAAAGGCCGAATGGCGTCTTCGCCATGCCCAGAGCAAAGCCGGTTTGCCGGCTCCAGCCTATCGCGGCGGCCCGAAGACACCCATCTCTGCATTCCGGGCAATTGCTTCCGCCTTGCCATAAATGCCGCCCGGCCGCGCCATCGCCCAGCCATTGGCGACGAGCCAGGCTCCGACATCCTGCTTGCCGAGCCGGCACGGTGCGGCGATGGCAAAACGCTCGGGTTCCGGCGGCAGGAAACAATTCAGCGCGCGCCCCCGCAGCCAGGCATTGAAGGCCGCGCGCGCCCGCTGGCCGCAGGGCCAGGCCTCGTCGCGAAACGAACAGGTCTGGTCGACGCCGATATGCTGGGCCCCGCTGATGACCACTTTCCACCCCATCGCTTCGAACGTCGCCGACGACGTTGCAATCGGATGGTAGAGCAGGGTTTCGCGCCAGTCCTGCGGCATGGGTGTTTTGGGGCGGACGGCGAGGCCGAGTTCTCCAAGCGGCGGCCGGGCCCCGACCCGCTCGGTTTCCGATGCGTCAACCGGCGGCGGAGCGATAAGGCTCTCGGCGATCCGTCGTGCGGGTCCCCGCGATTGTCCGTCGGGATTGGCCGCGGCCGCCTGATTTGCTTGCTTGCCGGCAATTTGCAGGGATGGCGCAGGGACCGACCGGTCGAGAGAAAGCAAGGTTCCGGCCCGCATGATCAGGGCGATTCCGAGCACGAGCTCGAGGCCCCCGATCGCGATCACCATGCGGGCATGCCAGCTCATCAGGCCACCGCAGCGTTCGCGCAAGGTCGGGCCGGCGGCCGGTCATAAACCCGACGTCGATTTGGCAACCAGTTTGAGCGCACCCTTTTCTATCCGGTAGAATGGCATCGACCTTTGGCTGGATCCGTCAGCGCGAAAACGGAACAAACCCGTCGATCCGCGAAACCCGTTCGGGTTTTCGAGGGTCTGTTTGCTGAAGCCGTCGGGTCCGACCGCGCTGGCAATCCCTGCCGTCAGGGCAACCATATCATAGGCATAGGCCACATTGACGTCGGCAGGGTAGTTGTATGTCGTCCGGAAGCGGTCGGCGATCGGTCCGGTTTCGCCTGGATCGAGCGTGGCGATGTATGCCCCCTCGAACAGCGGATCCATGGGGTGTTCCAGCCAACGGTCCGTTCCGACGACCGAGATTGCTTTTCCCGGAATGCCCTTTGATCTAAGGGCGGCAAGCACCGGCGCGGGGCTGCCATCGCCGCTGGCAATGATGACCGCGTCGGGAGCGTCCACGAGTGAGCCCATCTGGTCGACCGCCTTCGCGCCACCGTCGCCGGCCGAATAGGGCACGGTGACCGCGAGCGTCGCGCCATAGATGCTAAGGCCGTTCGCCACCCGCTTCTCCACAGCACTGGCGTTCGAGCCTTCCGCGACAAGCAATACGAACTTCTTGCCGCCTTTCGCAGCGAGCCCCGCGGCGCCCGCCGCGGCGCTGTCGGCTTCGCTGAGGCGCACGGCATAAACCCCGGCGCCGCCCGCGAAATTGTCGGCAAGCGCCAGAACCGGTGGCCGCTTCGATCCCGACAGCGTGGCAATATGCCGGGCCGATGGCAGTTCGGTCGGGCCGATGACGACCTTGGATCCCGTCGTGATGGCTTGCACCGCCAATTTGCTGGCCTGGGCACTGTCGCCTTTCGTGTCCTCTATCGTCAGCGTCAGCAATCCATTGCCGATATCCGTCATCGCCAGCTTGGCGCCGTCGAGCATCTTCCGGCCGGTCTCCCCTGACGTTCCGGGAGCGGACAAGGGCAGCAGCATCGTGACTTTGGCGGAACCGGTGCCGAGCGACTGGCTCGCCTGGGCCGAACCGGCGCCGGCATTCTGTCCCGCAGGCGCGGCGACCGCCGCCGGATCGAGCACTTCGGAAACGCCGCCTTTCGACTGGCAGCCCGACAAGGGCATGGCGAGCGCCAAGGCGAGTGCCCAAATCTGCGGACTGCGGCCCTGCCGGACAGCTTCCATGATGCTCCACCCCGTCTGCCGCCGGATATTTCCCGGTCTGGTCCTCAATTCATGTTACGGCGGACTTGCGGTGCCGTCTTGCTGTTCTTTCATGCGGCGCACGCAATCGGCAAAGGCCCAGCCGGTTGGCGCCGGCCAGCGTGGCAAACAGACCAAGGCTGAGCCAGGCGATCGTTGCGGCGATCGCCCATAAAATTGATCCGTCTGATGTCATGATGGCCAACAGGCGTGGCCCATGCGGTCAGTGCATGTACTCGACCATGCGGTCGTGGAAACACTCGCATTTGTTGAGCGTGTCTTCGTCCTTGTAGTTCGTCTTCAGATAGCCATAGGCCATGCCGCAGGCGACCTTGGCCTCCGATGCCCAGACGAAGGCAGGCCGGGATGAGTTGATCCATTCGGGGCTGTTGGCGACGGCAACCGATTCATCCATCAGCTTCACCACCTGCTCCTTGAGATCGACGATGTTGTCGTTCAACACCAGGTTGGACGTCCCCACGACGCGGCAATAGTCGCCCGTCGGACCTTCGATGATGTCGGCGGCTTCCAGCCCCGTCGCAACAATCGACAGCAGCCCGGCCCCGAAAGCCACACGCAAAATTCTGTTCATGCTCGTCACCTCGTCCCTTTCGCCCCTTAGGCCACGTCCGTCTTGGTGCCGTGGCTGTCATCGTAAAGTATTTTCACCGCTTCGGCAGCGCTGTGGAACGTATAGTTCTCCAGCACGGCGACCGTATGGTAGTTGTCGCCACCGCCATTCGTGTCGACCTTGACTTCGGCATTCGCCGCATTGGCCAAGGACTGCGAGATCTCCACAAAGCCGCCGGCTTCGAGATCGGTTACGCCGGCCAGACCTTTCAGCAGCGCGGAGAGATCGATCTTGTCGCCGTTGGCGCCATCGTGGAAGTCGGCGATCAGATCGGCGACTTCCAGCGAGCCGATGGCGAATGTCCTGGTACCATCGGAGGCGACAGACGGCTGCGCCGGGGCAACCAGCGATGTGTCGAGTTCCACCTCGATGTAGTTGCCGCTCGTGCCGTCGGCCATCTGGAACGTGCCGTTGCCGGTCACGGTCTGCCCGTCGATTTCGCCGACAGCGGGGTGCGCTGCCGTGTTGATGGAGGCAACACCGTTGTCGGCGAGGCTCGACAGTTCCCCGGCGTCGCTGGTGCCATTAGCATTGGCGTCCTTCCAGATCAGCAGGCTGCTGAACGCCGCGTCGTTGTGATCGATGACGCCGTCATGGTTGCTGTCGAGCGATGCCAGTGCGGCCGCGCCGCTGGCGAAATGGCCACCATCGAAGTTCGGCGTGAACAGCTCGGTGCCGTCATCGATCTTGCCGTCATGGTTGAGGTCGACCGCCAGCATGCCGTCGTTCGAGGTGTTCCAGGCCAGTTGCTCCTTGGTGCCGTCGCCGTTCATGTCGAACTGAGCACCGTGGCTGACGTCGGAGAATGTAAAGCCATTGTGGTTCAGGTCGAGGATAACGGGATCGACCGATCCCCCGATCAACGTGTTCAGATTCGCCACGGTGACGCCCTGCAGATCGACCAGCGCTCCAACGCCGGCGCTGGCGGTTGTCTGGGTATAGACGTAGGTGTGATTCACCCCGGAGATCGTTGCCGTGAATGCGAGCGTCGCCCCGGCATTGCCGATGTCCGTGCCCATAAGATACTGGACCGCTGCGGCCACGCCTGACGTTGTGGTGATCGCCAGGGGCGAGGTGCCGGCATCGGTCCCGAAGAAACTGGCGATGCCGTTCGTGACCGAATGGGACTCAACCGTGTCTCCGCCGATCGTCAGGACGGAATCTCCTGCTCCGTCGACGAGGCCGGCAGTCGCAGCCACCAGCGTCCCGGGCAGGGTCAATTTGTCGGTCCCGGCGACGAAGTCGGTGATGACGTCATAGCCGGAGATCGTCCCGGCATTGCCGGATCCGCCTATGACGGGGGTCGATTCGCCGGTCCCGATGATGAAAGTGTCGGCGCCGCCTCCACCTGTCATCGTGTCCGCACCCGCTCCGCCGATTAGGGTATCCTTTCCATCGAGGCCTGTCAGCGTATCGTTGCCCTGTCCTCCGGATAGGATCGTATCGTGTCCATTGATGCCGGTCAGATGATCGTCGCCATCCTGGCCAAGCAAGATGGTCTTCGCCGCGGTCGCGACGAGATTGTCGACGCCGTTGGTGCCTTCGAGCGTTGTGGCGGTTGGGTACAGATGGGCGGTCACGCTGCCGGCCGCCGTATCGCTGTCGCCATCCGTTCCCGTCACGGGAATCTTGATGTCGAACGGGTCAACCGCGTTGGCAGTCGCGAAGCTGGCCGAACCTAGCTTGAAGGTTCCTGATGAGGCGCCCGAGATCTCGACCGCACTGAACGGATCCGAACTTGCCGTGACTGTGAAAGTGTCGCCTTGGTCCATTCCGTGCAGTGTAAAGGTGCCGTCGCCATTGTTCGTCAGCGTGGGCGCGGCGCCGCCCGAACCGTTCACAAAAGTCACGGTAATTCCGGTAGCCGTGGTTTCCCCCGTGCCGTCGCCGACGAAAATCTTGTCGTCGTCAGCATTTACGGCCCTGATCGTGATATCCACCGTGCCATTTGCTTTGGTGATCCCCTGGGTGAAACTCGATACCTCGTAGTGAGTGGTATAGTTGGTTCCGGCAATGGTTCCGGTGGTCGATGCGTTCGTCACGAAGTCGAAACGGATTGTCTCCCCATTTGTAATGCTCTGGCCGCTACCAACACCGAAGTTTCCGGTGCTGGTGTTGACGTTGTTGGAGCCATTTGCCGTCACCAACAAGTCGTTCGGTGTATCCGGGCTGGTGAGAGCTGTGAAGGCATTCACCTGGTTGTTGCCGCCCGTGGCTGTGGCGCCCGACGTCGTGAATTGAGATCCGTTGAAGATCGTACCATTCAAGACAAACGACCAGGTGTCGGTTGCCGGATTGAGTGTGGCGGTGAATCCGAGATCGTTGCCATTCGCCACTGACGATCTTCCCTCGACCGTGTGACCATCCGGTGAGACTTGATAGAACAGCTGCTCCCCGTTGAGGTAGACGTTCGCGCCGCTGACGTCCTGAACGGCGGTACCCGTCGTCACGTTGAACACAACATTTCCAACACCGTCCGCCCCCGCGCCCGATGCAAAGTTCAGGTGTTCAGTCAGCGCGGTGTGCAATGAGTCCGGCAGGCTGATGCCGTCGCCGACGAAAGGCAGCGGGGTGTCGTCCAGAACCGTCAAGTTGACTGCGCCGGAGACATGATCACCGCTGGTGTCGGTTGCGACCACTTGAAGACCATTGATGGTGATGTTGCCAGAGCCGGCGGTATGCTGGAGCTGGTCGGTCAGTGTGGCGGTGACCACGGGAGTCAACGAGCTGTTGGCGCCGGCGCTGGTGTTCGACAGCGCCAGGTAGATTGAAGGTCCGAGGTTGGTGACACCTTGCATCAGCGTGCCGACAAGCTGGCCGCCGCTGAGTGCCCAGCTGATCGAATATCCGGCGGCCAGACCGGAAACCGTCGGCGCTACCCAGTTCGGATCACCTGTTGGGTTGGCAAAGGCAACGGTGATCGCCTCGCCCGTCGTGGTGAAGGTAATCCCGCTGATCGCTTGCGCCGATTCGCCAGGGCTGGTGGGATTGGTCCCAGTCACCACGCCCGCGTGGAGATCCGTGGCGTCTTGGGTGGTGTCGAGAGCCGCTTCGTTCAACGCCAAAGATGCAGTGCCGCCACCCCCCGGAACAGTATTGGTCTGTACGTTCACCGTCACAGTGGCGGTCGAGGTGTCGCCGTCGCCGTCCTTGATGGTGTAGGTGAACGAGTCCGATCCGACATAGATGCCTGTTGGCGTATAGGTGAATGTTCCGTCGTTGTTGTAAGTGACGGTGCCGTGAGCGCCGTTTGTGGTTGTTATTACCCCGGGGGTGGTTGTTGCGACGCCGTCGGCGCCGAAGACATCGTTACCCAGGAGGCCGGTCAGCACCGTAGGCGCGGTGATTGCCGGTGCCCAACTGTCATTATTTGCGGTGGGTACGTCGTCGATGACGGCGATGTTGATGGTGCCAGTGGTGGTGTTGCCGTTGGCGTCGGTGACTTGATAGGTGAAGCTCTCGGCCGCATTGACGGTGTCGGTGCCGGCGGTTGCCGGTCCATGCACCGGTGAGGTCAGCGTGTAGACATAGCTGCCGTCGGTGTGGACCTGGATGGTGCCGTAGATGCCGGCTGTCGCGGCATTGCCACCGGAGACCAACTGATAGGTCAGCGGTGTGAAGTTGCCGGTCGCATTGAGCTGGTTTGAGGCATCGGTCTCGGCCGTCGATCCTGGCAGCGAGCCGATCACCGTGCCGTGCGCAAGGTCGGCGCCGCTGGTGGTGGTGTCGAGTGCGGCTTCGTTGACGGTGACGTCATTGTCGGCGGGAGCAACGAGGCCGGCATCGGTGAGGTTGATGGTCAGCGTCGTCGTCGACAGATCGCCGTCACCGTCCTTGAGCGTGTAGACGAACACGTCGGTGGTGTTGGCGGCGATGTTGTTGGCCGTCGACTGGTAGGTGTAGGAGCCGTCGGCGTTGAGATGCAGTGTGCCGTGCAGGCCGGCAATGTCGGTGCCGACACCGCCCGATACGGGCGTCGTGGTGTTGCCGCCGGCGGCGCGCACGCCGTCGATGGTGGCGCCGTCGGCGCCGGCCACGTCATTGACCAGCACGCCGGCCGCGGCCGTCACGGTCAGCAGGGCGCCTTCATTGACGTTGCCGATGTCGGCGGTTGCTGTCGGCACATCGTCGATGACGGCGATGTTGATGGTGCCGGTGGTGGAGTTGCCGTTGGCGTCGGTGACTTGATAGGTGAAGCTCTCGGCCGCATTGACGGTGTCGGTGCCGGCGGTTGCCGGTCCATGCACCGGTGAGGTCAGCGTGTAGACATAGCTGCCGTCGGTGTGGACCTGGATGGTGCCGTAGATGCCGGCTGTCGCGGCATTGCCGCCGGAGACCAGCTGATAGGTCAGCGGTGTGAAGTTGCCGGTTGCATTGAGCTGGTTTGAGGCATCGGTCTCGGCCGTCGATCCTGGCAGCGAGCCGATCACCGTGCCGTGCGCGAGGTCGGCGCCTGATGTCGTGGTGTCGAGTGCGGCTTCGTTGACGGTGACGTCATTGTCGGCGGGTGCGACGAGGCCGGCATCGGTCAGATTGATGGTCAGCGTCGTCGTCGACAGATCGCCGTCGCCATCCTTGAGCGTGTAGACGAACACGTCGGTGGTGTTGGCGGCGATGTTGTTGGCCGTCGACTGGTAGGTGTAGGAGCCGTCGGCGTTGAGATGCAGTGTGCCGTGCAGGCCGGCAATGTCGGTGCCGACACCGCCCGATACGGGCGTCGTGGTGTTGCCGCCGGCGGCGCGCACGCCGTCGATGGTGGCGCCGTCGGCGCCGGCCACGTCATTGACCAGCACGCCGGCCGCGGCCGTCACGGTCAGCAGGGCGCCTTCATTGACGTTGCCGATGTCGGCGGTTGCTGTCGGCACATCGTCGATGACGGCGATGTTGATGGTGCCAGTGGTGGTGTTGCCGTTGGCGTCGGTGACTTGATAGGTGAAGCTCTCGGCCGCATTGACGGTGTCGGTGCCGGCGGTTGCCGGTCCATGCACCGGTGAGGTCAGCGTGTAGACATAGCTGCCGTCGGTGTGAACCTGGATGGTGCCGTAGATGCCGGCTGTCGCGGCATTGCCGCCGGAGACCAACTGATAGGTCAGCGGTGTGAAGTTGCCGGTTGCATTGAGCTGGTTTGTGGCATCGGTCTCGGCCGTCGATCCTGGCAGCGAGCCGATCACCGTGCCGTGCGCAAGGTCGGCGCCGCTGGTGGTGGTGTCGAGTGCGGCTTCGTTGACGGTGACGTCATTGTCGGCGGGAGCAACGAGGCCGGCATCGGTGAGGTTGATGGTCAGCGTCGTCGTCGACAGGTCGCCGTCACCGTCCTTGAGCGTGTAGACGAACACGTCGGTGGTGTTGGCGGCGATGTTGTTGGCCGTCGACTGATAGGTGTAGGAGCCGTCGGCGTTGAGATGCAGTGTGCCGTGCAGGCCGGCAATGTCGGTGCCGACACCGCCCGATACCGGCGTCGTGGTGTTGCCGCCGGCGGCGCGCACGCCGTCGATGGAGGCGCCATCGGCGCCGGCCACGTCATTGACCAGCACGCCGGCCGCGGCCGTCACGGTCAGCAGGGCGCCTTCATTGACGCTGCCGATGTCGGCGGTTGCTGTCGGCACATCGTCGATGACGGCGATGTTGATGGTGCCGGTGGTGGAGTTGCCGTTGGCGTCGGTGACTTGATAGGTGAAGCTCTCGGCCGCATTGACGGTGTCGGTGCCGGCGGTTGCCGGTCCATGCACCGGTGAGGTCAGCGTGTAGACATAGCTGCCGTCGGTGTGGACCTGGATGGTGCCGTAGATGCCGGCTGTCGCGGCATTGCCGCCGGAGACCAGCTGATAGGTCAGCGGTGTGAAGTTGCCGGTTGCATTGAGCTGGTTTGAGGCATCGGTCTCGGCCGTCGATCCTGGCAGCGAGCCGATCACCGTGCCGTGCGCGAGGTCGGCGCCTGATGTCGTGGTGTCGAGTGCGGCTTCGTTGACGGTGACGTCATTGTCGGCGGGTGCGACGAGGCCGGCATCGGTCAGATTGATGGTCAGCGTCGTCGTCGACAGATCGCCGTCGCCATCCTTGAGCGTGTAGACGAACACGTCGGTGGTGTTGGCGGCGATGTTGTTGGCCGTCGACTGGTAGGTGTAGGAGCCGTCGGCGTTGAGATGCAGTGTGCCGTGCAGGCCGGCAATGTCGGTGCCGACACCGCCCGATACGGGCGTCGTGGTGTTGCCGCCGGCGGCGCGCACGCCGTCGATGGTGGCGCCGTCGGCGCCGGCCACGTCATTGACCAGCACGCCGGCCGCGGCCGTCACGGTCAGCAGGGCGCCTTCATTGACGTTGCCGATGTCGGCGGTTGCTGTCGGCACATCGTCGATGACGGCGATGTTGATGGTGCCGGTGGTGGAGTTGCCGTTGGCGTCGGTGACTTGATAGGTGAAGCTCTCGGCCGCATTGACGGTGTCGGTTCCGGCGGTTGCCGGTCCATGCACCGGTGAGGTCAGCGTGTAGACATAGCTGCCGTCGGTGTGGACCTGGATGGTGCCGTAGATGCCGGCTGTCGCGGCATTGCCGCCGGAGACCAGCTGATAGGTCAGCGGTGTGAAGTTGCCGGTCGCATTGAGCTGGTTTGTGGCATCGGTCTCGGCCGTCGATCCTGGCAGCGAGCCGATCACCGTGCCGTGCGCGAGGTCGGCGCCTGATGTCGTGGTGTCGAGTGCGGCTTCGTTGACGGTGACGTCATTGTCGGCGGGTGCGACGAGGCCGGCATCGGTCAGATTGATGGTCAGCGTCGTCGTCGACAGATCGCCGTCGCCATCCTTGAGCGTGTAGACGAACACGTCGGTGGTGTTGGCGGCGATGTTGTTGGCCGTCGACTGGTAGGTGTAGGAGCCGTCGGCGTTGAGATGCAGTGTGCCGTGCAGGCCGGCAATGTCGGTGCCGACACCGCCCGATACCGGCGTCGTGGTGTTGCCGCCGGCGGCGCGCACGCCGTCGATGGTGGCGCCGTCGGCGCCGGCAACGTCATTGACCAGCACGCCGGCCGCGGCCGTCACGGTCAGCAGGGCGCCTTCATTGACGTTGCCGATGTCGGCGGTTGCCGTCGGCACGTCGTCGATGACGGCGATGTTGATGGTGCCGGTGGTGGTGTTGCCGTTGGCGTCGGTGACTTGATAGGTGAAGCTCTCGGCCGCATTGACGGTGTCGGTGCCGGCGGTTGCCGGTCCATGCACCGGTGAGGTCAGCGTGTAGACATAGCTGCCGTCGGTGTGGACCTGGATGGTGCCGTAGATGCCGGCTGTCGCGGCATTGCCGCCGGAGACCAGCTGATAGGTCAGCGGTGTGAAGTTGCCGGTTGCATTGAGCTGGTTTGTGGCATCGGTCTCGGCCGTCGATCCTGGCAGCGAGCCGATCACCGTGCCGTGCGCAAGGTCGGCGCCGCTGGTGGTGGTGTCGAGTGCGGCTTCGTTGACGGTGACGTCATTGTCGGCGGGTGCGACGAGGCCGGCATCGGTCAGATTGATGGTCAGCGTCGTCGTCGACAGGTCGCCGTCGCCATCCTTGAGCGTGTAGACGAACACGTCGGTGGTGTTGGCGGCGATGTTGTTGGCCGTCGACTGATAGGTGTAGGAGCCGTCGGCGTTGAGATGCAGTGTGCCGTGCAGGCCGGCAATGTCGGTGCCGACACCGCCCGATACCGGCGTCGTGGTGTTGCCGCCGGCGGCGCGTACGCCGTCGATGGTGGCGCCGTCGGCGCCGGCCACGTCATTGACCAGCACGCCGGCCGCGGCCGTCACGGTCAGCAGGGCGCCTTCATTGACGTTGCCGATGTCGGCGGTTGCTGTCGGCACATCGTCGATGACGGCGATGTTGATGGTGCCGGTGGTGGTGTTGCCGTTGGCGTCGGTGACTTGATAGGTGAAGCTCTCGGCCGCATTGACAGTGTCGGTTCCGGCGGTTGCCGGTCCATGCACGGGTGAGGTCAGCGTGTAGACATAGCTGCCGTCGGTGTGAACCTGGATGGTGCCGTAGATGCCGGCTGTCGCGGCATTGCCGCCGGAGACCAACTGATAGGTCAGCGGTGTGAAGTTGCCGGTTGCATTGAGCTGGTTTGTGGCATCGGTCTCGGCCGTCGATCCTGGCAGCGAGCCGATCACCGTGCCGTGCGCAAGGTCGGCGCCGCTGGTGGTGGTGTCGAGTGCGGCTTCGTTGACGGTGACGTCATTGTCGGCGGGTGCGACGAGGCCGGCATCGGTCAGATTGATGGTCAGCGTCGTCGTCGACAGATCGCCGTCGCCATCCTTGAGCGTGTAGACGAACACGTCGGTGGTGTTGGCGGCGATGTTGTTGGCCGTCGACTGATAGGTGTAGGAGCCGTCGGCGTTGAGATGCAGTGTGCCGTGCAGGCCGGCAATGTCGGTGCCGACACCGCCCGATACCGGCGTCGTGGTGTTGCCGCCGGCGGCGCGCACGCCGTCGATGGTGGCGCCGTCGGCGCCGGCCACGTCATTGACCAGCACGCCGGCCGCGGCCGTCACGGTCAGCAGGGCGCCTTCATTGACGTTGCCGATGTCGGCGGTGGCCGTCGGCACATCGTCGATGACGGCGATGTTGATGGTGCCGGTGGTGGTGTTGCCGTTGGCGTCGGTGACTTGGTAGGTGAAGCTCTCGGCCGCATTGACGGTGTCGGTGCCGGCGGTTGCCGGTCCATGCACCGGTGAGGTCAGCGTGTAGACATAGCTGCCGTCGGTGTGAACCTGGATGGTGCCGTAGATGCCGGCTGTCGCGGCATTGCCACCGGAGACCAACTGATAGGTCAGCGGTGTGAAGTTGCCGGTTGCATTGAGCTGGTTTGAGGCATCGGTCTCGGCCGTCGATCCTGGCAGCGAGCCGATCACCGTGCCGTGCGCAAGGTCGGCGCCGCTGGTGGTGGTGTCGAGTGCGGCTTCGTTGACGGTGACGTCATTGTCGGCGGGAGCAACGAGGCCGGCATCGGTGAGGTTGATGGTCAGCGTCGTCGTCGACAGGTCGCCGTCACCGTCCTTGAGCGTGTAGACGAACACGTCGGTGGTGTTGGCGGCGATGTTGTTGGCCGTCGACTGATAGGTGTAGGAGCCGTCGGCGTTGAGATGCAGTGTGCCGTGCAGGCCGGCAATGTCGGTGCCGACACCGCCCGATACCGGCGTCGTGGTGTTGCCGCCGGCGGCGCGCACGCCGTCGATGGAGGCGCCATCGGCGCCGGCCACGTCATTGACCAGCACGCCGGCCGCGGCCGTCACGGTCAGCAGGGCGCCTTCATTGACGCTGCCGATGTCGGCGGTTGCCGTCGGCACGTCGTCGACGACATGCACGACGAGATTGTCGCTGGCGGTTGTGCCGCCGACGCCGTTGACGGTGAGCGCGACGTTGTCGTTGAAGCCCGAACCGTCGACGCTGTCGCCGGGAGCCGGCACCTTGCTGTCATTGTCGATGGTTGCGGTCAGCGTGTAGCTGTAGGCGACGGTGCCCGAATGAGCGTCACCGGTATAGCCGGTCAGCGTCAGCACGCCTTCGCCGGTGTTGACGGTTTGCGTGCCGTTGAAGCCCTGCACCTGGGCCATGGAGAAGGTGGTGCCACCGATGACGATGTTTTGGATGCCATCGCTGGCCGAGATGGTGAAGGAACCGGTATCGGTCTCGCTGTTGGCGGCGGCGTTCGAGCCGTCCGGGTTGAGGCCGGCCTCAAAGACGGTGTTGTCGGGCCCTTGAGCCTGTGCGGTCGTCACCGTTGCGCTGTCGTCGGTGCCGGCGATGGTGATGGTGAGCGTTGCCGGCGAGGTGTCGCCGTCGGCGTCCGTCATCGTGTAATGCAGGTCGTAGCTGAGATGGCTGCCCGAGGTCAGCGCCTGGGTTGCCGCCTTGCTGTTGTCGAGCACATAGCTCCAGGTGCCGTCGCTGTTCTGCGTCAGCGAGCCATAGGTGTTGAGCGCGGTGATCGTCGCCGCATCGCCGCCCGACCAGGCGACGAAGGCCATGGGTGTGTCGGCGCCCGAGACGTCATTGGCAAGCACATTACCCGAGACAATGCTGGCGCCGTCCTCGACGACCGCATAGGGACCGTCATTGTGGGCCGTCGGCACGTCGTCGACGACATGCACGACGAGATTGTCGCTGGCGGTGGTGCCGCCGACGCCGTTGACGGTGAGCGCGACGTTGTCGTTGAAGCCCGAACCGTCGACGCTGTCGCCGGGAGCCGGCACCTTGCTGTCATTGTCGATGGTTGCGGTCAGCGTGTAGCTGTAGGCGACGGTGCCCGATGGGCGTCACCG
The DNA here is from genome assembly GCF_056174625.1 of Mesorhizobium oxytropidicola. Taxonomy (NCBI): domain Bacteria; kingdom Pseudomonadati; phylum Pseudomonadota; class Alphaproteobacteria; order Hyphomicrobiales; family Phyllobacteriaceae; genus Mesorhizobium; species Mesorhizobium oxytropidicola. The sequence goes on along the minus strand of NZ_CM149692.1, from coordinate 6,961,925 downwards.
GTATAGCCGGTGAGCGTCAGCACGCCTTCGCCGGTGTTGACGGTTTGCGTGCCGTTGAAGCCCTGCACCTGGGCCATGGAGAAGGTGGTGCCACCGATGACGATCTCCTTGATGCCGTCGGTCGCCGAGATGGTGAAGGAACCGGTGCTCGTCTCGCTGTTGGCGGCGGCGTTCGAACCGTTCGGGTTGAGGCCGGCCTCAAAGACCGTGTTGTCGGCGCCCTGTCCGGCGGCGGCGGTCACCACGGTGGCGCTGTCGTCGGTGCCGGCGATGGTGATGGTCAGCGTTGCCGGCGAGGTGTCGCCGTCGGCGTCGGTCATGGTGTAATGCAGGTCGTAGCTCAGATGGCTGGCCGAGGTCAGCGCTTGCGTTGCCGCCTTGCTGTTGTCGAGCACATAGCTCCAGGTGCCATCGTTGTTCTGCGTCAGCGCGCCATAGGTGTTGAGCGCGGTGATCGCCGCCGCGTCGCCACCCGACCAGGCGACGAAGGCCATGGGTGTGTCGGCGCCCGAGGCGTCATTGGCAAGCACATTACCCGAGACAATGCTGGCACCGTCCTCGACGACCGCATACGGACCGTCATTATGGGCCGTCGGCACGTCGTCGACGATCTGGACGGACAGCGTACCGGGCGGCGAGATGTCGCCATCGGTGTCGGTCACCGTCACTGTCATGTTGTCGAAGATGGAATCGGTGCCCGCGCCGGGGTGAGCCACGCCATGGACGAGCGTGTAGCTATAGCTCACCTGACCGGTGCTGGCGTCGTAACCGCTGATGGTCAGCGTGCTGCCGAGCGGCGTGGTGATGTTGACCGGAGTCGATGCGCTGTTGGCAAGCGCGGCACCCGATATCACCTGACCGGCGATCGTCAGCGAGCCGACTCCGTCGGGGGAGGAGATGGTGAAGGTGCCGGTGTTGGTCTCACTGGTGTCGGGAGCCGAGGTCAGGCCCTTTTCGTACACGATAGTGTCACCGCCGCCGACCTCAGGCGTCAGGTCGCCGATCGACGGCGTGGAATTGGGCCTGAGAAGAGACGGGAACAGTTCGCGGTTCTCCGGCTGGCCGAACGCCAGATCCGTCGGCGGCAACAGCGCCGACAGGCCGAACCCGTCGCCGATGCCGCCGGGGGGAACCGAGAAGTCTCCGCCCGCGCTCGAGGTTGAGCCACCGGGGCCTGCCGATATCGACCCGTCGGCGCCGAAGGCGACGTCGACATGGCTTGCTTCCAACGCCGCGATCAAGGCAACGCGCGGCACTTCGACGTCGCCGATGATGAAGGTCGGCACGTTGAGAGCGCCATCCTTGATGACGATTACCGAACCGTCCGCCTGCTCGAGGACGAGGTTGTGGCCGTCGACCTTGATGTTGTCGATCGAGACATTGGCTGGGAGTTTCACCACATTGCTGGCGTCGGCCACATATTCGTGCGGCGCGGCTGCCGCCGGGGCCTTGGCCTCCGCGGGTGCTTCCGGTTTGACGGGCGTACCGCTGCCGACATCGACGGGAACCGGCTCAGTGGCCGGGGCGGCCTTTTGCGCCGGGCTGGCTTCCGCGACCTGGATCTGCGCCTGCGATGGCAGGCCGTTCTGTTCGGAGTGCTCGTCCCAAGAATGAGAGACGGTGTCCAATTCGTTACTGGTGGTCATAGCCAAACCCCTCCGGCATTTCCCGGAAACAGACAGTGACCACTTCTACTTTGCAACTATGCCGCAATCCGTTTCATATATTCGGATATGCTGGCTTCAGCATTTTTTACGCGTGGTAAACTCGAACCATATAACCCGATATACATGGGACGGCATGCTGTCTGTCTGATGGGGGTTGGCTCCGGTCGCTTGGTAAACATAAGTATAAACTTGTATAAAACTTTACACAAAATAAAAGAGGTGAAGTACAGGAAACTTATCCACCTTCATTTCCAATAATTTGAGGCAGGATTGATAGCGTCCACAGTCAAAGGTGGGCGTTATGACAAAAGAAAAATCTGCTCTGGGGGCAACCGGGGTCAAAGTGCTGCTGCTGGCGATCGGCATCATGAGCCTGCCGCAGCCATCGTCCGCGAGCGCTTTACCGGCACGCATCGATCCGGCCGGTTCGCTGTTGGCGAAGGTCGAAACGCCTTCCGCTCTCGGCGGTATTTCGCTGCTGCGGCCACAGCCCTGGCAGCCTGCCTCGACCTACAGGATCGGCATGGTTTTCGGCAGCTACGGTCCGGCTCGCATCGATCAGGAAACCGGCTCCTCGACGGCGCAGGACAATGCCGGGATCGATCCCATTCAGACGGCGGCGATCATTCCCGGCGTGTTCGGATCCGTTGCACTGTCGATGCACAATTTTCCGGTTTCCGTCCGTTGGGCGCCGGTTTACAAGGCAATCGTCGACTGTTCCGCCGGCAGTGGGTGTGACGGCAAGAACAGCATCTTCACCGCGATCGTCAATGCCGCCAAGGACAAGCGGTTTGTCGACAAGCTGTCCTTCATCAACTCAAGCATAAACCACGCGATCGCCTACAAGAAGGACAGCGTGGTTTACGGCAAGCTCGACTACTGGGCGAAGCCTTCGGAAATTCTCGAGCGGCGGGCGGGCGACTGCGAGGATTTCGCCATTCTCAAGATGGCGGCGCTGCTGCGTGCCGGCATTCCGGCGCAGAGCATGTCGCTCGTCGTTCTGCAGGATCGCAAGCGTGGTTTCTTTCATGCCGTGCTGTCCGTCAGCACCGGCAGCGGCGTCTTCATTCTGGACAGCCTGAGCAACGTGGTCTCGCGCGACAGCGATCTTCCCGACTACGTGCCATTGTATTCGTTCAGCACCGACCGCGCGTGGATCCACGGCACCAGGCCCGGTGCGGCCCAGGTCGCCGACATCAAAGGCGGTCTTGCCACGGTCGCCCCTGGCGAAGGCCTCCAGCCGTAGCGGTTCCAAGACAAGTCGAAGCACCCGGGACGACTTCGTTCTAAAATACGTCGCGTCGAAACGGATTCATGCGATGCGCTTCAACCGCCGAAAACGAAGGCCATCAGCAGCTCCGGTTCGAGCACCGGCGCCCGCACCGCGTTCAATTGCCCCCGGTAGCGACGATCGCCCGCGCCGATGACGAAACCGGTGGCGACCGGCGTTTCGCCATTGGCGTCGAGCCGGGTGAATATGTCAGCGACATTGAGGTCCAGCGCGAGCTTCAGGTCGTGGCGCGCATCTTCGCTTGGCGCCACCGGCAATTGCCGCCTGACCAGTTGCTGGAACGGCGCGTTGAAGGTCAGGATCCTCTTCGACGATGAGAGCGCAAAGGCCGGTGACGGGCAGGCGACCAGAATGGCGTTGATCGTCTTGATTGACGCAAACCTTCGCAAGGTCTGGTTTTCGTCGGCCAGTCCGCGCATGCAGGCCACCCGGATTGCCGATGTCAGGTTTCCTGTGTTGGCATGGCTCTCGGCGATCTCGTCGATCAGCATGCCGATCGTGCATTTGCGGCTTTCGGCCATCTGCTTGAGCGAGGTCCAGAACGCCCGCTCCAGACGAATGCCACGTCGCGTGCCGCCACGCGCCACGACGCGGAACTCCAGCCCGAAATCCTCTGTCGCCATGGGTGGGAGCAGCCGCTCGCGATCGGCGGCAGGAGAGGTGATGCTATCGTTCACTCATTGCCTCCTCGCGTGCCTTGTTGATCGGCTTCAGCAGATAGGTGAGGATGGTTTTGTGTCCGGTCTTGATGTCGACCGAACAGATCATGCCGGGAATGATCGAATAGGTCTTGCCATCGCGCGTCAGCGTCGACCTCTCGGTTGCGACGCGCACCTGGTAGTAGGGCTCGCCCGTCTTCTGGTCGACGAGGCTATCGGCGGTGATGTTGGAGACCTTGCCTTCGATGCCGCCGAAGATCGAGAAATCATAGGCGGTTATCTTGATCAGCGCGTCCTGGTCCGGCCGGATGAAGGCAACATCGCGTGGTGAAACCCGCGCTTCGACCAGCAGCGTCTCGGAAGTCGGCACGATGCCGGCCACGACCGCGCCGGGCTGCACGAAAGCGCCAACCGTGTTGATATCAAGCGTGTTGACGATCCCGTCGACAGGCGAGCGGATGTCCGTGCGCGCCACCTTGTCGGTGGCGCCGCGGATGGTCTCGTCGACCACCGAAAGATCGGCCAGCGCCTGCGTCAGGTCGCTCAGCGCCTCCTGCTGCAGCTGCAGGCCGAGTTCGTTGACTTGAAGCTTGGCTTCGGCGATGGCCGCCTTGGCTTTCTTGATGGTTTCACCGGCGAGGTTCAGCTGCCCATGCAGTTCGGTCTGCTCCCGCTCGACGCGGATCTGCTCGGTCTTGGCCATCAGCCCCTTCTTGACCATGGATTCGACCAGCGCCGTTTCCCGGTCGCTGACTTCGAGATTCTTGGTGAGGCGATCGAGGTTGGCGTTGGCTTCGTCCAATTCGTTCTGGCGCTGATCGAGACGCGATTTGAGGACCGACAGCTTGACCTGGAAGTTGTCGCGGCGCGCGACGAGCAGCTTCTGCTCGTTGTCGCAGATTTCCGGGGCGACCTTCTGGATTTCGGGCGGACACGGAAATGGACCCTCGATATTGCCGCCCTGTTCGAATTTCAGCCGCGCAATGCGCGTCTGAAGCGCCCGTGCCTTGGCCTGCTGCTCGCCGAGGCTGGATGTGTTCATCGTGTTGTCGAGGCGGATGATGAGATCGTTCTTCTTGACGACCTGCCCGATCGTCACGGCAATTTCCTGGACCACGCCTGGCTCGCTGGACTGGATGATCTGGGTTTTGGAAGCCGGTATCACCTTGCCGTCGCCACGTGCGATCTCGTCGACTTCGGCAAAAGACGCCCAGGCGACAGAGGACACAAAGAGTGCCCCGATGATGAATAAGGACGCCGACGCGAAGAGCGGCGGCCGGTCTTCCCTTGCAAGCATGTCCTACAACCCCAACGCATTGAATGCGTTCAATAAGTCTGTTTTTCAGGCGTTTGTTTTCTGCAGCGCCTGTATCACTTGATCCTTTGGTCCATCAGCAACGATCCTGCCTTGCTCGATGACGATAAGACGATCGGCCAGCTCGAGCATGCTGAAGCGGTGCGTTGAAACGATCAGCGTCGTGTTCCGGTCGAAAGCCACTTTGAGCTGCTTGATCAGTTGCCGCTCGGAAGCCAGATCCATCGAGCCCGACGGTTCGTCCAGGAAGACGATTTTCGGTTTGGTCAGCAACAGCCGGGCAATCGCCATCGTCTGCCGCTGGCCGCCCGAGAGATTGGTGCCGCGCTCGCCGACATTCATGTCGTAGCCACGCGGGTGGCGTGAGACGAAATCGTCGACGCCGGCTGCCTTGGCCGCTTCGACGATCTGCTCATCGGTCGCCTCCGGACATGCCATCAGGAGGTTCTCCTTGATGGTGCCCGAAAACAGATCATTGGCCTGTGCGACGATCCCGACCGCGGCGCGAACCTCCGAGGGGTGGTATTGGCGGATGTCGATCCCGTCCAGCAGCAACTCGCCTGATGTCGGCAGGAAGAGCCTGCCGATCAGCCGGCCCATGGTTGTCTTTCCCGAGCCGATACGGCCGATGATGCCGATCCGCTCTCCCGGCTTCACCGAGAAATTCAGACCGGTAAGAACCTCGTTCTCGGAGCCCGGATAGACAAAGCCGACATTCCTGAACATCATCGCGCCATTGCGGATGGGTCGGTTGACGAAACCCACAGTATCCGGGCGATCCTCCGGCTGCGCCATGATCGAGTTCACCATGCGCAAGGAAAGCATGGCCTGGCGAAGCCTGGACAGGGTGATGGCGATCTGGCCGAGCGGAGACACCGCCCGGCTGGCCAGCATGACGGTGCCGATGATGGCTCCGGTGGAGACGTGTCCTTCCGAGAAGGCGTAGGCGCCGGCCACGATCAGGGCGACCGTGACCAACTGCTGGATGGCCTGCGTTATGTTGCCGGCGGCCGCCGAGAGCTGCTTGATCTTCTCGGACGTGTTCGACGCGTTCTTGGAATGCTCCCCCCATTTTCGCAACAGATACGCCTCGGCCCGCAGCGATTTGATCGTCTCCAGCGTGGAGATGGATTCGACCAGCAGGGCTTGCCGTTGCGAGGCTTCGTTCATCGAGGCCGCGACACGCTTGCCGATACGCCGCTGCGTGATCAGTCCGACGATCACGGACGCCACGAAGGCCAGCGCAGGGATGATGACCAGCCAGCCGCCTATCGCATAGATGACCAGGAGAAAAATGAAGACAAAGGCTGTATCGATGAACACGCCGATGGTGTTCGAGGTGAAGAATTCGCGCACGAATTCATACTGCGTCACCCGATTTGCATATTCGCCCGTTGAACCTGGTCGTGCCGACAGGGACGAATTCAGCACTTTCTCGAACAGCAAGTATGAAATGCGCAGATCCGCCTTGCGCCCGGCGTAGTCGATGAGGGATGCCCTGGCGGTCTTCAAAAGCAGGTCGAACAGGATGACCGCGCCGATGCCGATCGACAGCACCCAGAGCGTCGATATCGCCTTGTTCGGCAAGATCCTGTCGTAGACGTTCATGGTGAAGATCGGCGAGGCGATGGCCAGCATGTTGATGAATACTGCAGCCAGGATGACCTTCGAATAGGTGCGCCAGAACGGCCCCATCGTTCCCGTCAGCCAATGTCGCCGCTCGATCTTCGGCGCCGAACCGACGTTCATCCCCTCGGCGGCGTTGGCATAGGTTATCGAGAAGGAGACGCCGCCACTGATGTAGCTGGCGGCCAGCTCGGATCTCGTGATGACTATACGACCGTCTTCCTGGGGAGCGGTGGTGAATGCGCCGTCCTCGGTTTCGGCCAGCAGGGCAACCGGCAATTGGCTGACGCGAAACACAATAGCGGGGAGGTCGACGCGCCCCCGAAGAAAGTCACGATGGCTGAACTCGGCGATTTCAAGGCCGATGCGCTCGGCAATATGGCGGATGGCGTCGATGTCGATACGCGTGTCCGACAGCGGCACGCCGGCGAACAGCACCGTTTGCGCGCTCGGCCTGCCGAGATATCCGGCAATGGCCGAGAAGCAGGCCTTGAACGCCTCCTTGGGGGAGAGGATGTTGGGTTGCTGGTTCACGATCCGCCCATAGGGACTTTCGATCGACCCTTACATCCGCTTACTTTTTCCTGACCGGTGCCAGGATATCGAACGGCAGGTCATTTTTCTGTTCCGAAGGCGTCCGCGCATAGGTTTCGGTGTCGGCCGTTTCCGGTGCCGCGAACTCGGTTCGCGCGTAGGCCGCGGCCTGCTTTGGCGGATGGATATCCATGGTTTTCAGCAATTGCCCGGTCGCCGCCAGAAGCCGATATTGGGCAAACAGTGAGGCGTAGGATGCGGTGTCCGCCAGGGTCGCCGTGTTGAACCGCGTATTCTGCGCATCCAGCACATCGAGCAGTGAGCGCTGACCGACCTTGAATTGCTCGCGATAGGACGCGACCAGCTTCTCGTTGGAAGCGGCTTGCAGCTTCAGGGTCTTTGCCAGGTCGGCTTGCCGGAAGCGGCGATCCCACGACGTGCGAACGGCTTCTTCGATTTCCCGCAGCACCTGATGCATCGCAAGCCGCTGCTCACTCGTGCGACGGATCTGCTCCTGTTCATTGGCCTTGTCGATGCCGCCCCGGTACAGGTTCCACCGCAGCACCAGGCGTGCCTGCAGGTCGGATGTATCTCCATTGTCGCCGTCGATGTCGTACCCAGCCCGAGCGACGCCTTCAGCGACGATCGAGGGGCCGTATTTTGCCCGGGCCGCGTCCACCAGCGAGGCCGCCGCGGCGATATCGCTGTTGGCCATATGGACGCGCGGATTGCTCTCCCGCGCAAGGCCAATCGCATCGTCCAGCGACCTTGGCAGCGCGCCGGAAACATCGGCCGGCCTCGATGCATTGGTCAGCGGCTTCCCGACGGTCTTGAAGAACCGTATCCTCGAGGCCTCCAGCTCCTCCGAGGCCTCCTGCATGCGGGCCTTGGCGGCAAACAGCCGCTCCTCGGCTTGTTGCCGGTCGGCTTCGTTCAACCCGCCGCCAGCAATGCCTTCCTGGATGTCGTGGAGAATTGCTTGATGGAAGCCCAGGTTCTTCTTTGCCTCGGCCACGATCGAAGCTTGAAGCATGTATTCAAGGTAGTCCTGGACGACCGAGAGCCCGATGAATTCCGACCGCTCCAGCACACGAAACGACGCGCCGTCGACGCGCGAGGCCTGACGGTTCAGCTCGGCTCTTCTCGCGCCGCTGTCATATACGGTCTGTGAAACCGTCAGATCGGTTTCTGCCGGATATAGGTTGTCATCGTCGAGGGAAAGCGCCCGTCGTGAGGAATTGTCGAGACGGCGAGCGCCAGCCGACGCTTCCAGGTCGACGCTGGGAAGATAGAGCCCCTTGGCCTGCCGCAATTCGAACTCGATTGCTTCGCGATTTTCTATGGCCTGGCCGATTTCGGGATTGGATTCGACGGCAACCGCCACTGCTTCCTTGAGCGTAAGTGCGCTTGCACTTGCGCAGGTCAGCATTGTTGCCGCCATCAAAAGACCAAGGCGCCTGCCCACAGCCGAGATGCTTGTCGTATTCATTTAACCCGCCCCAACGTTTCCCCCCGCACCCTTCTCGGGCGCTGAACCAGGCTTGAGCCCGTCCAGGGGATTATCCAACAATTTCAAGAAATATGTGAGCGATTATTAATTTAGAGGCAACTAAATTAGGAATTTTGGCCACAAGGTTAGGAAATGTAGCAAAAATGGCACAAAATTGGGGTCGCCGAGGCTTCAGCCAAACGCCGCCCGGTGTGGAAAAGTCCAGACGCACAAACCGCTCAAAGCGAGCGGAACCGCATGAAGCCGGCATGAGCCGAAACGCGGCCATGGAAAATTGATGACGCTCCGGCCAAGATCATGCCGCGTCGGCACGAAGGACCGATGCTGAATTGCAGGCTGCCCGGATGAACTCCCAAGCACGGTCGTAATGACGCACTTCCGTTAAGCCTCGCGCAATCTCTGCAATCTATGCTGATGCCAGATTGTCGAGGATAAAATGAAGCGCAGGCCGATATTACTCTTCGCTTTTCCAGCTTTCATCCTGATGATTTTGGCGGGCGAGCGACTAGCGACCCTGCTGCTCGGAGCCTATCCCGCCAGCCCTGCCATGTGGAGGATCTGGCTTGAACTGCGCCCCTCGTCGGCGATGTTCTGGCAACAGGTCGATCTGTATCTCGGCGGTTCGATGGTCCTGGATGCCGTCATCCTGGCTGCCGCGGCAATGGTGTGCTGGAGCGCTTGCCGCATGAGACGGGCGGCCGCGTTCTTCCTGGCTAATCACGTTGCGCTGCTTTTCGCCGGGCTGATGATCGCCTCCAGCAGTCATTCGCAGACGGCGAGCACGGTTGCGGCATTTCCGATGTCCAACGGCCTCCAATTCGCACTGAGGGTCGACTTTACCTGGCAGAACAGCCTCGTGCTGGTTCTGGGCTTTGCGGCCTGCGCGTATTGTCATGTCGCGTTCCTTCGCGAAACGCGACTGCGCGCAGAGACTCTGGCCTTGCGTCTTATGACTTTGAGTCGGGATATTTAGAGCAATTTCCAGGAAAACCGTGTAGCGCTTTCCCTTGGGAATTGCGTCAAAACAAAGAGATAGAGTCCGCCGCACTGGGTTTCACCATCGCTCCGACACCCCTCAATTGATTTTGCGATAATAGACCTTGCCGTCCGGCGTTTCCGTTCGCTGGTAAGAGGGGTCGGGGGCAGGGGGCGCGGCGCTCTTGCGCTTGAGTGGTCGTGGCGTATCGACAGCGGCGGGTTCGGCCGCGACATCGCTGTTGTTGGAAGATGCATCCGCCACGGTGCTGGTGGTAGCGACGGGTTCCGCCGTGCTCGTGCTGCTATCGTCGCGCGCCGAAGAAGGGTTCTGTTCCAACCGGGCTATGCTGCCGTTGATTTCGTTGAAACTGCCCTGCAATTGGCTGTCCAGCTTTTCAAATCGGCTTTGAAAACCGTTGTTGACCGTGTCGAGCCGGGCAACGATCCGCTGCTCGAACGTGCCGAGTTCCTCGAGACGTCCCTCCACGGTGCGCAGGTCGCTAATGCCTCGATAGAGATAGATGGCGGCGGTCGCGTTCAGCACGGCAAACAGGGTCAACCCGACGCCGACCACGACGGCCAGCCGCGACCGGCTCACATCCCTGTCGAGCAGTTGCGGTTCAATGGGCTCGGCGGAGACAGCCGGCACATGCGGGTCGCTGATCGTCGTCATTGAACCACCACCTTTGTGCCTACAGGCACGCGCTTGAAAAGATCGATCACGTCCGTGTTGGTCAGGCGAAAACAGCCCGATGTGCCGTCGAATCCCACGCCCGAGGGATCGTTGGTGCCATGGATACGATAGAGCGTGTCGTGTCCGTCCTGAAGCAAATACAGCGCCCGCGCGCCCAAAGGATTATAGGGACCCGAAGGCACCAGCTCCGGCAGTTCCGGCTGGCGGGCGCGCATTTCCCGGGGCGGACGCCATTGCGGCCACTCCGTCTTGGCCCCGACCTTGACGACCCCGGTCCAGCCAAATCCGTCGCGCCCGACGCTGATCTGGTAGCGCAGTGCCTGGCCCTGGCGGGTCACCAGGTAAAGCGCTTTCTCGCTCTTGCGGATGACGATCGTTCCCGGCTGCTCCGTGGTTGTGAAGGCAACCACCTTGCGCAGGCTGGGGCCCATTGCCGGCAGCGGCGGCCGGTCCGACAGCCTCGACCGTGCCTGCGCGAAGTCCTGGACCGACAGCGCCAGCGCCAGGCTGAGCACGCAGGCCCCGGCCAGCCTGGGAACGATTCCATCTCTACCGGGCAGCGTCATCGAGCCGCTCTTTGAACATCCGCTTCAGATCCTTGTTGAAGCGCGCCCGCCCGTCCACTTCGGAAGGCAGGATCGCCCGGTTCAAGGCATCGGTCAGAAGGGCGTTGTCCAGCGCAACCGATTTGATGTGCGGCGCCTTGAAGATCTTCTCGAGTTCACTGCGCGAAAAATGGTTCCCAAACCATTTGCGCTTGTGCTTGTTGGCGACGAGCGTGACGCTGACCGCATTGCCGCGCAACTCGCGGATTTTTGTATAGAGCCGCTTGCCTTGCCGCAGCGACGCGACGTTGAGTTCGAAGACGATGAAGATCTCGTCGCTGGTCGAGAGCACCGAATTGTACCAGGGCGTTTCGATATTGGGCAGGTCGATGACGATGTCGTCGAAGCGGTAGGCGACAAGGTCGAGAAGCCGGAAGACGAAATCGCCGCCTTGCGGCTCGAACGGCAGTTGCGGCCTCTCGAACGCATAGAGGGTGAGACCGGATGGACGCGAAAGCTTGATGACATCCATCAGCTCGACATCGAGCCGTTCCGGCTGGCCGATGATGCCTGCCAGGTCGAACTGGTTGAACAGGTTGAGGTAGGCGCCACAATTGGCGCTCTGGAAATCGAGATCGACCAGACAGGTTGACGCCGCGCGTTCGGCCGATTTCGTCGCCAGGAATTCGGCGGCCGACAAAGCGAGCGTCGTGGCGCCCGCGCCACCGCTGGCACTGATGAAGGTGATGATGCGGCTTTTCGTGCCCTGGCTGCCGGTATCGTGGAAGGTCACCGCGTTGAGCAGTTCCTTGCCGTCGAGCGGCTTGTGCAGCCAGTCCGAGGCGTTCATGCGCACCAGCACGCGCGTCTGTTCCGACGACAGTTCGTTGGAGACCGCGATCAGCGGCACCGATGCCCACAGCGCGCGCGCCTCGACGATGCCGGGCCTGCCGAGCAGTTCGCCATTGCCGAGATCGAGAATGACGATACCCGGGCGTGTATCCGCGGGAGGGCCTTTGAGAAAGTCATCCGTCTCGGAGATCCTGACGTCATAGATCGCCAGCGCATCGAGCCGTGTCGCCACCTCGCGCTTGAAATTCGCATCCGACGAGAACAGCGCCACCTGCTTTCGCTTGGTCGGCAGAACCTTGGTGTTGATGGCATTCATGGCCAGGTGCTCTTGATGTCTTCGCCCGTAACCGTGCTCAGCATGGAGGGCATGTTGATGTTGGCGAAACCCATCAGTCCCTGGAGGAAGAAGAACTGGAAGGTCCGGTTCTGCAGGCTGACGGTGATTGTCGGTACCGGCCCGCTAAGCCGGGTCTGATAGCCAAGGCCGGTGGCCGTGTAAGTGATGACGACGTTGCTGCGCAGCAGGCCCGGGAAGAAGTGGCACATGCCCGGCCGCTGGTTTGCCGCCAGCGCAGGGCAGACATCGTCATTGGTGTTTGCGGTGTCGCCACGAAAGATGCGGCTGAAATTGGCGGCGCTGAAGCCGCCGCTGTTGCTGCAGCCGCCCGTGCCGGCGGTGTAGGTGCAGACGAAGGGACCATAGGCGCCGGCAGCAACCGGGGCGCCGGGAGACGAGATCGGGGGCGCGGTCGCGAGGTTGGTTGCCACCGCATCCGATATCGAAGCCAGCCGCGCGCCGATCTGCACCGCCTTGGTAGCCGCGTTCCATTGATAGAACGCATAGCCGAAATCGACGAAGCCCAGGACAAGCGAGAACAGCAGCGTCGATACGATGGTCATTTCCACCATCGCTGCCCCGTCTTCCGATTTTGCGAAACGCTGGATCATGGTCAGAACCGGATCAACCGTTCGTCGTGGGAGCCCTGCAGCGTTATCGGACTGATGCCGATGAACGACAGCATCCCGACACCGGTGTATGGGTAGGTACCGGACGCGCGCACGGTGCAGACTTGTGCGGTGGTGGAGCGATATTGGGTAACGCCGCCCACCACGGTGTCCTGGCAGGAGTTGTTCGTCGTCACGGTGACATTCGATGTCTGCCAGCCGCTGACGCGCGGAGTATCGGTCACTACGCCATTGACAACGGTTACAGATGGCTTGCCGTAGACGGCGATGTTCGCGGCAATGGTGGCACAGTTGATCGCCGCCAGCCCGGAGTCGGTATACAACTGACTGTTGCAGCGCGCGGCAAAGCGAGCGGCGTCTGTAAGCCCGGCCTCCATCAGCAGCTTGTCATGGATCAGATTGCCGAATTCGAACACCCCGGCCGACAAGACCAGCATCAGCGGCGTGATCAGTGTCATCTCGACAATCACCGCGCCGCGCTGGTCGTGTCGAAATCGATCAAGATATCGGGACAGCATCTTGAACATCGCGGTCACCGGTAGAGCTGCGCTTCGTCGCGCAGGTAGTTGTCGAGCGTTCCGTTGCCGCCTTTGCCGGTGATGTCGACCAACTCGACGTAGATATTCTTACCGTCCTTGATCGGCTCGGTGATGAAGAAGCTGCCGAATCTCCTTACCGGAATGCCCGTCTGGCGGCCGTTGAAATTCGTGCCCGAAGCCTGAAGCGCATTGCAGTCCAGGATTGCGCCGTAAAGCAACCGGCGGTCTGGGATCGAGATCGGGGTGCCTGCCGCCGCAGGCGGGATACCCGTTTCGCCACCGACTGCAGCGTCCTGATAGATATTGTTGTCGATCTCGTAGCGATAGACCTCATAACGCGTCGGGAGATTGGCGCCGGTTCCCGATAGAGCCGCTGGCACGGCACGTGTGGGATGATTGGCGGCCCAGTAGCGCGCGAAATTCCAGTCACCAGCGCCCATGCGGCCGCCCATCATGGTGCAGTTGCCGGCGATCTGGCACGAATCGCGCTCAAGCCCGACACCCTTTGTCGGGTCTGTTTCATAGTCGACCTTGTTACTCTTGACGAACTGGCTGCCGTTTTTGGCGCCCTTGCGCACATTGACCGCAGGTCCGTCCGAGTAGCTTGACGAATCGATGCCGAAGCGCGAGTTGATGCCGTTCTCGACAGGGCCAGCGTTCTGTCCCGGCTCGGTGTCGACGCCGTCGCGCGAATAACAATTCTGCGGCTTGGAGTCGGCGAGCATCTTTTCGAGCTGGTTGGCGCCGTTGCCAAACGGAGAAGCCAGGAAAGCGAAGTTGCCGGGAAAGTAGGATCCGTCTCCGCGCAGCAGGATCTGGCGGCGACGGTATTGCCTGGTTTGTGCAGCCTGTTCCAGCGTAACGCCGCCGGTGATGGTTGTGTCCTCATACGGGTTGCACATGAAAACGGGCGTGTAATCGCAGACGCCCGACGTGAATCCGGCGACCGCCGTGGCCGCAACGTTGAAGCCGTTACTGGCCGAATTGCCCGTCAGAAACGACGCTGGGAATATCGCGGCGAAACCGGTCGGCGTGACCTTCACTTCAATGAAGGCGGTTTCATCTTCGCCGATAGATTGCGTTGCGTTGGCATAGTTTGCGCTGGTGACCAGAGTTCCGTCCGACGCGGGTATGGTCTTTAGGAAACGCCACGAAATGTTGCCGGCGCTGTTGCATCGTGCGGTGCCGCCTGGTTGCCCGGAAGTCAAAGTGAACCGGCCATTAGTGCCAACGGTTGAGAAAGCGGCATTGTTGGCAACCAGTGTCGCCATGGCGCGTTCGGCTCTGGCCCATGAGCCGGGCAAGCCATCAAGCTCGGCGGCTCCCGCCAACGCGAAGGCATCGGCGCCCTTCTGCAGGTCGTTTTGCAAATTGTTGACCCGGCTCATGTCGATCGCCAGTAGCGAAAAGCCGATGAGCGCCGGCAGTGTAACGCTGACGAGGATCAGCGCTATTCCCCTTTGATCGTGCCAGAACGCGCGAATGGTTCGCAGCATGGCCTTACTCTTTGCTCCCTGACGCCAGGTTTCCTCGTTTGGCCTGGCGCGCTGAAACCGCATCCTTCTGTTTCAGTTTACTGCGTCGTCGTCGTCACAGCCGACCCCGCCCCGCCGACATTGACCGTGATGGCAGGTGGTGGCGGCGGCGGTGGTGGAAATTTGTAGTTTTGAGCCACAGTAGCGGCGCGCTGGCCGTCACCTTCTATGTGCGTGTTCCTCGAGGCCGGATTGAGCGGGTCGACTGTCTGCAGCAGCGAATTAAACTTCTGCGAGTCGCCGGCGGCCAAAGTCACCGAATCGTAATGATTCAGATAGTCCGCGGCGCAACCCGCCAGCAGGCCGGTGCACAGAATGAGGACGAAGGCGCTATTTCTTGACATAGAGCATCTTGTCCTTCGATTTGAAGTTCAGCATGTGGCCATAGGGGCCGGTGACGCCGTCGCCGGTTTCATATTTCCGGATCATGTCCTTGTTCACCTCGAGCTGACCGAGCACGAAGAATTCCGGATCATTGGCGGGCCGTGTCTTGTCGAAGGGTGTCGCCAACTGCTCGCCTGGCTTCACCGGCCGCACGATATGCGGCGTGACGATGACGACCAGTTCGGTCTCCTCCTTCTGGTTGCTCGAATTGCGGAACAGCGTGCCGATGACCGGCACCTGGCCGAGCCATGGCACCTGGTTCTGCAGCTTGGTGGTCCTGCTGGACAGCAGCCCGCCAACTGCGAAACTCTGGCCGTCACGCAATTCGACGACGGTGGACAGTTTGCGGTTGGTGAAGATCGGGTCGCCAGCGGTGGTGAAGCCGTTCAGGTCGCTGACTTCCGGCGCCAGGTTCATGTGGATCTTGCCGTCGTCAAGTACCACCGGCGTGAACAGGAGATTGACGCCGAATTGCTTGTAGACAATGCTTATCTCGCCATTCTTGTCGAGAGTTCGGATCGGGACTTCACCACCCGCGTTGAAGCTTGCCTGCTCGCCGGAGAGCGTGGTGAGATTGGGATTGGCAAGCGTGCGCACCGCGCCCTTGGCCTCAAGCGCCTCGATGATCAGATCGACCTTGATGTTGTTGTCGATGACGCGGGTGATCAGTGCTGCAAACGGGTTGCTGGTTGAGAGCAGGCCGGAGAGCAGATCGCCCGGTCCGAGAACCACATTGTCACGGTCGACAGCCGCAACGCCCGTCCCGGTTCGGGTCGTCCCCCTGCTGTTCGTGCTCCTGATCGAGACACCAAGGTCGCGGCCGGCGTTGCGCTTGGCTTCCAGCACGCGCACTTCCAGATTGACCTGCTGGCTGTCGTCGACCGTGACGGAATTGATGATGTCGTCGGGGCCATATTGCTTCACCACTTCCAGGATGGCTGCCAGCGTGGCGCCGTCCTTGACATGACCGCCGAGCCTGACCCTGCCGTTGATCGAGCCGATTTCGATGCGTGACTTCGGCGCCACCTGACGGATCGCCTGCGCCATGTCGCTGACGTCGACGCCGACCTCGATCTGGATGACGCCGAGCGAGCGCTTGTCGGGCGAGAAGAGATTGACGGTGGTGGTGCCGGCGCTCTTGCCGATGACATAGAGGGTGCGGTCGGTCATCGGCTGGGCATCAGCGATCTTTTGGTCGCCGACGACGATATCGCCGAGATTGGCACTCACCTGGATCGTCACCGATTGCGACGTGGGCAGGAAAATACGGTGGACACTCGGATTGGACACGTCGATGAAGCGGTCGGCTGCATCGGCCGCCAGACTCCACGTCAACAGAGTCGCCATACAGGATAGCGCGGCACCGACCAATCTCACCCAAACCCCCCGCATCCCCATCTCCCTACTTCCGCCACCGGCAGCCTTGCTTCCGCCAACGGCAGCCATGCTTCGCGACATTCTAGCTTATTATTTTTGTCGCGGCACTTCATAAGATTCGAGCGTTATCCCCCGATAGACGCCGACAGTTGCCCGCGCCGGCGGCTCCGGCTGGACGTATTTGACCACTTCCTTCGTGACCTCCGGCGCCGGGGCTGATACCACGATCGGAGCCGGCGGCTTGACCTTGCTCAGCTCATCGAGCTTGTTTCCCACGCGGTCCACGGCCTGGGCCAGTCCCGCGATCTTTTCGTCCGCGCGCTTACGAGCGTCTTCCGCGCTCTGACGTTCGGCTGCGGCTGCAGCATCGGCTGCTGCCTGCCTGGCGAGTTCCGCTTGCCTTTTGGCGACGTCAGCCGGCATTTCGCCGGTGAGGTCGGAAAGCGTCACGCGCTCGGTCGCTTCGCCCTTGCTGGCGGCGGCCTGGCGAAGCGCCAGCGACAACTGGCCGGCGCCCGCCGCCAGGGTCAGCTTCTGCGCGTCCTTGGTGCTGGCCTCGAGCGTTACCGATTTGACGACGGTCGGGCTGTCCTTGCTTTCGTCGGCCACCTGGTCGACGGCGAGCACCCTCATGCCCTGCAAAAGCACGTCGACAAAACTCTGATCCGCGCCATCGTTGCTTCGCACCGTCCGCGTCAGCAGCACATCCACCCGGTCTCCCGGGAAGACGAAGCCGGCGACGCCCAGCACGTCATTGACGCGGATGGACACGGCCTTCATGCCGTCGCCGAGCACCGCCGAAAGCGTGGCGCGCTGGCCCGGGCCGGTGATCTTGGTGGTGAGCACGGGTTCATTGACGCCGATCGCCTGCAATGCCTGCTTGGGGGCTCCGCCGGGGGGAACGTCTTTCGTCAAGAGTTCTTCCGTTGTCTTGAAGGCACCGGCCGGAACCGCGCCCGCCGGCCATGCGACTTCGCGCAACTTGTCGGCGGACAGCGTGTCGCCGAACTTCAGCGCCACCGCGGCCACCACGACCGTATCGCGCTGGACATCATTCGTCTGCGCAATCGCGCTGCGCTGGTTGGCCAGCCAGATATTGGCGAGCACCACCGCCAGGACGCCGAACACGCCGGCGAGAACAATCATGATAACGGTATTAGCGCGCATAACCCCAACCCACTCGCTCGACTACGTGCCCCCCAAGGGTCGCCTGTCTCTGGTTGAAAGAGGCGGGCCCAAGTGTTTTTGCTCAGGCCTGCCAGAATATCGCTAAGCGGCAGCGGTAAGATTCGAGTTAAGTGTGGTCCATTGACCGCTGACCCATGCGCCGACCAAAATTACGGTTGCTATTACCGCCACCGTTATGATGCCGAGCAAGACTGTATATTCGACCATGGCAGCACCGGTATCATCGTCGCGGAACTGCCGGGCCATCGTCATGAAATTTTTCATGCCCATTACCCCATTTGGAGGTTTGAACCCGACGAGGTCATTCGACCTTCCGGTGAGAGCGGCGGGCCCAGGCCTTTCGGGTCGGGCCCGCCAGTGAATTACGCTGCTGCAGCAAGGGCCGTATTCAGCGCGGTCCATCTGCCGGCGACCCAGGTGCCGACCAGAATCACGGTGGCGATCACCGCTACCGTGATGATGCCGAGCAGTACCGTGTACTCGACCATGGCAGCGCCGTTTTCGTCATCGCGGAACTGCCGGGTCATCGTCATGAGCTTCTTCATGTCAATTTCTCCCTTTGGAGTTTGAACCCGACGAGACAGAGCTAAGGATGTACCCCATACCCAGCATCCCCCGTCATCTCGATCCTAGGTCCCGAGAAATTGCGGAGTCAAACGGGATTAATGGTTCCTTAACTTTCCAATACATGAACTTTCGAGTTCAGCGTGCCGTCAAAAATCAGCAAGAGCTTGATTCGTCTAATTTTTCAAGCGTTCTTAACCATTCATTCACAATTGTGATACGCTGCTAATTTAGCTATCCCTATTTTAGCTATATGGCATATTCCTTTATATCTAAGGGTTTATAGCCAATTATGGAGCGGGTTTCCGAGATCGGGGGCACGCAAGGCGCAGGGCGCTACATAGCTTAGTGCGCCTCCCACGTCCGGCAGCGGAGCGAACCGAAATAAAAACGATATTTTTTCACGCCGCTTCTTAACTATGTTGAAAGTATTGCCCGGGCGTGAGGCGTCCTTGCGCTTGTGCGGCGCTTGGTTAACGTTTAGTTTCAACTAATATGCGCTGGAGGGGGTATAAGGGATTATGCTGGGGCGATTCATCAAGGGTGGCGAGGCGCGGGTCGAGCCGAGGGTGGAGCCGATCGCGGTCCTCCCGGTTGCCAACGGCGCCCTGCCTGTCGCCGATTTCGAACCACATGGCGACGAGTTCCTGGCGCTGAAAGTCGATCTGCATCGACATCTCATTGATCGGTTCAACCTCGCGTCGCTCGAAACCGCGTCGAAGGACGAGATCCTGAACGAAATCCGTCCCATCGTGCGCGAGTTCGTGCGCGGTCGCAACGTTCCGCTGAACGCGCGCGAACTCGACCAGCTGACCAGTGACACCGCTGACGAGATGCTCGGCCTGGGGCCGATCGAGCCGTTGCTCAAGGATGATTCCATCGCCGACATTCTGATTAATACGCACAAGAGGGTCTTCATCGAGCGATATGGCGTGATCGAGGAGACCGCGATCCGCTTCCGCGACGAGGCGCACCTGCTGCGCGTCATCAACAAGATCGTCTCGGCGATCGGCCGGCGCGTCGACGAATCGGCGCCGATGGTCGATGCCCGGCTCGCGGACGGCTCACGCGTCAACATTGCTGTCCGGCCGATCTCGGTCGACGGCCCGCTGGTTTCGATCCGCAAATTCTCGAAGAATCCTTATTCGCTCGAACGCCTGATGGCGTTCAACTCGATCCGACAGCCGATGGTCGATCTGCTGCGCATCGCCGTGCAGTCGCGCAAATCGATCCTGGTTTCCGGCGGCACCGGCAGCGGCAAGACGACCTTGCTCAACGCGTTGTCGAGCTACATCCCCTCGAAAGAGCGTCTGATCACCATCGAGGATGCGGCCGAACTGCAATTGCAGCAGCCGCATGTCGGCCGGCTGGAGACGCGTCCGCCCAATGTCGAGGGCAAGGGCGAGGTCCGCCAGCGCGAATTGCTGAAGAACGCACTGCGCATGCGGCCGGACCGCATCATCGTCGGCGAGGTTCGCGGCGAGGAAGCCTTCGACATGCTGCAGGCCATGAACACCGGCCATGAAGGCTCGATGACCACCATCCACGCCAACACGCCGCGCGATGCGATCTCGCGGCTCGAGCAGATGGTCGGCATGGCCGGCATGCCGATGACCAATGATTCCATTCGCGCGCAGATCGCTTCGGCCATCGACATCATCGTGCAGACCCAGCGTCTCTCGGACGGCGGCCGGCGAGTCACCTCCATATCGGAGCTGACCGGCATGGAAGGTAATGTCGTCCAGCTTCAGGAAATCTATCACTTCGTCCGCCGCGATGTCCGCGCCGATGGTGCCATAGTCGGTGATTTTCGCGCCACCGGTGTTCGGCCGCGCTTTGCCACCGAAGCCGCGGCGATGGGGCACCATTTCGCAAAAGACGCTTTCAACCCGCAGGTCCCGCTCTGATGCCGACCGGTCAGACCCTCCTCTACTTCATCTATGTGCTGGCGGCGGCGTCGGTCATTCTCGCCGCTGAGTCCTTCTTTCTTTCAATCGCCGGGCGCCGAGCGCGGGCAGGCATCATAAATCGACGCTTGCTGCGGCTGGGAGAAGAAAAGCCAGCCGAGCAGAGTTTGCAGGGACTGCTGCAGGAACGCGGGCTGACGGCGTCGGGCGACTTCATTTTCGGCGCAATCGCGCTCAACCGGCTCTACACGCAATCCGGCATCACCGGCAATCCACTCGCTTTCCTGGCTGTATTCCTGCTCGCCGGCCTCGTGCTGGCGCTCCTCTGGCATTGCTTCTGCACCTGTCCGTCATTGTCGCCATCATCGCCTTCTTGATTGTCGGATTTGCTCTGCCGGTTCTCGTTTTGCGAAGGGCTCGGAACAAGCGCATCAATAAATTCGCGCTCCAGCTTCCCGATGCACTCGATATGATCGTACGATCTCTGCGCGCCGGTCACCCAACCACCGTTGCGATAGGGCTTGTCGCGCGTGAAATGCCCGATCCGCTCGGCACTGAATTCGGCATCGTTTCCGACGAAATCAGTTTTGGCCTCAGTCTGGAGCAGGCTGTTCGAAAACTGTCGGAGCGGGTCGGTTTCGAAGGCCTGCATCTGCTTTCGGTATCGCTCTCCATCCAGGCCAAGACCGGCGGCAATCTCACCGAAATACTCTCAAACCTGTCGTCGGTATTGCGCGAGCGCCGGAAATTGCGAATGAAGATCAAGGCGCTTTCCGCGGAAGGCCGCATGTCCGCCTGGATAATCTCGCTATTTCCACTTGTGATGCTTGGGGTGCTGTCAGTCCTCGCGCCGAATTTTTACGGTGACGTCTGGGGTAGTCCGATCATCATGCCGGTGTTCGTGATCTTTGGGTCGTGGGCACTGCTGGGCGACTTCATAATGTACCGAATGGTCAACTTCGATTTCTAGCGGCGGGCATGGACGTGTTTACCAATCTAGGCAATTCGGCCACGCTGCTCTCTCTCGCCGTTTTCCTGGCGGCAGTGGCGCTTTTCTTGTTGGCCGCCTTTGTCCTTATCCCGGTGTTCCAGACGAGAAAGCTGGTTGCGCAAACGCTTTTATCCGAGGGAATCACCAGTCGCCGATCGCTCTATGCCCAGCAGGAACTCAATAGGATTTCCGCGCAGCGGCCTGTCGACGCCTATTTCCGCAGCCTGGAAAAAGAACGCGGTGAGCCAAATGCCCTGGAAGCGAAACTGTTCCGGGCGGGCTTCTATCAATCGAGCGCGCCGGTCATTTACACGCTCTCTCGCCTCGGCGCCGTCTGTGTCGGCTTCCTGGCCTGTTACGCAGTTCTATCGCGCGTGTTGCCGCCGCAATTGCCGGGGTTCGTGGCGTTTGCAGGTTCAGCCTTGATCGGACTTGGCTGCCTTGTCATTCCCAGCATTGCTCTTGACCGCTTCGAGAGCGGGCAAAAGCAGGTCTATCGGCGCGGCTTTCCCGATTTCATGGACATGATGATCACCTGCGCTGACGCGGGCATGAGTCTCGAGGCGGCCGTGGAGCGCGTGGGCGCCGAATTGGCCGGTACCCACAAATGGCTGGGCATTCAGCTGTCGATCGTGACCCTGCAATTGCGTGCGGGCAAACCGTTGCGCGAGGCACTGCGCGAGCTTGCCGACCGCATCGGGCTTGACGAGGCGCGCGCCTTGGCCGTCCTGTTTCGCCAATCGGAAGAGCTGGGCACCAGTCTTACCGACGCCCTGCGCATTTACAGCGACGAAATGCGCAACCAGAGAATTATGAACGCCGAAGAACGCGCCAACGCCTTGCCGGTCAAGATGATGATCCCGCTGGGCCTCTGCATCTTTCCGGTCGTGATGATGGTCGTCATGTTGCCTGTGCTCATCCGTATGAAAGGCGTTTTCTTCTAAATGTTTATATGCTTTGGTTCTAAAACGGAGTCGGAGGGCTCTTGGGAGACAAAATGACAGGGCCAATGCGCCTCGCAACTGTAGCCGCAACCAGTCTGTTGATGGCGCTTGCCGGTTGCCAAACGAATGGTGCGGACGCCACCGACGGTGTCGTGCGCACCAATGAGCCGTCGAAAGGCGACGTGACGGCCTTTGGCGATGCCTTCGACGGGCTGAAAACGGTCGGTAACGTCGAATATTACGCCTCGGACCAGGCTGTGGCCGAAGCCACGAACCAGTTCCGGGCGGAAAATTACGGCAATGCCGGCGCCTTGTTCTTTAAGGCGACGCAACTGGCGCCCAATGATGGCGGCGCCTGGATGGGGCTGGCCGCTTCGTGCGATCGCATCCACCGCTTCGACCTTGCCGACCGGGCCTATAGCAGGGCCTTCAAGCTGGTTGGCGCATCGCCCGAATATTACAACAATATCGGCTACTCCTATTTGCTGCGCGGCAAGCTGCAGGACGCACGCAGCAGTTTCCTCAAGGCCTATGAGCTGGCGCCCAACGATCCGACCGTGGCCAACAATCTGAAACTACTGTCATCCAGCGTGCAGAACATCGAGCGCTAGCATGTTGCTTGTCGAAGTGCTGCTGCTGAAAGCACTCGCCATACCCTTGCTCGCAAGGATTGCGTGGCTGGATTTCACGACACAGAAGATAGCCAATCGCGACGCATTGCTGCTGCTCTGCCTGGGGGCAGGGTCGCTACTGCTTTTGTCGCTCCAGTCCGGATCGTGGTGGGATATGGGTTTGAGCGCCATCGCCGCGCTTGTGCTGTTCGTGGCGCTCTTTCCGTTTTGGGTGCTGCGAAAGGTCGGCGCCGGAGATGTCAAGCTGATGGCAGTCGTGCCGTTTCTGGTCGGCGGAAATGATCTCGTCGGGTTTTCCATCTTGCTGCTGGTTTTCGCCCTCGTCACGGCCATGATCGTGAAAAATCCACTGTTACTGCCGCAAGGCGCCTTCCGCCTCTACGTTCAACACCTTGACCGCAAAGGTGTTGTTCCGTTTGGCGTACCGATTGCGGTGGCATCGATCTGCATGATCGCCTTGCAGGTCGCATACGGCTTTGTGGTGCCTGGCTCTCTATTGATGTGATAACCGACGGGCGCTGGGCTGCCGATGCGCTACTTCGCCTGGCTTATCTCTCGGTTGCCGGCTTTGCGATGGTATCCGCCGTATCCCGGCGTTGTTGAGTGCCACGCACGAACGGGTAGCCGTGCTGGCCGATATAGTCCGTCGGGATCGGTTCATCGACTCCATATTTCACGGGCATTTTGGAGTCTGGAACATGAAACGTGCCGAACAGCGCATCGATGATGGCTAAGTGACTGGCGAAGTTCTTGTCATAGGCATCGCGTTGATCCGCATGATGCCAATGGTGGAATTGCGGCGTTGCGATCAGCCATTTGAGCGGCCCGAAGTTCATCCTGACGTTGGCGTGCAGAAGCAGCGCATGCCCCGTAGCGATGACAAAGTATACGGCGATGGCTGCCGACGAAAATCCCAGAAAGAATATGGGCACAAGCGAGACCGCCTTGGTGATGATCTGGTCCACCGGGTGCGCCCGGAAAGCAACCATCCAGTCCAACTCCTCGATGCCGTGATGGATCGCGTGGAATCTCCAGAGCGCCGGGATAGCATGAAACGCCCGATGCGAGGCGTAGACGCCGAGATCGGCCAAGATGACGATCTCTACGACCTGGAGCCAAGTTGCCTGACCGCCCACTGTCGTTGTTACCCTCTCCGGCACCAAAGACGCCGAGGCACTCATTGCCGCCGCTGCCATAAGGCTAATGCAGATCTTGAGGAACGCACCATTGACGACTGCGTAGATCACATCGGTGCCGATACCCTTGCGGAATATCTTTTGTTGCGTCCGCAGGGCGAGGATGTGCTCCAGCGGTACGAAGATCAGGGCACAAATGAGCAACGATTGCAGACCAAAGAGGTCCATCGGCTCCATCTCCCAATGTCATTTACCAGAGGAGGAGTGAACCACTTCGCGGTCCGTCACACAAGGTAATGGTTTCCAAACAGTTAACCGGTGCGCCATGACCTTCCAGCCGAGAGACTTTGATAACTTTGGTCACTCATCTCGACCAACGGCCAGTTGGCCGTTAACGCTTTGGAAAGCATTTACTTGTCGGCGCGACCAAGGGATGCTTCAGTGCCGCTTTGCAGGGTTGGCAAAATGCTGAATGAAGATTTTCTCGGCCGTATCGCGATCGTCTGTATCATGACGGTCCTGGCGGTTCTCAGCGCGATTCCGCTGTTTTCCTATTTCCATCAAAACGTGTCGGCAAATTCGCTGGCCATCGTCAACCAAGTCTTGGCTACCGTATCATCAACCCTGCAGGTTTCCCTGACGGTCGGCCGTCTCCCGCCAAAAGGAACCGCGCAGGGAATCGGACCAAGGGTCACCTCTGTAGCCGGAACGTTCATGATCATCGTTGCAATGTTTCTGACCCCGGCATTGGAAAACGGGACCGTGCAGATGGTGGCGCTCGGCTTGATTTTCATCGGCATGGCCAGCTCGGTGTTTTGCCTCTACTGGCTCGGCCGCTCTTTCTCCATCATGGCTACGGCCCGGCAGCTGGTTACCTCTGGCCCATATTCCATTGTTCGCCATCCCCTTTACATTTGCGAGGCGACATTCATTCTCGGAATGATCCTTTCGCATTTTTCAGTGCTGATGGTGGCGTTAGGCGCGGTCCAATTTCTTCTGCAGTACCGGCGCGCCAGGAACGAGGAAGGTATCCTTCGAGAGACGTTCCCTGAATATGACGAATATGCTCGGCGCGTTCCCATGCTTCTGCCGCGGTTCTTTCGTACGGGGGCAGCGGTTTCCGGGCAGTCATAGATCAAGCGGCTATTTGCGCGCCCCAAGGGCGCCGATGTTCGACCGCCAGCATTGCATAGACGACGACCGGGGTCATCATCATGGTGGTCTTCTCGGTGAGGGCTGGCGCGATCAGCTTCGGATCGTGATCCTTTGAGCCAATTCTTGCTGGTCTGCACTAGAGAACATGGTGACGCTGACGATGGCTATGACCGCGACTACACCTCCACCGATGACGTCCACTAGGTAGTGGCCGCCTTCCGGCACTGTCGAGACAATCATAATCGCATTAACCAGGGCAATTGGGATCAGCAAGGGCGTCCTTCGCATGGCATAGGCGATGATGATCCCAAGAGTGGTGTGGAATGAGGGAAAGCACGTGATCCCAACTGTGTTGGAGATCAGGAAGTCGAAAGGCGCCCCGGAGCGCAGCGCATCGACCGTTGCAGCATGGGACAGGCCGGCATTCGTGAAATGGTTGAATAGCGAAGGCGCCGGGTGGAAATAGAGGTAGGGGCCGTCCACCGGGACGGCGGCCATGATGATCGCGGTCAACACCGACGATGCAAACAGGATCGCGGTGAACTCCAGCAGCCGGTGCCGCTGGTTTGTGACGGCATGCCAGAGCACCACCACCGGCAACTGATAGGTGAGCGCCGCGTAGCAGAACACCAGAACTGCTGCGACCTTCGGGTACGAATTGGCGTAGCCGAGCGTCGAGAGCCATTCGAAGCCAAGTGCCTTGTCTCCGGCGACGAGCAGCCAATCGAGCCGAGGTCTGGTTGTCGATGCGGCAAGGTACATGAACAGGCAACTGACAATCGACATCGGGATGAATACCGCCATGAAGATGGCGATGTTTTCGAAGGTAGCTCCAGCCCTCCTCCACATTCGGGAAAGTCGAGACTGGCTTCGGTTTGCCATTAGGGCAGAAAATTTTCCCGCACCCCAGTAAGCGCCGGCGATCGAACAAGCGATGATCAGTTCGACACCATTATAGGCATCGATCGTGATGTTGCTGACTGATAGGCAGAGAAAATCGGCCAGAACAAACGCCGAGATCGACAGGCCGATAATTCGCGCGTAGCGACGTACCACCGGAGCTTCGAAAGCCAGCATCCCCTACCTCTCTTGGGGCAGACAATATTCGAAATTTCAGCGAACTGCAAAACCGGCCCGCAAGCGAAGTAGTTCTTAAATGAACTGACGGCGGAAGAGGCTGGCCACCGCATCGTGCGGCACCCACTCTATGCCTGCGAAGCGATCGTTCTGCTCGGCCTTGTTCTGCGTAATCCGACATGGATCACAGTTGCGATCGGCGCGACTGAACTCGCCTTCCAATATCGGCGACTGATCAACGAGGAGAAGGTCCTGCAAGCGGCTTTCCCCGAATACGACGCCTACCGGCAGGCAACCCCGATGCTCGTGCCTTCCATATTCCGATAATAACGATGCTGGCGCGATCAGCTTCGGGCCGTGACGACTGGATCTGTGACCACGAAGCGATTGAACATCGCCAGAAGCGGCTTCTCAAATCTGATGTGGATGCGCCAGCCGAAAAGCACGCAGGCCGCCGTGGTGACCAGGATGATGAGATCCGGCTGAATCGGGTAGGCCATCCACAGCGGCAGCATCGCCGAGGCGATCAGCGTGTGTGTGAGGTAGAGCGAGTAGGATGCGTCGCCTTGCTCGGTCCAGATGCCCGGCTTCGCCTTGATCTGCATCGTTCCATAGACGATCAGCGCCGCGGGTAGGCCATAGACGAGTACGCGCCGGAAGCCGTCGGTCCCAATGAGGAAATCGAGCGTGCCGCCGCCGGGCGCTATTCCGAGCGGACCGGCCATGACGAGCGCGACGGCGCCGAGCGGGATGCCCAAGAGGCCAACCCACCGCATCGGCGCATTGGCGATGGCGACGCCCATCAGAAATTCGAGGATGATGGGGTTGCCAAGGAACTGGAACACCGGGCCTAAGGGGCGGAGCAGCATTGCCGCACCATAGAGGCCGATCAGCACGTAAATCGATCGGCGATTCCAGAGGACCAGGGTCGCGGCTGCATAGAACAGCATCTCGAAACACAGCGTCCACGCGACCGGCAAAAGCGGCTCGGTCATGACGTCGGTTGCCGGCCAAAAAAGGAACGTGGCGACGACGCTGCGCCAGCCGAAGCCCGTCTTCGCCGCGATCAGCAGCGTAGGGATACAGACCAGGAAGTAGATCGGCACGATGCGCCGCCAACGCCGCCAGGCGAACCCGCGCCAGCTCAAACCTGCCGCTATCCGCGTGATAATGACGCCCGAGATGACGAAGAAGATGTCGACGCCGGCGCGGCCGACAAGCTGCACATCTTGCGGCAGCAGTCCGTTCGATCCTGTCGCGACGGCCGCGATCTCGGCCGAATGGACGTAGACCACCAGCAGCGCCGCGACGAAGCGAAGGATCTGCAGCGACCAGATCATAGCAGCAACCGCGCCACTCGAACCGGCCAGATTAGGCCGTCGATCAGACAATCGGTGAATGTCCTCAGGATCTGCCTCAAGGAATGCCATTTCAGCCCGCGCTAATGAACCATCACTTCGGCCGCCGTGCAAGGCGATGGTTTCCAAGCGGTTAATGCTTGCGACCGCCTTCTGGGGGACCGCGCCCATCATGCGACCGGTCGTCGAGGCTTATTGGCCCCGCCAGAGGCATGGCGCCAGAGGAAGTTGGCGCCGCCTTCCTGATCATAATTCAGTTGGCTGTGGTCCATCCGGCTTGGCATTACGGGATTGATGGATATGCTTTGGTGCTGGGGACCCGATCATAGGGGCCGTGCAGGATGCGTGGTGAAACGCTCGCCGCAGGCCAACCGAAAGCCCATTCTGTCGTCACGAGTTGCGTAAGACCTCATTCAGTAGAGCGTCGATGGCTAGATAAACGATCACAGGGGAAGGTAATATGGCACTTCACCTTTCGGCAGATGCCCCGGCCTCGGTCGCGGCCGCTCCGCAAAAATATCTCTTTGGCCCGTTCATCGATTTTTTCATGCTTGGCGGAAGCGCTCTTGTCATCCTGCCGGTCCTGTATTTTGTGCCTCTGAGATACGAAGCTGCCCTGACGCTGACGATGTTCTTGCTCTCACATCTCATAAACCAGCCGCATTTCGGTCATTCCTACCAGATCTTCTATCGCAATTTCGCGCGCAAGGTGCGCGGCGAGGGGTACAGCCGCAGCCTCCAGATCCGCTATATCTTGGCGGGCATTGTCGTCCCGTTGGCCATGATTGCCTTCTTTGCCTATGGCGCGCTGACGGGGAACGCCCGCCTGCTGGGTAACGCAACCAACGCGATGGGCTTTTTCGTGGGCTGGCACTACGTCAAGCAAGGCTACGGCATGCTGATGGTGGACGCCGTGCTGAAGCGCAAATTCTTCAGCGATCAGGACAAGAAGGTGTTGCTGTTCAACGGCTATGCAGTTTGGCTGTTCGCCTGGCTTCAGACCAATGTGGTGATCACGCAAAGGCAGTTCTGGGGTTTGGACTACTACACCTTCGCGGTCCCGCCATGGCTTATCACCATCGCCATGTCGGTCGCGGCCGCCTCCTCGGCGGCCACCGCCGTGATGTTCATCAACCGCTGGCGCAAGCATGGTGGCGCGCTGCCCTATAACGGCGTCGTCGCCTACGTCGTGTCGCTTTACGCCTGGATCCTGTTCGTGACGCTGAACCCGCTCTGGCTGCTCGTGGTGCCGGCGATGCATTCGTTGCAGTATCTGGCCGTGGTCTGGCGCTACCAGACCAATGTCGAGCGCGATCGAGCCGATGCCGTCGAGCGGTTGGGACCGAAGGTCCTGTCCACGCTTGGACCGGTGTACAGGCTGCGCGTGCTGGCGTTTGTCGTCTTCGGCGGAATTCTCGGAGCGCTCGGTTTCTGGCTGGTGCCGATGGCGCTGACGGCCATGGTTCCCTACGACAAGGCCGTGCTCGGCTCGTCGCTTTTCCTCTTCATCGCCTGGATCTTCATCAACGTGCACCACTACTTCCTGGACAATGTGATGTGGCGGCGCGGCAATCCGGAAGTCTCGAAATATCTGTTCCGCTGAAGCGATCGGTTGAACGCATTTCGGGCAGGGAAGGCCCATTTCCCACGCGAAAACGATTCGTTAACCAAGATGCTGTTCATCGACAGGACGAGTTTGTCGGACGGATGCCCGTCTGCCTGGAACAGCCTGCTTGTCCAGTCGAGCGCTCGGAAAAGAAAGCTCCGCAGCCGGCGACGACGTCAAATCGTCCGAAACAGAAACAATGTGCAAGGCATGAATGTGATCGAAAGCGAACAGAACGCGCCCGGCGCTTCCCATCGTTGGACATGGTTGCCGGCCATTGTCGTCGCGTTTTTCTGCCTGTGCGTCACGAGTGCGTCCGCCGAGACGCGCGCCTTGAAGATCCAGCATCTGCATACGGGCGAGAAGGCCGAGATCATTTTCAAGCGCAACGGGCGCTACGATCAGGCCGGACTGAAAAAGATCAATTTCATGCTGCGCGACTGGCGCCGCAACGAGCCGACCAGGATGGATCCGCGCCTGCTCGACCTCGTCTGGCAGGCTTATCGCGCCAGCGGCTCGACGTCCTATATCCATGTCGTCAGCGCCTATCGCTCGCCGGCGACGAACGCCATGCTGCGCAGCCGCTCGAAGGGCGTGGCGCGGGAAAGCCAGCATATGGTTGGCCGCGCCATGGATTTCTTCCTGCCGGACGTGCCGCTGAAGAAGCTGCGCGACATCGGCCTCAAGATGCAGGGCGGCGGGGTCGGCTATTACCCGACCTCCGGTTCGCCTTTCATTCACATGGACGTCGGCAATGTGCGGCACTGGCCGGGCATTAGCCGCCAGGAACTCGCCAAGGTTTTCCCGAACGGCAACACACTGCATGTGCCGAGCGACGGCAGACCGCTGCCAGGCTATGATCAGGCGCTTGCCGCCTACAAATCGCGCAAGGCCGCCGGCACGCCCAATATCGAGCTGGCAAGCGCCGATGGCGGCCAACGCAAGTCGCGTGGCCTGCTGGCGACGCTTTTGGGTGGCGGCTCGGACGAGTCGGATGATGTCGCGGCGCCGGCGCCGAGCAAACCGGCCAAGTCCATCGAACCCAAGCCGGCCGCGCAGGGCATAGCGATCGTGCCGCCGGAGGCAGCCCAGCGCGCGGACATCCAGGTGGCTTCCGCTGGTACGGCTGAAGAACCGCTCGCCGAGCAAAAGAGCAAGACGCCCGAAGCGATCGTCATGGCGATGGCGCCTGACACGGTGCCGTTGCCGGCCTTCGCCCCGCGCGCCGTCACCACGGCCAGCATCCCGACCCCGCAAACAGCACCGTTCGCGATCGCCAGCGCATCCACGGCGCAGGCCGAACTCTCCGCGACCAAGCCGGTGGCTGCCAATGCCGAAATCCCCTTGGGCAAAGCGGATGCCGCTACCGCGAGCGCTGCGCCGGACATGGTGGCACTCAACATCCCCTTGCCGACATGGCGGCCGCAAGGCCAGACAAGCCCGGCGCGTCAGCCGGAATCAGCCAAGTCTGGCGACGCCGTCGCTGCCTTGCTGGCCATGCATCACCCCGATGACGGCCTCGATGATTCCGCCGCTCAGCGGATTGCAGTCCCTGCATCAAAACCCGAAGATCGTGTCAGGACCAGCCCCAAGGCCGATCGTGTCCAGCCACGTCTCGATCCCGAAGCCACCGCCATGATTGTGCTCGTGACGTCACCTGGCCGGTTGCTTGAGACAGGTCGCGGCATTGCCGGCGCAATCGGGTCGGCAGCGGCGCCTGTCATAGCCACCAATTTCATCCGTACAGCGCCGGAGCAGGTCTATCTCGATGGATTCCGGCCGCGAGGACAGACGTCCGATCACCGCCGCTTCACCGGCTCCGCGGTGAAATTCCTGCCCATCGCCAGCTTCAAATAGGGGCGCGAACGCCTGCATTCGATCCAGTGCAGAAATGTGTTGTATGATAAGGATGGCTAGAGTTGTGCTCCTGTTGCGCAACCCACGCTGAAACCTTCCATACAGCTCTGTAAAGTATTTTCCAAATTTGACAATCGTGCATGAAATTGTAAGATAATCGTCTTTCCGTCAGCGAGAGGCGATGACTATGTCGATCCGCGAAGAACTGGCCAACACCACCTTGGCGTTCACCTCGGCGGAAGAAAAGATCGTTCAGGTTCTGCTTGCCGATTATCCGATGTCGGGGCTGGGTACAGCGACTCGGCTGGCGCGCCGCGCCGGGGTCAGCGATCCGAGCGTGACAAGGCTGATGACCAAGCTCGGCTATGTCGGCTTCGCCGATTTCCAGGCGCGCCTGCTCACCGAGGTCGAATCCAGGCTGCACTCGCCGCTTTTGATGATGGAGGCCAAGCGTCCGGGCGGCTCCAGCGAAGGCACGGCACTCGCCTATTTCCATTCGGTTTCCGACAGTCTGGAGCGCACGCGCACGGCGGTGCCGCTGCAAGCCTATACGCGCGCAGTCAATTTGCTGCTCGAGACCAAGGGCCAGGTCGTGCTGCTGGGTGGCCGTTTCAGCCGGCATATCGCCTCCATGCTTGCTGGTTACCTCCTGCAGTTCCGCTCCGGCGTGCGCGACATCGGTTCGCTGAGCCCCGCCGATTTCGACCTGCTGATCGACCTCGGCAAACGCGACCTTCTCGTCGTCTTCGACTACCGGCGCTACCAGTCGGATGTTGTGCGCTTTGCCCAACAGGCGCATGAACGCGGCGTCTCCATCCTGTTGTTCACCGACGTGTGGCTGTCGCCGATATCAGAGGTCGCCGACCTGACCATGGTCGCGGCGATCGACGCCAATTCGCCCTTCGACACGCTGGCGACCGCCGTCGCCCAGATGGAAACCGTCTTTGCTCATGCGCTGGAGGGCCATGGCGCCGGGGTGCGCAAGCGCATCGAGGACATCGAGAAGATCCGCAGCACCAATGCCGTCACGCTCGATGCCGCCCTGTCGCCAGCCGACAACGAAACCGCCAAACCCAAAACCCCAAGGAAATAGCGTCGATACGCCCGATGCGGCGATGCGAGGAAGGAACAATCATGCCTGATACCCAGACCATCATCGACGCCGTGCAGGCCGGGATCGAGGTCGACCGAGACTGGCTGATCGGGCTGACCCGCGACATGGTCCGCATCCCCTCGGTCAATCCCAAATTCGAGCCCAATCCAGCGATCAACCGCGAGGCGGATGTCCAGGCGCTGCTCGAACCGATCCTCAAGCAGGACGGCTTTCGCACCGAACAGTGGGATGCCTTGCCCGGCCGGCCCAATCTGGTCGGCGAATGGGCCGGAAACGAGGACCGCAGCCTGATCTTGTGTGGACATATCGATGTCGTGCCGGTCGGCGAGATGAAGGACTGGTCCGTCGATCCGTTCGGCGGCGAGATCACCAATGGCCGGCTCTATGGCCGCGGTGCGGTCGACATGAAGGGCGGCGTCGCGGCTTGCGTTGCCGCCGCGCGTGCGATCAAAAAGGCCGGCATCACGCTGCAAGGCCGGCTGGCGATCCACTCCGTCGTCGACGAGGAGGCCGGCGGCTTCGGCGCCATAGATGCGGTCAAGAAGGGCAAGCTCGCCAAGGCGGTCCTTGTCGCCGAGCCGACCTGGGGCGATGTCCTGCCGGTCGAGGGCGGGCTTGAATGGGCGCGGGTGACGATCCGTGGCCGCAACGCGCATTCGGCGCTGCGCTACAACGAGATCTATCCGCAGCGCCACGACAAGGACCGGCTGAAGCCGGGCGTCAACGCGATCGAGATCGCGGCGCGCTTCATTGCCGCCGTCCGTCAGTACGAGCTGGACCGGACCCGGGCGAAGTCCCATCCGCTGCTGCCGCTCGGCATGAACACCATCAATATCGGCGTCGTGCATGGCGGCACCGGTCTTGGCGAGCACGGCCTGCCGACGGTGATGACCAACCCGGCCATCATCCCCGATGTCGCCGTGCTCGACCTCGACATGAAATTCCTGCCGGATGAGAACTCGGCCGACTATCGCCGCGACTTCGAGGCGTTCGTCCATCATTTCGCGCAGACCGACGCCTGGCTGCGTGACAACCCGCCGACCATCCAGTGGGAGCTCGGCGGGCTGCATTTCCCGCCGATGAACACGTCCGTCGACCACCCGCTGGTGACGTCGCTGATGAAGCGCAAGGCCGCGATCGGCAAGGCGCCTGAGGCACGCGGCTTCGTCGCCGTCTGCGACGCCGCCCACTATGCCGGTGCGGGCGTCGACGGTGTCATCTTCGGCCCATCGGGCGACGGGTTCCATGGCGCCAACGAATATGTCGAGGTCGAGTCTGTCGTCGAGACCGCCAAGGTCATCGCGGCATCCGTCATCGACTGGTGCGGCGTCCGCTAAGGCGGAGTTGCGTTTCGAAAACGGTCAGGCCGGGCGTTTGATCCGCCCGGCGACAACGCCCCATGCAGCCTTGATCATGCCGGCCAGCCCGCTCGGATAGGCCAGCATCACGCCGATGATCAGCACCGCCGTGATCATCGGGCGCCATGCGCCGAAATCGGCCATCCACTCGGCAAAGATCGTCAGCACGAAAGAGGCGATGATGGCGCCGTAGATCGTGCTGGTGCCGCCTAGCAGTACCATCGACAGGATGATGGTGGCGAGGCTCATGCCGAAGACGTCGATCGAGGCATTGCGCTGGTAGGCGGCGTAGAAGGCGCCGGCAACGCCGGTGAAGAAGGCGCTGGCCGCCAGCGTCAGCATGCGTTGGCGCACGATCGAGACGCCACGGCTGATGGCGTACTCCTCATTGTCGCGCAACGCCACGATGCTGGCGCCGGCGCGCGAGCGTACGAACACGCGCAGGAACAGCGTGCTTGCCACCAGCAGCGCCAGCGCGATGTAGAAATAGGCGAACTTGGCGTCGCGGACCATGTTGTGATCGAGCCAGTAGAGGCCGGGGATGCGCACGATGCCTTGCGTGCCGCCGGTGATGTCGGACTGGCTGAGGATCACCTGCATCACCAGCTGCGCGAAGCCGAACGTCACCAGGATGATGTAGATGCCTTTCAGCCGCAGGATCGGGATGGTCACCAGGATCGCCGCAAGCGTCGCGACGATGCCGCTGGCGAACAGTGCGATCCAGGGGTCGAGGCCGGCCAGCTTGGTCAGCAGGCTGTAGGCATAGACGCCGATGCCGAACAGCGCCAGATGACCGAAATTGAAGACGCCGCCATAGCCGAGGCTGAGGTCCCAGTTCGAGGCGACGATGGCGTAGATGAAGGCCATGATCAGGATGTGGCGGGCATAGGTGTCGCCGAAGACCAGCGGCAGCAGCGCCAGCACGGCGAAGCCGAGCACGAAGCCGACGGCCTCATGCTTCCACGGCGTGCGGCCGGGCGCGATCGGAATTGCCGCCGCTGTGCGGATTGGTGCCATCGTCGAGGTCGTGTCGGTCATGCGAGGCCTCGTGAGCGGCTGGCGAAAATGCCCTCGGGGCGTACCATCAGGGTCAGGATCAGCACGCCGAACAGCAATGCCGGCGTCCAGTAGAGGCCGAAATAGTAGCTGCAGGCGGCCTCGAAGAAGCCGATCAGATAGGCGGCGAAGATCGGTCCCGATATGCTCGATATGCCGCCGAAGACCACGACGATCAGCGCCTTGAGCAGCGGGTCGCTGCCCATGACCGGCGACATGAAACGATAGCCGCCCATGAAGATGCCGGCGAGCCCCGCCAGTGAAGTGGCGATGGCGAAGGCCAGCCCATAGAGCGCGGTGACGTTGAGGCCGACCAGATGGCTGGCATCCTCGTTTTGCGCCACGGCGCGCAGCGCCAGCCCAAGCCGAGTGCGGTTGAGGAACATCCACAGTGCCGCCAGGATCAGCGGCGTGATGACGATGATGGCGATCTGGTGCAGCGAGACGCCGACGCCGCCGATGATGGCGTTGCCGTCGATCAGCGCCGGGATCTGCTTCGAGCGCGGCCCCCAGATGGTCAGGGCGCCGTTCTCGATCAGCGATCCGGCGGCAAGCGTGGTGATGACGACGACCAGAACGATGTTGGGCCGGCCGATCAGCGGCCGCACGACGCTCGCCTGCAGGATCCAGCCGACGCCGGCCATGACGACGACGGCGACCGGAAAGGCAACGGCCGCCGGCAGGCCGAGTTCGACCAGCTGCCAGGCGATGTAGGCTCCCAGCATCATGAACACGCCATGGCTGAAATTGAACACGCCGATCGTCGTCCAGACCAGGGCCAGCCCGACTGCCATCATGGCGTAGAGCGAACCCTGGAACAGGCCGCCGAACAGGATTTCCGCCAATGCGCTCATTCTCGGATCCTCGAGCATTTTGCAGCCAAGCGGCATCGCTTGGCGTCGCAGAAATGCGGCTGAAACAAATCGCTAGAGCGGGATGCCAGTTTCAATTCAAATGCATCCCGCTCTAGTGACCAAAATACATCGACATGATCTCGCCGTGGTCGAGGCTTTCGCCCGGCTTGATCTCGGTCGCCACCGCGCCGTGGTTGACGAGGTAGAGTTGCTGCGTCAGCTCGAGCAGGAATTCGATATCCTGCTCGACGACGATGAGCGGCACGCCGCCGCGCGAAATGTCCATGACCGAGGCGCAGAGCTCATCCTTGATCTTGGGCGCCAGCCCAAGCGTCGGTTCATCGAGGATCAGCAGGCGCGGATGGCTCATCAGCGCTGTGCCGATCGACACCATCTGGCGCTCGCCGCCCGACAGCGTGCGCACGCGCTGGCGCCAGCGCTCCGCCAGTTTGGGAAACAGCTTGATCACTTTCTCGCGGTTCTCAGCCTCATGCGGGCGGGCACGTGCCGAATAGGCGCCGAGCGCCATGCAGTCGGCGATGGAGAGATCGGGAAACAGCCGGTTGCCTTGCGGCACATGGATCAGCCCGGTACTGACAATGGCGCGAGCGCTTCGGCCGGCAATGTCCTGCCCATCGAACAGGATGCGGCCGCTCTTCAGCTGCAGCAGCCCGGAGATCGCCCGCAGCAGCGTCGTCTTGCCATGGCCATTGGGGCCGAACAGGCCGACATTGCCGAAGCGGCCGGCCTCCAGTGAAATGTCGTGCAGCACGGTGACGCGGCCGTAGCCGGCGGTGACGCCTTCGACGGTAAGAATGGGACTCACGCCACGGCCCTCCGTGTTCCCAAATAAGCCTCGATGACGCGCGGGTCGGCGATCACATCAGCCGGTTTGCCGGCGGCGAGCACGCGGCCATTGTTGAGCACCAAAAGGTGCTGCGACAGGCTCATCAGGAAGGTCAGCACATGCTCGATCAGGAGGATGGTGATGCCGCGTTCGGCGATGCGGCGGATCAGCCCGATCGACGTCTCGATCTCCGGCTTGGTCAGGCTTGACGCCGGTTCGTCAAGCAACAGCATGCGCGGCTGCATGGCGATCGCGGTGGCAAGCATCAGGCATTTGCGCTCGAAGACGGACAGTTCACCGGCCAGCCGGCCGAAGGATGCGGACCCCAGGCCGACGAACTCCAGTGCTTCTGCCGCTACATCGCGGGCGGCGGCTGCCGCTTTCTCCTGCTTGCCGTAGCTGGCGCCGATCAGCGCGTTTTCGAACACGGTCAGTCCATCGAAGCTGGTCTCGCGCTGAAAGGTGCGGGCAAGGCCGAGGCGTGCGATGGCATGCCCTGACTTGCCGTTGATGGCGGTCCCGTCGAAGCGGATGCGGCCCCGGTCGGGCCCGAACGGGATGCCGGTGATGATGTTGAACAGCGTGCTCTTGCCGCTGCCGTTCGGGCCGGCGATGCCAAAAATCTCGCCGGCCTCGACCTTGAATGACACGCCGTCGACGGCCTTCAGCGAACCGAAGGCCTTCGAGACGTCGTCCAGTTCAAGCAGGGCCATTCCTCACTGCATCCAGGGCTGTGGCTTGAAGGCGCCGGTGGCATATTTCTCCGGCGAGATCAGCGTGCGCTGGCCATCCCAGATCTGGAAGAAGGTGATCGGGATATAGTCGTCGCCTTGCGTGGCAAGATGCGTGGCCGGGTCGAACTTCAGCCGGCCTTCGGCGACCTGCTTGTCGGTCTCCGACAGCGCCTTCATGATCGCTGCGTGGTCGGATGCGCCGCCGACCTTCTTGACCGCGTCGAAATAGACATTGGTCATTTCGTAGAGGCCGACGCCGTAGGTGCCGCTCTCGACGCCGTATTTCGCCTTGAACTTGGCCGCCACCTCGTCGGCGCGCGGGTTCTTCGGCGTGGTCAGCGCGCCACCGAGCAGATTGTAGATGACGCCGTTCGATTTCTTGCCGGTCAGTTCGACGAATTCCGGCACGCTCGGCGCGTATTGCAGAAAGACCAGGCTCTTGGTCGGCTGCTCGAGGAACTGGTTCAGGAAGGATGCCGAATTGCCCGGCAGATAGTCGGTGTTGATGACGACGTCAGGAACATTCTCGCGCACCTTGGCCAGGATCGAACGCCAGTCGGTCACTTCGCCGAAGGGAACGATCTCGTCGACGCTGATGGTCCAGCCCTTCTCCTTGAAGGTCTTCTTCATGCCTTCCGAGATGGTCTTGGAATAGGCGTTGTCGGAGGAGATGATGGCGACCTTCTTGGTCGGCAAGGTGATCTTGCCGTCGGCCGCGAGCTTCTCGACGAACAGGGTGACGTCGGTGTTGTAGGCGTCGA
The DNA here is from genome assembly GCF_056174625.1 of Mesorhizobium oxytropidicola. Classification (NCBI taxonomy): domain Bacteria; kingdom Pseudomonadati; phylum Pseudomonadota; class Alphaproteobacteria; order Hyphomicrobiales; family Phyllobacteriaceae; genus Mesorhizobium; species Mesorhizobium oxytropidicola. The sequence continues at coordinate 6,924,314 of NZ_CM149692.1, read as the reverse complement.
AGGACGGCGTCAGCGACCAGCAGCACATGTATTTGTCCGGGTACGGCGCGATGATGTCCCTGGTCTGCTGCGAGGTGGCCGCCAGCATGTAAGGCATTTCCGCCTCGGCCATGTTGTCGATCTCGAAATTCGTCAGGCTGGCATAGCCGGTGAGCATGAACTGCACGCCGGGATCTCCAAGCAGGCGCTCGACCGCGCTGGTGACGTTGCCGGCCGACTGATCCTTGACGTCGCCGACCACCAGTTCGAACGTGTTGCCGGCAACGCCGCCGGCGGCGTTTGCCTCGTCGATCGCCATCTGCACGCCGCGCTGGAATTCCTGGCCGTCGGCCGCCGCAGGTCCGGTAATCGGTGCCAGCAGGCCGATCTTGACGACATCGGCGAAGGCGGGAACGGCGGATACGGCAAACGCGCCGATCAGCGCGGTGCTCATCAGCATATGGCGGATTCTGGTGGCGGTGGATTTGGATCTCATCGTGCTGTTCCCTGTTTTCCTCCCGTTCATCGGGAGTTGGATAATTGACAATCTACGCATAATTGTTCTTATTTGAAAAGGATTTTTCAACGCGACCTGATCGGGAAGACGATTCCCGCAAAGGTGTAAAAGCCGTGGCGCTTTGCTGCGCACCTGCACTGAAACAAGACAATTCCAGACGGAGCGGACCATGACGATCGCGCAGAAGACCCTTGAAACCAGCCACGGCAAGATCGCCGTTCGCGAGACCGGCGGCAAAGGCACCGCCGTGCTGCTGGTCCACGGCAATTCGTCTTCAAGTGCCGTTTTCCGCAACCAGCTCGAGAGCCCGCTGGGCGAGCGCTACCGCATCATCGCTGCCGATCTGCCGGGGCATGGGGCATCAGGCGATGCGATCGATCCGGACCGCTCCTACAGCATGGAGGGCTATGCCGATGCGATGACTGAAGTGTTAGGCCTGCTTGGTGTCAGCAAGGCCATCGTTTTTGGCTGGTCGCTTGGCGGCCATATCGGATTGGAGATGATCGACCGCTTTCCAGGCCTGCTCGGCCTGATGATTACAGGCACCCCGCCGGTGGCGCCTGAGGAAGTCGGCAACGGCTTCAAGCCGAGCCCGCATATGCACCTTGCCGGGCAGGAGACCTTTAGCGCCGCCGATGTCGAGGCCTATGCGCGCAGCACCTGCGGCGAGCCGTTCGAGCCGTTCCTCATCGACACGGTCGCGCGCACCGACGGACGGGCGCGACGCCTGATGTTCGAAAAATTCGCGGCCGGCACCGGCCGCAACCAGCGCGAAATCGTCGCCGGCAAGACGCCGCCGATCGCCGTGCTCAACGGCATCGACGAACCCTTCGTCAACACCGATTTCGTCGCGGCGGTGAAGTTTTCCAACCTTTGGGAAGGCAAGGCGCATCTGCTCGACAGATCGGGCCATGCACCGTTCTGGGATTCGCCCGACCGTTTTGATCCGATCTTCGCTCGCTTCCTGGCAAGCGTCGACAAAAGCTAGAGCAATTCCAGGAAAAGTGTGAAGCGGTTTTCCGTTCGGAATTGCGTCAAAACAAAGAGTTGGAGCGTTTCGCCGTTTCTGTGAAACGGTGAAACGCTCTAGGCGCGAGCAGCCGTCAGGATTTTGCCGGACTATCCGACGGCATCGAACATTGTTCGGCGGCACGCCGCCACAGCGTCGCATTGCCCTGTTTCAGAACCTCGAGCAGTCGGATCTTTTCAACGCGGTAGACGCGCCAGAAGCCGGGATCGTACCGTTCAATGGTGCGCGTGTTGTCGATGAGATCGGCAAGCTTGATCGTCTTGGCTTGCGCAGGCGCGGCTGCCGTATGCGCCAAATCCCTGGCCTTGCGTGCCGCACGGTTGCCGTCGGAAGGCACCGACACATCGGTCAGCCACCCGACGAGTTCGGCGACCGTGCGACCGAATTCGACTTCGATCTCGGCAATCGTGACCGGCGTGTCTTCCACCACATCGTGCAGATAGGCCGCGGCGATCATTTCGTCAGTATGCGGCACGCCACGCACGATCTCGGCGACCGCGGTGGGATGCACAATATAGGGTTCGTTGGTGTATTTTCGCCGCTGGTCGATCGACTCATGCGCCTGGGTGGCAAATGCAAGGGCACGGCGCTCCAAATCGCTAGGCAAGAATCCCCTCCTGAAAATATCTTTCCAAAAATCGGCGGCAGCGGGCCTAAGCCACCGACCAGCCTCCGTCGACCAAAATATTCGCCCCGGTGATCAGCGACGCAGCCGGCGAGGCGAGGAACACCACGGTTCCCGCCACATCGATCGGGTCGCCAATGCGTCCGAGCGGAATGTGGCCGAGCACATGCGCGTGGAAATCCGGTTCGGCGAGCGAGGGGCGTGTGCCATCGGTCCAGATGAAGGTCGGCGCCACGCTGTTGACCGCGATCCCGTGCTGCGCCCACTCGGCGGCCAGGCAGCGCGTCAGATGGTTGATCGCCGCCTTGGTCATGCAATAGATCGCCTCGCCCTTCAGCGTCACCGTGCCGGCCTGAGAACTGATGTTGATGATGCGCCCGCCTTTTTGCGCGATCATCAGCTTTCCGACCGCCTGGGTGGTGAAGAACGTGCCCTTGAGGTTGACGTTCACCGTCAGGTCGAAATCCTCCTCGGTGACGTTCTCCGCCAGGTTTTCCGGCCCGAGCCCGACATTGTTGACCAGGACGTCGATGCGGCCGAAGGCGGCATGCGCGTCGGCGACACCTTTGCGCACCGTGGCAAGATCGGTCGCATCCATCCGCACGGCAAGCGCCCGCCGGCCGATACGTTCGATCTCGGCGACAAGCTCCGCGCCGTCGGCCTTGTTTCGTACGCCGACGATCATGTCGGCGCCGGAGCCGGCGCAAGCCAGTGCACAGGCGCGGCCAATGCCGCGCGAAGCGCCGGTGACCAGCACCACCTTGCCGGCCAGATCGAATTTTGGCGTGAAGTCCGTCATCGCAACCTCCCCTGAAAGCTTTTCGGGCCGAATCCGTCCACAGTGCGCGCATGGGAACGGCCGCTTTGCTGAAGACTACCTGCTCACGGCATGAAAACCAGCCGGCATCGTGCCTCACGACAAGAACACCGTTCACCCCAGGACTTGCCATGCGCCGGCCATCATGATGCCATCTCGCAAGGTAAGATCGCACCTTGCGGGTTCCGGGGTGGGCGATGCAGTTTGGGCGAAGGGCAGTCGAAAGGGTGCGCATGTGCGCGGCGTTTGCCGCGGCGATCATGCTGTGCCTCTGTATGCTGGTCCCGGCTCAAGCCGAGGAGCCCAAAGCGCTGAAAGGTATCGCGCTCATCATCGGCCAGTCCGACTACAAGCATGTCGGCAAACTGCCCAATCCCGAAAACGACGCCCGCGCCATCGAGGAAATGTTCGACAAGCTCGGCTTCGAAACAACCGTGGCCACCAACCGCGACGCCCGCAAATTGCGGCGCGATCTCGAAGGCTTCGTCGACGACGCCGAGGGCGCTGACGTCGCCGTCATCTATTATTCCGGTCACGGCATCGAGGCCGGAGGCGAGAATTTCCTGGTCCCTGTCGATGCCGATATCTCGGCGCTCGAAGATGCCGGTGAGAAGCTGGTGCCGCTGTCATCGATCGTGACCGAACTCAAGGCCAAGGTGCCGGTTACGATCGTGCTGCTCGATGCCTGCCGCAACGATCCATTCCCGCCGGGCACGCTGCTGAAACTGGCGCCGGAGGACGAGGGCAAGCCGATCGGCACCGGCGGTCTTGGTGAGACGCGCAGCGTCGTGGCGCTGAAGAGCAGCGCGCCGGCCAACGACTCGGCCGACGACAGCCTTGGCCAGGTCATCGGCTTTGCCGCCGAGCCCGGCAAGGTGGCGCTCGATGGTCCGGCCGATGGCAACAGCCCCTACGCGGCGGCGATCCTGCGCCACATCGACATGATGGGCGGCGAGGAATTCGGCACCGTGCTGCGCATGATCGGCGAAGAGGTCTATCTCAAGACCAACGGCCAGCAGCGGCCATGGGTCAATGAGAGCCTGCGCCGGCTGCTCTATTTCGGCACGCCGGCCGAAGCCCCGAAAGGCGATGAAGGCGACATCCTCACCGAGCGCCGCCGGCTGCTGCTCACCATTTCAGCGCTGCCCGACCCTGAACGCCGCCAGATCGAAACCATCTCGCGCGACGGTGGCGTGCCGATGGATGCGCTCTACGCCATGTTGAAGACACTCGGCGCCGACACGCCGAAGGACCCGGCCGAACTCGATAAATTGCTGCGCGGCCAGACCGAGCGGCTGAAGCAGGTGCTGGCCGAGCAGGCGGCGCTGAAGAGCCAGGACCCGGAGATCGTGCGCCTGTCGAAACTCGCCGACCAGGCGGTGCGCGAAGGCGCGCTCGATGCCGCCCGGAAATTCCACGAACAGGCCAAGGCGCGCGTCGGTGAATTGTCAAATACTGTCGACAAGGCCGAAGCCGATCTCAAGGCGCGCCGGCTGGAATTCGCCGAGGTGTTTGGCAACAGCGCCAAAACCTACGAAATCTCTTTCAAGTTTCAGCAGGCGGCCCAGGATTACGGCAAGGCTTACGAGCAGGCTGAGAAATGGGACGATGAGGACGCCTGGTTCTACAAGGCGGCCGAGGCCGACGCGCTTTCCCAGCAAGGCACTTTCTCCGGCGACAACGCGTTTCTGACACAGGCCGTCGCGGCCTATGAAAAGAGCCTGACCTATGTGTCGCCCGAGAAAAATCCACGGCAATGGGCAGCCACCCAGAACAACCTCGCCACGACGCTCTCGACGCTGGGCGAGCGCGAGGCCGGCCGCGACAACCTCGACAAGGCGGCGGCCGCCTTCGAACAGGCCCTGACGGTCTATACGCGCGCGGCCTATCCGGATGACTGGGCGTCGACGTCAGGTAATCTCGGCACCGTCTACTGGCGGCTTGGCCAGCGCGAGACCGGCACGGCGCTGCTCGACAAGGCGGTTGCCACCTTCCGCGCCGCGCTCGAGGTGCAGGGCTCGAAAAAAGTGCCGCTGGAATGGGCGGCAACGCAGAACAATCTCGGCATCGTGCTGTCTGAACTCGGCGAGCGTGAGACGGCCAGCGACAGCTTTCGCGCTGCCATCGAGGCGCATCGCGCTGCCCTGACCGAATATAGCCGCGAGCGCGTGCCGCTCGACTGGGCGTTGAGCGAGGTCAATCTCGGTGCTGCGCTGTTTCGCCTCGGCGCGCGCGAGAAGGATGTCGCGACGCTGGAGCAATCTGTCGCCGCCTACCAGTCGGCGACGGAGGAAATGACCAGGGAGCGCGCTCCGGCGCAATGGGCGACCATTCAGAACAATATGAGTTCGGCGCTGGAAACGATCGGCGAGATCAATGGCGACATCCCGACGCTGCAGCATGCGCGCGAAGCCGCCGAAGCGGCGCTCACCGTGTGGACGCGCGAGCATGCGCCGGCAAGCTGGGCCAACGGCCAGCTGACGCTCGGCAATGCCTTGCAGCGCCTCGGCGTGAAACAGGACGACACCGCGACACTGCTCAAGGCGGTGTCCGCCTATGAGGCCGCGCTCTCGGAATATCCGCGCGAAAAGCTGCCGCTCGACTGGGCTTCGTTGCAGCAGAATCTGGGCTCTGCCTATGCCTCGCTCGGCGAGCGCGACACGGAGACCGACTATCTGCAGAAATCGGCAATGGCCTACAGCAAGGCATCGGAAGTCTACACCGCCTCTGCGGCGCCGCTCGAATTCGCGTCCATCGAACATGGCCTCGGCAGTGCGCTGTCGACCTGGGGCGATCGTGCCGGCGACAGAGCGGTGCTCGAACAGGCAGTCGCCGCCTATGACGCCGCGCTCACCGTGCGGACCAGAGACAATGCCCCGAAAGATTGGGCCAAGACGCAATATCGGCTGGGCGCCGCGCTTTCGATGCTAGGTAAATCCAGCGACGGCCCGACCGAAGCGCTCGAACGCTCGGTGACGGCCTACCGGGCGGCGCTCGACGTGCAGACCCGTAACAGCGACCCCGACGCCTGGGCAGCGACGCAATGGGGGCTTGGCCATGTGCTTCTGGTGCTGGGCGACCGCGTGCAGGATGGCGCCGATTTCAAGCAGTCGGTGACGGCGCTGGAAGCGGCTTTGCCCTTCTATGACCTTGCCAGCGTGCCACAGGATCACGCCCAGCTGCAGAACGATCTTGGCAGCGCCTACTACTACCTCGCCGGCGCGAGCAACGATCCGTCGCTCTACCAGAAGGCTGCGACGGCGCATGAAGCGGCGCTTGCCGTCTATGCCACGCTGCCCGACCGCACGCTGTGGGCCTCGGTCGAAAGCGACCTCGGCAATGCGCGCATGATGCAGGCGAGTGCTGCTTCCGACCCGGACATCATGGCGAAGTCGGTGCAGGCCTATGAGGCGGCGCTGACCGTGACGACCCCAGACAAGGATGCCGATGGCTGGACGCGCAACCAGTCCAATCTGGCGAGCGCGCTGTCGTCGCTGGGCTATTGGCGCAACGACGTCGCCCTGCTGAAACGCTCGGCTGGCATCTACCGCAGCATACAGGCCGTGCGCACCCGGGCTCGCGACCCCGAACGCTGGGCGACCACACAGGGCAACCTCGCCAATGTGCTGAGCATGATCGCGGCGAGGGAACCTTCGCCTGATGTGTTCGACGAGGCGATCGCCGTCAACCGGGCGCTGGCCGACGAGGTTGGCCGCGACCGTGACCCCGACCGCTGGGCGAGCCTGCAGAACGAGGTCGGCTATGCCCTGACGCTGGCCGGTCGCTCGGAAAACAACGTTGCCCGTTTCGAGGAAGCGGTGCCGATCCTGCGCGAGGCGATCGCCGTGCAGAAGAAGATCAATTCGGTGCCGGCCGTCGCCTTCACCGAGGACAGTCTTTGCGACGTGCTGACCGATCTGGGTGCTGCCCGCAAGGACAAGGCGCTGGCTGAGGAGGCGATCACTGCTTGCCAGGAGGCGCTCGTCATCTTCAGGGATCGCAAGATGGACGATCTCACCGCGGGTTCGGAAAAGAACCTTGCCGAGGCTCAGGCCTTGCTGGCTGATTTGCACTGATACTGGAGTGCCACGTGTCCAGTTGGACATGCAAAGGACGCTCCGGCAACGGTCGTTCTTGGCGTTTGTTGCTCCGGCACCTCCATTGGCGCGTGACACCGTTCAGCGAGAAGCGTATATTGACATAAAGATATCCTTATGTGACATGAATAGGCCTGTCGCCCAAGGGATAGAAAATGTCGCAGAATTCTGCATCGCTGGATGACCTGTTCGGCCCTGTCGCGGCCAAGCCCGACGGCTCGGAAGTGCTCGCGGCGCTGACCGCGGCGGCACGCGAGCGCATTCTCATTCTTGACGGCGCCATGGGCACGCAGATCCAGGGGCTTGGCTTCGACGAGAACCAGTTCCGCGGCGAGGCCTTTGCCGGCTGCGCCTGCCATCAGCAGGGCAACAACGACCTGCTGATCCTGACGCAGCCGCAAGCGATCGAGGAGATCCACTACCAGTACGCGATATCAGGCGCGGATATTCTCGAGACCAACACCTTCTCGTCGACCTCGATCGCCCAGGCCGATTATGGCATGGAGGATGTCGTCTATGCGCTGAACCGCGACGGCGCGCGACTGGTGCGCCGGGCGGCGAGGCGGGCTGAGCAGGAAGACGGCAAGCGCCGCTTCGTCGCCGGCGCGCTGGGGCCAACCAACCGGACTGCCTCGATGTCGCCCGACGTCAACAATCCCGGCTATCGCGCGGTGACCTTCGACGAATTGCGGCTTGCCTATGGCGAGCAGCTGCGCGGGCTGATCGACGGCGGCGCCGACATCATCCTGATCGAGACCATCTTCGACACGCTGAACGCCAAGGCGGCGATCTTCGCTTGCAACGAGATCTTCATCGAGAAGGGCGTGCATCTGCCGGTGATGATTTCGGGCACCATCACCGACCTTTCCGGCCGCACGCTGTCGGGCCAGACGCCGACGGCGTTCTGGCATTCGGTGCGCCATGCCAATCCCTTCACCATCGGCCTCAACTGCGCGCTCGGCGCCAACGCCATGCGCGCGCACCTGGCCGAAATATCTGATACCGCGGACACCTTCGTCTGCGCCTATCCGAATGCCGGCCTGCCCAATGAATTCGGCAGGTATGACGAGAGCCCGGCCTTCATGGCTGCGCAGATCGAGGACTTTGCCAGGGAAGGGCTGGTCAATGTCGTCGGCGGTTGCTGCGGCTCGACGCCGGACCATATCCGCGCCATTGCCGAGGCGGTGAAGAAATATCCGCCACGACCCATACCAGAGATCGAGCGCAAGATGCGCCTGTCCGGGCTGGAGCCGTTCACGCTTGCGGACGAGATCCCCTTCGTCAATGTCGGCGAGCGCACCAACGTCACCGGCTCTGCCAAGTTCAGGAAGCTGATCACGGCGGGCGATTATGTTCCCGCGCTCGATGTGGCGCGCGACCAGGTCGCCAACGGCGCGCAGATCATCGACATCAACATGGATGAGGGGCTGATCGATTCGAAGAAGGCGATGGTCGATTATCTCAATTTGATCGCCGCCGAGCCGGACATTGCCCGTGTTCCTGTCATGGTCGACAGTTCGAAATGGGAGATCATCGAGGCCGGGCTTAAATGCGTGCAGGGCAAGCCGCTGGTCAATTCCATTTCGATGAAGGAAGGCGAGGAAGCGTTCCTGCATCATGCCAGGCTGGTACGAGCCTATGGCGCTGCCGTGGTCGTGATGGCCTTCGACGAGGCCGGCCAGGCCGACACCAAAGCGCGCAAGGTCGAGATCTGCACCCGCGCCTACAAGCTGCTGACCGAAGAGGCCGGCTTTCCGCCCGAGGACATCGTCTTCGACCCCAATGTCTTCGCGGTCGCCACCGGCATCGAGGAGCACGACAATTACGGCGTCGACTTCATCGAGGCCACCGGCGAAATCACTTCGACGCTGCCGCATGTGCATATTTCCGGCGGCGTCTCGAACCTGCTCCTTCTCGTTTCGCGGCAACGAGCCAGTGCGCGAGGCCATGCACGCGGTGTTCCTCTACCACGCCATCCAGCGCGGTATGGATATGGGCATCGTCAATGCCGGTCAGTTGGCCGTCTATGACACAATTGAGCCGGAGCTACGCGAGGCCTGCGAGGATGTCGTGCTCAACCGCGTGCCGAGCGCCGGCGGCACCGCCACCGAGCGCATGCTGGAGATCGCCGAACGCTTCAAGGGCGCGGCCGGCAAGGAAGCAAAGGAGCGCGATCTCGCCTGGCGCGAATGGACGGTCGAACAGCGGATATCGCATGCGCTGGTCAATGGCATCACCGAATTCATCGACGCCGACACCGAGGAAGCGCGGCTGATGGCCGAGCGCCCGCTGCATGTCATCGAAGGCCCGCTGATGGCCGGCATGAATGTCGTTGGCGACCTGTTCGGCGCCGGAAAAATGTTCTTGCCGCAAGTGGTGAAGTCGGCGCGGGTGATGAAGCAAGCGGTGGCGGGTTTGCTGCCGCATATGGAGGCCGAGAAGCTGGCCAACGCCGCCAACGGCATCGACAATGGCGAGCGCCAGACGGCCGGAAAAATCCTGATGGCGACGGTGAAGGGCGATGTCCACGACATCGGCAAGAACATCGTCGGCGTGGTTCTCGCCTGCAACAATTACGAGATCATCGATCTCGGTGTCATGGTGCCGCCGGCAAAAATCCTGCAGACGGCGCGCGAGCAACATGTCGACATCATTGGCCTCTCCGGCCTGATCACGCCGTCGCTGGACGAGATGGTGCACATGGCCGCCGAGATGGAGCGCGAAGGCTTCGACATTCCGCTGCTGATCGGCGGCGCGACGACCAGCCGTGTGCACACGGCGGTGAAGTCCACCCGCGCTACGCCAGGGGCAGACCGTCTATGTCGCTGATGCCAGCCGGGCGGTCGGCGTGGTCTCGGCGCTGCTGTCCAACGACAGCAAGGCGGATTACGTCGAGACGGTGCGGACCGAGTACAAGAAGGTTGCCGACGCGCATGCCCGCTCCGAGGCCGACAAGCAGCGGCTGCCGCTGACCAAGGCAAGGGCCAATGCGCACAAGGTCGACTGGTTAGCCTACGAGCCGCCGAAGCCGTCTTTCACGGGCGTAAAGGTGTTCGAGAACTGGGACCTGACTGAGCTCTCGCGCTACATCGACTGGACGCCGTTCTTCCAGACCTGGGAGCTGAAGGGCCGCTATCCCAAGATCCTCGAAGACGAGGTGCAGGGGCCGGCAGCGCGCCAGCTGTTCGAGGATGCGCAGGCGATGCTGAAGAAGATCATCGCCGAGAAATGGTTCGCGCCGCGCGGCGTCGTCGGCTTCTGGCCGGCCAATGCCGTCGGTGACGACATCAGGCTGTTCACGGACGAGGGGCGCTCGCAGGAATTGGCGACTTTCTTCACGCTGCGCCAGCAACTGACCAAGCGCGACGGCAAGGCCAACGTCGCGCTCTCGGATTTCGTGGCGCCGACCGAGAGTGGCAAGCCTGACTATATCGGCGGCTTCATCGTCACCGCCGGCATCGAGGAGGTGGCGATATCAGAGCGTTTTGAGCGGGCCAACGATGATTACTCCTCGATCATGGTCAAGGCGCTGGCCGACCGCTTCGCGGAAGCCTTCGCCGAACGCATGCACGAGAAGGTGCGCAAGGAATTCTGGGGCTATGCTGCCGACGAGAAGTTGGCGCCGGACGAACTGATCGGCGAACCCTATCGCGGCATCCGCCCGGCACCCGGCTATCCGGCGCAGCCAGACCATACCGAGAAGGCAACGCTGTTCAGGCTGCTCGACGGCGAGCGCAATGCCGGCGTCAGCCTGACCGAAAGCTACGCGATGTGGCCGGGCTCGTCCGTGTCCGGCATCTATTTGGCGCATCCCGAAAGCTACTATTTCGGTGTCGCCAAGGTCGAGCGCGACCAGGTCGAGGATTATGCGCGCCGCAAGGACATGCCGGTCACGGAAGTGGAGCGCTGGCTCGGGCCAATCCTCAACTATGTGCCCGCGCAGTATGCCGAGGCGGCGGAATAGCGGCGGGAGGCTCTGTCGTCTCATCCTGCCGCCATGGCGAGACGCGATGTGTCAATATCGGCATTTGCACTGGCGGCTCGCCTGTGATCCAAGGCGACGATAAATCCCAGGCTTTGCAGTTGGAGCGCTGAATGACCGGATGGACACGCCGCGGGCTCTTGAAAACGGCCGCCATCGCTGGCGCCGGCGGGATTGGTCTCTCGGCCATCGGCAGGCTTGGCAGTTGGGCCGCCGCCAGTCCGGAACCGGTCGTGCTGCAAACGGCGAAAATCCAGGCGAAGCTGATGGATGTCGGCCCGACCAACAATGTGCTGAGCTATGGCAACGCCGGGATGCCGCCGGTGCTCAGGATGAAAAAAGGCGAACCCTTCGCCGCGCGCCTGATCAACGCCATTGATGATCCGACGACCATTCACTGGCACGGCATTCGCGTGCCCAACAAGATGGATGGTGTGCCCTTCCTGGTACAGCCCTATGTCTACACCGGCGATCATTTCGACTATGCCTTCACGCCGCCTGACGCCGGCACCTTCTGGTACCATCCGCACTGCAACACGCTGGAGCAGATGGGCCACGGCCTGACCGGCGTGATCGTGGTGGAAAACCCGAATGATCCGAAATTCGACGCCGAATTCGTCATCAATCTGCGCGACTGGCGTCTTGGCGACGACGGCCAGTTCATCGACCAGTTCCGGCCGCGCGATGCCGCCAGAGCCGGCACCTACGGCACGGTGCGCACCGCCAACTGGCTCGACCAGCCGCAATATGACGCGCCGGCTGGAGGCCTGGTGCGTCTGCGCGTCGCCATCACCGATGTCACCCGCATCTACGCCTTTCGTGTCGACGGCGCCGAGGCGATGGTCATGGCGCTGGATGGCAATCCGGTTCCTGAGCGTTTTACGCCCGATGCCTTGCTGCTTGGACCGGGCCAGCGCATGGAACTCGCCATCCGCATGCCCAACCAGGAAGGCGCGTTGGTGAGCCTGCGGGACGTCAGGGGGACCAAGCCCAAAATCCTGGCGACCCTGCGCGCGACGGGCAGTTCGCTTAAGCGGGACAGCCGCGATGTTGCGCCGCTGGAAGTGAATCCCGTGGCGGAGGTCGACCTCGCCGCCGCCCAGCACATTTCGCTGGTGCTCAGCGCGACGGCGGAAAACGTTCCGAGCGACGGCATCTGCGGTTCGCTCGGCTACAGTTTCTGGGCCATCAACAAGGTGCCGTGGCCAGGCGATACATCCGATCCGACCGCGCCGCTGGCCGAACTGAAGCTCGGCAAGAGCTATGTTATCGACATGGAGAACCTGACGCCGCAATCACACCCGATGCATCTGCACGGCATGAGCTTCAAGGTGCTGTCATCCTCGACGCGGCAGGTTGAGCCGCTGATTTCGGACACCTATCTCATCCAGCCCAATGAGAAGGTGAGCCTGGGCTTCGTCGCCGACAATCCCGGCGACTGGCTGCTGCACTGCCACATCATCGAGCACCAGAAATCGGGCATGACGAGCTACGTCAGGGTGGTCTGAAGCCACGTTTAAGCGGTTTCGTTGGCAAAAGCGGGTGGTTCCCTGCTATGCCGCCTCCAAATCAGGAACCATGGACATCCCTGCATGACCAATGTCGCCTTGACCGGCCTTGCCCGCGATCTCGCCAGCCGTGCCGCCGAAGGCCGCCCGGTGCGCATCGGCGTCATCGGTTCGGGCGAAATGGGCACTGACCTCGTCACGCAAGGCATGCTGATGCCGGGCATTTCGGTTTGCGCCGTTTCCACACGGCGCCCGCACACCGCACGTGACGCCATCCGCATCGCCTATGGCGATGAGGCGATGGCGATCGAAGCCGACGCGGCATCGAAAGTCACCGCGGCCATCGAGGCGGGAAAGATCGCCATCACTTCCAATGAGATGCTGGTCACCAATCCATTGATCGACGTCGTCATCGACGCCACCGGAAAACCGGGCGTCGCCGCCGATTTCGACCTGATGGCGATGGAGCATGGCAAGCATCTGGTGATGATGAATGTCGAGGCCGACGTCACCATCGGCTGTTATCTCAAGCAGCAGGCCGACCGGCTCGGCGTCGTCTATTCGGTCGGCGCCGGCGACGAGCCGTCGAGCTGCATGAGCTGATCGAGTTCGCCTCCGCACTCGGCCTGACCATCGTCTCGGCCGGGAAGGGCAAGAACAATCCGCTGAACCACGACGCCATGCCCGACGATTATCGCGAGGAAGCGATCCGCCGCAACATGAACCCGCGCATGCTGGTCGAGTTTGTCGACGGCTCGAAAACCATGGTCGAGATGTGCGCCATCGCCAACGCCACCGGCCTGGTCCCCGACGTGCCCGGCATGCATGGCCCGAAAGCCGACCGCGACGACCTCGTCAAGGTGCTGATCCCACGCGAGGATGGCGGGCTGCTGCTGAAAAAGGGCGTTGTCGACTACACCATCGGCAAGGGCGTGGCGCCCGGTGTCTTCGTCATCGTCGAGGCGACGCATCCGCGCATCATCGAGCGCATGGACGATCTGCATATCGGCCACGGCCCCTATTACAGCCTGTTCCGGCCCTATCATTTGACCTCGCTGGAAGTACCGCTGACCGCCGCCCGCATCGTGCTGTCCGGCAAGCCCGACATGGTGCCGCTGCCACGGCCGGTCGCCGAGGTCTGCGCGGTCGCCAAGCGCGATCTGGCAGCCGGTGAGACCTTCGATGCGATCGGCGAGACCTGCTATCGCTCCTGGACCATGACCGTCGGCGAAGCCCGTGCCCAGCGCGCCGTGCCGGTCGGCCTGCTCGAGGGCGGCAAGGTGCTGAAACCGGTCAGGAAAGGCGAATTGCTCACCGCCGACAATGCCATGCCTGACCAGACGACAAGGCTGTTCGCCTTGCGCCGACTGCAGGATGAGATGCTGTACGGGGGCTAAGCCTGGGAGCTACCGCTCAAGCTTCGATTCTGTCAAAATCATTGCGTCGAGGACCCGGATGAAGCTCCACATCAGAAATCCGCGCGCACGCGAGTTGGCGAGACGGCTTGCAGACATGCGCAATACTTCGATGGCCAAGGCGGTCATCGACGCGCTTCAATCCGAACTGCGGCGGGAGCAACTCCCGCTCGCCAAAAGGCTCGCTATCATAGCTGACGATCTTAGGGCCAAGGCAGGGGCGGGTGGCCGAACCGTGGACAAGGACGAGATCAGCGAAATGTGGGGACAGCCCTGACTCCTCTCGAACCGTCTCTGGTTTATTTCCCCAACTCGATCGACCGCAATCGCGCCGCCTCGACTGCCTGCGTCAGCAGATTGGTCAGCCGGTCCTCGCCCATCAGCACGCCAAGGGCTGCTGCCGTCGTGCCGTTCGGGCTGGTCACCTGCTGACGCAGCACGCCCGGGTCCTCCCGGCTTTCTGCGGCGAGCGAGGCAGCGCCGTAAACGGTCTGCATGGCGAGCAGTTTGGCGGTTGCCGCTGGCAGGCCCGCTTTTTCGGCGGCGACGGTCAGCGCTTCGATGAAATGGAAAATATAGGCCGGCCCCGATCCCGACACGGCGGTGACTGCATCCATCAGGCCTTCGTCGTCGATGGTGGCCACTTCACCGCTGGCCGACAGCAGGTCGGCGACAAAGCGCTTGGTATCATCCGAGACGAGCGGGTTGGAAAACACCACCATCATGCCCTTGCCGATGGCAGCGGGCGTGTTGGGCATGCAGCGCGCGATCGGCGCGCGGTTGCCGAGGATGTCTTCGAAAGTGGCGACCGGCGTGCCGGCAGCGATGCTGACGAAGGTGGTGCGGCCGTCGCCAAAGCGCTTGTAGGCGGCAGTGACGTCGCGGATCACCTGCGGTTTCACCGCGATGACGACGAGGTCGGGCACCGCATCGGCGGGAATCTCACTGGCATCCGCGGCTGTGGCGCAGCCAAGCGTTGCAGCGCGCTGGCGCAGATCGGCATTGGGCTCGACCACGAAAACCGCCGATGGCGCAAGCTTGCCTGATTTCAGCCAGCCCGAGAGCATGGCGTAACCCATATTGCCGCAGCCGGCGAGAACAAGCCTGATCGTCATTGAAAGCCCTCCGAAGGAAGGCCCTGACATAGACGCTCGCGGTTCCCTGGGGAAGCCCTGTCAGGACAGACGGGGAGGGCTCCGCACCGCGATCGGCCGCAGCGACACTTGCCTCAGGCCAAGCACGCCGAGCACGAAGAACAGCCAGACCGGGTCGCCGCGATGGAAGAAGAAGCTTTCTAGGAAAGCGTTGAGCGCGGTGAACAGCACCACCATCATGAAGAAGTCGCCGAGAAAGATGTTTTCCCTGCGCAGCGGAATGCGCATGTAGTCGCGCAGCGGCGCGATGAGGAAGGTGTAGACCGCCACGCAAAGGGCGGGGATGCCCATCAGCACGGCGATGTCGAGATAGCCGTCATGGCCGTGCACGATGGTCCGGATATCCCAGGGCCGGTCGAAGGGCTGGTCCTGGTTGAGCAGCAGCGGCGTGCCCCAGAAGCTTTCATAGCCGTAGCCGGTCCATGGCTTCTTCACCAGCATCGAGCCGGCGAACTCCCACAGCGTCGTGCGGCCGGTATAGGTCATGTCGGGGAAATAGATCGCCGCCAGATGTTTCACCGGGGGCAGGAAGACGATGCCCAGCGTGCCGACCGCCGTGGCGATGATCGCCAGCGCAAACAGGATCGGCGTGCCGAGCCGCATGCCCATCAGGCTCGGCAGTACCACGATCAGGATCGAGAACGGCACCAGGCCGGCAGTCGTCTTGGAACCGGTGTGCAGCATGAAGACCATCGCCGCGCAGAAGATCCCCGCGCCCCACCAGCGCTGCCCGCGCCGGTAGAGATAGAGGCCGGCGAAACTGAAGCAGGCCATGATCGGGCCGGCGATGTTCTTGTGGGTGAACACGCCGCGCCACAGGCCGGCATGTTCCGGTTCCTGGGAATCGGCGGTGTGCATCGCCTCGTGCGGAAAGACGATGAGGCCGAGGTAGGAAAGCCCCATGACCACGACCGCGGTGAAGATGATGACTTTCGAAAAGGATTCGGCATCGCGCGGCAGCGCCAGGATCGTTGCCATCGTCAGGATGCCGATCATCGTGAAGGATGCGGCGCGCATCGCCGAGGGCGGGTCGGTCGCCAGCACCACCGACAGGAAGAAGAAGCCCAGCATCAGCACCCATGACGGGCTGAGCAGCGAGCGCACGATGCGCGGATCGGCAAAGGCCATCAGCGAAAAGATCGAAACGGCACCGAGCGAACCGAAGCCGAGCTGGTTGACGATGTCGCCGCCGTCGCCGGTGAGTTCGGCGCCGGCCGGCTGGAACGGGCGGAAGGACACCATGATGACGGTGAACAGAAGTGCGGCGATCGCGGTCGCCACGCCGTCGCGCGTGAACGCGTCGCTGAGCGGGGCGCGCTCAGTTCTTCTCGGGCTGGCGATACTGCTCATTGGCATATCCGAATTCGGCCAGCACGCGGCCCAGCGCCACGTGGACGGGGTAGATGGCGATCGCCGGAGATCCGGTCTGGACCAGCCCGAACAGGCCGCGAAACGGCGAGGCGGCCAGCAGCGCCAGGCTCTTCGCCAACACCTTGGCGCCGGCCAGCGGCGTGCCGGCGCGTTTCTTCTTCTCGACCAGTGTCGAGATGACGCCGTTGCGCAGGCTGCGGGCCCGGACCCAGTCGGCCTCGACACGCCGCGCCGGAACGGTCTCCCGCACCTTGGCCTCGGCGCACCAGCCGAGCACAAAGCCCCTTTGCGCCGACCGGCTGAGAAAGTCCGAGTCGCCGCCGCCCATGAAATTGAATTTGAGATCGAGGAAGGGCGGCCCCATGGCGACCAGCACGTTGCGCCCGACCAGAAGATTGCCGGACGAATAGAGCGCCGGCACGCGTCCCGTCGCCCGGTAGGGCGGTGCGAAGACAGGATGTTCGGCCCATTTCGCATGGGCGGGATCGGCGAAGACGGGCACCTGCGGGCCGCCGACAATATCGGCGCCGAGCCTTTCGGCAGCCGCGCACATACGTTCCAGCCAGTGCGGATCGGCGATCTCGTCATCGTCGATGACCAGCAGATGCCTGAAGTTCGGGAAGTGCAGGATCGCCGTCTGCCAGCCGGCATTGTAGGCGCTGCAATTGCCGCGCTCATGCGCGATGATGACCATGCCCGGCATCTCGCCGCGCTCGAACAGCGGCAGCACCGCCTTGGCGCCTTCCCGCGCCTCGGCTTCGTTCTCCATGATGATGACGGCAAAGCGCCTGCCGGTCAGCTGCGCGCGCAGTGACGCCAGCGTTTCCAGCACCTGTTCGGGCCGCTTGAAGGTCGGCAAGGTGACGACCACTTCGACTGCCTCCACGTCAAGCCGGGGAGACCGTCCAGCGATCGATACCGAACCATCCGATGGCAAAGGGATCATCCGAGTCCAGCCACATGGTGAGTCGCGCTCTGGTAGCACCACGATGATAAGGTTTCGTTAATCACCTTGCGCGGAGAGGCCCGTCAGGCAGGGGCTTTTCGGCCGTTGATTGTACTCGCTTAATCAAGGGTTCACCGCGCTTTGCTACCGGCTACACCACAGGATAGGTGAGATGCATCTGCTGTTCGCCACATCGATCGTGCCCGACGGCGCTCTCGCCTCGGGCTACGAGATCGCCAATGCTGCGATTATCGCCGCCTTGCGGCGCGCCGGCGCGCGCGTCACGGTGATCGGCTTCACCTGGCCCGGGAGAGCCGCGGCCGACCCCGAAAACACCGTGGTGCTGGGTGCCATCGACGTGCGCACGGAAAGTGCCTTCGCGCTGCAAAAACTCGCCTGGGTCGGCAAGGCGATGCTTTCAGGCCTCACCTTCGCGTCGGTCAAGCTGCGCGCGGTTTCCGACCACGATGTGAAGGCCGCCATCGAACAGGTCGGACCGTTCGATGGCTATGTGCTGAATTCCGTACAGTTCGCCGGTGCCTTCGAAAAGCTCTTCGAAGACAAGCCTTCGATCTTCGTCGCCCACAATGTCGAGCATCTCTCGGCGCGTGAAAACGCGGCTGCCGCCGGCGGCCTCTTCCAGCGCCTGCTGTTCCGTCGCGAGGCAAGGCTGCTCAAAGTTATGGAAGAGCGTCTCTGCCGCCGTGCGCGCTTTGTCTTCACCCTGGCCGAGGAAGATCGCGCGGCACTTGGCGTCGCTGCCGCCGACCGCTCGGCGGTGCTGCCGCTGGTGACAGGCGCCAAAGCGCCGACCCGGAAAGGCCAGCGCCGGATCGACTGCGATGCTGCCTTGATCGGGACCTGGACCTGGCAGCCGAACCGCATCGGCCTCGACTGGTTCCTGGGCAAGGTGGTGCCGCATTTGCGGCCGGATTTCCGCATCCGCATCGCCGGCCACATGCCTTCCGGCGTCAGCTCGGCGCATCCGGGTGTCCAATTTGTCGGCCGGATCCCGGATGCCAGGGATTTCGTGTGCGGCGCGGCCGTCATCCCGCTGATCAGCACCGCCGGCAGCGGCGTGCAGCTAAAGACCATCGAGACTTTCGAACTCGGCCTGCCGTCGGTTGCCACCAGCCGCTCGCTGCGCGGCATCGACCATCGCCCCGACAATTGCGTCGTCACCGACGATCCAGCTGATTTCGCCAGGGCACTGGAGGCCGCGGCGGCCGATATGCGGGATGTCGATGGCAGCGCATTCCATCGCCAGCAGATGAAGGCGCTCGATACCGCCATCCGGCATGGCTTGGAAAAACTAGGCATGGTCAGGCAGGAGGTGTTTGCATGAACATGCACACCGCCCGCGCCGTGTTCGGCCTCGACAGCCTGAAGGCGATTCTCGGCATCTCGGTGCTCGCCATCCGCTGGGATGACGCCATCGCCCTGCTGAGCCGGCTGATCGCCGAGCGGCGCTTCACCAAGGTCAGTTTTCTCAACGCCCACAATGCCAACATCGCCCGGACCGATCCGGTCTTCGCCGAGGCGCTCGACGATTTCCTCATCCTGCCGGACGGCATCGGCGTCGATCTCGCCGCCAAGATTCTCTATGGCGCGCCGTTTCCAGACAATCTCAACGGCACTGACTTCGTGCCGGCCTTCCTGCAGGCCTCGACGCGGCCGCTGACCGTCGGGCTGCTCGGCGCGACGCGCGTCAACGCCGAGGCGGCATCGGTCAAGCTGGCCGCCCTTGCCGTGCAGCACAATTTCGTGGTCATTCATGACGGCTATTTCTCCGCCGAACAGGAGCCGGAGATCATCGGCCGGATCGCAGCGCTGCGGCCGGATATGCTGCTGGTCGCCATGGGCGTGCCGCGCCAGGAACTGTGGATCGCGCGCCACATCGACGAACGCCACTGTACCATGCCGGTCGCGGTCGGCGCGCTGCTCGATTTCCTGAGCGGCTCGGTGCCGCGCGCGCCGTTGTGGATGCGCCGCCTGCGCCTGGAATGGCTGTTCCGGCTGGCGGTCGAGCCGGGCCGGCTCTGGCGCCGTTACGTGGTCGGCAATCCTGTGTTCCTGTGGCGGGTCGTCAAGCAGAGATGGTCGCGCGGTGCCGAAACGGCCGGAGAGCTCCGTTGAACAAGCGGTTCGTTCCAGACGCCCTTACCGGCCCGGGCCCGTTGCCGAAGACGCCGACAGCAGCAGTGGTGACGGCAAGCTATGCTCCGGACTTCGAGCGTTGCCGGCTGTTGTGCGAGACCTTCGATCGGCATGTGTCCGGTGCCGCGCACCATTACATCCTGGTCGAACATCGCGACGTCGCGCTTTTCCGTCAGTTGGAGACAGACCGGCGCACCGTTGTCGACGAGCGTGACCTGCTGCCGCGCTGGCTGCATGCTTTCGACGATCCGCTCAGCCTGTTTCGCCGACGTGTCTGGCTCAGCCTGAGGACGCAGCCGCTGCGCGGCTGGCACGTGCAGCAATTGCGCCGTATCGCCATCGCAGCGCACGCCAGGGAAGACGTTCTGGTCTTCTGCGATTCCGACGTCGCTTTCCTCAAGGCGTTCGACTGCTCCGCCTTCTGGCGCGACGGCAAGGCGCGGCTTTTCCGCCGCGACGGCGTGCTTGCGGATGACGGTCACGACGAACATCGCATCTGGTCGCGCAATGCAGGTTCGGCACTCGGCATCGACCGCTCGCGGACGTCGGTTCACGATTACATCTCGACACTGATCGCCTGGCGCCGCGACACTGTGCTTGCCATGTGCGGCCAGATCGAGAAGGTGCATGGCCGCGACTGGGTCGAGGTGGTCGGCCAGGCGCGCAAATTCTCCGAATGCATGATCTATGGCCGCTATGTCGACGATGTGCAGGACGGCGCCGGCCATTTCCACGGTTCGGACGAATTCTGCCGCGTCCACTGGACCGGCGAAGCACTTTCGGATGACGAGTTTCGCCGCTTCGTTGCCGGCATGGCGCCGGAGCAGGTGGCGATCGGCATGCAATCCTTCATCGGCACCGATGTCGGCCGCATCCGCCGCCTGATCGGGCTGGCTTAGCCGGCGCAGGAATTCAGGTCAGGGCGAGCCGAAAATAGTGGCTTCCGAGAACCGGAGTGGAGCGTACTTTTCGTACGTGAGCTCAGTTCTACTGCGACGCAGTAGAACGGGGAAGCGCAGGACGCCGCCGTTTGCAGGCCGGCCTCACCTGAATTCAGATTGCTTTCGCCGGCTTGCGCATTGCTGAATAGGTCAGCAGCATCGAGGCGAGATAGAGCAGCAGGAAGACGATGTTGAGCGACAGCACCAGCGTCGACGTGTCGGAGATGGTGGTCAGCACATAGGTCAGCAACAGCGCCTTCAGCGCGGCGAGCAGTCCGAGATTGATCGCCCGCACCAGGGTCTGGCCGCGCGCGAAGAGGAGCTCGGCCTGGTATTCGACCAGATTGCGCAGTCCCGGAACGCAGATCGCCAGCGCCACCAGAGGCGCGGCCTCGGAGACATTCCTGCCAAGCGCGTTGGGGAAGAAATGCAGCACGATGCCGAGCGCCAGCAGCGCCAGCGTTGAAACGAGGAAGACGCCGCCCTCGATGCCGCTTTTGACCGTCAGCCGCGACAACAGGTCCGGCGCGCGCATCATGCGTTGCACCAGCATCATCGAGAAGGTGCGGATCGGGATCGCGGTCAGGTCGACCAGCCGCATGATGATGGCATAGATGCCGGCCAGATGCGGGCCGCCGATCGCCAGCACCAGCAGCTTGTCGAATTCCGATTGCAGGTAGAACAGGATTTCGGCGCCGGCGACGTAGAGGGAATCGGCCAGCCGCCTGAGATAAAGTTCGATGCGCAGCCGCAGTCTTTGGCGCGGATAGAACCAGCCGAAAGCCAAAAGCAATGAGGCGGCGTTGGCGCCGATATAGAACCACGACCACGCCCAGATGCTGTGTTGCGCCGAGACCATGAACAGCACCGCGCCAAGCGCCCGGAATGCCGTTGCTACGATCGCCAGTATGGCGGCGCGGCCGAATCTGCCAGCCCGTTGTTGACGATCAGCGCCACCTCGACCGGCCGCCACAACAGCGCTTCGGCAAACACGATCGCCGAAAACACCGACAGCGGCACGGTGCCGGCGAAGAAGATCAGGTAGACGCCGAACGAGGCCGCGGCCAAGAGCGGCAGCGAGACGATGCCGAGCAGCAGGAAGCCGGCGGTGAAGGTGCCGATCAGATTGGGGCGGATGGTGGCGGTGCGATAGAGCGCCGAGATGAAACCGAAGGCCAGGATCCGCGACAGCATCACGCCGGCCGCCGAAGCGGTGGCGAACATGCCGAATTCGGAGATGGACAGCGTGTTGGCGAGCGCGATGAAATAGGCCAGCGAAAACACCAATCGCCCGCCGGCGCCGCTGATCGCGGAAAAATAGTCGCGCACCAACCCCCGTCGCTCGGCCACGAAAGTGCCGATCCGGGCGAGGGGCCGCCTTTGCGGTATGCCGCGAGCTTCGGTCATGTCTGGGAAGCCATAGGCGGGAAAGCTTAACGTGCCGTTCTGGAGCCTTGATGCGCCGAGATTCCAGCGCTTGAGGTTATGAAAAGCTTACCCGCCGGCCGGCCAAAATTAACCTTTTGTTTCCTATGCTTGTTTAGCGTGACTTAACGAATAGCCGACCGCCGCTGCCCAGCGGCCAAAGAGTAAAGCTCCAAGACAATGGTCGACAGGGAAAACCGTGAAGACTGGAGGCGCGAGCGTTCCTTGCTGGCGCTCGGCCAGGCCATGCGCGGTGAGGACGACCCATCCCTGGTCTCGATAGGCGATCGGGCAGATTCGGCATGGCGTGAGGACGCCGCCACGCGCCATCGTCTTGCCCGCTCGCAGCGTGAGGCGCGGGCAAACCCAAATCCGTCGGCCGCCGAAACAGAGCGGTTCCGGCCAGAGCCGGAAGCCCCCGCGCAGGATCGCGCTGGGCGCTCACAGGATGACGACGACGCCGGCGATCTGCCGCCGGCCATGCCGTATTCAAGCCAGGCCGCTGAAGAGCCTTCCGGCAGCGCTCGCTCGCATGACACGTCCGGATCCCGCCATAGGGGCGGAGCGGATACATCCTCTGGCGATCGCAGGGACGACCAGCAATGGAAACCGCTGATCGATCCGATGCAGGTGGTGCGCGGCATTGCCAGGTCGAAGCTGCTGATCATCACCACCACCCTGATCGGTGCCGGGCTCGGCATCGCCATCGCGCTGTCGACGCCAAAGAAATATGAAGCCACCGCCGAGCTGATCGTCGATCCGCGCGACCTCAAGCTCACCGACCGCGACCTCACCCAGAATGTGGTCGCTTCCGATGCCACGCTCGCCATCGTTGAAAACCAGGTCCGGGTGCTGACCTCGGGCACTGTCCTCAACAAGGTCGTCGACAAGCTCAACCTGAGCAACGATCCGGAGTTCAACGGCCAGGGTGCCGGCGGGTTTGGCATCAGGTCTCTCATTCGTTCGATTCTTCCGCACCAGGATGGCCCGAGCGGCGCTGACGAGGTCCGCCGGCGTGCGCTCGCCGTCGGCAATCTGGCCGAAAGCCTGTCGGTCGAGCGCGGCGGCAAGACCTTCGTCATCACTGTCAGCGCGATCACGCAGAACGGCGAGAAATCGGCTCTCATCGCCAACACAATGACAGATGTGTTTCTGCAGACCTTTGGTCAGATCCAGTCCGACACGGCGGGCCGCGCAACCGACGAACTGACGGCAAGGCTCGATGAACTGCGCAAAGGCGTCGAGGTGGCCGAGCGCAAGGTCGAGGAGTTCAGGGCCTCGCATGATCTTGTCGACGCACAGGGCCATTTGATCAGCGACGACGAGATGCTGAAGCTCAACGAGCAGCTCTCGGTCGCCCGCGCCCGCACGCTGGAGCTCAATGCAAGGGCGGCCTCGGCGCGCTCGATCGACGTCAATTCGGTTCTCTCCGGCACCTTGCCGGAAGAGATCAACTCCAACACGATGAGCGATCTGCGCTCACAATATGCGACGCTCAAGCAGGAGGCGGACCGCGCAGCCATCCGGCTTGGCCCGCGCCATCCCGAACTCCAGGCGCTCAACGCACAGATCGCCGGCGCGCGCGACCGCATCGCGGGCGAATTGCGCCGCATTGCCTCCTCGCTGCAGGTCGACCTGAAACGCGCCGTCCAACTCGAGCAGGATCTCTCCTCCCGCCTTGCCCAGCTCAAGGTGCGTAGTGGCGACGTCAACAACGACCTGGTGTCGATGCGCGAACTGGAGCGTGAGGCCGCCGCCAAGCGCTCCGTCTACGAACAGTACCTGCTGCGCGCCAAGGAGACCGGCGAACAGAAGGACATCAACACCGCCAACATGAATGTGATCTCCAAGGCTTTCGCGCCGCTCGAGGCGAAGGGGCCGTCGCGAGCCTTGATGGCACTTGCAGGCCTGCTGCTCGGCTTTGCCTCTGGCGTTGGCCTTGGCGCCATGCGCGGCGCCTATGAAAGCCTGCGCGAGACCGCGACATCGCGCTCGCGCCGCGACCGCAAGGCGCCCCTCGAGGAGCAGGCATTCCGGGCAGCACCGCCGCCCGCGCCGCCAATGCCGGCCGCACCGGTACCTCCAGCGCCGCCACCCCCTCCGCCTGCACCACCACCGCCCGTGGTACAGGCCAAAGCCGCTCCCGTCGAACGGCCCGGGCGCATCGCCGCGCTTATGGCAAAGCTGCGCAATGCCGTATCCCGCAAACCCTCCACAGAGGCGGATGACGACGAGTTCGCCGCCTTTAGTGGAAACACGCAGCCGGCGGATGCTGTCATGCCCTCGGGTGTCCCCAACACGGAGTCCGCCTTCATGCCTCGGCCGTCAGACTATGCGCGGCCGCCTTTCCCGCCAGGCTTCGATGCCGCCTATTCCCAGCCGATGGGGCCGCCATCGCGGTCGCCCCTGATGCCACAGCTGCCGCTCTATCCGCCGCCGCCCTATCCCTCTGCGCAGCAGCCGGGCTATCCGCAGATGCAGCCATGGCAGGCGCCACCGGCAGGCAGCCCCTACGCCCAGGCCACGGCGCCCTATGCTGGGCATACGCCGTATCCGCCGCAGCCCGCTCCGCCGCAACCGCAGGCCTATCCAGCCCAGCCACCGGCTGAGCCTTCGCCGGCCGAGGAAAGCGCCGAACAGGCGCCGATAGAGGAAATTCGCGCCAGCCTGCGCGAATTCCGCGAGGCGGTTCGCGAACTCACCGAGAGCCGCACCCGCCGCCGCTACTTCTGAGCCACAAGATACATCGCCGAGGCCGAACAAAACCATCCTGGTTTTCGCGTAAACGGCATGGGACGGCGCTTTGGCGGGATTGCGTGCCGGAATTTTCGTGACAATGCCGCGCTGCATGGTGCCGCCGCCGCGGCATTCTATTCGCGAAAGCGGCGTTGGGTGAAACAGTGTTGAGGATGGTTCATGGCCGAAGTGATTGACGGAAAGAGCGTTGCCGAGGATGTGGTGCGGACGGTCAAGACGCTGACCGCCGAGCTGGTCGCCAAGGGCAAGGCCAAGCCTGGTCTGGCCGTGGTCATCGTCGGCGAGGATCCGGCGAGCCAGGTCTATGTCGCTTCCAAGTCGCGCACCGCCAAGGAATGCGGCTTTCATTCGCTGCAGCACACGCTGCCGGCGGAGACCTCCGAGGAGGCGCTGCTCAAGATCATCGGCGACCTCAACGCCGATCCGGGGGTTAACGGCATCCTGGTGCAGCTGCCGCTGCCCGCCCATATCGACGCCGGCAAGATCATCCAGACGATCGCACCGGAGAAGGACGTCGACGGCTTCCATTTCATCAATGTCGGCAAGCTCGGCACCGGCGAACTCGACACCGCCTTCGTTCCCTGCACGCCCGCCGGCTCGATGCTTCTGATCGAGCGCGTGCGCGGCAAGGACCTGTCCGGCCTCAACGCCGTCGTCGTCGGCCGCTCCAACATCGTCGGCAAGCCGATGGCCAACCTGCTGCTTGCCGCCAACTGCACCGTCACCATTGCCCACAGCCGCACGAAGGACCTGCCGGCGCTTGCCCGCACGGCCGACATCCTTGTCGCCGCCGTCGGCCGGCCGGAGATGATCAAGGGGAACTGGGTGAAGCCCGGCGCCACCGTCATCGATGTCGGCATCAACCGCATTCCGGCGCCCGAGAAGGGCGAGGGCAAGTCGCGCCTCGTCGGCGATGTCGCCTATGCCGAGGCGGCCAAGGAAGCCGGCGCCATCACGCCGGTGCCCGGCGGCGTCGGGCCGATGACCATTGCCATGCTGATGGCCAATACGTTAGCTTCTGCCTACCTTGCGGCCGGATTGAAGCGGCCCTCCTTCTGAGCCCGGGTTGACCCTGAAAGCGCCAGTTTTGCCGAACCCCACCATTTCCCCGGAACGGCCGGTCACGACAGATCCCGTTCAAGGTGGCCGGCAGTTCGCCTTTCTGCTGGTCGACAAGTTTTCCATGTTCTCGCTCGCCGCCGCGATCGACACCTTCCGTTCGGCGAACCGCCTGCTCGGCCGCGATTTCTATGGCTGGACCACGGTGTCGGCCGACGGCGATCCGGTGATGGCATCCAACGGCCTGCCGCTTAAGATCGACTATGCCGTCGCCGACCTGCCGCCGGTCGACATCCTGTTCGTTTCGGTCGGCCTGACGACCGAATTTCCCGGCAAGAGCAAGGTTCTGGCGGCCTTGCGCAGCTGGGGCCGGCGCGGCAATGCGCTTGGCGCGCTGTCGGTCGGGTCCTATCTGCTGGCCGAGGCCGGACAGCTCGACGGTTACCGCTGCACCATCCATTGGGAAAACCGCGCCGGCTTCATGGAGCGCTTCCCCGACATCAACTGCACCGGCAATGTCTTCGAGATCGACCGCAAGCGCTACACCTGCGCCGGCGGCACCACCTCGATCGATCTGATGCTGGAGATCGTGCGTGGCGATTTCGGCTCGAACCTCGCCAATGGCGTCGCCAACCAGTTCCAGCACGAGCGCATCCGCTCGGCCGGCGACCGCCAGCGCGTCGGGCCGGAGCGCGACCTGACCGGCAAGTCGGAGAAGCTCAGGCGCATCGTCGAACTAATGGCCGACCACCTGGACGAGCCGCTCTCGGCGGTGCAGCTCGCCAAATCGGCCGGACTTTCGGTGCGCCAGGTGGAGCGCCTCTTCCTGCGCCACCTCAATGTCACGCCCGGCCGTTATTACATGCGGTTGCGGCTGGAGCGGGCACGCGAATTGCTGCGCCAGACCAACATGCCGATCCTCGACGTGGCGATCGCGACCGGCTTCACCTCGCATTCCTATTTTGCCCAGAGCTACCGGCTGCAGTTCGGCAGGCCGCCCTCGGAAGAGCGCCGCACCACCTATTGATCTGGACTCCGTTCTAGGCTCGGAGACGCCCGCTGCGGGCGATCTTCCTGCACGAACACTCTGTCACCGCTCAAACACCTGAGCGACATGGCGGCGCGCCCGGGCTTGTGTCCTGACGTCGCGTCAAATAGCTTCCCTATGCGGATGAGGGGGCTAACTCAGGAGATTTCGATGGCGGTACTTGCGCGGGGCGTCGCTGCGGCGATCCTCCTGTTTTTCATGACGACGTTCGGCTTTGCCGCAAACAAGGTCATCATCATTCTCGATGCTTCCGGCTCGATGTGGGCGCAGATCGACGGCAAGCCCAAGCTCGAAATCGCCAGGGAATCGCTGAGGACCGTGCTTCAATCGGTTCCCGCCGACGATGAGATCGGCTTCATGGCCTATGGCCATCGCGAAAAAGGCAGCTGCGACGACATCCAGCTGATCGTGCCGCCCCAGGCGGGCTCGGCGAGCGCCATCACGGATGCCGCTGACAGTCTGAAATTCCTCGGCAAGACGCCGCTGACGGCGGCGGTCAAGCAGGCAGCCGAAGCGCTGAAATACACCGAGGACAAGGCGACCGTCGTCCTCATCACCGACGGGCTCGAAACCTGCGGTGGCGACCCCTGTGCGCTCGGCAAGGAACTCGAAGCGTCCGGCGTCGACTTCACCGCCGACGTCGTCGGCTTCGGCTTGACCGCCGATGAAGGCAAGCAGATCGCCTGCCTCGCCGACAACAC
The DNA here is from genome assembly GCF_056174625.1 of Mesorhizobium oxytropidicola. Lineage (NCBI taxonomy): Bacteria > Pseudomonadati > Pseudomonadota > Alphaproteobacteria > Hyphomicrobiales > Phyllobacteriaceae > Mesorhizobium > Mesorhizobium oxytropidicola. The sequence goes on along the minus strand of NZ_CM149692.1, from coordinate 6,896,785 downwards.
CGGCGGCAAGTACATCCAGGCCTCGGACGAGAAGGCGCTGCAGGAAGCGCTGGTCGAGACCGTGGCTGCGCCCGCACCAGCCCCTGCGCCGGCCCCAGCCCCGGCTCCCGAACCAGCACCGGCGCCTGCGCCGAAAGCGGCCGAGGTCGACTACAACCTCATCCCGCAAGCGTTCTTGAAAGAGGGCGGCGAGGTGCCGAAGATCGACGTCTACTATGAGGTCTTTCCGGACGATGCCAAGGGTGTCGGTGGAGACCATGTCAACGACGGCTACAACTCTGTCAAATTCCACGTTCCCGCTGGCAACTACATCGTCGTCGCCTCGAGTGGTGCCGCCAAGGCGCAGCAGAAGGTCACGCTGACGGCGGACAAGGCAACGGAGCTTGCGCTCAATCTAAACGCCGCGGAGCTGTCGATCCACGCCCGGCCGGCGCCGGGGGCCGAAGTCGACCGCAATGCGCAGATCAGCATCGCCTATCCCGGCGGCACGTCCGACGCCAACTACGGCGAGGTCAACTACGTCGTCTCGGCCGGCGAGACCAAGGTTACCGTGAAGCTGGGGGCCGGCGAGGCAAGCGAGACCATGCAACTAGTCGCCGGCCAGGTCGTCGACAAGGACATCATCGTCGGCGTCGGCAAGGCCAAGGCCAACGCCTTCTACACCCAGGGCGGTGAGAAGGCCGAAACCGATGTGGGTTGGAAGGTGTACAAGGCCGCCAAGAAGCTCGATGGCTCCCGCGATCAGGTGACCTACGCTTACGGACCCGACAGCCAGTTCGATCTGCCTCCGGGTGACTATGTGATGGGCGTCGATGTGCAGGCCGTGTCCACGGAACAGCCTTTTAGCGTGACGGTCGGGCAGATGACCGATGTCAACGTGACGCTGAACGCCGGCGTCCTGGCTGTCGATGCGCCAGGCGCTGACGGCTTCAAGATCTTTGAAGCCAAGAAGAATATCCAGGGCGAGCGCAAGCAGGTGACCTACGCCTATGGAGAGAAGATGCAGACCACGCTGGCGGCGGGCGACTATGTGCTCGTGACCAATTTCACCACCGACAAGGCCGACAAGGAAACCCCTTTCACGGTCAAGGCCGGCGAGCGGAGTGAGCTCAAAGTCCAGTAGCATCAGGACAGGCAAAAGGGCGGCTCAAGGCCGCCCTTTTCATTCGGAAATCAGAGAGCTCAAGCCGTTCCGAAGGCGCTGGCGCCATGGTCGGCACGGCCCACCAACTGCCGGAAGCCGGCGAAAAGCTCGCGGCCAAAGCCGAACTCATTGCCGATGAGATCGGCTTCCGCTGTACGGCGAAGCGCGAATTCAGGAGCCGAGACAAACACCTCCAGCGTTCCAGCATCGGCGTCGAGGCGGATGATGTCGCCGTCATGGATCCTGGCGATCGGCCCGTCCTCGACTGCTTCCGGTGTCACATGGATCGCCGCCGGCACTTTGCCGGAGGCACCCGACATGCGCCCGTCGGTGACCAGCGCGACGCGCTGACCACGGTCCTGCAGGATGCCGAGCACGGTGGTCAGCTTGTGCAGTTCCGGCATGCCATTGGCCTTCGGCCCTTGGAAGCGGATGACGGCGATGAAATCGCCGGTCAGCGTGCCCGCCTTGAAGGCATCATTCAGGCCCTGCTGGCTGTCGAACACCTTGGCCGGTGCCTCGATGAGGCGCCGTTCCGGCTTGACGGCGGAGGTCTTGATGACGGCATGGCCGAGATTGCCCGCCAGCACTTTCAGGCCGCCCGTCGGCTGGAACGCCTTGTGGAACGGCGCCAGCACCTTTTCGTCACCGCTGGCCTGCGGCGATGCCTCGCGCACCACGGAGCCATCTGCGCCGAGCTTTGCCTCGACGGCGTAAGGCCGCAGGCCTTCGCCCCACACCGTCTGCACATCCTCGTGCAGGACGCCTTCGTCAAGCAATTCGCGGATCAGGAAGCCGAGCCCGCCGGCGGCATGGAAATGATTCACGTCGGCAAGCCCGTTCGGATAGACCCGCGCCAGGAGCGGCACCGCTTCCGAGAGGTCGGAAATATCCTGCCAGGTCAGTGCGATGCCGGCCGCCGCCGCCATCGCGATCAGGTGGATGGTGTGGTTGGTCGAGCCGCCGGTGGCGTGCAGGCCGACGACGCCGTTGACGATCGAGCGCTCGTCGATCATCCGCCCGACCGGCGTATAGGCGCTGCCGAGCGCGGTGATCGCCAGCGCCCGCTTCGTCGCCTCGCGGGTCAAGGCCTCGCGCAGCGGCGTGCCGGGATTGACGAAGGATGCGCCCGGCGTGTGCAGGCCCATGATCTCCATCAGCATTTGGTTGGAGTTCGCCGTGCCGTAGAAGGTGCAGGTGCCCGGCCCATGGTAGGACTTGGACTCGGCTTCCAACAGTTCGGCGCGTCCCGCCTTGCCCTCGGCGTAGAGCTGGCGAACCTTGGCCTTCTCATCGTTGGGCAGGCCGGTCGTCATCGGTCCGGCCGGAATGAACACCGCCGGCAGATGGCCGAAGGTGAGTGCCGCGATCACCAGTCCCGGCACGATCTTGTCGCAGACGCCGAGGAACACGGCGGCGTCGAACATATTATGCGACAGGCCGACCGCCGCCGACATGGCGATCACGTCGCGCGAAAACAGCGACAGCTCCATGCCGGGCTGGCCCTGCGTGACGCCGTCGCACATCGCCGGCACGCCGCCGGCTACCTGGGCGATGCCGCCAGCCTCGCGCGCCGCTTCCTTGATCACGGCAGGGTAGGTCTCGAAGGGCTGATGCGCCGACAGCATGTCGTTGTAGGAGGTGATGATGCCGAGATTGGGCACCTTGTCGGCGCCGAGCGCCAGTTTTTCCGAGGGGCTGCACACCGCAAAGCCGTGGGCGAGGTTGCCGCAGGACAGAACCGACCGGTTGGCGGTCTGGTTCGACGCCTCAGCGATGCGGCCGAGATAGCGCTCGCGGCCAGCCTTCGAACGTTGGCGGATGCGCTCCGTGATGGCTTCGATGTCGCGTCTTGCGGTCATGGCGGTCGGTCCTTTCAGGCGAGGTCCCGGAAACATCCTCCCGCCGTTGCCGGGACCACTAACGTAAAATCAGGGCGCCCAGAAAACCTCTACGGGCCTGGGGGCGGCGTCCAGCACGGCACGGATCGGCTTTCGCGGTCCGGGCGCGACTGCGCCGTCGAAGGCGGTGCGCTTGTCCTCGCCCTCTATGTGCAGCGCGATGAAGCCGGCATCGATGATGCGCGCCAGCGTCAGGGTCAGCCGAGGCTCGCCCGCACTGGCCGCATGAACCGGCAGGATGATCCTGTCCGAGGCGGGGTCGAGCAGCTTGGCCAGATCATCGGCATCGGGAAAGAACGAGGCGGTGTGGCCGTCCGGTCCATGCCGAGCACCACGACATCGAGCGGCCAGGGCAGGGAGCGCAGTGCGGCATCGTCCGACGCCGCCGCATCCTCGATGCCTGATGCCTCATGGTAGAGCGGCACGAAGCGTGCCGCCTTGGCCGCGTTCTGCAACAGATTGGCGGCCACCAGCCCGGCATTGGAACGCGGCGAGGAGGCCGGCACGAAACGCTCGTCGACCAGCGTTACGATCACCTTGTCCCAGGCGATTGCCGCCGCCGAAAGCGCGGCAAAGAATTTGGCCGGCGTCGTGCCGCCGGAGACGGCCAGCACGGCCGTGCCGCGTTCGGCGATCGCCCTGGTCAGGCGATCGGCCACGCGGGCGGCCAGCGCTGCCGCCAGTTGCGGACGGTCGGGGAAAGCGTTCCAGTTGTAGCTGGCGCCGTTCAATTGCTCTCGTGCCATGTCCGCCCGTCACGTTCGATCAGCGCTATCGAGGCCGATGGCCCCCAGGTTCCTGCCGTATAGCCCTGTGCTTCCTGCTTGGCGCCTTCCCAGGCATTCTGGATCGGGTCGATCCATTTCCAGGCGGCTTCCACTTCGTCGCGGCGCATGAACAGCGTCTGGTTGCCGCGGATGACATCCATGATCAGCCGTTCATAGGCATCGGGCGCACGGCCGTCGAAGGACTGCGCGAAGCTCATGTCGAGCGAGATCTGGCGCAGCCGCATGCCGCCCGGGCCTGGATCCTTGATCATGATGAACTGCTTGACGCCTTCGTCGGGCTGCAGCCGGATGACCAGCTGGTTGGCGAAGATCGGTCCGGCGCTGTCGCCGAAGATCGAATGCGGGATCGGCTTGAACTCGATGACGATTTCCGAAACCCGGGTCGCCAGCCGCTTGCCGGTCCTGAGGTAGAACGGAACGCCCGCCCAGCGCCAGGTGCCGATCTCGGCCTTGATGGCGACGAAGGTCTCGGTGTTGCTGTCCTTGCCGAGCTCCTCGACATAGCCTTTCACCGGCCCGCCGGCAGAGGCGCCGGCGCGGTACTGGCCGCGCACGGTGTGCTTCGGCGCCTCGTTGCCGTTGATGCGCTTCAGCGCCCGCAGCACCTTGAGCTTCTCGTCGCGCACGGCGTCGGCGTCCATCGACGACGGCGCTTCCATGGCGACGAGGCAGAGCAGCTGCAGCATGTGGTTCTGCACCATGTCGCGCAGCGCGCCGGCCTTGTCGTAATAGGTGACACGGTCTTCCAGGCCGACCGTCTCGGCCACCGTGATCTGCACGTGGTCGATATGGGCGGAATTCCACAGCGGCTCGTAAAGCGCGTTGGCAAAGCGCAGCGCCATCAGGTTCTGCACCGTCTCCTTGCCGAGATAGTGGTCGATACGGAAGATCTGGCTTTCGTGGAAGTCGTCGCCGACAAGATCGTTGAGCGCCCGCGCCGAGGCAAGGTCGCGGCCGATCGGCTTCTCCAGCACGATGCGCGAGTTCGGCGTGATCAGCTTGTGCTCTTTGAGCTTGTGCGAGATATCGCCGAACAGCGCCGGCGCCACCGCCAGGTAGAAGGCGCGGATGCTCTCGCTCTCGCCGATCGCCTTCTTCAACTTGTCGAAGCCGGCACCGCTCGTTGCATCGGCCGAGACGTAGGAAAGCCGCGCCAGGAAGGTCTTCAGCTCCTTGGCGTCGATGTCGGCCGGCTTGACGTGGTCGGAGATCGCCTGGCTGGCGAAGGCCCGGAATTCCTCGTCGCTCATTTTCGAACGCGACGTGCCGATGATGCGTGTCGGCTCGGAAAATTGATGGTCGCGCTGGCGATAGTAGAGCGACGGCAGAAGCTTGCGTTCCGACAGGTCGCCGGTGCCGCCGAAAATGATGAAGTCGAAAGGGTCGACGGGGATGATCTGGCTGGTCATGGTCTGTCCGCTTTGACGCCGGTCGCGAGTACGCGGCTGATATATTCTAATCGATTTAAATTTTCCAGTGCCATGGTGTCACATCGAGGACCAATCGCTGGATATTGATTGGGTCCACATGTGCGCTTGACACTGGCGCTTGCGGGAGGCTTGTCGGTGGACGAAGACTCCGGAAGCTTTCGCAGTTGCAGCATAGAACGTGAATGTGACGAAAGCTAAGGGAGAAATGGCGCGTTGTCAGTCGCGGCATGGGCCGCGCTGGTCAGTCGCCTTATTGGTTCCAGGAAGATATCGATGAGCGGGCAAGCCATGCGTCTGGAAAACAAGGTCGCCATCATCACCGGCGCGGCATCCGGCTTCGGTGAGGGCATGGCCAAGCGTTTTGCGCAAGAGGGCGCCAGGGTGGTTGTCGCCGATCTCAATGCCAAGGGCGCCCAGCGCGTCGCCGGCGAGATCGGCGAGGCCGCGATCTGGACGCAGACCGATGTCTCGCTACGCTCCGAATTCGACGAAATGGTCTATGCCGCCAAGAGCGCCTTCGGCCGCATCGACATCATGGTCAACAATGCCGGTTACACCCATCGCAATGGCGACATGCTCAAGGTCGACGAAGAAACTTTTGACCTGATCACCGCTGTCAACATGAAGGCGATCTACCATGCAGCCCTTGCAGTGGTGCCGATCATGGACCAGCAAGGCGGCGGCGTCATCCTGACTACGGCCTCGACCGCAGGACTCAGGCCGCGGCCCGGCCTCACCTGGTACAACGCCTCGAAAGGCTGGGCGATCACCGCCACGAAATCGATGGCGGTGGAGCTGGCGCCCAAGAACATCCGGGTCAATTGCCTTTGCCCGGTCGCCGGCGAAACCGGTATGCTGGAGAAATTCATGGGCGCCGACACGCCCGAGATCCGCGAGACATTCCGCGCCTCGATCCCGCTCGGCCGGCTTTCGACCCCCCTCGATATCGCCAATGCCGCACTCTGGCTGGCATCGGATGAAGCCGCCTTCATCACCGGCGTGGCGCTGGAGGTCGATGGCGGCCGCTGCATCTGAGGGGTATCGTCTTTGCAACGCCGGTCGGTTTGCCCGCGCCGCGACTCGGATTTGACTCGAAGGTCTCATGTCCTAGTGTTTCAGAAGCTAGAGGGCGGATGGCGCGATGAACGCGAGAGTGCGGAAGGTTCGCGAAGACCTGCAGCGTCGCGTCAAGATCTACAGAGCCAGGCGCGCACGGGCGAAAAGCAAGGCGACCTTCATCGGCGTCACCGGCAGTTCGGGGAAATCGACCGTCACGGCGCTGCTTGGGCATATACTGGCCGCCCATCGGCCGACCTATTCACGCGTACTCGCCAACACCATGAACTCGCTGGTCAGCACGCTCTACAAGCGCATGCGGCAAGTGGGTGAGGTCGACTATGTCGTTTTCGAAGCCGGGGCCTCCGGCGTCGATACCCTGCGGCCGATGGCGGAAATGCTGCGGCCGCATGTGGCTGTCGTCACCATGGTTCGCCTTGAGCATTTTGCCAGTTTCAGGACCGTGGAGAATGTTGCCAGGGAAAAGCGCGCCTTGGTCGAAGCGCTGCGGCCGGACGGTCTTGCCGTCCTCAACGCCGACGATTCCCATGTGGCCGGCATGGCTGCCGGCGCCGGATGCCGTGTCGTCACCTTCGGCACGGCTGAAATGGCCGACTATCGCGTCACCGACATCCACGCCGCCTATCCGGATCGGCTGACGCTGTCGATCCACTGGCGCGGCGGCGTGGTTGAACTCAAGACGCTGTTTCCGGGCGAACATTTCTGGCTGCCGACCGCGGCCGCCGTTGCGACGGCGCTCGAACTCGGCGTCCCGCCGGACAAGGTTGCCGCAGAGTTGGCGACTTTCCAACCATTGGTTAATCGCTGTGCCGTGCTCGTCGCCGACGGTGGCCCGCACTTCATCGTCGATGCCGCAAAAGCGCCTTGGCACTCGATCAACCTTGCCTTGGACATGGTGGCAAAGGCCACTGTCGGTCGAAAGCGCATCGTGCTTGGCCAGATCTCGGACTATTCCGGCTCGAACAGGAAATACGCCACCGCCTACCAAACCGCGCGGGAGATTGCGGACCAGGTGATCTATACCGGCGACCACGCACACCGCTCGGGAGCGGGGCAGGCTGACCGTGACAGCGGCCGGTTTGTCGAGCTTAGCACGCCGAAGGAAGTTTCCGATCATATCAGGCGCACGGCGGTGCCGGGCGAACTGATACTCGTCAAAAGCTCTTCAAACCTTCACCTAGAGCGCGTCGCGCTCGCCTGGACGCATGACGTCAAATGTTGGATTCCCGTCTGCGGCAAGCGGGAGGGCTGCGCCACCTGCGGCCTCTATGAGGTGCCGTTCGACCAGCATGGCGACCATGTCAGGCAAGGCAGGCGCGCCAGACGGTGGCAGCGTTTGCGGCGCATGTTCGGCGGCGGGCCGTCATAGGCCGGCCCCAGCCGCAAATGCGCAGACACATCAGGCGCCGGTCTTGATGTAGCTCTTGTAGATCCAGCCGGTCTTGCCGTTGTAGACGATCTGGCACCATTGCTTACAGCTCATCACCTGCACCGAAGTCCTTGCCGGCACAGTGGCGATAGCGGCTGCGTTCTTCTTCGGGCCGCTGCGCATGGTCACCGCTCTCAGGATGCGCCCATTGCCGGCCGCCGCCACTTTGCGCGGCTTGGCCTTGGCCTTGCTACCATCATCGTCGGTTGCCGCCGGCTGTTGTTCGGGTGTTTGCGGCTGCACTTCGGGTATCGCGGCGGTCTGCGCGCCATCCGGATTGCTGCCTGCCGCCGGTGCCGGCGCGGCAACCTTGGCAAGTTCGCTGGCGGCATCGGTATTGGTCGCCGATTGCGCGAATGCCGCCGCGACAGCCGGCTTGTCCGGCGCCGGCTCAGCCTGAGTGGCCACCTGATTGGGGCCAGCCGCTTGATTGGGATCAGGTGCCGCCGAAGCGGTCTTCGGCTGTGCCTCGGTCCAGCGGGGGTTATTGGCGGCAAGCGCTTGTATGTTTGCTTTCGCCGCTGCCACGGTCGGTGAGACCTGGTCGGACTTGCGGGCGGGCTGCGGCACGGTCGCCGCGGCCACCGTCGTTCCGGCAGGCACGATCTTCGTCGTCTTCACCGGAATGGTCGGAATGCTTTGTTCCTGGCTGGCGGCCGCTTGCCGCTCGCTCGTCGGCAAGGCCAGCCAGAGCGCCACCGCGGCCACGCCAAGCAGCGCGGCGGTACCGACCGCGGCAATCACCAGATGCGAGTTCGAACGGACTTCCTGCCAGAAGGACGGCCGCATGTCGTATCCGAACTGCATGGCAAAGCGCCGACGTTCCGGCGCACCGAAACTGAAGGGCTCTCTCACTCTTGCCACCTCCATACGCGGGCCAATGTTCTTTCGATCGGTGCCGGAAGTCCGGCGTCTGATCGGCATCGGTCCCAAAATCAACGCGGACAAGCCCGCAGCAATCCCCGAATAGTCGCCCAGAAGCGCGAACCTTTCGCCCGCGATTGTGGCATCAGTACGCCATTATAAGGGATTCTGCGCCTTTGCCGGCATTTCCGCAACGTGCCGCCAGGGCAATGAATATTACAATATTACATCAGATCGTGATGGCGTGGGACCGTGGCGATCCGGTTCCGCCTATGCATGTCGCCCAAAAGTGATCTCGGTTTTGGGAGAACGACATGCAAAAAACAAAGATCTGAAGCGCGTCGCATGAATCCGTTTCAACGCGACGCGCTTTAGATTCTGTCGCGCAGCGCGAACCAGTTCAGCGCCAGGAAAAGCAGCGGCGTACGGAAGCGCCTGCCGCCGGGAAATGGCGGAATCTTCAGGTCTTCGATCAGCTTCAGCCGGTCGCGATTCCCGGCAATGGTCTCGGCATAGAGCTTGCCGAAGAAGTTCGACAGCATGACGCCATGGCCGGAATAGCCGCCGGCCGAGATCACATTGGGCATCACTTCGCGCACGAACGGTTTCCGCGGCACGGTGATGCCGACATAGCCGCCCCAGCCATGGGTGATCTCAATATCCTTCAACGCCGGATAGAGCTCGACGATCTGGCGGCGGATATGGATGTGGATATCCTTCGGGTCGTTGACGCCATAGACCTCGCGTCCGCCGAACAGCAGCCGGCCATCCCTGGATTTGCGGAAATAGCGCACGACGAAGCGCGAATCATCAACCGCCTCGCCGCCGGGCAGCACTTTCGTGTCCACTCCCAAGGGCACGGTCGCACCGATGAAGGAGCCGATCGGCATGATGTGCGCGGCACTCACCGGTTCGAGCGTGCCGCCATAGGCGTTGACCGCGATCAGGCATTTCTGCGCCGTTATCGTACCTCTCGGTGTCGAAACCCTGACCTTGCCGCCGATGGAGACGATGCCGGTCGATGGCGTCCCTTCGAACAGCTGCGCGCCAGCCTGCGCCGCCACCCGCGCCGTGCCGATCACCAGCTTCATCGGGTGGATGTGGCCGGTGCCTGTGTCGCGCGTGCCGCCGAAATAGGCGGTCGAGCCAAGCCGCTCCGCCGTCTCCTTCGCATCCATGAAGGAGATGTGCGGATAGGAGAAACGGCTGGCCATGATGTCGGCATGCGCCTTGTAGTCGTCGACATAGCGCGGCTTGTGCGCCACCGAGAGCTGGCCCGGCATGTAGTCGATATCGATCTGGTTGGTGGCCGCGAATTCGATGAGATGCGCCTTGGCCTCCTCGGCGAGATCGAACAGCGCCCTGGCGCGGGACAGGCCGTATTCCGCCTCCAGATCCTCGGCCCAGGCGCGCTGCCCGGTGCCAAGCTGCCCGCCATTACGCCCCGAAGCGCCGTCACCGAAGCGGTAGGCTTCGATCAGAACGACATTCGTTCCAGCCTTGGCCAGATGTGTTGCGGCAGACAGCCCAGTAAAGCCGCCGCCAATGATGACGACATCACAGGTCCGGTCGCCGTCAAGCGTCGGGTATTCGGGTCGTGGCCCGGCTGTGTCTTCATACCAGGAACGGCCGGGGGAAATGGGGGATTGGTAGGGCATGACGGGCGAAGACTCGAGGGAGTTTTCGGAAGGGGTAGAAGAGCGAGTAGCGAATAGGGAAGAACCGATATTGTTTCTATTCGCTATTCGCTATTCGCTATTCGCCATTCGCTTCTTCAAACGTTGAGCAGAAGGTACTCCCGCTCCCACGGACTGATCACTTCCATGAACGTCTCGAATTCCGCCCGCTTGATCGCCGCATAGGTGGCGGCGAACGACTTACCCAGCAGCGCGCAGAGTTCCTCGTCGCCCTCGAACAGGTCGACGGCTTCGAGTAGGCTGCGCGGCAGGTCGATCTCGTGTGCATTGGCGGTCGTCAGCACCGGAGGTTCGGCCTTGATCTTCCTTGTGATGCCGATCAGCCCGCAAGCGAGCGAAGCCGCGAGCGCCAGGTAGGGATTGGCATCGGAGGACGGAATGCGGTTTTCGACACGTCGCGCCGCAGGATCCGAACGCGGCACGCGGAACGCGGTGGTGCGGTTGTCATAGCCCCATTTGTTGTTGACCGGGGCCGAGGCCGCCTGCGTCAGCCGACGATAGGAATTGACATAGGGCGCGAACATCACCAGCGCGTTCGGCACGTGCTTCTGCATGCCGCCGATAAAGTGGAAGAAATCCTCGGTTTCCGAGCCGTCCTCGGCTGAGAAGATGTTCTTGCCGGTCTTCTTGTCGATGATCGACTGATGGATATGCATAGCCGAACCTGGCTGGCCCTGGATCGGCTTGGCCATGAAGGTCGCGTAGATCTCATGCTTCAGCGCCGCTTCGCGGATGGTGCGCTTGAACATGAAGACCTGATCGGCAAGCTCGATCGGGTCGCCGTGGCGCAGATTGATCTCGAGCTGACCGGCGCCCTCCTCGTGGATGAGCGTGTCGATCTCCAGGCCCTGGCTTTCGGAGAAATGGTAGATGTCGTCGATGAGCTCGTCGAACTCGTTGACGCCGGCGATCGAATAGCCGGCGCCGCCGCCGATTGCGCGCCCCGAACGGCCGACGGGCGGGGTCAGCGGATAGTCCGGATCGGGATTCTTGCGCACCAGGTAGAATTCGATCTCGGGTGCCACCACCGGCTTCAGTCCGAGCTTGTCATAGGCTGCAAGCACGCGCTTCAACACGTTGCGCGGGGTGAATTCGACGGAGCGGCCATCCTGGTGGACGAGGTCGCAGATGACGGCGGCCGTCGGGTCTTCTTCCCAGGGCACCACCGTCAGAGTCGACAGGTCCGGCATCAGCTTGAGATCGCCGTCGTCTTCCGGATAGTGGAAACCGTTGCCGTCTTCGGGGTAGCCGCCGGAAATCGTGGTCATGAAGACGGCCGAAGGCAGCGCCAGCGAGGTGTTGGAGGTGAATTTCTTCGACGGCATCATCTTGCCGCGCGCCACGCCGGCCTGATCAGGCGTGATGCATTCGATGTCCTCGATGCCGCGCCATTCCAGCCATTCGCTGACTTCCTTCCAGTTCTTCACACCACGCAGGTTTTTCACGAAGGCAGGCGTGCGCGCCCGTCCTCCGCGGCTCGACGGACGGACTTCCTTTTTTGCAGGCGGCATCATTCACCAGATTGGGTTGCGGATTTCGGAGTATAGCCGTGCCCCCCTGTGGAAGGGAAGGGGAGCCGCTGCCGGCATTCCTCGTTCCGGTTGAAAATCGCGCCGGCCGGCTTAGGTTCGGGCGGCTCGCAACCTGGAAGGCATCGATGCGAAACAACGAACTGACGACCATCGGCTTCGACGCCGACGACACACTTTGGCAGAACGAACAGTTCTTCCGCATGACGGAGAAGCGCTTCGCCGCCATGCTTGCCGATCATGGCGAGGAGCAGCAGATTTCGGCGCGACTGCTCGAAGCCGAACGGCGCAACCTTGCCATCTATGGTTTCGGCATCAAGGGATTTACCCTGTCGATGATCGAGACGGCGATCGAGGTCACCGACGGGCGTGTGCCGGCTTCGGTCATAGCGCAGATTCTCGACGCCGGCCGCGAGATGCTGAGCCACCCGATCGAGGTCTTGCCGCATGTGCGTGAGACGGTGGAGACACTTGCCGGCGCATATCGCCTTGTGCTGATCACCAAGGGCGATCTCTTGACCAGGAGCGCAAGCTGGCTGGCTCAGGCCTCGGCGACCTGTTCGACGCGGTCGAGATCGTCAGCGACAAGAATGCCGCGACCTATTCCCGCCTCTTCAGCCGCCACGGCGACGGTCCGGCAAAGAGCATGATGGTCGGCAATTCGCTGAAATCGGACGTGGTGCCGGCCATCGAGGCAGGGGGCTGGGGTGTCCATGTGCCGCATGAGCTGACCTGGGTGCTCGAGCATGTCGAGGCGCCGGTCGCCGAGCCGCGGTTCCGCCAGATTGCCGACCTCGGGCAATTGCCCGAATTGGTCGAAAGCATCAAAAACCCAGCTTGATTGCAGCTTTCAGTTTTCTATTCCGAGCATTTGCGGATGGAAAACCCGTTAGCGGCTGATCAGGCGATCGATCACCGGTTGCAGCCGCTCGGGCGTGATCGGCTTGGCGACGACGGCGTCGATGATGCTCGACAGGCCCAGGCTCTCCGGCGTGCCGGTCTTGGTTGAAAGCAGGATGACGGGCGGAAGCGATTTGCCCGAAGCCCGCCGCAGCGTTTCGATGCCGGACATCAGATTGTCGCAGTCCTTGTTGTCTGCGCCGCCGTCCAGCACAATCACGCCTGGCACCAGCGTTCGCAAGGTCTTCGCCGCCATATCGGGCGATTCCGAGATTGGCCTGAGCCCGGATCGCTCGACAATCTTCGATACAACAACGCGATTGATCGGCGATTTCCCGACAACAAGCACTTGCGAGGGACTGTGGATCGTCTCTGCGCTTGAATCCTGGGTCGCCAGATTCGGATGTTTTGCGGTCTCGCCCTCGCTACTCACTGGGCACCCAAGTCGGCCAAGAAGCTCGCCCCTATTTCAATGCAGAGTTGAATCTGGCCGACAATTGGCGTGAGATGGCACCCATGTCAAGTTGAAATAAAAGGCTTCCGAAACACCTCCTGCGACAGTGGAGTCAAGCAACAGTACTGTACTGCCCTGTCCACGCATCGGCCGCATAAAAATAAAATTCACCTGCGCATACACTGCGCAGGTGAAGGGTCGGTTGCAACGATTCCTGGTCAGCCATGACTCTGCTGGGTGACGATCACCGGGATCAGCAGATCGCCCCAATTGCCGTCGCCGCCATGGTGCCTGGCCGAGCGCACCAGTTCCACCGAGACGCCCGCCTCGACCGCCTTCATCACTGACTGGTTCAGCCTGTGCAAATCGTTGGCGAGCATGCGGATCGTCGCCTGCTGGTCGACACTCATCGTGGTCGATTGTTCTTCTGCCCGTTCCTTGACGCGGCTTATCGATGCCATTGGTCTTCTCCTGTGTCTGAAGCCCTTTTTGGGCGTTTCCTCGATGTTTTCTGATCCGCTATTCGGCGGCCGGCTTGAACTGTGCGTGTTCGGTCGATTCATGCATGGCGGTGGTCGACGACTTGCCGCCGGTGATTGCCATCGACACGGCGTCGAAATAGCCGGTGCCGACCTCGCGCTGGTGCTTGGTCGCGGTGTAGCCATTGGCCTCCGCCGCGAACTCGGCTTCCTGCAACTCGGAATAGGCTGCCATCTGCCGTGCCTTGTAGCCACGCGCCAGTTCGAACATGCCGTAGTTGAGCTGGTGGAAGCCGGCGAGCGTGATGAACTGGAACTTGTAGCCCATCGCGCCGAGTTCCCTCTGGAACTTGGCGATCGTCGCGTCGTCGAGATTCTCTCTTCCAGTTGAACGAGGGCGAGCAATTATAGGCGAGCAGCTTGCCCGGATGATGCCTGCGCACACCCTCGGCGAACTTCTTGGCCTGCGCCAGGTCGGGCTTCGAGGTCTCGCACCAGATCAGATCGGCGTAGGGCGCATAGGCAATGGCCCGTGCGATGCAGGGCTCGATGCCGTTCCTGACCTGGTAGAAGCCTTCCACCGTGCGGCCGGCATCGTAGTCGACGAAGGGCTGGTCGCGCTCGTCGATGTCGGATGTCAGAAGCTTCGCGGCTTCGGCATCGGTGCGTGCCACGACCAGCGTCGGCGTGCCCATCACATCCGCTGCCAGGCGCGCGGCGTTGAGGTTGCGGATGTGCGCGGCGGTCGGGATCAGTACTTTGCCGCCGAGATGGCCGCACTTCTTTTCCGACGCCAGCTGGTCCTCGTAGTGGACGCCGGCGGCACCTGCCTCGATGAACGCCTTCATGATCTCGAAGGCGTTAAGCGGTCCGCCGAAGCCGGCTTCGGCGTCGGCGACGATCGGCGCGAACCAGGTCTCGACCGAAAGCCCGTTGCCCTCGGAGGTCTCGATCTGGTCGGCGCGCTGCAGCGTCCGGTTGATGCGCTTGACCAGCTCGGGCGCGGCATTGGCCGGATAAAGCGACTGGTCGGGATACATCGCCCCAGCGGTGTTGGCGTCCGCCGCGACCTGCCAGCCCGACAAATAGATCGCCTTCAACCCGGCGCGCACCTGCTGCATCGCCTGGTTGCCGGACATGGCGCCCAGCGCGTTGACGAAATCCTCCTCGTGGATGAGCTTCCACAGCCGGTTGGCACCCATCTCGGCCAGGCTCTGACGGATCTGCACCGAGCCGCGCAGCCGCTTCACATCCTCCGGAGAATAGGGACGTTCGATGCCGTCAAAGCGGCCTTCCGGTGCCGAGGGAACGAGATTGTAAAAATCAGTCATGAGTCACTCCGAAGGATTGCTGCACTCTGTCCGTGCGCCCGTCTTCCGGCGCATTGGGATGTGACTGAATTTACATTTCGGCGCAAATTCAGCCAGAAAAATCAGAAGATATGGCCAGAGATAAGGGAAAACCTGTGTTGTGTTTGACAGAGGGCTGTTGTAAATTTGTCATGATTGTAAAAATCAACAGCAACGGATTTGACGCCAATGCCATGTAAATTCCTGTCAAGGGCAGTCGATGGCTGAGCAGAAGATTTTCGCCGGGCCGCGCATCCGCCGCATCCGCAACGCCAAGGGCCTGACCCAGACGGCGATGGCCGAGGGGCTCGGCATCTCGCCGTCCTATCTCAACCTGATCGAGCGCAACCAGCGGCCGCTGACGGTGCAGCTGATCCTCAAGCTGGCCTCGGTCTACAAGGTCGACCCGCATGAGCTGCAGGGCGAGGCGAGGGGGTCGGTCGCGGCCTTGAAGGAGGTGTTCACCGATCCACTGCTGGTCGGCGAATTGCCGGGAGACCAGGAACTGATCGAGCTCGCCGAGGCGGCGCCCAATGCGTCGGCCGCGGTGATAAAATCGTTTCGCGCCTATCGCGAGCAGGCCGAGCGGCTTTCCGACCTCAACGAGCTTCTGGCGCGTGAGGGCCGCGCCACGGCGCTTTCCGGTGCCCGGCTGCCGATCGACGAGGTGCACGAGACTTTCGAGCGGCGGCCGAACCATTTTACGGCACTCGAGGAGGAAGCCGAGGCGTTCACCGCGGTGCTCGATCCCGGCGACGATCTGTTCGGTGCCTTGAAGGCCTGGCTGAAGCGCGAATACGGCATCGTCGTCAAGGTGCTGCCGGTCGCCACCATGCCGAACTGGCGCCGCCGCTACGATCGCCATTCGCAGCGCCTGTTCCTGTCAGAGCGGCTGTCGCCGTTCGACCAGTTGCGCGAGGTGGCGATGGAGGCCTGTCTGATCCGCATAACGGTCGCCGTCGCCGGTCAGATCCAGGCGCTCAAGCTGAGCACCGACGAGGCCCGCCGTCTCGCCCGCTTCGAGCTCGGCCGCTATGCCGCGCATGCGCTGATGATGCCTTACCAGGCGTTTCATGCGGCCGCCGTCCGCGCCCGCTACGACATCGATGTCCTGCGTTCGCGCTTCGGCGTCTCCTTCGAGCAGGCGGCGAACCGGCTGACCATGCTGCAGCGGCAGGGCGCACTCGGCGTGCCCTTCTTCATGCTGGAGGTCGACAATGCGGGGAACCGCTTTCGCAGGGCCGGCAGTCAGGGCTTTCCGCACAGCCGCTTTGGCGGCGGCTGCCCCAAGCTGCCCGTGCATGCCGCCTTCTCTCAACCCGGCCAGGTTTTCGTCGAGGCGGTGGAAATGCCCGACGGCGCCGAGTTCCTGTGCATCGCCCGCACGCTGGAAGGGCCGCAGGGCGCCTTCTCGGAGCGTCCGCGCCGTACCGCGCTGCTGCTCGGTTGCGACATCGGCTTCCGCGACGACGTCGTCTACGGCGCGGCTCTGCCCGGCGCTGCAGTTGGCGGTAAGGCTGGACCGGGCGCTCTGACAGCTACGCCGGTCGGACCCGCCTGCCGGCTTTGCGAGCGTGTCGGCTGCCTGGCACGTGCCGAACCGCCGGTGACGCGTCCACTCGGCCTCGACGAGATGGTGACAGGCCTGAGCGCTTTCGACTTCCAGTGAAGTTGTGACGGTTTGTCAGCTAGACAAAATGGTCCCTTTCCCTGTCTAGCGCAACAAGCTATCCCCTCGGACATTGCAGATCGCAATATTGATTGAGCATTGCCGGTAGGATATCAAAACGGCAAGCTGTGCAACGATCGGGGGGATTGATGAGCAGGACAAGTCTTTGGCTCGGTTTGGGTCTCGCGCTTGCCACGTGGCCTGCTTTGGCAGAAAAACCCTCGGATTTCTTCAAGTCCTATCAAGGGTACAATGAAGCCGGAAAGGCTTTCCTGGACAAGATCGATCCTAAGATCGGCGCGGTTGACCTTGCCGAGGGTGTGCACCTGAACCTTGGCGACAAGTTTTATTTTCTGGACAAGAAAGATACGGTCTCGGTCTTGACCGAAGCTTGGGGCAATCCGCCCAATTCCGCTTCCGACGCTGTCGGCATGATCTTTCCGGCCAAGTACGATCCTCTCGCTGAGGGTAATTGGGGGATAGAGTTGCGATGGGAGAAGATAGGCTATGTCGATGATGGCGACGCCGCGTCCATCGATTATGACGAGCTCCTCAAAAAGCATGCAGTCGGACACGTTGTCGGGTAATGACCAAAGGGTAAAGGACGGCTATCCGCCTATCACCTTGATCGGTTGGGCATCACCGCCAGTCTACGACGCAGTCAACAAGCGCTTGCACTGGGCCAAAGAATTGAAATTTGGCAACGATGCCACCCATACGCTCAACTATGACGTCCGCTTCCTGGGCAGGGAGGGCGTTTTTGTGATGAGCTATATAGCAACGGTCGAGCAGCTGCCGGAGATAAAGCAGAGTCTGGATGGGGTCCTAGGCATCGCCGACTTCACTGCAGGCAAGAAGTACAGTGACTTTATACCAAGCACCGACACAGTTGCGGCAGTCGGCATTGGCGGCCTCATTGCAGGAAAATTGGCGGCGAAGGCAGGGCTCATTGCTGTGGCGCTTATCGCGCTGAAGAAATTCGGCTTGATCCTGCTGGTCCCTCTGGCAGGGCTCTGGCGCTTCATCCGTGGGAAAAGGACCACTTCGTAAGGCTCTCTCTGGGTGCCAACGACCGCAGACGCGACGACATGCCGTCGCCAGTGCGCCAAGCGGAACGCCGCGCTGGATCACCCGCGGCTCAAATCTTTGCGTTACGCGAACAGAGCAGATTTTTGTCGTCCCTTGCGCATCGTCCCGTCCACAAAAGCTCGACAGTCGCGCCCATGACAAACGCAGCATCATCACCAGGTCTTGTTGCATCGACTTCCTCGCCGCGCGAGGAACGTGTCGGCATGCTTCTGGTCTTCCTGTCGGCGCTGATGTGGAGTTTCGGCGGCACCATCGCCCGCTTCATCACCGTCGGTGATAGTTGGACGGTTATCTTCTGGCGCTCCGTCTGGGCCGCTGCCTTCCTGCTCTCCTTCATGGCCTGGCGTGACGGCTGGCGCGGCATGCTGAGATCGTTTCGCGACATGGGCCTGCCTGGCCTTGCCGTCGGGCTCTGCTTCACCATCGCATCGACCGCCTTCGTCGTGGCGCTCGCCTACACCACCGTCGCCAACATCCTTTTGATGCAGGCCGGCGTGCCGCTTCTGGCGGCGTTGTTGGCCTGGGCATTGTTTCGCGAACGGGTTGGTGCCGTGACCTGGGCGGCGATCGCCGCCGTCATTGCCGGCGTCGCCATCATGGTGTCGGAATCGCTCGATGGCGCCGTCTCACCCATAGGCGACGGGCTGGCGCTGCTTATCGCCTTGATGTTCTCGATCGCCACCGTCATCACAAGGCGGTTCGCCAGCGTCAGGATGACGCCGGCGACCTGCCTCGGCACGATCCTGGCCGCGGGCTTTGCCGCCTCGCAGGCGTCGACCTTCACTGTCTCGGCCGCCGACATGGGCTTTCTCTTCGCCTTCGGCGTGGTCAATCTCGGCATCGGTCTCGCTTTCTTCGCCACCGGCGCGCGGCTGATCCCTGCCGCCATCGCGGCGCTGCTCGGCACATTCGAGCCGATCCTTGGGCCAGTATGGGTCTGGCTCATCCATTCCGAGGTGCCGTCCGGGCGCACCATCATCGGCGGCGCGGTGGTGGTCACGGCGCTGCTCGTCCATATCGGGCTCGAGTTCAAGCGCCAGGCGCGGCCGCAAAGGGCAGGGGTCACCGGGGTGCCGTCGCCGAATTGATGCAGGCCGCTGAAGCTTTGCCATTGACAATGTTGCTGCCGCCCGGGCAGGCTGGGAGCACGGCAACAACAAGACAGGCGTATCTTGCCAAGTCTCCCCGGCGGCCCGATCGAGACCGCTTCATATTTCTGTATTTCTGTCCGCGCGGCGGCGAAAGCTTCTGACGGCACCGTGATTCCCTCCAGACCGGGACAATTGCCCAGTCCGGGACAATTGTGCAGGCGCGACCGCCGCGCCAATCGGCGCTTGTTGTCCCCTGGAAAGCTCAATAGTCTGAAACAAATGCCCGGCCGCGCGCCTGCCGCGACGAGCCGGCGATGGAACACTCACCAAAGGAGAATAGCATGATCCGCAAAGCGCTCTGGCTTTCGGCAACCTCGGTATTTCTGACATTGTTCACGCCTGCCGGGCACGCCGAGGACCGCGTCGTCAATGTCTTCAACTGGTCCGATTATATCGACCCGACGATCGTCGAAGATTTCACCAAGAAAACCGGCATCAAGGTCGTCTACGACACGTTTGATTCCAACGAGATCCTCGAAACCAAGCTGCTCGCCGGCGGCAGCGGCTATGACGTCGTCGTGCCGAGCGGCAATTTCCTTGCCCGCCAGATCCAGGCCGGCGTGTTCCAGAAGCTCGACAAGTCGAAACTGCCGAACCTCTCCAACATGTGGGACACGGTTTCGCAAAGGACCGCCAAATACGACCCGGGCAATGAGTATTCGATCAATTACATGTGGGGCACAGTCGGCATCGGCTACAACATCAAGAAGGTGCAGGCAGCACTCGGCACCGACAAGATCGATAGCTGGGACGTGTTCTTCAATCCCGAGAGTCTCGCCAAGCTGAAGGACTGCGGCGTCTATGTGCTGGATTCGCCGGCCGACATCATTCCGGCGGCGCTGAAATATGTCGGCCTCGACCCGAACAGCACCTCGCCTGACGACATCGCCAAGGCCGAGGAAGCGCTGATGAAAGTCCGCCCCTTCATCCGGAAATTCCACTCATCCGAATACATCAATGCGCTCGCCAATGGCGACATCTGCCTGGCGGTTGGCTGGTCGGGTGACGTCTTCCAGGCGCGCAACCGCGCCCAGGACGCCAAGCAAGGCGTGGAGATAGGCTATTCCGTGCCGAAGGAAGGCGCCCAGATGTGGTTCGATCAGATGGCGATCCCGGCCGATGCGCCGCATGTCGCCGAAGCGCATGAATCCTCAACTACATGATGACGCCGGAAGTGATCGCCAAATCGTCGAACGCCGTGCTCTACGCCAACGGCAACAAGGCATCGCAGCAGTTCGTCGACAAGGCACTGCTGAGCGACCCGGCCGTCTATCCGGACGACGCGACGTTGCAGAAGCTCTACACGGTCTCTCCTTACGATCCCAAGACCCAGCGCGTCATCACGCGCACCTGGACCAAGATCGTCACCGGCCAATAAGCATTTGAAGCGACCCCGACAGATAACTGCCGGGGTCGCGTTTTTTGAGGAATCAATAAGCACGGAGTGGGGATATGAAATCGCTTGGCAGCATCCGCAGGGATTTCGCGCCATGGAACGACCCGAACGCCAAGCCATACATCCAGTTCGACAACGTCACCAAGAAGTTCGGTGACTTCACCGCCGTCAACAATCTGTCGCTGACCATCTTCGAGCGCGAATTCTTCGCCCTGCTCGGCGCCTCGGGTTGCGGAAAGTCGACGTTGCTCAGGATGCTTGCCGGGTTCGAGGAACCGACAGCCGGCCGCATCCTGCTCGATGGCCAGGATTTGCGCGGCATCCCGCCTTATCGCCGGCCGGTCAACATGATGTTCCAGTCCTATGCGCTGTTCCCGCATATGACGGTGGAGAATAACATCGCCTTCGGCCTCAAGCAGGAAGGCATGCCCAAGCCCGATATCGAAAAGCGCGTCGCCGAGATGCTGAAGCTGGTCAAGCTCGAGCAATTCGCCAAGCGCAAGCCGCACCAGCTCTCCGGCGGCCAGCGCCAGCGCGTCGCGCTCGCCCGTTCGGTCGCCAAGCGGCCGAAGGTGCTGCTGCTCGATGAGCCGCTCGGCGCGCTCGACAAGAAGCTGCGCGAGGAAACCCAGTTCGAATTGATGGATTTGCAGCAGGAACTCGGGCTGACCTTCGTCGTCGTTACCCACGACCAGGAAGAAGCGATGACCATGGCTGATCGCATCGCCATCATGGACAAGGGCGAGGTCATGCAGGTTGCGACGCCGGCGGAAGTCTATGAAGCCCCGGCCTCGCGCTTCGTCGCGCATTTCGTCGGCAATGTGAACATGTTCGAGGGCAAGGTCGCCGAGCGGTCGGCCAACACCACCCGCATCACTGGAGCGAGCGGAGCCCAGATCGTCGTCGAGAATGGCGGCGCGGCCGCCGCGGCCAATGCCGATATCGTCTTCGCCATCAGGCCGGAGAAGATCAAGGTCTCGTCGAAGAAGCCCGCCGATGCCGTCAACGCGCTGGAAGGCGAGGTCTATGACGTTGCCTATCTCGGCGACATGACCGTCTACCACATCAGGCTCGACGACGGGCAGATCATCAGGGCAAGCGCGCTCAACGCGGCGCGCGTGACCGAGGATCCGCTGACCTGGAACGACCGCGCCTGGGTGTCCTTCCGACCCGACGCTGGCGTCGTGCTGGCACGGTAGGGGCTGATATGTCCAACATCGCCGTCACCGATGCCGCCGCGCCATCGACTGCCGCAAAGCCGTTCCTGACCCGCTTGGGTGCCAGCTTCGTCAACCGGCTCGTCATCATCGTCCCCTACCTCTGGCTGCTGTTCTTCTTCCTCATTCCCTTCGTCATCGTCTTCAAGATTTCACTGTCGCAGACGGCGATCGCCATGCCGCCCTACACGCCGGTGCTCGATTTCAGTGACGGCGTCTCCGGCTTCTTCGCCGGCTTCCGCAACCTCAACTTCGACAATTATGTCTGGCTGACGCAGGACGCGCTCTACTTCAAGGCCTATGTGACAAGCGTCATCATCGCCGCGATCTCGACCGTCCTGACACTGATCGTCGGCTACCCCATCGCCTATGGCATGTCACGTGCGCCGGCCACCATCCGTCCGACCTTGCTGATGCTGGTCATCCTGCCGTTCTGGACGTCGTTCCTGATCCGCGTCTATGCTTGGATCGGCATCCTCAAGCCCGAGGGCCTGCTCAACCAGCTGCTCCTGTCGCTGCACATCATCAACCAGCCGCTGGTCATCCTCAACACCTATACGGCGATCTTCATCGGCATCGTCTATTCCTATCTGCCGTTCATGGTGCTGCCGCTCTATTCGTCGCTGGAAAAGATGGATTACTCGCTGATCGAGGCGGCCAAGGATCTCGGCTGCCCGCCGACATCAGCCTTCTGGAAGATCACCTTCCCGCTGTCGCTGCCGGGCGTCATTGCCGGCTGCCTGCTGGTGTTCATCCCGGCCGTCGGCGAGTTCGTCATCCCCGATCTGCTCGGCGGCTCGTCCACGCTGATGATCGGCAAGACGTTGTGGAACGAGTTCTTCGCCAACCGTGACTGGCCGGTGTCGTCGGCCGTCGCCGTCATCCTGCTGCTGTTGCTCACCGTGCCGATCATGCTTTTCCAGCAGGCACAGGCGCGTGCCCAGGAGCAGGGCAAATGAACGCCACCTGGAGCCGCTTCAACGTCACCTCGATCGTGCTGGGCTTTGCCTTCCTGTACCTGCCGATCGTGCTGCTCATCGTCTTCTCCTTCAACGAATCCAAGCTCGTCACCGTTTGGGGCGGCTTCTCGACCAAATGGTATGTGTCGCTGTTCCACAATCAGGGCCTGATGGACGCCACCTGGGTCACGGCGCGTGTCGGCGTCATTTCGGCGACGGTGGCGACCGTGCTCGGCACGCTGGCGGCACTCACCCTGACGCGCTACACGCGCTTCCGGGGCAGGGTGCTGTTTTCCGGCATGGTCTTCGCGCCGCTCGTCATGCCGGAAGTCATCACCGGCCTGTCGCTGCTGCTGCTCTTCGTTGCCGTAGGTCTCGACCGCGGCTTCTTCACGGTGACGCTCGCCCACATCACGCTGACAATGTGCTTCGTGGCGGTCGTCGTGCAGTCGCGCCTGGTTTCCTTCGACCGGTCGCTGGAGGAGGCGGCGATGGATCTCGGCGCAACGCCGGCCAGGACCTTCTTCCAGATAACGCTGCCGGTCATCTTGCCGGCGATCGTCTCCGGCTGGATGCTGGCCTTTACCCTGTCGCTCGACGATCTGGTCATCGCCAGCTTTACCTCGGGGCCGGGCGCCACGACGCTGCCGATGAAGATTTACAGCCAGGTCCGCCTCGGCGTAACGCCGGAGATCAACGCCGCCTGCACCATCCTGATCGCCGTCGTCGCGGTCGGCGTCATCATCGCCTCGATCGCCAACAAGCGGCGTGAGGTGCAGCGCCAGCTCGACGAACAGGCGGCGCAACGCGGGTGAACAGGATCGCGCTCAACTGAAGGAGAGCAGGATTCTATTCGCCCGAAACGCCGCGGCTTATCGGGGAAATGAACGGCGTGCTCCAGGTTCCGCCGACGA
This sequence comes from Mesorhizobium oxytropidicola, assembly GCF_056174625.1. Classification (NCBI taxonomy): domain Bacteria; kingdom Pseudomonadati; phylum Pseudomonadota; class Alphaproteobacteria; order Hyphomicrobiales; family Phyllobacteriaceae; genus Mesorhizobium; species Mesorhizobium oxytropidicola. Next base: position 6,873,349 of record NZ_CM149692.1, on the reverse strand, counting down.
AGAAGGACGACTGGTTGGGCCCTTGCTGGCCGGTCTTCTGCGCCGCCGCCTGGTCCGGCTGGATAACGCCGCCGGACAGCGCCAGCCCACGCCCCGCATAGGAGGCGATGCCGGAAAGCCAGATCTTGTATTTCGCCGAATTGGCTTCGGCCTTGTCCAGCCTCGCCACGCCTCGCGAAATGGTCGCCTTCACTTCGGCGCCGTCGATCGGCAGCGTGCCGTCCGAGACATCGTCGAGCGCGAAGAAGCCGCCCTGTTCGCTATGCTTGAGAAAGGCCGCCAGGTTGAACTTGCTGAGAGCGCCCGGGCCGAAGGTCGCCGAGACCGAGCCGTCGGCATTTTCAAAGATCGAATCCCAGGTCCTGCCCGGTCCCTTGAGGATAACCGAAACGGTGCCCGTGCCGACCGGCACCAGCCGGGTCATGCCGGCCGCCGTGCCGAACGCACCGCCGTCGACGTCGGACGCAAGCAGCCGGATCTCGACCTGGGTGCCCTCGGGCTTGCGGTCGAAACGCAGGCTGGTCTGGATGTTGCCGCCAAAGGCCGAAGCGTCGGAGATATCGAAGACGGAAAGACCGTCCTTGACCTGGGCGGTGGCGGCGACATCGGCGAGCTGTATGGCGCCGGCCGTGGCATGTGCCGCCGACAGCCTGAGATCGAGGTTGACCCGGTCGGCGAAATTTCCCTCGACGTCACCTGGTCCAGTCCCGCTCGCCGGCCCAAGCGGCGTGAAGGCGGACAGGAAGGACCTGAGGTCGAGCGTGTCGAAGGCGAGCGTGCCCGAGATCACCGGCTGGGCGTCGCCAAGTGACAGGTCCAGCGCGCCCATGCCCGGATTGTTGTCCAGCGCCAGCGCGGTGTTCTCGAATTTGATGCGTCCGGCCGATGCCGTGACCTTGCTCGAAATGCTGACGGAGCCGATCGCAGCACTTGGCGCGATGCCGGCCTGCGACCATTCCAGCACGCGGCGCAGCGAAGGTGCCGCGAACTTCACCTGGCCGTCGAAATAGGCGTTCTCGGACATGCTGGCCGTGCCGTCGAAGGAGAAAGTGGCGGGCGCGGCCTTGAAGGACAGAGTGAGCGGCGCCACGCCGCCGGCAAACAGCACCAGCGGCTTCGGTGAGGCAGCGTCGAGGGCGACGCTTTCGCCACGCCAGATCCCGGTTGCCGACAATGTCGCATTGCTGTTCATCGCCGCCCAGGTCGCCTGGCCGCTGAGGCTGCTCAGGATTTCCACGTCCTTGCCGTCGACGGAAGCCACCATGCGGCCGTCCCTGAACTCAACTGTACCGAAGGCATCGGCCGGCAGCTTGTCGAGATCGGGCTTGGCAGGGTCGGCATTGACCACGCCGCGCGCCGTGTCGATGGAGCGCGCGATGCGGCCTCCGGTCGGTGCCGTGGGCAGGAACAGGCCATCCGCCGTGCGCTGGACGCGGATCGTCGGCCGCACCAGCCGTGCCGTGGAAAACGCCACGTCGCCCTGCAAGGCCGCCATGGCCGAGAGGTCGATCTCCACCCGTTCGGCTTCGACGACCGGCGGCGCATCGGTGTCCGTCCACTTGGACAGCGTCACGTCGGTCAGGATTGCCCGGAATTTCGGCCAGACCTCGATGCGCGGCGAGCCTTCGATGGCGACCCGGAATCCGCTCCAGGCGCTCATTTCCCAGGCGATGCGGTCGCGCACGATACGCGTCGAGGCGATCAGCGGCAGGGTGGCGACCACCAGAGCGATGACGATCACGGCAGCGCCGATCGCCCATACTCCGCGGCGGATCAAGGATGATGGCATCTCGCCCTATATGCTTCCGTTCCGATAAATCGCCCGACAGATATAACCCCAGTCGTCACTACGACTTAGGACTGAGGCATTTCAAGTCTTTATGGCCCGGCGATGGCATTTGCGCACACCTGAGGGTATCGGCCCAACAAAATCTTGCTCTGCTGCGCTGCGATATGCATAAGCGATGACGACCGAGGAGGATCGATCATGGCTGCCGAAGTACCGCTCTGGACCCCAACGCAAGACCGGATCGACGCTTCGCCATTGACAGCTTTCATGAAGGCGGCGGAGGCGAAAGCCGGCACTTCCTTCGCTTCCTACGCCGAGTTGCATCGCTGGTCGGTCGAGGATCGCGAAGCGTTCTGGAGCCTGGTCTGGGACTTTTCCGGCATTGTCGGCGAAAAGGGCAAGCATATGCTCGCCGATGGCGACAAAATGCCGGGTGCCTCGTTCTTCCCCGACGCGACGCTGAATTTCGCCGAGAACTTGTTGAAGAAGACCGGCGCCGGCGAAGCGATCGTCTTTCGCGGCGAGGACAAGGTCGAACGGCGGCTGTCCTGGAACCAGCTGCAGGGGCTGGTCTCGCGCCTGCAGCAGCTGTTCCTGTCGCTCAAGGTCAAGAAGGGCGACCGCATTGCCGCGATGATGCCCAACATGCCCGAAACCGTCGCCGCCATGCTGGCGGCTGCCTCGATCGGCGCGGTGTGGTCATCCTGCTCCCCCGATTTCGGCGAGCAGGGGGTGCTCGACCGGTTCGGCCAGATCGAACCTGTCATCTTCATCGCGCCCGACGGCTATTGGTACAATGGCAAGGCGATCGAGGTCGCTGACAAGGTCGCGGCGGTCGCGGCCAAGCTCGGCAGCGTCCGCAAGGTCCTGCTCGTCGATTATCTCGGCACCTCGGCCGACGTGGCCGCAACCATCGACAAGGCGGTGGCGATGGAAGAGGCGCTGTCGTCCTTCGCCGTCAAGCCCGTCAGCTTCGAGCGGCTGCCGTTTTCGCATCCGCTCTACATCCTGTTTTCATCAGGAACCACCGGCATTCCCAAATGCATCGTCCATTCGGCCGGCGGCACGCTGGTCCAGCATGTCAAGGAACACCGGCTGCATGCCGGGCTGATCGACGGCGACCGCTTCTTCTATTTCACCACCTGTGGCTGGATGATGTGGAACTGGCTGGTGTCGGGCCTCGCCTCCGGGGCGACGCTGCTGCTTTATGACGGTTCGCCCTTCTACCCCAGCGGCAATGTGCTGTTCGACTTCGCCGATGCCGAGAAGATGACCTTTTTCGGCACCTCGGCCAAGTTCATCGATTCCGTGCGCAAGGCCGGCCTCAAGCCGATCCACAGCCATGATCTGTCGACCGTGCGTGCGATTTCCTCCACCGGCTCGCCGCTGTCGCCTGAGGATTTCCGCTTCGTCTATGACGGCATCAAGAAGGACGTGCATCTCGCCTCGGTTTCCGGTGGCACCGACATCGTCTCCTGTTTCGTGCTCGGCGTGCCGACGCAGCCAGTGTGGACCGGCGAGATCCAGGGACCCGGCCTTGGCCTCGCCGTCGACGTCTGGGACGACGATGGCAAGTCGGTCAGGGAGGAGAAGGGCGAACTGGTCTGCACCAAGGCGTTTCCGTCCATGCCGATCGGCTTCTGGAACGATCCGGATGGCAAGAAATACCAGGCCGCCTATTTCGAGCGTTTCGACAATGTCTGGTGCCATGGCGATTTCGCCGAATGGACCGCGCATGGCGGCATGATCATCCATGGCCGCTCCGACGCCACGCTCAACCCGGGCGGCGTGCGCATCGGCACGGCGGAGATCTACAACCAGGTCGAACAGATGCCGGAAATCCTGGAAGCGCTGTGCATTGGCCAGGATTTCGACAATGACGTGCGTGTCGTGCTGTTCGTGCGGCTGGCCTCCGGCGTCCAACTCGACGAGGACCTGGAAAAACGCATCCGCGCCAAGATCCGCAGCGGCGCCAGCCCGCGCCATGTCCCGGCCCGGATCGTCGCCGTGTCGGATATTCCGCGCACCAAATCGGGCAAGATCACCGAGCTCGCCGTGCGCGATGTCGTGCATGGCCGCGCCATCAAGAACAAGGAAGCGCTCGCCAACCCGGAAGCGCTGGAGCTGTTCCGGAACCTGCCGCAGCTTGCCGAGTGAGCCCGACCGGCATGGTTAACCAAATATGTCGCTCGAATTTACCTAGATTTCACGAGTGGTACACATTCGTAAATTTTTCGACGACCCGGTAAGGACTTGTTAAGGCCCGACCCCGATAGTCGCATGTAACTTGAGGGAGAAATCCCGTTCCTCAGCCCCCGGAGGATCTGAATTCGCTCAAGCCCCCGTTGTGACAGCAATCCCATCTCTTAAGGCGTCCTCTAGGGCGCCTTTTCTTTTGGGCTTGCTATTCCGCGAGCACCCGGGTCGAGGGAAAAGCGACCTCCACCAGCGTGCCTTCGCCGGGCGTCGAATTGATGGTGAAGCGGGCGCGGTTTGCCTCCACCATCGCCTTGGTCAGCGGCAGGCCAAGGCCGGTGCCGTCGCCACGCCCGCGCTTCAGCGCGTTGATCTGCTTGAACGGCTTCAGCGCCTGCTCGATCTCGGCCTGGCTCATGCCGATGCCGGTGTCGCGCACGCGCATGACGACATCGCCCGAAGTTTCATAGGCGGTCGAGACGATCACCTGGCCGCCGGCCTGGGTGTAGCGGATGGCGTTGGACAGGATGTTGAGCGCGATCTGGCGCACGGAGCGCAGATCGGCCACCACCTCCGGCAGCCGCGAGGCGAAGCTGGAGCGGATGATGACGCGTTCGCGGTTGGCCTGCGGCTGCATCATCGCCACCGTCTCGGCCAGCGTGTCGTTGAGCGACACCGCCTCGTAGGCCATTTCCTGCTGGCCGGCCTCGATCTTCGAGATGTCGAGCAGGTCATTGACCAGGTCGAGCACATGGTTGCCCGAGCGGTTGATGTCGCGCAGATAGTCGCGGTAGCGGTCATTGGCGACCGGTCCGAACTTCTCGTCGACCATCAGTTCGGAGAAACCGATGATGGCGTTGAGCGGCGTGCGGATCTCGTGGCTGATGCGAGCCAGGAAATCGGTCTTCTGCGAGGACGCCCGTTCGGCCACCGCGCGTGCCTGGGTGAGATCTTCTTCGGCCCGCTTCCACTGCGTGATGTCGCGCACGACGGCACAGAAACCGCTGTCATTGGGCAGCCGGCCGATGGTCATGAACAGCGGGATGAAGCGCCCCTGCGCCTCGCGCCCGATCACCTCACGGCCGTCGTTCATAACGCTCGCCACGCCGGGTTCGGACAGCCCGGTGAGATAGTCGCGCGCCGCGCGTTGGCTTTCGATGGCAAACAGCGAGGCGAATGGCTTGCCGGTCACCTCGTCGCTGTCGAAACCGAACAGCGCCTCGGCCGGGCGGCTGATCGAGCGGATGGTCCCGTCGCTGCCGATCAGCACGACGCCGTCGGTGGCGGTATCGATGATGGTGCGCATCTCGGCGATACGCGCCTTGAGCTCGGAAATGTCGGGCTGCGTCGGCTCCTCGCCGACCGCGTGCAGGGCCGCAGGCGCGTCATCCTCGCCGGAACGGCGCACCACCAGCATCAGTGCCTTGCCCTCGCGCCAGGGAACGGAGCGCAGGATGGCGTCGATCGGGAATTCCTGTCCGCCGTGCGTCCTCAGCCGCAGCGCCCGGTCGCTGCCGTCGGAGGCGCCATCATCGGCGTAGGGGTCGGCAAACAGCGCGCCCAGGCCGCCGGCATCCTCGAGGTCCTCGAGGGCGGCGTAGCCGGTCAGATTCAGGAACTCTTCATTGGCATAGTGCAGCTGGTCGCCCGAATGGATGAGCAGCGGCACCGGCAGCTTGCCGAGCAGCAAGGTGTCCGGAGCTTTGCTTTCGTCGCCGACGGAAAACGCCGACGGCACGACCCCTTCGGTCTTGAGCGGTGGCACCTGCAGGCGTGGGCGCTGGATCTCGGCTGCGTCGCGTGCACTGACAGTCTCAGCGCCTGACGGAATGGCTTGCCCGTCGGAGACGGTCGATGGCGCAACATGCTCTGGGGTCTGATCATCAACCCCGGCATCTTCCGCGCCGTCGTTCCAATCCTCATTGTCTTCGGCATCGCGGAAATCGGCCGACGTCATGCTGTCATCATCGTCGGCCGCGACATGTCCGGCGTCCGCAACTGCCGGTTCATCATCAATCGCGGTGGGCTCGGCACTTTCCGATTCTGCCGCTACGGGGCCTGAAACCGGGAGCCCGTCATTGTCCGCGACTGGGCTGGGTTCATCGGCGCGGTCGGCGTAGCTGAGCAGCGATCCTGTCGCACCGGCCGGCGTGTCGGCTTGTTCCTCTGAAACCACGTCGTCCGGATGGGCGCCGTCGAGCCGTGCGAGGTCCGCCTCGTCCTCGGCATCGGTCTCGGATGGCTCGACCAGTACCGCGTCGTTCCCTGGTTCCGTGGCCGGGATTTCGCCGGCTTCTGCCGGCTCCTGATCCGGGACAGCGTCCGGCGTCGATGCAACCTCGCCGATGGGCTCGATCGAAGCCTCTGTCTTCGCAACCGGGACTTGCGCTGCTGTTTCCGCCACAGGCGCAGCCGGTGCCTTGGTCTGTGGTTCCGACGGGCCTTCGGCGCTGGGCTTCTCGGCCTCCGGCGGCTCGGTCGACGCACTGTCTTTCTTCAGCCGCTCGCCGATCTCTCGGAAGGCGCTGCGTTCCAGCGTCGACAGTCCCTTGTCGTTGGCCGGCTGCCGGTGTTCGGCCAGCCGGATGACCTTGTCGGCAAAGCGTCGCTCCGGTTTCGGCACGATGGTCAGCGCCGGCACCTCGCCCTTGAACGGGTCCGCCGCGTTTGGTTCCTCGGCTTTCGGCTCTTCAGCGGGAGGTTCGGCGGCTTCCGGTTCCGGCGTTGCCGGGGCCTCGCCATTGGGCACCAGGGCCATGCCGATCGCTTCCGGATCGACGACCGCGTCGCCGGTCCGCGCAACGCCGAAGCCGCGAAAACCTTCAAAGGCGCGGCTGCGGCCATAGACCGGCAAAGCCGCGAGGTCGACGGGGATTTTCAGGTCGGTGCCGACGACAGGCCACAGCACGGAGCGGCCGGACCAGGTGTCGCGCCGCTCCAACAGGCCGGCGATCTCGCCGGACGCGTCAAGGCCGAAGGCCGCCGCGACATCCCTGAAGCGCCGGCCGATCACGTCGGCGGCCGGCTTGCCGACGATGTCGGCGAATTCTGGCGACAGCGCGCTGAACTTGCCCTCGGCATCGGTGCGCCAGACAAAGCGCAGCGGCGCCGCCGAGCGGTCTATTGTCCGGGCGGCTGGGCTTGCGACCGGCGCAGCCGGCGGGGCGGCCTCGTCCTGCTTCGCGCTGGAAGCCTCGCCGCCGATCGCTTCGACCTCGTTTTTCGGCTCCGGTGCGGCAGGCGCGGGTCCCGCGTCATCCTCGCCGGCATGGAAATACCAATGATCGTGCTGCGCGGGCGTGCCACCCGCTACCGGCTGATCGTTGTCGGCGGCAACCGGTGTCGGCCCGGTCGGCTCCGCAACCTCCTGCGCTGCCTGTTCCGGCATATTTTCGGCCGCGGGCTCGGAAGAGACCGGCTCCTGCTCGACCTCGGCAGCAGCAAGTGGCTCGATCGCTTCTGCCTGCGAAACATCCGCCGTCGGCTGATTGTCCTGGTGAGGCTTGGATTCTGCGGCGGCGTTCTCTACCGCTGTTTTTTCCCCGCCAATCTCGTTAGCGGGGCTTTCCGTTGCTGCGGGGAGGGTGTCTGCCGAGGCTTCTGCAGCAGAAGCGTTGTCCTCAAGCTGATTCTCGTCGATCACCACCAGGAGATGCCGCTCCGGCGTCAGCCGGGCGAGGCCGGCGGGGTAGGAGGTGTTGCCGCCCGGAACCAGGCGCTTGACGATGCGCTCGTCCTCGGCAGCGACATCGGCCACCAGGGCGGCCAGCGTTGCTGGCTGGATGCCGAGCTTCGAAAAGCCGTCCGACGCGGCCTCGACATTGCCCCCGGCATCGATGAAGGCGATGAAATGGCCGTCTTCGGTGAAGCCGCTGATCGCCCGGCTGGCGATCTCGGCGGCACTGCGCGAGCCTGTCTGGGCTGCAGGCACCGCCAGCATGATCGCCTTCTCACCGTCGGGCAGGGTCACGGCACTTGCCTGGAAGCCGATGGTGCGGCTGGTCATGCCGGTCGCCAACCTGACGGTGATGCCACGATCGCTGCCGATCTCGGGAAAGCCGCTGGTCGCCATGATCTGGCGGCGGGCAATCAGCGGCAGCTGTGCCGAGGCGCCGATGATCGATTCTATATCGGGATAGCCGAATACGGCGGCACCCGGCCCATTGGCCCAGATCACCTGCTCCAGGTCCACCGACAGGATCGCGATCGCGTCGCCGGCGGCAAAACGCTGGCGAACCGCGTCGAGCACGGCGACGTCGAGGAAGGAATATTCGGACGGCATGCGCTTGGCGAACCCTCACGGAGCGGCGAAATTTGCAGTTAACGCTTTGTTAATAAAAGCCGGCGGCGCGAAGGTCCACAAGCCAGAACGTGCAAAGGCTGGTTTCTGGGCTTTTGGTTAACGGCCAGAAAGAAATTTATGGTGCACTGCAACAAAGATATTGCAATGCACAAAATTTGCCTTTATATTGCCATCATAACTGAACGAGACGGCTTTCTGTCAAAGCCGCTGCCGCTGAAAAGGATGGAAAATGTCCAGGACCAAGACCGCCGACACGATCGAAAACGTTGAATTCCCGAGCTTCGACGCTTCCAAGGCCACCGACCAGATCCGCGCTTTCGCCGAAAAGGGCGTTGAGCAGTCGAAAGAGGCCTATGCCAAGCTGAAGACCGGCGCCGAGGAGACCCAGAAGGCTCTGGAGTCGACCTATGAGACCGCCAAGACTGTTTCCAGCGACCTGTCGCTCAAGACCATCGCGGCGCTGCGCGCCAATGCCGAAGCCGGCTTCTCGCATCTCGAAGCTCTGATCGGCGCCAAGTCGCTGTCGGAAGTCGTCGAACTGCAGACCTCCTTCCTGCGCAAGCGTATCGAGTTGACCGTCGAGCAGGCCAAGGACTTCCAGGCTGTTGCCTCCAAGGCGGCCGAAGACGTCTCCAAGCCGATCAAGACCGCCTTCGAGAAGGCCGTGAAGGACATCAAGGCTGCCTAACATTTGCGCATGATCTGAAGATGCAACAAAAGGTCGCATTTTCTTAAAAACGATCAGGCGTATGATGGTAGCCATCAAGGAATACCCGGCGAGTGGAACCTCCTCCCTCTGCTCCCCGGGGTGACCAGCCAGCACCTCCTCCCGCTGGCTCGTAACAGGAAAAGGCCGGCACCTCCTCCCGCCGGCCTTTTTCTTTGCCCGGTGAAACCCGCCCGATACGGCGAGATGTGAGGAAGTGGCCTTTGCTTCGCAAAAGCCTTGAATTAAAATCCATAAGCCCGTATGGACGCATCGCCGAACGACAGAGCGCTCGAGTGGTTTTCCGCTTCGATGCCGCTCAGGCAAGTGTGCCGTTGTAGCTCAGCTGGTTAGAGCGCCGGATTGTGGATCCGGAGGTCGCTGGTTCGATCCCAGCCAACGGTACCATAAATACAGTCGATAAATAATTGATTTTGCTGTATAATTTCAAGTTACAGGCCAACAATTTCGCTTCATTCCACTCATTTGTGTTACGTATTGTGCTACTTGGCGGACAAATTTGGGGGTTCTGAGCGAAACGGCTTTGGGCCTGTTCGTCAATTTTCTCCTTTCGTTGACGGCACTCGTCACACGTAGCTCAGCCCTCCCGGCTTCGAAAGGCCGTGCAACGACGCGTGCGGTAATCGGCGGCAAAGACGTGCAATTAGGCCGCTTCTATTTTCGGCAGCAGGCTCAAAATGCTTGAAGACGAGGTGCCGATCCAGCCGTCACATCCCGTCGACCCCAGGATGAACTGCGTCCGGTTTGTGCCCAGGCATTTTGTAGATCGCATTTGCGCTGAGTCAAAACTCGCCTCATCTGCTGCGACTACAAGATGTTGCAAAGGCGCGGCGGCTGGCCGTTCCACAACGGTGGCTAATCTAATGAAAATGATAGCATCCCTCTCCGTGGCGGCCTATCCAGACGCGAACTCCTCGAAAATTGCGGCAAACGCGGTTGCCATCGTCAAGCAAATCGACGAACGCCTTGCGCTGGGCCTGAGGACGCGCGGTCTGATGGCCGAAGCCGCATCGGTTCAGGCAAGGGATCGGTCGATCGGAACAGCGCTTCAGGAGCATGATCTCAAGATTGGCGGCAACCTGCTCGTCATGGGCGGATATGGCCATTCCCGCGTCAGGGACTTCGTTCTTGGCGGTGCCACGGAAGACATTCTCACGGATCTGCGCCTGCCCGTCCTCCTGTCTCACTAGGTCGTCGAGATGAAAGGCGACACTGATCCTGTTCTGCGTTTCCACGGCGCAGCCCATGGCGTTACCGGCTCATGCTATGAGATCGAGACGCCGCATTCGCGCATTCTTATCGACTGCGGCCTGTTCCAGGGATCAAAGTCGGAACGGGAACTGAATTATGGCCAATTTCCGTTCCCGTCGGAGGCGATTGACGCTGTCATCCTGACGCATGCGCATATCGACCATAGCGGGCTGTTGGCGAAGCTGGTCAAGCAGGGCTTTTCCGGCCCCATCCATACGACCCGCGCCACCATCGATCTCTGCTCGGTGATGCTGCCCGACGCGGCGCATATCCAGGAAATGGAAGTGGAGCAATTGAACCGCCGCAACGCACAGCGCGGGCGGCCGCCTGTCGAGCCGATCTACAGTCTTTCAGACGCGGCGGCCTGCATGACCTTGTTCCGGGCCGTGGAATACGGCGAATGGACAACCGTCGCCGAAGGCCTTCGAACCCGCTTCTGGAACGCCGGTCACCTGCTCGGCTCCGCCTCAGTCGAACTCGAGATCGATCTGGATCATCAGAAGAGACCGATGCGCATTCTGTTTTCAGGCGATATAGGGCCTGGACACAAGTTGCTGCAGACCGACCCGGAAGGTCCGGCCGGGGTCGACTACCTCATCTGCGAATCGACCTATGGCGACCGCGAGCGGCCAGACGTCTCGCCCGAACAGCGGCGATCCCAGCTCGGCGACATTGTGCGTCGCGCCGCCGAGGCCGGCGGCCCCCTCATCATTCCGTCCTTCGCAGTCGAAAGGACGCAAGAACTGCTGGTCGACCTGTATTTGCTCATGCAAGCGGGGGAGGTGCTGACAGCTCCGGTCTTCGTTGACTCGCCACTGGCGACGCGGGCCAGCGCTATTTTCGAGCGGCATGCCAACGACATCGAACAGGGAGACGTGCTGCGCCAGGCCCTCAACTCACGGGAGCTACGCTTCACCGAGACGGTTGAGCAAAGCAAGGCGATCAATCGCCTGAGCGGCTTCTTCGTGGTGATCGCCGCCAGCGGGATGTGCGACGCGGGCGGATCCGCCATCACCTCAAGGCCAATCTCTGGCGCCGGAACGCCACGGTCATGATGGCCGGATATCAGGCCCAGGGCTCTCTCGGCAGGATCCTGCTCGACGGCGCGCAGCGCGTGCGCATCCAGGGCGAAGAGGTTGAGGTCAAGGCACGTATCAGCCTGTTCGACCTCTATTCCGGGCATGCAGACGCGGGCGAACTGGTCGCATGGGTCAAGGCCCGAACTCCGGTGAAGCAGCAGGTGTTCCTGACGCATGGAGAGGAGGCTGGACTCAGCGGCCTGCGTGGAAGGCTTGCAGGACTGATACCCGACGACAAGGTCATCATCCCGAGGCTAGACGATGCTTTCCAATTGACCCCCGGTCGTTGTTTGCCGGTCGAGGTCAACGAGCCCCGCCGTCTGAGGCCGGAAAAGATCGCCCGCCTCGACTGGCGCAACGACCTTTCAAGACTTCTCATGGACGTAAACGAGGCGGTCAGCGCCGCAGCCGATGAACGAGGTCGCGCAGCGGTGATCAGGCGCATGCGCAGGGCACTTGAGGACAAGGATGCATAGAGGCCGCGAAGCGATGAACTGAAAGCGCGCGAGCGCGTTGGTGTCCATTCGCTGCAGATCGACGAACACAAGCCCATGCCGCAATCCAGGCGACAGGGCGCGCTAACAGGCGATGGGAGTCAGACATGAACGATCATACGACAATAGCAGCTTCCGGTGGCCGGCTGTCCGATCGCGAGTTGCACGATATCGATGCCTACTGGCGCGCTGCAAACTATCTGACGATCGGCCAGATCTACCTGCTCGACAATCCGCTGCTGCGCGAACCGTTGCGGCTGGAGCACATCAAGCCGCGCCTGCTCGGCCATTGGGGAACGTCGCCCGGATTGAGTTTCATCTATGCACATCTCAACCGTGTCATCCGCCTCAGGGACACGAATGTGATCTATATCTGCGGCCCGGGACACGGCGGTCCGGCGATGGTGGCAAACACCTACCTGGAGGGCACTTACAGCGAATTCAATCCGGACATTGCGATGGACGAGCAAGGAATGCGCAAGCTGTTCCGGCAGTTTTCGTTTCCCGGCGGTATCCCGAGCCATGCAGCACCCGATGTGCCCGGCTCGATCCATGAGGGCGGAGAGTTGGGCTATTCGCTCTCGCATGCCTATGGCGCGGCCTTTGACAATCCGGATCTCGTCGTTGCCTGCGTCGTCGGCGACGGTGAAGCAGAAACCGGACCGCTGGCAGCCGCTTGGCATTCCAACAAATTCCTCAACCCGGCGCGCGACGGAGCCGTGCTGCCGATCCTGCATCTCAACGGCTACAAGATCGCAAATCCAACCATTCTGGCCCGCATTCCTGAAGACGAATTGCGCGCGCTGTTTGCCGGCTTCGGTTATGAGCCGCTGTTCGTGGAAGGCCACGAGCCGGCCCTGATGCATGAGCGAATGGCGACTGTGCTCGATGATGCGTTCGATCGCATCACGGCTATCCAGCATGCAGCGCGCAATGGATCTGCGGCGACTGGGTCACGACCAAGATGGCCGATGATCGTGCTGCGCAGCCCCAAGGGCTGGACGGGTCCGAAAGAGGTCGACGGCCTGAAGACAGAGGGCTTCTGGCGCTCGCACCAGGTTCCATTGTCGGGCCTTGCCGAAAACCCCGCGCATCTCAAGCTGCTTGAGGAGTGGCTGAGAAGCTACCGGCCGGATGAACTGTTCGACGCCGCTGGCGCTCCTGTCGCGGCGATCCGCGCCACGGCACCCCAGGCAACGAAACGAATGAGTGCAAACCCGCACGCCAACGGCGGGCTGCTGCGCAGGTCTCTCGAACTGCCCGGGTTGCATGATCACGCCGTTGCGCTCGATCTCCCCGGCGCCGTCAAGGCCGAGTCGACGCGGGTCATGGGCAGCTTCCTGCGTGATGTCATGCAGTTGAATGAGGCCATGAAGAACTTTCGCATCGTCGGCCCGGACGAGACAGCCTCGAACCGTCTTCAGGACGTGTTTGAAGTGACCGAGCGCGGCTGGATGGAAAAGATCCTGCCCGAAGACGTTCATCTCGGGCGCGATGGCCGGGTTCTCGAAATCCTCTCCGAGCACACCTGCCAGGGTTGGCTGGAAGGCTACTTGCTCACCGGGCGCCATGGCCTTTTTTCCTGCTACGAGGCGTTTATCCACATCGTCGATTCGATGTTCAATCAGCATGCGAAATGGCTGGATGCCTGCCGCGATATCCCGTGGCGGCGGCCGATCGCATCGCTGAATTATCTGTTGTCCAGCCATGTCTGGCATCAGGAACACAACGGCTTCAGCCATCAGGACCCTGGCTTCATCGACGTCGCCCTCAACAAGAAGGCCGACATCGTGCGGGTCTACCTGCCACCGGACGCCAACACCTTGCTGTGCGTGACCGACCATGTGCTGCAGACCTGGAACCGCATCAACGTCATCGTCGCCGGCAAGCCGCCGTCATGGCAGTGGCTGTCGATGGACAGGGCAATCGTTCACTGTCGGGCAGGGATCGGCATCTGGGACTGGGCGTCAACGGACGATGGGGCGGAGCCCGACGTCGTGATGGCTTGCGCTGGCGACGTCCCGACCGTCGAAACGCTGGCCGCAGTGCAGACCCTCAGGCAACAGGTTCCTGATCTCCGGATCAGGGTAGTCAATGTCGTCGACCTGATGACTCTTCAGCCAAAGGAATATCATCCGCACGGTCTTTCGGATCGCGATTTCGATGCGCTGTTCACCACCGACAAGCCGGTCATCTTTGCCTATCACGGCTATCCCTGGACTATCCATCGCCTGACTTATCGACGCACCAACCACGACAATATCCATGTGCGCGGCTACAATGAGGAGGGCACGACCACGACACCTTTCGACATGACGGTGCTGAACGGCCTCGACCGCTTTCATATCGTCCAAAGCGTCCTCGACTGGGTTCCACGACTGAAGAGCATGCGGGTCGGCCTGAAGCAGGCGATGGACAGCAAGCTGCTTGAACACCGAGCCTATATTCGCGCCCATGGGCAGGATATGCCGGAGATCCTTGACTGGAAGTGGGGTCAGGATCCTGATGCGGCGCCAAAGCATCCAGATTGAGCTGATGTCCGTCCTTCAGCACATAGGGGTGGCAAGATATCGGATGGCTTCATGACCGATGCGGTCCTTGTCCTGAACGGCGGTTCTTCGAGCCTGAAGTTCGCCGTCTTCGAAGGGCGTGACCAACTTTCGCTACTGCTGCGCGGCAATGTCTCCTCTCTCGGCCGTCAACCATGGCTGCGCGTCGAGGCCGCGGCCGGCAGGTCCAAGATCGACAGGAGCCTTGGCGAAGCACCGATCGATATGGACAAGGCTTTCGCGGCGGTCGCCTCCGTGCTCGCCGATAACGATCTCCTGCGTCGCATCGACAGGGTAGGTCACAGGATCGTTCACGGCGGGCGTGACTTCACCGAAGCAACGCGGCTCGACGGACGCACGCTCAAAGCACTTCGCTTGCTCGAGCCGATGGCGCCTATCCACCAACGGATCAATCTCGAGATTGTCGCCCTGGCCACTGAACTCCTGCCGCAGGCCCTCCAGATCGGTTGCTTCGACACGGCGTTTCATTCAGCCCGGCCGGAGCTAGCCAAAATCTACGGGCTGCCGCGCACGATGACCGAGGCGGGCATCGTTTCCTATGGCTTCCACGGCCTGTCATACAGCCATATCGCTTCGAAGCTGCGTGACCGTTACGGCGCTCGCGCCGGCGGCCGCACGATCGTTGCCCATCTCGGCAGCGGCGCCAGCCTGTGCGCCATGGACGCTGGACGAAGCATCGCGACGACGATGGGGTTTTCGACCCTGGACGGCCTGGTAATGAGCACGCGTTGCGGCGCGCTCGACCCGGGGGTCATCCTCCATTTGCTGCGGGAACGGCGGCTGTCTGGGGACGAACTGGTCACGCTTCTCTATGAGCAATCGGGTCTGCTCGGAGTCTCTGGAGTATCGGGTGATATGCGGACGCTGATCGCTTCGGACGATCCTGCCGCCGCCGAGGCTGTCGATCTCTTCGTTTATCGGATCGGACGCGAGATAGGATCGCTGGCCGCTGCCATGGGAGGACTGGACACGCTGGTGTTCACGGCCGGCATTGGCGAAAACGCGCCGTTGGTCCGGGAGAGGATTTGCGTTGCCGCTGCCTGGCTTGGAATCGGTCTCGACGAGGAGCGGAACCGAGAGGGCGGGGAGGTAGTCAGCAACGCGACTTCCCGCGTCGATGTCCTTGTCATTCCAGCGGATGAAGAAAGAGCCGTGGCCACGGAGATATGGTCTTTCGATCTGCGGCGCCCGCGCGGACCCGGGATGGGCCGTGGGCAGCTAAGCGGCTGATCGCGCGCCCAACTCTCGCCGAACCAGGACCAGCGTCGCATCGTCGGGATCGGTCGTGACGGTGAAACCCATGTCGCGCTCGACCTCGATCGCGGCACGGTTTTCACGGCTCTCGATCGACTCGATCGCTTTCAGGCCGTGGTCTTCGGCATAGTTCGCGATATAAGCGAGCAACTCCCAACCAACGCCCAGATGCTTGCGATCCGCACGAATGCAGATCGCGACCTCACCGTTTCGATCGGCGGCATCGCTTGCCAGCGTTGCAACCGCGATCAGCATTCCGTCGGTGGAGAAGGCTAGAAAATTATGGATATGGGCGTCGTCTGAACGCGTCATCGCGACCAGCCGTTCATGCGAGACCTCCTTCACAGCGCCGAGAAAGCGAAAGCGCAGGTCGTCCGGGGTCACATGGGTGAAGAACTCGGCCAGTGTTGGCTCATCCTCAGGGCGCGCGCGGCGCACTTCGAAGCGAAAGCCGGTATGGGTGGTAAGTGTGTTGTCCATCGTCATCTGGTCCTTGAACTGAGGCCGGTTCTGCGGCGTCATTGTCGTCTTTCTTGAGCAGGCAGGCACACTTATTCGCCCATGGTCTGCAACACATCCTGCTTGACGATTTCGATGCTGCGCAGGTTGAGCAGGCGGATGACGCCCTTGTCCTTCAGTCGGGTGAAGACCCGGGACACGGTCTCGATGGTGAGGCCGAGATAATCGCCGATGTCCATGCGCGACATTGGCAGTTCGACCTGCCGCAACCCGCCCTGCCGCTCCGCCATGTCGACCAGGAAAGCGGCTACTCGTTCGATGGCGTTCTGGCGGCCGAGAACCAGCAGGTGTTCCTGCGCTCTCGTCAACCCCTTGAGCGCCAGGGGCAATAATTGGCGGGACATGTCCGCCCCGGCATTGAAGCGCAAGACGCGAACACCGGTGGCGTTGATTGCCTCTGCGAAGAAATGATGTGTTGCGTCTGCCTCGAACCCGAATGTCTCTCCGGCGAGGTGAAAGGCGCTGATCTGCCGGCGACCGTCGGCAAGCAGGCGGTAGATGCGCACGGCACCGAACTCGACCTGGTAGAAGGCCCCAGCCTTCTCGCCCTGAGCATAGATCTCGGAGCCGGCGGGAAAAAGCTGACCGGCTGCAGCGGTGCGGGGTCAAATACCGCGGGCAGGCTTGGCTGAGCAGAACGCGACGGCAACGAAATTCTGGAGTCGGTGTAGGCGTGCATGGCTGTCTTCCCGGTTGTTCCGTGACACAGCAATCGCGCGAATCCGCAGGTCGCGAAATTCGGTTATATCCCTACGGGAAACTACCTATTCGTCCGGATTGTTGATCCACATCAAGTGGCCAGGCGCTCCGATCGCCTAAATCCTCCTTCGTTCTAGGTAATAGCAACAGGGAGTCGTTTCGAATTCTTGCATCGGAACGGCCGGTGGCAGCGATGTATCTTCCGCAATTCGTGGTCGGAATGTTTTTGACGTCGAGCATCTTGGCTCTATGGGCTTATTTCGCAACGGGTTCAGTCTGGAGCGCAATAGGCTGGACGATTATCGGCTTGGTCATTCTGCAAGTCGGATACTTCGCCTTTGTCATACGCCTTGTTTACAAACGCACGACTGCAGACGTTGCAGCAAATTCGGCGTCGCCGAGCCATGTTCAGCCATTCCACCACGACGGCACGCTCTCCTAGGGCCACGCAAGACAGTGTGACCCGTCCGCACTCCGGACTGCCTCTGCAAACCCAGTGGCGCCGGCGCACACGATGTTGGCGCGCTGGTTCCCGGCTGTCATCGGTTGTTCACGGCGTAAAGGTGTGTCTCCGCCGTTGCCGATCGTGGCGATGAAGCAGGGCCTTGATAGTGTGCATCCGGTTCGGCTTGGTCGAAGACGATCGATGCTGCCGTCTCGAATGCCTCGTCTGTGACTTCCTCCGTGGTGCGAAATAACCTGTTCAACCTGACAACTGGCTGACAGCTGGGTCGGCGCCGCCGATCGGGCTCGCACCGACCGGTTTGATCTGGCGCAAGGACGGCGGGTGATGCCGCGATCAGGATGACGGCCAGGATGTAGAGCGCTTCTGCTGCCATCCTGAAAGAGGATCACGATGAAAACCATGTCGAGGAGAGCAGCGCTCGGGCTCGCGGCGGCGATGCTCATGGCCGGCAGTGCCGGCGTCGTCCAGGCTGCTTCGCTCGTCCAAGTCTCGCTGTGGGACAAGGGCGCGAGTACGGAGATGCCGATGGGGCTTGCCTATGCAGCGCCAGGACTCAATCTCGCCAAGGCGACCATGGGCATCAAGGCTTTGCCAGGGGCGGTAAAGGCCGGAGAGGTCACATTCAATGTGAAGAATGACTCCAAGGACACCGTCCACGAAATGATCGTGATGTACCTTGCTGATCCCGGCAAGCCGCTTCCTTACCTTGAAGCCGAGAACCGCGTCGACGAAGACAAGGCTGGCGACAAGGGCGAAGTTTCGGAGCTTGATCCCGGAAAATCAGGCACATTGACCGTCGAGCTGAAGGCTGGAAAATACCTGCTTATCTGCAACGTGCCAGGTCACTATGGAGCCGGCATGTGGGCCGAATTCACCGTCGAGCCATAGATACTGAAGCAGGCAGCCGCCTGGCCGGAACCTGCGACTGCCGCAGTTTTCGAAAGCCTGCCGGGATCGCCGGCCTTGTCGGTTTGGCCGCGCCACGGCGGAGGCTGGGCAGTCACGGCATTTGTTTTTCCGGGGCTACATGGAGCACGTCATGAGAGCGATGGTGCTCGAAAACATCGGCGTGCCATTGAAGCTGGTCGACAGGCCTGATCCCATAGCGGGACCCGGTGAGATCAGGTTGAGGATCGAGGCATGCGCTGTCTGCCGGACCGATCTGCATGTCATTGATGGCGATCTGCGTCATCCAAAACTGCAGCTCATTCCGGGTCACGAAATCGTCGGCACTATCGATTCCGTCGGCAAAGGCGTGGCGCGTTCCAGGATCGGGCGCAGGGTTGGCGTGCCCTGGCTTGGGCACACTTGCGGGCATTGTCCCTACTGTGTCGCGGAGAATGAAAATCTCTGCGATCAGCCAGATTTCACGGGTTATACACGCGATGGCGGCTTCGCCAGCCATGTCATTGCCGACGCGCAATTCGCCTTCGATCTGGACACGGATGCCGACCCCGTATCGCAGGCGCCGCTGCTTTGCGCTGGCCTGATCGGCTGGCGATGCCTGAAGAAGGCCGGTGACGGCAAGCGGCTCGGGATCTACGGCTTCGGTGCCGCTGCACATATCGTTGCGCAGATCGCAATCTGGCAGGGTCGTGACATCTTCGCTTTCACCCGGCCCGGCGACAGTGAAGCACAGGAATTCGCCCGCTCGCTCGGCGCGACGTGGGCGGGCGGGTCGGAGGAGCTTCCGCCCAGGCAGCTCGATGCCGCGATCATCTTCGCTCCTGTGGGTGACCTGGTGCCGATCGCACTTGGTGCCGTGCGCAAGGGTGGCCGGGTGGTTTGCGGCGGCATCCACATGAGCGACATTCCGGCGATGGCCTACGAGTTGCTCTGGGAAGAGCGTGAACTGGTGTCGGTTGCAAACCTGACGCGCCGCGACGCCGAAGAGTTCTTTCCCATTGCCAGGCGCGCGCAGGTGCGCACCCACACCAAGGTCTACCCACTGGAACAGGCCAATCAGGCACTGGACGATCTGAGGCAAGGCAGATTGAGCGGCGCCGCTGTCCTGCTGCCGTGATCGGCATTCAACGAGCGTTATCTGGGAGCGTTATCTGGCCCGTCCACCCAGTCCGCGCATATGCCGGATCCACTTCGCACGGGTCGCATCGCTGGCGCCAGCGACCATGCCGAACAGGGTCTCGCGCACCGGACTGATGCCGACAAAATGCAGGATGCTTCGCTTCATGCCGGCGATGCCGTGTCCGAGGAACCATAGCCAGTAGACGACGGAAGGCATGCCCATTGTCACCACGACGCGCGCAGAGCGGCCGCGAAGCAATGTCTTTGTGAAGCCACCGTCCTTGTCAGGGTAGGCAAAAGCCGTTCCCGGCCGCATGACCTGTTCCAGAAATGCCTTGAGCATGGCCGGCATGGTCCCAAGCCACAGCGGAAAGACAAAGACAATGTGCTCCGCCCAGACGATCGCTTCGGCTGCGTCCTTCAGCTCACCGGGAATCGAACCGTGCTCGAACTCCTGCATTGTCTGCAGCATCGGAAAATCGATCGCCGCCAGATCGACCCGGCGGACGGCGTGCCCCGCCTTCTCCGCGCCCTCGCCATAGGCCCTGGCAAGACCGCGGCAGAGCCGGTCCGGGGACGGGTCGGGATGGCCGACCACAATCAGGATGCGTCGCGACATGATCTACCCCCAGGGAGCCAGGCGTTGCCGCGTCAGGGCCGCTCGACCCTTGCCACCTGGTAGGTGTGCATGGCGCCGTTGCGCTCGATCGACACATATTCACCGGTCACAAACCGTTCGTCGCCGAGATGAAAGCCGATTTCGTCATCGCGGTCGCCTTCGGCATAGTCGAAATACCACTGCCCGCCGGGCTTGCGTCTCAGCCGGCCGATCAGATCCTCCTCGCCAGTCCGAAACCGGCGAACACGACAGGAGGCCCTGTGCGATTTCCACTCTTCGGCATCGATACGCCCTTCGCCGTTCAGCGGAGCCAGCACGTCGTAGCCCTCTTCGCGGTCGCCTTCCGGGTGGCCCTTTTCACGGGCTAGCAGCAGCCGGACGTGGCGGAATTTGGGGGTGAGATCCTTCAGACTGGTCATGGCGAACTCCTCTCACGGAGTTTCATAGAGCGGTGGCTGGACCCGGCCTTGATCCGCATCAAAGAAAGCTCCGTCGCCGCGCTTCTACCGAGGGCTAAGCAACAACATGGCGCCGTAGCCGGCGGTCGCAGCGGCCAGGGTTGCGACGGCCAGCGGCACCCAGAACCTGATCGGACCGGCAAATACGGCCAGTGACAGGCGGCCGATCGCATTTGCCGCCAGTGCCGCCAGCACAGCCTGACCGACAGTCTCGACGGGGACCGAATACTTGACCAGCCGCAAGGCACTGAGCACCGAGACGTCGACATCGAACGTGCCTGCCAGCGCTGAGGTAACCAGCAAGCCGCGGCTGCCGAATTGAGTTGCCAATCCAGCGCTTGCGGTCGCGACAAGCGCGAAGAGCAGCGCGAACAGCAGCAGCGGACCCAACTCGAATGGATTGCGCGCAATAGCGCTGCCTTCTTCATTCCCGCTGTCGCGAGTCATCAGCAATGCGCCGCAGACAGCGAAGGCGAGCGCGACTGCCATCGCCGCTATAGCGACCGAAGCGAAAACGCCTGGCTCTATGATCAGAACCACGGTGCAGACGCGGAGCACCGAAACCATTGCAGCCAGCGATGCCGCCCCGGCGAGCGCCAGCCGATTGGTTGCATTTGTGGCGTTGCGGGCAAGCGCCAAGGTCACCGCTGTGGAAGAGACGATCGCACCGGCGAGCGAACTGACCAGCAGCCCACGCGTATTTCCCAGAATGCGAACAGCCACATAGCCGGCGAATGATATCGAGGCCATCAGCACCGTCAGGAACCAAACTTCCCAAGGATTGAAACCGCCCCACGGGTCCATCGTCCGGTTTGGCAGCAGGGGTAAGACGATCGCCGTCATCACCGCCAGGATCAGCGCCGAACGCAGTTCCGCCCAGGTCAGTCGCTTCAAAAGACCGTGCAGCACCTCGCGGCTGGCCAGGATTGCCGCCAGTGCCGCCCCGCCCGCAGCAGCAGCCCGATAATCGCCGGCTACGGAAAGCGCGCCAAGGGCGAAAACGCCCAGGCCAGCGATCACGCTCGTGACGCTGAAATCCTCGTCATGGGCAGCCTCGCGCGCCTTGTACCAGGCAAAGATTGCCGCAAAGGCGATGAAGCCTCCGACGAGCACCGATACGGAGCCTAGTGCACTGGCCAGCGCCGCGAGCACGCCACCAAGCAGGCCGGATATGCCGAATGTCCGGATGCCAGCTGTGCGACTGCGATCGGGTGCATCCCGCTCTTGCCAGCCACGCTCCAAACCGACGAGCAGGCCAATTGCCAAGGCCAGTCCGAGCCGGGCGATAAGCGGATCCATGGCGCGGCGGCTTTCAGGCGGTGACCGTCGGCAGGCGGTCGCGAACCCACCTGACGATCTGGCCCGCCGTCATTGCGCCGGATGTACGCGCGATTTCGCGCCCGCCATCGAAGAGGATCATGGTCGGGATGCCGCGAATGTCGAGCCTTGCCGCGACGGCCTGCTCATTGTCCGAATTGAGCTTGATCAGACGAACATGCGGCTCCAGCTCGTTGGCCGCAGCCTCATACGCCGGCGCCATCATCTTGCAGGGGCCGCACCAGGGTGCCCAGATATCGACGACAACGGGCAAGCTGCTGCGCGCGATCTGATGATCGAAAATCGCGGCGTCGACGTCTTCGGGATGCCCCGAAAACAGCCGGATCCCGCACTTTCCGCATTTCGCCTCCCTGGCATTGCGGGCCGGTGGCAGGCGGTTGACCCCACCACATTTGCTGCAAACCACCAGATTTTGCTGTGCCATGGCCATTCACCGAACTTGTTCTCGACCACTATGCGCGCCACAGATGTCCATCGCCAAGGGTCCGCAAAGCGTTCAGGATAACCGCCACGTCAATCCCTTCCTGAAGTAGCGCTCCGGCAACCGGCGTGATCTGCCCCATGGCCGCTGCGATCATTGCCAGCCCCGACAGCGCCAGTCCGGCAATGATGCTTTGCAAGGCGATCGATCGCGTTCGCCGTGCAATCCGGACGGCATCGGCGACAGGCAGCAGCCTGTCGGTCAGCACGATGACGTCCGCCGCCTCGGAAGAGGCCGTCGCCCCACGCGCGCCCATGGCGACGCCGACCGTCGCCGCGGCAAGGGCGGGGGCATCGTTGATGCCATCGCCGACCATCATTGTCGGCGCCCTTGCTTTCTCGGCCTCGACCGTCGCGACTTTGTCCGCGGGAATGGCATCGGCGACGATGACATCCAGATCAAGCATGGAAGAAACACGCTTTGCGGCGGCACCGTCATCACCTGTCAGCATGACCATGCGCGTAATGCCAGCCGAGCGCATACTGGCGAGTGTGTCATGGGCATCAGCACGCATCGCATCGCCGAAAGTAAACACGCCGGCAAGTCGTTCACCGAGTGCGACAAAAACCCTGAGCACCGGCTCGTCCCGGTATTTTTCTTCGCCCCCTTTCGCCCAGTTGGGCAGGGGACTGTCGGCGAGCACAAGAGCCCGCGATCCGGCGGCGATCGCGATGTTCTCGACCCGGCCCTTCAAGCCCGCGCCGCGATGCTCGCGGACATCACGCGGATGCGAAAGCACCAGTTGTCTACCGCGCGCCGCCCGAATGATCGAGTCGGCGAGCACATGGTGTGAGGCCTGTTCCAGGGATGCCAAGAGCTGCAGCAAATGGTTCGCGTCACGGCCGGGTGCGGCTTCGATTTCGATGAGCTCGGCGCCACCGATGGTCAAGGTCCCCGTCTTGTCGAACATCGCGGTTCTGACTTGCGCAAGCGCCTCCAGAGCCGCGCTGCCTTTCATCAGGATGCCAGCACGCGCGGCGCGCGATACGCCACCGATGAAGGCAACGGGCGCGGCGAGGATGAGCGGGCAAGGTGTCGCGACGACCAGCACGGCCAGCGCCCGGATTGGATCGCCGGAGATGTACCACGCGGTACCAGCGACCAGCAAAGTGGCTGGCAGCAGGAACAGCGCGAAGCGGTCGGCCATGCGAATGAACGGGGATTTCGCGGTTTGCGCTGCAGCAACCATGCGAACGATCGCTGCATAAGTGCTCTGCTCCGCCAAGGCGGAAGCCCGCATGCTGAAGGTCTCGCCCGCATTGACGGTGCCGCTGCGCAGCACGTCCCTGCGCTCCGCCGTTCCGGCAGGGGTTCTCCGCTGACCGCGGACTCGTCGAGAGAGGCCGAAGCATCAAGCAGGATGCCATCGACGGGGAGCAGTTCGCCGGCCCGGACCAGAAGCTCGTCGCCGACATCAACGTCCTCGACGGAGATGGTTTCTGTCCCCAGCGTTGACGTTCGGTGGGCGACACGCGGCGATCGGTCGGTCAATGCCTTGAGGTTCCGTTCCGCGCGGCCGCGAGCGAAATCCTCAAGCACCGTGCCGCCGGCATACATGATCGCGACCACCACCGCTGCCAAGGGCTGGCCGAGCAGCAGGGCGGCGGACATTGACACCAGCGCAATCGCATCGACACCGAAGCGGCCTATCCAGAAATCACGCAGGATGGAGATGGCGAGAGCCGCCACCACGGGCAAGGTCGCCGCTGTCCAGATCGTGTTGGCTTCAAGGGGACCGAGGCCGGTTCGCCAGACTCCGACACCAATGGCGAGGCCCAGGATGGCAATCACCAGCAATGCGCGCCGCAGGGTGGACTCGTTCATGCCATGCCTTCCGATTCGATCGATGCTCGCCAATTTTCGCAAGCGCTGACGGGCGCGTCGAACTCGTGCGACAGCTAATCGCGATCACCGGAGGAGGCTTTGATCCAACGCAATGAACGGGCAAGATCGATTGGTGACTATCGCCGCGAACGGGAGACATGAGCGGTGACGATCCGAAATCTCGAACATGCGTTCGCCCCGAAGTCGGTTGCCATCTTCGGGGCATCGCCGCGCGACGGCTCGGTCGGCCGTGTCGTTTTCGACAACATCGTCAGGGGCGGCTTCAAGGGCGAGATCTGGCCGGTCAACCCGAAATATTCGCAAGTGGCCGGTCGGCAATGCTATCCCAAGGCGGCCGATCTTCCGGAGGGTCCAGACCTTGGTGTGATCGTCACGCCGCCTGAGACAGTTCCCGCCATCGTGCGCGACCTTGCTGAGAAGGGCACGCGGGCGGCGATCGTGATTACCGCTGGGCTTACGCGCGAGAACGGCCTGCGTCAGGCCATGCTCGACGCTGCCAAGCCCACTGTTTTCCGCATCATTGGGCCGAACACGGTCGGGCTGATGATACCGCCATTGAAGCTCAACGCCGGATTTGCGCATATGGCCGCGAAGCCCGGCAACATCGCGCTGCTGTCGCAATCCGGCGCCATTGCCACATCGCTGATCGATTGGGCGGCCGACAACAATGTCGGGTTCTCCCAAATCGTCTCCCTTGGCGACATGGCGGACGTGGACGTCGGAGATTGTCTCGACATGCTGGCGGGCGATGCGCACACCCGCGCTATCGTCATGTATCTCGAAACAATTCCCGATCCGCGCAAGTTCATCTCAGCCGCTCGTGCGGCGGCGAGGATCAAGCCGGTGATCGCAATAAAATCGGGTCGGCACGAACAATCGGCCAAAGCGGCTGCGACCCATACCGGCGCGCTATCGGGGGCCGACCGTGTCGTCGATGCGGCATTGCTGCGGGCAGGCATACTGCGCGTCAAAGGTCTCACTGAGTTGTTCGATGCGGTTGAAACGACCGCTCGTTTCGTTCCGCTAGAACGAGCCCGGGTCGGCATCGTCACCAATGGCGGCGGCGCCGGCGTGCTTGCCGTCGATCAACTCGTCGAAGGCAACGGGGAACTGGCCGAATTGTCGCCGGAAACGATCGCCCGACTGGGTGCCGTCCTGCCGAGCACATGGTCCCGCGCCAATCCGGTCGACATTATCGGCGACGCCCCGCCTGAGCGCTATCAGGCGGCGATCGAGGCCGTCGCGGCCGATGCCGGAACCGACGTTGTCCTGGTCATGAACTGCCCGACTGGGCTCGGCTCGCCGCTTGCTGCGGCAAGCGCGGCGGCGGCGCTCGCGCAGGACGGCAAGATTGGTGGCAAACCTGTCCTGACCTGCTGGCTTGGCGAACACACGGCGCGCGAAGGGCGACGTGTTCTTCAGGATGCCGGTATTGCCAGCTTCGAGACGCCAGCGGATGCCGCAACGGCCGTCTCCTACCTCAGCGAATGGTCGCGAGCCCAGCGGGCGTTGATGCGCACGCCGTCGAGCCGCAGCGAGGACGTCACGAGCGACCGAGACGCTGTGCTCGCTATATTCAGGCAGGTCGCGGGGGAAGGGCGGCGAATGCTGACCGAGCCCGAAGCCAAGGCAGCAATTTCCGCCTACGGCATCCCTGTGCCCGAGACGATCGTCGCCAAATCTCCTGCCGAAGCGGAGGCGGCCGCCAGCCGGCTCCTCAAGACGTCCGAGCAGGTCGTCGTCAAGCTGCTGTCCAAGGCGATCTCACACAAGTCGGACATCGGCGGGGTGGTGCTCAACATTGCCGATTCAGCTGCCGCAGGAGAGGCCGCACGCACAATCGAGGCGCGCGTGTGCAAGCACGCAACGCAAGCGGACATTGAAGGCTATGCCGTTCAGCCAATGGTTGTGCGGAAACAGACGCAGGAACTCATTCTCGGCATGAGCCGGGATCCGATCTTCGGGCCGGCCATCCTGTTTGGAGCCGGCGGCGTCGCCGTCGAGGTGCTGGACGATACAGCCATCGCATTGCCGCCGCTAGACGATGTTCTCGCCGGTGATTTGATCGACCAAACGCGGATCGGCCGTCTGCTCGGCGGGTTCCGCGATCGCAAGCCGGCGCACCGGCAGGCGATCATCGGCGCGCTCAACGGCCTGTCGCAGATGATCGTGGACTTCCCGTGCCTCGTTTCGATGGACATCAATCCGCTGCTGGCCGACGCCAATGGCGTGATTGCGCTCGATGCCCGTATCGAGATCGAACCGAAGTGCGTGGAGGAGCCTGTGCCGAACCCCGCGCTTGCAATCAGGCCCTACCCGTCAGGTTGGGAGAAGGAAATCTCGGCAGGTGGCGCCCGCTATCATATACGGCCGATCAGGCCGGCGGACATCGCGCTCTATCCGGATTTCCTTACCAGGATTTCGCCTGACGATTTGCGCCTGCGTTTTCTGTCGCCGCGCAAAAGCTTCTCCGACCAGATGTTGAAGCGGCTTACCCAACTCGACTACGACCGCAACATGGCTTTCGTCGCATTGGACACGAGCACTGGCGCGCTGGCGGGCATCAGCCGGTTATCTTGCGATCCCGATCATGTCAGCGCCGAATACGCTTTGCTGGTGCGGACGGACTTGCAGGGGCATGGCCTGGGTTGGGAATTGCTCAGCCAGATCGTCGACTATGCAAGAGCGGATGGTATCCGCCGCATCGAAGGCATCGTGCTGAGCGAAAACAGCAAGATGCTGGCCATGTGCCGCGAGTTTGGCTTCTCGATCACGCATCTTCCGAACGAGCCCGGCCTTGTCGAGGCCAAGCTCGAACTCAGTTGAGATTGATCGTCCGCACCCAGTCAGGACGCTGTGCGCAGGATCTCGGAAGCATCGTGCACGCAACATCTCCTCAATTCGGAGACAATGTCGACGAGCTGTCGGTCGGAGTCGGTCCTGCGCCAACTGGCCTGGCTGGCCTTGCGCTGCAATTGCCGCGAGAGGATATCTATCGTGGCGTCCGAGGGGCCGCCCTTGCGTTCATTGACCCGCCGCCAAAGGACGAGTGGATCCGCCTCCAGCCAGAAAGCGGAGAATGCGATACCTCGGTCGCGCGCTGCCTTTTCGATCCGCTCACGATCGGCCGGTCTGTCGAAAACCGCATCTGCGACAACGGAGCCGCCCTCGGAGAGGATCAGGCCGGCGCGCCATGCCATTTCGTTGTAGACCCGTTCGGACACCTCGGGGCGATAGGCCTTGTCCGGCAGCCTGGTCTCGGCGGGCACGCCGTGCATCGCCTTGCGGATGCGGTCGCTTTCGACAATGCGTGCGCCGGGCGGCGCTCCGACATAGGCAGCGAGCGCCTCGGCAATGGTCGTCTTGCCGGAACCACTGAGGCCGCCGATGGCAACGAGCCGCGGTTCTGTCTCCTGGAGAAATGTCAGGGCCAGTTCGAAATAGGATCTCGCCTCGGCAATCAGCTTGTCGCTGTCGGCACTGCCTTCCTCGACCTGCGTTGCGGTGACATGAGCGCGCACGGCAGCCCGCACGGCCATGAAAAGGGCAGCAGGATGAAACCGTCTTCATCGTCGGCCTCATCGAGATAGCGGTTCATCACGAGATTGGCGGGCTGGGGAAAACCACGATGCCAGAGGTCCATCAACAAGAACGCAAGGTCGTACAGAACATCGATGCTGGCGATCTGGTCATTGAATTCGATGCAATCGAAGAGGCGAGGCTCGCCATCGAAAATGCAGATGTTGCGCAGGTGCAGATCGCCATGGCACCGTCGGATCTTGCCCGCGGCCTCCCGGCGGTCTAGCAATCCGGCATGCCGGGCAAGCGCGGTGCGGAAGGCCCCGGCAAACGTCTCGATCTCCCGTTTTGCAAAAACATGGCTGGTGCCAAAGCCGGCCTCGTTGATGTCGAGAACGCCCATCAAATTGAACGAGCCGGTGCCATTGTGGATCTTCGGCGCGGCACGGTGATATCCCACGATCATGCGTGCGACGGCCGTCATCAGCGATGGCGTCAGTTCTCCTGCGGTCGCCATCCGATCGAGGAGCCTCGACTGATCAAACCGGACCATCTCGATCACCGCATCGCCCATTTGGCCAGCGCCATCGAAAACGAGTTTGCCGTCGGCTTCGCGGGTAATGCGCCGCACGCCCAGATAGAGGCCGGGTGCGGTCCTGGCGTTGAGTTCCACCTCTTTTTCGCAAGCGGCCAGCCTTAGTGCTGGCGTCGAGAAATCGACATAGGGCAGCTTGACCGCCCGTTTCATCTTAAAGGCACGTCCACCGATCAAGAAAATTCGCGAGATATGAGTCTCGATCGCTTCGACCGATCCGGTCATGCCAAAGGAGACGGGATCAAGCAGGAACGCGATGGCGGATTGCTGCTCGTCAACGACCATGTCCGGCCTCTTCGATGCTGGCGTCGTGCGGAGACTGTTTGCGCCTTCTGTTTTCATTGCTGCAACGTCTCGACATAACCGGCCAGATCATGGATCCGTTCCCTGGTGACGATTTCCCCGGCATTCGGGCCATATTTCTTCACGTCACCCGGAAGGAATTGCCGGCCCCAGACCGGCATGTCGCGATCGCCATGCGCCGGCACCATGCCGCGGCCGTCGATGACGGCAAAGACGCGCCAATAAGGGAATTCGCCGCCATTGCGCCTGGAGAGGCGCGTCAGGTCGCTCGGCCGCTTCAACAACTCGTCGCCCAACGGGCCGTCCCCCTTGCCTTCAGGGCCATGGCAGACGGCGCATGAGTTCATGTATTCCGCCTTGCCGTTGCCGAGTTCCTGGGCGCCAGCCGCGTTGAGGGCCAATCCCGCCAAAATCGCCGCGATCAGGAATTTCATCTGCGTTTCCCCGATTGATCGACTGAAACCTACAGCCCTGGTTTGCGAGTGCGTTGATGCGGATCAAATGCCGCCGCGGTCGCGGTGTTTGATTCAGCGCAATGAACGCATCGGGCACCCTCGCTAATGACTGAAACCACGACTGATCCTTCAATCGAAATCAGGAGTTGCCGCCGTGACTTTCAGGACATTGCTTACGGTTACCGGGCCGAACCAAGGTGAAGGTGATCTAAAGCTAGCCGCCTCGCTGTGCGAACAGGTCGGCGCCCATCTCTCCGTGCTCGTTCTCGAGCTTGCCGCGCCGCCCTCAGGCGGCGAGTATGCCGCTGTCGTTTCGCCAGCCTGGCTGGAGGAACGCCAGGCCGAGCAGAAAAGGCTCGAGAAGAGAATTTCGGATGTCGCCGGCTTTCTCTCCCAGACCGCCGTATCGGCCGATCTGAGCGACGACTATCCCGACATGGGATGGGCGGACGACGTCATCGGAAGGCGTGCCCGCTACGCGGATCTGACCATTCTCGGACCAGATCTGCTGGCAAGCCATACGCTGAAGGATAAAGTCATCGAGGGCACGCTGTTCTCATCGGGAAAGCCCATTTTGTTCGTTCCCGAAGGTTCGCGCCCGACGCTGAAGCCGAAACGCATCCTCGTTGCATGGGACGCCCGTCTCGAGTCATCGCGCGCCGTCCGCGAGTCGCTCGATATGCTGAAAGGCGCCGAAGATGTGCGCCTTGTCATCGTCGATCCCATTGAAAATGAGTTCCATCATGGAGAGGAGCCCGGTGCAGATGCCGCGGCCTATCTTGCCCGACATGGCGTGAAGGTTACGGTCGAGCGGCTGCCGAGCGCGAACCATTCGGTTGCCGACGTGCTTCGCCAGCATGCCGGCGACGTTGCGGCCGAGCTGATGGTCATGGGCGCCTATGGTCATTCCCGGTTGCGCGAGCGGATTTTCGGCGGGTCACCAAGTCGATGCTCGAGGGTCAATCGCTGCCGGTCTTGATGGCGCGATAGCAATTCGACGGCGGAGAAAGGGCCGGTGCAGATTGCGCCGGCCCTTTTCATTTCTCGCAGGACTTGAGGGGCGACTACTCGCTCGCTTCTCGTCCGGATACCTGCTCGATCAGGATCCGAAGAAAACGTGCGGTGCACTGTCGGCTGTGGGAGGAGCGACGGGCTTGAGCGCGCCAGGTTCCCACCAGTCGGAGTGCTTGCTCAAGACCGACCAGGCATGATCCCGCTGAAGCTTGTGGCCGATCCGGTCAGGCAGTTCTTCATACCGGCCATCGACAACGACGCTTTTCCATCCTCGCCCCTGGCCATGTTCATCGACCTGGACAGACACCAGCGGATTGGCCCGCATCCATTCGATCTTTTTGCCCGGCATGGAAAACGCGTAAAGATGAGCATCCGAATGGGCGTAGTAGAAGGGCACGACGTAGGGCTGCCCATTCTTTGCGCATGCCAGGCGACCCACGCGATTGGCCGTCAGCAATTTGGTACATTCCAAAGCAGAAAGCGTGCGGACCTGCATTAGTGCGATCTCCTGTTCTTTACGGCCTTTGAACTAGGCCGGAAACGTGCCGCTGGCCAATTTTGTACAGCAGGGCAGCCTCGTCCATAGCGGAGATAACGTCGTTGTCAGAGAGCTGCGGGAACCGCAGATAGTGGTGGCCCAAGGCCCGGAACTGTCCCGGCTGACTAAGGCAGACCACACGGTCCGCTTCCTGTTCCAGCGCGGCGACCGTCTCTTGCGGTGAAACGGGAACTGCCACGACGATTTCCCTCGGTGACCGCCGCTTGAGGGCGCGGATCGCGATTTTCATGGTCGTACCGGTGGCGGCCCCGTCATCGACGATGATCGCCGTCTTTCCCGCGATCGACATCGGTTTGGTCTTACCTCGATAGGCAACGCGCCGGCGTTCGAGTTCTGGACGCTCATTTGCAATCAAGACACGTAGCTCACCTTCGTCGAGCGCGTAGGTCTCGACGATCTCTCGGTTCAATACGACCTCGCCAGGGTCGCCATCGACGATTGCGGCAACAGCCATCTCGGGATTGCCCGGGGCGCCCACCTTGCGGACGATAAGCAGGTCAAGAGGAGCGTGGAGGGCTTTGGCCACTTCCACTGCGACGGGCACGCCGCCACGCGGTAATGCCAGTACGATGGGGTGATGCAATTGAAGCCTGCTCAGTTCCAGGCCAAGCTTGACTCCAGCGTCTTCCCGGTCGCGGAACATCGGTCAATCCACCGGCCACAGTTTTCGCAGCGACTTCTTCATCGAGTTTTTGACCTGTACGATCTCGCCATGCGAAATGTGACGGTCGAGAAGCTTGAAAACGGCACTGATCGCGACATCGAAATCGATCTCCTCATCGTAGCCGAAACTGTTTCTGACGCTGATAATAAAGTCGCGCTTGGTGCGCTCATGCGCAGGCACCGCGGGGTTCCAGCCTTCGAAATAGATGCCGCGGACCAAAACAGGCAGTTGCGCCGAGAGATCGGCCATTTCTGCTGGCGAAAGCCAATCCCGCACCGTGTGTAGAACGGATCTCAGGAGACGGCACGCGCTCGGTTCGCTCCAGCAGAGGTCCTTGGCGAGCTCCTTGACCCATTGTTGAGCCTGCTGGCCAGCGTGCGTGAAGTCAGCAAAGGACGTGTGGGAAATATGACCCATGGCGGATGCTCCTCGAAGATTTGAACTCCATTCTCAGGCATCGAAAGGCTTTGAGCATTGAGCAGGATCAAATCGTTCAAAAGTGCATCGCCCCGATTGTTTTTCCACCGCCGCCTCGACCAGTTCGAGTAGGCTGCGCACCGGCTGGCAAAGGGGACGAAGACCGTTTGGGCAGGCGGCGGGTTTCAGCCGCCGGATTTCTGCACCAGCAGTGGAACAATCCGATCGCTCTTGGCGACAGTGGGTCGACCGGCGGAGCCGTAGGGAATGCCGAGCGCATCCCATGTCTCGACCAGCGCGTCCTGCAGTCCCGCGATCAGCGCATCCGAATGGAACGGCGTCGGCGTGATGCGCAGACGCTCGGTGCCGCGCGGCACGGTCGGGTAGTTGATCGGCTGGATGTAGATGCCATGAACGCCGAGCAGGCGGTCGCTGGCCATCTTGCAAAGCTCGGGATCGCCGACCAGCACCGGTACGATATGGGTCGGAGACTCCATCACCGGCAGGCCGGCCGCCGAAAGGATCTGCTTGGTGCGCGCTGCCTGCTGCTGCTGGGCGTCACGCTCGGCTTGCGAGCGCTTGAGATGGCGGATCGATGTCGTCGCCGCGGCGGCGATCGCCGGTGGCAGCGCCGTGGTGAAGATGAAGCCCGGCGCATAGGAGCGCACCGCGTCGATCACCGCACTGGTGCCGGTGATGTAGCCGCCCAGCGTTCCGAATGCCTTGGCCAGCGTCCCTTCGATGATATCGATCCGGTCGGCCAGGCCCTCGCGCTCGGTGATGCCGCCGCCGCGCGGTCCGTACATGCCCACAGCATGGACCTCGTCGATATAGGTCATGGCGCTGTAGCGCTCGGCGAGTTCGACGATCTCCCGGATCGGCGCGATGTCGCCATCCATCGAGTAGACGCTTTCGAAGACGATCAGCTTGGCCCGTTCGCGCCCCGCCGCCTGCAACAGGCTTTCCAGATGCGCGACGTCATTGTGGCGGAAGATCTTCTTCTCGGCGCCCGAGCGCCGCACGCCTTCGATCATCGAAGCGTGGTTCAGTTCGTCCGAGATGATCAGGCAGTTGGGCAAAAGCCGGGCGATGGTCGAGATCGAGGCTTCATTGGAGACAAAGCCGGAGGTGAAGACCAGCGCCGCGTCCTTGCCGTGCAGGTCGGCAAGCTCGTGCTCGAGTTCGACCAGCGGGCTGGACGTGCCGGAAATGTTACGGGTGCCGCCGGCGCCCGACCCCATCTTGCCGGCCGCATCCTGGAACGCGGCGATGACATCGGGGTGCTGGCCCATGCCGAGATAGTCGTTGGAGCACCAGACGGTGATTTCCTCGGCGCGGCCATTGGAGCGCCAGATGGCGCGCGGAAACTTGCCCGCGATGCGCTCGAGGTCGGCGAAGACGCGATAGCGACGCTCCGCATGGAGTTGGTCGATCGCTTCTTCGAAGAACCGCTGGTAGTTCATAGCCGAATTTCCTTTGCCTGTTGAGCGCTCGGAGGTGCGACCGTACCGTCTCCGCTGCTTGGAATCTCATCCATTGGCGTAGCGACGGCGCGAGCCACTTACCAAGTCTTGTCGGCTGCGTGGCCGTTCCGTATGACCGCGTCTGCTCGCGGTTTCTTGCGCTGCGGGTTATCGGCCAAACCGAACTTGGCAAGGGTTAGACGTAACCGTTTGCGGGAACGGACGACCTTGATTCAGGTCAAAACCGCGGCCCGGAGGTGTCTCCTTCCTCAATTCGATATGAACCGATGCAATGATCCGCTTCGCAGCACCGAACGTGTCACGCCCCCAAAGGTCATTTCACGGACACGGCTGTGGCCATAGCCACCAAGGACAATCAGATCAGCCGCGATCTGCCGACCAATTTGAAGGAGCAAGTCCTCCGGTTCGGAACGGTGCGCATCCAAAACTTCCGGACGCGCTCTCACTCCATGCCGTGCCAGGAAGAGCTCGACGTCTGCGACGTCGTCCCGAGACGCGTGGTTTTCACGGTCCACGGACACGATCACAACATCCCTGGCCTCGATCAGAAGGGGCATGGCGTCGACGACGGCGCGGCGAGACTCGCGCGTGTCATTCCACGCAATCAGGATGCTTTCGGCTCTTATCGGCGCAAGGGGTTCCGATGCCACGAGTATCGGGCGGCCAGCCGCAAGGATGAGACTTGCCGGATCCAGCATACGATGATGGTCGACCAACAGGTCGGCCGCCGGCGAACCAGTGAGGATCAAGTCGGCGGCACGCGCATTGAGTGCGAGTTGGCGAGTCGGATTGCCTACCTCTCCGCGCCACGAGGCACGATTGCTGCCATTGACGATGCTCAGGAATTCGTCTCGCAGGCAGTCGAGGCGACCTTCTATCTCCTCTACCTGACACCACAACGCCTTGGTTGCTGCCTGGTCGTCGGTGCCGGTTGGCACGACAAAATGCGGCTCGGCGGCGCAGAAGCCAATGAGGTCGGCCTCAAGCCGTTGAGCAAGATCCCACGCCATCGCGATGCGCGGCGCTGCGATGGCGTCCACGTCCAGTTGAACCATGATCGTCTTGAAAGCCATCGCGTCAATCCATCTGCGGTTGACGCGACTTGGCCATCAAATAGAGGGGAGCACCTTGATGCGGGTCAAACGCCGCAACGAGACCGGTTGGTGCCGGGATGCTCGTGCAGTCCGGCAAGGCCATTGGGGTTGATCCTGATCAAGGACATGACGATGAACGGCGTCAACGTTGCGCTGTGGAGATTTTGTTTGCATGCCTCAGAACGGAGTAGTCGATTATGCACACTCAGCCCGAGCCATCGTCATTCGGCACACAATTGTCGCCGATAGTGGGAAATGGCCAGAAGTTCTTACTTGCTGCCGCGTCTCTTCAAGTGCACGCCTTCAAGGCGATGATGCGCTATAACGTCGAAACGCTGGCATTTCTGAAGCATCGTTGCGAACAGGAAATCAAGCTGGCCGACGATCTCATCACCTGTCCGGAGTTCAATGACGCTTTCGACATCTTCTCTGCTTTCTCCAGAATGCGACATCGCAATACGTCAGCGAAGCCGGCAAGGTCGCCACACTGGCCTCCAGGCTTGCTTCGGAAACGGCCAACCGGGTCCGCGAGAAAGCCAGAACCGCGATCGAGGACGCAGCGGCGAAGACAGTCGCGTAGATCGGCAATGCGGAGGTCGTCAGACATGAACAGGTTTTGCGGGCGTCGTCGTCTGCCGGCTTCCGTCCTTGCACTGATGCTGCTCGGATATGTGCACCCAGCCCGTGCCGATAGCTTAACGGATCACGGGAAGGCGTTGGTGGAAGTCAATTGCGCCCGCTGCCACGCCATTGGAAAAACCGACAAGAGCAGTCATCCCGACGCCCCGGCGTTTCGCACCTTGTCAAAGCGCTATCCGATCACTGATCTCGAGGAAGCCCTCGCCGAGGGGATTTCGACTGGCCATCCGGACATGCCTGAGTGGATCGCCAGCCCCGACCAGATCGATGCAATAATCGCTTACATCAGCACCTTGCAGAAACCGTGATCGGAGCTGCGGACGCAGCGGCGACCGAGCCCGATGCCCTCCTTGAGGCTACAAGTGAGGAATGAGCGCAATCAACCCGGTGAGGCGTCCTCACCGGGCCAGACTTCCAGCGTTGCCAGAATCGAGCCTGGTTCGATGACGGTATTCGCGGTGGCGACAATCGTCGCGCGGCCACCTGCCGGCGCTACAATCTCGTGCAGCGCGTCTTCAACGCGAACTTCGGCTATCCGTTCGCCGGCCTTGATTGTGTCGCCGCTCGTAATGAACCAGCGCTCCAGGATGCCTTCCGGCAACATGCTGGAGGCCCACAGGGCTTCATCGACCTTGATATAGTGCATCGCAATTCTCCCTATGCCGTCTGATGATATGCGCTTGCGCAGCACGGTCCTTGATCCCGATCAATCGGCGTCCAGCGCAGAGTGCTGCAATTGCGCGGCGTTTGACGGCGATCAAATTCTGATACGGCAGCCGGCCTAAGATGGCCGACCGTCGACGGAGTGAGGTCATGAAGCATTTCAGGGAAAAGGCAGCCGTCGCGATGGGCGCCGGATCAGATATCAGCGCTGCGTTGGCAATCAATTGGGCTGCCCTCGCCATGCATGTGATTGGCACCGATCACGATATGGCGTCTGCCGCAGCAGCTATTAGCCAGATCAGCTCGAGGCCCGGCAACGCGCATGCCTGTTCGGCGATTCCAGAAAATGATGCAGATCAATGCGCAACGCACCGTTTGCGAAGATTTTGATGCGATGTGGAAACCAATCCTAAGCGCTCCGTTTGGTCGCGATCTCGAACTCGCCGTCTTCGATGAAGACGGCGAACACGCGCTTGTGTTTGCCTGCAGAAGGGTGAAGGAGGGTTGGAAGAATGCTGCCACTGGTGCCCGTGTCGACATCCGGCCGACCCACTGGCGCGATTGGGACTTGGGGCGGGCCCAGGTCGGAATTCGCAAACCTCTTGAAAACTCTCCCTAGGGTCGGGATTCCACGATCAGCGCCATGCGCACAAGATGTGACAGGCTGCTTGCGCCCATTTTGCTCATGACATTGGCGCGATGGATTTCGACCGTGCGCGGGCTGATGCCCAGATCGTAGGCGATCGTCTTGTTAGGCAGACCCGAAACAAGTCCATCCAGCACCTGCCGCTCGCGCTCTGACAAGGTCGACAGACGCGTGCGGATATCCGCAGACTGGGGAGGCGCCGCGTTTGCTTGGTTCCGATTGGCCAGCGCGGAGCGAATCGCTTCGATCAGCATTTCGTCGTCGAACGGCTTCTCGATGAAATCGGCAGCGCCTTCCTTCATTGCCTGAACGGCAAGCGCCACATCGGCGTGGCCGGTCATGACAATAACCGGAATCGTATGCCCGCCCACTCTGAGCTGACGCAGGAACTCGATGCCGTCTATGCCCGGCATGCGCACGTCGGTGACAATGCAACCGTGGAGATGGCCAGTCGCCGTTGAGAGAAAAGCGGTGGCCGATTCGTGCAGGCGTACTGCGAAGTCTGCTGTTGCCAGAAGAAAACCGAGCGACTTGCGGACGTCGACGTCGTCGTCGACCACGTGCACCAGATCACTGTCGGCCATTTGTGACCTCTTCCTTCTCGACGATGCGCAAGGTGAACCGGAAAGCGGTTCCGCCGGCCGGCATTACCTCGGCCCATATATGGCCACCGTGCGATTCCACGATGGTGCGGCAAATGGAAAGGCCGACACCCATGCCTTGCTTCTTGGTCGTTACAAATGGCTGGAAGAGCTGGGCCGAGACCTCCGGTGCGAGACCCGGGCCTGTATCGATCACGCTCACCTCGGCCATCCCATCATCCCGGGCAATGGTCGTGACTTTCAATTCGCGGCGCGGCGCATCCTGCATGGCCTCCACCGCGTTGCGCATCAGGTTGAGCAGAACCTGCTGAATCTGGATGCGATCGGTCAAGACCAGTTCGGCGGCAGGGTCAAGCTTGTAGCTGACGAGAAGATTGAGCTCCCTTGCGCCAACCAAGGCCAGGGATGCGGCTTCTTCGATCAGCATCGGCAGCCGTTCGACCTGGCGCTCGCTTTCGCCCCTGGCTACAAAATCCCTCAGATGACGGATGACGTCGCCTGCCCGCAAGGCTTGCTCAGCTGCCTTTTCCACCGCATCCCGCAGCATGGGCGCATTCTCGTCCTGGCTTTTCTCGAGCAGCCGACGACTGCCTTTGAGGTAGTTCGTGATCGCCGTCAGTGGCTGGTTGATCTCATGAGCAAGCGTCGAAGCCATTTCGCCGAGTGCTGTAAACCGCGCCATGTGCAGCAGCTCCTGCTGCTGCTCCTGGATTCTGGCTTCTGCCCGGTGGCGTTCGGTGAGGTCGCGGCAGAAGCCGGTAAAAAGCGTCCGGTTCCCGGGTGCATCTCGCCGACGGAAAGCTCCATCGGGAACGTCGTGCCATCCTTGCGTGCCCCGGTCACGGTGCGCCCGAGCCCGATGATCCGGCGCTCTCCCGTCGTCAGGTAGCGAAGCAGATAGGCATCATGCTCGTCGCGATAGGGCGAAGGCATCAGCATCTTCACGTTTTGACCAATGACTTCGCTTGACTGGTAGCCGAACAGCGTTTCGGCAGCGGTGCTGAAGGATTCGAATCCCGCCCTGTTCGTCGATGACGACCATGGCGTCCGGCACTGTTGCCAGGATCGATCGCAAATGGTCCTCACGCAGCCGAAGTGCTGCGTTTGCAAAGGACAGGTCGCTGACATCCGTGCCTTCAATGAAGATCGCGGTGATACGGCCGTCGTCGGCCTTGACCGGCTGATAGACAAAATCAAGGATGCGCTCCTCGACCGGCCCATCGGCTTTGTTGCGAAGGCCAACCTTCACCCCGTGGCCGATGTAGGGCTCGCCGGTCGTGTACACATGGTCCAGATGTTCGAAAAACTCATTCCCTTCGAGCTCGGGAAACGCGTCCCGTACTGACATTCCAACCACTTGCCTGTGGCCGATCATTCGCTTGTAGGCGGCATTGGTCAGTTCGAAAACGTGACCTGGCTCGCGCAGGAGCGCTATAAAGCCCGGAGCCTGATCGAACATTTGCGACAACAGTGCTTTCAGTGTCGTCCCGCCGGGCGACAAACTGAGCGCTTCGTCTTTGATCACCTGAAATTCCCCGGTTCGAGACGCTACCGGGGCTAACTATCACTTCTCGCCACACACGCAAAACGGATCGAGCCGACGTTTTCGTGCGCAGGCCCAGTTGGCGATCTTTGACGCGCATCAAGGCATTGGACGCGGACGAATGCAATTCATCACGCATTCCATCGTTCAGCGAAAGGCGTCCGCAATGTCTTACAAGTCAATCATCGTCAACCTCGCCATCGATGCGCCTCCTGCACCCATTGTAAAGGCGGGGGTCGAGCTCGCGGAGCGGTTCGGAGCTCGTCTTATCGGCTTGGCGGCAGCGGATGTTCCGCCCTTGGTCGCCACCGGCCAAGGCATGGTCTACGAAGGCGAGATCATGCAGATCCAGCGGACGGAAATCGAAAAGCGGCTTGCCGAATTGCGCGCCGAGTTCGA
Organism: Mesorhizobium oxytropidicola; assembly: GCF_056174625.1. NCBI lineage: Bacteria > Pseudomonadati > Pseudomonadota > Alphaproteobacteria > Hyphomicrobiales > Phyllobacteriaceae > Mesorhizobium > Mesorhizobium oxytropidicola. The sequence continues at coordinate 6,834,640 of NZ_CM149692.1, read as the reverse complement.
AAGGCTGGTTCCTGCTTCGATCTTCAGCGAGTGGGGCCAAGCTGTTTGCAGCCCGACCCGGTTCCTCAGCGTTTCGGCCAGAGCGGCCGACCTTATCGTTACCGGCCAGGCAGGAGACAATGTGTTTCGCGCCGTGGACGTCGGCAGTCTGACACTGGGTGCCGGGCGTCCGGTTCTGGTCGCGGCAACCAACGTCGAGCACGTCCTGGCAAAAACCGTTCTCGTGGCGTGGAAGGACACCAGGGAGGCACGGCGAGCGATTGCTGATGCATTGCCTTTCCTGGCCAAAGCCAGCGAAGTCGTGATCGTCACGATTGACACCGACCGCGACGAAAGCATTCGTGACAGCCTCGCCGATGTCGCGGTTTTTCTCGAACATCATGGCATCAAGGCGCAAACCGAGCTGATCGCCGGCGAGGCTGATGGCGACCGGTTGCTGACATTCGCACGCTCGATCCATGCCAACCTCATCGTCTCGGGCGCCTATGGCCATAGCCGCTTGCGGGAATGGGCGTTCGGCGGCGTTACCCGCACGCTGATCGAAGAGAGCGGCATAAACCGCTTCATGTCGTATTGATGATTGGCAAAGCCGGCCAGCAATCCGTCTCGCCAGAGGACGGTGCCTATTGGTCGATCGAGACCAATGACCTCCTGCTGCGTCTTGAGACCTCAGTCTCGGGGCTTGCTTCGTCCGAAGCGGCATCGAGGCTCGCAAAATTCGGCCGAAACACGCCCGCGTCAACATCAAGCGCGTCGGCCCTGGCAGTGTTTGCCAGCCAGTTCCGCAGCCCGCTGGTCCTGATCCTCATTTTCGCGGCCTGCGTATCGGCCTTCGTCGGGGATGGCCAGGAGGCTGCGATCATCGGCGCGATCGTGCTGGCAAGCTGCGTCCTGAGCTTCACCCAGGAGTACGGTGCGTCGCGGGCGACCGAAGCACTGAAACAGCGTATTTCGCGCAAGGCTATTGTGTTGCGTGACGGCGCCGAGTGCTCGGTCGCCGCCGAAGAGATCGTACCGGGCGACGTGATCCGGCTTTCGGCCGGAAACCTCATCCCTGCCGACGGTATCATTCTGGATGCGCGCGATTTCAATGTGAGCGAGGCCGTGCTGACCGGCGAAACCTTTCCCGCCGTGAAGACACCGGGACGATCGGCGCCGGATGCCGCGCTCACACTGCGCACCAACGCGGTCTTTACGGGAACATCCGTCCGTAGCGGCACCGCAACCGTGCTTGCAGCGGCAACCGGCACCCGCACGGAATTCGCGTCGATCGCCGCGGCCCTGGAGCGACAAATCCCCGAAACAGGGTTTGCCCGGGGCATCCGGCTGTTCGGCTATCTGATGACCGAGATCATGCTGGCGATCGTCATCCTGGTGTTCTTCGCCAACCTGCTGCTGCATCGACCGCTGATTGAGTCGCTGCTGTTTTCGCTGGCACTGGCGGTTGGCCTCACGCCCGAACTTCTCCCGGCCATCATCAGCGTGACGCTGGCTCGAGGGGCTCGCGCGATGGCTGCCAATGGCGTCATCGTGCGCCGTCTCGATGCCATCGAGAATCTGGGCAGCATGGATCTGCTGTGCACGGACAAGACGGGGACGCTGACGGAAGGCGTTATCCACCTCGATGGATGGCTCGATGTCGACGGCAATCCGTCAACCGATATTCTGCTCTGGGCACGTCTCAACGCGACCCTGCAGACCGGCCTGAAGAACCCGCTGGACGAAGCAATCGCCGGCGTCCCGGGCGAGGGCGCATCATTGGCGGCCTTCACGAAAGTCGACGAAATCCCCTATGATTTCATTCGCAAGCGGCTTTCCGTTGTGGTGCGGACCAAGGACGCCCAGGACCTTCTGATTACCAAAGGCGCCGTACAAAATGTCCTCGAAACCTGCAGCTTTGTGCGAACAGCCAAGGGGCTGGAACCTCTCAATGAAATGCACCGTGCGGCAATCGACGGAAAATTCCGGCGCTGGAGCGCGGACGGCTACCGCGTTCTGGGCTTGGCAGTCCGTCCGTTTGAGGGCCAGAAAACGTTCAGCAGGAAAGACGAGATCGATCTCGCCTTCGCGGGCTTCCTGCTTTTTCTCGACCCGCCAAAGAAGGGCGTCAAGGAGACGCTTGCCGAGCTCGCCCACCGCGGCATCGCGGTAAAGGTCATTTCTGGCGACAACCGTTACGTTGCCGCGCATCTCGCCCAGGCGATCGGCTTGCGCGCCGACAGGATCATGACCGGCGAGGAGCTTTCGAAATTGACCAAGAGCGCGCTCTTCGCAGGAGTGCAGCACACCGACCTCTTCGTCGAGATCGACCCCAACCAGAAGGAGCGCATCGTTCAGGCCTTGCGGAGCAGGGGCCATGTCGTTGGTTACCTTGGCGACGGCATCAATGATGCGCCTGCCCTTCATGAGGCAGACATAGGCATCTCGGTCGACACCGCTGTTGATGTTGCGCGCGAAGCGGCCGATATCATCCTACTCAAACAGGATCTCGGCGTGCTGGTGCGCGGCGTCGACGATGGCCGCAAGACCTTCGCGAACACGATGAAGTACATTTCCATCACCACCAGCGCCAATTTCGGCAATATGATCAGCATGGCTGTCGCGTCGCTGTTCCTGCCTTTCCTGCCGCTTCTGGCCAAGCAGATCCTGCTCAACAATTTCCTTTCTGATGTTCCTTCACTCGCCATTGCAAGCGACAACGTCGATCCCGACCAACTGCGCCGGCCTCGCCACTGGGATATCCGTTTTGTGCGGCGGTTCATGATCAGCTTTGGCCTGGTCAGTTCACTTTTCGACTTCGCGACCTTTGCATTCCTTCTGTTCTTTGCGCGCGCCACGGAGGCCGCCTTCCAGACCGCGTGGTTTGTCGAGTCGTTGCTGACGGAGCTTGCCATCGTGCTCATTGTGCGCACGCACAGGGCTTTCTGGGCGAGCCGTCCAAGCCCGTTGCTTGCCTGGCTTACATTGGCTGTCGGGATTGTCGCGATCATGATCCCCTATCTGCCGTTTGCTGCCTGGTTCGGCTTCGTGCCCTTGCCTCTGCCCGTACTTGTCGGGCTTGTCGCAATTACCGCGCTCTATCTACTCGCCTCGGAGGCGACCAAGCGCTGGTTCTTCGGACAAGAGAGCCGGGCCCGCAAGAAGAAGTTGCTTGCCGGCCAGCGGTCCTTTCTCGATCGCCTCGTGGCCAAGGTTTAGCGCCATGCTCCCTGTTTGGGGCTCAGAGATCGGCAACAATGCCGCCTGTTGATCGAGATCAACGCCGCCCGCCGCCAACATGCCAATGATGGCCAGCAGGCAGGAGTGATCACCATGACCTTTCTCGATTACCTGATTTCAGTTGATGCCAGAACCACCTTGATGGACCGCATGATGCGGAAGCTCGGCGTCGACAGACAATTGAAAGTCGTAGCCGACCATGCCGCCGTCACCAGCCGGGCGGTGGACCGCTGCCGTTCCTGCGGGCACCAGGACGAATGCTCGGTCTGGCTCGACGAACATCAGCAAGCCGATAACCCGCCAGACTATTGCCGCAACAGCGACCTGATCGCTCGACTGCAGCATGCGGCCGGTCAACGCTAGCCATTCGAGTACTCTGCCTGGACGATATCGTGCTGTCCGTGTTCTGACGAGAGTCAACGCAAACCGAGTTTGCAGTTGATAGGTTTGCATTCCGCGGGACCAGGCAGTTGGACACTCTATTTTTTCTGGAAGCATTCTTGCTCTTTGTCGCACCAGGGCCAACCAACGCTCTTTTGCTGGCGGGGTCGGTCAAGCGGCAGAAGGCGGTCAAGCTCTTGGCCGCTCAGGCATGCGGATACGGGATCGCATCCGCGTGCTGGTTTTCGCTGCGTCCCTTCGTGTCGCCCGACGCCATTCAAATACTTAGGCTGGTAGCAGCCGGGTGGCTCGTCATTATTGGCCTGCGTCTGACGGCAAGCGCCCGGATCAACGCTGCCAAAAGCAGCGACGCCATTTCTGTTGCGGTGACCAGTGCTCTCAATCCGAAGGCCTTCATCTATTGCCTGGCTATCGTGCCGATGAACATCGAGCCGCGCGCGCTGGGGATCTTCTGGATTGCGCTTCTGGTGATGACAACCGCCACCGGATCGGTGTGGCTTTTGCTGGGTCGGCGCTTCAGCGAAGGCAAAACATTGGTAGAAAAAGTTACGGGCGCGGCGCTTATTGGCTTTGCCCTGTTGCTCCTTCGACCATTGATACCCCTGGTCGCGCCCTAAGCGCGGGGAAGCCTTGGGCGAAGACTAGCAACGCGGAGAGGCAAGTGGTGCCTCGCTGCGGATCAGTGGTCTACTCCGCTACGAAACAAGGACGACCGAGACGGGATCGGCGCAGAAGAGATTATCCTTGACAGCATTGACGCCGGAGACGTTTTCGGCAGCGACTATTGCTGCCTGGCGCTCGCGTTCGTCGAAGATGGCGCCGCTCAGTGTCACCACGCCTTTGTCCACCATTACATTGATCAAATCGTTGCCAGCCCATTTCTGCCTCGCAAGCTCGGTAGCGATGTTCTCCCGAATCTGTTCGTCATCGATGACCGTAGCGGCTCCATCCGGAAGGACGCCGAGCAATGCCCGCAGAAGATCAGAGCGGGTGATGATGCCGACGATTTTCCCAGCTTCGACGACCGGAATGCGTTTGACATGGTGGCGCGTCATGAGCTCGACGACTTTCGCGAGCGATGCTGCAGGGGATGCCGTAACGACATCTTGCGACATCACCTCCTCAACCCGTCGACCATTGGCGCGGACATATTCGTCGGCGGCCTTTCCGGGGCTGACGAGAAATTCCAGCCAGCGCGAACGCTTGCGCTCCGTGCCCAGTTCCCCGCGTCGCAGGAAATCGCCCTCGCTGACGATCCCCACCAGCCTGCCGTCGTTGCGAATGACGGGGAGGCCGCTGACCTTTTTGGAGAGCATCAACCCGGCCGCCTCGGCGATCGATGCGGACGGGTCTATGCCGACGACTGGCTTGCTCATGATGGCTTCGGCTTGCATGTTCGCTCTCCGGAGTTTTCCAACGTCCGGCTTCTTTAGATTTCACATGAACGAAGCGCCTTGATCTGAATCATTTTTCCGTCGAGGCAAATAGTCCAAAACCTTGAATGACGGGGCGCGAACCGGTCAACCAGCTATCGCGGTCTTGGCGACGTTCACCCCAAGTTCGTAGACAAGCAGTCCACCGTAGTAGGCCGTTGCAGTGACCAGAAATGCTCCGCAAACTTCGATCAGAGGAATGGCGATGGTCACAGCCCGAAACTCGCGATTCCGTATCCAAAGCGTGAGCCTCACAAGTCCCCAGATCAGGAAGGCAAGGGCAGTGATACCTCCCAGGCTCTCGTGGATCTCCGCGATGTCGCTGCTGAAGCCGGCCGCTTCGGCATGATCCAGCGCAAGACCTCCGAAGAACCAGGTCCCCATAGCCAACACTCCGGCAGCCAGGGCCACAAAAGTAGAGATCGTACCGGCTCCCGATCTCCTGGTGACGGCGCTGCCACCAACGAGCGCTACAAGGTCGATAGCCACGAGCAGGTAGATCAGAACAATAGGAAAATGAACAAGCATGGGATGGATATGTTGAATGGGGATCACGAAAACTCTCCGGAAATTGGCAAGGGACTTTGAGGACTTTGATAATTTGCCGGCTTTGCAGCCTTGGCCCACGACATTGGCAAGCGTTATGTGCTGTGGCGGGCCACGCACCGCTAACGGGAGACCTAGTCGTTGTCGTCGGCCTCATCGCCTTGCCGGTCGTTACACGCATCGTCGCCGCCCTTGATGGCTTTCGGGGTGGAGGCGTCCTGCATGGGGATGGCCTGCAGATCGATCGGACCGGCTGGGACAACAGACGATGACGTCCCACATGATCCTTCGTCCGATTCAGCAGCCGCCGGCAGGGCAAAGATCGTGAGGCTTGCAAGTGCCGCAAGGACAGGCATGGAATTGCGCATGGTCTCGTATCCTTATCGACGCGGCCATGATTGGACGCAATGACGCCTTGATATGGACCCTTTGCTTGCTGTGGGCTGAGGATGATTGACAGCAAATTGAAAGCTGCAACGTGCGACATGCCTTGCCGATGAAAAGACAATGGAAGCGTTTGGCGGTGCTGGGTCTCGCGGGACTTGTCCTGGCCATGCCTCTCGCTGCCCGAGCCGACGAGGACGATGACGGCGACCATGACCGGGCGCGGGATTTGTACGAGCGCGGCGAAATCAAAGGCCTTGCCAATATACTGGACATCGTCCGCGCCAAAGCTCCCGGCGATGTTGTTGCGGTCGATCTCATCCGCAAGGCCGACAGATGGGTCTACCGGTTTCAGGTCGTCGGTGCCGATGGCCGGCGAAAGACCGTCGACGTCGACGCCGGTGCCGGTGTCATCATGCGCGATGGGGAGGGTGACTGATGAAGATCCTCCTGGCCGAAGACGAACCCCGTATCGCTGCCGATATCGCGACCGCCCTCAAGGCATCCGGGATGGCGGTCGATATCGTAAAGGATGGTGAAGCTGCCTGGTTCGCAGGCGATATCGAGAATTATGACGCCGCAATCCTGGATCTCGGATTGCCCAAGCTCGATGGTCTTACGGTCTTGAAACGTTGGCGAGCCAATGAGCGCAGGTTCCCGGTTCTCATTCTGACCGCAAGAGGGATGTGGACCGAACGCGTCGACGGCATCAATTCCGGTGCGGACGACTATCTTCCCAAGCCTTTCGAAATGGAAGAACTGCTCGCCCGGTTACGGGCAATCCTGCGTCGCTCGGCCGGGCAGGCGGCACCGGTGTTGAGGTCCGGGCCGTTGCTCTTGGACACACGCCAGATGCGCATTTCGCTACGCGGCATCCCCATTGCGCTTTCGCCGCTGGAATACCGGCTCCTGGCGTTTCTGATGCACCACGCCGGCCGGGTGGTGGCGCCGACCGAACTTGCCGAGCATTTGTACGATTCAGGCAACGACCGCGATCCGAACACGATCGAGGTGATCGTTGCGCGCCTGCGTCGCAAGCTTGGGAGCGACGTCATCGAAACGAGGCGCGGATTCGGGTATCTGATGCCCGACGATTCCCGCTGATGGGCAACTCTATCCGGTTCAGGCTCTGGTTGGCGGCAACGATCTCGATCCTGGTTGCTCTTGCCATCGCCGGCGTTGGATTGCGCTATCTGTTCGAACTGAACGTCGAGCGGCGCGTTGTCAGCGAGCTGACGGTTGACCTGAACGATCTTATTGGCGCGACCAATTTCGCCGCCGATGGGCGTGTTTCGGTTCAGGCGGCTTTGGCCGACCCACGTTTCTCCATTCCTTTTTCCGGCCACTACTGGCAGGTGCAGGATACCGGATCCGGCAACCTTGTCCGCTCGCGTTCACTATGGGACGCGACGCTTGCCTTGCCTGATCGCGCAACGAACGGCGAATTCAGGGAGATCAAGGAATTCAAGGGGCCACAAGGCGAGCTCACCATCGCCGTCGAGCGCACGATCATAGACGCCAGTGGCCGGTCGTTTCGCGCCGTCGTGGCGGAAGACCATCAAACGGTGAAGGAATCCGTCGATGGGTATGTCCGCGATCTTGCGCCAGCCCTTGTTCTGCTCGCCATTGCTCTCATGGCGGCCTTCTTCATCCAGATCACCGTCGGCCTTGCGCCTCTGGAGACCTTGCGGGTTTCGGTCAAAAACGTGATTGCGCAGCGATCAGCGCGCCTCGATGTGGTGGCACCAAGCGAGGTGCAGCCGCTCGCGGACGAAATCAATCGCCTTCTCGATGCCCAGGAGAGGGCACTTGCGCGAGCCCGATCGCGCGCGACCGATCTGGCGCATGGTCTCAAGACACCGCTGCAAGTCCTGTCGGCCGATATCCGCGCCTTGCGGAAAAAAGGCGAAACGGAGCTGGCCGATGAGATCGAGAAGAGTGCCGCTGCGATCCGGCGCCATGTCGAGCGGGAGCTCGCGCGCGCCCGCCTCGCGCCCGGCGTCTCCGGCAAGGCATCCTGCGTTGTGTCGGACGTCGCGGCTGGCGTCATTGCCGTCGTCAAGCGGACGCCAAGCGGCAAGCAGCTTTCATTCAAGATAGACGTTGCGGAAGATGCGACGGCGCCAATCGACGAAGGCGATCTGTCCGAGATCCTCGGCAATCTGGTCGAGAACGCCGCCCGCTACGCAAAATCGTCAGTCCGTGTCGGTGCATCCGCCGCCGCAGGCGAGGTGGTTGTCACCGTCGCCGATGATGGCCCAGGTATACCGGATGCCGATCGGGAGTCCGCGCTGTCACGTGGTGTCCAGCTCGACAGTAGGGGCGGCAGCAGCGGTCTTGGCCTGGCCATCGTATCCGATATCGTCGAAGCCTATGGCGGACGCCTTGCCATGGCTAACGCCGATCCGGGTCTGGTCGTGACCATTTCCTTGCCGCGACACAGTTGAGCCTGCTTCTTCAGGCAAAACCCGGGAAATAGTCGACCTTTATCCTCGAGCGGCGAACGCCCATGGCCAACAGCTTCTGGCGCAGCGCCTTGACCATCGTCTGCGGGCCGGAAATGTAGAAAGTGCGCTCGAGGTAATCGGGTATCGCCAGACGTATCAGGCGCTCGTCGATATACCCGGGATATTGACCGCGCTCGCCACCGCTCGCCACAGCGTGGATCGTCTTGATGCCAAGTTCCTGCCTGGCCGCGCCAAGCACGTCGCGATAAGCAATGTCTTGCTGGCCTTCGGTTCCGTAGAGGACGACGATCGGGCGCCGCTCCTTACGGTCGAGGAGATATTGCAGCATCGAGCGGAACGGCGTGATGCCGATGCCTCCAGCCAGGAACGCGATCTTGGTTTCACGCCGGGCGGGCAGCGTGAAGTTGCCGGCCAGTTGCGCGGCGTGGATCGTGCTGCCTGGCTTCATGGTCATCAATTCGCGCTTGAAGGCACTTGATTGCGGATAGAACTTGACGCCGAGGCGGACTGTTTCCTCCGTCGGCGCCGAGGCGACCGTGAAATAGCGCCGGTTGCCGCGGTTGTCGGCACGATCGAGGCCAAGCGTCCATTCGAGATACTGGCCGGCCTCGAAGGCGAGCTTGCGCGGCGACCGGAAGACGAAGTCAAAGCTGTCCACGGCCGATTGCTCAATGCGTTCAAGAGTCAACACGAAGCGTCCCTTGGGGCCTGCCGCATAGGCAAACAGGTTGCCGGCAAGCAGCGCCAGTTCCGGTGTGAAATAGAACGAGCCGATATGGATGTTGGGAGCAAACAGAAAGCCGACGATGGCGGCAAAGGCGATACGCGGCCAATGCATCGTCGGCGCGGTCAGCGGTTCGGTCAGCATCACAAAGGCAAAGAACAGCAGCGGCGATGAACCCAGTGTCTCTGCGAGCGCGGTCCAGTACTGCGCTGGGTCCGTGGTTGCCAGAATGGTCGCCAGCGCCACGACAACGAAGGTCGAGACAAGATCAAGCCGGCGCAGTTTCCGGACGATAAGCATGCCGCCGACGAGCACGAGTGGAAGCAATGGCAGATTGCCGCCCACCCACCAGGTGGCTGGTTGGTCGAGCAGCAGCGCGGACAGCGCCACGCCCAGCGCAGCCGGGTTGAAAAGGTGCTTCCGGCCGATGGCGAGAATGAATTTCGATGAAATCGCCCAGACGGACACGAATGCCACCGCCGCGATCCCCTTAATGTCCGTGACCGCAACCGGATCGAGGATAAGCGCCAGGATGAGTGCGGTGATGTAGACGGACTCGTTGTTGGCCGGGACTGCGAAGACATGCGCAAAGACCTTGTTGGTGATCCAGCAGGCGGCCAGCGCAAGCGCCGTGGTGAAGGCAAGCGCAATCGGATCATGTGGCACCAGCTTGACGAAGCCGAGCACAAACGCCGCGCCGACCAGTGCCATCAGATAGTAGAGGACCAGCCTGTACATGGTCAGGTGATCGAGAAATCGGTCGATGGTCTTGATCATGGCAGGCAAAGGGCTCCGAACCCGGTCGTCGGCGTAGCGCGGCCATTGGCGTCGACGAGATAGCCCTCCAGGCCAGGCGTCTGCTCGATGAAGAGAATGCCGCCCCGCCCCATGGCGAAGGCCGCGGTGGCGAAACGATCGGCTTCGAGCACATCGGCGCCGATCACGCTCAGGCTGACGATGTCCTGGATCGGACTGCCAATTCCATGCGGATTGTAGATGTGTTGACCGCGGACATAGGTGCCGGAGGTTGCGACACCGCGACCGCGGGGATACACGATCTTTACGATCTCGTCCGCATTGAAGGGATTGCGGATGCCGACGCTCCAGTCATGGCCCGATGCATTCTTGCCGCACGACTGGATATCGCCGCCCGCCTCGATGAAGAAATCACTGATGCCGGCCCGTTGAACGATCCCGGCCGCATTGCGGATGGCCCAGCCCTTGACGATGCCGGAAGGATCGAGCGAACCGTCGGGCTTGCGAATATCGAAGTATCCGTCCGTCTCGTCTTTCGTCTGCTTGGCAATGGCCAGCACTTCCATCATCTCGCCGCTCCAGTCGACGACCGGAACGTCGCCGCGGTTGATGGCCGCGATCTCGCTGTCGGCCCGGTACGTGCTGAAGCGTCGGTCGATATGTTCGAAATAGCTGAAGACCGTGTCGATCAGCTCATCGGTCGACGTGCCACCGATGTCGACTGTGATGGGCATGCCCATCAAAATTCGCGTGTCTCGCATGGACCTACGACGACGCTTTCTTCAGCGCGCCGCGCAGCGACTGGATGAAAGCCCTGCTGGTCAGCGTCGCGCCCGAAATAATATCGACATTGGCGCTCTGGGCGCTGATCGCTTCGTCGCGCAGCATGGGTAGCGCCTGCCTGTTGATGTTGATGGAGGTGCGCCGGTCGGAGGGATATTTCAGCACTTTCAGCGCCGTAAGCTGCCCGCCCTGTACGAGGGCCTGGATTTGGATGATGCCGTAGTAGGCATCGGCGGCGGGACCGGTGTAGACGCCGTCGGCATAGCCCTGGGCAGCGAGCTTCATGCCCGTACGGATGCCGCGCGCTGGCGTCTCCGGGTATGCCGGCCTCGGCTGGGGGACCGGTATGTAGACGGCGGGAGTTACGGCGAAGGAAGGTGCTGTTGGCGCAGGATCGGAGGCAGCCGAAGCCACTGGCCGAGCCGACGGCGTTGGCGACGGTTGTGGTGCCACCGGAGCCACTGTCTGCTTGACTGGATCATTAGGCCGTTTGGCGGGCACGGCTATGGCAGCCGTCGTTTCCCGGGCAATGGGGAACCTTGTTCTGAACCAGGGATCGAGGGGCGCCGGCGAGGTCCGAAGCACCGGCAAAGCCGCAGCGGATGCGGGCTCTTTTGGCTGCACGGAAGGCGCTTCGGCTGCATCGGCCGGCAGCGCTTCGCCGAGCATATCGTTTGCCGGATCCTTGCCGGCCTGATCCCAGACATAGGCGCCGGAGGCAGCGATCACGAAAAGCGACAGTGCAATCTGTTTCATCGGAATTGTGTTTCCACGTCGAATCTCGCAGGGCGGTCCATCTGGTCCGCTTCGGAGGCAATATCCCACGACCAAGCTGACAACTGGCTGTCAGCGAGTTTGCGTTTTTCAAAGCCGATAGGCGGCGGCAAATTGATTTGTCACAGATCAAGACGTTCGCATGAACCGCGAGATAGGAAGGTTCTCTTAGTCGAGGTAGTTGCCATGACCGTTGCCAACGAGCCAGCCGGCCATTCCGGCACCCACATCCTGAAGCATTGGGCGATCGCGTGAGCCGCCTGCATACGGAGAACCATCTCATATCCCGCATTGGATGGCTGCGCGCCGCCGTACTCGGCGCCAATGACGGCATCGTGTCGACGGCCAGCCTGATCGTTGGCGTGGCGGCAGCCAATGCCGCCGCCTCCAACGTTCTGGTGGCCGGTATAGCCGGTTTGGTAGCCGGCGCGATGTCGATGGCGGCCGGCGAATATGTGTCGGTCAGCTCACAGTCCGATACAGAGCGAGCCGACCTTGACCGTGAGCGAAGGGAACTCGCGACACAGCCAGAGTTCGAGCGACAGGAACTTGCGGACATCTATGTCAAGCGTGGCGTGGAGCTAAAGCTGGCCTTGCAGGTCGCCGACCAATTGATGGCGAAGGATGCGCTTGGCGCCCACGCGCGCGACGAGCTCGGCATTTCGGAGATGACAACGGCGCTGCCGATCCAGGCGGCTCTGGCCTCGGCGGCTGCATTTTCGGTTGGAGCGGCCATGCCATTGGCGATGGTGCTTGTTTCACCGGCCGCATGGCTCGCCGCAACGGTGTCTGTCGCCTCGCTCCTGTTCCTGGCCGTGCTGGGCGCCATTGGGGCCAAAGCCGGCGGCGCCAATGTGCTGAGGGCAACTGTTCGCGTGACCTTCTGGGGCGCGCTGGCAATGGCGCTGACCGCCGGTATCGGTGCCGTCGTTGGCACCGCCATCTGACTATCCCGAGATGGTTCAACGCCAGTTTCTATGAAGTTGCGAAAGCGCAACGAGGACGCTCCGAAGGGGATTTACGAAGATGCTTCGCAAATCGCGGAGACGTGATCGTGAAGCAGCGCAGTTCAATCAACCCGGACATGGTCGTCGACGAAATCATGAGAAAATGGCCGGCAACGGTGGCTGTGGTGCTGAGACACAAGATGCTCTGCGTCGGCTGTCCGATCGGCACTTTCCATACGGTTACTGAGGCGTGCCGGGAACATCAGGTCGATGAGGGCGACTTTCTGATCGAACTCGAATTGGCCATTCGAGGAGAGCGATGACGGTCAGTCCTTGTCCCGGTTCTCGGCCAGAACCACCAAGCGGTGCGCATCCTTGACCGTGATTCTCTGGCGCCCGCTGATGACTATTCCGTTCTCCTCCCACTTGCTGAGCAGCCGGCTGACCGTGTGCAGCGTCGTCCCCGTCATTTCGGCAATATCCTGCCTCGAGATCGGGAAATCGATCTCGAGGCCGCTGTCGGTCTTTCGGCCGGTCTGGTTTGCCAATCGCAACAAGGCATGCGCAACCCGCTGCTCCACCTGCTCCGTGGACATCTCCACCACCCGTGTCTGGGCCTCCTGCAGCCTGGTTCCCACCGTCCTGTAGGTGCTTGCCCCAAACGTCGGGAATCGTCGCGCCAACTCCGGCCAAAGAGCATTGGGCCAAGCCAGCACCACGCAATCCACCGCCGCGACGGCGCTGGCGGGGTAGGTCGTCCGACCAAGGGCTGCGGCGACGCCAAAGATCTCGCCTTCGCTGATGTATCTGGCGATGACCTGCTGTCCGTCCGGCGTGGTGCGGACCACCCGTATGTGCCCGGCGATCAGCACGAAGAAGGAATGGGCCTCGGCCTCCTGCTCGAAGATCGCAGAGTCCTTGGCGTAGCGGGACGACCGTGCGTTTCGCAGGATCTCGCTCTGCTCGTCGGGTGTCAGCCCCTGGAAGAGCGGCAGTCGAGAAATCAGCGATCGGTCCAGCGCAGTCAAGCGGATCCCTCACAGCCCCCTTCCGCATCAATCGTGCGGCAGCCCTTTCTTATCCCGAGTTTGCGCCAGCGCAAATTGTTCGCAGTCGCATCAGGCTAAATGGCATGGAACGGCGCAATGCCGCGAAGACGAAACAAAGGACAAATCGATGAAACTCTCCATTCTCGCCGCCGCAATCTCCATCCTGGCCCTCGCCAGTGCCGCAAGCGCCGAAGAGCATGTGGTGCAAATGCTCAACAAGGGCGAGAAAGGCGCAATGGTTTTCCAACCTGCCTTCGTCAAGGCAGCTCTTGGCGACACTGTGAAGTTCGTGCCGACCGACAAGACTCATGATGCCGAGTCGATCAAGGGCATGATTCCGGACGGCGCCGAGCCTTTCAAGGGAAAGCCCAGTGAGGAAATCACCGTCACGCTGACGAAGGAGGGCGTCTACGGTGTCAAATGCGCCCCTCACTACGGCATGGGCATGGTCGCGCTGATCGTTGTCGGCAAGCCGGTCAATCTCGATACTGCCAAGGCGGTCAAGCATCCTGGCAAGGCAAAAACGGTGTTCGCCGACCTGTTCACCCAGGTTTCGGCCAACTGAGGCATCGTACAGTCTGCCTGCCATGAGTGAGGCGGGAAAGGGTCGGACGGACCGAGGGCGGCGGTTCATCCGGCCCTGTTCATTTGGAGATGCAGATCATGGGAATTCCACGCCTGCGCGCCTACACCGGACCCGCAGTTCTTTCCTACGGGTTCAGGCCTTTCTTCTTCCTCGGGTCGCTGTATGCCGCGCTCTCCATTCTGCTCTGGCTGCCGATGTATGCAGGCGAACTCGATGCCCACAGTGCGTTTGTCCCGGTCGACTGGCATATCCATGAAATGTTGTTCGGGTATCTGCCGGCGATCGTTACCGGGTTCCTGCTGACCGCTATTCCCAATTGGACCGGCCGGCTGCCCGTACAAGGCCTGCCGCTGCTGGCGCTGGTTGTCCTGTGGCTTGCCGGCCGTGCCGCTGTCTTCTTCTCGTCGGATATCGGCTGGCAAACGGCCGCCGTGATCGATGGCTCTTTTCTGCTGGCGGTCGCTGCGGCGGCGGCACGCGAAATCGTCGCGGGACGCAACTGGCGCAACCTCAAGGTGCTGCTGCCGCTTGCGGTTCTGGTTTGTGCCAACGGCGCGTTCCACATCGAGGCGCACCTTGAAGGCACTTCCGACATCAGCCGTCGGCTCGGCATGGCTGCTGCAATCATGCTCATCTCGCTGATCGGCGGGCGCATCATCCCGAGCTTCACACGCAACTGGCTCGTGCGCGAAAATCCTGGCAGGCTGCCGGCACCGTTCGACCGTTTTGACATCGCATCGATAGCCATCTCAGCCATCGCACTGGGAGCATGGTCGTTCGCCCCCGACAACCGAATCACAGGACTGCTTATGGCCGTCGCCGCCATTTGCCAGGCGTGGCGGCTATCGCGCTGGGCTGGCGAGCGTACATTGCGGGATCCGCTGGTGCTCGTTCTGCATCTTGCCTATGCCTTCGTGCCGGTTGGGCTTGCCCTGGTTTCGGCGTCGATCTTTTCCCGGCGCCGTACCAGCGGCGGCGGGACTTCATGCTCTCGGGACTGGCGCCGTCGGCTCGATGACGCTTGCAGTGATGACTCGCGCGACCCTGGGGCACACCGGGCGAGAGCTCAAGGCTGGGAAAGGTGCCTCGTTCATCTTCGTGACCGTCCTTCTCGCGGGATCATTGAGAATTTTGGCCGCCTTCGTCCCCTCTGGCGTGGTGATCGACATGGCCGGCACGGCATGGGTGGCGGCATTCGCCGGCTTCGTCCTGGTCTACGGACTGGCGTTGATGACGCCAAAGGCGCGGTGAGGCGGGAGAGCAGGCGACCGTCGAAGACGCGACTGCAGGAGCCGCTTCCGATCTGTCAGGCAATGCCGAGGTAGCCGAGGATACGGTTCACCCATCCCGTCTGGTCCCGCACCAGCCTGAAGCCCAGATTGTCGGGAGGGGTGCCAACGGCGCAGCCTCCGCTTTTGCCGTCGCTGACGAAGTTCGACATGTAGGCCCTGTGAAGCCCTTCAAGGACGTGGACGCCGCAGTTGTCGACCGAGCTTACAACACCGCTTCCGTCTTTGGCCAACGTGGTGCGGACATAGCAGGTCGAAGTCCACTCCCAGACGTTGTCGGAAAGGTCGGCGAGGCCGCGCGAATTCACTCCAAAAGAGCCACTGCTCCTGGGCAACGGGTCCGGTTTGCGATTGAGGTCGACCTCGGCCTGGTAGCTGGTGAGCCACCGCCTGGCGGGGTTGTTGGCATCGTTTTCGACACCCTCGAATTCTCCCGCGAACCGCTCCGCCGCGGCAAAGGCCCACTCTTCGTCGGAAGGCAGCCGCCATTGGCTGCCGGTCACATCGGAATACCATTGGGCATAGGCGACGGCGTCGAGGTAGCTCACGCCTGTTGCGGGTGCGTCACGCGGGATTGAGCGGGTCTCCTCCGCCGGCCGACAGGCACCAGCCGACACACAATCCGTGTAGTCAGCAGCGCCGACTTGATTGGCCATGATGTCGAGCGGGCCGTTGATTTGCCGATCGACCTTGGGATTGGCTTGCGGGCGTCCGTCCTTCAGGAACTCGCCCGGCATTGGGTACTTGATCGAACCGGCAGGCAGGCTAACCGTCGTCGCAACGGCGTGGGACTGTCGATGACCACCGGCCGCCTGCATCGAAAGTCCTGCCGGCACAGCTGCGGCAACCATGGCGATCGGCACGAGCTTGAGGGTGAGAGGCGACATGTCTTTTCCTCATGCCCGGACAGCGTCGCTGTCCGGGCGAATAGGAGTGCCGTTCAGTTGGTGGCGATGGGTTTGGGCGCCTCGACCTGCGTCATCAGATCGTCATCCCATTCGCCCTCGACCTTGAAGTGAGCGGTCGCTCCAAGTTCCACGGCCTCGATCAGATTGTGGTTGACGTAGGCGTAAACCCCCGGCTGCAGGAAGGTATAGAGCGCCGAGCCCGCGGAACCGCCACGGATGAACCAGGTCTCCAGATCCTTGGCCGGCGGATTGGCGAATTTGCCCTGTTCCCAGACATAATCGCCATGGCCGCCGATCAGATGCGGCCGGGTATCGCGGTTGGCCTGCGAGTGGACGATCAAGACGGTTTCTCCGACTTTCGCCGTCATGGCGTTGTCGCCGGTCAAGGAGCCGACCTTGCCGTTGAACACGACATGCGTCGGGATCAGGCCGCGCATCACCTTGACGATGTCATCGTAGCCGTCACCGGCCGATTCGTAGCTCTTGAAGTTGCCCTTCTCATCGCGCGGGATATAGAAGTCGCTCTCGCCGATATAGAAGATCTTGTCGTATTTGACCGGCTCGCCCTTGTCGTTCCTCAAGCCGTCGCGCGGCAGCACCATGATTGCGCCGCTCATGCCGGAGACGACATGCCATGGGATCATCGGACCACCTGGCGCGCAGTGGTAGACAAATGTTCCGGTTCGCGTCGCCTTGAAGCGCAAGGTCACCTGTTCGCCCGGATTGATCAAGGTCAGCGCGCCGCCGCCCAGTGCACCGGTCGCGGCATGGAAGTCGATGTTGTGGGCAAGCGAGTTGGTGTCGGGATTGATGAGCGTCAGCTCGAGATAATCGTCCTGATGCACCACCATCAGCGGGCCTGGGATCGAGCCGTTGTAGGTCATCGCATTAAGCTTTGTGCCATCGGCGTCGATAACGACAGGCTTTTCCTCGATCGTCATGGTGAACTCGACGATCTTCGGTCCGCCCTTGGCGACCTGATCATGCGGATGCACAAAAGGCGGTGCCACGAGCATGATCTTCTCTCGGGCGAGCCCCTGAATGTCTGCCTTTGTCACAGTTGCCGAAAATGCCGGCAGTGCTGCCACTGCGGCAGCGCCAATCGCTGCAGCGAACAGAGCTTCGCGTCGCGTGATCATGTCAGTCTCCTGTCTCTCAACCGTTGCGGATGAGCAGAACCTAGCTGGCCTGATGCAGCGTTTCTTTGCGCTGGCGCAAATTGGTGGAAGTTAATCGCAGAAAGAACAGCTTCGGGATGCGGCGATCCTATGGGTCGCGATTTGAGATGTAGAAGTTTGGTGTCGCAGTTTTCTGCAAATGTGCGCTGTCACTGGCGGATTTCTGAAGATCAGCGGCCGCTTTTGTCTTCCGGATCGATCAGAATCCGCTCGGCTGCCCCGTCGAGATCTTCATATTGGCCGCTTTTCAAAGCCCACAGGAAGCCCCCCAGGCCAAGCGCACCAAGAAAGAGAGCAACGGGTATGAGGTAGGTGAGGGTGGTCATGCGGATCGGGCCAATTCATTTATTTCGGAACGTCTGTCGCGCCGAACACTCTTCGCCAGCGAATTTGGCATTGAATTTTGCAGTCGCAGCGCATTTCCGATCACAAGCAGCGAAGAAGCGGACATGGCTATCGCCGCGATAAGAGGCGTGACATGCCCCAATATGGCGATCGGCACGGCGACAGCATTGTAGACGATTGCGATCGCGATGTTCTGTCGGATCAGGCTCCCGGCCTTGCGCGAGACGTCCAGCGCGAGAGGCACGGCCAGAAGACTTTCGCGCAGGAAGACGAAGTCCGCTGCGTTGCGGCCAATGTCGGCGGCCGTGGCCGGTGCGATCGAGACATGCGCCGCGCGTAGCGCCGGCGTGTCGTTGAGGCCGTCGCCAACCATCAGAACCTTGTGTCCGTCCTTCTCCAGGGTCTCGATGCGTTCGACCTTACCGGATGGCAACAGGCAGGGCACGAAGTCATCGACACCCAGGACTTTCGCAACCTCGGCACAGGCTGCCGCTGTATCGCCCGACAGCATTTCCACCGACATCCCAGCATGTTTCAATTGATCGAT
Source organism: Mesorhizobium oxytropidicola (assembly GCF_056174625.1). NCBI lineage: Bacteria > Pseudomonadati > Pseudomonadota > Alphaproteobacteria > Hyphomicrobiales > Phyllobacteriaceae > Mesorhizobium > Mesorhizobium oxytropidicola. Next base: position 6,816,302 of record NZ_CM149692.1, on the reverse strand, counting down.
GGCCGCACTGGCGTCGGCACGCAATGCATCCTGGAAAACGAAGGATGCGACAATCATCCCGTTTTTCGTCAGAACCGTTCCGCCGTAGCCATGTTTGCCTTCACCGCCAGTTCGAGCCTTCCACCCGGCCCATCCGCGTCGACCCAGCCGCCATGTGCCTCCGGCGTCAGTGGCTTCGATACCAAATCCCGGATGCTCGGTGACCGCATCGAATTTGTGTTGCCCGCCAGGAGCGGCAAAACCGGCTATGGCCTTTGAAAATGGATGACGCGAATGCGCGGCCATGTCGGCTGCGATTGACAGCATGGCCGGATCGATCGATGACGCGTTGACGAGCCGGGGCTGGCCGAGCGTGAGCGTTCCGGTCTTGTCGAACACCGCCGTATCAATCGTCGCCAGGCGCTCCATCGCCGAACCATCCTTGACCATGATGCCGTTCTCGAACAGGCGCCGCGCGGCAACCACCTGTACGATCGGCACCGCAAGACCGAGCGCGCACGGGCACGTGATGATGAGAACAGCAATGGCGATCGTCATCGCGCGGTGCCAGTCGCCGGTCGCCGCCATCCAGCCCAGGAATGTCACGAGGGCGGTGAGATGAACCACGGGCGCGTAGAGTGCCGAGACGCGATCGGCGATGCGGCGATAATGCGCACGACCGCCCTCGGCGGCCTCCATCAACCGGACCATTTGCGCCAGGAACGAATCCTTCGCGGCGGCTGTCGCCTCGATCGTCAGCGGGCCGGTAAGGTTGAGCACACCGGCCTGCACGGCTTCGCCCGGCGCCGCGTTTCGAGGCGTGCTCTCGCCCGAGACCAGCGAGCAGTCGAGATCCGACGCCCCTTGAATGATCTTGCCGTCGACGGGGATTCTTCCGCCGGCTGCGATCAGCAGCTGCATCCCTGGTTCGATCTCGCCAACCGGCAAATAGTCGCGCGCGCCATCGCCGCGCAGCACCATGGCGCCACGCGCGGCCAACTGTGACAGGCTTTTCACCGCAGTGCGGGCACGTTCGCGCATTACGTGATCCAGCGTGCGGCCGATCAACAGGAAGAACAGCAACGAAACCGACGCGTCGAAATAGGCATGGTCGCCATGGTTGATCGTCTCATAGAGGCTCATGGCATAGGCAAGCGACACCCCGACCGCGATCGGCACGTCCATGTTCATCCGACCGTGGCTCAGTGCATTCCAGGCCGAGCGGAAGAAGATGCCGCCGGCGAAGGCCAGCGCCGGGACGGCGATCAGCGCCGAGACCCAATGGAACAGATCGCGGGTAGCACCTTCGGCACCGGACCAGACCGAGACCGAAAGCAGCATGATGTTGCCGGCCGCGAAGCCGGCAACGGCGACGGCGCGGATCAGCTCGGCAAGCGTCTTGTCCTTTTCATCGACCTCGGGGGCGAACAGATTCGCCTCGTAGCCCAGCCTGCCAAGCGCGGCGACAAACGGTGGTACCTGGTCCCCACGCCACCGGATCGCGACCCGTTTCGTCGACAGGTTGACACGCGCGCCTTCGACATTGTCGAGCTTTGCCAGCGCCGTCTCGATCGTCTGGATGCAGGCGGCGCAGTGAACCGTTGGGACTGAAAGGTCAGTTTGGTTAAGAGCACCGCCAAGCGATCGGCTCGCCAGCCTGATCTCCTGGCTGGACGGCAGGACCGATGAGGTGCTGACCAGGTCCAGCCCCATTTCAGCGCCCGGTGCACAACAACTCATTGCAGCGCTCCATGCGAAATCATGATCCTGCGGACCTCGCGATAGGGTTGTGCGAGGCCGGCATCGGCGTCGACTTCGACGATCCAGACGCCGTCCTTCGGCATGTGCTGCGCGGCGAATTCCTGGTCGGAGGCGAGGGCGAGAATGACGGACTTGTCCTCTTTCTCATATGCGGGATGGCGAAACAGCACCTTGACGCCATGCAAGGGAACCGGCTTGCCGGCGGCGTCTGCAAGGCTGTAGCGAACTTCGCCCCATGCGATGGTCAGTTTGCCGGTCCAGCCGAGGGCTGCTTGCGCGCGCCCTTGCTCGGCCTTCTTGTTGAATTGCTGGCTCGCCACATAGGTGTTTTCGACGACAAGGCCGGTCCAGCTTGTGTTGGCGAGCGTCGCCATGGTCAGGTTGACCGCGATGACCACGCCGAAAAAGGCAAGGATGATGGTCAACATGTGCCTGCCGGTGAATTCGCGGGATCTTTGCGTGGTGGCGTTCATCTGGCGATCTCCGGTGCGTTGAAGGTAGCGGTGTACTCGGCCGACTCGTAGCTCGCCTTGTCCTCGACCCGGAACTTGAAGGTTTGAGCTGTGCCTTGGATCTGACCCGCCGGCTGGCGCACGAAAACCTTCAGCATCTTCAGCCGGTCGGGTTCGACCGAAATGGGGACGGAACGGCCCACGGGGAGATCGATGCCAACGACGCTCATCTCTGCGCCCTGCAAGCCTTGCACGGTGACTACGATCGTCCTTGGCTCGGGGATCATGTTGAGCAGTTTGACGGTGTAACCGTTGCGGATCGAACCGTCGGACAGCGTGACGAACTGCGGATTGCGGTCGTGCAGCACGTTCACCTCGAGCCGGTCGCGCGTCAGCAGCGAATAGAGCAGACCAAGACCGATCAGCGACCACACGGCCATGTAGATGTAAGTGCGCGGCCGAAAGATCTTGCGGATATGAAAATGGGCCACCTTGTCGGAGAACGCGCCGTCAGCCGTTCTGACCAGCGACGGATTGACTGAACCGGAGCCGCCCGCGGTCGCCAGCATCATGTTGGCGTTGTAATCGGAGAGTGTCGCGTAGGAGATCAGCCCGCGCTCCTTGCCGAGCTTGTCCATGACGCCGTCGCAGGCGTCGATGCAAAGCGCGCAGGTGATGCATTCGAGCTGTTGGCCGTCGCGAATGTCGATCCCCATCGGACAGACCGCGACACAGGCATTGCAGTCGACGCAGTCGCCGGCGGGCTGGCCTGCGGCAAGAACCTTCTTGGCGTGACGCGAGCGCGGTTCGCCGCGCCAGTCGTTGTAGGTGACGGTGAGTGAGTTCTCGTCGAGCATCGCCGCCTGGATGCGCGGCCAGGGGCACATATAGGTGCAGACCTGCTCGCGCATCAGCCCGCCGAATGTATAGGTCGTCGCCGTCAGCACGGCGACCGTGATGTAAGCGACGGGCGCCGCGGTGCCGGTGAAGAGTTCTCTCAACAGCGTCGGTGCATCGGCGAAGTAGAAAATCCAGGCGCCGCCGGTGGCAGCGCCTATGACCAGCCAGATGGCATGTTTCGAGACGCGCAGCATCAGCTTGCGGGCGGTCCAGGGACCCGCATCGAGCTTCATGCGGGCGTTGCGGTCGCCCTCTATCGCGCGTTCGACGACAAGGAACAGATCGACCCACACGGTCTGCGGGCATGTATAACCGCACCAGGCGCGGCCGACCGTCGACGTGATCAGAAAAAGGCCGACGCCGGCCATGACCAGAAGGCCGGCCACGTAATAGAACTCTTGCGGCCATATCTCGATGAAGAAGAAGTAGAACCGCCGATTGGCGAGATCAAGCAGGACCGCCTGGTCCGGGGCATATGGGCCGCGATCCCAACGCAGCCACGGCGTCAGGTAGTAGATGCCGAGCGTAATCGCCATCACCAGCCACTTGAAGCGACGAAAGTCGCCCGTGGCGCGTTTTGGAAAAATCTTCTTGCGCGGAGCATAAAGAGGCTGACGGATCTTGGCGGAATTGACCGCCTCGGCTTCGAGCCGTTCTACCTGTGTATTGTCCAGCACCGGTGTCTCCCGTCGCGCAGCTTGTGATTTCGCTGGGCAGTCGGCCCAATGGATGTGTGGCGAGTGCGCGAAAATGCAACGTCGACCGAACTCTGCCTTCGACTGGATTGCGTCGCGTTGATGCAGGTCAATCTCCGGACGTCGGAATGCAGTCGAGGCCCGGCAGGGCCGGGCCTCGTCGCCTGGGCGGAAAGGGCCGGAGAATAGACCCCCGTTGCTATTCTCCACCGCCAAGCGAATGCACGTAGACTGCAAGCTCCTTGACCTTGATCTCGCCAAGACGGCTGCCCCAAGCCGGCATCACGCCGTGTTTCGGCGCGCGGACCTGGGCGGCGATGGCCGTCTCGCCAGACCCGTAGAGCCAGATGGCATCGGTCAGATCAGGGGCGCCGAACTCCCTGTTGCCCTTTGCCTTGTCGCCATGACAGGCCACGCAGTTTTCGGCAAAGACCTTGGCGCCGGGTTCGATCAGGCTTGTATCCTGGACCTTGCCGGATAGGCTCGCCACATAGGCGCTGACCTGGCGAATCTGATCGGCGGTTATGATGTCGCCAAAGGCGGGCATTTCCGAGATGCGCGTATCCGGGTCGGACGCGAAACGGATGCCATGCGTGATGGTCTGCTGGATCTGCTCGGCCTTGCCGCCCCACAACCAGTCATCGTCGTTCAAGTTGGGAAAGCCCTTGGAACCTTGGGCACCGGAGCCGTGGCATTGCACGCAATTGACCTTGAACGCGGCGCCGCCGGCGGCGACGGCGAATTCGCGCAACGCATCGTCGGCGGTGATCTCGGAAACGGTTTTCGATTGAATTGCAGCGACATATTTGCCCTTGGCAATCTCGGCTGCCGCCAGCTCGTTCCCGACGTCGTTACGGCTCGAATAGCCGAGCACGCCTTTGCTTGCCGAGTGCAGCAGAGGCCATGCCGGATAGGCGATGGTGTAGCCGATCGCCCAGACTATGGTGACGTAAAACGTTATGACCCACCAGCGCGGGAGCGGGTTGTTCAACTCCCGAATACCATCCCATTCATGGCCGGTGGTCGAGACGCCGGAGATCTTGTCTATATGCTCGTCGCTCATGATCAGTCGTCCTCAAGGGGAATCCGGGCGGCTTCATCGGCAAGCTTGCGGCTGCCTGGGCGGAGTGCGAAGGCGATTGCGCCGACAAAGAAAAGCGCCATGGCGACCAGACCCCAGCTGTCAGCAAACTCCCGCATCATATTGTAATCCATCGATAAAAATCCTCAGCGATAGCCGGCGGCCTCGTCGTAATTCTTGAAATCGACCAGCGTGCCGAGCATTTGCAGATAGGCGACGAGGGCGTCCATTTCGGTGACCTGCTGTGGATTGCCGTCCAGATCACCAACCTTGGCTTTCGGATATCGTGACAGCAGCGCGGTCGTGTCCGCGTTGGGATCCGCTTGTGCCATCAGATCGCCGTTGGCGTGTGCGATCATGTCGTCCGAATAGGGTACGCCCACGCGCCTGTTGGCGACGAGGTGGGTGGAGAAATCCTTCACTTCAATCGGGGTGTCCTTCAGGAACGCATAGCTCGGCATGATCGACTCCGGCACCACCGAGCGAGGGTCGGTCAGATGCTGGACGTGCCACGTGTTGGAGTAGCGATCGCCGACGCGCGCCAGATCAGGGCCGGTGCGCTTGGAGCCCCATTGGAACGGATGGTCGTACATCGACTCGGCCGCCAGACTGTAGTGACCGTAACGCTCGACTTCGTCGCGGAACGGCCGGATCATCTGACTATGGCAGAGATAGCAACCTTCGCGGACGTAGATATTGCGTCCGGCGAGCTCGAGCGGCGAATAGGGCCGCATGCCTTCGACCTTCTCGATCGTGTTGTCGAGGTAGAAAAGCGGCGCGATTTCGACGATGCCGCCGACGGTCACGACCAGCAGCGACCCGACAAGAAGAAGCGTGGCGTTCTTCTCGATGATCGCGTGTTTGTCCATCAAGCCCATGTCTGGCTCCTTATTCGGCAGGCTGGAAGGCGGGTACGGAACCCGGCATCGGTTGCTCTTCGCGCTGGCGGCCGAGGATCGTCATGGTGACGTTCCATGCCATGAGCAGCGTACCGGAGAGGTACATCGCCCCACCGATGGCACGCATGACATAGTAGGGGTGCATGGCGGCGACGGATTCAGCGAAGGAATAGACCAGGAAGCCCTGCTCGTCGTATTCACGCCACATCAGGCCCTGCATGATACCCGATACCCACATGACCGCGGCGTAGACAACGATCCCAAGCGTCGCCAGCCAGAAGTGCCAAGTCACAAGCCGCAGGGAATACAGGCGCTCACGGTTCCAAAGCTTCGGCACCATGTAGTAGATCGCGCCGAACGTTATCATGCCGACCCAGCCGAGGGCGCCCGAATGGACATGACCGATCGTCCAGTCCGTATAGTGGGACAGCGAATTGACCGTCTTGACCGACATCATCGGACCCTCGAAGGTCGACATGCCGTAGAAGGCGATGGCTGCGACCATCATGCGGATGATCGGGTCGGTGCGGATCTTGTCCCAGGCGCCCGAGAGCGTCATCAGGCCATTGATCATCCCGCCCCACGAGGGCATCCAAAGCATGATGGAAAACACCATGCCGAGCGTCTGCGCCCAGTCGGGCAGGGCGGTGTAGTGGAGGTGATGAGGGCCGGCCCAGATATAAAGGAAGATCAACGCCCAGAAGTGGATGATCGACAGGCGGTAGGAATAGACCGGCCTGTTCGCCTGCTTGGGCACGAAGTAATACATCATGCCAAGGAAGCCTGCGGTGAGGAAGAAGCCGACCGCGTTGTGGCCGTACCACCACTGGATCAGCGCGTCCTGCACGCCGGAGAAAGCGGAGTAACTCTTCGAGCCGAGGAATGACACCGGCATCGACAGGTTGTTGACGACGTGCAGCATCGCCACGGTAATGATGAATGACAGGTAGAACCAGTTGGCGACATAGATGTGCGGCTCCTTGCGCTTCAGGATGGTGCCAAGGAACAGGATGAGATAGGCGACCCATACGATGGTCAGCCAGATGTCGACATACCATTCGGGTTCGGCGTATTCGCGGCTTTCGGTAATGCCGAGCAGATAGCCGGTCGCGGCCATGACGATGAAGAGCTGGTAACCCCAGAACACGAACCAGGCCAGATTGCCGCCGAACAGGCGGGCGCGGCATGTGCGCTGCACGACATAGAGCGACGTGCAAAGCAGCGCGTTGCCGCCAAAAGCGAAAACCACCCCAGATGTGTGGAGGGGACGCAGGCGGCCGAAATTGAACCACGGCGGGATGTTGAGTTGCGGATAGGCAAGCTGCAACGCGATGACAACGCCCACCAGCATGCCGACGACACCCCAGAACACCGTCGCAATCGTGCCGTACCGGATCGGCCCATCCATATAAGCCGAAGGGTCGACCGGAGCCGCCGGCTTGAAGTCTGTATTGCGCAGAAGGACGGCGGTGAAGCCGGCCAGCACCAGGAACAGCACCAACATATGCTGGCGGAAGGGTTCATCGACTCCGAAGCCTGCGGCGACAATTGCCGCGAACGCAAACAGGCTTAGAAGGAAGATCTCTCTGCCAAACTTCATCGCAAGTCCCCGATCTCGAATTCTGACGGACGCCAAATCCGCGATGCATGAATTCCGCAGCCGGCCTCCGTTCGCCTTGATCCATGTCAAAGCGGGACGGTTTTGCGTTCTGCAGCGTCGAGCGCGATGCAATCAGGAGGTCGCGATTGAAGAAGAAACTGCAGGATCTGCCATCGCATCGCCTATGGCGCGGAGAATCAAAGCGAGTGCGTGGAGTCGCCATCGTGGCCACAGCAGCTTCGACGATGAGACGTCTGCATCAGGAGAAACTGCGTCTTTGCGATACGCTAGAAAGCATTGCCGATACTCTGCCCAATGTCGATCGGTTCAAATGCCTTGGCACTGCAAACAGCATTGTTCCTCTGCTCCGCGATAGTCATCGGTTTGAGGAGACCGTCATTTTCCCAACCTATGAGGCGGCCTCGATCCTGGCGGATGCCGTTTTCAATTCGACCAGTCGCCTGCGCGCCGAACATGTCGAGGACGAATGCTTTGCCGGTGAGGTGACCGAGATTTTGCTGGCGATCGGCCATGGCGAGACGGTCGAGAATGCTGAGGCTGTCGGCTTCATGCTGCGCGGCTTCTTCGAAAGCCTGCGCCGGCATATCGCCTTTGAACGCGAGCACGTCTTGCCGATGATCGGGGCCGTCGATTGATCCTAAACGCCAGAGCGCTGCTGCAGCCGGGTCAAGCTGTCGACTGTGACGTCCCGGTTGTTCTCTATGCGGATCACGCCATCCGATCGCAGCCTGGTCAACTGGCGGCTCACCGTCTCGATCGTCAGACCCAGGAAATCGGCGATGTCGGCGCGGGTCAGCGGCAGATCGAAACGTGTCGACTGGGCGGCCGGGTCAAGCGTGGGGTCGATGTTCCTGGCGATCATCAGGAGAAAGCTCGCCACTTTTTCCGATGCACTCTTGCGCCCCAACGTCATCATCCAGTCGCGGGCTTCATCGAGTTCGTCCAGCGTCTGCTTGAGCAGACGATGCTCGAGTTCCGGTGATTCCTTCATCATCCGTTCGATGGCGGTCTTTGGAAACGAACACACTGAAACGGCGGTTGCGGCTTCGGCGTTGATAGCGCTTTCCACCTTAAAGGGTCTTCCAAGAAAATCGGGGGCGAACTGGAGGCCGACAATCTGCTGGCGGCCGTCCGAAAGGCTCTTTGTCAGCTTCACCACACCGGAGAGCACGTTCGAATAACTGTCGACGGTCTCGGTGTCGCCAATCAGTTCTACGCCCGGTTCAACGGTATGCTTCGATGAGGTCCTGGCCAGCCCCACCAGTTGATCGGGATCAAGCGCGCCGCAGACGCCATTGTGCCGCGCTTCGCATGATTGGCAAAGCACGGGAATGCCGGCGCTGTGAACATCCTGACGCACTGTCACCACGATCGCCCGAGAAACGATGAGAGTTCACGCAGGGTATAGCATCAGGCCAAGAAAAGCCTTGCGGCAGTTTGTCCGCGGCAAGATCGGTCTTGACCGAAATCAAGGCGCCGGCCAGCAATGTCATCAATGTCGCGCCATGCAACGTGGAGCGGACAGGGACATGCGGCCAGAACTAGTTGCCAGACTTGGCGAGAACGTGCCGCGCTATACGAGCTATCCGACAGCGCCGCATTTTAACGCAAGCGTTGACGCTACCGTTTGTCGTGGCTGGCTGCAGGCGCTCGACGAGGGCGACGAAATATCGCTGTATCTGCACATCCCGTACTGCGACAAGCTTTGCTGGTTCTGTGCCTGCCATACCAAGCAGACACGCCATTACGAGCAGGTGACCACATATCTGCGCTCGCTGCATGCGGAGATCGCCACCGTCGCCGGTCTTGTCGCAGGCAAGGGCCGCGTGCGTGCCGTCCATTTCGGCGGCGGTTCGCCAACGATGCTCAAACCGGAGGATATGGTGGCGCTGGGAAGCGTCCTGCGCAATAGCTTCGCGTTTCTTCCCGACGCGAAGGTCAGTGTCGAAATCGAACCCAACGACATGGACGATGCCCGCCTCGACGCGCTTGCCGAAATCGGGATGACAAGGGCGAGCCTCGGCGTCCAGGATTTCGAACCGAAGGTGCAGAAGGCAATCAACCGCGAGCAGAGCTTCCTGCAGACCAAGACGGTAGTCGACGGGGTCCGCTCGCGCGGCGTCGAATCGGTCAATCTGGACCTGCTCTACGGCTTGCCACACCAAACCAGGGAGAGCGTCTCTTCCACCGTCGCGCAGGCACTGACCCTGCAGCCGGACCGGATAGCGCTTTTTGGCTACGCGCATGTGCCGTGGTTCAAGAAACATCAGACGATGATCGACGAGGCATGGCTGCCGGATTCGGCAGAGCGGTTTGCTCAGTCGCAACTGGCCTCTTGTCTGATGCTGAACGCGGGATATCAGGCAATTGGCCTCGACCATTTTGCCAAGCCAAACGATGCGTTGGCCGTAGCGGCTAGAACCGGCTGCTTGCGCCGCAATTTCCAAGGCTACACCGAGGATCGCTGCGAAACACTGATCGGTCTCGGCCCATCATCCATCAGTCAATTCCGGCAAGGCTATGCACAGAATATGCCTTCGACCGCTGAGTATGGCCGCATGGTGGCTGACGGTGGGCTGGCGACCGTAAGAGGCATCGCTCTCTCCGTCGATGATCGTGTTCGCGGCTGGATCATCGAGCGACTGATGTGTGACTTTAGTTTCTCCGGCATCGACCTGGTCGAGCGCTTTGGCGAAGCCGGTCAAAGACTTCTCGTGAAAGGAAGTTCCACGGCTCTTCACGATCCTGCGCGGTTACTTGAACTCGATGGTGACCGCTTCGTCGTGCCTGCGGAAAGCCGCCCCTTTGTCAGGAGCGTCGCGGCGAAGTTCGACAAATATTTCGAAACCGGCAAGGCCCGGCATTCGGTAGCGGTCTGAACATTGGCCCGGTCAGAAATGCTCGCCGGCCTTGAACGGCCCGATACGGGTGCCTGCGGCGATCAGATAGGCGGTCGACCAGCCGATGAGTAGAAACCCGTTCACGCCTTCGAGCGCCGCCAGCACTCGCCACGTCAGCTCGAAGAAGCACTGCCGGGGGTCGAATTCGTCGATATTGCCGAGCCTTCGATGTGGATGCGCTCGATCAAGTCGATGGAGGAGCAGACACTAATTCGCGAGGGGGCGCGAGTTTGCGATGTCGGCGGCGCAGCTTGCGTGGCGGCGATAAGGGCCGGCGTCCCGGAGCATCAGGTGGCGATCGCCACGACCAATGCGATGATCCGCGAAATCGCGAAATCGCATCCCTTCGTCGAACTGATGGACACTTGGGCCTGGTTCCAGTCAGGCATCAACACCGATGGCGCACACAATCCGGTCACGAACCGTGTCGTGCGGGCTGGTGACATCCTCTCGCTCAACACCTTTCCGATGATCTTCGGTTATTACACTGCACTCGAACGGACCCTATTCTGCGACCATGCCGGTTGATGCCGCGGCAAACCCAGGCCTTAGCCATCTAGGGGTTGTACGGAAATCTTAATACTTCAAGCTCACCGTGCCTGTCTGGGTTAGACAGGCGCTATCGGAACGCGTCGCCAACAACTACTCAAGCGGTAGCTCTTCCAAAACCTACCGCATTGGAATGGACCCATCAGAATGCGCGACGTCACTCCTTGTCGACCGCACCCAAGAACCTTGGGATGGGCAGGCACGACGGCGCTCGCGATGGGAGGCAGCAATCAAAGCCTCTTTCTGATCGCCGCCCTTTTTGTCGGCCAAGGGAATATTCCCGGTCAAGGAAGCGCTGCGGTACCGTTACTCGCTGTTGGTCTGCTTCTTAGCTGGGCTGCGGCGCCGGCGTGGACCGAATTGGTTCTCATGTGGCCAAACCGCGTTGGCGGTATCTCTGCAGCGTGCGCGGAAGCTTTCCGGCCCTACAGTCCCGTCCTCTCGGCCTTGACAGGCACCTGCTACTGGTGGGGTTGGGTCCCAACGTGCGGACTGACTGCGGTTCTTTCAGCGTCCGCAATCCAGCAATGGTACCTGCCGGGCCTCCCCGTGGAGGCGGTCGCCTGCGCGCTCATCGGGTTTTTTACGGCGGTCAACCTGTGTGGAATCAAGTGGGTGGTACGACTGGCGATGCCGATCGCCACAGTCTCCGCGACGCTTGCGTTTCTGTCATCCTTTATCCCGGTCATTAGCGGCGCGGTTGACTGGCGGCAGGCGACAGACTTTACACTGACAAGTCCCTTTGCCGGGCTGTTCGGCAACATCACGTCGGTAATGGCAGGACTATATCTGATCGGGTTCGCCGCGCCGGCGTTCGAGGCCGCAGCCTGTCATGTTGGCGAAACCATCGACCCTAACCGCAACATTCCTCGCGCGATGTTGGCCAGCGCGGGAATGGCCGGCATCTATTTCTTCGTCCTGCCGGTTGTTTGGCTGGGTGTGCTTGGGCCAGGGCCGCTCGGCACGGACCTCGCGGTGGTCCTCGGCCCCACGTTTGCGCCTCTATTGGGCAGTTTTGGCAAAGCCGCCGCCATCTGGTTCATCATGTTGAACATGTTTCATGGAACGTTGCAGCCCTTGGCAGGCGCCGCGCGGACCCTTGCGCAACTGAGCGAGGACGGCCTGCTGCCGAAGTTCCTGGCCAGCCGCACCGCAACGGATTGTCCATGGGCGGCAACGCTGCTCACTGCTGGCGCCGCCATCGGTTTCATGCTGTGCGGATACCCGCTCTGGATGATTGCTGCGGCCAATTTTACCTATCTGATTAGCATCTGCATGCCCAACATCGCAGTCTGGCTCTTGCGCCGAGACCATGCCAATGCCGAGCGACCCTTCCGTGCTCCCAGGGGAACGATCGTCCTTGGCTTAGGCGCGGCGGCAATATGGCTATTGACCGCCGTACTGGGATTCCAGCAGTTTGGCCTTCCTACCGTGTTGTTCGGTCTGGCCTTGGCATATTCGGGCGCTGCGCTTTACGCGTGGCGCGCCATGGAGGATCGGCACGCACTGAGTCTACCCTTGCTGGCGCGCACGCTTCACCTGAAGCTTACCGGAGCCATGTTTTTTGTGCTCGTGCTTGACGGTGCTGGCTATTTTTTGGCAATCAGCAGCGTTTCCCACGTGCAAGCTCCACTGATCGCAGCGCTGGAGGACATATTTGTTGTCGTCGCGCTACTAACCATCAGCGTCGGTCTGGTTTTGCCGGGAATGATTACCCATTCGGCAAGCGAGGTGACCAAGGCAGCGAAGCGTTTGACATCCGGAACGTTAAAGGACTTCTCTCTCGCCATGGCTGCTCTGGGGCGAGGAGACCTCGAAGCGGCGCACGCCTCGGTGAACATCTTACCGGTGAGGGTAAACTCTCGCGACGAACTTGGAGAGATGGCCGAAAGCTTCAACCTCCTGCAAGATGAAGTGAAGGAGGCCGCCCACGGCCTGGACGAGGCGCGCGAGAATATGCACGTAGCGCGCACCGAACTTATGGCACGGCACGAGAAAATCGAGCATCTTGCCCATCACGATCCGCTCACAGGTCTGGCGAACCGCACCGCCCTTGCATCGCACGTGGCCAGGACGCTCGAGCAGGCGAGAGCATCGCACAGCAGCTTTGCCGTTCTCAGCATCGACCTTGACCATTTTAAAGAGGCCAACGACGTTTTTGGGCACGCGGCAGGCGACGATCTTCTGTGCGCCATCTCCCGGCGCCTTGAAACTGCGGCGCCCGAAGCCTTTGTCGCCCGCATGGGCGGCGACGAATTTACACTGGTCCTTGCCATGGGTGAACAGCCCGCTGGACCCCAGGAAGTCGCCGACCGTCTGTTCGAATCGGCGGCAGGTGAATTCGAAATCCGGGGCCAGCACATTTCCATCGGGCTGAGCATCGGCGCGGCGATCTATCCGAAAGACGGAGAGAATGCCGCGGCGCTGATGGCAAATGCCGACGCCGCGCTCTACCGGGCCAAGGCGGACGGTCGTCGAATGCTGCAGTTCTTCGATCCTGAAATGGACAGGCGGCTAAGAGAACGCTACGCCTTGCAGCGAGATTTGCGTTCGGCAGTCGCACATGGCGAACTTGTGCTCCACTATCAGCCGCAAGCTCGGATAGACGGCGAAATCTTTGGTTTTGAGGCACTCGCCCGGTGGCACCATCCAAGACATGGACTCGTCTCGCCGACGGCGTTTGTCCCCCTTGCCGAACAGGATGGCACGATCGTTGAAATAGGTGAATGGACGCTCCGGCAGGCATGCAAGGAGGCCGCCTCCTGGGCCGCGCCCCTGCAAATCGCCGTCAATCTTTCCCCAGTGCAATTCCGCTTCGGGGACCTGGTGGGGCTCGTTCATTCGATCCTCTACGAGACCGGCCTTACGCCGGGACGCCTGGAACTGGAAATCACCGAAGGGGTTCTCATCCGTGATCGGGCAACCGCGTTGTCGGTTTTGCGGCGATTGAAGGCGTTGGGCGTCAGGATCTCCATGGATGATTTTGGAACCGGATATGCCTCCCTTTCCTCGCTACGGGCATTTCCATTCGACAAGATCAAGATTGATCGCAGTTTCGTTTCGGGCGTCAACTCGAATGCCCAGTCGGCCGCCATCGTACGAACGATTCTCAGCCTGGGAAATGCGCTGACCTTGCCTGTCATCGCAGAGGGCGTTGAAACAGAAGACGAGCGTGTTTTCTTGATGACGGAAGGATGTCCCGAGATTCAGGGTTATCTCGTGGGGCACCCGCATCCAATAGCGCTCTATGAAGATGTGACGAATGGCTTGGGTGCCCGATCAAAATTTCCTGGTGAAAAACAGGATTTGCACGTTGCTTTGCGCAAGCGAGCAAATGTTGCCAGCTAGCCTAGAATCCTATCTCACGGTCTTCCACCTGAGTGCTGTCATAGCAACTGCCTAGGGCCCCAATTGTTACACGCCTTCCTACCTATGCCCCCTTCGGGGCTACAAAGCTTCTGGGTTCGGACAGGAAAACCACAGGCTGATGCTCGACCACTATCAGGTGGTTTGGAAAAGCAACAACCGGCAGCAGACAAACGCCGACCGGAATGAGCCTAAAGCTGCCCACCCCTAAGCTCTCGGAGCAATAGGATGCCCTTATTTAGGAAGTGCCAATCGAGCAGGTCGCCCTTCCAGCGCCCCTGAACCGGCTTTGCTCGCAGAAATGCGACTACGGCAACACCAAGCGCCACCAAATATTTGAAGAGGCGCGAAATCGCTGCCTACCGACGGAACATTAGGCTGTCCTAAATGTTCCCTTTCAGGGTGAAGACCATGGCAGGCAAGACAGCGTGGCCGCCCTGAAATTCCGGAGTGAATCAATGCACAGCATAATCTACATAGTAGGGCTCGTGGTTGTTGTTCTCGCAGTTCTGAGTTTTTTTGGTCTCAGGAGATAGGCGCGACGAAGGCCAAAATTACTCGGACAGCGAGGCACTGGGGATGGAGATGATGGCTAGCCGGGGCGGTCATGGGGCACTTCAGCGAAGCCGGCCAGTGCAGATATGGGGCCGGCAAAGTCGAGTCATTGCCGGGAGATCTGCCGATCTCAAGACGTGATCTCGTTCGATCTCTCGCGCTCGGGTGGGATAAGAGAATGGAATATAAGATCAAAAAACTGATGTTTTTCTGTTTTGCCGTTGTCAGCGCTGCGGGGATAAATATCGAACTTACGGCTGTGGTCTCGGCCGCGCCCGTAGAAGCCGCGACGATTGCCGCTCACTTGACATCCGTAAAGTCAATGTCCGGGGATTTCGTTCAGTCTGGCCCAAGAGGGCAAAAGACCAGCGGCAGATTTTTTCTCCAGCGCCCGGGCAAGCTTCGGTTCAACTATGCAGACCAATCAGGAGTCAGCTTAATTGCAGACGGAAAATCCGTCGTAATCTACAACAAGAAGCTCAAGACATCCCGTCTTTATGCTCTCTCGAAGACGCCGCTTAAGCTCCTACTCGACGATAAGGTCGAATTCTCTGGCAATCGCCTTAAAAGTATCAGAGACGAGGGCGCCCAGGTTATCATTAAGTTGGCCGACAAGTCTGCTTTCGGAAACTCGAACATCGCTATGGTGTTCGACAGGAAATCGCTCGATCTACTCAGATGGAGCCTCACCGACGAGAGGGGCCAGATCACAACGGTCATTATCTCCAATGTGAAGGAGGGCGTTCGCGCTCCTCCTGGTACCTTCACTATCGACTATGCGGCAAACCGTGAGTTCAACACCACAACGAAATAACGGCCGGCTGCTGGCAACCGATCGAAAGAAGACGGGCTTGGAAATTTATGAGAAGGCACTTGAGGAACGATGGAAACGTGGCGCGTCGCGGAGCTAGTGCGAAAACCATCCGCGACTGGAGTCCTTGAATGGCACTGTCCGGTACGACAACCCGTTACGGAAGCCTAACCCAGGCGCTTCACTGGCTGACAGCATTGCTCGTGCTCATCGCGTTCCTAGTCTCCGCAGGGGGCCCTCCTGCGCGCGTGTACTCAGCTGCCAGTGCTCCGACATTGCTGCTTCACGAGTCACTCGGCTTCACTGTTTTCTGCTTGCTGGTCGTTCGTTTGATCTGGCGCCTGTTCGATCGTATTCCCCAGTCGCCGCCGATGCCCACATGGATGGACGTCGCCTCAAAGGTGACGCACTGGACACTCTACGCACTTCTTTTTGCTGTTCCAGCCACCGCCATGCTGGGGGCATGGTTTGGGGGCCATCCGGTGACGGTATACGGGTTTGGCGCGCTGGGTCCGTTTTTCAGGCCCTGGGATGCCGGCGCCTCACTCGCAGAAATCCACGGGACGCTGGGCGACACCATCATCTGGCTCGCTGGCTTGCACGCGGCTGCAGCTATCTTCCACCACGTATTCCTGCGCGACCGCGTGCTGCGCCAGATGCTGCCCGGAATTTCCGACCTGTCGCCTTAGCGCCTGCGTGAACATGGCTGCCTTGACGGCCAGGGGTTCGTTTTCTCGTCTGGGCGGCGAGTTATCCCAGCCAGGCCCTGTGTCGTCAGAAGGGGCATCGTCAGATGTTGAGCATCTATCCAGAAAGCGATGTGCCCAAGGCGCAGGGCAAAACCATATGGTGGGACGTTCGCGATCCTTCGCTAGCCGAAGTCGCGGAGGTCAAGAAGGCGGCTGGGATCGAAGTGCCAAGTCGTGAAGCTCTCAGCGAGATCGAAACCTCAAGTCGGCTGAAGGCGCGAGACGGTGTGCTGTCGATGAGCGTACCGATGGTAACGCATGCTGAGGGCGATGGCCCGCAAATCGCGCCGATCGGCTTTATACTGTCGCGCGAGCACCTGATCACGGTTCGGTTCGCGGCTTTGCCGGCCTTCGACGCCGTGGCTGCACGGTTCACTGGCTCCGAGGAACGCCCGGGTTCGAGTCTCGAGGTGTTCGTTGACCTGTGCGACGAACTTATCGATCGCCTGGCCGATGGTCTGGAAGAGGTGGCGACGGAATTGCGTGACCTGTCGACAACGGCCTTCCATGTGCCCGAAGGGCAGGGACGTAAGGCAGTGCGTTCCAACAAGCTTATCCGAGCACGGCTGCGCCAACTCGGTCGCCTGGGCGACTATCTCTCTGAAAAGCGTGATGCGCTGTTGGCCTTGGGGCGTGCGATAGATTTCGCATGTGAGTTAACCTCGGACTGGGCCGGCGGGCAATTGAAGCCGCGCATGGCAGGCCTGAAACAGGACGTTGCATCGCTCGACAATTATGAGGTCCACCTCTCTGACAAAGTGCAGTTTCTGCTCGACGCCATGGTGGGTCTGATTGGGATCGCCCAGAATGATATCTTCAAAATTCTGACGATAGTATCGATCGTCGGTATACCGCCAACGCTAATCGCGGGCATCTATGGAATGAATTTCAAGTTCATGCCTGAGTACGACTGGATGTACGGCTATCCCTACGGGCTGGCTTTGATCGTGTTGAGCGCAATCGTACCCCTCGTCTGGTTCAAATGGCGGGGCTGGTTCTAAGTACAAATATCAAGCCCAACATGCGCCACCGCTGGCTCCGTCCCGATCAGGGCGTAGGCGACGCTTCGCGGTTCTTCTAGGTTCCGTTCCTGGGGGAACCCAATGAGCGGTTGTGGGCAGAGGTTCAGCGCGCAAGCGTCGGGCGCTTAAACCTTATGCTACGACCACAAGGACCTGCAGCAGCGCATTCTGGACATGATGGGCGGCAAAGGCCCGGATTTCGTGATCGAGGCGGTTGGCATGGAAAGCCACGGCCCGGACGGTGTCATCGAGACTTTGCAGGCCGTCCCTATACCTTCCAACAGGCGCTTACGAGACGTTCCGCGACAAGAAGGATGGATGCATCAAGGTTGTCATAAAGCCCTAGCAAACACTATCGCAGGCGGATCAAGCGGCGCTTCGCGCCACTCGACACGCCTGCGGTCCTTCAATTGGCGAAGGCATCTAGATCGCCACAGAACTTGACGGGGACGGCGACACCTTGTTCGGCCTGGCCGATCTCGGCGAGCCGGAGAAATGTTTCGCAAACCTTCTCGGCGCCGGCGCGGCGGCTGAAAGGGTGCATCACCTGGTGAGGGGACGCCCGAGTCTAACCGCCATTCAAGCAGGTTCCCACCCGCCTTGACCTTGCCGAAAGGAATAATTGGCTGAGGTTTCGAACGCTGACTGCGAAGGCTGCCAGGCTCGACATTCGACGGAGATCCTTGGGTGGTCGATGCGAATGATGTTAAACGAATTTGCAGCGTGGCGAAGCCGCGATGAAACCGCCGTTCCCGCTTGAATTAGCAGCGCGGCATAGCCGTCGATAAGGTAACGCCTTGCGCTCGAGCCGGTGCGGTGAAGATGCTGGTGGCCAGACAATATGATGTCTACGCCGCTGCGCGAGAAGGCATCCATTGCCAGATCCGCGCGGCCCACGATGCCGTCGTCGCTTTCCAAATCCAGCCCTTCGAAAGGATGATGCGTGACCACTATCCGGGTAACGTCATCGGACATATGTGCGAATTTTTCCGTCGCCGCCCTGAGCTGGCGGACGTTGATCCTGCCGTCCTTGATTGTCAGGGATCGTGCCGTGTTGATCCCGACCACGGCGACTTCGCTATCGGCATAGAACGGGTCCGTGTCCGCCTCGATGTAGCGCCTGTAACGCGACAGCGGCGTCACGGCACGTGCGAACACATTCCAGAGCGGCACATCGTGATTGCCTGGCACCACGATGCGGGGGCCAGGAAGGGAATCAAGGAAGGCGCGGGCCTGCAGGAATTCGTCTTTCCGGGCGCGCTGCGTCAGATCACCCGACACGACAAGCAAATCAGAGTCGACGCCACGAACCTCAGCCTTAATCGCCTTCACAAGCTGGCTTTCTGTTTTTCCGAAGTGCAAATCCGAAAGGTGGACGAGGGTCTTCACTGAATTTCTCCGCTTTCAGCTACGGCCACCGGTTCCGGTCATTTTGGCAGGTGCGAGGACCTGCAAGGCCGCCGGCCGAATCCGAAAGTTCAGGGGCGTGTCCATACTGACGGCTTCGCCGTCCAGAGAGATCAGCATGGCGCGTCGATGCGATGTGATTTGCAGCGAGTTAGCGCGATAGATTTCCAGATCTCGGGTGGCGTCGATCATGCCGAACGCGATTTTGAACGGAAGCAGTGCCAGTCCAAACCAGGACTGCTGTTTGACGACATAAACGCACAGTTCTTTTGACGAGAGGCTGCGGCGATGACCAAGATCGGCGACGTCGTAGAAATTGTTGCCAACAAACACACAGGGCGTCCGCAGTCTTTCGCGGGTGCCCTGAGCAGCGACGTGGACAGCCTGCCAGGAGGCGGATCTCAACGTTCTCATGAGAGCGGGTCCGATGGCGGCGAGCTTGCCGAACCCGCGGCGCCGCTGCTCGGCTGAACGCTTTGCAACAAAGAAGGGATAGATCCCAATCGA
The DNA here is from genome assembly GCF_056174625.1 of Mesorhizobium oxytropidicola. Lineage (NCBI taxonomy): Bacteria > Pseudomonadati > Pseudomonadota > Alphaproteobacteria > Hyphomicrobiales > Phyllobacteriaceae > Mesorhizobium > Mesorhizobium oxytropidicola. The sequence continues at coordinate 6,797,048 of NZ_CM149692.1, read as the reverse complement.
TGAGTTGTTAAGAAAGACGCGGCCGTTGACCTCGGCGACATCGACTGCGAGAGGCTTACCTGTCGCGATTGTATCGATCGCTGCTGTGAGATCGAGCGGCACACCCAAATCCTTGGCAAAGTGGTTTAATGTGCCGAGCGGAAGGACGCCGAGCAACAGATCAGTCCCCACCAGCGCCGAGGCCGCGCTGCTGAGGGTGCCGTCGCCACCGCCCACGACCAATATTGATCCACGACCAGACCTCGACTTGTTTTCGCTAACAAAGCGCCGAGCGAGCTCTCCAACCTCTCGTCCGTCCACCAATCGCACATCCGCCTCAATGCCACGTTCGGCGAACCCATCCCGTACGGCTCTCTCTATGTCGCCCTTGCGTGCCGCAGCGCCGGCATTTTTGTTGATGAGGGCCAGAACCTTCAAGTTTCCGACCCCCGTTTTGGCCTTTCCTGGAACCATAACGCGACTGTCCAACACAGGATCGCCCAGCCTGAACCAATGCACCAGCCGGCCAAGACATCCGTGGGATAGTGGACCGCGAGATAGACCCGGCTTATGCCAACGGCCACCGTCAGAAACATGGCGAGCGCCATGAAATACACTTTGAGGTGCAGATCCTGACTTGCGTGTGATAGGAGGGCGCCCACGGTCAGGAACGTGATCGCCGAAAGCATTGCATGGCCACTCGGGAAGCTTGCCGTGAACACCCGCGTGACATGGGGGATCTCCGGCCTCGGCCGGTCGAAGCTCAACTTGAGGATCGTACCAAGCAGTTCGCCGCCGGCCACCGTCACCGCCATCCAAATGGCCAGAGCCCGCTTGCGGACCAGAAGCAGATAGACAACCCCCGCCAGCAACACGAAACCAAGAAACACCACGCTGCCGATCGAGGTCACATCCCTGGCCACTTCCTGAAGCCATGGCGGACCGATCGGGTAGGCTGGATCGGCCCCCCGAAGGGCCGACAAAATGGTCAGGTCAAATTTGGTTGTATCACCTTCAAGGACTTCCTCGGCGAGGACCCCGAAGCCGAGAACGAGGCATGCTGCAAGCATCCACGCAATAAGCCTGTTATTGCCTTGTCCGGAAGCGCCGCTGATGCGAGACGGCGGGGGGAGGACGGTGACTCCCGAGGGGCTCGCGCTCGATGTCTGGGATTGGTTCTCTCAAGCGCCGGACCTCACTGTAGAGGCACAACGGGCTCGCGAGAACGAGGTTCCCTAGCCACCACTGCATTGAGAACGTCAGAAATCAGCAACCGTACTGCGTGACAGCCCTGCAATGATGACACCGTTTGGAGTGGCCGTGAGTCCCGCTCTTCTCCACAGGGAACCATTGAAAATGCCAACGCGGGGATACCAAAAGCCGGTGCTGACCAAGCGAGAACGTCTGTCGTCTATTACCGCTCAGAGCCCCCCAATTTCAGGACAGGTCCTCACCTGATTGCCTCTAAGGTGATCGCAAAAAGCCCGCCGGCCAGCGCCAGCGGGCTTTTTCATTTGTGATCCGTTTTGTGGTGGCGGGTGGCCATTTGTCACCAGCCGCGGCAACTATTAACCCATTCCCGTATCTAAACTCGGCCCCGAACGCGGCACCCGGGTTTCTTCGGCGATAACCAGAAGCGCCTCCAATGTGACCGCGATTCCGGACATTAGCGCGGAAATATCAGTGTTCCCACCGGGCAACGCTAGTTCGTTCGCCCTGCTTTGCATGCTCGCGCTCAGTTCCTTGAGTTTCAGGCGCAGGTCGTCGTCCATGTTTACCCTCCGGTTTAGGCCTCAGAGGAACGCGCCTATGGAGAAGCAGTTCCGGTGATGTGTGATCGCGTGAGCTATTCAAACCCGCGTATTTCCAGCAGCGAGGCTTGAGCCTGAAACAGGTCAACCAGGTGAGCAGAGGATACCCAGACGCATAGTCCGTAGGCCGTCGCGAAGGAGATAAAAAGGGCGGTGGCGATAGAGAGACGGTGCATGGCTAGGCTGGTCCTGTTTTTTGCAGACCCGTGCACAACCAACTGCAACCCGATCGGTTCGCAATAAAAAATTTACCCAATTAGCGTGGTTAAAGAACCGTTTCGAGGACATGGACGCGTGTCTGCTCCGACAGAAAGTCAAAGCCGAGACGACGCCCCAGGGAAGACCCGAGGCGTCATCAGGCTTAACGGACCAACGCCGCGATCATGTCGTGAAGTGATGTAATGAAATCCATTGCGACGATGGCGGCGGCGAGAATTACCATAAGTTTTTTGCTGTTCATGGCAGGTCCTTCTGATTGTTGACCCGCTGGAAGGCTCTCCCTTCTCGATTTCGCTGATGGCGCTCGTGCGCAGGCAATTGCAGTCGATGCGGTCTTCATAAGGTTCATGGTTTTCTCCACCTGTGAGGGGAGGGAAGCCGACGGACAGTTGGCGACACCAACCACCACATACCTTGCCCCGGCTTTTCAGCCCTGATCTCGGCGACGCGTGCCAAAGGCTTTCGCTCGATCCGGAGAAGAACCCGGCGGGGCAAGGCTGCGACTTTGAACCGGGGAAGCGAATGCGCCGAGTCTCTACTCGCCTGCCCACTCTGTGCGCCACACGGGATCGATACCTTGCAGAAGCACCTCGGTTTCATAACCATATGAGGCGGCTGCTTGCGCAGCCTTGATAGCGTGACGCTTTTCATCCGGCGCCGGCAAGCAACGCGCGCGGAACAAATTTCGCGCAGTCAAGTTAGTAGGGGTTGGTTACGGGGGATTCCGCGATGCTTCTTGCCTTGGACGACGCGAGATCGACAGCCGTGTTGGCGGGGAGAGGAACAGATGCGGAAATCTTCGGCGTCATCGATCTCACCAGTAAAACGGAAACCCGGATCGGCGCCATCAGCTTGGGGCGCGCCATCCAGTTCGTCGCCAACGCGTCCGTGCTTGGCTACGACGTTCGCGGTGCAATGGTCCTGTACGGGGAACCTGGAACGCCAAGCTTGCGGGTATGGGACTGCGAACATCTATGGACGCAATATGGTGGCGCTCTGCTCCAGCCTACCGAGCGCATTCGACAGGTCTGGGCGGATTGAGTTCCCCCAGAATGGCTGAATTGGATGGCTGGTCAGGTCTGTTCGGCAGGCTCAAGGTTCGGCAATGGCCTTGCCCCGGGACTCCCCAAAGACCATGCTAGGCGCTTCCCCAATCTATGGCTCGGCATCTCAACAGCTATGTGAAGAAGCCAAGACAGTCCGATTGCGGCGGCGGTCACCATGATCAGGCTTGCCCATGCCTTCGCACCGCGATCTAGCAACACGCGAAGGGCAGCGTACCCAGCAACACCATGCACCACGTAGAGCGGATAGCTGATGTCGGCGAAGAAGTTGCCGATCTGAGTTGACCTGAACAGTCGGGGAAAGCTCGCCGCGAAGGAGAAGACTACGACCGCGATACCATAGGTCCATGCCATCGAGGCGAGTTTCGGCATCGCCAGTGCTAGCAGCACCGTGAAGGCCAGGAACAGAGCCGCCGCCAGGAACAGAGCCTGCTCTGCCTTAAGACGCCCCTCGTGCAGATAGTGGAAGGTCACCCCGATAAACATGAAGATCAAGAATGGCGCCGGCAGGATCGCGAGCGGGCCAAAGCCACCACTTCTAACCATGTAGAATTCAACCATTCCCAGCACGACGGGGACAGCAAACACCAGTGCAGACTTGCGCCGAAACCAAGCGATGACCAGAGCGCAGATCAGGTAGAATTTTATCTCGATCTCCAGGGTCCAAACGATCCCGTCGATGCTCGGCATTCCAAAGAGCTCTCGCAGGCCTGGCAGATAGTGGATGGCCGCTTCAGGGAAGCTGAACGGCCACGGGATACCGAAGTATGAGCCAACCAGCCAGATCGCCAGCAGTGTGACCGAGAACCCTGCCATATAGAGCGGGACAATTCGGAAGAACCTCCCGACCAGAAAGCTCTGCCAAGTGGCGTTGCGAAGCGAAAACGGGATGACGAACCCACTGATCAGAAAGAACAGAGATACGCCGAAGGAGCCCCAGTTGAATTGAGGCACGGTCAGGTGCAGCCACTGCAGGTAAGTTGGAAACGCAAATCGTTCAAGCAGTACCGGTGCGTGAATAAGGCTTGCAGCGGCATCGCGTGATGTCCAAAAAACGTTCGTATAGTGCATAACCAGGACGCACACGGCGGCAAAGCCGCGAAGGGTATTTGCGAACTGGACACGTTCGGAATCGAGGTGCTTCATAGTTGGTCCCAGTGTCAGAAGCACTCCAGGGTTACGATCTCATTGAGACCGCTTGAACGATCGATATCCTACGCATTCGATTCAGAATAGCAAGGCCACGCATGAAGAACATATAGTTGCTGAGTGGTCAGTTGTCGGGTAAGCCGGACAATGTTGGCCTAGTATAGAGGCAGAGGGACTTTGAAAATTGCGGAATTATAGACTTGATAGCCTAAGGGGAGTCGCCGCGTTGTGCGTGCTTCTCCACCATGTTTTTCATACCAGCAATAGCAATCTTGTTCCGAGGTTGTTGACGCCCGCGCTTAACGATGTGGCTTCCGGCGATCTCCTCGGTCGCGCAATCGTATCGGCGACAGATGGAGGGATGGCAGTGTGGATTTTCTTCATCCTTAGTGGCGCTGTATTGATGCGCTCGCTGATGAATGAAGAGGTTTTCACCTTTGCCACCGCCGCCCGTTTGTCGTACGGCGGATTTTCCGCATCTATCCGGCAATGGCTCTAACCGTTGTCGTTTTTGCTGTGTTGAGCAGGGTCAGCCTTCCGGTTGGACATGCATTGCCGTTTACGCTCGACCAGGTGATGGGCAATGTCTTGCTGGCAACCAGCGAGGTAAATGGCGGCACATGGTCACTGCAAACCGAAATGCTAATGGTCCCGATTATCCTTGGGATAGGCTGGCTTAACAGCCGTCTTGGCATGATTGCAATTGTTGCCTTCGCGTTCTGGTCGCCCACGTCTCTGATGTTCGGACCACCTTTTGGCAGCCCATTGTTAACCGTGGCGCTGCCGGCATTTGCTCTTGGTTTTCTGGTCCCCACAGGTCCGGTAAGAGAGGGTTTTACGAAGATGCCGTCTTGGGCCTGGGCGGCATTCCTGATCGCGATGTTGGCGGCTCGCTTCTACTTTCCACTGGATAGCGTCAAGGGCATTCTGGTGGTTCTATCGCTAGGTTTTTGCGGCGTGGCCGCGTTCTACCACGGCCAATCGGAGTGCCATCCGTTTGACAATCCGGTATTGGTGTTCTTCGGAAAAATCAGCTACGGCATCTACCTTATCCATATCATCGTCGTATGGGAGGCGATGCCCTATTTCGCGGAGCTTGTCGGTGCGGACAGGTTGGCAGCGAATTATCTGACGATCGGGCCTATTTTTGCGGCCGCCACCGCCGCAGTGACTATCCCATTAGCAGCGCTCTGCGAGAGATACGTTGAACAGCCTTTCATCAGGCTTGGGCACCGGCCCACCGCAACAGAAAAGCCTTCGCGACCTATTGTACAGCGACCGGAAGTGCTATCCGAAAGCCTGCATCCAACCCCGCCGCCGCTCGTTTGACCTTTATTGGATGATCCCATTACAGAGCCTGGCCCGCTGCCACGACCACTCCGGCAGCGGGCTTTTTTGCGCGTCATACGGAACACATCCCACCAAGGCTTGTTCACATCGGCGCCTCTACTACGGTGTCGTCTCCAGCGGAGCGACGCCGAACATTGTCGCCACCATGACGGCCTCGGATGCAACGATGGACGTCTATTGCCTATCCGGTCTCAGCAGCACTCCTGTCGATCAAGTCGGTGTGACCGCAGCCACCAGCACCAGCTGCGTCATAAATGACGTCGAAACAAAGGTTAGGGCGCTGATTGCTGCATGCGCCGCTTCGCCGTCCAGTGTGACCTTCACCGAAGGGTGGACGGGCGCAGGCACCACCGTCGAAGATTCCGACATCACCGACGCCTCGGCAAACGTTCGGATCGGTGTAGCCCATATCGCCACGTCGGCCGCAACGACCACCGGCGACTTCACCTTCAGGCTTTCAGCGTTCAAACTCTGCGTCGGAGGTGCGATCACCTTCGGGCCTTAAAACGTTTAAGGTGGAGCGATCATCTCAAGGACGCGAGTGTGTTGCGAATGGGGTCAAGCAGCGCGACCAGCAAAGAGCCTGTCGCGATCGCCAGTAGGAGATAAGCTAGCACCTCCAATGACCTATGCGTCCAGTGCGTTGGAAGGGCCGGCGCCTGTGTCCACACTGCCCGTGGTGATTCCGCACGCTCTGCTTTCCGCGCTCGTTTTATGTCCAGCCGCTGCTGAGCGAATTGCTGCCGGGTTTGTTCTGATGAAGAGAGCGAGTTGTCTTGGAGCCAGGCTTTGAATTTGCCGGCGTGGACTTGCACTCTGATCGCGGGAAAGCCTTGGCGGCGTTGCTCAGCTTCAGACGCTTTGAAACCTTCCCACCACTCCTCCCAGGTCGGCGGCAGATCACCGACTTCCGAAAGCTTGAGGATGAGTGCGTAGTCACGAGGATTGTAGACCGGGGCGGCCGGCCATTGACTGGTATCCGTCATCGCCTTGCCTTGCGCCAGCCGGCCGCCGCAGCTTCCGGTTCGGAGCAGAACCAGCGCTCACCATACTCCGGGCGGATGATCGTCTCAGAATAGTGCTCCTGGCCTGGCACATGATAGATGCGCTCGCCGGTGTTGATCGAGATGTTGCCCTTGATGTTGCAACCAATGGAAAAGAGCGAGGTACTAGGGGCCGCGTCGACAATGCCTTCAGTTGGCATGAAGCTTGGCGCCGCACCGATGATATCAGGGTTCTGGGAAAGTATCACGGGATCAGCGCGAACAGATACTCGAGCCGCCATATGCCGCGGCGATTACCTTGGCGGTTCCGGCCGCGTCGATGGGGCGCCGCCCCGTCGCTCCCGTTTGTGCATCGGCGCGACGTCATTGGCCAACCATGAGCATGCACATCGCCAAAATTTCACGCATCTGGGGGGACTGCGGGACGCAAGGTGGGGCGAACGTCGCCGCAACGCACGCTTCGATGTCGACGCGATGGGCTGCGTAATCCTTGCCAGTTGTGGCACTTGTTCTGACGATTATGTCGTGCAGGAAGCCGACGCGATCCGACACCGATGACCCGTTAAAATCTTCGCAAGTCGAGACTAGCTAGCGTCAGCCCGCCATAGTCGTCGGCCAATGACGGCTGCGATATCAGGGCCAATAGGCACCCAACAACCGCGACCTTGCCCATCATCTTCTCCTATTTCTCGCACCCGATCCCGTTGTGATCGCGATCCAATCCGTTGGGATCGGCGCCCGTGATCCTGACCGGACCAACGACCACCGGATTATTTCCCTTCCCGCCAGCGCAGTCCAAGTCAACGCCGCTATTGGGAACAGTTCCGAGGACTTGTGGCGCCACACCACGATACCGCCGCACGACGCCAGCGATCCGCTGACCGTCGCCCTCGATATGCGTGTTCCGGCTGTTCGGATTGAACGGGTCGACGGTCTGGCGAGGCTGTTGGCGCGGTTTGCATCGCCGGCCGCCAAGGTCACGCTGTCGTAGTGGTTGAGATAGTCCGCGCCGCAGCCGCTGACTGCGAGGAGGGCACCCAGATAAAGCACCATTCCAGGACGGGCCGCCCAGGACATCAGACCGGCGCCAGGTTGATGCCGGCTGCCCTAAGCCGCGCACCCAGCTTCGCTCGCGTTCCACACGCGGCCTTGTCGCCAGCGACGCACTTGCTGTTCGCATCCGACCAATCCAGCAGGGCCGTGTTGATCCAACTGCCCGGCGCGCGCTGAATGCCATAGGGTGTCGGCGGCGCACCGGCGGCTACGGCTGACGCAGTCGCGGTGCCCTGTCTGTGCGGCGCGCGCTTCCATCCACTTAGGATGAGGCAGTTCTTCATGTATTGATCTTCGGCGGCCAGGTTGCCGAGAGCATTGCCGATCCGGGCTCCTGCAACGAAGCCGGGCGATCCGATAGCAATATAGCCTTGGTCAACCGACCCTTTTTGCATCTCGCACTGAGCATGGGCGACATCAAAACTCGGCCCATAACCGATCTGCTTGTAGTCAGCTTGATTGCTTGTTTGGCAGCCGCACAGCGGCACAATGGCAGCGAGTGCCATCAACAACTTTCTGTTCATCCCCCAGCCATCACCAGGCTTTACATCAGCATCTCCTAAAGTGAATATTTCTGCAAGTGATGGCAGTTGTTCCGGTAAATTTTGGTCTGGACATAATTGCTTGGTAATCTCAAGGAACATACCGGGTTATTCATCGTTCATTGCAACGACTATACGCGCAGACTTGCCTATAAGTCGACACTTATGCAATATCCGCCAGATCCCAAACGATGAGGCGCGGCGTGCGCGACAGCGATCTCACAGAGCGCCCCGGCAGGGGTGGACGCCATGGAAGGATGGTTCCGTCGATCTCGAAATCGATCGCGTGTGGTGGGCGGCTAGAGTGCTGCATTTCGCGAAGTTGAACGTCTCATGCTGGTTTGACGGATCGGATCTCGTCGCAATCGAGCACCTGGGATATCGCAAGGCGAAATGGTGCATGAAGAACAAGCCATAAGGACTGGCAACCTCTTCCCGAGGCCTATCTGCTTGAGCGTGAGCGGGAGAAGCAAGCCGCAGTCGATCTCTTCCGGGCAAGGACGAATGAGCGTTTCCTACGAGCCACAGCGAGGCGCCAGAGCGAGGGAGGGGTTTCGGCGGGTTAGGACAACAGGAAACGCTGTGCTGGCTACGCTTCTGCTCTCAATAAAGAATGCATGTACGATTTTTACGGATATGTGATTGCCGGGTGTGGCAGCGCGCGCGAGGATCTCCGAACCTGTCAAAGCCCTGACATCTGCATCAGGTTGGCAACTCGCATACCAAGCCTCGCGGTGAATTCGCCATTGTTGGCGGCGAAATCCCAACAGAAGAAGGCCCCCAGGCAAAAAAGCAGAATAGAGAATCGCATTAGCGTATTCTAATATATGGAAAATTGAATAAGCGTTAAGGCAGAGGCGCCGTCTTTGAGTGCCCAGGGGAGAGATGACTGACAAGCCGGCCACAACCTACAATCGTCAGCGTCTTCGACAAGGCGCACTGGCGCACTATCCTGACCACAAAGGATCAAGGTGAAGCCCAGGTGCTGGAGCATGATGTCCCGCAAGGCTGAGGCCCACTCGCGAATGGCCTATCCCCTGCGGTCCGTCAGTTCGCCGAGAATGTGCTACGTATTGTGATACCTATTGTGATACAAATCTGGCTCTATGACGAAAAAATTATAATAAAAACAATAGCTTGGTGAGGATATCGATCCCAGCCAACGGTACCATTTGGTTGTCCAACTCGGCCACAGCCTCAAATGCGCGAAGGCGCTCGCCAGTTCAGTCGATCTCTGCCGCGTATTGGCCCGGTTGCAGTTCGCGCTAGCTCCTAGCAGCCCGCTGCGCTCAGCGCGGCGCTTGATACGGCTGCCCGCCGGTCTCGTCGCGCTTGTTTCAGCTTTGCCGTGGTCACCTCTTACGGTGTTCCAAGCTGCGTCTCGGGAAAAACCACGATGCGCGCCCGGCGCGGAATAATAATTCTCTATATAATCCATAGACATTATATTCTGTCTTCGTTGACGACCGGCTTGCCGTTAGCTTCCTCCCGTTGTCGCCCGACAGGGCTATCAAAGGAGTGACGGATGGGTCGGCATATTCGCTTCAACGCTTTCGACATGAATTGCGTTGGCCACCAATCTCCAGGCCTGTGGAAGCATCCGCGCGACAAGTCGTGGAAATACAAGGACCTGGACTATTGGCAGGACCTGGCTCGGACGCTCGAGCGCGGCATTTTCGACGGCATATTCATCGCCGACGTCATCGGCTACTACGACGTCTACAAGGGCTCGAACTACCACGCGATCGAGCAGGCGGCGCAGATCCCGGTCAATGATCCCTTGCAATTGGCCGCGCCGATCGCGCTTGCCACCGAACATCTCGGCATCGGCATTACTGCCTCGACCTCGTTCGAACATCCCTACACATTCGCCCGCCGCCTTTCGACCGCCGACCACCACACCAAGGGGCGGGTCGGCTGGAACATCGTCACCTCGTATCTGGAAAGTGGCGCCAAGAATGTCGGCCAGACTGGCTTGAAAAGCCATGACAACCGCTACGAGGTCGCGGCCGAATATGTCGAGGTGCTCTACAAGCTGTTCGAAGGCAGCTGGGAAGAGGGCGCGGTGCTGCGCGATCCGGTCCGTGGCATCTTCACCGACCCCGGCAAGGTCCACGAGATCGGCCACAAGGGCAAATTCTTCGAGGTGCCTGGCTACCATCTGTCGGAGCCGTCGCCACAGCGCACCCCGGTTCTCTATCAGGCGGGCGCCTCGGGTCCGGGCAAAGCCTTCGCCGCCGCGCATGCCGAGTGCGTCTTCGTCGGCGCCCCGACCAAATCGCTGCTCAAGGCCTATGTTTCCGAAATCCGCCAAAAGGCCGCGGCCGCGGGCCGGGATCCGAAGAAGGTTCTGATCTACAACCTCACCACGCTGATCATCGATGAAACGGACGAGAAGGCCCGGAAGCGCTTCGAGGAGTATCAGGGCTATACCTCTTATGATGGCTCGCTGGTGTTCATGTCCGGCTGGAGCGGTATCGACTTCGGCCAATATGCGCCGACCGACGCGCTCAAAAAGGTCGAGACCAACGCCATCGTCTCGATGGTCGAGCACTTTGCCGGCAAGGACAAGGCCTGGACCGTCGAGGAGCTGGCGAAATGGGGCGGCATCGGCGGCGTTGGGCCTGTCTTCGTCGGCTCGCCCGCCACCATCGCCGACATCCTGCAGGAATGGGTCGATGAAACCGATGTCGACGGCTTCAACCTCGCCTATGCGGTAACGCCCGAAAGCTTCGAGGCCGCCGTCGACCTGCTGGTGCCGGAATTGCAGAAGCGCGGCGTCTATCCCACCGCCTACAAGCCCGGGACATTGCGCGAGAAGCTGTTCGGCGAGGGGCCCTACCTGCCTGCGACGCATCCCGCCGATGGCTACCGTGACATCGAAGCCGTCAAGCGCCGCGAAGCCGATCGTGCTGCGGCGTCCCGTCTGAAATCCGTGAGCGCGTGATGACCGGGCTGCTGGAACTCCACGACGTCTCGCTGTCCTTCAAAGGCGTACGAGCACTGAATGCGCTGAGCTTCAGCGTTGCCAAGGGCGAGATCTGCGCCCTTATCGGGCCGAATGGTGCCGGCAAGAGTTCGCTTCTCAACGTCATCAACGGCGTCTATCGCGCCGACGCCGGCGACATTGTCTTCGACGGGCTGCGCTTCGAGTTCGATCCATCCGCAGAAGGCAGCCCATCTCGGCATCGGCCGGACCTTCCAGCACAATGCGTTGTTCCGCCGCCTCTCGGTGCGCGAGAACGTGTTGGCAGGTCTCTCTCGTCATGGCAACGCCAGCTTCTTCGAAAACATCTTCCGGCTGGGCAGGGACGGCGCCGAGCGCCAAGGCTTCCTTGCCCGAGCCGAGCGCACCATGTCGTTCCTCGGGCTCGACCGCCATGCGGGAAGGATCGTTTCGACACTGCCCTACGGTCTGCAGAAGCGCGTCGATCTCGCCCGGGCACTGGTCGCCGGCCCGAAGCTGTTGCTGCTCGACGAACCGATGGCCGGCATGAACCAGGAAGAGAAGGAGGAGATGAGCCGCGTGATCCGCGAGGTCAATCGCGTCTTCGGCTCGACCGTGGTGCTGATCGAACATGATGTCGGCATCGTGCTCAACCTCGCCAGCCATGTGGTGGTGCTCGACTACGGCCGCAAGCTCGCGGACGGCGCACCCGACGAGGTGCGCAACAACCCCGACGTGATAGCCGCCTATCTCGGCACGGTTCACTGAGGAACCCATGTCCTATTTTCTTGAAACATTGGTCAGTGGTCTGTTTGCCGGAGTGATGTACTCGCTCGTCGCGATCGGCTTCGTGCTCATCTACAAGGCATCCGGGGTCTTCAATTTCGCGCAAGGGGCGATGCTGCTGTTTGCGGCGCTGACCTTCGTCACCCTGATCGAGAAGGGCATGCCGTTTGCCCTGGCCTTCATCGTCACATCGCTTGTCATGGTGGCGATGGCGATCCTGATCGAGTGGCTGGTGCTGCGGCCGTTGCGGAACCGCGATCCGTTGACCCTGTTCATGGCCACTCTGGGATTGAGCTATGTCATCGAGGGCTTCGCCCAACTGCTGATGGGCATGGATGTTCACATGCTCGATCTCGGCATCCCCGATGTCGCCGTGCAGGTCGGTGGCATCTATGTCAGCCAGTTCGACATCATTGCCTCGTTGATCGCGCTGACGCTGGTCGCCACACTGGCCATCGCTTTCAACAAGACGCGCATGGGCATCTCGCTTCGGGCCGTGGCTTCCGACACGCTTGCGGCCCAGTCGATCGGCATCCGCCTGCCTGTCATCTGGCGCATCGTCTGGAGCGTCGCCGGCATCGTGGCCCTGGTTGCCGGCCTTGTCTGGGGATCGCGCCAGGGCGTGCAATATTCGCTGTCGCTGGTGACGCTCAAGGCGCTGCCGGTGCTCATCATCGGCGGCTTCTCCTCCATCCCGGGCGCCATCGCCGGCGGCCTGCTTGTCGGCGCGACCGAGGCGTTGGCCGACATCTATGTCGGCCCGCTGGTCAATGGCAGCGTTTCCACCTGGTTTGCCTACATCCTCGCTGTCGGCTTCCTGCTGGTGCGTCCGGCAGGCCTGTTCGGCGACCGCGAAATCGAAAGGGTCTGATCGTGACCACGCTGCAGGAATCCGCCCCGACCAAGCCGCTCCGCCAGCCTGTCTTTGGGGTCGGCACCATCGCCATCGTCGCTGGCCTGATCGCCGCCTTTGCGGTGCCGGCCATTGCCGACGACTACTGGCTGAGCTCGATCATCATCCCGACGGTGATCATGGGGCTTGCCGGCATCGGACTGAACCTTTTGATGGGTTATACCGGGCTTGTGTCGATCGGTTCGGCTGCCTTCATGTCGATCGGCGCCTTCTCGACCTACAATTTGCTGCTGCGTGCGCCGTTCTTGCCGCTGCCGGTCGTCTTGATCCTTGCTGGCCTGATCGCGGCGATTGCCAGCGTCATCTTCGGGCTACCGTCGCTGCGCATCAAGGGCTTCTATCTCGGCGCTTCGACGCTGGGCGCCCAGTTCCTGTTCGAATGGCTGTTCACCAATTTCAGCTGGTTTTCGAATGACAGCCAGTCGCTGACCATATCGGCGCCTCGACTGCAGATCCTCGACTACGATCTCCAGTCGGCCACCGGCCGCTACTATCTGGTCATCGCAACCACGGTGCTTCTCATCGCGCTGGCCTTCGCCATCGTCAAAAGCCGTGTCGGCCGCGAATGGATGGCGATCCGCGACATGGATGTCGCCGCCTCGGTCATTGGCATCCGCGTTGCGCGCCGCAAACTTCTGTCCTTCGGCATAAGCTCGTTTTTCCTGGGCATCGCCGGCGCGCTCTGGGCCTTCGGCTATCTCGGCACCGCGGACGCGCATGCGTTCAATCTCGATAAATCGTTCCAGATTCTGTTCATCGTCATCATCGGCGGCGTGGCAACCATCCTCGGCAATTTTCTCGGTGCCGCCTTCATCGTGCTGACGCCGATCCTGCTCGACCGGCTGTCGCTGATCATCGATTTGTCATTCCTCGGCGATCAGGGCGCGCTGGCAAACCTGCAGCACATCATCTTCGGCACGATCATCATCGTGCTGCTGATCAAGGAACCGGATGGATTGTCGAGCCTGGGAAGGCGCGGCGTGGAAGCCTTTCGCTCGCGAGCACGATCATCCAGTTGAACCCAGACAGTCGAAACACCTCGGCGCCGGGTCTTTCGCCTCCTCCCAAGCACCAGTCGTCACTTTCTCAAACCACTCAAACAAGGGTTGCACGATGTCATTGCTAACCAAGACCATGTCGCTTGCGGCCGCTGCCGCGATGGCCGTCACGCTGCTGAGCAGCGCCTCCTTCGCTGAAGACGGCACTGGCCAACAGCTCTATCCGCTGTTTACCTACCGCACCGGACCCTATGCCCCATCGTTCATCCCGTTCGGCGCCGGCAATATCGACTATCTGCGCTACATCAATGAGGTCGAGGGCGGCGTCGATGGCGTCAAGATCCTGGTCCAGGAATGCGAGACGGCCTACACGATCGAGCGCGGCATCGAATGCTACGAGCGCTACAAGAATGGCTACAACGGCGCGCTGACGGCGGCAATCTATCCGCATTCGAGCGGTCTCGACGTCGCACTCACCGACAAGGCCCGCATCGACAAGATTCCGATCGTCAGCCCTGGCGGTGGCCAGAACATCGCCACCGACGGTCGCGTCTTTCCCTACCAGTATCCGCTGGTGTTCGACTATTGGAGCGAAGCCCAGATCATAGTCGACTACATCGCCCAGCAGGCGGGCGGCTATGACAAGCTCAAAGGGCTGAAGATCGCGACGCTCTATCACGACAGCGGCTATGGCCGCGACACGATCGAGCCGCTCGGCATCCTCTCCAAGAAATATGGCTTCGAAGACATCCAGATCCCGGTTCCGCATCCGGGCGAACAGCAGCAGACACAGTGGCAGCAGATCCGCCGTGCAAACGCCGACTGGGTCTTTCTGCGCGGCTGGGCGTCATGACGCCGGTGGCGATCAAGACAGCGGCCCGCGTCGGCTTCCCCGCCGATCGCATCATCGGCGATATCTGGAGCGGCTCGGAAGACGATGCCCGCCCGGCGGGTGCCGCCGCCAACGGTTACCTCGCCGTCTCTGTCTTCCCGCCGGGCACCAACTACGGCATCTTGAAGACGCTCAAGGCGGAGATCCTCGACAAGGGCAAGTCCGACCTGAAGGACAATTCGAAGTTCGGCACGGTCTACTACAATTACGGCGTGATCGAAGCCATCACCTTCGTCGAGGCGCTGCGCACCGGGCATAAGAAGTTCGGCAACAGGCCATTGACCGCCGCCGAAGGCCAGTGGGCGCTCGAACACCTCGACATCGATCAGAAGCGGATTGCCGAGCTTGGCGCGGAAGGCCTCATCAGCCCGCTGAAAACCTCCATCGACAACCACAAGGGCGAAACCATCGCCGCCAAGATCATCCAATGGAACGGTCAGTCCTGGGACACAAGGACCGACTGGATCAAGGCCGACGCCTCGCTGTTTGCCGACGTCATCAAGGCAAAGGCAGCCGCCTACGCCAAAGAAAAGGGCATCGAGCCCCGCGTTGCAACGAACTGACGCCAGCCGGCACAGACAGGATCGACCCATGACCATTGCAGCAAAAGGCTTCCTCGAGATCCAGAATATGGAAGCGCTCTATGGTCAGGCGATCCTTGCCGTGCGCGACGTGTCGCTCAAGGTCGAGCAGGGCAAGATCGTTGCCCTGCTCGGCGCCAATGGCGCGGGCAAGACCACCACGCTGAAGGCGGTTTCCAATCTGCTTGGACCAGAGCGCGGCAAGGTCAGCCGCGGCGGCATCCTGTGGCAGGGCGAGCCGATCAGCGGCCTATCGGCTTCCAGGCTCGTCGCCAAAGGCGTCGTGCAGGTGCTGGAGGGCCGCCATTGCTTTGCGCAATTGACGGTCGAAGAAAATATCCTCTCCGGCGGCTTCCTGCGCAAGCCGGGCAGGGCAGACCTGCAGCGCGACGTCGAACGGATCTACACATGGTTTCCCCGCCTCAAGGAGAAGCGCAAGGTCAAGGCCGGCCTGACATCTGGAGGCGAACAGCAGATGGTGGCCATCGGTCGCGCGCTGATGACCAAGCCGAGCCTCGTGCTGCTGGACGAGCCGTCGATGGGGCTCGCGCCGATCATCGTGCAGGAAATCTTCGAGATCATCCGCGTCCTGAACAGGGAGCAGGGCGTCAGCTTCCTGCTTGCCGAGCAGAACGCCAATCTCGCGCTTCGCTATGCCGACTACGGCTACATCCTCGAAAACGGTCGCGTTGTTCTGTCGGGAACGGCAGAGGAACTGCGCGCCCGTGAGGATGTCCAGGACTTCTACCTTGGCGGCGCCCATGTCGCCAAACAACACTGACCGCTTCGCCCGCGCCGGGTGGGACGAGCAATTTCAGGACTATGCAAAATGACACAGATCGATACCGCCTGGGGCGCGGGCCCCAGTGCTCGCTATGAGACACTGGCAGAACGGTTCCGGCCGATATTTGCGCAGATCGCCGCCGGCGCTGTCGAGCGGGAGCTTGGCCGCGACCTGCCGGCAGCGGAGATTGCGAAGTTGAAGCAGGCGGGCCTGGGCGCGCTGCGTCTATCTGAAGCCGAAGGTGGCCTTGGCGCGACGCTGCCTGAACTGTCCAACATCCTGATCGAGCTGTCGGAGGCCGATTCCAACATCACCCAGGCGCTGCGCGGTCATTTCGGCTTTGTCGAGGATGTCGTCAACAAGACGTCAGGCGAAAGCCGCAAGCGCTG
This sequence comes from Mesorhizobium oxytropidicola, assembly GCF_056174625.1. Classification (NCBI taxonomy): domain Bacteria; kingdom Pseudomonadati; phylum Pseudomonadota; class Alphaproteobacteria; order Hyphomicrobiales; family Phyllobacteriaceae; genus Mesorhizobium; species Mesorhizobium oxytropidicola. Next base: position 6,780,587 of record NZ_CM149692.1, on the reverse strand, counting down.
GGCGGAGCGGATTGCCCGTGGCGAGATCGCCGGCAATGCCTGGACCGAGATCGGCGATGCCAAACAGGACGTCTTCTCGACCCGCATCTCGAACAAGGGCGGCAAGCTGGTGCTCAACGGCACCAAATACTACACCACCGGCTCGCTGTTCGCCGACTGGATCGATGTCGGTGCGACGGGGCTCGATGGGGAAGGCATCGTGTTGCAGGTGCGTCGCGACGACCCGGGCGTCAATGTCGTCGACGACTGGGACGGTTTTGGCCAGACGCTCACGGCCAGCGGCACCACGACCTTTACCGATGCCACGGTCGACCCGGACGATGTCGTCGTCGACGATGACAAATTCCGCTATGGCGCCGCCTTCTACCAGTTGGTGCATCTAGCCACCCTCGCAGGCATCGGCCGGGCGATAGCCAACGAGACTGCCGCCGCCGTCGCCGCGCGCCAGCGCTCATACTCCAATGGCGCCGGCCCACGCTCGAGCCAGGATCCGCAAGTGCTTCAGGTCGTCGGCCGCATTCGCAGCAACGCCTATGCGGCTGGCGCGATCGTTTTGCAGGTCGCGCAAGCCATCGAACGCGCTTATCAGGCGCACTTTGCCGGCGATGCCGATGCAGAGGAAAAGGCCAACGCCATCGCCGAACTCGAGACGTCGCAGGCGGTGACGGTCGTCACGAATCTGGTCCTCGAAGCATCGACGATTATCTTCGACGCGCTGGGTGCGTCCTCGACCAGGAAGCCGATCGGCCTCGATCGCCATTGGCGCAACGCCCGCACCCTGTCTTCGCACAACCCGCGCATCTATAAGGATCGCATCGTTGGCGACTACGCAGTCAATGGCTCGCCACCACCCTATCAGTGGCGGATCGGGCGCAGCCCGTCGTAAGCTATGCGCACGACCTTCGAGCTGGTGGCAATACATGACGGACACAGGACCTGACCAGTAATGACGCACGCCACGACCAACGCGTTGCCGAATGTCGCCGGTCTGCAGGTACGCCTGAAGAGCGGGTTACAGCATCACTACGTCAAGACCGGGTCATCAGGGCCGGCCATCGTCCTGCTGCACGGATTTCTGGATTCGTGGCGAAGCTTTCACGGGTTGTTTGAAGGCCTTGGAAGACGGTTCCAGCTCTTTGCCTATGACCAGCGCGGCCACGGCGACAGTGAGCCCGCGGCAGGCTACGCGATCGCGGATTTCACGGAGGATGCGATCGATTTTCTCGAAAATGTTGTCGGCGGCCCGGTGCACCTCGTCGGTCATTCGCTCGGCAGCATCGTCGCGCAGAGGGTTGCTGCACGGCGCCCTGACCTCGTCACCAGGCTGGTGCTGATTGGCGGCGCGGCCACGGCCGCCGATCATCCCGGACTGAGGGAGTTGCAGACGGGCCTCGCGGTATTCACGGACGCCGTGCCGGACGAGTTCGTCGATGCATTCCAGAGAAGTACGGTGTTTGCTCCGATTTCCGAGGACGCAATCGGCGTCTACATCGCCGAGAGCGCCAAGGTCGGCATCGGGGCGTGGCGTGGCGCTCTGAGCGGTCTTGTCGAGGAGCCTGCTGGGGCAGGAGCGAGCGTGATCGCCATACCCACCTTGATTCTCTGGGGCGAGGAAGACGGCGTCTTCGACCGGGATGCGCAGCGTGCCCTTGCCGGGAATTTTCCCGATCATGTTGCCATCGACTACCCACAAGTCGGCCACGCGCCACAATGGGAGATTCCGGATCGCGTCGCCGACGACATCGAGAATTTCCTGCTCGCCTCTCCTGCCAAAGCGGCGAGTTAGTGCCAACGGAGCGTCGAATGCCTAGAGATGAACAGGGACTTCCGGTGACCGGATCACTGGCTTCGATCGCCGCGCTGGATACGGCGATCACGGATTATTTTGCCTGGCGCGGAGATCCCGTCGCGGTTCTCCAGGACGCCACGCAACACGATCCTGCTTTTACGCTCGGTCACAGCGCCTTGGCAGCGCTCTTTGCCCTGAACGGTCTGCGCGGCGACAATCCTGCTGTCGTCTCTGCAATCAGCGCGGCGGAAGCCTCGATCGACGGCGCGACGTCTCGCGAGCGCGGACATCTGGCGGCCGCGAAGGCATGGGCCGCGGGCGAGATCATCGCTGCGACCGACATCTGGGAAGGCATCCTCGTCGATCATCCGACCGACGCGCTGGCGCTTCGCTTCGCCCATGACAGCTACTTCTATCTCGGCCACTCAGCGAGCATCCGGGATTCGGTGGCACGCGTGCTGCCCAAATGGGATTCAAGCAATCCCAACTACGGGTTTGTTCTCGGCCAATACGCCTTCGGGCTGGAGGAGACTGGCGAGTTGCGCCGCGCCGAGGAATTCGGCCGCCGCGCAATCGAGAAAAATGCCGAAGACGCGTGGGCAGTGCATGCGGTTGCCCATGTCCTGGAAACGGAAAGCCGACAGCGGGAAGGCATCGAATTCCTCAAAGGTTCCCGCCCGTCCTGGGGCAAGGCCCATGCGCTTTCCGTCCACAACGGCTGGCACCTCGCGCTCTACCTCATCGAAGAGGGGCGGTTCGCCGAAGTGCTTGCCGACTACGATCGCTTTATCAGGCCGAAGCTGGCCGCGGATTCGCTTCTCGACCTAGTGGACGCCTCGGCTCTCCTCTGGCGGGTCGAACTGGCGGGCGGTGACGTGGGCGATCGCTGGAGCGCGCTTGCCGATCAATGGCTGACCCACGTTGACGACCATGTCCTTGTGTTCAACGACTTGCATATCGCTCTGGCCTTGTCGCGTGCCGGCAGGCGGGACGGGCTCGACCGATTGCTCCACTCGCTCGACAGCTATGCGACCCATAGCAAGGGGGACAACCGGGAGATCACCGTCGATGTCGGGCGGCGCATCGTCGACGCGGCGGTGGCGTTCGCGGATGGCGATTACGCGCGCGTTGTGGAGCTTATCCTGCCGGTTCGCTACAAGGTGATACGCATCGGCGGGAGCCACGCGCAACGCGACTTGGTCACCCAAACGCTGATTGCCGCCGCCGAGCGCTCCGGCAATTTCAACCTCGCGCGCGCCCTGCTTGCCGAACGTCTGGCGGTGCGCCCGACGGAGAGGACACGACAGGCTTACATCAGGGCAGAGGCAAGTGCCGTCGCCCATCAACGGATCGAACGGCGAAGTGATCACCTCGGCGGCGCCCAGTCAGCCCACTGAGCACGCCTCGGCCGCCTCGAACGAGGCAAAGCCATCCGTACGGCCGGCTGCAGTGCTGATCTCCGATTGTGTCCGGGACGGCGACGTTCAAATCCAGGAGTGAAGCGGCGGATTGACGCCGTTGAGGTGGTACTGGCCGACGGCGTGGTACTTCCAGCGCACCGGGTCATGCAGCGTGTGCGCGCGCGCGTCGCGCCACAGCCGGTCGAGATGATGAGCGGCTAGCGTCGAACGGGTGCCGGCGAGTTCGAACAGCTTGTTCGTGGCCTGGATGGCGATGTCGGTGGTCAGGACCTTGGCTTCGGCGACAGCCACCTTGGCAAGCGCGATGGCATCGATCTCGGGCCTGGCGATGGCCCTGTCGACCTCATGCGCGGCGCGCTCCAGAAGCGCTTCGGCCGCATGCAGCCTGAGCTTCAACTCGCCGATCTGGGCGATCGTGTAGGGATCGTCCGATGCACGTTCCTTGCCGCTGTCGATCCACGGCTGCGCATGGTCGCGGACCAGCCGGATCGTCGTCTCGATCGCACCACGGGCGATGCCGGCATCGATGGCGGCGTGGGCAAGCTGGCTCTGTGGCCCGGCGGGGCTCGCCTGGTCGTAGGCCAGATAGGCAGGCAGGACACGCTCGGCGGGCGCCGCGACGTCGCGGATGATGACCGTTCCGCTTGCGGTCGTGCGCTGTCCGAAACTCGACCAGTCGTCGATGACCTCGAGACCCCTTGCATCCCGATCGACGATGGCGACGCGAACCTTCCCGTCTTCGTCGATGGCAACGATGGGAACGAGATGAGCGAAGAGGGCGCCGGTCGAATAGAATTTCTCGCCATTGACGACGTAGTCGGCGCCCTGGCGCGTGATACGCGTCTCGAAATCCTCGACGTTCTTGCCCTTGAACTCGGAGAAGGCGTTGCCGAGGCGAAGCCCCGAGAGGACGAGCGCGAACAGCGCCTGCTTCTGCGCGTCGGACCCGGTCGCCCGGATCAGGTCGGTGATCTCGAAGTGATTCTGTGGAATCTGGGCCAGCGATGAATCGGCCGCGGCAATGATCTTGAAGACGTCCACGACTGTCGCCTGCGACACACCGGCGCCGCCGAATTCTTCCGGCACCGTGATCCCCCAAAGTCCGCTTTGCGAGAATGTGTCCAGTTCGGCGATCGGCAGACGGCGGTCACGGTCGCGCTCGGCGGCGCCTTCTGCGAACTGCACCGCCAGCGTCGTCGCCACCGCAATTGCCTCTTCATCCGTGCGAATAATGTGGGCCGGAAACGCCGGCCGCCTCGACGCGGGAAAGGCATCGCCGCGCGGCTCCACCTTCTTGGCTGAAACACTCATCGTCTGGCCTCCCTTGGCGTTTCTTGTTTCAATCCAGGCTGAATGGTTCAGATCCAGGAGTGGCGCGGCGGCTTGACGTCGTTGAGGTAGTGGCCCACGGCATGAAATTTCCACCGCACCGTTGAACACACTTGCCGACAGCGGGAGCGCGATGGTGATCGCGCTCCACAGACCGCTCTGTCCTGGCTCAGTCCGCCGGCCCAGCCGGGGTTGCGGCGGAGCCGATGAGGTCGGCTTCGATTTGTGCAAGCCTTGCCGGCGCCAACTGGCGCAGCGCCAGAAAATAAGCGACCCCGATCGCCAGCAAGATCAGGAACACATAGGGCAGGACGTTGTATGGCCAGGCTGGTACCGGATAAACCGTGCCGACAAGCGTGACGACCAGCAGGATCAACGCGACCGTCGCCGACACGATATGCCAGGGCCGCAGTTCGCCGCGGCGGCGCAGGAAGACCGGAGCGCCGATCGTCACAAGCCCATACGCCACCAGGAAGCCATAGGTGGCGATCGATCCCAGGATACCGTACGCGTCGAGGATGCCATATCCCGCGATCGTCAGCGCCAGTGCGAAAGCCAGCGCAACGATGCCGACCACGGTCACGGCAATATGCGGCGAGGCATGCGCCAGATGCGTCGCCCGTGCCGAATTGTGAAACAGGCCATGGTGCGACAGCGTGTAGAGCACACGTGCGCCGGCATTGATGCTGCCTAGGATGCAGGCAAAGAAACTGAGGGCCACGCCCGCGGAAATCAGGATGCCGATGAAGCCGCCGCCGAAGGATTGCGCCAGCACCGTCAGAGGGGCGTCGGATTTGTCGAGGCTTGGGTCGATGCCGTGGAAGCCGGCCACGAGGCCGTATGAGCTGATGATGAAGATGAGGCCGACGCCGACGACGCTGGTGATGACGGCCCGCGGAATGTAGCGCCGCGGCTGCTGGGATTCCGTCCCCAGTACGGTTGCGCTTTCGAAGCCGACAAAGCTGAAGAAGGCAAGGACGAGACCAAGTCGCAATTGATCGAAATGAACGTCCTGAAGTGCCGTCTGCGCCGTGTCGACGATCGACCCACGGTGCAGGAAGAAGATGACGACGGTCAGCAGGATGAGGACGAGTGTGGTGAACTCGATACCGAGTGTAACGCGAGTCGAAAGCTTGATATCACGGTAGGCGAACCACCAGGCGACGACCAGCGCGACGATGCTGAGCGCGAGCACGACGCCAACGGCGCTCGTCTCAAAGCCGATCTGATGGGCGAAGGCCAGCGTCGTGCTGACCGTGCCGAGTATCACCGCGGATGCCGTGAAGAGGTAGCCGATAAGCAGGGCCCAGCCGGCGACGACGCCGACCAGCGGACCAAGTCCATGCGCCGCATAGATATACAGGGATCCAGGCGTGGCGATCCGCTTGGAAAAGACGTTGATCTGCAGCCCGACGATCAGAAGTGCGATCGTCGCGAAGACATAGGCGAGCCAGGTGCCGTTGCCGGCGGTGGCGAACACGACTGGAACGACAAGGCCAGGCGTTCCGGAAGGGGCGATGGTGCCGATGGACTGGGCGACGACTTCGGGAAAACTCAGATAGTTGCGGCGCAAGCCCGAACCCAGTGTCGAGTCTGTTGCGACTTCGCCTATCCCTGAATCCGACCCTGCTGAAATGCTACTCATGACCGTCTCCCCAAGCGGCACGATTACCGCCCGATGGTGGTACAAAAGTCTACTAAGTCCGTAAACAAAGGGGATTTTAAAAACGCGACGCTTCCTGCAACGGCGTTGCGTCATTTGGCATTTTGCCGAAATCCGCGCCGGACGAATGGAGATCAGGAGCGAACCAGCCGCAAAATAGCCAGGCAATTTCGGAAGATGACCATAGGACGCAAGAGATGCCCGCTCTATGGCGCCAGCTTCGGATCGTCGCGAACGATGTCTCCGAGAACTCAGCGCAAGCCTCTCACCTTGGCCAGAATATCGTCCGAAAGCGCCGAGACGAGTGCCCTGTCGGCGCCCTTGCTCGGGATCAGGACGAATTCCACATCCTCCAGCTGCGGCAGGCTGCCGATTTCCTTCAGGCCCGAAGGCGACATGCTCTGCGGTTGCACCAGAACCCCCATGCCGGCGCGGGCGGCGGCCGTCAGTCCGCTCAGGCTTCCGCATGTGCAGACAATGCGCCATGGCATGCGGTGCCGTTCGAGCACTTCCAGCGCAATGCTGCGCGTGACACTCGGCGCGGGGAAGGCGATCAGCGGCAAGGCCGCGAGCGATAGAACATGTTCCGGATCGCGGGCGAGCCAGACAAGCGGCTCGCGATAGACGAGCCGACCACGGCTGTCGCCCAGCCGGCGCTTGGCCAGGACGAGATCGAGCTCGCCATTGTCCTGCATCTGGTAGAGTACGCCGCTGAGCGCGACGGTCAGTTCAAGGTCGACGGATGGGTGAGACCGGACGAAATCCTCCAACACCAGCGGCAGACGGCTGGCAACCAGGTCCTCTGATACGCCAAGCCTCAAGGTGCCGCGCAGCCGCTGCGCGGTGAACAGCGCCTGGACCTGCCCCTCTATGGACAACATGGCCCGGGCATGGCCGAGCAGGGCTTCGCCGTCAGGCGTCAGCATGACCTTGTGCGTATCGCGGGCCAGCAACTGTCTGCCAATCGCCGCCTCCAGCTTGCCGATGTGCTGGCTGACGGTGGATTGCCCGAGCCCCAGCCTCTCGGCAGCGAAGGTAAAGCTTCCCATCTGCTGGACGGTGACGAAGCTGCGCAGTTGGACCAGGTCGAGCATTGATATCCTAAATCACGATAGCTGTTATTTCTTGTATCCTGTTTCGCGATGCGCGAAAAGACGGCGCCGCCACTCTGGAGCGAACATGTCATGCGCCGTTTTCTGCCGGACACCTTTCTGATCCTGCTGTTGTGCACCGTCGCGCTGGCGTCGGTCGCGCCCGCAACCGGGGCGTTCGCGGGATGGTTCGCGGTCGCGACCAATCTCGCCGTGGCGCTTCTGTTCTTCCTGCATGGTGCGCGGCTCTCGCGCGATGTCGTTGTGGCCGGCCTGATGCATTGGCGCCTGCATCTGGTCATCCTTCTGACGACGTTTGGCCTGTTCCCGCTGCTGGGCCTGGCGCTTGGCTATCTGCCTGCCGCGATCCTGCCCAAGCCGCTCTACCTCGGCATTCTGTTTCTGTGTGTCCTGCCGTCGACGGTCCAGTCCTCGATCGCATTCACCTCGATGGCCGGTGGCAACGTCCCCGCGGCCATCTGCTCGGCCTCCGCCTCCAATATCTTCGGCATGTTCCTGACGCCATTACTTGTCGGGCTGCTCTTCTCCATCGGCGGCCATGGCGGATTTTCGTGGGATGCGGTGAGCCAGATCCTGATGCAATTGCTCCTGCCCTTTGCGCTCGGACAGTTGCTGGAACCGGCCGGATCGGCAAGTGGATACGGGCTCGCAAGACACTGCTGATGCCTGTCGATCGCGGCTCGATCCTGATGGTCGTCTATCTGGCCTTCAGCACGGCCGTCGCCGAGGGACTGTGGCACATGTTCTCGCTGCGCGACATCGCCGTGGTCGTTGTCGCCGACATGGCCTTGCTTGGCCTGGTGCTTCTGCTCACGACCTATGGCAGCCGGCTTCTCGGCTTCAACAGGGCCGACCAGATCACGATCACCTTTTGCGGCTCGAAGAAGAGCTTGGCGAGCGGCGTGCCGATGGCCAACGTCATCTTTGCCGGCCAGGGCGTCGGCGCGATCGTTCTGCCGCTGATGCTTTTCCACCAGATACAGCTCATGGTCTGCGCCATGATCGCCCAGAAATATGCCCGTGCGGCGCACCGGTCTTCCATGCCGCAAGCCGAGCCGACGGCTTCGGTCGCCTAGCTGGGTTTGCGTATATCGCAAGAAGGCCTTGCGCCCGCAGGCCGGCCTGGACGGTCAATCAGATCGTCGTCTTGATCCGCAGTCGACCTTATTCCGGCCGCGGAGCGTCGCCGGTGAAAGGAGGCACACTGGACGGCTGGACGATCGACGAGGTCGAGACACCAGCGCCTTACATTGACAAAATCGTTGAGGTTGGTCTTGTGTCGTGGAAACGCGATATCCATGGCCAGATCGCGATGTCGGCGACCGATAGTCGACGATATGCATCGAACCGTAACATCGTGCGGCGCATGTCCGCGGTCCGCCGATAGTCCGTGAACGACATGGAGAATTAGATGCGGAACACGATGCTGGGCTTGGCGGCACTTGCCCTGGCTGCGTGCCAATCGGTTCCCGTGGAGCCGCAACCCGCCGCTGTCGAACCTGCGTCAGGTCCGGTCGCCCCTCAACCGGTCTTGGCTGCCGCTGCTCCTGCTGGTTCTACAATCATGGATACATCCGTGACGATCACGCCCCCGGCGAAGGGCGTTCCGGCAAAGTATGCGGCTTTTTCGGGCATGTGGGCTGGACGATTGGAGGGCGCGTATGAAGCCGAAGTCGCCGTGCAAACGATTTCTGCAAACGGCAAGGTGACGGTCACCTTCGCCTGGGGGAATCTGGGCGACAACAATCCTGGAGAGGCCGCCGGTGAAGGAAGAATTGTCGGGGCCACGTTGAAGCTCGGGCGTCTGCCGAATGGCGCGGACATCAGCTTGACCATGATGCCTGACGGGACCCTGTCCGTAACCTATGCGCTCGCCGGCCAGACCTATAGGGGCGCGTTCATCAGGCAATGATCGAAACCCAACTGGTCGCCTTGCGGCCAGCCAGCATCCGTCAGCCCGCCATCCAGCCGCCGTCCACCATCAAATTGATACCGGTGACGTAGCTCGCCATGTCGCTGGCAAGGAACAGCGCAGCTCCTGCCACATCGTTCGGGGTTCCGAGTCGCGGCCAAGGCGTGCGCCGGTGTGAATAGTCGAGCGCGTCGGGGTCGTTGGCCACGCCCGGCTTGCCGGTGATGATCTTGCCGGGTGCGATGGCGTTGCAGACGATGAGGTCATCTGCGTGGTCCACCGCGATCTGCCGTGTCATCTGCACGATGCCGCCCTTGCTCACCGAATAGGGAAGGTCGCCCGGGCAGGCGACCATGCCATGTTGCGAGGAAATATTGATGATGCGGCCGCGCACCTCGTTGACGGGCGACTGGGTGAGCATCTGCATCACCGCCCGTTTCGAGCAATAGAAGAAGCCGGTCAGATTGACGCCGATGACGCGGTTCCATTGCTCCGGCGTGGTGTCGATCAGATTGGTGCTGGTGTAGATCGCGGCGTTGTTGACCATCACGTCGAGCCGTCCGAACTGCTCGACCGTCGCGCCGCCCAGCGCATCGACGGCGTTCCAGTCGGATATGTCGGTCCGGATGTAAACGGCGGTTCCGCCGGCAGAGCGGATCAACCCCACGGTGCTCTCACCGCCCTCGATCGGCTGTTCGACCGTGTCGGCGATGACGACATTCGCGCCCTCGGCCGCGAATTTCAGCGCGATCGCGCGGCCGATGCCGGAACTGCCTCCGGTGACGATGGCGGTCTTGTCTGTGAGCAGGGGCATGGTTCCTCAGCTTTCCCGGGTGACGATGTTTCCGACTTTCGGGCCGATCAGCTTTCCCTCGCGCACGATCTCGCGGCCGCGCAGGAAGACGTTTGTCAGCCGCGCCTGGACCGTCCAGCCATCGAAGGGCGTATAGCCCGCTCGCGACACCTGATCGGCATTGGCGATCATGCTGGACTGGCGCGGATCGAGGATGAGGATGTCGGCATCGTAGCCGGTGGCGATCTTCCCCTTGCGCCGGCCAAGCCCGAAGCGCTCGGCCGGATTGCTGGCGCACATCCGCACCAGGTCGGGCAGCGCGATCAGGCCGTCATCGACCAGTTTCAGCATCGTCTGCAACAGTGTCTGCAATCCCGGCATGCCGCCCGGAATGTCGGCGAAAGCCGCATAGCGCGCTGCCTTTTCGGCCGGCGCGTGCGGCGCGTGGTCGGTGGCGACGATGTCGATCAGTCCCGTGCTCAGCGCGGCGCGCAGCGCATCCACATCATGCGGCGAGCGCAACGGTGGTGAGGCCTTGAGATTGGCGCCTTGCGTCTCATAGTCGGCGGCAGTGAAGAACAGGTTCTGCGGTGTAGTTTCGACGCTGGCGTCGGCCATGCCGCCAAGCCGGCTCCACGTCTCGACGCCGAGTTCGGAATTGATCTGGCGGACATGAATTCTGGTCTCGGCCGAGGCGGCGGCGGCAAGCGCTCGGGCAATGCCGTTGGCCTCCGCCAGCGGCGGCCGGCTGGCCTGAAAGGCGGCGATGGTGCCGGAGCGATCGCGCATTGTGCTGCCGGTCAGGATCGATTGATCGCCGGGCGAGATGCCGATCAAAGTGTCGCTGCCGGCGAAAGCCTTCAACGCCTCGGCCACGGCGTCGAGCGTCGCGAAGAGGAAGTCATCGGGCACATCGGCGGTGAACAGTTCGAACGACACCGGCGCCAATTCTAGCAGGCGAGGGATCAGCGGCAGGTCGCGGCTGATCACGGCCTGGATGCCGACCTCGACATGGATACGGGCCTCAGTCATCGCCATCTTGTCGGCAAGCTGTTCGGCCGTGGCCGTCCACGGCTCGTCGGTCGGCATGTCGAGCACCGTCGTCACGCCGCCAAGGGCCGCGGCATGCGTGCCGGAGGAAAAGTCCTCCTTGTGCGTCAGTCCGGGCTCGCGCAGATGCGCATGCGCGTCGACCAGGCCGGGCAGCAGATAGGCACCGGCCGCATCGACCACGGTCCTGGCCGAAGCGGTCTCGCCGGGTGCGACGAGCGCTGCGATACGGCCGTCGGTGATGCCCACATCGCGCCGCTCGAACCCTTCGGCGTTGACGATGGTGGCTCCCCGGATCAGCGTCTCGAACATGCCGTCTTGCTTCCGTTAGCCGCGCCGCTCGAAGCCGGCATGGTTGTCCAGCCAGAACCGGGCAATGTCTTCGCGGCGCAAAAAGGCAGCGGCTGGCTTTTTCTTCATATGCTCGATCACCTCGCGCAGCCCGGACGCCCGGTTGGGCTGGCCCATCCAGCGTGCATGGATGCCGATCGTCAGCATGCGGCCGCCGGTCTCGTCGGCCTCGTCGAGCATGTAGTCGATCGCCGAGCGGCAATCCTCCGCGAAGTCGCGCGGATTGCTGTAGCCCGGCGCCACCAGATAGCGGCTGTCGTTGAGCGTCTTGGAATAGGGCACGACCAGGATTTCGGTCCCCCGATGATCGAGGAAATAGGGCAGGTCGTCGTTGCAGGGATCGGAGTGGTAGAGGAAGCCGCCTTCCTCTACGAGCAAATCGCGCGTGTTGACGCTGGGCAGCGAGCGGCAGTTCCAGCCGAGAGGCCGCCTCCCCAATAGCTTCTCGTAAAGCGCCACCGCTTCATGCAGATGGCGCTTTTCGGCACTGCGCTCCATGGTCGTGTAGTCGATCCAGCGCAGGCCATGACCAAGCAGATCGTGCCGTCGCGTCTTCATCCATTCGACGAAGGGCGGGTTGCGCTCCAGCGCCACCGCGCAAGCGGAGATGGTGATCGGGATGTCGTGGCGATCGAAGAGCCGTGCCAGCCGCCAGACACCGGCACGGCTGCCATATTCGAAATGCGTCTCGGTGCCGAGGTCGCGCACCGGCGGACTGGAGGCAAGATTGTATTCGCCCCAATTGTCGTTGCGGCCGTCTTCTGCCCATGAATATTCCGAGCCTTCCTCGTAGTTGAGCACGAGGTTGATGGCGAGCTTGACGCCGCCGGGCCAGGTCATGAAGGGCGGCCGGGGACCATAGCCGACGAAGTCGCGTGGCTGGGGCGGTTGCGAGGCAGCGCTCGGCGTCATGGCAAATTCCTCTCAGCTCGTTTCGTTGGCGACTATCCAGTCCATGTAAGCGTGGAAGGCTTCCTTACCGGGGCGCGGCCGCCATGTGGTGTCGCGCAGGATGCGGGCGATGTCATACGCGCCCCACATGCCGCCTTTCAGCCTCACATCCTGGACGATGTTGGCGTCTTCTCCCGATGTCACCTCGACTTTCAGTCCGGGCACGCGTTCCCTTGCCCAGCCGATGATCTCGCCGATCGTCTGGCTGGATCCGGAGCCGATGTTGTAGTGGCGGTAATTGAGGCGCGGCGCATCGATCAGCGCGAGAATCGCGGCGGCAACGTCGGTCGAGGCGGCGTAGTCGCCAACGGGTTCCAGGCTGTTCGGCCTGATCGTCTCGCCGGTCAGGGCCATATGCGCGACGCGGTTGGGAACATGGCGAAAGTTGCGGCTCTCGGTGGCGCGGTCCATCGGGCCGTAGACGGAAGCAAGCCGCACCGAGACCGCCGACAGGCCGAACAGGTCGGCATAGCGGTTGGTGACCATCTCGGAGGCGAATTTCGAGATGCCGTAGAGCGTCAGCGGCGCGACATAGCCGTCTTCCGGCAGCGGCTCGCCGCTCCAGTCGGGCCCGTTGTGGCGGTAGACGGAACCGGAGCTGACATAGACGAAGCGCTTCACCTCCGGCCTCGCACGCGCCCAGTCCAGCATGCGCACGGTGCCCATGAGATTGACGTCGACGATGCGGGCCGGGTCTTCGGCCTCCGGCTGGCGTTTTGCCTCCGAGGCACTGCCGCGCGAGATCGGCGTGATCGTCGCGCCATGCACGATTGCCGTGATGCCTTGCTCGTCGAGCGTTGCAGACCAGGCCTTCGGGTCGAGGACATCGGCGGCGATTACTGTGAGCCGGTCGCGCACCGGGGCGAAATGCCTTTCGGCCGCCGCGTCGAGGCCGGACCGGTCGAGGATCACGGCGCGGGCTTGCGGGTCGCGGTCGAGCCATGCGCGTGCGACCACGCTCATGACAAAACCGGTGCCACCGGTGACGAGCAGCGTCATGCGAACTCCTTTGAAGTTGAACGAAGAGGGTCAGCGCGTCGCATAGCCGCCGTCCACGAGCATGTCGGATCCGGTGACAAAGGATGCGTCCGATGACAAAAGGAAAGCCGCCGCAGCGGCGATCTCCTCCGGCTCCGCGATGCGGCCGAGCAGATGCGCGGGTCCAAGACCTGCATTGGCGGCCTCGAAGTCTGGAAACCTGCGCAGCAGGCGCGTCGTCGCCACCGCGCCCGGCGACAGGCTGTTGACGCGCACCTTGTCCGGCGCATGGTCGACCGCCATCGCCTTGGCGAGATGGATCAGCCCCGCCTTGGCGGCACAATAGGCAACGGCCCTGGTGGTCGCGACGCGTCCGAACTGCGAGCCGATGAACACCACCGAACCGCCGCCACCCGCCGCGATCAACGGCACCGCGTATTTGCTCATCAGGAACGCACCAGTCAGGCCGACGTCGAGCTCGCGGCGCCAGGATTGTTCGTCGAGATCGACGACGGTAGCATTCGTCGATGGTGCGGCGGCGTTGTACACCAGTCCGTCCAGCCGGCCGAATTTTTGTCTCGCGAATTCGACGGCGTCCCGGGCGGAGCCAATCTCGGTCACGTCACATTGGCAGGCGGCAGCAGAAGGACCAAGTGTATCGGCAAGCTGTGTCGCCGCCGCGAGATCATGGTCAGCGCAGACCACGCTGGCGCCTTCCGCAACGCAGCGTTGGGCAATGGCGGCGCCAATGCCGCTTGCGGCGCCCGCGATCAGGACAACGCTTCCTTGCAGTCGGTTCATTGCGGCGACCTCAACCCCGTTCCTCGACGCTTTGCATGACCGGCGCTGTGACCGGCCGGCGCAGAAGATTGTAGCAGGCCGCGAGCGTGACCAGGGCGGCGCCGCCGCCGAGCAGCAGGAACATGGCGGGAGGCCCAAGATGCGCCATCAACCCCGCGGCGACGCCCGGCGTCGCCACATTGCCGATCGAATAGAGCAGAAGCAGCGTGCCGGAGGCAGCGACCATGTGCCGGCTGTGAAGCTGCGATGCACCGAAGGCCATCGCCACCGGATAGATCGTCAGCGCCGTGGCACCGTAGAGAAAGAACAGCACGAACAGCAGCGGTACCGACAGGGTGCCGACCCATGCGATCGCGGCGCAGGTCGTCACCGACACCAGCCCTTGCGCCAGCAACATCAGGCGGCGGTCGAACCGGTCCGACAGCCAGCCGACCGGGGTCTGCGCGAGCATGCCGGCGATGCTTATCGTGGTCACCAGCCAGACCGTGGCCGCCGCCGACAGTCCGATCTGCGTCCCATAGAGCGGTGTCAGTACGAAGATGTTCATGTTGGTGATGCCGGCCTGGAAAATCGCGACGACCGTCACCGGCGCCAGCCTGAAAAGCGAGAGCGGTCCGAGCCGCCTGTCTGCCTTCGCTCCGGTCGTGGGCGCCGGCTCGGCCGGCACCGAAGGCAGCGCCGGCCAGCGCGACCCAGCGAACTTTGGCACGAACGCCAGAAGCACCATCGCCGCCGCGACCAAAAACAGATGCGGAGATTGCGGACCGACCAGCGCCACCAGGATCTGGCCGAGCAGCACCGCGATCGCTGTCGTCAGCATGTAGATCGAGAACATCGCGCCGCGATTGTGCTGTTCGGCGTAGAGATTGATCCAGCTCTCGCACACGACGAACATCGAGGCCATCGACATGCCGCCGAGCAGCCGGAAGCAGAACCATGCCGGCATGAAGTCGGTGAGGACGAAGCCCAGGGCCGACAGCAGTGCCGTTGTCAGGATCAGCAGGAAGGTCCGCTCATGGCCATAGCGGGCGACCAATGGACGCGTCATCAGACAGCCGATCAGGAAGCCGACCGGATACGCGGTCAGCACGATCTGCACGATTTTGGGGTCGACGCCAGGTTTGCCGAGGTGGAACGACACCGCTGTCGTCAGCATGGCGCTGCCGATGCAGGCGAGACAGACGCTTGCCATGATCGGCAACATGGCGCGGGAACGCTCGGCGTTCCGCCACAAGCGCATCGCGGATTGAGCGATCGATCCCATGAATGCCGCTGTCAGCCGGCTAGAACAGACGCCGGCGATCACAAACAGGATCAATGACCGACGCTGGACTCTCATGCATGGCGACGGCTCCCCTTGGCAGTCACGCTGACCGGCGCTGCTCTCCCAGACAGAAGCTACACCTCGTCATGCTTGCCACAAGCGAAGATTGACACGGCTATGGCGTCATTTTTTTTGGCCATCCCGGTGGCGGAAAACGGCGTTGCGCCGTGCGACAGGCTTTACAGTCCTTTTGCACGCTCCCTACGATAGGTCGCCTGCAGAACATCGAGAGGACCCCAGGAGATGACGATCGAACGTCTTGAGAATGGCCAACGCTTCTGCCGGGTGCTGCGCTATAACGGCACCGTCTATGTCTCCGGCCTGACGGCGGACGACCTTTCCGGCGACACCACCGCGCAGACGAAGCAGATCTTCGCCAAGATCGATGCCCTTCTGGCCAAGGCCGGCAGCGATAAGTCGAAGCTTTTGAGCGCCCAGATCTGGCTGCGCGACATTGCCGACTTCGACATGATGAATGCGGCCTGGGATGCCTGGATCGACCGCAGCGCCATGCCGGTGCGCGCAACGGTGGAGGCGCGGCTTGCCGGCGACCAGTATCGCGTCGAGATCATGGTCACGGCAGCGGTCGGCTGACGCCGATTGGGGTGGGCAAACCGAATGCATGAGCTGGTGATCAAAGGTGGACGGGTTGCGCTCGACGATGGTTGGGCCGAATGCGACATCGCCGTCGATGAGGGCCGCATTGCCGCCATCGGGACCGGCCTGACCGGTAAAGCCGTGATCGGCGCCGGCGGTCGCTGGGTCATGCCCGGCGGCATCGACGCCCATTGCCATCTCGACCAGCCGGTCTGGGGCGGCGCCGGCAATGCTGACGATTTCGAATCCGGCACCATTTCGGCGGCCTTCGGCGGCACGACATGCATCGTCCCGTTCGGCATGCCGGGCCCGGACATGACGACGATCGGCGCCATTGATCGAGCGCTCGATCGCGCCACAGGGCGCGCGGTGATCGACTACGGGCTGCACGCGGTGGTGACCATGGGCACCGGCTCCGATGTCGAGCAACAGCTTTCGCAGCTCGCCGGCCGCGGCATCGCCTCGGTCAAGCTGTTCATGACCTATCAGGGTTTTGCCGTCGACGATGATCTCTTCTTCAAGGTGCTCGATACCGCCCACACCCTTGGCTGGATCGTCATGGTCCATGCCGAGAACGACGCCGCGATCCGGCGCACCCGCCAGCGCCTGATCGATCTCGGCCGCACCGATATCCGCTACCATGTCGTTGCCCACAGCGAGACCATGGAGCGCGAGGCCACACATCGTGCGCTGGCCTTCGCCGAAATGACCGGCGCGCGCATGACCATCGTCCACGTCTCCTCCTGGCAGTCGGTCGAGGAGGTGGCGCGGGCGCGCGGGCGCGGCGTCGACGCAATAGCCGAGACCTGCCCGCAATATCTGTTCATCAGCGCTGCCGACCTTGATCGGCAGGCCATCGATGCGGCGCGTTTCGTGTTTTCGCCGCCGCCGCGTTCGCCGCGCAGCCACAACCATCTGTGGCAGGCACTGATCGATGGCGGCATCGACCTCTGGTCCTCCGACCATTCGCCCTATTTCTTCGCCGATAAGATCGCGCGGTCGCAGACGCCCGGCTTCACCACCACGCTGAGCGGCATTCCCGGCATCGAGACTCGTCTGCCGCTGCTCTTCTCGGAAGGGCTGCTCACCGGCCGCCTGACGCTCGAGCGCTATCTCGATCTCACCTCGCGCAATGCCGCCGCGATCTATGGTCTGGCCCACGCCAAGGGTCGGATAGCGATCGGCCTCGATGCGGATCTGGCTTTGTGGGATCCCGAGGCGACCTGGACGCTCGGCCATGCCGCCTTGCATTCGCGTGTCGACTTCACACCCTACGAGGGCAGGCGCGTGACCGGCAAGCCGACCACCGTGCTGGTGCGCGGCGTGCCGGTGGTCGCAGACGGCAAGCTGCAGGTGCCGCCGGGGTTCGGACAATTCGTGGAGCGTACCGCCGGTGATCCGGCCCGCTCGGGAAAACCAGTCGAGGAGACGACGCCATGGCTCGATGCCTGACCATAGCGGTCGCCCAGACCGGCCCCATCCAACGCAGCGCCTCGCGTGCCGAAACAGTCGAGCGCCTCGTTCACTTGCTGGAGCAGTCCGCTGCCGCAGGTGCGGAAATTGTGGCGTTCCCTGAGATGGCGCTCACCACTTTCTTCCCGCGCTGGCGCATCGACGATCAGGCGGAGATCGACGCCTTCTTCGAACAGTCGATGCCTGGCCCCGAAACGCAGCGGGTCTACGCCGCCGCCGCGCGCCTCAAGGTCGGCTTCGCGCTAGGCTATTGCGAGATCGCCAGGGAAGACGGCCGCACACGCCATTTCAACACTATGGACCTTGTCGGCCCGGATGGCGCCTTCATCGGGCGTTACCGCAAGATGCATGTACCGGGCTCCGCCGAGCCGGAGGAAGGCACCACCACGCATCTCGAACGCCGTTATTTCGAGCCGGGCAATCTCGGCTTCCCGGTCTTCGATTATCGCGGTGTGCGCGTCGGCATGGCGATCTGCAACGACCGCCGCTGGCCCGAGACCTACCGCATGCTGTGCCTCAACGGCGCCGAGGTGGTGCTGCTTGGCTACAACACGCCGCTGCTGCTCGATGAGGCGCCAGCGCTGGCGCATCTCAGAATGTTCCACAACCATCTGCCGATGCAGGCCGGCGCCTACCAGAACACGCTGTGGGTGGCGGCCGCCGCCAAGGCCGGGCTCGAGGACGGCCAGGCGCTGATCGGCGGCTCCTGCATCATCGCGCCGACCGGCGAGATCGCCGCGCAGGCGATGTCGCTCGGCGACGAGGTCATCGTCCATCGCGCCGATCTCGACCTGATCGAGACCTGCCGGAAGGTGAATTTCAACTTCGCGCTCTATCGCCGCCCCGACCAGTACCGGCGCATTTCGGAACCGGTCTGAGATCGCAACGAGATGGGCCACATCGAAGCCAATCGAATACAGGGCACAGTGGCGCCTCCGGCCGATCTCTTGTCGTTGAGCGAGATCGTCGAGAACGGGCTTTGCATCGGCTGCGGCCTCTGCCGTTCGATCGCCGCACCCGATGCCATCGAAATGGTGATGACGCCGGAGGGGCGCGAGCGGCCGGTGGCGAGGCAGGCATTGGACAGGTCGACGCTGATGCGGATCAACGCCGTCTGCCCGGGGACCCGGATCGCCGGTCCACCGCCGGCGCAGGCAAGCAATGCCACGTTGACCGACACCGTCTGGGGGCCTGCCGAACGGCTTGTGCTCGGCCGCGCCGGAGACCCGACCGTGCGGTTTATCGGCTCCGGCGGCGGGGTGCTGACGGCGCTCGGCCAGTTCCTGCTGAGCTCCGGGCGCGTCAAATTCGTGCTCCATGTCGCGGCATCGCGTTCCCAGCCGATGCGCAGCGAAAGGCGGCTGAGCTTCAATGCGGCGTCGATGCTTGAGGGCGCCGGCTCGCGCTATGGCCCGGCTGCGACCTTGGTGGATTTCGGCGACATCCTCGATCGTGGCGAGCCCTTCGCGCTGATCGCCAAGCCTTGCGACATCACCGCCGTGCGCAACCTGGCGCGGCTCGATTCCCGCGTCGACCTGCACATGCGCTATGCGCTCGCCTTCGTCTGCGGCGGCGCATCGGACCTGTCGAAATCGGACCAGGTGCTGCAGCGTTTCGGCCTCGCCGAGGACGAACTGGCGCTGTTCCGCTATCGCGGTCACGGCAATCCCGGCCTCAACCGGATCGAAACGAAAGACGGCCGCGCCTTCGAGCTCACCTATAGGCAGCTGTGGGAGGACGAGGACAAATGGATGATCCAGCCGCGCTGCAAGATCTGTCCCGACGCGATCGGCCAGGTGGCGGATATCGCGGTTCATGACGCCTGGTTGAACGGCGGGCCGGCGGTCGAGGACGAGGCAGTCAACGGCATCATCGTGCGAACAAAGCGCGGGCTGGAGCTATTCGACGCGGCGGTCGAAGCCGGCGTGCTGGAGATCAAGCGCGAGACCGGCTTTGCCGAAATCAGTGAGTTGCAGTCGCACCAGCTGCGCAAGCGGCGCGCCGTTTGGGCGAGGCTGAAAGGCATGGCGATCGCCGGTAAGCCCGTGCCTTTTGTCACCGATCTCGCACTTGAAGATTGCGCCCTGCAGAATTCGCTGGCGGAGAATCTGGCCGAGGGTCGCGGCGCCCGCGACCGCGCTCACCGCGGCCGCCTGGGTGAGCCGCCTGCCGTGCCGCGCAAAAGCAAGGTCGTGCAGTCATGTTGAAGGATGGGCTGATATGAGTGCCGCCGAGCAAACCGAAATCATCATCATTGGCGGCGGCGTTACCGGCGCCGGTGCCGCCTTCGAGATGTCCCGCACTTCCAAGGTGGTCGTGCTCGAGCGGGAAAGCCATTGCGGCTACCACACCACCGGCCGCTCCGCGGCGAGCTTTACCGAAAATTACGGCAACGGGATCATTCGTCGCATCGTGCTGGCGAGCCGGGCTTTCCTGACCGAGCCGCCTAGCGGCTTCTGCGATTACCCGCTGCTCAGCAAACGCGGCATGATCACCGTGGCGCGCGCCGATCAGCTCGATCTTTTGGCGCAGGATCTTGAGGCAGCGCAGGCGCTGGTTCCCTCGATCGTCGCCATGACACCGGCCGAGGCGATTGCGCGCGTGCCGGTGCTGCGCGCGGATTATCTCGCCGGTGCCTATATCGAACCGCATTCGATGGACATCGATGTGAACGGCCTGCATCAAGGCTATCTGCGCGGCGCCCGCTCGCGTGGCGCGCGTGTTGTCACCAATGCCGGCGTTAACGCCATCGACCGGCAAGGCGGCCAATGGCGGGCCGAAACCCCAGCAGGACCATTCCTTGCGCCAATGCTGGTCAATGCCGCCGGTGCCTGGGGCGACGAGATCGCTTTGATGGCGGGCGTGCGTCCGGTCGGATTGCAACCGAAGCGCCGCACTGCCTTCAACATTCCGGCTCCCACCGGCATCGACATCACAGACTGGCCGCTGGTCAACGATGTCGGCGCCGAATTCTATTTCAAGCCGGATGCCGGGCAACTGTTCGTCTCGCCGGCGGACGCTACGCCCTCAGTGCCGATGGACGCCTATGCGGAAGACATCGATGTGGCGATCGGTGCAGAGCGTCTCGAACGGGCGACCACCATCGAGGTGCAGCGCGTGTCGCGCTCATGGGCGGGCTTGCGGACCTTCGTCGCGGATGGGTCGCCGGTGGTCGGACCGGATGACGAGGTCCCGGATTTCATCTGGCTGGTCGGGCAGGGTGGCTACGGCATCAAAACCTCGCCGGCGCTGTCGCGCGTCTGCGCCAGCCTGATCGCGGGCAAGGGTTTTCCGGACGATGTCGCAAGGCAGGGCGTGTCGATGGACGATCTCACGCCACACCGGCTGCGCAACGTGGAGTCCCAAGCCAGGCAGGTTGCTTCATGAGCGATGCCGCATTCACGGCTGGCGGCAGGCTGGCTAGGCATCTGCTGGAAAGGCTTGCGCACGCCACAACCGATGTGCCGGGGATCACGCGCGTCGCCTACGGACCCGGCGAGCGCTTCGCCCACGATCTCGTGCGCGACGAAGCGGAAAAGCTCGGCGCCACGGCGCGTGTCGATGCCGCCGGCAATCTCTATTTGACGCTGAAGGGCCGTAATCCGGATTTGCCGGCGATCGTCATCGGTTCGCATCTCGACAGCGTGCCGCATGGCGGCAATTTCGACGGCGCCGCGGGTGTCGTGGCCGGGCTGGCAGTGATGGCCGAACTGGTCGGGCAAGGCATTCAATTGCCGCGCGACCTGATCGTGCTGGCGACCCGCGCCGAAGAGGCTGTCTGGTTTCCGCTGTCCTATCCCGGCAGCCAGGCAGCACTTGGCCTGCTGGAGCCGGCGGCGCTCGAAGCGAAGCGGTCCGACAGCGGACGCACGCTTGCGGATCACATGCATGAGGAAGGCTTCGACCCTGATGCCGTGCGGCGCGGTGTGCCGGGCATCGATGCCGGCCGGATCGCGGCTTTCGTCGAAGTGCATATCGAGCAGGGACCGCGCCTTGTCGCATCCGGTGCGCCGGTCGGTATCGTCACCGGTATCGCCGGCGGCTTCCGCTATGTCGATGCGAAATGCCTTGGCGCCTACGCGCATTCTGGTGCCGAGCCGCGCTTTGCCCGGCATGACAGCGTGCTCGGCTTTGCCGATCTTGTCGCCGGCCTTGAAGCGGAATGGGACGCGCTCGAGCACGAAGGCCATGAAGCCACCATCACCTTCGGTCGGGTGGAATCCGATCCGACCCAGCATGGCGGCAGCCGCGTCCTGGGCGAACTTCGCTTCACGCTCGATGTGCGCAGCGCCGAGGCCGCTGTCCTGGAACGCATCGAGGCGCGCCTTCATTCGCTTTTCGCCGAAGTCGGCGCCAAGCGCGGCGTCAGCTTTGAGGCCGGACCGCGCTTCACCTGGGAGCCGGCGACGATGTCGCCGGCGCTGATCGCGAGGCTGGACCGCGCTGCCGCCGAGCTGCAAATGCCTGCGCCGCATGTGCCGAGCGGGGCGGGGCATGATGCTGCCACCTTTGCCGGCGCCGACATTGCGACCGCCATGATCTTCGTGCGCAACGAGAACGGCAGTCACAACCCACATGAAGCGATGGAGATCGCCGATCTCGATCAGGCGATCCGCCTGCTTCTTCGTTTCGTCACCGACTTCGACAATCCTCCGGGACAGCCATGAACCTTGCCGCGACCGCGTTGCTCGTCATCGACCTGCAGAACGAATACCGCCCCGGTGCCGCTTGGCCGGTCATCGGCTATGACGCGGTGCTCGCCAACACCGTCGCGCTGATCGAAGCCGCCCGGGCGGCGGGCGTGCCGGTCATCCATGCGCAGGCCTGGGTGAAACCGGAGGAACGCGACGGCTATGCGCGGCAGGAGGAAATCCTGACCGAGGAATTCCGCTCCGCTGTCGCGGGCAGCGAAGGTGCTGCGATCTGCACCGAGGTGGCGGCGCAGCCCGGCGACATCGTCATTCATAAGCATTGGCCGAGCGCCTTTCGCCGCACCGACCTTTCAAAACGGCTTGCCGACCTCAAGGTCGAGAACCTGGTGGTGACCGGCGTGCTCACCGACAGCTGCGTGACCGAGAGCGTGTTCGACGCGGTCTATCAGGGGTTCAGGGTCTGGCTGGTCAAGGACGCCTGCGGCAGCTTGAGCGAAGCCATGCACCGCACCGGCATGCTCGATATGGCCAACCGGCTCTACGGCGGCGGTATACTGCGCCTGCCCGAGGCGCTGAAGGCGCTCGCCGGCCAGCCCTTCGACGGCTGGCGCTGCACGCGGCCGGTGGAATTTGTCTACACGCTGGAAACCGTCGACCGGATTTACGAGGCTCTGTGATCGGCGCCGCAGCCGCATGCGCCTCTGACGACCTTTGAAGCCGAGGGCTTGAGAACAGCGCCCGGCAGCGCTCCGGTTGCCCTGCCGCCACGCCAGGCGGATACGCCGTTTACGAAGACATGCTCGATGCCAGTAGCAGGCCGGCGCGGTTCTTCGAAGGTGGCGGTATCGATGATCGTGTCCGGATCGAAGATCACGAGGTCGGCGAAATTGCCTTCGGCCAGCAGCCCGCGTTGCGCGATGCCGAATTCCCGTGCGGGCAGGCCGGTCATGCGGAACACGGCCTCCTCCAGGCTGAACAGGCCGACATCCCTGGCATAGTGGCCGAGCACACGCGGAAACGTGCCCCATAGACGCGGGTGCGGATGGATGTCATGCGGCAGGCCATCCGAGCCGATCATGGTGCGCGGATGGGCGATGATGTTGCGCACGTCCGTTTCGTCGAGCTGGAAATAGACAGCACCTGCCGGCAGCAGGCGCTCGCCGGCCTCGCGCTCGCTGCAGTTCCATTCGCGCGCGATGTCGGCGATCTCGCGCCTTGCCATCTCCGGATGCGGATCGGACCATGTCACGAGGATTTTCAGGCCCGTGTCGCAGCGCTCCAGCCGCAGCACCGTCGAGCTCGCGGCATAGGGATAGACATCCATGCCGATGTCCATCGTTTCGCGCGCCCGGTCGATCCGGGCGAGTGAGGGCCGGCTCTTGCCGAAATTGGCGCGGCCGGTGCATTGGTGGTGCGATATGAACAGCTTGCCGCCGGCATGATCGGCAATGTCGATCGCTTCCTCGATCGCCTCGTCCATCGTCTCGAAATAGTTGCGTGTGTGGGTGACATAGGGGCCGCCAAGACCTGCCGCTGTCGCGGCCAGCGCCTTGACCTCTTCGGTCGAGGACTTCACGGCCGGCGGATAGTCGAGCCCGGTGCTGAGGCCGAAGGCGCCTTCAGCCATCGCCTCGGCGATCGCCTCCTGCATCGCCGCCGTCTCCGCTTCGTTGGCCGGACGGTCGGTCACCGGCATGCAGCGCTGGCGCAAGGTGGTGTGGCCGACGAGCAGGGCCGCGTTGGTGGCGATGCCGCGCCGCTTGAGCTCGGCGACATAGTCGGCAAAACGGTCGAAGCGGAAATTCTCGCGGCCGCCGACCAGCGTGAAGGGCGGCGGCGGTGTCTTGTCGAGCAGCAGCGGCGCCAGGCTGACGCCGCAATTGCCGGCGATCACCGTGGTGACGCCCTGGCTAATCTTCGGGTCCATGCCGCGTGGCGCCAACAGCGCGCCGTCGTCATGAGTGTGCACGTCGATGAAACCGGGTGCGACCACCTTGCCCCTGGCATTGATCTCCTCGATGCCAGTCGCGTCGTCCAGCCGACCGACGGCGGCGATCCTGTCGCCGGTGAAGGCGATGTCGGCCTCGAAAGGTTTCGAGCCGTCGCCGGCGATCAGCGTCGCGTGACGGATGACGAGATCGTATGTCATCGGGCGGATTTCCTAACCTTCCGGATTGGCGAGGATCTCCTCGCGGCGGCGCGCGACATAGGCGTCGAGCTCTTCGCGGATCGCTGGGTCCATCACCGGTTCTTCGTAGTCGTGCAGCGCCTGCTGCCAGAGCTCCGTCGCCCGCTCCAACGCATCCTTGCCGCCGGCTTCCTCCCAGGCGCCATGGTTCTGCCAGTTGGAGAGCATCGGCTGGTAGAAGGCGGTGGTGTAGCGCGACATGGTGTGCTCGGCGCCGAAGAAATGGCCGCCGGCCGGAACCGACTTGATCGCCTCGAAACCGAGGTCGTCTTCCTGGAACGGCAGCGGCCGCAGGAACTCCATCATGTTCTGCAGGATCTCGACGTCGAGCACGAGCTTTTCGTAGGACGCGGTCAGCCCGCCCTCCAGCCAGCCGGCCGCATGATAGATCAGATTGGCGCCGCCCAGCACCGCGCCCCAGGTCGCCATTTCCGTCTCGTAGGCTGCCTGCAGGTCGACCACGTTGGAGGCGTTGGCATTGGAGGTGCGGTAGGGCAGATGATAGCGCCGCGCCAATTGCCCGGCGATGATGTTGGCCTTGGCATTCTCCGGCGTGCCGAAGGCCGGCGCGCCCGACTTCATGTCGACATTGGAGGTGAAGGCGCCATACATCACCGGCGTGCCGGGTTGACGAGCTGGGTCAGCACCACGCCGAACAGCGCCTCCGCGTTCTGCTGGCAAAGGGCGGCGGCCAGCGTCACCGGCGTCATCGCGCCCATCAGGGTGAAGGGCGTGACGGTCACCGGCTGGCCGTGCTCGGCCATGGCGATCAGGCCCTCGGCCATCGCATCGTCGAACAGGCGCGGCGAGTTGATCGAGATGATCGTGGTCACGCCGGGCGAGGCGCGCATCTCCTCGACGGAGATGCCGCGCGCTATCGCCATCATATTGATGCCGTCCATGGCCCGGGCGCGGCCGATGGCGGTGCAATGGAAGGAGAGATCGCTTAGCGTCAGATTGGCGTGGTAAGTGTCGAGATGGCGCGCATTGGCCGGCAGCTCCATCGGCGCCACCACCTGGTTGCCGATGATGTGGATGGCGTTGAAGTGGTGCGCCAGCTTGATGAAGTTCTGGTAGTCGGCGAGATTGCCCTGGCGGCGGCCGTTGATGCGGTCGTGCACATTGGGCGGACCCGCGACCAGGCCGAAGACCAGCGAATTGCCGCCGAGATGGACTTGTTTTTCCGGATTGCGGCTGGTCAGCGTGAAGGAGGATGGCACCGCCCGCAGCGCTTCGTTCACCAGGCTCTCGTCGATGCGGATGGTCTTCTCTTCGCGGTCGACAATGGCGCCGGCGGAAGCGAACAGGTCCATCACCCGCTCGCTCATGACGCGGATGCCGAGTTCGGACAGGATGCGCATCGAGGTGTCGTGCAGTTGCTGCATCCGCTCTTCGTCGAGAAGCTGCATGGGCGGATAGGGATTCTTGACGCTCTGCCACGGCAACTGCGCGATGCCGCCACCACTGCGTTCCAGCCTCGACCTGCGGCCGCCGCCGCGTCTGTCCTGTGACATCGGATTTATTCCTTCCCGGCCTTCAATAGCCGCGCTCCGGACTGACCACATTCTCCAACGGCTCGCCGCGGCGGTAGCGCGCCAGATTGTCGGTGAACATGCGCACCGACTTGATGTCCCAGCCGTCATAGACCGCCGCGCAATGCGGCGTGATGGCGACGTTGTCGTAACTCCAAAGCGGGTGCTCGGCGGGCAGCGGCTCGGTCGCAAAGACATCCAGCGCCGCGCCCTTGATCTGTTTGGCATCGAGCGCGGCCAGAAGTGCTGCTTCCTCGACGACGCCGCCGCGCGAAATGTCGATGAGCACGGCCGAAGGCTTCATCGCGGCAAAGGCCGCTTTGCCGAGCAGGCCGTGCGTGGTCGGCAGCAAAGGCACGCAGCAGACGATGAAATCGGCGTGGCCGATGAGGGACAGCAGCGCGTCAACACCATGAACCTCGTCTAGGCACGGCGTTGGCTTGGGGCGCGCGCGGATGCCCAGCGTGCGCATACCCATCGCCTGCGCCCGTCTGGCGACGGCCTCGCCGGTCTTGCCAAGGCCGATGATCAACACGGTCTTGCCCTCGATCGGTTCGACGCGGCCGCCGCCCCACTGCCGCGCCTGCTGGCGGCGTTCGAAGCCGCGCAAGTCGAGCGAAAAGGATAGCATGGCGCCGAGCGCATATTCCGCCAGCATGCCGGCGGCGACGCCTGCGGAATTGGTCACCGTAACGCGCGTCGGATCCCAGCGTCCCAGATGATCCGTGCCGGAGCCGCCGATGGACACCCATTTCACGGTCGGGCTTTCGACGAGGGCCTGGCGCGGATAGCGCGGCGTGCCATCGAAGCGGATGGAATAGACCACTTCCGCCACCACGCGCTCGATCAGCTCGGGAAGCGCAGCGTAGCTATCGCAGGGGTGGACCGGGAGGCCCGGATGCGTCTCCGCGAGCACGGCCAACGCGCCAGCCGGCTTGTCGGTGTGCAGAATGACGGTTGGGCGGGCCGACATGGCGCGGGCCTCAGCCGTGGCCGACATGATCGGCGGCACTGCCCAGCGCGGCAAGCAGCGCTTGCCCGTTCTCCAGCGTCGCATTTTCGTGCGGCGCACGCAGGTTCAGCCAGCGTCGGTCGCCGGAGCGCACCGCCAGCACGGCCTTCATTGCCGGGATCAGGCCGGCATCCTGGATGATCTTGCGGAACGCCTTGATCGCCGCATCCGCTTCGGTAACGTCCTCTCCGGCCAGCGTACGATCGTAAAGCGAGCGGATGGCCGCGGCGTTGAGGTTGACGGTGGCCGAAATGCAGCCTGCCGCGCCGTTGGCCAGGCCCTTGGTCAGTTGCGCTTCAGAGCTGGGGAACACCGCAACCTTGGGCGCCGCGGCAATCACCGCCGCCGTGTTGTTCCAGTCGCCGGCGCTATCCTTGTAGGCAACGACGGTGTCGGGAAACGCCGCGCTCAGCCGGGCGGTCAAGGCCGGGCTCACCGGCACGCCGGAGTTCTGCGGAATATGATAGAGGATCATCTTCATTGCCGGGTTCGCGACCCGCTCGATCAGTTCGCTGTAGTAGCGTGCCTGCCCGTCATCGCCGGCGGCGGTGTAGAAGAACGACGGCAGCACCATCACGCCGGCGCAGCCGAGCCCGACCGCGTGCGCCGACAGTTCGACGGTTTCCGGAAGCGCGGTGACGCCGGTGCCGGGCATCAGCCGGCCTGGTGAAATGCCGGCTTCGATCAGCCACTCCAGCGCCCGCATGCGCTCACCGAGCGAGAGCGACAGCGCCTCGCCGGTGGTGCCGAACGGGGACAGGAAATGCGCGCCTTGGTCCAGCACCCATTTGGCATGGGACACAAAGAGATCGCGAGCGATGCCGCCATCGTCCGCGAACGGCGTCAGGATCGGTGCGATGGTTCCTTGCGGGCGGGTCATGCGTGTCCTCTGTGCGTGATCGTGTTCGGTGCCGTGTGTGACCGTCGCTATTGCCGTCCGGCCGCTACCACGCTGGCCGTTGCAGCATCCTGGTGATCACCGGAGGATCGTAGAGCAAGGCAGAGAGGTCGCAGAAGAGGCTGTCGCGGTTGCTGAGCGACAGCACCGCATCGCGGATCGCCTCGGCGCGGCCTTGTCCGAGCACCGGCGCGGCGAATTCCATGTACTTGGCCTCGATTTCAGCTTGCGTCAGCGGCGCCTCCGGTCCGCCGCGCGCATGGACGTCACCCGAAGCGAGGATCCGCCCATCTGATGTCGTGATCGTCACGTCGGCCCAGCGGCCCGCCGGAAAGCGGGCACTGTGGCGCTCCGATTCCACGACGGTGATGCGGCTCAGCATATCCGCCACGGCAACATCCTCCAGCCCGCTGCCGGAAATGTGCTCCAGTCCGATGCGGCCATGGACGATAAAGGTCGCGACGGCGAAGCGCAGGCTGTACTGCGCCTTCGAGGTCGTGTCCGGCATGCCGTCGAACAGCGTTGCGGCGTAGTGGAAGCTGTTCACCTCAACGTGGCTGATATCGGCGGGCGCGAGATGATGCGCATGGCAGAGCCCGCGCGTCGCGTCGATCGCGGCATGCGCCCAGCGGCAGATCGGGTACGGCTTCACATACTGGTGCAGCACCTGCCAGAAGGCGCCGAGATCCTGCCAATGCGGCGCGACCTCGGGCTGCTCGACCGTGATTGCCGGCGCGCCGGTAAAGCCGCGTTCGGCGAGCACGGCGGCGGACAGGCCGACCAGCGTGCCGATGCCCGAGCCGTCATGCAGCATCGTCGGGTTCGCGATCTCGCGCATCATCTGGCTGCGCGGGCCGTGATATTCGGCAATGCCAAGCGCCTGTCGCAGCTGATCGTCGCTGAGCCGCCGCAACCTCGCCGCCACCGCAACCACGCCCAGCGCATTCCAGGCGCCCGATGTATGGTAGTCCGACACGGTCGCGTGCAGTGCGATGCCCGCCCGGCCGGCAATTTCGTAGCCGACGACCAGGGCCGCCAGTGCTTCCGGTCCGCCAAGGTCAGGGCGTGCCTCGGCAAGCGCTGCCAGCGCCGGCACGACGGCGACGCCGATATGACCCTTGGTCGGGCTGTATCCGTCATGGCCGTCGAGATTGTCGATCTGTGTCGCGGCCGCATAAGCGGCTCCAGCGATGCTGGTACGGCGGCCATCGAAAAGCATGCGTGCCGAATGCCGCGGGTCGGTCGAGCCGTAGAGAAGTGCGGCGGTGTCGCGGGCAATCCGGCCCGCTTCCATCGGACCGGCGGCAATGGCAATGCCGATTGTGTCGAGCAGGAGATAGCGTGCCTGCTCGAGGACAGGGGCGGGGAATGCGGCCGCCGGCCGCCGTAACACGAAATCGGCCAGGCGAACGGCAACGCTGGTACTTGCGTCAGGCCCTTCACGCCGATGCGACGGCACAGCCACTTGCATCACTCCCCTTTGCGTCACGACATCATTAATTTGGGTTCATCGTGCTTTCACGCAATTAGTTCAGCGGCATTGGCCAAAAAAATTCACGTCTTGCGATCAGCCATGATTGAACGCCGGCCGGTCTGTGCGATAGCTATCCCTGCATCTTGCAGGAGAGAGCGATGAAGCCGCCACCCCCGTTGAACTATATCAGGTCTTTTGAGAGTTCGGCTCGGCATCTCTCCTTCACCGCCGCCGCCAACGAACTCGGATACACGCAGGCCGCGGTCAGCACGCATGTCCGTGCGCTCGAACAATACATCGGACGGCAATTGTTCATCCGTTATCCGCGCAGCCTCAAGCTCACCGAAATGGGCGAGTCCTTCCTGCCGACCTTGCGCCAGGCCCTCGATCAGATCGACCAGGCGACGGAGGCGATCGTGACGTCTTCGCGCAACCGCACCGTGGTCGTCTCCTGCCCGATGAGCCTGGCGGAGAACTGGCTGGCCGGCTGCATGGCGGCGTTTCGCAAGAAACATCCCGAGATCGAGATCGTGCTGCACGGCACGATCTGGGAGGACATCAGCGAACAGATCGCCGACATCACGATTTCGACGCGGCGTTTCGACGACCGCCCGCCCGCGGGCATCCCGCTTTGGAACGACGAGCTGTTGTTGCTCTGCGCTCCGGCACTGCTGGATGGCGAACACGCGCTGAAGACGCCGCGCGATATTCTCAAGGTGGATTGGATCTTCGTGCATGGCCGTCAGGAATACTGGCAGGTCGTCACGACGGCGCTTGGCCTCGACATGGACGAGCACGACAAGGGGCTGTCGACGAACGCTTCCAACATCGCGCTCGAACTCGCTGCCATGGGGGCCGGACTGGTCGCCACCCAGCGGTCGCTTGCCCACGCCTATCTGCGTCGCGGGCTGCTCGTCGAACCCTTTCCGGTTCGGCCGCCAAGCCCCTGGAATTACTACCTCACCGAGAGCCAGCTCTCGAAAGGCAACATCGCTCGCATCGTGCGGGAATGGATCCTGTCACGCGCGCGGGAAGACGGCGCTTGACAGTGATCCGCAAGCGGGTGGCAAGCTCGCGCTCAAAAAATTGACACGCCAATGGCATCGTTTTTTTAGGTCTTGAGGGCCGGTTTTTGGCGGTTCTTCAGGGCCTGAGCCCTTCCGGGATTTTTGCATCGCCCCTAACATGGATATCGCAAGGGGAATGTAACGGGCGGAAAGCCCTGAACCGGAGAACAACGATGACAATGTTCAAGAGCAACGGTGATCGCGTCCCGGCGGTCATCGAAAGCTACGCAGCCGAAGTCAAAAGCGGCAGGATGGATCGCCGCGAATTCCTGGCCATGGCAAGCGCGATGGGCGCTTCCACGGCATTCGCCTATTCGATGGCCGGCATCGAACCGGCCAAGGCCGCGGCGATCGTGCCCGGCAAGAAGGGCGGCATCCTCAAGATGCAGATGATCATCAAGGACATGAAGGATCCGCGCTCCTGGGATTGGTCCGAGATCGCCAACGTCATGCGCCAGTGCAACGACTACATGATCCGCTACACCACCGACTTCACCTTCGAGGGCCATCTCATCGAGAGCTGGGAAGTCAGCGACGACGCCACCGAGTACACGCTGCATCTGCGCAAGGGCGTGAAGTGGTCGAACGGCGACGACTTCAACGCCGACGACATCGTCCATAACATCGAGCGCTGGTGCGACAAGGCGGCCGAAGGCAATTCGATGGCCGGGCGCATGAGCTCCCTGATCGATCCCGCCACCAAGAAAGCCGCAGCCGGCGCCATCACCAAGGTCGACGACCACACGGTGAAGCTGAAATGCCATCAGTCCGACGTCACCATCATTCCGGGCTTTTCCGATTATCCGGCGGTCATCGTCCATCGCGACTTCGACAAGAACGGCGCCGACATGCTCAAGACGCCCGGCACCGGTCCCTATGAGCTGATCTCGTACAAGGTCGGCGAGTCGGCCTCAGTGCGGCGGCGCAAGGACTTCACCTGGTTCGGTGGCGAGCCCTATCTCGATGGCGTCGACTGGACCGACTACGGATCGGACGCCTCCAACCCCGCCATCGGCAGCGCCTTCGAGGCCGGTGAGATCGACTGCAACTATCAGACCGTGGGCGGCACGGTCGATCTCTATGACGGCATGGGCCTGGTCAAGGAGCAGGTGGTCACCGCCGGCACCATCGTGCTGCGCACCAACGTGACCAACAAGCCGTATGACGACAAACGCGTGCGCAACGCCATCCAGCTCGCGGTCGACAACGAGACGGTGCTGAAGCTCGGCTACAGCGGCCTTGGACAGGTCGCGGAAAACCACCATGTCTGCCCGATCCATCCGGAATATTATGCGCTGCCGAAAGTGCCGCGCGATCTCGCCAAGGCCAAGGCGCTGATGGCCGAGGCCGGCCAGACGGATCACGAGTTCGAGCTGATCTCCTACGATGCGGACTATGTGAAGGACCCGGCCGACGTCGTCGCCGCGCAGATGCGCGAGGCCGGTTTCAAGGTCAAGCGCACCATCATTCCGGGCTCGTCGTTCTGGAACGACTGGACGAAGTATCCGTGGTCGACCACCGACTGGGGCATGCGGCCGCTCGGCGTCCAGGTGCTGGCGATCGCCTATCGCAGCGGTGAGGCCTGGAACGAGTCAGGCTACGCCAATCCGGAATTCGACAAGAAGCTCAACGCGGCGCTCGCCGTAGCCGACGTCGACAAGCGCAAGGAACTGATGAAGGACGTCGAGCTCATGCTGCAGGACTCCGGTATCCTCGTCCAGGCGTTCTGGCGTTCGCTCTACCGGCACCACGCGACCTATGTGAGGAACCTCGGCATGCATCAGACATTCGAACTGCAGCTCGATAAGGTCTGGCTAGACAAGGCATAAGCCGGGCCGGTCATTGCAAATATCTCAGGGGCGCATGTTGCGCCCCTGACCTCGCCGGGCGACTGCGATTGAATCAAACGCAGGGATAAAGTCGCCGAACAAAGGGAAGAAACATGCGTACCCATGCACAAGCCGTTGTCATCGGCGGCGGTCTGATCGGCTGCTCGATCCTCTATCACCTTGCCAAGTTCGGCTGGACGGATGTCGTGCTGCTGGAGCGCAGCGAACTGACCTCCGGTTCCACCTGGCATGCGGCGGCCAACATCCACGGCTTGCATGATTCCACCAACATCAGCCGCCTGCAGCACTACACCATGGCGCTCTACAAGGAGCTGGAGGCCGAGACCGGCCAGGGCTGCGGCATCTTTCAGCCGGGCTCGCTCTATCTCGCCCAGACCGAGGCGCGCGAGCATCAGCTGCGGCTCCAGGAAGCCAAGGCGCGGCGCTACAAGATGAATTTCTACGAAGTCGCCCGTGACGAGGCGGAGCGGCTGCACCCGCTGGTCGACTTCGACGGCATACGCTGCATCATGTATGAGCCGGAAGGCGGCAATGTCGATCCGTCCGGCGTCACCGCTGCCTACGCCGCCGGCGCGCGCCAGCGCGGCGCCGAGATCCATCGCTTCACGCCGGTCACCGCCACCGAGGCGCAACCCGACGGCAGCTGGATCGTGCGCACGCCGAAGGGCGACATCCACACGCAATGGGTGGTCAACGCCGCCGGCCTGTGGGGCAGGGAGGTCGCCGCGATGGCTGGCCTGCAACTGCCGCTGATCCCGACCGAGCACCAGTATTTCGTTACCGAGACCATTCCGGAAATCGCCGCCATGGGCCGCCGCTTGCCCTCGGTCGCCGATCGCGACGGCGAGTATTATCTGCGCCAGGAAGGCCTCGGGCTGCTCATCGGCGCCTACGAGCGCAAGATGAAATTCTGGGCCGAGGACGGCACGCCGCTGGATTTCGGCCACGAACTGTTTCCCGATGATCTCGACCGCATCGAGGAGAACATGCTGCGCGCGATCGCGCGCGTCCCGGCCGTCGGCACCGCCGGCGTCAAGAAGGTGATCAACGGACCGATGATCTGGTCACCCGACAGCGCGGTGCTGTTCGGACCGGTGCCCGAACTCAGCAACTATTTCTGCTGCAACGGCATCATTCCCGGCTTCTCGCAGTCGGGCGGCATGGGCAAGCTGGCCGCCGAGTGGATGATCGAGGGCGAGCCTTCGCTCGACATGTTCGCCTGGGACATGGCGCGCTTCGGCCACTGGGCCGGCAAGGCCTTCACCAAGGCCCGCGTCCAGGACCAGTACAGCCATCGCTTCAAGATCCATTTCCCCAACGAGGAACGCGCTGCCGGGCGACCGGTACGGACCCGGCCCGCCTATGAAATGCAGAAGCAGATCGGCGCCGTCTTCGGCCTCAATTTCGGTTGGGAGCACCCGTTGTGGTTCGCCGCCGAGGGCGAGCCGCGCGAGGAAACGATCGGCTTCACCCGCCAGAACTGGTGGGGACCGGTGGGCCGCGAGGCGCGCATGCTGCGCGAACGCGCCGGCATCATCGACATCTCCAATTTCGCCAAATACGAGGTCAAGGGTACTGGCGCCGAGGCCTGGCTCAATGCGCTGTTCGCCAACCGCATGCCGGCAAAAATCGGCCGCTCCTGCCTGACGCCACTGATCGGCAAACGCGGCGGCATTGCCGGCGACTTCACCGTGACCAGGCTCGCCGACGACGAATTCATGGTCATCGGCTCCGGCATGGCCGAGCGCTTCCACCAAAGGTTCTTCAAGGCCGTCCCATTGCCCGAGGGCACGACCTTCCGCTCGCGAACCGAGGACCTCTGCGGCTTCAACGTGGCCGGACCGAGTTCGCGCGGCCTGTTGCAGCGCCTGACCAATGAGGATCTGTCGAACGAGGCATTCCCCTTCATGCAGTCGCGCCGGATCACCGTCGCCGGTATCGATGTGGTGGCGCTCAGGGTGTCCTTCACGGGCGACCTTGGCTGGGAACTGCATTGCAAGGCCGCCGACCAGGTCGAGCTCTACGACGCGCTGCTCAAGGCCGGCAACGAAGTCGGCGCCGGACCGGTCGGATCGCGCGCGCTGATGTCGCTGCGGGTCGAAAAGGGCTATGGTAGCTGGAGCCGCGAATACTCGCCGAATATTGGCCGCAGGAGGTCAAGTTCGATGGCCTTGTCAAAATGGACAAGGGCGCGTTCCTCAACCGCGACGCCTATGCCGCCATCGCTGAAAAACCGGCCCGCGATGAACTCATCATGCTGTCGATCGACGCCAGGGATGCCGATGCGACCGGCGGCGAGCCGATCTTCCTCGCCGACGGTACGCCGATCGGCCAGGTCTCTTCAGGCGCCTACGGCTATTTCGTCGAGCAGTCCCTGGCGCTCGGCTATGTCAAGGCGGGCTCCGCCAGGGCCGGCGACAAGGTCTCGGTCGCCATATTGGGAAGGCCGCATGAGGCGATCCTGCTGCCGCATCCGCCCTTCGATCCCGAGGGCAAGCGGCTGCGCTCGTAGAAGCTCGGCCATCCGTCCATCCGGGGAGCCAACCGACGAAAAAACCGTAGCCGGCCGGAGACGCCGGCGAAGCTGAATGAGGAAGATTTCGACCACTAGAAAACAAAGGGGAATCGCATGTTAAAAAAGCATCTGCTGGGCACCCTGTTTGCCCTGGCCCTCACATCCTCCGCGCATGCGGGAGACGTCAAGGTCATCAATCAAGACGCGTGGTTCGCCGAAGGTCCGATCTGGTATCAGGACAAGCTCTTCTACGTCGAATATGGCCGCGGCACGGTGACCGTGTGGGACGGCAAGAAGAATGAAATCTTCTGGAAGATGGACGGTTGTGGCCCTTCGGCGGTGTTGCC
The DNA here is from genome assembly GCF_056174625.1 of Mesorhizobium oxytropidicola. NCBI lineage: Bacteria > Pseudomonadati > Pseudomonadota > Alphaproteobacteria > Hyphomicrobiales > Phyllobacteriaceae > Mesorhizobium > Mesorhizobium oxytropidicola. Next base: position 6,745,508 of record NZ_CM149692.1, on the reverse strand, counting down.
GACGACCACTGGCGAGTTCCTTGTCACCTGCTACGACAGCAACTCGATCGGCCGCATCTCCGCCGACGGCAAGACGCTGCCGGCCTATGACAAGGACACCGACGGCAAGCCGTTCAGCGGACCGAATGACTTCGCGCCCGACAAGGATGGCGGCATTTATTTCACCGGCTCTGGCAAGGGCGGGCCGTTGATCGATGCTTCGGCCTATTACATCGGCAAGGACGGCAGCGTGAGGAAGGTCGCCGGCGACCTGCACAATGCCAATGGCCTCGTCATGTCGAACGACGGGAAAATCCTGTACCTGGTCGAGACCGAGGATAACAGGATCATCGAGTTCGACGTCCAGCCCGACCACAGCCTGTTGAACCGCCGCGTCTTCCTGCGCCTCGACGATCTGTTCTCGAACCAGCCGCATATCTGGCCTGACGGCATCAAGATGGACAAGGCCGGCGAGATGTATATCGGCCAGAGCCCGCGCTCGCTCGATGCGCCAGGCAAGATCATCGTCGTCGACAAGGATGCGAAGCTGCTGCGCACGCTTTCGGTGCCGTCGCCATCCATGCCGAACTTCGCCTTCGGACCGGATGAGAAGGTGCTCTACGTCATGGCGCTCGACCAGATCGATGCGGCACCCTGGCGTGGCAAGGTCTACGAAGTTCCGAACAAGTAGGGTCGCCGGCGGCCGGAGCAATTCCAGGAAAAGTGCGAAGCGGTTTCCCTTAGGAAAACAATGCAGTCGGATATCGCCTCAGCCGCCGAACCGATCCAGCCAATGTTGGGCAAGGTCGGAGCGGCGGCAGATCCAGATGTCCGGATTGGCCTTGATCTTGTCGAGGAAGCGGGTCAGCCCGATCATCCGGCCCGGCCGGGCGGCCAGCCGGCAGTGCAGCGACACGGTCATCATGCGCGGCGTGCGCCCGCCTTCGGCCAGCAGCCAGTCCACGCCATCGCTGACATATTCGAAGAATTGGCTGCCGGTCTCCAGGCCGGAGCCGCGCGAGAACCGGCTGTCATTGTTGTCGAAACTGTGCGGCACGACCAGGTGCCGCTTGTCATCGACGTCGACGAAATAGGGCAGGTCGTCATTGTAGTCGTCGCAGTCGAACAGGAAGCCGCCATGCTCCGCCACCAGCCGGCGCGTGTTGAGACTTGGCCGGCCGGTGTACCAGCCGAGCGGGCGGATGCCGGTGATCTGCTGCACCGTGTCGACGGTCATCGCGATGTGCTGGCGCTCCTCCGCCTCGCTCAGCGGCGCGTAGTCGATCCAGCGCCAGCCATGGCAGACGATATCGCTGCCGAGTTCGGCAATCGCCTTGCCGGCGGCCGGGTTGAGCTCCAGCGCGCGCCCGACAACGTAGAACGTCGGAATGACGCCTTTATCCTGGAAGAGCGAGGCCAGCCGCCAGACGCCGACGCGTGAACCGTATTCGTAAAGCGATTCCATGTTGCGGTTGCGCAGGCCAGGCACCGCCGGCGACACGGCAAGGTCCGACAGGATCGCCTCGGAGACGCCGTCGCCCTCGCCGATGCTGTATTCGGCGCCTTCCTCATAGTTGATGACGATGTTGAGTGCCAGCTTGGCGCCGCCTGGCCACTGGGCTGAAGGCGGCTTGTCGCCATAGCCGATGAAGTCACGGACGGGCAGGTATGGCATCTCTCAAATCTCCCCAGGATGCAGTCGCAAAAGATGCGGTCGCCGGCTCTAGTCACCGCGCATGTCGACCAATATACGCAGCGCCCGGTCCATCATCTCTTGCGGGCCAACCGTCGCGCGCAAACAGTCGGTGAGGCCGTAGCCACCCAGGCTCCGCACGATGATATCGGCGCCGCGCAAGCTTCTCTCGGCCGCCTCCGCGGCGGCTGCGCTGGAGAAGCGCATCAGCACGAAATTCGTCCGGCTTTCGGGAACATGGTATCCGGCAGATCGCAGATTGTGCGCAAACCGATCGCGGATTGCGGCCGTGCGGGCCACCGTTTCGCGCATATAGGCCTGGTCCTCCACGGCCGCGACGGCCATTGCGAGGCTCGGCGTCGTGACCTGGTTCGAATTCTGCATCTTGCGCACTTGCGCCCCGACCGAAGGCGCAAACAAGCCCCAGCCGACGCGTGCACCGGCCAGGCCATAGGCTTTGGAGAGGGTGCGCAACACCACGGTGTCGCCGCGCGGGACAAGTGCGAAGATCGGCCCGGGGTCCTGGTCGTCGAATTCACCATAGGCCTGATCGATCACCAGCAGCACGTCCGGCCGCAACGCCGCGCGCAGCCGCAGCAGTTCGCTGTTGCCGATACGGGTGCCGGTCGGATTGCCCGGATTGCAGACGAAAACGATACGCGTTGCTGGCGTGACAGCGGCCAGGATGCTGTCGATCGAAACGGTGAAATCGTGCTCTTCTGCCTTGACGTAGACCGCACCAACGCGCGCGGCGGCGGATGCGGCGAAATTATAGGCATAGGCGGTGCCCAGCACCTCATCGCCCGGTCCGGCAAACGCCGCGACTGTGCAACTGATCAGGTCCATCGAACCGGCTCCGCACAAGATCAGGCTGCGCTCGACCCCATAGGCCTGCGCGAGCGCCTCGCGCAGTGCCGTCCAGTCCGGGTCGGGATACAGATGGCTGCGGGCAACCGCGTCCTGGCCAGCGGCGATCGCCTTGGGGCTGGGCGGAAAGGCGCTCTCGTTCTGAGCAAGGGTTGGCCGGTCATAGCCGCCGAAATTCGCAAGGGCGAAGGCAGACATGGCCTCGATATGAGCGGCTGCTTTCAGGGGCACGGCGCATCCATGGGAATTTGGATGTCGATCATCTCGCGCACCACCTTTTGTCGGACCGGCTCATGGACAAGCTACAATCCGCCAGCATGTTCACAAGCAAAAACTAACCGCGCAATGGCTCCGAAATTCTGGCCCTTGTTGGGGTCGTCCGCGCAAGAGCGAAGAATCCATCGACGAGTGGACTGGTCAAGAATACCAGCCCTTCGGGTCAGGATTGCAGGATTTCCCGGTGCCGTCGGGCGAAGGTCTCGGCGATCGCGAGCACCGCGGCATGAATCGGTCCCGCGGTGAGGTTGGGCATGATCGACGCGTCCACGACAAAAAGATTGTCGAGCGCCTTGAGCCGTAGATTTGCATCGACGACGGCGTCCGGATCCTTACCCATCCTGCAAGTCCCGCAGGGATGATGATGCGTGATGACCGACCGCGCGATGAAGTCGTCCATCTCGGCCGCACTGTTCAGCGTGCCTGGCAGGAGTTCGCGCTCTCGCCAGCCGGCGAGTTCATCGCTATGCCCGATTGTCCGTGCCGCCTCGAGGGCTTGGCGAAACAGCGCACGGTCGCGGCCTGTTTGCAGGTATGCCGGGTCGATGATCAGGGGATCGCCGAGTTCAGGCCCACTTATGCGCACGCTGCCGCGGCTCGTTGGGTGGGTGATGCCGAACAGCAGCGAGTAGGCCGTGCCGGCGGCAGGCGCCTGGAAGCATTCGGACACGATCGGCGCGATGCCGCAGCCAACGACTATTTCTGGCCGCCCGGCAGCGGTGAAGTTATCAGCGCGTATATAGGCCATCGATTCCGAATGTTGGAGGCGCGATGGCGGCACCGGCTTGCGGGCCGCATAAAGGTTGCCGGCACCAAGCAGGTGGTCCTGAAGGTTTCGACCGATTCCAGGCATATCGATTAAGCAGCCAACGCCCGCTGCATCGAGCACATCGTACGGGCCGATGCCAGAACGCATCAGCAAAGCCGGACTTTCCAGCGCTCCGGCACAAAGGACAATTTGGTCCGCAAAGATTTCAACCGACCCCTGTCGCCCTGCGACCTCGAGGCTGCGGACCTGATTGCCCCTGAGATTGAGGCGCCGCACCCGGGATCCGGTAAGGATGGTCAGGTTTTTGCGCTCTCGAACCGTCCCGGTGAGCCAGGCGTCAGCCGCCGTGACCCGCCGCCCGTCGCGAATGTTCAAGGAGTTCGGGGTAACGCCGATCATCTCTCCGCTGTTGTGGCCCGCAAGGCGAGGCAGGCCCAATGATGCGCCTGCCTCGATGAAGGCACGAGCAACCGGACTGACTTCGTCCGCCGGCAGATGGATCGGCAACGGCCCGCTTTTGCCGTGAATACCGTCGCCACCAAGCGGGTGGTCTTCGATGGCCTGGAAAACCGGCAGCAGTTCATCCCAACCCCATCGACGATCCCCGGTCGCGTCGACCCAGGCCTGGAAGTCGGAGGGATGACCGCGCATGTAGCCCATCGCGTGCAGGCAGCTCGAGCCGCCGATCAACCGCCCGCGCGCCCAATGATGCACCCGGCCCGCAGTGCCGGCTTGCGGCTGCGTGCGATAGTCCCAATCGTAGCTGCGGCCCTGAAGTGCCGGCCACGCAGCGGGGTTCCAGATGTCGGGATCCGTCGCCTCTTCGCCTGCCTCGATCAGCAGAACGCGACTGTCCGGATCTTCACTCAGTCGCGCTGCAAGCAACGTCCCGGCCGACCCGCCGCCGACGATGACGATATCGCAATTCGGTTTGCGCTCGACATTGGCCCTGGCCATCATCACTCCATCTGCCACTGCTGGATTCGACAGCCGGCACCTCTGACACCGACACGGTGAAGAGCCGCGCACCGATCTGCGTTCGGCCGATCCGAAACGTCATGAAAGACTTCGAGACTTCAGACGGAACGACAGTCCATCGAAGAGTTCAAATTCCGTTGTCCATGGATATCTTCGCCGCCGCTTTCGCCCTCAGGACGTGCTGTTTGGAGGCTTTGCGGGCGGCCTTCTCGTCGCCGGCGGCGATGGATTCGAAGATCTCCCTCATCTCCGCCAGGCTGCTTTGTGCTCTGCCCTCCAAGGACATCGATCGTCCTCGAAAGAAGCTGATCCGGGCCACAAGACCGCGATGGACTTCCTCCAGGATCGGATTCCCGCAATTCGCCAATATGATCGAATAGAAGTCCGCGGCGGTCATGACCTGCGCCAGGCTGTCATTGCTGGATGCCGCCTCTTCGAATGCGGAAAGAGATTTCTCAAGTTCACGCAACTGCTCAGGCGAAATCCTCAACGCGCATCGTCCCGCCGCCTCGACCTCCAACAACTCTCGAACCTCGTAGATGGCGGTTGCCACCTCCCACGAAAGTGCCGGTACCGACGGCCCGCGGTTAGGGACGATCTCGATCAGGCGCTCGGCCTCAAGACTGCGCAAAGCCTCACGTAGCGAGGGGCGGCTGATGCCCAGTTGTGTGCACAGTTGACTTTCGATGAGGCGGCTTCCCGGCTGGAACAGCCCGGAGAAGATCGCGAGCCGTAACTTGTCGACGGTCTCCCGTTGCACGGTCCGAGGCGAAATTCGCAAATTCAAATCTGGGGGCATCGATAACGTCTCATGGGCTTTTGAGTCGCAAGCTGAAGCAGCATACGCCACGCCGTTGAAATTTGACAGCAGGATAGCCTGATTGTCAAATCTGAAGATTGCAAGAATGTCAGACAATCTGCTTGACGCCACCCCGGTCTGTATGATCCTTTTGCAGGAGACGAGCAGCGGAGGCGAGGATCATGGACATGGCGGCGGACACACCTTCCGGCCACATCATCTCGCGACGCATCGACATTGGCCACATCACCTTGAACGTGCGCGAAATAGGCAACGGCCCATTGATGCTGTTCTTCCACGGCATCACCTCCAACTCCGCCGTCTTCGAGCCGTTGATGGCTCGGCTCTCGGATCGCTTTACGACGATTGCGGTCGACCAGAGGGGGCATGGCCGTAGCGACAAGCCGGAGGCCGGCTACGAGGCGAATGACTACGCCGCCGACATCGCCGGCCTGATACGCACGCTCGATCGCGGTCCTGCCGTCCTCGTCGGACATTCGCTCGGTGCCAGGAATTCGGTCACGGCCGCGGCCAAATATTCGGATTTGGTGCGGTCGGTCGTCGCAATCGACTTCACGCCGTACATCGAGACCGAAGCGTTGGACGCGCTGGAAGCGCGGGTGAACGCAGGCAGCCAGCTTTTCGAGGATGTCAGGGCTGTCGAGGCATACCTCGCTGGCCGCTATCCGAACATTCCCGCCAACGCCATCAGGATCAGGGCTGAGAGCGGCTATCAGTCGGTCGATGGCGGATTGCGCCCACTGGCCCCGCCCGCGGCCATGGCGCAGACCGCCAGGGGCCTGCGAGCGGACCTGGTGCCCGCCTACCGGGACGTGACGAAGCCCGTCCTCATCGTGCGGGGCGAGACGAGCAAATTGGTCTCGGCGGCGGCGCTGGCGAAGACAAGCCGGCTGCGGCCCGATCTGCCTGTCGTCGTCGTTCCGGGCGCCGACCACTACGTCAACGAGGTCTCTCCCGAGATCACGCTGAAAGCCATCACCAACTTCATAGACGCCTGACGGCCAAGCGCCGTCTTCTTGTACGCAGCATCAGGATAGAAAATGGCCAACGTAAACAAAACTCCGGGCAAGACGCGTCGCGCCGAGGTCGCCGGCGGCGGCTTTGCCGGCCTGACGGCCGCCATCGCTCTCAAGCAGAACGGTTGGGACGTCAGGCTGCATGAAAAGAGCTCGGAGCTGCGGGCATTCGGCGCGGGCATCTATCTCTGGCACAATGGCCTTCGCGTGCTCGAAGGACTGGGCGCCCTGGACGATGTTCTCCAGGGCTCACACACGCCTCCGACCTACGAGACTTGGATGCACAACAAGTCGGTTTCCAAGGAGACGTTCAACGGTCTCCCCTGGCGCATCATGACCCGCAGCCACCTGCACGATGCCCTGGTCAACCGCGCCCGTGCGCTTGGTGTCGACATAAGCGTCAATTCCGAGGCGGTCGCCGCCGATCCGGAAGGCCGCCTGACGCTTCAGAACGGCGAGGTCCTCGAAGCCGACCTGATCGTCGGCGCCGATGGCGTTGGCTCCAAGGTCAGGGATTCCATCGGTTTCAAACAGGATCGATGGGTTTCGAAGGATGGTCTCATCCGATTGATTGTCCCGCGCATGAAGAAAGATCTCGGTCATGGCGAGTGGGACAATACCATCGACATGTGGAACTTCTGGCCGCGCGTCCAGCGCATTCTCTACTCGCCCTGCAATGAGAATGAGCTCTATCTCGGCTTGATGGCTCCGGCCGCCGATCCTCGCGGCTCGAGCGTTCCGATCGACCTCGAAGTTTGGGTCGAGATGTTTCCTTTCCTGGAACCGTGCCTGATCGAAGCAGCCAAGCTGAAAACCGCCCGGTACGACAAGTACGAAACGACCAAGCTGGATAGCTGGACAAGAGGCAAGGTCGCCCTTGTGGGAGATGCCGCGCACGCAATGTGCCCGGCTCTTGCCCAGGGCGCCGGTTGCGCGATGGTCAACGCCTTCAGCCTGTCGCAGAACCTGGAGGAAGGCTTTTCGGTCGAGGACGCGCTCGTCGCGTGGGAGACGCGCATTCGCCCGATCACGGATCGCTGCCAGGCCCTGTCCGGCGACTATGCGGCGAACCGCTCGCTCTCGAAGGGAAACATGTTCACGCCGGCCGCACTCGAAGCTGCCCGCTACGACCCGCTGCGCCGTGTCTACTCATGGCCGCAGTAGTGTCGGCAAGCCGGCCAACGAATTAATCGGTGCGTGCGGAAACAGCGCGCGCCCTTCAGGAGATAAAGATGAACTATTCCAGTGAAGTCGAAAGAGATTATGATGTCAGGGGATGGTACTCCTCGGTCCAGGAAAGCCGGCATGACGGCGGCACGCCTGGCGAAACCCTCGTCAAAGTCGCGACTGGCGTTGTCATACGCAATCCCTTCGCCGGAAAGTTCGTCGCCGAACTGTCCGATCTGACCAATCCGAGTGCTGCGATCGGTCATGCTCTCGGCGAGAGAGCCGTGGCGCTGCTCGGCAACAGGCCGGTCGAAAGCTATGGCAAGGGCGGCATCGCGGGCACATCAGGCGAACAGGAACATGTCGTCGCTTGCATAACCACGGTATTCGGAGATCCGCTGCGCCAGCAGGTGGGCGGCGGCAAGGCCTGGATCTCGTCGGTCAGCAAGGTCGCTGTCGCTGGCACGACCATCGACATTCCGCTCGCCCACAAGGACGAGCTCTACATCCGTTCCCACTATGACGCCGTCACCTTTTCCGTGCCGGATGCGCCGCGCCCGGACGAGCTTTTGATCTGCGTCGCCGTCGCATCGGGTCCGCGCGTGCATCAGCGCGTCGGCGGCAAATCCGTCGCCGACCTCAAGGCCGGCGTCTAGTTCGATCGAAATTGCTGAAGGACGAATTCATGCCCCTGAACATCAAGGACCTCAAGATTACGTCGGCGGACTTCAAGCCGCTCGGGAAACTGCGCGACGAACATGCCGGCGACAAAGGCAACGTATTGCCCAGGCTTACCGTCAGCGGCGTCCCGGCAGGGACGAAGGAACTCGCGGTCATCTGCCACGATCCGGACGCGCCGCTCGCCAACGGTTTCACGCATTGGGTGGTCTACGGCATCGATCCCTCGACCACCGACCTTTCGGATGCGCAGGAGAAGTTCCGCGTTGGCCCCAACGGCGCCGGCGGCAAGCAATATTACGGGCCTCAGCCGCCCGCTGGTCATGGAGAGCATCACTACTATTTCTGGGTCTATGCCCTGGACACGAAGGTCGAAGGCACGCCCACCCGGGAGGAGTTCCTGCAGAAATATGCCGGCAACATCATCGAGCAGAACCGGATCGTCGGCATCTACGAAAACAAGTGAAATCCGCGGCCCTGGCGACCGACAACAACAACAAGAATGGTCGCCATCGCCGCAACGGGAGAATTTGGAAATGAAAGACAACAGCCCAGCGCGCCAGAAGGTCTTCGAAGAGCTTGTTACAGCAACGAAGATACTGCTGAACGAAGGTATCCTGGATACGTTCGGGCACATCAGCGCCCGTGACCCCGAGGATCCCGAAAGCTTCTTTCTGGCGCAGAAGCTCGCTCCAAGCCTGATAACGGCCGGTGACATCCAGCGGTTCAACCTCGACGGCGAAACCTTGGACAACCGGCCATCCTATCTGGAGCGCTATATCCACAGCGAGATCTACAAGGCACGGCCCGACGTCCAGTGCGTGCTCCACAGCCATTCGCCGGCTGTCCTGCCCTATTGCTTCACCGACCGGCCGCTGCGGCCCGTGACCCATATGGGGGCTTTCCTCGGCGACGCCGTCCCGGTCTACGAGATACGCGACAAGCAGGGAGACGCTACCGATCTCTTTGGCGGCAGCCGGAGCGTCTGTGCGGACATTGCTGAAAGCCTCGGGACTTATCCCGTCGTGCTTATGGCGCGGCACGGCGTCGTCAATGTCGGCAGTTCTGTGCGGCAGGTGGTGTTCCGGGCTTTCTATCTTGAACAGGAGGCGGCAGCGCAGACAGCCGGCCTGCGGATCGGCACGATCAAGTATCTGTCGCCGGGCGAAATCAAGGCCGCGGGAAATCTCGTCGGCGCGCAGATCGACCGTGGATGGGATCACTGGTCGCAGCGCCTCAGGCAAGCGGGCCTGGCCTAGGGTCCGCGGGTGTTTGAACATACCCGGAAGACCTTGGTCCTGGCCCCGGTTTTCCGGGCTCGATCGCAATGGGTTCCCTGACGCCACGGCGTCAGACGAAGGCAATGAAACGCACCATGCCGCATGCTGATAGCTACGATTACATCATTGTTGGGGCCGGATCGGCCGGTTGCGTGCTGGCCAATCGGCTGAGCGCCGATCCGAGATGTTCGGTGCTGTTGCTGGAAGCCGGCGGCTGGGACCGCGATCCCATGATCCATATACCGCTCGGCTGGGGCAAGATCCTGACCGAGCGTCGCCACGACTGGATGTATTTCTGTGAGCCGGAAGACAATGTCGGCGGACGCAGGGTCGAGTGCGCGCGCGGCAAGGTTGTCGGCGGATCCTCGTCGACCAACGCCATGGCCTATGTGCGGGGCAATCGCGGCGATTACGATCGTTGGGCAGCTTCAGGGCTCAGCGACTGGTCGTATGACAAGGTGCTGCCATATTTCCGCAAGCAGGAAAGCTGGGAAGGCGGCGAGAACCAATATCGCGGCGGCAGCGGTCCGGTCAGCACCCAGTTCTGCCGCTACAAGGACACGCTGATCGACGCCTTTGCGCAAGCCAGCGTGCAGGCCGGCTACGGGCAGACGACAGATTACAATGGCGAGCGGCAGGAAGGGTTCGGCCGCCTCCAGATGACGATTTCAAAAGGCCGGCGCGCCTCGACTGCGTCAGCCTATCTGCGGCCGGTGCTGAAGCGGCCCAACCTGACCGTCCTGACGGAAGCGAGCGCTACGAAGATTGTGCTGGAGGGTGCACGCGCCACAGGCGTCACCATCAATCATCGCGGCGGCGAACGCACGGTTCTCGCCCGCAAGGAAGTGCTGCTTTCCGGCGGTGTGATCAACACGCCGCAACTGATGATGCTGTCGGGCATTGGGGCGCAGGATGAGCTTGCCGCGCACGGCATCCAGACGCGGGTCAACCTGCCGGCCGTCGGCAAGAACCTGCAGGATCACGTCTCGGTCATCCTCATGTACCGGCGCCGGGCTCCGGGCGGCCCTTTCCTGCGCAACATGCGTGCCGACCGGATCGGGTTCGATTTCGTCAAGACCTACCTGACGGGACGCGGTTTTTCCGGCGATGTGCCCGGCGGTGTCGTCGCCTTCCTGAAGAGCGGCCCGGCGCGGCCGTTGCCGGATGTGCAACTGCTCTTCACGGCGGCGCCGCTCGCCGCATGGCCATACTTCAAGCCGTTCAAGGCGCCGTTTGCGGACGGCTTCGCAACGCGCATCGTGGCGACGCAGCCTGAAAGCCGCGGAGCGGTGAAACTGGCGTCGGCCGATCCTTCGGCGACACCCCTGATCCACCAGAATTTCCTCGCCTCGCCGAAGGATTGGGAATCGCTGCGGGCCGGCTTCCGGGTGGCGCGGGATCTCGCGTCGCAGCCCTCGATGCAGCCCTTCATCGAGGCGGAGTTTTTCCCCGGGCCGAAGTGTCAGAGCGACGACGAGATCGACGAGCATATCCGCAAGACCTCCATCACCGTGCATCATCCGGCCGGGACCTGCCGGATGGGGGCCGATGCGGCCTCGGTCGTCGACCCGCAATTGCGCGTTCGCGGCGTCCAGGGCCTGAGAGTGGTGGACGCTTCCGTCATGCCCGACCTGGTCTGCGGAAACATCAATGCGGCAGTGATCATGATTGCTGAGAAAGCCGCCGACCTCATCGCAAGCTCGAAAGAAAGCGGGGCAGTGCAATGATCCGAAATATCGCCATCGTCGGTCTGGGTACGATGGGACCGGGCATGGCTGCCCGGCTCGCAAGAGGCGGCCTCCAGGTCGTCGCCTACGATGTTGCCCCGGCAGCGATCGAGCGCGCGCGATCCATGTTGGGCGTGGCCGAGGGCGTTCTCGACGCCTTGGGTATCGCGCCGCCATCGGCCGGCGTTGGAACGGTTCGCTTCACCGATGATATCGGCGACGCGGTATCCGGTGCCGACCTCGTCATCGAGAACGTTCCTGAAAACATTTCGGTCAAGGCCGACGTCTATCGCACGATCGACGGCCTGATAGGCTCGGACACGATCGTCGCATCCGACACATCCGGTATCCCGATCACCAAGCTGCAGGCGCATGTCTCGCATCCCGAGCGGATGGTCGGCATGCACTGGTCGAACCCGCCGCACATCATCCCGATGATCGAGGTGATCGCCGGCGAGAAGACAGCGCCGCAAACCGTGGCCACGATCCGCGACCTGATCCGCTCGATCGGCTTGCTGCCGGTGGTGGTGAAGAAGGATGTTCCGGGCTTCGTCGAGAACCGCGTGCTCTATGCGCTGCTGCGCGAGGCGGTCGACCTTGTCGAACGCGGCGTCATCGATCCGGAGGATCTCGACACCTGTGTGTCGTGGGGCATCGGCTACAAGATCGCCGTCATCGGACCGATGGCGCTGCTCGATATGGCGGGGCTGGATATCTACAAGTCCGTCTCCTCCTTCCTCAACGCCGATCTCTCCAATCGCGACGATGTCGCGCCCATGGTGCTGGAAAAGACGAACGCGTCGAAGCTCGGCATCAAGTCGGGCGAGGGCATGTTCTCCTATACGCCCGAGCAGACCAAGGCGCTGCAAGGCGAACGGGCGCGTAAGCTCGTTGCCGTGCGGCGCATCCTGGAGGGCCGGGAGTAGCCATGCGCATGGAACCCATTCGAGCAGCAGGCGGTCGGCCAGCTCATATCCGCCACGATGACGACCTGATCTCCGCCAAGGGTGTTTCGCTGGTCATGGCCAGCCAGCTGATTCTGCAGAACATCGATCTGTCGATCCCGAAGGGGTCGTTTGTCTCCCTTATCGGTCCTTCCGGTTGCGGCAAGAGCACCTTGCTCAAGGTTCTGGCCGGGCTTGTGAATCCGACGAGCGGCAGCGTTTCGATCGCCGGGCTTCCGCCGGTCGAGGCGGCGCGCAAGCGCATGATCGGCCTCGTCTTTCAGGACGCCAATTTGCTTCCCTGGAAGAATGCCGTCGACAACGCATCGATGCTGCTTGGCATCGCCGACAGATCGCTCTCGCGCGCCGATTTGCGGGCACGCGGGCAGGAGATGCTGGAACTGGTGGGGTTGGGCGACAGCGCCCACAAGCGCCCGCATGAATTGTCCGGCGGCATGCGCCAGCGCGTCGCCATCGCGCGGGCCCTAGCGCTCGATCCGGCGGTGCTGCTGATGGACGAGCCATTCGGCGCGCTCGACGCCATTACCCGCGATTCGATGGGACAGTCGCTGCTGGAGATCTGGCAGCGCACCGGCAAGACCATCGTGCTCGTCACCCATTCCATAGACGAAGCCATCCACCTGTCGCGCCATGTCCACGTAATGGGGATCAAGCCTGGGCGGATCACCGAGAGCCTCGACATTGGTCTGCCCTATCCGCGCGATCTGTCGGTGACGGAAGATCCGGAATTCGTCAGGCTGGTGGTTCAACTGCGGGTGATGCTGCGCGCCAGCCATCAACCGGGAGGCGCATCATGAGCGATCAACCCATCACCAATTTCTCCGAGCCCCGGCCTGCCTCTAGCTGGGCGGCGGCGACAGGCAGCTGGCTTCCGGCGGTCATCCTTCTGCTGGCGACAATCGTGGTGTGGGAAGCCGTGGTGCGGATTTTCGCCATCTCCGCCTTCATCATTCCCGCCCCGTCGGAGATCGCGCAATCGCTGGTCGCGCAATGGCCAACGCTGATGCAGGCGAGCCTGGTGACGGCGGGCGAAATCCTGTTCGGATTCCTTGTCTCTGTCGTGGTCGGCATTGCCATTGCGCTGGTCATTGTGCGCTTCGACTGGCTGGGGCGAGCGCTCTATCCGCTGGTGGTGCTGTTCCAGAACGTGCCCAAGGTGGCGCTGGCGCCGATCTTCATCCTCTGGTTCGGCTACGGCCTCGCGCCCAAGATCGGCCTGATCCTGGTCATTGCCTTCTTCCCGGTGACATTGTCGATGCTGGCGGGCATGCAGTCGGTCGACCGCTCGCTGCTATCGCTGATGAATTCGGTCGGCGCCAGCCCGACGCAGATCCTGTTCAGGATTCGCGTTCCGCATTCGCTGCCCAACCTGATGGCCGGAACCAAGATCGCCGCGACGCTCAGCGTCATCGGCGCCATCGTCGGCGAATTCGCCGGCGCCTCGGATGGGCTCGGCTACGTCATCCAGTTCGCCTCGACCCAGCTCGACACCGCGCTGGTCTTCGCGGCCCTGCTCCTCGTTTCGGTGCTGGGCATCGCCTTCTATTACGCAGCCGAAATTCTCGAACGCATCGTGGTGCCGTGGGCGCCGAAATTCAGCCAGTCCTAGGCCCGCTCAATCAACCAACCAAAAAGGGAACAAAAATGCTCAGACGCTCACTTATCAAGGCAGTTGCCGTTGCAGCGGCCGTCGGTGCGCTTGGCTTCTCCGGCGCAGCACTGGCGGCGGACAAGGTCAGCGTCCAGCTCGACTGGGTGGTGCGCGGCAACCACGCCATGTTCTTCGTCGGCAAGGAGAAGGGCTTCTTCGCCAGGAACGACATCGACGTCGCCGAGATCCGCAAGGGGTCCGGCTCGCCGGACGCCATGCGGCTGGTGGGCAATGAAAACGCGGATTTCGGTTTCGGCGATCTTCCCACGCTCGCCGTCGCCCGGTCGCAGAATGTTCCCGTCGTGGCGCTGGCCGCTGTCAACCAGCACTCGCCGCTGGCGATCATCTCGCTGGCCAAGACGCTGAAGCTCACCAAGCCGGCGGATCTCAAGGGTCTTACCATCGGCATTCATCCGGCCGGTTCGACCTATATCTTCTTCAAGGGCTTCCTGGCGGCCAATGGTCTGACGGAGAAGGACATGACGCTGAACAGCGTCTCGCCGCCCTATGAAAGCTATCTGCTTCTAGGCCGTGTCCAGACGGTGGTCGGATATGTCGATGCCGAGGTTCCCGAGCTGGAGGCCAAGGCCGGCGGTCCCGGCTCGCTCAGCATCATGATGGGCTCGGACCATGGCTGGAAGGCCTATGGCTCCGGACTGTTCACCTCGCAGACGATGATCAAGGACAAGCCGGATGTCGTCGCCCGCTTCGTCAAGGCGTACAGGGAAGCTTTTGACTATGTCGTGGCGCACCCCGAAGAGGCCGCCGAGATCACCGCGAAGGCCGCACCCGGTTACGCCGACAAGAAGGATGTGCTGCTGGCGCAGATCAACGCCGACATCGCGTCGACCTTCACCAGCCCGGACACCAAGGAACACGGCCTCGGCTGGATGACGAAGACGCAGTGGGAGGAAACGCTGAAGACGCTCACCGATCAAGGCGTGCTCAAGACGGCTCTCTCGGCGGACGACGTCTTCAACGACACGTTCCTGGCAAAGAAATAGGAGGCGCGCGGTGTTGGGCGGACAAGTCGATGAGCGCCTACCGGCAGACCAGGCTGTCTTGCCCCATGGCGCAGGACACGGCGCGTCCGCCTTTCGCAGCGTCGGTGCGGTCGAGCGCTATCTGCACGCGTGTGGCATATGCGCGGCCAGCCAGGCCGCACCACAGCCGCTCGATGGGCAGGTTCTCGCGCTTGTCGTTGAGGATCGTGAACGTGCCCGTCTTGGGGTCGAACCAGAGCTCGATGCGGGCGCTCTTGCCCGGCTCGACCGTCGCGATCCCGGCCGAATACCAGTGGGCGAAGTCCGCATTGCAGGACAGCCCTTCAGTGCCCGCATTCGAAATCGTCAACGGCACCATGGCGAGGCCGTCGGTGCCCTTGCGGACGATGACATGGTGCAACTCAACCGCGTTGGCGAAGGATGTGAACGCCAGCATCACCGGAAGGACATAACGAATCTTCACTTTGCCCGATCTCCATGGGTAGATTTTCATCGGGCAGTCTATCTCGCTTATGCGCAATAACAATAAGAATATTGATTGGAAAATCAAACAGAGAGGGTAATATGTTAAAGATTCTTAAGAGCAGCGTAAGTGCAGTTGTACTGAGCAGTGTCTTGTTGGGAAGCGCGCTTGCCGGCGAAGTCAAGTCGATCGCCATCCTGACACCTGAAGAAGGCACCGACTACGGCTGGAACCAGCAAGGCATCGACGCCGCCAAGGCGGCGGGCAAGGCCGCCGGCGTCGAGGTGGTCGTGGCCCAGGGGCTCGGCTATGGCGACGTTCGCCCGACCTTGCGCGAACTTGCATCCGACGGCGCCAGCCTGCTGATCGCCCACGCCAGCGGTTACAACACGTCCGCGCCTGAAATCGCCAAGGAATTGAAGGTTCCGGTGGCGATCGTCGATACGCCGAACGGCCTGGAGAAGGGCCTCGTTGCAGACTACACGCTGAGCGGCCACCAGGGCGCCTATCTCGCCGGCCGTCTCGCCGCCAAGATGTCGCGTTCCAAGTCGGTCGGCATCGTCGTCTCGGGCGAACCGCCATCGTGGAATTCGCAGTCGGCGGCGTTCGCGCAAGGCGTGAAGGCGGAAAACCCGGACGTCAAGATCACCTATGCGGTGATCGGACCCGCCGCCTACAGCGATGCGGCCGGCGGCAAGCGCGTCACCGAAAGCGTGATCGCGTCGGGCGCCGACATCATCTTCGGCCAGGGCAACGGTTCGAGTTTCGGCATGCTGCAGGCGGTCGAGACGACCAAGGCAGCGGATGGCGGCAAGGTCTATTTCATCGATGTCATTGGCGACAAGTCGCCGATCGACAAGGGCTTCCTGCTGTCGTCGGTTGTGTGGAATATCGAGCCGGTCTATGCGGCGATGATCGCCGACCTGAAGGCCGACACGTTCGGCACCAAGCACTATACGATCGGCCTCAAGGACGACTCGGTGAAGCTGCTGAAAACCGCGGCCATTCCGGACAATGTCTGGACGGAAATCCAGGCGCTGCGCGAAGACGTCATTTCCGGCAAGATCAAGGTCGATCCGGTCTATGACGCCGCCGCCGTCCGGGCGCTGATGACCAGCGTCGCCCAGTAAGGCGATCAAGGTCGGCTGCCGGAGGGGTGATCCGTTCACCTCTCCGGCCGATTACCATTTTTTGGTGTTGGGCTTTCATGAGCAGTTCTTCTTCATCGTCCGTTGCCGGGCGCGACATCGTCGGGCTTGAAGGCGTGACCAAACGCTTTCCCGGCATCGTTGCCAATGACAGCATCGACCTGTCGATCCGTCCCGGCGAGGTGCATGTGCTGCTCGGTGAGAACGGTGCCGGAAAATCGACATTGATCGGCATGCTGTCGGGACTGCAGCAGCCGGACGAAGGGCGCATACTGGTCGACGGCAAACCGACCCCGATCACTTCGCCGCGCCATGCGCTGGCGCTGGGCATCGGTACCGTCTTCCAGCACATGATGCTGGTGCCGACGCTGACGGTGGCGGAAAACCTGTTGCTTGGCGGACCCTGGTGGCAACGTCCCAGGACCGAGGAGCTTGAGACGCGCGTCGCCGAGATCACCCGCAGTCTCGGCATCACGGTGAAGCTGCACGCCAAGGTGTCGGAGCTTTCGCTCGGCGAGCAGCAGCAGGTCGAAATCCTGCGCGCCATGGTGCGCAACAGCCGCCTGCTGATCCTCGACGAGTCCACCTCGATGCTGACGCCGAAAGGCATTGACGAACTGGGCGCGCTGATGCGCCGCCTTGTCGAGCAGGGCCTGGCGATCGTCTTCATCACCCACAAGCTCAAGGAAGCGGCGGCCTTCGGCGACCGCATCTCGGTGTTGAAGCTCGGTCGCAAGGTCGGCGAGATTCCACCCGAGCGGTTTCGAGCGCTGGGCGAACAGGCGATCATCTCCGAGATCGTGGAATTGATGTTCGGCAAGCAGAAGGACGATCCGGAAGCGGTCGAGCGCCCGGTCCGTACAGTCCGCACGGATGCCGCTCCGCTGCTTCAGGTCGCGGACCTCGCGGTCGCGCCGACTGGCAATGCGCCCGGCCTGTCGTCGATCTCCTTCGACATCCGCCCGGGCGAAATCCTCGGCATCGCCGGCATTGACGGCAACGGCCAGAAGCAGCTGGCGGAAGCGCTGGCTGGCCAGCGCGCCGCGACCAGCGGTTCGGTGCGGCTGGAGGGCACCGCCATCGAGGCGCTGAGCGTCGGCGAACGCCGTCGGTGCGGTCTGCGCTACCTGACCGACGACCGGCTGGGCGAAGGCACTGTCGGCACCTTCCCGGTCTCGATCAACTTCTTCCTCAAGCAGGTTGGCGCTGCGCCCCTCTGGCGCGGCGGCGTCGAGCAGCGCAGCGAGATCGACAAGCGTGCCGCTGAGCTCGTGCGCGAATATGATGTGCGCACGCCAAGCCTGAAGACGCCGGTCGCCCGGCTGTCCGGCGGCAACATCCAGAAGGTACTTCTGGCACGCGAACTGGCAGAGGGCGCCAAGGTGGTGATCTTCAACAAGCCGACCTATGGGCTCGATCTCGCCAACACATTGGCGTCGCGCCAGCGCATCCGCGATACGGCGGCCCGCGGCCTTGCCGTGCTCTTGATCTCCACCGACCTCGAGGAGTTGCTGAGCATGTGCGACCGCGTCGCCGTCATCGCCAACGGAGCGCTGGTCGGCACCGTCGAGAACACCGACGACGCCCGCACCAGGATCGGCCGCCTGATGATCGGACTTGCCGCATGAGCATCGACACCGCACCCACGGCCAGTGCCACAGCACTTGATGCCACGAGCGCGGCGACGACGCGTCGCGACATCCTGCATCGGCTGCTGATGACGCTCGGCCCGATCCTCATCGCACTCGTCATCGCCGGCTGTATCCTGCTTGCCGTCGGCGTCGACCCGCTCGCTTATTACGGCTTCGTGCTGGAGAAAGGCCTGTTCTCGCCGCTCGGTATCCAGCAGACGCTGACGCGGATGGCGCCGCTGCTGTTTCTTGCCGCCGGCCTGATCGTGGCCTTTCGCGCCGGCATGTGGAACCTCGGCGGCGACGGCCAGTTCCTGCTCGGCGCGGTAACGGCGGCCGCCAGCGCTCCGGTGTTGGTGGAGATCATGCCGTCCTGGCTGGCGCTGTTCTGCGCGTTCCTCATCGCCATGGCGGTGGCGATGGTCTGGTCGCTGGTGCCGGCGCTGCTGCGTGCCTATCAGGGCGTCAACGAGATCATCACCACGCTGATGATGACGTTCCTCGGCACCTCGCTCGCCAATGTTCTGGTCAAGCTGGTGTTTCGCGATCCCAGCACGACCGTGCCCCAGACCCGCACGCTGCCGGTGGAAGACCGCCTGCCGCGCCTGTTCGAAACGACCATCACCAGCGGCCTGCTGCTCGGCCTGGCGGCAATCATCATCGTGCATCTGGTGATGACACGCACGGCGTTCGGGCTGAAATTGCGCATCGTCGGCGCCAATCCGCGCGCGGCGGTTCATGCGGGGCTGGGCGTCCCTGGCCTGACCATCGCTGTCTTCGCCATTTCGGCCGGGCTCGCCGGCCTCGCCGGCGCCGTCGACATCATCGGCGTGCAAGGCAATGTCCGCGCCGACTGGAACCCCGCCTACGGGCTGGCGGTCATTCCGGCCGTGTTCCTCGCCCGCATGAACGGCTTTGCCGCGATCGGTTTCGTGTTCCTGCTCTCGGTGCTGTCGATCGGCGGCGAGAGCGCGGCGCGGCGGCTCGGCGTGCCCAACCATTTCACGCTGGTGCTGGTTTCCATCGTGCTGATCGTGCTCGCGCTCGCCGAATATTTCGATCATCGATACAACCAGTCGCGGAGGGCTTGAAGCATGACCGGGCTCTTCAGCGAAGTCTTTCTCAGCGCGCTGCTGTTCGGCGCCGTCACCGCCGCCATCCCGCTGCTGCTGGCCGGGCTTGGCGAGCAGATGTCGGAAAAGGCCGGCGTGCTCAACATCGGCATCGAAGGCATGATGCTGGCCGGCGCTTATCTCGGCTTTGTCGGCGCTTTCTACTCCGGGTCGCTATGGCTGGGGTTCCTCACCGGTGCCGCCGGCGGCGTCGCGGTGGCGCTGATCATGGCGCTGCTTTGCGTTCGCATCGGGCTGAATCAGATCGTCATCGGCATCGCGCTGACGCTCGGTCTCGAAGGCCTGACGGCGCTGCTTCATCATTTCCAATTCTCGCGCAGCTATCCCCGCCTGCCGGCGGCGGACGCCACCGTCATTCCGCTGCTGTCGGATATTCCGGTCATCGGGCCCGCCTTCTTCAAGCATCATCTGATCGTCTATCTGGCTGTCGCGCTGGTGTTCGCCATGGGCTACCTCTATCGGCGCACGCAGCTCGGCCTCAACCTGCAGGCAGCCGGCGACAAGCCGGCCGCGCTCGACGTCGCCGGTATCGACGTCATCAGGACCCGGACGATCGCGGTGCTGACGACCGGCGCGCTGGCCGGTCTCGGCGGCGCCTATCTCGCCAATGTCGGGGCGGGTCTGTTCATTCCGTTCATCACCAACGGCGCCGGCTTTCTCGGCATTGTGCTGGCCATGCTGGCGCGCGGCCGTCCGGTCTGGGTGCTGTTCGGCGCCTTGCTGTTCGGCGTCTGCCTGTCGCTGACGACGGCCATGCAGGTGGCGGGCATCAACATACCGACCGACATCATTCAGATGCTGCCGTTCCTGGCGGTGATGATCATGCTGGTTCTGTTCGGCCGGCGCGCCAGCCTGCCGGCCGCACTTGGCATTCCATAC
The DNA here is from genome assembly GCF_056174625.1 of Mesorhizobium oxytropidicola. Lineage (NCBI taxonomy): Bacteria > Pseudomonadati > Pseudomonadota > Alphaproteobacteria > Hyphomicrobiales > Phyllobacteriaceae > Mesorhizobium > Mesorhizobium oxytropidicola. The sequence continues at coordinate 6,725,384 of NZ_CM149692.1, read as the reverse complement.
GAGCGCGGCGCGCGCTGACAACAATTCATGCGCGGATGGGACCCGCGCCAAAACAGGAGGCAAGAATGTCGGATACAAAGGTCTACCTGCTCGACGGCGGCTCGCTCGTTCTCGACGGCTACCACGTGTTCTGGAATCGCGGCCCTGGCGGCGAAGTGCGCTTCCCCGTCTATTCGATCCTGATCGAGCATGCCGAGGGCCGGTTCCTGATCGACACCGGCTATGACTACGATCACGTCATGAAGGTGCTGCCCTTCGAGAAGCCGATCCAGGAAAAGCACCAGACCATTCCCGGCGCGCTTGCCTTGCTCGGGCTCGAGCCGAAGGATATCGACGTCGTCGTCAACTCGCATTTCCATTTCGACCATTGCGGCGGCAACAAGTATTTTCCACACGCCAAGAAGATCTGCCACCGGACCGAGGTGCCGCAGGCCTGCAATCCGCAGCCTTTCGAGCATCTCGGCTATTCCGACCTGAGCTTCTCGGCGGAGGCCGCCGAAGCGCGTGGCGCGACCGCGCAACTTCTGGAAGGCACGACGCGCGCCAACTCGACCTTTGAGGGCATCGACGGCGACGTCGATCTCGCCAGGGGCGTAAAGCTGATCTCGACGCCCGGCCATTCGATCGGCCACTACAGCCTGTTGGTCGAGTTCCCCAAGCGCAAGCCGATCATGTTCACCATCGACGCCGCCTACACCCAGAAGAGCCTTGAAACGCTGTGCCAGGCCGCTTTCCACATCGATCCGGTGGCCGGCGTCAATTCGATGCGCAAGGTGAAGAAGCTCGCCGAGGACCACGGCGCCGAGCTGATGTACTCGCACGACATGGACAACTTCAAGACCTACAGGACCGGCACGCAATTCTACGGCTGACCGCCGCCAATCCGGAGACAAGATGATGCGCTATCCCGAACATGCCGATCCGGTCATCACGCTGACCGCGGGGCCGGTGAACGCCTATCCCGAAGTGCTGCGCGGACTCGGCCGCACGGTTCTCTACGATTACGATCCGGCATTCCAGCTCTTCTACGAGGGTGTGGTCGACAAGGCGCAAAAGGCGATGCGGCTGTCGAACAAGCCGGTCATCCTGCATGGTGAGCCGGTGCTCGGCCTCGAGGCGGCGGCGGCGTCGCTGATCACACCAGACGATGTCGTGCTCAATCTTGCTTCCGGCGTCTACGGCAAGGGCTTCGGCTACTGGGCGAAACGCTATTCGCCGCATCTGCTCGAAATCGAAGTGCCCTACAATGAGGCGATCGACCCGCAGGCGGTGGCCGACATGCTCAAGGCGCATCCGGAAATCACCATCGTGTCCGTCTGCCATCACGACACGCCGTCGGGCACCATCAATCCGATCGACGCCATCGGCGCGCTGGTCTCTGGGCATGGCGGCTATCTTATCGTTGACGCGGTCTCCTCCTTCGGCGGCATGAAGACGCATCCCGAGGATTGCAAGGCCGATATCTATGTCACCGGCCCCAACAAATGCCTGGGCGCCCCTCCCGGCCTTACCATGATGGGCGTCAGCGACCGGGCCTGGGCCAAGATGAAAGCCAATCCCCTGGCGCCGCGCGCCTCGATGCTGAGCATCGTCGACTGGGAGAATGCCTGGTCGAAGGACAAGCCGTTTCCGTTCACGCCGTCGGTCTCGGAGATAAACGGGCTCGACGTCGCGCTCGACCTCTACCTCAATGAGGGGCCGGAGGTGGTGTGGGCGCGCCACGCGCTCACCGCCAGGGCCATGCGCGCGGGCGTCACCGCGATGGGCCTGTCGATCTGGGCCGCCAGTGACAAGATCGCGTCGCCAACCACCACCGCCGTCCGTACCCCCGAAGGTGTCGACGAGAAGGCGCTTCGCCAAGCCGCGCGCGCCCGCTACGGCGTGGTGTTTTCGTCGGGCCGCGGCGAGACATTGGGGAAGCTGACGCGCATCGGCCATATGGGACCGACCGCCCAGCCGATCTATGCGATCGCCGCACTCACGGCACTTGGCGGTGCCATGAACGCGGCCGGCCAGAAACTCGCGATCGGCAAAGGCATCGAGGCGGCGCTGGCCGTTATCGACGCCGACGCCTGAAAAGACATCACCAGAAAACGGATTGAGGGAGCATTTTCATGACTGAACGGCTTGCGGCAAAGACGGCCCTGGTTACAGGCGCCGCACAGGGTATCGGCAAGGCGATCGCCGCGCGGCTCGCCACCGACGGAGCGACGGTCATCGTCAGCGACATCAATGCCGAAGGTGCCAAGGCGGCGGCCGCGGCGATCGGCGGAAAGGCGAGGGCGATCGCCGCCGATATATCCGATCCCGCCTCGGTCAAGGCACTCTTCGCCGAAATCCAGGCGCTGACCGGAGGCATCGATATTCTGGTCAACAATGCCAGCATAGTGCCGTTCGTCGCCTGGGACGACGTCGATCTCGACCATTGGCGCAAGATCATCGACGTCAATCTGACCGGTACCTTCATCGTCACCCGCGCCGGCACGGACCAGATGCGTGCGGCGGGCAAGGCCGGGCGGGTGATCAGCATCGCCTCCAACACCTTCTTTGCAGGCACGCCGAACATGGCCGCCTATGTCGCGGCCAAGGGTGGCGTCATCGGCTTCACCAGGGCGCTTGCCACCGAGCTCGGCAAATACAACATCACGGCGAATGCGGTGACACCCGGCCTGATCGAGAGCGACGGCGTCAAGGCGAGCCCGCACAACGAGGCGTTCGGCTTCGTCGAGATGCTGCAGGCGATGAAGGGCAAGGGCCAGCCCGAGCACATCGCCGATGTCGTATCGTTCCTGGCGAGCGAAGACGCCCGTTGGATCACCGGCCAGACGCTGAATGTCGACGCAGGGATGGTCAGGCACTAGATCAGGATGACGTTTGGTTGAAACGTCATCCTGATCTAACTTTTTTGGAGCATGATCTTTTCCGAAAACCGGTTCCCACTTTTAGGGATCATGCTCTAAATCAGATAGCCGCTGCCCAACACTGCAATGCGACCAGCGGCTGTACCATGGCCGCCTGGTCGCATTGGCCGGGTCAGGCGGCAGACCTTGCAATCACGCCGGGTTGCCTCGACCATTGGGCATACCAGCTGTCGAACAGCTTGAGCTGCGCCTCGGCATAGCCGCGCTGGCTGTCGGTCAGGGCATCCGTCTCGTTGAAGTGCAGCCTGTATTCGGGAGCGCCCTTCAGCACCATCATGTGCTTGAAATAGAGCACCAGGTCGGGGCCTTCGTCGAAGGAGGACAGCACGGCGAGCGCGGCGTCCAGTTCCTGCGCGCGCTGGCGGGCCTCGACGTCGCCCTTGGCTGCCGCCTGGCTCAAGCCCACAAGGTGCAGCACCTCCTTCGGCAGCACGTTGCCGATGCCGGTGATGGCGCCGGACGCGCCGCAATTGACGAAGCCATGGTAGACGGCGGTGTCGACGCCGATCATCAGCGCCACCTCATCGTCGCGGCTGGTGATGTTTTCCGCCGCGTAGCGCAAATCCGATGGGCCGCCGAACTCCTTGAAGCCGACGAGGTTCGGATGCTCGGCGCGCAGGGCAAAGAACAGCTCGGCGCGCGTGGCAAAGCCGTAATAGGGGCTGTTGTAGATGACCGCCGGCAGATCGGGCGCGGCGGCAAGGATTGCCTTGAAGTGGTGGCGCTGCGCCGTCACCGAAGGGCCGCGCGACAGAACGCGCGGGATCACCATCAGGCCCCGGGCGCCGACCTTCTGGGCGTGCGCCGCGTGCGCCACGGCCTTGGCGGTGTTGACCGCGCCGGTTCCCACAATCACCGGCACGCCGGCCTTCACCAGGCGCTCGACGCCTTCCATGCGCTGCTCGTCGGTCAAGAGCGGCCAGTCGCCCATCGAGCCGCAATAGACGACAGCCGACATGCCGGCCGCGACCAGCTCGCGTCCCTTGCGCACCAGCGCGTCGAAGTCAGGCTGGCGGTCCTGCGTGCACGGGGTCATCAACGCCGGCATGCAGCCGGAAAAAACGTTAGAGGTCATTTCGGATTCTCCTTGAGGCTGGCACGCGGATTGACCAGTTTGTCCCGAAGCGGCATGGCTTGCCAAGCAAAATAGTCGTGGTCGCCAGGGACCAGCACAGGGAGCACCAATGCGCAGCAAAACCAGCATTCATGTCGTCGGCTGTCATGCCGAGGGCGAGGTCGGCGACGTCATCGTCGGCGGCGTGCTGCCGCCGGCTGGCCGCACGATGATGGACAAGATGATCACGATGGAGCGCGATCACGACCATATCAGGCGCATGCTGATCTGCGAGCCGCGCGGCAGCGTGGCGCGCCACGTCAATCTGCTCGTTCCCTCAACCCGCGAGGATTGCGTCGCCGGCGCCATCATCATGGAGCCGACGGAATATCCGCCGATGTCCGGTTCCAACACGATCTGCATCGCCACTGTGCTGCTCGAGACCGGCATGGTGCCGATGCAGGAACCCGAGACCCGCTTCAAGCTCGACATGCCGGGCGGCGTCATCGAGGTGCGCGCGCAATGCCGCGACGGCAGATGCGTCTCGATCACCTTCCGCAACGCGCCCGCCTTTGCCGAACGTCTCGACGCTGTCATCGAAGTCGAAGGGCTTGGCACGCTCACGGTCGATATCGCTTATGGCGGCATGTTCTATGCGATTGTCGATGCCAAGGCGCTCGGCTTCTCGGTCGCCCCCGATGAGGCGCGCGAGCTGGCGGTGGCCGGCGAGAAGATAAGGCGGGCCGCGCGCGAGCAGCTCGATGTCGTCCATCCGGAATTCGAGCATGTGCGCGGCGTGTCGATCGTCCAGTTCGCCATGCCGTTCCAGGGGCCGGGCAAGGTCACGCGCAACACCTGCATCGTTTCGCCAGGGCGCTCGGACCGCAGTCCGACGGGAACCGGCACGTCGGCCCGCATGGCCGTGCTGCAAGCCCGGGGCTTGATGGGCGTTGGCGACGTGCTGATCCATGAATCGATCATCGGCTCGCGCTTCACCGGCAGGATCATGGAGCTGGCGGAAATCGCCGGGCGCAAGGCAATCGTTCCGGAGATCACCGGCCGGGCCTGGATCACCGGCGAGCACAGCTACTATCTCGATCCGACCGATCCCTATCCCCAGGGCTATGTGCTGTCGGACACCTGGGGCACCTCCACTTCCGTGAAGCAGTAGGACTAGTCGCGCCTGGGACTCAAGCAGGGCTGGGCCGCGCCAGGATGAAATCGTGCTCGACCTTCCAGAAGGGATTGTCGAACGCATAATCCCTGGCGCGCGCCGGATCGTCGATCCGTTTAAACTCTGCCAGCAGGCTCTCCTTCACCCCGAACACGGCGTCTGAATTGATGTAGGGATCGTCCGGGTCGAAGATGTGGGTGGTCAGCGTCTCGAAACCATCGGCCTTGAGGATGTAATGCAGATGCGCCGGCCGGTAGGGATGGCGACCAAGCGCGTGCAACAGCTTGCCGACCGTGCCGTCGTCAGGGATCGGGTAGAATTTCGGCTTCACCGCGCGGAACCAGTAGCGGCCGTCGGCACCGGTGCGGAAGACGCCGCGCAGATTGAAGTCGGGCTGGATGCCCTTCTGCTGCACGTCGTAGAAACCTTCGTCATTGGCCTGCCAGACGTCGAGCACCGCATTGGCGATCGGCCTGCCCTCGGTGTCGAGGATACGGCCATGGATGAACATGTCCTCGCCCTTCTGGTCGAGGCAGATGTTGGCGCCCATCGGCAGCTCCGGCGCATCGGCGAGATGGAACGGCCCGAGCACCGTCGATTCCGAAGCTCCTGACGGCTTGCGGTTGTTGATGGCGTCAACCAGCATCGAAACGCCGAGCACATCGGACAACAGGATGAATTCCTGCCGCCATTCGGTGGAGAGCTGGCCGGTCTTGGTCAGGAACAGAATGGCCTCGAACCATTCGTCCTGCGTTGGCTCGATCTCCTTCACCGCCTCATGCAGTTTCCGTGTGATGACCTCCATCACCGTCTTCAGCCGCTCGCTTTTGGCGTTCTTGTTGCGGCCGGTGACGACCTCGACCGAATTCGCTTCGGCGAAGAAGCCCTTTTCGTGCGCTTCCATATCTCTCACCTGTCCAGGATTGACGTCAGGGCTTTGCGCAGATCCGCCGTCGGGTCGCTGCTGATCGCGTCCTTGCGCCAGCCGACATGCTGGTCCGGCCGCACCAAAAGCACGCCGCTGTCGCGGATCTCGCGGGCGCGCGCCCAGTCGCCGGAGAAATCCTGCCGGGGCTGGCGCGGGCCGATGAGATGGGCTGCGATGTCGATGCCTAGTTCCTTGCCCAACGTCTTGGCGGCATCAAGCCAGCCCTGGCCGCCAATGCCGGTCAGCACGGTGAACTTGCCATGGCCGGTCAGATCGAGCGTCGAAACCTTGTCGCCTCGATCCGAATGGACCCAGACATGCGGCAGACGCGCGCCCGGCCAGGAGGTCGGCTGGTGGTGCAATTCGGCGTCTTTGTCGAAAGCCGGCTCCTGCTGGCCGTCGGTGACAATGGCATTCGACTTGTAGCGCTGGTTCATCTCGACGCCATGGGCGTCGAATTCATAGACCTTTGAAGCGATGGTCTCGCGGATCTTGGCGCGTTGCGCTTCGGCTGCCGGCGTGTCGTCGCAGCGCGCGTCCATGTTGGACTGCATCTTCACCGGGTCGATGGAATCGAGCAGGCCAAGCGCCTTGAAGATCGGGCCGAATTCCTCGATCGACTTGTTGGCGCGGGTGACGATCTGTTTGGCCACCGGCGCGCGCTCCTGCGAATAGGAGTCGAGCAGCTTTGGGCCGGCCTTGCCCTTGATGACATGAGCGAGCTTCCAGGCGAGGTTGAAACCGTCCTGGATCGAAGTGTTGGACCCGAGCCCGTTCGACGGCGGGTGACGATGGATAGCGTCGCCCATGCAGAACACACGGCCCTTGGAAGTCTCGGTGGCGTACATGTTGTTGACGGTCCAGGTCGACACCGACTGGATGTCGATCTCCAGCTCGGGATCGCCGACCAGGTCGCGCGCGACCTTCTTTGCGAAGGCGTCGTCAACCTTGGGCGCCGGCTGGTTGATGTCGTAGCCCCAGACGATCAGCCATTCGTTCCACGGCCGGATCATGCGCACCAGGCCCATGCCGATGCCGCCGACATCGGCGCCCGGCTGCACCACCCAATAGAGCACCGAGGGGCGGTGGGCGACGTATTTCGAAAGGTCAGCCTTGAACAGGATGTTCATCGAGCCGCCGACGCCCATCTTGCCCTCGAAGGGCAGGCCGGCATGTTCGGCGACCAGCGAATTGCCGCCATCGGCGCCGACTAGATACTTTGAACGAATGGTGATGTCCTTGCCGGTCAGCCGGTCGCGGCAGGTCGTGGTGACGCCGTCGGCATCCTGGACATGCGAAAGGTATTCGGTCGACATCCGTGATTGCGTACCGCGCGAACAGGCGGTCTTGAACAGCAGCGGCTCCATGAAGGTCTGCGGCAAATCGTTCATATGCGAAGGCGAGGACAGCAGATGCTCGGCGCGGCTGAGCGGATGCTTGCCCCAGCTGCGCATGCGGCCGATTTCCTCGCCGGCCAGCGAGGTGCAGAACACGTTCTCGCCCATCAAATCCTGCTCGGTGGCATGCATATAGGCTTCCGCCTCGACATCCCTGCCGAGGTCGCGCAGAACCTCCATGGTGCGCTGGTTGGTGATGTGCGCGCGCGGCGTCGAGGCCAGCCAGCGGTAGCGGTTGATGACCATGTTCTCGACGCCATAGGTCGAAAGCAGCGCTGCGGTGGCCGAGCCCGCGGCCGGTGCCGATGGTCAGCACGTCGGTGGAAATGTCAGCCATGCGGCCCTCCCTTTTGGCTAATGGTATAGGTCCGCCGGTCAATCGGCGGCGAACCGGAAAGAGCTGGATGCCGGTGCGCTCGGCGAACAGGCCCCACAGGCCGCGCGGCGCAAACAGCATGATGACGATGCCGATCAGTCCGAGGATCAGCAGATACCAGGAGCCGTAATCGGCCAGCAGGTTTTGCAAAATGTAGAAGACGATGACGCCGACGATCGGCCCTTCGATGGTGCCAATGCCGCCGATGACGACGATGAAGACGACGTAGGCGGTCCAGTCGACGACGGAGAAGGCGGCGTCCGGCGATATGCGCGCCTTCTGCACATAGATCAGCGCGCCGCAGAGACCGGTGCCGAAGGCCGCCGCCAGATAGACCAGTGTCTTCATGCGACGGGCATCAACGCCAACCGAGCGCGCCGCTTCCTGGTTGTCGCGCACGGCGGCCAGCCCCGATCCCTGCTTCGAGCGCAGCAGGCGGTGGACCAGGCCGATCGTGGCGATGGCCAGCAGCAGCGCCAGCCAGTAGGTGAGGATATCGCCGGCTTCAGACGATTTGACGCCGAACAGCTCACCGACCAGTTTCAGCGCCGGCATGTCGCGGGTCGCCTCGCGCGGCAAAGAGGTGCCGGTGCCGCCGCCCAGCATCTTCCACTGCGCCAGCGCCAGCCGCACGACTTCGGCGATGACCCAGCTGCCGATGGCAAAATAGGCGCCTTGCAGGCGAAACAGGAAGAAGGCGGTCGGGATGGCAAGCAGGGCGCTGGCAATGCCGGCGAGCAGGATCGCGGCCAGCGGGTCGAGCCCGGCCAGGATGACGAGGGCGAACATGGCATAGGCGCCGAAGCCGACAAAGGCCTGTTGTCCCACGGAAACCAGCCCGGCATAACCGGCGAGCAAGTTCCAGTTCTGCGCCAGCGCCAGCATGGTGAGGATGAAGAACAGGTCCTGTAGCACGCTGCGCGAGGCAAACAGTGGTGCGGCGAAAGCGAGCAGGATGAGGAGCGCGGCGACGATGGCGAATGTCGCGGATGCCTTGGTGCGCGTTTCGACTTTCCATCGGGTGAGGGAGGTGTCGGTCATGGCGCTCAATCCACCGCACGCGGAAACAGCCCACGCGGCCTGACCAGCAGCACCAGCAGGAAAGCAAGATGTCCGGCGAGGATCTGCCATTCCGGGTTGATCGCGGCACCAAAGGTCTGGGCGATGCCGATGACGATGCCGCCGGCGAGCGTGCCCCACAGCGAGCCGAGGCCGCCGATGATGACCGCCTCGAAGGCGTAGATCAGCCGCGCCGGTCCAATGGTCGGATCGAAATTGGCGCGTGTGCCGAGATAGAGTGCGGCGATCGTCACGACCACCATGGCGATGCCGGTGGCAGTGGCGAAAATCCGCTTCGGCTGGATTCCCATCAGACCCGCGGTGATGGGATCATCCGAGGTGGCGCGGAAGGCACGGCCGAGCGAGGTGCGGTAGAACAACTGGTTCAGCCCGACTATCACCGCGATGGCTGAAGCCAGGGTTAACAGCGGCATGACGCCGACATTGATCGGGCCGAGTGCGAGCGATGCGGAGTCCAGTCCGCCGACCGGGATGCGGCGGCTGTCGGCGGCAAAGCTTTCGAGCAGCCCGTTCTGGATGACGATCGACAGGCCGAAGGTGACCAGCAGCGGCGGCAGGATATCGGTTCCCAATGTGCGGTTGAGCAGAAAGAACTGCAGCGCCCAGCCGACGGCGAACATCACAGGCATCGCCACCAAGGCCGCGACGAACGGATTGAGGCCAAGGGCCGAGACCAGCACCAGGATCAGGAAGGCGGCGAGCACGATCAAGTCGCCATGCGCCAGATTGACCAGCCGCATGATGCCGAAGACGAGGCTCAAGCCCGCGGCGAACAAAGCGTACAGGCCGCCGAGCAGAATGCCCTGGATGATGGTGTCGAGCCACGCCATGTCAGGCCACCCCAAAATACGCGGCATGGATCTTTTCGCGCGTCAGTGCAGCCGGTGCGCCGGACAGCGTGATGCGGCCCTCCATCATGCAGTAGACGCGGTCTGAAACCTTCAGCGCCTGGCCGATATCCTGCTCGACCACGACGATCGAAGCACCGGCCGCGCGGATGCGCGGGAAGGCGGCGTAGATATCCTTGATGACGACCGGCGCCAGGCCAAGGCTGATCTCGTCGCACAACAGCACGCGCGGATTGGACATCAGCGCACGGCCGATCGCCACCATCTGCTGCTGGCCGCCGGACAAAGCCGTGCCCGGATTGGCGCGCCGCTCCCTGAGGATCGGGAACAGTTCGTAGACAGTCTCAAGGCTCCAATGCCCCTCCACCGCGCGGCCGTAGCGGCCAATGAGAAGGTTCTCCTCGACGCTGAGCGAGGGAAACAGTTTTCGCCCCTCCGGCACCATGGCGATGCCACGCGTGACGATGTCGGGGGCGGGCAGGGCGCCGATCCTCTCGCCGTCGAACAGCACCGCTTCGGGCTGGTTGGCCAATATGCCCGATATCGAGCGCATCAGCGTCGTCTTGCCGGCGCCATTGGCGCCGATGATGGCTATCGTCTCGCCCTGCTCCAGCGCGATGTCGACGCCGAACAGCGCCTGGAAATCACCATAGTGCGCTGTAAGGCCCTTTGTCTCGAGCAGCGCCATCAGACTTCGATCCCGAGATAGATCTTGCGGACCTCGCGCGACGCCATGACGGTGTCGGGCGCGCCCATGCCGATGACCTTGCCGAAGTTCAGAACCAGCAGCCGTTCGACCACCGAGTTCAGCGCATGCAGCACATGCTCGATCCAGATGATCGACATACCACCTCTGTGGATGGCGCGGATGGTCTCGACCAGCATGCCGCATTCGCCTTCGGTCAGCCCACCGGCGATCTCGTCAAGCAACAGCAGTCGTGGTTCGGTCGCCAGCGCACGGGCGAGTTCCAGCCGCTTACGCTGCAAGAGGCTCAAGGTCCCGGCCGGATGATTGGCGCGGTCGATCAGTCCGGTCTCGACCAGAATCTCGGCGCAGCGCTCACTGGCCTCGGCTTCCGTCTTGTGTGCCCGAAGGCGCCGGCGACCAGCAGGTTCTCGAACACGGTGAGCTTCTCGAAAGGCTGCGGGATCTGGAACGAGCGGCCGACACCGGCAAAGCAACGCTGCATCGGCGACAGTCGTGTCACGTCGCGGCCGTCGAAGACGATGGTGCCGGCATCGGCCGATATGTTGCCGGTGATCAGATTGAACAATGTCGACTTGCCGGCGCCGTTCGGGCCGATGATGCCGAGCGCCTCGCCCTCACCAAGCTCGAAGGAAACCGCGTCGGCGACCGTCAGGGCGCCGAAGCGTCTCGAGACATTGGAGAGGGCGAGGATGGGCATGGTTAGCCGATGGCTTCCATCTTGCCGCCGGTCGGGATGTTCGGCGCGGTCTTGTTGTCGGTAATGACGAGGTCGTAGCCGCCGCCATCCTTCAGCCGCCACTGGCCGCCGACCAGGGGCGTCTTGGCGATGTTCTTGGCGGCGAAGGCCGGCAGCTTGGCGCCGTCCCAGGCGATCGGGCCGACCAGCGTGTCGAGCTTGGTCGCGGCGATCGCCGCCGCCACCTTGTCGCCGTCGCCGGCCTCGCCGGCCCGCTTCATGACATCGACGGCAATCTCGAACAATGCGTGGACAAAGCCGATCGGCTGCGTCCACTGCCTTCCGGTGGCCTTGGTGAAGCCTTGCGCCACCTGTGCCGAGCTTTCGCCGGTCAGCGATGATTTGAACGGGTGGTTCGGCGTCCACCAGACTTCCGACGACAGATTGTGACCGGACTTGCCGAGCGCCTCGACCGATTGCGGGAACAGCAGCGCCTTGCCGATCGACGCCACCTTGGGCGCAAAACCCTGCTGCTTGGCCTGGTTCCAGAAGGTGGTGAAATCGGGCGGGATCATCACACCGGTGACGATTTCGCAGGCGGCACCCTTGAAGGCGTTGATCTGCGCGGAAAAATCATCGGTCAGGTTCTGGTAGCGGCCGGTGTCGGTCAGTCCGTAACCGCCCTTGGCCAGCACCGGCGGGAAACCCACTGTGCCGTCGCCCCAGGCATTGCCGTCACCATCATTGGGGAACAGCCCGCCCACCTTCTTGTTGGTCTCGACCTGCGCCCACATGTTGGTGAAGACGGCTATGACGTCTTCCAGCCCCCAGAAGAAATGATAGGCGTAGTTGAACGGCTTCCACGACGCGGGATCGCCGGGATTGCCTTGCTGGCCGATGAACCAGGGCTGCCAGGGCGCCACGGTCGACAGGCACGGCACTTCCTCGGCCTCGCAGGTGGTGGCGACCGGGTTGGTGGTCTCCGGCGTCGAGGCGACAAGCATCAGATTGACCTTGTCGTTGACGATCAATTCCTTGGCGACTTCCGCCGCGCGGTTGGGATTGGACTGGCTGTCTTTGACGACGACCTCATAGTTGAGGCCGGCCGCCTTGGTGGCGGCCAGGAACCCGTCGATGATGAACTTGTCGGCCTCGGCGAAGGCGGCGAGTGGGCCGGATTGCGGGCTGACATAGCCGAGCTTGATCGGCGCATTCTGCGCGATCGCCGGCATGGCAAGACCCGATGTGCCGGCAAGCAGGCCGGTGGTTGCCGTATTCCGGATGAATTCACGTCTGGTAATCACTGTTGTTTCCTCCCTGTGTTGCCGTCAGTCCTGTGGTCGTCTTCCCTCCCACGCGTCCTGCAACAGGGCGCGGATTGCGGCGCGGTCGAAAGGCCGCGGGTTCCAGTACGGGTTCTTCGTCGCGATCTCGGCGGCGCGGTCGAGATCGGTCTGCTTGAGGCCGAGTTCCCTGAGTGTCAGCGGTGCGCCGACCGATCCGGCGAAAGCGTGCAGACCGCCGCCGACACCGCCGCCAAAGAGATTGGCAACAGGCTTGAGCAGGTCGGGCACGGCGACGGCGTTGAAGCCAATCGTATGCGGCAGCATCACCGCATGGGTCTCGGCATGCGGCATGTCGAAGGAGCCGCCCAGTGTGTGGCAGATCTTGTGATGCAGCGCCATGCCGACTGTGCCGAGCACGGTGCCGCACAGCCAGGCGCCGTAGAGCGCGTCGCCGCGGGCCTCGAGATTTTTTGGCTCTTTGATCAACACGGGAAGCGCTGCCTTGAGGGCGCGCAGCCCTTCGGTTGCCATCAGCGTCGAGATCGGGTTGCGATCCTGGGCGTAAAGCGCTTCCGCCGCATGCGCCATGGCATTGAGGCCGGAGGTGACGCTCATCGCGACCGGCAGCCCGATGGTCAGCTCGGGATCGTAGATCACCACTTCCGGCAGGATTTTCGCATCGCGCACCGTGGTCTTTTCGCCATGCTCGGTCTGGCCGAGGATAGGTGTCACTTCCGAGCCGGCATAGGTGGTCGGGATGACGATCTGCGGCAGGTCGGTACGCCAGGCGATCGCCTTGCCGAGACCGGTGGTCGAGCCGCCGCCAAGCGCGACGACGCAGTCGGCCTTGACCTCCGTTGCCTTGCGCATGGCCGCCTCGGTCACTTCGATAGGCGTGTGCATGGCCGCGCCTGAGAAAGTGCCGGCGGCCAGCGATCCAAGCCGCTTCGCCAGCGCCTCGCCATCGCCCGCCTGATGCGGCGTCGACAGCACCAGCGCACGTTTGCAGCCGAGCTTTTCGACCCAGGTGCCGACCTGCGAGGAGGCGCCATTGCCGAAGACGATGTGCGTCGGGCTGCCGGAATAGGTGAACGCTCTTGTCATGCCGCCCCCTTGCGCGCCATCGCCATGACGAAGCTGTAGTCGAGCGACCAGCGGTCGCCGGCGCTCGAGCGCTTGAAGTCGCCGACCAGTTCCGGCTTGACGCCGAACAGCGCGTCCTCGTCGAGGCGCGGATCGGCGCGATCGAACACTTGCGTGGTCAGTGTCTCGAAATTGTCGGCGCGGATCAGGAAGTGGATATGTGCAGGCCGGCTAAGCGGATAGTTCAGGCGGCCGAGCATCTGTCCGACAGGTCCATCGTCCGGCACGCCATAGCCGGCGGGTTTGACGGTGCGGTAGTGGAAGCGGCCGTCTCTGTCGGTGGTGAAGACGCCGCGCAGGTTGAACTCCGGCTGCAGGTCGGGCTGCTGGTTCTCGTAAAAACCTTGCGCGTTGGCTTGCCAGGTCTCGACCGTGGCCCCCGCTATCGGTATGCCGTCGAGATCTGTCACCCGCCCCGACACCGTGACCGGCACGCCGACGTGATCGAGCGAAATGTCGGCGCCGTGCGGCAGCTTTGGCGCATCGGGGCGATAGAAGGGCCCGCGCCCGGTGTTGGGCGTAGCGCCGTTCGGGCGACGGGAGTTGATGTCCTCGACCAGCGCGGTGACGCCGAGCAGGTCCGACAGCAGCACCCATTCCTGCCGCTTGTCGTCGCTGGCATGACCGATTTCGGTGAGGAAGGCGATGGTCTGGCGCCAGTCCGCCGCGGTCGGTCGGGTTTCCCTGACGATCTGATGGAGGTGGTCGACGACAACAGCGAGAAAACGCGGCAGCGGCCCGGCCTTCGCCTTGACTAGGCGCTGGGCGACCATCTCGGCAGAGTTGGCCTCGCTGAATGACGGGATGCCTAGATAGGACATGTTCCTCCCCGGTTTCATCTCACCGGGGAACATTAACGCGAGCCAAAGACAAAGATGATGATTTCTGCCCGATTTAATATACCATATTGGTATGAAGCTCGATGAGAGACATTTGATCCAGCTGGCAGCGGTGGTGCAGGCAGGCGGCGTCACCGAAGGCGCCGCGCTCATCGGCCTGTCCCAGCCGGCCGTGTCGCGCACGCTGTCGATGCTGGAAAAGCGGCTGGGCGAACCATTGTTCCTCAAAGGCCGCCGTCCGTTGCAGCCGACGCCGCTCGGCAAGGCGCTTGCCGATCACGGCCAGGTGATGCTGACGGCATCGCGCAAGGCCTCCGACATCGTCGCCAATTTCAGCCAGGGCCGCTCCGGTGTGGTGCGGGTTGGCGGCACGCCGTTTTTCATGGATGCGCTGATCTCCGGCATGATCGCCGACTTCCAGAATGCCTATCCGGATGTGCGTGTCGACCAGAGCTATGGCTATCTCTCCGACCTGCGCGCCGCCATCAACGCCGATCGCATCGACCTTGCCGTCTGTCCGATCGACATACTGGAGGAGGGGTCCGGCATGGAGTTCCGCGAGATCCTGCCCGGCCGCAATGTCGTTGCCTGCCGCGCGACGCATCCCCTGTTGCTGCGGCGCAAGCTCAGAACCAGTGACCTGCTCGACTATCCCTGGATCGCGCCACCGCCCGGCAGCCCGCTGCTGGAGGATCTGCGCAGCCTGCTTTTGTCGCTCGGCGCGACCGAGATCAAAATCCGCTATTCCGGGGGATCGCTAACCAGCGCCGTCAATTACATGAAGGAGACCGATGCGCTGACCGTGCTGCCGCACAGCGTGGTCTTTGCCTTTCGCAAGGACAAGTCGATCACGGCGCTACCTGTGGCCATTCCGCATCCGGAGCGGGCGCTCGGCCTGCTCCGGCGCGCCGACACGCCGCGCGCACCGGCCGTCGACGCCTTCGCCAGACACATCCGCCAGAGCTTCGACAACCTCAAGCACCTGATCAAGCGCCATGAACAGGCGGTGGTCTGGGGCATGTGAACTCCATTCGTGCTGTGCTAGCCGCTTGCTTCGGTGGCCTGGCCTGACGTAGGTCCTGAGATGATATTGGGTGAGAATTCGCGCATGAACATAGATGGTATCTGCGATCCGCGCTTTGCCGCCGTGCGCGAGGCATTCGCCGCGTGTTTTGCCGAAGGGCTGGAACATGGCGGTGGCATATCCGTCGTCGTCCACGGCAGGACCGTCATCGACCTGTGGGGCGGTCATGCCGATGCCGCGCGGACCCGCCCTTGGCGGCAGGACACGCTGATCAATGTCTGGTCATCCACCAAAGGCGTCGTGGCGCTGGCGATCGCCATGCTGGTGGAGCGCGGCAGACTGGATTATGCCGCACCCATTGCCCGCTACTGGCCGGAATTCGCGGCCGGCGGCAAGGAGCGCATCACGCTCGATCAGGTGATGTCGCACCAGGCCGGGCTGAATGGTCTTGCCGTGCCGATGGACGAGGCAGGATTGCTCGCGTGGACGCCTTTTGTCGACGCGCTTGCGGCCATGTCGCCATTATGGGAGCCCGGCAGCCGCTGTATCTATCACGCCCTGACCTATGGCCATCTCGCCGGTGAAGTGTTGCGCCGCGTCGACGGGCGAAGCATCGGCCGCTTCATCGCCGAAGAGATCGCGGGCCCGCTCGGAGCCGACTTTCATGTCGGTCTGCCGGACCGCGAGGATTCCAGGGTCGCCGAGATGATCGAAGGCCCCGGGGCTTCGGACTGGGTCGACTTTGTCCGCGCCTCGCCATTTCCCCACGCCAGCGACAATCCGGCGCCGCGTGCACTGGCCCCCAACGATCGCGTCTGGCGTGCCGCCGAGGTGCCGGGCGGCAATGGCCAGTCGACGGCGCATGCACTGGCGCGTATTTACGGCATGATGGCAGCAGGCGGGGTCTGGGAGGGCAAAGCTCTGATGGGTCGCGCGGCTGTCGAGGAAGCAACGCACCTGCGCTTTCGCGGCATGGACGACAGCTTCGCGGTTCCAACGGCCTTTTCCGCCGGCTATCAGATGGAGGATCCGGTCTATGCCGGCCGTGCGTCGCCGCAAACGTTCGGCCACACCGGCTGGGGCGGCGCCATCGGCTTTGCCGATCCCGGTGCCGGCGTCGGGTTCGGCTATGTCACCAACCGCATGCTGGGCTTTGACGATTTGGACCCACGCCGCAAGCTGTTGATCGACGCCGTTTACGACTCGCTTTGATCGTCCGAACAGGTCTTTGCGCATGCTTGGTGAAATTTAGCCGGATCGAACGCCTTTTCGAACGATGCAATGCATCGCACCACGTCATACCGGCGGCCAATTCATGGGTAACAGGTGTCGACTTGGCTATGGCGGGCGGTCGATACCCCCCGGCAGGCCTACACCGGTTCCGTCTCGTCCATCACCTGCTTGACGGCATCGGCCGCCCTGCGCATGCCATCCTCGTCGGTGGCCCAACCCGCGAAGCGTTCCAGCAAGGTGGCGAACGTCACTAGGTCCTGCTCGTCCCATTGCGCCAGTGCCCCGGCGAAAATCCGCCATTTGGTCTGGCGCACCGCCGTCACCAGGCGCTCGCTCCTGGCGGTGAGTTTGAGGCAAATGCGCCGGGCATCGAGTTGCGATGCGACGCGGAAGGCGTAGCCGCGCTCGACGAGATCGGCAGAGATGCGGCTGGCGCGGGAGGGGTCGATCCCCATGCGCTCGGCGATGATGCCGACCGTCACCTCGTCCTGCGGGGTGTCGCCGGCGCCCGCGCTGAGTGCGATAATCGCATCGAGATGGCTTACTTCCAGCGAGGGATCGATGCGGGCCAGGATCAGGCGACCGAAATCCCGGCGCTGGACGGAGCGGCGCACCTTGGCCATCACCGCATCGATGGCGGCGACGGCGTCGGCCGCCGCTTCGGACAGGCCACTGCCGCGCGCCAGATCCGCGAGGTCCTGATCGCCACGCGTTTGACACAGGGCGGAAAATCGGTCCGGTTTGCCAGTCTCGGTATCGTTGCTGCTCATATTAGAGCGCGCTAGCAAAAATATATGCTGATGTCAACTGTATGCTGATAGCATATATTTGATATTGACATATATCTGCCATGAGCACATAAACTGCGCCCAGCTTGCGGAGATAGCAATGACTCTCGACTCGACCCTTCCGGATGCGGCGCCCATAGAGACTGAAGCCAGACCCGACCTTACCACGCTGATCGTCTATTTCGGCGCGCTGATCGCCATGTTCATGGCCACCATCGACATGCAGATCGTCGTCACCGCCTTGCCCACCATTGCCGGCGAACTCGGCAATCTGCATCTGTTCGGTTGGGTCGGCGCCGCCTACCTGCTGTCGACCGCCGCCGTCTCGCCGTTCTACGGCAAGCTCGGCGATATGTATGGCCGCAAGAACGTGGTGCTGACGGCGATCACCTTGTTCCTGCTGGGTTCGCTGGTCTGCGGCATGGCTTGGTCGATGGAGAGCCTGATCGCCGCGCGTGTCCTGCAAGGTATCGGCGGCGGTGGCCTGATGGTCTCGGCCTTCGCCATGATCGGCGAATTGTTCGGGCCACGCGACCGCGCCAAATATCAAGGTTACAGTTCGGCGGTGTTCGCGCTGTCGTCGGTCCTCGGTCCCTTGGCCGGCGGCTATATCACCAGCCTGTTTGGCTGGCGCTGGGTGTTCCTGGTCAATCTGCCGATCGGCATTGTCGTGCTGGCGATCCTGGCATTCGCCATGCGCAGCCGGTTCAACGAGAAGCGGCACCGCATCGACTATCTCGGCGGCCTGCTGCTGGCCATCGGCACCACGGCAATCGTCTATTGGGGCTATCATGTGCTCGACCCTGCCGGGCCGGATTTGCTCACCTTCGCGCTGCCGGTCCTCGCGCTGGCGGCAATCGCCTCGTTCATCGTGGTCGAGCGGCGGGCCGAGGAGCCGATCGTGCCCTTGCGGCTGTTCGGCATCTCGACGGTGCGCATCGTCTCGGGAGTGTCGGTGGTCGCCGGATCGGTGACGCTCGGCATGTTCTTCTATTTCGCGCTCTACATGCAGACGCTGACGGGTCTCAGTCCGGCCGAGGTCGGCTTCCTGTTCCTGCCGGCGTCGTTGACCTCGATGGTCATCTCGATCGTGGCCGGGCGGGTGATTGCCGCGACCGGTCGCTACAAATGGATGCCGGTGGTGGCGATGGGGATTGGCGGGCTGCTGATGATCGGTTTTGTCTTCATCAATTCGCACACGCCGATCTGGGTGCTGGCGGTGATGATGGGCCTGTTCGGCATCAGCATGGGCCTGCAGTTCCAGGTGCTGATCGTGGCGATCCAGGCCGCGGCGCCGCTCAAGGACATCGGCGCAGTGACGTCGCTGATCACCCAGGCGCGGACGATCGGAGCGTCATTGGGACTGGCGCTGAACGGCGCGGTGATGACCTGGGCCCTGAACCGGCAGACTTCAGAGCTTCCGGCCGATGCCGCCGCGTTGTTGCCAGACGGCCTGACTGGGCTGAACCCGCATCTGGCGTCGAGCCTGCCGCCGACGATCCGCGACGTGGTCCTCGGCCACTATTCGAGTGGTTTCAACGTGATGTTCCTCTGGGTGGCGGCGCTCTACTTCGTCGCCATGGCGCTGACGCTTCTGCTCGAGGATATCCAGATCCCGAAGCGGGGCTGAGCCCGGCCACGGCGTCCTCAGCCCGGCAGGCTGAGGAGAGCCTGGCGCGACGGCGGCTCTCTCAGCTGTCGGTCAGCGACAGCGTGCGAGCGCGTTCGCGCAGCAGATCGAGCAACTGGTTGCGCCGCGGCTCGGGCGTGTCGATAGGCAGTACGAAGCACAGTGTCTTGTTGATGGCGCCGTGGCCATCGCGGATGGGCGCGGCCATGCACCAGGTGAAACGGTCGGCCAGAGCCGCGGTTTCGCTATAGCCTTGCTGGTGCGCCGTGGCGACATCGGCGAAGAACTCGGCCGGCGCGATGACGCGGCCGTCGGGCAGCGTGTAGTCACCGGGCGGGATGAAATCGCGCAGCTCCTGCTCGCTCATATGGCCGAGCAGCAGCCGCCCCGATGCCGTCCACGGGATCGGCACTTCGACGCCGACATCGCTCGAGATGCGGAAGGGGCCTGGCGAATCGCGGCAGTCGAGCACGACATATTTGTTGCCGCGCAGGCCGCACAGCTGGACGGTCTCGCCGGTCTCCACGGCCAGCCGGTCCAGCGTCTCGATGATGCGGCGGTAGTGGGCATTGTGATGCGAATAGGCCCAGCCGAACAGATGCATCGAGCGGCCGAAATAGACGTAGCCCTCCGTCCCGACATTTTCGAGCATTTCGGCCTCGAGCAGGCTGTTGACGATCTCGTAGGTGGTCGAGCGTGGTGCGCCGATCATCTTGGCGATATCGCCGACACGCATCGGCGCGCGGTGCTTCAGCAGCGCCTCGAGCAGCATGATGACGCGGTCGATGCCGCGCCGCCGCTCGCCGGGGCGCGCATCCTTGCCGGCATCCGTCTCGATCAAATCAGCCACGCCGTCGCTCATGTCAGCCGTCCAAAAATCATTTCGGCCCTCGTCTCAAGACGCTTGAAAGATGTCAAGGCTCAGTCTAGCATCCCTTTTGTCCGATATACAGACATAGTGTCTGAAATACCGGACAAATTAACGAGCCTGACGCAGAAAGTCCTGACGAAAAACAGACGGTTTCCGAGCCCGGCAACCGGCGGGTTTGCTCGTCCCGACCCCGCACGTCCGGACACAACCTCAGAAGGGAACAGTCATGATGAAATCGCCGTTTTTCGCATCCGCCAGCGCCCTTTGCCTCGGTCTCGTGCTGAGCCTGGGCGCGGGTTCGCAGGCCAATGCCGCCGCCAACTGCATCAAGGGCGACCGCAAGGCCCCCTATACGATCGGCTGGGCCAACATCTATTCGGTGCCGACCTGGATGAAGCAGACGCAGGGCACGATCGAAGCCGAGGTGGAGACGCTGAAGAAGCAGGGGCTGGTCGACAAGCTGGTCGTTACCGACGCCCAGGGCGATGCCAATGTGCAGATCCAGCAGATCCAGTCGATGATCGATTCCAATGTTGACGCCATCATCCTGATCGCCGGCTCGTCGACGGCGCCGGCGCGCGTGCTGGCTGACGCCTGCGCCAAGGGCATCGCCATCATCAATTTCGACAGCCTCGTCGACACCGACAAGGTGACCGCCAAGGTCAACACCGATTCCTCGCAGTGGGGCGATCAGGCGGCCAAGTTCCTGATCGACGCCATCGGCGGCAAGGGCAAGATCCTGATCCTCAATGGCCCGGCTGGCGTTTCGGTCAGCGATGACCGGCGCAAGGGTGCCGATGCCGAGCTGAAGGCCCATCCCGACGTGAAGGTGCTTGCCGAGACCAACACGCCCTACAATGTCGCGCCTGCCCAGGAAGCCGTGACCAGCCTGCTCTTCGCCAACCCCGAGATCGACGGCATTCTATCGCTTGGCGGCGCGCTGTCGGCCGGCGCGGTTCTGGCCCTCGACAAGCAGGGCCGCGAGCAGGTGCCGATCACCGGCGAGAACGCACGCCAGTTCCTCGAACTGTGGAAGGAAAAAGGCCTGAAGAGCTGGGCAACCATGCAGCCGAACTGGCTTGGCGCCTTCGCCACCTACACCGCCGTCCAGGCGCTGGAGGGCAAGGACGTGCCGGCCTTCGTCAAGATCCCGCTGCCGGTGATCGACAATTCCAACATCGACGAATATCTCGCCCGTGCGAAGGATTTCCCGGCTGACGGTTACATCTATTCGCCCTACGATGAGGAGCTGTTCAAGAAGCTGCTGGCCCAGAAATAAGCCGGAAGGGTTGTAGCGTTGATGACCACGGCTCCGCTGCTCGCGGCGCGGGGGGTGTCGAAGTCTTTCTTCGGCAACCCCGTCCTGCGCGACGTCTCCATCGCTCTCCAGCCGGGCCGCGTGCATGCGCTGCTCGGCGAGAACGGCGCGGGAAAGTCGACGCTGATCAACCTCTTGTCCGGGGCGTTGCGCCCGGATGGCGGGGCCGTCGAGGTCGAAGGGCGGGCGGTGTCGCGCATGACGCCGGCGCTTGCCCGGCAGGCGGGCATTGCCGTCGTGCAGCAGGAGCTCAGCCTGACGGCCAGCCTGTCGATTGCCG
Organism: Mesorhizobium oxytropidicola; assembly: GCF_056174625.1. Lineage (NCBI taxonomy): Bacteria > Pseudomonadati > Pseudomonadota > Alphaproteobacteria > Hyphomicrobiales > Phyllobacteriaceae > Mesorhizobium > Mesorhizobium oxytropidicola. The sequence continues at coordinate 6,703,809 of NZ_CM149692.1, read as the reverse complement.
AAAACATCGGCCTCGGCGCCTATCCCAGGCGGCTCGGCCTGATCGACTACACCGCGCTTGCCGCCCGGGCCAGGGCGGCGTGCGAACTGGTTGGGCTGCATGAGCCGCTGTCGACGCCTGTCGGGCATCTGTCACTCGGCCGCCGGCAGATGGTCGAGATCGCCAAGGCGCTCTACCGCAAGCCACGCGTGCTCATCCTCGACGAACCCACCTCGTCGCTGTCGGCGACGGAGACGAAAATCCTGACCGACCTGCTGAAACGGCTGCGCGGCCAAGGCATCGCCATTCTCTACATCTCGCACCGGTTGAACGAGGTGATGGCGCTCTGCCAGCATGTCACCGTCCTCAAGGATGGCATCTGCACGGCGGACCGCTCGCTGGCGGGAACCGACGCCGCCGGGCTGGTGCGCCTGATGGTCGGCCGTGACCCCGGCGATCTCTTTCCGCAATGGCAGACTTCCAGGTCTCCGGCCGACGCCATCTCGGTCCGCAATTTTTCCGCGGGCCTGATGCGCGACGTCGATCTCGACGTCAGGACGGGCGAGGTGCTGGGCATTGGCGGCCTGGTCGGGCAGGGGCAGGAAGATCTGCTGCTCGGACTTTACGGCGCGATTCCGGCCAGGACCGCATCGGCGAGCGTCAATGGTGTCCCGGGGCTGCCCGGCGGCGTGCCGAAAGCCAATGCGCTTGGCCTTGCCTATGTGCCGGCCGATCGCAAGCGTGAAGGCCTGCACCTGATCCATCCCATCATCACCAACATGATGCTGCCCGCCTTCGCCAGACTGCCGGCACTGAAGCTGCGCAGCCGCCGGGCCGAGCGCGAGACGGCCAGAGGCCTTGCCGCCCAGCTCGGCATCAAGGGCGACCTCGCCCGAGCGGCACAGGCTCTCTCCGGCGGCAACCAGCAGAAGGTGGCGTTGGCGAAATGGATGCCGCACGACCCGCTCGTGCTTCTGCTAAACGACCCGACGCGCGGCGTCGATGTCGAGACCAAGCGCGAAATCTACCTGATGCTTCGCGCCTTCGCCGCCGCCGGCAAGGCCGTCGTGCTGCTCAGTTCCGACACGCCGGAACTGGTGCATCTGTGCGACCGCGTCGCGGTGGTGCGTGAGGGCCGTATCGTCGCCACGCTCGAGCGCGGGGCGCTGAGCGAGGAGACCATTGTTTCGGCGGCGATGGGCGCCGAGGACCGGAAGGTCGCGGCATGAGCACTGTTTCCCCCGCAAAGTCCGCCGGCGCCCTCTACTGGCCAGTGCAGATGCGCCGCAACATCGGCGTGCGCAGCCTGTTCATCGTCGTGCTGGCGTTTCTCGTTGCCTATGGTGTTCTGTTTCCGGGCCTGTTTTCGGCTTCCGGCTTCGCCAAATTCACCCAGAGCTGGTTCCCGCTGGCATTGGTCGCGATGGCGCAGGCGATCCTCATGCTCACCGGCGGCATCAGCCTGGCGATCGGCGCCACCGTCAGCCTTGGCGCGGTCATCGCCGCGACGACGATGGCCGGCCCGCTCGGCGTCGCGGGCGGCGCCGCCGCTGTGGCGCTGACCGGCCTCGGTATCGGCACGGCGACCGGCTTCATCGTCGTCAGGCTTCGCCTCCCGGCGATCGTTGTGACGCTTGCCGGTTCCTTCATCATAGGCGGCGCGGCACTGCTGGTCCTGCCCAGGCCGGGTGGTGCCATTCCGGCATGGCTGTCCGACCTGCTTGCCGGCAACACGCCCGCAGCCTTCGTGCTTTTGATGGCGATCGTCTTGCTGTGGAAGCTCTATCTCGCCACGCCGCTTGGGCTGAGCCTCTATGCCGCCGGCGAGAACCCGGTCGGCGCCTATCGCTCCGGCGTGCCGGTCGACGCCGCGCGCGTCGCTGCCTATGCGATCAGTGGCTTGCTCTCCACGGGCGCCGGCCTGTTTGTCGCCGCGCAGACGGGATCGGGAGATCCGGTCATCGGCACGGCTTTCACGCTGAACTCGATTGCCGCCGCCGTGCTCGGCGGCATCGGCTTCCTCGGCGGCCAGGGCACGATGCGTGGCGCGCTCGCCGGCAGCCTACTGCTCAGCCTGATGATCAGTGTCATGTTCTTCCTCGGCTTCACCCCGGTGGCGCAGTATGTCGCCCAGGGCCTCATCATCATCGGGGCGGTCGCCATCCCGCAATTCCGCAAGGTGCAGCAATGACGGCATGGAAAGACAGCGCGGGCGGTAAACGCGCCTTGACGATCCTGCGCAGCCGGCCGTTCCTGACCGTTCTCATCGTCGCCGCGGTCTGGATCGGGGCCAGCTTCGCTTCGCGCGGCTTCGGCGCCTACGGCCATCTGCGCTATCTGGTCGAGCTCGGCGCCGTCATCGGGCTGGTCGCGGCCGGCCAGACCTTTGTCGTGATCGCCGGCGGCATCGACCTTTCGGTCGCGGCGATCGTCACCGTCAGCGCCATCAGCCTGCCGCTGCTGTCATGGCAGGCCGATCCCACCGGGCTTGCCTCCGTCCTCGCTGTCCTTGTCCTGACCACTGTGATCGGTGCGGTCAATGGGCTCGGCGTGGCGTTGCTGCGCGTTCATCCGATGATCATGACGCTGGCCATGGCGACCTTCCTGCAGGGCCTGCTGATCATCATTGCCGGCGGCAGCGCCGTGACCGCTGAAAACCCGCTGGTGCACTGGCTTGGCAATGCGCGGCCGGCCGGCATTCCGGCCGGCATTGTCCTGTGGGTCATCGTCTCGGCGATTGTGCTGACGGTCATGCATGCGACGCCATTCGGCGCGCGCATTTTCGCCATGGGCGCCAATCCGCTCGCCGCTTCGCTGTCGGGGGTGCCGGTGGCTTCGACGACGCTCGCCGTCTACGGCATCAGCGGCTTCACCTCGGGCCTCGCGGGCGTGCTCGTGCTGGGCATGAACGGACAAGGCTATGTCGGGATCGGCGATCCCTATCTTCTGGCTTCGATCGCCGCCGTGGTGCTTGGCGGCACATCGATCCTCGGTGGGCTCGGCACCTATGCCGGCACCATCCCCGGCGCGGTCCTGCTGGTCACGATCACCGCGCTGATCACGGTCGTCAACGCATCGCCCGGCTGGCGCAGCATCCTGTTCGGATCACTGATCCTCGGCCTGCTGCTGCTCTCAGGCCGGGAGCAGGCCCGCCGATGACAATTCGTCCAGCCGGTAGATCCGTTTCGCATTGCCGAAGAACAGGGCTGCCTGCTCGTCTGTGGAAAGGTCCACCGCAATGGTCTTGAAGCCGTCGTATATGTCATCGAACGAAGCGTGCAGGCCGGCGACCGGAAAATCGCTGCCGAACATGGCGCGGTCGCTGCCGAAGCAGTCGATGCAATGCAGCACCACCGGCCGCAGGCTGTCGAGCGTCCAGTTGTGATCATAGGCGACCAGATCCGAAATCTTCACGGCGACGTTTTCGTGGCGCGCCAAGGCGCGCAGTCCTTCGCGCCAGCGCCGCATGCCATCGGCGTCGCGGTCGATCGGGCTGCCGCAATGGTTGAGGACGAATTGCTGGCCGGGAAACGCGGCCGCCAACTGGGCAGCATCGGCAAGCTGGCGCGGGAACACCATCAGGTCGAAGGCGAGTTGGTGAGCGCCGAGCAAGGCCAGGCCGGCGCGCCATGCCGGCTCGTCCATGATGCCGTCTCGGGCAGCGAAGCGCCGGGTAGGATCAGGGTCCCAGCTCAATATGTCGCGCACGCCGACGGTGCGATCGAAAGCGGCCTGCGCTTCGATCAGCGCCGGCGCCCCGGGGCTCGCCAGCGGCACGCGGACGACATAGCGGGCCGCCACGCCGCGCGATCTGTCGAGCGTTTCCAGCCAGCGCGTCTCGCCGACGCAATCGTCGCTCGCCCAGCCGGCTTCGACATGGACAGTGGCGACGACATCGTGCCTGGCCGCGTCGCGCGAATAGTCCTGCGGAAGATAGTTTCGGCGCAACGGGCCGAGTTCGCCCAGGCCACCGCGTTCGCCGGCGGTCGCCGCCAGCCACGGGTGCCGGCCAAGGTCGAGATCCCAGAGATGATGGTGGGCATCGACGATCGGTCCGGAATAGGGTTTTGGCACGGAAGTCTCTCATGGCATGACCGGGACGGGAAATCGGCCCGGCTGTCGTCTCGCGACGGCGAAAAGGGGTAGCATCGGATGACGCAAAACTCACCAGTCCCGCCGCTTGGCGTGCGCGAAAATTTTGTCCTCGACGACCGTATCCGCGGTGTGCCGCCCGGCACGGCCGGGCTGGACTCCAGCCTCGTCGGACAGCAGGGCTGGCGTCCGGCCGATGGCCGCATGGCACTGCCTGTGCTCACCCTCGACGAGGCGGCCTTCGCCGCCAACCGCGACCTGTTCCTGCGGTATGCCCGCGAACAGGGCGTCGCCGTCGCGCCGCATGCCAAGACACCGATGGCGCCCGATCTGGCCCGGTCGCTGGTCGAGGCCGGCGCCTGGGCACGACGGTCGCCGATATCCGCCAGGCGACGGTGATGCTCAAGGCCGGCCTTTCCCGGCTGATCATCGCCAACGAGGTTGGCGGCAGCGGTGGCGCCAGCCGTCTGGCAACGCTCGCCGGCGCCTGGCCGGATGCCGAGCTTCTCGTGTTCGCGGACTCGGTCGATGCCGTCAACGCGCTGACCGGAGCCTGGCGTGCCCATGCCGCACTCGCTCCCTTGCGTGTGCTGGTCGAGCTGGGCGCGGGCAGGGCAGGCGCGCGCACCACGGGCGAAGCCGAGGCGATTGCCGATGCGGTGATGACGACGGGCGGCCGCCTGCTGATCGCCGGCGTCGCGACCTATGAGGGGGCCGCCGCGCAGCCCGACGCCGGCCGCACCGACGCAGTGATATCAGACCTGCTGGCGATGATTTCGGACATGTTCCTGCGGCTGCGCGCCCGCCTTGGCAGCGAGGCGCCGCTTGTCGCGACAGCCGGCGGCTCGATCTTCTTCGACAAGGTTGTCGCCGCGCTGTCGCCTGTCGTCTCGCGGGACGGCAACGCCACCCTGGTATTGCGCAGCGGCGCCATCTTCTTCCATGACCACGGAACCTATGACCGCTCGCTCGGTGTGCTCGACGCCCGCCAGGGATTCGTCATCGGTGGCGAGAAAGCCTCCGCGCGGCAATCGTTCCGCCCGGCGCTGCGGCTGTGGGCCGAAGTGCTGTCGCGGCCGGAGCCGGGTCTTGCGATCTGCGGCATGGGCATGCGCGACGTGTCGTTCGATCAGGGATTTGCGGTTCCGCTCGCGATTCATCGCGCCGGCCAGTTGCATTCTGCCGCGCCGGTGGATGCCAAGGTCGTCAAGCTCAACGACCAGCATGCCTTCCTGGCGCTGGAACCGGGTACGGATCTGGCTGTCGGCGATGTCGTCGAGTTCGGCATCTCGCACCCCTGCACCTGCCTCGACCGCTACCGCGTCATCTTCGGCCTCGACGAGACCGGACATGTCCGCCATGCCTTCCCAACCTATTTCGGCTGACCGGATCCGCGCCGGCCCGGCAAAACAAACTGAAAGGATGCGATATGATCAAGTATTTCCAGTCCGGCTCCCGCATGTCGCAGGCGGTCGTCTATGGCGGCCTCGTGCACATAGCCGGCCAGGTGCCCGACAACCGCAAGGCCGGTATCGAAGCCCAGACCAGCGATGTGCTGGCCAAGATCGACGCGCTCCTCGCTGAGGCCGGCACCAGCAAGTCGAAGCTGGTGGCGGTCAACATCTTCCTGCCGCAGATCGGCGATTTCAATGCCATGAACAGCATCTACGACGCCTGGGTCGATCCCGAACGCCTGCCGGCGCGCGCCTGCGTCGAGGCGCGTCTCGCCGACCCTGACCTGCGCATTGAAGTCACCGCGGTGGCGGCGGTCTGAACCATGCATACCGGCCTCGTCCACACGCTCGACTTCGACCGCGATGGCAAGACATCAGGCCATCTCAGCATTCCGTTCTCGATCGACCGCTCGCCCTATTACCAGATCAAGGTGCCGATCTGCCTGATCCGCAACGGCGACGGCCCGTCGCTGCTTTTGATGGCCGGCAATCACGGTGACGAATACGAGGGCGAGCTGTCGCTGGCCAGGCTGCTGCGCCGGCTCGATCCGAAGCGGATCAGGGGCCGCATTACCATCCTGCCGATGGCCAATGTGCCGGCGGTGATGGCAGCCAAACGCTGCTCGCCGCTCGACGGCGGCAATCTCAACCGCGCTTTCCCGGGCGATCCGTCGGGCACGCCGACAAGCCGGCTGGCAAATTTCCTGGAGAGCGAACTCTTCCCTCGTCATGACGTCGTCTTCGACATCCATTCGGGCGGCACCTCGATGGAACATCTGCCGACTGCGCTGGTCGAGCGCAACACCGATCCCGTCCGCCACGGCCGCGGGTTGGAACTGATGCGCACGCTCGGCATGCCGTACGGCTTCGTCGCGGACAATGGTGAGGCTTCGCCGACCTCCATGGGCGCGGCACGGCGTGCCGGCGCCATCGGCGTCAGCGGCGAGTTCGGCGGCGGCGGTACCGCCACCGTCGATACGATGGCGATCACGGCGCGTGCGCTCGACAGTCTGATGATGGCGCTGGGCGTGGTCGACGCGCCGGTTCTCGGGCCAGCGTCAAAGCCTTCGGCGCCGACGCGGCTGCTTTCGCTGTCGCGGCACAGTCAGGGCATCTACGCCACCCGTCGCGGCTGGTTCGAACCCGCCGTCAGGCTGGGGGACAGCGTCGACGCCGGACAAGTGGCCGGCTGGTATCACGACCTCGAACGGCTCGATCTCGTCGAGGAAGCCCTGCATTTCGCCGAAGGCGGCATCGTGCTTTCGCGCCGGCTGCATACGATGTGCGAGGCGGGCGACTGCCTCATGCAGGTCGCCGAGCCGGTCGAGCGCTGACAGAATAGTTCCGCAAAACATCCACGAGGATTCCATGCAACAATTGTCCATGTGGACCTACCCCTGGGATGTCCAGGACCTGGGCCTGGAAACTGTCGAGCGCGATCTCGCCGAGCGCGCCGGGCTCAACATGATCAGCCTCGCCACTTCCTACCATGCCGGCCGCTTCCTGCAGCCGCGCAGCCCGCGCCGCAAAGCCTATTTTCCCGAGGACGGCACGATCTGTTCAAGCCGACCGCGGCGCGATGGGACGGCCTTGCCATCCAGCCCAAGGTCGCGGACGTGATCGCCGAGGGCGGCGATGTGCTTGGCGACCTCGTCCGCAGGCGTGAGGCTGGCGGGCTCGGCGTTTCCTGCTGGACGGTCTGCCTGCACAATACGCGCCTCGGCATGCTCCATCCGCAGGCCGTCACCCGCAACGCCTTTGGCGATGCCAATTACTACAATCTTTGTCCCTCGCATCCGGATGCGCGCGCCTATGTCCGTGCGTTGGTCGCCGATATCTCGCACAGCTACAGGCCGGACAGGATCGAGCTCGAGAGCCCGTCCTTCATGGGCTTCGCCCACGAATACCATCACGAGAAGGATGGTGTCGGGCTGACGCCTGAAGACGATTTTCTGCTGTCTTTGTGCTTCTGCTCGTCCTGCCTGGCCCGTGGCGCCGGCGCGGGAATAGATGGCGAGCCGGCGCGCAAATTGGTCACGCAATGGATCACGCAGACCTGCGAGCGCGCGGTGCCGCAACGGCGGTTTCCAAATTTTCCGGCGAGCGGCCTCGAGACATTCCGACCCTGGCCGGAACTTCATGCCTATCTCGAGTGGCGGTTCGAGCCGGTGACCAGCCTGGTTGCGGAATTGCGCGAGGTTGCTGACCCCAGGACGGCCGTCGTCATCATCGACTTGAAGGACGGCTGGCTTGGCGGCTGCGATCTGGCGGCACTGGGCAAGGTCTGCGACGGGGCGATCCTGTGTGCCTACGACATGCAGGTCGCCGATGTCGCGAGCCTGATAGCGGCCGGCCGGGCAGCACTCGGCGCGGAAAAATTCCTCGGCGCCGGCTATCGGTTGTTCTATCCGGAAATGGCCGGCCCCGACATGCTTGCGGCCAAGGTGAAGCCTGCGCTGGCATCCGATGTCGATGGCATCAATTTCTACAATTACGGCCTCATCCCCGCCGCGCGGCTAGACTGGATCGGTGTTGCCCGGCGACCTTGAGCCGATCACCAATGTGCCTCGCCATACGATAGGATCTTCGCGTAGAACGTCGTTCGAAGGGAGCACCCAATGTCGACTGGGACGAACACCCGCATCGTGCTGGCGGCGCGACCGCAAGGCCGGCCGAAGCCGAGCGATTTCCGCATCGAGTCCGTCGGGATCGCCGAACCGGGCGAGGGCGAATTGCTGTTGCAGATCCTCTATCTGTCGCTCGACCCCTATATGCGCGGCCGTATGAACGCCGCCAGATCCTACGCCAAGCCGGTCGAGATCGACGGCGTGATGGAAGGCGGCACCGTTGCGCGTGTCGTCAGATCCCGCCATGCCGATTTCGCTGAAGGCGATATCGTGCTGTCCCACTCGGGATGGCAGGATTTCGCCCTGTCCGACGGGGTCGGCTTGCGCAAGCTCGACCCTGTGGCGACACCCGTCACCACCGCGCTTGGCGTGCTCGGCATGCCGGGCTTCACCGCCTATGCGGGCCTGCTCACGATAGGCCAGCCAAAGGCCGGCGAGACTGTGGTCGTGGCGGCGGCCAGTGGCGCGGTCGGCTCGGCTGTCGGCCAGATCGCACGTATCAAGGGCGCGCGCGCCGTTGGCATCGCCGGCGGCGCCGACAAATGCGCCTTCGTGCGCCACGAGCTCGGCTTCGACGCGGTCGTCGATCACCGGGCCGAGAATTTCGCCGAGCAGTTGAAGGCGGCCTGCCCGGATGGCATCGACGTCTATTTCGAGAATGTCGGCGGTCCTGTCTGGGATGCGGTGTTTCCCCTGCTGAACGAGTTCGCGCGCGTGCCTGTCTGCGGCTTGATCGCGCAATACAACACCGTCGCTGCTTCCGGTACCGACCGGCTGCCGACGCTGATGCAGCAGGTGCTTCACCGCAGCCTGACGATCAGGGGCTTCATCCAGCGCGAATTTGTCGACCAGCGCCCGGCCTTCTATCGCGAGATGGCCGGGTGGATCGCGTCCGGCCAGGTCCGCTACAGGGAAGATATCGTCGATGGCCTGGAGAATGCGCCGCAGGCTTTCCTCGGGCTTCTCGAAGGCAAGAACTTTGGCAAGCTCATCGTGCGGGTCGCGCAATAATCGTGTCGAGCGAAGCGTGTCGAGCGTCATGGACGGTTTCTACGGCGACCCCGTTTGGCAAAATCCCGTGCCAATTCCGCAGTGAATCCGGGTAATCGATGCTCAATTGGAAGGCATATTGAGCATGGGAAGCGTCGGCTGAAGGGCGTTTTTCCAATGCCACGGACATTTCCTCCGTTGTAGCGGAGGAAAGCGACGTGCGCTCCGGAATTGATGTTGTCGAAGCGGGATTTCGCGGCGTAGAGCTCCGCCATCGACGGCCTGCCGCTGCGGGACGTCTCTCAACCAGACGGAGCAGATCATGAATCCCGCAATGCAGATGCAGCCGATGCCGATGCCGATGATGAACAATATGATGCCGATGATGATGAGCCCGATGATGAATGGCATGATGCCGATGATGAACGGCATGAACCCGATGATGGGCGGCATGCAGATGAACCCGATGATGATGGGCGGGATGCCGATGCAGGGCATGATGCCCGCGATGATGTGCATGATGACCTGCAAGATGACCGCCACCGGCATGGTCTGCGAAATGACCCCGATGAACGACGCCTCGAAGGACATGTTCATGGAATGCTGCAAGCGCATGATGGCCATGAACGGCGCCGGCATGCCGATGATGATGATGTGCGGCGGCATGATGATGATGGGCTCGATGGCCTGATCGCCACCGCTTTGTCTTTGAAGGGGGTCGGCTCGCCGGCCCCTTTTGTTTATCCGACGGCCTCGACATAAGTCATGACGAGGTAGGCGATGGTCTCGCTGTCGCCGGTATTCCTGTAGCTGTGCGGGACATCCGCTTCGAACAGGATGGCATCGCCTTCGGACAGGTGATGCGGCGCCTCCTGGCCCGCCCGGATCTCGAGTTGGCCCTTGGCCAGGATGATGTTCTCGATCGTGCCTGGAGCATGCGCCTCGGCGTTTTCGGTGTGTCCGGCCGCAAAGCGCAACTCGTAGAACTCGACCTTCCGTTCCGCGTCGAAAGGAAACAAGGCCCGCGATGTGAATTTGCCGTCGACCGACGTCAGGATTTTCGCATGCTGGCGGCGCAGGACCAAGGTTCCTTGCACCTTCTGACTGTCGAGCAATGTCGCGAAGGGAACGCCCAGAGCCGTCGTGATCTTCCACAACAGGCTGATGCTGGGAGCGCTTCGGCCGGTCTCGATCTGGCCGAGCATGGCGCGGCTGACACCCGACAGCTTGGCCAACCGTTCGAGCGAATGGCCTTGCCGAGTTCTCAGCCTGCGCAGATTGCGTCCCAGGACCTGCGGCAGTTCACTGGCGGCGTCCCCGCTGTCGGCAAGTTCGATGACATTCGAAAAGGCGTCCGCCACGGCGATGTCAATTCAGCGTCGACGGCGTACCGACCCAATAGACCGGCATGAACCAGACCGGCACCCAGGCGACCGGCGCACCGGGCATCATGAGCGGTGCCTCCGGCGAACGCGTCGAATGCTGTGCATTGCGGGCATGACGGAAGGCATCCAGACTGACGACATTCGCAGCTTGCGCAGACATTTGTAGGCTTCCTGCATGGTCCCGAGGCAATGTCGAATATTAGCTGCTGGCCGGTTGGCCGGCAGGGTGCTCCATTCCATTTTTGTGGTTCTGGGGAAAATACGAATGCCGAATGGGGCAGGTAGGCGAGCATAGCAATGCGGCCCAGATCGCCCGTGCCGTCGGCCGCACTCCCCGTAATAGCGAACTGGCCGATCAGTCGGGCTGACGGTCCGCGGCCGGGCGGCGCCCGTCGATCCACAGCGCAAGCAATGTGCAGGCAGCACCTGAGAGCAGATAGGCACCGGCGGCGATGAGGCCGAAATTGCCGGCGAGCAGCAGGGCTGCGAGCGGCGCGAAGCCGGCGCCGAACATCCATGCCAGATCCGAGGTGATCGCCGAGCCGGTATAGCGATACTGCCGGGAGAAGCTCGATGCGACAACGCCCGACGATTGCCCAAAGCTCAGCCCCAGCAGGATGAAGCCCAGCACCATGAACAGCGCTTCGCCAACGGCGCCGCCATCCAGAAGCTGGGGGGCAAAGCCGCTGAATGTGGCGATGGCGATTGCCGAACCGCCGAGCAGCGCACGGCGTCCGACGCGATCGGCCAGCGGGCCCGATGCGACGATGGCCGCGATGCCGAACAGCGCGCTCACCGCCTCGATCATCAGGAAGCGTGCCGGCCCCTCATTGGTGAACAGGAACACCCAGGAAAGCGGAAACACCGTCACCATATGGAACAGGGCGAAACTTGCCAGCGGCGCGAAGGCGCCGATGACGACGTTGTGACCCTCGGCCCGGATCGTGTCCCTGATGCGCGTCGGCTGCAGGTCGCCGCTCTCATACAGTTTCGAGAATTCGGGCGTGACGACAATCCGCAGCCGGGCGAACAGTGCCACGACATTGATGGCGAAGGCGACGAAGAAGGGATAGCGCCAGCCCCAGGAGAAGAAATCGTCGGCCGACAGATTGGCGACGAAGAAGGCGAAGAGGGCGCTGGCCACAATGAGGCCGATCGGTGCGCCCAGCTGCGGGATCATGGCATAGAAGCCGCGCCGGTTCTGCGGCGCGTTCAGCGCCAGCAGCGAGGGCAGCCCGTCCCATGTTCCGCCGAGCGCCAGCCCCTGTCCGATGCGGGCAAGCGCCAGAAGCCACACCGCGACCGCGCCGATGTCGCCATAGGCCGGCAGAAACGCGATGGCGACGGTCGAAGTGCCGAGCAGGAACAGCGCGATCGTCAGTTTCGCGCCGCGGCCATAGGCGCGGTCGATGGCCATGAACAGCACCGAGCCGAACGGGCGCGCGACGAAGGCCAGCGCGAAGATGCAGAAGGAATAGAGCGTGCCGACAAGCGGATCGTGCGTCGGAAACACCAGCTTGGGAAACACGATGACGGACGCGATTGCATAGACGAAGAAGTCGAAGAATTCCGACGTCCTGCCGACGATCACGCCGACCGCGATATCACCGGCGCTGACCTGGCCATGATGCGAGCCGATCAGCTCGCTGTTCGTTTCGGCAGTCGAAGTCTGAGCCATCTTATCCGTCGCCACCGCGTGGAATGAACTGTCCGGGACCCAATTCTGGGGATTCCCCAAGGGTTTCATTGTGCACTGCACACTGCGCCAAAGGCATGCCGGCTGGGCATTGGACAAATTGTCCAATGTTACCACAGCGCCGCGGGCAGTAGCCCTTGATCGATACCGCACTGCAACATGAACGGTTGCGGCGGTCCATCGAGGGCAGCGTTTGATGAAACGATTTGGAGCCTTGCTTCTGTTTCCCCTGGCCGGGCTGTTGAGCGGCTGCGATCTGGTCGTACTGGCACCCGCCGGCGATGTCGCGGCCCAGCAGCGCGACCTGCTCGTGGTCTCGACCCTGCTGATGTTGGTCATCATCGTCCCGGTCATGGCGCTGACTGTCTTCTTCGCCTGGCGCTACCGGCAGTCCAACGCCTCGGCGACCTATGCGCCGGACTGGGATCATTCGACGAAGCTGGAACTGGTGATCTGGGCGGCGCCCCTGCTCATCATCATCTGCCTTGGCGCGCTGACCTGGCTCGGCACGCATCTGCTCGACCCGTACCGCCGCATCGACCGCATCGAGCCCGGCCAGCCCGTTACCCAGTTGCACAAGCCGCTCCGGGTCGAGGTCGTGGCGCTCGACTGGAAATGGCTCTTCATCTATCCCGACTACGGCATCGCCTCCGTCAACGAACTGGCGGCGCCGGTCAACCAGCCGATCGACTTCCGCATCACCTCGTCGGCGGTGATGAATTCCTTCTACATTCCAGCCCTTGCCGGGCAGATCTATGCCATGCCGGCGATGGAGACGAAGCTGCACGCCGTCATCAACCGGCCGGGCACCTATAGCGGCTTCTCGGCCAATTACAGCGGCGCCGGTTTTTCCGGCATGCGCTTCGCCTTCCACGGCCTGTCCGACCAGGCTTTCGAGCAGTGGGTGGCGCAGGCCAGGACCGCGTCGGCGGCGCTCAGCCGCGAGACCTATCTCGAACTCGAAAAGCCGAGCGAGAACGAGCCGGTACGCCACTATGCCTCCGTCGATCCCGACCTTTACGGCGCCATTCTCAATCTGTGCGTCGAGCGCGGCAAGATGTGCATGAACGAGATGATGTCGATCGACGCCAAGGGCGGCCTCGGTCTTGCGGGTGTGCGCAACACGCTGCCGCTGCAATATGACAAGCTCGCCCGGCGCGGCGCGGTGTTCGGCAACGATCCGTCCTATGTCGCCAGCATCTGCACGGCGGAGGAGGCGGCTGCTGCGGCGCGCGCTGCCAGCAATGCCACGCCGACGGATTGGCCGGCCAGGAATCTTCCCCGCTGCGCGGGGCGGGGCTGCTCAGGCCCGGGACCGAGAGCCGTCGCGCCGAGGCGGATACGCCGTCGCTCGGCCTGCTGCGGCGCGAATTGTGAGAGACAGAAGATGCCCGACACGCTGACCAAATTCATCTTCGGCCGTCTCACCTTGGACTCGCTGCCGCTGCACGAGCCGATCGTCGTCGCCACCTTCGTCGCGGTGGCGCTCGGCGGTATCGCCCTTCTCGGCGTCATCACCTATTTCAAGCTGTGGGGTTACCTGTGGCGCGAGTGGTTCACCAGCGTCGACCACAAGAAGATCGGCATCATGTACATGGTGCTCGGTCTGGTCATGCTGCTGCGCGGCTTCTCCGACGCCATCATGATGCGCCTGCAGCAGGCCATCGCCTTCAACGGCTCCGAGGGTTATCTCAATTCGCATCACTACGACCAGATCTTCACGGCGCATGGCGTGATCATGATCTTCTTCGTGGCGATGCCCTTCGTCACCGGGCTGATGAACTTTGTCGTGCCGCTGCAGATCGGCGCGCGTGACGTCTCCTTCCCCTTCCTCAACAATTTCAGCTTCTGGATGACGGTCGGCGGCGCGATCCTGGTCATGGCCTCGCTGTTCGTCGGTGAATTCGCCCGCACCGGCTGGCTCGCCTATCCGCCGCTCTCCGGCATCGGCTACAGTCCCGACGTCGGCGTCGATTATTACATATGGGCGCTGCAGGTGGCGGGCGTCGGCACGACGCTGTCGGGCATCAACCTGATCTGCACGATCATCAAGATGCGCGCGCCGGGCGTGACGATGATGCGCATGCCTGTCTTCACCTGGACGTCGCTGTGCACCAACGTGCTGATCGTGGCGTCCTTCCCGGTGCTGACGGCGGTGCTCTCGCTGCTGGCGCTCGACCGCTATGTCGGCACCAACTTCTTCACCAACGACTTCGGCGGCAACCCGATGATGTATGTGAACCTCATCTGGATATGGGGTCACCCGGAAGTCTACATCCTCATCCTGCCGCTGTTCGGCGTCTTTTCCGAGGTCACCTCGACCTTCTCCGGCAAGCGCCTGTTCGGCTACACCTCGATGGTCTACGCCACGGTGGTCATCACCATCCTGTCGTACCTGGTCTGGCTGCACCACTTCTTCACCATGGGCTCCGGCGCCAGCGTCAATTCCTTCTTCGGCATCACGACGATGATCATATCGATCCCGACCGGAGCGAAGATCTTCAACTGGCTGTTCACAATGTATCGCGGCCGGATCCGCTTCGAACTGCCGATGATGTGGACGATGGCCTTCATGCTGACCTTCGTCGTCGGCGGCATGACCGGCGTGCTGCTTGCCGTGCCGCCGGCGGACTTCGTGCTGCACAACAGCCTGTTCCTGATCGCGCATTTCCATAACGTCATCATCGGCGGCGTGCTGTTCGGCCTGTTCGCCGGCATCGCCTACTGGTGGCCCAAGGCCTTCGGCTTCAAGCTCGATCCGTTCTGGGGCAAGGTCTCGTTCTGGTGCTGGGTGGTCGGCTTCTGGTTCGCCTTCATGCCGCTCTACATTCTCGGCCTGATGGGCGTGACACGACGCATGCGCGTCTTCGACGATCCCTCGCTGCAGATCTGGTTCGTCATCGCCGCCTTCGGCGCGGTGCTGATCGCCTTCGGCATCGCCGCCTTCCTGATCCAGATCTTCGTTTCCATCCGCAAGCGCGAGGCGCTGACCGATCCGACCGGCGATCCCTGGGACGGCCGCACGCTCGAATGGTCGACCTCCTCGCCGCCGCCCGCCTACAACTTCGCCTTCACGCCTGTGGTGCGCGACAACGACGCCTGGTGGGACATGAAGAAGGCCGGCTACATCAGGCCGCTCTCGGGCTTCAAGCCGATCCATATGCCCAGCAACACCGGCACCGGTGTCATCCTGGCCGCCTTCAGCGTGGCGCTCGGTTTCGGCCTGATCTGGTACATCTGGTGGCTGGCCGCGTTGAGCTTCGTCTGCCTGATCGCCACCGCGATCGGCCACACCTTCAACTATATCAGAGACTTCCACATTCCGGCTGCCGAGGTCACGCAGACGGAGGAGGCGAGGACGACGCTCCTCGCCGCCCAGGGCTAGGGTTTGAGCATGGCATCGACAGCAACCATGGCCGGCACTGAACCGGTCTTCCATCTGGAAGAAGAGCATGCGCATGCCGAAGGCAGCAGCACCATGCTTGGCTTCTGGCTCTATCTGATGAGCGACTGCCTGATCTTCGCCATGCTGTTCGCGGCCTATGGCGTGCTCGGCGGCAACTACGCCGCGGGTCCGGCGCCGAAGGATCTCTTCGATCTCGACCTGGTGGCCGTCAACACCACCATGCTGCTTTTGTCCTCGATCACCTATGGCTTTGCCATGCTGACCATGGACAAGGGCCGCGTCGCGGCGACGCAAGCCTGGCTTGCCGTGACCGGCCTGTTCGGCCTAGCCTTCCTGTCGATCGAACTCTACGAATTCTCGCACATGATCCATGAAGGCGCCACGCCACAGCGCAGCGCCTTCCTGTCATCCTTCTTTACGCTGGTCGGAACGCACGGCCTGCACGTCACCTTCGGCACGGTCTGGTTGGTCACGCTGATGACGCAGGTCGCCCGGTTCGGCCTCACCGAGGCCAATCGCCGCCGGCTGATGTGCCTCTCGATGTTCTGGCATTTCCTCGACGTCGTCTGGATCGGCGTCTTCACCTTCGTCTATCTGATGGGAATGTTGCGATGAGCGCTCATGATCATGCCGACGGTCACGGCCACGCCCATGGCGGCGCCGCGCACGGATCGTTCAGGGGTTATCTGATCGGCTTCGTCCTGTCGGTGATCCTGACCGCCATTCCGTTCTGGCTGGTCATGAGCGGCGCCATCGACAACAAGCAGGCCACGGCCATCGTCATCATGGCCTTCGCGGTGGTGCAGATCGTCGTCCACATGGTCTTCTTCCTGCATATGAACACCGCCTCGGAAGGCGGCTGGTCGATGCTGGCGCTGATCTTCACGCTGATCCTGGTCGTCATCGTGCTGACCGGCTCGCTCTGGGTGATGTACCACCTCAACGCCAACATGATGCCGGGGCTTCACGACATGCGCGAGATGCCATGAGCCCGGCGCCGGGCGCGGGGAGGACCACTGCCGAAGCACAGATCGGGCAGACTGCCAGCCGCTTGCGTGCCGAGCCACGAAAGGACGCCGGCAGATCGCCCGCGTCGCGGCTTTTCCTCGCACTGCTCGGGCTCCTCGGCGTGCTGGTGTTTCTCGGGCTCGGCATCTGGCAGCTGGAAAGGCGGGTCTGGAAGCTCGACCTGATCGCCCGCGTCGACCAGCGCATCCATGCTGCTGTTGCCGATGCGCCTGGTCCAGAGAGTTGGAACGGGATGACGACGACCGGCTACGAGTACAGCCATGTGCGATTGACCGGTCGCCTTCTTGGCGGCGCCAACACGCTGGTGCAGGCGGTGACGGAGCTTGGCGGCGGTTATTGGGTGTTGACGCCGATGCGGACCGATCGTGGCTTCGTCGTGCTGGTCAATCGCGGCTTCATTCCCCAGGAGCGCAAGGCCGAGTTCGAACAAGAGAGCGGCGGCTTCGCTTCGTCGACCGTCATTGACGGGCTGTTGCGCATGAGCCAGCCCGGCGGTGGCTTCCTGCGCAACAACGATGTCGCGGGCAATCGCTGGTATTCGCGCGACGTCGCCGCCATCGCAACCGCACGCGGCCTGACAAACAACGTCGCCCCCTATTTCGTCGATGCGGAAGCATCCGGCGTGGATGGGTGGCCGCGCGGCGGCCTGACCGTCGTGACTTTCCGCAACAGCCACATGGTCTATGCTTTGACGTGGTTCACGCTCGCTGCGATGCTCGCCGCAGCCCTGGCCGCGCCGATCATCGGCCGCCGCTGGCGGCGAGGACAGGCACGATGAGCGTCCCGACCCAAACGCTTCGCAACGACAAATCCTTCGCGGTATCCCTTGCGGGTAACGGCGGCACGGTCTTGGATCCCGACGCCGCGAGCAGGAAGAACCTGCTCCTGCTCATCCAGCTGCGTTGGCTGGCGGTGGCGGGTCAGGTGCTGACCATTCTGGTGACGGAATACTGGTTCGATATCCCGCTGCCGCTGCCGGAGATGGCCAGCGTCGTGCTTTTCCTGGTTGGGCTGAACATCTTCAGCCTGCTCGCTTCGCGCGGCCAGCGCCCGATCAGCAACGCGCAGCTCTTCGTCGCGCTGATCTTCGACATGGCGGCGCTGACGACCCAGCTTTACCTGAGCGGCGGTGCCTCGAACCCGTTCGTGTCGCTCTACCTGCTGCAGATCACCCTTGGCGCCGCGCTGCTGACACCCTGGTCGACCTGGAGCCTGGTGGCCGCGGCTTCGGCCTGCTTCGTGTTCCTCACCTTCCAGTTTCAGCCGATCGCGATCCCGCATCACGGCGGCAGCGACCTGTTGGCCCTGCATATCAGGGGCATGTTCATCTGCTTCGTGCTGGCGGCCGGCCTGATCGTGATCTTCATGACGCGCATCAACCGCAATCTGCGCGAACGCGACGCCTATCTCGCCGATCTGCGCCAGCACTCGGCCGAGGAGGACCACATTGTGCGCATGGGGCTGCTCGCCTCGGGCGCCGCGCACGAGCTGGGCACGCCACTCTCGACCATCTCGGTCATCCTCTCCGACTGGCGCCAGATGCGCAGCGTTACCCGCAACCGCGAACTGGCCGGCGACGTCGCCGAGATGCAGGCGCAGATCGAACGCTGCAAAAGCATCGTGTCGGGCATCCTGATGTCTTCGGGGCAGGCCCGGGGCGAAGGCACGATCCGCACCAGCATCCGCCATTTCCTCGACGATCTCGTGATGGAATGGCGCGTCAGCCGCCAGCCGCTCAATCTTGACTACAGCAACGATTTCGAACCCGACGAGCAGATCGTGTCCGACACGGCGCTGAAGCAGGTCATCTTCAACGTGTTCGACAACGCCCAGGAAGCATCGCCCGATTGGGTCGGCGTTACCGCCGAACGGCAGGGCGAGAAACTGGTGATTGCCGTGCGCGACCGCGGCCCGGGTTTTGACGAGGGTATTCTGGCCGCACTCGGCCAGCCCTATATGTCGAGCAAGGGACGGCCGGGCGGCGGCCTTGGTCTTTTCCTCGTGGTGAACGTGGTTCGAAAGCTGGGAGGCGACTTTTCGGCGCGTAACATGGAGCAGGGGGCATGTGTTACGCTCTCGCTGCCGCTCGCGGCGCTGACCGATGGAGATGATCATGAAGCCTGATCGATCCCTGTTTATCGTCGAGGACGACGCCACCTTCGCGAAAACGCTGAAGCGCTCCTTCGAAAAGCGCGACTACGACGTCGTGGTCTGCCACGGCAGGGAAGACTTGGTTCGCGCCCTCGAAACAGCGGTTCCGGCCTACGCCGTCGTCGATCTCAAACTTGGCGCCGGCGGCTCCGGGCTGGAATGCGTCAAACTGCTCAGCGCCCGCGACACTTCGATGAGGATCGTCGTGCTGACCGGCTTTGCCAGCATCGCCACGGCGGTCGAGGCGATAAAGCTTGGCGCATGCCATTACCTGGCCAAGCCCGCCAACACCGATGACATCGAAGCCGCCTTCGGTCGGGCCGAGGGCGATGTTTCGGTTTCCGTCAGCAATCGTCCCACGTCGATCAAGAACCTCGAATGGGAGCGCATCCACGAAACGCTCGTCGAGACCGGCTTCAACATCTCCGAAACCGCGCGTCGGCTTGGCCTGCACCGGCGCACTTTGGCCCGCAAGCTCGAAAAACGCGTGGTGAGATAGCGGGAAGCGCTGCGGCCAATTCGAGCGTTAGCATTCAAAGCTTTCCTGCGCAGCCTGGTATGCCTATCTGTGTGGACAAACACCGGAACAGGCAACAGGCGTGGCGCAACGATCGGGCAGTGCTGATCTTCCACTTCACGGCGGACGCGTGCCGAAATGGCTGGGTGACCGGATGACGCGCCTTGGCGCCGTGATGTGCGAGGCGATCATCCATCATTATGGCCGCAACGAATTGCTTCGGCGCCTGGCCCATCCGTTCTGGTTCCAGTCCTTCGGCGCCGTCATGGGCATGGACTGGCACTCGTCCGGCATCACGACCAGCGTCGTCGGCGCCCTGAAGCGCGGCCTGACGCCGCTGTCGGGTGAGCTCGGCATTCATGTCTGCGGCGGCCGTGGCGCCCATTCGCGCAAAACCCCGCATGAGTTGGCTGCCATCGGCGAGCGCATTGGCTTCGACGGAGCGCGCCTGGCAACCGTCAGCCGGCTCGTCGCCAAGGTGGACAGTGCCGCCGTTCAGGACGGCTTCGACCTCTATCTGCACGGCTTCATCGTCACCGATGACGGCGACTGGGTGGTGGTGCAGCAAGGCATGAACGGCGACAGCAAGGTGGCACGCCGCTACCATTGGCTGTCCGAAGGTCTGAAGAGTTTCGTCGATCAGCCGCATGCCGCCATCGAAGGCGCCAACCAGGGTGAGATCGTCAACCTGACCGATCATCGTGCCGAGGCCTCGCGCCAAGGACAGCTGGATCTGTTACAGGACCTTGGGCCGGACCGCATCCTGCGGGAATTCGCTGCTTTGCATCCCAACACCGCACCGGCTCCGGAGCAGCCGCTGCTGCCGCATCTGGTCATGCCGGCCCACCACGATGTTCGCGAAAGCGATGTCGTCATGCGCCGCCTGCATGGAAACATGGCGGCCGCCGCCGAACGCGGCCCGGAGGATTTTTCCGAGCTTCTCCTGGTTCCCGGCGTAGGCGCGCGCACGGTGCGCGCGCTGGCCTTGGTCGCAGAAGTGGTGCATGGCGCGCCGTGCCGTTTTTCGGATCCCGGCCGTTTCTCGTTGGCGCATGGCGGCAAGGACAGGCACCCGTTCCCTGTTCCGCTCAAGGTCTATGACGAGACGATCGGCGTGCTGAAGTCGGCCGTGCACAAGGCCAAGCTTGGCCGCGAAGAAGAGATCGGCGCGCTGAAGCGGCTAGACGATCAGTCGCGGCAGGTCGAGCGATACGTCACCGGCCCCAGCCTGAAGGAAATCGTCGCTGGCGAATTCGACCAGTCGCACCTGCTGGGCGGCCGCAGTGTCTTTGGTTGGGAACCGGCGCCGGACCAGGCGCCTGTGGAGCAGAACAAGAAGGCGTGACGTCCGACCATTTTGGCACCCGACTGCTCCGCCAGACATGGTGCGGTTCCTTGCCATTGCCACCGGTGTCACGCACGGAAGAGCGGCTCGATATTGCCTTGCCGTCCAGCCTTCACCATCTACGCGGCATGTCGTCACTCAAATTGAAAGCCACCGGCCACACTCCGGCATTCCAGCATGATCTCTTTGGGGCTGCTGAGGACCTGCCCGAGGGTTTTGCCTACCAGCCCGGATTGATCACGCCGCAGGAAGAGACAGAGCTTGCCCGGCATCTTGCGGGACTGCCGTTCGAGGCGTTCGATTTCCATGGCCATCTTGCAAACCGGCGTGTCGTCGGGTTTGGCCTGCGCTACGATTATGACCGGCGCGAAGTCGTCGAGGCGGCGCCGATCCCTGATTTCCTGCTGCCCGTGCGCGAGAGGGTCGCAGCCTTTGCGCGCCGGCCTGTCGAGGCCTTCGCTCAGGTGCTGATCAATGAATACCGGCCTGGCGCCGGTATCGGCTGGCATCGCGACAAGCCGCATTTCGAAGATGTCGTTGGCGTCTCCCTGCTGGCGCCCTGCAGCTTCCGGATGCGGCGAAAGAGCGGCGACAAATGGGAACGCCGGACCATCGCCGTCGAGCCAAGGTCGGCCTATCTCATGACTGGTCCTTCGCGCAGCGAATGGGAGCACAGCATCCCGCCGCTAGCCGAGCATCGCTATTCGATCACCTTGCGGACGCTGCGGTCCGCAACCTTTGAGCACCGAGCCTGCGATGAAAGCTAGTTGACGAACTCGTAGTGGAGTCGCGCATCCCTCCAAGCCGTGCCCGGAGCATCGTCGCCGCCTACGACGTCAAAGGACGCGGTCTGGCCGAGCACCAAGCGATCTTGGCGGATCAATGCCCCCCAAGCCTGCCTTCGCTTTCTCGGTGTCCTGACCCGGCGGCGCTCCAAAGAGACGCTTGTACTCGCGGCTGAATTGCGAGGCGCTTTCGTAGCCGACCGCGAACCCCACCTCGGCTGCACCTCCTTGGTTTGCGATCATGCGGCGGCGGGCCTCGTGGAGCCGGATATATTTCTGATACTGAAGCGGGCTGACGGCAGCGACGGCTTTAAAGCGGTCGTAAAAAACGGATACGCTCATGCCCGTGAGCGCAGCGACCGCCTTGAAATTGAGGCGCTCGGTGTAATGGTCGCGGATCCAAGCCATGGCCTTTCGGATGTGCATCAGGCGCGAGTCAGATCCGGCAATCTGACGGAGCAGGCCGCCGTGCGGTCCCATCAGCAGCCGAAACATGAGCTCGTGCTCCAGAGACTGAGCCATGACCGGGATTTCGGTTGGGCGATCGAGTAATTCCAGTAGTCTTCCCCAAGCGCCCAGAAGCGACGCGCTCGCGGTGCTAACCCCGTATCCCGACCCAATCGGCAACTCTGGTATCGCGGCCATTTCAAGTACGAGATCCGACAGCAGGGCCGGGTCCAAAAACAGACCGACTGCGAGAAACGGTTGATCCTCTGACGCCTCACAGATCTGACCCAACGCAGCGATCTCAGCCGCGACGATCATGCTTTGACCAGGACCGTACTCAAACATCTTGTCGCCTATAAACATGCGCTGAGTTCCCTGGATCACCAGGGACGCCGCAGGATCGTAGATCAGCGGGTCGATCTCGGTTGTATGGTCGAGTGTGTAAGCGAACAGTCGCGGCAGTTGAAGGCTTTTACGCCCAGCGTGACGCACTGCGATGGCGCGGATCTTGTCGAGTTCGCTCATCAAGGCATCTTGACTCGATTGCCCAGAGTTATCAAGCATTCCGGAAAATCAGGCAATTGTAGCGGAAAATCCGGCATCGTGGCGTCACGGTTCAATGCCTATTTTCAGGCTCAACACCGAGGCCATAAGGCTTCTAAATCATCTAGGAGAAGCTGCCATGCCCACCCCGATCGAAACTGTATCAGCTTTCTGCGCCACATTCGTTGAAGACGGCGGAAGACCAGCCGTGCGTCGCTGGTTCACACCCAACACGCGCTGGGTCAACGAAGGCATTTCAGTCACAAAGGGCGCCGAAGAGGCCATTGCCATGATCGACGAACTGGAGACGTCGATAGGCATCTCCACGGTCCATATCGACATGCTCGCGATTGCGGCCGACGGATCTCGCGTTCTCACCGAAAGGCTCGACCGGTTCGAGCGTGCCAACGGCAGTGAAATCGGACGCGTGATGATCATGGGCATCTTCGAGCTCGAAGGCGACAAGATCGTCGAGTGGCGGGACTATTTCGACGTTACCGCCGTCCAGAAGTTCTCCGCCGGCTGAGACGCCGGCTTGCGAACGACGCGCTGGACGCGGAGATGGGTCATCATTCCGAATATTTACGAAAACCCCGACCACGCTGGTTGGCTTCGCTGACGCCAAATCTTCTGCATGGAGGCTGGAGGCTGCTCAGATGAAGCATGCGCTCATAACCCGGTCGCTGCGATGTTTTCCACTGTTGCTTTGGCTCAGCCGGGCGACAATTCTAACAAGATAGAGGACAGTAGAATGCCAACGCCCATCGAAATCGTCACCGCCTTCTCCGCTGCTATCTCAGAGGATGATGGCAAGGTCGCCATTAGGCGATATTTCACGCCCAAGACAGTTTGGGTCAATGAAGGTATTTCGAGCACTACTGGCATTGAAGAGGCAATCGCATTTTTAGAACGACCCAATAGATCCCCGAGCATCGCGGCAGTCCATTTTGACATGCTTGCTATCGCGGCAGACGGAAATCGCGTGTTGACCGAGCGACTGGATCGTTTTGTACGCTCTGATGGCAGCGAAATCGCCGCCGTCAAGTTGATGGGCATATTCGAAGTGGAGGGCGATCACATCGTAGCCTGGCGTGATTACTTCGACGTCAACGCCGCCAAGAAAATATCCGACGATAAACGCTAGGCTCAGGGCTCATTGATTAGAGCCAGAAGATGACGGCTGCTGCGATGCATATGACGGACAAGAGGGTGTGGGCGCACCTGTCTTAGCGAGTGACGGTGCGCCGCCAGTCTTTGAGTTTTGCCAAAAGGTTCGGTCGATCGTCTACTTCACGCCGATGCCGGCGGTCAGGCCGCCATCGATCTTGTAGTCGGCGCCGGTGCAGAAGCCGGCCTTGGACGAGCACAGGAAAGCGATGAGTTCCGCCACCTCTTCCGGCTCGCCGATGCGGCCAAGCGGATGCGCCGCGCCGAAGCGCCTGTAGGCCTCTTCGACATCGGCATCGCTGCCACTGTCGCCGCGCGCGGCTTTTTCCAGGATCGGCGTGCGGATCGAGCCCGGGCTGACCGAATTGACCCTTATGCCTGATGCCGCGTAGTCGAGCGCCAGCGAGCGGGTCAGCGTATGGATGGCGCCCTTGGTCGTGGCATAGGCGGCGACGTTCTGCTGGCAGGCGAAGCCTTGCACCGAAGCGACGTTGACGATGGCGCCGCCGCCGCGCTTGATCATTTCCGGGATGCCGAAATGGGCGGTCAGGTAGATCGATCCGACATTGACCGTCATCGCCCGGTTCCAGGTTTCCCAATCGGTCGTCGTCGCCGTGCCGTAGGGATGGACCGCGGCGGAATTGACGATGACGTCGATGCCGCCGAATTTCGCGACGCCGGCCGCAACCGCGTCGCGCACCTGATCGGAAACGGAGACGTCGACCGTTTGCACCAGCGCGTCCGCTCCGGCCTTGGCAAGGCTCTCCTGCATGGCGGCATTGGCGGCCCGGTCGATGCCGCAGGCGATGATCGCCGCACCCCCCTGCGCCAGCCGTCTTGCGGTGGCGAGCGCGATGCCGGTCGTCCCTGTCACCAATGCCACCTTGCCGTCGAAATCCTTCATCGCGGGAGCTCCTTCATGCGCTATCGAAAAACCTGGTTCTGAGTTTGACACTCATCGTAGTCAAACAATAGGTTGCCGGTCTCTCGCAAAAAGGAAAGTGGCAATGGAACAGTGCTGGCGCTGGTATGGTCCGGATGACCCGGTGACGCTTGAACATGTCAAGCAGGCTGGCGCCACCGGCGTGGTTTCGGCGCTCCATCATATCTACGATGGCAGGGCCTGGCCCGAAACCGATGTGCTCGAGCGAAAGCGCATCATCGAGGCCGCCGGCCTGACATGGTCGGTGGTCGAAAGCATCCCGGTCCACAATTCCTTCAAGATCGGCGCACCTGAACGCGAGCGCTATGCCGGCTACTATCGCGACAGCATCCGCACGCTCGCCAAGGCCGGCATCAAGACGATCTGCTACAATTTCATGCCGGTGGTGGACTGGACGCGCACCGACCTCATGTATCGCCTGCCGACAACCGGCTATGCCTTGCGCTTCGATGCCATCGACTTTGCCGCCTATGATCTCTTCGTACTGCAGCGCAAGAACGGCGCCGCCAGCTATACACCGGCGCGTATCGCTGAGGCCGAGAAGCGGCTGAAGGCCCTGACGGCAGAGCAGATCGACCAGATCGAGCGCAACCTCATTGCCGGCCTCCCGGCAACCGAGCGCAAATATGACCGCGACAGTTTCCGCGAGGCTTTAGCGGAATATGATGGGATCGGGCCGAACGAGTTGCGCGACAACCTCGCCTGGTTCCTGCGCGAGATCATTCCGGTCGCGGAAGAGGAAGGGGTGCGCATGTGCATCCATCCCGACGACCCGCCCTTTTCGCTCTATGGCTTGCCGCGCGTCGTATCGACCGGGCAGGATGCACGGTTCATCCTCAACGCCGTCGACAGCCTGGCCAATGGCCTGACCTTCTGCACCGGCTCCTACGGCACGCGCGCCGACAACGACATCGTCGCCATGGTCAAGGAATTCGCCGACCGCATCCATTTCGTCCACCTGCGCAACATCACCATCGAGGAGGACGGCTCGTTCTACGAAGCCGAGCATCTCGAGGGCGGCACCGACATGGCGCATGTCATCCTGGCTCTGATGCAGGAGGAGGCACGCCGGCGCAAGGAGGGCCGTGCCGACTGGCGTATTCCGATGCGGCCGGACCATGGCCACCTGCTCGCCGACGACATCGGCAAGAAGAAGATCAATCCCGGATATTCGCTGATCGGCCGGCTGAAAGGCCTCGCCGAACTGCGTGGCATCATGCGCGCCGTGGAGAAGTTCGGGCTGGCCTGAGGAGTTTGTAGCTTAATGTAGGTGCCTGAGCTTATCGGGGTTGCGCACGACATAGATGGCCGCGATCTTGCCGTCCTCGATGTCGAGTGCGGTGGTCTGGAGTTCGCCATCGGCTTCCAGGGTGACGAACCCGGCAAGCCGTTGATGAAACCGACGCGGACAAGTTTCGAGCCACGCGTGCGCAACCAGGCCGCGACACGCTCGTATTGCTTCATGACGGCATCGAAACCCAGGGCCGGCTCCGCGGCTGCCGGACGCTTGCCGCCGCCGTCGGCATGGGCGATGACATCGGCGCTCAACATGGCGCCAAGCGCCTTCATGTCGCCGCTGCGCGAAGCCGTGAAAAAGGCCTCGGCAAGCTCGAGGCCCCGTTGCCTTTCCACCGTGAAACGCGGCCGGGCCTCGCGGACATGGCCGCGTGCCCGTGCCGCGAGCTGGCGGCAGGCCGCCGGGTCGCGCTCGATGGCGGCCGCGACCTCGTCAAACCCCAGGCCGAACACGTCGTGCAGCAGAAAGGCCGCCCGCTCGAGCGGAGACAGGCGCTCCAGCACCAGCATCAGCGGCAAGGTCACGTCTTCCACTTCGTCCTCCTCCACCACGGGATCGGGAAGCCAGGGGCCGACATAGGTCTCGCGTTTGTGCCGCGCGGATTTGAGCTGGTCGAGACAGAGCCGCGTCACCGTGCGGCGCAGGAATGCCTCGGGCTCGCGCACCGCGGCGCGGTCGGCCTTCATCCAGCGGATGAAAGCCTCCTGTACGGCATCCTCGGCGTCCGACACCGAACCCAGCATGCGGTAGGCGACACGCATGAGCTTGGGGCGCAGCGGGCCGAAGTCCGCTGCCGCATCGTCGGCCGCTGAGCTCGTCATCAGGCCGCGGCCACCCGGGCGGCCTTCACGGCAGCCGGGTCGGCATACAGGCCAAAACCGACAGCGATGCGGTTCCAGGCGTTGATGATGTTGATCGTCAGGGTGAGCTTGATCTGCTCCTCCTCCGTGAAATGCGCCTTCAGCTCTTCATAGGCGCCTGCGCGGCCGGTGTCTTCCGAAAGCCGAGTAAGCGCCTCGGTCCAGCCAAGCGCGGCGCGTTCGCGGTCGCTGTAGCAGGGGGCCTCGCGCCAGGCCGGCAAAAGGTAGATGCGCTGCTCGGTTTCCCCATTCTCGCGCGCCTCGGTGGCGTGGAGATTGATGCAGTTGGCGCAGCCATTGATCTGCGATGCACGCAGTTTCACCAGTTCGGTGAGGCTGTGCTCGAGGCTGGCGGCGGCGGAGAGCTCGATCGAGGAGCGCTGCCAGTTCTTCATCAGCGAAGGGGCGGCGGCGAAGAGGTCGATTTTTGCGGTCATGGTTGGCTTCCTTCTGTTGGTGCCGATCCCATGACGAGCGAGCGCTTGCTGGTGTGACATCCACGCCAGGATTTTTGTCCGCCATGCGCCGTTCCCGTCAGCTGCTCCAACTTGCGCGGCACCTAATATAAGAGCAGAATTAAAGGCGTTTGAGGGAGAACGGCTCATAAGCAAATCGGGAGGAAACCATGAACACCATGAGCCTCACCACGCTTGATCGCGGCAAGACGACAGTCGACGCCGAGGCAATAGAAGCGCTTTCGG
Source organism: Mesorhizobium oxytropidicola (assembly GCF_056174625.1). Taxonomy (NCBI): domain Bacteria; kingdom Pseudomonadati; phylum Pseudomonadota; class Alphaproteobacteria; order Hyphomicrobiales; family Phyllobacteriaceae; genus Mesorhizobium; species Mesorhizobium oxytropidicola. The sequence goes on along the minus strand of NZ_CM149692.1, from coordinate 6,676,395 downwards.
CACAATTGCGCGGCACACTGCTGCAGCAGGGGGACGCTGCCTACAACGAAGCCCGCACCGTGTGGAATGCCACGGTCGACCGGCGGCCCGGGCTGATCGTGTGTTGCGTCGGCGCCTCCGACGTCATCCGTGCCGTGAATTTCGCCAGGGAAAACAGGCTTCTCGTCTCCGTGCGCGGCGGCGGCCACAACATTGCCGGCAGCGCTGTCTGCGATGGCGGTCTGATGATCGATTTGTCGCCGATGAAGTCGGTGCGGGTCGATCCCGCCGCACGGCGGGCATGGGTCGGACCCGGCGCCACGCTCGCCGATGTCGACCGCGAAACGCAGGCCTTCGGGCTGGCGGTGCCGACCGGCATCAATTCGACCACCGGCATATCAGGCCTGACTCTGGGCGGTGGCTTTGGCTGGATCACCCGCAAATTCGGCCTGACCATCGACAATCTTGTCTCCGCCGATGTGGTCACCGCCGACGGCAAGTTGCTGCGCGCCAGCCAGACGGAAAATCCGGACCTGTTCTGGGCGCTGCGTGGCGGCGGCGGCAATTTCGGCATTGTCACGGCATTCGAGTTTCAGCTCCACCAGATGGGTCCGCAAGTTCTGTCGGGGCTTGTCGTCCATCCTTTCGCCGATGCCGAGAAGGTGCTGGAGGAGTATCGCAAGGCGCTCGAAACGGCGCCCGACGAACTGACCTGCTGGGTGGTGATGCGGCAAGCGCCGCCGCTGCCCTTCCTGCCGGCCGAGTGGCATGGCAAGGATGTTCTGGTGCTGGCCATGTGCTATTGCGGCGATCTCCAGGCAGGTGAAAAGGCGACCAAGAAGCTTCGCGCCATCGGCTCGCCGATTGCCGATGTCGTCGGCCCCAACCCGTTCACCGGCTGGCAGCAGGCATTCGACCCATTGCTTACCCCCGGCGCCCGCAACTACTGGAAGAGCCATGACTTCACCCAGCTTCCCGACAGGGCAGTTGAGATCGTCACCGAAGCGATACGTGAGCTTCCTGGTCCGGAATGCGAGATATTCATCGGCCATGTCGGCGGTGCGGCGGGCCGTGTGGAGCAGAACGCGACGGCGTTTCCACAACGCAGCTCGCACTTCGTCATGAATGTTCATGCCCGCTGGCGCGAACCGGCAATGGATAGGGCCTGCATCGGTTGGGCGCGCAGCCTCTATGAGGCGGCCAAACCCTATTCTGCCGGCACAGCCTATGTGAACTTCATGCCTGAGGACGAGGTCGACCGGGTGGAAGCGGCCTATGGCGGCAATTACCAGCGGCTTCTGGAGATCAAGCAGCGCTATGACCCGCTGAACCTGTTCCGCATGAACCAGAATCTGCGGCCGAAACAAAGCCAGCGCGCCGCCTGAGCCGCCCGTGCCGCAGTGAAAAAAGCCGCGCCTCCGCCAGGGGCGCGGGCTTTCGCATATACTTCGAGAGACAGGGCCGACCCGCCGGAGCACTTTGATGGAGCGCGCGTTTCTCTTTCACCACATCATGAACGACGCGACATTCGCATCCGAGACCTTGCCGGCACTCACGTCGGCGATCGCCTGATCGACGATCGCCACGCCCTCGGCCACTTCGTCTTCGGTCAATGTCAGCGGCGGCATGAATTCGAGCACATTGGCCTTGAGCCCGACATAGGTGAAGGCCGCGCCGAGTTCGTAGCCGCGATAGATGATCTTGGCCGTGGTCGTGGCGGGCACTGGCTCGCGCGTTGCGCGGTCCTTGACCAGGTCGACGCCGATGGCGAGGCCACGCCCGCGCACGTCGCCGATGATCGCATGTTTTTCGCCGAGTGCCCGCAGCGCATCGGAAAAGAGCTTGCCGATCCGCGCCGAGCGTTCGACCAGGCCTTCGCTTTCGATCGTCTTCAGCACCGCATTGCCGGCCGATGTCGCCACCGGATTGCCGGCGGTGGTCTGCAAGGCGAAGGCCGGTGCATGATCCATGATCTCCTTCGGCCCGATCACGGCCGACAGCGGCAGCCCGCCGCCAATGCCCTTGCCGAACACGACGAGGTCCGGCGTCAGCCCTTCGTGCTGGAAGCAGTGCATCATGCCGCTGCGGGCGAGCCCGACCTTGACCTCGTCGACGACGATCTTGATGCCGTGCTTGCGGCAGCGCTCCTGCAGCGCCTTCAGGAACCCCGGCGGCGGCACGATCAGCCCGCCATCCGACATCAGCGGCTCGATGAACACCGCCGCGACCTGATGCGGCGGGCAGGTGGTCTCGAACTGGTAGTCGAGCAGGGCAAGCACCTCCTCGCCGCTGAAATTCGGCCGGAACGGATCGGGATAGGGCAGCAGCACCACGCCCGGCCGCGGCAGCGTATGCGTCATGGCGGTGTGGCCGCTGATGCCCATCGAGCCCGAAAGGTTGCCGTGATAGGAGCCGATGAAGGAGATGAAGCGCGACCGGCCGGTGGCCGCCTGCAGCACGCGCACAGCGCAGTCATTGGCGTCCGAACCGGAATGGCCGAACCAGACGCGCCGTTCGCCGTCTCCAGGGGTGATTGCCAGCAACCGCTCGGCCAGCGAGACGGCGGGCTCGTTCGGATAGAGCAGCAGGCTGGCGCCCGCCATGTCACGGACGGAGGCCTCGACCGCCTCGACGATGGCCGGATGGCCGTAGCCGAGCACCGCCGGGCCGGCCGATCCGGACAGGTCGAGCAGCGAGCGGCCGCCTTCCTCGATCAGCCGGTTACCCCTGCCGCCGACGACGCTGAGCGGTGAGAAGCGCAGCTTGCCGATCTGCGCGATGGTCGCGGCGTCGCGTTCGCGCAGGCTGAGATTGCTCACGGGATTGCCTCCGTCTCGGCCGGCAGTGCCGCCGCCAGCCGGTCCGCCCACTCCTCGATGCCGACCCGGTTTGCCAGCAGGTCCTGCCGGATCTCGACGAGGACGGCGGGGATGCCGCGGTCGTCACCATGGACCGGCACGGCATAATCGGCGTCGCGGCTGATCACATAGGGCACGTTGGCGGCGACGTTGAGCGTTGCGTCGGCGCGCAGGCCCGACAGGATCGCTTCGGCGAGACCGGCCGCATGGTCGTGCAGCACGCCCGCATGCCATGGCCTGGCGACACCCAGGAACACCGGCGTGAAGGAATGGATCGTCACGATCAGCGTTGGCCGGCCTGCTTCTACCCGGCGATCGAGATACGAGGCCACCCGGTCATGGAACGGTGCGAACATGATTTCCGCGCGCCGGTCCCGTTCCACCGTGTCGATGCCGACATTGCCGGGAATGTCGGTGTCTTCCGACAGAACCGGGATGCTGCCGGAGGTGCCCAGTGGCCGGTTGAGGTCGATCAGCAGCCGCGAATAGCCGCTGAGGAAGGCCGCTGCATCGAGTCGTGCCGACAAGAGCCGCGTCACCTCAGCGGCGCCGATATCCCAGGCGATGTGGCGCTGCAGATGGCTGGCATCGAGGCCGAGCTGCCGATACTCGACCGGTATGTGGTTGGAGGCATGCTCGCACAACAGGACGATATCCGAGCGGCCATGCTCATTGAGAACCTCGACGGCGTCAGGCCAATCTTTTCGAGGGAGCAGGTCTTTTTCAGTCTGCGCAGTCATCAATAAAGCGTCCGGTAGAGATCGCAGATGGCAGCCGGATCGAGGCCGGCCAGACGCTCCGCCTCATGCTGCTTGAGGCCGACGAAGGTCTCGATGAAGACAGGCGCGAACCATCCGGTGACGGTCTTGTCGGCCAGAAGCGCGTCCAGCGCCGCCGGCAGAGTTTCCGGCAGCCGCACGAGGCCGAGCTTTTCCCGCTCCGCCTCGCTCATCAGCGTCGGATCGCCGGTAACCAGCCGCGGCGATGGCAGCTCCGCCTTCAGCCCTTCCAGCCCGGCGCGGATGATCGCCGCCAGCGACAGGTAAGGATTGCCGGTGGCGTCGGCCGCCCGGTATTCAACATTGTACTGCCGTGCCGGATCGCGCCCGCCGATCGTCACCGTCGGACAAATGCGCAAGGACGCCTCGCGGTCGCGGTCGGCGAGCCAGGTGTAGGACGAACTCCAGCTGTGCGGCTTCAGCCGGTAGAAGGATGACACGCTCGACGCTGTCATGGCAGTGATCGCCGGGAGGTGTCGCAGCACGCCGGCACAGAAGGCGCCGGCCTTGGCGGACAGGCCTCCGGGTTGCGCCGCATCGTAGGTCACCGGCTTGCCGGCCTCGTCGACGAAGCTGAAATGGATGTGCACGCCATTGCCGACGGCATTGGGCGCGGTCTTGGGCGCGAAGCTCGCCCGCCAGCCAGCATTGCGTGCCACTTCGCGGGTGATCTCGCGGATGGCGACGGCACGGTCAGCTGCCGTCAGCGCGTCCGCAGGCTCATGTGTCACCTCGAACTGCTCGTCACCGAATTCGGCGATGACCACTTCCGGACCGACGCCGGCCTCCTCCAGCGCCGCCATCAAATTGGGAGCGAACGGATCGGTGCGGCGCAGCGCGGCGAAGGACATCGAATGCGCCGGCGCGAAGCTGCCGTCGGCAATGTGGAACTCATGCTCGAAGGCGGCGATGACGGAAAGGCCGGTTGCGGCCTTCAGCTCCGCCAGCGCATCCCTGAGCATGGTCCGCGTGCAGCCGAGCCAGGGGCTGCCGTCGAGCTCGACAATGTCGCCGGCCACCATGTCGAAGGGCGTCGGCGATCCGGTCCGTTCGGTGCGGAAGCGCGCCTTGAGATCGGGGATCAGCCGCAGATCGCCCGACGAGCCCCAGGGATTGGGAACGACGATGGAATTGAACGGCGTCATCGACAGGTTGGCTTGCAGCCACCCGACACCGGTCGTGGCGGTCTTCTGCAGCCTGCTTTCAACCACGAAACGGCCCCGCGTGATGGCGCAGAGATCCGTTGTGACGACGGCAACGAGGGGCTCGACGGTCGATGTCATGCCGTTTTTCCCAGAGCGTTGAAACGGTCGACGACGGTGTCGGTGTCGGCGACCCAGCAATAGCCGCCGAAGGCTTTCAGCGCGATATCGTGGCGCTCCTGGGTGATGGTGGCGCAGGCGTCCGCGACACAGGTGACGAGATAGCCGCGGTCGGCGCCGTCGCGCACGGTCATGTCGACGCATTGATCGGTGAGCACGCCGACCACGACGAGGTAGCGGATGCCGAGGTTCTTCAGGAGGTAGTCGACATTGGTCGAGTTGAAGATGCCGGACGATGTCTTCGGCAGCATGATCTCGTCGCCGACAGGCGCCAAAGATGCCACCGGCATGCCCTCAGGGAGGCTCGGCGCGACATGGATCGGCGTCAGCTTGTGGTCGAGCGAGCGGTCGCGGCCGTCTTCGGTCAGGCTCTGGATGATGGTGTGCAGCACTTCCACACCATTGGCACGCGCCGCCGCCAGCAGCCGCTCCTGGTTGGGGATCGTCTGCGAGGATGTCTGCCGGTAGAAATAATGGTCGGGGCCGCGCTCCGGGTGCGAGGGATCGGCGCCCGGTTCCAGCCAGATGCGCTGCATGTCGACAAGCAGCAGCGCCGTCTCGCCGGCACGGAAAGCTTCGTCTCGCTTGGGTAGGGCCTGCTTGGGTAAGGCTTGGGTCATGCTTGGTCGTCCTGCTTTGCTGATTTGGGTCCGGGTGTCTTGCGCGGCCCAGCTGTCTGGCGCGCGCCGTTCGATTGCGGGTCGCTGTCGAGGGTCACCGCATTGGCGTGCCGCACTTTCTCGATCCTTTCGATGCGCGCCCGGGCGTCGTCGCCCAGCGTCGAGACGATGTGGGCGGTAAGCGCTTCCATCTGCGCGATCGCCGGCGCCAGCGTGTCGTAGGGCGAGGCGACTTCCAGCGGGCTGACGATGGTGACTTCGGCGAGGTCTGATATCGGCGACAGCCATTGGTCGGTGAAAAGCAGGATGCGCACGTCGAGTGCTGCTGCCTGGCTTGCATAGGCCATGACGTCGAGCTGGTAGCGGCGATAGTCGAAGACGACCAGCACGTCGCGGCGGCCGAGATCGGCCAGCGTGTCGAAGGCCTGAGGAGAAAGCACACCGAGATCGCGAACGCCGGAGCGGAACTGCCCGAGATATCCCGCCAGCATGCCGGCGATATGGCGGCTGAAGCGGCCGCCGACCAGCACGATCTCGCCCTTGGCCTCCATCAAAAGGCGGGCGGCCCGCTCGTAGGTCTGCACCGGCGTCGCGGCGGTGGCTTTCTGCAGCGCCGCGGTGACGGAATCGAGATAGGCGAGCACGGCGCTGTCGCTGGAGCCGCTTTGCCGCTTAGCCTCCATCATCAACAAAGGCGAATGCAGTCTGGCTTCGACCTCGGCCAGCAGTTTGGACTGGAAATCCGGAAAGCCTTCATAGCCGAGCTTGACGACCAGCCGGACCACGGTCGGATCGCTGACGCCGGCGCGCCGGGCGAGCGAAGAGGCGGTGCCCAGGCCGGAGGTCGGATAGTCCGTCAAAAGCAGCCGGACGATCTTCTCTTCCGACGGCGTCAGCGCCAGATCCCCGCGCATCAGAACATCGCTTATCGCCATTGGCCTCCCCGAAATCCATGGTCTCTTGTTTTGTGGAGTTTGTTACAGAAATCATAGTTTTTGTCAACTATGAAGAGATACTTACATTGCCCGATCGCTGGCTCGGAAGCAGCCTGCCGGCGCCCCCGGCATGGCGTTGATCGGCAACAGCGCCATCAAGGACTTTCGGCGCTGCGCTATTTCAGGAATCAGGTGAAGTCGACCGGCCTTTGCCAGGAGTTCGGCATTCCGGCCGACCCGTGCGACCTGCTGCTCAGTGCCGATCCCTCGAAAAAACGCTCGACCGACCCTACCGCACATCATGGCGGAAGTCCGCCCGACCCGCCAGCACACAGGATGCAATCGCCGAACGCCGGCCGATATTCAGCTTCGCGAAGATCCGCCTGATGTGCTCGCGTACGGTGTAGCCGCTGATGCCGAGCTGCCGCGCGATCTCTTTGTCCAGCTTGCCGTCAGCGATCAGTAAGGCGATCTGGAGTTCGCGCCGGGTCAGTATTTCGGCGGCCGAAGGCGGAAGATCGGTGGCAACGTCCGGCATGTAGACGGCGTCATAGATCAGGTAGTGCGTGCCGGCGCACACGAGGCGTCCCACCGGCTGGCGCTGATCAGTATGACCGTCTGGATCCCCGCGATCGTCGTCCGCGTAACGGATGGCAACCAGCGAATGGCCGTTCACGACAAAGTTCGATGTATCCGTTTCCGGATCGCACTTTTTCCGTGACGCAGCAATCTCGTCAGCGAAGTCGGAAAGTCTCTGCAAGTTCTCGGCACGTGCAACCATGGCCGAACGCCCCAGTTGGCAGGAAACTCAGTACAATCACAAGCCCTGGCGCCCTAACAAAACTGCCGCGCCGCCGAACCCCGGCGCAACCAGTATGAAAGCTGCATAGATGGTTGCGACTATAACACCTTCCGAAATATTAGCATTCCAAAAATCATCGTCGGGTCGCCAATTTTCACCTTTCAGCGCCTGAATCCGGCGCGAATCGAGCGCAAGAGATCGGGGGTAAGCCTGACGCCTCGGTTGAACAGGCCGGCCGGGGCGAGCGGCACCCCAGGCCGGCACCCCCAGGCACCACCCGAATGTGGACGCGGACCGGCGGTGTGAACCGCGATCACCACCGGTGGGCCGGCCTGCTGGCGATGGATCCAGACTGGAGCGCCGCTATGTCCCGGACAGGTATCGACGCTGTAGAAAAGCTGCCGTTCCGTGATCCGGTCCAGGCGCTCGGAATGCTCCCATTGCGTGCCGTCCGGTTTGTCGGCCGGATAGCCCGAAATGTGAAGGAGCCGGGAGCTGCGAAGCCTCTCGAGATCCTGGCGGTTCGGCGACCAGAGTTGGAAGTGTCCGGGCGATGGCGAAAAGGGCCGCTCAAGCTCGATCAGCCCGACATCGTGCAGGCCAGACGGGCGGCGGCGGTATGGCGGGTTGACGTGCCATTGCTTGGCCCACTGCCAGCCGAACGGCCGCGCGTCACGCGAGGCTCGACCCGGCGTGACACGGATGCGCACGGCGAGATTGGGCAGGCCGAGCCGTTGCCGGATCGGACTGGTGATGCAATGCGCCGCGGTCAACAGCCGCGTCGGCGAAATCAGGAAGGCAGTACAGCCGGTCATCCTGCCATCGCCGAAATCGCGCTCGATGTGGCAGACCGCGCTGTGTGGAAAGCGGTTGGTGTGCGTGACCCTGGCGCGCCCGTCAGTCGGCCCAACCACCGCATAGTCCGCTTCGTCGGCTAGCCGGTCGAGTTCGAAGGGGGTGGGCGAAAAAGCATCATGTGTCTTGCTCGCGTTCGGCCTCCGGCGTCGCGCCATCCACGGGCATGGCCCCCGGTTGCACCGCATCATCCATCCCACCTTCATGCGCGGAACTTCTTGCGACGCCTCAGCCTGATCCGCGTCAGCACTTGCAGTCAGGCCGAGCAAGCCTCGCAGTCGCTCCATCAGAAGATGAGCCTCGTCGCCGCGGCCTTCGAGATAGGCCGCCGCGAGATCCATGAATTCCTCGTCGGAGTTGAAGGGTATTTCAGCCGGGCGCGGCGAGGCGGCGCGCAGTGCTTTGACCTCCTGAAGAACGATGGCGTCGAGGTCGGCCCATACCGACCTTGCATGAGGTGCGACTTGCCCGTGCATGGGAATCTCCCTTCGTTCAATTGTTGCGCATCAGCGCCATTTCATCGAATGTCGTGCTGTTGGGGTCGTAGAGCAGCGGGCGCTCCCGGTCCTGCAGCCAGCCTTCGTAGTTCCTGGCCCGCCTTGGATGCATGGCCTGGCGGGTGAGCCGGGCTGCCTGGACCAGGATCTGGCCCGGCTGCAGATTGCGGATCGCGGTGTTTACTCTGGGGTCGGCGCGGCTCGGCTGCCGATAGTGCTCGATAATTCTCTGCGCGATCGAATTGTTGCCCTTGGTCATGCCGATGCTGAGCGGGCGGTCGCGGTCGATGCCGGCGCGGGTGATGCGATAGACCTGCGGCCCTGGCGCCAGGAACGGCCGCAACAAAGCATCGACGCGTCCGCCCCGGCTGGCGGCGGTGCGCGCCGCGTCGATCGCAGCCAGCGAGACCGGCGGCGTCCAGCCGCGCCAGCCCGGCAGTTGTGACCCGCGCGCCCGCACCGACGTCTGGCCGCGCGCCGGCCGCGGGGCTCGCCCGCGCCGTATGGCTGTCTCATCAAACGAAGAGGCATCCCCGCAACTGCCGCAGCCACAGCTCGGAAAATGCCGGCGCCTGACCTCGACAGCGCGAAAGCCCTGTTGTCGGCGACAGCGCGAGCAGCCGCATGGCGAGCGGTGAGCGACCGTTTGCGCGGCCTCGTTGACCAGCGCGTCGAGTTGTTCGTCGAGATATGACATGCCGATCCCTTTCTCGTAACTCGTTTCTCCGCCCGGGCTCGGATCTAGCCGGATCCGGCCACCATGCTTGGGTCCGCTGCCGTCGCCCGCCGGCGCAGCCTTGCCACGGTTCGTTCCCTTTGCTCGACGGTCGGCAAGGGAAAGGACGGCCGTGCCGGTCGGGGTGGGCGAATGTCCAGGTAGCGCGCGATATTGGCGTCCGGGCTGAGCTCCAACTGGAGAATCGAGGCCGGCGCTGAAAGTAGCGAGACAACGCCTGGGCCATGACCCGCGACGGTGCTGTCACTGTGCACGATGACGCCCACCGACACATGCCCGCCCAGCCGTGACCGGCCATAGCGGTTGTCGGCGTCCATGATCCCGACAATGTCGCCGAAACGCAGCGAGCCGAGCTTGTAGCGCCGCACCATGCCAGGATCCGACATCTGGATATCGTAGTCGCCGCGCAGCACATTGTTGCGGCCGAGGCCCGAGCCCATGACGCGGGCGGGGATGCGGTGTGTCACCTTGACGTGGATCCGGCCGTTGCGCTCGACTGGCCGCCAGCGGGCGAGCAGCCGCGGCGAGCAGTTCCAGATCGCGACGTCGGGATAATCGGTCAGGCGCAGGCCAAGCCCATAGGCCCAGACCTGGATGCGGTCACCGATCGCCATCTGCCGCATCGCCGGCAGCGGAAAGTCGATCAGCACGGTGTCGACGCCGCCATGCTTGCCGGTCACCACGCCGCGTGCGCCGGCGGCGCGGCCTGTGGTCACGATCGCGTGGTTGCCGACGCAGGAATAGCTCTGCAGCGCCTGGTTGGCGGCGTCCGGGCTGCCGCCGGCGGCGCGCGCCTCGTTGCGGATCGACACCGCCGGTTCGACATGGTCGCCGGCCAGCCCGACGCAGGGGTCGCCGACACGATGGTTGAGCACGATGCCGCCGGTGCCCGGCAGCGAGCGCGGCCTGCCGTCATAACCGATCCGCCACGGCGTGCCCCTCTCGGTCGGCGAGGCGACCTGTCCGGCGACGCTGATCATCACCAGGTCGCGCGCATTGGTGCGCAGGCCGTGGACCGGGTGGATGCGAGGCGGTTTCATGCCGCGGCCTCCTTCGGCACCAGCTCGTACCAGAGCGCACAGGCATTGCGCCAAGGATCGTCCGGCGTCCCATCATCATGGTCGGCCGGATCTTCCAGCGCCCAGTCGGTCTCGCTCCAGCCGTCGGGCAGCGCCAGGATGACCGGCGCGACCACCTGCACGATCGCGGCATTGCGGCCGCTCGCGGCGATTGGAGCAGCAGCGGGCCAGAGCGCCGGGCCGGACCATCCGGGGGTTGCTCCAGGATGGCGTTTGGTGGGAAATGCCAGCCGTTCGAGATAGTCGCACAATGGCGGCCTGGCGCCGTCATTGCCGGCGATGGTGAGAACATAGGTGCTGTCGGGCTGAAGCGCGGCGGAGAGCGCGACCACGTCGCGCGCGCACTCGTCGAGCGGAGCGGCGGTGCCGGCGACATCGCCAAAACGTGTTTCGAGCGCGGCGCAGCACCCTTCAAAGCGCGGCAACAGGGCTGTTTCCTCACGCTCGGGCAGCGCGCTTTCATACTGGGCGTCACCGATCCAGTGCACCCGGGATGACAGGCGGCCGTTCTGCCACGCCCGGCGCCATGGTTCGAGCTCCAGCGCCAGTTCCTTGAGGATGGCATCGCGAGTGCCGGGGGCGAGCCAACCGCCTCCCATCTGATCGGGCCGACGCCGATAGTATTCGTCGTTGTCGAGCAAGGTGTAAAAGCCGCGCGGCAGCCACACCCGCGCTGATTGCGAAAGCGTTACCGTCACCAGCAGCCCCATCGGTGACAACGCCAGCGGGGCGTCGATGACGATGTTCGGCGGCTTGGCCGCGAAACGCCCCGCAAGAGCAAGTTGGTGGTCCATCGCTGACACCCTTCAGTCCCGGCGAACGGTTCAGGCGGCTATTCGCGACGCGGTGTTGCGGTTCAGCCCATATGACCAATGCACGCGATCGCCATCGAGGCCGGGGAAGCGGCGCCCTTCGCGCGTCAGCCGGTAGGCGGCCAGCCATGCATCGGCCTGCGAACCCATTTTCTTGGCGTCGGCGTCGAATTCGGCCGGCGTGATCGTCGTGCGGAAATCGTTTTCGGCGATGTATTGCAGGATTCGCCGCCCCGCATCGGCCATCTTGGCGCGTTCCGACATCTCGGTGGCGCCGCCCAGATGACGGTTGGCGACGGCTTCGATAACGTCCCATTTGGTGTTGGCGTCGAAGGATTTCTTGATGTCCGGTGCGTCGAACAACTCGAAAATCTGTTGCACATACTGTCCGGTTTCACGGGTCAGAGCCAGGATGTTGCCATAGCTCGAACGGTCTAGGTGATAGCGCAGATCGGTGCCGACGCGCTGCACCGTGGCCAGCGCTGCGAAAGGCCGGTCGTTGATGGTGGAACTGCCGCGAATAACCTGGCCGATGGTCAGATCCTGGAAGTACTGCGACATCGCATTCATGAAGGCGACCAGCTGGAAGTGGAAGCTGCGGTTGACGATGGCTCCTGCGGGCACCGGTGCGCGGCCATAGTTGAAGACGCGGCGATAGGCGATCAGCCGGTCGCGGCGCTTGTAGCGGATCGGCCGCCACTTCTCGAGGATGTAGAGCCCGCGCGCGCCAGGGCCGCGCTGGATGCGGATCTGGCCGTTCTGGAACAGCCGGCGCAGCACATCGACCACCTGGAACAGCTTCATGCGGTCCATCTGGTAGATGTAGTAGAGTTCGGCCGAGGCCTGCAGCTGCGGCGGGATGATCGATTCGTCGAAATCATTGCGTAGCAGCGGCATCTGCAGCGCATCGAACGGCTTGACCGGTCCATCGCCGAAGCCGACCAGATCGGCGAAACTGGTTGTTGCTTTGCTGGATGAGCGGTCGAGCAACTCCCCGTACCGACCCTCGAATTCGCTCTCGAAAGCGGCGCGGTCAGCCGGCGACAAACCCGCCAGCTCGTCCCTGAAGAAGCGCTGGAACAGCCGCTGGATGACCTGGTTGGATTCACTAGCCATAATCAGACCTCATCTTGCTCGAATTGGCGGCTCATAGTTCTCAGGCACTTTGGGTTCTCAGGCACTTGGGTTCTCAGGCACTTGGCGGCGGTTGCCCGCCGGACGCTACGTCCTGGCTGGCGGCAATCGCATTCATCACGGCTGGCGCGAGGTCGAAGAAGCGCACCAGTTCGCTATCGGTGACGACCGCGGGCAGGCCGCTGCTGAACGTGTTGGCATCGCGAAGGCGCTTGACGAACTCGTTGCGGCGATTTTCCTGCGGTTTGCCCTTCTGGAATGTCACGATGTCCTGCAACGACATGAATTTCGCGTGGTTGAACCAGAGCCCGGCGTTCGTCCGGCCGACGATGTCGCCCGACGTGTCGACAGCGGCGGCATAGAGTGCCGTGACATTGTCCTTGTCGCGCAGGCCAAGCGACTGCACCGTTTCATCCAGCCTGTCGATCGCCTTGCTGATCTCGCCAAGCTTCTTGTCGATGGTGTCGCCATTGGGCTGGTTCTTCAGCGCGGAGGCAATGGTTTCGATCGCGACGGTCAAGCGGTCGAGGGTCTTCGATTGTTCACCGTCGGGGTACCCCTTGATTGCCTTGGCAACGTCGCCGATGGCCTTCTGGGTCCCCTTGCTGCCGCTGTCGACCTTGTCGGTCAACAGATCGATCGACTGCGGCGTCTCGGCCTCTACTTCGAAGCGGGCCTTGACCCCGGCGTGGAACTTGTTGGCCGGGTGGTAGGGAAACGGAATCTTCGCAGCCATTGTCGTGCTCCTCTGCTGCCCACTCAGGCCGACCAGTAGTCGGGACGGTTCTGCCCCATGCTCGCCATTGAGCTTGCGATCGGCGACGGCATCTGGACCGGGCTCGGCAGATTGGTGCCCTGGCCGAACGTATCGGCGAGGATCCGGCGGATCATCCAGCGGATCAGCGACTGGTTGTTGCGGAAATTGAAGACGTTGAAGTCGCATTGCGGGGTCAGCGACCGCACCAGGCGCTCGGTCTGGTCCTCCGCCTGGTAGAAGGTGCGCAACTCACGCACAATCAGCCCTTTCAGGCTCGAATCCCAGGCGCCGGGACCTCCGAACGGGTTGAGCAATTCGCCTGAGATCGTGCCGAGCTTGCTCTTCAGCTTGTCGCTGAATTCGCACAAAAGCACGCCGGGGTTCTGCAACTGGTCGGTCAGCTCCAGCACCGCGTCGACGACGATGCCGACGGCGGTCGCACGCCTCTCCTGTTCGCCGAGGCCGTCCGGATCCGTGCCGACCGCATAGAGGTCGATCGCCCTGTCGAGCAGGAACAGCAGGTAATCCAGCAGCACCTGGCAGCTGATATCGTCGTCGTCGCAGCCGCAGCCGGCGAAGCAGTCGACCTGCTCGAGCAGGAAGCCGCGCGCGATGGTGAGGTTCATCAGGCGGATGGCGCCTTGGTCGGGGCCGCCCGCGCCGTAGAGGCCGTAGACGATGATCGGCGGCCGGGCGACATAGAGCAGCCGCGAGCTGCCCTTGGCGACGAACGCATCGACGAAGAGCTGCAGGCTGGAGACGAATGCCACCAGCGGCGGTGATTCCGGTGGGCCTGAGGTGATCGAAACGTCGATCGGAACCGGGATGCTCTGGCCGAACTGGATCAGGCGCTGGAAGCGGTGGACCAGCATTGCCGATGCGGTCGACAGCTCGCGCAAGCCTTCGACGCTTGCCCCGGTCGACAGGTCAACCAGGTCATCCATCGCCTGCGACAGCGCGTTCTCCTCCAGCAGCGCGCGCAGGTCTGCCTGGCCGCCGGCCTCCAACTGCTGCACCAGATTGCGGTAGGCTTCGATACCGCGTGGCCAGTCTTCCTGGCCAAGCGTGCTTTCAACCGAACCGGTCAGGCTGCGCAGCGCCATGATGACGGCGTTGCGGCGTGCCTGCAGCTCTCCGGCCGCCGAACGCACGATCGAGGTGCTGCGGGTGATGCCGTTGGACGCCAGCCCCTCGCCGATGGCGACAAGAATGAGCCCGGCCAGCACATCGCAGCTTTGGGCAAACCGCCTGAACAGGATGGCGCTGCCGTCGGTGAGCGTGCCGACATAGCGCGCCAGGCGCGAATACTCGCCGAGCTGGCGGCGTGCCGACATGGCACGGTCGTGATTGACCGAATCGAGAGCGAGCCTGGCGGCAGCCAGTCCATCATTGGCGAGCTGCCGGATCGAACGGCCCCAGCCGATCATCTCGATGCGGATGTCCTTCAGTGGCGAGGAGGTCGAAAGCGTCTGCAGGTCGCGTTCGAGATCGTCCTGCGCCTGCGCCATCTCGACGGAGGACGGGCCCGTGTTGCGGGCTTGCGGCACATAGTCGGGCACGCTCGAATAAGGCAGGCCGGCTTGTTCGCGTCGATCCCGGTCTGCTTCCTCGGGATAGAAGTTCAAGAGAGCGTTGGCGATCTGGTCGGGATCGCGCGGGTCACTGACGCGCAGCGTCTTGCGCAGCAGATTGTCCACGGCAACCGTGGCAGGAGACCGAAATTTCGAGACCGGGCTGGCGGCGGCTGTAAATACGTCGACCATGACATCTCACCTCATGCAACGAGTGCGGCTGGGGACGGTTGCGCAGTGGGCCGTCGGTTTGCCTGACGCTGGGCCAGGTTTCTGATGACAAGCTTGGCAATGGCGTCCGGTTCGGCGCCGGCTTCCAGCGCGAAACGGCTGGCCGACACAAGAAAACGTGGCGGCAGGTCGGGCACTTGCCCGGCCGCGATCAGGATTCCGCCGCGGCGGATGCGGGCTTCGTCGGCGCGCGTGAAAGGGATGGCGTCGGCCAGCGCGTGCTGCCCAAGACCCCGGCGCGGCTGGTAGGCAATCTCATCGACCACCGCCGGAATGAGGCGAGGGACCGAAGCAAGCAGAGCCGGAGGCAGCCTGTGGCCGCGCGCCGGATTGTAAAGGCCACGCCAGACGCGTTCGGCGCGCGCCGCCTCGGCGGCAAAGCCCATGCGCCGCAGCATCTCGGTCAGGATCAGAACCCGGATCCAGCCGGTTGGATGCGCCCCGCCGGGGCGGTAGGTGAGGGCACGCGCGCCGGGATGGGCGAGGAACTCCATCATGCCCCAGACCGACGCGGTGCCGCCGAGCAGCAGCGCCGCGAGATCGGCGAAGATTTCCTTATGCCAGCGGCGCAGGATCGTCACCACCAGCGGATCGAATCGCATCGAGGCCAGGCGGTTGGCGACCGCTTGCGCGTTCTCCTGCCACAGACCCATGTCGGCCTGCAGATTGTGGGCGACTTCATGCAGGAAGACCGACTGCCAGGGATTGTCGCGATCCCAGGGAACGCGGATGACCGGGAACGGATTGCTGTCGCCGAGCAACCGGGCAAGTGCGACGCCGCGACGCTGCGTCGCCGGCGAATAGCCATGTTCCATATAGGTCAGCGGCTTCAAGAGGGGACCGCCGAAGACGCCCGGCAGGGCAGCGCGGACGACCGTGTAGCAGTCGAGCGCGATCGCATCATGGGCGGCGAGCGCCGGCGCAAAGCCTGAGCCGCGCTGCGACATGACCTCGAAGAACATGCCGAAGGTCCGGCGCAGCCGATCGATCCTGCGGTCGAGCATGGCCATCTGGGTGAGCGCGGCCTGTGCGGTGGCAGGCGGCCAGCCGCGCTCGATCTCGGCGATATGCCGGCTAATGGCGTTGCCGATGGTCGCCAACCGCTTGTTGGCGGCATGGAAGTGAGCCCGCGACGGCGCATAGGGCAGGTCTTCGGGACGAAGTCCGATGCGCCTCGGTGTCAGGCGGTTGAGGCGCTGTGCGCGCGCTTTCAGCGCCCGCAGCTTGGTGTCCAGGAACCGCCTGGTCGAAGAACCCGTGCGCATCGCCGCGATCCTTCTTGTTGCACCGACAGGGTTTCAGTTGGGCCGGATGGTGATGCTGACCGGACCGCGGATGACGATACGCCGCCGGCGCCCGTGATTTGGGCCATATCCGCCTGGCCAACCGCCGGCAGTCCGTCCCAATGCCCGCCCGGCGATACGCGCCAGGTTGCGTCCCGGAGCCATGCCGGCGCGAACCGCCGCCGCGGTGCGGCGCACGATCTGGCGCCCTCGCTGCAAGGGCCGCGTCAGCTGCCGGCGCAGACCTTGCCCGCGCGCCGCGACACGACGCGCGGTGCGTGCCAGAACCAGCGGCCGGACCGATGCCGGGGTGCGGCGCGTGACGGCGGTACGGCGGACGCTGCTGGCGATGCGCGGCAGAGCGCGGATCGCGGTCGGCCCGCCACGGTTGACGAGCTGGGTGGCGGCCCTGCGCACGGTGCGAACTGCCTGGGTGCGTACGGCCGCGGGCATGCGTGCGGCCACCGGGCCAAGCACGCGTCGCGTCGCAAGCGCGGCCACCACGGGGATGGCGGCACGATTGCGCACAGCGAGCTCGGCGAAGGCGTCGAGCGCCTCGTCCTCGGAAGCCTCGTCCGCCATCAACTGGCCGACGACATTGGCGACGCCGCCAACCGCGGTGCCGACGCCGGGAATAAGGCTGGCGACCGGCGCTACGGCGCGGGCGATGCGGCCGATTGTGGGAGCCGCACGCCGGACCGTGCGCACGACGCCGCGAATGCCTCGGGCGATGCGGCGGAAGAACTCGTCGCTGTCTTCAGCCGCAAGCGCGTAGCTCATGGCCTCGTCCCAGGCATCGTCGTCGGACTCATCGCCTTCATCGAAGCCATCGCCTTCGTCGAACTCGTCACCGGCATCGAATTCGTCGCCGGCGTCCATCTCGTCGAAGCCGGAGGCCTCGAATTCGTCGCCTTCGTCGAACTCGTCGCCTTCGTCGGCCTCATCGAAGCCATCGCCCTCGTCCATTTCGTCGAATTCGTCGTAGCTGTCGGCAGGGCCTTCCGCTTCATCAAAGGCAAGGTCGTCGAACATCGATTCGTCATACCCGTCCATCTCGAGATCTCCTCTTGAGCGATCGGCCCCTCAGGGGAGCGGGACCAAAGCGATTAACGCCGGCCGGAATAGTCGCCCTCAAGGCAATAGCTCTCAAGTCGGCAGGAACGGGTAGCTGAAAGGTGGTCGCCAATATCAGCGACTGTTCAGTCATCTGATTTTGTGCGCAATCATAATTATACTACGAATATTATTTTATATTTATTTTCGCAGTGTTTGATGAAAGGGGCGGATAGCTGCCGTGATGTGGCCAATAAAATCGCGGGCGACTCGCAAGATTTCGCTCGTCGGCATTGGATTTGCCGGCTGAAATGACGGTCATGTACCGAAGCAGCACGCCGGTGCGAGACAAGGCGGCCCCGCTCCGCCTGAATTCTCCTGAATGGATCGCGATCGTCATCCGCTTGCCCCTGTGAATGGAAAAATTGTTCGTCACGGCCGCGACGAAGGGCCGATCGTTTCTTTCCCGGCAAGCTGAAGTCGATGAGACTTGCGCGCGTTGATGGCGGCTATGGTCGCTGAAATGTGCCCGGATGTTCAATCGACTGGGTTTTTCGGGTGGCGGTTTCAAGCAACGCCTCGGAAAGCGCTGGGAAAGGAGCTTGATATGCCCAGAATAGTGCCGGTGCTCGATCTGAGCCGTCTTGAACAAGGCGCGTCGGAGCGCCGGACATTTCTGGCCGACTTGCGTTCCGCTTCGCGCGACATCGGCTTTTTCTATCTGGCCGGACATGGCATCTCCTGGGCGGAGATCAGCGAGGTCCTCACCGCATCGCGCCAGTTCTTTGCCTTGCCGGAGGCCGACAAGCTGACAATCGAGATGGTCAAGTCCTCGCAGTTTCGCGGCTACACCCGCGCCGGCGGCGAACTGACCAAGGGCAAGGAGGACTGGCGCGAACAGCTCGACGTCGGCGTCGAGCGGCAGGCAATCGCGCAAGGGCCGGGAGTTCCCGCCTGGACGCGGCTGCAAGGACCGAACCAGTGGCCCGCGGCGCTGCCGGATCTCAAACCGGCGCTGCTTGCCTGGCAGAGCAAGGTGACGGCCGTGGCGATCCGGCTGCTGAAGGCTTTCGCGCAATCGCTCGATCAGCCCGAGGATGCGTTCGACCCGATCTACAGCAGCGAGCCCAACCATCGCATGAAGATCGTGCGCTACCCCGGCCGCGATGCGACCGGCGGCGATCAGGGTGTCGGCGCGCACAAGGATGGCGGTTTTCTGACGCTGCTGCTCCAGGATGACAACAAGGGGCTGCAGGTCGACTATGATGGAACCTGGGTCGATGTAGATCCCATTCCCGGCACGCTCGTCGTCAACATCGGCGAATTGCTCGAACTGGCCTCCAACGGCTATTTGCGCGCGACCGTGCATCGCGTCGTGACGCCGCCCGCCGGCGTCGAGCGCATTTCGGTGCCGTTCTTCTTCAGCGCCAGGCTCGATGCGACGATCCCGCTGCTTGGCCTTTCCGAGGAATTGGCGGCGCAGGCGCGCGGGCCGTCCAGCGATCCGGACAATCCGCTGTTTCGCGATGTCGGAAGCAATGTGCTGAAAAGCCGGCTGCGCTCGCATCCCGACGTCGCGCGCCGCCATTATGCGGATCTGCTCGAAGGGGAAAGCCGGGTTGGCTGAGCTTGCTGGCGAAGAAAGGACAGGATTTTCGCCATTCTGGCTGATCTTTAGAAAAACGTTCGTCGTATCCGTTTGGGAATCGGTCCAAAAGAGAAAAATCCGGTCGGTGTTTTCCTCCCATTTCGCCGAACGGTGTTCCCCTCTGAAGGTTATCACCTTCTTTTTGGCCGGGCCGTTTTCGCGCCCGGCCTTTTTCTTGGCGTCTTGCGCGTTGCCGTCGCCATGCTGATCCGGCAAGTTTCAATACAGCTCATTCGCCGACCATCGACCGCAGTCCCGTGGAAAGAAGGAGAGATCTCATGACATCCAATGTCGCAATCATCGCCGGTGCGGGCTCCGGCTTGAGCGCCTCGCTGGCGCGCCTCCTCGCAAAGGAAGGGTTCAGCGTCGTTCTGGCCGCCCGCAACATCGAGAAGCTCGGTGCATTGCAGGCTGAGACCGGCGCGCAGGCCGTGGCGATTGATGTCTCCGATCCCGCGTCGGTGGAGCACCTGTTCGATGTCGCCGACACGGCCGGTCCGCTCTCGCTGGTGATTTTCAACGCCAGCGGACGCGCCCGGCGGACCGATAGCCGAACTCGATCCCGAGGCGGTCCGGCAGGCTTTGCTGGTTAGTGCCTATGGTGGGTTCCTGGTCGGCCAGCAGGCAGCCCGCCGGCTGGTGGCTCTGGGTTCGGGTTCAATCCTCTTCACCGGCGCGACGGCCAGCGTGAAGGGGTTCGCCGGCTCCGCCGGCTTTGCGATGCCGAAATTCGGCTTGCGCGGACTGGCCCAGTCCATGGCCCGTGAACTGGCGCCGAAGAACATCCACGTCGCGCATTTCATCATCGATGGCGCCATTGCGTCGGCCGCGTCCGCTGGGGATTCCGATACGCAGGATCGCCGGCTGTCGCCGGACGCGATCGCCGAAGCCTATCTCTCCATCCATCGCCAGCACCGCAGCGCCTGGACCTGGGAAATGGAGCTCAGGCCTTGGGTCGAGACCTTCTGATGGGGTGCGCGGGGTGCGACTTTGGTGCAAGCTATGGGCACGGTTGGGAGGAGTCGACATTGGATGAGGATATCACTATATAGCGGCGGCTTCGCTGGCTCGCGCCTCGAGGCGCAACGTCAAAAGGCGGCTGTGGCGACAGCCATTGAGACTAAGAAACGGACTGAAAGCCGTAACAGGTAGAAGCAATTGCTCGGAGCGGGCCAAATCCCGCCAACGGTACAGTCCTTCAGAATCAGAAAATGTTCTTAACCCCTCGATTTCCTTCGGCTCTGTGGACCTTGGACGGCATTGACTTGCCGGGCGGCCGCGACTCGGTTGGAATGGCAGGATGCATCCTTTGCGGGATGACGACGTTTATGATTACCAACCGGCTTTGCCGCCAGGGAACAGCAGTATGAGTGAACACGCGATCGAGTTCTTACGGGGATGGATCGGCGAAAAGGTCCATTGCCAGTCCCAGTCCAGGATCGACAAGCAGGCTGAGACATTGGCCAGGGAATGCGCCGCCAAGGCGGCCGAGGTCGGCATCCCGCTGGAGGACATCCAGGAAGAGGTCGGCGACATCCAGGAACTCATTGCTTCCCGGCTCGAGGAAGCCGCTGAGGCCGACGAGCACCAGCAGGCGGCCAACAAGGCTGCGGAATAGATTTTAACGGCCATTCTGTCTGAATGCGCGGGCCCTTCGGCCCGCGATTTCGTCTCAGCCTCGGCCAAACCTCTCTTTCAACCATGCCTTCGGCAGTGCCGGCACGAAATTGCCGTCGCGTCCGGTCATGTCGTCATTGGCGGTCAGGGCGTTGAGGATCGATTCCTCCACCGCCTGGATCACGGCATCGAAAAACGGATCGATGTCTGTATCGGGAATGAAATCGGCATTGGCAATCCGGCCCGACGGCGCCAGTGCGGCGGCAGGATTGGCTGTCGAGAAGGCGAGAAAGATATCGCCCGAGCTGTGATAGCCGAGGCCGCCGGTCATGGCGACGCCGAGCGGCACGCGGCGGGCCAGCCGCTTCATCTGGTGCGGCAGGAACGGCGCATCGGTGGCGATGACGGCGATGATCGAGCCCTTTTCGGCGCGCGGCGTGCCTTCTCGGATCGCTGGCTCGATGAGTTCCGGCCCGGCACGCAGGCCGCGAAGGGTAAAATTGCGCCGCTTGCCGAAATTCGACTGCACGAAAGCGCCGACCGTATAGGAATGTCCCTGCCATGCGACGGTGCGCGACGCCGTGCCCGACCCGGCCTTGAAGCCGAAGGTGATCATGCCGGTGCCGCCGCCGACGCTGCCTTCCTCGATCGGGCCGCTGGTTGCGCCGTCAAGGGCTTCGGCCACGTGTTCAAAGGTCAAGTGGTGACCGTTTATGTCGTTGAGGAAGCCGTCATAGGTCTCCCCCGCCACCGGCAGGCCCCAGGCGCTGTCGACCGCGGCCGGCAGCACTTGGCTCATCCAGCGCAGCGTACCGTCGCGGGAAACGCCGCAGGAATGCGTGTTGGTGATGGTGATCGGGAAGTTGAAGGCGCCGGTTTCCTCGACGATGTGCGAACCGGTCAGCTCGCCATTGCCGTTCTGGCTGAAAATGCCGGCGAAGACCGGCGTGGCCAGGTCGGCGAGCGGTCTGGGCAGGATCGCCGTGACACCGGTGCGCACCGGCCCTTTGCCGACGATGAGCGGCCCGTCGCCTGAAATCAACGTCGCATAGCCGACCGCGACGCCGGACACGTCGGTGATGGCGTTGAACGGCCCGGGCGTTCCGTCGAAGCCGATGCCGAAGCTTCGCGCGCGCGGCTTGCCGCTGGGCGTTGCCAGATGGTGCGGATTGTCGGCCATGGTCAGAACAGCGATCCCTGATTGCCGGGTTCTTTCGCCTTGGCCGCCGGCCTGGCAGCCGGCTTTGGCCGCGCAGCCCCGCTGGTTGCTACCGCATCGGCCGTGCCGTCGGCGAACTCCAGCGAAAGCGCCATCCCCGATGCCACGTCGGCGGCCTGCTTGATGACGGTGCCGTCGGCATCCTTGACGAGTGCGAAGCCGCGCGCCAGGACGGCCTTGTGCGACAGCGTGGTCAACAGGCGTTCGGCCTGGCTCAACTGGCCGCGCAGGCGTTCGAGCCGCAGCGAGATGACCCGGTCCTGCCGCCTGGCGAGCGCCGCCAGCGTGTCGGCCTGCAGTTTCTGCCGGCGGGCGATCGGCGCCGGCGACAGCCGCGTCGCGGTGCGCGCGAAGCGCGCGCGCCGTTCGCGCACGATGGCAAAGAACGCCGCCTGTGCGCGGGCGAGGTCACGGCCCGTCAGCGTGCGGGCCTCATTGATGCGCCGCGATAACGTGGCCGGCGTCAGCCTTTGGCCCTGGAGGCGCGCCCGCTTGCGATCGACGCTGACGAAGAGGCCGCGACCGAGCCTCGATGTCGCCTCGTCGAGGCGCCGGCGCGGCAGCGCCAGCAATTGATCGGGCGAGGGCAGCGCACGCGCCGCAGCACGCGCTGCCTGCCGCTTGCGTTCGAAATTGCGTGAGATGGCCGCCTTGAGCCGCGCGCCAAGGCTGGCCAGCGTCGCTTCGAGGTCGGCCTTCACCGGCACCGCGATTTCAGCCGCACCCGTTGGCGTCGGCGCCCGCACATCCGCGACGAGGTCGATCAGCGTCCAATCGGTCTCGTGGCCGACGGCCGAGATCACCGGAATGCCGGAGGCGGCAACGGCGCGGGCCAGCGCTTCGTCGTTGAAGCCCCACAGATCCTCGAGGCTGCCGCCGCCACGCGCGACGATCAAGAGATCGGGGCGCTGGATGGGGCCATCCCAGGCCAGCGCGTTGAAGCCGTTGACGGCGTTGGTCACTTCCACGCCCGATGTCTCGCCCTGCACGCGCACGGGCCAGACCAGCACATGCAGCGGAAAGCGGTCCTTGATGCGGTGGATGATGTCGCGGATGACGGAGCCGGTCGGCGAGGTGACGACGCCGATGACGCGCGGCATGAACGGCAGCCGGCGCTTGCGGCCGGCATCGAAAAGCCCTTCGGCCTGCAGCCGGCGCTTGCGCTCTTCCAGCAGCGCCATCAGTGCGCCTGCGCCGGCAGGCTCCAGATTGTCGATGACGATCTGGTAGTTGGATTTGCCGGGATAGGTGGTGAGCTTGCCGGTGGCGATCACCTCCATCCCTTCCTCGGGGCGGAATTTCAGCCGGCTCATCGTGCCTTTCCACACCACCGCGTCGAGCCGGGCGCGGTCGTCCTTCAGCGCGAAATAAGCATGGCCGGAGGAATGAGGGCCGCGGTAGCCGGAGATTTCGCCACGCACCCGCACATTGCCGAAGACGTCCTCGACCGTGCGCTTCAGCGCGCCGGAAATCTCGCTCACCGTGTATTCGGTGGCGTTGGTACGTGATTCGGATCCTGCTTCGCTCATCGGTCGATTGGGGGCCGGTTGAACGTTCGCGTCAAGGCGCCACGATCCATCTTACCAGCCGGGCAGGATCTGGTTCGCCTTGGTCCGCCTGATCTTGGCATAGGCAAGTGCCGCGAAATCGAACGTCCCGGTCTCTTCGACGAGCGGCACCGAGATGTTGTCCAGGCTCTCCGAAATATGGCGGGCGAGTGCATCGACGATTTCCGGCCGCGAAGTCTGGCCGCGCATGATGCCGATGCGGCAGTCGGGCAGGGTGCCGAAGCCGTCGGCTTCACCCAGCACCCGCATGCCGGGCCTGAGCGCGCATTCCGGCAGCACCGAGATCGCCAGGCCCGAAAGCACGGCGGCGGTGATGACGGTCGCCGAGAAGCTGGTGAACAGGATGCGGTAGTCGCGGTTCTGCTGGTCCAGCACATCGACGGCGGCGCGCCGCCAGATGCAATTCGGCCGGCCAAAGGCCATCGGCAACGTCACCTGTTCATGCGTGGCATGGTTGGCCGAGGTGACCCACAGCAGCGGTTCGCGCCGCACCACTTCCGACTGGCCGCGCACATCATTGTGCGTCACCAGCGCCAGGTCGAGATTGCCGCGCTTGATGTGCTCGACCAGGCCCGGCGTCGGCTCGCAGATAACGGTCAGTTCGACGCGCGGATTGGAGCGTGTGAAACGCGCCATGATCTCGGGCAGGAAGCGGTCGGCATAGTCGTCGGGCGTGCCGATGCGGATCGTGCCTTCGAGCCGCTGGTCGTCGAAGGCGGCGAGCGTTTCGCGGTTGAGGTAGAGCAGCCGCCTTGCGTAGGAGAGCAGCTTTTCGCCTTCCTCCGTCAGCTTGTTGTTGCGGCCCTCCTTCTCGAACAGCGGCTTGCCGATACGCTCCTCCAGCCGGCGCATCTGCATCGACACCGCCGATTGGGTGCGCAGCACCTCTTCGGCTGCGCGGGTGAAGCTGCCGGTATCGGCGATCGAGATGAAGGTCTGCAACTGATCGAGATCGAGTGGCGCTTTCATCGGCGTGATCCATCACTGGTGTTGATGCTAAAGATTAGAAACATTCGTTGGATTAATCAATCGGCCGATGGCAAATTGCTGACATCCACATGAAGGCATGTGAATCGAAGCCGGAACGGCCGCTGTCCCCAGCGCCGAGCGCTTGGCTTTGTCCGTTCGAAACTGAAGGAGACCGACATGACCACGATCGATTTCGCCACCGAGACCTCGCGCATCACCTCGCGTCCGGCCGTTGCGATGCGCGTGGCCAATACCGTCTTCAATTTCTACCGCGCCTGGAAAAACCGCCGCGCCTTCTACCGCCTTGGCGAGATGTCGGATGCCGAGCTCGCCGATATCGGCCTGACGCGCGCCGACCTGCATGTCGCCATCGATGTGCCGTTCGGCCGCGACCCGACGGCGATCCTGCGCGAAATCGCCAGCGATCGCGTGGAAACGATCGAGGACATCGCCCGCAAGGTGGCCTGATCTGTTGAATTTAGGTCCCGTTGAACCTTTTCCGGGTTCAGCGCGACCAAGGATTACGCAGGCTCCCCACTCCCTGCCGGTTCCCCGCCGGCCTGCCTGCACGCTGCCCGGTCCTCCCAAGGACCGGGCTTTTCTTTTGGAATCAGGCGAAGGCCAGCTTTTGCGACGGCTTTGGTATCGCTCGCCCAAGGTCGTGCGCAGCTTCTATCCAGGATGCTATGGCGTCTTGGACATTCGCGATGGCCTCTTCGGGAGTGTCACCATCGCTCATGCAACCTGGCAGATCAGGTACAAAAGCCGAAAATCCACCACCGTCCTCCAAGGGAAGTGGCGCGACGACGACCGGATATTCAAGTCTGTCCGTCATGGCCTTTAACCTCGTCGATGAATGCCACGAGTTTCCGGATATACGGGTTTGATCGGGCGTTTGAAAGGCACAGTCAGAATGTCGGCCACCGCTGAATGATAGACCTTGTAGTGCGAGCCGCCCGATCTTGGCGGCGCGCATTGGACGCCTGCCTCGTCACAAACGGCTCTCACATCCGCTATTGACCAGTCGCCACGAGGGTTGCGGCGCATCTGCTCCAGTCTTTTACCCACGGATGTCGCCTACCGCCGGTCCATGTCCCGCTTGAACTGGTCGAAGATGTTTTCCACGCCCTTCTGGTACTCGTCGCGCTGCTGAGCGCCGGTCTCGAACATCTTGCCGAACAAATCGTCGAACGGGTTTCTTGGCCGACCGCTCGGATTGGCCTGCGGCTGCGGGGCCTGGCGCTGCTGTGGTGCCTGCGGCTGCGGCGCCGGCTGTCCGCCGGGCATGCCGAAGCCGCCACCGCCGCGCAGCATCTCTTCGAAGATTTTCCCGAGCGGGTTGTCGCCGTAGGGGCTCTGCGTCTGTTGAGGTTGCGGCTGGGCCCGGCCTTGCGGCTGCGGCGTGCCGCCACCAAACATATCCTGCAGCACCTTCCCCAGCGGATTGTCGCCATAGGGATTGGGCGCCGGCTGTGGCTGGCTTTGCGGTTGCGATGTGCCGCCGCCGAACATGTCCTGCAAGACCTTGCCGAGCGGGTTGTCCATCGGGTTCTGGGGCTGCGGTGCCTGGCGCTGCTGTGGCGCCGGCGCGCCCATGCCGCCGCCTTGCCGCATCATCTGCTCGATGATCTCGCCGAGCGGATTGTTGCCGCCGCCGAAACCGCCGGCGGCCTGCATCTGATTTGTCGTCTGCTTGAACAGCCCGCCCATTACCATCGAGGCGATCGCCGGCAGCATCTGCTGCAGGATCTGCTGGCTGACGCCGCTCGCCTGCGCCGCCTGGCTGGCCACGGCGCGCGACAGGTCCTTCGAACCGAACAGATGCCCCAGAATGCCGTTGCCTTCGTCGACGCCTTGCGGCGAGAAGGCGCGGGTCGCGTCCTCGAAATATTTGGCGTGCTGGCCGCTTGCCATCGCCGTCATGAAGGCGCCGAGCCCATAGGGATCGGCGGTGTTGCGTTGCAGCCCCTGCGAAAAGGCCGGCAGCAGGGCGGCCACGGCCGCCTGTGTCTGCTGCATCGAAAGCCCGTATTGCTGGGCAAGCGCCTGCATGCCGTTGCCGTTCTGGGCCTGCGTCAGCATGTCGAACAAGGTGGGCATCGGCGTCTCCTCCTGAATTCCTCGGGAGGGAGCCTAATTCGTTTCAACGCTCGATTGAAGCGGCTTTTGCCGCTGGGTTAATAGGCGTATTCCATGAACACCGGCTCGATCGAGCCGCCCCAGCGCGTGTGGTAGGCCGAAAGCATTTCCTCGGCACTGGTCGTGCCGCGCGCGACCACTTCGTCCAAAGTGTTGAGGAACGAGGTTTCGTCGTAGCCGTCGCGGTTCTTCTTGCCGCGGTTCTTCAGCCCGGTGCGCGAAATGGCCAGCACGTCGCGCGCGATCTCGCGCAGCGTGGCGTTGCGGAAGGGTGCGGCAATGCCAAGTTCGGGCACGGCGTTGCGCATGGCCAGCACTTCCTTGTAGGTCCAGCTCGCGGTCAACGCCTCGGCCGCATCGAGTGCTGCCTCGTCGTAGAGCAGGCCGACCCAGAAGGCGGGCAGCGCGCAGATGCGCCGCCACGGTCCGCCATCGGCGCCGCGCATTTCGAGGAAGCGCTTCAGCCGCACGTCGGGGAACAGTGTCGACAGATGGTTCGCCCAGTCGCCCATCGTCGGCAGCCCGTCCGGCACTTCGTTGCGCGCGGCACCGGCCATGAACTGGCGGAAGGTGATGTGCGTCATGTCGTGATAGTGGCCGTCGCGGATGACGAAATACATCGGCACGTCGAGCGCCCATTCGACATAGTCGGCAAAGCCAAAATCGGGCGAGAAGCAGAATTCGAGCAGGCCGGAGCGCTGGTTGTCAGTGTCACGCCAGATATCGCCGCGCCAGCTCTGCAAGCCGTTCGGGTGGCTCTCGGTGAAGGGCGAGTTGGCGAACAGCGCCGTCGACAGAGGCTGCAGCTTCAGCGACACCTGCATCTTGCGGCGCATGTCGGCCTCGCTCTCGAAGTCGAGATTCACCTGGATCGTGCAGGTGCGGTACATCATGTCGAGGCCCTTGGTGCCGACCTTGGGCATGTAGCGCGTCATGATCTCGTAGCGCGACTTGGGCATTTTCGGCGTTTCGGCCAGCGACCATTTCGGGCTGCCGCCGAGGCCGAGGAAGCGGATGCCCATCGGCTCGGCGATCTCGCGCACCTGCGCCAGATGCGCATTGCCCTCGCGGCAGGTCTGATGGATCGTCTCCAGCGGCGCTCCGGAAAGCTCGAACTGGCCGCCTGGCTCCAGCGAAATCGCGCCCTGGCCGGTCGGCTCGACCAGGCCGATGATGCGGCCGTCGTCGATGATCGGGTCCCAGCCGAGTTTGTGCTGCATGCCCTCGAGGATGGCGCGGATGCCGCGCTCGCCGCCATAGGGCACGGGCGCGTTGCCGTCGACATAGAAGGGGAACTTCTCGTGCTCGGTGCCGATGCGCCATTTGTCGCGCGGTTTGTTGCCTTCGGCCAGGTGCTCGACGAGTTCGCCGATGTCTTCGATCGGCCGGAAATCGGTTGTGTCGCGCGCCATGATCAAGCCCTCAAAAGCGGCGAGTGGAGCCGCCGGCGGTAAATGGACGAAATGTCAGTAGCCGATCAAGCGAAAAATCCTGAGCCACAGGTCAAGAGGAATTGAAGGCCACGATCCAGGCGGCCTCTTGCAAGACATGACGTCCTACCAGTCTCCGACAGTTGCCTGCATCACCGCAAGTGCCGCCACGGCCGCCGTGTCGGCGCGCAGGATGCGTGGCCCGAGCGGAATGGCGGTGACGAAGGGCAGGGCGCGCAGCATCTTGCGCTCGTCGTCGGAAAAGCCGCCCTCCGGCCCGACCAACAGCGCGAGCTTCTTCTCCTTTACCGCCTGCAGCGCGGCCAACGGATTGTTGGTCGAGGCGTCCTCGTCGCAGAAGACCAGCCGCCGCTCCTGGTTCCAACCGGTCAGCAGACGGTCGAACTTTTCCGCCTCGCGCACCTGTGGCACCGCCAGTATGCCGCATTGTTCGGCGGCCTCGACGACATTGGCGCGCAGGCGATCGATGGACGGCTTGGCCACTTGCGTGTGCTGGGTGATGACCGGCTGCAGGATGCCGGCGCCCATCTCGACCGCCTTCTGCACGAGATAGTCGAGCCGCCCCTGCTTCAGCGGCGCGAAACAATAGATGAGGTCGGGTAGCGGTGGTTGCGGCCGCTGCAACGCCAGCACCTTCAGCCGCACTGCTCTTTTGTTTTCGCCGCAATGGCCGCCGACCATTCGCCGTCGCGGCCATTGAACAGCAGGATTTCGGCGCCTTCGCCAAGTCGCAGCACATGCTGCAGGTAATGGCTCTGCTGCTGGTCGGCGTCGAACTCGGCATCCGGCCCGAGGTCGTCAGGCACGAAAGACGTTGCATCTTGTAATTGGCGCGCATGGTCGAGGAATGAGCGAGCCGGCCGCCGGCGTCAAGCCTCGGCTGACGGATGCCACACCGGCCGAAAGCCATGCCGCAGGACGGCAAGCGTTGTCTCCGGGGTCAGCAGCATAGGCGCCTTATCTTCCAGTTGGCCCAGGCCGGTGGGCGGCCCATATCCGGCGAAGGACCATCTCAACGCCTTGCCGTGATGCAAGGCGTAGGCGTTGCCGCCGGTAGCGATCACCGCGCCGTCGGGCAGGCCGGCCAGCTCGTCCATCGCCACAGCCGGACGTTTGCCACCCGACGCCAGCCGCTCCTTGTGCAGCCTTTTGTCGACCTGCGGCGCGCGCGGCTCGGCAATGCCGAAGGCTTGGCCGAAGCGGCCGACAAAATCCCTGGCCCGTTCGCGCTGGCAAAAGAAGCAGGGGCGGTGCCCTGCCGCCAACGCCGTCACCTCGTCGAGGAAGAACAGCTCGGTCCAGCCCGCTTTGCCACCAGGACGGTTTCGGCCCATCGGCTCGCGCCGCACATTGCGGAATCGGCACACGCAGATGATCCAGGCCTGAAGCGCCCAGCGCTTCTTCAACAGCGTCTTGGTCGCGGGATCGTGGATGATGCCGCGATTACCGGTGAAAAGCCCGCGCTCCGGCACGGCACGGATGGCACCGAACGGATCGACCCGGTTCTGCAGTGGCATAGTTTTCTCTCCGGACGCGCATCTTGGCTGCGATACAGGCGGCATGATATCGCTCGTCGCATCATTTTCATGTCAGCAGGGTTTTGCGATGCGGGTGCTGGTGGTCCAGAACTACGACAATACCGGCCTCGGCCAGGTTGGTGCCGCACTTGCGGAAGCCGGTGCCGATCTCGACGTGCGCCTCCCTTACAAGGGCGATCCGCTGCCGGACGATGCCACGGAGCATGATGCTATGGTCGTGCTCGGCGGCGGCCAGAATGCGCTGGCCGACGATGAATATCCCTATTTCCCCGCGCTGCTCGAACTGACCCGCGATTTCGCCGGCAAGGACCGCGCCGTGCTCGGCATCTGCCTTGGCAGCCAGCTCGTCGCCCGCGCCTTCGGCGGCGAGAACCGCATCGGCGGCGCCAATGAATTCGGCTGGCGTGGCGTGTCGTTGACGCCTGACGCCAAGGCCGATCCGGTGCTGGGAGCACTGCCGGAAAAGTTCCCGATCTTCCAGTGGCACGACGACACGTTCGTATTGCCGCAAAATGCCGTACGGCTCGCCGGCAACGATGTCGCCGAGAACCAGGCGTTTCGCGTCGGCCGCGCCGTCTATGGCTTCCAGTTCCATTTCGAGGCCGACCGGCCGATGGTGAAGGACTGGAGTTCCTCCTTCGCGCCGACCATCGCCGCGCGCCATCCCGACTGGGCCGGCAAGCTCGATGGTGAAATGGCCCGCAACGGACCCGACGCCGATGCTGCCGGTCTGGCCATAGCCCGCGCCTGGGTGGCGACGATCTAAGCGCCTGCCCTTCGGTCATCGCGTGGCATAATTGGCACGCAACCGTGAAACCGGCTGGGGAAAACCCCTTTCATCCTTGGCTTGTGTCCGCCCGCTATCCTAGAAGGCGCGCGCTCTGCATTGGCTGTGCAACCGGGATGAACCTTTTGTGTGACCCGTGCGACACACCGTCGATACAGAACGCGCTTAGAAGCGCGAAATCGTCGAAACTTTGAAGCGAATTCTCCGTTTCAACGCATTGGTAACCGCCTGGTGCACAGATGCAGCAAGCTCAACAAGAGATGACGTCCGTGAAAGCAGCGCTTCTGTCCTTTGCCATGTTGTCCGCCATCGTGCTGTGCGGTCTCGGTATCTATTCCGCCGATGCCGCCAACAACCACAACGCCGTCGACGGCTACGGCGTCACCGCCTCGCTTCGCTAAAAGCCGGCTCGCTCGCGACGCATCCTGCAACGCGGCGGAGGCTCAAGCTTCCTTTATCGCCATTTCCAGGATGCGCTTGTCCGCCCCGTCGACGACGAGGGCGGTCAGCATGCCTGATTGCCAGGCAAGCGTGTCGACATTGACGCGGTTGGCCATCACTTCCGCCTCGGGGACGGGCGTGTGGCCATGCACCACGATCTTCGGGAACAGGCCGGTGTAATCGTGGAAAACGTCGCGGATCCAGATCAGGTCCTGCGGATCCTGCTTGTCCAGCGGAATACCTGGCCTGATGCCGGCATGGCAGAAGAAGAAGTCGCCGAACGTTAACGCGAACGGCAGCGATCGCAGGAAATCGACGTGGCCTGGCGGCATGGCCTCGAGCAGCGCCTGGTGCCCGCGCCTCATCGTCTCCATCTTGCCGAACCAGCTGGCGTCGGCGGCCAGGGACACGCCATAGGACAGCGCCGTCTGGACGCCGCCATAGCGCATGAAAAGCCCTTCCGGGTCAGGGGTTCTCAGAAAGTCGAGAAAGCCGATGTCGTGGTTGCCGGCGAGCATCAGATGGCGCGGATCGCGTTCCCGCGCCGCGATCAGAAAATCGATGACGCCCTTGGAGTCCGGCCCGCGGTCGACATAGTCGCCGAGGTGGATCACCCGCCAGTCGCGAGCCGGTTTCCACTCCAGCTCGCTCTCGATGCGCTGGTGCATGGCGGCCAGCAGGTCGAGCCGGCCATGCACGTCACCGATTGCGTAAAGACGCACACCCTCCGGCCCTCGCGCGTCGAGAAAATGGATGCCGGGTTCCGCCAACGCCTCGTGGTCTCCGTGGTCATGCCGTCACGGGACACTAGCGGCGGAGCTGATCCTTGCCCATGTCGGTGACCAGACGCTTTCCGCACAGCGCCAGCGTGATGTCCATCTCCTTGCGGATGATTTCCAACGCTTTGGTAACCCCTTCCTTGCCGAGCGCGCCCAGGCCGTAAAGAAATGGCCGGCCGATATAGGTGCCCTTGGCGCCGAGGCAGAGCGCCTTCAGCACGTCCTGGCCGGAGCGGATGCCGCCATCCATGTGCACCTCGATCTTGTCGCCGACCGCGTCCGCAATCTCTTCCAGCGCCATGATCGAGGACGACGCGCCATCGAGCTGGCGCCCGCCATGGTTGGAAACCACGATCGCGTCGGCGCCGGTCTTGGCCGCCATCAGCGCATCCTCCTTGTCGAGGATGCCCTTCAGGATCAGCTTGCCGCCCCAGCGCTCCTTGATCCAGGCGACATCCTTCCACGACAGCTGCGGATCGAACTGCTCGTTTGTCCAGGACGACAGCGAAGAGACGTCGCCGACCCCCTTGGCGTGGCCGACAATGTTGCGGAAGGTGCGGCGCTTGGTGCCGGCTATGCCCAGGCACCAGCGCGGCTTGCTGGCCAGGTCGATGATGTTGGCCAGCGTCATCTTGGGCGGCGCCGAGAGCCCGTTGCGGACGTCCTTGTGGCGCTGGCCGAGGATCTGCAGGTCGAGCGTCAGCACCAGCGCCGAGCATTTCGCCGCCTTGGCGCGGTCGATCAAATCGAGCACGAAATCCTTGTCGCGCAGCACATAGAGTTGGAACCAGAACGGTTTCTTCGTCACCGAGGCGACATCCTCGATCGAGCAGATGCTCATCGTCGACAGGGTGAAGGGCACGCCAAACTCTTCCGCCGCCTGCGCCGCCAGCATCTCGCCATCGGCGTGCTGCATGCCGGTCAGGCCGGTCGGTGCCAGCGCCACCGGCATCGACACTTTCTGGCCGATCATGGTCGATTCCAGCGAGCGGTTGCTCATGTCGACCAGCACGCGCTGGCGGAACTTGATCTTCTGGAAGTCTTCCTCGTTGGCCCGGTAGGTACTCTCGGTCCAGGCACCGGAATCGGCATAGTCGAAGAACATCTTGGGCACGCGCCGGCGCGCGAGATCCTTAAGGTCTGCGATGGTGAGAATGTCGCTCATGATGGTCCCTGCTTGATCGAATTAATTAGGAGCGTTTGCGTGCTGGTTCGGTGTCGCCGGCTTCCGAACGCTGCCGCAGCCTGAGCCGCGATACGCGTTGCCAGTCGCCGCTGCGCTCGGCTTCCGCCATCGACCGCTCGACATAAATCATATGGTCCATCGCTGCTTGGCGGGCGCCGGCCGGATCGCCGGCTTTCACCGCGGCATGGATTGCCTTGTGCTGCGCCAGCAGCGCCTCGCGCGCGCCGGGCACGGTGAACACCAGGAGCCGGTTTTGGAACACGCCTTCCGACAAAAGCCGATAGCAGGAGCGCAGCGTGTGCAAGAGCAGGATGTTGTGCGCGCATTCGCAGATCGCTTGATGGAACTCGACGTCGATCTCGGCCTCGTCGTCGAAATCGCCGGTACGATGCGCCTCGTCCATGCGCGCCATGATGCGATCGAGCAGCGCAAGGTCCTCCGGCGTGGCGCGCCGCGCCGCATATTCGGCGGCTATGCCTTCGATCTCGCGGCGGTATTCCAGATAGTCGGTCACCGCCTTGCGATGCATCGAGATCAGGTCCGCCACCGGCTTGGTGAACAGCTGGCCGATAATGTCGGCGACATGCGTGCCGCCGCCGGCCTTGGTGGTCAGCAGCCCGCGTCCTTCCAGCGCCTTCAGCGCATCGCGCAGGATCGGCCGCGACACGTCGAACTGGCGCGCCAGTTCGCGCTCGCCCGGCAACCGGTCGCCGGTGCGCAGCACGCCTTCGAGGATGAGGCTCTCGATCTGCTGCACCACCTCGTCGGCGGTGCGCGAATGCTCGATCCTGGAAAAAATATCGCTCAACAGCTGTGCCTGGGGATGGAACCGGTGTCCCGCAGGATAAAGCCTGCGTCGCCAACTGGTCAAATTATTTATCCAATTGGTCGAAGCGTGTCGGTTTCGCCGCCCGAGGCTATATCGTCTTCGGCTAAACTTTGCTGTTTGCGTCATCGGGCGATTGGCCCTAGAGGGACGCGAACGCAAGAGGGTTCACAGAAACCCGGGGGACAAGCCGTGTCAGACGACCCGTCCAATCTCGAGTTCCAGCCGCGCGCCAAGGGCAGCGTCATGGGGTTCCCCGCGCATGAGGGCCGGCCCGGCGCGCTGGGCGAGGTCCATGCAAGGCCGCATCCGCTGATCGAAAAGCCGCGTGTCCTGGTACAGCTCGCCTTCATGACGGAAGGCGGCTCCGGCGTCGACCATGCCGTGCTTTCCGAACTGTCGCGGCGCCTCGGCATCGCCGCGCCCGACCGCCAGGCGCGGCACCACGCCATGAAGTGGGGCAAGGGCTCGCTGCGCTGGGAGCGGCACACGGAATTCTCGACCTATCTGTGGGAAGGCCCGCTTTCCGAAAGCAGCAGGGCGCAGGAGGATACGCCCTTCGGGAACGGCTTTTCGCCGCCGGGCACCGTCATCTCGGGTATCCGGCTCGAAATCCGCAAATGGACGCAGACGAGCGAGCGGCTGATCGCGGCTTTCGACCCGACCAGCCTATGCTACTCGCTGGTCGAACGCGGCAACGCGGCCATCGTCACCGATTTCCGCCAGGATGGCGACGGCATGACCCGCATCCTGGTGCTCGATCGCGGCCTGACGCCGGCGCGCACCGGGGCGCTGTCGCAGCGGCTGATCGACATCGAAACCTACCGGACGCTGGCCATGCTCGGCCTGCCGCTCGCGCTGACCTTGTCGGGCCGCGCCCGCCGCATAGAGGACAGGCTGGCGCAGACCACATTGGAAATGAAGGTCGCCGAGACCCGCGATAGCCAGACGCTGCTGGCAGACCTGACCGAACTGGCGGCCGAACTGGAGGCCGACGCTGCCTCCAGCCTCTACCGCTTCGGCGCCAGCCGCGCCTATGACGGCATCGTCGTCGAGCGGCTGGAAGCGCTTGAGGAAGAGGCCGTGCCGGGCTACGACACCTGGGGCGGGTTTTTGCAGCGCCGCGTTGCGCCTGCCATGCGCACCTGCCGCTCGGTCGAAGAGCGCCAGGCCAATCTGTCGCGCAAACTGACCCGCGCCACGACGCTGCTGCGCACCTGGGTCGATGTCGAGGTCGAGAAGCAGAACCGCGACCTGCTCGCCTCGATGAACAACCGCGCTCGCCTGCAACTGCGTCTGCAGCAGACCGTCGAAGGTCTGTCGGTCGCCGCCGTCTCCTACTATGTCGTCGGCCTGATCGGCTATGTCGCCAAGGGCGCCTCGATCTTCGGCCACGCCTTCGCGCCGGAAGTCGTCACCGCCGCTTCGGTGCCGGTCGCCATCCTGCTGGTCTGGTGGGGCGTACGCCGTGTGCGCCGGATGCACTCCGAGCCGGCGAAGCACCCGGGCGAATAGCGGCAGATTGCCGCTGCGGAAGCTTGTCCCGGCTCGACGTGGGAGCCTCCCGCGACCACAGCATTTGCAACCGGCTCGCTTCACTGGTAAAGAGATCTGACCAGTCAAGCGAAATGAGGCTGCTGATGTCCGGCCTGGCCATGCCGAAACCAGACGACGCCACGCTGCGCCGGCGCGACGAGATTGTCGCCGACATGCGCATCATCGTGCCGGGCGAAGGCGTGGTCGACGCGACCAATCAGATGCGCGCCTTCGAGAGCGATGGCCTGACCGCCTATCGGCAATTGCCGTTGGTCGTGGTGCTGCCCGAAACGGTGGCTCAGGTGTCCCGCGTGCTGAAATACTGCAACGACCGCAACATCCGCGTCGTGCCGCGCGGCTCCGGCACCTCGCTGTCTGGCGGCGCACTGCCGCTCGAAGATGCGGTGCTGCTGGTAATCAGCCGTTTCAATCGCATCCTTGCGATCGACTATCCCAACCGCATCGTCGTCGCCCAGCCGGGCGTCACCAATCTCGGCATCACCATCGCCGTCGAGCAGGAGGGCTTCTACTACGCCCCCGATCCATCCTCCCAGATCGCCTGCTCGATCGGCGGCAACGTCGCGGAGAATTCCGGCGGCGTTCACTGCCTGAAATACGGCCTCACCGCCAACAATGTGCTCGGCATCGAGATGGTGCTGATGAATGGCGAGGTGGTGCGGCTCGGCGGCAGCCATCTCGATGCCGAAGGCTACGACCTGCTTGGCGTCATGACCGGCTCCGAAGGCCTGCTCGGCGTCGTCACCGAAGTCACGGTCCGCATCCTGAAGAAGCCGGAGACGGCGCGCGCGCTGCTGATCGGTTTCCCGACCAGCGAGCAGGGCGGCCAGTGCGTCGCCGACATCATCGGCGCCGGCATCATCCCGGGCGGCATGGAAATGATGGACCGGCCGGCGATCCACGCGGCCGAGGATTTCGTCCATGCCGGCTATCCCCTGGATGTCGAGGCATTGCTGATCGTCGAGCTCGACGGGCCGGGCGTCGAGGTCGACCACCTCATCACCGCTGTCGAGGCGATCGCCATAAGCAACGGCTCGACCACCTGCCGCATCTCGCAATCCGAACAGGAGCGGCTGACCTTCTGGGCCGGGCGCAAGGCGGCATTTCCCGCCGTCGGCCGCATCTCGCCCGACTATTACTGCATGGACGGCACCATCCCGCGCAAGGAACTGCCGCGCGTGCTCGCCGGCATGCGCGAACTGTCGGAGAAGTACGGTCTCGGCGTCGCCAATGTCTTTCATGCCGGCGACGGCAATCTGCATCCGCTTATCCTCTACGATGCCAATGTGCCCGGTGAACTCGACAAGGCCGAAAGCTCTGGCGCCGACATATTGCGGCTCTGCGTCAAGGTCGGCGGCGTGCTGACAGGCGAGCACGGAGTGGGGGTCGAGAAGCGCGACCTGATGCCGGAAATGTTCAACCAGGCCGATCTCGACCAGCAAATGCGTGTCAAATGCGCCTTCGACCCCAACCACCTGCTCAACCCGGGAAAGGTGTTCCCGCAACTGCGCCGCTGCGCCGAGCTTGGACGCATGCATGTGCACCGGGGGCAGGTGGCGTTCCCGGACATTCCGAGGTTTTGAGGATGGTCTATCAGAACGGGGGTTCCTCGCCCCCGCAAAGCGGGGGAGAGGTGGCTCGGGCGAAGCCCGAGACGGAGAGGGGGCCTGCGGCCGATGTGCCAAGCCGCCGCTCGCCACAACAGATCGCCCGCGCTCGCGTGCTTCGCCAGGGGGACAATCAGGCTGAGGCAACCCTCTGGAGTGAGCTGAAGGCAAAACGACTCGGCGGCTACAAGTTTGTTCGTCAGATGCCAATTGGGTCGTATTTCGCAGACTTTGCTTGTCGGAGCGAAAAGCTGGTCGTCGAGCTGGATGGAAGTCAGCACGCCGAGAGCTCCTACGACAGGCGACGCGATGAGTTCATGCGCGGCGAGGGGTTTTCGGTGCTGCGCTTCTGGAACGTCGATATTCTCAAGAGCCCCCGGAGTGTCTGCGAAACCATTCTTGCGGCACTTGAGGGACGATTGGCAGAAGATGTGGTTGCCACGGATCTGAGATTCGTTTTCGCAGGCAAGAAGTTCGGAGGTGGCGCTCTATGATGGCCCCCTCTCCGTCTCGGGCTTCGCCCGAGCCACCTCTCCCCCACTTTGTGGGGGCGAGGAACCCAAGTTCTGCAGAGGTCTGAGCGTGCTGTTCAAACAATCCTCGCTGGACAAAATCGCGCGCAAGGAAGTGACGCTCGCCTTTCGCCGCTGGAAACGGCCGACGGTAAAAGCCGGCGGGCGAATCCGCACGGCCTCGGGCGTGGTGCTGATCGGCGATATCGCGACCGTGGACATGTCCGCACTGACCGAAAAGGACGCGAGCGCGGCCGGCTTTCCGACGCTTGCAGCCCTTCAGGGGATGCTCGGTCCCGATGACGGCACCCGGTCTATCGCGTTGAACTCAAAGGCATTGAACCCGACGAACGCGTGGCCTTGCGTGGTGAGGCTTCGCTGTCCGATGCGGAGTGGCACATCCTGACCGCACGCTTTGCCCGCTGGGACAAAACGGCACCCGGTTACTTCCCGTCGATCCTGCAGGCGATCGGCGCCCATCCGGAAGTGCGGGCAGCTGATCTGGCAGCGATGGCCGGCGTTGAAACGCTGAAGTTCAAGCAGGATGTCCGCAAGCTTGGGGAATTCGGCCTCACCGAGAAGTCTCGACGTCGGCTACCGGCTGTCGCCAAGGGGCGAAGCCGTGCTCGAAAAACTCAGGGAGCACAGGCTTTGACGACTTTCACCCCGACCACGTCAGACGAAGTGCTGTCCTCCGTGACCTGGGCGGTGGTGGAGGAGTCGCCGATCGAAATCCTTGGTCACGGCTCCAAGCGCGGCATCGGCCGTCCGCTGCAGACGGAGCACACGCTTGATTTGTCGAAACTCACCGGCGTCACGCTTTACGAACCCTCCGAACTGGTGCTGTCGGCGAAGGCCGGCACGCCTTTGGCCGAGATCGAAAAGCTGCTGGCGGAAAGCGGCCAGCAACTGGCCTTCGAGCCGATGGATTACGGCCCGTTGCTCGGCGGCGAGCCGGGCAGAGGCACGATCGGCGGCGTGCTCGCTGCGAACCTCTCCGGTCCACGCCGGCTGAAGGCTGGTGCGGCGCGCGATCATATC
Organism: Mesorhizobium oxytropidicola; assembly: GCF_056174625.1. Classification (NCBI taxonomy): domain Bacteria; kingdom Pseudomonadati; phylum Pseudomonadota; class Alphaproteobacteria; order Hyphomicrobiales; family Phyllobacteriaceae; genus Mesorhizobium; species Mesorhizobium oxytropidicola. The sequence continues at coordinate 6,638,210 of NZ_CM149692.1, read as the reverse complement.
CTCGGCATCAATGTCGTGTCCGGGCGTGGCGAGGCCTTCAAGTCAGGCGGCCGCGTGGTCAAGAACGTCACCGGCTATGACATGTCGAAGCTGATGGCCAACAGTTGGGGCACGCTGGCCGTGTTCACCGACGTCACCTTCAAGGTGCTGCCGGCTGCCGAGACTGAAGTCACGCTCGCCATCCGTGGTCTGCTCGACGATGCCGCGGCAAACGTCATGGCCCTGGCGCTCGGCTCCAGCGCGGAAGTGTCGAGTGCCGCCCATCTGCCCGAGCGCATTGCCGGGCGTGTCGCCGGCGGCGCGCTCGGCAGTGAGGCTGCAACGCTGCTGCGCGTCGAAGGTTTTGGCCCGTCCGTCGCCTACCGCATCGCCACGCTGAAGACGCTGCTCGGCAAGGCCGGGCCGCTGGAGGAGATTGCCGGCGAGGCTTCGCAGCTGATCTGGCGCGATGTGCGCGATATCAGGCCTTTCGCCGACGGCACCGAGAAACCGGTCTGGCGCGTGTCGATGGCACCCTTTCACGCGCATCAGATGGTTCTGACCTTGCGCATGCAAGCGGCCGTCAGTGCCTTCTATGACTGGCAGGGCGGGCTGGTGTGGCTGCGCATGGAAGAGGGCGACCCGGAAGCCGCCCTGCTGCGCGGGCTGTTGCGCAAACATGGCGGCGGCCATGCGACGCTGGTGCGCGCCGCCCCCGCCCATCGCGCCGCTTTGCCTGTCTTCGAGCCGCAGCCGCCGGCGTTGGCCGCGCTCAGCCAGCGGCTGAAGCAGGAATTCGACCCGAGGAACCTGCTCAATCCCGGCCGCATGGCCTAGGAAATCAGCAAATGCAGACCAATTTTTCACTTGCCCAGCTTGCCGATCCGCATGTCGCGGAATCGGAAAAGATCCTGCGCAAATGCGTGCATTGCGGCTTTTGCACCGCCACCTGTCCGACCTACGTGACGCTCGGCAACGAACTCGATTCGCCGCGCGGGCGCATTTATCTCATCAAGGACATGCTGGAGAACGGCCGTCCGGCCGACAAGGAGATCGTCACCCATATCGACCGCTGCCTGTCTTGCCTGGCCTGCATGACCACCTGCCCGTCGGGCGTCAACTACATGCATCTGGTTGATCACGCCCGAGCCCATATCCAGGAAACCTACAAGCGGCCGCTGTTCGACAGGCTGACTCGCGCCATGCTGGCCTTCGTGCTGCCCTATCCCCAGCGTTTTCGCGCCGCGCTGAAACTGGCGAAATTGGGCAAGCCGTTCATCGGCCTGTTCGAAAAGGTGCCAGCATTGAAGCCTCTCGGTGCGATGCTCAAGCTCGCTCCGGCGTCGATCCCCAGGGCTTCACCGATGGCCTCGCCGGGCGTCCATGCCGGGCAGGGGGTGAAAAAAGGCCGCGTCGCCATCCTCACCGGCTGCGCGCAATCGGTGCTTGATCCCGCCATCAACGACACGACGATTTCGCTGCTGACGCGCCTCGGCGTCGAGGTCGTGGTGCCGCCAGGCGAGGGCTGCTGCGGCGCGCTGGTTCATCATATGGGGCGGGAGCAGGCAGCCCTTGCCTCGGCGAGACAAAATGTCGATGCCTGGACGCACGCCATCGACCAAAGCGGGCTCGATGCCATCATCATCACCGCATCCGGCTGCGGCACGACGATCAAGGATTACGGCTTCATGCTGCGGCTTGATCCGGCCTATGCCGACAAGGCCGCACGCGTGTCGGCGCTGGCGAAGGACATCACCGAATATCTGGCAGCTTTTGACATGCCCGAGCCGGTGCGCAAGCCGGGCACTGTCGTCGCCTATCACTCGGCCTGTTCGATGCAGCACGGCCAGAAGATCATCCGCCAGCCGAAGGAGTTGCTGGCCAAAGCCGGCTTCATCGTGCGCGAGCCGCGCGAGGGCCATCTGTGCTGCGGCTCGGCCGGCACCTACAACATCCTGCAATCCGAAATTTCGGCAAAACTGCGTGATCGCAAGGTCAGAAATATCGAGGCGACCGGCGCTTCGATCGTTGCCACGGGGAATATCGGCTGCATCACGCAGATCGCTTCCGCCGCCAGCATGCCGGTGGTGCACACGATCAAGCTGCTTGACTGGGCCTATGGCGGGCCGAAGCCGGACGGCGTTTCCGAGTCCGGCTTGATAGCTGCGGAGTAGAGAATGAGCCTCAAAAGCTTGGGCACGGGTGGAATGAGGTTTCGTACAGCGCATAAGGTAGTCGCGGTTGCCTTGCTGCTTTTTTCTTCGTTGGTACCGAGCGCTCTCGCCGCTGAAACCGCGGAAGACGTCTACAACCTTCCCTGCACGGAGCCTGACCTTAGTTCGGAACCAGGGCATGTAAGCAAGGAGGCCGTGCGCAAGGGTCTGATTGACCCTACGCACCCTGTGGCCATTAACCTTGGGCCGCTGAAGTTCAAGATGCCATGGGCCTATATCTATCCCCGTCCATTCTCCACTCATCTCAATTGCAATCCGAACCGCAAGTCGGTCGGGATCATATTCTGGATACCGGACCTGAAGGCGCCCGAGCGCGACCTTTGGGGAGTACCGGAGTTCCATCCGAGCGAAACGGACAGGCCGAATCCGGGGCCGAACGACTCAATTATCAGGGTTACCGGAGTGCAGTATTACGGTTCTGGCTATCCATTGAAGGAAAGTAGCGCAGATCAGATAATTGACAGACTTCTCAGGCTGTATGGCGACGATGACCTGGTTCTGATCGATCAAGATCGCCTGATAAAGATGCAGAACAAATACACTACTGACACTAACGATCAATATTATTTCAAAAATGAGACGGATAGCTTAATGCTATCGTGTATGCCCGTATATTGCCAGGCATATCTCGATCTAAAAGACATGAATTTGACAGCTCAGTTTGCAATACGCCGGGAGGTTTTTAGAAATTGGCGACAGGCATCCCAAGGTATCAGGGCTTTGCTCGTTCGCTGGAAGACAGCGCAGCAGTAAGCTTATTTTGGCCGAAGGGGAGGGATCTAGACGTCGTCGCTCATTCCGCCGCGAGCCTGTCCGCCGTGCCGTAGGTCGCCTCGTAGAGCGCGCGCTGGCGGCTGAGTGCCACCATCGTGTTGCGCAGCAGGATCGCCACCGTGATCGGGCCGACGCCGCCCGGCACCGGGGTGATCCAGGAGGCGACCTCACGCACGCTTTCGGTGTCGACGTCGCCGACGATGCGGCTCGCCCCGTCCAGTCCGATCTCGGAATTGATGCCGATGTCGATGACGGCAGCACCTGGCTTGACCATGTCGGCCTTGATCAACCGCGGCTTGCCGACGGCGACGAACAGCGCATCGGCGCGGCGTGCGTGCGCTGCGACCGAGCGCGTCATGTGATGGCAGACCGTCACCGTTGCGCCTTCGCTCATCAGCAGAAAGGCGATTGGCTTGCCGACGATTTCCGAATGGCCGACGATGACCACTTCCAGCCCCTTGAGGTCGAGGCCGGTTTCCTTGAGCAGCTCGACCGAGGCCGCCGCCGTGCAGGGCGCCAGATCAAGCTGGTTGTAGACGATGTTGCCGATCGAGGCCGGATGCATGCCTTCGACATCCTTGAGCGGATGCACCGCCGCCTGCAGCGTCCTGACCGAAATATGGGCCGGCACCGGCCGCTGGATGATGATGCCGGTGACGCGCGGATCGGCGTTCAGCCCGTGGATGGCTGCTTCCAGTTCACCCGACGTGATGGTGGCGGGAAAGCGCCGCTCCTCGAAATCGATGCCGGCGAGCTGAGCCTTGGCACGCTGGTTGCGTACATAGACGTCGACCGCATCGGTATCGCCGACGGTGATCGAGATCAGCTTCGGCGGAAAACCTTCGGCTTTGGCAATCGCCGCATCCTCGCGCACGGCGGCGATGATGCGCTGGGCAACCGGGCCGCCCTTGAGGTAGCGGCTGTCGTCGGACAGGGACATGGGTGGGACTCTTTTCTTGCGTTGGCGCCGACATAGCAAAAGACCATCGAAAATGGCAGCATGAAAGCGAACCGTCATGCCTTCTGCGCGACGCAACGACGCGGGGACGTGTCGCAGGCACCGGACGCCGGTCAAAAAGAAAGGGCAGCGCGGTTTCCCGTGCTGCCCTTCCTGACCGACCGTATCCCCATACGGCCCGTCCCCCGTTATTCCTTCCGACTTCAGGAAACCGAGTGTTCCCGATCGGGTGATTCGCAAAAACGACTATATCACCTCGACCGTGGTTCCGACATTGACCCGTTCATAGAGGTCGACCACGTCCTCGTTGCGCATGCGGATGCAGCCCGACGACACGGCGCCGCCGATCGTCCATGGCTGGTTGGTGCCGTGGATGCGGTATTCGGTCGTGCCGAGATAGAGCGCGCGTGCGCCGAGCGGGTTCTCGATGCCGCCGGCCAGATAGGTCGGCAGATAGCGGCCCTTGGCGGCCTCGCGCTTGATCATCTCCGCCGGCGGGCGCCAGTCCGGCCACTCGCGCTTGTTGGTGATCTTGTGCGTGCCCGACCATTCGAAGCCGGGCTTGCCGGTGCCGACGCCATAGCGCCGTGCCTTGCCGTTCTTCTCGACCAGGAAGAGGAAATTCTGCGTCGTATCGATGACGATCGTCCCCGGCTTCTGCGGGCCGTCATAGGCGACTTCCTGCGGCAGGTAGATCGGGTTGATCTGCGGGCGCATCACCATGCGTTTGGCCGGTGCCTGCACGGCGGCCGTTTGCACGCGATCGGGTTGCGCCGGTTGCGCGTAGCGCAGGCGCGGCTGCTGGCGGTTCTGCCGCACGATGCCGGGTGCATTGCCAAGCTGGAGCACCCAGGGGGCGGAAAGGTCGGGGCTCACCATCACCGGCGGCCTGTCGGCATAACGGTCGCCAGCAACTGCGGGCGTGACGCCGGCAAACACGGCCGCGGCGCCGAGCACGGAAAACAAAACTCTCTTCATCGGGAACGCACCTTGATCGTCTGATACAACCGGGTGGAAACGCTCCCCGGTTCAGCGATCTTTGGCGCGCAAGCAGCAACCGAAACATGAATCGGAATGCGTAAAATGCGGTTCTGTCAGTAAACCTTTTGGTGTGGTTACCGCCGGGTTCAGGAATCTGGTAAAGCCACAGTAAATGCAGCGCAAAGGCGCGTTAACGGATGGATCTTTCGCAATGAGCAATGAAAACAGCGGCCTGCTTGCCGGTCCCGACGGTGTCGCGCGCTGCTTCTGGCACGGCAACCTGCCCGACTATCTGCACTATCATGATCATGAATGGGGCCGGCCGGTGGCCGACGACCGCAGGCTGTTCGAAAAGATCTGCCTCGAAGGTTTCCAGTCCGGCCTGTCGTGGCTGACCATCCTGCGCAAGCGCGAGAATTTCCGCGAGGCCTTCGCCGGCTTCGACTTCGACAAGGTCGCCGCCTTTACCGAAAAGGATGTCGAGCGCCTGCTCGGCAATGCCGGCATCATCCGCCATCGCGGCAAGATCGTCTCGACCATCAACAACGCCAAGCGCGCCCGCGAAATGGTCGACGAGTTCGGCTCGCTCGCCGCCTGGTTCTGGAAGTTCGAACCCGGCAAGGAGGAGCGGCCCAAAATTGTTGACCTCGCCCATCTGCGTGCCAACCCGACGACAGCGGTCTCGGTGCGGATCTCGAAGGAACTGAAGAAGCGCGGCTGGAGTTTTGTCGGTCCGACCACGGTCTACGCCTTCATGCAGGCCATGGGCCTGGTCAACGACCATCTCGAAGGCTGCGTCTGCCGCAAGCAGGTCGAGAAGGAACGCAAGGCTTTCAAGCGGCCGGCGTAGCGTTCAGGTGCCGTTGACGCTGGCCAAGAACAGTCCGGCAACGATCGCCACCACTGTCGCCACCGTCGGATAGATCACCAGCAGGCCGGTCACCAACGCGTCGCGCAGGGAAGGCCCCTTGCCGGTGTCAGCCGGCACGTCGAACGGTCCGGCAGCCTGCCCAACCATTTTCGGCGTATGGGTGCCGGCCGGGCGCAGGCGCGCCGGCAATTCGCCGGCATCGCGATTGGCCTGGAATTTCACTGCGCTGGTCATGTCCCGAACCCCTTCATGTCCTGCGCTGTATCGGCTGAGATTGTGTCGGCACGATGCCGTGCTGATGGCGGGATTGTTTCATTTTCGGCGCGTTTTCGTTTCAATCGCCTTTCCTTCTCCCCTTGTGGGAGAAGGTGGATCGGCGCGCAGCGCCGAGACGGATGAGGGGTGCGTGACGGATCGCCGTCCTTGCCAAGCTGGAACACCCCTCATCCGACCTCGCTTCGCGAGGCCACCTTCTCCCGCAAGGGGAGAAGGGAGAGGCGCTAACCCTTGCCGCTCTCGGTAGCTTCGGCTAGGACACGCGCACTCGGAAATAAGTCACCCTTTACTTAGCAAAAAAGACCCATCTCATGGCCGACAAATCGGAAAAGACGAAAGCGCGGCTGCCGCGCGGTTTTGCCGACCGCAGCGCCGAGGACATCCGCGCCGTCGAGAAGATGATGGCGACGATCCGCTCGGTCTATGAGCTTTATGGTTTCGAACCCGCCGACCAGCCGCTGATCGAATACACGGATGCGCTGGGAAAATTCCTGCCTGACCAGGACCGGCCGAATGAAGGCGTGTTCTCCTTCCAGGACGATGACGACCAGTGGCTGTCGCTGCGCTATGATTTGACCGCGCCGACGGCGCGTTTCGTCGCCGAGAATTATGAGCGTCTGCCAAAGCCCTACCGCAGCTACCGCTCCGGCTGGGTGTTCCGCAACGAGAAGCCCGGCCCCGGCCGCTTCCGCCAATTCATGCAGTTCGACGCGGACACGATCGGCACGCCGGGCGTCGCCGCCGACGCCGAAATGGCGATGATGATGGCCGACGTGATGGAAGCGCTCGGCATCAAGCGCGGCGACTACGTCATCCGCGTCAACAACCGCAAGGTGCTCGACGGGGTGCTGGAGGCGATCGGCCTTGGCGGTGACGAGAATGCCGGACGCCGGCTGACCGTGCTGCGCGCGATCGACAAGCTGGACAAGGTTGGCCCCGAAGGTGTGCGGCAGCTTCTCGGTGAGGGCCGCAAGGACGAGAGCGGTGACTTTACGAAGGGAGCAGGGCTTGGCTTGGCTGCCGTTGAAACTGTCTTGGCTTTTGCCTCCGCTAAGCCAGTTGTCTATCAATTAGAGCCTGGCGACGAAGGGTACGAAGAGGCACTTGTCGCCGGCCAGATTGTTAAAGCCGAGGCAGACGATCCACTGGGTGGCTCTTTCGAATTTCAAATAGAAAATTCGAAAACCATTGCGAATATGCGCGCAAACCTACCTGCAAACGACAAGCTCTCTGAAGGGATAAAAGAGCTTGAGCTAATTGCGGCGCTTTGTACCACTGCTGGTTATGGCAGTGGTCGGGTGATGATCGATCCCTCCGTTGTCCGTGGCCTGGAATATTACACGGGTCCCGTGTTCGAAGCCGAGCTTCTCGCTCAGATTCCCAATGAGGACGGCCAGATCGTGCGCTTCGGCTCGGTCGGCGGCGGCGGGCGCTATGACGGCCTGGTCTCGCGCTTCCGTGGCGAGCCGGTGCCGGCGACCGGCTTTTCGATCGGTGTATCGCGGCTAATGACGGCGCTGAAGAACCTCGGCAAGCTCGACAGCGCCGATGTGATCGCGCCGGTCGTCGTGCTGGTCATGGACAAAGACACCGAAAGCCTCGGCCGCTACCAGAAGATGGTGAGCGAATTGCGCGCCGCCGGCATCCGTTCCGAAATGTATCTCGGCGGCGCCGGCATGAAGGCGCAGCTAAAGTATGCCGACCGGCGTGGTTGCCCGGTCGCCATCATCCAGGGCGGCGACGAGCGCGCCAAGGGCGAGCTGCAGATCAAGGATCTGATCGAAGGCGCGCGCATGTCCGCCGAAATCACCGACAACGCCGAATGGCGCGCCGCGCGCCCGGCGCAGGTGACGGTGGCGGAAAGTGAATTGGTCGCCGAGGTGAAGAAGATCCTGGCGGCGCAGGCCGCCGACCGCGCGAAATAAGAGCGCGGCCAGTGACCTCCCGCTTTCCCGCCATCGCTGCCGACATCACAAACCTCTTCGCCGCGCGCAACACGCACGCGGTCGAGGTCGCCATATTGCAGCCGGCGGATCCGTTCCTCGACATGGCCGGCGAGGATCTGCGCCGCCGCATCTTCCTTACCGAAAGCGAGACCGGGCAGACATTGTGCCTGCGGCCCGAATTCACCATTCCGGTCTGTCTCGACCACATAAGCTCGCAGGCCGGCACACCGCGCCGCTATTCCTATCTGGGTGAAGTGTTTCGCCAGCGCCGCGAAGGCGGCAACGAGTTCTTCCAGGCCGGCATCGAGGATCTCGGCGACCGTGATACCGCTGAGGCCGATGCCCGCTCCGTGGCCGACGCCCATGCGCTGCTGTCGCTGGTGCTGCCCGGCCGGTCGCTGGCCGTCACACTGGGCGACCAGGGCATCTTCGAAGCGGTGCTGGCGGCGCTCGGCCTGCCGCGCGGCTGGCGCATGCGGCTGGCCCGCGCCTTCGGCTCGGCGCCGATGCTGCAGGCGGCACTCGCCGACCTCGCCAACCCGCCGCGCAACGGCCAGCTTTCCGGCGAGGTCGCTGCCCTTGTCCTCGACGGGGATCTCGAAGGCCTTTCCACGCACATCGCCGGTGGCATGGAAGAGGCCGGCCTGTCGGCATCGGCCGGACGCTCGCCCACGGACATTGTGCGGCGGCTGATCGAGAAAGCCGAGTTGCGCAGCGTGCGGCTGTCGAACGAGGCCTTCGCGGCGCTGAAGAATTTTCTGGCGATCGACGTGCCGCTCGATGGAGCAGCCGAGGCGCTGGAGACCTTCGCCGCCTCTGCCGGGCTGTCGCTGGGCGCGGCACTGGAGAAGTTCGCGGCCCGGGCGAGGGCGATCGAGGCGCATGGCTTGCCAGCTGGAAAAATCCGCTACGACGCCGCCTTCGGCCGTCCGCTCGATTATTACACCGGCGTGGTCTTCGAAATCGCGGCACAGGGCGGCGAGCGTCCCCTGGCCGGCGGCGGCCGCTACGACCGCCTGCTGACCCTGCTTGGGGCGAAGACCGCCATCCCCGGCGTCGGCTTTTCCGTCTGGCTCGACCGCATCGAGGCGTTGCGGGAGACGGCACCATGATCACGCTGGCGATCCCGTCGAAGGGCCGGCTGAAAGAGCAGGCGCTGGAGGTGCTGGCAAAAGCCGGCCTTGCCATCAGCCTGCCCGGCGACGAGCGCAAATATCACGCCCGCGTCGAGGGCCTGGACAATGTCGAGGTGGCCTTCCTGTCGGCTTCCGAAATAGCGGGCGAGATCGGTCAGGGCGCCGTTGACCTCGGCATCACCGGCGAGGATCTGGTGCGCGAAAATCTCGCCGACTGGGAAGCCCGCGCCGAAATCGTCGCCCGTCTCGGCTTCGGCCATGCCGATGTCGTGGTGGCGGTGCCCGAGATATGGCTCGATGTCGACACCATGGCCGATCTCGACGACGTCGCCGCTGATTTCCGTCAACGCCACGGAAGGCGGTTGCGCATCGCCACCAAATACTGGCGGCTGACGCAGCAGTTCTTTTCGCAAAAACACGGCATCCAGGTCTATCGCATCGTCGAGAGCCTAGGCGCCACCGAAGGCGCGCCGGCGGCTGGACTGGCCGACGTCATCGTCGACATCACCACCACCGGCTCGACCCTGCGCGCCAACCACCTCAAGGTGCTGGGCGACGGTGTGGTGCTGAAGTCGCAGGCCTGTCTGGTGGCGTCGCGCAAATCGCGTTCGATGGCTGATGAAACGGTCTTGCGCGACATTGCTGCGAAGATGGCAGCGGCGGTCGGATAGCGATCCCGCCCTCCAGCGGCACAGAACTCTCAGTACCATCGACAGGATTTCCACTGCCCCGCCGGGCTGATAGACTCGATGCGGCCTGGGAGGGAACAGCGATGCCGGTTAATCTCGACGAGCTGAAGAACGCCACCAATCTGCGCGGCCGCGGCGCGCGCGCCGGCAGCGTCTTTATCGCGCCCGTCGATGGCAGGGCGCATGTCTCGGGCGAGCGCAAGGTGCCGTTGCTCGACAAGACCATTCCGGCCCTTTTCTCCGACACCGCCAGCAAATACGCCACGCAGGATGCCGCCGTCTTCGTCAGCCAGGACAAGCGCTTCACCTGGAGCGAGCTGTCGGACACGGTGGATGCGCTCGCCGCCGGCTTCCTGGCGTTGGGCCTAGAGAAAGGCGACCGCGTCGGCATCTGGTCGCCCAACCGCTGGGAATGGCTGGTGACGCAATTCGCCACCGCCCGCATCGGCCTGATCCTGGTCAACATCAACCCGGCCTACCGGCTGACCGAGCTCGAATATGCGCTGAACAAGGTCGGCTGCAAGGCGTTGGTCACCGCCGTCAGCTTCAAGACTTCCGATTATCTCGGCATGATCGAGACGCTCGCGCCGGAAATCGCGAAGGCCACGCCGGGCAAGCTCAAGGCGCAAAAATTGCCTGATCTGAAGATCGTCATCCGCATGGGCGAGGACAATTCGCCAGGCATGTTCAATTTCGCCGACGTGCTGGCCATGGCCGGCCGCGACGAGCATGACAGCCTCGACCGCATTTCCGAGGGGCTGAAACCGAACGATGCCATCAACATCCAGTTCACCTCGGGCACGACAGGCGCACCAAAGGGCGCGACGCTGACGCACCACAACATCGTCAACAACGGCAATTTCGTCACCTCGGCGATCAAGCTCACCGTCGAGGACCGGCTCTGCATCCCGGTGCCGCTCTATCACTGCTTCGGCATGTCGATGGGCACGATGGGCTGCGTCACCAAGGGCGCGACCATGGTGTTTCCGGGCGAGGGCTTCGATCCCGGCCTGACGCTGAAGGCCGTGGCGCAGGAGCGCTGTACCGGCCTCTACGGCGTGCCGACCATGTTCGTCGGCATGCTCGACCATGCGGATTTCGCGACCTTCGACCTCTCCAGCCTGCGCACCGGCATCATGGCCGGCTCGCCATGCCCGATCGAGGTGATGAAGAAGGTGGTGTCGCTGATGCATATGTCGGAGGTGACCATCGCCTACGGCATGACCGAGACCAGCCCGGTGTCCTTCCAGAGCGGCGTCGACGATCCGCTCGAAAAGCGCGTCTCGACGGTCGGCCGCATCCATCCGCATGTCGAGGTCAAGGCCATCGATGCCGATGGCGCCACCGTTGCGGTCGGCGCGCCGGGCGAACTCTGCACGCGCGGCTATTCCGTGATGAAGGGCTATTGGGACGACGAGGAGAAGACTCGCGAGGCGATCGACAGCGACGGCTGGATGCACACCGGCGACCTCGCCACGATCGACGCAGAGGGCTATTGCAACATCGTCGGCCGCGTCAAGGACATGGTCATCCGTGGCGGCGAGAACGTCTATCCCAGGGAGGTCGAGGAGTTCCTCTACCGCCATCCCAAGGTCAGGGAGGTGCAGGTGTTCGGCATTCCCGACCAAAAGTATGGCGAGGAGCTGTGCGCCTGGATCGTGCTCAAACCCAACCAGATAGCCACCGAACAGGAGATCAAGAATTTCTGCGCTGGCCAGATCGCCCACTACAAGATCCCCCGCCACATCCGCTTCCGCACCGAATTGCCGATGACGGTGACCGGCAAGCCGCAGAAGTTTTTGATGCGTCAGGCGATGGTCGAGGAGCTCGGACTGGTGGTGCAGAAGACGGCGTGAGGGGTGGGCGCCTCGATTTGTCATTGCGCTCAACAATGCCAAGGTCGCGCGACCTTGCTGCATCTTCAGGAGCAGCGGGTCGGTGTCGTTTGCCGGAATCGAACGCCGGGTGATGGGCTTGCCGGCTTTGCGATGACATTGGCTGAGGCGCTCCCCACAGGCTTTCCGCAAGGTTCGCAGAAACATATGGGAGCTTGAATGACTGGTTTCGGACGATCGGCGATTTCCTACGCGATGCCCCTCGCTGCGCTAGCGATGGCTGTCGCCGTCAGAGCCAGTGGGCTGTCGGTGGACCAGGGTTCGCTGAACGCCAGGATCCTTGTCGGTGCGCTGTCGTGTGCGATCATGTTCGTCACCATTTTCGTGGTGCTCGACCACGCCGAGGCGGTAGCTCGGCGGGTAGGGGAGCCGTACGGCACGCTGGTGCTGACGTTTGCCGTCACGGCAATCGAAGTGTCGATCATTGTTTCCATGATGCTGCATGGGGAGAACAACCCGACGCTGGCACGGGAGTCCGTCTTCTCGACGGTGATGATCACATCCACCGGCGTTGTCGGCATGTGTCTCGCGCTTGGCGGCTGGCGTCATCGCAAGCAGGCCATCCTGCGGCAAGGGACCAGTGCCTATCTGGCGGTTCTGATCGCGCTGACCGTCATGACGCTTATTCTGCCGACCTACACCCAGACCACGGATCCCGGCACGTTTTCGGCAGCCCAACTCGGTTTCGTCAGCGTCCTTTCAGTGCTGCTCTATGCAAGCTTCGTGTTCGCGCAGACCGTCCGGCACCGGGAAGACTTTACCCAGGGACAACCACACGACGTTTCGGTGCGCGCTGCGCCTCACGGGAGCATCTTTGCCAGCGCTCTTCTGTTGATGGCCGGGCTGATCGGAATTGTCATGCTCGCCGAACAGGTCGCGGCAAGCGTCGAAGATACGCTCGTTGCCTACCAGGTGACCCAGGCTGACAGCATTGTGGGGGCAATGATCGCGGGGCTGGTGTTGATGCCGGAGGCCATTTCGGCGGTGCGCGCTTCACTCAACAACGAGCTGCAGCGCGGCTTGAATGTCGCGATGGGTTCGGCTTGCGCCACGATCGGCCTGACCATACCGGGAGTCGCAGCCGCCAGCCTGCTGACCGGGAGAGGACTGACCCTGGGGCTGCCGGCTGCTGATGCGGTCCTTTTGGCCTTGGCGCTTTTCATATGCAATGTAAGCTTCAGCACTGAAAGAACGACGTTCTTGACCGGAATGGTCCATCTTGTAGTATTTTTTACTTATGTATTTCTGATATTTATACCATGAGAGCTTTGGTGCAAGCGAAGCGCCAGAGGCGGCATCCTTCGCTATCTCAGACCCCGGATTTGAGGTGGTCGATGAAGGCGCGCAGCTTCGGCAGGATCTGGCGCTTGCCGGGATGATAGAGGAAGACGCCCGGCGCCGTCGCGGCGATGGTGTCCAGCACTGGCTCGAGTTTTCCCTGGCCTATCGGACCTTCGGCGACGGGCCGAGGGATCTGCGCCAGCCCGATCCCACGCATCGCGGCCCCGAGCAATGTCGGGTAGTCATGCGCGATCAGCGGGCCTGAGACCATGGCCTCGATCGCCTCGTTGCCGTCGACGAACGTCCAGGGCGCGATGGCGCCGTTCGAACGGCGCAGGCGCAAGCAGGCGTGGTGGCGCAAGTCGTCGACACGCTCGGGGCGGCCATGGCGCTCGAGATAGTCAGGGCTGCCGACGACGACGAACGAGAATGACGGGGTCAGCCGCACCGCGACCATGTCGGTGGCGATGAACTGGCCAAGGCGGATGCCGGCATCGAACCCGCCGGTCGCCAGATCGACCATCTCGTCGCTCGCCGCGATCTCCAGTTCGACTTCGGGATAGGCCTGGCAGAACGACGCGATCACCGGCTCCAGGATCAACGGCACGACGGCACGCGGTACGGACAAGCGCAGCAGGCCGGTCGGCCGCTGGCCGACATCACGCGCGGCCTCGCCGGCCGCGACAATCTCCTCGAAGGCAGGGCCGGCACGGTCGAGGAAGCGCTGACCGGCCTCGGTGAGGCCGACGCTGCGCGTCGTGCGGACAAACAGCGCCGCACCAAGCCGCGCTTCCAGCGCGCGCACCGTCTGGCTCACGGCGGATGGCGTCACGCCGAGATCGGCGGCGGCGCGGCGGAAATTGCGGTGCCTGGCGACAGCCAGGAACACCTCGACGCCCTCCAGCGCCCCATGCCGGATTGTGTAGTTCTGCTTCATGGGTTGTTGTGATTACAGCGGATAGTCGAACGATGGAAGCGGGCTTAGGTAAGAGTCTGAAGACAGGAGGCATCTTGCCATGACCGATGAACTTGATGGCGTGCGCGACCATTATCGCGCGACCGGCCTAACTGAGCGGCTGAAGACGGTGCTGGCTGCTCTCGGCCCGGAAGATCAGCCTCTCACACCGCAGCAATTGGGTACCCTCGACCAGTTTCACACCCGTGGGCTTGCTGCCACTGCCGAGCTTGCCCAATTGGCGGGGATCGCCGCTGGCATGTCGGTTCTGGATGTCGGCTCGGGTGTCGGCGGGCCGGCGCGCTTTCTGGCTGCGACCTATGGCTGTCAGGTTACCGGCGTGGACCTCAGCGAGCCTTTCGTGGACGCCGCGCGCTATCTGACCGAGCGCACGGGACAGAGCGAGCAATTGTCGTTCCAGGCCGCCAACGCCCTGGAGCTTCCATTCGATGACGGTCGTTTCGACATCGTGCTGCTTCAGCATGTGGCGATGAACATCTTCGACCGGGCGCGGCTCTACCGCGAGCTTCGGCGCGTGCTGAAGTCAGGCGGCAGGTTTGCCACCTTTGACGTCGTGCTGGGCGGCGGCGAGCCGCACTATCCGCTTCCCTGGGCGCGGACGCCGGCGACAAGCTTCCTGCTGACGATCGACGCGACGCGGGAGACGATCGAACCGGCAGGCTTCCGCATGCTGGCATGGCAAGACGACACTGAGGCCGCCAAGGCCTGGTTCGCCCAGTTGCGCGCGTCGGGTCCGCCGCCTTCGCCAAATCTTGGCGTGGTGATGGGGCCGGACTTCGCCGAGCTTGCAGCCAATTTGGGACGAAATCTCATGGAAGGCCGGCTCGGCATCCTGACCGCGGTGTTCGAGGCCGCATCGACCAACAGCTGACAGGAGACCACAATGTCGACGGAAATCCTTTTCCAGACCCATCTCGTTCTGGGTTATGTCGCGTGGCTGCTTTGCTTCAGCGCGTACATCTGGCCCTGGCTGAGCTCGATGGACGGGGTCGCGGCGCAACGCGCCATTGCCACGCTGCACAGTTTCCGCTTTTTCGGGCTCGTCTTCATCCTTCCGGGCGTCGTCAGCCCCGATCTGCCCGCCAGCTTCGCCACCTTTGCCGCCTATGGCGACTTCGCAACAGGAGTGCTGGCCTTACTGGCGCTGCTCACGGTGAGGATACGCCCGCTGTTTTGGTTTTTCATCGTTGCCTTCAATGTCATTGGGATAGTCGACCTCATCGTCGATTATTACCAAGCCATCCAGGCCGATCTCCCTGCCCATGCAGGATTGTTTGGCGCCACCTACGCCATCCCCGTCATCTACGTGCCGTTGCTCATGATCACGCACGTCACCGCATTCTATTTTATGGTGCGTTCACGCCAGAACGAGACTCGCGCCATCGCAGATAATGCGACGGCCTCCTAAGTCATCTGGAGCGCGAGATGATCGCCAACTCGAAATCGCCGCGAACCCGCAAGTTTCTGTCCCGGGTTCTGTGACGCCCTCACGCCGCCAGCACCGCCGCGCCGAGGCTGCGGATGATCTTGGCGAGTTCGACACACTCGCCATGCCTTGCATTGTTGCGCCGCCAGGCAAGGCAGATCATGCGTTGCGGCATCGGCTCCTGGAACGGCACGATCTTGAGATCGGAGATGGTGCCGGCAGGCCCCGTGGCCATTTCGGGGATCAGCGTTACGCCGAGCCCGTGCGCCACCATTTGCAACAGCGTGGTCAGGCTGGTGGCGCCATAGCTGGCCATCGCCACCGGCCGCACATTGCCGCACACGGCGAGCGCCTGTTCGCGTAGGCAATGGCCTTCCTCCAGCAGCATCAGTCGTTCCAGCGCCGGGCTTTCGGGCGGAACCGGCGGCGAGGCGAAGGCCGGATCGCCCGCCGGCACGGCGAGGAAGAACCGGTCGGAAAACAGCGCCTCGGTAATCAGGCCGGGATGATCGAGCGGAAGCGCCGCGATGAAAGCGTCGAGCTTTCGCGAGGCGATGTCCTCGACCAGAGAGGCGGTGACCGCCTCGCGCAATTCGAGCAGCAAGGCCGGGAAATGCTTTTTCAGTTCGGGCAAAGCGCGCGGCAAAAGATAGGGCGCGACGGTCGGGATGATGCCCAGCCGGAAACGCCCCTCCATGGCGGTCCGGCCGCGCCGGGCCGTGGTTTCGACGTCGCGTATGTCGGCCAGGATGCGTTCGATGCGCGGCAAAAGCGCGATCGCTTCGTCGGTCATGCGCACCGACTTGCCGCCGCGTTCGAACAGCCGACAGTTCAGCCGCTGTTCCATTTCCGCGATCTGCGAGGATAGTGCCGGTTGGCTGACACCGGCGAGTTTTGCCGCACGCCCGAAATGCAGCGTCTGCGCCAGCGCGTCGAAATAATGCATCTGGCGAACTGTCAATCCGATCATAAGAAAATCCTATCGAAATGAACAGGAAAGGCAATTTGTTTTTATCGTGAATGCGGCCTAGTCTGGAATCATTCCAAGATGGTGCGGCCGATGAGCCGCCCCCAAAATCTTGGCAAAGATCAAAACTCGGCAAAATCGGAGACTGAAGATGGACGCGAACACCGATGACAAAAGCGCGGGCAAATGCCCGGTCGCGCACGGAGCCGTTGGCAGGGCCAATCGTGACTGGTGGCCGAACCAGCTGAACGTGCAGATCCTGCACCAGCAGTCGTCCCTGTCCGACCCGATGGGCGAGGCATTCGACTATGCCGAGGAATTCAAAAGCCTCGACCTCGACGCCGTCATCAAGGACCTGCATGCGCTGATGACGGATTCGCAGGAGTGGTGGCCGGCCGACTTTGGCCATTACGGGCCGCTGTTCATCCGCATGGCCTGGCACAGCGCCGGCACCTACCGCATCGCCGACGGTCGCGGCGGCGCCGGAGCCGGCCAGCAGCGTTTCGCGCCGCTCAACAGCTGGCCGGACAACGTCAACCTCGACAAGGCCCGCCGGCTCTTGTGGCCGATCAAACAGAAATATGGCCGCAAGATCTCCTGGGCCGACCTTCTGATCCTCACCGGCAACGTCGCGCTGGAATCGATGGGCTTCAAGACCTTCGGCTTTGCCGGCGGCCGTGCCGATGTCTGGGAGCCCGAGCAGGACGTCTATTGGGGCCCCGAAGGCAAGTGGCTGGCAGACGAGCGCTACAGCGGCGACCGCGACCTGCAGAACCCGCTCGGCGCCGTGCAGATGGGCCTGATCTACGTCAACCCGGAAGGGCCGAACGGCAATCCGGATCCGCTGGCCGCGGCGCGCGATATCAGGGACACATTCGCGCGCATGGCGATGAACGACGAGGAGACGGTCGCGCTCATCGCCGGGGGCCATACGTTCGGCAAGACCCATGGTGCCGGCGATGCGAGCCTGGTGGGTGTCGAGCCGGAAGGCGCCGACATCGAGCAGCAGGGCCTTGGCTGGGCGAGCAAATTCGGCACCGGTAAGGGCGGTGACGCCATCGGCAGCGGTCTGGAAGTCATTTGGACGACGACGCCGACCAAATGGAGCAACAACTTCTTTGACAATCTATTCGGCTTCGACTGGGAGCTGACCAAGAGCCCGGCCGGCGCGCATCAGTGGACGCCGAAGGGTGGCGCGGGCGCCGGCACGGTGCCGGACGCACACAACTCGGCCAAGCGCCACGCACCGTCTATGCTGACCACCGACCTCGCGCTGCGTTTCGATCCGTCCTACGCAACGATCTCGAAGCGCTTCCATGAGAATCCGGATCAGTTCGCCGACGCTTTCGCCCGCGCCTGGTACAAGCTGACCCACCGCGACATGGGCCCGGTCGCCCGCTATCTCGGCCCGTTGGTTCCGAAGGAAGAGCTGCCCTGGCAGGACATCATCCCGGCGGTCGATCATGTGCTGATCGACGAGCAGGACGCCGAAGCGCTCAAGGCCAAGATCCTGGCCTCCGGCCTGTCGGTGTCGCAGCTGGTCTCGACGGCATGGGCATCGGCCTCGACATTCCGTGGTTCCGACAAGCGCGGCGGCGCCAATGGCGCGCGCATCCGTCTCAGCCCGCAGAAGGACTGGGCGGTCAACCAGCCGGCCGAGCTGGCCAAGGTGCTCGACAAGCTCGAAGCCATCGCCAAGGACTTCAACGCTGCGCAGGCCGGCAGCAAGAAGGTCTCGCTTGCCGACCTGATCGTTCTCGGCGGCAACGCGGCCATCGAGAAGGCCGCGAAGGCAGCCGGCCACAGTGTCGACGTTCCCTTCTGGCCGGGCCGCATGGATGCTTCGCAGGAGCAGACCGACATCCACTCCTTCGCGCCGCTGGAGCCGACGGTTGACGGCTTCCGCAACTATGTCGGCGGCAAGCAGCGCCTGACCGTCGAGGAGGCGCTGGTCGACCGCGCGCAGTTGCTGACGCTGACGGCGCCGGAACTGACCGTTCTCGTCGGTGGCCTGCGCGTTCTCGGCGCCAATGCCGGGCAGTCCAAGCACGGCGTCTTCACCAACAAGCCGGAAACGCTGAGCAACGACTTCTTCGTCAACCTGCTCGACATGGGCACGGAGTGGAAGGCGACGTCAGATGCCAAGGACGTGTTCGAAGGCCGCGACCGCAAGACCGGCGCAGTCAAGTGGACCGGCACCCGTGCCGACCTGATCTTCGGTTCGCATTCGCAGCTGCGTGCGCTGGCCGAAGTCTATGCGACGGTGGACGCCAAGGCGAAGTTTGCGAAAGACTTCGTCGTGGCCTGGACAAAGGTGATGAACGCCGACCGCTTCGACATCGCCGGCTGATCAAGGCGAAGTTTTCTCCACTCAACAAAAAGGCGCGGGCCATGACCCGCGCCTTTTGCATTTTCAGCTTCGAAAATCAATCCTTCTCGAAGATGCGCGCCTTGGCGACGACGCCGGCGATGGCGCCGCCGATCAGCGGTGCGACAATGAACAGCCAGAGCTGGCTGAGCGCGGCACCGCCGGTGAACAGCGCCGGGCCGATGGAGCGGGCCGGATTGACCGAGGTGCCGGTGACCGGGATCATGGCGAAGTGAATGCCGGCCAGCGTCAGGCCGATGACCAGGCCGGCAAACGCCGTCGAGTGCTTTTCAGCGGTCACGCCGAGGATCACCGTGACGAAGGTGAAGGTGCCGATCAATTCCCACAGGAAGGCCGAGCTCATGCCCCATTTCGCCACGTCCCAGCCATTGGCGCCGAAGCCGCCGGTGTGACCGCCGGCTTGGCCGGAAACGATGATCCACAGTGCCAGCGAAGCCAGGATGGCGCCGATGATCTGCGCGATCCAGTAGGGGATGACGTCCTTGGCCGGCAGCCGGCCGGCAAGGAAGACGCCGAGCGTCACCGCCGGATTGAGATGCGCGCCCGAAATCGGACCGATCGCGTAAGCGGCCGCGATGAGGCCGATGCCGAATGCCAGACCGATGCCTTCCTGACCGAGCGGCAGCGCGCCGCCAAAGCCGCCCGTCACCACCGACGCCGTGCCGATGAACACCAACAGAAATGTGCCTAGAACTTCCGCCAGATAAGTTTTCATTGCCCTCTCCTCGTAGCGATCCGCCGGTCCACGTTTTCCGCGCCGCGAATCATGGTGTAAAGAGTATTCCCAACGCAAAAACTTGGAAAGCAGAGCGGTTGCGCCACAAGCCATGCTTGCGGTCGCCAGTTGCAAACATTAGAGACCTTGCATCTATTGATCGATCTGCTGTTGCCAGCCCGCGATATTTATCGATCGGACAGATTTAAGGCTGCCTCTTCGTCGCAGATGGAGCGGGGTTCAATCCGGACGCGAAAGGCTCTAAGAGCAGGCGATAGATCTCGATTTGATGGAATGACCGATGCGACTGGGCGGACGGCTGGCTGCGGCCATCGAAGTGCTGGAGGACATTGGCCGGCGTCACCGGCCGGTGGCCGATGCGCTGAAGGATTGGGGCCTGTCGCACCGCTTCGCCGGCGGCGGTGATCGCGCCGCGATCGGCAACATCGTCTACGACGCGCTGCGCCACAAGCGCTCCGCCGGCTGGCTGCTCGGCGAAGACACGCCACGCGCCATCGGCTTCGGCGCATTGCTGCTCGAATGGGGCCAGACGGCGCTGTCGCTCAACGACGCGCTCGACGGCGACAAGTTCGCGCCGCCGCTGCTCAGCGCAACCGAGCTCCAAACGGTCGCCGGTCGCCAGCTTGCCGACGCGCCGCCCGCGGTGCGGGCCGACATTCCCGATTGGTGCGAACCGCTTTTCGAACGGGCTTTTGGCGAGACATGGGTTGGGGAGGGCGCGGCGCTGGCGACACGCCCGCCGCTCGACATAAGGGTCAACACGCTGCAGGCCGATCGCGCCAAGGTCCTCAAGGAACTGGCCGATACAGGGGCGCAGGCCGCGCGCATCGCGCCGCTCGGCATCCGCATTCCGCCCATCGACGGCGACGGCAGGCACCCCAACGTGCAGTCCGAGCCGGCCTTTCAGAAAGGCTGGTTCGAGGTCCAGGACGAGGGCTCGCAAATAGCGGCGACACTTGCCGGCGCCGAGGCCGGTATGCAGGTGCTCGACTTCTGCGCCGGCGCCGGCGGCAAGACGCTGGCGCTGTCGGCTTCGATGGACAATCGCGGCCAGATCTTCGCCCACGATGCCGAAAAGGCGCGGCTGGCGCCAATCTTCGACCGCATCCGCCGCTCGGAAAACCGCAATGTGCAGGTCGTCACCAAGCCGGCCGAACTCGCGCCGCTCGCCAACCACATGGACATCGTGCTGGTCGACGCACCCTGCACCGGCAGCGGCACCTGGCGCCGCCGCCCCGATGCCAAATGGCGGCTGACGCAAAGGCAGCTCGACGCCCGCAAGGGCGAACAGTCGGCGATCCTCGATGCCGCCAAACTGTATGTCAAACCCGGCGGTCTGCTGGTCTACATCACCTGCTCGGTGTTCGACGAGGAGAATGGCGAGCAGATCGCGGCGTTTCGCGAGCGGCACAAAGGCTTTGCGCCCGTCGATCATCGAAGTTTGTGGGACGGCCATTTTCCGGGCCACGAGGCAGCCGCGCGGATCGGCTCCGCCGGTGATATCTCACTGTCGCCATTGCTGAGCGGAACGGACGGGTTCTATTTCTGCGCGCTGCGCCGGACCAGTTGAGATCCGCCGAATCCCCGGCCACTCGACGCGTGACGGCCGGCGAGGCGGATTGTTGCAGTGCAGCAATTGAGATTGCCTGCCGCCGATCCCTCTGCGATAAGCTTTCCCGGCAAACGTGAAGGCAATTGCGATGGCAGCAAAGATCGTACCGGCTCCGGACTATGAGGATCGCGTCAGGGCGTCCTTCGCGCGTCAGCAGGCGATGGCGACGATCGGCGCCGAGCTGACATTGGTGACCCCCGGCATCATCGAGATCGAGATGCCCTATTCGGCGGCGCTGACCCAGCAGCACGGCTTCCTGCATGCCGGTGTCATCTCGACGGCGCTGGACTCGGCCTGCGGCTACGCGGCCTTTTCCCTGATGCCGGAAAATTCCGGCGTGCTGACCATCGAATTCAAGGTCAATCTCCTGGCGCCGGGCAGGGGCGAACGTTTCCTGTTCCGTGGCTCGGTGACCAAGCCCGGCCGCACCATCATCGTTGCCGACGGCCAGGCCTATGCCTTCGCCGCCGATGGCGAGGCCAAGCTGATTGCCACCATGACGGGGACGATGATGACGGTGGTTGGCCGCGACGGGATTGCAGGCTGATGGCCAACATTACCCGAATTGGCGGCAAGGACGTCCTCTTTGTCATGGCGGCGCTGGCCGAATATGGGCCGCATCTGCAAAAACTGTTCACGCCGCTGATGACCGGCGTCGGCCCGGTCGAGGCAGCCGTCCGGCTCGGCGCCGAGCTGTCCTGGCTTAAATCGGAAAAGGCCCTGCCGGACCTCGTCGTATCGCTCGGTTCAGCCGGCAGCCGGACCCTGGAACAGACCGAAATCTATCAGGCCGTCTCCGTCAGCTATCGCGACATCGACGCCTCGCCGCTGGGTTTCGAGAAGGGCGCAACACCGTTTCTCGACCTGCCGGTGACTGTGCCGCTGCCGTTTCGTATTCCTGAAATCAAGCAAGCCACGCTGTCGACCGGCGGCGCCGTCATCACCGGCGCTGCCTATGATGCAATCGCAGCCGACATGGTCGACATGGAGACCTTCGCCTGCCTGCGCGCCTGCCAGCTGTTCAATGTTCCCCTCATCGGGCTGCGCGGCATTTCCGACGGCGCGGCCGATCTCCGGCATGTCGGCGACTGGACCGAATATCTGCACGTCATCGACGAAAAGCTCGCCGACGCCGTCGGGCGGCTCGAACAGGCGGTCAGTGACGGACTGCTCGGCGCCTGATCGCAACAAGGATCAAGCCGCGAGGCTCTGCGGATCGCCGAAATCGATGCGCGAGATGCGCCCGCGCACAATGCCGGTCGCATCGACATAGTCGATGGCTCCCGGTGTGTGATCGAGTTTCCAGGAGCCGGTGGGGCCGTCCCGCCATTCGACCTTGTAGCCATCGTCCTGCAGTGTCCAAAGTCCATGGAAACGGGTGCCGTCCGGCAGCAGCATGTGCGCCCGGTCCCCGGTTTCGTAGTGGATGAAGGCGCTCTTGCCGCCCATGTCGACGACATGCGTGGTGCCGATCATGATAATGGCCAGCGTATCCTTGTGCAGAATTGTCATTATCCCTGTCCAAAGGTTCGAGTTCGAAAGCGCTCGACGCAAGCAAGATCGTCAAGTATCTTGACTATATGGAGTCGTAATAAAGTGGTCAAGGAGCTTGACGAAAAAACCGAAGTGCTGCCCGACCACGTCGGCTGGCGCCTGTGGCAGGCAAGCCGTGCCTGGCAGGCCGAATTCGCTGCCGCGATGCGCACCGCCGGCCACGGCTGGTTCACCGAAGCGCGCGCGGGGCTGCTAGGGCATATCCCCCGCGGCGGCATTCGTCAGGCGGCGCTGATCGAACGTTCGGCAATCTCCAAGCAGGCGGTCCAACAATTGCTCGACGGTCTGGAGGCGGAGGGCGTGGTGCAGCGTCTGCCCGATCCGCGAGACGGGCGCGGCAAGCTTGTCGGCTACACGCGCATGGGTCTGGATGCCTTGCGCGACGGCGACCGCATCAAGCTCCAGATCGAGCATGGCTATGTCGAGCGCATCGGCCAGCAGCGGTTCGCGGCGCTGATGGATGCTTTGCGGACACTCGATGCCGGGCAGGCGGACGCCGGCGATAAAAAGGCCGGCGTTCAGTGAACGGCGCGGCTTTGTAACCCATTGCGTCGACTCATTTCTTTCTCTAAACGCTCGCCATGACAACAGCCAATCATCCCGACACCGTCCTGATTGTCGATTTCGGCAGCCAGTTTACGCAGCTCATCGCCCGCCGCATCCGCGAGGCCGGCGTCTTTTCCGAGATCGTGCCGTTCCAGTCGGCCGAAGCCGCGTTCAAGCGCATCAATCCAAAAGCGGTGATCCTGTCCGGCGGTCCGGCCTCGACATCGGATATCGGCAGCCCGCGCGCGCCGCAGATCGTCTTCGATGCCGGCGTGCCGGTACTCGGCATCTGCTATGGCCAGATGGCGATGTGCGTGCAGATGGGCGGTGTCGCCGAAAGCTCCAACCATCGTGAATTCGGCCGCGCCTTCGTCGAGATCGAGAAGGACAGCCCGCTGTTCGAGGGCCTGTGGGCCACCGGTCAGCGCCACCAGGTGTGGATGAGCCACGGCGATCGCGTCATCGCCTTGCCGCCGGGTTTTCAGGTTTTTGGCAAGTCGGAAAGCTCGCCCTTCGCCATCTTCGGCAATGTCGAGCGCAAGATGTACGGCATCATGTTCCACCCCGAGGTGGTGCATACGCCCGATGGCGCGAGGCTGCTCAGGAACTTCGTCCACAACATCGCCGGCATCGAGGGCGACTGGACGATGCGCGCCTACCGCGAACACGCGGTCGAGGCCATCCGCAAGCAGGTCGGCAAGGGCAAGGTTATCTGCGCGCTGTCGGGCGGCGTGGACTCCTCGGTTGCGGCGCTGCTGATCCACGAGGCGGTCGGCGACCAGCTCACCTGCATCCTGGTCGATCATGGCCTGATGCGCAAGGACGAGGCGGCGGGCGTGGTGGCGATGTTCCGCCAGCACTACAATCTGCCGCTGATCCTGGTCGATGCCTCGGAAAAATTCATCTCGGCGCTGGAAGGCGAGGTTGATCCCGAGAAGAAGCGCAAGACCATCGGCCGGCTGTTCATCGAAGTGTTCGAGGAAGAGGCCAAAAAACTCGGCGGCGCCGATTTCCTGGCGCAAGGCACGCTTTATCCCGACGTCATCGAAAGCGTCTCCTTCACCGGCGGTCCGTCGGTGACCATCAAGTCGCACCACAATGTCGGCGGCCTGCCCGAGCGCATGAACATGCAGCTCGTCGAGCCGCTGCGCGAACTGTTCAAGGACGAGGTGAGGGCGCTCGGCAAGGAGCTCGGCCTGCCCGAAAGCTTCATCGGCCGCCATCCGTTCCCGGGTCCTGGCCTTGCCATACGCTGCCCCGGCGGCATTACGCGGGAAAAGCTGGAGATCCTGCGCGAAGCCGACGCCATCTATCTCGACGAAATCCGCAAGGCCGGCCTCTACGACGCTATCTGGCAGGCCTTCGCCGTGCTCTTGCCGGTGCAGACGGTCGGCGTGATGGGCGACGGCCGCACCTACGAATTCGTCTGCGCGCTGCGCGCCGTCACCTCGGTCGACGGTATGACGGCGGATTTCTACCACTACGACATGGCCTTCCTGGGCGCTGCCGCCACGCGCATCATCAACGAAGTCCGCGGCATCAACCGCGTCGTCTACGACGTGACGTCGAAGCCGCCGGGTACGATCGAGTGGGAATGACGGGGATACAAACGGCAGCGTTAGCGTAGCTTTGGTGACGACTTTCGCTATCGGAAATTGTTCTTGTATCCGTATCTCACTTCCACTGAACTGGCATTCTCCATCTCCGATCTGACAAGTTCGATCTGCGCCCATGTCTCCCATGAAGTAAGGCCTAAAGAGAGAGTGGCTGCAGCGTAGAACGGCGTGCGCAAAGGCGGGTCTGTTCCGCCTCGTCACGGCGATCAAGGTCCGGCAGTATGGCAGTTGGTGCGCTGGCGGGCTCTCGTCACGCTGCCCCGCATGTTCCGCCGCGCTTGGCTCATATCCGGCGTGCGCTCGATCGATCTCGCAGCCGGGTCTGGATGACTCTGGCCCCTCTATGTTCGACTATTAACTGTTCCATCAATTTGGATGTTGACCCTTCCCTGCCGAGAGAGTTAATAATCTCCTAATATAAGGGACATCTAAAGTTCGTGGCCAATAACCACGAGTTGGACGATGTAATTTGGGTAGGGAACGCAGCGCGACGACCAGTGTAGTCGCGCCGACCAGCATCGAGACAATATCCGCCCGTGAATAGCCAGCTTAACGCGGCTGTTCCAAGTGCGTCGGCGTGTCTGGATGACGGCGACAATTCATGCCTGCCCAGATTCGCCGGCTATTCTTCGACTGGAAAGAGCCGGTCGTTCAGTACTGTCAATGAAGCAGATGGGGCGTCTGTTCTTAAACAACAAAGGGGTTGAAAATGGCTTCTAAAATCGCCGATGCGGGTGGAACCACAGTGTCTTTCTCAAACACGCCGCAGGCGAACGATGACGTTTTCAATCTCACCGAGGATACGGTCGTCCTCGCGTCAGGTTCCCAAACCATCATAGTTCTAGATGTGATGGCCAACGATCAGGGTGGAAACGCAAAGTCGCTCTTCTCGGTGGACGACGGGGTTTCCGCTTCGACGGCCACGAAGCAATACGCGCCGATCGACCTGACGTCTCAGGACGTTCAGGCAACCGGCGTTTCAGCCTGGGAAAGCATCGGTGGCGGGGTTTCCATCCGCATCAACAACGGCAAGGTCGAGATGGACCTTAGCGGGTATCTGGCGGCACATGGCTTCGCGAGCCTGCAGGCCATGGGTGCGGGCGATCAGATCAACGAGACCTTCACCTATGCGATCAAGCTCGGCAGTGGAACGCTGAGCTGGGCCAGCGTGTCGGTCAACATTCAAGGCACCAATGACGGCGCGATCATCACCGCCGTTCCTGGCGCCGACCTGACTGTGGTGGAGGCCGGCGGCGTTGCCAATGGCACGCTGAATGACCCCAACGCGCACGGACAGCTGATCATCACCGACCCCGATGTCGGCCAGAACCATTTCCAGGCTCCCCCAAGCCTGCAGGGCACCTATGGCACCTTCACCTTCGACACCACAACTGGCGTGTGGGCCTATACGCTCAACCAGACTCTCGCCGACCCGCTGACCCAGGGCCAGCCCGTTACGGATACTCTGACCGTGAAGTCGGCTGACGGAACGGTGAGTTATAACATCGTCGTCAATATTACTGGCACCAATGACGCGCCAGTCGCCATTGCTAATGTCAATTCAGTAAAAGAGGACACCGCGCCCAATCCGGTCAGCGGCAATGTGCTGACCAACGACACCGATGTCGACACTGGCGATACCCACACGGTTAGTGCTGTCAACGGTTCGGCCGGCAATGTCGGCGCCGACTTGCTCGGCACCTACGGCACGCTGCACCTCAACAGCAACGGTACCTACACCTACACGCTCGACAACTCCAAGGCCTCGGTGCAGGCGCTGGCCGAGGGCACCAGCGTCACCGACGTCTTCAGCTACACCAACGCCGACAACCATGGCGGCTCATCGACCGCCAACCTGACCATCACCGTCAACGGCACCAATGACGGCCCGGTCGCGGTTGCCGACACCAATTCGGTGAAAGAGGACACCGCGCCCAATCCGGTCAGCGGCAATGTGCTGACCAACGACACCGATGTCGACACGGGCGATACCCACAGCGTCACCGCCGTCAACGGGTCGGGTGGCAATGTCGGCGCCGACTTGCTCGGCACCTATGGCACGCTGCACCTCAACAGCAACGGCACCTACACCTACACGCTCGACAACTCCAAGGCCTCGGTGCAGGCACTGGCCGAGGGCGCCAGCGTCACCGACGTCTTCACCTACACCAACGCCGACAACCATGGCGGCTCGTCGAGCTCCAGCCTGACCATCACCGTCAATGGCACCAATGACGGCCCGATCGCGGTTGCCGACACCAATTCGGTGAAAGAGGACACCGCGCCCAATCCGGTCAGCGGCAATGTGCTGACCAACGACACCGATGTCGACACGGGCGATACCCACAGCGTCACCGCCGTCAACGGGTCGGGTGGCAATGTCGGCGCCGACATTGCCGGCACCTATGGCACGCTGCACCTCAACAGCAACGGCACCTACACCTACACGCTCGACAACTCCAAGGCCTCGGTGCAGGCGTTGGCCGAGGGTGCCAGCGTCACCGACGTCTTCAGCTACACCAACGCCGACAATCATGGCGGCTCATCGAACTCCAGCCTGACCATCACCGTCAATGGCACCAATGACGGCCCGATCGCGGTTGCCGACACCAATTCGGTGAAAGAGGACACCGCGCCCAATCCGGTCAGCGGCAATGTGCTGACCAACGACACCGATGTCGACACGGGCGATACCCACAGCGTCACCGCCGTCAACGGTTCGGCCGGCAATGTCGGCGCCGACATTGCCGGCACCTACGGCACGCTGCACCTCAACAGCGACGGCACCTACACCTACACGCTCGACAACTCCAAGGCCTCGGTGCAGGCGTTGGCCGAGGGTGCCAGCGTCACCGACGTCTTCAGCTACACCAACGCCGACAATCATGGCGGCTCATCGAACTCCAGCCTGACCATCACCGTCAATGGCACCAATGACGGCCCGATCGCGGTTGCCGACACCAATTCGGTGAAAGAGGACACCGCGCCCAATCCGGTCAGCGGCAATGTGCTGACCAACGACACCGACGTCGACACGGGCGATACCCACAGCGTCACTGCCGTCAACGGGTCGGGTGGCAATGTCGGCGCCGACATTGCCGGCACCTACGGCACGCTGCACCTCAACAGCAACGGCACCTACACCTACACGCTCGACAACTCCAAGGCCTCGGTGCAGGCACTGGCCGAGGGTGCCAGCGTCACCGACGTCTTCACCTACACCAATGCCGACAACCATGGCGGCTCATCGAGCTCCAGCCTGACCATCACCGTCAATGGCACCAATGACGGCCCGATCGCGGTTGCCGACACCAATTCGGTGAAAGAGGACACCGCGCCCAATCCGGTCAGCGGCAATGTGCTGACCAACGACACCGATGTCGACACGGGCGATACCCACAGCGTCACCGCCGTCAACGGTTCGGCCGGCAATGTCGGCGCCGACATTGCCGGCACCTACGGCACGCTGCACCTCAACAGCGACGGCACCTACACCTACACGCTCGACAACTCCAAGGCCTCGGTGCAGGCGTTGGCCGAGGGTGCCAGCGTCACCGACGTCTTCAGCTACACCAACGCCGACAACCATGGCGGCTCATCGAACTCCAGCCTGACGGTGACCATCAACGGCACCAATGACGGCCCGGTGATCACCTCCGGCGTCCAGACCGGCTCGGTCACGGAAGACACGCAGCTGACGGCGACCGGCCAGGTCCAGGCCTCCGACGTCGACAATGGCGACCACCAGACCTATTCGGGCGACACCACCGGCAGCTATGGCTCCTTCGTCATCGATCCCGCCACCGGCGCCTGGATCTACACACTCGACAATGCCGCCCACCAGAACCTTGCCCAGGGCGAGAGCCACACCGACACCTTCACGGTCACCGTCACCGACGATTTTGGCGCCACCACCACGCAGGACGTCACCATCACCATCAACGGCACCAATGACGGCCCGGTGATCACCTCCGGCGTCCAGACCGGCTCGGTCACGGAAGACACGCAGCTGACGGCGACCGGCCAGGTCCAGGCCTCCGACGTCGACAATGGCGACCACCAGACCTATTCGGGCGACAACACCGGCAGCTATGGCTCCTTCGTCATCGATCCCGCCACCGGCGCCTGGACCTACACGCTCGACAATGCCGCCCACCAGAACCTCGCCCAGGGCGAGAGCCACACCGACACCTTCACGGTCACCGTCACCGACGATTTTGGCGCCACCACCACGCAGGACGTCACCATCACCATCAACGGCACCAATGACGGCCCGGTGATCACCTCCGGCGTCCAGACCGGCTCGGTCACGGAAGACACGCAGCTGACGGCGACCGGCCAGGTCCAGGCCTCCGACGTCGACAATGGCGACCACCAGACCTATTCGGGCGACAACACCGGCAGCTATGGCTCCTTCGTCATCGATCCCGCCACCGGCGCCTGGACCTACACACTCGACAATGCCGCCCACCAGAACCTTGCCCAGGGCGAGAGCCACACCGACACCTTCACGGTCACCGTCACCGACGATTTTGGCGCCACCACCACGCAGGACGTCACCATCACCGTCAACGGCACCAATGACGGCCCGGTGATCACCTCCGGCGTCCAGACCGGCTCGGTCACGGAAGACACGCAGCTGACGGCGACCGGCCAGGTCCAGGCCTCCGACGTCGACAATGGCGACCACCAGACCTATTCGGGCGACACCACCGGCAGCTATGGCTCCTTCGTCATCGATCCCGCCACCGGCGCCTGGACCTACACGCTCGACAATGCCGCCCACCAGAACCTCGCCCAGGGCGAGAGCCACACCGACACCTTCACGGTCACCGTCACCGACGATTTTGGCGCCACCACCACGCAGGACGTCACCATCACCATCAACGGCACCAATGACGGCCCGGTGATCACCTCCGGCGTCCAGACCGGCTCGGTCACGGAAGACACGCAGCTGACGGCGACCGGCCAGGTCCAGGCCTCCGACGTCGACAATGGCGACCACCAGACCTATTCGGCGACAACACCGGCAGCTATGGCTCCTTCGTCATCGATCCCGCCACCGGCGCCTGGACCTACACACTCGACAATGCCGCCCACCAGAACCTCGCCCAGGGCGAGAGCCACACCGACACCTTCACGGTCACCGTCACCGACGATTTTGGCGCCACCACCACGCAGGACGTCACCATCACCATCAACGGCACCAATGACGGCCCGGTGATCACCTCCGGCGTCCAGACCGGCTCGGTCACGGAAGACACGCAGCTGACGGCGACCGGCCAGGTCCAGGCCTCCGACGTCGACAATGGCGACCACCAGACCTATTCGGGCGACAACACCGGCAGCTATGGCTCCTTCGTCATCGATCCCGCCACCGGCGCCTGGACCTACACGCTCGACAATGCCGCCCACCAGAACCTCGCCCAGGGCGAGAGCCACACCGACACCTTCACGGTCACCGTCACCGACGATTTTGGCGCCACCACCACGCAGGACGTCACCATCACCATCAACGGCACCAATGACGGCCCGGTGATCACCTCCGGCGTCCAGACCGGCTCGGTCACGGAAGACACGCAGCTGACGGCGACCGGCCAGGTCCAGGCCTCCGACGTCGACAATGGCGACCACCAGACCTATTCGGGCGACACCACCGGCAGCTATGGCTCCTTCGTCATCGATCCCGCCACCGGCGCCTGGACCTACACGCTCGACAATGCCGCCCACCAGAACCTCGCCCAGGGCGAGAGCCACACCGACACCTTCACGGTCACCGTCACCGACGATTTTGGCGCCACCACCACGCAGGACGTCACCATCACCGTCAACGGCACCAATGACGGCCCGGTGATCACCTCCGGCGTCCAGACCGGCTCGGTCACGGAAGACACGCAGCTGACGGCGACCGGCCAGGTCCAGGCCTCCGACGTCGACAATGGCGACCACCAGACCTATTCGGGCGACACCACCGGCAGCTATGGCTCCTTCGTCATCGATCCCGCCACCGGCGCCTGGACCTACACGCTCGACAATGCCGCCCACCAGAACCTCGCCCAGGGCGAGAGCCACACCGACACCTTCACGGTCACCGTCACCGACGATTTTGGCGCCACCACCACGCAGGACGTCACCATCACCATCAACGGCACCAATGACGGCCCGGTGATCACCTCCGGCGTCCAGACCGGCTCGGTCACGGAAGACACGCAGCTGACGGCGACCGGCCAGGTCCAGGCCTCCGACGTCGACAATGGCGACCACCAGACCTATTCGGGCGACACCACCGGCAGCTATGGCTCCTTCGTCATCGATCCCGCCACCGGCGCCTGGACCTACACGCTCGACAATGCCGCCCACCAGAACCTCGCCCAGGGCGAGAGCCACACCGACACCTTCACGGTCACCGTCACCGACGATTTTGGCGCCACCACCACGCAGGACGTCACCATCACCGTCAACGGCACCAATGACGGCCCGGTGATCACCTCCGGCGTCCAGACCGGCTCGGTCACGGAAGACACGCAGCTGACGGCGACCGGCCAGGTCCAGGCCTCCGACGTCGACAATGGCGACCACCAGACCTATTCGGGCGACAACACCGGCAGCTATGGCTCCTTCGTCATCGATCCCGCCACCGGCGCCTGGACCTACACACTCGACAATGCCGCCCACCAGAACCTCGCCCAGGGCGAGAGCCACACCGACACCTTCACGGTCACCGTCACCGACGATTTTGGCGCCACCACCACGCAGGACGTCACCATCACCATCAACGGCACCAATGACGGCCCGGTGATCACCTCCGGCGTCCAGACCGGCTCGGTCACGGAAGACACGCAGCTGACGGCGACCGGCCAGGTCCAGGCCTCCGACGTCGACAATGGCGACCACCAGACCTATTCGGGCGACACCACCGGCAGCTATGGCTCCTTCGTCATCGATCCCGCCACCGGCGCCTGGACCTACACGCTCGACAATGCCGCCCACCAGAACCTCGCCCAGGGCGAGAGCCACACCGACACCTTCACGGTCACCGTCACCGACGATTTTGGCGCCACCACCACGCAGGACGTCACCATCACCATCAACGGCACCAATGACGGCCCGGTGATCACCTCCGGCGTCCAGACCGGCTCGGTCACGGAAGACACGCAGCTGACGGCGACCGGCCAGGTCCAGGCCTCCGACGTCGACAATGGCGACCACCAGACCTATTCGGGCGACACCACCGGCAGCTATGGCTCCTTCGTCATCGATCCCGCCACCGGCGCCTGGACCTACACACTCGACAATGCCGCCCACCAGAACCTTGCCCAGGGCGAGAGCCACACCGACACCTTCACGGTCACCGTCACCGACGATTTTGGCGCCACCACCACGCAGGACGTCACCATCACCATCAACGGCACCAATGACGGCCCGGTGATCACCTCCGGCGTCCAGACCGGCTCGGTCACGGAAGACACGCAGCTGACGGCGACCGGCCAGGTCCAGGCCTCCGACGTCGACAATGGCGACCACCAGACCTATTCGGGCGACAACACCGGCAGCTATGGCTCCTTCGTCATCGATCCGCCACCGGCGCCTGGACCTACACACTCGACAATGCCGCCCACCAGAACCTCGCCCAGGGCGAGAGCCACACCGACACCTTCACGGTCACCGTCACCGACGATTTTGGCGCCACCACCACGCAGGACGTCACCATCACCATCAACGGCACCAATGACGGCCCGGTGATCACCTCCGGCGTCCAGACCGGCTCGGTCACGGAAGACACGCAGCTGACGGCGACCGGCCAGGTCCAGGCCTCCGACGTCGACAATGGCGACCACCAGACCTATTCGGCGACAACACCGGCAGCTATGGCTCCTTCGTCATCGATCCCGCCACCGGCGCCTGGACCTACACACTCGACAATGCCGCCCACCAGAACCTCGCCCAGGGCGAGAGCCACACCGACACCTTCACGGTCACCGTCACCGACGATTTTGGCGCCACCACCACGCAGGACGTCACCATCACCATCAACGGCACCAATGACGGCCCGGTGATCACCTCCGGCGTCCAGACCGGCTCGGTCACGGAAGACACGCAGCTGACGGCGACCGGCCAGGTCCAGGCCTCCGACGTCGACAATGGCGACCACCAGACCTATTCGGGCGACACCACCGGCAGCTATGGCTCCTTCGTCATCGATCCCGCCACCGGCGCCTGGACCTACACGCTCGACAATGCCGCCCACCAGAACCTCGCCCAGGGCGAGAGCCACACCGACACCTTCACGGTCACCGTCACCGACGATTTTGGCGCCACCACCACGCAGGACGTCACCATCACCATCAATGGCACCAATGACGGCCCGGTGATCACCTCCGGCGTCCAGACCGGCTCGGTCACGGAAGACACGCAGCTGACGGCGACCGGCCAGGTCCAGGCCTCCGACGTCGACAATGGCGACCACCAGACCTATTCGGGCGACACCACCGGCAGCTATGGCTCCTTCGTCATCGATCCCGCCACCGGCGCCTGGACCTACACACTCGACAATGCCGCCCACCAGAACCTCGCCCAGGGCGAGAGCCACACCGACACCTTCACGGTCACCGTCACCGACGATTTTGGCGCCACCACCACGCAGGACGTCACCATCACCATCAACGGCACCAATGACGGCCCGGTGATCACCTCCGGCGTCCAGACCGGCTCGGTCACGGAAGACACGCAGCTGACGGCGACCGGCCAGGTCCAGGCCTCCGACGTCGACAATGGCGACCACCAGACCTATTCGGGCGACACCACCGGCAGCTATGGCTCCTTCGTCATCGATCCCGCCACCGGCGCCTGGACCTACACACTCGACAATGCCGCCCACCAGAACCTTGCCCAGGGCGAGAGCCACACCGACACCTTCACGGTCACCGTCACCGACGATTTTGGCGCCACCACCACGCAGGACGTCACCATCACCATCAACGGCACCAATGACGGCCCGGTGATCACCTCCGGCGTCCAGACCGGCTCGGTCACGGAAGACACGCAGCTGACGGCGACCGGCCAGGTCCAGGCCTCCGACGTCGACAATGGCGACCACCAGACCTATTCGGGCGACAACACCGGCAGCTATGGCTCCTTCGTCATCGATCCCGCCACCGGCGCCTGGACCTACACGCTCGACAATGCCGCCCACCAGAACCTCGCCCAGGGCGAGAGCCACACCGACACCTTCACGGTCACCGTCACCGACGATTTTGGCGCCACCACCACGCAGGACGTCACCATCACCATCAACGGCACCAATGACGGCCCGGTGATCACCTCCGGCGTCCAGACCGGCTCGGTCACGGAAGACACGCAGCTGACGGCGACCGGCCAGGTCCAGGCCTCCGACGTCGACAATGGCGACCACCAGACCTATTCGGGCGACAACACCGGCAGCTATGGCTCCTTCGTCATCGATCCCGCCACCGGCGCCTGGACCTACACACTCGACAATGCCGCCCACCAGAACCTCGCCCAGGGCGAGAGCCACACCGACACCTTCACGGTCACCGTCACCGACGATTTTGGCGCCACCACCACGCAGGACGTCACCATCACCATCAACGGCACCAATGACGGCCCGGTGATCACCTCCGGCGTCCAGACCGGCTCGGTCACGGAAGACACGCAGCTGACGGCGACCGGCCAGGTCCAGGCCTCCGACGTCGACAATGGCGACCACCAGACCTATTCGGGCGACACCACCGGCAGCTATGGCTCCTTCGTCATCGATCCCGCCACCGGCGCCTGGACCTACACGCTCGACAATGCCGCCCACCAGAACCTCGCCCAGGGCGAGAGCCACACCGACACCTTCACGGTCACCGTCACCGACGATTTTGGCGCCACCACCACGCAGGACGTCACCATCACCATCAATGGCACCAATGACGGCCCGGTGATCACCTCCGGCGTCCAGACCGGCTCGGTCACGGAAGACACGCAGCTGACGGCGACCGGCCAGGTCCAGGCCTCCGACGTCGACAATGGCGACCACCAGACCTATTCGGGCGACAACACCGGCAGCTATGGCTCCTTCGTCATCGATCCCGCCACCGGCGCCTGGACCTACACACTCGACAATGCCGCCCACCAGAACCTCGCCCAGGGCGAGAGCCACACCGACACCTTCACGGTCACCGTCACCGACGATTTTGGCGCCACCACCACGCAGGACGTCACCATCACCATCAACGGCACCAATGACGGCCCGGTGATCACCTCCGGCGTCCAGACCGGCTCGGTCACGGAAGACACGCAGCTGACGGCGACCGGCCAGGTCCAGGCCTCCGACGTCGACAATGGCGACCACCAGACCTATTCGGGCGACACCACCGGCAGCTATGGCTCCTTCGTCATCGATCCGCCACCGGCGCCTGGACCTACACACTCGACAATGCCGCCCACCAGAACCTTGCCCAGGGCGAGAGCCACACCGACACCTTCACGGTCACCGTCACCGACGATTTTGGCGCCACCACCACGCAGGACGTCACCATCACCATCAACGGCACCAATGACGGCCCGGTGATCACCTCCGGCGTCCAGACCGGCTCGGTCACGGAAGACACGCAGCTGACGGCGACCGGCCAGGTCCAGGCCTCCGACGTCGACAATGGCGACCACCAGACCTATTCGGGCGACAACACCGGCAGCTATGGCTCCTTCGTCATCGATCCCGCCACCGGCGCCTGGACCTACACACTCGACAATGCCGCCCACCAGAACCTCGCCCAGGGCGAGAGCCACACCGACACCTTCACGGTCACCGTCACCGACGATTTTGGCGCCACCACCACGCAGGACGTCACCATCACCATCAACGGCACCAATGACGGCCCGGTGATCACCTCCGGCGTCCAGACCGGCTCGGTCACGGAAGACACGCAGCTGACGGCGACCGGCCAGGTCCAGGCCTCCGACGTCGACAATGGCGACCACCAGACCTATTCGGGCGACACCACCGGCAGCTATGGCTCCTTCGTCATCGATCCCGCCACCGGCGCCTGGACCTACACGCTCGACAATGCCGCCCACCAGAACCTCGCCCAGGGCGAGAGCCACACCGACACCTTCACGGTCACCGTCACCGACGATTTTGGCGCCACCACCACGCAGGACGTCACCATCACCATCAATGGCACCAATGACGGCCCGGTGATCACCTCCGGCGTCCAGACCGGCTCGGTCACGGAAGACACGCAGCTGACGGCGACCGGCCAGGTCCAGGCCTCCGACGTCGACAATGGCGACCACCAGACCTATTCGGGCGACAACACCGGCAGCTATGGCTCCTTCGTCATCGATCCCGCCACCGGCGCCTGGACCTACACACTCGACAATGCCGCCCACCAGAACCTCGCCCAGGGCGAGAGCCACACCGACACCTTCACGGTCACCGTCACCGACGATTTTGGCGCCACCACCACGCAGGACGTCACCATCACCATCAACGGCACCAATGACGGCCCGGTGATCACCTCCGGCGTCCAGACCGGCTCGGTCACGGAAGACACGCAGCTGACGGCGACCGGCCAGGTCCAGGCCTCCGACGTCGACAATGGCGACCACCAGACCTATTCGGGCGACACCACCGGCAGCTATGGCTCCTTCGTCATCGATCCCGCCACCGGCGCCTGGACCTACACACTCGACAATGCCGCCCACCAGAACCTTGCCCAGGGCGAGAGCCACACCGACACCTTCACGGTCACCGTCACCGACGATTTTGGCGCCACCACCACGCAGGACGTCACCATCACCATCAACGGCACCAATGACGGCCCGGTGATCACCTCCGGCGTCCAGACCGGCTCGGTCACGGAAGACACGCAGCTGACGGCGACCGGCCAGGTCCAGGCCTCCGACGTCGACAATGGCGACCACCAGACCTATTCGGGCGACAACACCGGCAGCTATGGCTCCTTCGTCATCGATCCCGCCACCGGCGCCTGGACCTACACGCTCGACAATGCCGCCCACCAGAACCTCGCCCAGGGCGAGAGCCACACCGACACCTTCACGGTCACCGTCACCGACGATTTTGGCGCCACCACCACGCAGGACGTCACCATCACCATCAACGGCACCAATGACGGCCCGGTGATCACCTCCGGCGTCCAGACCGGCTCGGTCACGGAAGACACGCAGCTGACGGCGACCGGCCAGGTCCAGGCCTCCGACGTCGACAATGGCGACCACCAGACCTATTCGGGCGACAACACCGGCAGCTATGGCTCCTTCGTCATCGATCCCGCCACCGGCGCCTGGACCTACACACTCGACAATGCCGCCCACCAGAACCTCGCCCAGGGCGAGAGCCACACCGACACCTTCACGGTCACCGTCACCGACGATTTTGGCGCCACCACCACGCAGGACGTCACCATCACCATCAACGGCACCAATGACGGCCCGGTGATCACCTCCGGCGTCCAGACCGGCTCGGTCACGGAAGACACGCAGCTGACGGCGACCGGCCAGGTCCAGGCCTCCGACGTCGACAATGGCGACCACCAGACCTATTCGGGCGACAACACCGGCAGCTATGGCTCCTTCGTCATCGATCCCGCCACCGGCGCCTGGACCTACACACTCGACAATGCCGCCCACCAGAACCTCGCCCAGGGCGAGAGCCACACCGACACCTTCACGGTCACCGTCACCGACGATTTTGGCGCCACCACCACGCAGGACGTCACCATCACCATCAACGGCACCAATGACGGCCCGGTGATCACCTCCGGCGTCCAGACCGGCTCGGTCACGGAAGACACGCAGCTGACGGCGACCGGCCAGGTCCAGGCCTCCGACGTCGACAATGGCGACCACCAGACCTATTCGGGCGACACCACCGGCAGCTATGGCTCCTTCGTCATCGATCCGCCACCGGCGCCTGGACCTACACGCTCGACAATGCCGCCCACCAGAACCTCGCCCAGGGCGAGAGCCACACCGACACCTTCACGGTCACCGTCACCGACGATTTTGGCGCCACCACCACGCAGGACGTCACCATCACCATCAACGGCACCAATGACGGCCCGGTGATCACCTCCGGCGTCCAGACCGGCTCGGTCACGGAAGACACGCAGCTGACGGCGACCGGCCAGGTCCAGGCCTCCGACGTCGACAATGGCGACCACCAGACCTATTCGGGCGACAACACCGGCAGCTATGGCTCCTTCGTCATCGATCCCGCCACCGGCGCCTGGATCTACACACTCGACAATGCCGCCCACCAGAACCTTGCCCAGGGCGAGAGCCACACCGACACCTTCACGGTCACCGTCACCGACGATTTTGGCGCCACCACCACGCAGGACGTCACCATCACCATCAACGGCACCAATGACGGCCCGGTGATCACCTCCGGCGTCCAGACCGGCTCGGTCACGGAAGACACGCAGCTGACGGCGACCGGCCAGGTCCAGGCCTCCGACGTCGACAATGGCGACCACCAGACCTATTCGGGCGACACCACCGGCAGCTATGGCTCCTTCGTCATCGATCCCGCCACCGGCGCCTGGACCTACACGCTCGACAATGCCGCCCACCAGAACCTCGCCCAGGGCGAGAGCCACACCGACACCTTCACGGTCACCGTCACCGACGATTTTGGCGCCACCACCACGCAGGACGTCACCATCACCATCAACGGCACCAATGACGGCCCGGTGATCACCTCCGGCGTCCAGACCGGCTCGGTCACGGAAGACACGCAGCTGACGGCGACCGGCCAGGTCCAGGCCTCCGACGTCGACAATGGCGACCACCAGACCTATTCGGGCGACACCACCGGCAGCTATGGCTCCTTCGTCATCGATCCCGCCACCGGCGCCTGGACCTACACACTCGACAATGCCGCCCACCAGAACCTTGCCCAGGGCGAGAGCCACACCGACACCTTCACGGTCACCGTCACCGACGATTTTGGCGCCACCACCACGCAGGACGTCACCATCACCATCAACGGCACCAATGACGGCCCGGTGATCACCTCCGGCGTCCAGACCGGCTCGGTCACGGAAGACACGCAGCTGACGGCGACCGGCCAGGTCCAGGCCTCCGACGTCGACAATGGCGACCACCAGACCTATTCGGGCGACACCACCGGCAGCTATGGCTCCTTCGTCATCGATCCCGCCACCGGCGCCTGGACCTACACGCTCGACAATGCCGCCCACCAGAACCTCGCCCAGGGCGAGAGCCACACCGACACCTTCACGGTCACCGTCACCGACGATTTTGGCGCCACCACCACGCAGGACGTCACCATCACCATCAACGGCACCAATGACGGCCCGGTGATCACCTCCGGCGTCCAGACCGGCTCGGTCACGGAAGACACGCAGCTGACGGCGACCGGCCAGGTCCAGGCCTCCGACGTCGACAATGGCGACCACCAGACCTATTCGGGCGACAACACCGGCAGCTATGGCTCCTTCGTCATCGATCCCGCCACCGGCGCCTGGACCTACACACTCGACAATGCCGCCCACCAGAACCTCGCCCAGGGCGAGAGCCACACCGACACCTTCACGGTCACC
The DNA here is from genome assembly GCF_056174625.1 of Mesorhizobium oxytropidicola. Taxonomy (NCBI): domain Bacteria; kingdom Pseudomonadati; phylum Pseudomonadota; class Alphaproteobacteria; order Hyphomicrobiales; family Phyllobacteriaceae; genus Mesorhizobium; species Mesorhizobium oxytropidicola. The sequence goes on along the minus strand of NZ_CM149692.1, from coordinate 6,598,774 downwards.
GTCACCGACGATTTTGGCGCCACCACCACGCAGGACGTCACCATCACCATCAACGGCACCAATGACGGCCCGGTCGCGGTTGCCGACACCAATTCAGTAAAAGAGGACACCGCGCCCAATCCGGTCAGCGGCAATGTGCTGACCAACGACACCGATGTCGACACTGGCGATACCCACACGGTTAGTGCTGTCAACGGTTCGGCCGGCAATGTCGGCGCCGACTTGCTCGGCACCTACGGCACGCTGCACCTCAACAGCAACGGTACCTACACCTACACGCTCGACAACTCCAAGGCCTCGGTGCAGGCACTGGCCGAGGGCACCAGCGTCACCGACGTCTTCACCTACACCAATGCCGACAATCATGGCGGCTCATCGAACTCCAGCCTGACCATCACCGTCAATGGCACCAATGACGGCCCGATCGCGGTTGCCGACACCAATTCGGTGAAAGAGGACACCGCGCCCAATCCGGTCAGCGGCAATGTGCTGACCAACGACACCGATGTCGACACGGGCGATACCCACAGCGTCACCGCCGTCAACGGGTCGGGTGGCAATGTCGGCGCCGACTTGCTCGGCACCTACGGCACGCTGCACCTCAACAGCAACGGCACCTACACCTACACGCTCGACAACTCCAAGGCCTCGGTGCAGGCACTGGCCGAGGGCGCCAGCGTCACCGACGTCTTCACCTACACCAACGCCGACAACCATGGCGGCTCGTCGAGCTCCAGCCTGACCATCACCGTCAATGGCACCAATGACGGCCCGGTCGCGGTTGCCGACACCAATTCAGTAAAGAGGACACCGCGCCCAATCCGGTCAGCGGCAATGTGCTGACCAACGACACCGATGTCGACACGGGCGATACCCACACGGTTAGTGCTGTCAACGGTTCGGCCGGCAATGTCGGCGCCGACTTGCTCGGCACCTACGGCACGCTGCACCTCAACAGCAACGGTACCTACACCTACACGCTCGACAACTCCAAGGCCTCGGTGCAGGCACTGGCCGAGGGCACCAGCGTCACCGACGTCTTCACCTACACCAATGCCGACAATCATGGCGGCTCATCGAACTCCAGCCTGACCATCACCGTCAATGGCACCAATGACGGCCCGATCGCGGTTGCCGACACCAATTCGGTGAAAGAGGACACCGCGCCCAATCCGGTCAGCGGCAATGTGCTGACCAACGACACCGATGTCGACACGGGCGATACCCACAGCGTCACCGCCGTCAACGGGTCGGGTGGCAATGTCGGCGCCGACTTGCTCGGCACCTACGGCACGCTGCACCTCAACAGCAACGGCACCTACACCTACACGCTCGACAACTCCAAGGCCTCGGTGCAGGCACTGGCCGAGGGCGCCAGCGTCACCGACGTCTTCAGCTACACCAACGCCGACAACCATGGCGGCTCGTCGAGCTCCAGCCTGACCATCACCGTCAATGGCACCAATGACGGCCCGATCGCGGTTGCCGACACCAATTCGGTGAAAGAGGACACCGCGCCCAATCCGGTCAGCGGCAATGTGCTGACCAACGACACCGATGTCGACACGGGCGATACCCACAGCGTCACCGCCGTCAACGGGTCGGGTGGCAATGTCGGCGCCGACATTGCCGGCACCTATGGCACGCTGCACCTCAACAGCAACGGCACCTACACCTACACGCTCGACAACTCCAAGGCCTCGGTGCAGGCGTTGGCCGAGGGTGCCAGCGTCACCGACGTCTTCAGCTACACCAACGCCGACAATCATGGCGGCTCATCGAACTCCAGCCTGACCATCACCGTCAATGGCACCAATGACGGCCCGATCGCGGTTGCCGACACCAATTCGGTGAAAGAGGACACCGCGCCCAATCCGGTCAGCGGCAATGTGCTGACCAACGACACCGATGTCGACACGGGCGATACCCACAGCGTCACCGCCGTCAACGGGTCGGGTGGCAATGTCGGCGCCGACATTGCCGGCACCTATGGCACGCTGCACCTCAACAGCAACGGCACCTACACCTACACGCTCGACAACTCCAAGGCCTCGGTGCAGGCACTGGCCGAGGGTGCCAGCGTCACCGACGTCTTCAGCTACACCAACGCCGACAATCATGGCGGCTCATCGAACTCCAGCCTGACCATCACCGTCAATGGCACCAATGACGGCCCGATCGCGGTTGCCGACACCAATTCGGTGAAAGAGGACACCGCGCCCAATCCGGTCAGCGGCAATGTGCTGACCAACGACACCGATGTCGACACGGGCGATACCCACAGCGTCACCGCCGTCAACGGGTCGGGTGGCAATGTCGGCGCCGACTTGCTCGGCACCTATGGCACGCTGCACCTCAACAGCAACGGCACCTACACCTACACGCTCGACAACTCCAAGGCCTCGGTGCAGGCACTGGCCGAGGGCGCCAGCGTCACCGACGTCTTCACCTACACCAACGCCGACAACCATGGCGGCTCGTCGAGCTCCAGCCTGACCATCACCGTCAATGGCACCAATGACGGCCCGATCGCGGTTGCCGACACCAATTCGGTGAAAGAGGACACCGCGCCCAATCCGGTCAGCGGCAATGTGCTGACCAACGACACCGATGTCGACACGGGCGATACCCACAGCGTCACCGCCGTCAACGGGTCGGGTGGCAATGTCGGCGCCGACATTGCCGGCACCTATGGCACGCTGCACCTCAACAGCAACGGCACCTACACCTACACGCTCGACAACTCCAAGGCCTCGGTGCAAGCACTGGCCGAGGGTGCCAGCGTCACCGACGTCTTCAGCTACACCAACGCCGACAATCATGGCGGCTCATCGAACTCCAGCCTGACCATCACCGTCAATGGCACCAATGACGGCCCGATCGCGGTTGCCGACACCAATTCGGTGAAAGAGGACACCGCGCCCAATCCGGTCAGCGGCAATGTGCTGACCAACGACACCGACGTCGACACGGGCGATACCCACACGGTTAGTGCTGTCAACGGTTCGGCCGGCAATGTCGGCGCCGACTTGCTCGGCACCTACGGCACGCTGCACCTCAACAGCAACGGCACCTACACCTATACGCTCGACAACTCCAAGGCCTCGGTGCAGGCACTGGCCGAGGGCGCCAGCGTCACCGACGTCTTCACCTACACCAATGCCGACAACCATGGCGGCTCGTCGACCGCCAACCTGACCATCACCGTCAATGGCACCAATGACAACGGCGCACCAGTCGCTGTCGCTGATACCAATTGGGCGAAGGAAGACACCAACACAAGCGCAACTGGCAACGTGCTTCAGACACTCGCGCATGCCGGTGCACCGTCGGGAACGTTCTCGGACCATGCCGATACCGATCCGGATGCCGATACACTGGCTGTATCCGCGCTCTCGGGCGGCATCGACAACGGCACCACATTCACCAAGACCGGAACCTATGGCACCGTGGTCATCACGAAGGCGACCGGCGCCTATACCTATACGCTGGCGAACGCCCAAGCCAATGTGCAGGCTCTGGCGGCGGGCCAGACTGTGACGGACAGCTTCACCTATACTGTTTCGGACGGGCATGGCGGGACAGCATCGGCCAACCTGGCTGTGACGGTCTTCGGCACGGACGAAGTTACTCCTGGGCTGATTACCTTGGTGGCAGACGGCAAACAGGGGAATAACTCTGAGCCAAGCACTGTCACCATAACGTTTACTACGGCCGTCCATACGAATTTTGCCAATCTATCTGACGTGATGCATGTATCTGGCCTGCCAAATGTCAGCGTGATCGCAGGGTCGGGAAGCTTCAACGCAGCCCACACTCAGTATACATTCCTCGTCGACAAAGGCGCTGGAAGCAACAATGGATCGTCCTACACCCTTAATATCGATGCCGGAGCATTCTCGGATAATGCAGGTCATACGAACGCAGCCGCGACCCAAGGCGGCCTCAAACCCGCCGGCACGTCCGGCGAGCCCATCAACCTTGCCCTGACCGATCCATCGCATGAAGGTGCACTCATCACCGTCACGGTGAAGGACGTGCCTTCGGGCTGGACCATTGACGGCGCGACCCATAATGCCGACGGAAGCTGGACCACACAGACCAACGACTTGCACGGACTGACAGTCACCACGCCGCCCGAATTCACCGGGGCAGCCGTGCTCGATGTCCAGATGACCTGGATCAACGCCGACGGCACTGTGGGCACTGCGTCGATTGCCGACAATGTCGAGGCCTACGTGCCGGGTTCGCCGATCTTTGCCTGGTCAGGTGACGACGTGCTCACCGGCTCCCACGGCAACGATCTCTTCGTCTTCTCGCAACCGATCGGCGCTGACACGGTGCACAATTTCGATGCGGCGGCCGATCAGATCGATCTCATCGGCTACAACGGATTGGCCGACTTTGCCGACCTCCAGACGCATATCGCCGACGATGCCAACGGCAATGCGGTGATAACGCTCGGCGACGGACAGTCCATCACGCTGGACGGCGTACATTCGAACGCGCTGACTGGAAGCAATTTCGTCTTCGACCAGACGCCGGTGGTCAACAATTCAGGCACCATGACGATCGGCGACGGCGCCCTGCTGCCGCTGAGCGGCATAATCAACAACAGCGGCCTCATCTCGCTCGACTCGACCGGTAGCGACACGCTGCTTCAGGTCATCCAGCACGGCGTGACCTTGCAGGGCGGGGGGCAGATCCTGCTCTCCGACAGCGCCGCCAACATCATCTCCGGCACCGCGCCGGACGTCACTCTGGTCAATGTCGACAATACGATCTCCGGCGCCGGCCAGTTGGGCGGCGGCATGCTCAGCCTCGACAACAGGGGCACCATTATCGCCTCCGGCTCGAATGCCCTGGTCATCGATACCGGAGGCAGTGTCGTCACCAACTCCGGGACGCTGGAAGCAATGGGTTCCGGCGGTCTGACGATCACCGGCGGCCTGGCGAATTCAGGCATGCTGTGGGCCAATGGCGGCGACATCGTTATCCACGGCCAGGTCACCGGCACCGGCGATGCCACGATCGGTAATTTGTCGAAGCTTGAGTTTGACGGCGCCTCGTCGACGGACGTCACCTTCGGGCACGATGCTGCCGGTACGCTGCAACTCAACGATTCCTTCGACTACAGCGGACGGATCGGCGGCATCACCAATGATGACAGGCTGGACCTCGCCGATATCCTCTTCGGTGCGGGAACGGCGGCCGTCTATCAGGCAAATCAGGATGGCAGTGGCGGAACTCTGACTGTTTCGGATGGCACCCACGGCACCGCGTTGCATCTGTTGGGCGCCTATGATGCGAACGGCTTCAAGCTTGCCGATGACGGCCAGGGCCACACGGTCGTTTCGTATAATCCGGCGGAATTCACGCTGACAGGCATCGGCAGCGGGGCGGTTTCAAGCGACTTGGTGATGTGAGTGAAAAGAGCCGCCGGCAGCGGCGGCTCGCCTGGCCTGACGAGTATCGAGTGGGGGTTCTGAAATTGGATAGAAAGCCTAGAATTGTGAAGGATGCGCTTCGGGCATGCCGCCGCTATTTCCTGGTTGTGGCAGCATTCAGCCTGGCGATCAATCTGCTCTACCTCGCCTCGCCACTCTATATGCTGCAGATTTACGACCGAGTGGTCACCAGCGGCAGCGAAACCACGTTGGTGATGCTGACCCTGGTATTGCTTGCGGCCTTCCTTTCGCTGGCCGGCCTCGATTTGGTGCGCGCCTGGATTCTGACGCGTGCCAGCGCGCGGCTCGACCGGCTGCTGTCGGCAAGGATCCTCGCCGCGTCGGTCGAGACCCCATCGCCTGGCTCCTCGCCGAGCCAGCCTATCCGCGACTTCGACACGTTCAGGCAGGTCATCACCGGCAGCGGCATCCACGCCCTGTTTGACCTGCCATGGTCGCCCATCTACATCGGCATCATCTTCGTGCTGCATCCGTGGCTCGGCTTCTTCGCATTGGGCTGCTCATTGCTCTTGATCGCCATGGCGGTGCTCAACGAGTATCTCGTGCGCTCGCCGCTGAAGCAGGCAAACGAGCTGGCGACGAACAATTATAACTTTACCGAGATGAGCCTCAGGAACGCGGAAGTCGTTCGCGCCATGGGGATGATCGACGGTCTCATCCGCCGCTGGGGGCGCGACCGCAACCTGGCGCTGCGGCGCCAGGCGGAGGCAAGCGACCGTGCCGCTTTGATGTCGGGCCTTATCCGGTTCCTGCGGCTCACCATGCAGTCGCTGATCCTCGGCCTCGGTGCCTATCTGGTGATAGAACGGCAGATCACCGGCGGCACCATGTTCGCGGCGAGCCTCTTGCTCGGCCGGGGCTGCAGCCTGTGGAACAGATCGTCGGCCTCTGGCGCAGCCTGCTCCTGGCGCGGGCGGCGTTGGCAAGGGTCGAGAAGCTGGTCGACGGGAGCGCGCGGGACGAAAGATCGTTCAACCTGCCGAAGCCCAGCGGCAAGATTTCGGTCGAGCAGGTCAGCTTTGCGATCGCCAGCCAGCAGAAAGTGCTTCTCCGGGACGTATCATTCCGGCTGGACGCAGGCGAGGCGCTGGGAATCGTCGGCCCTTCCGGCGCCGGCAAGTCGACGCTGGCGCGTCATCTCGCGGGCGTCATGCAGCCCAGCCGCGGCACCGTCAGGCTGGATGGGGCCGACCTGTCGCAATGGGGGCACGACGCGCTCGGCGACCACATCGGCTACCTGCCGCAGGATATCGAACTCTTCTCCGATACGGTCGCTGCCAACATCGGCCGCTTCAAGACCAGTGTCGACCAGGAGGTGATCGACGCCGCGCGGCTCGCCGGCGTGCATGAGATGATCATTCGCCTGCCGCAAGGTTACGAGACCCAGATCGGCGAAGGCGGCGCAGTTCTTTCAGGAGGATACCGGCAACGGATCGCTCTTGCCCGGGCGGTGTTCGGAATGCCGAAACTGATCATTCTCGACGAGCCGAGCTCCAATCTCGACGCCGATGGCGATCGCGCGCTGAGCGACTGCGCAATTGAGCTGAAGCGCCGCGGCAGCACGGTGATCATCGTCTCGCACCGGCCCTCTACCTTGGCGAATGTCGACAAGATCCTTCTGTTGCGCGATGGCGCCGTTGAGGCCTTCGGGATGAGAAACGAGATCGTGGCGCTGCTCAACCAGCGCGCGGCCCCAATCGCGGTGGCGACCCAATGAGCTGTGGCCGGAGAGATCGATGAGCGACGGCGTCCTCACCTACCAAAGCCTGCCCGGCGAGGCCGGTATCCTGGCCCCGGATTCGATTCGGCTGCCGGCCTATATCGGCCTGCTGATTATATTGGCTTTTTTCGGCATTTTCGGTGGCTGGGCGGCCTTTGCCCCGCTGAATGGCGCCGTGCTCGCCGACGCCATCGTCAAGGTGGAAGGCAATCGAAAAAGCGTCCAGCACTTCGACGGTGGTACGGTGAAGGAGATCCGTGTCAAGGATGGCGACGTCGTCAGGAAGGGCGACATCATGTTGAAACTGGACGACACCAGGATTCGGTCCGAGTTCAACCTCTATGCCCAGCAATATGCATTGTTGCGCGCAACCGACGCCAGGATCCGGGCTGAACTGGATGGCAGCGAGGCTGTTGCCTTTCCGAAGGACATTCTCAAAGGGCACGAGGACTATCTCAAGGATGCAATGGCAAACCAGATCGCCGATCTGGAAAGCCAGCGTGCCTCGATGGCCGGCGCCAAGCAGATCCTAGAGCGGCGCATTGCCGAGCTCGAGGAGCAGATCCAGGGCAAGCAGTCTCGGGTCGAATCCTACCAGGCCCAGCTGCAATCGACGATTAACGAGAAGGCCAGCCTGTCGAAGCTGCTCACAGCTGGACTGACGACCCGCCCGCGCATCCTGGAACTGGAAAGGTCCGCCTCGGATCTGCAGGGCCTGATCGACGAGAATCTCGGCGCAATCGGCGGCAGCCAACAGAGCAAAGCCGAACTCGAGAGCCAGATCGCGCAATTGACCAATGAGCGCCGGGCCAAACTGTCGGCCATGCTGATCGATACGCAATCGAGCCTTGCCGACCTCGTGCCCAAGATGTTTGCCGCCCAGGCTGCCGTGGACCGGGCCGAAGTGCGCGCGCCTTATGATGGCCAGGTGATGGATCTCAGTGTCTTCTCGATCGGTGCGATCGTGGCGCCGGGCCAGACCATCCTCGACATCGTGCCGACCGAGAATTCACTGATCGTCCAGGCTCAGGTTCGCGTCGAGGATATATCAAACCTGCGACCCGATATGGCCGCCGAAGTTCGTTTCACATCCTACAAGCAGCGTTCGATACCCATAATCCATGGACGCGTCACCCGCATTTCGGCGGATCGAATCACCGACAGCAAGACAGGGTTTCCTTACTATCTTGCCGACGTGGCGGTCGACCCGGTGGAATTGGCCGCGGCCCCACAGATTGTCCTCTATCCGGGCATGCCGGCGTCAGTCATGATCGTTACCGAGGAACGCACGGCACTCGACTACATTCTTGGCCCGCTGGTTGTGTCGTTCCATTCCGCGTTTCGCCAGAAATAACGGGTACCGCCAATCGATTGGCGATGCCCGGGTTTCGATGTCAGGCCTGTAACTGGCACGCGCCGGGGCCTGACGTCCATCAACATAAGACCCGCTCCGTCAGGGCGTAGGCGTTGACATGCTGACGATGGGGGCGCTGACGGTGCTTTTCGAGCCGGCGCCGTGGAACACCGCAAGGGTGCAAAATCGTCCGATTGGTCCCGATAGTTGGTGAGACCTCAAAATATTTTTTGCGTCGATTTTCCCTTTAAAATCAAAAGCGTAACTTTTTGACGGATGGCGCGTCGGCTTTCGGCGCGGCAAGCGAGAAAAATCCAGATAGATCAATGACCTAGCTGGGCTGGAAACGATCGAGTGGGAATGATTCAGGCCCCTCCAAGCGTTTGAGCGAGCCTGGTTATGCCGCCGGCTGTAAGGCCGCTCTCGAGCAGCATGCCATAGAGGTCGCGTGGTTCATCGGGATCGGCAAGCAGGTCGAGCTCTTCGTAGAGGCCAGTCGCTTGCAGCTGGTCGCGTACATAGCGCAGCGCTGAAAAATCCTCGATGGCGAAGCCGACTGAATCGAACAGCGTGATCTGCTTGGCGTCTCGGCGCCCTTGCGCCTTGCCGGCGATCACTTCCCAGAGCTCGGTCACCCGATGGTTGGGATCCAGCTGCTGGATCTCGCCCTCGACGCGTGTCTGTGGCGGAAACTCGACGAAAATGTCGGAGCGCAGCAGAATGTCCTTGTGCAGTTCGGTCTTGCCGGGGCAGTCGCCGCCGACGGCGTTGATGTGGACGCCGGAGCCGACCATGTTGTCGGTGAGAATCGTGGCGCACTGCTTGTCGGCGGTGACGGTCGTGATGATCCCTGCACCTTCAACCGCTTCCTGCGCGGTTTCGCAGATGGTGATGTCAAATCCTATGCCAGCCAGGTTCTTCGCGCATTTCCGCGAGGCGGAACGATCGATGTCGTAGAGCCTGAGCCGATCGACGCCGGTCAGCGCCTTGAAGGCGATCGCCTGGAATTCCGACTGCGCACCATTGCCGATGATGGCCATGGTGCGCGCGCCGCTCGGCGCCAGATATTTGGCGGCGACAGCGGACGTTGCGGCGGTGCGTAGCGCGGTCAGGATGGTCATTTCGGTGAGCAGCATCGGGTAGCCGCTGCCGACATCGGCGAGCACGCCGAAGGCGGTGACCGTCTGCAGACCCTGACGCATGTTCTTGGGATGGCCGTTGACATATTTGAAGCCGTAGAGGCGCCCATCGCTTGTCGGCATCAGCTCGATGACGCCGTCATGGCTGTGCGAGGCGATGCGTGGCGTCTTGTCGAAAAGTTCCCAGCGACGGAAGTCTTCCTCGATATAGCTGGCGAGCTCAGTCAGGAAGCGCTCGATACCGATGGCGATGACCAGCTTCATCATACGGTCGACGCTGACGAAGGGGACGATGTTCAGCTTTGCCGCGGTCATGATCAAAAGCTCCCGGAATGGCTGCGGGTGGGGCGGTCCATGATGCGGCGGCCCATCAGGCTCGCCGTCAGGTCGACCATCAGCGTCGCGGTGCGGCCGCGCTCGTCCAGAAAGGGGTTCAACTCGACAAGGTCCAGACTGGAGACGAGGCCGCTGTCGGACAGCATCTCCATCACCAGGTGCGCCTCGCGGAACGTCGCGCCGCCGGGAACTGTCGTGCCGACTGCAGGCGCAATCGACGGATCGAGGAAGTCGACGTCGAGACTGACATGCAGCAGCCCGTCCTCGGCCGACACGCGCGCCAGGAAGGCGCGCAGCAGCGGCGCGATGCCATGCTCGTCGATGGCGCGCATGTCATGCACAGTCACGCCCGCCTGGTTGAGCGCGCTGCGCTCGGCCGGGTCCACACTGCGCAGACCCATGGTGCAGATACGCTTGGGGTCGACCGCCGCCGGCAGATCCGGAAAATAGCCACTGAAACCCGGCTGGCCACTGGCATAGGCCAGCGGCACGCCATGCAGATTGCCGCTGGCGGTGGTGTCGAGCGTGTGAAAATCCGGATGCGCATCGAGCCACAGCACGAATAGCGGACGCCCAGCCTCGGCGGCGCGGCGGGCGAGGCCCGACACGGTCCCGGCCGAGATCGAATGGTCGCCGCCGAGAAAGATCGGCATGGCGTCCTCGCTCGCCGCGTAGGCGGCCGCGGCAATGGCGGATGTCCAGGCCGATATTTCGGGCAGGGCCTTCAGCGCCAGATTGCCATGCACGACGCGCCTCGCCGGAATTGCCTGGACGGCACCCATATCCTCGACAGCGTGCCCGAGGCCGGACAGCACCTCAACAAGGCCCGCGGTCCTCAGCGCACTCGGCCCCATTTCGCATCCCATTCTGCCGGCTCCGTCCTGCACCGGTGCCCCGACGATTTTGCAACGCATTGTTTTTCCCGCAGCCCAAATCCTGATAGCCGCGAGGAGATCATGGCGAGCCGGCGATACGAATAGATAGAATTGGCAATCCGGAAAGCATTCTCTATCGTAATGGCAGCAGAACTGATCAAAATGGTAACCTCGATGGAAATGCCCGATGGATACGCTTGACGAACGGCTGGTGACCTTGCTGCGACATGACGCGCGGCGCAGCGTGTCGGATCTCGCCATCGATCTTGGCGTCTCGCGCGCCACGGTCAGGGCGCGCATGGAGCGGCTGGAACGGTCCGGCGACATCATCGGTTACACGGTGGTGCTGCGCGCCGACGCCGTCGATCAGCGCATCCGCGGCATCATGCTCATCGAGATTGAGGGCCATGCCGCCGACCGCGTGGTGCGGGCACTAGGCGGCTTCCCCGAAGTCTCGACCATCCATACCACCAATGGCCGCTGGGATCTGGTTGTCGAACTCGGGACCGCATCACTGACTGATTTCGATGCAGTGCTGAGGCGCATCCGCCTCATAGCCGGCATAACAGGCAGCGAAACCAGTCTGCTCCTGGCCACGCCGCGCACGACCCGAGCACGACTGACTTAGAATCCCATCACGGCCCCCAGTCGCCGCTCTTGCCGCTCGCAGCGGATCAGAATGTCCGATACCAAAGAAGGCACGCCGCCCGAGGAGGGCAGGCTTATGGATGGGTTCTCATAAAAGCCAGTGGCGATCTTGACGACAAAGACGTTATCGCCTCGCAACCCAGGATATTGCGTACTTACAAACCAGGACGTTCCGGCCCGTCCTGCGCGCACTCGACGAGCACATTCACTGCCTCCTGAAGCAGCGTGCTCAACCGTCGGCCTTTTTGCCAGAATACGACGTAGTGATAGAGGGCGCTTGGCTCAAAGGGGCGGACTTCCACTGGAAAAGACGCAAATTGCCGGGCGGCAAAGGTGTTGCTGCTTGAAATGCCTAGACCTGCGGCGACGAAACTGACCTCTTGACCAATGACATCGACCTGTATCGCAAGATGCGGTTCCGCCCCCATGTATCGCAGGGCGTTCTCATTCATGAGATGCGATTGCATCCGGGGTTCGACATCCACAAGCGGCTCTCCGACGAGGTCTTCGGGCCTGATGATGTCCTTTTGGGCGAACCGGTGGCCACGCGGGACGATGTAAACATTGGTTGCGGTCGTCGCCGGGCACCAGTCGAAGACATTGCCGTCCAAAGGCAGTCGCGCAATTCCGAGGTCGGCGCGCCCATCCAGCACATGGTCCGCCACTTCCGGGTAGGTGCCCGACTTAAGAACGATCCCCGCGACCCGCAGGTGTGAGCTCAGTTTGTGGAAAGCGTCCGGAAGAAGTCGGAGTGAGAAGACGTACGGTGCCGCGATGCTTATCGTATCGCTGTCGACACCCTTCAGGGACGCGACCGTCTTGGCTATCCTCTCCATCTGAATGAAGGTCGCGTCGGTATCGCGAAAAAGCGTCATCGTCGGGCAGTCGGGAGAAGCCGCCCCTTGTCACGCACGAACAATTGCACTCCGAGCAGGCCCTCCAATATCCGAATTTGCTGGCTGACGGCCGGCTGGGTGATTTCGAGCACCTTGGCAGCAGCCCGCTCTGAGCCCGCCCTGACGACCTCGCGCAGGATCTGAAGCTGGCGAAGTGTGATGCCTGTTTTCGAGATTTCGACCATGATGAAGCTTCCGTGCGGCTGCCGATTGCCGCCTTTCCCATACAAAGATCAACTTATACCTGAATGCCGTTTGCGCCACGCCGATTTGCTTCCGCAGCGCCAGAGACGGTTGTTCGCATTGAGATGACGTTGGACCATATTAGCTGAGCTTATCGAAAAATAATTTGGCTTATAAATTGACCTTTGGAGGCCCGCAGGCAATTTTGAGGTCAAGACGCCGTTCCGAAGGCGCTTGGCGCCACCGGAGCAATGGGGCGCTCCTGCACATCGACAACCGAAAGCAAAAGGGTGGTGCCGCTCCATGCGTGCAGCAAGGGCTTTGCCGTGTCCTGCATTTCCCATGTCTCGTACCGGCGGCACGCAGTCTCCAGCGCGGAGTGCCTGATGCCGAGCGAGCCGATGTTCCAACAGACCCTGACGCCCGGTATCCGTGCTGAGCGGGTTGAAAAACGGCTTGGCGGCATTGATGTCCTGCGTGGCGTGGATCTCGACGTCCGGCCAGGCGAAATTCTCTCCATCCTTGGCAGCAGCGGCTCGGGCAAGAGCACGCTTCTGCGGTGCCTCAATCTCCTGACAGTTCCCGATCGCGGCGACATTTGGATCCACGGCGAGAAGCTGGCGATCCGAGTTGCATCGCAGCGGGGTGGCCAGTCCAGCGTCACCGACCATCGTCAGGTCCGGCGGGTGCGAGCGTCGATGGGCATGGTGTTCCAGAGCTTCAATCTCTGGCCTCACAGGACGGCGCTTGAGAATGTCACGGAAGGGCCCGTCCTCGTAAAGGGAATCCGGCGCGATGCAGCGGCCGATCTCGGACGCCACTACCTCGCCAAGGTCGGGCTCTCCGACAAGGCGGACGCCTACCCGCGCCATCTCTCCGGCGGCCAGCAGCAGCGGGTGGCGATTGCCCGCGCGCTGGCGATGGAGCCACGCGTGCTGCTCTTCGACGAGCCGACCTCGGCGTTGGACCCGGAACTGGTGGGCGAAGTGCTGCGCGTCATGGCAGCGCTGGCGGGAGAGGGGCGCACCATGGTGATCGTCACCCACGAAATGGCTTTCGCGCGCGAGGTATCGACACGGGCAGCCTTCATGCACCGCGGGCTGATCGAAGAGGAAAGTCCGCCGCAAGAATTCTTCTCCTCTCCCGTCTCCAGCCACCTTCGCAACTTTCTCGCTTCACACCGATAGAAGGACTTCGCGCATGGACGGTTTTGCCGTGCAGTTCGTCAGCGGACTGAAGACGACGGTACTGCTGGCGCTTGTCAGCGGCGCGCTCGGCATGGCGCTCGGATTGCTTGCCGCGGCGGGGCGATTGTCGCGGTGGAGGGTACTAAGCCGCTTGGTCGGTTTCTACACGACGATGATTCGCGGCGTGCCCGAACTCATCATCATCCTGCTGATCTATTTCGGCGGAACGGTCGCCATCAGCGCTTTCTTCGGTCGCTATGTCGAGGTCAACGCGTTCCTCGCCGGGGTCGTTTCCCTCACCGTCGTCTTCGGCGCCTATACGGCGGAAATTTTCCGGGGAGCCGTGCTCAGCATACCGACGGGACAGATCGAGGCGGCCCGCTCGCTCGGGCTGCATCCGTGGCAGACCTGGCTGCTGGTCATCCTTCCACAGATGCTGCGCATCGCTCTGCCGGCACTTGCCAACCAGTGGATCTCCCTGGTCAAGGAAACGTCGCTGATCTCGATCGTCGGGCTGACCGATATCATGCGGGTTGCCGCCATCGGCGCGGGCTCACTACGGGCGCCGCTGACGTTCTATCTCGCCGCATCGGCCCTCTATCTCGCGCTGACCAGTCTTGCGCTGGTGATCTTCCATCTTCTCGAACGGCGTTTCGCCGTTCCCGGACGGTGAGGCGCCAGGTAATGGACATCACGCTCCTCCTCACCAGCATGGTCGCGCTTGCCAGCGGCATTCCGCTGACGCTCCTTCTGACATTCGCATCGCTGCTTGCAGGCCTCGTCCTTGCCGTACCTCTGGCCTTCATGCGCGCATCGTCTCGCAAGTGGCTTTCACGGCCTGTGCTCGCCTATACCTATGTGTTTCGCGGCACGCCCCTGCTTGTCCAGCTTTTCATCATCTACTACGGCCTCGGTCAGATCGGCGCCATTCGGTCGAGCGTCCTGTGGGTCCTGCTGCGTGATCCTTTCTGGTGCTGCCTGCTGGCCTTTTCCCTGAACGGCGCTGCTTACACGACGGAGATTTTTCGCGGCGGCATCCAGGCCGTGGCCATCGGTATGATCGAGGCGGCGCAGGCGGTGGGCATGTCGCCGTTGCAGATCAAGCGCCGGATCATCTTCCCGATCGCCTTTCGAAGCGTGCTTCCCTCTTATGCCAACGAGGTTATCAGCCTCGTGAAAGCGACATCGCTCGCCAGCACCGTGACCTTGCTGGAGATAACCGGCCTTTCACGAAAATTGGTTTCAGAGACCTTTGCACCCTATGAGATCTTCATTGCCGCCGGCGTGCTCTATCTAGGCCTGACCCTCCTGCTGGCCGGCTTTTTCCACGTGCTGGAGGTCTGGTTGAACGGTGCGCCGCGGGCAAAGGCATACAAGCGCCGGGTCACCCTGCAGCAGGTGGCCCATGGACAATAGTCCCCGTCGAGACCCATTGCCGTTCCGCGAAACTGCCTGGCGCGAAATCGACCTGTCGGCCATCACCTCCAACTATCGCGCCATCCGGGCGGCAATCGGCAGCGACACAAAAGTCTTCGCCTGCCTGAAACAGGACGCCTATGGATGCGGGGCGGAGAAGGTCGCGTCTGTCTTGTCCGAAGCGGGCGCCGATGCCTTCGGCGTCGTGTCGATCGCCGACGCTTTGGCCGTACGAAAAGCGGCGGCAGGAAAACCCATCCTCGTGTATCCGGGCATTGGTCCGAACGCTGTCGATCTTGTCCGGAATCTCGATTTGACGATTTCGATTTCCGGCGAAGAGGATCTGGCAGGCTGGCTTGCGACCGGCACGCCGCTCAAGGTCTTCGTGAAGGTCGATCTGGGTTTTTGGCGCGCCGGCGTGGCTCCTTCCGACCTCCCAGGTCTGATGGATCTGTGCGCCACCGAAGGCAATGTCGCCGTCGACGGTCTTTATGCTCATCTCAACGAATTCGGCGACGCCGGTTCCTCGGCACCGGCGCAGCTTGCGCGCCTGACGCCACTTCTCGAAGAGCTGAGGGCAAAGGGCCGCCTTCCCGGAACGATCATGGTCTCAAGCAGCGAAAGCCTGCTTCACCATCCGGAATTCGACATGGATGCGGTCGATCCCGGCGCACTGCTCTTCGGATTGACCCGTTCTCGCGATGGACGCCGCATCCTGCCCACCCGTCCGGCCCTGGCGGCGATCAAGGCGCGTATCGTCGCGCTCAAGACGTGCCACGACAGCATGGGGGCGCCTCCCGGCCTGCCGGGATACCACGCGGCCATGCGCATGGCGGTGCTGGGGATCGGCTGGGGGCATGGCGTGCCGCGCGACCTCGATTCCTCGGCCTCGGTGCTCGTCAGGGGACAGCGTGCGCCCATCGTGCCGCCCATCCATCTCGAACATCTGCGCATCGATGTCACGAATGTTCCCGAAGCGGCGTTCGGGGATGAAGCGGTCCTGCTCGGCTCTTCCTGCGCAGATCGCATCACGCTGCCGAGCTCGCCAGTGCCTGGAACACAGACGAAACGGGCGTGGCCTGCGGCCTGCGGGAGAGCCTGCGCCGGATAGACGTCACACAACAATCCAGACCAAACCAACAAGAAGGGGAATGACATGAAACGACATCTGACCTGCGCCCTCGCGGCTCTGCTGCTGGTTGCCGGCCTCGCCCATGCCGGAGAGCGCACGGCGATCACGATTGCCTCGGAAGGGGCCTCACCACCGTGGGACTATATCGACAAGAACGGCGCGCTCGCCGGCTTCGACATCGACGTCGGCAACGAACTCTGCGCCCGGATCAAACTGCAATGCACCTTCGTCGCCCAGGACTGGGACGGCATCATCCCCGGTCTTCTGGTGATGAAGTACGATGCGATCATCGCCGGCATGTCGATCACCGAAAAGCGCAAGAAATCGATCGCCTTCTCCATTCCCTATGCCGCGGCGCCGAACCAGATCGTCATGCGCCGGGGGCTCGGCCTGCCGCCCAGTGACATCAATGCGAAACTGAATCTGACGGACATCGACACGGCGAAGAAGGAAACCATCGAAAAACTGAGAGAGAACCTGAAGGGGAGGACCCTTGGCGTCCTTCGCTCGTCCAATTCGGAGGCGGTCGTCCGGGAACTCTTCGGCGATGTTGCGGAGGTGCGCAGCTATGACAGCCAGGAGAATCTCAAACTCGACCTTACGTCCGAACGCATCGACGGAGGCTTGGGAGACCGTCTGGTGTGGAAGCAGTTCCTCGACACGCCGGAGGGGAAGGCGGTCGAGTTTTTCGGCCCGCAGCTTTCAGGTGGCACCTGGGGTCCCGGCGTCGGCGTCGGCCTTCGCAAGGAGGATACCGATCTCGCCGAAGCCCTCGACAAGGCCATCGAAGCGAGCGTCAAGGACGGCGCGATCGGCAAGATCAGCCTGAAGTGGTTCGGCGTGGATATTTCCCCGCAAACCGGGAAGTGACTGCCCCCGGCTCCTTCCGGCGGCCTGAGGGCCGCCACCCCTAATTCATCTCCAGGGTACGCTATAATGTCTTCACCGTTCACGCTTGTTCTGACCGGACAATCTCTCATCCATCATGATGTTCGGCAGGTCTCGGACGCTGGATTTACCGCGATCAAGGCGCTGATCCGGCAGGCTGATATCGCCTTCACGAATTTCGAGACGACGGTTTTCGGCCGGCATGGAGGATGGCCGATGAAGGGTTCCTACTTCGGCTGTTCGGCACCCGTGGTGCTGGATGCGCTGAAGGACATCGGCTTCAACGCCTTGGCGCTCTCCAACAACCACGCCTTCGACCTCGGCCCACCTGGCGTTCTGTCGACGCTCGAAGAGGTGGCGGAGAGAGGGTTCCTTCACGCCGGCATCGGTGTCGATGCCACGGATGCGCGTCGGCCGGGAGTGAAAACCTTCGGCACGAGACGGGTGGCGCTTGTCGCAATGGATGCGGGACCCGGCCCGGCGACCATGTACGCGGCCGACGCGACGGACCGACGTCCTGCTAGGCCGGGCGTGAATGGGCTCGACGTCTCGAGGCGATTTGACGTCGATCCCAAGGTGTTTGCAAACCTGACCGGCATTCAGGACATCTTCCAAAGCAGTCCAATGGAACAGGGCAACTATGCCCAGCCGCACGATCCGCCTGAACTTCAGTCCGCAGACGAGATCGATTTTTACGGAACGATCTTTTGCCGATCCTCGACGAACAGGCGCCGGATCCTGGTGGACGAGGCGAGCCTGCAAAATCACCTCTCGGCGATCCGCCAGGCCGCCGCGGAGGGTGCCTTCGTCATCGCCTACCTCCACCATCATCATTGGGAACCGAACTGGCGGGAGGTTCCAGCATGGGTTCAGTCGCTTGCGCGCGCCTGTGTCGATGCCGGGCAGGCGTGTTCGTCAGTCACGGCGCTCCCGTCCTGCAGCCCGTGGAGACCTATCGCGGCGCGCCGATCTTCTTCGGGCTGGGTAATTTCCTCTTCCATCTCAATGAAGGCGAAGTGGTATGGAGCGCGCCGGATGTTTGGAAGAGCATGGTGGCGACGTGCCGCTTCGATGCCGATGCCCGGCTGCAGTCGATCGACTTCCTTCCCATCATCATAGGCGGCGAGCAGCTGCTGGGCGCCAAAAATTATCATGAGCGCATCATTCCAGTTCCGGCGTCGGAAACGCTGGGAGCCGAGATGATCAAGGACTTGGCGGCCCGCTCGCGGGCGCACGGAGTGTCGATCGACGTCGAGGGGACTGACGAAATAATAGGTGGCCGTTTACGAGCCGAGGGCTCGCTTTGAAGCGCCGGTAAGCGGCTGCACACGACGATGCGCTGCACGAGGCTATTGGTGCGCTTGATCAGATCGTCGCCGAGGGCATCGGTTTCAGGAACGTGCTCAAGAAGCATCCAGCCGCTTGGAGATTGAAACGACCCAAGCACGCAGTTCCGGCCCGAATGGCTTGTCCAGCGCCGCACGATCCCAGGCAAGGAAATAGGCACCGGGCAGTCGCACGCGCTCGTTGAACGGCACGATCAGCCGGCCGGATGCAATGTCCTCTGCGGCCATGGACAATTGAGCAAGGACAAAGCCTTTTCCATTGATCGCGGCGTCGATCGCGGCACTCGACAATGAGAACGCCACTTCACCGGAAGTCCTCCGGTGCGACGCACCAATCCCGTGCGCCCACTCCGCCCAGCTCGGCGGTGATTGATGGTCCCGTGCCCATTCTATGCCGAGCAGGGGAAAATCAAGGATATCCGAGGGCCTCTTCAAGGGGCGGTTGGCCAGCAACCCAGGCGCGCAGGCGGGGACCACCCAGTCCGTGAACAACTCGGCGTAGTGATCGAACTCATGAACCTTCGCGCCGTACGAGATCCGGAAATCCACCTGGTCATCACCAAAACGCGGCTCTTGCTCGGCGCCGATCAGCCGCACGGTCGCTCCGGCATGGACCGTCTGCCAATCCAGAAGCCGTGGCGCCAGCCATTTGCTGGCAAGCGAAGGCAGACAAGAGATGGTGAGCGCGCTTTCCGAACGCGCCCGCTCGACAATGTGCTGCGCGTCGCGAAGCTGTTCGAAGCCTGAAGAAACGGCCGCGTGATAGGTTCGCCCCCAGGACGTCAGCGCGACACTCCTGCCACGGCGTTCAAGCAAGCTGAGGCCGAGCGCATCTTCGGCCTTGCGGATTTGCTGGCTGACCGCACCGACGGAAACGCCAAGCTCTTCGGCGGCGGCGGTAACGCTGCCGCGTCGGCCGAAAGCCTCGAAGGCCTCGATCGCACGGAGGGGGAGCGCTTTCTTCACCTGGGGACAATCCTGGGGTCGGTTTGTTTTAGCATTTCTAAAATAGAACGCAGATGCAAGCCCTTTGTCGCTCCCTGCCCGAGAGCTATCAGTCTGGCGATCGCAAGCTCGGGAGGACGCCATGTTTCTTCGAAATTGTTGGTACGTAGCGGCATGGGACGCGGAGGTCGGCGAGGGGCTCAAGCCTGTGCGCATCCTCGGCGAAGATATCGTCCTCTATCGCAAGACCGACGGCGTCGTGGCCGCACTTGAGGATGCCTGCCCGCATCGCAAGTTGCCGCTGTCTATGGGTCGCATCAAGGGCGATATGGTCGAGTGCGGCTATCACGGGCTGACTTTTGACAGCACCGGAACCTGCACCCGCGTGCCCGGGGCGGAAAAGATACCCCATGTGGCCTGCGTGCGTTCCTATCCGATTGCCGAGCGCTACGGCCTGCTGTGGGTCTGGATGGGCGAGCCGCAGAAGGCCGATCCCGCCTTGATCTTCGAAGTCGACCACTGGGGCGATCCGGCATGGGGCGTCAATCGCGGCGAGTCGATGACGCTCGATTGCAACTACCTCTACATGACTGACAATTTGCTGGATCCGTCGCACGTCTCCTGGGTCCATCAGTCGTCTTTTGGCGGTGTCCCGGCGATGGAAGACGTGCCGCTCGAGACCACCGTGGGCCCGGACGGGGTGACGGTGTGGCGCTGGATGGTGGATGTCGAGCCAGCGCCATTCTACGCGCCGTTCCTGAAGTTCTCAGGCCATTGCGACCGCAAGCAGCACTACGAAGTGCGCTACCCCAGCAACGCCATCATCAAGGCCATCTTCGTGCCCGCCCGTACCGGTGGCGAAGGCAAGCCGTACCATGAGGATGTATTCCTCATGGACAGCTACAACTTCATGACGCCCGTCGATGAGAACCAGACGAAATACTACTGGTTCCAGATGCGCAACTTCGCGCCCGCCGACCAGGAGGTCTCGCGCCAGTTCGCCACATCGGTGCGCGGGGCATTCGACGAAGACCGCGCTGTCTTGAATGCCGTGCACAAAGGCATGGCCAACAAACGGACACCCAATCTCGATCTCAAGATCGATGTCGGACCGATGCGCTTTCGTCGCAATCTTTCAAAACTCATTGCCGCCGAAAGCCAGCAATTGGCCGCGGCCGAATGAGCTCATTGTCCGCCCGCGCAAGTGTGGAACGAAGCGGGTTTCGCGACCTGAAAGTCGTCGCGAAGGTCAGGGAGAGCGCGATCATCACATCGTTCCTCCTCGAACCGGTGCAGGCGCAGGGCTGGCGGCCGTACCAGCCGGGCCAGTTCCTGGTGTTCCGCATTCCCGCTTCGAAGCAAGCGGCGGGCGCAAAGGACTATGTGCTGCGAAACTACAGCGTCTCCGGCCCGCCGAGCGTCGTCGGCACTTACCGGATCAGCGTCAAGCGGGAGGCCCCGCCCAAGGCGGGCTTACCAGCCGGGCTGAGTTCCTGCTTCCTGCACGACCAGATCGAAGTGGGCGATGTCCTGTCGGCCGAAGGGCCGCGCGGCGATTTCGTTCTCGACACCGGCAGCAGCCGGCCCGTTGTCCTGCTCAGTGGTGGTGTCGGCCTGACGCCGATGGTTTCGATGCTGCACGCCCTTTCATCGACACCGGATCCTTCGATATCGGATCGTCGGGTGGTCTTCATCCACGCCTGCGAGAACGGGGACGTTCATGCATTGCGCGACGAGGTGTCGGCCTTGGCGGCCACACGGCCCGGCGTCACGGTTCACTTCTGCTATCGCTCACCGACGGAGCGCGACAAATCGGACCGGAAATTCCACAGCGAGGGCCTGGTTTCGCGCGAAATGCTCCAGCGTCTTTTGCCGCTCGACGACTACGACTTCTACCTCTGCGGTCCGCCGCCTTTCATGCAAGCTGTCTACGCGATCGTGCGGGACCTTGGCGTGCCGAAAGCGCGCGTCGCCTACGAGTTTTTTCGGCCCGGCCACGGTGCTCGATGTCGCGCAGACACCTGCCATGGCCCCACCAAGGGTGGAGATCGAGCCAGACGGCAAAGCCGTTGCGGTCGAGTTCCGGAAATCGGGGATCAAGGCTGCATGGGACGGTGTGTCATCCCTGCTCGAATTCGCCGAGGAGCAAGGCCTGGAACCGGAATTCAGCTGCCGCGCCGGCGTCTGCGGCACGTGCAAGTCGCGGCTGATCAGCGGTGAGGTCAGCTATTTCGAAGAGCCGCTCGACGAGCTTGAGCCAGGGGAAGTGTTGCTGTGCTGCTCCAAGCCGCGCGGATCTGTCGTCCTGGATATCTGATGGATGCCATCCGCCGAAAGAGCGTATCGGAAAGGACGTCTGGATTGGAAAATTCGCGCACATCAAAGTCAAAACTTCTCTTCAATCCGTATGTCGCCTCGTTGCCTCCATACAATGCGGGCATGAACATTGCGGTGGCGCGCACGCTCAGCGGTCGCCAGGACATCGCCCGGCTGGCCAGCAATGAGAATCCCGACGGCTGTTCTCCAACTGTCATGAAGGCGCTTGCATCGCCGTCGTTCGAGCCGTGGCGCTATGCCGATCCGGCCTGCACGGAGTTGCGTGCGGCACTTGGCGAGAAAGTGGCGATCGACCCGGGTCTGATCGTTGTCGGCAACGGATCGGAGGAAATGATCGCTGCGATTTCGCGCGCCATACTCTCGCCCGGCGCCTGCGTTGTCACGACGGTGCCGAGCTTTGGTCTGCACGAAATCGAGCCCCTGGCGGTCGGCGCCAAGGTGGCCAAGATTCCCATGACCGCCGAAATGGGATTTGATCTGCGCGCACTCGAAGCCGCGATCGCTGAGGAGCCGAGGATCGTTTTCATCTCATCGCCCTGGAATCCCGTGGGACCAGGCCTCGACCACGCCGCCCTGCAACGCCTCATTGCAGCCGTTCGGCCTGGAACGCTCTTTGTTCTCGACGAGGCTTATTTCGAGTTCTCCGATCCGGGCGCGCCCGACGGCATCGAAATCTTGCGAGACAGCGACATCGACTATGTCGTCCTTCGGACATTTTCCAAAGCCTATGGCCTGGCCGGACTGCGCGTCGGTTATGCCCTGTGTTCCAGCGTTGAACTGGCGGCGGTGATTGCCGCCGCGAAAACGCCGTTCAACGTCAACGGGGCGGCACAGATCGCGGCCATCGCCGCGCTGGCTGACGAAGGCTGGATGAGAGCGTCGGCCAGCGGCGTAAGAGCAGAGCGGGAGCGTGTCGCGGCGGCACTTGCCGGGCTCGGCTTCCGGGTCGCGCCGTCGCAGACCAATTTCCTTTTCTTCGATTGCAACGGCGACAGTGCGCGCCTTGCGGCCTCGCTGCTTGGGCAGGGGATCATCGTCAAGGCATGGCGCGAAAACGGGTATGAGCGCTATATCCGCGTCACAATCGGCTCGCCTGCCGACAATGACCGGCTGATCGCAACCCTTCAGGGGCTGGCAGGCCAATGAACGCCGCCGCGGTCGCAAGCCATGACGAACGTATCGGCAATTTGGTGCCCCTTCCGCTGATTGAAAGCCTTCGTACCATCGTCGGCACTTCGAACGTGCGTATCGCCGAGGTCTCCGGGACGATCGAACAGGACGCCGCCATCATTGTGTTGCCAGCCTCCACAGATGAGGTTGCCGCGGTCGTTCGTGTCTGCTGCCAGTACGAGATCCCGGTGGTGCCTCTCGGTGGCGGGACGGGTCTTGTCGGGGGAAGCATTTCGCATATTGGCGAGATCGTCCTTTCGACGGCACGCATGAACCGGATCGAACGGCTCGATCCGGTTGAGCGGACTGCAGTCGTCGATGCCGGCGTCACCCTGGAAGAATTGCAAACGGCAGCAGAGTCCATGGTCTGGAACCGGGTATCGATCTGGCCGCGCGGGGCTCCGCGACGATCGGCGGCATGGTGTCCACCAACGCCGGTGGGATGATGGCGTTTCGCAATGGCGTCATGCGCCATCGGATCCTTGGTCTCGAGGCGGTGATGGCGGATGGTTCTGTCTATTGCGACCTCACCAGGGTGGTGAAGAATTCCGCTGGCTATGACCTCAAGCATCTTTTTATCGGCGCCGAAGGAACACTTGGAATAGTGACGCGTGTGGTCGTCAAGCTCGATCCTTCGCCCAAGGCAACCGCTACCGCGCTTTTCGGGCTGCCTTCTGTCGAGGCCGCTCTC
This sequence comes from Mesorhizobium oxytropidicola, assembly GCF_056174625.1. Taxonomy (NCBI): domain Bacteria; kingdom Pseudomonadati; phylum Pseudomonadota; class Alphaproteobacteria; order Hyphomicrobiales; family Phyllobacteriaceae; genus Mesorhizobium; species Mesorhizobium oxytropidicola. The sequence continues at coordinate 6,575,043 of NZ_CM149692.1, read as the reverse complement.
GAAACCATCCGTATGGCGTTTCAATCCAGCGTCGGGCATTTGCGCGCCGCCGAGGCAATGTGGAATACCTACTTTAGGCTGGCGACCTCGGCGTATGGCTGGTCAGAACCCGGTGTTGCGCTCGACCAGCCGATATTCCTCCTGCTGTCGCTTGGTGGCGCCCGCCAAGATGCCCTTCATGAGGATTTCGAACGCCTCTTTTGCGAAACCGTCGAGCGCTTTCCGGAGGCGACAGGCATCATCGCCAGCTCGCGACGGCAGGAAGACGATCTGTGGCGGCTGCGTGAAGACAGCAGCGTTCTCTACCGCGCCCACCCGAACGCACCATCGTTCGACGTGTCCGTGCCCTTGTCGGAAATTCCGGACTATCTCGAAAAGGCCCTCGCTGGCCTTGTCGCGATCGAACCCGATCTTGTCCCGTATGTTTTCGGGCATCTCGCGGATGGCAATTTGCACATCATCCTGAACCGTCAGGGCCCGCTCCCCGAACGTATGGCAGAAGCGGTCGAGCGCGTTCTCTATGACGGCCTGCGGGAGCTTGGCGGCTCCTTTTCCGCCGAGCACGGTATCGGGTCCAAGCGCATCCATTCGCTCCTGGCAACAGCCGACCAGACCAAGCTCGCCACGATGGAACGGATCAAGAAGGCGCTGGACGGTCAGTCACTCATGAACCCTGACAAGGTACTGCCTGGCCATGGTTGGTTCGTCCGTTGTCCCGGACCGCCTGCTTCCGAAGTGCGCCGATCGCAACGTCAAAACGAGACCGCCAATGACTAGCCCCATCGCGAAATTGCATGGAACGGACAAGTTGGCCGAAGCTGTTGACCGTTTTGAAGGGGCCACGGCGCGGCACGATCATACGACGCAGCCATACGCCGCCAGCTTCTCGGCGATGCGTGACAGATTCCGCAGGGCGGCGCAGCGCGCGGGCGCGGAATTGTCCGAATATGTCCATCCGTTGCATGGGCCGGATGGTGAGGTCCTTACGACCGATGTCGCGCTGTTGGGGCGGCGCGACGCGCAAAAACTGATCGTGCTCATTTCGGGTACCCATGGCGTGGAGGGCCCATTCGGCTCTGCCTGCCAGACGGCCTGGCTCAGCCAGAAAAGCCCATGGAAGCTGGACGCGGAAACGGCCGTCCTGGCAATCCACCTCATCAACCCCTGGGGAACGGCGTGGTCGCGTCGTGTCAACGAGGACAACGTCGATCTCAATCGCAACTTTATCGATTGGTCCGGCGGCACACCACCTGAGAACGATAGCTATGCCGGCCTCCACCACATGCTGGCCTACAGGGAATGGGAAGGACCGGATCGCACAGCTGCCGACGAGAAACTTCTTGCCACCAGAACAAGGCTTGGACAAGCCGGGCTGGCAGCCATCGTCGAAGCCGGTCAGTACGAATTTCCCGACGGACTGTTTTATGGCGGCGCCGGCCCCGTCTGGTCGAACCGGACGTTGACCGACATCCTGTCGACTTTTGCCGACGGCGCGCGCCATGCCGTCGTCTTCGACTTGCACACGGGTGCCGGACCCTATGCCTATCCAGCCCTGCTTTCGGTGGCCGGTTCCGAGCATCCCGGCATGGCCTGGGGCAAGTCCGTTTTCGGACCGACGCTGGCCACGGTCATCACCGGACCCGATGCGACGACCAGCACCGGCATCGCCGCGACCGCGACCGGTTATGTCTCCGAGGCCGTCGTCAGGGCCATGCCGCACGCGCGGGTGCTGCCGCTCGTGGTGGAATGCGGTACGCTGGACGGAGCCGCCGTCATGGATGCCGTCCAGGCCGACAACTGGCTGCATCTTTTCGGCCGGATCGATTCCGCCATCGGCAAACGGATCAAGGCAACGCTGCGCGGTGCTTTCATCCCCGACGATCCGGATTGGCAGCGGACCTGCCTGTCCACCAGCCTGCGATACTTCGATCGCGCGTTGACGGAGTTGCAGGCCGTCGAAGTGGCGGAAAGCAAGCCCGGCCAGAGCGGACAGACGCTGTCATCGGACAGTATTGCCGTGGCGGGTCACGTTCCCGCGACCGCGGCGAAGGTCACGATACCAGCCGTGCAAATCGAAGACCTGCACAAGAGATTCGGTCCTCTTCTGGTGTTGAAAGGCGTCAATCTCACCGCCCACGCAGGCGAGGTGATTTCGATGATCGGTTCGTCTGGATCGGGCAAGAGCACGTTTCTGCGCTGCATCAATCTGCTGGAACAGCCGGACGGCGGTAAGGTCGCCATCGACGGCGAAGTCATCAAGATGAAGCAACTGTCGAACGGTCGTGCCGGACCCGCCGACATGGCGCAGGTCGAACGGATTCGTGCCCGCGTCGGCATGGTGTTTCAGAGCTTCAATCTCTGGCCGCACATGACTGTGCTGGAAAACATCATCGAGGCCCCCCGGTATGTCTTGAAAGAACCGCGCGAGAAGGCTGTCGACCACGCTCATGCCCTGCTGAAGAAGGTCGGGCTTTCCGACAAGCACGCGCATTATCCCGGCCAGTTGTCGGGAGGCCAGCAGCAGCGTGCCGCGATTGCCCGGACGCTCGCGATGCGCCCCAAGGTCATCCTTTTCGACGAACCGACATCGGCGCTCGACCCCGAACTGGTCGGCGAGGTGCTGCGGGTGATCCGGCAGTTGGCCGAGGAAGGCAACACGATGATCCTCGTGACGCACGAGATGCAGTTCGCGCGCGAGGTCTCCCACAAGATTCTGTTTCTCCACCAGGGAAAGGTGGAGGAGGAGGGCGCGCCGGCGGAGCTGTTTGGCAGTCCGCGCTCGGAGCGTCTGCGCCAGTTCCTGGCCCGGACGCTATGAGCGTAAGGCGCACCCTCGAAGCCTCCAGCAAGTGCCGGGGCAAGTCTACCAAAAATGAACATCAACAAGGGGAACTGACTATGAAATTGAAAGTCTTGTCATTGCTCGCATGTCTTGCGGCAAGCACAGGAAGTGCGTTTGCCGCGGAAGGGGAGCTGTCCATCGGCACGGAGGGCGCGTATCCGCCATGGAGCATGTCCGACGCCAGCGGCAACGTAACCGGTTTCGACGCGGATGTCGGCGCTTTGCTCTGCACCAAGCTTGAGGTGAAGTGCCATTTCGTCGTGCAGGCTTTCGACGGCCTCATCCCCGCGCTGAAGGCCAAGCGCTTCGATGTCATCATCTCGGGGATGTCGATCACCGCCGACCGCAAGAAAGAGATCAATTTCAGCGTTGGCTACGCCGAACTCGCCAACATGTTCGTCGCCCCGAAGGGCTCGGATCTTGCAGGCGTCACCGACGTCGACACGCTGCTGAAATCTCTCGCGGGCAAGAAGGTCGGCGTGCAGGCCGGCACGACCCACGCCCACTTCCTCGAGAAGCGTGCGCCGGATGCCGATCTGAAGACCTACGACACACTTGACCAGATGCAGATCGATCTGGCGAGCGGCCGGATCGACGCGGCCTTTGCCGATCAATCCGCCCTGCAGGACTTCCTGGACAAGCCCGACGGCAAGAACTTCCAGCTGGTCGGCGTGCAGATCAAGAGCACCTTCGACCCGACGCTCGGCGAAGGCATCGGCGTCGGCATCGCGCAGGAAAACACCGAACTCAAGGCCAAGATCGACAAGGCGCTTTGCGCACTGATCGCCGATGGATCGGTCGGCAACGCCAGCAAGAAATGGTTCAAGACGGATATTTCCAGACCTTGCAACTGACGCCGCTCAACTCGCGATATCGCATGCGCCAGATAGGCGCATGCGAAGTATCGGCGCGGGGCTGCTTTGAGAAAATGAGCCGGGCGCCGGCCAATGCAGGCCAAATCAAGCCTCGTTTCGTTCGCATTCGGGAATAGAGCAACACAGATGGAATTCGGTCTCTGGCAGGTTTGGGAAGCTGGTTGGGTGACCGCCATTCTGCGCGGTGCTGCCGTGACGATCGCGGTAGGCTTGTCCAGTATGGTCGCAGGGCTGCTGATTGGCGTTGTCTGTGGTCTGATCAAATGGGCCAGGATATTTCCGCTCTCGCTCCTCGTGGACGGATATACGTCCGTGGTGCGAGGCGTTCCCGAGCTGCTCGTTATCTACCTTCTGTTTTTCAGTTCGGTTGAATTCGTCACGAAGGTCATCACGGCTTTCGGCTACGCCGGGCTGGCGGAGAGCGGCTATGCATTCGTCATCGCTGTGATCGCCATAGGGGCGATCTCGGGCGCCTACTCGACCGAGGTGATCCGGGGCGCATTGGCATCGATCCCCAACGGGCACATCGAGGCCGCGCGTGCCCTTGGCCTATCCGGGGGCCGTATCTTCCGCCGCATCATAGCCCCGCAGATGCTGCGCATAGCTGTTCCAGGCATAAACAATGTCTGGCAGACCACGATCAAGGACACTGCCCTGGTTTCAGTGGTTGGGCTTCAGGAACTGATGCGCATTTCCTACATCGGCGCGAACTCCACACGCCATCCGTTTATCTTTTATCTGATCGCGGCAGTCGTCTATCTGCTCATCACGCTTGTCAGCCAGGCCGGCTTCGATGGGGTCGAACGCCTGCTTCGGCTGCGGGCGAGGAGGTAGGACCATGGAACTCATCCAGCTTGCGGTTCCGGTTCTCCTCAAAGGCCTGTGGGTCACGGTCGCGCTGGCGCTGGTCTCGGTGCTCATAGGCTTCAATCTCGGCCTGGGACTGGCGCTGATGAGGCTGTCGTCAAATGCTTTCGCGGCCGGCTTTGCCAAGTATTACAGCAATGTCTTTCGCGGCACGCCGCTGCTGGTCCAGATATTCATCTTCTACTACGGCCTCGGCAAGGTCAGCCTGATCAGGGACAACGCCGTTCTGTGGTGGGTGATCAGCGATGGTTCGCGCTGCGCCGTGCTGGCGTTGGCGCTCAACACCGCAGCTTACACGTCCGAGATCCTGCGCGGAGGGCTGATGTCGGTCCCGGCGGGCCTGGTCGAAGCAGCCCAGGCTTGCGGCATGTCGCGGATACTGCGCTTTCGCCGCATCGAGTTCCCGCTCGCGATACGCCAGGCGCTGCCGGCCTATGGCAACGAGCTTATTCTCGTCGTCAAGGGGACAAGCCTGGCCTCCACGATCACCGTGCTGGAAATCACCGGCTATGCCAAGCGGCTCATGAGCCAGACCTTCGCGATCTTCGAGATTTTCGCAATTGCGGGGGTCTTGTACCTGGTCGTCAACCTGTTGCTGATCGCGATCATCCGCTCGATAGAGCGGTACCTCATGAGGCACGAAGCACAGGCCCGCCAGGGCATTTCCACGCCGCGCATCGACGGATCGGCGGTGGTTTAGAGAACGACCCGTAAACCGCCATGGCGATGGATTTGCGACGGACAAATGCCCTGGTTGGAGCGGTGACGGTCCTTTTCGAGACGGCCCGAGCGCGCCGTGGACCGTCGCAAGGGGGCCAAAATCGTCAGGATGTGAACACACCGCCGGTGACGTTGGTGCCTTGACCTGTCATGAACCGCGCTGCGTCCGAAACCAGAAATGCAACCACCCTGGCGACGTCGTCCGGTTCTTCCAGGCGCCCTAACGGGGTCTGGGCGATGTAGCTGTCGGTAACCTCTTGAGGTGTCATCCCTCGCAGCTTTGCTTCCCAGATGACTTCACGCTCCTGTATGCCGGTGCGCACAAATCCGGGGCGGACGGCGTTTACGCGAATGCCTACTGGCATGTAGCGTTTGACGCCAACGCCGCGTCCAACGGACCTCCGGCATACTGCCGACCGAATCTTTCAGAGTACCGTCAGGGGGTTCGGTGAGGCTCGTGACGCTACTTTCCTACTCCGTTGTAGTGCTCTTCTTTCTGCGGCGATTGGTGTGCGACTGCGCGACGGCCATTCTTAACTCGGGCGTGATCTCCAAAGGCGCATTCTCTGCCTCATGCGGGTTCTGCAGCCCCTGGACGTGGACGGTGGGGAATGGGAGTTCGATGCCCTGCTCCTTGAAGGCTTGGCGGAGGCGTAAAAAGAATCTGCCTTTCATACTGAAGGCACCTCCCGGCCTGGTTGTGACCTTGACCCTCAACACGATGCCGTACTCGCCGAACTCCTGTACGCCCTGCATCTTGATCGGTTCGATCACCCAGTGTTTGAATTCTGGATCTTCCGCCAGTTCGAGGCCTATCCGCTTGATCAGCTTGCGCGCGAGCTCGATATCGGTGTCGTAGCCAACGGTGACGTTGAATTTGTCGGTGACCCAGTCGCGGCTCTGGTTCTGCACCGCCCCGAGTTCGCCGAAAGGTATCGTGAACAGCGGGCCACGATGGTGGCGCAGCTTCACCGAGCGCAGCGAAAAGCTCTCCACCGTACCCCTGTAGCTGCCCGATGAAATGTATTCGCCGACACGAAAAGCATCGTCGAGCAGATAAAACACGCCCGAGATCACATCCTTGACGATGGTTTGTGCGCCAAAACCCACGGCGACGCCGACGACGCCAGCGCCGGCGATCAGCGGGCCGATCTGGATTCCAATCGAGGCGAGCATCATCAGCACCGCCATCACGATGATCACGGCGAGCAGAATGTTCTGGATGATCGGCAACAGCGTGTGCAGCCGCGCCTGATGCGGATCGAGGGTCAGGATGTCCTCATCGCCGATCACCGCATGCGGTGTGTGGATGCCCAGCTTTCGTTCGATCAAGGCTTTGATGATCGACCAGCCGAAATCGGCGGCAAGCGCAATGACCACGACATTGATCAAGCCGCTCAATATGAGCATGGTCGTCGTATCGCTCTCCCGCATGGATTGCATGTCCAGGCCCCAGACACGCGCGAGAAAGTAAGCCGCCGCCAGGATCAAGATCATCCGGATACCGCGATCGATGACTGCGATCGTCACCGCCGGGATCGTCGGCCGGCCAGCATCTTCCGAACCCGGCCGCAGGACGAAATTAACCCCACGCTGCGTCAGCACGATTGCCAAGGGCAGGACGAATGCGGCGAAGGTAAACCAGAACCATGTATACAGGCCGGCGATGCGCTCCAGGAACAGAACGACGAAATAAGCAGTCAATAACCAGGTCACGCCCACATGACCGCTGCGGTGCGCGCCATCCGCCGCCCTTCTTGGTCGTCGCCAAACGGCAAGCAGCCACAGAAAAAGCATCACGAAATCGGCGCCCAGAGACAGGACCATCATTCCGTCCCGATCGATACCGAGACCCGGCAAGAGGTTAAAGGCGGCGGCGAAGAAGGCGAAGACACCGACGATCCGCGGTAGCCAATAGAACCAATGGTCAGCCGTTTCGTTGGTGATCGGCAAGGCACGAACCTCGACGGCGTTCTCGACCTTCATGAAGGAAGGGACGAGAATGGCCAAAACGTAAGTGCGCACACCCCATGTGAAGACTGCAGCCATCAGAAATGTCAGCACAATCTCGCGGATCAGCATTGGCCAGTCGAACAGCATGAACGCGCCGGCGCTGCCCAGTGCGAACGAGACGATCAGCAGGCTGGAATAAAGCAGGCGGCCGCCAATCTTCTTGGCTCGCCCGATGGGCGTATCCTTCGATTGGGCGATGATCCAAAGACGAAATGGGCGGGTGAGCTTGTATGTCGCCCAAGTGAGAGCCAGGCCGGCAGCGATGAATATCGTAATCAGCACCAATACGCCGGCAGGCCCTTTGCTGGACATATCCTCCATGGTCTGTGCCCGAACGCGCGCAAACTGGCCTGGCAGCAAGGGCAAAGTTCGCACGATTCTCTCGATATGATGCTTGATCCGATCGAGCGTCGAGGATGCCATCGTATTCATCTGGGCTGGTGCGGCCACGGCGCCGGACGATGCGTCGGCCGGCGAAGCGCCGGCCTCGGCAGGTGCTGCCGTTGATCCGGCGTCCTGTTTTCGTTGTTCGGCCACCCAGGCCTTCACTGACGGATCGTCGAGAAGCTCGAACAGCTGTTTGACCCTCTCAGGCGGGACGGTCGCCGGTGACTGTGCCTGTGTCGGGCCAGCCAACAGGAGAGCGATCCCAAAGACGAGCGGCGTGGCGATCAGGACAAACATCGCCGTCAGATCTGCGAGACGCCACGCCGGGCGCGCCAGGTTCCTGGCTCCCAATCGTCGAATCATGAGTGGCATCGTGCTGTAACCTTCCGGCCAAATCGGCGAGCGACGACATCTATGTCCGTCGTTGCTCCTACCTTGAACAAGCCGATGTTGTGGTGCAAGACGTCATCAGCTCAGGCTAGACCGTTGCGCCGGATACTTGGCGGTGTCTACTAGCCGCAGGGGCAGGGCATTTCGGTCTCGACCCGGCCTCCGGGCGTTCCATGACCGGGCTCGGTGATTCCGGGCGCAGAACGCCGGCACCAGGATCCCAGGCCCATACTATGAGAGCGTGAGCGCTTGCCATTCAGCCCTGTCACCAAGTCTTTTGCCTGTCTCTAATTCGCCCCGACCTTGACAGAGCAGTGCTGCCAGCCGATGCCGTCATCCGTTTTTGACATTCGCCGACTCTTGCCGAAGAAAACGAAAGCTCGATGGCCAAGGACAATGCGAACGGCGGTACCGCTTCCGAAGCCCTTGCGTGGACCGCGTTGTGGAATGCCGCGTCGGATTGCGGCAGCGGCTCGCGCCCGATCAACCCACAGTCCCTGCGCGCGCTGCCGGCAGGGCGGAAAGGGGTGCGCAAGGCCGCCAAGGTGATCTTCGATGGGCTTATGGCGGGAAGCCTGTCGGCGCCAGCGCAATTGGCTGCCAGGTGGGACAGGTTCGGCGGGGCCATCACCGCGTTGATCGTCGAACTCGGCAAGATCTGGGGCGATCCCGCAGCGGGTCGCCGCGTCCAGTATCTCCTTGAGCAAATGCTTCTCGACGTCGACGACCTTGCCGCGCCGCGCAGACTGGCACTGACACTTGGAATTCGCGTCGACACTCAAAATCCGACCTCGACCGAACTTCCAGAAGGGGTAGATCAGATCTACGCCTGGCTGATGGTGGACGGCCAGGTCGAGGCTCGCGTGCAGTTCGGCGCACTCGGGACTGTGACAAGGCGTCATTGGATTGAATTGCCCCCCGATTTCGTGCCCCCAGAGCGGCTTACACACCGGTCTGATCGGGACAGCCACTTCGGCAAACTCGCGCGATTGGCCGCACAAGCGCAGGAGCTGGTCCGGTCGAGCGCCGAGCCTATAGAGCCTCTTCCAGCGCTGCGCCGTGCACCGGCCGCGGATGGGCACGACAATGATCGCACGTCGTTCTGGGATCGCCATTTCGCGACTGAGGATCCCTGGAAGTACGGTTCTCCCTATGAGCAGGAAAAATATGAGCGGCAGCTCGAAATTCTGCCTGCTGGTGCCATCGGACGGGCGCTTGAGCTGGCCTGCGCGGAGGGCCACTTCACGCGGCAGCTGGCGCCGCGAGTGGGCCATTTGACCGCAACTGACATCTCGGCCGTAGCCATCGGGCGGGCGCGGACGCGATGCGGCGATCAGCCGAATGTCGAGTTCGGCGTGCTGGATTTCTCAGCCGATACGCTGCCGGGCGAGATGGATCTGATCGTCTGTTCGGAAGTGCTCTACTACCTGGATGATCTCGCCGAGTTGCGGCGCGTCGCTAAAAAACTCGCCGAGGCGTTGGCGCCTGGCGGCAGTTTCATCAGCGCGCATGCATTCGTGCTGCGTGACAATGTTGAAAGGACGGGCTTCGACTGGAACACATTCGGTGCACAAGCGATCTCAGAGGCACTGGCAGCGACCGAAGGCCTCGTCCTCGAGCAATCGATCCAGACCGAGCTTTATCGCATAGACCGCTTCCGCCGCCTGTCACCAGATGAGGTGGCGGCGGAACCGAGGATTGATCATGTGCCGATCCGCGCGCCCATCGAAATCGGGGTTGCGCGAAAAATCGTCTGGGGCGGGGCGCGGGCCTTGCGCCGCGACGTCGCCCGCAGCGAGCGGCGGCAGCGTGTCCCTGTCCTCATGTATCACAGCATCGCCGATGATGGTCCGGCCGCGCTCGCCCGTTTTCGGTGTACGCCCGCCCTATTCGGCAGCCAGATGGCATGGCTGCGCGCCAATGGCTTTCACGCGATTGCGTCCGAGCAGCTGGAATGGTCCATCGCCAACCGTGAGCCTTTCGCTGGCCGCCCGGTGCTCATCACCTTCGATGACGGCTTCCAGAACTTTGCCGACCATGCCTGGCCGATCTTGCGCGCCAACGACCTGACCGCGGAGGTGTTCCTGGTGACGGACCTGGTGGGTGAAAGTGCACGGTGGGACGCCCACAGCGGTCCGCCGACGCCGCTTATGGACGCCGGGACGGTGCGACGCCTCGCTGGCGAGGGTGCCTTCTTCGGAAGCCATATGGCGACGCATCGCGCGATCGATGGTCTGTCGAGCTCTGACCTGGCCGCCGAGCTCCTGCGCTCCCGTATGTTCATCGAACGGTGGACTGGCCGGCCGACCACGGCGTTCGCGGCACCCTTCTCTGTCACCGACCGACGGCTTGGCCGGCTGGCCAGGGAGTGCGGCTACCGGATCGGCTTCGGCGGCAGACACGGGCCGGCGGGCCTCGATGGCGATCCCATCGACCTTCCACGCATTGAGATCCGCGGGGATCGCTCGCTCGATGACTTTGTTGCCATTGTCGAGGCCGTGCTCGATGAACGGTGAACTTGTCTACTGGGCGACTTGCGACACGGCCGACATCAGCTCCCGTGGGTTTGGCGCCCCAAACATGTATCGCCCGCCCTCCGGAACCTCCGTGAAGCTCCAGCGCACGATCCCCTGCCGGTCCAGCAGGAACTGACCGACCAGTTGTCCGTGTCCCGTTGCCATCATCTGCTCGTCGGCTTCGGTCACTTCGTAGGGGTCCTTCTTCTCTAGGAACTCGCCGGCCGCAAAAGGATCCATTGGGCCGGGCAGCACGCCTGGTATGTCGACCCGCAAGCCCTTTGCCGCTGCCATCGCGACCTTGTACGGCCAGTTCGTCTCGTTTTCGGTGAATTCGAGATTGGGCAGTCCAAAAGCACGATGTGAAGCGCGTTCGGGGTCGGAAGCCGCAAGCAGATTCGGCATCGGGTGGTAGCGGAAATAGAGACGCGCCCGCTCGATCGGCGTGTTGACCACCGTCAGGCTCTCCACACCCTTTTCGCGCAGCTCCGGATCAAGCCGCGCTTGGGCGGCTATATGGCGCCGGCAAAACGCGCAATGCAGACCTCGAAACAGGCCGACCAGCACTGGCTTTTGTCCACGAAAGTCGTCAAGGGCGATCTTGCCTTCCTGGGTAATGGCGTCGAGTACCACGTTCGGCGCGCGGTCACCCGGTTGAAGCGGTACCAAGTCACTAGGCGCGGACATTTCAACCTCCAATCCCGGCTAGTCGAGAAAAGGCAGCACCACGAGCGATTCCGGGTCGAGCCCGTGCTGGGCGCATATATCCTGCGCCAGGGAAAAGTAGCGTTCGGCCTCGGCCAGGTTGTCGAGGTCGAGATTAAGCGTTGCCAGGCCATCATAGCATGGAAACAGCAGTTGGGGTTCGCCCGTTTCGCGGGCCACGTCCAGCGCGTCGTGGAACAACCCAACCGCCAGTTCCGGACGGCCGTTGCATTGGTGGATCTGCCCCAGCACGATCAACGGCACCGGCAGGTGCTCGCGCTGGTCGAGTGCCCGGTCGATCTCGATGGCCTTCTCTGCGGCAGGCACGCCCTCTGTCGGACAGCGATCCGTGAAGGTACAGCAGGCGACCGCCAGATTGGCCAGCAGGCGCGCCTGGAAGCCCAAATCACCGATACGGCGCGCCACGTCGAGACCGCGCCGACAGACTTCGATCGCCCGTGCCGGATCGATGGTCGTATAAAGCACGCCGAGATTGGTGTAGCCACGGCAGGCCGCGCCCAGCAGACCGGCGGCTTCGGCCAATTCGATGCTGCGCTCAACCTGACGCACGGCCTCATGGTTTCGCCCAAGGCGAGCCAGCGCGACAGCCTTGGTATTGAGTGCCTCCGCGGTCACGAGAGTGGCATCTCGCCCCACCTCGGAGACATGCTCCGTTGTCAGGCTGCCTACGCAATCCAGCGCCGCGTCCGCCCATTTTGCCGCGAGAGCATGATCTCCGCTGCGGAAGGCCTGCCGGCCACGCTCTTGCCAGAGATACGCCTGCTCGACCGGGGCATCCGCTCCCTCGAGGAGCGCTGCCGCTTCGGCGTAGCGGGATTCTGCGTTGTCCCGCTTACCGACGTCCCAGAGCAGCCGGCCAATCTTGCGCAAAACGCGCGCCGAGGCGACATGATCGGCTGACTCGCGGTATGCCTGCAGCACCGTCTCGTAGTGCTGGTGCGCGATTTCGCGGCGGCCTGCCGGGCCGCTCAAATCGGCAATGCGCTCTGCAATTGCCAGTTTGAGCGGTGTTTGCCCGATCGCGCCCAAGGCAGTCAGTGCTCGCTCGTAGAGACGAAGGGCGTCGTCATTGGCGTATATCATGCGAGCGCGATCGCCCGCCGCCTGGAGGTGATGCGCGCCTCTCTCCCGCTCAGCACTCAGTGCGAAATGATGACCGAGCACGGTCAAATCCTCGAGCCGTTCCGGCTTGTCGCCGTACAGTTGCTCCAAGGCAGCACCGACCCGCCCGTGGATGTCGGTCCGGCGTTGCAGGAGCAGATTCTGGTAGATTACGTCCTGGAGCAATGTTTGCGTGAAGCGGTAGCTTTGCGACGAGACCGAGCCTGATCCGGCAACTTCCTCGATGATCTCCGCATCGCAAAGCAGTTCGCAGCCGGCTTCCAGCCGGCCGGGGTCGGCCGTCACGGTTTTCAGAAGTGTGGCATCGAAGCGCGGGCCGATTACCGCGGCTTCCTGGGCCAACCGGCGCACCTCTTGGGGCAGCCGGTCGACGCGGGCAAGCAACATTGCCTGGATGGTGGCGGGAATGTCGGTTGCGACTTCGCCCGCCGCAGTCCGCCATCGCTGACCCTCGCGTATCAGTGCACCGCGATCGATAAGGCCGCGAACGATCTCCTCTACAAAAAGCGGGTTGCCGCCCGCACGCTCGAGGATCTGGTCGAGAAGCCTTCCTGCGGAGTTTACCCAGCTCTCGCCGAGAAGCGCCGCCAGCAGGCTGCGTCCGTCATCCCTGTTGAGCGGAGAAAGCCTGAGCGCTGTGTGACTGACCCGACTTGAGTCGAGCTGGCCGTTGTCAGGCCCCGGACGATGCGTGACCAGCAACATCAACCGCGTGCGCTCCAACTTGTCCATGACGAAACGGAGTGCCTCGAGCGACACGGCGTCGGCCCAGTGCAGGTCTTCGACGACAATCAACAGGGGCGACAACGCAAGCCGCCGTTCGATGATTGTGCGGACGGCGTAGAGAATTTGCCGCCGCAACTGCTCGGGCTCGACATGCTGCAAGGTGGCATCGGGGTCGCCAAGGCCAAGCACATGGTAGAGCAAAGGCATCAGCCGCTTCGCTTCTTCGCCCTGCAGGCCGAGATCGGCAAGCAAGTCTGCGAGCTTCCCCCGCATCTCGTCCCCATTGTCGTTTTGCATCATCCCGGCAGCACTGCGCACCACCGCGCCCAAGGCGCCGAATGATTGTTCGCCCAGCGGTGAGCAGGTGGCCTGCCGCACGGCGACGTTGCGAAAACGATCCTCGTCGCCGACGCGGGCGACGAACTCCTTGACCAGCCGCGATTTCCCGATACCGGCTTCTCCGACGAGGCGGACAAGTTGGGCCGAGCCGGCGCAAGCCTGGTCAAGGCTCGCCAGCATTCTGTGGAGCTCCGCACCACGTCCTATTATCGGCGCGCTGAGGCCGAGTGCCTCGAGCCCACGCGCTGCACGCGGCGCCGCAAGCGGTGCATCCAGTCGATGGACGAGCACACTGCCAGCCTTGCCGCGAAGCACGACATCACCCAGCGGTTCGTAAGAGAAGGCATGCCGGGTCAGTCTGTGTGTGAGCTCGCCTACCAGAACCTCACCCGGTGCGGCCAACGATTGCAGGCGTTGCGCCGTATTCACCGTATCGCCGGTCACTGAATAGGATTTGGCGGTGCCGATGCCCAATCCGCCAGTGACGACCGGTCCGGTGTTTATGCCGATGTGGAGCAACAGAGGCGTGCCGGAGTGGGGGGCGCTTTCGCCGAGCCGCGCCGTCCGGGCGATCATGTCGAGAGCGGCGCGAAGCGCACGTTCCGGATCGTCCTCATGCGCGACCGGCGCACCGAACAAAGCGAGCAGTGCATCGCCGATGAATTTGTCGACGAAACCACCAAAGTTTCGCACGGCCGCCGTCAATTCCTTGAACAGTTCGTTCTGCAGCGCTTGCATGACCTCGGGGTCGAGCTGCTCGCTGAGTGTCGTGAAGCCGCAGAGGTCGGCGAACAGGACCGTTACCGTCCGGCGATCGGCCTCAGAGACGGGATGCAGTCCTTCTTCACTTTCGATGTTCGCAAGCAGAGACGGAGACGGCGGCACAATGGTCCGGCTTGGTGTCGGAGCAGGCCGTTCGACGGCTTTTGCGGGCGCACCGAGGCTTGTCCCGCATTTCGGACAGAACTCGAAATCCGGTGCGCAGAGGTAGCCGCAACTGGCGCATGGCACGGGCTGGCGCCTGCCACACTTCGGACAGAAAGCGAAGCCGCCATCAACCTCGAAACCACAGCCCGAGCAGTCCATAGGACAAGACCTCACTAGGGGCCGTGACGGGGTGATCTCGCTACGCAGTTCACGGCCAGCGTATCCACAAGGATGAACCGATAGACGTCGGCCAGCAAGCGGCAGCTCAAATGGGCACCAGGCGATCGACATGGGCCTGTGGCAGAGCGCTGCCGATGCGGGCGGCTGCGTGGCCGTCGTTTGCGAAAGTTCCCTCTTGCCTCCGTCTTCCTGCTATCGTGGAGATGAGGAGACGGACCCATGAGCGAGAATCGCAAGCTCGCCGCAATCCTGGCTGCAGATGTGGTCGGATACAGCCGGCTCGCAAGCGCGGACGAAGATCGTACTTTGGCGAGGTTGCGGGCACTTCGCAGCGACCTGATCGATCCAATCATCGCAGTGCACAACGGACGTGTGATCAAGCGCACCGGGGATGGGGCGCTGGTTGAGTTCCGCAGTGTGGTGGATGCCGTGCGCTGCGCCATCGAGGTTCAGAATGGTATGGTTGAGCGCAATGCCGGCGTGCCGCAGGACCGCCGCATTGAGTTCAGGATCGGCATTCATCTGGGGGATGTGGTCGAAGAAAGCGACGGCGACCTGATGGGCGATGGCGTCAACATCGCCTCGCGTTTGGAAGGCGTCGCGGCGCCGGGCGCCATTTGCCTGTCCGAGGATGCCTATCGCCAGGTCAGGGCGAGGCTCGACCTCTCGGTCAGTGATCTCGGCAGCACGCAGCTCAAGAACATCGCCGAGCCGATCCGGGTCTATTCGCTGCAAGTCGGCAGTGCCGAGACCAAGGCCGCGACCTCGGTAACCGCGACGAGCCAGCCGGCGACGGCTGCGCCGCCCAAGCTGTCGATCGCTGTCCTGCCGTTCGCCAATATGAGCGGTGACGCCGAACAGGACTACTTCGCCGACGGCATCTCTGAAGACATCATCACGGCGCTGTCCAAACTGTCGCAGCTCTTCGTCATCGCACGCAATTCATCGTTCACCTTCAAGGGCCAGAACGTCCATGTGCAGGAGGTGGGCAAGAAGCTCGGCGTGCGGCATGTGCTTGAGGGCAGCGTCCGCAAGTCGGGGAACAGGGTACGCATCACCGCGCAGCTCATCGATGCAATTTCGGGCGGCCATCTTTGGGCGGAACGGTTCGATCGCGACCTGACCGACATATTCGCCGTGCAGGACGACGTGACACAGCAGATCGTCGATGCGCTGGCGCTCAACCTGACTGATGGCGCCCGTCTGCGGCTGGCGCCGGAGCACCCGCGCAACACGGAGGCGTATGACTGTTTCCTGCGCGGCCGGGAGCTGTGGCATCGGCTGACGAAGGACACGAACGTCGCGGCCCGCGAGCTCTTGCAACGTGCCACCGAGCTGGACCCGAACTTTGCCTCTGCCTACGCTTTCCTTGCCCTCACGCACGGTGTCGATTACCTGAACAGGTGGGGGGTGTCACCGCCGGAATCGATGGCGCAAGCCGAAGAGGTCGCAACGCGGGCGGTAACGCTGGATGACAACGATCCCTGGGCGCACTGGGCGCTGGCGATAGCCAAGCTGTACACACGACGGCACGATGAGGCCATCGACGAGGTCGAGCGCGCACTGGTCCTCAATCCGAACTTCGCCGAAGCGCATGTCTGCCGCGGCGAAACACTTTACTATTCAGGCAGACCCGTGGAGGCCCTTGAGAGTTTCGACCGGGGAAAGACCCTGAACCCCTACTTTCCGGACGTGCTTCTGCACTTCCAGGCTTTGGCGTTGTTTCAACTGGGAAGGTACGACGAGGCCGTCGACCTCTTGCTGCAACGGCTGGCTCGCAATGCTGTCACCGACGTCTCGCGCGCGCTTCTGGCCGCCAGCTACGGCCATCTGGGCCGATTGGAGGAGGCCCGCGCGGCATGGCAGGAGGTGCTTCGCGTCAATCCCGACTATTCGCTGGAATACCGTCGCAAAGTCTTGCCTTACAAGAACTCTGCCGATTTCGAACTCATGGTCGAAGGGCTCCGCAAGGCCGGTGTGGTGCAATGACAAATGAGGCCATGCGGCTGCGCACCAGAAAATCAAACCTGAAGTAAGGCCTGACGCCAGGCTCAGGTCGCCTTGATCCCTGCCTGGCCGATCTTGCGCCACCGGGCGTTTTCGCGAACCAGTTTCAGGTCGTCGGTCGTCTCGGCAAAAGTCCGCAAACGGTATTGCCGGAGCAGGTCCGGGAAGAGCGCCCCCTCCGGCAGGCTGGCAAGCTGCTCGCGGACCGAGATCTTTTCATCGATGACCCGCATGCCCCAGGCATTTTCCCGAACCTGCAGCTCCGCAACCAGATCACGCTCTTCCGGCACGTTTTCGTCCAGCGCGGCCAGCAGGATCTGATGGAAAAGCGCGACATAGCCAATCTGTCTCAGGCCGCCCACAACCCGTACCCGCGGCAATATGGCTAGGACGAGGAACGTCAGGAACAGGTTCGGCAGCAGCAGTCCGTCCAGCAGCGCCTGCTTGAGGTGCGGCCGCTCGAACGGGATGGAAAGACCATGCGGCCTGTCGGGTTCGATCAGGTGCCCGTTCTCGAGGACGAGCTTGCGCACGCGCTGCTCGCGGATGCCCCAGAAATAGTCCGTGGTGTTGGGCAGGAACCTGCCGAAGGGTCCCGATGCGGCCTTTTGCAAGGCATGGTCGAGACGCTGGCGTCTTGCGGGCTCAATCAGCAGCCTGGCAAGAAGGCTGCCGTCATGCTCCAGATGCCGCGCCATGGCGGAAGCGGCGAGCCGATCGTCGATGAAAACCGGCCGGGCCATGTCGGAACGATCCCAACTTGCGACCAGATCCTCATTGAGTTCTGTCAGCGCATCGGCGGCGGTTCCAAACACCTTGTCCTGACTGGCAAGCAGTGTGCCCAGCCAGCGGCTGGCATCCGTTTCATCGCCCACCGCTTCGAGCGCGGGCTTGTTGAGGGAGACGGGACCGGCCGCGCAGGTGCTTTTGCGGCACAGTTTGTGGCGCCCCATGCCAAACAGATTGACCTTGTCGTCGCCGACATCAAGCCATCCCGGCCCTTCCTTGCCTATTGTTTCCATGGTCATTGTCGTTCCCATGAAGCAGAAGAAGGCCGACAGCCCGTTTTCGACAGCGCCGAGCCAGGCAAGGAGGAGGGCATCGAAGGTGATCCGGTCCATCAGAAGCAGGCAGTGCAGGCCGGACTGGACAACCGGTCTGTGCTCGAACTCGTCGAGTGCCTTGCCGATCGCCTCAGGCGGCATGATCGCGCCGAGGCGCTGATGCAGGACTTCGCGCAGGATCGAACGGGCAGCGATCGCCGGCCCCGATGCAGGCCTTGCCAGCGGCCGCCACAGATGGCGGGCGTAATCGGAAACCGGTGCATTCCAGTTTAGCTCGATGTCGCGCACGACTTCAGGGCACAGCCGCGACAGGACAGCCAGAATTTCCGCCGGAGGCGTAGGGGTTGGGTCAGAGACGGCGGTCATCGGTCCCGTCTAGCCGCTTGCGGTGCAAACGCCAAGGGAGACTGGACTTGGTGGATGCGGCCGGCCAGATCATCAACTCGATCAGCCAAGGTTTAGAACCGCAGCCGGGCCATGCTCAGGAGGTCGTGGTACTGCCCGTCGGTAAAACCGGCCTTCACATGCCGGCCTTCAACCTCGAAGCCGTGGCTTGAGTAGAGACGGATGGCCGGTTCGTTGTCGGCATAGACGGTCAATTCGACCCGCTTCAGGGCGCGCCAGTTATCGGCCACGTCAAGCAATGCGCCAAGTATGGCAGAGCCGATGCCCTTGCCGACAAAGCCATCGTCAAGGCCGATATTGATCTCGCCGATATGCGAACGGCGCGGCGAACCCTGCACGACCAGGCTGCCATGGCCGACGACCTTGCCGTCCAACTCGGCGACGATCCAGGTGGTTTCCTGGCCGGACTTGGCGATGCGCCGCTCCACCTGCTCCACCATCTCGAAGGGCATCCTGAGCGTGCCCCAGCGGAAGCCCGGCATGTTGAAGATGGCGCAAAGCGCCTCCGCATCGCTTGGCCGTATGGCGCGGAGCTGCGGCTGGATTTTCTCGGAAGAGGTCGTGCTGGTCATGGCGTTCCCGGCTACAGCAATTCCAGGAAAAGTGTGAGCGGTTTTCCGCCCGGAATTGCGTCAGAACAAAGTGATAGAGCAGTTCGCCGTTTCCTTGAAACGGTGAAATGCTCTAAGGCAATCGGCCCGGCACGATGCACCGGACGTCACCTGAAAATCCAGCTATCTCTGCAGCCTATGCCGCCGATTGCGAGCCAAAATAGCGGGAGGCGGCGTAGAGTTTGAAGACGCCGCTGATGCCGATCCAGCCAAAAAGGGCGAGCCAGCACAACGTCCTGGTCGCCGCCCAGTCGATCCGGTGCACCGCAGCGTCGGTGATGACGAGGCCAAGGATTGCAAGCAGGCCAACCAGAAACTGTGCCAGGCCGAGCACCAGCAGTTCCTCGCGCGGCGCGCCTTTCCAGGCGAGGTATGTGCCGCCGGCGCCGGCGAGGAAGATGGCGCTGTAGACCTGGCCGTGGAAGGGATCGACGGGCCACGGCCAGCTGCTGCTGACCACCCGGGGGAACAGCAACATACCGACGCCGTAGAGCCCAAGGATCGCCGTTTCCGCCAGCATGTAGCCGCGCCATGCGGGATTCAGGGTCACGCCTTTTGCCGAAGGACGGGCCCTGGCCCACCACAGGAACAGCCCGGATACCGCGGCCGAGGCTAGATAGACCAGGAACCAAAGCCAGGCCGCTTTTCGTTCGAAGTTGAAATAGCCGAGATTGATCAACGAAACCGCCGACACGATGACGGTGAAGATGAAGGCCATGACGAGCACCAGCCTGCCGGGCGACCAGCGATTCCAGAACAAGAGCGCCGCCATCACCGCCATTTCGGCGGTGTAGAAGCCGCCGAGGAAGCGGGCACTGAATGGCGTGACGGGCCAGGGCCAGCGCGGCTTGACCAGCGCCGGCGCGAAAAACAGGCCGGCGCCCACGATCAGGACGATGATGACCCCAGCGGAGAAAATGCGCAGGGCTGCTGGAAATGGCGGGTTGTCGGACGTCTGCATGGAAAGGGCCCCCAAAAGGTGAATACCCGTGGATCATCATAGTGCCGCTTGCGGTCGGATGGAAATCGAGCTGTCACCAGGTTTATCTATTCGAATGGCCGTACGGTCCGTTTCGACGTAAAATGGCAGACTCGGACCAAGGAGCGGTCCGGTCAACACGCCTCGGGAGGCACATTTTCCGGAGCCTGCACGATGAACGAAGCACAGGATCTGTTCTCGCTTCTGCGGCAATCGACCGATGTCGATCCACGGGCAATCGACGCGATCAAGCGAACCATCGCCGAGGGCGAGGATCGCGAGCTTTGCCGCATCAATGTGCCGGCCTTCGCCGGCAAGCATGGCCTCGACGAGGAGCGCGCCATAGGCGCCTTTCTCCATGCGGCGCGGGTAGGCATCTTCGACATTTCCTGGAATGTTCTGTGCCCCGGCTGTGGCGGCGTGCTCGACACCAACGCCACGCTGAAAACCTTGCAGAAGGACGAATACACCTGCGCGCTGTGCTCCGAGGGCTATTCGCCGACCCTCGACGAGATGGTCGAGGTGACATTCACCGTCAGTCCCCGCATGCGCAGGATTGCCGCCCATAACCCACACGAACTGCCGTTGATGGAATATTTCCGGCAGATCTACTGGGCGTCCGGCGTCGATCTGCCGGATGAGGATTTCGCGAAAACGATCGAAGCGTTCTCGTTGGAGGATATCGAGCTTGCGCCCGGTGAAAAGGCGGTCCTGCCCATACAGCTTCCATCCGAATTCATCATTGTCTTCGAGCCGGTCACCCATTCAGCGCAGTTCATCGACGTGAAGGGCGAACCGACAAAGGAGCGCCGAAGCCTCTCTTTGGTCTTCGACCGCGACCATGTCCAGAACCAGACGCTGGAGATGCAACCCGGCCCGTTGCGCATTTCGCTGGAAAACAGGACCGACACCCGCGTGCTGCCGACGGTCTTCATCGCCGGCCAGGCATTGCATGATCTCCTGGGCAAACGCCGGCCCTTCCTCACCGCCAAGCGCCTGCTCACCAACCAGACGTTTCGCGATCTCTATCGCACGGATACGCTCGACATCAACCAGCGCCTGAAGATCACCAGCCTGACCTTCCTGTTCACCGACCTGCGCGGATCGACCGCGCTTTACGAGCGGGTGGGCGACCTTTCGGCCTTCGATCTCGTACGCGCGCATTTTCAGGTTCTGCACGAGATCGTCGCGGCGGAGGCAGGCGCGGTGGTGAAGACGATCGGTGATGCGGTGATGGCGACTTTCGCGACGCCCGATCGTGCGATTGCTGCGGCCCTCAGGATGCGCGATGCCATGCGTGCGCTCAACGAAAAGAGCGGGCGCGAGGATCTGCTGCTCAAGATCGGAATCCATGCCGGCCCCTGCATTGCGGTGTCTATGAACGAGCGACAGGACTATTTCGGCCAGACGGTCAACATTGCTTCGCGGGTCCAGAACCTTGCCACTGCGCAGGCGATCTTCGCCACGCGTGCGGTGGTCGACGACGATCTCACCGCCGATCTGTTGCGCAGGAACGCGTTGACGCCGGTGCCCCACGAGGTCTCGCTGCGTGGCATTGAGCGAGAGATAGCCGTATATACGATCCCCTGAAAACCGGGCCGTTAGGCCCTTACACGCGCCTGTAGATAAAATAACGATCGGCTGATACCGAAGGCGGCGGCGGGACGCGTTGCAACTGCGGGTGATCGAGCGGCGTGCCGCTGACCGCGATGCCGCCGACGCGAAGCAGGCGCGCGGTCAGATCGGGAAGCCAGGTAGAGGTCACGGCATCGCGATCTTCATAGCCGGTGCCGATGTCGGCATGAACAAGAGCGGCGTCGATGCCAATGAACCTGCTCGCCGTCTCGTGTATTTCGCCGAGCACGAGGTTTTCAGCTTCGGGAATTGAGCTGGAGTGTGCGGCAAGTGCGCGGTCGAACGCCACGATCCGGCGTCCCGGCAGGCGCTCGCGCAGATGGTGGAACGTCCGGCCATTGCCGAGGCCGAGTTCGAGCACTGGGCCCTCGATCTTCGCCACCTCGGCGCAGACTTGATCGAGAATGTCGCGCTGTGCGGTCATCCTGCGGATGAAACTCTCGAGGCGACTCATATGCGTTTGTGTGTCCTGAACCAGCCCAAGAGATCGGCAATGCCCCCGACCGGAACGGGTCCGGGCGGAACCCGAGGGCGACGTGTTAAAGCCCGATCAAGTCTCGCCGCATATAGAGGCGAACGATGAACACCGCAATAATCGAACAGGCCGCCGGCAAGGAGCATACAGGGGGCGGCGGCGCGGCGCACTGCGGAATGGCGGTGTCACTTGTAGGGGTCCGCGGCGTCCCGCAACCCGTCGCCGAAGAAGTTGAACGCCATGATGACGAGAATGACGGGGAGCATCGGCAACAGCAGCCATGGATAGAAGGCGATCACGCTGACGCTGCGCGCCTCGGTGAGCAGGATGCCCCAGCTGGTTGTCGGCGCCCTCAGGCCGAGCCCGAGGAAGCTCAGCGCCGTCTCGCCCAGGATCATGCCGGGTATGGAGATCGTCGCCGTTGCGATCAGATGCGACATGAAGCCGGGAATGAGATGCCGTCCGATGATGCGGCTGCTGCTGGCGCCCATCAATTGCGCGGCCAGAACGTAGTCCTCCTCGCGCAAGGCTAGAAGCTTAGAACGCACGGCCCGCGCCAGTCCGGTCCAGTGGATCAGCCCGAGGATGACGGTGATGCCGAAATAGATCAGGATCGGACTCCAGGTTATCGGCATGATCGCCGCCAGAGCCAGCCACAGCGGGATGCTGGGGATCGATTGCAGAACTTCGATTATCCGTTGAACGATCAGGTCGAAGATACCGCCGTGGTAGCCAGCCAGCCCGCCGATGACAATGCCGAGCAGGAAGCTGAAACTGATGCCGACGAGGCCGATTGTCAGTGAAATGCGTGCGCCATAGATGATGCGCGAGAGCACATCGCGCCCCAGCCTGTCGGTGCCTGCCAGAAAGAGCTGGCCGTTTTCGGCGGGGCAGACAAAATGCCTGTCACCTTCGATCAGGCCCCAGAACCGGTAACTGTCGCCCTTGCAGAAGAAACGGATCCGCTGAACATCATCCTGTTTGTCTGTGTAGTTCCGCTTGAGCGTGTCCATATCCAGCGTCATCTGGCGGCCATAGACGAAAGGCCCGACGAACTGGCCGTTGTGGAACAGGTGCACGCGCTGCGGCGGCGAATAGATGTAGTCCATGTTGCGCGTATGCAGATTGTAGGGCGCCAGGAACTCGCAGATCAGTATCCCGAAATAAAGCACTGCCAGGAATATGCCGGATACAACGGCAAGCCGGTGCCTTCGGAATTTCCACCACATCAGCCTTAGCTGCGACGCCTGATAGACCTTCGATTGCTCCGGCGTCATCGCCTCGACCGACTGCAGGTCAAAGGGCGCGATGGAAACGTAGTGTTGCAGTGGAGCACCCGGAGCGGGCAGCGGCGATTGCGTGTTCATTTGGTGCTGCCGCCCTGCAAACGAATTCTTGGATCAAGCAGCGCCAGCGCCAGGTCGGAAATCAGCACACCGATGACCGTCAGGAAGGCGAGGAACATCAGGAACGACCCTGCCAGATACATATCCTGGCTTTGCAGCGCTCTGATCAGCATCGGCCCGGTCGTTTCCAAGGACAGCACGATCGCGGTGATTTCGGCGCCGGAGATGATGGCCGGCAGGATAGAGCCGATGTCGGAAATGAAGAAATTGAGCGCCATGCGCAGCGGATATTTGACCAGCGCCTTGAAGGGATGAAGGCCTTTGGCGCGCGCGGTCACGACATATTGCTTGTGCAACTCGTCGAGCAGATTGGCGCGCAGCCGCCGGATCATGCTTGCCGTGCCCCCGGTGCCGATGATCAACACCGGGATCCAGAGATGGGCGAGGATCGACTGCGCCTTGGCCCAGCTCATCGGCTCGCCGAGATATTGCTGGTCCATGAGATGGCCGATGGACGTGCCGAACCAGATGTTGGCGAAATACATCAGGATCAGCGCCAGCATGAAATTCGGGATCGCAAGGCCGAGAAGGCCCAGGAACGTCAGGCCGTAGTCGCCCCAGCTGTATTGATGCGTGGCGGAGTACATGCCGATCGGAAAGGCGATGAGCCAGGTGACGATGATCGTGACGAAGGAAACCAGCACGGTCAGCCACATTCGGTCGCCGACGACGTCGCGAACCGGCAGCTCATACTCGAAGGAATAGCCGAAATCGCCGTGCAGCATCCCGCCGACCCAGTAGAAGTAGCGAATGACCGGCGGCTGGTCGAAACCATATTCCTTGCGCATCATCTGGATGCGATCGGAATCCACCGCTTCGCCCTGAGCCCGAAGCTCGGCGACATAGCTGTCGAAATAGTCGCCGGGCGGAAGTTCGATGATCGTGAACACCAGCGCCGATATGACCAGCAGCGTTGGAACCATCACGGCGATGCGCCAGACAATATATCGAAGCACGCTCAGGTCTCTCCAAGCCAAAATGCATCCATCATGTAGACACCGAAATAGGCAGTCGGGTCGTAGCCGTAGAGCGCCTTGTCAGGCACGTTGCGCAGCCGCGAGGACGCCAGAACCGGCTGATGCGTTGCGTTCACCGTGCCGATCGAAAACACCTGATCGGTGTAGATCGACAGCATTGAATTCCAGATTTCGGCGCGCTCCGTGGCTTGGGTCGATGCGTTCCAGCGCTTGAGCAAAGCCATCAGCTCGACCACAGGCGGAAGGTCGGGCGCCTCACCGAGCGTGCCATGAGACAAATAGTGAGCACCCCAGAGCGGCCATTGCAACTGATCGTCGACGGTGGGGGCCAACTGATACGGGTTCATGTCGGCGGTCGGCACGCCATTGTCGATGCCCGACCACATCGACATCATGATCTCGCCGCCAAGCGCGCGGCTGCGGAAGATGTCGCGCTGTGACGTCCTGATGAACAGGGCAATGCCGATCTTGCGCCAGTGATCGGTGATGAGTTCGAGCGCGTCGGTTTCCAGCGTGCTTTCGCCGGCCGTTTCCACGATGATCTGCGCCGGGCGACCGTCGGGAAGTATCCGCAGGCCATCATCGTCACGCGTCTGAAGCCCGACCTGGTCGAGCAGCGCATTGGCCTGGTCGGGATCATGGGCGACCCAGGCTTTCGCGAATTCCGGCCGGTAGAGCGGGCTGTCCGGCAGGACCGTATCGGCACTTTCCTGCGCCAATCCGTAGAACACAGCCAGATTGATCTCGCGCCTGTCCACAGCGAGCGAAAGTGCGCGGCGCACGCGTACTTCACGGAAAAGGCCACGCCACACCTGGTCGGCACAATTCAGATTGGGCAGCAGCGCCAGCCGCGAGCCCTGTGTGCGTTTCCAGAGATGCATCTTCACCGGGTAGCGCTTCTCCGCGTCCTTCAGGAAGGAGTAGTCGGCAAAGTCGATTCCCATGCATTGCAGGTCGCTCTCGCCGGCACCGGTCTTGGCGGAAATGATTGCCGACGAGCTGACATTCATGACAATCCGGTCAACATAGGGCAGTTGCCGGCCATTCTCGTCTGTTCGATGAAAGAACGGGTTGCGCTCGAAGATGAACTGCTCAGCCGGCGGCTTGGTCCGGTTCTGCCAGGGATCGAGCGTCGGCAACTCCGGGTTCTCCGGGCGATACTGCCGCGACATGCGGATATGCAGGAGCGTCCATTTCTTCGCCCGGTACTCCTTCATCAGGCCGGCTAGCCGGAAGGGATCCTGGTATTTCTTGTGGAACTGCTTGAGATAAGCGGCCGGCAGAACAAGCGGTAGCGGCGAGGCAGCTGCGAGCTTGGGCAGGAAGTCGGGATTGGGCGCAGCCCAACTATAGCGGACCGTCAACGGATCGACGATCTCGAAGCGTGGTGGCTTGCCGTCCGCCAGCAGGGAAGGGGCGAGCCCGTCTTGCGAAAGTTCATCGTTCAGCCAGACATCTTCCCAGCAATAGCGAAAATCCTCCGACGTCAGCAGGCTGCCGTCGGACCATTTATGTCCTTCCCGTATCTTGAAGGTGAAGACGCGATCATCCGCTACGTCGAAACTTTCGAGAATGTCGGCTTGCAAGTTGAGCTTTTCGTCATAGCCGACCAGCCGAGCATACCCGTAGATCGTCATCATCCGGATATCTTTCTGGCTGCCGATGATCGTGCGCAGCGTGCCGCCATACTGGCCGGGCTGCCGGCCCATCGCAGCGAGATTCAACGCGCGCGGGCGCTTGGGCAGGCGTTCGGCGAGCGCCGGCAGCGCCCTGGCCTTCAGCTGCGGCTGAAGAAATTCCGGCTCCAGATCGGCGGCGCGCAACGTGCCCGGCAGAAATGCCGAAGCCATGAGACCAAGGACGGTGCGGCGGCTGATCAATGGCGTAGGTCTCTGACATCGGCCGAACGTCGAGCCAGCACGAGGTGGCCGCCGCCAAGGTCGAGCGGCGACAGCATATCCTCGTCGCCCTCGTCGCGGAATTGCGGTCCCCATGCGCTGGTATCGGAAGCGCCCCCGAGCTTCAGCGTCTTGAAATCCATCGGCCTGTCGAGATCCGGGAAAGGTACCGCGGCGACCAGTGAGCGCGTGTAGGGGTGGACCGGTTTCCTAAGCAGAATTTCGCGCGGCGCAAGCTCGACGATACGCCCGCCGCACATCACCGCGATGCGGTCTGCCATGTAGTCCACCACAGCCAGGTTGTGGGATATGAACAGGTAGGTCAGGCCCAGTTCCTTCTGCAGGTCCTTCAGGAGGTTCAGGATCTGCGCCTGGACAGAGACATCGAGCGCCGAAACCGGCTCGTCGCAGATCAGAAGTTCAGGCCCCAGCGCCAACGCGCGCGCGATGCCGATACGCTGACGCTGCCCGCCCGAGAAACTGTGCGGATAACGCTTGATGAAGCGCGGATCGAGCCCGATTGCCTGCATCAGGCTCTTGACGGTGGCCAGTCGGGACGCGGCATTGCCGCGCTGATGAATTTCCAGCGGCTCGCTCAAGATGTTCTCCACCGTCATGCGCGGTGAAAGCGACGAAACCGGATCCTGGAAGACCATCTGGATTTTCGCGCGCAGCATGCGCAGGGTGTCTCCCTCGGCCTCCAAGACGTCGATTGATCTGTCGCGGCCGTTGAAGACCACGGAGCCGCCGCTAGGGGTGACTGCCCGCATCAGCATCTTGCTGACGGTGGTTTTGCCGGAGCCGCTTTCGCCGACCAGACCCAGGCACTCACCCCGCCTGATATCGAAGCTGACGCCGTCCACGGCGCGAACAGTGGTTTGATGATCTCCGCCGAACCATCCGGACTTGCGGGTGGTGAAGACCTTTTTCAGATCCCTGACCGACAGCAGGATGTCGTCCGGCCCCATCGATGCCGGCGCCGTCTGCTTGCCGAGCAGGTTTCCGACATTCACCGGCACCTCGCGGAGCGCTTTGAGCCTTTCGCCAGGCTTCAGGTCGAAATGCGGAACGGCTGCCATCAGGCCCTTCAGGTAGGGGTGGCCCGGCCGGCGGAATATCGCCTCCACAGGTCCCGCTTCCATGATCTCGCCATGGTACATGACCACCACCTCGTCGGCGACATTGGCGACAACGCCGAGGTCGTGCGTGATCAGCAGCATCGCCATGTTCAGCTTGGTCTGAAGCTCGCGCAGCAACTGCAGGATTTGCGCCTGGATGGTGACGTCCAACGCCGTCGTCGGCTCATCGGCAATCAACAAAGCGGGCCGGCAGATAAGAGCCATGGCGATCATGGCGCGCTGACGCAATCCTCCAGAAAGTTCAAAGGGATACATGTCATAGGCGCGCTTGGGATTGGGAAAGCCGACAAGGCTGAGCATTTCCTCTGTCCGCGCCTTGCGCTCCACCCGAGCCATGGGCGTATGGATCTGCAGCGATTCGCTGACCTGGTTGCCGATCGTGTGCAGCGGTGACAGTGATGTCATCGGCTCCTGAAAGATCTTGCCGATGCGGCTGCCTCTCAACGCCCGGATTTCGGGTCCATCGCGCGGCATCTGCAGGATATCCTGCGTCGTGCCGGGCTTTTCAGGATCGGAAAACAGGATACGGCCGCGAACATGGGCTGTGTTCGGCAAAATGCCCATCACAGCCTGGCTGAGAACCGATTTTCCGGAACCTGACTCGCCCACAAGCGCGGTAACCTTGCCGGGCAGGACGCGAAGACTTGCGCGCCTGACGGCATGCAACGGTCCTCCGATAATGGCAAAAGAGATGCCAACATCTTCGATCCGCAGCAGATCAAAACCCGAATTCATTCTCGCACCAGCCCCACTCTGGCAGTCCAGAAAGCGAGACTAGCGCATTGCCAGCCTAGAGCAACTTGGATTCGAAACGGTCGCCCTTGGCGGGACCGACGACCGGACTGCCCGCCACGGCGTTCGGACCGGATTGGTGCGGTTACTGGAGCTTGCTCGGGTCGCCCGCCGATATCCGCGCGGTATCGCGATGAAGCAGCATGACCTGCTCGGCGTCCGATCTTCGGTCGTGAATCGGCTCCAGCGCAGCGTCTTCATCGAGTGCGAGAGCACCCGACAGATCGGTGCAAGCACCGTCAGCTTCTGCTTGATGCCTCGCAGTTCCTCCTTGCCGAGCGTCAACCAGCTGTTGGTCCCGCAGTAGCTGGCGAAGTCTTCGCTGGCGAGAACGCTGTGCGGATATTTCTTGGTCAGGGTCTGGAGGCGCTGGACCTCGTTTACAGCCGAGCCGAAGGCGGAGAATGTGAGCCGGTCGGTAAGCCCGACATTGCCGAACATCACATTGCCGACATGCAGGCCGATGCCAAATTGTATATCGCCCAACCCCTGCTCCTTTCTGCGCAGATTGAGATCCATCATGCGCGCGGTGGCTTTGTGCGCGGCCGCAAGAGCAGCCTGGCAGGCGATTTCGGACTGCGAGCGGTGTCTTTCGCAAGGGTAGACGGCAATAAAGCCATCCCCGATGAAACTCATAATCTGTCCGCCTTTGCGATTGAAAGGTGCGGCAACGGCGTCGAAAAACTGGTTCAGCGTATCGATATAGATTTCGCGGCCGGAGGTTTCGGCAAGCCTCGACGATCCACGCATATCGCCCATGACCAGCGCGGCCCGGATTGTATCGCCCTCGCCGCGTTTGATCTGGCCGTCCAGCACGCGCCTGCCGGCGTCGCCGCCGAGATAGGTGGTCATCATGTTGTCGGCGAGCTTGGTAAGCACCGCCATCTTGGTTGCGATAGCGAGATGGCTCTGGATGCGCAGCAGCGCCGAAATCATGCTGTCGCTGAAGCCTGTAGCACTGTCGGTGGACCAGGACCCGATCATGCCCTGACTGGTGTTGCCGCTGAAGGGATGGACGAAAGCCATGTAATCAGTGACGCCGATAAGCCTGAGTTCCTCGAAAATAGGAAACTCCGGCGGCAATGACGGATCGATCCGGCGTCGCAGATGGTCGAGCTTGTTGCTGAGCAGATGGTAGTATGGGCTGGTCAGAAATCTGTCCGACGGCCCGCCGGGCTCGGCGCGGAAGCCTTCCACTTCTATGCCCTGGCCGCGAAACCAGGTGAAGCCAAGCGCGTCATAAAGCGGATGAAGCATCGAAAAGCTCAAATGCACCCGCTTCAGCGGCAGGCCGGCAGCAGCCAGCCGTTCGCAAAAGCCTTTTACCAATGTTTCCAGGTCGCTGCCCGCCAGCGCCGATTGGTTCAGCCAATCGGCAACCTTATCCATGAGAATGGTGGAAATTTCTGCTCGCGCTGTGCTCATGCTATCCCGAAACCTGTCCTTTGATCCGCCATAACACAGTCCGCCAACGACCCAAAGATAAAGCCCCGACGTCAATGAGGCCGGCTTCGGCTGCATGCGTCAAGGAATTTCCCGGATGACTGTCCTTGCAACGAAAGGAGCGGGCGTAACTGCATCTATGTCCTGCGTCGCCTTATGTGGCGAGGCTGCCGGCGGAGTGCAATCACGATCCTGACATCCGGCAAAAAATTCGCCGGCTCAGACACCGTCAGGCCTTCACCACCGTGTCTCGGGCCAGCCCGAGGCGGCCAAAAACATTGCGTGTGTCGAGGATCAGAAGGGCGTGATCAGCGATGGTCTGGTAGTCGATCGCGTCGTGGTCGGTTGCAACGACCACAGCATCGAAACCCTTCAAGGCCGCCTCGGTCAATTCGACCGAGCGGCGCCCCTTGATCGCCATATGCTCCCGTGTGGTCGGGATCTCGGTAACATGCGGATCGTGGAATTCCGCCTTGCCGCCCCATTCCTCGATGAGCTCAATGAGCCGCAATGAGGGGCTTTCGCGGATGTCGGGCACATTCTTCTTGTAGGCCAGCCCGATGATGAGAATGCGCGAGCGGCTGAGCGCCTTGCCGCAGCGCCGGTCCAGCGCCTTCGCCAGTTCATCGACCACATGACGCGGCATGGCCGTGTTGATCTCTGCCGCCAGCTCGATGAAGCGGGTCGGCAGTTCGTATTCGCGCGCCTTCCACGTCAGGTAGAAGGGATCGATCGGAACGCAGTGCCCGCCAAGTCCAGGGCCAGGATAGAAAGGCATGTAGCCAAAGGGCTTGCTCTTTGCCGCCTCGATCACCTCCCAGATGTCGATGCCCATTGCACCGAGCACGACCTTCAATTCGTTGACGAGGGCTATGTTGACCGAACGGAAGATGTTTTCCGTCAGCTTGACCGCCTCGGCAGTCGCGGTGGTGGAAACCGGAACGACGGTCTTGACCACGCTTTGGTAGAAAGCCTGCACGAGCGCCGCCGCTTCAATGCCGTCGCCCGCCACGACCTTGGGGATCGTCGCGACTTCAAAGCTGCGGTTGCCGGGATCCTCGCGTTCGGGCGAGAAGCCGAGGAAGAAGTCTATCTTCGACTGCAAGCCGGTTGCTTCCAGTATGGGCTTGATCACGTCGTCGGTGGTGCCGGGATAGGTGGTCGATTCCAGCACGACGAGCTGGCCGAGACGCAGATGTTTCGCGATGGTGCCTGCCGTGTTCGTGACAAAGGAGAGATCCGGCTCACGGTGTTTCGTCAGCGGTGTCGGAACGCAGATGATGATGACATCGCAGACGGCCAGTTCGGTAAAATCCGCGGTGGCGCGGAACCGTCCGCTCGCCACCTGGCCGGCAAGGGCTGCCGACGTCACTGCCTCGATGTAGGATTGGCCGTTATTCAGGCTCTCGACCTTCCGGGCTTCGATGTCGAAGCCGGAAACCGGGAAGCCGGCGCGTGCGACCGCAACCGCCAGCGGCAACCCGACATAGCCCAGTCCGATCACGCCGACCTGCGCGGCGCGCGTCGAAATCCGGTTCAAAAGACGGTCATATATCGATTGTGAGGCGTCCAAAAGTCTGCTTTCCAGTCAATTCGGACAGGCTGTCCGTTGCCATGGCGAGGCTCACTCGGTCCCAAGGACCATGGCCGAGGCATATTGCGGAAGATCAATTTCCGCAAGCCGTCATCAAACTGGCGCCTTCGCCTTCAGGCTCGCGGCAGCCATCGCATAGCCGCCCGCGGCGCCATCGACGAAATGAATATGATCGCGCTGCAGCGGCGAGGCGACGAGGCATGTCATCAAGGCCGATTTCTGGCGGTGCAGGCCGTAGCTGCAGATGCCCGCCTCTTCCGCCTGTTTCAGCCGGCTCTCGATCCGTTGCAACACATCCGCGTCAACGTCGATCGTCATCTTCAAGCCGTCGTCGAACTTCCGGAAATCCGAATTGCTGGCCACCTCGCGTTTGTAGATCTTCGGATCGAAACGACCGATGGTCCAGCCAAATCTGTCGGTGACCGCCGTAAGCGTCATCAGGAATATCACCCACAGCTTCGTTAGCCACCGCCGCCCTGGCGGCGCCGTGGCCCGCGCCTCGACATCGAGGCCGGCGGGCAGCAGACTGTAGCCCGGACCGTCCACCGGCACCGGGTGGCCATCGCGCTCCTGCCTGCCGGCAAGGGCGATGATGTCGGAAGCCAGAAACTGAAAACCGCGCAAGTCGCGCGACGGCCCCGGTATGGCTATGATCGAGACGATTTCACCATGCCGGGCTTCTATCGGGTTCCAGCGGCAGGAGAGGCCGGTCAGATCCGGCCGCGCGCCGGCCGGCGCGGGATCGATGCGGTAGCGCCCGGCTTTCATCTCGGCTTCCGCCCAACTGCCGCCACCGCCGGCGAACATGGCATAGAAGACCGCTTCCGAGGCCTGGAACCTCGCCACGCGAACGTCGAGGCCTTGCGCTCTTATGTCCTTTATCGGCACGATTGCGGCACGCAAGGTCAGGTCCAGTTCGTCCGCCACCCATCTCTGGACAGCCGCCAGCGCGTTGCGGGTGACCTCCAGCGCCGAGCCGGGAAACGCCACGAGCGCGCCGTCGCCGCCGAAGACAAAGGGAAGATCTTGCCGACCCAGCGCATTGAGCAGCGCCGAAATGACGCTGGCGCCGGCCATGTTGACGGTTTTGTAGCGCCCGGCCTCGATCGCCTTGGTCGAGCCGACGATGTCGGCGGTGGCCAGCGCCCAGCCATCAGGGAGAGGCCGATAGTTGTCGATATCGGCAACGCTTTCGAACTTTGCGAAGACCGGCAGGGAAGCGACAAACGGGTCGGACGCGGCAGCTGTTTCCATGAGCATCAGATAGCACATTCCACGGCTTGAAGGCGAAGGCGATCATGCTTTGAAATTGACTTGCGCAGGCTTTCTGGGGATAGGTCCGGCGATGCGAATTGCCTTCTACGCGGCGCTGAAGTCGCCCAACCATCCCGTTGCCTCCGGCGACCGCCAGATGGCACGGATGCTCATCAAGGCGCTGGAGCACGCAGGGCACAGCGTCGAACTGGCATCCGAATTACGCTTCTATCTACGCGATCCGGAATTGAAAAGTTTCGAAGCGCTCAAGATCGAGGCCCGAGAAGAAGCCGCGCGGCTGACCAGGCTTTGGGATCGTGACGGCAAGCCCGATCTTTGGTTCACCTATCATCCCTACTACAAGGCGCCCGACCTGATCGGGCCCGAGCTGGCGTCGGCCTTTGCTGTCCCCTATGTGACAGCGGAAGCCTCCTATTCGAGGCGGCGAAACGCCGGCCTGTGGGCCGATGCGCAAGCGTTGGTGGCGCGAGCCGTCGCACAGGCGGCGCTGAACATCTGCTTCACGCAAAGGGATCGTCAGGGACTGGCAGATGCGATACCCGACGCCGCTTTCGGCATGCTTTCGCCCTTCATCGATACATCGGTGTTCCAGGAAACGCCGGCACGGGGGTGTCCGACGCGCCTCGTTACCGTCGCCATGATGCGCTCAGGCGACAAAGTCGAAAGCTATCGCATGCTGGCGCAAGCGCTCGATTCGATCCGCCACCTGCCCTGGACCATGTCGGTCGTCGGGGACGGGCCTGCCCGTGACGAGGTCAAAGCGCAATTCGCCGGCTTGCCCGCCGATCGTATCGAATGGTTTGGCGCGATTGAGCCAGCCGCCGTGCCGGATATCCTGTGCAGTGGGGGAATTTACGTCTGGCCGGGTTACGGCGAGGCCTATGGCGTTGCCTATCTTGAGGCGCAGGCCGCCGGCCTTCCGGTGGTGGCTCAGGACATCGCCGGCGTGCCGGAGGTCGTGCGGCATGGCCAGACCGGGTTTCTCACCCCGCCGGGCGATGTGGCGGCGTTCGCTTCCGCCATTGAAAGGCTGCTGGCCCGTAACGACGAAAGAACCATCATGGCCGCAGAAGCCAGACGGTTCGTCCTCGAAGAACGTTCCCTCGGTGGTGCAGCGGCGCGTCTGTCCGAATTTCTCGCGAAGATACCGGTTTCATGACATCCGATCAAATCTGGCGGCCTTTGGTGGAAGAACTGGTGCGCCGGCAACGGGCGGGCCGTAAGGCAGAGTTCTGGCTGCGCGACGATGACGCCGTGGATCCAACGCCTGCGCTTGATCGGCTGCTCGACCTCACGGCTGAATTCGCGGTTCCGGTCACTCTGGCCGTCATTCCGGCCGTGACTGATGAGAAGCTTGTCGTCCGGCTTGACCAGGCGCCGCATGCCACGGTCGCCATCCATGGCTGGACGCACCGAAATCATGCGCCCGAGGACCAGAAAAAGCAGGAGCTCGGCCCGCATCGGCCACGCGAGGCGGTGCTTGATGATCTGGCACGCGGGCTGTCGCACGTAACCGGCCTGCACGGCGCACGTGCCGTTCCGATGCTGGTGCCACCCTGGAACAGGATCGACGCCGGCTTGGTATCCGACCTTGGATCGATAGGATTTGCGGCATTGTCGGTCTATGGGCCGCCGAAGCCGGCTTCGCTGGCGGTCATCAACAGCAATGTCGACATCATGGATTGGCATGGCACGCGCGGTTGCCGCGATCATGGCCTGTTGGTTCAGGCTATCACCGCGCAATTGCAGCATACGTTCGACGGCGGCGAACCGGTCGGCCTGCTCACCCACCATCTCGTGCATGATGAATCGGCCTGGCTTTTCCTCGAACGGCTGTTCACCATCACTGCACAAACCGAGGCCTGCGCATGGCTTCCGATCAGGACATTGATCGAGCGCGGCGCCAGCTCAGGAAAATAGCTCAGCGCTTTTTGTCTAATGAGATCGGAAATTTGAGCGTTTGGCCATCCCGCGCGGCAAAAGCGCCGGCAAACCTGTCTTTGGCCAGTTTCTCCATCTCGTCCAATTCCCCGTCGGTGCGCGACGGTTCGTGGTGAAACAGCGCAAGCCCGCGCGCACCGGCGGCCTCACAGAGCTTGACGCCCTGTTGCCATGTCGAGTGCCCGTTGCCGCGGTAGCGCTCCATTTCCTCCTCGGTGTAGGTGCAATCGTAAATGACGAGGTCGGCATCTTCGATCAGCCGGAGCACCGCCTGATCGAGTTTGCCCGGTTCGTGCTCGGTGTCGGTGATCACCGCCACGACGCGGCCGCCCCATTCGACCCGGTAGCCTATGCAGCCGCCCGGATGGGTAAGACTGCCGGTTCGCACCACCACCCCTTCGCGCGGCCGAAGCACGTCTCCGGATACGAAATCGCGGTAGTCGAGATTTGCCTTGCAGATGTCCAGTTTCACCGGAAACCACGGCGGCCGAATGAACTCATCGACCATCTCGCGGGTCGTCATGCGTCCAGCGAGATGCCCGGACCAAAGTGTAACCTTGAAGCCCCTTTCATAGATAGGCTTGAAGGCTGGCAGCCCGATGATGTGATCGTAGTGGCAATGGGTGAAAAACAGGTCGAAATCGGTCACGCCCGACGCCCGAAGCGCCCTGCCGGCAGGCCGCAGGCCAGAGCCCGCATCGAACAAAAGCGTATCCTTGCCGCACCGCATCTCGATGCAGCTTGTGTTGCCGCCATAGCGAGCGAATTCTGGCCCAGATACCGAAATGCTGCCGCGCACGCCCCAAAACCTGACCAGGAAAACGTCGTCGTCCATGCTACCCCTTCGCAGTCAAGTCGCCCATGGTAGCCAGTGCCATCACGGCGGCGAGGACTAAGCTCACGTCACGCGTCACTTGGCGCTTCGTGCGTCGATCAGATCCGCGGTCGTATGGCTCAGGCGATCGGCAAGAACCCGCACCATCTCGATGGTCATTTCCGGGAACTCCTTCATAAGCCTCAGGAAATGATCCTTGCGGATTCTCAAGGCTTCCAGCTGGCTTGCGGCTCTGACGGTGGCGGTGCGGGAGCTGTTGCACAATATGGCGATCTCGCCAACAATCGAATTTGGCACCAGTTCGGCAACTTTTATCGGTCCGCTGTCGGAATCGACCAGAATATCCGCCCTGCCTGAAAGGATGACATAGGCGGCGTCTCCCTCGTCGCCCTGCCGGAAAGGATCTCGCCGGCGCTGTAGCTCACGCGATCGGATGTGAACGCAAGCAGCTTGAGCTTTGCCGGCTCTATGCCGGAGAACAAGGGAACGCGTTGCAGCATTCCAACCTCATCCTTGAGCAGCATTGTCGCAAACCTTCCCAAAAATTCGCGTTTGCCAGACTAGAGCAACGGCCGCCCGGATGGAATCAATTCTGTTTCCCGGGATGGCGAGACGAACCACGCGAAAGGTGGCGAGCCCGATGTTGTGCGATCGGGCGATGCCGCCTGACAAAATGGGCATCCGCCAGCCGGATCCGAAGAGCCGGGTGAAGTTTAGGCAAATCCTTCGGGCTTTCGGCGCGGATGTATTCTCGCCACGCCCTTCGCCGAATCCCTTGACCTTGCAGCAAATTTTCACCGGCGCAATGATCCCATCTGAACGTCCGTTGCTCTATGACAGCAGGTCCTTAAAGATACCGCTCCCTGCCAGAAGTGTCTCGTGTGTTCCGTCTTCCACCAATTGACCCGAGTCGAAGACGACAACGCGATCGAACATCATCGCCATTGCCGGGTTCGTCACGGCCCACACAATTGCCGGTGAATGGCCGTCGCGTCTGGCTTCCTCGAGCACGTTTCGCAGCACCCTATCCTGCATGCGCTGATCGAGTGCCGACAGCGGCCGGTTGAGAATGAGAAAATCAGGACGCTTGAGCAGGGCCCGGGCAACATCGAGCTTCTGTCGCTGTGCGCCGGTCAGCCGCCTGCCGCCGGCGCCGACGTTGAAGTCCAGCCCGACATCCAGAAGCTCGGCATAAAGCCCCAGCTCGTCGAGAATGTCATAGACGATGGAGCGTATGCGATCCGGCGCGTCGGGATGGTTGTTGCCCACACGCCCGAACAGGACATTGTCCATGACGGTGGCCGCGGCAATGTATTTGGCAGGATCATACCGTTCGACCGCATTTTGCAGCTCGGGCGGCAGGTTTTCATAGAACTGGTTGCGCGCAGCGACGATCTTGCTCATCAACTCGTCGCTCAGCAGGCCGAAACGGTGCCGGGGCTCGATATAGGCAAAGCTCAAGGTGACGATCATGGCCCGGTCGCTCTCCGAAACCGCCTCGTAGGGACGGTTCTTGAGCCGTTGCAGCAAGGTTTCGTAGGCGGGTATCTCCTCGGCGCTCATGAAGGCGAGCTGCTGGAAGAACTGGTGATCGGGCGGCAGATCGGCAAACAGCTCGATCGCCTGTTCGGCGATCTCCATGCCCATTTCGTAGAACGTGCGGTCGAGGCCGGCTTGCCCAGCACGGAAGCGAAATAGGGATTGGCCGCCAGGGCCTTGTCGGCCAGTTCGGGGCCGGCGGCGGCGCCGAAGAGCAGGTTTTGGCCGATCGTTGCTTCCTTGTTGTAGGCGCCTGGTTCGAAAGGAGCCACCAGTCCGCTCAGCCCTTCCTGTTCCAGCCGGGTTCGCAGCGCCACACGCAGTTCGACGATCCGCCTGGGAAGCTCCGTGTGGCGGGCGAGGTTGGCCGAAGAGCGCAAGCCAAGATCCAGAATGTCGCGCGACAGAACAACCGCGTCGAGCACCCGGCGCACGGCTTC
This sequence comes from Mesorhizobium oxytropidicola, assembly GCF_056174625.1. Classification (NCBI taxonomy): domain Bacteria; kingdom Pseudomonadati; phylum Pseudomonadota; class Alphaproteobacteria; order Hyphomicrobiales; family Phyllobacteriaceae; genus Mesorhizobium; species Mesorhizobium oxytropidicola. The sequence goes on along the minus strand of NZ_CM149692.1, from coordinate 6,537,958 downwards.
GAAGAGGTCGTGCGGGCCGGTGGCGCCGGCGGAAGCATAGTCGATCCAGTCGCTGTGGATATCGAGATCCGTATTGCCGGACCGGCGCGCCTCGTTGATGTTCCAGCGGCGCTGATCAGCCGCGGCCCCGTCATAAGTCACCGACGTCAGCGGTGCATGCTTCAACCCGTAGAGCAGGTTATCGCGGAGGCTTGCCTGGAACAGGAAAACGTCCGACGACGCATAGGACATGCGCCGGCCGGTGACGGCTTCAGGGAGTTCAAGCAGGTCGTCGGCGCCCGAAGCGACCTTTCCGCTGTCCGGCCAGTTCAGGCGGGCGAAGGCTTCCGCAAGCGCCTCCGCTCCACCTGTTGCGGTGCTGACCAGCGCCACCGTCTCCCCCGGCTTGATCTGGAGGGAGATACGGTCGAGGAGCATTGCACCGCCATCGTCTGCTATGGACAGACTGATCGCCGACAGGGGATTGGTCATCGGATCGGGATCGTCCATCGTCAATGCCCCGATTCTCGGCGCAATGAGCTCCTCAACGGTAAACTGTTCAACGACCTGCTGATATTTGACCTGGACATCTTGCCGTGCCTGATCCCAATCGATCAGTTCCTTCATCGGTCCGGGCAGGTCCTTGTAGGCGCTGATCACGGCCACGAGCTGGCCGACGTCCAGCCGCCCCTGGATGACCAGATACCCGCCGATCATGTAGAACAGAAAGGGCGTGATCTGCGCGAGAAAATTGTTGAGGAACTTTACCATGAATTTCCATTGGTAAAGATCGAAGCGGATCTTGAAGATGAGCCCGAGCCGGGCAGCTATGTCGGCGCGCTCGTAGTTTGATGTATCGTGGACGTGAACCGTGCCGATGCCGTCGACGATTTCGCCGACCCGGCCCGAAAGCGCGCGCGCCGTCAGCTGCCGTTCGCGCCCGAGCACGATCAACCGGCGCCGCATTCGCGGGATGAGCACGATCTGGATCGCCACGATGACAAGCGCTATCATCCCGAGCCAGACATTCTGAACCATGATGAACAGCATGGCGGTCAGCGCCTGGCCGCCGAGCAGCACTGGCTGAAGGAAGGCATCGCCGATGAAGCCGCCCAGCGGCTCGACCTCGTCCTTCACCATGGTCGCCACTTCGGCGGATTTCACTCGCGTGAAGTAACTCGGCGGGAAGCGCAGCACACGATCGACCAGATCGAAGCGGATACGCCGCAGCATGCGCTCGCCGAGGCGGCCCTTGTAGGTGTTGATGTAGAGTTTGAACAGGCCGTTGATAACGACCAGCAACAGGAACACAAAGCTGAGGGCAAACAGCGTCTCCTTGCGGTCGAGCTGAAAACCGGAAAAGAACTGGACCTCTCCAAAGAACGGCAGATCATAGTGCAGCTTCAGGAATGGCCGGGTCGCGTCCGCTTGCTCGAAGCCGCGACCTTGGATCGGGCCATTGACGATCAGCTTCGGCAGGTCGAAGGACATGAAATACGGGATCATCGAAAGCAAGACGATCAACACTATCCCGACCTGCTGCCTCTTGGTGTGTGTCCAGATATAGCGGGCTAGGCTGGGTTCCATATGCGACTGTGGGCCTTCAGTTTAAAGAACAAAAGTAAAAGCACCGGCTGGTGAACGGCGCATCGGCAATCGTCGCCGGCGACACGCTCGAAGCCTGCGAGGCGGCTTTGCGGGCAAGATTGCGTTGTGTCGCCCGAAATCCCAACATACAAGGCGAATATGATGGATGTCACGCAACCACGCAATGTCGGCACGGACGGGCACGAGCAGGCCCTGGACCTCACGCGGGGAATTGCCGCCTATGTCAACCATCCTCTCGTGGCAGGGCTGGCGCGCGTCATCGCCAAGCACCCAGAGGCCGATATCGCCAATGCCTTCAACCACAAGCAGGTCGCCTGCAAGATGTGGGCGCTCGACAAGCTGTTCGAAAGCAGCGGCGGCCGGTTCGCGCGCATATGGGTCCTGGGTGGATGGTACGGCGTCTTGCCGGCAATGCTTTTCAACGACGCCCGCTTCGACATCGCGGCGGTCGACAGCATCGACATCGATCCCGAAGTCGCGGCGGTCGCCCGGACCCTCAATCGGCAAGCCGGAGATCGGTTCCAGGCGCTGACGGCAGATATGTACGCACTCGACTATGCGGCCGGGGGGGCCGACCTCACGGTTAATACGAGCTGCGAACACATAGCCGATCTCCCCGCCTGGCTTGCCCTGCTTCCGCGGGGCACGAATGTACTGCTGCAATCGAACGATTATTTCAGCGAGCCGACGCATATCAATTGCGTGGCTTCCCTTGCGGCCTTCGAAGCCATGGCGGCGCTGCGCGAGGTGCGGTTTTCCGGCGAACTGCCGACAAAAAAATATACGCGCTTCATGCTGATCGGGACTGTTTGATGCATTTCGCTCAAAAGTGCGCAGCGGTTTTGGGACAACGATATAAACCAAGGACTTAACGCGTCGCACCTGCCGGACACGATGTGCGTGAAAGCCGATGAACCGTTAGGATTCGTCTGTTTGATCCTGCGCCTTTCCGAAACCGGACCCCGATTTTTAGGGACCATGTCCGATACCGCTCGCGCAGGATTTGCGCCGAGTGATGCGCACCCTCCAGGTCGAGACGATGCGCGGATGGCATCGGTCCCATAAGCGCCTGCTCGATCGTTCGCGCCAAGCCTTCAGGCGTCAGGTCGTTTTCCGTCAGCACCGTTGCAAGACCGAGTTCTTCGAGCATCCGGGCGCGAACCGTCTGTTCGGTTTCGCCGCCGGCTGCGAATGGAACCAGTAGCGAGCGACAACCCGCGCGCAGGACATCGCAGACCGTGTTGTAACCCGCCTGCGAGACCGACAGGCGGGCGCCGGTCAGCAGGCTGGCGAAATCCTCGCGGAACCGGAAGATGGACAGGCCCGGCGTGGCATCGCGTGTGATCGCGTCAAACTCGTCTTTCGGCAGGTTTGGGCCGGTGATCAAACACCATTTCCAGCCGTTGTCGGCATTCCGTGCCGCGGCGATGGTGGCGTTGACAAGGCTCTTTCCGGCAGCCCCGCCGCCAACCGACACCAGAACGTCGAAGCGCTCGGAGGCCGCGGGTGGTGGCGGTGCGGCAACGAGCCCTGTGTAAGTGACCTCGACGCTGATCGCCGCAGCCAGTGGAAATGTCTTGTCGATGGTTGCGAAAGCCGGATCGCCATGGACCATGACAAGGTCGAAATGCCTGTTGATGAGATCGACCGTTTCCTCGTTTCGGCCCGGCTTGACGCGCTCCTGAAGGATATCACGGACCGAGGTCGCCAGCAGCGGCCTGGGCGACGTCGCCTCGATCGCCTCGATCAGCGGCAAGAGCTCGAAACGCATCTGCCGGCGTCCAAATGGAAACGCCTCGATGATGACGATATCCGGCCTGCAATCGCGGAATGCCTGCAGCAGCATCTCTGAACGCAATGTCTTGAAATCATCGCCGATGGGTTTGCCCTGCAGGTCGACCAGTCCGGAAAATCCTTCATCGCCGGAGGTGACAGGCGGCAGGGCTACAGATTTTACCCCCGGTCCCGGAAACCCCGCGATCGGCGCTCCGCCGGTCACGACGGTGACGTCGAACCCGTCATCGACCAGGGCCGCCGCAATGCGGCTGGCGCGCGCGAGATGGCCGATGCCGAGCAGGTGCTGGACATAGAAGAAAGCGCGCAGCTGCTTCATTCGGCAGCCCGCCACTCCTGCTGGAACAGTTGCTTGAGCTGTCCAATGCTTGCCGTATGATCGAAATTGCTTCGCACGCGCCGCTCCGCGGCGTCGCCGAGGCGGGCGCGCAGCATGGGATCGCGGATCAAGCGCTCCAGCGCCTGTGCGAGCGCAATCGGGTTTTCCGTCGGAACCAGCAGCCCGGTTTCCTCCGGCGATAGAAGCTCCGGCACGCCGGAAATATCGGTCGACACGCAGGCAAGCCGCTGGCTGGCCGCCTCCACCAGAACATTCGGCAGGCCGTCCCGGTCGCCATTGGCGGTGATCCTGCAGGCCAGGGCGAAAATGTCGGCGCCTCGGTAGTGCTCAAGCACCTCCTTTTGCGCAAGCGCGCCTTTCCAGGAGATGCGGCCATCCAGTCCGAGCTTTCGCGCCAGCGCCTTGAGCCGTTCCAGTTCCTCGCCGCCGCCGACATGCTCGAAACGCCACGCCAAATCACCGGGCAAGAGGGCAAGGGCCTCCAGCAACGTATCGTAGCCTTTCTTTGCAACGGCGCGCCCGACACTCAAAACGACAACCGGTTCGCCGGGCGCCGAGCCGTCATGCTGTTTTCGCGCCTCGCTAAAACTGCCGAAGCGATCAAGGTCGAGTCCATGATAGCTCAGATGCACAGGCGAATTGCCGTTGGCGAGTGCTTTCAGACGGTCGAAGCCGGTTTTCGTGCAAGTGACCGTCCAGCGCGCCGAGGAAAGCTTGCCGGCCAGATCCCAGTCCGCCGAAGTCCAGATGTCCTTGGCATGGGCCGAGCAGCTCCAGGGCAGGCCACGAAGCTGGCTGGCATAGCGCGTCACCGATGCCGGCGTGTGCGCGAAATGTGCATGCAACCATCCCGCGTCTTCAGGCCATTCGGCCGCCAGCACGAGCGCTTGCCCGAAGCGGCGCACGCGATTGCGCGTAAAGTCGCGGGGTAAATCGGCAGCCAGCGATCCGAGCGCGCGCCAGAAGCCCGGCCGCGGCAGACAAGCAAACAGCGAGCGAGCCACGCGCAGCGGCTCCTGATGCAGATATTCCGGCAGATAATGGACGGGCGCTTTGATCTCGTCATGCACGGGGTGGCGTTTTGCGTCGGTCGGCCGCCTGAGCGCGACGAGTATCAGGTCGAACCCCGCACGCTCCAGACCGAGCAGTTCCTGCGCGATGAAGGTTTCCGACAGCCGCGGATAGCCCTTCAGAACCACGACGATCTTGCGATGTTGCAACTCAGTTCATGCCTTCAATGACCGACAGGTGATGGCCGGCCCGCCGGTCGAGCAGTTCCGCGACGATTTCGGAAATATGAGGCAGCCCTTCCAGCGTCAGATGCGGATTGCTCTGCGATGGGCGGGGCCGGTCCGACAGCACCTTCAGTGCATCGGCAAACCGCTGGGAATCCTTGGCTTCTTCCGGCAAAAGCATCTCGACGAGGCCGAGTTCGGCGGCGCGCCGAGCGCGGATCAGTTGTTCCTCGCGGGGCGTGACGCGCGGCACGATCAGCGCCGGCTTGTCGAAAGACAGTATCTCGCAATAGGTGTTGTAGCCGCCCATCGCCACCACCGCCTTGGCGCCGGCAATCAGGTCTTCCATGCGGTTGTCGAACTCGATGATCTTGACGTAGGGGATCTTGGCCCCCTTTTTGAGCAGCTTGTTGCGTTTGCGCGCCGGCATGTAAGGCCCAAGCACGATCAGCGCCCTGTGCTGCAATTGCGGATCCTGCTGATAGGCGTCGATGACGTCGTGGATGAGTTCGGCGCCGTCACCGCCACCCCCGGTGGTAACCAGGATATAGTCGCCCTCGGGCCGGTGGCCGGGCAACTCGTTCCGCTGCAGGCTCCGTTGCAGGAAACCCAGGAACCTCATCTTTGCCCTGACAGCCGGCGGCACATCCAGGCCGGTCAACGGATCGTAGAAATCCGGCGGGCCATAGACCCAGACCTTGTCGTAAAACAGACCTATCTTGCGCATCACATCCCTGCGTGCCCACTCTGCTTCGAGCAGATGCGGCGCGTCCATCACCTCGCGCAGGCCAAGCACGAGCGTGGTGCCCCGCGTCTTGAGGTAGGACAGCGTGTCCTCAATCTCACCGCGCAGGCCGAGCGGTTCCTTGTCGACGATGAAGATATCCGGGCGGAAGGTCTCGGCTGTGTGGCGGATGATCGACTGACGCATCCTTAGCGTCTCATGCAGATCGATATCCTTTTCAAGCGAGGTGTATTCGCCGTTGCGCAACTTGATGACGCTGGGGATCTTCACGAAGTCGACACGGGCGCGGTAGTCGAAGGCGCCGGCGATAGTCGCACCCGAAATGATAAGCACCTGAAGTCCGCGGAAATCCTCGACCAGCGAATGCGCGATCGTCCGGCAGCGCTGCAAGTGGCCGAGCCCGAACGTGTCGTGGCTGTACATCAGAATTCGAGCGTCTTGTGCGTGCTGGGTCATTAGTGAACGTCTTTTAGAACTCTCGCTTTGAGGGTCGTGGGCGACCCCGCAGGCTTGGAAACCACCCTCGCGGGCCTACCGACCTGTTTTGAACATCAGGCCGCAATTTCAAGTTGTACAACCAAACGGTCCAAGGGTGACGCTCTTCCTGATAGTGCCTTCAAGCTGATCGTCGTCCGCTATACGACGTTCGACAATGTCGTCCAAGCTTATTAATCACTTCAAAGGTCAGGCTATTCGCGCCGCCGCGACAAAGCGCCTCGTTACTGAAAGTGGCGCCGGGCGTCGCACGGCGCATATTGCTGTAGACCTCACTTCGCGCGCGATTGCTCTCGGTCCTGGGAGACCAAAGGTGCTGCCCGTCAATCTCTTGACGGTCGGTCTGACTATGATTCACCCACCGGAACTGAGCCATCTATCGCCCAAGCTAGCCGGAAACTCGGCAGGAATCGAGAGGATGCCGGCGCTCACGACACACAGCCTGCGGCAGGTGTGTGTGCGACACCGGCTGCCTGTCGATCTCTAGGGCTTCTGACTGGCGCCTTGGCCGGGGCGGTGACGGTACTTTTCGAGACGGCCTGAGCGCGTCATCACAATGTCGCGAGCCGAAAAAAATCGCTCGATTGGTCCCGATAGTTGGTGAAGCCGCCTGCGGCGGTCAGTTGGTCTTCAGCCTGCCGACGCGGTTTTCGGCGATCCAGCGGGCGGCGAGCACCAGCGCGCCCATGCTGAAATCCTTGCCATGCTTGGCCACCATTTCTTCCGACAATTCGGCCAGCCGTTCGAAAAATTCGTCCTTGCTCTTGTCCTCTGGGGTGAGTTCGGTCTGCATTTTGTCCTCCTGTATCAGCGGACAGCGTCCGCTATTTGAACATCTGCGCGGGAAAAGTGACGATTGCGGCGGTGCCATCGACAGACCCCATCGCCAGGTGCCGTCCGTCGCCGGACCAGGCGAGAGCCGTGACCGCGCTGCCCAGGGGCCTGACCAGGAGTTCGTCCCGCGCGCCGATCTGGGCGATGGTGATCCGGCCGTTGGCGTAGCCCGCGGCAATCAGCTTCTTCTCAGGGTGCGCCGCCACCGTCTCGACCAGAACCAGCCCGGCGCGGCCCGTCTCCAGCGCACCCGAGGTTTCGCCGCCAACAGGCGGGGCGGTCATCGACCAGCCGGCGATCCGAAAAGCGCCCGAGGCAAACAGTGCATTCGCCGGCTGGCTCCAACACACGGTGCGGACCGGCGATGGAAACCCCGAGACGATGTCGGCGCGGCCATCGGCGAGGTTGACCAGCGCAAAGCCGCCGGCTTCGAGCCCGCAGGCCAGCCAGGTGCCGTCTCTGCTGCAGCGGATCGACACCGGGCGCGCGGAAAGGGGGATGTCACGGATCAAGGCCGCGTCGCCGTCGACCGCCCAGACCGACAGCCCTTCATCAAGGCCGCAGGCAAGGCGCCGCCCGCCTGGCGAGAAGGCAAGGGCATCCGTCGACGATGCCGCATCGCGTTCCAGTCGCACGGCATCGCCTTGGCCGTGCGACAGGATGACATCGTGCCCGTTGCTGACGGCTGTCCTGCCCACTGCGGCGCTGTGGTCGATGGCGACGACCGGTCCGTCGATCTTGAGCCGGGGGGCCGCGACTTCACCGCCGGCGGTCAGATGCAGCACCTCGCCGCTGGCCGCACCGACCAGAAAGCCGGAATCGCCATAGACGGCGAGCGGGACATCGCCGTCAGCGAATGCCGCCATGGCAATCAAGGGCACTGGCGGCTTTTCCCTGGGCGGATCGTCGTCTGGCCGAGATCGTTGCTCACCCGGATCCGCGCTTCCGGCGGTTCGTGATCGGCGACCGCGGCAATGGCGACGGTCCCGTCCACCGCGGTGAAAGCGACAGCCGAACCGTCGTCGCTGAAGCGCAGATCGGCGATCGCCGCCGGCCGCTGCCAACTGCGGGCCAGAAGGTCGAACAAGGTCAGGTTCTGCATCGTCTGCTGGTTCATGCTGTCTCTCCCGTCAGGTCTCGTTCGCCGTTGCGGCCAGCCGCCGATCGACGTCCTCGACATCACCTTCGGCCGCCAAGATGCGATCCTCGCAAGCCGCACACGCCTGCATGATTGCCGCGGCGCTCTCTTCAGCCTTATGCAAGTCCCGCACCAGTTGCGCGCTGGCGCCGCTTCTGTCGATTTCGAGCTCCAGGCGCAGCACCTCCATCTCGATACCGGCGCGTTTCTGATTGAGCCGCAGTGCCTCTGCGGTGAGGGCGGAGACGCTGGCGACAAGATCGAGCCGGCGAGCGAGCAGTGCGTCGCGCCGGGCAGTTTCGGATCCTTTGGTCATTTTTCGCGCTCCGAAGATCCCTGCGGTTTTTCGAAGGCGGACAGCAATTTGGGCAACGTGCCGGCCTGCGACTGGAACTGTTTTTCGGCCGTCTCGATGTGGCTCTTGAGCTGGTCCCAGATGTCGACGCGGATCATCGATGTCTTGTCGCCGGTCAGGCGCTCGATCTCCTCGACGCGGAACTGGCGCGTCAGCGAAACGCCTGAGAACACGAAGTCGCGCAACAGGATCGCATGGCTTTCGATGAACAGATGGATCATCGGATGCGTCTCCGTCGTGACGCCGCCGGCGGCAAGCTCGGCCCGGATGAAGTCCTGGAAGTGGCTCTGCAGGCGGTGCTGGCTCTCGCCCATGAAGCGCATGACGAAAACCAGATCGCGGGGCATCAGCTTGACGAGATCGCCGGTGACGCCGTCAGCATGGCTGGACATTGGCTCGGGTGATCCTCGGCTGTCCTTGTCGTTCGGCATGGTCTTTCTCCAGCGCGAGGCCCATCGGCGGGCCGTCGCCTTCAAATAGTCCGGAAAGACCAATAGTTAAACAGATAATATGAGTTTTGATATTTGCTGCGATTGCTAACTAAATATATTGCACATGCGAATATATGTTAAATATTACAGCCGTAAGTTACATCTGTAAAAGAACGTTACAGTTGGATGCTAGGTCGTGCGCCGAAAGAGCTACGATCTTGTTTTGAGAACCGGCCACGAGCGCCATTTCAAAACTGGCACGGCGCTTGCTTTGTTCATTTTCACAAGAAGCCCATCGCGCTTGACGCGGTGCCAAAAGAACGAAGGAACGGAGGAAGCAGGACCGCTTCGATACGCCATCGCAATTGCGGTTGGCGCCGCGGCTCCCTGCCAGACGCCTCGAAACCTTTGCCCCGATCCACTTGAACGGCCGGACCTCGGGTCGCGCCTCGATGCGCAACCCTTTGTCATGCCGCTCGCACTCTCACTGGCGGTGCTTTGCCGCTTCATGCCGGGGTCAAGGGACCTGCGGCTCAAACCTGGTGGAGGCTTATGACCATGACGTCTCTGACGCTCAACAAGATTACCTCGCAGCGCGGAATTTCCGTTGGCGAGGCGACGAAGAAGATTGCCGATCTCGGCTGGAATCCTTCCTACGTCCAGGAAGCGATGACGTTTCCGACCGACTACAAGATCAACAAGACGCCGCGCGACCCGATGAAGCAGGTCCTGCGGTCCTACTTCCCCATGCAGGAAGAGAAGGACAACCGCGTCTATGGCGCGCTCGATGCGGCCTTGCGTGGCGACATGTTCCGCAATGTCGAACCGCGCTGGGTCGAGTGGATGAAGCTCTTCCTGGCCATCATCCCCTTCCCGGAAATCTCCGCCGCCCGCTCGATGGCGATGGTCGCCCGCATCGCACCTGGCGAGGAACTCCGGACCGGCTTCACCATGCAGATGATCGACGAGTTCCGTCACTCGACGATCCAGATGAATCTCAAGAAATGGTACATGGAGAACTACATCGATCCGGCCGGCTTCGACATCACCGAGGAAGCCTTCGGAAAGTGCTACGCCACCACCATCGGCCGCCAGTTCGCCGAAGGCTTCATCACCGGCGACACCATGACCGCCGCCTGCATGTACCTGACCGTGGTCGCCGAGACCGCCTTTACCAACACGCTGTTCGTCGCCATGCCTTCGGAAGCCGCCCGCAACGGCGACTATGCGCTGCCGACCGTCTTCCTGTCGGTGCAGTCCGACGAGAGCCGGCATATCGGCAACGGCCACTCGCTGCTGATGGCAGCACTCAAGGAGCCGGAAAACCATCTCCTGCTCGAGCGCGACCTGCGTTACGCCTTCTGGCAGAACCACGCCATCGTCGATGCGGCCATCGGCACCTTCATCGAATACGGCACCACCAACCGCGACAAGAACAAGGAGTCCTACGCGGAAATGTGGCACCGCTGGATCTATGAGGACTACTACCGCACCTACATGCTGCCGCTCGAGAAATACGGCATCAAGGTCCATCACGACGACGTCCAGGCGGCCTGGGAACGCATCACCAAGAAGAACTACGTCCACAAGGTCGGCCAGTTCTTCGCGGTCGGCTGGCCGGTCAATTTCTGGCGCATCGAAGCCCAGACCGACAAGGACTTCGAATGGTTCGAGCACAAGTATCCGGGCTGGTACGCCGAGTTCGGCGACTTCTGGAAATGGTACGCCAAGCTCAGCCACAAGGGTGAGAAGGTGCTGCTGTTCAACAGCGATGTCGGCTACGTCTATCCGCACCGCTGCTGGTCGTGCCTGGTTCCCTGCCTGATCCGCGAGGACATGGTGGTCGGCGAGATCAACGGCGAACTCTACACCTTCGCCCATGAGCTCGACCGCTGGACCGCAACGGTCGCCTTCGCCGACGAGTATCAGGGCCGTCCGACGCCCGCGATGGGCCGCTTCAGCGGCAAGCGCGAATGGGAGACGCTCTATGACGGCTGGGATCTGGCCGATGCCATCAAGGACCTGAACTTCGTCCGCTCCGACGGCAAGACGCTGGTTCCGCAGCCGCATCTGCGCTTCGACGACAAGGAGATGTGGACGCTCGACGATGTGCGCGGCAACACGCTCGGATCGCCGCTCAACGCGCTGCGTGCCATGTCGCCCGCCGATCGCGAGAAGCACCTGGCGGAATACCGGGCCGGCTTCACCATCAACCCCTGCAACTGATCAGGCCAAAAGGGGGCGGGTTCGTCCCGCCCCTTCCTTTCACTGGAGGTCCGTATGTCGGAAACCCACACGGTCAGGCTCAGCCCGGTCGGCGTCGAATTCGAGGTCGAGAATGGCGAAACGGTGCTCAACGCCGCATTCCGCCAGGGCATCGCCCTGCCGCACGGCTGCAAGGAAGGGCAATGCTCGGCTTGCAAAAGCGTATTGCTCGAAGGCGAAGTCGACATGCTGAAATACTCGACCTTCGCACTGAACGACATGGAGAAGGAAAGCGGGCACGTGCTGTTGTGCCGCTGCATCGCCTACTCCGACCTGGAAGTCGAGCTTCTCAACTACGACGAGGAGATTCTGGCGAAAGCGATCGCCGTGAAAACGTACAAGGGCCGGATTGCTCGCATCGAGCACCTGACCCACGACATTCGCGGCATCGAGATCGAACTCGGCTCGCCGATGAAGTTTTGGGCGGGGCAATATGTCGACATCACGGTTACCACGCAAAAAGGGGAGACGATTACGCGCTCGTTCTCCATGGCAAATACGCCGGACCAAACCCAAAAACTCTCCTTCATCATCAAAAAATACCCTGAGGGAAAGTTCTCGGGAGAACTCGATTCCGGAGGCATCAGGGCCGGAGCCGAAGTCACCGTCGTCGGACCTTACGGAACCTGTTTCCGCCGCGACGAGCGGCAAGGACCCCTGATCCTGGTCGGCGCCGGCTCGGGCATGTCGCCGATCTGGTCGATCCTCAACGACCACCTGAAGAGCGGCGAGAAACGTCCGGTCTATTTCTTCTACGGTGCCCGCACCCGCAACGACCTGTTCTACCTCGACAGGATCGCCGAGCTGGTCGGCAATCATTCCGACGTCACCTTCATTCCCGTGCTGTCGCACGCCAATGACGACGCCGAATGGCAGGGCGAGCGTGGCTTCGTGCACCAGAGTGTCGACGCCAAGCTCAAGCAACTGGCGGTCGACGGGCAGGGCGATGTCCATGCCTGTGGCCCGCCGCCGATGATCGATGCGCTGCAGCCGGTGCTGTTCATGAACGGCTTCGAAACCGAGCGGATCTTCTTCGACAAGTTCACCACTTCGGCGGGTGCAACGCCGGCCCATTGAGGGCGGCCATGCCAAGCCAACCACAACTGCAACAAGGGAGAGAGACTATGCCTGCAACCTCGAGTTCAGTCGGATCCGGAGCCGCCGGTGCTGCGATCTTCGCCGACTCCGACAGCCGGAAATACCGGTATTTCGAGCCGAAAGGCCAGCGTGCCACCCACTATGAGGACATGACGGTCGACGTTCAGCCCGATCCGGAACGCTATTTGATCCAGGACTGGATCATCTCCTTCGCCGACGGCAAGGGCGCCTATGTCAAGCAGAACACCGCCGCCCAGAGCTCCAACTGGCATGCCTTCCGCGCCCCCGACCAGGAATGGGAGCGCACACACTACCAGCGCCAGTCGAAGATCGAGACGATGGTGCAGAGCGTCATCAACAATGCCCGCAAGTCGGGCGCGCCGAAAACCTTCGACAAGGCCTGGGTGAAGATCCTGCAGACCCAGCTCGGCGCCTGGAAGCATGCCGAATTCGGGCTCGGCACTTCGCTGATGCAGGCGCAACGCTACGGCTACACCCAGATGATCAACAACGCGACGCTGACCAACTCGTCCTACAAGCTGCGGCTTGCCCAGGACATCACACTCTACCTTGCCGAGATCGGCATGGACCTGCCCGGCTGGGACGACGAACTCGGCAAGAAGGCCTGGCTCGAGGACAAGAACTGGCAAGGCACGCGCGAAGCGGTCGAGACCATCATGGGCGCGACCGATTATCTCGAGCAGTATTTCGCCATCAACATCGTCTTCGAGCCGCTGGTTGGCGAGGTGTTCCGCTCCGGCTTCCTGATGCAGATCGCCGCCGCCAACCACGACTTCATCACCCCGGCGGTGATTTCGGCGGCCGAGGCCGACTACGAGCGCAACCTCGCCAACACGATCGACCTCATCCACATGCTCGCCAATGACGAGAAGCATGGCGCGGCGAACAAGAAGCTCTTCCAGGGCTGGGTCAAGAAACACGGCGCGCTCGCCGACAAGGCAGCCACCGGCCTGCAGCCGATCTGGTCGATGCCGCATTCCAAGCCGGTCGCTTTCGTCGATGTCCGCGCCAAATCCGAGGAACGGATTGGCCAGATCCTCGGCGAACTCGGCCTCAAGCGCTGAAACAGGGAGAAATCGTCATGTCACTAGCAGCACGCGACGCAACGCATTCCAACATCTTCAAGGCGATGAAGGACATCACCTTCGAGCAGACGATCTCGCATCAGTGCGGCGTCACCATGAACGACTCGGTCGAGGCCCGCGCCATCGCCGAATTCATGGGCCAGAAGCCCGGCGTGACCATCACCTACCAGCCGGCGCTGATCCGCATCGACGGTGACGGCAAGCTGATCTTCAAGATGGATGCGATCGGCGAGTATCTTGGTCGCGAGATTTCGGCCGAGACCTTCGAGGTCAACACCTCCACCCACTATGGCCGCATGGTCCGCGTCGACGACAACACCGTGATCCTGTTCGGCAACATGGACGAGATGTTCGAGTACATCGAATAGCCGCCCCAAGAAATCCGGCGCGCCGCCAGGTGCGGCGCGCCCAACCGATCAACGCGATTGCTGCGGAGGCAACCATGTACAGAACACCGGAAGGCAAGGACATTTTCGTGGTCGACGGCCACACCCATTTCTGGGACGGCAGCCCGGAGAACCAGAAGAACATCCACGGCAAGCAGTTCATCGAGTGCTTCTATGCCTATCACACCGGCTTGAGCCCCAAGGAACAGCTGTGGGAGAAGAGCAAGTTCGAGAAATACAGCGCCGACGATCTCTATCGCGACCTGTTCATCGACGGCCCTGACGATGTCGCGATCGTCCAGTCGACCTATCTCAAGGATTTCTACAAGAACGGCTTCAACACGATCGAGCGCAACGCTGAGGTGGCCAAACGCTATCCCGAGCGCTTCATCGTCAACGGTGCCTTCGATCCGCGCGATGGCGAGAAGGCGCTGGAGTACATCCACTTCCTCAAGGAGACCTACAACGTCAAGGGCGTGAAGATGTACACGGCCGAGTGGAACGGCGCCTCCAAGGGCTGGAAGCTCACCGATCCCGATGCCTACAAATGCTTCGAACTCTGCGACAAGCTCGGCATCAGGAACATCCATGTCCACAAGGGCCCGACGATCATCCCGCTCTCGAAGGACGCGTTCGACGTCCATGACGTCGACCATGCGGCGACGGATTTCCAGAACCTCAACTGGATTGTCGAGCATTGCGGCCTGCCGCGCCTCGACGATTTCTGCTGGATCGCGACGCAGGAAACCAATGTCTATGGCGGCCTGGCGGTGGCGCTGCCCTTCATCCACGCGCGCCCGCGCTATTTCGGCGAGGTCATCGCCGAACTGCTGTTCTGGCTCGGCCGGAGAAGATCCTGTTCGGCTCCGACTACGCGATCTGGACGCCGCGCTGGCTGGTCGAGAAATTCTGGGCCTACCAGATACCGGAGGACATCGCCGCCGAACGCGGTGTGCAACTGACCGACGAGATCAAGGAGAAGATCCTCGGCCTCAACGCCGCACGTCTGTACAACATCGATATCGAAGCCAAGAAGAAGGCGCTGGCCAGCTCGCCCTTCAGCATCGCGGCGGAGTAGGGGCCATGGCCACCGCCAGCGTTTCCGGTGGCCGCCAGAACGAACTCTGGCGGCGCCTTGGTGAGGTCAACGACCCGGAACTCGACGAACCCATCACCGAGATGGGGTTCGTCGAGCGGGCTGAGGTGAGGGGCGATGGCAGCGTGGAGATCGACTTCCGCCTGCCGACCTACTGGTGCTCGCCCAACTTCGCGTTCCTGATGCTGGACGGCGTGCGCAAGGCGCTCGACCAGCTCTCCTGGGCGCCAGCCTATCGCGTCAAGCTGCACGACCACATGTTCGCCGACGAGGTCAATCGCGGCATGGCGGAAGGCAAGGCGTTCGGCGACGTCTTCGCCGGGCTTGCCGAGGATCAGGATCTCGGCGGCTTGCGCGAAACCTTTGCGATGAAGGCCTTCAAGCGGCGCCAGGAGGCGGTCCTGCGCGGCCTCAAGGCGCACGGCCTGACCGATCGCGAAATCGTCGGCATGGACCTGCCGGCCTACGACGTCGCAAGGTTCGAGCCGGGCGAGGCGGCCAAACAGAAGCCGCGATACCGGGCGGCGCTGCTCGATCGGTTTCCCGATCGCAGGGCCGACGATCCGGTCTTCGTGACCTGGGAAGGGCAGCCCATACCGCCCGGAGCACTCAGTGCCCATCTCGCCGAACTGCGCGGTGTGCGCATCAACATGGAGTTCAACGGCGCGCTGTGCCGTGGGCTCAAGCAGACCCGATACAAGGAACTGGATGTGGTCGACGGCGAACCGACGCTGGTCGATTTCATCATGGATCGCGTGCCGGCACGAACCGCGCCGACCGCCTGAAGCAGAGCCGACAGCAACGGCCTCCCTTGCACGAGGCCCCTAACCAACAACCCGCCCGTAAGGCGGAAGGAGGAATCATGCCCAAGATAATGCTTCACAATTCCGAGGCCCGCCGCGCGCTCGCCCGTGGCGTCTTCCGGCTCGCCGCCGCCGTCGAGCCGACGCTCGGCCCCAAAGGCATGAACGCCATGATCGACCGGCCGATCGGCACGCCGATGGTGACCCGCGACGGTGTCAGCATCGCCTCGGAGATCGAGCTGCACGACCGTTTCGAAAACATGGGCGCGCAAGTCGTCCGCGAAGTGTCGATGCAGACCAACGAGATCGCCGGCGACGGCACCACGACGGCCATCGTGCTCGCCAACGCACTGATCCAGGGCGGCGTCGAAGCGAATGAACGCGGCGTGAAATCCGTCGATCTGTGCAAGGGCATCGACCTTGCCGTGGCGGCGGTGGTGGCCGCGCTCAAGGCTTCGGCCAAACCTGCCAAAGGCAACGGCATCCTGGCGTCGGTCGCCAACATCGCCGCGACCAACAGCAAGCTCGGTGCACTGGTGGCCGAAGCCCATCAGCGCGTCGGGATCGAAGGCGTCATCACCACCGATTTCAGCGTCACCACCGAAACCACGCTCGATGTCGTCGAGGGCATGTCCTTCGAACGCGGCTATCTCTCGCACCACATGGTGACCGACCAGGAGAAGATGGAGGCCGTGCTCGACCGGCCCTACATCCTGATGACCGATCTCAAGATCAAGGAGCCCGGCCAGCTCGATGCGGTTCGCCGCATCGCCGATGAGGATGGCCGGCCGCTGTTGATCGTGTCCGAGGAAATGTCGCCGGAAGTGGTGGTGACGCTGCTCGGCAAGCAGGGACCGGGACGATACCTCGTGGTCCATCCGCCGGAATATGGCCACTGGCGCAAGGCGATGATGGAGGATCTGGCCATCATCACCGGCGGCAAGGTGATCGCCCGCGATCTCGGCGGCCGGCTCGAGGATATCACGGCAGACGATCTCGGCACGGCCGACCGGGTGAAGACCAGCTCGTCCTACACCTCGATCATCCGCGGCGGCGGCGACCATGCGGCGATCGCCTCGCGCCGCGCCCAGGTGCAGCGGCAGTATGAGGCCTCGCAGCCCAACATCGACCAGGACAAGCTGCGCGAACGCCTGGCCAAGCTCTCGGGCGGCACCGCGATCCTCTATGCCGGCGGCGTCACGCCGGTCGAACAGAAGCGGACCATCCAGCTGATCGAGGATTCCTTGAACGCGGTGCGCGCCGCATCGGAAGAGGGCGTGGTCGCAGGCGGCGGCTCGGCACTCGCCCAGATCGCGCCGCTGCTCGACAAGGTGGCGGCCGGCGTCGATGGCGATGTCGCCGAGGGTGTACGCCTGGTGCGGTCGGTGCTGTCGCGGCCGCTGTGGCGCATCGCCGCCAATGCCGGCGCCGATCCGGAAGCCGTGGTGGTCGAGGTCACTCGCATCAATGGCGGCTACGGCTACAACGCATCGACCGGCGCGTATCAGAACATGTTCGAGGCAGGGATCATCGATCCCGTCCGCGTCACCTACACCGCGCTCGCCAACGCGGCGTCCGTGGCGACTCTGATCCTGACCACCGAAACGCTGATTGGCGATCTCGCCGAGGATGAGGATCCGACGGCCGGGCCGGCGCGTGGCGGCGGCTCCGAAAAACTCGGGCGCGCCTGAAGCAATCCAGACAATCTCGACGTTGAAAGGACACGACGATGAAAGCTGCCAGACTCTACGAATACGATCCGAAGATGAACGTCCAGCTCAAGATCGAGGAGGTCAAGGCGCCGACGATCACCGCGCCCGACGAGGTGATCGTGCGGGTCGGAGCCGCCGGCCTCTGCCGCACCGACCTGCACATCATCGAAGGCGTATGGAAGCCGACCATGGATCCCGAAGGCACGCTGTTGCCCTACATTATGGGGCACGAAAATGCCGGCTGGGTCGAGGAGGTCGGCAGCGGCGTCAGGTCGGTCAAGCGCGGCGATGCGGTGATCTGCCATCCCTTCCGCTCATGCGGCATTTGCCTCAACTGCCGCCATGGCGAGGACATGTATTGCGACAACGGCCAATTCCCCGGCCTCGGCATGAATGGCGGCTTCGCCGAGTATTTCATCACCAGCGAGCGCTCGCTGATCAAGCTGAACGCCAACATCACGCCGATCGAAGTGGCGCCGCTGGCCGACGCTGGCATCACCGCCTACCGCGCCGCCAAGCGTGCCGCCAAACTGCTGCGACCCGGCAGCTATTGCGTGCTGCTCGGCATAGGCGGGCTCGGCCACATCGCGTTGCAATCGCTGCACGCGATTTCGGGCTGCCGCATCATCGCCGTCGACCGCGAGCCGGCGGCGCGCGTGCTGGCCAAGGATCTGGGCGCCGATTTCGTCCTCGATGGCGGCCCGAATGTCGTCGAGGAGGTCAGCCAGATCACCGGCGGCGGCGCCCATGTGGTGATCGACTTTGTCGGCGAGCTCGGTGTCGAGAACATCTGCTGGAAGATGGTGCGCAAGGGCGGGCAACTGTTCGTCGTCGGCTATGGCGGCAACATCAACGTGCCGACCGCGCATCTCGTCATCGAGGAGATCAACATCGGCGGCAGCCTGGTCGGCAATTTCACCGAGCTTGTCGAACTGATGGAGCTCAACGCCGACGGCAAGGTGAAGATGCACTACACCGAATATAATCTCGCCAGCATCAACACCGCGCTCGACGATTTCAAGAACCGCCGGTTCACCGGCCGCGGCGTCATCGTACCCTGAAGCATTTGGACCGGATGCGGCGCCGAACGGTGCCGCGTCCAGTTCGATCTGACCGCTTGCCTGACCCGGCAAGCCTTCCCTCTTGAGCTCCGTGGTTGATGCCATGGCATTTCCGTATCGGGACGTCAGCGAAGCGCGATCCTGAAACGAGTTCCTTGCTTCGCGCAAAAACGGGAGGACAACATGGATCTTGTTACAGGGCTGGCCGTCGTCATCGGCATTATGGGTGGCATTGCAACATGGGCGGCGATCACGGTCGGCAGCCCCTATCTGCTGATCTGGGCGGTATTCGTCGGCTGGGGGAGCTTCTATCACTGTGGCGGCAAGGAAGCCGGGCTCAAGAACTCGGCGGTTGCCAATTTTTGGGGTGCGATTTGCGCGGCTGGCGCACTGATAGCGCTGACGTCCATTGGCGTTACGGCGATCACGGCCGGCATTTGCGTCGGCATTTCAATCATCGTCCTGATCCTCGCGGCCAAACTGCCATTGTTGAGCGTCATTCCGTCGGCGGTCTATGGCTACGCAACGACCGCCGCGCTTTTTCTGCTTGGTGCCGCCGCCTATGGCGAAGGCATCGGCGGCATCGTCAAGGTCGCGGCCGCCGTGGTGATTTCGCTGATCATCGGTAACACCCTCGGCTACGTCTCGGAGAAAGTGACCGGTGCGGTCGTAAAGACCTGATCATCTCCGTGGCCGCTGCCTGAGGGCAATTTCGGTAGACGAATTTCCCCAACCCGCGGCGCGAATGCCGCGGGTTTTTTGTAGCGCAGGTGAAAGGAGCTGGGCTTGGTTCGCGGAGTCGCAAAGATGCGGGATTTTCAGTGATCACCAACTGTCATCTCGCCCATTCTTTCACATCCCCAAATACGCCATTTCGCAATTCGTCATTCATTCGCGGGACAGGCAGGCATATCCCTGTCCAGTGACCAACGGCATTCACTCTCAAATCCGCCAAGGATTGATGAGTGCCCGTTTGGTTTTCTCGTGAGGCGGGCAGCGACCTTCGCTTCGTCTCGACGAAACAAGGTCGCATGACCAATGAAAGGTTTCAACATGTCTATATCACAATGGGCCGGAACCGCCGCAGCCATTGGGTTTCTTTCGGTTACCACCTCCGCATTTGCCAGCGACGCTGATGTTTATGGTCCCGACATCACTCTGTCGGAGGCCAAGCAGGTTGCCGCCGGCGCTGTAAAGGAATGCGCAGCCAACAAGTGGCTCATGGCCATCGCCGTCGTCGATACGCACGGCGCCCTGGTCTATTACGAGAAGGCGGATAACACCGAGGTGGCGAGCGCCCAGATCGCCTTGGACAAGGCAGCTTCGGCAGCCCTCTACAAGCGTCCGACACGCGACTTCTTCGATGTCACCGCCAAGATGGGGCCGTTCATGCTGAACATGGATCACGTCATCGCGGCGCCTGGCGGCATTCCGGTCATGAAGGACGACAAGATCATCGGTGCGATCTCGGCCAGCGGCGGCACGGGCGCGCAGGACGAGCAGTGCGCCAAGGCCGGCCTCGCCGGCTTCTGATCCTCTTTTCAGCGACGGCACCCGACGGAGCCGACGTACCCCAAAGGAACCATTGAAATGATGAAACACAAATCGCCGGGCAACCGTCTTGCCCTGGCCGCCGCGTTCGTCGTTGCGCTTGCATTGCCTTCTCTGGCAAACGCCGCCGAGCTTTACAGCGGAAGCAATTCCGATGTCCGTACGATTCTCTACTACAAGGCTTCGACCGCCACGCTCTCCAAGTTCCTGCCAGCGGGCTGGGAGTTCAGCCCGTTTACGACAGCACCTGCCGCCGGCGCCAACCTCCAGGTTGAATTTGTGGACCAGCTTTATGCGGTGGATCCCAAGGGTACCGTCGGGGCTCCGTACCGCTACGTGCTGTTCGGCATCCCCGTTCGCAAGACCGGAAGCAGCGAGAGCGTGCTGATGTTGTTCGATGGCCTTTCGCGCGGTGGAGCCGGTCCTTACGGCATTGCCGAAACGGCCAACGACGACGTCAATCGTGAGGTTCATTACAACTCGGGCCCGACGACGGTGAGCGAGACCTGGAACTTCGAAGGTGGCGGTGAGAAGGTTTCACTGCAAACGGAATTCGAACGTGGCCCGGTGACCCTGGAAAAGGGCGACAGTCACGTCTACTCGCAGCTCAAGCCAGAATTCTCGCGCATCTATCGCTACAATGAAGCCGCTGACGTCGTGAGGTCCGGCGACGCAAACCATCTCCGCAGCCTGTCCATGAAGGCCGAAGGTGGAAAGTTGACCGCGATCTTCGACGGCAGCGAGAGCCTTGTCTCGGTCGTATCGTTGCCTGTCTACTCCCGCGGCATCTTTGTTCCGCAGCCCTGAGCTCTGCTTTGCTTGGAGGGCAGCGGCCACCCGAAAAGGCTGCCGCTGCTTTTCTAGGGTTCCACCGCGCCCGCGGCCTTCTCGTTGCAGGCAGATATCGGCGCGGGTCTGTTCTGCTTCATGAATGTTATGAAGGCAGCAAGGGCTGCAGGAATCTGCCGGCGGCTGGGATAGTACAAGTAGATCCCGGAGATTTGGGAACCCCACCCATCGAGGACGGTCACGACGCGCCCCGACCGCAGCTCATCCTGCAGAAGAACGGTTGGCACCAGGCCGATTCCGGCGCCTCCGGCAATCGCACTGGCGACCGCACGAAGATCGTTGGCCACGACGTGCATGCCGGTGGCGTGTTCGGCCTTCTCAGCCCCTTTGTGCAAGGTCCAGGGTTGGATTGTGCCATCCCACGGGGATCGAAGGCGAACGCACCAGTGATCCGCCAGTGCGCTGGGCTCGCTTGGCTCACCATGAGCCACCAGGTAGTCCTTCGCAGCAAAAAGAACTTCGTTGAAGGGTTCGGCGATCCGAACGGCAATCATATCCTTCTCGATGCGTTCCCCGACCTGAATGCCCGCGTCGATGCGGTGTTCCACCAGATCGAGGTGAAGATCATCGACGAGGATTTCGAGCTCAATTTCGGGATGCTTTGCAAGGAAGCGGCCGATAAGAGGGGCTATCAGGACGGTTGTTGCCGTCCGTGAACCCAGAATTCTCAGTTTTCCGCCCGTAGCGCTACGGAACTTGTTCAATCCGTCGAGGACACTGTCCAGTCCGCTCAATATCGGGCCTATGTTGGTAAGAAGCTCTTCGCCCGCCGCGGTCAACGACACACTACGGGTGGTTCGAGTGAGCAGTCTCACGCCGAGCTTCTCTTCCAGACCCCTCAGCGTTTGGCTGAAGCTGGGTAGCGACACCCCCAGTGCGGCGGCGGCCCGGGTAAAGTTCAAGTGCCGAGCTGCCTCCGCGAAGGCGATGAGCTCCCGCAATTCGGGCTTGTGCATTTGTCTTCCTCGCTAGGCCCTGCCGTCGCATTGTTTGGCGAGTCCAAAGGGTCCATTCCATATTCGATAATTCTCATTGTTCATACGGTCAGTTACCTCCCGTTGCGAGGCGAAGGCGCTCAGGCAATTCCCGGTCGGCGCCCAACCGCAACCGAGGAGCTTCCAATGAAGACGAAATGGCTGGTTTCCGCAGCGATGATCAATCTGGCACTTAATCTCGCGCCAGCGTTCGCCCAGGCGGGCACGTGGCGGATGGGAACGCCGATGCCGGAGCCTCAGAGCGAGAACTCCAGCGCCGTGGTGGGCAATCAATGGTTCGTCATTGGCGGCATCGACGTGCCGGAGGTTATGCCTGTAGGCACGGTTGTCATGTATGACGAGAATACGAAAACCTGGTCGCAGAGAGCGGCAATGACTGAGCCGGCCCATCATACAGCAACGGTGGCTTACGACGGCAAAGTCTACGTGTTCGGTGGTTTCGTCGGAGAGCCGGGCACCAAGGAATGGCAACCGACCGCTGATGCTTTTGTCTACGATCCGAAGACCGACAGCTGGTCCAGGCTTGCACCCATGCCAACTGCCCGCGGAGCGGCTGCGGCTGTGGTACTCGACGGAAAAATCTATGTCGTCGGCGGCGCGCATGCCCACGAGCATGGCCGCGACATGAAGGAGCCCCTTTGGGCCGAAGTTCCCAACATCGTCGGGAGGACTGTCGAGGTCTACGACCCCGCATCCAACACTTGGACAAGCCGGGCTCCCATGCAGACCGGCCGCAATCACTTTCTCGCCGCTGCTGTCGGTGGGAAGATTTATGCGATTGACGGTCGAATTGGTCTGCCCTTCGTGACCAAGAGCGACGTCACCGATCTGGTCGAGGAATACGATCCCGAATCCGATTCCTGGACCTACAAGGGCCGTTCCCCAACACCGCGCGGTGGGGTGTCGGGCGGTGTCTATGGCGGGAAGATCTATGTGACGGGTGGCGAGTACCAGGACGCGGCGGGCAAACGCACATTCTGGGCTCTTGAGGCCTACGATCCCGCAACAGACACGTGGCAGACGCTACCGCATATGCAGATTGCCCGCCACGGCTTCGTAGCCGGCTTCATTGGCAGCGAGTTCCATGTCGCCGGCGGCTCCTTCCAATCCGACGGCATGCCGGGGATCAATGCTCAGATGAACACCCACGAGTTCTACACCGTACCCAAATAGTTCAATCCAATGCCGCTGTGAGGACTAGAGGAAGCCGCGTCGGATGCCGTATTGGCCGAGCTTGCGATAGAGCGTCGGCCGCGAAATGCCGAGCCGCAGCGCAACCTTGCTGAGATTGCCGCTCTCCGCGGCAAGCGCATTCTTGATCGCCTGGCGTTCCGCATCTTCGAATGAGCATACCGGTGCTTCGAGCATGGTTGCGGGATGGTCGCCATGCGTGGCCATGGCGTTGCGATTGCCTGCACTGATTTCTCCGGGAAGATCCTGGAGTTCGACCGTCCCGCCGCGCGCCAATATGTGCAGGCGTTCGACCAGGTTCTTCAGTTCGCGCACATTGCCAGGCCAGCGATAGGCCCGCAGCGCGTCGAGCGCCTCGTTCGAAAACTCCAGCGGATCATTGCCGGCCAGCTTAGCGATCTGCCGGTTGAAATGCTCGATCAGCAACAGCACGTCGTCGCCGCGTTCGCGCAGCGCCGGGACATGGATCGAGACCGCACCGATGCGGTAGTAGAGATCGCTGCGGAAGCGTCCGGCCGCGACCTCCTGCTTGAGGTCGCGATTGGTCGAGGCGACCAGCCGCACATCCACCGGCCGACCCCGGGAGTCACCAATGCGGTGGACCACACGTTCTTCCAAGACACGCAACAGGAAGGGCTGGATTTCGAGCGGCAACTCGCCGATCTCGTCGAGGCTGAGCACGCCGCCATTGGCGAGTTCGAAGATGCCTGGCTTGCCGTCGCGCGAAGCGCCGGTAAAGGCGCCGGCCACATGGCCGAACAATTCGCTGCCGAACAATTCCTTGGTGATCGCGCCACAATTCATGGCGATGAACGGGTCGTTTTCGCTGCGCCGGCTGCCGGCATGGACAAGTCGCGCGAACAGCTCCTTTCCGACACCGGTTTCGCCTTCTATCAGCAACGAGGTGACCCCGTTCGACCCGGCCACCCGGGAAGCAATATCGACGGCGGCCAGCAATTTCTCGCTTTCGCCGACGATCATCGCCGCGGCGGCCCGCAGGTGTTTGTTCTCCTCCCGACGGATCACCGTCGTGCTGGAGACGGCCGGCACCGAAGGGAACACCAGGGCCGCGCCGCGAAGGTCGCCATCGAGCTTCAGCGGCGTGACATGACAGGAGCGCAGATGCGGCGGCAGCGCGTTGGCGAGATCGGTGTCCGAGCCGGAGGCCGGCAGGTTCATCAGCCAGCGGCCACGGCCAGGTTCCATCGGGCCGTCCATCATCTCCGTCGTGTCGCCATTGGGCACGTTGTTGCAGAAGATGGCGCGGCCGCGATGGTCGACGATCACCAGCCCGTCCTTCCGGCGGTAGCTTGGAGCCGACGAAATGAAGGCTTCGAGCAGCCGCGTGCGCTGTTCCTGCTGCTGCTCGGCCAGCGCCTTTTCGATCTGCCTGGCGGTGGCGGCGACCAGCGCGGTGTTGTGCGGCCGGAAGATCGGCGAATAGCCCGACAGGTCGACGACGCCGATGATCTTGCCGTCCAGCGGATCGCGGATCGGCGCGCCAGCGCAGGTCCAGGATTTGATGCCGGCGCAGAAATGCTCGGCCGCATGGACGAAAGTCGGCTCACCGGTCCACAGCGCCGTGCCGATGCCGTTGGTGCCGACGGCGCCCTCATTCCATTTGCCACCGATGGCGAGGTGGATGTCCATGCCGTCATGCAGCGTTTTCTTGTCGCCGATGGCATCGATCAGCACGCCGTCGCTGTCGGCGAGTACCAGCATCGCGCCTGTGCCGTCCAGCAACTGGCCGAGCGAGGCGAACGACCGGCGTGCCGCCGAAAGCAGTTCCGCATTGGCGCGGGTCAGATATTCGATCTCGTCGCGATCGCTGCTCAGCGGCGCTTCGATGCCTTGAGCATTGATGCCGCCGGTGGCGCTGCGATACCAGGAATCGTGGATCAGCGAGCGGACGTGGACCGGATCGCGCGCGGATGTCGGCTCGTCGGAGAGAAAACTTTCCCAGGCGCGCATGGTGGCGCGCTCGTCATAGTCGATCCTGTCCAGAACCAGTTGTCCGGTGGCCATCGACGCATGCGTCGAAAGAGCATCGGTTTTCATCGGATTGGGGCCGCTCGCGTGTCTCATTCAGTCATCACAGTACCTTTGAGGTATGCCATTTCTGTATGCTGTCGCGGATTGGACGTGCGCAGCGACGCCCAACTGCCTGCCGTCAGTCGATGCCGAGTTTCGCGCCGATGTCGGCTGCCAGTTGGTCCTCGGTATAGGTCGCGGTCAGCCGGGACCCGTCCAGCCCGGCGAGCGCCTCGGCGATGGTTTCGTCGACCGGCGAGAAGAAGCCGTTGTGTTTCGTTGCCAGCACGAAGATCTGCTCTCCGTCCCGATTGCGGACGTCGCCGATATGATGAAGCTGGCGGCCGCTGTTCTGATCCTTGGAGATCACACGGCCGTTCATGGTGACGCGGATGGATGGGCTCGCTTCGGCAGCGGTTGCAGCGCTGCCGCCGACATGGATGATCAGTCCTTCCGCCTTGGGTTGCTGGCGTGGCTTCTTCGAAGCCGAATAGCCGCCGCCGCTGATCTGGTCGGCAATGCGAGTGATGGTCGAGCGGTTCTGTTCGATCAGTCGTTTGACCTGAACATCCTCGCGACGCGGGCCGTCCCGCTTGGAGATGATCTCGACCATGAATCCTCCCAGATTCGTTGGCTTGGCGGTGCCGTGAGTACGGTCGCTCTTATTTGCAGCGAACCCTACACTGCCATCGCCAGATGCGCCATTCACAATAGGTAGCGCCGAAATTCACCTCGTTGGTAGCAGGCGGCTGCTACACGAGGTTGCCTGCCGTACCCTTCTGCTCAAAAAATTGTGCTTCGGAGCCGGACGCCGGGGCGGTTCGACACTCATTGCGGACGGTTCGGCTCTGAGGTAGTTTACACATCCGGATGAGGAAGGTGCCTGCTGCCGCGACGGTTTTTCGGTCTTTTTCCGTTCCTGTCGCGGCGGATTGTGAGTTCTTCAACAGACCTTGATACCGCAATCTGGGGAGCTTGTGGTCGTCAGGTCGCGGCGGTTGAGGCAGTTGCCATGCTCCGACTTTGCGGATTGATCGCGGTCTTCCTTGTAGCGGCCCTTGCGAGCTTCGATGCGTCGGCCGATCGAAGGGTCG
This sequence comes from Mesorhizobium oxytropidicola, assembly GCF_056174625.1. Taxonomy (NCBI): domain Bacteria; kingdom Pseudomonadati; phylum Pseudomonadota; class Alphaproteobacteria; order Hyphomicrobiales; family Phyllobacteriaceae; genus Mesorhizobium; species Mesorhizobium oxytropidicola. Next base: position 6,511,766 of record NZ_CM149692.1, on the reverse strand, counting down.
CCCTGGTGATCGGCAATTCCGAGTACCGGGAAATCCCCGCTCTCAAGAACCCCGACAAGGATGCCGAGGACGTATCCAAGACATTCCGGCTGGCCGGCTTCGAAGTGTTCGTTGCCAAGGATCTGACGAAGCTGCAGTTCGAGGAGCAGTTCCGCAACTACCTCGCGGCGGCGGACGGCGCCGATCTTTCCGTCGTCTATTATTCCGGCCATGGCTTTCAGATCGGCGGCGAGAATTTCCTGATCCCCGTCGATGCTTCGCTGAAGAACGCGGCCGACATAGAGGTCCAGGCAGTCAAGCTCGACGACGTCCTGCAGCAATTGCGCGCCAAATCGAAGATCCAGGTGATCATCCTCGATGCCTGTCGCAACAATCCGTTTCCGCGCAAGGACTATTGGCTGCGGGATCAGCTGATCACGGCGGGCAACACCGGTCTTGCGCAGGTCAAAAGCTCGCTGAACACGCTGATTGCCTTTGCCACCGAGCCGGGGGCGGTCGCCTATGATGGCGCGGGAGACCTCAGCCCGTTCTCATCCGCATTCTCGCGTCGTGCGCTGGCGCCGAACCAGGAGATACGCTCGGTGATGGCCGCTGTGCGCCGCGATGTGGTCGAGGCGACCGACGGCAAGCAGGTCCCCTGGGAAAACTCCTCGCTCATCGACGAAGTCGTGCTGATGCGCCGCGCCAGCCGGCCCTCGCTGCCGCCGGTTCTTGAGAAGGTCGTCCCGTCGGGCGTCGGACCTGTTGCCCTGGACCTGCCGGAACCGGTCGATGTCGATGGCGGATCGATCACCGTCAGCATCGAAAGGCCGCCAGCACTTGGGCGCCTGCTGCTGGACGGCAAGGCTGTCGCGGTCGGCGAACCGATCGAGGGCCGGGACCTGCCGCGCCTGAAGATGGATGTGCCCAAGGGCGTCGGTACACCCGAAGAGGTCGACATGCTGGCCTACGCCACGCATGACAATTGGGGTGGCCAATCCCAGGGCATCATGGTGTTCCGTGTCAAGAACGGCGAGGGCGCCCAAGGCGAACAGATTGTCGCCTCGCTCGAGACCGAGCAGAAGCAGCAGGTGCTGGAGCGGGGCATCCATATCACCGGTGCCGCCGAGGCGATCGAAAACCGTCAGATCAGCGTTCCGGTCGGTGTCGGACCGGTTCCGCTGAAGCTGGATTTCCCGACAAACGATCCCGCGGTCAGCCTGAAACTTGCGAGCTATCCGGCAACGGGAACCCTGTCCCTGCCGGATCGTGCCCTGTCACCGGAGTCGAGCCTGATGGCCGATGAGGTCGACCAGCTGCGCTACGAACCCCAGATCGGTGCCGCCGCGCCGGTCGAGGTCGGCTTCGAGATCCGGGCCGACAGCAGCTCATCCAAGCCCGCCACGATGAAGCTGTCGCCAAGCGTCGACCCGTGCGACCAGGCCGCCGGCGAACCTCTCGACCTGCAAGGCGTCGTCCCTGGCCTGCTGCCGAATGAAATCGGCACTGAAGCCGTGAAGGCCTGCGAGGCGGCGGTGAAGGTCTATCCCGATGTCGCCCGCTTCCGCTACGAACTGGGCCGGGCGCTGCTTGCGGCCGGTAAGGTCGAGGAAGCCAAGAAAGCCGTCCAGGCGGCAGCCGACAAAGGCCACGTCCGCGCCGTGTTCGAGCTTGGCTACTTCAACGCGACGGGCACGGGAATGCCGATCGACCGCAAGCAGGCCAATAGCTTCTACGCGGCGGCGTCCGACAAGGGCGATCCTTACGGAATGACGTCATGGGGGCGTGCCTTGTTCAATGGCTATGGCGTCGAGCGCGACACCGGCAAGGGGCTGGACCTGCTGCTCAAGGCGGCCGCCATGGGCCATACCTACGCGATGAACGATCTTGCCGCGATCTTCACCGAAGGCCGCAATGGCGTGCCCGCCGATCCGGCCCGCGCCGTGGCCTTTCTGAAAGCCGGCGTGGAGCGGCAGGACATGTATTCGATGAACCTGCTCGGCCGCAACTACCTGGCTGGCGTGGGCGTCGAGAAGGATCCCGGCCAGGCGCAAGGGCTTTTCCAGAAGGCCATGGATCTCGGCCAGCCTTACGCTCCGGCCAGCCTCGCCCGCATGTACCGCGACGGTGTCGGCGTAGGGCAGAACCTCGATGAAGCGCAGAGACTGTTCGAACTGGCCACGGCACGCGGCGATCAGTCCGGCGCATATGACCGCGCGGCTCTCGAAATGCAGAAGGGCGACAAGGCCGACCAGGTCACAGCTGTGCGCTATCTGGCCTTCGCCGTCGCGCTCGATCTTCGCAACGAATTGCCGGGCGCCCAGACGACGCTAACGAAATTCGCAGTGAAGGCGAAGACGGCGGCGCTCAAGCAATTGCGCGGCGAACTCAAGGCCAAGATCGCGGCGAACGGCTCGCTGGACGACCAACTGGTCAAGACGGCCAGAGCGGTCTGGGAGCAAGCCAATCCGCGTCGGGACTTGTTTTGATCCACAAGGAGGCGATCGTGGGCAGGGCAGTGAAGCAGGCATTGATTGCAACGATTCTATCCGGTGCCCTGGCGGGGCTAACGGGCTGCATGTCCGTCGCGCCCAAGCCCGAACCGGTGCTGACGACGACGAAGCACAAGCCGAAGCTCGTTCGCACGACGTCGACGCCGAAGATCGGCCAGCAGAAGAAAGTCACCGCCAAGAAGGTGATTGTGCCGGTTGAGGAAACCACACCTGTCGTCGTTCCACCGTTGGGCGGTGGCACTGGTGGCGGCGGCGGCGGTGGTGGCGGCACCGGGGGTTCGGGTGGCGGTGGTGGTGGCGGCTGGGGATGAGCTTCCAACAGCAGGTCGCCAAGAGCGTGCAAGTGCTCTATGCTTCGACCGTGTTCACGTGGTGTTCGGTGTCGATACGGTAGTCCTGGGCAGGGGCGGTCCATGTTCGAAGTCGTCGCATTCTGGTGGAAGACAACGTCGAAAGGCCCTGCTGCAAGGGCTCTTGGCCTGATCGTTGCGTCATGGCTGTTGCTTGGGTCGCAAGCCGCCAATGCCGCGCCGAACTGGACGCTCGATCCCACCGCTTCGGTGATCACCTACCAGTCGGTCAAGAAGAACACCATCGTTGAGACCAACAAGATCAGGAACATCACCGGCACGCTGAGCGCGGCGGGCGATGCCAAGGTCACGTTCGACCTCAATTCGGTCGATACCGGCGTCGACCTGCGCAACGTTCGCATGCGCTTCCTGTTCTTCGAGACATTCAAATACCCGACCGCCGAGCTGACGGCGAAAGTGGATCCCGCCGCATTCGCCGATCTCGCGACAAAGCGCAGGGTGAAGGCAACCTTGCCGTTCCGCCTCAATCTGCACGGCGTCGACAAGGACCTCGAGGCCAGCGTCGTCGTCACCATGATCAGCGACAACATGGTGTCGGTTGCTTCGGAGGCTCCGGTCGCTGTCCATGTCGAGGATTTCGGCCTGCTGCCGAACATCGACAAGCTGCAGCAGGCCGCCAACGTCACCAACATCGTGCCCACCGCGTCGGTGTCATTCGATTTCGTCTTCACTGCCGACGGCAGCAAGTCGGCCGCCACCCAGACCGCCACGGCCGATGTGGGGCCGGTCGCCACCGATGCCGCCAAGGCGAACTTCAGCGACGAGGAATGCCTGAACCGGTTCGCCGTGCTCTCGCGCACCGGCGCCATCTACTTCCGGCCCGCCAGTGCGCGGCTCGATGCGAAAAGCCGCCCCTTGCTGACCGAGGTTGAAGGTGTCGTCGGAAAATGCCCGAGCCTGAAGGTCGAGGTCTCCGGTTATACCGATTCCGACGGATCGCCGGAGGCGAACAAGCAATTGTCGGAGCGCCGGGCCCAGGCGGTTGCCGACGCCCTGATTGCCGCGGGCATTCCGCGCAACCAGGTCAGTTCCGCGGGCTATGGCGAGGAGCGTCCGGTTGCCGCCAACGATACGCCCAAGAACAAGGCGCTCAACCGGCGGATCGAATTTTCCGCGACCAAGCTCTGAGGTGGCGGTGAGGTCCGATCCGATCGCCCGTTGCGGTGGCCTCTTTCGCGCCGCCAGTTTCGCGCTGCTCGCCTTGCTGTTGACTGTGACGGCCGCCAGTGCCGAGCGCCGCGTCGCCCTGGTCCTCGGCAACGCCCAGTATCAGCATGCGGCACCCCTCGCCAATCCGGTGCGCGACGCCCAAGCCATGGCCGAACGCCTGAAGAAGCTCGACTTCGAGGTGGTTTCGGGCTTTGACCTGACCAAGCCGCAGACGCAGGCAACCATCGCCCAGTTCGCAAAACAGGTGCGCGGTGCCGATATCGCACTGTTCTTCTACGCAGGCCACGGTCTGCAGGTTTCGGGCAAAAACTACCTGCTTCCGGTCGACGCCGCGCTGGAGGACGAGACCTCCCTCGACTTCGAGGCCGTGTCGGTTGATTTCGTTTTACGCCAGATGTCGCGGGAGACCAGCATCAGGCTGGTGTTTCTCGACGCTTGTCGCGACAATCCCCTCGCCGAAGTGCTGGCCAAGACCGCGGGCGTCCATGGCGCCAGCAGCGGCCTCGCCGAGATCCCGATCGAGAATGGCGGCGCCGGCACGCTCGTTGCCTTCGCCGCCAGCCCCAATCAACTCGCTTATGACGGGTCGGGCGAACATTCGCCGTTCACCGCCGCGCTGCTTCAGCACATCGGCGCGCCCAACGTCTCCATCACCGAGGCGATGAACAGGGTGACCGGTGATGTCTTCAAGGCAACCGCCGGCAAGCAGCGCCCCTGGCTCAATGTATCGCTGACCACGGAGGTCGTCCTGCACAAGGTCGATCTCAACGCGCCATTGATCGTGGGCGAAGCGGCCACACCTCAGGCCGAAGGCGGCTCCGAGGCGCGCAACACCGGCGCCGCCGGTGCGTCAGGCCAAAGCGACGATCAGCTGGCACTCGACGTGCTGCGCCAGAAAATCCCCGAACTGGCGTCGGATGCCCCGATCCTTTTCAACCATCCGGTCGATTTCGGCGACGCGGCAATCGACGGCAAGAGCATCGCCGAACTGATCAAGGGCAAGCCCCTGTTCAGTCCGGTGGAGGGGTTGGACAAGTCGGTCTGGGAGGACAAGCACTGCGACGGCTGCCATGAATGGAACGAGGCCAGGCTGTGCGATCAGGCGAAGAATTTCGCCGCCAACGATGTCTCTGTCTTGCGCCTGCAACATCCGCTGGGGACACGCTTCAAAGTGGCGCTTGCCAAATGGGCGCAAGGCGGCTGCAAGTAGGAAGTCTGATTTCTGTCGGGATGGCGCTGTTCTAATATGCATCCGCCGATTGGCGCGCCTCGATCTCGGCCATCTGGATGCCCATTTCGACAAATGCCGAAAGAACGGCAAACCGGTCCGCGAGCGCGACACGGGCCAGTCCGGCCAGAATTCCGGCATTGACCGCATGGGCGGCAGGAAATGGTTGCAAGGCCGGTGCCATCGTTGCGGCATTAGCCGAACTGTCGCGCCATCCGGCAGCCAGCGCAATCCAGCCGACCGGCGTTGTCGGTGGTGTCGCTGCCGCTGTGCTGACGGCTGCCCGAAGGTGGGGATTGTCCGGTTCACCCACCCAGTCGCCAACATGCGCAAGCAATTCCTGATCGGTCGCATCGAACAGCTCGGTCAGATGGCTCAGGCATTCATGCGCCCACCAGACCGCGGCTCGCTCGGGAAGCAGGTAGGCACAGAAGGTAATCGCTTCTTCGGGAACGCGTCCGGCGAGCAACTCGCGGCAAAACGCGATCGAGCTTTGGTCGGTTGGAAGGGTTCTCATGTCCCGGGCAATAGCGGGGCAAGCCATGAAAAGATCTCGTGCCGTCTTGAATCGGAGCCCATTGGCCATGATCGCCACGCCTTCATCGAGAAGCCTTGGCCACTCAAGCCCCAGGCGGGGCGCTGGTCAAGTCTCAACCCGGTGCCGCCGCAACACCCCTTGGCACGATCGTGCCCACCAGCGTTTATCGACAGACAATTGCCATGAACTTTGGTATCGTCACGATCGTCGAAATCGGATGCTCAAACAGGAGTAACCGCTATGCAGTGGGGCAGGTCAGCCTTTGTGTTGGCGGTGGTGTTTTTCTCGACCCACGCTTCCGCCGATCCCGTTCAGAAATCAGAAGACATCGTGAAGTTTTTCACTGGCGCCGCCGACCTCGGCAAGTCACGGGGAATTTGCGTCGGCACCGAGGAGGAGTGCAAAAGCAAGACCAAGGCAAAGGACGCGCCGGGCGAAAAATCCAGCCTCGATATGCTGATCAATTTCGGCTTGGATTCGGCCACGCTCGACACCACCGCGCGCGCTGAGCTCGATGAGTTCGCCAAGGCGCTGAAGGACAGCCGGCTGAGCACGTTCAGCTTCGTCGTCGAAGGCTATACCGACGCCACCGGCACGGTGCATTACAATGAAGGCCTGTCGCAACGGCGTGCGAAATCGGTGGCAGCCTTCCTGACGGCCAGCGGTGTCGATCCCAGCCGCATCAACGCGATCGGCATGGGCGAGAAGAACCCCCGCAGCCCCAACCCGTACGATCCGGTCAACCGCCGCGTGGAAATGCGGATCAAGACGCAGTAGCGCGCTAGAATTACGTCAAAACAAAGAGTTAGAGCAATTCACTGTTTCCGTGAAACAGTGAATTGCTCTGGGTGTCAGTGTTTGAGCACGCCCCCTATCGCCACACCGGCGCCGAAGATCAGTGCCTTGGTCAGGAAGTCGTTGTCGCGCCGGCGTGGCGGAGGATCATCCAGCCGAACCATCATGGTCTCGCGGTTGCGCCACTTCGAAACGACCAGTTGTTGCTTGCGGGGCTTCTGTGCCACCGGCCTTAGCGTGCGGGCCTTCTGCACAACGGGCTTCTTCGGCTGCGCCGTACGGGCCTGATCAGCGGCATATCCGGCACGCACGGCTTCCATCATCGGATCTGACTGGATCGCGAGGAACGCCAGTTGCTCGCGCGTCAGATAGGTGGTTTGCGGCAGTCCGTTATCGGATTGCCAGATGCCGATCGCCTCACGGGTCTGAGAGCCCAGGGTTCCGTCGATGCGCCCAATCTCGTTGCCCAACGCTTCGAGCCGCAACTGCAGGTCGATGCGGCCCTGGCGGTCGAGGCCGATTGCACTTTCCGTCAACTCGGTGCCCGGCGTCTGCTTCATCTCGTCTGGAACGCTGACCGAGGTCCGCACGGCAGAGCCGGAACCGGCGTTCGCCTGGTTCGTATCGAGGGCCGCGACCTGCCGGTTTTGAGCGTTCGGGCCGTTCAATTCGTCAATGTTCAGCCGCGCCACGGTGGCGAAGCGACCGTTCGGAAACTGGTCGAGATAGGCTTGATAGAACGGACCGGAATTGTGCTTCACAGCCTCGTCCCAAAGACGTTGCTCGACCTCCCACGAAGGAGAATCGCCGGCGACAGGGGCGGGAGCGGATGTCGCTGCTGCGTCGGCAACGGGATTTGCCGCCGGCGCCGCCGCCGCGACGGGTTTCCCAAGGAAAACCTCGCGTCCCAGCGATGCGTTGTGCCACGGCCGCTGGCGACCTTGCGTGGTTTCCGTCACTTCGCCGCGCACCCGCGTCAGTGCGCTCTGGATTTCGACGCCTGGTTCGGTCAGATGCCTGGCGAGCGCCGTCGAGTAAGGGCTGTCGGTTCCGTCGCCGTCGAAAGCGATGGCGCCAGGATCCGTTGCATAGGCAATCAGCAGGCCGCCAGTACCGACGCCGTCCGATCTGGCTTCGACCGGCGCCAGGCCGGTGCCCAACGAGGTGGAGCGGCTCTTCGGCAGCGAGGCCGCCAGCGTCCTTGCCAGCGGATTGTCGCGGCAGGCATCGAGGATGATGACGCCAATCGCCGGGTCGGGCGGCAACGCGGCCATGAAATCGTCGATCTGGATGGTGCGGGTCTTGAGATAGGCTGGCGACGTCAAATCGGCGTCGACCGGGATCAGGTAGTTCTTGCCGTCGACCTGCATGCCGTGACCGGCATAGAAGATGACCGCGAGGTCGGCGTCATAGGCTTGCTCGGTAAATCGGCTGATGAGGTTGTGCATGCCCGCATTGTCCTGGTCGACCCCTTCGATCACCTCGAAGCCGGCATTGCGCAGCGTCGATGCGATGAGGCGGGCATCGTTGGCGGGGTTGGGCAAGGTGACCGCATGGACATAGTCGCTGTTGCCGATCACCAGCGCGACGCGCTTGGCGTCAGGCGCGGCGGCCTCGGCGCCGAATGCGGCAAGGAAAACCAGGATAATCCCGCTCAGAAAGACCGCGAACGCTTTCATGGACCAGCCCTCCACTCACCAGGGTGCTAGATTTCGTCAGCGACTGGGTCGCCTGTGCCAACAATGGCTCCTGGACGTATGTGATCTTGACCGCGGTTTTGGTTCACGGAGGGGCCTGAAAAATAGTGGCGCCAATGGCCTGAGCGACCAATGCCGTGGCAGACAGGCTCAAAGCGTATTCTGAATCGAGCCTATGAGGGCGGTGACCGCCTGCTTGTATTTTTCGAACTCCGGCGACGTCTGGCGGATTTCCGTGGTCGTCGGCGGTGGGGTGGCATCGGTGGCCACCCGGCTCAGCTTCTGGCCCATCTTCCTTTCCGCCCAGTCCACCACATAGCTGGCTGTCTTGCCGGTGAGAAACGGGTTGGCCTGGATGACGGCCGCCCCAAGCACTGCGCTCAGTTGCGCCGAACCCGGCGCCGACAGCACCTGGTGCGCGCCTTCCATGCCGAGGAAATGGCAGAGATAGAGCCGTCCGGCTGTGATCTGGTGGCCGCGCGCCCGCAGATAGGCCTCGCCTTCGCGTGCCAGATTGCGCACCATCTCACGCGAAATGGTGGCGTCGTAGCGCAAGGCCAAGAGGTCGGCGGTCGACAGTGTGCGTGCAAGCTCCGGGCGATAGGTGTTCATCATCCGGATCCAGGTCTTGGTTATGAACTGGCCGGCGCCGGTCGCCGACGAATTCGGGTTCTTGGCGCGGGCGCTGCCGCCGCTTTCGACATGAACGATCCGCTCGGTCAGCGTTTCGACGGCAACATCGCCGGAATTACCGGAATTGCCAGTGTCATAGGTGGCGACCGTGAGGGCCGTCCCCAGCGGATCGATTGCCTCGCCGTTCTGGTAGAGCTCGAAATGCAGGTGCGGGCCGGTCGAAAGCCCGGTGGTGCCGATATAGCCGATGACGTCGCCGGCCTTCACCTTGGTGCCGACGCCGCTCGCAATGGCGAATTTTTGCATATGCGCGTAGCGCGTCTCGCGGCCGTTTGGGTGCGAAATCTTCACCAGATTGCCATAGCTGCCGCCATCGCCTTGAAAGCTGATCTCGCCGTCGAAGGCCGCCATGATCGGCGTGCCGACAGGGGCTGCCCAATCGACACCCTTGTGGATACGAACGACGCCGAGGATCGGGTGCTTGCGCGGGCCGAAGGTCGAGGTCATCACCCCGTTCACCGGCGTGACCATGCCGTTGGCGACGTTGAGCGAGCGCACTTCGTCATTGCCGGTGACGCAGGCGAACTGGCCGTCGCTCTGTTGGAAGACGAAACAGTCGATGGTCTTCTCACCGCCCTGGACGCCGACATAAAGCACCCGCCCGGACGTCTCGTCCTTGCCGCGCGGCGTCTGCGAGTAGATCAGCACCAGGCGCTGGTCCTCGCTGGCGAAGGCGTCGAGGTCCTGTCCTCGCGACAGATACATGATCGCCTCGCCGATGACGCCGGTTGGAACCTTGTTGCGCGCGGCCGTCGAATAGATCGCGTCGAGGAGGCGATATTGCCGCTTGGGCCCGCCTTGATCGGTACCGGAATAGTTGAACAGGTCCTCGCGCACCCAGGGGTCGACACCCGACACGAAGGCGCCCGCGGCATTGCGCGTCAGCGTGCCGACAAAGACATTCTTGGCGTAGATCGAAACCTGCATGAGCGACATTGTCGTCGTCTCGCGGTTCGGCCGGAATCCGCGCATGGCAACGACATAACCCGGCTCCAGGCTGTCGCGGTTGAACAGGCTCTTCAGCGCCTCGCCTGCGAGCTTGGCGTCGTCGGCGGAAAAATGTGCATCGAGCGCAACACTGTCCAGGCTGCGGTCGTTGAGGATCTTCACGAACGTGTCTTCGGTCGCCTCGAAGCGCTGGTACTCGCTGGTCACGGTTGCGACGGTCGTATTGTTCTCGATCTGGGTCTTCTTGAAGGCGGGCAGCGCTGCCTCGCCCTGATCGATGGTCTCTCCCCAGCCGGCCTCCGGGTCGTCGGCATCCGCCTTGGGCGCCGAACCGGCCGGGGCCTCGCTCGCTTCGGGTGCCGCCTGAAGGTCATTGTCCAGGTCGCCCTGCTGGTCGTCCGGTGCCGCCGGGGCAGGCGGAGCGGCCTGCTCGGCGGGTGCGGCAGCCGGAGATGTCGGGGCGGTCCGCCGCTGTGCCTGGAAGAAGGCGAAGTCCTCCTGCGTCGACGGGATCGTCGTCATGAACTTTTCGCTGGCGCTCAGCATCACGTCGGAGAGGATCTCGATCTGCGGCGAGGCGCCGGAACTGTCGAGCTCGGCCGGGCGCGCCACCGTATGGCCCTTGCTTGCCGTGTCGGCATCGGGCGCTAGCGTGATCCACATCGGATCTCCCGCCAGGTCGATGATGGCGGGCACATAGACGGATGCATCGGCAGGCACATCATCCGCACCTTCGACCGCGTGCAACTCCTCGTCTTCGTCACCGAACGACCAATAGTCCGCGGTGAAGTAGAAACCGGCGGCGATGGACAGCAGGATCACTACGGCGAAACCGGCAAGGAGCCTGCGCCAAAGCGTGCGCCTGCGCAGCGCGGCGCGCGCCTGCTTTTTCTCTCTGAAGCTGGTGTCGATACTGTGCGTCACGGATTGCTTCCGGTCAGGAAGAAGGTCCACCGCACCTGCTCGAGCGTATCGACTTCGAGAAATTGCGCCGCGATATGGCCGCGCTGCCAGCATTCGTCGATGCCGCGGATCGAAAACCGCCGCCGCTCGATGCACATCTCGGTCGATCCGGTCAGGATCGCATGGCCGAACACATCCGTGGCATAGATGTAGATGTAGCGGTTCGTCAGTTCCTCGCGGATGACGTTCACGCATTGGTTGGCGCCGATGGTCCACCAGCCGTCGGTCTGGTCCGCATTGTCGACCTTCTGGCCGACCGCCAGATTGACGACGTCGAGTGTCTGGTTGCAGACCGTGAATTCGGCGCGCGCTTCGCCGGACGCCAACACGGCCAGCAATGCCGCTCCAGCCATGATCGCGAGCCTCATGCGGCCGGTCAGGGCAAGCAGGGCTCGAGCCGGATCACGCTGCTCTATCGGCAGGTCGGCAGGAGGCAAACACGCGCGGCGGAGTTCCATCGGGCGTCCATGCTATCCGCCGAGCCGGAAATACTTGGCAGTGGCTGAAAATTGCGATCCGTCGGTCTCGATCTCCTCGAGAATTTTCGGCAGCACCACCGAGGCCGGCATCGGCGTGGAGATGGCCGCCGCCTGGATATCCTGCGGGCCGGTGATCACCATGATGATCTGCGGCACGGCCTTCCCAGTGGCCTTATCGGCGGCGCCGAGGCCAATCGGAATGCTGAAGGTAGCCTTGTCCGATTGCGCGACGATGCGGTCGTCGAGATTGAACACCATGCCCTTGTGATCGATCAGCAGCACGCTGGAAATGAGCCCGCCGCGCGTCACCAGCGTGCCGCTGATCGGCGTACCATCAGGCACCGATGTCCGGTCGAGAACAAGCTGCGGCTTGTCGGCCGCGGTCTGCCCGAGGAAGCGCAGAAAGTTGGTGACTTCGCATTGGCTCGGCTCGATGAGGCGGACGCTGATGTCGGGTTCGACATGGAATTTTGCCTGGAAGTCGCTGAGCATCCGTTCGAATGGCTGCACCGCCGTGCCAAAACCTTCGATCGCGGCGGCCTTGTCGGTTGACGATGTCATGGTCGCATAGAAACAGTCGCCGCCGCCGAAGTCGCGAACCCAAGAGACACGTTGCGCGAGGTCGTCGACGACCGGAGGGATCGCTGGTTTGGGCACATTTAACGCGACGACAGCCTGGTCCGGCTGTTTGGCCGGCGGTGGCGAGGCGTTTTGGCTCTCAGCGTTCGCGGTATCCGTCTGGCTCGCAGTGGGCTTAGGCGCCGGCACGGTCGCCTTGGGCGCTGCCGGCGGGCTGATCTGAGGCTTGGGCTTCGGGGGCTCCACGGCCTCTGGCTGGGCCGGCGGCGGCGTTGAGACCTTCGCGGCTGGCGGGGCTGGAGCGGTCGTGACAGGCGGCGGAGCTGTCGTTTGACTGCCGCTGGCCATCTTGTCCGGCTGGATTGCCGGCGGTGCCTTTTCGGGCGGTTGCTGCGCATCGGTTGCGGATGGCTTCAGGGGTGTCTCCGTTTTCGGGGCAACAACGGGCTTCGCGGGCTCCGGCGTCTGCACGGTCTTGGTATCTGCCTGGCTTGCAGCCGATGGCGCACTCGGCTCCGTTTGCGGTTGCGCTGCCATCATCGGCGGCTTCGGGGGTTGCTCGGCAGGCGAGGGGGCTTCGGCAGGCTTGGCCGGCTGCGGCTTTTGAGCCGCCTCTGGCTGATTTTCAGCCGGCTGTGCGCTGGCCTCCGGTTGCGCGGGCGGAATTGGCTTTGCCGGCTCGGGCGGGCTTGCGACTTTGTCCGTCGGGATCGGCTTCGATGGTTCTGGCGCAGGCTTTGGTGGTTCGGGTGAAAGCGATGTCTTGCCGACAGTCGGCGTCGCCGGCGTCATGAAGCCGCCCAGGTACAGGCCGGCGCCTGTAGCGACAGCCAGCGTCGCCAGGGCAGCGATTGCGATGGTTCGGGTTCTTGCGGGTTTTGCGGGGACATTGCTTGCGGCCATGCGTGGCGGGCTGGGGGCTGCCGGAGGCCGCGGCTCGGACAGATGCGCGGGCCGGACATGCGGGACGAAGCGCTGCTCACCCGGACCCGTTGCCGTCGCCGCGCTGTGCCCCGCGACATTGGATGGCTGGGGCTGTGCCTTGGGATCAGGGATAAGGGTATGCCCCGCCGCTGGCAGAGCCGGACGGTCGCGGGGCGTCCGGGATGGCGGCGGTGTTGTCGCTTCGTCTTCGTCGCGCGTCATCCTGGCGATATCAGCCATGCTGTCCGGCCGGTCCTGCGGATCCGGTTGCAGCATGGCTTCGACAATGCCACGGAAATCCTCGTCGATGTCGGAGAGATCGGGCACGGTCCGGCGCTTTTCGATGATCTCGAACTGTGATCCGCTCATGTCGATCGGCTTGCCGCGCAGCGCGGCCGCCAGCACCAGCCCAAGGCTGTAGATGTCGGACTGCTCGCTGACGTCGCCGCTGTACAGCCCGAGCTGTTCGGGTGAAACGTAGTTGTACTTTCCCGCGAACTTTCCGCCGATCAGCGTCTCCCCGCCCACCGTCGCCGATCGCGCTATGCCGAAATCGATGATCTTCGCGCGGTCGACCCGGCCTCCCGGCAGGATGATGTTGTCGGGCGAGAGGTCGCGATGGATCGCGCCCGCCTGATGCACGGCACTCAGGCCGGATGCGAGGCGATGACAGAGCTTACGCACCGCTTCCGTCGGCATCGGCCCACGCCGCATGATGTCGAACAGCGACTCGCCGTCGACGAATTCCATGGCGAGGTAGGGACGACCGATGCCGGGATCGATGGTGAAGACGTGGTACCGCACGACCGCGTCATGCGACAGATGGTTGAGGATCGAGGCCTCCTTGCGAAACAAGGACAGGATCGTCTGGTCCCGGGCAAATTCCGGCAGCACGATTTTGATCGCGACGTGGTCTCCGGTCTGGATGTTGTGGCCGCGGTAGACCTCACCCATGCCGCCGAATGCGATGCGCTCGTCCAATTCGTAGATGCCGCTGAGCTGTGTGCCGACGGCGGTGTTGGCCACCTGCGGCGATATTCGCGTCTTGTCGTCGGCGCTCATCAGCCTCGGCCCTCCGCTCTGGACAGATCAGGGTGGAGCGATTGTCCATTGCGCTCGTTTGCGATCTTCACCAGTACAATGGTGACATTGTCGGTTCCGCCCCGCGCCAGCACCGTTTCCAAAAGATTTTCGCAGGCCGCTTGAGGCGTTGCCGACACCACCGCTGCCTCGATCTCCGCGTCGGTGACATGGGCCGTCAGCCCATCGGTGGCCAGCACAAAAATGTCCCCCGGCATCAGTTCGCCCTGCTGGAAGTCGATGACGAAGTCGTCGCTGACGCCGACCGCATGCGTGATGACATTGCGGCGTGGCCAGGTGAGCGCCTCGGCCGCGCTGATCATGCCTCGGTCCAAGAGTTCCTGCACCTCGGTATGGTCCTTCGAAATCTGCGAGATCGCGGCGTTGCGGATCAGGTAGACCCGGCTGTCGCCCGCCCACAGGCAGGCAAACCGTCCGTCCATCGCCAACAGGGCGGCGACCGTGGAGCCGATGGTTATGCCGCGCGATTCCGATATGCCGCGGATTTCAGCATTGGCCCGGCTCAGCCTGTCCTCGAAGCGCGCCCGCAGATCCGGAGCCGAGCTTGCGATGCCGATCGTGGCGAGATGGTCGACAATGCTGGCCGACGCGACTTCTCCGGCGTCATGCCCGCCCATTCCGTCGGCCACCACCCAAAGCCCGGTTCGTGGCTCAAGCAGATAATTGTCTTCGTTAACCTCGCGGACACAGCCCTTATGGCTCACGCCAAAGCTGTCAAAGGGAAGGGCGACATCGCTCACCTTGCCACCAAACGCGTCTCAAGCGTCCTCTGCGGCGCACTCCTGGGCGCCCGCTCACGGCAGTCTGCCACAGGCTCGACCATTAAAGTATCGAAATTAAGGTCCGGGCGCCTGCGGCTCATGCCGGGTGTCGACGCGTTGAAAAGCATCGAGCCCATCTCAAAACGCCTTCGGGCAGCTGAAATCGGAAAGTGCCGGAAGCAGGAAGGGGCTGGGGCCGGAGCCGGTCTGGATCGTATAGGTGACGTCGCGCCCGCCGATCACGAAGCGCGCCTGGACATTGCTGTCGGTGCCGGTGATGGTCGCCTTGTCCATGAGCCGCTTCAGCGCCCATGGCCCTTTGAACTTGATGCTGGATTCACGGCCCGGCAGCTCCGGCGTCAGGCTTAGACTGGCGGATCCTGAGGCCGCTCCGCTCGGCCAGGTCACTATGCTTGGCGCATTGCTCGCCTGGTTGCTCTGGACCGTCTGACCATCGACATCGAGCACCGCCGCATCGGCATCGCCATGCAGAGAGAACGGCGTGAAGGTGATGCTGACCGAGGGCGCCGAACCACCCTGGGGAAAGAAGGCGCTGCGGATTTCGGCCGCCAGCTGGAAGTCTTTCAGCGTCGATTTCGACAGGTCGCGGCCGAAGCGGGCATCCTGCTTCCAGCTCCAGTCCTGACCGCTCATGTCGATCAGCGATGCGAGATTTTGCGCGAAGAACCGGTCCAGCAGCCCGCCCGGGGCGAACAGCTTCGCGAAATCCGCCATCGCCATGTCCTCGGTGCCATTGCCGGCGAACGGATAACGGCCGTTGACGGCCGCCTCGCAGGCAGCCGTGACCGCCTGGTCAAGCATCTGGTTCAAATTCGCCACCGAGGTTTCGGTGACGTTGCCTTCGAACTCGTTCGCCGTCGCATTGATCATTCTGGCGAGTTGCTTGGGCAGTCGCGAGGCATTGGCGCGAAGCGTGGCGATCTGCAGCTGCAGATTGGCGTTGACGCGCTCCGTCTGCGAGGGAACGTCGGTCGCCAGTTGCAGGCTCTGGTAGATGTCGCGGAAATTCTGGGTCAAGGCATCGATCGGGCGGTGTCCTGCAGGACCGCTCACCAGGGCCTGGAACGATTTGAACTGCGCTTCGATGTTGGCCCCGGGATTCTGGTTCTGCGCTGCCGCGGATCCTGTGCCGGCGCGGCTTTGCGATTTTCCGGTGGCGATTTGTATGCCGATGCGAGCCAGCCCCTTGGCCATCTTTGCCGCGTCTTGCGACTGGACTTGAACCGTGCCGGCCTCACCCCCTGTGCCTGAATCCTTGCCGGAAGCAGCATCGCGCGTCAGGGCGGTTTCGTCGGCGATCGCCGTAAACAGCTGTTCGATCGGCGAGCTGGGCGAGGCGACGGCGGAAAGCACGACATAGTGCGGCTTGTCCTTCAGCATCGCCTTGAACTTCAACCCGTCGAGAACGCTGTTCCACGCCGTTGCGAACTCCTTCCCATAACGATCGAGAAGTTCGGGGCCGAGCTTGAGCAATTCCTGGTCGATGCCGCCTTGCTCACCACCGCCGCCGAGCACCCACTGGTCGTCGACCAGCATCTGCGCAATATGCGAGAGCTGTCCGAGATAGAAATGGTTGAAGCCGTTCCAACTGTAGAGGCCGGGAACGCGCAGACCTGACAGATCGCCGCCGTCGACACGTTCGAACAGCAGTTGCGCCTCCGATCCGCCTTTGACGGAAACCGAAAAATCCTCCAGCGCTGCCGAATAGACCGCCGACTTGATCAATGCGGAGGCGCGGTCGGCAAGGCTCATGCGCCCGAGCGAGCGTTGAGCGGCTTCGACGAGCGGCTGGTTGAGTTCGAAAACCGGATCATAGGCGTCGTCCAGGGCAAGCATGGCGCGCAAATGCTTTTCGAGCTGCTCGCGTCCGGCGCGGTTGTTTTCGCCTGGATAGCGGTTCTGCTCCCAATCCTGCTTCATCCACGAAACGATCAACGCGTCGTCGACCTTCGGCGCCTTGCCGCCGAGCATCAGATAGATTTTCAACGGCTCGTAGAGCGCGGCGGGATCGGCCATCTTGGCCTGGATCGTCCGTTCGGCCTGGATCAGCAGGCGTGACCGGAACATGCGTTCCAGCGCTTGCCGGTAGGCCGTCTTGGACGCCGAAAGCAGTCGCTCCCGCTGGCTGAGGCCGAACGTCTCCTCGATCGGTGTCGGCATGTCGGCGGTTTCGAACCCGGCCGGCAGATCACGCAACTGGTCGAGCGGGCCGATGACGTTTTCGAGGTCGACATCGGTCACCTCGGTGCTTTTGAGCAGTGTGTCCGCCGTCGTGCGATACTGGCCCATGGCCTGCGTGGTGGAGGCGATCAGCGACCGGTTGGCCGTGAAGCTCAGGGCGAGCGTTCCGAGCGCCGCCGCGGCGATCAATGCGATGGCGCAAAACCCCGCAAATCTGGCGACCGCCGCCCGCCTTGCCGCCGATTTGTCATACGAGACCCAACCGGATTCGGCAAAGATGACGCCCGTCAACAGATCATGCAGAAGAAGCTTTTGCCGGTTCCGGAAAGATGGGCGCGGGAATTGCTGCCGAAGCTGCGGCCGATCGCGCCCAACACCTGGTCGATTGGCGTTCCCTCTTGCGTACCTGACGAAAAGTAGAGTCCTCGCAGGCTGGCATTCACCTGGCTGCGGCCCGGATCGAACAGGCCGGCGATAAAACTCGCAATTCGGCCCTTCAGCGCCCGAACTGCGCCGGAAAGCCAAAGATGGATATGCGCGCGGCCGGGTCAGCCTCTTCCTGGAGGCGGTCGGGCATCTCCTCGACCAGCCGTCTTGCCAGCGCATCGAATTCGGCCGGGGCCTCGGCCGCCATGTTCCTGGTGCGATCGGCGGTCTGGAATGTCGCGCCCCAGACCTTGCGCCGGCGGGGCTCGTCGAAACCGCCGAAGTAGTCCATGAAGCCGACAACAAGATCGGCCTTGGTGAACAGCAGATAGACTGGAAACTGGATTTTCAGCGTCTCGTGGATTTCCCGCAGACGGCTGCGGATCTCGACGACGTGGGCGTCAAGCTGTTGATCGTCGAGGCCGATGAGATCGGCAAGGCTGATCGCCAGGATGACGCCGTTTATCGGTTGCCGTGGGCGATATTTCTTGAGCAGCGACAGGAAGGCGCGCCAGCTCTTACTGTCGCTCTGAGCATTGGAATCCTGCGTCGTGTAGCGTCCGGCGGTGTCGATCAGCACGGCCTCGTCGGTAAACCACCAGTCGCAGGCGCGTGTTCCGCCAACACCGGCGACCGGCTGGGCATCGCCTGAACCGGCCAGCGGAAAATTCAGGCCCGAATTGACGAGCGCCGTTGTCTTGCCCGCGCCGGGCGGACCGATGATGATGTACCAGGGGATCTCATAGAGGAAATTGCGCTTGCCGCTCGACCGTTTGAGCGCGGCGATCGCCTCGTTCATCCGCGCCTCGAGCACCTGCGAGTCGCTATCCCCGTCGTCATTGCGGGCAACGGCGATCTCCAATGCCTTTTGCGCCTTGCGCATCCGCCAGAAACGCAATCCGTAGAAGAGCGTCACGGCCGCCACGATCACACCGATGATTGCCGAACGCAGCCAGGTAGGTTCGAGAGGACGGCTGTCGGCGAAGCGGACCAAAGGTCCGGCAAACCACACTGCCGCCGCAAAACCGGCCAGCGCGATCATGCTGAATATCCGCAGCAGCCAACGCGTCATGGCCGCTTCCAACCGGCCCTGCTCACAACTTTTCCTCCTTGGCGATCATCACATCGACACGGCGGTTCTTGGCGCGGCCTTCCGCTGTTGCATTGTCGGCGATTGGCTCGTCCTCGCCCTTGCCGTCCACCGTCAGCCTGGAAGGATCGCTGAACTTCGGCGCCATCATGGTCTCGACGGCCTTCGCCCGGGCGACGGAAAGGTCGAAGTTGGACTTGAACGGGCTCGATTTTCGCGGCTTCACATTGTCCGTGTGGCCGACGATCCTGATGGGGCCGCGCTCGGGTTCCAGGGCGGCTGCGATATCGGCGGCTATCGGCTGGAACTCTGGTTTCGCATCGGCCCTGCCGGACTGGAACAGCAGGACATTGCTGATTTCCACCACGATGAAGTCGCCCTTCGTGCCGACGGTCAGCCCGCCGGCGTCGACGTCCTTGGCCAGTGCCGAGCGGATGCGATCGATCTGCGTGGTGGTGGCTGCGGGAGGGGTGACGACTTTCGCCGGCTCGGCCAACGGTGCCACGCTGGCGCGCTCGATGGCGATCGGCGTCGATGGGTTGAGTGCCAGCAATTCACCAGCGGTAGCGTCGCCTTCATTGGTGATGAAGACCCGCAGTGCGAAAAATGCCGCCGTCAGCAGTGCCGACGCCGCTGCCGCCACGGCCCACAGCGGCAGGCGTGTCCACGACTGCGTCATCGTCGTCGCCAGGCCCTGCCAGCGAGGCGAGATGTCTTCGTCCGCGCGAGGCTTGAAATAGCGAAGCGTTTCGTAGACGTCGCGCCGAACGCGTTCGAGGTTGCTGTCCTCGCGTGTCAGGCCGCGATACTGGCCCTCATACCCCAGCGACAGGCAGACATGCATCAGTTCGAGCAGGTCGTAATGGGCCTCCGGGCTGGCCAGGACCTTGTTCAGCGCTTCGAAAAAGCCCGTGCCGTCGGGCTCGACGTGGAAGAACTGCGACAACATGCTGTGCTGTGCCCAGGCGTCCTTGCGTGGCCAGGGCAGATTCCCCATGAGATCGTCGGCGGTTTCGCACAGGACAAATTTCGCAATCCGCGCATCCTCTTCGGCAACGCCTGCTTTCTCCAGTACCCGGTCGAACTTGTCGATCGCCTCCGTGACATGTTCGGCCAACGGCTCCGCCTGTCTCTCGACAGAGATAAGCCTGAGCTGGCCGAACAGCATCAGCAACGGTGCGGCCGCGGCAAGGATCGGGTTTGCCGCGGAATATCGGACACTGTCGGTGACATTGAGCAGGGTCTCCTGCCGCAGAGCCGACGTCGGCGCCGTTACTGGAGGTGTTCCTTGATAGATCACGGTCCCCGACGTCCAGCCCGGCGGTGTATGTCGGCCGACGCCGGGATCGAACACGGTCGATTCCTTGACCGGCGAGGGATGCCCGCCATCCGCGACGGGCTCCTGAGCGACCGGCGCCGGCTTTCGCTCCCGCCGTGGCGTGGCGCGAATGACGGTCTTGCCCGCCGGGCCGAAAGGATCGTCTTTCGAGTTCATGGCCGATCGTCCGTCCACGCCCGGCACCCGCGCTCTTGCCGGACAGGCGCAAGGCCGCTCGCGATCGGGTAAAACAAAGGCAGGCCCTGACGACCAGGGCAGTGTCTTGAGGACGGTCGGCTACACCTTACTATCCCGCCGTATGATGACATTTGCCGCAGACCCCCAGGTCGATAAGCCTTACCCGCTTGGCGAATTGTCGTATGCGATCGTAATCTCAGAAACTCTCGATTGGAACCGAATGCCGGCCTATTTCTGCTTGTCGGCCTTGGCGTAGGCTTCGCTGAAATAGGCCAGGAATATGTCCAGCATGCCGTTCTCGTGCGCTTCCTCCATGGTTCGCCAGGTCGCGACAAAAGCGTCCCAGGCCTGGCTCTTCTTCGACGAGAACGACGTCGGCGGAAGCTTTCTTCCGATCGCTTCGGGAGACAGGTCGTCGAGCAGCCGCGACAGCGCGGCCTGCATGGCGGCATAGGTGGCGAATTCGTGCGTCTTCAGATCTCGGAATGCATCTTCGATGCTGCGCCTGGCATCAAGATAGCCGGCCCGGCGCCGTGCGAACATGATTTCGAGGATGTCGTCGGTTGCAGGAACGAATTTCAGGGGATTGTTGTCGGCGGCGCTGATCATCGTTCGCTGCGTGCTCTTGGCCAGCATTTTCGCCGCCGCGCGCGCTTTCAGCAGCAAGGTCAGTTCCTCGACCACCGTGCGCAGCACCGTACCGATTTCGGCGGCAACTTCATGCGGGTCGCGCGCTTGCAGCAGTTCCGGCGAGATGCCGGCCGCGATCGCGATTTCCCGCAGCACTTCGTCCCTGGTCGAGGGCAAAAGCGGTTGCGACGGGAACGTTGACGCCGCACCCCGCTGCCCGGACCGTTGCCCCGCGGGATCGAAGAACGGCCCATCTCCGAATTCCGCCGGCCGGCCTGCCGCGACGGACATTTCGCGCTGCGTCGCACCGTGGCCGGGATGACCTGTCGCGGCGCGCTCCTCGTCGATCGAGACGAAGATGACATAGCGGCCGATCAGCATCCGGTCGCCATTGCCCAGCCGATGCGGGCCGGTCATGCGCTGGTTTGATCCGTTGATGTAGGTTCCGTTGCGCGAGATGTCGTGCAGCCAGAACGCGCCTGCCTCGTAGCGGACCTCGCAATGCCGTCCCGAGATGAACTTGTCGGGTCCGACAAGGTCCAGTCGCAGGCATCGCGTCCGATTTCGAAGCTGCGATCCCGCGCCGCGTAGCCGGTCGAGAGGCCAGGCGGCAAGGCGTCGACATTGTTGATTTGCAGGCTGATATACATCCAGGATCGCCACCGAATGCTGACCGATACTCCACATTCTAGCAGTTTGCACATCCAACAGGACAGCGGCGTTTCGAGCCGATGCATCGACATGGTAAGGTTTTGCTGTCGTGCATGCTCTTTGGTAGGCGCGACAACATGTGGTAGGCTCAACATGGCCTGGTGCGGCGGGCCCTGAAAAGTTCCCGATGAGCTGGCGGGAACTTCAAATCCACCGCGCCGGCGGCCGCGTCCAGGAGGGGCACGACCCATGCCGAACGAACGTGCCACGGTTGTGCAGACGCCGGCCGGCGCCGACCTGACCTTCACGCATCTTGTCGGGCGCGACGAGATCAGCCGCTGCTTCGCCTATACGGTCGGCTTCGTCAGCCCCAAGGCGGATATCGATCCGCTGAAGATGCTGGGCGGCGTGGTTTCGGTTGAAGGCGAATCCGATCCGAAACGCTGGTTCAGCGGCCTGGTGTCCGAGTTTCGCCTGACCCGCATCGAGGACCGGCTGGCCTACTACGAAGCGGTCGTCAGGCCGTGGCTCTGGTTTCTCGGCAACACCACCGATTGCCGGATTTTTCAGAACATGACCGCCGTCGAGATCGTCGAAAAGATCTTCTCGAAATACGGTACGGCGAAATTCGAGAAGCGGCTGCAAGGGTCGTACCCCTCGCGCGAATATTGCGTGCAGTTCGACGAGAGCGACCTGGATTTCGTGCAGCGCCTGCTCGAGCACGAAGGCATCTTCTATTTCTTCGAGCATGACGAGGGCAAGCACACGCTCGTTCTGTGCGATACGATGAGCAAGCTGAAGCCGGCGCCGGGCTACGAGAAGATACTCTATAATTTCGAGGGGCAGGGTTCGCGGCGCGACGTCGAATACATCACCGAATGGATTCCGGGCAGTTCGGTGCGGCCGGGGGCTTATGCCCATACCGACTATGATTTCAAGAAGCCTGGCGCCGATCTGATGGCGAAGTCCGCCCAGCCGTTCAGCCACAAGGAAGCCTCCGGCGAGAATTATCGCCAGCCCGGGGCGCATCTCGATGTTGGGCGCGGCGACACCCTGGCCGGTATCCGGCGCGAGGAACTCCAGGCCGTGCACCAGCGCATCACCGCGGTCGGAACCGTGCGCGGCCTCCATTCCGGCTGTACATTCAAGCTGGAAAGCTTTCCGCGCGATGACCAGAACCAGGAGTATCTGGTGATCAGCGCCGAATACAGGCTGTTCGATCCGGGCTACAGGACCCAGAACGAGGCCCACAGCGAGAATTACAAGATCGTGCTGGGTGTCGCGCCGACTGCCTTGCCCTACCGCGCTCCGCGGATCACGGCGCGGCCGATCATGCGCGGGCCGCAGACGGCGACGGTGGTCGGTCCTTCCGGCGAGGAGATATTCACCGACAAATATGCCCGTGTGAAGGTGCAGTTCCACTGGGACCGCCTCGGCAAGAAGAACGAGAACAGTTCCTGCTTCGTGCGTGTCTCGCAGACCTGGGCCGGCAGCGGCTGGGGCTTCATCCAGATACCGCGCATCGGCCAAGAGGTGATCGTCGACTTCCTCGAAGGCGATCCTGACCTGCCGATCATCACTGGCAGGGTCTACAACGCCTCGCAGATGCCGCCGTATGGCTTGCCCGGCAACGCAACGCAATCGGGCTGGAAATCCAACTCCTCGAAAGGCGGCGGCGGTTACAACGAGCTGATGTTCGAGGACAAGGCCGGCTCGGAACTGGTCAATTTTCAGGCGCAGAAGGACCACAACCTTCTGATCAAGCACGACCGCACCAAGCTCGTCCAGCACGACCAGTCCGACCGCATCGACCACGATGCCAAGCATTCCGTCGGCCACAACCTCGACGAGGACGTCGGCAACAACAAGACGGTCAAGGTCGGCGTCGACCAGACCACGAATATCGGCAACAACGACACCGAGACGGTGGGCAAGAACCGCTCGCTGACGGTGGGGGCGAATGAGACGATAGGTATCGGTTCGAACTCGACGGAGACGATCGGCTCCAACCACTCGCAGACGGTGGGGATTGTCCAGACCGTCACCGTGGGCGCTGCCCGCATCGACACGGTCGGTGCATCCGAGACGCGAAGCGTTGGCGGGCCGCAGACAAACACCATCGGCGCGACACGGTCGGTCACTGTAGGGTCAGCGCAGAGCCACGACATCGGGGCGGCCGACAGCTGGAATATTGCGGCGGCGCAAAGCGTCAATGTCGGCGCCGATCAGAGTTTCGCTGTCGGCGGGGCGCAATCGTCCGAGATAGGCAAGGCACGAACGGCCAAGATCGGCGCCGACGACGCCACCGATGTCGGCGGAGCGCATGCTCTCAAGGTCGGCAAGGGCAGCGGTATCCAGATTGCCGAAGACAGTTCGATCAATGTTGGCAAGAATCTGGTGATCGAAGCTGGCGACTCCATCACGCTCAAATGCGGTGACGCGACGATCACGATGAAAAAGGACGGCACCATTGTCGCCGACGGCAAGGACATTACACTCAAGGGCAGCGGCAAGATCACCGTCAAGGCCGACGGCGACGTGATCGTCAAGGGAAGCACGATCAACAACAATTGAGGGCGTCATCATGAAAGTGCTGGATCGCATCGACGGCGTCGTAATCGGCCTGCTCATCGGTTTTGAGGGCGGAGCGCCGCTGGTGGTCTTCGTCGGCAATCCGCGCGAGACGGCGATTGCCGCGCGCAGCCTGACCGAACTGGATGTTTCGGCGATCGGTTCGGAGCTGGCGCTCCTGTTCGAGGAGGGGGATCCGACGCGACCGCTGGTCGTCGGACGCATCGTCGATCCGGCGCACAAGGAGAGGAAACTGTCGGTTGTGCGCGAAGGCGATCGTATCGTCATCAGCGGCGAAGAACGCATAGAACTGCGCTGCGGTCTGGCGTCGATCATTCTGGAGAAGGACGGCCGCGTGACCATTCGCGGTACCCAGTTGACCAGCCAGGCGAGTGGGACCAACCGTATTCGCGGCGGGGCCGTGCACCTCAACTGAGGCATTGCCGATGCATCGGGTCGCGACGATCGCCGCCATCGTGGATCAGCACGCCGAAGATGCGGCTTTCCTCTGGCTTCGCCGTCGCCGGGAGATCGATGGCCCTATCCTTGATGAGACGGATATCGGCCGGATCGACCAGCGTCTCGAAGCCAATCTCGAAGGGCTCATGGCTGCCGGCAAAGCCGGCTGGGAAGCTGCCCAAGCCAGGTTCACGGACTATGCCGAACCGGGTGAGCTTTTCGTGATTGGCGCACTGGCATTGCGTTGGGGGGATGCCGATCTGATCGAAGTCGCTCTCAACAGTGCCGCGACGCTGGGCGAGCATGGTTTGTCGAGCCTTTCCGCCGCGATCGCGCGCACGCCGCGTGAAAACCTGCGGCCGCTGGTGGCGAAATGGCTGGACAGCCGGGATGCACTGCAGTGCTGCCTCGGCCTATCGGCGCTCTGGCACCATCGCGTGGATCCGGGGCCGCGTCTTCCCGACCTGGCGAACCATTCCGACGCAAAGGTACGCAGCCGCGCTGTCAGGCTCGCCGGCGCCATCAAGCGCCGCGACGTCCTGCCGTCCGTGCTGACCGGCCTTGACGGAGAGACGCCGAAGGAACGCTTGACGGCGGCCTTGGCCGCTTGCCTGCTTGGCGAAACGCGGTCCGCCCATCCCGTCATCGACAAGATCGTGCTGACGGAACCGGGGCTTGCGGCGGCGGCGATCGAAATCCGCCTGCTGACGAGTGCGGCGAAGGCCGGCAAGGGCTGGCTGCAGAAGCACCTGGAGCAGCCCGCGCTTCGCGGCGTGGCGACAGCGTCGGTAGGCCTGTTTGGCGATCGCGCGGTGATGCCCTGGCTGATCGAAAAAATGCGCGAGCCGGAACTTGTCGTTGCCGCCGGTGCGGCATTTCGCGACCTGTTCGAGGTTGATTTCGGCGACACTGACCTTTTTGTCGTCGACCCGGCTTTGCTCGGCAAGGATTTCGCCCATCTGGACGACGCCGCGCTCCCGGTGGCCGACAAGGTCAAGGCATGGTGGGACGAGGGACGCGGTGGGCGCGATCATCGACCTTTCCGGTCGATGCGCCTGTTGCGGCTCAACGCGTTGCGCGCGGCACTGGCCACAGCTGACACGCCGCTTGCCGATTGGCGCGTCACCCGCCGCTTTCCAGCCTGGATGTGAGTTTCAGCGCCGGGTCATCCGGGCCATCACCGCCGCGGCGCGCAGGCCGTTCTCCGAGGCGAGTTCGCAGACGGCGGTCTTTCCGGGCGCGTAGTCATTGAGGAAACTGTCGGCAGCCAGCATCAGCGCAAGCGCCCCGCCGGCAGCGCCGATGTCGCCGATGGTCATGGCGGGGAAAGCGGTGGGCAGCGTCTCGCGGCGCGTGCGGTAGAAGCGTGGCCGCGTGATCAACTGCTCCCAACCGCTGTAGCGCTCGCCATTGCTGTTGCTGATGACAAAATCGATGTCGGGCTCTGATGGGCCCGATCCGGTCACGGCATCGCGCAAGGCGCCGAGCAAGGCGCGACCCTGACTGTAGCGTTCGGAAAGAACGCTGTCTGTTTCTTGGGCCAGGCCCACGCCGTGGATGGCGGCATGGACGGGCGCATTTCCTTCCGGGCTGCGCGTCAGCCGGACGAAGGCCGCCGCCTCGCCCGGAACAAGGCCTTGTGCGTTGTCTTCTCCCTTGAGGCGCCCAGCCTGCCCCAGTCGAGCGAAATCCGTGTCGTTGACGAGACTGTCGACCCCACCGAGCAGAACCTGCTCGACGCCTTGCTGCTCCATCATTTCCAATGCGCGTTCGAGCAGGCCAATGCTTGCGGCCGCGCCGCCGTCGGTTGCCCGTGATGCCGGGTGGAATTTATGTCCGGTCGCCGACATCACCGCCGCCAAGAAAGCCGACGGGGCAATGTCACCATAGGCCGGGTGATTGCGAAAGCTTTCGGGTGGTGTCAGCAAAATAGCGGTCCCCTCGGATGCGATCTTGCCGCTTTGCAACGCTTCGCCGATGGCTCTTGCGGCCATATTGACCAGCCAGACGCCATTGCTTGGACGCAAGCGCCGGTGGGAGGGAATGCGTGCGACGATCTGAGTGGCGCCGAGCGGGTCGGCTAGCACCGTCTCCTCGAAGGCGGAGAGGCTCGCGCGAATTGCTGCAATGGTCTGCCGCGCGTTTAACCCTGCCGCGGTGACCGCACCGGCGCCTGCGACATAGAGCGGCCGCTTCATGGCTGCCAGACCGGCTGATCGCGCAGCGTGCCGTCGCCGCCGAGGGGAGAAGATACTCTTTGCGCTTACGTCGTGCCAAAAGCAGTGCTGGCGTGACATGGCCGAAAACAATCTCACGCAACGCCGGGGCGTTGCGGCGCGTCACGAAGGACAGGCGTGCCTTCAGCGTCACGCGCCAAAGGTCCGGCTCGATGATTACAGTGTCCGGCGCAAAGGCGTGTACCACTACCCTGTCGTCATAAATCAACCTCACCGGTGCCGTGATCCGCGGCAGTCGGAAGCTCCAGCGTCCCGTCGGTGTGAGGCCGACGAGCGACACTTCCTCACCACCGGTAAGCCGCGGCAACTGTTGATCTGCCGGTGCGCAAAGGTGGTGTCGCGGATCGAAATCCTTTGGCGGCAACGGCCATTGCGTGTCGACCCAGTTCTGATCATAGGTGCCCGCAAAGCCGAGCCGCGGCTGCCAGCCACGGCCCAGTGCTGCAAATCCTGCCGGCCTTGGCCGGTCGGCAGGGCTCAAGACCGGCTCGCCTGGATAAGTGATGTTCGGCGCCTGTGTCCTGACGGCAGGATCCGCCGAAGCGGCATGATGGAACCCGACGCCGACCGGATTGCGTGGTTCGACTCTCCCATCCTGCGTCGTGCCGCCATAGGCGCGCTCGTAGACGATCGGCATCGTCCTGAAAGGATGCGGCGCGCTGTAGCTGCCGGCATCGTAGATGCGATCGCCGGCGACGTTCAGCACTTTGCGCACATTGCCTATGCTCAGACCCACTTGCATCTCGCGCACCGGTCTGCCGTTTGTGGCATAGGCCGTTGCGTTGACGATCACTTCCGCGGCGGGCTTCACCGGGGCGATGTCTGCCTCGTATCTGTTGGAGGACAGGGTCGGGTTGCCGAACGGAACGTCACCGAACGTGACCGGCAACTGCTCGTCGGCCGGTCGCAGTGCGCCGTTTGACTCTGGCGACTCGAAGCTCGCCGAGAGCATGGCCACAAGCACTTCCTGACCGTCCGCATTCAACTGCACGTGGGTCGCGGCAGCAAAGGGTGTGCGGTTTTCGAGCCAGACGTCAAAGGCCATGACTCAGCTCCAGTTACCGTTCTCGTCGAGCCCGATCGGCCAGTACGGCATGCAGGTGAGCAGGCGTACATAGTCCTTGAGGCCTCCTTCGACCAGCCAGCCCAGCATGGCGACTTGCGGTGGAACGCGGTCGCCCGGCGGAAGGGTTCGGTTCAGTTCGTCGAACGACAGCCAGTACGTGCGAAAGAACCAGACAACCTCGGACGCGGAGGCGGGTCCGGCAAGTCGCTTGTCATAGGCCAGATCAATCGCTTCCGATCTTTTGTAGCCGTCCGAGACGAAGGCTTCGACGCAATCTTGCCACCACGCATCGCCAATCTCGTATGTCGTCGCAAAGTCCGCGACATATTGGGCATAGAGGCGTTTGTGCGCGTCGGTTGCATCGGCGAGCGGTCTTTCCCGGCCTTGATCGGGAATTTCTCCGTAAAGATCGGTTGGCGCACCCAGCAATTGGCGCACGGCTTTCTCGACATTGTGCACGATCTTGAAGGCCATCTCAGCAGAACTCCTCGTCGGGAGATTGACCGATGGGTACGAAAACAAGGCCCCTGACCAGTTCATAGACATCGGGTGCGACGTTGGGCAGATCATCGACCAGCAGGTCAATCGGAAGCTGGAAATCGACCTCCTCGGTCTCTCCATCCGTCCCCCAGTCGCTTTCCTTTGTCTCGCCGCCGCGGGGGGGCTCGCGGCTTTCGTTATCGAGATTCAGGGTATCGATCTCGAGGAAGTACTTGCGAAAGACATGGAGAACCCGAGGGTGAGCAGTCGGTCCGGCCGGCCACCGAGCTTCGAAATCATTCTGTGGAACCGAACCGACAAGCTCGGACGGATCACGAACAGCGTGGGCCTTCCACCAGGCCATGACCGCGGGCAGGATCGTACGCATTTCAGCGAGGTATCGCGCCTGAATCTCCTTGTAGCGTTTATCCATCTCCATTCCCCTCTAGGAGCGCCCGGCTCTGATGCTGGCGCCAATCTTGGAGACCTTTGTGCCTTGTGTGTTGGAGTGCGCGCGACAATGCGGCCTCACCATCTCAGGCTTGCTCATGAGTTCCTTGAACGCGTCAGGCGACGGTTTGAGATGGCAGCCGCCGAGTTCCCATGCACGGTTCAGAGGCGGCTGATGATCCGGTGTCATTTTCTTTCGATCACGGTTTTTGTAGCGTTTTTTCCCACCGGAATCGGCCTTGCCGTAGTCCTCCTCGCGCATCCATTTGCCGCCTGGTGTCTTGGCCCGCTTTCCTGCACGGATCTGTTTTGCGCACTCCCAGCACTGCTTGCCGTAAACCTCGTCCTTCTGGGGTTGTTTGATGCTCGGGCGGTGCTTGTCGCTGTCGTAGGGCGTCTTGCATTTGCTCTTGCGATAATCGCTGCCAAGCGCCGCTTTCAGGATCACAAGCGCGCCGGGTGCGGTGCAGTTCGGCGGTCTGCTGGCTTCATTCTGGAGTAGCGGATCGCCATGGCGACAGACGCCCTTGCCTTCGACTTTCACCGTGAAGGACCAGAGCGTGAAGTTGCCCTTGCCCTTGGTCTTGTGCGTTATGACCCCACCGCCTTGCGTGCCTGGCTCATTGCCCGTGCTTGTCGCGATCTCCGAAACGTCCTCCAGGCACGTCGGATTGCCGTCGGCCTTGACGCTCTTGCTGCCCTTTGTCAGATCGCTGGCGAACAGCATGTTGACATAGGGGACGGGCAGGGGGCCTGCCGGGGGTGGCGGCGGTGTCAAACAAACGTCACCCGGCGCGATGCCCTTGCCGTCACTGCCCTTGTGGAACCATCCCATTTTCTCGGCGAATACGGTGCATCCCATTGGCTTAGAATTCCACCGTTTCGGCCGGTGCCGCGCGCATCGCCGGCAAGGCATTGGCAGCGAGATCCTGGATGTCGGCGAAACTGAACTCTTTGACCTGCCAATCATCACTCCAAAATGCAATTCGTGGCGGATCACCAGCCGAGCCGGGAGGAGGTAAATCCTGCAGTTGCTCGGCCAATCTTGTTTGCGGCCAATAGTCGCCGACACAACTCTGGATGAGCGCCACGACGGCGTCGAACCACGGATCGAGGGGCTCCGGCGGTGGGCCCAACCGCACGATGGCGAATGGATAGCGCCGGCCGACGCGATCCTCGCTCATCCGCCACACGCCGGCGCAGGGCTGGTCGCCGAAAATGCCAGCCTGGATGATGAAGCGCCATGCGCGGGTGTCGAGGTCTCCCTCGTCGGGCCGCGCCAGCAATTCCATCGACATCCAGCGGTCCCAGCGGTCGATGAAAGTCCGCGGCAGGTTGGCGGCGACGAAATCTCCGGTCGCCGGGATCTTGCCGAAGAATCCGGTGTTCATATCTGCGGCGGACATGAGAATTTCTTGAACATCTCCAGATTGTAGGGGTTCTCGACGCTGGCCGCCTTGAGCTCGAAATCGGCATACATGCCTTTCGTGCCCAGGCGCAGGCTGTAGACATCGGAGAGCGACGTGCCGGCGAAACGGCCGCTGCGCAGCATCCTCAGCCAGGCCCAGCTGCCGGTCTCGTTGAGCATGATTTCGGGCGATCCGTCGATGGGCTGGAACGCGAGCGAAATGACCCCGGTGCCGTCCTTGCCGGGCCAGGTCATCGGTTGCGGCCGCGTCGCGTTGTTGTAGTAGACCAGCGTCTGGCCATCGAGATTGAGCGTGACGCGCGTGACGTTGGGAGACAGGTCCTTTGGTTCGAGCGTGAAGCTCATCACCGGTCCCGTCCCTCCGGGAAAGAGATCGTCGCGGATATGCCTGGCCTGCTCGAACGCCGCCAGCGCCGAAGGATCGAGGCCGAAATCGGCGCGCCATTTCCATGGCTGGCTGGTGGTGTCGACATAGTTGATCAGGTGGTCGTTGATGAAGCCGTCGATCAGCCCGGCCGGCCCGAACAGGCGGGCGAAATCGCGCACGTTGACGTCGACCGCGCTGTCGGCGCTGAACGGGTAGCGGTTGTCCAAAGCGGCCTGGCAGAACGGCAGTATGTCCGCCCGCCAGATAGCGTTGAGCTCCGAAGTGACCGCTTTCTGCGTCAAATTGCTGGTGTCGCCGGCAATGCCGCCGAGCCAGGCGTTGATAGGGTCGGGCAAGATCTGCGCTTGCCTCGCGACCGCGCCGGTCAGCTCGGCAAGGCCACCCTGCTTCTTGATGGCATCCTGCGGATTGGGGTTGGCGGTGACCGTCTGCAGGACGTTCGACAGCGCGGTCAGCGCGACGACGGCGGCATCGAGTGCCGGCGGCTGGCCGTCGACCTCGGCGATGGTGCTCTTCAGCGGCTTGAAATGTTCGGCCACCAGATTGCCGGTCAGGTCCACCTCTGTGGCGGACCCGGCACGGGGCAGCAGTTTCGCCCCGCTTGTCGCCAGCTTGCCGAGTTTTCCCAACTTGCCGAGCAGTTTGGAGGCGCCCTTGGCTGCCGCCTTGTCGTCAGCAGGCGCCTCGTCGGAACGCGTCAGTTCGGTCTCCTGGACGATCGCCGTCAGCAGCCGTTTCAGGGCTGAATCGGCACTCGAGAGATCCTTCAGGTTTTCGCTGGCGACATTGAGATCGGTCAACGGCGCGAGCCGCATGTCGCGCAGGAAGCTGTCCCATTGCGCGATGTAGTCGTCATAGTAGAGCTTCAGGATGTCCTCGGACAGCGCCGAAACCGAGGTTTCGGAATTCTCCGAGCAGCCGCCGGCGAAAACCGCGCGGTCGAGCGCCGCCTGGGCGGCGACATCGTCGACGCGGTCGAGGATGGCGTCGTGGAAGCCGGCATAGGTGAAGGCCCCGGCAATGCCGACGCGAAGTGTCTTGTCGGAACGCCGCGCAAACACCTTGCCGCCATTGGGGCCGGCGAAATTGGCAGGGATCCACTCCTTGAGCCCGGCCACCTCCGGATCGGCCAGCAACTGCTTGTAGGCACGCGCCGGCAACGAGATCGTGCACACCGTTTTCAGCGCTTCGGCGACCAGGGCCTGGTCGGGCGCGACATAGCTTTCGTCGACCGCCATGCGGCGAATGGCGGCAAGCTGATGCTCTTCGGCATCGGCGGTCGGGAATGGTGCCGCGGCCGCGAATTCGGGCAGGCTGTTCACCCACCAGTTCTGGGCGAAATCGGGATCCATCTGCGACAGGCCCGTCATCATGCGATAGGTCTTGAGCGCGCCGAGCATGAAATCCGGATCGCGGATCTGCCGCCACATGGTCGCCTCGAGCAGCGCGACCATACGCGGCTCGAGCACGTTGCGCAGGGCGTGGTCGTACGTGTCGGTCTGCGCCCGCACCAGTTCCGCCGAGGCCGATGGGCCCAGCAGATCCTGGGCGCTGCCCGGCGGTGCTGTGCGGGCGTTTGCGACGGTGTCCATTGCCTCGAGCGCACTGTCGATGGCGGGCTGCTGCACCGATGCCGGGTTTGCGGCAACGGAAGTCAGCGGCGTCTGCAGCGCCTCGAACTGGCTTGCCTGGGCCGTGATCGCGTTGCGGTTGTCGAAATAGGACCAGGTGAACAGCCCGCCGGCCAGCAGGGCGGCCGCTGCACATGCGGTCGCTGCACCGCGCCAGATCCACGCGCGGCGGCGCTGCGCCAGCGGATCGAACGTGCCGAGGCCGGCCTCTTTGAAGATGACGTCGGTGAGCAGGTTCTTCAGGAAGAAGCTGCGCTTCTCGACCCTTGGCGCTGGCAGGACCCGCCGTGGCGGCAGGCCGAAGGACGACGACAGTGCTGCGGTCAGCCGGTCGATGGGCGCCCCTTCCTGCGTCGCCGATGTCAGATAGAGGCCGCGCAGCCATGCGGCCTCTTCATAGCGGCTCTCGCCGAACATCGCCTCGACCAGAACCTGGATCGGTTCGGACAGGCTGGACAGCTGGGCGGGAACCTGAAGATATCGGCACGGGCGGCGAGCTTGTCCTCATCCTCCAGGCGCGGCACCAGCCGCCGCTCCAGTTCCGTCGCCAGTGTCGAAATCTCGCGTTCGATGGTCTTGGCATCGACGCGCGCATCCAGCGCGAAGGTCGTTCCCCAGACCTGCTCGCGCGAGGCGGTCGACAGGCCGCCGAAGAACGCTTCGAAACCCTTGATCAGGTCGGCCTTGGTCAGCATCAGATAGACCGGGAGGCGGATTTCCAGCCGGTCGTTGAGCTCGGCCAGCCGGCGGCGGATCTTGCGGCCGTGCGCCTTGATCGCTTCGTCGCCCTCCGAAAGCACGTCGATCGACAGCGCGACGATCACGCCGTTGAGCGCGCGCCGGCCGCGATGCTTCTTCAGAAGGTCGAGGAAGCCCAGCCATTCCGCCGCGTCGACATCGGGCTGGCTCTCCTGCTGGACATAGCGGCCGGCGGTGTCGATCAGAACCGCGTTCTCGGAAAAGAACCAGTCGCAGTTGCGCGTGCCGCCGACCCCTTGCAGATCGTCGGTGAGGTCGATCGGAAAATTCAGTCCGGACTGCCGCAAGGCCGTGGTCTTGCCGGTGGCCGGCGGCCCGACGATCACATACCATGGCATCTCGCGCAGGAATTTGCGTCCGCCGAGTTTGCGGCGTTTCAGTTCGGCCATCACCTCGGCGAATTTGGCGCCCACGGCGGCGACGTTCTCTTCGCCGGGCCCGAGGGGCTTCTCCGCAACCGGCGCGGCGATCTCGGCGACGAACATGCGGTTGGCGCGGATGGCCCGGCGCTGCGCGACGATCAGCCAGATCAACCACAGGATGATCAGCCCCGCGATCATGGCAATGCGCACATTGTCGGAATCGAAAGGCGAATAGGGACCGACCCTGACGATCGGACCGAATACCCAGATGACCAGGGAAAGCAGCGTGATGCCGATCAGCGTCCACAGCCAGCGCGATGTCAGGACCGCCCAGAGGAAGCGCAGGATGAACATCTCACAGCCTCTTTTCGACGAGCACCTCGACGCGGCGGTTCAAGGCTCGCCCCTCGCGCGTGCTGTCGCTGGCCACTGGATCGGTGGCCGCGCGGCCCTCGGAATGAACGCGGTCCTGCGGCACCCCGTTCTGGACCAGCATGTCGGCGATCGTCTGCGCGCGCGCCTCCGACAGCCGCTGGTTGGTCGACAGCGGATTGGTCTTTTGCAGGGGAACGCCGTCCGTATGACCGATCACCGTGATGTTGCCGATCAGCTCCTGATTGGCGAGGATCACCTTGGCGATCGAAGCGATCAGCGGCTCGAAGCCGTCGGTCAGTTGTGGCCGCGACGACTGGAACAGTTCGGGGTTGGAGGCCTGGATGACCAGCTTGGCCAGCGAAACGCTCTCGGTGCCGCTGAGCGCGGATTTGAGGCCGGCGGGCGCACCAGCCTGGAATTCGGGCAACAGCGCAAAATCCACTTTCTCCGGCGGCGGGGCGTCGACCTTGGGCGACGTCCGGCTGATATCGCCGCGTTCAGCCGGCGGCAGTGCGCGCACAAGGGCTGATAGTTCGACCGCCTGGCTGCTCAGCCCCATCGACAGCCCGACATGGATGGCGGTGGCGATGACCGCCGCACCGAGCGCCATGACCCAGATCGGCACGATGAAGCGCTGCGGCTCGTCGGAGGCGATCACGCCCTTCCAGTTGGGCGACAGCGGCGCGCCTTCTGCGTCGGCATCGCGCAGGAAGCGTGCCGCCGCCACGCGAACGGCGTTGAGCGACCGGTCGCCCGACCGGCCGGGCACGCGGTATTTGCCGCGGAAGCCGAGCGCCATGCAATCATACTGCAACTCCAGCAATTCGCGGTCGCGGTTGGGATGGCGTTCCAACTCGTCGAGACGCGTGAAGAACTGCGTGCCGGCATCGACATCGCCGCGCAGCATCACCACCAGCGGCTGCCGCGGCCAGGCGCTGGCCCCGCCCCAAGGCGTGTTCAGGGCGAGGTCGTCGAGCAACGCCGCCACCACCCAGGCCGCCTGGTCGGCCCGCTCCATCGAGGATCCCGTCGCCATTGCCGTGTCGCGTGCCCGAACCAGTTCTTCGAGCAGACGGGTGCGCAGGGCTTCCGGGTTCTCCGGCGCCAGCGCGCTTTCAAGCTCGGGCGCGAACTCGAGCAGGGGCGCGAATGCGTTGACGAGCGCGTTCGGGTGCGTGCGCGACCGCTTGACCGCCGCGCCCGGCAGGAGCGGCGCCATCGGGCGCGGCGTCGGCGCGCCGGTCAATCGTATGCGGGTGCGTTCGCGATCCTCCGACAGTCCGAAAGGATCATCGCGGCTCATCATCTCACCTGTTCACCGAGTAGCAGTCCACCTGCGGCTCGCTTGGCAACACGCCCGAAACGCCGATGACGAAGCCGGGGCATCGAGCAGCGACGCCCAGTGCTCGCTTTTCTGGTCCAGTTCGAGGCACAGCCGATCGCCGTCGTAAGGGATCTCGCGCGGCTGGGAATGAAGCGGTTTCAGCGGAATGCCCGGCAGACGCGATTTCCACAGGCCCTCGAACTGGTCGGCCGAACCGACAGTCGCCTGGTTGACGAAGATCTTGCGCAGCGCGTCTTCCGACAGCTCCGAACCGACCCGGATGACGATGCGGCTGGCGACCAGCAGCTTCGGATTGTCGATGCGGATCTTCCAGACATTGGTCGAATGCCGCATGACCGGCAGCGCCCGCGATTTCGGTTCGATGTAGCGCAGGCTGAGGATGAGCGAGCGCAGCGCATCCGCCAGCGCCATGTAGGCAGGCCCGGGCGCCATGTGATCGTAAGCCGGCAACTCGCCCAGCCGTCGCGCGCTCGATCCATAGGTTGCCATCGAACCGGCGAGCCCGGCAAGTTCCAGGTAAAGCTCGGCCGGATGGAAGACATCCTGCGCCAGCATATGGGCCAGCCGCGGCCGCGCCGCATTGGCGAGATTGAGCATCAGCAGGTCTTCGACGCTGCGCCCAGGTCCGCCCATGACCATCTTGCCGTGCGCCTCGGCGATCTGGTCGAGGCCGGTGACAACTTCCTGGAGCAATTGCCGGTACCAGGCCACCGCGCCGGTCACCAGTGTCGGCGGCAGGAAGGCCTCGTCCAGCGAGACGCCGCCATCGGCTCGAATCCCCTTGAGGTCGGCGATCGGCAAGGCCGTGTAGCCGCCGACCGACCTGCTGGGCGCAAGCAGCAGCGCCTGCGGACGGGCAATTTCGATTTCTTCAGGATCCGAGCCGCCCTGGACGGCGTCACGCACCGAAACGATCCGCCCATGATAGCGTGCTCCCGAGGCGGCGGCGTGTGCCGGATCGAAGCCGACACCACCGGGAGGTTCCAGCGGCAACGCGACCAGCACCGGTCCGGCACCGTGTCCGGGGTGACCGGCAATGGTCGCGGCGCGTCCATCATGTCGGGAATGGAGAAGGGCGTTCCGTCCGGAAAAATGCCCCGTGCCGACAGGATCGAAATCTGGCCGGCCTCCAGCAACGCCTGGTCCAGCGTCAGCTGTTGAAAGCCGAACGTATGCAACTGCCCGGCCTGCAACGCGCCGCGCACTGTCGCTTCGAAAAAGCGATCCTGCTGCTGGAAATGCTGGGTCCGCAGGAAAAGGCCTTCGGACCACAGCACCCTGTTTGCTTCGCTCATGCCGCTACTCTCTGCATCGAGCTCCCTTGCTTTGGCCGCTAGGCGGAAATGCCACCGCTGCCAACCGTGACGTTGATCGTGAATTTCGATCCCGCCGACACCGACTTGGTCGTCCGCCAGTTCTTGCCGGTAGGCTCGCGGATCAGGGCCACGAAGCCCAGCGCCGTCGCGTCCGGCTCGACGGTGATGGTCTTGGACGCGGATTTTCCCGGCCCGACAGCGATCTGGTCGGATCCGATGAGATCGCCGCCCAGCGCGGAGCCGGCATCGCCCTGCAGCGCGAAGTAGTCGGCGGAATTGAATTTGCCGGTACTGCGCAGCCGCATGACGAGAACTGTCACCGGCCGGTCGCCGCCGCCCGGTCCCGGGTTCATGCCGGCCCCGCCGGTCACGTTGACGGTGATCACCGAAGGTTTCGGCGGGCCGCTCTGGCAAGCCGCAAGCAGCCCGGTCGCGCCCAGGGCAACGATGAATTCGCGTCGGTCGATCATGTTTCACTCCTCCTCATATGCGTCCCGAAAATCGGCGCCGATCTCGCCAAGGAAGCTTTTCTCGGCACTCTCGGCGATTTCACGATGGCGTTTCTGGTAGAGCTCCCACAGCTTGGCGCCGCGCCCGCCCGAAAGCAGGGTGCCGATCGCCGAATTCGATTTCAGCTCTTCCTCGATCGCTGCCGGGTCAAAACGGTCGACCATCCGGCGCAAGGCGGCCTGCACGCCGCGCCAGGCGCGCACGTGATGCTGCGCAAGATCGCGAACCGCGTCGGCGATAGCCGCCTCGCCGGTGAGAAATCCGGGGCTGCGCTCGGCGAGAAGCGTGACGATGGCGTCGTCGACCGTCGGCAGAAACTTGAGCGGATTGACTTCGGAAGCCCCGACCACGGTCTGGGCGACGCGGGCATTTCCCTTTTCCTCGGCCCGCTTGCGCAGAAGCTGCATCAGGCCTTCCATCATCAACCGGTATTCGCGGCCGAACTTCTCCATTTCCGCGACGCTGTCGCGCCCCGGGAAATCGGCTTCCTCGACGCCCATGCCACGCAGGAATGCGGAGCGAAGCGCCATGTCGCCCGGCTGCGGTGCTACCGGCGGGCGGGCTGGCGTGGCTGCGGCACCTGTGCGGACTGGAGGAGGGGCGTCAGCTGCCTGCACAGGCGGATCCCAGGGATTGGCGGGTCGTTGGGCGACGCGCTCACGCTGTCCGGCCTGGCCGACACCGTTTGCCGAACCGGCTGTGGCGGCTGGCCCGAAAGCAAAATCATCACTGAAATCGGACGGCTTTCCCGGAGCGAGTTGGGCACCGCGGCCGAGGGACGGCGCAGGGTCGAGGCTGAATGGGTCCGTCTGGCTCGCCGCGCCGCCGGGTTCGCGGTAAGCGGCGGCGTCTTTCGACACAGGCGTCGAAACCGGGTCGAGGCTGAACGGGTCATCGAAGGCAGGCGAGCTGCGCTGGCTGGAGGCGGCACGTTCGAACGCGCCCGCAACCGGCTGCTCGAACGGGTTCGGCAGATCGGCCGGCCGTGGCCGTCGCGGCTCTTCCTCGATCTTGGCGGAAAGAAGTCGTCACTGCCGATGTTCAGCGGCGCCCGCGATCCCGGCGGCAGGCGTTCCGGAACCGGCTGGCTGGCTGGCTGTGCCTGGGCGGTTGGCGTCTGCAGGTCGACATGGACGACATAGTCGCCAAGCCTCAGCCGCATGCCGCTTTGAAGGCGCGTCGACTGGCCGGCACCAAGCGGGCTGTCGGAGTCGTTTATGTACAGCCCGCTGCTCGACGTGTCGGTGACGAAATAGCCGTCTCGCCCGCCCGTGATCCTGCAATGGGCGCGGGAAACGAACATGTCGGGATCGTTGATCTGCCAGCCTGCGTCCGCGCTGCGGCCGATCACCAGCTCGCCCTCGTCCAGCCGGGTCTGCCGTACCGCCTGGGTGCGTGGCCCTTGCTCCAGCGTCAGCAGCAGGCTGATGCCGCGACCCCCGCCATTTCCGGCCGCCATCCGACAATTGTCCGCAGCCGCAGATCGTCAGCATCGCCCCTTTCGGCGGGCCGCGCAAGCCAGGCGGTCCGGCCGAGTTGGACCGCTCCGATACGGGGCGGCGGCACGGCTTCACGCGCCAGCACGATGCGCAGGTCGACGTCGAGTGATTCCCCGACCATGTCGCGGACGGCCTGCTTGAACAGCTTGAGGCGCGAGCCGCCCGGCAGGAACGCCTTGAACTCCTCGAAACCGAGAGGGCCGACGCGCAGTTCGATCCTGCTTTGGCGGCTGAAAACGCGCGGGCCGATCGTCGCCCCTTTGCCCAGTCCCGCATAGGCTTTGGCGAGGCGGGTCTGCAGCCCGGTTGGTATGGTTATCCAGGCGGCGATGAACTCCTTGATTTGAACCGGCACCTTGAACGCTTCCGCCAGGAACAGCGTCAGCCGTTCGGGGCCGTCGACCTGACTGGCGAGCGACGCGGCCTGGCGGAGCTTGACGGTGTCGAGATCGGGATTTTGGGTGCCGGGAAGTCCGATCCCCGCCATCGCTTCAAGCATGGCGCGAACGCGGCCACCGACCGCGCGCTCGACCTGGACCGCCGGATGCGCGTCGGCCCAGGCCCGGTAGTAGAGGGCAATCATGCGGTGCTGCAGGATGTTGACGAAATCCACGAATGTCGTGTCGCTGGTCTGCTGCGCGTCGGCGCCGGCGAACCAGCGCTGCGACAGGCGGTCGAGCACCCAGCGCGTCAGATGCAGCGGCATTGGGCCCTCAGGCCCCAACAGGCCGAGATTTGCGACCGTGACCCGGGCCGGCGCCTTGTCGCTGGCTTCGCGGAACTGCACCAGGTCGCGCGCGGAAAAGGCCAGCCGCACATGTTGGCCGAGCCTTGCCGGCTCGCGGTCGGGGCGTCCGGAATGGCCGAACAGGCCGCCCCGTTGTTCGAGACGGCGCAGCAGTTCGAAAAAGTCGAACGCTTCGGAGGGAGCTTCGGCCCAGTCCGGGCCGATCTTGTCCAGATCAGGTATCCTGTCTAGATCAGGTAGCGATTGCCGGGCGTCATCGGCCATGGCACATCCTCCTGCTTCTGCAGCAGCCGCGTGCGGGTCCGCACGAAGCCGTTTATTCCGGCATGACGGGCAAACAGCCGCGCCAGCAAGGCCGAAAGCAGCAAGGTGCTTTGCCCGGCCAGCACTGACTGATCGACATGCAGCGTCACTTCCGTGCCACGCCCGAAACACATCGGCCCGTCGATCTGCAGCCGTTCGATCACCGAGCGCGAGTCGATGCGCACGATCGAATGCACGTTGCGGGCAAGGCTCGGATCGCCGCGGTCGGCGTACAGATCGAGCAGCGCATGCAGGGGGTCGACACCGCGGCCTTCCTTGGCGAGGCTCAAGAAATTGAGCGCCAGCTGCGCCACCATTCGCCAGGCGAGATCGTCGGCCCGGGATTCGCCATTGGCCCCGGCGGGCAGCGCCGCGGGGATGGCCGGCTGCGGCGGACGCAACGCACCGAGCAGCCGAACGGATTCGACCGGGTCACCGGCCTCGAGCGTCAAGGTCGGATTGTCATCAAGGATCGGCAGGTCGCGGTTGGTGCAAAGCGCCATGATGTCGAGACGCTTCAACGGCCGGTTCGCGGGACTTGCGAGCGGTCTGGATACGGCCAGGAAAACATCATCCCCGGTGTATGATGTGCGGGTCAGGCCGTCGCGCCGTTCATCCTCCGTTGCCCGCCTTGGGCGCCGTTCTGTCGAATAGACCCAGCCGCTGCCACGGTTCTGCCCGAGGCTGAACAGCTCCGGTATCTCCGCGTCGCTGCCTTCACTGTCGGCATCCTCGACGCGCAGGACACGATAGATCTCGAAGTCGCGCGCCCGCGTCCGGTCAGCGTGCAGCACCTGCCGCGTCTTGCGCTGATCGAGCTCGACGACGTTGCACTCACGCTCGAACAGATTGATGATCGGCGTCGCGAAAAGTTCGAAATCCGCTGGCGTCAGGTCGGCGAGTTCGGGCACCGGGCGGCGGAACAGGAGGATGATCTCCAGTCCGGCCTCGCATTGGCGCACCACCGGCTGCAGCCCCAGAACCCGCACATAGTGAAAGCGCTCCGGCATGATGAAATATTCGCGCAGCAGGCGGTACCCTTCGAATGTCGGGCGGGTACGTGGCATCAAGGCCTCGTCGTCGCTGATGCCGACCATTTCGGGCGCCGGCAAGGGCGACAGCCGATTGGTCTTGCCTTCCGGTCGTGCGCCGACAGCCACGCAGGCGCCGAAAATCGCGTCGAACAGAAGCGGTGCCTTGGTGCGTCCGGCAAAATAGAGGTCGAGTTGGTCGAGCGCCAATTCGTCGAGTTTGCCTTTTCCAGTCCGCGTCACCGCCAGACGCAGTGCCGCCTCGCCGCCGGTGCCGCCGATCGGCCCTATGCCGGCCGCGGCCAGCGCACTGCGATCCTGAAAATAGCTGACTGAGGTGATGGCTATCGGCCACAGGGTCATGTCCTGCGCGGTGGAGAAGGTGCAGCGCGTCGACAGGCCGGGCTGCAGGCTGGAGACCAGCCGCGTGTTGCGCTTGACGACATGGCCGGCGGGCATGGTCTGCACCTGCTGGCCGGGTTTCAGCACGGCCATCGCCGTCGCGGGCGCCGGCGTGACCAGATCGGGGTAGAGGACTTCGAGCACGCTGCGCGAAAATCGCGAGCGCTCGGCGTCGACTTTCAGCCGGGTGCGCGCGGCGAGGAAGGCGACACCGTCCAGCAGCCGTTCGACATAAGGATCCGGGCAGGGCACCGTATCGAGGGAAAGGTTGCGCGCCACCGCCGGATGCATGTCGGCGAATTCCGCCGCAAGGCCGCGGATGTGGGTCAGTTCCTCCTCGTAATATTCGACGAAGACGCGATCCATCTCAGGCGTCCCTAATTTCGGTCCGCGCCAAGCCGTTGTCGAGATTGATCGTCGTGCGCAGGCGCATGCGTTCCGGTGTGGGCGTCATGATCAGCACGGCATCGATCTCGATCTTCAGCCCCACGGTCTTGTCGCCCAGGGTGACGGTAACCTTCGTCGCGCTTTCCTGCAGGCGCGGCTCGAAAGTGGCGAGCACCGAGCGGATTTCGCGCGCCAGCACGTCGCGGTCAAAGTCGCGCGATGACCGCCCCGAGAAGGAAGGCACGCCGTAATTGACCACGCTTCGACGCACCTCGGGAAAATCGGCGAGCGATGGTGGATTGTCCGCCATTTGCTCATTTTCCAGGTCGGACAGCAGCGGCGTGGCCTCGAAGCGCTCGGTGTTGAACAGCGCCTCGATGTCGCGCCGCACCGCTTCCCTGAGCACGCGGGCCGATACCACCACGCCGCGACTTTCGATCTCGACGCGGTGCTGGGTCTGAAAGGCCAGGCGATGCAGACGCCGTTTCTGATCGGGCGTCAGCTCCGCATCGGCATCGATGGTCCGTGCACTGCCGGCAACGAGGCTGTCGAGACGGTCCGCGCCAAGCTCGTCCAACAGGACATGGCGCAGCCCGTCTATCTCCGAGGTCAGGCCCGGCAGGTCGTTGACGAGGCGATCCCACAGCGACGGCTGGACCGCCTCGCTTTTCGCCCGCAGGCTGCCCGCGATCTGTTGCTTGCCCGCGCCGGGCCGCCGAACCTCACTTGCCGACATAGACATCCATTTCGGCTTCATCATTGCCGTCATAGACGAACTTGATCTTCTTGTAGGCGAAGCTGACTTCTTCCTGGATCAGGTCTTCCTCATCCTCGGCCTGCGACATGTCGTATTCCATGATCGAGGCGTCGGTGAGCGTGACGACCAGATAATCCTTGGTCTCGCCATCGATGGTCCGTCGGGCCGAGAACACCACTTCATCCAGCGCCTTGTTCTCGAACAGTGCCTTTTTCAGATAGGGCGAGGATTTGTCGTAGTGCTTGATGAACTTGATCATGCCCATCGACACGCGCCCACGGCGTGAGAGCGAATTCGGGTCATAGGGTGCGACCATCTTGTAGTCGACGCCATGGATTTCGATTTCGTCGGAGTGGCCGTCGCGGGTGCTTGGGCCCTTGATATCGGGAACCTTCAGAAAACCATCGATCTTCATTGGCATTGTCTCTCTCCACCGCTTTCAAACGAAACAAGGTCAGGTTGCTGCAAATCAGGTCTTCACGGACGGCAGTTCCGATACCAGCCGCAGCGAGGCGTTGATGCCTTCCAACTGGTAATGCGGGCGCAGATAGAAGCGGGCGTTGTAGTAGCCCGGCCGCCCTTCGACGCTGTCCACCT
This sequence comes from Mesorhizobium oxytropidicola, assembly GCF_056174625.1. Classification (NCBI taxonomy): domain Bacteria; kingdom Pseudomonadati; phylum Pseudomonadota; class Alphaproteobacteria; order Hyphomicrobiales; family Phyllobacteriaceae; genus Mesorhizobium; species Mesorhizobium oxytropidicola. The sequence goes on along the minus strand of NZ_CM149692.1, from coordinate 6,469,410 downwards.
GGACCTCGGCCGCGGCAAGCGGGCGCTTGGCGCGCGCCTTGTCGTCGGCGAAGGCCGGGTTGGCCAGCACGTAGCGGTTGATCCACTCGGTCAGCCAGATCTGCATGTCGGAGCGCTCCTTGAACGAACCGACCTTGTCGCGCGCGATCGCCTTGAGATAGTGCGCGAAGCGCGAAACCGGGAAGAGATAAGGCAGGTTGGCGCTCAGCCTTTCGTTCGACTGCGCATCGGGGTCGACCAGCCGGCCCGCCCGCGTCTCGTCGTCCTGCAGCGAATGAGCGCCGATGAAGGCCGCCAGATCGGTGTTTTTCCGGTGCAGGATCGGCATCAGGCCGAGCTTGGCCAGTTCGGCCTCGCGCCGGTCGTCGATGGCGACCTCGGTCGGGCATTTCATCGCGATCGAGCCATCGTCGGTCGGGAAGCTGTGCACCGGCAAATTGAGCACCGTGCCGCCATTCTCGACGCCGCGGATCTGCGTGCCCCAGCCGAAAAGCTTGTGGCTGCGGTTGATGTTGACGCCCATCGGGAAGGCGGCGTTCATCCAGACATATTTGTTGTGATCGCCGTGCACCTCTTCCTCGAAGGTGAAGCCCTTTACCGGAACGGTATCGGTGCCATAGGGCAGCCTGGCCAGGACGCGGGGCATGGTCAGGCCGATATAGCGGGCGTCCTCGCTCTCGCGCAGCGACTGCCACGAGGCATAGGCCGGGTTGGAGACGATCTGCTGCAGGTCTTGCGGGTTGGGCAATTCCTGCCAGCTGTCCATGCGGAACAGGCGGGGCGAGGCGGCTGCGATAAACGGCGTGTGCGCCGAGGCGCAGATGCCGGAGATGTTGCGCAGCAGGCCGACATCGCGCGGGTGGTTGGAGAATTCATAGGCGCCGATCACGCAGCCGATCGGTTCGCCGCCCAGCATCGAATACTCGTCCGTATAGACTTTCTTGAAGATCGGACTCTGGTCCCACATCTGGCCTTCATAGTCTTCGAGCGTGTCGGCCAGCTGCTCCTTGGAGATGTTCATCACCCGGATCTTCAGCTTCTGATCCGTCTCGGTGTTGTTGACCAGATACCAGAGGCCGCGCCATGTGCCTTCCATCTCGCGCACTTCCGGTGCGTGCAGGATCTCGTTGACCTGTGCCGTCAGCATCTTGTCGATGCCTGCGATCAGCGACTTGATCGACTTGATCGCATTGGACGAGATGGTCGTGGTCTCGGAACGCGATTGCGCCGCGAGCGCAAGATTGCGCACGAGTTGCTGCAGCTTCTCGCTGTCGTCCTTCTTGACCTTGAAATCCTTCTCCAGGAGCCCGCTGAATTCTCCAAGGTCGATGGCTTCGGCCTCGGCGACGGCGGCAGTCTTTTGCTGTTCGGCCATGGTTTACTCCCCTGCCTTGTCGTCGTCGGCGAGCGCCTGGTTGGCGATCTTGCCAAGCAACGGCTCGTTGTTCAGAAGCTGCGCGATGCGCTTTTCGGCGTCGACGCGACCATCCATGAAGCCGAGCAGTTCCTCGAGCTGGCGACGCATCTTGAGGATCTCGGCCAGTTGCGGCACCTGCTCGGCAATCTTGTCCGGGGCGAAATCGCCCATCTTGGTGAAGGTGAGATCAAGCGCCAGTTCCTCGTCGCGCTCCTGGCCTTCGGCCTGCGGCAGCGTGTTCTTCACCCGGGCTTTAACGCGCGGCCCGAGCGCCTCCATGAATTTGGGGAAGCGGTTGGCGTCGGTCTCGACAAAGGCCCGGTCCAGCACCGATTTTGACGCTTCCCTGGTCTGCGAAGCGCCGGAAAGGTCGGCCATCACGGCCATGACGAACGGCAATTCGATCGTCGTCGGGCTACCGTAGGTTTCCACATCGTAGGCGATCTGCACCCGCGGCGCGCGATTTCGTTCTATGACCTTCGCTTTGCTTTCGGCTGGCATGTGCTGTTACCTTTCATCCTTCTGAGCCGTCTTCTTGACATCGGGAACGCCGGCAAGGAGCCGGAATTCCTTCAGCCCCGACGGGGCGAGATCTTCCATCAGTTCAACGAAATCCATGTGCACCATGCGGCGAACGCGCCGCGCCAGATGCGGGATCGGGCTCGACGGTTCGGTGCGGTCATAGAAGGCGACGACCAGGTCGAGGCATTTCACCACGTCGTCGCGCGAGGAGATCCGGTCGGGAAGCCCGGTGCTGGTCTCCGTGTAGCTTGCCGTACTTGCCATAGTATCGGCTCCATGACCGTTTCGAGCAGACGTTGCCGGTTCTGCCGGGGTGGGCGTCTTGGCCGCGCCATTCGCCACGGCGCCGGCTGCCGCGTTCCGTTCGAGGGTCGTCAGCAAACGCTGCAGAAACCGTTTTAATTCCGGAACAGGAGCGCCGCCGCCCTCGAGGCGCGCGTTGAGGGCGGTTTCGACCGCATCAAGGGCAGCGATCGCTGCCCGGGCGTCGGCGACGAGCGCGACCATCTCCGCACCGGCCTGATCCGCCTGCGCCGCGCATCCGGCACGCACCCGGTTCAACAATTGCCCGTGCGCGCTGACCAGTGCGGCCTTTTCCGCCGTGTTCAAGCCAGAGGCGGCTTCCTGGAGCATGACACGGTCGTCGAGCGCGCTCTGCTCCAGGTCGCGTCCGCTGATCGGCCCGATCGAGCGTGGCGCAAAGAAAATCATCTGCCTCAGGTTCGCCAACAACCCGTCCTGACCATTCTGCAGGTCGAGCAGCGCGTTGATGCGGCGCAAGGCAGCATCGCGCGGCGCAGCGTTGGACCGCAGCGCCGGATGCATGGTTTCCCAATGCTGGTCGAAGGTCTGCGCAATGAGGGTCAGCCCCTGCGCCAGCCCGGCCAGTCCTTCTTCATTGGCCAGCGCGCGGGTGACGATGACGAGCAGGCGCAGGTCGCGGCCATGCGCGCGCAATTCCGCCGCCTTAGCCAGCACGGCGGACCAGTCGACCGGAATGGTGCTTTGCGACGTGGGCTTGTTGTTGCCGTCGTGGACGACCTTGATCTCCGGCTCCGTCAGGCGCTCCAGCTCATGAAAAGCCGGGTCGTTGCGCAAATCCTCCCCTGACGGATTTCCACCGTCGAGCGGACTAAGCCAGAGTGCGACATCAAGCACACAAACCCCCAGCGACCGGCCTCAAACCGTAAGTGACGCGACGTTATCACACGGTTGCACTTTACCACAATTCAACGACTGCTCAAAAATTAACAGAAGCTAAATGCGATCGCTCTCGAGGGCCGAAATCCGTGGTATGATTGCCAAAGCTGCATGCGAACCGCATTGCGGAGAGGCATTCAATTCCGTGGCTGTTTCCAGCCTGTAATGCGGGACTTTCCACAAATGGAAAGGAGCCGGCTAAACCGGGCATCCCGACATCGGTCCATCACGCGCTTTGTCAAGTGACGCCTTATGTGGCACGTTATCGGCTGGCAGATCGCAGGAGCACGTTCGATGGAACAGCGCCGGTCATCGCAGACTTTCAAACGCAAGGAACTGGTCGGCAAGCTCAATCCTGTGGGTGTCCGCGCCTTCAAGGCTGCCGCCGACGCTGCCAAACTGCGCGGCAATCCTTACGTCGAACTCGTCCATTTCATCGAGCAACTGGTGCTTTCCGACCGCACGGATGTGCAAATGATCATCGCCGATGCCGGCGTGGATGCGAGCCGGCTCACGGCCGACATGACCCGCGCCGTCGACAAATTGCCTTATGGCGCGACATCGATCGAGGAATTCTCCGACCACATCTTTCATGCCATCCAGGAAGCCTGGAACCTGGCGACGCTCGAGTTCGGCGTCGAGGAAGTCCGCAGCGCGCATATTCTGCTTGCTTGCCTGAAGACGCCGGTGCTGGAAGGCCTGTTGTCGAAGATCAGCGGTGAGTTTGACAAGATCGACGCCGACGCCGTCATCTCGCGGTTCGCCGATGTCACGGAAGGCTCGCTCGAAGCCGGCGTCGCTCCGGCGACGCCCGCCACAGAAACGCCGATGAAACGAGGGCCGGGCGGGGATTCGGCGCTGGCCAAATACGCCACCGACCTGACCCAGCGCGCCCGCGACGGCAAGATCGACCCCGTCGTCGGCCGTGATCCGGAGATCCGGCAGATCGTCGATATCCTGATGCGACGCCGGCAAAACAACCCGATCCTGACCGGTGAGGCCGGGGTCGGCAAGACCGCGGTCGTCGAGGGCTTTGCCTTGCGTATCGCCCAAGGCGACGTGCCGCCGACGCTGCAAGGCGTCAGCGTGCGCATGCTCGATGTCGGATTGATGCAGGCGGGCGCCAGCGTGAAGGGCGAATTCGAAAAACGGCTGAAGGCCGTCATCGATGAGGTCCAATCGTCCGAAACGCCGGTCATTCTGTTCATCGACGAAGCCCATACGCTGATCGGCGCCGGCGGCGCGGCAGGCACCGGCGACGCGGCCAATCTCTTGAAACCGGCGCTGGCGCGGGGCGAACTTCGCACCATCGCGGCAACGACCTGGGCCGAATACAAGCAGCACATCGAGAAGGACCCGGCGCTGACCCGCCGTTTCCAGGTGGTCAAGATCGATGAGCCGTCGGAGGCGGTGGCCGTTCTGATGTTGCGTGGCGTCGCCGGCGTGCTGGAGAAGCATCATGAGGTGCAGATACTCGATGAGGCCATCGAGGCGGCTGTCGGCCTGTCGCATCGCTACATCCCGGCACGGCAATTGCCGGACAAGGCGGTGAGCCTTCTCGACACCGCTTGCGCTCGCGTTGCCATATCGCAGCACGCCACGCCGGCCGAGGTCGAGGACATCCTGCGCCGCCGCCAGGCGCTGGAGGTCGAGCGCGGCATCATCGGCCGCGAGGCCGCGATCGGCATCGAGGTGACCGAGCGGCAGGCCCGCGTCGAGACCGGGCTTGCCGAAAGCGAGGTCACTCTGGCGGCAGCGCAGCAGCGCTGGGATCGGGAAAAGGCGCTGGTCGCCGAGATCCTCGAATTGCGCGCCAGGCTGCGCGGCGAGGGCGTGCCGCTCGATGCGGCGGCGACCGCCGAGGCCGATACCGAAAACCGCGGCGGCGGACGCGGAAAAGACCAAGGTGCCCCAAACTGAGCCGTCCAAGACTGAACCGCTCAAGACCGAGCCGCCCAAGGCTGAAACGGCGAAGGCGGAAACGACGAAGACCAAGGCGGCCAAAGCCAAGGCCGAGGCGCCGGCGGTTGCCGATCCTGCGCCGTCAGATCCGGTGGCCGACCTTGCCCGGTTGCGTGAGCTGATGGCCGAACTGGCCGAGGCGCAGGGCGAGACACCGCTGATCCTGCCGTCCGTCGATCGCAATGCCGTGGCGGCTGTCGTCCAGGACTGGACCGGCATCCCGACGGGACGGATGCTGTCCAGCCAGACCGAAAAGGCGCTCAAGCTCGCCACCACGCTTTCGGAGCGGGTCGTCGGCCAGGATCACGCCATGGAGATGATCGCCAAACGCGTGCAGACCAGCCGCGCCGGGCTCGGCGCGCCGGAAAAGCCGGTCGGCGTGTTCCTGCTCTGCGGCCCCTCGGGCGTCGGCAAGACCGAAACCGCGCTGGCGCTGGCCGAAACGCTCTATGGCGGCGAGCAGAACCTGATCTCGATCAACATGTCCGAGTTCCAGGAGGCACACACCGTCTCGACGCTGAAGGGCGCACCGCCCGGCTATGTCGGCTACGGCAAGGGCGGCATCCTGACCGAGGCCGTGCGCAGAAAACCCTATTCGGTCATCCTCCTCGACGAGGTCGAGAAGGCGCATCCCGACGTGCACGAAATCTTCTTCCAGGTCTTCGACAAAGGCATGATGGACGACAGCGAGGGCCGCCGGATCGATTTCAAGAACACGCTGATCCTGCTCACCTCGAATGTCGGCTCGGAGGTCATCATGGACCGCACCAAAAATGGTACATTGCGGGCCGGGCTCGACGATCTCGATACCGCCTTGCGCAGCCCATTGCTGAAGGTCTTCCCTGCGGCCTTCCTCGGCCGGGTGGTGACCATTCCTTATTACCCGCTCTCGGATTCCATGATCGAGGCCATCACCCGTCACCAGTTCGCCAAGATCGCGCGCCGGCTGCGGGCGACCAACGATGCGGAACTGGTGATCGGCGACGGTGTCATGGATCTGGTCAAGGCCCGCTGCACCGAGATCGAATCCGGCGGACGCATGATCGATGCCATCCTGACCAACACGCTCTTGCCGGAATTGAGCCGCGGCGTGCTCAACCGGTCGCTTGCGGGCGAAAAGATGACAAAGGTCACCGTCGGCGCCTCCAAGGAAGGTTTCACCTATTCCTTCGAGTAGGTTCAGGTGAATGGGGATGAAGCATGCTTCGGTGCTGCGGCTCCCTTGTCAGAGGCGAGGCAAGGTCACCGCGGCACGGAGGAGATGACGGACAGATCGGCGGCATGTCGGAGAAATACCGGACGGCGCATCATCCTGCCGTCACGCCGGCTTGTCATCCGGGTGGCCAAGTTCGCAGAACCAGCCGCCGAGATATTTTACCGACGGCCGTTTCGGATCGGGAATGGGGGTCTTGGCTTCGACCGCGGCGCGGAACGGTTCGGCGCTGTCCTGTGGGACGAAACCCAGATGGTTGGCGCCGCTGTTGTCGACCATCTTCAGTCTGTTGTCGGATATGCCGAAGGAGATGGTGTGGCCGACGCGCGGCGCGGTCAGCGATGCCTCGACCAGCCGCACGCAGTCGGCGAAGGAGAGGTATGACCACAGCATGCGGCGGTCCGCCGGTTCGGGGAAGACGAGAAGATGCGCAGGCACACCGTCTCGATGCCGAACTTGTCCCAGTAGAGCCGGCTGAGGCTCTCGACGAAATTCTTCGACACGCCGTAGAGGCTGTCGGGCCGCACTGGCGCGTCGACGCCGATATGCGCCTCGACCTCGTGATAGCCGATGGCATGCACCGAGGAGGCGTAGATCACGCGCTTCACGCCGTGTTTCCGGGCGCCTTCGTAGATATGGTAGGAGCCGCGTATGCTGGAATCGAGGATCGTCTGCCATTCGCATTCGAGCGGTGCGCCGCCGAAATGCACGATGGCGTCGCAATCCTTGGTCGCAGCGATCGTGGCTTCCATGTCGGCGAGGTCGAAGACAGCTTCCTCCTCGTGCGGCGCGAGATCGCCGAACGGTTCACGCCCCGCCAGCCGGATCGTCTTCGCCAGCGGCACCAGCCCCTTGCGCAGTTCCGAGCCGAGGCGGCCTGCAGCACCGGTGATCAGGATACGGTCATAATGCGGCATCATCTACTCCACTTGCGCGACGGCGGCGTTGATCCGCGCGATCGCCTCGGTCAGCACCTCTTCGCTGGTCGCGGTCGAGATACGAAAATAGGGCGAAAGTCCATAGGCGGCACCCGGCACCGACGCCACGCGGCCTTCGGTGAGAAGATAGTTTGCCACCGCCGCATCGTTGTCCAGCACGACACCCCCGGGCGTCTTGCGGCCGATCAGGCTGGCGCAGCCGATATAGGCGTAGAAGGCGCCGTCCGGCGGTGACAGCGTCAGGCCGTTGATCTTCCTGATCCCATCGACGACAAGATCACGGCGCGCCTCGAAGGCTTGCCGGAAGCGCGCCACCTCGTCCTGCGGGCCGTTGAGCGCGGCCACCGTCGCTGCCTGCGCGATCGAGCAGACGGAGGTGCAGGACTGGCTCTGGATCGTCGACATCGCCTTCACCAGCGGCGCCGGTCCGGCCGCGTAGCCGACACGCCAGCCGGTCATCGCATAGGACTTCGAGACGCCGTTGACGATCAGTGTGCGGTCCCTGAGTTCCGGGCAGGCCTTACCAAAGGAAACGAATTCGCGCCCGTCGAAGAGGATATGCTCGTAGATCTCATCGGAGAGGATGAGCACTTGCGGGTGCTTCGAGAGAACCGCGCCGAGCGCCTTGAGATCGGCCTCGGAGTAAACTGCGCCAGACGGGTTGCCCGGCATATTGAGGAAAAGCCACTTCGTCCTCGGCGTGATGGCCTTCTCCAGCACGTCTGGTGTCAAGCGGAAGCCCGATGTCTCCGGGCATTCGACGGTGACAGGCGTACCGCCGAGCAGCTTCACCATTTCCGGATAGGAGACGAAGTAGGGCGCCGGCAGGATCGCCTCGTCGCCGCTCTCCAGCGTTGCCATCAGCGCATTGAAGATGATCTGCTTGGCGCCGTTGGCCACCAAGATGTCATCGGCCGTGTAATCCAGCCCGTTCTCGCGGCGGAACTTGCCGGCGATGGCTTCGCGCACCTCGGCCGTGCCGGCAGCACCCGTGTAGAGCGTCTGTCCGGCCTTGGCAGCGACATGGGCGGCATCGATGATGTGGCTGGGCGTCGGGAAATCCGGTTCGCCCAGGCCGAGATCGATCACGTCGACGCCCTTGGCGCGCAGGGCCTTGGCGGCCTGCGAGGCCGCCATGGAAGCCGAAGGCTTCACCGCCGACAGGCGCGAGGCAATGTAGCTCATTTGCCGTTCTCCGAAATGTATTGCTTGGAGCGGTCGTTCGCCCGCGCCTCGGTGCTGCGTTTGGCCGGATCGCCATAGCCGCCGCCGCCCGGCAATTCCAGGATCAGCCGCCGGCCGGCCGGAACGTGCTGCCAGCCCTTGGGCCGCATCTGCGTGCCGTCGTCCAGTCTGACCACGCCGGCCACTCCAGGCTCGCCGCCATTGCGTCCGTGGGCAGGGTGATTGACGCGGTCGAACATCGCCGAGAAGTCGAACTCATGGCCCTCGATCGCCTCGATCTCGATCACCTGTCCGAGGCCGCCACGGAATTCGCCGTCGCCGCCGGAGTCCGGCCGCAGCTCCTTGCGCCAGATGACGATCGGCCCGGTGTGCTCCGTCGCCTCGATCGGCATCGTGTGGACGCCGGACGGGAAAGCCGTCGCCGACAGGCCATCGAGGCCAGGGCGCGCGCCCATGCCGCCGGAGTTGAACATCAGCACTTCGGCACGGCGGCCCTGGCCGCCCGTGACCGGCCGCACCGAGATGTGGATGTTCCACAGCGCGCCGGCGCCTTCGGCGAGGATCTTGCCCGGCAAGGCCTGGGAGATCGCGCCCAGCACCAGGTCTGGGACCATGTGGCCGAAAATGTGCCTGAGCGCCACAGGTGCTGGCCGCACCGCGTTCAGGATGTTGACCGGCGACGTCACCGTGAAGAAGGCGAGCGAGGCGGCGTTGTTGGGAATGTCGGGCGCCACCACGCATTTCAGCGCGTAGCAGGCATAGGCCTTGCTGTAGATGATCGGGCAATTGATGCCCCATCGGCTCATCGGGTCGGTGCCGGTGAAATCGACCTCGACATGGTCGTCGCGGACCGACACTTTTGCCGCCAGCTTGACCGGCGCGTCGTAGCCGTCGGTGACGAGTTCGTTCGACCAGCTGCCCTTCGGCAGCGCCTTGATGCGTTCGAGCATGGCGTCTCGTGTGCGCGAGAAGATGAAGTCGCCGAGCCCGTCGAGCGAGGAGAGCCCGATCTCCTTCATCATGTCGACAAGACGGCGATGACCGACCTCGTTGCAGGCGGCGAGTGAATAGAAATCGCCGACCACCTGGTTCGGCTCGCGGACATTGGCGCGCAGGATGCGGACGAGGTCGAGGTTGACCTTGCCCTTCTCGGCGAACTTCATGATCGGGATCTGGATGCCTTCCTCGTAGACCGACTTGGCGTCGGCGCCGAAGCCGCGCCCGCCGACATCGACGACATGCGCGGTGCAGGCGAAGAAGGCCACCAGCTCGCCGTTCAGGAAGGACGGCGACACCATGGTGATGTCGTGCAGATGGCCCGTGCCCAACCAAGGATCGTTGGTGACATAGGTGTCACCCTCGAACATGGCCTCGCGCGGGATCTCGTTCATGAAATGCAGCACCGCCTCGGCCATGGTGTTGACGTGGCCGGGCGTGCCGGTCACCGCTTGCGCCAGCATCTGGCCGCGTGGGTCGAACACGCCCGCCGAGAGGTCGCCGGACTCGCGCACCGAGGTCGAGAAGGCGGTGCGCAGCAAGGTCAGTGCCTGCTCCTCGACCACCGAGATCAACCGGTTCCACATCACCTGCATGCGGATGTCGCCGATGTCGCTCATGACTGGCTGCCTTTGCGGATCAGAAGGATGGCGCCGTCGCTCTGGATGACGGCGTCGAAGCTGGTGGTGACGACGGTGGATGTCTCGCGTTCGACGATGACCACGGGACCGGCGACGCGGTCGCCGGCGCACAGCGCCTCGCGTTCGACGATGCCATAGGTCTGCGGCTCGCCACTTGCCGGATCGAACACCGCGCGGGTCGTGGCCGGCTGGCTGGTTCGGGTGCCGGCCGTCAGTTCGTGCCTGGCAACATCGGGCCTTATATCCGTCGCCTTGACCGACCAGGTGACGATCTCGACCTCCAACCCGTCGAGCCCTTCTATGGCGCGGCCGAAGAAGCGCTGGTAGTTCGCCTCGAACAGCTCCTTGAGCCCGGTGATGGCATCGTCGCCGAACGGCTTGTCCGGCAGCAGCACCGGGATTTCCCAGCCCTGGCCGGCATAACGCATGAAGGCGGTGATCTCGCAGGCGATGCTGCCGCTGGCGCCGCTGCGCACGAAGCTTTCGGCTGATGCTCTGAGGTCGCCGAGCAAGGCGTTGACCTCGGCCGGCTTGAACCGCGACAGGCGGGTCAGCTTCGACGCCAGCGCCTCGTAACCGAATGGCGCCTTGAGGAAGCCGATCGCCGACCCGACGCCGGCGCCCTTGGGGACGATGCAGCGTTCGATGCCGAGTTTTTCGCACAGCCTTGCCGCGTGAAGCGGGGCAGCGCCGCCAAAGGCGATCATCAGATTGTCGGAGATGTTCTTGCCGTTCTCGACCGCGTGGACGCGGGCGGCATTGGCCATGTTCTCGTCCACCACCTCGCAGATGCCGAAGGCCGTCGACATGGCATCGAGCGACAGGCGCTCGCCGACATCGCGCAGGATGGCCTGTTCCGACGCCGCCGTGTCGAGCCGGATCGCGCCGCCGGCAAAATTGTCGGGATCGAGCTTGCCGAGCACGAGGTCAGCGTCGGTGATCGCCGGGCGCGTGCCGCCGCGGCCGTAGCAGGCAGGCCCCGGCTCCGAGCCTGCACTTTCCGGCCCGGTCTGGATGCGACCCATGGCGTCGACCCAGGCGATCGAGCCGCCGCCCGCGCCGATCTCGATCATCTCGATGACCGGAATAGAGATCGGCATGCCCGAGCCCTTGCAGAAGCGGTAGGTGCGCGCCACCTCGAAGGTTCTGGCCGTGCGCGGCGCAAAGTCCTCGATCAGGCAGATCTTCGCGGTGGTGCCGCCCATGTCGTAGGAGACGACCTTTTCCAGGCCGAAGCGCCTGGCGATATCGGCGGCGAAGATGGCGCCGCCGGCCGGGCCGGATTCGACCAGGCGCACTGGGAATTCCGAGGCAGTTTCCACCGAAATCAGGCCACCGCCCGAATGGATCATGAAGACCGGGCACTCGGCGCCCATCTCCTTCAGTCGCGTCTGGAAACGGGCGAGATAGTCGGCCATTTGCGGCCGCACATAGGCGTTGGCGCAGACCGTGTTGAAGCGTTCGAATTCGCGCATCTGCGGCGACACTTCGGCGCTGATCGAAATCGGGATGCTGAGCTTGCGGGACAGAATTTCGCGCGCGCGGCGTTCATGCGCCGGATTTGTGTAGGCGTGGATGAAGCCGATCGCCACCGAACCGAAGCCGCCGGCCGCGATCCGTCCGGCAATCTCCTCCAGCGCGGCTTCATCGAGCGGCTGCAGTTCCTGCCCTTCGGCGCCGATCCGGCCCTTCACCGTGAAGCGATGCTCGCGCGGGATGAGCGGCGTCGGCAGCTGCAGGTTCAGATCATATTGTTCGAAGCGGTTTTCGGTCCGCATCTCGATCACGTCGCGGAAGCCTTCGGTGGTGACCAGCGCGGTCTTGGCGCCACGGCGTTCGATCAGGGCGTTGGTGGCGAGCGTCGTGCCGTGGATGATGATGCCGATCTCGGCAGGCGAAATGCCGGCATCGCGCGTGACGACGGCGATGCCGTCGAGGATCGCCTGCTCTGGCGCCGCATAGTTGGTCAGCACCTTGGTCGAGAACAGCGTTCCCCGGAGATCGAGGGCGATGTCTGTGAACGTGCCGCCTATGTCAGCGCCAAGACGGATGTCGTCGGTTCGGGAGGTCATGCCTTGGCCTTCTGCGAAGCGAGCGCGGCTTCGCGCATCTGGGAGAGGGTCTGCCGGGGCGTCAGCGCTTCGGGCGAGATGGCGATGTCGAGGACGGCGCCGGTCGTCGAGCTGAGTGCCCGCCCGAAGGCCGCGGCGAAATCCGCGGTGGATTCGACCCGCTCGGCATGGAAGCCATAGGCCTTCGCCAGCGCCACGAAGTCCGGGTTTTCGAGCGAGGTTCCGGAGACGCGGGCCGGGTAGTGGCGCTCCTGATGCGCACGGATGGTGCCGTAAATGCCGTTGTTGATGATCAGCACGATCGGCTGCGCGCCCGCCTGCATGGCGGTGCCGAGTTCCTGGCAGTTCATCTGGAAATCGCCGTCGCCGGCAAAGCAGACGACGGTGCGCTCCGGGAATGCGACCTTGGCAGCAACCGCCGCCGGCAGGCCGTAGCCCATCGCGCCCGACTGCGGCGCAAGCAGCCGCGCCTGCGGCCCGAACTTGAAGAACTTGTTCGGCCACACGGTGAAATTGCCGGCGCCGTTGGTGAGGATGACGTCGGCGGGCAAGGTCTCGCGCAGCCAGGCGCTCGCCGCCACCATATCGACCGGGCCTGGCTGGACGGGTGCCGCGAATGTCCCTTCATAGGCCTTGCGCGCCGCCGCGCGCCACTCTGCCCAGGCGCCCTTCACCGGCGTCAGCGCCCTGGCGAAGGCGTTCGGGCCGGCATGGATGCCGATGACAGGCACATAGATCTTGCCGATCTCGCGGTCGGAGCCATGGACATGGATCAGCTTCTGGCGCGGCTGCGGCACCGAGAGCAGCGTATAGCCGTCCGTGGTCATCTCGCCGAAGCGCACATTGATGGCCAGGATCACGTCGGCGTCGCTGATCAGCTTCTTCACATGCGCCACCATGCCGACGCCTGCCTCGCCGACGAAGGCCGGCGAATGGTTGTCGAACTGATCCTGATAGCGGAACGCGGCCACCACCGGAATGTCGGAAGCCTCAGCGAAAGCCTGCAGCGCCGCGCGTCCATCCTCCGTCCAGTTGGCGCCGCCCATGAGCAGAACCGGCTTCTCGGCCGTGGCCAGCAACTTGAGCGCCAAGGCCATCGCGTCCGCGCTCGGCGCCGGCTCGAAAATCGCCGCCGGCCCGCTGAGCGGGGCGGCTTCGGTCAGGGTCGTCAGCATGTCTTCCGGCAGCGCGACCACCACGGGGCCAGGCCGTCCGGTCAAGGCGGTGGTCCAGGCCCGCGCGACGATCTCGGGCAGCCGCGACACGTCGTCGATCTCGACCGCCCATTTGGCGACAGTGCCGTAGACAGCCCGGTAGTCGATCTCCTGAAAAGCCTCACGGCCCTTCATGTCGGTGCCGACCTGGCCGACGAACAGGATCATCGGCGAGCTGTCCTGCATGGCCGTGTGGACGCCGATGCTGGCATTGGTGACGCCCGGGCCACGCGTCACGAAGCAGATGCCGGGCGATCCCGTCAGCTTGCCATAGGCCGAAGCCATGAACGCCGCGCCGCCCTCATTGCGGCAGAGCACATAGTCCAGCCTGCCCTGCGTGTCATGCAGCGCATCGAGAACGGCCAGGTAGCTTTCGCCGGGCACACCGAAGCTCTTGGTCGCGCCGAGAGCGATCAGGCATTCGACAAGAAGGTGGCCGCCATTGCGGATCATGTTTTCGACATCCTCGATCTGGCGGCAAGCGGACCGAGCCTGCCTTTCGGATTTATACCTGCACTCTGGCGGGTCGGGGCGAAATCAAGAAATGCCGTTTATGCGAAAGTTTTTCTTTACCTTTCAGCAGAACGCCGGGGTTCATCGCGCCCAGCGGATCGAACGCGCCCTTCAGCCGCGCCATGAGGTCCCGCTCAACCGAACCGCGATTGCGCTCGGCCAGGGCGATCTTGGCCCGGCCAAGCCCGTGCTCGGCAGCGAAGCTGCCGCCCATTTGCGTGGCAAGCGCAGACAGCGCCTCGGCAAACTGCCCGGCCTTGCCGTCGAAATCGCCACGGCCTTCCGGCGGCGACAGATTGTAGTGGATGTTGCCGTCGCCGAGATGGCCGAACGGGTTGATCCGCACGCCGGGCAGAATGTCGTCGCAAATTTTCCCGCCCGCCTCGATGAAGCGGGCGATCGCACCTGGCGGCACCGATATGTCGTGCTTGAGCTGTTCGCCTTCCAGCCGCTGGCCTTCCGGCTGCTCCTCGCGCAGCCGCCAGAACTGCGCCCGGTGCGCGCCCGATGTGGCCAGCGCGCCATCCAGCACCAAGCCTTGCTCCATCCCCCATTCCAATGCCGAATTCAGGATCTCGTCCAGGGGAACGCGGGGCGAGCCGGATGCCAGTTCGACGAGCAGGTAGACGTCGCCCCGTGTCTCCAACTGATAGGCGAGATCAGGCAAGTGCTTGAGCGCCAGTGTCAGGCCGACATCGCTGAAGAATTCGAGGCCGGTGAGGAATTCGCCTGCCTCGCCGCGCAGGAAAGCGCCGAACGATACGGCCGCGGCAAAGTCGGGCATGACCAGAAGCGCGCTCGCCTGCTGCCTTGGCGTGGGATAGAGCCGCAGCACCGCGCGCGTCACGATGCCGAGCGTGCCTTCCGCGCCGCAGAACAGTTTTCGCAATTGATAGCCGGCATTGTCCTTCTGCACCGCGCGCATCCCGTCCCACACGGTGCCGTCCGGGGTCACGACTTCGAGGCCGAGCACGAGATCCTGCATCATGCCAAAGCGGAAAGCCTGGCTGCCGCCGGCATTGGTGCCGATGAGGCCGCCGATCCCAGCGCTGCCTTCCGCACCGAGATGCATGGGAAACATCAAGCCATGCGGCTCCAGCGCCTCGTGCAGCGCGGCGAGCACGACGCCCGCTTCGACGACGATCGATCCGCTCTCCCGATCCGGTTCGCCGATCGCCGTCATACGCGAGAGCGAGACGATTACCGCGTTCGGCTGCTCCGCGACGGCCCCCCCGCAAAGCCCGGTGTTGCCGCCTTGCGGCACCACCGCCAGCCCGGCCTCCCGGCACGCCGTGACGACCGCAGCCATTTCGGCGGTGGTCGCTGGCCTGGCGACGCCCAGCGGCGCGACGCCATAGCGGTTGAGCCAATCGCGCTGGTAGGGCGCGGCGTCGCTGCCCGAAAGCCAGCCTTTCGGTCCGAGGATCGCGCGCAAAGCGGCTGTTGGGTCAGTCATGGAAATCCCTGAAGATGTGTGCTGCTTCAAACCTTGCATCTTCAAAAAATGCCGCTCAATGGCCCAGCACCTGCGACAGGAATTGTCGGGTGCGCTCGTTGCGGGATGCGGTGAAGAATTCGTCCGGCGGCGCCTCCTCGACGATCTCGCCGCCGTCCATAAAGACCACCCGGTCGGCGACGCGGCGGGCAAAGCCCATCTCATGTGTGACGCAAATCATCGTCATGCCTTCGGAGGCAAGCGTCACCATGACGTCGAGCACTTCCGAAATCATTTCGGGATCGAGCGCCGAGGTCGGCTCGTCGAACAGCATGATCTGCGGCTGCATGCACAGCGCCCGCGCAATCGCGACCCGCTGCTGCTGGCCGCCGGACAGCTGGCCGGGAAACTTCATCGCCTGCTCGGGAATGCGGACCTTCTCCAGATAGCGCCGAGCGGTTGCCTCGGCTTCTGCGCGCGGCTTTCTGCGCACGATCATCGGCGACAGCATGCAGTTCTCCAGCACGGTCATGTGCGGAAACAGGTTGAAGTGCTGGAACACCATGCCGACCTCCCGCCTGATCTCGTCGATGTTGCCGACATCGTCGTTGAGCTCGGTGCCGAGCACGGTGATGCGGCCGCCATTGTGCTGTTCGAGGCGGTTGATGCAGCGGATCATGGTCGACTTGCCCGAGCCGGAGGGACCGCAGACGACGATCTTCTCGCCGCGCTCGACCGACAGGTTCACGCCCCGCAGCGCGCGGAACGTCCCGTAATATTTGTCGAGATTTTCGATGCGGAGCGCGGGTCCGGCTGATGGGGTCGACTTGCTTGAAATCATGTCCTCGCCTCCTTAGCGTTCGCTGACCGACATGCGGCGCTCAAGGAAGGCGCCGTAGCGGGACAGGCTGAAAACGAAGACGAAGTAGATGAAGGCAATGAAGGCATAGACCTCGACATAGGCGAAGCGCCATTCGCCGGTTCCATAGGCGGCATTGCCGGAAGCCAGGATCTCGAAGAAGCCGACGATGACCACCAGCGAGGTCTCCTTGAACGAGATGACGAACTGGTTGATCGTCGCTGGCAAAGCGTTCCGCATGGCCTGCGGCAACAGGATGCGGCCGATGCGCTGCCAATAGCGCATGCCGAGCGCCATGGCGGCCTCCTCCTGGCCTTTGGCGACGCCCTGCATGCCGCCGCGCACGATCTCCGCCTGGTAGGCGGAGAAGAATAGCGCCGAGCCCAGGATCACCCGGTACAGCTTGTCGCCCTGCAGCCATTGCGGCAGCGCGAATGGCAGCACGATGGCGAATGTGAACAGGATCGAGATCAGCGGCAGTGAGCGCACCCCATCGATGATCAGGCCGGTGGTGCGCGAAATCCAGGGCAGTTCCGACCGGCGCAGCAGAGCCAGGCAGATCGCCAGCGGGAAGCCGATCAGGCAGGTGGTGACGAAGATGAACAGGGTCAGCGCCAGCCCGCCCCAGGCTTCCTCGCCGACGAAGGGCAGGCCGAGCACGCCGCCTTTCATCAGCACGTAGAAGAGGGTGGTTCCGATCCCCCAAACCAGCGCGATGCGGCGGCCCGTCCAGAAGGCTGGAATGCAGCTCAGCACCGTCATCACCACCACGGCCACGCAGGCCAGCGCCGAGCGCCATTGCTCCTCATAGGGATAAAGGCCGAAGAAGATGATGCGCCACCTGGCCGCGATCACCGACCAGCAGGCCCCGGCCGCGGCCTGGCAGGCCTCGGGTCCGCCGCTGGTGGTGAAGACGGCGGAGAAAACAGCCCAGTTGAGCAGCTTCCAGACGATGAAGGCCATGATGGCCAGGGAGATCAGCGACATCACGGCCTGAAGCGGGGTCGCCAAAAAGCGTCGCCTCAGATCCTCGATCTTTCCGGGGGCGGGGGAGCGACAATCTCCATATCTCAGCCCCTCAGCTGATTGCCCTTGAGGGCAATGGCCTTGTTGAGGCGGTTGAACAGCGCTGCCAGCGAGAGGTTGATGGCGAGGAAGCCGGCCATCAGGATGCCGATCACTTCGAGGGTCTGGCCGGAATGGTTGATCGTCAGCGCCACGATCATGAAGAAATCCGTGAAGCCTACCGCAATGCCCATAGTGGTCGCCTTCATCAGCCAGACATACTGGTTGGCCAGGATCGGCAGCATGGCGCGCAGCGCTAGCGGCAGCCGCACCAGCGTGAACACTCGCCACGGGCTCAACCCCAGCGAGAGCGCCGCCTCCATCTGGCCCTTGCCGACGGACTTGAAGCCGCCGCGCACGATCTCGGCGATGTAGGAGCCGCCATAGATCGCGATGGCGATCGCCAGCGCGGAAAACTCCGGTGGAATGCGCAGGCCACCCCTGAGGTTCAGGCCTTGCAATGCCGGAAAGTCGATGAACGGCGCGTCGGGCAGGCGGCCGAGCGCCAGGATGATCGCGGCGCAGGCGAGTGCTGCCGCGACTGCGGCGAATTGGATGCCATGCCGCTGGCCGATTGCCTGGCTCAGGCACGATGTGCTGCCCAGCCAGAGCGGCAGCGCTATGGCCGCGACCAGGGCCAACAGGGCCAGCGCCATTGCCACGCCGCCGACATTCGGAAACGGGATGTAGAGCCCGCGGCTGGTGAGCAGGAAGCCCCAGGCTTCGTGCGCAGCGCGCGGCGTCGGTAAATGCGTGATCAGCGCGTACCAGAAGAAGACCTGGAGGATCAGCGGGATGTTACGGAAGATGTCGACATAGGTGCGGCCGAGCAGCTGCGCCAATTCGTTGGAGGAGGTCCGTGCCAAGCCAACAATTGTTCCGACGATCGTCGCCAGCATCAGGCCGACGGTCCCCAGGAACAGCGTGTTGGTGATGCCGATGAGGAAGAACCACCAATAGGGATCATTGGCCGTGGCGGGCAGCAGCGTGAAGTTCACATCCCAGCCTGTCGACTTGAACAGGAAGTCGAAGCCGGAGGTGATGCCTTGCTCGGCCAGATTCCGCCGCGCGATCACAACGCCGGCAAACACCAGGGCTGCGATCGAACCGACATAGAGAACCTGCAACAGAGCGTTGCGGACCTTCTGATTTCTCAGCAGGCTGACCATCGATCAATCTTCCTCGAAATTGCCGTTGGCTCCGCCCGGCAGAGGCCGGGCGGAGCCTAGAGCAGGATGCGTTCAGACCCGATCAGTCGATGACCAGCGGGAACAGGACGCCGCCATTGTTCCACAAATTGGTCAGCTCACGGTCCATCTTGTAGGGCGAGCCCTTGCCGAGATCGCGATCGAAGATCTCGCCATAATTGCCGACGTTCTTGATCACCTTGTAGGCCCAGTCGTCGGAGAGGCCGAGACCCTTGCCCATGCCCGGCGTCACGCCGAGGAACTTGGCCACTTGCGGCGAGGTCGGCTTGGCCTTGATCTCGTCGACATTCTTGGAGGTGATGCCTTCCTGTTCGGCGAAGATCAGCGTGCTCAGCGTCCAGTTGGCGATATCGACCCAATTGTCGTCGCCTTGCCGCATGATCATAACTTCAGGCTCGACCGCGAGCACGTCCGGCAGGATGACATGGTCCTCGACCTTGCCCTTGGCGATGCGGGCGATGGCCAGTGTCGGACCCCACTGCGCATAGAGATCGCAGCGTCCCGAGAAATAGGCCTGTTCGAGTTCCTCGGTCTTTTCGATCAGCACGGGCTCGAGCTTGATGCCGAGCTTGGCCGTATAGGCCGCGACCTGCTGCTCCTGCGAAGTGCCGGCGGGAATGCAGATCGTGCCGCCCGCGGCATCCTTGAGCGACTTCAGGTTGAGTTCCTTGTGCGCCATCACCTTGGTCGTGCCGAGGTAGTAGGACATGGAGAACTGCAGCCCGAGTTCCGTGTCGCGGCTGAGCGTGCCGCCCGATGCCTTGATGATGATGTCGACATCGCCCGACTGCAACGCCGGCCAGCGCTGCGCCCAACTGATCGGGACGACCTTGAGCTTGGTCGGATCGCCGAACACCGCCGTGGCCACTGCCTTGCAGAGGTCGATGTCCATGCCCTTCCAATTGCCCTTGTCGTCCACCTCGGCAAAGCCGAGATAGGAGCCGTCATGGCCGGTGCAGTTCAGCACACCGCGTGCCTTGACCGTATCGAGCGTCTTGCCGCCGGCGGCTTGCGCCGGCGCCGAAAAATGCACGAGGCCAAGGGCCAGGGCCGCAGCCCCCCATTTCATCATAGTCATGTTGATGTCTCCACTGTTGAGGTTGTTCCGTTTTTTGTTGTTGGAGCTCTGAAAGAAACTTTCTGGAGCCCGGTCGAAAAGCCGCTTGCTAGTCGGAAAGCGGGGTCGGTTTCGGCAAGGGGATCGTGAGGTCGCTTCGCCAATCCTGCTGGGCCAGCCATCGATGCAGGGCGGCAACCGCCTTCACGCGCAGATGCCCGCGCGGGACGACGAGATAGAAGCCGGGGATTTCCTCCGGCCGCATATCGGTGATGGCGTCGCGACCGATCGGCGCGACCAGCATGCCCGCCCTGAAATCCTCCTCGGCGTCGATGACGGAGACCAGGCCCACGCCGATGCCTTGCAGGGTCGCCCGGCGCATGGTTGCCGCGTCATCGAAGCTTATGCTGCGGTCGCCCTTCGTCAGTTCCACGCCAAGGTGGCGCAGTATGTCCGGCCACAGGCGCTTCGACTTGACGGTGTCGAGCAGCGTGAACTTCGTCAGGTCGTGCGCCGATTTGATCTTCTCGCCGATATCAGGCGTGCAGCAGATGATCTTCGGGTCCGGCACCAGCAGCGTGGTCTCGTAGTCCGGCCAGTTGCCGTAGCCCCACTGCACCGTCATATCGATGTCGTCGCGCCCGAAATCGGGCAGGTCGACCATCGTCGTCAGCCGCAGATCCGCGCCCGGCAGGATTTCCCGGAACAGCGAAAGCCTGGGCAGCAGATAGTGCGTGGCGAAATATGGGCTCGCATTCAGGTTGATGCGGTCGCGGTAGGTCGACTTGGTGACGCGGCGTACACCTTCCGAAAACTCGTCGAAGCCGGCTTTGACGTAGTGTGACAGAAGGATGGCGGACTCGGTCAGTTCGATCGACCGGCCCTTGCGCTCGAACAGCGTCACCTGGAGCGTGTCTTCCAGAAGCTTGATCTGCTGGCCGACCGCTTGCGGCGTGACCAGCAATTCATCCGCGGCCTGCCGAAAGCTCTTGTGCTGCGCTACGGCGTGGAAGACGCGAAGCGCGTTCAGCGAGGGAAGGCGCAGCTTGCCGGTCATCGAAAATTCCGCTCCTTCCGCTCGAGGCTCCGTTGATCATGCACTGCGGTATTTCAGTCGCCGGTGGCTGCAGAAAGCCGCCTCAGGCGTAGATATAACCACCTGAAACAATGACGTTTTCGCCGGTCATGTAAGTGTTCTTCGGGCCACCCGTCATCAGTACCCACTCGGCGATCTCGGTCGGCTCGGCGCCACGGCCGAGCGGGCTTGCCTTGGCCAGTTCCTCCAGGAAGCCAAGGGCTTTGGCCTTCTCCGTGGCCATGCCGGCCGGTGCCACCGAGTTCACCAGGATCCCGTCCTTGGCGACGTGATGGGCGAAGGACCGCGTCAGGCTGACGACGGCGGCCTTGGTCGCCGCATAATGGGCGTTCTGCGGATGCGCCTTGAAGGCGTCGACGGAGGTCAGGTTGACGATGCGGCCGCGCACATGCGCCTTCGGCTCCTGCGACTGCATATGGCGAACCGCGGCCACCATCATGTGATAGGTGCCCTTGATGTTGATGCCGTTGGAGGCATCCCAATCGGAGTCGCTGATTTCCAGCAGCGGGCGGCGCGGATAGATCGCGGCGCAATTGATCAGCGTATCAATGCGCCCGAGCTTGGAAACGATGGCATCGAAGGCGGTGTGGCATTGCGGGCCGACCTGGATGTCGCAGGCAGCAGCAGCGGTCGGCAGGCCCTTGGCCTTCGCCGGCGCGAGTGCGGATTCGGCGGCTTCTTGGTTGATGTCGATGATGCCGATCTTTGCCGCCCCGGCCTCGACAGCCATCTCTGCCAGGAGGGCACCAAGGCCGGCGCCACCGCCAACGATCAGAACGGAAAGATCCTTCATGTAAAGTTTCCTTACTTGGTGCCGCTTGGCGATGTCGGCCAGGTGGGCATGATGTCGAAACGGGTGACGTCGGCCCATGCGGGCAGCGCAAGCACGGCGACGACCATCCTGGCCACGTCCTCCGGCTGCACCACTTTGCTG
This sequence comes from Mesorhizobium oxytropidicola, assembly GCF_056174625.1. Lineage (NCBI taxonomy): Bacteria > Pseudomonadati > Pseudomonadota > Alphaproteobacteria > Hyphomicrobiales > Phyllobacteriaceae > Mesorhizobium > Mesorhizobium oxytropidicola. The sequence continues at coordinate 6,447,883 of NZ_CM149692.1, read as the reverse complement.
GCGTACATGGCCGCGCGCGCCTCGGCGCCGAGGATGTCCTGGTAGAGCTGCGTCTCGACACGGCCGGCGACGATCTCGGTAACGCGTACGCCTGATGGCGAGAGATCGGCGCGGAGTGCTGCGGCAAAGCCTGATATCGCCGCCTTGGTGGCTGCGTAGACGGCAATGTTCGAGAATGCCGCGTGGCCGGCGACGGAGCCGGTGAACAATATGTGGCCAGACTGCCGCTCGCGCATCTGCGGTACGACCAGGCGGGTAAGCAGGATCGCGGCGCTGAGGTTCACCTCCAGCGTGGTGTCGATGTCTGATATCTTCATGTCGGCGAAATTGCCAAGCGGCGGCATGATCCCGGCATTGTTGATCAGCACGTCGATGGTGAGATCGGCCAGAACCGCTTCCAGCGCCTCGCGATCGGTGACGTCGACGGCGATCGGCACGATGCCGGGCCGCTCGGCCTGCAGCGCCTTGAGCGCGGCCTGGCTGCGCCCGACCGCATAGACGTCGTAGCCGGCATCGCTCAACGCGACCGCCATGGCCCGTCCTATGCCGCTCGTCGCTCCTGTGATGAAGGCTGTCGTCACTTGGGCTTCCCCATTTGCGGCTTCCCCGTTTGCCTGGATTTCAATGTGCGGCGCTGGCCGGCGCCGCGAAACCAAGAAAACCAGCAAAAAGGAAAGATAAACTTTCGAATTTTCTTATCGCGTCCGAAAATCGGGCAGGTGGTCACTCTGGCGCCGAGGCTGCAAATCTGGGGAAACGGCCGAAAAATGGCATTCTCTGCCTGCCGGAAACGGTCTCGGTCAGTCGGCGGAGCAAAAACATGGCTTTCGCAATGCATGGCTAATCTGAGCCCCGGCGAATGCCTGTGCGATCGAAGTCGCCAGCTATCCGCCGGTCGGGGAGGGCCTCTTCATATCGGTGAACAGCGAGGCCGCTGCCGCCTTCTGCTCGGCCTCCGTCGCCTCCACGCCGGAAGCCCGGGCCAGCGCCCGCACGCGCCCGAGGCTGTTGTGCAGATGCTTGCGCATGGCCTGGCGCGCGGCGCGACCGTCCTGCCTTTCGATGGCATCGACGATGGCTTTGTGCTCGTTGTGGATGCGCGTGTAGTAGCTGTCCTTGCGCTCCGGCGTGACCACGTAGCCGAGCTGGAAACGCGGTACGATCATCGGCCTGAGATAGGCGAGGAAGCCGTGGATGAATTCATTGCGCGCCGCCCTGGCGATCGCCAGGTGGAAATCATAGTCGTAGTGGATCTGGACAACGGCCGGATCGGCCTGCTGGGCGTCGACCTGTTCCATCAGCGCGCGGATGCCACTCGCCTCCGCGTCGGTTCGCCGTTCCGCACACAAGCCGGCGGACTCTACTTCGACACTCAACCGCAGCTCGAGCAAAGCGATGGTTTCCGGCAAGGTCCTCAGCGCCTCGTCCGGGATCGAGAAATTGCGCGGCGCTGGTGTTTCGCTGACGAACATGCCGCGGCCCTGCTGAGGCACCACCATGCCGTCTGAGCGCAACCGTGCCACCGCTTCCCGCACCACCGTGCGGCTGACATCGTATTCGGCGCAAAGCTCCGCCTCGGTCGGCAATTGCGCGCCGGGAAGCAGCTGTCCGGTAAGGATCTTTTCCGACAGGCTCTCCGCCACGACGGTGGAAAGCGGCTTGCGCTTCGTCATCGGTCTCCCTCTCACCCGATTCGCGATGATGCCCGAACCGGCAGGACCATTCAAACCGCCGCGGTGACGATCAACTCGACCAGCATGCCGGGCTTGGCCATCCGTCCTTCGCTGGAAGAGCGCGCCGGCGCATGCTCTTTCGGCATCCAGGCATCCCACACCGTGTTGACCTCGTCGAAATCCCTGACGTCATCAAGCCACATCTGGACGTGCAGGATGCGGGTCTTGTCCGTGCCTGCCTTGGCCAGCAGCGCATCGATCTTGCCGAGCACCTCGCGCATCTGGTCGGCGGCCGACTGGCCCGGTCTCGCGACCTGGCCGGTGAGGTAGAGCGTGCCATTGTGGATGACGCCGTGGTGGATGCGGGTGTCGAAGTCGAAGCGCTTGATGTCGCTCACGGATTTTTCCCTCGTCAGATTGCCGGCGTTTGCCGGATGGGATTGCCTTGCAGATATTGGGCGTAGGGCGCCTGGACGAGCCAGCCGGCGTCGACAGGCAAGGTGACGCCGGTTATCGACGCCGCACGGTCCGAGCAGAGGAACAGCGCCGCCTCGGCAACGTCGCGCGGCTCGACGAAGCGGCGCAAAGCCGTGGTCGCCTGGATGGCTTCGGGGTTGCGCTCGCCCTTGGCGATCCTGGCCTTCAGCCCATCGGACAGTGTGTAGCCGGGCGCCACCGCATTGACGCGCACGCCGTGCGGGCCGAGTTCGGCGGCGAGGATCTGCGTCAGCGCCAGCACCGCGTGCTTGCCGGGCGTGTAGGCCGGCAGCGACAGCGGCGCGAAAGAGGCAAGTGAGCCGACATTCAGAATCGCGCCGCGTCCTGCGGCCGACATCAGCCGGCCGAACACCTGGCACCCCAGCAGCGTGCCGCGATAGTTGACGCGCCACATCTTCTCGTCCTCGTCCAGATCCTGGTCGAGGACATGCTTGCCGCTCTGCAGGATGCCGGCGCAGTTGACGACGACATCAGGCGTGCCGAACGCAGCACCGACCGCTTCGGCCAGCGCCTCCACCGAGGCGGCTTCGGCGACATCGGTCTGGACAAACAAAGCGCGCGGCGCGCCCGCCGTCTCGCAGGCGCCGGCCGCCTCCTTGCCTCGTATCGCGTCCCGGCCAGCGACGGTGATCTGGTAGCCGTCCTCGGCGAAGCGCAAGGCGATCGCGCGGCCGATGCCGGAAGTGCCGCCGATGACGACGGCGATCAGTGGCTCAGCCATGGCTGCGATCCTTGCGCTCGATGTCAAAGAATTCGGCCATGGCTTCAACCTGGAAGTCCATCATCGGGCGACCGGGCTGGACGCGGCAGCCGATCTCCTTGGCTGCCTTGAGCAGCGCCGTCTCGGTCGGTTCCATGATGATGTCGACGACCGTCATGTCAGGCCTCAGCTTGGTCACATCCATAGGCAGCGGATCGCTGGCCTTCAGCCCGGAAGGCGTGGCGTTGATCGCCATGTCCATGCCGGACGGATCGGGCTGGCCAATCTCGATACGGCATTTTGGAAAGGACTTGCCGACCAGCGCGGCCAGCTTCTCCGCGCGTCCCCTGTCGATGTCGGTCAGCCGGATCTCCGCCGCGCCTTCCTCGGCCAGACAGTAGGTCAGCGAAGCGCCGGCGCCGCCGGCGCCGACCTGAAGGATGCGGCGGCCGGCGATCTGGTGCCCGCCCGCCTTCAGCCCGTCGATGAAGCCGACCCCGTCGAAATTGTCGGCGTACCAGCTTCCATCAGGCAGCCGCCGCACCGAATTGGCGCTCTCGACCCGCGCCGCGCGGTCATGCGCGGCCGAGCATTTGTGATAGACCGCGACCTTGTACGGCACCGAGATGATCACGCCGCGGATATTCTCGGCCGCTGTGATGCCGGCCCAGAAGGTGTCGAAATCCTCCGGGCGGCAGCTCAGCGGCACCATCAGGCTGTCCAGTCCCTTCTGCTCGAAGATCTCGTTGAACATGCCGGGGCTCTTGGCATGGCCCACGGGGTGGGCGAGCATGACGAAGACATCGGCCTTGCCGGTTCCGCGCATCGATTTATTCCTTTCCGTTTGACAGTTCATGGTCGCTCAGCATCTCGAGCGCCTTGACGAGGGAGGAGTGGTCGGCCTCCGCGCCGCCCGCACGGGCCGAGCAGGCGTTCATCAGCTGCTGCGCCATGGCGGTGTTCGGCAGGGCCACGCCAAGCGCGCGCGCGCTTTCGAGCGCGAGATTGAGATCCTTCTGGTGCAGCCGGATGCGAAAGCCCGGTGCGAATGTCCTGGCAATTATGCGTTCGCCATGCACGTCGAGCACGCGCGACGCGGCAAAGCCGCCCATCAGCGCGCTGCGCACCTTGGCCGGGTCGCAGCCGGCCTTGCTGGCGAAGACCAGCGCTTCGGCCACGGCCTCGATGTTGAGCGCGACGATGATCTGGTTGGCGATTTTGCAGGTCTGCCCGGCGCCGTTCTGTTCGCCGATCAGGGTGATGTTCTTGCCGAGCGTCTCAAAGATCGGCAGCGCCCGTTCGAACTCGGCGGCCGGCCCGCCAACCATGATGGTGAGGCTCGCCGCCTTGGCGCCGACCTCGCCACCCGAGACCGGCGCGTCGAGATAGCCGGCTCCCGTCTCACGAAGCTTCGCCGCGAACTCAGCCGTGGCGATCGGGCTGATCGAGCTCATGTCGATCACCAGCTTGCCGGCCGATAATCCCCCGACTGCGCCGTCTTTTCCCAACAGCACGCGCTCCACGTCAGGGGTGTCGGGCAGCATGGTGATAACAATCTCGGACACCCTCGCCACTTCGGCAGGGGACGCGACGACCGATGCCTTAAGGTCGCGCGGCAGCTGCGAGCGGTTCAGGACGGTGACGATCTCATGACCCGCAGCGGCGAGATGGCGCGCCATCGGTGCACCCATGACGCCAAGCCCGATGAAGCCGATCTTCATGTCCAAACTCCCAAGCAGACATCGCTGGTAAAACCGGCCTTGCAGCCAAAGTCAGCCATATGATATAGGACATCATACAAATTTCAATGCATCTTCTTTGGCTGGAGACCGATTGTAAAATGCAGGAGCGCCGCAACACTTTGAAGGCCGCCGTGACGGCCGGTCGGGCCCATATCGGCATCTGGTGCTCGCTGGCTTCGGCTCTCACCACGGAGATCGTCGCCGGCTCCGGAGCCGGCTGGGTGCTGATCGACGGCGAGCACAGCCCCAACGATCTGCGCAGCATCATGGCGCAGCTTCAGGTCATGGGCGGCTTCGACAGCGAGCCCGTCGTCAGGCTGCCATCGGACGATGCCAATCTGATCAAGCAGGCGCTGGACATCGGTGCGCGCAGCCTGATGATCCCCAATGTGCGCACGGCAGAGCAGGCCCGCGCCATCGTCGCGGCGATGACCTATGCGCCGGGCGGCGTCCGCGGCTTCTCGGTCGGTCACCGTGCCAACGCCTTCGGCCGCATCGCCGGCTACCACGCCAAGGCGCGCGAGCAGCAGCTTCTCGCCGTGCAGATCGAATGCGAGACAGGCGTGACCAACGCCGCCGAGATCGCCGCTGTCGACGGCGTCGACGTGCTCTTCGTCGGCCCAGGCGATCTCTCGACCAATATGGGCGCGATGGGCAATCCGGGTGCCGCGCATGTCCAGGAGGCGATCACCTCCGTGCGCAAGGCGGCCGCCGCCGCAGGCAAGTCCAGCGGCATATTGGCGCCGGCAAAGGCCGATGCCGACCGCTACCTCGCCGACGGCTTCACCATGGTTGCCGTCGGGTCGGACCTCGGCGTGCTGGCACGGGGCTCGGACGCCCTGATCGCCTCATTCAATCAGTAGACCGGAGACAGACCGTGGCAATTCCTCCTTACAAGGCACCGTCGCGCGCCGCCTATGACATCGTCATCGTCGGCGGCGCGGTTGTCGGTTCGTCGACGGCCTATTGGCTGAGCCAGGCGCTGGGCAATGGCGCCTCGATCCTCGTGGTCGAGCGCGACTCGAGCTACACCTTCTCGTCGACGGCGCTCTCCACCAGCGCCATCCGCCAGCAATATTCCAATCCGATCAATGTGAAGATCAGCCAGTTCGGCATCGACATCATCCGGAATTTCCCGGAGCGGATGGCGCCCTTCTACAAGGATGAGCCGGCGCCCGATCTCGGCTTCAAGGAATATGGCTATCTCTACTGTTGCTCGCCTGAAGGCGTCGAAGCCGCGCGCGAGCGGGTCGACCTGCAGCGCAGCCTCGGCGCCCACACCGTCTTCCTCGAGCCAGGCCCTCTGAAGGAGCGTTTCCCCTGGCTCAATGTCGAGGATCTCGGCGGAGGCTCCTGGGGCTCGCGCGAAGAGGGCTGGTTCGATTCCATGGGGCTGCTGAACGGCTTCCGCCGCGCGGCGCGTGCCAGCGGCGTCGAGTATATCGACAACGCCGTGACCGGATTGGATATCGCCGATGGGTGCGTCGTCTCGGCCCGGCTCGCGACCGGCCAGACGATTTCCTGCGGGACCCTGGTCAATGCCGCCGGCCCGCGCGCGCAGCAGGTCGCCGCCATGGCCGGGCTCTCAATCCCGGTCGCGCCCTACAAGCGCTACAGCTTCGTCTTCGCCAGCGCCAATCCGATCCCCGGCCGCATGCCCAATGTCATCGACCTCTCCGGCACCTTCGTGCGGCCGGAAGGCGGCTTTTCCTCACCGGCAACACGCCGCAAGGCGACGGTCCGGCCGACTATGACGACTTCGAAATGCACTTCGAGGAATTCGACGACTACATCTGGCCGGCGCTCTGGCATCGCATTCCGGCCTTCGATGCGCTGAAGGTCCAGACCAGTTGGACCGGCCACTACGAATACAACATGCTCGACCACAACGGCATCGTCGGCTTCCACCCGCAGGTGACCAACTTCATGTTCGCCAATGGTTTTTCAGGGCACGGGCTGCAACAGTCGCCAGCCGTGGGCCGGGCGGTGTCGGAGCTGATCGTTCACGGCGCTTTCCAGACGCTCGATTTGTCGCCGTTCTGCTACGAGCGCATTGCGCGCAACGAGCCGTTCCTGGAAGAAGCGGTGATCTGAGGCGAGGGCGCTGGACTTTGCCCAGCCTGGCGACGGCGGATGCGTGGGCGCCGTCGACTAAAAGCCCCGCTGCTGTTTCTGGTATCGTTTGACAAGCCGCTCCCGCTTCAGGCGGGAGAGCCGCTCGATCCAGAAGAGACCATTGAGCTGGTCGATCTCGTGCTGGTGGCAGACAGCGAGCAGGCCCTCGGCCTCCTCGACTGCCTCGTCGCCGTCCAGGGTCTGATAGCCGATATGCACGCGTGCATGCCGTTCGATCTCCTCCGTAACCCCTGGCATGGACACGCTGCCTTCGACATGGCGGATCATTTCGCCCGATGCCCAAAGGATGGTGGGATTGACGTAGCTGCGCAGGCCGGCCGCGGGCGACACTTCGAGGACGACCAACCGTTTCAGGATGCCGATATGAGGCGCGGTGATTCCGATGCCTGGAGCGGCGCGCATTGTGTCGGCCAGATCGCCGGCAAGCAGGTGCAGGTCTTCGTCAAAGACCGATATGGGCTCGGCGACGGAGCGCAGACGAAGGTCGGGAAATCTTACGATTGGCCGTATCGTCACATGTCACTCCCGCGTTCGGCAATCGCAGAGGCTAACGTCAGGCGATCGAGAGGCCAAGCCGGCTGGGCAAAATGTCAGGCTTGAACGGCGAGCCGCTCTTTCTCCATCTCGGCCATGTCCTGGAAGCGGTCGGCGATGCGGGGATGGATGCGGCCACCATCCGCCGCGCCGATGGCGACGACGATCTCGTCTGCGGCCGGGCCGTCGGCGATCTGGAAGTTGGCGGTGATGAAATGCGAGCGGCGGCCGTTCTCGCTCTTGTGCATCATCGGCAGCGATAACAGCGCGCCCGGCGCGTTGCGCGTGTTGCAGAATTCGAGATAGGTCGTGCCGCCGACGGCATCGCGGAACACATTGCCGAAGCGCAGCGTGTGGATCAGCGCCGAGGCGTGCTCGATCTCGCCTGATGTGCCGACCGCCGCTGCCTTGCCGTAGCTTTCGATGCGCTCGGCCGGCATCATTTCGAGCAGCCGGCGCGTGAGTTCATGTCCCAACCGTGGAGCTATGGCGGTAATCTCCGGCCGCAGGTTCTCAACGAAGCCGCGCCCGGCCCATGGATTGCGCACTATGGCGGCGAGGACGATCGATGTCACAGGCCTGGCAGCTGCCTTGCCGCCTTCGAGATGCACTTCCTCGATGAAGGTGCAGATCTTTCGCAATTCCATGATTTGGATCCCAGTTGGTCAAACCCAGCCTAGTCAGTGCCAATCAGCGGGTATTCCTCCGGTTCGTAGGAAGAATCGGCGTGCGCCCCGCTTGGAAGCGGTGTAGCGTTCGTATATCCGCGACGGCTTAAATTCGCCCTTCGCGAGTGGCGGAAAATCACCGTGGACCACGAGTCGCAAATTCTCTCCTTGCGGGACGCCGCCAGCCTCATCAATTCGGGCGGCGATCTCCAGTCCGTGCTGCGCGATCTCGTGCTGGCGGCCTGCCGTCATGCCCAATGGACGCTGGGCTCGATCATGGGCATCGATGCCCCGCATGGCCACGCCTATGTCATCGTGCGCCACGACCCGACGCTCATTCAGCGCACGCTGCCGGATCGCTGGGAGCTCGCCACCAGTCCCTCGATCGTTGCGCTCAACCGCAATGAGCCGGTCTATATCAGGGACGCGCGGGTGTCGGAGGAGTTCCCGGGCTATCGCCGCGAGGCCTTCGAGCGCGACTACCGCAGCGTGCTGGTCATGCCGATGAACTGCGTCGACGAGGACGGCCGGCCGATGGTGCTGACCGTCGTCTCGCGCGAAATCACCGAAGTGACGGCGCAGGATATCGCCTTCATCGGCATGATCGTGCACCTGGGTGAGATCGCGGTCGAGAAACAGCATCGGCTGCGCCAGGAGAAGCAGGCCGGCGAACGCCTGCAACGCGCGCTTTCGGCGCACACCTCGCTTCTGCAGCAGGCCTTGTCGGACGGGTCGGTGGTTTCGCTCGCCGAAAAGGTCGGCGAGCTTCTGCCCAATCCGGTGGTGGTGATCGATTTCCATGCCAATCTGGTCGTGGCCGGCCGTTCCCCGAGCGAGGCGCATTTCGACATCGCCTCCTGGCAGCAGGCGGTGAGCGGAACGCTGAGCCGGCAGATCTTCAAGATAGCGCGCGGCGCGTCCGACGGGCGCCACACCGAAACGTTGTTTGTCGATGACGGCAAGCGACAGCTCAAGCTCTCGGTGCGCATCGAGCCGCTTACCATCGATGCCGAAGTGGTTGGCGCGCTGATGATTTTCCCGACGCCGCAGGCATCGGGCCAACTCGATCAGATGCTGCTCGACAGCACCAAATTCGCGCTCAGCGTGCAGATGATGCGCAGCTTCGTGCGCTTCCGTTTCGAGACGCGTTCGCTGACCGAGCTTTTCCTGGAGGTGGCGGAGCGTCGCTGGCGCGACGAGGCCGATATCGTCAATCGCGCACGGCGGCTGGGGCTCGACCTGACGGTTGCGCAGAAGATGATCGTCGTCGACCTCGCCGAGCAGGCGAAGGATGGTGCCATCGGCCTTGCCGATCCGCATCATGCGCTGGTGCGTCTCTTGCAGCAGGCCGGCATTGCCGGCACGGCAATCGCGGTGGAGGATGGGCTTGTCTGCCTCGTCCCGGCCGATGCCGGGCAGGACGGCGCGCGCTTCGCGAAATTGCCGTACAAGATCGCGGCCGAGCTTGGCGGCTATTTCGAGCGCGAACCGGTGGTGGTGCTTTCGGAGGTCTGTGCCGCGCTGGCCGATTATCCCATCGCCTGGGAGCGGTGCCGCCGCATGATCCGGATCGGCCGTTCCTTCGGACGCACCGGTGTTTTTGCCGGCCAGGATTTCGGCCCGCTGCCGATATTGGTCGCCGCCGCCGACGCTCCCGACGTGCGCGGCTTCGTCGAGGACAGTGTCGGCGCTCTGATCGCGCATGATCGCGACCACGGCACGCCCTATCTGGACACGCTGTTTGCCTATCTGCGCGAGGGCTGTCGCAGCCAGGCCTGCGCCGACGCCATCGGCCTGCATGTCACCACCTTGCGCTATCGCCTGTCGCGCATGGAGGAACTGTTCGGGATCCGTCTCGACACGCCCGAACAGCGCTTCGCGGTTGAACTGGCGATCCGTCTCAGCGGCATCATCGACAGCCGCGTGCCGCCCGTCCGCTAGAACCACTCCATCCCGACACCGCTGGCACTGCCTGGCGTCCGCTGCCAGGCACAGGCTCGCCGCGCCTGCACTTGCTCGGGATGGCAGCAGCGCGCCACGACATCTTTCCTACAGACCGGAGGAAGAACGCCGGCCGGCTCCTGCCTAGCTTTCATCCGACACTATGGAGGAAAGCAATGGCGGACGCGGTGGCACAAAGGACGATCGACCCGATCGCCTTGCGTCGTGCCTTCGGCACCTTCGTCACCGGCGTCACCGTCATCACCACGCGCGACTGCGACGGCAATCCGCGCGGCATGACCGCCAACTCCTTCACTTCGGTCTCGCTTGACCCGCCTCTGCTCCTGGTCTGCGTCGGCAAGGCGGCGGCGAGCTTTCCGGCATTTAACGAAACGCGGTCCTTCGCGGTGAATTTCCTGCATGAAGGCCAGGCCGATGTTTCTTCGGTGTTCGCGTCGAAAGCGGCGGACAAGTTCCAGTCGGTCAACCATGACCGCGCCCACACCGGCGCGCCGATCCTCACCGACAGCCTGACCTGGTTCGACTGCACCGTTCACAACCGCATCGAGGCCGGCGACCACATCATCCTGATCGGCCAGGTCCAGGCTTTTGGAACGAGCCCATCGGCGCCGCTCGGATTTTGCCGCGGCCGTTACGCCAGCGTGAAGGATCCGCTGCCCGCCGGCTGGCTGGCCTCGCAGGACATGATCATCGGCTATCTCGTCGAAGCTGGTGACCGGATCCTCTTGCGCACCGACGGCAAGGGAAGCTGGGTGCTGCCGACGGCGCGGCGGCGCAAGGCCGACAGCCAACTTGTGCTGGATGGCGGCGAGGCGCTGAGCCTCGTCCCTGAAAACACCTTCCTCTATTCGGTGTTCGACGTCGCCGACAGCGATCCCGGCTATCTGATCTACCGCGCCGAACTGAGCCGTGAGAGCGTTGAAGCAGCACTTCCGGACGGCCACGCCTTCTTTGCCGTCGACGCGCTGCCCTATGAGCGGATCGCCACGCATGAATTGCGCGCCATGCTGCGCCGCTATGCGCGCGAGCGCCAGGACAAGCGCTTCGGCATCTACATCGACACCGGCGACGGCGGTCGCGTCGCCATGATCGACGGCCAGTCGCAATCGTGGACGCAGGCCGCGTCCGAATGATGTTTCAGGCAGGACAGACAGCATGAAAACGACGGTCGCATCGCTCGAAGGCTCGCGCCAGAACCTGTTCATCAACGGGGCTTTCGTGGCGCCCAGGAGTGGGCAGTACATCGACAGTTTCGACCCGACCACCGGCAAGCCCTGGTACCAGTTCGCCGAGGCCAGCGCCGAGGATGTCGGCGCGGCTGTCGAGGCCGCGCGGTCCGCTTTCGCGGCGCCGGCCTGGCGGCGCATGACCCAGACTGACCGGGGCAAGCTCGTTCGCCGGCTGGCGGAGCTGGTGCTGGAGCACGCCGACGAACTGGCGCTGATCGAGACGCGCGACAATGGCAAGCTGCTGAAGGAAATGCGGGCGCAGATGCGCGCCATGCCCGACAGCTACACCTATTTCGCCGGCATGGCTGACAAGCTGCTCGGCGACACCATTCCGGTGAACAAGCTCGACATGCTCAACTTCAACCTGCGCGAGCCGATTGGTGTCGTCGGCATGATCACGCCATGGAACTCGCCGCTGATGCTGCTCACCGGCACGCTGGCGCCATGCCTGGCGCTCGGCAACACGGTGGTCGTCAAGCCGTCCGAGCATGCCAGTGCCTCGACGCTCGCTCTGGCCGAGCTGATCATGGAAGCTGGCTTTCCCGCCGGCGTCGTCAACGTCGTGACCGGCACGGGTGTTGTGGCCGGCGACGCGCTGACGCGGCATCCGGGCATCGCCAAATTGGTCTTCACCGGCTCGACCGTGACGGGGCGGCGGATTGCCGCCAATGCGGCGCAGAATCTCATCCCCTGCTCGATGGAACTCGGCGGCAAGTCGCCGCATGTCGTCTTCGGCGATGTCGACATCGACCATGCCGTCAACGGCGTCGTGTCCGGTGTCTTCGCGGCCGCCGGGCAGAGCTGCGTCGCCGGCTCGCGCTGTTTCGTCGAGGCCAGCGTTTACGATCGCTTCGTCGAGGCGCTGGTCGAGCGCACAAGGCGCGTGCGGGTCGGGCTGCCGATGCTGGAGGAAACCGACATCGGCCCGCTGGCGCTGTCGGCCCAACTTGCCAAGGTGGAAACCTATGTCGCCTCCGGTGCGCGCCAGGGCGCCAGGATCGCGGCGGGCGGCAAGCGTCCGCAGGCGGACGAGCTTGCCGGCGGCTGGTATTTCGAGCCGACTGTCATGACCGATGCCGACAACGGCATGGACTTCATGCAGGAGGAACTGTTCGGTCCCGTCGTCGGCGTCATGCCGTTCTCGTCGGAAGACGAAATGATCCGGCTCGCCAACGACACACGCTATGGGCTGGCCTCCGGTATCTGGACACGCGACATCAACCGCGCGCTGCGTTTCGCCAGGAAAGTCGAGGCCGGCACGGTCTGGATCAACACCTATCGCGCCTCCTCCTTCATGTCCGCCAATGGCGGCTTCAAGGAGAGCGGCTACGGCCGGCGCGGCGGCTTCGACGCCATGGAGGAGTTCTCGCGCCTGAAGAATGTCGTCATCGACTATTCGGGCGCCATGCAGGACCCGTTCGTCATCCGCCTTCGCTGACCAAGACCCGATACACTGGGGAGACCGACATGAAATTCGCCGTTTCGCTGACCATGGAGCGCTTCTCGCCCGACATCCCGATGTCGAAGGTGAAGAGCAATCTGCTTGAGCTGGCGCGCATGGCCGACGAAGGCGGCTTCGAGACGCTATGGACGGCGGAGCATCACACGATCGAATGCACGATCTCGCCCAATCCGCTGATGACGCTGACATGGCTTGCCCAGCATACCGAGCAGATCCGGCTCGGTACCTCGACGCTGGTCGCGCCCTATTGGAACCCGATCCGGTTGGCGGGGGAGGCGGCGCTTTGCGATCACCTGACCGGCGGTCGGCTGGAGTTCGGCATCGCGCGCGGTTCGTACCAATACGAGTTCGACCGCATGGCCGGCGGCATGCCGCAGCAGGAAGGCGTTGCCTATCTGAAGGAACTGGTGCCGGCGGTGAAGAAACTGTGGGCGCAGGATTATGCCCATGACGGCCACTACTGGAAGTTCCCGCTCGCCGCTGGCGTCCCGAAGCCGCTGCAGAAGCCGCATCCGCCGATCTGGGTGGCCGCGCGAGACCCGGGCACCTTCGATTGGGCCGTCGGCATCGGCGCCTCGATCCTGTCGACGCCCCTGTCGGCGCCGGCGGCCGAAATCGCGGTGCTCGGCGAGAAATTCCGCAAGGCCGTCGCCGATCATCCGGAGGTGCCGCGCCCGCGCCTGATGATGCAGCGGCGCACCTGCGTCTACGAACGGGCGCAGGACTGGGAGATCGCGGTCGGGCATGCCATCGACTACGGCCGCGCCTTCGAGAACCTGTTCCAGAACATCGGCACCGTGCAAAACGGCTTTCCCGAAGCCGTCCCCTATGAGAGCGTCAAGGGCAAGGACAACTACAATCCCGAGAACATCCGCCGCAACCTGATGTTCGGCACGCCGGACGAGGTGATCGAGAAGCTGCTCGACTATGAAGCGGCGGGCGTCGACCAGTACTGCCTCGGCCTGACGTTCAACCTGCCGTTCGAATTGCAGAAGAAGACGATCAAGCTGTGGGTCGACGAGGTAATGCCGGTCTTTGCCGCGCGCGAGCGCGACAAAGCGCGCCAGGCGGCGAGGGCGTGACCATGGCGCGCACCGGCCAGCTCGATGTCGAAGGCGTGCTGCTCAACTGGCGCCTGGACGGCGAGGGCGGCGTGCCGCTGGTCTGCATCCATGGCGTCGGCTCCTACCTCGAAGCCTGGAATGGCGTGGCCGGGCAGTTGAAGGATCACTTCGCGGTTCTCACCTTCGACCTGCGCGGCCACGGTCGCTCCAGCCGCGTGAAGGGTCGCTACGAGATCGACGATTTCGTCGGCGAGACTCTGGCGCTGGCCGACCATATGGGGTTTGCCACTTTCCATCTGGCCGGGTTTTCGCTGGGTGGCCTGATCGCACAGCGCCTGGCGCTGACGCATGCCGAGCGCCTGCAAAAAATGGTGCTGTTGTCTACGGTCGCCGGCCGCACGCCCGAAGAGCGGCACGCGGTGCGTGGCCGGCTGGCGGCGCTGATGGCGAGCGACGCCTCGGCGCATCACGCCGCCTCGCTGTCGCGTTGGCTGACGGAGGAATTTCAGGACAGCAATCCGGAGATTATCGCGGAGCTGCGCCGGCGGGATGCCGAGAACGACCGCGACTGCTACGTGGCAGCCTATCGCGTTCTGGCCGAAACCGATTTCGGCGGCATTCTCGACCGCATCACTTGCCCGACGCTGATCGTGACCGGCGAGGATGACCAGGGTTCCAGCCCGCGCATGGCGCGGCTGATGCACGAACAGCTGCAAGGGTCGCAACTCGCGATCCTGCCGGACTTCGCCATTCGATCCTGATCGAGGCGCCGGCTCGGGTTGCCGCGGCGATGGGCGATTTCCTGTTGGATCAAGGTGCCAAGAGGGCGGCGGCCCATGGATAGCAACCTTCGCGAGGCAGGAGAGCAACGCCGGCCCCAAGCTTCGCGTGACGCTTCGCCGGCATCAGGCCGGGGCCTTCCCTGTGATCGGGGGAATGGCGACGGCGAACATCCTCCGCGACATCGGAAGACCGGAACGGCCGCGACGTCGCTAAATCCGCGAGCCTTTGGGAGAAGACGCCGACCTGGTCGGCACGAGATTGCGACGTCACGACCGGCTGAACGGAAGTGACCGCAAGTGACTGAACAACAACAGGGGAATACGCACATGACAATCTGGAACAGACGACAGCTGACGATGGCCGCGATGGCGCTTGCGCTTGGCGCATATCCTGCTCACGCCGGCGCTGTGCTCGACCGCGTGATGGCGGCCGGCACGCTCAAGGTGGCGACCGACGCCAACTGGGCGCCGCAATCCTTCGTGAATGCCAGCAACGAGCTGGACGGCTTCGATGTCGACGTCGCCAAGGCGATCGGCAAGCACCTCGGCGTCAAGGTCGAGTTCATCACGCCCGGCTGGGACATCATCACGGCCGGCAATTGGGCAGGGCGCTGGGACATGCATGCCGGCTCGATGACGCCGACCAAGAAGCGCGCCGAGATCTTCGATTTTCCGGCGGTCTATTATTACACACCGGCGGCCGTTGCCGTGCACAAGGACAGCAAGGCGAAGACTTTGGCCGATCTCGACGGCAAGGTGGTCGGCGCCACCAGCACCTCCACCTTCGAGGCCTATGCCAAGAAGGATCTGACGCTCGACGCCGCCGGCGCGCCGCCATTCGAGTACAAGCTCAACCCGAAGGAGGTCCACTCCTACGAGAATTCGACGACCGCCTTCGACGACCTTCGCCTTGGCGATGGCGTGCGCCTCGACGCGGTGGTCTCCTCGCTGCCGTCGATCCTGGATGCGCAGAAGGCCGGCTACCCGATCAAGCAGCTGGGCGATCCGGTATTCTACGAACCGCTGGCGATCGCCATCGAGCGCGGCGATCCCGAACTCTCCGCCAAGATCGCCGACGCCGTGAAGGCGATGAAGGCGGACGGCACGCTGAGCAAGCTTTCCGAAAAATGGTACGGGCAGGATTATTCGAAGACAAACTAGCCCTTAAGGCGGCCTGCCTTGGGGCAGGCCGCCGAACAGCCGGTGCTCAAAGATGCTCTATCCGGATACCGTCGAAGCCGAAATCCTCGTCCACAAACCCTGGTTTGTGGCGACGATGTTCGGCGTCGTTCTGCTGCTCTTCATGGCCTTCAACATGGCGGGCACCAGCTTCGCTGAACTGATGCGTCCGGTGATCGGCGAACCGTCGGTGAGTGGCCTCTACGGCCGCTTTGCCATTGCTTTCGCTATAGCGGTGATCTTCACCTTGAATGTCGTGCTGATCGGTTTCGCGCCGATCAAGTTCCAGATCGGCATCGTCTGGCTCGAACTGCTGCTGCTGTTCATCGCCTTCTTCGAGACGTTCCATCTCAGCCTGCCCTTCATCAGGGAGAAGCTGCCGTTCCTGATCAGCCAGGGCGTTGTCACCACGCTCTACGTTTCGGCGATTTCCATCGTCATCGCCTCGGTCATCGCCGTTGCCGGCGCGGTCGCCAAGCTTTCCAGCAATGGCTTCGCTTACGCCATCGCCAGCTTCTACACCTCCTTCTTCCGCGGCCTTCCGCTGCTCATGCAGGTCTATCTGATCTATCTCGGCTTGCCGCAACTCGGCTTCGTCATCAACGCGGTGCCTGCCGGCATCCTGGCGCTTTCGCTCTGCTATGGCGCCTACATGACCGAGATTTTCCGCTCCGGCATACAGAGTATCGATCGCGGCCAGTGGGAGGCGTCGCGCTCCATGGGTTTCGGCTTCGCATTGACCATGCGCCGCATCATCCTGCCGCAGGCGCTGCCGGTCATCATTCCGCCGACCGGCAACCAGTTCATCTCGATGCTGAAGGATTCCTCGCTGGTCTCGGTCATCGGCGTCTGGGAACTGATGTTCCTGGCGCGCACCCTCGGCCAGAAGACCTTCCAGCACATGGAGATGCTGATTTCGGCCGCCATGATCTACTGGATGCTGTCCATCTGCCTCGAACTGATCCAGGCACGGATCGAGCGGCACTACCGCAGGAGCAAGGTCAGATGAACGCTCATGTCATCATCGAAGCGCGCAACGTATCGAAGTGGTACGGCGCCTTTCACGTCTTGAAGGACATCAACCTGACCGTCCACAAGGGCGAGCGGATCGTCATTTGCGGGCCGTCGGGTTCCGGCAAATCGACGCTCATCCGCTGCTTCAATCGCCTGGAGGCGCATCAGGAGGGCGATATCACCGTCAATGGCGTTGCCTTGCATGGCAAGATGGGCAACGTCGCCGACGTGCGCTCCAACGTCGGCATGGTGTTCCAGCATTTCAACCTGTTTCCGCACATGACGGTGCTGATGAACTGCATGGCCGGCCCGATGTGGGTGAAGGGGGTGTCGGAAAAGGAGGCGCGCAAGACCGCGCTGAAGTTCCTCGAGCGGGTTCGCATTCCCGAGCAGGCGAACAAGTTCCCCATCCAGCTGTCCGGCGGCCAGCAGCAGCGTGTGGCGATTGCCCGCAGCCTGTGCATGGAGCCGGCTGTCATGCTGTTCGACGAACCGACCTCCGCCCTCGACCCGGAAATGGTCTCGGAGGTGCTGGACACCATGACGGAACTGGCCCGCGACGGCATGACCATGGTGTGCGTGACGCATGAGATGGGCTTTGCCCGTGCCGTGGCCGACCGCGTCATCTTCATGGACGCCGGGCAGATCGTCGAGGCCGGTACGCCAGACGAATTCTTCGGCCAGCCACGCCACGATCGAACCAGATTGTTCCTCAGCCAGATCCTGAAACACTGACCGGAGCGTCCCACCGTTTCACGGAAATGCCCTGTCGGCACGGCCTCCAGGGGGCTGCGAACGCCTGCTTCTTCGCGCGGCCATCCCGATACGGTCATCCATGCGCCTAAGGCCCCAGCGCGGTCAGCGCTGGCCTGGTTAGGCCCAGCCTAAGCAGAATTATAGAAAATCATTATTTGTGCATCGCACACAGCGTGCTTTGCTCCCTCCACCGGCTGAAAGAGAACAAAAAGAACGTCAGGCGGCAGCCTTCGGCGATGCGTCCGAAGCGGGTTGTTTTGGCGCCGACAGCGCCTGACCTCAGAAAAAGACAGGGGAACGTGATGACGACAATAATCTCGAAGTTTCGCCGCGCCGCGCTTGCGGCCGGCATTGCGCTGAGCGCCCTTTCGGTGAGCCTCCACGCCGAAGCCGGCAGCTTGAAGCTGGGCATGACGACCTGGGTCGGATACGGCCCGCTCTTCCTTGCGCGTGACATGGGCTACTTCAAGGAAGGCGGCCTCGATGTCTCGCTCGAAATCATCGAGGAAGCATCGATGTACATGGCGGCCGTCGCCGCCGGCGAGCTCGACGGCAGTGCCTCGACCATCGACGAAATCATGAAATACCGTTCGAAGGATGTCTGCTTCAAATCGGTCTATGCCCTGGACGACAGCCATGGCGGCGACGGCGTTCTGGCGCCGAGCGGCGTCAAGAGCGTCGCCGATCTCAAGGGCATGGAAGTCGGGCTGAACGAAGGCTCGGTGTCGCAGTTCTGGTTCAACATCCTGCTCAAGCAGGCCGGTCTCAGCCAGACCGATGTGAAGATCACCAACATGACGGCGGATGATGCCGCCGCCGCCTTTATGGCCGACCGCATTCCCGTTGCCGTCACCTGGGAACCGCATCTGACGCTGGCCAAGAAGGAAAACAAAGGACAGGTGCTGATCGACTCCTCCAAGACGCCAGGCCTGATCGTCGATGTGGTGGCGCTGAACTGCGACTACATCACCAAGAACCCGGCGGATGTCGAGGCGCTGGTCAAGGGGCTCTACAAGGCCAACGAGTTCATCAAGGAAAATCCTGCGAAGGCTTATGAGGTGATGGCCAAGGGCGTCGGCGGCTGGCTGAAGGATCCGAAGGACTTCGCCTCCTCCGCCGCGGGCGTGAACTTCTACGGCAAGGACCGCAATGCCCAATTCTTCGCCGGCGGCGAGACTGGCGAAGCCGGCAAGCTGATCAAGCTCGGCGGCGATATCTGGGCGGCTTCGGCAAGCTCAAGATGGACATCAAATACGACGACCTCGTCGATACGTCGTTCCTTGCGAAGTGACTTGGCCTTGCGAAGTAACCTATCCTTGTAAAGTGAGCTCGCTGGACCGCGGGCCGGGCCTCGCGCCCGCGGTCCATCCGGCCCAAAGGGTTTCCCTGTGACACTGGCACCGAATGCAACGTCTCCCATCAGCCATATCGTGACCACGAGCGTGGAAAAAAATCAGCCCGGTCGATCCGCCTGGAAAGCTGTCACCACGCCTTTTCAGGCCGTGTCGCGCCCTCTCTCCATCACGCTCAGCGTCCTGGTCTGGGGCGCGGTCATCGGCGGCTGGTTTGCCTTGACCTATTCCGGAGCGGTCAAGGAAATGTTCCTGCCGCGCCCGGAATCCGTACTGTTCACCACCATCAACATGGCGCTTGACGGCTCCTTGTGGGAGCACGTGCTGGCCAGCGTCCAGGTGGTGCTGATCGGCTTCGTCATTTCGAGCATCGTGGCGGTGCCGCTTGGGCTAACGATGGGCACCTACCGCATCGTCCAGGCCGCGCTCGACCCGCTCGTCAATTTCATCCGCTATCTGCCGGTGACGTCCTTCGTGCCGCTTTTCATCCTGTGGATCGGCATCGGCATCGAGCAGCGCGTGGCCGTCATCATCTTCGGCATCTTCTTCCAGCAACTGGTGATGATCGCCGACAGCGCCCGCAGCGTTCAGCGCGACCTCGTCAATGCGGCTTACACGCTCGGGACGAAACGCAGCGACACGGTCTTCCACATCGTCTTTCCGGCCACGCTTCCCAACGTGCTCGACGTGCTGCGCGTCACGATGGGCTGGGCCTGGACCTATCTCGTCGTCGCCGAACTCGTCGCCGCGCGCAGCGGGCTTGGCTACATATCGCTGAAGGCCATGCGCGGCTTCCAGGTCGACGTCATCTTCATGGCCATCGCCCTGATCGGCATCCTTGGCCTTTGCACCGACCAATTGTTCCGGGGCATCCGCCGCCTCGTCGCTCCCTGGGCCAATTGAGGAGTTCGTAGACATGGATGCCCTGACACTCGCGACGAAACCGAAGAGCGCCGACATCGGCATCGACAATGTGGTCCTGCGCTACGGCAAGGGCGACAACGCCGTGCTGGCGCTGGACGGCATCTCATTCCATGTCGTGCCCAATGAGTTCTGCGTGATCGTCGGCCCATCGGGCTGCGGCAAGTCGAGCCTGCTCTATCTCATTGCCGGTCTCGAGGAGCGCACCGGCGGCATGATCTCCGTCGGCGGCAAGCCGGTCACCGAGCCAGGCCCGGATCGCGGCATGGTGTTCAGGCCTATACCCTGTTTCCCTGGCTGACCGTGGCGCAGAACGTCGAATACGGCCGAAGCGCAAGGGCATGCCGGCGGCCGAGCGCAGGGCCACCGTCGAGCATTTTCTCCAGGAAGTCGGCCTGGCGAAATTCGCCAACCATTATCCCTCGCAGCTGTCCGGCGGCATGAAGCAGCGCGTGGCGATTGCGCGTGCGCTCGCCAACGATCCGCAGGTGCTGCTGATGGACGAACCCTTCGGAGCGCTCGACAGCCAGACCCGCCACTCCATGCAGAAGCTTTTGCTGAGGATCTGGGACCATTCCAAGAAAACCGTCCTGTTCGTCACCCACGACATTGACGAGGCGATCCTGCTGGCGGACCGGGTGCTCGTCATGTCCGGCCGGCCCGGCCAGATCAAGAAAGAAATCCGCGTCGGCCTCCCGCGTCCGCGCAGCATGGACCTGGTCATGGAGCCGAACTTCATCGCCATGAAGCGGGAAATCCTCGAGCTCTTGAAGAACGACGAAGACGACGAGCACTAATGCATGTCGCCCAAAAGTGACCTCGGTTTTGGGAGGACGACATGCATGAAACGAAGACCGGCATGAGCATCGCGACCGCGGAATTCGACTATATCGTCATCGGCGCGGGCTCGGCCGGTTGTGTCCTGGCCAACAGGCTGAGCGCAAACCCCGCCAATCGCGTCTGCCTCATCGAGGCCGGCGGCAGCGACGATCGAACAAGGGTGCGCGTGCCGGCCGGCATTCTCTCGCTCTACGGCAATCCGACTTTCGACTACGGCTACAAGGGCGTGCCGCAGCCGCTGCTCAACAACCGCCGCATACCGGTCAATCGAGGCAAGCTTCTTGGCGGGTCGAGTTCGATCAACTCGATGGTCTACATCCGTGGCGCCGTGCAGGACTACGACGAGTGGGCAGCGCTTGGCTGCGCGGGGTGGTCCTATGCCGACGTGCTGCCGGTCTTCAAGACGCTGGAGCGCAATCTCCTGTCGCAGAGCCCGGCCTATCACGGCTTCGACGGCGAATTGCTGGTCGACAATCCGCGTGATCCCAACGCCGTATCCAGCCTCTGGGTAGAGGCGGGTCGCAGCGTCGGCCTGCCCGAAAACCGCGACTTCAACGGCGATGGCCAACTCGGCCTCGGCATCTACAACGTCACCCAGGACAAGGGCGAGCGCTTCTCGGCCTACACCGCCTTCGTCCGGCCGGTTCTCGGCCGCTCGAACCTCCAGGTCCTGTCAGGCGTCGAGGTGCTTAATCTGGCGATCGAAAACGGACGCGTGACCGGCGTCAATGTGATCAGGGACGGAGCAGCCCAAAGGCTGTCATGCCGCGCCGAAGTCGTCCTGAGTGCGGGTGCGATCGGATCGCCGCGCATCCTGCTTGCTTCCGGCATTGGCCCGGCCGAAGAGCTGAAGGCGGCGGGGGTGGAACCGGTCATGAACCTGCCCGGCGTCGGCAAGAATTTGCGCGACCATGTCGACGGCATGATCACCGTGCGGTCGAACAGCACCAGGACGCTCGGCCTGTCGCTCGCCAATCTGCCGGCGATGCTGGCCGCACCCTTTCAGTATTTCGTCCGGCGCAAGGGCATGCTGACGACCAATTACGTCGAGGCCGGCGGTTTCGCCAGGACGAAATATGCCGGCGATATTCCCGATGTCCAATTCCACTTTGTCCCGGGCTACCGCAGCCATCGCGGCCGGCTCGTCGAATATGGCCATGGCTATGCCGTGCACACTTGCGTGCTGCGGCCGGGAAGCGTCGGCGCAATCACGCTCGAGCGCGACGGCACCCGCCGCAACGTGCTGATCGATCACCGCTTCTTCAGTGACGGGCAGGATGCTTTGACCCTGGTCGAAGGCATCAAGCTGGCGCGCTCGATCCTGGCTGCACCGGTCTTTGCCGATATTCGCGGACCGGAAATCCTGCCGGGACCCGATGTCGTCAGCGACGACGAGATCCTCGCCTATCTGCGTGCCGAAGCGCTCACCGTCTATCACCCGGTCGGCACGGCCAAGATGGGCAACGACGCCATGGCAGTGGTCGATCCCGCCGGCCTCAAGGTGCGCGGCTTCGACAATCTGCGCGTGGGGGACGCCTCGATCATGCCGACACTGATCGGCGGCAACACCAATGCGCCGTCCATGATGATCGGCGAAAAAGCAGCCAGGGCGATGCTGTCGTAGTCTCGCACTGGCCGGTCTCCTGGCATTTAGGGACAAGCTAACCACTGCCACGTGAAATCGTAATTTTCGCTAATCAGTCCCTCCAGTACACCAGCGATCTGACCTCCTCGCATCCGCAGAAACTCTTGGGGGGAAAGGACGCAGAAATGTCGGTGGAAAAAATAGACACACTTGTCGTCGGCGGTGGCCAGGCGGGGGTGGCTATGTCTGAGCATCTGAGCAAATGCGGCGTGCCGCATCTCGTTCTCGAGCGTGGCCGGATCGCTGAGCGCTGGCGTTCGCAGCGGTGGGACTCGCTCGTTGCCAACGGCCCGGCCTGGCACGACCGTTTCCCGGGCATGGAATTTCCCGTGACGGGTCCCGACGGCTTTCCCTCCAAGGAGGAGGTTGCGGACTATTTCGCCGCCTATGCAAAACAGATCAATGCGCCGATCCGCTGCGGCGTCGAGGTCAAGCTCGCACAAAGAAATGTCGGACGGCCCGGGTTCCGCGTCGAGACGTCGGACGGGGTGATCGAAGCCAACAGCATCGTCGCGGCGACCGGACCGTTCCAGGTCCCCGTCATCCCCGCTCTTGTCCCCGGCGATGCCGGCATTCCGCAGATCCATTCCAGCGAGTACCGCAACCCCGGACAATTGCCAAAGGGCGCGGTGCTGGTGGTCGGGGCGGGATCGTCAGGTGTGCAGATCGCCGATGAGTTGCAGCGCTCGGGGCGGCGCGTCTACCTCTCGGTCGGCCCGCACGACCGCCCGCCGCGCGCCTATCGCGGGCGCGATTTCTGCTGGTGGCTTGGCGTTCTCGGCAAATGGGACCTCGAGACCCCAGGGCCTGGCACAGAACATGTCACGATCGCGGTGAGCGGCGCGCGTGGCGGCGAGACGATTGATTTCCGTCGGCTGGCCGCGCAGGGACTTACCCTGGTCGGCATGACGAAAACATATCAGGACGGCGTGCTGACCTTCGCGCCCGATCTGGCGAAGAACATTGCCCGCGGTGACGCCAACCTGATGTCGCTGCTGGACGAGGCTGACGCCTATGTCGCGCGCAACGGCCTCGACCTTCCGCAAGAGCCCGCGGCCCGTCGGATCGACCCGGATCCCGAATGCCTGGCTAATCCGCTTCGTGAACTCGATCTGGCCGAAGCTGGCATATCGTCGATCATCTGGGCGACAGGCTTTGCCGTCGATTACAGCTGGCTGAAGGTCGATGCTTTTGACGGGAAGGGCCGGCCGAGGCATCAGCGCGGCGTCTCGACCGAACCTGGAATCTATTTCTCGGCCTTCCCTGGCAGTCGCGAAGAGGATCGAGTTTCATCTGGGGTGTCTGGCATGATGCCAAGCATGTCGCCGACCGTATTTCGACGCAGCGCAAATATCTGGCCTATCACGCTGCCGCTCAACGCGAGACAGTGGACGCCTGACCGACGTTGACGACAGCCGCGAGCCCGATCTGATGGAGACCAGCATGGCGCATACGAGAATTCGCAAGTTCAACACCAAGGACACCTATCCCGAGCAGAAGCTCGACAATGATCTGTGCCAGGCGGTCGTCACGCGGGGTGGCCGGACGGTCTATCTGCGTGGCCAGTGTCCTCAGGATCTCGACACCGCCAAGAATATCGACAGCCACGATCCGGCCGAGCAGACGCACAAGGTGATGCAGAACATCAGGCAGCTCATCGAGGAGTGCGGCGGCACCATGGAGCATCTGGTCAAGGTGGTCGTCTACATCACCGACGTGCGCCATCGCGAGGCGGTCTACCGCACCATGGGCGAGTACATCAAAGGCGTGCATCCCGTCTCGACCGGCCTCGTCGTGTCGGCCCTGGCGCGGCCGGACTGGCTGGTCGAGATAGACGGCACCGCCGTCATCCCGGATTGATCCTGATGACGTTCTCAATTGTCGCGCGGTGCAGCCGCACCGGCATGTTCGGCGTCGCGGTGTCGTCCTCCTCACCGGCGGTGGCGGCGCGTTGCGCCTATGCGCAGGCGGGCGTGGGCGCTGTCGCCAGCCAGAACGTCACCGATCCGACTCTCGGTACGAGAGGGCTCGAACTGCTGGCGCGCGGAGCCTCGGCCGCCGAGGCGGTCGCCATCCTGAAGCGCACCGGCGCCTACAGCGAGTACCGGCAGGTGCTGGCTGTCGATGTCGCCGGGACCACCGCCATCCATTCCGGGCCGAGGGCGCTTGGCATCTGGGCGGAAGCGCGTGCGGACAATGTCGCCTGCGGCGGCAACATGCTGGCCCATGATGGCGTGCCGCAAGCCATGGTCGAGGCCTTCCTCGCCTCGGAAGGGCATCTCGGCGACCGCCTGATCGCGACCATGCGCGCCGCGCTGAAGGCGGGTGGCGAGGCGGGTCCGGTCCATTCGGCTGGAATGAAGCTGGTGCGCGAGGTCGCCTGGCCGGTCGCGGACCTGCGCTGCGACTGGAGCGAAAGCTGCCCGATCGAGGAGCTGGCAGCCCTGTGGGATCGCTACAAGCCGCAACTCGATGCCTATGTCACCCGCGCGATCAATCCGTCCGACGCGCCGAGCTATGGCGTGCCGGGCGACGAGTAGTGAGTACGCAGGGGGAGGCGTCCGCATGAGCGAACTCAGTCACAAGGACTGGATCGGCAAGGCATCGGCGATCCGTTTTCGCGACAAGGCGTTCATCGACGGCAAGACGGTTGCCGCGCGTTCGGGCCGCACCTTCGCCAGTATCAACCCGGCCACCGGCGAAACGTTGGCCGAGGTGGCGTCGTGCGGCGAGGAGGATATCGATCTGGCCGTTGCCGCGGCGCGCCGCAGTTTCGAGGCCGGTGTCTGGTCGCGCACCAGCCCGGCGCACCGCAAGGAGGTTCTGCTGCGGCTGGCACGGCTGCTGCGCGAAAACCTGCAGGAGCTTGCCCTGCTCGAATCGCTCGACATGGGCAAGTTGGTCACGGATGCCGCCACCGTTGATGTTCCCGGCTCGGCGGCGATCTTCCAGTGGTATGGCGAGGCCATCGACAAGATCTACGACGAGATCGCGCCGACAGGCGCGAGCGATCTGGTATTGGTGCGGCGCGAGCCACTCGGCGTCATCGGCGCTGTGGTGCCGTGGAATTTCCCGCTCGACATGGCCACATGGAAATGCGCGCCCGCGCTGGCGGCGGGCAATTCGGTGGTGCTGAAGCCCGCGGAACAGTCGCCTTTCTCGGCGCTCAGGCTGGCGGAACTCGCCATGGAGGCGGGCCTGCCGGCCGGTGTGCTCAACGTTGTACCCGGCCTTGGCGAGACGGCCGGACAGGCGCTCGGTCGCCACATGGACGTGGATTGCCTCGCCTTCACCGGATCGACCGCGGTCGGCAAGATGTTCCTGCAATATTCGGGTCAGTCGAACATGAAGCAGGTCTGGCTCGAAACCGGCGGCAAGAGCCCGAACCTTGTCTTCGCCGATTGCGGCGATCTCGATGCGGCAGCCGACATGGCGGCATTTGGCATCTTCTTCAACCAGGGCGAGGTCTGTTCGGCCAATTCGCGCCTGCTCGTGCAACGCTCCATCAAGGATGCCTTCGTGGAGAAACTGGCTGAGCGCGCGGCGGTCACCCAGCCTGGCGATCCGCTCGACCCGGCCTCGAAAATGGGCGCCATGGTCGATGCCCGCCATGCCGCTAACGTCATGCGCTTCGTCGAGGCCGGCAAGAAGACCGCGCGCCTGGTCGCCGGCGGCGATCGCGTCACGGTCAATGGTCGGGGCAGCTTCATACAGCCCACCATCTTCGACAATGTCGCCCATGACGACCCGATCGCCAGGGACGAGATATTCGGGCCGGTGCTCTCGGTCATTGCTTTCGACGCTGAGGAGGAGGCTATCCGCATAGCCAATGACAGCCCCTACGGGCTGGCCGCATCGCTATGGACCGACAGTCTTTCGCGCGCGCACCGCGTCGCCGGCCGGCTCCGCGTCGGCACGGTTTCCGTCAATACGGTCGACGCGCTGAGCCCGATGACGCCGTTCGGCGGTATCAAGCAATCCGGCTTCGGCCGCGACCTGTCGCTGCATGCGCTGGACAAGTACACCGCGCTGAAAACGACATGGATCAAGTACTGAGGCGGAGCGGGCGCTTGATCGCGGCCCCCAAACCGGCAACATAGAAGCCCATGCCGCTACGCTTCACGCTCAGACAACTGGAATATTTCGTCGCCGTCGGCGAAGCCGGCTCCATTACCAAGGCGGCCGAGCAGGTCAATGTCTCGCCGCCTTCGATCTCGGCGTCGATCGCGCAGCTCGAGGCCGAATTCGGCGTCCAGCTTTTCGTCCGCAAGCATTCGCATGGCCTGTCGCTCACGGCCGGCGGGCGCGTTTTCCTGAAGGAGGCCGCCCGGCTTTTGGCCGATGCCGACGCCCTGCACGATATTGCCGGCGACATCGCCGAGAAGGTGCGCGGGCCGCTGGCGGTCGGATGCTTGCTGACCTTCGCGCAGATCGTCATGCCGACCCTGCGCATGAAGTTCGAGCGCGCCTATCCCGAAGTGCGGTTCCGGCAGTTCGAACGCAACCAGGGGCAGTTGCTCGAAATGTTGCAGCGGGGCGAGATCGATGCAGCACTTACCTACGATCTCGAACTGTCGCAGGACACGACGTTCGAACCGCTGATGCTGGTGCCGGCCTATGTCATGCTGCCACAGGGGCACCGCTTCGCCGGCAAGGCTTCGATCACGACGGAAGAACTGGCTGACGAGCCGATGGTGCTGCTCGACCTGCCATACAGCCGCGAATATTTTCTCTCGGCCTTCCAGATGCGGGGCATCAGGCCGAACATTGCCGAGCGCACCGGCGACATCGCGGTGATGCGGTCGATGGTAGCGAACGGCTTCGGCTACGGCATCGCCAACATGCGGCCGCTCAACACGCTGGCGCCCGACGGCAAGCCGCTGGTCTTCGTGCCTCTGGCAGGGGATTTGCGGCCTCTGACCATGGGTGTCGCCTTGCCCAACGCCGAGCACCGCACCCAGACGGTGCAGGCTTTCATCGATCATTGCCGCCGTTTCGTCGTCGAACAGGGCGTGTTCGGCAGCGGGCGGGTTGTGGAATAGAGGCGTTCCGTCACGCAAGCTGAAGCCGGTGATCGGCAAGCCGTTGCAGCAGATTGTCCAGCATGTCGTCGCAGCGGCGTAGCTGTTCGACGCTGACGAATTCGTCCGGCCGGTGCCCTTGCGCCATCGAGCCCGGCCCGCACACGATGGTCGGCGTGCCGAGGTCGCGGCTGAACAATCCGCCTTCGGTGCCGAAGGCAACCTTGATGGTGTCGTTGGCGCCGGTCAACGACTTCACGAAGGCCACGGCCTGCGAATTCGCCGGTGTGTCCAGTCCCGGATAGGTGTTGGTGATCTCGATGTCGATGGCCGCTTCCGGCGCGATCGTTGAAGCGGCAACGGCAATACGCTGCGCCTCCGCGCGCAGGCCATCGAGGATTTCGTCCGGATTGTCGGCCGCGACGTTGCGGATCTCGAAGTCGAGCTGGCAGAGGTTCGGCACGATGTTGAGCGCCACACCGGCATTGATCTTGCCGACGTGGACGGTGGTGTAGGGAATGTCGTAGTCGCCGTCGCGCGCGCCATCGCGCGCCAGCCGGTCCTGTTCCCGGCGCAGTGCGGAGACGAAGTCGCAGCCCAGATGAATGGCGTTGAGCGCCAGCGGAGCGAGCGCCGAATGGCCTTCGCGTCCCCTGCAGAGGGCGCGCGCCGCAAGCTTGCCCTTGTGTCCGGTCGCCACCTGCATGTTGGTCGGCTCGCCGACGATGCACAGCAGAGGCCGGTGCGGCGCGGATCGCAGCATGTCGATAAGGCTGTGTACGCCGATGCAGCCGATCTCTTCGTCGTAGGAAAGCGCCAGATGCAAGGGCGTTTGCAGGCTCATCTTCGCGGCCTTGAGGCAGGCTGCAAGCGCGCAGGCGACAAAACCCTTCATGTCGGCAGCACCACGGCCGTAAAGCTTGCCGGCGCGCGCGGTCATCTCGAAAGGCGGCAGCGTCCAGTCCTGTCCGTCGATGGGGACGACGTCAGTGTGGCCGGACAGCATGACGCCGGGCGCGTCGGCCGGCCCGATGGTGGCGAACAGGTTCGCCTTGTGGCCATCCGCGCTGCGGATGATCTGGCAGGCAATGCCCTGCGTCCCCAGCAACTCCGTCACATAGCCGATGAGGTCGAGGTTCGAGTCGCGGCTGACCGTCGGAAAGGCGATCAGCTTTTCAAGGATCTGGATGCTGTCCATGCGTCTCACGTCTTGTTGGCCGTGCGCGCTATCTAGCATCGCGTGGCCACCGCCTTGAAGTCGCATTTGGCTCAGCCGGGATTTGCCGGATGCTAATCCAGGCGGCGAGGGGCGGATTAGGCGCGTCCTAATCGGCACAGAAGAAATCTGTAGTTTTCCGGCACGCGCCGCAACTTATGAGTAGGGTCACCGCATCTACCCACCGGGCGGACCGGCTTGCGCCAAGGCTGAAAAACCATCTCCGCGCATGCCGCGATGCGACGCTGGCAGGAAGGAACCACCATGCGTGATCCACGCTACGACATTCTGTTCGAGCCTGTGAAGATCGGTCCGGTGACCGCCAAGAACCGCTTCTACCAGGTGCCGCACTGCAATGGCGGCGGCTATCGCGATCCGTCCGCCGCGGCCGAGATGCGGAGGATCAAGTCGGAAGGCGGCTGGGGTGTCATCTTCACCGAGCAGACCGAGATGCACCACACTTCGGAGATCACGCCCTTCATCGAGCTCAGGCTGTGGGACGACGCCGACATCCCGGCGCTGGCCAAAATGGCCAAGGCCATGCATCAGCATGGCGCGCTGGCTGGCATCCAGCTCGCCTATTCCGGCATCAACGGCCCCAACCTCTACACCAAGGAAGTGCCGCGCGGGCCGTCGGCTCTGCCGATCCGCACCTTCACCAACGATCCGGTGCAGGCGCGCGCCATGGACAGAGAGGATATACGCGACCTCAGGCGCTGGCACCGCAACGCCTTCAAACGCGCCAAGATGGCTGGCTTCGATCTGGTGTGTCTCTACGGCGCGCATGGTTTCGGCATCATCCAGCACTTCCTGTCCACCGCCACCAACCAGCGCAGCGACGAGTATGGCGGCTCGCTGGAAAACCGCTCGCGGCTGATGCGCGAGCTGATCGAGGAGGGCAGGGATGCCATCGGTGACACCTGTGGCCTGACGTTGCGGCTATCGCTCGACGAGATGATCGGCGAGCTCGGCTTCGCCAATTCCGAAGTGCGCGACATGATCGAGATGCACGCCGACCTGCCCGACCTCTGGGATTTGGCGCATGGCGCCTGGGAGGATTGTTCGGGGCCGTCGCGCTTCAAGGAAGAGGCCGCGCAGGAAAGCCTGGTATCCGGCATCAAGACGCTGACCTCGAAGCCGGTCGTCGGCGTCGGCCGTTTCACCTCGCCGGATGTGATGGTCAGGATGATCAAGTCCGGCACGCTCGATTTCATCGGCTGCGCCCGTCCATCGATCGCCGACCCCTTCCTGCCGAAGAAGGTGGAGGAGGGGCGCATCGAGGACATCCGCGAATGCATCGGCTGCAACATCTGCATCACCGGCGACATGACCATGTCGATCTCGCGCTGCACGCAGAACCCAACCTTCATGGAGGAGTGGCGCAAGGGCTGGCATCCCGAGCGCATGCAGGCCAAGGGCGACAGCGACAGCGTGCTGATCGTCGGCGCCGGTCCCGCCGGGCTGGAGGCCGCCCGGGCGCTCGGCCTGCGCGGCTACCAGGTGGCCATCGCCGAGGCCGGCACCGAGCTCGGCGGCCGCGTCGCGCGCGAGTGCCGCCTGCCTGGGCTGTCGGCCTGGGGCCGCGTGCGCGACTATCGCCAGTACCAGCTCAGCCAGATGTCCAATGTCGACGTCTATTTCGAAAGCCGTTTGTCGGAGCAGGATATCCTGGCCTTCGGCTTTCAGCACATCGCCCTTGCCACCGGCTCGACATGGCGCCGCGATGGCGTGGCGCGCGCCCATGTCGTGCCGATGCCAATCGACCAGGCCACGCCGGTCTACACGCCGGACGATTTGATGGGCGGCAATGTGCCGACCGGCGCTGTCGTACTGTTCGACGACGACCACTACTATATGGGTGGCGTTCTGGCCGAGCTGATGGCGCGCCGGGGCGCCAAGGTGACGCTGGTCACGCCGTCCGCCTATGTCTCGGACTGGACCCGCAACACGCTGGAGCAGGGCGCTATCCACCGCCGCCTGGCCGGACTCGGTGTCGAGATCGTGCTCAACCGGACCGTGACGCGCGTCGTGCCGGGAGGCGTTGCCACCGCCTGCGCCTACACCGGTGCCGAACGCGACATCGCCGCCGACGCCGTGGTGCTAGTGACGTCGCGCCAGCAGGACGACGAGGTCTGGCGCGCGCTGAAAGCGCGGCGCGACGAATGGGCCGACAATGGTATCCGTTCGATCAAGGTCATAGGCGATGCCGAGGCGCCGGGGCCGATCGCCTGGGCGACCTATGCCGGCCACCGCTTCGCACGCGAGCTGGACGAACACGATATCGGTGATGCGCTGCCGTTCCGGCGGGAAGTGACGGCCCTGGCGGCGGAATAGCCGGGGCTTGCGCCTGGCAACCATGGTCCTTAGACAGGCGGCCGTTAAGGACGTTTGCCGAAGGCGGAGAAGAACATGTCGGACCGGATGAAGACCATCTCAGCTGCCAAATCGCATGGCGGCATGCAGGGGGTCTATTCGCATGCTTCGGATGCCTGCGCCTGCGACATGATTTTTGCCGTCTTCGTGCCGCCGCAGGCCCGTGAAAAACCTTGCCCGGTCGTATGGTATCTCTCCGGCCTCACCTGCACCCATGCGAATGTCATGGACAAGGGTGAGTACCGGCGGATGGCCGCCGAGCTCGGGCTGATCATCGTCTGTCCCGACACCAGCCCGCGCGGCGCCGACATTCCCGACGAGAAGGACAATTGGCAGTTCGGCAGCGGCGCCGGCTTCTATGTCGATGCGACGCAAGCGCCCTACGCCACGAACTATCGCATGTACTCCTACGTCACCGAGGAATTGCCGGCGTTGATCGCGAGGGAGTTTCCGGCTGACATGACGCGCCAGGCGATCTTCGGCCACTCGATGGGCGGGCATGGCGCGCTGACGATCGCGCTGAAAAATCCCGAGCGCTTCAAAAGCTGCTCGGCCTTCGCGCCGATCGTGCAGCCGAGCACCGCCGGCTGGTCGAAGCCGGCCTTTGAAAAATATCTCGGCGCGGACGAGACATCATGGCGGCGCTACGATGCCACCTTGCTCATCGAGGATGGCCACCGTTTCCCCGAGCTTTTCGTCGATCAGGGAACGTCGGACGGCTTTCTCAAGGACGGGCTGAGGCCCTGGCTTCTGGAAGCGGCGTGCGCCGACGCCGGCATCGCGCTGACCCTGCGCATGCAGGACGGCTACGACCACTCGTATTTCTTCATTTCGACATTCATGGACGACCATCTGCGATGGCACGCCCAAAGATTGTCTGGCCCGGTCGCTGACACCGGGCCACGCTGAACCAAGGGAATATCCCCGAGCGGCTCTAATCCCGCAGCAGGTCGAACATCAGCTTGAAGAAACGGTCCGCGTCGACCTCGTGGGCGATACGCGCATTGTCCTCCTCGCCGCGCTCGCCCCAGAAATCGGCAACCGTCGCGCCGAACGCATAGGTGCCGGACAGATCGACATCGATATGGGCGGGACGCGTGCGCACCAGCGTCGGGTCGATGGCGAGCGCCAAGGCCAGCGGATCGTGCATTGCGCCGCCGACGCCCATCGAGTTGCGGTGCAGCTTCTCGTAGAACAGCAGCCAGTCATTGACGAGCTTGCCGAGCGGCGTGTCGATGGTCGCCAGTTCGGCGTATTGCGGCGCCTCGATCAGCACCTGCATGGTGACGTCGAGCCCGACCATCAGGATCGGCACACCGCTGTCCAGCACGATCTTCAGCGCCTCAGGATCGCAGAATGCATTGAACTCGGTCGGCGTGATGATCTCGCTCTTGCGGTAGAAGACGCCGCCCATCCAGATCAATTCCTTGATCTTGGGCAGCACATCGCGATGCTTGAGGATCATCAGGCCGATATTGGACAATGGGCCGGTGGCGACAACCAGGATCGGTTCGGGCGCGGCGCGCAGCTTGTCGGCCAGGAAATCGACGGCGTGCTGGTCGACCGGCTTGATCGTCGCCTGCGGCAGATAGGGCGAACCTTCGAGGCCGCTCGGACCATCGGCGGTGCCGAGCACCAGCGGCCGCGCCAGCGGGCGGTGGCAGCCTTGCGCGACGGGCACGTCGCCGGCGCCGATATATTCAAGGATGCGCAGCGCGTTGGCGGTCGTCTTCTCGACCTCGGCATTGCCACAGGTGGTGGTGACGCCGATGAGTTCGATATCAGGCGAGCGATGCGCCATGACCAGCGCGATGGCGTCGTCGTGGCCTGGGTCGCAGTCGAACAGGATGGGAGTTGCAATGGTCATTTTGTCGGTCCTCACGCCGCTTGCTCGTAGCGCGCGACGGTTTGCTTGAAGATGTTCAGGAAGCGGCGGCCGTCGAGATCGGTGCAGATGCGCGTGGTCTTCGGCCCGCCGCCGGGTAGCAACTGCCGGCCGCGATGGGCAACCGTCTGTCCACGTGCGAGGCGGCCATCCAGCACGACATCGACGAAGAGCGGTTCGGTCATGGTGGCAAGGGCCGGATCGAAGGCCAGCGCCACGGTGATGACGTCATCCATCGGGAAGCCGACCAGGTCGAAGAACTCGCGCCAGATGTCGATATAGATCGGAAAGCTGTCGGCGATCATGTCGAAGACGGCGTTCTTCCGGGCAACGGCCTGCATGTCGGCAATGTCGTCGCGCGTCAGCATCGAGGCGGCGACGCGGTTGTCCTCGCAGATGTCGAGCGGCACCAGGATCTTGTCGACGTCGGCGTTGAGCACGATGCGCGACGCCTCCGGATCGGCCCAGATGTTGTATTCCGACAGCGGCGTCATGTTGCCGGGCGTCTGGAAATTGCCGCCCAAGACCAGCATCCGTTTGAGCGCGCCGGTCAGGCGCGGCTCCTGCAGCAGCGCCATCGCCGCATTGGTCAGCGGCCCCGTCGTCACCAGCGTGATCTCACCCGGATTGGCCATCACCGTCTCGATGATGAAGTCGACCGCATGTCCCGACTTTGCCAGGCGGACGGGAGTCGGTGCCGGCGGGTTGAATTTCTTCAGCCGGTCGCCGAAGCGGGCAACCAGCCGCTTTTCGAAATGGACAGGCGCCTCCATGTCGGCCTTGGCGTTGCCGACGATCGGCCGCCACGCCCCGGCATGGACCGGTATGTCGTCGCGCCCGGCCAGCGTCAGCGTGTTGAGCACGACATTGGTGACCTGTTCGATCGGGCCTGCCGCACCGGTTACGGTGGTCACGCCTTCGAGCCGGACATTCGGGTTCGCCGCGGCAAACAGCACGGCGAGAATATCGTCGCCGGCAGAATCCACGTCGAGGATTATGCGTTCCATGAGAGTTCCTTCACTGAGGATTTTTGTCGACCGGGGCGCTGCTGTTCCTGTCCACCGACAGCAGTTTCTGCATCGATGCCAGCGTCTCCTTGATGATTTTCGGCCGTGCCCGGTAGGACAGCGCGAACAGCGCCGTCAGCGCGACGACATAGGGCACGGTCAGCACCAGATAGGAGGGGAAGCCGAAGGTCTGCAGGCGCAGCGAGAAGGCATCGGCGAAACCGAACAGCAGGCAGCCGGCCAGCACTTTCAGCGGATCGCCATTGGAGAAGATCAGGATGGCCACCGCCATGAAGCCGCGGCCCGACGACATGTTCTCGGTGAACATGGTGATGTAGCCGAGCGACAGATGCGCGCCGGCCAGCCCCGCCAGCAATCCGCACAGCAGCGAGGCGGTGTAGCGGACGCGGGTGATCGAGATGCCGAGCGCTTCGGCGGCTTCGGGCTTTTCGCCGACGACGCGGATGTAGAGGCCGAGCCGGGTGCGGTTGTAGAACAGCACCAGCAACGGCACCGCGATGAAGGCGACATAGACGATCGGCGTGAAGCCCGAGATCAGCGGCGCCCACGAGCCGAGCAGCGCCTGGGCGCCTGGTATCTGCACCTTGGGCAGGCCGACAATGCCGTGACCGACGATCGATCCGCGCGTGCCGAAAATCGCTTTCATCAGCGAGATCGTCATGCCGCCGGCGAGGATGTTGAGCGCCAGGCCGACGACCACCTCATTGGCCCGGAACGTAACCACAAGAACGGCAAAGGCGAGCGCGAAGGCAAGGGCCGCGGCGACGCCGCAGGCGACGCCCGCGAATGCCGAACCTGTCCAGATCGAGCCGATGACGGCGAAGAAGGCGCCGGCCAGCATCTGTCCCTCGAGGCCGATGTTGAAGATGCCGGCCTTGGTGGTGAACGAGCCGCCGAGCGCGACCAGCAGGATCGGCGCGGTGGTGCGCAGCGTCGCCGCGATCAGCGCAACGTTGACAAGCTTGTCTAGAATTTCCATCGCCGCTCCCCCGCCTGGCTGTCGCCGCGACGTTTGATCAGAACCTGCGCCGAGACGCTCAGGATGATCAGCGCCTGGATGACGGTGATGATTTCGCGTGAGGCGCTGGTGTCGACCTCGAGCAGCAGCGACCCGCTGCGCAACGCGCCGAAGAACAGCGCCGTGACGATGGTGGCGACCGGTGAGCCGTTGGCGAGCAGGGCGGCGATCAGCCCGTCGAAGCCGAAACCCGGCGCAAAGCCCTCCATGAACCGGTGATGCACGCCGAGCGTCTCGACGCCGCCGGCCAGCCCGCCGACGGCGCCTGAAAGCAGCAGCACGACAAAGCCCTGCCGCTTGACGTTGACGCCGCCATATTCGGCGAATTTCGGCGCCGAGCCGACCATGGTCACGCCATAGCCCCAACTGGTGTAGCGGAAGACCAGCGCGACACCGACCGCCAGCAGCAGGCCAATCACCAGCCCCCAGTTCAGCCGCGAGAAGGAAAAGATCTCCGGCAGATAGGCTGTCGCCAGGATCGGCGGCGTCTCCGACCAGCCGCCGGGCCGCTTGAACAGGAAGATGGTGAAATAGGAGGTCAGCAGCACGGCGATGTAGTTCGACAGGATGGTCGAGACGACTTCGTTGGTGTTGTAGCGGGCGCGGAAAAAAGCGGGAATGGCGACCCAGGCCGCACCCGCGACGACCGCGAGCGCCAGCGCCGCCAGCATATGGATGCCCGCGGGCAGGGAAAAGCTGAAGCCGACCCAGGCGGCGGCGAAACCGCCGAGGAAGAGCTGCCCTTCGATGCCGACATTGAACATGCCGCCGCGCAGGCCGATGCAGGCCGCGACACCGCAGATCAGGATCGGCGTCGTCTGCAGCAGGGTGCCGGCAATCTTCTCCTGGTCGCCAAAGGCGCCGCGCAGCAGCGTCATCAAGACACGCACCGGGCTTTCGCCGACCAGAAGGATGATGATCGCCCCCAACAGCAAGGCTACGCCCACGGCAATGATCTGGCCGGAAAAGGCGCGCAAACGGTCGCTCATCATGCGGGCTCCAGCTGCGGCGTAACACCCGCCATCATCATGCCGATCCTGTCTTCGTCGGCATCGTCGCCGGCGACTTCGCC
This sequence comes from Mesorhizobium oxytropidicola, assembly GCF_056174625.1. Classification (NCBI taxonomy): domain Bacteria; kingdom Pseudomonadati; phylum Pseudomonadota; class Alphaproteobacteria; order Hyphomicrobiales; family Phyllobacteriaceae; genus Mesorhizobium; species Mesorhizobium oxytropidicola. Next base: position 6,412,113 of record NZ_CM149692.1, on the reverse strand, counting down.
CATGATCCGCCCGTTGAACATCACCAGGATGCGGTCGGCGAGCGCCGCCAATTCGTCAAGCTGCACGGAAATCAAGAGGATGGCACGGCCGGCCGCGCGCTGGCGCATGATCTCGTCATGAATGGCCTCCTGGGCGCCGATGTCGACGCCGCGCGTCGGCTGATCGATCAGCAGGAAGTCGGCGCCATTGGTGAACTCGCGCGCCAGCACGACCTTCTGGATGTTGCCGCCCGAAAGCCGCTTGACGGCATCGCCCGCTCCTTGCGCCCGGATATCGAAGCTCTTGATCAGCGCACCGGCATTTCCGGCAATCGCCTTCCAGTCGAGCATGCCGTTGCGGCTCCACGGCGCGCGGTGCTGGCGGCCCATCAGCGTGTTTGCCGCGATCGACGCATTGCGATCGACCCCGCGCACCATGCGGTCGCCCGGAACATGGGCAAGGCCCGCCTCGCGGATCGCGGCGGTGGAGAGCGTGGTGAGATCCTGGCCCTTCAGCCGGGCCTCGCCATGGCTTGCCGGCCGCAGGCCCGAAAGCACTTCCCGCCAACTCCGTTTGCCCATTGCCGGCGACGCCCGCAATCCCCACCACCTCGCCGGAGCGGACAGTGAAGCTGGCGTTGCGAAGGGCTGGCAAGCGGCGATCATCACGCGCCCACAAATCCTTGACCTCAAGGATCACATCGCCCTGCAGCGCCGCGCGCGGCCGCCGGTCGAAACTGACCTCGCGGCCGACCATCATGCGCACCAGCTCGTCCTTGTCGAGTTCCGATGTCGGGCGGGTCGCAACCTTGCGGCCATTACGCAGCACCGTCACCGTGTCGGACACCTCCATCACCTCTTCCAGATGGTGCGAGATGAAGATCACCGTCATGCCCTCGGCCACGAAGCTGCGCAGCGTCTGGAACAGTTCGCGGCTTTCCTGCGGCGTCAGCACCGCAGTCGGCTCGTCGAGGATGATGGTGCGGGCGCCACGCACCAGCACTTTCAGGATTTCGATGCGCTGCTCGATGCCGACCGAGAGCAGCCCGACGCGCTCGGTCGCATCGACATGCAGTCCGAAACGCTTCGACAATTCCTGCGTGCGTGCGATCTGCGCGGCATGGTCGATCAGCCCATGACGACGGATTTCCATGCCGAGAAAGACATTGTCGGCGACCGAGAGCGAAGGCACCAGCTTGAAATGCTGGTGTACCATGCCGAGCCCCGCCTTGATGGCGGCGGCAGGGTCGGCGACCACCGTCGCCTCGCCATTCAGCCGGATCGCGCCTTCGTCGGGCTGCAGCAGGCCGAACAGGATGTTCATCAGCGTCGTCTTGCCGGCGCCGTTTTCGCCGATGATGGCGTGGATTTCGCCCCGGCGCACGGCAAGGTCGATGCCGTCATTGGCAATGAAGGCGCCAAAACGCTTGGTGATAGCCGTCAGCTCGACGGCCATCGCGGCAGTGTTGTGGAGGGTCGGTGACCCCGGCGCGTTCGACACCATTGCTCTCGCAGATTGGGCTCTCGCAGATTGCGAGCTCTCGAAGATTGGACACTGATCCGCCGCGGCGTGCCGCGGCGGATCAGTGTAGCGCTTTCTTGGGAGGGATGCGCTGTTGCTGGCTTATTTCGCCTTGGCGATCACGATCTTGCCGTCGAGAATGCCCTTCTTGATCTCGTCCAGCTTGGTCGTGACGTCGGCCGGGATCTTCGGCGCGATGTCGTCGCAGACCTTGAACTCGACGCCGCCTGACGCCAGGTCGAAGGTCCGGGTGCCGGCGGTGACCTTGTTGCCGCCGACCTCGTCCTTGATCAGCGTGTAGACGGCGATGTCGCCGCGCTTCAGCATGCTGCCCAGCACATTTCCGGGAGCCGTGCCGCACATGTCGATATCGACGCCGATCGAATATTTGTCGGCGGCGGCGCTTGCCTGCATCACGCCTTCGCCGGTCGGGCCGGCGACGTTGTAAACGATGTCGGAGCCCTGGCCGTACAGCGCCTGGGCAAGCTCGCTGCCCTTGGCCGGATCATCGAAGGTGCCGGCGAAGACGGAGTTCACCTTCACGTCGGGCGCGGCGTATTTGGCGCCTTGCTCGTAGCCGCCAAGGAAGTTGCGGATCACCGGAATGTCGCGGCCGCCGACGAAGCCGATTGCCTTGCCGTCGCCGATCTTGGGAAATTCGCTGCCCTTGGCCTCGATCATGCTGGCCAGAGCGCCGGCGACGAAGGAGCCCTGTTCCTCGGCGAAGTTGGCATAGATCATCTTCGGATTGTCGAGCACGCCATCGATGAAGACGAAGCGCTGGTCGGGATATTCCTTGCTGACCTTCTGCAGCGAATCCACCAGTTCCCAGCCCATGACGAAGATGAGGTCGTACTGCTTGCCCTTGGCCAGGTTCTCGAACTGCTCCTCATAGTCCAATGCGCGATTGCCGGTGTCGACCAGCTTGAGGTCGATGCCGAAATCGGCCTTGGCCTTGTTGAGGCCGTTGACGATCGAAACGCCAAAGCCCTGTGCGAAATATCCCGAGATGGCGGCGACCGAAACCTTGGTCTGTGCGGCGGCCGATCCCAACGAAACGGCCAGCATCGTGCCAGCCAGAAATAAGCTCTTGAGCGCCCTTTTCATGGTATTCCCCTTCAGCTTTTTTCAGCTTTTGAAGCCACGCCTTGACCATCCCCACGTGTCGCCGAGACGGCGGCGAGTTCGTTGATGGTCATATGAGTTTAGGAGCGGCTAAACAGGCTGTCAATCGTCATCCGATGCAGTTTTCTCGGGCTCGTCGCTGGCGTCCTCCACCTCCGTGCTTGACAAATATCGCTATGCATAATTGTTGATACTCTAACGAATTTTCGTGAGTGACGGTCGAAGGATACGCGCAATGCCAGCTGTGGTGGTCAGGAAATTTCTGGTCCAGGTCGAAGAGATCTTCCATGAGGGCGGGCCGCCCGCGGCACGTCCGCCCAAGCGCGGCGCGATCGTCGCCGTCATCGCCAACCCTTTTGCCGGACGTTACGTCGAAGAGATCACCGGCTTCATGGAGGATCTGAAGCCACTCGGCCTCGAAATGGCGCGGCGCCTGATCGATGCGATGGGCGACGGTGCCGCCGCTGTCGAAGGCTACGGCAAGGGCGCTATCGTTGGTGCCGCCGGCGAGCTTGAACATGGCGCGCTGTGGCACAATCCGGGGCGGCTACGCGATGCGCGAACTTCTCGGCAACGCCAAGGCGATCGTGCCCTCGACCAAGAAGGTCGGCGGCCCCGGAACGCGCATCGACATTCCGATCACCCACATCAACGCCTCCTATGTGCGCAGCCATTTCGACGCGATCGAGATCGGCGTTGGCGATGCGCCGCGCAGCGACGAGATGGCGGTCATCCTGGCGATGACGACCGGCGCACGCGTTCATGCGCGGGTTGGCGGCCTGGCGGCGGCCGACATCAAGGGCGAGGACGGATTGCGATGAGCCTGGAAATCCGCCGCATCATCACCATCGTCGAGGAAACCCGGATCGAAGGCGGCCGCCCCGTCGACCCGCCGACCCGGCGTGCCGCCGCGATCGCGGTGATCCGCAACCCCTATGCCGGCACGTTTGTCGAGGATCTGTCGGCGTTGAGCGCGATTGGCGAAGCCTTGGGCGACATCTTGCCCAGGCGGGCGGTGGCTGCGCTTGGCATTGCCGGCGGTGAGGTCGAGAGCTTCGGCAAGGCGGCCGCCGTCGGCGCCGACGGCGAGCTTGAACATGCCGCCGCCATCCTTCACCCAACGCTCGGCGCCCCGTTCCGCGACGTGCTGGGCAAGGGTGCTGCGCTCATTCCCTCGTCGAAGAAGCGCGGCGGTCTTGGCGTGCCGCTCGACATTCCGCTCGGCCACAAGGACGCGGCGAAGGTGCGCAGCCATTTCGACGGCATGGAGGTCCGCGTCCCCGATGCGCCGCGCGCCGACGAGATCGTCGTCGCCATCGCCGTCACCGATTCCGGCCGGCCGCACCCGCGCGTTGGCGGGCTGACCAAGGACAAGATTGTCGGCAAGGATGGAGTTAGCTGATGAGCCAGAAGACCATCGTCACTGCGCAGTCCTGACTTCCGGCACCCGCATCGCCGGCGGGGTGTTGCGGCTCCGGCCGGTGCGCACCTCGCCGTCGACCACGACCATGCCGATGCCCGGCAGATTGCCGAGCGCCACGCTGTCGAGCAGCCCGTCACCGGCGCCGCCCATCGCCTGATCGATGAAGATCAGGTCGGCGGCGCGGCCGATTTCGATGATGCCGCGGTCTGCCAGTCCGCGCACGCGCGCCGTGTTGCCGCTGGCAAGGCAGAACGCCACTTCCGGCGCGATGCCGCCCAGCGAGGCCAGCATGGTCAGCGTCCTCAAAATGCCTAGCGGCTGCACGCCGGATCCGGCCGGGCTGTCGGTGCCGAGGACGACGCGCGAAAGCTCGCCGCGCTGCCTGGCCAGGTCGAGCACGAACAGGCCGGTGCGCAGATTGCCGTTATGGACGATTTCCAGCGCGCGCGCGCCGTTTTCGCAGATCTGCCGGATTTCGGCTTCGGGAAGCGCCGTCGGTCCGCCATTGACGTGGGCAACGATGTCGGCGTCGACTTCCAGCACCACATCGGCACCGATGCGGCCGGAGCCGGGCAGGGACGGACCGCCCGTGTGGGTCATCGAGGTCATGCCGTATTTGCGTGCCCAGGCGATCATCTGCCGGCCGGTTGGCCCATCCTTGACGCTGCCAAGTCCGACCTCGCCGATGAGTGTGACACCGGCTTCGGCGAGGTAGCGGAAGTCATCCTCGACCAGGCCGTGTTCCAGAATGGGCGCGCCGGCCAGGATCTTCATGCCGTTGGGGCGGAAGTTGGAGAAGGTCCGCTGCGCCGCGATCGCCAGTGCCTTCAACCCGACCAGGTCGCGCGGGCGGCCGGGCGTGTGGACCTCGCCCGCCGAGATGATGGTGGTGACGCCGCCATGCACGGTGGAATCCATCCAGCCGATCTGGTTCTGCCGCGGCGTCCAGTCGCCGGCCACCGGATGAGCATGGTTGTCGATGAGCCCCGGCGCCACCGCGCAGCCCATCGCATCAATGATCGTCGCCGCGTTGCCGCTGTCGACGTCATCAGCCTTGCCAATACCTGTAATGCGCCCGTCGGTCACGACGATGGTATCGGCGTCGAGGATCGGCTGGCCGAGGTCACCGCTCAGCAGAAGGCCGATATTGCGGATGACAAGCGTGGCAGACGACTTGGGGTCGGACGGCATTGGTTCTCATTTCTGCTGGTATGGAAAGGTCTGGGCGCGGCCTATTTGCCGCCGTCGCCATTCGATGGATCGTCGTCATTGATGCGCTTGAGCAGGCGAAGCAGCGTCGCCTGCTCGGCAGGTGACAGCGGTGACAGGAAGCGCCGTCCGACCTCGACGCTGCGTGCGAGCCGCTCGAGCGTGTATTCAGTGCCTTTTTCGGTCAGCGCGATCATCGACAGGCGCTGGTCGGTGTCGGAAGCGCTGCGCGTGATCAGCCCGTGCTTGAGCAGCTTGCGCATGACGATGCTGATGGTCGACGGGTCCATCGCCGTCAGCCGGCCGAGATGGTTCTGCGAGACTTCGCCATGTTTGAGGATGGTGGCTAGGGCCGCGAACTGGGTCGGCGACAGGTCTTCACCGGCCATGACCTGCTGGAAACGCAGCGTCGCGCGCTGATGCGCCTTGCGGATGACGTGCGCCGGGTGCTGGTCCAACGCGTAGCCGGTCTCGGCGTATCGCTCCAGCACCTGCTCGCGGCTCAGTGGTTCCGCATTGCCACGTTGCTGCTTCAGTGCCGCGCTTTTCTCGGTTTTCTTGTCGGTCGTCAAACCGCACTCCTGTTGCCTGTCTCGGATGCCGCTGGCTCTAGGTCAAGCCGCGACTTCGGTCGGTTGCAGCGACGTCCCATCGCGAAGCGCCGCGACGACATCAGCCGAATCGCTGACCACGCCGAAATGCGTCGCTATGTCGTAGAGCGAGCTTTCCTGCTCGCGCGGTCCGGTCGCCGCGCAGCAATCGCTCGGCACCACCACTTCATAGCCCTGGAAAAAGGCGTCGTGGACGGTCGATCGCACGCAGATGTTGGTGACCACGCCGAAGATGACCAACTGGTCGACCTGCATATCCTTGAGAGTCAGATCGAGGTCGGTCTGAAAGAAGGCCGAGTAGCGCCGCTTGATGACATGGATCTCGTCATCGCGGGCGCCGAGATCCTCGATGATCTCCGGTCCCCAGCTGCCTTCCACGCAATGCGGCGTGCGCTTGACCCATTCGCGCTCGCGGCGCATGCTCGGCCGGTGCGCGTCGTGAACCCAGATCACCGGCACGCCCAGCGCCTCGATGACGGCCAACTGCGGGCCGACCAGCGTCTCATATCCAGGCAGGACCATGGCCCCGCCCGGTTTGCAGAACTCGTTGACCATGTCGATGACGATAATGGCTGCACGCTTCGGATCAAGGCGCATCGCGTCGTCGTGCCGATGTGAGGAAAAAACGTCCACGGCCATGGCGGACTCCTTTGGTCGATCGTTGATACTCATACAAAAAACCCTGGCGGGTGCCAAGTCAATCCCGTTCGACGCAAAGCAGTAGTCACCGGCCTTGCGCACGCTGCTCTGACAAGCGTATGCGCTATTTGTCCAGCCGGATATGGCCTTGACAAGGGGTGGCAATCATGGCCTCAATTTGTATGACCATCAACGATATTCATGCCGCCGAGTTTGCCGCGCCGAGGGCCGTGATATGAGGACGATCGTCACCGGTGCCAGTGGCTTGCTTGGCCGCCACGTGGCCGAGGCCCTGCTTGCCGCCGGCCATGACGTGCTGGGCATCGATACCGTGGCGCCGGTCGGGGGCGCATGGCGCCACATCACCGCCGACCTGACGGATCTGGGATCGAGCCTGCAGTTGGTGCGCGATTGCGATGCCGTCGTCCATGTCGCGGCCATTCCGCGCCCGACCGGGCGCGCCGGCGGCGAGGTGTTCAAGACCAATGTCGCGACCGCCTACAATGTCGTCGAGGCCGCCGCCATGGCTGGTATCAGGCGCTTCGTCTATGCCTCGTCCTTCAGCGTCTTCGGCTACCCCTTCTTCGAGAAGATGGTCATTCCGCCCTATCTGCCGGTCGACATGAACCACCCTGTCGCCGCGCAGGATCCGTACGGCCTGTCGAAATGGCTGGGCGAGGAAATCGTCGACGCGGCGGTGCGCCGCGGCGCCTTCTCGGCGGTCAGCATCCGCATGCCATGGATCCAGACCCCGCAATCCTTCTTCGCCGGCGTCGGTCCACGCCGCGCCACCGCCGACAGCGCCCGCGACCTGTGGGCCTATCTCGACGCGCGCGATGCCGGGCAGGGTTTTCTGCGGGCGCTCGAATGGCAAGGCGACGGCCATCTGCGCGTCCTGCTCAGCGCTGCCGACACCTTCATGGAGGAAGAGACCGAAGCGCTGGTACGCCGCGTATATCCAGGCGTCGCCCTGTCGCGGCCGATCGCCGGTTTCGGTTCCGTGCTCGATACCGTCCATGCGCGCGAAACGATCGGCTTCGAGCCACAGCATTCATGGCGTTCCTATCCAAAGCCGGAGACCCAGGGATGAAAAGGTTCGACCAGAAGACGGTCCTTGTCACCGGCGGCGCCGGCGCCATCGGCAGCGCCGCGGTCCGGCGTTTCCTCGACGAAGGCGCGCGGGTTGCCATTGTCGACCGCAACGGCGCGGCGGCCCGGGAACTCGCTCGCTCTCTCGGCGACAACACCATCGCTATCGAAGCCGACGTCACCGACGAGAAGAATGTGCGCGGCGCCGTCGCAACCACCGTCGAGACGTTCGGCGGGCTGGATGTGGTGTTCAACAATGCCGGCATTTCGGGGGTCGTCGCTCCCGTGCATGATTTGCCGGTCGAGGACTGGGACACCATCATCCGCATCAATCTGCGCGGCATCTTCCTCGTCCTGCAGGCATCGCTCCATGCGATGATCGAGGCCGGAACCAGTGGCTCGATCGTCAATATGGGTTCGTCCATGGCCGGCTGGGACGTGCTTGCGGGCGGCGCCGGCTATGTCGCCTCGAAGCATGGCGTAGTCGGGTTGACGCGGGTCGCGGCGCTCGATGCGGCGCCCTATGGCATCCGCATCAATGCCATCTGCCCCGGTGTGATCGAGACGACGCTCGGCGTGCCGGCTTCCGGCGACGGTGATTTCAAGAGCAGCGTCCAGCATTTCGCCGACCGCATTCCGTTGCGCCGCATCGGCCAGCCTGACGATGTCGCGGCCGCCGTGGCCTTCCTCGCCTCGGACGAGGCAAGGCATGTCACCGGCGTCGACTGGCTGATCGACGGCGGCCAGACTTTGCAGAGCTGGGCCAACGCGCCGGCCGGCGACGCGTTTCCGAAATTTCGATAAGAAGCTGGTGCCATCTCACGGGCTGTCAGGCCGGGCGGCTCTTCGCCTCAGAGGCCGAACCGGTCCTTCAGCCGCCCCAAAAGGATCGCGGCCTTCACCCCGAGCGGCCAGAAGCGGTGAAACCGGATGGGCTTGAGCGGCGATATCGGCATGGGAAACGGCGACGTCTCACGGCCTTGCAGCCGCTGCGCCAGAGCAGCGCCCATGGCCGAGGCCATGGCGACGCCACGGCCGTTGTAGCCAAGGCAGATCAGCACGCCGTCTTCCGGCTCGTGAACATGCAGAAGGTGATCCTTGGTGATCGCAACCCGGCCGTTCCAGGCGTGTGTCCAGCGTGTTCCCGCAAGCGCCGGCCAGAGCCGCAGCGCATAGTCGGTGAGGTAGCGGATGGCGGAAGCATCTCCGATGGGTTTCATCGGCCCCCGGCCGCCCATGAGAAGACGGTTCTGGGCGTCGATGCGGTAGTACACGGTGATGTTCCCGGCCTCGTAGAGGACTGGCCTTTCGGGGAGAATTGCGGCTGCGACCGCCGGCGAAAGCGGCTCGGTCGCCGCAATCGCGCTGAACACCGGGACGAGAGACTGCTCCAGGCCCGGCCACAGGGCTCCGGTATAGCCATTGGTCGCGATAAGAACCTTCTCGGCGCTGACCGAGCCGTTCGCGGTCTTTAGGAGCCATCGTCCGGCCTCCCTCTTTAGCGAAAGCACCTCGCTGCCGCCGAAAATCCGCGCGCCGGCACTCTGCGCGGCGGCTGCCAGGCCGATTGTGTATTTCAAGGGGTGGAGGTCGCCGCCGCGGGCGTCGAACATGCCGGCTATGTATCTGTCGGTTCCGGTTCGCGCCGCCATCGCCTGGGCGTCCAGCAGGCTGACCGGCATGCCACGCCGCTCGCATTGTGCGGCCGTGGTCCGCACAGTGGCTTCCGGTTTCAGCCGGATGGCCGCGCGTATGGTGCCGTTCTGCCGGGCATCGCAGGCGATCGCCATGCGCTTGATGAGGCCGAAGGTGAAATCCGGCGCGCCATAGGAGAAATCTATCATCCGCGGCCCAAGTTCGGGGCCGAACATCGCCTCGATCGTGTCGGGATCGTATTTGAGGCCGGGATTGACCTGGCCGCCATTCCTGCCCGACGCGCCCCAGCCCGGCTGTTGTGCCTCGAGCACGACAACGTCGTCGCCGGCTTCCGCCAGATGCAAGGCTGTCGAAAGACCGGTGAAGCCGCCGCCGACAATGGCGACCCTTGCCCGCTGCGCGCCGGCAAGGGTCGGGTAGTTGCCGGTGCCGCCGGCCGTTTCGCGGTAGAGACTCCGGGGCGGGCTGCTTTCAAGCAAATTGGGCATTGTCAAGGGAACCGGAAGAAACGCAGGTCAGAGAGGCTGGGCGGAAGCCGTCGGGCGTAAGGGGACGCGCTACCTGCGAGAAACTCCATAACGGCAGACTCTCGAATATCGTGCCGGGCGCGCCACGCAATTCAGCATGGCTTTCGGGAAATCACAACAGTTGCGACAGCGCGGCCATGAAGTGGTCGTTCTCCGATGGCGAGCCGATGCTGACGCGCGCATAGATGTCGAAACCTTCCTGCTTCCAGGGTTTGACAATGACGCCTTCGCGCAGCAGGCGCTCGGCGAATGCGCTGGCGTTTTGCCGGCAGTTGAAGAACAGAAAATTGCCTCGAGAAGCGGCGACTTCGAGGCCCTTGCTCCTGAGAAAGCTCTCGACACGCGTTCTTTCCGCCTTGGCCAGCGCGACGATCCTGGCAAGATGTTCCTCATCAGCGAGCGCCGCCAAGGCTGCCGCCTGCGCAACGCCATTGGCGTTGAACGGCGTGCGGACCCTGTCGAGCAGCCCTCGCAATTCCGGGTCGCCGACGATGCCGAAGCCGATCCGCAATCCGGCAAGCCCGAACGCCTTCGAAAATGTCCGCAGCACGATCCACGGCCGGTCGCGTTTGCTGAGATAGGGCAGGGACGACGCGTAGTCCTCACCCTCGGCATATTCGGCATAGGCTTCGTCGACGACGATCAGCGTCTCGTCGTAGGCGGCATCGAGAACCCGCGACAGATCGCTGCCGCAGAGCCAACTGCCGACCGGGTTCATCGGGTTGGAGAACAGCAGCATGCGGGGCCGTTCGCTCACCGCTTCGATCAGGGCATCGACATTGATGGTGAGATCGTCGTTGACGGCCACACGGTTGACACTCGCGCCCATCAGCGTCGCATAGTCCTCGTGCAACGGGAATGACGGATAGAGCGTGACGACGGTATCGCCGGGCCGCAAGACGGCACGGCTGATGACGGAAAGAAGATCCTCCGAGCCATTGCCGAGGATGACCTGATCCTCGCCGAATTCATATCTGGCGGCGATGGCCTGGCGCAGCTCGCGCCCGGCCGGATCCGGATAGAGCCGGAACATCTCGGCGCCGGCCTGCATCATCGTGGCGAGCGTCGGGCTCGGGCCAAGCGGGTTTTCATTCGAGCCCAGCTTGGCGATCCTGGCTGGAGCGTATCGCTGCATGACCTCGGCGATGGTGAGTCCGGAATTGTAAGGCGACAGGCGCGTGACCTCGGTTCGGACCATATTTGAAGCTTTCGACACGAGCGGGCTCCTTTGCTGTTGGCCAAGCGACTTCCGTCTTCGGCCGGGTTCTCAAACGCCGGGTTTCGCTGCATCGTCACCGGGGCAAGCCAGGTCACCGACGGGCGCGCTGGTGCGGCGAATTTTGTCAGGAGTAGCGTGGCCGAAATGGTTTGTATATGCTTGTATATGTAACTTGATCTGATAGTCTCGCTATGGAAGCGGAGGCCGTCACCGGCACGGAGGATCACATGCGCAATGCTTCTCTGTTCGATCTTGCCGGCAGGAAAGCGCTAGTCACCGGCGCCAGCCGTGGCATCGGCCGCAGCATCGCCGAGGCGCTGAGTGCTGCCGGCGCCGACGTCGCGGTCACCGCGCGCAGCCTGGCCTCCCTCGGGGAGACGACAGCGGCGATCCGCGCGGCCGGCGGTGTCGCGCATGCCGTCGCCCTCGACGTCACCGATGTCGGCCGCTGCCGGACGGCCACTGCCGAGGCCGCCGGCCTGCTTGGCGGTCTCGACATCCTCGTCAACAATGCCGGGATGGAAGAGGTCCGGCCCTCGCTCGACGTCGACGAGGCGCTCTGGGACCGGATCGTCGACACCAATCTCAAGGGGGCGTTCTTCTGCGCCCAGGCGGCTGCGCGACAGATGCGCGACGCCGGGCGTGGCGGCGCCATCATCAATCTCTGCTCGCTGACTTCGGAAGTCGGCATTCCCACGGCGGTCCCGTATGGCTCGTCCAAATCGGGCCTGCTCGGCATGACGCGCGCGCTGGCGGCGGAGTGGGCGGATCTCGGCATCAGGGTCAACGCCATCGCCCCGGGTTATTTCAGGACAGCGATGACCGATGTGTTCTACAGCAACGAGGCATGGCAGCAGTCAATGCTCGCCAAGATCCCGCAGCATCGTTTCGGCGATCTCGGCGACCTGCACGGCGTCGCCGTGTTCCTTGCCTCGGATGCTGCCGCTTACATAACCGGCCAGTCCATTCCGGTGGATGGCGGGTTTCTCGCATCGATCTGAGGCAGCTCGCCACAGGTTCGAAATCAAAGGTCTTCCGCACTGTGACCGGCCGGCCCGTTGCGTTCTAACAAAGAGGAATACCCATGTCCGACATCAGCTTCCACGATCTGTCATCGCTCGACGCCACCCAGCGGGCCAGCCTGCTGAAACGCGCCGAGGCCGATCTGTCGGTCTTCGTCGAAAGGTCCGCCCGATCATCCAGGCCGTCAAGGACGAGGGCGACGCCGCGCTGATCCGCTTCGCCAGGGAACTCGACAAGGCTGATGTGACTGAGGGCGGACTGAAGGTCTCGGAAGCCGAGTTCGATGCGGCCTTCGACAAGGTCGAGAAGGATGTCGTGGAAAGCATCGGCTTCGGCATCGACAATATCAGGCGTTTCCATGAGGAGCAGAAGCCGGAAACGATGTGGCTCAAGGAAGTCCGGCCGGGCGCCTATGCCGGCGACCGATACACGCCGATCGCCTCCGTGGCGCTTTACGTGCCGCGCGGCAAGGGCGCCTTTCCGTCGGTGACGATGATGACCTCGGTTCCGGCTGTCATCGCCGGCGTGCCGCAGATCGCCATTGTGACGCCGCCGACAGCCGACGGTTCGGTGGATGCGGCGACCCTGGTCGCGGCTCGCCTTGCCGGCGTGCAAACCGTCTACAAATGCGGTGGCGCCCAGGCCGTCGCCGCCGTCGCCTACGGCACCGAGACGGTGAAGCCCGCGCTCAAGATCGTCGGCCCCGGCAGCCCGTGGGTGGTGGCGGCCAAAAGTGTGTTGTCTTCGGTCATCAACACCGGCCTGCCTGCCGGTCCGTCGGAAGCCATCATCTTCGCCGATGACAGCGTCGACGGCGGCCTTGCCGCGCTTGACCTTTTGATCGAGGCCGAGCACGGGCCGGATTCCTCGGCCTATCTGGTGACGCACAGCCGCAAGGTCGCCGAGGCTGCACTTGCCGCACTCCCGCAACACTGGTCGCGGATGACTGAACAGCGCGTGGAGTTTTCGCGCGCGGTGCTGACCGGCAAGCGCGGCGGCATCGTGCTGACCGCGTCGCTGGAAGACAGCTACCGTTTCATCAACGACTATGCGCCCGAACATCTCGAAATCCTCTCGAAGGAACCGTTCGCGCATCTCGGGCACATCACCGAGGCGGCCGAAATCCTGATGGGGCCGCATACGCCTGTGACCCTTGCCAACTTCGTCCTCGGGCCGAATGCGGTGTTGCCGACCAGCCGCTGGGCACGGACCTATGGGCCGCTTTCGGTGACGGATTTCGTCAAGCGCTCGTCGGTCGGCTATGTCACCTCGGCCGCCTATCCGGAACTGGCGAAGCATGCCCGCAGGCTCGCCCGCTACGAGGGCTTCAGTTCGCACGAGAATGCTGTCTCGGAGATCCGCGACCGCTACCTCGCCGGTTGAACGGAGGCGATGGCGATGAAGGCGGCACGGCTTTATGGACCTGGCGATCTGCGCGTCGAGGACATCGCCACACCAGGCGTACCTGATGCCGGCTGGGTGAAGCTCAGGGTCGATGCCGCCGGCATTTGCGGTTCGGACCTGCACAATTTCCGCACCGGCCAATGGATAAGCCGGTCGCCCTCGACGGCCGGCCATGAGTTGACCGGCACGGTGACCGCGCTCGGCCAAGGCGTCGACACCGTCGCCGTCGGCGACAGGGTGGTCGCCGATTCCCGTTTCTGGTGCGGGGACTGCCCGCAATGCCGTGCCGGCAGGCGCCATCTCTGCGCTTCGCTGGGCTTCGTCGGTGAAGTCTGCGACGGCGGCTTTGCCGAACAGGCGGTGTTGCCCGCGCGTCTGCTGCATGTCGTCGATCCGGCGCTGGATGAGCGGGTCGCTGCCATGGCCGAGCCACTCGCGGTCGCGCTGCACGCGGTGCGGCGGCTGCCGAAGACGGCAGGCTCTGTGCTGGTCGTCGGCTGCGGGCCGATCGGCGGTCTCGCCGCGCTGCTGCTCTCCCGAACTTTCCCTGGCACGGTGCTCGTCGCCGACCGCAACCAGGCGCGCTCTGCCCGCGTGGAACGGGTCACCGGCGCAACGATCGTCGACCTCAACCGCGATGCCATTGTCGCCGCAACCGGCAATGCCCCACTGCTGGCGGCGGTCGAGGCGACCGGCAGCATCGCCGCATTCACTCAATTGCTCGGCGTGCTCGATTCCGGCAGCGCGGTGGCGATGGTCGGCATCTTTCACGGTCGTCTCGACATCGATCCCAACCTCCTGGTCGAACGCGAGATCGCGCTGCTGGGATGCCACGCCTTCGCCGACGAACTGCCCGACGCCGTGCGGATGCTGGGTGAATTGAGCGACCCGCTGCTCGCCCTGATCGATCAAGAGATCGGTCTCGACGACATTCCGGCCACCTACGAGCGGCTGTTGGCGGGGCAGAGCGATGGCTTGAAAACAATCATCCGCATGCGGCAACCTGTTGAGCCGGCGTGATTTCCGATAAATTGCCGGAAAGGATTTTGAAATGATCGAGTTGCCCGATACGGCGAGCCCCCTTTACGAGAAGGTGAAGGACTACATCCTGACCAACATCGGAACGGGCCGATGGGGCAAGGATCGCAAGCTGCCGTCCGAGAACGAGTTGGTGGTTTCGTTGGGCGTCTCGCGGATGACGGTCCACCGCGCCTTGCGGGAACTGACCGCGGCGGGCTTCCTGATCCGGCTGCAAGGTGTGGGCACGTTCATCGCGCCGCCCCGCCCGCAATCGACGCTGATCGAGATCAACAACATCGCAGCCGAGATCGTCGAGCGCGGCAATAGGCATCGCTCCGAAGTCCTCGTGCTGGAAACCATCACGCCGACGAAGGAGCTTGCACTGTCCTTCGAGTTCCCAAAACGTGTTTCGATCTATCACTCCGTCGTCGTCAATTTCGAGAACGACCTGCCGGTGCAACTGGAAGAGCGCTTCGTCAATCCGAGCCTGATTCCCGACTATGACAAGCAGGATTTTTCGAAGACGGCGACCTATGACTACCTCATGCAGAAAACCCCGGTGACCGAGGTCGAGCACATCATCTCCGCGGTCCCGCCGACGCCGAGACGGCGCGGCATCTGAACATCGATGTCGGCAGCTGCTGCCTGTTTCTGCACCGTCGCACATGGACGGGCGCGATCGTCGCGACGATCAGCAAGCTGACCTATGTCGGCAGCCGCTACTCACTCGGCAGCCGGTATTCCCCCTCCAAGACCAACTGACGGCGACGCCGATGAAGGGAGGCTGAAGCGCCAGATCAACGGAAGATTTGAGTCATTCTAACTTGTATATGCATGTATGTATTTTAGCCTTGACATCCGCTGCCGCTGACGCTGAAATATCCCGGCACTTCACCATGAAGTGGTGGTTAAGATGCCGAGGCACAGTGCCGCGAGAGCAGAAACCCACAGTCTCACCAGACCGGATGCCTGGGTAAAAAGCGGTCTGATCATCAAGGGGAACTAGATGATGCGTAACCTAGCAGGACAATTTCGCGCGCTCATGATGGCCGCCGCCATCGGGCTCGCCGCCGCGCCAGCGGCCCACGCGGCCGATGCGGCCATTCCCACGACGCCCGAGGCCGGATCGTTCAAGATCGGCATCGAGCCCTGGCTTGGCTACGGCCAGTGGCACGTCGCCGACGCCAAGGGCCTGTTCAAGACAAACGGCCTGTCGGACGTCCAGATCGTCAACTTCGCCGAGGACAAGGACATCAACGCCGCACTGGCCAGCGGCCAGCTCGACGCCGCCAACATCGCCACCCACACGGCGATGGGCATGGTTGCCGCCGGCCTGCCGGTGAAGATCGTGCTGCTGCTCGATGTCTCGATGACGGCCGATGCCATCATCGCCGGCAAGGACGTCACCTCCATTAAGGACCTCAAGGGCAAGCAGGTCGCTTTCGAGGAAGGCACGACGAGCGACATCTTGCTCAAATACGCGCTCGCCAAGAATGGCATGTCGATCGACGATGTGAAAGCCGTTCCGATGCCGGCGTCCGACGCCGGCGGCGCGCTGATCGCGGGTCAGGTGCCGGTCGCTGTCACCTACGAACCATACCTCACCGTCGCCATGGCGCAGAACAAGGACGTCAAGCTGCTGTTCACCGCCGGCGAGGATCCCGGCCTGATCAGCGACGTGCTGGTGGTGCGTGACGAGGTGATCAAGTCGCGGCCCGGCCAGGTTCTGGCCATGATCAAGAGCTGGGACGCCGCGCTCAAGGACTACACTTCAGATACACCCGGCGGCCGCGCAATTATCGCCAAGGCGGTCGGTTCCGACGTCAAGGACCTGAACACCGCTTTCGATGGCGTGCGCTACTACTCCTTGGCCGAAAACAAGACGGCGCTCACCGGCGATTTCACCACCAAGACCTTCGCCGATGTCGAGGCGGCCGCCAAGAACGCCAAGCTGCTGCAGGCCGACGTGACGCCGGAACAGATGATCGACCCGTCCTTCGTCAAGGCGGCGCAATGACAAAGGCCGGATCGCGGTGGTAGCGCAGATGTCCGCGAAACCCCCCGCGAAAACGGGTCTGGCTCTTCCCTCATCAGGGCCGGTCACGAAACAGGCCAGGCGGCGCCGATCCTCTGGGATCGGCGTGCCGATCGCCCGGTCGCGTTTCCTGATGATCGCGGTGACCGTCTTTGTCGGGCTTGGCCTTGCCTGGTGGGCGGCGACCGGGCTGGAATGGGTAAAGCCCATTTTCCTGCCATCGCCCGGCAGCGTCGCGACCCAGATCGCCAAGCTCGCCACTGACGGCACGTTGTGGGTGGACCTCAGCGCCTCGGCGTATCGCATTTCCATCGGCTTCCTCATCGCCTCGGCCCTGTCGATCCCGATCGGCGTGCTGATCGGCAGTTTCCGCTCCTGGGAAGCGGCCATCGAGCCGCTGGTCGATTTCATCCGCTACATGCCGGTCGTCGCTTTTGTGCCGCTCTCCATCCTGTGGGCCGGCACCGGCGATACGCAGAAATTCCTGATCATCTTCATCGGCACTTTCTTCCAGCAGGTGCTGATGATCATGGACAATGTGAAACGGGTTCCTGCCGATTTCATCGGCCTTGGCCGTACGCTCGGCCTGCCGGACCGCAAGATCCTGACGCGCATCGTCGTGCCCAGCGCTCTGCCGGGCATCTGGGACACGCTGCGCATCAGCCTGGGCTGGGCATGGACCTGGCTGGTGCTGGCCGAACTTGTCGCGGCGACGTCGGGCTTGGGCTATCGCATCACCGTTTCGCAGCGCTATTTCCAGACGAACACCATCATCGGCTACATCCTGCTGCTTGGCGTGCTCGGTCTCATCACCGACCAGGTCATGAAGGCATTGGAAAAGGTGCTGTTCCGGCAGGATGGCCACTCGCAATGAGGAACCGCCGATGACTGTTCCCAAACTGCGCATCGCCGGTCTCGACAAGAGCTTCGGCACGGGCGAGCGGCGCACGCAAGTGCTGCGCGACATCAACCTCGATCTTGCCGACAATGAGTTCGTCTCGCTCGTAGGCACGTCGGGCTGCGGCAAGAGCACGCTCTTGTCGATCGTCGCCGGACTGCAGGATTTCGACGCTGGCGATCTCAGCATCGATGGCGCGCCGATCCTGCAGCCGGGTCTCGACCGTGGCGTCGTCTTCCAGTCCTACACGCTGCTTCCCTGGCTGACGGCGCGGCAGAATATAGAATTCGCGCTCAAGGCCGCCGGTTACGATCGCACGGCCTGCCGTGAGATCGCGCTCGAGCATCTCGATCTCGTCAAGCTGTCGCAGAGCGCCGACCGTTTTCCGTCCGAATTGTCGGGCGGCATGAAGCAGCGCGTCGCCATTGCGCGTGCGCTGTCCTATCGGCCCAAGATGCTACTGATGGACGAGCCGTTCGGCGCACTCGATGCCTTGACCCGGCACCAGATGCAGGAACTGCTGACCCAGATCTGGGAGGAGCACAGGCTGACCGTGCTGTTCGTCACGCATGATGTGGAGGAGGCGGTCTATCTGTCGGACCGCATCGTCGTCATGGGGATCGGCCCCGGACGCATCATGCAGACCTTCAATGTAGACATCGAGCGGCCGCGCCGGGAAGAGGTGATGGAAACGCCGGCCTTCATGGATTTGCAGCGCGGCGTGCACAAGGCGATCCGCGAAGCGTCAAGACGCCCCGAAATGGCGTAGCATCCGAGCGGGGCCTCCTCCTGCATTGCGCGGAATGACGAGGCAGCCGTCCCGGAACATCCGGGCCGGCTGTCCTGTGCGGGCCGGCGGCGTAGTCAGCAATCAGGGGCCGTGAGGACCGCAGAGGTCGAGCGTCCAGGCGATGGTTCCGCAGAAGTCGCCGACATAGCCATGGTAACTGCCGTAGCCATTGTAGTCGCTGTCCATCCAGCCATTGCCGCCGGTCGAATTGTCGGCGGTCCAGCCGCCGCCAACCCAGCCGCCGTGGCCTCCATGCCCGCCACTCGCGTGGCCGCCATGGGCGGCTGTGAGGTGGACATAGTGATGCTTGACGATGGCGGCATCGGCGACGGTCGCAAACGGGATCGCGCTGGTGGCCAGGGTCAGCAGGATGGAGCTGATGAATACGAGTTGCCTTTTCATGGGAATGTCTCCTTTCCGTTCCAGAGATATGGGAAGGAAAGCCGTCCCTCGCCGGACACGTTCCTTCACGAAATCGGGACGGGTGCCCGCTGAACTGTGCGGCGTCTTTGGGCGATGTCGGATGGCGTCTCTGGTCTAGCTGGTGCCCCGTCAATTCACGGCACCGGTCAAGATTTGTTGACTTCCGGCAGGCTGGAAAGGACTACCCCCGACCTATTTGTCGGACCATAAGACGCCCGTGCGGTCAGGCCCCCGCTGGCTGGCACGTTGGGCAATCTTGCCTTTGAACCGGATGCGCCACTTTGGCTAGAGAACATAAGCCGCCCGCATGACGGAATTGGCCGTAGCATTGGAACAGCCTCAATTTGCCACCGAGCGCGATCCGAGGCTGAGGTTGATCATCCCGATCATCGTCGCCATCGCCTTTCTGATGGAGCAGCTCGATTCCACCATCATCACCACCGCGATCCCGGCCATCGCCCACAGCCTGGACACCACGCCGGTCCGGCTGAACCTTGCAATCACCACTTACATCCTGACGCTCGCCGTGTTTATTCCCGTCAGCGGCTGGTTCGCTGACAGATTCGGCGCGCGAAAAGTGTTCGCGCTGGCGCTGTTCACCTTCACGCTCGGCTCGGCGCTATGTGGCGTGGCCAACAGTTTCGGCATGCTGCTGGCCATGCGCGCCCTGCAGGGGCTGGGCGGCGCCATGATGACGCCGGTCGGGCGACTGATCCTGCTGCGCAGCTTTCCGCGCAGCGGGCTGATCACCGCCATGACCTACATGACCTTGCCGGCCATCATGGGACCGGTCATTGGCCCGCTGCTCGGCGGCCTGCTCACCACTTACGCATCGTGGCGTTGGATATTCTACGTCAACGTGCCGTTCGGCTGCTTCGGCATTCTGGCGGCGCTGCGTTTCGTCGACGATTTCCACGAGGAAGCCGTGCAGCGCTTCGACTTCGCCGGGTTCCTGATGGTGGGGTGCGGCGTGGCGCTCTTACAATTCGGACTGGAAAGCATCGGCCGGCCGATCATTCCCGTTTCAGCAACGGTGCTGGTGCTGGCCGCTTCCGTCCTGCTGCTGCTCGCCTTCGGGCGCTATGCGCGCCGCGTCGCGGCGCCGGCCGTCGACCTGACGCTGTTTCGGTTTCGCTCTTTCTGGGTCGGCACGCTGGCAGGTGGGCTGTGCCGCGTCGGCCTCAACGGCGTACCTTTCCTCGTGCCACTGATGCTGCAGCTCGGCTTCGGTATGAGCCCGGTCACTTCGGGGTCGCTGACATTCGTCGGCAGCTTCGGCGCCTTGCTCATGCGGCCGCTGCTGTCGCCGCTGCTGCGGCGCTTCGGCTTCCGTGTCGCGCTGATCGGCAGCGCGGTTGTCGGCTCCGCCACCGTCGGCGGTTTCGCCCTGATGAACGCGGATACGCCGCATTGGATGATCGGCGTCTATGTCTTCCTGTTCGGCATCGTCCGCTCGGCGCAGTTCATGACCTCCAACACTTTGTCCTACGCCGACTTGCCGGCGGACAAGCTCAGCCGTGCCACCAGCCTCGGCGGCGTGCTGCAGCAGCTCAGCGTTTCGCTCGGCGTCTCGATCGCCGCCATGCTGCTGGGCCTGATCGCAGGGGAGACCCACGTGCTCACGCCGGAACGCTTTCACCAAGTATTCCTGCTGACCGCGATCATCCCGCTGATCTCCATTCCCGGATTTCGGTACCTGCGCGCCGAGGACGGCGCGCAGGTCAGCGGCCACATCAGGGGAATGCGCAATTAGGTCTCTCGGGAAGGCTGTGTCGGCGTTGAACATGTCGCGGCCGGGGGCGCGAGGCCTGCAATGCAAGGAGGTTCCTCCGGACGGCACCAAGGCGCCGTCCTCGCCCGCGTGGGAGATTGCGGATCAGTACATCGGACGCGGGTTTATCGCGTCCGCTCGGACCGATTGGATAACGTCCCAATGTTCCACTTACGGAACCTTAGTACCAGCGTCCGCGACCGTAAAATCCGCCGCCGCCCAGCACGATAACAATAAGAACTATGACCAGGATTGTGGTGATATCCATATGCGCCTCCTGAGCGCGCCCAGCCGAGTTGGCCGTTCACCGCTCTTGCCCTGTAGGGCATGATTGTTCCTGTTACTTTGACATCCACCAACGTTCCGCACGGCATTCTTGTTCCAATGGACGCAAGGCATGAACCGCCGCCCAACGAACCGCTGGCCTCGCATCGCGGCTGGAAAGGTTTCGGAAACCATGTCCGGGTCCACCAAGGAACCAACTGGCCTGACGATTTCTTTAGCTGCATGAAAAGACCTGGCCCGCTCACAACGGAAGATCGCGACCACACCGATGCAGTGCGCACGTCGCCCGAATTGCCATCCCAATACCAGGATGCTGAAGGAGATTTCGGCGGTCGATTTGGATATGGGCATCCCGCTCACAAGCCCGATCCCTTTGCCACATACACGTTTTCGCCCGGGGCTGTTCGTCCTCTACCGGTCGACAACAAGAAAAGATGGCGCTAACCGGCTGTGCAAAAACCCTACGAAACAGCCTATTTCGCCAGGAAGCACGGGATCACGCAGGCCCAGGCACGGCGGATCACCAAGGACTTCGGCCCTTCACGTGTCAGGTGCGACATTGCCGCCCAGGATCTGAACTTGGCCCTGACAGGCTCATCGCCCTGTATGAGCGTCAGCCAGCATCTGTGTCTTCGATACCGAAGGAATAGCTGAGTTCTGAACGCAGACTACCAAAGCCGATGCATCGGTCTTGGCACAATCAGCGAAGCCACTTCCTGAACCTCGCGGCTTTATTCCGCACGAATGCAGCAGCTGCCGCATCACACGTCCTGCGCGATGGTCCATTCGCGGCAATGATGAACTTGGCGTCTCTCAGCGTGAGACCGTGCTTCTCTGCAAAGTGGATTGCTCCATAAGGCTCGTCTTGGGGTATGCCCCCGTTGGTGTGGGCCATTTGTGCCTCGCATGACGGATGGCTCGGCTTCGGCCTCTTCCGCCCGCCCAATCTGGTACATCAACCTTCGACGACAGGCGAAGGTTCCGATCAGAAGTGGAACCTCCAACTACAGGGCAAGGTTTAAGCTTGATGTTCGAAGGTTTTCGACTTGAGACAGTCCAGCTGCCCGAGGCGTCGCTTCGGGTGAGGCACGGCGGTTCAGGACCACCGGTCCTGCTTCTGCATGGCCACCCACGTACACATGCCACCTGGCATCGCGTTGCGCCGCTTCTCGCCGAAAGCCATACGGTTGTTTGTCCTGACCTTCGCGGTTTCGGGCAGTCTTCGATCCCCGAGGACACACACGATCATGCAGGATCATCCAAGCGCGCCAAGGCAAAAGACTGTGTCGCGCTCATGCGCCTTCTCGGCTTTGACCGGTTTGCCGTCGCCGGGCACGATCGCGGAAGCTACACCGCTTTCCGGACAGCGATGGATCATCCGTCCGCGGTGACGCATCTCATCATTCTGGACGGTGTTCCCATCCTTGAAGCCCTCGAGCGATGTGACGCCCGCTTTGCCACAGATTGGTGGCATTGGTTCTTCTTTGCCCAGCCCGACAAGCCGGAACAGGCGATCATGGCCGACCCCGAAGCCTGGTATGGCGGCTCCGCTGATCAGATGGGCGCGGAGGCATTTGCGGACTACAGGGCGGCGATTTTCGACCCTCGTGTCATCCATGGGATGGTCGAGGACTATAGGGCCGGGCTCTCAATCGACCATCTGCATGACGCGGATGACCGAACGGCGGGCCGACGGGTCCAATGTCCCACCATGGTTCTGTGGTCGATGCGCGATGATTTGGAACGGCTTTATGGCGACGTTCTCGGCGTATGGCGTCCGTGGACGACAAGCCTGCGGGGAAAAGGCATCGCCTGCGGACACCATATGGCCGAGGAAGCACCACAGGTGCTCGCGGCAGAAATCTTGGCATTCTTGCGTACCATCTAGTCTCGACGTCTGAGGTGAGGCGCGACGTCAGCCGGCCACACAAAGGAGTTCTTGTTTCCCTCGGTCAGCTGGAAAGCAGGCGTTCGAGTGTGGTGTTCAGTTCGTCAAAGCTGAACGGTTTGCGAAGGACGGCACGATTGCTGAAACCATCGCGCATATCGCGACCACTGTTACCCGTCGAGTAGATGAACGGCACACCGCGCTCCGCAAGCGCATCGGCCACGGTATTGCTGTCGTCGCCGTCGAGATTCATGTCCAGCATTGCGGCATCGAAAGTCTGCGCTTCGATCAGGGCGATCGCCTTTTCGATCGTAGCGGCTGAGGTCACCGATTGGCATCCAAGATCGCCCAGCATGTCCTCAATCATCATCAGGACCAGAATTTCATCCTCGACAACGAGCATGCGCCGGCCGGAAAGCAGTTTATCCATCGTGAATTCCCGGTACCGGAATGTTCATCGTGCAGATCAACCCGTCCGGGCGATAGTCAAGCTGCACAGTGCCTTCGAGTTCGTGGGTGAGGCCGCGCTCGATCACGCGCGAACCGAACCCCTGTCGCGACGGTGGCGTAACCGGCGGTCCATCCTTCTCCCGCCAGCAAAGGATCAATCGACGGTCATCCGGCGCCGGCTCGATCGTCCAGTCGATCCGGATCGAGCCTTTGTCATTGGAAAACGCACCATATTTCACCGCGTTGGTCGCGAGTTCGTTGAAGGCGATGCCGAGCGCCAGTGCCGCTCTTGTCGAAAGGCGGATGTTCTCGCCTGATATCGCCAGACGTTCCGCCCGCCCGTCGGTGACGTCGAACGGTTCCAGGGCATCGTGAAGCACATCGAGCAGCCCGGCGCTGTGCCAATTTTCACGGGTCAGCAAATTGTGCGACCGGGAGAGCGCAAACAGCCGGGACTCGACGGCTTCGCGGATCGCCCGTGGATCGGAATTGGCTCGCGATGCCTGCCAGACGATCGACTGCACCGTTGCCAGCGTGTTCTTCACGCGATGGTTCAGTTCGTCGATGAGCATTTTGGATTGTGCCTGCTCCTCCTTGTGTTTGGTCAGATCGACGAAGGAGGCGAAATACTGAACGATGGCGCCGCTCTTGTCCTGGACAGGATTGGCGAAAAGACTCGCCCAGAATTCACTGCCATCCTTACGCCTGTAGAGGATTTCCGTGCCCGCCTCCGCATTGGCTTCGAACTCCGCCTTGATACGTTTCAGCGCCCTGGCGTCGGTGCTGTCCGCCATCAGGAAATTGAAGGGCTGACCCAGGACCTCTTCCCTGGCGTATCCGGTCAGCGCGAGGAAGGCGTCATTGGCAAAAATGATGGGGTTGCCGGGTTCTTTCGCATCGGCAAAAACCATGGCCATTCGTGTTGTCTCGGCGGCAACAACGAATGGGCCAAGCTCGTCGTGAAAGCCCGCGACTTCGGCTTCGGCCTCCTGCTGCTCTTCGGACTTGGCGACTACGCTGGACATGTCGTCAACCGGTCGGCGTCCACTATGCCGTTGACCGCCATCGCGCATCTCCCGTGATTAAGGGGCGAAAGCGTGATCGACTCTTTCAATCGCCAGCGCCCACTCACAGGCTGGCGACACCTGCTTTGTACGCTTCCGACAGTCAGTTAGCGAGTCATTCCGCGCCCCGCTGAATTGTCAGCCGATACGCTGATCTTCGCTGGAACGGCACCATTCACGTCGCTTTGCCGACCGCCGCGTCCATTCCCATCTCTTCCTGCGAAATGTCGTCGAACGAAGCGTAGTTCATATTGTAGAGGCGGGCGTAGAGGCCTTTCCTCTGCATCAGCTGTTGGTGGTTGCCGCTTTCGACAATCTCGCCATTCTGCAGCACGATGATGCGGTCGGCGCCGCGTATGGTGGCCAGCCGATGGGCGATGACCAGTCCGGTGCGGCCCTCCAGCAGTTTGATCAGCGCCTTCTGGATCAGCATCTCGGTGTAGGAATCGATGCTGGCGGTGGCCTCGTCGAGCACGAGGATCTTGGCGTCGGCCACCAGCGCGCGCGCAAAACTGATAAGCTGGCGCTGGCCGAGCGAGAGGTTGCCGCCGCGTTGCTCGAGTTCGGTGTCGTAGCCATCGGCCAGCTGCTCAATGAAGTCGTGCGCACCGACGGCTTGTGCCGCGCGCACCACTTCGTCGCGGCTGGCTGATGTCTTGTGGTAGCGGATGTTTTCCAGCACCGTGCCGGAGAACAGGAACGGCTCCTGCAGCACCATGGCCACCTGATCGCCCAGCGAATCCTGCGTCAGGTCGCGCACATCATGGCCGCCGACCAGGACCTTACCCGACCAGACATCGTAGAAGCGGTGCACCAGCGCCATCGAACTCGACTTGCCCGACCCGGTCGGGCCGACGAGCGCGACCGTCTCGCCCGGATTGACGCGAAACGAGATGTTCTTCAGCACCGGCTGGTTCGGCCGGTAGCCGAAGGTGACGTTCCGAAACTCGACCGAGCCGTCCATGTCGCGCGACAGCGCCACCGCATTGTCCTTGTCGCTGACATCCACCGGCACGTCGAGCACTTCGGAGATGCGCTGGCCCGAAGCCATGGCGCGCTGCATGACACTGTACTGCATGGTGAGCGAGCGGATCGGGTCGAAGAAGCGCTGGATGTAGAACAGGAACGCCACCATGACGCCGACGTCGAGGCTGTGCGACAGCACCATCGAGCCGCCGACGACGATGACCGTCGCCATGGCGATGCCGGTCAGCGTGTCGACGATCGGCACCATCAGCTGGGCATATCTGGCCGACCGCAGATGGGCGTTGAGGTTGGCGAGCACCTTCTCGTCATAGAGGTCGAAATTGACGTGCTGGCGCTCGAGGCTCTGCACGGTGCGCACGCCATGGATGCCTTCGGCCAGCGCCCCGTTGGCGATCGAATTGGTCTCGTGCGCGGCCATGAAGGCGACCTTGGCGCGCGGCAGCCAGAACAGCCGCACGATGAACAGCATCGGCATGGTCGACAGCGTCAGCAGACCGAGCCGGAAATCGAGCCACAAAAGCACGGTAACGATGCCGAACAGCAGCACGATGTCGCCCACCGACATGACGGACGTCTCAAGGAATTCCTGCATCGAATTGACGTCGCCCTGCAGGCGCGACATCAGCCGGCCGACCTCGGTCTTGTCCATGAAGCTCAGGGACACGCGCTGCAGATGGCTGAACATGGCGCGGCGCAGATCCGAGAGCACGTTCTCGGCCACCTTGCCGACGACACTTTCCTGCACATGGCTGGCGGCATAGTTGATCAGGATAATCACCGCGAAGGTGCCGGTTGCCCAGATCATCACCGAACGGTCGAGCCTGCCCGGCGCCATGCCGTGGTCGATGGCGTAGCGGATGACCAGCGGGATCGCCAGCTGCGTCAGCGTGAACACCAGCACCGCGGCGACCGAGATGAAGATCCGGCCCTGATAGGGGCTGACGAAGCTCCAGATGCGCCTGACGATGCGCGGATCATAGGCCTTGCCGAAAACCTCTTCCTCGTCGCGATGCGAGCCGACCACCGCCTTGGTCGGCCGCCTGCTTTTGTCTTCCTTCTCGTCGTCGTCCTGCGTCGACATCATGCGGCTCCCTCGAGCCGGTCGTCGTCCGGCCGCAGCTGCAGGTCGTAAAGCGCGCGATAGCGACCGCCGAGCGCAAGCAGCTCCTCGTGCGTGCCGCGCTCGACGATGCGGCCGCCTTCGACGAACAGGATCTGGTCGGCATGCATCAGCGAACTCAGCCGATGCGAGATGATCAGTGTCACGCGATCTCTGGCGAAGCGCTTCATCGCCGCGCGGATGCGCTGCTCGGTGCCGGCGTCGATGGCGGCGGTGGAATCATCGAAGACCAGAACCGATGGCCGCAGCATCAGGCTGCGCGCGATGGTCAGGCGCTGCCGCTGGCCGCCGGAAAGCGAGGCGCCGCGTTCGCCGACGACGGTGGTGTAGCCGGCTGGAAGCCCGATAATGTAGTTGTGCAGCTGGGCATACTCGGCGGCTTGCCCGATGCGGGTCTCGCGCGCCCAGGGATTGCCATAGGCGATGTTGTTCTCGATCGAGGTGGTGAACAGGAACGCGTCCTGCTGCACGACGCCGATCGCCTTGCGCAGCGATTGCAGCGTGACCTTGCTGATGTCCTGGCCGTCGATGGTGATCGCGCCCGAGGTGACGTCGTAGAAGCGCGGGATCAGATGCGCGATCGTCGACTTGCCGCTGCCGGGCGGGCCGACAATGCCGATCGTTTCGCCGGGCCTCGCCTCGAAGGAGATGCCGGACAGGGTCGGACGGTCGCCCGCGCCCGCATAGCGGAAGCCGACATCGTCGAAGCGCAGCACGCCCTCGGTGATCACGAGATCTCTGGCGTCGGGCGCGTCCTTGATGTCGAGTTCGGTGTCGAGCAGTTCGAACAGCCGCGTGCCGCAGGTCGAGGCGCGCGCGAACGAGTTGACCATCAGGCCGAGCTGGCGCACCGGCATCTGCAAGATGGTCATGAAAGTGAGGAACTGCGCCAGCGTGCCGACGCTGATCTGGCCTGATATCACCTTCTGGCCGCCGAACCACAGCACCAGCCCCATCGCCGCCAGGAAGGAAAAGTTCATGGCGCTGGTGTTGGAGACGCGGATGTCGACGCGCTCATTGGCCAGCTCCAGCGCAGCCTGCTTGGCGCGGTCGAATTTTTTGAGCTCATGGCGCTGCGCCGCGAAGGCGCGCACGACGCGGATGCCGCCGAGATTCTCGTCCATCACCCGGCTCAGCACCGACAGCCGCTCCTGCAGCGTCAGCCAGGTGCTGCGTAATCTGAGCTGGGTCACCGAGGAGCGCCAGGCGACGAAAGGCACAAAACTCAGGCTGAGCAGTCCGAGGACGAGGTCGGTGCTGATCAAGAGATACGCACCCACGCCAATCAGCACGCCGAGCAAGACAACGCGCAGGATGCCGGTGGCAAAGAACATGCGCACGCCGTCGAGATCGAGCAGCCCGAGCGTGATGAGGTCACCGGTATGGACCTTGTCATGGTAAGAGAAGCTCAGGCGCTGGATCTTCTCGTAGAAGGCCAGACGCAGTTCGTAGCCGGTTTGATGGCCGACGGCCTCGCCATAATAGTTCTGCGCCATGGTGAAGAGACCGCGCAGGATGCTGACGACGAGCAGCGTGAGCGCCGTGTGCCACAGCGCCCGCTCGGCGGCAGTGCCTCCACTCGCGGCCATCACGCCTTGCGCCTGGTCGATGGCGCGTCCCAACAGGCGCGGAATGAAAAGCTGCAGCGTCGCGGCGATGAAGGTCGAGACGAGTGTGATGGCGACCTGCCAGGGATGGCGCAGCGTCATGCGCACGATACGCAGCAAGGTGCTGAGCCCCTTGCCCCAGGAGGCTTCCGCCACATGGGCAAACGATTTGCTGCGCTTCGCCGCGCCGCTGGTTGCATCCGTAGGCAAGGAAAATATCCAATCCAATCCGGACATTAGCCCGGACGAATGAAGCAGACTCAGTTCTGATGGCCCAATGTTACGCGTGTCCGACTTGACCCTTCAAGGGGCCAATGGCGGTATCGCACTGTGCCTGACAGGCGATGCCGGCGTTCGTGGCCTTGCCGTCAAAATTCATGTCATGGCGTCGGGGCGACATCCACTGGCATAAACAATTTCATGGCTTTGACGCGCAGATTCTCCAGCTCGACCCAGCCTTGACGGACTATCAGTTCTGTCACGCATCGCCGACATTCCACAGAAGCGGCCGATCCGGCAGCGAGGGCCGACACCGCCGTAAATACCAAGAGGGCAGTCTTATTTGACAAACTTTCCCTTCATCGAAGCCATGCCAATCCAGTTTCAAGCGCCGTTGCCGAAGGCTTCGGAGGTTGTGGTCATCGGCGGTGGCGTCATCGGTGTGACCACGGCTCTGTTCCTGGCGCGACGCAACATTTCGGTGACATTGCTGGAAAAGGGCCGCATCGCCGGCGAGCAATCGTCGCGGAACTGGGGCTGGATCCGGCAGCAGGGTCGCGACGCCGCTGAACTGCCTGTTGTCATCGAAGCGCAACGCCTCTGGCGTCAACTGGCCGAGGAATGCGGCGAAGACATCGGGTTGAAGCAGACCGGCGTTACCTATCTTGCGCGAACCGACAAGGAGATGGCCGGCTTCGCGAAGTTCTTGGAAGTAGCCGAGATGCACGGCGTCGACACGCGTCTCCTCGATCAAGCCGGAACAGCCAAGCTGATCCCGGCCATGTCGCGCTCTTTCAAGGGCGCGATGACCACTCCATCGGACATGCGCGCCGAGCCCTGGGT
This sequence comes from Mesorhizobium oxytropidicola, assembly GCF_056174625.1. Taxonomy (NCBI): domain Bacteria; kingdom Pseudomonadati; phylum Pseudomonadota; class Alphaproteobacteria; order Hyphomicrobiales; family Phyllobacteriaceae; genus Mesorhizobium; species Mesorhizobium oxytropidicola. The sequence continues at coordinate 6,383,287 of NZ_CM149692.1, read as the reverse complement.
GGCGGTGCCAGCACTTGCCCGCCTGGCCGCCCGGGAGGGCGTCACGATCATCGAGAATTGTGCGGCGCGCATGCTCGACATATCGGCTGGGCGCGTGAGCGGGGTCTGGACCGAGCAGGGCCGTATCGCCACATCGAACGCTGTCGTGGCGAGTGGTGCGTGGACGTCGCTGTTCCTGAGCGCCCACGGCGTCTCCATCCCGCAACTCAGCGTCAGGGCGACCGTCGCCGCAACCGGACCCATGCCCGAAATCCATGCGGGTGCCGTCGCCGACGAACATATCGCATTCCGGCGCAGGCAGGATGGCGGCTATACGCTGGCATCGGGAGGCTCCAATCAGCTGTATGTCGGGCCTGACGCTTTTCGTCACGCGCGCAAATATGTTCCGGCCCTGATGGCCAATCCTTTTGGCACCCACTATTTGCCGGCCGCGCCGCGAGGCTATCCGGACGGCTGGTCAACCCCACGCAGATGGAACGCGGACGAGGAAAGCCCGTTCGAACGGATGCGCATCCTCAATCCGGCTCCGAAAACCTCGGCGCTGCGCGATATCGACCGCGAATTCACCGCACTTTTCCCGCATTTCAAGACGGTGCCGGTCAAGGCGAGCTGGGCGGGCATGATCGATGCGATGCCGGATGTCGTGCCGGTCGTTGATCGTGCCGCCGAAATTCCGGGTCTCGTCATCGCCACCGGAATGAGCGGTCACGGCTTCGGCATCGGACCCGGGATGGGCCGCGTCGTGTCCGACCTCGTCCAGGGAAACGAGATCGGACATGATCTTCACAGATTTCGTCAATCCCGGTTCAGCGACGGCAGCCCGATCGAGCTGGGACCCAGCCTCTAGATCGTGTCGCAACTTGCCGCCGGTTTGCCGCCGGTGATCGATCTGACGCCCTTCCGGGCGGATAGGTTCTGATTGTTCAGGACACCCTGCTGTGGGCCTGCCGTTCTTGCTTTGGGGGAAACGACGTGACCGCAAATACCAGCTCACAGGCCGGGGAGCCGATCGATCCGCAAAGCGTCTACGCCGTGCTGATCTGCGATCTGGTCGGCCTGCGCTTCGGGTCTGACGGCAAGCCTGATCCGAGCGAAGTGCGCGCCCATATCGAAGCCAAGGGCGGCCGCTTCCACGCCGCAGCAGTTGGCGACAAAGCAGGCCTTGAGCGTGGCCGGGTGCATTTCTTCTACCAGCCGGACCTCAGCACAAGCGAAGAGCTGATCCAAGCCGCCGGCGACGGGCGCTATGACGCCGTCATCGCCGCGGCGACCTTCCTGCCCGCCGAGACCGTCTTTCCGTTGGCCGGCGTGCGTATCGGCGCCGGCACCGGCAACATGGGCTCGCGCTCCTGGGGTGGAGGCAGCGGCGAGGGCGGCACCGCCGTGCTGATGAACACGCCCGGCATCAACAGCCGCGCCACGGCGCAGATGGCGATGAAGGCGATTTTGAACGTGCTGCCGGATCTTCCGGTCGACAGGCTTCACGAGCTGGTGGCGCGCGGCGCCTTCGACACGGGCAGGGAGCTGCGCGATTTCCCCACCGAGAAGCTTGAAGGCAAGACGCTTGCCGTAATCGGCTACGGCAATATCGGCCGCGAGGTGGCCAAGCTCGCCCGCGCCTTCGGCATGCGCGTGGTGATCCACGCCCGGCCTAGGCACCGCGACTGGATTGAAGCCGAGGGCTTTGCCTTTGCGCCAGACCTCATCGATGCGGCTGAAGGTGCCGATGTGCTCAGCGTCCATGTCGGCCTCGGCAAGCAGGATGCGCAAACCGGCCGCTACGCCAATGCAGGGCTCATCGGCGCGGACGTCCTGTCCCGCATGAACAAAGGCGCGGTGCTGGTCAACTACGATCGCGGCGAGCTTGTCGACGTTGCGGCCCTCGGAGACGCCCTCGATGCAGGCCAGGTGCGCCACGCCGCCATCGATGCCGACCTGTTCAGCGATGCCTCGACCGGGCGTCTTTCCGGCCCGATGCTGCCCTATCTCGACCTCGTCGAGAAGCATGGCGACAAACTCGAACTTCTGCCGCATGCGGCAGCCGATACCGATCATCCCTCGCGCGTCGCCGGCGCCAAACAGGCCGTCGACCAGCTGTTCGATGTCATCTGCCGCAAATCGGTGGCGAATGCGAAGGGCACGGTGCCGCCGGGCTATCTCTCCCTTGGCGCGACGACGCCCCCCGGCATCGGACCGGTGACGGCGGACCACCTTTTGAAATTGACCGCCGACGAATGCTCCGAGCTGGCGGATGTCTGCGATCGACAAGGCCGGCTGTGGCAGGCTCTGTTGGACACGCCGCCTGCCGAGCGCAGCAGGATCGTCGCCGAACAGGGCGAGGAGCTCGTCCGGATGATCGATCACTTCTGCCTTCTGGCCGAGAAGCTGAATCTCAGGGGGCCTTACCAGTAATATCGGGGCGCTACTCCAGCTCTCACGGCTCGATCCGGTACCGGTGTGGAACGCCCGTCGCAGCCCGGTTGTGGATCTTATCGGGCGCTTGACCCGCCAGCACCGCGACTTCGTCGTCGCGCACCGGCGTATAGAGCCGATAATATTGATGGCTATTCATGTTGAGTTCGGTTGGAACGACGTCGCTCACGTCCACCGCACTCACCTTGTCGCTGATGGTCGCCATATTGTCGGGTCCTCCGGCGCCGAGCCGGGGGCCGTTGAATTCAATTCCGGCACTCAGGAAGGTCAGCACCCAATCCTTGTGGGTGTAGTAGACGGTAACGCCACGCCCGAGGTCTGGCAGCGCCTTTAATTTGTCCTGACGGTCGAAAGCGTCGGAGTCTTCGTCGGCAGCGGCGAGAATGATCTGATTGAAGATGGTCGGAAGATGCGTCGCCGGTACGGACGGTTGGGTCTCACCGGGTTTTGTATCTTGCGGCTGTGCCAGCAATGCCTGGACGCCAAAACGCAGCATATAGTTTCCCATACTGTGACAGAGCAGGTGAACGGTTGGACGCTGTGAGGTTGGGGAAAGGCCGGCAAGTTCCGATGCCAACCTGCGGATCACCCGTGCAAACGCGGGACCGCTCTGTCGTGACGTTGCCCGGTCATGCTGGTAGCCGATCAGTGTGCCCGCGGACGGCCAGCTGAAAACGATGATCTCGGCGTCTATTCCGTAGAAGCTGAGGATCGTCGCCGCACGCTCGACGCTGTCGGAAAAGGTGTTGAAGAAGCCGTGCGCGAACAAGATGATCGTCTTTGCCGAAACGAATGCCGGATGAAGCGCAGCAAACATCTGGTCGCTTCCGCGAATTTGAGCCTTGCCTTTCTCGACAAGTATCTTCTCGTCGTACACAAGCAAGGTGCCAGGCACGATCTTGCCCTGTTTGGGGGCTCCGGTGACCATCACCTGGACCTCTCCGTAGCGAACATCGACGCCTTGAGCCTGGCTGAGATTGGGACCAAAACCGGTGATCCGACCCTGACTGTTCACGATCGGGTTTCGATTGCTGACGAAATGGACCTTGTAGGTGTTGGCCATGGGTTCCTCCAGACGGGATCAGGGGTGCCAGATCAGGCAGACGCTCGGCCTTCATTGGCCTCCAGGGGACGCTCTCTTTCTGCGGAACGCGCACTTGCCAGCCTTGACCCTTCGGATACTTTCGCAGTGCTTGCGACAGGCAGGCGTACGTTCTGTTATTTTGTCTCAGGAAAGAATGTATTCGATATTTCTAATATGATCACATCCTATCGGCAAGCAATTTCGCAACATCTCTTCTTTTTATGTCTTGATGCATGTATGCGTTGCATGTGGCGGCGCACGAAGGAAATTTAGGCAATTGGGTGTACTTGCCGGGCAGTGTGGCTTCCACCTCGGTAGTCGTCAGGTCGGACGCCAGCGTCGTTCGCTTCACGTTAATGGGGCGATACTTCTACCAATAGGCAGATCCGGGTGCCGGCGACACCGTGCTTGGTGGATCGGTCGCCGCTCAGTACCGCGGACCGGCCACCATTCGCGCCATCCGTGTCATGTCCGTACTCATCTCGCGGTCGTCGTCGAGCGGGCTGACGAGCGCGCGGACGGCGGCGAAGGTGCGCTGCGGCCCTTCGCCCATGCTGTCGACGACACCGCGCAACTCCACGCCGGTCGCCGCGAAGATCAGCTCCATCGCCACGAGATAGCGCATGCGCTCGACAATCTCGGCGGTCTTGGCCACCACCCTGGGCGCCATCGACGACTGGTCCTCGATGCCGTCCGAAACGGCCAGCGGGCTGAGCGACATCGGGTTGGCCAGATGCCGGATTTCGGCTTCCAGCGCTGACAAGGGTTTCTGCAGCTCCGCATAGCCCTGGCGGCTGCCGCCTCTCGCCGACAGGAAGCGCGGCAGTTCGGCTGTTGTCGGCGACATCAGCTTCATGCAGCGATTGGCGGTGCCGACGGCGCAATGCGCGAGCGCCTGGCCGAGTTGTTCCCAGGCGAGCGTCATTGCCGTGAGGTCGAAATTGCCGTTGGAAATCACCGTTCACCCTCGGCCAGGATCACGGGATTGTCGCCGAATGGGTCAATTCGATCTCGGTCGCCAGCCTTGCCTGTTCGAACGCATTCAGCAGGCCGCCCCAGACCTGCGGCACGCAGCGATAGCTGAGCGGATCCTGCAAGCGCCGTGCCGCCTTGTCCTTCCACAGGCCGCTTCCCGCCAGCTCCGTGCGCAGCCGGGCGCCGATCTCGCGCTGGCCGAAGGCCGGCCGCGCAGCAAGGGCATCCTCGTCGATCGCGGTGAGCGAAGAGCGGAACGCCTCGTAGTTGAGCGCCACGGCAGCCAGCGCCCAGTCGATGAGATGGGCGACGTCTTCGAGGCACAGGCACGCGGTTCCCGTCGACAGGCTGTTGGCGACGATGATGGCGTGGCCGTCCTTTTCGCGCAGATCGAGCGGTTCGAGCCCGGCGAGCGCAAGCGCCTCGGCGGAGGGCATGATCCTGCCCAGGAACTCCGCTTCGCCATCGCCGCGCAGCGACCTTGCCATATGGCCGAGATGGGCAAGGTCCGCCGCGCCGATCGAGCCCCAGGTGGGGATCACTGGATGGACGCCGGCATTGAGCGCCGCCACCAGGCCCATGACGACGCGCTCGGAGGTGCCGGTGCCGCCGGCGGCCATGCCTGAAATGCGCGCGGTCATCATCGCCCGCACCGCCTCGGTCGGCAGCGCCGGTCCGATGCCCATGCTGTGGCTGAGCGGCACGCTTTGCTGGAAGGCGATCAGATCGGCCTGCGCCAGCGGCGTGTCGACACAGGCGCCGAGGCCCGTGGTGACGCCGTACATCGGTTTGCCAAGCCCGGTGAGATGCTCGATCAGGGCGCGGCTTGCCCGGATGCGGCGCATCGCTTCCTCGCCCAGCATCAGCCGGGCGTTGCGGCGTGCGATCTCGGCGACGTCAGCCACGCCAAATGGCCTGGCGTCGAGCAGTATCATCCGGGCTGTCATGTCTCGCCTGTATCCTGTGACCAGAGGCCCGGACCAGCGGCGCGGCGGGCGTCACCGTTTGTGGCGGCTTGTCGGTTGGACTGCAAGCCATTCCCATTGGCGCAGCGGCTAGAAGCCGGAAGCGAGGGGTCAGGATTTTGGAACTACGCCGACCGCTCCGCGACAGCGTCGGGCACCACCACCAGCTTGCCGACAAAATCCTTGGTGATGAAATCGGCCTGCGCGTGGTGAAAATCGGAGAGCCGGTAGACGCCTCCCACCAGCGGTCGGATTTTCTTCGCCTCGATGTAGCCGACGATGCGGCGGAAATCAGCGCGCGTGCCCTGGCTCGAGCCATGCAGCTGCAACTGCTTCAGATACATGGTCCTGAGATCGAGCTGCACGACCGGGCCGGCGATCGCCCCCGCAGTGGTGTAGCGGCCTTCGGGCCTCAGGATGCGCAGCAGGTCGTTGAAGATCGCGCCGCCAACGAGGTCGGCGACCACGTCGATAGGTCGGCCGCCCGTCGCCTCGTGCACAGCTTGCGGCAGATCGTCGACGCCGCGGGTGATCACGGCTTCGGCGCCGATGTCGATCACCGCCTGTTCCTTGCCCTTGCCGACAACGGCATAGGGAATGGCGCCGCGCGCCCGCGCCAGCTGGACGATGCCGGAGCCAACGCCGCCCGAAGCGCCGGTGACCAGCACGCGTTCGCCGGCCTTCAAGCCGGCGCGTTCCAGCATCTGTTCACCGGTGAGATAGGCGCAGCAGAAGGTGGCAAGTTCGACATCGCTCATATCCGTGTCGACAACATGCGCATTCTCAGCCGGCACCGCCTGGTACTCGGCATAACCGCCGTCGCGGCCATGGCCCATATAGTCGATGTCGGCGAGTGAATCGTCATCGCGGTTGTAGATGGAGAAATCGACCATCACCCGTTCGCCGACACGGTCCGGCGAAACGCCTTCGCCGACGGCAACGATGGTGCCCACCGTGTCGGTGCCCTGGATGCGCGGGAAAACAAGCGTGTTGCCCTGCCTCCGCCAGGTCGACACGGCGGCAGCATCCTCCTCCGTGCCGTAGGCACCCTGGCGCACCCAGACATCGGTGTTGTTCATGCCGCAAGCGGTGACCTTGACCAGTACCTCACCCGGTGCGGGCGAGGGCACTTTCACATCGGTGCGGTAGACGAGTTTTTCCGGCCCGCCGTGCCCGGTGAGCAGCACGGCGGCCATGGTGGCGGGGAGGATTCTGGTCATGGCATTCACGGGTCGATCTCAGAGATTGGCAAACACGCTTTTCACGGCATCGGCGGTCTTGGCCACCACGATGTCGGCTTCCTCGCGCGTCAGGCAGAGCGGCGGCGCAAAGCCCAAGATATCGCCCTGCGGCATGGCGCGGCCGATGACGCCGCTTGCGGCAAGCGCTGTCGCCACTTGCGGACCGATCTTCTGCGAGGCGTCGAAGAACACCCGGTCGTCCTTGTCGGCGACGAACTCGACCGCCGCCAACATGCCGTCGCCGCGCACGTCGCCAACGTTTTTATGGCCGCCGACGGCCTTGGCGAGCTCAGCACGGAAATAGGCGCCGATTTCCTTGGCATTGGTCACCAGATCCATCTCATCGATCAGTTCGAGATTGGCGACGCCGGCGGCAACGCAGATCGGATGCGCCGAATAGGTCCAGCCATGGCCGAGCGACCCGAGCTTGTCGGAACCTTGCACCAGCACCTGCCACATCTTGTCGGCGACGATGACGCCCGACAGCGGCGCATACGCCGAGGTCAGGCCCTTGGCGATGGTGATGAGATCCGGCTTGATGCCGTAGTGGTCGGAGCCGAACATGGTGCCCAGCCGGCCAAAGCCCGTCACCACCTCGTCGGCGACCAGCAGCACGTCATACTTCTTCAGCACCGCCTGGATATTCTCCCAGTAACCGCCCGGCGGGGGCACGATGCCACCGGTGCCGAGAATCGGCTCGCCGATGAAGGCGGCGACGGTTTCGGGACCTTCGGCCAGGATCATCTCCTCGAGCTTGTCGGCGCAATGCTGCGAAAACAGCTCCTCGCTCATCGAGCGGTCGGCGCGACGGAAATAATAAGGCGCCTCGGTGTGCAGCACCGGCTCGCGCGGCAGGTCGAAGGCGTTGTGGAACAGGTCGAGCCCGGTCAGCGATCCGGTCATCACGCCCGAGCCGTGATAGCCGCGCCAGCGCGAGATGATCTTCTTCTTCTCCGGCCGTCCCAGCACATTGTTGTAGTACCAGATCAGCTTGATGTTGGTTTCGTTGGCGTCCGAGCCGGAGAGGCCAAAATAAACCCTCGACATGCCCTTCGGCGCGCGGTCGATGATCATCTTGGCCAGGGTGATCGAGGCCTCGGTGCCGTGGCCGACATACGCATGATAGTAGGCAAGATTCCTGGCCTGGGCGGCGATGGCATCGGCGATCTTCTGGCGGCCATAGCCGACATTGACGCAATAGAGGCCGGCAAAGGCATCGATGCTCTTCCTGCCATTGTTGTCCCAGACGGTAACGCCTTCGCCGCCGGCCATGATGCGCGTCGGGCTCTCGCCCCGCGCATGCGTGCCCATATGCGTCGAGGGATGGAAGAAGTGGTCGCGATCCCAGGCGTTGAGTTCGTTGGACTGGTCGAGCATTTTTTGACTCCTTGAAATGTGGCCGGCGGACTTATGCGACGTCCAAGCAGAGATACTTGAGATCGGTGAAAGCTTCGAGCCCGTGGCGCGAGCCCTCGCGGCCGATGCCGGATTGCTTGACGCCGCCGAACGGGATCGGCGCGCCGGTGATCTTGACGCGATTGATGGCGACCATGCCGTAGTCGAGCGCGCGGCCCATGCGCTGCTGGCGCGCGCCATTCTCGGTCACGACATAGGCAACGAGGCCATATTCGGTGGCGTTGGCGCGGACGATCACTTCGTCCTCGCTGTCGAACGGCGTCACGGCCGCGACCGGCCCAAAGGTTTCCTCGCGCATGATCAGCGCGTCGTCGGGCACATCAGCCAGCAGTGTCGGCTGATAGAACAATGGCCCGGCCGGATGCCGCTTGCCGCCGGCGAGGCAGCGCGCGCCATGAGCGATGGCGTCGGCGACCTGCTCCTCGACCTTTGCCACGGCGCGCTCATGCATCAGCGGCCCGATATCAATCGTGTCGGCGAGCCCATTGCCGATCCGCAGCGCCTCGATCCGCCTGGCGAAGGCGGCGCAGAAGCGATCGTAGAGCGGCCGCTGGACATAGATGCGGTTGGCAGCGAGGCAATCCTGGCCCGACGTGGCGAATTTGGCGTCGATGGCGATGCCCACCGCTTTGTCGAGATCCGCGTCGGTGAACACGATCAGCGGTGCGTGGCCACCGAGTTCCATCACCAGCCGTTTCATCGTCGGCGCACTCTGGGCGGCGATCAGCCTGCCGATCTCGGTCGAGCCGGTAAAACTCATGGCGCGGACGCGTGGGTCCTCGCACATGCACCCGACGATCGTCGCGGCCTTGCCGGTGACGATGTTGAAGACACCGGCCGGCAATCCGGCGCGCTCACCAAGCTCGGCCAGCGCCAGCGCTGACAGCGGCGTTTCCGAGGAAGGATGCGCGACGATGGTGCAGCCGGCGGCAAGGGCGGCGGCCGCCTTGCGGGTCAGCATGGCGGAGGAAAATTCCACGGCGTGACGACGCCGACAACACCAAGCGGCTCACGCCGCACCATCATTTCCGCGTTCGGCAGATGGCTGGTGACGCTTTCGGCATTGAGGCGTTTTGCTTCCTCCGCATACCATTCGACGAAGGAGGCGGCATAATCGATTTCGCCAAGCGACTCCTGCAGCGGCTTGCCTTGTTCCAGCGTCATCAGCAAAGCGAGGTCGTCCTTCGCGGCGATGATCAGCTCGAACCATTTTCGCAGAATTTTCGAACGCTCCTGCGGCAGGAGCGACCGCCAGGCCGGGAAGGCGCGGGCGGCGGCATCGATCGCTTTCGTCGTTTGCCGCGCATCCAGCGCGGCGACGAAGGCGACCGTGCTTCCCGTCGCGGGGTCGGTGACCTCAAAACTTTCGGCGGCCTCGCTTGCCGTCCAATGCCCGTCGACATAGGCGAGTTCGCGCAGCAGCCGGCGGTCGGCGAGGCGGTCGAGCGCCTCGTGGCGATGCGAGCGGGCAAAATGCGCAGACATGGTCGAAGCCTCCCGGTTCGGTCTGATGCTGGGAGACTAGCCATCGCGGACAGACAGAGAGGCTGTTTGGGCGCACGCTGGTAGAGAGTTTCTCTCTATTGCACCGATCGGGCAGACGATCTCTCCGCCGCTACGGCGACGCGGGCAACAAGTCGGCTATGGGCAGCGCGATATCGTCCTTCACCGTCTTGATGACGATGTAGGTGAAGTAGCGGTCGATGCCGATCTCGCGCTCAAGCAAGCCGTCGACCAGCCGCTGGTAGGCATCGATGTCGCGCGCCATCACCTTCAGCACATAATCGACGCCGCCGCCCACCGACCAACAGGCGACGATCTCGGGAATGTCGCGAATGACGCGCTCGAAGCGGTCGAAATCGGCCTGGCGATGGGTGGCCAGCGTTACCTCCATCAGCACAGTGGCGACCGGTGCCACGACGCGCATGGCGATGCGGGCGTGATAACCCGAAACGATGCCGGCCTTCTCGAGCTTGCGCAGCCGCATCCAGCATGGGGTCGGCGACAGGCCGACCTGCTCGGCCAGCGCCAGCTTGGTAATGCGTCCGTCGCGCTGGATGGCGTCGAGGATTTTGAGGTCGATCGCGTCGAGTTTCGCAGCAGTCATCAGCGCCCACTTTTTCGTCCACAGTACCATGAGGGCGCATTATTTCGATTGTCAATTGCACTGATTTCGATCTCTAATAAGTCATGACATTGTGGCAACCCGATCCCGCGCTCATCCGGCGGCCAGCCTATCAATCGCTGGCCGACCAGTTCGCGCGCGCCATCCACGACGGGCGCCTCGCCAATGGCGCACGCCTGCCGACGCATCGCCGGCTGGCCGACGATCTCAAGCTGTCGGTGCAGACGGTCAGCCGCGCCTATGAGGAATTGATCCGCCGCGGCCTGATTTCGGGCGAGATCGGCCGTGGCAGCTTCGTCCAGACGCAGCGCCGCGAGCCGGAGCCGCCCTATCTGCCCGAGCGTCTCGGCGAGGTCATCGACCTCTCCATCCTGAAGCCGGTCTGCGAGCCGATGCATCTGGAGCGGCTGAAGCAGGCGCTGGGCTGGCTGGCCGAGAATCTTCCCTCGAGTTCGGCGCTGTCCTTCCGGCCCAACATGGTGTTCCCGCGCCACCGCGCCGTGGCGGTCGACTGGCTGAAACTGTGCGGGCTCGATGCCTCGGCGCAGAACATCAGCCTGACCAACGGCGCCACCGCCGGCATGACGGTGGCGCTGATGAGCGTGGCGCCACCGGGCTCGACAGTTGCCACCGAGGCGATCGGCCATCACACGCTGGTGCCGCTGGCGCGCTATCTCGGCTTCAACCTCGAAGGCTTGCCGATCGACGACAACGGCCTGATCCCGGAGGCGCTGGACGAGGCCTGCCGGCTGTCAGACATCCGCGCGGTGTTCGTGCAGCCCTCGGTGATCAACCCCACGGCAACGCTGATGGATGCGCGGCGGCGCGAAGAAATCGCTGCCGTTGCACGCAAGCACGACATCGCCATCATCGAGAACGATGTGCTGGGGCCGCTGGTCGAGGACCGGCCGCCGCCGGTCGCGGCCTTCGCCCCGGAACGCACGCTCTACGTCACCTCCTTCACCAAGATCACCGTGCCTGGCCTGCGCATCGGCTACCTCGCCGCGCCCGACCGTTATGTCGCGGCAGTGGCCAACCGGCATCTGGTCTCCAACTGGATGGCAACACCGCTGGTGGCCGAGATCGCCACCAAATGGGTGGCCGACGGCACGGCGATGGAGCTCGTGCGCTGGCAGCGCGCCGCACTTCGGCGGCGGCAGGACATCGCCGCCGAGGTGTTGGCAGGGATCGACTATCGCGCCCGGCGCGACGGGCTGCATGTCTGGCTGCAACTGCCCGACGACCGTGCCGAGGAGGGCTTTGTCGCCCAGGCCCGGCTGCAGGGCGTCGCGATCGCGCCGGGCACCTCCTTCCGCATTTCGGATGCGCCCTGGCATCCGGCGGTGCGCATCTCGCTGGGTTCGACCACCGAGGGGGAACTGCGCGCCGGCCTCGGCGTTGTCACCAAGCTCTTGCTTGGCGATCCGGAGCACCTGCTGCTGGCGATTTGAGCCAACTGTGCTTCGAAATTGTGCGGAATCAGAATAATTGTCATGATATTATTTTCCCAATTGACATGATTTGGCGCGTTCCGCATCGTTAAGGGCACAGGCTTCTCCAGCACGGGGAAATTCATTTGTCCGCCACCGCGCCCATCATCAAGATCGACGGCATCTCGAAGAGCTTTGGCAGCTTCAAGGTGCTCGACGGCCTGTCGATGCAGGTCATGCCGCGCGAGAAGCTGGCGCTGATCGGCCCGTCCGGTTCGGGCAAGACGACCATCTTGCGCATCCTGATGACGCTGGAGCGCATCGATGGCGGCCACATCCAGATCGAGGGCGAGCAGCTCTACCACATGGAGCGCAATGGCCAGCTGCTGCCGGCCGACGAGCGGCATCTGGCCAGGATGCGGCAGAAGATCGGCATGGTCTTCCAGCTGTTCAACCTGTTTCCGCACAAGAGCGTCATCGAAAATGTGACGCTGGCGCCGATGCTGACCAAGGGCACGCCGCGCGCTGCCGCCGAGAAGCGGGCGATGGAACTGCTCGACATGGTCGGCATGGCCGACAAGGCCAAGGCGATGCCGGCGCAGCTGTCGGGCGGTCAAAAACAGCGCGTCGCTATCGCCCGCGCGCTCGCTCTGCAGCCCAAGATCATGCTGTTCGACGAGGTGACGTCGGCGCTCGACCCGGAACTGGTCGAGGAAGTGCTCAACGTCCTATGGCGGCTCTGCGCCGAGACCGACATGACCATGCTGCTGGTCACCCACGAGATGGGGTTCGCCCACGACTTCGCCGACCGGGTGCTGTTCTTCGATCGCGGCAAGATCGTCGAGGAAGGCAAACCCGACGAGATTTTCCGCAATCCCAAGCAGGAGCGCACGCAAGGCTTCCTGAAGAAGATCATCGCGGCCGGACATCGCGTCTGACCGCTTTGCGGGGGCGGAAGATCGCCCCAGACAAACCAAGGCAAGAAGCCAAAACCAAGACAAGAAACAAGGAGTTGGGAACAATGAAGAAACTTGGCATTCTGGCCGGCGTCGCCGGCCTTGCATTGACGGCGGTGCTGGCCGCCTCGACCGCGGGTTCGGCCGACGACAGCAAACTCGAGCAGTTGAAGGCACAGGGCTTCGCCCGCGTCGCCATCGCCAACGAGCCGCCCTACACGGCCGTCGCCGCCGACGGCAAGGTTTCGGGCGCGGCACCCGACGTGGCGCGCGAGATCTTCAAGCGCCTCGGCGTTAGCGACATCGTCGCCTCGATCTCCGAATATGGCGCGATGATCCCCGGCCTGAAGGCCGGCCGTTTCGACGTCGTCACCGCCGGCCTGTTCATGAAGCCGGAACGTTGCGCGGCTGTCGCCTATTCCGAACCGGTGCTGTGCGACGCCGAGGCGATGCTGGTGAAGAAGGGCAATCCGAAAGGTTTCAAGAGCTACGAGGATGTCGCCAAGGACACGACAGCCACGATCGGCGCGCCCGGCGGCGGCACCGAGGAGAAGCTGGCCCTCAATGCCGGCGTGCCGCGCGAGCGTGTCATCGTCGTGCCGGATGGCCAGAGCGGCCTGAAGATGGTGCAGGACGGCCGCATCGACGCCTACTCGCTGCCGGTCCTGTCGATCAACGATCTGATGAAGAAGGCCGCCGATCCGAACCTCGAAGTCATCGCGCCGGTGCAGGGCGCCCCGGTCTATTGCGACGGCGCCGCCTTCAAGAAGGGCGACGAGGCGCTGCGCGATGCCTATGACGTCGAACTTGCCAAGATGAAGAAGTCGGGCGAGTTCGCCAAAATCATCGAGCCCTACGGCTTCTCGGCCGCCGCCGCGATGTCGACAACGCGCGACAAGCTCTGCTCGGCGAAGTAGCGCCTCTTTTTCCTTCTCCCGTTCACGGGGAGAAGGTGTCACGAAGTGACGGACGAGGGGCAGCGCCAAGTTCTGCCATGCTAGCGCTGCCCCTCATCTGCCTGCCGGCATCTTCTCCCCGTGGAACGGGGAGAAGGAAGCTAACCGCCAACGTTGGAACCTCTAATCGAATGACCCAGTGGTCCGGCTATCTCGGCCTGATAGTGCAGGGAGCGCTTGTCACCATCGAGCTGACGCTGATGGGATCGGTGCTTGCCCTGATCATGGCCTTTCTTGCCGGCATGGGGCGGCTGTCGCGCTTCTTCGCGCTGAGGGCGCTGGCCACCGCCTATATCGAATTCTTCCGCGGCACCTCGATCTTCGTGCAGCTGTTCTTCGCCTATTTCGTGCTGCCGCTGATTGGCCTTGAACTGACGCCACTGCAAGCCGGCGTGCTGGCACTGGGCCTGAATGTCGGCGCCTATGCCGCCGAAGTGGTGCGCGGCGCCGTGCAATCGATCGGGCGCGAACAGCACGAGGCCTGCATCGCGCTCAATCTCGGCCGCTGGCAAGGCATGCGCCATGTCATCCTGCCGCAAGCATTTCTGGTGATGCTGCCGACCTTCGGCAACAACGCCATCGAACTGCTCAAGGCCACATCGGTCGTCTCGCTGATCTCGCTCGCCGACCTGACCTTCCAGGCGCAGGTCGTGCGTGCCCAGACCGGCAACACCATGGTGCCGTTCACCACCATCCTGGTCATCTATTTCATCCTGGCGCTGCTCATTTCATGGGGTGTGCGCTCGCTGGAGCGCCGCATGGCACGCGGCCTCGATGGGGTGCGCGCCTGATGGAATGGGACTGGGATTTTGTCCGGCAGATCCTGCCGACGCTGATCCAGGGGGTGAAGATCACCATCCTGGCGACGCTGCTCGGTTCGGTGCTGGCGGCGATTGTCGGGTTGGGCATTGCGCTCGCACGCCGCTCGCCCAACAAGGCGCTGTCGGGCACCGTCGGCTGGGCGGCCGAATTCATTCGCGGCACACCGCTTCTGGTGCAGCTCTATTTCATCTTCTACGTGCTGCCCGACATCGGCATTCTTCTGCCGCCGCTGGTCGCCGGTGTCATCGGGCTTGGCTTGCACTACGGCACCTACACGGCCGAGGTCTACCGCGCCGGCATCGACAATGTACCGCGTGGTCAGTGGGAGGCCGCCAAGGCCTGCAATCTCAGCGCCACGCAGACCTGGACGCACATCATCATTCCGCAGGCCATTCCGCCGATGATCCCGGCGCTGGCCAACTATTTCATCGCCATGTTCAAGGAGACGCCGTTGCTCTCGGCGATCACCGTGCTGGAGCTGATGAACCAGGCGAAGAGCGTCGCCAACACCTACTACCGCTATATCGAGCCGATCACGCTGGTCGGCGCGTTCTTCCTCGCCATCAGTCTTTGCTCGGTCGTGTTGCTGCGCTGGCTGGAACGCCGCTACGGCAAGATCGAGAGGTAATCCGTGAAACCTTTGCCTGAGATCAAGGTTGCGCCCAACCAGCCAGCACTCGATGACCGTCCGCTCAACAAGCGCATCGGCCTGATCATCCTTGCCACCGATCACACCAGCGAACCCGACTTTCGCCGCATGGTGGCGAGCGAGCGCATCGGCGTCTATGTCGCGCGCATTCCTTACGCCAACCCGACAACGCCTGACAATCTGCGCAAGATGCAGCCGGCGCTGACCGCGGGCGCGGCGCTGATCCTTCCGGACGAGCCACTCGACGCCATCTGCTATTCCTGCACCTCGGCATCCGTGGTGATCGGCGATGCCGAGATCGAGGCGGCGATCCAGGCGGTCAAGCCCGACATTCCCGTCGTCACGCCGCCGATGGCGGGCGTGCGCGGGCTGAAGGCGCTGGGTGCGAAAAGGATCAGCATCCTCACCCCTTACACGGTCGAAACCTCCAGGCCGATGGCAGCCTATTTCGCGGCACGTGGTTTCGAGATCGCCAGCTTTACCTGTCTGGATTTCGAGGATGATCGCGAGATGGCGCGTATCGCCCCGGCGACGCTTGTCGATCTCGCGCGTCAGGCGACCCACCCGCAGGCCCAAGCGCTGTTCGTGTCCTGCACGGCGCTGCGCGGTGCGCTCGCGGTCACCGGCATGGAACAGGCGATCGATCGCCCGGTTGTGACCAGCAACCAGGCCAGCGCCTGGAATTGCCTGCGGCTGTGCGGCGACGAGACGGCCCACCCCGAATTCGGCCGTCTGATGACGCTGCCTTTGCCTCGCGATTGACGATCATGGCGACCGTCACTCTTAGCGATATCCGAGCCGCGCGTGAGCGCATTGCCGGCAAGGTCGAGCGCACGCCAACTGTGCTTTCCCAGAATTTGTCAGAACAATTGGGCACCCCCGTCCATCTCAAGCTCGAACACCGCCAGACCACCGGCAGCTTCAAGCTGCGCGGCGCCTCGAATGCCGTCGCCTCATTGAGCGCGGAAGAGAAGGCGCGCGGCGTGGTCGCGGCGTCGACCGGCAATCACGGCCGGGCGCTGGCGCATGCCGCGAAGCTCGAAGGCATGCGCGCGGTGATCTGCATGTCGCGCCTGGTGCCCCAGAACAAGCTCGACGAAATCCGCCGACTTGGCGCCGAAATCCGCATTGTCGGCAACAGCCAGGACGACGCGCAGCAGGAGGTCGAGCGCTTGGTGGCGGAGGAGGGGCTGGTGATGTTGCCGCCCTTCGACCATCCGGCCATCATCGCCGGGCAAGGCACGCTCGGGCTGGAGATGATCGAGCAGGTTCCGGACGCTGCTCTCATCCTGGTGCAGCTCTCCGGCGGCGGGCTGGCCTCCGGCGTCGCTGCCGCCGTCAAGGGCGTCAACCCCGGCACAAAAATCATTGGCGTTTCGATGGCGCGTGGCGCAGCGATGAAGGCAAGCCTCGATGCCGGCATGCCAGTGCCCGTGGAAGAACTGCCGACGCTGGCGGATTCGCTCGGTGGCGGCATCGGCCTCGACAACAGGCTGACTTTCGCCATGTGCCGCGACCTGCTCGACGATGTCATCCTGCTGAGCGAGGACGAGATCACCGCCGGCATCCACCATGCCTACGCTGAGGAGCGCGAGATCGTCGAGGGCGCCGGCGCAGTGGGCATCGCCGCGCTGCTCACCGGCAAGGTCAAGGCGAGCGGGCCGGTGGTCGTACTTCTCTCGGGCCGCAACATCGACATGAACGCACATCGCAGGATCGTCTGCGGCGAGGCAATTGGGGAGCGCGCCGCATGAGCCGTATGACGATACTGACCGAGAGAGAATTGCGTGAGATCGTGACGCTCGATCTCGACGCGGTCGCTTGCGTCGAGAACGCCTTTCGCGCACTGGCCACCTTGCCGGTGGCGATGCCGCCGATCCTGCGCCTCGACATCCCCGAGCATCGCGGCGAAGTCGACGTAAAGTCCGCTTACGCACCCGGTATCGACTGCTTTGCCGTTAAGATCAGCTCCGGCTTCTTCGACAATCCAAAGCTCGGCCTGCCGAGCGGTGGCGGCATGATGGTGCTGCTTTCGGCAAAGACCGGTGTGGTCGAGGCGCTGCTGCTCGACAATGGCTACCTGACCGATGTCCGCACCGCAGCGGCAGGCGCGGTCGCGGCGAAGCATCTGTCGCGCGAAGACTCCACCGTAGCGGCAATCTTCGGCGCAGGTTTGCAGGCAGGTCTGCAATTGGAAGCACTGCGCCTTGTCAGGCCGATCGCCGAGGCGCGAATCTGGGCGCGCGACGCCGCCAAGGCCGAAGCCACTGCTGCCCGCTTGCGTGAGAAACTTGGCATCGTCGTGCGCGCGGAACCCGAGGCGGCAAAGGCGGCTGCCGGCGCTGACATCATCGTCACCACGACGCCGTCGACCGAGCCGCTGATCAAGGCCGGCTTCGTCGCCGCCGGCCAGCACATCACCGCCATGGGCTCGGATGCCGAGCACAAGAACGAGATTGCGTCGGCGATCCTGCGCATGGCCGATCTCTATGTCGCCGACAGCGCCCGCCAAACGCGGCGCCTTGGTGAACTGCACCATGCCGTCGCTGCAGGAGTGATGGCTGCAGATGCCGAGGTGACTGAGCTCGGCCAGATCATCGCCGGCGCAAAACACGGCCGGCGCTCGGCCAGCGATATCACCATCGCCGACCTGACCGGCACCGGCGTGCAGGACACGGCGATTGCGACGCTCGCCCGCGACCGGGCTCGCGCTGCCAATGCCGGAACCATCTTTGAAAGCTGATGCTGGCCGCAAAACAAGGACCAAGAACAATGCAACCAAACCTGAAATTCTCGCGCGGCGAATTTGCGGATCGCCTCGCCAAGACGCGGCAAGCCATGGCGGCGAAGGGCGTCGATCTGTTGATCGTAAGCGATCCCTCCAACATGGCCTGGCTGACCGGTTATGATGGCTGGTCGTTCTACGTGCATCAGGCGGTCATCGTGCCGCCCTCGGGTGAGCCGGTCTGGTACGGCCGCGGCCAGGACGCCAACGGCGCTAAGCGCACCGCCTATCTCGCGCATGACAACATCGTCGGCTACGCCGACCACTACGTGCAGTCGACGGAGCGCCACCCGATGGATTTCTTGTCCAGCGTGCTTGCCGATCGCGGCTGGGGCAAGCTGGCCATCGGCGTCGAGATGGACAATTACTGGTTCTCGGCCGCCGCCTTTGCCTCTTTGCAGAAGCATCTGCCCAACGCCCGCTTCGTCGACGCCACCGCGCTGGTCAACTGGCAGCGCGCGGTGAAGAGTGCGGCCGAGATCGACTATATGCGCAAGGCCGCCCGCATCGTCGAAGCCATGCACCAGCGCATCGTCGACAAGATCGAAGTCGGCATGCGCAAATGCGATCTCGTTGCCGAGATCTATGACGCCGGCACGCGCGGCGTCGATGGCATCGGCGGCGACTACCCGGCGATCGTGCCGCTGCTGCCGTCGGGCGCCGATGCATCGGCGCCGCATCTGACCTGGGACGACCAGCCGATGAAGCGCGGCGAGGGCACCTTCTTCGAGATCGCCGGCTGCTACAACAGGTACCACTGTCCGCTGTCACGCACCGTCTTCCTCGGCAAACCAACGCAGGAATTCCTCGATGCCGAGAAGGCGACGCTGGAAGGCATGGAGGCGGGGCTTGCGGCGGCGAAACCCGGCAACTCCTGCGAGGACATCGCCAATGCCTTCTTCGCCGTTCTGAAGAAATACGGCATCGTCAAGGACAACCGCACCGGCTACTCGATCGGCCTGTCCTATCCGCCGGATTGGGCGAACGCACGATCAGCCTGCGCCCCGGCGACCGCACCGAACTCAAGCCGGGCATGACCTTCCACTTCATGACCGGCCTGTGGCTGGAGACGATGGGGCTGGAGATCACCGAGTCGATCCTGATCGCCGAAACCGGTGTAGAGTGCCTGGCCAGTGTGCCGCGCAAACTGGTGGTGAAGAATTGAGCTCGATGTCCAGCCTCCGCCCGTCACCGATCGCGCCGACCGTCGATTTCGATCGTGACGGCGTCCAGCATGGTTTTCTGCGCTTGCCCTACAGCCGCGACGATTCGGCCTGGGGCTCGGTGATGATCCCGATCTGCGTCATCCGCAACGGAAAGGGTCCGACGGCGCTGCTTTCCGGCGGCAACCATGGCGACGAGTATGAAGGGCCGCTGGCACTCTACGATCTCGCCCGCACGCTCGATCCGAAGCACGTCAGCGGCAGCGTGATCATCGTGCCGGCGATGAACTATCCGGCCTTCCGCGCCGGCACGCGCACCTCGCCGATCGACAAGGGCAACATGAACCGCAGCTTTCCCGGCCGCCCGGACGGAACGGTGACCGAAAAGATCGCCGATTATTTCCAGCGCGAATTGCTGCCCAGCGCCGACATCGTCTTCGACTTTCACTCCGGGGGAAGACGCTGGACTTCGTGCCCTTCTGCGCGGCCCACACGCTGCCCGACAAGGCGCTGGAGCAGAAAGCCTTCGACGCGGTGGCGGCATTCTCGGCGCCCTTCTCGATGCGCATGATCGAGATCGATTCCGTTGGCATGTACGACACGGCAGCCGAGGAAATGGGCAAGGTTTTTGTCAGCACCGAGCTTGGCGGTGGTGGCACCTCGCGTGCGCAGACCGTGCGCATCGCGCGGCGCGGCATTCTCAATGTGTTGCGCCATGCCGGCATTGTCGATGGTGCGGTCGAGAAGGGCAGAACTCAATGGCTCGACATGCCGTCAGGCGATTGCTTCTCGTTCGCCGAGGATGACGGCATGATCGAAACTATGGTCGATCTCGGCGAGCCCGTGGACAAGGGCGCGGTGCTGGCCCGCATCCATTCCGTTGGCCGCACCGGCATCGCCCCGCAGGAGATACGGGCAAAGATGTCGGGCATGCTGGCGGCGCGCCATTTCCCCGGGCTGGTCAAGGCCGGCGACTGCGCGGCGGTGGTTGCCGTCGAAGTCGATTGATCAAAGCGGTTCCCGGCCAAGCCCAATCCTGTACACGAGGATACTTATATCCTCGATGCTTTTCCGCTAGGCTGATGCCATCCGAGGTGGGAGCATCGATTGCGCGGATTTTCCGAAAGCCTGATCGAGAGGCCGCAGACGGTGGCGGAGCAGGTCGCCAACGTCCTGCGCGAAGCCATTGCCAGTGGGGCGCTGAAGGCTGGCACCGCTTTGCGGCAGGACGAACTGGCCGAGCAATTCGGCTTCAGCCGCATGCCGATCCGTGACGCGCTTCGCCAACTGGAGGCCGAGGGCATTGTCTCTATCCATCCGACCAAGGGCGCGCATGTCGCCCGGATGGACGGCGCCGAAATCAGCGAAATCTATGCCGTGCGCGAACTTCTCGAATGCGAGGCGCTACGGCTGTCCGTGCCCACCCTGTCAGAAGGCAAGCTCGATGAAGCCGAACAGGTGCTCGACCAGATCGATGCCGAGCGCAATGTCGGTCGCTGGGGCGCGCTGAACCGGACCTTTCACCTGTCGCTCTATCATGCCTGCGGCAACCAGCGTCTGTTCGGCCTGATCGAGGCGCATCACAACGCCGCCGATCGCTATGTCCGCATCCTGCTGTCGAACCTCGACTACCGCACCCGCTCGCAGAACGAGCATCGCGACCTGCTGGCCGCCTGCCGCCAGCGCGACGGCAAGAAAGCCGTGAGCATTCTGCGGCAGCACCTTCGCGAAGGCAGTGAGACGCTCGTCAAGGCGATTGAGGGCGGCGGCCTGTCGCGGAAGCCCTAAGCCTGGCCGGAGGCGCGGTTGCGTCTATCTGGGTTCGCTGCCACATATTGCAACATCAATGCTCGACACGAGGATCGCCATGTCTCCCGTCAGTCGCCTGCCAGCGCGCGCCCTTGCCCCGCGCCGCCACGACGAGATCCTGAGGCGGCTGAGCGCCCAGGGTTCTGTCAGCGTCGCCGAACTGGCCGAGTTCTTCGATGTCTCGCGCGAAACCATCCGTCGTGACCTGAAGCTGCTTTCGGAGCAGGGCAGGCTCGGCATCGTGCATGGCGGTGCTGCCCGCTTCGAGCCGAGCGAACCGGCGATGAGCCTGCGCAGCCAGGAAAACGCCGGTGGCAAGGCGGCGATCGGCAGGGCTGCCGTTGATCTGGTGAGGGATGGGATGGTGGTCTTTCTCGATTCTGGCACCACCACAATGGCCGTCGCGCAGGCCATGACGGACCTGCGCGATCTCACCATCTGCACCGCCAGCCTGAAGATCGCGCTGCATCTTTGCCATGTCCCGGGCATACGCGTGCACATGCTGGGCGGCGAAATCGATCCGGGCGAGGAGGCAGCCTCCGGTATCGACACGCTCGATGCCATGGCCCGCTTTCGCGTCGACATCGCTTTTCTCGGTGGCGGCGCCCTGTCCCCCGACGGCGAGGTCACCGACTTCACCCGCGCCGGCGCCGAGCAACGCGGCCGCATGATCGCGCTCGCGGGGAAGGCCTATTTCGTCCTCGACAGCAGCAAGTTCGGCAAGCTGACGCCGCTCAGGGTTCCGAATTTCGAACGCGCTGCCGGGGTGATCGTCGACGCCAGTCCCGAACCCGCCCTTGCCGAGGCGCTTTCGCAAAAGGGGCCAGAACTCATCGTTGCTTGATGTGATATTTTGTGACATTTTGAGTTGATATTTGGTTTTTCTGTGTTAGTGTGCCCGCCATCCCTTCAAATGGCGGAACGCTCATGGCACATGAATTTCCCACCCAGGCTCGAATTGTCATTGTCGGCGGCGGCATTATCGGCTGCTCTGTCGCCTATCACCTGACCAAGCTCGGCTGGACCGATGTCGTGCTGCTCGAGCAAGGCCAGCTCAGTGGCGGCACCACCTGGCACGCCGCCGGCCTTGTCGGGCAGTTGCGCAGCCATTCCAACATGACAAGCCTGATCCGATATTCAACGCAGCTCTACAGCGAGCTGGAGGCCGAGACGGGGCTTGCCACCGGCTGGAAGAATTGCGGCTCGCTGTCCGTGGCGCGAACGGCCGATCGAATGACCGTGCTGAAGCGCACGGCCGCCTCGGCGCGCGCACAGGGCGTGGAGATCGACGTCATCTCGCCCAGGGAGGCCGCTGATCTCTGGCCCGTGATGGCGACCGACGATCTGGTTGGTGCCGTCTGGCTGCCAGGCGACGGCAAAGCCAACCCGACGGACCTCACGCAATCCCTGGCCAAGGGCGCGCGCAACCGCGGCGCCAAAATCTTCGAGCGGGTAAAGGTCACCGGCATCAGTGTCAGGAATGGTGTCGCCTGCGGCGTCGAGACCGATCGCGGCAACGTCGCTTCGGAAATCGTCGTCAACTGCGCCGGCCAGTGGGCGCGCAAGGTCGGGCTGATGTGCGGCGTCTCGGTGCCGCTGCACTCGGCCGAACACATGTACATCGTCACCGGCCGGATCGAGGGTGTGCATCCGGACTTGCCGGTCATGCGCGACCCCGACGGCTTCATCTACTTCAAGGAAGAGGTCGGCGGCCTGGTGATGGGCGGCTTCGAGCCGCATGCCAAGCCGTGGGGCATGAACGGCATTCCCGAAAATTTCGAGTTCGCGTTACTGCCGGACGACTGGGACCAGTTCGAGATCCTGATGGAAAACGCGCTGGTCCGTGTGCCGCAGCTGGCGCAGGCCGCGGTCAAGAAATTCTACAACGGCCCCGAAAGCTTTACGCCCGACAACAATTTCATCCTCGGCGAAGCGCCGGAACTGAAGAATTTCTATGTCGGCGCCGGCTTCAACTCGATGGGCATAGCCAGCGCCGGCGGTGCGGGCAGGGCGCTGGCCGAATGGATCGTCAACGGCGCGCCGACCATGGATCTGTGGCCGGTCGACATCAGGCGCTTCGCCGCCTTCAACAACAATCCGCGCTGGCTGCATGACCGGGTCAAGGAGACGCTCGGCCTGCATTACGCCATGCCGTGGCCGAACCGCGAACCGGATACCGCGCGGCCTTTCCGCCGCTCGCCACTCTATGATCGGCTGGCCGCCAAGGGCGCCTGCTTCGGTTCAAAAATGGGCTGGGAGCGCGCCAACTGGTTTGCCGCTCCAGGCGAGAAGGCGGAGAACAACTACGCCTTCGGCCGCCAGAACTGGCACGAGGCGGTACGGCGCGAAATGAGGGCAACGCGCGAAGCCGTCGCCATCTTCGACCAGACCTCCTTCGCCAAGCTCCTCGTCCAGGGCCACGACGCCTGCGCCATGCTCAACCGGATCTGCGCCGGCAACATCGATGTGCCGGTCGGTACGTCGGTGTACACGGGCGTGCTCAACGCGCGCGGCGGCTACGAGAGCGACCTCACCGTGATGCGACTGGGTGCGGAGAAATTTCTCATCGTCACCGGCTCCGCGCAGGCGGTCCACGACGCAGACTGGATCGTCAAGAACATCCCGTCCGACGCCCATGCGATCCTGACCGACGTCACTTCGTCCTATGCTGTATTGGCTGTGATGGGGCCGCGCTCGCGCGATCTCCTTGGCAAATTGTCGTCGGCGGATCTTTCCAATACGGGCTTTCCCTTCGCGACTATGCGCGAGATCGATATCGGCTACGCCACCGCCTATGCCAACCGCATGACCTATGTCGGCGAACTGGGCTGGGAACTGATCGTGCCGACTGAATTCGCCGTCGGCGTCTACGAGGCGCTGCATGAGGCGGGGCGCGAGTTCGGCCTGGCTGACGCCGGCTACTACGCGCTCGACGCCTTGCGTATCGAAAAGGCCTTTCGCGCCTGGGGGCGTGAGTTGACGCCCGATATCAACCCCTGGCAAGCCGGGCTTGGCTTCGCTGTCGCCATGGACAAGTCAGGTGGCTTCATCGGCCGTGACGCGCTGGTCGCGGCAAAGTCGTCAGCGCCGACCAAGCGCATCGTGCTGTTCACGCTCAACGATGCTGAACCGATGCTGTGGGGTGGCGAGTTGATCCTGCGTGACGGCAAGCCGGTGGGCGAGGTTCGTTCGGCCGCCTATGGCCACACGCTCGGCCGCTCGGTGGCGCTCGGGCTGATCGAGAATGAAGCCGGTGTCGACGCCGTGTTCCTCGCCGGCGGCCGTTTCGAGATCGACCTTGCGGGTGTGCGGCATGCCGCGACAGCGCACCTGCGCAGCCCCTACGATCCGAAGTCGGAGCGGGTGAAAGCCGATGCGCTGGAGATCAGGGCCGCCGCTTAGTCCGCTGACATCGACCTTGCCATGTCGAGAAAGGCGCGCACCAGTTTGCCGCCGCTGCGTTCGCGCAGACAGATCAGCGCTTCGTCCATCAGCGTCTCGGGCGCGTCGATGGTGATCGCCACCAATCGCGAATCCTGGCCGAATTCGGCCGCCGAGACGAAGCCGATGCCGGCGCCCGAGGCGACGATCTCGCGGACGGCTTCGCGGCCTTCGGCTTCGATCACCGGCCTCAATTCGATCTTCGAAGCCGTGGCGAGGTCTTCCAGCTTCTGGCGCGTCTTCGAGCCGCGTTCGCGCATGACCAGCGATTCCTGCGCGAGCTGCTTGAGCGTCAGCGATTTCTTGCCAGAAAGCGGATGGTCGATGGAGGCGAAGGCGATGATCGGCGTCGAGTTCAGTTTCAGCACCTCGAAGTCGCGTCCGGCCGGCACCTCGCCGAGCACGCCGATGTCGGCATCGTAGCTGTAGAGACTGCTGATCACCGTTTCGGTGTTGCCTGCGCGCACCGAGACCTGCACGCCGGGATAGCGGGCCCGGAAGCTGCCGAGGATGTGGAGCAGATGATGCGCGGCGTCCGCAACGATGCGCAGCGTGCCGGAGCGCAGCGCGCGCGACTCCGTCAGCAGTTCGAGCGCCTGCTGCTCGGTATCGAACATGCGGTGGGTTATCTCGAGCAGCTTCTGGCCCGAATGGGTCAGCGTGACCTGCTTCTTGTTCCGGTTGAACAGCAGGACGTCATACTCTTCCTCAAGCTTGCGCACCTGGTCCGATATGGCCGGCTGGGTCAGGAACAGCGCCTCTGCAGCCCGCGAAAAACCGCCGGAGATGGCCACCTGATGAAAGGCTCGCAGCTGAACGTAGCGCATTCGTCCTCACCTTCGAGACAGCGGAATCCTGACGCAATCTAGCATAAGGCCAGATTTCCTGAAGGCTGAAACGAACGATTTAGCTTATGCTAAAAGCGAACTTATCCGGCTTCACAACCGTGTCATGACTGGGATGCAATTTGCATAGCGTGGTTCACTCTACCATCGTGAAAATCGATACTTCGATACAAAATAACGATTTTACAAATATGTCGTTCCGGCCAAGAATAAGGCCGCATCAAAAAGCAGCGATCTGTCGGAGGACACCATGCGCGCCGAGACGAAATTTGCCGCGGAGCCGCTGGCCAGTCCGGCGCTGGGCGAGCCCTATCTGCTGACCCCGGGTCCGCTCACCACGGCCTATTCGGTCAAGCAGGCCATGCTGCGCGACTGGGGATCGTGGGACGGTGATTTTCGCGGCATGACCGCCGAGATGCGCCGCCGCCTTTTGGCGCTGACCGGTGACACCAAGGACGAATTCGACTGCGTGCCGATGCAAGGCAGCGGCTCCTTCTGCGTCGAGGCGATGCTGGGTTCGTTCGTGCCCAAGGATGGCAAGGTGCTGGTGTTGGCCAATGGCGCCTACGGCCTGCGTGCCGCGCAGACCATGCAGTATCTCGGCCGCGCCTATACGCTGATCGACAAGGGCGACTACCTGCCGCCGCGCGGCGACGAGGTGGCGGGCGCACTCGAGGCCGACCCCGCCATCACCCATGTGATCGCCATTCATTGCGAGACCAGTTCCGGCATTTTGAACCCCGTCGCCGAGATCGCCGAAGCCGTCCATGCCAAGGGCCGTAAGCTGCTGGTCGATTCCATGAGCGCCTTCGGCGCCATCGCGCTCGAAGTCAACGAGATCCGCTACGAGGCGATGGTCTCGTCCGCCAACAAATGCATCGAGGGCGTGCCGGGCTTCGGCTTCATCATCGCCCGCAAGAGCGAGCTGGAAGCCGCCAAGGGCCGCAGCCATTCGCTGTCGCTCGACGTCCACGCCCAGTGGGCGCATATGAACAAGACCGGCCAGTGGCGCTACACGCCGCCCACCCATGTCGTCGCCGCCTTCCTCGAAGCGTTGCGCCAGCATGAGGCTGAGGGCGGCGTCACTGGGCGTGGCGCCCGCTACACCAGGAACCGCGACGTGATGGTGGCCGGCATGCGTGACCTCGGCTTCGAGACCTTGCTTGGGGACCGCTGGCTGTCGCCGATCATCGTCACCTTCTTCAACCCCGCCCACGCCAACTTTGCCTTCGACCGCTTCTACGAGCTGATGAAGGACAAGGGCTTCATCATCTATCCGGGCAAGCTGACCGCCGTGGATAGCTTCCGCGTCGGCTGCATCGGCCAGATGGACGAACATGTCATGCGCCGCGTCGTCGAGGCGGCGGCTTTCTCGCTGCATGAAATGGGCGTCGACACCGCCGCTCCACCCGCCGCGGCACTCGCCGAGCGCGCCAAACTCGCCGCTTGACGCGGCCGATTTCGAAGGAATTCCGATGAACCAGATGTCTTCCATCAACGTTGCCGTCAACGGCCGCACCTACACCTGGCCGCGTGTGCCGGCCATCGCCATCTGCCTCGACGGCTGCGAGCCGGCCTATCTCGACGAAGCAATCAAGGCCGGGCTGATGCCGGCTCTGGTCAGGATCAAGCAGAAGGGCACGGTGCGTTTTGCGCACTCGGTCATCCCGAGCTTCACCAACCCCAACAATCTGTCGATCGCCACCGGCCGTCCGCCGTCCGTGCACGGCATTTGCGGCAACTATCTCTACGAGCGCGAGACCGGCAAGGAAGTGATGATGAACGACCCGCGCTTCCTGCGCGCGCCGACCATTTTCCAAGCCTTCTACGATGCCGGCGCCAAGGTTGCCGTGGTCACCGCCAAGGACAAATTGCGTGCCTTGCTCGGCAAGGGTCTCGCCTTCGACGAAGGCCGCGCGCTGTGCTTCTCGGCGGAACAGTCCGACACCACGACGCTAGCCGAGCATGGCATCGACAATGCCTCCAAGCACTTTGGCCTGCCGGTGCCGGAGGTCTATTCGGCCGAACTGTCGGAATTCGTCTTTGCCGCCGGCGTCCAACTGCTCAGGGAGTTCCGCCCCGACATCATGTACCTGACGACGACAGACTATGTGCAGCACAAATACGCGCCCGCCGTACCCCAGGCCAACGCCTTCTACGAAATGTTCGACAAATACCTGACCGAACTCGATGCGCTGGGCGCGGCCATCGTCGTCACCGCCGACCATGGCATGAAACCCAAGCACAAGGCTGATGGTTCGCCCGACGTCGTCTATGTCCAGGACCTGCTCGACGAATGGCTGGGCAAGGACGCGGCCCGAGTCATCCTGCCGATCACCGATCCCTATGTCGTGCATCACGGCGCGCTTGGTTCCTTTGCCACCGCCTATCTTCCGGCCGGCGCGGATCAGGCTGCTATCATGACGCGGCTGGCCAAGATCGACGGCATCATGCTTGTCGTCGACAGCCCGACCGCATGCGAGCGCTTCGAACTGCCGGCCGACCGCATCGGCGACATCGTGCTGATCTCGACCGAGAACAAGACCATTGGTACCAGCGAACATCGCCACGATCTGGCGGCCCTCAACGAACCGCTGCGCTCGCATGGCGGCCTGACCGAGCAGGAAGTGCCGTTCATCGTCAACCGCGTGCTGCCGGACTTGCCGAATGAGCCGGCACTGCGCAATTTCGACGCCTTCTACTACGCGACGATGGCGGCGGCACTGGCTTGATGCCGAGCGTGATTGTCGACCCCCACTCCGTCGAGCTTCGCTCGACACCTCTCCCCCGATCGACGGGGGAGAGGAAAGGCGCCAGGGCTAGCTGCAGCTTGGCCTGGAACCGTTGGGGCGCTGACCTCGCCTGATTTCCTCTCCCCCGTCGATCGGGGGAGAGGTGGCCCGAAGGGCCGGAGTGGGGGTCGATCCTCCGCCGCGACGTACCCAAAAATCTGCTGGAGCAGAGCCCATGACCAAGCTTGACCCTGCCATCAAAGTTCGCCACGAGCCGATGCGTATCGCCGGCAAGAAGGTTGATGCCGACGGCGTTGTCGAGGTGCGTTACCCCTGGAACGACACCGTTATCGGTACCGTGCCGGCCGGCCGCGCCGAGCATGCGCGAAAAGCCTTCGAGATCGCTGCCGGCTACAGGTCGAAGCTGACACGCTACGAGCGCCAGCAGATACTCTTCCGCACGGCGGAAGCGCTGGCGTCACGCCGGGAAGAAATCTCCGATCTCATCACGCTGGAGCTCGGCATCTCCAAGGCGGATTCGCTCTATGAGGTCGGCCGCGCCTATGACGTGTTCACGCTGTCGGCGCAGATGTGCATCCAGGACGACGGCCAGATATTCTCTTGCGATCTCACCCCGCACGGCAAGGCGCGCAAGATCTTCACCACGCGCGAGCCGCTGAAGGCGATCTCGGCGATCACCCCGTTCAACCATCCGCTCAACATGGTCTCGCACAAGGTGGCGCCGGCGATTGCCACCAACAATTGCGTGGTGGTCAAGCCGACCGAATTGACGCCGATGACGGCGCTGCTTCTGGCCGATATTCTCTACGAAGCCGGCCTGCCGCCGGAAATGCTGTCGGTGGTGACCGGCTGGCCGGCCGAGATCGGCAACGAGATGATCACCAACGAGAACATCGATCTGATCACCTTCACCGGCGGCGTGCCGGTCGGCAAGATGATCGCCCGCACCGCCGGCTACAAGCGCCAGGTGCTTGAACTCGGCGGCAACGATCCGCTGATCATCCTCAACGATTTGTCGGACGAGGATCTGGCAAAGGCGGCGGACCTGGCAGTGGCCGGAGCGACGAAGAACTCCGGCCAACGCTGCACCGCGGTCAAGCGCATCCTCGTCCAGGAAAGCGTCGCCGACCGCTTCGTGCCGCTGGTGCTGGAACGGGCGAAAAGGATCCGCTTCGGCGATCCGATGGACCGCTCGACCGATCTCGGCACCGTCGTGCACGAGAAGGCGGCGACACTGTTCGAGGCCCGTGTCCACATGGCCGCCGAACAGGGCGCCGACATCCTCTACAATCCCGGCCGCCAGGGCGCGCTGCTGCCGCCGATCGTCGTCGATCGCGTCCTGCACACATCCGAATTGGTGATGGAAGAGACGTTCGGGCCGATCATCCCAATCGTGCGCGCTCCGGACGATGACGAGGCGCTGATCGCGCTGTCGAATTCGACGGCCTTCGGCCTGTCGTCGGGCGTCTGCACCAACTCCTTTCCGCGCATGCAAAAATACATTGCCGGCCTGCAGGTCGGCACCGTCAACATCTGGGAAGTGCCGGGCTACCGGATCGAGATGTCGCCTTTCGGCGGCATCAAGGACAGCGGCAATGGCTACAAGGAAGGCGTCATCGAGGCGATGAAGAGCTACACCAATGTGAAGACATTTTCACTGCCTTGGTCGTGACCGGGCCATAGCAACTGGCAGACCAACCGAGGGGGCGGCCGACGCTCCCTCATTCGCGTTTCGGAGACGGTGATGGCCGCGATCAAAGAACTTGTGCATACCGAGGGCGATTCCAACACGACGGCCGCGCGCGGCGGCTGGGATGCCGGCCAGGACGATCCCCGCATCCGCGGCCTGCTTGACCGCGATGCCGCCGCCTTCATGCACCAGAGCCTGTCCAGCCCGTGCCTGTCGACGATCGCCAAGGCGGAAGGCATCTGGATCGAGGACACCGTTGGCCGCCGCTTCATGGACTTCCACGGCAACAGCGTGCATCACCTCGGCTACGGTCATCCCAAATTGGTGGCGGCGATCAAGAAGCAGCTTGATGACCTCTGCTTCGCGCCGCGCCGCTTCACCTGCGAACCCGCGGTCGAGTTGGCCGAGAAACTGGCGGCACTTGCTCCGGGCGATCTCGGCAAGGTGCTGTTCACCACCGGCGGCTCGGATGCCATCGAGGTGGGGCTGAAGATCGCGCGCGCCGCGACCGGTCGCTTCAAGACGGTGTCGTTCTGGGATGCGTTTCATGGCGCTGGGTTTGGTGCTGCCAGCGTCGGCGGCGAAGCCACCTTCCGCTCGCACATATCAGGCCCGATGATGACCGGCACCGAGCATGTCGCGCCCTGGGACGGCTATCGCTGCCCATACGGCCACGATTCCCTCGAAGCATCGGGTCTCGCCTGCGCCAACATGATTGCCTACGTGCTCGGCCGCGAGCAGGACGTGGCGGCGGTCGTCGCCGAGCCGATGCGGGCGACGCCCAATCCACCGCCGTCCGGCTTCTGGAAACGGGTGCGCGAGGCCTGCGACCGGCATGGCACGCTGCTGATCTTCGACGAGATCCCCACCGGCCTCGGCAAAACAGGAAAATTCTTCGCCCATGAGCATGATGGCGTGACACCCGACATCGTCGTTCTCGGCAAGTCGCTTGGCGGCGGCATCCTGCCGATCGCCGCCGTCATCGCGCGTCGCGAGCTCGATGTCACCGGGGGCTTCGCTATCGGTCACTACACCCACGAAAAGAACCCAGTGACGACGCGCGCCGCCCTGACCACCATCGACATCATCCTGGAGGAAGGGCTGGTCGAACGGTCGGCCGAACTCGGCCAACATATGCTGGGACGCATGCAGGATCTGATGGCGCGCTCGCCTCATGTCGGCGACGTCAGGGGTAGGGGGCTCATGGTCGGCGTCGAACTGGTCGAGGATCGCGCCACGCGGCAGCCGGCGCGCGAGCTTGCTGAGCGGGTTTTCTATGCCTGCCTGGAGCAGGGCCTAAGCTTCAAGGTCAGCCATGGCAATGTGCTGACGCTGTCGCCGCCGCTGGTTATCTCGAAAGCCGATCTCGACCGCGCCCTCGACATTGTCGAGCGCGCCGTGCTGGCGGCCTGACCATGAAGGCCGTGCGCACCGACCAGGAGCTCGAATGCCCCGGCATCGACGCCGGTCTGCGGGCGAGGGGCGTTGAGTTGGTGACGCTGCCGGACGGCATTTTCGAAGCCGATCTCATAGAGGCCATTGCCGACGCCGATCTTCTCCTGATGTGCTACACACCGATCACGGCGCGGGTGATCGATGCAGCGCCGAAATTGAAGGGCATCGTTAAATACGGCGTCGGCATCGACGCCATCGACATTCCTACCGCCATGCGGCGCGGCATCCCTGTCGCCAACGTGCCGGAATACGCCGAGGAAACCGTCGCTGAGGGCGCCTTCGCCCTGATGATCGCGCTGGCCAAGCGGCTGCCGGCGATCACGGCGGCGGTGTCGCGCGATGGCTGGGTCTGGCCCGCGCAGTGCTGGCTCGGGCGCGACATTTCCGGCACCACGCTCGGGCTAGTCGGCTGCGGCAAGATCGGCCGCAGCATGGCACGCATGGCAGGCCAAGGGTTTCATGCCCGGGTTCTCGGCTTCGATCCCGGTGTCGATGCCGCAACCATGCACGCCGCCGGCATCGAGAAGGTCGACGACCTGCAAGCCATGCTGCGCGTCTGCGATTCTGTCTCGATCCATTGTGTGTTGAACGACAAGACGCGCGGCCTGATCGGCAAGACGGAACTCGCCTGCCTGAAGCCTTCCGCCATCATCGTCAACGTCTCGCGCGGTGCCCTCATCGATGAGACGGCGCTTGTCGAGGCTGTTGTCGCCGGCCGTATCGGCGGCGCCGGGCTCGACGTCTATTCGGTCGAGCCGCTGGCCAGGTCAGGTCATCCGATGAGCGCGCTTTTCGATCGCGACAATGTGATCCTGTTTCCGCATCTCACCTTCTTCACGCATGAGGCGATGCGCCGGCTCGAAGACGACACGCTCGCGCGCTGCTTCGAGATCCTTGACGGTCGCCCGGTGACCATCCGCTCGCATGATCCGCGTTTGCGGGCGCAGACATCGGGCGTTTCATTCAGCTGATATCCCTGATTTTTCAAACTGATAGACGCCTTCCGCGTAGCCAAAATCGCGCCCGCGACATCTGTGCGACAGTTCCATGACAAACATCAGAAGAAGTTTGCCTGTCATAAAATAAATAGATTTTACTTATCGATCATCAGTCCCCAGAGTTGGCGCAACAACGACATCCAGTCGGCTCAACGTCCGCCAGAGACCCGAAGCCGGTCGGTCCTAGTGCATCGCAGAATGTGCCAACAATCACAGGGGAACTGATCCATGAAATCGCGCAATGCAACCATCGCTATGGCCTTCGCCGCGTCGCTGGTGGCGTCGTCGGCTCTCACCGGACCGGCTTTCGCCGACGGTGTCGTCACCATCTATTCCGCCGACGGCCTGCATGACGGCAATGGCAGCTGGTACGAGACCGAATTCGCCGCCTTCACCAAGGCCACCGGCATCACCGTGCAGTATATCGAGGCAGGCTCCGGCGGGGTCGTCGAGCGCGTCGCCAAGGAAAAGTCGAACCCGCAGGCCGACGTGCTGGTGACGTTGCCGCCCTTCGTCCAGCGCGCCGCCGCCGACGGCCTGCTGCAGGACTACAAGCCGCAAGGCGCCGACCAGATCGACGGCGGCACCGACAAGTACCGGCCGCTGGTCAACAACTATATGAACTTCATTTACAACAGCGCCGTGCTGTCGGAAGCGCCGAAGAGTTACAGCGATCTGCTCGATCCCAAGTTCAAGGGCAAGATCCAGTATTCGACCCCAGGTCAGGCCGGTGACGGCACCGCCGTCATGCTGCAGATCATCCATGCCTTCGGCGGCGAGGATGCTGGCTTCGAGTTCATGAAGAAGCTGCAGGACAACAATGTCGGTCCGTCCGCCTCGACCGGCAAGCTGACCGCGCTGGTCAACAAGGGCGAATTGCACGTCGCCAATGGCGATCTGCAGATGAACATGTCGCAAATGGCCGACAATCCCAACATCAAGGTATTCTGGCCCGCTGGTCCCGACGGTGTGCGCTCCACTTTCGCGCTGCCCTATGAAGTCGGCCTGGTCACCGGTGCGCCCAATGCCGACAACGGCAAGAAGCTGATCGACTTCCTGCTGTCCAAGGAAGCCCAGTCGACCGTCAGCTCGATTGCCATCGGCGTGCCCGCCCGCAAAGACATGACGCCGTCCGACGCCAACTTCGCCAAGCTGCAGGAGGCGATGAAGGGGCTGACCATCTGGTCGCCGAATTGGGACGAGGCGCTGAGCAAACTTCCCGACTATGTCAAGAAGTGGAACGAGGCGACCGGAAGCTGACACCCGAGGACGGAAATCCGGAGAACCAAGCCATGTCGGCCGTGGCCTTTACTGGTACCAGTGTCATGGACATCGACGCCGCGAAAATTCGCGGCGCCGGTTCCAATGTCCATTTCGACAAGGTCAGCGTCGCCTATGGCGCGCATGTCGTCCTGCATCCGCTGACCCTGGACATTGCGCCGGGTGAAATCCTGGCGATGATCGGCCCCTCCGGCTCCGGCAAGACCACCGCCTTGCGGGCTGTCGCCGGTTTCGTGCGGCCGGCCAGCGGCCGCATCCGCATCGGCGCGACAGACGTCACCGACCTGCCGCCCTACGAACGCGGCCTCGGCATGGTGGTGCAGAACTACGCGCTGTTTCCGCATATGCGGGTGGAAGACAACGTTGCCTTTGGGCTCAGGGCACAAGGCGCCGACAAGGCGCTGATCGCCGAGCGGGTCAAGGATGCGCTCGGCACGGTCGGCATGGCGACTTTCGCCAAGCGTTATCCACGCGAGCTTTCGGGCGGTCAACAGCAGCGTGTCGCGATTGCCCGCGCACTTGCCGTGCGGCCGCGCGTGCTATTGCTCGATGAGCCGCTGTCGGCGCTCGACGCGCAGATCCGCCGCAACATGGTCGAGGAGATTGCTCGGCTGCACCGCAGCCTGCCCGGCCTCACCATCCTCTATGTCACCCATGATCAGACCGAAGCGCTGACGCTTGCCGACAAGATCGCCATCATGCGCGACGGCAGGGTCTGTTCGCATGGACCGACGACGGAACTCTACCGCCGCCCGCCGAACCGCTTCACCGCCGAGTTCCTCGGCCGCGCCAACCTCCTGCCGGTGACAATTGCCGAGCCTGTTGGCTCGAAGGGCCTTGCCACGGCAAGGCACGGTGACTCAGTGCTCACCGGCGCCGGCCGTGACGAGAAGGCCGGCGACAAGAGTCTGCTCTGCATCCGGCCGCAGCATCTCGGCCTGACGGCCGACGCAGAGCACACCAACCGCATCGTCGGCACGTTGCGGGAAGTGCACTGGCAGGGCGAACTCACTCACCTCGTGCTCGATGTCGACGGCACGCCGGTGCGCGTCTCGGCGACAAAACTGCCGATCGCCTTGCCCGAACCCGGCGCCAGGGTGCCGCTGTTCTTCGCGCCCGCCGACACCTCGCTGCTTCCGGAAGATTCCGGTGTCTGAGGCGGTCGCCCTTCACGCACCGGCGATCCGGAGGGAGCCCGGCAAATTCTGGATCGTGCCGCCGGCGGCCTTGCTGGCGCTGCTGTTCTTCTATCCGCTGGCGCTCATCGCCCGGCAGGCCTTCCTTGACGACAGCGGCGTCGCCAATGCCGCCGAGATTGTTCGCGTGCTGCAAGCGCGCTTCTTCCTCAACGCGCTGATCAACACGGTGACGATCTCGGTCACGGCGACGGCCGGATGCCTGATCGTCGGCCTCGTGCTGGCGCTGATCCTCGCCTTCGTGCCGTTCCCCGGCAGCGGTTTCATCGCCCGGTTGATCGACACCTTCATCGCGCTCCCGACCTTCCTGGTGACGCTTGCCTTCACCTTCCTCTACGGCTCCGCTGGCATGCTCAATGCCGGGCTGATGGAGACCTTCTCGCTACCGCTGCCGCCGGTCGATTTCCTCTACTCGACCTGGGGCGTGGTGCTGGCCGAAGTCACCGTCTATACGCCTTTCATCCTGCGGCCGCTGCTTGCTGCTTTCTCGCTGGTCGATCGCGGCCAGATCGAAGCCGCGAGCGTGCTGGGCGCGCGCCCGTTCCGCATCGTGCGTCAGGTCATCCTGCCAGCGGCAATCCCGGCACTCATCGCCGGCGGCAGTCTCTGCCTGCTGCTGACCGTCAATGAGTTCGGCATCGTGCTGTTCATCGGCGCAAAGGGCGTCATCACCCTGCCGTTGCTGATCTACGGCAAGGCGATCCAGGAATCGGCCTATCAGGTCGCCTGCATCATCGCAGTGGTCAACATCGCGCTGTCGCTGGGCCTGTTCGGCCTCTACCGTTTCGCCGCCGGCCGGTTGGGGGTCTAGCCATGCTGGTCTGGTCGCGCCCTGGTCGGATCGTGTTGTGGGTGCTGTTCGCGCTGATCTTCGGCGTGCTGTTCCTGGCGCCGCTGGCGGTCATCCTCCTGTCCAGCCTGGCCGACCAGTGGAATGGCGTGCTGCCCAATGGCCTGACGACGGAGCACTACACCGATGTCATCAGGGGGGCGGCGTGGAATTCGGTCAAGGCGAGCCTGATCACCGGCTTCCTGGCCAGCGCGCTGGCGCTGGTCAGCGGCACCTGGGCAGCCCTGTCGCTTCGCCTTCAGGGTCACGCCCTGAAGCGCCTGCTCGGCCTGCTGTTCTTCATCCCAAGTGCGGTGCCTTCCGTGTCCGTCGGCCTCGGCTTGCTGGTTGCCTTCAGCCATCCGCCGCTGCTGCTCAACGGCACGATCGCGATCGTCATGATCGCGCATTTCGTGCTGATCTCGGCCTTCACCTTCGGCAATGTCTCGGCCGGCCTGGCGCGGCTTTCGCCGGACTTCGAACAGGTCGCGTCGAGCCTCGGCGCGCGGCCGGCCTATCGGCTCTGGCACGTCACGCTGCCCCTGCTCGCCCCTTATCTGGTCGCCGCCTTCGGCTTAAGTTTCGCGCTGTCGATGGGCGAACTCGGCGCCACCGTCATGGTCTATCCGCCGGGTTGGGTGACGCTGCCGGTATCGATCTTCAGCCTCACCGATCGCGGCGACATCTTTGCTGGTGCCGCACTCACCATGATCCTGGTGGCGGCGACGCTGGTCTTGCTGCTCGGCTTGGAGCGCATTACGAAGCGCGCCACCGGTACATAGAAACTCCGAAGAGCCTCAACTCTGTGCCGGCTTGCGTTCGACGATATAGATGTGGTCGGCGGCGAGCACCACCTCGCCGCGCTGGTTGATCACCTCGCAGCGTTCGATCACCCGTCCTGAACCCGGCCGCTTGGGGTCGTCCTCCTTGGCCGTGATGGTGGTGCGCGTGCGGATCGTGTCGCCGATGAACACCGGCTTGATGAAGCGCAGCCGGTCGTAGCCATAGGAAAAGGCGACAGGGTTGACGATGCTTGCCGTCAGCCCGATGCCGACCGAGAACACCAGCGTGCCATGCGCGATGCGCTGGCCGAACGGCGTCGTCTTCATGTATTCGGCGTCCATATGATGCGGGAAGAAATCGCCGGTGTGGCCGGCATGGACGATGAAGTCGGTCTCGGTGATGGTGCGGCCGCTGGTCAGCCGCGAAGAGCCGATCTCGTAGTCTTCGAAATAGGTGATCTGTTCCATCAAGGTCTTTCCGCGATCGGCGTCGCCGGCGCCGCGCTCGATTTATAGGCGGCTTCCACCAGTGCCATTGTGTTCCAGGCGTCCTCGACCGAGCTGACCAGTTCGTCATCTTCGCCTGATGCAAAGCGCTGCACATTGGCCATGCGCCCGACGAAGGCGTCGGGGAACCACTCGCCGGCGAGCGGCACGCTGATCCAGTCCGTCCCGCCCTTCGGATGGATTTCCAGTATGTCCGGTTCGCCCCGGGGATAGTCGAGGTTGAGGCCGAGCTTGAGATAGGCCGCACCCTCGGTGCCACTGATGCGGAACTCGCAGGCCTGGTGGCGGCGGCCGAATTTGTGATCGTGGTTGATCGACAGCGCGCAACGCACCGTGTCGCCATAGTCGAGAATGGCGCTGGTGCGCGTCTGCGCCACCTTGTGGTTGGGATGGCCGAGCGTCTTGGCGTGCACGCCCTTGGGATCGCCGAGCAATTGCCTGATGAGGTCGAGATAATGGATCGAGTGCATGGCGATCTCGACGCGCGGTGCCTTGAGCAGGAACTCCCACAACTCCCACGGCGTCGCCAGCGCCAGCCAGGCATCGAAATCGACGATTTCGCCAAGCCAGCCCTTGGCGATGGCGTCCTTGAGCGCCAGCATCATCGGCGCGAAGCGGAGCTGGAAATTCACCGCTGCCTTGAGGTCCTTGGCGCGGCAGATTTCGAGGATTTCGGTCGCCTCGCCGAGATAGTTGCCCATCGGCTTCTGGATCAATGCGACCGCACCGTCCGGCAGAGCTTTCAGGATCTCGGCGTGCCGACCCGGCGGCGTCGCCAGATCGAAGATCGCATCCTTGACATCAGCGGCTTCATCGACCGAGCGGAATGCCGTGACACCCCATTTCTCGGCCAGGGCCTGCGCCTTGGCCTGGTCCGGATCATAGAGGCCGGCAATCGGAAAGCTGGCCTTTTTGTAGGCCGGAAAATGCGCATCGCCGACAATCGACCCCGCACCGAAGGTGACGATCGGGCGAGGCTTCGAAGGTTTGGGCCAGGATTGAACGAGCGAGGCCGGGTCGAAACCGCCCTCAGTCATGATGGAAGACCTCGTCCATGGAAGCCCACCACTCGCCCTCTTTGCGGGTCGTGAGCGGCTCCTGGCATGGCATACAGACAGCCCACCATTCCTGCGTCCTGGGATCGGCCGCCATCTTGGCCATGTCGGCCGCATAGTCGGTGCCGTGATACTCGAAAGTGGAAAACAGCAGGTTCTCCGGCCGCTTCAGATAGATCGAGTAGTTCTTGATGTTGCAGGCCGAGATCATGGTCAGCACGTCGGGCCAGACGGCGGCATGGAGGAGGACATACTCCTCGACCTTTTCCGGCTTCAGCCCCAGCACCATTCCCATCCGCTGCATATCCGTTCCCCTATTTCGTGATCGCCGTGGTGAATTCGGCGATGCTCATGGCCTTGACCGCGTCCCAGTCCCAGTCGATGCCGATGCCCGGTTCGTCGGGCGCCAGTGCGTGACCATCCTCGATGCGCATATGCTTGCCGGTCAACGCATCGAGTTGCGGAATGTACTCGACATATCGGCCGTTCTGAACAGCGCAGGTAAGGCTGACATGCAGTTCCATCAGGAAATGCGGACAGACCGGGATATCGAAGGCCTCCGCCGCATGCGCGATCTTGAGCCAGGGCGTGATGCCGCCAATGCGGCCGACATCGACCTGCACGATCGAACAGGCGCCTTTCTGCATGTATTCGCGGAAATGGCGCATCGAATAGAGCGACTCGCCGATGGCGATCGGCGTCGGCGTCGAGTTGGACAGCCTGATATGCCCGTCGATGTCGTCGGCCGGCAGCGGCTCCTCGATCCAGGCGAGATCGAGTTCGCGCAGCCTGGCAGCACGCCGGATCGCCTCGTCGACCGAGAATCCCTGATTGGCGTCGGTCATGATCTCATAGCCGTCGCCGACCGCCTTGCGCACTGCGGACAATCGCGCCATATCCTCCGACCCGTGCGGCTTGCCGATCTTCACCTTCGAGCCGCGAAATCCCTTGGCCTTGGCCGCCAGCGCATCGTCGACCAGTGCGGCCGTCTCGATATGCAGCCAGCCGCCTTCGGTGGTGTAGAGCGGGCAGCGGTCCTTGGCCCCGCCGGCCAGTTTCCACAGTGGCAGGTTCTGCTTCTTTGCCCTCAGATCCCAAAGCGCCGTATCGATCGCCGCAATGGCGATGGCGGTGATGGCACCGATCGTGGTCGCATGCGTGGCGAATTCGAGATCGTGCCAGATCGCCTCGATCATGTCGGGGTCACGGCCGATCAGGCGCGGCGCCAGATGGTCGGACAAAAGCCGCATCACCGAGGAGCCGCCGGTGCCGATCGTGTAGCTGTAGCCGGTGCCGACCGCGCCGTCGGAGTCGGTGATGGTGACGATCGGCGTTTCCTGGCTGACGAAGCTCTGGATGGCGTCGGTGCGCTTGACCTTGGGTACAAGGTCCACCATCCGCAGTTCGATCTTCTCGATTCTAGCCATCGGTCAGCTCCGCAATGTCTTTCCGGTCTCGGTGGCAAACAGATGCGCCTGCGACAGGTCGAGGCTCATCGCCACCCGCTCGCCGGACTTGAGCGGCCTCGGGTTCAGCATGCGCGAGACCCAGTCCGTGCCGTTGAACTCGACGAACACCAGCGTCTCGTTGCCGAGTGGTTCGGTGACGGTGATCGGCAGTTCGATCTGATGGACATCGGCGGCGGCACCTGAGCTGATGCCATGGCCGGTCGGATAGATGTCGTCGGGCCGCAGCCCGAACACCACTCTGTCGCCTGTGGCGACATTGGCCTTGAACTGGGCGGGCAAAGGCAGCTTCTCGCCGCTGGCGAAAACCATCTGGCCGTCATCAATCGTCGCCTCGTGCAAATTCATCGGCGGCGAGCCGATGAAGCCGGCAACGAAGCGCGTTGCCGGCCGCCGGAAGACCTCGTCGGGCGTGCCGACCTGCTCGATATGGCCATCGCGCATGATGACGATGCGATCTGCCAGCGTCATCGCCTCGACCTGGTCGTGGGTGACGTAGATCACCGTCGACTGCACCTTGGCATGCAGCTTCTTGATTTCGGTTCGCATCTGCGTGCGCAATTTGGCGTCGAGATTGGACAGCGGCTCGTCGAACAGGAACACATCGGGGTCGCGCACGATTGCGCGGCCCATGGCGACGCGCTGGCGCTGGCCGCCGGACAGTTGCGACGGGCGGCGGTCGAGCAGCGTATCGAGGCCGAGAATGGCAGAGGCCTCGGCGACGCGGCGGTCCATCTCTTCCTTGGCGGCGCCGGCGATCTTGAAGGAGAAGCCGAGGTTTTCGCGCACCGTCATATGCGGATAGAGCGCGTAGGACTGGAACACCATCGAGATGTTGCGCGAACGCGGCGGCAGATCGTTGACGACGCGCCCGCCGATCTCGATCGAGCCGGCGCTGATCTCCTCCAATCCGGCGATCATGCGCAAAGTCGTCGACTTGCCGCAGCCGGAGGGGCCGACCAGCGCGATGAATTCGCGGTCGGTGATGTCGAGATCGATGCCATGCACGATCCCGATATTGCCGTAGCGCTTGGTCAGCTTTTTGAGGGAAACTGTTGCCATGGGATCAGCCTTTCACCGCGCCGGAGGTCAGGCCGCCGACAAGGTGTTTCTGAACGATATAGGTGAGGGTGAGCGCTGGGATGATCATCACCACCGCGAGCGCGCACATGCCGCGCCAGTCGATGGTGAACTCGGCCGTGTAGTCGAGCAGGCCGACCGGCAGCGTCTTGGCGCTGACCGAGCGGGTCAGCTGCGAAGCCAGCGCGAATTCGTTCCAGCAGGTCAGGAAGGCGAAGATGGCGGCGGATGCGATGCCCGGCCCGGCAAGCGGGAACTCGACCTGCCAGAACGCCTGCCAGCGTGTGCAGCCATCGATCTGCGCGGCTTCCGCAAGGTCCTTCGGCACCTGGCGGAAGAAGCCGTCGATCAGCCAGATCGTGAACGGCACGTTGAGTGCGACATAGGCGAGGATCAGCCCGAAATGCGTGTCGATGATGCCGAGCCGCACATAGAGGAAGAACAGCGGCAGCGACAGCGCGATGCCCGGCACCGTGCGCGTCAGCATCAGGCCGAGGAAGACACTCGACTTGCCGCGGAAACGATAGCGCGCGAAGGCGTAGCCGCCGGCCATGCCGATGGCGACCGCAATGATCGTCGATGTCACCGAGATGATCAGCGAGTTGCGGAAATATTCGATGACCGGGATGCCGCCCTTGCCGATGCCTGAGAACATCGAAACATAGGCGTCGAACGAGACTTCTTGCGGAATCCACACCGGCGGCTTGGCCATGATTTCCACAGTCGGCCGCAGCGACGACAGCACGATCCAGAGACCCGGCAGGCAGATCGTCAGCATCGCCAGGAACAGGCCGATGCGATAGACGATGCCAAGCAGCCGGCGCTTCAGGCGGGCGGAAGAATTCTCGTCCATCACCACTCCGCACCGATCTGCGTGCGCGCCGCGGCGAGCTTGTTGAAGAAATAGACGGTGAAGGCGATCGACAGCAGGATCGAGAAATAGGCCATGGCGTTGGCCATGCCCATGCGCCCGTCGCTGTAGGCGGTGCGTGCCACCAGCGTCCACAACAGTTCGGTGCGGCCCGCCGGTCCGCCATCGGTCATGATCTTGACGATGTCATAGGCGCGCGCGACGTCGAGCGAACGGATGGTCATGGCGATGTAGGCGAAGGGCATGACGAAGGGCCACGTCACATAGCGGAACGTCTGCCACGGCGTGCAGCCGTCGACCCGCGCCGCCTCGATCGGCTCCTTGGGCATGGCGAGCAGGCCGGCGAGGATCAGGATGGCGAAGATCGCCGTCGACGACCAGATCTCTGCGATCGAAATGGCGATGAAGGCGAGATGGCCCTCGATCAGCCACGGAATAGCGTCCTGCGTGATGCCGAGCGACTGCAGGGCATTGTTCACCAGGCCGATATTGTCGTTGAACATGAACTTGAACTGGAAGCCGACGAGGATCGGCGAGAACATCATCGGAAACATCATCAGCGTGCGCAGGATGCGCTGACCACGCGTCGCCTTCTCGACCAGCATGGCAAGGCCGAGACCCAGCAGCATTTCGAGATTGAGCGCGATGGTCAGCAGCAGCACAGTGCGGCCGAAAGCCCACCAGAAATCGGCGTTGGTCAGGATCGAAAGATAGTTCCGGAAGCCGACGAAGACGAAGAAGGTTTCGGGCTTGGTCAGGCGGAAGGGTGTGAAGCTGGAATAGAGCGACAAAAGCAGCGGCACGACGACGACCGCCGCCAGCACGATGATGGCTGGAAGCAGCAGCAGGAAAGGCGCGGATGGCTTGAAGCCCTTCATCAGAATTCCTGAAATGTTGCATTGGACTGGCGGCGAGGCGGACGCGACGAAAGGGCCATGTATCGCCGAGCATACGCCAAGACGCGATCGCCTCCCCCATTCCTGATGGGGGAGGCAGCCTTGGGAGACGGTTCTACAGCTTGCCGGCGTCCTGGAGGATTTGCGTCGCCTTGGCGGCCGCTTCATCCAGAGCCTGCTTGGAGGTCTTGTCGCCAAGGATCGCCGCCTGCAGTTCCGGATAGACGGCGTTCGAGATTTCGATCCATTCGGGCGTCTGCGGCACGGCGAAGGCGTGCTTGGCTTCTTCCTGGAAGGCGGAGAGGACCTCCTTCTTGTACGGATCGTTTTCGGCCTGCTTGAGGTCCCAGTCCCAGACCGCGGTGCGGGTCGGCAGCGGGCCGGCGGCGGCCTCGAGCTTCTGGCTGTCCTCATTGGTCAGCCACCACACCAGCGAAGCCGCGGCCTCCTTGTGTGGGCAGTTCTCGGTCACCGAGAAACCGTGGAAACCGGACCAGCCGGTGCGCTTGCCGGAAGAGCCCTTCGGCGCGACTTTCACGCCGACATTGCCGGCGACCTTCGACGACTTCGGATCGTTGAAGAACCCGGCCCAGCCCGGCCAGTCGAGGTTGATGGCGACGGTGCCCGAGGCAAAGCCCTGGCCGAGATCGTCCCAGAGGTAGTTGGTGGTTCCGGCCGGTACGGCCTTGGCCTTGTAGAGATTGACGAACCAGTCGAGCGCGCGGATGCCGGCCTCGGAGTTGAAGACCGGCTTGCCGTCCTTGTCGAGATATTCGCCGCCCTCGGCGACCACCATTTCATAGAAGCGGCCATTGATTGCCTCTTCCTTGCCGGCGAATTGCGTGCCGTAGAAATTGGGCGGGTTGGCGAAGAACTCGGCCTGGTCGGTGACTTCCTTCCAGCTGTCCGGCGGCACCAGGTCATAGCCGTATTTCGCCTTGAACTTGGTCTTGTTGTCGGCGTTCTCGTAGAGGCTCTTCTGGTAGTAGAGCGCCGAGACGTCGAACTGCGCGCGCGGCAGCATCTCCAGCTTGCCGTCGATGGTCGCCGACTTGATCGTCGACGGCACGAAGGCATCGATCTCCTCCTTGGGCAGCAATTTGCTGAGGTCGGTGTAGAGGCCCGTATATTGCGGCGCGAAGGACGAGTGGTTCCAGCCGACGCACCAATTGGTGCTGCCCGAGGCAATGTCGGATTTGAGCTCCTTGTCGATGTCGAAGCCGTTCTTCTTGGTCAGGATGTTGACCTTGGCGCCGGTCGCCTTCTCCCATTCCGGAATGCGTTCGTAGAGCTTTTCATATTGCTGGCCGCCGATCAGCTTCACGTCGACGGTCACGCCTTCGAACTTGCCGGGCAGGTCGCCGGCAAGGGCCGGGCCTGCACCAAATGCAAGCATCAATGCGCCGGCGGGCACGCCGGAAAGCAGTCTGTTCATTGGTATCCTCCCTTGGTGCGCCTTGGCAGGCGACCGCAACTCGTCTGATGACAAGAAGTGCTACATTCATATACAAACAAAACATTCATGAATACGTCAAGGCGAAATTTGTTTCCGCCGGCTTCATTTATGCGTATATGAAGAATCGATTTCACTGGAGAAGTGCCCCATGGACGACAGCGAAGACGAGCGATATCGCGCGCCGGCGCTCGACAAGGGACTCGACATCCTGGAATTGCTGGCCGGTGTCGATGGCGGCCTGACGCAGGCCGAAATCGCCAAGAAACTCGACCGTAGCCCCAATGAATTCTACCGCATGCTCGACCGGCTGGTGCGGCGCGGCTATGTCACAAGGCTGGATGGCGACCGCTATTCTCTGACGCTGAAACTGTTCGGCCTGGCGCAATTGCACGCTCCCGTCCGGCGGCTGGTTTCCTACGCAACCCCCCTTATGCGCGAACTGGCCGAGACCTCGCAGCAGGCCAACCAACTCGTTGTTTTTGATCGCGGTTCCGCCGTCGTCATCGCCCAGCAGGAAGCGCCGAATTACTGGGGCATCTCGATCCGCGTCGGCTCCCATATCAGCCTGTTCGACACTGGTTCGGGCCATGTACTGCTTGCCTTCCGCTCGCAGGAAGAGCGGCAGATGATGATTTCCGAGCATGTCCGCAGCACC
The DNA here is from genome assembly GCF_056174625.1 of Mesorhizobium oxytropidicola. Taxonomy (NCBI): domain Bacteria; kingdom Pseudomonadati; phylum Pseudomonadota; class Alphaproteobacteria; order Hyphomicrobiales; family Phyllobacteriaceae; genus Mesorhizobium; species Mesorhizobium oxytropidicola. The sequence goes on along the minus strand of NZ_CM149692.1, from coordinate 6,339,222 downwards.
GACAAGACGCCGCAATCGGCCGAGTTCTTCACCCGGCTCGACCAGATCCGCGACCGCGGCTACGAGATGATGGCCTCCATGCAGACCGCTGGCGTCTTCAATCTTTCGGCACCGGTGCGCAGTTCCGATGGCAGGGCCATCGCAGCGCTGTCGATCCCCTACATCACAGTCATCAACACGCCTTCAGCGCCTGACATCACCAGGACGATCGAGCTGTTGCTGGCAACCTGCGAAAAGCTATCGCATCTGGCTGGGTCGGCTGTCGGCTCGGCAGCATAAATTCTTATTTGAATGAAGAATTCCTCCGTGAGATGATTGAAAAACACTGGAGGGAGGAGCCTCGCCATGATCATCGATACCCATCTGCATCTCATCGATCGCTCGGCCTTGCGCTATCCCTGGCTTGCAGGCGTGCCGTCGCTCAACCGCGATTTCTCCTATGAGGAATATGCCACGGAGGCGCAGCGTGTCGGCGTCGAGCGCGTGCTGCATATGGAAGTCGATGTCGATCCGGCCGACATCGAAGCAGAGACCGAGCGTGTCGAAGTCCTGTCACGGCAGTCCGGCAGCATGCTGGCTGGGGCGATCGCGTCCTGCCGTCCGGAAGACGCGGATTTTCCGGCGTATGTCGAACGGCAACGAGCAAATCCCTTCGTCAAGGGCTTCCGCCGTGTGCTCCATGTCGTGCCGGATGATCTGTCGGAAGGCGCGGTGTTTCGCGACAACATCAAGCGGCTTGGCGGCACCGGTCTGACTTTCGATTTGGTCGTGCTGCCGCATCAGATCCCCAAGGCGATCGCACTGGCCGACCTGGCGCCCGACGTCCAGTTCGTCCTCGACCATTGCGGCGTCCCCGACATCAAGGCCAACGCCGAGCATCCCTGGCGCGAGCACATGAGCGAGATCGCTAAGCGCCCGAATGTCATGGCCAAGATTTCCGGCGTGGTTGCCTATGGCGGCCCTGCCTGGACGGTCGAGACATTACGGCCCTATGTCGAACACACCATTGGTTCGTTCCGCTGGGACCGTGTCGTCTGGGGCAGCGACTGGCCGGTCTGCACGCTCGGCGGCGGCCTGTCGACCTGGGTGGCGGCGACCCATGCGCTGCTTTCCGGCTGCAGCATCGCCGAGCGCGACAGCTTGCTGTCGGGCAATGCCCGCAAGCTCTGGCGGCTGGAATAGTTGGATTTGCCTCGGTATCTCAACGGGGCATAGCCCCAGACGTTACCCGCCGTTCGGTTTCGTTCAGGCTCCTCCGCCGGCAGCGCCGGACACCTGTGCGGGAGAATTCTCCCGGAACAGGCGATTGAGATCGGCAACGACCTGGGCGGCTTTGTGCCCGGAGGTCATGCCGGAAAGGATGCGGTCCGACGCGGCCTGTTGGAACGCCATGTAGCCGTCATGGCGAGGCCGCACCCATGCGCCTTCCAACGTGGCGCGCGTGTCCCGATAGAAATTGCCGGTCGCGGCGTTGACGCTCTGGTCTTCCCAGGCTGCTGCGTGGCCGGGCTGTCCGCCGGCGGCTGCATAGGGACCGCGCTGGACATCGCCGTTGGCAACCCAATAGGCGAAATCGATCGCGGCATTTTTGGCTTTTGAAAAGGCCGACACCGCTATGCCGGTGCCGCCGAGCGCGGAGCCCACGGGGCCGTTGGAGCCGACGGCCGGGATATCGGTGAAGGCCAGCCGGTGCGCGCGAAACCCCGATATCGCATAGGAGACATAGCCATAGATCAGCGGTGCACAGACGATCTTGGAATCGGCCGCCGCCATCCGTTCGGAAACCGCGATCGGATCCATCTCGAAACAGGCCGGTTCGACCAGCGCGGCGATCTCGCGCATCGCCTCCAAGATCTGGCTGCCGGTCTCGATATCGATGAGATCGCGGGACGGATCGGTGGCGCAGGGATGACCGAGATTGCCGGCAAGCGTATAGAACACCATCAGCACATGCGGCGACCGCAGCGGCAAAAGCACGCGGCCTTGCCGCGCGAGATAGAGCACTTCGCTCCAGCCCGCCGGCGGCGCATCGAGCGCATCCGGTCGCCAGGCCTGGACCTGACTGGCCGCGTCGATGGGGAAAGCCCATTGCCGGCCCTGCCAGCTGTAGCTCGGATAGGACTGGCCGACGCTGCCTGAGGTGAGCGCGGCACGTTCCGCCTCGCGGCCGGCGACATCCAGCGGCGCGAGGCAGTTTTCCGCCGTGATCTGGCCGACATGCGGATGGTCGATGACGATCAAATCATAGGCGCGCGCCAGTTCCTCGACCGGGAAGGATTCGAAATCCTGCAGCGAGCGCTTGTCCCATTCGACGGCGACGCCGGTCTTCTGCTCCCACAGTGCCGAGCAGGCGACCATCGGATCGTAGCCGCGCGGATGGCTCCAGGTCATGCCCTTGAGCGCGGTCACAGGCCGAACTCCGCGCGGATCGCAGCACTGTGCTCGCCGATGCGCGGCGCGGCACGATCGACCTTGGCCCTGACACCATCGACCCTCAGCGGCGAACTGGTGGTGAGGATCGAGACATCGTCCTCGCGCGTCACCGTCTGCAGCATGTCGAGCGACTGGAAACCTTCGCTTGCCAGCATTTCCGGCCAGGTCAGCACCTTGGCGCACCAGATGTCGGCGGGCTCGAGAATGGCGAGCCATTCGTCGATGGTTTTGCTGGCGATCCGCTGCGCGATGATCGCCTTGATGTCGTCGCGCGCGGTGAACCACGAGGCCGGCCTGTCGCGATAGGGTGCCAGCTCATTGAGCGACAGTAGGTCGGCAAGCTTGGGGATCGGCGTCATGGCGATGGCGAGGTAGCCGTCCTTGGCTGGATAGACGCCGTAAGGCGCGGACAGATAGGCATGCGCACTGCGAAAGTTGGAGCGCCTGGGCAAGCGGCGGCCGTCATTGAGATGCGTCGTCAGCACCTCGAACTGGAAGTCGACCAGCGCTTCCAGCAGGCTGGTTTCAATATGGCTGCCCTGGCCGGTGATGCCGCGCCGGACGAGCGCCGCGAGGATGCCTTGCGCGCAGGCCGCACCCGCCAGCATGTCACCGATCGCCAGCCCGAACGGGACCGGCCCCTGGTCCTCGTCGCCATTCAGCCACATGACGCCGGAGCGGGACTGCGCCAGCAGATCCTGGCCGGGCCGCTTGACCCATGGACCCTCTTCGCCATAGCCGCTGATCGAGGCGTAGACGAGCCGCGGGTTGATCTTGCGCACGGTCTCATAGTCGAAGCCGAGGCGCTCGATGACACCAGGCCGGAAATTCTGGATCAGCACATCGGCCTTGGCCAGTAGCCCGCGCAGCGTCTTCAGGTCGGCCTCGTTCTTGAGGTCGATGGCAAAACTTTCCTTGGCGCGGTTGATGGCGTGGAAGATGGTGGAATCGCCGCCGATCTCGGTGTCGCTGAGATAGAGCCGGCGCGACAGGTCGCCGCCATCCGGACGCTCGATCTTGATGACGCGGGCGCCGAGATCGAGCAGCCGAAGCGAGCAATAAGGCCCGGACAGGAACTGGCTCATGTCGACGACGGTGAGACCGGCAAGCGGCAATTCGGCCAAAGCCGGCATTTTCATTTCTCCGTCTTGCCGACGAAATCGGCCGGGTTGCGATACTTCACCGTCTGCAAATGCTCGCAATACAAAACGAGTTCACCTTCGCCCTTGAACACTTCGTAGCTGGCGCGGATCAGCCCCATCTCCTTGTAGCGCGGCTTCTTGTCGAGGTTGGAGCGGATCGAATAGATCGTGTCGCCAATGAAGACTGGCTTTATGAAGCGGAGCTTGTCGTAGCCATAGGAAAAGGCGTTGACGCAGTTGGTGGCGACCAGCCCCAGCCCCGCCGAGAAGACGAAGGCGCCGGCGATCAGCCGCTTGCCGAAAATGCCTTCGCTCTCGGCGAACATCTGGTCCTGCACATAGGGGTGGATGTCGAGCACCAACGTGTTGAACAGATGGCTGTCACCTTCCGCCATGGTGCGCCGCAACGAACGGATTTTCTGGCCGACCGGCCAGTCCTCATACAACCAGTTCTCGGCGTTCCACACCGGCAGCGCGGCATGCGCCTCGGGCATGTTTTTCGGATACGTCGAGACCACGCCGACGGTAGGGGCGAAGTCATTCATAGCTGGCTCCGGCGGCCTCGTGGGAGGTTCCGTGCAGCCGTTGAACTCGCATCAAGGCGCCTGAATGCACGACGTCTCCTCCCGTCAATCTTCTTTTGTAAATAGTATTTTCACATATGGGGCTACGTTGCAAGCGAGGACAGGCGAAATTTTGGCCGGCCACAGGCGCTCAAGCGTGGCCGGGCAGGGGAGCAAATCCCGCGCAGTGCCTGTCTGGTGTTGTCGGCAGTCTGAACCGGAAGGCGCCTTGTTCTCAGCGCGCGCGGGGACACCGGGCGCGCCATCGAGATCGGCACGCCGATGTGCGTCAGGATCGTGCGCTGACCCGCTCGCATCGATCCTCGTACAAACCGGGGCTCAGGCCTGCTGGATGGCCGAAAGCTTCCAGTTCGAGCCGCTCTGACGCGTGAATGTCCACAGCTCGGTCGTCTCGGTCGGATGATCCGCGTCGCCCTCGACGACCTTGCCACTGGCCCGTTCGCGCATTACGTCACGGGACTCGTAGCGCAGTGCCGCCGTGGCGTAGTCGCGGTCATCCTCGCGCCAGCTTTCCGCGACGTCGGCCTGCAGCAAGGTGATGTCGGAGACCTCGTTCCTGAGACCTTTCTGGGCGTTGTCGGCCAGTTCTTCCGAGAGATAGGACACCATTTCGGGTGTCGTTGCCCGGCGGAGCGCAGCATGGTCTTCGCGCCCGAATGCCTCCTGAACATCGGTCAGCAGCTCCTGGAAGGCGTCGAGGTCGGTCTGAGCCAGTGTGATCTCCTCGGAGCCTGTAGCCGGCGAGCCACCGCCCGAACCGCCGCCGAAGCCGGGAATTGTGAACGAGCCCGCCGTCTGCTGTCCCGTTGCGCGGTTCTCAAATCGCGACGCCTGGGCATTGCCGGCACCAGCGAGCGCGGGCGCCGGACCACGCGCGGATTGCGAGCGGAAGAAGCGTATGGCCAGCATGATCACGCCACCGATGAGCAGGGCCTGAAGCAGGAAACCGAACATGCCGGCCAGGCCGCCGAAGCCCTGGCCCAAGAGCAGGCCGATCAGGCCGCCGATCAACAGGCCGCGCATCATCGTTCCGCCAAAGCCGCTCATGAAGCCGGGCCTCTGCGGGCCGGCCTGCGGCTGCCGGGCGGCAGAATTCACACCGGTGTTGGGCGTCATCGAACGCTCGACCGGAGCGGTCGGCGCCGGAGCGGTCCTGGTCGGCGGCGCCGACTGGAACGTGCGCGTGCCGCGGCTGCCGAAACTGCCGCCGCGCCGCGCCTCGGCATGATCGATCGCGACCATGGAGAATGCGAGGAACAGTCCTGCAAAGAGGGTGGCAAATCGGCTTGTGCGAGACATCATCGGGGTTGGCCTTTATCGATGTGGTTCTTAGAAATTTTCAGCAATGCCGGCCCGGGTACCGGGCGGCGTCATGGGGTCAATCGAACAATTCTTCGAAGAAGGATTTCTTCCGCTTGGGATAGCGATGGCCCTGCGAGCGGGAATAGTCGTCGTCGCGGCCATGGCCGTGCTGCGGCTGGGAGAACGCCGCCGGCTGTGGCTGCGGCGCGGGCGACGCCTCTCTGCCGGAACGCTCGATGATCTTGTCGAGTTCGCCTCGATCAAGCCAGACGCCACGGCACTGCGGGCAGTAATCGATTTCGATACCCTGGCGTTCGCTCATTGTGAGCGCGACGCGGCAGGAGGGGCAAACCAGGCCAAGAAGGGAAGATGTCATACGGGGCTCCAAACCGAAAGGATTGAGCCCGCTTGACCGAAAAGGGTGGAAACGGGCCCGTTAAAGCGGTCCGACATCACAATCACCAGAAGCGATCGTCAGAGGGGCCCGGCCCGCATTCGATAGTTAGGAATGTGGGGCCAAGCCTTCAAGGGCGGTATCGCCGGAAAGTTGCTCAGACCGTCACCACGATCTTGCCGAATTGTTGGTTCGATTCGAGATAGCGATGCGCTTCGACGATCTGATCGAAGGCAAAGCACCGGTCGATGATCAGCCTCAGCTTGCCCGTCTCCAGGCCTTCTAGGATAAACGCCTTGGCCGCCTCCAGCTTCGCCGGATCGCCGGTGATCTCATGGACGAGATAGCCACGCAGCGTCAGCGTCTTGCTCAAGACGGCAGGCAAGGGGAACGGCGTCGGCTCGCTGCTGAGGCCGCCATATTCGATCAGAATGCCACCCTTTGACATCGCGGCCGTCAGCGGCTCGAAGATCGGACCGCCGATTGCATCGAGCACGACGCGCACGCCTTGCGGCCCGGTGATTGCGTTCAGCCGTGCGGCAAGATCCCCCTCGGCCAGGATCACGACGTGGGCCGCGCCGGCATCGAGCAGGGCCTGTTTCTTTGCCGCCGTTCGCGTCACCGCGATCGCTGTTGCGCCAACCTTGTTGGCGATCTGGATCGCCGCGAGGCCGACGCTGCTCGACGCCGCCGTGATCACGACGGCGTCTCCGCTACGCAGCCTGGCGATGTCGATCAGCGCGCCATAGGCGGTGAGATACTGCATCCAGACAGCCGCCGCCGTCTGCCAGTCGAGCGATGGCGGATGCCTGACGATGAGCCCGGCCGGATAGGTGACCAACTCGCCGTAAGCCGGCCAGTGAACCATCGATTGCGGCGGGATGACGCTGACAGCATCGCCCGGCGCGAAATCCTTCACGCCTTCGCCTACCGCTTCGACAACCCCCGCCGCTTCAAGGCCAAGTCCGGAGGGCAGGGCGGGTGTTTCGATATAGGTGCCTGCGCGCAGCAGCGCTTCGGCGCGATTGAGGCCGAGCGCCTTGACGCGAATTTGAACCTCGCCAGGGCAGGGTAGGGGAAGGTCGATATCGTCGATGCGCAGAACCTCGGGACCGCCATGCTGGTGGAAGCGAACTACACGTGTCATTCGGGCTACTCCAAATTATCTGAACCGAATGAGCTATGCAGCCAAAGGTTTCATGGATAAATGGGCGTAGGGATAAAGCAGTAGAAACCAGAGGTTTCGAATATGGATAGGCTTTGAGAGCATGGCCGTGTTCGTCAAGGCGGTCGACCTCGGCTCGTTCGCGGCTGCGGCTGTCGCGCTTGACCTGTCCGGACCGATGGTGGGCAAGCATGTCCGCTTTCTCGAGGAGCGGCTTGGCGTGCGTCTCATCAACCGCACCACGCGCCGCCAGAGCCTGACCGATTTCGGCCGCGCCTATTACGAGCGCTGCCGGGTCGTACTGGCCGAGGCGGAAGCCGCCGATGCGCTCGCCGCCGACCAGTTTTCGGAACCGAGAGGCAAATTGCGCGTGACCATGCCGGCGCATTTCGGCCGCCACTGCGTCACCCCCGTGCTGCTGCAGCTCGCGCGGCAATATCCGATGCTGGAACTGGACCTGTCGCTCAGCGACCGCTTCGCCGATCTCGCCGAGGACGGTTTTGATCTCGCCATCCGAACCGGTGATCTGGACGACAAGGCCGGCGTGATCGCGAGGCGTGTCGCGCGCCAGGGCATGGTTGTCTGTGCCGCGCCGTCTTATCTCAGAATTCATGGCGAACCGCGTCGGATCGAGGACCTCGCCGATCATCAAGCCATTGTCTATCGCCGGCTCGGCCAGGTCGCTCAGCCGTGGCTCTTCCCACGCGAAGGGCAAGCCGCACAGGAGGTCATGCCCAATGGCCGGCTGCGGCTCGACGATCTCGATGCCATCGCCGACGCCGCGGTCGAAGGCATGGGGTTGGCGTGGCTGCCCTGGTGGCTGGTTCGCGAGCGCATCAAGGCCGGTACGCTGGTGGCGCTGTTGCCGGACCAGCCGCGCTATCCCTACGACTGCCACGCCCTTTGGCTGCAGACGCCGCATCTGCCGCTCAAGGTCCGGCTCGCCGTCGATGCGCTGGCGGCCACCTTGTCGAAACTGATGGCCTGATTGCCGACAGAGCAGGCTTGCGCTCTTTGCGGCGGCGCCTTCCCTGCCATATGAAGGTGACTGGCGGAATGCGCGCATTGCAGGGAGATTGTTCATGACCAAAGGTTCGGATCTGTTCGTGGCGGCCCTCGAGAATGAAGGGGTCGACCGGATCTTCGGCATTCCGGGCGAGGAAAATCTCGACATCGTCGAATCCATCCGCCGTTCGTCGATCCAGCTGATCCTCACCCGCCACGAGCAGGCCGCTGCCTTCATGGCCGCCACCTATGGCAGGCTCACCGGCAAGGCGGGCGTGTGCATCACCACGCTTGGCCCTGGCGCGCTCAACCTGACGACCGGCGCGGCCTATGCACTGCTCGGCGCGATGCCGATGATCATGATCACCGGCCAGAAGGGCATCCTGTCATCGCGGCAGGCGCGTTTCCAGATCGTCGACATCGTCGCCGCGATGAAGCCGCTGACCAAGCTTTCGCGCCAGATCGTCTCACCGAAGATAATCCCCTCACTGGTGCGCGAGGCCTTCCGCGTCGCCCAGGAAGAGCGTCCAGGCCCCGTGCATCTGGAACTGCCGGAAGACATCGCGGCGGCGGAGTGCGAGCCGGTGGCGCTGGTGCCGACGCACCCGGTCGAACTGCCAACGGCCAGTGCGGGTGCGCTCGATCGCGCCGCCCGCATGATCATGGAGGCCAAACGTCCGCTCTTGATGTTCGGCGCGGCGGCGTCGCGGCCGCGCGTGACGCCCGATGTCGCGCAGTTCGTGCTGCGTACGCAAATACCCTACTTCACCACGCAGATGGGCAAGGGCACGGTGCCCGGCGGCACCGAGCTCTATATGGGAACGGCAGCCCTTTCGGAGCGCGACTATGTGCACGAGGCCATCGAGCAGGCCGATCTGATCATCACCATCGGCCACGACACGGTGGAGAAGCCGCCCTTCATCATGGGCGCCAAGGGGCCGAAGGTTATCCATGTCGGCTATCAAACGGCCGATGTCGAGCAGGTCTATTTCCCACAGGCCGAGATCGTCGGCGACCTTGGCCCTTCGCTGGCGCTGCTGGCAGACCGTGTCGAGGGCAAGATCCCCAACGCGCAGGCCCTGCTGCCGCTGAGGGAAGGCATTTTGAGCCGGATCGCCGCGCGCGCCACCGAGGACCGCTTCACGCCGCAGCGCCTCGTGCATGACGTGCGCGCCGTGATGCCGGCGGACGGGATCCTCGCCCTCGACAACGGCATGTACAAGATCTGGTTCGCCCGCAATTACCGTACGCGCATGGCCAACACGCTGCTGCTCGACAATGCACTCGCCACGATGGGCGCCGGCCTGCCGTCGGCGATGATGGCGTCACTGCTCTATCCCACGCGCCGCGTCATGGCCATTTGCGGTGACGGCGGCTTCATGATGAACAGCCAGGAGCTGGAAACCGCCGTCAGGCTGAAGCTCAACCTCGTCGTGCTGCTGCTTGAGGACCACGCCTATGGCATGATCCGCTGGAAGCAGGCGGTCGACGAATTCCCGGATTTCGGCATGACCTTCGGCAATCCCGATTTCGTCAAATACGCCGAGGCCTACGGTGCCAAAGGGACGAGGGTTGCCGAGGTCGCCGACTTGCGCCCGGCGCTGGAACAGGCCTTCACCGGTGGCGGCGTGCATCTCGTCGTCGTGCCCATCGACTATTCCGAGAACACCAGGGTGCTCGTCGACGAATTGCGCGAGCGGCTGCCGGCGCCACAGAGACCCTGACGGCAGCGGCAAAGCCGCCGTCAGGATTGGTTGGGTGCGAGGGCCTACACTTTGCAGTAGGGCGTGACCGGCGCGATGGTGCCGAAATCCTTAGCGATCTCGTAGCTGATGCCGTCCGCCACCGCCTTGCCGACATAGGAATGGCAGAGCGTGTGGTTGTTGGAGGCATCGACGCGGATCTTGCCTTGCGGCGCGTCGAACTCGATGGTCGGCAGCGCCTTGAGCACATCGTCGTCTTTCAGCGATCCGGCCTTCTCGGCGGCCAGCGCATAGAGATGCAGGCCGTTGTAGCCGGCCTCGCCGATGCCGTTGACCATTTTCTCCTGGCCGAACTTTTCGCGGAAGCTCGCGATGAACTTCTTGTTGACCGGATTGTCGAGCGCCATCCAGTAGGGCTGCGGCGCATAGGTGCCGGCGGCGACGCCAGGCGGCAGCGCGTCCTTGTTGAAGACCTCGTCGAGCGGCGCGATCAGCGGCTGCTTGATGTCGAAGCTGCGATACTGCTTGAGCTGCGTGACCGCATCGTTGCCGACCACCATCGACCACACGACATCGGGCTTCAGCGACTTGATCTTCTGGAAGGTCGGGCCGAAATCCGTGGTGCCGAATGGATAATAGTCGGCGCCGATGATCTTGCCGCCGGCCTTCTCATAGGCGGCCGTGATCGCCTCGGTCATCTTCTGCGGCCAGGCATAGTCGGAGGCCATGACGTAGATCGTCTTGCCGAGGTTTTCCGCCACCCAAGGCATCATCGGGTCGACCTGCTGCATCGGGATCGGCCCCGTGGCGACGAAGTAGCGGTTGCATTCGCCGCCCTCGAAATTGGTCGGGTAGAAGAACAGCTTCTTGGCTTTCGAGGTCACCGACAGCGTCGCGCTGCGCTCGGGCGAAATGATCGTGCCCATGATCACGTCGACCTTGTCTTCGTTGAGGAGCTTGCGCGCCTTGTCGATGGCGCGCTTGGTCGTGGTCTGGTTGTCCTCGATGAACAACTCGACCTGGCGGCCGCCAATGCCGTTGGCGGCGTTGAGTTCGGCGGCGGCGAGCTTGTAGCAATTGAGCAGAGTCTCGCCGAGGATCGCCTGCAACCCCGTGATCGGGATCGACAGGCCGACCTTGACGGTGTCGGCGGCGCGCAGGATCGACGGCGCGCCGACCATGGCGAAGGCGGCGGCAGCGCCGCCGGATTTCAGGATCGTTCTTCTGCTTATCATTGTTATGTTCCCTTCCAGTCCAGGCGCGCCCCATGCACGCCTTACAAAGTCATCAGGTCCAGGCGCGCTTGGGCGCGCCTCATAGGGCCAGCAGGTCCTTCAGCAGGCTCTCGTCGGCGAACGCCTCCGGCGTGCCTTCGTGCACGATCCTGCCCTTCTCCATCACCAGGCAGCGGTCCGCCGCCTTGAGAACGAGATCGAGATTCTGCTCCACCAGAACGATCGCGATGCCGCGCTCGCGGGCGATGCGCGGCACCAGCTCGGCGATCGACTGAACGATGTTCGGCTGGATGCCTTCCGAGGGCTCGTCGAGCAGCAGCGCCGAGGGCAGGCCGCACAGCGCGCGGCCGATGGCCAGCATCTGCTGCTGGCCGCCTGAAAGCGTGCCGGCGACTTGTGCCTCACGTTCCCGCAGAATTGGGAAATAGCCGAAGATATCGTCAGGAATGCCGCCGTCGCCACGGTCCCTGGCGGCACGCGTGCCGACCTCCAGGTTTTGTCGCACAGTCAGCTGGTTGAAGATGCCGCGGCCCTGCGGCACATGCGCGATGCCGGCCCGCGCCCGGCGGAAGGCCGGCGCATTCGTAAGGTCCTGGTCGCCGAGAACCACGGCGCCACCGCTCGCCTTCAAGCCGCCAGCGATGACGCGCAGCAGCGTCGTCTTGCCGGCGCCGTTGCGGCCGAGCAGGCCGACGACTTCGCCTGATGCGACGCTGAGGTCGATGCCGTTCAGCACCGGGAGCAGGCCGTAGCCGGCCGAGACCGCGAGTGTCCGCAGCATGGTCAGCGCCTCCCCAGATAGACATCGCGGACCATTTCGTCGGTCTCGATGTCATGGAAAGGACCACTGCGCAGCCGGCGTCCCTGATGCAGCACCAGCGTCTCGCAGTTCAGCGCCCGCACGAAACGGATGTCGTGTTCGACGGCGACGATCGAGAACTCGCCCTTGAGCTGCAGCAGCATCTCGGCGGTCGCCAGCGTCTCCTGCGGCGTCATGCCGGCGGTGGGCTCGTCGAGCAGCAGCAGCCGAGGCTCGATCGCCAAAGCCATGCCGATCTCCAGCCATTGTTTCTGGCCGTGCGCGAGTTCGCCGGCCAGCGTGGCGGCGCGATTGCCGAGCGCGACCAGTTCCAGCAGTTCACCGACTGGACGGACAGGCGAGGGCACGCCCCATCGCGCCACCTTCAGATTGTCCTCGACCGAGAGGCTCGGGAACACCGACGGGATCTGGAATTTTCGCGCAATGCCGAGTCGGGCGATGCGGTGCAGCGGAAGGCCGGCTATATCGTGGCCGAGGAAGTGCACGCTGCCGCTGGTCGGGCGAAGCGTGCCGGTCAAGACGTTGAGGAAGGTGCTCTTGCCGGCGCCGTTCGGGCCGATGATGCAGCAGAGCTCCTTATCGCGGACCGTCAGGTTCAACCCTTCCAGTGCTTGCAGTCCGCCGAAGCGGATGCCGACATTCTCGGCCTGGAGCAGGACGTCGCTCATCGCGCCTGCCTCCGGCCTTTGAACAGGCTCTTCAGCCGCGCGTAGATCGACAGTATGCCGTCGGGCAGCACGAAAACGATGATGACGAAGACGCAGCCGAGCAGCAGCGGCCACAGGCTCGGGTTGAAGCTTGAGATCGTCTGCTGCGCGCGTTGGATGGCGATGGCGCCCAGCACCGGACCAAGCAGCGTGCCGCGCCCGCCGACCGCCACCCAAACGATGACTTCCGTCGACAGAAGCAGGCCGGACAGGTCGGGCGCTACCAGCCCGGCCATGCAGACATAAAGCGCCCCGGCAAGCCCGGCGATGGCGGCGGACAGGACGAAGGTGACGAGCAGCCGCAGCGGCGCATTGTGGCCAAGCGCTGCCGCCCGGACCTCATTGTCCTGGATGGCGGTCAGCACCGTACCCCAGCGGCCACGGCTGATCGACCACAGCGCCAGCACGACCACCGCGACGATCGCCGTGACGAAGATGTAGGAGGGCAGATCCTGGCTGAGATCGACATGCATCCCGCCAACATCAAACGCGATCGGCGGGATACCAATCAGGCCGCTGTCGCCGCCGGTGACCGAGCTCCAGGAGACGGCGGCTTGCTGGCAGATGACGCCCATCGCCAGCGTGACGATGGTGAAGTAGCTGCCGCGGATGCCGCCAAAGAACAGGAAGTAGCCGATGATGGCGGCGACGAAGGCTGCACCGGCCACCGCGCCCATGATGCCGAGCAGGCTGCCGAAGGGGATGGCGTCGTTGAGCGTGATCAGCGCCATGATGTAGCCGCCAATGCCGAAAAAGGCGGCGTGGCCGAAACATAATATGCCGGTGCGACCCCAGAAGAAGTCGAGGCTCGCCGCGAACAGGCCGAAGATCAGCGCGTCGCGGATCACCGTCAGCTGGTAACCGTCGGCGAAAAGGGGATAGATGACGGCGAGCGCCGCGCAGACGGCGAAGATCAGCAGCCAGTTGCGGTCGCGGGCGATCATCGCGACGCTCCGTTGAACAGGCCGTTGGGCCGCAGCCGCACGGCGACGATGGCCGCCAGCAGCACGATCGCTTGCGCCAGCGATGGCGAGATCTGGTAGTTGAGTACGCTGGTCAGCCCGCCGACGAAGACACTGCCGGCGACGAGGCCTCCGATCGAGCCGACGCCGCCGACAATGACGACGAAGAAGGCGTTGGCGAGATAGTTCACGCCCATCTGCGGCAGTACGATCGCCAGCGGCGCGACCAGCCCGCCGGCGAGCCCGGCAATGGCCGCACCGAAGGTGAAGGCGATGGCGTAGGTGCGCCGCGTGTTGATGCCGACGCCTTCGGCCATTTCGCGGTTCTGGATGACGGTGCGGATGTCGAGCCCGAAGGAGGTCCGGCTGATCAAGAGGACGACGCCGAGCAAGGTCAGCATGGCAATGGCGATCAGGATCAGCCGATAGGCGGGATAGACGGTGAAGAACAGGTCGAGCGTGCCTTCGATCGGTGGCGTCACCGGCTTGGCGCCGAGACCGAAGGTCAGCTCCAGTCCTTGCTGCAGGATCAGGCTGACGCCCCAGGTGGCAAGCACGGTCGAGACCGGCCGCGAATAGAGATGACGGATGATGGCGAATTCCAGGATGCAGCCGACCACGGCGCCGGCGATGGGCGCGGCGGCCAGACCCAGCCAGAACGAGCCGCCGATGCTCTGGACGAAATAGACCGCAAAGGCACCGACGGTGACGAACTCGCCATGCGCCAGGTTGGTCACGTTCATCAGGCCGAAGCTGATCGCCAGCCCGAGCCCGACCAGCATCAGGATGCTGATCAGCGTCAGCGCGTTGAGGAGCGTGGTGACGACAAAATCCATCGTGTCAGGCAGCACTTGCAAGGCGTTGGCGCAGGCCGGCGAGCAGGGCTTCGGCGGCGTCGATCACCGCAGCCTGATGCGGCTGCAAATCCTGTCCGGCCCATTCGTCGATATGGTCCGAGAGCGGGTCGACCACTTCGGTGCGGTGATTGGCCAGCGTCTCGATGACGGCATGGCCGCAGAACGGCACATAACCCTCGGAGTAGCCGCCTTCATGGCTCATCATCAGGCGCCCGTTCGACGTTTCGGCGGCCAGCGCCACCATGCGCGCGGCAAGGCGCCGGAAGCATTCGCTGTTCAGCATCATGCGGCCGAGCGGATCGAAGCCCGATGCGTCGAAACCGGAGGCGACAATGACGAGGTTCGGCTTGAAGGCGCGCAGTGCGGGGGCAACAACGCGGTCGAAGGTCGCCTCATAGGCGCCGGTGCCGCTGCCCGCCGGCAGCGGGATGTTGATGTTGTAGCCTTCGCCTTCACCCTTGCCATTGTCGGCCAGCGCGCCGCGCCCGGTCGGGTAGAGATTGTCCTGGTGCAGGGAAATCGTCAGCACCGACGGATCGGAATAAAACACCGTCTCGGTGCCGTTGCCGTGATGCACGTCCCAGTCGACTATCGCCGCACGGCCGAGCAGGCCTTCATGCTGCAGCCGGCGCACCGCCACGCCGATGTTGGAGAACAGGCAGTTGCCCATCGCCTGGTCGGGCTCGGCATGATGCCCCGGCGGGCGCGCCAGCGCATAGGCATTGTCGACGCGGCCGGTCAGCACCGCGCGCATCGCGGCATAGGTGGTGCCGGCCGAGAGCAGGGCGATGTCGAAACTGTTGAGGCCGATCGGCGCCTGCGGCCCGGCGAAGCCGGAACCGCGTTCGCTGAGCATGCGGATATCGTCGACATGGCGCTGCGTGTGAACGCGTAAGAGATCCTCGACCGTCACCGGCTCGGCAAGGATCGGCACCAGGTGGCGCGCCAGGCCGCTGACCTGGATGAGGTTGTTCAGCCGGCGCTTCGATCCGGGCGATTCCAGGTGCCGGCCGGGTTCCACGAAACGGCCGGGAGGCATCATGTCGGCACTGGGGCCGGTGTCATGCCACATCAGCTGTTCGTGAAAAACGTAACCTGTCGCCATAAGCAGCGTCCTCTGCAATCCGGAGGAGGCTAGCAGGCTAACGATGCCATGGCCCGACCCGAAAGAGGGGGTTGTGCCAGATGTCTATGCCCCTCCTTTCGGAGGGGGACGGAGGTTCGCTGCCGCCTGCGCGGCACGCACGGCCTGGACGCGGTTCGACACCGAGAGCTTGCCGAAAATGTTCTTCAAATGCCATTTCACCGTCGTTTCGCTGACCGACAGCGCAACCGCGATATCCCTGTTGGACATGCCTTCCGACAGGCAGCGCAGCAGTTCGGTCTCGCGTTGGGTGAGTTGTTCCTTTTCCGCTGCCGGTGCCGCCTGCTTCCGCATCGCCACAGGCATGGTCTGCGCGGCATCGATGATGCGCGTTGCATAGGCTGACAGGGACGGGTCGGTCTTTGCCTGCGCGGCGCGCAGCCGCATCAACGCTTCGACCACAGGCCTGCCCTCGTCGACGAAAGAGCGAATGAAGCCGGAAGGCTGGGCAAGGCGCAGCGCTTCGAGGAGATGCCGGTCGGCCTCGCGCTGGTCCTGGCCGGCGCTCTTGGCGCGCAGGATCAGCGCCAGTATGTGGCGGCGCATGCGCCCGCTGCTTTTCGTCCGCTCCAGCAGCGCGTCGAGAAGTGCCGCGGCCGCCGCGTAGGATTTTTCCGCCGTCAGCAGCCTTCCTTCGGCGAAGAACTCGAATTCGTTGGCGACAGTCGGGGCGGTTTCAGTGCTTTCGCGGCGATGCTCGTCGAGCAGGGCGCGCGCCTCGGCGATGCGGTTCTGGTCGATGAGCAGCCGGATGCGATCATGCACCAGCACCGAAGCGAGGCGGCGGTAGACGGAGCCGCGCACGCGCTGGTAGACGCGTTCCAGCATATCCAATGCCACGTCGCCGCGACCGGTCAGCTGCAGCACGCGGGCATAGGTCGGCACGCTGGCCAGGGGATAGACGATGACCGCGGCGCCCTCGATCAGCGGCCCGAGATTTTCGACCAGCGTCAGCGCCTCGCCGGATGCGTTGGTTTCGTAGGCGAGTTCGGCGAGCAGCGTTCCGGCCAGCGCCTCGGCATAGGAGTTCGCGCCGATCCGCGTCCTGGCCTCGATGATAGTGTTGCGCAGCAGCTTTTCGGCGGCGGGCAGGCGGCCGGCCGAGCGCTCGATGACGGCCATGTAGCAATTGGCGATGGTGACGCCGAGCAGGCTGCCGCTTCGCTCATGCGCCTTGCGCGCCGCGTCCGCCGCCGCCCGAGCACCCTCGAGGTCGCCCAGCGCATAGAGATTGTAGCCGATGACATTGGCGGTCGCGCCTTCCATGAACCAGGCGTCGGGCGCGATGATGCGCAGGGCAGACAGTGCGGTGTCGCGCGCGTCCTCGAACCGCTCCAGCGTGCTGTGCACGGCGGCATCGAGGACGGCGATTTCGGCCTCGATCGTCGTGCCAGTCAGTGTGCCAGGGTCCTTGCCGTCGGCCGGTCCGGTCTCGACCAGCTTGCGCGCATTGGCGAGCGTCTGCTGGGCGATCTCGGGCTGGCTTGAGTGCACCGCCAGCCACAACACGACGAGTTGCAGCCGGATGCGCTGGTCGACCAGTTTCCGGGGCAGCAGCGCCAGCAACTGGCGCACATAAAGCAGCTGGCACTGGGCGATGAGTTCGAGCGCGTTGTTTTCGACGAACACCGCCGCGCGGGCCTGGTCGCCGGCGGCGAGCGCATGTCCGATCGCCTCGGTCAGCATCTTGCGTTCGCCGAACCATTCGGCCGACGGCCAGATGTAACGGCGCGATCATCTCCGGTTCGCGCCGTTCCATTTCACGGCTGAGGAAGTCGTGGAACAGATGATGATAGCGGAACCAGCGTCGCTCCTCGTCGAGCGGCACGAGGAAAAGATTGCGGGTCTCGATCTCGGTGATGTCAGCCTCGGCGTCGGCCGCGCGCAAGACGGCCCGGCACGCTTCGGCGCTGAAGCGCTCGAAGATCGAACTGTGGAGCAGGAACTTCGCCAGGGCCGGCGGCAGCCCCAGGAAGACTTCGCCCATCAGGAAATCGGCGACATTGCGGTTGGCGCCGGTGAAATTGCCGATGACGGTTTCCGGTGCATGCGCGGCACTGAGCGACAGCGAGGCGAGTTGCAGGCCGGCGGCCCAGCCTTCGGTCCGCGAGCACAAGGTCTCGACGGTACCGCTGCTGACGCTGAGGCCCAATTTGTCGTTGAAGAAGGCTTCGGCTTCGGACGATGCGAAGCGCAGATCATCCGGGCCGATTTCGAACACGTCGCCAAGCACCCTGAGCTTGCCGAGTTGCAGGTCCGGCAGGTTGCGCGATCCGATGACGAAGGCGACGTTGGCGGGCGCCTGCCGGGTCAGGCGCTCCATGAAACGTTTGACCGCCGGGGCTTCGATGACGTGATAGTCATCGAAGAACAGGGTGATCTCGGCGTCGCGCGCCGCAAGACCCGCCCCCAGTGCCGCGAGCACCACCTCGAGCTGCGGGATCGGGCTCGACTGGAAGGCGAGGTCGAGCTCGGCTGGGTTCTGGACGAGGTGACGCAACGCGCCCACAAGATGCGACAGGAAGGCGCCTTCGTCATTGTCCGTCGCCTCGCAGGACAGCCATGCGGTCAACCGGCCGTGACGCACGACTTCCGCGGCCCACTGCGCCATCGTCGTCGACTTGCCGAAGCCGGCGGGCGCCGCGAACAGCACGATGCGCGTATCGACATGCCGCTCCAGCCTCGACAGGATGCTTTCGCGCCGCACCCACCGGCGATGGTGAGACGATGAAAGGCCGGCGGGTTGCGAAGACGGTCTCATCTGGCGCCAGGCACCCATTCCGTTTCGATCAACGGGATTTGCGGGGCCGCATCGCGCGGCAGGGTTCCCTTGATACGGGGATCGTCGGTGATCTCGAAACCCGCTGCATAGGGCTTGAACCCGCAAGCCCGGTAGAAACCGATGACACTGTGATGGTCGATGCTGCTTGT
Source organism: Mesorhizobium oxytropidicola (assembly GCF_056174625.1). Classification (NCBI taxonomy): domain Bacteria; kingdom Pseudomonadati; phylum Pseudomonadota; class Alphaproteobacteria; order Hyphomicrobiales; family Phyllobacteriaceae; genus Mesorhizobium; species Mesorhizobium oxytropidicola. The sequence continues at coordinate 6,320,838 of NZ_CM149692.1, read as the reverse complement.
GTGCAGCCAGATGCGGCCGGGGCCGAGGCGCCATGCCTGATCGAGCGCACCGGCCATCAGCCGCTTGCCGAGGCCGCGGCCGGTCAAGGAAGGGAAAAGGCCGAAATAGGTGATCTCGATCTCGTTGTCGTCGGCAACGCGGAATTCGACCATGCCGACATGGCCGCCGCTTTCATCATGGCCGTAATAGAGATGCTGGCGCGGGTCGGCGACATGCGCGGCGACTTCGGAATCCGACATTTCGGCGGCGCGGTCCCACAGCCAGGGAGCGCCGATCTCGAGAAAGATCGCCCGGTAGGCGGCGCTGTCGGGCTTGCTGATCCGGGTCATTGCCAAGGGTTGGGCGAGACCCGGCATCGGGGCACGCGCTTCCATCCATGTCACCGCATTGACGATCTTGCCGGCCGGCACGCGCCGGTAACCGGACGCGAGATCGGTGATTTCATCCGGCAATGGGCCGTCGGTGACCTGCATCTGTCCTCGATCTCCGCCATGCAGCTTCGCTGGCATGCGGGAAGCTGATGCCAACTCTGCGCCCCCCTGCCAAGAGCTTCCCGGGTTGGGCCATCGTTTTGGCCCGACCTGTCTCTTTGCCTTTCCCGGAAATGGCATATGAGATATGATACACCATCCACGAGAAAGCGGAATATCATGACTGAGCGAATTGCCCACGAAGCCATTTTGCGCGCGGTCGATGACGGCTTCGCGCGGCAAGTCGCATTCCTGGCGGACCTCGTGCGCTTTCCCTCCCAGCGCGGCGAGGAGCACGCCGCGCAATCCTTCATGGCCGCTGCCTATGAGGCCGATGGCTATAGGGTCGACATGTGGCGTGTCGATGTCGACGCAATCCGCGATCTGCCGGGCTTTTCACCCGTGGCGGTCTCGTATGACGATGCCTTCAACGTCGTTGCCACCCACACGCCGCGAAACGCCACTGGCCGCTCGCTGATCCTCAACGGCCATATCGACGTGGTGCCGACGGGACCGCTCGACCGCTGGGTGCGCGATCCCTACGACCCGGCGATCGAGGATGGTTGGATGCATGGCCGCGGCGCAGGCGACATGAAGGCCGGCCTGTCGGCCTGTCTCTATGCGCTGACCGCTTTGCGCAGCCTCGGCTATCAGCCGGCTGCGAACGTTTACCTCCAGTCGGTGGTCGAGGAGGAATGCACCGGCAATGGCGCGCTCGCTTGTCTGCAGCGCGGCTATCGCGCCGATGCCGCCTTCATTCCCGAGCCCCTGGAACCGCGCTTGATGCGGGCGCAAGTCGGGCCGATCTGGTTCAGGGTCGAGGTCGACGGCGATCCGCAACATGCCTCCGGCGCTTTCTCGGCCGGCGCCAATGCCATCGAGAAGGCCTTCCTCATCATCCAGGCGCTGAAGCAGCTCGAAATCGTCTGGAATGCGCGCAAGGTCGATGATCCGCATTTCTGCAATCACCCGCATCCGATCCGCTTCAACCTCGGCAAGATCGAAGGCGGCGAATGGACATCGAGCGTGCCGGCGCGCTGTGTTTTCGAGATGCGTGTCGCGACCTATCCCGGCCAGAAGCTCGAGGACGCCAGGGCCGAGCTCGAAGCCTGCATCGCCGATGCGGCCCGCGCCGATCCGTTCCTGGCCAATCGCCCGCCCAAGATGAGCTACAATGGCTTCATGGCCGAGGGCTACGTGCTGGAGGGTGCCGACGAGATGGAAGCCGTGCTGCGCCGCAGCCATACGGCCGTGTGGGGCGAGCCGCTGACCGAACATGTTACCTCTGCTACGACGGATGCACGCTTCTTCGGCCTCTATGCCGACACGCCGGCGATCGTCTATGGCCCGATCTGCCGCATGCCGCATGGCTATGACGAGGCCGTCGATCTGGATTCGGTGCGCAAGGTCACCCAGACCATCGCGCTGTTCATCGCCGACTGGTGCGGCCTCGAGCCGATCGATCCGGAGGCGCACTCATGAACGCAGCCGTGCCTGACGGTTTCGGCGAAACGCTCGCCGAGGACGCGCCCGATGTTTCGATCGCCGACGCGCTCGCCATCTTGCGCCGGCACTACGGCCTCACCGGCAGCGCGCGTCCGCTGCCGGGCGAACGCGACCACAATTTCCACATCCAGACCGAAGGCGAGGGCGAGTTCGTCCTGAAAGTTTCCCATCCGGCCGAAGAAGCCGGCTTCACCGATTTCCAGAACAAGGCACTCGACCATATCCTTGCGGTCGACCCGACATTGCCGGTTCCTTCGGTGCGCAAAAGCCGCGAGGGCGAAGCGCAATTCACGGTCAGCGTCGGCGGATCGGCGCCGCGCATCATCCGGCTGGTCACCTATCTGCCCGGCCAGTTGCTGTCGCGCTCGCCCACCTCGGCGGCGCAGGATCGCAATCTCGGCATTTTTCTCGCCCGGCTTGGCCGGGCACTGCGCGGCTTCTTCCATCCGGCGGCCGGCAGCGACCTGCTCTGGGACATCCGCAAGGTCGCCAAGACGCGGCCGATGCTGGCGTATATCGCCGATTCCCGTCACCGGGCTATGGTCGAGCGTGTGATGGACGCCTTTGAGGAGCACGCGGCGCCGGTCATCCCGACCCTGCGCGCCCAGATCGTCCACAACGACATGAACTCCTACAATGTGGTGATGGACGCCTCGCGGCCGGAGGTCGTGACCGGCATTCTCGATTTCGGCGACATGATCCATTCGCCGCTGATCTGCGACCTCGCCATCGGCGCCGTCTATCGCTGGCCGGCTGAAGGTCATCCGCTGGCATCCGCCGCGCGCTTCGTCGCCGGCTATCAATCCGTGCAGCCGCTGGAACCCGAAGAGGTCGGCATTCTGTTCGATCTGATCCGCGCCCGGCTTGCGCTCATCGCCAACATCGCCAGCTGGCAGGCCGAACGGTTCCCGGCCAAGCGCGACTATGTGCTGCGTCTCATCACCGAGGTCTGGGCATCGCTCGAACGGCTGGACGGACTGTCGTCCGCGGAGGCCCGCCGCTATTTCCTCGACCATTCCAATCCGGAGTAGATGCTCGTGTCCCAGTCCTCGCCATATCCTGCCAATGCCGATTCGGTGGCATCCGAGCAGGCCCTGCTCGAACGCCGCGCCAGGCTGCTCGGGCCGACCTACCGCGCCTTCTACCGCAACCCGATCCATCTGGTGCGTGGCAGCGGCGTCTGGCTCTACGATGCGGGAGGGCGCAAATTCCTCGACGCCTACAACAATGTCGCCTCGGTCGGGCACTGCCATCCGCGTGTCGTCGAGGCGCTGTCGGGGCAGGCGGCCACACTCAATACGCACACGCGCTATCTCAGCGAGATCATCCTCGACTACGCGGAAAAACTGCTCGGCACGGTTCCGGCCCATCTCGGCCATGCCATGTTCACCTGCACCGGCAGCGAGGCCAACGACCTCGCCATCCGCATCGCCCAGAATGCCAGCGGTGGCACCGGCGTCATCATCACCGATTTCGCCTATCACGGCGCCACGATCGCGACCGCGCAGCTGTCGCCGGCGGCGGTCGGGGCCAAGGGCGTACCCGCGCACCACCGGACCGTGGCGGCGCCGGACACGTTCCGCAACCATGGCCGCGCCGCGCATGATTTCGCCGGAAATGTCGCCGCCGCCATCGAGGACATGCGCGCGCAAAACATCCGTCCAGCGGCGCTGCTGCTCGACTCGGCCTTTTCCAGCGACGGCATTTTCTTCCCCGACGCGGCGGTCATGCGCGAGGCGGCGGATCACGTCAGAAAGGCCGGTGGCATCGTTATCGCCGATGAGGTCCAGTCCGGTTTCGGCCGGCTTGGCCAGGGCATGTGGGGTTTCGCCAATTACGGCCTCGAGCCCGATATCGTCACCATGGGCAAGCCGATTGGCGACGGGCATCCGATGGGCGCTGTGCTGGTGCGGCCGCGGCTTGTTTCATCCTTCGGCTCCAACACCGGCTACTTCAACACCTTCGGCGGCAATCCGGTCGCGGCCGCCGTCGGCATCGCGGTTCTGGAGGTGATCGAAGGCGAGGGACTGATCGAGAACGCGCGCAATGTCGGCGCCTATACCGCAGAGCTGCTGCGCGCGCTGCAGGGCCGGCACGGCATGGTCGGTGACGTCAGGCAAAACGGCCTCTATTTCGGCGTCGAGCTGACGGCCGATGGCGACGAGGCCTTGGCCGCCAGCAAGACATCAGCGGTCGTCGAAGGCATGCGCGAGGATGGCGTGCTGATCTCGTCCTGCGGTTCGCGCGGCAATGTGCTGAAGATCAGGCCGCCTCTGCCATTTGCCAGGGACAATGCCGAGCAGCTGGCCGAGACGCTCGATCGCGCTCTGTCGAACTGGTGATAGGGGCGCATGCTGAAGCTCGAACATCAAACCCTCAACGACCGCGCCTATGGCGCGCTCAAGCAGGAATTGATTTCAGGCGGCTTCAGCCCAGGCCAGACGCTGGTCATCCGCAAGCTCGCCGAGACCTTCGGGATCTCTACGACGCCGATCCGCGAGGCGCTGCAAAGGCTGGTCGCCGAGCGGCTGCTCGAGATGCAGAACAACCGTTCGATCATCGTGCCCTTGCTGTCGGCCCCGGCCTTTGAGGAACTGACCCATATCCGCATTGCCGTCGAGGGGCTGGCGGGTGAGATGGCCGCCTCGCGGATGAGCGAAAGCGGATTGGTCGAGATCCAGGCGACGCTCGCCGGCATGCAGCGTGCCATCGAGGCCGGCGACGCCAGGGCTTACCTCGCGCTGAACGAGGCGTTTCACTTCGCCATCTACCAGCATGCCGGTGCGCCGATCCTGTTGAACATGATCCGCGATCTCTGGGGTCGGGTTGGGCCTTATCTGAAGCTGCTGATGCAGGCTGACCGTTACATTCCACAGTCGAACGACGCGCATCGCAGGATTGTTGCCGCGTTGGAGCAGCGCAATGGCCCCGAGGTCCGGGTCTCCCTTGAACAGGACATTGCCGTGGCGGCCGCGGTTCTTTCCGAAAATCTGCGCATGACGGCCTGATCCGCGCGACCAGAAGCGATCGTCCCTATCTCGCCTCGTCCAGCCGGTCGCGCAGCATGCTCCAGCCAAGCAGCATGTTGGGCGCGTGCCGCAGCAGCGCATGGAAGGGGATCGGCGCCGGCGGCGCGAACGACAGCGGCAAGTCGCGCGCCTCGATTCCCGCAGCCCAGTCGGCCAGCACCTTGCCCATCGCCGTCGTCATGGCGATGCCGCGCCCGTTGCAGGCGCGGCCGGCGATCAGACCTGGTCCGAGGTCCATGAGATGCGGCAGGAAATCCGGTTCGACCGCGGCCATTCCCGACCAGCCATAGGCCAGCGGCGGCAAATCGGGCAGGTCGAGATGTTGGGCAAGCCGTCGCCAGATTGTGCGCGGCACGCGTGTGTCGGCGCCGGCACTCAGAATATGCATGCCGCCGCTGATCAGCCGGTTGTCGGCATCGAAGCGGAAGGTGAAGAGATTGCGCCTGGTATCACCGGCGCCTTGCCCCCCGGGAAGCAGCCGCGTGCGGATTTCGCGCGGCAGCGGCTCGGTCGCGATCTGAAAAATCTTCAGCGGAAAATAGGTTCGCTGCAGCAGCGGATTGAGCGACCCGCCATAGGCGTTGGTGGCGATCAGAACCTTGCCGGCACGCACCGAACCCGATAGCGTTTTCAGTGACCAGCCATCAGCTGCGCGATCGATCGAGGTGACCGGCGTTCGCTCGAAAATCTTCGCGCCAGCCTTCTCCGCCGCATCGGCCAGTCCGTTCGCGTAGCCGACCGGATTGATCACGCCACCCGAACGGTCCATCCAGCCGCCGGCATAGCCGCGAACGCCCGTCAGCACTTCGACGTCTTGCCGATCCAGCGTGACAGCCGGCCGGCCGCGCCGAGCCCATTGCCCGGCACGCGATTTGACCTTCTCGAAGGCGGCGGGCGAATGCGCCGGCTGGATCCATCCGTTCTGCACCGCGTCGCAGTCGATACCGTGCCGCCTGATCAGGCCGAAGACCAGATCGGCGCTGCCGGCGGCGAAATCGATCAGTCTTTCGCCGCGATCGGGGCCGAGATGCGCAAGAATGCTGTCCGGGTCCATCTTGGCAAAGTTGGGCACGACGAAACCGGCGTTCCTGCCGGTCGCGCCCCTGGCGATGATTTCGGCTTCGAGGACGGCGACCGAGATGCCTTTTTCGGCGGCGTGCAGCGCGGTCGACAGGCCGGAAAATCCACCGCCGACGATGGCCAGATCGACATCCAGCCCGCCTTGCAGCGCCGGCCGTTCCCGGCGATTGCGGCTGACGGCGTGCCAGAGCGAAGCGCCGTGCGTCTCGTCTCGACCCAGGGCATTCATGAACCGGAGCCGCTTTCGCCCGCAGCCACCTTTGCCCGCTTGCCGCGTAGCCGTTGTGGCCTGTCGCCGAACAGCCCGTTCGGCCGGATCAGCAGGATGACGCAGAGCATGACACCGATGGCGACGATCTGCAGCGAGGCCGCGCGCGCCTGCTGCTCGGGCGCAAACAGCACGCTGGTCAGCGTGCCTGACCCTGCCCAGATCCCCCAGACCAGAATGCTGCCGATGACGGCGCCGAGATTGCTCCCCGAGCCACCGACGATCAGCATCACCCAGACCTGGAAGGTCAGGATCGGCAGGTAATTGTCCGGCGCGATGAAGCCGGTGAAATGCGCCTGCAGCGCGCCGGCCAATGCCATGATAGCGCCGCCGACGGCAAAAGCCTGGACGCGGTAGAAGCGCGCGCTCTTGCCAAGCGAAATCGCCGCCCGCTCATCCTCGCGCAAGGCCTTCAGCACACGCCCCCAGGGGCTGCGCGACAGGTGTTCCAAAGCGAGGTAGGCGATCAGCGTCACCGCCGCGACCACGGCAAGGTTCGACAGGTTGAACAGCAGCGGCGTCTCGGCGAGGCTGCCGAACGGGCGCGGTATGAAACCGATGCCGAACGGGCCGCCGGTCAGCTTCTGCGCGTTGAGCGCGACGAGTTGCACGACCACGGCGACGCCGAAGGTGGTGATCGCCAGATAGTCGGACCTGAGCCGCAATGTCGCCATGCCGGTGAGGGCAGCGGCAATGCCGCCGACGACCATGGCGCCGAGCCAGCCGACAAGGATCGGCAGGCCGAAGCCACCGAGCCGCGCGGCATCGTCCGGTGTGGTCAGCAGCGCGGATGTATAGGCGCCGATGGCGACGAAGCCGGCGAGGCCGACATTGAACAGTCCGGTGAGGCCCCACTGCAGATTGAGCCCAAGCGTGACCAGCGAAAAGATCAACGCGGTGGTCAGGAAGAAGGCGCCGTAGCCGAGCAGGTCCATCAGCGTTCCCTCACACCAAACAGGCCGATCGGCCGCACGAACAGCACCGCCATCAGGATGATGAAGGAAACGGCGGCGCGCCATTCGGCGCCGATCAGTTGCACCGCCCCGGCTTCGGCGAGCCCGATGATCATGCCGCCGAGCACCGCACCCGGAATGCTGCCGATGCCGCCGAGGATGGCGGCGGCGAACATCGGCAGCAGCATGTCGAAGCCCATGAACGGGCGGATCTGCACCAGGATGCCGATCATCACGCCGGCGACGCAGGCCAGCGCACCGCCGATGACCCAGGTGACGCGCACCACGGAGGCGACGTCGATGCCGACGATGCGGGCAAGTGCCGCGTTCTGGCTCAGCGCCTGCATGGAACGGCCGGTCTGCGTGCGTGTCATCAACAAATGAACGCCGAGCACCAGCACGGCGGTCAGCAGCAAGAGCGCGATCTGGTCGGGGGTGATGCGGATGCCGAAGCCGACCGGCATGGCGATCTGGATCGCCCGGCTGAAATAGGTCGGCCGCGAGGTGAAGGTGAATTCGAGCAGGCTGCGCAGCGCCATCGAGGCACCAAAACTCGCCATCACCACGATGATGGCTTGCCCCTGCGAGCGAAGCCGCGAAAACAGCACCTTGTCGAGCAGCAGCGCCAGTATAGCGGTGAAGGTCATGCCAATGACCAGTGCGACAAGCAGCGGCCAGCCGAAGGACAAAGGTGCGATCGGCGCCACCTTGCCGAAGGTGGCGCCGATGGCGCTGACGACGGCGAGCGTCGCATAGGTGCCCAGGCCATGAAGTCGCCGTGGGCAAAATTGGAGAAGCGCAGGATCGAATAGGTCAGCGTCACGCCGATGGCACCGAGACCGATCATCGAACCGGTCAGCAATCCGTCGACGATGAATTGCAGGCTCATGCCGCGCCTCCCTTGCTGGCGTGCGAGGGGCGCTGGCCGAGATAGAGTTCCGCGACAACCGGATCGTTCCATAGTTCGGAGGCGACGCCCTCGTGCCGGTCCTTGCCCTCGACCAGCACATAGGCGCGGTCGCCGATGGCCAGTGCCGCCTTGGCGTTCTGTTCGACCAGGAGGATGGTGACGCCGGATTTGCGGATACCGGCCAGCATCTCGAACACCATCGAGACGAATTTCGGCGACAGGCCGGCCGACGGTTCGTCGAGCACCAGCACCTTGGGATGGACGATCAGGGCGCGGGCAACGGCCAGCATCTGTCGCTGCCCTCCCGACAGGTTGCCGGCGGCAGTGCGGCGCTGGCGGACAAGGTCGGGGAAGGCCGCATACATTTCCTCGATACGGCCAGGAATATCGCGCCGTTCGAGAATGCCACAGGCGACTTTGAGATTGTCCTCGACCGACATCAACGGGAAGATGTTTTCTGTCTGCGGCACAAAGGCCAGACCAAGCCGGACCATGGTGTGGGCGGGTGCGGCGGTGATGTCCTTGCCGTCCAGGAACACCGTGCCGCCGGTGATCGGCACGAGACCGGCGATCGCCTTGATGAAGCTCGACTTGCCGGCACCGTTGGGGCCGAGAACGACGATGATCTCGCCCTTGCTGACGGTGATCGAGGCGCCGCGCACGATCGGCACGCCGGGCTCGTAGCCGGCTTCGAGGTCGCGGACGTCGAGGACGGTTTCGCTCATGCGGTGCCTCCGAGATAGGCCTCGATGACGCGCGGGTCGCGCGCGACCTCTTCCGCTGTGCCTTCGCTGAGCAACTGGCCGCTCGCCATGACCAGCACGCGGTGGCAGAGCCGCGTCACCATGTCGATGTTGTGCTCGATCAAAAGGAAGGTGATGCCGCGCGCATTGATGTCACGGACGCGGTCGATGATGACTTCCAGAAGCGTTGCGTTGACGCCGGCTGCCGGCTCGTCGAGCAGGATGATCGCCGGGTCGGCCATCATCACGCGGGCGAGTTCGAGCAGCTTGCGCTGGCCGCCGGACAGCACGCGCGCCGGCTCATGCGCGAGATGGGTGAGGGTGACGAGTTCCAAAAGGTCGAGCGCCTTTGCCCTGGCCGCTTTTTCTTGCGCCGCCACCCGCCACGGCGTGACGAAATTGGCGAGCAGCTTTTCCCCGGCCTGGCCCTGTGCCGCCAGCATGATGTTCTCGACCAGTGTCAGATTGGGCAGCGGGCGCGGGATCTGAAAGGTGCGGCCAAGGCCACGGCCGATGCGCAGATGCGCGGCCTCGCCGGAGACGCGCACGCCGTTGAGCAGGATATCGCCGCTGGTCGGCAATATGCTGCCGGCAAGCAGATCGAACATCGTCGTCTTGCCAGCGCCGTTTGGTCCGATCAGGCCGAGGATTTCTCCCGCTTTGACATCAAACGAAACATCGTTGACGGCGACAAGGCCACCGAACCGCCTGACGACGTTGCTTGCCGTCAGGACCGGTGCCCGGGTCTCCTGCCCTTGGCGCTCCGCTGCCTCGCTCATCAAACCCTCTGGCCGAAGACGATCGTTGTCGCCTCCTGATTTTTGATTTGTGATCACACTTGCTTTGATCACGCTATTCGGCTTTAATTTCATCCGCAAGCGAAAACGGGCCAAGACCGGGAATGCCATGCAAAAGGCTGCCATCGAGCGAAACAACGAAACGATCGCAGCCCAGCTTACGCCGGTCGGCCGCGAGACCGTGCAGGATCGCGTCTATTCCGAGTTGCGCCGGGCTCTGATCGGCGGCCTGTTCGAGCCGAACCAGGTGCTGACCATCCGTGGCCTCGCCGACGCGCTCGTCACCTCGACCATGCCGGTGCGCGAAGCGCTCGGCCGGCTGATCACGGAAAAGGCGCTGGAGGCGCTGCCCAACCGCTCGGTGCGCGTGCCGCCGATCACGCTGGAGCGTATCGACGACCTTCTGCGCGCCCGCTCCCTCATCGAAGGCGAAGCGATTGCGCTTGCCGCCACGCGCATGAGCCCGCGCCAGATCGCTTCGATCGAAGCTATGCTCGGCGAATGGGACGAGATGCGGGCACTGAAGCACAAGAAGGATATCGACCGCGAAGCGACGCTCAACCAGAGCTTCCATTTCGAGATCTACCGCTGCTGCGGCTCGGCTGTGCTGATCCCGATGATCGAAAGCCTGTGGCTGCAATCGGGACCTTGCATACGCGTCGCCATCTACGCCTTTTCCGATGCCGGCGAGGTCGACACCGCGCACTATCACCGCAGCATCGTCGCGGCTCTCGCCAAACAGGATGCGCAAGCGGCGCGCGAGGCACTGGTGGCCGATATCAGCCGGCCCTTTGCTTTCCTGCGCGACAAGCTTCAATCCGCCGCCACGAAAGACCCGACATGACGAAGTCAGCCATCAGCATCACCGAGCCGCGCTCGAAGCTTTCCGTGACGGCGCTGCTGCTGCCCGAAAAGGCGCCGGAAAACGCTGCCTTTCTCCTGGCGTATCTCGCCACGCCGCGCGTCGTCCCGGGCATCCATGCCATGTGGACAGGGCCGGAAATCTCTTGTCCGGTTCCCGCTGCCGATCTCGAGGGCCAGGCCTATGCCAGGCCCTTGCCGGCGGAGAACGCGACGCTGACACCGCAGCCGGGCGACATCGTGCTGTCCTATGTGCCGCCGCGCATGTGGGGCGGCAATCCCAATTCGATCTTCGACATCGGCTTGTACTATGGGCAAGGGGCGCGGCTTCTGTTCCCGATCGGCTGGCTGGCCGGCAGCGTGGTGGCGCAGGTGCGAGCCGATCAGCGCGACCAGTTCGCCGCCGCCTGCGGTATCATCCGGCGCAACGGTGCCTGCGACGTCACCTTCAGCCTGGTGGAGGCCTGACATGGCTGACGACAGTTTCGAACTCTTCGATCTTCGTGTCGAGGCGGTCATCCCCGAGGGCAAACCGATCTATTGCGGCGCCAAATCAGGCGACTATTTCGAGCTCAAGGGCGAGATGCTGTCGATGCCGGCAGGGCAGAGTTTTTCGATCTATTCGCTTGCCTCCGTATTGCCGTTTCTCGCGGCAAAGCAGCGCCCGACCGACCGCAATGACTGGATGACCTCGGACGCCGAGATCGCTTGTCCAGATCCCAATTGCGCCAGCCGGCTGCGGATCGTCAGGCTGGCCAAGCGGCGGTTCAGCCATGCCGAAACCACGGCCGTGCCGCTGCCGAAGGAGAACGACCAGACATGACCGCCAAGACCTTCGAGCTCGGCCCTGGCTACACCATCTCGCGCGTGATCCGCGGCGGCTGGCAACTCGCCGGCGGCCACGGCGCCGTCGAGCGCCAACAGGCTGTGAGCGACCTGATCGCCGCCTTCGATGCCGGCATCTGGACCTATGATTGCGCCGACATCTATACCGGCGTCGAGGAGCTGATTGGTGCCGCGCGCCTGCGGCTGGCCAGCGAGCGTGGCCTCGATGTCGCCGCCAGGATGAAGGTGCATACCAAGCTGGTGCCAGATCTCGAACGGCTGGCCACGATCAGCCGCGACTACATCAGGGGCATTGTCGACCAGTCCCTGCGCAGGCTGAATACCGAGCGTCTCGATCTCGTGCAGTTTCATTGGTGGGACTATGATCAGCCTCGCTATGTCGAGGCGATGGCCTGGCTCAACGAGCTTCGGCTGGAAGGCAAGGTGCGCAATCTCGGCACTACCAATTTCGACACGCCGCGGCTCGCTGAAATCCTCGCCGCCGGCATTCCGCTGGTCAGCCAGCAGCTGCAATATTCGGTGCTCGACCAGCGGCCGGGCAACAGCCTCGCCGCACTCGCCGCGAAAAACGGCGTCAGCTTCCTCTGTTATGGCTCCGTGGCCGGCGGCTTCCTTAGCGACAAATGGCTTGGCGTGGCCGAACCCGCCATGCCGCTCGAAAATCGCTCGCTGGTCAAATACAAGCTGATTATCGATGATTTTGGCGGCTGGGACCTGTTCCAGCAACTGCTTCGGGCGCTGAAAGTGGTCGGCGACCGCCACGGTGTCGACATCGCCACCATAGCCAGCGCCTGGGTGCTGGAACAGCGCCAAGTGGCGGCCGTCATCGTCGGCGCCCGCAACCAGGCGCATGCGCTGGCTAATGCGAAAATCATGGACGTCGCGCTCGACGCCGACGACCGGGCGAAGATCGCGGCCGTGATTTCGCAAAGCCAGGGTCCACTGGGTGACGTCTACACGCTGGAGCGCGACCGCCACGGCCGCCACGGCTCGATCATGCATTACAATCTGAACGCAGGCCGCACATGAGCGCCGTCAACGATACGCTGTTTTCAAAGGCCAGCGCTGAGGTCATCGACCTGCATCGCTTCTTCGTCGACTGGTTCGTCGCCGCGCGTGCCGAGACGGTGCATTTCGACCGCTTCGAGCGCGCCATGGGTGATGGCCTCAGCATGGTCGCGCCGGACGGCAAGGTGCTCGACCGCGCTGCGGTCGTCGACCATGTCCGCTCCAGCCGCGCCACATGCGACGACGGCTTTGCCATCTCGATCGAGGACATCCGGCCCGGCTGGCAAAGCGCCGATACGATCGTCATCTTCTACGTCGAGGCGCAGCTGCGCGCGGGCAAGCACAGCCGCCGCCAATCGAGTGCCGTCTTCACCACCAGTTCATCGGCGCCCAACGGCGTCGAATGGCGACATCTGCATGAAACCTGGCTGCAGGTGCCGGAACGCTGAACACGCTCCAGAGATCAAATTAGAGTCGAGTAACGAAAGGGGAACAACAATGGGAAAGACGATACTCCAACTCACCACCGCGCTTGCTCTCGTGACACTGGCGGGTGCTGCACAGGCCGCCGACTGCAAGATCACCGTCGGCCTCGTCATGGAACTGACCGGCCCGGCCGGTGAGTACGGTCAGGCCGGCGCCAAGTCGGTCGAGATGGCCTTCCGCGACATCAACGCCGCCGGCGGCGTGCGCGGCTGCGATCTGGCGACCGATACGCGCGACAGCCAGAGCCAGGGCAACATCGCGGTCGATGCCGCGACCCAGCTGGTGCAGGTCAAGAAGGTGCCGGTCATCATCGGCGGCATCATCTCTTCGGTGTCGATCCCGATCCTGACTTCGGTGACCGCGCCGGCCAAGATCGTCCAGGTCTCGCCGGCCTCTTCCTCGCCGACGCTGACGGCGCTCGGCCGCGACGGCAAGACCAACGGCATCTTCTTCCGCACCATCACGTCCGATGCGCTGCAAGGCGTCGCTGCCGCCAAATACGCCATCGACAAGGGCTTCAAGAAGCTGTCGATCATCCACGTCAACAACGATTTCGGCGTCAACATGGTGGCCGAATTCTCGCGCGCCTACAAAGCGCTGGGCGGCACCATCGTCTCCGACACGCCCTACAACGAGAAGCAGTCGAGCTATGCCTCGGAGGTGACGGCGGCGATGGCAGGCGAGCCGGACGGGCTCTATCTGGTCAGCACGCCGGTCGATGGCGCGACCGTTGCCCGCACCTGGATTTCGCAAGGCGGCGTGCAGAAATTCCTGCTCAATGACGGCATGAACAGCCCGGATTTCATCGAGTCCGTCGGCGCCGATTATCTCAAGGATGCCTATGGCACCTCGTCCGGCACCAGCCCGACGGCCTCCACCGATTACTTCATGAAGAACTACAAGGAATTCTCCGGCATCGAACCGTCGAATCCTGCAGCCGACCGCTCCTATGATGCCGGCGCCATCGTCGGTCTGGCCATCGCCATTGCCGGCTCCGAGGATCCGGCCAAGATCAAGGACGCGATGTACAAGGCGGTCGACCCGGCCGGCACGCCGATCTTTGCCGGCAAGGAGGAGTTCGCCAAGGCGCTCGGTCTGATCAAGGACGGCAAGCCGATCCGCTACGAAGGCGTCATCGGCCCGGTCGCTTTCGACAAATATGGCGACATCACCGGCCCGTTCCGGCTGTGGAAGATCGTCGACGGCAAGGTGACCACCGACGGTGAAATGACCACCGACGACGTCAACGCGCTGCAGGCCAAGCTGCAGTAGGCCGACGGTGATTCCGGCATCAATCGCGCCTTATCGTGATTGATGCCGGCATCGTTCACGGCAGGTCGATATCGCTTGCACGGCAAGCGATCCCGAATAGGATCGGCTGGCTGCAATTGAAGGATGGCGTACGTGTCGGACAGGAATACTCATCGGGCCGTCCGGTTGGTGGATGCAGACGACGCGCTTCGCCACGCAGGCGCGTGAGCACGATGTCGCCTGAAACGCAACGGCTTCTCTCCGCTCTTGGCGACAGGCTGGGCGCCGGCGGCGTGCTGGCCGGCTCCGATGTCGACCAGCGCTATCGCGACGATCCCGACGGCAAGCTTGGCGCACTGCCCGAAGTGGTGCTGCGCCCGCGCGATACCGTCGGTGTCGCGGCGGCACTCGCAGGATGCAACGCTGTCGGTCAGCCGGTCGTTGTCCAGGGCGGCCGCACCGGGCTGGCCGGCGGCACACGCGTCCAGCCGGGCGAGATCGTGCTGTCGCTGGAGCGCATGACCAGCCTCGCCGCGCCGGACAGTCAAGCCGCCAGCATCGTCGCCGAAGCCGGCGCGACGCTGCAAGCGGTGCAGGAGGCGGCCGATGGCGCCGGACTGATGTTCGGCGTCGATATCGGCGCGCGCGGTTCGGCCACGGTCGGCGGCAACATCGCCACCAATGCCGGCGGCATCCGCGTGCTGCGCTACGGCATGTACCGGGCGCAGGTGCTGGGGCTGGAGGCGGTGCTTGCCGATGGCAGCGTGCTGTCCTCGCTGAAGGGCCTGCCCAAGGACAATTCCGGCTACGACCTCGGCCAGCTGTTCGTCGGCGCGGAAGGCACCCTTGGCGTCGTCACCCGCGCCGCGCTCCGGCTGCACCCGAAGCCGGCTTCCGAGGTGAACGCCTTCTGCGCGCTCGCTTCGCTCGATGCGGCGATCGCCTTGCTCGGGCTGCTCAGGCAAAAGCTGGGCCCGTTGTTATCAGCCTATGAGGTGAATTTCGCACCGCTCTATGACGTCATGGCGGCCAGTATGGCTATGCCGGCACCTTTGCCGGCAGGCTCACCCGTCTATGTGCTGGCCGAGATCCAGGGCAGCGAGCCTGAGCGCGACAGCGAGCGCTTCGCCGAAGTTCTGATGCAGGCGGTCGAGGACGGCGTGGTTGACGATGTCGTCGTCTCGCAATCGCCGCGTGAATTCCGGGCGCTCTGGGATGTCCGGGAAGACGCCAATCGCGTCCTGTTTTCGATGAAAGACCTGATCGGCGTCGACATCAGCATCCCGCTGGCACGGATGGGGGCGTTCCTGGAAGAAGCGGAGACCGCGATCCGCGCCTTTGACCCCGGCGCCGACATCTACGTCTTCGGCCATCTCGGCGATGGCAATCTGCACTACCAGGTGCGCACTGTCGATCCGGCGGCGGCGTACGGCATCGTCTATAGCGGCGTGGCGGCGGCGGGAGGCGGCGTTTCGGCCGAACATGGCATCGGCCTCGACAAGAAGCAGTGGCTGCATCTGGTGCGCAGCGACGCCGAGATCGCCGCGATGCGGCGGCTGAAGACGGCGCTCGACCCGAAGAACATCCTCAATCCGGGGCGCGTCTTCGACCTTGATCCTGTTCGGTAACTCAGCTCCGTTCCGTCGCCATCTGCCTGGGGATCAGGAAACGGGCAGCGAGCACGCAAAGCAGCACGGTGAACATCAGGATCAGCGCCACCAGTGCGTTGATGTCGGGCGAGAAGCCAAGCCGCATCATCGCCCACAGCCGGACCGGCAGCGTGCTTTGCGTGCCGGTGACCAGGATGGTGATCATCGTTTCGTCGAACGACAGCGCGAAGGCCAGGATGGCGCCGCCGACCATGGCGCTCGACAGGTTCGGCAGGATGATGCGCCAGAAGGTCTGCCAGCCGGTGGCGCCGAGATCGTAGGAGGCTTCGACCAGCGTGCGGCTCATCGACTGCAGCCGCATCAGCACGGTGCGATAGACAATCGCCAGAACGAAGACGGTGTGGCCGATGACGACCGTCAGCAGCGAGCGTTCGAGGTGGATTTCGCGGAAGAAGATCAGCAGCGCCAGGCCGCTGATGATCGGCGGCATCAGGAACGGCAGGAAGATGATGAACTGCAGGAAAGAGCGTCCGGATCGGCGGCCGTGATAGTAGAGTGCCAGCAGCGTTCCGCTGACCACCGAGAGCACGACGGTGCAGACGCCGACGATCAGCGTGTTGCGCAAGGCAGCCAGGATGTCGTGGTTTTCGGCCAGCGCCACATAGGTCGAAAGCGTCGGTGACGACCAGTCGACATTGCCATGCGAAATGGTGAAGAACGACGACACGATCGGTACGAACAGCGGGCTGTAGAGCAGCACCGCGACCAGCGTGGTGATCGCGGCCAGGAAGATGGTGGGGGGCCGGGGCAGGGCGCTCATATCGACGTCCCCCGGTTGCGCCCGAAGCGTTCGCCGATGAGGATGGCGCAGATCACCACGATCGCCAGCGCCACTGACAGTGCCGCGCCGAACGGCCAGTTATAGGCCGTGCCGAACTGGCTGTAGAGGATGCGGCCGAAGGTGAAGCCGCTGATCCCGCCGACCATCTGCGGCGTCAGGAAATCGCCGATCGCCAGCACGAAGACGAAGCTTGCCGCCGAGGCGACGCCGGGCAGGCTGAGCGGCAAGGTGATGCGCAGGAATGTCTGCAGGCCGCTCGCGCCAAGATCGTCGGAGGCGCGCAGCAAGGTCTGCGGAATCCGCTCCAGCGACAGGAAGATCGGCAGGATCGCGAAGGGGATCAAAAGCAGGCTCAGCGTCAACAGGATGGCGTTCATGTTGAAGACGAAAAGCGTCGACGGCTGATCCAGGATGCCGAGCGCCACCAGCGCCTTGTTGAGGAAGCCGTTGAGGCCGAGGATGCTGCGGATGGCGTAGATCTTGATGACGTAGCTCATCAAGAGCGGCACCAGAAGCAGCATCAGCAAGGCGTAGCGCCACCGCCCCTTGAGCGTCGTCAGGAAATAGGCGGCGGGATAGGCGAGCAGGATGCAGATCACGGCCACCGACACGCACAGCACGATGGTGTTCCAGAACACCGGTAGGAAGATCGGGTCGGTGAAGAACCTGAAGTAGTTGCCGAGCGTCGGCGCGTAGATGATCGTGCCCTGGTCGACGCTGAAGAAACTGTAGACCAGGAAGATAGCCAGCGGCACCAGGACGAAGATCACCGGCAAGGCGAAGGCCAGCGCCGTCACCAGCAGCGACAAGCGTCTTTCCGCGGAAGATGTCGAGCCGGCCTTGCTCATGCCAGCACCAGATGGCCTTCATGCGGCGCGAAGCAAAGCGAGATCGCCTCGCCTGACCTGAGCGCGCTGCCGTCGATCCGGCTCGGCATGCGCAGCCGCAGGCGTTGCGCCGCGGTGTCAGCCCCCGCCGTGATGGTGGCGACTGTGGACGAGCCGGCGAAGGCCAGGTCGGCGATGGTGCCGGAAAAGCGGTTGTCGCCGTCCGTTGCATCCGCGAGACGCAAGGCCTCGGGCCGGAACGCCGCGAAGGCGTTCGCGCCGTCTGGCGCGGCCTTCAGATGCGGCTGGTCGCTGATCGAGCAGATCAGCCGCCCCAGCGCGGTCTCGATCGGCCGCTGCTCGCCCTGGGCAGGCCCGAGTTTTCCAGCCACCAGATTGTTCTCGCCGAAGAAGCGCGCCACGAACTCGCAATTCGGCTTGTAATAGAGGTCGTGCGGCGTGCCGAGCTGGCGGATATGGCCGGCCTGCATCACACAGATCCGGTCGGCCATGCCGATCGCCTCCTCCTGGTCGTGGGTGACGAACAGGAAGGTGGTCTTGATCTCGCGCTGTATAGATTTTAGGAATTCCTGCATCTGCCGGCGCAGCTCCAGATCGAGCGCGGCAAGTGGCTCGTCGAGCAGGATCAGGCGCGGCTGGCAGATCAGCGCGCGGGCAAGCGCGACGCGCTGGCGCTGACCGCCGGAAAGCTGCGCCGGAAAACGGTCGGCAAAGCGCCCGAGCTGCACCAGTTCCAGCGCTTCTGCGACGCGGCGCGCGATCTCCTTGCGCTGGATATGGCGCACCGAAAGCCCATAGCCGACATTGCCGGAAACGGTCATGTGCGGGAACAGCGCATAGTCCTGGAAAACGGTGTTGAACGGCCGCTTGTTGATCGGCATGCGGCTGATGTCCTGGCCGTCCAGCCGGATCTCACCCGCGGTCAACGGTTCCAGCCCGCCGATCAGCCGCAGCACCGTGGTCTTGCCCGAACCCGACGGTCCAAGCACGGTCAGGAACTCACCGTCCCGGATCGACAGGTCGATGTCGTGCAGCACGGGGACCGTGCCGTAGGATTTCGAGACGGACCGCAGCGTCAGCAGGTCGGTGTTCGGGCTCATAAACTATTCTCGCATACGCTGCGGCGGTCCGGAACGTCCGGACCGCCGGGTCCTTCGAAGTCAGGTGCGGAAAGGATCAGGGCGTCGCCTTGATCTCGTTCCACAGGTCAGAGCGCTTGAGCGGGTCCTCGACATTGTTGAGCCAGACCAGCTTGTCATTGCCGCCGGCGCTGCCCGACTCGACCACGGTGTTGCCGAAGCCGGTGCGCTCGGAAAGCGCGCCGCTGACCTTCTTGGTCAGCATGAAGTCGATCCATTTTTCGGCCGCCGCATTGTCGCGGACGCCCTTGGAAATCACCCAATTGTCGAGCCAGGCCAGCGCGCCTTCGCTCGGATTGACATAGGCGACATGCGCGCCGATCTTCTGCAGCGCTTTGACCTGCTGCTGGCCGTAATTGGCCCAGATCAGGGCAACGTCATTGTTCTGGTAGATCTGCTGTGCCTCGTCGGCCGTGGTGTAGAAGCTCAGCACATTGCGCTTGAGCTCGACCAGCTTGGCCTTGACCGCCGCCATCTGCTCCGCGTCGAGGTTGAACGGATCCTTGTAGCCGAGCGTCAGGGCGGTGAAGGAGAAATTGTGCTCGCCATTGTCATAAGCCAGGATCTTGCCCTTGTAGGCCGGATCCCAGAGCACCGACATCGAGGTCGGCGCCGGCTTGACCTTGTCGGTGTCGTAGATCAGCCCGATGGAATCGAAGCAGAACGGAATGCCGTAGACCTTGCCGTCCTTGGTGTCGCCGCTGACCTGCGACAGATCGCGGAAGCGCGGCAGCACGTCCTTCTGGTTGGGCAGCTTGGTGATGTCGATGGGCGACACCAGGTCGGCCTTGATGTAGCGCTGCAGCTGGGCGGTGTTGACGGCGAAGACATCGAAATCCTGGCCTTCGCTGCCCTTGATCTTGGCCCAGATCTCGTCGTCGCTGCCGATGAAAACGACATCGACGCCGATGCCGGTGGCGGCGGTGAAATCCTTCACCCAGTCCGGGTCGGCATAGCCGTCCCAGGCCAGCACGCGCAGGTTCGCGGCCAGCGCCGCCGAGGTCATCAGGCCGATGCCGAGCCCGATTGTCGCCAGTCTTAGAAACGCTTTCTTCAGTCCCATTTTCAATCTCCCATTGTCGTTCTGGTGGACCGTGAATTCCGGACCTTTGCCATCACAGCGGGGTGACGGTGACCAGTCCCTCGTCCGGCACCGACACCATCCGGTTGCGCAGTGGCTTGCCGAATGTCTGTGCCTGGATTTCATACTCATCGCCGGAGGCCGTCTTGACGCCGGAGGCGTAGCTCATCACCGCCGCACCGAAGAAATAGGCATGCAGGTCGCCGGCTCTGCGGTGCATCGGATAGCGGAAATGGAAGTGCTCGAGATTGGCGATCGAGTGCGACATGTGCGCCTCGCCCGACAGGAATTCCTGCTCCCAGATGACGGTGCCGTCGCGCAGGATGCGGGAATGGCCGCGCACTTCGTCCGGCAAATCGCCGATCAGCAGTTCGGGGCCGATCGAGCAGGAGCGAAGCTTGGAATGCGCGAGGTAGAGGTAGTTCTCGCCCTCCGTCACGTGGTCGGAATATTCGTTTCCGAGCGCATAGCCGATGCGGTAGGGATGGCCGTCCGGCCCATTGAGATAAAGCCCGACGATCTCGGCTTCCTCTGCCCCGGCTTTCGCGAATGCCGGCATCGGCAGCTCAGCACCGGGCGGCACGACGCAGGTGCCGACGCCCTTGAAAAACCACTCCGGCTGGACGCCGATCTTGCCAGCGCCAGGCTTGCCGCCTTCCAGCCCCATGCGGAAGATTTTCAGGGAATCGGATTCGTCGGCACCTTCGCCATGGGTCAGAACATGCATCTGGTTGCGTGCGGCGGCACTTCCGGTGTGGGTCAGGCCGGTTCCGGTGACCAGGAAGCGCGCCGGCTCCGGATGGTCGACCGGGGCCAGCACGCGGCCATCGCGCAAAAGCTCGTTATAGTCGACTGTCGCGGTGCCCGTCCGCTTGTCGACCAGCGCGGCGATCGACGCGCCCTCGGCGATCGCCGTCTCGGCGAGTTGAAGCACGGTGCTTGTGTTTTCGAGCGGATGCAGGTGATTGCCGTCATCGGAGACGCGGCCGACCCGCCTGCTGCCATCCGGCATTCTGTACTGAACAAGACGCATGAAATACCCTTCTTCCCTTGGAACCGTGCGGGTTACACCCAGCCCGCATCGACAATGAACTGCTGGCTCGTGCACATCCGGCTGTCATCGGCGGCGAGGAACAGCGCCATGCGCGCGATGTCGGAGGGCTGCAGCCGGTCGGGCAGGCACTGCCGTTCCGCGATCTGGCGCTCGCCGGCCGGGTTCAGCCACAGCCGCATCTGGCGCTCGGTCATCACCCAACCTGGCACCATGCAGTTGACGCGGATGCGCTCGGGGCCGAGTTCGCGGGCCAGCGCCCGCGTCATGCCGTAGACGGCGGCTTTCGCGGTAACATAGGCCGGGCAATCGGGATCGCCGACCATCCAGGTGATCGAGCCGAAATTGATGATCGAGCCGCCGCCTTGCGCGCTCATCTGCGGGCGTACCGCCTGCGCCGCGAAGAATTGGTGGCGCAGATTGACCGCCATGCGGTCGTCCCAGTAGGCCACCGTCACGTCCTTGGTCTGATGGCGGTCGTCATTGCCGGCATTGTTGCACAGCGCCTGGATGGGGCCGTTGTGCTGCGCTGCTTGCGCGGTAGCCGCCTGTAGCTGCTCGACATCGCGCAGGTCGCAAGGAATGAAGAGCGGCGCGTTATGTCCTTCGGCAGTGATTGCATCGACGAGCAGCCGGGATGGTTCCTCGGCCAGATCGACGAAGGCGACGCGGCTGCCTTGCGCGCAGAAATGCCGCACCAGGCTTTCGCCGATGCCGCTGCCGCCGCCGGTGATGAAGACGCTGCGGCCCTTGAGGCTCGGGTAGGTCGCGTAGCTGCCGATCTGATCCGTCATTGCGCGCCTCTCCTAGTGGGAATGCCGGGGGATGCCGGCATCGCGCCGGCCGACGAGGAAATCGAAATCGCAGCCTTTGTCGGCCTGCAGCACGCGCTCGACATAGAGGCTCTGGTAGCCGCCTTCCGGCGGCGCCGGCGGCTGCCAGTCGCGGCGGCGGATTGCCAGTTCCTCGTCCGACACCAGCAGTTCCAGCCGGCGGCCGGCGACATCGAGCTCGATGAGATCGCCGTCGCGCACCAGCGCCAGCGCACCGCCTGCCGCGGCCTCAGGCGCCACATGCAGCACCACGGTGCCATAGGCCGTGCCGCTCATGCGCGCGTCCGAGATGCGCACCATGTCGGAGACGCCTTGCTTGAGCAGCTTGGCCGGCAGCGGCATGTTGCCGACCTCGGCCATGCCGGGATAGCCGCGCGGTCCGCAATTCTTCAGCACCATCACCGAGGAGGCGTCGATATCCAGCTCCGGATCGTCGATGCGGGCGTAGTAGTGCTCGATGTTCTCGAAGACGACGGCCTTGCCGCGATGCTGCATCAGTTCGGGCGTCGCTGCCGACGGCTTGATGACGGCGCCATTGGGCGCCAGATTGCCGCGCAGGATCGAGATGCCGCCTTGCTCGGTCAGCGGCTCGCTCAGCGGCCGGATGACTTCGCGGTTATAGTTGGGCGCGCCGTCGATCAACTCCCCGATCGTCTTGTCGCTGACGGTCATGACGTCGCGATGAAGAAGCCCCACTTCATCAAGCGACGCCATGACCGCAGCCAGCCCCCCGGCATAGTAGAAATCTTCCATCAGGAACCGGCCCGACGGCATCAGGTCGACAATGGTTGGAACGTCGCGGCCAAGGCGGTCCCAGTCCTCGAGGCTGAGATCGACGCCGACCCGGTTGGCGATGGCAATCAGATGCAGCACCGCATTGGTCGAGCCGCCGATCGCGCCGTTGACGCGGATGGCGTTCTCGAACGCTTGCCTTGTGAGAATGTCCGAAATGTTCACGTCCCTGCGCACCAATTCGACGATCTGGCGTCCGGCCATCTGGGCGAGCACGCCACGGCGCGAATCCACCGCCGGGATCGCGGCATTGTCCGGCATGCCGATGCCGAGCGCCTCCACCATGCTGGCCATGGTCGAGGCCGTGCCCATCGTCATGCAACTGCCGGCCGACCGGCTCTGGCCCTGTTCTGCGGCAAGGAAGTCGGCGACCGGCATGCGACCAGCCTTCACCTCTTCGGCGAACTTCCAGACATGGGTGCCGGAACCGATATCTTGCCCGCGGAACTTGCCGTTCAGCATCGGTCCGCCGGAGACAGTGATGGTCGGCAAATTGCACGAGGCAGCCCCCATCAGCAGCGCCGGCGTGGTCTTGTCGCAGCCGACCAGCAGGATGACGCCATCGATCGGATTGCCGCGGATCGATTCCTCGACATCCATGCTGACCAAATTGCGAAACAACATAGCTGTCGGGCGCATGTTGCTCTCGCCCAAAGACATCACCGGGAACTCCAGCGGCAGGCCGCCGGCCTCGTAGACGCCGCGCTTGACGTGATCGGCCAAGGCGCGGAGATGCGCATTGCACGGAGTCAGTTCCGACCAGGTGTTGCAGATGCCGATCACCGGGCGACCGTCGAAAGCGTCGGCGGGGATGCCCTGATTCTTCATCCAGCTGCGGTGCATGAAGGCGTTCTTGCCTTCACCGCCGAACCAGGCTTCGGACCGCAGTTTGCGTCTGGTTTCGGTCACGATGTCTGTTCCCGATCCTGGCGGCGCTTGTTGCGGTTCTCTACGCTGCGGCGCACGTCGTCCTCGGCATTGTCGATGAGCACCAGCAGCGCCTTCTGCGCGCCAGCGGCGTCGCCGGCGGCGATCTTCTCGGCCACCTCGCGGTGCAGTGGCAAGGAGTGGCGCTGGCCTTCCGGATTGTCGTTGGAGAGGCGAAAGCTCATCACCAGCGCGGTTTCGACCAATGCCGCCAGCGAGCCGATCAGCTCGTTGCCGGTCATGCGCAGGATGGTCTGGTGGAACACCAGATCGGGCTTGGCGAAGCGGTCGCCGTCATCGCTCACCGCCTCCATTTCGGCCAGTGCCGCATGGATCTCGGCGATCTGTGCAGGCGTGGCGCGCTGGGCGGCAAGTGCTGCCGACATAGGCTCGATGGCACGCCGCAGTTCGAACAGCGCGCGGACATCATCGGCGCTGACGCCGCGGGCGTAGCGCCAGGACAGCACGTCCGGATCGAGGAAATTCCAGTCGGCGCGTGGACGCACGCGTGTGCCGGTCTTCGGCCGCGATTCGACCAGCCCCTTGCCGGCCAGCACCTTGATCGCCTCGCGCAGCACTGTGCGGCTGACGCCCAGCATCTCGCTGGAATCGTCGGCATTGGGCAGCGCCTCGCCGGGCAGGAAGTCGCCCTGCACGATGCGCAAGCCGATCTGCTCGACGACCGTTGCGTGCAACGCGGTGGAGCCACTGGAAACGGCCACGGCAACCCGTGACGTGCGCGCCGTGCTGAAAGATTTCTTATTCTTCATACTATTCATATGATATGTCTTATAGCCGTGGCGATTGGAGTCAAGGGACAGGGAAGTGCCAACGACAAAGAATTCCGCAGCTGTTGCCGCGCAGCACACGCAACTGGTCTCGATCAGCGACGGCATCGCGACGGTCGACATTGCGCCGGCCGCCGGCGGAGCGCTGGCGTCGTATCGCTGGTGGCACAATGGCTCTGCCGTGGATTGGCTGCGCCCGGCGGATCCGGCGGCGGTCAGCCGTCGCGATGCCGGCGCCATGGCCTGCTTCCCGCTGGTTCCCTATTCCAATCGCATAAGGGGCGGTCGCTTCGAGTTCGCTGGGCGCACCATCCAGCTCCCGACGACTGCCGACGATCCGCATCATGAGCATGGTCATGGCTGGCGTCGGCCTTGGACGGTTGCCAGGCATGAAACCAGCACGATCGTCCTGCGCTATCGCCACACCGCCGATTCCTGGCCATGGAGCTACGAGGCCGAGCAAGAGATCACGCTGGCCGACGGCAGGCTTTGCATCACCATAACAGTGCGCAACCTGTCGGACGCGCCGATGCCGGCTGGCTTCGGCCTCCATCCCTATTTCCCGTCGACGCCATGGACGCATGTACAGGCGCCGGTATCCGGCATGTGGGAAACCGATACGGAGGTCCTGCCCACCTGGCATGTCCTGCCACCTGTAGGCGCCGATCCGTCCATCGGCTTTGACGTATCGGAAGTGGATTTCGACACGGTTTTCACCGGATGGGCGCGCCGCGCCAGGATCACTTGGCCCGAACACGGGCGGCAGCTGGACATCGAGGCCGAGGCGCCGCTCGATTTCCTCGTCCTCTACACGCCGCCAGGCGAGCCGTTCTTTTGCGCCGAGCCGGTCAGCAACATCACGGATGCCTTCAACCGCACGAGCGGCCGCATCGACACCGGTTGCATCGTACTGGCGCCCGGTCTGATGCGATCCGCCAGTGTTCGCTTCACGCCGTCACTGGCTGTTTGATCCCGAAGCTGGCCGGGTCAGAACGGATAATGCTGGCCCGGATCCTCGATCGTCACCCAGCGCAGGTCGGTGAATTCGGCAATCGAGGCCTTGCCGCCGAAGCGGCCATAGCCCGAGCCCTTGACGCCGCCGAACGGCATTTGCGCCTCGTCGCCGACGGTCGGGCCGTTGATGTGGCAGATGCCGGCCTCGATGCGCGCGGCGACCGCCATGGCGCGCTTGATGTCGCGGCTGAACACCGCCGACGACAGACCATATTCCGTATCGTTGGCGACGCGTATGGCTTCGTCCTCGCCCTTCACCCGGATTACCGGCTTGACCGGCCCAAAGATTCTTCCGAATAGACGCGCATGGCCGGTGTCACATGGTCGAGCAGCGTTGCCTCGACAACGGTGCCAGTGCGCTTGCCCCCAGCGACCAGCTTGGCGCCTTTGGCGACAGCGTCGGCGACGAGTTCCTCCATCTTGTCGGCGGCCTGGCTGCTGATCAGCGAGCCCAGCACGACATGGCCGCGCGGATCGCCGGCCGGCAGCTGCGAGGCACGGGCCGCGAGCTTTGTTACGAATTCATCGGCGACCTTGTCGTCGACTATCAGCCGCTCGGTCGACATGCAGATCTGTCCCTGATGCATGAAGGCGCCGAAGGTGGCGGCATTCACTGCCGCATCGATGTCGGCATCGTCCAGCACCAGCAGCGGCGCCTTGCCACCGAGTTCAAGCAGCGCTGGCTTCAGATGCCGCCCTGCGAGTTCGGCGATGATGCGGCCGACCTTGGTCGAACCGGTGAAGTTGACGCGCTTGACCGCAGGGTGGGCTACCAGCGCCTCGACAATCCCGGCGGCATCCTTGGGGTCGTTGGTGACGACATTGATGACGCCCTTGGGCAGGCCGGCCTCCACCAGCACCTGGCCGATCAGCCGATGCGTGCCCGGGCACATTTCCGAAGCCTTCAGCACCACGGTGTTGCCGCAGGCGATCGGCATGGCGATGGCGCGGGTGCCGAGAATGACCGGCGCGTTCCACGGCGCGATGCCGAGGCACACGCCGGCCGGCTGGCGGATCGCCATGGCCAGTGTCCCCGGCTTGTCCGAGGGAATGATTTCCCCCGAGATCTGCGTCGTCATCGCCGCCGCCTCGCGCAGCATGTTGGCCGCCAGCATGACGTTGAAGCCGGCCCAGGGGCCAGTGGCTCCAGTCTCTTCCATCATCAATTTGGTGAACTCGCCGACCTTGGAGGCCATGACGTCAGCCGCCTTGGACAGTAAGGCGCGGCGCTCGCCAGGCCCGGTCTTCGACCAGGTCGTGAAGGCGGCTGCGGCGGCTTCGACGGCGGCGTTGGCGTCGGCGACGCTGGCCGCCGCGGCGCGCGTCGCCAGCTTGCCGGTGAACGGGTCCATGCGCTCATAGGCGGCTGCACCGGACGCATCCCTTTTATCGCCGTCGATCAGAAGTCCGATATCCATGATTGTCTCCCTCGCTCCATCAGGAGCGCCTCATTGAATTAGAAGCCGAGCACTTCGGCGTTTATCGATGCTTCGAGGCCGCCGTCGACCGGCACATTCGCGCCATTGACCCAGCGCGCGCCGTCCGAACACAGGAACAGCACGACCGGAGCGATATCGCCGAGGTGCCGGCACGTCCTACCCTGGCAATGTCGCTGTCGACCCGGGCGTCACCCAGCACGGTACGGAACTGTTTCAGGATCGGCGTCTCGACCGGGCCGGGGCTCACTGCGTTGACGCGGATGCCACGGCGCTTGAACAGATCCTGATGCGCTGCGCGGAAGGTCCACAACAGCAGCAGCTCCTTGGAGACGGGATAGCCTTCCTCGTTCTTGACCGCGTGGTCGGCGACCACCTCAGCGACATCCGGGAAACCCTCGATGCCGACCATCGACGCGGCGCGGTTGAGATTGGCGCGCCAGCCATAGCCGGCGATCGAGGCGACATTGACGATGGCGCCGCCTTCGCGAAGTCTTGGCGCGAGGCTTTCCGAGAGCGCTCTGAGGCCAAAGAAATTGACGGCCAGCGTGGGCACCGCGCCGGTGTTGCCGGAAAGGCCGGCGACATTGCAGAGCGCGTCGATTCGCTGCGGCAGGCGCGCGATGAGGTTATCGACGCCGACCTTCGACGAGATGTCGGCCTTGACGAAGCTGCCCACCGCAGCAGCCGGCTCACGCACATCGACGCCGATCACCTCGGCGCCAAGCTGGCCGGCGAGTTCCGCCGTGCGCGCGCCGATACCTGAGGCGACACCGGTGATGAGGATCGTCTTGCCGAAAAGCATGGTCATGCCTTCTCCTGATCAAGTGTGGCTTGTTGCGGCGAGGGCGTCGCTTCGCCATCGACAGAGGATGCCGGAAGCCTGACGCGGTAGCCGACCGGCAGCAGGCGCAAGCCGAAACGCTCCTCGATCGTTCCCCACAGGCCGCGCGGCAGGAACAGCGAGAACAGCACGGCGGTGGCGCCGAGGCCGACCAGGTACCAGACACCGGTGCCGCCGAACCACGTCTCGATGAGGAAGAACACCAGCGCGCCGAGAATGGCGCCCTCAAACGTACCGATGCCGCCGACCAGCACCATGAAGATCATGTAGGCGGTCCACTGAACGTTGAAGTAGGTTTTCGGCTGGAAGGTGATGGAGGTCGCCAGCCACAGCGCGCCGGCAATGCCGATGCCGAAGGCGGCAAGCACGAACAGCAGCCGCTTGGTGCCGGTGACGCGCACGCCGACCGAGGCGGCTGCGTCCTCATTGTCGCGTATGGCGCGGATGGCAGCACCGGTGCTGCCGCGCAGCAGGCCGAACAGGATGGCGAGCAGGGCGGTCATCGAGGCCAGCGCCAGCCAGTAGATAACAGCCCGCCTGGTGCCGGCATCGTAGACGTTGAGCGAGATCAGCGACGTGCCGGTTTCGCCTTGCACCAGCCGGTCGAGATTGACCAGGAGATGCGTCAGCGCCGCGATCACCCACATGCCGATGGCGAACTCGCCGTTCCTCAGCCGCAGCATGAACAGCGACAGTGGCCAGGAGACCAAGCCGACAATGACAGCCGAAACAAAAAGCGAGGCGAAGGGGTTGAGCCCGGCATCGGCCAGCCGGATGGCGAAATAGGCGCCGAGCCCGAAGAACACCTGCTGGCCGACCGAGACCAGCCCGCCGAAGCCGGCAAGAGCGTTCCACATCGCCGCCAGGATCACATAGATGAACAGCGCGGTCATGCGGTCGACGGCGCCAGCCGAGAGGAATTGCGGCGCAATGGCAAGCAGCGCGATGATGACAGCAACAGCCACCGCCGCGATCCGCGATGTCGCCGTACCGCGCTCGATGACCGGTGAGGACGAAACGGTGCTCATGACGCGCTCCGCGAAGGCAGACGCAACAGGCCGCGCAGCCCGAGGCCGGATGTCGACAACCGCACGAACAGCACGACGAGGAACACCGCATGGCCGCCAATCAGAAATCCCTGCGGATGCACCTGCGCGCCAAGCGTCTGCGCAAGCGCCAGCACGATGCCGCCGATCAGCGTTCCCCACAGTGAGCCGGCGCCACCGATCACCGCCGCCTCGAAAGCAAACAGCAATTGCGGCGCGCCGGCATAGGGGTCGAAGGTGGCGCGCATGCCGAGGAAGGCGCCGGAAAGGCCAACCGTGACCATGGCAATGGCCGCCGCAATGGCATTGGCGCGGCGTGCATCGACGCCGACCAAGCCGGCCGTATCAGGGTCTTCCGAAGTGGCGCGGATCGCGCGGCCAAGCCTGGTGCGGGTCAGGAAAAGCTGCAGCCCGCCCAGCAGGATCACGGCGGTGGCAAACATGATCACGGCAAGCTTGCCGACATAGATGCTGCCTGGCCACTCCCAGGAATCATAGGACAGGCTGCCGATATAAGGCGCCAGCGAGCGCGTATCGGCGCCAAACTGCTCGAACAGCATGTTGTCGATGACGATCGCCAGGCCGAACGTGGTCAGGATCGGCAGCAGCGCCCCACCGCGCGCGCTGCGCTCGAGCAGGAAGCGCTGCAACGCCCAGCCGATCGCCGCCATCAAAGGCAACACGATGAGCAGGCCAACAAAGGGCGAGATATGGAACCGCGAGGCCAGCCACCACAGCGCAAAGGCGGCGAACACGGCGAGGCTGCCATGGGCGAGGTTGATGATGCGCATCACCGAGAACATGAAGGACAGGCCGCAGGCGATCAGCGCATAGTAGCCGCCGAGAAGAATGCCCTGGATGATCTGGTTGCTCATGCCGGAACGCTCCCGGGGCTTTTCCGGTGCAGGCCGAAATAGGCCTTTGTCACATCATCGCGCGACACCGCCTTGCTCGGCCCTTCGAGCGCGACACGCCCTTCGAGC
Organism: Mesorhizobium oxytropidicola; assembly: GCF_056174625.1. NCBI lineage: Bacteria > Pseudomonadati > Pseudomonadota > Alphaproteobacteria > Hyphomicrobiales > Phyllobacteriaceae > Mesorhizobium > Mesorhizobium oxytropidicola. The sequence goes on along the minus strand of NZ_CM149692.1, from coordinate 6,291,396 downwards.
ATGCAGATGACCCTGTCGGAGACCGACAGCGCGCGATTGAGATCCTGTTCGACCAGGATGATGGTCGTGCCGGAAGCGATTAGCCCCTGAAGGGCCGCATAGACACGGTCGACGATCAGTGGCGACAGGCCGAGTGAAACCTCGTCGAGCAAAAGCACGTCCGGATTGCTCATCAGCGCCCGGCCGATCGCCGTCGCCTGCTGCTCGCCGCCTGAGAGATGGCCCGTCTTGGCGTGGCGGCGCGGTTTCAGATTGGGGAACATCTCGAGCACCTTGTCGACGCTCCAGTCGCCCGGTCGGCCGGAGGTCCTGCCGAGCAGAAGGTTTTCCTCGACCGTCATCTGCACGAACAGCTTTCGCCCTTCCGGCACCAGCGCGATGCCCATGCCGACGCGCCTGTGTGATGGCACGCTGGTCAGATCGGCGCTGTCGAGCAGCACGCGCCCGGCTGCCGGTTGATGCGCGCCGGCGATTGCCCTGAGCAGCGTCGTCTTGCCGGCGCCATTTGCGCCGACCAGCGCCAATGTCTCGCCGCGCTCGACAGAGAAGCTCATGCCCCGCACCGCCTGCAGCAGGCCATGGCGGACAACCAGGTCCTCGACCGACAGCAGGCTCATTTCGGGCCTCCGCCGAGATAGGCGCGCACCACCTCCGGATCGGCCATCACGGCTTGCGGCTCGCCGTCGGCGATGATTTTCCGCATCCATGCAGATCAGCCGCTCGGCCACCTGCAGCAGGATGTGGACGATGTGCTCGATCCAGACGATTCCGATCTTGCGCCGGCGCAATTCCTTGATCGTGTCGACAAGTTCGCCGGCTTCGCCATCGGTCAGCCCGCCGCCGATCTCGTCCAGCAATAGCAGCGTCGGTCTTGCCGCCAGCGCGCGTGCCAGTTCCAGTCGCTTGCGGTCGAGCAAGCCGAGCGTCTCGGCGCGGCGGTTGGCAACACCCAGCATGCCGCATAGTTTCAGCGAGCCGAGCGCCTCCTCATAGGCCTCGTCGCGGCCAAGCCCTGCGCCATGCGAGGCGGCGACGAAGACATTCTCGAAAGTGGTCATGCCGCTGAATGGTTTTGGCACCTGATGCGTGCGCACCAGGCCGAGCCGGCAGCGCTGCGTCGCCGGCAGCGCCGTCACGTCGCCGCCCTTGAAGCTGACCGTGCCCGCGCTTGGCGGAAAGGCGCCTGAAAGCACGCTGAGCAGCGTCGTCTTGCCGGCGCCGTTCGGACCGACAATGCCGACCGCCTCGTCGGCTGCCATGGTGAAGTCGACCGCATCCAGCACCACAAGCGCGCCGAAGCGCTTGTGGATGCCGGCGGCGGTGAGAACAGCCTGTTGTTGCGGATGGGTCACCAGGCGATCCTCGTCAGCGGCCCGTCAACCGTTGTAAGGCAGAAGCTTGGCTTCGACGGGCACTTTCGGATCGGTGGCGTTCTCGGTCACCACATAGTCGAGCGGGAATTTGCTGCCTTCCTTGGCGGCGACCCACTGCGTGCCGATGATCGGGCCGGGCGAGACATTGGCGACCGGGCCGCTGGTGAAGTCGACCTTGCCGATCATCGTCTCGGTCTTGAGTGTGCTTAGCGCCTTGGCCACCGCCGCCTTGTCCTTGGCATCGGTGCTGGCCTTCAGCGCTTCGAAGCCGGCGTCGAGCAGCGACATCGAGGCGCCGAGCTGCTGCGTCCACTGCTTGCCGCTTGCCGCCTCATAGCCGTCGGCGAGCTCTGTGCCCGAAACGCCGGTCAGCGGCGACTTGTAGGGGAAGGCCTTGTGCCAGTAGGCGGCGCTGGAAATCTTCACGCCGAGGTCACCGAGCGCCTCGATGTCGGAGGGGAACAGCCCGGTCTTGGCCACCTGGCAAATCTTGATCTGCTTGATCAGCCCTTGCTGCGCCGCCTGGCGCCAGAAAGCGGCGAAGTCCGGCGGGATCGGGAAGGAGTTGAAGATCTCGACGCCTTCCTGCTTGAACAGCGCGATCTGCGAGGAATAGTCGGTGGTGCCGGTTTCATAGGCGCCGGGATCGACGATGGTAAAACCCTGCTTGGCCAGCAGCGGCGCCAGATTGGCACGGATGGCGTTGCCGTCGGCGTCGTTGGGATACATGACGCCGACCTTCTTGTTGGTCTCGATCAGGTTCCATTGCGAGATATAGGTCTTGAAGAACTCGCCGACGCCGAAGCCGAAATGATAGGTCCATTTGAATGGCGAGGGCGCGCCGGGCTTGGCGCCACGGCCGAAATACCAGGCCTCCCACGGCATGACGGTTGACAGACACGGCACGCCGGCGGCCTCGCAGGCATCGGCCACCGGATTGATCACTTCGGGCGTCGACACCGCCAGCATCAGGTCGATGGCCTGGTTGTTGATCAGGTCCTTGGCGAGCTGGCCGGCGCGGGATGGATCGGACTGCGTATCCTGATCGAGGATTTCCACACTGTATTTCTTGCCGCCGATCTCAAGGCCGCCGGCCAGCGCCTTGCGGGCAAGATCGAGCACATAGCCGTCGGTCTGGCCGAAGCCGGCCAGCGGCCCGGTGCGCGGACTGACAAAGCCGACCTTGAGCGTGTCGCCTGCCTGGGCGAAGGCGCTCTTGCCGCCCAGAGCGAGTGCGGCGCCGCCGGCAATCGAGGTGGCAATGAACTGGCGCCGAGACACGCCACGAATACTGGATCTGCTACCGCTAGCGTAGGTCATGCATTCCTCCCTCTGTGGTCCTCCATCGGTACAGTGCACCAGTGGTTTGGTTCGGTAAAATGATATTTTGCGGTGTTTCATTAACCTCACGGTTAGGAGATTTCCGATGAAGACGGCGCCGGTCCGACCAGTCCAATGCCTCATTTGCCCGGTCTGGCCGCCTCGCGAATGGTCTGCAGCAGGATGGTGAAGGCGGGTGAGGGCGCCGTGTCGGTGCGCATCGTCAGGCCGACCGGCCCTTTGGTCTCCTCGGTGTCGACCGGCAAAGCGACGAAGGCGCGGCTGGCGATTTCGTTGGCCACCACGCCGGCCGAAATGATCCACACCGCATTGCTCTGTCGCATGAAGGAACGCCCGAACGAATCCGAGACCGTCTCGATCTCGGTCGCCGGCGCGGTCATGCCGTTGGTGATGAACAGGCGATCGACAAAGGGGCGGATGACGGATTCCCGGGTCGGCATCAGCACCGGGAATTCGTCGAGCCTGGCGAAGATGTCCGCCCCCGGTTCCAGCAGCGGATGTCCGGCCCGCACCACGAACAGCACCTGTTCGGAATAGAGGTGCTCGAAGAAGAAGCCGGTCATGTTTTCTGGCGCCGCCAGTCGGCCGACGACGAGATCGAGCGCGCCGATGCGCAATTGTTCGAGCAGCACGGCATTCTCGCCGGTGACGATCTTGATCGCCGCTCCGGTGTTTTCCCTGAGGAACAGGCTCATGGCCTGTGGCATGACCTTCGCCGACACGGTCGGCAGCGCGCCGATGCGAATCGGATGGCGGTTGATGGCGCCGTCCTGGCGCACGGAATCGACGCCGCGCTTCAACGCCGTAATCGCCGAGCCGGCATGGCCGAGGAAGATCTCGCCAAGCCTTGTGACCCGGATGCCGCGCCCGTCACGCTCGACGACGGCGACACCGAGGGCCTCTTCCAACTCACGCAACGTCTTGGTCACCGCCGGCGCGCTGACATGCAGGAAATCGGCGGCGCGGGCCACGCTGCCCTGCCGCGCGACCTCCAGGAAGGCCTGCAGGTGACGGAACCGGATGCGGCTTTCGGCCATAATTTGATAACCCCGGAGTTAATGAAGCGGCGTAAAATATCATTTTACCGAACCAAATGCCTTGTGCAATGTGGGGGCGGAGGATCGAAATCGTGCCATTCGTCACCATTGGCGGCATCACGCTGCACCATCGCCACATCAAGGCGACCGGCACTGCGCGCGCGGTCATATTCATCAATTCGCTAGGCACCGACTTCCGCATCTGGGACGACGTTGTCGCCGCACTTGATGGCGAAATGTCCTTGCTGGTCTATGACAAGCGCGGCCACGGGCTGTCCGACATCGGCGACATCAGGTCGATCGACGATCATGTCGACGATCTTTCGGGGCTCATCGATCATTTCGGATTGGAGAAGGTCGTGCTGTGCGGCCTGTCGGTCGGCGGCATGATCGCGCAAGGGCTCTATGCCAGGCGCCCCGGGATCGTCGAGGCCATGATCCTGTGCGACACGGCCCACAAGATCGGTACCAACGAGAGCTGGAACACACGCATCGCGGTCGTCGAACGCAAGGGTATCCAGGCTATTGCCGACGGTGTTCTCAAAGTGTGGTTCACCCTCGCCTTCCACACCGCGCGGGTGGCCGAGCTTGACGGTTATTGGAACATGATGACCCGGCAAGCGCTCGCTGGTTACATCGGCACCTGCGCAGCTGTTCGCGATGCGGATTTCACCGAGAGCGCGCGCCGCATCGCGGTGCCAACGCTCTGCGTCGTCGGCGACCAGGATGGCTCGACGCCCCCCGATCTCGTCCGCTCGCTGGCCGCTCTGATCCCCGGTGCGCGCTTCGAGATCATCCGCGACGCCGGACACATCCCTTGCGTCGAACAGCCTCAAGCGCTGGTCGCGCTGATCCGCGATTTTGTCGCATCGCTTGCCCCTGGAGCAGAAACCCATGGATGAAGTCCCCGGCAACGCAGCCAGATATCGCACCGGCCTCGCGGTGCGGCGCGCCGTGCTCGGCGACCGCCATGTCGATCGGGCCGAGGTCGCCGCCACCGATTTCGATCAGCCTTTCCAGGAACTGATCACCGAGGCGGCCTGGGGGACGGTGTGGTCGCGGCCGGGTCTCAGCAAGCGCGAGCGCTCGATCGTCACGCTGGCGCTGCTGGCGGCACTCGGCCATGATGAAGAGGTCGCCCTGCATGTGCGCGCCACCGCCAACACCGGTGCCACGCGCGACGATATCTGCGAGGCGTTCCTGCATGTCGCCATCTATGCCGGCGTGCCGGCCGCCAACCGTGCCTTCAGAATAGCCAAGGACGTGTTTTCGGAAATGGACGGAGCCGACAATGCCAGCTGAGGCCGGCTCGAACCGGAGGCCCGAGACCGGCGCTTTCTTCCAGCGCGACCGGACATGGCATCCGCCGGCGCTGACGCCGGGCTACAAGAGTTCGGTGCTGCGCTCGCCGCAGAAGGCGCTTTTGTCCTTCGACAACACGCTGTCGGAAATAGCGGGACCGGTCTTCGGCCACGCCATGCTGGGCGAATTCGACGCCGACCTGATCCACAATTTCGCCAGGCCGGGCGAGAGCGCCATCGGTGAGCGGATCATCGTCCATGGGCGGGTGCTCGATGAGCGCGGCGTTGGCGTTCCCGGCGTGTTGCTCGAATTCTGGCAGGCCAATGCCGGCGGCCGCTACCGCCACAAGAAGGATGGCTATCTCGCCCCGCTCGACCCGAATTTCGGCGGCTGCGGCCGCACCATATCAGCCGAGGATGGCGGTTATGCTTTTCGCACCGTCAAACCCGGTCCTTATCCCTGGCCGAACGGGCCTAATGACTGGCGTCCGGCGCACATCCATTTCTCGGTCTTCGGCCATGGCTTTGCCCAGCGCCTGATCACGCAGATGTATTTCGAGGGCGACCCACTGATCTGGAAGTGCCCGATCGTGCGCGGCATCGCCGACAAGGCGGCCATCGAGGCGCTGACGGCCATCCTCGACACGCAGGCGACGATCCCGATGGATGCGCTCGCCTACAAGTTCGACATCGTGCTGCGCGGCCGCCGCTCGTCGCTATTCGAAAACAGGCTGGAGGGCAATTGATGGCGCAATCGCTCGACCGCCTCAGGGAAAGCCCCTCGCAGACCGCTGGCCCTTACGTCCATATCGGGCTGGCGCCGAACTTCTGCGGCATCGGCGGCGTCTATGCGGCCGACCTTGGCGCGACCATGGTCAACGACAAGACCAAGGGCGAGCGCATCGGTCTCAAAATCCGTGTGCTCGACGGCACCGGTACGCCGCTCAAGGACGCGCTGATCGAGATCTGGCAGGCGGACGCCGACGGGTTTTACAATTCACCGGCCGAATTGCGCGGCGCCGCCGATCCGAACTTTTTCGGCTGGGGCCGTTGCCCGACGGATATGGACACCGGCATCTGCGCATTCGAGACGATCAAGCCCGGCCGCGTACCATTCCGGGATGGTCGCCTGATGGCGCCGCACATCACGCTGTGGATCGTCGCGCGCGGCATCAATCTCGGCCTGCACACACGGCTCTATTTTTCCGACGAGGAAAAGGCCCATGCCGAGGATCCGATCCTGGCGCGCATCGAACATCGCATCCGCGTGCCGACGCTGATCGCCGAGCGCCAGGGCGACACCTACGTCTTCGACATCCATCTCCAGGGGGAGAAGGAAACGGTCTTCTTCGACAGCTAGGAGATCTCATGACCGTATCGCCCTTCGACCATCCGTTACTGTCAGCTCTCCTCGGCGACGAGGAAGCATCGAGGCATTTTTCCGTCGAGGTGGAAATCGAGGCGGCGCTGGCGTTCGAGAGCGCGCTTGCGGAGGCCGAGGCTGAAAACGGCGTTATCACCGGAGAGGCGAAGGCAGCGATTGTGACGGCGCTTGCCACGTTCCGGCCCGACACCGCCTTGCTCAGGGAAGGCGTCGCCAAGGACGGCGTTGTCGTGCCCGAACTGGTGCGCCAGATCAGGGCTGCGGTGGGCGAACCGCATGGCGACAAAGTGCATTTCGGTGCCACCAGCCAAGACGTCATCGACACGAGCCTGATGCTTCGGCTGAAATCCGTCATCGAGCATCTCGGCCTGCTGCTGACCGAGACCATCATACGGCTTACCTCGCTCGAGGAGCGCTTTGGAGGCAGGGCGCTGACCGGCATGACCCGCATGCAGCCAGCGATCCCGATCAGAGTGGCGGATCGCGTGACTGCATGGCGTGCGCCGTTGCAACGGCATCAGGAAAGATTGTCGGACCAATCCAGGCGCTTGCTGGTGGTGCAGTTCGGCGGTGCCGCCGGCACGCTGGAAAAGCTTGGCGACAAGGGGCCGGCGGTGCGCGCCGCGCTTGCAGCAAAACTAGGCCTTGCCGATGCGCCGCAATGGCAGAGCCAGCGCGACGGGCTGGCCGATTTTGCCGGCTGGCTGTCGCTGCTGACCGGCAGTCTCGGCAAGTTCGGCCAGGACATCGCGCTGATGGCGCAGGGCGGCGCCGACATCGCGCTGTCCGGCGGTGGCGGCTCGTCGGCGATGCCGCACAAGCAGAACCCCGTGAAGGCCGAGGCGCTGGTGGCTCTGGCCCGCTTCAACGCCACGCAGCTTTCCGGCATGCATCAGGCGCTGCTGCATGAACAGGAGCGCTCGGGCGCGGCCTGGACGCTGGAATGGCTGCTGCTGCCGCAGATGGTGGTGGCCACCGCCGCGTCGCTGCGGCTCGCCGCCGAACTGGCAGCACAGATCGAAAGTCTCGGCCACTGATGCGCACTCAAATCGTCATCGTCGGCTCCGGACCCTCTGGCCTTCTGCTTGGCCAGCTTCTGGCCGGCATTGGCGTCGAGACCGTCATTCTGGAACGCTCGAGCCGCGAGCATGTGCTTGGCCGCGTGCGGGCAGGGGTGCTCGAACAGGGCACGGTCGAATTGCTGGAAGAGGCGGGCGCTGCGGCAAGGCTGCATGCCGAAGGCTTGCCGCATTCCGGCATTTCGCTGGCCTTCGACGGACGCCTGCACCGCATCGATCTCGCGGCACTCACCGGCGGCAAGCATGTCACCGTCTATGGCCAGACCGAGGTGACGCATGATTTGATGGATAAGCGCGAGGCGGCCGGCCTCGTCACGGTGTATGAGGCCGCCGATGTCGCGCTGCATGATTTCGATGGCGCGCCGTTCGTCACCTACGCCAAGGACGGCGTCTCTCATCGCATCGATTGCGACTTCATCGCCGGCTGCGATGGCTATCACGGTGTCAGCCGCAAATCGGCCCCGGAGCGCGCGCTGAAAACCTTCGAACGGCACTATCCGTTCGGCTGGCTCGGCGTGCTGGCAGAAGTGCCGCCGGCCGATCAGGAACTGGTCTACGCCAATCACGAGCGGGGCTTTGCGCTGTGCTCGATGCGCTCGACGCATCGCAGCCGCTACTATGTGCAGTGCCCCGAGGGCGACCGCGTCGAGGCCTGGTCGGACGACCGCTTCTGGGACGAATTGCGCCGCCGCTTGCCGGAACGGACTGCGGCGAACGTCACCACCGGGCCGTCCTTCGAAAAGTCGATCGCGCCGCTGCGCTCCTTCGTTGCCGAGCCGATGCGCTTCGGCCGGCTGTTCCTGGTCGGCGACGCCGCCCACATCGTGCCGCCCACCGGCGCCAAGGGCCTCAACCTCGCCGCCAGCGATGTGCGCTATCTCTTCGCCGGCTTGCGCGATTTCTACATCGAGAAGTCGCAAACCGGCATCGAGGTCTATTCGCAAAAGGCGCTGGCGCGGGTGTGGAAGGCAGTGCGCTTTTCCTGGTGGATGACGACCATGCTGCACCGTTTTCCCGACACCGGTGACTTCGGTCAGCGCATCCAGGAAGCCGAACTCGACTACCTCGTGCACTCACGGGCCGCATCGACCGCGCTCGCCGAGAACTATGTCGGGCTGCCTTACTGACGGGCGGCCAACGATGCGCGGATCTATCGACCCAGAAGGTTGCGCTCGACGGTTCTGAGGTGCGCAAGCATTGCGTTTTTCGCACCTTCAGGATCGCGATGAAACAGGCAATCTAGGATCGCCTGGTGCTCGTCGCAGTAGGCTCGGCGGCGTTCCTCCGAGAACGAACGCTTCTTCATTTTCGAACCAGGGTGACTGGTTGCGAATGGCGCGCATGAGATTGTGGATCTCCTTCAGAAAGTCATTGCGGCAGCACGCAAACACCCGGTGATGGAATTCCGCGTCCCAATGCTCGAAATCCGGCATGTCCCTGGCGTCGCATGCGGTCTGGTGCGCTTCGCGAACCGCGTTCAGTTCGGTGGCGCTGGCATTGGTTGCGGCAAAGGCGGCGGCCGCCGGTTCGAGCAGCTGTCTGATCTCCATCATGTCGGCGGGGCTGGTGCCTTCCATCCGCGTGACCATTGAGGTGATCGACGTCGGGTTGGTCGCGGTCAGAAAGGTACCTCGACCGACATGGCGGACGACAGTTCCATCGTCCTCCAGGAAGCCGACGGCACGGCGCACTGTGTTGCGCGCGACGCCGAATTCGACCGCTAGGTCGCGCTCAGGCGGCATGCGGCCGTCCTCAAGCCACTCGCCCGAGGAAATCCGCTTCTTGAGCATTGTTGCGATATCGTTGGCGACGAGTTTCGGCATCCGTTAAGAGCTTTTATCTGATCCAATGTTGAACCAATATTATCAACCGATTGCCGCGAGGTCCAGCGTTCAGATGAAAAACGGACGCGATATGCCTATATTTTGTCGATCTGTGAGTCGGAATCCTCTTGAAGCGTGAACCAATCGGCGATAGCGTGTATCGAAAGAGCCAGTATTGGTTCATAAAAGGTTCAGGGAGGAAGTGGATGCGGGTCGCGACTTTTTCGATCGCCGGCGAACGTCGCGTGGGTCTTGTCGACCTCGATGCCCAGACCATTGCCCCCTTCGATTTCTCCGTCGACCAGGCCAAATCAGGCATTCTGGCTTTGATCGAGCGCAATGGCGCCGGCCTGCCGCGCACGCTCTCGCCGATCCCGCTGGTGCAGGTCGAGATCGAAGCGCCGATCCCGCAGCCGCGCCGCAACATCTTCTGCGTCGGCAAGAACTATCACGAGCACGCGCATGAATTCGCCCGCAGCGGTTTCGATTCCAGCGCCGGCGCCGGCGCGATCCCCAAGCATCCGATCATCTTTTCCAAAGTGCCGGAATCGGTCGTCGCCAACCATGCCAGCGTGCTGATCGATCCCTCGGTTTCGACGGCGATCGACTACGAGGCGGAACTGGCCGTCATCATCGGCAAGGGCGGGCGCGGCATTTCGAAGGCGAATGCGCTCGACCATGTCTGGGGCTATACCATCGTCAACGACGTCACGGCGCGCGACCTGCAAGGCAAATACAGCCAGTGGCTGATCGGTAAGTCGCAGGACACATTCTGTCCAATGGGGCCATGGGCGGTGACCAAGGACGAACTTGATCTGGCGACCGCCGGCATCCGGTGTTTCGTCAATGAGGATCTGCGTCAGGATTCCCGGATCTCGCTGCTCATCTTCGACATTCCGACCATCATCGCCACCCTGTCGCAAGGCATCACGCTGAAGCCCGGCGACATCATCGCCACCGGCACGCCGGTCGGTGTCGGCATCGGTTTTGATCCGCCGAAATACCTCAAGGCCGGCGACGTCGTGCGCATCGAGATCGACGGCATCGGCACGCTGGAAAACCGCTTCGCGGAGCATGCGCAATGACCACGGTGACAGTTGGCCAGGTCGTTGCCGAAACCGTCGGCGATGGTGCGGCCGTGGTGATGATCCATGGCCTCGGCGGCACGTCGAACATGTTCCAGCCGCAGATGGCGGCACTTTCCGGGTACCGCGTCATCCGGCTCGACCTTCCGGGCTCTGGCCGCTCGCCACGCCCGATCGAACCACTGACCATCGAAGGGATGAGCGAGGCCGTCATCCGCGCCATGGCCGGCATGGGGGTCGTATCTGCGCATTTCGTCGGCCATTCGATGGGCACCATCGTTTGCCAGCAGATCGCCGCGACGCAGCCCTCGCTGGTTAAATCGCTGGCGCTGTTCGGTGCGCTCGCGGAACCGGCTGAAGCGACCAGGCAAGGGCTCGGCAATCGGGCGCGGCTGGCGCGTTCGGGTGGTATCGCCGACATCGCCGACCAGATCGTCGCCAATGCGATCTCGGCGCACACCAGGGAAACCTCGCCTGCCGCCGTCGCCTTTGTGCGGGAGTCGATCACCAGGCAGGATCCGGAATCCTATGCCCGCACCTGCGAGGCGTTGGCCAAGGCGACCGCCGTCGATGCGCGCAGGATCACGGCGCCGACATTGCTGGTCACCGGCGACGCTGACACGGTCAACCCGCAAGGGGTCGCCCAGGCGCTTGCCGACAAGATCAAGGGCGCCGTATTCTCGTCGCTGGATCGGTGCGGGCACTGGGCCACGGTGGAAAGCCCGCGCGAAAGCAGCCAGAAGCTCGCCGATTTTTTGAGACGGGTTGATAGGTGAGGATTTCAGATCGGGCGTAGAACTACGCGCTCGGCAAGTTGGGAGGCTTGTGATGGCAGACGATAGCTGGAACGGCAACGGTTCGGGCAGCACGCTGTTCACCAATGTGCGCGTGCTCGACGCATCAGGTGAATATCCCTACACCGGCGAGGTGCTGGTGCAGGGCAACCGCATCAAGCAGATCACCAAGGGCTCGTCGCGCTTCGGCTCGTCCTCTTCGTCGTCCTACACTGGCGGCGCACCAGGGGGCGCAACCGTCATCGACGGCATGGGCGCGACGCTGATGCCCGGCATGATCGATGCGCATCTGCATCTGTCCTGGAACAACGCGCCCGGCATCGACCCCATCCAGATGATGGAGATCGAGGAGCACATGCTGGTCACCATGGAAATGGCCAAGCTGGTGCTCGATGCCGGTTTCACCGCCGGCAGGGGTGCGGCCGCCGCCAAGCCGCGTCTCGATGTCGTCGCCAAGAAATTCATCAACCAGGGCCGCTTCCCCGGACCGCGCTACCTCGCGGCGGGGCCGGAGATCACCACGGTCGGCGGCCTCGGCGATTCCTCGCCGTCGCACATTCCGCATGAGGGGCTGAACCTCGGCATCGTCGTTTCCGGTCCCGAGGAAATCCGCCGCACCGTGCGCCAACTGATCAAATACGGCGTCGATTCGATAAAGCTCAATCTGTCCGGCGAGAGCATCACCGGCATGGGCGCCGAGGAGACGCCGATGTCGGAAGAGGAGGTCGCCATGGCCGCTTCCGAGGCGCGCTGCCGCAACAAGGTGCTGTCGGCGCATGCGCGCTCGTCCGGCTCGGTCAAGCAGTGCGTCCGTCACGGCATCCAGAACATCTACCATGCCTCCTTCGCCGACGAGGAAGCGCTCGACATGCTGGAAGCGGTCAAGGACAAGCATTTCGTCGCGCCCGGCATCGCCTGGCTGATCAACACCGCGCGCCATGCAGAGCAATGGGGCATCAAGCCGGGCTCGCCGCTGTCGCTCGAATATGAGCGCGAACTCGAAATGTGCATCGACACGATGAAGAAGATGCACCGGCGCGGCATCCGCGTCCTGATCGGCGGCGACTACGGTTTTGCCTGGACGCCGCAAGGCACAAACGCAAAGGACATCCAGACCTTTGTCGAGATGCTCGGCTTCTCGCCGATGGAAGCGATCCAGGCCGGCACGAAGTATGGCGGCCAGATCATGAACATGGGCGACGAGCTCGGCATGATTAAGGAAGGTTACCTCGCCGACATCCTGCTGATCGACGGCGACCCCATCGCCGATGTGCGCATCCTGCAGGACAAGAACCGCATCCTCGCCATCATGAAGGACGGCAAGTTCCACAAGGCGCCGCGCATGAACGAGCAGCGCCGGCGGCTGACGGCATGAGCCTGCTCGACCGGCCATCGCAGTCGGCGCTCTCGGAGGGCGGCATGACGCGCCGGCAGGCCTGGGGCCTTGTCGGCCTGCTTGGCGTCGCGATCATCGCATGGCTGGTCTTCGCTGTCTGGCCGGATTGGCTGAACGCGATCCTGATTTCGAAAAAGGCCTTCGTCAGCGCCATCCTCAACGGCATCACGCTGGCCGGCCTCTATTTCCTCGTCGCCAGCGGCTTCACGCTGATCTTCGGCCTGATGCGCAACGTCAATCTCGCGCATGGTTCGCTCTATCTGCTCGGCGCCTATATCGGCTACGAAGTCACCAACCGCACCGGCTACTGGCTGCTCGGCGTCGCCGCCGGTTTTGCCGTGCTGGCCATCGTCGGCGTCGTCATGCAGGTCTTCGTTTTCCGTCGCCTCGAAGGCGATGATTTGCGCCAGACCCTGGTCTCGATCGGCATCTCGATCGTCGCCGCCGATCTGATGCTGGCGGTGTGGGCCGGCGGCACCTACCAGATCACCACACCGGAATGGCTCGACGGCGCCCTGACCTTGCCCATCATCACAGCCGTGCGTTCCAACGGCGCCTCGGTCTTCCTCACCTATCCGCTCTACCGCGTCGTCGTGCTGGCGGCGGCGATCGTCATCGGCGTCGGCCTGTGGCTGATGCTGCACAAGACCCGCGTCGGCATGATGATCCGCGCCGGCGTCGACGACCGCGCCATGCTGCAGGCGTCGGGTGTGAATGTGCATGCGGTGTTCGCCATCGTCTTCGCCGTTGGTGCCGGCCTTGCCGGCTTTGCCGGCGTCGTCGGCGGCTCGGCGCTCTCGGTCGCGCCCGGTGAGGATGTGCGCTACCTCCTGGCCTCGCTGGTCGTGGTCATCGTCGGCGGCATGGGTTCGATCACGGGCGCCGCCATCGGTGCGCTGCTCATCGGCCTCGCCGAGCAGATCGGCCTCGTCTACTTCCCGACCTATGGCATCGTGCTGACCTTCGTCATCATGGTGGTGACGCTGGCGGTCCGACCGCAAGGCATTATGGGGAAGGCAAGATGAGCCTGGCTATCGCCACCCCCAATGCAGCGGCGCAGCGGAACTGGCTGGAGAAGCTCGGCGCCGGCCACATCATTCTGGCCGTCGCGTTGGTGCTCTATCCCTTGGTGGCATCCGATTTCTTCCTGACGCAGATCGGCGGCTATTCCTTGATCTTCGGCATGCTCGGCCTGTCGCTGATGCTGCTCGCCGGCTATGGCGGCATGGTGAGCCTGGCGCAGATCACTGTTGCCGGCATAGCCGCCTATGCCATCGCCATCCTCGGCAACAACAATTCCAACATCCTCGGCTTCGGCTGGCCATGGTGGCTCGCGGTGCCGTTCGCGCTGCTTGCGGCGGCTTTGGCATCGGCGCTGATCGGCTGGATCTCGGTGCGCACCGAGGGCATCTACACCATCATGATCACGCTGGCGATCGCTACCGCGACCTACTATTTCGCGCAGCAGAACTACGCCATCTTCAACGGCCATTCCGGCTATGCCGGCATCCGTGCGCCAGCCTTCTGGAGCGTCAACTGGCGTGACCCCAGGCCGTTCTACTATCTCTGCCTTGGCCTGGCGGTGCTCTCCTATGCCGCCGTGCTCTACGGCTCGCGCTCGACCTTCGGCATGACCTTGCAGGCGATCCGCGACAATCCGCGCCGCATGCGTGCGCTGGGCTATCACGTCACCGCGCATAAGGTCTTCGCCTGGCTGCTGGCCGGCGTGATCGCCGGACTGGCGGGCGTGCTGCTGGTCTGGTTCAACGGCCGCGTCTCGCCCGGCACCATCGGCGTCGATGCCGCGATCGACGTGCTGATCATTGCCGTCATCGGCGGCCTGCGCCACCCGATCGGGCCGTTTCTGGGTGCGGTCGTCGTTATCCTGATGCAGACTTTCGCCATCGACATCGTCGGCGCCGAGCGTTTCAACACGCTGATCGGCATGGTGTTCCTGGTGATCGTCTTCGTCTCACCGGATGGAATTCTTGGGTTGTGGGGGAGGATCAAGCCACATCTTGCCCAGGAGTCCTTGCGTCCCGGCCCCTAGCCGCCGGGATGGAATGAACCACTGCAAAAACGAAATCAACGGGAGGAAAATCATGAGGATGCATAGACGTACAGTGCTCGCGCTGGCTGTGTTCACCGGGCTAACGGCGCCGTCGATGGCGCTGGCTGCCGACGACACCATCAAGATCGGCCTGCTCGCCACTTTCGAAGGGCCGTTCACGGTGCTCGGCGAAGACGGCGAGCGCGGCGCCATGACCGCGGTTGCCGAGATGAACGGCACCGTCGCCGGCAAGAAGATCGAGATCGTCAAGGGTTCGTCCGATGCCTCGCCCGACAGTGCGGTACGCGCGGCGCGCAAGCTGGTCGAGCAGGACGGCGTCAAGGTGCTGGTCGGCCCGCTCTCTGGCGACGAAGGCCTCGCCGTCAAGGACTATGCCAAGACCCAGCCGAACGTGACCTTCATCAACGGCACTTCGGCCGCGCAGGACACCACGCTGCGCAATCCGGCGGAAAACTTCTTCCGCTTCTCCACCGATGGCGCGCAGTGGATGGCGGGCCTCGGCACCTATGCCTTCAAGGACAAGGGCTACAAGAAGGTCGCCACCGTCGCCGAGGATTATTCCTTCCCCTACACGCAGGTGTTCGGCTTCATGGCCGAGTTCTGCAAGGCCGGCGGCCATGTGCCGTCGAAATCCTGGGTGCCGATCGGCAACAAGGATTTTTCGTCGGTCATCGCCGCCATTCCTGAAGGCGTCGACGCGATCTATGTCGCGCTCGGTGGCGCCGACGCCGTCAACTTCCTGACCCAGTACCAGCAGAGCGGGGGTACCGCGCCGCTGATCGGCGGTTCGATCACCGTCGACCAGACCGTGCTGACCTCGAAAGGCAAGCTGAAGGACGTGCTGAAGGGCACGCCCTCTGCCGGCCCGACCGCCGACACCAATGACGCGCCGGCCTGGAAGGCCTTCGTCGAAGCCTACAAGAAGCAGCCGGGCGCGTTCCCGTCGCCCTCGCTCTTCGCCCATGGCTACTATGTCGACATGAAGGCGACGCTGCTTGGCCTCGACCAGGTCGGCGGCGATGTCTCCGACGGCGGCAAGAAGCTGCGCGACGCGCTGTCGAAACTGTCCTTCGACACGCCGACCGGCAAGGTGTCGCTCGACAAGAACCGCAACGCCATCGCCGACATCTTCCTGACCGAGGTCACCGAAGGCGCCGACGGCAATCTCCTCAACAAGCTGGTCAAGGTCGTGCCGCAGGTCAACCAGACGCTCGGCATTCCCGAAGACGAGTTCATGAAGCTCGGCGCGGTCAACCGCGACAATCCGAGCTGCCCGTAACCGGACGTCGAGTGCAGCCGCCAGTGACCGAAAGCTTCGCAGCAAACCGTCTCCAGAGCACCGGCGCCTATGCGCTGGAGCTCGATGGCGTGGCGCGGCATTTCGGGGCGCTGGTGGCGCTCTCGGGCATCACTATGAGGATCGCGGCCGGCGAACGGCGCGCGGTCCTCGGCTCCAACGGCGCCGGCAAGACGACTCTGTTCAACGCCGTGACCGGCGACTTCCTGCCGACGGCGGGGCGCATCCGTTTCTTCGGCGAGGACATCACCGACCTGCCGCCGCATGAGCGCATCCGGCGCGGGCTGCGCCGCACCTATCAGATATCGCAATTGTTCAAGGGCCTGTCAGTCCTCGATTCCATCTTTCTCGCTTGCCGTGGCGTTTCGCGCCGGCGGTTCTCGCTGCTGCGCCCGGCGGCAAACGACGTCAACATGGTGCAGGCGGAATCGATCCTCAACGCCGTGCATCTGGAAACCTACCGCGACACGCTGGTGGCGACGCTGAGCCACGGTCAGCAGCGCCAACTGGAGATCGCGCTGGCATTGGCCGGCGCGCCGCGCTTCATCCTGTTCGACGAGCCGGCGGCCGGCCTGTCGCCGACCGAGCGCCGCGATCTCGTCGCCATCCTCAACGCGCTGCCGAAGCATATCGGCTACATCATCATCGAGCACGATCTCGATGTCGCGCTGCGCGTCTCGGAATATGTCTCGATGATGCACAATGGCCGCCTGTTCAAGGAAGGCACACCGCAGGAGATCGAGGCCGATCCTGAGGTTCAGGAGATCTATCTCGGGGGCAAGCATGGCTGAGCGCACCTCTCGCCAAACGCCTGGGAAGATCGCCAAGGCCATGCTGCGCATCGACGATCTGCAGGTCTTCTATGGCGAGAGCCATGCGCTGCAAGGTGTTTCCCTGACGCTGGAAAGCGGCGTGCTGTCGGTGGTCGGCCGCAACGGTATGGGCAAGTCGACGCTGTGCAACACCATCGTCGGCTTGAAGCGGGCCAAGTCCGGCTCGATCCGCGTCGACGGCCGCGAAATCACGGCGCTCGAGCCGCACGAAATCCATCGGCTCGGTGTCGGCTATGTGCCGCAAGGCCGCCGTGTCTGGCCAAGCCTGACGGTCGACGAGCATCTGCGCCTCGCCGCCGGCAACAGGCGCGATGCGAGCTGGACAGTCGAGCGCGTCTACCAGACCTTTCCGCGCCTGGCCGAACGCCGCGGCAATGGCGGCTCGCAGTTGTCTGGCGGCGAACAGCAGATGCTGGCCATCTCGCGGGCGCTGCTCAGCGATCCCAAGCTTTTGGTTATGGACGAGCCGACCGAAGGTCTGGCGCCAGTCATCGTCGACCAGGTCGAGCGCATGCTGGTCGACCTCGCCGCCGAAGGCGAGATGGCGGTGCTGGTTATCGAGCAGAATATCGGCGTGGCGACCGCGGTGTCGAACCAGGTCGCCATCATGGTCAATGGCCGCATCAACCGGCTGATGGATGCCAAGGCGCTCGCCGCCGACCGCGAATTGCAGCAACGGCTGCTCGGAGTCGGCCGCCATGGCGAGGAAGCGCAAGTCACGCCGGCGGACGTGGCGCAGGCCAGGGAACAACTGGCTGAAGTTTACCGCGTCGACAGGGCTGGCACCGGTTCGGCCGAGCCGATGCCGCAGAACGGCGTCTATCGCCCAGTCACCGAACTGCCCAACCGCTGGAACGTCCCGGTCACCGAGCTGCGGCAGGCAGCGGTCGACAAGGCAGCACCGCAGGACGATTTGAAAAAGGTTTTTGCCATTCCCTTTGCCGAGCGCATCGGCCGGACCGTGCTGGTCGTCGGCACTTTTGACACCAAGGGCAAGGAATTGCGCTTCGTCGCCGACCGGCTGAAAGCGCTCGGCCTGCCCGTGCGCACGGTTGATCTCTCCACATCGGGAAAACCGACAAGCGCCGATGTCCCCGCCATGCAGGTGGCCGGCATGCACCAGCGGGGTTCGTCCGCCGTCTTCACCAATGATCGCGGTGGCTCGGTCAGCGCCATGGCCGAAGCCTTCGCACGCTGGATCGAGCGCGAACCGCGCATCGGCGGTGTGATCTCGGCCGGTGGTTCCGGCGGCACCACGCTGGCAACGGCGGGCATGCGCGTGCTGCCGGTCGGCATCCCGAAGCTGATGGTCTCGACGGTGGCGGCCGGCGACGTCGCCCAATATGTCGGCGGCGCCGACATCATGATGCTCCATTCGGTCGCCGATGTTCAGGGGCTGAACTCAATCACCGAACAGGTGCTGTCCAACGCCGCGCACGCCATGGCCGGCATGGTCGCGCAACTGCCCAACGCCGAGGCGTGGGAAGCA
Organism: Mesorhizobium oxytropidicola; assembly: GCF_056174625.1. NCBI lineage: Bacteria > Pseudomonadati > Pseudomonadota > Alphaproteobacteria > Hyphomicrobiales > Phyllobacteriaceae > Mesorhizobium > Mesorhizobium oxytropidicola. Next base: position 6,273,093 of record NZ_CM149692.1, on the reverse strand, counting down.
AAACGCAAGCTGGCGCGACCGGCCGTCGGCATCACCATGTTCGGCGTCACCACGCCTCTGGTGCAAGCGGTGACCAAACGCCTCGAGGCCGACTATGACTGCCTCGTCTTCCATGCCACCGGCATTGGCGGGCGGGCGATGGAAAACCTCGGCGACTCCCGGCTGCTGTCGGCCTTCCTCGATCTCACCACCACGGAAGTCGCTGACATGATCGTCGGCGGCGTCTTCCCGGCGACAGAGGATCGCTTTGGGGCGGCCATCCGCACCGGTCTGCCCTATGTCGGCTCGACCGGCGCGCTCGACATGGTCAATTTCGGCCCGCGCGACAGCGTGCCGGAGAAATTCCGCAGCCGCAAATTCGTCATTCACAATCCCAACGTCACGCTGATGCGCACCACGCGCGACGAGAACCGCGCTTTCGGCGAATGGATCGGCGCCCGGCTCAACGCCATGAACGGCCCGGTGCGCTTCCTGCTTCCCGAAGGCGGCGTGTCGATGCTTGATGCGCCCGGCCAGCCCTTTCATGATCCGGAAGCCGACAACGCTCTGTTCGAGGCGATCGAGAAGACGGTTCGCCGCACGCCCTTGCGCCATGTCGAACGCGTGCGGGCCAACATCAACGACACGCCTTTCGTCGACGCGGCGATTGCTGCCTTCCACGCGATCACGCCGAAGCTGCAGAGGCGGGCATGAAGAATTGGACTTCGCCACCGTGCGGGTGGATGTTTGAAAATATCGCCGGTCGCCCCGTGCCGACCGTATTGTCTTGGGGAGGATAGATCATGGACGCGCAGACCTTTGGCGCTTTCCTGTTGTGGCTGATCATTGCCGCGGTTGTCGTGGTGATCGCCGTCTACATCTTGCGCTGGCTTTATCGCCGCTCGACCAAGGAGACGGCGTTCGTGCGCACCGGCTTCCTGGGCGAGAAGGTGGTGGTCAATGGCGGCGCGTTCGTCATCCCGGTGCTGCACGAGATCACCCCGGTCAACATGAACGTGCTGCGCATCGAGGTGCGGCGCGAGGACGGACTGGCGCTGATCACCCGCAACCGCATGCGCGTCGACCTGATCGCCGAATTTTTCGTGCGCGTCGGCGCCAGTCGCGAGCTGGTGGCGGCAGCCGCGCAGACGCTTGGCCGCCGCACGCTGCAGCCCGACAGCCTGCGCGAATTGCTGGAGGGCAAGTTCGCCGGCGCGCTGCGCACCGTGGCCGCCCAGATGACGCTGGAAGAAATGCATGAATTGCGCGGCGACTATGCCGCCAGGGTGCGCAGGCTCGCCGAGGAATCGCTCGCCGCCAACGGCCTGGAACTCGAAAGCGTCGCCATCGTCGACCTCGACCAGACCAGCCTCGAATATTTCGATCCGTCAAACGCCTTCGACGCCGAAGGCCTGACGCAGCTGACGGAATCGATCGAGACCCGGCGCCGGATGCGCAACGAGATCGAGCAGCGCACGCTGGTCGATATCCGCAACCAGAATCTGGACACCCAGCGCAAGGTGCTGGAGATCGATCGCGACAGCGAATATGCGCGCCTCGAACAGGAGCGCGAGGTCGAGATTCGCCGTGCGGCGCAGCGTTCGGAGCTCGTCATCGAGCGCGCGTTGCGCGACCAGGAATCCGAGCAGGCGCAGCTTTCATCGCGCGAGGCGGTCGAGAAATCGCGGCTCAACCAGGAACGCAACATCACCGAGGAACGGATCAAGAGTGAGGAAGACACGCAACGCCGCGAGATCGCGCGCCGCCGCTCGCTCGACGAGACCGAGATGAAAATGCGCGAACTGACCGAGCGCGAGCAGATTGCGCTCGAACTGTCGCTGGAGAAGGCCCGCATCGAGCGCGAAGGCACGCAAAGCAAGCTCGAGATCGAACGCAAGAAGCTGCTTGAAGTCGCCGAGCTGGAACGCCAGATCGCGCTCGCCGAAAAGGCGCTGGAGGTGACCCGGGCCGAGGCGGAGAAGCGTCGTGCCGAGATCATCGAGAACCAGGCGACCGAGACCGCGCGGATCGCGCAGGAGCGCGTCGTCGACGAGGTCCGCATCGAACGCGAGCGCCACCTCGAAGCGCTGCAGATCGCCAAGCGCCAGGCGTTCGAGGAAGCCGAGATTTCGGCCGGCGAAGAGGTCGAGCGCGCCCGCATCACCACCGAGCGCGGTATCGAGGAAGCGCGGCTGATCAAGGATCGCGATATCAGGCAGCTGGGTGTCGACCGCGACCAGAAGATTGAGATCGCCGAGATCCAGAAGGCGATCGACATCGCCAAGAAGACGCAGGAGCGTTCCTCCGCGATCGCGGCTTCCGAAGCCGTGCGGGCCAAGGCGGTCCAGGCCGAGGAGCAGGCCTTCACCGCCCGCGAGCGCGAGATCGCCGAACGCCGCAAGCTGACCGACCTGATCGGCGCGCAGCGCGAAGCCGAGCGCGAGGCGCTGCGCATCACATCCGCGGCGGACGCCGAGATGAAGGCGGCGAAGAGCCTGGCCGAGGCGCAGAAGATCGCCGCAGTCGCTTCGGCCGAGTCGGAGAAGATCCACGCCCTTGCCGCGGCCCAGCGCTACGAGGTCGACGCCGCCGGCCACCGCCAGCTCAACGAGGCCGAGAACATCCTTTCCGAAGGTGCGCGGGCCGGGCGCCTGCGCGGAAAGCTGCTCGACCACATGGAAGGGATCATCCGCGAGAGCGTCAAGCCGATGGAGAAGATCGACGGCATCAAGATCCTGCATGTCGACGGCATCAATGGCGGCTCAGGCGGCAACCGCAACGTCACCGACGAGGTCATCGATTCCGCGCTGCGTTACCGGGTGCAGGCGCCGATGATCGACAATCTGATGAAGGAGATCGGCATCGAGGGCGGTTCGCTCGGCCGCATGACCGACGTGCTGCGCGACGCCAAGGATATTTCCAGCCTGACCCGTGACAAGAAGGGCAAAGGCAAACCCGCCAAGGACGACGATGACGACCGCGATCACTGAGGTGAGGGCGGTGTTTCGTTGTGCTTCGTTGGGCCGTGCGAGACGATATCTTGCGCCTGATTGCCAAGTGGTTCCCCCACTCCGTCGCTGCTTCGCAGCGCCACCTCTCCCCCCTCCGGAGGGAGAGGAAGGAGCCTGCCGCGGATGGTTCGCGCCCTTCCTCTCCCCCGTCGATCGGGGGAGAGGTGTCGAGCGAGGCTCGACGGAGTGGGGGTCGACCTGGCGCGGCGCGGGACAATGCATGCGCGGACTGCAATGCCCATAGCCGGCTCGCAAGCATGACCAAGGTCTATGTCTCCTCGGTCATTCCAGCGCCGGCAGCGGAGGTGTGGAAGCTGGTGCGAAACTTCAACGCATTGCCAAGCTGGGCGCCGTTCGTCGCCGAGTGCCGCATCGAGCAGAACGCCCAGGCCGACCAGATCGGCTGCATCAGGAATTTCACGCTGAAGGACGGCGGCCGCATTCGCGAAAGGCTGCTGGCGCTGTCCGACTACGACCTGTCCTGCAGCTATGCGATCCTCGAAAGCCCGATGGCGGTGGAGAACTATATTGCCACCCTGTCGCTGACGCCGATCACCGACGGCAACCTCACCTTGGCCGAATGGCAAGCGGAGTTCGATTGCGCGCCGGATCGCGAGGCTGCTCTCATGCATCAGATCGGCCATGGCGTGTTTCAGACCGCCTTGACCGCGCTGAAACACCGGTTCGGGCGCTGACGCCGGCCGATGGTCAAGGTTTGCCAGAGCACGATCATCGATGCCCCGGTTGACGAGGTCTGGGCGATCCTGCGCGATTTCAACGGCCATGACCGCTGGCATCCGGCGATCGCTTTCAGCGAGATCGAGGGCGGCGAACCGGTCGATGCGGTAGGCTCCGTGCGTCACTTCCGGCTGAACGATGGCGGTGAATTGCGCGAGCAGTTGCTGGCACTGTCCGACAAGGACCGGCGGCTGAGCTATTGCCTGCTCGAAGCGCCGCTGCCGCTGATGGGCTATGTCGCCTCGCTGCGGCTGAAGCCGGTGACCGACGGCAATGCCACCTTCTGGGAATGGCGCTCCGAATTCCAGCCGCCGGCGCATCGCCGCGACGAACTGGTCAGGCTGGTCACCGAAGGAATCTACCAGGCCGGCTTCGCGGCGGTGCGCAATCTGCTGCGACGCAGGAGCGTGGGCTCGCCAGTCGAGACGAGACCGCCCCATGCGATGGTCGGCCCGACCCCGTTGGCGAGCATGCCGCGTGCCGTGTCAATGGCCGCGCCTGGCCAGGCCGCAACGACCCGGGCGATCGTTGTCGAGCGCTATGGCGGACCGGAGGAGTTGCAGTTCAAGGAGATCGGGCTGCCGCCGCCAGCGCCGAACGAGGTGCGGATCCGCCACACGGTGATCGGCGTCAATTTTATCGACGTCTATTGCCGCACCGGGTTTTTCGACCTCCTGCAGCCGCCCGGCGTGCCGGGCATGGAGGCGGCCGGTATCATCGAGGCAGTCGGCTCGGCGGTGTCGGGCTTTTCGATTGGCGACCGTGTTGCCTATGCCTGTCCGCCGGTCGGCGCCTATAGCGAGCGGCGCAATATGGCGCCCGAGCTGCTGGTTCATCTCTCGGACGACATTGCCGATGAGATCGCCGCCGCCGGCCTGCTCAAGGGCGTCAGCGCCAGTTTCCTGCTGCATGATGTCCACGCCGTGAAGCCGGGCGATATCGTCCTCATCCATGCAGCGGCCGGCGGCATCGGCCAGTTGCTGGTGCAATGGGCGCGTCATCTCGGGGCGACGGTGATCGCGACCGTGTCGAGCGACGACAAAGCCCGCGTCGTCGAGCGTCTCGGCGCGCACCATGTCATCGTCTATTCCCGCGAAAATTTCGCCGATGCCGTCATGCGGCTGACCGGGGGCAGGGGCGCCGACGTCGCCTATGACGCAGTCGGCAACGACACATTCGCCGGCTCGCTCGCCGCCCTTGCCGTGCGTGGCCATCTCGTCAGCTTCGGTCAGGCTTCAGGACCGATCGGCAATTGGGATATCGGCCGCTTCGCGTCGAAGTCGCTGACCATTTCGCGGCCCAACTATGGCCACTACACCGACACGCCGGAAAAACTCGCGCCGCACGTCGCCAGGTTCTTCCAGGCGCTGCGGCAAGGTGTGGTCCGCGTAGAGGCGCCGACGCGTTACACCCTCGCCAACGCCGCCGACGCGCACCGCGATCTGGAATCCCGCCGCACGACCGGAGCGCTGGTCCTGCTGCCGAAGCCGTAACCGAGGCTCCAAGTCCGAGTTTTCGTTTTAGAGCGTCAATAAATAATTTGACGCGCGCAACTCTTTTGCGTTGTAGTGGAAACGCGAAAATTTGACTGAACAAATTCAGTCAAGCAATGCTGCCTCACGGCAACGGCGGCAGGACTGATTCTGGCCGGACCGGGAAGGTCGGCGGGCGCGGGCAAAGGAATATCGATGGCGGAGAAGACCCACCGCACGATGGATGATTTCGCCAGGGCGTCCGGCGTGTCGCGGCCGACCCTGTCGAAGTATTTCGACGATCCTGCCAGCGTGAAGCCGGCGACGCGGGCGCGCATCGAGGCGGCGCTGCGCTCCTCGGACTATCAGCCCAACGTTTTCGCGCGCAATCTCAACCGCAAGCGCACCCGCAATGTCGGCATCGTCGTGCCGACGATTACCGATCCGTTCTATGCCGAAATGGTCAGCCGCATCGAACTGCGCTGCCGCGATGAGGGTTTCTGGCCGATCGTCATCTCTTCGCACGGTTCGCCGAAACTGGAGGCGGAATCGGTCAAGACGCTGTTGTCGCTGAAGGTCGCCGGCGCCATCGTCGCTCCGCTCGGGTTGGTCTCCGAACCCGGCGTCTTCGAGCGGATGAGCGAGGACATTCCGATCGTCTATTTCGACACTTACATCGAAGGTGACACGCCTTTCGTCGGCAACGACAACCACCAGAGTACGTCGACCATCGTCGACTATCTCTGCCGGTCCGGCGAACCGCCGGTCTATGTCGACATTCCGCATGTGAACCACAATTCGGGCGAACGCCTGCAGAGCTATATCGAGACGATGCGAGCCGCCGGCCTGGAACCCGTCGTCCTTGAGGCGGCGGGCGGCTACAACTGGGATTTCGAGCGCATCGGCCATGAGTGGATGGAGCGGACGCTCGAGAAAGGCGGCCTGCCGGCGCGCACGCTGCTGTGCGCCAACGACCGTCTCGCCTTCGGCGTCATGGCGGCGGCTTTTTCGCGCGGGCTGAAGATCGGCCGCCGGCCCGATTGCGACTTCCGCGTCGCCGCCCATGACGATCATCCGCTGAGCCGCTACACCTGTCCGGCGCTGACCACCATGGCGCAGGATTTCGCCGCCATGGCCGGCCGCAGCGTCGAGATGCTGCTGGCCTTGCTGGATGAGACCGACCCGCCCGGCCAGGGTCTGGCACGCAACGTCAAGCTCGGCGCGACGCTGGTGATGCGTCAATCAGCCTGAGTGCGTGTTTGCAATTGCAGCCAGGCCGCCGCCTCGCTCACCGCTTGCCGCGCCGCCAGAATGTGGCGGCCCATCGAGACGAAGCCGTGGATCTGTCCCGGCCAGTGCCGCAGGACCAGCGGTACGCCCTCGGCCCGCAGCCGCTCGGCATAGGCCGTGCCTTCGTCGGCAAGGATGTCATGGCCGGCGATCACGACAAACGCCGGTGCGGCGCCGGCAAGGCTCGAGGCCAGCAGCGGCGAGACGCGCCAGTCGGTGATGTCGTCCGGCGTTCGCACATAGTGGTCGCGGAACCAGGCCATGGTGGCGGCGGTGAGCCCGAAGCCGTCGCCGAAGCGCCGGTAGCTGTCGGCTGTCTGGCGTGCATCGGTGTTGGGATAGATCAGGATCTGGGCGGCAAGCGGCGGCGCCAGCCCGTCGCGGGCGAGCAACGCCAGCACCGCGGGCAAGGTTGCCGCCGGCGCTGTCACCGGCAAGGCTGATGCGGGCGGGGTCGATGCCCAGTTCTCCGGCGTTTTCCGCCATGAAGCGGAGCGCCGCCGCGCAATCCTCGAGCCCTGCCGGAAACCTGTGCTCCGGCGCCAGCCGGTAATCGGGGCAGACGACGACGGCGTTGCCCAGATTGGCGAGCCATCGGCAGATCTCGTCATGCGAATCGAGATTGCCGATGACCCAGCCGCCGCCATGCAGATAGAGCACGGCGCGCGCCCCGGTTCGCGGTGCGCCGATGCCGCGATGGATGCGGAACGTGACCGGGCCGTTCGGCCCGTCGATCTCTTGTTGCGAGGTCGCCGCAACCGGCTCGTGCTCGCCCTGCTGTGTCGGGAAGGAAGCGTTGTAGGCGGCCCGCGCCGCCGCCACGCTGCCGTTCTCGAATGGCTCGCCACCGGCCGCACGGCCGATTTCGAGGGCGCGCAAGGCATCCGGATCGAGCGTCATCCCCACCTCCGTCATGCCCGTGCCTAGGCGAGCAGGCTGCTTGCCTCGTCCTCGGTCAGCAGCGCCGGCTGGACGACATCGCCAGCAATGGCGACCGAGCTTTTGGTTTCGCCCGAATGCAGGATCGCTTCCATGATTTCCAGCACATGCAGCGCCAGATTGCCGGATGCGCGGGGCGTTGCCCCTGTCTGGAGCGAGCGCACCAGATCGGCGACGCCGAGCATACGATAGTTGGCGCGATCAGGCGCTGCGTATGGCCAGTTACGGGCGCCGTAGAGCTCGCCTTCGCTGGCAAAATCCTTCCACTCGGCGCCGCGTTCGGACAGCGAAACGGTGCCGCCGAACGTGTCGGGATCGGGCAGGCGCAGCGAGCCTTCCGTGCCATGCAGTTCGATCGGATGGTTGGAGTGCTTGAAGACGTCCCATGACGCGCCGAAGGTGACGGTGGCGCCCGAGCGGAATTCGAGCAGCGACAGCACGTTGGTCGGCGTGCCGACCTCGAAGCTGGTGTTTTTGAACGGTCCTTCGGCGGTGATCAAGCGTTCCTCCTGGCCGCGCGTCGCCATCGCCATGACGCGCGCGACAGGACCGAGCAGATTGACCAGCATGGTCAGGTAGTAGGGGCCCATGTCGAACACCGGGCCGCCGCCCGGCTGGTAGTAGAATTGCGGGTTCGGGTGCCAGTGCTCCATGCCGCGCCCCATCATGAAGGCGGTGCCGGTGACCGGGCGGCCGATGGCGCCCTCATCCATCAGGCGGCGCGCCCGGCGCCCGGCGGCACCGAGGAACGTATCAGGCGCCGAGCCGAGCAGCACGCCGCGCTTGGCCGCCTCTGCCACCAGCCGACGCCCGTCGCTGGCCGACGTCGCCAGAGGCTTTTCGGTGAAGACATGTTTTCCCGCCGAAAGCGCTGAGAACGAAATGTCGAAATGTGCGGCAGGAATGGTCAGGTTGAGGACGAGATCAATCTCGGGGTCGGCGAGCAGCGCATCGACGCCCAGTGCCTTGATGCCATATTCCTTGGCCCGCAACGTTGCCATGTCGGCGGAGATATCGGCGCAGGCGCTGAGTTCGATTCCACCAAAGAGGGCGGCATTGCGCAGGTAGGTCATCGAGATGTTACCGCATCCGATGACGCCGATTCCCAGCTTCGCCTTTGATTTCGCCTGCATTTCTGGCCTTACCTCCCAACTTCGTCATGCTCTGCCGGATCCGCTGCTCCGGCAACTGATCATCTTCGAAAAGCGCTATACAACATTTTAAATATTGACGCGCGTAAAATTTTTATAGAACATGCGAAAACGCTGGCGCGATATCGGGAGGCTGCCGGCCTTGGGAGGAGAAGATGACAGACCTGAAAAAACGGCCGGGCGCCGATGCGAATCCCGTGGGTCATGTGCGCATAGATCTTTCCGTCGCGGCCAGGGACCGCGACGGGGTCAGGCATAGATCACCTTGGCCCCGGTCCTATCGAGCTGGCTGCGTATCGGGCCGGACAGGCCATCGTCGGTGATCACAACATCGACGCTCGACAGCGAAAATGCCTTGGAGGTCCCGCTGACGCCCCATTTGCTCGAATCCGCAAGGAGGACAACGCGCCGGGCCATGCGCACAAGGTTTCGCTTCGTTCGCGCCATGTCTTCGTTCACGTCGACCACATCCAGTGACGAGTCAATCGCATGCGCTCCAACAAAGACCTGATGCGCCACCAAGCCGCCGAGAGCCGTGTCGGCATCGGTGATCAGCGTGCTCACCGTGTCTGGATAGACCCGGCCACCGATCATGTGAACGTCGAGCCCGGGCCGATGCATCAGATGCTGCACGATATTCATCGCCGTGGCCGCGACCACGACATTGCTGAGCGGTGGTAACAGCATGGCAACCTGCATCAATGTCGAGCCGCCGTCGAAGATGACCGATTGGTTGTCCTCGAACAGTTCTACCGCTGCCCGGGCGATGCGTTTCTTTGCATCGAGGTTCGTTTGCATCCGCCGGGCGAACGCGGCCGTGGTCGAATCCGTGGTCCGGGTCACCGCCCCTCCACGGGTCTTGGTCAGCAGTCCCTTGCGGTCCAGTATCTCGAGGTCGGAGCGCACCGTGACTTCCGACACGCCAAAATCGTCTGACAGGTCCTTGATGCGAACCTGTCCGCTGCGTTGCACTTCACCCAGGATCGATTGGCGTCTCTGCTCTGACAACATTGCCCTGTCCTTGCCTCCATGCGCCAAGCGATCGCCCTGGCCTCGGTTCACTCTACCAAAATATGCGAATTCGAAAGATTTCGAAAGATTGCATTTATCCTTTCTTTCGAAAACACTGGGTCCAGGATTTTGAAGTCAATCGATTGGAGAGTTTTGGACTCATGAGCCTCGGAACCAAGGTGCGCCTGGCGCGCCTCTTCTCACATCCATCGGGGAATCTTTTTGGCGGCGCGGTCGACCACTTCGTCGGCTATGGCGACGTGCGCAAAGGCGGCCTTGCCGACCTGCCGGGCGCGCTTGCACGCGTCATGATGGGCAAACCCGACTACGTCAGCATCCAGCCCGGCACCGCGCGCCATCTGTGGCCGCAATATGCAGGCAAGGCTTCCCTGGTGATCCAGGCCGGCTGCTTCACCCCGGACGATCGCATCAGTGAACTGATTGCAACGCCCGAGGATGCAGTGCGCGCTGGCGCCGATGCGTTGGCCGTGGCCATTCCGGTGCGTGGCGCGACCGAGGGAAAATACATTCGCTGGCTGACCGATTCTGTGAATGCCGCGGCCCGTTACGGCATGCCGGTGGTGGCGCATATCTACCCGCGCGATTTCACCGACGGGGCAAAAATCGTCTTCACCCCCGACGAGATCGCCTATGCGGCGCGCATCGGCTACGAGTCCGGCGTCGACGTGATCAAGATCGGCTACACGGGCGATTTCGAGTCGTTCCAAGAGACCGTCCGGACCTGCCCAGTGCCGGTCGTGATCGCCGGTGGTCCGAAGACCGATACGCTGCTCGGCGCGCTTCAGCAGACGGCGGACGCCATCCGTGCCGGCGCGCGCGGTGCCGTGGTGGGCCGCAATCTCTGGGGGCATGGCGATCCGGAAAAGGCAGCGCTTGCCTTTCGCGGCGTCATCCATGACGGCCTTTCGGCGCAAGACGCCTTGGCGAAAGCGGGGGCCTGAACGATGCCCGCCGTCCCCTCAATCCTCGGCTTCGGCGCTATTGCGATCGACGACATCGTCTATGTCGATCAGCCGTTGTCGGCGGGCAAGGGGAAGGTGCTGCAAAGTGCCCGGGCTTTCGGCGGAAATGTCGCGACGGCCCTTGCTGCCGTCGCGCGGCTCGGCGGAAGCGCCGGCTTCGTCGGATGGTTGGGCAATGCCGCCGACGACGCCGTGCTGTGCGATCTCATTGAGAGCGGTGTTGAAACCGCATTCGCACCGCGCCACGCCGATGCGCGCCCGGTACGTTCGCGCATCACGGTCGGCTCGGACGGAGAGCGGTTCATTGCCTATGACGACGACGCGATGCTGGGCACCACGCCGGATTTCTCGGGCGAGGTCCTCAGCCGCGCGACCGTCCTGATCGTCGACAGTTACGCGATCCGCTCGCTGGATGTCGTGGCTCGGGCTCGCGATCTCGGCCTTGCGATCCTCGGCGATATCGAATGGAGCGGCGGCCCGGCCACCGAGAGGCTGATTGCGCTATGCGACCACCTCATTCTTCCCCTGGGCTTTGCACGGGCCGCTACGGGCTGCCGATTGCCCGCCGAGATGCTCGATGCATTGTGGTCGCCGTCGCGGTCCGCCGTGGTTCTGACCGATGGTGGCAGGGGCGTGTACTATCGCGGACGCGATGCGACAGGGCTCTGGCACCTGCCTCCGCACCGGGTTGCCGTCGTCGACTCGACCGGTGCCGGTGACTGCTTTCATGGCGCCTATGCCCATGCATTGACGCGCGGTTCCGACACCGCCGGCCGGGTGGCATTCGCTGCCGCGGCGGCGGCCTTTTCGATAACGGGGCGTGGCGGGCGCGAGGCGCTTCCGACCGCCGACCAGGTCGCGGAACTGCTGGCGTCGACGAACGCGCCGTCGGCAGTCGAACTCAGATATGCGCAACTCGATACCGGAACATAGCCTGAAACGATCCGAGGAAACATTTTCACAGGCGAAAGGGCCAAGAAGGATAATAAAAATCAGTGGCTTAGACTTGTGGAGGGAGGAATATGGCAGAAGTCGTTCTTGAGAATATCTGCAAGACCTACGGGAACAATTTTCACGCAATCGACCAGTTGAACCTGTCGGTCGAGGACGGCGAGTTTTTGATTCTCGTCGGGCCGTCCGGCTGTGGCAAATCCACCGCGTTGCGGATGATCGCGGGATTGGAGGACATCACCAGCGGCAGCCTTCGGATCGGCGGTACCGACGTCGTCGACATGCCGCCCAAGGACCGCGACATCGCGATGGTTTTCCAGAGCTACGCGCTCTACCCGCATATGACGGTGTTCGAAAACATCGCCTTTTCGATGCGGCTGGCAGGCAAGCCGAAGGCCGAACGCAAGAAGCGCGTCGACGAGATCGCCAAAACCCTTCAACTGACGTCTTTGCTGGACAGCAAACCCGCCAACCTTTCCGGCGGACAGCGTCAAAGGGTTGCCATGGGCCGCGCCATGGTGCGCGAGCCGGCAGCCTTTCTCATGGACGAACCGCTTTCCAATCTGGACGCGAAACTGCGTGTCCAGATGCGCGCCGAAATCACCAGCCTGCAAAAGCAGCTCGGCGTGACGACCATTTATGTGACCCACGACCAGACCGAAGCGATGACGATGGGAGACAGGGTCGCGGTGCTGAAGGGCGGCGTGCTGCAGCAGGTCGACACACCCAAGAGGCTCTACGAATCGCCGGTGAACGCCTTCGTTGCCGGCTTCATCGGTTCTCCCTCGATGAACCTTTTCGAAGCGACCCTGACTGGCGACGAGCTTATGGCCGGCGCCTTCACCATCCGGCTGCAGGACGCGGCCTTCGTGCGCAGGCCGGGTTTGAGATCGTATGCGGGGCGCAAAATCGTGTTCGGGATCCGGCCGGAGCATCTCTATGACAGCGACCTCGAATCCGGCCGCAAGTATCAGACGATACCGGCAAAGGTGACCTCGATCGAAGAACTCGGGTCGGAACATATCGTCCATCTGAACATCGACGCGATCCGGGTGGACTCCGGCGACCCCGACGCGGTGCAGGATTTCGGCCTGACGTCGAATGCGGTGGCGAGATTCGAACCGGACAGCACAGTCCACTCCGGTTCGGCAATCCGGCTGGCCCTGGATGATAGCAAGCTCCATTTCTTCGATCCCGAGACGCACCTGGCGATCTGAAGAATTGTGGCAGAGCCCGCAGGCGAGAGCGAGGCGCCTGCAAAAGTACGCGGAAGAAGACTTCTGAATGAAGCAGACGATCGGCTGCATTGTGCGGTCGATCCTAGAGAAGGAGGAGAAAAAAATGACGTTTCGGATAAAGCCCGCGATGCTGAAAATGGCCGCGGCCGCCTGGTTGCTTGGCGCAACCGCCGCCATGGCGGACACGACGCTGGAATTCACCCAATGGTGGGAGCCTGAATTGCCCGCAGGCTCCTTGCGAAAAATCATGGACGATTTCGAGGCCGCGAATCCCGGCATCAAGGTGACGCTGGTCAGCGGTCCCTATGCGACCACGCGAGACCAGATCTCGGTTGGCGCTGCAACCGGAACGCTCAGCGACGTCGTCGGGCTCGACGGCGCCTGGGTGAACAATCTGAACGCGCAGGGTGCGCTCGCTGACATGAACCCGATGATGGATGCGAGCAAGTTCGACAAAGCCCAAGTCGCCGACATCATCAAGGTGGACGGCAAGGCGGTGATGTTTCCCGTCGCCTCCTTCGTCTATCCGGTCTTCGTCAATTTGGACCTCGCCGCCCAGGCAGGCGTGACCAAGCTGCCGTCGACCCGTGCGGAGTTTCTCGAAGCCGCCAAGAAGATGACCCACGCCGACAAGAACCAGTATGGCTGGGTGCTGCCGCTATCGCTGCAAACGCCGTCCGGCGTCCAGAACGACATGATGTCGTGGGTCTGGGCTTCGGGTCAGTCGATGATGGCGGACGGCAAGCCCGCTCTCGAGGGCAAGCCGGTGGTGGACATGCTCACCTTCGTCAAATCACTCAACGACGCCGGCACCATCTCGCCCGGCATCGCCACCAAGACCGAGCAGGAAAAGGTCGAGGAATTCGTCAACGACCGCGTCGGGATGATGATCGACTCGCTCGCGCATGTGAACCTCATCCGCAAGCGCAATCCCAAGCTGAACTTCGACCTCATCCCGGTTCCGGTCGTGGAGGGCTATACGGGCAAGCGCGGCCTTCCCTATGCCTCCTGGGGCATCGGCATCTCTGCTGCCTCGAAACATCAGGAAGAGGCCTGGAAACTCGTCCAATATCTGATGAGTGAAAAGGTGAATGCCAAGCTGGTGTCGCTTGCCAACGCCTTCCCCGGCAACGTCAACGCCAAGCCCGATTTCGTGACCTCGGACAAGGCTTTCGGCAAGGCTTTTGAAATCTTCAAGACCGGTTATCTCGCCAATGAGTTCACCGGCCTGCCGGTGGCTGAAGACCTGATGACCCAGTTCGACGTGCAAGCCCAGAAGATGCTCGCCGGCGAGCAGTCTCCGGAACAAGCTGCTGCCGCTGCTCAGAAGGGCTGGATGGCGAAATTCTGATCGGCCTGTTCCCGTTTGCTATCTTCGACCGGGTGGTCTGACTTCGGGCAGGCCACCCGGCAACAACGGATCGGCAATTTGAGATGGACCTGTTTTTGAAGCTTACCTTCTCTTGAAGGCGTATCCCAAGGTTGGCACATGACCCGGCAAAAGCGCTCCCACCACAAGCTGAAACGAGCGGTCGCACCCTACCTCTATCTGTCGCCCTCGCTGCTCATAATCGGGCTTCTGATGCTGCTGCCGATGGTGACGGTGATTGCCTATTCGTTCCAGAACAGCGCGGTGCTGCGTCGTGACCCATCCTTTGCCGGACTGAAACACTACCAGGCGATCTTCGACGACCCAGTGTTCTGGGCTTCGCTGTGGCACACGCTCTACTTCACCTGCATGAGTGTCATTTTCCACATGACCATCGGCATGGCCTTCGCGCTCATGCTGAACAGCGACCGCATCAATCCGACGCTGCGCAATATCCTGCGCGTGCTCTACATACTGCCCTGGCTGTTCACCGCGGTGATCATCGCCGTGATCTGGCGCCTCCTGCTCGAGCCGAACGGCGTCGTGAACAGCATTCTCCTGCAATTGGGCATCACCGGTTCCAAGGTCGAGTGGTTTTCCTCGCCCGAGACCGCGCTGCACGCCGTCACCTTCGCCAATATCTGGGCGGGCTATCCGCTCTTCATGGTCAGCCTGCTCGCAGGCTTGCAGGGCATCCCCAAGGATTTCTACGAGGCCGCCGATATCGACGGGGCGAAAGCTTACCAGAAGCTGATCTTCATCACCATCCCGCAGCTGATGCCGATCATCATCAGCATCTCGCTGCTCGACTTCATCTGGACCATGCAGGTCTTTCCGTTGATCTGGATAACGACGGGCGGTGGCCCGATCTACTCGACCGAGGTCCTCAGCACCTACACGTACAAGCTGGCGTTTTCGAGCTACAACCTGTCGCAGGCCTCGGCGAGCGCTGTGGTCATCCTGCTGATCTCTCTCGGCCTGACGCTGTTCTACATCCGCTATCAGAAGGCGCGGTAGTCACCATGAGGAAAAGGCACACGCCGAAAGACAGGCTGATCACCTTTGCGCTGCATGTCGCGCTTGCCGCGGGGTTGTTCTTCGCGGCCTTCCCGATCTACTGGATGCTGAGCAGCTCGTTCAAATCGAATACCGAAATCTTTGCCCTGCCGCCAACCATCCTGCCCAAGGCCTTCACGCTGGAAGCGTATGCGGCCATCCTTGGCGACCCGGTAAAGCTGCGCTTCTTCTTCAACAGCTATTTCGTGGCGGGAGCGGTGACCGTGCTGACGGTGCTGATCGCCTTGCTGGCTGCCTACGGGTTCAGCCGCTTCAATTTCCGCGGCAAGGGCAGCCTGAACACACTCATCATCAGCACGCAGACGATTCCGCCGATCACGCTTTTGATCCCCTTCTTCGGGCTTGTCGTCTCATACGGTATCTTCGATACCTACGTCGCACTGATCCTGACTTACCTGGTGTTTACACTGCCGTACGCGATCCTGCTGATGACGGGATATCTGAACACCTTGCCCCGCGATCTCGACGAAGCCGTGGCTGTCGATGGCGGCAGCAGCTGGACAGCGCTTTGGCGGGTGATCGTCCCGATTTCACTGCCTGGTATCGTGGCGACGTCGGTCTACACCTTCCTGTTGTGCTGGAACGAATTTCTCTTTGCGTTGACGCTGACGAAGTCAACGTCCATGCGCACCGTCCCGATCGGCATCCAGCTGTTGATGGGGCAGCACGCCTTCGAATGGAACCAGATGATGGCGATGAGCGTGCTCGGCTCGCTACCGCTCTTGCTCATCTACCTCGTTGCCCAGAGGTACTTCCTCGCCGGCATGACCGCGGGCTCGGTCAAATAGGATGTCCACCCCACGGCGCCATCAAGGAATAAGCGGTATCAAGGATTGAAAGGATGAACGTGAAAGACCTCAAAGTCGGCTGCCAGACCTTTACCTGGGAAATGCTCGGCGACCGTTTTGCCGGCGGCCCCGACGATCTGCTGAAGGCCATCGCCGATGGCGGCTATTCCGGCATCGAGATCACCGACACCATGATCGGCCGCTACGCCGACCGGCCGTCGGAATTCGCCGCCGCGCTGAAATCGTTCGGCCTGACGCTGGTCTCCTTCGCCTTCGGTTCGAACAGCGGGTTTACGCTCAAGGATCAGATCGGCGCCGATCTCGAGGTGGCGCAGCGCTGGATCGACTTCGCCGCCGCCTTTCCCGGTGCGCTGGTGTCGATGGGGTCGGCAACCGTGGTGTCCGATGGGCCGCGAGACGACAAGTTCGCCATCGCCGCGGAAGTCTACAACAGAGCCGGCGAGCTCGGCCGCAGGGCAGGTGTCCAGGTGGCGGTGCATCCGAGCTCGCACCACAACACGCTGCTGTTCGACCGCGCCGACTATGACAGGATCTTTGCCTTGCTCGACCGCGATCTGGTCGGCTGGGTGCCGGACACCGGCCACATCCTTCGTGGCCACAAGGACATGGCCGACACGCTGCGCACCTACCGCGACCGCATCCGCTACATCCATTTGAAGGACGTCGACGCCAGCGGCACCTGGGCGATGCTGGGCAAGGGCGTCTGTGACACGCCGAAGGTTATCGAGATCGCCGGCACCGCGCCGCGTTTCAATGGCTGGCTGGTGCTCGAAGAGGAATCCGAAACGGCCGCCGCCGATCCCGCCGGCGCGGTCAAGACCAACCGCCAGACAATGCGCAGCTACGGCGCCTGAAGAACGAGACGATGATCAAGAAACAAGACAGACGCCTGAGAGTCGGTGTGCTTGGCTGCGGCCCGATCGCGCAATTCGCGCATCTGCAGTCCTGCGCCAAGGCCGGCAATGCCGACCTTTACGCCATCTGCGACGCGGCGCCCGATCTGCTCGCCCGCATGGGCGCCACCTACGAACCACAGAAGATGTATGCCGACTATGACGCCATGCTCGCCGATCCCGAGCTGGAGGCGGTGATCGTCGCCACGTCTGACGCCTATCACGTGCCGATGTCGATCAAGGCGCTCGATGCCGGCAAGCATGTTCTCTGTGAAAAGCCGATCGGCACTTCGGTGGAAGAAGGCGAGGCGCTGGCGGCGGCCGTGAAGCGTTCGGGCAAGGTGCTGCAGGTCGGCCACATGAAGCGCTTCGACCCGGCGCTGGAGGCCGCGCGCGACTTCGTCCGCGACGAGATGGGCGAGGTGCTGGCGCTGAAGGCCTGGTACTGCGATTCCACCCATCGCTACACCAACACCGATGCCGTGCAACCGCTGCCGGTCACCAGCAAACTCGCGAGGAAACCTTCGGGCAATCCGAAGGCTGACCTCAGGCAATATTTCATGCTGGCGCACGGCTCGCATCTCGTCGATACCGCGCGCTTCCTGTGCGGCGAAATCACCGCCGTGCGCGCGCGCCTCAACGAGCGCTTCGGCGCCTATTGCTGGTTCGTCGAAACCGAATTCGCCAGCGGCGCGCTCGGCCATCTCGATCTGACCGTCGCCGTGCGCATGGACTGGCATGAAGGCTTCCAGCTCTATGGTGAAAACGGTTCCGTCATCGCGAAAACCTTCAACCCCTGGTATTTCCGTGCCAGCGAGGTTGATATTTTCCATGAAAAGGACGCGATCTCGCGCAAACCGCTCGGCGCCGACGGCCATTTCTTCCGCCGCCAGTTGGAAGGCCTTGCCGACACAGTGTTGAACGGCACGCCGATGCGCGGCGCCAATGTCGAGGACGGCATCGCCTCGATCCGCGCCATGGTCGCCATTGCCCGCTCCGTGGAAACGGGCGAGCGGGTCGAACTTGCCTCCGTCTCGGGTGCGGTCTGATGCGCCTCGGCATCTTCGCCAAGACCTTTGCGGGCACTGACCCCGCCGCCGTGCTGGCTGCGGTGAAGCAGGCCGGATATGAGACGACGCAATTCAACCTCGCCTGCGCCGGCCTGCCGTCAATGCCGGATGCGGTACCAGCGGATGCCATCGCTTCCATCCGCGCTGCCGCACAGGCGACAGGCGTTTCGCTTGCAGCCCTCTCGGGCACCTACAATATGGCACATCCCGACAGGGCGGTGCGCGACGATGGCCTTCGCCGTCTTGGCGTCGTCATCAAGACGGCAGCATCCCTCGGCATCCCGCTGGTCACGCTCTGCACCGGCTCGCGCAATATTGCCGATCAATGGGCCTATCATCCCGAAAATGCTACGCCCTCCGCCTGGTTCGACATGGCTGCCGAAATGGGCAAGGCGCTGGCGCTGGCCGAGGATTCCGGCGTCGATCTCGGCATCGAGCCCGAGCAGGCCAACATCGTCACCTCGGCCAGGGACGCGACGCGTCTGATCGCCGACATGCGCTCCAGGCGTCTCAAGATCGTGCTCGATCCGGCCAATCTGTTCGAGCACGCGACAGCGGACGAGGCGCGCGCCATCGTCGCTGCCGCGATCGGCGAAGCCGCCGGCCACATCGCCATGGCGCACGCCAAGGACCGGCATGGTGACGGCCGCTTCGCCACGGCAGGGCAAGGCATCGTCGATTTTCCGGATTTCGTCGCGCGGCTGAAGGCCGTGGGTTTCGATGGAGCGCTGGTCACGCACGGGCTGTCCTCTGATGAGGCCCCTGGCGTCGCCGCCTTCCTGCGGGGGCTGCTCTGATGAGTGCGGCGCCAACGATCCTGCTGCGCGACGATGCCGCGCTTCGTGTCTTCGACACCGGGCATGGCAGGCTTCCCGTCGTCTTCCAGCATGGTCTCGGTGGCGATGCCGCCCAGGTGGCGCAGAATTTTCCTGACCAACCATCATACCGCCGGCTGACCGTCGAATGCCGCGCGCAGGGCGGCTCCGGCGCCGGCAGCAAGCGTCCGTTTTCGATCGCCATGTTCGCCGACGATGTGCTGGCCGCCGCTGATGCGGCTCGACTCGACCGCTTCGTGGCCGGTGGCATTTCGATGGGAGCGGCGATCGCGCTGCACCTCGCGAGCCGGCACCCTGACCGTATCCTTGGCCTGGTGTTCGTGCGTCCCGCCTGGGCCTTCGACGCGGCACCACAAAACATGCGCCCCTATGTCGAAGTGGCGGAACTCATCCGCCGGCTTCCGCTGGATCAGGCCCGCGACGCCTTCGCGTCTTCCGCGACATCGGCCCGCTTTCGCACAGAAGCGCCGGACAATCTCGCCTCGCTGCTCGGTTTCTTTGCACGTGAAAACGCGACCGTCTTCGCCGAAGTGATGCAGGCGATCGCGGCCGACGGACCCGGCGTGACGCAGGCCGAAGCCGCTGGTCTCGCAATACCCACGCTGGTCATCGGCAGCGGCGTCGATCTCGTCCATCCCTTGGCGATCGCCCGCGAGCTTGCCGAGACCATCCCCAATGCGGCCTTCGCCGAGGTGACGCCGAAAGCCGCCGATAAGGATCGCCACTTCGCCGAAATCCGCGCCGCCATCGGCGGTTTTCTCGACACGAATTTCAACAACCAGGACCCGTCATGATCTCGAAACCACTGTCAGGCCCGGCGGCAATCGCCGCATTGCCGCGCGATCGTCTGATCGCCGAATTCTCGCTCTGGTCGGCCAATCTCGCCAATTTCGAGAGCGACCTCAGGCGCATCGAACCCCATGTCGATCTGCATCACATCGATGTGGCGGACGGCCATTTCGCCCCGTCCTTCCTGTTCTTCCCCGATCTCGTCGCCCGCATCGCCGGGCTGACGGCCAAGCCCATCCATGTCCATCTGATGGTCGATGCGGCAATCGTCGAAGCGCAGACGCGCCAGTTCATCGAGGCCGGCGCCGACATGATCAGCGTCCATGCCGAGAACGGCGAGGCCGGATTGCGCGCCGTGCGGCTGGCGCGCGAGCTCGGCGCCGAGGCCGGCGTCGTGCTCAGGCTGGAGACGCCGGTCGAGGCGGTAAAACCTTTCGTCTCCGAGGTCGCCTTCGTCACGCTGCTCGGCACCGCGATCGGCGTCAAGGGCCAGAGCCTGTCGGAGAAGGCCTGCGACAGGCTGGGCGCCGCCCGCGCGATCCTGCGCGAGGCCGGCCGCGAGGCCGAGGTCGTGCTTGCCGCCGATGGCGGCATCCGCCACGAGACCGTGCCGTTGCTGCGCGCCGCCGGCGCCGAAACCGTGGTTCTGGGTTCGCTCGCTTTCGGCGACAAGGACCTCGCCGGCCGCATCGGTTGGCTGCACGGGCTGAAGGTCGCGGCATGAGCATCGAAGCCGCCCTCGCGATCGATCTTGGCGGCACCGAGCTTCGTGCCGCGCTGGTCGACCGTGACGGCAAGATCCTGGCCTTCGCCGCCGTGCCGACGCAGGCGCAGGCCGGGCCCGACGTGGTTATCGGCCAGATCGAGGCGCT
The DNA here is from genome assembly GCF_056174625.1 of Mesorhizobium oxytropidicola. Lineage (NCBI taxonomy): Bacteria > Pseudomonadati > Pseudomonadota > Alphaproteobacteria > Hyphomicrobiales > Phyllobacteriaceae > Mesorhizobium > Mesorhizobium oxytropidicola. Next base: position 6,252,615 of record NZ_CM149692.1, on the reverse strand, counting down.
GGCCGCGACCGTGCATGCCGAGGCGCCGGGCCTCGCCATTGTCGGCGTCGGCGTCGGCGCGCCGGGGCCGCTCGACCCGCTGGCCGGCATCGCCGTCGGTCCGCCGACGCTCGCCGGCTGGCAGGATGTGCCGCTGGCCGACATCCTCGAGCGCCGGCTCGGCCTGCCGGTGCGGCTGGAGAACGATGCCAATGCGGCCGCGCTCGGCGAATGGCGTTTCGGCGCCGGCCATGGCGCTCGTTCGCTGGTTTTCGTCACTGTGTCGACCGGCATTGGCGGCGGCGTCGTTGCCGACGGGCGCATCCTGCACGGCCGCCGTGGGCTGGCCGCCGAGATCGGCCATATGACCATCACCAATGAAGGCGAGCGCTGCGTCTGTGGCGTCGTCGGCTGCTTCGAGGCCATTGCCTCGGGCACGGCGCTTGGCCGCCGCGCCAATGCCGCGACATCGGCTTTCGATGGTTCGACGCTGCGGCGTCTCTCGGCCAATGCTGAGGTCACCGGCCGCCATGTGGTCGAGGCGGCAAGGCTGCAGGACGACCTCGCTCTGGCCTTGCTCGAGGAGGAGGCGCGCTGGCTGGGCGTCGGCTTCACCAACCTCTTGCATCTCTATTCGCCGGACGTGCTGGTCGTTGGCGGCGGCATCGCCAATGGGCTAGACCTGATGCATCCGGTTATCGAGGCGACCATCCGCCAGCGCGCCATGCGCGCCTATCGCGACGTGCCGATCGTCCAGGCGCAGCTCGGCCGCCATGCCGGGCTGGTCGGCGCCGCCAGCCTTGTGCTGTTCGATGATGGCAGCCTGGCCGCCCGCATGCCTGTCGGTCCAAGCACGTTCCCGGAAGCGCGGAGGGACTTCAATGGCTGACACGTCAACGTAAAAATGGCCGGAGGCGCGATGCCTCCGGCCATTTGGTGTGCGACCGCGCGGATTACTCGGCGGGAACGACATCCGCCGGCAGGCTGTCGTCGGCCGTGCCGGCCAGGGCTCTCGCCAGCTTGGCCTCGTCGAGCTCGCCTTCCCAGCGGGCGACAACCAGCGTGGCGACGGCATTGCCGATGAAGTTGGTCAGCGCCCGGCATTCCGACATGAAGCGGTCGACGCCGAGGATCAGCGCCATGCCGGCGACCGGCACCGACGGCACCACCGAAAGCGTCGCGGCCAGCGTGATGAAGCCGGCTCCCGTGATGCCGGCGGCACCTTTGGACGAGAGCATCGCCACCAGCAGCAGCAGGATCTGGTCGCCCATCGACAGATGGATGTTCGTCGCCTGGGCGATGAACAGCGCGGCCAGCGTCATGTAGATGTTGGTGCCGTCGAGGTTGAAGGAATAGCCGGTCGGGATGACCAGCCCGACGACCGAGCGCTTGGCGCCGGCCTTCTCCATCTTCTCCATCAGCGAGGGCAGCGCGGCTTCCGAGGAGGAGGTGCCCAGCACCAGAAGCAGCTCTTCCTTGATGTAGCGCAGCAGCGACAGGATGGAGAAGCCGTTGTAGCGGCAGACCGCACCCAGCACGACAAACACGAACAGCAGCGACGTCGCGTAGAAAGTGCCGACCAGCATGGCGAGGTTGATGACCGAGCCGATGCCGTATTTGCCGATGGTGAAGGCCATGGCGCCGAAGGCGCCGATGGGGGCGGCCTTCATCAGCACGCTGACCAGCTTGAACATTGGCGCCATCAGCGCCTGCAGGAAGTTGAGCACCGGCGCGCCCCTGTCGCCGACCAGCGCCAGCGCGATGCCGAACAGCACCGAGAAGAACAGCACCTGCAAAATGTCGCCATCGGCGAAGGCGCCGACGATCGTGCTTGGGATGATGTTCATGAGGAAGCCGGTGACCGACTGGTCATGCGCCTTGGCGGCATAGGTGTTGACGGTCGAGGCATCGAGCGTCGCCGGGTCGATGTTGAAGCCGGCGCCCGGCTGAACGACATTGGCGACGACAAGGCCGATGATCAGCGCCAGCGTCGAGAAGGTGAGGAAGTAGAGCATCGCCTTGCCGGCGACGCGGCCGACCTTCTGCAGGTCGCTCATGCCGGCGATGCCGGTCGCGACCGTCAGGAAGATGACCGGGGCGATGATCATCTTGACCAGCTTGATGAAGGCGTCGCCGAGCGGCTTCATGCTCTCGCCGACAGACGGATAGTAGTGGCCGAGCAAGATGCCGACGGTGATCGCCACCAGCACCTGCACGTAGAGTTGGGCATAGAGGGGCTTGCGCTGCGCGGCAGGCGCGCCCGATTGGTCTGCGATGTGCATCGATCTCTCCCTGGCCGGATGGACGGAACCCGCCCTGCGTGACTTCTCCCATCGCGGCGTTCCGGTCGCCCGCCGCTAGCAAGGAGTTTTGCAAGCGCTGTGCCAGATAGGTGAAAGCACGGAATCCCGGGATTCCGGGCGTTGTTCGGCATCCTTCGGCGGAAGCTTGTGCGGATTTCCGCACACGAGGCGTTTGCCTGGGCGGAATTTCGCATTAGAGTGACGGCGAGGCCGCTAGAAAAGTGTGAGCGCTTTCCCTTGGGAATTGCGTCAAAACGAAAGAAGGAGAGGGCAGACGCTGCAGGCAGGCACCGACAGTGGTCCAGCAGGGTCTGCCGGCCGTGAAATGCTGCGCGAGGTGGTGGCGCGGCTGCGCGATGGCCGCTGGCTTGTCGTCGTTGTTGCCCTGGCGATCATGGCGGGCGCAATCGCTATGGCGGGGCGCATCGCCACCGGCCAGGCGACCAATGACTTGCGCGATAGCGCGCTCGCCGCTCTGCCGCTGGCGGCGGGAACGCTGACCGGCGAAATCGAAAAGCAGCGCCTGGTGCCGCTGGTGCTGGCCCGCGACGATGCCGTGCGCGGGGCGCTGCGCCGGGCCGGGACGATGCAGGAAGCGGCCCTCAACGACAAGCTCAAGGCGATTGCCGGCGATGCCTCGGCGTCCGCCATCTATGTCATCGACACGGCGGGCATCGCCATATCGGCCAGCAATGCCGGCGAGCCGACGAGCTTTGTCGGCATCGACTATAATTTTCGCCACTATTTCAACGAGGCCATGGCCAAGGGCGCGGCCAGCCAGTATGGGCTCGGCACAATCAGCGGCCGGCCGGGTCTCTATCTTTCGAGCCGCGTTGACGACAACGGCAAGCCGCTGGGCGTGGCGGTGTTGAAGGTCGAACTTGACGGTGTCGAAGCCAATTGGCGCTCCAGCGGGTTCCTGGTTTTCGTCACCGACGAACGCGGCGTCGTGCTGGCCACCAGTGAGCCCGAATGGCGGTTTCATGCGCTGGCGGCACTGTCCGCCCAGGATGCCGCCGCCGCCCATGAGCAGCTGCAGCTGACGGACGCCGCCTTCGAACCGCTGCCGATACGGCGCGGTGCCGGTGACGACCTGGCGACGATCGACGGTTCGGGAAAGCCACGCCAGTTCGTCGAGGTGGTGCAGGACCTGCCCGGTGCGGTGCCCGGCTGGCGCCTCTGGCTGTTGACGCCCGCCGACGCCGCCCTCTCATCCGCCGCCAACACGGCGCGGTTGACGACGCTGCTCGGGCTGCTGCTGACCGGCCTGCTTGCCTACGTATTCACAAGGCGCCGCCGCACCCGCCGTCTGCGGCAGGAGGCGCTGGCGCGCATGAATGCCGAACTCGAAAGCCGGGTCAGCACACGGACAGCCGAACTGACGCGCTCCAACACCGCGCTCGCCGGCGAAATCGCCGAGCGCGAAAATGCCGAGGCCAAGGTCCGCCGGCTGCGCGACGATCTCGCCCAGGCCAACCGGCTGTCCATCCTCGGCCAGATCGCGGCGGGTGTGGCGCATGAGATCAACCAGCCAGTCGCCGCGATCCGCACCTATGCCGAGAATGCCGGCCGCTTCCTCGAAACCGGCAAGACCGAACCGGCAAGCGGCAATCTGACATCGATCGTCTCGATGACCGAACGCATCGGCGCCATCACCAATACGCTGCGCACCTTCGCCCGCCGGCCGGGTGTCGCCGCTTCGCCCTTGCCGGTGCGCGAGGCGATCGACGGCGCGCTGTCGCTGCTGTCCGGCCGCATCCGCGATTCCGGCGTCACCATCGTCAAGCCGCAAGGCAACCAATCGCCGATGGTGATGGCGAGCCGCATCCGGCTGGAACAGATCCTGGTCAACCTGTTGCAGAATGCGCTGGACGCCATGAAGGACCAGCCCGATCCCCGCATCGAGATCGAACTCGCCGAGCGCGACGATCGGGTGTTGATCTCGGTGCGCGACAACGGCCCCGGCCTCGGGCCAGAAGCGGCCGGCAATCTGTTCATGCCGTTCCAGACCACCAAGGAGAAGGGGCTCGGCCTCGGGCTGGTGATCTCGCAGGAGATCGCCCAGGAATTGGGCGGCACCTTGCGGCTCGATCCCGAAAGCGTCAAAGGCGCATCCTTCACCATCGATTTGAGGCGAATAGAATGACCGACAAATCAGGGTTGGTCGCACTCGTCGACGACGATGCCGACCTGCTGCACGCCACCACGCAATTGCTCGAACTTGCCGGCTTCACGGTGGTCGCCCGCGATGCCGCCGAGGCCGCACTCGCCGTCGTCGACAGGGACTTCGACGGCGTGGTCGTCAGCGACATCCGCATGCCGGGCATGAACGGCCTGCAGCTGTTCGACCGCATCAAGGCGATCGACCCCGACATACCGGTGATCCTGGTCACCGGACATGGCGATGTCGATCTTGCGGTGGCCGCGCTCAAGGACGGTGTCTACGATTTCATCCCAAAACCCTATGCCGGCGACCGCCTTGTCGAGGCGCTGAAACGGGCGAGCGAGAAGCGGCGGCTGGTCATGGAGAATCGGCGGCTGCGCGAAGCCGCGGCACTAGCCGCCGACGGTCTGCCACTGATCGGCGAAGCGCCCGCCATCCGCCGGCTGCGCGAGACCTTGCGGCAGATCGCCGACATGGATGTCGACGTGCTGGTGGAAGGCGAGACCGGAACCGGCAAGGAGGTGGTGGCCGACCTCTTGCACCGGTGGGGCCGGCGCCGGGCCAAACCCTTCGTGGCGCTGAATTGCGGCGCTCTGCCGGAGACCGTCATCGAGAGCGAGCTGTTCGGCCACGAGGCAGGCGCGTTCACCGGCGCGCAGCGGCGGCGGATCGGCCGTGTCGAGCATTCCAGCGGCGGCACGCTGTTCCTCGACGAGATCGAATCCATGCCGCCGGCTCTCCAGGTCAAGCTGCTGCGGGTGCTTGAAACGCGCAGCCTCACACCGCTCGGCTCGAACGAGATCCGGCGCCTCGATCTGAGGGTCGTGGCGGCGACGAAGGTCGATCTCGGCCGGCCCGACCAGCGCGGTGATTTTCGCGAGGACCTCTATTTCCGCCTCAACGTGGTGACGCTGCGCATTCCGCCTTTGCGCGAGCGGCGCGGCGACATCCCGATGCTGTTCGGCCATTTCCTCGGCAAGGCCGCCGAGCGCTTCGGCCGTCCTGTCGCCAAGGTCAACGCCGCGGTGAGCGATCATCTCCAGTCGCATGCGTGGCCGGGCAATGTGCGGGAGCTCGCGCATTTCGCCGATCGCGTCGCACTTGGCCTTGGCTCGGACGATGAGACAAAAGCGGTTTCCCCGCAATCACCGGAGCCTGCCGCCTCGCTACCCGAACGCGTCGGCCACTACGAGGCGCAGCTGATCCGCGAGGCGCTGCGCGACCATGGTGGCGATGTGCGCGGCGCCATCGACGCGCTCGGCGTGCCGCGCAAGACGTTTTACGACAAGCTCAAGCGCTACGGCATTGCCGCGTCAGAGTTCCGCAATGGCGGCGATCCGCACCTTGTTCGCGAGCAGACATAGAAGTTGCGCCAGGGCCCTGCCCTTCGTAACGCTCCAATCCGATCCAGCCGAGCATTCCGGAAAGAGCCATGAACACGACCCTCGAAACAACGGCAAACCCCTTGCCGCAAGACCTCACCTTTCTCAGCGAACAGCTGACGGCGTTCAACGACGGCGATGTCGGTGCGTCGGAAAGAAAGGCGCTCGCGGTGTTCGTGCGCGACGAGGCCGGCGCGGTCGTTGCCGGGATTTCGGGTTACACGGCGTGGGGCTGGCTCTACGTGCAATGGCTGTGGGTCGATGAAAGGCTGCGCGGCCAGCAAATGGCCGGCCAGATGCTGGACGCGGCCGAGAAGGAGGCCGTCGCGCGCGGCTGCCACGGCGCCTTGATCGACACCTTCAACCCGAACGCCGCCAAGGTCTACCAGCGCCAGGGCTATCAGCCCTTTGGCACGCTGGCCGATTTCCCCGTCGGCCGCAGCCGCATCTTCCTGCAGAAGAGGCTGGCTTAACCTGCAAGTTTTCCACCGCGCATTGGCTGCGGTGCGCCGGTGGTGCTTGGAAAACTGATGGGCAGGCCGCGCAGCACGCGCACCGCGAGGAAGGCGAAACACTCGGCTTCCACCGCATCGCCGCTCCAGCCGAGGCTTTCGGCCTGCACCACTTCGACGCCGGCGCGGCTGGCGAGCATTGCCATCATCGTCGGATTGTGGCGGCCGCCACCGCTGACCACCAATTTCTTCGGCCGGGTTGGCAAGAGGTCGAGCGCCTTGCCGATTGCGCCGGCCGTGAAGGCGGTGAGCAGGGCCGCACCATCCTCGGCATTCAGGCCGTCGGCCATGGCGGCGCCGAAGTCGAAGCGGTCCAGCGACTTGGGGTAGGGCTTGGTCAGATAAGGATGCTGTAACAGCTTGGCGAGCCGGGCTTCGTCGACCGTTCCCGCGCGGCCAAGCGCGCCGTCGCGATCCATGTCGCCGAGGCCCTTCGACTTGATGAAATCGTTGAGCGGCGCGTTGGCGGGGCCGGTGTCGAAGGCAACGACATTGTCGGCGCCGTCCCACCAGGTGATGTTGGCGACACCGCCGAGATTGAGTACGGCCACTTCGCCACTGGCGCCCGCGCTGCGCATCAGCGCGGTGTGATAGGCAGCCGCCAAGGGCGCGCCTTGTCCGCCGGCGCGCATGTCGGCCGAGCGGAAATCATAGGCGACCTTGGTGCCCAATAGGCTGTGCATCAGCTCGCCGTCCCCCAGTTGCCGGGTCTGGCCGAGCCGTCCGACCTGCGGCGCGCGATGCAGCACCGTCTGGCCGTGAAAGCCGACGACGCCGATATCGGCCATCGTCATGCCGTAGCCCTCGACCAATTCCTTGACCGCCGCCGATTGGGCGCGCGTCAGGGCTTCCTCCGCCTTGCGGAAGATCGCCGGTTCCGGCCCGACAAAATTCCAGGCTCTGGCCGCCGTCAGCGTCTCTTCCAGCAGCGAGCGGATCGATTGGGGATAGGGCATCAGCCGGTAGGTGCCGAAATCGTCGATGCGCTCGCCATCGGTCTTGATCAGCGCGACGTCGATATTGCCGTCAAGCACGGTGCCGGTCATCAGGCCAACGGCCCAGATTGGTTCCATCATCTAGCTCCTAAAGTCCATTGACGAGATCGCCGACCGCTTGCCGCAGCGAGACGATTCCGCTGTCGAAATGACGTGTCGGATGGATCCGGTTGGTGAGCAAGGTCCAGGCCTTGCCGCTGTCGAAGTCGATCCACAGTCCGGTGCCGGTAAAGCCGGTGTGCCCGATGGTTCCCGGGCTGCACAAGGACCCGCCCGACCAGCCCTCATAGGGCCGCTCCCAGCCATGGGTGCGGGTAGCGGCCAAGGGTGTGCGCATCAGCGCGATTGACTGTTTGGAAGCGCCCGTGCCGTCCAGCAGCCCTTGCGCGAAATCCAGCACTGAGGCGGCCGTTCCGAACAGCCCGGCATGCCCGGCGCCTTGCAGCGCCGAGCAATTGTCGTCGTGCACCTCGCCGGAGAGTACGCGATGACGCCAGGTGCAGTCTTCGGTCGCCGCGGCGGCATCCGGCTCTGTCGACCAGGCAAAGCCGGGGCCGGGATCCATGTCGCGGATGGTCTTGCCCGACAGCCGCTCGAGCGCAAAGCCGAGCAGGATGAAATTGATGTCGGAATAGACGGGGTCACGCGCCCGCCATTCGCGCTGCAGGATGAAGGCGCGCAGCAGGTCTGGGTCACGTCCGTAAGTGTAGATCGGCTCGACGGCCGGGAAGGGCGTCTGATGGCCAAGGCACTGGCGGAACGTCACCTTTCGCTCCCAGGCCCCTGCATCATACTGGCGAAGGTCCGGCAGCACCGAGATCAGTGGCGCGTCGAGATCGAAGACGCCGTCCTCCGCCAGCGCCAGGATGCGCGGCGTGGTGAAGATGATTTTGGTCAGGGACGCCAGGTCGAACCAGGTCTCGGCGGTCATCGGTCGCTGCTTGGGCACAAGTTGCGCCGAGCCGATTGCCCTGGTGATGCGGTCGCCATTTCTGTCGACGATGCCGAGCACGCCGCCGGGAATGCGCTTGGTGGATACCGCCGCTGCGAGCGGCTGGAACGCGCGGTCGAAGAGTAGGGCGAGGTCGCTCAATGCCAACCTCCATCTGAAAGGCCGCGATCCTTGGCGCCCCCCTTTGTCCTGCCGGACATCTCCCCCACGAGGGGGGAGATTGGCGGTTTGAGCGCCCCGCTCGCCTTCAAGCGTTGGAGATTGGCGAAAGCCGCGACGACATCCGATCTCCACCCTAGTGGGGGAGATGCCCGGCAGGGCAGAGGGGGGCGCTGTCCCGCCAACCTGAGATATCCCAGGGCCATCACATCTCCACCCTCGCCTTATGATCCCCGCCAAACTGCTCCCACCGCGCCGGCGCCGGCTCAAACCCTTGCGGCCGTACCAGAGAAGGCACCTGGCGTGTGTCGATCTCGAAATGCTCGCGCCGCCGGTCGATGGTCGGAACGGCGGCGATCAGCTTCTTCGTATAGGAATGCTTCGGCGTCGACAGCACTGAGGCCGCGTCGCCGATCTCGACGATCTGGCCGGCATAGATGACGGCGATGCGATGCGCGATCCGTTCGACGACCGCCATGTCGTGCGAGATGAACAGATAGGCCAGCCCGAACTCGCGCTGCAGGTCGACCAGCAGCTCCAGCACCTTGGCCTGGACCGAAACGTCGAGCGCCGACACCGCCTCATCGAGAACGACCACGGACGGGTTGAGCATCAATGCGCGGGCAATGCACAGTCTTTGCCGCTGGCCGCCGGAGAATTCATGGGGATAACGCTGCAAGCTGTTCGCAGGCAGGCCGACACGTTCCAGCAGGCTCGCCATCCTGGCCCGCGTCTCGGCATCCACGCGGCCGCCGGTGGCGATCACCGGCTCGGCCAGGATGCTTTCGATGCTGAGTCTCGGATTGAGCGAGGCATAGGGGTTCTGGAACACCATCTGCACGGGCCTGGCGCTGTGCTCTGCCGAGGCTGTTCGGGTGCCGACTGAGAAGCTGCCGCGCGTCGAGCGCACCAGCCCGAGTACCGCCTTTGCGGTTGTCGATTTGCCTGAACCGCTCTCGCCGACAATCGCCAAAGTCTCGCCCGGCATCAGGTCGAAATCGACGCCATCGACGGCGTGCACCGCACCTGAAGCGCGGCTGAAGAAATTGCTCTTGAGCGGAAATCGCACCACCAGGCCGTCGACCTTCAGCGCGGGTTTCATGTGCTCGCCCTTGTCGCGCTGGCCGTCGACACGCGCGGCGCTTCCGTTGGCGAAATGCGGCACGGCGTGCAGCAGATGCTGCGTGTAGGCATGCTGCGGCCGGTCGAGGATCTGGTTCAGCTCGCCCTGTTCCACGGCCTGCCCGTTCTGCATCACCATCACCTTGTCGGCGATGCCGGCAACCAGGCCGATATCATGGGTGATGAAGATCATCGACATGCCGGTCTCGCGCTTCAACTCGGCCAGCAGCGCCATGATCTGCGCCTGCACGGTGACGTCGAGCGCCGTCGTCGGCTCGTCGGCGATCAGCAGGCGCGGATTGCAGGCGAGTGCAATGGCGATCATCACCCTTTGCAGCATGCCGCCCGACAACTGGTTGGGCGTGTATTTCAGCCGCCGCGCGGCATCGGGAATGCGCACGCGGTCGAGCGCATCCTTGGCCGCGGCAGTGGCTTGCCGGCCGGTCAGGCCGCGATGCAGGCGGAATGATTCCTCGATCTGCGAACCGATGGTCAGCACCGGATTGAGAGAGGTCATCGGCTCCTGGAAGATCATGCCGATCTCGGCGCCGCGAATGCCGCGCAGCTGCGGTTCGGTCGCGCTCATCAGGTCGAAGAGGCTGCCATCGGCCCGTTTCAGTGTCATCGCGCCGCCGGTGATGCGGCCACCGCCGAAATCGATCAGCCGGTTGAGCGACAGTGCGGTGACGGATTTGCCCGAACCGCTCTCGCCGACAATGGCCAGTGTTTCGCCATCGGCGAGGTCGAAGCTGATGCCGCGCACCACTTCGTTGGCCTGGGGATTGCGGCCGAAACCGACACGAAGATCCCGAACGGACAGCAGCGGGGTCACGCCGGCGCCCTCCGCATCCTGGGGTCGAGGATATCGCGCAAGGCATCCCCAAGCAGGTTGAAGCCGAGGATGCTGATCATGATGGTCAGGCCTGGAAAGATCATCAGCCAGGGCGCGGTTTCCATCAGATTGCGGCTGTCGCTCAGCATCAGGCCGAGCGAGGCGGCGGGCGGCTGCGTGCCGAGGCCGAGGAAGCTGAGGCCGGCTTCGGTGAGCAGCGCCCAGGCCAGCGCCAGCGTCACCTGCACGGTCAACGGCGCCACCAGATTGAGCAGCAAATGGCGCGTGACGATGTAGAACGAGCTGCTGCCGAAGGTGCGCGCGGCGTCGACGAATTCGCGTGCTTTGAGTGAGAGGGCAGGGCCACGCACCACCCGCGTGAAGATCGGCGTGTAGACGATGCCGATGGCGACGACGCTGGTCCATGTTCCCGGCCCGGCGACGGTGACGATGAGCAGCGCCAGAAGGATGGCGGGGAAGGCCAGCAGCACGTCCATGATCCGCATCACCACGCCATCCCAGCGGCGCCCGAGCCAGGCCGCCGCCAGCCCGAGCACCGTGCCGGCAAGAGTGGCGAAGGCCACCGAGAAGAAGGCGACCGTGAAGGATTGGCCGACGCCGGCCATCAGCCGGCTGGCGACGTCGCGACCGAACAGGTCGGTGCCCATCCAGTAGGCGCCATTGGGCGCGTGCAGCCGGTCGACGCGGAACTGTGTGATCGGGTTGTGCGGCGTCAGCCCGACCAGGCCGAGGATGGCGATCAGCAAATAGATGCCGACAATGACGCCGCCGATGCGGCCGCTGCCATGGCCGAAGATGGCGCGCAGGATGCGCATCACTGCTCTCCCAGCCGGATGCGCGGATCGAGCCCGACATAGGCGAGGTCGACGAGGAGATTGACGATCATGAAGTTGAAGGCGATGAACAGCACGGCTCCTTGCACCAGCGCGTAGTCGCGCTGCAGGATGGCGTCGAGCACCATGCGCCCGAGCCCGGGCAAGGCATAGATCTGCTCGACGATGACGGCGCCGCCCAGCAGATAGCCGAACTCGATGCCGCTCAGCGTCACCACCGGGATCAGCGCATTGGGCAAGGCATGGCGCCAGATGACGCTGCGTGCCGAGGCGCCCTTACTGCGCGCGGTGCGCACATAGTCGTCACTCAACACGTCGAGCATGGCCGAACGCGATATGCGCGTGACCGAAGCGGCAAAGGCAAAGCCAAGCGTGATGGCGGGCAGGATCAACTGGCTGAGATTGCGCAAGGGATCCTGCCAGAGCGGTGCGAATTCGCCCATCGCCGGCAGCACGCCAAAGCCGGCCGACAGCGTGTAGATGATCAAAAGGCCAAGCACGAAGCTCGGCGTCGACTGGCCGATCATGGCGGCGATACGCACCCCCAGGTCGGACAGTTTCTCATTGTGCGTCGCGGCGTAGATGCCTGCCGGCATGCCGACGGCAAGCGCGATGATCATCGACAGGACGGCCAGCTCGAGCGTCAGTGGGAAGCGTTCGAGGATGACATCGAGCACCGGCCTGCCATAGGTGACCGAAATGCCGAAATTGCCGTGCAGGATGCCGCCGATCCAGCGCCAGTACTGGACGAACCAGGGCTGGTCGATGCCGAAATAGGCGGCGAGCGAATCCCGCTGTGCCGGCGTCAGCAGCCCGGCTTCGGTGCCCAGCATCGCCGTGATCGAATCGCCGGGGACCATCCGGATCGCCACGAAGACCAGGACGGACACGCCAAACAGGACGAGAGGAAACGTCGCCAGTCGTCGCATCAGATAGTTCACGCGAAGAAGTCCTCTCGCCCAATGCCTGCCGCGGCTACTGCTGGATGGTAACCTTGCTCAGGCTGAACAGCGTGCCGGTCGGCGTCGGCACGAAGCCGGCGATGTTCTTCTGCTGGGCTGTGTAGCTGTAGGACGTGTAGAGCCAGATCCATGGCGACATCTCGGCGAGGTGCTTCTCGAACTCGGCGAAGATCGCCTTGCGCTTGGCCGGGTCGGTCTCGGCGCGGCCCTGCTGCATCTGGCTGTCCAGAGTGTCGTCGATGTAGTTCGCCACCTTCTGCAGATTGCCTGATTTGGTCCAGTAGCGGTTGTACATGGTGTAGGGGTCGGCGCGGCCGCCATTGAGCGCGATCGCCATGTCGAAATCGCCCTTCAGCCAGGCGTCGACATAGACGTTGAGCTCCATCATCTTGATGTCGAGCTTGACGCCGATTTCAGCCAGCTGCGACTGGATGACCTGGGCCTCCGCCGCCGCCGTCGGCGGCTCGCCGGTGGCGCCGATCACGGTCGCCGAAAAGCCGTCGGCAAAGCCGGCCTCGGCCATCAGCTTCTTGGCCTTTTCGACATCGCGCTTGTAGCAGAAGAGCTGGATCGGATCGGTCGCCAGCGCCGGGATGGTCAGCGGTCCGGTGACCTTGCCTTCGCCGAGCGAGGCGGTGTCCAGCACCTCCTGCCGGTCGATGGCGCAGGAGATCGCCTGGCGCACCTTGAGCTCGGTCATCGGCTTGCGCGACGGGTTGAGCTGCAGCACGTGATAGGCGAGCACGGGCACGCGGTTCAGTTGCAGGCTGGCTTCCTTCGGCACCAGCGTCGCGACCAGCGGGTCGTTGAGCAGCGCGAAATCGATCTGCTTGGTGCGCATGGCGGCCAGGATCGCCGCTTCGTCCGGCAGCACGCTGATCTCGATGCCGTCGACACCGGTCGCGCCGCCGGCCCAGTCCTTGTTGGCGCTCAAGACTTCCTTGGCGTTGGGATCCCATTTGTCGAGCTTGAACGGACCTGAGCCAACCGCCTTGGTGCCGATCGAGCCGGCCTTGATTTCGCTGGCCGGAACGATGGCAGCGTTGACGTCGCTCATAGCCGTCAGGATCGGCACGTCGGGCTGCGACAGATGGAACACGACGGTCGCCGCATCCGGCGTGTCGATGCTGGCGATCGACAGGAAGTTGGCGCGAGCGGCCGCCCCAGTCTTCTCGTCGAGGATGCGCTCGAACGAGGCCTTGACGTCGGCCGAGGTCACCGCCGTACCGTCCTGGAATTTCGCCTTGGGATCGAGCTTGAAGGTCAGTTCCTTGCCGTCCTTGGAGAATTCCCAGGATGTGGCGATTGCCGGGATGATCTGCAGGCTGGCGTCGACTCGCACCAGCGGCTCATAGATCAGTTCCAAAAGCCGCAGCGACGAAAACGCCGTCTGCTTGTGCGGATCAAGGCCGGTGGCGTCCTGCGACCAGGCCATATGCAGCGTTGCCGCCTGTGTTGAAACCGTGGCCATGCCGAGCATCGCGGCAACCGTGATGCCCGACAGCAATGTTCTTGTGAGATGCCTTGTCATTTTCGTCTCCCATTATGATTTGACTTGATGCCTTGCAGTTTCTGCCGACCGCTTCCAAGACACACATGCTTCGGAGTATCGGCCCAGTTCTATGCGGCCTTAGGCCGTCTTGTCGCTGATTGCCTTTCGCAGGAAGCCTCCGGCCTTGCCGAGGGCAGCCCGCGCCGCCTCGACATCAAGGCCAGTGATCGTCACCAGGATCGCTAGCTTCACGTCATTCCCGGTTTGCTGGAGCGCCTGTTTGGCCTGCTGCGCCGAACAGCCGGCCGTCTGCATGACGATCCTGATGGCTCTCGCGACCAGCTTCTTGTTAGACGGGTTGAGGTCGACCATCAGATTCTGAAAACTCTTGCCGATGCGGATCATCGAGGCCGTGGTCAGCATGTTGAGCACCAGCTTCTGCGCGGTTCCCGACTTCAGCCGGGTCGAGCCGGTGAGCACTTCGGGGCCGACGACCGGCGAGATGGCGATGTCGGCGATGCCGGCAATGGTCGAGGCCGGATTGCAGGACAGGGCGACCGTGGCGGCACCCACCCGTTTCGCATAGTTCAGCCCACCGATGACATAGGGCGTACGCCCGCTGACCGCGATGCCGACGACAATGTCGTCCGCTGTGAGCCCGATCTCCTGCAGCGCCTGCGCGCCCATTTTCGGATCGTCTTCGGCGCCTTCCAGCGACCGCACCAGGGCATCGGGACCGCCGGCGATCAGGCCGACAACCATGCCTTCGGGCACGCCGAAAGTGGGCGGACACTCCGAAGCATCGAGAACCCCGAGCCGGCCGCTGGTGCCGGCGCCGATATAGATCAGCCGCGCGCCTTTCTGGAAGGCAAGCACGATACGATCGACCGCGGCGGCGATTTCCGGCAGCACCTTTTCGACAGCCGCCGGAACAATCCTGTCCTCATCATTGATCTTGCGCAGCACATCGATGGTCGGCAGCAGGTCGATATCCATCGTCCGCGGGTTACGGCCTTCGGAAACCAGCAGGTCCAGCTCAGACATCAATCCTTGCTCGGTCATTCCAGTGCCTTCAAAATTCTGCTGCCCGGCATGGCTCAATGGGCGCCAGGGAACACGGACCTTGGGTCCGTCATCGCATTTTTCTTTGTTAACTTTTTAGAATTGGATATTCGTATCGTCAACAGGAGATTGGAATATTTTATTCCAACTCCCGCGAAACTTACTGTGTACAGAGCGACCGTTTGGCAAGGATGATCGCACCGGACACGGCGTCACCGTCGGCGGGCTTCAGACGGCGCCGCACATCGGGCGAAAGCCAGGGTTCGAGCGGGCTGGCGAGGCCGCCCAGCAAGGTCACGCGCGGCGCGCCTTTTTCGAACAGCACCCGCACCAGCGTGTCGATCTGCTCGGCGGCACTTTGCACGATGCGCCGTCCGGCGGGATCGCCCTGGTCGGCATGGCGCATCACCATCGGCGCCAACGCGGCGTAATCCGTGGCGCTGGCGCGGTCCATCCAGGCGACGGCCTCCATCGGGTCGCCCTCGAAGCGCTGCATCACCTCCGCCAGCAGCGCTGTCCGCTCGTGCCGGCCGTCATGGGCGCGCAGAGCCAGTTGCACGGCTTTCAGGCCAAGATCGGCGCCGCTGCCCTCATCAGAGATCGGAAAACCGTAACCGCCGACCCGCAGGTCGCGCCCCTCGGCGAAGCCAAGGCCGATCGAACCGGTGCCGGCGATGACGATGGCACCGTCCTGCCCGGAATGCGCGCCAAGGCAGGCGCCAACGCCGTCGCTGACGAAATCGATGCTGGCAAAGGGATGCGCGATTGCCCGCAACGCCTCCAGCGCACCCTTGCGGCCGATGCCGGCGAGGCCGATGCCGGCCCGGATTCGGCCGATCTCGAACGGCCCGAAGCCTGTCTCTTCGATCGCCGCGCCAAAGGCTTTGGCAATGGAAGCCCAGGCCGCGTCGATCCCGAGCCGCGTTGTCGCCGGGCCTGACAGGCCCTGTCCCAGCACGGTTCCCGCCGCATCCTCGATGCGGGCCCGGCAGCCGGTGCCGCCGCCATCGACGCCGAGGAAATAGTCCACGCCGCTCATGCGCTCAGCCGCTCGATGTCGGCGCCGCAAAGGCGCAGCTTGCGATCCAACTGCTCATAGCCGCGATCGAGATGATAGACGCGGTTGATGATCGTCTCGCCTTCGCTGACCAGCGCCGCCAACACCAGCGACACCGAGGCGCGCAGGTCGGTGGCCATGACTTGAGCGCCATGCAGTTTCTCGCCGCCGCGCACCAGCGCCATGGTGCCTTGCAGCTTGATGTTGGCGCCGAGCCGCATCAGCTCCGGCACATGCATGAAGCGGTTCTCGAAAATGGTTTCGCGCAGCAGCGATGCGCCCTCGGCGCAACACATCAGCGCCATGAACTGCGCCTGCAGGTCGGTCGGAAAACCCGGATAGGGTTCCGTCGTGAGGTCGGCGGCCTTGAGCGGCCGCTCGCGCGAGACGATGAGCCCGCGGTCGCCGGGCCAGACGCTGACGCCGGTGGCTTCCAGCAATTGCACCACCGAGGCCATATGTTCGAGCCGGGCGTGGGTGAGCTCGAGCTGGCCGCCGGTGATCGCCGCGGCGATCGCATAGGTGCCGGCCTCGATCCGGTCCGGGATGATGTCGTGCCTGGCCGCATGCCAGCCGGTGTCGCCGGCGATCAGAATGCGGTGCGTGCCGGCGCCCTCGATGCGCGCGCCCATGGCGTTGAGGCAGGCGGCGAGATCAGCCACTTCCGGTTCGCGCGCCGCGTTGAGGATCTCGGTTTCGCCCTTGGCCGTGGTCGCCGCCATCATTGCGGTTTCGGTTGCCCCGACCGACGGCGAACTGAGTACGATGCGCGTGCCGGTCAGCCCGTTCGGCGCCGAGGCGACGATGGAGCCGTTCTCGATCGCAATCCTTGCACCCAGTGCCGCGAGTGCCGCGACATGCATGTCGACCGGCCGCGCGCCGATCGCGCAGCCGCCCGGCAGCGAAACCCGGGCATGGCCGAACCGGGCGAGCAGCGGCGCCAGCACCAGCACCGTCGCGCGCATTTTGCGTACCGTGTCATAAGACGTTTCCTTCGAAACGGCAGCGCTTGTGTCGATCGTCGCGGCATGCGCCGACCGCGTCACCTCGGCGCCGTGAAGCCGCACCACGCCGAGCATGTTTTCGACGTCGGTTACATCTGGCAGATTGGTCAGTTCGAGCGGGTAGGGGCTGAGCAGGGCAGCCGCGATCTGCGGCAGAGCGGCGTTCTTGGCGCCTGAAATGGTGACCGCGCCTTCCAGTCTTCGTCCGCCGACGATCCGCAATCTGTCCATGGCTGAACCCTTGTATGGCGAAAGCCGGGCGGCGGTCTCTCCGGAAGACCTTCTCGATTCCCGAACCTGGCCGATCCGAGAATTAATTCTGCGTTCTTGGCTGTCAATCGAAATTGGAATATTTTATTCCTCCAAGCACCGCAGCGCTCCAGAGGGTTCATGTCCGTTCTCAAGCAGATCCATGCGAAGCTCGACGGCATGGCGCCCGGCGATCGCGAGATCGGCCAGTACATCGTCGACAATCCCGACCAGATGCTGCGGCTGTCGACGGCAGCGCTTGCGGCCGAGATCGGCCGCAGCCAGTCGAGTGTGGTCAAGTTCAGCCAGAAACTCGGCTATGCCAGCTACCAGGAGCTCAAGCTCGCCGTCAGCGAGGCCAAGGCGCAGGACTGGCAGGTGCCGGCCGGCGTTATCCACGGCTCGATCGAGGTCGGTGACAACTATCCGGTCATCCTGAAGAAGCTGATCGGCAGCAAGCTGCTGTCGATGCAGCAGACCGTCGCCGCCAACACCGAGCGCATCATCGGCCGCACGCTGGAACTGCTCGACGGCGCGCGCCGCATCCATCTGGTCGGCGTCGGCGCCTCCTCGCTGGTGGCGCGCGACTTCTCCTACAAGCTGATGAAGCTCGGCCGCAACGTGCTGCATGACAGCGACAGCCATATCCAGATGGCCAATGCCGCGACGCTCGGGCCTGGCGACGTGCTGTTCGCGCTCTCCTATTCCGGCGCCAGCATCGAAACCTTGCGCATCGCCGAGCTTGCCCGCAAGCGCGGCACGATGGTGATCGCCGTCACCGGCCTGCACGACAATCCGCTGAGCCGCGTCGCCGACATCCGCCTCTACACCATCGCCGATGAAGAGCGCGCGCGCTCCTCCTCCATCACCGCGCGCGACGCACAGCTGACGCTGACCGATTTGCTGTTCATCCTTTTGGTGCAGAGGCAGCCGGACGCCAACGACTATGTCCACAACAGCGAGATGGCGGTCTCCGTGCTGAAGGCCGAGCGGTCCTCGTAGGCGTAAGCCGCCTGTAGGGCCGCCGGCGGGTTCGGCAAGCTGCGATTAGGTGGGTGGCTACCAGCTCGTGTGCACCTTCAGCTTGAACGAACGGCCTTCGCCGTAGGAGCAGGTCAGCGTCGTCTGACAACTGGCGACATAGGTCTTGTTGAACAGATTGGTGACGTTGAGATCGACGCCCCAATTCTCCTTCTCGTAGCCGAGTTTCAGGTCGGCGAGCGTGACGGCCGGCACCTTCGCCGTGTTCTCGTTGTCGGCCCATGAGGAGCCGATATAGCGCAGACCGCCGCCAATCGAGATGCCGTCATACCAGTCACCACGGAATGTGTAGTCGGCGGAGGCCGAGGCCATCACTTCCGGTACGATGAAGGGCGTCTTGCCAATCAGCGCCGGGTTGGCATCCTTCGTGATTTCGAGATTGTAGGCGGTGAATGCGCCCGTAATCCGGAAATCATCCGTCATATTCACCTTGCCTTCGAGTTCGACGCCGCGTGAGCGCACTTCCCCGGTCTGCATCTGTGTGAAGAGCGTGACGTTCGAGGGCACGTTCTGGCGCGTCAGGTCAAACAAGGACAGGGTGAACAAGGCATCGATGAAGGTCGGCACATATTTCACGCCGACTTCATATTGCGTGCCTTCTTCCGGCCTGAACAGATTGCCCATCGCGTCCGTACCGATGATCGGATTGAAGAAAGTGGCGATGCTGGCATAAGGGGTTACGCCGTTGGCGAACTCATAGGCGAGGCCGGCACGGCCGGAGAAATCGCCTACCGTGCTGCTCTGCGTGCTGGAGCTCGCCGAGTAGAAGGTCGGACGATTATCGGCGTCGAGCCAGCCACGGTCGTAGCGGCCATTCAGCGTCACCAGCCAGCCATCGCCAAAACGCAGCTGATCCTGCGCATAGAAGCCAAGCTGCTTCTGCGTCAGGTTCTGGTTGAGGTAGCTGACGCGTGGCGTCAGCGGCGACCCGTATACCGGATGGAAGGCATCAATGGGATTGTCGTAGTTGGGATCGTAGAGGCCAGAGGACTGTACCTGATCGATGTTGTAGTATTTGAAGTCCAGACCGGCGAGGATCGTGTGCTCGATTGGACCGGTCGTCACCTTGCCTTCGATCTGGTTGTCGAGAAGGAAGGTCTTTGCCGTGGTGTCGTGGTCGAAATTTATTCGCGCCAGGTCGGTAGGCCCGCCGGTGAGCGACCAGCCGTTCGGATAGACACTGACCTCATCGATATCGGCGGCGGTGAAGCGGGCGTTGGAACGCGCGGTCCAGTCATTGTCGAAATCGTGTTCGAACTCATAACCGATCGAGCCTTGTTCACGCTTGTAGAGATCGATGCTTGGTTCGGTGAAATTCGCATCGGGGTCGATGCGGCCGTAGTTCACCCCACCGGCAATGTGGTCCGTCACCGTGCCGTCATAGGGCAGGAAGCTGCCGCCATTATGGTTCTCGTCGATGTGGCTGTAGTTGGCCAGGATGGTCAGCGTGGTTGCTTCGTCCGGCTTCCACGTAATGCTGGGCGAGATGAAGCCGCGCCAGCCGTTCTGCAGGTCGCTGTAGGTGTCGCCGCCGGCGACCTTGCCATTGATGCGGTAGCTGACCGTGTTGTTGCTGGCCACGTCGCCGACGTCGAAGCCGAGATAGACATTGCCGGCATCGTTGACGCCGGTTTCGACATAGCGCTTGCGTTCGAACTCGGGCCGCTTGCTGACATAGTTGACCAGTCCGCCGGGGTTGCTGCCGCCATAGAGCACTGAGGCCGGGCCCTTCAGCACCTCGATGCGCTCAAGGCCGAAACTGTCGACATAGAAGCCGCCGAAGCCGTAGCTGAACAGCTGCAGGCCATCCATGTAGGTGCCGGTAGCGGTCGCCTGGAAACCGCGGATCAACAGCCAGTTGGTGTCGCTGTCCGGGCCGAAGGGCTGGGCGAAGACGCCGGCCGTGTAGCGCAAGGCCTCGTCCACCTTCTGCGCGCCCTGGTCGTCGATCTCCTGCCGGCCGACGACAGAGACGGATTGCGGGATGTCCTTGATGTCGGTTGCCGTCTTCGAGCCTGTCGTGGTCTTCTTGGCGACGACACCTTCGACCGGCCCGGTCGCGCTGCCGCCAGCCTCACCCTCGACCACCACCGGCTCAAGCTGGGTGCTGGTTTGCACGGCCTGCGCGAAGGCGGCCATCGGCGTGATCATTGCGACAGTGGCGACACTGGCCGCCAGAAGCGCCTTCCTTCGGTAAAGTCTGCTCATCAGGAAAGTCCCCGCCTGTCGTCGTTGAGATACTTGATCATTTATCTCAACTTATCCGCGGGTCATTGGACGGATTTGGGCGGCTTGTCCATTCTTGTCCAAACGAGGGACATCGCGGCGTCATGTTGCGGAAATGTCACTGGTGGTCGGCACTTTTCATCCAGGCGCCGGGTGTCACGCCGACCACCGATTTGAACACCCGCGTCAGATGCGCCTGGTCGAAGAAGCCGGTCGCCTCGGCGATGTCGGCAAGCGAGGCAGCGTCATTCGCCATCATCGCCTTGGCCCTGTTGACCCGCGCCTGCATCTGCCAGCGGTGCGGCGGCACGCCCGTTGCCGCCTTGAAGGCATGGCTCATCGCGGTCTCGGACAGGCCGGTCAGCGCGGCGAGATCGGCAAGCCGGATCCTGTCCAGGCAGTGCGCGTCGATATAGTCGGTGACGAGGCGCAGCTTGCGGCGCGACAGCGGTGACCGACGCCTGGCGACATCCGGCGGGTCGATCTGGAAAAGGCTGGCGAACAAGGCATTGAGCAGGCCCTCGCCATAGAGATCATGCAGCGGCTGGTCGCTGCCGCATTCGGCGGCGATCAGGCCGGCCAGCATGGCGACGCGGTCGTCGCGAAACTGGAAGCGCGACATCTGTAAGGCCTCACGATCGAGGCTGCGGCCGAAGCGCCGCGTCAGCGTCGCCACGTCGAAATGCAAATCGAGATGTCGGATGCGGCGCAAACCCTCGACCCGGCCACGGATCGGCACACCGGCCGGAATGTAGGCCATGGAGAGGGGGCCGTCGTGGCGCGATACTTCGCCTTTGGCGCCTTCGACGAAGAAGGCGCCGCCGCCATCCACATCGAGCGCCACAAACAGCCGGGGATCGGGAGAGACATAGTAACCCTCGGCCCGGTCACCGCACGAGACATCCCAGAGGTCGGCGACCACGCCGTCCCATAGATGCCATTTCAGGTCGCCGATGACCGAAAAGCCCTCGATCCGGCTTTCCATGCGTGCAACGAAGGTCAAGTCCTGTCTGTCTCCGAGGATAATACATGATAAAAATAATCATGTTTATGCCCGGTTGAGGATCGCATCGCAAGCCCCATGCTTCTGCGGTCGATCAAGGGGCGTGCGGAACCGATATCCCCGGTCAGTTGGGATTAGACACTTTCGAGATAGGTCTCGATCTCGAAATCGCTGACGTTGAGGGCGAAGGTGTTCAGTTCCTGGCGTTTGCAGGCAACAAAGGAGTCGCGCAGAATCCCGGGAAAATCTCCGCCACATGCGTTCCGCTTTCGAAGGTGGCGATGGCGGAGGCCCAGTCCGGCGGCAGCTTGGCTGGTGCCGCGCCTTGTCCGTCATTCCCGGTCGGCTCGCCCGGCGACATCTGCCTTTCGATGCCGATCAGCGCGGCGCCCAATATGGCGGCCAGCACCAGATAGGGATTGGCGTCCGCTCCCGACACGCGGTGCTCGATGCGGCGCGCGGCGGTCGGGCCGCCGGGAATGCGGATCGCGACCATGCGGTTCTCGTAACCCCAGGCGACCGCGGTCGGCGCATAGGAGCGCGGGCGAAGCCTGCGGTAGGAATTGAAGTGCGGCGCAAACACCAGCGTGCTTTCGGCCATCGCCGCCAGCAGCCCGCCGACCGCGTGGCGCATGATTTCCGAGCCCTGATCGGTGCCGTCGTCGAACACGTTGCGCCCTTCGGCGTCGATAAGGCTGAAATGGACGTGAAAGCCGTTGCCGGCCCGATCGCCATAGGGCTTGGCCATGAAGCAGGCGGCAAAGCCGTGCTTGCGGGCGATGCCCTTCACCGTGCGCTTGAACAGCACCGCATCGTCGGCGGCCCGCAAGGCGTCGGCGACATGGTTCAGGTTGATTTCGAACTGGCCGACGCCATTTTCGGCAATCGCCGTATCGACGGGAATGCCTTGTGCCCGGCAGGCTTCGTAGACGTCATGGATGAAGGCCTCGAAATCGTCGATCTCGTCGATCGACAGCGCCGCATCGGAATCGAGGCGCCGCCCGGTGACCGGCGAGACAGGCCCCACCGGCCGCTGCGATTGCGGATCGACCAGGTAGAATTCAAGTTCGGTCGCCGCGACCGGGGTCAAGCCGAGCGCCTTGTAGCGGTCGAGGATGCGGGCCAGCGCCCGCCGGGGATCGCCGAGATAGGGTGCGCCGCTTTCATCGGCGAGCCAGAGCGGGACGAGTGCCGTCGGATGCGCCGTCCAGTCCACCGGCAGAATGCCGCGTCCCGTCCATTGGCAGAGGCCATCGGCATCGCCGGTCGAGAAAACCAGCGTGTTGCCTTCGATATCCTCGCCCCAGATGTCGAGCCCGATCAGCGAATAGGGCATGCGCAGCTTGCCTTCCAGCGCCTTGCGAGCCTGCTCGACGGGTATGCGTTTTCCCCGCATGACGCCATTAAGGTCGCACACAGCCGCCCTCAGACTCTGTATGTCGCTTCTGCTTTCAAGCCAGCTCAAAACGTCCGCAATTGCATCGCTCAATTTCAAAACCTCTGGTTTTCGAAGGTGCCTCAGCCTGATCGGCCGCACTGTCCCTGGTAAAAAATGCTTGTGAGTTTTCGGGAAACTTATCCGACTGTTGTCGGATATTTTTCCTTATTTTTTCAAGTCACTAACTGGGATATCGGGAGGCATTTCAAAACCAATTGCGCGATCTGCGATCGCAACATAGAGGCAAGAAGATGGAAAGCCAAGGGGCATTCGGCGTGCCGGCTCGCCGCAGGGCAGGTGCGACCGGCCTTAGGGTCGAACGACTGTCGCCCGGCAACCCTAGCTTCTTGCGTCCGGAAATCTGGCCTGCCGCAGGATGTGTGCAGCGCCTTCTTCGATGTCGCGCACGATGGCCCCGCGGGCGCGCGCCGCGTCCTGCGCCTCGATCGCGGCGACGACTTCCTCGTGATAGTCGATGTCGAGGATGGAGGAGAGGTCGTCCTCGAAGCCCATGGCGAGATTCCTGAGGAAGGGGCCAACCTGCATCCACACGGTCTCGATCAGGAAGATCATCTGCTCGTTGCCGCAATGGCGGTAGATCGAGAATTTGAAGGCGTAATTTTTCCTCAGATAATCGTCGATATCGCCCTGGCGCGCCGCCAGGGTCAATTCGGTGCTGTGGCGCCGGATCGTCCGCAGATTGTTGCCGTTGATGCGTTTTGTCGCGAGCTCTGTCGCCGAACCTTCGAGGATCGTTCGCACGGCGGTCAGTTGCGAGAATCGGTCGGCCGAAATGACGGGCACCTCGACGCTGCCGTTCGGCATCGGGCTCAGCGCCCGCAGCGCCTGCAACCGCATGAAGGCGCTGCGCACCGGCATGTCGCTGGTGCCGAGTTCCTTGGCGAGCTTGCGCGAGGTCAGCTTCTGCCCGGGCGTTAACTGGCCGGACATCAGGGCCCGCACAAGCTCCAGATAGACCTTCTCATGCAGGGGCACGCTGTCGACGGCGCTCAACCCGAATTGTGTTCTGTCGGCCATGGTCGGGGGCGCTACTTCATTCGTTCTGAGATCTGGCCTGACGACCACGGACAATCACGATCGGGCCGATCATGGCGGGAGGCCGAAGCCTGCGGTTTATTGGACCATGATAGACGCTTCAATCCTTGCACGGCAAGACTTGGCGCGTTGCCACCAGGCCTCGGAATTCGGCTCGCCGCAGCGCTCACCGTGACGCCCGGATTGCCGGGTTTTTCGGCCTGGCTTGCAGGCGCGCGGCATCGCGGGCGCCGTCTGCAATATCGTCATCACAAATCTTGAGCTTGCGCGCACTTGCACGTCCGGCCGCTCTCTGGCTTTTTGGGGCACCCATCCGAACGGACTGATTCGCGTCATGCCGCTCGATTGCAATGTCCTAGAGGCAGTCTGCTCGTGGGTCGTGAAGCGCGCGCAATTGGCGAAGGAGAAGCAGGCATGGCCGAGTTCAAGAAGCCGGAAATCTCCGAGATGAGACCCAAGATCACCGTTATCGGCGTCGGTGGCGGTGGCGGCAACGCCATCAACAACATGATCACGGAGCAGCTTCAGGGAACCGAATTCATCGCCGCCAACACCGATGCGCAGGCGCTGACCATGTCGAAGGCGACGCGGCTGATCCAGCTTGGCGCCCACGTGACCGAAGGCCTTGGCGCCGGTTCGCTGCCGGAGATCGGCCGTGCCGCGGCCGAGGAATCGCTCGACGAGATCATGGATCATCTGGCCGGCACGCATATGTGCTTCGTCACCGCCGGCATGGGCGGCGGCACCGGCACCGGCGCAGCCCCAATCATTGCGCAAGCGGCGCGCAAGGCCGGCATCCTGACGGTGGGCGTCGTCACCAAGCCTTTCACCTTCGAGGGCAGGCGCCGCATGCAGATGGCCGAGGAGGGCATCGAGCGTCTGCGCGAGGCCGCCGACACGGTGATCGTCATTCCGAACCAGAACCTGTTCCGCATCGCCGATGCCAAGACCACCTTCGCCGACGCTTTCGTCATCGCCGACCGGGTGCTTTATTCCGGCGTCAGCTGCATCACCGACCTCATCGTCAAGGAAGGCCTGATCAATCTCGACTTCGCCGACGTCAAATCGGTCATGCGCGGCATGGGCCGCGCCATGATGGGAACCGGCGAGGCCTCGGGCGAAAGCCGGGCGATGAAGGCCGCGGAAGCCGCGATCGCCAACCCGCTGCTCGATGAAGTGTCGATGAAGGGCGCCAAGGGCGTGCTGGTCTCGATATCGGGCGGTCGCGACATGACCCTGTTCGAGGTCGACGAGGCCGCCACCCGCATCCGTGAAGAAGTCTACGAGGACGCCGACATCATCGTCGGCGCCATCTTCGACAAGAGTATGGAAGGCCGCTTCAGGGTTTCGGTGGTGGCGACCGGTCTCGATAGGGCGATCGCCGATGCCGATGCCGGCATCGCGCATGACCGTGCTGTCCAGTCGCCATTGCGGACGCTGCAGTAAGCCATATCCGTCGCACAAGCATCCTCCCGGGAGACATCACCGAAAGACAGCTGTCTGCCTGCGGGCCAGATCGGCCGGCGCAATTATTGCAGTCGGCTGTATCGACCTCTATCCCTCTGCTGCTACAAGAATCCGTCACATCAGGCCATCTATACTGGCAGTGGGCGTTTGTTCGAGCGACGAGAGGCGCGGCTTGGAATTTGACTTGAAAACCATCGAAGCGCTCGCGCCTGATCAGGCGTCGTTGAGCTCCGCTTCCAAGTTGACCAAGCAATCGAACTGGCCCCGGCTCGAAAAGAACGAACAGCTGGCGCTTATCTGGGGCGAATGCCAGGGCTCCGGCTCCAATCCCTATCGCGTCGTCGTCGACACCGGTGACCACGGCTACAAATGCACCTGTCCGTCGCGAAAGTTCCCCTGCAAGCACACATTGGCGCTGATGTGGATCGCTGCCACCGCGCCGGCGAGTTTCACCGCCGCCGGCTCGACGCCGGAATGGGTGAACGATTGGCTCGGCCATCGCCGGAAGATCACCTCGCAGCCGGCTGCACCGGCGCTTGGTGCGGGAGGCAAGAGCATTGGCGAGGCCGCGCGCGACGATGAAAACGCTGCTGTCGAGGATGCCGCCGCGATCGAGCGCCGCGAGGCCGCGCAGCGCAAGCGCGCCGAGGATACGCGGTCCTCGGTCTCGGCGGCATTGGACGAACTCGATCAATGGATATCGGATCAGTTGCGGCTCGGCCTTGCCGGCTTTGTCGACAACAGCAGCGATCGTTGCCGCCGTATCGCGGCACGGCTGGTCGACATGAAGGCGACGGCACTCGCCGGCCGCATCGACGAGATTCCGTCACGGCTGATGGGTCTGCGCAGCGAGGAGCGGCCGGACGCGGCGATCCGCGAACTCGGCAAGCTTGTGCTGCTGGCCAAGGCCTGGCGCTCGACGCCTGACGATGCCGAACTGAGACGGCTGGTGTCGACCTCGGAAAGCCGCGAGCAGGTGCTCGCCAATTCCGACGCGATCCAGGTCGAAAGCGTCTGGGAGGTGCTTGGCGAGAAGATCGAGACGCGCCGTGACGGTCTTGTCAGCCATTCAACCTGGCTGCTCGATCTGAAGAGCGCGGCCCCGCAATTTGCTCTCCTGCTCGACTATTTCCCGGCCTCTGCCGGCCGCCGGTCGAACGCCTTCACGCCGGGCGATCGCTTCGACGCGAGGCTGGTCTTTTATCCGGCGCGCCAGCCGCTGCGGGCGCTGGTGGTGGAGCGCAAGGGCGATGTTTCGTCAGGGCAATGGCCGGATTTCGGCTTTGACGCGGTCGATCCGCTGGCGGCCCATGTCGCCCACCAGGACACAGCCCCCTGGCTCACCGATAGTCCGGTCATGCTGCCGCCCGGCGCGATCCTGCTGGACGATCGCGGCGATGCCTGGTGGCAGTCGGCCGATGATCCGCACGGCATCGCCTTGCCGATCGCCGATACCGTCAGCCCAACATTGCTTGGGTTGGACCTCGCGGCGACAGCAGCGCTCTGGAGCGGCAGCCGGCTTCACCTTCTTGCGGCGCAAAGCGGCTTCGGGAGGCTTGATCTGTCGTGAACGAGATCGAGCAGACGGGTCTCGCGACCATGCGCGACTGCTGGATCACCGGCGGAACCAGCTTCGACCTGGCTCCGGTCGGTTGGAAGGAGATCGCAGGCAGTGCTAATCCCGATGAGCGTGAGCGCCGATTGCTGGCGATTGCGGCGCAAGCCCTCGAAATCGCCTTGCGGCCGGCCGCGCCAAAGACGCTGAAGCGGCGCCCGCCGCTGCCCGAGCTTGCCTTGCCGATGCTGCCGGAGCGGTTGCGGCCGCTGTTTCGGGCGGCTCTGAAACAGGCCGCCGACGCAAGGGGCAAGTCGCGCGTGGTGGCTCTCGTCGCCAGCCGTGGCTTCGTGCTCCATCCGATGGACTGGATGCCGGCCGCGTCGGATCAGACCAGTCCGGATGTCTATGCGCCGTGGGTCGACTGGCAGGCGGGGGTGGACGGCGAAAAACACACGAGACGGGAGCAACTGACGGCTGAGAACTGGGACGATTTCTATCCCGCCGCACGCCGCACGGCGCTGGCCGATATGCGCCGCACCGCGCCGGCTGCGGCGCGGCAGCTGATCGAGACCAGGGGATCAAGCGAGCCGGCGGAGGTCAGGCTTGCGCTCATCGCGCTCATGCATTTCGGCCTGGGCGCCGACGACGTGCCGTTCCTGAAAAGCCTGTCCGCCGACCGCTCCGGCAAGGTGCGCGAATTGGCCGGCCGGCTGCTGGCGCGGTTGGGAGAGCATGGCCAGCCAGGCGATGGCGGGCCGGAAGACCCGATAGCCGAACTCGCCGCCTTCATCACGGAAGGCAAATCCGGCTTCATCCGCCGCCGCACCACCTACGCGCCGGCAAAGCTGAAATCCCCGGCACAGGAACGGCGCCGCGCCGAACTGTTCGAAACCTGTAACCTGGTCGATCTTGCTGCCCGCTTCGGCGTCACCGAATCCGACTTCATCGGCGCATGGCAGTTCGGCGCCGACAACAATGTCGATATCCTTGTCGCTCGCATGGTCGCAGCGTCGGGCAGCGATGCGGCGGTCGCGCACATGGCCGACACGCTTGTCGCCGAGGGCGGCAAACCGGCGCTTTTCGTCCTCCATTTGATGCCGCGTCTGGACAGTCGCAGGCAACGTGTCCTGGTCAAACTGATCCTGAAGGACATGCAATATCTTGGCGCGCTCAGCCTCGCCGAGGGCGTCGAAGCAGGCTGGCTGGACTGGACCGACCTGACCAACGGCAAGACGCTGCCGGCGCTGCGCGCCGCTGTCGCGGGAAACGACGACGCCGTGAAGCGCGGCGTCGACCAGTTTCTGGAAACGCTGGGCTTTCTCGCCACCGCCGCGGCGGCGGAAAAATTGATCGGCGATGTCGTCGCGGCCGGCATGGCGCCGGCAGCACCGTCGCTTGGTCTTCTGCGCCTCAACGCATCCCTGACCGGCCCTTGAATGAACATGATCAATCCGGAGAACAGCAAATGAACGCAGCCATCCGTCTTCCGGTCGAGCAGGCCTACGCGGCCGAATTGCAGGCCCTCGCGCGCAACGACGACAGGCAAAGACCCGCCGGCTGGAGCCTGTCGCCAAAGGCGGTGCTGACCTATCTGCTTGGCGGAAAGGCTGACGACGGCACGCTGATAACGCCCAAGATGTCGGCCGTCGCCGGCTGATGGAAACGGCGGTGGCGACGCTCGCCACCGACCGAGCGTTGTTGCTGCTCGGTGTTCCCGGCACCGCCAAATCCTGGGTGTCGGAGCATCTAGCCGCCGCCATCATGGGCGACTCGACGCTGATCGTGCAGTGCACGGCCGGCACCGACGAGAACCAGGTCCGCTATGGCTGGAATTACGCGCAGCTTCTGGCCAAGGGCCCAAGCCAGGAGGCGCTGGTGCCGACGCCGCTCTACCGCGCCATGCAGGACGGCAAGCTCTGCCGCCTCGAGGAACTGACGCGCATGGGGTCGGATGTGCAGGACACGCTGATCACGGTGCTGTCGGAAAGATGATGCCGATCCCCGAACTCAACACCTCGATCTATGCGCAGCGCGGCTTCAACATCATCGCCACCGCCAACAACCGCGACAAGGGCGTCAACGAATTGTCCTCGGCGTTGAAACGCCGCTTCAATGTCGTCGTGCTGCCTTTGCCCGAAGACATGGCGGAGGAAGTGGCGATCGTCTCCAAGCGGGTCGGCGAGATGGCCGGCGGCCTCGACCTGCCGGTGCCAAAAATGTCGGCGAGGAGATTGCCCGCGTGCTGACCATTTTCCGCGAATTGCGCTCTGGTGCAACGGCGGACGGCAAGGTGACGTTGAAGACGCCGTCCGGTTCACTGTCCACGGCAGAAGCGATTGCAACCATGGTCGGCGGCCTCAGCCAGGCCGCCTGGTTCGACAGCGGCAAGCTCGGTGCTGAAGGCCTTGCCGCCAGCCTTGTCGGCGCGATCGTCAAGGATCCGGTGCAGGACAAGCTGGTGCTGGAGGAATATCTGGAAACCGTGCTCAAGAAGCGGCCCGATTATGCTGGCTACTACGCTGCCTTGAACGCCGCGATCTGACGCCATGGCGCTTAGCGAGGTTTCCTATTTCGGCATACGCCATCACGGGCCTGGCTCCACCGCCAGCCTGGTGGAGGCGTTGCAGGAGTTGAAACCGGTCGCCGTGCTGATCGAGGGACCGGCCGATGCATCGGCGCTGCTGCCTCTACTCGCCCGCCCCGAAATGCAGCCGCCGGTGGCGCTGCTGTGCTATCCCGAGGACGATCCGGCCTCGACCAGTTTCTGGCCCTTCGCCGAGTTCTCGCCGGAGTACCAGGCGACGCTCTGGGCCGTGGCCAACAACGCGACAGTGCGCTTCATCGACCTGCCGTCCTCGGCCCGCGTCGCACCCGCAGAGGCCACGCAGGAGGCCGAGGCCGATGAGACGAAAGCCGAAGCCGAGATTGAGGTAGCGCCGCATCTGCGCGACCCGATCGGCACGCTGGCGCAGGCCGCCGGCTATGAGGATGGCGAGAGCTGGTGGGCCGATATCATCGAGCAGAACCCTGAGCCCGGCCCGATCTTCGCGGCAATAGCCGACGCGATGACGACGCTGCGCGAAGGCGAAGGTCCGCTTGCCGAATTCGAGGCCAAACGCGAAGCCCATATGCGGCTTGAAATCGCCGCGGCGCGCAAGGAATTCGACGGGCCGATCGCTGTCGTCTGCGGTGCCTTCCATGTGCCGGCGCTACAGGCGACGCGTCCGCTCAAAGAGGATCAGGCCTTGCTCAAGGGGCTTGCTCGGCGCAAGAGCACGATGACCTGGGCGCCATGGACCGGCCCGCGCCTGGCGCTCGGCTTCGGTTATGGCGCCGGTGTCGTCGCGCCCGGTTGGTGCAAGCATCTGTGGCGCACGCGGGGCCGGCACGACGCGGCGACGCTGTGGCTCGCCATGATCGCGGCAGTGCTGCGGGCCAAGGGGCACATGGTCTCGACCGCCTCGCTGATCGAGGCCGAACGGCTGGCCCGCACGCTGGCTGTGATCCGCGAGCGGCCAAAGCCCGGTTTCGAAGAATTGCGCGATGCCGCGATCGCCGCTTTGTTCAACGGCGAAGCGGTATTGTGGGCGCTGGTCGAAGCCGAACTGCTTCTGGGCGCCGATGTCGGTGAGATTCCGCCTGACACGCCGCTGGCGCCGCTGATCGAGGATCTGCAGCGCAACCAGAAGACGGCGCGGCTGAAGCCGGAAGCGCTTGAGCGCGAATTGTCGGTCGACCTGCGCAGCGAAAGCGGGCTGTTCCGGTCGACCTTGCTGCATCGCTTGAACGTGCTTGGCGTGCATTGGGGCAAGCTGACCGACAGCGGCCGCAGCCGTGGCACGTTTCGCGAGCGTTGGACGCTGTCGTGGGAGCCGGAATATGCCGTTCGCCTGGTCGAGAACCTGGTCCATGGGCCGACCATCGAAAAGGCCGCCAACGGCCGGCTGATCCAGATGATCGGCGCGTCGACATCACTCGACGCGCTGGCGGCACTGGTCCAGGGCGCCATCACGGCCAATTTGTCGGAGGCCTCGACGGCCGGCCTGGCGGCACTGGAGGAACGCGCGGCGCGCAGCAGCGAATGCCTGGAAATCCTGGCGTCCGTGCCGCCGCTCGCCGACATCATCCGCTATGGCGAAGCCCGCAAGACCGAAACGGCACGCCTGTCCGGCCTGCTGGAGCGGCTGATCGTCGAGGGCGGCATCGCGCTCGTCTACGCCGCACGCGACCTCGATGCCCGGCTTCCTCGGCGCTGGTCGGCGCTATGCGCAAGGCCGATGAGGCGATCAAGCTGGTCGAACCGGAACAGGACGTCCTGGACGCCTGGCGCAATGGACTGGCGGCCGTGCTCGACGGATCGCGATCGACGGCGCTGGTGGCCGGCTGTGCCGCGCATCTGCTTTACGAGGCCGGCCATCTGTCCGCCGACGCCGCGGCGGGCCTGATCGCGCGGCGCCTGTCGCCGGGAACGCCGGTCGCCGAGGCCGCTGGGTTCTTCGAGGGCTTCTTCAGCACCGCCGGTCAGCGGCTGATCTATGATGAAGGCCTGCGCGGAGCGGTCGATGCCTGGCTCAAATCCCTCGACGAGGATGCCTTCATCGCGCATCTGCCGCTCCTGCGCCGGGTCTTCTCGCATCTCGACTCGATGGAGCGGCGGCGGTTGATCGAAGCGGTCCTCGGCCGCATCAGGCGCCTGCCGGCCGGGCTGACGCCGACGCCGAACGGCGAGGAGGCCTGGCGCCGGCATCTGGAACGGCTTGGACCTTTGCTGACGGGTGGGAACGGCAATGGATGACGAGGCCGACATCAACGAAACTGAGCCCGCCGGCGACGACCGGGAGCGTCGCTGGCGCCTGGCCATCGGTGCCGATGATGAGTCCTCGTCAGCGCTCTCCGACACCGACAAGCGGCTCTCGGCGGCGCTCGATGCGCTTTACGGCGATGGCACCGGCGATACGGCTGCCGACCCGCGCAAGCGGCGCGGCGGGCTCGGCCGCTCGGCGCCACGGGTGGCGCAGTGGATGGGCGATATTCGGTCGTTCTTTCCGGCGCAGGTCGTGCAGATCGTTCAGAAGGACGCGTTCGAGCGGCTCAATTTGAAGCAGATGCTGATGGAGCCGGAATTCCTCAAGGCGATCGAGGCCGACGTCAATCTCGTCGCCGACCTGATCTCGCTGCGCTCGGTCATGCCGGCCAAGACCAAGGATATCGCCCGCACCATCATCGCCGATATCGTCGCCAAGCTGATGCAGCGGCTGGAGCAGAAGACCGCCGAGGCGATCCGTGGCGCGCTCGACCGGTCGCAGCGCACCAATCGTCCACGCCAGCGTGACATCGACTGGCCGCGCACCATCTCGGCCAACCTTCGCCATTACCAGGCCGAGCACAAAACCATCGTGCCGGAGAAGCTGGTCGGCTTCATGCGCAAGCAGCGAAGGCTGGTCGATCTGGATGAGGTGGTGCTGTGCGTCGACCAGTCGGGCTCGATGGCAAGTTCGGTGATCTACGCCTCGATCTTCGCCGCCGTGATGGCTTCTTTGCCGGTGGTGCGAACCAAGCTCGTCTGCTTCGATACAGCGATCGTCGACCTGACCGAGGAGCTTAGCGATCCTGTCGAGGTCCTGTTCGGCGTGCAGCTTGGCGGCGGCACCGACATCAACCAGGCCGTCGCCTATTGCGCCGACCGCATCGAACGGCCGACCAAGTCGCATATGGTGCTGATCACCGACCTCTACGAAGGCGGCAACGGCCAGGAATTGTTGCAGCGGCTGGCGGCACTTGTCCGCTCCGGCGTCAATGTCGTGGTGCTGCTGGCGCTGACGGATCAGGGCAGGCCCGGCTATGACCCGAAGATGGCAGGCTCGGTGGCAGTGCTCGGCATTCCGGTCTTCGCCTGCACGCCGGACCTGTTTCCCGACATGATGGCGGCGGCCTTGCGACGGGAAGATGTCGGCGCATGGGCGGCAGGCGCCGACATCAAGCTGGTTCGCGCCGAGGAAGACAGTCCGGCGGCCGACGCGTAGCCGCGCTCGACCTGGCGTCATCAAAAGCGGCAATCCAAAACCAGGCTTGAACAGCCGGCGGTGCTGACCTGCACGCTGGAAGAGGCCCCTCGCATCGCCATTCACTGACACAGCCAGACGGACGGCCGAAACCCGTTTCGGCCGTCATGTCGCGATTTGCACAAGGGGTCGCTTGACTCCGATCGCCCATTGTGAAAAATTTTGCAGCAACTGATAAAAATATCATAGGGTGGAAATGGTAGGGTTCGGCAACGGTCTCCTGCGCGACGACGAAACCAGCATGGCGACGCGCGCCGCCTGGCTTCACTATGCCGGCGGGCTTACCCAGTCCGAGGTTGCCAAGCGGCTGGGGCTGACCAGCCTCAAGGCCCATCGCCTCATCACCAAGGCCAACCAGGAAGGGCTGGTGAAGGTCTATATCGACGGCGAAGTGTCGGAATGCGTCGAGCTTGAAGACGAATTGTCCCGCCGCTACGGCCTCGACTATTGCGAGGTGGTTCCGGACTTCGATTCCGAGGATCTGCCGCTCAAGGCGCTCGGCATTGCCGGCGCGCAGTTCCTCAAGCGCGAGATCGAGCGCGGCGAGGAGGCGCTGATCGGTGTCGGCCACGGTCGCACGCTGGCGGCTTGCGTGGAATATCTGCCGCGCACCTCGACCGACAAGATCCGTTTTGTCTCGCTGCTTGGCGGCCTGACGCGCAAATTCTCAGCCAATCCGCATGACGTCATTCACCGCCTGGCCGAACGCACCGGCGCCGAAGCCTATGTCATGCCGGTGCCGATGTTCGCCAACACGGCGGAGGACCGCACCGTCCTGCT
The DNA here is from genome assembly GCF_056174625.1 of Mesorhizobium oxytropidicola. Classification (NCBI taxonomy): domain Bacteria; kingdom Pseudomonadati; phylum Pseudomonadota; class Alphaproteobacteria; order Hyphomicrobiales; family Phyllobacteriaceae; genus Mesorhizobium; species Mesorhizobium oxytropidicola. Next base: position 6,218,904 of record NZ_CM149692.1, on the reverse strand, counting down.
CGGGCAGAAGGGCATCAGCGAGGTCTTCGATCTCGCGCGCTCCGCCGACCTGTTGTTTGCCGGCATCGGCACCGCCGAACGCGAGGCGTCGCTGGTTGCCACCGGCATGATCGAAAAGGGCGAGATGGAGGAGATCCGCCGCAATGGTGGTGTCGGCGAATTGCTCGGCCATTTCTTCGACGAGGCCGGCAAGGCGGTGGCGACGACCGTTTCGAACCGGGCGCTGGCCTTGACGCGCGAGGACATTGCCAGCCGCCGGATCGTCGCCGTCGCCGGCGGCAAGATCAAGGTTCGCGCCATCAAATCAGTGCTGGAGGGGCGCTATCTCAAGGGCCTGATAACAGACGAGCGGACGGCGCGGTCGCTCGTGGAAGAGACGCCGGTCGGGTAGCCGGCAACAAGTTCCGTTGAAACTACCCTGTGGAGGAGAAGACGAAATGCATGAGAAAGAGAAAGACCTCATTGACGCCTTCCTGCGCGGACAAGTCGACCGTCGCGGACTGATCAAGGGCCTCGGTGCCATGGGCCTTGCCGCCGGCACCGCCGGCACGCTGCTCAATCTGGGGCAGACCCGCGCGCTTGCCGCCGATTTCGACTGGCAGGCGCATAAGGGCAAGACCATCAAGCTCCTGCTCAACAAGCATCCCTATGCCGATGCGATGATCGCCGATCTGGAAAACTTCAAGAAGCTGACCGGCATGAACGTCGTCTATGACGTGTTCCCGGAAGACGTCTATTTCGACAAGGTCACGGCAGCGCTGTCGGCTAGCTCGCCCGAATACGATGCCTTCATGACCGGCGCCTACATGACCTGGACCTATGGTCCGGCCGGCTGGGTCACCGACCTCAACGAATGGATCAAGGATCCGGCCAAGACCAACCCGAACTATGCCTGGGACGACTTCCTGCCCGGCGTCAAGAACTCCTGTGCCTGGAATGGCAAGCCGGGTGGCGCGCTGGGTTCGGAAGACGCCAGCAGTGGTGCATTCCGTGGGGCTTCGAGCAGAACAACATCACCTACAACAAGGCGATGTTCGACAAGGCCGGCGTCAAGGTTCCCGGCAACATGGACGAGATGGTCGCCGCTGCGGCCAAGCTCACCAAGGACGTCGGCGGCGGTGTCTACGGCATCGGCGTGCGTGGCTCGCGCTCCTGGGCGACGATCCATCCGGGCTTCCTCTCGGCCTATGCCAATTTCGACCAGAAGGACCTGAACGTGTCGGCCGACGGCAAATTGTCGGCCGCCATGAACACAGCCGAATCCAAGGCTTTCCACAAGCAGTGGGTGCAGATGATCCAGGAGAGCGGTCCAAAAGACTGGTCGACCTACACCTGGTATCAGGTCGGTACCGACCTCGGCGCCGGCGCCTCGGCGATGATCTTCGACGCCGACATCCTCGGCTACTTCATGAATGGCGGCGATAACAAGATGGCCGGCAAGCTCGCTTTCGCGAACTTCAAGGCCAATCCGGCAGCCAAGGCGGCGACACCCAACATCTGGATCTGGTCGCTGGCAATGTCCAACTTCTCGAAGGACAAGGACGCCACCTGGTACTTCATGCAATGGGCCTCGGGGCCGGAGCATGGGTTGTTCGGCGCCACCAAGATGGACTTCGTCAATCCTGTCCGCCAGTCGGTCTGGAAGGACCAGGGGTTCCGCGACAAGTTGAACAAGAGCTATCCCGGTTATGTCGAGATGTTCGACGCCTCGGCGCCGGGCGCTTCGATCAAGTTCACGGCGCAGCCATTGTTCTTCGACCTCACCACCGAATGGGCGGCGACGCTGCAGAAGATGGTGGCCAAGGAAGTGCCGGTCGACGAGGGCCTCGACAAGCTTGCCGAAAGCATCAACGGCCAGCTCAAGGAAGCCGGTCTCGGTTAAGTCGCAACGAGGGCCGGCCTGCCTGGCGGGCCGGCCCTCGTCATACCTTTTCAAGCTTGCGATGCGGTGCCGGAAGGTGACCGCTATTTCGCCCGACCGGTCGCCTTGCTCCCTTAGGCGGCCGGCAGGGCGAAGCAACAGCGACAACGGAGCAACTCGATGACCGCGGTGGTATCGCAAAGGCCCAAGCCATCCGGCTTCAGGATCAGCAAGAGGGTGCTGCCCTATGTGCTCAGCCTGCCGGCCTTGCTCGTCTGCATCGGCATCCTGATCCCGTTCCTCACCTCGGTCGTCTATTCCTTCCAGCGCTACCGGCTCAGCCAGCCCTGGGCGCGGCAGTTCAACTGGGGCGACAACTACATCTCCTTCTTCACCGATCCGAAATTCTGGAACACGCTGAGGGTGTCGCTGCTCTATGCCGGCACCACCGTCGTGCTGGAACTGCTTCTGGGTCTCGCCATCGCCCTGCTGCTGCAGAAGCGCTCGACGCTGAACAATTTCATCTCGATCATGCTGTTGATGCCGCTGATGACGGCGCCCGCACTTGCCGCCCTGATGTGGAAGCTGATGACCAATCCCGGCTTCGGTGTGCTGAGCTATCTCGCCAGCCTTATCGGGCTGCAGGATTTCCGCTGGGCCTCGTCGCCGTCGACGGCGCTGTTCACCGTCGTGCTCGTCGACATCTGGGTCTACACGCCCTTCATCATGATCCTGCTGCTCGCCGGCCTGCGCAGCCTGCCGACGCAGCCCTTCGAGGCGGCGGCGCTCGACGGTGTGCCGCGAAGCTTCGTCTTCTTCCGCATCACGCTGCCGATGCTGACGCCCTACATCCTGACGGCGACTTTGTTCCGGCTGCTCGATTCCATCCAGCAGTTCGATATCATCTATGCCATGACCCAAGGTGGACCGGGCGACACGCTGACCGTCTTCCAGGTCGAGGCCTATCTCAACTTCTTCCAGTCGACCAATGTCGGCCGCTCGGCGGCGCTGATGATCATCCTGTGGGCGATCACCTATTTCCTCTCCAACATCTTCATTAAGAACTGGCTGCGGCTGCGCGAACGCGCCCGTGGCCAGGCGTAGGAGGCCGGGATGGAACACACCTCGCTTCTCGAGCGCATCCTGCGCGGCGTCGCCCTGACGCTGGTCGTGATCTTCTTCATGTTCCCGATCGTCTGGATCTTCATGATGTCGTTCCAGACCAACGAGACTATCCTGCGCATTCCCCCCACAGCTGATCTTCGAGCCGACGCTCGCCAACTACACGGCGCTGATCACCGGGAAGCTGATGACCGCCGCCGGCACGCTCGATATCGCCTTCATGCGCAATCTCGGGAATTCGGTGTTCCTGTCGGTGACCTCGGTCGCGGTCTCGCTGCTGCTCGGCGTGCCGGCGGCCTACGCCTTTGCGCGGCATAAATTCCGTGGCTCCGAGGACATCGCCTTCACGCTGCTGTCGTTCAAATTCGCGCCGGCGCTGCTGGTGCTGCTGCCGCTCACCCTGTATTTCCAGAAGCTCGGGCTCGCCAACACCTATATCGGCCTGATCTGGGTCTACCAGCTGATCTGCCTGCCGCTGATCCTGTGGATCGTGCGCGGCTATTTCGAGGATATTCCGGCCGACATCGAATATGCCTATCGCATCGGCGGCCATTCCTGGTTCGCTACCTTCCGTAAGATCGCGCTGCCGCTCGCCGGCCCCGGCATCGCCGCCGCCGGCCTGCTCGCCTTTATCTTCGCCTGGAACAATTTCGTCTTCGCGCTGGTGCTGGCCTCGGCCGACAAGCAGCCGGTGACGGTCGGCGCGCTTGCCTTCATCACCTCATCGGGCATCCAATACGGCCAGATTTCGGCGGCCATCGTGCTCTCGATCACGCCGACGCTGGCGCTCGCGCTCTATGCACAGCGCTACCTTGTCGAAGGCCTCTCGCTCGGTGCGGTGAAAGGATAGAAATGGCCAGCCTCGAACTCAGAAAAATCGTCAAGCGCTACAAGAGCCAGACCGTCCTCGACAATCTGTCGTTGACCGTCGCCGATGGCGAAACCCTTGTCCTGTTCGGTCCGTCCGGCGCCGGCAAGACGGTGTTGCTACGGCTCGTTGCCGGCGTCATTGATCCAGATGAGGGCAAGATCTTCATCGGTGGCGAGGACATGACCGATGTCGACGCGGAGTTCCGTGGCGTCGGCATGGCGTTCCAGAATTTCGCGCTGTTTCCGCATATGAGTGCGTTCGACAACATCGCAACGCCGCTGCAGGCCAAGCGGTCCTCTCCGGGCACGATCAAGGCCGGTGTCGAGAGCGTCGCCAAGCTGTTGAAGATCGCTCATGTGCTCTCCCACAAGCCGCGCGCGCTCTCCAATGGCCAGAAGCAGCGAACGGCACTGGCCCGTGCGCTGGTCGGCTCGCCGCCGCTGCTGCTGCTCGACGATCCCTTGCGCAATGTCGACGCCAAGCTGCGCTTCGAAATGCGGCTTGAACTGCCGCGTCTGCTTGCCGATCGCGGCGCCACCGTCGTCTACGTCACCCAGGACTACAAGGAAGCCATGGCGCTTGGCGACCGCATCGCAGTGATGTCGCAAGGCGTCATCAGGCAGCTCGGCACGCCCGAGCAGATCTATCGCGAACCAGCCAATATCGAGATCGCGCGGCTGTTCGGCGACCCGACCATCAACCTGCTCGACGTCAAGCCCGCGCGCGATACCAGGGGGATTTATGTCGGCCTGTCCAACGTCCAGGTCCATCTGGCCGGCGCTTACGACACGGCGGTTGGCCGCGATTGCGTGATCGGCCTGCGGCCCGAAGCGCTGAGCTTCGTCGAGGAGGGTATCCCTGGCGCCATTCCGGTGACGGTCGAGGCCGAGACGCCGCTCAACGAAAAGATCGTCACGCTGGTGCGCACCGTGCGCGGCCGCGAGATCCTGGTCTCGCGCCCGGCCGGAACGCCGGGCCGCAGCGAAGGCAAGGCCCATATCGCCGTCGACGGCAAGAGCGCCCTGCTGTTCGATCACGCCAGCGGCGACCGCATCGGTTCGAAGAACGTCGTCGCCTTGCGCAATGGAGAAGCGGCATGAGCCAGAGCGCGCTCACCATATCAGGTGTCGACAAGTTCTACGGCCCGATCGACAGGGGCGTGCACGCCGTCAAGAACCTGACCATGGAAATCGTCAAGGGCGAGATCGTCGCGCTGCTCGGTTCGTCCGGCTGCGGCAAGACCTCGACATTGCGCATGATCGCCGGCTTCGAAGAGGTGTCGCGCGGCGCCATCTCGGTCGGCGGCCGTCAGGTGCACACCTTGCCGCCGGTCAAGCGCAATGTGGCGATGGCCTTCGAAGGTTACTCGCTCTACCCGCCGCTGACCGTGCGCGAGAACATGGCCTTCGCGCTCAAGGCGGCGCGGCTGCCGAAGAGCGAGGTCGACGCCAAGGTCGCCAGCATCGCCAAATTGCTCGAGATCGAGGACATATTGGAGCGTTATCCAAGCTCGATCTCCGGCGGCCAGCAGCAGCGCGCCAGCCTTGGCCGGGCGCTGATCCGCGAGGCCGACCTGCATCTGCTCGACGAGCCGATGGGGCAGCTCGAACCGCAACTTCGCGCCGTGCTGCGCGGCCGCATCAAGCACTTCATCAAGGAGCGCGGCCTGACCGCGATCCTGGTCACCCACGACCAGACCGAGGCCAATGCGCTTGCCGACCGCATCGCGGTGATGGAAGGCGGCGTGCTGCAGCAGTTCGACACGCCGGACCGCATCAAGGAGCGTCCGGCGAACCTGTTCACCGGCACCTTCGTCGGCGAACCGCCAATGAACGTCTTCGAGGCCTATGTCGCGACAGCCGCCGGCCGCATCAATCTCAAGCTGCCCGACGGCCTGTCGCTCGACTACGACAAGGACGCCTTCAGCGCTCCGGTTCGCGATCAATTGCTCAGCCGCGAGCGGGTGGTGATCGGCATCAGGCCCTACGCGGTCCGGCGCTCGAAGGAAGGCGTTCCCGCCAGGGTTTCGGCCAACCAATGGCTTGGCGACCAGACGCATATCGCGGCGGATTTTGCCGGCGGTTCGCTGGTCCTGGTCGAGCATGACCGCACGCGCCTCGACCTTGGTGCACCGATCAATGTCAGCATCGACCCGAAGAACCTGCATGTCTTCGACCAGGCCAGCGGCAAGGCGATTTCGCACGGCATGGAGCTTGCGTGATGCGCGACATCCTGATCGGCATCGATGCCGGCACCTCCGTCATCAAATCCATCGCCTTCGACATAGCGGGCCGCCAGATTGCCGCCGCAGCGCTACCGAACCACTATGAAACGCTGCCGGGCGGCGGCGCCGAACAGGATCTGGCGCGCACATGGAGCGATGCCGCCACGACGTTGCGCCAGCTCGCCGACAAGGTGCCCAATCTCGCCAGCCGGACGGTGGCGATCGCGGTGACCGGGCAAGGCGACGGCACCTGGCTGATCGACGGCAAGGGCGAGCCGGTCGCCAAGGGCTGGCTCTGGCTCGACGCGCGTGCCGCGGCCGTCGTCGAGGAGATCCGCGCGCGGCCCGAGGACCGGCTTCGCTTCGAAAAGACTGGCAGCGGGCTCGCCGCCTGCCAGCAGGGGTCGCAATTCGTCTTTATGAAGCGCACCATGCCCGAAATGCTCGGCAAGGCGGCAACCGCCTTCCACTGCAAGGACTGGCTCTATTTCAAGCTGACCGGCGAACGCGCCACCGATCCGTCGGAGGGCACCTTCACCTTCGGCGATTTCCACACCCGCGACTACAGCGACGATGTGCTCGACGTGCTTGGCGTCACCGATCTCAGGCATCTGCTGCCGCCGATCGTCGACGGCACCAGGCACAGCACCGCGCTGTCGCAGGCAGCGGCCGACGCCACCGGCATGCTGGCCGGTACGCCCGTCGTGCTCGGTTATGTCGACGTCGTCTGCACCGCGCTTGGCGCCGGCCTTCTCGACCGCGAGCGCAAGCCCGGCTGCTCGATCATCGGCTCCACCGGCATGCATATGCGGCTGGCCGAAACTCCTGACGACGTGCAGCTCAACGAAGCGGCGACCGGTTATACGATGGCGATGCCGGCGCCCGGCGTGTTCGCGCAGATGCAGTCCAACATGGCAGCGACGCTCAACATCGACTGGGTACTGGGGCTCGCCTCCGGCATTCTCGCCTCGCAAGGCATCAGCCGCAGCAATGGCGAGATGATCGCTCTGGTCGATGCCTGGATCGCCGCCGCGCAGCCGGCCTCGTTGCTCTATCAGCCCTATGTATCGGAGGCGGGTGAGCGGGGGCCGTTCGTCGATGCCAATGCCAGGGCAGGGTTCATCGGCATTTCCTCGCGGCATGGCTATGCCGACCTCGTCCGCGCCGTCTTCGAGGGCCTGGCCTTCGCGGCGCGCGATTGCTACGCCGCCATGGGGCCGCTGCCGCGCGAAGTCCGCCTGACAGGCGGCGCCGCCAGAAGCCCGGCGCTGCGCAAGATCCTGGGTGCCGCGGTGGGCGCCGACATTCGCACCAGCGCGCGCGAGGAAGCGGGCGCGGCGGGTGCGGCGATGATCGCCGCGGTCTGCGTCGGTCTCTACCCGTCCATGGATGCATGCGTTGGCGAATGGGTGACGCCGCTGCTTGGCGAAGCCGAGCCGAGCGACCGGAACCTCGCCGCGATCTACGACAAGATGACCCCCTCCTACATGTTGGCGCACCAGGCGTTGCGGCCGGTGTGGCGCGCGATGGCTTCAGTGCAGGCAAATTGAGAAGTCGAGTATGCGTAAGACAATAGCGATCATTGGCGACAACTTCATGCTCCCGGAGGTGTTCCGCGCCAAAATCGAGAAGGTTGCCACTGGCGACCTCGACATCAGGACATTGCAGACGGCATGGCCCGACGAGCCGATGGAATTCGGCAATCCGGCGTTGGGGCTCGACAAGGTCAAGGAGTATTTCGGCCACCCCGACGAGGTCGTCGATTTCATCGGCGATGCCGAAATCCTCGTCACCCAGCTGGCGCCCCTGTCGGAGGCCATGATGCGGCGTTTGCCTGATCTCAAGCTGGTCGCGGTTTCGCGTGGCGGCCCGATCAACATCGACATGCCCGCCGCCAAGGCACATGGCATCACGGTGGTCAACGTGCCCGGCCGCAACGCCACTGCGGTGGCGGAGTTCACCATCGGCGCGATCCTTGCCGAGACGCGGCTGATCCGGGTCGGCCACGAGGCCTTGCGCAAGGGAGAATGGCGCGGCGACCTCTACCGTGCCGACCGCACCGGCCGCGAACTCAGCGAAATGACCGTCGGCGTCATCGGCTATGGCAATATCGGCACCAAGGTGGTGCGCCTGCTGCGGGCCTTCGGCTGCCACGTCCTAGTCAGCGATCCCTATGTGCAGTTGAGCGCCGAAGACCGCAATGCCGGCGTCGAACTCGTCGCGCTGGACGATCTTCTGGCTCGCTCCGACGTAGTCACGCTGCATTCGCGGGTGACCGAGGAGACGCGCGGCCTGATCGGCAAGGACACCATCGCGCGGATGAAGCCTGGTGTGATCCTCATCAATACCGCGCGCGGGCCGCTGGTCGACTATGACGCCCTCTACGAGGCGCTGGTTTCAGGCCAGATCGCCAGCGCTATGCTGGAGACCTTCGCGATCGAGCCGGTGCCGTCGGACTGGCCCTTGCTGCTGCTTCCCAATGTGACGCTGACGCCGCACATCGCCGGCGCTTCGGTGCGCACCGTCACCTATGCCGCCGAACAGGCCGCCGAAGAGGTGCGCCGCTATCTCGCCGGACTGCCTCCGGTCAATCCGTGCTGAGGCAGTGGCGATGACTTCTCACATCGGCATCGAGGCCACAGCGACATGAACGGCGGCTCCGAAATCGTCGACCTCTTCGTCGTCGGCGGCGGCGTCAATGGCGCTGGCATTGCGCGCGATGCCGCGGGCCGTGGGCTCTCCGTCATCCTGTGCGAAAAGGATGATCTCGCCGAAGGCACCAGCTCGCGCTCGGGCAAGCTCGTCCATGGCGGCCTGCGCTACCTCGAATATTACGAGTTCCGCCTGGTACGCGAGGCGCTGATCGAGCGCGAGGTGCTGCTGGAATCAGCCCCCCACATCATCTGGCCGATGCGCTTCGTGCTGCCGCACAGCCCCGACGACCGGCCGGCCTGGCTGGTGCGGCTCGGCTTGTTCCTCTACGACCATCTCGGCGGCCGCAAGCGGCTGCCGGCGACCCGTACGCTCAATTTGCGCACCGCGCCCGAGGGTGCGCCGATCAAGGACGCGTTCAAGCGCGGCTTCGAATATTCCGACTGCTGGGTCGACGATGCCCGCCTCGTCGTCATCAACGCGCTCGACGCCGCCGAGCGCGGCGCCAGGGTTTTCACCCGCACCGCCTGCACCGCCGCCCGCCGCGAGAACGGCCTGTGGGTTGTCGAGATGCAGGATGGCCGGACGGGTATCAGGACGGTGGTTCGGGCGCGCGCGCTGATCAATGCCGCCGGCCCGTGGGTCAACGACATCGTCAACCGCGTCGCCGGCCAGAACTCCAGGCGCAATGTGCGCCTGGTCAAGGGCAGCCACATCGTCGTGCCGAAATTCTGGGAAGGGCGGCAGGCCTATCTCATCCAGAACAGCGACAAGCGCGTAATCTTCATCAATCCCTATCAGAACGATCTCGCTCTGATCGGCACCACCGACATCCCCTATGAGGGCCGGCCCGAGGATGTGGCCGCGGATGAGAGCGAGATCGATTACCTGATCAAGGTGGTCAACCGCTATTTCAAGCGCGGCCTTGCACGCGGCGATGTCGTCTATTCTTTCTCCGGCGTCAGGCCGCTCTATGACGACAATGCCGACAACCCAAGTGCTGTGACCCGCGACTATATTTTCGAACTCGACGCACCAGATGCGCAGGCGCCGCTGCTTTCCGTCTTCGGCGGCAAGATCACCACCTTCCGCAAACTGGCCGAGCATGCGCTGGACAGGATCGCTTCGTTCTTTCCCAAAATGGGCAAGCCGTGGACCGCGAAGGCGCATCTGCCGGGCGGCGACATCGCCAATGCCGATTTCGAACAGTTTCTCGGCGACCTCGGACGCGAATATCCGTGGATGCCGGCATCGCTAGTCAAGCACTACAGCCGGCTCTACGGCACCAGGACACGCGCTTTGGTTGGCGCGGCCCGCTCGCTCGATGAACTCGGCCGCTGCTTCGGCAAGGATTTCTTCGAGCGCGAGGCCAATTATCTCTTCGACCGGGAATGGGCCGTGACATCGGCCGATATCCTGGAGCGGCGCACCAAGCATGGCCTGCATCTGTCCGCCGAGGAGAGGGCGGCCTTCGAGCACTGGTCCGCAAAACGGTTGGCGAGGGCGGGCTGATGGCGGGCGACAACCACTCCAGCGAATTCCGCATGCTGCGCTCCTTGTCCGCCAGCATCGGCGCCGACCCGCTGCTGGTCCAGGGCGCCGGCGGCAACACCTCTATCAAGCAGGCCGGCGTGCTGTGGATAAAGGCATCCGGCACCTGGCTGAAGAATGCGCGCGACGATGAAATCATGGTGCCGGTCGCGCTGGCGCCGTTGCTCGATGCCGTGGCGCAGCGCAGCCCGGCGGCCGAGACGGCCGGGCAGTTCACGCTGGCTGACCTCAACCCTCGCCAGCTGCGGCCCTCCATCGAGACGACCGTGCACGCGCTGCTGCCGCAGAAGATCGTCGTCCACGTCCATTGTGTCGAGACGATTTCGATCGCCGTGCAGGCCAATGCCGAAGCCCTGCTGGAGGAGCGCATGCGCGGCCTCGATTGGGCGTTCGTACCGTACCGCCGGCCCGGCCTGCCGCTGGCGCAGGCGATCGCCGAGCGGCTGAAGCCCGCGACAAACGTGCTCGTGCTCGGCAATCACGGGCTGGTGGTCGCCGCCGACACGGTCGCCGAAGCAGCCTTGCTGCTGCAACGCGTGACCGGGCTGCTCGCGCGGCCGCCGCGGCCGACTTCTCCGCCCGATCTCGACGCGCTGCTGAGGCTCGCCGCCGGCAGTGATTACCGGCTGCCGGCCTTGGTCGCCGCCCATGCCGTCGCGACCGATCTCGCCAGTTGCCGCATCGCCGCCTCCGGCAGCCTCTACCCGGATCATGTAATCTTCCTTGGCGTCGGCTCGGTGATCGCCGGTCCCGGCGAGAATGCGGCGGCGGTCGTGGCCCGCAATGGAGCCGCGCCGACATCCATCCTGTTTCCCGGTAAGGGCGTGCTGATGCGCCGGGATGCCAATGCCGGCGCCGAAGCGATGGCGCGCTGCCTGGCCGACGTCGCCCAGCGCATCGATGATACGGCGCGCGTCAACTATCTCAGCCCGAAGGAGAATGCAGAGCTCTTGAACTGGGACGCTGAAAAATACCGCCAACAACTCAACCGCGAGGGAGCGACGCTGCAATGACGGCATTCCGCTCCACTGTCTTGCCGTCGCGTAGGGAGGGATAGCGGCCTTGGCTTTCACGCTTTCCCTCAACACCAATCCGCTGGTCAACCGCTTTGCCGATCCGGACGATCTGATCGACACCATCGCCTATGACATCGGCATTCGCGACGTGCAGCTCACGCATGAGTTCGTCAATCCGGGCTGGCCCGCCGCGACGATCGTCAAATTCGTCCGCCTGTTCCGCAACGCGCTCGCCCGCACCGGCGTGCGCGTGACGTCTGGCATGACGGGCCCTTACGGCCGGCTCAATCATTTTGGCCATCCTGATGCCGATGTGCGCCGCTACTATGTCGACTGGTTCAAGACCTTCGCCGACATCTCGGCCGAGCTCGGCGCCAGCGGCATGGGTACGCAATTCGCCATCTTCACCCATCGCGACTTTGACGACCCCGAGCGCCGCGCGCGGCTGTTCGACATTGCGCTGGACTGCTGGCGCGAGGTCGCTGAGCACGCCAAGGCGGCGGGCCTGATCTACCTGTTCTGGGAACCGATGTCGGTCGGCCGCGAGTTCGGCCACACCATCGAGAACTGCCGGATGCTGCAAGGCGCGATCGACGCCGCCGGCATGGCCATTCCGCTGGAGATGATGGTCGATATCGACCATGGCGACGTCACATCAAGCAACCCGGCTGACATCGATCCCTATGCCTGGGCCGAGGCCTTTCCCCGAAAATCGCCGATCATCCATATCAAGCAATCGTCGATGAACAAGGGCGGCCATTGGCCGTTCACCGCAACCTACAACAGGGATGGCCGCATCACGCCGGAAAAGCTGCTGGAGACGGTGTGGCGCGGTGGCGGCACCGACAATGAGATCTGCCTCGAACTGTCGTTCCGCGAGCGCGAGCCGGTCGACCATCAGGTCGTCGCCATGATCCGCGAGTCCGTCGACTACTGGGCGCCCTTCATCGACGCCGGCAGGTCCGGTCTTCTGCCAAAGGCCGAATGAAAAACGGGCAGGGGCCGATGCGGCTCCTGCCCGTTGAATGCAGATTTGAAGTCGCCGGAGACTCAGCCGAATTTCGGGTCGAGGCTGCCCGATTTGTAGCGCTTGGCCATTTCCGAGACCGGCAGCGGCTTGATCTTCGGCGCGTTGCCGGCGGTGCCGAACTGCTCGAAGCGCTGCTTGCAGAGCTTGCGCATCGCAGCCATGGCCGGCGTCAGATATTTGCGCGGGTCGAACTCGCTCGGGTTTTCCGTCAGCACCTTGCGGATCGCCCCGGTCAGCGCCATGCGGTTGTCGGTGTCGATGTTGATCTTGCGCACGCCATGCTTGATGCCGCGCTGGATCTCTTCCACCGGCACGCCCCAGGTCGGCTTCATCTGGCCGCCATATTTGTTGATGATCTCCTGCAGGTCCTCCGGCACGGAGGACGAGCCGTGCATGACAAGATGCATGTTGGGCAAGCGGCGGTGTATTTCCTCGATGACGTTCATCGCCAGCACAGCACCGTCCGGCTTGCGCGAGAATTTGTAGGCGCCGTGGCTGGTGCCCATCGCCACCGCCAGCGCATCGACATGGGTGTCCTTGACGAACTCCACCGCCTGTTCCGGATCGGTCAAGAGCTGGTCGTGGCTGATCGCGCCTTCGACGCCGTGGCCGTCTTCCTGCTCGCCGCCGCCGCTCTCGAGCGAACCGAGCACACCGATCTCGCCTTCCACCGACACGCCGCCCCAATGCGCCATGTCGACGACGCGCTTGGTGATGCCGGAATTATAGGCGTAGTCGGCCGGCGACTTGCCGTCTTCCTTGAGCGAGCCGTCCATCATCACCGAGGTGAAGCCGTACTGGATCGCGGTGACGCAGGTGGCTTCGTTGTTGCCGTGGTCGAGGTGCATGCAGACCGGGATGTCGGGGTGGATTTCGACCAGCGCGTCGATCAGCTTGGCCAGCACCACGTCATTGGCATAGGCGCGCGCACCGCGGCTTGCCTGCAGGATGACAGGCGATTTGGTCTCTTCCGCCGCCTCCATGATGGCGAGGCCCTGTTCCATGTTATTCATGTTGAAGGCCGGCACGCCATAGCCGTATTCGGCAGCGTGATCGAGCAATTGTCTCAGTGTGATGCGAGCCAACGAATAGTCTCCCGTATCTGGTTTCAAACCTAGTGGTTGCGGGCTGTCCGCGCATCGTCCAGCCCACCGATGCTTCTGGCCGGATTTCCGCGCAACCGCAACCGTGACAGACCGTCCCGGCAGCAATTCTTGTTACAGCGCCGCGATCAGGGCAAGCGGAATATCCCAAGAAATTATCCCATTATCACAAAATATTTGATACTTTTGCGACGATAGCTGTTATATCCTGAAGCTCGATCAAGGAGCCACGCTGCGGCGTTGGCGGTCAGCGGCAATGAAGAGCGACATCAGGCGTCAAGGCATCATGGAGTTTCTAATGGACGCCGGTCAGGCCGGCGTCGACGACCTCGCCTTGCGCTTTGGCGTCTCGAAAATGACCGTGCACCGGGACCTCGACGAGCTCGAGGAAAGCGGTTTCCTGCGCAAGGTGCGGGGCGGCGCCTCGATCCAGCCGAGCAGCCTGTTCGAAAGCGACTTCCGCTACCGGCAGAAGCAGGCGACCGAGGAGAAGCAGCGTCTCGCCGCGGCCGCCGTGGCCATGATCGAACCCGGCCAGACGGTGATCATCGACGATGGCTCGACAGCGGGTGGCATTGCGCGCCATCTCGCCGACCTGCGGCCGCTGACCGTGATCTCCAACAACCTGGCCGTCATCCAGGACCTGGCTGGCGCGGGAGGGATCAACCTGATCGCGCTCGGTGGGCAATACAGCAAGAAATTCCACGGCTTCTTCGGCTTGCTCGCCGAGGCTTCGCTCAAATCGCTGCGCGCCGACGTCGCCTTCCTGTCGTCTTCGGCCATCCATGGCGCTTCCGCCTTCCACCATGACCAGGAGGTGGTGCAGGCCAAGCGGTTGATGATGGCGGCGGCGACCCGCAAATATCTGCTGGTCGATCACGGCAAGTTCGGCCGCACGGCGCTGCATTTTCTCACCGACCTCAGTGCGTTCGACGCCGTGTTCACCGGCCGCGCGCCCGAACCGGGGATGCGCTCGGCGCTGGATGCCGCCTGCGTTTCGCTGACGGTGATCGACAAGGGATCATGAGGCCGGAAATCGGCAGATCGTGATCAACAGAGTTAAGGAGCAATACGCGTGGTTTACTGGGTCGGTACAAGCTGGAAGATGAACAAGACGCTCGCCGAGGCGCTGGATTTCGCGCAGCGCCTCGCCGGCTTCATTCCCGGTTTCGATGACCGCATCCAGCCCTTCGTCATCCGCCTTTTACCGCCGTGCGCGAGGTCAAGCAGGCACTGTCGTCGACGCGCGTCAAGGTCGGCGCCCAGAACATGCATTGGGCCGATGCCGGCGCCTGGACCGGCGAGATCTCGCCGCTGATGCTGACCGACTGCGGACTCGATCTGGTCGAACTCGGCCACAGCGAACGGCGCGAGCATTTTGGCGAGACCGACCGCACCGTCGGCCTCAAGACGGCGGCCGCCGTGAAGCACGGCTTGATCCCGTTGATCTGCGTCGGCGAGACGCTGGTCGAGCGCGAAAGTGGCAGGGCCGATGCCGTCTTGGGCGCCCAGGTCGAGGGCGCGCTGCAATTCCTCGAAGGCGAGGCGAAGGGCGCAAAAATCCTGTTCGCCTACGAGCCGGTCTGGGCGATCGGCGACAAGGGTATTCCGGCCAGCGCCGACTATGCCGACAGACAGCAGGGGCTGATCAAGGCAGTGGCCGGCAGCCTGCTGCCGTCCGTGCCGCCGGTGCTTTATGGCGGCAGCGTCAATCCCGGCAATGCCGCCGAGCTGGTCGGCCAGCCCAATATAGACGGCTTGTTCATCGGCCGCTCCGCCTGGCAGGCGGACGGCTACATCGACATCCTCGGCCGCGCCTCGGCGGCGATCTGAAATCATCCAAACACGAAAGGGAAAACCATGAAAATAGCCATTGGAGCCGATAGCGCCGGCAAGCCGCTGCTCGATGTCATCGCCGCACACCTTGCGACCAAGCCGGGCCTCACCGTCAGCGACCTCAGCCAGGCCGGTTACTATGCCGATCTGTCGCAAAAGCTCGCCCAGACCATCATCGATGGTGAGAACGAGCGCGGCATCCTGTTCTGCGGCACCGGCATCGGTGTCTCGATCTCGGCCAACAAGGTGCCGGGCATTCGTGCTGCACTCACCCACGACACCTATTCGGCCGAGCGAGCGGCGAAATCCAACAACGCGCAGATCATCACCATGGGCGCCCGCGTCATCGGCCCGGAACTGGCCAAGGCGATTGTCGATACCTGGCTCGCCTCGGAGTTCGACGAACAAGGTCCCTCGGCCGGCAATGTCCAGGCGATCAACAGGCTCGACGCGGCCAAACCCGCATGATCCGCGCAGGCAAGCCTGCGGCATAGTCTGAGAGAAGTTCGGTCCGGGCGTACCGCGCCGGTATGCCGCGTGCGGCGATGCCGGCTCTATTTCTGCCTGCCGAGCCTGGCCGCGAGGGAACGCCGCACGTCCTCTTCCGCTCCATCCAGCAGGTCGATCAGCACCTTGCTGGTGGCTGCCGGGTCACGCTTTTCGATGTTCTCGACAATCTGCCGGTGCAGGCTGAGCGAGTGGCGCTGACCGTCTGGATTGTCGTCCGAAAGCCTGAAGCTGATCACCAGCGCCGTCTCGATCAAGGCCGCCAGCGAACCGATCAGCTCGTTGCCCGACATATGCAGGATCGCCTGATGGAAGGCCAGATCCGGTATCGCGAAGCGTTCGCCGTCATCGCCGGCCTGTTCCATCTCGTCGAGGAGTGCCCGCAATTCGGCGATCTGCTCCGGGCTGGCGCGCTCCGCCGCCAGGGCCCCGGCGGTCGGCTCGATCGCGCGGCGCAGCTCGAACAGGGAGCGCGCCTCCTCGGCCGTCGTCCTCGAGCCGAAACGCCACAACAGCACATCCGGGTCGAGGAAATTCCAATCCTTGCGCGGGCGCACCCTGGTTCCGGTCCGGGGGCGCATTTCCACCATGCCCTTGCCCGCCAGCACCTTGACGACTTCCCGCAGCCCGGTGCGGCTCGCGCCATAGGAGGCGCTCCAATCGTCGCCGTTCGGCAACTGGTCACCCGGGATCAATTCGCCGCGCACGATGCTGAGGCCGATTTCGTTGAGCAGCCTGGCGTGGAGGCCGGAATGGGACGAGCCGGCCATGCGCGACGTCATTCGGGATGCCCTGGGGTGGGCCGCTAAATTCTTCATACTATTCCCATTATTCATACGATTGTCACGTGCCCACCCTAGTGAGCACATCGTTGAACTCCCCGCCAGAGCGATCGACGAACCACAGCGCAGATAGCACCCGAAGAACCACAAAATCTCGAAGTCTTGCCATCGCCGACGGCCGCCACCGTCGTTGGTCGATGTCGTGCGCGTCGAGCCCGCCGATCGTAAACACCAACAGGAACGCGCCAGAAATGTCTCCCAAGATGATCGATCACGCCAGCAAAGCCGCCCTGAAGGGAACGGCCCGCCTTCCGAAAACCATAAGCTCCTGCATCTTCGTGTCCAGCGCGCTTGCCATGACATCGGTGCCGGCACTCGCCGTCGAACCCTGGATCATGGTCGAGAAGACCACCTTCACCGGCGACGCGATAGCTGCCAAGCAGCAGGGTGTGACCACGGACGGAACGAACTGGTATTTTTCCGGCACCAATATTCTCGAGCGCACCGACAAGAACTACAATCCGAACCTGCGTGTCGCGCCTGCCATTCCGCTTGCTCTCCAGCTTCCGTCTGAATTTTCCAGCATGGGGCTAAACCATATTGGCGACATCGACTATGCCGACGGGCTTCTCTACATCTCGCTTGACACGAGCAAGCGCGACCCGATTACCGGAGGCAAATATGACCACCCGGTTTTCGCGGTCTTTCGCGCCAGCGACATGAGCTATACCGGCCAGGCCTTTTCGCTCAACCCGCCCCATGGCACCCATGACATCGCCAGCTGGGTTGCCGTCGACGCCAAGAACGGCCTGGGCTACGGCATGGCCTATGAGAATGCGACGGAGATAGCCGTCTACAATCTGTCGGACTGGAGCTTCAAGGAATACATCCCGCTGACGCAAAAGATCGACCAGGCACAGGGCGGCAAGCTGCTCGACGGCTGGATGTATTTTTCGACCGACAATGATCAGAAGATCATCTACCGGGCGAACCTCAAGACCGGCGAAGTCGAGAACCTCGGCAACCTGAAGATCGATCGCGAGCAGGAAGTCGAAGGGCTTTCCTTCAACCAGACGAAGGATGGCTGGTCGATGTATATCCTCAATCGGGAAGCGCTGGAGAGCGACCCCAACGTGGAGGCCGTCGGCTTCTACCGTTATCTGCGCCCTTATGGAAACGCGCTCTCCGGCGAGATCCACGCCGATATCAATGGCGCGCTTGTCGAGGACAGCCGCTTCGCGCGGGATGCGGCGAGCAGCCGAATTCGCTCCGCCTTCGATGCGGTCTCCGCGCCGGTTCTGACAACCGCCAGCATCGACACCGACGGCGCGCACGCCGCGCCCGCCAATGCCGACGGCATCGTGATATGGAGCCAGGCACTGGCAATGACGGGCGATGCGAACGGCTCCGGCGATGCCGCTGCCTTCGGCCGCAACACGACAGGATTCATCGGCGGCGCCGACGCACCGGTCGGAAGCTGGCGAGTTGGCGTGCTCGGCGGTTACAGCCATTCGCGCTTCGATGTCACCGACCGGGCTTCATCCGGCTCGAGCGACAACTACAATCTCGGCCTCTATGCCGGCACGCAGATGGGCCAGCTCGGTTTCCGCGCCGGCGCGATCTATGGCTGGCACGACATCGAGACCAGGCGCAGCGTGGTCTTCCCCGCCTTCAGCGAGCAGCTCTCCGCCGACTACAATGCTGCGACGGCGCAGGCTTTCAGCGAACTGGCCTATCGGTTCGACATCGGCCGCAATGCCTTCGAACCCTTCGCCAACCTCGCTTATGTCCATCTGAACACCGATGGCTTCGCCGAAACCGGCGGCACGACTTCGGCGCTGACGGCACAGAAGACGACAACCGAAAACACCTTCTCGACCTTTGGCGTTCGCGCTTCGACCCAGTTCGACACGGGGGCGACCAAGACTTCCCTGCACGGCATGCTGGGCTGGCAACACGCCTATGGCGACGCGGATCCGACCGCCGGTCTGGCCTTCAACACCGGGGCATCCTTTACCATCTCGGGCGTGCCGATCGCCAGGGACGCGCTGGCGGTCGAAGCCGGACTGGATGTCTCCCTGTCGTCCAAT
Source organism: Mesorhizobium oxytropidicola (assembly GCF_056174625.1). Taxonomy (NCBI): domain Bacteria; kingdom Pseudomonadati; phylum Pseudomonadota; class Alphaproteobacteria; order Hyphomicrobiales; family Phyllobacteriaceae; genus Mesorhizobium; species Mesorhizobium oxytropidicola. The sequence continues at coordinate 6,200,259 of NZ_CM149692.1, read as the reverse complement.
GCGACGCTCGGCGCGTCCTATTCCGGGCAGATCGCCAAGGACGCCCAGGGACATGCCTTCAAGGTCAGTTTCGATCTGAAACTATAGTGCCGACGTCAGGCTCTTCGTCATCGCGCCGATGACGGTGACGGCCGACGCCGCGCCCGGGTCCATATGGCCGAGCGATCGCTCGCCGAGCCGCGAGGAGCGGCCCTTGGCGGCGATCATGTCCTTGGTTGCTTCGGCACCAGACTCGGCGGCGGCAAGGGCCGCTTTAGACTCTCAGCCAGGGTCTTGCCGGCGAGATTGGCCGCGGCGGCCGCTTCGGCCGCCGGCTGCCAGGCATCGACCATCGTCTTTTCGCCAGGTTCTGCCTTGCCGCGATCCTTGATGCCTTGCGCCATGGCCTGGAACAGGGCGATGAAGTCCGCCTCCACCAGCGTCGCCTTGCCCTTGACGGCGGAAGCCGCGCGCATGAAGGCCGTAGCGTAGAGCGGGCCTGACGAGGCGCCGACAGCATTGAGGAACGATTTCGCCGCCGTGTTGAGCAGCGCCGTCGGCTCGGTCGCGGCAAGGTCGAGAGGCGCCAGCGCATCGCGCACCGCATTGAAGCCGAGCTCCATCGCAATGCCGTGGTCGGCGTCACCGATGACGCCGTCGAGTTGGCAGAGCCGGTCCTTGTCGGCCTCGATCGCCACCGCGATCGCTTCGAACATTCTTTTCAGGTTGGCGGCATCGATGGTCACGGGAACGCTCTTTCGTCAGCCGGCACGGAACATCGCGCAGTCGCAGGGGTGATCGAGCATGGTCTGCAATTCCGCGTCGAGATGAAAAAGCGTCACCGAGGCGCCAGCCATTTCCAGCGACGTGCAGTAATTGCCGACCCAGGTCGCGTGAATGGAAACGCCGATATCGTCGAGCCGCTGCTTGACCCGCCGGTTCATGATGTAGAGCTCCATCAGCGGCGTCGAGCCGAGCGAATTGACCAGCACCGCGACCTTGTCGCCGCGCGACGGTGCCATCTCGGCGAAAATCTTGTCCAGCATCTCATCCGTGATCTCGTCGGCGGTCCTGAGCTTGCCGCGGGCGATGCCGGGCTCGCCATGGATGCCCATGCCGATCTCCATCTCGTCGGCGCCGATCTCGAAATTCGGCCGCCTTGTCTGCGGCAGCGAGCAGGGCGACAGCGCCACGCCCATGGTGAAGGTGTGGTCGTTGGCCTTGCGCGCGATGCGCTCGACCTCGTCCAGGGAGAGCATGCGGTCGCAGGCGGCGCCGGCCGCCTTGAAGATGAAGAAATTGCCGGCGACGCCGCGGCGCTTCTGCCGCTGGTCACGCGGTGCCGAGGCGACATCGTCGGTGGTCAGCACCGTGCGCACCTCGATGTCGTCCATGTCAGCCATCTCAGCCGCCATGTCGAAATTCATCACGTCGCCGGCATAGTTGCCGTACATGAACAGGACGCCGGCGCCGCCGCTCACCGCCTTGGCGCATTCGAGGATCGGATCGGGCGGCGGTGAGGCAAAGACGTTGCCGATCGCCGCCGCGTCCGCCAGTCCCCTGCCGACAAAGCCGAGAAAGGTCGGCTCATGGCCGGAGCCGCCGCCGATGACGAGCCCGACCTTGCCGGGTCGCGGCCCGTCACGGGCGATGATCGAGCGCGGGCTGCCGTCCGCACTCCTGAGGTGGCGAGGATGCGCGGCGAGGATCCCTTCGAGCATCTCGTCGACGGCGCGGTTGCCGTCATTGATGATCTTCTTGGTCTGCACCGGCATCCTCCCGACTTCTGGCAAATACTACCGGGTGTTATCGCGATTTCCACCCGGGAAGATTTCATGCCGCGATCTTTTCCCGTGCGGCGAGAATTTCCACGCAGGCCTTGGCCGCTTCCTTGCCCTTGACGGTGAAGTGCTCGAAGAAGAAGCGGTGGTGCTCGGCGCTGTCGTGATAATTGTGTGGCGTCAGCACCGCCGAAAGCACCGGCACGCCGGTCGACAGCTGCACGTTCATCATGCCGTCGATGACGGCACTGGCGACGAACTCATGCCGGTAGATGCCGCCATTGACGACGAACGCCGTGCCGAGGATCGCGGCATAGCGGCCGGTCCCAGCCAGGGTCTTGGCGTGCAGCGGGATTTCGTAGGCGCCGGGCACGTCGAAGACATCGACGGCGAAGCGGTCGCCGCCGGTGCCGGCCAGTTCCGCCTCGAAAGCGCTTACGCATTGGTCGACGATGTCCGCATGCCAGCGCGCTCTGATGACGGCGATGCGAACAGTTTCATAGTCTTTGTGGGAATGCTGATTCATGGGTCCATCCTTCCGTTTCGAACCAGAATCAGGACGCACGATACGAAAATCCGGCCCGCCGGAGCGGTCCGTTTTCCGTTTCGTTCTCTTTCATCCGGACTCTAACCGTCGGCTCCGGAATCACACCGGATCTGCTGACCTTTCCGATTTTGCCGGAAAGCGCTCGCGGGCTTGGATCGAGATCCTTACCGCCGGTGGGGACTTTCACCCCGCCCTGAGAACATTAACGGGCTTTGTATGGAAGGGCAGGGGTGCTGCTGTCAACCGCGCCAGGCCGGTGGCCAATCACGTTCTGTCGACTGGAGCAATTCCCGGAAGCAGTCGGTTTATCGCGTGCGCCACGCCGCCGCCGAAGCGGCAACCAGCATCAGCAACGCCGCAACCATCGCGCAGACCGCAAAGCCGAAGCTGGAATAGATAGGCCCGAAGCCGGTGGTGCCGATAAAGACCGCCAGATAGGTGACCGAGCTGTTCAGGCCCATGATCGTGCCGCGCCGTGAGGGATCGAGTGCCGAGAGGCGCATCACCAGGACATTCAGCCCGAAATGATTGGCCAGTCCCCACACCACCACCATGGCCAGCGTCAGGCCGAAACTGTTGCTCGTCGCCGCAATGGCGACATAGACGGCGGCGACGAGAAGATAGGCGAACGGCATGACGCGCCGCGCACCAAGCCGGTCGATCACGCCGTCGAGCAGAGCAGCAGTGCCGAAACCGATGCCATAGGCGAGTGCGGCCCAGCCATTGGCGCTCACCGGCTTGCCCAGTCCGCTGTGCAGGTGGTCGCCGAGATAGCCATAGACACCGTAGAAGGCGGTCATGAAGGCCGCGCAGGCGACGAGAAGCGGCACAATGCCGGGAATACCGAGCGCTGCCAGCGGCGTCGGTGCCGGGCCGCTCTTCCTGATGTCGCTCAGTGACGTCATCGTGAGGCTGGCCAGCGCAAGCAGTGCCAGCACCGCGACGGCGGCGAAGACGGCGCGCCAATGCACAAGATCGGCAAGCACGGCCGACAGCGAAACGCCGGCCACCATGCTGAGCGTCCATCCGGTCAGCACGACGCCGATGGTGCCGCTTTCGCGGCCGGGCGGCGCGATCGCCGCCGAACTGGCATAGATCGCCGGCATGGCGACGCCGGCAGCGATGCCGGCGACGAGCTGCGCCGCGACCAGCATGATCACCGTCGGCGCCACGGCACTGGCGACCAGCGCAAGCGCCAGCAACAGCAATGCCCCTTGCAGCATTCGACGTGCGCCGAGCCGATCGATGTAGCGGGCCAGGAACAGGGCGCTTGCCGAGGTGCCGAGGCCGAAGGCGGCCGCTGCGATCATCACCACTGGCACGCTTGTTCCGAACGACAAAGCGACGGCCGGGCTATCGGGCCCAGGACCAGCGAATTCGAGCCGATCACGGCGATGCAGCCGGTCAGCAGATAGGCGAGGGCCGGGATCGGCGGCCTGGCATCGGCTGTCAGGGCTGTGGCTTGATTGCTGTTCGACATATGACCATAATGGCCGTATTAAATTCCGTGGCAATCAGGATTGTCGATATGGATGAAGAAACAGATGGCATTCTGCGGAACACGCCAGCGCCCCGCGATATCGATGCGATTGACCGAAAAATATTAGGCGTCCTCGTCGACGACGCCACGGTCAGCTATGCCGAACTCGGCGATCGGGTCGGCCTTTCGCCGCCTGCCGCGCATGAACGGGTCAAGCGCCTTCGGCGCAGCGGCGCCATTCGCGGCACCATGGCCATCATCGACCCCAAGGCGGTTAAGAAGCCGCTGCTCGCTTTCGTGCATATCGACACCAGGGGCTGGGGCAAGACCCCGGAGCTGATGGCGGTTTCGCAATATCCGGAAGTCGAGGAGATCCACACCGTCGCCGGCGACACCTGCATGTTGCTGAAGGTCCGCACCGAAGATACGAGAGCGCTGGAAGGCCTGCTTGCTCGCCTGTACGAAACGCCCGGCGTCACCTCAACGCGCAGCTACGTGGTGCTGTCGACCTATCTCGAGCGCCCGGTGCAACCCGGCGTCACCGAGACGTGGCCGACGCCCAACCACATGGGCAAGCCGCTGTATTAACTGCCCAGCCGGATCGTCTCGAAATAGGCGTCGGTGCCGACCTGGCCGCCCTTCAGCGCGATTTCGAGACCGTCGATCTCGCCGCCGCCATGGGCAAGGCAAAGCGGTGAACCCGGTGATTGCGGCAGCGGCATGCGCACGGTCAGCGCATCGATCGACAATTGCCCCAGCGCGTGGCTGGAAGTGTCGCCACCGGCGATCACCGCGCGCTTGAGTTTCTGCTCGACGACCAGCCGGCGCAGAATGTCCCCCAGCGCCCGGCCGAGCCTGTTCCGCGCGCCGTCGATATGGTCGATCTCGGCACTGCGGTCGGCCTGCGGACCAAGGGCGGTGTAGAGGATGACGCTGCGCCCTGCCGCGAGGCTCGCCAGGCCACCTTCAATAGCGCCCTCGATCGCCTTGCCGGCGCCGCCCGAGACCAACTGCATGGCATCCATCTGGATGCCGTCGAAGCCATGGGCGAGCGCGAAGCGGATCTGCTTCTCGGTGGTCGGCGACACACTGCCCGAGACCACGGCGAGCCGGTCCACCGGACCGGGCGGCGCGAAGGATGCGTGCCCCGCTGCGATGCCTTTGCCGGCCCATTCGGCGAGCAAGGCATATTCGACGCCCGAGGACCCGACGACGAAACCATGGCCTTGTTTGCAGATCCGCCAGATCTGTTCGCCGACGCGTGTCTGCGTCTGGCGGCTTTCGACGTCGAACAGGACGATCTCCTTGTCCTGCAAGGCCTGGTCGACTGTTTGGGAAAGATCATCCGCCTGCAGCGCCGCCAGGTCGACAAGGCCGGAGCCGAGATCGGTCTGGCGATGGAGGTGGACGAGCAGATCGGCTTCCTTCATCGGCGTCACCGGATGCCGGCTCATGACGGGGTGGCGGTCGATGCGGAAATAAGTGCCACGAAAAGCCGCGAAGAGGTTGCCGAACGCCGTGTAGCGTTTGAGCTGGGGCGCTCCGACAACCACCGGCACGCTCTTCTGGTTGAAGACGCGCCGGCCGATCTCGATGGCGCGGCCGATGTTGCCGATTGTCGGGCCGGAATCGAAGGTCGAGCAGATCTTGTAGTGGCAAACTGCCGCTTCAAGGCTTCTAAGCCATTTAAAGGCCGGCGACAAATTCTCGTCCATCCATTGCGGCGTTTCGCTGCGGCTCGTGCCCGCCAGTCCCACGGCCCGGCACTGCGAAAACCGTGACAGCAGATGCTGGTCGGGTTGGCGCATGAACAGCACCGTCGGCACGCCGCCAAGCTCGAGCGCTTCCATGACGTCGGTCGAACCGGTGAGGTCGTCGCCATAATAGCTGAGGAGCAGGTTCTGCATGGCGTTGCTCACGCCGCCTTGCCGTCGCCGAATTTTTCGATCGAGCGCGCCAGCTCGACATGGCTGCTGGCATAGTCCGCCAGCGCAATGCCCGCGACAGCGGCCTGCCAGGCCTGCTGCACGGCGCGTACGCCGGCACCCGGGCCATCCGGATGGCTGACGATGCCGCCGCCGCAGAGATAGAGGAGATCGACCGTGCGCCCGGTGCGCTCATAGGTCTCGGGTGCCTGTCCGCCCCACTGGCCGGAACCGGCGACCGGCAGCGCGCAATCGTCAGGCGAGAACAACGGCGTCGTCACCGCCTCGAAGGAGCGGATGAAAGACTCGTCCGGCTCCCAGTATTTCGAGGCGATGCCGTTGATCTGGAACTGGTCGACACCGAGCAGCCGCCAGAACTGCTGCCACACTTTGAAATCCATGCCGAGGCCGGGATGGCGGGTGAGGATGTCCCAGCCGTTGCGGTGGGCGTGCAGCACCAGGCCGGAGCGCTTTCTAAGGTAAGCCATGCCGCCGAAGCCGATGGAGTTGATGTTGACCACGGCGCAATTGCCGCCGGCCTTAAGCACCAGATCGTGGTTGCGCATCATCTCATCGGGATCGGCATGCGAGATGCCGAAGGCATACATCACCTTCTTGCCGGTCTTCTGCTCGTGGTCGAGGATCAGCGGCATGATCGCCTTCACCCGCTCCGAGAGCGGCGAGTAGGCCGGGCTCATCAGCTTTTCATCGTCCTTGATGAAGTCGACGCCGGCCTCGATCAGCTCGCCCACCATCGCGGCCGTCTCGGGCGGCCGCAAGCCAAGTGCCGGCTTGACGATGGTGCCGATGATCGGGCGACCCTCGACGCCGGTCAGCCGGCGGCTGCCAGCGACACCGAACTGCGGGCCAGGATGCGCGCCCCTGAATTGTTGCGGCAGCTTCATGTCGACGACGCGGATGCCGGACAGGCCCTTGATCGAATAGGTACCGCCGATGGCGATGGTCATCAGCGCCGAAAGGTCTGTGCCGATCGCGTCGAAGGGGAATGCGATGTCGACATCGGCGCGCTTGAAAGGTCCGCTGCCGGCCTCGGGAATGGACGGTTGCTGCGCATCGGGCAGATGCCGGATCGCCAGCACCCGTGCCGCCACGCGTGCCTTCAGCTCTTCGGTCTCGCCGGGCAGGGCAACGAAGGTGCCGGTCGACTGGTCGCTGGCGATCTTGGCCGCCAGCGCTTCGATGCTGTCAGGCGTTTCGATGCGATAGGTGAACGTGATCATGGCCGGTCGAAAGCGTCCGAAAAAAGTTTTGTTGCGCTCCAAATCTGGTATAATGAGTACATAAGTATTGCAAGCAAATATCCCGACCTCGCGTGACGCGGCGGGCAAGGCGCAGGCATTCCGGGAATCGTGCCGGCAATGCTAAACAGGAACCGGGCCAGGGAGGGATTCGTCACGATGAACCGTTCGGAGCCGATCGTCCGGCGCAAACTTTCCGACGAAGTCTTTGCAAGGCTGAAGCGGCTGATCACCAGCGGCGAGCTGCAGCCGGGCGACGACATGCCGTCGGAGCGCGAATTGATGGAGCGCTTCGAGGTTGGCCGGCCGGCGATCCGCGAGGCGATGCAGGCGCTGAGCAATATGGGCCTTGTCGCCATTTCGCATGGCGAGCGGGCCAAGGTGCTGCAGCTCACCGCCAAGTCGATCATCAAACAGGTCGACGGCGCGGCCAAGATCATCCTGTCCTCGTCGAAGGACACGCTCGAGCACCTCAAGACCGCGCGCATCTTCTTCGAGCGCGGCATGGTCAGGGAAGCCGCCGAGAAGGCCACTGTCGAAGACGTGCAGCGGCTCAAGGCAACCGTCGCCGAGCAGCGTGCCGCGCGCGGCGATTCCGACGCCTTCATTTCCGCCGACATGAAATTCCACACCCAGATCGCGATGATATCGGGCAACCCGATCTATGTCGCCGTCAGCGAGGCGATGCTCGGCTGGCTGAAGGAATATCACACCGAGATGCTGATCTGGACCGGCAAGGAAAAGTACACGCTGACCGAGCACGAAGAGATCGTCGACCGCATCGAGCAGCGGGACGCCGACGGCGCCGAAAAGGCGATGATCAAGCATCTCGAACGCTCGCGCGCGCTCTACGTGATGAATTCCGAGAAGTAAGATCCCCTAAGCGATCCGGATGATGGCGTAGGGCGAGATGACGAGATGGCCCTGACCAAGCGCGGACGCGTCGACCGAGACATCCTCCGCCGTCAGGTTTGCCAGCCACACAATGGTCTCGCCGGAGCCGGAGCGGCCGGCCAGCGCCGCAAGCCGCGTCTCGTCGCTTGTCTTGGCGGACACATAGGCGAGGCCAGCCAGCTCGCAAAGCCCCTTGATAGCCCTAGAGATCGGCCGCGGTGATCCTTCGGCGGCAGGTTCCCCGGATGCCGCCAGCACGCCGAATGGTCCGGTGAGACCGGACAGCGTCAGCATCTCCAGCCCGGCCGACGCGACACGCGCGGCATAGCCGATGGTCCAGGCGGCGGCGAACTCGCCGTTGTGGCGCGGATCGCGGTTCGTCATAGCGATGCGTTGTCCCTGCGGATTGTCCTTTGTCGCGCCGCCATAAGGGTTCTGCCGCATGGCAATGGTCGAGGGGCCGATGCGATAGGGCTTGTCGCCGAAGATCGCCCGCGCCGACCGGGTGATGAACGGCAACGCCTCCAGCGACTGCATGACGCTGAGATCGTCGGCGGCATGCACGATCGGGCAGGTGCAATGGGTGACGAAGTCGAGCAGCCCAGCCGGAACGCGCTTGCGGTTGAGCTCGGTGAAATAGCTGAACATGCCGCCGCCGAGACGGATGTCGGGAAAGGCGCGGCGTGCCCGCGGCATAGACATCTTCCAGCGGCGGGCAGGGCGGCCAGGCGCTGCCCGGCGGCGTCGACTGGCGGTCGACCGAAGGCGACACCGCGATGGCGTCGAGCCGTAGGCCCGCCCGGCGCACCAGGCCGGCGACCTCTGTGAGTTCGGCGTCGAGATCGCCGCTACAGGCGACAACGCATTCGAGCGTTGTTCGGGCGCGATAGGCGGCGGCAAGCCCAGCAAAAGAGCGCAAGGCGTCAAGCCCGTGACCGCGCGTTGGATCGTAGTGGAACAGCAGTTGTTGCGGGCCGAGCGCTGACAAGGTGGCGAGGTTCGCCAGCGCTGTCTCGACATCACTGGGATAGATGATCACGCCGACATCCGGCAGCGCCGGACCGGGCTCGCCAAGCGTCACGCGGACCGCGCCGGACGCCTCGGCTGCAGCCGGCGTCTTGCTGTCGCTGGCAACGCGCAGGCTGATCGTCTGGCCGTTGGTTTCGCCGGCCGGCAGCACGTAGGGCCAAGGCAGCGCCAGCGGCCGCACATAGGTCTTGTAGGAGGCATCGGACCAGTTGCGTTGGTCTTCCATTTCGAAAACGTCGCCTTCCATCCGGCATTGCGCGGTGACGCCGGGCCGCACCTCATGCGTGATGGCGCGCAAATCCTTGAACGGCTGCCAGGGGTCGATCAGATCAGGCAGTTTTGTCTCCACCACGCTGCCGTCGGTATGCTCGACCGTCATCGGGCTGCCGGCGAGGCCGGCGATCGGATGCAGGATGCAGAAGCCGCAGCGGTTGGTCTCGAAATCGCTTTCGGGCAGCGCGCTGACGTCGAACACCAGACGACCATCAGAGGAGCCTTTGATGGTGGCGCGGAAGGCGAGCCGGCTTCCGCCCGGCCCGGCGCAGCTTGCGGTGTAGCTGACGGAGAAAGCATCGGCTCCTTGGTCGATGACAAGGTCCGCCAATACGGGCTCGTAGGTGCCCCAGTCGCGGTCGCGCACGACATAGGCGATGGCGCGCAGCACCTCCGTGCCGCCATGGCGGATAGTGCGCAGATTGCCGTTGACGAAATCGGCGCTGAGCGCACCTGCGGTCAGCCGGATTGGTTCGGCTTCCGCCGCATGCGTGCCGCAGAGGAGGAAGCGATCCCAGGTCATTTCAGCAGGTCGTCGATCTGCACCAGTTGCCGGCTTGCGGCGCCGGCATAGGCGGCCTCAACCAGCGCGAATGTCTTGAGGTTGTCGGCGCCAGAAGTTGCTGGCTCCTTGCCTGATGCAAGGCAGTCGACCCAGTGCCGCTGGATCGCCAGCACGCTCTCCTGGATGTTGTGCCATGGCCGCGATGCCCAGGGCAGCAGCAGCGGCGAGATATCCCTGACCGCTGTGCCGCTCTTGCCGGTGACGGTGAGCTGGTAGCCCTGCGCCAGCCGCACGGTCCCGTCGCTGCCGTCGATCTCGATCAGCGTTTCGGGAAATGGCTCGACGGCAAGCCGGGTCGCATAGCTGCAATCGACGACCGAGGTAGCACCGCTCTTGTGATCCATCAGCATCGTCGCGACATCCTCGCCGGCGATGGCCGGGTTGATGCGTGCGGTGCGGGCGGTGAGGGTCGAAACATCACCCAGCAGAAAACGCGCAATGTCGAGAATGTGGATGCCGAGATCCTCGATGATGAAACGCTTGCCCGTCGCCAGATAGGGCTGGCCGGAAAACACGTCATAGGCGGAGCGGAAGGAGATGCGCCCGAAGAAGGGGGTGCCGATCTCGCCGCTGTCGAGCACGGCGCGCACCGCCTGGATCGGCGACTGCCAGCGGAAATTCTCATGCACCATCAGCGGCACGCCGGCCTTGGCGCAGGCCGCGACCATCGCCTTGGCGTCGGTGAGCGTCGGCGCGAACGGCTTTTGGCAGATCACCGGGATGCGGTGGGCGGCGGCCATCTCGACCAGTGGCCGATGGCTGGCGACAGTGGTGGCGATGTCGACGAAGTCGAGTGTCTCGGCGGCGAACAGCGCCGCTGCATCGGTGTAGCGACGCGCCACGCCGAACTGGTCGCCGACGATCCTGAGCCGTTCTGGGTCGCGGTCGCAGATGGCGACGATCGAGGCGCCGTCAATGTCGCGCCAGGCATGCATCTGGTTGACGGCGAAGAAGCCGCAGCCGATCAGCGCTCCGCTCAAATTCGCCATGATCAACCCGCCTTTGCCATCTGCATCAGGGTGACACGCTGCTGAAGCCGGCGCTGGGCCTGGTCGACGACGACGGCGACGATGATGACGAGCCCCTTGATCACCATCTGCCAGAAGGAACTCACGCCCATCATCACCAGTCCGTCCGACAGGATGCCGATGACGAAAGCGCCGACGATGGTGCCGCCGATCGTGCCACGGCCGCCCGACATCGAGGTGCCGCCAAGCACCGCGGCTGCAATGGCATTCAGTTCGAAACTCTCGCCCGTCGCCGGATGCGAGGCCATCAGCTCCGACGAGATGATCAGGCCGACGATCGCCGCGCAGAAGCCGGAGAACATGTAGACGAACATCTTGACCATGTTGACGCGCACGCCCGAGATGCGCGCCGCGCGCTCATTGCCGCCGACGGCGAAGATGTGGCGGCCGAGCGGCGTGTACCGGGCGAGATAGGCCGCACCCAGTGCCACAACGATCAGGATCCAGATCGAGACGGGCAGGCCGGCGAGGCGGCCGGCGCCGAGGAAGCCGAAGCCGGTGGTGCCGAGCTCCGGTTTGCCGACCAGATTGGGGAAGGTGCGGCCGTCGGACGACAGCAGCGCCAGGCCGCGCGCCACATAAAGCACGCCGAGCGTGGCGATGAACGGCGCGACGTTGAGCCGGGTGATCAGCAGTCCGTTGACGGCACCGATTAGAATACCGACCAGCAGCGTGATCAATGCGATCTCGACCACATTGAAATAGATGGTGTAGCCGACCTGCAGGTCGATGCCGTTGAGCACGAGATAGCCGGCCACCATGCCGCACAGGCCGACGATCGAGCCGACCGAAAGGTCGATGCCGCCGGTGATGATGACGAAGGTCATGCCCATGGCGAGGAAGGCGTTGAGCGCCACATGCTTGGCCATCAGGATCAGGTTCGCCGCCGACAGGAAGTTCGGCGCCGCGATCGAGAAGAACACCAGCACGGCGATCAGTGCGATGAAGGTCCTGAGCTTCATCAGCGTCAGCAGTACGGAGCCGCTGGAGGCCGAAGAATGAGCCGCCCTGGCCGGAATGTCAGTCATCAGCTTTGCTTTCCATGTGCGGGGGCAAGATGGGCAGGTCCGTGGCCGAGCGCCGATGCGGCGACGATCGCGGCCTCGGTCGCCTCGGCGCGGTCGAACATGCCGGTCAGTTTGCCATTGCTCATCACCGCGATCCGGTCGGACAGCGCCATCACCTCGTCGAGGTCGGAGGTGGCGAAGAGGATGCCGAGCCCATCGCGTGACAGTTTGCGCATGGTGCGGAAGACGTCGGCCTTGGCGCCGACATCGATGCCGCGGCTGGGTTCATCCATCAAAAGCACCTTCGGTCCGGTGAGCAGCGCTTTGCCGATCACCACCTTCTGCTGGTTGCCGCCGGAGAGCGACGAGACTTCCTGCGCCGGATCGGCGACCTTGATCGAAAGCTCGCGCACCATCTGCCCCACGGCCTGCCGTTCGGCGCCGCCACGGATGTGGAACAGAGTGACGAAGCGCGACAGGCTGGCCAATGTCAAATTGCTGGCGACGGACAGGATCGACACCAGGCCCTCGCGCTGGCGGTCTTCCGGGATCAGCGCCAGCCCGCGCCTGATGCGCCGTGTCGTGTCGCGTTCCCTGATATGGTTTCCGTCGATGAAGATCTTGCCACTGGCATGGCCGTGGCGGCCCATGATGCAGTCGAACAGCTCGCTGCGCCCCGCGCCCATCAGCCCGTAGATGCCCAAAATCTCGCCGGCGCGCAGCGACAGCGAGACGTGGTCGACCGCCAGTCCGCCGGTGGCGCGCGGCAGGCAGATGTCCTCGGCGCGGAAGATCTCTTCGCCCGGCACATGGCCGTCGGCCTTGGCGAAATCCTTGGCGTCCGAGCCGATCATCTGCCGCACGATCCATTGCGTGTCGACGTTTTTCACGTCCTCCTGGCCGGTGATGCGGCCATCGCGCAGCACGGTTATGTAGTCACCGATGCGGATCAGTTCCTCGAGCCGGTGCGAGATGTAGACGATGGCCACGCCGCGCGCCTTGAGGTCGGCGATCACCTTGAACAGGATCTCGACTTCGGACGCACTCAGTGCCGATGTCGGCTCGTCCATGATCAGGATGCGCGCGTCGAGCGAGACAGCCTTGGCGATCTCGACCAGCTGCTGCTGGCCGATGCGCAGATCCTCGACCAGCATGTCCGGCCGGATACCGGCTTCGAGCCGATCGAGGAATTCACCAGCCCGCCGTTCCTGTTCCTTGCGGTCGATCTTGCGAAACCGGTTGGTGATCTCGCGCGTGGCAAAAATGTTCTCGGCGACCGTCATGTTACCGAACAGGTTCAGCTCCTGGAACACCATGCCGATGCCGCGGTTCACCGCGTCACCGGATGAGGAGAAGGAGACCTCCTTGCCGTCGAGCAGGATGCGACCGGCCGTCGGCTGCTCGACGCCGGCGATGATCTTCATCAGCGTCGATTTGCCGGCGCCGTTTTCACCGACCAGCACATTAACCGCGCCCTTGCGCACCTCGAAATTGGCCTGCTTGACCGCGACGGTGCCGGCATAGACTTTCGAGACGTCTTCCAGCTTCAGGATGATTTCGTGGCCGGTCGCCGTGTTCATGGCTTCGGCCCGATCTCGGCCTCCGCCGGGGTCACCAGCGGCAGGTCCTGGCCGCCTTCGATCGTATAGGCGCCGAGCACCTTGGCGGTGCGGCCTTCCAGCCCTTCGCGCGGCAGCTTGGACAGCACGGTCTTGTCGGCATAGGCGTTGAACGCCTTGCCGAACTGGGCGAAGTCGATCTGGTTGGTGAAATCGTTGAACTGGACGAAGTCAAGGCCGTCGCGCAGAGCGGTTCCGCGCATCGCCGGCCCGATTTGGACGCGCGCATCCGCCTTGCCGTCGCCGTCGACGTCGATATCCATCGTGCCCGCGCGCGACTGCGTGTTGGCGGCGACGATCTTGCCCTCGACACGGACCGCGAAGGTCCATGGCGAATTCGCCTGCTTTTTGGGGTTGCCGTATTTGGCGCCGGCTGCCGCCTGATCGGTCTTCGCCAGCGCATGGACCTCGGCGAACGGCCCGGCCTTCTGCTGCAAATACGGGATGACCTTCGCCACCCAGATTTCCTCGACCATCTTCTCCGGGTTGAAGCCGGACGCATTGGCGCCGCCTTGCGCGGAGGGTGTCGGCAGAATCTTGCAGGCGCTGAGGCCAAGGCCGGCGAGCGCGACAAGGGTCAGCCAGGTCAACTTCTTCGGCATCGCGGTCAAGCATCCCAGGGAAATGGAGACGAGGGACGAACCCTAGGTTCGCCCCTCGCGGATTGCATTGCGCCGGCTCAGTTCTTCAGCGCGAAGGTTTCCAGCTTGGCGGCGTTGTCGCCATTGACCAGCACGCAATCCATCAGCTGCTTTTCCTTCTCGGGCGACTTCTTGTTCTTGATGAAGTCGTCGGCCTGCTCGACCGCCATCTGCGCCTGGGCGTAGGCCGGCTGCAGCACCGTCGCCTTTATGCCGCCTGATGTGATGGAGTCGCGCACGTCGTTGGAGCCGTCGAAGCCGACGACGATGACATCCTTGCGGTTCGCCGCGGCGAGCGCCGCATAGGCGCCCATCGCCATCGTGTCGTTGCCGGAGATCACGCCCTTGATGTCGGGATTGGCCTGCAGGATCGATTCCATCTTGGAATAGGCCTCGGTCTGGCTCCAGTTGGCCGACTGCTGCGCGACCTTCTTCAGGTCCGGATAGTCGTCGATGACGTCATGATAGCCCTTGGAGCGGATGCCGGCATTGGTGTCGGATTCCTTGCCGACCAGCTCGACATAATTGCCCTTCTCACCCATCAGCTTGACGAACTCCTGCGCGCCGAGCTGGGCGCCCTGGTAGTTGTTCGAGACGATCTGTGCCACGGCGACGCCGGTGGCGTTGATCTCGCGGTCGATCAGGAAGGAGGGGATGCCGGCGTCCTTGGCCTTCTGCACCGCGGCGACGGTGGCGTCGGCACCGGCATTGTCGAGGATGATCGCCTTGGCGCCACGGCCGATCGCGGTGTCGATCAGTTGCGACTGCTTGTTGGCGTCGTCGTCATGCACCAGCACCAGTGCTTCGTAGCCGAGTTCCTTGGCCTTCGCCTCGGCGCCGACAGCTTCCGCCTTGAAGAACGGATTGTCGTGCGAGGGGGTGATGATAGCGATCAGGTCGGCCGCGGAGGCCGGCGCCGCCGTGCCGAGTGCCAACACGCCGGCGAAAGCCGCAAGCTTCATTCTGCGAGTAAGTTTCATGAAGTCCTCCCGTTAAAAAGACATCGCCTCGACCAACCGAGGCCATTGTCTGCATTTGAATTCATAGGCAGTGCGGGCACACGCTCGGTCAGGCAAAGCCGCTTGCCGACTTTCCAACCGAACCGATTCTCGCTCCCCGTCCCTCGCCATCCTCCGCTCGTCCCGGCTTCAATCCGAGCGCGGGAGTAGCTTAGCCAACTGGTATGATGAGTCAATCACTAATTGAGGTGATCTGTATCCGAGCAGTTGATGTTTCTTCCTTCTCCCGCAAGGGGAGAAGGAAAGACGGAGCCCTCTCACGTAATCCGCTGGATGGAGGCGGCGATTTCTTCCGGCTCGAAGACGCGCTTCCAGTCGTCGCGCATCAGCACCGGCTTGCCGAATTCGATGGCCTTGTTGCAGGCATCGGAGAACACGCCCTTGGTCTCGCCGAAGATGACGGCGCCGAGCACATTCATGTGGCCGAGCAGGAAATCGAGCGCGGCCTGCCGGTCGACGCCGCGCGCCACGACCTCGTCGAGGGCTTCCTTCATGACGACGAGCAGCGAAGCGCACACCGTCTCCGAAAGGCCGGGCTCGAGCAGCGCCATGTGTTCGACCGTGACGCGGTGCGAGCGCATCACCGGCGCCCAGATGATCTGGGCGATCTTCTCGCCCTTGGCGTAGTCCGCCTCCGGCCCTTGCATCAGCGCGCTGACGAAATGCTGTTTGGCCTTGACGCCGCCGAAGAAGTCCTTCTTGGCGGCCATGTCGGTCTCGTCGTTGAAGATCGGCGGATGGCAGGGATGGGTGACGAAATAGGTAAGGTCGGGACGATCGGGCAGGTGCCCGGCGAAGGGGGCCGCCGCGTCAAGCACGATCACCATCGTGCCGGGGGCAAGCTTGCTTTCGATGCTGGCGGCGACCTTGCCGATATGCGTGTCCGGCACCGCCAGGATCACGACCTCGGCACCTTCGAGCGCCTCGTCGACGCCGACCGCGTCGAAGCCCAGGCCGGTTTTCAGCCGCTCCTTGCCCGCCTCGCTGATCTCCACATGGCGGATCGTGTAGTCCGATCCGCGAAAATTGGTCGACAGGCGGTAGCCCATTTTTCCGCCAGCACCGAACAGCGCAATCGTTGTCATCTGACCTTGCTCCTTGATCCATAGGCGATCGTCTCGCCATCGTCATCTTGTAAACTGGTATGATCACTCTACCAGAATTTGGCAAGAGGAATCATTGGTTCTGTGTTTGTCACTTCGGCAGGGGCGCGGCAGCGCCTGGCGCTGTCTTCGCCGCCGCGGCGTCCGTGGGATCGACCGAGGCGCGGCGCGCCAATGCCTGTCGCCCCGCCAACGCCAGGACGAAGATGACGACGATGCCCTGGACGATGTCCTGGGCGCCGGGCGGCAGCCCGATAATCTGCATAGTGGTAACGATCAGGATGAGCAGGATGCTGGCGAACAGGGTACCGAGCGCGGTCGCCGAGCCGCCGAAGATCAGCGTGCCGCCGAGCACCACGGCGGCGATCGACTGCAAGAGATAGGGCTGGCCCATTTCGAGGAAGGCGCCGCCGATATAGGCGCCGAGCAGCAGGCCATCGAGCGAGGCCAGCACCGACGAGATGATGAAGGCCGCCGTGATCACCCGGCCGTTCCTGATGGCGGCGAGCCGGGCAGCGGTCCGGTTCTGGCCGACCGCCGACAGAAGCTGCCCGAACACGGTGTAGCGCAGCACGAAGGAGGCGATCGCCACGCCGACAATGGCGATGATGGCCATGATCGGAACACCCGAGACGCGGCCCGTCGCCAGTCCCTTGAGCGCCGGGCTGACGGCAAAGCCGGGGATTGCCTTGTTCGACAACAGCGTTGCGGTCGCCAGCACGTAGCCGGTGGCGAGCGTCGCGATGATCGCCGGAATGCCGAGGCCGACGACGAGCAGCGAATTGAGCAGCCCGACCGCGAGGCCGAGCAGGACGGCAGCTGTGACACCAATGGCGAGGTTGGCATCCTGGCCCTTGATGGTGAGCAAGGCGACGAAGGCGCTGAGCGTGATCACCGAGGCAACGGAAAGATCGATATTGCCGCGTCCGGTGGTGACGACGAACATCTGGCCGATGCCGACGACGGTCAGGAACGAGGCCGACAGGATGATGCCCGACAGGCTGGAGAGGCTGAACCGGTTGGTGACGATCGACAGCACCAACCACAGAAGCAGGACACCGATCGCCGCCCAGATCCAGCGGTTCCTCTGCGCCCAGAAAGTGAAGGCGGACATCACGTTCATTGTTCGCTCCCGCGATCCGCGGTCAGGCCGCGCAGCGTCAAGAGGGCGATCAGGATCAGCCCTTGCGTCGCGGCGTTATAGTCGCTGCTGACATTGAGCGTGCCGAGCAGCGCGCCGATCAGCGACAGCGTCACCGCGCCGGCGATGGCGCCGACCGGAGAGACGATGCCGCCCAGAAGCGAGCAGCCGCCCATCACCACGGCGGCGATGCTGAGCAGCGTGAACGAATTGCCGGAGTTGATGTCGCTCGCCGTGTTGATCGCCGTCAGCGACAGGCCGGCGGCCGCAGCGAACAGCCCGGCGATGAGATAGCGCACCAGTGCGTAGCGCGTCGGCGACCAGCCCGAACGGATCATTGCCGTCGGGTTGTTGCCGAAGCCACGCAGCACCACGCCGAGCGGCAGCCGGTCGATCACCAACACCACCAGGGCGACCGCCGCGATGAGGATGATGGATGTCGGCAGGAAATCGAGCGACCAGCCGAACAGCGCCGTCAGCCATTCAGGGCTGGCGCCGCCCGGCGTTGGTTGCAGCGCATAGCCCAATCCCACCCAGATGAAAGAGGCGCCGAGCGTGACGACGATGGCCGGGATCTTTCGCGCCTGGATCAACCCGCCAAGACCGGCATAGGCGGCGATCGCTGCCAAAAGCGCCAGCGCGCCGAGCCATGGCTGATCATAGAGCAACGTGGCGCTGAGCACGCTGACCAGGCCGGCAAAGGCGCCGACGCCGAGATCGATTTCGCTGCCGCCGACGATGAACATCTGCGCCGCCGTCACCAGCACCAGCGACAGCGCCGGCATCAGCAAAAGGTCGAGGCCGAAGATCGAGGCGACTGCCGGATTGGCCGAGATCATCACTGCCAGCACGGCGGCGAGGCCGATGAAGGGGGCTGCATTCACCAGCCTGCGGGCAAGCCCGGCCGCACCGGCCTTGCCGTGCGCGGCATCAGTGCGCTTGTCGGCCTGCTGGACGAAGGATGCCCCGACGATCGCCGCTTCGGTGATCGCCTCGCCAGTCAGTTCCTTGACGATCCGGCCGCCGGCAAAGACCAGCACGCGGTCGCAGGCCAGCAGTTCGGCATCCTCGGTGGTGTGCCAGACAAGTGTCCGTCCGCTCCGTGCGATGTCATTGCAGAGCCGGTAGAAATCCTGCTTGGTGGCGATGTCGACGCCGCGCGTCGGATCGTCGAGCAGGATGATCGGCGTATCGGCGACGAGCGCGCGGGCAACCAGCGCCTTTTGCTGGTTGCCGCCGCTCAGCTCCAGAATGTTGGAGCCGAAGCGGTTTTCGTCGAGCCGCAGCCGGCCCGCGGCTTCGGCCGCGGCCTCGCGGTTGAGCCGGTCCGAGACCAGGCCCAGCGCCGCGCGGCGCGCAAGGCTGCCGATGGAGATGTTGCCCAGCACGCTCCACAGCGGGAACACGCCTTCCTTCTGGCGGTCGCCGGCAATGAAGCCGGCTTCGCCGGTCCGGGTGACGGCGGCATCCTTTCCGGGTTTGAAGATGGCATGCAGCAGATCCTTCTGGCCGCTGCCCTCGAGCCCCGCCAACCCGACGATCTCACCGCGCGCGATCTCGATGTCGCGGCCGAGTTCCGATGTCAGCGCGCCGGACAGCCGCACCAATGCGCCTCCAGTGCTGGCGACGGTGGCGCCGTGCTGATGGATCGAGTTGGCGTCGCCGCCCATCAACTGCACCAGCTTGCCGATCGACGTATCGGCCACGTCGCCGCGCCAGGCGGTGCGCCCGTTGCGCAGCACGACAACCTGCGCGGCGATGTCGATGATTTCCTGCAGCTTGTGGCTGATGAAGATGAAGGCGAGTCCAACCTTGGCCCGCTCACGGATGAAGGCCCGCAATTGCTTGGAGCGATCGAGATCGAGCGAGGAGGTCGGCTCGTCGAGAACGATGAGCCTGACGCCGGGCGTCGCGGCGGCGCGTGCAATCTCGACCATCTGCCGTTCGGCGATGGAGAGCTGGCTGACTTCCGCGTTTACATCGATTGTGTTGCCGGGAAAGACGGCATCCAGCGCCACGCGCGCGCGGCCTCTGTAAAGCGTCCGCCAGCCCGGGCGGCTTGCCGCATCCTGCGGCGTCTCCAGAAAGAAGTTCTCGGCCACGGACAGGTTGGCGCACAGCGACAGTTCCTGATGCACCATGCGGATGCCGCGCCGTTGCGCTTCCGCCGTGTTGTAGTCGGTGAAGTCAAGCGCCTGGCCGGCGAAAGAGATCGAGCCAAGGGTCGGCCACATCGTGCCGCAGAGAATGCGCATCAGCGTCGACTTGCCGGCGCCGTTGCCGCCGACGAGGCCGATGATCTCGCCGGCCGAAACGGAAAGATCGATTTCGGCATTCGCCAGCGTCGGCCCGAAACTCTTGATGATCTGTGAAAGCGATACGATTTCCTGCCGAGCGGCGGGCGCCATGGCGGCTGCGCGCCGTGGATCGGCAACGGCGAGATGGGACATTCGTCCTCCGTTTCTTCACGGCCATGGATCGGGCGCCATCCGGCGTCCGATCCACTTGTGCTGGTCGCGTTACTTGCTCAGCAGGTTCTGCTTGACCCAATCGAGCGAATAGCTGGGGCTGATGATCTGGCCGCCCGGTAGCTTGGCGTATTCCTTGAGGTTGCTGGCATCGACGGTCGCGACCGGCATGATCATCATCTTGGGCGCCTTGGCGCCCTTGAGCAGGGACAGGCCGAGCCAGAACGCGGCGCCGCCAATACCAGGTGTCGTGTTCATCGAGACCGTCTGGTAGCCGTTCTTGGCATTCTCGTCGGCCCACCATTTGACGAAATCGGTACCGCCGCCGCCTTCGATGATCGGCATCTTGCCGGCATAGTCGCCACCATACTGGACGAAGGCCTGGGCAATGCCGACATCGTCGCTGCCGCCCTGGCCGAGCACCGCATCGACATGCGGCAGCGAGGGCAGGACATTGGCGATGGCCGCCTGCGCGACCGAGGCGGTCGCCTGGCCATAGACGGTGGCGACAACCTTGATATCGGGATATTTCGCCAGCACCGATTGCTGCGCGTTGAACATGTCGTTGTCCGGGGCCGAGCCCTTGACGCCGCGCACCTGGATGACGTTGCCCTTGCCGCTGAGCATCTTGAACACCGCCTCGGCCTGGGTCGCCTTGTAGCCCTTGAAGTCGAAATTGAGCTGGTAGTTGCAGGGCGCCGAGGCGACCGAATCGAAGGAGACGACGATGATGCCGGCCTTGCAGGCCTTTTCGATGATGCCGTTGACCGCGGTTTCCGAGGCGGCGTCGACGGCGAGCACGTCGACCTTCTTGAGGATCAGTTCGGCGATCTGGCTGTTCTGCTGCGCCACCGAACCATCGCCGTTCATGACGATGTAGTCGGAGATCTGCCCAGCCGCCTTCGCTTCCTTGGCCGAGGCTTCGAAAGCCTCCACCATCTGGTGCCGCCAGGTGTTGCCGTAATAGGCGTTGGTCAGTGCGATGACCGGCTTGTCCGACGATGCCATTGCCGGCAGCACAAACACACTCCCCAGCGCGGCGCTGGCAAGCGCCGCCACGGTCACAAACCTCATAATGGTTCCTCCCAAGAACACGATACGCCGAACCTCACCGGTTCGGCTTTGCCACTCGACTACGGCGCTCTTGTTGAGGACGCCATACCAGGTACATATTATACCAGCATACCAAATGCGCAAGCAACCGTATGTTGAGCGGGAAGGGAGTTTCCCGTGCTCGGGGCATCTTGGCGTGGGGGACTGCTGGCCCTGTCGTCGGCTCACGGAGCGTTCGGGAACGCTTGAGCTTGCAGGGCCGCAAAAGCCGGCCGATCTCCCCCTCGTGGGCAGGGGAATCGCATATGGCGATTTTGGGCTTGAAGTTGGTTTGAGAAGGGATTCTTTGGGAAGGCAGTCCAGCGAGGAGTGACTGCCATTACCAGCCTTGAGAGCTATTTCGGTACGGTGCCTGATCCGCGCGCGGCCAACGCCACACATCGGCTTGGCGACCTGATCGTGATGATGATCGCTGCGAGCCTGTGTGGCGCGACCAGCGCAACGGAGTTTTCGTTGTTCGCGCAAGAGCGCAAACAGGCGCTGTCGCGCTTGATCGACTATGAGGAGGCGCCTAGCCACGACACCTTCTCGCGGCTGTTGCGCCTGCTCGATCCGGAGGCCTTCGGACGGGCGTTCGCCGCCTTTGCCGCAGGCTTTGCCCAGGCACGTCAGGGTGTGGTCGCACTTGATGGCAAGGCGCTGCGGCGGGCCTATGAGAAAGGCCTTGCGGCCAGCCCGCCCCTGACGGTGTCGGCCTTTGCCAGCCAGACGCGGCTGTGTTTGGCGGCGGTCTCGCCCGGCGACGAAGACAATGAGGTCGAGGCTGCCCTCAAGGTCGTCGAACTCATTGATCTTACTGGCCGATTGGTCACGGCCGATGCCCTCCACTGCCACACGCGCATGGCCAAGGCCATCATTCAGCGCGGCGGCGACTATCTGCTCGCACTCAAGGGAAACCGCCGGCATTGGTTGGCTCGGGCCAATCAACAACTGGCCCAGACCACTCCCGCCGTCACTGAGCGGACCGAGACCAGCCATGGCCGCAACGAATGGCGGCAGGCAGAGGTCGTGGTGGCGGCTGAACCAATGATGCCGGGGCACAAGGCCTTCATCCGCATCACCAGCCGGCGCGATCAGGCCGAGCCGCTGACGCGCCTGTTCATGGCCTCAACGCTGCTGTCGCCACAGCAGGCGATCGACCTCACCAGAGCCCATTGGCAGATCGAGAACGCACTGCACTGGATGCTCGACGTTCATCTGCACGAGGACCTCAGTCGTGCCCGCAAGGACAACGCTCCCGCCAACACCGCCCTCATCAACCGCATCGCCAGAAATATCCTTCAGGCCGCCGACATCGACAAAGTCCCCATTAGCCACCGCATCAAGAAATGCGCTTGGAATGACGACTATCTCATCCAGGCAATCGCTCATATGCGATAGCCCTGCCCGCACGGGGGAGATGCCTGGCAAGGCAGTGTTAGGAACTCGAGGTCTCGGTGACGTTACCCCAGCGGCGGCAAGGCCGGTCGAGCGCTATCCGCGTTCGGGGAACATCGCCTTCAGGCCCTCGCGCGAGGCCTTGGCGACGCCGCGTTCGGTGATCAGTCCGGTCACCAGCCGCGCCGGGGTCACATCGAAGGCCGGGTTCGCCGCCGGCGTCGCTTCGGGCGAGATGCGAACCTGGGCGATTTCGCCGTCGGCGGTTTTGCCCCACACCAGCGAGACCTCGTCGGCCGAACGCTGCTCGATTGGGATTTCGTTCAACCCATCATGCACCGTCCAGTCGATGGTCGGCGACGGCAGCGCGACATAGAACGGCACGTCATTGTCGGCGGCGGCGAGCGCCTTCAGATAGGTGCCGATCTTGTTGCAGACATCGCCGTCGGCGGTGGTGCGGTCGGTGCCGACGATGACCATGTCGATCGCGCCGCGCTGCATGAGATGGCCACCAGCATTGTCGACGATCAGCGTGTGCGGCACGCCATGGCCGGCCATCTCCCAGGCGGTCAGCTGTGCGCCCTGGTTACGCGGCCGCGTCTCGTCGACATAGACATGGACCGGAATGCCGGCTTCCGTCGCGAGATAGATCGGCGCGGTGGCGGTCCCATAGTCGACTGTGGCCAGCCAGCCGGCATTGCAGTGGGTGAGGATGTTGACCCTCTCGCCCGGCTGCTTGCGCGCCGCGATCGCCTTGATGATGGCAAGGCCGTTCTCGCCGATGGCGCGGTTCAGCCCGACATCCTCGTCGGCGATCTCACCGGTGCGCCGGTAGGCGGCCGCGGCGCGTTGTTCTGTTGGCAGCGGCTTCAAGAAGCGCCGCATCTCGTCCAGCGCCCAGCGCAGATTGATCGCCGTCGGGCGTGTTTCGTGCAGCGTCTCCCAGACGGCATCGAGCGCTGCGTCGGAAGGATCGTCCGCCATCTGCATGGCGACGCCGTAGGCAGCGGTGACGCCGATCAGCGGCGCGCCGCGCACCCACATGTCGCGGATCGCCGTGGCGATGCCGGAAACGGTGCCGATCGTCTCGACGCGGAAATCATGCGGCAGCCAGCGTTGGTCGATGATGTCGACCGAACGGCCGTCGTCGCTCAGCCAGATGGTGCGATAGTGGCGGTCGCCGACGTTCAAATGCTGCTCTCCTGTTCGATCTGCGCGGCCAGATTGTTGACCTCGTCGATGCTGTGAATCTGGCGCCGGTTGACGGCGATGTGACGGCCGAATTTGAGCGCCCTCGCCTCGCAGGAGGCGCGCAGATCCTCGTCGGCAATGGTCTCGAAATCGGCATTGTGGGCGAGGCCGAGAATGCGCCGATGCACCTCGATGCCGGCAAAACCGAGTAGATCGGTCCAGATCTGGTGCAGCACATGGTCGAGCGCCTGTTCCGCGCCCAGCCTGTCGCCTTGATCCTCGAACAGGCTTTTTTGGTAGAGCATGCCGGTCCGCTCGCTGCGCCACAGATGCGAGAACTCGGCGCGGAAGACCGCCCATGTCTCCCCGGTGACTCCAAGCAGATAGGCGCGCATCGTATCGCGCTTGCCCTTCTCCTCATGGCCGCGCTGCGAGAAGAACGACATCCAGAAATTGGCCAGCAGCATGCCGACATCGAACGCCATCGGTCCGTAGAAGGCGAACTCCGGATCGATCATCCGGGTGTCCTGGTCGGTGACCATGATCGAGCCGGAATGCAAATCGCCATGCAGCAGCGTCTCGGCATTGGCGGCGAAAATGTGCTTCAGCCGCTGCGCCTCGACCTTGAGGTCGCGATCGGCGCGCAGTTCGGCGACCAGCGCGTCAAGCTGCGGCGACGTATGCCGGTTCATCTTGGCGTCGAAATAGGGATCGGAAAACACCAGGTTCTCGGTGATGTCGCAGAGGTCGACATTGTCGGCGAACAGCGCCAGATCGGCCTTGCGATCCCTGGTCACCATCGACAGATCTGAACCGCGAAACAGCGTGCGGGCCATGAACAGGCCGATATCCCTGGCGATGTTTGGAAGCTGGCGTCCGTCGATCAGAGCGCGCCTGAGGATGATGTGCGGCGGCGCCAGATACTCCATGATGATCAACGCCTGGCCTTCATCGAAATAGTAGATCGCCGGCACCGAGCCCGGCGCACGCGCCTCCTGGCGGGTCAGCGCGTGGTATTCGAAGAAGGAGCGCTTCAGCGGCAGTGGCCAGCTGTCGCCGACCAGGCGGACATAGGGCAGGGCCTGCTTGACCACCGCGGCACCGCTGGCGCCCTCGACGATGAAGACGAGGTTCAGATTGCCGTCACCGACTTCGCGGACTTTCCAGTGTGCCGTGTCCTTGCCGATCTTGGCGCATAGCGCCTCGTTGGCGCCGAGGCGCGCTGAGAGCGTCTCGACCGACAGTGCTTCGAACGGCAATTTCCCAGTCATCATCATCCCCTCGCTTATGCGCTCCGAACATAACGGAGGCATGGCGGCCGGGCCAAGCTAGGAAGCGATCTGGCAATTGTCAATCGTGTTGACAATTGCCGATATTGACCATAGCGTCGTGGTCAGGGAGGAGCGCATGGTCGGCAATGCCGTGTTCCGCGTAGAGGGACTGAGGAAATCCTTTGGCCGCAACGAGGTGCTTGGCGGCATCTCGCTCGAGCTGCATTCCGGTGAAGTCACCGTGCTGATGGGCGCCAACGGCGCCGGCAAATCCACCCTCGTCAAGATCATCAGCGGCGTCTACGAGCGCGGCGGCGGCACCATGACGCTTGCCGGGCAGGACTTCGCGCCCAACACGCCGGCGGAGGCGATCAGGGCCGGCGTCGTCACCGTGCACCAGAACATCAATGACGGTGTCGTCGCCGACCTCGATGTCGCCACCAATCTGACGCTGGATCGGCTGAGCGGCCGGGGCGTGCCGACCCTGTTCAATCCGGTTCGCGTTCGCCGCGAGGCCAAGGCGGTCGCCGACCGCATGGGTTTGGCCATCGATCTCAAAGCCCGCGTCAACGACCTTTCGTTGGCCGATCGCCAGATGGTGGCGATCGCGCGTGCCTTGGCCCATCAGCCGAAGGTGCTGATCCTCGACGAGCCGACCTCCTCGCTTTCCAGCGCCGAGGCCGACCGGCTGTTCGCGCTGGTCGACCGGCTGCGCGAGCAAGGCGTGGCGATCCTCTATATCTCGCATCGCATGTCCGATATCAGGCGGCTTGCCGACCGCATCGTCTCGATGCGTGACGGCGTCATTTCGGGCGTCTTCGATGCCAAGCCGCTCGATTATGAAGGCGCGGTCAACGCCATGCTCGGCCGCAAGATCCATCTCGACCAGATCGTTGCCAGAAGTTCTGCCAAACCGGTCCTGACCGTCGAAGGCTTGCGCATCGGGCAGGG
The DNA here is from genome assembly GCF_056174625.1 of Mesorhizobium oxytropidicola. Taxonomy (NCBI): domain Bacteria; kingdom Pseudomonadati; phylum Pseudomonadota; class Alphaproteobacteria; order Hyphomicrobiales; family Phyllobacteriaceae; genus Mesorhizobium; species Mesorhizobium oxytropidicola. Next base: position 6,174,598 of record NZ_CM149692.1, on the reverse strand, counting down.
CGCCAGGCCGATTTCGTTGACGCTCGGCGATGGCGAGGTCGTTGCCATCACCGGCCTCGTCGGCGTCGGCAAGACAGCACTTGCCGAAACGCTGTTCGGCGTGCGCAGGCCGCTCGCCGGCACCATGACGATGAACGGCAAGCCCTATGCCCCGCGATCAGCGGGTGACTCGATCGCAGCCGGCGTGTTCCTCGTCGCCAAGGATCGCGCCACCAGCGGCATCGTCGGCGGCTTCAACATCGAGCGTAATGTCAGCCTGCCGTTCCTCAAGCGGATGTCGAATCTGAGCATGCTCAAGCGCCGCCTCGAACGCGCCACCGCGCGCCGGCAAATCGAGGAACTCAGCATCGTCTGCCGCTCCGAGAAGGACGAGATGTCGGCACTGTCGGGTGGCAACCAGCAGAAGGTGATGGTCGCCCGCTGGATGGCACAAGACGCGAAGCTGTTCATCCTCGACGAACCGTTTCAGGGCGTCGACATCTCAGCCAGGCGCGACATCGCCGCCAAGCTGAGGGCAAGCGCCCATGGCCGCGCGACGCTTTTGTTCGTCACCGAACTCGACGAGGCGCTGGAGACGGCCGACCGCATCCTGGTGATGTCGGAGCACACAATCGTCGGTGAACACCGCAACGCCGAAGTCGATCTCGACCGCTTGCTGGCCGAGGTCGCCGGCGGGCCGCTGCACAGCGCGGCCTGAGCGTGGCGGTCGATAGAATTGGAATGGAGAGACTATGGGTTCGAGTTGGGTAAGAATGGTCGCGTCGCGCGGGTGCGCTGAATGACGTTGCGCGACTACGCCATTCGCTACGGCTTCATTGTCCTGTTGTTCGGGCTGGTCGCCTATTTCGCGATCGCCGCGGACGGTTTCGTCTCGCCGCAAAGCGCCGTCTTCATTTTCCAGTCAGTCGCCATCACCGGCGTGCTGGCGCTCGGTGTCACCGCCACGCTGGTCGTCGGTGGCTTCGACCTGTCGATCGGCTCGGTCGCGACGTCAGCCATGATGGCGGCGGCCTATGTCATGGTGGTGCTGGAGCAGAACGCCGTCGTCGCGGTCGTCGTCTGCCTGCTCATCGGCGCCATTGTCGGCCTGATCAATGGCTGGCTGATCGTCTATATGCGTGTGCCCGATCTCTTGGCGACGCTCGGCATGATGTTCCTGCTGGTTGGCCTGCAGCGCATCCCCACCGAAGGCCGCTCGATCGCCACCGGCATGACCATGCCGGACGGCTCGGTTGCCAATGGCAAGTTCGGCGACGCCTTCCTGGCACTCGGCCGCCACCGCTTCGATTTCTTTATCCCGAACCTCATTCCGGTGTCGGTGGTCGTGCTGCTGGTGCTGGCCGTGCTGATCTGGTTCTTCCTCGAATACACCCGCTTCGGCCGCATGATGTATGCGGTCGGCTCCAATGAGCGCGCCGCCGAACTCGCCGGCGCGCCGGTCAAGGCATACAAGATCTGGGCCTACGTCATTTCAGGCGTTTTTGCCTCGATCGGCGGCATTTTGCTCGCCGCCCGGCTTGGACGCGGCGACATCGCCTCGGGCAACAATCTGCTGCTCGATGCGGTCGCCGCGGCACTGATCGGCTACGCGGTGCTGGGCGCCGCCAAGCCGAACGCCTTCGGCACAGCCGTCGGCGCGCTGTTCGTCGGCATCTTGCTGCAAGGCCTGACGATGATGAACGCGCCTTATTACACGCAGGATTTCGTCAAGGGCGTGGTTCTGGTCGTCGCCCTTGTCTTCACCTTTGCCCTTTCGGGCAGGGGCAGGGGATAGTTTCGACCGGATAGGATTTTCGAGTTCAACAAGAGTGGAGGAAACAAGGTGAACATCACAAGAAGACTTCTGGGGAAGATGGCGCTCGGACTGGCCGGCGCGACCATGCTGATGCAGGCCCCGGCTTTTGCCGCGGACAAGCCGGCGCCGTTCGACAAGCCCGGCGTCAAGATCGCGCTGGTGCGCTATCTCTCGACCGGCGACTTCTTCCAGGCCTATCTCTCGGGCGTCGAGGCGCAGTCGAAGGCGCTCGGCATCGACTTGCGCGTGCTCGACAGCCGCCAGGACGCCGCCCTTCAGTCCGACATGGTCGACCAGGCCATCGCACTCGGCGTGCAGGGCATCATCATCCAGCACGGACTGACGGAATCGATGAAGGACGCCGCGCAGCGCGCGGTCGACGCCGGCATCAAGGTGGTGGCCTTCGACGTCAATGTCGAAAACCCCAAGATCCCGCAGATCGAACAGTCGGACAAGGACCTTGCCCGCCTGGCGCTTGAGCAGGCGGTCAAGGACAATGGCGAGAGCTGGAACGCCGGCTATGTCTATGTCGCTGGTATCGCCCCGCTCGACCGCCGCAACGAAACCTGGGTGGACGTCAAGAAGAAGTATGCGGGCATCAAGGAAGTCGCGATGTTCGGCACGCTCGACAACCCGATCGCCAATTCCGTCGCCAACCAGGCGCGCTCGGTGCTGTCGGCTCATCCCGACATCAAGGTGATGTTCGCCCCCTATGACGAATTCGCCAAGGGCGTGAAGATCGCCGTCGATGAAGCCGGCCTGAACAAGGGCATCAAGATCTACTCGGCCGACATCTCGACCTCGGACATATCCGCGATGCGCGAGCCCGATAGCGCCTGGGCTGCGACCGCCGCGACCAACCCGGCCGTCGTCGGCCAGGTCTCGGTGCGCGCGCTGGCACAACTGCTCGCCGGTGAGGATCCCGGCCACAGCGTCATCGTGCCGCCGACGCTGATCACGCAGAAGGAACTGATCGACAAGGACATCAAGAACATGGAGGACCTGTCGGCCAAGCTGCCGCAGTTCGCCCATGCCGATGTCGCCATGCCGGCCTGGATGCCGAACCCGAACGCGAAGTAACTTTCGCCGTTTCACGGCGTAGAATGGGAAGCACTGAGAGCTGCCCGCAGCAGATCGCTGTGGGCGGCTATTCCGTGGAGTTCACTCGTTGAACAGGTCGGAATGCGAACCGGTACGGGCAAGCTGCAATTCGTCGCCGACAACGCGGTAGATCAGGAGCCAGTCCGGTTCGATATGCGCGTCTCGAAAGCCCTTCCAGTCGCCTCTCAGAGGATGATCCTTATACGTCGCCGGCAGTTCATGCCCGGCGATGAGCAGGCCTAGCAGATCGCGCAACTTCCCAAGGTTCTTGCCACGCTTTTCCATACGCTTCACATCCCGGCGAAATTGCCCGGAGTGAATGGGCGCTGGCATGCTTAGAGCGCCAAATCCTTGAACAATTCATCAGCCGAGGCGAAGCGCTTGCCTTTACCTTTTTCCAACTCGGCCATGGCCTTTCGCGTGGTTGCGTTAGGCACTTTCACCGGGAAGGGAAATTCCTTATCGGCGGCCACGCGCACCAGAAGCAGGCGGATGGCATCGGAGACTGACAAGCCCATCGCCGCCAGGGCTTCCGTTGCCTGATCCTTTGTCGCCGTATCGATCCGAGCGCGAACCACGCTATCCGTTGCCATATTATAGCTCCTGAGTGGGGCTACAATGTAGCTACGGATGGCTGGTTTTTCAAGCCGGTTGGTTCTCTCGCAAACTCATTCGCGAAAGTCCGACTTCCCGTGGCGCGTACGATCGGGAGCGTGATTGTCACGACTGCCGATCAATTGCCACTACCGCAGCGCCGCCGCGATGTTGCCGCCGTCAACCGTCGTCACGTCGGCGGTGGTGCGTTCAGCCAGCGCGTGATGCAGGAAGGCCTGAGCCACGTCCTGCGCGGTCACTTCCTGGCCGAGCAGGTTGCCGGACATGTATTCCTTCTCCGAGACGCCGCGCGCGCCGGAGCGGCTGGCGATCATGGCGTCGGTCAGAAGGCCGGAGCGGATGCGATCGGCGTTGACGGCGTTGGAGCGGATGCCATGGGCGCCGTAGTCCAGCGCATATTGCCTGGACAAGAACAATGTCGCCGCCTTCGGTACGCCATAGGCGCCGAATTTCGGGCCCGGATTGACCGCCTGCTTGGAGGTGTTGAACAAAAGCACGCCGCCGGTGCCCTGTTCCAGCATGATGCGCACGGCGTTCTGCGCCACCGACTGGTGGGCGAAGAAATTGAGCTCGAAACTCTTGCGCAGCAGCGCGTCATCGAGTTCGCCGATCCGGCCTTCCCAGGCCGCGCCCGCATTGGAGACCAGAATGTCGACGCCGCCGAAGACGGCAACGGCCTTGTCGAAGGCGGCGCGCACCTGGGCCGGGTCGGTGATGTCGGCGGCCACGCCGATCGAATTGTTACCGGCTTTCTTGGCGGCATCAGCGGCCTTGTCGCCATCGAGATCGACGACGACGGCATGGGCGCCATTGTCGGCGAACAGTTTTGCCGTCGCAGCACCAATCGCGCCGGCGCCGCCGGTGATCAACACTACCTGGCCGGTCAGCGGCTTCGGCTTATTGGAGGCAAGCTTGGCCTGTTCAAGCGACCAGTATTCCAGCGGGAACAGATCGGCTTTGGACAGCGGATGGAACCGGCCGACAGCCTCTGCGCCGCGCACCGCCTCGATCCACATTTCGCCGACGTCGGAAGCGATCCTGGCATCCTTCAGCGTGCGGCCATGGCCGAACATGCCGAGGCCCGGCACCAGCGTCAGCCGCGGCATCGGGTCGAGCATGGTGCGCTTGACGTCGTCGAGCGCGTCATTGGTCTCGAAATAGGCGCGATAATCGCTGGCGAAGGCGTCGACATGGCTCTTGATGACGGCCTTGTAGTCGCCGGCCTTCTCTGCATCGGGCGCCGGCACCGCCATCGGCCCGGTCTTGATGCGGATCGACAGATCCGGTGTCGACACGCCGCGTCCGGCATAGTCGGCGATCGCGGCCGAGTTGATGAAATCGACAATAGCATCCGATGTGCGGAAGTCAGAGATCATGCGATCGAAGCGGCCGTCGCCGCGTGCCACCGCAACCGCGCCGCGCAGCATCGGCGCGATCGAAGCCGGTGTCGCAAGCTTCGCCGGCAGCGCCGCCTTGGCTGCCTTCGGCTTGGCGTTCTTGGTGACATACTCCTCGGCGACGTTCACATAGTGGATCATCCGGTCGTAGGCCTGTTTGGCGTCGTCACCAAAGGTGAAGATGCCGTGCTTGTCGAGGATCAGGCCCTCAACGGTCGGATCGGCATCGAACACATCGGCCGCCGCCTTGGCGAGGTCGAAGCCCGGCATGATGTAGGGCACATAACCCATCTTGCTGCCGAACACCGTTTTCACCAGCGGCTTGCTATCTTCCTGGTCGACGATGGCCAGGATGGCGGTCGAATGGGTGTGGTCGACGAATTTGTGCGGCAGGAAGGCATGCAGCAGCGTTTCGACTGAAGGGTTGGGCGAGGACGGGTCGATGAGGTTCGCCCGCTGCAGCGCCACCATATCCTCGTCGGCGAGCCTGTCCAGCGCGCGCGCCTTGAGCAGGGCGCCCATCTTGACCGCCGGCAGGCCCTGCGGCTCGATGACGGCCATGTCCCAGCCGCTGCCCTTGACGCAGAGCACATCCCATTCATCGCCGACCAGATCGGTCGCCTTGATCTTGCAGGAAGTGTTGCCGCCGCCATGCAGGACCAGTTGCGGCACGCCGCCCAGCAGCCGCGTCGTGTAGACGCGCAGCGCGAGGTCGCGGCCGACGCCTTTCTTCGCATAGTCGGCGACGAGTTCTCGGCCGCGTCGTCGTTCCACAGATTCTTCATGTTCGCTTCGTCCAGTTGCTGTCTTGGGTGGTGAAACAGGAATGCCGCGACGCCTTGATGACAATGCGCCGGCGAAAGGTTGCTTTTCAGGATGCTTTTTGTGGTGCCGCTCCGGCATGATCGAGCAGCCGCTGCGCCATGCGCGCGCCGACCACCAGATGCGTGCAAAGCCCGCCGGCAAGTGCTGCGAGCAGCGGTTCGAACTTGCTGTCCTCCTGCACCACCATCAGGCGTTTTTCGATGGCGCCGAGCGAGGCAAGTTCAGCCGAAATGACCCGGCGGTTGTAGCTGCAGTCGAGCGCCTCGCCACTGGCGTCGATGATCTGTCCGGCGATGACGCCGGCGGCGCCGATGCCGCGCAGGGCGGCCATTTCGTCCGGGTTCAGCGCGCCGCATTTGACGACATGGCTGTCGGCATCGACGGTGCCGACGGAAAAAAGCGCGAGATTGCAATCGCTGATGCCGGCCAGCTGCTCACGGATCACCGGCTCGGCGCGCAGCGCGCGCGCCAGCTCTTCCGTCGACAGCACCAACGGCGCGTAGAAATTAAGTCCCTTGGCGTTGAGCCGGCGCGCGATTTCCATGGTGCACTGGTCTGGCCGGTAGGAATAGGGCGCGCCGAGATTGCCGCAGAGTTGAACCACCGTGACATCCTGCAGGTCGGCATAGGACATGATGTCGGCGATCATGTAGACGGTTCGGCCCCAGGCGACGCCGATGCGGTCGCCCTTCTTGACCAGCTCGAGAAACACGCTCGCCGCCAGCACGGCGATATCCGTCGACGGGTCCGGGATATGGCCGTTCTCCGGCGCGATCCACACCGCATCGAGCTTCAAAGCGTCCTCGAGCTTGCGTGCCATCACGTCGTCGGTGAAAAGTTGGGTCGAGGTCGAGATGTTGACGATGCCGGTCTCGCGCGCCTTGCGCAGATACATCGCCACCGAAGCACGCGAAATGTTAAGCTGGCTGGCAACCTGGTCCTGCCGCAGGCCATGCGCATAATAGAGCCAGGCGGCTTTGTGAATGATTTGTTCTGCCGGTCGGATCGCCATGCCGTCTCCTTAGCTGACATTAGTCACGGCTCTCGACAAAAGTCAAATTTGGATGTGTGAGCGCGATCGCCTCTCGACAAGGCGCATCCGGGATCGCCATTCTACAAAGCCCGGATAGCATAGTATTTTCGGCCATTCAGGGGGATGGCCTGACGAGAGCCCTAAGGTTAGAAAGCTCGAAAAGGACTTTGGGGAGGACGGGATGGGCAATCCCTACGAACAGGATCTCGACAGGAACGCGGCCAACCATCAGCCGCTGACGCCGCTCACCTATCTGGAGCGCGCGGCAAAGACCTATCCCGGCCACATCGCGATCATCCATGGCCGCCAGCGCATCTCTTATCGCGATTTCTGGCGCCGCTCGCTTAAGCTCGCCTCGGCGCTGCAAAAGCGCGGCATCGGCAAAGGTGACACGGTCACCGTCATGCTGTCGAACACGCCGCCCATGCTGGAGGCGCATTTCGGCGTGCCGATGACCAAGGCGGTGCTGCACTCGCTCAACACGCGGCTCGATGCTGCGGTCATCGCCTTCCAGCTCGACCATGCCGAGACCAAGGTGCTGATCGTCGACCGCGAATTCTCGGGCGTCGTCCGGCAGGCGCTCGATCTAGCCAAGGTCAAACCGCTGGTCATCGACTATGACGATCCCGACTACGCCGCCGACGCGCCCTATCCGAAAGGGGAGCGGGTCGGCGCGCTCGACTACGAGGATTTTGTCGCCAGCGGCGACGAGGATTTCGCCTGGTCGATGCCCGACGACGAATGGGACGCCATTTCGCTCAACTACACCTCAGGCACGACGGGCAATCCCAAGGGCGTCGTCTACCATCATCGCGGTGCCGCCCTGATGGCCTATACCAACACCATCCATGCCGGCATGGCCAAGCACGCCGTCTATCTCTGGACACTGCCGATGTTCCATTGCAATGGCTGGTGTTTTCCGTGGACGCTGGCCGTCCAGGCCGGCACCCATGTCTGCCTGCGCTGGGTGCGGCCGAAGCCGATCTACGACGCCATCGCCGACCATGGCGTTACCCATCTGTGCGGTGCGCCGGTCGTCATGTCGGTGCTGATCAACGCCCGGGATGAGGACAAGCGCGCCTTCGCGCAGATCGTGACCTTCAACACCGCGGCCGCGCCGCCGCCCGAAGCCGTGCTGTCGGGCATGGCCGATGCAGGTTTTGCCGTCACCCATCTCTACGGCCTGACCGAGACCTATGGCCCGGCCGTGGTCAACGAATGGCACGGCGAATGGGACAGTCTCGCAAAGGGCGAGCGCAGCGCCAAGAAGGCAAGGCAAGGCGTGCGCTACGCCGCGCTCGAAGGGCTTACTGTCATGGACCCCGAGACGATGCAGACGACGCCGGCCGACGGCGAGACCATCGGCGAGGTCATGTTTCGCGGCAACATCGTCATGAAGGGCTATCTCAAGAATCGCAAGGCGAGCGACGAAGCCTTCGCCGGCGGCTGGTTCCACTCCGGCGATCTCGGCGTCATGCATCCGGACGGCTACATCCAGCTCAAGGACCGCTCCAAGGATATCATCATCTCGGGTGGTGAGAACATTTCCTCGATCGAGGTCGAGGATGCGCTCTACAAACATCCCTCGGTGGCGTCCTGTGGTGTGGTCGCCCGCGCGGACGACAAATGGGGCGAAGTGCCGGTTGCCTATGTCGAACTGAAACCCGGCAAGGCGGCGACCGAGGCCGAGATCATCGAGCACTGCCGCACGCTGCTTGCCCGCTTCAAAGTGCCGAAAGCGGTGATCTTCGCGGAGATCCCGAAGACCTCGACGGGCAAGATCCAGAAATTCCGGCTGCGGGAAATGGCCAAACTCGCCTGAAGCGCCGACGGCCTCTTTCAAAAATATTTTGAGTTGCCCGCATCCTTCGGCCGCTTGGTGACGTCTGTTGGATGTCACCATCTGTCACTATCTTGTACGCGTACGTCGATTTCGCGTTGACATCCCATCTTCTTCAATTTACGACTGACGAAAATTGAAATTCGTCACTTGTCAAACGAAAGAGCTATGTCCGAAGCCGCCACCATAGTCGCCGATGCCGCCAGGCAGGAGAATGTGACGCGCATTCTCGACTGCGCCGAGCGTCTGTTCCGGCACTATGGCTACGGCAAGACCAATGTTGCCGACATTGCCCGAGACCTCGGCATGTCGCCGGCCAACATCTACCGTTTCTTCGCCTCCAAGGTCGAAATCCACCAGGCGGTCTGCGGCCGCATGCTCGGCGCCAGCTACAAGATGGCTTACGAGATCATGCATCTGCCGATCAGCGCGGAGGAGCGGCTGCGGCGCTACATTCACGCCCAGTACAAGATGACGCTCGAGACCATGCTCGACGAGCAAAAGGTCCATGAGATGGTCATCGTCGCGCTCGAGCGCGACTGGGCCGTCATCGACGCGCACGTCAACAGCATCCACGACCTGTTCGCCGAGGTGATCCGCGAGGGTGTCGAGACCGGCGAGTTCAGGCAGCAGGATCCCGAAGTCGCCTCGCGCTGCTTCGGCGCCGCCACCGTCATCCTCTGTCACCCGCAAATGGTGGCACAGTGCCTTGCCAAGACCAACCGGGCAATGCCCGACGAACTTATCGACTACGCCATCAGAGCCTTGAAATAGCCGCCGCTCGCCGGTGTTGCCAGTCCGCCTCCAGTCGGGAGTACCACGATGTCTTTGTCCAATTCCATTGTCCGCCGGATGCCGGTCGCGGGCTTGATCGTTGCGGCGCTCGCTCTGGCCGGCTGCAGCCAGGAAAAAGCCGAAGTCAAGGATATCATCCGCCCGGTCAAGGTCGTCGAGATCGCCCAGGCGCATGACACCCGCATGCTTTCCTATTCCGGTTCGGTGCGGGCCCGCACCGAAAGCGCCCTGGCATTCCGGGTCAACGGCAAGATCACCGAGCGTCTGGTCGACATCGGCCAGCACGTGGCGCCGGGCGATGTGCTCGCCCGCATCGATCCCACCGACTACGACCTTTCGGTCAAGAGCGCGCGGGCCACCCTCGATGCCGCCGAACGGCAGGTCGAGACGACGGAGCTTGCCCGCAAGCGCGCCGAGCAGCTTTTTGCCAAGAATTTTTCGCCAAAATCGCAGCTCGAACAGGCGACACTGACCTATGACCAGGCAGTCGCCACGCGCGATTCCGCCCGCTCGTCGCTCGACCAGGCGAAGAACCAGGTCGGGTATACCGACCTCAAGGCTGACAAGGACGGCATCGTCACGGCTGTCAACGCCGATGTCGGCCAGGTGGTCGGCTCCGGCACGCCAGTGGTCACTGTCGCGGTCGACGGCGAAAAGGAAGTGCTGATCGCGGTGCCGGAAATGGAGATCGCCGAGTTCAAGCCGGGCAAGTCGGTCAAGGCCGGCTTCTGGTCCGACAGCACGCTGACGCTCGACGGCAAGGTCCGCGAGGTCGCAGGCAGCGCCGATGCGCAGTCGCGTACCTTTGCCGTCCGTGTCAGCCTGCCCAACGACCCGCGCGTGCTGCTCGGCATGACCGCCAATATCGAGGCCTCGGCCGCCAACGAAAAGCAACTCGTATCGATCCCGCTGAGCGCGTTGGCGAAGCAAGACAGCCAGTCGATCGTCTGGACCGTCGATCGTGGCGCCGACACCGTCCATGCCCGCCCGGTCAAGGTCGCCGAGTTCGCCGCCGATGGCGTGCGTGTCACCGAAGGATTGAAGCCCGGCGATATCGTGGTCGCCGCCGGCACGCAGTTCATGACCGAGAATCTGAAGGTGAAGCTCGCCGGCGGTGTTGCGCAGCAGTCTGCCTCCGCTGAGGGCGAAGACGCCAGCCGGCTGCGCTGACGACAGATAGTCGGCCGCGCGTTCCCGCGGCCGCAGGTTTCCGGGCGGCGAGCGCCCCGAAGGTCGAGACGTCAAGGGCCCGATGTACCCCGCATCGATCCTAGCGTCCCACCGCGATGAGTGTCTCTCCACTTGGAAGGCCTCGCCGCCCGGAAGCCAGATCAAAGATGATTTCGTTTCGCGCGCCGCGCTTTTCCCAAGCACCAGGCGCCGGCAACCAAGCAAAGTGGACCAGCACCGATGACGACCTCCACTGAAGAAAAGCGGCCCTTCAACCTATCACGCTGGGCGATCGGCCATCCCTCCATCGCGCGCTTCCTGTTCGGGCTCATCATCATCGCCGGTGCGCTCGGCCTGATGCGCATGGGCCAGAAGGAAGACCCCGACTTCACCTTCCGGGTCATGGTCGTGCAGGCGATCTGGCCGGGCTCCTCGATCCAGGAGATGGAAGACCAGGTCGTCAACAAGATCGAGCGCAAGCTGCAGGAAACACCGCATCTCGACTTCGTGCGCTCGTTCACCCGCGCCGGCAGCGCCATCATCACCGTCCAGATCAAGGGCGACACCAACGCAGCCGAAGTGACCGACGCCTTCTATCAGGTGCGCAAGAAGGTCGGGACATCTCCGGCGACCTGCCGCAAGGCCTGCTCGGCCCCTATTTCAACGACGAATTCGGCGACACTTTCATCACGCTGCATTCGATCAGCGGTGACGGCTTCTCCTATCCCGAGCTGAAGAAGTTCGCCATCCAGGCGCGCGACATGCTGTTGACCACGTCCGGCGTGGAGAAGGCGGTCATCATCGGCGACCAGCCGGAAAAGCTCTATATCGACGTCTCGTCCAAGGCGCTGGCCGAACGCGGCCTGACGCTGACCGACCTGCAGAACGCCATCAAGGGCCAGAACAATGTCGATCCGGCCGGCTCCGTCGACACCGGCGTCAATTCGGTGCGCATCTCGGTCGAAGGCGACGTCACCAAGGCCGCCGATATCAGGGAATTGCGCCTGCGTGCCGGCGGCCAGGTCACCCGTCTCGGCGACATCGCCACGGTGACCTCGGGGCTCGAAGATCCCTTCCAGCGCAAATACCGTTTCAACGGTCATGACAGCGTGCAGCTTGGCGTCGTCATGGCCAAGGGTTTCAAGGTCACCGATGTCGGCAAGGATGTCGAGGCGACCTACAAGCGCTTCGAGGAGGCGCTGCCCTATGGCGTGTCGGTCGACCAGATTTCCGATCAGCCGGGCGTCGTTACGGATGCAGTGGCCGAATTCATGCATGCGCTCGGTGAAGCGCTGCTGATCGTGCTTGTTGTGTCGTTCCTGTCGATCGGCTGGCGTTCGGGCCTGGTCATTGCCATCGCCATTCCGCTGGTTCTGGCCGCGACCTTCGCCATCATGTACGAGCTTGGCATCGACCTGCAGCGCATTTCGCTAGGCGCCCTGATCATCGCGCTCGGCCTGCTCGTCGACGACGCCATGATCGTCGTCGAGATGATGGAGCGCAAGCTGGAGGAGGGGCTGGTCAAGATCGAGGCCGCAAGCTTCGCCTACACATCGACCGCTTTCCCGATGCTGACCGGTACGCTGATCACCACCGCCGGCTTCATCCCTGTCGGCTTCGCAGCCTCCACCGCCGGCGAATATGTGCGCACGCTGTTCTATGTCGTCGGCATCGCGCTGATCGTGTCGTGGTTCGTCGCGGTCTATTTCACGCCGTGGCTTGGGCATATGATCCTCAAGCAGCGCAAGCATGCCGGCACCCATCACGATGCCTTCGACACGCGCTTCTATCGTCGGCTGCGCTCGACCGTCGGCTGGGCGGTGCGCCATCGCATCATCGTGCTAGTGATGACTCTGGTGACTTTCGGCGCCAGCCTGTGGGCATTCCAGTTCATCCCGCAGAACTTCTTCCCGCAATCGTCGCGGCCGGAAATCCTGGTCGACCTGTGGCTGCCGGAAGGCACCAGCATCAAGGAGGTCGAGACGCAGGCCAAGGCGCTTGAAACCAAGATGATGGACGACAAGGACAAGCGCTTCATCGCCACCTATATCGGCGAAGGCGCGCCTCGCTTCTTCTTGCCGCTCGACCAGCAGCTCACCAATCCGAACTTTGCCCAGATGCTGGTGATGGCCAATGACGAACCGGCGCGCGAACGGCTGATCGTCAAGCTGCGCACGGTTCTGGCCGAGGACTTTCCCTCGATCCGCGCCAAGGTCGATCGCCTGTTCCTCGGGCCGCCGACCGGCTGGCCGGTGCAGATGCGCGTCATGGGTCCCGATCGCCAGGAAGTACGCCGCATCGCCGACCAGGTGAAGGCGAAGTTCCAGCAGAATCCGCTGCTGGGCGCCGTGCATGACGACTGGCTCGAACCCGTGCCGGCAATGAAGCTGGTGATCGACCAGGATCGTGCCCGTGCGCTCGGCGTCACCTCGCAGCGTATCCGCCAGATGCTGCAGGCAACCATGTCCGGCGCGCCGCTCGACAACTTCCGCGACGGCGAAGAGACGGTGTCGATCGTTGCCCGCGAGCCGGATGCCAGCCGCAGCCTGCTGTCCTCGGTCGACTCGGTCTACATCCCGACCGATTTCGGCGGCTTCGTGCCGCTGTCGCAGGTGGCCAAGGTGGTGCCGGTGCTGGAGCAAGGCATCGAGTGGCGCCGCGACCGCCTGCCGACCATCAGCGTGCGGGCAACGTTGCCTGATGGCGTGCAGTCCAACGACGTCGTCACCAAGATGTACAAGGACATCCAGGGCCTGCGCGATGGCCTGGCGCCCGGCTACAAGATCGAGATCCAGGGCGGTGCGGAGGATTCGGCCGAAAGCCAGGCGTCCATCGCCGCCAAGGCGCCGATCATGCTGGCCATCATCGTCGTGCTGTTGATGATCCAGCTGCAGAACTTCGGCAAGGCGATGCTGGTGCTGGCAACCGGTCCGCTCGGCATCATCGGTGCTGCGGCCGCCCTTTTGATCAGCGGCGCACCGTTCGGCTTCGTCGCCATTCTCGGCGTCATCGCGTTGCTCGGCATCATCATGCGCAACTCGATCATCCTGGTCGACCAGATCGACCAGGACATCGCCAGAGGCATGGATCGCTCGGAGGCCATCATCGGCTCGGCCGTGCGCCGTTTCCGGCCGATCGTGCTGACGGCGATGACGGCGGTGCTGGCACTGATCCCGATCTCGCGCGCTGTGTTCTGGGGGCCGCTCGCCTATGCGATGATGGGCGGCATCGTGGTCGCCACCGTGCTGACCATCCTGGTGCTGCCGGCCGGCTACGCCCTGTTCTTCGGCCGCGAGCCGAAGAAGGTGGTGAACAGCGAGCAGGCGCCCGAACCGGAACTGGCCGCCGAGCGGCCGCAACTGGCCCTGGCCGCGGAATAGAGCGGTTACATCGCATCATCCGCCGCCGGCGATGGCGGATGATGCGGCGTGACAGGCCAGCCGTCACGCCGATGAAAATGCTCCGCAGTGCCGGTTTTGCAAAACAGAATTCCTTCCCAGGACCGCAAAGCGGTCCCATCCTGCGCTATATGGAGCGGCAACGCTCGTCCTCATCAGGGTGTCTTCCCATGGCAGAAAAAAAGCAATTGCGGCTCGGCGCCTTCATGCGCCCGGTCAGCTTGCACACCGGCGCCTGGCGCTATCCAGGCGCCTATCCCGACGCCAACTTCAACTTTGCGCATCTGAAACGCTTCGCGCAGACGCTGGAGGCGGCGAAGTTCGACGCTTTCTTCATGGCCGATCACCTAGCGGTGCTCAACATGCCGATCGAGGCGCTGCGGCGCAGCCACACGGTGACCTCGTTCGAGCCGTTCACGCTGCTGTCGGCGCTGGCCGCCGTCACCGATCACATCGGGCTGGTCGCCACAGCGTCGACGACCTTCGACGCGCCCTATCACATCGCCCGCCGCTTCGCCTCGCTCGACCATATCAGCGGCGGTCGCGCCGGTTGGAACATCGTCACCACGTCCAATCCCGATGCAGCGCTCAATTTCGGACTGGACGAACATGTCGAGCATGACGAGCGCTATCACCGGGCGCGGGAATTCTACGATGTCGTCACTGGCCTGTGGGATAGTTTTGCCGACGACGCCTTCATCCGCGACGCCGAAAGCGGACTTTATTTCGATCCCGCCAAACTGCATGTGCTGGATCACAAGGGCGAGCATCTCTCCGTGCGGGGTCCGCTCAACATAGCCCGCCCGGTGCAGGGCTGGCCGGTGATCGTCCAGGCCGGCGCGTCGGAAGCAGGACGGCAGCTGGCCGCCGAGACGGCGGAGGTGATTTTCGCCGCCCATGGTGATCTCGCCGCTGGCCAACGCTTCTTTGCCGACGTCAAGGGTCGGGCCCAGAAACTCGGCCGCTCGCGCGAAGACATCAAGATCCTGCCTGGCGCCTTCGTCATCGTCGGCGACAGCGTCGAGGAGGCGCGGGCCAAGCGGGCGAAGCTCGACAGCCTGGTCTATTACGAGAGCGGCATTGCCTCGCTGTCGATCGCGCTTGGGCATGACGCGTCGGCCTTCGATCCCGACGCCGCTTTGCCCGAAATACCGGAGACCAATGCCTCGAAGAGCAGCCGCGAGCGCGTCATTGAGCTCGCCCGGAACGAAAACCTGACGGTCCGCCAGCTTGCCCAGAGGCTCGGCGGCTATTCCGGCCTCGCCTTCGTCGGCACGCCGCAAACCATCGCCGACGAGATGGAGGAATGGCTGGTCACCGAGGGATCGGACGGCTTCAACATCATGTTTCCCTATCTGCCCGCCGGGCTCGACGATTTCGTCGAGAAGGTGGTGCCCGAGCTGCAGCGGCGCGGCATCTTCAGGCGGCAATATGAGGGCTCGACGCTGCGCGAGAATCTCGGCCTGAAGCGGCCGCCCAACCGGTTCTTCGAACACCCGAAGGCAGTGGTCCGAAAGGCTGGTTGACGCGAGGCTCCGGCTGGTGGTCAAAAAACGTCGGGCGCGCCGAAGCGCGCCCGATCATTTTTAAGTCGCTACGTCAGATGACGAACAGCCAGTTGGCGAGCAGCATCACCACCACGCCGGCAACCAGCGTCAGGTAAGGCAGAATGCCCGCTTTCTTCACCGAGAGGTCCGCTCCCGTCATGCCGAGATCGGCCAGCATGTGGTCGGGGAACTTGCCCTTGTCCTGGATGTAGTGGCGGAAGCAGAACACCGGGATGATCAGCGCCGCGGTGATCAACCCGGCCCACAGTGCCATCGGGTTCCACACCTTGGCGCCGGCGCCCATGAAGATGGCGTTGACATAGGCGAAGATCGCCCCGATCCCCAAGAGCCAGCTCGGCGCCTTCCATGGCCGCGCGATGTGGCCGTTGTCGATGCGGTGGATCCAGCCGGCGTTGAGGTTGAGGAAGTTGAAGATGATGTAGCCGCAGTTCGACACGGCGAGGATGAAGAAGAAGCTCGTCGCGTCGGCCGAAGCGATGGCCAGCACGATCAGGTTGAAGACGAGATCGGTCCACATCGCCCGCGTCGGTGCGCCATGCTCGTTGACGTGGCTGAGATAGCGCGGCAGCCAGCCATCCACGGAACCCTGATAGAGCGTGCGTGAGGAACCGGCCATCGCCGTCATGATGCACAGCACCAGTGCCAGGATCATCAGCATCACCAGCAGGCTGTGGATCAGTGCGCCCCCACCGACCATGCCTGCCAGAGCGTCGGCAACGCCGGAGCCGTCGACGATCGGTGTCGCCAGCATGCCGTTCAGGCCGAGAACGCCCTGAAAGGTGAAGGGCACCAGGATGAACAGAAGCATGCAGAGCAGGCCGGAATAGAAGATGGCCTTGAACGTGTCGGTGCCCGGGTTCTTGAACTCGGATGTGTAGCAGACGGCCGTTTCAAAGCCGTAGGTCGACCAGGCGGCAATGAACATGCCGCCGAGCACCAGCGTCCAGCCGGCGATGTTCCAGGCGCCCGGCTCGGGCGCATAGGCGGCGGCCAGCGGCACCAGCGGTGAGAAATTGGCCCAGTTGATCTGCCCGGTGACGATCGGCACGACGCCGACGATCAGCATCGGGATGATGACCAGCAGGCCGATGTATTTCTGCACATTGGCCGTGCCGAGGATGCCGCGATGCTGGATCGAGAAGATGATCAGCATCAGCACCGCGCCGATGAAGAAGGTCGCGTTGAGCGTGAAGGAGACCGGACCCAGCGTGTGGCTGTACAGCGTCCAGTTGCGGATGGCCGGTGTCGCGGCGGTCGTCACGGCGGCAATCGCGTCGGTGGGCGCCGTCCCGGCATGCGCCGCGATATAGGCGACGACTTCCGCCGAGGTCTCGGTGAACAGCGGCACCGGCGCCAGCGCGTTGAGGATATAGGCGGCGGCGATCGAGCAGCCGAGCGACAGCACCGGCGACCAGGCGAACCAGTTGCACCACACCGACAGCGGCGCGATGAACTTGGAATAGCGCAGCCAGGCTGTGGCGCCGTAGATCGAGGCGCCGCCCGACTTGTTTGGAAACAGGCCGGCGATTTCGGCATAAGTGAAGGATTGCAGGAAGCCCATGATCATGGACACCGTCCAGATCAGGAAGGCCAGCGTCCCGGTCGTACCGGCGATGCCGCCGATCGAAAACAGGACCAGGGCCGGAACGCCGCTTGCCACCCAGAAGGCGCCGCGCCAGTCGATATGCCTGAGCAGCTTGCTTTCGGCAGGCTGCTCGAGGGCCGTGCTTATGGTGCTCATGTCAGTGACTTCCCCTTTTGTAAGTGTTCCCCGCCGGCGATGCCTCGGCTTTGCGAAGCTTGCTCCCCGGCCAATGATCTCGACCGACGTGTTTCCACTCAGTCGCATTTTTTTCTTAGCAGTGAAGATTGATCCGGCGCGCTTTCACGTCAAGCGTTTTGTGACGCCGTGCACATCACGCTTGCGCGCACATGCTCTTGCCTTCTCCCACAAGGGGAGAAGGCAGGGGTTGCAACGCTCAGGAGCGCGGTCTGGTCTTCTGCGGATCGTAATGGGCGAAGGCGACGACTCGCGCCGGCAGCCGCTTGGCATGCCCGTCCAGCTTGCCGATCTCGACCTCCGTGCCGAGGGATGCATGGGTGACGTCGAGCCTGGCCAGCGCGATGTTCTTGCCGAGCACTGGCGAACGCATGCCCGACGTGACCACGCCGATCTGCGCACGGCCGACATGGACGCAGTCGCCATGGCCGACCGCGACATTGCTGTCGATGTCGAGGCCGACGAGCTTGTGCTGCGGGTGCTCCTTGCGCCGGATCAGCGCCTCGCGGCCGATGAAATCGTCGGTCTTGCTCTTCAGCGGCACGGTGAAGCCGATGCCAGCCTCGAACGGGTCGGTCTGGTCGGAGAATTCATAGCCCGCGAAGATCAGCCCGGCTTCGATGCGCACCATGTCGAGCGCCTGCAGGCCCATCGGCTTCAGCCCATGCGGCTGGCCGGCGTCCCAGATCGCGTCGAACACCTTTTCGGCGTCGCGCGGATGACACCAGATCTCGTAACCGAGCTCGCCGGTATAGCCGGTGCGCGAGACCACGACCGGAATGCCGTTGCCGCCGCCGATGCGGGCGACGGCGAAGCGGAACCATTCGAGCTCGTCGATCGACGGCTGCAGCGGCGACGTCCAGATCACTTCTCGCAGGATGTCGCGGCTCTTCGGCCCCTGCACGGCGACATTGTGCATCTGGTCGGTCGACGAGCGCACCAGCACGTTGAGCCCGAGCTTCTTGGCCGTCTCGCGCAGCCATTCGCCGGACAGGTCGTCGCCGCCGACCCAGCGGAAATTGTCCTTTCCGAGCCTGAGCAGCGTGCCGTCGTCGATCATTCCGCCATGCTCGTAGCACATGGCCGAATAGACCACCTGGCCGACGCTGAGTTTCTTCACGTCGCGAGTCAGCGTGTATTGCAGCAGCGCTTCCGAATCCGGACCGGTGACCTCGAATTTTCTGAGCGGCGACAGGTCCATGATCACCGCGTCCTGCCGGCAGGCCCAGTATTCGGCGATGGCGCCTTCCCTGGCGAAGGAATTGGCCAGCCAATAGCCCCTGTACTCCGAGAAGTTGCGGGTGTGCTTGGCGAAGGACGAATGGAAGGAGGTCTCGCGGGTCATTTTCGGTTCCGAATCGGGCGTCATGCGTCTGGCGATCGCTCGCGAGAATTTGTGCTGGCCGGAATAGGTCCGCACATGGATGTCGGTCAGGTTCCAGCCATTGGCCGGCGTCGTGTCGTCGGGGCAGGCGGAGGAGACGCAGACGATGTCGGTCAGCGCCCTGAGCAGCACATAGTCGCCGGCGCGTGACCACGGCTCGTCGGAGACCATCACGCCGTGTGCGTCGATCGCCGTGTTGAAGAAGAAGTTGATCGCCATCCAGCCGGCACGCGGATTGACGCCCTTGCCGGCCAGCGCACCGTTGAAATTCTCCGAGCAGTTGGTGTGGCCGGGGTAGCCGATGTCGTCGTAATATTTGGCAGCACAGGCGAGCGCGAAGGCGTCATGCCGGCCGCATGTGTCCTGCACCACCTCGACCAGCGGCTCCATGTCCTGGTCGTAATATTTCGAATGCAGGCCCGGCATCGGATAGCTCGATCCCATCAGCGTGCGCGTCGTGGTCACGTCGAGCGGATGGTCGAGGCCCTTGTCGAGCTTGCGCGCCGAAAAGCACTGGAAGTCGGTGCACTGGCGCCCGTCGACGTCGATGATCTGCAGATAGTCGCCCGCCTTGACGAAATAGGATTCCGCCGTCGCCGAGTGGACGCGCAGGTCGAGCACCGGGTCGGCGAGCGGATCGGCCAGCTGCGTTTTTGTTTTCAGGCGGATCGTCTTGCGCCGCACGATGACGGTGAGCGGCGTTGCCGTGTCATGGCCGTCGACCAGCATCGGCCCGCCGGGCGCGGCGATGACCATCCAGCCGTCTCGCGTAACGGTGAATGCTTGTTCCGTACCGGCCGGCGTGGCGCCGCCGAACACGCGCACCGCCTTGGCCTGATCGAGCACCACCTGCCGGCGCGCAATGCCGCGCCGCAACGCGCCGATACTGTCATCGCCCTCGGCAAGCAACGCCTTGATGCCGGCGGCATTGCTGTTGGATTTTTCGCCGAAGATGGCGGGATCGGTGGCACCTGTGGCGTCCCAGGCCAGCAACTCGCAAGCCTGGCCGCCTTCGACATTGCGCACCGTGATCGTATCGCCCGCCTCGACCTCGATCAGCACCGCGCCATTGCCCTGGATCGTATAACGCTGCATGCCCGGCGGCAGCGCGATCTGGCCGGGCCTCAGGATGAGGCTCGGCCCGGGCGGTCCGGCAGCGACTGTGGGGTAGGGCGACTGGCTCATCTCAGCCTTGCGGTTCGAGAAACAAGTTTGCCTGTGTGTGAAATTATTTTAGCAGCAAGAATAGCAGCGCGGTTGCGTTTGGCAAGGCGAAGGTGGCACAAGCTCCCCTTCTCCCCTTGTGGGAGAAGGTGTCGCCGAAGGCGACGGATGAGGGGTGCTCCAGGGAACGCCAACGTCTCACCTCGCTGGAACACCCCTCATCCGTCTCGGCGCTAACGCGCCGATCCACCTTCTCCCCTTGTGGGCCTGTTGCGTAATTCGCTGGTTGTGATTCTCTGAGAGGGAGCTCGGAGGAATCGCGATGGCGGTGAAGCAGACTGGACAGTTGAGCTTGGCGGAGGCCTTTCTGGGCCACAAGCTGACGGGGGGTTCTTCGCCACTCGACCGTCTGTCGGGTCTGGTGAAGTGGTACCGGTTCGAGAAGCTGCTTAATGCGCTGCGCGATGGTGGACCGGGTCGAGCTGCCTGGCCGCCGCTGGTGTTGTTCAAGGCACTGTTGCTGCAATCGCTCTACGGACTGTCGGATCGCGAGTTAGAGGAAGCGCTGGGCGATCGGCTGTCGTTCCGGCGCTTTGCTGGGCTGGGGCTGGACGATACAATCCCCGACCACACGGTGCTGTCGCGTTTTCGCAATCTGCTTGTCAGCGAAGGGCTGATGGAGAAGCTGTTTGGCGAACTGGACCGGCAGTTGGAGAAGGCCGGCGTGATCCTGAAGCGCGGTACGATGCTGGATGCCACGCTGATTGATGCGGTCTCGACGCCGCCGACACCCGAGCGGCCGTCGCAGGATACGGACGCCCGCGTCACAGCACGCAAGGCAAGAGCGGCCTTACCTTCGGCTACAAGGCTCATGTCGGGGTGGATGAAGGCTCTGGCCTGATCCGCACGGTGATCACGACACCGGCCAACGTCAACGACACGGTCGTGGCTGATCACTTGATCTGCGGTGATGAGAAGACGGTATGGGCAGACGCAGCCTATGACACCCATGCCCGCCGTGCTCGGCTCATGGCGGCCGGCAAGAAGGTGCGCATTGCACGGCGCCCCAACAAGCATCATGCGCTGCCGCCGCGGCTCAAGCACTACAATCGCCTGATCGCCAGACGGCGAGCAGCGGTGGAGACCACCTTCGCCACGCTCAAGAACCGCATGAAGCTGACCACGATCCGCTACATCGGGTTGGCCAAGGCTGCTGGTCAGGTGACAATGGCGGCCATCGCTTTCAACATGCGCCGATGGGCCGCCATCACGGGATAGGTGCGTCCACAATCCGGCCAGCCAAGGCCGAACCGCCACCTCAAACATCGAAACCAGACCTCAACCCCTAAGAACCAGCAATAGCCCGCTGATCCTGTTCCCCCGCCGTTCCTCCCAGTAACTGCGCAACAGGCCCACAAGGGGAGAAGGAAGAGGCGCACAAACGCTACGTCAGTTCCTCAGAGTGGCTAATGTCGACACCATACTCCGCAGCCGAGTCGAGCATCGTGTGCCATAGGCTTTCGGCGAAGGTCGCAAACACCAGAACGTTGAACACGGCCAATCCATCTCGATCATTTCCCCGCCACAGCGTGACGCTGGTGTGATCCATTGAGGTCGCGGCCGCCGCGCCAACAGCGAACGCATCGGGGTGCAGGTCAATCGACGACAGCTTGGCCAGCATCGCCCGTGCCTTGGTGCCGGAGATGCTGATCAGCACCCGCGCATGCGACTGGTCGGACAGCGACGCCGATCCGGCGAGGGAAAGCGCAAGCTCCGCTATCCCATGCTTTCCACCCTTCGACAGGACAAAGAACTGATCCGGTCCCGACCAGATCAACGTCGCATCCGCCGTGCCGACCGCCTTCGGCGTTTCCGAAGCCACGACACCGAAGCGAGCCAGGGCAGCCTTGGCAAGCTCCGTCGCCTTGCCGCGCCGCGCCATCACCTGGACGAGGTCGAAATTGCGGATCTCGGTCAGCGACACGCCGGCATCACCCCGCGCGCCATAAGCACCCGACACAAGCGCGCGGTCGAGTGGGCTGCGGACGTCCCAGGAAAACTCAGCCACGCTGGCGCCCTCCATCCGGGTCGTAGAAGACGGGATTGCAGAGTTCGACGTCATAGTCCTCGCCGCGTATCGGGTCATGCGCGTGGACGATCTCGCCGATGCGTTCGCGGCCGCGTTCGACCAGCGCCAGCCCGATCCACTGGTCTGATGTCGGCGAGAAGCAGACCGAGGTGATATAGCCTTGGTCGTTGCCGGGGCCAGGTGTCTGCCCTTTCGGGATGATGTGCGCACCGGAGCGCAGCCGGCGCGCTCTGTCCGTCGGCCTGATGCCGACGACGACCTGCCGGTCCGGCGCGACCAGAGCCTCGCGGCCGGCCATGACCCGGCCGATAAAGTCCTTCTTGGTCGACATCATCTTGCCGAGGCCGAGATCGGCCGCCGTCGTTGTGCCGCTCAATTCCGGTCCGGCGATATGGCCCTTCTCGATGCGCATCACGCCGAGCGCCTCGGTGCCGTAAGGCGTGACGCCGAACGGTTTGCCGGCCAGCATCAGATTGCGCGCCATCGCCTCGCCGTAGCGTGCCGGCACTGAAATCTCGAACGCCATTTCGCCGGAGAAGGAGATGCGGAACAGCCTTGCCTTGATGCCGCCGCGCAAAGCCACTTCGCGCGCGCCCATGAACGGGAAACCTTCGTTGGACAGGTCCTCCGCCGGGTCGACGATTTCCTTCAGCAGATCGCGCGTCTTCGGCCCGGCGATGGAAAACTGCGCCCACTGGTCGGAGACCGAGGTCAACTGCACGTCGAGTTCTGGAAACAGCACCTGCCGGCAGAATTCGAGATGCTGCATCACCAGCCCGGCCTTGGCCGTGGTGGTGGTCAGGAAATAGTGGTCCTCGGCCAGCCGCGACGTCGTGCCGTCATCATAGACGATGCCGTCCTCGCGCAGCATCAGCCCGTAGCGCGCCTTGCCGACGGCAAGATTGGAGAAGGTGTTGATGTAGACGCGATCGAGGAAGGCGCCGGCATCCGGGCCGTGCACGTCGATCTTGCCAAGCGTCGAGACATCGCAGAAGCCAACGCCGCCGCGCACAGCCTTGACCTCGCGGGTCACCGATTCCAGCCAGTCCTTCTCACCCGCGCGCGGATACCATTGCGCGCGCTTCCATAGGCCGGTGTCGACGAAGATCGCACCTTGTTCGGCGGCCCAGTGATGCGACGGCGTCAGCCGTGTCGCATGGAACGTTTCGTCGCGATGATGGCCGGCAAAGGCGCCGATGGCGACGGGCACGTAAGGCGGCCGGTAGATGGTGGTGCCGGTCTCGGGGATGGACTTGCCGGTGACCGCCGCCATGATGGCGAGCCCGGCGACATTCGACGTCTTGCCCTGGTCGGTTGCCATGCCGAGCGTCGTGTAGCGCTTCAGATGCTCGACCGATTCAAAACCTTCGCGCTGGGCCAGTTCGATGTCGGAGGCGGTGACATCGTGCTGGTAGTCGACGAAGGCCTTGCCCTTGCCGGCGACGTGCCAGAGCGGTGTGAGCGAGAACGCCTCGTCGTCGGCGAGTGGCGCAGAGCCGATCTTGCCGTCACGCCCGGCATCACGCGCCGCCGCTGCACCTGCGGCGAACCCTTCGGCCAGGCAGGCGCCAAGGCCAAAGGCGCCGTTGGCGGCACCGGCGGCGACCATGCCGGGAGGCGCGCCATCCGGCGCGAATGCGGCGATGTCGTCCCGCCATTTCGGCCGGCCGCGATGATAGGAGGTCAGCCCGACCGCAGGGTTCCAGCCGCCCGAAACGGCGAGCCCGTCGGCCTCGACTTCGGCGCGCGCGCCGCCGGTGAGCGACACCGCGATTTTCCTCACTCCATCCTTGCCACCGTCGACGCCGCTGACGGCGCCGTGCAGCACAGTGAAGCCATTCCTGGACGCCAGCGAGCGATGTGCCGGCGAAACGTCCGGCCGCGCGTCGATGACCGCCGCGATCTGCAGCCCCGCGCCAAGCGCCGTCTCGACCGTGCGCCAGCCATCCTCATTGTTGGTGAACAGTGCAATGCGCTTCGCCGGAACAGCGGCATAACGCGCGACATAGGTGCGCATCGCGGACGCCATCATCACGCCGGGCGTGTCGTTGCCGGCGAAGACGATCGGCCGCTCGAGAGCGCCGGCCGCGACCACGCAACGCTTCGCCACGATCCGCCACAGCCGCTGGCGTACCTGGTGCTCAGGCGGCGAGGGAAGGTGGTCGTTGACCCGCTCCAGCGCGCCATGGGTGCCGCCGTCATAGACGCCGAACAGCGTCGTGCGGGTCATGATGCGGACATCGGGCATTGCCGCCAGCTCAGCCAGTGTCCGTGACAGCCATTCGGCTGCCGGCAGGCCATCGATCGAACCGCCATCCGAAAGCAGGCGGCCGCCAAGCGTGAAATCTTCCTCGCACAGGATGACACGAGCACCGGAGCGGCCGGCAGCAAGTGCCGCTGCCAGACCGGCCGGACCGGAGCCGGCGATCAGCACATCGCAATGTGCCCAGGCCTTGTCGTAACGGTCGGGATCGGCGACACCGGCGGCGCGGCCAAGGCCGGCGGCGCGACGGATCGCCGGCTCGTAGATCGCTTCCCAGAATTTCGCCGGCCACATGAAGGTCTTGTAGTAGAAGCCGGCAACAAAGATCGGCGCGAACAGCTGGTTGACCGACATCACATCGTGGCGCAGCGACGGCCAACGGTTCTGGCTGGCGGCTTCCAGCCCTTCGTAGAGCTCCGCGGTCGTTGCCTTGGTGTTCGGCTCGCGCCGGGCACCTGTGCGCAGTTCGACCAGCGCGTTGGGCTCTTCCGAGCCCGCGGTCAGTATGCCGCGCGGGCGATGGTATTTGAACGAGCGGCCGACCAGCTTGACGCCATTGGCAACCAGCGCCGATGCCAGCGTGTCGCCCTGGAAGCCGGAAAAGCTCTTGCCGTCGAAGCGGAAGTTCAGCGGTGTCAAGCGGTCGATGAGGCCGCCACTGTCCAGCCGGTTTGTCTGTGCGCCGGCCATCACGCGCCAACCTTGGCGGCGCCTGCGCCTGCAGCCGGTTCGATGGCCGAAATCTCATGCGTCAGCGTGTTGCGGGTGATCTTCAGCCAGGCCCGGCAACCGCCGCCATGATACCAGTTCTCGCTCATCACGCCGGCGATGTTGTCACGCAGATAGACGTAGTCGAAGACCTCGTCTTCCGAAGCGCCAGCCGTCGGTCGCACCGGCTTAGCGTCGCCGAGATAGGTGAACTCGCCGAGTTCGCGTTCGCCGCAGAAGGGACAGGTGATGCGCATACTCGGGCCTTCAGTGCAGGTTCGGTTGGGCGCCCTGGCCCTTTTCGTCGATCATGGCGCCGGTCCGGAACCGGTCGAGGCGAAACCGTGCAGCCTCCTCATGTGGCGTGTCGCGGGCCAGCAGATGGGCAAAGACAAAGCCTGAGCCAGGCGTCGCCTTGAAGCCGCCATAGCACCAGCCGGCGTTGAGGTAGAGACCGTCGACCGGCGTCTTGTCGATGATCGGCGAGCCGTCCATCGACATGTCCATGATGCCGCCCCACTGGCGCAAAAGCCGCACACGGCCGATCATCGGCATCAGCGCCATGCCGCCCTCGCAGACATCCTCCATCACGGGCATGTTGCCGCGCTGGGCGTAGGAATTGTAGCCGTCAATGTCGCCGCCGAAGACCAGCCCGCCCTTGTCGGACTGGCTGACATAGAAATGGCCGGCGCCAAAGGTCATGACGCCGGGGATCAGCGGCTTGATCGCCTCGGAGACGAAGGCCTGCAGCACATGGCTTTCGATCGGCAGGCGCAAGCCCGCCATATCAGCGACGCGCGACGAAGAGCCGGCGACGGCCATGCCGACCTTGCCGGCGCCGATCTTGCCACGCGACGTCTCGACACCGGTCACCTTGCCATTGGCGTCCCTGACGAAACCAGTCACCTCGCAATTCTGGATGATGTCGACGCCGAGCCCGCTCGCCGCATGGGCATAGCCCCAAACCACGGCATCGTGACGTGCCGTGCCGCCGCGCCGCTGCAGCAGTCCGCCTTGCACAGGAAAGCGCGCATTGTCGAAGTTCAGGAACGGCATCATCTTCTTAACCGCGGCGAGGTCGAGCAGCTCGGCATCGATGCCGTTGATGCGCATGGTGTTGCCGCGCCGCGCATAGGCGTCGCGCTGTGCGTCGGAGTGGTACAGGTTGATGACGCCGCGCTGGCTGACCATCGAATTGTAGTTGAGGTCCTGCTCCATCCGCTCCCACAGCTTCATCGACAATTCGTAGAAGCCGGTATTGCCGGGTAGGCCGTAATTGGAGCGGATGATGGTGGTGTTGCGGCCGGCATTGCCGGAGCCGATCCAGCCCTTTTCCAGCACGGCGACATTCCTGATGCCGTATTCGCTGGCGAGGAACCAGGCGGTGGCCAGGCCATGGCCGCCGCCGCCGATGATCACCACGTCGTACCGATCCTTCGGCGTGGCGTCGCGCCAGGTGCGCTGCCAGTTCTTGTGGCCTGACAGGGCGGCACGGGCGAGCGAGAAGATCGAGTATTTCATACGTTCATTCCGAGGTCGCTCGCCCAAACTGGACCTTTCCCTGACGCATCGGATTCACCCGAAAACCGTTTCACACTTTTCGGTCCGATGCTCTAGATATCCAGCGTGTGGTCGCGCTCCCATTGCGTGAAGTGCGAAGCATAGGAATTCCATTCCTGGTGCTTCAGCTTTAGGTAAGCCGACGAGAATTCCTCACCCAGCGCCGCCTTGAGCGATTTGTCCTTGTCGAACTCGCGCAGCGCGTCGAGCAGGTTCAGCGGCAGTTTCGGCGCACCTTTCACCGTGTGTCCGTGCTGGTACATGTCGATGTCGTAGCGCTTGCCGGGATCGGCCTTGGAGCGGATGCCGTCGAGGCCGGCGGCGATGATGACGGCCTGCAAGAGATAGGGGTTGGCGGCACCATCGGGCAGGCGCAGCTCAAAGCGGCCGGGGCCGGGAACGCGCACCATGTGGGTGCGGTTGTTGCCGGTCCAGGTGACCGTGTTCGGCGCCCAGGTCGCGCCCGAAATCGTACGCGGCGCGTTGATGCGCTTGTAGGAATTGACCGTCGGGTTGGTGATCGCGGCAAGCGCGGAGGCATGCTTCATGATGCCGCCGAGGAAATTCTTGCCCTTGGCAGACAGGCCGAGTTCCATCGAATTGTCGGCGAAGACGTTGGTCTTGCCGGCCTTGTCCCACACCGAGATATGGGCATGGCAGCCATTGCCGGTCAGGCCCTGGAAGGGTTTCGGCATGAAGGTGGCGCGCAGGCCGTGCTTCTCGGCGACCGACTTGACCATGAACTTGAAGAAGGAGTGCTTGTCGGCGGTGGCCAGCACGTCGTCGAAGGCCCAGTTCATCTCGAACTGGCCGTTGGCATCTTCATGGTCGTTCTGGTAGGGGCCCCAGCCGAGCGCCAGCATGTGATCGCAGATCTCGGCGATGACATCGTAGCGGCGCATCACCGCCTGCTGGTCGTAGCAGGGCTTCGAGGCCGTGTCGTATTGGTCTGAGATAACGCTG
This sequence comes from Mesorhizobium oxytropidicola, assembly GCF_056174625.1. Lineage (NCBI taxonomy): Bacteria > Pseudomonadati > Pseudomonadota > Alphaproteobacteria > Hyphomicrobiales > Phyllobacteriaceae > Mesorhizobium > Mesorhizobium oxytropidicola. The sequence goes on along the minus strand of NZ_CM149692.1, from coordinate 6,147,150 downwards.
CCGTCCGGCGAGATCAGGAAGAACTCGGCCTCGACGCCGGTCTTGACATGCATACCGTCGCCCGCCGCTTCCGCGATCAGTCGCCGCAGCGTGTTGCGCGGCGTCTGGTCGACCTCCTTGTCGTCCATGACGCAGTTGGCGGCGACCCAAGCCACTTCCTTTTTCCATGGCAACTGGATGACCGAGTCCGGATCCGGCACCGCCAGCATGTCGGGATGCGCCGGCGTGAGGTCGAGCCAGGTCGCAAAACCCGCAAAGCCGGCGCCGTCCTTCTGCATGTCGGCGATTGCCTGCGCCGGCACCAGCTTGGCACGCTGGCCACCGAACAAGTCGGTGTAGGAAATCATGAAATATTTGACGTTTTTCGCCCTTGCGAACTCTGCAAGATCAGCTGTCACGGAAGTTCCCCATTTTTGTCGATTGTTGGCCCCAGAGCATGTGGGCTTCGGCCCTTCGTTGATTAGAAGCCGTTCTTCCCCGGTATCCAGTTGGTGCCGGCCAGCGGCACGCCGGCCATGGCGGCGGCTTCGATGGTGAGCGCGACGAGGTCCTCGGGTTCGAGATTGTGCAGGCTGTTCTTGCCGCAGGCGCGGGCAATGGTCTGTGCTTCCAGCGTCATCACCTTGAGGTAGTTCGCCAGCCTTCGCCCGGCGGCCACCGGGTCCACCCGCTTCATCAACTCCGGGTCCTGCGTGGTGATGCCGGCAGGGTCGCGGCCCTCATGCCAGTCATCATAGGCGCCGGCTGTTGTGCCGAGTTCGTTGTACTCCGCCTCCCAGCGGGATCGTTGTCGCCGAGCGCGACAAGGGCCGCCGTGCCGATCGAGACCGCGTCGACGCCGAGCGCCAGCGCCTTGGCGACATCGGCGCCGTTGCGGATGCCGCCGGAGACGATCAGCTGCACCTTGCGGTGCATGCCGAGATCCTGCAGCGCCTGAACCGCCGGCCGGATACAGGCGAGCGTCGGTTGGCCGACATTCTCGATGAACACTTCCTGCGTCGCCGCCGTGCCGCCCTGCATGCCGTCGACGACGACGACATCGGCGCCGGCCTTCACCGCAAGGGCTGTATCGTAATAGGGGCGGGCGCCGCCGACCTTGACGTAGATCGGCTTTTCCCAGTCGGTGATCTCGCGCAGTTCGAGGATCTTGATCTCGAGATCGTCCGGCCCGGTCCAGTCGGGGTGACGCGAGGCCGAGCGCTGGTCGATGCCCTTCGGCAGCGTGCGCATCTCGGCGACGCGGTCGGAAATCTTCTGGCCAAGCAGCATGCCGCCGCCGCCGGGCTTGGCGCCCTGGCCGACAACCACCTCGATCGCATCGGCGCGGCGCAGGTCGCGCAAATTCATGCCGTAGCGAGAGGGCAGATATTGATAGACCAGTTGCTTGGAATGGCCCCGCTCTTCCTCGGTCATGCCGCCATCGCCCGTGGTGGTCGAGGTGCCCGACAGCGTTGCGCCGCGCCCCAGCGCTTCCTTGGCCGGGCCGGACAGCGAGCCAAAGCTCATGCCGGCAATCGTGATCGGGATCTTCAGTTCTATCGGCTTCTTGGCGTGGCGCGAGCCGAGCACCACGCTGGTATCGCAACGCTCACGATAGCCTTCGAGCGGATAGCGCGAGATCGAGGCGCCGAGGAACAGCAGGTCGTCGAAATGCGGCAGCTTGCGCTTGGCGCCGGCGCCCCGGATGTCATAGATGCCGGTCGCCGCGGCGCGGCGGATTTCGGAAAGCGTGTAGTCGTCGAATGTCGCGGATTTGCGCGGCGTCGTCGGCGGGTTGCGATAGGTCATGCTGCCTCAATACGCGTCGGCGTTGTCGATATTGAAATTGTAGAGCGTGCGCGCCGAGCCGTAGCGCTTGAACTCCGACGGCTTGACGCCGGTAACGCCGGCACGGTCGAGCAGGCCCTGCAGCAGTTCCAGGTGTTCGGGCCGCATCTCCTTGGCGATGCAGTCGGCGCCCAGACTGTCGACCTTGCCGCGCACGAACAGGCGCGCCTCGTAGATGGAATCGCCCAGCGCATCGCCGGCATCGCCCAACACCACCAGATTGCCGGACTGCGCCATGAAGGCCGACATGTGGCCGATATTGCCGTGCACGACGATGTCGATGCCTTTCATCGAAATGCCGCAGCGCGACGAGGCGTTGCCCTCGATGACCAGAAGTCCGCCCTTGCCGGTGGCGCCGGCATACTGGCTGGCGTCGCCTTTCACTGTGATCGAACCCGACATCATGTTCTCGCCGACGCCGGGTCCGGCCGAGCCGTGCACGGTGATGGTGCTGCCGGAGTTCATGCCGCCGCAGTAGTAGCCGACGCTGCCGCGCACATCGATGCTGACGGGCTGGTCCACGCCGACGGCGACCGAATGGCTGCCCTTCGGGTGCAGCACCTCCCAAGCCGTTTCGTTCGAGCCGGGCGTCAGATTGTGCAGCGCCTGGTTGAGCTCGCGCAGCGACGACACATCGAGATCGAAGATCCGCGAGGCCTGGTCGTGTGCCGCCGCCTTTGAAAGTTTGGTTGCCGGCATGAACTCAATGCTCCCAGAAGTAGACGGTTGCGGGCTCCGGTTCCCAGACCCTCGCATTGTCTATGCCGGGCAGTTTGGTCAGCGCGCGATACTCCGAGCCGAAGGCGACATACTGGTCGGTCTCGGCCATAACGGCGGGCTTGCAGGCGATCGGGTCGCGGACGACGCCAAAACCGTTCTTAGTGCCGACGACGAAGGTGAAGAAGCCGTCGAGGTCCGAGAGCGTGCCTTCCAGCGCTTCGCCGAGATTCTTGCCATGTGCCATCTGCGACGAGAGATAGGCGGCCGCGACCTCGGTGTCGTTCTCGGTCTCGAATTTCATGCCCTCGCGGATCAGCTCGCGGCGGACATTGTTGTGGTTCGACAGCGAGCCATTGTGCACCAGGCACTGGTCGGCGCCGGTCGAGAAGGGATGCGCGCCCATCGTCGTCACCGCCGATTCCGTCGCCATGCGGGTGTGGCCGATGCCATGCGTGCCGGTCATCTTGCGGACGTCGAAGCGATCGACCACCGCTTCCGGCAAGCCGACTTCCTTGTAGATCTCGACAACGTCGCCGGCGCCCATGATGCGGATGTCGGGACGCAGTGCCTGGATCGCCTCCCGCGCCGCATCGATCTTGGCGGGCGTGGTCCTGACGACGGCATGGGTCGACTTCACCGCGATGCTCACCGGCGCGCCGATGGCCTTGGCAAGCTCGGTGTCGAGGTCGCGAAAATCGCGCGCGGGCTTGGCCGACTGGATGGTGATCTTGGCTTCATTCCTGGAAGGCGCGCCATAGATTGCAATGCCTGCGCTGTCGGGGCCGCGATCGCTGAGCGAGACCAGCATCTCCGACAGCATCGCGCCGAGCTTCGGCTCCAGCGACTTGTCCTTCAAAAACAGTCCGACAATTCCACACATGTCAGCCTCCCGGCGTTTGTAGCTAAGAGATGATGTACCGAATGCGTTGCCTGAATTCAATCACATGAAAAAAATTTTCCTGTAGTTACGTATGCGGCGTGATGCCGCCCTGCGAATTGTCACTGCCCTGCGCGGCATTGTGAACCCATAGCGCATGGCTGATGCGGGCCAGCTTGTAGGCGTCCAGAACAGATAGCGCATAGATCAGGAAGCCGCCGGCATGACGGCCGATGAAGCTGGCGTCGGGCGGCGCGATCTTGGCGGTCACCCAGGCCAGGATCACCATGAAGAACAGAAACTGCAAGCCCCGCACCGGCACACCCAGAATGACGTGGCCGCTTGCCGGCAGCACGATTGCCGCGCCGAGGACGAGATAAGGGCTCACCGGCGCCGGCTCTGTGTTCGAACTGGTCATGCGGCTTGCCGTTCGCTTTTGTTGATGGCGTCGCGCAGCGCCGAGAGAGAGGTGAGCAGCCGCTCGATCAGCGCCGGATCGATCTGCGCCTCACCGAATGCGGCCTGCCGGAAAACGCCGTAACGCGCCCGCTCGGCCTCGGCCAGCAGCCAGACGATGCGCACCCCGTTTGGCGTGATCAGCAGCTCCTTGGCGCGCCCCTCCGAAAAGGGTTCCAGATGGTCGGCGATGATGCCTTGCGGGAACCGTGTGCCGCGGCGGTCTGTCCGCAGCACCGCTTCGAGGGGAAATCCCGGAGCCTTCGGCAGCGTATGCTGGAGGTGGTCGAAATTCGAGAAGGTCGTCGGCGAGCCGGGTCGCATCATCATGTCGAACGTCGCCGGCACCGCCACCTTTTCGGTGATCGAAACGCTGAGCCAGCGGGCCGGGAGTTTTCGTGTTGCCAGCGTATCGACGATGGTGCGCAGCTGAACGCGTTGGCTGTTCCACGACCCTTCCCAGGTGACGACGCCGGCGGTGCCGTCCGAAACATCAGTGGCGTCGGCGATGATCGTGCGAATGCGGGCCTCGTCGGCGGCAAGCGCCGCCAATGCCCTGTTGCGGCTGCGCCGCGCCAGCCACGCAAGATGGAGGGCGAGAGCCAGGACGATGGCCCCGACAAGCAGTGCTGATGTCACGTCGGACATTTTTGTCATGTCCGGCCCGCCAAGGATCGGGGGCGGGCCGTCTCCCATCAATAGCCCTGCGGTTTCGGCCACGGCATGGTGAACTGGTCGCCGCGCCGCACGAATTTGTAGCGGTAGAAATGGAACCACAGCGAGATCAGGAAATAGAAGATGGTCATCGCGATCAGCTGCGAGCCGAAGCCGAGGAAGATGGCGAAGAACGTCACCACGCACAGGCAGAACAGCACAATGGCCGGCAGCGGATGGAACGGGTGCGTGTAGCCACGGCGGATGGAGCCCAGCGGCCACTTCTTGCGGAACATCATGATGTTGATGCTCATGAAGGTGTATTGCAGCACGCCCGACAGGATCGAAAAGGTGATCGCCTGGTTGAGGTCGGCGATGAAGGCGAAGGCGAGCGCGATCGGCAGCAGGAACAGGATCGAGCGATAGGGCGTGCGGTACTTCGGGTGAACGGCCGAGAACCAGCTCGGCAGATAGCGGTCGCGGCCAAGCGAGAACCACGCGCGGGCAGCATCATTGATACAACCATTGGCCGATGCCAGCGCCGCAAGCAGTGTCGCGATAAACAACAGGTTCTCCAGCAGCGGACTGCCAGTCAGCTTGCCGGCGTCCCACAGCGGGTAATAGGTGATGCCGAGATATTCCCAGGGCATCAGTGAGGCGCAGACATACCAGGTCATGGCGGCGGCGATCAGAAGCGTGATCATGCCGGCCATGGTGCCGTAGGGCAGGGACCGGGCCGGCGAGCGCACTTCCTCGGCCGCCTGCGTGGTGCCCTCGATGCCGAGATAATACCAGATACCGAACTGGAAGGCGGCGATGACGCCGATCCAGCCATAGGGCAGCGCATTGCCGGGAGTAACCAACTCATTGAGCTTCAGCACCGCGCCTTGCGTCCACGGGCTGACCGAGAAGAACAGGATGACGATCGAGACATAGGCGATCGCGGTGATGACGAAGTTGACGTTGAGCGTCATCAGCACGCCGCGATAGTTGAGCCAGGCCAACACCACGATGGTGGCGGCGATGAAGGAATTGTGGGTCAACCCTTCGACGCCGGCCTTGGCGACGATGGTGTCGCCGAGCAGGATCGCGTCCGAGACTTCGAGCATCGTGTAGGCAAACACCAGGAACAGCGCGACATTGAAGGCCATTAGCGGGCCGACAATGTGCTTGGCCTGCGCATACTGACCACCGGCGGCGGCGACCGTCGACGTCACCTCGGAATCGATCATGGCGACCGAGGTGTAGAGCAGCCCGACGATCCAGCAGACGATCAGTGCGGCCAGCGCGCCGCCCTTGTCGGCCGAAAAATTCCAGCCGGTGAATTCACCGACCAGAACGATGCCGACGCCAAGCGCCCAGACATGGGCGGGACCGAGCACCCGCAGCAGCGAGACCCTGTCGCCATTTGTTACCGAACCCGCAGTTTCAACCGCGACCGTCATTGTTCAATCCCCACTCAGATCCGGTGTTTTTCGGAAACGGCTTCAAGCTCGCCTTCGCGCGACGAGGTCAGAACGTCCTCGGAATAGGTCGTATCAACCTTGAACCAGTCGTAGAGCATCCACAGCGCGAGCACGACCGAGATGCCCCAGCATGCGTAAGAGAGTGAAATCCACATGGTCGTGTCCCCGATTGCTTGTCTTCGAAGCTCTTACTTGTCGTCGAATTTTTCGTTGATGACGTCGCGATATTCGCGGTCGGAGGCGCGGAACAGGAAGACGAAATAGCCGATCAGCACCGCCGCCATGATGATCAGTGTCGGCCAGTCGATGACATAGTGGAAGTGGTTTCGGATGACGTCGTGCGCGGTCTCAGGCGTATAGCCGAGCTTTTCCCAGATCGCGGCCATGGTCGGGTTCTGGCCAAGCGTTTCCCACGTCTTGGTGTCGAGCGCGTCGATGGATTTGGCGGCGCCGGCAAACCCCAGCTTCAGCGGCAGCCACAGCGCCACGAAGATGGCGACCACCACGACGACGATATCGAAAACCTGGCCAGCCTTGCTCTGCTCCGGCGGCGTATAGCGCGACATCTCTTGTACCCTTCAGGAGTTACGGTTGCGGGATGCGTCGGCGTTCTTGATATCGAGGCCGTAGATGAAGTCCTTGTCTTCCTTGTAGTGCTTGACCATCGCCAGGATCGCGGCGGTGTTGAAGATCAGCACGGCGGCGGCGGCAATCGCGACGACGGCCTTGATGCCGCTGTCGGGAATGTACGGCCATGTCATGAAGAGGACGAAGAGGATCGTCGCCCACAGGCAGATGATCAGCAGCGCGGATCCGCGCAAATCGGAACGGTACAGCGCTTCGATGCGCTGCTGCAGGTCTGACATCGGTTTTTCCCCTTTTTTCCGACGTCCGGTTCCGAATCCACCGCCCGCCGCTCTCTTTCAAGAGAGTGAAATTTTTTTCATAAATTCAGACCGTTTACCGCAATTGTCAAGACGAATTTACGCTGAGTTAACCGTTTGCTTGGGGCGGTCGATTTTGCCTGACAATGAAATTATTTGCTTTCAGGGGATTGCGGCCCTCCCGCGTTTGCGATCAATATTCGGGCCAAAGCTCCGGCCTCGCGCCAAGGAGCAGGGAACAATGGAATTTTTGAACGGAGGACGAGCGGATGACGGCATCCTGGAGATTTTCGACCCTGGCGGATCGCCACCGCGCGCTGGGTTCGAAGCTCGAAGACTGGAGCGGCATGGGCACCGCCTGGACCTACGACAAGGACGCCGACGAAGAGTACATCGCCATCCGCACCAAGGCCGGGTTGATGGATGTGTCGGGTCTGAAGAAGGTGCACATCACCGGGCCGCACGCCTCGCATCTCATCGATCTCGCCACCACGCGCGACGTGGAAAAGATCTACCCCGGCAAATCAGCCTATGCCTGCATGCTGAACGAAGCAGGGAAATTCACCGACGACTGCATCCTCTACCGCACCGGCCCGAACAGCTGGATGGTGGTGCATGGCTCGGGCACCGGCCATGAGGAATTGCAGCGCGCCGCGATGGGCCGCGATGTCTCGCTGCGCTTCGACGACAACCTGCACGACCTGTCGCTGCAAGGGCCGACGTCAGTCGACTATCTCGCCAAGCATGTGCCGGGATTCGCGACCTCAACTATTTCCACCATATGCAGGCGCAGCTCTTCGGTTTCCCGGTGATGATCTCGCGCACCGGCTACACTGGCGAGCGCGGCTACGAGATCTTCTGCCGTGGCCAGGATGCCGGCACGATCTGGGACCGGATTCTCGACGAGGGCAAGGGCGCCGGCATCATTCCGTGCCGCTTCACCACGCTCGATATGCTGCGGGTCGAAAGCTATCTGCTGTTCTATCCCTACGACAATTCGCAAAAATATCCGTTCGAGAATGAAGGCCCCGGCGACACGCTGTGGGAGCTCGGCCTCGACTTCACCGTCAGCCCCGGCAAGACCGGTTTTCGCGGCGCCGAGGAACACTACCGGCTGAAGGGCAAGGAGCGCTTCAAGATCTATGGCGTGCTGCTCGAAGGCAAGGAGCCGGCCGACGAGGGTGCCCCGGTCTATCGCGACGGCAAGAAGGTCGGCGTGGTGACCTGCGCCATGTATTCGCCGCTGGTCAAGAAATCGATGGGCATTGCCCGCCTCGACGTCGACTGCGCCGTCAAGGACACCAAGCTCGAAATTCGCAACAAGAGCGGGTCGATCAAGGCGACGGCGCAGCCATTGCCGTTCGACGATCCCAAAAAGACCAAGCGCACCGCCAAGGGTTGAGGCATCATCAACAGCGAGGGATTTTAAGACACTAGAGCATGATCCCGAAAAGTGGGAACCGGTTTTCGGACAAGATCATGCTCCAACTGATCTAAGAGAGAATGGCAGCCAAGACCATCATCAGCCGGCCCATTTACGGAACCTTGTCTCCGCAGCCCGGCAAGCACCATCTTTTCCTGGCCGATGCCGAAGGCGCGCTGGCGATCGTTGATATGGCAAAGACGGCTCCGCCCGGTTTCTTCGGCGGCGCCGAGATCGTCTTCATCCCAGGCCCCGACGGCAAGCATGTCGCCGCCCTCGAAGCGCTGAGGCCGGCGCAGTTTCATCTCGCGCCGTCCTTCGCCAGCCTGCTGCCGCGCCTGAAGCAGACGCTGAGCAACGCCCATATGGGCCTGCGCCTCTATCTCAGTGGCACCGAAGGGTTGATCGGCCAGGCTATGCAGGTGGCGCTCGAGGCCGGCATCGATCACACCTCCATGCAAACCGAGCATCGCGGCTCGCTGGCGCGGCGCATGCAGTGCGTGCACTGCAAAGGCATCACCGAGAACGTGACGACGCAGCCCGCCACCTGCGCGCATTGCGGTCTGCTGCTTTTGGTGCGCGATCATTATTCCAGGCGCCTCGCCGCCTTCCAGGGCGTGTGCATCAACGCCGAGGATCGCACCGAGATTCCTCCGATGGAGGAGGCCTTCCCATGAGCACCGGCACCACGAAACTCGATGTCGTCGTCAGCGACGTCGTTCCGGTCAACGAGCTGGTCACCCGCTTCCATTTCCGCCGGCGCGACGGCGAGCTGCTGCCGACCTTTTCCGGCGGCGCCCATGTCGTGGTCGAGATGCGCGATGGCGAGCGCACAAGGCTCAATCCCTATTCGCTGATGGGTTCGCCGCTCGACACGCGCGAATACACGATCTCGGTGCGCCGCGACGATGTCGGGCGCGGCGGTTCGCTGTTCATGCACAGGTCCGTCAAGCCGGGCCTGGAGATGGTGATCAGCTATCCCGTCAACCTGTTCTCGCTCGATCTCAGGGCGAAGAAACACCTGATGCTGGCCGGCGGCATCGGCATCACGCCGTTCATGGCGCAGACCGCGCAACTGGCGGGGGAGGGCGGCAATTTCGAACTGCATTACACCTGCCGCACCGCTTCGCTCGGCACCTATGCCGACCTGCTGCGGGAGCGCTATAACAGGCGCATCCGGCTCTATCACGACGATCTGGACGAACGCATCGAACTCGACCGGCTGCTGTCGACACAGCCGCTCGGCACGCATCTCTATGTCTGTGGTCCGGCCGGCATGATCAACTGGGTGCGCGACCGCGCGGCCGCCTTGGGCTGGCCGTCGGAGGCCGTGCATTTCGAGCATTTCGCCGCACCCCAGCCCGGCCTACCTTTCGACGTGACGCTGGCCGTCACCGGCAAGACGATCCGCGTCGATGAACAGCAGAGCCTGCTGGAGGCGATCGAGGCGGCCGGCGTCGATCCACCCTATCTCTGCCGCGGTGGCGTCTGCGGCCAGTGCGAAACCAACGTCATCTCGTATGATGGCAAGTTCATCCACAACGACCACTGGCTGAGCGAGGAAGACCACCGCTCCGGCTGCAAGATCATGCCATGCGTCTCGCGTTTCGAGGGCAAATCGCTGGTCTTGGAAAGATAGGAGGCGAGCTTGGGCATCACCTTTCGCACGGAAACGTTCCGCGACGATTTCACCTTCAGGAACAGCCCGGAGCACATCAGGCGCTTCCCATTCCCGTTCCATGAAGACGCCTACATGTATGCGGTCAATATCGAGCCGCATGTCGTCGGTCCGAAAGGCAGCGTGCTGGAGAACTTGATTGACGTCGACGAGCACTATGTCGCCGAGATGCAGGACCGCGCTTTGGTGCTGGCCGAGGATCCGCTGCGCTGCCAGTCGCTGCCGCACATGACGCTCGCCGGCTGGGATCTGCTCGAATTGCTGATGGAGCAGCAGGCGCTGGGTTATCCCGAGCATTTCACGCTGACCCGCGACGGCGACCGCTGGCGCTGGATCAACCGGCCGCTCGGCATCGACGACACCTTCACCTTCGGTGACACCTCGACGCTGCCTTACGGGCCGATGGAATACATCACCCGGCAGAGCCAGGGCGATTTCTGCATCCTCGACCAGCGCGACGGCAATCTGTGGATGGACGCCGGCATGGTCACCACCCAGGCCGACTGGTCGCTCGATTTCGACATCGGCATGAACTTCTTCGAGTGGCACGCGCCGGTGCCGCTGGCGCATGAGAAGGGGATTTTCGTCAGGGCGCTGAAATTCCTTACCAACATCCAGCAGGGCAAGCCGGCGCGGCGCCTCAACTGGACGATGACCATCAATCCGCGCTTGGATACCAGTCCGGAAAATTACCACAAATGGGGACCGGACCGCACGACCGTGACGCCGGAGAATGTCGGCGACAAGGTGCATCTGCGTGTCGAATTGCAAAGCTTCTGGCGCCTGCCGCGCTCCAACGGCATCGTCTTCCCGATCCGCTGCTACCTGATCAAGATGGACGAGCTGGTGACGCAGCCGAAATGGGCGCGGCGTTTGCACCGGGTGATCCGCGATTTGCCGGAGGAACTGGCTACTTACAAGGGGCTGACACGGTATCGGCCGACGCTGGTCGAGTGGCTGTCGAAGCTGGATGATGGGAGCGCGACGAGCCCCGGGTTTGGGCCGGACTAAATCTTCCTACGCCTGTTTGCACCGCCCTCTCAGGACCTGGTTTCCTCGCCCCCGCAAAGCGGGGAGAGGTGGCCGCGAAGCGGACGGAGAGAGGGGGCAGCGCCGGCGCGAGGGATGGGGCGCCAAAGACGCCGCAGTCCGCGCCATCCCCCTCTCCGTCTCGGCTTCGCCGAGCCACCTCTCCCCCACTTTCGTGGGGGCGAGGAACCCAAGCGTCTCACCCAGCGCTGTTCTGCGGATAGCAGATAATCGACAAATACCGCATCGGCAGTTTCGTCAGTTGCTCCGGTCCATGCGGTGCGTCGGCGTCGAAGAACAGGCTGTCGCCGGGCTTCATCGGGTAGAGATTGCTGCCGTGCCGGTAAACGACTTCGCCCTCCAGCATATAGAGGAACTCCATGCCCTCGTGCTGGAAGGTCGGGAACACATCCGAATCCTCGGTCAGCGTGATCAGATAGGGCTCGACGACGACGCCACTGGTGTTGGAGCCGATATGGCCGAGCAGATTGTACTGATGGCCGGCGCGCGTGCCGCGGCGCTCGACGTCAAGGCCTTCGCCGGCCTTGACGAAGACGGCGCTGCGCTCCTCCTCGAAGCGGCGGAAGAAGGCGGTGACCGGAACGCCGAGCGCCCGCGACAGCGCCTGCAAGGTGGTCAGCGATGGCGAGGTGATGCCGTTCTCGATCTTCGACAGCATGCCAAGCGAAATGTCGGTGGCGACGGCGAGATCGGCGACGGTGATGCCGAGCTTCTTGCGGAACGCCCGCACCTCGCGGCCGATCGCCACCTCCAGCACTTTCTCGCGTGTGTCGCGGATGGCGTGTGGATTCTGCGTCAGCGGTGCGCGGATGGTCTTGCCGTCCGCCGAGACCTTTGGTTGGGGCTTCGGCTTGACGCCGGCAAGCCCGGCCTTGGAACTGTCTTTCGCCATGTCGCCCCCGGACGTCGCGGATTTATTTCACTCAAGGTGAACATCAGAGGTGGCGATACAGCAGCGCGGCGGTGTCGGCAAGCCGTCTTAAGTCCCACCTGACGATCCCATGATTTCTGCCAGCGAAGGTTTTTCGCTGGGAATCCTTTGCACGCAAACGCCGTGCCCGCAGATGTCTGTTGACAGCACGGAAGGGCCAATTAGTGTCACTGTCAGTGAAATTTGTTTCGCTGGGGAAATCAAAAATGAGGAGGCCCTGGAAATGAAAACTCGCGTTGCCGTCATCGGCGCCGGACCGTCCGGACTGGCACAGCTCAGGGCCTTCAAGTCGGCTGCCGACAAGGGCGCCGACATTCCCGAAATCGTCTGCTTCGAAAAGCAGTCGGATTGGGGCGGCCTGTGGAACTACACCTGGCGCACCGGCCTCGACGAACATGGCGATCCCGTGCACGGCTCGATGTACCGCTATCTCTGGTCGAACGGACCGAAGGAATGCCTGGAATTCGCCGACTACACGTTCGAGGAGCATTTCGGCCGACCGATCGGCTCCTATCCGCCGCGCGCCGTGCTGTGGGATTACATCAAGGGCCGTGTCGAGAAATCGGGCCTGCGCAAATGGGTGCGCTTCAACAGCCCGGTGCGCATGGTGACCTTCTCGGACGAGACTAAGAAATTCACCGTCACCGCGCATGACCGCACCAACGACGTCACCTATTCCGAAGAGTTCGACAACGTCGTCGTCGCCTCCGGGCATTTCTCGGTGCCCAACGTCCCCTATTTCGAGGGTTTTTCCACCTTCAACGGCCGCATCCTGCACAGCCATGATTTCCGTGACGCGATGGAATTCAAGGGCAAGGACATCCTGATCGTCGGCCGCTCCTATTCCGCCGAGGACATTGGCTCGCAATGCTACAAATACGGCGCCAAATCCATCACCTCCAGCTACCGTTCGAAGCCGATGGGTTTCAAATGGCCGGAGAATTGGAAAGAAGTGCCGCTGCTGCAGAAGGTCGTCGGCAAGACCGCGCACTTCAAGGATGGCACCACCAAGGATGTCGACGCCATCATCCTGTGCACCGGCTATCTTCATTCCTTCCCCTTCCTCACCGACGATCTCAAGCTCAAGACCGCCAACCGCATGTGGCCGCTCGACCTCTATGAAGGCGTCGTCTGGGAGAAGAACCCGAAACTCTCCTATATCGGCATGCAGGATCAGTTCTACACCTTCAATATGTTCGACGCGCAGGCCTGGTTCGCCCGCGACGTCATCATGGGCCGCATCAAGTTGCCATCAGCCCAAGCGATGGCCGAGCACAGCACCAAATGGCGTGCCCGCGAGGAGACGCTGGAAGACGCCGAGCAGATGATCTGGTTCCAGGGCGACTACACCAAGGAACTGATGGACCAGACCGACTATCCCGGCTTCGACGTCGAGGCGGTCAACCAGACTTTCATGGAGTGGGAACACCACAAGGCGGAAGACATTATGAGCTTCCGCGACCACGCCTACCGCTCGCTGATGACCGGCACCATGGCGCCGCTGCACCACACGCCGTGGCTGCAGGCGCTGGACGATTCCATGGAGAGCTATCTCGAAGTGAAGGGCGTCGCGGCGGAGTAGCCGCGGCGCATCGTCCTGCCTATCCCAACCTTGCCCGCGCCTTCGCCGTCCAGGCGTTGAACAGGCGGTCGGCGACGATGCCGATGAAGGCGATGGCCAGGCCCGCGACGATGCCGCGGCCGGAATCGGCCTTGGACAGCGCGATGAACACCTCCTGGCCAAGGTCGCGCGTGCCAACCATGGCGCAGATGATGATCATCGCCAGCGCCATCAGGATCGTCTGGTTGACGCCGAGCATGATCTCCGGCAGCGCCAGCGGCAGCTGCACGCGGAAAAATGTCTGGCGCGGCGTACAACCCGATACCTTGGCCGCCTCAATCAGCGCCGGCGGCACCTGGCGGATGCCGTGATTGGTGTAGCGAATCGCCGGCACCACGGCGAAGGCGATCGTTGCGATCATGGCGGTGACATCGCCGACGCGGAACAGCATCACCACCGGGATGATGAAGCAGAAGGACGGCAGCACCTGCAGCGTGTCGATGATCGGGGTGACGATCTTCTTGAAACGGTCGCTGCGCGCGGCCATCAGGCCGATCGGGATGCCGATCAGGCAGGCGATGAAGGCCGAGATGCCGCAGAGATAGACCGTCGCCATGGTCTTTTCCCACAGCCCGGTGACGGCGCAGAAAGCGGTGAGTGCCGCGACAAGGGCTGCCAGGCGCAGGCCTGAGAGCTGATAGCCGGCAAGACCGAGCAGGAACACCGCGCCGAGCCACGGAAAGCCTTCGCAGAAGGCCCGCACCGGGTTGAGCACATTGAGGATCAGCGCCACGCGAAAGGCTTCGATCGCATCGAAGAAGTTGATCGTCACCCAGTTCACCGCCGCCTTCCACAGTGGCGCGGTGGTGAAGGTTATCGCCTTCGGCACAGCCGCAAAGGCCGGCACGAACAGGCCGAGCAGCGTGGTGACGGCGAGGATAGTGATGGCCAACGTCAGGTTGGGGTAGCGACGCCAGAGGCTCGGGCTCACCGCCTGATGGACATGGCCCTTCGCCTGCTTGTGGGCGATGGCCTGGCTCAGCCGGTCGAGCGCGATCGCCAGCGCCACGATGGCGAGGCCGGCCTCCATGGCTTCGCCGACCTTCAGCGCGCGCAGCGCCAGAAGCACGTCGTAGCCGAGGCCGCCGGCGCCGATCATCGAGGCGATGATCACCATGTTGAGCGCCAACATGATGACCTGGTTGACGCCGACCATCAGCGTCGGACGCGCCGAGGGCAACAGCACCCGCCACAGTTTCTGCCGCGCCGTGCAGCCAGCCATGTCGCTGAATTCACCGATCTCCAGCGGCACCCGCGTCAAGCCGAGCATCGTCGCCCGCACCATTGGCGGCGTGGCGAAAATGGCGGTGGCGATCATTGCCGAGACCGGGCTGTTGCCGAACAGGAGCAGCATCGGGATGAGGTAGGCGAAGGTCGGGATCGTCTGCATCAGGTCAAGGGCAGGGGAGACGATCAGCCTTTCCGCCCATGGCTTGCGCCACGCCCAGATGCCGGCGAACAGGCCGGTGACGATGCAGAACGGCACGGCGATCGAAATCAGCGCCAGCGTCAGCATGGCGCTGGTCCATTGGCCGAACAGCGCGATGTAGAGGAAGCAGCCGCCGACTAGCAGGCTGAGTTTGCGACCACCCACGGCATGGCCGGCAACGAAGGCGACAGCACAGACCCCGACCCAGGACAGGCGCGGCAGGACCAGGGTATCGACGCCGTGGCCGATCTTGAAATTCTTGGCCAAGAGATTGAGCGCGAAGTCGAGCGGCACGCCGAGAACCGCGGTGATCGAGCGGGTCAACCACGACAGGTTCGACTTGATCCAGCCCATCAGCGCGCTGACCCAGTCGGCGACCGGCACGACGGCGCTCGCCGGATAGTCGACAGCCCAAGGGACGCTGTCTTGGAGCAGGAACACCATGAGCACAGCGGCAAGGGCGAGCGCCCAGACAAGCAGCCATCGCTGAAGCGCCGGCCTCGGCTCGCTGGTGCTTGCCGTCACCGTCATGCGCCGGCTCTCGCATGCTCGATGCCGGCCAGCAGATCGATGACCGCTTGCGGCGTGACTTCGCCGACCGGCTTGCCGGTGCCGTTGACCACCGCGAACGGCTTGCCGGCGGAGACGATGCTTGCCGAGAAACTGGCGATCTTGGCATCCGGCGAAACCGTCCCGCCATGCTCGGTGCCGTCGCAGGCGCGCATCAGGCTTCGTGCCGAGATCACCTTGGCGCGGTCGACGTCGCGGGTGAATTCGGCGACATAGTCGGTCGCCGGATTGACCACCAGTTCTTCCGGCGTGCCGATCTGGATGACCTCGCCGTCCTTCATGATGGCGATGCGGTCGGCGAGCCTTATGGCTTCGTCGAAATCATGGGTGATGAAGACGATGGTCTTGTGCAGCATGGTCTGCAGCCGCATCAACTCGTCCTGCATCTCGCGGCGGATCAGCGGGTCGAGGGCGGAGAATGGCTCGTCGAGGAACCAGATTTCCGGTTTGGTCGCGAGACTCCGGGCAATACCGACACGCTGCTGCTGGCCGCCGGACAATTCGCGCGGATAGAAATGCTCGCGGCCACTTAAGCCGACGAGTTCGATGACCTCGCGCGCCCGCGCCTCGCGCGTTGCCCGGTCCTGCCCCTGGATGCTGAGCGGAAAGGCGATGTTGTCGAGCACGTTGAGATGCGGCAGCAGCGCGAAATTCTGGAACACCATGCCCATGCGATGGCGCCTGAGTTCGATCAGTGCCGCATCGGAAATCTTGAGCAGGTCCTTGCCTTCGAACTCGACCTTGCCGTGGCTCGGTTCGACCAGCCGCGACATGCAGCGCACCAGTGTCGATTTGCCGGAGCCGGACAGGCCCATGATGATGAAAATCTCGCCCTGGCGGATTTCGAGATCGACGGCGCGCACGGCGCCGACCAGTCCGGCAGCCGTGACATCGGCCATGCTGGCCTTGCCGTCGCGCTCGCGGATGAAACTGGCCGCGTTCGCCCCGAACAGCTTCCACACATTGCGGCAGGCAAGTTTTACCGGGCGGTCGTTTGTGCCCGGTTGCGTCGATCCCTGTTCAGTCGTCATCCAATCGTCCTTCTGGAGCATCAAGACTTGAAACCCGGCCGATCAACGGCCGGGTCTCACTTTTCCAGTCGGAAGGGTCACTGCGCCCAGGCTTTCCAGTCGGCCTCGTGCGCGGCGATCCAGGCAGCGGCGACGTCTTCCGGCGTCTTGCCGTTGAGGTCGATCTCGCCGCTCATCTTGTTCAGCTCGTCGGTATCGATCGTGAAGGCCTTCGCCACCTTGTAGGCGACCGGCCATTTGTCCTTCATGCCGTTCCAGGCATATTTCCAGATCTCGCCATGCGGCTTGCCGCAATCATATCTGGCGTCGGGGTTGGTGCCCCATTTCGGGTCGTTGTAGCATTCGGGTGTGTATTCGGGGAATTGCACCCATTCGCCCTTGTACTTGGCCGGCGCCCAGTGCGGCGAATAGATCCACAGCATGATCGGCGCCTTGCGCTGATAGGCGGAATCGAGTTCCGCGAACATCGCCGCATCGGTGCCGGCATGGATCACGGTGAAGGGCAGTTTCAGCGCCGCGACGCGCTCGTCGTCAAAGCCTTCCCAGGTCACCGGACCGCCGAGATAGCGCCCTTTCGGCGCCGTCTCCGCCGTCGAGAACGACGCGGCGCATGTGGCGTCGAGCAGCGCATGCCAGTCCGGCAAGGTCGGGCACTTCTCCTTCATGTACTCGGGAAACCACCACTCTTCCTTGGCCTTTGGGCCGAGCTTGCCGAGCCTCTCGGTCTGGCCGGTCGCGTCGGAGGCCTTCATCGCTTCGCCGGCGGTGGTGTCCCAGAACTCCAGGCCGACATCGAGGTCGCCATTGGTGAGGCCGGTGGTCAGGCTGGAGAGGTAATCGGCGGTTGGATATTCGACGGTATAGCCGAGCTTTTCCAGGATGCCGCCGAGGATCTTGGCGTTGAGGTTCACGCTGGTCCAGTCGAACAGCGCGATCTTGATCGGGTCGTTGGATTCCGGTGCGGCGGCTTGGGCGGAAGGTGTCAGCAGGCTCAGCGTTGCGAGCGCGACGGCGCCCATCGATAGTTTCGAAACTCGACTGCGAAATGACATGCTTGTTCTCCTTCAAGCTGTGACGGTTATCGTTCGTTCCCTTCTTGCGGCTTTTCTTGATTGTGTTGGAAAGGTGGTTCGCTGCGCAAGGCCGTCGGCGCCGAAATTGTCGCCCTGGCGTTGGCCAGCGCAGGCAAGATGGTGCTCAATTCTCGTGATGGTGGAATAGGCTGTCGGGTTCATGGCTGCCGATGGGTCGCTGCGGGAGCGATCACCCGCGGATCAATTGCCAGTCTTGCGGCGCCCTGCAAGGTGCAAGCCATCAAGGTCCCATGATCTCGGCTGTCGGCATGGCAAGCCCCGTCTCGCCAAACCGTTTCATAGGATGAAATTATATATACCAACGTTCATCTCGCGCAACGACTAACGCTTCGCGGATGCACAAATTCAGACTGCAGGCGAGGTCCTGCGAGATGCGGTCCTACCAGCAGACGTAGCCGCCATCGACGATCAGGTCGAGGCCGGTGACGAAGCTCGACGCACCGCTGGCCAGGAACACCGTCGGCCCGACCATTTCCTCCGGGGCAGCCATGCGTCCTATCGGCGTGTCGCGCTTGAAGATCTTGATCTCCTCCGCCACCTCCGGCCGCTTGTTCATCGGCGTCAGCGTGTAGCCCGGGCTGACGACATTGACGCGCAAGCCGCGATCGGCCCATTCCATGGCGAGGCTCTTCGACATGTGGATGACGGCGGCTTTCGAGGAATTGTAGTGCGCCTGTGTCAGCCCCCGATTGACGATGGTGCCGGACATCGAGGCGATGTTGATGATCGAGCCCTTGCGTCGGGCCAGCATCTTGCGCGCCTCTGCCTGGCAGGACAGGAACACGCCGGTGACATTGACCTCGTGCACCTTCTGCCATGTCCCCAGAGACATCGTTTCGGCCGGCTCCGAACCGGCGATGCCGGCATTGTTGACGGCGACAGTCAGCGCACCGAGTTCGACCTCGACGCGATCGATTGCCGCCGCGAGATCGCTCTCCGAGGTGACCGTGCCGGTCAGCACCAAAGCCTTGCGGCCAAGTGCAGTAATCCGTTGCGCGGTCTCCTCCAGCCCGCCTTTCGATGCATGACCGAAACAGGCGACGTTGGCCCCTGCCTCGGCCAGTCCGATCGCGATTGCCTGGCCAATGCCGCTGCCGGCACCAGTGACCAGTGCGACATCGCCGTTCAGCTTGAAAAGATCCATCGATAGCCCTCCCCGTTTCAGGGAAGGTATGCGCTGAGCCATGTTTCGATCAAGCGCTCAGCGCGCGAGCCGACCAAGGGAGCGGCGATGCCTAGAAATAGCCGCTGGACGCGGCCGTGAATTCCTTCGGAATTTCGACACCGTCGACCAGGATCTTGTCGACCAGTTCGTGGTGGAAGCAGACCAGGCCCTTGATGCGTTCGGCCTCGTGCACCGGCTCGGGATAGTACCAGACCAGGTTCTCGTGCCGCTTCTTGGGTGTCGTCACGTGATAGTAGCTGGAGATGCCCTTGTAGGGACAGCGCGAAATGTAGCGGCTGGGCGCGAACATATCGAGCCGCGTGTCGGCGATCGGCAGGTAATGGCGCACGGGATGGCCGGTCTCGAAGAGGAAGACGCCGCGGCGTGAATCGGCGACCTGCTCGCCGTCGAGGATCACCTGCACCCGCCGCGACGAGGGCAGGCAGTCGACCCGGCGGAACGGATCGCGGGCGTGGACGAAGATCTCTTCGTCCTCCCCATACCAGTGCGTCATCTTGGGCCAATAGAAGGACATGTAGTCCGACAGGTCAGGCGATCCCTTGACCGGATCAACATAGCGCCAGGCCGCATCCTCGACCAGCGTAATGCCGGTGTTCAGCGAATAATGCGTGGCGACACCCTTGAACGGACTCTCCGTCGTCGTCGTGCTGGGCAGCAGGAACTCCTCGCGCACATCGCTCATCGGGAAGTAATAGACCGGCAAATGGTCGGATTCGTAGAGCACCAGCGCCTTGGTGGTGTCGGCGACGATCATCGATCCCACCTGCACGCGCAGCCGCTTCTGCATCGGCATGGTGAAGGCGACGTAGCCCGGCTCGAACTCGTACTGCACGATGGTGTCGAGCAAGGGGAAATGCGGCCCGCGACCGCGCAAATGAGGCTTGCGAATGGTAGTCTCCCGTTTCTTGTCTTTTGTCATCGAGCGTTGGCGCACAGCGAGATGAACCTGGATTGAGCCATGGTGTCGGAGAGGGTTCCGGGCGGCGGGTTTGCCCTTGCTTCGAGCGGCTCGAACGATGGCCCCCCATCGCCCTTCGCAGCCCTGCCAGCGGATAGCCCACCGCCCGAAAAGCGGAATTGTCCAATCCTGCCTCTATCCCAGCGACACGCGATCGAGCAGCAGCCCGGCGGCGATCGGCGGCAGGCCGCTGACATTCTTGCGCACCGGCACCAGCAGGTCCGGGAAGTAGCTGAAAATGACAGGTGTCTCGTCGAGCAGCAGCTTCTGGATGTCGGAGGCGGCCGCGCGTTGCGCGCCGATATCGAGTGCCTTGAGGTAGGAGGTGACCATGCCGTCATAGGCAGGGTTCTTGAAATGCGCCGCATTCCACGGGCCGTCGCTGACCAGCGGGCTCTTCAGGAAGACGTTCGGCACGCTGCGATGGGCGTAGTCGGTGATCCCCAACGGGCTGTCCAGCCAATCCGACTGGCCGAACACCGCCTTGCCGTAATATTTGTCCTGGTCCTCGATGTTGAGCGCGATGCGGGCACCGATCTCCCTGGCAAAATTCTGGAACAGCTGCGCATAGCCTGGAATGTCGGAATAGCGCAGCGTTGTCAGGGTCATGTCGAAGCCGCTGCCAAGGCCTGCCGCCTCCATGAGTTGCTTGGCCTTGGCGATATCCTGGACGCGTTGCGGCACCGTCTTGTCGGTGGCGGGGAAGGCCGGAGCGAACGGGCTGTCATTGCCCGTCGCCGCCATGCCGCGGCACAGGCCGTCGACCAGCTTGGAGCGGTCGATGCTGAGCGCCAGCGCCTGGCGCACGCGCTTGTCGGTGAAGGGACCGGTGTCGCAGCGCATGTGCAACTGGCGGTGCGCAGTCGAGGCGACGCGCAGCACCATGATGTCGGGACTGTTCAGCACCACCTGGCTGACATCGAGCGGCGCGGCATCGAGGACGTCGACCTCGCCGGCCTGCAGCGCCAGGATGCGCGGCCTGTAGAACTTGAACTCGAGGCGGTCGGGCAGCGCCTTCTCGCCCCAATAGTCCTCATTGCGCACGAAGGTCGCGCCGACCTTCGGCGTGTAGCTCTCCAGCCGGAACGGGCCAGTGCCTTCAAAGGTCTTTTCGTAATCGCCCTTGTAGCTCGCCGGCAGGATGACGGCGTTGTAATTGTCGATCGACACCGAATAGGGGAAGCTGCCGTTCGGTGCATCGAGATGGAAGGCGACGGTGTGGTCGTCGACCTTCTGCGTGCCGCCCTTCGACAGCAGACCCTTGAACACCGAAAGCGCGTTCGAGGCGCCGTTCGGGTCGGCGAGGCGATCGAAGGTCGCCACCACGTCGTCGGCTTTAAAATCCTCGCCATTGTGGAATTTCACGCCCTTGCGCAGCTTGAAGGTCCACACGCTGCCGTCCGCGTTCGGCGACCAGCTTTCCGCCAGCACCGGCTTCAAGGTGAGATCGGGCTGGGTGATGCAGAGGAATTCGGCGGTCTGGAAAACCAGCTGGTAGCTGCCGCTGTCATAGTAGGTGACGGGATCGATGGCGCCGCCGGGCGTGGCGACGCCGGCGCGCACCGTGCCGCCCGGCTTGCCTTCGGCGCGGGCCTTTTGCGTGCCGAGGCCGGCAGCGGCGACAAGGCTGCCCAGGAACGGCAGGGAAAGGCCGAGCACGCTGCTATGGCGCAGGAAATCGCGGCGGTCGAGCCGGCCGGCCAGCAATTCGTCAACAGCGGAATTTTCGATTGCCGTCAAGTTTTTGCGAGCGGCGTCGATCGTCATGAAATGCCTTGGCATGGCTGCATTCCTCGCTTGCCCTTGGGGGATCGGCCATTTAGGTCATTGTTGACTGCGACCGGAAAGCGATATTTTTTGATAGGGGTCATCGAAATTTTCGATGCAAGGTGTAGGCCATGGATACCGAGAACCTGCGCAGTTTCCTGGAGGTTGCCGAACATGGCAGCTTCACCGTCGCGGCCAGCCGGCTCAACCTTGCGCAATCCACGGTCAGTGCGCGGATCAGGGGGCTCGAGGAGCAGTTGGGGCGCCGGCTTTTCGTGCGCGACCGCGATGGCGTCACGCTGACGCCGGCCGGCCGGCAGTTCCTGCCGCACGCCTCCTCCATCACCCGCACCTGGGAGCAATCGCGGCAGGACATCGCCGTTCCCGATGGCTATGAGAGCCTGCTGCGGCTGACCGCTCCCGCCTATCTGTGGGAGCGCATCACCTCGCCATGGGTCGAGTGGATGCGCGCCAGGCGGCCGAACGTGGCGCTGCGGCTTGAGGGCAGTTTTCCGGATCTGGCGATCGACCAGCTGGCGGAAGGCCTGCTCGACATCTGCATCCTCTATCTGCCGCGCCCGCATCCCGGCATCGTCTATGAGACGCTGGCTGTCGATCAGGTCGTGCTCGTCCAGCACGCGGCGCAGACCAAGCCATGGACCGAAAACTACATTCTGATGGATTGGGGGCTCGAATTCCGCATCGAGCACGACCGCGCCTTTGCCGGTATGGTCAAGCCGGCCATTTCGGCGGGGCTGGTCTTCATCGGCCTGCAGCATGTGCTGTCGCAGCAGGCGGCAGCCTATCTGCCGCTCAGCGCCGTCAGCGGCCATATCGAACGTGGCGAGATACGGCGCATCGACAACGCCCCGGTGTTCCAGCGGCCGATCTATCTTGCCTATCCCTCGAACCCCGTCTCGTCGGATGTGCTCGACGTCGCGCTGACAGGCCTTCGCTCGCTGGCCAGGAACTGGACCAGCGAACAGGGTTTCTCGGAAGGCGACCGCTCCCTAGGCATGGCCGGCCTGAGGTAGCCGGCCGGCGATGCCTTGCTATGCCGGCTCAGTCACGGCTGCCTTCTGCAACCTTGCTAGCTCGGCATAGGGGATGTGGCAGCGGATCGAGTGGCCGGGCTGGGCTTCGGCGAGCGGCGGCTCCTGCTGTTCGCAGATCGGGCCGATCTTGCGCGGGCAGCGTGTGTTGAAGACGCAGCCCGGGGGCGGGTTGGTGGCGCTGGGGATTTCGCCGTCGAGCCGGATGCGTGCCGTCTCGGTCTGGTCGAGCTTGGGCACGGCCGACAGCAGCGCTTCGGTATAGGGATGATGCGGCCCGGAGAAGACTTCCTCCGATGGCCCAATCTCCATGATGCGTCCGAGATAGAGCACGGCGATCTTGTCGGAGAGGTAACGCACCACGCCAAGGTCGTGCGAGATGAAGATGTAGCTGACGTCCTCCTTGGACTGAAGATCGGCAAGCAGGTTGAGGATCGCCGCCTGCACGGAGACGTCGAGCGCCGAGGTCGGCTCGTCGCAGACGACAATGCGCGGATCGCCGGCGAAGGCGCGCGCAATGGCGACGCGCTGCTTCAGCCCGCCTGACAGCTGGCGCGGCTTGACGGCCAGATGCCGGTCGGTGAGGCGCACCGAGCGGACGAGGTCGTCGAGGCGCGCCTCCTGCGCCTTGCCGGAGAGGCCGGCCAGCCGCTTCAAGGCGCGGCCAAGGATGTGGCGGATCGAATGCGAGCGGTTGAGCGCGGAGTCCGGGTTCTGGAAGACGATCTGCATCGCCTTGACCTGGTCGTCGCCACGGTTCTCCAGCTTCGGCGCCAGCGCCTTGCCCTCGAGCTCGATGGTCCCGCCGTCATCGGGTGGCACGAGGCCGAGCAGCAGCCTGGCGAAGGTGGTCTTGCCGCTGCCGGATTCGCCGACCAGCCCCAGTGTCTCGCCGGGCCTGAGATCGAGCGAGACATCTTTCACCGCGCGCAAGGGATGGCCATGGCTGGCATAGGTCTTGTTCAGTCCCGCGACACGCAGCACCGGTGCGGTTGCCGGCTTGGGCGCTGTGGCAACATCGCTCGGTGTGGCGCGCGGCAGGGCCTGCGCCTTGTCGTGATGGAAGCAACGCGACAGGCGCTTGCCGCGCTCGTCGCTCAGATCATAGAGCGGCGGCAATTCGGTGCGGCAGCGGTCGTCGGCGAGCGCACAGCGATCGGCGAAGGCACAGCCCTTGATGTCGGCGCCAATGCCGGGCAGGAAGCCCGGAATCGTGTCGAGCCGGCCCTGGTCCTTGCGCTGGCCGCCGCGTGGCAGGCAGCGCAGGAGCGCTACGGTATAGGGATGACGCGGATCGTTGAAGACGACTTCCGTCGGCCCTTCCTCCACCAGCATGCCGGCATAGAGCACGCCGACCCGGTCGCACATGTTGGAGACGACAGCGAGATTGTGGCTGATGAACAGGATCGAGGCCGAGAGTTCCTGCCTGAGCTGTGCGATGAGGTCGAGCACCTCGGCTTCGACCGTCGCATCGAGGCCGGTGGTCGGTTCGTCGAGGATCAGCATCGACGGATCGTTGGCCAGCGCCATGGCGATCGCCACGCGCTGCTGCATGCCGCCGGAGAGCTGGTGCGGATAGCGCTGCATGACGCTTGGCGGATCGGAGATCCGCACGCGGTTCAGCATGGCGATGGCGCGATCCTCAGCCGCCTTGCCCGTGACGCCGCCAAGCTCGAAGATTTCGGTCAGTTGCCGGCCGATGCGGATCGACGGGTTCAGCGCCTTGCCGGGATCCTGATAGACCATGGAGACGCTTTCGGCGCGCGCCCGCCGCAAGGCCTCGGCATCAAGCTTCATGACGTCCTGGCCGTCGAGCGAGATCGCGCCGCCTGATATCGAGCCGTTCCTCGGCAAATAGCGCACGACGGTGAGCGCTACGGTGGATTTGCCGCAGCCGGATTCACCGACCAGCCCATAAGCCTCGCCTTGCCTGATGTTGAGGCTGAGATTGCGCAGCACGGCGCGGTTGCGCCCAGCCACGCGGTAGGCGACCGACAGGTCGCTGAGTTCGAGGGCGTTTTCAGCCTTCGCGGGCTTAGTCGGGGCGGAATTAGTCATTGAGCGCTCCATGAACGCCGTCGGCCACAAGGTTGACACCGATCACCAGCGAGGCGATGGCGAGCGCGTCGAACAGCACCGTCCACCAGAAGCCGCCGCCGATCATGCCGTAATTCGAGGAGATCGAGAGCCCCCAGTCGGGTGAGGGCGGCTGGATGCCGAAACCCATGAAGGAGAGGGTCGCGACCGCGAAGATGGCGTAGCCCAGCCGCACGGTGGTCTCGACCAGGATCGGCGGGATGACGTTGGGCAGGATCTCGACGAACATCGTATGCAGCGCGCTCTCGTGCCGCAGCTGGGCGGCGGCGACATAGTCGAGTTCGCGCTCGGCCAGCACCGCCGAGCGCACCGTGCGCGCAATGATCGGCGCGAAGCTGAGACCAATGACGACGATGACGGTGGCCTTGGAGGTGCCGAGCGCGACGATGGCGAGCAGCGCGACAATGACCACGGGGATCGCCATGAAGGCTTCCAGGATACGGCTGACGACATCGTCGACGATGCCGCGGAAATAGCCGGTAAGAAGGCCGAGTGCCGTGCCGGCGATCGTCGCCAGCAAGGTCGCCAGCGGCGCGACGGTGAGGATATCGCGCGAGCCGACGATGACGCGCGAGAAGACGTCGCGGCCAATCTGATCGGTGCCGAACCAATGTTCGGACGAAGGTGGCGCCAGCGCGTTGATGATATCGTCGGCAAGCGGGTCATAGGGTGCGAAGTGCTCACCGAACAGCGCGCAGGCGACCCAGAACAGCACGATGAAGAGGCCGACAAGGAAGGTTCGCGAGCGCAGCAGGGAGAACATGACTTCCGCCAGCGGGCTGCGCCGGCGCGTGTCGTCCTGGGGCGGAGAGGTGGTCTGGACGGCGCTCATTGGTCTGACCCCAGGCGGATACGCGGATTGAGCACGGAATAGAGGAAATCGGCGATCAATGTCGCCACGGCATAGACGATGCCGATGGTGAGGATGCCGGATTCCAGCATCGGAAAATCCTTGCCGCGCGCGGCGGTGAAGATCAGCGAGCCGATGCCCTGGTAGCGAAACAGCGTCTCGATCACCACCAGGCCGCCGATGAGGTAGCCGGTCTGGGTGGCGATAACGGTGATGGTCGGCAGCAGCGCATTGCGCAGCACATGGCGCCAGATCACGATGCGCCAGGGCAGGCCCTTGAGCACCGCCGTTCGCGTATAGTCGGAATCGAGCGCCTCGATCATGCCGGAACGCGCCATGCGCGCGATGTAGCCGAACAGCACCAGGAACAGCGGCAGCGACGGCAAGATTAGGTAGTAGAGCTGCGTGAAGAAGCCGGCATCCTTGGGCCATGCCGCCGAGATCGGCAGCCAGCGCAGCCAGACGCCGAAGATCAGGATCAGGATAATGCCGGTAACGAACTCCGGCAGCACCGTCACCGACAGGCCGCCAAGACTGATGATGCGGTCGAGCGGGCGGTTGAGGTTGAGGGCTGCCACCACGCCGCCGAGAATGCCGATCGGCACCACCAGCACGAAGGCGACCGCCGCCAGCTTCATCGAATTACCCAACGCATCGATGACGAACGGCGCCACCGGCGAGCGGAAGATGTAGGACGTGCCCATATCGCCGCGGACGAAATTCCAGATCCAGGTCGCATATTGGGTGAGCAGCGGGCGATCGACGCCGAGCGTATGATTGAGCGCGTCGACAGCGCGCTGATCCGCAAACGGCCCCAGGATCGCACGCCCGACATTGCCGGGCAGCACCTGGCCGCCCAGGAACACCATGATGCTCAGCAGGAACAGCGTCACAAGCGACAGGGAAACACGCCGGGCAAAGAAGGAGAGAATGGCTAAGCCTCCTTGTGATGGGGCTGCGACCCGGGCAGGCCGGGTACGTCGGCTAAACGCACTGTGGCAGGCGGATCGAACGCTGTCACCGGGGGAACGGCTCCGTCAAATCGCGACACCTCGACCAGCGTCGAATTGCAGGTCGGCGATTGGGCAAGGCGCGACGTCCCCCGATCAGGCGTCAGCACGTTCGGATTGCCATGTTTTTCCAGACTGAGCGACTGTCCCGGCGAGGAGGGGTCGAACCATGCACCGGTGGGCAGCTGGACGACGCCGGGGATCAGGCCATCCGTCAGCACGGCGCCCGCCAGGCACGCTCCGCGATCGTTGAAGACGCGCACGATGGCTCTGTCGACAATGCCGCGCGCGGCGGCATCCGCAGGGTTGATCCAAAGCGGCGCGCGGCCCGACACCTTGCCCGCCCTGCTGACCGAGCCGTGATCGTATTGGCTGTGCAGCTTGTCGGCGGGTTGCGGGGACAGAAGATGCAGCGGGAACCGGCTGACAAGCTCGCTGCCCAGCCATTCCCGCGGCTCAAGCCACACGGCATGGCCTGGACAGTCGTCATAACCGAAGGAATCGATCGTCGGCGAGAACAGCTCTATGCGACCCGACGGCGTCGCCAGCCGATGGCGCTCTGGATCGCCGCGGAAGGAACCGAGCAGTGTCTGCGACGTCACTTGCCGGGCAAGGTCGGCGTGGCCGTCATGCCAGAAACGATCGAAGGACGGCATCTCGACCCCGGCCGCCTTCGCGTTGTCCCTGGCCTGCTCGTAGAGAGCCCGGATCCATTCGCCGGCGTCGCGCCCTTCGGTGAAGGCTTCGCCGGTGCCGAGCCGCGCCGACAGGTCGGCAAAGATCCGATAATCGTCGCGTGCCTCTCCGACCGGATCGATCGCTTGCTTCATGGCGACGACGAGGTTTTCCCGGTTCGAAAAGGCGAGGTCGTTTCGCTCCAGCGGTGTGGTGACCGGCAGCACGATGTCGGCATGGCGCGCCGTCGCCGTCCAGAAGGGCTCGTTGACGATGATCGTTTCAGGCCGCCGCCAAGCCTCGACCAGGCGATTGAGGTCTTGGTGATGGTGAAACGGATTGCCGCCGGCCCAGTAGACCAGCCTGATGTCGGGTAGACCAGCGCGGCGCCGTTGAAGTCGAAGGAACCGCCCGGATTGAGCAGCATGTCGGCCATCCGTGCGACCGGGATGAAGTCCGTAACCTGGTTCCTGCCTTGCGGCACGGATGGCCACCGGAATCCCATCTCCGGCCTTCCGGCGCCATTGGTCGACGAATAGCCGAAGCCAAGGCCGCCGCCCGGCAATCCGATCTGGCCGAGCAGCGCGGCAAGCGTGATCGCCGCCCAGTAGGGCTGCTCGCCATGGTCGGCGCGCTGCAGCGACCAACTGACCATCACCATTGTGCGCTTGGCGGCCATTTCCCTGGCCAGCGCGACGATCCTGTCCTGCGCCACGCCGCTCAGGGCGGCAGCCCATGCCGGGCTCTTCGGCTGGCCGTCGGTTTCTCCCAGGAGGTAGGCCCGCACGACCTCGAAGCCGGTGCAGTAGCGCGCCAGGAATGCCTGGTCATGACGACCCTCGCTGAGGAGGACATGGCACAGGGCCAGTATCAAGGCGGTGTCGCTGTTCGGCCGCAGCGGCAGCCATTCGGTCTCGACGCCGCGCGGCGCGTCATCGCGCACGGGCGAGACGTTGATCAGCCGGGCGCCGTTGCCGACGGCCTTTTGCAAGGCCGCCGCCGCCTCGTGCCGGGCGGCGCCGCCGCCCTGTATCTGGGCGTTGCGCCAGGGCAGGCCGCCAAAGGCGATGATCAGTTCGCTGTGCCGTTCGATCCCGTCCCAGGTGGAATGGTTGCCCGTCAGCCCATCGGTCCCGCCAAGCACATGCGGCAGGATGATCTCGGCCGCGCCGTAGGAATAGCTGAGCACCGAACTCGTATAGCCGCCGATCGTGTTGAGGAAGCGGTGGATCTGGCTTTGCGCATGGTGAAATCGCCCCGCGCTCGCCCAGCCATAGGAGCCCGCATAGATGGCGCTGTTGCCATGCTCGACGCGGACACGGTCGAGTTCGGCCGCCACAATGTCCAGCGCCGTCTCCCAGGAGACTTCGACAAAAGCCTCGCTGCCGCGCCCGCCCTTACCGCCGGACCTGTCCCCCTCCAGCCAGCCGCGCCGGATGGCGGGACGGGAGACACGCAAGTCGCCCTGCACCGTGCCGAGCATGGACTTGCCGATCGGCGATGGATCGGGGTCGCCGCTCCATGGCTCGACGCCGACGAGCCTGCCGTTCTCGGCACGGATCTCGTAGGTCCCCCAATGCATGGTGGTGAGCAGGGTCTCGGACTCCATGGGACAATGATCAATCGTCCCGCAACGCGAGGCTCCGCGTCAGGCCGGCGCGCAGCGCCTTGCCTCGGCCTGACAGCGGAAGCACCAGCCCCCGGAGAGGGCTGGTAGTTGCGGGATGGGCTTGTCTGCCTCCGCTTAGGCCTTCGATGCCTTGTCGAGGAACAGCTGCGACATGGCGGTCGGCTGCACGCCGGCCACGCCTTTGGCCGTCGCCGTCAGGTAGTCGTAGAAATAGCCGAAGATGACAGGCGTTTCCTCGAGCAGCAGCTTCTGGATCTTGCCGGCGTCAGCCTTCTGCGCCTCTAGGTCGAGCGCGGCGATGTAGCTGTTCGCCAGCGTGTCGTAGTCCTTGTTCTTGAAGTGCGCGGCGTTCCAGGTGCCGTCGCTCTTCAGCGGTGCGGCAAGGAAAACGTTCGGCACACCACGGTGACCGTAGTCGGTGATGCCCATCACCGAATCCAGCCAGTTCGATTTGCCGAACACCGCGTCGCCGTAATACGCGCCCTGGTCGAGGATGTTGAGCTCGAGCTCGATGCCGATCTCCTTGACCCAGTTCTGGATGAGCTGGGCGTATTCAGGAATTTCCAGATAGCGCTCGGTGGTCAGGGTCACCTTGAAACCCTTGCCGGCGCCGGCTGCTTCCATCAGCTGCTTGGCCTGCGCTATGTCCTGCTTGCGCTGCGGCACGCTGGTATCGGTCGACGGATAGGCAGGCGCGAACGGGCTGTCATTGCCCGGCGATGCGCGGCCCTTCATCAGGCCGGCGACCAGCTTGTCGCGATCGAGGCTGAGCGCGATAGCGCGGCGCACGCGCGGGTCCTTGAACGGATCGGAATCGCAGCGCAGATGCAGTTGCTGGTGCGCGACAGACTTCAGGCTGATGATGTCGATGCTCGGATCGTTGAGCAGTGCCACGCCGGCCAGAACCGGCATCTGGTTGATGATGTCCACCTGTCCACCCTGCAATGCCAGGATCATCGGCTGCACGTCGGTGAAGAAGGTGAACTCGGTGCGATCCGGCAAGGCCTTCTCGCCCCAATAGTCGTCGTTGCGGACGAAGGAGGCGCCGACCTTGGCGGTGTATTTTTCGATCTTGAACGGGCCGGTGCCGTCGAAGCTTTTCTCGTAGTCGCCCTTGTAGCTCGCCGGGATGATGACGGCGTTGTAATTGTCCGACGACACCATGTAGGGGAAGTTGCCGTTCGGCGCGTCGAGATGGAATTCCACCGTGTAGTCGTCGACCTTCTTGGTGGCGCCCTTCTGCAGGATGCCGGTGAACACCGACAGGGCATTGGACGAGTTCGCCGGGTCGGCGAGGCGGTCGATGCTGGCCACGACGTCGTCGGCCTTCATCTCGCCGCCGGAGTGGAATTTCACACCCTTGCGCAGCTTGAAGGTCCACACCGTGCCGTTGTCGTTCGGCTTCCAGCTCTCGGCCAGTGCCGGCTTGAGCACGAGGTCCGGGCCATCGACGCAGAGGAATTCGGCAACCTGCTGCATGACCAAAAGGCCGCCGGCGTCGGCGATGGTGACCGGGTCGATGGCTGCCGCCGGCACGCTGCTGGCGACGCGGATGGTGGCGCCGGCTGCGCCCGCGGCGCGCGCCAGCGACGGCATGCCGCCAAAGCCGGCAGCCGTGGTGATGCCGCCCAGAAGCGGCAGCGACAGGCCGAGCAGGCTGCCGTGGCGAATGAAGTCGCGGCGGCTGACACGGCCGTCGACGAGACCGTCGATGAGATGGTTTTCGAGCGACGAGCGATTGCGCCGGATCAGGTCGAGAATGCGATAGTTCTTGCTCATGGGTTTAACCCTTTCCCCTGTTTCTTATGGCTGAAGATGCACTTCCGGTTGACGTAATTCCGAGGAGTTCTCCTGTCCCGGCCATCAACGAAGTCGGTCGACCGAGACTGTAGCATGCTGTCTTTTCTGGTCCATCCGATCCTTGCGGCGCAGGGGCCAGATTTTCTTGAGGCGATGCCTCCACCCGTCAGATCCTGCCGTGGCGATCCAGATCGCTGCGGCGGACCCTTGTTGTTGGCTAGTCTCCTTTCCTTCTCGGTCCTAATTGAGCGGCAGGCGGCGATATGTGCCGGGCTTCGCCGGGTCGTGATATTTGTTGCACGGGCCGTTCTCGACGAAATCGCGATGGCAGGCCGCGAGGTTTTTCCGCGACAGCGTGACACCGAGACCGGGTCCTTCCGGCACGCGCACGACATTGTTCCTCGGCGAAAACGGCCCTTCCTCGGTGATGTCCATGGGCTGCATGCGAAACAGCGACTGGTTCGGCTCCCGGATCCAGCCGAGCGCCGCGCACAGATGCAGATAGGCCGCGCTGCCGATGCCGCTGTCGCCGCTGTAGCACCAGAAATCGACACCGGCGTGCTCGCAGGCGCCGACGAAACGCAGCATGCGGCCGATGCCGCCATGCGTCGTCGGATTGCCGACGAAGGCGTCGGGAACCTTGAGGTCCATGGCGCGCGCAATGTCGATGTTGTGGGTCGAGAACGGGATCGAGCAATGCTGCCGCAACTGCCGCATCTCCTCGATCGTGGCCACCGGATCCTCCCAGTTGCGCACGCCGAGATCCTCCAGCGGCCGCGCCAGCCGCCTGGCCGTCGCCAGCGAATAGGCCTGGTTGGAATCGATGCGGATCATCGCCTCGTTGCCGAGTCTTTCGCGGATCAGCTCGACCATTCTCAGCGAGACTTTCGGGTCTTCGGTCGAGAATTTGCCTTCGAAGAAGGTCGTGCCATGCGTCTCGTGCAGTTCGACGCAATAATCGGCGACTTCGTCCGGCGTCGTCTCGCCTTTCACCTTGGGTCCGTCGCCGCGCAGCGAAAAATAATCGGTGAAGGGGATGTCCTTGCGCACCGCGCCGCCGAGCAGCTGATAGAGCGGCTGCTTCCACGCCTTGCCGCGCAGATCCCACAGCGCCATCTCGATGGCGCCGAAGGCCATGATGCGGGTGCGGTCGTTGATCGACTGCACGCCAGTCCAGTAGGGCAGGCAGACATGCTCGGCGCCGGCTATGTCGAAGGCATCACGGCCAACCAGGCGCTCGGCCAGAACACCATTGATGATCGCGGCCGCCGCCGGCGTCGGCGCCTCGCCGAGGCCGATCAGCCCATCCTCGGTCTCGACCTCGACAATGGTCTGTGAAAACCCGTCGAGTTCGCCGAACACCCAGCCATAGGGCGCTTCGAGGCGCAGATTGATCGGCGTGGCCTTGATGCTGCGGATTTTCATCTCAGCCAATCTCGAAGAACGGCTTGCCGAGCAGGCTCGGGTCGACGTCGATGCCGAGGCCGGGCCCGTCTGGAATGCCCATATGGCTGCCGGTGACCGGCGGGGCGTTGAAGGCCGTGCGCACCGTCACCCATTCGTGGAAGGCAATGGCATGCAACCGCCGCTCTTGCGGCGTCGACAGCGACAGATGTGCCATTGCCGCCGTGTCGATCTCGGCGCCGCCAGTGTCCTCAACCGTGATCATGAAGCCGAGGTCGACGGCAACGTCGCGGATCTGGCGCGTCTTCGTCACGCCGCCGAGCCGCGAGATTTTCAGCGTCAACCCGTCGGCGGCGCCCAGGCGGTGGATCTCCAGCATTGCCTCGAGCGAGATGACGGATTCGTCGAGCACCATCGGCTTGTCGAGCATGCGGCGCACCGACATGTTCTCCTCGATCGTCGTACAGGGCTGCTCGAACGTGTAGTCGATGCCACGCGTGGCATCGGCGAACTGCCGTGCCTGATACGGTGTCCAGCCGGCATTGGCGTCGCAGAAAATCACCGTACCTTTCGGCACGGCCGAGGCGACTGTCGTGACCCGCTCGATGTCGTCGTGCACATTGCCACCGACCTTGACCTGCAGACGGCGACAGCCCTCTGCGATGATCCTTTTTGCCAGTGCCGCCATCTGATCGAGCGTGCCGTGGGTGACGACCCGGTAGGTCTCCGCCATATCGCTCTCGCGGCCGCCGAGCATGGTCACCAGGGGCACGTCGGCGGCGCGCGCGGCGAGATCCCAGCAGGCCATGTCGAGCGCCGATTTGATGTAGGGGTGGCCCTTGAACACCGTGTCCATCAGCCGGCCGATGCTGGCCAGCCCACGCGGATCGTGGCCGATAAGATGCGGCGCGATTTCCGGCACGCCGGCGCGGGCGCCGGCCGGGAAGGCGGCCGATAGAAATTGCCGAGCGGCGCCATCTCGCCCCAGCCGGTCACGCCGCTATCGGCGGTGATGGCGACGATCACCGCGTCGAAGCAGTCGGCCTCGCGCCCCTTGGACATCCGGTAGGGCCCGTCCACGAAGGGCTGCACGACATGGTAGGCTTTGATGGTTTCGATCCGCACGTGTCTGTCCGTTGGCTACAATTTCTGGGGAATGATCAGGCGCCCCTCGATGGGCGCTGTTCGAGGCCGCGTGCGTAAGAAAGCAGCTGTTCGAAATCGAGGTGGATATGCTCGCGGGCGTGGCGCTGGGCAGCGCGCATATCGGTGCCCTTCATCAGTTGCACGTAAGTCTCATGGACGTCCTCGGCCGGCACCGGCTCGTTGCGCGCATGCTGGTGTAGCGCGAAATACATCTGCAGCCGGCTGGTCAGCCGCTGCCAGGTTTCCAGCAGCACGGAATTATCGGCCCATTCATAGATCAGCCCATGCAGCTGCAGCGCTGTTTCGATCTGCCTTGTGGTGTCGAGGTTGCGTGTCGCCTGCTTCACCGCTTCGTGGCGACGGTCAAGTTCATCGAAGAAACGCTGGTCGCGCAGCGGCCATGTGCGCTCGATAGCGAACTCGTCCAGCACCTGGTTGAGCGAATAGGCATCGTCGATGTCCTTGGCGGTGACATCGATGACGAAGGTGCCGGCATAGGGAATGCTGGTGAGGAGACCTTCCTGCACCAGCTCGCGCATCGCCTCGCGCAAGGGCGCGCGGCTGACCCGCATCTGCTCGGAAATCCGGAGCTCGTTGAGCTTCTGGCCGGGTTCCAGCTGACCGGTCAGGATCGCGCGCCGCAGCAGCGCGACGATTTCGGCGCGGCGCGTCGTGTCGGCAATCGGGCTGAAATCCGTCTTCACCATCCGGCCACTCCAGCGAAACAGAAGACAAGACAATCAGATTGTCGACAATCTAACAAGATGGCATTTTCGGATTTTTCATCGCCGCCCGGAAAGCCGACCCAGATGCGATTGGGCGGCCGCTCAGGCGGCGCGGCCGTAGAAACCGACCCGCTCCTCGGCGCTGAACATCACACCGGGCTTCTCAAAGTAGGAAAACACGGTGATAATGCGCTCACGCTCGCCTTCGACCGTGGTGACGCGGTGCGCGGTGTTCTTGCCGCGGAAGACGTTCAGCGTCCCCGGCTTCATGCGCAGGATTTTTGCGTCGGGATCGCGCCCTTCGAGCAGCCGGGCTACACCCTCATAGTTCGGGTTGTCATCCGACCTCAGATCAGTGCGGTATTCGAGGTCGCCGCCGCGTTGCGACTGCTGCAGCAGCAGCGTCGTGGTGAATTCCGAACGGTCGAAATGCCAGTTCAACGCCTCGCCGGCGCGATAGGCCATGACGTTGGTGCGGGCCAGCGGATCCTGCATGACATGCAGTCTTTCCTTGCCCATCGTCGCCGCCAGGAACCGCACCAGCGGTTCATACTCGTAGATGGCAAGCACGGTGCTGCCGGGAATCTGGTCGGCGCAGACAGTGTGGCTGATGGTTTCGACCTTGCGCAAAGCGGGATGGTCGGCCGCGAGTTCGGGGATATCGGGCTTGAAGTAGATGTTGTGCATGCGCTTGTGGACATGGGACTGCGTGTCCATCACCGGCTTGATTTCCCGCACCGCCTGTTCGGCGACGCCAGGCCGCAGAAAACCTTCGAGATTGAACATGCCGTCGGCCCTGAGGGCTTCGATGGATTGCTCGACGAGGCGGTTCCATTCGGCGCTGCCTTCACGGTCGAGCGGATAGCGGTCGAGATCGAGAATGTCTTTCATGTCGCGTGCTCCATAGGTTGGGTACAGAAGATGGCAAAAAATTCTTTCTCTCAACGGGGAAAATTATTAGGATTGCCCAAGAAAAACTTGTGGAGCCTGGCGTGGAGAAACTGCCGCCGCTGAACGCGATCAAGGCCTTCGAGGTGGCCGCCCGCGCCGGCAGCTTCACTTTGGCCGCGAGCGAGCTTGGCGTGTCCTCGGCGGCGGTCAGCCAGCAGATCCGCAATCTCGAAACCTGGTTCGGCAAGCAGTTGTTCGTGCGCACGGGCAACCGCATCACGCTGACAGATGCCGGCCACGCCATCTATCCGCAGACCGCGCGTGCGCTGGGCGACATCGCCGCCATCGGCCAGCGCATGCTGGAAGGCGGCTTGAGGACGCGTCTGGTCGTCAGCGTGCCGTTTTCGCTGGCCGAGTTATGGCTGGCGCCGAGGCTGGCAGCACTTCTCGAGGCCTTTCCACATATGGCGATCGATGTGCGGGCGGAAGACGATCCGATCGACCTGATGCGCCAAAATGTCGATCTGCGCATCTCCTATGGCGACTATCACTATCCCGGCCTGCGGATGGTCCGCCTTGTCCATGACGATGTGCTGCCGGTCTGCACGCCGGAGTTCTGGCACCGGCACGGCAATGGCGATCCGGGGCTCACGGATTTGCATGAGAGCCTGTTCATCCACACCAATTGGGGGCCGAACTATGCTTCGCACCCGAGCTGGGCCGACTGGTTCGCGGCATGTGGCGGCAGCCGCTCGCCCGACCCGTCGCATGGGCGGCGTGTCGGCCTGTCCAGCCTGGCGATCGCTTCGGCGAGGCTGGGTCTGGGCATCGCGCTTGGGCAGCGGGTGATGGCGCAGGCCGATCTGGAGGCAGGGCGCCTGATTGCGCTCTCGTCAGTCTCGGTGCGTCTCGGTCACCCCTATTGCGCCTTCATGCCGCCGGCCAAGGCCGATCGCGCGGATGTCGCCGCTCTTGTCGGCCTGCTCGTGAAAGCGGCGCCCACGACTTGAAAAAATGGCGCCCCGACCTGTGGGAAGGCCGGGGCGCCGCGCAAAAACCGGGCCTGCGGGGGATTCAGGTAGCCGGTTTCTGTGGCAGTGGCGAGATCGGCATTCCAGGTCCGATCTTCTGCAGATTGCCCGTGATCACCTGGTCGCCTTCCGAGACGCCGCTCAGGATCGCCACCAGGTCACCGCTGGTTGGGCCGAGCGAGACCAGCCGCTGGTCGACCGTGTTGCCCTTGCCGACGACGTAGAGATATTTGCCGAGCTGGCTCGAACCCAGCGCCGTCTGTGGCACCATCAGCGCATCGGGCTGCTCCTTGATATGCAGCCGCACGCGAACATATTGGCCAGGCATCAGCATGAACTTGGCGTTGCCGATGGTGGCGCGTGCGGTGATCGTGCCGGTCGAATGGTCGACCGTGTTGTCTATAAAGGTGAGTTCGCCCTTCTGGGTGGACTCAGTCTCACCTGGCAACAGAACCTCGACGTCGATCGGGCCGGCCGCGCGGGCCTGCTCGATCTCAGCCAGATCCGTCTCGCTCGGATTGAAGGTGACATAGATCGGGTCGAGCTGAACCAGCGTGTTGAGCACCGTGCCGGCGACGCTGACCAGCGTGCCGACCGAAGCCTGGTTGCGGCCAAGGCGCCCGGTGAACGGAGCATGGATCTCGGCGTAGCTCAGATTGAGTTCCGCCGTGCGCACGGCCGCCTGGTTGAGCGCCAGCGACGCCTGCGCTTCGCGCAAGGTGCTGGTGCGCTGGTCGAAGCTGTCCTTGTCCAGATAACCGCTCTTGGCGAGCTCGGTGCCGCGGCCGAGATTGGACCGCGCATAGTCGAGCGTTGCCGTATCGCGCTGGACCTGGGCTTTCGCCTGGTCGAGCGCAGCCTGGAAGTCGTCAGGCGAGATCTTGTAGAGAATGTCGCCTTGCCGGACATCGGCGCCGTCCTGTGCCGTCTGTTCCTGCAAATAGCCGGGCACGCGCGCCTGCAGCGTGATGCTGCGGATCGGCTCGATGCGGGCGGCATAGTCGAGATAGATCGGGATCGTCTTCTTGACGACGTTTGCCACCGGCACCGGCATCACGAATGCCGCAGGAGCGGGCGCAGCCCCAGCCGTGCTGGCGCTCAGCCTGAGATTGCCCATGTCGAGCAGGTGGACGCTCGCCACCGAGATGGCACCCAGCGCGACAGCCGTTCCCAACGCAATTTTCCATTTACGCATAATATTTCTCCAATCTTATTCGGCCGCTTCCGCCAGGGGAGGGAAGGCGGGTTCGGCAGTTGGTTCAGTACTGCTTGGAGGCGGGCTCGCCGCTTTCGCGGCGCTCCCGCAACTGTTCGATGACCGCGTAGAAGACCGGCACGAACACCAGCGACAGGATGGTCGCGGCGACCATGCCGCCAAACACCGTGGTGCCGATCGACTGGCGGCTTGCCGCGCCGGCGCCGGTCGCGAACATCAGCGGCAGCACGCCGAGGATGAAGGCGAACGCCGTCATCAGGATCGGCCGGAGTCTCAGCCGCGCGGCTTCCATCGCCGCCTCGACGATGCTGAGGCCCTCCTCGCGCCGCCGCCTGGCGAACTCGACGATCAGGATGGCGTTCTTCGCCGCCAGGCCGATCAGCATGACGAAGCCGATCTGCGAGTAGACGTCGATCTGCATGCCGCGCACCCACAGCGCCGCGAACGCGCCGAACAGTGCGAGCGGCACGGCGAGCAGCACCATGAACGGCATCGCCCAGCTCTCATACTGCGCCGCCAGGATCAGGAAGACGAAGACGATGGCGAGGCCGAAGACGACGGACGCGATCGATCCTGCCTTGAGTTCCTGGAAGGTGATGCCGGTCCATTCGAAACCGAAATCCCTGGGCAATGCGGTGGCCGCGGCCCGTTCCATGGCTGCGACCGCCTGGCCCGAGGAGAAGCCCGGTGCGGCACCGCCATTGATCGAGGCCGAGGCGTTGTTGTTGTAGTGCGGCACGGTCTCCGGCCCGACGAACGGCACCAGTTTGCCCAGCGTGCTGAGCGGCACCATGCCACCCGACGCATTGCGCACATAGAGCCGCGAAATGTCGGCCGCGCCCGCACGTGCATCCTTGTCGGCCTGGATGGTCACCCGGAAAGTGCGGCCGAACAGGTTGAAGTCGTTCACGTAGAGCGAGCCGAGATAGATCTGCAGCGTGTTGAAGACGTCGGGCAGGTTCAGGCCGAGCAGTTTGGCCTTGCTGCGATCGAGGTCGTAGTTGAATTGCGGCGTCGAGGTCGAGAACGGCGAAAACAGCTGCTGCGGATTGATTTCCGGCTGCTTGCGCGCCTCGGCGATGACGGCTTGCGTCGCGTCGTTGAGGGCCGTGCTGCCGCGACCGGTGAGATCCTCGACGACGAATTCGAAGCCGCCCGTGGTGCCGATACCAGGGATGGAGGGCGGATCGAAGCTCAGCGCAAAGGCTTCCGGTATCTGCAACAGCTTGCCACGCACATCGGCAACCAGCTTCGATGCGCTCTGGTCGGGAGTACGCTCCTCCCAGGGCTTCAGGATGGCAAACTCGACCGCCGAGTTCGACTGCGCGGCACTGGTCAGGAAGTTCAGGCCGCTGATCGAGCCGACAATGTCGACGCCGGGCGTCGCCTGCAGGATGTCGCGCGCCTTCTGGGCCACCGCGTCGGTGCGCTCAAGCGAGGCGCCGTCGGGCAACTGGATGACGACGAAGAAATAGCCCTGATCCTCGACCGGAAGGAAGGTCGAGGGCAGTTTCTGCCAGACGAAATAGGTGGCAACCAGGCCGGCCGCGAACAGGCCGAGCATGATCCAGCGCAAGCGGATAAGGATGCGCACGCCATGGGCGTAGGCATGCGACAGTTTGTCGAAGCCTGTATTGAACCAGCGGAACAGCACGAACTGCGTCTCGCCGCGATGGCGCAGGAAGGCTGCGCTGAGTGCGGGGCTGAGCGTCAGCGAATTGAAGGCGGAAATGCCGACCGAAATCGCCACCGTCAGCGCGAACTGGTTGTAGAGCTTGCCGGAAACACCGGGAATGAAGGCGACCGGCACGAACACCGCCATTAGCACGGCGGTGGTGGCGATGATCGGCCCGGTGACTTCGGCCATGGCAGCCTTGGTCGCCGCCAATGGTTTCAACCCGGCCTCGAGCTGTCGTTCGACATTCTCGACCACCACGATGGCATCGTCGACGACAAGGCCGATCGCCAGCACCATGCCGAGCAAGGAGAGCATGTTGAGCGAGAAGCCCATCATCTCCATCACGACCAGCGTCGCCACCAGCGACACCGGAATGGCGATGGTCGGGATGATGGTCGTGCGCCAGCTCTGCAGGAAGACGAACACCACGGCAACGACGAGCACCAGCGCTTCGCCGAGCGTGATCAGCACGTCATGCATCGACGCCGAGACGAAGCGCGTCGTGTCGTAGTGCATGGCGTAGGAGACGCCCTTCGGGAAACGGGCCGACAGCTCCTGCATCTTGTCCTTGACGCGCTGCTGAAGGTCGAGCGCGTTGGAACCAGGCATCTGGTAGACGGCGAGCACGACGGTCGGGTCCTTGCCGAAGAAGGCCGAGGACGAATATTGCAGCGCGCCGAGCTCGATGCGCGCGACGTCGCGCAACCGCACCAGTGAACCGGTGTCGGTGTTGGCGCGCACCACGATGTCGCCGAATTCCTTCGGGTCGCTCAAGCGCCCGACGGCGTTGACCTGCATCTCGAAAGCCGTGCCGGCCGGCGCAGGCGACTGACCGATCTTGCCGGCCGCCACCTGGACGTTCTGCTCGGCGATGGCATTTTGCACATCGACGGCGGTGATGCCGAGATTGGCGAGCTTGTCCGGGTCGAGCCAGACGCGCATCGAATAGCGCCGTTCGCCGAAGATCTGCACGTCGCCGACGCCCTGCAGCCGCTTCAGCGGATCGACGACCTGCAGATAGGCAAGGTTCGACAGCGCCACCGGATCGACGGACTTGTCGGGCGAGGTGAGGTTGACGATCAGCACAAAATTCGGGTTCTGCTTCTTGATCGTCACGCCGCCCTGGTTGACGATCGCCGGCAGCGACGACGCCGCCTGCGAGACGCGGTTCTGGACGTCGACGGCGGCGGTGCTCAGGGAATAGCCGACATCGAAGGTGATGGTGATGGTCGAGGAGCCGTCATTGGAGCTCGTCGACGACATGTAGGTCATGCCTTGCACGCCGTTGATCTGCTGCTCAAGCGGCGTCGTCACCGTGTCGGCCACGACCTGCGCGCTGGCGCCCGGATAGTGAGCGCTCACCACCACCTGGGGCGGCGTGATGTCTGGGAACTGCGAAACCGGTAGCAGGAAATAACAAATCGTCCCGGCGAGCACCATGATGATGGCGATCGCCGAGGCGAAGATCGGACGGTGGATGAAAAAGTTTACCACGACACACATGCCTCGCCGGCTGCTGTTGCCCGCCCGAAGGCGCTGGCAAGCCTGGACAATTGGCCGTGCCCGTCACGGGAGGCTTCCCGTGAACGCAGCAACGGCACCTCGCGGCGCTGCCCATCGGCAAGCGAGCGAAGCATTTCTCGAAGGCGCGGGGGTCGACCCCATCTGCCTTCATGACCAGCCGGATCATCGGATCCCGGACGGCCTCATCTATGGTAAGATCGCGGCGCTGTGGCATTGGCCGGCTCCTTGTCTGTCGATTCGCAGCCCATGCTCGCGAACCGTTTTTCATCTCTTCACCGGCCGGAGCCGCATGAACCGCAGTTTTTCGCCCATTCCGATCTGGCAGGACCAGTTCACGGCCTTGTTATTGACGGAAGGCAACATAGGTGTTACCAGTAAGTAACATCTGCATAGTTACAGACCGGTAACACCCTAGTCAAGAGGTGGCCGTGGTTTTTAGGAAACGAAAGGAGATCATGATGACAGACGGCGTCGTGGAGCGCCCGCGTCCCAGGGATCGAATCCTGGAGACGGCGCGTGACATGTTCCACAAGCACGGCATCAAGGGCGTCGGCGTCGACGCCATCACCGAGGCTGCCGGCACGAACAAGATGACGCTCTATCGTCACTTCGAATCCAAGGACGAACTGATCGTCGAGTGCCTGCGCGCCAATGCGGCCAAGGCTGGTGCCATGTGGGAAGGGTTCGAAGCCGAGTTTCCCGGTGACAAGCTCGCGCAACTCCATGCCTGGGTTCGCAAGGCCGCCGTCATGCTCAAGGCTGACGGCCGTGGCTGCGACATGGCCAATGCCGCCGCTGAACTGACCGAGCCGGACCATCCGGCCAGGCTGGTGATCAAGGAACTCAAGGAGGCCCAGCGCGAGCGCCTCGTGGCGTTGTGCCGGGATGCGGGCATTGGCCAGGCCGAACTGCTTGCCGATACGCTGTCACTGCTGTTTGAGGGCGCGCGTGTCAGCGTGCAGACGGTGGGTACCGAAGGGCCGAGCACGCAGTTCGTGCGCATGGCTGAAGGGCTGATCGTCTCCTTCCGGGGCACTGCCGCCGGTTGAATTGAACCGCCGCTGACGCGCCTTCCATCGTGCGGTCAAGCGCGGTGCGTGGCGCGTTTTGGCGTCGGCAAAACGGCTATTTCCCCCGTTTGAACGAAAAAAGCCCGCTGCCGGGAGGAGGTGGCAGCGGGCTCGATTTCGAATGTGGCGCGGGAGGAGGTGCACCCCATTCAGCGTCGGCATCGCATCTGGGAGGAGTAGATGGCCGACAACCAGAACCTACGAGTTGCCCAATGATTCGGCAACAATGAATTGTGCATAGCTGCTGTGCAGATTTGCCGTGTCAATTATCCTACAAATCCGGGAAACCGGCTTTACCCAAGCCGCCCTGCCTCATTGCACCGGCACGTTTTCCCTGAAGATCAGGCGCGGCTCGATGAATTTTCGCGTCAGATAGGGCGCCGATGAGGCGATGGAGCCGAGCAGGCGGATGACCGACTGTTCGGCGATCAGCCTCGCGTTCTGGTCGATGACGACGTCGGCGAGATCGTCGACGAGATAGCCGCGCGTTTCCCTCGTCAGGTCGTGGCAGATGAACACCGGCTTGCGATTGGGCCTGGCTTCGCGGATGGCTTTCGCAACGCCGGAGCGTCCGGCGCCGACGCAATAGATGCCGAGCAGTTCCGGTTCATTGTGCAGCGCCTTCATGGTCTCGGCGTAGCTGGCATCCGGCTCGTCATTGATCTCGACGGCGCTGGTCACGGTGAGGTTGGGGAATTCCTCGCCAAGCACGGAGCGGAAACCCATTTCACGCTCCTCATGGCCGCGATAGGAGCGCGAACCGACGACCATTGCCAGATGACCCTCGCGGCCGCCGAGGAAACGTCCCATGAGAAGCGCAGCCGTTCGCCCCGCCACCCGGTTGTCGATGCCGACATAGGCCGAACGAGGCGCGGCCGGAATGTCGGACACCAGCGTCACCAGGCGGATGCCGGCCTCGACAATGTCGCGCAGGATGTTGCGGGTTCGTGGATGGTCGACGGCGATGACACCGACGCCATTGGCTCTCAGCGACAGGTTTTCGACGGCGCTCTGCAGCGCGTTTGGCGAGATGCCGGCGAGGTTGTGGATCCGGCACGAAGCGACCAGCGGCAGGCGCGATGCATAGTCCTCGATGTGTCTTGCCAGATCCTGCATGAAGGCGTTGCTGCCGATCGGCAGGAAGAATTCGAGGTTGGCGGGCTTCGAGGGAAGCGTCACCTGGTCGGCTACCGGCAGATAGCCAAGCTGCTTGGCGGCCTCCATGACACGCTGCCGGTTGGCCGCACTGGCGCCGGGCCTGTTGTTGAGCACCCTGTCGACCGTCGCGGTCGAGAGCCCGCAATTCCTGGCGATGTCGGAGACGGTGGCCTTCATGCCGCAACCCTATGCGCCGATGCGATGGCGCGCCAGACGGGTGATGTGTCAGGCGATGTGATCTGAGGGACGCCTGATCGACACCCATCACCGCGATGCGCATTCGCCTGTTTCGACAAGACGGCTTCAGCCCATCCTCAGTGCGGCGGCTTGCCGTCGGCGATGGCGTCGCGGATTTCCTTGTCCGACATGCCGGTGATGATCCGCTCGACTTCCGTCACGGTTGTTTTCTTCGGGTCGATGTCGTCGGCGACCACCTTGCCCCGGCGCATGACGACGATGCGGTCGACCACCTGGAAGACATGGTGGATGTTGTGCGCGATGAAGATGCAGGAATGGCCGGAATCGCGGGCGCTGCGCACGAAGCTCAGCACGCCTTGCGTTTCGGCGACGCCGAGATTGTTGGTCGGTTCGTCAAGGATGATGAGGTCGCTGTCGAAATGCATGGCGCGCGCGATCGCCACCGCCTGGCGCTCGCCGCCCGAGAGCGAGCCGATCGGCGTCGTCGGCGGAATGTTCTTCGAGATGCCGACCTGTTTGAGCAGGTCGCGAGCGACAGTGTTCATCGCCTCCTGGTCCATGCGGTTGAGAAAGCGCGGCGGCTTGATCGGCTCGCGCCCGAGGAAAAGATTGCGGGCGATCGACAGTTGGGTGACCAGCGCGGAATCCTGGTAGATCGTCTCGATGCCCTGCGCGATGGCGTCGCTGGTGCTGCGCAAGGTGACCTTCTTGCCGCGGATGAAGATGTCACCGCTGGTCAGTGGCACGGCACCCGACAAAACCTTGATCAGCGTCGACTTGCCGGCGCCGTTGTCACCGAGCAGGCCGACGATCTCGCGTTCATTGACATGGAAATTGGCATCCTCGAGCGCCTGCACGCGGCCGTAGGACTTGCGGATGTTCTGCATGCGGATCAATGGCTCGGCCATGGTTCAAGTCCCTGCCTGATGCCGGCGTTCCAGCCATGAGTGGAGCGCCATCATGCCAAGGATGATCGCGCCGATGAAGATGTTGTAGGCAAGTCCGGGCACGCCGATCAGCACGATGCCATTGCGCATCACGCGCAGGATCAGGATGCCGAGCACCGTGCCGATAATCGTGCCGCGCCCACCGGTCAGCGCCGTGCCGCCGATCACCACCATGGCGATGACTTCGAGCTCGTAGCCGGTGCCGCTGTTGGGGTTGGCGGCGGAGGTGCGCAGCGAGGAGATGACGCCGGCCAGCGAAGCCATGAGCGACGACAGCACGAACAGGCCGATCTTGACGCGATTGACGTTGACGCCGCGCGCCCGCGCCGCGTTGGGGTTGCCGCCCGCCGCCTGGATCCAGTTGCCGGTCCGGCTCTGCGTCAGCACATAGCCGAGCGCGATCGCAGCGGCGATGAACCAGAACAGCGACATGTAGATGCGGAACGGCCCGATGAAGAAATCGCCGACCAGCGCTTCCGCCAGCCAGCTGCCTTCGGCGCTCCAGGTGCGCTGCGGAAAACCATCGGTGATGAAAAGCGCACTGCCGCGCACCACCAGCAGCATGCCGAGCGTCACCAGGAAGGACGGGATCTT
The DNA here is from genome assembly GCF_056174625.1 of Mesorhizobium oxytropidicola. Classification (NCBI taxonomy): domain Bacteria; kingdom Pseudomonadati; phylum Pseudomonadota; class Alphaproteobacteria; order Hyphomicrobiales; family Phyllobacteriaceae; genus Mesorhizobium; species Mesorhizobium oxytropidicola. Next base: position 6,102,832 of record NZ_CM149692.1, on the reverse strand, counting down.
GAGCTGCGTGACGAACCAGCCATTGATCAGGCCGATCAAGGCGGCGACCAGCAGCGCGACGACGAAGCCCATTTCCAGCGAGGTGACACCGCCATTGAACAGCGTCCACATCAGCACCGGCGAGAAACCGAACAGGGATCCGACGGACAGGTCGAATTCACCTGAGGTCATCAGCAAGGTCATCGCCAGCGCGATCAGGCCGAGCTCGACGGTGAAGGCCAGCGTGTTGGAGATGTTCTGCGGCGACAGGAAGTCGTGGTTGAAGCCCCAGAAAACGCCGATCTCGATGACGAGCAGCACGAAGGGGCCGAATTCAGGCCGCGCGATCAGGCGTTGGACAAGCGAATGATTTTCCACTGGGAACCCGCGACACGGTTGGAACGGGCCACGATCTCCCCACCTCGGATGGACAGGTCGCGGCGCAAGAAGAAAGCTGGCGCCGCGAGCCAGATGGGGCGCGGCGCCAGGGATGGCGGTTTATTTGCCGGACAGGATCTTGTCGTAGACCCCGGCGGTGTCCTTCTCATAGAGCGCGCCGGTGATGACGTTGAAGCCCGGAGGAATGCCTGACGCGGCCATGTTGGCGAGCGACAGCGCGACATAGCTGGTCGCCTGCGGGTCCTGCCACTGGCCGGCATTGACATAGCCGTTCAGCACTTCCTGCGTGGTGTCGAGCGAGTTGCCCCAGCCGACGACCGGGATTTCGCCCGGCTTGACGCCGACCTGGTCGAACACCCGCTTGATCGAGCCGGTGACGAGGTCGCCCAGCCCGATGATGGCGTTGACCTTGCCCTTGTGGGCGGTGAGGTAGTCGACCATGCGGTTGATCACCTCGGCCTGGTCGAGCGTCGCCTCGGTCACTTCATAGGTGATGCCGAGCGGTCCGAAGACGCTCTTGATGCCTTCCTCTTCCTGGACGCCATAGGTGGCGCCGGGGACCTCGACCGGCATCCAGACGAAGTCACCCTTCTTCACCAGGCCCTTGTCGACCAGATATTGCGCCCAATGCTTGCCGAAGGTGACGTTGTCGCCGCCGACATAGGCATTGAAATTGGCCTTTGGGTCGGGCGTGTTGAAGTTGATGATCGGGATGTTGGCCGCACGGGCTTCCTTGACGATCTCGACAAGGCTGCCCGGATCGGGGCTGGTGGTGACGATGCCGTCGGCCTTGGCCGAGAGCGCAGCACGAACCGCTTCCTGCTGGGAGGCGACGTCGCCATTGTGGAACGAGGTGTTGACGGTGTTGCCGGTGTCCTTGGCCCATTGCTTGGCGCCGGCCAGGAAGTAGGTCCAGACCGGATCGGCCGGGCCGCCATGCGAAATCCAGTAGAAGGTCTTGGCCTGCGCCGCTGCCGGAATGACCGTCAGCGCGACCAGCAGGCCGTAGAGCACAAGTCTCAGTCTTGTCAGCATTTGATTTCCTCCCGGTTGAAGATGATCCGTCCCTTGTTCCGGCTCCAGCCGGATTGCGTCTTTTGCCAGCGCCGCTCGGATGCCTCAGAGCATTCCCTTTTTCGACGGATGGCAAGCCTCCATCTGCAGATGTAGTTGGCGCCTGACGTGGCGCCATCAACGAACCCCATCAGATTGCATCAGTTGCGGTGACTTTTTTGAGGGCAGTCGGATGATTGGCGGCGAGGCTCAGCCGAGCGGATTGTCCCCGCTGTGTCCGGCGTGCCAGTGGCGCCACAGCCGGATCAGCCGGTCGATCGCCAAGGCAAGCATGACCAGGGCGCCGGTGGTGAAAGCGGCCCAGATGGGATCCACGCCAAGCAAGGTCATCGCGCTGAGGATCACCTGCAGGACCAGCATGCCGATCGCGGCACCGATGACGCTGCCGTTGCCGCCTGAAAGCGGTGTGCCGCCAATGATGGCCGCCGCAATCGCCAGCAGTGCAAACGTGCCGCCGTCACCGGGAGCAATAGCGCCCTGGGCGCCGAGGTGGATCACGCCGGCAAGCCCGGCCACCGCGCCCATCAGCACTAGCGTCAGCACCCTGACCTTGCCTGTTGGAATGCCGGCATAGGCGGCAGCTTGCGGATTGCTGCCCACGGCCTGGACCCGGTAACCGAAGCGGGTGCGGTGAAGCACGACATGCATCGCCAGCGCCAACACGACAAAGACGATGCCTGCCGCCGGCACCACAGTGAAGGCCTTGCCGGAAAGAGTAGTGAAGAAGCCGCTGCCTGAGCCCGGCGGTGCAATTGTCTGTCCCTTGCCGGCGACGAGCGACAGGCCCTGGATCATCCACCATGTGCCGAGCGTCACCAGCAGAGCCGGCAGACGCAGCGCGATCACCAGCAGGCCGTTGATCAGGCCAAGGCCGGCGCCAGCCGCGACACCCGCCAGCGCGGCAAGCCAGGGGGCCACTCCGGCAACCATCAGCAAGGCGGTGAAGGTCGCCGCAAGATGGAACACCGCACCGGCCGAAAGATCAATTTCGCGCGTGGCGAGCACGAACACCATGCCGATCGCCAGCAGGCCGGGCAGGGCGGCCTGGCCCAGCACCGAGAGCAGATTGGCCGGTTCGAGAAAAGAGGGGTTCAGCCAGCCAAGCAGTGCGAGCAAGACGGCGAGCGCAACGACAGCACCAGTCTCGGCCGGCAGCCGGATGCTGCGTCTGGTTTGATGGGTCGCTGACCCGGCAAGCGGCGGCGCGGTCTCGGTCCTGGTCATGCCGCACTACTCTCCCGATTGCTCCGACGGTTTTCGTCCACGGGCTTGCCCGACGTGATCAGCGTCAGAAGCCTTGCCACGTCCATTTCGTCGCCGGCGATTTCGCCGGCCAGCCTGCCCTGATGGAAAGCAAGGATGCGATCGCTGAGCCCGGTCAGTTCGGACAGTTCGCTGGAATGCAGGAGCACGATGCACCCGCTGGCCGCCATCTGGCGGATCAGGGCGTAGATTTCCTGCTTGCTGCCGATGTCGATGCCGCGGGCGGGATCGTCGAGCAGCACCACTTGCGGGCCGATCTCCAGCCATTTGGCGATGATCACCTTCTGCTGGCCACCGGCCGAAAGCGAGCCTGCCGGCATCTCCGGCGCGCTCCTGATGTGCAGCGCCTCGATCTGCCGCGCGGCGCGGCCGAGCGCCGCTTGGGGCGAATACCAGCGCGATCCCCAGTTGCGCGCACCGACGACGACGTTCGCCATATTGAAGGCGATCGACTTGTCGGGCATCAGCCCATTGCCGCGCTCGCCTGAGATCATGCAGATGTTGCGACGCGCCGCCTCCATCTGCGTCCTCGGCAAGCCGTCGCCATCGGGAAAACGCACCTTGCCCTGGCGCGGTTTGCGCAGCCCGAACAGCAGGGCAAGCAGGTCCCGCGCTCCGGAGCCGGCAAGCCCGACAATCTCGCCGGCGCGGGCCGTGAGGCTGACAGCGGAGAGAACACCACCGCCGAGCCCGTCAATGGTGATCTGCGGCCGCAGCGTGCCGGCGAGCGTCGGCAGGGCTCTGAGCGGCAGCGGGAACAGCGACTGGCGCAACTGGCCGATCATCGCTTCCTCAGAAGCCGTCAGCTCCTGCCGCGCCTTTGACAGCACGTCGCGGCCGTTGCGGATCACCGTCAGCTGGTCGGCGATGGCAAGCGCGTCCCCCAGCCGGTTCGACACGTAGAGCATGCTCATGCCCCTGGCTTTCAGCCCCCGCAGCACCGCGAACAGCCGCTCGCCCCGGCGCTGGTCGAGCTCCGAATTCGGGTCGTCAAGGATCAGCAGCCTCGGGTTTTCCAGAAGCGCGCGGGCGATCGCGACGAGTTGTCGTTCACCGGGCCCGAGATCGCCGAGCGGGGCATGGACATCGACATCGAGACCAAGCTGGCGAAGCAACTCGCGGCTGCGTGCCTCCATTTCGCGCTGCGAGATCAGCCCGTTGTGGACCGGCTCGCGGTTGACGAACAGATTGGCCAGCACCCGGCGCTCGGGAAACAGCCCCGGCTGTTGCAGGACCACGCCGATACCCAGTTTGCGCGCCGCGTTGGGGCTGTCGATCGTCGCGACCTTGCCGTCAAATTCGATGACGCCGCGGTCTGGCCGGACAATGCCCGCCAGCACCTTTGCCAGCGTCGATTTGCCGGCGCCGCTTTCGCCGACCAGCGCGTGGATCGAGCCGCGCTCGACCACAAGGTTCATGTCATCGAGCACAACCGTGCCGCCAAAGCGCCTGGCGACGGTGCGCACGAACAGAATCGGCGAATCGGACATCGGAACGGCCCCCCGACCGCACCGCGATCTTGAAACGCTTTGCGTCCGCCGTCACTGGGATTCCGCATAAAATTGTGTTGATTTCGACCGTTTTGGACAGGTTCTAGATAAAATCGGCCTTCGCCAGATCGCGCATTAAATGGCTGGCGCCGTAGGTCCAGTGCGGGCAATCGGGCGACAGCCGAACCCGGTTGACCAGCGCGCCGAATTTTTCCGACGAGATGGTGACGATGTCGCCGACCTTGTGGGTAAAACCCTTGCCCTTTTCGCCGCGGTCCTTCGACGGCACGAACATGGTGCCGAGATAGAGCGCCAGCCCGTCCGGATACTGGTGATGCGGGCCCATCGCGGCGGCAACCAGCTCTTCCGGCGAACGGCTGATCTCGGCCATCGAGCTTGCGCCCTCCAGCGAGAACCCATCCTCGCCCTCGACCTTGAGGCGCACGACAGCCTGCTTCACATCCTTGATCGAGAACGTCTCGTCGAACAGACGGATGAAGGGGCCAAGCGACGCCGAAGCATTATTGTCCTTGGCCTTGCCGAGCAGCAGCGCGGAACGCCCTTCGACGTCGCGCAAATTGACGTCGTTGCCGATGGTGGCGCCGACGATCCGGCCGCTTGAGGCGGCGATCATGGCGATCTCCGGCTCCGGATTGTTCCAGGTCGAGACCGGGTGCAGGCCGACATCGGCGCCGAAGCCGACCGAGGCCATTGGCTGGCACTTGGTGAAGATCTCGGCGTCGGGGCCGATGCCCACTTCCAGATATTGCGACCAGGCGCCGCGCGCAATCAGCTTGGCCTTGATCTCCATGGCTTCCGGCGAACCGGGCTTGAGCTTCGACAAATCATGGCCGATCAGCCCGGCAATGTCGGCGCGTATGGCGTCGGCCTTTTCCGCCGAGCCGCGCGCCTGTTCCTCGATCACCCGCTCGAGCAGGCTGACGACGAAGGTCACGCCCGACGCCTTGATCGCCTGCAGGTCAACCGGGGAGAGCAGATACGGCTTTGCCGGATCGCGTCCGGCTTCGAAACTGTTGGCCGCGATGGCGTCGAGCGAGCCGATCGGCTTGCCCTTGGCCGAGCGCACATGCCCCGCCGGATCGCCCAACTCGCAGATGTCGCGCACGGTCGGCGCCGCGCTTGAGGTGATGTCGAAGACGGTGCCGTCACGCACCGTGACGATCAGGGGATGGGAGGCATCGCCGCTCCTGGCGCGACCGACAAAGAGGCCCTCAGTGGGCAGATGCGTCGGGTTCGTCATGCGTGCGGTCCTCTGATTATTGACAATGCGGCTTGCCGGATCGGCGCGGCACTTTCACCGGATTCCGCTCAAAGGTCTATCCCATCGATAGCGATCCGAGCTGCTGTGTTCTGGCTGTGAAGTTCCGGCTTGCTGACGGTGGGGCCAGCGTTAGACGCGGTGGAAACCAGGGGATTTTCAAAACCATGAAACCTTCGACGGATTTTCATGCGGCACATCCAAATCCATATCGCTGTGGCCTCGATGGATCGAGACGTTGATCACAACCATTCCCTTCGACGGGATTTCGCTTGACAGTTTCATGATTATGAAAAAGTCTTGGCTAATTTCAAATTCTCGATGAGCAGGTCGATGTCGACCCTGATTGCTGCAGCAGAGGCGCCCGAGGCCCGATCTTCATCGGGCTTCCGGTTCGCCATGCTGCTGCCGGGCGCGCTGGTCACGTTCCTGCTGATCCTGTTCGCGCTTGGCCTGGTGCTGTTCCTCGCCTTCCGCGGCAATGACGGCTCGCTGCTCGGCGTTGGGCTGACCGTCGAAAACTTCGTGACCGTGGCCACCGATCCGCTCTACTGGACGGTGACGCTGCGCTCGCTGGTCATTGCCGGCCTGGTGACGCTGGCAACCGTCGTCACCGCCTATCCCGTCGCCTACTATCTCGCGTTCCATGCCGGGCGGCGGCGCGGCCTGCTGCTCTTCCTGGTGACGCTGCCGTTCTGGACCAGCTATCTCCTGCGCGTCTTCGCCTGGAAGATCGTGCTCGCCTATAACGGCGTCTTGAACTCGGCGCTGATCGAAAGCGGCATCTGGTCGGAGCCGACATTGGCCTTTCTTAACACGCCGGCGGCAGTGGTCGTGACGCTCGCCCACGCCTATGCGCCCTTCGCCATCCTGCCGATCTATGTGGCGTTGGACACCATCCCGAAATCGCTGCTTGAGGCTGCTTCCGACCTTGGCGCGCGGCCGTTCACCGCGTTCCGCCGCGTCGTGCTGCCGAATTCGATGCCCGGTGTGCTGGCCGCTGCGCTCGTCGTCTTCGTGCCGACGGTCGGCGACTATGTCACGCCGGCCATGGTCGGCGGTCCGGCCAGCACCATGATCGGCACGCTGATCCAGTCGCAGTTCGGCAAGGCCAATGACTGGCCGTTCGGTGCGGCCCTCTCGGTCTGCGTCATGCTGGTCATCCTTGTCGTGGTGCTTGTCGCGCGCGGCGCCGACCGCAGATTTGGCAGCCGCACATGAAGGTAGAACGCGCCGACACGAAACGCGATGGAAGCTGGCTCGGCCTCTACGTGCTTGCCTATCTGGTCTTCCTCTACCTGCCGGTCCTGCTGATCCCGCTGTTTTCCTTCAACGATTCCATCCAGGCGGCGTTTCCGCTGCAGGGCTTCACGCTGCAATGGTACCAGACGCTGTACGGCAATCCGGCGCTGTCGGGCGCGCTCCTGAACAGCCTCGTCATCGCCGCCGTCGCCGCTTCCGGTGCCACGCTGTGCGGCATCACCGTGTCCTATATGGACCTCTATGGCCGCTCGCCGCTTGCCGCCACCATCAGCGCCATCGCCCGGCTGCCGATCCTCATCCCCGGCGTCATCGTCGGCATATCGCTGTTGATCCTGGTCAACCTCATCGGCCTCGGGCCATCGCGTGTCGCTATCGTGCTCGGGCATATACTGGTGGCGCTGCCGACCACCGTGGTGATCATGCGCAGCCGTTTCGCCGCCATCCCCAGGACCGTTCGCGAGGCGGCGCTCGACCTCGGCGCCTCCGACTGGACGACGTTTCGGCGCGTCATGCTGCCGCTCAGCCTGCCCGCCGTGCTGTCGGCCTTCATGCTCGCCTTCCTGATCTCCTTCGACGAGTTCATCGTCGTCTTCTTCTCGCCGGCACCGAGCCGACCCTGCCGCTCTACATCTGGAGCCAGCTGCGCTTCCCCCGCTCGCTGCCGACCGTCATGGCGCTGGGGACGGCGATCCTGGCCGTGTCTTTCATCATCGCCGGCACCGCCGAGATCTTGCGCCATCGCGGGCTCGGCGCCGCGCGCCGCAATCCAGCCTGACCACAACAAAGAAGAGGAGAACGAAAATGACCTTCCACCTGAAATCGATAAGCGGACACAGAGCTCGCGCTGGTCTCGCCGCGCTGGCGCTCGCACTGTCGTCGACCGTGGCGCTGGCCGCCGAGAAGCTGCAATATTTCACCTGGTCGGGATACGAACTGCCCGATTTCAACAAGAGCTTCCTGGCCGCACACCCCGATGGCGTCGAGGCCTCGATCTTCGGCGACGACGACGATGCCTTCACCAAGGTCAAGGCCGGCTTCCGTCCTGACATCGCCCATCCCTGCTACGACAAGGTGGCGCGCTGGAACAAGGAAGGCCTGCTGCAGCCGATCGACACCAAGCGCATCAAGAACTGGGATTCGATCTTCCCGGTGTTCAAGAACCTGCCCGATTTGCAGGCCGGCGACGGCAAGGTCTGGATGGTGCCGTGGGACTGGGGCAACACCTCGATCCTCTACCGCACCGATCTGGTGAAGAACCCCGAGGCGAGCTGGAACCTGCTTTGGGACAAGCAATATGCCGGCCGCATGGCGACCATCGACGCCGTCCATGACACGCCGATCGTCGCCGCGCTTCTCGCCGGCGTGAACCCCTTCGACATGACGCCCGCTGAGATGGACAAGGTCGCGGCAAAACTGCGCGAACAGCGCCCGCTGCTGTCGAGCTACACCACCGACATGACCTCGGTCGAACAGGCGCTGGCCAGCGGCCAGCTGGTCGCCGCCATGACCTGGAACGCATCGGCCACCTCGCTGAAGAAGCAGGGCGTGCCGGTCGAATTCATGAAGCCTAAGGAAGGCATGCTGACCTGGGCCTGCGGCTTCGTCATGCTCAAGGACGCCAAGAATGTCGATCTCGCCTATGACTTCATCAACAGCCGGCTCGACGCCGATTCGGGCAAGTTTCTCATTCAGTCCTACGGCTATGGCAGTTCGCTGAGCACCGCTTTCGCCGGCGTGGCGAAGGATGAACTGGAGAAGCTACAACTGCCGTCCGATCCGGAAGTGATGCTGAAGAGCACGATCTTCACCGGACCGATGAAGCAGAATGACGATGTGGCGAAGATGTTCGAGAAGGTAAAGGCTGGCGGGTGAGGCTGCGGCCTTCCTTCTCCCCTTGTGGGAGAAGGTGGATCGGCGCGCAGCGCCGAGACGGATGAGGGGTGCGTGACGGATCGCCATCTTTGCCAAGCTGGAGCACCCCTCATCCGTCGCCTTCGGCGACACCTTCTCCCACAAGGGGAGAAGGGGGAGCCTGGCGGCGTTGCGCCGCGCCGACATGAGACGAGGAAGAAATGCATGGACATGCTTGACGAGGCATCTGAAAAACCCAAGGACGATGCCGACGTTCGCGTCGGCCGGCGTGTGCGGGCGCTGCGGCTGGAGCGCCGCTTGTCGCTGGCCGATCTTGCGGCAAAGGCAGGCGTGTCGATCGGTGCACTGAGCCAGATCGAGCGCGGCATGTCCTCGTTGCGCGTCAAGGTGATCTGGCCGCTCGCCGCCGCCCTCGACATCGAGCCGTCGGCGCTGATCGCCGACGGCAATGATGCCGTCAACGATCTCTATTGCGTGCGTGCCAACAGCCGCCGCGCTATTCCCGTGAAGTCGGAAGGTATCGCCAAGGCGCTGCTGTCGCCGCCGGGCGCGACGCTGACCGGCATGCTGGTGACGGTGGAAGCCGGTGGCGGCACCGCGGAAGCCTACGCCCATGCCGGCCATGAATTCGGCTATGTGCTTGCGGGCGAGGTCGAGCTGGTGGTGGATTCGACAAAATACGGGCTGAAGACCGGCGACAGTTTTGCCTTCAAGAGCACGCTTTTGCACGCCTTCCGCAATCCCGGCGCCGAGCAGTGCCAGATACTCTGGGTCAACACCACGAAACCCTCCGAGGTTCGCGATGGCGCCTGATCCACTCGTCCGGCTGCAGACGGTCTCGAAGGTTTTTCCCGGCGGCATCGTCGGGCTCGATGCCGTCGATCTCGATATTATCAGCGGCGAGTTCATCACGCTGCTTGGGCCATCGGGCTGCGGCAAGACCACCAGCCTGCGCGTCATCGCCGGCTTCGAAAGCCCGTCGACCGGCAAGGTCTTGCTCGACGGCCGCGACATCACGGCGCTTCGGCCCTTCGACCGGCCGGTCAACACCGTGTTCCAGGACTACGCGCTGTTTCCACACATGAACGTCGCCGAAAATGTCGGCTTCGGCCTGTCCCTGCGAAAACTGTCCGGCGCCGAGCAGGCAAAGCGGGTCGGCGAAGCGCTCGACATGGTTGGTCTCGCCGACAAGCTTGCCGCCCGCGTCTCCGAACTGTCGGGCGGCCAGCGCCAGCGTGTCGCGCTCGCCCGCGCCATCGTCTGCGAGCCGCGCGTGCTTTTGCTCGACGAGCCGCTGTCGGCGCTGGACGCGCATCTGCGCGAACAGATGCAGGTCGAGTTGAAGCGGCTGCAGTCGCGGCTCGGCACCACCTTCGTCATGGTCACCCACGATCAGACCGAGGCGCTGTCGATCTCCGACCGCATCGTCGTCATGAACAAGGGGCGCGTCGAGCAGATCGCGCCGCCGGCGACACTCTATGATCGGCCCGCCACGAAGTTCGTGGCGAGCTTCATCGGCACCATGAATCTGCTGCAGTCGCGTTTTCTCGGCCGCGATGGCGAGCGCCTTCGCTTCACCGCGGGCACCTTGCCGCTGGAGGCTATTTCTGAAACCGGCCAGTCACCCGGCGAAGGCGAAATGCGCACCATCGGCGTGCGTCCGGAGGATTTGCTGGCGGCCACCGAGGCGACCGAAGGAACCGCGCCGGCGCGGGTGAACAGCATCGTCTTCCACGGCCGTACCTTGCGGCTGCATGCTGAACTGGGGCAGGGGTTGCCTGTGGTGATCGACGCGCCGCGCCAGGCCGAGGGTTTTCAATTCAGCGTCGGTGACGTGGCGCATATCAGTCTGCGCCGTGGCGCCAACTGCCCTATGCTGCCCGCATAACCAACTGTCCATTTCCCAGAAAATTGGAGCATTTCCCTTTGAGCAATCATCTCAACTTCTTCATCGATGGCAAATGGGTGGCGCCGGTGGTGCCGGCGACGCTTGATGTCATCGACCCATCCACCGAAGAGGCCTACACGAAAATTTCCGTAGGCTCGAAGGCCGATGTCGACAAGGCAGTCGCCGCCGCCAAGGCGGCCTTTCCGTCGTTCTCGCAAACCAGCAAGGCGGAGCGCCTGAAGCTTTTGAAGCGCATCCTCGAAGTCTACAATGAGCGCTACGAGGACATCGCCCAGGCGGTCAGCCAGGAGATGGGCGCACCGATCACCTGGGCGCGCGAGGCTCAGGCCTGGGCGGGCCGGGCGCACATGGAGGCCACCATCAAGGCGCTGGAGGATTATGAATTCCAGGAGAAGCGCGGCGGTACCATGGTGGTCAAGGAGCCGATTGGTGTGTGCGCGCTGATCACGCCGTGGAACTGGCCGCTCAACCAGATCGTCTGCAAGGTGGCGCCGGCGATCGCCGCCGGTTGCACCGTGGTGCTGAAGCCTTCGGAAATCGCGCCGATCAGCGGCATCGTGTTTTCCGAGGTTATGGAAGCCGCCGGCACGCCGAAGGGCGTCTACAACATGATCAACGGCAACGGCCCGGATGTCGGCCAGATCATGGCTGGCCACGCGGACGTCGACATGGTGTCCTTCACCGGTTCGACCCGCGCCGGCATCATCGTCGCACAGACGGCGGCGCAGACGGTCAAGCGCGTGGCGCAGGAACTCGGTGGAAAGTCGGCCAACATTGTGCTGCCCGATGCCGATTTCGAAACGGCGGTGCGCAAGGGTGTCGAGGGCTGCTTCGGCAACAGCGGCCAGTCCTGCGACGCGCCGACCCGCATGCTGGTGCCGGCCGCCCGCCATGACGAGGCGCTGGCCATCGCCAAGAAGGCCGCCGAAGCCCACAATGTCGGCGATCCCCGCTCGGAGGACACCAAGCTCGGCCCGGTCGTCTCCAACATCCAGTACGACAAGATCCAGCGCCTGATCGAAGCGGGCATCAAGGAGGGCGCGACGCTGGTCACCGGCGGCCCCGGCCGGCCCGAACATCTCAACCGTGGTTACTATGTCCGCCCGACCGTGTTCGGCCATGTCACACCGGGCATGACCATCGAGAAGGAAGAGATCTTCGGGCCGGTGCTGTCGGTCATTTCCTATCATGACGACGAAGACGCCGTGAAGATCGCCAATGACACGGTGTACGGCCTCGCTGCCTACGTGCAGTCGCAGGACATAGAGCGCGCCCGCAAGGTGGCCGCGCAGCTGCGCGCCGGGCAGGTTTCGATCAACTATCCGGAATGGGACACGTTCGCGCCCTTCGGTGGCTACAAACAGTCCGGCAACGGCCGCGAATATGCGGATTGGGCCATCCACGATTTCCTGGAGGTCAAGGGCATCATCGGCTACGGGGCGTAGGCTTCGAGAGCCCTGCTCGGCGGGCTCCCTCACTCTTGATGTTGCAGGCGCTGATGCGGAGAGCATCAGCGCCTGTTTCGTTTTCACTTGATTTGTTCACTTTTTGTTCTATTGTTCTCGACTGGATTCAATTTGCCGAACGAGTTCCGTCATGAGTAGGCAACCTGCATTCGCAAAGAACGGCCAGTCCTCTTTTCCATTTAAGGAACCGAGTCCGGTCCGGGAGCCGCATCTGTTCTACGCATTCCTGGTCGAAGCCCCGGTTAACGGGATGCTGCGGCGCAGGGCCGAGCACTACAATCAGGAACTGGGGTTGCGAGGGTGGCTGACGCCAACCAATCAAATACACATAACCCTGATGGGCCTTGGCGGCGGCAAACAGGAGCGTGTGGTGGAGATCGCGCGCCATGTCGGCTTGCTGATACAGGCCGCGCCATTCGACGTTTGCTTCGATCGCCTGTCGGCTTTCGGTGGCGGGGCGCTGGTGTTTCGCGGCAGCAACCATTCGCCGGCCCTGCAAGCCTTCTGGCGCAAGCTCTCTGCTGTAATCGACGACAGCCCGCTGCAGCCGTTCGTCACGAGCTCGTTGGAGCCACATGTTACGCTGCTTCGTGACAGACGAGGCGTGCCGAAAGTGCGGGAACAGATTGTTGAGCCGATGTCCTGGACGGTGCGCAGCTTTGCGCTGATCCGCAGCTATCAGGGCGAACACGAATGTCCAGCGATCTGGCAATTGACCGGCCAGGACGATTCCCTGGCCGGCATGTGAGAACTCGTCGTCACACAGCCGCGCTATATTGATCGTCCTGACACGGCTTGTCAGCTGTCGTGCGGGCGAGGGTGGCGGGCCGGCCAGCGATCCCCTACTTCGAGTGCGTCTGAACAGGAGGAATGCAAAATGACCATAGCGGAAATTGCCAAGGATTTCACCGAGCTCCTCAAGCAGGGAGACCATGCCGGTGCCGCCGAAAAGTACAATGCCGACGACATTGCCAGTTATGAAGCCATGGAGGGGCCGATGGCCGTCAGCCATGGCAAGGAGGCCCTCGAACAGAAGGGCCAGTGGTGGCAAGAGAACCACGAAGTGCATGGCGGTTCGGTCGAAGGGCCCTATGTCAATGGCCACCAGTTCGCGGTGCGCTTCACCTTCGACATAACGCCCAAGGCCACCGGCCAGCGTGTCACCATGGATGAGGTCGGCCTGTACACGGTCAAGAACGGCAAGATCGCCGAAGAGCGCTTTTACTACTGAGGCCGGAAATACCTTCGGAGTGCTCTCTTCGCTGCAAGGTTGAAAAATGAGCATGGCGGCCAGGGCAATCTCCTGGTCGCCATGTGGCGCTCAAATCGTCTTCACATGCTAGGCAGCTGGTCGGCCACCGTGCCCCAGTCATCGAAGCCCATTTCTAGCCTGAAAATTCCGCGGTTGCGGGCCTGCGCGCTGGCAAAGCGGGGAGGGCGGTTTTAGGCTGTGCGACGGATTCGGCTGTCAGCCCAAGGAAAGCGCGCTTTGACGATCACCATTTATGGCATCACCACCTGCGACACGGTCAAGAAGGCGCGCGTCTGGCTAGAGAGCCACGGCGCGCCCTATCGCTTCCACGATTTCCGTGCGGAGGGGCTGGACGCGAAGCGGCTCGATGGCTGGGTCGGCAAGGTCGGCTGGGAAAAGCTGCTCAACAAGGGCAGCACGACGTTCCGCGAATTGGCGGATGCAGACAAGCAATCGCTCGATGAGAAGAAGGCCAAGGCGCTGATGCTGGCCAAGCCGACAATGGTCAAGCGGCCGGTGCTTGAGGTGGGTGACAGTGTTCTGGTTGGGTTCAAGTCGGAGGATTATGAGCAGGTGGTGGGGAAGTAGAGCAAACCTTCGCCCCGTCGCGTTCCTTCGCGCCCCCCTCTGTCCTGCCGGACATCTCCCCCACGAGGGGGGAGATGGATATCGTCGCCGATTTCGCCAATCGCCGACGTTGCAGGATTGGGCAAAGCGCCGAAACTGCTGATCTCCCCCCTCGTGGGGGAGATGGCCGGCAGGCCAGAGGGGGGCGCTGTCCCGCCGGCCTCAGGAAGTTCCGGCCGCCTCAGCTCGCCCGCGCAGATACCCCGCCAGCGCCACCGCATTGTTGTGCACCTCATCGTGCGCACCGTAGAGCAGCGTCACCTTGCCGTGGCCGAGCAGGCCGCGCAGTTGCGTCACCGCCTCTTCATTCCCGTCCAGCTCAGCGCCGTACCGCTTCTGAAACTCCGCCCAGCGCTTCGGCTCATGTCCGAACCATTTTCGCAGCTCGTCGCTCGGCGCGATCTCCTTCAGCCACAACGCCAGCGCGGCGTGCTCCTTGCTGACGCCACGTGGCCAGATGCGATCGACCAATACGCGCTGCCCATCCTCGGCAGCGGGTGTTTCGTAGACTCGCTTAACCGCGATGTCGAAAGCCACCGGACCCTCCGCAACTCTGCCCTCAGGCCCTCAGGCCCACTCGCCCTTGCGCATCACCGGCACGCGGCTGCCGTCCTTGTGGACGCCGTCGATGTCGATCTTGTCCGAGCCGATCATCCAGTCGATGTGGATAAAGCTCTTGTTGCCGCCGCGCGCGGCGATCTCGTCCTGGCTGAGCGAGGCGCCATCGACGAAACACTTCGAATAGCACTGGCCGAGCGCGATGTGGCAGGCGGCGTTTTCGTCGAACAGCGTGTTGAAGAACAAAAGGCCGCTGGCCGAGATCGGCGAGGAATGCGGCACCAGCGCCACTTCGCCCAGACGCCGCGACCCCTCATCGGTGTCGAGCACTTTCTTCAGAACATCCTCGCCCTTCGAAGCCTTCGCCTCGACGATCCTGCCTTCTTCGAACCGCACCGAAATCTCGCCGATCAGCGTGCCCTGGTAGGACAACGGCTTGGTCGAGGAAACATGACCCTCGACGCGCCTGGCATGCGGCGTGGTGAAGACCTCCTCGGTCGGGATGTTGGGGTTGCAGGTGATGCCGTTCTTGGCGGTCGAGGCGCCGCCCATCCATTCATGGCCATCCGCCAGTCCGACCGTCAGGTCGGTGCCCGGTCCGGTGAAATGCAGGGCGTGGAAATTATGGCCGTTCAGCCACTCGGTGCGGCCGCGCAGCGCAGCATTATGCGCCTTCCAGTTGCCGATCGGGTCTTCCACGTCGACCCGCGAGGCGGCGAAGATGGCATCGGCGAGCTTCGCGACCGCGACATCGTCGGCGTCCTCGGGAAACACCTGCTTGGCCCAGGCAAGGTCCGGATAGGCGACGATGTTCCAGTTGATGTCGAAGCCGGTGATCTTTTCCAGCGCCGGCTGGTAGGCCATCGAATTCGCCTTGTTGGCGCGCGCCACTTTCGCCGGGTCCTGCGCCGACAACAGCGAGGGATCCTCGCCGCGCACGGCAAGCCTGGCCGCATTGTTGGAGAAAGCCTTCGCCATGCCTTCATAGAGCCAGCCGGCGGCGTGGTCGAAACCGGCGTCTGCGCCGAAGCGGTAGCGCGCCAGCGTCATCTCGTCATCGTTGAAGATCGGTGTCACCAGGCCGGCGCCGGCTTTGTAGGCATGTTCGACGATGCGCCTGGTCAGCGGCAGGGCCGCGATCGACGAGGTCAGCACCAGATCCTGTCCAGGCTGCAATTGCAGGCCGACCTTGATGGCGACTTCCGCCAGCCTGTCGAGCTTCACCGGGTCGATCGTTGCGGAAACGCTGCGCGAATGTGTGGTCATGATCCTGCCTGCCGTGATGTTTGATCTGGTCTTACATAGACCGCAGCCAGCATCCTTTCCACCGCGATTGCGCTGGGCCAGTTCAGGCCATGATCCCGAGAAGTGGAGACCGGCTTTCGGAAAAGATCATGGTCAACCAAAGAGACAGAGCCCCATCCCGATTCTATCGGGATGGAACAGGCTCTAGGCCGCGCTTTCCAGAGACCCGAACTGCGCCATCGTTGCCGCGATCTCTTCCTTGATCCAGGCCTTGAAGTCCCGAACCTTGCCGCTCTCGGTCTTGGCCGACGAGGTCACCAGCCAATAGCCGAGCCCACTCTGGGCGCGGATTCCGAACGGTGCCACCAGCCGCCCGTCGGCCAGCGCATCGGCCGCCAGCAATTGCCAGCCTAGCATCACCCCATGGCCGGCAATCGCCGATTCCAGGCACAGCATCGGGTCGGTGAAGCGCGCGCCTTTCTGGAAGGTGATGGGCGCAACACCGGCGCCGGCGAACCAGCTTTCCCAGTTGATCATCGCCCGCTCGTCGGTGATGGCGCAGGTCTGGGCGAGGTCCTCGATCGATTGCAGTTTCCTGGCGATGACCGGGGCGCACACCGGGAAGACTTCCTGCGCCAGAAGCAGTTCCGCTTGCCCGCCCGGCCATTTGCCGTCGCCAAGCCGGATGGCGATGTCGATGTCGGAATGGTCGAGATTGGCCAGCCGCACCGACGCATCGATGCGCAGCAGCACATTGGGATGCCGGTCGAAGTGACGCGACAATCGTGGCAGCAGCCATTTCGAAGCGAAGGCCGGTGCCGCCGAGACGACCAATGTGCATTGGGTCGCCTCGTCGGCCAGCGCCACGGCCTGGGCAAGCTCGCGAAATCCAGCACCAAGGCGGGCCGCGAAGACGGCGCCGAATTCGGTCAGCACCAGACCGCTCGCGGTGCGCTCGAACAGCGCCTGGCCAAGCTGCTTTTCAGTGCGGCTGATCTGCTGGCTGACGGCGCTGACGGAAACGTTGAGCTCGCC
The DNA here is from genome assembly GCF_056174625.1 of Mesorhizobium oxytropidicola. Taxonomy (NCBI): domain Bacteria; kingdom Pseudomonadati; phylum Pseudomonadota; class Alphaproteobacteria; order Hyphomicrobiales; family Phyllobacteriaceae; genus Mesorhizobium; species Mesorhizobium oxytropidicola. The sequence goes on along the minus strand of NZ_CM149692.1, from coordinate 6,086,121 downwards.
GGCGGCCGCTGCAAGCGAGCCGAGACGGGCAACGGTTTCGACGGCGCGAAGGCCGTTGAGATGGACGCGGTTGAGCATGGCCATTTGAGATTTTCTAAACTGCTCCAGCCGAAATCTCAATTGAAAGACGCGCCGAAACGGCAGATTTTGTCGATGGGAGCCAGACCCGTGGAGCCAGAATGTTAAGGCTGTTGTCATCGCTGAAGGTTCTGTTCGCCGTGGGCACGCCGTCGGGGTCGCGCTCGCAGGGCGATACGCAGACGTGGCTGACCGATCCGCTGTCGCATCCCGTGCTGAACACCATGTCGGAGCGCGAACTTGGCGACGTGCCGTTCAGGCTGACGGCGCGCCGGACGGTGCACGAGACCGCTTCCTTGCATGCCGGTTTCGGTGGGCGCTGCTGAACGCACTTCACGCTTTCGGGCTTAAGGAAAAAGTCGAGGCGAGCGGGTCGCCTTGTGGCGCTGGCCCAACAGATGGCTGATTGTTTCAGCGATCCCTGCATTTATTGTGCGCTGCAATGACATCGGCCTCAACAGCGCTGCGTTTCACCCTCGCCGGCATGATCGCCATGGCGGTCGCCATGGGCATCGGCCGCTTCGTCTACACGCCGATCCTGCCCGGCATGATGGAAGAGCTGCATCTGTCGCCGGCCAATGCCGGATGGATCGCTTCCGCCAATTATCTCGGCTACCTCGTCGGCGCGTTTGCTGCGGCGGGCGGTTGGGCGCATGGGCGCGAGCATCTGCTGATGCTGGCTGGTCTCGGTGCCAGCACCGTCCTGGCCGCGCTGATGGGGCTGACCGACGCGATGGTCGCCTTTCTCGTCATCCGCTTTCTGGCCGGTCTGGCCAGCGCCTTCGTCATGGTCTTCATGGCCAGCATCGTTTTCAGCCATATCAATGCTGCCGGTCGTGGCGATCTGCAGGCCTGGCATTTTGGCGGCGTTGGCCTCGGCATCGCGATCTCGGCGGCGATGATGGCGGTGCTGGTCACCGAGCACGCCGGCTGGGCGGCGGGCTGGCTGTGGTCGGCGGCGATTTCGGCGTGTGGCTTCGTCGTCGTGGCGCTGCTGGCCAACGAAGGCCCGCTCGCCAACGGTGAAGCCATACGTGAGCCGGCGCTGCCGAAAGGCCGGTCGCTGATGAAGGTCATCGTCGCCTATGGTCTGTTCGGGTTTGGTTATGTGGTGACGGCAACATTCCTGGTCGCCATCGTCCGCCAAGGTGGCGGCAGCCGCGTCTTCGAGGCCATGGTGTGGCTGGTCGCCGGCCTTGCCGGTTTTCCCTCGACCTGGCTGTGGCAGAAGATTGCCGGACGGATCGGGCTCTACGCCGCCTATGCGCTGGCATGTTTCATCGAAGTGATCGGCGTTACCGCCAGCGTGGCGCTTGGCGGATATTTAGGGCCACTGCTGGGCGGTCTGTTGCTCGGCGGCACTTTCATCGCCATCACGGCACTTGGCTTGCAGGCCGCGCGGCAGCAGGCGCCAAAGGCGCCCCGGCGCATCTTTGCCTTGATGACGGCGTCGTTCGGCCTAGGCCAGATCATCGGGCCGATCGCCGCCGGCCTTTTGGCGCAAATGTCAGGCGATTTCTTCCTCGCTTCGATCGTCGCTGCGGCCATGCTGGTGGTCTCCGGCGCCATCACATGGTCGGCCGCGCCAAAATCGCCATGATTTGTGGTCTTGCTCTGCACCGGGTGTCGGGCAGGCATTTTCTTTCCCCCTAATGTGTGACTTTATGCCCGCCGAAGTCAGCTGATTTGCCCATCAAGCAAGGAATTCACCACAGTGTTCGTATCCTTCTTCCCGCAGCCGAAGCTGTTTTTCAGTTCGGCCGCTATCTGGAGCCTTGCGGCAATCCTGTTCTGGTTTTTCGGCGGAGAGCAACTGGGCGCCGTTTTCGGGATGCCGCCAGCCGCCGCCGACGCGCCACCGATCATCGGCATCGCCATCCTCTTATCGAAGCCGTTTCTGTGGTTCTATCTCTACTTCGCGTTTTGCGTGCTCGTCTTCTACGCGTTCTGGAGCTGGTATTCGCCGCATCCTTGGCAGCGCTGGTCGATCCTGATGACGGCGGTCATCCTGTTCTTCATCTATTTCAATGTGCAGGTCAGCGTCGCCGTCAACGCCTGGTACGGACCCTTCTTCGACTATGTGCAAGGCCTGATGTCTGGGACCGGAAAATCGACCAACGGTGAATTCTACACCGGACTGGCCGATTTTTCCTGGCTCGCGCTGGTCGGCATGAATGTGCAGGTGGTCAACGCCTTCATCGTCAGCCACTGGATCTTCCGCTGGCGCACGGCGATGAACAATTATTTCATCGAGAACTGGGGCAGGCTGCGCCATATCGAGGGCGCTTCGCAGCGTATCCAGGAAGATACGATGCGGTTCTCGCAGATCATGGAGGATCTCGGCTCCAGCTTCGTCCAGTCGATCATGACCCTGATCGCTTTCCTGCCGGTCATGATTCAGTTGCAGGCCCATATCAGCGAATTGCCGATCATCGGCGCTGTCCCGCAGCCCCTGGTGGTCGCGGCACTTGCCTGGTGTCTGTTCGGCACGATCTCAGTGATGATTGCCGGGCTGAAGCTTCCGGGGCTGCAGTTCCGTAACCAGCGCGTCGAAGCCGCTTACAGGAAGGAGCTGGTTTACGGCGAAGACCATGCGGATAGGGCGCAACCCGCGACCACTGCCGAGCTGTTCGCCAATGTCCGGCACAATTATTTCAGGCTCTATTTCCACTACATCTATTTCAACGTTGTCCGGTACACCTACCTTCAGGCAGACAACATTTTCTCGCTGCTGATCCTGGGTCCGTCGCTGGTTGCACACAAGATAACCTTCGGCGCGCTGAACCAGATCTCGAACGCATTCGGCAAGGTGACAGGTTCGCTGCAGTTCCTGCTCACCTCCTGGTCGACCATCGTCGAGCTGCAGTCGGTCCACAAGCGCCTGCGCGCCTTCGAAGCGACGCTGCAAGGCGAGCCGTTGCCTGATATCGACCAGCGCTACCTGGCAAGGCAGGGTGCCGAAGATCCGGCCTAAGAAAAACTTGATGCGAACCGGGTTGGCGGCTTAGCCGCCAACCGAAGCCTGCTTGGCATCCTGCCGCGAAATGTAGTCGCGAAAACTGATGCATTCGACATCGGCTTTGACGCAGACCTCGCCGGCGAAGCGCTCCAGCGCGTTCCAGTAGGCGCCGTCATTCATCAGCGTGAAGTGGAGGCCGAGTTCCAGCGGAATGCGCTTGCCCTGATACTGAGTGTCGAAGGCGGCGCGAAACGCCTGATAGGTCCGATCGGCGAACTCGCCCGCCTTGCTCGGCCGCTCGAAGCCGCCGGAATGCCTGACATAGAGATTGTAGTCCATGGCGATCACCGGCCTGGAATCGGACCTTCCGGGATCTGCGGCAGTGAAAAACGGGTGATGCCGCCGACGGTCGGCGGCAGGGCAGGGCCTTGTGAAACGCCGCTGGCGTCGAACCGGTAGCCGGCGGCGGGTAAGGCCTCGTAAAGCGCCTTGCCTGCCGACAGGTATGGCGCGCGGAAACCGACCACCGCATGCCGCGCGAAATCGCGCCAGCCTTCAGGCTCCGGCGCAACGCCGTTGATCGCATAGGCGTTCTCTAAAATGTGCTCGAACGAGGCGAACTCTTTCAGCCAGTCGGCCTTGCTCCAATCCTTGCCGTCGAAATGGCCACAGGCGTGGCTGGCGATATCGTGGCCCTCATGCGCGGCAAGGCCGATCTGTTCGAGCCGATCGGCGACTTCCTGCTTCGAGGCGGCAAAGCCGATGTTCGATTTGCCTGATGTCTTCCCGGGCGCGATGTATTCCTTGCGTGTCTCAGGCGACAGCAGGAAGACGCAAGAGAGAAAATAGGTGAAATGCGCGCCGGTGCGCTGTGCCAGCGCGCGGCTGCGCTTCCACTGCGAGATGTCGCGGGCGCTGTCGAACGAGATGATGACCACCTGCTTCGGCTTTACCGGCATTGGTGGCGCGGGAGGATCGGCCTGAACCGCGCCGGCAGTGGCCAGCGAGGCAAGCGCAAACGCAACAACGCGAGACAAACAAGGCATCGGCAAACTTACAGGCTCCTGGCGGTCAGCAAGCCGGCTATCCCCGAAATGTGGCGTGGGTGCGATTGGGCTTTCTGCCGGTTTGCCCGGGGCAAACATCCGTTTGCCCGGGGATTAGGCGATTTTCGGCGTGAACCCCTTCCATGCCGACAAAATTTCGCTAAAACGCGGGCTCATGAACCGCCCCGGCCCGGGGCAAAAGTGGTTTTGATTGATGTCCGACGACAGTTTTATCCGTGAAGTCAACGACGAGATGCGCCGCGACCAAGCGCAGAAGCTGTGGGACCGTTTCGGCCCGGCCTTGCTTGTCATCGCGATTCTCGTGGTGCTCGGCACCGCCGCCTTCGTCGGCTACCGCTATTGGGACGAGACGCTCGCCAACCGCTCCGGCGATGCCTTCTCGCAGGCGCTGAAGCTTGCCAATGACGGCAAGAACGACGATGCGCTGGCCGCGCTCGATCAGTTGGAGAAGGATGGCTACGGCGCCTATCCGCTGCTCGCCCGCATGCGCGCCGCCACCGTCAAAGCGAGCAAGGGTGACACCGATGCCGCCGTCAAGGATTTCGACGAAGTCGCCGCCGACACCGCCATCCCCCAGGGCATTCGCGACATGGCGCGGCTCAGGGCGGCGCTCCTGCTCGTCGATCACGGCTCCTTCGCCGACGTGTCCAGCCGCGTCGAGGCGCTGACATCGGACACCAACACGCTGCGCCACACCGCGCGCGAGGCGCTCGGCCTTGCCGCCTGGAAGGAAGGCAAGACCCAGGACGCGCTGAAGCTGTTCGACCAGATCGCCGCCGATGACGGCGCCCCGCGCAACACCCGCGAGCGGGCAACGCTGATGTCCGAGCTGATCCGCGGCTCTGGCAATGCCTCGTAAATGCATGTCGCCCAAAAGTGTGCAGCGGTTTTGGGACAACGACATGCATGATTGTAGGACCGTATGACCTTCAAAGTCGCCATTATCGGCAGACCTAACGTCGGCAAATCGACTCTTTTCAATCGGCTGGTGGGAAGGAAGCTGGCGCTTGTCGACGACACGCCGGGTGTCACCCGCGACCGTCGCGTCCATGCCGCCAAGCTCTACGACCTGCATTTCGATGTCATCGATACCGCCGGCTTCGAGGATGCCGGCGCCTCGACCTTGCCCGGCCGCATGCGCGCGCAGACCGAGATCGCCATCCGCGAAGCCGACCTGATCTTCTTCACCATCGATGCCAAGTCCGGCCTGCTGCCCGACGACAGGACCTTCGCCGAGATCGTGCGCAAATCCGGCAAGCCGGTCGTGCTGGTCGCCAACAAGGCCGAGGCCAAGGGCGCGCAGGGCGGCATGCTGGAAGCCTGGGAACTCGGCCTTGGTGAGCCGATCCCGGTTTCGGCCGAACATGGCCAGGGCATGCCCGATCTGCGCGATGCGGTGATTGGCGCGCTCGGCGAGGCGCGTGCCTTTGGTGAGGAGGAAGAGGGCGAAGACGACGAGATCGCCGCCACCGAGGTGCTGATCGGCGAGGACATTGCGGACCCTGACGCCGAGGATGTGCATTCGTATGACGACACCAAGCCGATGCGCATCGCCGTCGTCGGCCGGCCGAACGCCGGCAAGTCGACGCTGATCAACGCGCTGATCGGCGAGGAGCGGCTGCTGACCGGACCGGAAGCCGGCATCACCCGCGATTCGATCTCGGTCGACTGGGACTGGCATGGCCGCCGGCTGAAGCTGTTCGACACGGCCGGCATGCGCCGCAAGGCCAGGATTCACGAGAAGCTGGAAGTGATGTCGGTGCAGGATGGCTTGCGTGCCATCCGTTTCGCCGAGATCGTCGTCATCATGCTCGACGCCACCATTCCCTTCGAGAAGCAGGATCTGCAGATCGCCGACCTGATTATCCGCGAGGGCAGGGCCCCGGTGATCGCCTTCAACAAATGGGATTTGATCGATCATCCGCAGGAGTTGCTGGCGGAACTGCGCGAGAAGACCGAGCGGCTGTTGCCGCAGGTGCGCGGCATCCAGGCTGTGCCGGTCTCGGCCGAGACCGGGCGCGGCCTCGACAAGCTGATGGATGCGGTGCTGAGGACCCACAAGGTGTGGAACAGCCGCGTCTCGACCGGCAAGCTCAACCGCTGGCTCGAAGCCATACTGGCGCACCACCCGCCGCCCGCCGTTGCCGGGCGCCGGCTGAAGGTCAAATACGTCACCCAGGCCAAGACGCGGCCGCCGGGTTTTGTTGTCCAGTGCTCGCGTCCGGATGCGATGCCGCAATCCTATGTGCGCTATCTCTCCAACAGCCTGCGCGAAGCCTTCGACATGCCGGGCGTGCCGATCCGCATCGCGCTGCGCACCTCCGACAATCCGTTCGCCGGCCGGGCCAAGAAGCGCAACTGAGTTCCAACGCTCGTCTGATCAGGCCACGGCACGCAAGCCGGCACCCCGCGAATTGCCCGGCAAGGCCTGCCGTGCCGCCTCCAGCAATATGTCTCCGAGGCGGGCCGCCACCGGCTCGGGTTCGGCATCCCGGCGATGCAGGAACAGCGCCATATTGGGCAGTGGCGGCAGACCGGCGATCTCCGGCGTCATCGCGCTGACGCTGGCCGGCAGGCCGATGTCGGTGCGGATCGTCAGTCCCAGCCCCGCGGCAACGGCCGCCCAGATGCCGCCAAGGCTCGGGCTGGAGAAGGCCATGCGCCAGGACAGCCCGGCGCGGTCGAGCGTTTCCGTCGCTACCGTGCGCAGCAGGCATGGTGCCTCGAGCGCCACCAGCGGCAGTGGCTCGCCGTCGCGCAGGCTGGTCTCGATGCGCTTTGCCGGGCCGATCCAACGCATGGGAACATCGGCGACATGCTCGCTGTAGGGCAGCGTCTGGCCGCTGTGCCAGGCGAGCGCGATGTCGAGGCTGCCCGATACCACCCTTTCGGCAAGGTCATGGCTGCGCGCGATCCTGGCCTCGATCTTGACCTTGGGGTGGGCGCGGGCGAAGCGGCCGAGCACGTCCGGCAGCACCGCCTCGCCGAAATCCTCCTGCAGGCCAAGCCGCACCCAGCCTTCCAGTTCGACATCATGGATCGCCGCTGCCGCCTCGTCATTGAGGTCGAGCAGCCGGCGCGCATAGCCGAGCATGGTCTCGCCGGCCTCCGTCAAGGCGAGGCCGCGCCCCGCTTTGCGGAAGATCGGCGTCGCCGCCTGCTCTTCCAGTTTCTTCAATTGCGCGCTGACCGCCGAGGTCGACCGGCCAAGCCGGTCGGCGGCCTTGGCAAAGCTGCCGAGCTCCATGCCGGTGACGAAACTGCGGAGAACGTCGAGGTCGAAGGTCACGCGTTGCATGGAAATGTCCTGGTTTTCAGGATTGATAGTCAAAAACTTCCTGATTTTAAGGATGAACTTATGGCGCTACAGAGATGCCGTCAAGGTCCAGGCGACTGGACCATCACGGGAATGAAACCATGTCCGCCATTGTCGACTGCACCGACCAAGACACGCAGAAACTCCTGGGAGGCAGTGCTGCCGGCCCCGCCGGAAGGGTGTTCAGCCCTGGCCACCGCTGGAAGGTCCTGGGCATTGGTGTCGCCGCAAACGCCAGCTTCTCGGCCACCTTCTCCGGCATACCGGCAACGGCGGTCGTGCTTCGTCAGGGCTATCATCTGGGCAATGCCGAACTTGGCTTGGCGCTCGGCCTTCTTGGCCTGGGCGTTGCGCTCAGCGAATTGCCTTGGGGCTTGCTCACCGATCGCTGGGGCGATCGCCGCGTGCTGCTGATCGGGCTTGGCGCGACGGCGGCGTGGCTTCTTGCCATGGCCATGCTCGTCGTGCCGACAAGGTCAGGCGTTCCCGATGTCATGCTGCTGTCGGCAAGCCTGCTCCTCACCGGATTGCTCGGCGGCAGCGTCAACGGCTCCAGCGGCCGCGCCATCATGGGGTGGTTCCGGGAAAACGAGCGCGGCTTTGCCATGAGCATCAGGCAGACGGCGGTGCCGCTTGGCGGTGGCCTCGGCGCGCTCGTCCTGCCGTCGCTTGCGCTCGCTTTCGGCTTTTCCGCGGTGTTCGGGCTCTTGGCTGGCGCATCTGCTCTCTCCGCTCTGTTCGCCTGGCGTTGGCTGCACGAGCCGCCGACGGCGGGTCATGTCGTTGCGTCGGCCGCAGCCGGACCGGCGCCGCTGCGCAACATCGAAGTCTGGCGCATCGCCACCGCCATCGGCCTGCTTTGCTTCCCACAAGTGGCGGTGCTGACCTTCGCGTCGGTGTTCCTGCACGACTTCGCCGGGCTGGGAACAGCGGCGATCAGCGCCAGCCTCGCCGCCGTGCAGGTCGGTGCCATGGTCATGCGCGTCTGGAGCGGCCGCTTCACCGACCGCCACGGCAATCGGCGCCAGTTTCTGCGCTTATTGAGTGCGCTCAGCGCGTTGGCCTTCGCGGCGCTTTGGCTGCTGGTTCTAGCCGGCGCCGCCATGCCTGGCGGCCAGCCATTCCTGATCGCTGTTCTTCCCCTGGTGCTGATTGTCGCAGGCATCTCGGTTTCCGCCTGGCACGGCGTTGCCTATACCGAACTTGCCACCCTTGCCGGCGCCGGCCATGTCGGAACCGCGCTCAGCCTGGCCAACACCTTCGTTTTCGTCGGCTTCTTCCTGGTGCCGGTGGCCATTCCCGGGCTGTTGCACCTCTGGTCCTGGTCCGGCGTCTGGCTGTCGGCCGCCATCTGCGCGCTGATCGCCTGGCCGATCTTCCTGCGGCGGGCGGATACAACGTCAGGCGAGGGCGCCGACAGTAACATGCGCCGATAAAGGTGCCCGCCTTGTCATCGGGAACTTTTGCCTGGCCCAGTCCATGCCGGGTGTTTCAACCGTTCGATGGAGAACGATTGAAAAACCGAGGCTTAGTATGCCTGCCGAGATCGCGGCGACTGTCGGACCACAATGCTGCCTGATCTCGAAATTGTAAGCCAGGACGTGGATGACGACCTGATGGATCATGTAGAATGCGAAGCTGATCTCTCCACAGAAAACCAGCACACGGCAAGACAGGATGCGCGTCAATGAGCCTGACTGATGTGCGAAGACGTAGACGATGGCAGCGAAGAGTGGATACAGCCCAAATTCGCGATAGGCGACGGACGCCATGAGCGATGCATGATCCGCAAAAAATAGCGTGATCTCGGCATGTACGCATGCCCAAAGCACCAGGCACACCACTGCCGCAACCTGGCAGAACGTCACCCAGGCATCGGAAATGCGCCGGCCCCTGAACAGCTGATAGACGGCTATCCCGGACAGGAATTCCACCATGCGCACGGGCGGGAAGAGGTGAACCAGCGACGCATCCGTGACGTAGAGGTCCAGCCAGGGCTTTTCGGAAGGGGGTGGAAATACAGGCCCGGGTAAAGTCGCTGTGAGAGCGATCAGCCCAAGGACGACAACTGTCCAGCCGCAGACCACCAGCATGATCTGATTTGGCCGCAAGATCAGAATGAACGGCAAGGCGAGATAGAAAAACAGTTCGACCGATATCGACCACGAAACGCCGTTATACGCGTAAGCCGTACCGTAGGTTGGAAACCAGGAACTCTGCAGTGTGGTTGCCAAGTATGCGGTGAAGAGACTGGTCGGAGGACGACGCGCCACAAGGGCAAGGAAGAAACATAGCATGTGGACGGGCCACAGCCGGAAAATCTCTGCAAGATGAAGTTTCTTATGTCGCGCCAGCCAAGGAAACGCCCCGAGAAACTGTACGCCAGCACGAACCCTGACAGGACAAAGAAGAACGAAACAGCACAGCCGAGATACATGTCCCGAATGGATCGGGATGCATCGATTCCCAATTCCGTCAGATGGTAGATGAATATCGACAGAGCTGCGAAGGCGCGCAGCGCGGTCAGATTGAGAAGCGTTGGGCGTGGTGTTGCTTCCGCCAATTGGGCGTCATCCACGGCAATATTTCCCGCGATCGTTGTCATCTGTCCGCTGTGCTGAACCGCTGTTTGGAACCAACTGCCATATGGCGGTTGGAATATGGATATCCCGTTAAGCTCCTCCCCTGGAGCAGCCCCGCAGCTCTCTTGCCCTGCCAACGTCTGGTCGTCCGGCGCGGCGTACCCTGGTCGGCCGTAAAACCGCCCGACTTCGAAACCATGGCCTTGAGCCGACTGAGAAAACCTGATCGATCCCGTTAACGTCCCATCAAGGTTAATGCATCATTTTGCTCTCCAGTGGGGTCAGTGGCGTTCCTGGAGAGTGTTCCGTGCATCGACGTGTGTTGAAGCGGCTTGTTGCCGCCGCCGGTGAGAAGAAACGCAGCTTCGTATCTCCGTTCATCATCGGTCTCGGCATCTGGATCGGCTTCCCGACCGTCGCCGCCTACCAGGACATGACCAGCCTCGTTTCCGGCCTTGAATCGCCGACCGCGCGCTGGAATTCCTATGTCGAGAGATCCGTCGCCGGTTCGGTGCATGCCGCCGAGATGCCCTTCGTCGATTCCGACGTCACCGGCTCGATCTCCGGATCGGGGATTCACCTGGCTGGCGTCGGCAACGTGTCGTTTCGCGGCAAGGGCGGCAAGGTCAGCGGCTCGCCCGACGAGGATCGCGTCGTGCGCGCCGACAAGAAGGGCCGCATCGTCCAGGTGTCTCCCGTCGCGCCGCCGAAGAACTTCAACGCCGGTTCGATCTTCCAGCGGACCTCCTCCTTGATGCGGCCGAGCATGGATGGCGGCTTGAAAATGGCCTTCGCCAAGCCGCAGATCAAAGGCAAGGAAATCCAGATCGCCGCGGAATTCCATGCGCGTGAAGACAAGAAGCCGGATCCCGGCGTGCCGGCCATGCTTGCCGCCCTGGTCAACAACGACCATCCCGATATTCTGGCGACGGCCTATGCGCAATCCGAGCCGGACTATGCCAAGGCCTCGCCCTTCGAAGCCCTGCTGCAGGACGAGCAGCCCAACAACGGCCGCTTCATTCCGCCGATGGCCAAGGGCGACCATTCGTGGATCCAGAACCCGCTTCCGGCCAGCGTCTTCTCCAAGCCCGAGCAAAAGTGCCTGGCCAACGGCATCTATTTCGAGGCGAGGAGCGAATCCGTGCGCGGTCAGGCTGCCGTTGCCCAGGTCATCCTCAACCGCGTCCGCAATCCCGCCTATCCCAATTCGATCTGCGGCGTCGTCTACCAGAACGACAGCTGGTTCAACCGCTGCCAGTTCTCCTTCGCTTGCGATGGCAGGAAGAAGCGTATCGACGATCCTGTCGCCTACAAGACCGCGCAGGACATCGCCATGGCCGTCACCGCCGGCAAGATCTTCATCCCGGAGGTCGGATCATCGACCCATTACTACGCGCAATATGTCCATCCGGGCTGGGCCCGTACGATGCAGAAGATGACCAAGATCGGCCTGCATATCTTCTACCGCACCTATGGCGGCGGCTGGAGCTGAGGGCCTGTCTGCTGCTGGTCTTTTTCACCGGCCACAGGCTTGATCAGCCTGCCATTGCCGGGGGGATTCGTGCAGCGCATCCCCATCATCGCGACGGGCACGATGTCGCACCTCTCTAATTCGTTGATTTTATTGCCTAAAATACATGGCAATGATCTTCCGCCCGTGGCTTGACGGGCGCAAACCCTCTAACTATGTTGCCGGCGACTTTAGAAGCGGACGGACGGTGACGGTCTGACCGGGCAGGGGGGTTGCGATGGCCGATAAAAGCAGGCCAGACGGAACCGGAGAAACCGGCCGCGGCAATCAGCATGAAACCGGCATCCGCGACGAGGATCTTGAGCGACGTCGGCGTGAACTTGAAGCATCGCTTGCGACAAGGCTGCCGAACCGGCTCGAGGGGAAAGACGACGCGAAAGCGGGCAGTGCGGCCGGTTATGGCCAGGCGGTCAAACTCTCCAGCGAATTTATCGCTGGCGTGGTGGTGGGCGCCGGCATCGGCTGGATCATCGACCGTATGGCGGGGACATCGCCATGGGGTCTGATCGTTTTCCTGCTGCTTGGTTTTGGCGCCGGTATACTCAATGTCATGCGTTCCGCGGGCGTTGTGGCAGAATTCGGACAGGGCGATAAATCGCGCTCTGGCCGGGACGACAGCAAATGACCGCCCCTCAGGCGGCATTTGGAAATAGCCGCCCTCCATGCGGCAATGGTAATCTGGCCGTAAGTATGCGGCATTGACGGGGTTAGAACGTGGCAGCTGACAAGGTCGATCCGATCCACCAGTTCCATATCATCAAGCTGATTCCGATTAACATCGGCGGCTACGACCTGTCCTTCACAAATTCGGCATTGTTCATGGTCGCGACCGTGATCGTCGCGGCGGCCTTCCTCTATCTCACCACATCCAGCCGCAGCCTGGTTCCCGGCCGGCTTCAGTCGATCTCGGAAATGGCCTACGAATTCGTCGGCAACATGTTGCGCGATGCCGCCGGCACCCAGGGCATGAAGTTCTTCCCGCTGGTGTTTTCGCTGTTCATGTTCGTGCTGGTCGCCAATCTGCTCGGCCTGTTCCCCTATTTCTTCACCATCACCAGCCACATCATCGTCACCTTCGGCCTCGCCATCCTGGTGATCGGCACCGTCATCGTCTACGGCTTCATGAAGCATGGCCTTGGCTTCCTCAAGCTGTTCGTGCCGAAAGGCGTGCCCCTCGTGATGATGGTGCTTGTCGTCCCGATCGAGGTGATTTCCTTCGTCTCGCGCCCGATCAGCCTCTCGGTTCGTCTGTTCGCCAACATGTTGGCCGGCCATATCACGCTGAAGGTGTTTTCGGGCTTCGTCGTCAGCCTCTCCGCGCTGGGCGCGGTCGGCGTGGCGGGCTCGATCCTGCCGCTGGCCATGGCGGTGGCGCTGACGGCGCTGGAACTGCTCGTCGCCTTCCTGCAGGCTTACGTCTTTGCGGTGTTGACCTGCATGTACCTCAACGACGCCCTGCACCCCAGCCACTAAATTTCACCCGGCGCGTGACGCCAATTACAATCTGCAACGACAACGGAACCACAAGGAGTTTGACATGGAAGTAAATGCAGCAGCTGCGATCGGCGCCGGCATCGCTTGCCTGGGCATGGGTGGCGCGGGCATCGGCCTGGGCAACATCTTCGGCAGCTATCTCTCGGGCGCGCTGCGCAATCCGTCGGCTGCCGATGGCCAGTTCGGCCGCCTGATTTTCGGCTTCGCCGTGACCGAAGCTCTGGGCATCTTCTCGCTCCTGATCGCGCTCCTCCTGGTGTTCAAGTAAGAAACACAGGCTGACGAAGGGGGGCGCATGGTGCGACCTTACCTTATGGACAGGGGAATGAGATGTTCGTGACATCTGCCTTTGCGGAAGAGACCGCGCCCGCCGTGACGGAAGGCGACACGCATTCCGGCACCGGCGTGCCTGCCGAAGCGCACGGCACGTTCCCGCCATTCGATCCGGCGACGTTTCCGTCGCAGCTTCTGTGGCTGGCGATCACTTTCGGGCTGTTCTACCTCTTCTTGAAGAAGGTAGCGATGCCGCGCGTTGGCGGCATCATCGATGTCCGCAACGATCGCATCAGCAAGGATCTCGATCAGGCGAGCAAGTTGAAGGGCGAGGCCGATGCCGCAGTTGCTGCTTACGAGCAGGAACTGGCGGAGGCCAAGAAGAACGCCAGTTCGATCGGCCAGCAGGCCGCCGATACGGCCAAGGCGGAAGCCGAGACCGCGCGCAAGAAGATCGAGGCCGCGCTCGACGAGAAGCTTGGCGAGGCCGAGGCCCGCATTTCTTCCATCAAGGCCAACGCCATGAAGGAAGTCGGCAGCATCGCCGAGGATACCGCTTCGGCGATCGTCGAGGCCCTGGTTGGCGGCAAGGCCAGCAAGGCCGAGATCGCGGCCGCGGTCAAATCCGTGGCTCGGTGAGGAGCGCATCATGGACGCTACATCTCTCGCAACGCTCTGGGCCACGATTGCCCTGATCATCTTCCTAGGCATTGCTATCTACATCAAGGTGCCTGGCCTGATCGCCAAGGCGCTCGATGCCCGCGCCGCCAGAATCAGCAGCGAGCTCGATGAGGCCCGCAAGCTGCGCGACGAAGCCCAGCAATTGCTCGGCCAGTACAAGAAGAAGCGCAAGGAAGCCGAGCAGGAGGCTGCCGACATCGTCGCGGCCGCCAAGCGCGAAGCCGAAATGCTCGCCACCGAAGCGCACAAGAAGACCGAAGACTATGTCGCCCGGCGCACCGCGCTTGCCGAGCAGAAGATCGGTCAGGCCGAGCGTGACGCGGTCGCCGAGGTGCGCGCCAGCGCCGTCGACATCGCCGTCGAAGCCGCCCGCGCGCTGCTCGCCGCCAAGGTCGACGTCAAGGCCGGAGCTGACCTGTTCAAGGCTTCGCTCGCGGATGTGAAGGCCAAGCTGAACTGAGCTGATAGCATTTGGAAATCAAAAAGCCGCCCGGGCAACCTGGCGGCTTTTTCTTGGCGATGCGTCAAAGCGGCCAATCTCCCCCCTTGTGGGGGTTGAGGAGCGGTCCGCGCAGCGGACGGAAAGCCAACTGCTTGGCTTTCCGAGCGACGATCGCCCGGCAGGACAGAGGGGGGCGTGACGGAACGCCAGCGTTTGACATTTATGCGCTGCGTCGGATGCGAGTTATCCGAGGAGCCTGGGCGCAACCGGCTGGATATGGCGGCGGGACAGCGCCCCCCCGACATCTCCCCACGTGGGGGAGATCAGCTGTCATCGCCGTCGGCTCAATCCAGCCCGGCGAGACTCTCTTCTTCAACGACCTCGGCTCCGCCCAGCCTGAATGGCGCGAACGATACACGGTGCAACCGCGCGACCGGGCCATGCGCCTCGATCGCCGTGCGGTGGCGTGCGGTGGCGTAACCCATATGCACCTCGAAGCCGTAGCGGTCGTGGTGGCTGCCGCAGCCGCACATCATGCGGTCGCGCATCACCTTGGCGACGATCGAGGCGGCGGCGATCGACTGCGAGCGCTGGTCGCCCTTGATCAGCGCACGGCCGTCGCAAGGGAGCCCCGGCGGCACGTCGCGTCCGTCGGCCAGCGCAAGCTTCGGCCGAACCGAAAGCCCGACCAGAGCGCGGCGCATCGCCTCGAGGCTGGCCTTCAGGATATTGCTGCCGTCAATGCCTTCGGCGCTGATCGAGGCCATCGAAACTGCCTGCGCGGAGCCTAGAATGCGCAGGAACAGCGCCTCGCGCTGCAAATGGCTGAGCCGTTTGGAATCGTCGAGGCCTTCGGGGATGTTGGCAGGATCGAGCACCACCGCCGCCGCGACCACAGGCCCGGCGAGCGGACCGCGGCCGGCCTCGTCCATCCCCGCGACCGGCCACAGCCCATCGGCCATCGCCTTCGTCTCGAAGGAGAAATCGGGTTTCTCGACGATTTCGAAGAGAAGCGGAGAATCGGAACGCGCGCGAGCCATGTTGCGGCGAGGTTCGCATCGGCTCCGATTCTCCGCAAGTCCCTCCGGGTCGGGTGGGGCGCCGGACCGGGAGGGCACCGTCTGCAGGCCGGGGCAGGCCGGACGGGATTTCTTGCCGTGGCGGGTCAAACCGCCGCGGCAAATTGCATTCTCAGAGCAGCATCAGCTGTTCCTGGTCTTTTCCAGCCGCGACGAACTGGTCGGTGCGCAGCGTGCGCCGTTCGGCGTTGAGCCCGAGCCGCTTGGCGGTGATCTCGAAGCGCCGGCCGATCTGCCAGGCGTAGGGTCCGGCGCCCTTCATGCGCTTGCCCCATTCCGAATCGTAGTCCTTGCCATCGCGCATCGAGCGGATCAGCGACATCACGTGGCGGTAGCGGTCGGGATAGTGGCGCAGCAGCCAGTCCTTGAAGATCGGGCTGACCTCCAGCGGCAGGCGCAGCACGACATAACCTGCCTCGCGCGCGCCAGCGGCGCGTGCCGAATCGAGGATCCGCTCCATCTCCTGGTCGGTGAGGCCGGGGATGATCGGCGCGACCATGACCGAAGTCGGAATGCCGGCATCCGAAAGTTGCCGGATCGCTTCCAGCCGCTTGGTCGGCGTCGACGCGCGAGGTTCCATCGTCCTGGCCAGCATGCGGTCCATCGTCGTCACCGACAGCGCCACCTTGGCCAGCCCGCGTTCGGCCATACGCGACAATATGTCGATGTCGCGCGCCACCAGCGCGGATTTGGTGACGATGCCGACCGGATGGCCGCGTGCCTCCAGCACTTCGAGGATCTCGCGCATGATCCGGTACTGCTTCTCGATCGGCTGGTAGGGATCGGTGTTGGTGCCGATGGCGATGGTGCGCGGCTGGTAGCCGTCCTTCGACAGCTCCTTGTCGAGCAGCCGCGCCGCATCCGGCTTGGCGAACAGCTTGGATTCGAAATCCAGCCCCGGCGACAGGCCCATGAAGGCGTGCGTCGGCCGCGCGAAGCAATAGACGCAGCCATGTTCGCAGCCGCGATAGGGGTTGATCGAGCGGTCGAAGGAGATGTCGGGCGATTCATTGCGGGTGATGATGGTGCGCGGCTTTTCCACCTGCACCTCGGTCTTGAACGGCGGCAGTTCCTCCAGCGAACTCCAGCCATCGTCGAAGACATGCCGGCTGACGGGTTCGAAGCGGCCGGACGGATTGATGCCCGCCGACCGGCCGCGGTTGCGGTCCGGGCGGATACGCATGCCACTCTGCTCGATCATCGCATTGGCCATTTCGGCGCGTCCTGCCCGAAGGCTGCAATGTCGGCACGCACGATCGGTTCCATCTTGGCCCGCTCCCAGGGACTGTCCATGTTGTTTCGAATCGCTCTGCTCATGAAATTATTCCTATTTTGCCGATGAGAACAAAGCAAGAACTTTTTATGCTGCGCCGCAAAAACTGGCGCTGTGCGCGGCTTTCCGCTATTCGGCTAAATATGCTCAGTGTTCTCATCGAAACGCGCAATGACGAGGAGGCTCTCGCCCGCACGCTCGCCTCGCTGATTGGCGGCGCGGTCGAGGGCGTGGTGCGGGAGGTTGTCATTTGCGACACCGGCTCCACCGACCAGACGCATCATGTCGCCGAGCATGCTGGCTGCCACTATATGGCGAGCGGCGGCATCGCCGCCGGGATCCGGCAGGCCAAGGGAGACTGGCTGCTGCTGCTGGAACCGGGCGCGCGGCTGGTGGAGGGCTGGATCGACGCGGTCGTCGTGCACACGGCGAAGCAAACCATGGCGGCGCGATTCTCACGCGCGCGCGGTAGCCGCACGCCGTTCCTCGCTCGGGTTTTTTCGGGAAATCGCGCGCTCGCCGACGGGCTGGTGATCAGCAAGCGGCAGGCCGCTTCCTTGTCGAAGAGCGCCAGCAGCGCCGAGGCTCTGGCGCGCGGCCTGGCGACAAGAAGCTCGACGCCGAGATCTGGGTGGCGCCGCCGAAGCAGCAGCACCGCGCCCCAAAGTGATTTTTTGCATCTGCTCTGTCCATTGTGCATTGCACAAAACCTGACGCGGGGTTAGCCTTCCCCTGAGGCGGGTGAATTGGGTTTGGGTCAGGCGAGTGGTGAGCACCGATGCGGCATCGGGTGTCACCCTCATAGAAGAGGACCCGATGAGCCTTTCAACATCAGACAAATCCGGCGCCGCCAGTCTCGAGGCCATTGCACGCAATGGCAGCCTGCTGCGGCGCATTGCCGTGCGCATTCCGACCTATCTAACGGACCTTCGCGAAAACCCTGCCTGGCTGCCGATGTTCATGCTGGCGCGCACCATGCCTGGGCGCCGCATGCATTGGCTGGGTGCAAAACGCGCCCGCCCTGCCGACAATGTTGCGGATACGATGTTTTCCGGTGTCGAGCGGGCGGCGGTGGTCGATGCGCTGCGTTCCGACGGCCTGTTTTCAGGCCTGGTCCTGCCATCGGAGATCCATGAGGAGATCGCGGATTTCGCGGGGCGCACGCCTTGCTTCGGCAATTTCGACCGCCGTCTCGAATTCATGCCGGGCGAGCATGCGCAGGCTGAGAAAAGCTTCGGCCGCTCGCTGCTCAGCGGGCATTATTTCGAGCGCATCCTTGATTGCCCTGCGGCACTCGCCATCCAACGCGATCCGATGCTTCTCGACATTGCCGCGCATTATCTCGGTGCCCAGGCGAAACTGATCACGACGCGTGTCTGGTGGAGCTTTCCGACCGGCAAGGCCTCGGACGCCGACAAGAACCTTGCCTCGCTCGGTAAGTATCATTTCGACCTCGACGACTGGCGCATGCTGAAATTCTTCTTCTACCTCAAGCCTGTCGATGCCGACACCGGTCCGCATGTCTATGTCCGGGGCAGCCACAAGCGTCGCGCCATCAAGCATCAGCTCACCCTGCTGGTCGGCCATCCCGCCCAGGAAGTGCTGGACGTCTATGGCGAGCAGAGCCCGGTGACGCTGACCGGAGAAGCCGGCCTCGGCTTCGTCGAGGATCCCTTCGGTTTCCACATGGGCACGGTGCCGGCGCGCACGCCGCGGCTGATGATGGAAGTCGGCTTCGGCGTTTCGCGCCCCTCGCGCCGGCGCTTTCATGGCGAGCCGGTCATCCGCTGACGGCGGACTGTAGGAAGCGCAATTCTGCGTGTTACTTCCCGCGCCGCAGATGTTCGTCTAGGCGCGGCATGATCTCGACGAAGTTGCAGGGCATGTGGCGGTAATCGAGCTGCGCCTTGAGGATACCGTCCCAAGCGTCCTTGCAGGCGCCGGGTGAACCCGGCAGCACGAAGACGAAGGTGGCGTTGACGACACCGCCGGTTGCCCGACTCTGAATCGTCGACGTGCCGATCTTATCGTACGAGATGCGGTGGAACACTTCGGAAAAGCCGTCCATGCGCTTTTCGAAGATCGGCTCCAGCGCGTCCGGCGTCACGTCGCGCCCGGTGAAGCCGGTGCCGCCGGTGGTGATGACGACATCGATGGTCTTGTCCCGCGACCACGCCAGCACCGTGTCGCGGATCTTTTCGCGGTCATCGGTGACGATATCGCGGGCGGCTAGGATGTGGCCTGCCTCAGTGATGCGGTCGGCCAGCGTCTGGCCGGATTTGTCGTCGGCGAGGCTGCGCGTGTCGGAAACCGTCAGCACCGCGATGCGCACCGGAATGAACGAACGGCTCTCGTTGATCCCAGCCATTTCACTCAACCTCCGATGACATGCTGCGCGTCGCCGCGACGAACCAGTCGGGCTGGCGACCGCGGATCTCGGCCGCCGCGCGCTTGGCGACATTGCCGGTCTCGAACAGGCCGAAACAGGTCGCGCCCGATCCGGACATGCGTGAAAAGCCCGATCCGGCCTTATCAAGCCACGACAGCGCCCGGCCTATGGCGGGCTGCAGCGCCAGCGCCGCCGGTTCGAGATCATTGCGGGTGATCTCCAGCCAGTTGCGCAGGCTGTGAAAATCGATGCTGCGCGGCAGCGGCGGCAGAGGCTCGTTGTCGCGGCGGGAAAGTGCCGCGAACACGTCGGCCGTAGAGACCGGCGTGCCGGGATTGACCAGCACCAGTCCCAGCGCCGAGAAGTCCGGCACCATCGACAGCTCTTCACCAATGCCGCGCGCCACCAGCGGCTTTCCCGCCAGGCACATCGGCACATCGGCGCCGAGCGAGAGACCGATCCGCGCCAGTTCGGCGCCATCGATGTCCAGGCGCCATGTTTCCGCCAGCCCGCGCAGCACGGCCGCCGCGTCGCTCGAACCGCCGCCGACGCCGGAGGCAACCGGCAGGTTCTTTTCCAGCTTTATGGCGACGGGCGGAGTGCGCTCGGGGCCGGCCTCCCGTCGCAAGGCATCGCGCGCCTTGAGCGCAAGATTGCTGGCGTCGAGGGGAACTGCCGGCGCATAGCGGCCGGACACAGTAAAATCGTCACTGTCGGCGAGCGCGATCTCGACCCGGTCGCCAAAACGCGTGAACACCGCAAGGCTGTCGATCAGGTGATAACCGTCAGGACGCCTGCCGGTGACATGCAGCGCCAGATTGATCTTGGCAAACGCGTGCCAGGTACGCGAACCGATCTCGGTGTCCACGGCGTCAGTCGTATGGGGGATGATGCTCAGTCCTTGGCCAGCCGGTATTCGCCGGTCTTCGGATCCTTGACCAGCGTTCCCATCGCGCCATTGGCCGCCTGCTTTTCGGTGCGCCGCACCTTGGCGGTCACGCGCTCGGCTTCGCGCACGAAGGTGCGGTAGCCGAAATAGGCGGCGACGCCAACGACGGTGAAGAAAATGATCTGCGGCATGTCACAACTCCTACCACGCTGGGCCGGCGAAGGCGGCCGGTCGGGTCGGTTAATGCATGTCGCCCAAAACTGTGTTCGGTTTTGGGAAAACGACATGCATAGGACTTCAAGCCTTCATGCTAGACGGTTTTGCCGGCTTTTCAAAGCCCGAAGCGAGCCCACAATGCGCGCTCTTCCGCCGCATCGAGGACGCCGCTGGCGGCAGCTGCGGCGATATCGGGCGCTGAAAAGCCCTTGCTCGAGCCGAACAGGCCGAAACGGCTGAGGAAACCGCGTGGCGCCGTGACCAATCTCAGCTGGGTTTTCGCCCCGAACCGGGTCTTCAGCACCGTGCGCATGTCGCCGAGTGCATCGACGAGGCCGAGCTCCAGACCCCTTTTGCCGGTCCAGAACAGGCCGGTGAACAAGTCCGGATCGTCCTTCAGCTTCGTGCCGCGCCGCTCCTTGACCAGATCGATGAAGGTATCGTGCACCTCGAGCTGCAGCGCCTTCAGCCGCTCGACGTCTTCCTTCTTCTCGGGCTTGAACGGATCGAGCACCGCCTTGTTCTGTCCGGCGGTGTGGACACGGCGCTCGACGCCGATCTTCTTCATCAGTTCGGGAAAGCCGAACGAGGCCGAGACCACACCGATGGAACCGACGATGGAGGAGGGATCGGCAAAAATCTCATCGCCGGCAACCGCGATCATGTAACCGCCTGAGGCGGCGACGTCCTCGACGAAGACCAGCACCTTCTTGTTCTTTTCAACTGCCAGATCGCGGATGCGCTTGAAGATCAGCCTCGACTGCACCGGCGAGCCGCCGGGCGAATTGATCGAGACGGCAACGGCCGGCGCGTCGAAGGAAAACGCCTTTTCGATGAGGCCGGCTGTGGAAGCCAGCGACAGATTCTGCCGGAACTGGCCGCCGGCCATGATGGTGCCGTGCAGCCGGATGACCGGAATGGTGACGACGGTGGAGCGCCAGGATTTCGGCAGCAGTCGGTTGAAAAGGCGTTTCACGAGGGCGTGGTCTCCGGTCGATGGGTTGCAGGCATGTAGGGATTTCCCGGCCAACGGCAATGCGGAGGCCAGGAATAGCTCAATCTCCAAACAACGAGGCGAGACCGTTGGCGATCATTTCGCTGCGCTCATCGGGGCCGTTGCCCGATTGTGCGTGAAGCATCAAAGGCGGGCGGATGGCGAGCTTTCCGCGCGCGCCGAGCACTGCCCGCACAATGATGCGGATCGCCGCTGCGTCGGGGCGAGGGTGCACGGCAAGCATCTCGGCATCGCCGAAACGGCCTGATATCGCGTCGAGAATGGCGCCGAGCTGTTCGGACCGCGCGATGACGGCAAGCCCGCCGCGCGGCCTGACCACCGCCGCCGCACTGCGGATCCAGCTTTCGAACAGCCCGTCCTCCATGACATGGGCTTCCTTCCGCAGCCTGTCAGGCGTGGCGCGGTCCCGGGCGGCGTTGAAGGGCGGGTTCATGATGACGTAGTCGAAGTCATTGTCGGCGAGGCCGGCGGCGGCCCTGGCTTGGCCCGACATCGTGACATCGGCCACGAGCACGGAGGCACGATTGCTGAGATGTGCATTGCCGGGATGAGCAAGAGTGGCCGAAGCGAAGGCCGCCATTTCCGGTGCGCGTTCGACGAGCACGGCATGAGCTGCCGGACAGCGCGACAGCACCGCCAGGCCGGCAGCACCGGCGCCGGCGCCGAAATCGGCCAGGCGCCCGTCGAACGAGGATGGCACGGATGCCGCCAGCATCATCGCATCCATGCCGGCGCGGTGTCCGCCATGCTTGGGCTGCACCAGCCAGAAGCGGCCGCGATGGAAGGCATCGACCGTATGGGCCGGCGTCTCCGGGGCGAGGGTGGCTGGCGCGGCCGACATTATTTTGTACGGATCTCGTTGGCGATGCCGGCATCCCTGAGGATGCGCCTTGCTGCATCGGCCTGGTCAGCGTCGACCATGACGCGCTTCTGCAAAAGACCGATCGACCCTTCGAGAATGCTCATATTCTGATCGGCGACGAAGCAGGCGATGCCGGCGTCGCGCATCAGCGATTCGACGAAGGAGATGATGACGGCATCGTTGGTGCGGACAAGCTCTATCATCGTATGAAACTCGCAGTTTGCGCTATTGATGTAAACGGGCAGGGGATTCCGTGGCAGCGCCACGCTCCCTGCCGGATCGTTAACAAGCTGTCACCGACGCCGCGCCAATTCGCCACTTGCCGTGGCCGTGTCCGCCGCCCTAGAGTCCGTATCGGGACTAAGGGTGCCGTCGCACGCGTTATACCAAGACGGGAGTGATTGTCGTGGGTGTCGTTCTCAACATCGAAAACGGGAAGCGGGAACCCGCCTCCATCAAGGATCTGATCGATCTGACGGCGGCCGATATGGGGCGCGTCAACGAGTTGATCCTGTCCAAGGCCGGCTCCGACGTCGAGATGATCCCGGAGGTCGCCAACCATCTGATCTCGTCGGGCGGCAAAAGGCTGCGGCCGATGCTGACGTTGGCCGCCGCGCAGATGTTCGGCTATGCCGGCGAAGGCCACGTCAAGCTCGCCACCTCGGTCGAGTTCATGCACACGGCGACGCTTCTCCATGACGACGTCGTCGACGAGAGCGGCATGCGGCGCGGCAAGAAGACCGCCCGCATGATCTGGGGCAACCAGGCGAGCGTGCTGGTCGGCGATTTCCTGCTCGGCCAGGCCTTCCGCATGATGGTCGATGTCGGCTCGCTCGAAGCGCTCGACATCCTGTCGAGTGCGGCCTCGATCATCGCCGAGGGCGAGGTGATGCAGCTTGCTGCCGCCAAGAACCTCGAAACCACCGAGGACGAGCACTTCGCCGTCATCAAGGCCAAGACCGCAGCACTTTTTTCGGCTGCTGCCGAAGTCGGCCCGGTCATTGCCCAGGCGACCCGCAATGATCGCGCGGCACTACGCTCCTACGGCATGAATCTCGGCCTTGCCTTCCAGCTCATCGACGATGCGCTGGACTATGGCGGCACCAGCAAGGACCTCGGCAAGAATGTCGGCGACGATTTCCGTGAGGGCAAGGTGACCTTACCTGTCATCCTCGCCTATCGGCGCGGCACCAAGGCCGAGCGCACCTTCTGGAAGCGCGCCATCGAGGACAATGTCGTCGACGACGCCGGCCTGGAAAAGGCGATCGGCCTGATGACCCGCCACGGCGCCATCGCCGATACGATCGGCCGCGCCCGGCATTTCGGCGAGATCGCCCGCGACGCGCTGGCGCCGCTGGAGGAGACGCCGCAGAAATCGGCGCTGATCGACGTCATCGATTTCTGCATCAGCCGGGTGAACTGAACGGCGTCACTTCGGCGTCGGCTACTTTGCTTTCCCCGGCAGGACCATCGCGGCCAGCAGACTGATCAGGATACCTGCCGCCGCGAGCCAGAAGGCAAGCTCAATGCCGTCGGCGATCGCGCTCTTCAGCGCATCGCCCGTCAGCCCCGCGATATGGCTGTTGGCGACCGCGATCAAAGTCGCCATCCCTATCGCGTTGCCGATGTTGAGCGTCGTGCAGGCCATGCCCGACGCAACGCCCTGTTCGTCATGAGCGACGCCCGAAGCGGCCGCGATCCACATCGCGGTCCAGACGATGCCCTGGCCGACACCCGAGATGATCAGGCCGGGAACGAGGGCGGCATAGCTGCTCTCGGCCGACGCGCCAAGGACCATCAAGGCCGTGCCGGCCGCTCCGATCAACATGCCGCCGACCAGGGTCGAGCGTGTCGAAAAGCGTGTCGCCAGACGTTCGCCGAGCTGCGTGCCGGTGGCGATGGCGATCGATGGCACCAGGAACGCCAGGCCAGTCTGCAGGGCAGTGAAACCATGCACGGTCTGCAACAGCACGGTGAGGAAATAGGGCAAGGCCCCGAACGTCCCCATGTAGAGGAAGGTGATCGTCATGCCGGCGACCAGGCTGCGGTTGTGGAACAGGCGCAGCGGCATCAGCGGGTCGGCGCTCCGTGCCTCGATCACGGTGAAGACGACTAGGAACAACGCCGCAAGCAGGGCGCTGGCGAGGATTGTCGGCGACGTCCAGCCATAGTCCGGTCCCTGAACCAGCGTGAAGACCAGCAGCGTGGCGCCCGCAGTGACGGTGAGCGCGCCGGGCAGGTCGAAATTGCGATGCGCCTGCCGCTTCGGATCACGCGGGATGATGGCAAAGGCGGCGGCGATGGCGACGCCGGCCAGCACCACATTGACATAGAACACGGCCGGCCAACCAAAGGCGCTGGTCAAAAACCCTCCCGCCAGGGAGCCGAGGGTCAGGCCGCTTGCCCCGGCGCCACCCCAGACCGCGAGCGCCCGGTTGCGCTCCGGCCCTTCGGCGAACAGGCGATTGATCAGCGACAATGTCGCCGGAAACAGGAAGGCAGCGCCAATGCCTTGCACGGCGCGCGCCGCGATGATGACTCCGGGCGACCAGGCGAGGCCGCCAAGCAGCGATGAGAGCGCATAGAGCCAGAGCGCGAAGATGAAGACGCGGCGCTGGCCGACAAGATCGGCGGCGCGGCCGCCAAAAAGCAGGAAGCCGCCGGTGAAGACGGTGTAGGCGCTCACCACCCATTGCAATGTCTGGCCGGAAAAGCCGAGGCCCGAGCCGATTTCCGGCAGCGCCACGAAGACGATGTTGAGGTCGAGCGCGATGATGAGCTGGGCGAAGGCGAGCAACGCCAGCGTGGCGCCGCGCCCGCTGCCGGCCGCCGCTTGAGTCGGCGCGACATCGAGCGCCGCGTCTTGATTGAGTGAACTCATGTCAGTCTCCGGTCTACGATTCTTTATCGATTGACAAAGAATTGGAATTTGCAATCCGGAGTCAAGCGGATTATTTGTTGATCGATAAAAAATGGAGTTGGCGATGGCGGGCAGGCCGAGGGAGTTCGATCGTGATGAGGCGCTTGAGAAGGCGCAGGATGCCTTCTGGACACGCGGTTACGAAGGCACCTCGATGGCCGACCTCGTCTCGGTACTCGGCATCGCCTCGGCGCGCATCTACGCGGCCTTTGGGTCGAAGGAGGATCTGTTTCGGGAAGCGGTCGGCCTCTATGAGGCCCATGAAGGCGGATTTGCCGCGCGGGCGCTGGCGGAAGAGCCGACCGCCCGGCGTGCCATCGAGCGAATGCTGCGTGAGGCCGTCGAAACCTACACAAAGCCGGGACGGCCGCAGGGCTGCATGGTGGTATCGGCCGCCACCAACTGCGCCGTCGAGAATGACCGTGTGCAGGAGTGGCTGGCACAGCACCGCCGGGCGCGCACCGTATCGATCGTCGAGCGGCTGAACGAGGCTGTTCGGGACGGCGAACTGAAACCGGGTACGGATGCCGAGGCGCTGGGCGATTACTACGCCACGCTCATGCACGGACTTTCGGTACAGGCGCGTGACGGCGTACCAAACAAGCGCCTGCACGATCTCGTCACTGTTGCCATGCAGGCGTTGGACTCAAGGTTGGCAGGGCGCCTCTGAATGCCGGCATCGTTTCGCCAGGCAGTTGTGGAAGCCGGTCTCGCCGTCTCGACAAGCGGCCCTTCCGCAAATTATCTATAAAACATGGCAAAGGGCACGGACGACACCATCGCGGTGCGCATCAGCAAGGTGCTGGCGGACCGCATCATCTCGGGCGCGATCGAGCCTGGCGCCCGGTTGCGCCAGGATCATGTCGCCGAGGAGTTCCACACCAGCCACGTTCCGGTGCGCGAGGCGTTCCGCCGGCTGGAAGCGCAAGGCCTTGCCGTCAGCGAGCCGCGCCGCGGCGTGCGCGTCGCGGCTTTCGATCTCGGCGAAGTCAAGGAAGTGGCTGAAATGCGGGCAGCCCTCGAAGTGCTGGCGCTGCGTCACGCCGCGCCGCATCTGACGTCAGCCATTCTTGATCTTGCCGAGGAAGCCACCAAGGCCGGCGACAAGTCCCGCGACGTCAGGTCTTGGGAGGAAGCCAACCGCGCGTTTCACCGGCTGATCCTGGCGCCATGCGCCATGCCGCGCCTGCTCGCCACCATCGACGATCTGCATGCGGCCAGCGCCCGCTTCCTGTTCGCGGCATGGCGCTCGGAGTGGGAGATACGCACCGACCAGGACCACCGGGCGATCCTGACCGCCTTGCGACAAGGAAACACCGAATCGGCCGCCGCGACGCTGGGCCGGCATGTCCAATGGATTGGCCGCAAGCCAGTCCGGACGGCTTCCGGAACGACGCGCGAAGCCTTCGCGATCGTGGGTTGATGCACGTCGCCCAAAAGTGGCCCACCGGTTTTGGGAGAACGACATGCATAAAGTAATGATCGGAAGCGCGTCGCGACGCAGGTCAGACGGTCTTTGTCGTGGGAAGGCTTGCTATCACAGCGAAAATGTGGATTCGATAATAGATCGAAAACCAAAATTATCTATAATTTCAAATCGAGCGAAGGAATCCTCATGACAGACATCGCATTCACGTCCAGTAAGCCGTCCTTCAGCCCGCTCCGGCTCCAGGATCGCTCGCTCGCCTGGCAGGTCGGAGCCGTCGTGCTCGGCACGCTGTTCCTGGCGCTGTCGTCCTACATTGAAGTGCCGATGGTGCCTGTCCCCGTGACCATGCAGACCTTCGCCGTGACGCTCATTGGCGCGCTCTATGGCTGGCGGCTTGGCGCGGTCACCATCGCGGCGTGGCTTGTCGAAGGTGCTGCCGGCTTTCCGGTGTTGGCCGGCGGCGCTGCCGGCGTGGCGCATTTCGTCGGCCCGACCGGCGGCTATCTCTTCGCCTTCCCGGTCACCGGCGCGCTGGTCGGCTGGCTGGCCGAACGCGGCTGGAACGGCAACAGGGTGCTGCTTGCCTTCGCCGCCATGCTGCTCGGCAATCTAGCCTGTCTGGTGCTCGGCACGGCGTGGCTTGCCGTCATGATCGGCACTGAGAAGGCCATCACCTTCGGCTTCCTGCCGTTCATCGTCGGCGGATTGCTCAAGTCGGCGCTTGGAGCCGCGACGCTGATGGCGCTTCGCGGCGGCAAGGCGAAGCCGGCCAATTCGTGACGATCAGGCTGCGCGCCCACCACCTCCTTTGCCTGCTCACCTATGTGGGCAAGGGATACAGCCCCGCTTTCACCGCCAATTACGACGCGGTCGCGGAGCGCCTGAGGCGGGGCGAGGACATCCTCCTCGTTTCCGGCCCGGACGACATCTGCGCGCCTTTGCTCGATGAGCCGGAACCGCATTGTCTCAACGAGAGCGTCATCGAACGGGACCGGCTTGCCGCACGCGATGTCGGGGATCTGCTGGCCCGGCCAATCCAGGCGGGTGTGCGCCTCGATCTCGACGCGGCAATCCTGGCGCGGATGCGACAGGTGTTTTCTGCCGGTGGCGTGCGCAAGGCTTGCGACGGCTGCGAATGGAACGAGCTGTGCAGCGCGATAGCGTCTGGCGGCTTCGCCGATACGAAGGTGCAGCGATCCGTCGCGCCGGGAGAGCGTGGACCTTGACGCGGGCCTTTCCGCAGTCGAAAATCCCCTTCAGCCATGGTTTGTTAATCGGCTGACCCGATTGTGAATTTCAGGCGGATTGAAGCGCGACCCCAAAAAGGCCATGCTTTGCCCGGAAAGATCGAGTCTACGTCGATCCCGCTGACGCGGAGATGGCGCCTGGCTGAAAGGGATACGATGCAGCAAGGACGTGCGCGCTGGCTGACAAGGCTGGCAATTGTGACGGGCATGGCGATTTCGGCTTTGCCGGCCTATGCCAAGCAATCCACCGAACCGGTCAAAATTTCGTCGTTCTCGGGCGCCTATCTGGCCGCCCGGATCGCCGAAGGCGACAACGACCTCGACAGCGCCATCGCCTACTACAAGCAGGCCCTGGCCTTCGATCCGGGTGACACCGGGCTGCAGCAGAGCCTGATGCTGTCGCTGATCGCGCAAGGCCGCTTTGACGAATCCCTGGTCTATGCCGACAAGCTCAAGGAGGTGCCCGATGTCGAGCGCTTCTCACGCCTGGCGCTGGCCGTCGATTCCTTCCACAAGAAGGATTTCACCAAGGCGCAATACTGGCTCAAGCTGTCGCTGGAATCCGATCTCGACCGGTTGATCTCCGGCGTCATGTCCGGTTGGGCGCAGCAAGGTGCCGGTGAAGCCACGGATGCGATGGCTTCCATCGACAAGCTGCAGGGGCCGGACTGGTTCGGCCTGTTCAAAGCCTTCCACCGCGCCCTGATCGCCGATGCATCCGGCATGCCCGAAAAGGCCGAGGCGATCTACGCCGCAACGCTGCAGGACACGACCGCCGGCGGCGCCGCGCCCGAAACCTGGATGCGCAATGCACAGGCCTATGCCTCGTTCCTGTCCCGCAAGGGCGACAAGGCCAAGGCGATCTCGGTGCTCGACCAGGCCGAGGCGTTTTCGCCGGGCAAGCTGGAAATCGTCGCCTTGCGCGACAGGATTGCCAAGGGCGACAAGATCGCGCCCTTCGTTTCCGGCCCGTCCGACGGCGCTTCCGAAATCCTGCTCGATCTCGCCACCGCGCTCAACCGTGGCGGCGGCGAGCCGTTTGTCCGCCTTTACCTGCAATATGCGCTCGCCCTGAGGCCTGACAGCGACGCGGCCCTCGTGCAGCTCGCCGCCGTCGCCGAACAGTTGAAGGACGGCGAGGGGGCCATCGCGCTCTATCGGCGGATCCCCGATTCGTCGCCGCTGAAGGAGCTTTCGGACCTGCAGCTTGGCCTCAACCTTGCCGATCTCGACCGCCATGACGAGGCGATCACCCATCTGAAGGCCTTCGTCGACGCGCATCCCAACGACATGCGCGCCTATCTGGCGCTTGGCGGGGTCTATTCCTCGAAGGATGATTTCCGCTCGGCCGCCAATCTCTACGACAAGGCCGTGGAGGTGCTGAAGACGCCGACCGCGGCCAATTGGAACATCTTCTACCAGCGCGGCATCGCCTATGAGCGGCTGAAGGAATGGCCGAAGGCCGAGCCGAATTTCCGCAGGGCGCTGGAACTGCAGCCCGACCAACCGCAGGTGCTGAACTATCTCGGCTATTCCTGGGTCGACATGAACACCAACCTGAAGGAAGGCCTGGCGATGATCCAGAAGGCCGTCGATCTCAGGCCGAGCGACGGTTACATCGTCGATTCGCTGGGTTGGGCCTATTTCCGCCTTGGCAGGTTCGACGACGCGGTGCGCGAGATGGAACGCGCCGTATCGCTGAAGCCGGAAGATCCGGTTCTCAACGACCATCTCGGCGATGCCTACTGGCGCGTCGGCCGCAAGCTGGAAGCCACCTTCCAGTGGAATCAGGCCCGCGACCTGAAGCCCGATCCCGATGTGCTGGCCACCTTGCAGCAGAAGCTGATGAAGGGCCTGCCGCCGATTGAGTCCAACACGGCGCAGGAGACCCCCAAGGTCAAGCCCGAGCCGGTGCCCGCCCCGAAGGGGTGAAGTAGGCTTTTTGAATGCGAATGGGGCTCCTTCGGAGCCCCGTTTTCGTTTGGAGCGGCGCGAAGTTTCAGAAAAGCTTCCGATAGACGACGAAGCCGGAGCGTTCGCCGATCTTGTCATAGAGCTTCATCGCGGTTTGGTTGGTTTCGTGCGTCAGCCAGTACACCCGGCCGGAACCGGCTGCCTGGGCGCGCTCGTAGACGCCTTCGATCAGTGCCCGGCCGATGCCATTGCCGCGCGAGGCCTGCGTGGTGAACAGGTCCTGCAAGTAACAGTTCGGCGCGATCGCCGTCGTGCTGCGGTGAAAGAGATAGTGCACGAGGCCGAGGAGCTGTCCCTCGCTTTCGGCCACCAGGGCATGGACCGGCTCATAGGCATCGAAGAAGCGCGACCACGTCATCGCGGTGATCTCGCTCGCCAGCGCCGTCTCGCCCGAGCGGCCGTAGAACGCGTTGTAGCCGTCCCACAGCGGCAGCCATTGCTCGTAATCCTGCCGGGAGACGGGACGGATGGCGATCGGGCTGGGCATGGCGGAACCTATCGTTGCCAGGGATGATGCATCGAACTGATCGCAGGCTCGGGCGGCAAGCAATGGGCCAGGCACTTGCAAAGCACTCCACATGGATCAGCACGATGGCAGCGAACCGTGCGCCTTGCTTGACGCTTCGCCGCCGTGTCTCTAGGACGTGCCGGCAAGAGCATGATCCCGAAAAGTGGGTACCGGTTTTCGGAAAAGATCATGCTCGAGGACAGGCTCTAGCCTTTGCTGTCGAGGCCACCCGTGACGATTGAAATCCCCGCCCATATGCACCCCAGCCGCTCGTTCCAGGGGCTGATCCTGACCTTGCACAATTACTGGGCGGCCTATGGCTGCGTCATCCTCCAACCTTACGACATGGAGGTCGGCGCCGGCACGTTTCATCCGGCAACGACGCTGCGCGCGCTCGGGCCTCGGCGCTGGGACGCCGCCTATGTCCAGCCCTCGCGCCGCCCCAAGGATGGCCGCTATGGCGAGAACCCGAACCGGCTGCAGCATTATTACCAGTACCAGGTGATCCTGAAGCCGAACCCGCCGAACCTGCAGGAGCTTTATCTCGGCTCGCTGGCGGCGATCGGCGTCGACCCGCTACTGCACGATATCCGCTTTGTCGAGGACGATTGGGAAAGCCCGACGCTCGGCGCCTGGGGGCTTGGCTGGGAATGCTGGTGCGACGGCATGGAAGTGTCGCAGTTCACCTATTTCCAGCAGGTCTGCGGCATCGAATGCGCGCCGGTGGCGGGTGAGTTGACCTATGGGCTGGAGCGGCTGGCCATGTATGTGCAGGGCGTTGACAATGTCTACGACCTCAACTTCAACGGCCGTGAGGGCGCTGACAAGGTGACCTATGGCGACGTCTTCCTGCAGGCCGAGCAGGAATATTCGCGCCACAATTTCGAATACGCCAACACGGCGATGCTGCTCAGGCATTTCGAGGATGCCGAGGCCGAGTGCAAGGCGCTGCTCGATGCCGGCGCGCCGGCATCGAACGACAATCTGCCGATGCACAAGATGGTCTTCCCGGCCTATGATCAGTGCATCAAGGCCAGCCATGTCTTCAACCTGCTCGACGCCCGCGGCGTGATCTCGGTCACCGAGCGGCAAAGCTATATCCTGCGGGTGCGTAATCTGGCGAAGGCCTGCGGCGAGGCGTTTTTGAAGACACAGGCTGGCGGATTGGCGGCCTAGCCAACTGTTTTCGCGAGTGTGGTGACTGTGCTGACCGGCGGCGCGCTCTGACCGCTGGCACCGTCGATAGTCCGCATTGCCTGCCGTACGCCCGGCATCGAGAAGGCGCCGTGGACCTGCGCGGTGAAACAGGCGCTGAGCGCGAGGATCTGAAGAAGTCTGGATGCCGTTTTCATGGTCGTTCAGCCAAGTGTTCCCTGCCTGAGCGTGGGTCGCTTCAGCGCTGCGTTTGGTTCATGGAAATCTCTGATCCAAGGACGGGCCGGATCGTCTCGACCCGACAGAGCGGCCAAAATTTCTGGAAAGGGTGACAGCGGCCAGCCGAGTTGCTATGCCCCGCCCGGACCACTCTCCCGCACGAGCTGACCCCAATGCCTGACTTGCTTCTAGAACTTCGCTCCGAGGAAATCCCCGCGCGCATGCAGCGCAAGGCGGCGGGCGATCTCAAGAAGATGCTGACCGACGGTCTGGTCGAGGCGGGTCTGACCTATGAGGCGGCGCGCGAGTACTGGACGCCGCGGCGCCTGACACTCGACATCAGGGGGCTGACCGCACGCTCGAAGGATATCCGTGAAGAGATCAAGGGGCCGTCGACATCAGCCCCCGAGCAGGCAGTCCAGGGTTTCCTTCGCAAGGCAGGCCTGTCTTCGGTCGCCGAGGCGCATGTCCATTCCGACCCGAAGAAGGGCGACTTCTATGTCGCCCATATTTCGAAGCCGGGCAGGGCGGCCGAAGAGATCATCGCTGGACTGGTGCCTGATATCATCCGCAATTTCCCCTGGCCGAAATCGATGCGCTGGGGGCCGGCCTCGGCCAAGCCGGGCTCGCTGCGCTGGGTGCGGCCGCTGCAATCCATCCTGTGCACCTTCGGCCCGGAGACCGAGGAGCCTGTCGTGGTCGATTTCGAGATCGACGGCATCCGCTCCGGCAACATCACCTACGGCCACCGTTTCCTCGCGCCCGGCGAAATCAGCGTGCGCCGCTTCGACGATTATGTGAGCAAGCTGGAGGCTGCCAAGGTCGTGCTCGACGCCGACCGGCGCAAGGAGATCATCCTTGCCGACGCGCGCAACCTCGCCTTTGCCAACGGGCTCGACCTCGTCGAGGACGAAGGCTTGCTGGAGGAAGTGTCCGGGCTGGTCGAATGGCCCGTCGTGCTGATGGGCGAGTTCGAGCAGGATTTCCTCGCCATTCCGGCCGAAGTGATCCGGCTGACCATCCGCGCCAACCAGAAGTGCTTTGTCACGCGCCCGCAAGGCGAAAGCGAGGCGCTGTCAAACCGCTTCATCCTCACCGCCAACATCGAAGCCAAGGACGGCGGCAAGGAGATCGCGCACGGCAACGGCAAGGTGGTGCGCGCGCGCCTCTCCGACGCGCTCTATTTCTGGACGACCGACCAGGGCGATCTGCCTGATCTCGACCAGCTCGAAGCATCGGCTGAGAAGTTCGGCCTCGATCTGAAAAAGCCGCTCGACCAGCGCATGGCCCGGCTCGACCATCTCAATGTGACGTTCCATGCCAAGCTCGGCACACAAGGCGAGCGGGTGGAGCGGATTCAGCGACTGGCGGAGGAATTGGCGCCGATCGTCGGCGCCGATCCTACGCTGGCGCGCCGCGCCGCTGTTCTCGCCAAGGCCGATCTGCAGACCGAAGTGGTTGGCGAGTTTCCGGAATTGCAGGGCGCCATGGGCCGCAAATACGCGCTGCTGCAGGGCGAACACCCATCGGTGGCCGCGGCCATCGAGGAGCATTATAAGCCGCAAGGCCCGTCCGATTATGTGCCGAGCGATCCCGTTTCGGTCGCCGTCGCGCTCGCCGACAAGCTGGATACGCTGGTCGGCTTCTGGGCCATCGATGAAAAGCCGACGGGATCAAAGGACCCGTATGCGTTGCGTCGCGCAGCGCTGGGTGTGGTGAGAATCCTGGTTGAAGACCGAATTCAATTGCAGCTGTCTTCGCTCTTCGCGAGCGCCGGCGCGCGTTATGCAGGCAGTGGTGCGGACCAGATACGAGACCTCCTTGCCTTCTTCCACGATCGCCTCAAAGTCTATCTCCGTGACCAGGGCGCCCGTCACGATCTCATCGACGCCGTCATCACGCCGCAGTCCGACGACCTCCTGCAGATCGTCCGCCGCGTCGAAGCGCTGGGCTCCTTCCTCGATACCGAGGACGGCAGGAACCTGCTTGCCGGCACCAAGCGTGCGGCCAACATCCTGGCTGCGGAAGAGAAGAAGAAAACGGCGGTCGCCGAAACCGTTGAGCCGGCTTTGTTCAAGGAGAATGCCGAGAAGGCGCTGTTTGTGGCGGTGAATCAGGCCGAGAAGCAAGCCGGCGAAGCGATTCAAAACGAAGACTTTTCCGCCGCCATGCTGGCGCTTAGCGCATTGCGCGAACCCGTTGATTCATTCTTTGAAGGTGTTCTCGTGAATGATGAAGACCTGGCGGTGCGAGCCAACCGTCTGGCGCTTCTCACGCGCATTCGCGCGGCCACAGGTCAGGTCGCGGATTTCTCGAAAATCGCCGGTTAAGAAGGCCGGCTGAAGACCCTATCGGTGAAAAACAGGCGCCGGTTTTTCGAGCCAGATCACGCTCGAATAGGGCAGGGCAAAGGCCCAGGAAAAATATCTGCGAGCCGACCATTCGAGCCGGCTTACAGTCATATGACGATGATCTCTCCGTGGCAAAAGGGACATGTTCCCCAACCCAACGGAGGCTTCCATGAATTCCGATCACGAAATCGAAGTGACTGAAGAAACCTCGGCCGCCGCCGAGGCGCTTGAAACCGCTTCCGAAACCGATCACGACGCCGCTGCCGCGGTCGAAGCCGCCGATCACTCTGACGACGAGGACGGCGACGAAGAAGAAGGCGACGACGAAGACGGCGAAGAGTCTGACGAAGACGCCGAAGCCGCCACGGCCTCGGGTGACGACGAAGATGAGGACGAAGATGACGCCGTGAAGGCCGAGGGCGACGATGCCGAAGGCGAAGAAGAATCCGAAGACGGCGAGTCCGAAGAAGACGACGACAAGGAAGAAGCGGCCTGAGATTTCAATCCGGTTCTGTCGAGAAGAAGGGGCGGCGCATCAGCGCCGCCCTTTTTGTCCATCGTCCCGGATGCTGACTTTGTCAGTCCTCCAGGATGCTGACGCGCACGCTGTTTTCGTAGACATCGACCTGGATCAGCGGTTCGCCATTGACGATGGCGCGCTTGGTCGAGGAACTCATCGCGCCGGGACGCTCAAGCATGCGCTGCAGGTCGGCGCGCGCGTCGTTGGTCGTGAACCACTCATCGCCCTGGTCGTCTCTGTCGCGGCGATGGAATTTGTGCCAGTTGGCGCGGTCCTGCCGCACCATCTGCGCGGCGCTGTCCAGCGCATAGCCGTCGCTCGCCTGATGATCCCTATCGGAAATGCGCGCGACATAGGATCCCAGCATGTCATCGGCTTGCGCCGCACTGGCGCCCAGCAGCGATGCCAGCAGAAGCCCGGCCACGGTAACGGTCTTGGATAGTCTCATGATCAACCCCCTTTGAAACGACGAAGCTCGTCTGCCAGAGCCGCCCCTTTGCCTGAATCACTTGGCCAAATTCAGGCGGCGGCGTCCAGCGAGATGTGCCGCACGACCCCGCGCGGCAATGGTGCGCCGAGCGCCGTCAAGCTGTCAACAATCTGGCCGGTCCGGCCGTTTGCCGGCCGCTACTTGACCTTGCCGACCCCGGAAGCGGGCATGGTCGATGCGGCCGGTTTCTTCTGCGTGTTCGATGCCGGAGCGGCCGAGGCGGTCGCCTTGGCTGGAGTGGGGGCAGGGGTGGTGGCCGCGGCTGGTGCCTTGCCTTGCACCGGTGTCGAGAAGTCGCCGCCGACGACGCCGCCGCGAATGATCATCGGGCCTGGCATGAAACCGTGCCGTGCCTCGGGCGCGTTGGGGATCGCCGCCACCTTCTCATAGGTGACATCGGGCTCGCCGAGCGCAACGACGGACACCACATCGCTTGCCTTCGTGTCGCCCGCCTTCAGGGTCAGGATGGAGGGCGTCGTGGCCGGCGCCCCGGGAAAGACCAGGGACGAGGCCTGAGCTTCGCCGCTCAACGCCGCCAGGGTGATGATACCCAGCAGGATACGCACAGACACGATGACCACTCCCCTTCGCCCAAGCCCGAATGGTAGTCGACCGGAATTGATGCCGGCTTTCGCGGAAACGTAGCATTTTAGGGATTGATAAATCGCCAAGGCGCTCGGTTGCCGAACAGCCGGCTTGCCCAACAGCCGCCATCGTACTACGCAGCCGGCATCTGCGAGGTGACGAGAGTGGCTGAGATACTTGCCGCCGGCGAGGCGTTGGAGCGGGCACTGGCGCTGCTCGAAAGCGGCGATGTCGTCGCCATCCCGACGGAGACTGTCTATGGGCTTGCCGGCGACGCCACCAACGGCATCGGCGTGGCGCGCATCTTCGAAGCCAAGGGTCGGCCGCGCTTCAATC
Organism: Mesorhizobium oxytropidicola; assembly: GCF_056174625.1. Taxonomy (NCBI): domain Bacteria; kingdom Pseudomonadati; phylum Pseudomonadota; class Alphaproteobacteria; order Hyphomicrobiales; family Phyllobacteriaceae; genus Mesorhizobium; species Mesorhizobium oxytropidicola. The sequence goes on along the minus strand of NZ_CM149692.1, from coordinate 6,050,241 downwards.
CGCTGATCGCGCATGTCGCCGACATGGCGATGGCCGAGCGCATCGCTGTGTTCGATCCGCTGTCAAGGAAACTGGCACAGGCGTTCTGGCCTGGTCCGCTGACGCTGGTGCTGCCGCAGCGGCCTGGCAACGGCATCCATCCGCTGGTCACGGCCGGGCTCGACACGATCGCCTTGCGCATGCCGAGGGGCTTTGGCGGCGACCTCATCGCAAAACTCGGCCGGCCGCTTGCCGCACCCAGCGCCAATTCCTCCGGCAAGATCAGCGCGACGACGGCGCAAGCGGTGGCGGCCGATCTCGGCGCGCGCATCAAGCTGGTGGTCGATGGCGGCGCGACGCCCGTCGGGCTGGAATCGACCATCGTCAAGGCCGAAGGGGGAAGGTTGCGCCTGCTCCGGCCTGGCGGCATCGCCGCCGGAGAGATCGAGGCGGCCATCGGCATGGAACTGTTGCGTGGCGGAGGGGCGGGCATCGAGGCGCCCGGCATGCTTGCCTCGCACTATGCACCAGGTGCCGCGATGCGCCTGAATGCCGGAGCGGTTGGCAAGGACGAAGCCCTGCTTGGCTTTGGCGGCCAGCGGGCTGAAGGCTGGCGTCATGCAGCAGCCTTCCTCAATTTGTCCGTATCAGGCGATCTGCGCGAAGCGGCGAGCAATCTTTTCGCCTATATGCAGGAACTCGACCGCAGTGGTGCGCGCACCATCGCGGTGGAGAATATTCCTTTCGACGGTCTCGGCGAGGCCATCAACGACCGGCTCGCGCGCGCCGCCGCACCCCGTGACAACGCTGAGCCCACACCGTAGTTTTCCCGCATGACCGAAATTTCAGCAAAACTTGACCCCGCTCTCATCGATCGCTTCGCGGCGATTGTCGGCGACAAATACGCGCTGCGCGACGAACAGGACATCGCGCCCTACCTCATCGAGCGGCGCGGGCTCTGGCATGGCGTGACATCGCTGGTGCTGCGGCCGGGCAGCGTTGACGAGGTCAGCCGCATCATGCGCCTGGCGACCGAGACGGGAACGCCGATCGTGCCGCAAAGCGGCAACACCGGTCTGGTCGGCGCCCAGGTGCCGGACAAATCCGGCCGCGAGATCATCCTGTCGCTGTCGCGGCTGAACCGCATCCGCGAGATCGATGTCCTGTCGAATACGGTGACGGTCGAGGCCGGGGTCATCCTGCAGACGCTGCAGGAGGCGGCCGATGCCGCCGACCGGCTGTTTCCGCTGTCGCTCGCCGCGCAAGGCTCCTGCCAGATCGGCGGCAACCTCTCCTCCAATGCCGGCGGCACCGGCGTGCTGGCCTATGGCAACGCCCGCGAACTCTGCCTCGGCGTAGAAGTGGTGCTGCCGACGGGCGAGGTGTTCGACGATCTGCGCAAGCTGAAGAAGGACAACACCGGCTACGATCTGAAGAACCTGTTCGTCGGCGCCGAAGGCACGCTCGGCATCATCACCGCCGCTGTCTTGAAGCTTTTCCCGAGGCCGAAGGGCAGGGAGGTCGCCTTTGCCGGCATGTCGTCGCCCAAGGCGGCGCTGTCGCTCTTTACCTTGGCGATGGACCGGGCCGGCGCCTCGCTCACCGCTTTCGAGCTGATCGGCAAAAGGCCTTACGACTTCACGCTGAAGCATGGCCAAGGCATCACGCGGCCGCTGGCCGATGATTGGCCTTGGTATGTGCTGATGCAGGTCTCTTCAGGACGTTCCGAGGAAGACGGCAGGGCGCTGATCGAGGAGATCCTGGCCGAAGCGCTCGAGCAAGGCATCATCGGCGACGCAGTGGTCTCGGCAAGCCTTGCCCAGGGCGATGCCTTCTGGAATTTCCGCGAGACGCTGCCAGAGTGCCAGAAGCCCGAGGGCGCTTCGATCAAGCACGACATCTCGGTGCCGACAGCCGCGATCCCGGAGTTCATCGACAAGGCGGCCGGCGTGGTGGAAGGGGTCTGCCCCGGCGCGCGCGTGGTCTGCTTCGGCCACATGGGCGACGGCAATCTGCATTACAACATCTCGCGCCCCGTGGACTGGCAGGATGAGGCGTTCCTCGACCTCTACCATCCCATGAACCATGCCGTGCACGATGTCGTGCGCTCCTTCCACGGTTCGATCTCGGCCGAGCACGGCATCGGCCAGTTGAAGCGCGACGAACTGATCGCCACGGCGCCGCCGATGGCCATCGATCTGATGCGCCGGGTGAAAGCCGCCTTCGATCCAGCCGGCATCATGAATCCCGGTAAGGTTATCTGATCCTTTCAACATCTAGTGGTCGGTGGCATTCCGATAACCATCCCCGAGATCAGCAAAATTTAACCGACTTTCTTAAGCGCGGCGGTAAGGAGCCCACGCTACTGTTTCCCCATAACGAGGCCGGGAAAACTGGCCCGGAGAGAACCGGACACCGGCTCTCAGGAGACAGACAGGAAGGCACTCTATGAACACCGGACTGAAGCCAGTCTGGGCGGGACGCAACATGCGCCTCGACCCATTCCGACTGCCCCAGATGGTCAGCTACGCCACGCGCGACGACTATGGCGACGTGACGTTCACCATCGACCAGCGTGGCGCCGTGATCCGCCGCATGCTCGAGATGAGCGGCGTGCCGGCGATCATCGCTCTCCCGGCCAATGCGTTCCGCGGTGTTGCCGCCCGCGCCATGGAGGATCCGGAAGGCAATGTCACGGTGACCCTGGAACTCCTGCACAACGATCCGATGCTGTCGGTGCCGCTTTTGGTGGCCGACGATCTCGACGATGTCGCCGCCGACTGGCGCGCCTGGGCCGATGCCTACCGCCTGCCGATGCTGCTGATCGAATCGGACGGTGTTGCCCGCACCCTGGAAGAATCGCCGGTGCCGCCATCAAGACGCTGCCGCCGCAGGATCGCCGTAAGGGCCGCGTTTCGCACACGCGCCGCCCGCGCTTCCTCGCCCGCCGCAGGGCCGGCAACCTCGGTCTCAGGCTGGTCATCGACGGCCAGGAGATCATTTCAAGAGACTAGCTAGCGTCCTTCTCCCCGTTTACGGGAGTTGAGGAGCGGTCCGCAAAGCGGACGAAAAGCCAACTGCTTGGCTTTTCGAGTGACGAACGCCCGGCAGGGCGATGAGGGGCGGCGCTGACCTAAGTGTTCGGCCATCACTTAAGACTTAATTGAGTGTGCGCTGGTCCGCCGCTGAACCTCTCGCCTAGCCTCCAAGGTCGGCGCTGCCCCTCATCCGGCTGCCGCCACCTTCTCCCCGTATAGTGACGGGGAGAAGGAAGACTACACCAGCGGTTTCAGCGCCACCCACAATGCGCCGCCGATCAGGCCGAGGAAGATCAGCCAGCCGACCTGGTTGTTCGACCGGAACAGCCGCAGGCATTGGTCCGGATCGTTGATATCCAGAACCGCGATCTGCCGGGCCATATGGGCGCCGGCGGCAATCAATCCGGCGAGCGCCACCACCGGCGCCTGCGCCGAGGCGAAGGCGATGGCGAAGCAGATCAGCGTGCCGCCGTAAAGCCCGACCAGCCATGACTTGGTGTTGTCGCCGAACAGCCGTGCCGTCGAGCGCACTCCGACAATGGCGTCGTCTTCCTTGTCCTGATGCGCATAGATCGTGTCGTAGCCGATCACCCACAGGATCGAGCCGATATAGAGCATGATGGCGGGGCCATCGAGATCGCCGAACTCGACCGCCCATCCCATCAGCGCGCCCCAGGAAAAGGCAAGGCCGAGAAACAATTGCGGCCAGTTGGTTATCCGCTTCATGAATGGATAGATGGCGACGATCGCCAGCGAGCAGATGCCGAGCAGGATGGCGAAGCTGTTGAACTGCAGGAGCACGGCAAGGCCGACCAGGGCTTGCAGCACAAGGAACAGCCAGGCCCGCCGGCGCGTGGTCTGGCCCGACGGCAGCGGACGCGAGCGGGTGCGCTCGACCTGGTTGTCGATGTTCTCGTCGACGATGTCGTTGTAGGTGCAGCCGGCGCCGCGCATGGCGATGGCGCCGACCAGGAACAGCACGAGATACAATGGTGCCGGCAGCAGCGAGAGCAGCGGGTCGCCGGGGCGCGGATAGGCGCTCGCGGCGAGCGCCGCCGACCACCAGCATGGCCACAAGAGCAACTGCCAGCCTATCGGCCTGTCCCACCGCGCAAGCTGCGCATAGGGCCAAATCGCGCGCGGCAGCACGCGGTAGACCCAATGGCCGTTCGGTGCATCGGCGACACGGCCCTGGGCCACTTTCGACTGGATAGGTTCCATATCCATGGAGTGGCAGCAGCCGCGGAAACCGTCAAGCGGCAAGCGGATGCGGGGCTGCCGCCAACCCGTCAGGCGGTGAAGATGTCGCGCGTGGAAAACCAGTCTTTCGCCGTCTCGACGAATGCCAGCGCTGCATTCGACACGCGCTGATGCGTGTCATAGGTGAGGATGATCCGCTGCATCGGCAGCGGATCCGACAACGGCTTGCAGATCAGCGGCAGTCCGTCATAGCTGCGGTCGCCGTGCGGCCGGGTGTAGCTGACCGCGACACCAAAACCGTTCGCCACCATGCTGCGCTGGAGTTCGAACGAACTCGTCGCCCTATCGGCCACCGGTGAGAGACCGCGGCCGCGGAACAGGTCGAGCATGTGCTGCCAGCTCTGCGGCTGGTCCGTCGTGATCAGCGGATAGGCGGCCAGATCGGCCAGGCTGACCTCAAGGCGGTCCGCCAGCTTATGGCCTGCCGGCAACAGCGCATGCGGCCGCAGCTCGTGCAGCAGGATGCGGGCGAAATGCGACGGCAGGCCGAGATCGTAACTCAGGCCGAGATCGATGGCGGCGTCCGCCAGACGCCGCCCGAGCGTCTCGAACGTTTCATCGCGAACGATCACCGCGACGCTTGGATGGCGCTCGGAGAAGGCGCGGATGAGACCCGGTGCGAAGTAGGGCGCCAAATCCTCGAAACATCCAAGCACCAGCTCGCCGCCGACAACTGAACTGCCTGAACTCAGGCTCATCAGTTCATCCGCCTCGGTAAGAACCTGTTTTGCCTTGGCCACGACGATACGGCCGAACGAGGTCAGCGAAACACCGCTTCCGCGCTGGCGCACGAACAGTTTTTGGCCGAAATCCTTTTCGATGGCGTCGATCGCCACCGAAATCGACGGCTGCGAGATGTTCAGAGTTCTGGCCGCACCGGTGACGCTGCCGTGGCGGGCGACGGCGACCAGGTAGCGCAGTTGTGTCAGGGTGAGGCTCATAGTCAAAATCTATGTGTCGGATGAGAAGTTATTATTTTACTGAATGAATGCGGGTTGCGATAGTCGTCCCGATCCTGAAAGGAGGACACCATGGCTTCCCAGACTGCTACCCGCGCCATCGACACTGACCTGATCGATGCGCAAACTATTGCCGACTACCAGCGTGACGGCGCGGTTTGCATCCGTGGCGCCTTCAAGGGCTGGGTCGATACGATTGCCGCGGGCATCGAGCGCAACATGCAGAACCGCAGCACCACCGCGTCCGACATCGCCAATGGCCGCGGCAGTTTCTTCGACGATTACTGCAATTGGGAGCGCATTCCCGAATTCGTCGAGGTGGTGCGGAAATCGCCGGCCGCGCAAATCGCGGCGGCGGTGATGCAGTCGCGCACCGCGCAGTTCTTCCACGATCACGTGCTGGTCAAGGAACCCGGCACGCAGAAGCCGACGCCCTGGCATCAGGACATCCCCTATTACTTCGTCGATGGCCAGCAGACGGTGAGCTTCTGGATTCCCATCGACCCGGTGAAGGAGGCGACGCTGCGGCTGATCGCCGGCTCGCACAAATGGGACAAGATGATCCTGCCGGTGCGCTGGCTCGACGACAGCAATTTTTATGCCGGCGAGGGCGACTATCTGCCGGTGCCCGATCCCGATAACGATCCGTCGTTGAAGGTGCTCGAATGGGAGATGGAGCCGGGCGACGCCATCCTGTTCGACTTCCGCACAGCGCACGGCGCGCGCGGCAACCTGACCGCGGCACGGCGCCGGGCGCTGTCACTGCGCTGGGTGGGCGACGATGCCCACTATCTCGAGCGGCCGGGCCGCACCTCGCCGCCCTATCATGGCCACGGCATGCGGCCGGGCCAGAAATTGCGCGAGGACTGGTTCCCGGTGGTCTTTCCCGCCTAAATCGAATTGCCAGAAAATCGGCGGCGATGGTCGCCGCCGATTTTCGGCTGGGATAACGTTCCCGTGCGCAATTTCGATCAAAACACCCTGATGCCTTGACCCGTCGCCCGGAGAGCAATAGCGGGTGCTGCAAGAGACTGTTTCGAAATTCGCTCTGGCGAGTCATATGGTGGTGGTTTCGAGAACCGTAGCGCAGCGGACATTTGGTCCGTGAGCTCAGTTCTACTGCGACGCAGTAGAACGCGGAAGCGCAGAAAACGCCATCAGATGGCCGCCAGAGCAGAATCTTCGGCATCAAGAGGTGGCCATGAACGTTCTTCTTCTAGGCTCCGGCGGCCGCGAACATGCGCTTGCCTGGAAGATCGCGGCATCTCCCGTGCTGACCAAACTCTACGCGGCCCCCGGCAATCCGGGCATTGGCGCTGAGGCTGAGCTGGTTAAGCTGGATATTACCGATCACGCTACTGTTGCCGCCTTCTGCCGGGAGAAGAAAGTCGACCTCGTCGTCGTCGGTCCGGAAGGGCCGCTGGTCGCCGGCATTGCCGACGATCTGCGCGCCGAAAACATCCGCGTCTTCGGCCCTTCCAAGGCCGCCGCGCGGTTGGAAGGCTCTAAGGGGTTCACCAAGGATCTCTGCGCTCGATACAACATCCCCACTGCCGCCTATGGTCGTTTCAGCGATCTGGCCTCGGCCAAAGCCTATGTCGAAAAGACGGGTGCACCGATCGTCATCAAGGCCGACGGGCTCGCCGCCGGCAAGGGTGTCACCGTCGCCATGACGCTGGACGAGGCGCGGGCAGCACTCGATGCCTGTTTCGAGGGCTCCTTCGGCACTGCCGGAGCGGAAGTGGTGGTCGAGGAATTCATGACCGGCGAGGAGGCGAGCTTCTTCTGCCTCTGCGACGGCACCACCGCGTTGCCCTTCGGCACGGCACAGGACCACAAACGCGTCGGCGATGGCGACACCGGCCCCAACACCGGCGGCATGGGCGCCTATTCGCCGGCGGCGGTGATGACGCCGGAAATGGTCGAGCGCACCATGCGCGAGATCATCGAGCCGACCATGCGCGGCATGTCAGAGCTTGGCGCACCCTTTGCCGGCATTCTGTTCGCCGGGCTGATGATCACCGACAAGGGGCCGAAACTGATCGAATACAACACCCGCTTCGGCGATCCGGAATGCCAGGTGCTGATGATGCGGCTGAAGGACGATCTGCTGGTCCTGCTCAACGCCGCCGTCGACGGTCAACTGGCGCACACGTCCATACGCTGGCGCGACGAGGCGGCGCTCACCGTGGTGATGGCCGCACGGGGCTATCCCGGCACGCCGGAAAAAGGTTCTGTCATCCGCGGCGTCGAGGATGCGACGGGCGACGGCGTCCAGATCTTCCACGCCGGCACCGCCATCAATGGCGGCGCGCTGGTCGCCAATGGCGGCCGCGTCCTCAATGTCACCGCGACCGGCGCCACGGTCGGCGAGGCGCAGAAGCGGGCTTATGCCGCGCTCGACCGGATCGACTGGCCGGACGGATTCTGCCGCCGTGACATCGGCTGGCAGGCTGTGGCGCGCGAGCGGGCGAGCTGAGATTTCGGAGCGGCGTTTACGGCTGACCGCGATCGATTTCGGTCGAGCCGGTGCTGACGGGGTCGGCAGCGGCAAAGGCGGCGTCCAACTGCTCGGGCGAGCGTTGCCCGGTCCGCTTCCAGGCGACATATTGCACGATGCCGAAGCCCGGCCGTCGTGGCACCGTCTTCACCACAGGCATGCGGAACCCGTCGCGGAATTTGGACCAGCGCGAGCCGAGCACGGCGACCATTTCCTCGACGGTCGGTGGCGTTGCCACATCGGCATAGATGAGAGTGGCCTTGCCGGCGAGCGCTGCTTCGCGCGACAGCGGCACCGGTACGCTGGCAAGATAGTCGGACGGCACATCGATCAGCCCGCCAAAGGGCCATTGCTGGCGCAGTGTGGCGGCATCTGCCGGCGCGACGTTAACGTCGATATCGTTAGGCGTGCCGGCAACCCTGTAGGGGCAACGGAAACGGCCGCAATTGGCCTGCGCCGAGAATTGCCAAAGTGCGTAGCTCCGCCAGTTGCCCATCGGAAAATGCACGTCGATGTCAGGCTTGTAGCGTGCGTACCAAAGCGGTAGCCGCGACAAGAGCCGGTATTTGTAGCGGTTGTCGGCGATGTACTGGGCGGTCTTGCCGTTGGTGTAGAGCACCGGGAAGCGGCCGACGCGCCGATGCACCTGGCGCACGAACTCCTCGGCATCGTCGAGCGACATCCATTGCGAGGGATCGATGCCTTCGATATCGAGCACCATGAGATCGTCCGGCGCGGGATCAGCGAAATCGAGAAAATTGTTGGCCTGCTCGACCGGATTGCCGGGGCGGGCAAGATGATAGGCGCCCCATTTCATGCCGAGCGCCTTGGCAACGACCCGGCGCGTCTGAAACAGTTCGCGCGTCACCGCATGGCGCTTCCACAGCGCCTTGCAGAGCTTCACGTCAGTGTCGCTGCCGAAACAGAAATAGGGCGGCGGCATGCCGTCGGAGGCCTTGTTGATGAAGGCAACGATGCGCTTGTCGGTGGCGAGTTGCGCCCAGTCGATGGAATTGTACTCGTAGGCGTCGATGACCAGCGCGCGGTCGGCACTCTTCCACGGCTCGGAAAAGTCCGAGGCCTTTGCCGCCGATATCAGCGCCATCATCGCCGCGAGAGCGATCGCTGAGCGGCGAAGAAGATGCGCCGGCGTTTTCAAACAAGGGGTCCCCGTTGATCAAACACCGATGGTGAACCGGTATGGTTAAGGAAATGCTTCGGCCTGGGAGCCACGGTTGAGCAGTATTTAGCGGATCGACAATGAGGGCGCGAGCTACCGGGACTCAACGACAAGCCGTTTGTAAGCGTCCACGGCTTTGCGTAGCGCCTCATTCGGTTCCGGCGGGTTCATGATCATTTCCACCAAGGCGACCTGATCTTCGATCGAAAGGCGGATGACGGCGGCCTCAATGGAGGGTTGCACTGCGTCGGTATGGGCAATGTCGGCCTGTTCGTTTGGCATCATGATACCTTTGGTCAAGCGCTCACCGCCGGTTGAACGGCTGAAAATCAAACGGGTCGGGCGCGGGCTCCTGCTGCAGCGTGCCTTCGGCGGCGCGCTTGCGGTGGTGGGCAAGCGAGCATTACGGCGAGCACAATATGCCACGATCCGACCAGTAGGCCGCACCGTGTTCCAACTGGCCGCCATGATACCAGAACCCCGTTGCGCGATAGGGCAAGCCGCATTCGATGCAGCGATAGGCGTCGGGTCTGGCGAGCATGGGCTGGTTCCGGTCGGCTGGTTCTGGTCTGTCGCCGGTCGACTTGATGCGGCGTTTGTCAAATTTAATACAGGCCGGCGCGATTGCAAAATCCACGTGACAAAATTTGACGTTTACGTAAAAAGAAGATGGGAGACCGCCCAAAGGCGGATGGTTTTGCGGTCGCACCGGCTCTAGGGTTGGCGAGGCCGATGCATCAGGAGGATCGAGCGGCATGTATCGGGCACCGGTCGAGGATATCGCATTCACGCTGAAGCACGTTGCCGGCATGAAATCCGCCCTCGATGCCGGCACCTTCGGTGATCTCGGCGAGGATCTGGTCGATGCCGTCCTCGGCGAGGCCGGCCGTTTCGCCACCGAGGAGGTGGCACCGCTCTACAAGATCGGCGATGAACACGGTGCCGTGCTCAGGGATGCTGCCGTCACAACGCCGCCGGGCTGGAAGGACCTCTATCGCCGCTGGATCGATGGCGGCTGGAACGCGCTCTCCGGGCCGGAAGAGTATGGCGGCCAGGCACTGCCGACCATGCTCGGTGTCGCCGCGCTCGAAATGTGGAACTCGGCCGCCATGGCCTTCGGCATCGGCCCGACCCTGACCATGGGCGCGGTCGAAGCGCTCGACAAGCATGCTTCCGAAGACCTCAAGGCGAAGTACCTCGCCAAGCTCGTGTCCGGCGAGTGGATGGGCACAATGAACCTGACCGAACCGCAGGCCGGTTCCGATCTCGCCGCCTTGCGCAGCCGCGCAGAGCCCGCCGGCGACGGCACCTACCGCATCTTCGGCCAGAAGATTTTCATCACCTATGGCGAGCACGACTTTACCGACAACATCATCCATCTGGTGCTGGCGCGGCTGCCGGATGCGCCGGCCGGCACGCGCGGCATCTCGCTGTTCCTGGTGCCGAAGTTTTTCGTCAACGACGATGGCTCGCTCGGTGCCCGCAACGACGTCTTCTGTTCCGGCCTCGAACACAAGCTCGGCATCCATGCCTCGCCGACCTGCACCATGATCTATGGCGATGGGTTCCAGGGCGCCAGGCCCGGCGCCATCGGCTGGCTGATCGGCGAGGAGAACAAGGGCCTCGCCTGCATGTTCACCATGATGAACAATGCCCGGCTTTGCGTCGGCATGCAGGGTGTCGCGGTTGCGGAAGCCGCCACCCAGAAGGCGATCGCCTACGCCAATGAGCGTCGCCAGGGCAAGGCGGCGGATTACGCCGGCGCTGGCATGGCGCCGATCGTCCATCACCCCGACGTGCAGCGCAATCTCCTCACCATGAAGGCGCTGACGCAGACGGCGCGGGCGATCAGCTATTCCTGTGCCCACGCCATCGACATGGCGCGGGTCTCGGATGGTGATCAGGCCGCGCATTGGCGCGACCGCGCCAACCTGTTGACGCCACTCGCCAAGGCGTTTTCAACCGATGTCGGCGTCGAAGTGGCTTCGCTCGGCGTGCAGGTGCATGGCGGCATGGGCTTCATCGAGGAGACCGGTGCTGCAGCCTTTTACCGCGACGCCCGCATCGCGCCGATCTACGAGGGCACCAACGGCATTCAGGCGATCGATCTGGTCACCCGCAAGCTGCCGCTTGGCGGCGGCGAGCATGTGCATGGCTTCATTGGCGAACTGGCCGCGATCGCCAACACCGTGCGCACCTCCAACCTGCAGGGTTTCGGCCGCACCGCCGATGCGCTCGAAGCAGCCCTTGGCGACCTGACGCAAGCGACACGCTTCCTGCAGAAACTGTCGGCCGACGGCCGGGTGGATCAGGCGCTGGCGGGAGCGACGCCGTATCTCAGGCTGATCTCGCTTGCCGCCGGCGGCGCCTATCTGGCGCGCGGCGGTCTTGCCGATCGGGGCCGCATCGCGCTGTGCCGCTTCTTCGCCGAGAACCTGCTTGGTGAGGCACGCACCTTGAAGGAACGCGTCATCGACGGCGCGGAGAGCCTCGCTGCGGCCGGCAAGACGCTGATATCAGCTTGAATTCTCACAGCGCTCATCAGGGAAGAAGACCGTGACAGACCATATCCTCGTCGAGCGCCAGGGCGCCATCCAGATCATCCGCATGAACCGCCCGGACAAGAAGAACGCGTTGACGCGTGCCATGTATGCAAAGATGTCGGCGGCGCTTGCCGAAGGCGACGCCGATCCGGCGATCCGCGTCCATGTCGTCCTCGGCGTGCCCGGCGCCTTCTCCTCCGGCAACGACCTTGCCGATTTTATGGTTGTCGCCACCGGCGGTGACGGCGGCACGGAAGTCTGGGATTTCCTGATGGCGCTGGCCAGGGTCGAAAAACCCATCGTCTCCGGCGTCGACGGCATCGCGGTCGGCATCGGCACGACGATCAACCTGCATTGCGACCTGACCTTCGCCACGCCGCGCACCGTCTTCAGGACGCCTTTCGTCGACCTCGGCCTTGTGCCTGAGGCGGGATCGAGCCTGTTGGCGCCGCGCGTTCTGGGGCAACAAGGTGCTTTCGCGCTGCTCGGCCTTGGCGAGGGTTTTTCCGCCGAGCGCGCCAAGGCTGCCGGCCTGATTTATGACGTGGTCGAGGAAGGGGCGCTGGAGGCCTCGGTCCTGGCGGCGGCCGGCCAGATCGCTGCTAAGCCGCCGCAGGCGCTGAAGATCGCGCGCGACCTCATGCGTGGCTCGCGCGACGACCTCGTCGCCCGCATTGGCGAGGAAAGCGCGCATTTCCGCGAGCGGCTGAAGTCGGACGAGGCGCGCGCGGCGCTCACCGCATTCATGACCAGAAAGAAGAGCTGAGGCCTCGCCCTTTCAGGGATAAAGCCGCGTCTTGCCCCAGCCGCCTTTCGCGTCGCGGGAAAAGACCACCCGGTCATGCAGCCGGAACGGACGGTCGTGCCAGAACTCGATCGTCTTCGGCACGATGCGGAAGCCCGACCAGTGCTTTGGCCGCGGAATGTCGCCGATGGCGTAACGCGCCGTGTATTCGGCGACCGCCTTCTCCAGCGCGAAGCGGCTTTCCAGCGGCCGTGATTGTTTCGAGGCCCAGGCGCCGATACGGCTGCCGCGCGGCCGTGTCGCATAATAGGCGTCGGCTTCGGCGTCGCTGACGATCTCCACCGGACCGCGAATGCGCACCTGGCGGCGCAGCGATTTCCAGTGGAAACACATCGCCGCCTTCATGCTGCCAAGAATCTCCTGGCCCTTCGCGCTTTCAAAATTCGTGTAGAAAACAAAGCCGCCTTCATCGAACCCCTTGAGCAGCACCATCCGCACATCCGGCATGCCTTCGGCATCGACGGTCGCCAGCGCGACGCCATTGGCGTCATTGATTTCGCTCTTGGTGGCGTCATCAAGCCATGCGGCAAAGAGGCGAAACGGCTCGGCCGCTTCGGTAAAGTCACCGGTTGTTAACTCTGTGTCACTCATAGTTTTTCTCAAATTGTCACGAAATCAGGGAGGTTGCTGATTGTCGCGTATCGCGCAAGCTTTTGACAGCAGGCAATGGAGCGTTATCGCTTCGGCCAGCGCGAAAGCGGCGATCGTGTCAATCGCTCTGCCGCTCGTTGGCTGCGGCGCGGGTGGCTTCAGCCTGGAAAAGGCCGAAGTCGACCGCTCGATCCTGACCAGCAGCACGGCAACTTCAGCCGCACCTGCCGATTCGGATCGTGATTCCGATCAGACGACGATCGGCAATGCGGTGTCCTCCGCCGATATCGAGCAACTCGGTGGCCAGGCCGTGCCTTGGGCCAATGCCGGCACCGGGTCGCGCGGCTCCATCACTGAACTGGCGGAATTGAAGGACAGGGGCCAGACCTGCCGCCGCTTCAGGGCCTCGCGCGAGAGCTTTGATGGCGTTGCCATGTTCGAGGGCGAACTGTGCCTGGCCAGCGCCGGCGGTTGGCGCATGCAGGGCTTCAAGGCGCTCTGAGCCTGATTTTCCGCCCTTGATATGACGCTCCGCTACTGGAATTTCTTCCTATGCGAGCGCATATAGGGGGCAAGTATGGACTCACTCCTTCTTCAGGGCAGAATTGATGCGCGACCCGTATGAGGTGCTGGGCGTTGCAAAGAATGCATCGGCCAAGGACATAAAATCGGCATACCGGAAACTCGCCAAGAAACATCATCCGGACCAGAATCCGAATGATCCCAAAGCGAAGGACCGTTTTGCCGCGGCCAACCAGGCCTATGAGATCGTCGGCGACGAGAAGAACCGTGCCGCTTTCGATCGCGGCGAGATCGACGCTGACGGCAAGCCTCGCTTCCAGGGATTTGAAGGCGCTGCCGGTGGCGACCCCTTTGGCGGGTTTCGCCGCCAGCAAGGCGCCGGCGGCTCGCGATTCGAATTCCGGTCGGGTCGCCCGGGCGGTGATCCGTTCGATGGCAACAGCGATATTTTCAGCCAGATTTTCGGCGACGCCTTTTCGGGCGCGCGCGGTGCCGGTGCTGGCGACCGCCGCCAGCCGGCGACCGCAGCCGATCTGAACGTCACGCTCGATGTCACCATCGAGGAAGCGGCGACCGCCGAAAAGGTGACGGCGATGTTCCCGGATGGCCGCAAGGTGGCGGTCAAGCTGCCGGCCTTTGTCGAGGATGGCCAGACCATCCGGTTGAAGGGACAGGGCGAGCAGGGCCCAGGGCAGCCTGGTGACGCGCTGGTCAAGATCCATATACGCCGGCATCCGCGCTACCGCATCGAGGGCCGCGACCTGCATGCCGATCTGCCGGTGTCGCTGGCGGATGCGGTGCTGGGCGCCAAGGTGCCTGTCGAGACGCCGACCGGCAGGCTCGCCGTCAATGTTCCCGCCTGGTCGAGTTCGGACAAGGTTCTGCGGCTCAAGGGCAGAGGCCTGCCGGAAAAGGCTGGCGGCCATGGCGACCTCTATGCCCATGTCCGCATCATGCTGCCGGAAGGCGGCGACAGCGCGCTCGAAGCGTTGCTGCGTGGCCAAAAAGGCTGATCCAGCGCCTTTGTCCCCCGAACTGTCCGGTTTGAGCGCTTGAAGGGGCTCTGTGCCTGTGCGATAGGCACTCCACAAAGCAGAAACCTTGCGGAGAGCGCTCACATGGCGGGTGGACAGGGCCTGATGGCCGGCAAGCGCGGCCTGATTCTTGGCGTCGCGAACAACAGGTCGATTGCCTACGGCATCGCCAAGGCATGCGTCGATCATGGCGCCGAGATTGCGCTGACCTATCAGGGCGAGGCGTTCAAGAAGCGCGTCGAGCCGCTGGCGGCGGAACTGGGCGCCTTTGTCGCCGGCCATTGCGACGTCACCGATCCGGCGAGCCTCGACGAGGTTTTCGCCAATGTCGCCAAGCATTGGGGCGGCAAGCTCGACTTCCTCGTCCATGCCATCGCCTTCTCGGACAAGGACGAGCTGACCGGCCGCTATGTCGAGACGACGCGCGACAATTTCCTGCGCACCATGGACATTTCGGTCTATTCCTTCACCACCATTGCCAAGCGCGCCGAGGCGCTGATGACCGATGGCGGTTCGCTGCTGACGCTGACCTACTACGGCGCCGAGAAGGTGATGCCGCACTACAACGTCATGGGCGTCGCCAAGGCAGCGCTCGAGGCCAGCGTGCGTTACCTCGCCGTCGACCTCGGCGCCAAGAAGATCCGCGTCAATGCGATCTCCGCCGGCCCGATCAAGACGCTCGCAGCCTCCGGCATTGGCGATTTCCGCTACATCCTGAAGTGGAACGAATACAATTCGCCGCTGAAGCAGACGGTCACACAGGAAGAGGTCGGCGATTCCGGCGTCTATTTCCTGTCCGACCTGTCGCGTGGCGTCACCGGCGAAGTGCATCATGTCGATTCCGGCTATCACGTCGTCGGCATGAAGGCGGTCGACGCGCCCGATATTTCGACGGTCAAGGATTAATTCCCTCCGCCTATCCTCAGCCCAGGCCCAGGCCCGACCTCCGGAAGACCTGATGTATCCGCTGGTTTATATCGTGCGCCACGGCCAGACCGCGTGGAACGCCGAGGCCCGGCTTCAGGGGCAGGCCGACACCGATCTCAATGCTCTTGGCCGTGATCAGGCGAGCGAAAACGGGCATCGGCTGGCCGAGCTTGTCGGCGATCCCGAGGATTTCGATTTCGTCGCCAGCCCGATGCGGCGGACGCGCGAAACGATGGAACGCATCCGCGCCGCAATGAAGCTCGATCCGCTCGCCTATCGAACCGATCCCAGACTGATTGAAGTCAATTTCGGTGACTGGCAGAGCTTTACCTTTGCCGAGTTGGAGACGCAGTCTCCCGGAGCAAAGCGGTCACGCGCACGGGACAAATGGAACTTCCAGCCGCCCGGAGACGGTGCGGAGAGCTACCAGATGCTGCTCGAACGGGTGAAACCCTACTTCGACGGGATCGACCGCAGGACGGTCTGTGTGACACATGGCGGCGTCATGCGCACCCTGTTTCGCTTCGTGCTCGATATGGCCGAGGACGAGGCCGCAAACCTGGAGATACCGCAGGATCGCGTGCTCAAACTTGAAGGCAAGAGCCTGGAGTGGCTGTAGGCCGCCTGCAATGGCCCAGGAAATGACACGGCAGTTTGCGGCCGTAATCGCGTAAGAGACGGCTGGGCCGGCTCGGCGGAATGTCGAACCGACGGCACGTATCCAATTGGGTCGGAAGCTTTAGTTCGTGTCGCCGTCCGGCAACTGCATGTCAGTGATCACGTTCTCGCCATTGGTCACATCAAAAGCGATGACGATGTCCATGCCTGGCTTGAGCGCGTCGAGATCGGTTTCGGCGTTCAGCTTGTAGGATTTGCCGTCGTCCAGCGTCAGGGTCAGCGCGTCCTTGTCGATCTTCTTGATCAGGCCTTCGGTCTGGCCGGCGAAAGCGGCGGTGGAAAGCAACAGGGTGGCGGCAACAGCGCCAATCAGGGTACGCATATTCGTCCTCTTTGGTCATTGCGCCGGCTCTGTGGCGGCGGATCCTCAACGGCGGATGGAAGAAAGCAGAAACCAGCCGAATGTGTCAAAACTTAAACGGCAGGGATGACAGTTTGACCACCGCAAAAAACGCCAATAGAAGGCAGGCTTCAACCGGCTCCGCTGCCGGGCAGGGCACTTTTCCATGTCTCACAACACGTTCGGCCACCTTTTCCGCGTCACCACCTGGGGCGAAAGCCATGGCGCAGCGCTTGGCTGCGTGGTCGACGGCTGCCCGCCCGGCATCCGCTTCACGCGTGACGAGATCCAGGCCGAACTCGACAAGCGCCGGCCGGGCCAGTCGCGTTTCGTCACGCAGCGCCGCGAGCCGGACGAAGTGAAGGTGCTGTCGGGCTTCGTGCTTGACGAGGACGGTGAGACGATGATCACCACCGGCACGCCGGTCTCGATGCTGATCGAGAATGTCGACCAGCGTTCGAAGGACTATGGCGAGATCGCCCGCCAGTACCGGCCAGGCCATGCCGACTACACCTATGACGTCAAATACGGCATACGCGACTATCGTGGCGGCGGCCGCTCCTCGGCTCGCGAGACCGCGGCCAGGGTCGCCGCGGGCGCGCTTGCCCGCAAGGTGGTGCCGGGCATGGTGGTGCGCGGCGCGCTGGTGTCGATGGGCGAAAAGTCGATCGACCGCGCCAACTGGAACTGGAATTTCATAGGCGACGCAGAAAACCCGTTCTTCACCCCCGATCCCGCTTCGGTTCCCGTCTTCACCCAGTATCTCGACGGCATCCGCAAGGCCGGTTCTTCGGTCGGCGCGGTGATCGAGATCGTCGCCGACGGTGTTCCGCCGGGGCTTGGCGCGCCGATCTACGCCAAGCTCGACCAGGACATTGCGTCGGGCTTGATGTCGATCAACGCCGTCAAGGGCGTCGAGATCGGCAACGGCTTCGAGGCCGCGCGCATCACCGGCGAACAGAATGCCGACGAGATGCGCATGGGCAATGACGGCAAGCCGGTGTTCCTGTCCAACAATGCCGGTGGTATCCTCGGCGGCATCTCGACCGGCCAGGCGATCATCGCCCGCTTCGCCGTCAAGCCGACCTCGTCGATCCTGACGCCGCGAAAGTCGATCGACAAGGATGGCCACGATGTCGAGGTGATGACGAAGGGCCGGCACGACCCCTGCGTCGGCATCCGCGCCGTGCCGATCGGCGAGGCGATGGTTGCCTGCGCCATCGCCGATCATTATCTGCGCCATAGGGGACAGACGGGGAAGGGAATAGGGCAGTAGGGCAGTAGGGCAGTATGTTACGCCCTGCGCTCAGACAGCCAATTTTTTGCTTTCCCCTACTGCCTTACTGCCCTATTCCCCTACTGCCCTGCGAGCGAAGCGAGCCGCCCATGCCTTACGACCAGAAGAAGATTGTCGAAGCCATCCGCGCTTTCGAACGCGGCGAGATCGTCGTCGTCATGGACGATGACGGGCGCGAGAATGAGGGCGACCTGATCGTCGCCGCCGTCCACTGCACGCCGGAAAAGATGGCCTTCATCATCCGCAACACCTCGGGCATCGTCTGCACGCCGATGCCGCGCGAAGAAGCCAAGCGGCTCAACCTGCAGCCGATGGTCGCCGACAATGATTCCGCCCACACCACCGCCTTCACCGTCAGCGTCGATTTCAAGCATGGCACGACGACAGGCATTTCGGCCGACGACCGCACGCTGACCGTGCGCAACCTCGCCAACGGCAATGTCGGTGCCTCCGATTTCGTCCGCCCAGGCCATATCTTCCCGCTGATCGCGCGCGAAGGCGGCGTGCTGATGCGTTCGGGCCATACCGAAGCGGCGGTCGACCTTTGCAAGCTCGCCGGCCTGCCGCCGATCGGCGTCATTTCCGAGCTTGTCAACGACGACGGCACCGTCAAGCGGGGCCCGCAAGTGCAGGCTTTCGCCGAAGAGCATGGCCTGAAGCAGGTTTCGGTCGCCGACCTCATCGCCTACCGCCAGCGCAAGGAGACGCTGGTCGAGCGCGTCGCCTGCTCCGATATCGACACGCTTGGCGGCAAGGCGCAGGTCTTCACCTACACGCTGCCGTGGGACACGATGCATCACGTCGCCGTCGTCTTCGGCGACATCCGCGACGGTGAGGAGGTGCCGGTGCGGCTGCATTCCGAGGATGTGGTGACCGACGTCTTCGGCACCAGCCATCGGCTGGACGGCATCATGAAGGCGATGGGCGAGCGCAAGCGCGGCGTCATCGTCTATCTCAGAGAAGGCTCGGTCGGTGTCGCGCATCAGGAGCGCAAGCGCCCGCTGAGCGGCGACCGCGAGGATCATGAAGAGGCCCGCCGGCGTGAGAATGAATGGCGCGAAATCGGCCTCGGCGCGCAGATCCTGAAGGATCTCGGCATTTCCTCGATCAACCTGATCGCCTCGCGCGAGCGCCATTATGTCGGCCTTGAAGGGTTCGGCATCCACATCGCCAAGACCGAGATCCTCTGAAGGGGTGACTGGTTCTTTGCCGGGAGATGACGGCATGAACGCGTCATTGCCTCTGAGCCAGCAAAGGGGACGGCTTTTGCTGCGCCGGCCGGTGGAGGCCGATCTGGATTTCCTGGTCGACCTCTTCTCGCGTCATGAACTTGTCGCCCATCGACCCGATCCTGTTGCGGACACGCCTCAGCAGAGCGCCGCGCGACTGGCCCGCGACATCGGCCATTGGGACAAGCATGGCTTCGGCCGCTGGGCGGTCGAGGCCGATGGAAAGCCGGTCGGCTTCGGCGGCGTCACCGTATCGGCGGATTTCGACGGCCTGAACCTGTCCTACCATCTCCATCCGGAGAGCTGGGGACATGGCTATGCCACGGAACTGGTCAGGGCGGCGCTGCGTGCAGCGTTCGGTCCTCTGCATGCCGACCGGGTTGTTGGCCTCGCCCGTCCTGCCAACCCCGCATCACGTCGGGTGTTGGAGAAATGCGGCTTCGCCTTCGAGCGGGAGGTGATGTTGCACGACGCGCCAACAATGCTTTTTGCGCTGGCACGACCGCACTGGATGCGGATTTCCGATCCTGCCGCATAGGGCGGCACGCCCGGCCCCGAGCGCGCTATTCCGCGGGAACGGCAGCCGCCTCGCAGCCGTCCAGGTCGCATTTATGGGTAACCAGGATGCGCTGGCCGAGCAGCACGGTGGCGAGCGCAATCGTGCCTGATGCCACAGAAACCCAGAACCCGTTCTGGGCGCCGAACGTATCCACCACCGCGCCGGCGGCGAAGAGCCCAGCGCCATGCCAATGCCGATCCCGGCGGTGACCCAGGTGATGCCCTCGGTCAGCATCGCTTCCGGCACATGCCGTTCGATCAGGCCGAAGGCCGTGATGAAGGTCGGCGAGATCGCCACGCCGCTGATGAAGACGGTCAGCGCCAGAAGCGGCACGCTGCTGGCGGTGAGCGGCAGCAGCGTGCCGAGCGCGACCAGGGCGACCGCGATGGCCAACTGGCGCTGCAGCGGCGCTTTCAGGTTGAGCGCGCCGACAATGATGCCGAGCACGAAGGACCCCAGCGCGTAGACGCCGATGACGAGGCTGGCGGCGCCGGGCTGGCCGAGTTCCTTGGTGATCGCCACGGTGCTCACTTCTGTCGTCGCAAAGGTCGCGCCGATGAAGATCAGGGCGAAGGTGATGATCTGCACCGGCCGGAGGCGGATCGCCGAACCGCCCGAGCCATGGCCCGCCGGGCGCACTTGCGGCTCGGTCGATCGCTGCAGGATGAACGCCGTCGAGCCCAAGGCCAGGAACAGCGTGCTCGCCAGCATGCCCGCTTCGGGAAACAGGGCGGCACTCAGGCCCACCGACAGCGATGCTCCGGCGATGTAGACCAGTTCGTCCGCCGCCGATTCGAAGGCGAATGAGGTGTTCATCTCCGGTCGGCCCCGGAAGAGCTCGGTCCAGCGCGCGCGCACCATGGCCGGCATGCTGGGCATGGCCGCCGCCAGCAGCGCCGACACGAACAATGTCCAAGTCGGCCAGTCCTGATTGGCCGCGGCAATCAGCGTGATGAACGCGAGCACGGAGATGATTGTCGTGGGCACGACAACCCGCGTCTGGCCCAGGCGGTCGACCAGCCTTGATATTTGCGGCGCCAGGAAAGCGTTGGCCAACGCGAATGTCGCCGAGACAGCGCCCGCCAGCCAGTATTCGCCGCGCGTCTGCGACAGCATCGCCACGATGCCGATCGGAGCCATGGCGATCGGCAGGCGCGCCATGAAGCCGGCGGCTGCAAAGCCCTTGGCTCCAGGGGCGCGGAAGATTTCCGAATAGGGGTTTTGCATGGCAGTTCCTCGACAAAGGGCGATCTGACAATTACATACGAAGCGTATGAGAAATAGATAGATCATACGTGGCGTATGTCAATTGGCATACGAGACGTATGTGGATAGGGCCAGACGGAAATGCACAGACCCCGCAAGGAAATGATTGCCGAGACGCGCGCCAAGCTGATCGCCGCGGCCCGCCAGGCCTTTGGCACGATTGGTTATGCTGAAGCGTCGATGGATGATTTCACCGCATCCGCCGGACTGACACGCGGCGCGCTCTATCACCACTTCGGCGACAAGAAGGGGCTGCTGGAGGCGGTTATCGCTGAAAATCGACGCGGAAATGGCGGCCCGGGTGAATGAGGTTGCGTCGAGAGCGCCGACCCGCTGGCAACACTTCGTCGACGAATGCACGACCTATATCGAAATGGCGCTAGAGCCAGAAATCCAGCGTATCATGTTCCGGGATGGTCCGGCCGTGCTGGGCGATCCGGCACAATGGCCGAATGCCAGCGCCTGCGTTGGCTCAATGACCGGTCATCTGACCGCGCTGCAGGGGGAAGGGGTGGTCGTCCCGGGCGTCGACCCCGAGACCGCGGCACGGCTGATCAACGGGGCGAGCAGCCAGGCAGCGCAGCGGATCGCCAATTCGAACGACCCCGAAGCGACGTCGAGAAAAGTGGTGGCGGCGTTCAAGCAACTGCTGGAAGGTCTGCTCAGAAAACCAGCTTCGCAACAGAACTGAAATCCCTGTCGGGCGCTCCGCTGGCCACTGCTTACGATTGACAATCTTCGGGGTGAGCGCATCCTCAGCAGCCATCTCTGAGGGGAGATTCGGAGCATGTGGGATTTCGATATCGGCAGGTCGGTGTCCATCATGATGCGGACCTGGCCTTTCATTGTCTTTCGCATGATCATCTATTTCGGCATCACGCTGGCCTATATCGTGGCGACCGGCGCCGGCGCCTCCGTCGGCTATGGCGTCGGCCATATCTCCACCGATCCCGATGGACCGATGTCCTTCGCCCTGTGGGGCGGGGTGGTCGGCTTCGGCATCGTCTCGATCGCCGTCTACTGGATCCGCGAATACATCCTCTACGTCGTCAAGGCCGGCCACATTGCCGTCATGGTCCATCTGATCGATGGCCGGGATGTTCCCGACGGCCAGAACCAGATCGCCTATGCCAGGCAGGTCGTGACGGAGCGTTTCGCCGAGGCCAACATCCTTTTCGTCGTCGACCAACTGGTCAAGGGCGCCATCCGCGCCATCACCGGACTGCTCGGCGGCATCGCCGCCTTCCTGCCCATTCCGGGCCTGAGCGGCCTTGTTTCCTTCATCAACACGGTGATCCGCCTGTCGCTCACCTATGTCGACGAGATTATCCTCGGCTACAACATCCGCATCAATTCGTCCTCGCCCTTCGAGACGGCGCGCCAAGGCGTCGTGCTCTACGCCCAGAACGGCAAGACCATGGTCAAGAACGCCGTCTGGCTGGCGGTCATCATGTGGGGCGTGTCGTTCGTCATCTTCCTGCTGATGCTGGCTCCGGCCGCCGCCATTCTGTTCCTGATGCCTGGGCAACTGGCCGGCTGGGCCTTCGTGCTGGCCATCGTCTTCGCCTGGGCCTTCAAGGCAGCGTTCATCGAGCCTTTCGCGATTGCTTGCCTGATGCAGGTCTATTTCAAGACTATCGCCGGCCAGGTGCCTGATCCGGCCTGGGACGCCCGGCTGGCCGAGGCGTCGTCGAAGTTCAGGGAGTTGAAGGACAAGGCACTGGCCTCCTTCGGCGGCTCGCGCTGGGGCACGGCCGGCGCAACGCGCTGATCGGCGGGCGCGCAGGCGACTGTGTTGAGGTGCGCCACAGCTGACTTGAGCGGTGCCTCGCCTTGCCCGCAAAAGGTCTCGCTCATGATCAGTTCGGGCAGCGGCAGCCGCCGGCCCCAGCCATGTGTCTCAAGGTCGGGTTTCGGCGCGAACTCGGAAACCCGGCCGACACAGAGATAGGCGATCGGCGTTACATGCTCGGGAATGGACAGCAGGCTTTTCAGCGCTTGCGGCTCGATGATGCTGACCCAGCCGACGCCGATGCCTTCGGCGCGCGCCGCCAGCCAGAAATTCTGCACCGCGCAGACCGTGCTGTAGAGATCCATTTCCGGATTGTGCCAACGCCCCAGTGGCGAGCCTTGCGATCGCTGGCGGTCGCAGGTGATGCAGACATTGAGGGCGCTTTCGCAGATGCCTTCGAGTTTGAGCTTGCGGTAGAGCGCCTGTCTTTCCGCCTCGATCGCCGGCAGTTCCTGTTCGCGCGCGGCCAGGAACAGGTCGCGCACCTCCGCCCGTCGCGCGACGTCGCGGATGACGATGAAATTCCACGGCTGCATGAAGCCGACCGATGGCGCATGGTGCGCGGCAAGCAGCAGCCGTGCCAGCACCTCGTCGTCGAGCCCTGTGGGCAGGAAATGGCTACGCACGTCGCGCCGCGTGAACATGGCGCGGTAGACGGCATCGCGCGCAACCTGGTCAAATCCGTCGCCCATAGGAGCGGTCATGGTTTCCGGCATCGCGTGTCCCCTTGCGATTGCAATCCATGTCCTCCGCCTGACCATGCGGATGACGATGCCTGCCAGGCCGGTCTTCTGGCTCGGGATCAACCCGCGTCCGGTGCCTTCCCGTCATCGACAGTGGCATTTACCGGCGCGGTCCCCCTCACAGCGTTGGGCACGCCACGGAATTCAACCGTGTTCCCGATTCTCCCGCTTACAGCGGGCACCAGGCAGTGTCTGCGACCTTACGCTGAAGCGCTGGCGGCGCCAATCCCCGCAGCGACGCCAATGGACGCAGGCGCGATTTTCCCCAGCGATCGAGCCGCAATGCATGGCCATCGCAGCGCCGGGGCACTAGATAGGGAGCATGACAACCCGTCTCTACACCCATCCGATCTTCCTCGAACACATCACCCCGCCCGGTCACCCCGAGCGGCCGGACCGCTTGCGCGCCATCGAGCGCGTGCTCGATGACGAGACCTTTGCTGCGCTTGATCGCGTCAAGGCGCCGGAGGGCGATGAAGCGACCATCCTCTACGCGCATCCCGCCGATTTCGTCGCCCGCGTGCGCGCCGCCATTCCCGAAGAGGGCCTTGCCCGTATCGATGCCGACACCACCGCGAGCCCAAAGAGCTGGCAAGCGGTGATCACCGCGATCGGCGCCGCCAACGCTGCCGTCGACGACGTCTTTGCCGGCCGCGCCGACAATGTCTTCGTCGCCGCCCGTCCGCCCGGCCACCATGCCGAGAAGACCACTGCGATGGGCTTCTGCTTCTTCAACACAGCGGCGATTGCCGCCCGCTATGCGCAGAAGAAGCATGGCGCCGAGCGCGTCGCTGTCGTCGACTGGGATGTCCATCACGGCAACGGCACGCAGGATATCTTCTGGGACGATCCTTCGGTGCTCTATTGCTCGACGCACCAGATGCCGCTCTATCCCGGCACCGGCGCGAAGAACGAGACCGGCGCCGGCAACATCGTCAACGCGCCTCTGGCGCCACAGACCGGCGGCGAGGTGTTTCGCGATGCCTTCCTGTCGCGGGTGCTGCCGGCGCTCGACAATTTCGCGCCCGATTTGATCATCATTTCGGCCGGTTTCGACGCGCATCACCGTGACCCGCTGGCCGAGATCAATCTGACCGAGGATGACTTCGACTGGGCGACCGGCCAGCTGATGCAGCGCGCCGCGCGCCACAGCGGCAACCGGCTCGTCAGCCTGCTCGAGGGCGGCTACGATCTGCAGGGACTGGCATTTTCGGTCGCCGCCCATGTCGGGCGACTGATGAAAGGATGAATGATGGCTGCTGAGACCAACGAAGACGTCAAGGCGATGAGCTTCGAGCAGGCACTCGACGCACTGGAAAAGATCGTCGATGATCTGGAGCGTGGCGACGTGCCGCTCGACCAGTCGATCAAGATCTATGAGCGCGGCGAGGCGCTGAAGGCGCATTGCGATCGGCTGCTGAAGGCCGCCGAGGACAAGGTCGAGAAGATCAGGCTGTCGCGCGACGGCAAGCCGGTCGGAACCGAGCCGCTCGACGCGGAATGAGGCGCAAGCCGTTCACCGAGTTTTGGACATCATCGTGTTTGAGGATAGAGTTCGTCGCCGTTGATATGGCGCCTTGGACAAGAGGAGATACGGAAGCGATGTGCAGAAACATCAAGACCCTGTTCAATTTTGATCCCCCGGCAACCAATGACGAAGTGCGCGACGCGGCCCTTCAGTTCGTCCGCAAGCTGAGCGGAACGACACGCCCGTCGAAACAGAACCAGCATGCGTTCGACCACGCCGTCGAGGCCATCGCGGCATCGGCGCGCGAACTTCTCGATTCACTCGAAACCCATCAGCATCCGCGCAATCGCGAAGAGGTGGCGGCCAAACTGCGGGCAAAGGCGGCGATCCGCTTTGCCTGATGCGGCCAAAGCGGTCCACGACCGCTGACAAGGAGAGTTCATGAGCTTCTTTCCCGGGAAAGACCCTGAAGCCGGCGACGCCTTCACCAGCGACCAGATCGAGCTGATGGTCATCCCGAACGCCAAGGACATTAGCGGCTTCGAGGTCCGTCGCGCTTTGCCGACCGCCAAGAGGCGGCTGGTCGGGCCCTTCATTTTTTTCGATCGGATGGGCCCGGCGATCCTGCGCGGCGGCCAGGCGATGGATGTCCGTCCGCATCCGCATATCGGCCTGTCGACGGTGACCTATCTGTTCGACGGCAAGATCAGGCATCGCGATTCGCTCGGCACGGAAATGGTGATCCAGCCCGGCGACGTTAACCTGATGACCGCCGGCCGTGGCATCGTCCACTCCGAACGCACGCCCGAGGAGTTGCGCGGCGCGCCGATGTCGATCTCCGGCCTGCAGACATGGCTGGCGCTGCCCGACGGCAAGGAGGAAGTGGCGCCGGTGTTCGAGAACACCGCGGCCTTGCGGCTCCCCGAAATCGACGCCGAAGGCGTCCGCAGCCGCATCGTCATCGGCGATTTCCAGGGGCTGCGCTCCCCGGTGCGGGCCGATACCGAGACGCTCTATGCCGATCTCAGGCTGACGCCTGGCGCCAGCGTGAAAATCCCGGCGGATGCCGAAGAGCGCGCTATCTACACGCTCGAAGGCGAGGTTTCGATTTCAGGCGACGTCTTTCCGGCCGAGCGACTGCTGGTGTTCCGGCCCGGTGACGAGATCGTCATATCGTCGCAAACCGGTGCGCATTTCATGCTGTTCGGCGGCGCCTCGCTCGGTTCGAAGCGCTACATCTGGTGGAATTTCGTATCCTCGTCCAAGGAGCGCATCGAACAGGCCAAGCAAGAATGGAAGACGGGCCGCTTCGATATCGTTCCTGGAGATGAGGAAGAGTTTATTCCGCTGCCGGAAAACTAATGAATATCGCCCAAAAGCGGCCCGGTTTCGGGACCACGATATGCATGAAAACAAGGACTTGAAAGCGCGGGCATAGACTGTTTCGACGCGCTGACCTTTTGGCAGCAGGCCCGCGTCACTGACACGCATTTACTTTCACAGGCCGGCGGCCTATCCCGCCGTTGAACAGAAAGCCTAAGCACCCGTGAACGCAACGCCGCATACGCCGCTTCTCGACAAGGTCCGCATTCCGGCGGATTTGCGCGCGCTTGACGAGAGCGAACTGCCGCAACTGGCGTCCGAGCTTCGCCTCGAACTGGTCGACGCGGTGTCCCGCACCGGCGGCCATCTCGGCGCCGGCCTCGGTGTGGTCGAGCTGACGGTGGCGCTGCATTATGTCTTCAACACGCCGGATGATCGGCTGATCTGGGACGTCGGCCATCAGGCCTATCCGCACAAGATCCTGACCGGCCGGCGTGACCGCATCCGCACGCTGCGTCAGGAAGGCGGCCTGTCCGGCTTCACCCGCCGTGCCGAGAGCGAGTACGATCCCTTCGGCGCGGCCCACTCCTCGACATCGATCTCGGCAGGCCTCGGCATGGCCGCCGCCCGCGACCTCTCCGGCGGCCGCAACAATGTCATCGCCGTCATCGGCGACGGCGCCATGTCGGCCGGCATGGCCTATGAGGCGATGAACAATGCCGGTGCGCTCGACGCCCGGCTCATCGTCATCCTCAACGACAACGACATGTCGATTGCGCCGCCGACCGGCGCCATGAGCGCCTATCTCGCGCGCCTCGCCTCGGGCAAGGCCTATGCCGGCCTGCGCGACTTCGGCAAGAAGTTGACGTCCTATCTCGGCAAGCGCGCCGATCGTGCCATCACCCGCGCGGTCGAGCATGCACGCGGCTATGTCACCGGCGGCACTTTGTTCGAGGAGCTCGGCTTCTATCACATCGGCCCGATCGACGGACACAATCTCGAACATCTGATCCCGGTGCTCAAAAACGTCCGCGACAATGGCGAAGGCCCGGTGCTGATCCATGTCGTCACCCAGAAGGGCAAGGGCTACGCGCCGGCGGAAGCCGCCGCCGACAAATATCACGGCGTCAACAAGTTCGACGTCATCACCGGCGCACAGGCCAAGGCACCGGCCAACGCACCGGCCTACACCAAGGTGTTCGCCGAAAGCCTGATCCAGGAGGCCCGTGAGGACGACCGCATCGTCGCCGTCACCGCCGCCATGCCGAGCGGCACCGGGCTGGACCTGTTCGGTGAGGTCTTCCCGTCCAGGACCTTCGATGTCGGCATTGCCGAACAGCATGCGGTGACCTTCGCCGCCGGCCTCGCCACCGAAGGCTACAAGCCGTTCGCGGCGATCTATTCGACCTTCCTGCAGCGCGCCTATGACCAGGTCGTGCACGATGTCGCGATCCAGAAACTGCCGGTGCGCTTTCCCATCGATCGCGCCGGTTTCGTCGGCGCCGATGGCGCCACCCATTGCGGCGCGTTCGACACCACCTTCTTGGCAAGCCTGCCGGGCTTTGTCGTGATGGCGGCCGCCGACGAAGCGGAGCTGCGCCACATGGTGCGCACTGCGGCAGCCTATGATGATGGCCCGATCGCCTTCCGCTATCCGCGCGGCAACGGCGTCGGCGTCGACATGCCGGAGCGTGGCTCGGTTCTCGAAATCGGCAAAGGCCGCGTCGTGCGGGAAGGCACAAAGGTGGCGCTACTGTCCTTCGGCACGCGCTTGCAGGATTGCCTGATCGCCGCCGAGGAACTCGGCGCGGCCGGGCTTTCCACCACCGTTGCCGATGCCCGTTTCGCCAAGCCGCTCGACCAGGATCTGATCCGGCGGTTGGCCCGCTCGCATGAGGTTCTGGTGACGGTGGAAGAGGGCGCCATTGGCGGCTTCGCCAGCCATGTGCTGCAGTTTCTGGCCCATGAAGGACTGCTGGAAAGCGGCCTGAAGGTACGCCCGCTGGTGCTGCCCGACGTCTTCACCGACCACGCCAAGCCGGAAAAGATGTATGCCGATGCCGGCCTCGATGCCGCCGGCATCGTGCGCACCGTATTCACGGCGCTCGGGCATACGGCCCGCGCCCAGCGCGCCTGATTCAGAACCTCAAGCGCTTGAATCAGTTTGCCGGCTTGATTTTGTAACGCATTGTTAACACTGCCGTTTGGCGTTTTGCTTACCGTGTCCCTTGGCCGTTTTTCAACGGCGCCCTGCTAGATCAGTTGTCAGGCAGGGAGACAATTGGAATGAAGACGCTTCTGTGCGGCGTGGCCCTATCGGCCATCATAATTGCGCCGGTCGCCGCCGAGACGCGCTATGACCGCAATCTCGAAAAAGCAGCGCTGGGCATCGTCGCCGGCAAGATGGGCAATATCAGGGGCGGCTTTTCCTACAAGCAGGTGCCGCAGCTCGTGATCGTGCCGGACCCCGCGCCTCCGGTTGCGGCTGAGCATCCACGTGAGCAAGCTTCGGGGGAGCGAGACGACGGTTTGTCTCCAGCCGTCGAGCGCCAGGTGTCGCGCACCATCTTCTAGAACCACATATCGCGCACGCAGCGGCCATCACGCGGCAAGTCGTCGTAGGTGTCGAGGCCATCGAAATGGTCGATTGGCAGATCGGCGACGGCCTCGGGCGGCGCCAGCCGCACATTGACGGCGATGCGTGTTCGATCAGACGCGCCGGCGCCCAAGCCGCGCCAGGCCAGCACGCAGGCGCAGGTCGGGCAGAACAGGATTTCGAGCGACGGCGTATCCTTTCCGGCGCGCGTATAGCTGGTCATCGGTCCGGAAACGCGTATGCGTTCGTCGATATAATCATAGGCCCAGAGCACGCCATAGCGACGGCAAAGTGTGCAGTTGCAGGCTGTGATCGGCCCGGGATCGCCTTCAAGGGTCCAGTGGGCCGCGCCGCAGTGGCAGGTTCCCGTCAGCATTCATTCTCCCCCGAGTTGCGACGATGGAGGTTCTCCTATTACCATTTTGCCGGACCCGATGCGATGCACGCAAGCCGCTACGCGGCCCGATGTGCTCGACGGTCTTTCCTTGTTCCGTCCCAATGTCCTTGCCTTCGCTGCCGGCTTTCGCCATGAAGGCCGATGAACTCGCCTCTGCCAGCCAGCACACGCCAGCGGCTCGACGACCTGCTCGTCCAGCGCGGCCTGTTTGCCAGCCGCTCGCGTGCCCGCGACGCGGTCGAGCGCGGCACGGTGACGGTTGACGGCACCATTGCCCGCAAGCCCGGTCAGAACGTTTCGCCGCAATGCCTTGTTGCCATCGATGATCCGGCGCAGGGCTATGTGTCGCGCGCGGCGCTGAAGCTGATCGGCGGGCTCGACCATTTCAGCCTCGATCCGGCCGGCCGCGAGGCGCTAGATATTGGTGCCTCGACAGGCGGGTTTACCCAGGTGCTGCTCGAACGCGGTGCGTCCCATGTCACGGCAATCGATGTCGGTCATGGCCAGATGCATCCCGATGTCGGCAAGGACCCGCGCGTGACGGTCATCGAGGGGCTGAACGCCCGCGATCTCACCGCTACGGATCTTGCCGGCCGCATTCCGGATTTCATCGTTTCCGACGTCAGCTTCATTTCGCTCAAACTGGCGCTGCCGCCGGCGCTCGCGATTGCGAAGCCCGGTGCCGCCGCGATCTTTCTGGTCAAGCCGCAATTCGAGGCGGGTCGCGAGGCGATCGGCAAGGGTGGTCTGTTGAAAGATCCCTTCGATGCCGCCCGTGTCGCCGGCCTGCTGCAGGATTGGCTGGATGCCGTTCCTGGCTGGCGCTCGCTCGGCCTGCATCTGTCGCCGATCGAAGGCGGCGACGGCAATCGTGAATTCCTGCTCGGTGGGATCAAGGATCGATGAGCGCGCGCTTCACCATCAAAAAGCTGGGCGCCCAGGGCGACGGCATTGCCGAGACCGAAAGCGGCGACCTGTTCATTCCCTTCACGCTGCCGGGCGAGGTTGTCACCGCCGCGCGCGAACGGGATCGCGCCACGCTGATGGCGGTGCTGGAAGCCTCACCACTGCGCATCGATCCGGCCTGCCGCCATTTCACCGAATGCGGCGGCTGTGCCCTCCAGCATTTCGAGACCGAGGCCTATCGCCAGTGGAAACGCGACAAGGTGGTGCACGCCCTGAAGGGCTTCGATTGCGACATCGATCCGCTGGTCGCCTGCGCGCCGCACACGCGCCGCCGTGTCGTGCTTGCCGCGCGGCGCGCCGAGACGGGCATGCTGCTCGGCTTCAACCGCCATCTGTCGCCGGAAATCATTTCCATATCGGAATGCCCGATCTCGCTGCCCGAGATCGTCGCCGCGCTCGACCGGCTGAGGGCGCTCGCCGATTTGATATGCGCCACCACCAAATCGTTCCGGATGGCGGTCACCGTGACCGGTTCCGGCCTCGACGTTGCGGTGCATGAGTCCGGCAAGCTCGGCGAACACCAGCGCCGCATCGCCTCCAACTTCGTCCTTGCGCAAGGCTTTGCCAGACTGTCCATCGATGACGAGATCGTCATCGAACCGAGGAAGCCCGTGGTGATGTTCGGCAGCGTTGCCGTCGCCGTGCCGCCTGGCGCCTTCCTGCAGGCGACCGAGGCCGCCGAACAGACCATGGCCGAGATTGTCGGCACACATCTGAAGCGCGCCAAGAAGGTCGCCGATCTTTTCGCCGGTTGCGGCAGCTTTGCCTTGCGGTTGGCCGCGAAGTCGGAAGTCCATGCGGTGGAAGGCGATGCGGCCGCACTTTCAGCGCTCGACCGGGGGGCACGTTTCGCCACCGGCTTGAAGCGGGTGACGGGCGAACGCCGCGACCTGTTTCGCCGTCCGCTGACGTTCAAGGAATTGAATGCCTTCGACGGCCTTGTCTTCGACCCGCCGCGGGCAGGTGCCGAGGATCAGTCGAAGCAGATCGCCCGCTCTGATGTTCCCTTCGTTGCCGCGGTGTCCTGCAACCCGGTGACGCTGGCGCGCGACCTGCGCATCCTCATCGACGGTGGCTATCAACTGAAAAGCGTGACGCCGATCGACCAGTTCCTGTGGTCGCCCCATGTCGAGGCTGTCGCGCTACTGGAAAAGCCCAAGAAGCGCCGGTAGGCGGATCTCGGTTCGACTGCCGCGCGGACAGAAAGCGATCACTTTTCCTTGAAATCGCCAGTTGGGCTATACTCGATCCCAACCTGCCGAGATCGCGCCGCAAAGCCGCCTCTTTGCGCCCATCTAGTCCAGATCGCTGGAGGAGGGGAAGGGCCTCGACAGCGTCGGCTCTTTACCCATGGTGGCTTGAAATGCGGATGCTCCAGAAATTCCTCAGTTTATTCGTCCTCTTGCTTGTCGTCGCCGCCTCGGCGACGGGCGCGCTCGCGCAACAGCAAAAACGCCTCGCTTTCGTCATCGGCAACGCTGCCTATCCGTCCGGCGCGCTGGTGATACCCGCCAACGACGCCGGACTGATCGCGCAGACCTTGCAGGCTGCCGGTTTCGATGTGGTCGGCGCCCGTGATGTAGATCAGGAGTCGCTGCGCGGCGCGCTGCGCGACTTCCTCGGCAAGGTCTCCGCCGCCGGACCCGACGCGGTCGTCTTCGTCTACCTCGCCGGCCAAGGTGTGCAGTTCGAAGGCGAGAACTACTTCCTGCCGGTCGATGCCCAGATCGCCAATCCAGCCGACGTCCCGCTCCAGGCGATGCGGCTCTCCGACGTCACCAAGTCGCTGGCTGGCCTGCCGACGAAGGTCAACATCGTCGTGCTCGACGCGGCGCGACCGAATGCATTCCCGCAAACGAACCAGCCGCTGGCCGGCGGCCTCGCACTGGTCGATCCCGACCCGAACATGCTGATCGCCTTCAACGCCGCCCCGGGCACCGTCGCGCTGGAAGGCAAGGGCCCGTACGGCGCCTATGCCCAGGCGCTGGCCGAGATGATGCGCGACGGCGGCCTGTCGCTCGACGATGTGTTCGACCGCACGCGCCTGCGCGTCAACGAAGTGACGCAAGGGGCCGAAGTGCCTTGGAACGCCTCGAAGATCAGCGCGCCCTTCGTGTTTTTCGATCGTGCCCCGGATGCGCCCGCGCCGAAGGTTTCGGAGGCCGAATCCCAGGCCAACCGGACCAGGGAAATCCGCGACTTCGATGCCCACGACGCTTATGTAGCGGCGCTCGATCGCGATACGCTGCGCGGTTATGAGGATTTCGTCGGCGCCTATCCGCACGATCCGATGGCCAAGCGCGTGCGCGCCATCATCGCAGCGCGGCGCGAGGCGATCACTTGGCGCGAAACCTGGCTACGGGACACGCCGGAAGCCTACTGGTCATATCTCCGGCGCTACCCGCATGGCCCGCATGCCTGGGATGCCCGCCGCCGGCTCGAGCATTTCGAAGCGGCCCTGGAGCCCCCGGAAGATTTCACCGTCTACGCCTATGACGTGCCGCCGCCGCCGGAGGAGGAAATCGTCTACGTCGACCGTCCCGTACTCTATTTCGACGACTCCGATTTCGATTTCGATCCGCCGCCGCCCGTGACGGTGATCTTCCTGCCGCCACGGCCGCGCGACTTCATCGAATTGCCGCCACCGCCGCCGCCGGTCGGTGTCTTCCTTCTGCCGACACCGGTCTTTGTGCCCGTGCCGGCGTGGGTCAACCCGCCGCATGACATCTTCCCACCGCCGGACAATGTCATCTTCAACAACATCCACAACACCACGATCATCAACAACACGACGGTCAACGAGAACAACAACCAGGGCGGCGGCCTCACCACGGGCCAGAAACTGACCGCCGGCGCCGTGGGCCTGGGTGCGGCCGCACTGGCGACCAAGGTGGCGCTGCCAGCTCTTCTGCAGAAGAAAGAAGCCGTGCTGTCCAAGCAGAACCCGGGCGGCCTGCCGCTGAAGCCGGGGCAGGGTGGCCAGCAGCCCGGAGGTGCCACGCCGCTGTCGAAGACCTTGCCTGCCGACAAGCTGACAGGTCATGCCTTGCCCGGCGCCGACGGCAAGACGCTGCCGCTCGTCAATGGCAAGCCGGTGCTGAATGGACAGAACCTGCCCAACAACCCGAACCTGCCCAACAACAAGTCTAAGAAGCTGTTGAACAAGCAGGGCACGGCAGGTGGAAACGCCGTGACCGGGAACCCGGTGCTGAATGGACAGAACCTGCCCAACAACCCGAACCTGCCCAACAACAAGTCCAACAAGCTCTTGAACAAGCAGGGTACGGCAGCTGGAAACGCCGTGACCGGCAACCCGGTGGTGAATGGGCAAAACGGGGCCAATGGCCAAAGCAATGGGCAGGGCCAGAACGGTACCGGCAAGACTGGCAAGAAGCTCCGCAAGATCCCTGACGCCAACGGCACGCCTGCGGCTAATGGAGCGAACAACGCATCGGCGCTCAATGGCCAGAATTCAGGCCAGAATCCGCCGAATGGCAAGTTCAAGAAGCTTCACAACCAAGGCAGTGGCCAGACGAACGGCCAGGCCAATGGGCAAGGCAGTGGGGCCCAGGGCAATGGCAACGGTCCCAAATTCCACAAGCTGCCCGCCAACGGAAACGGTGGAGGCAATGTCCAGCAGAAATTCAAGGTCAACAATGGCAATCCGCAGTTGAAGGTGCTGGGTCAGCCCAAGCCGCAGAGGCCGGAGTTCCACGCCCAGCCGAAGCAGCAGATCCAGCAGGTGCACCGGCAGCCGCAGGCGCAGCCAAAGCCGCAGCCGCCAGCCGTCAAGAAGCCGTCTTGCGGGCATCCCAATGAGCCCGCTTGCAAGAAATAGGACATGTCGCGCGGAGGTGGCCGGGGTTGGGTCGCGACATGCGTAAGGCTAGAAACGCATCGCCGGTCGCGTTGTGTGAGGCGAGGCGGCTGTGCCGGGCCGGGGGCAAAACATGGCGGGCCGCTGCGGCAACCGCGATCAGATCACAACTGCGTGGTTGGCCACAGCCAAGATTGCGCGGCGCCCCGGCTCGCTGATACCCAGTCCGTGCCGGGGGGGCCTCAAGGGAGCAAGCATAATGAGGATTGCAAGCGTTCTGACGTCTATCGCCGTGGCCGGGTTCATTGCGACGGGAACTGCCGCGGCAGCGACGACAGCGGCGACCACGACGGCCCCGGCCACCACCACGACCGCCCCCGCGAAGAAGGCAAAGACCACTGCCATGACGCCGGAGAAAACCGCGATTTCGAAGCAATGTTCGGCACTGGCCGATGCCCAGAAGCTGCACGGCAAGGCGCGCGAGAAGTTCCGGGCCGACTGCAAGAAGAATGGCGGCAAACCCAGCTGATCGACCGCCGTCGCGGCGGAGGTTCGCTGCCAGCCCGCCCTGCCGGGGTGGCTGGCGGCAATTTCGGAAAAATATGAGCCCGGTAGCGTTTGAAGCCGCTCCCACATGGACCGGACCAGGACCGAAAGGTACGCGGGTGGCATTCGCCATCCTGACGGTTGGGTACTTGCCCAACAGTGCATGGACCGCTGTGGCCCTGACAGCCTCTCAGTCTACGAGTTCGGCAACATTTGTGAGGGTCTTCGGCGTGCCACCCCGCTGGTTGATCGACAGCCAGATATTCGGGTTCTGCTGCGACTGGCGTTTCAGGAAGTAGTATCCGGTCGCGTTCCAGGGCCTGATTTCGTCGACCAGATTGTCGAGAACGAGATCGCCCTTGTCGGTTTTCACCGTCAGGATGGTGTGGCCTTCATTGTCAAGATCGTGGACCACGGTCATCAGCAGCGCCTGCCGGGGGAATCCAGCCTCCTGAAGAAGCTTGCGCTTGTAGAGTGCGTAGATCTTGCAATCGCCCTTGCCGTCAACCGGGTAATCCCAGTGGTCCACCATCCTGCCCCAGTGCTCGAAATTGCTGACGGGTTTGATGTAGTTATTTGCCTTGAGGTTTATCCGCTTGAGGATGCGCAGGTTCTGCGCGGTCAGCTTGACGTTCGTGGCCGGCAGAGCGGGCACCTTGCACTCTTTGGCCGGCGATGGCAGAAATCGAGCCAGCCGTAGGGGAACGCTGGTGCGTCCTCCAACCGAGGCAAAGCGCAAGGCATCCGCGGATGGTTGCGTCTTCCTGAGCAATGTCGACTGTTTGAGTAAGGTGGATTGCGCTGAAGCCGAACCGACATCCAACGAAGTTGCGCCAATCAGCGAAACACAGCCAAGCAGGAACGAGGAAGTCAGAACGCCGAGGGAACGCAGCACTGGCAACACCACCGTACGAGAGCACCGATCAACGGTAATGTGGTGACGGCGCACGATCAATTAAACATTTAAGAAGGCGTTAACATGTTCGTGTTCGCGGCCTGCTAACGCGTCGTGACGCCAGCACCAGGCACTGCCCACGGCGTCATCACTATGCTTCTTGCACGTCCCCAAGCCCCGCCGCTTGCGCCGCCTTGATCAATTTGCGGTCGAAGGTCACGAATCCCGTACAATGCGCCGACTTGCCGAGGTGTAGCGCATCCGCGAAATCCACACCGGCCTCGACCAGATCGAGCGCGGAAGAGACAAGCGCCGCGTCTTCGATTTCAACCGTGGGAAGGCCGCCGAACGCTCGCAAAGCTCTGACGACAGTGGCCTGGTCATAGCCGTAGGCGCTGCGCAGCACCCACTCGGCTTCCAGGATAACCGTCACAGCGACAAATACCTGTCGGTCATCGATGACGCGCCGGGCGCGCGGGGATTGCTCGGGATGGTCGTTGGTCAGGTACCGAACGACGATATTGGTATCAATCGCGAGCATGCCGCCGCCGTGCTTCGGCGAGAACGCCCGCATCCATGTCTTCAAGTGTCTTCGGCCTGCCGTTATGGGGCAGGAAACCAAAGACGTCTTGAGGCCGGGTTGCGGCGAAGGCAGGTGCTGGCTTCAAAAGAACGCCCTCCGGCGTGTCTTCGACCTCCAGGCGGGTGCCGGCGCCCCATTCCCTGCGTTTGCGGATCGCGCTCGGCAGGATCACTTGCCCCTTGGTCGAGACGGTGGTGGTGAGCTTTTCGGAGCCGGCCATTGTAGCCTACCTCAGTGTAAGACAAAGGTAAGATATATCCTTAGCGGTTGGAATTCAATCCACGAGATCCCGCACGCGGCAGCGTCAGCCTGTTCCCGAAAGGATGCGCTCGACGAAGGCAGGCACTATCTGCGTCGCCGGTCCTTCCATCTGCTCGTCGAAGCGCGAGGCCCAGCCTGCGCATTTCAAATTGAGTTCGATCGTCAAGGCGCCGGCGGCACGGGCCTCCTCGACGAAACCGGCCGCCGGGTAGACGCTGCCGCTCGTTCCGATCGCCAGGAACAGGTCGCAATGCGTCAGCGCTTCGCCGATCTCTTCCATGCGGTAAGGCATCTCGCCGAACCAGACCACATCAGGCCGCAGCTTGCCTCTTGAGCCGCAGGCCGGGCATCCGGATTGAACGGTGATGTCACCTGTCCAGGCGCTGCTTGCGCCACAGTCCTGGCAAAGCGCGCGGCCGAGTTCGCCATGCATATGGATCAGTTTCCGCGAGCCGGCGCGCTCATGCAGATCGTCGATGTTCTGGGTGACGAGGAGGATGTCGCCCTGAACTTCGCG
This sequence comes from Mesorhizobium oxytropidicola, assembly GCF_056174625.1. Classification (NCBI taxonomy): domain Bacteria; kingdom Pseudomonadati; phylum Pseudomonadota; class Alphaproteobacteria; order Hyphomicrobiales; family Phyllobacteriaceae; genus Mesorhizobium; species Mesorhizobium oxytropidicola. Next base: position 6,013,630 of record NZ_CM149692.1, on the reverse strand, counting down.
CTCGAGCCTGGCCAGTGCCGCATGGGCGGCGTTCGGCTCGACGCTGTCCATCTGCCGCCGGCGCATATTGTAGAAATCCTGCACTTTGGCGGGATCGCGGGCAAAGCCTTCGGGTGTCGCAACGTCTTCGAGATCGAATTTCGCCCAGACGCCATCGGGATCGCGAAAGGTCGCGACGCCCGATTCCGCCGAAATGCCAGCGCCTGTCAGGATGACGATCTTGGATCTGGGCATGGTCGGGGCCGCTTGGATTCGGAAACATCACTTTGGCGGGTGATATACCGGAACGGCCCCGAGCCTCAAACCCGTGTGCCGCCGACCGTCATCTGGTTCATCCGGAGATGCGGCTGGCCGACGCCGACCGGTACGCCCTGTCCGGCCTTGCCGCACATGCCGATGCCATTGTCGAGTTTCATGTCGTTGCCGACCATCGAGACGCGGTGCATGGCATCCGGCCGTTGCCGATCAGCATCGCCCCCTTGATCGGCTGCGTCACCTTGCCGTTCTCGATCATGTAGGCCTCGGTGCAGCCGAACACGAATTTGCCCGACGTGATGTCGACCTGGCCGCCGCCGAAGGAGACGGCGTAGATGCCGTTCTTGACCGAAGCGATGATCTCATCCGGCTCCATGTCGCCGGACGTCATATAGGTGTTGGTCATGCGCGGCATCGGCTGGTGCGCATAGCCTTCGCGCCTTCCGTTGCCGGTGGCTTTCATGCCCATCAGCCGGGCGTTTTGCCGATCCTGCATGTAGCCGACCAGTTTGCCGTCCTCGATCAGCACGTTGCGGGCCGAAGGCGTGCCTTCATCGTCGACGGTGAGCGAGCCGCGTCGCTCGGGGATGGTGCCGTCGTCGACGACGGTGACGCCCTTGGCGGCGACCTGTTGGCCCAGCAGGCCGGCAAAGGCCGATGTCTTCTTGCGGTTGAAGTCGCCTTCGAGCCCGTGTCCGACGGCTTCGTGCAGCATGACCCCCGGCCAGCCGCTGGACAGCACGATGTCGAATGTGCCGGCCGGGGCGGGGATCGCCTCGAGATTGACCAGAGCTTGCCGCAGCGCTTCCTTGGCCGCGTGCTTCCAGCTGTCCTCGATCAGGAACTCGCCAAAGGCCTTGCGTCCGCCCATGCCGTAGGAGCCGCTTTCCTGGCGGTCGCCATCGCCGACGACGACCGAGACGTTGATGCGGACCAGCGGCCGGATATCGCGCACCACCTGGCCATCGGCGCGCACGATCTCGACATGCTGCCAGGACGCGGCGAGCGAGGCCGTCACCTGACGCACGCGCGGATCCTCGGCGCGCAGCCAGGCGTCGATTTCCTGCAGCAGCTTTGCCTTGGCCTCGAAGGAGGGCGAGGGGATCGGATTCTCGTCGCCGTAGAGATGGCGGTTGGTGCGGGCAGGTGCAGCGGCAAGCGTACCGGAATAGCCGCCCTTGACGGTCGAGACGGCAGCCGCCGCGCGCAGCAGCGAGGCCTCGGACAGGTCGCTCGAATGGGCGTAGCCGCTGGCTTCACCGGCGACCGCGCGCAGGCCAAAGCCCTGGTCGGTGTTGAAATTGGCGGTCTTCAGCCGACCATTGTCGAACATCAGCGCTTCGCTCTCGCTGTATTCGAGAAACAGTTCCCCGTCATCGGCGCCGTTGATGGTGTCGGCGACGATCTGCTTGATACGATCGTCTGAAATGTCGAATTGGCCGATCAGGCTGTTCATGGCGCATCCGTTCGTGGGAAGAGAGCTCGTTTCCCCCGATGTAGGCGCGAAGCCGCGCCGAGACAATCAGCAATGAGGATCGGCGTCAGCGAATGGCAACGGCCGGCTGATGCGGCATTCAGGAATTCTGCGTCAGAACCCGGTTCTGCGCCAAGCTCGGGATCAGGGGAGGGCGGCAAAGCCGTCGGCAAAACCCTTGAGGTCGACAGGGATGCCGATGCCTTCTTCAGGCGTCTGGAAGACGATGAACGTCGCCGACGTGCCGGTCTTCAGCGTGTCCAGCAGCGGCTTTTCGAGAATGACTTCGGCATAGCAGCCATCCTGGAAGCAGCGCACGAAATAGGCGCGGCCGATGTCCTTGCCGTCGACATTGAGTCCGAGTCCGTTCGGCAAAAGCACGCCGAGCGGCGCCAGCACGCGCAGGATCTCGGCCTTGTTGTCGGCGGTGCGCAGCACGACGACCGACAGCCCCATCTCCGGACGATCCTCGGCGACGACATTCTGCATCATCACGCATTGTTCGGAGGTGGCACCCGCCGGCGTGTCGCAAATGATCGACCAGGCGCCATGCGTCGAGCGCACCGTGCCGCTCGGCTGGGCGGCATTGGCCTGACTGGCGACCAGCAGACCGGCCGCGGACAGGGCAATCACAAAAATGGCTTTCGCCAAGGTGATCGAACGTCCCAGTCTCGTATGCCTCAGTCTCGAAAGCCAAGAGTTCATGACGGCTCCATTGCGAATCACGGCACTTTAAGCCGCGCCAATGCCAAGTAAAGGACGAGACCACGGCCGAACTGTCCCGAAACAGGCAATACCGCGCTTTTCCTGCCAAATTCGCCTGAATTACGACGCTTCGCGAACCCCGCCGGCATGAGGCAGGCAACCTTCCGGACATACGCGATTCGCCGCCACGGCCGCTGCCCCGGAAGAGCCGTGTCAGCTTGCGCGCAAAAATGCCGCACAGTTTCCTCCGCTCCTTTCTTGCGGAGGGAAAAAGAGTATGGTTTGAACCACCTTGAGACTGTCGGGATTCCCGTCCTGGCATTGTTCGTTATTCTCGTTGGCGCAGCCGCGAGGAACTGGGAGACGAAGAGGGCGATGAGAAATTTCCTAGCAGACGCCAAGTTTCTAGCCAGTGCTGGGGCTGCCACCGCGTTTTTCGCCGGCACGTCCGCCCATGCCGATCAGCCCGTGGCTTGGGAGACGACTTTCCAGGCGCCGGCGACCGACATGATGCGGCAGATCGAGTGGTTCGGAAACTACACGATGTGGTTCATCGTTCCGATCACCATTCTGGTGCTCCTCCTCCTCGCCTACTGCATCGTCAAATTCCGCGCGAGCGCGAACCCGGTTCCCTCCAAGACCAGCCACAACACGCTGATCGAGGTGATCTGGACTGTCGGCCCGGTCGTGATCCTGCTCTGCCTCGCCATTCCCTCGTTCCAGCTCCTGACCGCGCAGTACACCCCGCCGGAAGAAGCCAAGCTCACCGTCAAGGCGACCGGCAACCAGTGGAACTGGGATTACGAATACCAGACCGACAACACGCTCTCCTTCAACTCCGCGATCCTCCAGGAGGGCGACCGTGCCGCCGCCGGCAAGGAGGATCGCAAGGTCTATCCGCGGCTGCTCGCCGTCGACAATGAGTTGGTGGTGCCGGTCAACACGATGACCCGCGTGCTCGTCACCGCGACCGATGTGATCCACTCCTTTGCCATGCCGTCCTTCGGCATCAAGATCGACGCCGTTCCGGGGCGCACCAACGAGACCTGGTTCAAGGCGGAGAAGGAAGGCCTTTATTATGGTCAGTGCTCGCAGCTCTGCGGCAAGGACCATGCCTTCATGCCGATTGCCATCCGCGTCGTCACCGACGCGCAGTTCAAGACCTGGCTGGCGGCAGCCAAGACCAATCTGCCCGGCGCCAACAAGACGCTGATGGCCGAGGTCGATGGCCAGAACAAGGTAGCGGCCGCCGGCAATTGATGCCGCGGGTTAGCAAGATTTAGGGAACGGAGCGGAATATGGCAGACGCTGCAGCTCACGACGGGCACAACCACAAACCTTATCACGGTTGGGTGCGCTGGGTTTATTCGACCAACCACAAGGATATCGGCACGCTCTACCTGATCTTCGCGATCATGGCCGGCATCATCGGCGGCGCGCTGTCGGTCGCCATCCGCATGGAATTGCAGGAGCCTGGCATCCAGATCTTCAGCGGTCTGGCGCAGATGGTCTACGGCATGAACGGTGATGCCGCGGTCGACGGCGGCAAGAGCATGTACAATGCCTTCGCCACCGCGCATGCGCTGATCATGATCTTCTTCATGGTCATGCCGGCCCTGATCGGCGGCTTCGCCAACTGGATGGTGCCGATCATGATCGGTGCTCCCGACATGGCGTTCCCGCGCATGAACAACATCTCCTTCTGGCTGCTGCCGCCGGCCTTCATCCTGCTGCTGACCTCGATGTTCGTGCCGAGCGCGCCGGGCGCCTACGGTGTCGGCGGTGGCTGGACGCTCTATCCGCCGCTGTCGACCTCGGGTCAGCCTGGTCCGGCCATGGATCTGGCGATCCTGTCGATCCACATCGCCGGTGCCTCGTCGATCCTCGGTGCCATCAACTTCATTACGACCATCTTCAACATGCGCGCTCCGGGCATGACGCTGCACAAGATGCCGCTGTTTGCCTGGTCGGTGCTGGTCACCGCCTTCCTGCTGCTGTTGTCGTTGCCGGTCCTGGCCGGCGGCATCACCATGCTGCTCACCGACCGCAATTTCGGCACCACCTTCTTCGCTCCCGATGGCGGCGGCGATCCGATCTTGTTCCAGCATCTGTTCTGGTTCTTCGGTCACCCGGAAGTCTACATCCTGATCCTGCCGGGCTTCGGCATCATCAGCCACGTCATCTCGACCTTCTCGAAGAAGCCGGTGTTCGGCTATCTCGGCATGGCCTACGCCATGGTCGCGATCGGCGCTGTAGGCTTCATCGTGTGGGCGCACCACATGTATACGACCGGCCTGTCGCTCGACACGCAGCGCTACTTCGTCTTCGCCACCATGGTCATCGCGGTGCCGACGGGCGTGAAGATCTTCTCCTGGATTGCGACGATGTGGGGCGGGTCGATCTCGTTCAAGACGCCGATGCTGTGGGCGCTGGGCTTCATCTTCCTGTTCACCATCGGTGGCGTCACCGGCGTTCAGCTGGCCAATGCCGGCCTCGACCGCTCGCTGCATGACACCTATTTCGTCATCGCCCACTTCCACTACGTGCTGTCGCTGGGTGCGGTGTTCGCCATCTTCGCCGGCTGGTACTACTGGTTCCCGAAGATGACCGGTTACATGTACTCCCCTGTCATCGCCAACACCCATTTCTGGGTCACCTTCGTCGGCGTCAACCTGATCTTCTTCCCTCAGCATTTCCTCGGCCTCGCCGGCATGCCGCGCCGCACCATCGACTATCCGGACGCGTTTGCCGGCTGGAACTATGTGTCGTCGATCGGCTCCTATATCTCGGCCGTCGGTGTGGCGATCTTCCTCTATGGCGTGTTCGAAGCCTTCCAGAAGAAGCGGATCGCCGGTGCCAACCCATGGGGTGAGGGCGCCACCACGCTCGAATGGCAGCTGCCTTCGCCGCCGCCGTTCCACCAGTGGGAGCAGCTGCCGAAGATCAAGTAAGCGGCTTCCCGCCCGAATACAAAACCGCCGGCCCGCCGGCGGTTTTGGCCAACGGAATGATGGACTGAGTACGCATGGCCCTAGTCGACGAAACCAGCATTGACGAAGCGGGCTTCCGCATGTCGGAAGCGACGGCGGGCGATTTCTTCGCCCTGCTGAAGCCGCGCGTCATGTCGCTGGTGGTGTTCACCGCCTTTGTCGGGCTGGTCGCCGCCCCGGTGACCATCAACCCGCTGCTGGCTGTGATCGCCATATTGTCCATTGCCATCGGCGCCGGCGCGTCGGGTGCGCTCAACATGTGGTACGACGCCGACATCGACGCGGTGATGACCAGGACGGCCAGCCGTCCGGTGCCGTCCGGTCGCATCCAGCCGCACGAGGCGCTCAGCTTCGGCCTGGTGCTCTCGGTGCTGTCGGTGATGACGCTCGGCGTGCTGGTCAACTGGCTGTCGGCGACGCTGCTGGCCTTCACCATCTTCTTCTATGCCGTCGTCTACACGATGTGGCTGAAGCGCTGGACGCCGCAGAACATCGTCATCGGTGGCGCTGCCGGTGCGATCCCGCCGGTCATCGGCTGGGCCGCGGTGACCGGGTCGGTCAGCCTCGAAAGCATCGTCCTGTTTCTGATCATCTTCCTGTGGACGCCGCCGCATTTCTGGGCACTGGCCCTCTTCAAGTCCGAGGACTATGAGCGCGCCGGCATCCCGATGATGCCCAATGTCGCCGGCCATGCGTCGACGCGCCGTCAGATCTTCGCCTATGCGCTGGCGCTGGCCCCGGTCGGGGTGCTGCCGTGGCTGCTCGGTTACACCACGCCTTTCTATGGCGTGGCCGCCGTGCTGCTGGGCGTTGGCTTTGTCTGGTATGCGTGGAAAGTGCTCGGCATGGCCGACGATGACCGCGTCATGAAGCCGGCCAAGGCGCTGTTTGCCTATTCGCTGCTTTATCTCTTCGCCATCTTCGCTGCCTATCTGGCCGACAGCGTTGTCGAACGCGCGCTTGCCATGGGTGGGGCATGATCATGGTCGAGGAAAAGCTTGAAACGGTCACGCTGACCGATCGCCAGAAGAAGGCCCAGCGCAGCCGTTCGGTTGCCATCGGCGTGGCGCTGGCGGTGCTGGTCGTCATTTTCTACATCGCCACGATCATCAAGTTCGGCCACAATCTAGGCACGATGTGATGAGCGTCGAGATCTCCAAGAAGCCAGCCGGCAAGAACAGCAACGCGATCGTCGCGGCGGTCTGCCTCGCCTTCTTCACCGGCATGATCGGCATGGCCTATGCCGCCGTGCCGCTCTACAAGATGTTCTGCCAAGCAACCGGCTATGGCGGCAAGACGCAACGCGTCGAGAAGCAGTATGCCGGCCGCGTGCTTGACCGCGAGATCACCGTGCGCTTCGACGCCAATATTGCCGGCGTGCCGTGGGAATTTCAGCCGGTCCAGCGCTCGATGACCATGAAGATCGGCGAGACCGTGCAGGCGCATTATCAGGCGACCAACAAGTTCGATCGCCCCGTCACCGGCCGCGCCACCTTCAACGTGCAGCCGGAACTGGCGGGTCCGTATTTCAACAAGGTCGAGTGCTTCTGCTTCACCGATACGTCGCTGAAGCCCGGCGAGACGCTGGACATGCCGGTCCTGTTCTATGTGGACCCCGATATCGTCAATGTGCCGGAACTGAAGGACGTGAAGACGATCACCCTGTCCTACACGATGTTCCCAGTCGAGAAGACCAAGCCGGTCGCCTCCTCGGAGCCGATCCAGGGCAACAGCAAGACAATTTCCAATACCGAAGCAAATCTCGGGGGTTGACATGGCAGACGCGCACGCAAAACCACAGCATGACTATCATCTCGTCGACCCAAGCCCGTGGCCTTTCCTGGGGTCGGTGGGGGCGCTCGTCACCGCCTTTGGCGGTGTCTGCCTCATGGAGTACCTGAAGGGTGGTTCCTTCCCGATCTTCGGCTTCAACATTGCCAATCCGTGGCTGTTCTTCATCGGCATCGTGATCGTCCTCTACACCATGTTCGCCTGGTGGTCGGACACGATCAAGGAAGCGCATGAGGGCCATCATACGCGGGTCGTGTCGCTGCATCTGCGCTACGGCATGATCATGTTCATCGCCTCGGAGGTGATGTTCTTCGTCGCTTGGTTCTGGGCTTATTTCGACGCCAGCCTTTTTGCCGGTGAGGTCCAGAACTACGCGCGCCACACCTTTACCGGTGGTGTCTGGCCGCCGAAGGGCATGGAGGTTCTCGATCCCTTCCACCTGCCGCTCTACAACACCATCATCCTGCTCTTGTCAGGCACCACGGTCACCTGGGCGCACCATTCGCTCATCCATGGCGACCGCAAGGGCCTGGTCAACGGCCTGGTGCTGACCGTCGGCCTCGGCATGCTGTTCACCATGGTGCAGGCCTACGAGTACATCCACGCTCCGTTCGGCTTCAAGGATTCCATCTACGGCGCCACCTTCTTCATGGCGACCGGCTTCCACGGCTTCCATGTCATCATCGGCACCATCTTCCTGCTGGTCTGCCTAGTCAGGGCGATGAAGGGCGATTTCACCCCCAAGCAGCATTTCGGCTTCGAGGCGGCCGCCTGGTACTGGCACTTCGTTGACGTGGTCTGGCTGTTCCTGTTCTCGGCGATCTATGTTTGGGGATCTGCCGGCGCGGTGATCGAAGGTCACTGATCCAGTCTTTGGGGACTTTGATTTCAAGGAGGGGCGGCCGCGGCGACGCGGCCGCCTTCTTGTTTTCGGCGCAATGATCGCCGATCGATTGCCGATGCGGCTGACAATTCCCTGGGCGATTTGCGCATTCATCTTCCTGGCATTCCCGGCGCTTGCGGCTGAGAAGGCCGATCTGGTGCGTGTCCACAAGGCGGGACGGCGGCTGGAACTGATCGGCGACGGCAAGGTGCTGCGCAGCTACAGCATTGCGCTCGGCGGCGATCCCGTCGGCCACAAGCACCAGGAGGGTGATCAGCGCACGCCCGAGGGGCGCTACATGCTCGACTGGCGCAACCCCGACAGCATCGCGCACAGATCGATCCACATCTCCTATCCCAATGCCGACGATCTGGCGGCGGCGAAGGCGCGCAATGTCGATGCCGGCGGCATGATCATGATCCATGGCCAGCCGAATGGTTTCGGCTGGTGGGGCTGGCTGCTTCAATTGGTCGACTGGACCGACGGCTGCATTGCCGTTACGGACTCCGACATGGACGAAATCTGGGCAATGGTGGCCGATGGGACACCGATCGAGATCGAGCAATAGCGATGAGTGAAGGCCCTATCCATGACTGAAGATAAGGCGATCTGGCCGCCGATCGATCCGATATCGGCCGGCCTGCATGGCCGTTGCCCGCGCTGCGGCGAGGGGCGGCTGTTTTCCGGCTTCCTCACCGTCGGCAAACGCTGCGTCAATTGCGGCCTCGACTATTCCTTCGCCGATGCTGGCGACGGGCCAGCGGTCTTCGTCATCCTGATCATCGGCTTCATCATCGTCGGTCTGGCGCTCTGGGTCGAAGTGACACTGAGCCCGCCGCTGTGGCTGCATCTGCTGATCTGGATCCCCTTGGCCCTGGTGCTGTGCCTGACGGCGCTGCGGTTGATCAAGGGTGTGCTGCTCACGCTCCAATATGCCAACAAGGCGGCGGAAGGCCGGTTGGACCGCGGCGAATGAGCGAGGCATCCATCAAGGACAGCGGCCCTTCGCGGCCAAGATCGGCGTTGCTGCTCGGCCTTGGCCTGTTGCTGCTCTTGATCCTGCTGGCGCTCGGCACCTGGCAGGTCCAGCGCCTGCACTGGAAGGAAGGTCTCCTGCAGACCATCGACCAGCGCACCCACTCCGCGCCGCTGCCGCTGGCCGAGGTCGAGAAGCAATTCGCCTCGACCGGCGACGTCGACTACACGCCGGTCACGGTCTCCGGCACGTTCCTGCATTCGGGCGAGCGGCATTTTTATGCGACCTGGGAGGGTGACGCCGGCTTCAACGTCTACACGCCGCTGGCCCTCGACGACGGCCGCTTCGTTCTGATCAATCGCGGCTTCATACCCTACGATCTGAAAGACCCGGCCAAGCGCGCCAAGGGGCAGGTCTCCGGCAAGGTGACAATCACCGGGCTTGCCCGCAACCCGCTGCCGGCAAAGCCGTCGATGATGCTTCCCGACAATGATGTGGCGAAGAACATCTTCTACTGGAAGGACCGCGACGTGATGGCGGCGAGCGCCGGCCTGCCGGCCGGTTTCACGCTGGCGCCGATCTTCATCGATGCCGACAAGACGCCCAATCCCGGCGGTCTCCCGATCGGCGGCGTCACCATCATCGACCTGCCGAACAGCCATCTGCAATATGCTGTCACCTGGTATGGACTTGCCGCGGCACTCGCCGCCGTGCTCATCCTGCGGCTTCGCCGTCCCGCGAACGAGGAATGAACACGCGCGACGCCCCCTTTCCACCGACACCCTTGACAGGGCCCGCTCTTGACAGAACAGGGGTAGGCACCTCATTTCGGCGCTGACGAACCGGCCAGGATTCAATGCTTCAGACAACCACCAAGCCTCCGCTGACGATCCGGCTCTGCCAGCCGCGCGGCTTTTGCGCCGGCGTTGACCGTGCCATCCAAATCGTCGTGCTGGCGCTGAAGAAATACGGCAAGCCGGTCTATGTCCGCCACGAGATCGTCCACAACCGTTACGTCGTCGAAGGACTGCAAAGCCTTGGCGCGGTCTTCATCGAGGAACTTTCCGAAATCCCGGCCGAACACCGGCAGTCGCCGGTCGTCTTTTCGGCGCATGGCGTGCCGAAATCGGTGCCGGCCGATGCCCAGGCGCGCAACCTGTTCTATCTCGACGCCACCTGTCCGCTGGTCTCGAAGGTCCACAAGCAGGCGATGCGCCATCAGCGGCTTGGCCGCCATGTGTTGTTGATCGGCCATGCCGGACACCCCGAGGTGATCGGCACGATGGGACAATTGCCGGAGGGCGCGGTCACGCTGATCGAGACCGAGGCCGATCCCGCCAGGCTGGTGCCCGCCGATCCGAAGGCGCTCGGCTTCGTCACCCAGACCACGCTGTCGGTCGAGGACACCGCCGGCATCATCCGTGCGCTGCAGGACCGCTTTCCCGACCTGAAGGCGCCGGCGGCGGAATCGATATGCTACGCCACCACCAACCGCCAGGAGGCGGTCAAGGATACCGCCCCCGGCGCTGATCTCTATCTGATCGTCGGCGCCCCCAATTCCTCCAATTCGCGCCGCCTTGTCGAAGTGGCGGAGCGTGCCGGCGCCACCATGTCGCTTCTCGTGCAGCGCGCCGCCGAGATTCCGTGGAATGACATCGGCAACATTTCGACGCTCGGCCTGTCGGCCGGGGCATCGGCGCCGGAGATCATCGTCGACGAGATCATCGACGCGTTCCGCCAGCGCTTCGATGTCACCATCGACCTGGCCATCACGGCCACCGAAACAGAGGATTTTCCGGTCATGCGGGTACTGCGCGATGTCGAACTGACGCCGGCCGACATGGCCTTCGTCAATGGGGCCGCGTAAGGCAGATGGCGGTCTATACCGACGTTGCGGAGGGCGAACTCGGCGCTTTCCTGAAACACTATCCGGTCGGCGATCTCCTGTCCTACAAGGGCATCGCGGAGGGCACGGAAAACTCCAACTTTCTGCTCCACACCTCCAGCGGCTCCTACATCCTGACGCTCTATGAGAAGCGGGTCGAGAAGGCGGATCTGCCGTTTTTCCTTGGGCTGATGGGTCATCTCGCCAACAAGGGTGTGTCCTGTCCGCTGCCGGTGATCGCGCATGACAGCAGCGTCATCGGCACGCTGGCCGGCCGGCCGGCGGTTATCATCACCTTCCTCGAAGGGCTCTCGCTGCGGCGGCCGACGGCAACGCACTGTGCCGAGGTCGGCAAGGCGCTGGCCGCCCTGCATCTGGCCGGTGCCGATTTCCCGATGACCCGCCCGAACGCGCTCGCCATCGACGGTTGGCGCAAGCTTTGGAACGCGGCCCGCGACCGCGCCGACGAGGTCGAGCCGGGCCTCGCAGCCGAGGTCGACGCCGATTTCGCCGATTTCGAGCGCAACTGGCCGAAGGACCTTCCGGCAGGCATCATCCATGCCGATCTTTTTCCGGACAATGTCTTCTTCCTCGGCGAAAAGCTGTCGGGCCTGATCGACTTCTATTTCGCCTGCGACGACCTCTACGCCTATGATGTCGCCACCTGCCTCAACGCGTGGTGTTTCGAGAAGGATTTTTCCTTCAACCTCACCAAGGGGAAGGCACTGCTTGCCGGCTATCAGAGCGTGCGTTCCCTGAGCGGGCAGGAAAAGGCGGCATTGCCGATGCTGGCGCGCGGTTCGGCGTTGCGTTTCATGCTGACCCGGCTCTACGACTGGCTCACCGTTCCCGATGGCGGGCTGGTGATGAAACGCGACCCGACCGAATATATCAGGCGGATGCGATTCCATCGGGCAATCAAATCGGCTTCGGAATATGGATTGGCCGAATACGGGGTATCATGAGCAAACAGGTTGAGATCTTCACCGACGGCGCCTGCTCGGGCAATCCCGGTCCTGGCGGCTGGGGTGCCATCCTGCGCTTCAACGGCACCACAAAGGAGCTTTCCGGCGGCGAGGCCGAAACGACCAACAACCGCATGGAGTTGCTGGCCGCCATCTCGGCGTTGAATGCGCTGAAGGAGCCTTGCACCGTCGAGCTTCACACCGACAGCAAATATGTCATGGACGGCATTTCCAAGTGGATCCATGGCTGGAAGAAGAACGGCTGGAAGACCGCCGACAAGAAGCCGGTCAAGAACGGCGAGCTGTGGCAGGCGCTGGATGAAGCCAATCGGCGCCACAAGGTCACCTGGAACTGGGTCAAGGGCCACGCCGGCCATACCGAGAACGAGCGCGCCGACGAGTTGGCCAGGGAAGGGATGGCGCCGTTCAAGAAAGGCTCTTTCAAGCCAGCGGTGTCGGCGCCGAAGCCGGATGCCCTGCCGAAGCAGCCGGCAGCCACGAAGGCTCGTCGTTCGACCCAGAGCTATTGAGTTCCAGCAGCTGGTCGGCGCTCAGGCGGGAACCTTGATCATGCCGATCCTCTACTATGTCACGCATCCCCAGGTGCAGATCGATGCCGCCATTCCCGTGCCGGAATGGGGACTATCGGACGTCGGGCGGGCGAGAGCCGTTGCCATGCTTGATCAGCCATGGGTCGGTTCAATCAGGCGTATCGTGTCGTCGGGCGAGCGCAAGGCGATAGAAACCGCTGAGATACTCGCAGGCCATCTCCGCCTTGCCGTGGAGGTCAGGGAACGGATGCATGAGAACGACCGGTCCGCGACGGGCTTTCTGCCGCCGCCGGAGTTCGAAGCGGTTGCCGACCAGTTCTTCGCCAATCCGCACAAAAGTATTCGCGAGTGGGAGCGGGCGATCGATGCGCAGCAACGCATTATCAGCGAGGTCGAGGCCGTGCTCGGCGGCGATGAGGCCGGCGACATCGCTGTCGTTGGCCATGGAGGAGTTGGAACGCTCCTGTTGCTGTCTCTCAGCGGACGGGAAATCAGCCGCGAAGCGGATCAGCCGGCCGGCGGCGGCAACTATTTTGCCTACGATATCGGCGCGCACCGTGTCATGCATGGATGGCGGCCGATCGACAGGCTGCCTTGACCCGCGAGAGTGCGCATAGGTTAGGATAGGCTCTTCCGGTGGCGTTGCTCAAGGACATGGATGGGAGTAATATTTCCTACCATGGAGCAATGCCATAAGGACCCAGCATGGCAAATGTTGAAAAAATGAGCGTGGCTGTGACCCCACAACAGGCAGCCCTCATGCGAGAGGCTGTGGAAGCGGGCGAGTATGCCACCGCAAGCGAGATTGTGCGTGAAGCAGTGCGGGATTGGCTGGCCAAGCGCGAGCTGCGGCACGAAGATATCCGCCGGCTGCGACAGCTGTGGGATGAAGGCAAGGCAAGCGGGAGACCGGAGCCTGTGGATTTCGACGCTTTGCGAAAGGAAGCTCGGCAAAAGCTAACGGAAGCCTCGCCGAATGGCCGTTAGGCTGGTCTGGTCACCCGCAGCCAGGGCGGACCTGATCGATATCTACGTGATAGTAGGCAGTGAAAACATACGAGCGGCCGATCGCTATTATGATCGGTTGGAAGCGCGGGCCATGCAACTGGCAGACCAGCCGCGAATGGGTGTTAGGCGACCGGACATCAGGCCTTCCGCACGAATGCTGGTGGAGGCGCCGTTTGTACTGCTCTACGAAACGATTCCGGACACCGACGACGGCCCAGTCGAGTGGGTTGAAATCGTCCGTGTGGTAGACGGGCGGCGGGATCTGAACCGTCTGTTCTAATGCATGTCGCCCAAAAGTGACCTCGGTTTTGGGAGAACGACCTGCACAAAAAGATGCACCTAAAGCGCTTCGCATGAATCCGTTTCAACGCGACGCGCTTTAGGTGTCTAGCGGATCACCAGCGCCGTGCCCCAAAGCCCGAGCGCGAACACTGTGTGAGAGACCAGGTTGAGCGCCCGGATCTGCATCGGATTGGGCCGCTTCGAGGCTGCCCATCCGGCGCCCATGCCGGGTGCCAGCAGGAACCAGCCGGCGCCGACGGTGACGATGCCGAGGATGAAGGCCGGCATGAAGGTCGGCGCGGCAAGCCAGCCGGCTCCGGCCAGCACGACCAGGATGATGCCGTAGACGATGCCGACGAAATAGTGAAAGGCCCAGCCGAGCGCCACTTCATGCGCGTAAGGCTCGGCCTCGCCGATATCATCGTGAAAGACCTTGTCGGTGAGGTGCCAGACCCAGCGACCGACAGGTCCCCAGTTCGGCCGCGGCTGGCCGAAGGCCTTATGCAAGAAGAGGGCCCAGAGATCCATCAGTATGGTGGCGCCGATGCCGATCGCGATAGCGCGCCAGATGACGTCAAACATTGCTGGATCCCCCGAAAGCCGGCAATTCTCAAGCGCAAGCGGTTGTCGGTCAGGCCGACTGTTGCGGCCTCGCCCGACGCCGTCGTTGAAGCTCAGAGCTGTCCGAGAATATGAGCCGCGCCGGACTCGTCGACGCCGGGCTTGGTCTCGACATTGAGCGCGGTGACCTTGCCGTCGTCGATGATCATCGAAAACCGCTTCGAGCGCAGGCCCATGCCGGCGGCGGAAAGGTCGTTGTCGAGCCCGACCGCCCTGGCGAAATCACCACTGCCGTCGGCGAGGAACAAGATCTTGCCTTCGCCGCCGGTGAAGTGCGCCCAGGCGCCCATGACATGAACGTCGTTGACCGAAACGACGGCGATGGTGTCGACGCCACGCGCCAGGATGGCGTCATGGTTTTCGAGATAGCCGGGCAGATGGTTGTTGCTGCAGGTCGGCGTGAAGGCGCCGGGAACACCGAACAGGACCACCTTCTTGCCCGGGAAAATCTCGGCCGACGTGATCGCCTTGGCGCCGTCGGCAGTCATTGTCTTGAAGGTCACCTCGGGCAGCTTGTCGCCAACGGAAATGGTCATGAGTTCCTCGCTTGGGGAATGGGAAGGATGCATGCTTGCGTAGCGAACTCAGCGGCGTCCTGCAACCATTCGGGCAAGCTGGATCAAGGGAAAGGCAAAAGCCCTTCGACCGCGCCCGCCGAACTCGTCAGCGTGTAGTGAAGCCCGCCATCCGTGGGCGTCGTCGAAGGGCGATCGAGGATCGGAACGGTGAAGATCAGCTTGCCGTCCTTTTCGCTGCGGGAAGGGGTGCCGAACATATAGTCCCGCTCGCCGGCGACGAAGAAATCCGCTGCCTCCGGGTCACCGGGAAAGCTCGCCTCGACAACCAGCGTCTCATGATCGCCCGGCAGCACGTTGATGCCGAAATCAGGCTTTGCCGGCGCCGGCAACGCCGTGAAGCTCGCCTTCACCAGGGCCGCGTCGTCGGCATTGTCAGGATCGGAAGTGGGATCGACGGTCAGCCGTGTCTGCACGGGGATGCAGATCGTCTCGCAAATGCCGAGAAGATATCGGCATCGATGACAGCCGGCTGGTTCGGGGTTGCCAGCGTAAAGGTCACAGGCAGCGAAATCGGATAGTTGTAGCCTGCCCATTTGCCATAACCATCGTCGTGGCGTTGCGGTGCCGGAAACGAGAGTGTGGCATCGGCGATGTTGGTGCTGGCCGAAACATCGAGCTGCGGCGGCACACCGGCGTCGCCCGGGTCGCGCCAATAGGTCTTCCAGCCTGGCTTGAGCGCGATGTCGAGAACGCCCTGGATGCGGCCGGCCTCGTCGGGCTTGCCTGATGTCACCAACCGCACCTTGCCGCCTTCGCTGTTGTACCAGGCGGACGAGGAGGCGGAGGCGGGGAGAGCGGCCGCTGATCCGATGGCGGCGCCGAGCAGCAGGATTTTCAAGCTTTGCATGGCGGTGATTTGATCGTCCGTTCGTGGCTTCGCAATGTTTTCACGGCTTTGTTGATATCATATTTGCGTGACCTTCGCGGGCAAGCCATGGCGGCCTGGCACCATGGGCTTTGGTCGAATCCGGCGCGGCGCATCTTTTCGGCGCCGGGGAAACACGGTACCCTCGCTGCCATGGATTTGTTGCGCCACAAAAAGACGGCTGCTGGACGCGGCTTTCTCGACGATCAGTTCCTGATTGCCATGCCCGGCATGAAGGACGATCGTTTCACGCGCTCGGTCATCTACATCTGCGCGCACTCAGATGAAGGCGCGATGGGCCTGATCATCAACCAGACACAGCAGATGCTGTTTCCGGATCTTCTGGTGCAGCTTGGCATCATGAACGAGCAGGAGGCGATCCGCCTGCCGGCGCAGGCGCGCGATTTCGTCGTGCGCAATGGCGGCCCTGTCGATCGCAGCCGGGGCTTCGTCCTGCATTCTGGCGACTATCGCGTGGAATCGTCGCTGACCGTTTCCGACGATATCTGCCTGACCGCGACGGTCGACATACTGCGCGCCATATCGTCGGGCCGCGGCCCGCGTCACGCGCTGATGGCGCTGGGCTATTCGGGCTGGGGTGCCGGCCAGCTGGAAACCGAAATCGCCGAAAATGGCTGGCTGACCTGCCCGGCCAGCCCCGAGCTTCTGTTCGACGCCGACATCGAGCGCAAATACGATCGCATCCTCGCCTCGATCGGCATCGATCTGGCGCATCTCAGCCTGGCCGCCGGACACGCCTGACCTATCAGGCCGACACAGCCTCTAAGCCTGCGTCAGCGGATACTGCTCCTTCAGCGTCTTCAGCACCTGGTCGCCCGGCATCGGCGCGCCGAACATGAAGCTCTGCACATATTCGCAGCCCATCTGGCGCAATTCCAGCGCATCGCGTTCGTCCGAAATGCCTTCGGCGACCACCGACAGGCCGAGCTCATGCGCCATGTTGACCATGGATTTGAGCAGCACGGCGCGTTTGGGCGTGCTGTCGTCGACAAAGCTCTTGTCGATCTTGATCGTGTCGAACGGGAACCGCGTCAGATAGGCGAGCGAGGAATAGCCGGTGCCGAAATCGTCCAGCGACAGGCCGATGCCGAGCTGCTTCAGCTTGGTCAGCACATGCGCCGTCTGCTCGGGGTTATCCATCACCAGGGACTCGGTGAGTTCGAGCCGGAAGCAGCGCGGCTTCAGATTGGCCCTTGCTATGACGGAGCGGACATCGCTGACCAGGTCGCGGCGGATGAGCTGGCGGCTGGACAGGTTGACCGAGACCGACAGCGGTGCGTCGCCGATCTGCTTTTGCCATCCGGCCAGGTCCTCGGCCGCCTGCTGCATGGCAAACAGCCCAAGCTGCACGATCAGCCCGCAGCTTTCGGCGACCGGGATGAAGTCGGCCGGGGGGATCATGCCGCGGCGCGGATGGTCCCAGCGCAGCAAGGCTTCGAAGCCGGCAACGCTGCCGTCTTCCAGCCGCACGATCGGCTGGTAGGCAAGGGTGAATTCGCGCCGCTCGATGGCGCGCCGCAGGTCGGATTCGAACTGCAGCCGGTCGGTGCCGACGGTGCGGAAGGCCGGGCGGAACGGCTCGATCCGGTCGCCACCAAAGCGCTTGGCCTGATGCATGGCAAGCTCGGCGTCCTTGACCATGTCCTCGGCCGAGGTCTGCGCCGAGGTCCAGGTGATCAGGCCGATCGAGGCGGTCAGCACGATCTCGCGCTTGGCAAAGGTGATCGGATTGTTGATCGCATGCTTGATGGCGTCAGCCACGCCGGCAATGCGGGCAGGGTCCTGTTCGGACAAAAGCATCAGCGCGAACTGGTCGCCGGCAAAGCGCGACAGCGGATCCTTCGGCTTCAACAGCCGGTGCAGGCGGCGCGCTATAGTCAGCAGGATGGTGTCGCCGGCTGAGATGCCGAGCCCGTCATTGACCTGCTTGAAGCGGTCGATGTCGATGACGAAGACGGTCGGGCGCACCTTCTCTTCGGTGCGGGCGATCGAGATGATCGCTTCCAGCCGGTTCATGAACAGTTCGCGGTTCGGCAACCCTGTCAGATTGTCGTGCACGGCGTCGTGCAGCAGCCGCTCCTCGGACTTCTTCTGCTCGGTGACGTCGACCATGGTGCCGACGCAGCGGATGACCTCGCCGTCCGATCCGATAACCGGCCGCGCCCGCAAGTTGAACCAGTGATAATGCCCATCGGCGCCGCGCAGGCGGAAGTTCTGAGACACCCGGCCGCGCCTGTGTTCAAGCACCACGTCGAGCGTCGTGCGGAACGTGTCGCGGTCGTCGGCATGCAGCACGGGCAGCCAGTTGCGTGCAGCACCCCCAAGGCTGTTGGGCGCGAGGCCGAGCTGGATGCTGACGTCGGGCTTGGTGACGACGCGGTCGCGCAGCACGTCCCAGTCCCACACCGTGTCGCCCGACCCGGCAACCGCCAGCGCCTGGCGTTCGAGGTCGGAGAACAGCCCCTGATGCAGCGCGCCCCCGGCAAAGGCGTGCTGCATGACGGTGAAGCCGATCAACAGGATGATCAGGATCAGCCCGCCGCCGAGCGCCGGCTGGGCGATGTCATTGTCGAGCATGCCGGTGATCGCCATCCATGACCCGCATAGCCACAACAGCACCATGACCCAACTGGGCACCAGCATGATGGCGCGGTCATAACCACGAATCCCGAGGAAGATGATCAGGCCGAGCCCGGTCAGCGCGGTGGCGGCAAAGGAGATGCGGGCGATGCCGGCGGCGACCGCCGGATCGACGATGGCGACGCCCGCAATCAGCACCAGCCCGAGAATCCAGACCAGCGCGCCATAGCTGAAATGGCCGTGCCATCGGTTGAGGTTGAGGTAGGCGAACAGGAAGACGACGAAGGTCGCCGCAAGCGCCACCTCCGTTCCCGCCCGCCACATCTGCTCATTGCCGGGCGAGATCTCGATGACCTTGTTGAGGAAGCCGAAATCGACGCAGATATAGGAAAGCACCGCCCAGGCAAGTGCCGCGGTCGCCGGGAACATCGAGGTCCCCTTGACCACGAAAAGGATGGTCAGGAACAGCGCCAGAAGGCCTGCGATGCCGATAACGATGCCGCGAAACAGCGTGTAGGAATTGACCGAGTCCTTGTAGGCCTCCGGCTCCCAGAGATAGACCTGTGGCAGCTTGGGCGAGGCGAGCTCGGCGATGAAGGTGATCACCGTTCCCGGGTTCAGCGTCACCCGGAACACATCAGCGTCAGGGCTGGTCTGGCGGTCGAGCGCAAAGCCCTCGCTGGGCGTGATCGCGGCAATGCGGGTGGCGCCGAGATCGGGCCAGAAGATGCCGGAATTGACCAATCGGAAATGCGGCGCCACGATCAGCCTGTCGATCTGCTGGTCGGTGCTGTTGGCCAGCGCGAACACCGCCCAGTCGCCGGTCGAGCGGGCGTCTTTGGCCTCGACCTCGATGCGCCGCACAATGCCGTCCGGCCCCGGCGCGGTCGACACCTGGAAGTTTTCGCCCTGGTTGCGGTAGATTTCGAAGGCGCGCGACAGGTCGAGCGCGACATCGTCGCGGGCAATCTTGATCGGTTCGACGGCAAAGGCCGACGAAGCCGCGCACAGCGTCAGGATTGCCGCGAGGACAAAGGCGAACAGCGGCCCGTTTCGCAGGAAATTCGTCAAAAATCAGTCCTTCGTTCCTGCGGCCAGCGGATCGTCCGCGATCCGCGCGTAGAGGTAGTGGTCCTGCCAGATGCCGTTGATCCTCAGATAGGATCTTAACAGTCCTTCGCGCCGGAATCCGGCTTTTTCAAGCACGCGGATCGACCGGATATTGTCGGGAATACAGGCCGCCTCGATCCGGTGCAACCTCAGCGTATCGAAGGCGAAGCGCACCACGACCTTGACCGCGTCGGTCATCAGCCCGCGCCCGCCGAAGCGCTCGCCGATCCAGTAGCCGACATGGCCGCTTTGCGAGACGCCGTGGCGTATGTTGCCGAGCGTGATACCGCCGGCCAGCTTGCCGCTCGACTTCTCGAAGATGAAGAAGGCGATCGCCGTTCCCTGCGCATAGTCCTCGCGGTAGCGGCTGATGCGCAGGCGCCATGCCGCGCGGTCGAGCTCGTCGGGAGTCCAGCGTGGCTCCCACGGCTCCAGAAAGGCGCGGCTTTCACCGCGCAATATCGACCATTCCCGGAAGTCATTGGTGAATGGCACGCGCAGCGTGACGAGATCACCCTTCAGCGCCGGCAGGTCACGGCGAAAGAAAGGGAGCGCGAACACGACGCTTGGGGGACTTAGACGGCGAGCCTGCGGGCCGTGGTCTGCGTGCCCGGAAGCGAATCGAGAATCGCCTCATATGGTGCCAGCGTACCCACGGGCCCGACAGCGGTAAGCGTCGGCTTGGTCGAGAACATCCGCGATGACAGGTCGGTCAGCCGCTCCACCGTCAGCGCCGAGAGGCGCTCCATCAATTCCTCCTTGGCGATCGGCCTGCCGAACAAAAGCAGTTGCCTTGCAATCTGCGAGGCGCGGCTGGCCGGGCTTTCGGCGGACATGATCAGCCCGGCGCGATATTGGGCGCGCGCGCGGTCGAGTTCTTCCTGCAGGATGTTCTCGCCGGCCTTCTGCAGTTCGTCGATAATGACAGGCACGAGTTCGGCAATGTCGCTCTGGCCAGTCGCGGCATGGACGCCGAAGATGCCGGTGTCGGAAAAGCCCCAGTGGAAGGCATAGACGGAGTAACACAGGCCGCGCTTCTCGCGGACCTCCTGGAACAGGCGCGATGACATGCCGCCACCGAGGATCATCGACAGCACCTGCGAGGCGTAGAAGTCGCGAACATGGTACGCGCGGCCCTCGAAGCCCAGCACGATCTGCGCGTCCATCAGGTCGCGGTCCTCGCGGAAATCGCCACCGACATATTGCGCATATTGCGGGATGGTGCTGTCGGCCTTGCTGCGGAAGCCGCCAAGCTGCTTCTCGACTTCGCGCACGAAATTGTCGTGCTTGATGTCGCCGGCAGCCACGATGACCATCCGCTCGGCGCCATATTGGCGTTCGATGAAATCGTGCAACTGCTTGGAAGTAAAGGATTTGACGGTTTCCGGCGTGCCCAGGATCGAGCGGCCGATGGTCTGGTGGCGAAAGGCCGTCTCGGTGAAACGGTCGAAGACGATATCGTCTGGCGTATCGTGCGCGGCGCCGATCTCCTGCAGGATGACATGCTGCTCGCGCTCGAGTTCCTGCGGGTCGAATTCGGACTCCTGCAGGATGTCGGCGAGAATATCCACTGCCAGCGGTACGTCATCGCTGAGCACCCTGGCGTAGTAGGAGGTGGTCTCGACGCTGGTGGCAGCGTTGATCTCGCCGCCGACATCCTCGATTTCCGAGGCGATTTCGAAGGCCGTCCGCCGCTTCGTACCCTTGAACGCCATGTGCTCGAGCAGATGGGCCATGCCATGCTCTTCGTCACGTTCATTGCGGGCGCCGGACTTGACCCAGGCCCCCAGGGCAACCGATTCGATACTTGGAAGGGTTTCGGTGGCGACTGTCAGGCCGTTCGACAGACGGCTTACCTCAACACCCATATGGCTCGTACTCCCTAACGCGCCGCCCGCGCGCGGCGGCTGACGTAATCTTCCACCATTTTCAGGTCGGATGGAAGTACCGTGTATTTTTCCTCAAATGTCATCAATCCCCCTAGCCATGCGGGCAGGGCGGGCGAGACGCCGCTGGCGGCCTCGACGGCGGCCGGGAATTTTGCCGGATGGGCGGTGCCCAGCACCACCATGGGCACAGTACCTGCCGCCTTGCCCGCCGCGACATGCACGGCTGCGGCTGTATGCGGATCGAGCAGGTAATTGCTGGCCGCGAGCGTCGAGCGGATGGTGGCGGCGACCTCGTCCATGGTGGCACGGCCGGCGTCGAATTCGGACCGCATCCCATTGATTTCGCGGACTTCTATGGTGAAGGCGCCGGACTGCTTCAGGCCGTCCATGTAGCGCCGCACCGTCGCAGCGTCACGGTTCGAGGCCTCGAACAGCAGGCGTTCGAAATTCGATGACACCTGGATATCCATCGACGGCGAGGTGGTCGCAAAGACGCCCTTGGTGCGGTATTCGCCGGTCGCGAAGGTGCGCGCCAATATGTCGTTGTCGTTGGTGGCGATGACCAGCCTTTCGATCGGCAGGCCCATCTTCTTGGCGGCGTAGCCGGCGAAGATATCGCCGAAATTGCCGGTCGGCACGGTGAAGGACACCGGCCTGTCCGGCGCGCCGAGCGACAGCGCCGAGGAGAAGTAATAGACGATCTGGGCCATGATGCGCGCCCAGTTGATCGAATTGACCCCCGACAGCGCCACCCGGTCCCGGAAGGCGTGGTCGTTGAACATGTCCTTGAGCAGGCCCTGGCAGTCGTCGAAATTGCCTTCGATCGCCAGCGCATGGACGTTCTCGGCCTTCGACGTCGTCATCTGCCGCTGCTGCACCGGCGAAACGCGGCCATGCGGGAACAGGATGAAGATGTCGGTGCGGCTGCGTCCGGCAAAGGCGTCGATCGCCGCGCCGCCGGTGTCGCCCGAGGTGGCGCCGACTATGGTGGCATGCTGGCCGCGTTCGGCAAGCACATGGTCCATCAGCCGGGCGAGCAACTGCATCGCCACGTCCTTGAACGCCAGCGTCGGCCCATGGAAGAGTTCGAGGACGAACGTGTTGGGGCCGGTCTGCACCAGCGGGCAGACGGCTTCGTGGCGGAAGGTGGCATAGGCTTCGCGCACCAGGCGTTCGAAGACCGGCGCTGCGATTTCACCACCAAGGAACGGCGTCAGCACGCGGATCGCGAGATCGGGATAGGAAAGGCCACGCATGGCGCGGATCTCGGATGGCGAAAACTGCGGCCACTCGCGCGGCACGTAAAGCCCGCCATCGCGGGCCAGGCCCGCCAGCACGGCATCGGAAAATCCAAGCGCGGGTGCTTCCCCGCGCGTACTCACATATTGCATGTCTCAGTCCTGTTGCCGCTTGGCTTTCCGTTCACCACAAGGTGGTTAATTTCTGTGCCGGCTCCAGTCGCATTTTTGCCGCGCCGTTGATATACGTCACCAGCTTTACGAGAGGGAAGTGGGAGTTTCATGGCGTTTCGTACATCAAGTGGTCGCTTTTTGGCGGGTCTTGCGCTCACCGGCTTTATGCTCGCCGCCGCCGGCTGCCAATCGGGCGACAATGGCATCCTTAACCTCGGTTTCGGCAAGAAGGACCCAACAGCGCCACCGCCGCCGCAGGATCCCAGATTCTGGCCAGCCAGCTGAACGCCTATTGCCCGAGGGTGGCGGTGCGCGACGGTACGGCCTTCTTCAACACCTATGTCAACGAGGTCAAGAAGCCCAAGCCGAAGCTCAAGAAGACCGGCGACGCCGAGGCGGATGCGGCTGCCCAGGCCGCGGCTGAGGCCGCCGCTGCCACTCCGCCCGACGATTCGGCGAGGATCATTTACCAGGCCTCGATTGCCGACGTGACCCGCGATTGCAGCCGCGCCGACGGCCAGCTGACGATGAAGATCGCGGTCGCCGGCAAGATCGTGCCGGGACCGAAGTTCACACCCGGCACCATCACCATGCCGATCCGCACGGCGGTGATGCACGGCACCGACGTGCTTTATTCGCAGATTCACCAGTATCAGGTCCAGGTCACCGATCCTTCGGTCGCCACCCAGTTCGTCTTCACCGATTCCAATGTCGTCGTGCCGGCACCGACCGCGCAGGATTATCAGGCCTATGCCGGGTATGACGAAACCGCGCCGAAGGCGACGACCGACAAGCCGAAGAAGACCCACAGGAAGAAGGCCGCGGCCACGAACTAGTATTGGGGACAGCGTGCGCCTTGGCGCACGTCTCAGGCGTCGGCCGACCATTCCGAGAGCGCCGCGATCACGCTTTTCAGCTCGGCCCAGCGGCGGATCACCGTCTCGGCGCCGGCTTCGGTCAGCGCGTCGGCATGGCCGGGATAGCTGTGGCTGGCGCCGGTGAAGCCGATCACCCGCATGCCGGCTGCCCTGGCGCCGGTGACGCCGTGCACGGAATCCTCGATGACGAAGGTGTTGGCCGGATTGGCGCCGAGTTTTTCCGCCGCAAGCAGGAAGACGTCCGGGGCCGGCTTGGTCTTTTTGCTCGGTATCTCCAGCGCCGAGAAGATGCGGCCGGCGAAAAACGGCAGCAGGTGCACCTTCTCCAGCATGAATTCTATCCGCTCCGAGCGTGAGTTGGAGCAGATGCAGCGTTGCGCCGTGACCGAGGCGACCGCCTCGCGCACGCCCTCTATGGCACGCACATCGCTGCGCAATTTGCGGTCGACGAGCTCTTCGGCGCGGTCGATCAGCGACGCCTGGAACGGGATTTTGGACTTCTCCTCGATCCGCAGCAGGATGTCCTTGAACGTCAGGCCCGCATAGGTCTCGGCAACCTCCTCGGCGGAGATTTCATATCCGGCCAGCGTTATCAGCTCAGCCTCGACCCGCGCGGCGATGATTTCGGAATCGACGAGCACGCCGTCGCAATCGAAGATGACAAGATCTGGCTGGGGCATGGTGATCCGGGACAAGGAAGATGGAGGAAGGCCGCGATGGGCTCAGGCGGCGCGGCATACACCAACGGTCCGGCCTTCGCAAACGGAGCGAGCGATTCCTTCGACCTTCACCGAATATTTACGCTGATCGGTAACCATAACGGGGAGTAAACAGTAACGCGTGCCCTGGGTGTAAAAATGTCTGCCGTGCGTCTTCTCGACGACCTTTCCCATGCTCCCCAGCAATCCGAATGGCTGGACACGATCCTCAAGGGCGACTGCGTCGCGGCGCTCGACCGCCTGCCGGAAAAATCGGTCGACGTCATCTTCGCCGATCCGCCCTACAATCTGCAGCTCGACGGCGATCTGCACCGACCCGACCAGTCCAAGGTCGACGCGGTCGACGATCACTGGGACCGGTTCGAGAATTTTGAGGCCTACGACGCATTCACCCGCGCCTGGCTTTTGGCGGCGCGGCGTGTGCTGAAGCCCAACGGCACCATCTGGGTCATCGGCTCCTACCACAACATCTTCCGTGTCGGCGCCAAGATGCAGGATCTGGGCTTCTGGATCCTCAATGACGTGGTCTGGCGCAAGACCAATCCGATGCCGAATTTCCGCGGCCGCCGCTTTCAGAACGCGCATGAGACGATGATCTGGGCCTCGCGTGACCAGAAAGGTAAGGGCTACACTTTCAACTATGAAGCGCTGAAGGCGTCCAACGACGACATCCAGATGCGCTCCGACTGGCTGTTTCCGATCTGCACCGGCGGCGAGCGGCTGAAGAACGACAATGGCGACAAATTGCACCCGACACAGAAGCCGGAAGCGTTGCTCGCCCGCATCATGATGGCCTCGACCAAGCCGGGCGACATCGTGCTCGATCCCTTCTTCGGCTCCGGCACGACGGGCGCCGTGGCCAAGCGTCTCGGCCGCCATTTCGTCGGCATCGAGCGTGAGCAGGCCTATATCGACGCCGCCAACGAGCGTATCGACGCGGTACGGCCGCTGGAGGATACCGATCTGACGGTGCTGACCGGCAAGCGCGCCGAGCCGCGCGTTGCCTTCGTCAGCTTGATCGACACTGGATTGATGACACCGGGCGCTACGCTCTACGACGCCAAGAAGCGCTGGGCCGCCAAGGTGCGCGCCGACGGCACAGTGGCGATCGGCGACAGCGCCGGCTCGATCCACAAGATCGGCGCCGAGGTGCAGGGGCTGGACGCCTGCAATGGCTGGACCTTCTGGCACTATGAGCGCAGCGGCGGCCTGACCCCGATCGACGAACTCCGACGCATTGCTCGGCTTGGCATGGAGCGGGCAGGGGGCTGAACCCCTGCCGAATTATCGCGTATCGCGTTGAATCAAAATCTCAGCGGCTCGCCGCAAGCGATCCAGATCGCGCCTTGATTCCAAAGCGTTCAAGATCTGCCTGAAGCGTCCTGGCATCGGTGAACAGCACCGATTGCCAGCCCGCGGCCTTAGCGCCGTCGACATTCTTCTGGCTGTCGTCGATGAACAGCGTCGCCGATGGTTCGAGCCCGAATGCAGCCACGTGATGGTCGTAAATGTCACGATCCGGTTTGATCTTGCCGATCTCGCCGGAGATGGTCACGCCGCGCGGACGATTGAGGAAATCGAAGCGTTTGCGGGCTTCTGCCAAAGTGTCGGATGCAAAATTGGTCAGCATGGTCACATCGTGGCCACTCTCGATCAGGCCGAGCATGATAGCGACGCTGTCATCATAGGCGTGCGGCACCATGTCGTGCCAGTGGCGACGGAAATTGCGGATGTTTTCCGCGTGATCGGGATGGTCCGCGATCAGCAGCGCCTCCGCCTCTTCCCAGGTCCGGCCGCGGTCCTGCTCGATGTTCCAGTCGTGCGTGCAGACATTGTCGAAAAACCACTTTCTCTCTTCGGCATCTGGAATGAGGCGGCTGAATGGGATGTTGGGATCGTAATGGATCAGCACCTTGCCGATGTCGAAAACGATGTGGCGGATCTCGGTCATAAAGCCTCTTTCAATGCGGGCGTTGCTTTTTTGTCGCGCCGGGTATCGCAGCCTCGATTGCCTTTTTCATGACAGTCGGCAGCGCCTCTCCGGAAATCTCGGGGGCGGGTGACCAGAAATGCCCTGCCGGCGCATCACCTTTGACGTGGGCGTGAAAGACTTCGAGCTCGAGCGCGAAATGGGTGAAGATATGCGTGATTGTCCCGGCACGCCGCCAGTCGCCGGGAAAAGGCGCTGCCGCCTGCGTGGTGGCTCCGTCCACCCGCGCCGTCCAGCCCGTTGTCGGCACCTCGGTCATGCCGCCGAGCAAGCCTTTCTCGGGCCGTTTTCGCAGAAGAATGGCGCCGTCCTCACGCACGGCGACGAAAGCGGCACCGCGCCGCTGTGGCTTGTCGGCTTTTGGCAGCCGCACCGGGAAATTTTCCGGATCGCCTGAGACGACGGCGCTGCAGTCCTCGCGCAGCGGGCACAGCATGCAGCGCGGCCGGCGCGGCGTGCAGATCGTCGCGCCGAGATCCATCATCGCCTGGGCGAAGTCGCCCGGCCTTGCCGCCGGCACCATGGCCTCGACATGGGCGCGTATCTCGGGCTTGGCCTCGCTCAGCGGCGTGGTCATCGAAAACAGCCTTGATATGACGCGTTCGACATTGCCGTCGACAACGGCGGCCGGCCGGTCGAAAGCTATCGCCGTGATCGCCGCCGACGTATAGGCGCCGATGCCGGGCAGGTCTCTCAAACCGGCCTCGGTATCGGGAAACCGGCCGCCACGCGCGGCCACCAGATCGGCGCAGGCCTTGAGGTTGCGTGCGCGGGAGTAGTAACCCAGCCCCGCCCAGGCCTTCATCACGTCTTCGGTCGGCGCCGCGGCCAGCGCTTCCACATCAGGCCATTTCTCGACAAAGGCGCGGAAATAGGATTTCACCGCCTCGACGGTGGTCTGCTGCAGCATGACTTCGGACAGCCAGATGCGGTAGGGGTCGGGCCGCACACCGCGTGCATGCTCGCGCGGCGTCACCCGCCACGGCAGCTCGCGATGATGCACGTCATACCAGGCGAGCAGGCGCGACGCGGTATCGTCTGGGATTGCCTTGCGTGTCTGGGCCTTGCGGGTCTGGTCTGCTGGTGCCATTGATCGTGTGTTGGCCTGGCCGGTATTGCTGGGGTCGTGGGCTGGAGAACGTACATGGCAGGGAGAACGCCCTACGGCAATCCCGTCCCGGTGAGCGATCTTGCGACCAAAATCCTCGATCCGGTGCTGCGCAAGCGGGCAGGCATGTCGATTGGCCTCGTCCAGTCCTGGGAAGAGATCGCCGGCCCGCGCCTCGCCAGCCGTTCGCGGCCCGAGAAGATCCAGTGGCCGCGCCGCTTGCACGAGGATGATCCGTTCGAGCCGGCGGTGCTGGTCATTGCCTGCGAAGGCATCGCCGCACTTCACCTGCAGCACGAGACCGGCGAGATCATCAACCGGGTCAACGCTTTCCTCGGCTTTACGGCAATAGGCCGCATCAGGATCGTGCAAAAACCGGTGACGGCGGGCAAAGGACGGCCTAAACCGACCTTCAGGCCTTTGACGGCGGCGGAGCAGACGAAATTGTCCAGCACGGTCGAACTGATCGAGGATGACGGACTGCGCGCCTCGCTGGAAAGGCTTGGTGCAACCATTTTGGGTGAAAGGAAGTCAAAAACTCCCTGAAGACAGTCATGGATTTGTCGTCAACATCTCGCATTCGTGATCGCCTCTGTCAGGTTTCGCGATTGGATTGGGGATGGAGATGCCTTAATTCGCGCCAACTCTCGCTTTTTCGTGCCTTTGCATTGCAAAATTCAACCCTTGTCAGGTGATTCGTATGAACCGTCCTTCGTTCGGCAAAAGTCTGTCTCGCAGAAACGTCCTGTCTTCGCTGGCCGCCATTCCGGCGGTGGCTCTGCTCGCCGCCTGCAGCGACTCCGGCGAACAGGCCAAGGCAGCGGATGTGAAGCCCGCGGATCCGGCCGCTCCTGCCAAGCCTGCCACGCCGGCTGCCGTTCAGGTTCCCGAGTCTCAGGGCAACGTCGACATGGCCGAACTGCTGAAGCCGGGCGCGCTGCCTGACAAGCAGCTCGGCAAGGATGACGCCAAGGTCACCATCGTCGAATACGCCTCGATGACCTGTCCGCACTGCGCGCATTTCGCCGCAACCACCTTCCCGGACCTGAGGAAGAAGTATATCGACACCGGCAAGGCGCGCTATATCCTGCGCGAATTCCCGTTCGATCCGAGCGCGGAAGCCGGTTTCATGCTGGCACGCTGCGCCAAGGATAACTATTTCCCGATGGTGGACGTGCTGTTTGCGCAGCAGGCGAACTGGGTTGGCGTGTCGAACACCAAGGATGCGCTGCTGCAAATCTCGAAGCTCGCCGGTTTTACACAGGAGTCCTTCGAGGCCTGCTTGACGGACCAGAAACTTCTGGACGATGTGAGATCGGTCCAGAAGCGCGGCGCCAATGAATTCAAGGTCGACTCGACACCGACCTTCTTCATCAACGGTAAGACCTACAAAGGGGCGATGTCGATTGAGGAAATGTCGGCCATCATCGACCCTCTGCTCTGACATCAGGTCAGCGCTGAAGCGGCAGCGTTTCGGCGCTCGCCTTTATGGGGCGCGTGAATGAAGTTTTCGCGCCTCCGCCTCCTTGGTTTCAAGTCTTTCGTCGAGCCCGGCGAGTTCGTCATCGAACGCGGCCTGACGGGTATTGTCGGGCCGAACGGCTGCGGCAAGTCGAACCTTGTCGAGGCGCTGCGCTGGGTGATGGGCGAAAGCTCCTACAAGAACATGCGCGCGTCCGGCATGGACGACGTGATCTTTTCCGGCTCGGGCACGCGGCCTGCACGCAACACCGCCGAAGTCACGCTTTTCCTCGACAACAGCGACCGCTCGGCCCCATCAGCCTTCAATGACGCCGATGAGTTGCAGGTGTCGCGCCGCATCGAGCGCGAGGCCGGCTCGCTCTACCGCATCAACGGCAAGGAAGCGCGCGCCAAGGATGTGCAGCTTCTGTTCGCCGACCAGTCGACCGGCGCGCGCTCGCCATCGATGGTGGGCCAGGGCCGTATCGGCGAACTGATCCAGGCCAAGCCGCAGGCGCGCCGGGCCCTGCTCGAAGAGGCGGCCGGCATTTCCGGCCTGCACACCCGCCGCCACGAGGCCGAACTGCGGTTGAAGGCGGCCGAACAGAATCTCGAACGCCTGGACGACGTCGTCGGCGAACTGGAAAGCCAGATCGAAAGCCTCAAGCGCCAGGCGCGCCAGGCCTCGCGCTTCAAGAACCTGTCGGCCGATATCCGCAAGGCTGAGGCGACATTGCTGCATCTGCGCTGGACGCTGGCCAAGACCCAGGAAGGCGAGGCGCGCTCGGCGCTGGCGGTTGCCACCGCCCTGGTCGGCGATCGCGCCGCCGCGCAGATGGCCGCCGCCAGGGAGCAAGGCATCGGCGCTCACCGCTTGCCTGATTTGCGCGACGCTGAAGCCGCGGCCGCCGCTGCCTTCCAGCGCCTGTCGATCGCCAAGTCGCAGATCGAGGAGGAGGCCGGCCGCATCCGCAACCGCCAGGCCGAAATCGAGCGCCGCTTGCAGCAGCTCGACGGCGACATCGCCCGCGAGGAGCGGATGGTGCGCGACAATGCCGATGTTCTCGAACGGCTGCGCACCGAAGAGGCCACACTGAATTCCGAGAACGCCAGCGCCGCGGAGCGCGAGGCCACCACCCGCGCGGCGTTCGAACAGGCGGCATCGACGCTTGCACAAAGCGAAGCCAAACTCGCCGCGCTGACCGCCGAACGGGCCGAGGCCGCCGCCTCGCGTCATCAGATCGAACGCACGCTGCGCGAAACCGCTGAGCGCCGCGACCGCTTCGCCCGCCAGCTCGCCGAGGTCGACCGCGAATTGTCGGACATCCTGTCCAAGGTCGCCGGCCTGCCGGATCCGGCCGAGAAGCGCGTGCTGGTCGAACAGGCGATGGCGCTGCTGGAAGAATCCGAGGCAGCCGTGGCGCAGGCCGAGCAGTCGGTCATCGATGCCCGCGCCGCCGAGAGCGCCGCCCGCCCGCCGCTTCAGGATGCGAGGGCGGAACTGGCGCGGATCGAGACCGAAGCACGCACGCTGGCCAAGATCCTCAACGCCGCCAGCGGCGATCTCTTCCCGTCCGTACTGGAGCAGATCAGCGTCGAGCGCGGCTTCGAGACGGCGCTGGGTGCCGCCCTTGGCGAAGACCTCGACGTGCCGCTCGACCGCAGCGCGCCCGCGCATTGGGGCGAAAGCCAGATCCAGCCCGGCGACGCGGCTCTGCCGGAGGGCATCAAGAGCCTTGCCAGCGTGGTTCGCGCGCCGGCGCAGCTTGCCCGCCGCCTGGCGCAGATCGGCATTGTCGACGCCGCTGACGGCCGCCGGCTGCAGGCGCTGCTCGCGCCGGGCCAGCGTCTGGTCAGCCGGGAAGGCGCGCTATGGCGCTGGGACGGTCTGACCGCCAGCGCCGATGCGCCGACGGCCGCGGCCCAAAGGCTGGCGCAGAAGAACCGGCTGGCCGAACTCGATGCCGAAGCGGTGCAGGCGACGTTCATCCTGCGCCAGGCCGAGGAGGCGCTGGCACAGGCCGAACAGGCGCTTCGGCTGGCGAGTGAGGCCGAGCGCAACACGCGCCAGGCCGGACGCGACGCCCAGCATCGCCTGGACGCTGCCCGCAACGCGCTGGCCGAGGCCGAAAAGGCCGGCGGCGAGCTGGCGAGCCGGCGCGCGGCACTGGATGAGGCGCGTGCCCGCATCGTCGACAGCCATGAGGAAACCTCGGCGGCTTTCGTCGAGGCCGAAATGCTGCTGCAGGACGCACCCGATCTCGGCGACCTGCAATTGCAGCTCGAACAATCCTCGGCCAATGTCTCCCGCGACCGCGCCACGCTGGCCGACGCGCGGGCCGTTCATGAGGGGCTGCGGCGTGAGGCCGAGGCGCGCACGCGCCGGCTGGATGCCATTGGCGCCGAGCGCAGCAACTGGCTGGTCCGCGCCGAAAACGCCTCGACCCAGATTGCCTCGCTCGGCGAACGCAAGGCCGAGGCCGAGGCTGAGCGCGAACGGCTGGCCGATGCGCCTGATGAGATCGACGCCAAGCGGCGCGCGCTGCTGTCACAGCTGACCGAGGCTGAGACCTTGCGCAAGGCGGCCGCCGACCGTTTGCAGGAAGCGGAGAACAGACAAGCCGAATTCGACAAGGCGGCCACATCCGCCATCCAGTCGCTGGCCGAGGCGCGCGAAACCCGCGTGCGCGCCGAGGAAAGGCTGACGGCGGCCGACGAGCGCCGGCTGGAGGTCGAGGCGCGCATCCAGGAAACGCTGAACACTCCGCCGCATCTGGTCATCCGCCACACCGGCCTGGAAGCTGACGACCCGATGCCCGAAATGGCCGAGATCGAACGCCAGCTCGACCGGCTGAAGATCGAGCGCGAGCGGCTCGGCGCCGTCAATCTGCGCGCCGAGGAAGAGCAGAAGGAACTCTCCGACCGGCTGGAAGCGATCGTCTCCGAGCGCGAGGACATCATCGAGGCGATCCGCAAGCTCAGGCAAGCGATCCAGAGCCTCAACCGCGAGGGCCGCGAGCGGCTGCTGGCCGCCTTCGATGTCGTCAACAGCCACTTCCAGCGGCTGTTCTCACATCTGTTCGGTGGCGGTACGGCGGAATTGCAGCTGATCGAATCCGAGGATCCGCTCGAGGCGGGGCTGGAAATCCTTGCCCGCCCGCCCGGCAAGAAGCCGCAGACCATGACGCTGTTGTCGGGCGGCGAGCAGGCGCTGACGGCGATGTCGCTGATCTTCGCCGTGTTCCTGACCAATCCGGCGCCGATCTGCGTGCTCGACGAAGTCGACGCGCCGCTCGACGATCACAATGTCGAACGCTTCTGCAATCTCATGGACGAGATGGCCAAGACCACCGAGACGCGCTTCGTCATCATCACCCACAACCCGATCACCATGGCGCGCATGGACCGGCTGTTCGGTGTGACCATGGCCGAGCAGGGCGTCAGCCAGCTTGTGTCGGTCGATCTGCAGGCCGCCGAAGCGATGCGCGAGGCGAGCTGAGGCGTCCGGGCTGACAGCGCTCCGGCCTGTGGGACCAGATGCGATTGGCCATCAACTTTTGCGATACATGACCCAGTTTACACACATCGCCACTGCGAGGCCGCCCGCTATACCGATGCAGTCGGCAACCCAGTCGAGCACGTCGAGATCGCGCTCTATCAGCGACGTGCCCTGAAGGACCTCGATCGCTGCTCCGACCAGGGCCAGGAAAATGACCAGCCTGACCTTGCGCCTGGGCCAGCCAAGACCTCCCAGAACAGCCAGGGTGGCGAATGCGCTGGCGTGATTGAGCTTGTCATTGTCGAAACCGATATCGAGCCCGAATTCCTGAAGCTCGGGCACCGGTAGCAATGCGAGGACCAGAACCGCAACGAGCGTGACGACAAAGGCGGTCCATAAGACGACTGAACAGGATGCCATTGTGATCCAACAATGATTTCGACCGCCAAAGATCGAAGCCTGCCGGTGGTTCCGATGCACGAGCAAGGGCAGCGCAGAGCGCTACGATTGCATCGGATGGTCACAAAAGCAACGAACCTTCGCCAGTGCGGGCAGGACGAGACCTTGAGGCGCGTTGGGGGATTTACGCCGGATGGCCATTGGCCGAATATGGAAGTGGTGGAGGGCGACAGTTTGAATGAATTCGTTTGTCCTGCTTGCGGGGCCGGCGCACCGATGAGGCTGGCGTTACCCCATCCATCCCTCTCCATGACGAGCGATGGCGCAATTCTCAACCGCCCCCTTGAGAAGGCCTCATGTCTGAGGTGCGGACATGGCTTTCATCTCACCCCACTGAAGCCTGAAGATCGGGACGCTATGTACAGCGATGGATACGATCTCGGCCTGGTCGATCCGGCCGCCGATGCAGCTCGGGCACAAGGTTATGCCGATTGCATAGACGAATCCGCTGTCACGCTTCTCGGGCGCGCTTCGCCCCGGAAGCGTCGTTGAGTTCGGGGCGGGGACCGGTGCCTTGCTCGAAGACCTTGCGCGGCGATGGCAATTGAGGGAAGCGCTGGGTTTCGAAGCGGCGTCTCAACTGGTCGCGTCGGCCGGGCAGCGGGATCAAGCACAAGCGACGATCCGCCAGGGCTATGCCGAAGAAGCTCTCGATGAAATTGCCGGACGGTACGACCTCTGCCTCTCGGTAAACGTCCTTGAGCATGCCCTCAGTCCGGAGGCGTTCCTTTCCGTGTCCAGGCGTGCCCTCTCGGAGGGAGGCCACGTGGTGGTGATCTGCCCGGACGGCGATGTTGCCGACACGGAGTTGTTGTTCCTTGATCATGTCTCGAGTTTCTCCCAACTGTCCCTGCGGATGGTTGCTGCAGCAGCGGGGCTGCATGTCATTGGAAGCATTGCGCTGCGTGGACAGCAAAAGGGCTTTCGACTGACCCTCCTGAATCCCGATGCGACCGCCCCGCAGGCTCCCACGGATCTCCAGTACCTGTCTCTGGCGCAGGCGCGATCGGATTTCCTGAAGGGCTGGTCGGAAATTGATGATGGAGCGTCGGAGTGGCTGAACGACAGGCCCTATGCGATGTTTGGAGCCGGGGAATTCCGAAATCTGCTGCGGACTTATGCCCCCCGGCTGGTCAAGGGAGCCGAAGCATTCCTGACGGACGAGCCGCTCGCGACCACTCTCGACGACCGGCCTTGGCTGAGAGCCGGCGAGTATGCTTCCGCGCATCCCCGGACTATCATAGTGGCCGCCGTCAATCCGCGAAGCTGGCCGGCGCTGGCCGGAAAGTTTCGGGAGCGGCATGCACATCGTCCATCCCTACCTCTTTTCCAGCCGTCTTAGGGAGCAGCTGTGACCGAGATCGATCACTACGGGATCAAGGAAACCGCGGTCGTACGCGACGAGATCGATGTTCTGATCGAGGATCTCCGGCTCACCGGCTATACGACGCTCGACGCAGGAGTGACGGGCGTGGAACTGGACGCTTTGTGCCGTGACTTTGACGCTGCCGAAGTGGAATACGCCGAGCAAGCTGCAACCGCGGGCTACGACCTTTCGACGATCGGCGAGCGGGACACGATCCGCGTCCTCCCAAAATACGCTCCGGCGTTCATGGCCATAGCCTTCAATGAGCGGCTGGCGCAGTTGCTCTCAAGGATGCTTGGTGGCTACTACATCGTCAATCAGATCAATGGGCTGATCAACCGCGCCAACAAGAGCAAATACGGGCAGGCGTCCTACCATCGCGACCTTCCCTACCAGCACTTCGTCAGTTCGCGGCCGCTTGCAATAAGTGCCCTGTTTGCGCTTGACGATTTCACGGCTGAAAATGGCGCCACCCGGGTCATACCCGCCAGCCGCCATCGCGAGGATTTCCCCTCGGACGAGACGGTGCGGCGGCGTCAGATCCAGGTAACCGTCCCGCGGGGGACATTCATCATTCTGGACTGCATGCTCTACCACGCCGGGTCGACCAACCACACCGACAGGAACCGGCGCGGTGTGAACCACGTCTTCACCATTCCGATGCTGCGGCAGCAGCTTCATCTCCCGTCGGTCCTGTCCGAGTTTCCGGGACTGAGCGCGGAACAGAAGAAGATTCTCGGATTTGGTCTGGACGAGTATCACTCGGTGGACGCGTGGTTCGACGCGCGCGCGAAAAGTAGATCCTGCAAAGGCGGCACTACGCGCGCCCTGCTTCCGCCGCTACGGGCTTGCCCGCTCGATGGTGACCGATTTGAACGCCACCGCGCCGTTTCCCAGAGCCCAGACTCGAAACTCCATAACCGATGTGTGGTCGAGCGAGAAAAGCAGCTGTTGGGGGCCGTGACTTTCCGCCAGATCCTTCTGAACCAGAACGATCCCGCCCGGCGATGCAGCCGCGTCAAGGCGCAGCGTGGCCGCAGCACTGCTGCTCGCTTCGACGTCAAAGGTAAGGCGATACCTTCCCGGAGCGACACTCACATAAGGACCGTAGTACAGCGCGCCGTTCGCTTCCGGTGGCGCCACAAGCGCCTTCCCGCCGCCGCGATCTTGCAGGGAGCCCACTTGCGTAAGCGCCTGGGCGTCGGCATGAAATGTCACCGGCTGCATGAACCGGACATCCCAACCCGGCAGCTTCGCGGCAATGTTTTCTGCGAACACAAAGATGCCAAGATCGCCGAATTTAAGTTTCCGCGAAACGGGCAGTCCGAGCGCCGCCAACTGCTTCCAGTCGATCTTGTTTGCGTCCTCCTGTGCCAGCAGAAGAAACGTCTCGCCCTTCCACGTATCGGCATTGTACCAACGGTCCGCGGACAGGAAACGCATGGGCATCGGCAGGGCGCTGTCCACGGTGATCTGCCGAACCAGGACATGCTCATCGGACAACACGCTGACCGAGCCGGCGTTCCAATAGGTGGCGTAGCCATAGGTCAGCCCATTGGCCTGGAGGTAGCGAGCCAAGGCCGACAAATCGGTGGCACGGGGTTTCTGCGGCACCAGGTTCAGATGCGACAGCGTATCCGACCTGACAAATGTCGGGTATGCACTTGTCAGCAATCCGGCAAGGACCACCGCTACGCTGAGGAACTCGATGGGTCTCAGGCGCATGTCGAGAGGCGTGGCCAACGCCACGATGGCCATCGTGACCAGCGCCGGTACCAGGTAACGGGAACTGCCGATCGGATCGGCAAGGTTGGGAA
Organism: Mesorhizobium oxytropidicola; assembly: GCF_056174625.1. Taxonomy (NCBI): domain Bacteria; kingdom Pseudomonadati; phylum Pseudomonadota; class Alphaproteobacteria; order Hyphomicrobiales; family Phyllobacteriaceae; genus Mesorhizobium; species Mesorhizobium oxytropidicola. The sequence goes on along the minus strand of NZ_CM149692.1, from coordinate 5,977,492 downwards.
TGGTCGTCGCCACTTGCAGAAGGCACACCGACAGAAGCGCCACAGATCCATAGATGGCGAGCGGTCTGACCTCGACGCCCGGCCTCGCCGATGTTGCCACCGACCGCGCGATCAAGGCCACCAGGATGACTGCCACGATCAATCGCAGCGCGCCGTAGAGACCGATCACGGTCAGAAGTCCGCTGCCTCCGGGCGGAGACCCGCCGAAAACCGCCAGGACCTCCTTGCCCAGGACCAGAAGGTTGCCGACGATCGCCTCGTATGGCAGCCATTGGACGGAGGACGCGTCGCGCGCGGCATTGTTTACATGCGCAAAGGTCACTCCATAGAGGATGGTCCCGGCACCTATCGCTGCGCAGATCGAAGCGGTCGCACCCACCAAGGATGCTCTTCCCACACCCGCGTTATGCACTCCAAGCCTGTGGATCGACCACAGCGCGGCGGCGACGAGCGGCATCCCGATGGTAACGATCGCGCGCTGAGGATTGCCCCAGAACTCGGCCGTAATCAGCGCACAGAGGAGAACGCTCCATAGGACGACGTGCTTCGTCGACTTCTCTCTCATCAACCTGACGAGGCAGTAGATCGAGTACAGCGACATGTAGAGAATTGTGCCGTACGATGCCTGTCCGTAGAGATTTTCCGCCAGAACTCCGGACATTCCCGCCGCCACTGAAGCGGTTATCAGCGTCCGCCGTGTCTTACCGATCGGCGCCAGGCCGGCAGCCAGCCAGACGCTGTGCAGCACGAGTATGGATGTGACGAGGCCCGAGATCGCATGAACTGTAAAGCCGGCAGGAAGAACAGCCAGAGCCGGTATGATAAACAGATGGCCGAATACGACGACAATATCATTGTTTCCATAGTACCAGCCTGGCGGGAAGAAATTATGACTGTTGACGATTTCTCGCGCCAGCAAGACCTTCATCGCACTGTCGGAGTGAAAGAGTTTTTTGTATTCCACGAAAACGTAGAATGTGAGGAAGCAGAAATTGATCGCCAGAATTAATACTGCCGCAGGAAACCAATAGGACCTGGCTTTGGACAGTCCCTCTGCAGGCAGATTCTGCTCAGCCAGGATTGTCCGGGACTGCTCCTGGATTGCCATGGTTCGGTTGGGCTCCCCCTAGATCGTGCACGCTGCCTGAAGCCACGGCCGGGCACGACAACTGGCCTAGATGGACCGTTTGGCTTTGCCTTTGTCAACCTGTACGAGACAATCCAAGCCGGTATCAACGGTTCTTGCTGGACGGAGAGGCTGCCGGGCGGGTGCGGTGCGCAACCCCAGCCCAAATGGACAGCTGGCATGCTAAGGTCCAAATGCTGCGGCGCCGGCCGATTCGAGCGAATGGAGAAGCAAACTGGATAACCGTGCCACCGGCATTGCCCTCATTGTTGCGGCCGTATCTTTGCTCACCATGGCCCAAATCATCATCAAGTCTCGCCTGACCGAACATGGGACGGTGCCGTTCAGCTTCGAGGCGGGCTGGCCCTATCTGCTTGGCCTGCTCGCCGACTGGCAGGTTTGGATAGGAGGCCTTGGCCTCGTGGCTTCCAGTCTTTTCTGGTACGCAGGGATATCGAGAATTCCCCTATCGGTGGCCTTCCCGTTTGCAGCCCTGTCCTATCCCCTGATTTTCGCCGGTTCGATCGTGTTCCTGCACGAACGGTTCAGCTGGCAGTCCCTTGCGGGAAACGGCTTGATTGTCCTCGGTGTAGTGCTGGCGGCGACCCAATTGCCTTAGGCCGATGTCGATTCAGCCTAAGGCGTGCGCTTGCAAGGCTGCTGTTGTCGATGAGGGGCGGGCTGCCTGCGCGAGCAGCGCTGCCTGTCACGGACGTTTTGCCACTACCAGTCGGGATCCGCCGACCGGAAGGGTTAGGCCCGATGCGAGGATCAGGCTTTCGATCCCCATCACGGCCCGCAAAGAGGCATTTGCGGCCCGTCCAAGGCGCAATTCCCTGCCGGCGTCCAACTCCGGGCTCTCGCTTTTGCGCTGCCGCGATAGGAACATCAGCGGCAACAGAAGCGACACGAACGACGTGCTGTAGACGATCTCCAGTCCCACGCCTTCGATCTTTTCATGCAGTTCCCGCTTTTCATAGCGCCGGAAATGAAACGACTGCTTGTCGAGATCGCTCCAAAGCCATTTGTGCTGCGGCACGGAAATGATCACACCCCCTCCGGGCCTTACCGCGCGCTTCAGATTTTCCAGCACGTCGACATCTTCCTCGATGTGCTCGATCACGTCGAACGCCCCCACCACGTCGAATTCCGCGGCATAGGGCAATCGTCTTGCGTCCATCTGCGCAAAGCTTGCCGACGGCACGCGGGCGGCGGCAAAGGGCAGCCCTGCAACGAAGATCTCGGTCCCGACAAGCCGGACGTCAGGAAAGGCGCGGGCGATGCCGCTCAGCACAAACCCAGTGCCACAGCCGATCTCGAGGAACGACCGGAATTGCGGAAAGAACCGCCTCAGGGTGCGAACGATGATGGTATTGCGGGCCTCGAACCAGAAATTGCCTGCTTCGCGCTGAGCGAGTTCAGCAAAGAAGGTCTCGTGGAACCCCCCGCCTTGGTTTGCCATTTCTGGCGCCCAGGCGGGGAAGCCGTTCAGGCTGGTGGGAACGAAGCCGCAGGCCGGACAGCCAGCGTCCAGGGATGCATGGTGCAGACTGCAGCGCGGGCAAACGATCATGTGTCGGCTCAAGCCTTGCTAACGAGCACGGCCAGGCCGAAGCCGGTCTTCCCGTAACCATTGCCGTTGTAGAGCATGTAGCGCTGCCCCCCATGATCGAACACATAGGGATACTCGATCATCTCGCAATCCCAGCCTGACTCTGAGCTCGCGATGCCCACGGCGTGGTCGAGCCGGGTCCAGTTCAGGCCGTCGGCCGACTCGGCATAGCCAATGCGATAGCGGTCGCCGCGATAGGCATACCACATGCGCCACAGCTCGCCGTCTCTCACAACCGATGGGCGAGATATCGCATATTCCTGTTCGTTCGCGAAACCGATGGCGACCCGTCCGTCACGGCGCCAGTGGATGCCGTCGTCGGAACTCGCATATTTGATATGGTAGCGGTGTCGTGGCCCATCGGCCAACTGGGTCCACCCGACGCAAGACAAGTACCACATGTGCCAGAGGCCGGCCTCATGCAGCACACAGCAGCTGCCGACAAAATGTGGCTCAGTCATCGAGCGATCAATCAGCGGACCCGCGGCGAAGCGTGAAAACGGGCCGTCAACCGACGCCGTGGCGAGGCCAATGGCATTGCGAAAGGGAACGGTGACGCCCAGATTCCAGCCGATATAGTAGAGATATCTCGTCGGACCCACGACCGTGAGCCAGCTCGCCAGGGCGCCGCTGTCATCAAATTCGCCGAGGTTTCCCGGCACCAGGACAGGCGACCGAGCTACCTCGAGAATCCGCGCCGGCGACGAAAGGTCGACGATAACATAGCCGGTGTGCGAGCGTTGCGATGCATCGCGAGACCCGAAATAGATTCTGAACAGATCGCCCGATACGTGCTCGGCGATCGGCACGGTGGCGTGCGAGCGCATCCATTCGATATCGCCGGTCGGACAGAACAGGCGACCGAGTTTCTCCCATCGCACCGCGTCAAATCCTTCTCAGCCGCGAGCTCGGCACTTTCGACCGCTCCGTCGCGTTGCCGAGATAGACGCCGTCGGGCGCCGCATCCGCCAGGATCAACGCTCCTGCGCCGATCACGCACCTCTCGCCCACACGGATATGATCGCGCAGCGTCGCGTTGACCCCCAGGAAGCAGGCCTCACCGATATCGACCCCGCCCGAGACCACGATATGCGAGGCAAGAAAGCAATGATCGGCAATACGGGAGTGGTGCCCGATGTGATTGCCACTCCACAGCGTCACGTTGTTGCCGATCGATGCGAAAGGTTGAACGACATTGTGCTCGAGAATGAAGCAGTTTTCGCCGATTTTGCCGTCGTTGAGCATGGTGGCCTTGGAACTGACATAGCTGGCGAAATCATAGCCCAGCGCTTTGAGTGCCAGATATTTTTCGCGGCGAACCTCATTCAGCTTGCTGTAGCTGAGCGCCACGAACGCAATATGGCTGTTCGGCGGATATTCTCGGGTCAATGCCTCGAATGGCACGACAGGGAGGCCCGCCAGCCGGTCCTGGGTCAGGAATGCAGTGTCCACGGCAAAGGCGGCGACATCGTAAGAGGAATCGCGGGTGAAATAGTAGTGGGCAAGCTCAGCGATATCGCCTGCTCCGAATATGACGATGGGCCGCTTCATGACTTCCTGACCAGGATGGTAAATTCATAGAGACCATAGTCGTGCAGCAGTGCCACGCGCTGCGCATATTTTTTCTTGCAGATGTCGAAAAGGTGCGTTGGATCGGCATAGAACAGATCGGCTCTTCTCTTGTCCGGATCCGAATAGGAGGTAAGGCAATTGAAGGCGAAGCCGCGCCGGCTGGTGGCATGGAGGACGTCCAGCGTCGACTCCAGATAAGCCGCCCATTGATCATCCGGACGTGTCAGCCTGACGTTGAAGATACCGCTCGCGAAGCCGAAATCGGCAATCTGCGCCGGCACTGATCCGACGGCAAACTGCGCTTGGGAATGATCACCAAAAAGTGTGGCGGCTGCTTCAATCATCTCTGCAGCCACATCGCAGCCATAGTACCGTATGCCGGGAAAGCGATCGGCGAGGAACGGCAGCAAAGCACCGTAGCCGCACCCGAGGTCGTTGACCGTGAAGTCGCCCGGCAGGTCGATCAACGATGCCAATTGTCTGAAGCGAAGGATCTGGCCTTCTTCCGTATTCCAATCCACACCCTTCGGACTGGGGCCGTGCGCCTGCACCTTGTCGCCATAGTAGCGGGCGACTTCAAGCAACATTGCCCCGCTTTTGTCCGTTGCCGGGGCGCCAATAGACGTCATGGGCATAACCATCGGTGGGTTTTCGCTCACAGAATCGTGTATCCAAGTCTAAATGGGCGGTTCCGCGAATGATACCGGAATTGAATTTTGTTTCCCCGTTGACTAGACAGCCGCTGACAAAGACGCCGGACGGCTCCGCGTTGCTGGGCGGGTCAGATGAGCGCTATCCCCTGATCGACGGCATCCCGCAACTGCTCATCCGCTCCGGCCAGGTGCAGGCCTCTTCCGACAGCCATGCCTATTACCGCGAGCGGGCAAGCGAATATGATCATGGCATCGAGGTAATGTTTGCCATGTTCCTTGCGGACGAGGAGCAAACGCGCAGGGACATGTTTGCCCAACTCGAGCTTCGGCCGGATAGCAGGGTGCTCGAGATCGGTTGCGGAACCTGCCGCGACACCATCCATCTGCTGGATATGCCCATTGACGTATTTGCCGGCGACCTGTCCCTCGAAATGGTGCTGACGGGTCGGGACCGGCTGCTCCGCGCCGAGAAGAACACTTCGCGCCTGCAGTTGTTCTGCGCCGATGTGATGCACTTGCCTTTCGCGGATGGATTCTTCGATGCGGCCTATCATTTCGGCGGCTTCAACCTGTTCCCCGACTACAAGGAAGCTTTGGCTGAAATCACCCGCGTCGTGAAGCCGAACGGGCGGGTCGTGGTCGGCGACGAAGGAATCGCGCCCTGGTTGGCAAACAGCGAATTCGCCAGGATACTGGAAAACTCCAATCCCCTGTTTCGCCATCGTGCGCCGCTGGACTGCATCCCGGTCGATGCGCGACAGGTCGGCTGCCGGTGGATTCTCGGCGGGTCCTTCTATCTGATCAGCTTCGTGAAGGGCCAGGGAGAGCCGCCGCTCAATCTCGACGTCACGTTCCCCGGACGACGGGGCGGATCGCACCGGACCCGCTATTTCGGCAAGCTGGAGGGCGTTGCCCCCGCATTGCGCGACCGAGTGCTGGATGCGGCGGCGGCCGAGGGGATATCCGTGGTCGCCTGGCTGAAAAAAACACTTGGCCGAGCTGTGCAGAATGCTCCGAGTGATGGCGTCGACGACTAGCTAGTCGCGCACCCTCTCCGGCCCAAGGGATGACCGATCTTCAACGGCGGCATGACCATCGACCTGCCCCTCAATCCCTGTCGCAGGGCCACGATGAATATCTCGAATTATCGTGTAGGGACGACGTTTGGTTTCGGACAGTATGTTGGCAATATATACGCTAAGAATGCCGAGAGTGAGCATCGTCACGCCACCAAAGAACCATATGGAAATGATTATGGAGGTAAATCCGGTAACGCCTATACCATATGTGAGGTATCTGGTAACGTAATATAAGACAGATAATATTGATAATATCGAAATCGCCAATCCAGAATATAGTAAGATATATAAAAGCTTTGTGGACGTCGTCATCAAATAGCGCGTCGCCATTTGAATGCGCCGGCTGAGTGAATAGGTCGTTGGGGATAAAGCATGCTTGACGACGATCTGCGAATCCTGCCGGAAACCGGTCAGCTGAAACAGATGGGCGATGATAAACTCATGATCCTGATGGCTGACGAGCGCGGCGACGTAGGCGCGTGTCATCAGCCGCGCGATCACCAAATTACGTGGCAGCTGCAGGTCGCTCAGCGCATTGGTGATTGAGAAGAACAGCGTGCCGGTCCATCTCTCAAAGGTGCCGCCACGTCGAGCTTTCTGCACCCCATAGACCACATCGAGTTTCTGTTCCGACATCTGGTCGGCAAAGGACAACAGCCACTCGGGCTCTTCCTCGAGATCGCTGTCGATGAGGAACACCCGATCGCCCTTGGCGTGGGCCAGCCCGGTCATGATCGCCTTGTGGTGGCCGAAATTCCGCGACAGGTCGATGACTGTGACGTGCCGATCAACCATGCTGCGCGCGACCGCCAGGTCCAGGCTGCCATCGGGAGAGCCGTCATTGACGAGGATGATCTCGAATTCATCCCCGACCAGGCGGTGCGCCACGGCAGAGATCCGGTCGCAAAACTCGGCGATATGGGACTCTGACTTGTAGAGCGTGCTGACGACGGAAAGCTTCATGAGGGGACGGGTCCGTTGCTGCGCCAAGCGCTTCCGCCCGACGTCTCATTTCAGCTATCGTTGCCCCAGGAAAAGCAACACCGTCAACCTGGCTTCCTTCATTCTACGTCCTCAGCGCCGAAATCGGATGTTCTCGCGCCCAATTTCCCAAGTTGGCTTGCTCAAGCCGCCAATTAATGGAACTGTCCTGGTTGAAGTACAGGAGGTACTTTCTTTCGGCGACACCAGTAGCGCCGTTTGGCGGGGGGACGACAGTGTCCGATTCTTTGAACAAGCCTTTGCGGACTGCAGGGTCGCTGCCTGTTGCATTCAATCGCCTGCACTTGACCGGACGGGAGATGCTCTACATCGCTGAGGCGCGAGTCGCCCAGCACATGTCCGGTGACGGGACCTTCACCAAACGCTGCCATGCCTGGATAGAGGAGCATGTCGGCTGCGCAAAGGCGCTGCTGACCCATTCATGCACGGCGGCGCTGGAGATGTCGGCTCTCCTGCTGGATATTGTTCCCGGCGACGAAATCATCATGCCGTCTTACACATTCACATCGACCGCGAATGCGTTTGTGCTGCGCGGCGGCGTGCCCGTATTCGTCGACATAAGGGAGGATACCCTCAACCTCGACGAGCGCCTGATAGAGGCCGCGATAACCCCAAGGACACGGGCGATCGTGGTGGTCCACTATGCCGGAGTGGGCTGCGAGATGGACGCAATACTTGATATCGCGCACCGGCATGGCCTCAAGATCGTGGAAGATGCCGCCCAGGGTGCCATGGCACGCTACAAGGGGCGGCCGCTCGGCAGCATCGGCGATCTTGGGGCGCTAAGCTTCCATGAGACCAAGAACCTGATTTCGGGTGAGGGCGGGGCGCTGCTGATCAATGACCCCGAGCTGAGCCAGCGGGCTGAGATCATTCGCGAAAAGGGAACTGACCGCAGCCGGTTCTTCCGCGGCGAGGTCGACAAATACACCTGGCAGGACGTCGGCTCCTCCTATCTCCCCAGCGATTTGCTGGCGGCATTCCTGCTCGCACAGTTCGAAGATGCGGGGACGATCACCGCGGAGCGCTTGCGGATTTGGAACCGCTATCACGAGCTGCTGGCGCCGCTGGAGCAGGCCGGGCAGCTTCGTCGACCAATCGTTCCGGCCGAGTGCGAACACAATGCGCATCTCTACTACGTGCTGCTGCCCGAGGGCGTTGACAGGCGTGGCGTGCTGGCCGATTTCCAGGAAAATGGCATCGCCGCCATTTTCCACTATGTTCCGCTGCACGAATCGCCGGCGGGCCGACGCTACTGCCGGACACATGGCGATCTGCGCGTCACCACCGAAGCCGCCGCGCGCCTGATCAGACTGCCGCTGTGGTATGGCCTCAGTCTCGCTGCCCAGGAGGGCGTGGCCGCGGTGCTGAGCGCCGGTCACCGCTGAACAATCCGCAAGGACGTTGGGCTACCCCCGGGATTCTTGGTGCGTGAAGCTGCGAGCAGATGACGAAGCGGGTGGCCATTCTCCAGTCGAACTATATCCCCTGGAAGGGATATTTCGACCTCATCGCTGCGGTCGACGAGTTCATCCTCTACGACGACATGCAATATACCCGTCGCGACTGGCGCAATCGCAACAAGATCAAGACGCCCGCCGGAGCCCAATGGCTGACCGTGCCTGTCGTGACCAAGGGAAAATACCTTCAGAAGATCCTCGAAACCGAGATAGACGGCGCCGACTGGGCTCAATCGCACTGGCGGCAGCTGCAACAAAACTACCGCCGGGCAAGCTGCTTTTCGGAAATAGCCGAATGGGTGGAGCCGCTCTATGGCCGCCACTATACGCACATATCGGACCTGAACCGCTGCTTCATCGCGGCAATATGCGGGTATTTGGGGATCACCACGGCCATCACGTCGTCCAGCGCGTACCAGCTCAACGGTGCCAAAACCGAGCGTTTGGCTGACATTTGTGCCCAGGCGGGAGGAACGGTCTACGTTTCAGGGCCGTCCGCAAAGGACTACATCGTGCCCGACGTCTTCGAGCTCAAGGGAATCAATCTCGAATGGTTCGACTATGAGGGTTATCCTGCCTACCCGCAGCTCTGGACGGGATTCATCCACCAGGTGTCGATCCTCGATCTGCTGTTCAACTGCGGAAAGCAATCGCCTCAGTTTATGAGGTTCGTCGCCAAGCGGGCCTAGTTCTGGCGCCTTGATCAAAAAATTTACTAAGTCATTGATTCAATACACAATCATTGATTGGCTGGGGCGCCAGGATTCGAACCTGGGAATGTCGGTACCAAAAACCGATGCCTTACCACTTGGCGACGCCCCAATAGCCGTCAGAGTCGCTTGTGCGGCGCGTTATTAGCAGAGCAGCCGAAAAGCACAATCCTTATGGCGATGGCAAGAACGCTCAAATCCAGCAATCCACAAAAGCCGCCAGATCCTGCCCGAGCGGGCTAAAGCAATTCCAGGAAAAGTGTGGCGGTTTTCCGTCCGGAATTGCGTCAAAACAAAGAGTTAGAGCGGTTCGCCGTTTCCGTGAAACGGTGAACTGCTCTAGTCACCCCAGACAGCCAGTTCATTGCCGGCCGGATCGATGAAGTGGAAGCGCCGGCCCCCGGGAAACGCGAAGATCGGCTTGACGACCGTACCGCCTGCACTTTCGACGGCGCTCAGCGTTTCTTCGAGGTTGTCGCTATAGAGCACAGGCAGCGGCTTGGCCGGTGCTTCCGCGGCATCGGCCTGGAAACCGCCATCCAGGCCCTCGGCAAAGGCTGAATAGGTCGGCCCGTAGTCGGTGAACGACCAGGCAAAGGCAGAACTGTAAAAAGCCTTCAACCGGTCCAGCCTGCCGCCGGTCGCCGGCATTTCCAGATAGTCGAGTTTTCCAGTCAGTTTCACGGGGCACCTCTTTGTTCCCTTTATGTTCTAGTCTTCGGACCCTGAGGTGGCAAGTCTTTTTGCCGCATGTCCGGGCGAGGCTTTCTCTTAATCGATTGTAGCGGCAGGGCGGCTTTGCCGGCGCTTGCCTTTCGCACTGCAGCATCATATCGCTCCAAAGTCGGACCTGGGTGGAACTTTCCGTTTCGCCAATCTTTCCAATCTCCTGCAACCGGAGAGCAAAGCATGACCAAATGGGTTTTCACCTTTGGCGATGGTGCGGCGGAAGGCCGTGCCGGCGACAAGAATCTGCTGGGCGGCAAAGGCGCCAATCTGGCCGAGATGTGCAGCCTGGGCCTGCCGGTACCACCGGGCTTCACCATCACCACCGAGGTCTGCAATGCGTATTATGCCAATGGCCGCGCCTATCCGGCGGGGTTGGAAGCCGACGTCGCGGTCGCGCTCGATCACATCGGCCGGCTGACCGGCCGCCGGTTCGGCGATCCGTCGAAGCTGCTGCTGGTTTCGGTGCGCTCCGGAGCCCGCGCCTCGATGCCGGGCATGATGGACACCGTGCTCAATCTCGGCCTCAACGACGAGACCGTCGAGGCCCTGGCCACCGATTCCGGCGATGCGCGGTTTGCCTATGACAGCTACCGCCGCTTCATCCAGATGTACTCGGACGTGGTCATGGGCCTCGATCACGAGGTGTTCGAGGAGATACTCGAAGACCAGAAGGCCAGCCTCGGCCACGAGCTCGATACCGAGCTGACGGCCATCGAATGGCAAGCCGTGATCGCGCTCTACAAGGCCAAGGTCGAGGAAGAGCTCGGCAGGCCATTCCCGCAGGACCCGCAAGAGCAGCTCTGGGGCGCCATCGGTGCGGTGTTCTCGAGCTGGATGAACAACCGCGCCATCACCTACCGGCGTCTGCACGACATTCCCGAAAGCTGGGGCACGGCGGTCAATGTCCAGGCCATGGTGTTCGGCAATATGGGCGAGACCTCGGCCACCGGCGTCGCCTTCACCCGCAACCCGTCGACCGGCGAAAAGCAGCTTTATGGCGAGTTCCTGGTCAACGCGCAGGGCGAGGATGTCGTCGCCGGCATCCGCACGCCGCAGAACATCACCGAGGCCGCCCGTATCGCCGCCGGCTCCGACAAGCCGTCGCTGCAGAAGCTGATGCCGGACGCCTTCCAGTCTTTCGTCACCATCTCCGACAGTCTGGAAAAGCACTACCGCGACATGCAGGACCTCGAATTCACCATCGAGCGCGGCAAATTGTGGATGCTGCAGACCCGGTCGGGCAAGCGCACCGCCAAGGCGGCGCTGAAGATTGCGGTCGAAATGGCCAGGGACGGCCTGATCACCAAGGAGGAAGCCGTCGCCCGAATCGACCCGGCGTCGCTCGACCAGTTGCTGCACCCGACCATCGACCCGAAGGCCGCGCGTGACGTCATCGGTGTCGGTCTGCCGGCGTCGCCCGGCGCTGCCACCGGCGAGATCGTGTTTTCCTCCGGCGATGCCGAGGACCTCAAGGCGCAAGGCCGCAAGGCGATCCTGGTGCGCATCGAGACCAGCCCCGAGGACATCCACGGCATGCACGCTGCCGAAGGCATCCTGACCACGCGCGGCGGCATGACCAGCCATGCGGCTGTTGTCGCGCGCGGCATGGGCAAGCCCTGCGTGTCGGGTGCCGGCTCGCTGCGCGTCGACTACAAGGCGGGCACGCTGCTCTCGATGGGACAGACCTTCCGCAAGGGCGAGATTATCACCATCGACGGCGGCAACGGCCAGGTGCTGAAGGGCACCGTGGCGATGCTGCAGCCGGAGCTGTCCGGCGATTTCGCCGCCATCATGGAATGGGCGGACGCCGTGCGCCGCATGAAGGTGCGTACCAACGCCGAAACACCGCTGGATGCCCGCATGGCGCGCTCCTTCGGCGCCGAAGGCATCGGGCTTTGCCGTACCGAGCACATGTTCTTCGATGGCGACCGTATCGTCGCCATGCGCGAGATGATCCTGGCCGACACCGAGAAGGACCGGCGCACCGCCCTTGCCAAGCTTCTGCCCATGCAGCGCTCGGATTTCCTCGAACTGTTCGAGATCATGGCCGGTCTGCCGGTGACGATCCGCCTGCTCGATCCGCCGCTGCATGAATTCCTGCCCAAGACCGAGGCTGAGATCGCCGAGGTTGCCGCCGCCATGAACGTGTCGCCCGACAAGCTCAGGCAGCGCACCGAAGCGCTGCATGAATTCAACCCGATGCTCGGCCATCGCGGTTGCCGCCTGGCCGTCTCCTATCCCGAGATCGCCGAAATGCAGGCGCGCGCCATTTTCGAGGCCGCTGTCGAGGCCGGCAAGAAAGCCGGCGCACTGGTGGTGCCCGAGATCATGGTGCCGTTGGTCGGCCTGGTGAAGGAACTCGACTATGTGAAGGCGCGCATCGATGCGGTCGCCAAGAGCGTCATAGAGGAGACCGGCGTCAAGATCGAGTATCTCACCGGCACCATGATCGAACTGCCGCGCGCGGCGATCCGCGCCCATGTCATCGCCGAGTCCGCCGAGTTCTTCTCCTTCGGCACCAACGATCTTACCCAGACCACTTTCGGCATCTCGCGCGATGATGCGGCGTCGTTCCTGGAGACTTACCGCCAGAAGGGCATCATCGAGCAGGACCCATTCGTCTCGCTCGACATAGACGGCGTCGGCGAACTGGTGCGCATGGCCGCACAAAAGGGCAGGGCGACGCGGCCGGAGATCAAGCTCGGCATCTGCGGCGAACATGGCGGCGACCCGGCATCCATCCGTTTCTGCGAGGAGGTCGGTCTCGACTATGTGTCGTGCTCGCCCTATCGCGTGCCGATCGCCAGGCTGGCGGCCGCGCAGGCCGCGGTCCAGGCGGCGAAAACGGGGCGCGGATAGGGGGAACAAAGCTTACGGTTTTGTATGAAAACTCACGCGAACGTGCTGAAGGTATTGCGTAATCTCGACATTGTTCCTGCCCAATTTGCGGACGGCCCGCCAATTGTCCCCGGAATCACATGTTGCAGATCTCACCCGCGCCGTTCCGCTCGATCCTGGTCATTCAAACGAAGTTCATCGGCGATATCGTCCTCGCCTCGACGCTCGCCAGGAACCTGCAGCTCGAATTCCCCGGCGCCAGGATCGTCTTCCTTTGCGAAGCGCGCTTCAAAAGCTTCGTGGTCGCGCATGGCATCGCCTCCGAAGTGGTCACGTTCAGCCGATCCCGCATGCGCGGCTCCCCGCTTGAGCGCGCAAAAGAGCTCTATGCCATGGTGCGGGAGTTGCGCGGCTTCCGCTTCGATCTGGCGATCGACCTGACCGATTCCAAGACCTCGCGCCTGGTCAGCGGGCTCGTCAACGCAAAGACGCGGGTCGGCTACAATCCTCCCGAAAGGCCGCTGAAGCTCCTGGAGCGGCAGCCCGCCAATCTGTTTGCAAAACCGCAGGGGTTTGGCGGCCAGCATTTTGTCTATCGCTATCTTTCGCCCCTTGAGGCGCTCGGCATCGATCTGCGTGTGACGGTGCCGAGCCTTCAGCCGCTGCCATCGGAGACCCTGAAAGCCCTGGCGCTTCTGGGCAAGCATCGTCTCAACCCAAACGGCTTCATCGCCGTGCATGCGGGCGCGAGCTTCAAGGGCCGGCAGTGGCAGCCGGAACGGTTTGCCGAGGCCATCGACGAAATCGTAGCCGACAGCGGATTGGGCATTGCTCTGGTGGGAGGGCCGGACGAATGCGAGGCCGCCGCGCGGATCATAGCCAGGACGGCGGCGCCGGTCGTCGACCTTGTCGGGTCGCTATCGCTCGAGACTTTGCTGGCTGTCCTCAAACAGGCGCGGCTGTTTCTTGGCAATGAGAGCGGCCCGATGCATATGGCGGCCGCCACGGGCACGCCGGTTGTCGGGCTTTTCGGCCTGACGCATCCGTCGCGCTGGGGGCCTGTCGGCGTGCCCAGCATCGCGCTGCGGCCGCCGATGCCGTGCGACTGTGTGGCCAAGGACTTGTGCCGCCCGAAGGACCCCAGCAAGGCGTGCTGCGTGTGGCGCCTGGAGGTGAAGCCTGTCGTCGAAGCGGCGCGCGAGCTCCTGGCGCGCACAGAGATGAGGCGGGAACGCGCTGTCTGAACGGCGATCAATCGTTGAGGGCTACCGAATGGCTCGTGCAACCACGCGGGCGGTCAAATTGCCGCGCCAGGCATTTTTCTGCTATCCATCGTCCCGATTTCCGCCTTCATGCGGGTCTTTGGATACCGGCTTGAAATCGCCAGTCTCGAAAATCAACGGTCTTCAAAAATCGCAAGTCAGGAATTCGGTTTGATGCGTCTGCTGCAAAGACATCTCTGCATGATTGCCATGTCGTTGGCGGTGGTATCCAGCGCCCATGCCGCGACTCTGGTCGAGCCGACGCTGCGCATCAAGCCCGCGGCAAGCGGAGCCGGCCGCGTTGCGCTCACGCTCGATGCCTGCGGCGGACAGACCGACACACGCATTCTCTCGGCGCTGGTGGAAAACAAGATCCCGGCCACCATTTTCGTCACTGGCATCTGGCTGAAGCGCAACGCCGCGGCGGTCGAGATCATGCGGGCGCATCCCGACCTTTTCGAACTGGAAAATCACGGCGGGCGCCATATCCCTGCGGTCGACACGCCGCAGAAGATCTATGGCATAAAGAGCGCCGGCAGCCCGGAGGCCGTGCTGGCCGAGGTCGAGTCGGGGGCCGCGGCGCTTGCCAGGACCGGTGAGCCGGCACCGAAATGGTTCCGCGGCGCGACCGCCGAATACAGCCCCTCGGCAATCGCGATGATCCGCAAGCTCGGCTTCAAGATCGCCGGCTTCTCGATCAATGGCGATGGCGGCTCGCTGCTGGGCGCCAAGGAAACCACCAGGCGTATCGCCGCGGCCAAGGACGGTGACGTCATCATCGCCCACATCAACCAGCCGACCCACGCTGCCGGCGAGGGCGTGGTTCAGGGCCTGCTGGCGCTCAAGGACAAGGGCATGACCTTCGTGCGCCTCGACGATGCCGATGGCACGGGCAATCACGGCACCACCGACTAAGGGTGCGCCTGACCTGAATCTCAACGCACCCCGATGCGTTCGGGTCGGAGCGTTCAGCCCGGCTCGGCTTCGATGCTGACCTTGCTGGCGTAGAACGCGCCGTGGTCGCGGATTTCGGTCATTTCGTCGAAGGGCCGCTCGTAAGCCCACATCGCATTCTGACCGGTTTCGCCGGCAGGCAGCACGCTCCAATAGCTGGCGTCGCCCTTGTAGGGGCAATGGGTCGAGTGCTGCGTGCTGCTGAGCTTGTCGAAATCGATATCGGCGAACGGAATGTAGAAGGCCGGGGAATAGGGAGCCTCCGTCAGCACCTTGGCCTTGCTGGATGACGCGATGACTGTATCGCCGGCGCGCACGGTGACGGTGCCGATATAGGGCTCGATGGTGATGATCTTGTCGGGATTGCGCTGGAAACCGGGTGCCGGGTTGGCGATCTTGTCCATGCTGTTTTCTCCTTACCTCGCCCCGTAAGGTGTGGCGGGTAAGGCTGTTGCGCAAGGTCCGTTCACATCACGAAAACCGGCGCCGGTCGCCGAGGCGTGGCGCTACAGCGCTTTCGGGCGTCCGCCGAGGCTCAGGCGGCGGTCTTGAATGCGTCCATCAGTCCGGCATAGGCGGCCGCGATGCCCGCCACCGGGTTGCTGCTCCTCGAAACGGTCTCGACTTTCAGCGAGCCGCCGCCGGTCGGCAATGTCAGCAGAAGGAATTGGCGATTGCCACCAGCGCCGACGGACGCCGCCGCGACGTGCTGGCCTTCTCCTTCGTTCTGGACGCACATCTTGAAAAGCAGCGTGCCGCCGACCGCTTCGAGCGCGCCGCCGACAACTTCAACAAATTCGTCTTCGGAAACAGTCTTTTCGTCCGGCCCCAGATCGGCCAGGCTTTCGGCAAGTGTGCTCTCAAGCACTTTGTCGTCGAGCTGCGTGTCCATGCGAACCTCTTTCAGTCGCCAATCGCACCCCTTTGCCCGTTAACGAAACTTAACGCGGACGATGGCCGGATTGTGGCGGATTTCCCGGTCATTTCGCAAGGCAATGCCGCAGCAATGGTGGTTTGGACCCTCCTGCCATCTCGATGGCACGAGGGATCAGCAGCCTGAAATCCAAAACATACCAGAATTCAAACGCTTGCCGTTGCGGAACGGGCTCTGAAATTCGTGTCCCGCGCAAGCGGGTGACTGGACAATCCGACGGTTCGCTTCACAATGCGCCAAAGCTACGACGCAAAATGCGCGAGGGAGGAGGAACGAGATGCTGGGGCTGATGCAGGAATGGCCGCTGCTGTGCCACAAGCTTATCGACAACGCTGAACGGCAGCATGGGGTGCGCGAGATCGTGTCGCGCTCGATCGAGGGACCGATCGTACGCACCACCTATGCCGACATTCATCGTCGTTCCCTCAAGGTTGCCCAGCGGCTGGAGCGGGACGGCTATGGGCTGGGCGACCGCATCGCCACGCTGGCCTGGAACACGGCGCGCCATATCGAGGCCTGGTACGGCATCATGGGTGTCGGCGCGATCTATCATACGCTCAATCCGCGCCTGTTTCCCGAGCAGATCATCTGGATCATGAACCATGCCGAGGACAAGGCCGTCTTCGTCGACCTCACCTTCATACCGTTGCTCGAGAAGATCGCCGGTGCCGTCAAATCGCTGAAAAAGGTGATTGTGCTGACCGACAAGGCGCACATGCCGCAAACGACCTTGCCCAATGCCGTCGCCTATGAGGACTGGCTTGACGAGGTCGATGGCGATTTCGCCTGGAAGACCTTCGACGAAGGCACCGCCGCCGGCATGTGCTACACATCGGGCACGACGGGCGATCCCAAGGGTGTCGTCTACAGCCATCGCTCGAACGTGCTGCACGCCATGATCGCCGCCATGCCCGACGCGATGGGCTTGTCGTCGCGCGACACGATCCTGCCGGTGGTGCCGATGTTCCACGCCAATGCCTGGGGCCTTGGCCAGAGCGGCCCGATGATCGGCGCCAAGCTGGTCATGCCCGGCTGCAAGATGGACGGCGCCTCGATCTATGAATTGCTCGACACCGAGAAGGTGACCTTCAGCGCCGCCGTGCCAACCGTGTGGATGATGCTGCTGCAATATCTGGAGGAGACCGGCAAGAAGCTGCCCTATCTGAACAAGGTCGTCATCGGCGGCTCGTCCTGCCCGCGCGCGATCATGATGAAATTCCAGGACAATTACGACGTCCAGGTCATCCATGCCTGGGGCATGACCGAAATGTCGCCGCTCGGCACGCTGTGCACCTTGAAGCCCGAATATGACGATCTCCAGGGCGCGGCCCGGCTCGATGTCCAGCAGAAGCAGGGCTATCCGCCCTTCGGCGTCGAAATGAAGGTGACCGATGACGAGAACAATCCGCAACCCTGGGATGGCAAGACCTTTGGCCGCCTGAAGGTGCGCGGACCGGCCGTCGCCCGCGCCTATTACGGTGGCGTCGGTGCGGAGCAGTTCGATGAGGACGGCTGGTTCGACACCGGAGACGTCGCCCATATCGATGCCGGCGGCTACATGCAGATCACCGATCGGGCCAAGGACGTCATCAAGTCCGGCGGCGAATGGATTTCGACCATCGACCTTGAGAATCTGGCCGTCGGCCATCCGGACGTGGCGGAAGCAGCGGCCATCGGCGTCCATCATTCGAAATGGGGCGAGCGGCCCTTGCTGGTCGTCGTTGCCAAGCCGGGCAAGGAGCCGACCAAGGCGGAGATTCTCGGCTTCATGGATGGCAAGGTGGCCAAGTGGTGGATGCCCGACGATGTCGCTTTCGTCGGCGAAATACCGCATACCGCCACCGGCAAGATCCAGAAGATCACCTTGCGCCAGCAGTTCAGGGATTATCGCTTGCCGACGGATTGACGGGATGTTGCGTGTTTCGGCTTCAAGCCGCCGCGAAAATTCACTAAACCTCCGTCCGGGTTGGGGCAACGCAGAGAACAATGGTTAGCATTCCCGAACGGCGAACGTCGAAGGCTGCCGGCTGGTCGCGGCGCACCGGCGCATTTTCAGCGGTGCTTTTGCTGACCGACTTTGTCGGCCACCGCTTCGATCTCATCGAAACGCCGGTGTTCCTGTGGGTGCTGGGCCTTGTCGCGCTGCTGGCGGCGCTGGCGCTGCTGTTCGCCGCCTTTGCCTTTTCGAGGCTATGGAAATTTGGTGACCGCGGTGGCCGCGACCTGACCGTCGGCGCCTTGCTGGCACTGCTGGTGCTGATCCCCTATGGCGTCGCCGCCTACTGGGCGACGATCTATCCGCCGCTCCGGGACATCACGACCGATTTCGATGATCCGCCCGCGCTCGACGTCAGCGACCGGACGAAGGACATGAATGTGCTCGTCCCATCGACGCCGGGCGAACAGCGGCTGCAGGCCGACAGCTATCCGCTGGTCACCGCGCGCAGCTACGACCTGCCATTCGAGACGATCGTCAATGCCGTCGAAACCGTGCTTGACCGGCGCAGTTGGGAGCTTTCCGAACCCTATCCTGACCTTGCCGGGCAAAGCGACGTGACCATCACCGCCGTCGCCAAGGGCTTCGTGCTTGGCCTTCCGGCCGATGTCGCGATCCGGGTGACGGACGACGGCGATACGGTGATCGTCGACATGCGGTCGGCTTCGCGTTACGGCCGCTACGACCTTGGCGACAATGCCCAGCGCATCACCGATTTCCTGGCGGAACTGGATCAGGAGGTCGCCGGCCAGGTCGGAGCGGCGCCTGCCGAGTGAAGTCCAGAACATCTTGCAGCCAGGCGGATTTGCGCAGTGCCGCACAAATGTGGCTTCAGTCTGCAAGCGGACTATTCGGCCGGCTCGAACCTGCCTTGCAGCAAGATCGTCGCGACCGGACCAAGCGGATTGGCGATCCGGCTCTCGAGGACCTCGATTAGTTTGTGCCCGACATCTGCCATGTCCACGGAATGAACGCCGATGTTCGCCGGCAGGAAGCGCGCCAGACGAGTGTTGTCACGGGTGACGATGTGAACGTCGCGGCCCGGCACCAGACCCCGTCTGCCGAGAGCGTGCAACGCGCCAAGAAGGCCCAGTTCGTTGGCGCATGCCAGGCCCGTCGGAGGATCTGACGACGCCAGCAGGCGATCGAACCAGGCCGCGCTCGATTCCATTGTGAATGTGCCGTCACCGATCAGCGATTGGTCGATCGGGATCCCGGCCTCGGCCATCGCCCTTCTATAGCCGGCGAGACGCGTGGCGCTCGCCTGATCCTTCTGCACGAGAAGTTGTAGAGCAATGCGTCGACAGCCCTTGTCCATGAGCCGCCGGGTCGCCTCATAGGCGATCTGTTCATTGTCGATATCGACATAGGGATAGGCGATGTCCAGGTCGGTTCTTCCAAACGCGACAAACGGTATGCCCTGATCCAGCAGCAGCCTGACGCGCGGATCGTCCGAGACCATGCGCGTGATGATCAGACCGTCCGCGCTGTGCGCCTGAAGCAGGCGCTGCACGCTTTCGACGGGATCGTCGTCGGGCGTGGTGGAATAGATGGACAGACTATAGCCCGCTTGCCGCGCCGCCAGCGTCAGTCCTTCGATCAAAGGAAGCTTCGCGAGATCCGACAGGTAGTCGCGTGTTTCCATCGGCAGCACCGCCGTCAGCGTCAGGGTCTGTCCGGTTTTCAGCGCGCGGCCGTGATGGTTCGGGACATAGCCGACCCGCTTCGCCACCTCCTTGACGCGCGCCACGGTCGAGGGATGCACCTCCGGCCCGTCCTTCAACGCGCGTGATACCGTGGTCACCGAAAGGGAAAGTTCCGCCGCGATCTGTTTTAGATTGGCCATGTCGCCCGACTTCATTTGCGAAAGCGCCGGCTGATTTGCTTGGCATCGTAACGTTACCGGATTCGACCCGGGGGTCAAATCCGGGCTCGCCGAAACTGACCGAGTTCGCCTGAAAGCAGCTTGACTCTGAGGCATTTCGCGGTAATCGTAACGTTACGATTTCAAAAAAAGGCCACATAAGGCGATATTTCGGCGAATCCTGGAGGAGAACACATGTCCCGGTTACTACGCATTTCGTTGGCGGCGATCGCAGTCTCGGCCGCCGTGCCCGTCTATGCCCAATCAGTCACCATCACGACCGCGGGCGGCGATTATGGCAACGCCATGAAGGAGGCGATGTGGGCCCCCGCCGCAAAGGAACTTGGCTATGATGTTCGCGAGGAAACGCAGAGCGATGGCCTTGCCGCTTTGAAGATGCAGGTCACCGCGGGTGCGGTCACCACCGACATCATCCACCTCGGCTCGCCGGAAGGCGCCCAGGCGGCCGCCCAGTCGCTGCTGGAGCCGCTTGACTACAAGATCATCGATCCCAACTCCGTGCCGGCCGGCGCAAAGTCCGATTACTGCTATCCTTTCGACTCCTATGGCACCGTCATGTCGTGGAGCACCAAGACCTATGGCGAGAATCCGCCAAAGACCTGGGCGGAGTTCTGGGATGTTGCCAAATTCCCGGGCCGTCGCGCGCTGCGCGCCAATGCGCAGGACCTGATCGAGATCGCGCTTCTCTCCGACGGCGTGGCGCCGGCGGACGTCTATCCCACGCTCAGCACGCCCGAGGGCCTGGCGCGCGCCATCAAGCGGCTTGAAGCGATCAAACCGAGTGTCTCCGTGTGGTGGACCTCCGGAGCGCAGTCGGCGCAATTGCTGAAGGACGGCGAGGCGGATCTGGTCGTTACCTGGAATGGGCGAGCCCAGACGGTGAAGGCGGATGGCGGCTCGGTTGACTACACATTCAAAGGTTCCGTCATCGGCACGGACTGCCTTGGAGTGCCGAAGGGAGCGCCGAACAAGGAAGCGGCCATGAAGCTCATCGCGGCGATGACGCAGCCCGCACGCGTGGCGAAGCTGACCGACTTCATCGCCTATGGTCCGGTCAATCCTGCCGGCTATGAGGGTGGTCTTATCCCAAAAGATCGTCTGAAAACCCTGGCGACAGCGCCTGAAAACGCCGGCACTTCGGTGTTTTCGAACGCTGACTGGTGGGTCAAGAACGGCGAGGCCGCTCAAAAAGCCTTTGATGAAATGATGAGTCGCTGAGTCTATGGTGCATCAGCTCTAGACGTTCGAGCCCTCATGAAGTCGCTCCCGATCACCATCGACAGCGTGCG
Source organism: Mesorhizobium oxytropidicola (assembly GCF_056174625.1). Taxonomy (NCBI): domain Bacteria; kingdom Pseudomonadati; phylum Pseudomonadota; class Alphaproteobacteria; order Hyphomicrobiales; family Phyllobacteriaceae; genus Mesorhizobium; species Mesorhizobium oxytropidicola. The sequence continues at coordinate 5,956,391 of NZ_CM149692.1, read as the reverse complement.
CAAGACCTATGGATCTTACGTCGCGCTGGACGATGTATCGCTCGACATTCGGGCTGGCGAATTCTTGACGCTGCTGGGGCCGTCCGGATCGGGCAAGACCACTTTGCTCATGGCTCTGGCCGGGTTTGTCCGGCCCGATTCCGGCAAGCTTCTGTTGGGGGATCGGGACATCACCCGCCTGGCCCCCAACAAGCGCGACATCGGCATCGTATTCCAGAACTATGCCCTGTTTCCCCACATGAACGTCCTGGCGAATGTCGAGTATCCGTTGGCGCTGCGTAAGACGCCGAAAGCGGAGGCTCGGCAGCGGGCGCTTGACACCTTGGCCCGCGTGAAGCTCGAAGGTCTGTCGGAGCGCAACATTGCCGCGCTGTCCGGCGGCCAGCGCCAGCGGGTGGCGCTGGCGCGAGCCATCGTCTTCGAACCACGCGTGATGTTGATGGACGAGCCGCTGTCGGCGCTCGACAGGAATCTGCGCGAAACCATGCAGTACGAGATTAGGCGTCTGCATGATGATCTGGGGATAACCACGATCTATGTGACGCATGACCAGCGCGAGGCGCTGACCATGTCCGACCGGGTTGCCGTGATGAATTCCGGCCGCATCCAGCAGATCGATACGCCGCAGCGAATTTATGATCGTCCGTCGACCCGCTTCGTCGCGCAGTTCATGGGCGAGGCCAACATTCTGGCCCCGGGCTCAGTGCGCACAATCGACGGCGGCGATGCATCACACGAAACCCTGATGATCCGCGCGGAAAGCTTCCACCTGGATGCCAGGCTCGCCGGGCCAGGCGCAGTGGCGCTCGAAGGAATGCTCCGCGCCAAGGCGTTTCGCGGCGAGAACTGGCTTTTGACGTTGGCACCTGACGGTGGGCAGGAGGTTCTTGTCTGCATTCCGTCGGCACTTGCCGGCGGCTGCGCCGAGCTTGCCACCGGTCAGCGGGTGACCGTGTTTGCATCGGCAGCGAAAGCTCACGCCATACCGGGAGCGATAGCGTGACCATCGCCGCCGATCCTGCGCTCGCCGCCGATGCGCGAAGCGAACGGCGGTTCTTCCTTGCGCTTTCGCTACCGGCGCTTCTCATCGTCGGACTGGGGGCGATACTGCCCATCCTCTGGATTATCCGGCAGTCCTTCCTGACCACGGGGGACGAGTACACTGTCGGCAACTACGAGAAGGTGCTTTCGAGTGGACTGACATGGTCGGCACTCATAACAACCGTTGAGCTGTCCCTGGGGACGCTGGCGTTCTGCATCCTTCTAGGCACCCCCCTGGCGCTCGCCCTGGCCAGCGTCAGGCCAAGGGTGGCCAATTTGCTGATGGCCTTCGTCATGCTGCCGCTGTGGACCTCCATTCTGGTGCGCACTTATGGCTGGCTGGTGCTGTTGCGGCGCGATGGCCTGATCAACGCGGCTTTGACGGGCTCGGGAATGACAGGGGAGCCATTGCCGCTGGTCTACAACTTCACGGGAACGCTGATCGGCATGGTCCACTACATGCTGCCGCTCTTTCTGCTGCCTGTTTATGCCGCGATGCGCGATATCGACGCAAACCTTGTTCGCGCATCGGCGAGCATGGGAGCGACGCTCGGGCAGGCGATCCGCACCGTTATTCTGCCCCTTTCGGCCGGCGGCATCGTCTCGGGTTCGATGATCGTTTTCATCTACACCATAGGTTTTTTCATCACGCCGGCGGTGCTGGGCGGCGGCAAGGTAAATCCTCTTTCCATCCGGATCGAGCGCACGCTGTCGACCTTTCAGGACTGGGGTTCGGCGAGCGTCCTGGGCATTCTGCTGCTCGTTCTCATGGCGCTGGTCGGTGCGATGTTCCTGGTGGCGCGCCGACTGGTGGCGCGCAACAAAGTCGGTGCGGCTCATGCTTGAAGCCTATCCCGACAACAGGCTGGCCCGCATCTTCCTGTGGGGCTTTTCCGCGCTGGCAATGGCTTTCTTGATGCTGCCGACGCTGGTGGTCGTGCCACTCTCCTTTTCGGCGTCCGATCTTCTCGAGTTTCCGCCGCGCGCATACTCGTTGCGCTGGTACGAGAATTTCTTCGGTTCGGCGACGTGGATGGCCGGACTGAGGACGAGCCTGATCCTTGGGACGTTGACGGCGATGGTCGCGGTGCCCCTAGGGTTGCTGGCCTGCATCTCGATCAACCGGCTCGGCGGAAAGACCGCCTCAGCCATCCAAGGTGTACTGCTCGCCCCCTCCATCGTGCCGGGAATCCTGCTTGCGATCGGCCTCTTCTTCGTGCTGGCGGCGCAAGGCCTGGTCGGAACGCTGTTCGGCGTGCTGGTCGGACATGTGGTGCTGGCCATTCCGGTGGCGTGCATTGTGCTGTTGCCTGCCGTGGCCCGCTTTGACTGGAACCAGGTCCAGGCGGCGCGCAGCCTTGGTGCGGACTGGGCGAGGGCCATCGGCGGAATAATCGTTCCGCAACTTCAAATCAGCCTGTTGTCGGCGACACTGATGGCCTTCCTGACGTCACTCGACGAGTCCGTCATTTCGATCTTCGTCGCCAGTGGTCGCAACAGCACCCTGCCGAAGCTCATGTTCCTGTCGCTACGTGATCAGATCGATCCGACCATCGCGGCGATCTCGACATTGTGGACCGCCATCGTCGTGGTCGTCGTCCTGATCGTGACCCTTCGCCAAAAATCCTGACCGAGACTGGAAACATGCCTGCCCATCATCACGCAACCTCCGATCCGACGGATCAACCCACGGACATACCCCAGGTGGGGTTGGCGATCATCACCGGGTCGGCAAACTGGGGGCTTGCCTTCCCGGAAGATGTCCCGGTCGACGGCGTGCGCACCTTGCAGCGCGACATGAGTTTTGAAACGCCTTTCGGCCGCACCGACAACTGGAAGCTGCTCGAGTTCGATGCGTCGATTACCGCCGAAGGCAAAACGAAACGCGCCTTGTGCATGTATTCGCACGGCAATCCCCGCGACCATATCGATCATTCCTGCCATCGCCGCGCGTTCTGGGTGTTGATGCGCGCGGGTGTCCGACAGGTCCTGTCCTGCTCGACCATTGGCGCCGTCAACAAGGCCATCAAGCCCGGTGACATGGTGGTGAACGCCGATATTATCGAACTGACGCAGACGCCGTTTTCGCTGCTTCCTGGCCGCCAGAGCTTCGACTGCTCGGGCAAGCAGATCGTATGTCCAAGATGCGCGGCGGTTCTGGTCGAAACCGCCCGCCGTCATTGGCCAGCCGAATGCCGTGTTCATGGCATCGAACAGCAGTTGGTCGCCGCTCACTGTTACGGGCCGCGGCTGACGACCCCGGCCGAGGCCCTGGCGTTCCGGAGCATGGGGGCGGATGTGCTCAACCATTCGATCGCCCCCGAAGCCACCTTGTCGCGAGAGATCGGCGCGTGTTTCGTGCCTTTGGCGTTCGTGACGGCAGGCTTCAACGACTATATGGACCGCAATCGCCAGCAATTGCTGCAGGAAGACGTGTTGCCGAACCTGTCCATGACAGCCTCGCGGGTCGCGCTGGAAACCGCCGCACGACTCCCGGCCGATCCGGAATGCTCTTGCCAGGGTTTGAAGTCGCCTCAACCAGAAGAACGGTCCAGCCGGTTCTGAGGCAGGGCGGTGCAAGGTCGTGGCGAGGTCTTGGATTAGCCAGCCAGCATGAAAATACCGTCAATGGCAGGGGCGGCTTCCGTCGACACCATGCCGCGCGCCACCAGGTCCTCGAGATGCGCAAGCACCGACAGTCCGGCGGCGCCATGCAGCCGGGGATCGGTGTCGCGATAGATTGCCTTGACCATGTCGGGAATGGTCCGGTCGCCGGCCCTGACCCGCTCCAATATGGCCCGCTCGCGCATCTTGCGATGCGTCTTCAACCCGCGCATGAAAGCGCGCGGCTTGGTCACCGGCCCGCCATGGCCAGGCAGCAGCAGGCTGTCATCGCGCGCGATGAGCCGGTCCAGCGATGCCATGTAATCGGCCATCGCTCCGTCCGGCGGCGCGACGATGGATGTCGCCCACGCCATGACATGATCGGCCGAAAACAGGATGCCGGTTCCTTCCAGCGCGAACACCGCATGATTGGCGGTGTGGCCGGGGGTCAGAACCGTGCGGATCGCCCAGCCGTCGCCGTCGACCAACACATTGTCTGGCAGCGCGATGTCGGGAACGAAAGCGGTGTCGGCGCTGGCGTCGAGCGCATTGGTCTCGCCGATATGCAGCGCCCTTGCCGGCCGGTGCGGCCCCTCCGCCATCACCGTAGCGCCGGTGCGCTCCTTGAGCCGTGCCGCCAGCGGCGAATGGTCACGATGCGTGTGGCTGACGAAGATATGGCTGACCGGCCTGCCGGCGATCACGTCGAGCAGGGTCTGAAGATGTGCCTCGTCGTCAGGCCCGGGATCGATCACCGCCAGCGTGTCGCGCCCGACGATATAGCTGTTGGTGCCGTGAAAAGTGAAGGGGCTGGGATTCCGGACCGTGACGCGCTGTACGTCCGGTGCCACGTTCACGCCCTGGCCGTAGCGCGGATCGAAGCTGGTATCGAATTTGAGAGCCATATCGGCACATTGTTCCCGCAACGGCAAAACCGATTGCCGCATAGCACGCAAGCCAATATAGGAAAACGCTGAGACCGCGATTATCGGATCGCGACAGACCGGATTGGGGAAGACCATGGCAACTGCAACGACGATGCGCCCGCTTGTTTCTCTGGCTTTGCCGCAAGAAGGCGCGGCGCGACTGGCAACGCAGCTTTTCCTGGCGATTGCCGGAACGCTGCTGCTGACCTTGTCGGCCAAGACCAAAGTGGTGCTAGGCCCCGTCGATATCTCGATGCAGACGCTCGCCGTCCTCCTGATCGCCGCCGCCTTCGGCATGCGCCTCGGCGTCGCCACGCTGCTGCTCTACATGGCGGAAGGCGCGATGGGCTTCCCGGTCTTCCAAGGCACGCCTGAGAAGGGCATTGGCCTTGCCTACATGGTCGGCCCGACGGGTGGCTATCTCGCGGGCTTCGTGGTCATGGCGGCGATTGTCGGCTGGGCCGCCGATCGTGGCTGGGATCGCCACCCGATCAAGCTTTTCAACGCGATGCTGGTTGCCGAGGTGGTGATGATGGCGATGGGCTTTGCCTGGCTGGCGCTGCTCATCGGTCCGGAAAAGTCCTGGCAGTTCGGCGTCGTGCCGTTCGTTGTCGGCGACCTGATCAAGGTTGCGCTGGCGGCCAGCCTTGTGCCGGCCGTGTGGTCGCTGCTGAAGCGCTCCTGAGGTCTGCGGTAAGCTTGGCGTGCCATAGACGTCAGGGATCCAGTCCCAAGGGCGGGCGCTTCCGATGAAGGTTCTGGTCACCGGCGCCGCCGGCTTCATAGGCTATCATGTCGCCAGGCGGCTCCTGCAGCGTGGCGACGAGGTTGTCGGCATCGACAGCGTCAACGACTACTACGATCCGGCGCTCAAGCAGGCGCGGTTGCGGCTGCTGGCCGAGGCAAGCCGAAGCACCAATTCCGGCTATCATTTCATCCACGGTAATCTTGCCGACAGGGGCATCGTGGACGGCTGCTTTGCCGACCACGCCTTCGACCGGGTGATCCACCTCGCCGCCCAGGCCGGGGTGCGCTACAGCCTAGAAAACCCGCGCGCCTATGTTGAAAGCAACATCGTCGCTTTCACCAACATGCTGGAGGCCTGCCGCAATGGCGGCATAGCGCACCTGACCTATGCCAGCACTTCGAGCGTTTACGGCGCCAACACCGACATGCCGTTTTCCGAGCACCGTCCGGCCGATCATCCGCTGCAGTTCTATGCCGCGACCAAGCGCGCCAACGAACTGATGGCGCACAGCTACAGCCATCTGTTCGGGCTGCCGACCACGGGGCTGCGTTTCTTCACCGTATACGGCCCCTGGGGGCGTCCTGACATGGCGCTGTTCCTGTTCACCAGGAGCATCCTGGCTGGCGAGCCTATCAAGCTGTTCAACAACGGCAACCACACGCGCGACTTTACCTATGTCGACGACATCGCCGAAGGCGTGATCCGAGCCAGCGACAGTCCTGCCGCTGGCAACCCTGCCTGGGATTCCGGCCATCCGGACCCGGCAACGAGCATCGCCCCCTGGCGCATCTTCAACATCGGCAACAACAATCCGGTGAAGCTGACCGCCTATGTCGAGGCGTTGGAAAACGCGCTCGGCCGCAAGGCCATCATCGAGTTCTTGCCGCTGCAGGCCGGCGACGTGCCGGACACCTTCGCCGACACCTCGGCTCTGCAAGACGCCGTCGGCTACCGCCCCGGCACGTCCGTGTCCGACGGGGTAGGGCGGTTCGTCGAGTGGTACCAGGCGTATTTTGGTAACGACTCTAGGATATAAGCCGGCGCTGGCAGCAGCTTTTTCAGGGTGTAGTATGGCTACCACTGCTGCCGAGGGGATTTGGGCATGTCGGGGAGAGCTTCTTGAAAGGAATTATCCTTGCGGGAGGTAGTGGAACGCGCCTTTATCCGCTCACGCTGGCAGTCTCTAAGCAAATTCTTCCGGTATACGACAAGCCGATGATCTATTATCCGCTGAGCGTACTGATGCTCGCGGAAATACGCGAAATCCTGGTTATTTCGACGCCGCGAGATCTGCCCGTCTTTCGGGATTTGCTCGGCGACGGATCGGATTTTGGGCTGGATATCTCCTATGCGGAGCAGCCGCACCCCAATGGGCTTGCCGAAGCTTTCATCATCGGCCGCGACTTTATCGGCAGGGACAGCGTGTCGATGATTCTGGGCGACAACATCTATTTTGGCGACGGGCTGTCGCAGCTTTGCCGCACCGCCGCGTCGCGCGACACCGGCGCCTCGGTGTTCGCCTACCGTGTCGATGATCCTGAACGGTATGGCGTCGTGTCCTTCGACAAGGCCACCGGAACCGCGCTGACGATCGAGGAAAAGCCGCAAAAGCCGAAATCCAACTGGGCCGTCACGGGGCTGTATTTCTACGACAACACTGTCGTCGACATCGCTTCGGCCATTCGGCCTTCGGCCCGCGGCGAGCTCGAGATCACGGCGGTCAACAATGCCTATCTCGATCGCGGCCTGCTGCACGTGCACCGGCTGGGGCGCGGCTATGCCTGGCTCGACACAGGGACGCATGACAGTCTGAACGACGCGTCTTCCTTCGTGCGCACGATTGAACATCGGCAAGGGATCAAGGTCGCTTGCCCGGAGGAGATCGCCTTCGAGCAGGGCTGGCTGACGGCAGAGCAAGTGCTGCAACGCGCGACCCGGTTGGGAAAAAATGAGTATGCCGCCTATCTGCGCCGGCGCGTCGCCGATCTGTCGGAGGGCTGAGCGTTGGAGATCAGGTCACTCGGCCTCGAAGGCGTGCTGGAAATCGTTCCAAAGCGGCATGGCGATGCACGCGGTTTCTTCATGGAAACCTACAGTGCCGAGCGATTCGCGCAGGCTGGGATAAAATTGCATTTCGTGCAGGACAACCATTCCTATTCCGCGGCGGCAGGTGTCTTGCGCGGGCTCCATTACCAGCTAGCGCCCCGCACCCAGGACAAGTTGCTGCGCGTGATCCGCGGCCGGGTCCTGGACGTTTGTGTCGACATCCGCCGCGGTTCGAAAAGCTTTGGGAAATGGATGGCCCACGAGATTTCGGCCGAAAGGGGCAACCAGATTCTCGTGCCGAAGGGCTTTGCACATGGTTTTGTGACGCTCGTGCCCGACACCGAGGTCCTCTACAAGGTCACCGACACCTATTCACCCGAGCATGAACGCTCGATCCGTTTCGATGATCCCGCCATCGGTATCAAGTGGCCGTCCATCGCTGGCGGGTTCCAGCTTTCGGACAAGGACCTTAAGGCGCCGATGCTTGCTGCCGCAGAGGTGTTTGCCTGATGAATTTCCTGGTGACAGGCGGGGCTGGCTTCATCGGTTCGGCGGTGTGCCGGCATCTGTGCGCCAATCCGGCCTACCGGGTGACCAATCTCGACAAGCTCACCTATGCCGGCAACGTGGCCTCGCTGCGCCAGATCGAGAACGCGCATAATTATCGCTTCGCCCATGCCGATATCTGCGACGAGCGGGCTGTGCTTGACATACTGCGCCGTGACGATATCGACATCGTCATGAACCTCGCCGCCGAGAGCCATGTCGACCGTTCGATCGACGGGCCTGGCGCCTTCATCGAGACCAACATCGTCGGCACCTACCGCATCCTCAATGCGGCGCTCGAATATTGGCGCGGCCTTGCCGACGACCGGAAAAGCCGCTTCCGCTTCCATCATGTCTCCACCGACGAGGTGTTCGGCGATCTGCCTTTCGACGGCGGCATGTTCGTCGAGGAGACGCCTTACGCACCGTCCTCGCCCTATTCCGCCTCGAAGGCAGCCTCGGACCATCTGGTGCGGGCCTGGCACGAGACCTACGGCCTGCCGGTCGTGCTCTCCAATTGTTCGAACAATTACGGCCCCTATCATTTTCCCGAGAAACTGATCCCGCTCGTCATCCTCAACGCGCTCGACGAAAAACCGCTGCCGGTCTACGGCGCAGGCGCCAATGTGCGCGACTGGCTGTTCGTCGAGGATCATGCACGGGCTTTGGAACTCGTCGCTACGAAAGGGCAGCCTGGCGAAAGCTACAATGTCGGCGGCAATTCGGAACGCACGAACCTCGTCGTCGTCGAGACGATCTGCGACCTGCTCGATGTCAGGCGTCCCCGCAGCGGCGGCAAGCGCTATCGCGAGCTGATCTCCTTCGTCACTGACCGTCCCGGCCATGACCGCCGCTACGCCATCGATGCCTCCAAGATTGGCCGTGAACTCGGCTGGGCGCCCAGGGAGAATTTCGACAGCGGCCTGGCCAGAACCGTGGACTGGTTCCTCGACAACAAATGGTGGTGGGGGCCGATCCGCGAACAGCGCTACGCCGGTGAAAGACTGGGCGAAGCGCGCAAGGGTGGCGCGTGAGGCTCGTCGTCACCGGACGCGACGGCCAGGTCGCGGCAAGCCTGCTGGAGGTCGGCCAGGCGCACCCCGGCGTGGAGGTCGTCGCCATCGGCCGCCCGGAACTCGACCTGGCAAGATCCGAGACCATCATCGATGTCATTGCGGTTGCGAAGCCGGATATCGTGGTGTCGGCCGCCGCTTACACGGCGGTGGATCAGGCCGAGGACGAGCCCGACCTGGCCTTCGCGGTCAACGCGACCGGCGCCGGCAAAGTGGCTGAAGCGGCAGCGCGGCTCGGCGTTCCGATCATCCATCTTTCGACCGATTACGTCTTCGATGGCAGCGCTTCTCGCCCGTATCTCGAGACCGACGCGACGGCACCGCTCGGCGTTTACGGCGCCTCCAAGCTCGCTGGTGAACAGGCGGCGGCTGCTGCCGGCCCGCGCCACCTGATCCTGCGTACCGCCTGGGTCTACAGCCCGTTCGGCAGGAATTTCGTCAAAACCATGCTGCGGCTGGCCGCCGATCGCGACGAGATTTCGGTGGTGGCCGATCAATGGGGCAATCCCACCTCGGCGCTCGATATCGCCGACGCCATCCTGCATGCGGCGGCGATGCTGCATGGCGACAAGAGCGTCAGTGCGTTCGGTACCTATCATCTGGCCGGCACGGGTGAGACCAACTGGAGCGGCTTTGCCCGTCATATCCTGGACACAAGCCGGGCGTCTGGCGGCCCCCGGGCTGAAGTGCGCGATATCGCCACCAGGGACTATCCGACCAAGGCGCGGCGCCCGGCCAATTCGCGGCTGTCGAGCGCGAAATTCGCGGCCGTATTTGGATGGAGCGCGCCGGAGTGGCGAGAATCCACCAAGCGGGTCGTGCGCCGCATCCTGGATCGTCCGTAAAGATCTCGCGGTTTCAATCAGCGCTTGATTTGCCTATTCCGTAGCTTGGTCCGCAGCCTTCACGGTCGCAGTCGCCTGAATCCCCTGCAGCGTGTTGAAATCGAACTCGGTCCTGTGTCCGAGATTGACAAGCCATTGCGCGAAACCTAAGCACGGGCAACTTGGGTGTCAGGTGGGGGCTTGGCAATTCACGGAGAGCTTCTTGAAAGGAATGCTCCTTGCTCGAGGCAATGAGAACCGGCTGTACCCAGTAATATTAGCGGTCTCTAAGCAAAAACTGCCTGTATATGAAGATCAGGTCGCTGGCTTTGATCTATAGTAGCGCGCTGTCCGATGGTGTCGCTCACCAGCCTTCATGCTGTCGCAGGCGGCGACAGGTGAGGGGCCTTGCCGCAATTCGTGCCGGGGCGGCATTGCTGGAAAAAGGTAGCTATCCGTGGCTTTGAAGTTCGGCACCAGCGGGCTGCGCGGTCTCGTCAGCGAGCTCAGGGGACCACCGGCGCGCACTTATACAATTGCGTTCGCACGCATGCTTTTGGGGCGTGGTGTCTTGAGCGCGGGCGACAAGATCCTCGTTGGACGTGACCTTCGCTCTTCCAGTCCAGAGATTGCAGGGATTGTCCATGCCGCGATCGCCGAGGCCGGCTTGGTGCCGGTCGATTGCGGCGCCTTGCCGACGCCGGCACTCGCCCTTTATGCCACCGGCAAAAACGCTCCGGCGATCATGGTGACCGGCAGCCACATTCCCGACGACAGGAATGGGCTCAAATTCTACCGGGCGGACGGCGAGATCGACAAGCGCGATGAGCTTGAGATTGTGGCAATCCACGCAGGCTTGGAGGTCGCCAATCGACCAGAGCCGTCAGTTGAACCCATACAGCTGGGTTCCGAACCGTCAGCAGGCTACAGGGCTCATTTTCTTGGCTTCTTTCAACCGGATAGCCTGTCTGCTCTCCGGGTCGGGGTCTACCAGCATTCGTCCGTGGCAAGGGACATTATTGTCGATATGCTTCGTGCGTTGGGGGCAGAGGCAGTCCCGTTGGGCAGGTCCACGCATTTCATTCCGGTGGATACCGAAGCGCTCAGGCAAGAGGATCTATCGCTTCTCAAAGGCTGGGCGGCGACGGAGCCGTTCGATGCCATCGTGTCCGCTGATGGCGATGGCGACCGGCCGCTTGTGGCGGATGCGCATGGCAGTTTCGTGCGCGGCGACCTGATTGGCGCGATCACGGCGCGTTTTCTCGATGCCGATTGCGTCGTCACGCCGGTCAGTTCCAATTCTGCCCTGGAGCGTTGCGGGCATTTCGCAACCGTGCTGCGCACACGCATAGGCTCGCCCTATGTTATCGAAGGCATCGGCGCGGCCCTCGCTCAAGGGGCGAAATGCGTTGTCGGCTTCGAAGCAAATGGCGGCGTGCTTCTGGGTTCATCCGTCGAGAAGGATGGCCGCGCGCTCGCAGCCTTGCTGACCCGGGATTCGCTGTTGCCAATTCTCTGTGCGCTTTCAACGATTGCGGCGACAGGTCGTCCGCTCGCCGAGATCGCGGCCGGGTTCGGATTCCTTGCCGCGACCAGTGGCCGGCTTGAAGGCGTGTCGGCGGAAGACAGCGCGTCTTTCCTCAAGAGACTGGCGACGGATGCCGTCTATGCCGGCACTCTTTTCGAGGTTCTCGGGGGCGTCGCGGATATTGACAATCGCGACGGCGTGCGTATCACCGCCTGCAACGGAGAGGTCGTTCACTTCCGTGCGTCCGGCAACGCGCCCGAATTGCGATGCTACATCGAGGCAAAGACACAATCCCGCGCAGACGAATTGCTCGGTTGGGGTCTTGACCTCAGCCGAACTCAAATCTTGGAAAGCTGAAGTTTGACCAATATCGTTCCTGTCATCATAAGTGGCGGTGTCGGTTCCCGCCTCTGGCCTATTTCTCGTGCGTTGCACCCAAAACCCTTTATTCCCTTGCCGGGGGGAGGAACCCTCATTCGCAGGACGTACGCCCGCGCGGCCGGACTTGCAGGCGTCGATCAAATTGTGACGGTCACCAACCGCGATCTGCTGTTCCTGACGGCGGACGAATATGCGGAGGTGGTGGCGCCAGACGTAAAGAACACGTTCCTGCTGGAGCCTTTCGGTCGTGACACGGCAGCCGCGGTCGCGCTCGCCGCGTTGCAGGTCGCGCGCGACGATCCGGACGCGGTTCTGGTTGTGCTGCCCGCGGATCACCTGATCCTGGACGAAGCCGGCTTTGGTGCGGCCGTGGCGAAGGCGGCGGCGATCGCGGCCACGGGACGGATCGTGACGTTCGGCATGAAGGCCGAGAGCCCTGAAACCGGGTTTGGCTATATCGAGGCCGAGGGCGATACGGTCCTTCGGTTCGTGGAAAAGCCGAATGCGGAACGAGCGGCCCAATTTATCGCCAGCGGTCGTTTCTTCTGGAACTCGGGCATGTTCTGTTTTGCGGCCCGCTCGATGATCGCCGCGATGCATGAACTGTGTCCGGATGTGCTCTCCAATGCGCGCACGGCGCTCGAGAAGGCCAGGACAAGCGATGCCGCGGACCGCACCACTGTTGAGATAGACAGGGATGCCTTCGCGGCCGTCCCTGCTGTTTCCATCGACTATGCGGTCATGGAGAAAGCGAAGAACGTAGGTTTCGTGCCCTGCAACTTCGATTGGTCCGATATCGGCTCATGGAACGTTCTGTCGAAGCTTGTTCCAGCCGACGACAGCGGCAACCGCACCACCGGCGAAACGATGCTCCATGATGTGACGAACTGTTACGTGCACAGCGAAGACCGGCTTGTGGGTCTTGTCGGCGTCTCGGATCTGTTGATCGTCGACACGCCGGATGCGCTTCTAATTGCCCACAAGGACAAGGCGCAGGAAGTCAAGGATCTCTACAATCGCCTCAAGACGGAGGGGCATGAGGCGGCAACCGTGCATCGCACCGTGCATCGCCCATGGGGCACCTACACGGTCCTGGAGGAAGGGCCGCGCTTCAAGATCAAGCGCATCGAGGTAAAGCCGAACGCGCGGCTCAGCCTTCAGGCGCATCATCACCGCTCCGAGCACTGGGTGGTGGTGAGCGGGACTGCGAAGGTCGTCAACGGCCAGAGTGAAATCCTGCTGGCGACCAACCAGTCCACCTATATCCCCTGCGGCCACAAGCACCGCCTCGAAAATCCCGGCATTCTTCCGCTCGTCATGATCGAAGTGCAGAGCGGGGAATATCTTGGCGAAGACGATATCGTGCGGTTTGATGATGTCTATGGCCGCGCGTGACCCGAAGACAACCCATCGGGCACATCTGCGAATTGGGTACGTTTTTGCGTTTTTGGGCAGACGGTTTGCATTCCTGAAATAGCGATCAAGAAGGTAGAGACAGGTTCACCATGAATTCCAAAACAGCGTTTATCACCGGCGTGACCGGGCAGGATGGAGCCTATCTCTCGAAGTTCCTGCTTGAGAAGGGATACGAGGTCCACGGCCTTTTGCGGCGTAGTGCTTCGGCCGATGTGGTCGGTTCACGGCTGAAATGGCTTGGTGTCGCCGACAAGATCGTGCTTCACGACGGCAATCTGACGGATCTCTCCGGCCTTATCCGGGTGCTCCAGGACGTTCGTCCGGCCGAAGTCTACAATCTTGCCGCCCAATCTTTCGTCAAATCGTCTTGGCAACAACCACTTTTGACGGGCAACGTGACAGGCATTGGCGCAGCCAATGTGCTGGAAGCGGTGCGGATAACGTGTCCCGAAACCCGTTTCTACCAGGCATCCTCTTCGGAAATGTTTGGGCTGATCCAGGAACCGATCCAGTCGGAAAAGACCCCGTTTTATCCGCGCTCTCCCTATGCCGCGGCCAAGCTCTATGCGCATTGGATGACGGTCAACTATCGCGAGAGCTTTGGGCTCCACGCGTCGAGCGGCATTCTCTTCAATCATGAATCGCCCCTGCGCGGCATCGAATTCGTCACCCGCAAGATCACCGACGCTGTCGCGCGTATTAAGCTTGGGCTGCAGGACAAGCTGGCGCTCGGCAATTTGGACGCCAAGCGCGACTGGGGTCACGCGCGCGACTATGTGGAAGCCATGTGGCTGATGGTGCAGCAAGACACGGCAAGCGACTATGTGGTCGCGACGGGCAAGACCGTGTCGGTTCGGGACTTCTGCAAGCTCGCCTTCGAACATGCCGGTCTCAATATGGAGGATCACGTTTCCATCGACGAACGCTTCCTGCGGCCTGCGGAAGTCGAAGTTCTGCATGGCAATCCGACCAAGGCCAAAGAGAAGTTGGGCTGGAAGGCAAAGACGAGCCTCAAGGAGCTCGTCATTGAGATGGTCGAAGCCGATCTTGAGCGTGTAAGACGTGACCAACACCTTTGAGGTGCGGTTAGCGAGGTCGGCATGCGAGTTTTGATCACCGGCGCACGGGGCTTTGTCGGTCCCTATGTCCATGAAGCGTTGCACAGCATCTGCGGTCGCGATTTGACGGTTATTGCGACCTCCAAGGACGCAGGACCGCATCCCGTGCTCGGTCAAATCCTGGCGCTCGACGTGACGGACAAGGTTGCTGTTCACGAGGCTATTGCTCGTCACAAGCCGACACACGTTATCCATTTGGCGGCCGTCGCCGCGCTTGGCGCCGCCCAGGCTGACCCTGAAAACACATGGCGCATCCACGTCCAGGGCACGCTCAACGTGGCCCACGCCATTCTTGACGAGGCACCGGGATGTTGGTTGATCTATGTCGGGTCGGGCCTGGTCTATGGCGAGAGCGCAAAGGCTGGCCAGCCGCTTGACGAAAATGCGCTGCTTGCGCCGATGGACGACTATGCCGTGACCAAGGCCGCGGCCGACCTCGCTTTGGGTGCGCTTTCCCGTGACGGCCTTAAATGCATTCGTCTGCGCCCCTTCAATCACACGGGACCAGGGCAAACCGAGGCATTTGCCGTACCTGCCTTCGCCATGCAGATCGCACGGATTGAAGCCGGTTTGGCCCCGCCGGTCATTCGCGTCGGCAATCTTGACGCGCACCGTGATTTCCTGGATGCGCGAGACGTCTCCAGTGCTTATGCGCGCGTCGCCTTGAACAGCGACGGTCTCGTGCCAAACACCATCTTCAATGTTGCTTCGGGCATCTCGTGGCGGATGGAGATATTTTGGACCAGCTCTTGGCGCGAAGCAGTGTCAAGATCGTCACCGAACAAGATCCGCTGCGGCTGCGACCGAGTGATCTGCCATGCATTGTGGGGGATGCGACCCGCGCCCGAACGCGTCTTGGCTGGGTGCCTGAGCATCCCTTCGAAGAGGCCCTTGCCGCGGTTCTGAAGGATTGCCGCGCACGGGTGGCCCAAGCGTAGAGAACTGCAGTCAATGCCTTTGAATCAATACCCTTTCACCAACCAATTGAGGGTCAGAATTCATGAACGAGGTAAGGTATCACGCCATCGAGACCTGCCGTGTCGGTAAGGACAAGGATCTCGTCACCGTGCTCAATCTTGGCGAGCAGGCGCTCACCGGAGTGTTTCCCAAAACTGCGTCTGAACCCGTGACCAAAGGGCCGCTCGAGCTGGTCTGGTCTCCGTCCAGTGGACTTCTGCAGCTGAAACATTCCTATGAGCCGAGCGAAATGTACGGCGACAATTACGGCTATCGCTCGGGCCTCAACCAGTCGATGGTCGATCATTTGACGCACAAGGTTCGCTTCCTGGAGAGGCTCGCCTCGCCACGCGGCGGTGACGTCGTTCTCGACATCGGGAGCAATGATTGCACGACCCTCAAGGCCTATTCGACCGCGGGATTGACGTGCATAGGCATTGATCCGACGGGCAAGAAATTTGCGCAGTATTATCCGGACGATGTGAAACTGGTGCCTGACTTTTTTTCGGCCGAGGCATATCGGGGCATCTCACAAAAGCGGGCCAAGATCGTGACATCCATTGCGATGTTCTACGATCTTGAGGATCCCATCGCCTTTGCGCGTCAGGTGGCCGAGGTCCTTGCCGAAGACGGCATCTGGCATTTCGAGCAAAGCTACATGCCGTCCATGCTTCGCCTCAACTCCTATGACACGATTTGCCACGAGCATGTCGAGTACTATTCCCTCGGCGTTGTGGCGAAGATACTGGAAGCGGCTGGCCTCAAGGTCGTCAACGTTGTCATGAACAACATCAACGGTGGCAGTTTCGCGGTCACGGCCACGCACAAGGGCAACACAAGCCTCAGACCCGATCAGCCGGTCATCGATTGGCTGCTGCAACAGGAAGACCGTATGGGACTGTCCACGCCGCGGCCTTTTCGCGACTTCGAAGAGCGCGTGTTCCGGCACAAGGACGACCTGTCACGTCTTATCAGGACACTCGTTGCCGACGGCAAGAAGGTGCTGGGCTACGGCGCTTCGACCAAGGGCAATGTCGTCCTGCAATTCTGCAACTTCACGCAAGCCGAGATCCCGGCCATCGCCGAAGTCAATCCGGAAAAGTTTGGCCGCATGACCCCCGGGACGCACATACCGATCATTTCTGAAGCCGAAGCGCGCGCGATGAAGCCGGACTATTTTCTGGTCCTGCCTTGGCATTTCAAGGACGGTATCCTGCGTCGTGAACGCGAATATCTCGCCGACGGCGGTAGATTTATTTTTCCGTTCCCCGAGATCGAGATAATATAGACAGGGTTTTCAAGGGTATCGCCGGTTTCTGGAAGGTGGAAATACGACAGAAGGTTGAAATCATTATTTCTTGTGGTTCGTGGGATCGGTCGACTTGGCTAACCGTCAAACTGCGTGAAAAGAATGCTGATTTTCATCGCCGGAATGCCGCGCAGCGGATCCACCTACTCCTTCAACGTTGTCAGGCGGGCCCTGTCACGGAGAGGTAGTGTTGCTTTGGTCACTTCCGACAGGCGTGCGCAGTTTACGTCGAATGAGACTGCCCATGCTATCTACAAGGCCCATGACGCTGACGATGAGTTGCTCTCTTTGCTGTGGAGCGGCTCCGTAAAATCGATCTGCACCATCCGAAAGCCGGAAAGCGCGGTTCTCTCGTGGCTAAACACGTTCGGAGGAGAACCTGCGCACGTGGTCGATACGGTGATGCTGCCGTGGATGCGCCTCTATGAACGCATAGCGGCGCACTCACTCATCCTCAGTATGGACGAGATTGAGAGTCGAAGGCTTCTCTCCACATGGAAAGTCGGTCGTTATGTTTGTTCGGACTACAGCCTGTTGGAATGGGCTAAGGATTGCCACAATTTGAGCAAACGCCGTGTTTCGCATCTCCTGAAGGAAATCGAGAGCAGGAAGCGCCAGGTCGTCGATTGCGGGTGGACTTACTATGATAAAGAGACTTTTTTCCATCGTCGACATATTTCAGACCGCAACCAGTTCATTACGAAGCCTGATGTTTTGGCCGATATCCACAAGCGTTTAGCCCCCTGGTTAGACAAGAACGGCGATCTCATACGATTAGACCGTAACTTGATGTCGCTAGGGCAATAATGTATCGAACCTTTCGCACACAGCCGGGCCTGGGCAGAACACACGATCGGGACATCTCGACATATGCTGCCGACTAAGACAGGCGTCCTCGCAGAGGCGTTCGCCGACATAAGAGCCGCGCTGAAGAAACACCATCTGGCGACGACGTTCAGTTGGCAGGACGTGGCCCAGCGCTACCGGCGCTCGCGGGTCGGCGCGTTTTGGCTGACCATCAATATGGGCGTGCTGATCGGTGCGCTCGGCTTCGTCTTTGGCACGCTCTTTCGCACGCCGATGCAGGAGTTTCTCCCCTACATTTGCGTCAGCTTGATCTTCTGGGGCTACATTTCGTCGTCGATCAACGAGGGATGCATGGCCTTTATCGGGGCCGAGGGCATCATCCTTCAGGTGCGCATGCCGCTGTTCACCCATGTGTTGCGCGTGCAGTACCGCAACGCCATCATTCTGGGCCACAACATTCTCATCTACCCGCTCGTCCTGCTGGCCGTCGCGCGCATGCCGACATGGCACGTTTTGCTTGCGCTGCCCGGCTTTGTCATTTTGTCGCTCAACCTGCTCTGGATCATGCTTATTTTGGGTGTGCTGTGCGCACGCTACCGCGACATGACGCAGGTGATGCAGAATCTCCTGCAGGTCGTGATGTACCTGACGCCGGTGATGTGGATGACGCGAACGCTGCCCGAGGGCATTTCAAGGTTGTTGCTGGAACTCAATCCCTTCTACCACCTCCTCAGTGTCGTGCGCGACCCGCTGTTGGGCGAGCTCCCGTCCGCAACGAGCTGGATGGCCTGCATCGTGTTTGCGATCGTTGGCTGGACGGTCGCCCTGTTGCTGTTCGGCCGTTATCGTCACCGCATCCCCTATTGGCTATGATCCCTGCTATGGCTTCCATCATACTGGCCGGCGTCTCGGTCGAATTCCCGGTCTTCAACGCGGCAAGCCGCTCTCTCAAGAACAGGGTGCTGAGCGTCGCCACGGGCGGCGCGATCGACCGTCGGGTCGATGGCCATGTCATCGTGCGCGGACTGGAGGATGTGAGCTTTTGCGTGAACGAGGGGGACCGGATCGGCCTCGTCGGCCACAACGGCTCCGGCAAGACGACGCTGCTGCGCGTGCTGTCGGGCATCTACAGGCCAACGAGCGGCTCGGCCACAATCCACGGTGAATGCGTATCGCTTATCAACATCTCGCTGGGGATCGACCCGGAAGCGACGGGCCGCGAGAACATCAGGCTGCGCGCGGCGATGATGGGCATGCCGCCGAACGAATTGCGCGAGCAATTCGATGGCATCGCCGAATTCACCGGACTGGGCGATTTTCTGGACATGCCGTTCCGGACCTATTCGTCGGGCATGCAGCTACGCCTGGCGTTCTCGACATCGACGGCGATCCGGCCGGAAATCCTGGTCATGGACGAATGGCTTTCGACCGGCGACGAGGACTTCAAGCACAAAGCCGACAGGCGGCTGCGCGAGATCGTCGAGACGACCAAGATACTGGTGCTTGCCAGCCACTCACGCGAGCTGCTTCAAAAGAATTGCAACCGCATCCTGTGGATGGAACATGGTCGCGTGCGCATGGACGGCCCCACCAATGAGGTTCTGACAGCCTATTTCGGTTGATAGTTTTTCGAATGGAGGTAGAACGATCTCCACTAAGGCAGACAATAGCAATCCATAGTCATGTGGTCATTGGAACTCGTACGATTCTGATGAAGTGTACGGAGAAACAATGAAAATCGAGGCAATGCCTGCACGGGATGCATCCGCCGTTACCGCCGCCTCGAGCCCACCGCAGGAAACTTGCGTCAATCCGAATCCAGGCCTTGCGATGATGCATCCCACAGCCTCGGGGCGCACTCGTGGTTAGCAACGAGCAGAGCTGGTGGCACGGCAAAAAAGCTGCATTGATCGTTGCCCATCCGGGGCATGAATTGCGGGTCCATCACTGGATGGAAACCAGCAAGCCTCTGGTCCTGGTGCTGACAGACGGCTCGGGTCATCTCGATGCCGGCCGGCTCGACCGTACGGCCGAAGTGTTGGCCGGCGCCGGCGCGCGTCCCGCGGCAAGGTTCTTTGGCAGGATGGCGGATCGGGATCTCTACCGGGCCATTCTGGCCGGCGAAGCGGAGACATTCAGGGCGCTGGTTGACGAAATAGCCACGATTCTCGCCGGAGAGGCGATCGACTATGTCGCCGCCGACGCGGTCGAGGGGTTCAATCCGGGGCATGACGTCTGCCGGCTGCTCGTCAATGCGGCGCTGGCGCGGTTGCGCGACCGAAGTGGTCGCGATCAGCCCAATCTCGAATTTCCGCTCGAGGCGGTCGCATTGAAGCGCCAAACCGCCACACGAGAGGGAATAGAGCTTTATCTCGACGCCGGGGCATTCGACCGCAAGCTCAGGGCCGTCGACAATTATCCGGAATTGACCGAGGAGGCCGACCGCCTGCGCGCGGCGCACGGCCTTACCAGCTTCAGTGTGGAACGCCTCACACCGGTCGACTACCATCTGGACATTTCAGAATGTTCCGAGCAGCCGCCAGCCTATGAGCGTTGGGGCACGGAGCGCGTGAAAAGCGGCTACTACAAGACGGTGCTTCGCTTCAAGGAACACGTCGAGCCGCTGGCCAGGCAACTGGCGGCTTGAATCCCGGATGGGCATCCTGGTCGAAGGTCAGGACCTCATTGGCCAAGTTCGATCAGGCACAGCCCCAGTCCAAGCCGCCGTCGATCGCCCGACAGACCCACCTGCTGTGGGCTTGCCGGATTCTCAATCCGCAGGCCAACGGTGAGGCTCCGGTTCAGCGCAGCTTCGGATGGCAAGGCTACCTGCCAGTCTTGCTGACGGAAAAGCGGCGCATCGGGGGCGGTCGATCTGAACACCCGTCGTTCAATCCACATTCCGTTGATGAAAAGCTCAGCGACGACTTCCGGATGGTTCTCATGAAGAAACGGCACCAGACCCAGTCTTAACGAGGTTGGCGCAGCCGCGGAGGAGATTTTGAATTCGACTGTCGCTAGGTCGCCGTCAGTCCAGACTCCCCAGTGTTCAACCGCGGAGAATCCCGTCAGGCGCACAAATCTTTCGGGGTCGTCGGCCTGGGCGCATGATACCACTTTGTTCGCCTCGACCGGTTCCAGCCCAGCCTGCTCCGGCTCGGTTGGCTCCGGCTCGGCCTGCTCCAGCTTGGCCTGTGCCAGTTCGGCCAGTTCCAACTCGGCCTGCACGCGAGCCAGTTGCCCCAGCAGATCCTCACGCTCCGTCATCCACGGCCATATCGGTCCAGGCTTCGGCAGCCAGGTTTGCATATGACGCGCCAGCGAAAGGTTCAATTCGTGCTTGTCCGCAGGTGCGGCGCGGTGTTGGCTGATTGCTTCGCCATAGAGCGACAGGCAAGCGTTCAACCATTCTGACATGCTTGCCTCTTGGCGGGTTCTTTCCGAGATTTTCGCTGCGTCGACCGCATCGTAGCGGTCGATCTCGGCTGCGATTGCCTCGGTCGACAGGCGCCGTTGCAGCACGCGCAATCCGAAGTTGCGCCGCCGCCATCCATCCCAAGTTTCGGAACGAGCCATTCCGGCAAGGCCGCGGCCGTCGCAAACGATGACAGCGCGTCCGCATGCCATGGCTTCAAGGGCGCTTAGCGCCGACGCGAAGACGAGGTCGTATTGCGGCAGCAGGGTTTCAGGTTCGCTGACGATGCTGCCGATGGAGGCTCCTATCACGTCCAGCGCGATGCCGCGCTCCGCGCAGGCGGCGCGCACAGCTTGCAAATGCTGCGTGTTCTTGGCGAACGCCAGAGCTCGGCGCGGACGCTCCGGCAGCGGCGGCCCAGGCGCGAAACGGTCGGTGTCGACGGCATTGAGCAGCGTGACGATACGGTCGGCGGGAATGCCGGCTTCAAACTGCAGCCGTTCGGCAACCGTGTCGTCGACGGCCACGTATCTGCAGACATTGGCGAGAAGCGGTGGGGCACTGTGCCAGGCGACGAAATCGTGTGCGAAGTAGAGTGCCGGGGCATTCGGGAAACGCGCCGTGGCGATCGCGGTAACCTGGGTGTGGTTGCCGTGGATGATGTCGATGTCTGCGGCGATGGTCGAGATGTCGTCGGTGACAGGTATGCCGCGAGCCTGGATCTCTTCCGCGATCGGTCCCAGCCCAGGTGCATAGACGATCGGTCTGTGCCCGGCGCGCAAGAGGGCAAAGGCGACCTCCCGGGTGACGATCTCGGTTCCCGACCGGCCTGTCAGATAAATGTTGGCGATCAGCACCGTCAGCGGCTGTTCGAAGGTCATGGATCGGCTGGCTCCTTACGACGAACTGTCCGCTCGGGCAGTCCACGGCGCATGGCGCCAACTCTATAACTTATCAGCGCTACGACAGGAAATTGCTGCCCGACCATGGAGCCGTGCAGATCGCGAAACCGCGCATGGGAGAGATGTCCTGATCCATTGGCGGGGTTTTAGCGGATGTCCCGTTTTCAGCAAGCAGTTCGACAATTTTCGGACACGGCAGCATGCGACCAGCAAAGCGCAAGGCGGAGGCGACCGCACGGATCGTCAAAGGGGTGCGCGGACGATGCAATCCCAACAGGTGAATTGAAATGAAAAATCTGGCCAGATTGATCCGACCAAGAGCCGTGCTGGAGCTGTGCGGAGTCACTGCCGTCCATCGCAGCCGTGGCGTGCCGATGGACGGTCCAATGGGGGCTGCCGACCTACCTCGGTTGAGAGTTTCCCACTAATGTCAAACGGCTTCAGCTAAGTTAGACAGCGAAGTTGCGGGATCAGTGGAGCTTTTTCGATTCGAAATGAGATCTAAGGAAAAACCATGGGCGCCGACGCAACGCCCCCACCGGCAGCGCCCATTATGATCAGCTACGCCCAAAATTGTGAAGACGTTTTGCTCGAGCGCGTTTTCAAGGATGCCGCGACGGGTTTCTATATCGACATCGGTGCATATCACCCAACCATAGGGTCCGTCACCAAAACCTTCTACGATCGCGGGTGGTCCGGCATAAACGTCGAACCAGGAGCGGTTTTCGACGAGCTGGCGCGGGAACGGCCGCGCGACACAAATGTAAGGGCCGTGGTCACGGATCGGGAGGGTGAAGTTGATTTCTTCGAGAATCAATCCGATCCCGGTATGTCCAAAGTGGCCGAGGGGCCGGTCACGGCGGACGGCGAAGGGGAGATGCTTCGCGTCCGGGCTGTGACGCTGGACAGTCTCGTCGCCCAGCATGCCATTGGACAAGAGATCAACTTTCTCAAGATCGATGCGGAAGGGTCGGAAGCTGCCATCATTCGAGCGACAGACTGGAGCTTGATTCGACCGCTGGTGCTGGTGATTGAAGCGACTGCCCCATGGTCGAACGAACTCGTCAATCAGAATTGGGAGCCTGTTCTGCTCGCAAACGGTTTCCTGCGTGCGTATTTCGACGGCATCAATGTCTTTTATGTGAGGGCCGAGAGCAAAGAGCTGCTCCGCCACTTCCAGGTGCCGGTAAACGTTCTCGACGGCCATTTGACATTCGAACAATGGCATTCAGGCGTGGCTGTCAAGCGACTGACGGCCGAACGCAGTGAGATCATTGCGCAGCGGGATCAATTTTCCGCGGAATGCGAAGCTCAACGCCAAAAGAGCGCGGACATTCAAGAACGATCGGCTGAGCTCACGGCGGCAATTGAACGGGCGGAGGCTGAAAGCCAGCGTCTGACAGTCCACGCAACGGCTCTGTCCAAACGCCTGGCGCGGGAACAAAAGCTGGCGGAGGCCGAACGCAAGCGCCTGTTAGCCCAAGCGGCAGCCCTGTCCGCGCAGCTGGAGCAAGAACAGCAGCAGGCGGGGACCGAGGGCATGCGCCTGACGGCCCACGCGGCAGCCCTGTCCAAGCAACTGGAGCAAGAACGCGAGCGGGCGGAGGAGGACGGCAGGCGCCTGGCGGCCCATATTGCCACCCTGTCCAGGCAGCTGGAGCAGGAACGTCATTCACTCGCTTCCGCGACCTCTCTTGCCGCGCGTTACGATCGTATCGTCCTTGAGCTTCGCGATGAGGGGGGGCCGCGCGCCCTCGGGAGCGTTCTGCCATTGGCGCGGCTTTTACGCCGGTTTCATCATACTGTCGGTCGTGATAACGCGGCTGCTATCACTCCTGCGGAGAGTTCCATGGTTTCACCAGCCAGCTATGAGCCGCCCTCCAGCCCTGCTCCAGGTCGCCTGCGCTCAGCCGTGAAGAAGGGGGCTCTCGGTGTCTACAAGGTCCTTTTCAGGCCTTTCGTGCGTCCGGTCATGTGGCGGTTCAGAACATTTCTGTTGCAGCCCGTCTACGAACGCCTCGATCGCTCACACGAGACCCTTCATCACGCGCGCTCGAATGAGATTCAGGCGTTGCGGCAGGAGCAGGCTCAACTCGTGAGGAGCCTGGAAGCGCTCGCCCTGACGATCGCGTCAAACCCGCCGCGAGAACGGTAGTCTAGCCTGCGTCGTGCAGCCACGATGCGAGTGTCTGCACAAACCCGTCCCAAGTCGGTATTCGCAGTCTCGTCACCTCACCCCAAAGCCTTTCCGCGAACGGATCATCAAGCAGTTGACGCACCGCGCTCGCAATCGCCTCGGGGCTTATCTCGTCGAGGACGACGCGGCCGCCTGGCGGCAACACGTCGAGGCTTGGCAGGTTCGCGGATGCAATGACCGGAATGCCGCTTGCCAGGCTTTCATAGGGCGGAATGCCGAAGCCCTCGAGTGAACTGACAAACAGGGTTGCTCTGGTTTTTTGCAGGGTTTGCCGGATCGCATCATCGCTAGCGTGACCCAGATATCTGAACCGCGGTTCGGCCTTGAGGCGTTCCAGTATCCCAGGCTCGCGTGTCGATCGGCATTCTATCCGACCAATGATGGTCAATTCGACGTCGACTTCCTGCTGCCAAAGCAGTTCGAAGGCCTCGAGAATATCGGCAACGTTTTTCCTGGGCTCGATCGTCCCAACATATGTGAACATCCGCTTTTTGGCGTCGAACCTCTGCCGGGGCATCGCAATGCCATCGCCTCCGAGCGGGATCGCGGGACCTGCGCGGCCAGCCTTTCGTATGACGCGATTTACGTACTCGTGGCGGGTCTGTTCACTGATAAACGCTGCGCGCGGTACGTCGCGAAGCGCACGCACATAGTGCATCAGTCGCCCTGTCGTGCGCGGCTCCCAGTCCTGCGGATGAAGATAGGGTAGGAAATCGTACACCAGCCAACTGACCGAGGCGGTGCCCTCACGGCACAAGGCCCGGTATGCTTCGGCGCGTTGCAGGTCGAAGAACACCTCGGGGTTGTGCAGGCCGGCTTTGAGGTCGGTCGTGGAAATCGGCGTGCCCTTCTGGAGATGTGGCAGAAGTCGTTCTGTTCATCCTCCACGGAGTGCTTGCCGTCGCCGGTGAGTATTTCCGCCACCGCGTCCGGGAGCGCGCAGAAGGCCAATTTCTCCGCGTCGAACCGACACAGGACCAGCGGCCGCGGCCCGCTCCAGCGGCGCAAAATCTCGCGTTCCACCCGCTGGATTCCCGTGCGCAACGGATGGCTCGTCAACTCGGTCAGATCGGCAAAGATTGGGGCTGGTGACAATGCTCTTCTCTTACGGTCTTCGGCAATTGGCGACAGTCTCAGAATCCAAGCCCCTCGCACAGCTGCTGCGCGTAGTTTTTGAAACTATGAACTTCGCAGTAGCGTCGCCGCTCCTCATCGAATTGAGACCGATTGACGCCTGCCTGGCTGATCCCGGCCAGCGCTTCCGCGATGAGAACCGGGCTCGGGTGATCCGGCACGGTAGAGACATAGGTCGGCCCCTCCATTGCCAGCGCCAAGTCCTCGTTTGCAACGGTGGGCAGCCCAACGGTGATGCAGTCGAGCAGTGCGCCGGACAAGCCTCCGAAGCGATGGGTTCTCAACTGAACCGCTGCGTCGGCTGCCAGCAAATAGTCTCGATATTGCGTCTCACGGATAAAGCTCGATGAAAACACTACATGATCTGTCAAGCCGAGCTGGGAGACCATATCCTTGAAAGGCCCTTCATCTCCTGCAAGCTCGCCAACAAAATATAATTTTACCGGAATGTTCCAGCTTCGCATGAGGTCAACAGCCCAAATGCACTCTTCGACCGCTTTCGTGGAGTGAACAAAACCAAGAGAGACGATTGCGAATTCTTTTGCGGCGATGCCGAGACTCTGTCTGGCTGCCGATTTCAACCTTTGATCGGTCGGATCATTCTCCCATTGCCGATAGATGGAAAAAGGTAGGTAGACCGCCGTCTTGGAAAAACGCTCTTGAACAATCCGGGCCGTCACCCGCGAGTGGACGAACATCGGCGAAGCCCATTCGGCGATTTCCCCGAGGAACGTTGCCAGCAGCCTTGACTCATCCTGCAGCCAAGAAATGATTTCGTCCTCGGCTACAGATCGCCCGAGCTCGCGTTCCGCAACGGCGCAGGTGCGCGACCGCCCGAAGAGCCCTGCATAGAACCCGAGGAGGCGATTGTCGTGCTCGATGCAAGCGCCGCCATAGCGCTCAAGCAGCTGGAACACTTCCAGATGAAAATGTGAGTTCCCTACCACCCCAACCACGCGATCAAAGCCCGAAGACAGGCAGGGAAGGGCGGTGATCTGCTGCGCCGACGCTGCGCCGTCCGGTGTGGTCGCAGGCGCATGTTTTGAGAATACGTGGACATCGGCCAGTTTGCCGAGTTCCCTGATTGTTGCGGCGGAATAGTCCGCAACCCCGGACTGGTCGGGCGGCATCGGACTGAGGAACGCAATTTGCGGTCGTGCGCCTCTGAGGATGCCGGTGGGCTTCGGCTGACGACGCGTAACCAAATCGCCCACCGTCGACCAGAATTCACCAGCGATCTTGTCGGCCCGAAACCGCTGCCACCGTGTCGACTGATCCTGGACGATCTCGGTGCGCCCCGCCGGATCGACGGCAATCGCTTCGAGCTTCTTCTGAGTTCCTCCGCGCTATCCGGAGAAAACATCAAATCGTCGCGCCCGATCAGTTCCTTGTGAGCCGGGATGGCAGACACGATTACCGGTGAGCCGGCCGCCATTGCCTCGACGACCGGAATCGAGAACCCTTCCATGTGCGTTGCAACGATTGTGCAAAGCGCGCCGCGGTAGATCGAAACGAGTTCATCTTCGTCGACAAAACCAGGGAAGACGAGAAGCTCGGGCCTGCCGCCATTGCCGGTGTACAAATCGCGCAGGATTGCCTGCCAAACCGGCGGGTAGTTCCCCGTGACCACGAGCCGGATGCCGGCGTCTTGCATCACGGCGCTTCCGGCATGAGCGACGATGGGGCACTCGACATTCTTTCGAGGCTCGGCTCCGCCGCAGGCAAGAACATAGCGCTCGGAAAATCTTTCCCGCCGCCCGGATGCGTCGGCGCGCTCGAAGGCGCTGTCTATCGGCGCTCCGGTCTTGGTAATGCGCAACGGGTCTACGCCGAGAAGGCGTTGCAGCTCGTCGGATGTATGCTGCGATATGGGGAAGAAATGATCGTAGCGGGAAAGCCAAATGAGCTGGGTGTGATAGTCGAGGCGATTGGAAGCCGTTGGCAGGTAACGTTCCGGCTTCATGAGCGGGATGAAGTCGTAGACAATCGCGAGCTTGAGAATATCGGGGTCGTTCACGATGCGACCCACGAAGAACGGATCATGGGTCATGGGGGACAGTTCGAAGAACACCGTCGAACATCCTTTGACACTCAGATAGGCGTTGCTGCGAACCCGATCGACGAGATGAAGGAAACGGTCCTCGAGCGGCGGCAAGGCGGGATCGATTAGCCCGAGAAGTCGACACCCCAACCCTTTCGCGAAGGTGGCCGACAGCCCTGACCAGATTCGCCGACAGCTTGCCGACGCCGCGATCCTTGTAGGAAGGGTCTTGCAGGCATCTCAAATCGAATACAATTTCGCAGTTGTCCATGCCGCACCCAGCGCAGTCGTAGCCCACTACCTACTCGCTGCAAACGGAAAATGACAAGCGAAAAGGGCCTGGGATATCGCGCCTGTGGGATGAGGCCGCACGGAAATCGATTCGATATTTAGTTCTGATTAATATAAGGGCCGAGGGGAATCTTGGTTATCGCTATAGTCGCGTGACGTAAAAGGCGCGGCGACATAAGATTTATTTGTTGTCACCGAGGAAATATTAGATATTCCGAACGAGATCCTGGTAGAGCTTCGTATAGGAGATGGCCATTTTCTCGGACGTGAACAGGTTCTCATATCGCTCTACTGCATTTTCCCCGAAGCGGTTCGCCATGTCCGGGTCCTTCCATATCTGAGCCATGGCTGCGGCCAAGGCCGGCGCATCGGCGGGTGGGACGACCAATCCCGTCACCTTGTCCAGGTTGATGAAACTTGTGCCAGTGCCGATCTCGCATGAGATCATGGGTTTGCCGAACATCGCTGCCTCGACAAGAGACAACCCAAAAGCTTCCGAGCGCAGATGGGACGGGAAAACGACACCGCTGCACAGGGTCAGAAGCGCGATCTTGTCCTCTTCTTCCAGCGCACCGACAAAATGCACATTCGGCAGCCCGTTTGCTTCAGCTTGCCCGCGTAGGGCTTGCTCCATCGGACCTGAGCCGACGATAACGACCGGGTAGCCGCTCAGGCGCGCCACCTCGATCAAGACATGCAGGCCCTTGTAGTAACGCAGTACACCGGTGAACAGGAAAAATTTGCCGGGAAACCGCGCACGCCATTGTTGCAGCCGTGCTTCGGAGGGGGCCGGATAATCATTCACATCCAGGCCGTTCGGAATGACGATTGTCTTGGCACGCCGTCCTCGCAGGACAGCGCTCGTTTCCAGATAATTGGGCGAGGCCACGACAATGCGGTCAACGCTGTTGAGGAAGAGATGCATCAGCGGACGATAGACCTGCAGCAGCGTGCTCTGCTTGACTATGTCGGACTGATAGGTGACCACGGTTGGCTTTCGCACCCGCATGCCGAAATGAACCAGGTCCATGAAGGGCCAGGGGAAGTGATAGTGAATAACGTCGGCTTGCGCCGCCAGTTCGCCGAAGCGCTTGAAGGCGCCGAGCGAAAAACCCGTCGAAGCGATCTCCAGATCGAGCTGTGCCTTGTAGGCCCAATGCCCGTCGAAGAAGACGCTGTTCTCCTGCGGCTTGCGGCTGAGTGAAAGCACCGTTGGCTCAACGCCCAGTTTCGACGTTCCACAGGCGATTGCATGGATTGCTCGTTCCATGCCACCGAACGTGTCAGGCCAGTACGTCTTGAAAAAGTGGAGGACGCGCATGTCAGTGGCTTTTCCGCTTGGCAATGGCTTGATCGAAAACCGCGATCAAACGCCTTGCGCTGAGATGCCAGTCGAAACGCGCCGCATTGGCCTTGGCGATCGCGGCTCGTCGTGCAAGGTCGCGATCGTCGGTAAGCAGTTGATGCAGCTTTGCGGTGAGATCGCGGACTGACAGCGGATCGACCAGCAAGGCACCTTCGCCGGCAACTTCAGGCATTGAAGAGACGTTGGAGGTCAGAACCGGTACCCCAAAACCGTTTGCCTC
This sequence comes from Mesorhizobium oxytropidicola, assembly GCF_056174625.1. Classification (NCBI taxonomy): domain Bacteria; kingdom Pseudomonadati; phylum Pseudomonadota; class Alphaproteobacteria; order Hyphomicrobiales; family Phyllobacteriaceae; genus Mesorhizobium; species Mesorhizobium oxytropidicola. The sequence continues at coordinate 5,927,501 of NZ_CM149692.1, read as the reverse complement.
CAGAATGGGCAAGCCGAACCCTTCATAGAGCGACGGCATCGTAAGCACCCGAGCTCCAGCATAGAGCGATGCCAGATCGGTGTCATCCAGGTACCCGGTGAGCCGCACTTGGTCGGAAATGCCGAGATCCGCCAGGCGAGATCGGAGATCGCCGAGGTGCCAACCCTGCCCACCAGCGATAACCAGCAGATGTCCGGAACGGACCTGCGGGCCGAGGCTGGCCCAGGCCTGCAAAAGGCGAATGAGATTCTTGCGCGGCTCAAGGGTCCCTACAAACAGCAGATAGGGCCGGTCGATTCCAAAACGCGTGCGCACGGCGGCAATGTCGCCCGGCACAAGGCGGGTGTAGCCGGGATAGATCGTTGTCACTGGAGCTTCCAGGCTAGGGTACCTCTCCCGGAGCGCCCCCTCCGTTGAATTCGAGTCCACGACGATTGCATCAGCCCGGCGCACTGCTGCGCCCACAAAGGCACGCTCCGCCCCCCATGTCTGCCAACGCATGGTTTCGGGCGCATAGGCCCAAACCAGGTCATGAATTGTGACCACCCGCGGCATCGGCGCCGGCAAACGGAAGGGAAGCCGGTGCGCCGGCCCCCAAAGACATCGACCGCGTCGTTGGCCGCTGCGCGTGGCAGCGCCGTTTGCGACCAGATCATGCGAGCGGCAGCGCCCGGGAAAGCCGCGACACGCATGTCGGCTCCAACGAGCTCACCAAGGCCGTTGGCCGGCGACTCGGGCAGATAGAGAATTGGTCGGTGTCCGGCCGCGACCAGCGCCCGCGTCATCTCGACGACGTATCTGCCGATACCCGTGAGGCCAGGCACAAGGTTGCGTGCGTCGATTCCGATTTTCATCTACGATCTGGGTACACTGAACTGTATGCGGCGGCGGCAAGCATTTCGCCGCGATATCAGGTTTGGGCGTTGATCCCGACTTTTCATGAGCCCGGCGCTCCCTTCCGAATAGCAGAGTCGAACTCCATTGCAACATCGCCTGCGACGAGCGCATGCTCGTGTGCCGGGAATAGTGCCGACATGATGAGACGATGCGGCGGCCGTTCGTAGTCCCAACGGATCTCATTAGAAGGCCTGCGTCGTGAGATTTTGTTGTGGCTCGTGCTTTGCTCGATGAGTTTGATAAAGGCGGTTCATCAACTTGATGTCGCCGGGGCAATAATGTATCGCACAGCCGGGCTTGGGCAGAACACATGATCGAGACATATGCTGCCGACTAAAACGGGCGTCCTCGCAGAGGCCTTCGCCGACATAAGAGCCGCGCTGAAGAAACACCATCTGGCGACGACGTTCAGTTGGCAGGACGTGGCCCAGCGCTACCGGCGCTCGCGGGTCGGGGCGTTTTGGCTGACCATCAATATGGGCGTGCTGATCGGCGCGCTCGGATTCGTCTTTGGCACCCTCTTTCGCACGCCGATGCAGGAGTTTCTCCCCTACATTTGCGTCAGCCTGATCTTCTGGGGCTACATTTCGTCGTCGATCAACGAGGGATGCATGGCCTTTATCGGGGCCGAGGGCATCATCCTTCAGGTGCGCATGCCGCTGTTCACCCATGTGTTGCGCGTGCAGTACCGCAACGCCATCATTCTGGGCCACAACATTCTCATCTACCCGCTCGTCCTGCTGGCCGTCGCGCGCATGCCGACATGGCACGTTTTGCTTGCGCTGCCCGGCTTTGTCATTTTGTCGCTCAACCTGCTCTGGATCATGCTCATTTTGGGTGTGCTGTGCGCACGCTACCGCGACATGACGCAGGTGATGCAGAATCTCCTGCAGGTCATCATGTACCTGACCCCGGTGATGTGGATGGCCCGAACGCTGCCCGAGGGCATTTCGCAGATGCTGCTGGACCTCAATCCCTTCTACCACTTCATCAGCGTCGTGCGCGACCCGCTGCTGGGCGAACTCCCGTCCGCAACGAGCTGGATGGCCTGCATCGTGTTTGCGATCGTTGGCTGGACGGTCGCCCTGTTGCTGTTCGGCCGGTATCGTCACCGCATCCCCTATTGGCTATGATCCCTGCTATGGCTTCCATCATATTGGCCGGCGTCTCGGTCGAATTCCCGGTCTTCAACGCGGCAAGCCGCTCGCTCAAGAACAGGGTGCTGAGTGTCGCCACGGGCGGCGCGATCGACCGTCGGGTCGATGGCCATGTCATCGTGCGCGGACTGGAGGATGTGAGCTTTTGCGTGAACGAGGGGGATCGGATCGGCCTTGTCGGTCACAACGGCTCCGGCAAGACGACACTGCTGCGCGTGCTGTCGGGCATCTACAGGCCGACGAGCGGCTCGGCCACAATCCACGGTGAATGCGTATCGCTTATCAACATCTCGCTGGGGATCGACCCGGAAGCGACGGGCCGCGAGAACATCAGGCTGCGGGCGGCGATGATGGGCATGCGGCCGAACGAATTGCGCGAGCAATTCGATGGCATCGCCGAATTCACCGGACTGGGCGATTTTCTGGACATGCCGTTCCGGACCTATTCGTCGGGCATGCAGCTACGCCTGGCGTTCTCGACATCGACGGCGATCCGGCCGGAAATCCTGGTCATGGACGAATGGCTTTCGACGGGCGACGAGGACTTCAAGCACAAGGCCGACAGGCGGCTGCGCGAGATCGTCGAGACGACCAAGATACTGGTCCTTGCCAGCCATTCGCGCGAGCTGCTTCAAAAGAATTGCAACCGCATCCTGTGGATGGAACATGGCCGTGTGCGCATGGATGGCCCCACCCATGAGGTTCTGACAGCCTATTTCGGTTGAGTCCGTCGTTTGAAATAAGAATAAATGCAACGAGGTTGTAGACGATGCCAATCGCAGGCCCGTATGTTTGTGTAGCCTGAAGGCCAGCCAGCGGCGCGAACGGATGATGCGGCATGCTAAAGAAGAAAAACCGATTCGGCTCGTCAGACTCAATATTCGTGCCGCTGGCTTAGAGATCCGAGAGACAGCGCTTGACAATAGGCCGAACTCGGCCCCAATCGAGATTTGGACACAACGGTACTTCCTTTGACCTTCATTTCATACGCTCAGAATTTTGAAGATGTTATGCTTTGGCGAGCGCTCAAGCATATTCCACAAGGGTTCTGGATTGAGGTAGGCGCCGCGCACCCGGACGAATACTCTGTTACGCGGGCCTTTAGCGATCATGGCTGGTGTGGGATCAATATCGAGGCCAATCCACCTTATGTGGCGCGCATCGTGGGCGCGCGCCCACGCGATGTAACTTTGGGTATCGCAGCCGGCGCCAGTGCGGGGAACGTGCCTTTCTTTGAGGTGGTCGGCACTGGCATGTCGACGATGGACCGGGTCATCGCCGAACAGCATCGTTTGGCCGGATACGAGATCCGGGAGCACGAGGTTCCGTCGCGGACACTGGCTTCTATCTGCGCCGAGTATGCTCCCGCAGATATCCATTTCCTGAAAATCGACGTTGAAGGGGCAGAACGTGATGTTCTGGCCGGATCTGATTGGACGAGCCATCGACCTTGGATCGTCCTGGTTGAGGCGACGAAGCCGAATTCGCAGGAGCAAAACCACCTGAAGTGGGAACCGCTACTTCTCGCTGCGAACTACCGGTTCGTGTGGTTCGACGGTTTGAACCGCTTCTACATTGCCGCAGAATTCTGGGACGAATTGGCGCCGGCATTCGCGGCGCCACCGAACATATTTGACGACTTTGTTTGCGCAACCGACGCGGAGCACCTCAACAGGATCGTCGGTGCCGAGACGCGGGCCGGGCAGACGGAAGAGCGAGCGGGACAGGCGGCGGCGCATGCTGCGCAAGCCGACACGCGCGGTTCGTCATCCGAGGAAATATTGCATGAACAAACTCGAACGCGTCATAGTCGCGGTCGCGAGTGGCCGCGTGAATCGGAGCATCGAGTTTCTGCCGGTGTCGTCAGACAAGACCGCCCATTCATTCTGGCCTATCAGGCTGCGCGATCAGCCAAATTCAGTTGATTTATAGTGACTATTAAAGGGTGGTCGCCGCCCTTTTCTGGAGAACTTAGATGGCAGCCAGCATCATGAACCAGTATCGCAATTTTGAGGAGCGATTCAGAGGAGACCGGGAATCCATCCTACACACATTTTCCGTGTATCTGCCGCTCTTGGACGTCATTCATTCCGAGAGCGATGCCGATCCAACTGCGCTTGATCTCGGCTCCGGAAGAGGAGAATGGTGCAATCTTTTGAAAGGTAGGGGATGGCTGTGCACTGGGGTCGAGAACAATCCCACGATGATCGCGGAGGCTGAAAGCAAAAACTTTGTATCAATTAACGCGGATGCTCTCGAATTTGTCAGAAACACGAAGAATGAGAGCTACGATGTCGTTACAGCCTTTCATCTGATTGAGCATCTCCAAAGCGAATATATCATGGAGTTGCTTGAGCAGATTAATAGAATACTGAAACCCGGTGGGATTATCATTGTTGAGACGCCAAACCCAGAGAATCTCGCTGTCGCAACTTGGGCGTTCCACATGGATCCAACCCATGTTAGGCCGATACCGCCACCGTTAATGGTCTACTACGCCGAGCTTGCTGGCTTCAGGGCGAACAGGATTCTTAGACTCAACGGCAAACCAGCCGCCGAAAATTTTGGCCCTATCCAATCGTTGATAAACACACTGTTTAGCTTGGGGCCCGATTATGCGCTGGTTGCGTTGAAACAGTCGGGCCTAGATACAGCCAGAAAATTGAAATTTGAATCGTATTGCGCATCTATTCCGCAGCAAGGACCCGCTGACATGCGACGTCTCATGCAATTGGCGGAAGAAGCCGATGCGGTTCATGCTCGTTTTAAAGGTGTTGAACATGCACTAGAGGAGAACAGGCGTGACCATGCGCTAAAAGACATCGCGGTGGAGAAATTTATAATTGAACAGATGGAAATGAATCATGTGATACATTCGAACTTGCAGGAAATAAAGAGCAGGTTGTCAAATATTAACCTCTCCTGGATGGTCACGGAGGCTCTCCAAAGAGTGCAACGTCAATCTCGATCGTCGGCAAAGAGAATTTTGTATAAGAGTAAAAATATATTAAAAACTCACCCGCGCTTGTGGCATCATCTTGACAGGTCAATTAGGTGTTTTCCGATCCTCCACCGCTATCTAGCGCGCGTATCGTCCTACCCTCCTTTGACCGAAGCATATCTAACACTTTTGGAAAAAGGCTTCCTGATTGACTTTCCCGATGTGACGGCCAAAGGGATCGAAAATTTAACTGAACGATCCATAAAATTTATTGGCCATTTCAACGGAACATACAGCCTCGCCTATATCAACCGCAATTTGGCTGAGAAGATGTATTCGCTTGGGCTGGCACGGATCAATATCGTCCCATTTCATGGACGACGTGAGGACGCTATTTCGACCCCCAACGATACATCGACGGCGGCTCTCACGCGCATGATGCAGGATGGGTTTGCCGACGAATCCTATATTACCCTTGTTCATCATTTTCCGGTGCTGGACCGCTCGGCTGACGACAAGCGCGCCTATATCATGTTTTTCTGGGAGGAATCGTCAATCCCGTTCGGAACAATCGAAAAGCTGAATGGCTACGACGCCGTTGTCGCTCCGTCTCGCTTCGTAATGAAAACGCTGCAGGACAACGGCTGTCGTAGGCCAATCGTATTGGCGCCACCGCCCGTCGTGGATATTCCGGCCGCAGAACCGAAATCCCCTCGGGTGTCAGGGGTAATCAATCTTCTACACATCTCTTCCTGCTTTCCCAGGAAAGGTGTCGATCTTCTTCTGTCAGCGTTCGACATCGTTTCGAGAAATCATGACATTCGCTTGACTATAAAAACATTTCCCAACGAGCATAATAATGTCGATCAGCTCATTCTAGACATCGTGGCTCCCGAATTCCGAAATAATATTCGCGTCATTTTTGATGATTATACGACTCTGCAAATGCAGGAACTTTACGATCAATCAGATGCGATAGTCCTGCCATCTAGGGGCGAAGGTTTGAATTTGCCGGCCATCGAAGCGGGACTTCGTTATCTTCCTGTGGTTGCAACCGGTTTCGGTGGACAAGCGGATTTTCTATCCGATGAGAACAGCTGGCGGATTCCCTTTCACTTCGTTCCCTCCTCGTCGCACTTATCCAGCAGTGCATCATTTTGGGTTGAACCTGACCAAAAGGCATTAGCCTCTATACTCGACGACCTGATCAGCGATCTTGGCGCGGGAGGAAGCCGCTCGCAGCGACGGGCGCAACTGCTGTTCGACCGGGTGAGCCAGCTTTATGCTTCGGACGATGCAGCCAAGCATTTTTTAGGCGCAATTAACAGAATTGAGGAGATAGAGGACGGTTTTAAGCGACCGCTTGGTTTGACGGTGGTATCGACTTGGCGTGAGCCATGCGGGATCGCAGATTACTCGGATCGTTTGATCGGCGCTTTACATCTTAAAGATGTTTCAATTGTCGGCCCAAAAAATAAAGTTGGGGAAACCCATTCCTCTACATCGGACGAGGATGTGAGAGTGACAAGAGAATGGTTAAAAAACGCCCAAAGATCTGAATTTTCCAGCGCGGATATCAAATTATGGAAAGAAGTTATTTGGTTTCAACATCATTTTGCCTTTTACGAGATTGATAGAGAGCTACTATTAACTGTCAAGGAGCTTAAAGCCTTAGGGAGGGTTGTTTTCATCACGCTGCATACTTCGCGGCCAATTCTACAATTTGATTCTGCGCGACGGAGCACTGTTGTAGAGACCCTGAGGCTTTTTGATCGAGTCATCGTGCATACAGTGACTGACCTCAACAATTTGGGTCAATGCGGGCTGGGTCACAACGTGACAGTCATGCCGCAGGGCATTCCATATCGCGGCAACACCCGCCCTGCAGAGAGATTGACCAGGCGGATCGGATCCTTTGGCTTCTTGTACCAACACAAGAATGTGAGGGCATTAATCGAGGGGTTTGCGAAATTTATCGCGGCCCGACACGATGGCGAACAATTCAGGCTGTGTCTGCTGAATGCTGTTCGCACGGATTCCAATTCGGAGGAGGAACTTGAAAATTGCAAGAAAATGATAAGAACCATGGGTCTTGAAGATCAAGTAGAGCTGTACCCGGATTACCTTGAAGAAGCGAAGGTTGAGCAAATGCTTTCGGAGTGCGACTTGGTCGTACTTCCCTACTTGGATAATCCAGAATCTTCCAGCGCCGCTGTCAGGACCGCTTTGGCTGCCTGCGCGTTTGTAGCCACATCCCCTGCACACCTGTTCGATGAGGTTCGCGGGATAACTATCGGGTTGAACGGCTTCGCCCCCTCGAGTATTGCAACCGCCTTACGTGAATTCTATGACGATCCCAGAGGGTCCAATCTCGAGAATATCGCCAAGCGTCGATTGGAGTGGGTGGAAGAGAACAGTTGGGAACGGATAGGGCAACGCTCATTGGCGATGATGCTAGGCGTCAGAGCCGAGGTCTGAGATTGTCAGTATAGGCGGCCGCCGCCGATAATTCCTCCGGTCCGGTTGCCGCCGAAATGTCCTACCTGCTTCCGGAGACACGCTTGAGAATCGGCATCGATGGCAGGAATCTCGGCTCATCCACCGATGGAATCGGCCGGTTCGTCCACAATTCCATCCGACTGGCCGCTGCTTTGCGCGCGCAAGGATAGGCGGTTCGGTCTCTCGAAGCCGGCGGCGCGCTAAAGCGGGGAGCATAGCCCGGCCCCTGAGGCGCCGCCCAACCGGAAATCAAAAAAACTCTGGCGATGGCTGCAACTCCACGCTATGCGATGACTGCAGCGGGGGCTGAGGATTAGAACTTCGAAACGAGCGATCTGTGAGGGATGTCATTCGATCGCGCGAGGCTGTAATGTTCGAATCCTTGCCTGGAGTATAGTACTGGCCAATGACTTCCTATGTAAAAGCCGTATCCGGAAGTCGGCCGAAGATGCGGCGCGCCTTCATCATGGTCCAGGATATGGCCATGGTCCTGGTCGCGGTGGCGCTTAGTCTCGTCCTCTCCAGGTCAGACCTTTCGTTCGATGCATTCTCCTACGAAGGCTTTGTCACCTGGGCAGGGGTCGTTCTCATCAGCCACCTGCTGTTCCGATATTGTGGTCTCTACACCACGATCTGGCGCTTTGCCTCGACCCCGGACTTTTTCAACATTCTGAAGAGCTGCGCAATTCTGACGGTTGTGCTTTATACCGTTTCGCTGATGTCTCGTTTCCTCCAGCCTGTGGCTGGCCTCAACGAGCGCCAATTCATCGTCTTCTTCCTCGTTTCCTTCACCATCATATCGGCGCCTCGGCTGTTCTACCGATTTCTTCGCGACGGCGCGAGCTGGGGCATCCTCACCCAGAAGGCCAACAAAACGCAGGCCAGGCGGGCGCTGTTCGTCGGTCGGCTTGGCGAGGCCGACCTGATCATCCGCTTCACGCGCACGGCAGAGCCGGCCGACTATTCCATCGCCGGCATCATGGCGACCGAACGCGGCGCGCCGTTGGGCACACGGATTCAAGGTGTTCCCGTGGTGGCGTCCCGGCCGCGTCTGATCGATGTGCTCGAGGACTACGCCGCCGGCACCAAGAGCATCGACCTGCTTATTTTCGGCAGCGGCGTCGAGCATGAGATCGAGGAATATTCCGAGCTTGTGCGCGTCGCCCGCCATGGCGGCATAGCCGTCGCGCAGTTCTCGAGGCTTTCGCAACTGGGGCAGGAGGGAAGATCGTTCTCGACGAAGTCGAGATGGAGACGATCCTGCGCCGTCCGACGGTGCCGTCCGATATCGAACGCATCGGTGCCTTTGTCGGCGGCAGGCGCGTCCTGGTGACCGGAGGCGCCGGGTCTATCGGCCGCACACTGGTCAAGCGGTCGCTGGAGCTGGGGGCAGGGGCGGTGCTGGTCGCCGACAATTCCGAGTTCGGCATCTTCCAGTTGAGCCAGTATGTCGACGAGAAGGACCATGATCGCCTGAAGGTCCGTATTGTCGATGTCGCGGATCGGCGCCAGATGACCCGTGTCGTCACGGAATTCAAACCGGACATCATCTTCCATGCCGCGGCGCTCAAGCACGTTCCGCTGCTCGAGGAAAACTGGGAATCGGCCATTCAGACCAATGTTTTCGGCACGCTTGTCTGCGCTGAGGTTGCCGCCAAATGCGGCGTCCCGCAGTTCCTGCTCATCTCGAGCGACAAGGCCGTGGATCCGACCTCGGTGCTTGGCATCACCAAGAGAGCCGCCGAGCAGCTCGTCAGCTCTCTGCACGAAAGCCATGCAATTGCGGCGGATGGGCGCCGTTCCGGCACCAAGTTCATAGCCGTGCGGTTCGGCAACGTGTTTGGCTCCAATGGTTCGGTGGCGACCATCTTCCAAGCACAGATCGAAGCCGGCGGCCCAGTCACGATTACCGATCGGCGCATGACGCGTTATTTCATGACGGTGGCGGAAGCTGTCGACCTCGTCATCATGGCCGCCGCCGACGCACAGTCGCGTAACGGCAAGGACGACTATGCCATCTACATGCTCGACATGGGCAAGCCCGTGCCGATTCTGGAAGTCGCGGAAACCATGATCCGCATGGCCGGCAAGACGCCTTATGCGGATATCCCGATCCGCTTCACCGGCATCAGGCCCGGCGAGAAGCTGCATGAGACGCTGCAGGGCGCCAATGAGGAGGTCGTCACGCTCGACATCGCCAAGATCTTCGGTCTCAGGACCGATGTCGTGGCGTGGCCGGCGGTTCAGGCCGCACTGGCTGCGCTGCAGGCGGCAATGAAGAACCAGGACAAGGCTTCCGCCCTTGCCGTGTTGGCGGAACTCCATCGGCCGGAGACATCAGCGCCCGACACGCGGCAGGAAGCTGGTTCGAGAACAGTCGGGCAAGCAGGTTAGGGACGTTGCAGCTGACGGTTGGACGGCGAGATCTTGCTGGGATATCGATCCCGCGGCCGGCGGTGTTAGTGATCGGGGGATGGCCGTGAACGGACTGAAGCGAGCCTTCGATCTCGTCGCGACAGTCCTGTTGTTGGTGGTGACGTCGCCTGTTCTGTTGCTCTGCGTCCTTGCCGTGCGGGCATCGTCGCCTGGTCCGGTGATTTTTTCGCAAACGCGGGTCGGCCGCGATGGTGCGTTGTTTCGCTGCCACAAATTGCGGACGATGGTTCAGGGAACGCCGTCCTTGCCCTCACACGAAGCGCCGGCCAATGCCGTGACCGCGGTCGGAAGGACCTTGCGGAAATTCAAGCTCGATGAGCTGCCGCAATTCTGGAATGTCCTCAAGGGCGAGATGAGCCTGGTCGGGCCGCGCCCTTGTCTGCCGACACAGACGGAATTGATCGAGAGTCGCAGGCGGCTGGGGGTTTTGGCAGCACGTCCAGGCATTACCGGCATGGCCCAGATCAGGGGCATCGACATGTCGAACCCGCAGCTTCTGGCCGAAACGGATGCAGCCTATCTCAAGGCGGCGTCGTTCTGGCTCGATCTTCGCATCCTGTTTGGAACGCTCTATCGCAACGGCGGCGATTGAGCGGTTCCGAGACGCGCTGTCTCGGCCAGCCGCTCCAGCGTGCCGGTTTCCGGCAGCCAGCCTTCCGATACGAGCAGGGAAGGGTCGCATATCTGTGTCGCGGTCAAGCTGTCCCAGGACGTCCGCTTGCCCAGCAGGATCGCGGCTGCCCGCAACGGCCCGGCCGGCACGGCCATCAGGCGCGTCGGTCGTCGCAAACCGCTGCGAAAGGCGCCGACGATGTCAGCGATCGTAACCGGCGGCACATCGCTGGCAATATAGATCGGGCGCAGCGGCCCCGAGTGGCTGAGCAAATGCCACACCGCGCCTGCCGCCGATTGCGATGACAGCAGCGAGCGGGTTCCCGTCAGTGCGCCGGTCGGCAGCGGCACGGCCGTGTCGGCCAGGCGCATCAGTGTCGCCAGGTTTCCTTTCATGCCGCTTCCGTTCATGCCGCTTCCGTAGACCGGAGGCAGTCGCAGCACGGTCGCGTCGGAACGGCCATGCGACGCATAGGCGTCCAGCACCCTGATCTCTGCTTCGCGCTTCGAGCGCCCATAGGCGCATTGCGGATCGGGTATCGTGTCCGCGTCGATCGTTGCACTGACGCGCGCGCCGATCACGGCCCGGATCGAGGAGAGCTGGATGAAGCGTCCGCTTGCCTGTTCGGCCGCCGCTTGCGCCAGCCTTGCGCTCAATTCCGCATTGGCCGCGCGAAAATCGGCGTCGGTGGCGCTGCCTTCATCATTGTTCAGACCCGCGCAATGAATGACATCCGTAACGCCCCTGGTAAGCGCCAGGAAGGCAGCCGTCGGCGCATCGAAACCTGGCATCTGCATGGCGTCATGTCCCGGACCGAGCCTCTGCGGGTGACGGGACGCGAGGCGAAGCTCGGCGCCGGCCTTTCGAAGCTGGCTGACCACCTGGCGGCCGATAAAGCCCGTCGCGCCTGTGATCAGGACTTTCATCGCCTTTGCCCTGAACGCCTATTGGGTGACGGATGGACGCATCTGCTCTTCCATCGTCGGCGAAAGGATTGGGTCTTCCGTCACTGGCGCCAGCTCTCGTTCGTCCGTCATCGGCGCAAGTGCCTGGTCTTGCGGCAACGGGGCCTGACGTCCGGAGGCGAGATACGTTCCCGACACCAGGAAGACCATAAGCATCGAGTCCAGAATGTCGTGACCGACCAGGATGCCTGTCATTCCAGCCGTGAGATAGGTGATCACCACGATGACAATCATGGTGGCGCCGAACCGCTCGATCGGATCGGTGCTGTTTCGCAGGACCAAGGCGGCATTCCTGGCGGCAACCACAAAGATAGCCGCCAGCGTCACCGCGCCCAGGATTTCCCGCCTGCACCAAGGCGGTCAGGAAGCCGTTGTGGAAATGGCTGAAGCCTGCATCCATTCCGAACTGATCGCGGAAGCCCTGTTTTATCAAGGTTTGGGTGGCACCCACTCCATGTCCGAACAAGGGCATCTCGCGAAACGCCTTCAGGCCGATATCCCACACGGCGAATCGCAATCCGATGGGCGTCGTGTAGTCACCATGGGTGGCGAGCGCGTCCAAGTCGGAACGCAGAAAGTCGACACGCCCGGATATCGTCTGGAAACCGACGGCCGCGATCACGGCGCCGACCGCCACCAGCAGCACCAGCAGGCGAACGGCATTCTTTCCTTTCAGCCTCTGTTGGTTGATCAGCAGGACGGCGATGCCGGCGATCAGCAGCGACAGCCAGATAATGCGCGTACCGGAGTAGATGATGGCGATCGTTCCGCCAAGGGCTGCGCAGATGAGGGCGTTCCTGTGTCTCTCGATACCCGACAAGGCGCCGGCGACACAGACCATTACGGCAAGGCAAAGCACCTCCGCGAACACGATCGCATTGCCGGCCCCGCCCTTGGCCCTCATCCCCACCCAATATTGCTGGATAACGGCCAGCAGCAGCGCGACGAAACAGGCGGCCAGGCTGCTGAGCACGATGATGCGGACGAGCGTGGTTTTCTGCGTGATGCTCCAGGTCGAATAGGAGATGGGGAAAAGCAGGAAGGTCACGAGCGGAATAAGGCGTGGCGCATCCTGGACGATCGCATTGTTGACGATGGACGCCAGGATATTGGCCGCGCAATAGGCATAGATCGCGATCGTCAGCGCCATCATCGCCCTGTCGATGTTGAAGCGCCTCTTCTTCAAGGCGATCAACAGGACGGACCACAGGCCGCCGCCATTGAACACGAAGCTGACCAGCGATCCCAGGACCGGTGGAAAAAGAAGCAAAGAATGGAGAAGTAGATATTGATCCGCGACGGCGTGATTTGCGGTCTGATGGACGAAAGCCGGTTCAAGTTTCGGGCTCGCTATTCTCGAGTAGCTTTATGCGGCACATCCTGTTCAGCGGAACCGAATGTGCTCGCCTCGAAATTGCCCATGCCTGATGACGCATCTTGCCCGCTTCCGGAGGTTGTATAACGGCTGGGCTGTCTTTTCGATAGTGCGCCGGGGCTTGTTGTCACCGAAAATCGGCGGCCCGGCGCCCGTCGATTGGCAAAGGGCTCCAGGAGTGTTTGTCGTCAGGTCATCCCGAGCAATATTTTTCCTGCCTTTTCCCGGTTGGAGGCCTTGCGAACAGAAATTTTCGGGTTATGGCGAAAGCGTGGAAAATTCATTCCCGAACCGACCGCTGCCGGGCTCGTCTTGCATTGTTCTGCCGTGCGCCGATCTGCTAGAACGCCCGCACGAAAACACTTTGTCCAGAAGCGAAGCTTGAACCGGGCGCAAAAGGCTCGATGATTTGACGCAAGGTCTTTTGGCGCAAGGCACGAGAGAACGCTCACAGTCTATGACCATAGCACTTACGCATCTGCAGCGGCTTGAAGCCGAGTCCATCCACATTTTCCGCGAGGTCGCGGCCGCCTTCTCCAAGCCGGTCATGCTCTATTCGGTCGGCAAAGATTCATCCGTGCTGATGCATCTGGCAATGAAGGCGTTCTATCCCGCCAAGCCGCCGTTCCCGTTCCTTCACGTCGACACCACCTGGAAATTCCGCGAAATGATCGCTTTTCGCGATCAGATGGCGCAAAAACTGGGCTTCGATCTTTTGGTGCATGTCAACGAAGACGGCGTGCGCGACAACATCAATCCGTTCGACCATGGCTCGAACACCCACACCCATGTGATGAAGACCGTGGCGCTGCGCCAGGCGCTCGACAAATACGGTTTCGATGCCGCCTTCGGTGGTGCCCGTCGCGACGAGGAGAAATCGCGCGCCAAGGAGCGCATATTCTCGTTCCGCAATGCCCAGCATGTCTGGGATCCGAAGAACCAGCGCCCCGAAATGTGGAAGATATTCAACACCCGCATCGCATCGGGCGAATCGATCCGCGTCTTCCCGCTGTCGAACTGGACCGAACTCGATATCTGGCAGTACATCCTGCAGGAGAACATCCCGATCGTGCCGCTCTATTTCGCCAAGGAGCGGCCGGTGGTGGAACGCGACGGCATGCTGATCCTCAAGGATGACGATCGTATGAAACTACACCCTGGCGAGACGGTCGAGAACCGGCTGGTCCGGTTCCGCACACTTGGCTGCTATCCGCTCACCGGCGCTATCGAATCCGATGCCGACACGCTCGAAGCCATCGTTGGCGAGATGCTGACCGCCCGCACCTCCGAGCGCCAGGGCCGCCTGATCGACCGCGATGAGGCAGGCTCGATGGAAAGAAGAAGCGCGAGGGGTATTTCTGACCATGCGTCACATCATGGCAAAAAGCCTCGCCCCGACCGACAGCGTCCGCGACTACCTGGCTGCGCAGGAGAAGAAGTCGCTGCTGCGCTTCCTGACCTGCGGTTCCGTCGATGACGGCAAGTCGACGCTGATCGGCCGTCTGCTGTCCGACACCAAGCAGATATTCGAGGATCAACTCGCCGCGCTCGAACGCGATTCGCGTAAGCACGGCACCACTGGCGACGACATCGATTTCGCGCTGCTGGTCGATGGCCTCGAGGCCGAGCGCGAGCAAGGCATCACCATCGACGTCGCCTACCGCTTCTTTGCTACGCCGAAGCGCAAGTTCATCGTCGCCGACACGCCCGGCCACGAGCAGTACACCCGCAACATGGCCACAGGCGCCTCGACCGCCGATCTGGCGATCGTGCTGATCGATGCCCGCCAAGGCGTGCTGCGCCAGACAAGGCGCCATTCGATCATCGCCTCGCTGCTCGGCATCCGTCACATCGTGCTGGCCGTCAACAAGATCGATCTCGTCGATTTCGACCAGGCGGTTTTCGACCGGATCGTCGAAGACTACGGGCAGTTCTCACGCGATCTCGGCTTCCAGACCATCGTGCCGATCCCGATGTCGGCCCGTTACGGTGACAATGTCAGCAGCCGGTCGCAGAACATGCATTGGTATTCCGGCCCGACGCTGATCGAGCACCTCGAGACCGTTTCGGTCGAAGAGGCTGCCGTCGAACAGCCGTTCCGTTTTCCGGTGCAGTACGTCAACCGTCCCAATCTCGACTTCCGCGGTTTTGCCGGCACGATCGCGTCAGGCGCCATCGCGCCAGGCGACGAGGTCGTCGTCGCCAAATCCGGCAAGTCCTCGCATGTCAAACGCATCGTCGCTTATGGCGGCGATCTCAAACAGGCAGTGGCCGGCCAGGCCATCACCCTCGTCCTCGACGACGAGGTCGAGGTCTCCAGAGGCAATATGCTGGTTTCGCCGGCCGCCAGGCCGCAGGTCGCCGATCAGTTCGCCGCCAACATCGTCTGGTTTGACGAGCATGCGCTGCTGCCGGGTCGTTCCTACATCCTGCGCACCGAAACCGACCAGACCAGCGCCACCGTCACCGACCTGAAATACCGCATCAACGTCAACGACTTCGCCCATGAGGCGGCCAAGTCGCTTGAGATGAACGAAGTCGGCATCTGCAACATCTCGACGCGAGCGCCGATCGCCTTCGATCCTTTCGCCGAGAACCGCACCACCGGCGCCTTCATCCTGATTGATCGCATCTCGAACGCCACCGTCGGCGCCGGCATGATCGTGCACTCGCTGCGTCGTGCCGAAAACATCCATTGGCAATCGCTCGATGTCGGCAAGCGCGTGCGCGCCGACATAAAGAACCAGCGCCCCGCCGTGTTCTGGTTCACCGGGCTTTCGGGCTCCGGCAAATCGACCATCGCCAATTTGTTCGAGAAGAAGCTGTTCGCCACCGGCCGGCACACCTATATCCTGGATGGCGACAATGTCCGTCACGGTCTCAACCGCGATCTCGGCTTCACCGATGCCGACCGCGTCGAGAACATCCGCCGGGTGGCCGAAGTGGCCAAGCTGATGGCCGATGCCGGTTTGATCGTCATTGTTTCGTTCATCTCGCCGTTCAGCGCCGAGCGGCGCATGGCCAGGGAATTGATGGCCGACGGTGAATTCATCGAGGTGTTTGTCGACACGCCTTTCGAGGAGTGCGCCAGGCGTGATCCGAAAGGCCTCTATGCCCGCGCGCTGAACGGCGAGATAAAGAACTTCACCGGCGTCGATTCCCCATACGAAGCGCCGGAAAACCCGGAAATCCATCTGAAGACGCTCGGCAGATCGGCGGAAGAGATGGTAGATGCCCTGGAACACTGGCTAAACGAGCGTGACATTGCCGAAGACCAATATGACAGTGGCGGCGGTATCTAACGACAGGTTGATGCTCGATATCTTCGAGCGGCTGGCCCTGGCGGCCGGGCGCGAGGTCATGCGTGTGTTCCATGCCGGCTGCGCCGTCGACCGCAAATCCGACGCCTCACCGGTGACCGAGGCGGATCGCGAGAGCGAGAAGATCATTCTCGCCGGGCTGCGTGCCGCATTTCCCGAGATTCCTTGCGTGGCTGAGGAGGAAGCGGCGGCTGGAATCATGCCGGCCGATCTTGGCGAGGCCTTCTTCCTCATCGACCCGCTCGACGGCACCAAGGAATTCGTCAATCGCCGCACCGACTTCACCGTCAACATCGCGCTTGTCCGCCATGGCGTGCCGGAACTCGGCGTCGTCTTCGCACCTTGCACCGGACGTTTCTTTTCCGGCCGGCCGGGGAGGGCGGAAGCCTTGGAAATCGATAGCGATTACCAGATCGTCGGCCGCCGGCCGATTTCGGTGAGAACGGCAGCAGCGCCGCTGGCTGTGGTGGCCAGCCGCTCCCACAACACGCCGGAAACCGAAGCCTATATTCGCGACCTCGGTGCCGCCGAGATCGTCTCTGTCGGTTCGTCCTTGAAATTCTGTCTTCTCGCCAGCGCCGAGGCGGATGTCTATCCGCGCTTCGGACGCACCATGGAATGGGACACCGCGGCAGGCGACGCGGTGCTGCGCGCGGCGGGCGGCACGACACGCACGCTGGACGGCAAGCCCTTGGCCTACGGCAAACGCGACCAAGCCGACGACGAGGATTTCGCCAACCCGCATTTCATCGCTAGCGGCAGGGCAGGGGCGAGCCCCATCTGAGACCGGCTGCCGATTACTCGGCCGCAGCCTGCGCCGAGTTCGAGCCGATATAGTTGCGGATCGTCTCGATGATCCGGTCCTGGTCGGCTTCGCTGAGATAGGGGTGCATTGGCAGGCACAGGATGCGCTTCGGCAGATCCTCCGAGACGGCAAGGCCGGTCGGCGTGCGTGGGTAGTCGCGATAGGCGACCTGGGCATGCAGCGGCTTGACGTAGTAGATGACGGACGGGATGCTTTTTTCGCTCAGATGCGCCTTCAGGCCATCGCGCTTGGGCGTCTCGATGGCGTACTGCGCCCAGGCCGAACGGCTGCCGTCCAGGTTGCGGGCCGCCGTGACGATATCGCCAAGCCCTTCGGCATAGCGATTTGCCACCACCTGGCGTGCCACCATCTCGTCTTCGAGTATGGCGAGCTTTTCGATGAGGATCGCCGCCTGCAGCGTGTCGAGCCGCGAATTGATGCCGACGCGGACATTGTCATATTGCGTCTCGCCCTTGCCGTGGAAGGCGAAGGATCTGAGCTTGTCGGCCATCTCGTCGTCGTTGGTGAACATCGCGCCGCCATCGCCATAGCAGCCAAGCGGCTTGGCCGGATAGAAGCTGGTCGAGCCGACATGGCCGAAAGCACCGCACATCTTGCTGTCAAGCGACCCGCCCATCGACTGGGCGGCGTCCTCGATCACCAGCAGCCCTTCGCGGTTGGCGATCGCCATGATGGCATCGTAATCGGCGGCAAGGCCGAACAGGTCGACAGGAATGATTGCCTTAGGCTGCAGCCTGCCTTCCTTCTTGATCATGGCGATGGCCGCCTCGAGGCTGGCGATGTCGATGTTGTAGGTCACCGGATCGACGTCGACGAAGACGGGCTCGGCCTTGGCCAGCGCCACCACTTCCGCGGTGGCGGCGAAAGTGAAGCTCGGCACGAACACAGCATCCCCCGGGCCGATGCCGGCGGCAAACAGCGGCAACAGCAGTGCATCGGTGCCGTTGGCGCAGGCCACGACATGCTTGGTGCCGACATAGGCTGCGAGCTTCTTCTCGAACTCCGCCACCTGGGGCCCGAGGATGTAGCGACCGTCCTCGACGACATGGTCGATCGCGGCCTTCAGCCGGTCGCGGATACGTTCGCGCTGTGCGCCAAGATCGATGAACTGCATGTCAGCCTCAAAAACGATTTCAATCAGGCGGTTTAGCCAAATAACGGCCCGCTGGTACCAGAGTTGCGCCTGCCGAGAAAGCCGGGCAGCCGGGGCCACCGATTGCCCGGATATTGCAGTCTGTTACCGCTGATTTCAGGTGAATCCTAGCAAGATGCCGGAAATCCGGGCTTCGTCGGGCACAGTCGCGACCTTATAGTCCCACTGAGCGGCCCCGCGAAACATAAAGTGATCGGCTGGCTCAACTTAAGGTGAGCGTTGCTCAGGCGATTTCATGCCGCCATGGCGGATTGGCGCCTGCGCGCGACACGGTCACTGCCGCTGCCTTGGCACCAAGCGTCAGCGCCTTATGAATGGCTTCTTTCGACAGACCGGCGATTGCCGGTTTCGTCAGCAGGCCCTGCTCGTGCAAGGAGGCGAGGATGCCGGCGTTGAACGTGTCGCCGGCTCCGACCGTGTCGACCACCTCGACCTTTTCCGGCATCACGGTGACGGCGTGATCCCTGGTGTAACCGACCGCGCCTTCGCTGCCATGCGTGACGACGATCAGCTTGGGGCCGCGGTCGAGCCAGTTGCGGATGACATCCTCATGCGAGCCGGCTTCGCCGAACCAGTTCAGGTCTTCGTCCGACAGCTTCACGATGTCGGCCATCGCCATCATGGCGCGGATGCGCCTGAGGTGCTTTGCCTTGTCCGGGATGAAGTTCGGTCGGATGTTGGGGTCGAGCATCATGACCCGGCCTGCGTGCTCGCGCCGCATGAATTCTTCATAGGCGCTGCCGGCAGGTTCGGAGATCAGGCTGATGGCGCCGAACAGCATGGCCTCGATCTCATTGCCGAGCGCCGGAAGGTCGTCGATGGTCAGCAGGCGTCCGGCGGTGTTCTCGTCGTAGAATGTATAAGTCGCCTGACCGTTGGTGAGCCGCACGAAGGCGAGCGTGGTCGGCCTGGGCGAGGTGTGGGCATAGGTGGAGCTGACCTTGCTCGCGCCGAGCGCATCCCTGAACTGGCCACCGAAAAGGTCGGACGACAGGCCGGAAAAGAAGCCGGCCGGCGCGCCGAGCCGTCCAAGCGCGATCGCCGTGTTGAACACCGCGCCGCCGACATAGGGGGCGAAAGCCGGCTCACCTTGCGTCGTGGTGCGCGGCAGCATATCGATCAGGGCTTCGCCGCAGCAAAGTATCATGGTTTTCTGGTCTCCGGCGGATAGATCACGCCCTTGCGGATGATGATGTTGGCGTAAAGCCTGGGCTCGCTTGTCGCGACGATGGCATGCGCCAATTTGACCCGTGCATAGAAGTCGGCGCCGGCCAGTGCAACCACCTTGCGGCCCGGCGCGCGCTTGGCGCAGATCGCCTCGATCTCGTGATGGACTGGATCGGCAATCGAGGGATTGCCTTTGACTGAAGCGCGAAACAGGGCTTCCGGAACGGCGTCGTCGACCGGCAGCACGCTCAGGATCGCATCGAGCACCGGGATGAGATGATGACCGTCGGCCCGGACCAGGCGCCTTGCCTGCTCCTCTGCCGGATAGTTTCCGTCGACCAGGGCGATCTCATCGCCATGGCCCATGGCGCGCAGTGTCGCCAGAAGGTCCGGACCGAGCAGCGCCGGGATTCCGATCAGCATTCAGGCGCTCCTGGAAATCGTCGTCGAACCAATCAGAAAGCGTTCGGACAGCGGCAGGCTCGCGCCGCCGAGCGCCCGGGCATGGATGCCGACGGTTCCTTCGCGAACGACGGGAAGTTTCAGGCCTTCGCCGTCGATTGTGGCGATGGCGGCGACAATGGCATCGACCAGTCGGCGGCGCACCGCCTGCGGCATCCAGCCATCGACCACCGCCGCCTCGAAATCGATGACCGAGGACGCCGCGACGATGGCATAGGCAAGCGCCTGCGAGGCATTGGCGATCCAGTCGTCAAGTTCGGAACCGATCTCGCCCCAGTTCTCGGGCGAGGTCCACAAATGCGAGGCCTCGACGCCGCGCGCATTGAGCGCTTTTTCCAGCATGGCGATCGAGGCCACGTCGATCAGTTGGGTCGGCTTGCCGTCCGGTCCGGGCACCGGCATCGAGCCAAGCGCGCCGGCATTGCCGGTCGGCCCGCCGAACAGCCGGCCGTTGAGCACGATGCCGCCGCCGGCAAAGGCGCCGATATAGAAATAGACGAAGTCGCGCGCACCGCCCGCCTGGCCGAAGACGAGCTCGGCGCCGCAGGCCGAGGTGGCATCGTTTTGCAGATAGACTGGAAACTCGCATTGCGCCTGGATGTCGGCCCTGATGTCGCGGTGGCGCCATTCGTCCATGACATCGCGTGGCGCGCCGGCGGTGTCGGCCCAGTTCCACAGTTCGAATGGCATGGCGATGCCGAGGCCGGCGATGCGCTTGTCCTGCACAGGCGTCAGTTCGCCGCGCATCCTTTTCATGCCATCGGTGACGAACTCCACCGTCTCGCGCGGAGCCGGATAGCGATAGGAGTGCTGCAGCATCGAGCGCACATGCCCAAGAAAATCGATCAGCACCAATTCGGCGCTGCGGCGGCCGATCTTGAGGCCGATGAAGAAGGCGCCTTCCGGATTGAGCGCCATCGGGATGGAGGGCTGGCCGATCTTGCCGCGCAGCGGCGCCTGGCGGACGAGCAGGCCTTCTTCCTCTAGTTCGCGCATGATGACCGAAACCGTCTGCGCCGAAAGTCCGGTCATGCGGGCGATGTCGGATTTCGCCAGACTGCCATGCTGGCGCACCAGCGAGAGCACCAACCGCTCGTTGTGGTCGCGCATGCCACTCTGGTTGGTGCCGCGGTGAATCAGGCTGTCATTCGCTTCGGGCGAACCGTGCCTCGCAGTGGCGGTCTCCACCCTGTTCCTCCCGTCGTTTCCCCTCAATGCTTTTGGGCCAGAATGAGTGAACGGCGCAAGGCTGTCAATAATAAATAAGAGTGATTTAATTATTGACAGCGCCTGCGGTCTGGTGTCTGTTGAGGCGGCGTCCACGCTGGGAGAAATTCGTAGGATGCGCCGTAGATGCCGATGGCCGGCATCCGGAATGGTTCCACTGGGAGGAAGATCGTGACCAATACAAAACTGTTGAAATCGACCGTGTTTGCCGCGGCCGCCCTGGGTCTGATGGCGTTTGCGTCGTCCGCTTCCGCGGCCGGTGTCGGCGCTTGCCTGATCACCAAGACCGACACGAACCCCTTCTTCGTCAAGATGAAGGAAGGCGCGACCGCAAAGGCCAAGGAACTCGGCGTCGACCTCAAGACCTACGCCGGCAAGATCGACGGCGACAGCGAGAGCCAGGTGGCGGCCATCGAAAGCTGCATCGCCGACGGCGCCAAGGGCATCCTGATCACCGCATCCGACACCAAGGGCATTGTGCCGACCGTGAAGAAGGCGCGTGACGCCGGCCTGCTGGTGATCGCGCTCGACACGCCGCTCGATCCGATCGACGCGGCCGATGCGACCTTCGCCACCGACAATCTCGAGGCCGGCAAGCTGATCGGCGCCTGGGCCGCCGCCACCCTCGGTGACAAGGCCAAGGACGCCAAGATCGGCTTCCTCGACCTGACGCCGTCGCAGCCGACGGTCGACGTGCTGCGCGACCAGGGCTTCATGATGGGCTACGGCATCGACGTGAAGGATCCCAACAAGATCGGCGACGAAACCGATCCGCGCATCGTCGGCCACGACGTCACCAACGGCAATGAGGAGGGCGGCCGCAAGGCGATGGAGAACCTTCTGCAGAAGGACAACACCATCAACGTCATCCACACCATCAACGAACCGGCAGCTGTCGGCGCCTACCAGGCGCTCAAGGCCGTCGGCCTTGAAAAGCAGGTGCTGATCGTCTCCGTAGACGGCGGCTGCCCCGGCGTGAAGTCGGTTACCGAAGGTGTCATCGGCGCGACGTCGCAGCAATACCCGCTGCAGATGGCAGCGCTCGGCATCGAGGCGATCGCCGCCTTCGCCAAGGACGGAACCAAGCCGAAGCCGACCGAAGGCAAGAATTTCTTCGATACCGGAGTCAACCTGGTGACCGACAAGCCGGCCAAGGGCGTGAAGTCCATCGACACCAAGGAAGGCCTCGCCAAGTGCTGGGGCTGATGCAGGTCTGACCGGCAATTACCGAACTCGAGCGGTTGGGGCTTGATCCCCGACCGCTTCGGGTGGACGATGGGTCGCGTGACCGCGAACAATCCCGGCAGCAGACCGGAAAGGCGTGGACGGGCGTTGGCGCTAGGCTGACACCTCACGGGGAGGAAACATGGCTCAAGCTCAGGAATTCGAGAAGGTTCTCTCGGGCAGCGACACCAGCGTCGCCGCTTTTGACGAGCACAAATCGGCCGTCAAGCGCATCCAGCATTTCCTGCATTCGACGCCGGCGGCAGTGCCGCTGATCGTGCTGGTCCTGTCGATCATCATTTTCGGCATCGCCATCGGCGGACGTTTCTTTTCGTCCTATACGCTGACGCTGATCCTGCAGCAGATCGCTATCGTTGGCATTCTGGGCGCCGCGCAGACGCTGGTCATCCTGACCGCCGGCATCGACCTGTCGATTGGCGTGATCATGGTGATTTCAGCCGTGATCATGGGCAATTGCGCGGTCAGCTACGGTATGCCGGCCATTCTCGCCGTGGCGATCGGGCTTGCCGCGGGTGCGGCCTGCGGGCTGCTCAACGGGTTGCTGGTCGCCTATATGAAACTGCCGCCCTTCATCGTGACGCTTGGCACCTGGAACATCGTCATGGCCACGAACTTCATCTATTCGGCCAATGAGACGATCCGCGACACCGACGTCGACACTCAGGCGCCGCTGCTGCATCTGTTCGCCCTGAGCTTCAAGATCGGCACGGCGGTGCTGACGCTCGGCGTCATAGCCACGGTCGTGCTCGTGATGATCCTCTGGTACGTGCTCAATCACACGGCATGGGGCCGCCATGTCTACGCCGTCGGCGATGACCAGGAGGCGGCGAAGCTGTCGGGCATCCAGACCAAGAAGGTGCTGGTGACGGTCTATACCCTTGCCGGGCTGATCGCCGCTTTCGCTGCCTGGGTTTCTGTCGGCCGCAACGGCTCGATCTCGCCGTCCGCCGCCGTCACCGATTACAATCTGCAGGCCATCACCGCGACGGTGATCGGCGGTATTTCTCTGTTCGGCGGGCGCGGCTCTATCCTGGGCACGCTGTTCGGCGCGATGATCGTCGGTGTCGTCTCCATGGGTCTCAACATGCTGGGCGCCGATCCGCAATGGAAAGTGCTGCTCACCGGTGTGCTGATCATCGGCGCCGTGGCAATCGACCAATGGATCAGAAAGGTTTCGGCATAGTCATGACCCAGGAACCCATCCTTACCGCGCGTGGCCTGGTCAAGCGCTATGGCCGCGTCACCGCTCTCGACAATGCCGACTTCGACCTTTATCCCGGCGAAATCCTTGCCGTCATTGGTGACAACGGCGCCGGAAAGTCGTCGCTCATCAAGGCGATTTCCGGCGCGGCCGTGCCCGACGAAGGTGAAATCCGGCTTGAAGGCAAAGCCGTTTCCTTCAAATCACCGATGGAGGCCCGCGAAGCCGGTATCGAGACGGTCTACCAGAACCTCGCTTTGTCGCCGGCACTGTCGATCGCCGACAACATGTTCCTCGGCCGCGAGATCCGCAAACCCGGCTTCCTCGGCCACTGGTTACGTATGCTCGACCGCCCGGCGATGGAAAAGCGCGCCCGCGACAAACTCACCGAACTTGGCCTGATGACCATCCAGAACATCAGCCAGGCGGTGGAGACGCTCTCGGGCGGCCAGCGCCAGGGCGTGGCGGTGGCGCGCGCCGCTGCCTTCGGCAGCCGCGTGGTGATCATGGACGAACCGACGGCCGCCCTTGGCGTCAAGGAAAGCCGCCGCGTGCTCGAACTGATCCTCGACGTCAAGAAGCGCGGCCTGCCGATCGTGCTGATCTCACACAACATGCCGCATGTCTTCGAGGTGGCCGATCGTATCCACATTCACCGCCTGGGTCGTCGCCTGTGCGTCATCGATCCCAAGCAATATACGATGTCCGATGCCGTCGCCTTCATGACCGGCGCGAAGGCACCTCCGGAGGCTGCACTCGCCGCCTGATTGTCAAATTGCCGCAGGGTAAGCCGGCGCACGCTCATCTAAATCGATTGAATATATGTTGCAATGCAGTAACATGGGCTGGGATGAATGGTGAAAGCCGGTATGATCATTGCAACCGCACGAGAGGCAGCATGACGCGCGCGATGACATCCGAAACCCTTCCTCCACTGCTCGAAAATCCTGATCCGAAGACGCTCGCAAGGGAAGTCTTGGTGGCCCTCAAATACCGGGTCGGCAAGGACACCACCGTCGCGACCCAGTACGACTGGCTGACGGCTTCGATCAAGGTCGTGCGCGACCGCATCGTCGATCGCTGGATGCAGGCAACGAAAGAGGCCTACGACCAGCAGGAAAAGCGCGTCTACTATTTGTCGCTGGAGTTCCTCATCGGCCGCCTGATGCGTGACGCCTTCTCCAATCTTGGCCTGATGGCCAATATGCGCGAGGCGCTGTCGTCGCTCGGCGTCGACCTCGATCTCATCGCTGCGCTCGAACCCGATGCCGCGCTCGGCAATGGCGGCCTTGGTCGGCTCGCTGCCTGCTTCATGGAAAGCATGGCGACCGTCGACATTCCGGCGCATGGCTACGGCATCCGCTACGCCAACGGCATGTTCCGCCAGGAGATTCAGGGAGGCTGGCAGGTCGAACTGCCCGAGACATGGCTCGACCACGGCAACCCCTGGGAATTCGAACGGCGCGAACGCTCCTTCGAAGTCGGTTTCGGCGGTTCGGTGGAGTCCATCACCTCGAAGGACGGCCGGCTCGAGCGTCACGTCTGGAAGCCGACCGAACATGTCCTTGCTGTCGCCTACGACACGCCTGTCGTCGGCTGGCGGGGCAACCGCGTCAACACGCTGCGGCTGTGGTCGGGCATGCCGGTCGATCCGATCCTGCTCGACAAGTTCAATGCCGGCGACCACATTGGCGCGCTCGCCGAAAGCAACAAGGCCGACGCGCTGTCGCGCGTGCTTTACCCCGCCGATTCCCACATGGCCGGGCAGGAGCTCAGGCTGCGGCAGGAGTACTTCTTCTCCACCGCCTCGCTGCAGGACATCGTGCAGCGCCATCTCAGCCAATATGGCGACCTGAAGTCGCTGCCCGACAAGGCGGCGATCCACCTCAACGACACCCACCCGGCGATCGCCGTGCCGGAGCTGATGCGGCTCTTGATGGATGTCCACGGCATGGACTTCGATCTCGCCTGGGACATCACCAAGCGCACCTTCGGCTACACCAACCACACGCTTCTTCCGGAGGCGCTGGAAAGCTGGCCGGTGCCGCTGTTCGAGCGGCTTTTGCCGCGCCATATGCAGATCGTCTACGCCATCAACGCGCAGGTGCTTCTGGAGGCGCGCGCCACCGACCAGTTCTCGGACGAGCAGATCAGCCGCATCTCGCTGATCCAGGAGAATGGCGACCGCCGCGTGCGCATGGGCAACCTGGCCTTTGTCGGCTCGCACTCGATCAATGGTGTCTCGGCGCTGCATACCGAGTTGATGAAGGAAACGGTGTTCGCCGACCTGCACAAGCTCTATCCCGATCGCATCAACAACAAGACCAACGGCATCACGCCGCGGCGTTGGCTGATCCAGTGCAATCCTGGGCTGACCTCGCTCGCCCGTGAGGCGATCGGTGACCGCTTTCTCGACGACATCGACGCCATCAAAGGGCTCGAGGGCTTTGCCGATGACAGCGCGTTCCGGGAAAAATTCGCGGGCGTCAAGCGGCAGAACAAGGTGCGGCTGGCCAATCTCGTCGCCGACCGGCTCGGCATCAAGGTCGACCCTTCGGCGTTGTTCGACATCCAGGTCAAGCGCATCCATGAATACAAGCGTCAGCTCCTGAACATCCTTGAGGCGATCGCGCTCTACGACCAGATCCGTTCGCATCCCGAACGCGACTGGATGCCGCGCGTGAAATTCTTCGGCGGCAAGGCGGCGCCCAGCTATCACAATGCCAAGCTGATCATCAAACTCGCCAACGATGTCGCCAAGGTCATCAACCGTGATCCGGCGGTGCGTGGCTTGCTGAAAGTGGTGTTCGTGCCGAACTACAATGTCAGCCTGGCCGAAATCATGATGCCGGCCGCCGACCTGTCGGAGCAGATCTCGACCGCGGGCATGGAAGCGTCGGGCACCGGCAACATGAAGTTCGCGCTGAACGGCGCGCTCACCATCGGCACGCTCGACGGCGCCAATGTCGAGATCAAGGAATGCGTCGGCGACGACAACATCTTCATCTTCGGCCTGACGACGGCCGAAGTCGCCGAGCGGCGCAACAATGGCTACAACCCGCGCGCCGTGATCGAGGGCTCGTCCGAACTGGCGCAGGCCGTGGCCGCTGTTTCGTCGGGCGTCTTCTCGCCCGATGATCCCAATCGCTACCGCGACCTGATCAACGGCCTCTACGACAGCGACTGGTTCATGGTCGCGGCCGATTTCGATGCCTACGCCGCCGCCCAACGCGATGTCGACGCTGTCTGGCGCAACAGCCCGGACTGGTATGCCAGGGCAATCCGCAATGTCGCGCGCGTCGGCTGGTTCTCGTCCGATCGCACGATCCGCCAATACGCGAAAGAAATCTGGAACGTGCCTGCCTGATGTGATTGCATGAGGCCACGAACAATGTGGTCCCGGTGACGTGGGTTGATTGCCAACCCGCATCGCCAGAACAAACACCTGGTGCCCTGGGAGGGACACTGCCTGATGAGGAAGCCGCGCGCGACCGCTGCGACAAGCGGGCCGGACGGACTGGCGCCAGCCAGCGATGTTGCGGCGATTGTTGCCGGCACGCATGGAGATTCGTTTGCGGTCCTCGGTGTCCATGAGGTCGGCAAAAGCCTGTTTGCCCGTTGCTTCGTTCCGCATGCCGAAACCGTCACCGCCTATACACTGACGGGCATCGAGGCCGGTCAATTGTCCAGGCGAGACGATGCCGGCTTCTTCGAAGGGCAGTTGACGATCAAGAAGCGGCAGCCGCTGCGCTACCATGCGCGCAATGCCGGCGGCGACTGGTGGCTGACCGATCCCTATTCGTTCGGCCCGGTGCTCGGGCCTCTAGATGACTACTATATCGCCGAGGGATCGCATCTCAGGCTGTTCGACAAGCTTGGCGCGCATGTCATCGAGCATGAAGGCGCCACCGGCGTGCATTTCGCCGTCTGGGCGCCCAATGCAAAACGCGTCTCGGTGGTCGGCGATTTCAACGACTGGGATGGCCGCCGCCACACGATGCGCGATCGCCGCGACACCGGCATCTGGGAGGTGTTCATCCCCGACATCGGCGCCGGGCGGCCCTACAAATACGAGATCATCGGCCCCGACGGCGTCAGGCTGCCGCTGAAGGCTGACCCATTTGCGTTCAAATCCGAACTGCGTCCGGCCACGGCTTCTGTCGTTGCCGTGCCGCCGGCGCATGAGTGGGGCGATGAGGCGCACCGCAATTTCTGGCGCAATGCCGATCACCGCCGCGAAGCCATCTCGATCTACGAAGTCCATGCCGGTTCCTGGCAGCTTCGCGACGACGGCACGTTCCTGTCATGGGACGAACTGGCCGACCGGCTGATCCCCTATGCGGTCGAGACCGGCTTCACCCACATCGAATTCATGCCGATCTCCGAACATCCCTATGATCCGTCATGGGGTTATCAGACGACCGGTCTTTATGCGCCGTCGGCCCGCTTCGGCGATCCGGACGGCTTTGCCCGTTTCGTCGATGGCGCGCACCGCGCCGGCGTCGGCGTCATCCTCGACTGGGTGCCGGCGCATTTCCCGGTCGACGCGCATGGCCTGGCCCATTTCGACGGCACCGCGCTCTATGAGCATGCCGACCCGCGCAAGGGCTTCCATCCCGACTGGAACACCGCGATCTACAATTTCGGCCGCCGCGAGGTGATATCGTTCCTCGTCAACAACGCATTGTTCTGGGCCGAGAAATATCATGTCGACGGTTTGCGCGTCGATGCGGTCGCCTCGATGCTCTACCTCGACTATTCGCGCAAGGCCGGCGAATGGATCCCCAACGAGAAGGGCGGCCGCGAAAACCTCGAAGCGGTCTCTTTCCTGCAGAAGATGAACAAGGAGGTCTACGGCCACCATCCCGGCGTCATGACCATCGCCGAGGAATCGACCTCATGGCCGAAGGTCTCGGCGCCGGTGCATGAAGGCGGGCTGGGCTTCGGCTTCAAGTGGAACATGGGCTTCATGCACGACACGCTGGAGTATTTCGCCAAGGAGCCGATCTTCCGCAAGCACCACCATAACGACCTGACCTTTGGTCTGACCTACGCCTTCTCGGAGAATTTCGTGCTGCCGCTTTCGCATGACGAGGTCGTGCACGGCAAAGGCACGCTGCTGGGCAAGATGGCCGGCGACGACTGGCAGAAATTCGCGACCTTGCGGGCCTATTACGGGTTCATGTGGGGCTATCCCGGCAAGAAGCTCTTGTTCATGGGACAGGAGTTCGCGCAGCGCCGCGAATGGAGCGAGGCGCGCGCGCTCGACTGGAACCTGCTCGATTTCCGCCCGCATCGCGGCGTCTGGCAGACGGTGCGCGATCTCAACTATCTCTACCGCTCGCGCCCGGCGCTGCATGGCCGCGACTGCGAACCGGAAGGGTTTTCCTGGCTGATCGTCGACGACAGCCAGAACTCGGTTTTCGCCTGGGTGCGCAACGCGCCGGGCGGCAGCCCGGTGGCGGTCATCTCCAACTTCACGCCGGTGCCGCGCGACAATTACCGCGTGCCGCTGCCCAAGGCCGGCAAGTGGCGCGAGATCATCAACACCGACGCATCCGAATATGGCGGCTCCGGCATGGGCAATGGCGGCATGGTCGAGGCAAGGGCGGAAGGCAAGAGCATCTCGGCAACGATGCTTCTGCCGCCGCTGTCGACAATCATGCTTGAACTCGTTGTCGACTGAGCCCGGCAAGGCCGACCATGGCGAGACTTGAGTAACTTGGGAGGGTAGAAATGGCAGACTTGAAACGGACCCAGCCGCTGGCGCGCGATGCCATGGCCTATGTACTGGCCGGCGGCCGTGGCAGCCGCCTCAAGGAACTGACGGACCGTCGCGCCAAGCCGGCGGTCTATTTCGGCGGCAAGACGCGCATCATCGATTTCGCGCTCTCCAATGCGCTGAACTCGGGCATTCGCCGCCTTGGCGTCGCCACCCAGTACAAGGCGCATTCGCTGATCCGCCATTTGCAACGCGGCTGGAACTTCCTGCGGCCCGAACGAAACGAGAGTTTCGACATCCTGCCGGCCAGCCAGCGTGTCTCGGAAACGCAGTGGTATGAAGGCACGGCCGACGCCGTCTATCAGAACATCGACATCATCGAGGCCTATGGCCCGGAATACATGGTCATCCTCGCCGGCGACCACATCTACAAGATGGACTATGAGCTGATGCTGCGTCAGCATGTCGACGCCGGCGCCGACGTCACGGTCGGCTGCCTCGAAGTGCCGCGCATGGAAGCGACCGGCTTCGGCGTCATGCATGTCGATGCCAAGGACAACATCATAGCCTTCGTCGAAAAGCCCGCCGATCCGCCCGGCATTCCAGGCAATCCGGACTTCGCTTTGGCCTCGATGGGCATCTACGTCTTCAAGACCAAGTTCCTGATGGAGCAGTTGCGCCGCGACGCCGCCGAGCCGGGCTCCAGCCGTGACTTCGGCAAGGACATCATCCCCTATATCGTCCAGCACGGTAAGGCGATCGCGCACCGCTTCACCAAGTCCTGCGTGCGTTCGACCGCCGAGAACGAAGCCTATTGGCGCGATGTCGGCACCGTCGACGCCTACTGGGAAGCCAATATCGACCTCACCGACGTGACGCCGGAACTCGACCTCTACGACCGCGACTGGCCGATCTGGACCTACGCCGAGTTGAAGCCGCCGGCAAAATTCGTCCATGACGAGGATGGCCGGCGGGGCTCGGCCGTTTCCTCGCTGGTCTCGGGCGATTGCATCGTCTCCGGCGCGTCGCTGAAGAAGAGCCTGATCTTCACCGGCGCCCGCATCAATTCCTATTCGACGCTGGAAGAGGTCGTCATGCTGCCCGACGTTCATGTCGGCCGGAACGCAAAGTTGAAGCGCGTCGTCATCGACCATGGTGTTAGGATACCGGAAGGGCTGGTGGTGGGCGAAGACCCCGCTCTCGACGCCAAGCGTTTTCGCGTTTCCGAAAAAGGCATCTGCCTGGTTACCCAGGACATGATCGACAAGCTGAAACTGTAGACAGGATCGGACCATAGACGCATGCAGGTTCTGTCGGTCACGCCCGAGATTTTTCCGCTGATCAAAACCGGCGGGCTTGCCGACGTAACCGGCGCGCTGCCCATCGCGCTTGCTGCCAAGGGCGTGACCATGCGCACGCTCATTCCCGGCTTTCCCGTGGTGATGGACGCCTTCAAGAAAAAGAAGGCCGTTTACCAATATCCGCTGCTGCAGGGCGGCAAGGCTTCGATCCATGCCGTGCAGATCGCCGGGCTCGACCTGTTCGTGCTCGACGCGCCGCATCTCTTCGACCGTCCGGGCGGCCCCTACGGCAATGCTGCGGGCGCCGATTGGCCGGACAATTGGCGGCGTTTCGCAGCACTGAGCCAGGTTGGCGGCGATATCGCCGGCGGCGCCATCTCGGGCTATCAGCCTGACGTCGTCCACGCCCATGACTGGCAGTCGGCGATGACGCTTGCCTATATGCGCTACGGCAAGGCGGTCGGCGTCCCATCGATGATGACCGTCCACAATCTCGCCTTCCAGGGCCAGTTCGGCGCCGGCATTTTCGGCGAGCTTGGCCTGCCGGCGGTGGCGATGGCGCTTGACGGCGTCGAATATTATGGCGGCGTCGGCTTCCTCAAGGCCGGCCTGCAGGCCGCCTGGGCAATCACCACGGTGAGCCCCACCTATGCGCAGGAGATCCGCTCGCCGGAGTTCGGCATGGGCCTCGATGGCTTGATCAACATGCGCTCCAGCGATCTCTATGGCATCGTCAACGGCATCGACACCGCCATCTGGGATCCGGAGACGGACAAGCATCTGGTGTCGACTATACGGCCGCGACGCTCAAGGCACGGGCGCCGAACAGGGCGGCCGTTGAAGAGCGTTTCGGCCTCGATCGCGACGACAGCCCGATCGTCTGTGTCATCAGCCGGCTGACCTGGCAGAAGGGCATGGACATATTGGCGACGGTGATCGACGGGGTCGTCGCGACGGGCGCGCGGCTGGCCATACTGGGCTCCGGTGACGCCGGCCTTGAAGGCGCGCTGCTTGCCGCTGCGGCGCGCCACCGTGGCCGCATCGGCGTGGTCGTCGGCTATGATGAAGGGCTGTCGCACACAATGCAGGGCGGCTGCGACGCCATCATCATCCCGTCACGCTTCGAACCCTGCGGACTGACGCAGCTTTACGGCCTGCGCTACGGCTGCGTGCCGGTTGTCGCCCGCACCGGCGGCCTTGCCGACACCATCATCGACGCCAACGAAGCGGCGATGGCGGCCGGCGTGGCGACCGGGTTCCAGTTCGCTCCCAACAATGGCGGTGCGATGCTGCACGCCATACGCCGCCTTGCCGATGCCTACGCCAGCCCCGCGGCCTTCGAGACCATCCAGCGCCAGGGCATGAAGTCCGACGTGTCGTGGGACCGAAGCGCGGAAAAATACGTCGAACTCTATCGCCTGCTGCTTTCGAAAAGGGTTGCCTGAAGCATGATACGGACCGTCCCCACCAAACCCTATGCCGACCAGAAGCCCGGCACGTCGGGCCTGCGCAAGAAGGTGCCTGTGTTCCAGCAGGAGCACTATGCCGAGAACTTCATCCAGTCGATCTTCGACGCGCTGGATGGCTTCCAGGGCAAGACCCTGGTGATCGGTGGCGACGGCCGTTTCTACAACCGCGAGGTCATCCAGAAGGCCATCGCCATGGCGGCCGCCAACGGCTTCGGCAAGGTGATGGTCGGGCAGGGCGGCATATTGTCGACGCCGGCCGCCTCGCATGTCATCCGCAAATACAAGACCTTCGGCGGCATCATCCTGTCGGCCAGTCACAATCCCGGCGGCCCGCATGAGGATTTCGGCATCAAGTACAATGCCGGCAATGGCGGCCCGGCGCCGGAAAAGCTGACCGACGCGATCTTCGCCAGGACCAAGGCGATTTCGAGCTTCAAGACATCAGATATCGATCCGATCGACATCGACACGATCGGTACGGTCAAGGCCGCGGGCATGACGGTCGAGATCATCGACCCGGTCGCCGACTATGCCGAGCTGATGGAAAGCCTGTTCGATTTCGACGCGCTGCGCAAACTGTTCAAATCGGGCTTCCGCATGCGCTTTGACGCCATGCACGCGGTGACCGGTCCCTACGCCAAGGAAATCCTCGAAAACCGGCTCGGTGCGCCCAGCGGCACCTGCCGCAACTTCAAGCCACTGCCGGATTTCGGCGGCCATCACCCGGATCCGAACCTGGTCCACGCCAAGCATCTCTACGATGAGATGATGGGACCGGACGCGCCGGATTTCGGTGCCGCTTCCGACGGTGACGGCGACCGCAATCTGATCATCGGCAAGGGCATTTTCGTCACCCCGTCGGATTCGGTGGCGATGCTCGCCGCCAATGCCCGCCTGGCGCCCGGTTACAAGGACGGGCTGAAGGGCATCGCCCGTTCGATGCCGACCAGCGGTGCGGCCGACCGCGTCGCCGAAAAGCTCGGCATCGGCATCTATGAGACGCCGACCGGCTGGAAGTTCTTCGGCAATCTGCTCGATGCCGGTATGGCGACGATCTGCGGCGAGGAGAGCGCCGGCACCGGCTCCAACCATGTGCGCGAAAAGGACGGCCTGTGGGCGGTGCTGTTGTGGCTCAACATCCTCGCCGCGCGCGGCGAAAGCTGCAAGCAGGTGGTCACCGAGCACTGGGCGGCTTATGGGCGCAACTACTATTCGCGCCACGACTATGAAGAGGTCGAGAGCGACCGCGCCAATGCGCTGGTCGACGAACTCAGGGCCAAGCTCGGCTCGCTGCCCGGCACCAGCGTGCGCGGCCTGAAGATCGCCAAGGCTGACGATTTCGCCTATCACGACCCGGTCGACGGCTCGACCAGCGAACATCAGGGCATCAGGATCCTGTTCGAAGGCGGCTCGCGCGTCGTCTTCCGGCTTTCCGGCACCGGCACGTCCGGCGCGACACTGCGCGTCTACATTGAGCGCTACGAGCCGGACAAGGCCAGGCACGATCTCGACACGCAGGCAGCCCTCGCCGACCTCATCGCCGCCGCCGACGACATTGCCGGCATCAAGAGCCACACCGGCCGCAACAAGCCGAGCGTGATTACTTGAGGGTGGCGGTGCGCGTCTTTCCTTCTCCCCTTGTGGGAGAAGGTGGATCGGCGCGCAGCGCCGAGACGGATGAGGGGTGCGCGAAGGATCGCCGTCCTTGCCAAGCTGGAGCACCCCTCATCCGTCGCCTTCGGCGACACCTTCTCCCACAAGGGGAGAAGGGGGAGCCCGCATGACCCAACTCGGCGCCACCGTCACCCCAGAAGGCATCCGGTTCGCCGCCTGGTCCTCGTCGGCCCGTCGCCTCTGGGTCTCTATCTTCGACGGGCAGGGAAACCGCGAACTCGACCGGCTGGAACTGCAGCCGGAAGGCGAGGGTGTGCATGCGCTCTTCGTCTCCGGCCTTGCCGCGGGCACGCGGTACGGCTGTCGCGCCGATGGTGACTATGCGCCCGAGCGCGGGCTGTGGTTCGATCCCAACAAGCTGCTCGCCGATCCCTACGCCGTCGAAATCGACCGGCCCTATGTCTATCACTGGCGACTCGCCGCACGACGCAACGAGGGCGCCGACACCGCGCCGCTGATGCCCAAGGCCGTGGCGAAGGTCTTGCCCACAGTTCCTGTGCTGCCATCGCTGTTTCGTCCGGGCGGCCTGATCTACGAGCTGAATATCCACGCCTTCACCAAACTGCATCCAGACATTCCGGAAGAGCAGCGCGGTACGATCGCGGCGCTTGCTCATCCTGTCATCATCGAGCATCTGCAACGGCTCGGCGTGTCGGCCGTCGAACTGATGCCGGTGACGGCCTCGATCGACGAGCGGCACCTGCCGCCGCTGGGCCTGAGCAACGCCTGGGGCTACAATCCCGTCACCTTCATGGCGCTTGACCCGCGTCTCGCGCCCGGCGGCCTCAAGGAATTGCGCGACACCGTCGCCGCGCTGCGTCAAGCCGGCATCGGCACCATCCTCGATCTCGTCTTCAACCACACGGGCGAAAGCGACCGGCTTGGCCCCACTTTGTCGCTGCGCGGTCTCGACGCGCAGGCGTATTACCGGCAATTGCCAGACGGCCGCCTGGCCAACGACACCGGCACCGGCAACACGGTTGCCTGCGATCATCCGGTGGTGCGCGAGATGGTGCTGGACACGCTGCGCCACTTCGTTCGGCACGCCTGTGTCGACGGTTTCCGCTTCGATCTCGCGCCCGTGCTCGGCCGCGTCGATGGCACATTCGAGCCCGACGCGCCGCTGCTTCAGTCCATTGCAAGTGATCCGATACTGGCCGACCGGGTGCTGATCGCCGAGCCCTGGGACATCGGTCCGAACGGTTATCAGCTCGGCAATTTCCGCCCGCCCTATCTGGAATGGAACGACCGCTACCGCGATGACGTCAGACACTTCTGGCGTGGTGACGCGGGCGCGATCGGCGCGCTGGCCACGCGGCTTGCGGGCTCGTCCGACGTGTTCGGCAGGGAAGGGCAGCCTGCCAGTCGCACGGTCAATTTCATCGCCGCCCATGACGGCATGACGCTGGCCGACATCGTCGCCTATGAGCGCAAGCACAACGCGGCCAATGGCGAGCAGAACCGCGACGGCCACAACGACAATCTGTCGTGGAACAATGGCGCCGAGGGCGAGACGGGCGACGCGGCGATCGCCGATGCCCGCTTCGGCGATCAGTGTGCGCTGCTCGCCACGCTGTTCGCCTCGCGCGGCACCATCATGCTGACCGCCGGAGACGAGTTCGGCCGCACGCAGCGGGGCAACAACAACGCCTACGCGCAGGACAATGCCATCACCTGGCTCGACTGGGCCGGCCGCGACCAGGCGCTGGAGCGCTACGCATCGGCGCTCGGCATGCTTCGTCGTGCCGTCCCGGCTTTCTCGGACACGCATTTCCTGACAGGAGAGCCGGCCGATGCAACAGGCATCCCCGACGTCGCCTGGTTGACCGAGACCGGCATGCCGCTTGCCGAGGCGGACTGGAACGACCCGGCACGGCACCGCCTCGTCATGCTATTGGGCGATGCAGGCGGCGGCCGCCTTGCCATCATCATCAACGGCGATCGTCGCCAATGCGTCTTCGCCTTGCCCGTGCGGGAAGGGTTCGGATGGCAGCCGGCGGTCGAAAACGCAGGCGCTCGACCTTGCGCGGCCACTGCCGGGTCGCAGCGTCAATTTCGTGATCGAGCGCCGGACCGCAAAGGGCCGCGCCAGGAAGGGTTCGTGATGGCCGACAACAATGCCGATCGGGGGGCCGGGCAGGGGGCTGAATGGTGGCGCGGCTGCGCCATCTATCAGGTCTATCCGCGTTCCTTTCAGGATACGACCGGCGACGGCAGCGGCGATCTCAGGGGTATCACCACGCGGCTTGCCCATATCGCTTCGCTCGGCGTCGATGCCGTCTGGCTGTCGCCCTTCTTCAAGTCGCCGATGGCCGATATGGGCTATGACGTCTCGGACTATCGCGACGTCGATCCGATGTTCGGAACGCTGGAGGATTTCGACGCTCTGGTCGCCGAGGCGCACCGGCTCGGCCTGAAACTCATCATCGACCAGGTGATTTCCCACTCGTCCGACAAACACGAATGGTTCGTCGAAAGCCGCGCCAGCCGTGACAATCCCAAGGCCGACTGGTACGTCTGGGCCGATACGAAGCCCGACGGCAACGCGCCCAACAACTGGCTGTCCGTCTTCGGCGGCCCGGCCTGGGAGTGGGATTCGACCCGCCGGCAATATTACATGCACAATTTCCTCGCCTCGCAGCCCGACCTGAATTTCCACAATCCAGACGTCCAGGATGCGCTGCTCGACACGGTGCGCTTCTGGCTGGAGCGTGGCGTCGACGGTTTCCGCCTCGACACGGTCAATTACTATGTCCACGACCGCTGGCTGCGCAGCAATCCGCCCTTGGCGTCGAGCGTCGCCGGCACCAACAGCGAGACCAATACCTACCTCTACCAGGAGCATCTGTTCGACAAGACGCAGCCGGAAAACCTGGCCTTCCTCAGGCGCTTCCGCGCGCTGCTTGACGAGTATGAGGACCGCGCCGCCGTCGGCGAAATCGGCGATGAGGGCCGCTCGCTGCAGACGCTGGCCGCCTACACGTCCGGCGGCGACAAGCTGCAGATGTGCTACACCTTTGATCTGCTCGGCGCGCAGTTTTCGGCGGCGCATGTGCGCGGCTGCGTCCAGGCCTTCGAGCATGCGGTCGCCGACGGCTGGGTCTGCTGGGCGTTCTCCAATCATGATGTGGTGCGCCATGTCAGCCGCTGGACCGGGCCGGACGGCGATGCCGACGCGGTGGCCAGATTCTCGATCATGCTGCTCGCTTGCCTGCGCGGCTCGATCTGCCTCTATCAGGGCGAGGAACTCGGCCTGGAGGAGGCGGAGCTTGCCTATGAGGATCTGCGCGATCCCGTCGGCATCCGCTTCTGGCCCGGTGTGAAGGGCAGGGATGGGTGCCGCACGCCGATGGTCTGGGAGGCTGGTGCCGACAATGCGGGTTTCTCGACGGCCAAGCCCTGGCTGCCGGTCCCGGCCAGCCATCGCGCCCGCGCGGCCGATGTGCAGAACGACAACGAGCAATCGGTGCTGTCCGCCTACCGCTCGACGCTTGCCTTGCGCAGGCGCCATCCAGCGCTGGTCAGCGGTTCGATTCGCTTTCTCGACGCCGAGGGCGACGTGCTCGCCTTCATCCGTGAAGGCGGTGGGCAGAGGCTGCTCTGCGTCTTCAATTTCGCTGGAGAACCGGCGGATTGGCCGTTGCCGCCGGACATCGACGCCGTCGCGCCTGTCTTGGATGGCGGCACTGCTGTTGAGGAGGAAGCGCTCTCGCTGCCGGCTCTCGGTTGCTTCCTTGGTCGGCTCGACTGACGGTTTGCCCGTCTTTCGGCCGGGCGATCCGCCTGGCCACAAATGCCTACTGTACAAGCACCGCCCGTCCGCAGGTCGCTCCGGTGACACGCACGTCGGCCTGGCCAACACCGACACCCAGGGCTGACAGCACATTGTAGAGCAAGTCGTCGACGGGCGCCGTTACACTGTTGAGCAGGGTCACCACCGCCGGCTTGACCGTTCCGAGCAGGGCGGTGAGATCGATGCCGAGACCAAGCACGTTGGCCGAAAGCGATAGGTTGTTGACCAGCGAAGTGGTGAGCGACTGCGAGATGTTGCGCGTCGAAACGGTCTTCACCGTCTTGTTGGCGATGTCGGTCGCGTTGAAAGTCAAGGTTTGCGGGCTGTTGTTGGTGATCGCGGTCGCGGCCGAACCCATCACCTGGATCAAGGGAATGTTGATCAGCAGCAGATGGAGGCTTACATCGGCGATCTCGGCGTCGGTGAAGGTCTGCGGCTGGCTAAAATCGGCAAAGCCGGAGGGATTGTTGCTGTTGGCGAGGTTCAACTGCGCAATGCCGGGGTGCGCGGCGATGGAAACGCTGATGCTGGAAGGCCCTGTCGGACAGGTGATGTCGGTCAGCTTCGCTTCGGCATAGGCGACTTCCACGTTGAGCGGCAGATTGACGGCCAGCAGGCTGATGCCGCCGCCGAGGCCGGGCGTGCCGACACCGACGGAGGCCGTAAGTTTGATGCGCGTCTGGGCGGTCCGCACGGTAGTGCCGATGCCATCGATCGCCAGCCAGGGCGAAGATTGCGCCGGCTGGCCAATGGCGATGCTGAGCTGGGTGTTGAGCAGCCCCGGGATGGTGGCGCCGAGATTGACCGCGGCCTGGTTGGTGCCGTTCGCCAGCACGGCGGCGGCGGTCAGCATACCCATGGCGCTTGCGTCGACGCCGAGGCCGGACGGCTGTTGACCGAGGCCCAGGCTGCCGACGGAACCGAGGTCGATAAGACTGCTGAGCGGGATCTTGACCGTGCTGGTCGACTTGGAGGCGATGGTTTGCAGGGCAACCTTGGCCGTATTGCCGAGGCCGGGAACATTGGCCATGGCCGTGGCGATCTGGCCGACTGTTGCCTTCGAGGCCAGCACGTCCGAATAGGTGCCGGCCGTGATGTTCAGTTGTGTGGCGAGCGCACTGACGAAGGAAAGCACGCTGACATCGGCCGAGATCAGCCCGTTATAGTCCATGACGCTGAGCGAGATGTTGCCGCCGAGAAGTCCACTCAGCAAAGCGTTGAGGATGCCGCCATTGACGCTGAGCAGTCTCGATCCGACCGAGAAAGTCGCCTGCGGCGTCATGCTGGCGGTGGCTTGGGTGCCGATGACCGGACTAGGGATGAGCGAGCTCGCGAAATAGCGGGCAGGGATTTTCGTCAGCGTGACACGCACCGCATTGTACGGTGTCACGCCCGCCTGGAAGCGCTGGGTGACATTGGTGGTCGACGAGGCATATCGGCCCTGCGTGACCGTCACCACCGTCTTCCCGATGGCTGGGGCAATGGTCTGGCCCGGGGCTTGAACGACGACGCCCGGCATGCCGTTGTCGGTGAGCGTGGTGACGACCGCCGTGTTGACATTGTTGATGTTCGAGGCAGCGGTGATCGCTGCCAGATCGACCATCGCCTGGGCTTGCCGGCGTTCGGAGTAGATTGAGGCCTCGTCGATCGCCACCGCGGCCAGCGCCAGCGCGACCGGCGCGCTCAGGGCCGTCATGACGGCGAAGTTCGCCTTCTTGTCGGCCAGCAGACGCTGGGCGATCCGGGCGACCATCGTGCGCGTGCGCAGCAACATTCAGATACCCCCGACCCTGATCGTCGACTGGCGCGTGATCGTGGTCCCCGGCATGGCTATGCCCGGGAACAGGTTCCAGATCGGCAGGTTGCGGGCATCGTACGAAATGGACACCACGAACTGGCTTCCATCAGCCACGCTGTCATTGGCCTGGTAGGTCAGTTTGCTGGCGTCCACGAACGGATATCCGCCGGCATTGTTGGTAAGGTAGCTGGCCACCAGCGTCTGCCGCTCGGTCTGGTTCAACCCGGCGATGGCCGTTCGCGCGGCATCCGCCGCAATTTGCTGTATAGAGTTGGCAGCGCCAAAATAAATGCCGTACGCAACCATTCCGAGTAGAAGAAGGATAAAAAGCGGCGATAGCAGAGCGAACTCGACCGCGGAAGTTCCCGAATTGTCTGTTCGGAACGCGCGCCTTCGGACCCGGGAAATGAGGTTCTGAACCATGCGAATAGCATGCCAAAGTTCGCATGCAGAAAGCGAAAACTCCAGGCACAACCTGGGGATGTGTGTGATTGAAAATGCCGCTCTAATTTAGCCGTTGCTTCTTCGATTCTGAGGATTGACTTAGGGTCAATCAGTACTCGGTTGAAAAGAGCTTACCTCCTGTCTAGTCTCCTGCCACCAGCTGCCGGAGGGAACCGGCGGCGCGCTCAAAGGAACCAGGCATCGGTTCCGGGGCGTCAACACGAAAAGGCGCGCCAACGGCAGCGCCGACAGGGAGAACTTCATGCTGAAAAACATGCTGAAGGCGACGGTATTCGCCACCACGATGGCGGTCGCCGCCGGCGCATTCTACACGCCGGCTTTCGCCGAGACCGTCTACAACAGAGGCACCGCCGCCGAATCGGAATCGGTCGACCCGCACAAGACCTCGACGGTCTATGAAGCCAATGTGCTGCGCGACCTGTTCCAGGGCCTGGTCATGCAGGACGAGAAGGCCAACCTCATTCCGGGCGCCGCCGAAAGCTGGACGGTATCGGATGACGGCACCGTCTACACCTTCAAGCTGCGCAAGGACGGCATGTGGTCGGACGGCAGCCCGGTGACGGCGGACGACTTCGTCTACGCCTTCCATCGGCTGGAAGATCCGGCGACCGGCGCCGAATACGCCTCGATGCTGTATCCGGTGAAGGGTGCGGAGGATTTCAACACCAAGAAGGGCAAGCCCGAGGACATGGGCGTCAAGGCGATCGACGCCAACACCCTGGAAGTGACGCTGAAGGCGCCGACGCCGTACTTCCTGGAGATGCTGACCCACCAGGCGACCTATCCGGTCAGCAAGGCTTCGATCGAAAAGCTGGGCGCCGACTGGATCAAGCCCGGCAAGCTTGTTTCGAACGGCGCCTATACGCTGGCCGAATGGGTTCCCAACGACCACATGAAGCTGGTCGAGAATCCGAAATTCTGGGACGCAGCGACCGTCAAGTTCGACGTGGTCAACTACATCCCGACCGAAGACCGCTCCTCGGCGATGAAGCGCTTCGAGGCCGGCGAACTCGACAGCTATGACGATCTGCCGACCGAACAGCTTGCCGACCTCAAGACCAAGTTCGGCGACCAGATCCATGTCGGCCCGTATCTCGGCACCTATTACTACGCGATCAAGACCGACAAGGCGCCGTGGAACAACCCTGAGCTGCGCAACGCCATCTCGATGGCAATCGACCGCGACTTCATCGCCGAAAAGGTCTGGCAGAACTCGATGCTGCCCGGCTACTCGATGGTGCCTCCCGGCATCGAGGGCTACACGCCGGCAATGGCCAAATATGCCGAGATGCCGCAGATCGACCGCGAGGACGCGGCCAAGAAGATCCTCGAGAAACTTGGCTATACGCCCGAACATCCGCTGAAGATGGAAATCCGTTACAACACCTCGGAGAACCACAAGAACACTGCGGTCGCCATCCAGGAACAGCTGAAGCCGCTCGGCGTCGACGTCACGCTGCTCAACACCGACACCAAGACCCACTACTCCTTCCTCGAGCAGAAGGGCGACTATGACGTGGCGCGTGCCGCCTGGATCGCCGACTACAAGGATCCGGAAACCTTCCTCGGCATCTCACGCAAGGCGAGCGGCAACAACTACTCGAACTACAACAGCCCGGCCTACGAAGCGGCCATGGACAAGGCGGCCGCCGCCGGCGGCAAGCCCGAAGAGCGCATGAAGGAACTCTCCGAGGCCGAGCGCATCCTCGTCGACGATGTCGGCCAGATCCCGCTTCTCTACTACAGCTACCACGACATCGTGTCCTCGAAGCTGCATGGCTTCGTCGACAATGTGATGGATGTCCATCCGTCGCGCTTCGTCAGCAAGGACTGATCCCTGGCCAAGCCGCCGCGCTCTGAGAGGCGCGGCGGTGCTGGTTTGCCATCGCATCGGCCGGGAAGCGGAAGCGATTTTCGGAAAATCCGGTGCGAAGATTTGAAGGCTGGAGCACAATCGTCCAACTGGATGGGCGTGTTCCGGATCAAGTGGGGCACCGATGCTGCGATACGTATTCCGGCGGCTTTTGACCGCCATACCGACGCTGTTCGTCATCGTGACGATGGCGTTCTTCCTGATGCGCGTCGCGCCAGGCGGCCCATTCAACCAGGAGCGTGGGCTGAGCCCCGAGATCAAGGCCAACCTTGAAGCCCAGTTCGGCCTCAACGATCCGCTCTGGCTGCAATATGTCCACTATCTCGGCAATCTCCTGCGCGGCAATTTCGGCCCGAGCTACAATATGCCGGACTTCACCGTGACCGAACTGTTTGCCAAGGGCCTGCCCATTTCCGTCCAGCTCGGTGCCTCGGCGCTGATCCTGGCGCTGCTGCTTGGCAGCGTGCTTGGCACCATTGCCGCGCTCAACCAGAACAAGCTTGGCGACTATACGGTGATTGCGCTGGCGACGGCCGGCAGCACTATCCCCACCTTTGTCATCGCGCCGGTGATCCAGCTCCTGTTCGGGCTGACCTGGAAGCTTTTGCCGATCGGCGGCTGGGGTGACGGCGCCTTCATCAACAAGGTCGGCCCGGTGCTGACGCTGGCTCTGCCGCAGATCGCCATCGTTGCCCGCCTGATGCGCGGCTCGATGATTGAATCGTTGCGCTCTCACCATATCCGCACGGCACGCGCGCTCGGCCTCTCGGACTGGTCGGTGGTGGTCAAGCACGCCTTGCGCGGCGCCATTCTGCCGATCGTCTCATTCACCGGCCCGGCGGCGGCCGCCCTTTTGACCGGGTCGGTCATCGTCGAGACGATCTTCTCCATCCCCGGCGTCGGCCGCTATTTCGTCGATGCCGCGCTCAACCGCGATTATACGCTGGTGATGGGGACGGTGGTGGTGATCGCCATCTTCACCATCATCTTCAACCTGATCGTCGACGTCATGTACGCGGTCGTCGACCCGAGGGTGCGCTATGACTGACATCGCAGCCACTGCTCCTGCCATCGTTGGCCGCTCGCTCTGGGGCGACGCCTGGGCGCGCCTAAAGGCCAACCGCGCCGCCATGTTCAGCCTCTATTACCTCGCTTTGATCGGGATTGTCAGTGTGTTCGGCCCCTGGTTCGTGCCGCATCAGTACACGACGATCTATGCCGACTATGTCCGCATGCCGCCAAGCCTGTCGGCCTATCCGAAGGCCGACATGATTCAGGGGGCACTCACGGATGCCATCAAGCGCATGCGGGTCGATCTCAAGGAGTGGCATCAGGAAGGCAGCCACGTCACGGTCACCGTCACCTCGACCAAGCCGATCGATGATCGCAACATCCGCTACCTCGACCGTTCCGATGCCTTTGACGACACCAAGATCGAGAGCAAGTCGGCCGACGGGCTCGAAGTGACGATGAGCACGTCGGTCAAGCAGCAATATTTCCTGTTCGGCACCGACAACACCGGCCGCGATCTCCTCTCGCGCACGCTGATGGCCGGGCGCATCTCGCTCGCCATCGGCCTGCTCGCCGGCGTCGTGGCGGTGGTGATTGGCGTCATCTATGGTGCTGCCGCCGGCTTTTCCGGCGGCAAGATCGACGAGGTGATGATGCGCATTGTCGATGTGCTCTATTCCTTGCCGTTCATCTTCTTCGTCATCATGCTGGTGGTGTTCTTCGGCCGCAACTTCGTGCTGATGTTCCTGGCCGTGGGTGCGGTGCTGTGGCTCGATATGGCGCGCATCGTGCGTGGCCAGGCATTGTCGATCCGCCGCCAGGAATATGTCCAGGCGGCCGAAGCCATGGGTGTCGGCCAGCGCGGTATCCTGCTGCGCCATGTCATCCCCAATCTGCTCGGTCCGGTGGTGATCTACATGACGCTGCTGGTGCCGCAGGTCATCATCCTGGAGAGTTTCCTGTCGTTCCTCGGCCTCGGCGTGCAGGAGCCGATGACCAGCTGGGGCGTGCTGATTTCGGTCGGCGCCAAGAACATCGGCACCGCCAACTGGCTGCTTCTGTTCCCCGCCTTCTTCCTCGTCTCGACGCTGTTCGCGCTCAATTTCGTCGGCGACGGCCTGCGCGACGCACTTGACCCAAGGGATCGCTGAGATGGGGGATCGATAAAGATGGGGATCGCTGACATGGCCACTCCCGAAACGATCCTCAGCGTCAAGGACCTGCGCGTCCGCTTCCGCACGCTCGACGGCGCGGTCGAAGCGGTGAAGGGCATCAACATCCACGTCAATGCGGGCGAGACCGTTGCCGTGGTCGGCGAGTCCGGCTCCGGCAAGAGCCAGACGATGATGGCGGCGATGAGCCTGCTGGCCTCGAACGGTGAGGCTACGGGCCATGTCGACTATCGCGGCCGCAACCTGCTGACACTGAGCAAATCCGACCTGAACAAGGTCCGCGGCGCCAAGATCAGCATGATCTTCCAGGAGCCGATGACCTCGCTCGATCCGCTCTATTCGATCGGCAACCAGCTGATCGAACCGATCCGCCGGCATCGCGGCCTGAATGCCGCCGAGGCACGCGAGGAAGCGCTCAAGCTCTTACGGCTCGTGCATATCCCCGATCCGGAGCGGCGGATGAAATCCTATCCGCACGAAATGTCCGGCGGCCAGCGCCAGCGCGTGATGATCGCCATGGCGCTCGCCAACGACCCCGACATACTGATCGCCGACGAGCCGACCACGGCGCTCGACGTGACCATCCAGGCGCAGATCCTGATGCTTCTCGCCGAACTGCAGCGCAAGCTCGGCATGGCGATCGTCTTCATCACCCACGACCTTGGCATCGTCCGGCGCTTCGCCGACCGGGTCTATGTCATGCGCCAGGGCGAGGTCGTCGAGGAGGGCGACGCCGAGGCGATCTTCGTCAACCCGCAGCATGCCTATACAAAAATGTTGCTGGCGGCCGAGCCGACGGGAACCAAGGCGCCACCGCCCGCCAATGCGCCCGTGGTGCTCGAAGGCAGGAATGTCGAAGTCACCTTCAGGATCGGCGGCGGGTTTCTGGCCGGCGAACCGCTGATGCTGCGCGCCGTCGATGACATCTCGATCCGGCTGCAGCGCAATCAGACCATCGGCATTGTCGGTGAATCCGGCTCGGGCAAATCGACGCTCGGCCGCGCCTTGCTGCGGCTGCTGCCGAGCGATGGGCTTATCCGTTTCGGCGATCGCGACATTTCCTCCGCCGACCGGCAGCAGATGCGGCCACTGCGGCGCCAGATGCAGCTCGTCTTCCAG
Organism: Mesorhizobium oxytropidicola; assembly: GCF_056174625.1. Taxonomy (NCBI): domain Bacteria; kingdom Pseudomonadati; phylum Pseudomonadota; class Alphaproteobacteria; order Hyphomicrobiales; family Phyllobacteriaceae; genus Mesorhizobium; species Mesorhizobium oxytropidicola. The sequence continues at coordinate 5,882,620 of NZ_CM149692.1, read as the reverse complement.
GACCCGTTCGGCTCGCTGTCGCCGCGCATGACCGTCGGCCAGGTCATCACCGAAGGGCTGCTGGTTCATGAGCCCAATCTTTCGGGCAAGCAGCGCGACCAGCGCGCGGTCGAGGCCTTGCTCGAGGTCGGCCTCGATCCCAACGCCCGCAACCGCTACCCCCACGAATTCTCCGGCGGCCAGCGGCAACGCATCGCCATTGCCCGCGCCATGATCCTGAAGCCCAAAATGGTCGTGCTGGACGAGCCGACCTCGGCGCTCGACCGCTCGGTGCAGAAACAGATCGTCGAGCTGTTGCGCAAGCTGCAGGCCGACCACGAACTGTCCTACCTGTTCATCAGCCACGATCTTTCGGTCGTACGCGCCACGGCCGACTACATCATCGTCATGAAGCAGGGCAAGATCGTCGAAGAGGGGCCGACCGAGGCGATCTTCAGCAATCCGCAGCACGTCTACACGCAGACGCTGATGGCCGCGGCGATCGATGTGACGCGGTTCCGGCTGAGCGCGTGAGACGTCACATCAGGTAAGGCAATCATCGGGACTGTTCGCTTAGCCCGCTGATTTCGGGCACTTGCGTGCTCGCGCAGCGGCAATGGCATCCTGCTGCTGTTTCAGCCGGTCGATCCTGGCTGTTTCGCGGTTGGCCACCACTGTTTTCACGCGCGAGCCACCAAGCAGCCAGCGCGGAACAGCGGTGTTGGCGACCTTGCCGCGGGTGATCGCGGTTTGCGAGATCTCGCCGGCGTTTTCGCCCAGCGCGCTGTTGAGCTCGGTACAGCTCATGCTGTCGTATTTTGCGGGATCGACCGTCCTGCCGATCGACGAGCAACCGGTAACGAGAAACATCGCAATCACAAGAACCGTTGCCGAGGCTGTCGTTGAGATCAAATTCATGTCCACATCCGGCTCGCCAGTTTCACCGGCTTCATCATACCCACCGAACCATCTGGAGCCGACGATTATTTCGTCAAAGATGCGCTCGCGACAGAACCCTGTGGGCGCGTGAACATACAGGGATTTCCAGCCGATATGGGAACGTTCTCGGCCACTCGAAGTTGGTATCCGTCGAGTGTCTAAATTCAATCACTGGAAACGGAGAGAGTCGTCTCGGTTGATGCCGGGGCGGCTTTTCGTCGCCTAGGGGCGCACTTTCGGCGGCTCGAACTGGTTGTGGCAACCCGCCTTCGTCCCGCACCCTTTATCCAGTCTAGAATTCTCATGCTGCTTCGGCGATGAATGCGGTGGGAGTGCAACCGCCGAGCACTGCTTGGACGATGTCGGTTGCATTTTCATCAACATGCGCCGTCACCAAGACGATCCCGTCGGCAACGCTCCGATCATTCGGCATTGCCGCAGGGGTGATGAATGCGCCGAGCAACCCGCCGGCACAGACCGCGCAAACCAGTGCTGTTGCCGGTAGTCCTGCCGCAATAGGACTGACGCCGCAAACGGCCATGGCGCTCAGGCAGGCCAATGCCGCACCGACCGTACCAAGGATGACACTCGGGGACCTCAGAACTGTGACTTCGTCCCGGTAGGGCCCGATAATGGCAATCTGAACGCGAGGAACACCGACCGCCACCAGTTCTCCAGCAACCCGGGCTGCTCAGCATGGGAATCAAAAAGCTTGCTGATTGTCCGCATGGTCTCAGGGCGTTTTCTTGTCGAGCAACGTGTCGGTAACGATCAAATCGTCATGGTCAATGCTGCCCCGTCCGTCCTCCATCATGGCCGCGACCCTTTGGAAGGTCTTCATTTCGCTCATGGTAATTCGGGCATGCTGCATTCTGGTCCTAAGGTCCGCTACGCGCGTTCCCAAGGCATCGGATCTTATGGCCTCAATGTTAGACATGGTGACGTTCATCCACTTCCGCTCATCTGATTATCTTCGGGTCCAGCAACCGAACAGGGCCGCAGCGCAAACGTTCCCTGGCTGGGCTTCGGTCCGGTGGAACCCCAGACTTTAGTCCGGCCGCAAAATGCAATGGTCTTACCTGTGGTGCTGTTCGGAACGGCCACTGTTCGCAGCCGTTGTCCACCGCACGTCAGGAGGAAATTGATGGACAAGAGTGTTGGCCAAGCGCGCTGGTTGCTCGCACTGATCTTTGCGGTGGCCATCACTTTCATGGCGATTGGAATGACCCATAGCTGACCATCCGAGAGATCGAGCACGAATGGATTTGCAGATTGGCGCAGCTACGTCCCTTCCTGCGCCGATAGGGTTCGCTCGTAGCGTCCGTGTGGCGAGCGAACCCTAAATGTCTAGAGGGCATCCTGCCAACGAAGTGAGATTCTGCGACCCTTTCGGACGGGCTGAATGGTGTCGTATTCAAACGACGGGTCGTCGGTGATGCCTGTATCGGTGTGCCAGATCAGCAACCAAATTTCAGTTTTTTGCAGGCAGGCCCGGCTGCAAGGAGCCGGGCCTGCGGCGTCGATCAATAGCCGTTGTTTTCGATCACCACGGGGTGGTGGTGGCGATGATGGGTGGAGACGGCGCCCGTGACGATGACGGTATCCGGACGATGGTGCCGGCGGCCGTGATCGTAGAACGCGACGGTGCCGTGGTGGCGGTGATGCAGACGCTGGCCGTCCTCGTTGATGATCTTGACGTTGCTGTGGTGACGGTGGTGGGTCTTGATGATTACGTCGGTTTGGGCCGCCGACGCGACAGCCGGCAATCCGATGGAAAGCGCCAAAGCGCACATGACCATTGATTTCATTGCAATTTCTCCATTACCTTGATTAGCCCTTCGTCGGATAACTGCCGCTGGCCCCTTTGGTTCCGGGCTGTCCCAGGACAGTCTCGGAGGCCTCCGGAAAGTCGAAGGACGGGCTATTGCTTGGCCTAAGGCTGAGAAGGGGCCGCGTCTCGCCGACGGTACTTGCAAACAACGAAGTGGCTCGATGCATCGGTCGTGTTCGCATCGGGCAATACGACGATCTGTGCCCAGAAATCGCAATATCGGGCTATCGCTTCCGGCACCTCTTTGGTGCTCATGCCGGAGATAGTGGCGACATCGCCGTCTCTACAGTTGGTCTTGCCGGAAAGCTGGGCTGACGCCGCCACGATTTCGCATGACCGCTCGTCGTCCGCGTGGGAGGGCGCGCAATGGCAGGCAAGCGCAATTGCTGCTGTGAGAACCAGTTTTTCCATGGCGGCTCCAGGCATCACCGGCAGTCCCTCAGGAGCGAACATGCGCTATCGCTAATATAAAAGCAATTCAGCAGGCCAATGCTCGATCTTGCCTATGCGATGGAACATTAGGTGCATCTAATTGTTCTGTTCTCACGGCCGACGCCATCGCCTGGCATCGGCAGAAGATCAGCCGGGCAAAGGCTGATCGGCACGCGTTTCTCCATCAGAGGCGCGAGCTTTTCCAGGCAACGGGAGAAGGATCATGAACAATATAATTTGGCTCGTTGGAGCGGTGGTCATCGTACTATTGATATTGAGCTTCTTCGGCCTGCGATAAGCCCGACGTCAAATATGCCCATGGACCCCTCATCGGAAGACGACCAGCCCAAGCGAACACTGCGAAAGCGCCGCAGGCTATCAGCCGAAGACCGAAACGATGGCAGGGAGTTCGTCGCCCCTTTTCCACCTGAAGACAGGAGCTTCCGCGTCTGGTTCCTGTCCAATGAAACAGGCATCAGCGTCGACCAGGCCGGCGAACTTGTCGACACGATCGACACGGATGGCGCGGCGTTGTTGAATGCCGCGCGGCGGATGAAAATTCACGCGCAATGACCGAGAGACTTCAGCCGCCGACGTCGTCAGCGTTTTCAGCAAGCCCAGTGGCGTGGCGCGTTGGCGACAAAGGGAAGGGCCGCGCCGAGGAGGCAGCTCATCTCGCCGTGTTTTCGGCTGCGATATCAGTTTGAGCGCCAAAGTCGGGATGCGCTAACACGTTGTTTTTCTGGTCGGAGTGGCAGGATTTGAACCTGCGACCCCCTCGTCCCGAACGACGGGGTCTGCCAGCAAAAGCCGGGATTCCCGGCATTTCTCATCACGGCCGAGGGCCTTTGTTCACCTTTGTTTCTGACTTAACCGTGGGGTATCTGTGGGGAGTTGTGGGGGTGTTCTTGTTCTGTGCCTTCGGTATTGAGACAACATTTTTCGGCAGGTTTCTCGAACGCGACTTGGATACGATCGCCTCGGCTGCATCCGCTTGGAAGTCTGGATGATGATGCCCATAGGTTTGGATCAGCATCTCAACAGTCATGCCGAGGAAGCCGGCAGCAGCCCACGGGTCGGAGCCTTGTTGCATTAGCCAAGTGGCAGCGGTGTGGCGAAAGATGTGCGGGGTAACGTCGGTACGGAACACGCGCTTGGCGGTCCCGTCCGGGGCTCTCACATCGTCGTACCAGCCGAGCCCCGCTGCCTCGACCACGGACCGGAAGGCCTTCTTAATCGACTGTACCGGCTTGCCGTTCCACTCGACAATATAGTCCTGGGCGATCATTCGGCCAATGTTTTCGCTTTTGCTGCAACGCCTAGTCTTAATCTCAAGCGGCGTAACCGCCCACCGCCGCACATGGGCAAGCAGACGATCGGGTAGGCGCACCGGTGGCTGCCGCTTCTTCGTCTCAAGGCGGCCAGCTGCGCGACGATAGAACACGCCCCGTTCGAGATCCACATGGCCTGCCCCAGCAGTCGGTCGCACAGCGGCGCCGCAGATCGCGGCTGATCGAGTCCCTGTATAAAGAGCGACCAGGATGAAGCGTGCGACGTGGCGTCCTGTGCGCCGGTCACTTGGCTGGCCCTTCCAGGACTGACGCATCCGCCAAGCAGCGCGTACCAACGCCGCCGCTTCGTCACGGGTCAGCCAGCGGTCCCTTGGCGCGGACTTCGGCGGCAGGACGATCGCCGGCGTCGAGGTTATGTAGCCTTCTCGATGATAGTTGTTGAGCGCCGATCGCAAGTCCTCCAGCTGCCGCCTAGCGGCCGCACCGCCGCCGTGCGCTTTAGCGTAGTCGCGGCAGACCTTGCCGTCGATGTCGCCGATCATCATATCGCCGAACCAGTTCAGCACCGCGACAATACGGCCAGCGGTTTCTTTCGGTTTGGCGTGATTGGGCGCGACGTCTGTTAGGTAAACGCTAACGGCGTCGGCTATCGCGACGTCAGCGGGATCACGACCGCGCTCGCGGACCGGCTGGTACTTTTCGGTGATGTAGCTGGCGAGCCGTTTTCAGCGCGTTCGCGGTTGCCAGTGCCGCCGCAAGCGCTGATGAAGGTGTTGCCGTCGCGGATGAACCAGCCGGCCCGGCTCCGCAAGGTCCCGTCCTGTTTCCTGCTTTCCTCCCGCCAGACGAGGCGTGCCCCTTTCGAAGTCCTCGACATCTTTCCCTCATCTCGGCGATCGCGGCCAAGGTGACATACTCCTTCCCCGCGATCATCTCTGTTACTAGTCGGCCAGCATCCCGCTCCTTGCGCAGCCCTGGTGCCCCCATCGTACCGTCGGGGAAAGCAATGCGAGCGGCTATGTCCAGCCGGAGCGGAGCGCTTTGGTCAGGGTGATTGCTTTGCTCAAAAACGCGATTGGTCATAGATCAGAAGACACGCTGGTGTGTGGAGGCCATCGATGGCGGAGCCAGCCTGATCTAGTTCGCTGTACAATACGGTTCTATGGCCCTTGGACGTGGTACTATAGGGGGAGCGGCTTTCTTGACCGCGGACCGTCCGTCGGCGAGTGCTATTACCCGAAAAAGCAAAAATTTTTGCTGGCCGTAGATAGGTCCATTCCCGCGCAAACCCGGGGCTTTCAACCGAAAAAAGGTGTACCCCTTCCGCTCGTCCCCTCGAGGCGCGCATGTGATCGAAAGATCCGCGATCGAGCCGGTTCCAAAACCTTCTGGCCGGCGTTTGAGCTGCAGGAGGGAAATGTCACCCGAAAATCCAGCTGACTGTGCCGCTGCTCCTCGCGCCTGCAGCGGGACAGCTCGGCCGAGAAGGTGTCGCCCGCGAGATGCCGATGGATCGTTGGGGGGTACGACTGCCAATCGGCAGACTCGAAGAACGCTGCGAGCGCCGTGGGCGAACGTGGCGCCGAAGAAGAACATTGGACAAACATCGGCTGCTTGAAGAAGGAGGGAGAGGTAGCAGAGTGTGAGAGGATCATTCAGGATCCTTAGGGTCAAACTTAGCGATGCGCTCGACGGCCTCTCGAAGCGTTGCCGCCTTCCGCCGGCCTCGCTCCTGGATCATCTCTCGGAGCCGGTCAGACGGAATGGTCGGCACGAAGTCGGCTGAGGTGATTTCGCCATCCTGATAGGTGAAGTTGAGCGCCATCGCTCCGACCAGGTTCAGGTGCTGGGTAAGGACTGAAGCAAGCTCGTTGAGGCTGGCAGCGTGGGCGTACAGGAGAGCCGTGGCCACAGGCGATCTGCGGATGATTGCATTGCTGACCAGGAACTCGAAGCCCTTCCACCACATCAGTTCCCCAATGCCCCGCCATGGGACCGAGTCCGCAGACCGAGCCGCATCTGCGTACCTTGCCAGAAAGTCCTCGTCATAGAGGATGTCGTGGTCGCCGCGCGCCCAGTTGATCTCGGCGTTGCCCTTCTGGTTGATCCTGGCGTTAAGAAATACCCGCGGCGGTCTGTTCTCCTGGCGTGCGAGGTGGCTCCAGTTGGCGGGATAGATCAGGACGTCGACGTGCTCTTGGTTTAGGCCGCAGGCGTAGTCATCGTCGAGCATCTGGGCCAGATCCTCGTTCAATCTCGATGTTCCGTCCTGGTGGCGGTCGCGCGCCGTGGCCAAATAGTCGGAGCTTGATATGGAACGGTCGAATGGTTCGGTCATTTTGAAAGTCCTGTGGAGGAGGGTGGCTGGGCGCCGTGAAATTCCGCCGTCCGATCGCTATGTTAAGAGCGAGTCGCCCGTTCGAAGCGGCGCATAATGCGGATTTCACTAAATTGGGACAGCGATTTCGGTATGTCGCGGCCAAGCGTTTCGCAAAGTCGCGGACAAGGGAAGGGGATCGATTCCGGTTGCCTTGTTTCTGTCAGGAGCGATTGATTTCGGTTATTTCGTCGCCGGTCAAGAGCGTCGCTGTTTTCTGCTTTCGCATGCTATCGCCCTCGAGGGTTATGCGGTGGGCGTTGTGAACGATACGGTCCAGGATCGCATCGGCTAAAGTGGCCTCTCCGATCATTTCATGCCATGCGGCCACGGGAATTTGAGCGGTAATCAGGGTCGATTTGCGCCGGTAACGCTCCTCGAAGATTTCCAGAAGATCGAGCCTTTGTCTGTCACTCAGCGTATGCGTTCCCCAATCGTCGAGCACCAGCAACTGAACACGGGCCAGCTTGTCGATGAGGCGCGGGAAGCGCCCGTCTAGCCTCGCCAGTGCCAGGTCTTCGAACAGGCGTGGCATTCTGACGTAGAGCACGGAATAGTCGAGACGGGCCGCCTGTCGAGCGAAGGCGCAGGCGATCCAAGTCTTTCCGGTGCCCGTTTGGCCTGTCAGAATCAAGTTCTCGTTTGCCTTCAGCCATGCTCCTTGCGCTAGGGATAAGACGTTGCGGCGATCAAGACCGCGGTGGGTGCTGAAGTCGATGTCTTCGATCGAAGCATTGGCAAACCGCAGCTTTGCCGTTGCCAATCGATTGGTCAGCCGCTTGTCTGTTCTCAGTGCGATCTCGCGATCGAGCATCAGGCCGAGCCGTTCGTCGAAGCTGAGGTCGCTTCCATGGCTCTGCTCGCCAAGCTGGCGATAGGCGGCAGCCATTCCGGCAAGACCGAGCGTGTGCATTTGATCAAGCATTGGATGGGTCAGCATCTGGTATCCTTTCTCATTGATAGTAGGTTTTGCCGCGGATGTTGCCGTGCGGCGGTGCCGGCTTGACGGCCTCACTCATAGGCGGGGCTTGGTCGAGACCCGATTTGAGAATGTTGGCGACGGACGAATAGCTGAGAGCATTGATGATCAGCGCCCGCTCACACGCCATTTCCAGGCGGTCGGATTTGTAGCGTCGCGCCAGGGAAAGGATGCCCTGTGCGGACCGATACCCTTGTTCCGGATGTGGGCGATCACTCAGCAGACGCTCGATAAAGATCGCTGTGTTGCTGCCGACTTTTGCCGCTTCCATCCTCAATGTGTGAGGCGTCGTGTTGGCATAGCGCTGGTGCGACTTCGGCATATGCTCATTGACGGTGATGTGGCCTGAGCGCTGCGAGCTTCGGATGTGACTGGCAACACGTTTATGGTCGTGGAAGATCTCGACCACCCGATACGTCAGCCTCACATCGACCCGTTTGCCGATCAGGCCGTGCGGCACGGAATAGAAGCTTTTGTCGACCTCGACATGATAGTCAGGATGGACCTTGGCCGCTTTCCACTCGGCATATTCAAACGGTGTTGCCGGCAGTGGTTTGAGTTGCGCACGCTCGATCTCATCAAACAAATCGCGCCGGGACTTGCCGTAGCGGCGCATGATGCGGCCGTTCAGGTCTTCGATCAAAGTGCTGATCCGAGCATTGAGATCGGCAAGGCTGAAGAAGCGTTCGTTTCTCAGCCTGGCCAGGACCCACCTCTCCACGATTAAAACCGAGCCTTCGGCGGAGGGTTTATCCCGCGGACGTTTCGGCCGTGCTGGAAGCACTGTTGTGTCGTAATGCTCGGCAAAAGCGGCAAATGTCGCGTTGATCGTCGGCTCGAACCACAGAGCCTTGGCGACGGCCGACCTGAGATTATCGCAGATCGTTGTCTTCGTTACCCCGCCGAAGTAGCTGAAAGCCCGTTGGTTGGCTTCAATCCAATCCGGCAGCTTCTGGCTGAAGCTCGCATAAGAGAACGTCAATTGCGACGCGCTCAGCACCGCAACGTAAATCTGCGCCGCGCGGATCTCTCCTGTCGACGGATCGATGACGGGGATCGTGTGCCCGGCATAGTCGCATTCCATCGCAACACCAGCAACGTGACGACTGCGATAGGTTGGCTTGACGCGGCTCTCGAATTCAGCGAATCGGCCACAAAACCAAGTGTAACCATAGCCGTCCGGATGGGTCTCACGGTATTCCTGCCACAACAGATTGAGTGTCACCCCCTTGCGCTTCAGCTCGCTCGCCATCTTCGGCCAGTCCGGCTCAGCGGTCTCGCGCGGCGGCCGTCCCATCCGACGAAATAGCCGCTGTTCCAGTATCTCATCATCATCCAGCCCAGCGGGCAGCGGCCAAACCGCAAGGCCAGCTTCCCGCGCTCGCAGCAGATACGTTGAAACCGATGTCTTGCTGATCTTCAAACGGTCCGAAACGGCGCGCACAGGAAGCTCCTGCTCAAACGTCAGCCGCAATATCGATCGGATGTCCTTCACGCTCGTATGTCTCGCTTGCTTCCGTCTCGGCATTATGTCCTCGCTTAAAATGCGAGGGCAAAATGCCAGATTGGCGCTTACGAAAATCGATCTCTAAACCCGTCATCAGCTTGTCCGCGACTTACTGAAACGGATGTCCCGTACTTACTGAAATCCTTGGCCGCGACTTACTGAAATCTGTGTCCCGAACTTTGTGAAACCCGCACGCATAACATGGTGGTAGACTTCCGGGGTCTTGTGGCCGGCGTTCGTCATCAGGGTAGCAGCCCTTCGCAGCGCTTCGATCGTTGGCTTAAGGGCGGGCAACTGGTCATCTTCGTGATGAAGGTCCAGTTCCGAGGAGAGTTCGCGCAGGAGGTCGGTCAGCACTTTTGCTGTTGTGTGGTCGATGGTCATGTTGTGAGTCTCCTTAGCGGTAGTTGTTGATCGTATACGGTGCGTTTGCACTGTTTGCGATACATAAGTGGCGCAAAATTGCCTTCAATAGGCCGCCGAAGATTTTTTGCGGGAGAATGTTTGGATGACCGAGACCGAGTGGGAGCGACTGATCAGCGGGTTGTTGAAAGCTGAGCTAAAGCTTCAGGGCCTGAGCTACGCCGACCTGGCCGAGAAGTTGGCTGCCATTGGCGTCGAGGAAAAGGCGGCCAACATCCGCAACAAGCTCTCACGTGGACGCTTCAGTGCCGTCTTCTTCGCGCAGTGCCTCAAGGCGATAGGGTCGCAGAGGCTGAAGCTCGACTGACGTTGGCGCCTGCGCCTGGTCCACGCATCGATCTAGACGCAGCAATCACGGCACTGGTTGAGCGATGCGGGGTTCGGCCTTGGATCTGAGTCAGGCTTTGGCGCGGGCGTGATCACGTACGGAGTGGATGATCCAGGCAGAGTTAGTTCTCTTGCCCTATAGTATTGCAAAGAACGTACCTAGCGCATGATGAGCGATGGGGCCACATGCCGGTCGGACAAAAGCATTGAAAGGAACCATATGTCCGACGAATATTTGACTGTAACAGAAGTCGCAGACTTGCTTGGTGTGCGCAAAGAAGATGTTCTCCGAATGGCTCAGCACGGCCTCCTGCCTCAGCCGGTTGCCATTGACGGGAAGCCGCATTTCCTGAAGGAGCCGATCTTGCGTCGCCGCGAGCAAGAGGATGACGCTTTCCCCTCTGCCGGCGTTTACCTCTCTAAGGGAGAGGAATTTTTCTACTACAGGGTGGTGAAGGCCAGCCACTTGGTCCTTTACAAGAATTGGCCGTTCGCTGCCTTCACGCTCTGGGACGGAAGCCTTCACATCCGCCCTTGGCTCACCCACATTGTTGACGATCTCCCCGATCACGATGACATTCTGCTTTCGTGTCAGGACACAAATGTCCCGGAGGTCAGGTTGGAAGATTTGGCTCTGCCCAATTCGATCGTGTGGGGATACCAGTGGGTCGGGCAACACGATCTGGCAAACGTGCCTGTAGCTCCAATCGTGAAGCACTAACCTCGGCAGGCCCCTTGCGGCCCTTGCTATGCCGAGTTTGCAGAGCTTAGCAGCCGCAGGCAGGTCTGCTGCAGCTAAACGCGACCAAAGGGGCCATGGAGTGGCGCAACCTCTGTCCAGTTCTGCGCCGCTCTAGTGACGATGGCGCGCAAGCGGCAGAAATCGAGGAGTGGATAATCACCGCTATTCTCCGCATTAGGTTGCAACCTTAAATATTTGCCGGTGCATCTGCTTGCGACGACGCGGGACACGCCGCAGGCAGACACGAGGAGCCGGTTATGCGTCATGTGAGTTGTCGCGGCGTCGCTGTGTCCGGGCGAAGCGGAAGGTAGATAGGTGGACGCCAGCTTCCAGAGAGTCAGGCTGCTCTGCCCGATTTTCTTTGGGGAAACCACGATCGTTGTTCTGCAAATGCGCGTGAGAATGAGGCTATCCCGCCTTATTGTGGTGGTGTGAGCGGTGGCGGGCAAACCAGTTCGGCTGTCTACCAAATTTTCATTGCGTGTGCGGCTTCTCGATTTTGATTGCATAAGCCGCCAGTTTGCGGGATTGACAAGACAATCACACTTGGCCCCGACACGGACGAATCCGGACCTCGGCTTGGGTCCATCAAGCCATCCGCTACCTCGACGAGGCCAGGGTTCGCAGACCGGCCGGTAGGGTGCTCGAGGCAATCGAAGTCAATCACTGGATTAAGAAACTGGAATAAGCCATTCTAATCGCGTGGCTTTTTCCCAATTATAAGTTCTTTTATTTCTCCCTCCATTCCCCAACGCGGGGAAATAATAAACCTAACAGAACGGTACTTGAAATCGCGGGGGGGCCAAAAAGTTTGACTATAGTATGTATAAAATAATGGTCTTGCGAGTTGGGCACTCAGGCTGTTCGGTTTATTCCCGCGTCACTATGTGAGCACCCATGGCCAGACCCAAAACGACGCTGCGTGAGAGAGTTGATCGGAAGTCCCACATTGAGGGCAACCACCTGATCTGGGATGGTCCAATGCGCGGCCGGCGCCCACACCTCCACGTTTCGGCAACCCCGCCCGTGTGCTGCTCAATCTGGTGGATTTCCCACGGATTTCAATCCGTCCCACCTGCCTAGAGCCACGATGCATCGAGCCCCACCACTGGCGAGTGGTGAAGGAGCGCGACTACAAATACCAAGACCTCCCGCCCGTGACGTGGCGCGACCCTCGCGACACCGCAACGGCCGATTTCAGCGACCAAGAGGTCGAGGAGATCCAGATGCTGGTCGAGGAAGGGAACATTGACGAGGTCGAGCTCGCGAAGTGGTACCGGCCGAAGTCGTGGCCGAGATCCTCCGGCGCGCCAGCGCCACCTAGGTCCCACCAACAGCAACAGCAATCGCAACAGCAACCCGCTCTCGTCTTCGTCCTACCGGGGACGAGGCGCAGGCGGAGATTTGTCATGCCTATCGTCTACCGCGTCGAAGGCCGCGAAGGCATGGGGGGCCTTCAATCACGACTACCAGGTCGGCCACTGTCGTGCGGATGTTCACGACAACGAGGTCCCGGGCGAGCTTCATCGCAGGAGCTAAGATGGCCCGAGCGCCTACAGAGAGCGCGAGCAGGGCAACAGCACGCTCTGGGACGCCATCGGCAACTACTCCAACGTGCGCTTTTGCACCGTTCTAAGAACGATCCTGGACGGCTTGTCGAAATCCGCAGCTCTCGCCAATGGCGACCTGGAGGCCTTTCGAGGAGAGGCACTCCGTGCGGTACAGGGGAACCACCTATAGCCTTGTGCGGCGCGATCTCGGGCGTAATCAGCTGTTGAACACAGGCGTCGGTTGCGGGGCAGATCTGCCGCAGATCAACCCGATATCAGCGGCAGCTCGCGAGGAACTCAAAGCATCTGGCATTCTCGTCAGCGATGTCCTTCAAGGAGCAGGCTCCAGGGACTACCGTCGCCATCTCCATACCAGGCCAGCCCTCACCGGTGAGGATCTGCTTCTTTCGATTTGCGTCCCTACATCGCGCATTCGTTATGTGGTGTTGCTGGCCTTGCCCCCGCGACCGGAGTCATCGTGCTGCATCCCTCGTGCTGGCACGCTACGAGGCACAACTGAACCAGCTTCAGACAGGGCTTGCGAAGGACATTGCCGCTGGCGATCCCGAATCTGCAGAGGCGATGCGGGACTGATCGAAGCCGTCGCGATGTTTCGAGGTCCATCGAGGATTGGCGGGATCGAAGTCGAAATCGCTGGGCGGCTAACACCACTCCTGGGCGAGGAGGCATTCCCCCACGGCGTCGAAGGGGGAATGGTGGTAGCCGGAGAGCGCTACCGCCTTTCCCCCTCTTCTGAAGCCGTGCGATATTTTCTAGGGTCTTAGGCGTGACGGTGACGGATCTGTCTCGGTGTTTGAAAGACCGCCCGGGGAGGGGCTTCTGACCCAATGTCAGGCGGCCCACTGCGCTCTGAATCTCAACCAAGCGCCACCAAATATCTGAATAGGCGCGAAATCGCAGACAACCGACGGAACATTAGGCTGTCCTAAATGTTCCCTTTCAGGGTGCGAGGCATCGTAGGCACGCAAGATAGCGCGGGCCTCGCTTTAATTTTGGAGATGAGTCAATGCATAGCATAATCTACATTGTAGGGCTCGTGGTCGTTGTTCTCGCAGTTCTGAGTTTTTTTGGTCTTAGGAGATAGGCGCCACGCAGGCCAAAATACTCGGACAGCAAGGCCTTGGGGGATGGGGATGACAGCTACGCGGCGGTCGAATCATTGCCGGGATGGATGTCTAGACGTGAACTCTTTCGATCAGGCGCGCGCTCGGTGTGATAAGAGACGCGCTCCGGGTGGGATAAGAGATGGGATATAAGATCAAAAGACTGCTGGTTTTCTGTTTTGCCGTTGTTAGCGCCTCAGGGATAAATATCGAACTTGCGACTGTGGCCTCGGCCGCGCCTGTAGAAGCCGCGACGATTGCCGCTCACTTGACATCCGTAAAGTCAATGTCCGGGGACTTCGTTCAGTCTGGCCCAAGAGCGCAAAAGACCAGCGGCAGATTTTTTCTCCAGCGCCCGGGCAAGCTTCGGTTCAACTATGCAGGCCAATCAGGGGTCAGCTTAATTGCAGACGGAAAATCCGTCGTGATCTACAACAGGAAGCTCAAGACATCCCGTCTTTATGCTCTCTCGAAGACGCCGCTTAAGCTCCTACTCGACGATAAGGTCGAATTCTCTGGCAATCGCCTTAAAAGCATCAGAGACGAGGGCGCCCAGGTTATCATTAAGTTAGCCGACAAGTCTGCTTTCGGAAACTCGAACATCGCTATGGTGTTCGACAAGAAATCGCTCGATCTACTCAGATGGAGCCTCACCGACGAGAGGGGCCAAATCACAACGGTCACTATCTCCAATGTGAAGGAGGGCGTTCGCGCTCCTCCTGGTACCTTCACTATCGACTATGCGGCAAACCGTGAGTTCAACACCACAACGAAATAACGGCCGGCTGCTGGCAACTGATCGAAAGAAGACGGGCTTGGAAATTTATGAGAAGGCGCTTGAGGAACTATGGAAACGTGGCGCTTCGCGGAGCTAGCGCGAAAATCTTTCGCGACTGGAGTCCTTGAATGGCACTGTCCGGTACGACAACCCGTTACGGAAGCCTAGCCCAGGCGCTTCACTGGCTGACAGCGTTGCTCGTGCTCATCGCGTTCCTAGTCTCAGTAGGGGGGCCTCCTGCGCGCGTGTACTCAGCTGCCAGTGCTCCGAGATTGCTGCTTCACGAGTCACTCGGCTTCACTGTTTTCTGCTTGCTGGTCGTTCGTTTGATCTGGCGCCTGTTCGATCGTATTCCCCAGTCGCCGCCGATGCCCACATGGATGGACGTCGCCTCAAGGGTGACGCACTGGACACTCTACGCACTTCTTTTTGCTGTTCCGGCCACCGCCATGCTGGGGGCCTGGTTTGGCGGCCATCCGGTGATGCTATACCGGTTTGGCGCGCTGGGTCCGTTTTTCAGGCCCTGGGATGCCGGCGCCTCGCTCGCAGAAATCCACGGGACGCTAGGCGACGTCATTATGTGGCTCGCTGGCTTGCACGCGGCTGCAGCTATCTTCCATCACGTATTCCTGCGCGACCGCGTGCTGCGCCAGATGCTGCCCGGGATTTCCGACCCGTCGCCTTAGCGCCTGCGTGAACATGGCTGCCTCGACGGCCAGGGATTCGTTTTTTCGTCTGGGCGGCGATTTCATGCCAGCCAGGCCCTGTGTCGCCAGAAGGGGCATCGTCAGATGTTGAGCATCTATCCAGAAAGCGATGTGCCGAAGGCGCAGGGCAAAACCATATGGTGGGACGTTCGCGATCCTGCGCCAGCCGAAGTCGCGGAGGTCAAGAAGGCGGCTGGGATCGAAGTGCCAAGTCGTGAAGCTCTCAGCGAGATCGAAACCTCAAGTCGGCTGAAGGCGCGAGACGGTGTGCTGTCGATGAGCGTACCGATGGTAACCCATGCTGAGCGCGATGGCCCGCAAATCGCGCCGATCGGCTTGTACTGTCGCGCGAGCACCTGATCACGGTACGGTTCGCGGCTTTGCCGGCCTTCGACGCCGTGGCTGCACGGTTCACTGGCTCCGAGGAACGGCCGGGGTCGAGTCTCGAGGTGTTCGTTGACCTGTGCGACGAACTTATCGATCGACTGGCCGATGGTCTGGAAGAGGTGGCGACGGAATTGCGTGACCTGTCGACAACGGCCTTCCATGTGCCCGAAGGTCAGGGGCGTAAGGCAGTGCGTTCCAACAAGCTTATCCGAGCACGGCTGCGCCAACTCGGTCGCCTGGGCGACTATCTCTCTGAAAAGCGTGATGCGCTGTTGGCCTTGGGTCGTGCGATAGATTTCGCATGTGAGTTAACCTCGGACTGGGCCGGCGGGCAATTGAAGCCGCGCATGGCAGGCCTGAAACAGGACGTTGCATCGCTCGACAATTATGAGGTCCACCTCTCTGACAAAGTGCAGTTTCTGCTCGACGCCATGGTGGGTCTGATTGGGATCGCCCAGAATGATATCTTCAAAATTCTGACGATAGTATCGATCGTCGGTATACCGCCAACGCTAATCGCGGGCATCTATGGAATGAATTTCAAGTTCATGCCTGAGTACGACTGGATGTACGGCTATCCCTACGGGCTGGCTTTGATCGTGTTGAGCGCCATCGTGCCCCTCGTCTGGTTCAAATGGCGGGGCTGGTTCTAAGCGCAGATTTCAAGCCCAGCATGCGCCACCGCTGCCTCCATCTCGATCAGGGCGTAAACGGCGCTTCGCCGTTTTTCTAGGTTCCGTTCCTGGGGAACCCAAGGAGCGGTTGTAGGCAGAGGTTCAGCGCGCAAGCGTCAGGCGCGTAAACCTTACGCGACGACCACAAGGACCTGCAGCAGCGCATTCTGGACATGACGGGCGGCAAACGCCCCGACTCCGTGATCGAGGCGGTTGGCATGGAAAGCCACGGCCTAGGCGGTGTCATCTAGACTTTGCAGACCGACTTGACGGCCATGGAGCGGCCCTATGCCCTGCAACAGGCGCTGATGGCCTGCCGCCCCGGCGGCACCGCCTCGCTCCCTGGCGTCGTTATCGGCAGCGTGACCGTGCCCATGGGGCATTTACGTCGGAAAAGGACTGACGAGGATGACGGGGCAAAACGCATGTTCAACGCAACCTCGCGCCGTTGATGCAGCTCATCGAGAAGGTGACATTGATCCTTCGTTTCTGATTACCCACCGCATCGACCTCGAAGGCGGGCCCGAGGCCTGTAAGACGTTCCGCGACAAGAAGGATAGATGCATCAAGGTTGTCATAAAGCCCTAGCAAACACTATCGCAGACGTGTCGAGCGGCGCTTCGCGCCACTCGACACGTCTGCGGTCCTTCATGATCTCTCGCGGACTGCATCCGCACACGCACCCGAACCAAATCTCGCCGACGACGTTGAGTCGCGCGTTGCGTCATCAGCCGAGGCATTTCCATGACAAAGGGCGAGCTTTCCACCTATCGGGCCAAACGGGATTTCACGAAGACGAAAGAGCCCAGCGGCGAGCGCTCGATCGCGAAATCGAACCGGCTCCGGTTTGTGATCCAGAAGCACGATGCCACACGGCTGCACTATGACCTCCGCCTCGAGCTTGACGGTGTTTTCAAGTCATGGGCCGTTACAAAAGGTCCGTCGCTGGATCCGCAGGACAAGCGCCTGGCAGTCGGGGTTGAGGACCATCCGCTGGACTATGGCGACTTCGAAGGGACGATCCCCAAGGGACAGTATGGCGGCGGCACCGTGCAGTTGTGGGATCGCGGTTACTGGGAGCCGGAAGGATCCATATCTCCCCAACAAGCCTTGGAGAAGGGCGATCTGAAATTCACGCTCGATGGCAAGCGCCTGCACGGAAGTTTTGTCCTGGTGCGCATGAAGCATGACCGCAATGGCGGGAAGCGAACCAACTGGCTGCTGATCAAGCACCGCGACAAATACGCGACTGATGGTAATGGCGACGCGGTGCTGACACAGGACCGCTCCGTCGCCTCAGGCCGGAGCATGGATAAGATTGCCGCGGGTAAAGGAGCCGGACCGAAGCCCTTCATGATGCAGGGGTCATCGACGGCCGATGCGGACGCAGTGTGGGACAGCAACCGCGGCCATGCTGCCGACGAGCGCGCAAAGTCGTCAAAGGCTTCGCCCAAACCGTCAGCAAAATCAACGCCGCGTCCAAAACGTCCCGCTCGTGACCTGGCGTTGACGATGCCAGATTTCATCCCGCCCCAGCTCTGCCAGACCCTTTCCCGACCGCCGGCGGGATCGAATTGGGTGCATGAGATAAAGTTCGATGGCTACCGCGTCCAATTGCGAGTCGAAGAAGGCGCCGCGACGCTGAGGACCCGAAAGGGCCTCGACTGGACAGAGAAGTTTGGCGCCATCGCAAAAGAGGCGGTGAGTCTTCCCAACGTCATCGTCGATGGCGAGATCGTGGCGCTCGGCGAAAATGGCGCGCCGGACTTTGCCGCCTTGCAGGCCGCACTGTCGGAGCGCCGGACAAAGGATCTGATCTTCTTTGCCTTCGATATGCTGTTCGCCGAGGGGGTCGACCTACGAAAGCTGCCACTCTCGGAACGTAAGGAACGGCTGAGCGAAATGCTCGGTGAGGCCGAGCGCGGTGAGAATCTCATCCGCTATGTTGAGCACTTCACCAACGGCGGCGACGCCGTGCTGCGGTCTGCCTGCCGACTTGAGCTCGAAGGCATTATCTCCAAAAAAGCTGATGCAATCTATGTCTCGGGCAGAACCGATACCTGGGCGAAATCGAAATGTCGCGCCGGGCATGAGGTTGTCATCGGTGGCTGGTCGACCACCAACGGCAAGTTCCGGTCGTTGCTGGTCGGGATCAATCGCGGTGAGCACTTCGCTTACATCGGCCGTGTCGGAACTGGCTACAGCGAGGCCAAGATCAAGCAGCTGCTGCCACGGCTGAAGGAAATGCAGGCCGCCAAGTGGCCGTTTACCGGTGATGGCGCACCGAAAAAGGATGCGACCGTCTTTTGGACCAAGCCGCAGCTGGTCGCGGAAATCGAGTTCGCCGGCTGGACCGGCGGCGGGAATATCAGGCAGGCCGCCTTCAAAGGCCTCCGCGAAGACAAGCCGGCGAGAGAGGTTGAGGCCGAGCGGCCAGCAGACCCTCGGGAGACGCAGATTGCCGACCCTGCCAAAACAACTGGCAGGACGGGAAGAAGCCCGGTCGTTATGGGCGTCATCATCTCGAAACCGGACAAGCCGCTATGGCCGAATGCCGGAGATGGTGGCCAGCCGGTCACCAAGCTCGACCTGGCGGAATATTTCGAGGCCGTTGGCCCGTGGATGATCAAGCATCTCAAAGGTCGCCCCTGTTCGCTGGTGCGCGCGCCCGACGGGTACGCCGGCGAGCAATTCTTCCAGCGCCACGCAATGCCAGGCACGTCCAATCTGCTGGAACTGGTGAAAGTCTTCCGCGACCATAAGCCCTATCTGCAGATCGACCGCGTCGAGGGCCTGGCTGCGATCGCCCAGATCGGCGGCTTGGAATTTCATCCCTGGAATTGCCAGCCGGGCAACCCCGAGATACCCGGGCGACTTGTCTTCGACCTCGACCCTGGTCCGGAAGTCTCCTTTCCCGAGGTCGTCGCAGCGGCCAAGGAAATGCGTGACCGTCTCGAAGATTTGGGCCTGGTGAGCTTCTGCAAGACCACGGGTGGCAAGGGCCTGCACGTTGTAACGCCGCTGGCCGGTCAGCGCAGCAAGACGACCTGGCCCGAGGCAAAGGCCTTCGCGAAGGCTGTCTGCATGCAGATGTCGGCGGACCGTCCGGACCTCTACCTCGTCAACATGGCCAAGAAGCTGCGGACATCCCGGATATTTCTCGACTACCTCCGCAATGATCGCATGGCGACGGCCGTAGCACCCCTCTCATCCCGTGCCCGGGAAGGAGCGACTGTCTCCATGCCGCTGACATGGGGTCAAGTGAGGGCGGATCTCGACCCGAAAAAATACACGGTCCGAACCGTGCCGAGCCTGCTGAAGAAGACGGTCGCCTGGGCCGACTACGACGACGGTGAGAGGTCGCTCAGCAGTGCCATCAAACGGCTTGGTTCAGCAAAGCTCGCGGCATGACATCGAAAGGTGAAAAACCGTCCTTTGCCGTCCCATTGGACACGGAGCCGATGGAAGCCAAGGCTGCTGAAAAACTGCCTGGTAGCGCTAGCCAATGGCAGTACGAACCTAAGTGGGACGGGTTCCGTTGGTGCCGTAGCGGGTCGTGTTGGAATTCGGCGGAGCAGCCTCCGGTAGGTTAAGATTAACGGCTCATGCGGCGAGGTCAATCTGCTGATCGAGTGGCTTCGTAGGAAGCGTCTGCCAGCCGTCGATCTTTCGCATCGAGATTTGACCGGACGCCATCAACGCCCAGAACAACATTGCCGCGGTTTCGGCCGAAGGCAGAACGGTCTGGGTCTTGATGCGCCGCTTGAACTCCTCATGCAGACGCTCAATCGCGTTTGTTGTTCTGGCGCTTTTCCATTGGCTCGGCGGCAGCCGGGTGAAGGCGAAGAGACGCTCGCCGGCCTCCTCCAGGCTGTCGGCCACCGCCCGGCACTTGAGCCGCCATTTGCGCAGGAACGCCTTGCGGCGGCTCTCGATCTCCTCCGGCGTGGCCGCGTAGATCATGTCGGTGTAATCGGCGCTGATCTCCTCGTGCAGCCGCTCGGGAGCATGGGCAAGCAGATTCCTGTGCTTGTGAACCGTGCATCTCTGCACCGGCACCCGTCCCACAGCGCGGCGATCGCCCTGTCCAAGCCAGGTGCGCCATCGACGATGAGAAACTCAGGTCGGCGCAGGCCGCGCCCGACGAGATCGTCGAGAATGGCCCGCCAGGCCTCCGTCGTCTCGCCACCCATATTCTTGACCGCGAGCAGGATCTTCTGGCCGTCCGCGCGCACACCGATGACCACGAGCAGCGAGATCGAGGTCGCTTTGCGGTCGAGCCTGACACGAACCACCGTCCCGTCGAGGATGAGGCGCACCATCGGCTCGTCGGCCAGAGAGCGGGCATTCCAGGCGTCCCAGTCCGTCTTCACCTTGCGCCAGGTGCGGCTGACGACGTCCTTGCCGATCGCGCCGCCGAACAGCGCGGCGAGCGCACGCCGCACGCGCCTGGTGTTCGTGCCCGCCAGGTAGCTCGACGCGATCAGCGCGTCGGCGGCCATCGTGCGCCGCTGATAGGCGCGCAAGGCCTTGCTCTTCCATTCCACCGTCTTGTCCTTGCCGGCATCGAGGCGCGCCCGCGGAACCGTGATCTCGGTGGTGCCGAAGGTCCCCGTCAGCGTGCGCGTCCGGCTGCCGTGGCGGTGGCCGGCGACACCGGTGGTCTCCTCACTGCGCGCCGCCGGCTGCCGGCCATAACGGGGACGGGCAAGCACCGCGTCCAGCTCGGTCTCGAGCATCGTCTCGATGAAGCCGCGCACCCGCTCGCGCAGGCCAGCTTCGATCGGATCAAACCAGTTGTCGAAAAGATAGCTCGTCGCCTCATCCCCAGGATGAACGGCTTCCGCATTCATGGTAGTCCTTGTCATGGCGTAGTCTCCTGTCCGGCGCTCTAACGCCGGATGATTCGAGGTTTGACACCCCGGAGACTACGCCAACTCACAATTCCAACCACTCCTGCGACGGCACCGTTCCGTTGCCTCGCCTTCAAAGCCGGCGATGAAGTGGACCTTCGGGCGAAATCAGGCAAGCCGCTCGGCCGCTATTTTCCGGAAGTCGTCTCGATGTTGCGTGACCTGAAGGCCAATGAATTCGTGGTCGATGGCGAGATCGTCATCGACATTGCCGGCTCGCTTTCTTTCGATGCGCTGCAGATGCGATTGCATCCAGCGGAAAGCAGAATTCGGAAACTGTCTGTCGAAACACCGGCCAAGCTGATCCTGTTCGATATGCTGGCAAGTCCGGATGCCAGCCTGATGCATCGACCGCTGTCTGCGCGGCGCGAGGCGTTGGATGCATTCGTTAAGTCAGCGGGACATGCCAATCTCGAATTGTCGCGTTTTACTCGGGATTTGACAATAGCAACGAAGTGGCTTGGCGAATCCGGTCACGGGGCAACAGACGGCGTTGTCGCCAAGCTTGTCGACGACGAATATCGGCCCGGCGAGCGCGCCATGGTCAAGGTCAAGCGGCTGCGCACAGCCGATTGTGTGGTCGGTGGCTTTCGCTACTTGGCGAACGCGCGCGAGGTCGGCTCGTTGTTGCTTGGGCTCTACAACGACCAGGGCAAGCTCGACCATGTGGGATTTACGTCGACGATCGCGCAGGAGGATCGATCAGAGCTCACCCGACAACTCGAAGCCTTGCGTTCGCCTCCGGGCTTTACCGGCAAAGCGCCGGGGGGACCGAGCCGTTGGAGCACCGAGAGGAGCGGGGAGTGGGAGCCATTGAAGCCCGAACTGGTGGTGGAAGTCCGGTTCGATCATGTCACCGGCGATCGCTTCCGACACGGCACCAAGTTCATGCGGTGGCGCCCTGACAAGGCTCCGAAACAGTGCACGTTCGCGCAGATATTGAAAACATGAGGCATTCGCCATCGGTGGTGCCACAGGGGCGCTCATTCCACATCACCGGATAGTGAAATTGAGGAGTGCCTCGCAGACATCCCGGAGGATCCGCGGCAGGACGTCGAACGCATAGCCTATGTGCAAACGTTCCAGCGGCGTGTGGTAGTCTCGACCCCATGGGCCGATGTTGATGGTCGGTATATTGGCTAACCCATTTGCCTTCGGCCATCGAACCCGTCCCTCCACATTGGCGTGTTCCTGCCGACCACATCGAAACCCGACGCGGCGGCCTCGCCAAAGAAACTCATGTCCGAAATGCCGGCGAAGTACTTCGTGCAACTGATAGCGCTGCCGTAACGGACGCTCGATCCAGCTGCTATGTCGGAGGTGATTGCCCTTAGTCTCGCTGCTATTGGCGTATCTGAAAGGTTCGTGGCCAGATAAGGGGTCGAGCCAAACCCCGTGATGATTGCCGGGCCTGGTAGCTGGCTCGGCTTCCAGGCTTCCTCGGTCACGATCCGGCATTGTTCGGGCAAAGAAAGTACGCCAGCGGCGACGGAAGCGCTGAGCGCGTCAAGCTTCGATATCGCTTCCGCCTCGAGGCGGCCCAGCACGGCTTCGTATCGATACAGGGGGATGCTCTCGATGAAATCGCTGCGCCTCGAACCGATTCGTCGAGTGAGTTGCGCCCGATAGTCTCTCGCCGCATCGAGGCATAGCCTGTCGAAACGCTCCAGCACCTCGTCTGGCGCTCGCCGATAGCTCAGCACGTTGAACGTGGCAAAGGCTGTCGCAGGCGTGGTCACGTCATAGCCGGCCTTGCCATCGCGGATACTGAGAAGGCTTGGCGCTGTTCCCCGCAGCGCCTGGGAACCGTCGGTAAGCTCCGGCGCCCATTCAATGCGCGCTGCGATGGCGGCAGCGAGCGCGCCCGCATTGAGCCCATTCAAGGGAAAGCCGCTATGGGCGGGAACGCCCGCCACGAAAACAGTCGGCAGCAATTTGCCGACTGTTCCCAACGCGATGACTCGACCCTTGCTGCCGTCGCCATCGTCGGTGATGGCGTCAAGATTGATGGCCGCCGCAATATCGAGGTCATGCTCCCTGGCTATTTCGGGGAGCACCTGGACAGCCTTGCGCGCCCCTGCGGAATTGTTCTCTTCGTCGGGCACGGCGATGAAGAGCAAGTTGCCGGCAGGCCCAACACGGTCGGCGAATTCCGCGCAGACGGTCAATCCAGCGGCAAGGCCAGCCTTCATGTCCAGGAGGCCACGCCCGGCAAGAAATTCTCCTGAGGCGAGATCCGTTTTCGCTAGTTGGGCGGCGGACGTCTCGGCCATGTGCAAGCTCTTGGCCAGGGCAAGGGTGAGGTGTTCAGGTTCGGTCGCCAAGTCTTCCATTTCACCATAGTCATGGGTCGAGACGGTGTCGTAGTGCCCTGTCAGGACAATGGTGCCTCGCCCCGCACCCCGGACCAGCATTGCCACGCAGTGGCGGCCGTCCCCAGGTTCGATCTCGATCGTCCAGATTTTTGCGTCTCGAAACACAGTCTCCGCGCCAAGCATGTTGGCGAACAACAACCCGAACGACACCTCGCCATCCGTTCCGGTGACGCTTTTCTGCTGCGTCAAGGCAATAGCCCAACGCCTGGCGCGTCCAAACAGATTGCTTGCTGTCGCGTTGCCCATCATGTCCCCGGTCAAATAGCAAAATTCGATAGTAGAGGTTGGGGACGGGGCCTCAAGTGCATGCGTGGCCGTGTGTGATGGGCCACCCCCCATCGCTCATCGATGGCGCGTCTATCGCACGCGGCTCTCGGTCATGCTCAAACTGCTCAGCCCACTGCAGATCCATTAGCCAAGGTTCGCGACGGCCGATCCAAAGTTCATAGCCGGGTATGATATCGCTGGGGGCAATGTCGAGGGTACCGAGCATGATCTCGGCCTCTTCCTCCCGCAGCGAGGCAACGCGCGATCCGCATTCAGGGCAAAAGGTCCGTCCTTCGAAAGCCCGCAGGTTTCCAGCGCCTTGATAAGCAGGTCGCGGCCAAACGCGAAGAAGGTGAACGCACTGCCGCTTGTGCGCCGACAATCCTGGCAATGGCAAAGTCCAACGCGCAGGGGTGCGCCTTTCACCAAAAGCGAACCGCACCGCAAAGGCAGCCACCGCTGCGCACCTCATCGATGCTCATTGCAGAGCTCGCTTTGGGGGATCACGGTTCTCGTCGGGATTGGGGAGAGGAATTTCGTCCGGCAGAAGATCCGGGTCAGGCTCTCGCACGTCGGGAGTCCAGGTCGGGGCATCTACCGGCGGTTCTTCATTTGGCTCTGGTTTGGGCGGCATGATTATTCTCCCGGTCGGTTGGTCGGACGAGGTGTTTTGCCGGCCACCGGCCGCGCATCGATTTGTCTGGCAGTGAAGGGTTCTGCCCGAGGGCTTTTGTTTTTGGGAGAAGCACCTGCCGTCTTAGGGGTAGGTGACGCCTGATCCTCGTCGTTGCCGTCCAGGCCTTTACGCTCTATCTTGGCACCGGCTCTCTGCGGTTCCCTGACAATAGCCGCGCCGAGGTTCTTGATCTTGGCCATTTCCGTGTCTCCTTTGCTGGCCAACGACCGGCCGTAGGGAATGTTCCATCTGGAGCGGAACTAGCGCTGCCGGGTGCGGTTATCGTTGATCACACGGAGGACCAAGACATGTCTGACAACGAAAACCATCGCGAAACCGGGGCGACAAAATACCCGGCAAAGACCGGCGCCGACCCTTCGGATGCGTTCTCTCAGGACGCGGCCGGAAACAAGAAGCCCAAGAATGGCGTTGGACTGACGCGCCCCGTCAATGAGGTGGACGACAAGACTCACCAGTCAGACGGGCAGAACCCATCCGACCAGGTAAAGAGTTCCAGGCCATGAACGTCGCCAATCTTCAGCTTGAAGGTCTGATGATGGCGGTCGCGTCGATCAACAATTTGCTGGTCCACAAAGGCCTGCTTTCAGTCGACGACATCGATATCGCGTTGCGGAAGTCCGAAGCCAATTTCACGGGCGATGAGCGCACCTACGAAGACATGCCGCCGGCCAATCGCGACGCCATCTGCTTTCCAATCCGTCTTCTGCAGATCGCGAACAATTCCCAAGGCGAATCCGACATTCTACCGTTTTCGGAACTCGCGAAGATGGTTGGACAAACGAAAGAGCCCTACAACGATCAAAGGTAACGGCAGCGATGGCTCGATCCGAGCGGCGGCTTACATTTCGCTGTTTTGAATAATTCCCGCTTCGCCATCCTGGATAGGCGTGCGCGGCACCGTTGACGTCTTGAGCCGAACGCCTGGTCCGCCATGGATCGTCTCGCCATCACTTAGAAAGGCAACCCCCGCCAGCTCAAGCGCGGATCGCATCGCAACCAGCATGTCGCCGGCCGGAACGCGCTTGCTCTTCTCGAAGTCCCGAACGGTTCCCTCACTGACTTGCGCTTTGGCGCCGAGCCTGGCTTGTGACCAGTCCACTAGCGCCCGCGCCGCCCGACATTGCTCGACAGTCAATTGGGTCACAAACGGCTCCTTGATCGACTCTGTGCGGGTTTGCACTAAGCGCTCTTGCGCTTCGGAGTGCTCGTCTTAGGCGTCGCTAATCCTTCCTGCGTGAGGCTCTTCTTGAGCACCTCGGCCAGGTTGATGACGTTCTCCTGCGGCTTGGGCGCCGCCTTTGGGGGCGCCTTGCCCCTGCGCTTCGCGTCGATCATGGCAATCAGCGCATCTTCGTAGGTGTCTTCGAATTTCGAGGGATCGAAAGTGGTCACCTTTTTGTCGATGAGCATGCCGGCGATCTCAAGCAATTCGGGATCGTATTTCGCCTTGGTCATGCTATCGAAGACACTGTCCTCGGAGACCATCTCGTTGTGGTTTCGAAGTTCGGTCATCACCATGCCCTTGCCATATGGCTCGATAACAACTTCACGGCCGCGCTGGTAGAGCACGATGCAGGACCGTGCTGCGACGCCCTTGTTCTTCATGGCATCGCGGATCACGCCGTATGCCTCGACGGCCGCGCCGTCGGCTGGAATGAGGTAGTAGGGCTTCTCTAGATAGCGGGTGTCGATCTCGCTGATCGCCACAAACTCACCCACCTCCAATGTGTGATCCGACGTGAGCTTGAGCGCCTTGATGTCGTCGGGCTCGATCTGGAGGAATTCATCCTTCTCCACCTCGAAACCCTTGACCTGGTCTTCCGTTTCGACCGGCTTCCCTGTCTTCTCGTCGGCATAGACGCTTTTGACAGGTAGGCCGTCCTTGCGGTTCAAAATCTTGAAGTGAATCTTCGAGGCTTCGCTGGTGGCACCAACAATCTTGACGCCGCAGGTAACCGAGCCAACCTTCAAAAACCTTTCCAGACAGCACGCGGCGCGACCATATCGTTCATCCTGTTTCGGCTCAGAGCCAACGAGTTTCCTTTCAAATCGTTCCTCCTGCCGCCGATTTGGCGGAAGGGACGAACCCAACAAGAACGTTAGAGCCAAATGGACATGCAACGCGGATTTCCATCCTGTCGCAGCGGCGATCAACCTTTTCCACAAACGCGCGTTGTCTCTGACAACAAAGGAGACATCGATGCCCGCCGCAACCAAGACAAACACGTTCAACGCAAAAGAAAAGCAGCAACGCATACAGCGAGAAGTCGACTCGGACGACCGCGCCAAACCGAAATCGAAACCGGCTGGCGGCATGCAAGCAGGTGCGCGAAGATATCCGGCACCCCCATTTCCCAAGCAGCATCATCCCAAACCCGGGAACGAAAGCGATATCAAGCCGGCTCCGCTCTATGACGCCCCGTTTTGGCGTGGCTCTGGTAAGCTCGAAAGCAAGGTGGCGCTGATCACTGGCGGCGATTCCGGTATTGGCCGGGCAGTCGCTGTTTTGTTCGCCCGCGAAGGCGCCGATGTTGCCATTGTTTATCTATCGGAGGATGGCGATGCCGAGGTGACGAACAAGCGGTGCAAAGCGAGGGCCACCGCTGCATCATTCTCCGCGGCGATGTCGCCGATCGTGGCTTCTGCCGAAAGGCAGTGACCGCTACCATCAAGCAGCTGGGTGGGTTGGACGTGCTCGTTAACAATGCCGCCTTCCAGGTACATTCAAGCGACTTCGCCGACCTGACCGAAGAGCATTTCGACACTACGCTGAAGACAAACCTGTACGGCTATTTCCATATGGCTCAGGAAGCTGTGACGCACATGAAGCCGGGATCCGCGATCGTCAATACTGGATCGATCACTGGGATAGACGGATCGAAGGAATTGGTTGATTACTCGATGACCAAGGGCGGGATCCACGCTTTCACAAGGGCGCTGTCGGGCAATCTAATCGACAGGGGAATCCGCGTGAACGCCGTCGCGCCAGGCCCGGTCTGGACACCGCTCAACCCATCCGAAAAGCAAGCGAGCGATGTTTCGAAGTTCGGCGCAAAGACCCCGATGAAACGACCTGCGCAGCCCGAGGAGATCGCGCCTGCTTATGTCTTCTTGGCGTCGCCACCAGGGCTATCGCATATGAGCGATTGCCTGGATGAGATAGTCGTCATTCCAAGCGCATTTCTTGATGCGGTGGCTGATGGGGACTTTGTCGATGTCGGCGGCCTGAAGGATATTTCTGGCGATGCGGTTGATGAGGGCGGCGTTGGCGGGGGCGTTGTCCTTGCGGGCACGGCTGAGATCCTCGTGCAGATGAACGTCAAGCATCCAGTGCAGTGCGTTCTCGATCTGCCAATGCGCTCTGGTGAGGTCGATCGCCTGCTGCGGCGACAGCAGCGTTGAGGCCATGAACAGGCGCGTCAGCGGCTTGGCCTGATCGCGCCGGCTGGTGATGCGGATGAAGGCCTTGTGCCCAGGCATCATTGGTTCAGCTGCCACCACGACCTCTGCCTGCCGCCATTCGCTGCGGCCATGGCTGGTTTCGGTCCGCTCAGTGACGGCGGGAGTGGTCTGGGCCAGTTGTTGATTGGCCCGAGCCAACCAATGCCGGCGGTTTCCCTTGAGCGCGAGCAGATAGTCGCCGCCGCGCTGAATGATGGACTTGGCCATGCGCGTGTGGCAGTGGAGGGCATCGGCAGTGACCAATCGGCCAGTAAGATCAATGAGTTCGACGACCTTGAGGGCAGCCTCGACCTCATTGTCTCCTTCGCCGGGCGAGGCCGCCGCCAGACATAGCCGCGCCTGGTTGGCAAAGGCCGACACCGTCAGGGGCGGGCTGGCCGCAAGACCTTTCTCATAGGCCCGCCGCAGCGCCTTGCCATCAAGCGAGACCACGCCCTGGCGGGCCTGGGTAAAGCCTGCGGCAAAGGCGGCGAACGCCCGTCCGAAGGCCTCCGGATCGAGCAGGCGCAACAGCCGCGAGAAGGTGTCGTGGCTGGGCGCCTCCTCATAGTCGATCAAGCGCGACAGCGCCTGTTTGCGCTCTTGCGCGAACAACGAAAACTCCGTTGCGCTGGTCGCGCCACACAGGCTCGCAGCGATCATCATCACGATCAGGTCGCCAAGCCGGTGCGTGGCGTTGGCCGCGCGCGGATCAGGCACCGTACCGAAATAGCTCTCAAGGCTGGTAATGGCAGTCACTCCTCGGTGGACTGCCTTCCCAAAGAATCCCTTCTCAAACCAACTTCAAGCCCAAAATCGCCATATGCGATTCACCTGGCGTCGCCACAATGCTCAAGCTACATCACCGGCGAGATCGTGCCCGTGATCGGTGGTTATTGAGCATCATCCCGCGAAGGAACGGCCTAGGTCATCTCAGTTCGGGCCACGGCAAATTCCGTCCGTCCGGTCTCTACAATGGTTCAAAGGGAACCTATTTCGCGGAGTGAAATTAGTCATTTCATGAGCAGACGTGGCCTCGCCTTTCTACACCAATGGATAAACGAGAACGTTCCAGATCACCCCTCCGCCGACCCTTCCTTGATCACTGATCTCGCTGACAGGGCGATTGAGGACGCATTGGTGGAAGGCATTTCATCCCGTGAGATTGACGAAGAGGTTCACAGCCTCTTCGTCCTTATGGTGGAGGCGGTAGCAAATCAGAAAATTGGCGGGGTCCAGCCCGGACGTCCTGACATGTCCTAATCATGAAGTCGTCGTTCACGGTGCGACGTTCATTTGGAGCCTCAGTCTGCGGTCTTGCCTAACGTGTCAGCCACCACCGCGCCACGCTTGCCCATGGCAGGGGCGGGCCCGTGGTCGAGTCGACGGCTGTCTGATGCTCCATCTCGGCATTGATGGCGGCTCCAGCGATAAGGATGATGACGGAAATCCATGTCCACATCATCAAACCGACAACGGCGCCGAGCGAGCCGTAGGTGGCGTTATAGTTGGCAAAATGCTGCAGATAGAACGAGAACAGCCACGACGCTGCGATCCATGCCACCGTCGCAATCAACGCGCCCCAACTCAGCCAGCGCCACTTGGCTCGCTCGCGGCTCGGTCCGAAGCGATAAAGCAAGGAAATTCCGGTCAACATCGCACCGACAAGGATCGGCCACCGAGATACCGCGACAAGGGTTTCCGTCCACGCATCAAGATAGAAATAGCCCAAAAGTGCTGGAACGACGCCCACCGTGAGCAACAGCACGATGCCGATCAGCAGCGCTCCAACCGTGAACAGGATCGACATGAGGTTGAGCGTGATGAAGCTACGTTTTTCGCGTTCCTCATAGGCGATGTTCATGGCATCAAACAGTGCCTTCATACCGCTGTTGGAACTCCAGAGTGCGATACCAAGCCCGATGAAAAAACCTATGCCGAGCGCCCCTGGTTTCTGCTTGGCCAAAGCTTGCAACTGATCGCGAATGAGGTCCAGCCCGCCTGACGGCAGCAATCCGCCGAGATAAGCGACATGGTCAGCAACCGTGACCGGGTCCGCGACAAACCCATAAATTGAGATGAACGCCGCCAAAGCCGGGAAGAGTGCAAGCAGCAGGTAGAAAGTGGCACCGGCCGCGACGAGCAGAACCCGGTCCTTGTTGAATTCCTCCCACAAGCGCCAGGAAATATCCTTCCATCCAAGCGCAGGTATCTGGGATGGCCAAGCCGCGTCGCGGCCGCGTCCCCCGCCCTCCGACCGCAGAGCGGCCTTATTCTCTTCAGTAGTGGATGCCGCGCGACTGGCCGCTTCTCCATCGATCAACGAGGCCTCTTTGCCGGTTGGCTGCGGGCTTCGTCTCGCTTTCGAAGTCACTCGTTTAACCTCGCTGTGTCGACCACGACTCCAGCGTGTGCGCCAGTGCGTTCCTTCTCTTGACCCGTTGTTGTTGGGTTGCCGTCGAGCGCTTCCACCAATTCGCCTCCAATGCCCGGGCTTGAGTCCTCTCAACGCCGTGAACGGCATAGCTGTTCCCGCTACCCCAACGAGCCGTCAAGCCGCAACGGATGCAGCCTGTCATAAGTCGCGTGCAACATCGGCCGTCAGTTGGCTGATTTCTTCTTGGCCGCCGCTGGATTTTGACCGGTCGCTGCCGACGTCTTGGCGTCTTTGGAATGAGCCGCGATCGCGGGGCCGGCGCCGGTTGCCTTGCGCACGTCTCCAATCGTTTTTTGTCGGCTGGCGCCTTGCGATCCAGGCCTGAGAAGAATTTGCCGAAAAAGCCCATGTCATACTCCCGTTGCGCCGCTGAGACGCCGATGCGCTGATTGTGCGGATGAGCCTTGGTATCCAAGGCTCATCCAAAGGCGATAACCTTGCTACGCCGCTTCTGCGGCGACGTTGACCGCCGACTCCGCGAGCTCGGTAAGGGCGACGTCCGTCTTCTTCTCTTCGGCGAGCGTGAGGTCCAACAGCTGGACCGCCGCAGTCAATCCGAGTTCCGACGCCCAGGTGTGCAGGGTGCCGTAGCGAGAAATCTCATAGTGTTCGACTGCCTGCGCAGCGGCAAGGAGACCAGCATCCAGGGCAGGGCTGCCCTTGTACTCCTCGATAATCTCAGCGCCTTCCTCGGTAATACCCATGATGGCAGCGCAGGTCTTGGCCTGGGGCTTCATACCGAGAATCTCGAAGATTTCTTCGAGCCTCGCCACATGCTCCTGCGTTTCGCCGTGATGCTTTTCGAACGCCGCCTCCAGCTCGGGGCTCTGCGCGGCCTTGGCCATTTTCGGCAATGTCGAGAGGATTTTTTCTCGGCGAAATAGATGTCCTTGAGCGTATCTCGGAACAGTTCGCCTAGGCCCTTGGTCGCGGCCGGTTTTGTCATCGCCATCTGGCTATCTCCTGGTTTGTTTGGCCTTCTCAAATCAAGGCGCAGAAGCAACTTCACGATGGTCGACTGGTTCCGCCGCAAAGAAAAAAAGCAAGCGCCGGATACTTGATGTGGTTAGGCAACCGACGCCTCGCTGGGCCATTTAGGGTGCCGGGCCAGGACAGGAGCGAGTGATCTTCGAGTATCCAATGCGCAATGCGGGCATTCTCAAAATGCGGGCATTCTCAAACTGGGCGACGTTCCTTTGCTCTGGCGCCTTCAGCAAGCACCCCTGCCTGCCGATGCCTCGGCCAAGGAACGCGAGGCACACGCCGCAACGCTGGTGACGTTGTTCAAGTCTGGGATTACGCGGGAAGATGAACTCATCGGAACCTTGCTGGTGTTCATCCTGCACGCGAGAGGTAGGTCATCGAGGATCTGGCTGCTGTTATGGCACTGGGCAACCGGTGCGCCGCAGCTTTGGAGCCTGATTGCCGCGAAGGGCCTTCCCTCATGGGAACCCTTAGCCTCCTCGTAGATTGGTGACAGGCCCAACCCGGAGATGCAACGATGGACCACACTAATCATATCAGGCTTGCCAGCAGTGAACTGACGCCAGAGATTCTTGATGGCGCGACCATCTATGGCGCTGACGACGAAAAGGTCGGCACCGTTTCTCATCAGCACGGCAGCCAGATTGTCATTGACGTAGGTGGCTTTCTCGGCCTCGGCGCCAAGCCGGTGGCGGTTTCAGCCAACCAACTGGATTTCATGCGCGATGAAGACGGTGATGTTCATGCCGTTACCACCTGGACCAAGGACCAGCTCGAAGACATGCCAGAGCACCAGGATTGAGATTGGCGGCTGGCATCGTCCGGCCCCCTTCTGCCAACAGAAAAAGCCGGGAGCCTGCAATGGAAATCGTTCGTACCCAAGTCTTGAATGCCGCCGCACTGAACGGCCAAGCGATATTGCGCGTGCTGTTTTGTGGCCAAGGCAATGAATGCGTTACCGTGGACATGGCCAACATCGAGGGGGACGAGGAAATCGTGCTGAACCGCGCGAAGGCTATCCTCGTCCAAACCGCCACCTTTGGTCTTGCCTCGAACGACTACGACGCCACCAGCAACGGCAACTTTGACGAAGTTTCGGTGACGTCGGTTAGAGATGCGGCGGGCGATGTGTATGTTTTCGACTATCGCGACGGCGAAACCAGTCGGAGGATTCCTCCGTCCCACATGCCGAGCTTTGACGCCGCGCGCGCCGAAGCAATTCGCTGTGCGGTCGATCTCTTGGTCGATCTGGAGCCCGGAACAGATGATTTGTCTGGTTGGCTGGTGCGGGTCTCCGACGAACAGGGCGAACTGCTCTACACGGTGGATGTACAGGAGGCTGAGGCGGCTCGTCAGGCCAGCCAATAGCAAAGCGAGCCATTGCGTGCTTCGATGGAACACAGGCACGTGATTGTGGGACACGGAGCGTATCGATCCCACTCTGGCAAAACGAGCCGGAGACTTGGTCGGATAGCTTCACAATAAGCCTGCCGCCCTTGCCTCGGTGGCGGGCTTTTTGCTTGTCTCGGAACCTCGAAGCCTGCGGCAGGTTGAGCATGATGCAGCGTACCTTCCTGAGCGGCGCTGCCTGGTCGAGGTTCGCAACTTGATCGGTTCGGGTCTGACAGAGATCCGGGCCATTCTTCTGTCTTGGGGTTCCCCTTGGGCGCGCGCGCGGCGGCCAGGCCGCTCTAGCCAGCAATCTTCCATTCATTTTGCCAACGGGCACGCACCGCCATCATTAGGATATCTCCACTTGCCATGCCGGTTTGGAATAGCCTTATCAGCTCGGCGGCAATCCCCTGTGCATCAGCTGTGTCGGGAAGAACGCAGAATTCAGCGCAAAGTGAGTCGAAGGCGAGCCTTAGGGTCTCAAGGTCATTCGGGTAAAACGCCTCGTTTTGTGAGCGAATTGGTTGGTCAAGCATCAGGCGCCTCCATTACGGGCGAGGGTGCGATCGTCGCTCCCAAGCAGCGGAGCCCACAAATTGGCCGCCGACTGCTCAGCTATGGGACAGTTCGCCAAGCGTGTCATTTCACTTTGACGTACCCGAACGATTAAATTACCCGCTTGGGCGCTGGCCCTTTGGGGACTTGCCCGGTGAATTTGTTGGATTCCGCGGTTCCTTGGCTGAGGGATACACCGCGATCATCGGTTCCTCGACGCTGAAAAGGCGTTTCGCGGATCATCGTGCACTTCGAGGGTGAGCGCACTTTCGATCGGTTGGTCTGGAACATTAGTGCCTTCCAAAGGTTGGTGATTGCGGCAGGCAATGCTCCCTCGCGTCACCTGCCGAAGATCGGGCGAGACACCTTGATCGGCCCGCGCTCTTCACGAGAGGCGCGGGCTTTCCCTTTTTATTGAAGAGATCGCGCATGTCCCAGACCATTCAACCGCCCATATTGCCGGAGGCAAGTCCGGATCGAATGGTCAACTGCGAAGTCGCCTTGGAAACGGCATTCGCAGCCTTGGTAACCGAATCGGAGGCCCAGGGATGGACAGCGCGGGAGACCGCCGAAACTCTGCTCAAAATCGCGAGCGAACATATCAAGCTTCTGGCAGCCGATGTCGAGACTAAGAGCTGAGGCGAGGTCGCGTCAGAGGAGCCGATTGCTCTGCATCGCACTACTCACCGGATCCATTGTTGGTGAATGGGGAGGCGCTCGGGATGCACTGCAGGGTCCAGCCCGGCGGTGTTGGCTGCTTCTGGTATTCGACGATTGCGGCCGTGCATTGTTCGCGCTTGTCGAAAGTGCTTGGCAACACCACCATTCCGCCCTGCGGGCCGGCGATTACCAGATACCAGATCAGCGCTGCCGTCGAAGTCATGGCGTTTCCTTGTTCCAACCCGACGCCTTAGACGCGGGCGGCTGGTTCACCTTAGGCCAATGGCCGGGAATGAACTAATCGTCATTGAGAAAGAGGCGGCGATCAGGTCGTCGCCGTCGATGAGGCCTTGATAGTCCGCCATCACCGTTGCGACTTTTCGAAAGGCCTTCATGTCGCCTCCGGTAATTTTCGCGTTTGCGAACTTGGTCCGGAGGTTTTCAACGCGCGTTTCCAAGGCATCGGATTTTGCGAGATTTGGCATTTGTGATTTTCCGTTTCTGTTGAAAACCCGCCGCCGGGAGAGGCGACGGGCTTCGGCTGGCAAGGCTGGTCAGTCGTAAACTTTGACGATCTTGTGGGTGCTCGGATCGACCAGAACCGTCCGGTTGTCGATCACGACATAGCGGTATTTGACGTTGGGAACTTCGCGAAGTTCGACGGTGTCGGGCAGCGCCGTGCCGATGTTGAGTTCCACTCCGGGAACCTTCACCGACGCAAGCGGCTGCTTCTTCACATATTCACGGATAACCGTTTCCTGCTCCGGCTGAATAATGATGTCCTCGGCCGTCGCGATGCCGACGCCTGCGAGCAGAAGAAATGCCGCAGCTGCGGCAGAGACATGCAATTTCATAATCGTACTCCTCGTGAGATTGGCCCCGATCGACGATGTCGAAGCCCAACTGCCAACTTGGCGTGGATGCAATCGTTCCCTTGGATGGACTTCGGTCGGGGGGCGAAGTTGGACCAAAGTCCGGTCGAATTCCGCAATGGTCTTGCCGGCCGCGCAGCTTGGAACGGTCACCTGTGGCAGAAGTTGTCAGCCACGGAAACGGAGAACGATTTATGGACAGGAGTGTTGGTCAAGCGCGTTGGTTGTTAGCGCCAGTTTTCGTCCTGGCCATATCTCTGCTCGTGATTGGAATATCCCTTGGCTGAACTTGGACAGCCCACATCTCAAAATCAGTGCAGCTGCGTTGCCAACGGTTTGCTCGCTGCGGCGAGCGAACCGCTTATTAACTTGAATTTAGCCAGCGACGGGTGATTGAATGTTCAACGACAAACAGACTCGCTTCATAGAGGCCGGTTTCCTCCTGGCTGTGCCCATTTGCGTCGGTCTCACCGCGCTGATAGCCGTATTCGCTCTGGCCAAGATATGACGGTGTCGTTGTATCCAAGGCGGCGTTCGGCGCGAGATCGAGCCCCGGCAGCGCAATTATGGGAACGCTAGAATGAACCGCATCCTTTTTGTGGCAGCGGAATTCCTTTCCCGGCCGCCGGGCTTCTACGTCATGATGGTCGCGATGGTGTTGTGCACCGCGTTGGTGCCGTTCGGACTGACCAACGCGGTCACCTATGCCCTTTCGGTGGCCGCCATTGTGATCACCGGTGTTGTCCTGATACAGGGCTATCGCGATACGGCCGCCATCCACGCCAAGCTCGATGAGATCGTCGTTTCGCTTAGGGAGACCAGAAACGACGTTGTCGGCCTGGAGCATGCCGAGCCAGAGGAGATCCGCGAAAAGATTGCGATGCTTGAACAAGAAGCAGCGCAACGAAATGGGCGAGCCACCTGATTATCATACGGGCTAGCTGTTCGTGAGCTCTCAGCAGGCTCAAGACCCTCGTGCAACCAGATCAGCGCTCGCGGGTTCTTGGCCTAATGAAACGGCGCCTCGTTCTCCTCCCAAACTGGTCAATCCATGGACGTCTCGATCACGCAAACATCGGCCGATAAAATCAAAGCAGGTAAGAGCGGCCTGCTGCTGATTTCAGACAATTACGATGCGTTCGCCGCGCGTGTTTTGGCGGCAAGGGGCGCGGCTCGCACTCTTGATCTCATGTATTATCTCTGGCACGACGACCACACGGGACGCTTGCTTTTGCAGGAAGTTGTTCGGGCGGCCCAGCGGGGCGTGCGCGTCAGAATGCTGCTCGACGACGTCAATCCGCGCAAGAGCGATGCCGCTTATTTGGCGCTCAGCAACCATCCAAACATCGAACTCAGATTGTTCAACCCGAGCGGCATCAGAGCGCGCGGCATCATGCGTGGCGCGGAAGTCCTCTTGCGGCTTTTTGCATTGACAAGGCGGATGCACAACAAGGCGTGGATTGCAGACGACAACATCGCCATCGTCGGTGGGCGCAATGTCGGCGATGCCTATTTTGACGCGGCGGAGACGAATTTCCGTGACCTCGACATGCTGCTCCTCGGTCCCGCCGTCCAGCAAACCGGGCAAATCTTCCAGACTTTCTGGGTATGCCAGGACGCGAAGCCAATAGGTGAACTCGGTGCAGCCGCGCCAGGCTCGCATGCCCCCTATTTCGAGGGAAGCGACGCGGAAACCGAGTCGACGCTTTTGAGCGGTATCGGAGACAAGGGCTCCATCGCCGAGTTCATAGCGGCGAGCAGTGACGTACATTGGGTCGAGCGCGTGCGGGTGATCTCCGACCCTCCGGAGAAGGTCCGAGGCTGGAGACCGCGCGGTTGGCTGATGAGGGAGTTGCTCCCAATCATCCAGTCGGCGCGCAAGCGCGTGCAAATTGTGTCCCCGTATTTTATCCCCGGTAAGAAGGGTTCAAAAATCCTCGGCGACCTCGTCGACGACGGGGTGCAGGTCGCTGTTTTGACCAACTCCTTGGCCGCGACCGATGTCGCCGCCGTCCACGGAGCCTATGCCAACTATCGCAAGCGCTTGCTGAGAAAGGGCGTGCAGCTTTTCGAGCTTCAGCCCTTTAGCCGGCAGCCCAAGATCTCCGTATTTGGATCCAAAGGCGCCAGCCTGCACACCAAAGCGTTCAGCGTCGACGACCGCATCGGTTTCGTCGGATCCTTCAACTTCGATCCGCGGTCCGTATCGTTGAATTCGGAAATGGGCGTGCTTTTTGAAGACGAGAAGCTGGTCGCGGAACTGCGACATCGGTTCAAATCGGAGATAGCGCCGGAAGCGAGCTACCGGCTCGAACTGAAGAACGAAGTTCTGCGCTGGCATGGCAGCGATGAAGGCAGCCCGCAGACCTATACTCGCGAACCCGAGGCAGCATTGTTCCGCCGCATCCTGGCTGCCCTGGTCAGGCATCTCCCGATCGAATCCCAGCTTTAGCAGGTGATGGTTGGTGGTTCGACAAGACCGAGAGCCGCACGCTGGCTCGGTCCTCTGGGACAGAAGGATGCGAAGCGATCTTTGGAACGCAAAGCCGATCCAGACATTGCATCGAAATAGGAGATACCAATGGCCAAGCTCCGCTTCGAGGCCGCCGAACTTTGACATAATACCGTCTCTAGCAAGAGAGCTGAACAATATGGACCGCGCGCGTTCAAAGGCAATCGGCGAGGCACACGCCGCACTCGCCGCGGAGGCAACGAACAGCGCAAACGAAGCCGGCTCGGTCAGCAGAATCTACGATGAAGGCATGCCGCAGGATGGGGCCGGCCGGAGAGCGACGACAGATTCCGCTTGGCCGCTATCGGTCGCGCGGCATACCGAGAGAACTCAGTGAATTTTAAAGATCGTAAGGGTTATCTCGAGCGCGTCCGCAACCGGAAAATGGCGCAATCACCTCACGCCTATGTGCGCGGCAGCGTCATCAGGTTCTATGAATGGCTTGACAGAAACGGCTCGGCGCTGCCGCAGGGCCCGGCAATATGGATTTGCGGTGATTGCCATCTCGGCAATCTTGGCGCCTTGGCGGATCTGGAGGGGAACGTCGATATTCAAATCCGCGATTTCGACCAAACCGTCATCGGCAACCCGGCCCATGATCTGGTCCGATTGGGGCTCTCGCTGGCGTCGGCTATTCGCAGTTCGGATCTGCCTGGAGTGACAACGGCACGCATGCTTGTCCAACTTCTCGTTGGCTATGTGTCGGCCTCTCAAGGCCCTGACAAAGGACGGGACTCTCAAACAAAGCCGAAGACTCTACGGAGTTTGGTACAGCATGCGGTCCGTCGCCGCTGGCACGCTCTGGCGATGGAACGGTTGGAGACGATGAGCGCTGTTTTGCCGCGTAACAAGCGCTTTTGGCCTCTTCATCGCGGTGAACGGCATCAGGTGCTCGCATTCGTTCAGAGCACCGATGTGTCGCGGCTATCGCCCGACGTCGACAAGGCGAGAAGGGGCAAATTGAAGGTACTGGACGCTGCATACTGGATCAAAGGGTGCAGTTCCCTCGGCCATCTCCGCTACGCTGCCTTGGTTCAGGGAAAGCATAGCCGGATGGCGTTGCTTGACCTGAAGGAGGCGACCACAGCGGTTGCACCGTCCAGCCCTGATGCCGCCATGCCCCATAGCCATGCCGAGCGTGTCATTGCGGGCGCAAGGGCGCTGTCCCCACATTTGGGTGAGCGGATGCTGTCAGGGACAGTGATGGGTAGGCCGGTGTTCGTGCGTGAAGTGACGCCGCAAGATCTCAAATTGGAGATAGACCGTCTGAACAGCATGCAGATCGAGGCCATAGCCCGCCATCTCGGTGGTATTGTCGGCAAGGCTCATCGCAGACAGATGGATGCCGGCACATGGCGCCTATGGACCAAGGAGTTGCTTCGCACTGATGGCAACGAAATGGATACGCCTTCTTGGCTTTGGGCGAGCGTCATTGATCTGCTCGCCGATCACGAAGTCGCCTATCTCGAGCATTGCCGGCGTTTTGCTTTGGACAAGCGGAAGGTTTCGGTGCGGTAAAGGCGCTGCGTCAGCGTTCCATCCTTGCGCCGGCGGAAACTTGAATGAGAAACCGCTGCAACTTAGAGTGATGCACTATCCGTCAAATCGCGTTCCGTACCGCGGTCATCGAACAGCGAGGCCTCGACGAAAGGTGCCGGCGCCTCGAGCGTCCAGACCACATTATTGGCGCCGTACTTCAGGTCGCTGGTTCCACTCAATGCCTGCGGGGCAACACTCTTAAGCACGACGCTGCCAAAGCCATTTCTCGCGATTGAATTGACCCGAGGACCATCCTCCTCAGACCAAATCAACTTCAATGTTCGATTGCCTTGCTCACCCGTAATGCCCCAAGTCACTGCGATAGTGCCCTGGCTGCCGGACAACGCTCCATATTTGGCAGAGTTTGTGCATAATTCATGAAAAGCGATGCCGAGATATTGGACGGCATTGGGACTGAGCCTGATCGGTGGACCTTCCATGGTAATTGCGTCTTCCCGGCCGAAGGGTTTGGCTTGGGCCGCCAGCAGATCGGAGACCGTGGCGCCTTTCCAGTCGGCCGAGACCAACAGATCATGAGACCTCGACAGGGCCATGATGCGCTCCCGCACCTGCTTTTCAAAGTCGTTGGGACTCTGGGACCGCTTGTTGGTCTCGCGGATCATTGAAAGGATCACCGAGTACTGGTTCTTTACGCGGTGATTGACCTCGCGCATCAGCATCCGGATGCGATGTTCGTTCTCCTTGGTCACGGTTATGTCGCGTGCTATCTTTGAAGCGCCGACGATGCGGCCTGTGGCGTCACGGACTGGCGAAATGGTCAGAGAGACCGGGACCAGTTGTCCGTCCTTTTTCTGGCGGATTGTCTCATAGCTCTCGATCCGCTCGCCGCGTCGTAGACGCTCAAGGATTTTTGGCTCCTCATCGTGGTGGTCGGGCGGGATCAGCATGCTGATATGCTGCCCGACAGCTTCGGCGGGCGCATATCCAAACAGTCGCTCCGCGCCTCTGTTCCAACTCCTTATAAATCCGTCCAAATCCTTGCTCACAATCGCATCGAAGGACGATTCGACAATCGCAGATAAGTGCTGGACGGCGTCTTCGCCTTTTTTGCGGTCCGTCAAATCCAGAAGCATGTTGACGGCGCCAGTGAGGTGTCCGTGCTCGTCCCTCAATGGAGTCGGAAACGGCAGGAACGGAAAAAAGCTTCCATCCGGGCGCTGGGCAATTGCTTCGACGTTCCGGACAGGGCGGCCCTCTTTGAGCGTGATCGCCATGGGACATTGGTCATGCGGCATTGCCTTGCCGTCGACAGTGAACAGTTTGAAAGTGACACACCATTGATCTTGGCCGATCTTCGGTTCCCGGCCGGCAAGTTCGGCAGCAGCTCT
This sequence comes from Mesorhizobium oxytropidicola, assembly GCF_056174625.1. Lineage (NCBI taxonomy): Bacteria > Pseudomonadati > Pseudomonadota > Alphaproteobacteria > Hyphomicrobiales > Phyllobacteriaceae > Mesorhizobium > Mesorhizobium oxytropidicola. The sequence continues at coordinate 5,842,579 of NZ_CM149692.1, read as the reverse complement.
GTTGAAGTAGGTAATTATACCTCGTGCATCTGTTGTGTAGATGGCAACTGGCAATGCATCCAGGATTTGGTGGTAGCGGGCCTCTTTTGGGTCATCGCCCGCTCGACGGATTTGATTTGCGAGACGTCGACGGTGAAACAACGCGTATGCACGAATTCGCCGTTTTCGAACTGGCCGCTTGAACTTATTTCCACATGCTTGATGGAGCCGTCACGGGCGCGGAGCCTAGCGGGATAGCGCTCGACGGCTTCGCCGCGCGTAAGACGAGCGAGGATATCATTAATGGCTTCCTCATCAGCGTGGAAGCTAGCGATGTCACGACCGATGTAATCGGATGCGTCATAGCCCAACAGTTTCAATTCGGCTCTGTTGGCGTGGAGAATGCGTCCAGCTCGGTCAACGACATGCAAACCAATGCCCCCGTTCTCGAAAAAATCTTCATAATCTACCGCGTCCTGGCTAAGCCCCGAGATGAACTTCGTCATAATTGGGCTTCCATTGCTCTCAATCCCTGAACACGTAACCTCGTGGAACGTCGGCAAAGTAAAATGGTTCCGGCTCCACTTTAGGTCGGAGTTCCCCAAAATTGACGCTGTCTGGGTTGGCAAAGCCATCGTCGACCAATTGCAGTCGGCCGACCCTGTGGCGCTCGCCTTCTGGTTGGCGGCCGAATTGTAACGTGTTGATCCCGCGTAGGAACATTTCAGCGGATTGGCATTCAAGGTTCGGTGAGCCAGGGAGGCTTTCATGACTCAAAGACGAGTCGACAAGGACAAGTCGGAGCGTGCCGACCGGGAGTCAAAACTGACGATTGGGGCAGAGCGGCAGGTTCGCAACGCGAAGACTGCTCGCCTGCGCGCCCAGCGCCTTTCTGTGGGAGCCACCGCCGATAAGGCGGGCTCGCCGAAGCATCATCCATCTGCCACTAGAAACTTACCACGGAACACCACCGAGGCGGAGTCGTCTCAATCGCCAGCTGTCCCTTCGTCAAATTCGGAATGAACCTTTGAGCTGGCGGGGAATTGACCTCAATGGCTGAGAAATCTGAGCCCTTCGACAAGAGAGCCGAGTTTGTGCGCAAGTTGGCGTTTGAGGCGGGGATTACGGAAGCGCAGGTTCGCGACCTGATCGCCATGGTTGGCTACGATTATGCTTCCATCGTGCGGGGGCCCGGATGCTAAAAAAGGGCCAAACATGAGAACTATGCGGCACGCAATCGAAGCGCTGATTGTCGACACGGCGGTATCCCGCGGCCTTTCTATGAAGTTCGATTGCCGCCGGTCCGGAACCTACCGGATCGATCGAGCTTGTGACCTGATGAGCGCACGCTGAATCAACTTCCTCGATCAGTGGATAGCCAACAACATTCTGGAAACGACGAAGGCCGACGTCATTTCCGTCGATGAACTCACACACAAACTTATCGCGGACGCGAAGTTGGTGGGCGGATGAAATAGATGAGGAAGTCGATAGCCTCCATCGCACGATCCTCGACGCGATCGTCCACTTCGTGCCTGGCACGCCGGAATAGAATACGTCCGCCGCGCGAGATGACAACGCTGGGGCAATCGACCCGTCTTACGGAAGGCGGGCTGTTACAGGTGATGTTGCCCCCTATGGCTGGCAGCAACCCGATCAGATATGATTGGTCTGCCAACCATTCGATGCACTGTCGAGAGCCATCCGGATATCGTCCGGTCTATCGATGCCGCCGTTGAATAGAGCAATCAAGCGGCGTGCCAAATGCTCACGCGCTGGGTGCGTCCCCTCAATGCCAGCTTGCTCGCAATAGTCGTCCAAAATCCTGGTAAGTGTTGCCAACTGTATTTCGTCAGCCGTTCCGCGAATGGTCATCTCGCATACTCCCGATTGGGCGAAAGCGTGATCGACTCTTTCAAGCGCCCGTTTGCCATTGGAGGCGGGCGACGAACGAACTGTACGCTTCCGACAATCGGTTAGCGAGTCAAATCAGTACCGGCTTGGGATCATCGAGCGGAGCGGGTCGGCGTGGTCGCCGGCCGCCGACTAGGTTGGACCGCAATCGCCGCGCAGGTTGCCCTACGACAAAACGCGATTTCTAAGTTGTTCCACGCCACCGAGGTCTCGCCCCGTGTTTATTCGAGACGAGCTCCAGACCGGGCTCACGCTTACCGCACGAAGCGCCAGCCTTCAGTGGAAGAGGTGCAATGGGAATATTCTGCGAAGGCAGGAACCGCACGCTGATCGCGAAGTTCATTTTAAAACAACAGGAGTGAAACATTGTGAACACGCCAGAGACAAGCGGCTTCCCCGGGTCCAGTGCACCGAACGAGAATGAGTGGCGGGCCGACGATAGCGGTGCCGGTAAAAGCAAGGAGGCCCTCAACAAGTTGAAGACAAGCGCGTCCGAGACCGCGGCCCACTTGAAAACCGCTGCGGCCTCAGTATCGACCGATGCCAAGGATTATGCCGGCTCAGTCGTCTCCGATGCGGCGGGCGCGTTCAAGGAAGCAGTCGAGACGAACAAAACCGCTGGTGCCGACGCCATTGCGAACATCGCGCACTCTGTCAAGGAGGCTGCTGACGGCATAGAAAAGCAATCGCCTCAGGTCGCGGGCATGGTCCGTAGTGCGGCCGAAGGCGTCGAACGAATCTCCACCGACATAAGAGATCGTAACGTCGGGGAATTGCTCGACTCCGTTACCAAGTTCGCACAGCGCCAACCGGCGGCGTTCTTCGGAGTGGGAATCCTCGCAGGTGTGGTGCTGACCCGCATCATGAGCAGTTCGAATCGTTCCTGAGAGGGCTCGTCAGATGGATGATGGGATAGATCGTCAGCCCTTCGGCGGCATCATCAACGAAGCGCTTGAAAAAATCGCCTCGTTGATTCGCTTGGATTTCCGCCTGCTTGAGGCGGAAATGAGATGCAAGGCATCGGCCGTCGTCTCCTCCGGCGCATGCGGGGTGGCAGCCGGCATCCTCTTTGTCTTGGGAGCTTTCGCTTTCGTAGAGTTTCTCATCCTGGCGATGATCTATTTTGGTATAGGCGCGATGTTTTCCTGTCTAATAGTTGGCCTCGTTTTGATTGCCGGGGGTTTGCTCTCTCTTTATTTGGCCAAGCGAGCGCTGGTTGGATGGACCGTAACACCTGTCGAGACCGTCAATCAGGTGCGCAGCGATCTGGCCGCATTGAAGCAGGGGATACGTTATGGCACGACGCAACGATGATCTCAGCGAGATCATGGGGCAAATGCGGATCGAACGGCAGGCCTTGTTTGCCCCTGTCGCCGAGATAAGCCGGCGTCTGCAACCCCATCATCTGGTGGAAATGACCACTCGGTACGCAAAGGACAAGATGGTCGGGGCCGTTGGTGGCGTTTCAGACGCCATCAAGGAAAACGGCGGCACGGTGGCGGCGGTAGCCTTGGGGGCCGTAGCGGTTTTCGATGCCGGCAGAAAAAGCGCTGAAGGCGCCAACGGTCTCGTGAACGCGTCCGAGCCGCACTCGGAAATATCGAGCGGCGGGAAGCACGCGGGTCATGTAAGCGTTCCGAACGCAGGGAGCCGGCGCAAGGGCATCAGCAACCTGGCTCGGGCAAAGGTACTCGCCGGTTCCGCGGGAGGGCTTTTGATCGGCCACGTTATCGGTCGTTCGTTCAAGGCGACCGCGAAAGAGCGTGAGCTTTTCGGCAAAGCGGCAGAAGAACTCCAGAGCGCCGCTTCCGAATTCGTTAGCCAGCATTCGCGCGGTGCAAAACTGGCAGCGGCGCAGTCCTTCGGCTTCGCCAGGTATTCCGCCGCTTTCTTGGTGCTCATGGCTGTAGCCGGCGATTATTTCGGTGGCTCGAAGGATGGCGGCGGTCAGGAGTAAGCAATGGTGCGCCTGTGGGAACCACGCCGCGTATAGCGTCCAGAGCGCTAATCGGAACACCGGAAGTTCTGGCGCATTGCTCATGAACGCTGCTGAAAATGCTGCAACTACCTATGGACGCAAAATGCGCCGCTCGATCACAAATGCATGGGACTTGGTCAGAGAGAGCGTAGTCGGATTTGTCAACGACAATGCTCTTAGTCACGGCGCGGCAATGGCTTTTTACGCGACCACCTCGTTAGCACCCATTTTGCTGATTGTGGTTGCTATCGCAGGACTGGTTTTTGGTCAGGATGCAGCAAGATTGGCTTTGTCCGCCCAGATGTCGGGGCTGATGGGCCCAGAAAGCGCGGATCTCCTTCAGACAGCACTGCAGAGCGCCTCGAATAGGTTATCCGGAAGCTGGGCCGCGGTGATAGGGGTAGCCACCTTGTTGGTGGCGGCATCCGGTGTCTTTGGGGAAATGCAGCAATCGCTAAACACGATCTGGAAGGTTGAACCTCAGGGAAATTCCCTGTCGCGTCTGGTCCGTGCTCGTGCAGCAAGTCTGGGGTTGGTTGCCGCGCTCGGTTTCATGTTACTCGTGTCCTCGTTGCCAGCGCAGCGATATCGGCGCTGGGAAATCTCCTCAACGCTCACCTGCCGTTTGGTACAATCGTCCTTGGCACGATTAACGCGATCGTTTCGTTTGCTCTGATCTCGGTGATGTTTGCCGCAATCTACAAAGTTTTACCTGATCGAACCCTCGAATGGGGCGACGTGGGCATTGGTGCCGTTGTGACCGCTGCCCTGTTCACGTTCGGGAAGTCGCTTATCGGCTGGTATATCGGCTCCAGCGCGGTCGCGTCCTCATATGGGGCGGCCGGTGGGCTGCTCGTCATACTCCTCTGGGTTTACTACTCATCAGAAATTTTTCTTCTCGGCGCCGAATTCACGCGCGCCTATTCCGTTCGACACGGCAGTAGGTCGGATCTGGCCCCGCTGGTTCACAGTGCTGTGCCAGCAACAAACGTCGCATTCCGCGCAACGAAAAGATCCGACTCTGCAGGCGTGGTCGCCGTCCTTGCGGTAGCGTGCGCGAGCGCGACGATGACCGCGCTTATGATGGGTCTCCGGCGTTTTCATTCCGACAGAGATAGCTGACCCACGCTGGACCGGAGGCCCAAGCCCTTGTCCAGGGTCTGGCCGTCGGGGATGCCGAGTCCCACGCCGGCGGTCAGGCATTGGAGGGAAAGTCCTTTTGGCATTGCGGCGCTGATTGGCGTCTGGTGACGCGGGCTTCACCCGAAATAGAACCTCATGGTGTGGCGGCAGCTCTGCCCACGGAACAAACGTGGAAGTGCCGCGTTTCCGGTTGCGGCGGGATGTACCATCTGGCCGCAGGGGCAATCTAATCTTAGGGCTGGGAGTGGCGCTGTGACTGTGCAGGCATCCAAAAAGCAGTTGGACCGTCGAAGCATTCTGAATTCTCTAAAAGCCTTTCGGCGCGGTGATTTCTCCGTCCGCATCGACAATATCTATGAAGGCATCGATTCCGAGATCGCAGAAATCTTCAATGAGATTGTCGATCTGAACGATCAGGTGACGCATGAATTCGAGCGGCTCAGCAAGGTTGTCGGCAAGGATGGACGCATAGGCGAACGTGGCCGCGTCCGAAACGCCACTGGTAGTTGGGAATCCAGTGTCCGGTCCGTCAATGATCTAATCGAAGACATGGTCCAGCCCACAGCTGAAGTCGCCCGGGTCATCGGTGCCGTCGCCAAGGGCGACCTATCGCAAACGATGATGGTCGAGATCGACGGCCGACCGCTGCGCGGTGAATTTCTGCGCATTGGCAAGATCGTCAACACCATGGTTGGTCAGCTTGCTTCCTTCGCGTCCGAGGTGACGCGCGTGGCGCGCGAAGTCGGCACCGAAGGCAAACTCGGGGGCCAGGCGCGCGTGAAAGGTGTTGCCGGGACGTGGAAAGATTTGACCGACAACGTCAACGCCATGGCAACGAACCTGACCGGCCAGGTGCGAAACATCGCGGAGGTGACGACAGCGGTTGCATCCGGAGACCTGTCGAAAAAGATCACGGTCGACGTGAAGGGCGAGATCCTGGAACTGAAGAACACGATCAACACGATGGTCGATCAGCTGAATTCCTTCGCTTCGGAAGTGACGCGCGTGGCGCGCGAGGTCGGCACCGAAGGCAAGCTCGGCGGCCAGGCGCGCGTCGAAGGTGTCGGTGGGACATGGAAGGATCTGACCGACAATGTGAATTCCATGGCCGAGAATCTGACCGGCCAAGTACGCAATATCGCCGAGGTGACGACGGCCGTCGCCTTGGGCGACCTCTCGAAGAAGATCACGGTCGATGTGAAAGGCGAAATCCTCGAGCTGAAATCGACCATCAACACGATGGTCGATCAGCTCAATTCCTTCGCCGGCGAGGTGACGCGCGTCGCGCGCGAAGTTGGCACCGAAGGCAAGCTTGGCGGCCAGGCGCAGGTCCGCGGCGTTGCAGGCACTTGGAAGGATCTCACTGACAACGTCAACTCGATGGCTGAAAACCTCACCGGACAGGTGCGCAACATCGCCGAGGTAACGACTGCGGTTGCCTCTGGAGACTTGTCGAAGAAGATCACCGTGGCGGTTCAAGGTGAAATCCTGGAGTTGAAGGACACCATCAACACGATGGTCGACCAGCTAAACTCATTCGCCTCGGAGGTGACGCGCGTGGCGCGCGAGGTCGGCACCGAAGGCAAGCTCGGCGGCCAGGCCGAGGTCAAAGGCGTCGGCGGCACGTGGAAGGATCTGACCGATAACGTCAATCTGATGGCCGCCAATCTGACCGGGCAGGTGCGCAACATTGCCGAGGTGACGACGGCCGTGGCGCGCGGCGACCTGTCCAAGAAAATCACCGTCGACGTCAAGGGCGAAATCCTGGAGCTCAAGGATACCGTCAACACGATGGTCGATCAGTTGAACTCCTTCGCTTCGGAAGTAACGCGCGTCGCGCGCGAAGTCGGGTCGGAAGGCAAGCTCGGCGGACAGGCTCATGTCGAAGGCGTTGGCGGTACCTGGAAGGACCTGACCGACAACGTCAACGCCATGGCCGGCAATCTGACGGTGCAGTTGCGCGACGTGTCCAAGGTGGCGACCGCTATCGCTACTGGCGACCTGACGCAGAAGATCACGGTCGATGCGCTGGGCGAGATCCTGCAGATCAAGGACGTCATCAACACGATGGTGGATCAGCTCAATTCTTTCGCATCGGAAGTGACGCGCGTTGCGCGCGAGGTTGGCTCCGACGGCAAGCTGGGCGGCCAGGCACAGGTGCGTGGCGTCGCCGGCACGTGGAAGGATTTGACGGACAACGTCAATGCCATGGCCGCGAACCTGACCGGCCAGGTGCGCAACATCGCCGAAGTGACCACGGCTGTGGCGCTTGGCGATCTGTCGAAGAAGATCACCGTCGACGTCCGCGGCGAGATTCTGGAATTGAAGGACACGATCAACACGATGGTGGACCAGCTCAATTCCTTCGCGTCGGAGGTCACACGTGTGGCGCGCGAGGTCGGCACCGAAGGCAAGCTTGGCGGCCAGGCGCAGGTGCGCGGCGTTGCGGGCACGTGGAAGGACCTCACTGACAACGTCAACTCGATGGCTGAAAACCTGACCGGCCAGGTGCGCAACATCGCCGAAGTGACAACCGCTGTGGCGCGCGGTGACCTCTCCAAAAAGATCACGGTCGACGTCAAGGGCGAAATCCTTGAGCTCAAGTCGACCATCAACACCATGGTTGACCAGCTCAACTCCTTTGCCGGCGAGGTGACCCGCGTGGCGCGCGAGGTTGGCACCGAGGGCAAGCTTGGTGGCCAGGCCCGCGTCGAAGGCGTCGCTGGGACTTGGAAGGACCTGACCGACAACGTCAACCTGATGGCGACGAATCTGACCAATCAGGTGCGTGGCATCGCCGAAGTCGTGACAGCGGTCGCGCAGGGCAATCTCAGGCGCAAACTGACGGTGGACGCGAAGGGCGAAATCGCTTCGCTGGCCGACACCATCAACGGCATGATCGAGACGCTCGCTACATTCGCCGACCAGGTGACCAATGTCGCGCGTGAAGTGGGCATCGAAGGCAAGCTCGGCGGACAGGCGCGTGTGCCTGGCGCCGCCGGCCTTTGGCGCGACCTCACCGACAATGTCAATCAGCTCGCTGCCAATCTGACCACCCAGGTGCGTGCCATTGCCGAGGTTTCGACGGCGGTGACCAAGGGCGATCTCACCCGCTCGATCAGCGTCGAAGCCTCCGGTGAAGTCGCCGCGCTCAAGGACAACATCAACGAAATGATCCGCAATCTTAAGGATCAGACGCTGAAGAATGCCGAGCAGGATTGGTTGAAGACCAATCTCGCGCGATTTTCGCGGATGCTCCAGGGCGAACGCGACCTTGCCACCGTCTCGCGGCTGATCATGTCCGAGCTCGCCCCGCTGGTGAACGCGCAATATGGGGTCTTCTACGTCACCAATCGCGATGAAGAGGAATCCTATCTTGAGCTCGCGGCGTCCTATGGCGCCGAAAGCAAGGCCGCCATCAAACAGCGTCTCGATCTGCGCGAAGGTCTGGTCGGGCAAAGCGCTGCCGACAAGCGTGCCATTGTGCTGGACAATGTGCCGCCGGAATTCCTGCGCGTCACGTCAGGTCTCGGCAGCGCCTCGCCGGCCAACGTCATCATCCTTCCCGCCTTGTTCGAGGATGAGGTCAAAGCCGTGATCGAACTTGCTTCGTTCGGGGAATTCCGCGACACGCATCAGTCGTTCCTCAATCAGCTGATGGAGTCCGTCGGCATCGTTCTCAACACCATTGCCGCGACGATGCGCACCGAGGGACTGCTCAAGCAGTCGCAGCTACTGACCTCCGAACTGCAGGCGCGCCAGACCGAACTGACAAAGAAGCAAGAAGAGCTGCATGCGACGAACGAGGAGTTGCAGGAAAAGGCGCAGCTGCTCGAAAACGAAAAGAAGCAGGTGGAAAACAAGAACCTCGAAATCGAGATGGCACGGCGCGCTCTGGAGGAAAAAGCCGAGCAGCTGGCGCTTACCTCGAAGTACAAGTCCGAGTTCTTGGCCAATATGAGCCACGAACTGCGTACCCCGCTCAATTCGCTGCTCATTCTGTCAAACCTGCTCGCGACCAACCAGCAAGGCAATCTCAACGAGAAACAGGTTGAGTTTGCACGCACGATCAACTCCGCAGGCACAGATCTCCTCAGCCTCATCAACGACATCCTCGATCTGTCGAAGATCGAGTCCGGTACTGTCTCCATCGACATCAACGATATGCCGGTGACGCATCTGCGTCAGCATATGGAACGTACGTTCCGTCAGTTGGCAGCCGACAAGGGCCTTGGCTTCACCATCAAGGTGGACCCGGCTCTCCCGGAAACTGTCCGCACGGACGAGAAGCGCCTGCAGCAGATTGTCCTGAACCTGCTTTCCAACGCATTCAAATTTACCTCGGAGGGCGAGGTCAGCCTGAACTTCCGAGTTGAAAAGACCGGCCGGCGCAACGGCTCGGCGCACCCCGCGAAGGCCCTGGCGATTGCTGTAACCGACACCGGCATTGGCATTCCAGAAGACAAGCAGAAACTGATTTTCGAGGCCTTCCAACAGGCCGATGGCACCACCAGCCGCAAATATGGCGGCACCGGGCTTGGGCTCTCGATCAGCCGGGAGATTGCGCGCTTGCTTGGCGGCGAGTTGCGGGTTGAAAGCACGCCGGGGAAGGGCTCGACATTCACCCTTGTCATCCCGTTCACCGGTCCCCGGGTCGCGGCAGCGCAATCGGCCTTACCGCCGCAAGCGGACGCTGGTGCCGCGCCGGCGTCGCTCGGCAGTCTGCCTTCGGCAGAGCTGATCGACGACCGCGATTCCATCGCGCCGACCGATCGCGTCGTGCTGATCGTCGAGGACGATCCGACCTTTGGCGGGTTGCTGCTTGGTCTTGCGCGTTCGGCCGGCCTTAAAGGCGTCTTGTCGAACGCCGGTTCCGGCACCCTGGCCCTGGCTCGCAAACTGGTTCCCGACGCCATTACGCTTGATCTCGGGCTCTCGGATATCGACGGCTGGGTGCTTTTCGACCTGTTGCGCCATGATCAAAAGACCAAGGGCATTCCCGTCCACGTCATCTCGGGCGCCGAGGATATCGGAAGTCTTGCGCGCAAGGGGGCGTCCAGCATTTCCACCAAGCCTGTCTCCTCCGATGAACTGATGAAGGTGTTTCAGGATATCCATTCCAGGAAGCTACGCATTCAGCGTCGCGTCCTGGTAGCCGACCCAGATCCGGAGCGCCGGCTATCGCTCGTTGAAGCGATCCGCGACGGCGTGACCTCGGTCACTGCGATCGGCCGCTTCGCGGCAAACGCGGATGACATCGGCATGGCTTCATACGATGCCGTGGTGCTCGGCTGCGGGCGCTCAGCCAAAGACAACGCACAAGCGCTGGACGAGGTCACTGGCCAATTCGGCGAAGCTTTGCCGCAGCTACTGTTCTTTGCCCCTCATCCTGATGCGCTTGAACAGGTGCTGGCGTTGAACCCCGCGCTTGCAAATGCGCCGCGGGCTGAGAATTTTGCTCAGCTGGCGCTACATATCTCGGCAACACTGCCGGGAGAAGGACGCGGAGAAGAGGACGGACCAGAAACCGAACAGACCGGCAAGTCCGATCTGGCGGGGGCGAAGGTTCTCATCGTTGACGACGATATCCGCAACATCTACTCGCTCACCAGTGTCCTGGAGACCTACGATATACAGGTGCTGCATGCGGAACGCGGCCGAGACGGTATCGCGCTGCTGGAACAGATTCCCGATGTTGATGCAGCTTTGATCGATATCATGATGCCGGAGATGGATGGCTACGAGACGATGCGGCGCATTCGCGGGACGCCGGCGATCGCTCACATCCCGCTCATTTCCGTTACTGCCAAAGCGATGAAGGGCGATCGGCAGAAATGTCTGGACGCCGGTGCTTCCGATTACATCGCCAAGCCGGTCGATCTTGATCTGCTGCTGGCATTGCTTCGCGTCTGGATAGGTCGTTCCCGGGCACGCGCGGAGAACCCGGAACAAATGCTCGTGGCAGTGAACTGACGGCTGGTCCATGCAAAAGCCTCCGAGAAACAGGATAGGAAAAGTTGAGGCGGGGCAATTGGCCGAGGGACCGACAAGGGCACGGATCCTTGCCGTCGACGACGATGAACGCAATCTTCTGGCGATCAGCGAAGTGCTCGCCTCGACCGGCGACGTTATCTGCGCCCAATCGGGCGAAGAGGCGTTGCGCTATCTGCTGAAGGAGGACTTCGCCGTCATCCTCCTGGATGTCCTCATGCCGGGGATAGACGGCTATGAGACGGCAGCGCTCATCCGCCAGCGCGAGCAATCCAAGCGCACGCCGATCATCTTCCTCACCGCCATCAACAAGGAGGAGGCTCACATGCTGCGCGGCTATGATGCCGGCGCGGTCGACTATGTGTTCAAGCCATTCGATCCGATCATGCTGCGTTCGAAAGTCGCGGTTTTCGTAGAACTCCACGAAAAGACGCTGGAAATCCAGCGGAAGGCTGCGACCGAGCAGGCACTGCTGGCACAGGCGCTCCAGGCGCAGAAGGACAAGCTTCAGGCCGAGCGGGCCCTGCGCAACGCGGAGGAACGGCAGGATGCCATTTTGAGTTCGCTGCCGGTCTGCTTCCATGCGCGGGCAGCCGCGCCGCCCTTCGCGGCGCGCTTTGTCACCAAGGGTGTCGAGCGCCTGACCGGGTTTTCGCCTGAAGATCTGACTTCGGATCCGGCCTTCGGACTCAGCCGGGTCCACCCCGAGGATTTACCCAGGCTGGAACAAGCGCTGTTGGCGGCAAAAACCACCAGCTCCTACACGTGCGAATTCCGCTGGCAGTGCGCCAACGGCGAATACCGCATCTTTCTTGACCAGGGTGTGATGTCGAACGGCTCGGACGGCCGCGAGCCAGAGATACTCGGTACGTTCCTTGACGTTACCGAGCGGCGCGGCCTCGAGGATCAGCTGCTGCAATCGCAGCGTCTTGACGCAATCGGCAAGCTCACGGGTGGCTTGGCTCATGATTTCAACAATCTGCTCGCTGCTATTCTGAGCGGATTAGGATTGCTCGAACGCCGTGGTATACTCGATGATCAGGCAAGACAGGTTGTCGAACTGCTGCGGCGCTCTGCCAACCAAGGCACCGATCTCGTCGCTCGGATGCTTGCCTTCTCGCGCCGTCAAACTCTAAAACCCGAAGCGGTGCGGCTTGCTGCCTTTGGCGATACCATGAACGGCTTGGTGGCCCCCGTTCTAGGAGGTCTTATCCGCTTCGATTGGCAAATCGACGATACGGTATGGCCGGTCCGCGTCGACGCCGGACAACTTGAGCTTGCCTTGATGAATCTTGTTTTCAATGCGCGCGACGCCATGCCTTCTGGAGGAACAATATCCGTTCACGCGCAAAATCGCTCGGTTGCAAACCGATCGGAGGACGTTCCGGCAGGCGACTATGTCGTTGTGACGGTCAGAGACACGGGATCCGGCATCGCACCTGATATTCTCACAAAGGTCATCGAGCCTTTCTTCACCACAAAACCCGTTGGGAAGGGAACGGGTCTAGGTCTCAGCACGGTCTACGGCTTTATGAAGCAGTCCGGCGGCACGTTGCGTATCGACAGCGTCGTCGATCGTGGAACATCCATGCAACTGTGGCTACCACGCTCGGTCGAAGAACCCGCCACTCCGTCAGTGGAAGCCGATATCGAGCAAATGCTTCCAGGAGCCCGCAGCGAGCGCCCGTCCATCCTTTTGATCGATGACAGTAACGCGTTGCGCCACCTGACAGCCGAGGCGCTACGCCAGCGCGGTTTTGAGGTTACCTGCGCGGGGGGAGGGGCGGAGGCGCTGGCGATGATCGAACGTGCCCCCCACGATTTCGACGTCATCGTTACCGACTTCGCCATGCCACTCGTATCAGGAGTGGACGTCATCCGATTCGCACGCAATCTGCGCTCCGATTGGCCGGCGGTTATCATCACGGGCTACGCCAACGCGGAGGAAATCGCCGATCGGCCGACGGACGTGCCGCTGCTCGGCAAGCCCTTCCGCGACAAGGATCTGCTCGAAAGCATTTTCCTCGCTATTGCCAACGCGGAGCCGCCAAAGATCAAGACAGGCTAGCGGGATGGGGGATTGGTTGGCAGCAAACGGCGCGGATTTTTTTGCTGCTGAAATTCAAGTTCGCGATAGCAAGCTCGTCGGCGTCGCGCTTTGCCACGCGGGAGCCAGCATTAGGCGTCGGCACGCAGGGCAGTTTAGAAGGAGGTACCGCCGACTTTTGGACGGCTGGAAGCGGTCGGGGATGAGCTGTGGCCAGCGCGGTTTGCCGGTGAAGACAACTGCCTGAAAGCCCGCACTGGCCGTGACGGCATTGGTCACGCCGCCAAACAACAAGTTAGAATGGACTAAAATATCCGAAATGGTGCGATCGCGGACCCTTGGCCAGCCGCACTGGGCACGATCTCTCAAACACATGGACCGCTGCGGACGGGACAGTCGGTCCCGCGTCCCGTCCTGCGGCCGGCCCTATGCTGACATGGGGTAATTGCGGGCGATGCTAAATTCTTCGCCGTCAGTGATTCTCATGGAGGCCAACATGGACCAATTTGTTGGGTTAGACGTCTCGCAGGAGATGACCCACCTGTGCGTTATCGGCAGCGACGGTAAGCTTGTCTGGCAAGGAAAGTGCCTATCGACGCCAGAAGACATAGCCGGAAACATCAGATCCAAAGCACCCGATGTTCTACGCATTGGGCTCGAAAGCGGTCCCCTGTCCACCTGGCACTGGCACGCGTTGAAGGCGATGGGGCTACCGGTGCTGTGTCTTGATTCCCGCCACGCGCAGGCGACCATGAGTGGTCAGGTAAACAAGACCGACAAGAATGATGCCTATGGACTGGCCCAGATCGTCAAGGCGGGCTGGTATCGGGAGGTCGGGGTAAAGAGTCTCGACAGCCACGCGGCCCGCTCGATGCTTGGAGCACGAGCTCAACTCGTCGGAATGCGGGTAGAGGTCACCAACCAGATCAGGGGCATTCTCAAAACTTTTGGCGTCGTTCTGTCAAGACGAACGGGCGAGCCGTTCGAGCGGCTCGTGGATGAGGCGTGCAACAATAGCGACCCCATGCTCAATCAAACCGTCCGGTCGATGCTGTGCGTCAATTCCTGCCTGAAGGAGCAGATTCGGCAGCTTGACCGCCAACTGATGAGCCGTGCTCGAGGGAGTGCTGTGTGCCGGCAGCTTATGGCCATTCCTGGCGTGGGCGTCCTCACGGCCCTTGCGTTCGTGACAGCGGTCGATGATCCTTCCAAGTTTGCGAAATCCAGAAGCGTTGGCGCGTACTTCGGCCTGACACCGCGATGTTACCAGTCGGGTGAAATCGATCGCAACAGGGGCATCTCGAAATGCGGAGACGGTCTTGTCCGTACCTATTTATTTGAGGCCGCCGGCACGCTCCTGACAAGGGTGGAGAAGTGGTCGGCACTCAAAGCCTGGGGCCTCCGGATCGCCAAGCGGAGCGGCTTGAAGAAGGCAAAGATCGCCGTCGCACGAAAGCTGGCAGTAGTCATGCATCGCATGTGGGTGGATGGCGTATCCTTCCGATGGTCGGCCGCTGGAGCTGAGGCAGCCGCGTGAAGATGGAGGTGAACCCGAAGAAATCCGTCGCTCGACGGTAAACTTGTCCCTTGCCGGGACGAGCAGCGGCAAACCCGCTAGGAGCTATGCAGCCCTTCTATCGGAGCGGACTGCGTTGCTGACATTGGGAGCCGCAGCGTCCGATGCCATGCTGTGGCGAGCACTGTTCGACCACGAAGAGAACGCTGAAACCGGCAGGAGGCAGGTCATTCGTCCAGGGCCAGTAGGAATTTTATCTGGCGATCGACGTGTTGCCAGAGCGAGCCGGCAATGAAAGGCGTGAGCGGCTATTTAGGTTCTGCGGACACTTCAGCGCCGTAGGCTGACCGCCGAGGAGCTGCGTGAAGGTCACCCTGCCGACCTGGTCGGGCTGCACCTCGATCCAGACGCTGTGCACGTTATGAACATCGGCAAGGCTAGAAAGCGGTTGACCCTAGGCCCGCAATTAGAGAACGCTCCTACGGCTGTCCGGTTCACCGCCCACAGCGGGGGCGAATTTCCTACGTTCTACGCGCGACACTCGTCCGCGGTTGCGGACGCGCGCAGAACTGCGGTTATGCGCCGTCTTCCTTACAGCGCCAACAGTCGCCGGCGCGGCGTCGGGATAAGATGGCCTTTCGCCCCCCATCGTCCTGACAGCAGGCCGCATGGCGTTCAGGGACAGACGACTGCATCAGCGCCAAACGCTGCCATTTCCGATCTTCGACATCGTATTGCGTGTCTCGAACCCGACAATAGGCGAGACGTTTTTCAATCTCAAAGAAGCCGGAAAAGCGGTGGAACCGAGTTCAGAGGATGACGTTTTTCCGGAAGGTCACGCTGGATGACCTAACCATGGAGGAAACAATGATCAAGACGCTCTCAGCGGGCGCGATGGTGCTTGCAATCATGGCTGGTTCGGCTCTGGCTGGCAGTACATCCGCGCTCGACGACCCGGCAAAGATGTCGCCGTTCTTCACTGATGCCGGCATGAAAACCTTGAAGACGGAAAAGGATTTCAAGACCGCGTGGATGGCCATGAAACCCGACGAACAGAAGGCGGTGTTGAAAGACTGCGGCGACACCACAATCAACAAGTCGCACGCGGATTTCTGCGCCATGGCAAAGATGATGGGCGGCTGAATGTAGGTTGAACGTCGAAGGCGGGCGCGCCGAGCCCGCCTTCTAATAACTGCAGGCGAGAGCCGTAACGGGGGAAGTTGCCAGCAGGCGATGCCGCAACCGCGGACATCCAGAACGGGACAGCCACCCCCCGCCGGCTAGTCGTTCTCTCAGCGCGTCTCAATCCAGTGTTCTCCAACCGCTGAACATACCGATGATGGTAAGACGGCGCCGCCAACCAGACAGGCAATGAAGCGCCGCCGCGCATGCGGCGGCGGGCTCTTACCAACCTTGCCTCCTGTACCAGTCGTCGATATCGCGACGGACGCGATCCCGTTCGATGCCGTAGCGCTCCTGGATTTTACCTTCAAGTTGATCGCGTTTGCCAGCGATCCGATCAAGGTCATCGTCGGTGAGTTTTCCCCATTGTTCTTTGACCTTACCCTTCACCTGCTTCCAGTTCCCTCCACGCGGTTCCAGTCCATGACGACCTCCTTCGTTTGAAAAAAGCGGAACGTCGTTTCGCCACAGAAGTTCCAGGCGACCGGAGCCCCGTCGTCTGGCGCTGATGGGCAGATGGCGCCCGCGTTAGAGTTCCGGAACTATTTTAGCCCAAGCTTATTGAACCTTCTCGTGAGAGTTCCGTGCATGCGTTGGAAGTGCGTCGCGCCCTGGATGCCGACCTTTGTCAAGGATCCTTCGGAAAGCGACGGCTGGATTCGCGAAGCGAAGGTCGACGGCTACCCACTCGCAATTGAACATCGCTGCGGGATTTGCGTGAGGACAAACATGCCAATACGAAAAAAGGCGACCGAGGCAGGTATTTTCGATCCATCTGAGGTGGCTTTGCTCGGCAGGGTTTTTGAGCACTTGAGGCTCGACAATCAGTCGCCGGAAGCGCGAGACGCCATCGCATCCCGCATCATCGCCAACTACATGGCCGGCATCGAAGACGAGGCTGAACTTGTCTCGCTTTCAAAGCAGCCCTTGGGGCGCTAGCGGGAGGATGCCGACGCCCAGTCCGATAGCGAGGCATAGGAGGAGCTAGGCGGCAAAGTCGAGGGCGCGTAATCGCTAATGGATCGCTCCAAAAATTAGCGATCGCTAAAATTACTCCTTGGCGTTTAAGCGCGCCGTAATGTGCCGAGAAAATAAAAGCCGGAACCAGTCACGGTGGCTGGCAAGCCGACATTGGAGGAAACGATGAAAAGGCTCCCCTTGCTGTTAGCGGCTTCTGTCGGTGCGCTGGGGATTTTCACGGCAGCTAATGCCTTCGCAAGTCAGGTCTCCGATCACGGCGGTCCAGCGACCGTCAATGCGCCAAACGATGATGGGCAGGGTGTCATCACCGGCGATCGGAACGATGATGATGCGGTCGAAACCGAAGCCAGCGATGGCCACCATGGTGACGAAAGCGCGGCTGCCGGCCAGCAAAAGGGTGGTGACGACCAGGGTGAGAAATCCGGGGATGACAGCGGTGAGCACCAGAGCGGCGAGCATGCTAGCGGCGAGGGTGGCGGCAGCGGTAGCGGGGGCGTGGGTGGCGGCAGCGGTGGCGACTGACACAGGCGGAGCGCGCGTTGGTGGCCTCCTGGTCCCCGCCGAAGCCTCAGCCCTCGCGGCGAGCTTCCGCGTCTATGACGTCGCAGTCAGTCTCTTTGCCGCCAAGTACATGATGGCTGAAGCTATGCGCGTCCGGTTCCAACCGGCGGCTTCGGCTCTGTCTATCAGATCATCAAGATCGGCCGTCAAAGCATCCTGGCAGTCGGCGTCATATGAAGTTGCGGTTACCTGGTGGACAGGCTGTCTAATTTCAGTTCCCTTCGTCATCGACCATGCTCTCTCGGGCGACGCTTGGCGCCGCTGTTCGTCCACTTAGCTAGGGAGGCGGCCACCAGTCATGGCGACCGCCTCGTTTTCTGCATTTTAGACGTGGCGCGGGCTCAGGTTCCTGGAAGGTGCAGGCTCAATGCCGTCCTCCATGAGAATGTCCTTCTTGCGAGCGAACGCTATGAAGATGCCTCGTGCAGTCTCGGGTTCTACATCGCCAATCAACGCGGCTTTGCACGCGCGTATGGCCGCTTTCTGCTCGGGGCTGTTGCCACACCATTCCGCTGCGAATTGATAGGCGTCTGCGACCGTGTTGAGTTGGCGGGGAAAGCCTAATCCCACCCACACGCGAACGGGTTTTTCAAAAGGTTTCGATAGCATCATTGACCTCCTTTCTAGGCAGTCACTCTTCCGCCTTGATCACCTTTGCCCGTCATCCACGGCATCGTCATCGAAACTTCCTCAAGGATTCTGGCTGCTTTCGCAAAACCGCTGAACGCGTCTCTGGCTGCAGACAGCGGATAGTCGCTATCGAAAGCCCGCTGACAGGCGCGCAACGCGGTCTGGTGGATAGGGCCACGCCTGTCCTCCGGCCATTCATAGAGGAATTCCAGAGCGTCCTCGAGACAGGCGATTTCCTGGACAAGATTGTTGCCGCTTTTGACGAAGACGGCGCCGTCGAACATCCGATCGTTCATATGATCCTCCAAATCGAACGAACCATGAAGTTTTAAGGTTTTGCGGGTCCAGGCCGACTGCGCGCAGGCGATAGAGGCGCGCCAGTTACTTTTTGCCGTAAAGTGATCATCTCCCTTTCTCCGCAATCGGAGCCTCCCAGCCGAGGCCGGGAGGCGGACCGCAGTTCAAAGTGACAGAGGGCTACGCGGCTTTACGCGTGCGGTCCGTGTTTTGCTGGATCTGAGTGGCGGCCGTCGGCGTGTCACCCACGCCAATGCTGATGCGGCGCGGCTTCAGCTCTTCGGGAATCTCACGGACAATGTCGATCGTGAGGAGGCCATTCTCCAAGTTGGCTGCCTTGATCTTCATATGGTCGGCTAACCTGAACGATTGCCTGAAGCTGCGATAGGCAAGGCCCTGATGGAGAAGCTGGCGCCCGCTCTGGTCATCAGCCTTCTGGCCAACCACGACTAGTTCGGGACCGTGCTGGGTCAACTCGACCTCGTCCTGGCTGAAGCCGGCGATGGCCATGGCGATGCGGTAGTCATTCTCGCCGACCTTCTCGATGTTGTAGGGAGGCCATTCCGGGCGCGTGCCGCTGTCGAGCATGTCGAAAAGGCGTTCGAAACCGACGGTGGTGCGATAGAGGGTGTCAAAGGTTCTCATAGCCACATTCTCCTTGAAGCAACATGGGTACAAGGGCGCCGTCCATGCGGCGCCGCCATTTTTGCCGAGCCCTATGGCCTCGGCGAAAATCGAATTAGGAATCGTCCCAAATGAGTTCAAGAGCAACTCGAAATTTTTTTGGCGTCCACCCGTGGGAAAGCGCACTCTGTGCTCTAGCAACCGACATCTTGAACGTTCGACATGCGCTGGCTCGTTCCCAGCTACTCCAGACCAATTGCCCGTTGGCTTCGGCCGGCGGGCTTTTCGCGTCTCATGGAACCGCAAAATCATTCGCAAGTTCACAGGCATGCAGCGTCCCTTCCCTGGGTAGCGCTGTTGACCGAGACCTAAGCATCGGTCGGCCCGCCGCTGCCGTGAATGGAGCGGCGGGCCACTTAGTTCCTAACAGGGAACTTGATGATCGTCGCCCCGGGCAGCTCGTGTCCTGGCTCTTCGTGCCAAAACACCTGGCGCATTATCAGGTCGCCCCTGCAGGTGGAACCTTTGCGGGCACGAAACCTTCTCGCTATGACATCAGGGAGCAAGACCAATGGCAAATCTTGGAAGAATGGCTGTCGCTATGCTCGGCATTCTGGCTTACCAAAATCGTGAGAAGATCGGAGATTTGATCCGCGGTGCGGGAAATACCGATCCGAACAACCCTCAAGGCGAGCTCTTGGATCAGGTATCCAAGAGTGTCTCCGGGACGGCGTTTGGGGACATCCTCGACCGCTTCAGAAATGCGGGAGCAGGGTCGAAGGTGGATTCGTGGGTCACCAGCGGCCCGAACCAGCCGATCGAACCGAAGGATGTCGAAACGGCCATAGACGAGGACACACTCACCTCGCTTTCGATGCAAACTGGCCTGTCTCGCGATGAACTGATTGCCAGGATTGCGAAAGACTTGCCCGAGGCGGTCGATAAGCTGACGCCACGCGGCGAACTGCCTGCGGCGAGCGATGAGATCACACTCCTCGATCAGGTCCCGCCACATCCCACCGCACGAACCTAAACCTTCGCCCTGCGACGGAACATTTCTATCGGGGCAGCATTCAAGGTCGGTCAGCCAACGGAGGCTTTCCATGACCCAAAGGCGTGTCGATAAGGAACGAATCGAGCGTGCAGATCGCGAGGCGAAGCTGGCAATCGAGGCGGAGCGCGTAGCCAGAAGTGCGAAGACTGAGCGACTACGAGCACAACGCCTGCTGGCGGCACCACCCGTCGATAAGCCGGCTCCCGTCAAGCGTCGTCGAGCAGCCCCGAAGAAGTCAGCCCGAAAGATTATCGAGGTTGAGTAAGGCGGAACTTAAACCTGCGGGCGAGCTTATCGCGACATGAGCTCGCGCGGAATCAACTTCCTCGACCAATGGATCGCCAACAACGTCCCCGAGACGAGGAACGCAGATGTCATCTCGGTAGACGAACTTACGCACAAGCTCATCGCCGATGCCAAGGCACTCTGCATTAAGCGGGGCGAGATCGATGAGGAGGTCGACAGCCTCTACCGCACGATCCTTGATGCAATCGCGCACTACGAACGGTACCAGCCACCATCTACCAGTGCGCAGCTTGTGGTTGCCATCTTCCCCAGCCGTTATGAACGGGACTTCATCAGTAGGAGCGATGTTGTAGCGAGGGCGTCGTTGCGCCCGATTTCGGCCGGCGCCGTCAACCGGTAGAGCCGGTGGATCTCCGACCAGGACAGATATCTGGTGTAGCGACCACACATAGCGTTGCCCCTAGTCGTGTTTCGGCATCAGTGGCGCACCCGGCCAGCGTTCTTGCTCTCCCGGATATAGATGTCGGTCTGGTGGCGTATGGCCTCCGAAAGCGACAAAGCGAGATCGAGGTCTTCCGGATAGTTCGCCAAAGTCCATATGGCCGTCAGTTCGGCAATGGCCTGCTTTTGACTGACATCGGTGAGGCCGCGCATTTGCTTCGCCATCTTGTTGACGGCTCGATGAATGGCGGGCCGCTCGCGCTTTACGATGGCATAGAGTTCGGGCTGTTCGCATTCGGTAGCAATGATCGGTTTCATAGTTGTGTCTCCAATTTGCCAGCAGTGAACAAAATGAGAACACGAGAGTCAATACCCCTTGACCTGACAGGAATATGTTCCTCATTTCAAGGTATGCCAGAGCAACCAGAAAAGTGGCCGAAGGGCACACCTTGGACGTTGATGCATGCCCACAATGCAGGGCAGGTGGCGCGTATCCGGTGCGGCCACTGCAACATCAAGCGCTTCTATAAGCCCCTGGAATTGCGGGAAGTGATCGGCAACGTCACCGCCGATCAGCTAAGGACAAAGGTCCGCTGCGAAAAATGCAAGCGCAAGGAATCGATGAGCGCTGAGTTATTTCATCCGGTCGGCCAAGAGCTTGAAACGATCCGGTTCCGGCGCCTGGTTGAGATCCGATGGGAAAAGCGCGTGATCTGGAAGGATGAGTAAAGGGTAGCTGCCTAGCGGCCCTTACCCTTGCCGACCAGATGGATCACCGGCTTTGACGGGCTGGTCTCTTTGAGAAGTTTCAGAGCTTCCTCGCGGGTAAGACCGCACCTGCGGGCATAAAAGTCAGCTTCGGCCACGCGTTCGCGGTCGTTTGGCTCTTCGCGGCGCTGCTTTGCTTTCTTGCCCACGGCACGAAAACACCGAGTCGGCAGCGAAAGTTCCTCAGGGTGAAAAATATATCCGGCTGCCTTGCTCATTGCTCACTCAGCGTCACACCATTGGGTAAATTCCACGCCACCGGCAATCAGGGCCGCCTGGATGGACTGGAGATTTCTGGCCTGCACGTTGGGCACGTCATCGACACGCTCGGCACGCTGGATTGCTGGATAGGAGGGCGCTCGGTATCAAGCGCGGCGAAATCGATGAAGAGGTTGACAGCCTCTACTGCACGATCCTCGACGCGATTGTGAATTATGATCCGGGTTTAACGGAATGAGCGCTCGCGCCCTGAAGTCTCTCGACGATCGGCTGGACAGGCTGGCCAAAAGGGCTATTGAAGGCGCATCTGCCTCGCGCCGGTCATTAGGTCCGCAAGCGCATCTCTGAGTTCCGCAGCGGCATGGTCGGCCATCGCCGGATCATCCGCGACGACAGAGGTTATCCTGTCCACATTTTCCAGCAAGCGTTGTTCGAAACCTTCGACGACAGGCTCCGGCGTATCAGAACTTACCAATACAAGATTGTAGATTTCCATGAGCATGTATTCGATCGCCAAGAGGCGCATCTCTTGCTTTACCGTGTCGTCGGTTGTCATTTTCTGCATCCTCCCTCTTGCATGCCTCGATCCAGTCGAGGAATATAATCCCACGTTGCGGCGAAACCCTCAAAAACGGAGATCGCCAAATGGCCAGATCAAAACTTTCCAAACAGTTATCGCAGGCTGAGATCGAGCGTTTCCTGGTGGCAGCGGAAGCGCTCCACAAGAGCATTATGAAGCCGCTCATATCGCACCATTGCGACCATTACCGCTCTACGCGGATCCTGCATGAGGCGCTGTTGAAGGCCGTATGAGAAATCACCGGAAAGGAAGTGGAGTTCATCCGGTGGTTTGGAGGGGTGCGCATTTCGCTGATTGTGAGCAGCCGTTTCAGGCGATGGTGAGCGCTCGTTTCATTTGATCGTGAGCAGGTATTTCGCGCGATCATGAGCTGCCGTTTCGACCGACGTGTTCATTGATTCAGGTGTTTGAGGCGCCGTCAAGAGGGCGGGCGCGGGCACTGTGTTTCCGCATGCTTTCTCCGGTGAGTTGAAGGCGGTGAGCGTTGTGAACGAGGCGATCCAGAATCGCGTCACCGAGGGTGGGATCGCCTATGACGTCGTGCCAGAGTTCCACGGGAATTTGGCTCGTGACGATGGTCGATGCTCGGCCGTGGCGATCGTCGAGGATCTCCAGGAGGTCGCGCCGTTCGGACGCGTTGAGAACAGACAGGCCCCAGTCGTCGAGAAGGAGGAGTTGAACGCGCCCGAGCGTCTTGAGCAGGCGACCATAGCGTCCGTCACCTCGAGCCAGCGCGAGCGCCTCGAAGAGGCGCGGGACGCGATGATAGAGCACCGATCGATTGTCGCGGCAGGCTTTGTGGCCGAGCGCGCAGGCAATCCAACTCTTTCCCAAGCCGGTTGCGCCCGTGACCAGCAGATTCTCATGGCGATCGATCCAGTCGCCGGCGACGAGCCGGGCGAAGACGGCGCGGTCGATGCCGCGCGGGGTGCGCAAATCGACATCTTCCACGCACGCGCTCTGGCGCAGCGCGGCGAATTTGAGGCGTGTGGTGAGCCGTTTGGTGTCGCGCTCGGCGGCTTCGCGATCGACAAGAAGCCCGATGCGCTCCTCGAACGACAGGGCATCGAGATCCGGTGATCGTCGCTGCTCCTCGAAGGCCTTGGCCATTCCGGTCAAGCCGAGTGCGATCAGCCGTTCATGGGTGGGATGGGCGAGCATTGAGAACTCCATGGTTCAGTGGAAATAGCCCTGACCGCGGATGTTGCCGTGGCGCAGGGGTTGGTGGTCGGGCGTCTCGTCGAGGAAGGCCCGATCAAGGCCGTTCTTGAGGATCGAACGGATCGAGGCGACGGAGCGTGCCTTGATTAGGACGCCGCGTTGGCAGGCTGCATCGACGCGCGTGTTGCCGTAGCTCTTGGTCAGTGCCAGAATGCCGAGACAGGTGCGAAAGCCCTGTTCGGGATGCGGCCGGTCAGCGATGACAGCCTGGAAGAAGGCGGCGGTGGCGGGACCGATCTTCTCGCCGGCCGCGATCAGTCCCCCGGCGTCCACTTGCCGTAGCGGCGATGCGCGCTCGGCATGTGATCGGCAACGGTGGTGTGGCCGCGCCGGTTGGGCGCACGGGCGTGGCTGGCGATGCGCTGCCCCTTGTGGAATATCTCGACGGTGTTGTCGGCGATGCGCACATCGACGAGCTCGCGGATGAGGCGGTAGGGCGTGGAATACCAGTGCCCGTCGACCTCGACGTGATAGTCGGGCGCGACGCGGCAACGCTTCCAGCGCGCAAAGACGTATGGCTGGTCCGGCAGTTCTCCCAGCTTCGGCCTGTCGATCTCGGCGAAGAGCTCGGCGCGGCTGGAGCCGAAGCCGCGCATCTGGCGGGCGTTGAGTTCGGCGACGAGCAGGCGGATGGCTGCGTTCAGCTCCGCCAGGGAAAAGAAGCGCTGGTTGCGCAGCCGCGCTAGGACCCAGCGCTGGGCAATTTGCACGGCGACCTCGACCTTTGCCTTATCCTTCGGGCGTCTCGGCCTGGCTGCGAGAACTGCGGTGCCGTAATGGCTCGCCATCTCCGCATAGGTCCGGTTGAGACCGGGGTCGTAGCGGTCGGGGTTGGTGACGGCGGCCCTGAGATTATCGCAGACCACGAACTTCGGCACGCCATCTAGAAACCGGAACAGGTTGGTGTGAAGGCCGATCCAGTCGGGCAGGCTCTCGCTCGGGCACGCCTCGGCGTAGGTATAGTTCGAGGCGCCCATCGCTGCGACGAACAGCTTCATGGGACGCGCTTCGCCGGTGATGGGGTCGAAGATGTCGATGGTATCGCCAGCGAAATCGACAAACACCTTCTCGCCGCCCAGGTGCGTCTGGCGCATCGTCGGGCGCGCGCGCCCTTTCCAGGCCTCGAAGGTCGTGCAAAACCAGGTATAGCCAAAGCCGTCTGGATTGGCGGCACGATACTCTTCCCACAGCAGCACCCGCGTGACGCTGCGGCGGCGCAACTCCTTCTCCACATAGTTCCAGTCGGGAACGGACCGCCGAGGGCTTTGCGACGCCGCCTTCGGTGCCGGAAAGAGAAGCAGCTCAAGGCCTTCGTCATCCATCCCTTCAGGCAACGGCCAGCTCAGCCCCGCAAGACGGGCACGCCGCAGGTAACCATGCACGACGCCATTGCTCACCCCGAGCGTGCGCGCGATGACGCGTTCGGTCAGGCCCTGGACATGCCTTAGACGTAAAACTTCTCTGATCCGGCGCATCGACAATCTCTGGGTTGGCATCAGGCTTCCTCGTTGCATTGACGAGGCAACCTGTAGCCCGGTTGAGATGTCGGCCGAAGCGTCCACAACCTTCGAGGAGGCTGCTCACGATCGTCTGAAATCGCTGCTCACGATCCCGCGAAATGCGCGCTCACGATGCGGTGAAATCCGTGCTCACGATCGACTGAAATACGCAGAGGGGGCTCGGCCTAGTGATCTAGCGGGCTACAATCCAGTCGATAATGTCCGGATCAATTTCATCAAGCTCGGTGAGTTCGAGCGCGAGAAGTCTCGCATACCGGCGGCGCTCACCTTCGGAAATGCGCCTTTCCACAATGGACTTTCTGAAGGCGCTGCGAATGATGTCGCAGTCTAAAGACGTCATCCTGTTGTCTGAATGGTCGTCTGCCATTTCGATCTCCCGCGTATTGGCGGGAGCACCTGAGTTGGCTTCCAAGCGCCCGTTTGCCGGATAAGGCGGGCGACAGGAGATTTGTACGCTTCCGACAATTGGTTAGCGAGTCAAATTAGTGCCGGCCTGTCAGGAACAACACAGGACCGGTGCGGCCGCCTACGGCTGGGGTAGTGCCTACAGGCGGCACAATGACTAGGGCCTTCGATGCGGCCCGGCAGCCGTCGTTGGGGTGTTGTATTGACTGGCCGCCGGGCCTGGCCGACTCATCCGCGGCGAGCCGACCGGTGCGACCGTAATATTAGCAGGTCTGCAACATAACCCTGCGTGGGCGTTTTCCCCCGGTATCGTCCCATTTTGGGACGGCGTTCTGGCATTGCTCTTGCGTCGGATAGTGTGCCGGCTAATCCCGGCCCTGATCGCGTACCTGATCAGGTAGTAGGCTCGCCGGGCTTGAGGTGGTTGGGGTCTTCGCCCGGCGGGTTTCCATTCTCAGTGGCGAGAGCGGCCCGGCAACCCTGCGCAGCTTTGATCACTGCCTTGCGGCTGTTTCCGTGTTTTAGGATCAACTCCCAGACCAGGTCGGCAGGCAAACCGTTCTCCGAAGCGAAACATTCGACCTGATGGTCGTGAATAGCATCATGCCAAGGCTTAAAGCCGCCCATTTGGGCCTCCGCTCTAGGCGCCGCATGGCAAGTATATGCGGTGCCGCTAATATAATCGAAACGTGCGAACGAAGGACGCTACGACCCTGGCCTATCCGATCGGCAAATGCGGCCCGGCACCTATAGATTGGGATGTGAATAGGACGCCGGGCCTAACCGGCGGGCTATTTGTGAGCGGTAGCGACGTCGGGTGGGCAATACATACGTTCATGCTAATATAGTCGCAGCGTACGAACGAAGGACACGACGGCCGTTGATGACCGACAGGCCTGCAACGACCTACGTTGTCAGCGTATTCGAGAAGCCGCACTGGCGGACCGTGCTTACCACCAAGGACAAGCAGAAGGCGTTGGATTTGGCCAAGGAGATCGGCGACAAGGTGCGGGTGGAGGAAATCACTCCGAAGCCGAAGAAGCGCTGAAAAGGGAACTTGCAGCCCTACTTCTCGGCAGCATCTCGATGAGCGGACGGTATTTTGCCAGGCTTAGGGTTTTGGTCGTCCGGCACGCCATTGAACGCCGAGTTGCGGCTTTCCCCTGCCGTACGTTCCACTTGCGTCGCTGGCAGTTCGAAGAACAACTCAAAAATAGACCATCCGACGGCCATCACAAAAAGGGTGGCCGCGAAGATTGCAAGAATGCCCCACCGCGGGCGTTTCTCCTCTGGAACATCGGGCGTTATCGAAATCCACACTGTGCGCCTGCTGCAAACCAATCGGATGCCCTCTTAACCCAGCGTGGGTCGAAATGTTCCAGGGCGACGAGGCGAACATGCGCTTTCTTTTCGGAACCATTTGCCCTGATTTCCCTTCATGCCGCATATGTGATGGGAGGTAGCTGTGGTAAGGCGGCGCATCGACAAAGACCGGATCGAGCGGGCAGATCGAGAATCGAAGCTGGCGATCGAGGCGGAGCGAGCGGCAAGAGATGCCAAGACAGCGCGCCTGCGCGAGGCGCGACTTTCAGCCGAAGCATTCGTCCAGAACGCGATTCTGGTCAAAGGTGATCGAGCACGCGCAAAGAAGAAGTTTTAAAAAATCATCGAGGTCGATTAAACTAGGCAGGCGCTATCCATTGGTACGTTTCAGAGAGCTTTTGCGCGGGTGGCGAATTTGGTTCTATGGCGGAGGAACCGAAACCATTCGATCCGAGAGCCGAGTTTGTGCGCAATGTGGCACGCGAGACCGGCATTACCGAGGAGCAGGTTAGGTACCTGATCGCGATGCTCGGCTACGATCATTCCTCTATCGTGCGGGAAGCCTGGATATTGAAGAAGGGTGAGGCATGAGCACGGGCGGCGTAGACTTCCTCGACAAATGGCTTGCCAACGAGGTCCCCGAGACGACGTCATCTCGATCGATGAGTTGACGCACCAGTTCCATTGGGATCAAGCGCGGCGAAATCGACGAAGAGGTCGACCAAATGGCCAGAACCAAACCTTCCAAGCAGTTGTCGCAGGCTCAAATCGAGACGTCCTGGTGGCAGCCGAAGCGCTGCACAAGAGCATCGTGAAGCCGCTCATATCACCTACATGCGATGACTACCGGGCAACGCGTGCCCTGTATGAGGCGCTCTTGAAAGCCGTTCGGGAGTAACCGGGAACGAAGTCCCGTTCATCCAGTGGTACACCACAGCACCGGTACTGCCGGCCGCGGCTTGACGGAACATTAGCTATCTCTAAAGGTTGTTGCGTGCGGCAGGTTGGTGCGCTCCATCTCCTGCCGAAGATCGGAACTCCGATCGGCCCGCGCTCTTCTCCGCCAGAGGGGTGCGGGCTTTAGAGCGACAGGGTGATGGAGATGGCGGACAGGGCTGCATCAGTCAACCGGCCGGCTTTAACCGGCAACAGGCCCGGCTCTCTCTTGTCGAGCAGCCGAGCCCCGAGCCTAAGTCGGCCCAATCAGTAGCCGCCGTTATCCATGACGACGTGATGATGACGGTGGTGCTTCCTGGTCACGATGACGACATCCGGGCGGTGATGATGCCGGCGGCCGTGATCGTAGAAGGCCTCTTGGCCGTGGCGGCGGTGATGAAGGCGCCCCCCATCCCGATTGATGATAACCTCTCCGTTGTTCCAATGATGGTGGCGGTGATGACGATGCTGGTTCGTGGTCAGAACGATCGCATCGGCCGAGGCAATCGAAGGCACGGCGATGCAAATCGCCAGTGCGGCGAGGATGATTTTCATTTGATTCTCCTGAGTGTTACCCTTCGGGGGGTCAACTCGGCATCCAGCAATTTGTTCCCGCACACGGCGCGTCGGTCGTTTAGGCCACACTAGCTGTGCTGTTGGCCTTTGCCCTCCAGCACATCATCAACGATATCTGCACGGATCTGCATACCATCTTCCTGGCCGGTATTGGCCATCGCTGCCTTGAACCATGAGCGAAGCTATCTGGTCTTTTCCTTGCGGACATTATACAGTTCGTGAGTTTCCCTGATGATCTTGGCGGCTTCGTCTCTAGTGATGCCGACCCTGCGGGCATAGTATACGGCTTCCGCTCCAAGCCCGCCCTCTAACGGCGCATAAATCGCCTGCTTGGTCTTCTCCTTCACCTTCATTCCCATAGCCAATTATCGCACATTGCGGGACTTGACTGAACGGCCGCTCCTGATCGGAAGAAGATTGACACTGACATTGCCCCTTGGTGCTGAGAAATCTCACTCCGCCTAAAAACGGAGCGTGATGACGTCGCCGAATTGGGTCTGCTTATCGACGCCATGCATGAAATTCGGGACGCGCCGCAGTGAAGCTTCAAATTTCCAACTGACCCACTAACCAAGCGATAGGTCACGTGCCGGTAGCACCCGTGACCTATCCTCCGGCATAGCGCAGCTTGGCGGGGCGCTGGGGACCTCTAGTCGGCTTTCGAAGATAGCGCCCGAAGATCTCTAGCTTCTCTTCATAGCCAATGCGCACCCTATCCTTGCAGCCTTCGCAATTGAAAACCCCGATCGTTCGGAGCCAAGACCCTGGCTTCACGATAGGATGCGAGCAGATCGGGCATGAAAATTCGACCAGAACGTCGCGCAGTTCATCGGACAAAGGCATTTCGTCATTGCTCCTCAATCCGATGCCCGCCACCTCCGGTGAGTTGGCGGGCATCGATCTGACCGGCGATGAAGAAGGGCACTTACTCGGCGATCGATGTCCTAACCACGCAAGGTCATTCGGGTTGCAGGCCTCAGACCTTTGCGCACAACAGCCCGACCAAAGTCGTAAGACGAGGAGCTTTCAGCGGATGGATTGGCCGGCAACGACCGCGCGAGAAGCGTCGGAGCGGTAGCAGAGCGGCCAGCCGGAAACGCGCGGTGGTGACGCCGTCCAGGCACGAGCGAAAGGCCATGATCAGCGAAGTGGAGAAGCGGGCAGCCTGAACTGACGCCCCTCTCGGCATGATCGGAATTCTGCCCCTGCTATAATTTTTTGTAAGGTTTGCGTCATGTGATCGGATGAAGATCGATCGGGACTAGTGAATTTTATTGGCAAGCCCAGAATGGAGGTTGTTGTGATGGGCGGTTCTCGAGGCGATGTGTTGACCGAGCGGTCATTCGAGGGGAGCGCTTATAGCGATTACCGATCGAGCCATCAGACCCAAGGCTACGGCACCGATTACACCAAAACCTTCTGTTCCGGCTACTATGCTGCCTTGTGGTTGCGTATCGAACGCCCCCTTGTGGAAGGCATTCTCAGGCCTCTTGGCGGGCCGGATCGCAGCTGCCTCGACTTCGCGTGCGGCACGGGGCGCGTCACAACTGTTGCAGGCCCATTGTTCGGTGAGGTCGTTGGCGTCGACGTCTCTCAATCCATGCTTGCTTGCGCGCGGGTTCCGAGCAACGTCAAACTGGTGAAAGCCGATCTGACGGTTGCCCCCCTTTCCAGAAGATTCGACGTGGTTACAGCTTTTCGATTCTTCTTGAACGCTGAAGACACTCTTAGGCGGGACGCACTGTCGGCCATTCATGAGCATTTGAACGACGGTGGGTTGCTGGTTTCGAACGTCCACATGAACGCAACCTCGCCAATGGGGCTTGTCTGCCGCTTTCTCAACCGAATTCGGGGGCGCGTCGTGCGCAGTACGTTGAGCATCCACGCATATCGCCAGATGCTCGTTTCCAACGGGTTTGTCGTCGAACGGGTCATCGGCTATGGGTTTTTGCCGCGGCCCGGGTGGCTGCTACCAAGGCTTTGCGAAATGTTGGTCGGGCCTGTTGAAACGATATGCTGGCGAGCTGGTATCCCAGCACGCTTTGCTCAGAATTTCTTAGTGGTCGCCAGAAAGCGATAGTCGCAAATCCGAGCTTGCCTTCATGCGGCGGCAACGATCGTCACCACACGTGCCGACCAGCCCTTCGCATCTGTTGATGATCTCCGGTGTCACACCGGTGTTGCTGCTGCCTCCCTGGTCGAGCTCGCCCAGGCCCACGCGTTTGAACCCTCATTGTCGCTGGCGAGGCCTGAGGCTTTGTGGGCGATCAAGGCTCTGCGCGACGAGCCGCTGCCGCTGTTTGCGGCCGCCTCAACTCGCGAGCAACAACGGTGCCGGAGGTACAGGAGCCGAGCGTCACTTTACGGGCCATGACATCAGGCGGCGAGGTCGTCGAAGACTACGGTTATGTCGGGCTGACCTGCGCGATATCCTGTGTCCTTCCTGCGGAGCGACCGCGAGGCCTTGCGGCCTTACGTGCCATTCACTTGTCCTATCCCGAAGAGGCGCGTGATCGAATGAGATCACGCGCCCTCAGATCTCAGTATCCGTCCGGGCACCGTGCAACGTAAACCCGGCCATGCCGATCGCGATATCTGCACTGACCGGCTTCGCTGGCGTGCCCGATGACCGCCCCGGCTATTGCTCCGACCGCCCCGCCAACAACCGCTCCTTGCACCGGGTCGCCGGCCACGGCTGCGCCAATAGCTGCGCCGCCCAAGCCGCCGACGGCAGCACCTTGTTCTGTGCGGGAGCATGCGGCGAGCGGAATGAGTATACTCAAAATGAGCAGCGTCTTCTTCATTGGTTCTCTCCTGAGGCCATTATTAGCCGAAGCTTAAATGCGCCACGGAGTCTTTCGATCCATCGACCCGGCCAAGAACCAACACATTTGCACCCGCTCCTTGCTAGTCGGGGCGCAGCCCCTGGAATTGAATTGATCTGTGCTAATCAAGCAGGCGCCATCCGTCTGGGCCATGCCGAAAGGAATATCTCGCCGAGGTTTCGAACCCGCCCCGAGGCGACCGCCAGCCTCGACATTCCACGGATATTTCCGGACCATCGACGCAAATGATGTTGAACGAATTTGCGGCCTGGCGGAGTCGCGATGAGACCGCTGTTCCCGCCTGAACGAGCAATGCCGCATACCCGTCGATAAGGTACCGCCTGGCGCTGGAACCGGCGCGATGAAGATGCTGATGACCAGACAGGATCATGTCTACGCCACTGCGCGAGAAGGCATCCATTGCAAGGCTGGCCCGCCCGACGACACCATCATCGCTTTCGAAATCCAGTCCTTCGAACGGGTGATGCGTTACCACTATGCGGATGATTTTATCGGATAAGCGCGCGAATATTTCCTCTGCCGCCTCGAGCTGGCGGACATTGATCCGGCCGTCCTTGATCGTCAGGGATCGTGCAGTGTTGATACCGACAACAGCGATTTCGGCATCCGCGTAGAATGAATCCGTGTCCGCCTCGATATACCGCTTGTAGCGGGATAGAGGGGTAAAGGTACGGGCGAAGACATTCCACAGCGGTACATCATGGTTGCCGGGCACCACAATGCGAGGGGCAGGAAAGGAATCGAGGAACGCTCGCGCCTGCAGGAACTCACCTTTTCGAGCACGTTGCGTCAAATCCCCGGAAACGACGAGCAAATCGGGAACGATGTCGCGAACCTCAGCCGCGATGGCTGCCACGACCTGGCTATCTGTTTTTCCGAAATGCAAATCCGAGAGATGGACGAGGGTCTTCACCACATTGCTCCGGCTATAGGTCTGGCCATTAATCCGGTTCCATTTTGGTGGGTGACAGAACCTGCAGGGCCGCTGGGCGAATCCGGAAGTTCAGGGGCATGTCCATACTGATCGCCTCACCGTCCAACGAGACCAGCATGGCGGCGCGATGCGACGTGATCTGGAGGGCTTTTGTGCGATACGTCTCCACGTCTCGGGTTGCGTCGATGAGACCAAACGCGATTTTGAACGGGAGCAAAGCCAGTCCGAACCATGACTGCTGCTTGACGACGTAAACGCAGAGCTCGTGTGAGGACAGGCTTTTGCGGCGTCCAAGATCACCGATGTCGTAGAAATTGTTACCGACAAAAACGCATGGCGTCAGCAGCCGTTCGCGGTTGCCTTGAGCGGCAACATGGACTGCCTGCCAGGACGCGGACCTCACTGTTCTTGCGAGAGCGGGACCGATCGCCGCAAGTTTGCCCAACCCACGCCGCTCTTGCTCGGCGGAGCGTTTTGCGACAAAGAAGGGATAGATGCCGATCGACGAGTTGTTGAGAAAAACGCGACCGTTCACCTCGGCGACATCGACTGCCACAGGGTTGTTCGCCGCGATGGCGTCCATTGCCGCATCAAGTTCGATCGGCACGCCAAGATCCTTGGCGAAGTGGTTCAATGTGCCTAGCGGCAGGACGCCCAGCGCTACGTTGGTCCCGGCGAGCGCCGACGTTGCGCTCCCAAGCGTACCATCGCCACCACCCACCACCAACACTCTTCGATCGCCCGATCTTGGGCGTTCAGCGACGAACCCCTGCGCCATCTCGCCAATCTGGTGCCCAGCCACTAACTTCACATCGGCGTCGATGCCGCGTTTCGCGAACCCATCACGGACAAGCTTTTCGATATCGCCGCTGCGCGCGACAGCGCCCGCGCTTTGGTTGATGAGCGCCAAAGCCCTCACGGTTCGAGCTCCTGATTGACTCTGGTCGGCTGAAACCACGACGCAGCCGTCCAACACAAGATTGCCCAGCCAGAACCGATACACCATCCCGCGAGCACATCCGTGGGGTAATGGACTGCGAGATAGACGCGGCTTACGCCAACAGCGACCGTCAGGAAGACGGCGAGCCCCATGAAATACGCCTTGACGCGCGGGTCCGCGTTGGCACGAGCAAGCAGGGCACCCACTGTGAGGAAGGTGATCGCTGAAAGCATTGCGTGTCCGCTCGGGAAGCTCGCGGTGAACACTTGAGTCACATGAGGAATGTCGGGCCTGGGCCGATCAAAGCTCTTCTTGAGGATCGTGCTGAGCAGTTCGCCGCCGACCACCGAAACAGCCATCAAGATCGCGAGAGCCCGCTTATGGATCAGAAGGAGATAGCCGACCCCTGCCAGCAGCACGAATCCAAGAAACACCACGCTTCCGATGGATGTCACATCTCGGGCGGCTTCGTGAAGCCACGGCGGTCCAATCGGATTGGCCGGATCGGCTGCGCTACGCAAGGCCGAGAGGATGGCAAGATCGAACGGGGTGGTATCGCCGTCTAGGACTTCTTCAGCAAGCGCGCCGAACACCAGAACGAGGACTGCAACAACCAGCCCCGCCGCAACCGACCAAGTCGCGCTGGGCCAGGCCGTCCTGGACAGCGAACGCGGTTCGCGACGCTCGAAGGATTTGCGCTCGTTGGTTGGGGTTGATTCACGCAAGCGCACGACCTCGTTTCCGAGGCCACAACGGAATTGTGAGGACGAAGTTCCCGTGTCGTCCGTGCGCAATAGGAGACGAGATAGGCGCGAGATGTGCGCTCATGTTCCGTGGCAACCTGGGTGCAACTATTGCGCTGCTCAAGCGTCATGGGTGGAGGTGATCGTTCGTTTCGGAACTTTCTAGACGCCGTGCATCAGCTGGAGATGAAAACAGGACAGGTCGCATGAAACAGCGCCGGCCGAAAACCGAAGGGAAGCGTAAGTCATCTGCGGCGGCAGCACTGGAGCGAGCCGGCGCATACTTAATCAACATCGTGCGGAAACGCACGTTAAACTGGGCGACGACCGATCAAGGGGCGAGCACCCCCCTCCGTTGATTGCAGAGTGGCCGCTACCGCCGTCGGCGACGCTCGGATCCGCAGTGCGCGCCAAGGGCATCGAACGCGAAGTGCGTGCGTGCCTGCCATGGCCCCTGCGAAAGCACCTCAAGGCGGAAACCGGTCGTATCGCAATTCAAATGCCCGCTGGCGAGGCAGATGAGTTCAAAGCCGCTTCGGCCACCATCGCCAAGACGCTGGAAGGCATTGAGCACCTGCCCGTGCTACCGCGCGAGGCAGAGGATATCCTTACGATCCGTGCGCGCGAACGTCACAAATGGCTCAAGGATGGCCGGCTGCGAAGCATCGGCACCCGCACAGTCAAGATGCGCGGGCGGTCGAAGGCCGTCACTTTCCATGTTTTCGACCCGCGGCACATAGAGGACGTGCCCGATCGCGACCTATCGTCCGTCTGGAGAGAACAGGACGCGCAAGAAGTTGCGGAGAACAGGCGGCGCGGCGCTGGCAAGGCCGCGCTGACGCGCGCTGGCAAGGGCAAGGGTGCGAAAAAACCCGGTAAAGAGAAGGGGGCGCCATCCAAGTTGGAAGGATGGGACGCGTTCGAGGACGAGGCTTGCTGCGATAGGCCTGGTCGCAATCAACTGGCTTTAGACAACGCCTGTGCCGCCATTGGCCCCAAAAACGCCGCCATCGGTGTACGTGACTTCACCGATGCAAGCAGGACGAAAGCGGCGCACGTGCTGCAGGCTGGCGGGCGCGATTGGTCATGTGCTTCTCCGGCAACGATGCAGGGCGGCCTGGCTCTCTTAGAGATCGACTTTCGCGTTATCGCCCACATTCGGCTTGGCGCCGGACACAGCCGCGAACACCATTTTCGCTGTAGCGACGACCAGTCCCGGGCTTGTCCCACAATTCGCCTTCGTCCGGGTTCACCGTTATCAGACGGATTTCGGGATCGTCAGCGTTGTCCCACCAAGCCGCGTCAGTCTTCTCCCAGAGCTCGGCGATCTTTTCCCTGTCATTTGTCACTGCAGCCGGGCCGGAGATCGTGACATATTTGTAGTGGCTGCTGTAACTCCAGGCCAATGTTACCTTCGGATATTTCGATAGCTGCTTGTTCTTGGCGCTGTCGTCATTGACGAGGAAGTAGATAGCGCTCTCGTCACGGAAGACGCGCGCAGAGAGCGGCCTAGCGCGATTGTATTCGCCGTCCCACGTCACGAACATGCAGACGTCGATTTTCTTGGCGAGTTCCCAAATGCGGTCTGTTGCCTCGGCGGGTGTGAGGTCTGTCTTTTGTTCTCGACGCTTGGCCATAAATGTCCTCCAGGGAATAAATTGCGCTCGTACAACTTGTGAGGGCCCGCGACGTTCCAAGTCGATACCTTCATCGTGTGCGGTTCATGGTGACGACCGATCTTGACGTAGTGTCGAAACATACCTGGCCGTGGCTCGCGACACTTCACGCTGTCAGGGCCGCGGTTTTTTTAATGGCCATGCAAGCTGACGGCGTATTGGATTGTATCGTTGGCTGGACGTGGGCCGGATCGCGTGCCACCTAAGCTCGGCGGTCGCCCACTGCATCCAGGTCCGCGTGGCCTGCTCGATCAGCAGCGCGGACCCGATGTCGATATCGCTAGGCGGCGGCAACCACCTTCTCAATCTCCTGGGCCGAATGTCCCGTAAGATCCTTGGGAATCTCGCCGACAAGCACGGCCGATAGTTTCTGATGGTAATGCTTACGAAGCTCTCCAAGCGTCCGAGGGGCGGCGATTACGATGAGGTTGGCGATTTGACCGCCGAGAACCTGGCGATTGAGCAAGTCGGCTGTGCCGGCCGCGAAACTGTCTTCCTCGATCTGACTGCTGTCAGGGTTCGCGGAACTGCTCTGGTGCCGGGCGCCTGACCCCTTGTTGTCGTTTGTCACGTCGTCTACCGTCGACGCCGTCAGCTTTGGATTGGCTTCGTCTCCAGTATTGCGAAATACGTTGAGCTTCTCGCCGTCAACAACAGCGACGGTGGCGCCCTTGGGAATATCCATTGGTGAGTCTCCGAGTTGCGCCAGTCCTTTTGCCGATCCGATAGATGGCCTGCTGACGTTACCCTCAACGCATCAGGTCGCCATTGGATGCCTTGAGCCACCTTTCCAGGAGATGAGCCGCAAATGGCGACGACTGCCGCGCGTGCGTCGGACGGAGTCGTCCCTGCAGCGGAACACAAGCATCGTGCCGCTGGGTCGCTGAAAGGAGATCCCACATGGCGCCCCTCGGAGTGACATGCGATTGTTCGGGTGATGAGGTGCACGTCGGGTTTAAGGGAATATCCGCTTTGCGCCGCATTCTCGCCGTTCAAAAGCGTAACCGATTTGCCCGAAAGCTGCCGTTCGGCCCGGACGCTGTAGCGTGCGTGCAACATGGAGTAGTGGCTGAAGTTGGCTTCGGCGGGCGAATGAACGAAACACTATTACTGGGCGCACGGCATCAGAAGAGCGGCCCCGGCGAAGTCGACGATGCCAAGTAAGCGCGACTCTACCGCGAACGGGATCCCGGCAGAGTCGTAACCCGCAAGATTGTGGCGAACTCTGCGGGAGCGCACGAGGCGTCAGCGGCCGGCGAAAAAACCGCAGGCGGCTATCCCAAGGGTACCAAATCTTCAAAGTAGGTGAATGCGGCTCTTCAAGAGCGACGAGAGGGGGATTTCGCGGCCGTAAGGCTCATGCTCAAACAAGAGTCAGCCAGTTGACGGAATTTTTCTACACATTTAATGTGTTCAAAAATTTGGACACAAAAAATGAGTGCAAAGTTTGTTACCTTTGGAAAGGTTCTGGCCCGCCTCCGAGCGGACGCCGGCATCGAGCGGCAGTCCCAGCTCGCTGAGATGCTGAGCGTCAAGCAGCAGACCGTGAGCCGTTGGGAGGCAGGCGAGTCTCGGCCCCGGGCCGAACAGGTCACAGAGTTAGCTGCGCTCTTAAAGGGCGACCAAATCTTGCTCTTGGAAAGCGCGGGCTACACCACGCTGAGCACCACGGTGAGCTTTGACCGGCCATTTCCGGGGGAAGCGTTGTCCGACGAGAGCTTCGAGCGCTTCATTCAGATGTTAGCCGAGCTGGTCTTTCCCGAAGCAGACGTTCACGGCCATGGCGCGACAGGGCATAAGCAGGACGGCATCGATGTCCTCGCGACCTTTCCTGATGGGAAGCGCTATTCATTCCAGTGCAAGCGCGAAGCATATTTCGGTCCCGGCAAAGTGCGGGACGCAGTGTTCGAACACACCGCCCAGGCGGACAAGAAATTCATCGCTCTCTCGCGTATTGCTAGTCCACAGGCCAGAGACGAGATGGCGAAGCATGCGAATTGGGCCATTTGGGACAAGGAGGATATTTCTCGCCGTATTAGATCACTCGCGCCCGTTGATCAGAAGCGCATCGTCCGAACGTTTTTCCGCCAGCATGAAATCGCGCTGCTTGGCGAAAGCGCGTCTTCTCCGTGGGAAAGCCCCGAAGAATTCTTTCTCGCCTTCGAGGACAGCCAGTTGCTGTTCAATCACAAATGGGACCTCGTAGGGCGTCAAGCGGAACTCGATGAGCTGAACGCGAAGCTAGAAGACGGCTCGTCGCCGGTCGTCTTTGTTGTCGGATCCGGTGGGTCGGGCAAGTCACGCCTGCTCAAGCAGGCCCTACAGGACTATCGAAAGACCCATACGACCGTTCGCCAGTATTTCCTCGCCCGCGACGGTGAGCTCAATAGGCAGTCCATCGAGGACCTCGGCGAGGGTCGGATTCAGCTAATTGTCGACGATGCACATGACCGGGCGGACCTTCATGCGCTGTTCGAGTATGCGTCGGTCAACCGCGACCGCGTGCCACTGGTGATAGCCACACGGCCATATGGGTATGACCGTCATCGTACATTGGCGATCCGGTTTTCGTTGCTTGACCCGAAAACGACGGCGATATCACTCAAGGACCTCACGCTCGCGGATGCGGAAAAGCTCGCGCACCAGGCGCTTGCTGCATCGGGTTGGACCGGGGATGACGATGTCGCCAAGCAGATCGCACGCCTGACGCTGGATTGCCCGCTGGCCACGGTCGTCGCGGCCCAGGTGATTGCGGCAGAGCCGCGTCACGTGTCGCTTGTTGGTCATGAGGACCGCTTTCGCGCAGCCATTTTCAAACAGTTCGAAGCCGTTGCAGCTGGCCACGTTGGCCGTCCCGAGGATGCCGCGCAGCTTAGCGCCCTTCTCAGGTTCATCGCGCTGCTGCAACCGATCGCCTTGAACGACGATGCGACCTGGTTGGCATATGCTGCTTTTGCAGGCTTGCCGCTTCACGAGGTCAAGCGACTACTCGACGCGCTCGCCCGGGCCGGCGTGCTGTTCCGGCGTGGGCAAACCTATCGCCTGTCGCCCGATGTACTCGCGGACTATCTCATAGAAGATCGCTGCGTGACCTTCGACGGCAGTTCTACCGGGTATGCCGAGCAGGTTTTCGACATCATCGATGACCGCCTGAAAGGGCAGTTGCTGGTCAATCTCGCCCGTTTGGACTGGCGCCGCAAAAATGGTGAGGTTGGAGAGAGCCGCTTGCTAGACGGCGTGTGGGCGAAGCTCAGCCCGTCGAATGAACCGTGGGACCCGCAACTGGATGCCATCGCGGACATCGCGTTTTACCAACCGCGGCGGTGCCTGGACTTCGTCGAACGAAAGGTGGCGGTGGGCAATGTTACGCCCAAGCTTGCAAGGATCTGCAAGTACGCCGCGTACAACCTGGACTATCTGCAGCGTGCACTCGAACTTCTTTGGGAACTTGGCCGGGACGATACCACCCATCAGAACTCGAACACTGAGCACGCCATCCGCATCTTGAAAGAACTGGCCGAGCCTGATCCGAAAAAACCGCTGGTCTATGTTGAGGGGGTGGTCGATTTTGGATTGCAGCTCGCCCAGGCGGACGATGCCTGGTCACATCATGCCAACCCGCTCGACTTCCTATCGGGGGTGCTCGCCACGGAAGGCCACGAGACTGAGTCTGATAGAAGGCAAGTGATCTTCCGCCCCTTCTTCATCCGTCCGGCGGGAATTCGCGAACTGCGCGAACGGGTGCTGGCGCTGATTTTCTCCCTTCTTACCCACGCAGATCCCGCGGTCGGCGCTAAGGCCGCGCAAGCACTTCATACCGCCTTGAGATTCCCCATGGGCATGATGGGTGCCGATCCCGGTCCGGAAAACCGCAAGCAATGGACAGCGCAATTCGCGGAGACGATGCGGCAGTTGCTTTCCTTGGTAACTTCGAGCGAGTTGCACTCCGCCGTACAGCTGGAACTTGAGCGGGCTTTGGCCTGGCAGGCCGGTCACGGGCCAGCAGAACTTTCGGAGCTGGCCAATGAAATCACCGACGCCTTTTCGATGACCCTCGAGGCAAGGACCGATCGTGCCCTGGCCGACGGCTACGGCATGCATGCCCGTCTCATGTCGCGCGCGGACGGGGAGGCTATGTGGAAGGCGTCCCTCGACGCCCTGACGATTGAGCTGATTGGCCAATATCCGAACAAGACAGACCTCGCGGCGTTTATCGAGACACGGCTATATGACCTCAAGCGGGTGTCCAGACTGGGCAACGGAAGCGCCTACGTGCTGGTCGATAGGCTGATGGCTGCCGATGTAGAATTGTGCCGGACTATTGTCGATGCGGCCGAAAAGGACCCCGAACGCCTTATCGCGAACTATGCGGCCGTTGCCCTCAGCTATCTGTTTGTTGCAGATGCTCGGGCCTTCAGAGACTATATTGCCCGCTTCGCTGCCTCAGCCCCCGAGCCGCTTCAAGCCATCGCCGCCAACGCGGTTGGTTTTCGCGCTTACGACAGGGAAAATACCGAGCCCGGCGACATCGCTGTGGTCCGGCGGCTGCTGGCCAATGCCAACGAAAACATAACGATGAGGGCCTTGAGGGCGATACGGCAGCTTGCAAAAAGCAATTCCGAGGGGGCGAAAGCCCTCGTACTCGGCCTGAGTATTACCTCCGAGCGCATGGCGGACGATGTGGCGGTCCTGTTCGCGTTCCAGGAGGAAATTCCCCTGGATATTCTCTCGGACGATGAGCTTGGACTTCTGCTGGACAAGTTTGCCGAGCTGCCAAGACTAGAGGGCCACTGGGTACAAACCTTATTGACCGCGCTAAGCCGCCGGATCCCGCATTGGGTGTTGCGGTTCTTCATAGCTCGTCTCGAAGCTGCCGCCGGCCGCCGAGAAGGCGATGAACGCTTCAGGGCCATCAATCACGGCCCCTGGATGCAAAGCCGACTGGCTTTCAGGCAGACTCCGTATACGCGTGAACTCATCATGGAATTCATGAACTGGTGGCGTGGCGCCGGCGACGATGTCTGGTTGCTGAACTACAGTGCCCGGACGGCGTTCGAGGCCATGTTTGCCCCTACGATGACGAGCTTGTCGCTATCCTGGATGGCTGGTTGGAGACGGCCCAGCTCGACGACTTCAACTACATTGCCGCCGTCCTGCGCGAGGCCGACAGTTCCTTCATTTTCCGGTATCCGGCCTTTCTGCTCAGGCTTTTTGAACGCGCGCGGCAGTTCGGCGTGAAGACGAGGAAAATGGTGCTGACTGAGTTGTACTGCTCGGCCGTAGACGGGCCGCGCAGCGGGACGGCAGGCGAGCCTTTCCCACAGGACCTCGACATGAAAAAGGCTGCCGAGGAGGCATTGGCCAAGTGCCCGCCAAATTCGCCCCTGCGTGAGCTCTATGACCAGGTCAACAAGCACGCCGACGTTTCGATCCTGCGCCAGACCGAATACGATGAGGACTAGTCGGTGACCCGCGCGGGCAAGTCTTGCAGTTTGCGCGTCAGCCTGGGCGACAAGCTTGTGATTAACGCTGATGGCGCGCTGGCGGTCTGTGCACTCGTAGCGCTGGCGACGATCGTCGCCCTTGTAGTGGTGTTCGGTGCGGCCTCAGATCTACTGCCTTGGCTTACCGGCCCGCGGTCATAACTGCCGAAGTTTGCTTGGGGCTCCGCCCCCCGGCGCGGGTCAAGGGGGGCCACGCCTTCCGCGCTGCGCTTGTGCAGGCCGGATGATGCCCCTTCCTTAATCCTTGCACCCCGGTCTCGCCGACGGGCAGAGTTTCAGGCGTGCTTATGCCCCTCGAACCTCAACACGCGCAAGCTCCCTTGCCTCAAACTGGGTCCGCTTTGCATTTGCGATCGCCAAAAGCTGTCCGCCCGCTGACGGCCCAGATCTGCCGGTCAGGAATGCGCCTCATTTCGGTCATTGACGTAGTCACTGCCACAGCATCAAGCTGACATCGCGCGCGATAGCGCTTGCAATCCTATTTGCTGGCGAACGACAACGAACCGAAGGGAGGACGGATGGATGCCCAAGGTCAAACGTGAGAGCGCTCTCAACAAGGAGCGCGCCAAAACAGAGAAGCTCCTCAAAAAGGTGGGATACACGGCCTTGAAGGAAGCCGGCTTGGAATCCAAGCGGCCCGACCTCCCAAACCTCAAGATTGAAAAGCGAGGGAAATAGCGCTGCCACTCGCATACTGACCTGCCCGCAAACCTACGTAAGCAGTAGCTATTCTCTCATTTTGAGGAGTCGCCTGCAGATTGGATTTCTCGGGGTGCGCGGTGCGCGAAGATCAGCGCTCGCGAGCAAAAACCGTTTACTTTCGGGTTCAAAACTCCGGACAACTATGCGCCTCACCTCGGCCGTAGAAATCGGCTTCGCCGAGTCCTGATAGCAGACATCGCAAGCAAGGTCTCCGGAGGTCGCGGTGCGGTAGTGTCTCAGTTTGAACATGACTGTCGCGATAGAAAACAAGAAGTGCATCGTGCATTTTAGGGGGAAGCGTTACGAACTTCCTGGGACGTTTGAAGATTTCGCTGCTGCACGCAAGGCCGGCGAGGAATTTTGCAAGCGGCTTGGCTGGGCCGGCTAAATTTCAAACTGAGACACTACCCGCGGTGCGCCATCTTTGGGCATTCACGATACGAACGCGAAACGCCGCATTCGTCACCCACTCCGCGCGTAGCCTACGGCCGGGGCAAGAGGCGCGGTGTTCCGCAACCTCAAGGGACGAACTATCGTTTGCGACCGCGAAGCCATCCGCATGCGTTCCGGTGAACTCGCCGCGATGGTGGCGTCGTACATCGCCATCGTCAAATAGGTATAGATGCGGTGCGCATTGGAGATCGGCCGGCCTTTTAGAACACGATTGTTGACTAGGTCGATCCATCGATAGCCGGGCGAGCCGGCGTCCCAGAACGTGATCTTGGCGGCGACCTGCGCGTCGTTCTTTGCGACAAGTTTGTGGAGCTGCTCCAGCTCGGTTGCGGAAGTATCCGGTGGGGGCGGGACTCGGAAATCCTTGCCAGACGTGATCACCCACGTCTTCCAGGATCCAGCCTTTGGCTCTATCGGATCGGATTGAGCGAAAGCGCAGTTCCCTGACAAAAGGATCACCACGCAGGCCTTGGTAAAGCTAAGCATGTTGGGCCTCCACAAAGCGTGCCGGCCACCCGCTCACGTCTTCAACTCACGTTTCAGCTCGTCGAGGAAGCGCCAGTCAGTGCCGTCGGCGATAATCTTCTGCGGGCTCGACTTGATCATGCCCGTTTCGTGCATGCGCAGCGCGTAGAAACGCATCGAGGCCTCGGCGTCGAAATCCCGCCAGATGTCGTAGCGAGTGTCCTTCAGCGTTTGCAGGGCCATCTCGTAGCTCGGGAGGAAACCACGATCCACCAGCTGCCCTGCGCTCCATGAGGGATCAGACGCGCAAAGCTCGGCTCCCTTCACGATGGCCCTCAGCACGCGCTTGGTCGCCACCGGGTATCTGTTCACGTAGTCCGAAGTAGCAGAAATCATGCAGCAGAAATGCTGGGACCACGGGCGGTCAAGGTTCGTGTTGACGATCGTATGGCCGATCTTCTTCGCGCGCAGTTTTTGCGTTACGGGCGGGGTGAACAGGAAGGCATCGAACTTTCCGTCGACGAAGCCTTCCGCCGGCTTGCCTTTCCAGATGACCCATTCGATGTCCTTGGCGGGGTCTAGCCCGACATAGGCGGCCATCAGGGCGACAAGCATGTAAGACAGCGAATCGAGGGTAAATGTGCCCACCCGCTTGCCCCGCAGATCGGTGATGTCACGGACGCTGTCGTTGGCGACCAGCTCCATGCATCCGGCGTGCAGCCCGGTAAGCACTTTGATGGGCACGCCGGTGTCAATCGATCTGAGATGGACCGGCACGTAATTCACACTGAAATCCGTGTCGCCGCTTGCGATCCACGCCCACTGGTCGAGCTTGGGGTCACCTTGCACGTATTGGACGTCGGTGAAGCCGTCCGCGCGCAGCAGCTCTCCCGCAAGATACAGGCCCGCCCAGCAATAGGCGCCATTGATCCACCGTGGCAGGCGGACGGCGGTCGTTTCCAGCGCTGGCTCCCCTGCGGCACTGGATGGGCGAACGTGGAACAGCCCTGCGCTACCGGCCGCCGACAGGCCGGCCAGGAAGGTGCGACGATTTTGTATGATCTGCACCGGAACGCTCCTTCCGATCTGCAAAAAATCGATTGCGGCCGGAATCGAGCAAAGAGATGCCGGCAGGGCAGGCAATCTGGTGAGCGCGCCCAACAAAGCGACCTAGAGCGCGCCGTGTGCTAAGGTGGGAGTCTTCCGCTCTCAGTCGCTGGCCCGTGATCTCCCAGCCAGCGATCAGTGACCATACGCCTTGTCTGCGTTCGTAGCGAGGGCAAAGCGCTGACCCGGCGCCAAAAGGCCGGCCACGCCCCAGCGAACATCGTCTTCGGCTTGGGCGCTGGACTTTTTCAACAATATCCGCCATTTGCGGACGTTAGGTTGCTATTGGCAGAACGACCGCCTTCTCCCCGTTGCAGCGCTTTCGATATCGGTCGATGGCTGGGATGCTTTGTGCCCACGGTTCGACGGGCCGTATCGTGGGAAAGAGCACAGCGTGCGTCCAACGCTAGCTTGGCCGACCGATCCACCGAACGATTTCATAGGCAGGCATCGGGCGGCGAAAACCCTTCAGCGTCAGTTCACCAACCGGAGCGGATTCGACCAGTGATTCGACAGCGCCGAAGACCCGCTGGCTGACGAGAATCTGCCGAGCCTTCGCCTCTTCGCACAATCGAGCCGCATGGTTCGACACAGTGCCGATTACGGCATAGTCGGCGCGCTGATCGAAACCAATCCGCCCGATGGTTGCATGGCCCCGAGCGATGCCGATTCCGAAGCCGAGCAAGTAATCCCGCTTGCGCCATTGCTCCGAACGCCCGTCAATCGCATCGCGCATCGCCGCGGCCATAGACACAGCCCTCTCGGAATGGTCGGCGCACGGCAGTGGATCGTTAAAAACCACGACGATACCGTCGCCGACGAACCGCTCCAAAGTCCCTTCGTAGCGGACGATTTGCTCGCCGAGACAGGCGTGATACTCGGCAAGAACTGTCATGACTTCTTCGGGTTCGGCGGTCTCTGCGAAGGCTGTAAAGCCGCGCAAATCGCAAAAGACAACGGTCACCTCGCGACGATGGCTCCGCAAGAGCGCGTCTCCGTCGCCCGCCGCAACGATGAGGTCGGCGACCTGCTCGGGCAGGAACCGTCTGAGCCTGGCCATTCGCTCGAGTTCCGTCACCTGCTCAGCCACGGTTTGCTCGAGCGAGCGGTTCCAATCGGAAAGCTGCGCGGCCTGATCCTGTAGTAGCTGGGCCTGGCTCGCGACGGTATCGTGAAGCGCCTTCTGGCGCAGCATCGATCGCACGCGCGCCAGCAGCGCCTGGTGCTCGAAGGGCTTTGTCAGATAGTCGTCGCCGCCGGCATCCAATCCCTCGACCACGTCACGAGTGTCGGCTTTGGCTGTAACAAGAATAACGGGGATCGATCGCAGCGAGTCGTCTTGCTTGAGCAAGCGCACCACGGCGATTCC
The DNA here is from genome assembly GCF_056174625.1 of Mesorhizobium oxytropidicola. Lineage (NCBI taxonomy): Bacteria > Pseudomonadati > Pseudomonadota > Alphaproteobacteria > Hyphomicrobiales > Phyllobacteriaceae > Mesorhizobium > Mesorhizobium oxytropidicola. The sequence continues at coordinate 5,797,708 of NZ_CM149692.1, read as the reverse complement.
GTCGAGCTTCGGCATCATGATGTCGAGCAGGATCAGATCCGGCGTGAGTTCGCGGGCTTTCGCAAGCCCCTCTTCACCGTCGGCGGCGGTTGCTACTTCGTAGCCGTTCGCCTCGAGGCGCATGCGCAGAATCTCGAGGTTTTCCGGGGTATCGTCGACCGCGAGAATGCGAGGCGGATCGTGCAAGGCGCTGCCTCCCTCAAGAAAGGAACCCGCGAATCTCGGAAAGCAGCTGGCGCGGACTGAATGGCTTGGCAATATAACCATCGCACCCAGCAGCAAGGGCTTTCGCCTCGTCGCCCGACAACGCGTAGGAAGTAACGGCGATAATTGGAATGTGCCGGAGCGCCGGGTCGGCCTTGATGCGGCGGGCCGCTTCATACCCGTCGATCACAGGGAGCTGAATGTCCATCAGGATCAGGTCCGGCCTGTACGCTCCGGCTGCAGCGACGCCGGCAGCGCCGTCCGCCGCCTCGATCAGCTCGTATTCGGTGGTGGCAATGAGATCGCGGATGATCTGGCGGTTGTCCTCGGTGTCTTCCACCATCAGGATTCGTTTGCTCATGCGGCCCTCACGTCCTCACTCACCCGGATTGGCAGCTTCAGACGGAATGTCGACCCTGACCCGATCACGGACTCGACGTCGATGGTTCCGCCATGCATTTCGACGATGCGCTTCGAGATCGCCAGGCCAAGACCTGTACCACCCTTCTGCCTGGTGCTGCTGCTGTCGACCTGCTGGAATTCCTCGAAGATGAGAGCCTGGTCCGTGGCCGCAATGCCGGGACCTGTATCCCGCACCTTGATCTCAAAGTGTCCGTCGGCCGCTCCGGCAAGAATGTCGACCGTACCCGTCTCGGTGAACTTGACCGCATTGCCTGCGAGATTGAGAAGGACCTGGGTTAGGCGGCGCTCGTCTCCGCGGCCAATTGGAAGGTTCTCTCCGACAGTCGCAGCGAGATTGAGACCTTTTGCTCGCGCCAGTGGCTCGACGGCCGCGACGGTCGATCGCACCACTTGCCCGACTGAATAGTCTTCAAGCGTGAGAGTGAGCTGGCCCGCTTCAATCTTTGAAAGGTCGAGCACATCATTGATGAGCCCGAGGAGGTGACGGCCGTTTGCCTGCACGCGCGCAACGGTCGTCTTTGCCTTCTCCGGAAGCTCGCCGTAGATTCCGTCGACCAATAGTTCCGTGAAGCCCAGAACCGAATTCAGCGGCGTCCTGAGCTCGTGGCTCATATTCGCCAGGAACTGGGATTTGTGGCGGCTGGCGGCCTCCAGTTCCCGGCCTTTCTCTTCTATTTCGCGGAACAGCTTCGCGTTTTGAATGGCGAGCACCGATTGGGCCGCAAAGGTTTCCATGAGGTCGACGACTTGCTTGTCGAATTCACCAGGTTTAAGGCGCCTCACGACAAGCGCGCCGACGATCTTGTTAGGCCTAAGCAGTGGAATTACCAGGATGCTTTGATAGCCGGCATCGAGCACGATCTTTTGGACGTGAGAGGGCGTTCCCGCGCCGAGATCGGGAAACTGGACGGGCGCGTAGCCCCCTGCGGCGTTGCCGATTCCTAAATCGTTCAGCCCGATAATCTGGTCGGACATCGCGGCAATGAGCTCGTCGTTCATCCCAAAACTTGCGCGCAGCCGGAATTGTTGTCTCGCGCCGCTGAACACATATATGGTGCCCGCATCAGTGTCCGACAGTTGAACCGCTTTGGCCACGATCGTCTGCAGCACCATGTCGAGATCGAGCGTCGAGTTGACCGCCTTGCTGACTTCCCCGAGCGCCTCCAGTTCGCCGACCGACCGAGCAAGCTCAGCCGTGCGCGCCTGCACCTCTTGATACAGTCTTCCCAGCTGCTCAGATGTCTGGTTGACATTGTCCGCAAGCGCTCCCAGTTCGTCCCGATTGGCGACGGCGACCTGCTGGGCGAAGTCGCCGGCCGCTATCTGGCGGAGACGCGTCTCGATCTTCTTGACCGGTTCGATCAACGACCAGGAGATTAGGTAGCCAAGCGCCAGCGCGAGGAGGATGCTGCCCACTGCAAAGGAGACCACGATCAGTCGGGAGGTGCCGTATGCCCCCTCGCTCGTTTCGATCGCCGCTACCATGTCGGCTTCGGCCATGTTGACCAGCTGGTTCGTCAGCCGCTCGAGGCGGTCGGCCGACGGGATGATCTCATCCAGCTGAACCTTGCGCGCCTCTTCCGTGCGACCGGCGCGGAAAAGCTCCACAACGTGCGTCACGCCGGCCGCGAGCCGTTCGTACTCTTGCCGGACCTGCCCCAGCACCTCCGCCTCAGTTTCGGCGACGAACTCCATACGGTCGAGGTCGTAGCCAAACTGGTTGAGCTGGCGCAGCGCTGCATCCAGCATCCGCTCGTCCTGAAGCAGAAGCGCGGTCGAGATGCTGTAGAGCTGGTTCGTAGTGTCGTGCTGGACCTGGCGATAGGCTGCGATGCGGCGCTGCAGCATGATCAGCTCGTTTGTTTGATCATTGACGCCGCTCAGCACCTGCAACCCGACGGCCCCGAGCACGATCAAGAGCCCGACGATCGACAGGAACGCGATCAGCAACTTGGTCTGGACACGCGCCGGCAGCCGGGCAACCCAGCCAACGAGCCGGTTCGTTATGCTATTTGGATTCGTCCAAGAGGCTGAGAAGGTCACCCCGGAACTCCTCGAGGTCGAACCGAACGCCGAGATACTGTACGCGCAAGTTACCCTCAGGGTCTACCAGCGACGTCAGCAAGGTGTGGTCGACATCACCATCCGCCGTTTTCTTCGCGATGACCCCGTATTTTCGTCCAACCTCATGGACCGTCGCCGGATCACCGGTAAGGAAAGACCAGCCCTTCAAATCGGCGCCAAAATTCTGCGCATATTCCTTCAAGACATCGGGCGAATCGCGCTCCGGGTCGACAGTGATCGAAACGAAGGCGATTTTGGGTCCGAATGCACTCCCCAATTTTTCCTGCACGCTGGCCATATTGGCGGTCAGCATCGGGCAGACGTCGGTACAGGACGTGTAGATGAAGGCGACGGCGACCACCTTGCCGTGGAAATCGTGCAGCGATACCCGCTTGCGGTCCTGCGACGTCAGCATGAAGTCAGGCGCAGCCCCCATCATCGGTAGTCGCTCGCTCTCCCCAGCGTGCGCATGGGCCTCGTGCGCATAGGCCTGTACAGGCAGGGCGACGAGCGCCAGGACCAGCAAGGCGCGCGTCGGCCAGCGGCTCACGTTTTCATCTCCCGCTTGAGCTGATTGAGGAAGCGCCAATCGGTGCCGCGATCCAGGACCTCCTGTGGGCTCATGGAGATCGCCTTTGTCTCCTGCATGCGCAGCGCATAGAACCGCATCGAGTCTTCGGCATCATAGTCCCGCCAGGTGTCGTAACGCACATCGCCCATCGCCTGCAGCGCATAGTCGTAACGGCTGGCGAAGCCCCTCTCGACTGCCAGCCTAGCCACTCGCTCTGGGTCGGACACGCAAAGGTCCACGGCCTTGAGTAGCGCCCGCAACACGCGCTTGGTCGCTACCGGATATCTGCTCATATAATCCACAGTGCTGGTCAGCATGCAGCAATAATACTGCGACCAGGGATGATCGATGGACGTATTGAGGATTACATGGCCGAGCTTGCGGTCGCGTGCCTCTTGGGGCAGGGGGGGAATACCGAGGAAGGCGTCGATCTTGCCTTCGGCAAGCAGCTCCAAGGGGCTCAAATCCGGATTGGCGACCCAGTGGATATCGTTGATAGCATCGAGGCCGACATAGGTAGCCATGATGATCAGAAGCTCGTGTGGGGTTCCGTTAGTGATGTCAATTCCCACCCTCTTGCCCTTGAGCTGCAAAACGCTGTGAATGCTCTTGTCAGCGATCAGTTCAAGGCATCCCGAGTGCATGCCGGCCAGAACTTTGATCGGAGCGCCGCTGTCGATCGAGCGGATCGCTGCCGGCAAGAAGGGCCAATCAAAATCTAGTTCGCCATGAGCGAGCCAATCTGGTGAATCAGGGCCGGTGCCGGAGGCCACGAATTGGATGTCGGTGAAGCCCTCGGCGCGCAGCAGTTCCGTAGAAATGTATTCGGGCAACTGGCAATCGGAAATCTTGTAGAAAACGGGTAAGCGAACCGTGGTCGTCTCCGGCGGCGGCTCAGCGAGCGCCAGTCTCGGCGCTGCGACAAGTCCAGCGGTGCCGGCTGCCAGGCCGGCTATGAAGCTGCGGCGACTCTGGATGATTTGCATGTTCAAGTCTCCCCATCACGACAAACGGGATCACGTCTTCATCTCGCGTTTCAGTTCATTGAGGAAGCGCCAGTCCGTTCCGCTGGCGAGGATTTCCTGCGGGCCTGACTTGATCATGCCCGTCTCCTGCATGCGCAGTGTATAGAACCGCAGGGAGTCTTCAGGATCGAATTCTCGCCAACGGTCGTACCGGATATCCTGCAGCGTTTGGAGCGCGTAGTCATACGATGGGACGAAATCGCGATCGACCATCTGCTGCGCCGCCATTTCCGGAGCCGACACGCAGAGGTCGGCGGCCTTGAGGATGGATCGCAAGACCCGCTTGGTCGCCACCGGGTACCTGGTCACGTAGTCTGTCGTCGCGGAGATCATGCAGCAGAAATACTGTGACCAGGGGCGGTCGACGGTGTTGTTGAGGATCGTGTGGCCGATCTTCTTGGCGCGCAGCTCCTGCGGCTGGGGCGGCGTCCCGAGGAATGCGTCGATCTTCCCTTGCATGAAGAGTTCCGTGGGCTTGACGTCCTCAGTCAAGACCCACTGGATATCGTTGACGGGATCGAGCCCGACATAGGCGGACATGAGGGACAGCCACACGTGTCGCGAGTTGTTGAGACCATCAACGCCCACCCTCTTGCCCCGCAGATCCGTGACGCTGCGGATGCTCTCGTTGGCGATCAGTTCGAGGCATCCGGAGTGCAACCCGGTTAGCACCTTGATCGGCACGCCGGCATCGATCGACGCGATTTGCTTCGGCGAAAAGTTGACCGAGAAATCCGTCTCACCGCGTGCGATCCACTCCGATTGGTCGACGCTCTTATCGCCTCGTACGTAGCGAACGTCTGTGAAGCCATCCGCACGCATCAGTTCCCCGGCGATGTACGCACCTGCCCAGCAGTAGGAACCACCAACCCAATGCGGCAGACGAACAGTGGTGGTTTCCAGCGGCGGTTCCGCGTGGAGTGGCTGCGGAAGACCGACGATACCGGCAGCGCCTGCCATTGCAGCGCCGGACAGGAATCGGCGGCGGGTTTGCATGATCTGCATCGGAACGCTCCCTCTCCGAACTGCAAGGCAATTTCGGCCCGAACCGAACAAAAGAGGTTTCGGCAGAGGCAGATGGTCTCGTGGGCGCGACGAGTAGTTGTGGATTCTAGCGCGCCCAGTCCGCTGCGGGAGTCTTGCGCTCTCAGTCGCCGGGTCATCAATTAGCAACCGACGATATGCCAACGTACGCCCAATTTGCGTAGGTTGCGAGCGCAAAACTTACTACGCCAAACGTCCCGCCAGCACCTCGCTGTCAGGTAGACTGTTTGCGCTGTTGTGAATAGCCACTTCGAGTTTGCCGCGCGGCCGGACCTAGTGATCGACGCAAGGTATGCATCGGGTCAGCTTCAGAGCTTGGTTCCGCCGGGCGGAACGTCTGCTATCTTCTTCGGACGCCAAAAGCCGCCATTCCGCTGTCGGCCCCATTGCAGTCATCCGACGACTGCCGGCAACTGAACGCTGCTTAGGAGAGCTATACACCCTGCCAGCCGCTAAGAGCTGCCAACTACTTTTCCATTTCTGTGGGGATATCTGTGGGGTGTCGGGAGAAACAAACACCTAAGTGTCTGTTTTTTCTGGTCGGAGTGGCAGGATTTGAACCTGCGACCCCCTCGTCCCGAACGAGGTGCGCTACCAGGCTGCGCTACACTCCGTGACCAGACGGCGGGCTTATAGCCGCCACACCTCATTCCTGCAAGCGGCAATGGCAGCACTTCTGTCGCATTTCATCAGCTTTCGCCGCGCAGGCCGCTGGCGCCCCAGTTAAATGCGCGCGCCCAGTCGGCAAAACCGTGCCAGCGCACCTCTGGGAATTGCCTATGCAAGGCGGCGATGTCGACGTCGTAGCCGACTCGGTCGAACCATTCGAACATCAGCGCCGCGTCCTCACTCTGCTGGCGGGCAGCAGCGATCGGGATTTCCTGATAGCGGATCGGTCGGCCGATGGCCTCGGACAGGATTTTCGCTTGCTCTTCGCCGGACAATTCATCCCCGGCAAAATCGAAACGCTTGCCGAACACCTGCTCCCGCCGTTCCGCCAGGGTGGCGACGAAGGCGCCGATATCCGCCAGCGCGACCAGTTGGAGGACACGCTTCGTCGGCATGGCGAAGGCATGAGTGCCCTGGCTGAGCGCGCCAATCGACCACGGCGCGACGGCATTCTCCATGAAGGCGACCGGCGCGCTGATCGTGTAGGGGATGCCGAGCTGCCTGACATGCTGCTCGACCAGATATTTGCTTTCGAAATGCGGAATGCCGGTCTGCTTGTCGGCGTCGGCAACGGATGAATAGATCAGGTGTCCGATGCCGGCGGCCTTCGCCGCATCGGCGGCCAGGATCCCCTGGCGGGTTCCTCCTCGAGGCCGGCCTCGTAGCTGTTGCCCATCAGGAACATGGTGTCGACGTCCTTTGCGGCCTTCACGACGGAGGCTGCGTCGCCGAGATCGCCGGCCACGACCTCGGCACCCGCCGCCGTCAGTTGCCGTGCGCCATCGCTGTCGGGCTTGCGCGTCAGTGCCTTGACGCGATGGCCCCTGGACAACAGGGCACGCGCAACAGCGCCGCCTTGCTGGCCCGTGGCGCCGGTCACAAGAATGCTTCGTTTGCTGGTCATCTCATTTGCTCCGTCTTGTTTTGTCTGCAGCAAAATTAGGCTCTGTCGCATTGATGCATAACTGCCTATAATTGGAAAACTTTGTCCCAATCTTGAGCACAATGATCGATCTCAACGATGTCATCGTGTTTGCCCGCGTCCTCGAAGCCGGCAGCTTCACCGCTGCCGCGCGCCTGCTCGCCATGCCAAAGACGACCGTCAGCCGCCGTGTCGCCGCGCTCGAACGCGAGGTCGGTGTGCGCCTGCTGCAGCGCACTACGCGCAGCCTCAACCTGACGGATGCCGGGCGCCTCTACTATGAGCAAAGCAGCCAGGGCCTGCGGACGATCGAGGAGGCGAATCTGCGTCTCGCCGAGGCGAGAGCGGAGCCTTCGGGTACGATCCGCATTTCAGCCCCGGTTGGTTTCAGCGGTCACTTCCTCATCCGCGCCGTGATCGAGTTTCTGGCGCTGTACCCGAAGACCAATGTCGAGCTCCGTCTCACTGACGACAAACTCAACCTGGTCGAGGACGGCATCGACCTCGCCTTCCGCACCGGGAGACTTGAGGATTCGACGCTGATTGCCCGCAAGATCGGTTCAACGCACCGGCTGCTCTGCGCCAGCCCCGACTATCTCGCACGGTACGGCATGCCGGAAGGCCCGACCGATCTCGCCCGCCATCGATGCGTTATCGCTGGCCCTTCGGCCTCAGGCGCTCATTGGGTGCTGGATGGGCCACAAGGCCAGGAAACCGTCGTGGTCGCCGGGCGCTTCGCCGCCAATGAGATGCAGGCGGTGGTGGCGGCCGCGCTCGCAGGGTTCGGCATCGCCCAATTGCCCCAACTGATGGCCGAGGGGCTGATCAACGAGGGACGGCTGCGGCGCGTTCTCGACGGCTACACGACACCGGCCGGCGGCCTGCACGTTCTCTATCCCAGCAGCCGGCACCTTTCACCCCTGGTTAAGGCCTTCATCGATCTGGCGGTCGAGCGGATTTCCAATCGGGCAAACGCGGCTTAAGGCATGTCTGCTACCTCCGGCCAACTTCCAAGCGAGACCCGAATGAGCCAGCGCATCGTCAGTTTTGTCATGAGTGGCGGCGTTGGTTCGCGGCTCTGGCCGCTGTCGCGCGAGGACAATCCCAAGCAGTTTCACGATTTTTCGGGTGACGGCTCCATGCTGGCCAAGACCTTGCGCCGGCTGACGGCAAGGCCGGCCGGCGAAACACCGATCTTCCTGATCGCCTCCGAGCGCCATGCCGATCGTGTCCATGCCGATCTGGCCGGGCTCGATCTCGCCGGCGGGGGCCCATTGTTCGAACCCACGGGGCGCAACACCGCCGCCGCGATCGCACTGGCAACGCTGCGCACCCTGTCTGAATTTGGCGACAGCCTGGTGATGGTCGTGCCGTCAGACCATGAAATATCAACGCCAAGCCAATTCTGGCAGAGCGTCGAGGCAGGCGCCGAGGCGGCGCATGCCGGCCGGCTCGTGGTGTTCGGCATCAAACCGACTCAGCCCGAAACCGGCTATGGCTATATCGAGGTGGCGGGCGCGCGGGGCGGCATCTTCGACGTCACGCGTTTCGTCGAGAAGCCGGATCTTGCGACGGCGCAGAGCTATCTCAAGGCGGAAAGCTTTTACTGGAACACCGGCATCTTCCTGTTTCGCGCCGCTGCCATGCGTGACGCCTTCGCCGCCTTCGAGCCCGACATCTGGCAGGCCACCGAAGCCGCCTACAAGGCAGCGACATCGGACCTGTCCGGCCTCTATATGCCGCTGGAGCTCTATGAGGCCATTCCCTCGATCTCGATCGACTATGCCATCATGGAACGGGCGCAAGGCATTGCCATGGTGCCGGCCGACTTCCGCTGGAACGATCTCGGCTCCTGGCAATCGCTGCTGGACGTCGGCCCGGCCGACGACCACGGCAATGTCGTCATCGGCGATGTTGTCGCCATCGATTGCGAGAACTCCTACATCCGCAGCGACGGTCGCCTGCTGTCGGCGATCGGCATGAAGGACGTCGCCATCGTTTCGACCGCTGACGCCACTTTCGTCGCGCCGGTCAGCCACAGCCAGCATGTCAAGAAGGTGGTTGAGCAGCTCGAGAAATCCGGCCGGCTGGAAACCAGGTTCACGCCGGCGCATGACCGCGTCATCGAAAGCGGCGCCTGGCGGCGGCGTGTGCACCACTGGCTGTTCCAGGAGACCTTGCCGCTGTGGTCGACATCGGGTGTCGACGAGCGCCATGGCGGGTTCCATGAGGCGTTGGGCTTCGACGCCAGGCCGCTGATGAAACCCAAGCGCATGCGCACAACGGCCAGGCAAGTCTATGCCTTCGCCGTCGCCAGCGCGCGCGGCTGGGATGGCCCGGCCGACCGGCTGATCAGCCACGGTATCGAGTTCATGGTCAGGAATGGCCGCACCGACAAAGGCGGCTGGGTGCGCGCCCTGCATGTTGACGGCTCCGTCGCCGACGCCACCGAGGATGCCTATGATCATTCCTGCGTGCTCCTGGCGCTGGCGCATGCGCATATGTCGGGCAATCCCGATGCCTTGCGGCTCGGCGAGGAAACCTTCGCCTTCCTCGATGCCCATCTCGAGGATCATCGCATGACCGGCTTCCTCGAAACATCGGACGGCGAGGGCGAGCGGCGCTCCAACCCGCATATGCATCTGCTCGAAGCCTTCCTGGCCTGGCACCAGGCCACCGGCGAGCGCGCTCATCTGCGCCGCGCGGCGCGCATCATCGATCTTTTCCGCAGCCATTTCTTCGACCGGGACAGCTGGACGCTGGGCGAATATTTCGATGACGAATGGAAGCCGTCAGCCGGTGAGAAGGGGACTTGGACCGAGCCCGGCCACCATTTCGAATGGGCGTCGCTGCTGGTCGATTTCGCCGGGCGCAGCGGCCAGGCCGAGCTGAGCGGCTTCGCCCGAAAACTCTATGCCTCGGCCATCGCCAATGGCCTCAACCGCGCCACCGGCCTGGCCTATGGCGCCGTCTCCCGGCAGGGGCTGCCGCTGGACCTGATCTCGCGCAGCTGGCCGCAGGCCGAAGCGGTCAAGGCGGCCATAGCGCTGGACGGTTCGGGTGGACCCGATCTCAAGCCGGAGATCGAGGAACGCGTCGGCCGGCTGTTCCGCTGGCACATCGACCCGGCGCCGCTCGGCCTATGGATCGACCGCATCGACGAGCGTGGCCGTTCGCTGGCATCAGACGTGCCGGCAAGCATCTTTTATCACCTGGTCTGTGCGTTGACCCAGTATCTGGATGGAACGGTGGAGAAGGCGGCTTAAGCGCGGCTCAATACGGGCTCGCCACATCCCCGGTCTCGACATAGATCGATTTCAGCTGCGAATAGAGCGCCAGCGCCGCCAGCGAATTTTCCCGCCCGATGCCGGACTGCTTGAAGCCGCCGAACGGGATTTCAACCGGCGTCAGATTGTAGGCGTTGATCCAGCAGGTGCCGGCCTGCAATTCGGCGATGACACGGTGGGCGCGCGGCAGGTCGCGGGTGAAGACGCCGGCGGCGAGGCCGAATTCGGTGTCGTTGGCGCGGTCGATCACCTCGTCCTCGCCATCGAATTTCAGCACGCTCATGACCGGCCCGAAAATCTCTTCGCGGGCGATGCGCATATTGTCGGTGACGCCGGTGAACACCGTCGGCTCGACGAAGAAGCCGCCACCGAAACCCTGCAGTGAGGGAACGTTGCCGCCACAGGCGAGAACAGCGCCATCCTGCTTGCCGATCTCGATATAGCCGACCACCTTGTCGTGCTGTGCTTTCGACACCAGTGGGCCCATCTGGGTCTCCGGATCGAGCGGGTCGCCGATGCGGATTTTCTTGGTCCGCTCGATCAGACGGTCGACGAAGCGGTCGTGGATGCCGCTCTGCACGAAGACGCGCGTGCCGTTGGAGCAGATCTGGCCGGTGGAGTAGAAATTGCCGAGCATGGCGCCGCCGATGGCGTTTTCGATATCGGCGTCGTCGAAGACGATCAGCGGCGACTTCCCGCCGAGTTCCATCGTCGCGTGCTTCATCTTCGAGCCGGCGAGCGACAGCACCTTGCGCCCGGTTGGCACCGAGCCGGTCACCGAAACCTTGGCGACGACATCGTGGCCAACGAGGCCCGCGCCAACATCGCCATAGCCCTGCACGACGTTGAACAGCCCGTCAGGCAGGCCGGCCTCGCTGTAGATCTCTGCCAGCGCCAGTGCGGAAAGCGGCGTATTTTCCGACGGCTTGAACACCATGGCGTTGCCCATGGCGAGCGCCGGTGCCGACTTCCAGCCGGCGATCTGGATCGGATAGTTCCAGGCACCGATGCCGACGCAGACGCCGAGCGCCTCGCGCCGTGTGTAGGCGAAGGGTCCGCCGAGGTCGACGGCCTCGCCATTGTAGGCGGCGACCGCACCGCCGAAATACTCAAGACAGTCTGCTGCGGAAGGCGCATCCGCCACCAGCGTCTCCTGGATCGCCTTGCCGGTGTCGAGCGTCTCGATGCGGGCGAGGTCGGCGTTGCGGGCGCGCAGGATGTCGGCGGCGCGGCGCAGGATGCGGCCGCGCTCGACCGGCTTCAGCCGCGCCCAGGCCGGCTGCGCGGCCCGCGCGGCCTCGATCGCAAGCTCCAGCACGTTCGGCGTCGCCGAGCGCAGGGTAGCGATGACCTCGCCAGTTGCCGGATAGATCACCGGCAGCGGCGCGCCGCCTTCGTCCTCTATGTAGCGTCCGTTGACATAGTGCGATGCCGTGGGCTGGGCGCGCATGGGATTCTCCAAGTGGTCCGGCGCCCAAATGGGCGGCTCAATCTATCGGGCAGCTCGATTTGCCGCGTGGATCATGCGCTATCTGTCCGAGGTCTGCCAGCGCGGATTGATCCATGGTTCCTGGTTGGACGGCGCCAGTGGCGTGCGGCCAAGGATGTGGTCGGACGCCTTCTCGCCGGTCATGATCGACGGCGCATTGAGGTTGCCGTTGGTGACACGCGGGAAGATCGAGGAATCGGCGACCCGCAATCCGTGGACACCGATGACCCGGCATTCCGGATCGACGACGCTCATCAGGTCGTCGGAGCGGCCCATCTTGCAGGTGCCGCAAGGGTGGTAGGCGCTCTCGGCATGGTCGCGAATGAAGACATCGAGATCGTCGTCCGACTGCACATGGCTGCCCGGCGAGATTTCCTGGCCGCGATAGGCGTCGAAGGCCGACTGGCCAAAGATCTCGCGAGTCAGCCGGATGCAGTGACGGAACTCGGTCCAGTCGTCCGGATGCGACATGTAGTTGAAGCGGATGACCGGCTTCGCTTTCGGGTCCGGCGAGCGCAGCGTCACCGAGCCGCGCGACTTCGACCGCATCGGCCCGACATGCGCCTGGAAGCCGTGCGACTTCGCCGCCGCCTTGCCGTCATAGCGCACCGCCGCCGGGATGAAGTGATACTGGATATCAGGATAATCGACACCGGCGTGCGAGCGCACGAAGGCCGCCGCCTCGAAATGATTGGTGGCGCCGAGACCCGACTTGAAGAACAACCACTGCGCCCCGATCAGCGCCTTCGAGAACGGGTTCAGCACCGAATTCAGGGTGATCGGCTTGGTCGATTCCTGCTGGATATAAAGCTCCATATGGTCCTGCAGGTTGCGGCCGACGCCGGGCCGGTCGGCGACCACGGCAATGCCGTTTTCGCGCAAATGCTCGGCCGGGCCGATGCCCGATAGCATCAGGATCTTGGGCGAATTGATCGACGAGGCGGCGACGATCACCTCACGTCGCGCCTTAACGACCTGAATCTGTTTGTGAGCTTCGATCTCGACGCCGACGGCGCGTTGATTCTCGATGATCACCCGACGGGCGAAACCCTTGAGCAGGCTAACATTCCTGCGTTTGAGAGCCGGCTTCAGATAGGCGCTCGCTGCCGACCAGCGGCGGCCGCCGCGAATGGTCTGCTCCATCGGCCCAAAGCCTTCCTGCTTGGAGCCGTTGTAGTCATCGGTCAGTTCGAACCCGGCCTGGCGGCCCGCTTCGACGAAGGCGCCGTAGAGCGGATTTTTACGCGAGCCGCGCTGGACATGCAGCGGCCCGCTATGCCCGCGCCAACCATCCTCGCCGCCGTCATTGTCCTCCATGCGCTTGAAGTAGGGGAGCACGTCGGCAAAGCCCCAACCCGTTGCACCCTCTTCGGCCCAATGGTCAAGTCGCGGGCATGGCCGCGTACATAGACCATGCCGTTGATCGAGGACGAGCCGCCGATGACCTTGCCGCGCGGCGTCGCCAGCACGCGGCCGCCGAGATGCGGCTCCGGCTCGCTGGCAAAGCCCCAGTCATAGAGGTTCATATTGAGCGGGATCGACAGCGCCGACGGCATCTGGATCAGCGGCCCGATATCGCTGCCGCCGAATTCGATGACGATGACCGAATGCTTGCCGTCCTCCGACAGGCGATAGGCCATGGCCGAGCCGGCCGAGCCGGAGCCGATGATGACGAAATCCGCTTCAAGCATGGTTCATATGCGCCATAAAATCGGCGAGCGAGACATTGCCGCCGGTAGCCACAACAAGGACGGTCTTACCCGCCACATCCACTTTGCCGCCGAGCAGCGCCGCGAGTGACGCAGCCCCAGACGGCTCCAGCACTAGTTTCATCCGCTCGAAGGCGATCTTCATCGCCCGCCGCACCGACTGGTCGTCGACAGTGATGCCGCGAACACCCGCTGTCTTGACCGCCGCGAACGGCGCATCGCCAGGCCGCCGCGACATCAGCCCGTCGCAGATCGATTTCGGCCCGATCGGCATCGTCTCGATGCTGCCATGCGCCAGCGACGAGCCCATGCCATTGAAACCTTCCGGCTCGACGCCGATGATCTCGGTCGCCGGCGACAAATAGTGGAAGGCGAGCGAAACGCCGCCGATCAGCCCACCGCCGCCGACCGAGCAGAACAACAGGTCGGCGCTGGCGCTCTTGGCCTCGAGCTGGTCTAGCGCTTCGAGGCCGGCGCCCGCCTGGCCGGCGACGATCTCCGGATCGTCGAACGGATGCAGCAAGGCCAGCCCTTCCGTCTCGGCGATCTCGCGCGCCTTGGCGGCGGCGACCTCTTCACGCGCCCGCTCGCCGTGATCGGTCAGCACGACGCGCGCGCCATAGCCCGCGGTCGCGTCGCGCTTGGCGGCCGGCGCGTCGATCGGCATGACGATGGTGACTGGAATGCCGAGCGCCTGGCCGGCAGCCGCCAGCCCTTGCGCGAAATTGCCGGAGGAATAGGCGACGACGCCCTTCCTCGCCTCGTCGGCCGACAGCCGCTTCAGCCGCCAATAGGCACCGCGTACCTTGAAAGACCCGGCCCATTGCAGCGATTCCGGCTTGATGAAGACGCGGGCAGCACCCGTCTCTCTGGCAAGCGCCGTCGATTCCAGCAGCGGCGTGATCTGCGTCGCCTTGGAGGTGACGGCATAGGCCTGTTTGAGATGAGCCAGCGAAGGGACAAGAAGGTCTGTCATCATTCGCCTCGCGGGAATCGTTTCTGCTCTTCGAGCACGTTGAGATCCATGTGGTTGCGCATGTAGCGTTCCGACGCCTTCTGCAGCGGCTGGAATTCCCAGGGATAGTGCGTGCCGTTGCGCAGCGCCGGATAGACCACCCAGCGCCGTGCCTGGCTGGCACGCACGGCGGCGTCGAAGGCCGCCATGTCCCACCGCGCGCGCACCTTTTCCAGGAAAGCCGCCACCCGATCGGCATGCGCCGGATCGGTGGCAAGATTGCTCAATTCATGCGGGTCGGCTTCGATATCATAGAGTTGCGGCGGATCGATCTCGCAATGGACGAACTTGTAGCGGCCCTCGCGGATGGCCACCAATGGCGCGTTGGAGCCCTCGGCCGCATATTCCATCAGCACCGGCGCCGTGCGTGGCTTTCCATTCAGCAGCGGCAGCAGCGACTGGCCGTCGGTCCATGGCGCGATTGCGCCCATGTCGATGCCGGCGAGATCGCACAGCGTCGGCGTCACGTCGAGATTGGACACCGGCGCCTCGATCAGGCCGGCCGGCACGCCCTTGCCGGCGATCATCAGCGGCACCCGCGCCGAACCCTCGAAGAAGCACATCTTGAACCACAGGCCGCGCTCGCCGAGCATGTCGCCATGGTCCGAGCAGAACAGGATGATCGTGTCGTCGAGCATGCGCGTGCGCTCGAGCACCGACAGCAACTCGCCGACCTTGTCATCGAGGTAGGAGATGTTGGCGAAATAGCCGCGCCGCGAGCGGCGGATCTGTTCTGCCGTGATGTCGAAACTGTCGTAGTCGGAAGCCTTGTAGAGCCGCTGCGAATGCGGATCCTGCTTGTCGTACGGGATGAAACCGATCTCTGGCTCCAGAGCCGGGCAATCCTCGTAAAGATCCCAATACCGCCGCCGCGCCACATAGGGATCGTGCGGATGGGTGAAGGAAACGGTCAGGCACCAGGGCCGGTGCGCGGCATCGTCGGAGACGCGGGCGAAGTCGTAGAGCTTCTGCACCGCGTGGAAAGCGACCTCGTCGTCATATTCCATCTGGTTCGAGATTTCGGCGACGCCGGCGCCGGTCACCGAGCCCAGATTGTGATACCACCAGTCGATGCGCTCGCCGGGCTTGCGGTAGTCCGGTGTCCAGCCGAAATCAGCGGGATAGATGTCGGTGGTCAGCCGCTCCTCGAACCCATGCAACTGGTCGGGGCCGACAAAATGCATCTTGCCCGACAGAACTGTGTGATAGCCGTCAGCGCGCAGATGATGGGCAAAGGTCGGGATCGACGACGCGAATTCGGCGGCGTTGTCATAAACCTCGGTGCGCGACGGCAACTGGCCGCTCATGAACGAGGCGCGGCCCGGCGCGCAGAGAGGCGAGGCGGTGTAGTTGTTCTTGAAACGAGCCGAACGCGCCGCGAGCGCCTTCAGATGCGGCGCATGCAGGAAGCCTGCCGGGCCATCGGGAAAAAAGTCCCGTTGAGCTGATCGACCATGACGATCAGGAAATTGGGTCGCTTCGCTGTCACTGTTTGTGCCGCTCGCCGAGTTTGGTTTCGAGATAGTCCTCGACCAGCGCGATCGCGGTCGCCGCGTTGGGCACGCCGTCCTTCAGCGCCCGCCTGATGTAGAGCCCGTCGATCATCGCCGCCGTCGCTTCGGCGGCGCGGTCGGCTTCGGCCCTGGGCAGGATGCCGGTCAGCCCACTCATCAGGTTCGAATGCAGCCGCCTTGCATAGACCCTGAGCAGCCGGCGCAAAGCCGACGATTTCTGCGCCTCGACATAGAAGGCAAGCCAGGCGGCGATGGTTTCAGGCTGGAACTGCAGATCGGAGAAATTGACGGCCACAACGGCGGAGACGCGCTGACGAGGAGTCGTCGCGGAACCAAGGGCGCGAAGTGTGTCCGCGGTCAGCTCGGCCAAGATGTGGCGCATCGTCGCCAGCAGCAATTCGTCCTTGGCGCCGAAATAATGATGGGCAAGTGCGGAGGACACACCGGCGCGGCCGGCGATCTCGGACATGGTCACGTCAAGCGAGCCGCGCTCGCCGATCGCAGAGATCGTCGCGTCGATAAGCGCCTTGCGGCGCAGTGGCTCCATTCCGACTTTCGGCATGCTGTTCCCGATTTTTGCGCGTAGATTATTTTTTATTGACGGGTCAATCAACAAAAAATCGACACGACCACGACCTGTACCAAGCGATTGTCGGCTTGCGGCCCTTCACGGCCTGGGTGAGAATGTTTATATTTGAACAATAAAGGCGAAGTGCGCCATGAGCCCGGTATGTTAGGCTGGCGCCAAGGATGGAGACCGCCATGACCGCATGCATCGTCGGCTGGGCGCATTCGCGCTTCGGCAAGCTTGAGGGCGAGACGCTCGAAAACCTGATCGTCAAGGTCGCGACGGACGCGCTCGACCATGCCGGCATCGGCCCGGACGAAGTCGACGAGATCGTGCTTGGCCATTTCAACGCCGGCTTTTCGGCACAGGATTTCACCGCCAGCCTGGTGCTTCAGGCCGACGACCGGCTGCGCTTCAAGCCGGCGACGCGTGTCGAAAATGCTTGCGCCACCGGATCGGCGGCGGTCCGGCAAGGCATCCGCGCTATCGACGCCAACGCGGCCCGCATCGTGCTGGTGGTCGGCGCCGAACAGATGACGACGACGCCCGGTCCGGAAATCGGCAAGAACCTGCTGAAAGCGTCCTATCTGCCCGAGGACGGCGAGACGCCTGCGGGCTTCGCTGGCGTCTTCGGCAAGATCGCGCAGGCCTATTTCCAGCGCTATGGCGACCAGTCCGATGCGCTCGCTATGATCGCCGCCAAGAACCACAAGAACGGCGTCGACAACCCCTATGCGCAGATGCGCAAGGATTTCGGCTATGAATTCTGCCGGCAAGAGAGCGAGAAGAATCCCTTCGTCGCTGGCCCGCTGAAGCGCACCGACTGTTCGCTGGTCTCCGACGGTGCTGCTGCTCTGATCCTTGCCGACACGGCAACAGCGCTGAAGATGCGCCGTGCGGTCGCCTTCCGCGCCAACGAGCATGTGCAGGATTTTCTGCCAATGTCGAAGCGCGACATCCTGTCCTTCGAAGGCTGCGAGCAGGCCTGGACCCGGGCGCTGAAGAACGCCGGCGTGACGCTCGACGATCTGTCCTTCGTCGAGACGCATGACTGCTTCACCATTGCCGAGCTGATCGAATACGAGGCGATGGGCCTGGCCAAGCCGGGCGAGGGCGCCAAACTGGCGCTGGACGGCACGACAGCAAAGGACGGCCGCCTGCCGGTCAATCCCTCCGGTGGGCTCAAGGCCAAGGGCCATCCGATCGGCGCCACCGGCGTCTCCATGCATGTCTTGACCGCCATGCAGCTTGTCGGCGAAGCCGGCGGCATCCAGGTGCCGGGCGCGAAGCTTGGCGGCATCTTCAACATGGGTGGCGCGGCCGTCGCCAACTACGTTTCCATTCTCGACCGGATCAGGTAAACCGCCCGCATTACAGCGCGGCGCGCCTTTTGGGGCGCGCGCAAAGGACGCTGTAACACTGGGATTTGGCGGGAGGGTTCATGACAAATCCGGTTCTGATCGAAGTCTTGCGCGGTGCGATCGTCGAGAGCGCGCATCGCGGTGCCGTCGCGGTCTTCGATGCCGATGGCAAGCCGGTCCTGGAGATCGGCGACACCTCGAAGCCGGTGTTTCCGCGCTCGGCGGTCAAGGCCATCCAGGCCTTGCCGCTGGTCGAAACGGGTGCCGCCGATGCCTATGGCTTCGGCAATCGTGAACTGGCGCTGGCCTGCGCCTCGCATTCGGGCGAGCCGGCGCATGTCGAACTGGCGCGGTCCATGCTGGCCAAGGCCGGGTTGGACAAGTCAGCGCTTGAATGCGGCGCGCATTGGCCCTCGAACCACGTCGCCGAGATAGCACTCGCCCGCACCGGCGATTTGCCCAATGCGCTGCACAACAACTGCTCAGGTAAGCATTCCGGCTTCCTCTGCACCTGCGTGCACTCCGGCATTGCGCACCGTGGCTACGTCAAGGCGGGTCACGCACTGCAAGAGATGGTGCGCGACGCCATGCAGTCGGTCACCGGCGCTGTCCACGGCGCCGATGAGCGGGCCACCGACGGCTGCTCGATCCCGACCTATGCGGTGCCGCTCAGGAGTTTCGCGCTCGGCTTTGCCCGCATGGCGACGACAAACGGTTTTGGTCCAGAACGGGCCAAGGCGGCGAAGCGGCTGCTCTCAGCCTGCATGGCGGAGCCCTTCTTTGTCGCCGGCACCGGCCGCGAAGACGTCGCCCTGATGGAAGCAGCACCGGGCCGGATCTTTGCGAAAGGCGGCGCCGAAGGCGTCCACTGCAGCGCGATACCTGAACTTGGCCTCGGCATCGCGATCAAATGCGATGATGGCGCCGGCCGCGCCAGTGAAGCTATGGTCGCCGCCGTGCTCGCCAAGCTGCTGCGTGCGGACGAGGCTCTGGCGGCGAAGCTTATTGAACTGGCGAACGCGCCGATTGAAAGCCGGATCGGCGCCAAGGTCGGAGCGCTGAGGCCGACACCAGCCTTGAATTGAAAATTGCCCTCAACTGACGCGGTTGCGCTCAACGGTCAAATGCGCAAAGCCGCTGTTGCTCAGTTGGGTCAGGTCTGCTGTGACCGGCTCGGCCCAGCGCTGACCGATGACGGCGCCGTTCAACGCGCCGTCGATGACGTTGTCGGAGATGACGGCCGTGCCGGCGCCTTCGACCACGCTGACGACGATGCCCGTGCCGGCCTTGCGGATGATGTTGCCGGTGGCCACGACATTGCGCAGATACGGTCCCCAGCCGATCGACATGCCGTAGAGCGGCGCATTCTCGATGACGTTGTTGGAAGCGATGGTGTCCGCCTCGACGGCGATGCCGACGCCGAAGCCGGGCGGATCGGCGGTGTAGGCGCCGCTGGTCGACAGATTGCGCACGATGTTGCCGGAGCAGACACCCATGCGACCGCCTTCGTTGAAGTTGACGATCGAGATGCCGTTGGCCGCGCCGTCGACGATGTTGTTGCTGATGACGGCGCCCTCGAAGGAGAATTCGGAATAGACCGCGGTCTCGCCCGAGCGCGAGCAGGTGTTGCCTGAAATCTGCAAATTGCTGGAACTGTTGGCGCGGATCGCCGAGAAAGCGCAGTCCGAAACGACATTGCCTGAGATGATGACGTTGCCGGCGCGGAAGGCATTGATGCCATTGCCGTTCTGGCCGGTTCCGCCGCTGCGCGCGCCGATGCGTTCGACACGGTTGCCGGCAACCATGGTGCCGTCCTCCGCCGCCTGCCAGCGATGCACGAGAATGCCGCCATTGGCGCAGTCGAAGACGGTGTTGTCCGTGATTGCCAGCCCGGCTGCCTCGACCGAATAGATGCCGGCGTCCGCCGCGCCCGATATGTCCGAGCGTTCGATGCGGCCTGCCACATGTTCCAGCGCCAGTCCGTTCTTGCCGCTGCCGGTTATCTGGCAATTGTCGACGACGAGATGGCCGACCCGGCGCAGATCGAGCAGCCCTTGTGCATAGTCGCCCATCGAGCGGTTCGAACCGTCGAAGACCAGTCCGCTGAGTTCGATATGATCGGCCTGTTCGGCCATGAAGAGGTGACCGTCGCCGCCATAGACGATCCGCGTGGCGCCCGGCACGCCGGAAAGACGCACGCGGCCGGGCAGCGAGAGATTGGACACCACATAGGTGCCTGCCGGCAGGAACGCCGGTATATCGCGGTCGTTCGAGTCACGCAGCAGCTTGGCAAAGGCCTTGCTCTGATCGTCGAAGGTGCCGGGTTGTACGCCGAGTTCGGTGGCATTGATCGAGCCGCGCATCGAAGCTTTTTCGATACCGGTCAGGCTGGCTGCCGCCGCCTTGCCAAGCGCGAGGCCCATCACGGCAAAGCCGGCGGTTTGCGTCAGCAGCGTTCGTCTGTTCAACATCGGCACAGAATCCCAGTGTTCATCTCCGATGTCGCAGGAATCGTGCCAGATATTCTGTTCCTTTTCGCGAAGCATCGACAATGGCTTGTCGAGTGGCCACTCGGCGCCTAAGTTCAGGCAATGAGCAGAGCTTTTACCCGCGAAGAAGACAGCGAGAATGCCATTGCTGGTGTTGGTGAGCGGCCGATCAGCACGCACCGCAATCTGGTGACCGAGCGCGGCCTGGCGCAGATCGAAGACAATCTGGCCGATCTGCGCGACATTCTGGCGAAAGCCGAGAAGAAAGCCGATCGCGAGCGCATCGCGGTGGTGTCGCGGGATTTGCGCTATTGGACCGCCCGGCGCGAAAACGCCGAGCTTTCCGTGCCGGAGCCCGGCAGCGACGTCGTCCGTTTCGGCATGGGCGTCACGCTGGAAGGCGATGACGGCAAGAAGGTGCACTGGAAGATCGTCGGCGAGGACGAGGCCGATCCCACCAAGGGCACGATTTCGCATGTGTCGCCGATGGCGGTCGCCCTGTTCGGCAAGAAGGTCGGCGACCTGGCTGCGGTCAACGGCAAGGAATGGGAAATCGTCAAGCTGTCGGACAGTTAGAGTAGCATAGCCTAGTTGGCTGCCAGCAGCCGATCCATCAACCGGTCCGCCGCCTCGGGAATAACCGTCCCCGGCGGGAAGATTTCCGCCGCGCCGGCTTGCAGCACCGCGTCGTAATCCTGCGGCGGGATGACGCCGCCCGCCACGATCAGCATGTCGCCTCGACCAAGCTTCTTCAGCGCGTCGCGCAACTCCGGTATCAGCGTCAGATGGCCTGCCGCCAGCGACGAGGCGCCGATGATATGGACGTCGTGCTGGACCGCCAGTTTCGCGATCTCTTCCGGTGTCTGGAACATCGCGCCGACGGTGACGTCGAAGCCGAGATCGGCGAAGGCCGTGGCGATCACCTTCTGCCCGCGGTCGTGGCCGTCCTGTCCCATCTTGGCAACGAGGATGCGCGGCTTGCCGCCGTTTTTCTTCTCGAAAGCTGCGAGCTTGTCCTGCAGCCCGTCGACCACGGGATTGTCGCCAAGCGCCTTGCGATAGACGCCGGAAATGGTCTGCACCACAGCGACGTGGCGGCCAAAGGCTCTTTCGAGCGCAAACGAAATCTCGCCGACTGTGGCATTGGCGCGCGCGGCGCGGATGGCGAACTCCAGCAGGTTCTCATTGCCCTGTGCAGCGCGGGTCAGCGCATCGAGCGCGCTTTCGACGGCGGCAACCTCGCGCGTGCCCTTCAGCCGCTGCAGCTTCGACAATTGCCGGGCCCTGACTTCGGCATTGTCGATTTTCAGCACATCGACCTCGATATCATTCTCGGGGCGATGCGCATTGACGCCGACCAGCATCTGCTCGCCGGAATCGATGCGCGCCTGCGTGCGCGCCGCCGCTTCCTCGATGCGCAGCTTCGGGATGCCTTGCTCGGTCGCGGCGGCCATGCCGCCGAGAGCCTCGATCTCCTCGATATGGCTCAGCGCGCGCGCCGCCAGGTCGTGGGTCAGCCGTTCGAGATAGGCCGAGCCGCCCCACGGATCGATGATGCGCGTAGTGCCGGATTCCTTCTGCAGGATGAGCTGCGTGTTGCGGGCGATGCGCGCCGAATGGTCGGTCGGCAGCGCCATCGCCTCGTCGAAGGAATTGGTGTGCAGCGACTGGGTATGCCCTTGGGTCGCGGCCATCGCCTCGATCATGGTGCGGATGATGTTGTTGTACGGGTCCTGCGCCGTCAGCGACCAGCCGGACGTCTGGCAATGGGTGCGCAGCGACAGCGAGCGCTCGTCCTTCGGCGCAAAATTCTTCTTCATCAGCGTCGCCCACAGCAGGCGCGCGGCCCTGAGCTTGGCGACTTCCATGAAGAAATTCATGCCGATCGCCCAGAAGAAGGACAAGCGTGGCGCGAAGCGATCGATATCGAGGCCCGCCGCGACACCGGCGCGGGCATATTCGATGCCGTCGGCGATCGTGTAGGCGAGCTCCAGGTCGGCCGTCGCCCCGGCTTCCTGCATGTGGTAGCCGGAGATCGATATCGAATTGAACTTCGGCATGTTCTTCGACGTGTAGGAGAAGATGTCCGAAACGATCCGCATCGAGGGTTTCGGCGGATAGATGTAAGTGTTGCGGACCATGAACTCCTTCAGACGTCGTTCTGAATGGTTCCGGCCAGATCCTTCTGCGCAACGCCCTGTTCCTCAGCCGCGACGATGTAAAGCGCCATGATCGGCAGCACCGCGCCGTTCATCGTCATCGACACCGTCATGTCACCGAGTGGAATGCCGTCGAAGAGCTGTCGCATGTCGAGGATGGAATCGATGGCGACGCCCGCCATACCGACATCGCCGGCAACGCGCGGGTGGTCGCTGTCATAGCCGCGATGTGTGGCGAGATCGAAGGCGACCGACAGGCCTTTCTGGCCGGCGGCAAGATTGCGCCGGTAAAAGGCGTTGGACTCCTCGGCCGTGGAGAAACCGGCATATTGCCGGATCGTCCAGGACTGCTGGACATACATGGTCGGGTAGGGGCCGCGCACGAAGGGCGGCAGGCCCGGATAGGTGTCGAGATGCGGCAGACCCTTGAGATCGCCCTGATTGTAGAGATGCTTGACGACAAGGCCTTCTGGCGTCACCTGCTGGCCCTTGACCTCGACCGGCGCGCGACGCGGTGGCGCCCAGCCGACCTGACTGAAATCCGGAATCAAGAGGCGGCCCCGATGGATTGGTCGATGCGAACAGGAGGGAGAGGTTCGCACAGGACGACGCCTTCGATGAAGGCAGGCCGCTGCTGTGCGTCCAGCGTCTCGACCGGACGCTCGGCCTTCTGCGGATAGAGCGTTGTGCCGATGATCGCCCGCTCACCGGACTTAAAGGCGGCGTCGCGCCGAGCGGCCGCGGCGCGAACGCGCTTCTGGATGTGTCCGTCCCGAAGGCTGAACAGCACACCTCCCTCGGCCTCGATCGTCTGCAGCTCCGCCCAGGCGGCTTCGCAAAGGTCTGACGTCAGCGCTTCGACCGCGCCGGACCCATAGGCGGGATCGGCGACATGGTCGACATGGCTTTCATTGGCCATGATCAGCTGCGCGTTGCGCGCGACGCGGCGGGCAAAAGGCGCCGGCAGGCCGTGCGCGATCGTATGCGGCAGGATGGAGATCGAATCGGCTCCCCCCGCCGCCGCGGCGAAACAGCCGATCGTCGTGCGCAGGATGTTGGTCTCCGGGTCCAAAGCCGTCATCATGCGAAAGGAAGTCTCGGCATGGATGTTGGCTGTCGAGTTGGGGATCGAGCAGGCCTCCTGCACCCGTGCCCACAGCCTGCGCAGCGCCCGGACCTTGGCCATCGACAGGAACTGGTCCTGGTCGACGCTGAGCGCGAAGCCGATATGCGGTGCTGCATAGACGAGCGGTTGCCGCGCCTTCTCGAACATTCTGAGATACGAGACAGCCGAAGCCAGCATGATGCCGAGCTCCTGCGCCTCCGTGGCGCCGGCATTGTGGAAGACGCGACCGTCTGCCTCCAGCAGCACGCCCGGAACGCCCATCGAGAAGAAATGTGCCAGCGATTGCGGCATCGATTCCTGCAGCGCCTCGATCGACATGCGCAGCCGGCCGGTGCCGGCAAGGATAGCCGCCGGATCGATGCCGAAGGACAGGTTGAGTTTTGCCGGGTCGGAGCGGCGCTTGCTCAGGAACGCCACCAGCCAGTCGGCCATGGGGCGGCTCCAGGGGTGGGTGTCGATGCGGATCTGGATCCGGTTGAGGGGCACGCCTTCCAGCACCGTCTCCAGCGCCTGTGCAGTCCTCGGCAGACCGTAGCCGAATGCGTTCGGAGCACCTTCGAAGACAAGCGACAGTCCCGTTGCGCCCTGCGCGATATCGTCCAGGACCTGCGCCTTGGCGCGATCGACATCAGGATCATCGACGCGCTGGCTGACGATCCAGGGCGATCGGGGATTCGCGCGCACGATCGGCTCGGCCCCGGTCGAACGGTCGTAGAGCGGCTCGATGCGGATGGTGTCGTCGGTGTGCGAAACCAGCTTTTCCTCGAAGGATGCGCCGGCCAACGCCTTTTCCGCCAAGGCCAGCCAACGCTGGCGCTCCGCGTTCACAGGTTCTGCATCCTTGGTCAAGGCTCCGGCGCCCATCCATCTTCCTCATTCATGTGGCCGCACCAGCCGGGCGGTTCAGTCTACGGTCCCCGGTCGGTTATCGCAATGCACGTCCCGGGTCCGAATGCGATCCATTGGATATAGGTCGGCTTGCGTGGACGAACCATGAACGATTGCCAAACGCCAGCAAAATCCGCAAGTTCCAAAAATCCGATTTCGGCGATAGGCCCGCTTTGGACAATTGTCATTGTCGCTGTGCAACAGCCTCACTATACCTTCGGGCAAAGGCTGGCTTTTGACACATCAATTTGCGGAGACCCTGGATATGGCTGACGACACCAGTATTTTCATCGGCGCCAGCCGCAAGCCCGACGACAGCTATCAGCGCCCCGAGGAATTGCTGCTGCAGTATGGGAATCGGCATGGTCTGGTGACCGGGGCCACCGGCACCGGCAAGACCGTCTCCTTGCAGATTCTGGCCGAAGGGTTTTCGAATGCCGGCGTGCCGGTGTTCTGCGCCGACATCAAGGGGGACCTGTCGGGCATCGCCATGATGGGCACGGCGCAGGATTTCCTGGTCAAGCGGGCCGCGCAGGTCAAGCTCGACCCCTACGACTTTCAGGAATTCCCCGTCATCTTCTGGGACCTGTTCGGCGAGCAGGGCCATCCGATCCGAGCCACCATCTCGGAAATGGGACCGCTGCTCCTGTCGCGGCTGATGAACCTGACAGACGCGCAGGAAGGCATCATGAACATTGCCTTCCGCATTGCCGATGAAGAGGGTCTGCTGCTTCTCGACCTCAAGGACCTGCAGGCGTTGCTGGCCAACATCGCCGAGCGCGCCGAAGAGATCAGCGCGCGCTATGGCAATGTCACCAAGCCGTCGGTGGGCGCCATCCAGCGCACGCTGCTGGTGCTGGAGCAGCAGGGCGCGGCGAACTTCTTCGGCGAACCGGCCCTGCGAATCGCCGACATCATGCGCACCACACGTGACGGCCGGGGCGCCGTCAGCGTGCTGGCCGCCGACAAGCTGATGATGAACCCGCGGCTCTACGCGACCTTCCTGCTCTGGCTGATGTCGGAGCTGTTCGAGGAACTGCCCGAAGTAGGAGATCCCGACCAGCCGAAGCTGGTGTTCTTCTTCGACGAGGCGCATCTGCTGTTCGACGAGGCGCCAAAGGTGCTGATCGACCGCGTCGAGCAGGTGGTCCGCCTGATCCGTTCGAAAGGCGTCGGCGTCTATTTCGTCACGCAGAATCCCCTCGATATCCCCGAGAAGGTGCTGGCCCAGCTCGGCAACCGTGTTCAGCACGCGCTGCGCGCCTATACGCCGCGTGAGCAGCAGGCGGTGAGGACAGCAGCCGAGACGTTCCGGCCGAATCCCGATTTCGACTGCGCCACCACCATCACCCAGCTCGCCACCGGCGAGGCGCTGGTCTCGACACTTGAGGACAAGGGTGTTCCATCCATGGTTCAACGCACCTTGATCCGTCCGCCGTCGTCGCGGCTCGGGCCGATAACCCCCGCCGAGCGGCAGAAGCTGATCGCGGAGAGCCCCGTCGCCGGCCAGTACGACCAGGTCATCGACCGCGAATCGGCCTTCGAGATCCTGCAGAAGAAGACCAGGGAGGCACAGGACGCCGAAGAGCAGGCGCAGCAGGCGGGCACTGGCGGTTCGCGCTGGACCATTCCAGGCTTCGGCAATGATGATCCCGCACCGCAGTCCGGTGGCCGCCGCGCACCGGCGCCGCGCCCCTCCAATCGCCAGACGGTGGCTGAAGCCGCGATCAAGTCGGTGGTGCGCTCGGTCGGCTCGTCGGTCGGACGCGCCATCGTGCGCGGGATCCTGGGAAGCCTGTCGCGAGGGCGTTGAGCCGCGCCCAGGGCAGCGAATCGGGCGCGGCTCGCTAGATGTTTTCGCGGGTGTAGATCTCGAAGGGCAGGATGTTTGTAAAACTCCCGCTTTCGTTCGGCGCTGAGACAGCGCGGATCATGCCAGCCAGGGTCTCTTGCGCGATGCGGGCGAGGGGGTGCGAGATGACGAAGGTCAGCGTGCCGTCGAGTAGCGCCGGGCGGGTCGACTCCATCAGTTCATAGCCGACAACGACGAGGCTTCCGGCCCTGCCGGTGGAGCGCAGGGCGGCAATAGCGCCGGTGATGCCGCCGCCGGCGACATAAAGACCGGACAGATCGGGATTTTCGTTCAGCAGCTTTTCGGTCATCTCCTGCGCGATGGCGCTGGATTCGAAAGTCAGCAGCGGCTCGAGCAGGGTGAAACCAGGGGCGTGCTCGCGAAAATAGGAGCGAAAGCCGCTCTCGTTCATCTCCTGGCAGCGGTAGCGGTGGTTGCCGACGAGGATGCCGAGCTTGCCGGGCGCGCGGCAGACATGTTCGAACACCCAGGCCGCTGTGCGGCCGACCTTCCAATTGTCCAGTCCGATGTAGCGCACATGTCCGGTCGCCGAAATCTGCGAGATCAGCGCAAACACCGGCACGTTGCGGGCATGCAACGTGTCCACCGCCTGGGTGACGAGGGATGGACCGCGGCGACGACGCCGACGGCGTCGCATTCGGTGCCGAGCGCCAGCATCCGCGAGGCGACATTCTGCGGCGACAGGTCGTCCAGAAACTCCGTGCGCAGCTCTATCTCGCAGTCGGGCATGGTCGGCGCCACCGCGCGCAGCGCCTCGGCGATGTTGCGGTAGAAGGCGCGGCCGGGCTGGTGCAGCAGGAAACCGAACCGGTAGCGCGGTCGGGCGGCCGCCACGCGGCTGCGCAACGCGCCCATGCCGTAGAAACCGATCTGCTCGGCCGCCAGCTTGACGCGCTCGCGCGTGCCCTGGCGGACGGCGCCAGCGCCGCTCAGCACCCGGTTGACGGTGGCCACCGAAACATTCGCCTCGGCGGCTACATCCTTGATCGTCGGCCGCTTGTTCTGATCCATTTCGTCTCATCCGCTTGTAGCAATTGATACGAAAATATCATTTGCCGTGCCAGATTGATATGAATGACACAATCCAATTGGAACAAACATTCTATTCTTGATTCATTTTGGATCAAGATGTTTATCTCGTCAAAAGCAAGCAAGGCGGACGCACCGCCAGCCCAGGGATAGCAGCAGCACAGCACGGACGGGTTTTCGCCCACCGCCCTCAGGCGGTTTGAGGCAGCGCGCGTGCGGCCTATCCCAAGGCGTTGCGGGTGGAGGATTGCATGGACGATCTCAAATACGGCGTGCGCGACAAGCGCGGCGACTGGAAGCCGAACGGACGCATCGAGGGTGCGCCGTTGTGGAACTGCCCGCCAAGGCTGCCGAAGATCCTGGCATGGCTGCCCGGCTATATCTGGCCGTGGAATGCCTTCCACATGGCCACCGCGCTGCTGTACTGGTTCTATATCGTGCCGAGCGTCGAGACGATGAAGACCATCGGCTGGGGCTGGGCGCTGTGGCTCTATGCCGTCAATGCCGCTGCGATCCTGGTCTTCTACGGCATTTTCGAGCTGCGCTACTACATCAAGCGCGCCCAGGCGACGCGGTTCAAGTACAACCACAAATTCCCCGCCGATGCGCCCTCCGACGTCTTCTGGTTCCAGAGCCAGAACCTCGATAATTTCATGCGCTCGTTCTTCATCACCATTCCCCTATGGACGGTGGTCGAAGTCATCTTTCTCTGGTGCTTTGCCAATGGCTACGTGCCGTGGGTCGGCTGGCAGGATCATCCGGTCTACCTCGCCGCCCTGGTGCTGGTCGCGCCGGCCATCCACGAGGTGCACTTCTTCTTCATCCACCGCCTGATCCACTGGGGACCGCTCTATCGCTGGATCCATTCGGTCCACCACAATTCGATCAACCCGTCGCCCTGGTCGTCGCTGTCAATGCATCCGGTGGAAGGGTTCCTCTATCACGCGGTCGCCTTCTGGCACCTGATCATCCCGTCCAATCCGATCGTCGCGCTGTTCCAGCTGCATGTCGCCGGCTTCGGTGCCGTCAATGGCCATCTCGGCTTCGACAAGCTGGAAGTGACCGAGGACACGGCCGTCAACAGCCACGCCTACACGCATTACCTGCACCACAAATATTTCGAGGTGAACTATGGCGGCGACGGCCTGATCCCGCTCGATCGGTGGTTCGGCACCTGGCACGACGGCACCCGAGAGGGCGAAGCCATGATGGACGCCCGCTTCCAGAAAAAGAAGGAACGCATGAACGCCAAAGCCGCGGCGAACCATTGATCTACCGACGCGCAACGGGAGAGAGGCGCGTCGGCAGATGAATTCAATTTTTTCTAACCCGTCTGACGACGGCAACCGGGAGGAATGAAATGAAAAATATCACGAAACTGCTGACGGCAATCATGCTTGCGGGCGTGGCGGCGACATCGGCCACGTCGGCAATGGCTGACGGGGCGAAGATCTTCGTCATCGGCGGCAAGGCGGACGACCCGTTCTGGTCGAAGGTCAAGAAGGGCGCCGACGATGCCGGCAAGGTCGCCGAACTGACCGGCGGCTCGGTGACCTGGCTCGGTCCGCAGAACTACGACAATCTCGGTCCGGACGCCGCCAAGCTGATCCGCACCGCGCTCAGCCAGAAGCCGAGCGCCATTGTCGGCCCCGACTGGGTGCCGGAAGCCATGGACGACGCTTTCAAGGAAGTCGTTGCGGCAGGTGTGCCGCTCATCATCTACAATTCCGGCGGCATGGACGCGGCCAAGCGGCTCGGCGCCATGAACTATGTCGGCAATGAGGAATACGCCGCCGGCCTTGGCGGCGGCACCTATTACGGCAGCCATGGCGCCAAGAACGTGCTGTGCGTCAACACCTTGCCGGGCGCCACCAACACCGAAGACCGCTGCAAGGGCATTGCCGACGCCATCGCCAAGAGCGGCGGCAAATCGAGCCAGTTGCCGCTGCCCTCATCCAGCTTCGGCAACCCGACCGCCGTCGCCGAGGCGATCAAGGCCGCCGTGCTGAAGGACAACACCATCGACGGAGTCATCACCATCAGCGCCGGCGACGCCAACAGCGCCGCCAACGCCATCAGCCAGGCCAATGCCGGCGACAAGGTCAAGCTCGCTTCCTTCGACATGGATGAGACCGGCCTGCAGCGCATCAAGGCCGGCACGCAGATGTTCGCGGTCGACCAGCAGCCCTATCTGCAGGGCTATCTCGCCGTGTCGCTGCTGAACGGCTTCGTCAATTATGGGCTCGACCTGCCGACCAAGCCGGTGCTGACCGGACCAGGGATCGTCGACGCTGCCAATGTCGACGCGACAATGGCCGGTGCTGCGGCCGGCGCTCGCTAGCGCTACGCCTCACCTTCTCCCCTTGTGGGAGAAGGTGGATCGGCGCGTAGCGCCGAGACGATTGAGGGGTGGGTGACGGATCGCCGTCCTTGCCAAGCTGGAGCACCCCTCATGCGTCGCCTTCGGCGACACCTTCTCCCACAAGGGGAGAGGGGAGCCGCGTTTCAAGCCACAACGCCAGGGACATTTCGATGACATCCCAAGCCCACCACCAACCCGCCGCGGCAGCCACCGCGCCGCCCGCCCCGCACTCTTCGATGCCCTCGATCGGCAGCCTCGTGCGCCGGCCCGAGGTCGGCTCGCTGATCGGTATGATCGCCGTTCTGGTCTTCTTCTCGATCTTCGGCGGCGCCAATTTCATGTCGGCCGGGGGTGCTGCGAGCTGGCTCAACGTCGCCTCGGAACTCGGCATCATCGCGCTTCCCATCGGGCTGCTGATGATCGCCGGGCATCTCGATCTCTCCGTCGGCTCGATGGTCCCCGCCAGTTCGATGACCATTGCCATCCTGTCGGGCCATTATGGCCTGCCGATCGTCGTCGGCATCCTCGCCGCGCTTGGCCTGGGACTCGCCGTCGGCTTCATCAACGGCGTGCTGGTGATCCGCACCAAGGTACCGTCCTTCGTCGTTACGCTCGCCACGCTGTTCGCACTGGCCGGACTGACGCTCGGCATTTCGGTCATCCTGTCTGGCAGCACCAGCGTTGCGCTGAAGAGCGGCCCGACCGCCAAGCTCCTGTTCGGCGACTATCTCGGCGGCAAGTTCGAGGTGACGCTGTTCTGGTGGATCGCCGCCGTCTTGATCGTCGGCTTCATCCTGAATTTCTCGCGTTTCGGCAACTGGATCCTGGCCATGGGCGGCGACGCGGTGAGCGCCCGCAATGCCGGCATCCCGACCGATCGGGTGACCATCGCGCTGTTCATGAGCAGCGGCCTGTGCGCCTCCTTCGTCGGCATGTCGCAGGCGATCCTCTACAACAGCGCCCAGGTGGCCGCCGGGCAGTCCTTCATCTTCAACTCGATCATCGCGGTGGTCATCGGCGGCGTGCTGCTCACCGGCGGCTACGGTTCGGTGGTCGGTATCGTGCTGGGCACGCTGACCTTCGCCATCGTCAACCAGGGCATTTTCTACACCGGCTTCGACGCCAACTGGGCGAGCCTGATCATCGGCGTCCTGCTGCTGGCGGCCGTGTTGATGAACAACACCTTCCGCACCATGGCGCTGACCTATGCGCCGCGCACCAAACCGAGGGCACGCTGATGACCACGCCCCTGCTCAGGCTGACCGCAATCAACAAGTCGTTCGGTCCGATCGACGTGCTCCACGACATCTCGCTCGAGGTCAACCGAGGCGAGGTGCTGTGCCTGCTCGGCGACAATGGCGCCGGCAAGTCGACGCTGATCAAGATCCTCTCCGGGGTCCACAAGCCGACATCGGGCACGATGGAGATGGACGGCAGATCAGTCGCCTTCGACAGCCCCCGCGACGCCAGCGACCATGGCATCGCCACCGTCCACCAGTTCGGCGGGACATTCCCGCTGATGAGCATCGGCCGCTCCTTCTTCGTCGGCGCCGAGCCGACGCGGCGCTGGGGACCGCTGACCATCTACGACCGCAAGCGGGCCAACGAGATCGCCGTCACCGAGATGCGCCAGCTCGGCATCACCCGCATCGACGATGGCGATCGCCTGGTCGGCGGACTGTCGGGTGGCGAACGCCAGGCGCTGGCGATCGCACGCGCCGTGCATTTCGGCGCCAGCGTGCTGATCCTTGACGAGCCGACTGCGGCGCTCGGCGTCAAGGAGGCGGCGCATGTGCTGCGCATCGTGCTGCAGGCGCGGCGCAAGGGCATTGCGGTGATCTTCATCACCCACAATGTCGTCCATGCGCTCACCGTCGGCGACCACTTCGCCGTGCTTATCAGGGGCGCCAAGGCCGCCGACTTCCGCAAGGGCGAGAAAAGCCGCGAGGCGATCACCGACCTGATGGCCGGAGGCGAGCAGATGGCCGAGCTCGAAGCCGAGATCGAGAGCTTCTCCGCCACCGATGACGGGCATGCGCAGCACGGTGCGAGCCATGCATGATCAGTGAAGACGCCCATCTCCTCCTCCCGGGCATCTTCCTGGGCGGCCGGCGGAATCCCGCCGGCCGCCTTTTCGACCAACCAAAGAACAGACGGCAGAGTGACAATGGCGAAATGGATTGATGCGTGCGCGACCGATGACATCGACGAAGAGGACGTCATCCGCTTCGATCACGAGGGCCGGACATTCGCCATCTACCGCAGTCCCGACGATGCGTTCTTCTGCACCGATGGGCTGTGCACGCATGAGAAGGTGCATCTGAGCGAAGGGCTGGTTATGGAACACAGGATCGAATGCCCGAAGCACAGCGGCGTGTTCGATTACCGGACCGGCGAAGCGCTGCGCGCACCGGTCTGCGTGAACCTGAAAACCTACACCACGAAGGTCGAGGACGGCCGCGTGTACATCGAGGTCTGACATGTCCGATACGTTTACGCTCGCGGCTTGCGTCGAAATGCTCTGGCGCGACAAGCCGATGGAATGGCGCGTCAAGCGCCTCACCGAAATGGGTTTTCAGGTCGGCCTCTGGAACTGGCCCGAGCACGATCTCGCAATGCTGGAAAGGTCCGGCGCCACCTTCTCGATCATGAATGGCTATTTGCGCGGCCGGCTTGCCGATGACGAGGGCGCCGCCGAATTGCTCAAGACGGCGAAGGAGACGGCGGCGGTCGGCAAACGCCTCGGCGTCGCGCGGCTCAATCTGCACGGCACCGGGCTCGGCGAAGGCGGCCTGCCGGTCACGCCTTGCGAGACCGTCACCGGCGCCATGTGGCTCAAGGCGCGCGACACGCTGAACCGCATCGCCGACCTTGCCGAGGCGGAAGGCGTGACCTTCACGCTGGAGAATTTGAACCTGCCGGTCGACCATCCCGGCGTGCCGTTCGGGCGCGCGCAAGACACGCTGGCGCTGGTCTCGAGCGTCAACCGGCCTGGCCTGCGCCTCAACCTCGATCTCTACCATGCGCAGATCGGCGAAGGGAATTTGATCGAGCTGTGCCGCGCCTGCTTGCCCTGGATCGGCGAGGTCCAGGTGGCCGACGTGCCCGGACGCATGGAGCCGGGCAGCGGCGAGATCAATTACCGGGGCATCGCCCGTGCCTTGAAGGAGATGGGCTATCGCGGGCCAGTGGGCATGGAGGCGTTTGCCTCCGGCGATCCCGACGCCGCCCTGCAGGCCTTCCGCGAAGCTTTCACTGTCTGAGGGAAAAAGAATGGTTACCAAGAACAGCCGACCGACCGTCGCCGACATCCGAGCCATGAAGGGCCGCGGACAGAAGATTTCCATGCTTTACGTCACCTCGCTCGAAGAGGCGGCGGCGGCGGACGCGGCCGGCGTCGACATGCTTTCGATCGAGGGCCGCTTCTTCTCGCCCGAAATGCGCGAGGCGGCCGGCCGCTGCTTCGTCCAGGTCGGGCTTCCCTACGGCCCTGCCGGCAATCTGGTCACGGCGGAGGACTATCTGAAAACCGCCTACCACTTCATGCGCATCGGCGGCGATTGCTTCTACTGCGCAGCCTCGCTCGATATCCAGAAGACGCTCTGCGACAACGCCGTGCCGGTCGTCGCCCATGTCGGGCTGATCCCCTCGCAATGCACCTGGACCGGCGGTTTCAAGGCCGTCGGCAGGACGGCCGAGAGCGCGCGTGCCGTGTGGGACCACGTCAAACGTCTCGAGACCATCGGCTGCTTCGGCGCCGAGCTGGAGGTGGTGCCGGACCGGATTGCCGAACTGATCACCAGGACCACGCCGATGATCATGCTTGGCATGGGCGCCGGACCGCATGCCGACGCGCAGTATCTGTTCAGCGAGGACGTGCTCGGCCACACATCAGGCCACAGACCGCGCCACGCCAAGACCTACCGCAACTTCGCCGCCGAGTATGAGCGACTGCAGCGCGAGCGCATCGCCGCCTATCGCGAGTTCATCTCCGACGTGAAGACCGGCGCCTATCCCGAGCCGCAGCACGTGGTCGCCATCACCGACGAGGAGCTTGCGGCGTTCAGGGCTCCGCTTGGCCTCTGACGGATGCCGTCCCCGAAATCGTAGGCTGTGGGCGCCGGCACGCATGGAGGGAGCGACGGTTGTCCGCCGCTCCTTCGACAAACTCAGAAGATCGCGTTCGTGACCGCCTTGACCGGCCCGAGCAGCACCGATCCGTCCGGCACGCCGGCGTCGATCGGGATGGCCTTGTGGTTCGCCGTCGCTGCCGCCACCTGCGGCTGGCTGGCATCGCTGGTCACGATGACAGGGGTTTTCGACGGCACGCGGTCGTAGAGGTCGATGATGTCCTGGTTGATCAGGCGCACGCAGCCTGATGAGACCGACTTGCCGATCGACTTCCATTCCGGCGAGCCGTGCAGGCGGTAAAGCGTATCCACATTGCCCTGGAAGAGATAGAGCGCGCGGGCGCCGAGCGGATTCTTCAGCCCACCAGGCATGCCGCCATTGTCGGCGCTGTACTGCTTCAATTCCGGCTGCCGGGCAACCATTTCATCCGGCGGCGTCCATTTCGGCCATTTCTGCTTCCACTGCACGACGGCGTCGCCGGACCATTCGAAGCCGGCGCGGCCGAGGCCGACGCCATAGCGGATCGCCTGGCCACCTGGACGAACCAGATAGAGGAAATGGCCTGTCGTATCGACGACGATGGTTCCCGGCTTCTGCCCGGTCGGGTCGGGAACGATCTGGCGCAGGAACTGCGGATCGATCCTGTCGACGGGGATGGCCGGCAGGTCGAAGCCGCCATCGCTGACGGCCGCGTACATCGACGCATAGTCGGCAAGAGGCGGCTCGACATAGGTTGGCGGCGGCGGCTCGACTGGCTCGGGGCCGGTGGTGGCGCATGCGGAAACCGCGATCGATGCGGCGCCCAATGCTGCGGCGTTGAGGAAGCCGCGACGGCTCAGGCGATAGGATTCGATTTCGGTTATGGACATGACTGCCTTCTTTAAGACTCAAATTGCAACAAAGCGTCAATACGCCGACGACCGTTGCAGGTGCCTGACAACACCTGGCGCGATAGGCGGTTCCGATTCTGGCCCGAACGTGGACAAACAAAGGCGAAGCTGTGACTGCGCCGCCACTGTGGCGCCTGGGACACAGGCCTAGCTGCCGGGCACCAAAGCTTCGAGGGTCGGCAGGATCAGGGCCGGCGGGAAGTCCCGGTACTCCTCGGGCTGATTGGAGCGGTTGATCCACACCGTGCGGAAGCCGAATTTGGTGGCGCCCGCAATGTCCCAGCGGTTGGAGGACTGGAAGGACACCGCGCCGGGATAGAGCCGCCAGCCGGTGGCAACCATGTCGTAGACCGCCGGATCTGTCTTGAAACGCCGCACCGCATCGACGGAATAGATGTCGTCCAGAACCTGGTCGAGCGCTGCGGATTTGACCGCCGCTTCCAGCATTTCGGGCGAGCCGTTGGAAAGGATCGCCAGCCTGGCTCCCGAAGCCTTGAGCGCCTTCAACACGGCCGGCACTTCCGGGTAGCAATCCAGCCGCCAGTAGGCTTCCAGCAATTTTGCTCTGAGACCGGGATCTGCCGAGGGGACCTTGCGCAAGGCGAAGTCGAGCGCCTGTTCGGTCAGTTGCCAGAAATCCGCATAGGCGCCCATCAGCGTGCGCACCCAGGAATATTCGAGCTGCTTGGCGCGCCAGATTTCGGACAGCAACTGGCCGTCGGGCCCGATCTGATCGGCATGGCGGCGCACGGCGGCATGCACGTCGAACAGTGTGCCGTAGGCGTCGAAAACATAGGCGGCGTATTGCATGGCAACAGTTTTGAGGCGAGGCGGGGCAAGGTGCAAGCGTTGATTGCATCGCGCCCGACGCTGGCCTCAACAAAACTCCCCGATGCCCGTTGACGGCAGCGGCCAAAGCATCATCCAATGTTGTCACACAAGATTGATCGGACGGGACAACGCAATGACACTGGCGGCAGCGGCGCAATCCGCGACATGGACTTTCGTCGACGGCGACTGGTACGAGGGCAATGTCGCCATTCTGGGCCCGCGCAGCCACGCCATGTGGTTGGGCACCAGCGTGTTCGACGGGGGGCGCTGGTTCGAAGGCGTGGCGCCAGACCTCGACCTCCATGCCAGGAGGGTCAACGCCTCGGCAATCGCGCTTGGCCTCAAGCCGAACATGTCGCCCGAACAGATCGTCGGCCTGACCTGGGACGGATTGAAGAAATTCGACGGCAAGACGGCGGTCTATATCAGGCCGATGTACTGGGCCGAGCATGGCGGCTACATGGGTGTGCCGGCCGATCCCGCCTCGACGCGTTTCTGCCTCTGCCTCTATGAATCGCCGATGATCTCGCCGACCGGGTTTTCGGTGACGGTGTCGCCGTTCCGGCGCCCGACCATCGAAACCATGCCGACCAACGCCAAGGCCGGATGCCTCTATCCCAACAATGGCCGTGCCATTCTCGAAGCCAAGATGCGCGGCTTCGACAATGCGCTGGTGCTGGATATGCTGGGCAACGTCGCCGAGACCGGAAGCTCCAACATTTTCCTGGTCAAGGATGGCCACGTGCTGACGCCGGCGCCGAACGGCACCTTCCTGTCCGGCATCACCCGCTCGCGCACGATGACGCTGCTCGGCGAGTACGGCTTCAAGACGACGGAAAAGACGCTGTCGGTGCGCGATTTCCTGGAAGCGGATGAGATTTTCTCGACCGGCAACCATTCCAAGGTGGTGCCGATCACACGCATCGAGGACCGCAATCTGCAACCCGGGCCAGTAGCCAAGAAGGCGCGCGAGCTCTATTGGGATTGGGCGCATTCGAAATCGGCCGGTTGACGCGCTAGCCGGCCTTTTTGTCGCTGCCTGCTTGGCCGCAGGAAAACCGTGTGACAGTTTTCCGGAACCCGCTTAGAAAGGGGACCGGCGCTTCACTTCCGGAGTTGTCCCAGCTCAATCCAGACCTATGTTATCCGGTATCCACACCGGATTTTTCCACGAGGGAGTACTACCCATGGCTTTTGAATTGCCCGCTCTGCCCTACGACTATGAGGCCTTGCAGCCTTACATGTCGAAAGAGACGCTGGAGTATCACCACGACAAGCACCATAAGGCCTATGTCGACAACGGCAACAAGCTGGCCGCCGAGGCGGGCCTTGGCGACCTGTCGGTCGAAGAGGTGGTCAAACAGTCGTTCGGCAAGAATGCCGGTCTCTTCAACAATGCCGCGCAGCACTACAACCACATCCACTTCTGGAAGTGGATGAAGAAGGGCGGCGGCGGCAACAAGCTGCCTGGCGCACTGCAGAAGGCCTTCGACAGCGATCTCGGCGGCTATGACAAGTTCAAGGCTGATTTCATCGCTGCCGGCACGACGCAGTTCGGTTCGGGCTGGGCCTGGGTTTCCGTCAAGGACGGCAAGCTGGCGATTTCGAAGACCCCGAACGGCGAAAACCCGCTCGTTCATGGTGCCTCGCCGATCCTCGGCGTCGACGTCTGGGAACATTCCTATTACATCGACTACCGCAACGCCCGCCCGAAATATCTCGAGGCGTTCGTCGACAGCCTGATCAACTGGGATCACGTGCTGGAACTCTACGAAAAGGCGAAGTGATCGATCGACAGAAAGGCCCCGGCAACCGGGGCCTTTCTTTTTCTGTAGCGATGTCGGTGGCTGCGAAGGCCCGGCAAAAATCGCCCGAGGGAAGGGAATATTCCGTCCGCCACTTCCGTTGACGTCCTGTCCCCCAATACCTTCATCGTGGAGCCAAATGAATGAGAAAGCTTGTCATCGCCATCTCAATGCTTGCCTTCGCCGGTTCGGCGGCCTTTGCCGATCCGATCCTCGACCGGCAGGCTCTGATGAAGGAGCGCGGAAAGATCGTCGGCGGCTTGGCGAAAGTGGCCAAGGGCGAGGATCCCTTTGATGCTGCAGCCGTGCTGACACAACTCCAGGCGTTGCAGGCGAATGCTGAGAAGCTCGACGTGGACGCGTTGTTCCCTGCAGGCAGCGATGCCGGCGACACCACGGCGGGTCCGAAGATCTGGCAAGACATGGCAGGCTTCAAGGCTACCGAGGACAAATATCTCGCCGACGTCAAGGCCGCGACCGCTGCTGCTCCCGCCGACGTTGATGCGCTTAAGGGGCAGATCAACACCCTCGGTGGCGATTGCGGCACCTGTCACCAGACCTACCGGGTCAAGAAGGGCTGATTGCCTGACATGGCATGGGTGAAGACGCTCGTCGGCGCGGCCCTCATCCTGGGCGGCGCCGGCGCGGCTGCCGGTTGGCTTTTGTCGGCACCGGTGAAGCTGGATGCGGCAGCCCTGGCACAACTCGGGCCGGGCGATGCGGGCAGGGGCAAGCGCATTTTCTATGCCGGCGGCTGCACCTCCTGCCACGCCAAGCCGGGCTCGCAGGGCGATGCGCGGCTTCGACTGGTCGGCGGCCTCGAACTCAAGACGCCGTTCGGCACTTTCGTTCCGCCCAACATTTCGCAAGACCCCAAGGACGGCATCGGTGCGTGGTCGGTCGAGGATCT
Organism: Mesorhizobium oxytropidicola; assembly: GCF_056174625.1. NCBI lineage: Bacteria > Pseudomonadati > Pseudomonadota > Alphaproteobacteria > Hyphomicrobiales > Phyllobacteriaceae > Mesorhizobium > Mesorhizobium oxytropidicola. The sequence continues at coordinate 5,759,350 of NZ_CM149692.1, read as the reverse complement.
TGCCAACGCCATGCTCAAGGGCGTGTCGCCGTCCGGTGAGCATTTCTATCCGGCCTTTCCCTACGCGTCCTACGCGCGCATGAAGCCATCGGACATTGCCGATCTCTACGCCTTCCTGAAGACGCTGCCCGCGGTCGCCGGCAAGGCGCCGGCCAATTCGCTCGGGTTCCCCTTCAACATCCGTCGCGGCATCGGCCTGTGGAAACGGCTCTATCTCGGCGACCAGCCGGTTGTCGCCTTGGTCGATGGTACGCGCGATCAGGTGGTGGCCGGCCGCTATCTGGTCGAGGGCCCGGGTCACTGCGGCGAATGCCACACGCCGCGCGACTTCGCAGGCGGCATCGAGAAAAATGAATGGCTGGCCGGTGCGGTGGCCGCCGAAGGCTCGGGCATCGTGCCCAACATCACATCGGGCGGCGGCCTCGGCAACTGGTCGGAAGCCGACATCGCCAACTATCTCGAAACCGGTTTCACGCCGGATTTCGATTCCGTTGGCGGCGCGATGGTCGACGTGCAGCGCAACATGGCTGAGCTGACACAAGAGGATCGTGCTGCGATCGCCGCTTATCTCAAGGCCGTGCCGCCGTACCCGAACGGCTATCCCGCGCGCAAACCGGCAAGCTGATTATCGACTAGAGGTGGCGATCACCCAGGAAATCGAAGCCCGTCTCGAAGAAATGATTGTAGTTGCAGGTCAGTTCCTCGCCGGGTGCGATGTCGCGCAAGGCGTAGGTTTCCTCGGGCGAGGAGACATCGCAATTCGGCTCGTCGTCATGGTTCATGTAGCGGGCGTCGTCGGCTTCGAAGACGATGTAGGACGGATCGCGCCGGTCTGGGTAGGAATAGCGGTCGAGGTAGTTTTTCACCGGCCCGGTCTCGCCCTCATAGGTCTCGACGTCGATGATCCGGTCGAAGCGGGGGTCGAGCTTCCAGATCAGCGTGCCCTTGGGGATGTGGTGCTTGGCAAAGACACCGATGCCCTGGATCGGCGATTTGTCGAGATAGACGTCGACGAGCAGCATGATGGACCCTTGTGCGCGTGTGGGCTTCGTGGCCCCGGGAAAGTCGTGCATTGGGTAACGCGCGACCATCGCAATTGCGAGTGGAAATAAGCGATGCGGAATTCAAAAAGTCATGATCGCCAAATCCAAAAGTGAACGTGCTGCCCGGAGCGCTCAGCGTTGCTGCAGCGCCAGACGCACACCCAAGGCACAGTAGATGCCGCCGACAACCTTGCCCTGCCATTTCAGCACGGTCGGATTTCGGCGCAGGAAAGCGCCGAGGCGACCGGCGCTCACGGCAAAGACGACCGTGCTGAAAAGACCGAGCACCACGAAGACAATTCCCAATACGGCCAATTGAAGCATCACCGTTCCGTTTTCGGGCCGCACGAACTGAGGCAGAAATGCCAGGAAAAACAGCGCGGTCTTGGGGTTGAGCACTTCGGTCAGGACAGCCTGTCGAAACGCCTTGCCGGCGGAGATCGCAAGCGCGCCGGCAGTTGGATTGGTCGGCGCCTTCTCGATGATCGCGCGGATGCCGAGGTAAACGAGATAGGCCGCGCCGATGTATTTTACGATGCTGAACAGTGTCGCCGACGTGGCGATGATCGCCGAGATGCCGACCATCGCCATGACTGTGTGAAATATGTCGCCGGCCGCGATCCCGGCGCCGGTCGCGATTCCGACCTTCGTTCCCGAACTCGTTGCCCGGGCGATCGTCAACAGTGTGGCCGGACCCGGGATAAAGACAAAGCCGAGCACGACGGCGACATAGGCAATCAACGTGGACAGATCGATCATTTGAGCGTCTCCTCGGCGAGCTGCGCCTTGCCCGTCACCTTCAGCGCGAAGGAGTAGGTATAAGCGATTTCCTCAAGCCTTGAGAACCGGCCGGACGCGCCGGCATGGCCGGAATCCATGTTGATCTTGAACAGCACCGGATTGTCGCCGCTCTTGCGGTCGCGCAGCCGCGCCACCCATTTGGCCGGTTCCCAATAGGTGACGCGTGGATCGGTGAGGCCGGCAAGCGCCAAGATCGGCGGATAGTCGAGGGCCGCGACATTGTCGTAGGGCGAGTAGGCGGCGATGGTGCGGTAATCGTCGGCCGACGCGATCGGATTGCCCCATTCCGGCCATTCCGGCGGCGTCAGCGGCAGGGTCGCGTCGAGCATGGTGGTGAGAACGTCGACGAACGGAACCTCGGCGACGATGCCGCCAAAGCACTCCGGCGCCATGTTGGCGATGGCGCCCATCAGCATGCCGCCGGCCGAGCCGCCTTGCGCGACCATGCGGTCATGCGCGGTATAGCGCTCGGCAACGAGGTGGCGCGCACAGGCGATGAAATCCGTAAACGTGTTCATCTTGTGCGCCCGCTTGCCGTCATCGTACCAGCCGTAACCCTTGTCCTTGCCGCCACGGACATGGGCGATGGCGTAGACGAAGCCGCGGTCGACCAGCGACAGGCAGTTGGTGTTGAAGGCCGCCGGCACGGTGATGCCGTAGGAGCCGTAGCCGTAGAGCAGGCAAGGTGCCGATCCATCGAGCGGCGTGTCGCGATGGTGCAGAAGTGAGATCGGCACCAGCTCGCCATCGGAGGCGGGCGCCATCAGCCGCCTTGTGACGTAATGGTCCGCATCATGGCCGGATGGCACTTCCTGGGTCTTGAGCAAGACCCGTTCGCGGGTGCGCATATTGTAGTCGAACACTTGCGCCGGCGTCGTCATCGACGAATAGGAAAAGCGCATGATCTCGGTGTCGTATTCATAGGAACCCGACAGGCCGAGCGAGAAAGCCTCCTCATCGAGCGACAGTAGATGCTCTTCGCCATTGGCGCGATCGCGCACGACGATGCGCGGCAGACCCTCCTTGCGCTCGAGCCGGACCATATGGTCCTTGAAGCCGATCACCGACAGGATCAGCCGGCCCGGCTCATGCGCCACCAGTTCCTGCCAGTTGGCGCGGACCGGATCGCTTGCCGGCGCCGTCATGATCTTGAAGTCCTTCGCCCCGTCCGCATTGGTCAGGATGAAGAAGATGTCGCCGCCTTCCTCCAGCTCATATTGCAGGCCGATCTCGCGCGGCGAAACCAGTCTGGGTTCGGCAAACGGATCGCTGGCGCTCAGCAGGCGATATTCCGAGGTCTCGTGATCGTTGATGCCGATCATGATCCATTGGTTGTTGCGGGTGCCATCGACATTCATGAAGAAGCCGGGATCGGTTTCCTCATAGATCAGGCGGTCGTTTTCAGGGTCTTGTCCCAGCGCGTGGAACAGCACCTTCGACGGCCGGTGGTTGGGGTCGAGACGCGTATAGAAGAACCCGTCATTGCCCGCGTCCCACACGCCTGAACCGCCGGTGGCGGGAATCTGGTCCGCCAGTTCCTTGCCATCGGCAAGGTCGCGCACGCGCAGCGTGTAGAACTCGGAACCCTTGTCGTCGAATGCCCACAACAGCTTGCGATGATCGGCCGAATGATCGACGCCGCCGAGCCGGAAATAGGCCTTGCCTTGTGCCTCCAGGTCACCATCGAGCAGGATCTGCTCAGCTCCGCCATCGCGCGGCATACGGAAATAGCGCGGCTGCTCGCCGCCGAGCTTGAAGGAAGACCCATAGGCATACGGCCCGTCCTTCATCGGAACCGAAGAATCATCTTCCTTGATGCGGCCTTTCATCTCTTTGAAAAGCTGCTTCTGGAGCTCGACCGTGTCGGCCATCAGCTTCGACTGGTAGGCGTTTTCGGCTTCGAGTTCGGCGCGGATGCCCGCATCGAGCAGGGACGGATCCCTGAACATCTCCTGCCAGTTGTCGGCCCGCAGCCAGGCATATTCGTCGGTTCGCGTGATGCCGTGATGCGTGTCGAAAACCGGCCGCTTCTGCGGTGTTGGCGGGCTGACGATCGGAAATCGGGAAGTCTTGGTCATTGCGTCTCGCTTGGGGAATATCTTGGTGAATGAACACGCCGATCAGGGTGGGTTCAAGGACCGCGGCCTAGAGGTGGTGTCGGCTCCGGGAGATGGGCCGGGAGGAAAGATGATGACTGTTCGATCTCGGATTGCCGCGACTTTCGCCGTTGCTTCGCTGACTCTGGTCTTTGTTGGCCAGTCTCATGCGACCGTATTCGCGGCTTGGCAAGTGGCCAATGTGCCGTTCGGCGACACGCTCAATGTTCGTAAATATCCGTCCGGCACATCGCAGAAACAGGCCGCATACCCGAACGGGACCGTCCTGCAGATGACCGGGCGATGCACCGGCGGCATAAACCTGCTCGACATCGCCAACCAACCGGCATGGAAGCAACAGCAGACGGTTCGCTATCGCTGGTGCGAGGTCTGGCACGACCCGGCCAAGAACGGCGCCTTCGTCACCGGCTGGGCCTACGGCAAGTACATCACCCCGTATTGATTGACCACCGACGATTAGCGCTGCAGCGGGCGGCCGGCGGCCATGTCGCCGGCTTGCTTGCGTGCGCGGCAACCTGCGGTTTTGTGGACAGGTGTGAACAACCAAGATTGGCGGTACTGTGGTCAAGCAAAATGAAGCATTGAAACCCGATTTGTGAGCTATCGCGAATGTAACGACGAGCTGACGTAACGTCACCGATCCCTGCTCTGGCAAGCGAAATATCGAAAAATTACATAGTGCACGAAAGGTTGAAGCTAATCCGCGAATAGTTGATCGACTTTCTTCAATATAGTGCAGTGAGAGAATTGACTTACTTGACATGTGGGCTCATTGATGTGCCCGCGACGCGAATCGCGAAAGCTCTGCCTGCGCAAAATTCGCGCAATGCCCTGCCTGTAAAAAAGGGCGCATACCGACGTAACTCTAGTTGGGGCCTGAAGACCATGGATATTGTCGAAACACCTTCCAGAAACAACGATGCGCTGATCGAGCTGACCGCCGATGTGGTGGCCGCCTATGTCAGCAACAATCCCGTACCGGTCGGCGAACTGCCGAACCTCATATCCGATGTCCATGCCGCTCTCGGGCGTGTGGGCGGAACCGCCGAACAGCCTCCTGCCGACAAGCAGAAGCCGGCTGTCAACCCGAAGCGTTCGGTTCATGACGACTACATTGTCTGTCTTGAAGACGGCAAGAAGTTCAAGTCGCTCAAGCGTCACCTGATGACCCACTATGATCTGACGCCTGACCAGTATCGCGAAAAGTGGAATCTCGACCCGAGCTATCCGATGGTTGCTCCGAACTATGCGGCAGCCCGCTCGCAGCTCGCCAAGAAGATGGGCCTCGGCCGCAAGCGCAAGGCGCGGTAATCGCTGCTTTGTCAGGTCGAACCGACATCAACGGCGCCTTCGGGCGCCGTTTGATTTTGGAGACAGGGTTATCGGCCGACCGGTGGGGCGTCAGGCCGTCTGCTTGAGTGCCATCTCGGCATCGCGCTTGATGCGCTTGACCATCGAGCGAAGACCATTGGCGCGCTGCGGCGACAGGTGCTCGTCCAGGCCGAGTGCTTTCAGCGTTGCTTCCGCATCGGTTTTCTGGATTTCGCTGGCGGTCCTTCCCGAAAACAGCGCCAGCATGATGGCGACCAGCCCGCGCACGATATGGGCGTCCGAATCGCCCGTGAAGGTGATGACCGGATCGCTGCCCGGTCCCCGTTCGGTGGTCAGCCAGACCTGGCTTACGCAACCCGGTACCTTGTTGGCGGCATTGCGCTCCTCATCTGGAAACGGCGGCAGAGCCTCGCCCAGTTCGATCACATAGCGGTAGCGGTCTTCCCATTCGTCAAGGAACGAAAAGTCGTCGCGGATCGTCTGGATCGTGGTCGTCATAACCCGGATATAGTCACGCAGCGGCGCCGCGTCACGGAAAAAACAAGGACACCGCGGGCGTCGAGAGGGCAGACGACCCGCGGTGCGCCGTCGAAACGGCTTAATTCTTTATCGGCAGCCTAGTTCTTTATCGGCAGGTTGACGGTCTCGGGCAGGACAACCTCTTGCGGCACGCTGCCCGTCATTGTCGAGGTGTCGGGGCCAGCCGACTTGTCGTCCAGCATGGCGGCCGCGATCTTGGCGGTTTCCTTGGCGCGGGCGGTGATGGTGTGCATCGCCGACTTGCCGGTTTCACAGACATCGGGCTTGCGCTCGCAGATGCCGGCAATGTCGCCCACCGCGTCGCGTGCCGCGAACAGGGCCTGGATCGGCCCGACGCTTTCCTGGCCCGGCTCGTCGGAACCGACGCTCAGCGGCAGCGCCAGCAGCACCAGTGAAAACCAGAAAGCCATTCTTATCAGGAAGAACATGCCTTGCCTCTCGTCGTGACCGGATCATGCATCACATGGCATGACCTCTTTTATGGGCAGGATGTTGGCACACAGGCACAAAGGACGGCTTGCACGTTCGCAGAGAATTTTCCTCAAATTTTAGGCAAATTCGAAACGAAGCGTTTTGCCGTGGATTTGTTTCATATCGGGACGATTTTCGACACCTTTTGATAACCATCTATTGGATTGTTTCTATTGCGGTTTTCTGAAATTTGGGCGGTTCTCCCTCCGTCCATGGTCCGCTCCCGGCAGGCGTCCGGAGATAACCCTCCATTTACTATGGCGGCATTTGCCCGGGTTTTCGGCCCCTGCCATCCCGATATTTGCCACAGGCCGGGCTTTGGTCGGCGCTGCCTTATCCATTCCTTAAACGCTGGATGAGAGTTTCAGAGCCAATCAAAACAATCTGCAAAAGCAGAGCTGTTCACGACGAGTGCGAGTGCGTTGAGTTGATGCCGATCAAGGCCAGATACGCTGAATTGCCTGGCGCGATTGCCGCCGGCTGCGAACGTATGGTCCATCCCTCGATTCTCGGGCAGAGCGGCCGCGAGCGTCAGCGCCGCTTCATCGGCGTCATGCTGGCGGCGCCGTTCTTTGCCGCCGGTGCCGCGGTCACGCTGGTGACATCAGGCATGGGTGCCGCGGTGACCGTGGCCGCCATCTTCGCGGCCTTCGGTCTGTGCTGGTTCGTCGCCTTGCTGGTGGCAGCGACCGGCAAGATGGCCGCGGCGGCACCGATCGCCCTGGCGATGGCGGCTGTTGCGCTTGGCGGGCTGATCGCCGCCGCCGGCGGGTTGAGTTCTCCTGTCGCCATGCTTGCCGTGGCGCTGCCCTTCGAAGCCTGGTGGATCGGCGGCTCGCGGCGCGCGGCCCTGTGGGGAGCGGTCTCGGCCATTGTCGCCATTGTCCTTCAGCCTCTGGCTGCGGCCTTCCTGCCCTTCGCGGGCGCGCAGATCGCCGCCTGGCATTGGCTGGTGCCGTTGGCCTGGGCGCTGACGCTGATCCCGCGCCTGTCGGCGTTTCGCGATAGCGCCGGTGCGGCTGATACGCTGGATACCGGCGACCGGCTGGAAGACATTATCGACGCGGTGGTCCTGCGGATCGCTCGCCATGGTGAAGTCCTGGACGCCTCCGCCAAGGCGCGCACGCTTTTGAAATTGCCGCCGGAACTGCTTTCCGGAACCGGCCTCTTCGACCGCGTCCACCTGTCGGACCGTGTCTCCTATCTCAGCGCCCTGGCCGACATGCGCGACGGTGCTGCCTCGCGCCGCCTCGAATTGCGCATCAGGCTGCCGCAGAGCGGCAATGGCCAGAATGACACGCGCTCGATGGCCGACAATTATCGGCCGTTCCTGCTCGAGCTGCTGCGTGGCGAGGAACAGAGCGACGTCTTCACGCTGGTCCTGCGTGAGAATGACGAGACGGCCCGGCTGCGTGAGGACCTCGCGCAGGCCAATGAGACGGCGGCTGCCGCCGAAGTGGCCAAGGGCCGGTTCCTGGCGGTGGTCAGCCATGAACTGCGCACGCCGCTGAACGCCATCATCGGCTTCTCGGACATGCTGCTGCATGAGATGTTCGGCGCCTTCAAGGATCCGCGCCAGAAGGAATATGTCACCTTGGTGCGGGATTCCGGCCAGCATCTTTTGGCCGTCGTGACATCCATACTCGACGTATCGAGGATCGAATCGGGCGCCTACACGGCGGAACCGGAGCCGTTCCGGTTCATGGAAGCCGTTGACATGTGCCAGTCGATGATGCGGCTGCAGGCTCAGGCCAAGAATATCGACCTGCAGACGCAGATCGCACCCGACGCCGGCGACATCAATGCCGATCGCCGCGCCGTGCAGCAGATCCTGATCAACCTCGTCTCCAATGCGATCAAGTTCACGCCCGACGGCGGCGATGTCGTCGTCGGCGCCAAGCGGATCGGTTCGCGCCTGCATTTCTGGGTCAGGGATACCGGCATCGGCATTGCCGAGGAGGATTTCGCCAATCTCGGCAAGCCCTTCACGCAGATCCACAACGACTATACCCGCCGTTTCGAGGGGACCGGCCTTGGCCTGTCACTGGTGAAGGGGCTGGTGGCACTGCACGAAGGCACCATGTCGATCGAAAGCATGCCGGGCGAGGGCACCACGGTGACCATCAGCCTGCCGGTCAACGGGCCGAAGGGGCGCCCGGCGAACCAGGTAGGGGTGCTGACGATGCCGGTGACGAGGGCGAAAGGGGACAGAAATGGCTCGCTCCGCAAAACAGCCTAAGGCGGTCAAACGCCGCAGCAATGCCTTTCAGGACGGCGCCATCGCCGTCGGCGGGATGATTTCGCGCAATCCCGTGCTGGTCGGCGGGTCGACGGCATTCCTGGTGACGCTGTTCTATGTCTCGGCCAATGCGCTGTGGTATCAGCCCTTCCCGCATGCCGGGGCATTCTTCGCCACCCGCCACTTCCAGGGTTTTCCGCACACGGCTGCCGACGAGCCGGAGACCACGATCAACATCGTACGACCCAATACGGCGCCCGCCCCGATGAAGGGCGATCCGGTGGTCGAGCAGGTGCAAGGCATATTGAAGGATCTCGACTTCTATTCCGGCACGGTCGACGGCATTTCCGGCCCCAACACGCGCAAGGCCATCCAAGCCTATCAGCAGAAGGTCGGGCTCAACGCTTCCGGCGAGATCGACGCGCTACTGCTGGATCAGCTTGGCGCAACGCCGAAGACCGCTGCCGTGCCGAAACCGCAGCCTCGTCCTGACGTGGCGCCGGCCGCCGTTCCGGTGTCCTTGCAGACAAATTCTGGGCAGACAAATTCCGGGCAGACGGATGCCGCTCCGACCCAGGGACCCGACCCCCGCATCGTCAAGATCCAGGCCGGTCTCAAGGCCTTCGGCAATGACGACATGCAGCTGGATGGTGTCGTCGGCGCGCGCACCAAGGCGGCGATCAAGGAATTCCAGTCGCTGTTCGGACTGCCGCAGACCGGCGAGCCCGACGAGATCGTCTACGTCAAGATGCGCGAGATCGGCCTGACCAACTGAGGCCTGAAACCGACGGCTCGCGGAGCGGCGGAAATATCGCTAGATAGCCGCACGCTTTCGGAGTTGTCTCATGCGCGTCACATCGGATCTGTGGGTCTCTGCCTTGGTGCGCCGGGTTTTCGGCGCCGGCGGCTTTGCCGCCGTGGTCAACCGTGGCGCCACCGAGGCCGGTGCCGTCTTCGTGCTGGCGCGGGGCAGGCTGGGTGACGTTACCCTCTACGGGCCGGCGCCGCAGACAAGTTACGATTCGGCCAAGCCCGACGACCGCTTCTTCAGCCTTCTCGCCACCGGCGATGATCCTGCCGTGCTCGATATTCGTCTTGAGAGGAAAGAAGTTCGATCCCGACATCTGGGTGGTCGAGATCGAGGCTGGCACCGTTCCCGTCGAGGAGCTTATTTCCGTGAAGACGCCCTGAGGCCGGGAGCCGCGGCTTCGTCGCTGTTCGAGGCCTTGCGGCCGTCGCTGTTTGCGGGCGAAGCGTCACGAACCATCCTGGACAAGGTCTCGGCCTTCCAGCCCCGCACCCGGTCCAGAGCCACATCGCGATGCAGTAGGCGGTAGCGGTCGAGATAGGTGCGGATGGCCTGCGGATGTGGGAACAGGCTGGGATAGATGGCGACCGTGATCAGGAAGGCCCGGTCCTCGCTGAAGTCGAGCGAGCGCAGTGCTGCAAGCAGGGGGGCATAGTTCTGGTTGGCGGTCAGCGTGCGCGCGGTCGAGAAATCAATGTCGAGAGCGTCGGCAAGCGCGGTCTGGAAGAAAGCGGCGTTTCCCGTCAGCGCCGTCTCGCGCAGTTTGACATAGGTATCCGCGCCAGGGAACGCATCGACCTTCGCCGCCGATGCTTCGTCGCCGGTGCGCATCATGGAACGCAGCCTGCGCCGCGCATTCTCGGCGGCAGTGCCGGCGGACTGTTGCCCTGTCGCACTGGCTTCGGCCGCTTCAGCTTTTGCGACCGCGACGGTTGGTGCCGCGGGGGCTTGCACCTCCGGATCGCGCACCCGCACCAGTGTCGGCCGTTCGAGCACCCTGATCAGATCGGCGATGGTCGGGTTCAGGTCCTTGCGGCGCGCTATGGCGCGCGCATGCGGCAGCCCATGGCGGCCAATCAGTGCGATCAGGTCGATATCGCTGACCGCGCGCGAGCGGATCAGCAGCGGCGCGGCAATGTCGACCGGTTCTTCGCAAAGGCGGCGCACGAGTGCCGCGGGGGCATATTCGCATTCGGACAGGGCGGCGGCCACGTAGCGCCGTGATTCGACGGACACATCGTCGAACAGGGGCAGCGTCAGGTCTTCGAGCTGGCCGATCTCGCGGCGCGACGGACGGGTCAGCGAGCAGAACGCCGACACCGCGGCGCGGAACAGCCTTTCGGCCTTGCCCGATTCCGTTCGTATCGCGATTTGCCTGAAGTCCGAAGATGACACGAAGGATACCCGATACTCGATACACAGCCTTGATCATGCTCAACCGGACTACGTCGGTTTCGCGATCGCCAAGAACAAAGATCAAGTTAGCGACGATCCGTTAGCGCTCCGTTAACCCTCTGCCTGCCTTAATGATATTTGGAGGCGTTGCGTTGTGCTCCGGGGAAACCGAGAGGAATGCGCGAATCATGGGCATGGTACTGTCTTTCGTGCCGCGTGCGGCACCGACCAATCGAGCCAAGCAAACCACCGAAATACCGGCGGCGGTGATCATCTTTCCCGGCATCCGCTATGAGCGGTCCAGCACCGGCGAGGCGCGGCCTGTCGGGCCCGATAAGCCGGGATCGCCACGGACACCGGTGCCGCACCACTGAGCCTTGCTGAAGCCGCGACCTGATCCGTCAGGCCGTTTGGCCTTGGGCTCTGATGAACTGACCTAGAAATCCTGCAGCTCGCAGGAACTCTGATCGAGAAAGCGCGACACGATCGGCTTCCAGCTGTCGTCCGGCACGAAGCTGCGGATGACGAAGATGCCCTCGTCGATCGGCGCTTCGACGAAGATCGCTCCTTGCAAATCCTCGGGCAAGTCCTTGCGCACGTCGATCATCTGCGCCGGCGTCAGCACGACCGCATCGAGCTTGCCGCCGGTCGCCGTATGGTCGTTGAAGGAATAGATGTTGTGGCCGTTGCGGTCATAGACCGACACCGACCAGAAGGGGACATTGCCCGGCGCCTTGATGCGGACCATGCCTTCCTCGAGGTCGAAACGGCAGGCCGTGGCATAGAACAGCGGGTCGACCGATTTCACCACCGGCGCGCCACCCGCCTCGGCATCGAGCCGGTTCATCCGGTAGAGATCGGATGCCATCGACAGCCGCGACCAGGCGTCGCGTTCCGAAAATTCCGGCACCAGAAGCAGCACGACGATATGCACGATGCCGGCACCGACCAGGCCGAGCAGGACGGCATGGAAAAGCCTGCGCAGCGCGGCCAGGACACTACGCATCGCAGCCGGCCTTCAGGATCCTGGGCAGCGACACGTCCGACAGGCCGGTGCTGCTGGCGATCGGCGTGTCGTAGAAGGTCAGGACGAAATACATCCGCCCGGAACCGTCGGTCAGAAGCCAGTTGCCGGACATTGGGTGATGGCCGACCGAAATGATCACCGAATTGTCGGCCTGGCGCAGCACCTCGTAGGACTGAAGTGCTGCAAGTCGCGGCTTACCGGTCTCGACGACGCCAAGCGACTGATCGGCGGCATAGAGCGTCCAGAAGCGGGCGGTCGGAAATCCGCCCTCTATTCTGTAGCTGCATTCCCGCTTGAGCTGGTCGCCGGCAGCGTCATTTTCCGCGACGAAGGACAGGCCTTCGGCGCGGCCGAGCGCAAGCACGCCCTCGCGCGCCACGCGCGCCTTGGAGTAGGGGTCGGCGGCCGGCGTGCCGATGTCGGGAAAGGCGGTCCATTGGCCGATGCGGATTGCGCCGACGCCGTCCTGGATCTTCAGCGCATACCAGACGCTGGCGCCGCCGCCGCCAATGGCTATGGCAAGCGAAAGCAGCATCAGGAAGGCATTCTTGAGCATGAAGGGCCGGTGAATGAAGGAGTGCGGCTCGGGGATATCGCGGCGCGGGGCCTTGTGGCAAGCGGGCGTGATGGATTTGCGTATTGGCCTGGCCCGCGCCGGACAGATGTCAAAGCGCCGAAAGCGTTTCGGGCGGGGTGGGGGCGTTGAGTTTGGGGGCGGACTGGAACAGCTGCGTCATGTCCCTCAGCGTCTGCGTGGTCCGGCTGGACAGCACCGCCGGGCGTTCGGCGGCCGCGTCGGTCGCGGCCTGTTCATCGCTCTTCTTCTGCGCTTCCGCGGCCTTGGCCGCGATCTCCTCGTCGACGAAGGGTTTGTCGATGCCGGGGATCGGCTTCAAGTCGATGTTCTGGTGCGCGTAGACCATCAGGCGCTGCCAAACCATCGCCGGCAGCGAGCCGCCCGTCATGTTCTTGGTCGGGGTGAAATCATCGTTGCCCAGCCACACGGCCGCCGTGTAGTTGCCGGTGAAGCCGACGAACCAGGCATCGCGATAGGATTGCGTCGTGCCGGTCTTGCCGGCGACGACGATGTTGGGAATTTGCGCCCGCCGTGCCGTGCCCATCACCGGCACGGCCGCCAGCATGGTGTTCATGGATTTCAGCGCCTGCTCGGAGAGCACCCGGTGCGGCGGCGGCGCATCCTTGGTCCAGTCATACACCACGTCGCCGGTGCGGGTGACGAGCTGGGTGATGCCGTGCCTGGAACCGACGAAGCCGTTCTGGGCGAACACGCTGTAGCCCGTCGCCTGGTCCATCACGGTCATGCCCGAAGTGCCGAGCACCATCGTCTTGTGCGCCTCGAGCGGCGATTCCACGCCCATCGCCTCGGCCATAGCCTTGATCGGCGCGATGCCGAGATGGTCCTTGGCCAGCCGCACCGGTACGGTGTTGATCGACTTGGCCATCGCCATGATCAGCGTGATGTTGCCGGCTGATTCGCCACTGTAGTTGTGCGGTGACCAGTTGCCCCAGCTGATCGGGCCGCCTGATATGATCGAGTTCGGCGTAAAACCGTGTTCCATCGCCGTGGCGTAGACATAGGGTTTGAAGGACGAACCGGTCTGGCGGAGCGCCTTGGTGGCGCGGTTGAACTGGCTGGCGCCGTAGTCGCGGCCGCCGACGATCGCCCGCACCGCGCCATTGGTCTCGATGACCACCACGGCGCCTTCGGTGACGTTGTACTCCTTGCCGAACTGGCGCAGGTGGAACTCGACGGACTCTTCCGCCGCCTTCTGGATGTTGGCGTCGAAGGTGGTGTGGGCGACCAGCGAGTGCTGGCCGGGCTTGGCGATCTTCTTGACCTCGTCGAAGGCCCAATCGAGGAAATAGTCTGGGCTCTTCTGTTCGCCGCGGTCGACGACGTCAGCCGGATGCAACCTTGCCTGCAACACCTGGCCCTCGGTCATGAAGCCGGAATCGACCAGATTGGACAGCACCACATTGGCGCGCGCACGCGCCGCCGGCAGGTTGATGTGGGGGGCGTATTTGGTCGGCGCCTTGAACAGGCCGGCCAGCATCGCCGCCTCGGCAAGGTTGAGATCCTTGACGCTCTTGCCGAAATAGAAATCCGCCGCCGCCTCGATGCCGAACGTGCCGCCGCCCATATAGGCGCGGTCGAGATAGAGCTGCAGGATTTCCTTCTTCGACAGATTGGCTTCGAGCCACAGCGACAGGAAGGCTTCCTTGATCTTGCGCTCGAACGTTCGCTCATTGGTCAGGAACAGGTTCTTGGCCAATTGCTGGGTGATGCTGGAGCCGCCCTGAACGACGGAATTCGCCCGCACATTCTCGAAGATGGCGCGCGAAAGGCCGAGCACGTCGATGCCGTAATGGTCGAAGAAACGCCGATCCTCGGTGGCCAGCACCGCCTTGATGACATGGTCCGGCATCTCGTCGACCGGCACCGAATCGCGCTGGATGATGCCGCGCTGGCCGATCTCGTTGCCATAGCGGTCGAGGAAGGTGACGGCGAAATCGCCCTGGGCGCGCCAGTCGCCGGCCGTATCCTGGAAAGCCGGAATGGCCAGCGCCAGCATCACTACGATGCCGCCGGCGCCCAGCGTGAAACCTTCGCTCAAAATCTCGATGATGCCGCGCCGCCAGCCCTTGAGACGAAAGCGCCGCGAGAAGATCGTCGCGGCCTCCCAGAACTGCCGCGCCTTGAACCCGATCTCGTAGAGCGAGGAATCGATCCAGGCGTCCAGCGCCAGAAGGCGCGACGCGATCGGACCTCTTCTCTTGCGCGGTTCAGGGCTGACCATTCAAAAACCCGGCTCGACTGTGGCGTGACCTGAAAACCGCAAGCCGGCAATTTCAGGGCGGCGCCCTGTCCCGACTATTCATCCATTTGTGGATGCTCACAAGGGCGGCAAGGACACAGCCGCAAGGTTTGTCGATGGAAAAGGCAGGCAACTGGCGAGATGGTCGCTCGCCCACCAGATTTCCGATCCGGCGGGCGAGGGTGGTTTGCCGTTCTTGGCCAATCAGGCCGCTTCGCGCTTCAGCGCCTGCGCCATGCAGTGGATGCCGCCGCCGGTCTTGGAGATCTCGCTCATGTCGACAGCCGCAACCTCGAAGCCGCGCGCCTTGAGCTGACCGATGAGCGTCTGGCTGGAGGTCGGGGCGATCACCCTGTCCTTGCCGAGCGACATGAAGTTGCACCCGAGCGCCATCGTGTCCTGGAAGGGGACATCGATGATCTCGTGACCCTTGCCCTTCAGCCAGTCGACGATGCCGGGTTCGGTGCAGGCGAGGCAGACGGCCGTGAGCTTTTCCGCGATCGGCACCACCATCAGGTCGATATGGACATAATATTCGTCGATGAAGGCGAGCCGCGTTTCCCAGCCTTCCTTGTCGAACCAGGCCTGGACCTGGCGGGCGCCTTCTTCCTGGGTGCGGGCGCCGCCGCAGCCGATCAGCACCACGCCTTCTTCGATGACGTTGAAGTCGCCGCCTTCGAACGTGCCGGCGGTGACCATGTCGTAGATCGGGATGCCGAGTTTTTCATAGGTGCGGATCGCCGCGTAATTCTCACCGCGCCGCCACCAGTTGGCCATGGCGGTGATGAAGGCGCCGTAGGGCGTCATGACGCTGGAATCGCGGGAATAGACCTGCATCGGCAGTTCCGGCGTCGGCTCGTGCCAGTGGATGTTGACGCCGAAATGCTCGTAGGCGGCGACCAGGTCCTTGTGCTGCGCCTGGGCGATCTGGACGTTGCAGGGCGCCTCGCGCAGATGCTTGCGCGACAGCGAACTGGTCGACAGATGGCGCAGGAAATTCGGCGATCCCAACAGCACGTCGGTCAACACATCGGTTTCGTTGGCGAAGCCCCAGGCGGTCAGCGGCTTGGTGCCGCCGGCCGGATTGCGGCGCTGCAGCGAAAACGGCTCGGCGACGATGCGATCATGAACGGTCATGGGGTTCTCCTCGTGGGCTTGTTCTCAAGAGTTGGTCTGGTCATGCATGGCTCGGGATCCACCAGTCGCGGCCGCGCGCCGTGGTGACATATTCCGGCCAGCGGAAGTTGATCGGCGGCTCGTAGTCGCAGAGCGGCGCGATCCAGTTCGTGCCGCCAACGCCGCCGCCGGTGCGGGTGGTGAACTCGTCCATCGCCGCATCGCGAGCGGTCTTGTCCTCGAGCAGGCGCAGCGCCGCCAGCGCAACGGTCTTGGCCGCGCAGATGACCATCGGATCGATCGTCGCGGAAATGCCGCCCAGCGCATTCATCACCCAGGACGGATAGGCGTGGCCATTCGCCGAGCGCAGCGCGGGACGGGCGACATAGAAGCGCGCGGTCGGCGCATGCCAGCTCATGTCGGTATAGTCGTCGGAGGTTGAATTCACCTGCGACGGCGGCAGATCGCGACGCAGGATTGCTTCCGCTTCCTTTGGCGAAATCAGCCGCTCCAACTCGTCGATGAACGGGTTTTCGGTCGCGGCAGCCCCGGCATTGACCTGGATTTCGCGCCCGATCGCCCTGGCGGCCTCGTCCCAATGGGGTGGGCCGACCGTCGACAGTGCTTCATAGGCGATCTCGGCCATGGCGTGATTGGCCAAGCCGGGGCGCGACTTCGACACCCAGTGGCGCTCGTATCGGCAGCCACTCATCGTGGCAGCCGCCGCCGCATTGCGGTCGAGCACGGCGGTCACCTGCTCGGCCATGCCGATGGTCGGCACGCGGATCATGTATTGGATCTCGGCCAACCCCGCCGGCAGATTGTCAGCGGTCGCCTGGCCGGCGGTCAGGATTGCTTCGCTGATCGACCAGCCGCCCTGATGCGGCAGCATGGAATCGCGCAGCGCCTTGGACGCCATGTACGTCATCATCAGCGCGTCGTTGGCGCCAGGCGCGCGGACCGCCGAATGCGCCTGCGGGATCGGCGCGCCGTCGCCTGCGCGAACCCAGTTTTCGGGTTCGTCGCAGATGAAGCGGTAGATCAATGCGTAGGCGGCACCGCAATGCGTGTCCCAGCGCGCCGTGTTGCAGAGCGGCAGCATGTAGAAGGGATGGAACGAGATCATGCCGGCAAGGCCGTCATAATAGCCCTTCGCCGCATGGATCGGCTTCGAGCCACGCACCTTTTCTGCGGGTTCGCCGGTGAAGCGCAGCGTGCCTGGAATGCCGTGCCGCTGCATCGCCGCCTTGGTGGCGAGCAGGCCGCCCAGGCTTGCCATGCCCAACCCCGAATGCGGATCGGTGTGGCCGCCGGCCTCGACGCCAAGGCCGGGCCGCGGCTGCTTCACCGTCACCGCATCCTGGCAGTTGCCGGGCACCGCGTCATATTCGGCATACATGCCGATGGTCGGCCCGTCGCCATTCGTCCAGTGGGCGCAAAAGGCGGTCGGCATGCCGCCGGAACCTTCCTCGACGGCAAAACCCTCGCGCTTCAGTCGCTCCACATACCAGGCGGCCGACTGATATTCGCGCCAGGCAGTCTCGCCGAAATCGAAAATGGTGCGCGTCCACGCCGACAGCAGCGGCTGGATGCCGTCGAGGCAGGCAAGGGCCGTCTCTTGCGCCGATGTCGTCACCGGTTTGTCCATGCCTCAAAGAAAGCAGTGAAGCGGTTCGCTAAAAAGTGATATGTTTTCCCGGTTCGTGCAAATTCGGTTCACCTCTTGAGAATTCCATCCACACAGGCGCTGCGCGCCCTCGACAGTTTCGCCCGCCACGGCAGCGTCTGGCGTGCCGCCGACGAACTGCACCTCACCCGCAGCGCGGTGAGCCATCAGTTGCGGCTGTTGGAGCGCGATCTCGGCTTCGATCTCTTGCAACGCATCGGCAAGGGGGTGGCGCTGACGCCGCGCGGCCAGCGCTACGCGGCCGATGTCAGGAAGGCGCTGACCGTGCTCGGCGACGCGGGGGCGCAAAACAGCGGCGCCGGCGTCGGCGGCTCCTTCGCCATCTCCTGCCCTCCCGGCTTCGCCTCGATGTTCCTGTGCAGCCATATCGGTGAATTCCAGCAGATGTACCCTGACGTGGCGCTGTCGGTGCTGACGCCGCGCCGGCTCGACGACGTCTCGAATCCGGACGCCGATGCCTTCATCGCCTTTGGCGTCGGCAACTGGCCGAACCGGGCGGTGGAACTGCTTTGCGAAGTCCACTTCACGCCGCTCTGCAGCCCGACACTGCTCAACAAGGTGGGCGGATTTTCCAAACCCGCCGACGTGTTGCGCGCCAACCTGCTGCATCTCGGCGATACCGAGGACTGGGCGCGCTGGCTGGCGCTGTCCAAGGTGGAAAACCCCGATACCGAAGGTGGTATCTTCTTTTCCGACATGAACCTCGTCTTCTCGGCGGCGGTCGCCGGACAGGGAATTGCCATGGGCGACGAACTGACCGGCCGCCGGGCCTTGAGCGAAGGCCGGCTGGTCAAGCCGTTTGAAGCGTCCGTGCCTTCGCCACGCTCATATTTCCTGGTCTTCGAGCATGCCAAGGCCGGCCATCCCGTGCTCAACGCCTTCAGTGACTGGCTGAGGGCGAAGCTGTCGGAGAACAGACTCTAATCTCCCCTCGATGGAGAGATTAGACGCGCCCCACCTTCCAGACGTGAATCAAATTTGCCGATCAGGCGAAAACTATTCGGTTGCGGTGAGCCGCGACCCTGCCTACGATTTCACTCGGGACTGAGGAAGAGGCAGGATGCAGCAACCCGGCCGGGCCGCAGAGATCAAGGCAATCGGAATCGGCAAGAGCTTCGGCTCGTTCCGTGCGTTGGACAATCTGTCGCTCAATATCGGCCGCGGCGAGTTCCTGACGCTGCTCGGCCCCTCCGGTTCGGGCAAGACCACCTTCCTGATGATCCTGGCCGGCTTCGTGCAGCCGACCGAAGGCAAGCTTTTCAGCGACGGCACCGACATCACCGACCGCCCGGCCGAACAGCGCGCCGCCGGCATGGTGTTCCAGGGCTATGCGCTGTTCCCGCATATGAGCGTCGAGGCCAACATCGCCTTCCCGCTCAAGGTGCGCAAGAAATCGGCCGCCGACATCAAGAAGCGCGTCGGCGAGATGATCGAGCGCGTCGGGCTGATCGGGCATGAGAAGAAATTGCCCTCGCAGCTCTCCGGCGGCCAACAGCAGCGCGTGGCGCTGGCCCGTGCGCTGGTGTTCGAGCCGGGTGTGTTGTTGCTCGACGAGCCGTTCTCGGCGCTGGACAAGAGCCTGCGCGGCCAGATGCAGGCCGAGATGAAGCGCCTGCACCAGGAAACCGGCACCACCTTCGTCTTCGTCACCCACGACCAGAGCGAGGCGCTGGCGCTGTCGTCACGCGTCGCCATCTTCAATCACGGCAAGCTGCTGCAGGTCGGCGCACCGGACGAGGTCTACGACCGGCCGGACAACCGCTTCGTCGCCGAGTTCCTCGGCGAGATCAACATGCTGCCGCTGAAAGGGGTCAAACCCGCCGACAATGGCTCGACGGGCCTTTGCGAGGACCGCGCGGTCAATATGCACTGCAAGGCCGAGAAAGTCCGTGGCGACGCCATCCTGGCGATCCGGCCCGAACACATGTCGATCGCGCGCGAAGCGGCCGCCGGCGAGAATGGCATCGCGGCGACAGCCATCGCCTCCACCTATCTGGGTGCGGCGACCAAGCTTGATCTTACGACACGCCAGGGCGCCAAGGTGACCGTCTCGGTGCCGAACGAAGTCGCCGCCGCAGCACTGAGCAAAGGCAATTCCGTCTGGCTGACCTGGCCGGCGGAAAAGGGTTTCCTCCTTCCGGACGGAGGACAATGAGCACCGGCGCGGCCTGATCTGCCGCACCGGCTTCCGGACTGAAATCAACGAAAACAAAGGGGAACTGACATGAACGACACCAAGAAACAGGCCATCGAAACGCTGTCCGAAAGGACGAGACGCGGCGAGATCTCGCGCCGCCAGTTCACGCAGCTTGCGGCCCTCGTGCTTGCCGGCACGCCGATGCTGCTGCGCTCGACCGGTGCCTTTGCCGCGGCCAAGGAACTGGTGCTGGTCAATTGGGGTGGCGATGCCATCACCGCCTATGATGCCGCCTACGGCCAGGCTTTCACCAAGGACACCGGCATCACCGTCAAGATGGATGGCTCAGGCCCGACCGAAGGCGCCATCTCGGCGCAGTTCAAGAGCGGCGCGCCGACCTGGGATCTGGTCGACGTCGACCCGTTCTCGGCCATTACGCTCGGCGCTCAGGGCGCACTGGAGCCGATCGACTATAAGATCGTCGACAAGACGAAGATGCGCCCCGGCTTCGGCTGGGAGTATGCCGCTTCGACCTATTTCTTCTCCTATGTCATCGCCTATGATTCCGAAAAGTACGGCAAGGACGCACCGACCGGCATGGCCGACTTCTTCGACGTGAAGAAGTTCCCCGGCAAGCGGTCGCTCTACAAATGGGGCGTGTCGAGCTGGGAAGCGGCGCTTCTGGCCGACGGCATCGCGCCGGCGTCGCTCTACCCGCTCGACCTCAAGCGGGCCCATGACAAGATCGCCGCCTTCAAGGAAAACGTCGTCGCCTATTGGGGTGGCGGCGCCGAGAGCCAGAGCGTGCTGCTCAATGGCGAAGCCTCGATGGCCATCGTCTGGTCGACCCGCGCTTCGCTGATCGAGCAGGATTCCGTCGGCAAGATCAAGTTCATCTGGGACCAGGGCCTGATCTCGCCCGGCGCGCTGGCCGTGCTCAAGAACAACCCCGGCGGCAAGGACGCGGCGATGAAGTTCATCGCCAGCGCCCAGGATCCGCAAAAGCAGCTGGTCATGTTCGACAAGCTCGGTCAGGGCCCGGCCAATCCGGCCACCGACGCGCTGATCCCAGCCGACAAGAAGCGCATCAACCCGGTCGATCCCGAGAACATGAAGAAGCAGATCGCGCTCGATATGGATTGGTACGCCAAGAATTACGGCGCGGCGCTCGACGAATACACCAAGATCATCTCCGCCTGACCGGCGGCGATGCTGATCTGAGATGAGAGGCGTTCTCTCCGACAGGATGGGCGCGGCGCTGTTGATGGCGCCGCTGCTCCTGTTCCTCATCCTGGCCTATGCCTGGCCGTTTCTCGGCGTGGTGAAGTGGAGTTTTACTCTGCCAACGCCAGGGCTTGGCCAGTACCAGGCGTTGCTCACCGACGATCTGGTGCAGTCGGTGTTCATCCGCACGCTGCGCATCGCGGCCATCGTCACTGTTGTATCCGTCGCCGCCGCCTATGCCATCACGGTCGTCTGGGTGCGCGGCAGCCCGGCGCAGCGCCTCATCGCCGAATTCTGCATCCTGGTGCCGTTCTGGATATCGGTGCTGACGCGCGCCTTCGGCTGGGTGGCGCTTTTGTCGAATCGCGGCCTGATCAACACCTGGCTGCAATCGATCGGCTTCATCTCCGAACCGCTGACGCTGGTGCGCAACGAATTCGGCGTCGTCGTCGGCATGACGCATTTCCTCATTCCGTTCGCGGTCTTCCCGCTGGCGTCCGCCATGCGCAGCCTCGACGACCGCGTGCTGCTAGCGGCGCGAGGGCTGGGCTCCAGCCGCATGCGCACCTTCTGGACGGTGTTCGTGCCGATGACACGCTCCGGCATCATCGGCTCGGCCCTGATCGTCTTCGTCTTCTCGCTCGGCTTCTTCGTCACGCCAGCGATCCTTGGCGGCGGCCGCAGCGTCATGATCGCCGAACTGATCTATCTCAGGATTTTTCAGAGCCCGGACTGGGGGCTGGGGGCGGCGATCAGCGTCGTGCTGGTGTTGTTCGTCGGCGCGCTGATGGCACTGCTGTTCCGCTACGTCAAACCGAAGCAGTTGATCTGATGCCGACCTATCGCCCCGGTCCCGTCTCGCTGGTCATCGCCGCCCTGGTGGCGCTGTTCCTGCTGATGCCGTTGCTTGCCGTCATCCCGGTCTCGCTGACGCCGAGCCGCATGTTGGCGATGCCATCAGGCGAACTGTCGCTGCGCCATTACAGGGCATTGATCGAGGATCCGCGCTGGATCGACTCGATCCTGCTCTCGATCCGCATCGGCGTCGTCAGCAGCGCCCTTTCCACCGTGCTGGCGCTGTGCTTCAGCCTCGGCGTCTGGATGTTCCAGCCGCGCTTTACTGCCGCGCTCGTCGGTTTCGTGTTACTGCCGATGGTGGTGCCACCAGTGGTCTCGGCAATCACGCTCTACTTCCTGCTGACCTCGGTATCGGGCATGAGTTCTTTCTTCGGCTACGACACCTGGCTCGGCGTCGCCATGGCGCATTCGGTGATGACGGTGCCCTTCGCCACGGTGCTGATCCTGGTCTCGCTCAGCCAGCTCGATCGGCGCATCGACCTTGCGGCGAGGGGGCTTGGCGCAACTGTCTGGGAGCGCGCCATCCGCATCATCATGCCCAACATCAAGTTCGGCATCGTAACCGCGGCGCTTTTGTCCTTCGTGCTGTCCTGGGAAGAGATCGGCGTCACCCTGTTCATCACCTCGGTCAACGCCATCACGCTGCCGCGTCTGATGTGGATGGGCCTGCGCGACAACATCGACCCGGCGATCGCCGCGCTCTCGGTGATCCTGATCATCATCACCGTGCTGGTCTTGGCGGTGCGCAGTGTGGTCACCAGGCAGCGCGCCGGGCACTAGACAAACCGCACCGAGACGCGGCCGAACCGGCCAGTCTCCTCGCTTCACTCAACGCTTCGACTGGGCCGAGGGGCTGCCGTTCGGAATTTCGCTCCTTGGTCCTTGGAATTCCGACATGGCTCTGCTGTCCCTTTGCCGCAAGACGCTCGGGCAACATGCTGGCTGAGCAAATCGGCTCTCCAAACTTGCACGGCATGGCAATCTGTTCATAACAGAGTCGTATTTTCGAGATGATCGGCGATCATGATCGCCATGAGACGAATCACGCGGTATGGCGCGGACTTGTCGAGCCGGCTACGCTACGCGCGAATTTGCCGGTATGGCGAACGGCTTGCACAAGGCGTGACAGGCGAGGGGGACGACAAATGACCGCGCCCGGCGATTTGCTGCAGGCACTTTTTCTAAGGCTCAAAAGCGATGCGTCGCTGTCGGCGTTGCTGGGTGGCGCTGGCCTGCTCGAACAGGCAGCCGACAATGCCGCCTTTCCCTATGTGACCTGTGGCCAGACCAGCGCCTTTGACTGGAACACCGGCGCCGACAACAATGACGATCAACTGATCACGCTGCATGTCTGGTCGAAAGCCAATGGCGATGTCGAGACACTTGCCATCATGGATGCCATCAAGGCCCGCCTCGCCGACGCGGCGCTGGTGATCGGCCCGCGTGGCCAGACGCGGCTAACGCTCGAATTCACCGAGGCCCGTTATGACGAAGACCTCCTCGTGCACCATGGATTGCTGCGGTTTCGTGCGCTGACGCAGGAAAGTGCCTGACACGCTTTCAATCTGACTGAAACGGAGTCTAGACTGGCATTTGCGGGATTTCGTCGGATTGGGGCGACGAAATGACCGTCGGTCGTCTCGCGTTTCAGAGGTGTAGCGAACATGGTTTTCGCATCGATCACCGTTCATTTCACGTTCAGCACCGATGCGTTACAACGCCGACCATGAAAACGCTTCGCTCCCACTTTCGAATCGCGACCCTGGCGCTCTGTGCCGCCGGGCTGTTCGCGTCGCAGGCAAGCGCTGCGTCGGTCGCGGCGTCCGACCAGGACGATCCGGTCGTCGTCGCCGGGAATGACTGCTACGCGATCGGCCAGCAGGTGGCCGAGCAGAATGGCGGAACGCTGGCCAAGGCCTCGCAGTCGACACGCGGTGGCCAGCCGGTCTGCGTCATCGTCGTGCTGGTGCCGGGCAAGGACGGGCAGCGTCCGCGCCGTTCCGAGATCGTCGTTCCGCAGAACTGACCCAGTCTTCCATCTTACAGGGCTACGTTTCCCAGGCCGCCGGAATCGGCCTATATCTGACCCAGTCTTCAGTCTGACTGAACTCTTCAACAGGTGTCGATCTCCGCATGCGCGTACTCGTCGTCGAGGATGACAAGGATCTCAACCGGCAGATAGCGGATGCGCTGGTCGACGCCGGCTATGTCGTCGACCGTGCCTTTGACGGCGAGGAAGGCCATTTCCTCGGCGACACCGAGCCTTACGACGCCGTCGTGCTCGATATCGGCCTGCCGCAGATGGACGGCATCAGCGTGGTCGAGCGCTGGCGCCGTGGCGGTCGCAAGATGCCGGTGCTGATCCTGACGGCGCGCGACCGCTGGAGCGACAAGGTCTCCGGCATCGATGCCGGCGCGGACGACTATGTCACCAAGCCGTTCCACATCGAGGAGGTGCTCGCCAGGGTCAGGGCGCTGATCCGCCGCGCCGCCGGCCATGCCTCGTCGGAACTCTCCTGCGGGCCGCTGCGCCTCGACACCAAGGCCTCGAAGGCCGACGTCAACGGCGTGCCGCTGAAGCTGACCTCGCACGAATTCCGCCTGCTTGCCTATCTGATGCACCATATGGGCGAAGTGGTCTCGCGCACCGAACTGGTCGAGCATCTCTACGACCAGGATTTCGACCGCGATTCCAACACCATCGAGGTGTTTGTCGGGCGGCTGCGCAAGAAGATGGGCATCGACATGATCGAAACCGTGCGTGGCATGGGCTACCGCATGCGCGAGCCGGAGGCGTAACTCGGAACCGCTCAAACCAACCGTAAGGGCGCCGCTTTCGCTGCGTTTGTGGCCGCGTTCGCTGACGTTCCGCGTCATCGCCTTTTCCACGGTCTGGGCGATCCTGACCCTTGTCGTCATCTTCACCTTGATCACCACGCTCTATCGCCAGGCCAGCGAGCGCGGCTTTGACAGCCTGTTGTCCGCGCATCTGTTCAACCTGATCGGGTCCATCGGCATTTCCGACACGGGAGCGCTCACCGGCGCTCCCGACCTTGGCGACCTGCGCTTCTCGGAGCCGAATTCGGGCTGGTACTGGTCGGTGGAGCCGGCCTCGGAAGGCGTGCATGGCGACCTTCATTCGTCGTCGATGACGAGCAAAATCCCGTCGCCCAGCGTCGCCGAGGTGCCCTTCAATGCCAGCTTCCAGCGCAGCTATTCGGCCGAAGGCATCGACGGTGAGCAGCTCGAAGTGTTCGAGAGCGAATTCGTGCTCGACGCCAAGAACCGCGCCGCGCGTTTCCGTGTCATGGGCAACCAGAGCGAACTGGAGCAGGAAATCGCCACCTTCCAGCGCCGCCTGCTGACCTATCTCAGCCTGTTCGGCGTCGGCATGATTGCCATCAACGCCATTGCCATCCTGCTCGGCCTGCAGCCGTTGCGCCGGGTTCGCAACGCCCTTGCCATGGTGCGCGAAGGCACCGCACAGAGGCTAGACGGCCGCTTCCCGGCCGAGATCGAACCATTAGCCAACGAAACCAACGCCTTGATCGAAAACAACAAACGCATTGTCGAGCGCTCGCGAACCCAGGTCGGCAATCTCGCCCATTCGCTGAAGACGCCGCTGGCCGTGCTGCTTAACGAAGGCAGGGCGCTTGGCGGCGCCAAGGGACAATTGATCGCCGAGCAGGCCGCCTCGATGCAGAAACAGGTCGACCATTATTTGCAGCGCGCCCGCGTCGCGGCGCAACGCGACAGCGTCGTCTACCGCACGCCGGTGGCGCCGCTGGTGCAGCGCATGGTGCGGGTCTTGCAGAAGCTCAACCCGCAGACCAGCCTGTCGCTGTCGCTGCCGGCCACCGAGATCGTCTTTGCCGGCGAGCGCGAGGACCTCGAGGAACTGCTCGGCAATCTTCTCGAAAATGCGATGAAATGGGCAAAAAGCGCAGTGTCGGTCACAGTGGCGCCGTCGGCCGGCAAGGATGACAATCTGTTCGAGATCAGCATTGACGACGACGGTCCCGGCATTCCCGAGGACAAGGCACGCGACGCGCTGAAGCGCGGAAGGCGCCTGGACGAGACAAAACCGGGAACAGGTCTGGGGCTTGCCATTGTCGCCGACCTCGTCAACGAGTATGGAGGCGTTCTCGCGCTCGAACGGTCCGGCATGGGCGGATTGAAGGCGGTGGTGCGATTGCGGAGCCTTCAGTGACGCTTTCTCGGGGCCAATCGACAGCGGTGGACGGCGTATGGTATGGCGATCTATCGATTGATCCCGGAGCAATACCGATTGCTCCAGAAGCGGCTGGCGGCGGCCAAATTTCCGACAAATATCAATACTATGGCCACGCCTACTTCTCCGATGACGCGGCCCCCGGCGCATCCATGGCAGGCTCCAACTCAAGAAAACCGGTTGTTGGCATGAAGATTCGCGTCGCGCTTGTTTCCGCCCTGCTGGCCCTGTCCGGCTGCTCCACGTTGAGCGGCAAGGGCCCAACGCTCGCGCCGACACCGGCCTCGACGCCTCCATCAGCCGGCAAGGTCACCAAGTCGATCATTTCGGCAATGGACGGCGGCCTCATTGGCGGCTCGATCGGCAACGGCCTCAGCGAATCGGAAAAACGCAACGCGCTCGAGGCGGAATACAAGGCGCTCGAATATACGACGAGCGGCCAGAAGGTGGCGTGGAAGGGCGATCAGGCATCCCACTATGGCGAGGTGGTTCCGGCCCAACCCTATCGCGTCGGTTCGCAAGACTGCCGCCAGTATACGCAGACGGTGTTCACCGGCGGCGCCGGGGTAACGGCGCGCGGAACCGCGTGCCGCAATGCCGACGGCAGCTGGACGCCGCTGACCTGAGATTCAGACCGGATCCGGCCGGTTGATGTCGATCAAGGACGTTCGGCGCGCCGACCGTCAAAGCGTCGCAGGATGCCTGTGTTGGCAGGGCAGGGCTCTGCCGTTATTGGAAGAACCATGCTGTTCTGGGTCATAGCCGCATTACTGACGCTCGGCGCGAGCCTGGCGGTGCTGCTGCCGCTGGCCGGGGGCGCCAAGGGCGCGTCGTCGAGCGGCGAGCATGATCTGGAAGTCTATCGCGATCAACTGTCCGAGCTTGACCGCGACGCCGCGCGAGGCCTGATCCAGCCGGCGGAAGCGGCCGAGGCCCGCGCCGAAATCGCGCGCCGCATCCTTCGCCTCGACAATGCGGATACGGCCGGCAAGGCGTCGGCCAGGCAAGCTTCGGTCACGGCACGGCTTGTCGCGACCGTGGCCGTGCTGGCGGTGCCGCTGATCAGTTGGGGTGTTTACAGCCGGATCGGCTCGCCCGACCTGCCGGCTCAGCCGCTCAGCGAAAGGCTGGCCAAGAACCCGGCCGACAGTTCGGTCGACGAATTGGTGGCACGGGCCGAGGCCCACCTTGCCGCCAACCCGTCCGATGGCAGGGGATGGGACGTGCTGGCCCCGGTCTATCTGCGCATGCAGCGCTTTTCCGACGCGGTGACCGCCTATCGCAATGCCATCCGCCTCGACGGCGACAGCGCTGTTCGCCAGGCCGGCCTCGGCGAGGCGATCGCCGGTGCGGCAGGCGGCATTGTTTCCGCCGATTCCCAAGATGCCTTCGAGGCGGCGCTGAGGCTTGATCCAGCCAATGCGAAAGCCAGCTTCTATCTGGCCATGGCCTTGGCGCAGGAGGGACGAAACAAGGAAGCGGTCGCGGCTTGGCAGGCAATGCTGGGCACGTTGCCACCGGATTCACCGTGGCGCGGCGCCGTCGAGCAGGCATTGGCCAAATCCGCCAGCCCCGAAGTCGCTTCCGGTGCCGCCGCGAAGGGGCCAGACGCCGCGGATATCGACGCCGCGTCCTCCCTGTCGCCGCAGGACCGCGAAGCCATGATCAACACGATGGTCGCCGGCCTCGACGAAAAACTGCGGCAAAATCCGCGCGACCCGGAAGGATGGATGCGGCTCGTTCGTTCCTATGTCGTGCTGGGCAAGGCCGATCAGGCGCGCGAGGCGCTCGGTCGTGCTATCGCCGTCTTTGGCGCCGGCAGTGACGAAGCCAAGAAATTCACCGCCTTTGCCGCCTCGCTCGGCCTGACGGCGACGGAGTAGACATGACGCGCAAGCAGAAACGGTTGTCGGTCATTGTCGGCGGGTTGGCTTTCCTGGGCGCCGCCACCGGGCTGACCTTCTACGCGCTTGGCCAGAAGGCCTCCTATTTCTACATGCCGGCCGACCTCACCACGGCGAGCCTCCAGCCCGGCCAGCGCATCAAGCTCGGCGGTTTGGTCGAAAAAGGCACGATCCAGCGCGGGCAGGGGGCGACGGTCGCCTTTTCGGTCACCGACACGCACAAATCGGTCAAGGTCACCTATACCGGCATCCTGCCCGACCTTTTCCGCGAGGAGCAGGGCGTCATCACCGAGGGCAGTTTCGGCCCGGACGGCGTCTTTGTTGCCGACAGCGTGCTGGCCAAGCATGATGAGCGCTACATGCCCAAGGAAGTGGCCGACGGGCTGAAGGCCAAGGGCGTCTGGCAGGAGAGCAAGAGTGAATAACTCTGGTGGGAGAGCAAGAGTGAATTGCGGGAACCACCATGGTTGAGACCGGACATTTCGCCCTGGTCCTGGCGTTTGCGCTCTCACTGGTGCAGATGATCGTGCCGCTGTTCGGCGCGCGCCTCAACAACCAGCGCCTGATGGCCGTCGGCGGCCCTGTCGCGGTGACCGGCTTCGCGCTGACGGCGCTGTCCTTTGTCGCGCTGGCGAGTGCCTACGCGAACTCCGATTTCTCCGTGGCGAGCGTCTGGGAAAACTCGCATTCGCTGCAGCCGATGATCTACAAGATCACCGGAACCTGGGGCAATCACGAAGGCTCGGTGCTGCTCTGGGTGCTGATCCTGACCTTCTTCGGCGCGCTGGTCGCGGCTTTCGGCTCCAACCTGCCGGCGACGCTGCGTGCCAATGTGCTGGCCGTGCAGGGCGCCATTGGCGCTGCGTTCTTCCTGTTCATCCTGGCGACGTCGAACCCCTTCATCCGGCTCAATCCGGCGCCGATCGAAGGCCGCGACCTCAACCCGGTCCTGCAGGATCTCGGCCTCGCCATTCATCCGCCGCTGCTCTATCTCGGTTATGTCGGCTTCTCGATCTGCTTTTCCTTCTCAGTCGCCGCCTTGATCGAGGGCCGCATCGACGCCTCCTGGGCGCGCTGGGTGCGGCCATGGACGCTGGTCGCCTGGATGTTCCTGACCGGCGGCATCGCGATGGGGTCATACTGGGCCTATTACGAACTCGGCTGGGGCGGTTTCTGGTTCTGGGATCCGGTCGAGAACGCTTCCTTCATGCCGTGGCTGGCGGGCACCGCGCTGCTGCATTCGGCCATCGTCATGGAAAAGCGCTCGGCGCTGAAGATCTGGACCTTGCTGCTCGCCATCCTGACCTTCTCGCTGTCGCTGCTCGGTACTTTCCTGGTGCGCTCGGGCGTGCTCACCTCGGTGCACGCCTTTGCCACCGATCCGACGCGCGGTGTCTTCATCCTGTGCATCCTGACGCTGTTCATCGGCGGCTCGCTGGCGCTGTTTGCGTTGCGCGCCTCGAGGCTGACGGCCGGCGGCCTGTTCCATCCGATTTCGCGTGAAGGCGCGCTTGTCCTCAACAATCTGTTCCTGACCACGGCGACCGCCACGGTGCTCGTCGGCACGCTCTATCCGCTGGCGTTGGAGGCGCTCACCGGCGACAAGATCTCGGTCGGAGCACCGTTCTTCGACCTGACCTTCGGCCCCTTGATGCTGCCGCTTCTGGTCCTCGTGCCGTTCGGCCCGCTGCTGGCCTGGAAGCGTGGCGATGTCTTCGCCGCATCGCAACGCCTGATGGCCGCCTTCGCTGTGGCGCTGGCGGCGATGCTGGTCACCGGCCTGTTTATCGACGGCTCCTCGGTTTTCGCCGCCCTCGGCATCGGCCTTGCGGTCTGGCTGATCGCCGGCGCGCTCACCGACCTTGCCGTCAAGTCGGGCGTCGGATCGGTTGCGCCCTCCGTCATGGTCAGGCGCTTTGCCGGCCTGCCGCGCTCGGTCTTCGGTACGGCATTGGCCCATCTCGGCCTCGGCCTGACCTTGCTCGGCATCGTCGCCACGCTCTCCTTCGGCACCGAGAAAATCCTCGCCATGCGCGCCGGCGAGACGGTGGAATTGTCAGGCCATACGCTGCGTTTCGTCGGGCTTTATCCGGCGCAGGGGCCAAATTACAGCGAGGACCGTGGCCGCTTCGAACTGATCGGTGTCAGCGGCAGTCCTGTCGGCGAAATCAGTTCCGCCAAGCGTTTCTATCCGGTGCGGCAGACGACGACGACGGAGTCCGGCATCAAGACCCTTGGTCTTTCCCAGCTCTACATTTCACTCGGCGATGAAGCCAAGGACGGCTCGGTCGTCGTGCGCCTGTGGTGGAAACCGCTGGTGACGCTGATCTGGGGCGGTGGGCTGGTGATGATGGCGGGCGCTGCCATGTCGCTGATGGACAGGCGCCTGCGGGTCGGCGCGCCCTCACGCCGGCGCAAGCAGGCGGGCGCCGCGGCGCCCGCGGTCCTGCCATGAAGGCAAGGTTCTCCGCCGCGTTGCTCGTCCTGATGCTGGCGCTCGGCTTTGCCGGCACCGCGCTGGCGGTGAAGCCTGACGAAATGCTGGCCGATCCGGCGCTCGAGGCGAGGGCGCGGGCGCTGTCGGAAGGCCTGCGCTGCATGGTCTGCCAGAACCAGTCGATCGACGAATCCGATGCCGACCTTGCCCGCGACCTGCGCATCCTGGTGCGCCAGCGCCTGGTCGCCGGCGATACCGACCAGCAGGTGATGGACTATGTCGTTTCCCGTTACGGCGAGTTCGTGCTGCTAAAGCCACGTTTCGACCTGCGCAATGCGTTGCTTTGGGGCACGCCTGTGCTGTTGCTGCTGGTCGGAGGCGTATTCATTGTGCGGACCGCGCGGTCGCGTCGGACCCTGGCGACAAAGTCCCTGTCTTCAGATGAACAGGCGGCATTGGACGCCATCCTGCACCGCGACTGACGCCCGCGACTGCCCAGCCAACATTACCAAAGTTTCATGTGTCGGAAATGGCGCTGTAATGTGCGCCTCTCTAAGTCTCTCTCCCCGAGGATGCCGATCAAGCAGCGTCCGTTTGAAAGAGGATAAGAGACCCATGAATATTGCCCCCAATTCATATTCCCGCACCCGCAAGCGTCTTCTGGCTGCCGCCGCTTCCGTCGCCATTGCCGGCGCGATCGGCGTTGGCGCACTGACCAGCGGAACCAGCCCCGTTCTTGCCGATGCCGTACGTGTCGAGGCGCCGCAGGTGCAGGGCTTCGCCGATGTCGTCGAGCGCGTTTCGCCGGCCGTGGTCAGCGTCAAGGTGAAGGCCAAGATCCAGCCGACCGCCGATGATGGCTCCGATGACCAGGACGGTCTCGACAATCTTCCCAACAATCCGCAGCTGCGCCGCTTCTTCAAGGAGTTCCGCGGCTTCGGTGACCAGAACGGCCAGAACGATGACGGCCATCGCCGCTTCGGTCACCGCGACCGCGGCAACAACGACCAGCCGCGCCCGGTGGCGCAGGGTTCCGGCTTCTTCATCTCCGAGGACGGCTACCTCGTCACCAACAACCATGTCGTCGAGGAAGGCACCGCTTTCACCGTGGTGACCAGTGACGGCAAAGAACTCGACGCCAAGCTTGTCGGCACCGATCCGCGCACCGACCTTGCCGTGCTCAAGGTCGACGGTGGTGGCAAGTTCACCTATGTCGATTTCGCCGACGATTCCAAGGTTCGCGTCGGCGACTGGGTCGTGGCCGTCGGCAATCCGTTCGGCCTCGGCGGCACCGTCACCGCCGGTATCGTCTCGGCGCGTGGCCGTGACATCGGCGCCGGCCCCTATGATGATTTCCTGCAGATCGATGCCTCGGTCAATCGCGGCAATTCGGGTGGCCCGACCTTCAATCTCAACGGCCAGGTGGTCGGCATCAACACGGCGATCTTCTCGCCCTCGGGCGGCAGCGTCGGTATCGCCTTCGACATTCCTGCCTCGACCGCCAAGCAGGTTGTCGAAGACCTGATGAAGAACGGTGCGGTGCAGCGCGGCTGGCTCGGCGTCGAAATCCAGCCGGTTACCTCGGACATCGCCGAATCGCTCGGTCTGAAGTCCAACAACGGCGCCTTGGTGTCGAGCGCCCAGGACGATGGCCCCGGCAAGAAGGCCGGCATCACGGCGGGCGACGTCATCACCCAGGTCGAGGGCAAGGATGTCGCTTCGCCGAAGGAACTCGCCCGCCTGATCGGCGCCTATTCGCCCGGCAAGCCCGTTGACGTCACCGTCTGGCGCGACGGCAAGAGCCAGACGATCAAGGTCGATCTCGGCAAGCTGCCGGCCAGCGACAAGCAGGCCTCGAACGACCAGCAGCAGCAGCCCGCTGCTCCGGCCAAGCCCGACACGCTGGCCGATCTCGGCCTCACCGTCACCAAGTCCGAAAACGGCAAGGGTCTTGTGGTGACCGATGTCGATCCCGACAGCGCTGCCGCCGACCGCGGCATCCAGCCGGGCGACATCATCACCGCGGTCAATTCGAACGAGGTGAACGGCACCGACGACGTCACCAAGGCGATGACCGACGCGGTGAAGGCCGGCCGCAAGGCGGTGCTGATGCAGATCACCCGCGACAACAACAACCGTTTCGTCGCGCTGCCCGTCGCCAAGGGCTGACAACGACTTTTCCGGTGCTGCGGTTTCAAACACCCCCGAGCCGCCGCATGGGAAAGCATGGAGCCGGGTACGTTAGTCAGTCATCGTGCTCTCCTCCAGCGGCAGCGGGCCTCCCATCGCCCGCTGCCGCACATTTTGAAAGTCGCCCAAAAACGCTCCTTCGGGCTGGGCCGGGAGGATGTGGTGATTGCAGGATCATGCCTCGAAACAGGCCCCGAAACAGGCTTGTCGGGGATGAAGACAACCAGAGAACAAGATTTTATCGCGCGCGATCTCGATCATCTTGATCGCGACGTGCTTTGGCAAAGGCTAAAATGCAGATGCCGGCTACTCAACCTTCCAGCGAAATCGCGTATAACGGCCTTATGAAGATTCTCGTCATAGAAGACGATCGGGAGGCTGCGGATTATCTGCAGAAAGCCTTCGCCGAGGCTGGTCATACCGCGCATGTCGCCGGTGACGGCGAAACCGGTTTCGCGCTTGCCGACGCCGGCGACTATGACGTGATGGTCATCGACCGGATGATGCCGCGCCGCGACGGCTTGTCGGTCATTGCCGGCCTTCGCTCCCGCGGCAACACCACTCCGGTGCTGATCCTGTCGGCGCTGGGCGAGGTCGATGACCGGGTTACCGGGCTGCGCGCCGGCGGCGATGATTATCTGACCAAGCCCTATGCGTTTTCCGAGCTTCTGGCCCGCGTCGAAGTGTTGAACCGCCGCGCCAGCGCCAAGGAGGCCGAAACCGTCTACCGGGTTGGCGACCTTGAGCTCGACAGGCTGTCGCATTCGGTCCGCCGGGCGGCGCGCGAGATAACGCTGCAACCGCGCGAGTTCCGCCTGCTCGAATATCTGATGCGCCACGCCGGCCAGGTGGTGACGCGCACCATGCTGCTCGAAAATGTCTGGGATTATCATTTCGATCCGCAGACCAATGTCATCGACGTCCACGTTTCGCGCTTGCGCGGCAAGATCGAAAAAGGCTTCGACAAGCCGATCCTGCATACGGTTCGCGGCGCTGGCTACATGCTGAAGGGCGGCTAGGCGACAGCATGGCTCTTTCCGTGCCCGCCATCATGAAGACGACGGCAGCGCGGCTTTCGGCGCTCTACCTCTTGCTCTTCGCGCTCTGCGCCGTGCTGCTTGTCTTCTACATGACCTCGCTGTCGGCGCGCATGCTGACGGCGCAAACGCAGGAGACCATCAACGACGAAGTGCTCGGCCTCGCCCGCGCCTATCAGCGCGGTGGCCTGCCCGTGCTGGTGCGCGTGGTTGAAAACCGCTCCCGTCAGCCTGGTGCCAACCTCTATCTCATCGCCGATGCCAATGGCCAGATCCTGACCGGCAACGTGCAGAGCCTGGAACCGGGGGTGATCGACACCGAGGGTTGGACGACCGAGCCGTTCTCCTACAAGCGCTTCGGCGAAGGCGAGCTTGACCGCCTGCGCAGCGGAACGTCCGACCAGACGCCGTCTCCTGCAACTAGCGACAATGCGACACCGCCGGCCGAAGGCGAGAAAGGTCACAACGCCATTGCGCTGGTGCTGCGGCTGCCCAATCAGATGATCATGCTGGTCGGCCGCGATCTTGGCGAACCCGAACGCTTTCGTGCCGTCATACGCCGTGCGCTGATGCTGGCGCTCGGCATGATGGGCCTCGGCGGGCTGCTGATCTGGTTCTTTGTCGGCCGCGCCGCGCTGAAGCGCATCGACAGCGTGTCGGAGGCCAGCCGCCGCATCATGGGCGGTGATCTCTCGGGCCGGCTGCCGGTGACCGGCGCCGGCGACGAGTTCGACCGGCTTTCGGAAAACCTCAATTCCATGCTGGCCAGGATCGCCACGCTCAACGAAGGCCTGAAGCAGGTTTCCGACAACATCGCGCATGATCTGAAGACGCCGCTGACCCGGCTGCGCAACCGGGCCGAGGCGACGCTTTCCGGCAAGCACAAGCCCGCCGATTATCGTCAGGCGCTCGAAGGCACCATCACCGAGTCCGACCAGCTGATAAAGACCTTCAACGCCATCCTGATGATCTCTAGGCTGGAGGCCGGATATTCGTCCGAGCACACCAACCGCGTCGATCTGGCGGCGGCCGTTCGTGATGTCGCCGAGCTCTACGAGCCGGTGGCGGAAGAGGCTGGCGTTTCGCTCGAAGCCGAAGTGAATGGTGCTTTTCTCGTCGACGGAAACCGCGAGCTGATCGGCCAGGCGCTGTCCAACATCGTTGACAATGCGATCAAATATTCGACGGACTCCACGTCCAAGCCGGCGGTTCGTGTCACGCTCGAGCGGACACATGGCGAGATCAGGCTTTGTGTCGCCGACAACGGCCAGGGCATTCCGGACGATGCCGATCGCGCTCGGGCGACCGAACGTTTCGTGCGGCTGGAGAAGAGCCGTTCGCAGCCGGGTTCCGGCCTTGGCCTCAGCCTCGCCAAGGCGGTCATGACCTTCCACTATGGACGGCTTGATCTCCTGCCTGGCAATCCGGGACTATCCGTGGTCATGAGTTTCCCTACACGGGAGGATCACTGATGGCTGCGGTTGCGAAACGGACGGTCCCGCATTGGCTGCTGAAGCCGGTGGTTGGGCTTGCCCCTCTCGACGAAGGCCGGGCGCGGCAGGCACTGGCCGAGATCGCCACGGTGGCACGCGAAGAAGGGTTGGCGCGGCTGGCCAAATTCCTGGCCGGCAAGGGGGAGGGCCAGGATTTCCTGGCCGCCGTCTTCGACCTTTCGCCGTTCTTGCGTGACACGGCGCGGCGCCGGCCGCGTATCCTGGATGCCCTTTTCGACCAGCCGGTCGAGGCGCGCCTGAAAGCGACTACCGCCGCGATCGAGCAGGTGCCATTGGCCGAGACGGTTTCCGAATCCAGCCTGATGATGGAGCTGCGCCAGTGCAAGGCCGAGGCGCATTTCCTGATCGCATTGGCTGACCTCGCCGGTGAGGCGGAAACGTCGCTGACGGTACGGCGGTTGAGCGATCTTGCCGATGTCTGCACCCGTGCGGCCGTCGACTTCCTGCTGCGCGACGCGCATGGCCAGGGCAAGCTCAAACTGCCGGATATCGACGATCCGTCACGGCAATCGGGCTGGATCCTGCTCGGCATGGGCAAGCTCGGCGCGCATGAGCTGAATTTCTCCTCCGACATCGATCTTGTCGTCTTCTTCGATCCGGAAGCGCCCGCCGTGGTCGACCCGCTCGACGCCACCGAGCTGTTTTCGCGGCTGACGCGACGGCTGGTGCGTATCCTGCAGGACCGCACCGAGCACGGCTATGTCTTCCGCACCGATCTGCGGCTGCGCCCGGATCCCGGTTCGACCCCGCTGGCGATCCCGGTTGAAGCCGCGCTGCGTTACTACGAAGCGCGTGGCCAGAACTGGGAACGTGCGGCGATGATCAAGGCGCGCCCGGTGGCTGGCGACCTGGCCGCGGGTGCTGCCTTCCTCAAGGAGCTGCAGCCCTATATCTGGCGCAAATACATGGACTACGCGGCGATTGCCGACGTCCATTCGATCAAACGCCAGATCCACGCTCACAAGGGCCATGGCGAGATCGCCGTGAAGGGCCACAACGTCAAACTCGGCCGCGGCGGCATCCGCGAGATCGAGTTCTTCGTCCAGACACAGCAGCTTATCGCCGGCGGCCGCTTTCCGGAACTGCGCGGCCGTGAAACCGTGCCGATGCTTGGCCAGCTCGCCGCCCGCGGCTGGATCACCGCCGATGCGCGTGACGCGCTTGCCCGCCAGTACTGGTTCCTGCGCCGTGTCGAGCACGCCGTCCAGATGGTGGCCGACGAGCAGACGCATACGCTGCCGGAAGACGATGAAGGGCTGGAACGCATCGCCCGCATGCTGGGTTTTGCCGATGCGGCTGCGTTTTCCCTGGCATTCCGCGCCTCGCTGCAGCAGGTCGAACGCCACTATGCGGCACTGTTCGAAACCGCTCCGGAGCTTTCGGCGGGCATCGGCGATCTGGTCTTCACCGGCGATGTCGACGATCCCGACACGCTGCGGACTTTGCATGGCCTCGGCTTCCAACGGCCGAGCGACATCTGCCGCGTCATTCGCGGCTGGCATTTCGGCCGCTATCGCGTCACCCGGTCGGCGGAGGCGCGCGAGCGGCTGACGGAATTGACGCCGGCGTTGCTGCGCTCTTTCGGCCAGACGCGCCGGGCGGACGAAGCCTTGATCCGCTTCGACGAGTTCCTTGCCGGCCTGCCCGCCGGCATCCAGCTGTTCTCGCTGCTGCAATCAAATCCGGCGCTGCTCAAGCTGATGGCGACGATCATGGGCGCCGCGCCCCGGCTGGCGGCGATCATCACGCGCCGGCCGCATGTCTTCGACGGCCTGCTCGACCCGGCCTTGCTGAGTGAACTGCCTGACCGCGCCTATCTCTCGGCACGGCTTTCGGCCTTCCTCGAAGGCGACAGGGCCTATGAGGAGGTGCTGGACCGGCTGCGCATCTTTGCCTCGGAACAAAAATTCCTGATTGGTGTGCGGCTGCTTGCCGGTTCGATCGATCCGGCCCGTGCCGGCCGCGCCTTTTCCGATCTCGCCGATCTCACTATCGAGGCGGCGCTGCAGGCGGTGACCGCCGAATTCGCGGCGCGCCATGGCACGATCGCCGGCGGCGTGGTTTCGCTGCTCGGCATGGGCAAGCTTGGCAGCCGCGAATTGACCGGCGGGATCGGATGTCGATCTCATCCTGCTCTACGATCATGACGCGGATGCTGAGGACTCCGACGGCGACAAGCCGCTGGCGCCGTCACACTACTACACCCGCATGACGCAGCGGCTGATCTCGGCCGTGTCGGCGCCGACGGCGGAAGGGGTACTCTACGAACTCGACCTGCGGCTGCGGCCGTCCGGCAACAAGGGGCCGGTGGCCACCCACGTCGATGCCTTCAAGAAATACCAGCGCCAGGAGGCCTGGACCTGGGAACACATGGCGCTGTCGCGGGGGCGCGCCATTGGCGGCGACACCAGCCTGTGCGCCGAGGTCGAAGCGGAAGTTGCCGCTGTGCTTGGCCAGCCACGCGACGCGGCAAAGGTGAAGACCGAGGCCTCGGACATGCGCGCCATGATCGAGAAGGAAAAGCCGGCGCGTGACCTCTGGGACATCAAGCTGATCCCCGGCGGGCTGATCGATCTCGAATTCATCGCCCAGGTGGCTGTCATCACCGGGCAGGTCGAGGCCGGGCCGCGTGTCACCGGTACGGCAGAGATTCTGTCTCGGCTGACGCCTGGCTTCGCCGATGCCGGAGTCCGGCAGGAGTTTGGTGCCGCCTTCGCGCTCTATCTGGCGCTGACTCAGATGACGCGGCTCTGCCTCACTGGCCCGTTCGAGCGCGATGACGTCCCGCCGGGGCTTTCGGATCTGCTTCTGGCGGTCACCGACCTGCCGGATTTCGGTGTGCTGGAAGCACATCTCAAGGAGACGTCGCAAAAGGTCAGGAAGGACTTCGACCTTTTGCTTCGTGCCGGACGACCGTGAAAGAGCTTGTCCGGCCGCATCGGGGGTGACGATGCAACAGGAGAAGACCCATGAGAAAGTCAACCAAGCTTGCCCTAGCCTTCGCAGCGCTCGCTGGCGCCGTCGGCACCACCGCCTATGCCGAAAACAATGCCAGCGCGAAAATGCGCGAGGACACGATGATGCGCCTCAACAAGGCGATGAGCGATTCAGACGGCGCCATCACCTTCGACCAGTTCTCCGACGCCATGAACGCCCGACTGAAGAAGCTCGTTGCCGAGAATGGCGGCAAGCTGACCGTCGCCCAACTGGCCGATGCTCTGGAGAAGGCGCGTTTCGAGCGGATAGCTAGGCGCATCATCGCCCGCTACGACACCAAGGGCGACGGCACGCTGACGTCAGATGACATCACCGGTCGTGAGAAGAAGGTGTTCGCCATGCTCGACAAGAACAATGATGGCAAGATCGAGAAGAGCGAACTGCCGAAGGGTGGCCGCTTTGGCCATCATGGCCAATCGGATGAAGACGACGGCGACACCATGCAGTGAAGTTTAGGAGGCAGGCTCCGGCAACATCAGCCGGAGCCCGGCCGCTCAAGCGGCGGCCTTGACGGCCGGCGGCGCCTTTTTCACCGGAATGCGCACCGACACGATCGTGCCGACACCCTCCGTCGAACGGATCTTCAACGCACCGCCCTGGAGCTCGGCCAGCGAGCGGGAGATGGCAAGGCCAAGCCCGGACCCGGCATGGTTCTTGGAGAACTGGTTCTGCACCTGTTCGAAGGGCCGCCCGAGCTTGCCCAGCGCCGCTTTCGGTATGCCGCAGCCATTGTCCTCGATCGTCAGCACCAGCGCGCCGGACGTGTTGCGGGCGCGGACCGAAATATGGCCGCCCTGGCCGGTGAACTTCACCGCGTTGGACAGGAGGTTGATGACGATCTGCTTGATGGCCCGCCGGTCGGCGAACAAGGTCAGCGCATCGGCGATGCGTGTTTCCACGGTGATCGCCTTCTGCGCCGCCTGCAGCGAGACGACGCGCACCGTCTCGCTGATCAGCGGACCGAGGTCGATCTGTTCGCGGTCCAGCGAGAACTGGCCGGCTTCGATCTTGGACATGTCGAGTATGTCGTTGATGACGCCGAG
Organism: Mesorhizobium oxytropidicola; assembly: GCF_056174625.1. Classification (NCBI taxonomy): domain Bacteria; kingdom Pseudomonadati; phylum Pseudomonadota; class Alphaproteobacteria; order Hyphomicrobiales; family Phyllobacteriaceae; genus Mesorhizobium; species Mesorhizobium oxytropidicola. The sequence continues at coordinate 5,720,365 of NZ_CM149692.1, read as the reverse complement.
CAGATATTTGCCGCTGCTGTTGATATCGGTGGCGTACTCCTCGTAGCGCTCCGACCCCAGCGGGCCGAACAGCCCTTGTTCCATCAGTTCAGAGAAGCCGATGATGGCGTTCAGCGGCGTGCGCAATTCATGCGACATGTTGGCCAGGAATTCGGATTTGGCCCGGTTCGCCGCTTCGGCGCGCTCGGTTTCCTTCATGTATTTGCGGTTGAGGTCAACCAACTCACTGGAGCGTTCCTCTTCGGAACGCCTGGCGAGGCTGAGATCATGGATCGTGGCCATCAGCCTGCGTTCGCTGTCGACCAGCTTTTCCTGATGCAGCTTGATCTGGGTGATGTCGGAGCCGACGGAGACGATGCCGCCATCCCGGGTCCGGAGTTCATTGACCTGCAGCCAGCGGCCGTCGGCCAGCTGCCGCTCGAAGGTGGCGCCGCCTTGCGGACCATTGGTATTGGCAAGCCGGCGCTCGGAAGCAAAGGCCAGCATCCGTTCTTCCAGCGAAGCGCGCGTCACGCCCGGCATCACGTCGCGATCCGACAGCCCGTTGTCCTGCTGGTATTTGGAGTTGCACATGATCAGGCGCTGCGCCGAATCCCACAGCACGAAGGATCCATTGATGTTCTCGATCGCGGTCCTCAGCCGCAGATCGGCCGCTTCCGAGCGCAGCGCCAGATGGCGCTGCTCGGTGACGTCGACGGCGATGCCGATCAGCTGGATCTCCGGCGCCTCCGGATCCATGACTTGTGCACGCGCGCGCATCCACACCCATTGGCCGTCGGCATGCCGCATCCGAAACACCTGGTCGATATGGTCGATCTCGCGGGCGACAATTCTGTTGGCGAGCTCGAACAGGTCGCCGTCCTCGGGATGGATGATCTCGTCGACCTCGCCGAAGGACAGCATCGTCTCGCAGGGCTCGTAGCCCAGCATGTCGTACATCGAGCGCGACCAATACATCTTGCCGCGCACCATGTCCCAGTCCCACAGGCCGCAGCGGCCGCGCACCAGCGCCATGTCGATGCGCTGATGCGCTTCGAGATAGATGCGGTCGGCGGCCTGCGCGCGTGCCGCTTGCCCGAAATAGGCGTAGAGGATGATGATCAGCACGCCGGCTGTCAGCACGAACAGGGTGACGTTGAGCGAGACGGTCTTGCGCCATGTGTCGAAGACCGCTTGCTGCGGCACCAGGGCCGCCGCCGCTCCCTTCCGATCCTTGGCCACGCTGACCGCCGCATACCAGTCCTGCCCGCCAATGCTGACCTCCATGACGCCGGCGCGGTCGCCGAACATGAACAGCGGCTGGCCGCCCTCGACGAGGCCGTCGAGCGAATGGCCTTGCCATGGCATCGAGCGCGGCGTCACCGCGGTGATCTTGAAGGCGTTGTCGGTGATGACGAGCACGTGGCTGCGGCCCATCGCGCCCTGGCGGCTGGTGGTCTCCAGCAGATCCTGGACGGCGCCGGGCACGGTGTCCGAGGTGGTGGCCAGCGAACTGGCCAGCTGACCCGCCGCCAGCGTCAGGATCGCCTTGGCATCGCGCTCGACGTCGTCGCGTTCGTTCATCAGTGACAGCACGCGCAGCGCCGCGATGACGAGCAGGAAGATGATGATGAGGGCCGGTATCGACCGGCGCAGCAGCGGCTCGGCGGCCAGAAGCCGCTTATAGGCCGGTTCGGCAATGAGCCGCGTATTCCCGGCAAGGCCGTCGCTGCGCGTCCCGCGACGCGCAAAAGCCATCCCACCGGGCGCGCCCCACGCGTCCGCCTTCGCCATAAATGGCACTCCCCGAATTTGCCTATGCTGCTTGGTGATCCGGCAAAACGCCGCACATCCGAATCGTCAGTAAAGAATCAAAGGTGATTCGCCTTGTCCAGTGGTCCGACGAAAAAAGATTAAAAATCGACTAAAATAATCGGTTTTGGAGGTGCGGCGGCCTCGGGCCTTCTCCCCGCACGGGAGAAGGCAAGGGGTGCCTAGGCCAACGTCCGCTCCACAATATCGCGCAGATCCGCCGACAGGTTTTCGGCATTGGCGATCGAAAGCAGGGCTTCCCGGGCCTTGGCCTGCCGGCCCGGTTCGAGCGAACGCCATGATCTCAGCGCCGTCGCCAGCCTTGCCGCCACTTGCGGATTGCGCTTTTCGACCTCGAGCACAGTTTGCGCGAAGAACCGGTAGCCTTCGCCGTCGGCGCGGTGGAAGCCGGTCTGGTTAGCGCTGGAGAATGTGCCGATCAGCGAGCGCACCCGGTTCGGATTAGCCATCGAGAAGGCCGCATGAGCGGATAGCGCCCGAACCGTGTCTATCGCCTGCGGCCCCGGCACGCTGGCCTGGATCTGGAACCATTTGTCCATGACCAGCGGGTCGGATGCATAGGTCTTTTCGAACGCCGCCAGCGCTTGGTTTGCCTCCGGCGAACCATGGTGGCGATATGCAAGCACGGCAAGGGCGGCGGCGCGGTCGGTCATGTTGGTCGCCGATTGGAAATGCCCGGCGGCCAGTGCGGCTCCGCCCGGCAGCAGCGAGAGATAGTCCAGCAAAGTGTTGCGCAGGGCGCGCCGTCCTGCGCTTGCCGCGTCGGGGCTGAAGGCGGTCTTGTCGGCAAGCCTGTGGTAGAGGCTGGAAAATGCCTCGGCATTGGCCGTGGCGATCGCCAGCGCAAGGGCCTGCCGGGCTGCGTGGATGGCGTCGGGATCGATATTCTTGCCGATGTCGCGGGCGATGTCGGCGTCGCCCGGCAGTGCCAGCGCCAGCGCCCGGTAGGCTGGCTCCAGCGTCTCATCGACGGCGATGCTGCCGGCAAGCTCGGTCAGCCGGGTGGCGAAGACCGGGTGCTTGCCGCCAAGGATCTCGCGGAAGGCTGCGATCAGCGCATCGGTGAGCAGCGTGTTGAAGGCTTGCCAGCGCGAGAAGGCGTCGCTGTCATGGCGGGCGAGGAAGAACTGGTCGTCGGCCTTCTGTTCGACCGATAGCGTCACCGGCGCCGAAAAGCCGCGGTTGAGTGACACGGCGGGACGTTCGGCAACGCCCGAGAAACGCACCATATGGCGGCGCTTGCGGAGATGGATGACGCCATCCTCGACGCTGGCGCCCTCGACGCCGCTATAGGCGACAGGCCTGCCGCCAGCGCCGATCAGGCCGAAGGTGAGCGGAATATGCATCAGCCGCTTGCGGCTTTCGGAGGGGGTCGGCGGCACCGACTGCTCGATCTCGAGCGTGAATTCCTGCGCGGCCGCATTGTGCGTCGAACTGACCGTCAGATTGGGCGTGCCCGCCTGATGATACCAAAGCGCGAACTGCGATAGGTCGCGGCCCGAGGCGTCCTCGAACACCTTGATGAAATCCTCGATCGTCGCCGCGTCGCCGTCGTGCCGCTCGAAATAAAGGTCCATGCCGGCGCGAAAGGCCTTAGCCCCGAGGATGGTGCGGATCATGCGCACCACTTCCGAGCCTTTTTCGTAGACCGTCGCCGTGTAGAAATTGTTGATCTCGCGGTAGCGGCGCGGCCGCACCGGATGCGCCAGCGGACCCTGGTCCTCGGGAAACTGATGCGCGCGCAGCAGGCGTACCTCGGCGATGCGCTTGACCGGCCGGGAGCGCTGGTCGGCGGAGAATTCGTGGTCGCGGAAGACCGTCAGCCCTTCCTTCAGGCAAAGCTGGAACCAGTCGCGGCAAGTGATTCTGTTGCCTGTCCAATTGTGGAAATACTCGTGCGCGATGATCGCCTCGATATTGGCGAAATCGGCATCGGTCGCCGTCTCCTCGTCGGCCAGCACATATTTGTCGTTGAAGATGTTGAGGCCCTTGTTCTCCATCGCGCCCATGTTGAAGTCGGACACGGCTACGATGTTGAAGACGTCGAGGTCGTATTCGCGGCCAAACGCTTCCTCATCCCATTGCATCGACCGCTTCAGCGCGTCCATGGCGTAGCCGGCGAGCTTCTCCTTGCCGGGCTCGACATAGATGCCGAGTTCGACCTTGCGGCCGGACATTGTGACGAAACTGTCGGCGACCTGGCCGAGATTGCCGGCGACCAGGGCGAACAGATAGGACGGCTTGGGGAAGGGGTCGTGCCAGATGGCATAGTGCCAGCCGTCGCCGAGATCGCCACTGTCTCCCGGATTGCCGTTGGACAGCAGCAGCGGCGCCTCGTCGCGCAACGCCTCGATCCGCACCGTGTAGACGGACAGGATATCGGGCCGATCGAGGAAATAGGTGATGCGGCGAAAGCCCTCGGCCTCGCATTGCGTGCAATAGACGTTGTTCGAGCGGTAGAGCCCCATCAAGGCCTCGTTGCCGGCCGGCGCCAGTTCGGTCTCGATCAGCAGCTGGAAACGGCGCGCGGCAGGCGGCTCGAGAAGGGTGAGCTGGTCAGGGGTTACCAGCAGGTCCGCGGGTTTTGCCTTCTTGCCGTCGATCTCGATGCGCTTGAGCGTCAGCCCATCGCCGTCGAGCACCAATGGCGCCGCCGCTGCTACGCCGTCGCGGCGTTCGACCGTCAGTATTGCGGTGACAATTGTGGCCTCTGGCGAAAGGCGGAAGGTGAGGTTGGTCTGCGGAATGAGATAATCATTGGGGCGATAGTCTTCGAGCTTGAAGACCTGGCCGGTGTCCGTGCGCATTCCCTGGGTTTTCCTGTCGATTGCGTTGGAAGCGGACGTTCCCGCTGGTCCAAGAAATTTGAAGTCCGCGCTCTTTACACGAAACAGTCCCTCGACAAAACTCAGCCGATGCCTTCAGGCGTTCCTTCTCCACATCCTCACGAGGCAGTCATGACCGTCGTCACACCGAAATTCGGCATGGGCCCATCGCCGACGTGACGTCAGGAAAGGGGACCGAGCCAGAAACGACCAGCGGCCACGGCACGCTAAGGGGCATCGCGCTGAAGATCGTCTCGGTGGCGGTCTTTGTCGCCATGCAAACCTGCATCAAGGCGGCCGGCGACGTGCCGGCCGGGCAGATCGTATTCTTCCGCTCTTTCTTCGCCATCTTCCCGATCATTGCTTTCCTGGCATTGAAGGGACAGCTGGCGACGGCATTCGTCACGAAACGTCCCTTCAACCACGTCGCGCGCGGCGTCGTCGGCGTTGGCGCAATGGGGCTTGGCTTCTTCGCGCTGACCAGGCTGCCGCTGCCGGAGGCGATCACCCTGAACTACGCGCAGCCGCTGCTGGTCGTGGTGTTCTCCTCCGTCTTCCTTGGCGAGACGATCCGCGTCTATCGCTGGAGCGCGGTCGCCGTCGGTCTCATTGGCGTGCTCATCATTTCCTGGCCGGAACTGACCCTGCTCAACTCGGATGAAGCGCTCGACGACCAGGAAGTCCTGGGCGTCATGGCCGCGCTGGTGGCCGCGGCGATCTCGGCAGTCGCCATGCTGCTTGTGCGCAATCTCGTGCAGACGGAGAAGACGGCTACCATCGTGTTATGGTTTTCGTCGACCGCCAGCGTGCTCTCGCTGCTGACGCTGCCTTTCGGTTGGCAAGCTCTGGCGCCGGCACAAGCCGCGCTGCTCGTCATGGCCGGCTTCTGCGGCGGCCTCGGCCAGATCCTGATGACCTCGGCCTATCGCCATGCCGAGGCCTCGGTGGTGGCACCGTTCGAATACACCTCGATGATCCTCGGCGTCGTCGTCGGCTATCTCGTTTTCGGCGACGTGACCTCGCTCAACACGCTGATTGGCGGTGCGATCGTGGTGGCCGCCGGCGTCTTCATCATCTGGCGTGAGCGGCAACTCGGCCTGGAGCGCACCCGAACGCGCAAGGTGACGCTGCCACAAGGCTGATCAGGACCGTTCCGACCGCTCCTTCGCCAGCCGCACCAGCACCGCGCGAGTTTGCTCGTCGGCCGGGAAAAATGACTCAATCGCCAGTTCCGACAAAGTCACATCGAGCGGTGTGCCGAACACGGTGATGGTGCTGATGAACGACAGCACCTGATCGCCATGCGCGAGACGCAGCGGATGCACGATGGCGTTTGGCTCGACGGGCGTTGGCCTGTTGCCCTTGAGGCCGGACGGATAGCTGCGCAGCTCGCGCTCCAGTTCGACCAGCACCGGATCGCCGCTGGCATCGTTCTGGTGCTTGAGACGTTCAAGCAGATGCGTGCGCCATTCCGCGAGGTTGACGATGCGCGGTGCGATGCCACCGGGGTGCAGGCTGAGGCGAAGCACGTTGACCGGGGGCGCCAGCAGCGAAGCCTCGCTGACATCGGCGAGGAAGGGAGCGATCGCGGCATTCGCCGAAACCAGGTTCCAGTGCCGGTCCACCGCCAGCGCCGGGAAGGGCTCATGTCCCTTGAGCACGATCTCGACCGCCGCCATCGCCGGCGCCAGCGTCGTGTCGGAGAGCGGCCGTTCGCTGAAGCTCGGCGCAAAGCCTGCCGCCAGCAGCAACTGATTGCGTTGCCTCAGCGGGATCGAAAGCTGCTCCGCCAGATGCAAGACCATGTCGCGCGAGGGTGCGGCGCGCCCGCTTTCTACGAAGGAGAGATGCCGCTGCGAAATCTCAGCCTCCATGGCGAGGTCGAGCTGGCTCATGCGGCGGCGCGTGCGCCATTCGCGGATGAGGCTGCCGGCGGAGGTCTGGGCTGATGTCATGGGGGATGGTTAGGCTGACGGGGACGACATTTCAATTACCTGCGAGGTTATCGCTAGGAGAGCGCCCGCAGCTTCGCCTTGACCTCAAGAAAATCCCGCCATGCCAGCTTCTTGTGCGCCGGCGTCCGCAGGAGATAGGCCGGGTGCAGCGTCGGCATGGCCGGAATGGCGATGCCGGAGGCCGTGGTGTGGGCACGCCAGTTGCCACGCAGCCGCAAAATGCCTTCCGAGGTGTTGAGCAAGGTCTTGGCCGACGGCCCGCCGAGATTGACCAGCACCTTGGGATTGACCAGCTCGATCTGCCGCTCGATGAACGGCCGGCAGATTTCGGTCTCGTGCGGCGTCGGCGTGCGGTTGCCCGGCGGCCGCCAGGGAATGACGTTGGCAATGTAGACCGAGCTGCGGTCGAGCCCGATCGCGGCCAGCATGCGGTCGAGCAGCCGGCCCGAGCGGCCGACGAAGGGCAGCCCCTCAATGTCCTCATCGCGGCCCGGCGCTTCGCCCACCAGCATGACCGCGGCCTCCGGGTTGCCATCGGCGAACACCAGGTTCTTGGCGGTGGCCTTGAGATTGCAGCCGTCGAATGCCGCCATGTGCTGGCGCAACTCGTCCAGGGTTGTTGCCATTGTCGCCAACTGGCGCGCAAGTGCTGCCTGAGCTTCGTCTGGCACGGCGGCGACCGATGAACGGGCTGGCGCGTCCGGCACCCGGCTCGCATCCAACCCGGACGATGCCGCGGGCCGCTCCGGCGTCTTGTCTTCGCGAGGCGGCGCCGCCGCTGCCGGTGCACGCTCGACGGGCCTCGGCGCCGCCTCGGCGAAGCGGTTGACAGGGGCGTCTTCCAGCGCCTCATCGACGCCGGCGCTGGCATAGAACGCCAGGATGTCGGCAATATCGGTCGGGCTTGTGGGGGAGGCGGCAGTCATGGCGCGCACATTCGTCCGCACGGCTGCAATTTGCAAGACCGGCTGCTTGCCCTATCCGGTCGGGATGCGCGGATCCTGCACCAGATAGAAGGTCCATCGTGGCGTGTAATCCGTCATCAGGAACTCGAAGCTAACGGTCTTCAGCGGGTCGACCTTGCCGTTCTTGAACAGCAGCCGGTCATAGGGTTCGAAGTCGCGGTCGAAGTCGGCGAAATTGCTCGACCAGATATTTTCGGGCGTCTTGTTGCGCTGGTCGAAGGAAAGCCCGTCTCCAAAAACGCTGGGCTGATCGAGTATCTCCTGAAGCTCGAACTGGAACTCGATCCAGGCCTGGCCGCTGTTGTTGAGCACGTCGATGCGCATATACATTATGCCATTGGCGAACTCGCCCGCCTTGCCGAATGTCTCGATCGGCTTTGTCGTGCGGATGGTCAGCGTCACGGGTGTCGCCGAATTCAATTCTTCGGTGATGACCAGCGGATCGTCCTTGGTTCCGATGCCGGAGGCTCCGGTGATGCGGAAGCCGCCAAGTTCGTCGGAGAAGGAGTAGGCGCCTGTCGCCCAGACCTTCACCTCGTCCGCGGCGGCGTGCCCTGGTGCCGACGTCATAAGGGCCAGAAGAATCGCCCGGCAGGCCCGGCCGGGCGACAAAAGAAAGCGCGTCGAAGGAAAGCCGGCTGGCCCAGGAATGCGCATGGCGGGAAGTATGGCCGATAAGCAAGCCGCCGAACAATTAAAAAACGCAAGCGCGGCGGTCTCGCCGGGCACGAACGGCTGCCCTGCCGCAGGATGCGCGACTTTTTGGCCAAATCCGCATTGTCACGTATGCGCCGGTTTCCTGTCGCCAATTGATGCGCTATGCAGCGCAGGAGCCAGCAAGATACGCAACAGCGGCAAGCCAGTGCGGAGGGGTTGATGAGCGATATCAAACGCGAAAGCATGGAATTCGACGTGGTCATCGTCGGTGCCGGTCCGGCCGGCCTTGCCGCGGCCATCCGCCTCAAGCAGGTCAATCCCGAGCTTTCCGTCGTCGTGCTGGAAAAGGGCGGCGAGGTCGGCGCTCATATTCTCTCCGGCGCCGTCGTCGACCCGATCGGCATCGACCGGTTGCTGCCCGGTTGGCGCGAGGAGGAGGGCCATCCTTTCAAGACGCCGGTCACGGCGGATCATTTCCTGGTCCTCGGCCCCGCCGGCTCGTTCCGCCTGCCCAACATTCTGATGCCGCCGCTGATGAACAATCACGGCAATTACATCGTCTCGCTCGGCAATGTCTGCCGCTGGCTGGCCACCAAGGCCGAGGCGCTTGGCGTCGAAATCTATCCGGGCTTTGCCGCCGCAGGCCTGCTCTACAATGAAGAAGGCGCCGTCACCGGCGTCGTCACCGGCGATATGGGCGTCGAGAAGGACGGCACGCACGGCCCGGGCTTCGCGCCGGGCATGGCGCTGATGGGCAAATATGTGCTGATCGGCGAAGGCGCGCGCGGCTCGCTCGCCAAGCAGCTGATCGCCAAATACAAGCTTTCCGATGGCCGCGAGCCTGGCAAATACGGCATCGGCCTGAAAGAACTCTGGCAGGTCAAGCCGGAGAACCACCGGCCGGGTCTGGTGCAGCATTCCTTCGGCTGGCCGCTCGACATGAAGACCGGCGGCGGCTCGTTCCTCTACCATCTCGAAGACAACCAGGTGGCGGTCGGCTTCGTTCTCCACCTCAACTACAAGAATCCCTGGCTGTCGCCCTTCGAGGAATTCCAACGCTTCAAGACCCATCCGGCGATCCGCGGCACCTTCGAAGGCGCCAAGCGCCTGGGTTATGGCGCCCGCGCCATCACCGAGGGAGGCTGGCAGTCGGTGCCGAAATTGTCCTTCCCTGGCGGCGCGCTGATGGGCTGCGCGGCGGGCTTCGTCAACGTGCCGCGCATCAAGGGTTCGCACAATGCGGTGCTCTCCGGCATGCTGGCGGCCGAACATGTCGCCGAAGCGATCGGCGCTGGCCGCGCCAATGACGAGCTTTCCTCCTACGAGGCGGCCTGGCGCGCGACCGACATCGGCAAGGATTTGAAGAAGGTGCGCAACGTCAAGCCGTTGTGGTCGCGCTTCGGCACCATCGTCGGCGTCGGCCTCGGCGGCCTCGATATGTGGCTGAACACGCTGTTCGGCGTCTCGCCCTTCGGCACACTGAAGCACGGCAAGGCCGACTATGCGGCGCTCGAGCCAGCTGCCAAGCACCAAAAGATAGCCTATCCGAAGCCCGATGGTGTGCTGACCTTCGACCGCCTGTCCTCGGTGTTCCTGTCCAACACCAACCATGAGGAAAACGAGCCGGTCCATCTGCTGGTCGGCGACATGGCCTTGCAGCAGCGCTCCGAGCACGATGTCTTCGCCGGACCTTCGACACGCTATTGCCCGGCTGGCGTCTATGAATGGGTCGACAAGGACGGCAACGCCGCCGCTGATCCGGCGGCGAAGGATGTGCGCTTCGTCATCAACGCGCAGAACTGCGTCCACTGCAAGACCTGCGACATCAAGGACCCAAACCAGAACATCAACTGGGTGCCGCCGCAGGGCGGCGAAGGTCCGGTCTACCAGGGCATGTGACCTCGCGCGGCCGGGCGGTTCAGGTCTCTGCAGTAAAAATGCAGGTGAGGGCTGGCCGTGAGGTCACGCAGGCCGGTAGAACCGTTGAAACGGCCACCGGTCTATGGTTCCTATCTCCAGGGATAAGGAGAAGGCCATGCGCCGGACGGTTCTGACATGCCTCGTCGCCATCGGGGCGCTGTGTGCGCCAGAGGCTTTGGCCGGCACCAGGGCTGTCGTCCAGACTCGGACCTACGACATTACGGGAAGCTCGGGCGCCGCCCTCGTCGACGCGATGGATAGCAAAGGCCCCAGGCACGGCTTCATGACGCATGCCATCGCCACCACGGCCTATACCGTCGATTGGAACCTCAACGCCACTGAAGGCGACGGCTTCTGCCGGATGCGGCGGATCAATGGCACGCTCAACCTTTTCTACACCTTCCCTCGCCTTGCTTCGCCCGCGACGCCGGAGCTGAAGAGGCGCTGGGTCAGGTTTTTCGCCGGTGTTCGCGCCCATGAGGAAACACACGGGCGCATCGCCAGGGAGATGATGCGCGCTACGGAAAGGTCGATAACCGGCCTGCGGATCGCCAACGACCCGTCTTGCTACAAGACGCGCCGCGAAGCGCAGCTTCGCATCCGGGCTATCTATGCCGAATATGAGGGCAAACAAAACGCCTTCGATCGGCGCGAGCACAGCAACGGCGGCCATGTCGAGCATCTGATCGCTGCCTTGATCAAAAAGCCATGAACGAGTGATCCGCTGGCGCGCGGGCTTCGCTCAGCCGTGAGGCTTGGCTGACAAGTCGCTCGCCGCGAGCGCTGTGGCGTGGTCATTCTCAGGCTGCTTGTCGTCAGGGCGAAGCGTGAACTCGACCAGCACCGGCAGATGGTCTGAGCCGGTATCCTCCAGCCGCGTCGAAGACAGGATTGTCAGCCCGCCCTTGCTGAACACCTGGTCGATCGGCAGGCCTGCATAGCGGCGCAGCAAGTCGGGCAGTGTCCGGTGGATCCAGGTCGGGCCGGCCGAAGGCATAAGTGTCAGCCCGCCGAGCGTCGCGACCCGCCGCACCGCAGCACTCCACGGCACGGCGTTGCAATCGCCGGCCATGATCGCGGTCTCGCCAAGTCCGGCCAATGTTTGCGCCAGTTCGCCGATCTGCCAGTATTGCTCCTTTGGCCACGGCCAGCTCAGATGGATCGCGGCGACATCGACGCCGATCCCGCCGAAGTCGACGGTCGCGGTCGCCATCGCGCCACGCGGTTCGCAGCGCGGTGTCGTGCCGGCCAAAAAGGGCCGGCGCGACAGCAGCGCCACCCCGAACATGCCGTTCGGATAAGGGCACAGGATACGGTAAGGGTAGGCGCTGGTGATGGTGCCAAGCTCGGTCGTCCACATGCCAGACACTTCGTCGAGGGTGATCACGTCCGGGTTGGTGCGGCCGATCAGGGAGAGCACTTTCTTCGGTGTCGGGTTGTTGAAGCGCAGGTTCATCTGCAGCAGGCTGTAGACAGCCTGATCTGCGGGCTTGGCAACCGCCGGCTGCGGCCAAAGCCTCGGCAGGGCGCTTGCCGTCGTGGCCAGGCAGGCGATGGCAAAGACCAGCCCCGCTGCCGCCTGCAGCCGAAACGAACTGGCGAGCAGCGGCAGTGCCAGAAGCGTCATGAGCACGCTGAAGTGCATGCGGAAATGCGAGAAGGAATCGAACGCCGGATGCAGCGTGCCGAAGAACCCGGCCAACAGCGCCGCCGACAGTGCCGTCATCGCCAGGAATGCCAACCCAGCCGTCATATTCAAGCGCGCGCCTGTCATCATTGAGGTCGTGTCTGCCGAATGCCGCCTGACGATCCGTTCGACCTGCTTATCGGCCAAAATGCGGCCTGAGCAAGACGACGATTTGCCTCGCCGAGGCTTGGCGAGCGCCTACTGGAACGCTGTCTCCGAAAAGCTCCGGAGCTTGCGCGAATGCAGCCGCTCCATCGGCATCTCGGCCAGCTTCTCCATCGCCCTGATGCCGATGGTCAGGTGCTGCGCCACCTGCCGCTTGTAGAACTCGGTCGCCATGCCAGGCAGTTTCAACTCGCCATGCAGTGGCTTGTCGGAAACGCACAGCAGCGTGCCGTAGGGCACGCGGAAGCGGAAGCCATTGGCGGCGATCGTCGCCGATTCCATGTCGAGCGCGATGGCGCGGGACTGCGACAGGCGCTGAACCGGTCCGCGCTGGTCGCGCAGTTCCCAGTTGCGGTTGTCGATGGTGGCGACCGTGCCGGTACGCATGATGCGCTTCAGATCGTAGCCGGACAGGCCGGTGACTTCGGCAACCGCTTCCTGCAGCGCGACCTGGATCTCGGCCAGCGGCGGGATCGGCACCCAGACCGGAAGGTCGTCGTCCAGCACGTGGTCTTCGCGCACATAGGCATGCGCCAGCACATAATCGCCGAGCGCCTGGGTGTTGCGCAGCCCGGCGCAATGGCCAAGCATCACCCAGGCATGCGGCCTCAGCACGGCGATATGGTCGGTGATCGTCTTGGCGTTGGAAGGGCCAACACCGATGTTGACCATGGTGATGCCGCCATGGTTCGGCTTTTTCAGGTGATAGGCCGGCATCTGCGGCAGACGCTGCGGTCCGACGCCTTCGCTGGGCGTGCTCTGTCCGGCCTTGGTCACGACATTGCCCGGCTCGACGAATTCCGCATAACCGCCGCCGCCCTTCTCCATCAGGTCGCGGGCGCGGGCGACGAACTCGTCGATGTAGAACTGGTAGTTGGTGAACAGCACGAAGTTCTGGAAATGCTGCGGGCTGGTGGCAGTATAATGGGTCATGCGGTGCAGCGAATAGTCGATGCGCTGTGCCGTGAACGGCGCCAGCGGCCTTGGTTCGCCGAAGGCCACTTCGAACGTGCCATTGGCGATCTGGTCGTCGGTGCCGTCGAGATCCGGCACGTCGAACAGGTCGCGGATCGGCCGCTTGATGCGCTCGGCGGCGGCGCCGTCGACGTAAGCTCCCTCCAGGAAGGCGAAATGCAGCGGAATGGGCGTGGTCGACTCCGAAACCGTGACCGCGACACCGTGGTTGCGCATGATCAGGCGCAGCTGTTCGATCAGGTACCGCTCGAACAGCCGCGGCTGCGTGATCGTGGTGGCGAAATGGCCGGGCGTCGGCATATGGCCATAGGCCTGGCGCGAGTCGACCTGGGTGAACGAACTCGTGGTGACGCCGATCTCGGGATAGAAGGCGCGGTAGCGTTTGCTGCTGTCGCCGCCGGCGGCAAGCGCCCCAAAGGAGTCACGCAGGAATTTGGTGTTGCGGTCGTAAAGCAGCTGCAGCGCCGCAACGGCTTTTTTGGCGCTGTTAAAGCTTTGCCGGCCAAAAGGCTCCGGCATGACGACTGATTCGATGGCTTGGGGATAGATTCGCTTTTCCATGTCTCAATATAGAGAGTTGGACGAGCGGTTGGGAGGGGTGTCGCAGTCGAAGGCGCCCAAAGCGCCATTTTTCTTTATCCGCGCTGCAGGCTGACCAGAAGAACGAAACCCACGCCTGAATTCCTCAGGGCCGGCGCCTCGATCGTCGAGCCGGCGTCGGCGCGCATCATCGGTACGGCCAGAACCGGCGCTGAAAGAGCCACCAGGACGAGCGCAGCCCGCGGCAGGAGCCGAAGGGTCTGGAGGGTATTGGCGGCGATACGGTTCATGGCTTTTGCTTTTCTCTTTGGATCTGTGTCTTTGTCGCTTCAGCGGCGAAAATGGTTCACGCAATCGAATTGGCAGGAACTGGCTTGGTCCCAGGAGCGGGGGGAACGGCCCGCTTCAGCGACGAGGATGGCGAAGAACATTCCAAACAGGCTCATCAGCAGGCAGACGATGGTGAAGCGGCGAGCAAGCATTGGGTCGTGTCTCCTTCAACACGCGAGAGAATGCCGCAACGCCTCTGAACCGGCTCTGATGCCGGCGTTCATCTGGGGTTCAAATTGATTGACGGGATCTGACCGGGTCGCCGCGAGCCTGGACGGCCTCAGCCAGCGGGGCGAGAGCACCAGGGCTCGACGTGCCGCTGAAACGAAACGGGGCCCGCTGGGCCCCGTCGTCAGGTCACAAGCATATGGTCGATCAGAGCTTGTGCCAGGTCTGGCTCTTGCAGATCAGTCCGCCGAGCACGCAACCGCTCATCTTGAGCGAGGTGCCCGCCAATGTCGCCTTGCCGGAATAGGTCTTGTCGTTCGCCGGATCGGTGATGCTGCCGGCATATTTGTTGTCGCCGGTCGCCTTCAGCGAGCCGATGGTCTTGCCGGCATATTTTCCCGATTTGAGCGTGATGGAAAACGAGTCGCTGCCTGAAATGGCGGCGGTGTCGCCGGCTTGCGTCTTCCAGTTGCCCTCGATCGGATCGGCCCATGCCGCACCCGCCATGATCAATGTGGCTGCAAGAGCCAGGCTCACTTTTCGAAACATGTCTTGCTCCCTTTGGATAGCCGGCCGAATTCTCCGCCTCGCCGGTCTGCCGCTTACGCAAACGTAAGCTAATCCAGCTCCCGGCAAAACAAAAGTCGTGCCGCAACGGAAGACTTTGGGATTTTGAAAGCGCCCGAATCCGCCTTGTCGACAAGGAAATGAAAACGACCGGTGCATCGTGTTTGTTCCCCGTGGTTAGCGGAGTGTTGATTCCGCCCGCGAAAATTTTCGTCAAATTTGGCGCAAATCGGCTGAATTGCTGGCTTCGTATCCTTAACGAATTTCGGCGTTTACCTCTTGTTTTAGCTTTGTTTTCTTCAAATTAAGCACGCCATTTAACGACGGATTCAAGCCTCGCCGGCATTCTCGAAAGCATCGAAAGAGCGGCCCGGACAAGACAAACGGAGGCAGCTCTCGGGAGCCAGACAGGGGACTAAAATGGCACGTTTTGAAATGCTTGAAGCAGGTTTCGGCGCCATGGGGGCAACTGCCCAGGCCGACATTCTTTTCGAACTGGGCATGATGTATGCGACCGGCCGCGACTGCGAGACCGACGTGGTCGCCGCCCACAAATGGTTCAACATCGCCGCCATCAAGGGTTCGGCCCGCGCCGCGGAACTGCGCTCGGAACTGTCGGCGGCCATGTCGAAGGTCGAGATCGCCAAGGCGCTGCGCGAAGCCCGCGAATGGATGACCATGCACTAAAGTTCCGGCAGACGGGGACGCTCCGGCCACGACTGCTCGAAGACGGTCGGGCCAAACCGGGATAAGGCTGCGCAGACAGCCGGGCCACAGGCCATCAACGACAAGAATGCGGCAGCCGGAAAGGCCAAGCCGTACGACGGACGATGATCCCGAGAATCGGAATCATCGTCAGCAGGGAAGACAGGGAAGGCGACGTTGGGGTTCGTAGCGCGGGGGCGCTGGGGAAACAGCCCGACAGGCAAAAAAGCCACGACCAGCCGGAACAAGGCTGGCGTGGCTTTTTGCTTGAATGGCGCCTCGCAGGCCCAATCGAGCGGTGCCGATGCGCCTAGACAGGCCCAATGAAGGATGAAATTGTCCCGCCTCTCTGGAAGAAGCGCGGCCGGGCGGCCGCGCGTGAGTGGAGGAGTTCTATTGCTATGAAAAAAATCAGTATTTTGAGCGCGGCCATTTTCGGCCTGATGATGAGTGCGCCGGTCGCATTCGCCGACGACATCACCGTTTCGGTGGTCGGCCCGATGACCGGACAGCTCGCCACCATCGGCGATCAGTTCAAGCAGGGCGCGCAGGCCGCCGCCGATGCCATCAACGCCGCGGGCGGTGTCAACGGCTCGATGATCAAGCTCGACATCGAGGACGACCAGTGCGACCCCAAACAGGCCGTGTCGGTCGCCGACCGCATCGTCGCCAACGGCGTCAAGTTCATCGACGGTCATGCCTGCTCGGGCTCGAGCATTCCGGCCTCGGCGGTCTATGCCGAAGCCGGTTCGCTGATGATGAGCCCGGCGTCCTCGAACCCGGTGCTGACCGACGCGGCCGCCAAGGCCGGCTGGCCGACCATCATGCGCCTCTATACGCGTGACGACGCGCAGGGCGCCTTTATCGGCCCGTGGATCGCCAAGAAGTATGCCGGCAAGAACGTCGTCATCCTGCACGACAAGAGCGCCTACGGTCAGGGCGTCGCTGATGCCGTCAGGGCAACCATGAACACTGGTGGCCTCAAGGAAGTCTACTATGACGCCATCAATCCCGGCGAGAAGGACTATTCGGCGCTCGTCACCAAGCTGAAGGATCTCAAGGCCGACGTCGTCTATTTCGGCGGCTACCATCCTGAGGCCGGCCTGATCCTGCGTCAGTCGGCCGAACAGAACCTGAAGTTCCAGCTGATCATGCCGGACTCGATCGCTTCGCCGGAATTCTGGCAGGTTGCTGGCCCGGCCGGCGAAGGCACCATGTTCGTCTTCCCGTCGGACCCGCAGGCAAAGCCGGAAGCCAAGGCCGCCGTCGAGAAGATCAAGGCTGGCGGCTTCGTGCCGGAAGGCTTCACGCTGTTCTCCTATGCCGTGGTCCAGGCTTTCGCTGAAGGCATCAAGCGCGCCGGCAGCGACGATCCGGCCAAGGTTGCCGAAGCGTTGAAAAACGGCACGCCGATCAGCACTGTGGTCGGCGACGTCACCTTCGACGAAAAGGGTGACCTCAAGAATGCCAGCTACGACATCAACCAGTGGCATGACGGCAAATACGCGCCGATCGCGCAGTAATCGCCGACATCATCTAGCGGCATTGCAGCGCCGCGCGTTCTTCTGGACGCGCGGCGCTCTGATGCAGCGGCCTAATAGGTCACGGTAACGACAACGGTATCGGTATAGACGCCGGCCGAAGGTGTCATTTGCGCGGGAACACGGCCGTAGATGGTGAGATTTTGCGCCGCACCGCTGCCGCTTCCCGCAACCGTACTGCCTGGCGTCGCTGCGTCGCCCCACACCTGGCTGCGTGCGTTATCCTTGTAGAGGCCGTAGGTTACGGTTTCCACACCCTTGGACATCTTGCGCGCGGTTGGGGCCGAACCAGTCGTTCCGTTGCTGAGCGACACTGTATAGGGCGTGCCCGGGGTGCAGGTGATGGAAACCCCGCCAGTCGCATCGACATTGGCGCCCAGAATGCCGTTTGATCCGAAATCGATGTTCTGGATTGCCAGCAGACAATTGGCCGGAACGATCGCGTTGATCGTGAATGTGGGTCTGTCGACGGAGCCTGCACTGGTGCTGCAATCGTTGCTGAGAGTGGCTCGATAGCGGAACTCGACGTGGCTCCCGGAAAATGTGGAGAGATAGGTCGACGGCACCGCGGTCGCCTGTCCACCCGATACCGCGCCATAGATCGTCTGGCTGGCCGAACCGCTGCCGAGCGCGTTCAGCGTCAGCGCAAAGCCCGGCGCCGTCGGCGGATACGGCCACGCATAGGAGCCCCACACCACCGAGCGCGCGGAATCCGAATAGAGCTGGTAGTCGAGATGATTGGCGCCGCTCAGCATTTGACGAGCAGAAGCCGTCGCGCCGCCGCTGCCCGTACCCAGATTTGGACAGATGAGGATGCGCTGCAACAACAATCCGGAGCAGTTTACGCTGAGCGTGGCTGTTGAATTGGTCGGTGAACCGGAAAGCGTGTCGACCGATCCGAAATTCATCGCCGATACGCCAAAGCTGCAGCTTTGGGCCCAGCCAACGGTCGGCAAGAGCAGGGCGGCCAACAGCATAGCGAAACGCAGCATTGTTCGTCCTCGCCTCAAGAACAGATGACCTGCTTTATGACCACCTGTTGGCCGGGTACCGCTCGATAGGCGAATTCAGCTCGACACGAGCTGCCATCCGGCAATTCAATGGCCACGGCATTTTGTCGGTGGAGGGTGCGGATATAGGCCTCGCCGTCATAGCCGATCACGAATTCCTCGTCGGCGCCCTCGACACGGCCCTTGGCGCCAACGGCGATCGGCGTGCCTTTGCTGTCGACCAGGGAGACAAGCGCCGCATTGGCAGCCTTTGAGACGCCGAAATCCAGGACGACGCCACTTCGACCAGCCGGCACGACGATTTTGCGTGTCTCCGGCACATCGGCATCGACCGGCAAGTTCCTTGGATCAATGGAAATGGTATTGTCTTCGTAGGAGTTCAGATCGGGAACCAGGATCTTTCCCTGCCGGTTGCTGACGCCGACCCGCCTGTTCTGGTGCTGGACTTCCACGCCAGCAACACCGACATCGACAACCGCGAACGCGTCGTTGATGTGGTTGGTGGCAAAACGCCGCCGCCGGCGACGGCGATTGCCCCATCGACCTCTGCGGTTCCGCGAACGCTCTTGTCGAATTGCTGGATGCCGGCCTCTACGCGCGCCCATGGTGAACGGTAGCTGACGGCCGCAGACCGGTTGGGTGTGCCGCCCTCGGACGTCCTGGCACGCCAGCCGATGCTGCCGTTCTCCAGCCGTTCGGACTTGGCGATGTCGGCGACCACCGACACGCCGTCGGGGCCGCCTGCGACCCCGGTCGAGGCGGTGACATCACGGCCGAGCGGCACGGAGATGCCCGCAAACACGCCAAAGCTGTTTTTGTCGTCAAGGTCGGTGAAGGCGGTGGCATAGAAGCTGCTGTCCTTGAACACTGTCTGGCTGTACGAAACGCCGACGATCTGGCTGCTCTCTCCATCGGCGCTCTTAAGGTGCGCGTAGGAGAGGTTGAGGTTTGAAAAATCAAGCGGCATCGGCACGCTCAGCGTTACCTGGTCGAGCGCGCGAGGAACGCCGGCTGTGAAGATCGGGAACTCGTTCGGACCCGGTACAGCATTGATTTCGGCGGTGACCGATGCAATGTCCTCGTAGTCCCCAACGCGCGCTGCATGCGGCCATAGAGCGACCACCCATCGTAGCTCAGCTCAAGCGAGGCGTTGATGAGCGCGCCCGTCTGGCCATTGTGACGACTGCCGGCCGCAGCAATGGAGGCTGCGCCGAAATAGCTGAGCGGAAAGGCTATGCCGGCGCCGCCATTCACAAGATCTTCGCCGCCTTCGACGTGGCCTTCCAGTGTCAACCGGTTGGTCAGCCCATAGCGCGCGCTTGCCGAGCCATAGATGCCGCCGTCATAATCATACGATTCGACACCGAAATTGCGCCGCGGAGAGCCGACCTCGGCGGAGAAGTCGAGCAGGCCCCGTTTCAGAAGCATGCTGGAATTGTAGAATGGCAACGTCACGGTGGTTTCGCGGCCGAGGCTGTCGCGCAGCACAATTTGGGCTTGGCCAGCTCCGGTGAATATTGGCAGGTTTGTCACCTGAAACGGCCCGGCCGGGACGTCGCTGGTATAGGTCCGCACATTCTGCGTATAGACTTCGAGCGTGGAGGGGACAGCAGCTGTTCCCGAGAAGCTCGGAAGCGGCAAGGTGACGAGATCGGAACGCAAGGAAAAATTGCGCTGGACCTGAAAGCCGCCGAGATACACCGGCCTTGTCCATGCCAGCCCACCCGAGACGAAGTCACCCGCCTTGTAGGTCAGCAACCGCTCGGGATCGGAATAACTCCAGGTCGTGTTCAGCCGGGTGAAGCCGTCAAGTTCGCCGTCTGACAGGCTAACGATAAAGCCTTGGCTCAACGTTCCATAAGGGCTGAAAAGCCGCGCATCGAAACCGCCTGAGACGCCACTAAAGAGCTGCAAGGTAGGATCCTTCAGATCGTTGATGCTGGCGAACAGGGAGTAGTTCAGCACGCCGCCAAAGCCGGATTGCGGCTCGAGCCTGTCCTGCTTACCCCGCGGAGCGATGTCGATGACGTGGGCGGAGCGTGCCGCATTGGTGGCCGTCACATAGAGACGTTGGGTCGCTTCATCGATACGATAGGAGACGTCAGGGAGCCGATCGACCCGCACTAGGTGATCGGCACCCATCGCACTTTCGACAGGTTGCAGCCCAACCTGCTGCAATTCGTCTGGCGTAGAAGCCAGGCCGCCATCCGACAGCTGCCTGAAAGCGCCGATCAACCCGGTCGAGACATCGTTGACGAAGACTTCCAGATACAGATCGCGGCCGTCGGCTGGAGCCGCCGCGGAGCCTGTTGCCGCGGGGGTCGGCAACACATCTTGTGCTTTGACCTGCATGGTGGAAAATGCGGCCACGACAGCGGCGATCGCGACCCTACTGGCCCTTGATCGAAACGTTGGCATCGAACGGTCCAAAATCGCTCTGGGCCGACAGCGAAACCGCTCCGCCCGAAAGCGTCTTCCCCGCGATCGGCCATTGCATGGTCGCACCGCCGAGCACATAGCCGACAAGACCGTTGCGGTTGCCGAGTTTTCGCCCGCTCTGCGTCAGCGTCAAATCGGACAATCTCAAGCGACTTTCGCCGGTGTTTTTTGCTGTCAGGAGCAGCCCGCGCCCCTTGCCGGAGAGGCTCCAGGAAACATTTGGAGCAGCCGCGTCGGGATTGCGAAAGAACACCGGAACCGAATAGCGCAGGACCAGACTGACGGTACCGGCCCTCTTTCTCGACGGATCAGGAAGTTCGTCGATGATCACACGATAGCTTTCCTCGCCTGCAACGGCTGATTTCGATGCCCGCACAACCCGCACCAGATAGTCGGCGCCGGGGCCAAGCTTCGCAGCCGGGGGACTGGCAACAACATCACTGGTCGGCTCGAGCCGTTCGATGCCGCCCTCTTGAGTCCAGCGAAACACTCTTATCTGTACGTTGATGGGCCGTTTCGCCTCGTTGCGCAGGGTCAAGACCGCCGCGCTGTCCGGCGCGATCATCTCGATGCTGGTCGGCGCCACCCGAAGCGACGCTGCTTGCGCCAAACCGGCCGCGAGGAGCAAAAGCGCGATCGCGCTAATGCTTTTGAGCATGGAACGCATGGCGTCCTCCGTGTTTGAAAGCAGCTTAGTAGGTGACGGTGATCGCAACCGTGTCTGTGTAGACACCCGCACCAGGCGTTGTTTGCGGCGGCACGCGGCCATAAACCGTAAGTGGTTGCGCGGCGCCATTACCGGTGCCTGCCACCGTGTCGGTGCCTATGGTGGTGCCCCATAGCTGGGCTCGCGCCACGTCGCGATAAAGCGAGTAGTTGACGACCGCGGCGGCTGGGCCGGTCATCTTGCGGACGGCGATCGTTGCCCAGCGCCGACACCGGCGCTCAGGCCGACATTGTAGGGCGTACTGTTGGTGCATTGCACCGAAATGGTGCTGGTCTGGTCGACATTGGCGTCAATGACACCATTCGTGCCGAAATCCATATCGGTCGCGGTCTGAACCTTGCACTCCGCCTGAATGGTGATCCGGACTGTCATATTGCCGGTGGCGGTCGCTCCTTGTACGGGACTGAACCACTGCAGTGTCAACGCGGTGGTCAAAGCGAGCGCTTTGATGGAAGTCTTCATGGGTTTTCCTCGAAAAGGCGCGCGTAACGAAATCCGCCCGATCCCGTTAGCGCAAACCCATCATTTGCAGATATCAAACCCAGAGTAGGTATAGGCTATAAATAAAACTAAAGCAAATTTCAGGCCAGCGGATTGTAAAACGGTCTTTAAGTAAAATATTATATATCCGTTTTTCTACCTGATTGACCCTGAATAAGCCAAGAGAGAGATTGACAATATCGGCATATAAAAAGGGGTTGCGTTTTATATTTTATCACGATTGAGCGCTGCCGGCGGCCATCTCGTCGCGGCCGCTTTCATTTTGGCATGGCGCTTCCAATGCGCCTTGGGATGTCGCGATAGATCATTTCCGAAAACCGGATCCAGTTTTCGGGATCGAGCTCTACGTGTTCTGCTCCTCGACGAACCGCACCAGCACCGTCCCGTCGGTGACCTGTGCACCTTCCGTGGCGACCTCGGCAACCACCCCGTCATGCGGGGCGGCGATGGTGTGTTCCATCTTCATCGCCTCGAGGATCAGCAAAGGTTGTCCCTTGATCACCGCGTCGCCCTTCGCCACGCGCACCAGCTTGACCAGGCCCGGCATCGGTGCGCGCAGGCTGCCGGAGGCGGCCGCCGCGTCGTCGCTCCTGGCCAAGGGATCCGGCACTGCGAATGTATAGCCGACGGCGCCTTCGAACACCGTGACGTGGCCTGGCCAGCGGGCGAGGCGAGGAACGGCGCGAAAATCATGTGCATTGGCGCTGTCATAGGGCGCGCCGAGCGCCACCTGGAAGCGCCCGTCCGGCCGCACCGACACCTTTGCCAGTATATCGGCCTCGCCGAACTTCAGCCGCGTGCGCCGCGCCACGCCGTGGAAATGCGCGTAGCCGGAAAGCGAAGACCATGGCTCGTTCGATGGCGGCAAAGCTTCCGCACCGGAGGCGGCAAGGGCGGCTGCCGCGACGATTTCGCCGGTCGGCGGTGCGAACTCGGTCAGGGCTGCCTGATGTCTGCCGATCAGGCCTGTGTCGACGTCACCAGCGCAAAAGTCCGGATCGCCGGCGAGGGCTGCAAGAAAGGCGGTGTTGACGGTGGAGCCGGCGATCTCGGTCTGCGACAGCGCCGCGCCGAGGGCCTCTAGAGCGGTTTGCCGGTCCTTTGCATGGACGACCAGCTTGGCGATCATCGGATCGTAATAGGGCGAGATGGCATCGCCGGCCCGTACACCGGTTTCGATGCGCATCGCGGCACCATCGGGTGCAGCCTCCGGAAACTTCAAATGGTGCAGCGTGCCCGTTGCCGGCAGGAACCCTTTTGCCGCGTCCTCCGCATAGATGCGCGCCTCGAAGGCATGGCCGGCAAGCACGATCTCGGTCTGCGTCTTCGGCAGCTTTTCGCCGCTGGCGACCCGCAGCTGCCATTCGACCAGATCGGTGCCGGTGACCATTTCGGTGACGGGATGCTCGACCTGCAGGCGCGTGTTCATTTCCATGAACCAGAAGCGGTCGGCCTGGAGGCCTTGCGAGGCATCGACGATGAATTCGATGGTGCCCGCGCCGGAATAGTTGATCGCCTTGGCGGCCTTCACCGCCGCTTCCGTCATCGCCTTGCGCAAAGCCGGCGTCATACCGGGGGCGGGCGCTTCCTCGATCACCTTCTGGTGGCGGCGCTGCGCCGAGCAGTCGCGTTCGAAGAGATGCACGGCATTGCCGAAATTGTCGCCGAACACCTGCACTTCGATGTGCCGGGGCTTGTCGACATATTTTTCGACCAGCACGCGGTCGTCGCCGAACGCGGCTTTCGCTTCGCGCCGGGCGCTAGACAGCGCCTCGGAGAAATCATCGGGATGCTCGACGCGCCGCATGCCCTTGCCGCCGCCGCCGGCGCGCGCCTTGATCAATACGGGATAACCGATTTCGCGTGCCTTGGACGCAAGCAG
Source organism: Mesorhizobium oxytropidicola (assembly GCF_056174625.1). Taxonomy (NCBI): domain Bacteria; kingdom Pseudomonadati; phylum Pseudomonadota; class Alphaproteobacteria; order Hyphomicrobiales; family Phyllobacteriaceae; genus Mesorhizobium; species Mesorhizobium oxytropidicola. The sequence continues at coordinate 5,696,994 of NZ_CM149692.1, read as the reverse complement.
CACGATCTCCTGCGCCTCGCCATGATAGCCCGGCACCACCGGCACGCCGGCCTTTTCCATCAGCCGCTTGGCGGCGTCCTTGAGTCCCATGGCACGGATCGAGGCCGCCGACGGGCCGATGAAGGTGAGTCCCGCTGCCACCACCTGGTCGACGAAATCAGGATTTTCGGACAGGAAGCCGTAACCGGGATGGATGGCCCGCGCCCCCGTCGAAAGCGCCGCTGCGACAATCTTGTCGCCGCGCAGATAGCTCTCGCCGACAGGCGAGGGGCCAATATGAACAGCCTCGTCGGCCATTTCGACATGCAGCGATTTCGCGTCGGCATCCGAATAGACGGCGACGGTGCGCACACCAAGCTTGCGGGCCGTGCGGATCACACGACACGCGATCTCGCCCCGATTGGCGATCAGGATTTTGCTGAACATGGAGCCTCCATAGCCAGGGCTTGCTGAAAGCGATGCAGGCGTTCCTTCGCGCCCCCCTCTGTCCTGCCGGACATCTCCCCCACGAGGGGGGGAGATTGGCAGCTGCAGCGCTGCCGCTCTTCTTTCAATGGTGGGAGTTGGCGATAGCCGAGGCGCCGATCGATCTCCCCCCAAGTGGGGGAGATGTCCGGCAGGACAGAGGGGGGCGCTGTCCCGCAAACCTACATGGATAGGCTTTCCCCTCGCCGGATGCTGCTTTGCAGTCCGCCGCGCGTAGAGCACTCCCTTACCAAGGGAGTGCTCTACCAATGACGCCCGCCTGCCTACTTCGATGCCGAGATCGCGCAGCCGCCGCTTGCGGTCTTGACCTTCCACTTCGACAGGCCGGCCTGGCAGCCGCGCAGCGCCATTTCTTCCGCTGCCTTCTGGGACGGCGCGTTGAGCTTCGTGCCGCAGATGATGTAGAGGTCGACAACGCGCGAATAAAAGGTCGTGGCGTAGGCCGAATGACCGCTCGCCGCGACATAGGCCTTGTAGGCAACGTTGCATTCGCTCTTCGGATCCGAGCCCATGGTCGGCGGAAAACGCACGTCTCCCTTGCTGCCTGAAAGCGACCCGGCCTGGCTGTACCCCGTTGTCGAGAATATTAGAGGGAGGGAAAGTATCGAAGCGGCAGCTATCCGGCAATATTTCAGGTTCATTTCCACCCTGTCCCCATTGATCTGAACAGGGCGAGCAGTAGCGAATATTTTGCCCCGCCGCCAGTTCGTTGGCGGGGATTCGAGTTTGCCTATGCTGATGAATCGATTGGTCCATACAGTTCAGCCTTCCCCAAGCGCAGCAACGGTTCGTCGGTATAGTTGCGCCGTTTGCTCGTCGAAGCAGCAGAAGATGACGGTTTCGGGCATGTTTTTCTCTTCGACGACCATGCTGACCGTGCTGACGGCGATCTCGGTCGCCTCATCTTTCGGGTAGCGATAAACACCGGTCGAGATCGCCGGAAACGCCACCGTGCGGCAGCCATTGGCGGCCGCGAGTTCCAGCGACCTGCGATAGCACGAGGCCAGCAGTTCGGCTTCGCCCTTGCCGCCGCCTAGCCAGACTGGTCCGACCGTGTGGATGATGTGCCGAGCCGGCAGTTTATAACCCTTGGTGATCTTGGCGTCGCCGACCTTGCATCCGTTCAGCATCCGGCATTCGAACTCGAGCTCGCGGCCCGCCGCGCGATGGATGGCGCCATCGACCCCGCCGCCGCCCAGCAGCGACGAATTGGCGGCATTGACGATAGCGTCGACATCCAGTTTCGTGATGTCGCCGGTGTGGATGCGGAGTCTGTCCAGCGCCTTGCTCATCTCACATCCTGAACACGCCGAAGCGCGTGTCCTCGATTTCGGCGTTGAGCGCCGCGGAAAGGCTGAGCGCCAGCACTTCGCGCGTCTTCGCCGGATCGATGATGCCGTCGTCCCAGAGACGGGCGGACGAGTAGAGCGGATGGCCCTCATGCTCGTATTTCATCAGGATCGGCTTCTTGAATTTGGCCTCCTCCTCCGCGCTCCATTCCCCGCCCTTGCGCTCGATGCCCTCGCGCTTGACCATGGCAAGCACGGTCGCCGCCTGCTCGCCGCCCATCACCGAGATGCGGGCGTTCGGCCACATCCACAGGAAGCGCGGCGAATAGGCCCGGCCGCACATGCCGTAATTGCCGGCACCGAACGAACCGCCGATGATGACGGTCACCTTCGGCACCCTGGCGGTGGCAACCGCCATCACCAGCTTGGCGCCGTCCTTGGCGATGCCGCCGGCCTCGTATTTCCGGCCGACCATGAAGCCGGTGATGTTTTGCAGGAAGACCAGCGGGATCCTGCGCTGGCAGCACAATTCGATGAAGTGCGCGCCCTTCAATGCGCTTTCGGAAAACAGCACACCATTGTTGGCGATGATGCCGACCGGCATGCCGTGGAGATGGGCAAAACCGGTGATCAGCGTCGTGCCGTAATTCTGCTTGAACTCGTCGAATTCGGAACCATCGACAAGGCGCGCGATCACGTCGCGCACATCATAGGGCTGGCGCAGGTCGGTCGGCACGACGCCGTAGAGTTCACTCGCCGGATGAAGCGGCGGAATCGATCTCTGTAAGTTAAGGCTTACGGTCTTGTTCCGATTCAGGTTTTTGATGATGCGACGGCAGATGGCGAGCGCATGTTCGTCGTCCATCGCATAATGGTCGGCGACGCCGGAAAGCCGCGTATGCACATCCGCGCCGCCGAGATCCTCGGCGCTGACGTCTTCACCAGTGGCCGCCTTCACCAGCGGCGGGCCGCCGAGAAAAATGGTCGCCTGGTTGCGCACCATGATCGTCTCGTCCGACATTGCCGGCACATAGGCGCCGCCAGCCGTGCAGGACCCCATGACGCAGGCGATCTGCGGAATGCCGGCAGCTGACATGTTGGCCTGGTTGTAGAAGATGCGGCCGAAATGCTCGCGGTCGGGAAACACCTCGTCCTGGTTGGGCAGGTTGGCGCCGCCGCTGTCGACCAGATAGATGCAGGGCAGATTGTTCTGCAGCGCGATCTCCTGGGCGCGCAGGTGCTTTTTCACCGTCAGCGGATAGTAGGTGCCACCCTTCACCGTGGCGTCGTTGACGACGATCATCACCTCGGTGCCCTCGACCCGGCCGACGCCGGCGATCATGCCGGCCGAGGAAATCTCCTCGCCATACATTGACCACGCCGCGAACTGGCCGATCTCGAGGAACGGCGAGCCGGTGTCGAGCAATTGCGCGAGCCGTTCGCGCGGCAACAGCTTGCCGCGGCCGACATGGCGCTCGCGTGCCTCCTCCGAGCCGCCGCGCTCAACGGTGGCAGCCTTTTCGGCGATATCAGCGACCAGTTCGCGCATGCGTTCGGCATTGGCGCGAAAGGTGTCGGAGGAGGGGGAGATCTGGGTTTGCAGGACGGCCATGCTCACACCCCCTCCGCCATGATCTCGCGGCCGATCAACCAGCGCCGGATTTCGCTGGTGCCGGCGCCGATCTCGTAGAGCTTGGCGTCGCGCAGCAAGCGGCCGGTCGGATAGTCGTTGATATAGCCATTGCCGCCCAGCAGCTGAAGCGCGTCGAGCGCCATCTGCGTCGCCTTCTCGGCGGCGAACAGCACGCAGCCGGCGGCATCCTTGCGGGTCGTCTGGCCGCGGTCGCAGGCGGCCGCGACGGCGTAGACGTAAGCGCGCGCGGCGTTCATCACCGTGTACATGTCGGCCAGCTTGCCTTGCACCAGCTGGAATTCGCCGATCGGCTGACCGAACTGCTTGCGGTCGTGCACATAGGGGATCGCCACATCGAGGCAGGCGGCCATCAGGCCGATCGGGCCGCCGGCAAGCACCGTGCGCTCGTAGTCGAGGCCCGACATCAGCACCTCGACGCCACGTCCTTCTTCATGCAGCACGTTGTCGAACGGCACCTCGACATCCTCGAACACCAACTCCCCGGTGTTGGAGCCGCGCATGCCGAGCTTGTCGAGTTTCTGCGCCACGGAGAATCCCGTCATCGCCTTCTCGACGATGAAAGCGGTGATGCCGCGCGATTTCCGCTCCGGATCGGTCTTGGCGTAGACGACCAGCGTATCGGCGTCCGGCCCGTTGGTGATCCACATCTTGGTGCCGTTGAGCACATAGCGGTCGTTGCGCTTTTCGGCACGCAGCTTGAGCGAGACGACGTCGGAGCCGGCGCCGGATTCCGACATCGCCAGCGCGCCAACGCGCTCGCCCGAACACAGCGGCGGCAGGAATCTTTCCCTTCTGCGCCGGCGTTGCCCAGCGGTTGATCTGGTTGACGCAAAGATTGGAATGGGCGCCGTAGGAGAGGCCGACTGAAGCCGAGGCGCGGGAAATCTCTTCCACCGCGATCACATGGGCGAGGTAGCCCATGCCGCTGCCGCCGAAATCGGGATCGGCGGTGATGCCGAGCAGGCCGAGTTCTCCGAGCTCGCGCCACAGATGCGCCGGAAATTCGTTCTGGCGATCGATGTCGCCGGCGATCGGCGCGATCCTGTCCTGGGCGAAGCGCCGCACCAGGTCGCGCAACGCCTCGATGTCCTCGTCATGCCCGAAGCTGAGCGTGTTCGTGTACATGGCGTTCCTCCTGCCGCATGACCCCGAAAATCGACTTCGATTTTCGGAAAGGATCATGCGCAAAATTCAAGTGCTACAGCGTCCTTTGCACGTCCGAGGGGCGTGCGGCGCTGTAGGTATCCATCCTCGCGCCAACCAGGCGCATTGTCATCGAAAGATATGTCGCTGTTACTTCAGGAACCGACAGCCGCTCGCCAGGGCGATACCAGACGATGACGCCGGTCATCATCTGGATTAGCGCCATGGCCGTCAGGCCGGTGTCCTCGATGCTGAAGGCGCCGGTCTCGGCGCCATCGCGCAAGATGGTGCGCAGTTCCTTTTCGTAGGCCGTGCGCATGCGCAGCATTTGTGTCAGCCTGTCGGGCGACAGGCTGCGCAATTCCATGTTCGACACATGCGTGGCGTGCCGGCGCTCGATGTGGAAAGCGATATGGTTGCGCACATAGGCCGCAAGCTGCTCTGTCGGATCGGCGCCGGTTGGCCTGATATGTTCCCAGGCCTCGCGAAGCCCTTCCATGTGCTCGCGCATCAGGGTGAACAGCAGGTCTTCCTTGGTTGGGAAATAGCGGTAGAGCGCGGCCGCCTGCACGCCGACCTCGGCGGCCAGCTGGCGCATCGACATGGCCTCGTAGCCGTGGCGCGCGATCAAATTGACCGCCGCTTCGCGGACCGCCGCTTCAGTTCGCCCGCCGTCGGATCCTGTGGTGCGCGCCATGATCACCTCGTTAAGGCGAAGATAATAAAACGAACGTTCAATTAATTCAAGGGCATCCGATGAATTCAAGACGCGCATGCACCTATGCGACGATCCTGAAGTCTCCAGGCGCGGTCCAGGTCTCGAACTCCTCCACGTCGACCCGTGAGACCGAAGCGCCTGCCGGGCCTTGCCAGAGCCGTTCGATCATGGCCGAAACCGCCGCGTCGGCGCCGGCAAGCCATGCCGTCACCGAGCCGTCTCTTTCGTTGCGCACCCAGCCCACCAGCCCAAGCCCGGCCGCTTCGCCTCTCGCCCAGATCCTGTAGCCGACGCCTTGCACTCTGCCGTGTATGCGGGCCTGCACTGCCCGTTTCCGATCGTTCATCGCTCGCTCCCTTGCACAGAGTCTGGCGCAGGATCGAACGAAGGCAACTGGCTTGAACGGAGGATGCTATCAAATTGAGTCATCGCTTGTCCTGAGATAGATGACTTGCGCCAATAAATAATTGACTAAGTCAACTTTTTCGCGATGATCCGGCAGCATGGAAATTGTCTGGGACGCTTGACATGCCAACCGATCGGAATGCCTTGGTCCGCGACCTCAGGTGCTTCAACCGGTTCTATACCGGCCTGATCGGGCTTCTCGACGAAACTTTGACGCACAGTGCCTATACGTTGACCGAGGCGCGGGTGCTGTTCGAACTGGGCCGTCGGCCCGGCTATATTGCGACCAGCCCTGGCGGCAAGGCAGGCTTTCTCGCACGGGCGCTTCAGATCGATTTCGGACCGGCAGCGTCCGACATTGCCCGGGAGCTCCAGCTGGATCCTGCCTATGTCACGAGAATCCTTCGAAAATTCTCTTCCGCCGGCCTGATCGAAACGCTCCCCGGCTCCGATGCTCTGCGCCGGCGTGTCCTTGCGCTCACCGTCCGCGGTGAGGCCGCGCTTGCCGCACTCCAGGCGGCGGCGGATCGCGATCTTACCCGCCTGACCGCGGGCCTGGGCGACGAGGAGGCCGCCGAGTTGTCGGATATGCTGGCACGCGTCAGGGATCTGCTAGGCGGAGCGCCGGCATCCGAACGCCGCGAAATTGGCTAGTTCCCTCGCGCCGCCGCCAAGGCGCCGGGCAATTCCTCGGCAAAAATGTCCAGCTCGTGGTCGAGGCCGACGCTGACGCGGACGCAGCGGTCGAGCCCTGGCGCCATCGGCTTGCGGATGAACACATCGCGCGACAGCAGCCCCTGCAGCACTTTCAGCGCGAAGGCACCATCATGGCCACAATCGATGGTGACGAAATTGGTCGCCGAGGCCAGCGGCTGCAACCCGTTCTGCTCGGCGATCGCCGCGATGCGCCGGCGCCCGGCAGCCACCCGCGCCACCACCGTCTCGAGATAGGCCCGGTCGGCAAGCGCCTCGACGCCGGCGATCTGCGCCATGCGGCTGACGCCATAGTGGTTGCGGATCTTCTCGAAGTCGCGGATCACCTGGGTCTCCGCAATCGCATAGCCGCAGCGTATGCCGGCAAGCCCGTAAGCCTTTGAAAAGGTTCGCATGCGGATGACATTCGGCCGCGAGACATCGATCGGCGGCAAAGCCGAGGCCGGCCCCAATTCGCCATAGGCCTCGTCGAGCACCAGCATGGTGGTCTGCGGCAACGCTTCGATGAAGCGGATCACCTCGTCCGCTTCCCACCAACTGCCCATCGGATTGTCCGGGTTGGACAGATAGACCAACGGTGCCTTCTCCTTGACGACAGCCGCGAGCAAACCATCCAGACTTTCGTGGTCGTTCACGTAGGGGACGGCCACCAGCCGCCCGCCGACGCCGGCAACATGGAAGTTGAAGGTCGGATAGGCGCCGAGCGAGGTCACCACCGCATCGCCAGGCGCCACATACATGCGCGCCACCAGGCTGAGCAGGCCATCGATGCCTTCGCCGACAACGACATTCTCGATTGCCACGCCGTGATGCGCGGCCGCCGCCACCTTCAACTCGTAATTATCGGGATCGCAATACATCCACTGGTCGCGCGCAACGCGCTCCATGCGGGCGATGACGCGTGGCGAAGGGCCAAAACTGCTTTCATTGGCGCCGATGCGGGCACGAAAGCCCGCCCGCGCTCGCGCTCCTGTGCTTCCGGGCCGACAAACGGCACGGTTGAGGGGAGTGCTGCAATGATCGGCGAGAGGGCAGGGCGCTGACGCATGGTGGGAGCTCGCTTGGAAAGGGAGTTTCTTGCTAGCGTGGCGGGGGGGGTGGTGCAAGTCCGGAGGAGGCGTCGGCAGGGAATGCGATGTGTCCTTGGAGGTCAGCATCACGTCGGATTTGCCGGATTCTCCCGCCCCTTTTGCCGGCGAGACAAGATGGGCAGCCGCTCGCCTGGTCAATGTACCTGAAGGTCCCAACCCTCGGCCAAGACGGTAGGGGCGAAGGCCGCACCACCAAGGCGTTCTTCGACTGCCCCGCTTCACATTTATTCTCCCCGATATCCATGCCACCATCTGATGGTCGAGGGTCGTGCCGGCAACGAAAACCCGGCGGTTGCCCGCCGGGTTTCTTGTCTCCGAAAGTATCTGGTCTTAGAAGTCGCGCTGGAAGCGGATGATACCGCCGACGCTGTTCTTCTTGGTGGCGCCGGTCCAGTTCGAGTTGTCGGCCTCGTCGAACTTGCCGTCGTGAAGGTAGTCAACTTCGCCGGTGACCGTGAAGCCCGGAACGAGAGTGTAGGCAACGTTCGCCGCGACCCCGTAATTCTTCCACTGATCACCCGACACCTGGAGATTGAACGAGGTCTTCTCGTTGAACTTGTAGGTGCCGCCGGCCCAGAATGCCCAATTGCCGCCCCACTGTTTGTAGAAGCCGCGGCCGCCCGCGGGGCTACCAACGATGAAACCGCCGCTATCGCGATTAACATCATTGAGCTTGCCGTCAGAGCCGTAACCACCGATGACGAACAGCGACAGTTCGTTGGAGACGTTGACGTCCAAGCGAATCTTGCCGGCCACCGACTCATAGTTGCTGTCATAAGCAACGACGCCGCTGATGCCGCCCCAGCCCTGCGTCCACTTCACGCCGCCGACGACATGCGGAACATAGCTATCAATCGTGCCCACGCCGTAGAAGCCAGGAGTGCCGCCGCCCGCACCTTCTTCCAGCGAAACCACGGCCGAGAAACCGTTGCCGGCGTCGAAGTAATACTGGATCTCGTTCGTCTGGAAATCGCCATAAGGAACCAGCGTATCGTTGATGACGTTGCCGGCGTAGCCGATGAACGTATCGAAGGCCGATTCGTCGAGACCAACGCGCAGACCGCCGAGCTGCACCCAGGCGAAGTGCAAGTCGAAGTCCTTGATGCCGGCGGAATTGACATCGTCATCAGCGTTATGATTACCGAAATTCATGCGCATTTCGGTGTAGGTCTTCAACGTGCCGAGCTCGGTTTCCTGGCCGGTCCAGGTCTTCAGCGTGAAGCGGGTGTTCTTGAACCAGGTGCCCTGGTCCTTGCCGCTCGTCACGTCACCAGTGCGAGCACCATCGAACGAGCCGATATCGCCGCCGGCGGCATCGTAACGGACATAGCCGCCGATGCGCAGGCAGGTCTCGGTGCCGGGGATGTAGAAGTAGCCAGCGCCGTAGACGTCGCAGATCTTGACGTATTCAGCGGGTTCCGGCTCGGCGACGACGACGGCGTCGGCGGCGCGCGCACCGGAAACTGCGATCAGGGCCGCAGCGGAGCCGAGAAGAAGGCTCTTGATGTTCATTTTCTGACCTCCAGTCAGAATCGAGATCGGAGGTCAGCGAAAAGCAGATCGGATGGCCGTTTCTCGTTTTATCTCAGATAGATAGCGTCATGGGCCATCAGTGGGGCTCAGATCGCCAAAATCGCTTGCTCGCAAAAGCCTTGCCCGATCCGGTCTTGAAATACCGCTCGAGCTGCCGTGCATTGGCCTCGGTTTCGACCGCAATATACGTCTTCAAGGCGACAGGCAGATGAGCCTTGGTCGAAGTCACATAGCCCGACTGATGTGATTCGAACCGGCGTCGAAGGTCGTTTGTCGACCCAACATAGACGTCACCATTATGGAGCTGCAGGAAATAAACGTACCACATAGTCCCCCTACGCTACTTCGTAGCTTCGGGCGACACCCCACGCCCAAATGCGGCTTCGGGTGGCCTGCCACCCGAAGCCCGCAGGGCGTAGGGTGGCGGAGAGGATGGGATCGAACCCACGAGAAGCTTTTGACCTCTACTCCCTTAGCAGGGGAGCGCCTTCGACCACTCGGCCACCTCTCCGTTGCGCCGCTGGATAAAGAAAAGCGCCGGCACAATCAACAAGCCCGCGTCATTATATGGAAAAATAACAGCGCACCGAACCGCGGCTTTCCCAGCTGCGGCGGTTCTGCGGCAATTCCCGGGCCGGTGACTCGCGGCCTTGCCATGATTCCGTCGGCCGGTTGCCGGATTCGGCTGGAAATAGGCTGCTGCGGCGGGGCCAATGGTTAACGAGAGCTTTCTGAGTGAGGCCAAATCGTGTCATTTGTGCAACAACGCTGGGGGATAGCAGCCGAACAGCCCATTTGCCGGTACGATCATGGTTGAACGCCGCCGCCTCATGGGTAATGTCGAATTCGAAGGAGCGGCGCGGTGCGCATCTTTTTCGGTAGTGGGGATGGGGCAGGGAACGCTGTCCTTCAGCAAAGAATACCCAGACCCGTTTTTTAACTTTTGACTGGAGGTCAGAAAATGAACATCAAGAGCCTTCTTCTCGGCTCCGCTGCGGCCCTGATCGCAGTTTCCGGTGCGCGCGCCGCCGACGCCGTCGTCGTCGCCGAGCCGGAACCCGCTGAATACGTCAAGATTTGCGACGTCTACGGCGCTGGCTACTTCTACATCCCCGGCACCGAGACCTGCCTGCGCATCGCCGGCTACGTCCGTTACGACATCGCCGGCGGCGATATCGGCTCGTTCGATGGCTCGCGGACCGACGACGTGACGAGCGGCAAGGACCAGGGTGTCTGGCACAAGAACGCCCGCTTCACGCTGAGGACTTATACCGGTCAGGAAACCGAGCTCGGCACCCTGAAGACCTACACCGAGACCCGCTGGAACTTCGGCAACGACAACGCCGACGAAGAAGTTAATGCCGCTCACAACAAGACGCCGTCGCTGAACTTCGCCTGGATCCAGCTCGGTGGTCTCCGCGTCGGTAAGGACGAATCGGCCTTCAACACGTTCATCGGCTATGCCGGCAACGTCATCAACGATACGCTGGTTCCTTATGGCGACTTCGACACCAACGTCATCCAGTACTACTTCGACGCCGGCAACGGCTTCTCGGCAGTGGTCTCGCTGGAAGAAGGTGCGGGCGCCGGCACTCCTGGCTTCTACGGCGTCGGTTCGATCGACAGCTATGTTCCGCATGTCGTCGGTGGTGTGAAGTGGACGCAGGGCTGGGGTGGCATCAGCGGCGTCGTTGCTTATGACAGCAACTATGAGTCGGTGGCCGGCAAGGTTCGCTTGGACGTCAACGTCTCCAGCGCCCTGTCTCTGTTCATCATCGGCGGCTACGGCTCTGACGGCAAGCTCAATGATGTTAACCGTGATGGCTTCGGTAACATCGTTGGTAGCCCCGCCGGCGGCCGCGGCTTCTACAAGCAGTGGGGCGGCAATTGGGCTGTGTGGGGCGGTGGCACCTACAAGTTCAACGAGAAGACCTCGTTCAACGCTCAGATCTCGTATGACCAGTGGAAGAACCTCGGCGTCGCGGCGAACATCGCCTACGACATCGTTCCCGGCTTCACGGTCACGGCCGAAGTCGACTACCTCAATGCAGGCAAGTTCGACGACGCCGACTTCTCCAACTGGACCGGTGCCACCAAGAAGAGCAACGTCGGCGGTATCCTCCGCTTCCAGCGCTCGTTCTAAGGGCTGGTTCCTTACAGGTGAAATCCAGCCCGGGCGCGCAAACGCCCGGGCTGTTTTTGTTTCGTGACTGGGTCAACGTAACAGAAGGAACAGGGGGAATCGGTAGCTGAATAAATCCGCGGGATGATGTCGTGGGATCCGTTGATGGCGGATGGGATCACAACCGCGTGATTAAAATCTCTTGAAAGGACGCCTCCAAGCGGATAGGGCTGATCTATCCACTCGGGGGAGTGATAAATTATGACCAACGAAGCGATTCAAGAGGGTAGCGCCCCGGATCCGTTTTCGATGTTTTCTTCTCAGAACTCAAAGATAAAGTACACCTACAACAAGATAAGAGAAGTAAAGTCGTACAGGGTCGGAGAGCTTTTTTCAGTTTACCGGGACATACTGTGGGATGATGGGCGGCATAAATACAATGTCAGCTCTTTCATCGGCGAAATAGACGAGATCCTCCTTGGGGAGCGTTTCAGCGCCGTTGACCAAAGTATCGGCACCTTGCGCCAGCGCGGCAACAGCAACGCAACCATCAATCGGAAGATGGCTGCCCTCAGCAAACTGCTGCGCAAGGCTTACAAGATGGGAGATATCCACAGCCTGCCCGAGTTCCGCCGCCAGAAGGAGCGGGCCGGACGGATTCGCTTCCTCGAGAGGGAGGAAGAGGCAAGGCTGTTCGCTGCCATCAGGAGCCGCAGCGAGGATGCCTACAGGCTTTCCGTCTTCCTGGTCGACACCGGATGCCGTCTCGGCGAAGCACTCGGGCTGATCTGGAATGACATCCAGGAACATCGCGTCTCCTTCTGGATTACCAAATCCGGCCGCAGCCGCACCATTCCGATGACCGAACGGGTCAAGGAGGTGATCAAGCTGCCTCCGACCGAAGGCCGCCGGCCCGAAGGCCCGTTCACCAAATTGAGCCAGGCACAGTTTCGTGCGATCTGGAACGAGGCGAAAGCCGAAGTCGGCCTAGGCGCCGACGATCAGGTCGTGCCGCACATTCTGCGCCACACCTGCGCTTCGCGCCTCGTCCAGGGCGGCATCGACATCAGGCGCGTGCAGATGTGGCTCGGCCATCAAACTCTCTCGATGACCATGCGCTATGCGCATCTCGCCACCAATGATCTCGACGGGTGTGTCGTTGTCTTGGAGAAGCCGCGCAGCGAAGAGGCGACACGTTCGCCGGAGAGTTCGCTCTTTACCTCTCCCTTGACTGCGCCGTCCCCCACTGTGGCCACAGGCAAAGAGAGCAAACCGGTGGCTGGAGCACCAAAGAAGCATTCAAAGAGCAAGTAGAGTACGGCCGTCTTGCGGTTTTAGGTGACGATCTATACTGTCTTGGAAGTGCTGGGACAATGTTATCCTGGAAAACCTGATTTTTTGGGGGCGGTTGCGTGAAATTGTTGCTTTCCGCGGTTTTGTTGTGCTGCTCTGTTGCGACAGCTCATGCCGGGATGTCAGTTTCGGTGGACTGGGGGCCAACCAAAAAGTGTTTCGACAGCAAATCGCCACCTATGAAATTGAGTGGTGTCCCGGCCGGGACGGCCAAACTTGACATTCGCATGTCTGATTTGGATGCGCCCGATTTTACTCATGGCGGCGGCAGGGTGACATTTTCCGGAAATTCCCTGCCTTACGGTGCATTTTCATACAGGGGGCCATGTCCCCCCACGCCGCATACCTATCAATTCACCGTCAAGGCGCTCGATGCCAGCGGTAAAACAGTGGGGACGGCAAAGGCAAGGAAGCGGTTTCCGTAACTGCCAGAACCGGAGCTGTTCATGGCGTCACGGAAACACAGAACTGCTCTATGTTTGAAACCACCGTTTTGCACGCTTTCCCAGAATTGATTCGGTCAGGTGTTGGTTGTAACCAAACCCGTGCCTCGCTGGGCGTAACCGTTATCAAACGCGAATCTCTGCCCGATCAAGGAAGGCAGCTATATCGCCTGGCAGGCTGCCGGTTTCGAGGAATGGCGCGTGACCTTGGCCGTCGACCGTGATCGTTTCCATCATCGGATGGCGCTGTCGCATCTCATCCAGCGTTTCAGCCGATAAGAGCCTGGAATTGGCGCCGCGGATGGTGAGCAAGGGAGTGGCGGCCAATGCGTCGAATTGCGGCCACAAAGCCGGCAACGGCTGCGACAGGTCGAGATTGGCAACCGTGTCGACCAGTTTCGGGTCAAAATCCGGCAACAGCCCTTGATCCGTCTCGTGGTAGAGCGCCGACACCATCCGTGTCCAGTCGACGTCGCTGAGCACGGGAAAATCCTTGCCGTGAACGCTGCGCTGGGCATCCATCGCCTCGAAGAAGGTTTTCGGCTTCGGCGCGCGTTCGAGATAGGATTGGATGTGGGCGAGGCCGGCCGTTTCGATCACCGGCCCGATGTCGTTGAGAACAACGGCTTTCAGCGCGGCCGGCTGCAGCGCGCCAAGGACATGGATGATCAGCCCGCCGCGCGAGGTGCCGATGAAAGCCGCCTCCTCGATGCCGAGTGCGGCCAGTCCGGCAAGGATGTCGCCAGCCTCGACGCCGACATTGTAGTGGCTGACATCGGGATCGTGGGCCGACTGTCCGCGTCCGCGATAGTCGAAGGCAACCACCTTGCGCGCTACCGGAGATCGCGTCGAAAGATACTGTGCAAGCTCATGAAAATCCCGTGCGTTGCGGGTCAGGCCAGGCAGGCAGACGACCGGCCAGTGTTCGGAATTCGCTTCGCCATAGACGCGCGCATGAAGTCTCAGTCCATCCGGCGCGCTGTAGAAGCAGTCGGAAAAAACTTCGGTGCTCGACATTCTGAAATGACTCCCTGGCCGGATCGTCTCCGACTGCTACAGACGAGGGCAGAGATGGTCAAATGAAGGTCTTCCCTTCTCCCACAAGGGGAGAAGGACAAAAAGGCCTCAGCTGCGTCCGTTCACGAGGTCGCCGACGATGTCGTATTTGCCGGAAATGCGCATCTTGTAGACCTCGTAATTCTCCATCACGCGCTGCACGTAACTTCTTGTTTCCGTGTAGGGAATCCGCTCGATCCAGTCGACCACCGCATCGATGTCCTTGCCGCGCGGGTCGCCGTATTTCGCCACCCACTGGCTGGCCCGGTTGGGGCCGGCATTGTAGCCGGCGAAGGTCAGCACATAGGAGCCGTTGAAGCGATCGAGCTGCTCGCCAAGGAAGGCTGAACCGAGTGTCGCGTTATAGCCGGCGTCGGTGGTCAGGCGTGCCTGCGAAAACTGCAATCCGGCCTTCTTCGCCAATTGCTTGGCGGTTCCCGGCATCAACTGCAGCAGCCCGCGCGCGCCGGCACTTGATACGGCGCCGACATTGAACTCGCTCTCTTGCCGGGCGATCGCATAGGCCAGTGCCTTGCCCGAGCCGGAAATATTGGCCGAATCAGGGATGACGCCGAGCGGGTGCGACAGTGCGCCGACATCGATGCCGCGTGCGCCGGCGATCTTGCCGACCTTCAGCGCCATGAAGTGGTTGTCCTGCTTTTCGGCAAGGACAGCGAGCAGCGCCAGTTCGCCCGGGCTGGTCAACTGCCCGGCAAGGTCGCGATAGAGCGTTTCGGCATAGCGGTCGTAGCCTGCATCCTGCAGCCGCTTGATGGCGCTGACGGCTTCGCGGCCGGCAAAATTCTGCCGGTCGGCGGCACTGGGCGTGGGATAGACGATGTTGAGTGCCTGCCGGCCGACACGTTCGGCGGCAAGCTGGCCGTAAAAGGTCGTGCCATAAGTGGCGGCCCGCCCAAAATAGTCCTTGGCATTGCCGGGGCCGCCGACTTCCGCCGCACGGCCGAGCCAGTAATAGGCACGCGACAGGGTCATGGGCCCCTGGGCAAGGTCGGCGATGCGCGAAAAATGCGTTGCGGCAAGCTTGGGGTCGTTGAGGCCGCGCAGCGCGTACCAGCCGGCATGGAACTCGGCCTCCGCCGCATTGGCAGCACTTTCGGCGGCATGCGTGGCGACAATTTTATACGCCGTCTTCATGTCGCCCTGGTCGACCAATTCGCGCGACAGCACTCGGCGCTCGACCCACCAGGCGTCCGGATCGACCAGAGCCTCGCGGTCCGTCGGCGCCTTCATCACAGCGGCGGCGGCGCCGGCAAAGTCCTCCTGTTTGCGCAGGTATTCTGCCTGCGCGAAGAAATAGCCGGCCGAACGCTGGGATGCCGGGACCGCCTTCAGCTGTTTCAACGCATTCTTGTCGCCTCTGTCGGCCGCGGCCCAGGCCTCGGCAAACTGTTGGGCGCCGGCAAGGCCAGCGACGCGAAGCGCGGAATTCACCCGGTCGGCATAGAACATACGGTCCATGCGAAAACGGTGGTCTGCGGCAGGGATCAGACTGCCGAATTCCTTGATCAGCGCCGTCTCGTCCTTGGTTTCCAGGATCGTGGTGCGCCAGAACGGCGACAGCACCGAGCGTGCCGCCTTGACATTGTCCGTCGCCACATAAGCGCGGGCGAGAACCATGACGCCTTCGAATGTCTGCGGCTGGCTGCCGTCGAATGCCGCAATGACGATGTCGGGGGCGGGGTTCTCGCTATAGAGCGCCCGCTCGCTGTTCTTGCGCAAGGCAATTGTGCCCGGCCAGTTGGGCAGCATCTTCGCAGCGGCGGCAATGTCGCCGCTCGGCACCTTGTCGCCGCCGTAAAGCGCGATCGCCCAGGCCAGTATATGCTGGTCGAGCGATTGAGCGGGAAGCGTGTCACGCACGCCACAGGCGGCAGGAATGTCTCCGGCCGCCAGTGCATCCAGCCCGCTTTTCAACAGCGCAACGCTGAGCGAGGGGGCCTGCTGCGCATTGTCCTGCGGGCTCGGCATCGGGATCGCCGAGGTGACCCGCGCATCGACGCTGCCGCTGATCGCCACGCCGGGCATCAGCGCGGCGATGGCGCCAAGCAGCGCGAAGAGGTGGGGCCGACGGGTCGGCATGATCTCGTGTCTTTCCCCTAATCCAGCATTCTACCAGCCGGCGAAGATGCCTCGAAGCCTAAACTTAGGTCGTGAAGGGCTCGTAAACAAAGAGTTATCGAGGCCGTTCGAATTGCGCTTGCTGGCACCATGGCAATGCTTGCCGCGCAACCATGTCGAGACTATGGTGCGCCGCTTCGCTTTCGGTTAGAAGGCGCGCACGATAAACTGACCGACAAAACCCAAGAAGTCCCAAGGAGTTGGACGACATGCTGAGAGGCTCGCTTACTGCGCTCGTGACACCGTTCGAAAAGAGCGGGCGTTTCGACGAGAAAGCCTTTCGCGCGTTTGTCGAATGGCAGCTCGCAGAAGGCACGACAGGCTTGGTTCCCGTGGGCACGACCGGCGAGTCGCCGACGCTGTCGCACGATGAGCACCGCCATGTCGTCAAGGTCTGCATCGAGGTGGCCAAGGGCCGCGCTCCGGTCGTTGCCGGCGCCGGTTCCAACAACACCGCGGAAGCCGTCGGCCTCGTCCAATATGCCGAAAAGGCTGGCGCCGATGCCGCCCTGGTCGTCACGCCCTATTACAACAAGCCGACGCAGCGCGGCCTCTACGAGCATTTCGCTGCCGTCGCCCGGGCGACCAAGCTGCCAATCATCATCTATAACATCCCGCCGCGTTCGGTGATCGACATGATGCCGGAGACGATGGGCCGGCTGGCGCACGACTTCAAGAACATCGTCGGCGTCAAGGATGCCACCGGCAAGGTCGAGCGTGTGTCCGAGCAACGCATGACCTGCGGCAAGGATTTCATCCAGCTTTCCGGCGAGGATGCCTCGGCTCTCGGCTTCAACGCCCATGGCGGTGTCGGCTGCATTTCGGTGACCTCGAATGTCGCGCCCCGGCTGTGCGCCGAATTCCAGGAGGCCACGCTTTCAGGTGACAGCGCCAAGGCGCTGGAATTGCAGGACCGTCTCCTGCCGCTGCACAAGGCGATCTTCCTGGAGCCCGGCGTGTCCGGCGCCAAATACGCGCTGTCGAAGCTGGGCAAGGTCGAGAATGTGCTGCGGTCGCCGCTTGTCACGGTCGAGGAAGCGACCGCGGCGAAGATCGATGCGGCCATGAAGCACGCCGGCTTGATTAACTAGGGATGAGGCGCCACCTCTCCACATCATGAATCAAGTCAGAAAAGCCGATCCCAACAACAAGACCGTTGCGGAAAACCGCAAGGCGCGGTTTTCCTATGAGGTGCTCGATACGATCGAGGCCGGCTTGGTGCTGACCGGCACCGAGGTCAAGTCGCTGCGCCAGGGCCAGGCCAACATCCAGGACAGCTATGCCTCGGTCGAGGGCGGCGAAATCTGGCTGATCAACTCCTACCTGCCGGAATATCTGCAGGCCAACCGCTTCAACCACGAGCCCAGGCGGCGCCGCAAACTCCTGCTCAACAAGCGCGAGATGGCCAAGCTGTCGCAGAGTGTCGACCGCGAAGGCATGACGCTGGTGCCGCTAAAAATCTATTTCAACGATCAGGGCCGCGCCAAGCTGCTGCTCGCCGTCGGCCGCGGCAAGAAGCTGCACGACAAGCGCGAAACCGAGAAGCAGCGCGACTGGTCGCGTGAGAAGGGCCGACTCTTGAAGGAGCGCGGGTGAGGAACATCGCGCGGTAGCCCTAGAAAAGCCTGCTTGGCTTTCAAGTTTCGTGCAAGCGCGGTCGGCAGATGCCAGAGGGGGCAGCCTTGAAGAACCGGATCATCCTCTGGGGATCGGTCACTTTGGTTTTTGCAGCGCTGGCCGTGGCCGGTGGCTTCATCTACTTCCACACCTATTCTCCCGACCGTGGCAAATATCCGGTCAGGGGCATCGACGTCTCCCATCATCAGGGCCAGATCGACTGGCAACGCGTTGCTGCCGACGATGTCGCCTTCGCCGTCATCAAGGCGACCGAGGGCGGCGATCATGTCGATCGCGCCTTTGCCACCAATCTGCGTGAGGCCCGTGCGGCCGGCCTTGCCGTCGGCGCTTATCACTTCTTCACCTTTTGCCGGCCCGGCGCCGACCAGGCGAAGAATTTCATCTCGGTCGTGCCGCAAGATCAGCCCTTGCTGCCGCCGGTCGTCGACGTCGAGTTCGGCGGCAACTGTCCGCAACGTCCATCGCCCGAACAGTTGAATGCCGAACTCCAGGCTTTCCTTGGCCCCGTCGAGGCGGCGTTCGGCAAGACGGCAATCGTCTATCTGACCGATGAGGCTGAGGCCGCCTATGCCGGACAGATCGCCGCTCGCCCGCTCTGGCTTCGCTCGCTGCTGATGGAGCCGGACCGCCACGACTGGGTCTATTGGCAATACCACAACAGGGGGCGCGTGGACGGTATTGTGGGTGACGTCGACCTCAACGTTTTGCAGGGCGGGCCGGAGAAATTGGCGGCGCTGTTTGCATCAGCACATTGAGGTCTTCCGGCCGACGCGATCAGGGCCACATGCCCGAATCAGTTTCTTCGAAAATCGAACTATGCTGTTGCAAATATTGACGATCCGGCTGCTGCCGGCATCGTCAAACCACGTGGTTGCACGTCCCGCCCTTGCTGAGCAGCTGCCGCCGCTTCAAGCCGCGGCCTGGGATATCTCCGGCGCTAGCGTCACGTTCGCATCGCCCCACGCTTTCAACGCTGTGATCACCGGTTCCAGGCTCCTGCCGCGCGGCGTCAGGCTGTACTCCACCTTCGGCGGCACTTCCGGATAGATCTTGCGGGCAATCAGTCCATCGGCTTCTAGTTCGCGCAACTGGTTGGTCAGCATGCGCTGCGTGCAGTTTGGAATGCGCCGACGGATCTCGTTGAAACGCAGCGTGCCCTCGAACAGATGGTAGAGCACGACACCTTTCCACTTTCCGTCGATATAACGGAGCGTTCCCTCGACAGTGCAGCCGGGGCTGCAGTCGAATCGCTCATGGCGAATGCGCGGCATAACGGTATCCTTTTCGACACTATGTGCTTTATATGTGCATTCTTGCGCTTCGCGTACATAATCCGCATCTCTGCCCCACACAACGCTCAACAGCAATCGCGGAGACCAGAATGCGCGCCGTCGGCTATCAAATCCCAGCCCCCATCACCGATGAGGCCTCCCTTGTCGACATCGACCTGCCCAAGCCGGAGCCGAAAGGCCGTCAACTGCTGGTCGAGGTGAAGGCAATTTCGGTCAATCCGGTCGACACCAAAATCCGGAAAAGTGCCAAACCCGAAGCGGGAGCGTGGCGGGTGCTTGGTTGGGACGCCGCCGGTCGGGTCGCGGCGACAGGTTCCGATGCCAGCCTGTTCAAGCCTGGTGACGATGTCTTCTATTCCGGTGCGCTCGCGCCGCAAGGCACCAATGCCGAGTTCCACCTTGTCGATGAGCGTCTTGTCGGCCGCAAGCCAGGCTCGCTCGACTATGCGCCGGCGGCGGCGCTGCCGCTGACGGCCATCACCGCCTTTGAGGCGCTGTTCGACCGCCTTGACGTGAAGAAACCGGTCGTGGGCGCCGCGAATGCCATCGTGATCATCGGCGGCGCCGGTGGCGTCGGCTCGATTGCGGTCCAGCTCGCGCGCCAACTGACCGACCTGACGGTGATCGCCACCGCGTCAAGGCCAGAGACACGCGACTGGGTGCTGGATCTTGGCGCCCATCATGTCGTCGATCATTCCAGGCCGTTGGCTGCCGAGGTCGCTGCCCTCGGCATCGGCGCACCAGCCTTCGTGTTCTCGACAACCAACACCGACCGGCACCTGGCCGAGATCGCCGAATTGATCGCGCCGCAAGGCCGATTTCGGGTTGATCGACGATCCCCAGACGCTCGATATCAATCCGTTCAAGCGCAAGAGCGTTTCGGTGCATTGGGAACTGATGTTCACCCGCTCGCTGTATGAGACGCAGGACATGGCCGCGCAGGGCGAGCATCTGAACGAGCTGTCGCGGCTTGTCGACGCCGGCACCATCCGCACCACCCTGGGGGAGACGTTCGGTCCGATCAATGCCGCCAATCTGAAGCGCGCCCATGCGCTGATCGAGACCGGCAAGGCGAAGGGCAAGATCGTGCTGGAAGGGTTCTGAACAAGCGTTATTTCCGCAGGAACGCCGCGATCTCGCCGAACACGTTGACGAACATTTCCTCCGTCAAGACACCGGTGTTGGTGTTGTAGCGCGAGCAGTGATAGCTCGAAAACAGCGTGATGCCGCCGGCCGGCAATTGCCCGCCATGTTTGAACGGATGGGCGGCAACGCGCCCGCCGAGCGCGCGCACGGTGGACTGGTGCGCGATCGATCCCAGCGCCAGCACGGCGCGCAGGTTTGGGAAGCGGGCGATCGTCGGCACCAGGAATGTCCGGCAGGTGGAGATTTCGGCGCCGACCGGCTTGTTCTCCGGCGGCACGCAGCGCACGGCATTGGTGATTGCCGTGCCGACGAGCTCCAGCCCGTCATCTGGCCGCGCTTTGAACTCGCCACGAGCAAAGCCGTGCGCGATTAGCGTCGAGTAGAGCAGATCGCCGGCATAGTCGCCGGTGAAGGGACGCCCGGTGCGATTGGCGCCGCGCAGGCCAGGCGCCAGCCCGACGATCAGAAGCTGGACGGTGTCCTCGCCCTGCGGCGGCAGGAAGGTTGGCACCGGTGCGTTGAACCAGGACGGCTCGCGCTGCCGCCACTGCGCAATGAAATCATGCAGCCGCGGGCAGAGTGGGCAATCGCGGTTCGGTTCGGACGTGGGGAGGGCGGTCAAGGCGACCGGCCTCAGTAATCGTCCTCCTCGACTTCAGCCGGTTCGGGCCGGCGCACGGGCCGCTCGGAAGGATCGCGGCCGACTTCGTTCTTCAACGTCGTCAGGTCGATGAAATGGTCGGCCTGGCGGCGCAGATCGTCCGAGATCATCGGCGGCTGCGAGGCCATGGTCGAGACGATTGACACTTTGCGGCCACGCCGCTGCAGTGCCTCGACCAGCGTTCGGAAGTCGCCGTCGCCAGAGAAGATGACATAGTGGTCGACGACATCGGCGAGTTCCAGCGCATCGACGGTGAGCTCGATGTCCATATTGCCCTTGATCTTGCGGCGGCCGGTCGAGTCGGTGAATTCCTTGGCCGGCTTGGTCACCACCTTGAAGCCGTTGTAATCGAGCCAGTCGATCAGCGGGCGGATCGAGGAGTATTCCTGATCCTCGACCAGCGCGGTGTAATAATAGGCGCGCAAGAGATAGCCGCGCTTCTGGAAGCTCGACAAGAGCTTGCGATAGTCGATATCGAAGCCGAGCGCCCGCGACGTCGCATAGAGATTGGCGCCGTCGATGAACAGGGCGATTTTTTCACGAGGGTCGAACATGGAAAATATTCCTTTTCGAAAAATGCGGCCGTCTAAACGAAATGCGGTAGCGACTATCGGTCAGGCTCATAATAAACCGGCTGACCTTGTCCATCCGAGATAACGCCAGTTTGCTGGCAATCCAAGGCGAGATGGGGCAATGCAAGCAATTGTGATCGCGGCGTCGGACGCCATGGGCACAACGGCGTTTGCTTCAATCGGGTGTTTGACCACAGGATTGCGTGTCCTGCAGCGCCGACTTTGGCATGATGCTTGTATTTTGGCGGCGTTCGGGTTATGGACCGCGCCTGTTTTCCATCAAATCCAGGCATGAAAGGGGCAGTCCATGGCCCGCGTAACCGTTGAAGATTGCATCGACAAGGTCGACAACCGCTTCGAGCTGGTGCTTTTGGCCGGCCACCGTGCTCGCCAGATCAGCCAGGGCGCGCAGATTACCGTTCCTCGCGACAACGACAAGAACCCGGTCATCGCACTGCGCGAGATCGCCGACGAGACGCTGTCGCCCGACGACCTCAAGGAAGATCTGATCCATTCGCTGCAGAAGCATGTCGAGGTCGACGAGCCCGAAGCCGATGGCGAGGTGATCGCCGACCAGACCGGCGCCGCCGTTGCGGCCGCCGACACCGATGACGCCGAGGAGAATGTCACGTTCGATCGGATGACCGAGGAAGACCTGCTCGCCGGCATCGAGGGTCTGGTTCCCCCGGAAAAGAGCGACGACTACTAAGCGAGCGCTCTGGACCTGCCCGGAATACGTTTCCGGCACTTCCGTCCAGTCAGTTTCGTGGCTATCTATGAGATGCGCCGTACGCTAGTGCGGCGCATCAATCATTTCAGCACCGCGAGATTCCGCCCATGATGCGTCAGTATGAGCTTGTCGAGCGCGTCCAGCGCTACAAGCCTGACGTCAACGAGGCGTTGCTCAACAAGGCCTATGTCTATGCCATGCAGAAGCATGGCCACCAGAAGCGCGCTTCCGGCGACCCCTATTTCTCGCATCCGCTCGAAGTCGCCGCCATCCTCACCGAAATGCACATGGATGAGGCGACGATCGCTGTCGCCCTGCTGCACGACACCATCGAGGACACGACCGCGACGCGGGCCGAGATCGACGATCTGTTCGGTCCTGAAATGGGCAAGCTGGTCGAGGGCCTGACCAAGCTGAAGAAGCTCGATCTCGTCTCCAAGAAGGCCGAGCAGGCGGAGAACCTGCGCAAGCTGCTGCTGGCGATCTCGGAAGATGTGCGCGTGCTGCTGGTCAAGCTCGCCGACCGCTTGCACAACATGCGCACCCTCGACCACATGCCCGAGGCCAAACGCTTGCGCATCGCCGAGGAGACGATGGACATCTACGCGCCGCTGGCCGGGCGCATGGGCATGCAAGGCATGCGCGAGGAGCTGGAAGAGATCGCTTTCCGCTTCATCAATCCGGAAGCCTACCGCGCCGTCACCGCGCGGCTTGCCGAGATTTTCGAGCGCAACAAGGACGTGCTGACCGACATTGAAAAGGCGCTGTCGGCGCTGTTTGAAAAGCATGCCATCAACGCCAGCGTGAAAAGTCGGCAGAAGAAGCCCTGGTCGGTGTTCCGCAAGATGGAAGCCAAGGCGCTGTCCTTCGAGCAGCTGTCCGATATTTTCGGCTTCCGCGTCGTCGTCGATACGGTCGAAGACTGCTATCGCGCGCTCGGCGCCATCCACACCACATGGTCGATGGTTCCTGGCCGCTTCAAGGACTACATCTCGACGCCGAAGCAGAACGACTATCGCTCGATCCACACCACCATCGTCGGGCCGTCGCGCCAGCGCGTCGAACTGCAGATCCGCACCCGCGAGATGAACAAGATCGCCGAATACGGCGTCGCGGCGCATTCGATCTACAAGGACACCGGCGGCAAGACGAACGGCGCGGCCCATGCGATCTCGAAGGAAACCAATGCCTATGCCTGGCTGCGGCGTACCATCGAGCAGCTCGCCGAGGGCGACAATCCCGAGGATTTCCTCGAAAACACCAAGCTCGAACTGTTCCAGGACCAGGTGTTCTGCTTCACGCCGAAAGGCATGCTGATTGCTCTGCCGCGCGGCGCCACGCCCATCGATTTCGCCTATGCGGTGCACACCGATGTCGGCGACACCTGCGTCGGCGCCAAGGTCAACGGCCGCATCATGCCGCTGATGACGGAACTGAAGAATGGTGACGAGGTCGAGATCATCCGTTCCAAGGCGCAGGTGCCGCCGGCCGCTTGGGAATCGGTCGTCGTCACCGGCAAGGCGCGCGCCGCCATCCGCCGGGCCACCAAGAACGCCATCCGCAAGCAGTATTCGGGCCTCGGCGCGCGCATTCTGGAGCGCGCTTTCGAGCGGGCCGGCAAGAGTTTCACCAAGGAGAGCCTGAAGCCGGTGCTGCACCGGCTGGCGCGCAAGGATATCGAGGACGTGCTGGCGTCGGTCGGCCGTGGCGAACTGGCCTCAACCGACGTCATGAAGGCGGTCTTCCCAGACTACAAGGACGAGCGTGTCACGCCAGCAGCGCCCAAGCAGCGCGAGGAGGGCTGGTCGAAGATCCGCAACGCCGCCGGCATGCTGTTCCAGATTCCGGGCCGCGCCGCGCGCAAGGACAAGGACCAGCCGCGCGACGGCGCCGTGCCGATCCGCGGTGTGCGCGGCGACCTGCCGGTGCGCTTCGCGCCGGAAGGCGCGGTGCCGGGCGACCGTATCGTCGGCATTGTCCAGCCGGGCACCGGCATCACCATCTATCCGATCCAGTCGCCGGCGCTGCAGGCTTTCGACGACCAGCCGGAGCGCTGGATCGACGTGCGTTGGGACATTGACGAACGCACCAAGGAACGCTTTCCGGCGCGTGTCTCAGTCACCGCCATCAATGCGCCGGGGTCGCTCGCCGACATCGCCCAGGTCGTTGCGTCCAACGACGCCAACATCCATACGCTGTCAATGGTGCGCACCGCGCCCGATTTCACCGAAATGCTGATCGATCTCGAGGTCTGGGATCTGAAGCATCTCAACCGGCTGCTGTCGCAGCTCAAGGACAATTCGAGCGTCAGCGACGCACGGCGCGTGAATGGCTGACATGGCTGATCTATCTGGGGGCAGGCGCAGATGAAGACCGATGAAGTGCTGGGCATTTTCCGCGAGGCCGGTGCTGTTCTGGAGGGGCATTTCATCCTGACATCGGGCCTGCGCAGCCCGGTCTTCCTGCAGAAGGCAAGGGTGTTCATGCATGCCGACAAGACCGAGCGGCTGTGCAAGGCGCTGGCGACAAAGATCCGCGCCGCGGTGCCGGGCAAGATCGACTATGTCGTCGGCCCGGCGATCGGCGGCCTGATCCCGGCCTACGAAACCTCGCGTCATCTCGGCGTACCGGCGATCTGGGTCGAGCGGGAAGGGGGCGAGTTCCGCCTGCGCCGCTTCGAAATCGCCAGGGGTGCGCGCGTCGTCATCGTCGAGGACATCGTCACTACTGGGCTCTCGATCCGCGAAACCATCGACTGCCTGCGCGAGCTTGGCGCCGAGGTGGTGGCCGCCGCCTGCATCATCGACCGTTCGGCTGGGAAAACCCATGTCGGCGTGCCGCTGATCGCACTCGCCGAATATGAGGTTCCGGCCTATCCGCCGGACCGGCTGCCGCCGGAACTTGCCGCGATACCGGCGATCAAGCCAGGAAGCCGCAATATCTAACGAGGAGGTCGAAATGATCGTTGGCATCGATCATTTCGTGTTGACGGTCGCGTCGCTCGAAGCAACCTGCGCCTTTTACCAGCGCGTGCTGGGCTTTGAGCGCATCGACACGCCGGGCCGGCCGACCGCGCTGGCTTTTGGCAGCCAGAAGATCAATGTCCATGAGATCAGCCGCACTTTCGAGCCGAAGGCGAAGGTGCCGACGCCAGGGTCAGGCGATTTCTGCCTGATCACCGAACGGCCGCTCGACGAAATCCGTGCCCGGCTCGACGCTAACGGCATTGTGCTCGAGCTGGGACCGGTCGAACGCATCGGGGCGCAGGGTCCAATGATGTCTGTCTATTTCCGCGATCCGGACGGCAACCTTGTCGAAGTCAGCCAGTACTTGCGGTAGTGTCTCAAGCATCCGGCTGCGACAATAAGCCGAAGGCATTCTCAAATTCGCCGTGATTGTCCGGTGTTGGAAGAGGGAACCTTACCAAAAATTATGGCGGTGCGGTCGCTGAGCAGCTGGCCTTTGGTTGTTGTGGGGGTTGGAGATGGCTATATCAAAGTGGCGATTGCCTTTGGGCGATCGTAAAGCGCAAGATGTGGCGGTCGAAGCCTGGCTGGAAACAGTCGGCATGTAAGCTGCAAGTTGTCGGGAATAGGAAAAGAGTGCTTTTTCGTCGCCGCAAGCCTGATGGCCTTTTTGAGCGGGTGCGCACCTATCTGTGGCCGCGCCGGTCGTTTTCGCGCTCGCTTCAGTATTTCTCCAAGCGCATCCTGCGGCTGAAGGCCACGCCGCATGCGGTGGCCGCTGGTGTCGCGGCCGGTGTCTTCGCTTCGTTCTTTCCCGTGGGCTTCCATTTCATCATTGCCGCCGTTCTGTGCTGGGTGATCGCCGGCAATCTGGTGGCGGCGGCGCTCGGCGCTGTTTTCTTCGGCAATCCGCTGACTTTTCCGATTCTGTGGGGCGCATCCTGGGAGACCGGCAAGCTCATCCTGCACGATCGCCTGCCGGCGCATGGTCCGCCAGCGCATCTGGGCGAGATGTTGCACACGCTTTCCTTCGCGAAACTATGGCATCCTGTGCTGGAGCCCATGCTGATCGGCGCGGTACCGCTCGGGCTGGTGTTCGGCCTGCTGTTCTACGGTGTGACGCGCTGGGGCATGACCGTCTTTCGCGAGCAAAGGCGCAAACGGCTGGCTGAGCGCGCAAGCCGTGGTCAGCAGCCGCCTCATCCCGGTGCGAGCATCGGTTCCGCCGCACGATGATCATCGGCATCGGCAGCGATCTGATCGATATCAGGCGTATCGAGAAATCGCTTGAGCGTCACGGCCAGCGCTTCGTCCAGAGGATCTACACCGAGGTCGAACAGGCGCGTTCGGAGAACCGCCGTGCCCGTGCCGCCTCTTACGCCAAGCGCTTCGCCGCCAAGGAGGCCTGCGCCAAGGCGCTGGGCACCGGCCTGGCGCAAGGTGTCTTCTGGCGCGACATGGGCGTCGTCAACCTGCCCAGCGGCGCGCCGACCATGGCGCTGACCGGCGGCGCGCTGGCGCGGCTGCAAAAGATCCTTCCGAAAGGCCATCGGGCGGCGATCCACCTCACCATCACGGATGATTTTCCGCTCGCTCAAGCCTTTGTGATCATCGAGGCGTTGCCCGTCGAAGAAGCGCCACATTGATTGCATCTGACGACCGGCATTGACGTTGCCCAGCGCGCGCCGAGACTCTATACATCCAACGCACAATCGAGGACGACATGAGCGTGGCTGAAAAATCCCAGAAGAAATCCGGCGGGCTTGGCGAAACCGTCAGCGTCATCGTCCAGGCGCTTTTGCTCGCCCTGGTCATCCGCACGCTCTTGTTCCAGCCCTTTTCGATCCCGTCGGGATCGATGCGGCCGACGCTTCTGGAAGGCGACTATCTGTTCGTCACCAAATGGTCCTACGGCTATTCGCGTTATTCGCTGCCTTTCGGACCGGACATTTTCTCGGGCCGTATCTGGGGTTCCGAGCCCAAGCGCGGTGACGTGGTGGTGTTCAAGTTCCCGCCGGATCCGTCCGTCGACTATATCAAGCGGGTGGTCGGCCTGCCCGGCGACAAGATCCAGATGAAGAACGGCCAGCTGTTCATCAATGGCGTCGGCGTGCCGCGGGTGAAGACCGGCCAGATCGACAATCCCGATATCACCGAAATGCCTCAGCCGATCGACGTCTACCGGGAAACCCTGCCCAACGGCGTCAGCTACGACACGCTCGACCTCAATCCGAATTCGATCGGCGACAACACGCGCGAATTCGACGTGCCGCCCGGCCACTATTTCATGATGGGCGACAACAGGGACAATTCCGCCGACAGCCGGTTCACCGTCGGCTACGTTCCGGCCGAGAACCTGGTTGGCCGCGCCAACCTTGTCTTCTTCTCGATCGCCGGCAAGGCAAGCCCTCTCGAAATCTGGAAATGGCCGTCGCTGATGCGCGTCTCGCGCCTGTTCCATTTCGTCAACTAGGGATGGCAGCGGCAAAACGGCTGACCGCCGACGCGCTCGCCGAAGCGCTTGTGGAACGCACGGGCCATGCCTTTGCCGACCGCCAGCGCCTGCAGCGTGCGCTGACCCATGCCAGTGCCCGCGGTGCCAATGCCGGCACCGACTATGAGCGTTTCGAGTTTCTCGGCGACCGGGTTCTCGGCCTGGTCGTTGCCGACATGCTGCTGGCCGCGTTTCCCGATGCGGCGGAAGGCGAACTGTCGCTGCGGCTCAATGCGCTGGTCAATGCCGAGGCTCTCTCCGAGATCGCCGAACATATCGGCCTGCCGGACCTGATCCGCGCCGGATCGGACGTGCGCGGGCTCGAGGGTCGCAAGCGCGTCAATCTGCGCGCCGACGCCTTGGAATCGCTGATCGCCGTACTCTATCTCGACGGTGGGCTGGAGGCGGCACGCGCCTTCATCCATAAGTACTGGCAGCCGCGTTCGCAGGCTTCCGGCGCGGCGCGGCGCGACGCCAAGACCGAATTGCAGGAATGGGCGCATCAGGCGGCGAGTGCCGTTCCGGCCTACCAGATCGACAGCCGCGAGGGACCGGACCACGATCCGCTGTTCACCGTCAGCGTCAGGGTTGGCGCTTTTCAGCCGGCGACCGGCAGCGGCCGTTCCAAACGTGAAGCGGAGCAGGCAGCTGCGGCTGCCCTTCTGCTGCGCGAAGGTGTATGGAACGCGGCATGACAGATATTGAAACTGCTGAAGCTCCCGCCACGCATTCCGGCTTCGTCGCGCTGATCGGCGCGCCCAATGCCGGCAAGTCGACGCTGGTCAACCAATTGGTCGGCGCCAAGGTGTCGATCGTCACCCACAAGGTGCAGACGACCCGTGCGATCGTGCGTGGCATCGCCACGCATGACAATGCGCAGATCGTCTTCGTCGACACTCCGGGCATCTTCAAGCCGAAGCGGCGCCTCGACACCGCGATGGTGACCACCGCATGGGGCGGCGCCAAGGATGCCGATATCGTGCTTTTGCTGATCGATGCCGAGCGCGGCATAAGGGGCGATGCCGACGCCATCCTCGAACGGCTGAAGGATGTGCGCCAGCCAATGGCGCTGATCCTCAACAAGGTCGACCGGGTCAAGCACGAGACGCTTCTGGCCCTTTCCGCCGCGGCGAACGAGAAAGTACCGTTCAAGCGCACCTTCATGGTCTCGGCGCTGACCGGCTCCGGCTGCAAGGACCTGCTCGATTATCTGGCGCAAGCGCTGCCGGCCGGCCCCTGGTACTATCCGGAAGACCAGATTTCCGACCTGCCGATGCGCCAGTTGGCGGCCGAGATCACCCGCGAAAAACTCTATCTCAGGCTGCATCAGGAACTGCCCTATTCCTCGCATATCGAAACCGAGAAATGGGAAGAGAAGCCGGACGGCTCGGTGCGCATCGACCAGACCATCTATGTCGAGCGCGACAGCCAGAAGAAGATCGTGCTTGGCCATAAGGGCGAAACCATCCGTGCCATCGGCCAGGCGGCACGCATGGAGATTGCAGGCATCCTCGAGCAGAAGGTGCACCTGTTCCTGTTCGTCAAGGTGCGTGAGAACTGGGGCGATGATCCCGAGCGTTACCGCGAGATGGGGCTCGAATTCCCGCATTAAATGGACGGCAAGCTCGCCATCGACACGGCTCTGGCCCGCCGGTTGGTCGCCGCGCAATTCCCCCAGTGGAGGGATCTTACCGTCAGGCCGGTCGAACCTGGCGGTTGGGATAACAGGACCTTTCATCTTGGCGATGAGATGACCGTGCGACTGCCGAGCGCGGCCGCCTATTCCCTACAAGTGGAAAAGGAACATCGCTGGCTGCCGAGGCTGGCGCCGCTTTTGCCGCTGCCCGTCCCGGTACCGCTAGCGATGGGCGTTCCAGCCGAGGATTATCCCTGGCATTGGTCCGTCTGTGGCTGGATCGAAGGTGAGACCGCGAGGCGGGAGAACATCGCCGACCTGTCGCAATTCGCGGCTGACCTTGCCGAGTTCCTGATTGCATTGAAACGCGTCGACCCATCAGGCGGGCCGGCGCCAGGGCAGCATAACTTCTTTCGCGGCGGACCGCTGAGCGTCTATGACGGTGAGGCAAGGCAAGCGAATCACGGCACTCTGTGGCCGTATCGATGCCAGTGCGGCGAGTGCCGTTTGGGAAGAAGCCCTTGCCGCGACCTGGCAGGGACCGCCTGTCTGGTTTCATGGCGATGTTGCCTCGGGAAATTTGCTCGTCGAGGACGGCCGCTTGAGGGCCGTGATCGACTTCGGCACCTTTGGCGTCGGCGATCCCGCATGCGACTTCGTGATCGCCTGGACCCTGTTCGAGGGCGAGAGCAGGGAGGTTTTCCGCGCCGACATCGCTGTCGATGACGCGGCCTGGGCACGCGGACGTGGCTGGGCGTTGTGGAAGGCGCTGATCACCGCCGCCGGTCATATAGACAACCCGGTTGAAGTCGACAAATCCTGGCGCGTCATCGCCGCGGTGCTGGCCGATTACCGACGCTGGACGTGATGTGATTCCTTGATCGTCCTTGTTTCTGCTCGCCTGCGTTTGTCGTATTGAGCTTGAGAAAGCGGTCCCGTGCCGGCTCACGGTGAGCGGGTGGCTGTCACAATCGATACGCTGGAGCGTGTGACAGCCTGTTTCGACCGCCTTGGCGAGATTTGGCCGACTTGGCAGGCGGTGTTGGAATTCCCTTGCGTCATCGCGGGCAGAGGACGCCTGCTTCACATCTGTGGCAGGCAATGTAACGGTTACTTTTTAATCTAAGTAGCCAAAAAATACCATTTTCAGCCTATTAATTGGAAATATCTCGTGCTGAACGCATAGTTAGCCGAGAAACTATCCGAATATATATTGAATATATGACGTTGTGCCAATTGTGCCAGCCGCTAGATTGGTAAGTGTTATTTGTGCAACACAGCATTAATCTGTTCGCGGAATCAACGTTATTTCAAAAACCGTCATTGAAGACGGAGGTTTGATGGGTATGTTCGCCGCGAAAAGGGGACGCGGTGCGCGCCTTTTTCGTTGTGGGGGTGAGGCGGGAAAACATATCCGCCAGCCACAAATCCGAAGCCATTTAAACTATGACTGGAGAGGTCAGAAAATGAACATCAAGAGCCTCCTTCTCGGCTCAGCCGCGGCACTGATCGCGGTCTCCGGCGCTCGCGCCGCGGACGCGGTTGTCGTCGCCGAGCCGGAACCGGCCGAATACGTCAAGATCTGCGACGTCTACGGCGCCGGCTACTTCTACATCCCGGGCACCGAGACCTGCCTGCGCATCGGCGGCTATCTCCGCTATGACATGGGCGTTGGCGATTCGGGTACGTTCGATGGTGTCAATAACGTTGCCGATCACATGGATGGCGGCAGCCACGACACCTGGTACAAGAACATGCGTTTCACGCTGAGGACTTATACCGGCCAGGAAACCGAGCTCGGCACGTTGAAGACCTTCACCGAGACCCGCTGGCAGTTCGGCAATTCCTCCGGCGACTATGATGGAAGCGCAAGCACTGGCTGGCAGGCCGCCAATACCAAGGCAGATGGAACCAGCAAGACTTCGCTGAACTTCGCTTGGATCCAGCTCGGCGGCCTGCGCGTCGGTAAGGATGAAACAGCATACGATGCATTCATCGGTTACGCCGGCAACGTCATCCAGGACACGATCATCCCGTATGGCATCAAGGACACCAACGTCGTCCAGTATTATTTCGACGCTGGCAGCGGCTTCACGGGCGTGGTCTCACTCGAAGAAGGCACCGGCACCAGCACGATCGACAGCTATGTTCCGCATGTCGTCGGCGGCTTGAAGTACAAGGGCGACTGGGGTGCGATCACCGGCGTCGTCGCTTATGACAGCAACTATGAAGAAGTGTCCGGCAAGGTTCGCCTGGACGTCAACGTCACCAAGGAGCTGTCGCTCTTCGTCATGGGCGGCTACGGCACCGACGACAATTCCAAGGACGACGCTGCCAACTTCCTCAAAATCCATGGCCGCACCCAATACAAGCCATGGGGCGGCAACTGGGCCGTCTGGGGCGGCGGCACCTACAAGTTCAACGACAAGACCGCGTTCAACGTCCAGGCCTCGGCTGACGACGACAAGAACTACGCCTTGGCTGCGAACGTAGCTTATACCATCGTCCCCGGCTTCACGATCACGACCGAAGTCGACTGGGATCACTACGGCAACTACGGCAACCCCTCCGTCTACGGCAACTGGTCCAAGGCCGACAAGAAGGACGGTATCGGCGGCATCGTCCGCTTCCAGCGCAACTTCTAATCGATCGACTGACCTTACCAGGCCGCCCGCAGCGATACGCTGCGGGCGGTTTTTTATGTGTTCTCGCGAGCGTTGGCCCCGGTGCCGGGCCCATACCTTGATTTCGTCACCCGATCGGTGAAAAGCTCCGGCATGGAATGGCGCGACGAGGGAATCATTCTCGGCACCCGCAAGCATGGCGAAACCAGCGCCATCCTCGAGGTGATGACGCGTGCGCATGGCCGCCATCTCGGTCTCGTGCGCGGCGGTCGTTCGCGCAAGCAGCAGCCCGTTCTCCAGCCAGGCAATCGCGTCGATCTGTTATGGCGGGCGCGCCTTGACGAGCATCTCGGCACGTTCCAGGCCGAGGCCATCGAGATGAATGCCGCTCGGCTGATGGACAGCGCCGTCGCCGTCTATGGCCTGCAGACCATGGCCGCGCATTTGCGCCTCTTGCCCGAGCGTGACGCCCATGGCGGCCTTTACGAAGCGCTCGCCGTGATGATCGCCCATCTCGACGATGCCGATGCCGCAGGCGAACTGGTGGCGCGCTTCGAACTTCTGATCCTCGATGAGCTCGGCTTCGGCCTCGATCTCAGCCAATGTGCCGCCACCGGCACGAGGCAGGATCTGGCCTATGTCTCGCCGAAGTCGGGCCGCGCAGTGTCGCGCGAAGCCGGTGCGCCGTGGCGCGACAAGATGCTGGTACTGCCGGCCTTTTTGCAGCGCGGCTCCGGCCTGCGCGCCGATCCTGCGGCGGTCGAGGACGCCTTCCGGCTGACCGGGTTTTTCTTCACGCGCCACGTCTATGAACCGCGTGGTATCGACCAGCCCGATGCCCGCGCCGGCTTTCTCGCCGCACTGCGCAAATATCACGCAGCGCGCAAGGCTATTGCCGGAGACAATGCTGCATGAGCGAAGTCGTCTATCCAGGCTGGGTTGGTCTCGCCGCTCTGCCCTGGAGGCAAGCTCTTGGCTTTCGGCACCGAGACATGTTCGATATTTCCAGCCGCCAATCTGGCGGCACGTTGAGTTTTCCAGCCGTTTAGCCGCCGCATTTGGATGTCAGTGAGATGAAACGTCAGTGAAAACTGGCCTGGTTTGGGGGAACCGCCATGTTTGAAAGCCTGATCGGGCTTGTCGCCATCATCGCCTTGTTCGTCATCATTTCGCGCCAGCAGAGCCGCATCGGCCTTATCGAGCGCGAACTTGGCGCACTGCGCAGTCTCGTCCTTTCGGGCGCGGCGCCGCCGGTAGCCAAGCCGGCAGAACGGATAGCGGCCGATGCCAAGGCCGACGCGGCGCCGATGGCTGCGGCAGCGGCCGATATCGCCTCGCCAGTGGTGAGCGAACCGGTCACGCAGGCGCCAGCTACAGAAACGGAAGCTCCGGCCGGCGAGGCTTTGCCCGGCCCCTGGTCCGCGGGCGAGGCTCCGAAGGCAGCAGAACCTGTCGAGCCGATTGCAGCGGCCAAGGCCCCCGGCAAGCCGGATATCGAAACGGCGCTCGGCACGCGCTGGGCGGTCTGGGTCGGCGGCATCGCACTGGCGCTGGGTGGTCTGTTCCTGATCCGCTACACCATCGAGGCCGGCATTTTCGGCCCTGGCGTGCGGCTCACCATGGCGGCGGTGCTCGGGCTGGTGCTGGTCGCCGGCGGCGAGTTCATTCGCCGCACCGGCTTCAAGGTGCCGGTGCAAGGTGTTGCCGGCGCCTATATTCCGGCGATCCTGACGGCGGCCGGTGCCTTCATCCTGTTCGGCACCGTCTATGCCGCCCATGGCATTTACGGCTTCATCGGCCCGGCGCTTGCCTTCACGCTGCTCGGCGCCATCGGCGTCGCGACGATCGTCGCTGCTCTCGTTCACGGTCAGGCCCTGGCCGGCATTGGTCTCGTAGGCTCCATGGCGACGCCGGCGCTTGTGTCCTCGCAGGCGCCAAATCCATGGGCGCTGTTCGTCTATCTGGCGATCGTGCTTGCCGCCACAGCGGCGATCGCCCGCATGCGCGACTGGAAATTCCTGATAGCGGCCGCTTTCTTCGGCACCGGCGCCTGGACCATCGCCTACATGACGAACGCGCCCGGCGCCGACCTTGCCGTCATCCTGTTCATCGACGCCGTGACGCTTGCGGTGCTTGCCCTTGTCTGGCTGGGCAGTCGTGGCGGCGAAGAGGAAACGGCAAAAAAGGGTTTCGACTGGCCGTCGATCGTGCCGGGCGTTTTTGTTGCGTTTTCGGCGCTGGGCCTATCCGTCGATCCCACACTTGTCGCTGCCGGCGATGCCTTGCCGGGCGCCCTGGTCATCGTCGCCCTTGTCGCCACCGCGCTCTACCGACCGCGCGCGGTGCCGCTTCTGCATGCCGCGGGTCTGGTGAGCGTGATGATCTATCTCGGCATCATTCCGCCCACCACCATCGGCTCCGATTTGTCCCAAGGCAATGTAGGCTTTGACGGCCTGCGGGTGGCGGCCGGAAATCCCTTGACGCTGCGCATCGGCATTGGTCTCGGCCTGGTCTTCGTCGGCGCCGGTTTCTGGGCCGCCCGCCGTTTCGCCGCTGTCGCGCAGATCCGCGCGGCATGCTGGGCGGCATGGGGCATCGCTGCGCCGCTGGTCATCCTGCTGGCGCTGTGGCTCACCTACGGCAATCTCGACCGCGACTTTGTCTACGCCGCCGCAGCAGCGCTGCTGGTGGTGGTTTTCGCCGGCGGCGGCGAGTGGATCGCGCGTGCCGAAGAGCCGCCGCTCAAAGGCGGCATGGCCGTGTCGTTTGCCCTCGGTGGCGCGGCGATCGCCGGCCTCTTGATGCTGCACATGGCCTTCAATTCCGGCTGGACCACCATCCTGCTCGGTGCCGCTGCCATCGTACCGGCGCAGGCAACGCGTTGGCGCTCTTACCCGGTGCTTGGCTGGATTTCGGTGGGCGCGGCGATCGCCGTGCTTGGCCGCGTTGCCTTCGATCCAACCATCGTCGGCGCCGAATTCCTCTCCAAAACACCGGTGTTCAACTGGCTTCTGCCGGGCTATGGCGTCCCGGCGCTGGCCTTCGGCTTCGCTGCCTGGCAGCTCGCCCGCACCACCAACGGCCGGCCGCGCCTCGCCATGGAAGCGGCAGCCGCGCTGTTTGCGCTGCTTGCCGTTGCCATGCTGGTGCGTCACGCCATGCATGGCGGTGTCATCGACACGGGGGCGATGACGCTTGCCGAGCAGGCGATCTACACCCTGATTGCCATCGGTGCCGGCGCCATCCTGGTCGCCGTCGACATGCGCTCGCCAAGCTCGGTGCTACGCTATGGTTCGATGGCCGCCGGCGTGGTTTCGGTTGCCTTCATCGTCATCCGGCATTTCGTGGTGCTGAACCCGCTGCTCACCGACGAATCGACAGGCCAGATCCCGGTGTTCAACCTGTTGTTCCTCGCCTATCTCCTGCCGGCCATCGCTGCCGGCGGGCTGGCGCTGTATGCCCGCGACAAGCGGCCGAAATGGTATGCGCAGATGTTGGCGGTGGTGGCGGCCGTGCTTGCCCTGGCCTATGCCACGCTGTCGGTGAGGCGGCTGTTCAAGGGCGAGTTCATCGGCCTGTGGAGCGGGCTCGGCCAATTGGAGACTTACACCTATTCGGCGCTCTGGCTGGTGATCGGCGTGGCGCTGCTCACCGCCGGCGTCTGGCTGAAGTCGCAGGTGCTGCGCATTGCCTCGGCCGCGCTGATCGCGATCGCCGTGCTGAAGGTCTTCCTCTTCGACATGTCGGAACTGGAAGGCGTGCTCAGGGCGCTATCCTTCATCGGCCTGGGCGCCGTGCTGATCGGCATCGGCCTGTTCTACCAGCGGCTTTTGACCAGGGCAGCGAGGGAAAACGGATAAAGGCAAACAAGAACAATAAGATTTCAGTCCGACCGGGAATAAACCGGCACCCGCCGGCGTTGTCTCATTGCTTGGGTGACCGGGGCGGTGGACCGCTTCGCGCTGGCCGCTTGCGTCGCGCCCGGAAGGCGCGTTGAATCGGGATCAATGAGGGCGATTTCAGAACCAGCGGTCATGGACGAAAAGAAGGCAGCAATCCTTGGCGAAATACCGCGCCTGCGCCGCTACGCACGCTCGCTTTTGCGCGACCGCGATTCTGCTGACGACCTCGTTCAGGACTGCCTCGAGCGCGCGCTCATGCGGCTCGACAACTGGCAGACGGGAGAAAGCCCCAGGAGGTGGCTGTTTACGATCATGCATCATTTGTTCATCGACCAGATGCGCAAGGTGAACCGTCGCGGCGAAGCGGCGATGCTGCCGCTCGAAGCCGGCGAGGCGGTGGCCCAGCCTGCCGAGCAACTGGAGGGCATCGCCTCACGCGAGATCATCGACGCGCTGCAGGCGATCAGCCCCGATCGCCGCGCCGCCCTTGTCATGGTCGCCATCGAAGGCTTTTCCTATGCCGAGGCCGCCAACATTCTGGGCGTGCCCGCCGGCACGCTGATGTCGCGCATTGCGCGCGGGCGTGAGGAACTGCGCGGCTTGCTGGATGACACGGCGCGCCGCCGCGCGATAAGGATCGTCGAGAAATGATCCGCCGCGATTTTTCAGAACGTGACATCCATATGGCGCTCGACGGCGAACTGCCGGCAGACGAGCGCGCCGCCTATGATGCCTGGCTCGACGCCAATCCCGAGATGAAGGCCAGAAGCGCCCGCTTCACAGCCGATCGGGAGGCGCTGCGCTCAGCCTTTGCCGGCGTGCTGGATGAGCCTGTTCCCGCGCGCTTGCGCAAGGTGGTGCTCGGCGAAGCGCCTGTTAAGGCCGCGGTGCCGCACTCGCGCTGGTGGCTTGCCGCTGCCGCGGCCGTGCTTTTGGCCACGGGCGGCTTTGGCGGCTACTTTGCCGGCATTGGCGGCATCGGACAGGAGGATCCGGCGGAAGATCGGCTCGCCGAACAGGCGATCGCCGCCCATGTCATCTATGCCGCCGAGAAGCGGCATGCGGTGGAAGTGCCGGCCAGCGACAAGGATCATTTGCAGACCTGGCTGTCCAACCGGGTCGGGCTGAAGCTGGTGGCGCCGGATCTGACCGCAAACGGTTTTCAACTGGTCGGCGGCAGGTTGCTGCCGGCCGGCGAAGCCAAGGCCGCGATGCTGCTCTACGAGGACGACAAGGGCGAGCGCATATCGCTCTTCGTCACCGCGGAATCGGCTGAGAATGCCAAGGGCACCTATGCTTCGGCGCAGGACGGCCCGCAGGCCGTCTACTGGCTGGACAAGGGCTATGGCTGCGCTGTCGTCGGCTCGTTGCCGCGCGAGCAATTGGCGGTCGTGGCCAAGAGTGCCTATGGCCAGCTTCTGGCGGGCCTCGCAAGCTGAGTTGGCCGCAATTGTTCACAACCGGTGGCCTATCAAAACAGCGATCCTGTTCAAAGCCCGCGGGCTTCCTTGCCGGCGCGGAAACTGTCACAATTCGGCCCTAATCAAGGAGCGATAGCGCTTGATGAATACCGGCGCTTCAGCCGGTGTTTGCGACGCTTTTGACCGGGGCCGTTTCCGCAACGCAATCGAGGTTTTCTCAAGTCGCATGCCTGCCGAGATCCGCACGGCCCGCGCGTCTGACGTCGATGATCTCGCCGCCATCGAGAAAGCCGTTTTTTCGAGCGATCGCATTTCCCGTCGCTCCTTTCGCCTGTTCATCGAGCGCGAGACCGCCGAGACGCTGGTCGCCGAAGTCGATGGCCGAGTCGCTGGCTACGCGATCGTGCTGTTTCGCAAGGGCAGTGGGGTGGCGCGGCTTTACTCTATAGCCACGGGCCCGTTTTTTGGCGGGCTGGGTGTCGGCCGCATGCTGCTCGCGTCGGCGGAAGACGCAGCCTTCGAACACGACCGCATGATGCTGCGTCTCGAAGTGCGTGAGGACAACAGCCGGGCCATCCGCATCTACGAGCAGGCCGGCTACCGCAAGATTGGCCGTGAGCCAGGCTACTACGAGGATGGCGAGACCGCACTTCGCTATGAGAAAACCTTGCGCGGCGACGTTCCGATCGCCACCAGGGTGCCGTTCTATCAGCAGACCTGCGAGTTCACCTGCGGCCCATGCTGCCTGATGATGGCCATGGCCAATTTCGACCGCGCCTTCGTGCCCGATCCGGTGATGGAAATCCGCCTCTGGCGCGAGGCGACGACCGTCTTCATGATGTCGGGGCCGGGCGGCTGCGAACCGTTTGGCCTTGCTGTGTCGGGGTACGAAAGCGGCCTCGCGGCGGAAATCTTCGTTTCCTTCTATGGCGCGCTGTTCCTACAGTCGGTGCGCAGCGAGGACAAGCGCCGGGTGATGGAACTGGCCCAGGTCGACTTTCGCCGCCGCGCGGAACGTTACGGCATCCCGGTGAACTACCGCTCATTCAGCATCGATGACATCCGAACCGCGATCGCTGCGGGAAAACTGGTGCTGGTGCTGATCAGCGGCTTCCTGATGTTCGGCAAGAAGGTGCCGCACTGGGTGCTGGCCATCGGCGATGATGGCGATCATATTCTGATCCACGATCCCTGGGTCGAGGACGAAAGGCAGGAAACCATCCTTGATGCCGCCAATATTCCCGTGCCCTACGGCATCTTCATGAACATGGCGCAGTTCGGCCGCGACGGACTGCGTGCCGCCATAACTTTGGGGAAGCGCGACACACAATGACCTGGGTCATCCTTACCGGCCGGCAGAGCGATCTCGACCAGGTGGCGACACCGCACAAGATCATCACCAATCGCGACTATCTCGCGCATCCATCGCTGTTCCGCGGCCAGCGGCCGAAGGTCATCAACCTGTCGAACAACTACGGCTACCAGAGCCGCGGCTACTATGCCTCGCTGCTGGCGAGCTCGCGCGGCCACAAGGTCATCCCGACCGTCGAGACGATGATCGACCTGTCGGAGCGCAAGCTCTACGAACATGCTTTGCCGGAGCTGGAACTGGCGCTCAACAAATGCCGCAAGGACCTCGGCGGCGCCTTTCCGGCCAAGGTGTGTATCTTCTTCGGCATCGGGCCGTCGAAGGTCTGGGACCGCTTCGCCAAGCTCCTGTTTGATTGGTTCCGGGCGCCGGCGCTCGAGGTCCATATCAAGGACAGCGCCGAATGGGCCTCGATCCGCAAGATCGGCTTCCATCCGCTGGCGCGCATGACCGAGGACGAAGAAAAGAACTTCATCCAGTGCCTGGAGACCTACACCAACCGCGAATGGCGCGACACCAAGGGGCGCACGCCGGCGCGCTACACTTTCGCCACGCTGGTCGATCCGCATGAGGAATTGCCGCCGTCGGAAATCTCATCGCTGCGCTACTGGGCCAAGATCGCCGAAAAGATGGGCGTCGAAATCGAGCCGATCACCAAAAAGGATCTCGCCAAGCTCGCGAACTACGATGCGCTGTTCATCCGCGAGACCACCTCGATCTCCAACCACACCTATCGCTTCGCCCGCCGCGCCCAGCAGGAGGGCATGCCGGTCATCGACGATCCGCTGTCGATGATCCGTTGCACCAACAAGGTCTATCTGAACGAACTGATGTCCTACAACAAGGTGCCGGTGCCGCCGACAGTGATGATCGCTGGCACCTCTGACTTCGAACTGGCGGCACAGACGCTCGGCTTCCCGCTGGTGCTGAAGATCCCGGACTCCTCCTTCTCGCGCGGCGTCAAGAAATGCGAGAATCTCGAGGAACTGACACGGCTTGCGACCGAATGGCTGGAGGATTCCGACCTCCTCATCGCCCAGAAATTCATTCCAACCGAATATGACTGGCGCGTCGGCGTGCTCGGCGGCCAGCCGCTGTTTGCCGTACACTATCTGATGGCCAAGAAGCACTGGCAGATCGTCAACCACAAGGCCAATGGCAAGCCCGATCAGGGCGGTATCAAGACCTTCACGCTGAAGGAGACGCCGCCCCATGTCGTCGAGACCGCGGTCAAGGCGGCACGCTGCATCGGCGATGGCCTTTACGGCGTCGACCTCAAGGAGACCAAGGACGGCGTCTTCGTCATCGAGGTCAACGACAACCCCAATCTCGACCATGGCTGGGAGGATTCCGGCGAGAAGGACGAGGTCTGGGTGCGGTTGACGCAGTGGTTCCTGGAGCGGCTCGACCGGCCAGGACGACAATAGTTCTATATCTTTGTTTTGAAACAATTCCGGGCGGAATCCGCTTCACACTTTTCCTGGAATTGCTCGGGGGAGAAACATGCAGTTCATCGTGATTGAGGATTTCACCAGCTGCGATCGCAAGGATATCTATCGCCGCTTCCGCGATCGGGGCCGCCTGAAGCCGGAGGAGCTTGTCGTGCACCACAGCTGGATCGCGGCGGATATGAGCCGCTGCTTCCTGCTGGTGGAGACGGACGACGTCACGCTGCTGCAGCGCTGGGTCATCGAATGGGCTGATCTGGTCGAGTTCGAGATCATTCCCGTGGCGACGAACAAGGACATGGTGACAGCCTTGAGCGGGCACCTCTGATCATCGCAGTCTGTCA
Source organism: Mesorhizobium oxytropidicola (assembly GCF_056174625.1). Classification (NCBI taxonomy): domain Bacteria; kingdom Pseudomonadati; phylum Pseudomonadota; class Alphaproteobacteria; order Hyphomicrobiales; family Phyllobacteriaceae; genus Mesorhizobium; species Mesorhizobium oxytropidicola. The sequence continues at coordinate 5,656,605 of NZ_CM149692.1, read as the reverse complement.
GATCAACGCAGCGCCGGCGAGCCCACCGCGCGCTGGCATTCGTTGATCAGCCAATCGCGGAACGCCGCCACGACATCGCGCCTGGCGCTGCGCTCGGGAATCGTCAGGCAATAGGGCTGGCGCAACGCGATCGCCCTGACGGCGGGGCGGACCAGCCTGCCGTCCTCCACCGCTTGCGCACAATAGACCCCTTGCGCCAGCGCCACACCCAGCCCCGAAACGGCGAGGTCGAGGGCCGCACGCGACGAGTTGGCCGACAGGCCGCGCTGCGCCGCCCGGTCGGGCTGGACACCGGCAGCTTCGAACCAGTTGCGCCAGGACGGAAACGAGGCGCCGGTCGGTCCCCAGTCGGTATGGATCAGCGGCAGCCCGGCGAGCGGACCGCCGTCTGCCTTGATTGCGCTGGCAAGCTCCGGTGCGCAGACGGGATAGACGGCGTCCCGGACAATGTCCTCGGTCGGGTGCTCACGATAATGCGGACCGTAGGAGAGCCTGATGTCGATCAGCTCGCGGTCGAACGGCACCGGGTCGTCGTCACCCCGCAGCGATATATCGGCGGCGCCGTGGCTGGCGACGAAGCGGGCGAGACACTGCGAAAGCCAACCCATGGCCATGGATGGCGGCACCGAGACCACCAGGCGCGGGCGGAAGGCATCACCGCCCAGCTCGCGCGAGACACTGCCGATTTCCTGGAAGGCCATGGTCAGCCGCGGCAGCATTTCCACGCCGGCCTCGGTGAGCACGACCCTGCGGTTGACCCGATGAAACAGCTTGCGCCCCATCTGTTCCTCGACGGTGCGGATAAGCTGGCTGATGGCGGCGGCGGAGACCGAAAGCTCTTCCGCCGCCGCGGCAAAGCTGCCCGTGCGCGCCGCGGCCTCGAAAGCTTGAAGTCCTTTCAGGGATGGAGATGTGACCATGATTGCCCGATAGATAAGATAAGCTTATCCAAATCGCAGGAATCGTCGTTTTTGGAAAGCTTTTTCAACGACTAGAGTAGGCCTTATCAAATCGCCAGCCTGGATCGAAGCCGATGGACCATCGCGACATCATCGCGTCACTGACCCCTGAAGAGCGCAGTCGCCTGACCGCCAAATCCGATGTCGCGGGTTTCGTGCAACTCGGCGCCCATTGGGGTGCGATTGTGATCATTGGATCGCTGATCGCCGCGAAAGTGGCATTCTGGCCGCTGCTGATGCTGCCGCAAGGCATCCTGATCGTCTTCTTGTTCACGCTGCTGCACGAAACGGTTCATCGCACGGCCTTCGAGACGCAATGGTTGAATGACGCCGTGGCGCGGGTCTGCAGCCTGGCGCTGGCGCTCCCGGCCGACTGGTTCCGCTATTTTCATTTCGCCCATCACCGTTTCACCCAGGATCCCGAAAGCGATCCGGAGCTGGCCTTTCCCAAACCGGAAACGCTGCGGCAGTACCTCGTGCATGTTTCCGGCATCCCGCTGTGGTGGGGCCATCTCAAGACGCTCTACGCCAATGCCTTTGGTGACAACCAGGAAAGCTATGTGCCGCCGAAAGGCCGGCCCAAGGTGCGGGCCGAGGCGCGCGCCATGATCGCCTTCTACGCCGTCGTCCTTCTGCTCGCCGCCTATTTCCGGCTCTCCGTGCTTCTCTATGTCTGGATCATTCCCGCTCTGCTCGGCCAGCCGTTTCTGCGCCTCTATCTTCTGGCCGAGCATGGCCGCTGTCCGTTCGTTGCCAACATGCTGGAGAACACGAGAACCACGCTGACCAACTGGGTGGTGCGCAAGCTGGCCTGGAACATGCCGTTCCATGCCGAGCATCATGCCTATCCCGGCGTGCCGTTTCATCAACTGCCGCAGTTTCACGCGTTGATCGAGCGGCATCTGAAGGTGGTCGAGCCGGGCTATGTCAGCTTCCACGAGAAATATCTGGAAGCGCTGCGTTGATGATGATGCGCAGTCGGCAGCCGGTCGCCCCCGCTTGAGGACGCGACCGGCGTGATGGGCTAGACCTGGGCGGTGCCGCCGTCGACGAACAGCTCGGCTCCGGTGACAAAGCTGGAATCATCAGAGGCCAGGAACACTGCCGCCTTGCCGATCTCGTCAGGGTCGCCGAGCCGCCCCATCGGCACCTGGGTAGCGAGGAAATCAAGCAAACCCTTTTGCTGTTCGGCTTCGGGTCCGGCAAGCTCGGCGAGACCTGTCGTACGGGTCGGACCGGGGCTGAGGATGTTGACGCGGATCTGTCGCTCCTTAAGGTCGATTATCCAGCTTCGGGCAAAATTGCGCAGCGCAGCCTTCGACGCGCTATAGACGCTGAACGCCGCCGCGCCGGTTGAGCCGGCGGTCGAACCGGTCAGGATCACCGAGGCACCGTCGGCCAACAGTGCGAGCGCTTTCTGCACCGTGAACAGTACCGCCTTGACGTTGCGGTCGAATGTCTCGTCGAAGTGCTGTTCGGTTATCTGGCCGAGCGGCAGCATGGAACCACCGCCGGCGTTAACCGAGAGCACATCGATACGGCCGCTTTGCGCTTTCACCTGAGCGTAGAGACGGTCGAGATCGGTGAAACTGGTCGAGTCGGCCTGGATACCGGTGGCGTTTTTGCCGATTGCCGCGACGGCCTTGTCGATCTCGGCCTGTCGCCGTCCGGTAATGTAGACATGCGCACCTTCCGCGGCGAAGCGCTTGGCAATGCCAAGGCCGATACCGCTGCTGCCGCCGGTAACCACGGCGATCTTTCCTTCGAGTTTGTTTGTCATTTTCGTCACTCCTTGTTGTGGGTGACAGAGACATATGGACAGGTCGATCCTTTCGAAATAGCAATGCTTGCAAACAATCATTGCAGGATTGCTAATGTCGAAAGCCCCGGATTTTGAAGGTTTGGCAATGTTTGCCAAGGTCGCGGAGGAGCGATCCTTTGCCGCCGCGGCACGTGTGCTTGGCCTGTCGGTGGCGACGGTGTCACGTGGCGTCAGCCGCCTGGAGGAGCGGCTTGGCGCGCGGCTTTTCAACCGGACGTCGCGCCGCCTGGCCCTCACGGATTTCGGTCATCGACTCGCCGAGCGTGCGTCTCGCCTTTACCGCGACGCGGAGGATGCCGAGAACGCGGTGCGAGAACTGTCGGCCAGTCCTCGCGGCCTTGTACGTCTGGCCGTTCCAATGTCGTTCGGGCTGAGGTGGGTGGCGCCGCTGCTTCCTGATTTCTTCAAGCTCTATCCTGACGTGTCGATCGACATGCATCTAAGCGATGCGGTCGTCGATCTGATCGGCGAGGGGTTCGATGCAGCTTTGCGGATTGCCGTGTTGCCGGATTCCTCGTTGGTTGCCCGGCGCTTGTGCAACATTGCGCCGTTCATCGTTGCGGCGCCATCCTATCTTGCCAGGCATGGCCGGCCGAGCACGCCACGCGAACTCGACGCACATCACTGTCTTGGCTACGCCTATCGGCCGCGGCAGGACGTTTGGCATTTCAGCAATGCTGCGGGCGATGAAGAGGTTGTCACACCGTCCGGACCGTTGCGGGTCACCAATTCCGACGCCCTTGTTCCGACCGTGCTGGCCGGAACTGCGATCGCCGAACTGCCGGAGTTCATTGCCAGCGAGTATCTTGCCGACGGGCGTCTGGAAGCGATCCTGACCGATTGGACTTTGCCCAGGGGCGCGCTGTATTTTGTAACGCCGTCGGCCCGCGCGCGCCCGGCCAAAGTCGAGGCCGTCGCCGGTTTCATGGCTGCCCACCTGTCAAAACCGAGCTGGCAACCGATCCATCAATAGAGGGCAGGGCGCCCTCGGACGAATCAGCCGGCGTGGCTGTGCAGCGCACGCGACTTCAGCAGGCGCTGGATGTCCGTAGCCTTCGACGGCACGCCGATCAGATAGCCTTGCGCCTCGGCACAACCATTGTCGCGCAGCATGTCAAGTTGCACCTCGGTCTCGACGCCTTCGGCAGTGACGACAATGCCAAGCTCGGTACCGAGCCCGATAATGGTGCGAACGATCGCCGCCGTGTCGCGATTGCCCATGTCGTGAATGAAGGAGCGATCGATCTTGATCTTGTCGACCGGGAAACGCCTGAGATAGCCGAGCGAGGAATAGCCGGTGCCGAAATCGTCCAGCGCGATGCGGATGCCGAGATCGCGCAGCTGGCGCAGCGTCTTCAACACGGCTTTGCTTTCGTCCATCAGCACGGTTTCGGTGATTTCCAGTTCCAGCTGTCCGGCCGGCACACCGGAAAAGGCCAGAGCCGAGATGACGCTGCGGGCAAACCCACCGCTTTTGAGCTGCACGGCCGAGACATTGACCGCGATGCGCAAGCCGGGAGGCCAGCTTGCCGCCGCCGTGCAGGCCTTCCTCAGCGCCCACTCGCCAAGCGGCACGATCAGTCCGGTTTCTTCGGCGACCGGAATGAAAGCGTCCGGCGCGACCGTGCCGCGCGTTGGCGAATGCCAGCGCATCAAGGCCTCCGCGCCGATGATCTCGCCGGAGGCGATGTTCATGATGGGCTGGAAATCGAGATCGAACTCCTGGCGCGGCAGCGCCGCGTCGAGGTCAACCTCGAGCGCCCGGCGGGCCTGCACTATGGCGTCCATTGCGGGTTCGAAGAAGCGATACAGGTTGCGCCCTTCGCTCTTGGCCCGATAGAGCGCGGTATCGGCATTTTTCAGCAGCGTATCGACGTCCCTGCCGTCTTCGGGGAAAACGGCAATGCCCAGGCTGATGCCGACATGCATGTCCCGGCTCTTGTCGCGAAATGGCTTTGCGATTGCCTCGACGATGCGTTTCGCCAGTTTTTCAGCATCGGCAATGCCCCTGGAATTGAACTGCATGACGACGAACTCGTCGCCACCGAAGCGGGCGACGATGTCTATTTCATTGCGCACACAACGCTGCAGCCTCTCGGCCACGCTCTTCAACAGCCAGTCGCCGGCAGGATGTCCCCAGGTGTCGTTGATCGCCTTGAAGCGGTCGAGATCGAGCGAGAAGATTGCCAATGGCGCAGCCGCCGCATCCTCCAGCGCCAGGTCGAGCCGTTCGCGGAACATCGAGCGGTTGGGCAGTCCGGTCAGCGTGTCATGATGTGCAAGATGGATCATGCGCTCTTCGGTGCGGCGACGTTCGGTGACGTCGTCGAAAGTCACCACCCAGCCACCGCCGCTCATCGGCTGGCGTGTGACCAGAACCGTCCTGCCGTCGGTAAGATAGCGATAGGCCGAATGCGGTTTTGCCGCCAACAGGCAGGCTTCGGTCTTGGCGACCTCGCTGTCGACGTCGATCTGCTGATAGATGCCGAGTTCCAGCAATTTTTCGAGCGCGTCGCGATGCGTCGTTCCGAGCGGAAAGTCCGCCGCGGTGACTTTGTAGAGTTCCAGATAACGCCGGTTGCGCACGATCATCTTGCCGTCGGCGTCGTACATCAGCAGGCCTTGCGACATGTTGGCGAGTGCGGCGTCGAAACGGCGATGCTGCTCCTTGAGATCCTGCTCGGCGCGCCGCTGTTCGGTGATGTCCTCGTAGATCGAGACCCAGCCGCCCAGGGCCAGCGGGCGATGCGAGATGTTGATGATGCGACCATCCGACAGCGTCTCTTCGTAGGTCGAGGGCTTCGCCTGGTCGATATAGGGTTTGCGGATGGCATAGAGTTCTTCGGCGCTTTGCGAGGCGATGCCGATGTCGACGCTGTGCCGCAGGATGTCGAGGAAGCGGATGCCCGGTCGTACCAGCCTGGCGTCGAGGCAGAAGATGTTGAGGTAGTTGCCGTTGCAGATGATCATGCGCTCGTCGGCGTCGAACATGCACAGGCCATGCGACATGTTCTCGACAGCGGCCGAAAAGCGTTCGTTCTGGTCGCGCAGCTCGTCTTCCATGCGTCGCGGGCGCTCCACGCCTTCGGGCGCCCGCTCGGGGACGATCGAACCATCCTTGACATCCACGACGGGCATGAGGCGCGCCTGCGGTGTGATCGAACACCACACTGTTGCCGCTTCCGGTTAATTTAGCGTTCTCTACCCTACCGCCGACGTCGCAACTGGGTGTCGCGACTTTTCGATCGCCGAAAATCGCTTCAGGAATGCGTTCTGCGCCCAGGTTACCGAGCGTGGCGTGAAGTCGAAGCGCTCGGCGGAAAAACCGCGCGGACGACCGAAGAACTCGGTTGCCTCGGCGGTTGAGAAGCCGGCAAGCAGCGTCGCCTCGAAATAGGCGGCGATCTGGTCGGCGCGCTTGATGTCCCTGCGCAGCGCCGCGGCCGGTTCGGCAGGCAGCGAAAAGCGCAGATGGATGGCGCGCTGCAGGCGCAACTCGCAGTCCTTGTAGCTGCCGCCCATGACCGACTTGAACGGTGAGATCATGTCGCCGATGACATATTCAGGCGCATCGTGCAGCAGAGCCGCGAGCCGGTCACTGGCCGAAGCCTGCGGCACCAGATCGTTGAACAGCGACTCGACCAGCAGTGAATGCTGGGCGACCGAGAACGCATGCTCGCCGCTGGTCTGGCCGTTCCAGCGGGCAACGCGGGCGAGCCCATGGGCAATATCCGAAATCTCGATGTCGAGCGGCGAGGGGTCGAGCAGGTCGAGCCGGCGGCCGGACAGCATGCGCTGCCAGGCGCGTGGCGGCGCACCGGTGCGGTCTGCCGCCATCAGGCTTCCTCCGCGCTGACGGTTTCCTGCGGAAAACTGAATTTGGCCCAGGCGGGAATGGCCACCGTCACCGGCACATCGCCGGCCAGGATCGGTTGGCCGGCGTCGAGTGCCGCCTTGACCCTGTCGATACGGGCAATGGCAAGCCCTGTTGTGCCCGCACTCGAGCCGAGCGTGCCGACCGGTCGTCCGCCAACCGTGAGCTCGGTGCCTGTCGCCGGCAGGGGAAGCTCGGCTCGGACGATCAGCACGCGCCGCCTTGCCGTGCCGCGGTGCTGCATGCGCGAGACGACTTCCTGGCCGACATAGCAGCCCTTCCTGAAGCCGACGCCGCCGGTCTCGTCGAGCAGCACGTCATGCGGGAAGGCGTCGCCCAACGCATAATCGGCGCCGCTCTCGACAATGCCGTGGGCGATGCGGAAGGCGTGCCACGCAGCGATGTCGCCGGCGTCCGCAGTGCCGGCATAGGAGCGGGTGACGCTTTCATCGGGGAAGCGCCTGTCGGCAACCGCGGTTGAATCATTTTCTGAGGCGATTGACTCTTTTCCCCACGCAACAGTGACAAGCGCCTGTTCCGACTTGGCAATCTCGACCTTGGCGCGAAGCTTGTAGAGCATCAGCCGGCGAATGAAATCATCTGAAATGTCGGCCCGGCATTCCAACCGGAAGGCGTTTTCGCCGGCACGCGAGATCAGGAAGTCGAACAGGATCTTGCCTTGCGGCGTCAACAGCGCGCCGGGCTTGGCTTCGCCGGCGCCGAGCGTATCGAGATCGGTGGTCAGGATGTTTTGTAGAAAGTGCTCGGCATCCGGACCGGAGACGGAGATGAGCGCGCGGTCTTTCAGCAGGGCAAAGGGCATGGGGAGGATAAAAGCCTGATCTTGCAAAACGGTTGGCCATTACGTAAGCCGCTGACACTCCCCCCGCAAGAGAGCATGGCCATGACCTACGACCTCATCCTGACAGGCGGCACAGTGGTCAACCATGATGGCGAGGGGGCACGTGACATCGGCGTGAAGAATGGCCGCATCGCCGCAATAGGCGATCTCCGCCAGGCTTCGGCCGGCGAGACGATCGATTGCCGCGGTCTGCACATCCTGCCGGGCGTCATCGACAGCCAGGTGCATTTTCGCGAGCCGGGCCTGGAGCACAAGGAAGATTTGGAAACCGGCTCGCGGGCGGCGGTGCTTGGCGGCGTCACCGCGGTGTTCGAGATGCCCAACACCAATCCATTGACCACCAGCGAGGCAACGCTGGCCGACAAGGTTCGGCGCGGCACCGGCCGCATGCATTGCGATTTCGCGTTCTGGGTCGGCGGCACCCGCGACAACGCCGGGGATGTCGGCGAGCTCGAGCGGTTGCCGGGTGCGGCGGGAATAAAGGTTTTTCATGGGCTCGTCCACCGGCGACCTGCTGGTCGAAGATGACGAAGGCGTCGCCTCGATCCTGCGAAACACCCGCCGCCGTGCCGCCTTTCATTCCGAGGATGAGTTCCGTCTGCGCGAGCGCCTTGGCGAACGCATCGAGGGCGACCCGTCATCGCATCCGGTCTGGCGCGACGAGATCGCCGCCTTGCGCTGCACCGAACGCCTGGTGCGCATCGCGCGCGACGCTCGCGCCCGTATCCATGTCCTGCACATCTCGACCGCCGAGGAGATCTTGTTCCTCGAACAGCACAAGGATGTGGCGACTTGCGAAGCGACGCCGCACCATCTGACGCTGAGCGCCGACGATTATCCCAGGCTCGGCACGCTGATCCAGATGAACCCGCCGGTGCGCGCCTCCCGCCACCGCGACGGTGTCTGGCACGGCATCGCGCAAGGCATTGTCGACGTGCTCGGCTCCGATCACGCACCGCACACGCTGGCCGAGAAGGCCAAACCCTATCCGGCTTCGCCCTCAGGGATGACCGGGGTGCAGACGCTGGTACCGATCATGCTCGACCACGTCAATGCCGGCCGGCTGACCCTGCAGCGCTTCGTCGATCTCTCCAGCCACGGGCCGCAGCGCATCTTCGGCATGGCCAGAAAAGGCCGCATCGCCGCCGGCTACGACGCCGACTTCACTGTCGTCGACATGAAACGGCGCGAGACCATCACCAATGCGCAGGCCGGTTCGAAGGCAGGCTGGACGCCTTATGATGGCAAGGAAGTGACCGGTTGGCCTGTCGGCACCGTCATTCGCGGCCGCCGCATCATGTGGGAGGGCGAGATCGTCACGCCTGGGCAGGGCAGGGCGGTGGAGTTTTCCGAGGCGCTGCCGGGATAGCCTTGCTTACTCTTCCTTGCGGAGGTGAGCCCGCTCAATCCCCCGCGACGAAAAACGTCCACTGCCCGGCCGGCGTGATGCCGACGCGGTAGAAGATATAGGCGCCGAACTGCTTCATGTCGTCGAAATCGCCGGCGGTGACGATCTTGAACAGTTCGACCCGCTGTTTGGCGTCGAGCTTGTCCAGCGGCAGCGCGAAGAAATACGGCCAGACATAGAGTTCCTGCGGTGTTCCGGCGTCGACATGGACATAGCCGGCACTGAGCACTTCCTCCAGAATGGCCAGGATCTCCTGGCCATCTGGGTCACCGGACAGCCCTTTGAGGAAGGCGATGGCGTCGCCGTCGATGTCGGCCAGCGACAGCTGGGTCATGCTGTCGCCCTTGCCGATCAAGGGCCGGAGCTTTTCGATGTCGCCGCTCTTGCAGGCTTCGATGATCAAATCATGCATGCGCCGCACGGGCTCGGGCAGCTTGCTGAGATCGTAGACCACCTCGGGCAAGGGCGCTTCGGGATCGACTCGCGGCCTGTTGGTGCCGCCATCGGATGGGCTCTCGGGCTCCGCGGCGTCCGGAGCGGTCGGCTGCTGGCCGGTCGAAGGCGGCGTTCCCGCCGGGTCAGGCATGGGAATCGCGCCGCCGGGCGAAACGTCGTCATTCGTCGACGGTGTGACAGGCGAGGGAAGCTCTTCGCGCTGGATCTCGCTCAGCGCATAGGCCGGGCTGCTTGCCAGGCACGTCACAAAGGCAATCGTGGCACAGCAAGTGGCGAGGCGGATGTAGAGGACCAGGCCCTTCGGCCCGCCTGACATCGGAAAATTCACTGCCCGTATCTCCTTGGCTCCCGGGCATGATGCCCAAACGGCACTCGATCGTCAAAGAACCGGATGTCGGTTCAGTGCCGCAGCCGCTCGGGTTGGAAGGCGCCAGCAATCACCTTTTCACGCATGCGGTCGAGCAGGGCAAGGGCCGATGTCTCGCCGTTGGCGCGCAGCATTTCGCCGAATGCGGTCTCAAGCGCCGCCTCGGCAATGATCTCGGGCTCGATGCCGGCCGAAAGGCCTTCCGCCCAGGCTTCGCTGTGGCTCTCCACCGCCGTCAGGCGCTTCTCTTCCCTGACCAGCGCGTCGATGTCGTTGGCAGCTTGTTCCATAAGCGATGTCCACCCTTTCAAGCGGCGATCCATCCGTGCGGATCAGGCTTGATCTGTTCCGTTACACGCAGCCTCAAGTAAGTATCTGTAAATACGACATTTATTTGATCGTCTTTTACAGAGGCGGCTGTATTTGGCGAAGCTGCGTTTCAACCCGGATCAAACTTAGCCGATTAGACCGGCCTGCGGGGCGAAAACCTTCAGTTTGAGTTAATTTCGCATTCGCGCGGTAACGTTTGATTAACGCTGTTGCAGAAGCGCAACATCAGGATTGCACCAAGACACAGACCGGTACAAGCCGGATTTGATCGACATGGCCAGCGACGAGCCGGATATCTGTTGACGGATGCCTAGTTTCCGTAGCGCGAGGCGATATCGCGCGACAGCGTCTCGCCTTCCTTCATGTAGCGGCTGATGGCTTCGGTGGCCGAAGCAGTGCACTGCGTATAGGTGCCACCGAAGGAACGATAGCCGCGATTGAAGCTGGCGATGAAGCGGGCGCGACGCTCCGGGTCCGGATTTTCCGAATCGAGCAGTTTTTCCATCTCGCCACGCCATTGGTCGCCCTTCTCGCCGCACAGATTGCGCAGGAAATGCAGCGAGCCCAGAACCTCCGCCAGCCGCATCAGCCCCGGCTCGAACGGCGACTCGGCACTGAACGCCGGCCGCACGGCCACGGCCGTGCTGACGGCAAGGCATAAAGCGACAAGAAAAGGAGCGCGGCTCATAAGTCTATGTGGCCAAACAATTTGTCGCCTGCAAGGCGTTTCCGGCGCGGCGGTTGAGGAATTCAGCGGCTTTCAGGGGAACCAGCAGATCGGCCAAGCAGACCTTCCGCCACCGCGAACACTGAACCGGCAAGCGGCAACGCCGCCATCTCGCGCAGCGTGTAGAAGGCGGCTGTCTCGGCATCGTCGCTGGCCACGGCCTCGCCGCCAATATAGGCAGCGCCGAAGACCGTGAGGCGGTAGTCGACTGGATGTAAGTCGTCCCTGCCGTCGATATGGATTTCCCTAAGCGGGCGGAAACCGGTGGCACGTAAGCCGGTCTCTTCCAGCAACTCGCGCCGTACCGCATCCTCCAGTGTTTCGCCGGCCTCGACCTTGCCGCCCGGAAAAGCATACAGCCCCTGTGAGGGCTGCCGCGCTCGCTTGACCAGCAGCACGGTGTCACCACGCACGACGGCCACCGAGACGGCCGGAAGTGTCTTGCGCTGTTCGTTCATGGTGTCCGATCGGGCTTGATGGCGGGTCTGTTGTGGACCGCCCAGCATGAGGAAGCTTTAGCGGTTGCGCAACGCCGCTTCCATCGCCACCTTCAACCCGAACCATTCGAAGGGCATCAATCGACGTTTTGCCTTGACCGCGACGCCGGACCAGACCGCTGCCTTTCTGGGCTTGGCCGAGCTTGAGGGTTTCCCGGCACGCTACAACATCGCGCCGACGCAGCCGGTGCTGATGGCGACCGCCGGCGCGCCGCGCGCGCCTGGCTCCGATCTGCCGGACCGGCAGCCGATGCTGGTGCGCTGGGGGCTCATTCCCGCTTGGGTCAAGGACACCAGGGAGTTTCCGCTGCTGTTCAACGCGCGCTCGGAAGGGGCAATCGAAAAGGCATCGTTCAAGGCCGCCATGCGCCATCGCCGCGCGCTGGTGCCGGCGTCGGGCTTCTACGAATGGCGGCAGAGCGGGGGCAAGAGGGGGCAACCCTACTGGATTAGGCCGAGGCATGGCGGGTTGGTTGCCTTTGCCGGCCTGATCGAGATCTATGCCGAACCGGGCGGCTCGGAAATGGACACCGGCGCCATCCTGACGGTCAACGCCAATGCCGACATCGCCCATATCCACGACCGGATGCCGGTGGTGATCGGTCCCAGGGATTTCGCCCGTTGGCTGGATTGCCGCACGCTCGAGCCGCGCGATGTCGCCGACCTGTTGCGGCCGGCGCAACTCGACTTCTTCGAGGCTATCCCCGTCTCCGACCTCGTCAACAAGGTCGCCAACACCGGCCCGGAGATTCAGGCGAGGGGCGAGATCGGGCCGGAGCCCGAGAAGGCCAGGCGCCAGAAGCCTGGCGCGGACGACAGTCAGATGACGTTGTTTTGAGCATGATCCCGAAAAGTGGCCCCCGGTTTTCGGGAAAGATCATGCTCAAACGAAGGATTGGATACTGTTCGAGGCGTATATGAGCGCCTCATATCCGGCGCCTTTGGCGCCGGTCGCGCACCGCTTCAGGCTGCGCGGGGCGATACGATCTTCGGTGCCGGCTTCTTCTTCTTTGCGGTGTGAAGAAGGGCGGCGACGATCGCGGCCGGACCGATTGCGCGATAGTGGTTGGCCAGCGCCGGTTGCTTGGCGCGGGTGGCTTCTTGCTTGCTTCGAGGCATGTTTCTCTTCCCAGGTAACGTTTTCGTGTTCGCGTTTGACCGTTGAATCCGACCAAATCGTGACGCTTGGTGATCTAGCCGGCGAATGTTTCATGACTGTACCGACATGTTTAATAAAATGTTTCACTGCCTGATTCCGCGTGATCGGGCGACGCGTTTGCCAACCTTTACGGCGTTTTTCTCGGAAGCAGCGACTTGACGGCAACACTGGTCGAGGCGATAAAGCCGCGCATGAAAACGTCTTTCGCCATTTGTGGCATTTGCATTATTGGCTAGCCTCGCGCTGGTCCGGACGTTTTCGCCTCATCTTTCCCCAGATTGGACAAACGCCCCGGCCAGCAGGCTGGAGCCTGATTTGCGCATCGGCGCGCGGCTGGCTCCATCCAGATAAAAAGTTCTGAAACGGGAAGGCATGGAATGTCCGACGCATCGCAGGGCCTGCGCCTCTACAACACGCTGACGCGCACGAAAGAGAATTTCGTTCCGATCGATGCGCTCAACGTGCGCATGTATGTCTGCGGCCCGACCGTCTACGACTTCGCCCATATCGGCAATGCCAGGCCGGTCATCGTCTTCGACGTGCTGTTTCGCCTGCTGCGCCATCTCTATGGGCAGGAACATGTCACCTATGTGCGCAACATCACCGACGTCGACGACAAGATCAACGCGCGTGCGCTGCGCGATTTCGGCGGCGAAATCTCCGCCGGAAAGCTGTCGCTCAACGAAGCCATCCGGCGGGTGACCGAAAAGACCGCCGACCAGTTCCACAGGGACGTCGCCACGCTCGGCTGCCTGGAGCCAACTGTGGAGCCGCGCGCCACCGAATTCGTCGAGCCCCGCGCCGACGGCAAGGCCGACATGATCACCTTGATTCAAAGCCTGATCCAACGCGGCCATGCCTATGTCGCCGCAGGCGAAGTTCTGTTCGACACCGCATCGATGCCGGACTACGGCCAACTGTCGAAGCGCAATCTCGACGAGCAGCAGGCCGGCGCCCGCATTGCCGTCGACGCGCACAAGAAGAACCCGGCGATTTCGTGCTGTGGAAGCTGTCTTCGCCGGAAGAGCCGGGCTGGAATTCGCCATGGGGCAGGGGCCGGCCGGGCTGGCACATCGAATGCTCGGCCATGTCGGCGGCCTATCTCGGCGAGGTTTTCGACATCCACGGCGGCGGCCTCGACCTGATCTTCCCGCATCATGAGAACGAGATCGCCCAGTCGCGCTGCGCCCACGGCACATCAGTCATGGCCAATGTCTGGATGCACAACGGCTTCCTGCAGGTCGAGGGGCAGAAGATGTCCAAGAGCCTCGGCAATTTCTACTCGATCCATGAGCTGCTTGAGACCGAGACCTTCGGCGGCCGCAGCTGGCCGGGCGAGGTTCTGCGGCTGGCGATGCTGATGACGCACTATCGCGAGCCGATCGACTTTTCCGTGCGCAAGCTGGAGGAGGCGGAGAACACGCTGCGCAAATGGAAACGCGCGGCGGATCTGGCGCCGACGGCCGGGCAACTGCCGGCGCAGGTGGTGGAGGCTCTGTCGGACGATCTCGCCACCTACGCGGCCTTCCAGGTGCTGACGCAGTTGGCAGGCGAGGCAGCGGACGGCAACGAAGCCGCCGCTGCGCTGAAGGCGTCGCTGCTGTTTCTTGGCTTCGATGTCGCCTCGGCAGAGGTGGATGAGGACAAGGTCGCCAAGGCAATCGCCAATCGCCTCGCTCTCATCGCCGCCAAGAACTGGGCCGAAGCCGACCGCATCCGCGACGAGCTTTTGGCGCAAGGTGTACAGTTGAAGGACGGCAAGGATCCGGACACCGGCGAACGCATCACCACCTGGGAGGTGAAGCGGTGAGGGTGGCGCCGAGTACCTTTGCAATTTTGGCGGAGGCGCTGGTGGCGGCCGATCTCCCCCCTTGCGGGGGAGATGTCCGGCAGGACAGAGGGGGGTGTGAAGGAACGCCGACGTTTCCGTTTGTCCACCTTCGCTCCGATCATTTCTTGAGAGGGCAGCGGTCTCCAATTGATAGGCCGGCGGGACAGCACCCCCTCTGTCCTGCCGGACATCTCCCCCGCAAGGGGGGAGATCAGCCGTCGTCGCCGATTTCGCTAATCACCGGCGAAAGGGTGTTTGATGGGTCACGACCTCGTTCCATCCCGCCAGCGCAGAAACGCCAAATCGATGCGGCGAATGATGACAGATGCCGAACTGAAGCTCTGGAACGAGTTGCGTGCTCACCGACTGATGGGGATGAGCTTTCGGCGACAGGTGCTGATCGGCCCTTATATCGTGGACTTTGCGTGTTCGGCTCATCGCCTCATTGTCGAGGTCGATGGCAGCCAGCATGCTGATGCAGAACATCTTCAGTACGACGAGACACGAAGTGTCTATTTGAAGGCGAGCGGCTGGACCATCTTGCGCTTCTGGAACGACGACATCATCCGCGATATCGACAATGTCTGCCAGCACATCGTGATCGAGGCCGGCCTGGCCGGCGCCGAAGTGCCGGCAAATGAACCAGCAAGGGAGGCATTTCCATGATCGACCATCTCGGCATAACCGTCGCCGATTTCGACGCTTCGAAGGCTTTCTACGACAAGGCGATGGCGCCGCTGGGCGCTTCTCTGCTCTACATGGTGCCGCTGGAATATACCGGTGGCGCCAAGGTCGGTGGCTACGGCCGCGATCGGCCGGTGTTCTGGCTGCAGGAAGGCAAGGACAAGCCCAAGGCCCATCAGCATGTCGCCTTCACCGCGCGCAGCCGCGCCGAAGTCGACGCCTTCCATGCGGCGGCCCTTGCTGCCGGCGGCAAGGACAATGGCGGACCGGGTCTGCGCCCGCACTATCATCCGAACTATTACGGCGCCTTCATCTTCGATCCCGACGGCAACAATGTCGAGGCCGTCTGCCATGATCCGGAGTGAGCCATGAGCCTCGACAACCGGCCGGTCTACTCAGGCGGCTGCCAGTGCGGCGCGGTGCGCTTCCGCGTCGAGGGCACGCTTGGCGACGCGTCGGTCTGCCACTGCCGGATGTGCCAGAAGGCAAGCGGCAATTTCTACCTGCCGCTGGTCTCGGTGCGTGACGCCAAGGTCGACTGGACACGCGGCGAGCCCAAGCGTTTCCGTTCCTCCAATGCCGCCTGGCGCGGCTTCTGCGCCGAATGCGGCACGCCGTTGACCTTCGAGGCGCCGGACGGCATGGCGCTGGCGATCGCCGCTTTCGACGATCCGGCGGGTATCGCGCCGACCATTCAATGGGGTACGGAGGCAAAACTGCCTTATGTCGACACCATTCCGCAACTGCCGGGCGAGGACACGATGGCGGATATGGGGTCGGCTCCCTATCTCGCCGAGCTTGTCTCCTACCAGCATCCCGATCACGACACCGACCAATGGCCGCCGGAGGAAAGACCATGACCGAGACTGTCCGAACCGGCGGCTGCCAGTGCGGCGCCGTGCGCTTTCGCATCAAGGGGGCGCTCGGGCGCCCGTCCATCTGCCATTGCCGCATGTGCCAGAAACAGTTCGGCTCGTTCTTCGGCGCGCTAGTGACGGTACCCAGGGACGGCGTCGAATGGACCCATGAGGAACCGAGCTATTTCCAGTCGTCGGTCAACATCGATCGTGGCTTCTGCGCCCGCTGCGGCACGCCGCTGACCTACCGCCAGCCCGGCGGGCTCGAGATCGCCATCGGCGCCTTCGACGACCGCTCGGATCTGGCGCCGCAAATCCAGGTCAACTATGCGGCCCGGCTGCCCTGGGTGGAAACTATTTTCGACCAGCCGGTCCACCAGGATCCCGACTATTACGCCAGGCAGGAGCAGATCATCTCCTTCCAGCATCCCGATCACGAAACGGCCAACTGGCCGCAACAGGGCCTGAAACTATGACTGTTCACAGCACTTCCTTGCGCACCCTCTACCCGGAGATCGAACCGTTCGACTCAGGCATGCTCGATGTCGGCGACGGCCATATGGTCTATTGGGAGCGTTCCGGCACCAAGGGCGCCAAGCCGGCCGCGTTCCTACATGGCGGGCCGGGTGGCACCATCTCGCCCAAACACCGGCGGCTGTTCGACCCAAAACTCTACGACGTCATCCTGTTCGACCAACGCGGCTGCGGAAAATCGACGCCGAATGCCTCGCTGGAGGCCAACACCACCTGGCATCTCGTCGCCGACATCGAGCGCCTGCGCGCAATGGCCGGCTTCGATAAATGGCTGGTGTTCGGCGGCTCCTGGGGCTCGACGCTGGCGCTCGCCTATGCCGAGACGCATCCCGATCGCGTCAGCGAGCTGGTGGTGCGCGGCATCTACACGCTGACCCGTGCCGAACTCGAATGGTACTATCAGTTTGGCGTCTCGGAAATGTTCCCCGACAAGTGGGAGCGGTTCCTGGCGCCGATCCCCGAGGCCGAGCGCGGCGACATGATGGCCGCTTACCGCAAGCGGCTGGTCGGGTCCGACCGCAAGGCGCAGCTGGAAGCAGCCCGCGCCTGGAGCCTGTGGGAGGGCGAAACCATCACGCTGCTGCCCGAACCAGAAACCAGCGGCAGGTTTGGCGAGGACGACTATGCCGTCGCCTTCGCTCGCATCGAGAACCATTATTTCGTCCATGCCGGCTGGCTGGAGGAGGGACAGCTTCTGCGCGATGCCTGGAAGCTCAAGGACATTCCCGGCACCATCGTCCATGGCCGCTACGACATGCCGTGTCCGGCGCGCTACGCCTGGGCGCTACACAAGGCCTGGCCGAAGGCCGATTTCCATCTGATGGAGGGCGCCGGCCATGCCTATTCGGAGCCCGGCATCCTCGACCGGCTGATCCGCGCGACGGACAAATTTGCAGGCAAATGACCATGACCCGCGAGCGCCTCTATCTCTTCGACACCACACTGCGCGATGGCCAGCAGACGCCAGGCATCGACTTTTCGGTCGAGGACAAGATCGCGATTGCAAAACTGCTCGACGAATTCGGCATGGACTACGTCGAAGGCGGCTATCCCGGCGCCAATCCGACCGACACGGCGTTCTTTCAGCAGAAACGCACGGCACGCGCCAAATTCGTCGCCTTCGGCATGACCAAGCGGGCGGGGGTGTCGGCGTCCAACGATCCCGGCCTTGCGTCGCTTGTACAGTCGAAATCGGACGCCATCTGCTTCGTCGCCAAGAGTTGGGACTACCATGTCCGCGTGGCGCTCGGCTGCACCAATGAGGAGAATCTGGAGTCGATCAGGACTTCGGTCGAAACCGCCGTCGCCGCCGGCAAGGAGGCGATGGTCGATTGCGAGCACTTTTTCGATGGCTTCAAGGCCAATCCGGACTATGCGTTGGCCTGTGCGAAGACGGCATACGAGGCCGGCGCGCGCTGGGTGGTGCTGTGCGACACCAATGGCGGCACGCAGCCTTCGGAAGTCCGCGCCATCGTCGGCAAGGTCATCGCCTCGGGCATACCGGGCGATCGTCTGGGTATTCACGCCCATGACGATACCGGCCAGGCGGTTGCGAATTCGCTGGCCGCGGTCGAGGCCGGCGTGCGGCAGATCCAGGGTACGCTGAACGGCATTGGCGAGCGCTGCGGCAACGCCAATCTGGTCTCGATCGTGCCGACACTGGCGCTGAAGCCGGCATTCGCCGATCGTTTCGAGACCGGCATTTCGGCCGAGGCGCTGACCGGCATTTCGCGTCTGTCGCGTGCCTTCGACGAACTCTTGAACCGTGCTCCGGAAGCACAGGCGCCCTATGTCGGCGCCTCGGCTTTCGCCACCAAGGCCGGCATCCATGCATCGGCGCTGGCCAAGGAACCGGCGACCTATGAGCATGTGCCCCCGGAATCCGTCGGCAATCGCCGCCGCGTCATGGTTTCCGACCAGGGCGGCAAGGCCAATTTCCTCGCCGAGCTGAAGCGGCGCGGCATCGAGGTGCCCAGGGACGATCACCGGCTCGATGCGCTGATCGCGGTCGTCAAGGAGCGCGAGGCCGAGGGCTATGCCTATGAGGGCGCCGACGCGTCCTTCGAGCTGCTCGCCCGCAAGATGCTGCACGGCCTGCCGGAATTCTTTAACGTCACCTCGTTCCGCTGCATGGTCGAGCGCCGCTTCGACGCCAATGGCAATCTGAAGACCGTCTCCGAGGCCATCGTGAAGGTCGAGGTCGACGGTGAGGAGAAGATGTCAGTTGCGGAAGGCCATGGTCCGGTCAACGCGCTCGACATCGCGCTGCGCAAGGATCTCGGCAAGTACCAGAGCGAGATCGTCGACCTCGAGCTCGCCGACTTCAAGGTGCGTATCCTCAATG
This sequence comes from Mesorhizobium oxytropidicola, assembly GCF_056174625.1. Lineage (NCBI taxonomy): Bacteria > Pseudomonadati > Pseudomonadota > Alphaproteobacteria > Hyphomicrobiales > Phyllobacteriaceae > Mesorhizobium > Mesorhizobium oxytropidicola. The sequence goes on along the minus strand of NZ_CM149692.1, from coordinate 5,637,894 downwards.
GCGGCACCGAGGCCATCACCCGGGTTCTGATCGAATCGCATGACGGCACTGGCGCGCGCTGGTGGACCGTCGGCGTGTCGGAGAACATCATCGACGCTTCCTTCCAGGCATTGATGGATTCGATCATCTACAAGCTGATGAAGAACCGCGAAATGGCTGGCTTGGTTGCCGCCGAATAAGGTTGAACCATCAGCGAAAGTCCATTGATCCATCAGAACTTTGTGATGGTCTTGCCAAGTTTACTGGGCCATAGCGTCGGGCCATGGTCACTGAAGCAATTACCCTGGACGCAGAGTCTAGAGCCCGTCGCGGCTTCCTGCTGGCGTTGGGCGCCTATCTCTTGTGGGGTTTGCTGCCCTTTTACATGAAGGCGGTGGCGCATCTGCCGCTTGCCGAGGTCATTGCCCACCGTATCGTCTGGTCCGTGCCGATCGCCGGGGCGGTTTTGGTCTGGGCCGGCCGCACGGCGGACTTCAAGGCGGCAATTCGCTCGCCGCGCACCATCGGCATGGCGGCGCTGACGGCGGCACTGATCTCGGTCAACTGGGGCATCTATGTCTGGGCGATCGCGGTCGACCGCACCGTCGAGACCGCGCTTGGCTATTACATCAACCCGCTGGTCAGCGTTGTCGTCGGCGCGCTGCTGCTTGGCGAGCGGCTCGACCGGTTGCAGATCGCGGCGGTGGTGCTGGCGACGGTCGCCGTCACGGTGCTGACAATCGAGGGCGGCAAGCTGCCCTGGGTGTCGCTGGCGCTGGCGTTTTCCTTCGCCGCCTACGGCTTCTTCCGCAAGACGCTGCCGATCGGCCCGAGCCAGGGCTTTCTGCTCGAAGTGCTTTTGCTGTCCGTGCCGGCTCTCGGCTACATCGTCTACCTGATCGCGACCGGGCAGGACCACATCGTCTCCAGCACCGGCACCGACACGGCGCTGCTGATCGGCTGCGGTCCGGTCACATCGGTGCCGCTGCTTCTGTTTGCGTTCGGTGCCAAGCTTTTGCGCCTCTCCACCATCGGCATCATGCAATACATCGCGCCGACCATGGTGTTCCTGATCGCGGTGCTGATCTTCGACGAGCCGTTCGGCACGGCACAGGCCATTGCCTTTGCCCTGATCTGGACGGCGCTGGCGATGTATTCCTGGTCGATGCTGGTTACGGCCCGCCGAGCCGCCGCTACAACCCGCGGCCGAGCCGCCTGACGAACAGGTAGGTGGCCAAAGCGATAACCACCGACACAGCCGTCACCACCCAGAAGCCCGCTGGCGTATCAACCAGTGGCAGCCCTCCGACATTCATGCCGAACAGACCCGAGATGATGGTCATCGGCAGCAGCACTGCGGTCATGACAGAGAGAACATAGAGGAGCTGGTTCGACTGCATGGTCAGCTTGGCCATCAGCTCGTCCTGCAACAACCTTGTGCGCGCTTGCAACTGCTCGCCGTCATTGTAGAGGGTGAGCGCCCGGTGCGAGAGTCGGGCCGCCATGTCGTTGATCAGGTCGGGCAGCTCGTCGCGATGCGAATGGTCGAGATGGCGAAACAGGTTGGTGAGCGTCGCCATCTGCCGATGGATCACAACCAGCTGCCGGCGCGCCTCGACCAGCGATTGGCGTTCATTATGCCACGCATCGCGCACGACGCGATCCTCGATGCCGTCGAGTGCGTCGCCGAGTTTGCCGAGCTCGGCCGACATGCCGTCGAGCGACTGACCCATGACCGCCTCGATCAGGTCCGCTGGCGAGCGGAATTTCCGCGATCCATTCTCCACCGCCTTGCGAACCGCGTCGACCGACTCCAGAGGCTGCTTGCGGGCGCCGATCAGCATCGTGTCGTTGAAGGCGAAGCGGAAATGGACGAGTCCGCGCGCCTCTGAAAAATCGTGCCTGAGGTCCGGCAGGTCGCCAAAGAGCCAGCCATCCTCGTAGTCGACGTGGCAGCCATGGCTGGGCGCGAGGAAAGCATCGCGCGCCGGGGCCGGTAGAGCCTTCTCGGCGGCGATTTCCTGGCGGGCGTGCAGATCGGTGATCTGGTAGCTGCGCCATGTCCAGTGCGCGGCGCTGGCGTCCTTGGTCCGCACGCCTTCTGCGGTGAAATGATAGATGAAGAACAGCCCGTGCTCATCGGGCAGGTAAGGCGACAGGTCGGTGCCTTCCGGGGCGAGGGCGGTATCCATGGGCAGTGCCAGATGCAGGTTTCAAGTGCGGCGCCCGCATTAGCGGTCGCCTGGCCGCAATTTCTAGCACGCGCGAACCCGGTTCCGTGTGACGGTTTCTTGACAGCGGATCACAGTGTCGAGCGGCGGCATTGGCCGGATGCAACAATTGTCGTCATCTTCGACGCTTGGATGGACTTCGCATCCACCGCAACGGGGCTGTCAATCGTCGCCAACTGGGCGACGCGAGCAGTGCGGCGCGCTCGGCAAGGAGATTGTCTCGATCGTGCACCAGTGCGTCCCGTTCGAGGCCGAGCTCACGATAGGCGCGGTTGATTGCGTCGCGCTCGCCGCGCAAATGGTCGGACTCGGCCGCCGCCGCGGCCCCCAAGACATCGCAGGCATCATCGAATTTCGCCCGCATCAGGTCCAGCTCATCGCGCAATTTCTGGCTGTCGCCGTCGTCCGCCATGGCACATAGAATGTCGTAGGCAGTACGGATCAGCGGTGTCACATCCGGATGGTTCTGCAATTCCCCGGCTGTTGCCCGTTCATGATGCAGGTCCGCTGTCAGGAAACGCCCTATCTCGGTTTCCGCTTGGTCGGAGTGTGTCGGCCAGGCGATGCTGGTCTTGTCCGCCGCACGCTCGACATGATGTCGCCAGTCGATCAGGAATTGTTCGTGGCGTATGAAACAACGTGGCATGTGCCGCGAATGATGTTCCGCCTCGAGCACGTGCCTGAGCCAGAGCAAAAGGGATTTCGCCAACGGCAATCCATCCCGTCGCTGCAGCGAGTAAGCGACCTCGAGGGGATTGCGGAGCGGAAGCAAAGCCACCGGCTCGACCTCTATCTCGGCAAGGATCGACGACATGAACGGAATGAACCGGCAAATCCGGGGATCCTTGACGAAAAACAGCGGTTCATCGCTGTACTCGCTTGCCAGGATCGCCTTGATCTTGTGGCGGTGAGTCTCCGCCGCCGGTGATTGCAGCCATTGCGGATCGAGCGGCCGCCAGTCATGCCACGAGGAGGCTGCCGCTGCGAGCAGTTCGTCGTTGGCGAAATTGAGCGGGGTGCTTTCCCAATATCCCCTGGGATTGTTGCCGTCCGCGCGCAATGGCTTTTTGGGAGGGGCCGATCCCAATGCGGCGATGGTGCCAGCAAGCATCGAGGTCCCGCTGCGATGCATCCCAAGCACGAGGATCGCTTTTCTCCGGGAGTGGCGCGCGCGGTTCGACATCTGCGCGGCCGGCGGCGGCTCTTGCCGCAACGGCAGTCGGGCTTCGAGCCATTCGGCTATTCCCGCGGGCAGCGCCAGCGTTCCGTCCAGGATCGGGTTCGCGGCAGCGGAGCCCTCGTTGAACAGCCCATGATAGTGAATATGAACCAGCCGGGCCGGGTCAGGCGCCGTGGCCGGGTTGAAGTTGTGGAGCGGAAAATTATGCGTGGCCGGCAAAAGCCGCACGGAATGGTTGCCGGCGGTCGCCGCCAGTGAGAAAGCAGCCTGGCTCGTGCCCCAGAAGGCCGTGGCCTCCCCCTGCAGGATGCCGGTCCCGGTGCCGTAGGTTGGCTCGGCGCCGGCCCATGGTTTCATGTTGGCGGCCACCAGCTTCCTGAAAATATCTTCCGTGCGCTGAAACAGGCCGCTCGCCCTTTTTGCGGCGATGAGCCCGCCATTGTAGCTGGCGCGCACAGCCAGGCCGTCGACACTCGTGCGCACGATCGGCAGGTGCTCGTAGTCGACATCGGTAAGGACGCATAGCTGCCGCCAGTAAGCGTCGAATGGGTCGCCAGGGCCTGTCGTGCACATCCCCTTGCTGTCCACCGGGCGGGCAGCGGCGGAGCATGTGCCCAACGAAAAGTCGGGCTCGGCGATGAATATCGTGTCGCTATCAAGCATGATGATGACTGGTGGCCCGGTCCGTCTTTCGACATGAGCAAGCGAATGGACCCGGTATGAAGGGCCATATTGCGGGCAGGGGCTGTCGATTTCGATCGGCAGATAGTCCACTCCCAGTTGCCCGAACCGGTCTATCGTCGACGCGGAGGGGCGACGGCTGCTTCTCGGCGAGACCGCCGTTATCGGGGACCGCGAATAAGAGCCGGCGAAACACCTTATGCTTTCGCACAGCAGCAACGCCTGTGCTTCAAGAATGCCCGCCTCGGCAATCAGCACGAACTCGACGTCGTTTTCAGATCCATCGGTTTTGGCTTCGGTGACGGGTTCTTGGCGCGGGACAGGAGACGGAATTGCCGGGCGTTCGTTCCTGGCGACGCCGATCTTCTGGATGATGACTTGTTCACCTCGGTACAGCTCGCGGTATTGGCCTGATTGCACCGACAGGAAACTGTCGATCCCGAGTTTTGGACGCTCGACCTCATCGGCAAAGAACGTCCATTCGTAATCGTCGAAAATGACGATCCCGCCATCCCGCACCATCGGCCAGGAGAACACGACATCGGCCTGGACATCGGCACTGTGATGGCTGCCGTCGACGTAGACGAGGTCGAAGCGCCGCTCGTCGGTGATAAGGCGGGCCAATGCCTGGGACGAGGGACTTTTGATCTTTTCGACCCGTTTGCCGAACGCGGCGAGATTGCTGTCGAAGCGTTGCTCGACATGCGCAAGCTGGTCGCTCCATTTCTGGCGCAGGGTGTGTTCGGGACTGCCGCCGAACGTATCGATGCATGTGAGCCGGCATTTGCCGAAATAATTGAGAAGAAGATCGCCGACCGGCCCTCCCAGGAGCCGATCTCCAGGACCTCGAGAGCCTCGTCGCGGCGCGACTGGAACAGTGTGGCCCAGAGGGGAAAGAAGCGCGAGGTCCAGTCGGTCGAAAGGCTTTTGCCTGCAAACCAGGCAGAATAATCAAGGTCCATAATTCTCACTCTTTACGGCAGAGACGGCACCTTCGGTTTCCAGAAATCTGTTCCTCGTCAATTGGTCCAGCACCAGTTCACTCAGCGGCCTGTTTTGCGCAACCACGCCTTGAGCCCGATCGCCAGTCGCCTTGTCGCTGCACCGGCTACGGCGCGCCAGTCGAGCGGCCAGCACAGATAGCAGACGCGCAGCATCTCCGTGAGACCCGGCGGCGGGCTGGCGAGCATGCGCGCGACGATGCCATGGGCCAGCTGCCTCGCCGCAATCGCATCCTCCGTGCGTCTGAAGGGCCGTGACGCTGCAAGGAAGGCCTTGAGTACGCCGAGCAACTTGCCGTAGGCGGCGGCGCGTCGGTCGGTAGCGATCACGTTCCCCCGGATGAACTGGGTGAGGTCCTGGGCGAAAGCATCGTCATAAAGGTCGTAGGTCAGGCCGAGGCGCGCCCATGATGCCTGGCGGATCGGATGCGTGCGATTGCGGGCATTCGTTGCGTTTGTCGCGGTCAGCCCAAGTGCGTTCAGCCGGTAGCGCGTCAGCGGTTCGGCAAGATTTCGCGCCCGGCACAAAGGCAGCATGTCGAACCACAGATAGTGGTCCTGCGAGACCAGTTCATCGATTCGGTAACGCCCGGCGGCCTCGAAGCAGCCACGGCGGTAGGCGATCGTCGAATGGTAGAAGGGATTGTGGAACAGGATCGTCCAGCGGATCTCCAGATCCGTCTCGGGCATAAGCTGCGCGCCGACGACGCGGTCGGCTTCGTCGATCAGCGTTACCGCATGTCCGACGAGGCCAAGTTCGCGATCCTCGTCCAGGGCCGCGACCAGTCGTCCGACATGCGCGGGCTCGGCGATATCGTCCGCGTCGAGGCGCAGGATGATCTCGCCTCGGGCCGCCTCGATGCCGCGATTGGCGGCAGCGGCGGTGCCGAGATTGGTCGGATTGATGACCAGCCGGATGCGCGGATCGCGACGCGCCAGTTCCCGGAAGACCGCGTCCTGGCCCGTTCCGTCATCGACGATGATGAGTTCGAGATCGTCGAAATCCTGGATCAGGATGCTGTTGACCGCGGCGTCGAGAAAGCGCTGGTCCGTATAGACGGTCATGACGACGGAAGCGCGTGGAACGCGATCCGCGTCGCCGCCTGTTCTGTCCGCCACCGTTCAATCCCCCTTGCCCATCTCCCCGATAACCAACCAGGAGATTCTCCGCAAATGGAAATCGCCGGAGCGCCCGTGAGGCTCTAAATTGCCGCCCGAGCCGCGGCCGGCGCTGAGCGCCGCCGACCGCGCCGTCCGATGTGGTTCAGCGCTTCGGCCCAAACCCGGGGTAGGGGTTAAGCGGCACGATCGCGGCGATGTCCATCATGCCGGCCTTTATCAGCGGCAAAGTGGCGAGATGGCCGCGCACTTCGGCGTCGTCGGCGGCCTCGAACATCAGGCCACTGCCGGGAATGTCGCCACGGTTCCAGACCTGGCGCACCGCGCCTTCGGCGTAAAGCGTGCGCCGCTGCTCGGCCTCGCCGGGCAGAAGCGGTGCGAAGTCGGCGTCGCCAAACTTTGCGGTGTTGCGGGTGAGAAGGGCAAAGAACTGCATGTCGGTCTCCTTGGTTGGGATGCCGGACTATCCCTTCTGGCTGGTCAGACTGTCCAAGACTGATTAGGCTAAAGTTAAGACCTGAAAGGACGTTGAGCCCGGGATAAAAATGTTCGACCTGCGACAGCTCCGCTACTTCGTCACCGTCGCCGAAACCGGCAATGTCGGCCGTGCGGCCGAACTGCTGCATATTTCGCAATCGCCGCTCAGCCGGCAGGTCATGCAGCTCGAGCAGCAGCTGGGCGTCGCGCTGTTCGAACGGGCAAAGCAGCGGGTTCATCTCAATGCCGAGGGCCGCGCCTTCCTCTCGGAGGCCCGCGCGCTGCTCGCCAATGCGCGGCGCGTGGAGGAGTTTGGCCGCAACCTGGCCAGCGGCGCGGTCGGCCGTCTCGCCATCGGTTATGTCGAGGGCGCGGTGCATGCCGGCCTGGTCGCCGACATGCTCAGGCAATTCCGCCGTGAGCGGCCGCAATTGCATCTCAGCCTGATGAGCCTGCGCTCTGCCGCGCAGTTCGAGTGGCTGCGCCAGCGCACGCTCGATCTCGGCCTGGTCTATTCGCCACCGCCGGCCGACTATCCCGAAATTGCTTCGATTCTGGTCCGCCGCGAGCCGCTGGTGCTGGCGATCCCCGAAGATGACACGCTTGTCCAGTTGTCGGACATCCGCCCGCATCATCTCGACGGCCGCACCTGGATCACCGTGGTGCGCCAGCCCGCCGACACCAACCGCGGCCAGTTCCTGGCCGCTTGCATCGAGGCCGGCTTCGTGCCCGACATCGCCTATGAGACGGCTGATCCCTTGACCTCGCTCGGCCTGGTCAGCGCCGGACTGGGCCTGGCCACGGTGCAGGAGAGCCTGCGAAGCGCCGCGCCGTCGGGAATCGTCTTCCGCGACCTTCCCTGGTTCAAGCGCAGCGTGGCGATCCATCTCGCCTGGCGGCGGCAGGATCGGCGTGCTGTGATAGCGGATTTGCGGAAGGCAGTAGGGCAGTAGGGCAGTAGGGCAGTAGGGCAGTAGGGCAGTAGGGCAGTAGGGCAGTAGGGCAGTAGGGCAGTAGGGCATGTCTTTCCCTACTGCCGTACTGCCCTACTCCCTTATTCCCCTACATTTTGTCTATCACCGACTGCACGCCCTCGGTCGGGGCGTCGACGGAGGAGCCTGCCACCATGATGGCGGCGACGATGGCTTCCGGATCGTTGATCACCAATGGCTGAACGCGTTTTGCAGTATGGATGAAGCCCTCTGCCGCCATGTGATCAAGCAACGACAGCATCGGGTCCCAGAATCCGTTGATATTGCCAAAGACGATCGGTTTGCGGTGATGGCCGAGCTGTCCCCAGGTCATGATTTCGACGATCTCCTCGACTGTGCCGATGCCGCCGGGCAACGCCACAAAGGCGTCGGATTTCTCGAACATTCTGTGCTTGCGCTCGTGCATGTTGTCGGTGATGAGGAGTTCATCAAGCCGGTCGAGCGCGGTTTCTGTTGCTTCCTTGTTGATCAGGAAGCGGGGAATGATGCCTGTCACCTTGCCGCCGGCCTTGAGCGCGCCTTCGGCGACTGCGCCCATAATGCCTTTGGTGCCGCCGCCATAAACCAGCCGCAGGCCCGCTCTGGCAATTGAGCGCCCAAGCAGGTGTCCGGCCTTCGCATAGATTTCATCGCGGCCCGGCGACGAGCCGCAATAGACGCAGACGGATCGAATCGTGTTCATACGGATGATTGGTGATTGGGTCTGAAAGCGTGGTCAAGCCCGGGGTGGGCTTTTTCTTGTCGGCTTTGGCAAAACACGCTAGACCGGCGTTAGGTGGCTAAGGGGTAGGGAAGTATGGCAATTAATCCATTGAAGGCGTTCCTGTTCGCGGCGGGTGGGACCGTCGCGGCCGCGGGAACGGCCTATGTATCGGGCGCACTCGACCCGTATCTTCATCCAACGCCGCCGGCGAAAGTCGCGGCCTTGACGCCACCAGAGGCGCCGAAACCGGCTGATCCAGGCACGGAAGGGCGGCTGCCAGCGCCTGCGGTGCCGGCTGCTCCCGCCGCGGCGCCCCAGACGACAGCTCCAGCAGCACCTGCGACGGAGGCTCCGGCAGCGCCCGCAACCGATGCGGCGGCTCCGGCGGCACCCGCAGCGGCCGGCCCGATCGCGCCGACTTTCGATGTCGTGCGCGTCGAGAGCAATGGCTCGATCGTCATTGCCGGAAATGCAACGCCCAATTCAAAGGTCGAGATCCTCAGCGGCACGACCGTGCTTGGTTCGACCGTGGCGGGTCCCGATGGCGCTTTCGTCATCGTGCTCGACGATCCGCTGAAGCCTGGCGACTACACAATTGCCCTGCGTTCGGCGGTCGGCACGGTGGTGACCGTCTCGGTGCAGACCGCCGTCGTTTCGGTTCCCAAGAATGCCGCCGGCCAGGTGCTGGCCATGGTCGAAGAGCCGGGCAAGCCGGCCGAACTGCTGACGGTTCCCGCGCCCGAGACCAAACCGGCAGCACCTGCCACCGGCGACCAGGCTGCCGCACCGGCTGCCCCGGCGCCAGGTCCGGCCGCCGAAGCGCCCGCGACTGCTGCTCCGGCGCCGGCCACACCAGCGCCGGCCGTCGTCGAGGCGGCACCGGCTCCGGCAACGCCGCCCGCGGCAGCCGTGGCCGAACCCAAGATCGTCGTCGAGGCGGTCGAGATCGACGGCAACAAGATCTTTGTCGCCGGCCTCGCCGATCCGGGCCGCAAGGTGCGCGCCTATGCCAACGACATCCTGCTCGGTGACGCGCAGACATCGCCGGACGGTCATTTCCTGGTCGAAGCGAAGCGCGACATTCCGGTCGGCAGCTACACCATCCATGTCGACGGCCTCGATGCCGACGGCGTGACGGTTGTGGCCCGCGCCGCCGTGCCGTTCGAGCGCGAACCGGGTGAAGCGGTCGCCGCCGTGGCGCCTGCCGGGACCAAGCCAGCAGAGACCAAGCCGGCCGCACCTGCAGCCGCCGAAGCGCCTGCCGCTCCGGCTCCTGCTGCACCGGCGACAGCTCCGGCCGTTGCCGCCGCTCCGGCCGAGACGGCACCGGCAACGCCGGCTGCGCCCGCCACCGAGGCTCCGGCCGTTGTCGCTGCGGCCACGCCGCCAGGCGATGTGCCGGAGGTCGTGTCACCCAAGCTCGAACATGCCGACGGCGCCGTCATCATCCGCCGCAACGACACGTTGTGGCGGATATCGCGGCGCGTTTACGGCCATGGCGTGCGCTACTCGACCATCTACCTCGCCAACCAGGACCAGATCAGGGATCCCAATCGCATCTGGCCCGGCCAGGTGTTCAAGGTCCCGGAAAAGTCCAAGGAAGGCGAAGCCGCCGACCTCAAGGCAATGGGCGAGCAGGCGACGACGGCGCCGACCAAGAAGCAGTAGGTCTTCGGTGATTGGCTAATCTCCCCCCTTGTGGGGGAGATAGACAGCTCTAGCGCTCTGCCCATACGGGCAGCTTGCCGTAAACTCGTTCATCGTCTATCGCCGATGAACGATGACAGAATCCACCCTTGAACCAGATCGCGCTGCCAGCGTTCTACCCGACTGCATCTCCGACAGTCGCGCTGTCGCTGCGCGCTTTGCGGCGTTGTCGCACCCGGCACGGATTGAGATCCTGAAGCACCTGTCGGCCAGCAATTCCTGCTGCTGCCGCGAGGTCGTCGATCGTTTCGATCTGGCGCAGTCTACCGTGTCCCAGCATCTGAAGATCCTGGTCGAGGCCGGCCTGGTCCGCTTCGAGCCTGACCGCCAGCGCTCGCGCTATGCGGTCGATCATGCCGCGCTCGCCAACCTATCGGCATCGCTAAGCACGCTCGTCAATTCCTGCTGCTCCGGCCGCTGACCCTCTCACCCAAAAGGCAAGAAAAGTGGTCGAAAAAACCGTCTCCGCCGACACCTCAACGCTCACGACATTGCGCAATCTGTGGCCCTATATGTGGCCGGCCGACCGCGCCGATCTCAGGGCGCGCGTCACCTGGGCGACACTGCTGCTGGTCGTCGCCAAGCTGACATTGGTCACCGGTCCCTATTTCTTCAAATGGGCGACCGATGCGCTGGCGGGAGGCTCCAAAACGCCACCGCCGCTGCCGTCCTTCCTGCTCGCCCCGGTGATGCTGGTCATCGCCTACAATGTGCTGAGGCTGGTTCAGCTTGGCTTCAACCAGTTGCGCGATGCGCTGTTTGCCCGCGTCGGCCAGCATGCGGTGCGCCAGCTCGCCTTCCGCACCTTCGTTCACATGCACCAGCTGTCGCTACGCTTCCACCTCGAACGCCGCACCGGCGGCCTGTCGCGCATCATCGAGCGCGGCACCAAGGGCATCGAGACGATCGTGCGCTTCATCATGCTCAACACGGCGCCGACCATTCTCGAATTCGCGCTGACCGCCGGCATTTTCGGTTTCACCTACGGTTGGAAATACGTGGCTGTGGTGGCGGCTACCGTTTGCCTCTATGTCTGGTTCACGGTCAAGGCGAGCGACTGGCGCATCTCGATCCGCCGCGACATGAACGACAGCGACACCGACGCCAACACGAAGGCGATCGACTCCCTGCTCAATTTCGAGACCGTCAAGTATTTCACCAACGAGGCCATGGAAGCCGACCGCTTTGACCGCTCGATGGCGCGCTATGAGGTCGCCGCCACCAAGACCTGGACTTCGCTCGGCTGGCTGAATTTTGGCCAGGGCGTCATCTTCGGCCTCGGCACGGTCGTCGTCATGTGCATGTCGGCGCTGGAGGTGCAGGCCCACACGCAGACGGTTGGCGATTTCGTCTTCATCAATGCCATGCTGGTGCAGCTTTCCGTGCCGCTCAATTTCATCGGTTTCATCTACCGCGAAATCCGGCAAGGCCTGACCGACATCGAGCACATGTTCGACCTGCTCGACGTGCCGCAGGAGATCGTCGACAAGCCGGATGCAAAACCGCTCACCGTCGGCGCCGGCAAGGTCGAATTCCGCGACGTGCATTTCTCCTATGATCCGAACCGCAAGATCCTGAAAGGTGTTTCCTTCGAGGTGCCGGCCGGCAGGACGGTCGCCATTGTCGGGCCGTCGGGGGCCGGCAAGTCGACCATTTCGCGGCTGCTGTTCCGCTTCTACGACGTGCAGGGTGGCCAGGTGCTGATCGACGGCCAGGACATCCGGGATGTCACCCAGGACAGCCTGCGCGCGGCGCTTGGCATGGTGCCGCAGGACACGGTGCTGTTCAACGACACCATCGCCTACAACATCCGCTACGGCCGCGTCGGCGCGAGCGAAGAGGAGGTGCGCAAGGCAGCCGAACTCGCCCAGATCGGACCGTTCATCGAGAAGCTGCCCGATGGCTACAAGTCTATGGTTGGCGAGCGCGGGCTGAAGCTTTCGGGTGGCGAAAAACAGCGCGTCGCGATTGCCCGCACCATCCTGAAGGCACCACCGATCCTTATGCTCGACGAGGCCACATCGGCGCTGGACAGCCACACCGAGCAGGAGATCCAGGCCGCGCTCGATCTCGTCAGCAAGGGCCGCACCACCATCGTCATTGCCCACCGCCTGTCGACGGTGATTTCCGCCGACGAGATCATCGTGCTCAAGGACGGCCAGATCGCCGAGCGTGGCACCCATGTCGAGCTGATGCGCAAGCATGGCCTCTATGCCTCGATGTGGGACCGCCAGCGCGAGGCGACCGAAGCCGAGGAGCGGCTGCGCCTTGCCCGCGAGGGCGACGAGCTCGGTGTGATCGTTCGCCGGCGGACATCGGAGGTGTCGTAGCGCCTTTTCCTTCTCCCCCTGTGGGAGAAGGTGGATCGGCGCGCTAGCGCCGATACGGTTGAGGGGTGGGTGACGGAGTGCCGTCCTCGCCAAGCTGGAGCACCCCTCATCCGACCTCGCTTCGCGAGGCCACCTTCTCCCACAAGGGGAGAAGGAAGAGGTAAAAATCCGCTTGACCTCAACTTAAGTTGAGATTGTACGCCGTTCCTGGAGCCCGAAAACACCATCATCCAGGAACGGAACAATCGAAATGAACGACATAAATCAGACTGTTAACGGCGGCAGCGTGTTCAGGGTGGACAAGTTCGTCGTCCCGGCCGCCGCCCGTGAAGAGATACTCGTCAAGGTCAGGGCGACACACGAATTGCTGCGCCAGCAGCAGGGTTTCGTGCAGGATTTCCTGCTCGAGCAATTTTCAGGGCCGGGCGAATTCAACCTGGTGACGATCGTCGAATGGGAAAGCCAGGCGGCCGTCGACAAGGTCGTGCCGATCGTCAAGGCCGCGCATGAGCGTATCGCGTTCAACCCGCAGGAGACGATCGCGCGCCTGGGCGTGCGGGCCGACATCGCCAACTATCAGCGCGTGCCGGAACTTTAACGCTCATTCAGCGCAACGACGCCCAGCGTCTGTCTGGCGCGGGCGTTCCCCGCTCTATCCCGATAGATGAGCTGGGGCTTTTATCCTCAACAACAACTGATATTGTCTGGGCAATAACAACCGATTTTTGAATTACGGAAACATTTCGATGTTTGGCTTTTTCTCGCGCAAGTCCAAAGGGGCGTCCGAGAAGACGCCACCCGCTTCGGAAGATAAAGGGGTCAATCTCCTCGTACCTCTAATCACGGTGCCTCGTTCGAAGGTCGAGAAGGCTAGTGAAAAGCCTTTTGATCTTGTCTTAGCTGTCATGCAATTCGCGGTGACGATCGTTTCCAAAGGGCTCTACCGTCATCCGGAGATCAACCCCAAGGCGATGCAGGTCTTTCATGCGGACTGGTACTCCTCGGAGGTAAAGAACGGCGGCCACAGTCAGTTTATCCACAATGCGGGCAGGGAAATCGACACCACGATTGCCAACGCCAGAGCCGGACTCAGCGCCTGCGGGGCAACGAGGCAGTTGGCGACCTTGGAAAAGATGTCAGCTTGGGTTGCCCGCAATCCTGATGAAGCAGCGAAACAAACGGGCTTCGAGGGTGGCCGCGACGATTTCCTGGATACGCTCGATGACGCATTCTACGAAGCGGATGAAGCCGCGCCGATGGAGGATTTGCTCGCGCGTTGGATCACGTCTTGGGCCGATCTGCAGATTGTCGATGATGACAACTACGACGATACGATCGACCGACTCGTTGTGGCCAACCCCCAGCGTGAAAGTAGGCTTCTTCATGAGTCGGTCAGCAAACTGGTGAGCCAGATGTTGAGCCAGCGTGACGTCGGTGCCGGCCTCGCCTGCGCTAAGGCGTCGCCGTCGGAGATCAAACGGGGGTTTGGGATGGCGAGGATGCTGGATGTCGAGGGCGAAAAGCAAATGGTCTTTCAACTCCGCACCAGCGCGGATGAGCTCCGGCTATGCGCAGCAACAAAGGCACACGTTACCGTTTACGAGTGTATTCCCCCGGACGATCCTCCGATCATACGCGCGGGTGAGAGCCTGTTGGGAGCTGATGCACCGAGGGTCGGGCCACGGCTTGGGCGCGCTGAGGAGTCGGAGATTGAGGCAGCAATCCAGCTGACTGAGCAAAATCATGCTCCGGTCGCTGTCGACCTTCTGCTGCGCAAGGCCGGGTTCGATCCGCTGGGTGCCATCGTTTCAGCTAACTCGGTGGTGCAAACGGCGGAAGGGCCTGTGGTGAACTGGGTGGTGCTGGCGTCTGACCGGAGCTTCCTCTCCCTGTCTTCGCCGAATGGCAGTGTGCTCTTAAGTGGCGAGGATTACGAAAAACTCGCGGAGGCTACGATGCCCGAACTCGACGCGCACTTTGATCGCTCCGCTGCCGCAGAGTAGAGTCTCAGCTCGCATTCATCATACCGCCCTCAGCCGCCACACCCATCCTCCCATTGTTGCGTTGCGGGCAGGGGGGCTTTCCGCTATTGAGGCGCAACCTGAAACAGGGACCTGCCCCAAGCCCTATGAGCCTTCTCGACTCGGTCAAGAATACCTTCGTTCCGATCCATCGCGAGGGATATCCCTTCATCGCCGCTTTCGGCGCGGGGACGCTTTTCCTTGGCTATTTCTCCTCGATCCTGTTCTGGATCGGCCTGATCCTGACCGCCTGGTGCGTCTATTTCTTCCGCGACCCCGAGCGCGTCACACCGGTCGACGACCGCCTGGTGGTGAGCCCCGCCGATGGTATCATTTCGGTGGTCGGTCCGGCCCTGCCGCCGCGCGAGCTTGGCCTCGGCAATGTCGAGATGACCCGCATCTCGGTGTTCATGAACGTCTTTTCCTGCCATGTGAACCGCTCGCCCGTGCGCGGCCGCATCGCCAAGATCGAGCATCGGCCGGGAAAATTCCTCAACGCCGAACTCGACAAGGCCAGCACCGAGAACGAGCGCAACGGCCTGGTCATCGAAAGCCCCAATGGCACGGTGGCTGCCGTCCAGATCGCCGGCCTGGTGGCGCGGCGCATCGTTTGCTGGGCCGAGGCTGGCGGCTCGATCGGCACCGGCGAGCGTTTCGGCCTGATCCGCTTCGGCTCGCGCGTCGATGTCTTCCTGCCCTTGACCGCGACGCCGCGCGTCGCCGTCGGCCAGACGGCGGTCGGCGGCGAAACGGTGCTCGCCGAGTTCGGTGGTGTCGCCGGCACTCCTCTTGTGCGGATTTCCTGAGCCTTGGGCGCGCCGTTCAAGAAGTTCGAGGCTCATGCCAGCGGCGGTCCGCGCATCCGCGAGATCCCGATGCGCATGGTGCTGCCCAACCTGGTCACCGTGCTTGCCATCTGCGCCGGCCTGTCCGGCATCCGCTTTGCCTTCGAGGATCGCTTCGAGACGGCGGTGGTGATGGTGCTGCTGGCTGCCTTTCTCGACGGCATCGACGGTCGGCTCGCACGCATGCTGAAGGCGACTTCAAAATTCGGCGCGCAGATGGATTCGCTCGCCGACATCGTCAACTTCGGTGTTGCACCTGCTCTGGTGCTCTACGCCTTCCTGCTCGACCGCGCCGGCTCGCCGGGCTGGATCGCAGCCCTTCTGTTCGCCATCGCCTGCGGGCTGAGACTTGCCCGCTTCAACGTGCTCGACGACGAGAAAGCCGAGCGTCCGCTGTGGCAGTCGGAATATTTCGTTGGCGTGCCGGCGCCGGCCGGCGCGGTGCTGGTGATGCTGCCGCTCTATCTGTTTTTCCTGCGGCTCGGGCTGGAGCCAAGCCGCCCGGCCGCCTTCGTCGCCACCGGCTTCACCATCCTGGTCGCCTTCCTTCTGGTCAGCCGGCTGCCTGTCTATTCCGGCAAGAGCATCAAGATCCCTGGCGACAGGGTGCTGCCAGTCATTCTGGCCGTCGTGCTCTACATTCTCTTGCTGATGACCTATCCCTGGTACACGCTGACGGCGTCGGTCGCGGGCTATCTGATCTTCCTGCCGTTCTCCGTGCGCGCCTACTCCAAGCGCGCCAAGCTCGAGGGCGAGAAGGTGCCGCCTTCGGACATAGGGTAGAACCTTACGCCGCGACGCCCAGCCCCAGCCTGTCGATCGCCAGCTTCCTGGTCGAGACATAATCGGTCTTGCCGGACCCCAGCACCGGGATTTCCTCCACCTTGACGATGTCGTTGGGCACCATCAATTCGGCGGCCCCGGCCTTCTTACCGAACTGGCGCAGCTCTTCGGGATTGGCATCGTCGGCGGTGGTGACCAGCACGATACGCTCGCCGCGCCTTTTGTCCGGCACCGCCACCGCCGCATGGCGTTCTTCCGGCCACAGCGACTGCACCAGCATCTCGACCGCGCCCAGCGACACCATCTCGCCGGCGATCTTGGCAAAGCGCTTGGCGCGGCCGCGGATGGTGATGAAGCCCTCGCGGTCGACGGCGACGATATCGCCGGTGTCGTGCCAGCCGGTCAGCGGCTGCAGCTCACCGGGGCGGTCCGCGGTCATGTAGCCCATCATCAGATTGGGTCCGTCGAGCCACAACTGACCGGCATCCGAGATGCCCTCGACTGGCTCAAGCTTCATACGCATCGCCGGCAAGAGCCGCCCAACCGTGCCGTCGCGGCCATGGATCGCGGTGTTGACGGCAACCACCGGAGCGGCCTCGGTCAGCCCGAAACCTTCGATGATCTCGGCCTGGAAGCGATCGCGATAGACGCGGCGGGTTTCCGGCTTCACCGCCTCGGCCCCGGCAACGACGAAGCGCAGGCTGGAGAAGTCGCCATCCTTGGCGGTGCGCGCATAGTTGGCGAGGAATGTGTCGGTGCCGAACATGATCGTCGGCTTCACCTTGCGCGCGATCTCGGGGATGATCTTGTAGTGGAGCGGCGAGGGGTAGAGGAACAGTTTTACCCCGGTGACCAGCGGCAGGATGGTGCCGCCCGTCAGGCCGAAGGAATGGAACACCGGCAGTACGTTGAGCAGGATGTCGGCCGGCGAGATGGTGATGCGCGCCTCTGCCTGCATGGCATTGGCGAGCAGGTTCTTTTGCGACAGGACAACCGCCTTGGGCGTGCCTTCCGAACCCGAGGTGAACAGTATCACGCCCGGCTTGGCCGCATCCTGCGGCTGCAGCGGCAAGCGCCACAGCAAGGCTGCGGCAAGCTTGTCCAGCGCGGTGACGCTTGCTCGCAGATCCTCCAGCCACAGCAGCCTGGCGCCGCCCTTTTCGACCGCCGCGACGATATCGGCGAGATCGGCCTTCTCGACGAAGGCGCGGGAGGAGATGACGGTGCGGATGACAGCCGTGCTTACCGATGCCGTGACGCTCGCCGGCCCGGCGGTGTAATTGATCATCGCCGCCACCCGGCCCGCTGAGAGAAGGCTGACCAACGACAGCACGACGCCATTGGCGTTGGGCAGCATTATCCCCACCGCTTCGCCCGGCGCCGTTGCCGCCTCGAAGCGTCGGCCCAGCACGCGGGCGCCGATGAACATCTTGCGGTAGCTCAGCGCGCCCGAGATGACATCCTCGATGATCGGGTGCGAGGCGCCGACCCTAGCTGCGGCAGCGCGCATGGCCAGGAACAGGCCGCGATCGAGGTCGGTGCCGAAAAGCCGCGCCTCGGCGACGCGGTCGAACAATGCATTGGTGTTCGAGGCTTGGTCCGGATTGCGTGCCACCAGTTCGGCGATGGTCATCGGTTCCAGCACACTGATCGACAGCTGCGGAAACCAGTGCCGCGGCGCCTTGTCGGCCGGCGTCAGCGAAACGGGCAGGCTGCGCGCGCCGGCGACGAAGATCGGCACGATGCGGGCGTCGGCCTGCATGGCGATGCGGGTGACGGCGCGAAACAGCCGGAACGTCTTGACGTCAGGCTCGACCGCGTCCGGCAGATAGACGGCGAGCCGGCCCTTGCCCTTCAGCACACGCACCAGCCGGCGGCTGACGAAAAGATGTTCGGCATTGAAGGCGATGGTGCGGCCAAGCTCGCGCCATGGTTCGAGCCAGGGTGAGCGCGCCGAGACCTCGTCGAGAATGTGCAGCGTGTCGTCCGGCAACAGCGACAGCATCAGCGCCGGTTCGAAGCGCGACTGGTGCGAGATGACGTAGATAACGGGAGCCTGCGCATTGCGTGCGATCCCGATGCGGTTGTCGCTGATCCGGTAGGCGAGCTTGAAGGGCACATAGAGCATCGCCTGGCTGAAACGCAGGCCAAGGCGGAATTTTTCCACCACGCCGATCAGCAGCCAGGCGAAAACAAGACCAGCAAGCAGCGCCAGTGTCAGGATCATGCCGCGTCTCTCCCAACGATTTTTGTCATCGCGGCTCTTCCGTGGCCGCCTCGGCGCAGAGCGTAGCGCAAGTGGGCGCTAGGTCAATGTGGGAAGAGACGGTGTTCCTGCTCCCTCGGGAGGAAGAAGGAACAAGGGCCTCACGCCGCCTTCAGCCGTCCGCTGATAAAGCGGAACTCCTGCGTCTTGCCGCCATAGCCATAGGCGGCTGCCGGCACTTCATGCACGAAGGCGTAGCTTTCCTCGTGCACGCCGCCCAGCAGGCGGCCGAAGGCGTCGAAGAGAGCCTTGAGATAGGCCTCGAGTTCGAGCTTGGTGTTGGTGCCGTCGACCACCTTGATATCCAGCCAGAACGTGTTGGTGCCATGTTCGGCCAGCGACTTGCCGCCGGCGAACCAGTGCTGCGGATCGATATAGGATACGGCGACAGCCGTGATCGTCGGATCCTTGCGCAATTGCGTGGCGGTGATCTCGGTGATTTCCCTGGCAATCCTGGCGGACAAAGCGGCGTCCGGCTTGCCGGTGACGCTGATGTTGATGATGGGCATTTTTCTTCTCCTTGGTTTTTTAGCGGCGTGGTTGCCGTTGGAGAGACCATGTCATCATCTCCAGATCAAAAAAATCGAATTGTTTTCAACTAAAGATTCGATATCTTCGAATTATGCAAACGCTCGATCCGGATCTGCTCAAAACCTTCCTCGCTTTCGTCGACAGCGGCTCGCTGGCGCAGGCGGCTTCCGGCGTCGGCCGTTCACCTTCGGCGGTGACCGCCCAGATGCAGCGGCTGGAGGAGATCGTCGGCGAGCCGCTGCTGGCGCCGCAGGGCAGGGGCCGCGGCCTGACCCCGGCCGGCGAGGACCTTGTCGGCCATGCTAGGCGCATCCTTGCCGTGCATCGCGAGGCGTGGCTGGCGCTGAAGGGGGCACGGGCTGCCGGGCGCGTCGCCATCGGCACGACGCAGGACTTCGCCGACAGTGGCCTGCCGGACCTGCTGCGTGCCTTCGCCACCAGCCATCCGCGCGTCAGGATCGAATTGCGGGTCGGCCGCTCGGCCGAACTGGCGCAGGCGCTGCAGGCCGGCAGCCTCGATCTGGCGATCGTCATGCGCCAGACGGCGGCGCCGGATGAGGTCGGCGTCTTGCGCGAGCCGATGATCTGGCTGTGTTCACAGAAGGGAATGGCCTCGCGGCAGGAAGAGCTGCCGCTGGCGCTGCTCGATCCCTATTGCGGGTTTCGCGAGGCCGCACTCGCAGCGCTCGATGCTGCCGGTCGCCGCTACCGCATCGCTGCCGGCAGTGCCAGCCTGGCCGGCTTGCGTACAGCCGTGAATGCCGGCGTTGCGCTGACCCTGCGAACCCCGCGCTTTGCCCATTCCGGCATTGTCGAAGCGCCGCGCGAGCTTGGCCTGCCGCCGGTTCCTATGGCCGAATTCGCGATCCGGCTGCGTGCTGGAGCCGATGCTTCCGCCGGGCGATCTGGCGGCGCTGCTCAGCGGCAACCTGGCCCTGCCCGGGCCGCCTGGCTGATCTGGCATGGCGCGGAGCCTCGTCCACAGCCGATTGACAAAGAAAAAGCCGACCTTGCGGCGGGCCTGTTAGCAAAGAAAAAGCCGACCTTGCGGTCGGCTTGGGAGTAGGACGGGCCGAGGGGTTCGGGGGACTTGGGGGGTGGCCCGTCGCACCAATAATGTCTGACTCGGATGATGGTTCCGTGACTGTGTCATTTTTTTAAGAAATATTTGACGCTGCCTTCTGCGAGCGGGCCGCCAGCCAGTCGCGGCCGGCATGGGCGAACACTGCGCCGAGCACAATGACGCCGCCGACCATGCTGGCGACAGGCGGGATCTCGGCCAGGAACAGGAAGGCAAACAGGATCGCGAACGGCACCTCCGCCGAGCCGAGCAGGCCGGATTCGGGCGCCGGGATCAGCCGCGCGCCTTCCGTCCACAGGATCGACGACAATGCGAAGGATGCGCCGAAGGTGACGAGCAGAACAGCATCCCTTGCCGAAACCGCCAAAGGATCGGTGATGAACCAGCCCACAATGAACAGCAGGAAGGCCGAAACCGCGCCCGCCCACACCACAGGCGTGTCGCGGAAGGCGCGCACCATGATCATGTAGAGCGCGCTGCCGGCCGTCATCAGCAGCGCCAGCCCGTCGCCGAACAGATTGCCGGTGCCGAAGCCCGACCAGACCATGATCGCCACGCCGCACAGCGATACGGCGGCCGCGAGCATCGTCTGCAGGCGGAAGGGCTCGCGCACCAGCACCCAGGCGAGCAGGGCGGCAATGAAGGGCGACGTTGCGTAGATGACCGCGACATTGGCGACGTAGGTGAATTTGAACGCCGAGATGAAGGCGATGCTGGCCAGCGCGCCTTCCACCGCCAGCAGCCAGCCGCGCCAGCCAAGGCGGAGCGTGTCGCGGTTGCCCGACCGGCGGCGGCGCCAGAGCACATAGAGGCTGATCAGGATTGAACCGACAAAGCCGCGCCAGCAGGTAATCGTCAGCGGATCTGCATGGATCGACTTCGTCAGCACGCCGGTCAGGCCGAACACGGCGGCCGATGACGACACCAGGATGATGCCGAGCGTGCGCTCGGTGGTTTCGGCTGTGGTGGCTGGGATGTCAGTCATGCCCGCAGCCTACCTCGTCAGGTCCTGACATCGTAGTGTCAGCAGTAAGCGCATCCCCATCACAGCCGCTTGCGGAAATGCTCGCCGCCGACGATCAGCAGCCCGGCGGCGATGATCAGGGCGGCACCGAGAAACACTTCGCGGCGCGGCACGTCGCCCAGATCGCAAAGCCGAGCGCGAACGCCCACAGCAGCGAACTGTATTCGAGAGGGGCGAGGATCGATGCCGGCGTTCGCTTCATGCCCTCGAAGAGAAGATATTGCGCCAGGCCGCCAAGCGCGCCGACGCTGGCGAGAAGCAGCAGCTGGGTCAGATCAGGCGTATGCCACCACAACAGCGCCGGCACCGCCGAAAACTGCAGGAAATAGAAATTGTTGAGGAGCAGCTGGATCATTGAGCGTTCGGCAAGTGCTGTCTTGCGCAGGAGCACGATGGCGATAGCCCACAAAAGAGCGGCCGCCAGCACCAGCAGCACCGGCACGGACAGGCCGAGATGGGTCGGGTCACAAGCGACGAAGACGCCGGCAAAACCGATCAAAACCGCCAGCCAGCGCAGCATTGGCACCTTTTCGCCGAGCAGGAACACCGAAAGCACGGTGACGATGATCGGCGCCGCGTAATAGACGGTGGTCAGTTCGGCGAGCTGCAGACTGCGCGCGGCGTTGTAGTAACAGAGCCAGGCGGCAAGCGTGAAAGCGCTGCGCACCAGCATGGGCCGCACGATCGGCGAGCGCACCGTGTCGGCAAACAGTTGCCGCCCGCCGATCGCCGCGCAGGCGCTGAGAATGGTGATGCTGCGGAAGAACATGATCTGCCAGACCGTCATGCCGGTCACCAGCAGTTTGATCGAGGCGTCCTGCGTCGAAAACAGCAGATAGGCAGCACCGGTCAGCAGGATTCCAGCGAAAACCCTTTCGCGTGTTTCGAGAATGGCGATGTCGGCCATAGGCGCGGGACCAGTGTTACGGGAAGCGACAGAAATGCCGTGGATCAATGCGATGGCCAGGAAATCAGGCCCTCTTGCCAAGCTATACGGTCGAAAGTTGGCACAGCGCTACGCCAGCCCTGGGCTTGCGTTGGGGCAGGAACTAGCGGTCTTGCTTAGGTTAGGCGATCGGCACTTATATCTGACAAAGCCACGCTGCTCGCTGGCCGCAAAAACCGAAAGAGACAACGGACATGGATGCAACCGAACTGAAGGCCATGCAGGCGCCGCTGAAGCAGGCTTACCGCGATGACGCCTCGCAGGCGCTGATCACGCTTCGCGCCAAAGGCTCGATCGACGACCAGTCGGTGGCCTGCAAGGTGGAGACGGGCAGGGCCATCGCGATCGCCGGTCTGCATCCGGCAACCGGCGGTTCGGGGCTCGAGCTCTGCTCCGGCGACATGCTGCTGGAAGCCCTGGTGGCCTGTGCCGGCGTGACATTGAAGGCGGTGGGGACGGCGCTCGAGTTCAAGCTCGGCGCTGCCACGGTGGAAGCCGAAGGCGATCTCGATTTTCGCGGCACGCTCGGTGTCGCCAAGGATGCGCCAGTCGGCTTTCGTGCCATCCGGCTCAATTTCGCTCTCGACACAGATGAGCCGCAGGAGCGCATCGATTCGCTGCTGAAGCTGACAGAGCGCTATTGCGTGGTGTTCCAGACCATCAACCAGAAGCCGGAGCTGACGGTGAGCGCCCGGCGTTGAAATGACAAGGCCCGCAGCCGGCAGCTGCGGGCCTTGTTGTAACGGATGCTTACTGTGCCGACGGCGTCTCGGCATCGCCTTCGTCGGTGAAGGGCGAGGCGCTCGGCACGCACTGTATGGACCAGCCGGGGGGTGTCGGCTGCTTCTGATATTCGGTGATGGCGGCGGTGCATTGCTCGCGCTTGTCGAAAGTGCTGGGCAGCACCACCATGCCGCCCTGCGGGCCGGCGATTACCAGATACCAGACCAACGCTGCGGTCGTAGCCATGGGGATGTCCTTGTTCTGCCCAGCAGGGCGCTCGTTGTTGTGGGAGTCGTTCGATCCTAACAACTCCTTGGAAATGACGAAAGCATGACCGCGACCCGGCCTTTCCCCCCAGATCACAGCCGCGTGATGATCCGGCGGATTTTGCATCCAGATTTTGAGGCCCTATCGGCTCGGTCTGTCGCAAAACATTCGAAGAACGTCGGGAGTGCCCGAATTCTTCCGGCAAAAGGATGCTGCTACTCCGGTTGCCGGTAGGCAACAAAACGATTGTGCTTGGCCTGGAAGATCAGTCCAGTCTCTTTCAGCTCGGGGCTCGCCAGCGGCACGATGCGCTTGGCGATTTCGGAAGGATGCGGCAGCGTCTCCGGATCCTCGCCGGGCACGGCCTGGGCCCGCATGGCGGTGCGGGTGGCGCCGGGGTCGGCGGCATTGACGCGCAGCGGCAGGCTTTGCGTCTCGTGTGCCCACGAGCGCATCATGGTTTTCGACCGCCGCCTTCGATGCCGCATAGGGCGCCCAGAACGCGCGCGCTGAATGCGCCGCGTTGGAGGACAGGATGATGGCGCGGCCGGCATCCGAAAGCCTGAGCAGCGGGTCGACCGAGCGGATCAGCCGCCAGGTCGAGGTGACGTTGATGGTCATCACCTTCTCGAAGGTTTTTGCCTCGACATGGCCGATCGGCGAGATGACGCCGAGCACGCCGGCATTGGCGACGAGAATGTCGAGCTTGCCCCAGCGCTCGTGGATGGCGCCGCCCAGCCGGTCGATGCCGGCCATATCGGCGAGATCGAGCGGCACCAGCGTCGCCTGGCCACCGGCTGCCTTGATCTCGTCGTCCAGTTCTTCCAGCCCACCGACCGTGCGCGCAACCGCGATGACATGCGCGCCGGCGGCGGCCAATTCCCTGGCGATGAAATAGCCGATGCCACGCGAGGCGCCGGTGACGACCGCAACGCGGCCGGTAAGGTCGAGGGTCATGCGAGAATTTCCGTAAGGTCCAGAGCAATTCCAGGAAAAGTGTGAAGCGGTTTTCCGTCCGGAATTGTGTCAAAACAAATAGTTAGAGCGGTTCGCCGTTTTCCGTGAAACGGTGAACTGCTCTAGCCTACGCCCCGTTATTCGCCAGCAGCGACAGCGTGCGCACATTGTCGTGGCCTTCGAAGTCGAGCAGGCGGGTCGGGTACTGGCCGGTGAAGCAGGCGTCGCAGAACTGCGGCTGGTCGTCATTGCGGCTGGCCTCGCCGACGGCGCGGTAGAGCCCGTTGATCGAGAGGAAGCCGAGCGAATCGACGCGGATGAACTCGGCCATCTCTTCCACCGACATGCGTGACGCCAGAAGCTTCGACTTCTCCGGCGTGTCGACACCATAGAAGCAGGAGGCGCTGGTCGGTGGCGATGCGATGCGCATATGCACTTCCTTGGCGCCGGCGTCGCGCACCATCTGCACGATCTTCTGGCTGGTGGTGCCGCGCACGATCGAATCGTCGACCAGAACCACGCGCTTGCCCTCGATCATGCGGCGGTTGGCGTTGTGCTTCAGCTTGACGCCCATATGGCGGATCGAATCGCCGGGCTGGATGAAGGTGCGGCCGACATAGTGGTTGCGGATGATGCCGAGCTCGAAGGGAATGCCTGCCGCCTGGCTGAAGCCGATCGCCGCCGGGGTGCCGGAATCCGGCACCGGCACGACGATGTCGGCCTCGACCGGGTTCTCTTGTGCCAGTTCGGCGCCGATGCGCTTGCGCACTTCGTAGACGTTGCGGCCTTCGACCGAGGAATCCGGCCGGGCGAAATAGACATATTCGAAGATGCAGAAGCGGGTCTTCTGCGGCTCGAACGGGAACAGGCTTTCAATGCCCTTGGAGGTGACGACGACCATCTCGCCGGGTTTCAGGTCGCGCACGAAACGCGCGCCGATAATGTCAAGAGCGCAGGTCTCGGAGGCGAGGATCCAGGCGCCGTCGAGATCGCCGAGCACCAGCGGCCGAATGCCGAGCGGGTCGCGGCAGCCGATCATCTTCTTGGCGGTCATCGCCACCAGCGAGAAGGCGCCCTCGACCTGCCGCACGGCGTCGATGAAGCGCGAGTTGAGGTCGCGCTCCTTGCTGGTCGCAACCAGGTGTAGGAGCGTCTCGGTGTCGGAGGTGGAGGAGAAGATCGCGCCCTGTTTCTGCAGCGCTCGTTGCACCGTCATGGCGTTGGTCAAATTGCCGTTGTGGGCGACAGCAAAACCGCCATCGGCGAGCTCGGCGAAGAAGGGCTGGATGTTGCGCATGCCGGCGCCGCCGGTCGTGGCGTAGCGCGTGTGGCCGATGGCGCGGTTGCCTTGCAGGCTGTCGATGACGCGCTGCTTGGTGAAGGTGTCGCCGATCAGCCCGACATGGCGTTCGACATGGAACTGGCTGCCATCGTAGGAAACGATGCCGGCTGCTTCCTGGCCGCGATGCTGCAGCGCATGCAGGCCGAGTGTGACGATTGCCGCCGCGTCCTGTCGGCCGAAAATGCCGAACACACCGCATTCGTCGTGGAAATGGTCGTCGGCCTCGGCGGAAAGCACGTCGTCTGCGTCTGCCATCTTAAGCTCCGCTAAAATCGCCATATAGTGCGGGTTCGCGTCGAAAGCAACGCGCGCCGTGCAGTCGTTCACACCATCGTCCGCTCCGACGCCTGTTTCGAGCGTCAGTTCGCCGGTGCTGCCGGTGCCGGCTTGGCCGTGTTGTCGGCAGGGGCGGCGTCGTTGTCGTCGGGCGCTGGTGCGTTGGCGTCATCGCCGCCGGCAGGGGCATCCGCCGCCGGTGCGTCAGGCGCTGCCGGCGTCTCGGCAGCCGGCTGATTCGGATTGAGCTTTTTCAGGATGGCGTTTTCCGGATCCTCGGGCAGCAGGCTTTCAAGCTTGGCGCCGATCTGTTCCAGCAGCGGCCGCGACTTGGCCTCCGTCACCCAGGCCGGAGCCTTGGCGCCGGCCAGCCAGTTGAAGAACAAAAGCGCCACGGCAACGACCAGGATGCCGCGCGCGGCGCCGTAGAGGAAACCGAGCGTGCGGTCGAGCGCGCCGATCCGCGAATCGATGATCCAGTCGGCGAGCTTCATGGTGATGACCGAGACGACGATCAGCGCGATGATGAAGACAACGCCGGCGGAAGCCGCCATGGCGATCTTCTCATTCTCGATGTAGGGCTTCAGATAGGGCAGGACCGGCTTGTAGAAGAAGAAAGCCGCCGCTGCCGCCGCCGCCCATGAGACGACCGACAGGACCTCGCGAGAAAAGCCGCGAACCATGGCGAGCATCGCCGAGACCAGGGTGAAGCCGACCAGGATTCCGTCTAGCAGCGTAATCGGCATGTCTTTCGCCCCACTCCGATCTCTTTTCACGGCTCGGCGAGCCGCGTCACTCTTCATCGTCGACACGGCTGCGCCGTGAGCCGGCTATGCGTGCCACGAGGTCGGCAAGCTCGGTGGGCTGGAAAGCGCCGGCCCCGATCCCTCCAGCAAGTTCCTCGCTGCCCAAGGGCAGAACCGCGCTACCAAAACCCAGCTTTTCGGCTTCCTTGAGGCGCTGCTGCGCATGCGCAACCGGCCTCACAGCGCCCGAAAGGCTGATTTCGCCGAAATAGACGCAATCGGCCGGAAGGGCAAGACCGGTGAGCGAGGAAACCAGTGCGGCGGCGACCGCGAGATCGGCCGCCGGCTCGCTGATGCGGTAGCCACCGGCGACGTTGAGGTAGACGTCGTGCTGGCCAAAGCGCACGCCGCAATGGGCTTCGAGAACCGCCAGGATCATCGACAGGCGAGCTCCGTCCCAACCGACGACGGCGCGGCGTGGCGTGCCGAGCGAGGATTGTGCCACCAGCGCCTGGATCTCGACCAGAACAGGCCTCGTGCCTTCCATGCCGGCGAAAACGGCGGCACCCGGCGATTTCGCATGCCGCTCGCCGAGGAACAGCTCGGATGGATTGGCGACCTCGCGCAAGCCCTTGTCCGACATTTCGAAGACGCCGATCTCGTCGGTCGGCCCGAAGCGGTTCTTCACCGTGCGCAGGATGCGGAAGTGATGATTGCCTTCGCCCTCGAAATAAAGCACGGCATCGACCATATGCTCGACCACGCGCGGGCCGGCGATCTGGCCTTCCTTGGTGACATGGCCGACCAGCACGATCGCAGCCCCGGTGGATTTCGCATAGCGGATCATCGCCTGGGCGGCGGCGCGCACCTGGGTAACCGTGCCCGGCGCCGAATCGGCAAGATCGGTCCACAGCGTCTGGATGGAATCGAGAATGACCAGATCCGGCCGCTTGCCGTCGGCGATCGTGGCAAGAATGTCCTCGACATTGGTCTCGGCTGCCAGTTCCACCGGCGTGTCGGCGACGCCGAGCCGCTGCGCCCTCAGCCTGATCTGCGCGACGGCTTCTTCGCCCGAGACATAGACAATGCGGTGACCTTTGGAGGCAAGAGCGGCCGCAGCCTGGGTGAGCAGCGTCGACTTGCCGATGCCGGGATCGCCGCCGACCAGTAGTGCGGAGCCGCGCACGAAACCGCCGCCGGTGGCGCGGTCGAGCTCGCCGATGCCCGAGATGATGCGCGGCGCGTCTTCGATATCGCCCGAAAGCGTGGTTAGCACCACCGCGCGGCCCTTGCGGGCGTTGCGTGTGTTGGCCGGCCCCGAGCCGATGCCGCCGGACGTGCCTTCCTCGACCAGCGTGTTCCATTCGCCGCAGGCATCGCATTTACCGGCCCAGCGCTGATGCACCGATCCACAGTTCTGGCAGATGAACTGGACGCGCGATTTGGCCATCAGGCGTGACCCGAGGAGGGGATCGAAAACGCTTGAGAGATTGGCGGGCGCCACAGAGCGCCTTGGTCCCGTTTTTCTGTTGCGACAGGTGGCAAGAGGCTACTCAAACCTCTCCGCAATATGGTGCTCTTCCGCCAGATCGGAGAAGCGGGTGAATTCGCCATGGAAGGCGAGCGTCACCGAGCCGGTCGGGCCGTGGCGCTGCTTAGCGACGATCACCTCGGCCTTGCCTCGCATCTCGTTCATCTCGTTTTCCCACTTGACGTATTCCTCGGTGCCAAGCTTCGGCTCGCGGTTCTTGAGGTAATACTCCTCGCGGTAGACGAACATCACGACGTCGGCGTCCTGCTCGATCGAGCCGGATTCACGCAGATCGGAGAGCTGCGGGCGCTTGTCGTCGCGGCTTTCGACCTGACGCGACAGCTGTGACAGCGCGATGATCGGCACCGCCAGCTCCTTGGCCAGCGCCTTCAGGCCCGTGGTGATCTCGGTGATTTCCTGCACGCGGTTTTGCGAGGCCCTGGCGGATGAACCCTGCATCAGCTGGATATAGTCGATGACGATCAGGTCGAGGCCGCGCTGGCGCTTCAGGCGACGCGCGCGGGCAGACAGCTGGGCAATGGAGATACCGCCGGTCTGGTCGATGAACAGCGGGATCTTCTGCATGGTCTGCGAACAGGCGACCAGCTTTTCGAAATCCATTTCGGTGATTTCGCCGCGGCGGATTTTTGACGAAGAGATTTCCGTCTGCTCGGAAATGATACGGGTCGCCAGCTGTTCGGACGACATTTCGAGCGAGAAGAAGCCAACCACGCCGCCATTGGCGGCCTTGAACGAACCATCGGCCTGCTGCGCCGGCACATAGGCCTCCGCGACGTTGAAGGCGATGTTGGTGGCGAGCGACGTCTTGCCCATGCCAGGGCGACCGGCAAGAACGATCAGATCGGACGATTGCAGGCCACCCATACGGCGGTCGAGATCGCGCATTCCGGTGGCAAGGCCCGACAAATGGCCGTCGCGCATATAGGCGGCGTTGGCCATGTCCACCGCGGTCTTGACCGCGTCGGTGAAGCTCTCGAAGCCGCCATCGTAGCGGCCTGTTTCGGCCAGTTCGAACAGCCGGCGCTCGGCGTCCTCGATCTGCTCGGACGGCGACATGTCGACCGGCGCGTCATAGGCGATGTTGACCATGTCCTCGCCGACGGTGATCAGCGCGCGGCGTGTCGCCAGGTCGTAGATGGCGCGGCCATAATCGGTGGCGTTGACCACGGTGACGGCTTCGACCGCCAGCCGCACGACATATTGCGCCACCGTCATGTCGCCGACCTTCTCATCGGCCGGTAGGAAGGTTTTTAGCGTGATCGGCGTCGCCACCTTGCCCATGCGGATGAGCTCGGCCGCGACATCGAAGATTTTTCTGTGTAGCGGCTCGTAGAAATGGCCGGCTTTCAGGAAGTCGGAGACACGATAGAAGGCATCGTTGTTGACAAGGATCGCGCCGAGCAGCGCCTGCTCGGCCTCGATATTGTTCGGCGCCTCGCGATAGAGCGGTTGCTCCGCCACGCCGAATTTCCGCGCTGCCTCTGCCATGATGTCCCCGATCTAGATCCCGGCCTTTCGATATCAGAACGAGACGAAACCGTGCTGACCTTTCTGCATCACCGCTCGACCAAACAGCCTTGATGCCCGTTGTTCACAGGAACGACAAACCGTCCACAGGACAGTGTTCCTGTGTCCCGATTCCGGTTGACTCGGCAAGCTGCGATTCTTATGCGAAGCCTTGGAACGAAGCAAGAACAATCGGTCGTTCACGTGCTGCCTGGGTCCAGCCGGTCGCCCCAGTCCAGCCGCCGGGCCAGCTTGAAGTCCGCGCTGTCACGCTTGGTGAACAGTTGCTCCGTGGCCGTGCCGTCCTCCTGGCAAAGCTTGAGCAGAACCTTGCCGGAACCGGATTTCGGCGGTGCGATGACCCGAGCGGCGTGCGAGGCGGCCGGCTGGCGCGACGCGGCGACATAGATGAATTTCTCGTCTTCCCAAGGCACATCAGCGTCCTTGGCCAGCCGGTGCAGGCGCGAGCGGGCGACGCGGCGGGAAAAGTGGCACCAGTCAGGCGGGGTGAGCGGGCAGGGCGCCTTGTGCGGACAAGGCGCCAGCAGATGCGCGCCGGCCGCGATCAACTGCGCGCGAACCGCCAGAATGCGCTGCCAACCCGCCGGCGTGCCCGGTTCGATGATCAGCAATGTGTCTGTCGTCAGCTGCCATAGCCGGTCGACCATTTTGGGCAGCGATGCCGGCACGATCTCGTCCAGCACATAGGCGCAGGTGACGAGGTCCGCCGGCTGAAGGTCGGCAAGGTCTATCGTGACGTCGCCGGCCCGCCAGACGGTGCGGGCCGTGATGGCATCGGCGGCTAGCGTCTCGCCGACCTTGCGCACCGCCGGCACTTGCTTCCAGCAAGACGGCCTGTTCGAGATCGGGCCAGAGCGCGCTGGTGGCCCAAAGCACCGTACCAGGACCTGCGCCGACATCGAGCAGGATTTTCGGCGTGAAATCCGGCCGCGCTTCGTTGAGCGCATCGAGGCTGGCGCGGACCGCGGCATAGGTCGCCGGCAGCCGCGTCGCCAGATAGGCCTTGACCGCCATGTCCTGCGCCATGTGCAGGCGGCCGTCGCGCAGTTCGGCGCGGTAGCGGTCGGAGAGTGTCTTTGCCGCCTGCTTCAGTTCCGGCAGCGGTACTTTTTCCAGGATACGATCGACAGCTTGTCGAAGAGAGGGTGGCAGTTCCACACTATGCTCCTCGCGGTGCGAGCAGGATGACCGAAGCGCCGGCTATGCAGAGCGCAGCACCGGCAAGGTCCCAACGGTCGGGCCGCACGCCTTCCACCAGCCACAGCCAGGCTAACGAGGCGACGATGTAGATGCCGCCATAGGCGGCATAGGCGCGGCCCGCGGCGTTGGTGTCGACCAGCGCCAGAAGCCAGGCGAAGACAAGCAGCGAGACGAAGCCCGGCGCCAGCCACAGCGGCGATCTTTCCAGCCGCCACCAGGCCCATACCGAAAAACAGCCGGCAATCTCGGCCAACGCCGCCGCGGCATAGAGGAGATAGGTCATGAAAAAGGCCTCGCGACGATCACGAGGCCTTTTTCAGGGCAGGGGCCGGGAATGGCAAGCGCCAATGGCGAAAGCCTGCGAACGTTCGTCTCTATTCCGCCACCTTGCGGCGGCGGGCAGGCTTGACGGGCTTCTCGACGGGCACCGCTTCGCGGCGGCCCATGTCGCGCATTTCCAGCGCCTTTTCGCATTTGGCCATATAGTCGCGGGTCACCGGCAGCGTGTCGTTTTGCTTGGCGAGCTGGAACTGGAAGATGACCAGATCCTGCCAGCGGAAGGCGGCTTCCGAAGCGGCCAGATAGAATTCCCACATGCGGCAGAAGCGCTCGTCGTAGATGGCCTTGGCCTTGTCGCGGTTGGCGGCGAAGCGCTGGCCCCAGTGCTTCAGCGTGTCGGCATAGTGGAGCCGCAGGATCTCGACGTCGGTGACCACGAGGCCGGACTTCTCGATCGCCGGCAGCACCTCCGACATGGCCGGGATATAGCCGCCCGGGAAAATATACTTGCGGATGAAGGCGCTGGTCGCCCACGGCACGCCGGAGCGGCCGATCGTGTGCAGGAGCATGACGCCATCGGGCTTCAGCAACGTCGCCGCCTTGTCAAAGAAGGTGCGGAAGTGGTTCACGCCGACATGTTCGAACATGCCGACCGAAACGATGCGGTCGAAGCGTTCGTTGAGTTCGCGATAATCCTTCAGCTCGAAATGGACGTGGTTTTCCAGGCCTTGCGCATGCGCCCGGTCGGTGGCGACGCCATGCTGTTCGGTCGACAGCGTCACGCCCTGCACGTCGACGTCGAACGCCTTGGCCAGATAGAGGCCAAGCCCGCCCCAGCCGGAGCCGATGTCAAGCACGGTCTGGCCGGCCTTCAGCCTGAGCTTGGCGGCGATATGGCGCTTCTTGGCGGCCTGCGCCTCGTCCAGCGTCATGTCCGGCTGTTCGAAATAGGCGCAGGAATACTGCATGTCCTCGTCTAGGAAGAGCCGGTAGAGATCACCAGACAGATCGTAGTGGCGCTGCACGTTGCGGCGCGAACGCGAAGCGGTGTTGATCTGCTGCAGGCGGCGGAAGGCGTGGCGCAGGCCCTCGATGGCTTTCGACCATGTCGCGTCGATGCCGCCGCTGCCCATGTTCTGGAAGGCGATGCGCATCACACCCAGCACGCCGCCCTCGAGAATGTCGAGTTCGCCATCCATATAGGCTTCAGGCACCGCCAGCATCGGATCGAAGCTAATGGCGCGCTCGGCATGCGCGGTCTTGATGTGCATATGCACCGGCTCGCCGCTGCCGTCGCCGAAGATGACTGTCGAGCCTTTGGGCCCGGTTACCTTGAGATTGCCCGTGCGCACCAGGCGGTCGAGAACGCGCTTCAGCAGGATGTTCATAACCAAATGTCCCCTCACGGTCAGACTGGCTGCCTTAATTCTGCAACAATATATAGGGGTTCGCAAAGTTCCATTTGGTACAAAAATGCCCGGGCGAGAGGCCCGGGCATTGGTCCACAAAGGCTGGATGACGACAAAGTGATAGGAGCGCTGCTCCCTCGCTTGTCGTACGCGATCAGGCGTTGTCTTCGCCGCCTTCGAACTCGGCGTTCGGATCGAAGAAGTTTTCCGGCCGCGCATTGTCGTTGATGTCGTCGCCATAGATGGCTTCGGCGGTGGTCAGTGTCTCGCCCTTGGCCTGACGCTCGGCTTCATCGGCCGTGCGCGCGATGTTGAGCGTGATGGTGACTTCGACTTCCGGATGCAGTGCGATCGCCACATTGGTGAGGCCGATGGTCTTGATCGGCTGGTTGAGCAGGATCTGGTTGCGGTTGACCGAAAAGCCTTCCGCCGTCACCAGATCGGCGATGTCGCGTGTCGACACCGAACCGTAGAGCTGGCCGGTTTCGCCGGCCGAACGGACCGCGATGAAGCTCTTGCCGTCGAGCTTTTCGGCAATTTGGCTGGCTTCCGACTTGCGCTCGAGATTGCGGGCCTCGAGCTGGGCGCGCTGGCCTTCGAACTTCTTCTTGTTGGCTTCGTTGGCGCGCAGCGCCTTGCCCTGCGGCAGCAGGAAATTACGGGCAAAGCCGTCCTTGACCTTGACGGTATCGCCCATCTGGCCGAGGCGGGAAACGCGTTCGAGAAGAATGACTTCCATGGTTTTGTTCCTTTTGGTTGGGCGTCCGTCCGCAGGGCAGGCGCCGAATTCTCTGGAACAGGTCAGGAAGCTTGAGCGCCTTGAGCGCCGGTGTCGCTGTCCTGCCTGTCGCGGCAGTTAGAGGCTTTTAACCTCAACTCGGGATTTGATGGCTGAACCGGTCATGCCCGTCATGGCCGGTGAAAGGAACGGGCGGCGAACCGCCCGTTCGAGAGAATTAGCGGACCACGTAGGGCAGCAGGCCGAGGAAGCGGGCGCGCTTGATCGCCTTGGCGAGTTCACGCTGCTTCTTCTGGCTGACGGCGGTGATGCGCGACGGCACGATCTTGCCGCGCTCGGAAATGTAGCGCTGCAGCAGACGCACGTCCTTGTAGTCGATCTTGGGCGCGTTGGCGCCGGAGAACGGGCAGGTCTTGCGGCGACGATGGAACGGGCGCCGGGTCGGGATCTGGTTGATGTCGACCATTATTCTGCACCCCCTTCAAAGCCTTCGCGCGGACGGCGCGGACCACGATCGCCACCGGCGTCGCCGAACGAACGCGGCGGACGATCGCCACGGTCACCGCGATCACGGTCGCCGAACGAACGCGGACCACGATCGCCACGGTCGCGGTCGCCGAAGCTGCCGCGCTCGGAGCGCTCTTCTCGCTTCTGCATCATGGCCGACGGACCTTCCTCATGCGCCTCGACCTTGATGGTCAGGAAACGCAAGACGTCCTCGGACAGACCCATCTGGCGCTCCATCTCGTTGAGCGCTGCCGGCGGGCAGTTGAGGTCCATGAGCGTGTAGTATGCCTTCCGGTTCTTGTTGACCCGGTAGGTGAGGGACTTCAGTCCCCAGTTCTCGACCCGGCCGACGGACCCGCCATTCGCGGAGATGACGCCCTTGTACTGTTCGACAAGCGCATCGACCTGCTGCTGCGAGAGGTCCTGCCGGGCAAGAAACACATGTTCGTAAAGAGCCATTATGTCTTCGTGCCTTTCTTCGTTTCTCTCCCGGTTCCCGGCGGCAAAAGCCTCTGCAACTTCTCTGACCCACTGGTCCCGGTTAAGGGGCGGGGAAGAAAGGAGCATGACGAGACGGTCGAGAGCGGAGACACGGGAGGCGGAAGCACTTCCGGCTTCACACGAAGGCTTTTGATAAAACCTCCGGCCCTCCGTTCAGCCCCCAGCTGGGACCGGCAGATTGGCGGCGTCTATACAGCAATCCACTGATAAGGCAAGGGCAAGCGGCGTTCCTGTCGTAAGCAGATGAGTTGTCCGGATTAGGTAGCACATGAGTTGTCCGGTTTTATCGTCAGCCCGCTGGAGGCTGAGGATGAGACGGACGGCATGGCTACAGGGCCGGAGAATGCAGAAGTTTCGGGACGTTTTGAGCCGTTGGAATGGCGGCGATCTTTCGATGCTGGAGGCTGGTGAGTTGTTGGGGATGTCGGAGCGGCAATTCCGGCGTTACCGCGACCGCTATGAAGAGGCTGGGGAAGCTGGGTTGCTCGATCGACGGTTAGGCAAGCTTTCGACCCGTCGGGTGCCTGCGGAAGCGATCGAGGAGATGCTGGAGCTTTATCGTCATCGCTACCTTGGCTGGAATGTGAAGCATTTCCACGAGCACCTGCTGCGCGATCACAACTTCAGCTGGGGCTATACCTTCATCAAGACGCAGCTTCACGCGGCAGGCTTGGTTGAACGGGCCAAGCGGCGCGGTGCTCACCGGCGCAAGCGCGAAAGGAAGCCGTGCGAGGGGATGATGCTGCATCAGGATGGCAGCCGGCATGCCTGGTTGGACAGCCAGCCTATGCTCGACCTGATCGTGACGATGGACGACGCGACGAGCACGATCTATTCGGCCTTCCTGATTGGGGAGGAAGGCACGGCGTCGAGCTTTCAGGGACTTCTGGAGACCTTTGTCGCCAAGGGATTGCCGTCAAGCCTCTACACCGATCGTGGCAGCCATTATTTCGTCACGCTCAAGGCCGGCGAGGCGGTCGACAAGAGCCGGCTGACCCAAGTCGGACGGGCGCTGCGGCATCTGGGCATCGAGCATATCCCGGCCTATTCGCCCGAAGCCAGGGGGCGCTCCGAGCGGATGTTCGCGACCTTGCAGGATCGGTTGCCCAAGGAACTGGCCCTGGCCGGCATTGCGGATATCCAGGCCGCCAACCGCTTCATCGCACAGACCTATCTGCCGGCTCACAATGCCCGCTTCGCCAGGCCGGCCGCGGTTGAAGACAGCGCCTTTGTTGCCGTCGACCCGCAGCAACTGTCCCAGATCCTGTGCATCGAGGAGGAGCGCGTCGTTGCCCGCGACAACACGGTCGCCTTCGCGCGACTGCGATTGCAGCTGCCGCACAGCCCGATCCGACATCACTTCGTCAAAGCCACGGTCAAGATCAGGCACTATCCGGATGGGACGCTTGCGGTCTTCCATGGGCCGCGCCGCATTGCTCGATACACGCCGGACGGCACCGCAATCGAAGAAACTTGCCGCATCAGGCAAGCCGCGTGAACCGCTTCGACGCAAAACAGAAGCGGACAAATAATGTGCTACCAAACCGGACAACTTGATTAGCTACCGACAGGGCAAGCGGCGTTCCTGTCGTAAGCAGATGAGTTGTCCGGATTAGGTAGCACATGAGTTGTCCGGTTTTATTGTCAGCCCGCTGGAGGCTGAGGATGAGACGGACGGCATGGCTACAGGGCCGGAGAATGCAGAAGTTTCGGGACGTTTTGAGCCGTTGGAATGGCGGCGATCTTTCGATGCTGGAGGCTGGTGAGTTGTTGGGGATGTCGGAGCGGCAATTCCGGCGTTACCGCGACCGCTATGAAGAGGCTGGGGAAGCTGGGTTGCTCGATCGACGGTTAGGCAAGCTTTCGACCCGTCGGGTGCCTGCGGAAGCGATCGAGGAGATGCTGGAGCTTTATCGTCATCGCTACCTTGGCTGGAATGTGAAGCATTTCCACGAGCACCTGCTGCGCGATCACAACTTCAGCTGGGGCTATACCTTCATCAAGACGCAGCTTCACGCGGCAGGCTTGGTTGAACGGGCCAAGCGGCGCGGTGCTCACCGGCGCAAGCGCGAAAGGAAGCCGTGCGAGGGGATGATGCTGCATCAGGATGGCAGCCGGCATGCCTGGTTGGACAGCCAGCCTATGCTCGACCTGATCGTGACGATGGACGACGCGACGAGCACGATCTATTCGGCCTTCCTGATTGGGAGGAAGGCACGGCGTCGAGCTTTCAGGGACTTCTGGAGACCTTTGTCGCCAAGGGATTGCCGTCAAGCCTCTACACCGATCGTGGCAGCCATTATTTCGTCACGCTCAAGGCCGGCGAGGCGGTCGACAAGAGCCGGCTGACCCAAGTCGGACGGGCGCTGCGGCATCTGGGCATCGAGCATATCCCGGCTTATTCGCCCGAAGCCAGGGGGCGCTCCGAGCGGATGTTCGCGACCTTGCAGGATCGGTTGCCCAAGGAACTGGCCCTGGCCGGCATTGCGGATATCCAGGCCGCCAACCGCTTCATCGCACAGACCTATCTGCCGGCTCACAATGCCCGCTTCGCCAGGCCGGCCGCGGTTGAAGACAGCGCCTTTGTTGCCGTCGACCCGCAGCAACTGTCCCAGATCCTGTGCATCGAGGAGGAGCGCGTCGTTGCCCGCGACAACACGGTCGCCTTCGCGCGACTGCGATTGCAGCTGCCGCATAGCCCGATCCGACATCACTTCGTCAAAGCCAAGTCAAGATCAGGCACTATCCGGATGGGACGCTTGCGGTCTTCCATGGGCCGCGCCGCATTGCTCGATACACGCCGGACGGCGCCGTAATCGAAGAAACTTGCCGCATCAGGCAAGCCGCGTGAACCGCTTCGACGCAAAACAGAAGCGGACAAATAATGTGCTACCAAACCGGACAACTTGATTAGCTACCGACAGGGCAAGCGGCGTTCCCGATGTCGCAGGGCGCCGCAAAATCAGGCGGCAGCGCCGGTATGGCCTGGCGCGTTCCCTGCAACCGGCCCTTAACCACAATGTCAGGTTGTGCAGGGTTGAGCCCTGCCGTCAACGGTCGATTCATCATGGAAGGCGCAAAAGCCCGGGCAATCCGCGCAGATCAAGCGGGTAAGCATTTCGGGGGTAAGGATGCTTCTCAACAGGTTCTGGCGCTCGAAGAGCGGCAATTTCGCGCTGCTGATGGGGCTCGGGCTGCCGGCCATCCTGTCGGCGGTGGCGTTCGCGGTCGACGTGTCCACCATCATGCGGGCCAAGAGCAACCTGCAGAATGCGCTCGACGCCGCAAACCTCGCCTCTTCGCATCTCGGTGATCTGGAAATTACCCGCAACGACGCCTTCGACCGCTATTTTCAGGCCAACATCGCCGGACATGGCGAACTCGCCAACGCGCAGGCGACGCTGACCGTCGACAGGGGCGTCAACTTCGTCAAGACCAGGGCGGTTGCCTCGGCGGACGTCAATTTGAACTTCGCTTTCCTGTTCGGCCAGAACAAGCACATCGTCGTCGACGCCTCGGCCGTCGAATCGAACAACCAGCTCGAAGTCGTGCTGGTGTTGGACAATACCGGCTCGATGGCCGGTGCCCGCATGACGGCACTGAGGACGGCGACGAAGTCCTTGCTGGACACGCTCGAGTCGACAAAATCGCCGACGCGCCAGGTGCGTGCCTCGCTGGTTCCCTTCGTGACGGCAGTCAACGTCAATGGCGACGAGTTCGATCCGTCCTGGATCGACATGGACGGCAAGTCCTCGACCAACGGCATCAATTTCCCCGTCATCGACGGCAAGCGGCCGAACCACATGGCGCTATTCAAGCAATTGGGGCTGATGGGTGGATGGAAAGACACCGGCTGGAAAGGCTGCGTCGAGGCGCGCCCCGGCACCTATAATATTTCTGATACGCCACCGGATCCGAACAGACCCGACACGCTGTTCGTGCCTTACTTTGCTCCCGACGATCCGGCGCCTGCCACCAGGCGGTCTGGCTCCTACGGCAACTCGGCGACCGGCTACAACAACTCGTACCTCGACGACACCATCGATAAGGTCAAGCTCGCCGAGCCAGGCGTCAACATACTGGGTATCGACCTCAGCGGCCTGCTTGGCGGCGTGGTCGACGCACTGTTGGCCGCAGACCTGGAAAAGGTCGCCAAATATGTCGCGTCGACGAACCAAATCGTCACCGAGACCGGCAGCGCGATCACCGTCGGCCCCAACCGTTCCTGCCCGACCCCCGTGGTTCCCCTGACCGACGATTTCGACAAATTGCGCAAGGCGGCGAGCCAGATGACGGAGTGGAACGGTTCCGGCACCAACGTCTCGGAGGGCCTGTCATGGGGCATGCGGGTGCTATCACCCGGCGCGCCCTATACCGACGGTGCGCCGTTCAAAACGGCAGGCGTCAGCAAGATCGTCATGCTGCTCACCGACGGTGAGAATGTCGTCTATGGCGCCAGCAACCAGCCGACCAAATCCGACTACACATCCTATGGCTATCTGGCTGGGGGTCGCTTCGGGTCGGACAACCAGACGGCGGCGGCGCGCAATGTCGATGGCTGGACCAAGAGCGTGTGCACGCAGTTGAAG
The DNA here is from genome assembly GCF_056174625.1 of Mesorhizobium oxytropidicola. Classification (NCBI taxonomy): domain Bacteria; kingdom Pseudomonadati; phylum Pseudomonadota; class Alphaproteobacteria; order Hyphomicrobiales; family Phyllobacteriaceae; genus Mesorhizobium; species Mesorhizobium oxytropidicola. Next base: position 5,599,383 of record NZ_CM149692.1, on the reverse strand, counting down.
AACCAGGGTGTGCAAATCTACACAATGGTGCTGCAGTCCGACACCGCCGCCAACCGCACGCTCTACAGTGCGTGCGCTTCGGACCCGAGCGGCTATTATGCCGTCAATGATCCGGCCAAACTGCCGGACGTCTTCCAGCAGATCGCCAACAAGTTCTCAAGGCTGCAGTTGACCAATTGAGCACTCAATCCCCGTATGGCGTGGTCACGTCTCAAACGGGATCGAGGCCTTCAACTTGTGTGGGCGACGACCTTGTCGACCGTTTCGGGGAAAAAGTCGGGCGCGGCATGGCGCTTGCCGAACATCATGTCGTACTGGATGAGCCGGAAATCGCGGATCGCCGGGTCGATCTCCTTCTGCCGCGACCAGTCAGGCGTGGCCTCGCCGGCCGGCGTCAGCAGCAGGTTGCGGTCGACGACGCGGTAGTGTTCACGCATCTCTCCCAGAAACCCCGTGTAGTAGGGATGGGTAATCCCTGCGGTGGTGAGGATATGATAAGGCAGGAAGGCCGGGCTCACCGCGCCAAGGTTCTCGACCGAACCGGAGCGGTTCGACCAGATGATCAGCGGAGTCTGATGATGCTCCAGTGCGTCTTGCGGCGTTGCTTCCTTACGTGGCGCGACATTGTCTTTCAGGAAGCCGGTTTCGACATAGACCGGCCCCAGCGGCGGCAGATGGTCGCCGAAAAAGGCGATCACGGTGGGGCGGGAACGCTTCTTGGCCCATTCGATCAGCCGTTCAAGGCCGCGGTCCGCGTCGGCTGAACCCTCCGCGTAGCTCAGCAGCGAGTCGCGTGCCCACTGGCTGATCGGCGCCTGCACCGCGTGGGTCGGGTTGTAATAGCGGTTCGGTTCATAGGGGCCATGGTTCTGCAGGCTGACCGCGAAAAAGAACACCGGGTCGTCGCTGGCGTCGGCTTCGCGGATGATTTCGTCCGTCATCGCCGCATCCGATGCCAGCGGTCCGCGCTTTTCCATGGGCGGCAGCGTCTCTTCCGACTTGAAATCGTTGAAACCGAAATCGGCATAGACCGCGCCACGGTTCCAGAACCAGTTGGTGCCCGGATGGATGGCGCGCGCCCTGTAGCCCTCGCTCTTCAGGAAAGTCGCCATCGAAGGCGTCGGCGTGCGCACATATTGCTGGTAGGGGATGCTGCCGGCCGGCAGGAAGGCGTTGGAAAAGCCGGTCAGCGCCTCGAATTCGATGTTTGCGGTCATGCCGCCGAATTCGGGCGAGAACATCGAACCGGAACGCAATGCCCGCACGGTGGGAATGGGATCCGGCGTGATGGTGACGCCGGGCAGCTTGGTCGGATCCCAGAAGGATTCGCTCATGACGACAATGATGTCGGGCTTTTCATCGGGCACAGTGGCTGTCATCTGCGGCCTCTCGATCGCCGCGATCGCCTTATCCGTATAGCCCGGCGGTGCCGAGACATGCGCCATCGGCACGTTGAGCGCGAAGGCGAGCGCAAAGCCGTTGGAGGCGTAGTTTTCCTTCTGGTCCCACATGATCGGGATGATCTGCAGCCGGTCCCTGGTCCAGGAGAAGGTGGCGTAATCCATGATCGAGACGAAGAAGGCGAGCAGCGGCACGGCCAGCGTCAGCCGGGCAAGGCGGCCCTTGCGGCTGAGTGCTGGAACCTTGCGGCGCCACAGCCGCCAGCCATAGACGAGCAGCGACAGGCCGGCGACGATGCCGACGACCATGGCGAGCGCCGTCATCGGCCGGTCACGCACAAGCAGCGGCAGCAGGGCGACGATCTGGCGGGAGTAGAGGAAATCCGTGGGGTAGAGCGGGTCGCCCAGATAATGCGATTTCTGGTGGCCGACAAAGGCCAGCGACAGCGTCAACGGCGCGACGATCATCAGGCTTTGATGGCTGCGTCCGAGCACGGCATCGAGACCGATGAGGATCAGCGCGAACACGACGATGGTCGTCCAACCCGGCTTGAGCGGCTGCAGGAAGAAGGAAACGGTACCGGCAACATCACCGCGCACGATCAATTCGATGGCAAACACCAGGATGGCCGAGATCGCCAGGCTGATCAGCCCATAGCGGACGACCGGCCATCTCCGGCCCGGCAGATAGCCGGTGGACGGATCGTCTTCCAGGAATTGCGGCGCAGCTTTGCTGGCGCGTTTCGAACTCTTTGCCACTTTAACTTCCCACCCGGCGACAACCCAAGTCACGCGATTGTCATATAATTGTCACGCAAAGCTAGCGCCTGTGGCGGAAATAAGAAGAGCCAGCAAACGATTCGTGAGCGGTTTTCATCAGGAGTGATCGCCGAAAAGCCTTTTGGAACAGGCACTCGGCGCGCAGCTCGGAGCTGGCACCAGGTTGAACCGGGCTTGACTTGGCGGCCTGCCTTGCGCCACAGGCAGGGAAAATTCGTGTTATCAGGCAAGTAAAACCAGTCTTCGGGAGCCCTCGCATGGCCGTCGCATTCACCTTTCCGGGACAAGGCAGCCAGGCTGTCGGCATGGGCAAAGAGCTCGCCGACGCCTTTCCCGAGGCGCGCAGGGTCTTCCAGGAAGTCGACGACGCGCTCGGCGAAAACCTGTCGAAGCTGATCTGGGAAGGTCCGGAAGAAACGTTGACGCTGACGGCCAACGCGCAGCCGGCGCTGATGGCGGTGTCACTGGCGGTGATCAGGGCGCTGGAAGCGCGCGGTTTCTCGCTGAAGGACAAGGTCGCCTATGTCGCCGGCCATTCGCTGGGCGAATATTCAGCCCTTGCCGCCGCTGGTTTTGTTTCCGTTGCCGATGCCGCACGGCTGCTGCGCATCCGCGGCAACGCCATGCAGGCGGCGGTACCGGCCGGCGAGGGCGCCATGGCGGCGATCATCGGACTGGAGCAGGCGGATGTCGAAGCCGCTTGCACCGAGGCCGCGCAAGGGGCTGGCAAAGTCTGCCAGATCGCCAACGACAATGGCGGCGGCCAGCTGGTCATCTCCGGCGCCAAGGCCGCGGTCGAACTGGCGGCGAAACTATGCACTGAAAAGGGCGCCAAGCGGGCACTGATGCTGCAGGTCTCGGCGCCCTTCCATTCGGCGCTGATGGCGCCGGCGGCGAATGTCATGCGCGAGGCGCTGGCCGGCGTGACCAAGCATGCGCCGGCGGCGCCCGTGCTGTCCAACGTCACCGTGACCCCGACCAGCGATCCCGACGAGATCGCGCGGCGCCTTGTCGAGCAGATAACCGGCCGCGTGCGCTGGCGCGAAACGGTGGAATGGTTCGGCGCGAACGGCGTTGCGACACTCTACGAGATCGGCGCCGGCAAGGTGCTGTCGGGCCTGGCCCGGCGTATCAACCGCGACATCGCGGCATCAGCCGTCGGCACGCCGGCCGACGTCGAGGCCGCGCTGGCCGCACTTGCTTGACCTGCCCAACTTGAATTCACCGGCGCGTGGCCACATACATGCATCGTAACGAGGTGCGGCATGCCCACATCGATCCGTCTTTCTTCTGAAATCGACCGACGGCTGGATTCGCTTTCGGCTAAAACCGGCCGCAGCAAGGCTTACTATCTCCGCGAATTCATTGAGCGGGGCCTTGAGAATGTAGAGGATTACTACCTTGCCGCAGAGGTGCTAGTGCGGATCAGAAGCGGCGAAGAAGGCATTTTGAAAGCCGAGGACTTCTGGAACAGCGACGTCTGCAGATAGCCAAACTCCACGGCTGTCCGACTTGAGAGAAGGAAGAGACATGTTCGAACTGACCGGCCGCAAGGCGCTCGTCACCGGCGCATCGGGAGGCATCGGCGAGGCGATTGCTCGCGTGCTGCATGCGCAAGGCGCCATTGTTGGGTTGCACGGCACCCGCATCGAGAAACTGGAGACCTTGGCAGGCGAACTTGGCGAGCGGGTCAAACTGTTCCCGGCCAATCTGTCGAACCGCGACGAGGTCAAGGCGCTTGGCCAGAAGGCGGAGGCCGAGCTCGAAGGTGTCGATATCCTGGTCAACAATGCCGGCATCACCAAGGACGGGCTGTTCGTGCGCATGTCGGATGCCGACTGGGACACCGTGCTCGAGGTCAACCTGACCGCCGTGTTCAGGCTGACCCGCGAACTCACCCACCCCATGATGCGCCGCCGCCATGGCCGCATCATCAACATCACCTCGGTGGTCGGCGTGACCGGCAATCCCGGCCAGACCAATTACTGTGCCTCCAAGGCCGGCATGATCGGCTTCTCCAAATCGCTGGCGCAGGAGATCGCCACCCGCAACATCACCGTCAACTGCGTCGCCCCGGGCTTCATCGAATCGGCCATGACCGACAAGCTCAACGACAAGCAGAAAGAGGCGATCATGGCGGCGATTCCGACGCGCCGCATGGGCACGAGCGTTGAAGTGGCGTCCGCGGTCGCCTACCTCGCCTCAAATGAAGCCGCCTACGTCACCGGCCAGACCATCCATGTCAACGGCGGCATGGCCATGATTTGACGGATACAGCGGGGCTGTGAAAAGAGACCATTTCGCCTTGGACCTCCGCCATTTTTCGTGTAATGCGGCCCGCAACCCGGCGGTTCGGGCAAAAACCGGTCTGTAGCCGTTGCGTTTCCGGCAGGACCATCTTTCAGCTTGATTAGCGGCATTCTGCCCGCTAACGAAGACAGACAAACAAAAGACGAGGATGCCCCAAATGAGTGACACCGCAGAGCGCGTCAAGAAGATCGTCATCGAGCACCTTGGCGTCGATGCCGACAAAGTGACGGAGCAGGCGAGCTTCATCGATGATCTGGGCGCCGACAGCCTCGACACGGTCGAACTCGTCATGGCGTTCGAAGAAGAATTCGGCGTCGAGATTCCCGACGACGCAGCCGAGACCATCCTGACCGTCGGCGACGCGGTTAAGTACATCGACAAGGCTTCGGCCTGACGCTTTCAGCAGTCATCACCGGGGAGGACCTGCGATGAGGCGTGTCGTCGTCACGGGCCTTGGGTTGTTGTCGCCGTTCGGCATGGGCTTCGAGCACAGCTGGAAGGAACTTCTGACCGGCCGCAGCGCCGCCAAGCGCATCACCGAGTTCGAGGTGGAGGATCTTGCCTGCAAGATCGCCCACGTCGTTCCGCGTGGCGACGGCAGCAATGCCACCTTCAATCCCGAGGCCGTGCTCGAGCCGAAGGAATTGCGCAAGATCGGCGACTTCATCCTGTACGGGATTGCCGCCGCCGACGAGGCGCTGAAGGATTCCGGTTGGGAGCCCAAGACCCACGAGGAGCAATGCGCCACCGGCGTGCTCATCGGTTCGGGTATTGGCGGCATCGAGGGCATCGCCGAGAACGCGATGATCCTCAAGGAGCGCGGTCCGCGCCGCATCAGCCCTTTCTTCATCCCAGGCCAGATCATCAATCTCGTCTCCGGCCAGGTTTCGATCCGGCACGGGCTGAAAGGCCCGAACCATGCCGTCGTCACGGCCTGTTCGACCGGCGCGCACGCCATTGGCGATGCGGCCCGGCTGATCATGTGGGGCGATGCCGACGTCATGGTCGCCGGTGGCGCCGAAGCGCCGGTGACGCGGCTGTCGATCGCTGGCTTTGCCGCTTGCCGGGCTCTGTCGACCGACCGCAATGACACGCCGCAGACGGCGTCGCGTCCCTATGACCGCGACCGCGACGGCTTCGTCATGGGCGAGGGCGCCGGTGTTGTGGTGCTGGAAGAACTCGAGCACGCCAAGGCGCGCGGGGCGAAAATCTACGCCGAGGTGACCGGCTACGGCCTCACCGGTGATGCCTATCACATCACGGCTCCCGCGGAAGATGGCGACGGGGCCTTCCGTTGCATGACCGCGGCGTTGAACCGGGCCAAGCTTACGCCCGCGGATATCGACTACATCAACGCGCACGGCACCTCGACCATGGCCGACACGATCGAACTCGGCGCGGTCGAGCGACTTGTCGGCAATGCCGCGTCGAAGATTTCGATGTCGTCGACCAAGTCGTCGATCGGCCATCTGCTGGGGGCGGCGGGTGCCGCCGAAGCGATCTTTTCGATCCTGGCTATCCGGGACAATGTCGCGCCGGCGACCATCAACCTCGACAACCCCGAGCGCGAAACCGCGATCGACCTGGTGCCGAACAAGCCTCGCTCTCGCCAGATCGACGTGGCGTTGTCCAATTCCTTTGGTTTTGGCGGCACCAACGCTTCGCTTGTGTTCCAGCGCTACAATGGCTGATCGTCCGGCTGCCGGGCGAAGCTTCGGTGTGCCGTCAATTTTGCCATATTCGCCCCTACTCTGCCGCAGGGGATTCGTTGGGCGATCAAACGGTAGGGCAAGATGAACACAAATCCGTCGGGCAACGGAGAATTCGGGCAAAGGCCGGCGAATACCGGGCCGATCGTGCCGAAGACAGCCAGCGAGGCCTTGCGGCCGGAAGCCGGAACGCCGCCGCCGAAGCGCTCGCGCGCTTCGCGCAGCCAGGTCGTCGTGTTCATGAACTTCGTCATCTCCTTGGTGATGCTGATGGTTCTGGCGGCGGGCGCGGCGCTTTACTTCGGCAAGCAGGAATTCACCGAAGCCGGTCCCTCGGCCAATGGCGACACCTTCCTGGTCAAGCCGAACACCGGCGTCGCAGACATCGCCGACCAGCTTGAGCGTCGCGGACTGATCAGCGACGCCCGCGTCTTCCGCCTCGGCGTGCGCGCCTTCGGCAACGATTCCGCACTCAAGGCCGGCGAATACGAGATCAAGCCCAGGGCATCCATGCGCGACATCATGGAGCTTTTGAAGAGCGGCAAGTCGGTGATGTACTCGCTGACCATTCCGGAAGGGCTGACGGTTGACCAGGCCCTGCAGCGTATCGCCGACGAACCCGCCTTGAGCGGCGACATGCCGGCGAAAACGCCCCCCGAGGGCAGCCTTGCCACCGATACGCTGCGCTTCACGCGCGGCGCGACGCGCCAGCAGATGATCGACAAGCTGGTGGCCGATCAGAAGAAGCTGGTCGACGAGGTATGGCAGCGGCGCGCCCCGGACCTGCCGCTCGCCAATATCGAGGACTTCGTCACCCTGGCTTCGATTGTTGAGAAGGAAACCGGCAAGGGTGACGAGCGTTCGCGCGTCGCCGCCGTCTTCCTCAACCGGCTGGCCAAGGGCATGCGCCTGCAATCCGATCCGACCATCATCTATGGTCTGTTCGGCGGTAAGGGAAAGCCCGCTGACCGCCCGATCTACCAGTCGGACATCCAGAAGCAGACGCCTTACAACACCTATTTGATCAATGGTCTGCCGCCGACGCCTATCGCCAATCCGGGCCGTGCCGCGCTTGAGGCCGTGGCCAATCCATCGAAGACCGACGATCTTTATTTCGTCGCCGACGGCACGGGCGGGCACGTCTTTGCCGCGACGCTGGACGAGCACAATGAGAACGTCGCCCGCTATCGTGCGTTGCAGAAGAAGCAGGCCGATGACGCGGCCAAGGCTGCCGCTGGTGCCAATGGCACTCCCGATAAGCCTGCCGCCGACAAGCCTGCCGATGGCAGCGACGGCACCGGTGGCGATAATGGCGATGCCGGCGGCGATGCGGGCGACGCCCAGTAAGATAAAAAAGGCGTTGCCCGGAAGGCGGCAGCCTGACATTTGAAAGAAACGCCACGCGTCCGATTTCGACGCACCCACGGCGTGGTCATTTTTAAGCAGCATTTGCCCCTGTCCGGAAACTGGCTTCGGGGTGATGCGCCAGGGGTGTGCAGGGCGACATGAATTTGCAGAGCATGACCGGATTTGCGCGTGCCGTCGCCGAGCATGACGGCACTTCGATCGCCTGGGAGGTCAAGTCCGTCAACGGCAAGAGCGTCGAGGTACGGCTGCGGCTGCCGCAAGGTTTCGAGCGGCTGGAGCCGGCGGTGAGGCAAACCCTGCAGAAGCGTTTCGCCCGGGGCAATTTCCAGGCGACGCTGACCATCGGCCGCGCCGCCGATGCGCAGGCGCAACCCGTCGTAAACGAGGCGTTTCTGAAAGACCTTGCGGGTCTCGCCAAGCGGCTGCAGGAACAATTCGGCGTTGCCCCCGCCACGGCCGACGGGTTGCTGTCGCTGCGCGGCGTGCTCGACATTCCTGAAACCGTGGAAACCGAAGAGGCGCGCGCCGCGCTCGACATCGCCATCATGGCTGCGCTTGAGGTGGCGCTGAAAGGGCTGGAGCAAGCACGGCAAGGCGAGGGTGCGGCACTGGCTTTGCTGCTGTCCGGCCACATCGACGCCATTGAGGCACTGACGCTGCGCGCGGAGGCGGACCCGTCACGCGAGACGGCGGCGATCCGTGAACGCATCGCCGAGCAGGTCGGGCTGCTGATGGACGCGTCCGCCAATCTGGATGCGAGCCGGCTGCACATGGAGGCGGCGTTCCTCGCCACCAAGGCTGATATTCGCGAAGAGATCGACCGGCTGAAAACGCATGTCGCATCTGGCCGGACCCTGCTTGGGGGCGGCGGCGCCGTCGGCCGCAAGCTCGATTTTCTGGCACAGGAATTTAACCGCGAATCGAATACGCTGTGCTCGAAGTCGAACGCCGCCGCCGTCACCGCGATCGGGCTGGAGCTGAAGGCCGTGGTCGACCAGTTTCGTGAACAGGTCCAGAATCTGGAGTAGCCGATGGTTGCCAAGGAACCGATGGTTCCCAGGGATTTGGGGTCCCGCATCCGCCGCCGGGGGCTGATGCTTGTGCTGTCGTCGCCGTCGGGCGCCGGCAAGTCGACGATCGCGCGCAACCTTCTGGAAAGCGATTCCAGCCTCGAACTGTCGGTCTCGGTCACCACCAGACCGCGCCGCGGCTCGGAGATCGAGGGTGTTCACTACCATTTCCGCACCATGCGCGAGTTCGAGCGGCTGCGCGATTCCGACGCGCTGCTGGAGTGGGCGGAAGTGCACGGCAATTGCTATGCGACACCGCGCGAGCCCGCCGAACTGGCATTGGCGCAAGGCCGCGACATGCTGTTCGACATCGACTGGCAAGGCGCTCAGCAGCTCAAGGAGAAGATGCGCGCCGATATCGTCTCGATCTTCATCCTGCCGCCGTCGATGAAGGAATTGAAGGCGCGGCTGAAGCGCCGCGCCGAAGACCAGGAAGCGGTGATCGAGACGCGGCTGAAGAACGCCCGCAATGAGATCGAGCACTGGAAGGAATATGACTTCGTCATCGTCAACGACGATCTCGACCGCGCCTTCGCGGAAGTGCGCGGCATCGTCGTCGCCGAACGATTGCGGCGCGACCGCCGGCCCGGTCTGTTCGATTTCGTCTCCGGTTTGCTGGACGAGAAGACGGAGTAGGGCCTCTTTTTCCTTCTCCCCTTGTGGGAGAAGGTGGATCGGCGCGCAGCGCCGAGACGGTTGAGGGGTGGGTGAAGGATCACCGTCATTGCCAAGCTGGAGCACCCCTCATCCGACTGAGCTTCGCTCGGCCACCTTCTCCCACAAGGGGAGAAGGAAGAAGCGGCGCTTCACACCGCATTGGTCAGTCGCACAAATTCCTCGACGCTGAGCGTTTCGGCGCGCCGGGTCGGATCGATGCCCGCGCGTTCGAGCAAGGCCTCGCCGCCGAGGCTTTTCACACTCTGCCGCAGCATCTTCCGGCGTTGGCCGAAGGCGGCTTCGGTGACGCGGCCGAGTTTTTTCACATCAGCGGGCAGGGGCGTCGCACGTGGCTCCAGATGCACCACCGACGAGGTGACCTTCGGCGGCGGCGTGAAGGCCTGGGTGGCACGTCGAAGGCGATCCTGGCCTGCGTACGCCAGCCGGCCAACACGCCGAGCCGGCCATAGGCATCGCTGCCGGGCGCGGCGACGATGCGCTGGGCCACCTCACGCTGGAACATCAGCGTCATCGAAGCATAGAAAGGCGGCCAGTCCGGAACCGTCAGCCACCGCACCAGCAACTCTGTGCCGATGTTGTAAGGCAGATTGGCCACGATCCGCACCTGACCGCCGTCTTGGGCAGCCGAGGAGGCGAGGGCGGCAAAGTCGGTCTTCAGCGCGTCCCCGGAAATCACCTCCAGCCGGCCGGGATAATGAGCGGAGACTTCGGCAAGGGCAGCCAGGCAGCGTTCGTCGCGTTCGATGGCGATGACCCGGCGGGCGCCGTTGGAAAGCAGCGCCCTTGTCAGGCCGCCGGGCCCTGGACCAACCTCGATCACCGCGGTGTTTGTCAGGTCGCCTGCGCTGCGTGCGATCTTGCCGGTCAAATTGAGGTCGAGCAGGAAATTCTGGCCAAGCGCCTTTTTCGCCTGGAGCCCATGGCGCTCGATGACGTCGCGCAGCGGTGGCAACCCATCGATGCTCATGCGTTCGAGCCCGAAACGGCAGCGCTCATGCGGCCACGGCCTTTGCGTCGGTGTCGGCGAGCCTTCTGGCGAGCTTCAGCGCCGCGATCAGGCTGTCCGGTCGTGCAACGCCCTTGCCGGCGATATCGAAAGCGGTGCCATGGTCGGGCGACGTGCGGATGAAGGGCAGGCCGAGCGTGACGTTGACCGCCTCGTCGAAAGCCAGCGTCTTGGCCGGGATCAATGCCTGGTCGTGATACATGCAAAGTGCTGCGTCATAGCCTGCCCGCGCCCGGGCATGGAACAGCGTGTCGGCCGGCAGCGGGCCGAAAGCATCGATGCCTTCGGCACGCAGGATGTCGACTGCCGGGTGCACGATGCGCTCATCCTCCAGGCCCATGGAACCGCCTTCGCCGGCATGCGGATTGAGGCCGGCAATGGCAAGCCTCGGCCTGGCGATGCCGAAGCGGTTGGCGAGGTCCGCCGCGGTGATGCGCGCGGTCGCGACGATCAGCTCGGTGGTCAGTGCCTTCGGCACCTCGGCCAGAGCGATGTGGATGGTGACAGGAACCGTGCGCAGGTCGGGACCCGCCAGCATCATGACCGGCATTGCGTCGACACCGCTGTGCCGCGCCGCCAGATGCGCCAGATACTCGGTGTGGCCGGGAAAGCGGAACCCTGCGTCGTAGAGCGGCTTCTTGGCGATCGGGCAGGTGACCACGGCTGCGGCGTCGCCGGCAAGGCAGGCGGCGACAGCGCGGTCGATGGCCTCGACGGTGCCGGCCGCATTGGCCGGATCCGGCCGGCCGGGGCTGTCGATGAAATGGGCCGCCAGTGGAACGATGGGCAAGGTATGGGCGAAAACCTGCGCCGCTTGCACTGGCGTTGTCTCGACGATCGGCACCGACACGCCCAGCTGCCTCGCCCGCGAGGCGATCAGCGCCGGATCGGCCAAAAGATAGAAGGCGGGCAGGCCGACTGCCTCGCGCGCCAGGAAGGCGGCGATGGCGATTTCGGGGCCGATGCCGGAGGGATCGCCGACGCTCAGCGCCAGCGCGGTCATCGCGCTCTTCACGTCAGCGCTTGACGATACGGGCTTTCGCCTTCAGCTCGTCGACATATTTCTTGCTCAGATCGTCGGCCGCCTTGTCGTTGGAGCCTTCGCTCTGGAACACCATCTGCGCTGTCTTGTCGTCCGACACTTCGCGCGATGAGCAGATACCGATGAACTCGACGCCGCGCTCGGTCTCGCGTGTGACGGTGGCGCCACCGACCTTGGTCGCCTTGATCTGTTCGGCCCAGTCCGGCGGCAATTGCGGCGCCAGCACCCGGCCCAGATCGCGAACGGTGACGTCGATGAGGCCCTTGGCGAATTCGCGCGTCGTGTTGCAGCCGTTGAAGCGGGCGCGCATGGCATCGGCCTCGCGCTTGCGCTTGGCCAGCGTCGCGCTGCGTTCGGCGGCCGGCACAACGAAGATGACCTGCTGCAGCATGTACTCGGTGGCGCTCGGTTTGGCGCCGCCCTTGTCGAGCATGCGCCGGACCGCGTCCTGTTCGGTCACGCTGCCGCCTTCGCCGGAACGGTAACGCGCACTCAAGGCCTGGTTCCAGGCCATCTGGGCGCGGATAAACTCCTTGAAATGGTCCTTGCCGACGCCGGATTTCTCCATCACGCCATCAAGCTGGCTGAGCTGCATCTTGTTGTTGGTGGCAAAGCGCTGATAGGCGGCCTCGACCTGGGCGTCGCTGATACGGATGCCAAGCCGCTTGGCTTCGGCAAGGCGCAGCGTCTGGTCGATCATTTCCTGGGCGGCATCGCCCTTCTTGCGCTGCAGCTTCAAAAAGGCGGCGCGGTGCGCGATATCGCCTGACGTGACGGGTATGTCGTTGACGACGTACTTGATCTCGCTGGCAAAAGCCGGCGGCGTCATGACGGTCATCGACACGGATGTCGCCGCCACAAGCAGCGCGAACCCTGCTGAAAAGAGGTAGTTCCTCATCATTAGCATCCCAATTCTATCCCGGTTCCGCCCAATTTCGTCCTCTCCCGGGTGCGCGAATCCGTGCCAGCCCTATGCGGCGAAACGATGTCTCGCCGGCTACTGGATGGTGTCGATTGCGCTGGTCGACGAGCCGAAGTCGCCGAGGGTGCGGAACGACAGGTTGAAGCCGATGCTCTGCGTCACTTCCCTGGTGTTCAGGTCACGCGACTGCGAGTACGTCATCAGATAGGTGAAGCAGGAATCGTTGTAGGCGAAGCCGACCCCATCCTTGACCAACAGGCTTTCCTGCAGATCATAGGTCCCTGTCCCGAACACGCGCCAGTTCTGGGCAAGGTGCGTCGACGCACCCAGCGTGACCTCGTGACGGTCGGTGGTAAAGCCGTAGAGCGGCTGGGCCTGGATGAAGGCGTATTTGGCGCTGAGCGACACCGGCAGGCCTGAATAGGCGGCCTTGAACTCGGCGCGGCGCATCTCGAAGGTCTGTTCGTCGAAGCGGCCGCTGACCGAGGCCGCGAATCCGTTCGGGCTGTTGACGCCAAACAGACCGACATAGTCGGACTTGGTGGTCTGAAGGCCCGAATAGGCGCCGACATTGACCAGATCCGGCTCGGCGAAGGAGTTCTCGCCGCCAATCTGATAGGACTGGCCGAAAATGGCATTGGTGCCCCAGCCGTTGATAAAGGAGCCGGAATAGCGGACGCCGACATTGGCGCGCGAACCGCCTTCGATGCGGTCGTAGCCGGAGAACTTGTCGCGTTCGAACAGGGTGGTCGCGTCGAACACCATGCTCTGGGCGTCTTCATTGGGAACAGCGAGGCCACCGACATATTGTTCGTTGGGACGCAGAAACAACTGCGCCATCGGCTCGATGACATGGCTCGATCCGCTGGCCAGCGAAAACAGCATCGGCCAACGCATTTCGAGGCCCGCGGTTGCCATGTAACGGGCAAACGACGAGCGCATATCGTCCCGCTCGCCCAAATTCGTTGCCATCTGGTTGATGGCGGCCAACGAACCAGATGACGCATTGAGGTAATCGACGTCGCCCTGCAACGCCAGCAATGGTGTCAGCACCAGTCCGTCGTCGGTGACGAATGTCCGCTTCCACTCGGCCTCGGCGGTAAGACGGCCGGATTCACCTTCGATGCCACGAACGCGCTGCGTGCCTGAGCTCGCATCGTAAGGGGTGAAATAGGTCTGGTCGAGCTCGTTGCGGCGGAGGACGCGCGAATTGACGTTGAGCGACAATTGGCCGCCAGCCACCGACGCGTCAGGGATATAGGCGTAGTCGAGCGACGGCAGCACCCATGGCTGCTGGTTGCTGCGCGCGGCAATATTGCTGTTGAGTGTATTTTCCTGCACGTCGAAGTGCATGGCGCGTACATCGAAGTAGTTGCGGCCGTTGAGCCCCGTCAGGTAGACCGTCGACTGATGGACGCCGGCATTGTACTTGTCGATGTTGTAGGTGCTCGAGAAGTCCTTGTCGGTCTGCAGCAGCACGTCCCAGCCGAAGTTCCAGCGTTCGTTGATGGCGAACTGGCCTTGCGTGCCCATCATGCCGCGGAATTTGTTTGCATCACCTGCCGCGCCCGAATCGACGTTGCGCCCGGCGCTGTCGATGAAGGCATCCGGATCCCGCTGCTGGATTCCGGCGATCTTCAAACTGTATGCGCCATTGTTGAAGCGCTGGCGCCACTCGGCCTCTCCGAGGAAGCCCTGCTTAGTGTAGCCGCTTCCCGTCACCGTCAGGTCATAAGTCGGCGAAAGGGCGAAATAATAGGGAACCTTGACGCTGTATCCCAGGTGGCTGTTGTAGCTGATCCCCGGGATCAGGAAGCCGCTCTTGCGCTTCACCGTCGGGTCGGCGATCTCGAACGCCGGCAGGTAGGCGAGCGGGAAGCCGAAGAACTCGAAATTCGCATTCTCGAAGCGAACCGTCTTCTTCTCGCCGTTCCAGATGATCTTCCTGGCCTTCACGCGCCAGGTCGGCGCCTTGTCGGGCTTGTCCTCGCACGGTTCGCAGGCGGTATAGACGCCATTGTGGAATGTGGTCAGCACGCCGCCCATGCGCTCGGCGCTTTCGGCGGCGAAATAGGCCTTGTCGATGGTTTCAACGCGCAGTGCGTTGACGAAACCGTCGGCGAAATCGTCGGTGATATCGATATGCTGCGAATTGATCTTGGTGCCGTCGCTGTTGACGATCTCAACATTGCCGGTGGCAACCATCCGCTTGGTGTTGCGGTCATATACGACCTTCTGGGCGACGAGGCGGTTGCCGCCATAGTCGATCTGCACGCCGCCGACGGCGGTCACCGTCTGGTTGTCGTTGTTGTACTCCAGTGTGTCGGCCGCCAGCAGCATCTGCGAGCCGGACGGAACATTGGTCGCCATCTTGCCGACTTCCTGCGCGAACGCGGGCAATGGCACGGCGCAGGCAAGCAGGCACGCCAAGGCGCTCGCCGCATAGAGGCGCGCCAAATTGGCCTGCCTGTTGCTGGGCAAAAACGCCTCCCTCACTAGCCGTCTTCCTTGTATAGCAGGAAAGTCACCCCGAAGAACATAGCTACCACGACCGGCACCCAGGCGGCTATGGCGGTCGGCACGAACCCCGCCACGCCGAATGCCTTCACCAGCACCGAAACGACATAAAGCAGAAACCCGGCAACGACGCCACCCAGAATCATCGTTGCCGATTGTCCCATCCTCGCAAATCGCATTGAAACTGTTGCCGCAATCAGCGTCATGGCGACGAGGAGGAACGGCAACGCCACCAGCGAATCAAACTGCATGGCAAACGCATTTGCCTTGAGGCCGAAGGAACGGGCAACCTCGATTTTTCCAGGCAGGTCGTAGAACGGAATGGTCTCCGGGCGCGCCAGCCGCTCCTGCACGAATTCAGGCTTCAGATTGGTCGGCACACGATCGCTTGCCGCGGGCTGGATGGTGCCGTTCCTGAAGGTCTTCACATCCTGCAAATCCCAATAGCCATCCCGCAGGTAAGCACGCGCGGCATCCTTGCGCTCGACGATGTTGCCTTGCTGGTCGAGGACAAAAAAGACGGCGTCGGACATCTCCAGGCCTTGGTTGAGGATGGCCCGCGCGCCGATGATGGTGTCGCCGGTGCCGGTTTTCTGGCGAATCCAGGGCGCGGCATCGGCCGAAACCGTATTTGATTTGCCGGAGCGCAACTGGGTTTCGATCTGCTCGGACAGCGAGAAGGCATGCGCGGCGAGCGGGTTGATGAGCCCGACCGACACAAAGCCGAACAGCAACGCTCCGATGCAGCATGGCAAAAGGAATTGCCAGGCGGAAACGCCGGCGGACCGCGCGATGACCAGCTCGTAGCGGCGGTTGAGCGAAACCAGTGTCGCCATTGCCGAGAACAGGCCGACAAACGGCACCGTCTGCAGCATGATCATCGGCATGCGAAGGCCCGAAATGGCCACCGCCGTTCCGTAGGTGAAGCCGGGCAGGCCGGTGGTGCGGCCGGACAGCTCGGTGAAATCGATCAGGAACACCAGCGCCAACAGGCCCAGGAAGAACCAGATCGTGATCGTGACGTAGCGGAAGAAGAAGTAACGGCCCAGCGTCCAGCCCATCAGCCGATCTCCTGGCCTGAAGTGCCGCGCCTGGACCAACGCAGCTTGAGGGCGTTCCAGCCGTCACCGATGCGGCCGGCCAGGTTCGTGATCCAGTCCGCCCAGGCCACCGGCAGTTCCATAGTCCGGTTCGACACGATGAACCAGATCGCCACCGCCGAGGCCACAATCGGCACGCCATAAACCATATAGCCATATTGCGGGATCTCATCGGCCTTGCTGGCGGCAAAGAAACCCAGCCAGCGCACGAACAGCGAGATGGTGATGGCCGTGATCAAAGGATTGACGCGCGCCTCGCGATGCGAGCGCGCATCGCCGGCCACCGCGAGCGCGATCAGCGCGAACACCATGGAATACAGCCATTCCGAAAACCGCTGGTCGACCTCGGCCCGATACTGCTGCGGGTTTTGCTGAAAATTCTTGTCGTTGGGGCTCGGATTGAGCAGGTACTGGGTTGTCTGGTCCTTCGGCAAAAGCGTCACCTCGGAGGCCGCCGCCATGAAGGCCGACATGTCGAAGGCATAGGACGTGAACCGAATGACACTGAGGTCGCCGGTCAGCGTTTTGCGGTGGATGACGCCGTCATTCATCATCAGCACCTTTTCGCCGCCGCGTTCGACGACGCTACCGGTCTTGGCGTAATAGACGAGATTGACGCCTTCCTCGCGCGAATCGGCGACGAAGATGCCGCCCAGCTTGTTATTGGGAAGCCGCTCGCCAATCTGCAGGAACAGCCCGTCCTCGATTTTGCGGAAAGTGCCTTCCTGGATGATCAGCGACAACAGGTCGGCGCGCGACTCCGCCACCAGGGCGCGGTTCTTCTGCCGTGCATAGGGGTCGATGCCATTGTCGACGGCAAAAGAAAAAACACTGGCTGCGAGGGCCAGCAGCATGATTGGCCGCACGATCGTCCAGCGCGAGGCGCCGGCGGCGTTGACGACGGCCAGTTCGGAATCCGAATTCATGACACTGAGTGTCTGGGCGACCGCCACCACCAATGCGAAAGGCACGACGATCGGAATGATCGAGGGAAGAATGAGGGCGGCGACCTCAAAGAAGGTCAGAGACGACTGGCCGCTGTCGGTAACCAGATCGATCTTGGCCAGCACCTGCGTGGTCCACACGATGGCCAGCGTCCAGACCAGCGCTGCCAGGAAGACCACGAAAGCGCGGCGCATGATGTAGCGTTCAACGACCTTCATGAAGGCTTTACTCGATTTTCTCGAACGGCATCATGCCACCACGCTAAGGGTAGCCGCCCGGCGGCGCCCGCACAACTGGCTCCGATAGGCTCGATCAGGCAGGCGATCCGGTTCCCGTCCCACGTCGCGTGCCGCAATGGGCCGGAGTGTCGGAGGGAATGGATAAGAAAGGGAAAACATCGATGGTTAACAACAGGTTGCGGCATGAAGCGGGGCCGTGCCGCGACGAATCGCCATCGATTCCAACTGTCATATGGGTAGCCATTTTGGCAATGTCTTGCCAAATGCCGGAAAACGACCAAATGTCGCGGATCGCTTCGAACCGCTTCGCTTACCATCGCGCAATCCCCGAAAGCAGGACATGATGAACCCGAGACCGTCGATCGCCTTTGCAAAATTCGCCGCGCCTCAGACAGCGGCAAGCAGGAAGGGCACGGTCTTCGTGCTGTCGGCGGATGATGGCGGCCTGAGCGACGCGGCCAGGGCTTACGATCCCGGCAAGACGCTGGAACGGGCCTTTCCGGTGGCCGAGTTCACCGGCAAGTTCGCCGGCGTCGTCGAGATTCTGGCACCGGAAGGAACGTCACTCGACAGGCTGGTCGCGGTCGGTGCCGGCAAGGCGGCAGGGCTCGATGAATATGCCTGGCTGAAACTGGGCGGCACCATCGCAGCGTCGTTGCGCAAGGCAACTGACGTCGCCGTGGTGCTCGACCTGGTCGGCGCCTCGGCGGATGGCAAGGATGCCACCAACCTTGCGGCAGGCATTCTCCTGCGCAGCTATTCGTTCGACAAGTACAAGACCAGGAAGGACAAGGATGACGCCAAGGCCGATCCGAAGAAGCCGGTCAAGGTAACCATCCACACCGCCGACCCGGCAGGCGCCAAGAAGGCCTTCGCGGATGCCGAGGCGGTGATCGACGGCGTGCTTCTGGCGCGCGACCTCGTCAACGAACCGGCAAATATGCTGGGGCCGATCGAGTTCGCGGCCCGCGCCAAGGAACTCGAGACGCTCGGCGTCAAGGTCGAGATCCTGACCGAAAAGGAGATGAAGAAGCTTGGCATGGGCTCGCTGCTCGGCGTCGCACAAGGCTCGCCACGTGGCGCGCGCATGGCCGTCATGCAGTGGAGCGGCGGCAAACCCAAGGACAGCCCGATCGCCTTCGTCGGCAAGGGCGTCACCTTCGACACCGGCGGCAATTCGATGAAGCCGGCTTCGGGCATGGAGGACATGAAGGGCGATATGGGTGGTGCCGCCGCGGTAACCGGGCTGATGCACGCCTTGGCCGCGCGCAAGGCGAAAGCCAATGTCGTTGGCATCATCGGCCTGGTCGAAAACGCCGTCGACGGCCATGCCCAGCGCCCCGGCGACATCGTCACCTCGATGTCGGGCCAGACCATCGAGGTGCTCAACACCGACGCCGAGGGTCGCCTCGTGCTGGCCGACGCGCTGTGGTACTGCAACGACCGCTTCCAGCCGAAATTCATGGTCAATCTGGCGACGCTGACCGGCGCCATCATGGTCGCGCTCGGCCTGCATTATGCCGGCCTGTTCTCCAACAATGACGAACTGGCGGAAAGGCTGGCGGCGGCGGGGCAGGCGACGCAGGAGCGGCTGTGGCGCATGCCGCTTGGCGCCGAATACGACAAGCTCATCGATTCCAAGAACGCCGATATGAAGAACATCGGCGGCCGCTATGGCGGCGCCATCATCGCCGCACAATTCCTGCAGCGCTTCGTCAAGGACACGCCCTGGGCTCATCTCGACATTGCCGGCACGGCCATGGGTTCGCCATCGAACGAGATCAACCAGTCCTGGGGCTCAGGCTTCGGCGTGCGGCTGCTCGACCGGCTGGTGCGCGATCACTACGAGAGCTGACCTTAATCCATGGCCGACGTGCTGTTCTATCATCTGACCGAATCGACGCTGGAGGATGCGCTGCCGGGCCTGCTCGAGCGCAGCGTCGATCGTGGCTGGCGCGCCGTGGTGCAGACCGGCACCGAGGAACGCCGCGACGCGCTCGACCAGCATCTGTGGACCTTCCGCGACGATTCCTTCCTGGCGCACGCGACCGATCGCGAGGCTTATCCCGGCGAACAGCCCATCCTGTTGACCACCGGCCACGGCAATCCCAACGAAGCCAAAATAAGATTCCTGGTCGACGGCGCGGTACCGTCAGACCTTGCCGGCTACGAGCGTGCCGTGTTCCTGTTCGATGGCCATGACGCCGCCCAGGTCGAGGCGGCGAGGGGGCACTGGAAGACGATGAAGGACGCGGGCCATGCCGTGACCTACTGGCAGCAGACATCGGACCGCCGCTGGGAGCGCAAGGCTTAGCATCCTGCATGGAACACAAATCTAAAACGCGCCCCGTGAATCCGTATCGATGCGGCGCGTTAACCAGCGATTTGGTGCGGATGAGAAGGCTCTAGCTAGTCGCTTGCCTCGATCCGTTTCTGTTTCCGGCTGACATCGTCGCCGTATTTCAATTTCATGAACTCGTCCGCCGAGTTGCGATGCGAGCTTCTGAAGACGTACCAGTCGCCATCCGGTAATTTGCGCTGGTAGAGCACCTTGCCGGCCTGGCGATGCTCGAAGCAGGTGAGGGCGTTGGAGTCGCCTCCCGCGCCATGCCATTTCGCCCGGAAGCAAAGCTTGCCTCCTCCAGGAATGAACCAGATCCCGTCACCGTAGCCCAGCTTGCCCTTGTCCGAAGTCCAGGCGCTGAACTGACGACCCTGCACGGCAAAAAATCCAGCGCCGTTCTGGCCCCAGAGCCACGAGCGGTTCTGATACATCTGGTAGATGCCTTCGTCGGGCACCGCTTCAGCCTGCTTGGCCAGTTCGGCGACTTGCGCCGCTGTCTTGGCTACCGCCGGAACCTGGCAAACCAAGAGCGCTATGGAACAGGCAAGTGCCGTTCCAATGGAATTCCCCAACACTCGTTTCACGACCCTACCCCTACAACTCTACGCCACACCCAATTTTTACGCTTGCATTTGCCCCTGGTGCACAAGGTCTAGGGCAAGACGTGCTGGGTAACCCTCCAATCGGGCAGCCCATAGCCACCCAACCATGGCCACACTTCCTTCTGATTGAAGTAGACAACCGACGTCAGGGCCGGAAACTCCGCATAGGACTTGCGGGAATCGGCCGCCCATTGCGAAACATATTCCTGCTTCCCGACATAGCCGAGTTCCGCCACCACGACCGGCTTGTTGAAACCCGCGACGCGGTCATATCCGGGCTTCAGCGCCTCGGCGAACGTACGATCACGACCGGCCTCGTCATTGTCCTTTTTCTGCAGGCCGAACACCGACAGCCCGATGACGTCGACATAGTCGTCGCCAGGGTAGTATTTCTCCAGACCCACTTCACCCTTGGGGGACCACATATATTTGGCGGCTGGTGCAGCTTTGCGGCACAGATCGACCTCGCGCTTATAGGCGGCGATCCAGTCCTTGGGTGCCCAGTTGGCCCAGGTGAAGCGACCGTTGGTGTCCTCCATTTCCTGCGCCCAGCGAATGGTGACGGGGCTCTTCATGGCTCCCACCAGATTGCAGATTGCCTGCATGTTTGCGTCATATTTGCCGCTCAATATGCCGTCGCGCAGTTCGCTCGGGGTGATGCGCCAGTCCTTCGACCAGGTCCAAGGCTCGATGGTGATCAACAGCGACCGGTTTCGCTGAAGCGCATAGGCATCGGCTAACGGTAGGCTCGTCAGGTCGACGTCTTCCCAGGGCAGGAAGAGCTCCTCGATGCTGGCACTCTTGTCGGCGCCGAAGTCTCCGTAGGGGTCATAGGATCCGAACGCCGAAGCGGCGCTGCTCGTATGAACGGGATCCGTCGCGGCCTCGGAGCCGGCGCCCGCCAAAGTCGGGAGCGCCGGGCTGCCGCCCAAGGCCAACGCCATTGCAAACGCACTTACTGCGGTATTTTTCATGATAATCTCCATAGCTTCGACATCCTGCGGAAGTCGAAGCTTCGCCCGCATGTCGACGACTGATCGACACGACCATCCACACCCGATCGGCTTTATTGGCGGAATCTGCGGGATTTCGGAGCGACTATTGGCGGGAATGTTAAGCACAAATTCCTGCCATGAAATCATCTCTCAAGGCGCCGACACGAGGAGCTCAAGAGAGACGGTTCGCCGCGATACTCACAAATTCGCGTCAAATTCCGATATATTATCCCTGGCTAATTTAAGAGCCGGTCGCAGCTAAGAGTCAAGTACAATTAACGGTTGCTTAACCATGACTCGCTCGGCATGGTTAACATGCCAGTCTGCCGGATTCTCTTCGAATTGGCTCGATCTCATCCGTGCTGAAAATTTTGCCGGCTCTCCATTCCGGAGTCGCCCTCTGGCGGCTCTTCTGTGAGATGCCCTCGCGGCTCTGGGGGCTAGGTTAACCAATGCTCAAGAAGCATAGTTAAGCAACACTTAATTTAGTTGACTCTAAGAGAACGGAAGCTGATTCTACAGCCGGGATGTGAGGGTTTTCAACCGCGGTTTGGCTGAAGCCCGAAGTGGCGGCGCGTAAGCAGATGAGTATAGACGTAGGCATAGTCGGCCATACGAACAGACGGGCACGGCAAGCCGAGGCGGCCCTGGCCGGCTCGGCGCGGGAAGCGGCCCTATCTCGTGCCGGTGCTGTCGGCCACCCAGCAATGGCTGCTCAGGCTGGCCTTGGCTTTCTGGTTCGTCACGCTCGGCTTCTTCTGGTCTTGGTGGCTCAGGCCCGAGCATGTTGAGCATATCGGACCATATGTATTCGCGACAGCCATTCTGCTGTGGCTCACGCTGATGCCGTTGTATTTTCTCCTGAACGTGCATGCGTCGAAAAACCGTCCAAACTTCATACGCTCCCGAAGCGTTCGCGGGTCGCGATGGTTGTCACCAAGGCCCCCTCGGAACCGTTTGCCGTGGTTGCGCGCACGCTGGAGGCGATGCTGGCGCAAGACTACCCGCATGATACCTGGCTTGCCGACGAGGATCCCTCCGAAGACACGATCGCCTGGTGCAATGCTCACGGCGTGCTGATTTCGACGCGGCGCGGCAGGGAAGACTATCACCGCAAGACTTGGCCGCGCCGCACCCGCTGCAAGGAAGGCAATCTGGCGTTCTTCTACGACCACTATGGTTACCAGCGTTACGATTTCGTCGCCCAGATGGACGCCGACCATGTGCCGACACCGACCTATCTCAGGGAAATCCTCTATCCCTTCGCCGATCCCACGGTCGGCTATGTGTCGGCGCCGAGCATCTGCGACAACAATGCCGCCGAAAGCTGGTCGGCGCGCGGCCGGCTGTTTCCGGAAGGGATGTTCCACGGACCCTTGCAGTCCGGCCATACCGGCGGCGGGGCGCCGCTCTGCATCGGCTCACATTATGCCGTGCGAACCAGGGCGCTGAAGCAGGCGGGCGGTCTCGGTCCGGAACTGGCCGAGGATCATTCCACCTCGATGCTGATCAACGCGGCCGGCTGGCGCGGCGTGCATGCGATCGACGCCATCGCGCATGGCGATGGACCGCAGACTTTCGCCGATCTCGTCACCCAGGAATTCCAGTGGTCGCGGAGCCTGATGACGATCTTGCTCGAGTATTCGCCCGCATATTTGGCCAAGCTCTCGCCGCGGTTGAGGTTCCAGTTTCTCTTTTGCCAGCTCTGGTATCCGCTATTCGCCGTCTTTGCGTTGCTGATGTACGTCATGCCGATCTATGCGCTGTCCACCGGGCGCAACTTCGCCAATGTCATGTATCTCGACTTCCTGTTCTACTACGTGCCGAACGCGGTCGCCCTGGTCGGTCTGGTGATGATGCTGAAGGCTTTTGGCGTGTCGCGGCCGATCACGGCCAAGACGATCAGTTGGGAAGGCACGCTGTTCCTCTTCTTCGCGCGCTGGCCCTGGGTACTGGCCGGCACGCTGTCGTCGGTGCGCGACTATTTGACCAAATCGTTCGTCGATTTCCGCGTCACGCCCAAGGGCAGCGGCCCCAAGCATCTTCTGCCGGCTCGTACCTTCGCGCCCTATGTGGTGCTGGCCATCGGTGCGGCGCTGCCCGTCCTGCTCGTTGACCACCCCTTCGACGCCACCGGCTTCTACTGGTTCGCCGCCCTCAACGCCTTCCTCTACGGGTTCCTGGTGACGGTCATCGTCGTCAGGCACGTCATCGAGAACAAGATCCCGCTGCGCGCCAATGTGACGAAACTCGCCTTGCAGGCTTCGCTTGCCCTGTTGGCGATCGTCGTGCCGGCCATGGGTTTCTACGACCGTGGCATGGAGGGCGTCTACGGGCTGCAGCAGGGTGCCGGTGGCTTTCGCATCGTCCGCATCGCCTATGTGGTTTCCGGTGCTGGCCAGGGCAACATCGGAGCCCGCAACTTCTACTTCGACCCTGGTTGGGAAACGCGGCGCTGATGCCCAAACTCATCCACCCGTAAGACTTTCTCCCGAACTGCATTCACCTTGATTGACGGTCTCGATTGCCGGCCAGCGACCCGCCGTAGCCTCAGGCACGAGCGAATATGATCAAATTTTAATAATATCCGATCGAGCGCTGAAAGGCGGCACTGACCATGCCGTTTGCGCGAATTTTAATAAGTATCCTCTAATATTCGAACATGATGTGAGTGGCGGTTGGCTGTTCACGCGGCGCGGAAGACACCAGAGAAAAATATCTCTGCGTCCAATCGATTTGCATTTATCGACAGGGGATAGATGATGAACAAATTCATCAGGGGCTTGGCTGCCAAAGGCAGAAAAATGCCTGGTCTATAGCTGCTTTTGCATTAATCTCGATGGTTTCCGGTTGCCAGAGCATGGACGCGACCACGACCGGCTCACTCGCCAGCAAGCCCGCGGTGCATGCGCCCGGCAAGAAGATCCACTACGTCGGGAAGACGCGCGGTCATGTGTTCAACCGCAAGCGCCTTATGCAGACGACCAGCGTGACGCGCACGACCGAGACGGCCTACGCGGCCTTCGTACGACCGCAACCGGCCAGGATCGTCGCGCCGGCGCCAGTGAAGGTTTCTTTCCAACCAGGCAATGGTGGCCCGTTCCTCGGTCATTCCCCCTGGATCTGCGGTCCGAGTGGATTTGGCCAGCGCGCCACTTGCCGCGCGCGCTAAAAAGAGTTCGGCGGGGGACTGGGATCCGGGCGTGAGAGGTGAGGCGGCGCGGGGCCGCGCCAGCCACCCCTTACGCCCGGATTTCCATTCGCGCCGATACCAATCGACAAACGCCTTCGAACCGTCTTCGATCGGCCCTCGTGGCTTGACGTCGAAGTCTCACATCGGCCGTGGTTCCGTGGGCTTGTCGCCTCTCGGTCTGAAGCGCCTCGCTGCGGCGCAAAAGGTTGACATCGATCTTTGCCCAGCTGTTAATGCGCGTAAGCCAAGCTGCTGACCGCGCCCGGAAACCCGGTGCTGCATCGATGGGAGAACGCACCGAGGTGGCGCGTCCTCGGCCACGATCGTGTCGGCGCTACGCTGGATCGGGATGCGAAAACCGTATGCGACCGTTGATTGCGCCGACAGTTTCGACCGGATTGCCTTGGGCTCGCATGGAGCGGGAACGCGGCCAGCCTGCCAGGCGCGCCTGGCTTGTGCCTCTGCTGGTCGTTTGTGGCCAGTTGGCGCTTTTCGGAGCGGCTCAAGCGGCCAACGAAAAGAACCCCAAGCCTGCGGAAGCCGCCGCCACCGTGCCGACGGCTTTCGAGCTGCAGCGTCTCTACACCGACCGCACATGGCTGTGGAAAGACGGAGCGGCCTATTTTGGAAAGACCGGTCGCCCCCTCCGGGCCTGGACGTCGGGGCAGGATTCAGCCTCTGTCGCCGAGGGCAGGTGGCTGGTGACCAAAGACGGCAAGATGTGCATGGACGTCGCCTGGCGGTCCAAGAGCTACAAGGGCAAGCAGCAACGCACCTGCTACAGCCACCGCATCGAGGGTGGGACCATTGAGCAACGCAAGGATCCGGATGGGGTATGGTACAGTTTCAAACGAACCCCTGAGGACCCTTCAGACGAGTATCGGAAATTCGAAGTGGGCGACACCAAGGGCGCGCAGTTCGAAGAGACCCGCAAGCTGATTGATTCCAACAATTAGGTCGTATTCCAGCCATGTTGAGCTGGTGGTGCCTTGCATGAGCGTCGACGCAGTCAGCGATTGTGCGTTTCGCTCCTGGCCCCATCGCGACGGGTTGAGCAGCCCCCAAATCCTTCCTGTTTTGACAGCGGGCTGCTTTGCCCGGCGCCTGTCAGGGAACTTGCGAATCGCTTATGGTCAACCATCAAGCGGTTCGGCTGAGCGGTCGGCGCGCCGACCGCCGATTGATCGCATTCAGTTGCAACTGACGGACGACGAGACGGTGGGCCTACCATAGGGTTTTGATGAAATTTAATAATTAGTGATGTCTAATGTTCATGCGTGATGTGCGAGTGGTTGCCCACGTGGCGTAGAAGCGACGAAGGCATGGTATGTCGCGATGCGTCCTTGGCCTATACTTGATAACAAGGGACACATGATGAACAAATCCGCAATCGGCGTATTTGGCCCAAGCAAAAATATAGTATCTATTGTTGCAGCTGTGGCGATGATCTCTGCGGTTGCGGGCTGTCAGGGCCTGGACGCGACCGAAACCAATTCGGTCTTTATCAAGCCTGTGGTCCATCCGGTCCGCAGCAAGCCCGCGGCCCAGCCGGTCTACACCATGTCCACGGTGCATTCGCTTAGAAGCGAGCCTCAGATTCTGATGACGGTACGGACGACTGAAAGTGCTTACGCTTTTACATCGCCACAGCGGATCAAAGTCCATACGCCGGGGCCTGTGAAAGTCTCTTTCAATCCGGGCGATGACGGTGCGTTGCTGGGCAGTTCGCCTTACA
The DNA here is from genome assembly GCF_056174625.1 of Mesorhizobium oxytropidicola. Lineage (NCBI taxonomy): Bacteria > Pseudomonadati > Pseudomonadota > Alphaproteobacteria > Hyphomicrobiales > Phyllobacteriaceae > Mesorhizobium > Mesorhizobium oxytropidicola. Next base: position 5,573,428 of record NZ_CM149692.1, on the reverse strand, counting down.
TCTGCAGCCCCAGCGGATTTGGCCAACTCGCAAGTTGCCACCCGCGCTATCTCTGATCTAGAGCAATTCCAGGAAAAGTGTGAGCGGTTTTCCGTCTGGAATTGCGTCAAAACAAAGAGTTAGAGCGGTTCGCCGTTTCCATGAAACGGTGAAACGCTCTAGCGAGCCGCGACGGACGCGGCCGCCGGGCTTGGCGGCAGTTTCACCGGTTTCGTCTGCAGCCCGAAGAATGGCGCCGCCGTCCTGACGATCGTGTCGAGGTCGGAGAGCTGCGGCACAAAACCAAGATACGCGCGCGCCTTGCCCGGATCGGCATAGAGCTCGGCCGGATCTCCCGGGCGCCGGGCCCTGAAGACGGCCGGAACCGGTCTTGAGGTTATCCGGCTGACCGCCTGTATGATCTCCTTGATCGATACGCCCCACCCAGTACCGAGGTTGACCGCCAGGCTGTGTCCGCCGCCCTCGAGGTGTTGGACGGCTTTCAGGTGGGCGCGGGCAAGGTCGCCGACGTGGATATAATCGCGCACGCAGGTGCCGTCCGGCGTGTCATAGTCCGTGCCGAAGACCTCGATTTCGTCGATCATGCCAGACGCCGCCATCAGCACCCTGGGAATCAGATGCGTCTCCGGCGAATGCCACTCGCCGAGCTCGCCGTCGGGATCGGCACCGCAGGCATTGAAATAGCGCAGGATCGCAAATTTCATCCCATAGGCGGACGCATAGTCGCCGATGATCTGTTCTCCCATCAGCTTGGTGCGCCCGTAAGGGCTGATCGGATTTTGCGAGGAAGTCTCGCGAATGGGCAACGCTTCCGGCACGCCGTAGGTCGCGCAGCTGCTGGAGAAGATGATGTTGTCGATGGCATGCGCGCGTGCCGCGTCGAGCACGGCGATGGTGCCGGTCACATTGGTCGAATAATAATCGGCCGGCTGGTGAGCGGATTCCCCGACATAGGCCAGCGCCGCGAAGTGGATGACCGACGTCGGCCTGTATGTCCCGATCACCGCTTGCAGCGCATCCCGGTCCCGGATATCGCCCACGACAAGCGGACCCCAGGCGACGGACTTCCGGTTGCCGCGGCACAGATTGTCGAAAGCCACGGGCAGATAGCCGGCGGCGGCCAGCAGCTTGCAGGTGTGGCTGCCGATGAAGCCCGCCCCACCTGTCACCAGGATCGCTGGTCGGCTCATGAGGCCGCGGCCCCTGTGATCATCCGGCTGCCGTAGAGCAAGGTGTCGAAATAGTCGACGGTGTGCGCCAGGCCCTGGGCCAGGTTGATCCTCGGCTCCCAACCGAGATTGTCCCTGGCGAAGGAGATATCCGGTTTGCGCTGCCTCGGATCGTCGATCGGCAATGGCCGATGCACGATCTTCGATCTGGAGTTGGTGTAGCCGACGACCAGCGTCGCGAGTTCCATGATGGTGAATTCGCCGGGGTTGCCGAGATTGACCGGATGGGCGGGCGCACGCGGCGCATTCATCAGGCGCATGAAGCCCTCGATCAGGTCGTCGGCGTAACAGAAGGAGCGGGTTTGCAGGCCGCTGCCGTAGACGGTCAGGTCTTCGCCGCGCAATGCCTGGACGATGAAGTTCGAGACCACGCGCCCGTCATCGGGCTGCATGCGGCGACCGTAGGTGTTGAAGATGCGGGCGACGCGGATATCGAGGCCATATGTCCTCGAATAGTCGAAGAACAAAGTCTCGGCCGAACGCTTGCCTTCATCATAGCAAGAGCGCGGTCCATGCGTGTTGACGTTGCCGAAATAACTCTCGGGCTGTGGGTGCACGAACGGGTCGCCGTAGACCTCCGAAGTCGAGGCCTGGAATATCTTGGCATTGTTCCGGCGCGCGAGTTCCAGAAGGTTCAGCGAACCGAGCACACTTGTCTTGAACGTATGGATCGGGTCCGCCTGATAGTGCGGCGGAGAGGCAGGGCAGGCAAGGTTGTAGATCTCGTCGACTTGAAGATCCACGGGCAGTGGATCGACGATGTCATGCTCGATGCAGGTGAATCTTGGATCGCGCAGAAGGGCGTTGAGATTGTATCTCTTGCCGGTGTGGAAATTGTCCAGCACGACGACGTCGTACCCATCCCGCAACAGGCGTTCGCACAGATGCGACCCCAGGAAGCCCGCGCCCCCGGCAACCAGGGCGCGACGTCGTTTTTGGTTCGGCTCTCTTGACCGATCCCGGATCCCAGTTTCAGAACCTTGATGACCTTGTTCATGCTTGCCCCTTACGCAACGCGCACGCTACCGCCGAGCCGGGATAACAGCCCAGCTACGCCTTCAGAAACGTGACAAACCCTCCGCATCAGCGGATTCGCCGTCATTGATGTGCGTTAATTATTCTCTGGGTTCGCCGGGTCGGTGCCGCACGCTTTACGTGCTGCCGCTCATCCGTCTCTGCGCCCCAAAATCGCGATCACGTGCCCAGTGCCATCATCGTCGATTGCTCGCCCAAATTGCACATCCCAACACGCCAAAAATATACCTGTAGGGATTATAGTCAACTAAATTAGTAGTTTCTTAACTATGGCTGTTGGCGAATGGTTAATCGTCGGGCTGGGTTCGACTCGCAACGCCGGACCGTGAGCGTCTGAGGAGGATGCTCTTTACAAATCAACAGTTTGGATCGGCCATGTGACGGCCTGTCAGGGGCTGGGCATTGGGAAATGCCGAGGTCGCCACATCAGTGCGCATCTCGGCCTATATCCCAGGAAATATACTTAAATGAAGACGGGCTCGGGCGACCCTTGCGGATGTCAAATTTTCAGAGTGCAACTGGATTGCTGGCCAAAGCCGCTCGGGCTGCAAATATAAACGTCACGGTGAAAATATTTTGCCAAAATTTCCTTATGAAAAGAGGACGCATCGCAACCAGTTATAGCGGAAAGAAAACCAAGAGCCAAAAGTTGAACGGAAAGCCGCTTCGTGGAGGCGAGTTTCAATTGCGATCTCTTTCCATCGCACTGCTCGCAGGCTCTGCGCATAAAGGCCTCTCATTCGCACGGCGCGGATCAACGGTCATTTTTGCCGGAAAGCGCGCATCTGTCCATTCCATGCCACAACATCGGCAATGGCATTGAGCGCATAGGTAGAGAGCGCCGTCCATTGCGCGATCGCGTATCTGCGCGGAACGGCACGCCGGCATGGTGTCGCCCTACCTTGCCGGTTACGAGCGTGTCGTGTTCCTATTCAATGGCCATGACACGGCCCAGGTCGAGGCGGCCAGGGGACACTGGAAGACGATGGAGCACGCCGGCCAGGCCGTAGCCTGCTGGCAGCCGACGCCGGATCGGCGCTGGGAGCGCAAGGTCTGAGAAACGTCGGCAAATGATCGTCGCCTCGCTTGGTTGTTACTGGCTCTTCTCCTCGATAAGCAACTGCCGGTTGGCTTGCAGCAAATCGAGATACCGCTGCCTCGTTTCCGGATCGGCCTGGCAAAAGAACCTCAGCAATTCGTTGGCACGGTCTTCGAACGCGCGAAACGCCGGAAACTCTTTCGTTCCGGTACTTGTCGAACGACTGAGTGTGAACCGGTCACGGAAGTTCGATCCATCTCCCGAATAAGACACGGTGATCCTGTCTACCTGCCCGTCAATGTAGGATGTCGAGACACGCGACTGGTTTCCATTGGGCTTTTCATCGATCGTCTGGAGAATCCCGCTGCCGCCTGGATTTGGGCACTCGACCGAAACTCTCAGGAAATCGGTGTTGGCGAGGCAAGAGGTGCCTCCGCCAAGCAGCAAAACCAACGCAAGACCGGTCGAGGTTTGCAAGGGCGGAGACCTGCTTCATTCAAGAACTTCATCGTCGACGACGATTGACGGAATATCACCATAAATTGTTAGCATCGATCTATGAGTTGGAAGAAGAGCAACTCACGCGGCGGGCTGAGAATGCGGATCAAGATCATTGGAACCGGGCGTGCCGTGCCGGCAACGTGCGTGACGTCGCGCACGCTCGACGAAAAATTGGGGCTCGGCCATGGACAGCTAGAGGCCGCCACCGGCGTCGTCGAACGCTATGTCTGCGATGCGGAATCGCAGGTGGATCTCGCTTGCGCGGCGGCCCGTCTGGCGCTCGCCGATGCCGGGACCGAGGCCGGTGAGATCGATCTCGTTATCGGCGGCTGCGGCGTGCCTTACCAGCCACTGCCATCGACCGCGCCGCTGGTGATGCAGCGGCTGGGCATGGTCGATGGTTCGGCGGCGGCCTTCGACGTCAACAGCACTTGTCTCGGCTTCCTGACCGCCTTCGAGACTGCCGGCCGCATGATCGAGGCCGGGCAAAGCAAACGGGCGCTCATATTCTCATCGGAGGTCGCCTCGCGCGCCTTGCCCTGGAAAGACCAGCCGGAAATCGCTGCCCTGTTCGGCGACGGCGCGGCAGCTGCTATTCTGTGCCGGTCGATGCCCGGAGAAGGCAAGATGGTAGCCAGCCTGATGCGCACCTATCCCTCAGCCTATGACGCCTGTGGTATAGGTTCCGGCGGCACTCGTTTCGACTTCCATCGCCAGCCGCAGGAATTCGCAAGCCACGCTCTGTTCCACATGGATGGCAAGGAGCTGTTTCGCGTCACATCGCGACATTTCAACGGCTTCCTGACTGACCTGTTGGAACGCGCGGGCTGGGATCATGAAGAGGTAGACCTCGTCGTGCCGCATCAGGCCAGCCCCTTTGCCCTGGTCCATATGGCGCGTCAGACCGGCTTTGCCCGGGAGAAGCTTGTCGATATCGCGGCGCGCTATGGCAACCAGATCGCCGCTTCGATCCCCTTCGCCTTCGACATTGCGCGCCGCGAGCGGCGCATCGCGCCGGGCGCCAAGGTACTCTTCCTCGGCACCTCGGCCGGCGTGTCCTTCGGCGGCATGGCGCTGCAGGCATGAGGCGCGTGCTCGTCACTGGCGCCAGCGGCTTTCTTGGCGCGCATATCGTTGCCCGGTTGGCGGCGGACGGCATGCAGGTGGTCGCGCAAGGTCGCGATGTCGGGCGCTGCCTGGCGCTCGAAGCCGCCGGTCATGCGGTTGTCCGCCGCGATCTGTCGCAGCCATTCGATGCGGATGCCGGGGCCGCATTCGGGGAACTCGGTGCCATTGTGCATTGCGCGGCGCTCTCGGCGCCGTTCGGCCGGCTGGCGGATTTTCAGGCGGCCAACGTCACGGCAACCCGCAATCTCGTCGATTTTGCGCATCGGCAAGGCGTGCGCCGCTTCGTCCATATATCCAGCCCCTCGGTCTGCTTCGCCTTTCGCGACCAGATCGGCGTGCCGGAGGACATGGCTTTGCCGGAGCCGGTCAATGCCTATGCGCTGACCAAGCGGCAAGGGGAGGAGATCGTGCTGGCTGCGTCCGGGATTAGCCCGGTCATCTTAAGGCCGCGCGGCATATACGGGGCTGGCGACCGCGCCTTGTTGCCTCGCCTGCTTGCAGCGGCCCGGCGGCCGCTGCCGCTGTTTCGCGACGGCCAGGCGCGCATCGACCTCACCCATGTCGACGATGTCGTCGATGCGGTGGTCGCGGCGCTCGAGGCCGGCAGCTCTGCCGACGGCCAGATTTTCAATGTTTCCGGTGGCGAGGCGCTGCCGGTGCGCCGCATCGCCGAAGCCGCCTGCGCGCGCGCCGGCGTGGTGGTGCGGTGGCGAAAACTGCCCTTGTGGCCGGCCATGCTGGCGGCGGGTGCGATGGAGGCGGTGGCGCTGCGCTTGCCGGGCCGGCCCGAACCGCCGGTCACACGCTACGGCCTCGGCCTGTTCGCCTATGCCCAAAGCCTCGATATCTCAAAAGTTGTGCGGATGCTGGGCTGGGCGCCGAAAGTGTCATTCGAGGAAGGGCTTGACCGCACATTCGGCAAGGCGGCGGAAAACCGGTTTGCGGCAGGGAGGGCGGCAGCGTGAAGATTGTCTTCGCCAACAGCGCCTGGGTCAGTGCCGCCGAAAGGCTGATCCTGCGCGGCGGCAGCTGGCGGAGCGTCCGGCTGCGTGTTCGCTATGGCATCATCATCCACCCGCGGGCCGGCCCGGTGCTGATCGACACCGGCTATACGCCGCAAGTGACCAGCGGCACCGACCGTGGCACTGCACTGCGCCTCTATGGCGCGATACTGAAGCCCCAGCTCAACGCGGCCGAGCAACCGCTGCCGGTGCTGGCGCGGTTCGGCCTCACCCCGCAAGATGTGCGCACTGTCATCGTCACCCATTTCCATGCCGACCACATTTCCGGCCTGTCGCAGTTTCCCAATGCCCGTTTCATTGCCAGCGATGCCGCCTGGTCGCGGCTGAAGGCGCGCACGGCGTGGCAGAATCTGCGCCATGGCGTCTTCGCCGAGCTGTTTCCGATCGACTTCGAGACCCGCCTCGACGGGCTGTCGACCAAGGCACGGATCGCGCCGCGTGGCGCCATTCCCGGCGGTGCCGATCTGTTCGGCGACGGCAGCGTGGTTGCGGTCGATCTGCCCGGTCATGCCGACGGGCAGTTCGGCCTGTTGTTCGCCGGAATGGAGCGGCCTCTGCTTTACGCCGTCGACGTGCAATGGCTGCTCGCGGCACTGGTGCAGAGACGTACGCCCGGCTTTCCCGCGAGCCTGCTGGCCGAAGACTTCGCCGCCATCGAGCCGACCAGCGAAGTCCTGCGCCGTTTTCTGGCGGACGGCGGCGAGGTGATGTTCTGCCATGATCCGGAGCCGAAATCATACGATCTGGATGGCGAGAGCGTATGAGCGGGTTCGCTGAAGCGCTGGGCTCGTTCGCCCACACTCGATGGGTGTCGCGCAAGAGCCGCAAGAATTTCGAACGCTGGCAGGCCCGCGCCTTGCGTCGCTGGCTCGACCGCGACCTGCCGCTGGCGCCTTTCTACGGCAAGCCGCCGCGCCGTCTCGACGATCTGCCGGTGACCGATAAGGCACTGCTGATGGCGAATTTCGAGCGCTTCAATATCGGTGGCGTGTCGGCCAGCGATGCCTGGGCCGCTGCTTCCTCGGATGGCCGCCTCGGCGATCTGACTGTTGGCGCCAGCACGGGTACATCGGGCAATCGCGGCCTGTTCGTCATTTCCGAGGCCGAGAAATATCGCTGGCTGGGTACGATCCTGGCCAAAGCCATTCCCGACCTTCTGTGGCGCCGGCAGCGCGTGGCCGTGATCCTGCCGCAGAACAGCGGACTCTATGACAGCGCGCGCCAATCCCGGCGCGTCGAACTCGGCTTCTTCGATCTCAGGCTTGGTCCGGAAAATTGGCGCGATGCACTCGAGGATTTTGCGCCGACGGTGATCATTGCGCCGCCCAAGATATTGCGCCACGTCGCGACGGAGGATTTCAGGCTGGCGCCGGTCCGCGTCTTTGCTGCCGCCGAAACGCTGGATCCGGTCGACCGGCCGGTCATCGAGGCGTATTTCGGGCTGCCGCTCGACCAGATATACATGGGAACGGAGGGACTGTTCGCGGTCACGTGCCGGGAAGGCGGGCTGCATCTGGCCGAAGATTCGGTGTATTTCGAGTTCGAGCCGGTCGGTGATGGCCTGGTCACGCCGCTGGTCACGGCCTTCCGCCGGCAGACGCAGATCATGGCGCGTTATCGGATGAACGATTTGCTGCGTCTGTCCAAGGGGCCTTGCCGCTGTGGCTCGCCGCTGCGCACGGTGGACGAGATTGTCGGCCGCATGGACGATGTCTTCCGGCTGGTTTCGATGCATGGACCAATCCTGGTTACGCCAGATATTTTGCGAAACGCGGTGCTGGGGGCCGATCGCCGTATCGACGATTTCCGGCTGATCCAGACGGCAGCCGAGGGGGTCGAGTTGCGGCTGGCGTCGGGCCTCGCCAACGACGCGGCGCAGGCTGCCCTGGGGGCGGTGCGCGCGCTGCTTGCCGCGCGCCAGGCAATCGTTGCAGTGGAACTCGTTCGTGCACCGCTGCCGCTGGAAACCGGCCGCAAGTTGCGCCGCGTCGAATGCCGGCTGGGGGCGGGGCCGTGAGTCTTGGAAACATCGACGAAAGCCAAGCCGATCGGGTCGAGAACAGTCCGCGCCAGGTCGAAGCCCTGGTCGAGCTTTTCAACGAGGTGCCGGCCCGCGATCTCGTGCGCAACCTGACGGTCAGGGTCGAGGCTTTCGAGATCGCCGGGCGCACCTTTCCGCTGACTTTGAACGACGCCAGCGAGGCGCCGAACTGCTACATCTGCTGCCCGTCCAGCGCCTATATCGACTATGCCATCGACGAAACGCGCAACTTTGCTTCGAGCCCATTGCTGCAGCGCACGGTTCGCGCGCTGGTCCGTGCCTGTGCGCCGCTGGTGAAGGCAAGCGGCCTCGACCATCAGGTGCAGGTCAACAACTGGCTCTATTCGACCAATCCGGTGCCACGGCTCGAACGCGCCGCCATCGCCGAGATGCGGACTGAACTCACCACGCGCTTTCCCGATCGCGCCATTGTCATCCGATCGCTCAACGATATCGCCGACCCCTCGACCATCGTGGCGCTGAAGGCGCAAGGCTTTCGTATGCTGGCGGCGCGGCAGATCTATATCTTCGCCGATCGCAGCGCGGCGCCGTCGACGACGCGCGACATGAAACGCGACCGCAGCCGACTGCGCTCGACGCCCTTTCGCTTTGTCGGCGATCGCGACTTCAGTGAAGCCGACTACGTCAGGAGCGAAGAGCTCTACGCCATGCTCTATCTCGACAAATACACGCCGCTCAATCCGCACTATACAGCCCGCTACATCGGCGAGATGCACCGTCGAGGCATCCTCAGACTTGCCGGCTTGCGTGACGCCAACGGCAGGATCGTCGCCGTCACCGGTCTGTTCGAAAATGGCCGGACGCTGACCCAGCCCATCGTCGGCTACGACACCAGCCTGCCGATCGGCGATGGGCTCTACCGCATGATGATGGCGATGGCGCAGGATCATGCCACGGCGCGCGGCCTGTCCTTCAACATGAGCGCCGGTGCGGCCGGTTTCAAACGCCGTCGCGGCGCGGTGCCGGCGATCGAATACAATGCCGTCTACGTCAGGCATCTGCCGCTTCGCCGTCGCGTTGCGGTGCGGATCATGGAAACGGTGCTGACATGGGTCGGCATTCCGCTGCTTCGGAGATTTGAGCTGTGAGTCAGCCTGTGAAGAAAGACCACTGGCAGGCGGTATCACTGTCCACCGATGTCGGGCGCAAACCAAAGCGTGTCCTGCTGGATGGCGCGCCGGTGGTGCTGTTCCGCTCGACCACCGGGATTTCGGCCCTGTTCGACCGCTGCGCGCACCGGCTGGTCGAATTGTCGACCGGCAGGATCGTCGAGGGCGAGATCGAATGTCCTTATCATGGCTGGCGCTTTGACGGTGATGGCCACTGCACCGTCATTCCCGGCCATGTCGGCGCGGTGCCGCATTACCGGGTGCGGCGCTATCGCGCGATCGAGCGCGACGGCGTCGTCTTCGTCGCGGTCGGCTCCCCCGAGGGCGAACCTTATCTCCACTGCATGCAGGGCCAGGATGTGATCGTGCGGCGCGTGCGCTCCTCGACGCAGTCGACGGTCATCGACGCGGCGGAAAACATCCTTGACGCCACCCACACGCATTTCACCCACAAGGGCCTGCTGCGCGGGCTCAGTGCCAAACGGCATCTGGTTCATGTCGAGGTGTCCGGTGGCGAGGGCTGGGTCGAAGCCTGCTATACCGGTGAAGAGCGCCAGCAGGGATTGATCAGCCGGCTTCTGGAAGGCGCGCGCACCAAGACCATCGGCCGCTTTCGCCATCCCGGTATCGCCGAACTGGAATATTGGGGCACAAACGGGCTTGTGCTGGCGACGACCTTCCACCTGCGCCAGGCTGATGAGCGGACCGTCGAGGGTGTCGGCTGGCTGATCGGTCAGCGCCAGGGCGGGATCGGTCATTTAAAGGCGCTCGCCTTCAAACCGCTGTTCAACATTGCCCTGCAGCAGGATCGCAAGGTGTTGAAATCGGCGAGCGACAATGCGCGTCTGCCACCGGAGGCGTTGCCGGCAATCGGACCGCTGGATTTCCTGCGTCGCGACATAGCGGCCATCATGGAAGGCAATATGCCATCGGCTGCTGCGGCGCCTCGCGTTCACCAGATCGAGCTTTAGCTCTTGATCGATATTTACAAAGACCGTTCCTGAACAACGGGATAGGTCCATCTATTGATTCGACGAGGATCAGTCCTGAAGTGGTCCGTTCCATTCGATGTCGCGCGTCGACGCCTGCTGCAGGCTTATGTGCTGGCGCAGTGACGTGCCGGCGATCTCGGCCAGAGCGCGCCATTGCGCCCGCTTCGGCGCGGGGTCGCCGGGCCAGTCGAGCAGTTCGTCGGCCGCGCGCATCGCCTGGCTGAAGCGCGCGATCCGCAGGGATCGTAGGGCCGCCGGCAATCCGTAGATCCACATCGCCAGCCGCACTGTCTGCGGCGCGGAGACGTCCGGTTTCACCTCGCGGCCATCTTCGAGCATGGCCTCAGTGAAACGCCGTGGATCACGGAAGAAGTGCAAGCCGCTCACGGCACGCGGATTGCACTCCAGCGGCAGCACTCGGCCATCCTTTTCGCGCACCAGGTCAAATGATATCTGGCCGGTCCAGCCGGTGCCGGCGACGAAGATCTCGACGAAGCGCCGGGCGGCGGGATCCTCGACCAGCTCGAAATAAATGCCGGCGCCCTTGCCGGCGCGATAGAGCGAACGATAGAGCCCCAGCGCCTTGAGGTCGCCATTCAGCGCCACCGCATAGGCGCTGATCTCGTCGCCGGAGACAAAGCGTTGCGCCACCCACGGCATTGCCGGTGACGGCTCAATGGCATCGAGTTTTTCCGGTGATGGGCGCAGCCGGACATGGCCGGCAAAACGCGACCAGACTGGCTTGAACACCAGTTCGCGCGATCGGCCGCGTGCGGTTTGCAAATCATCCTTGCTCTGCAGCAATGTCGTTTCCGGTACGGCGAGGCCGAGGCTTTCTGCAAGTCGTATGAAGGCGTGCTTGTCATGCACCTGTGCCAGCAGCGCCATGTCGGGCGCGAACAGTCGCGCAGACATGGCGCGGTCGCGCCAGAGCTGGCCGAGATAGAAGATCTCTTCGCAAGTCGGGATGACCAGCTCGATGCCTTCGCTGCGGACCAGCGCCTCCACGGCTTCGCCATAGGCGCGCGCGGCAAATCGTGGCGGCGGCAAGCGGTGATAGAGCGCGCATGACTTGCTTGCGGCTGCGATAGGGCGGGCCGGGCTGTCGGCCAGGATAACCCGCCGCCCGGCGCCGTGAAGCAGGCGCGCCAGATGCAGCGCCACCGGTGCTCGGGCTCCGGTGATCAGCACCGTGCTATTCGCCATGGGGTATCAGCTCATGCGCCATTCGAAATCGGGCACGACGAGCGTTGCGCGAAATCCCAGGTGTTGGCAATGCCGATATGAGATGGCGAAGTCGTCATCAGCGCTGACGGCATGCGGTACTTTGTTCAGGCATGACCCGCCGTCGACGGGCCATGCCGCTGGCCAGGGGTTAGCCAGGCATCACTGCCCGCCCATTTCCTTCTTGAATGTGTCGAAATCGACCTGCATGCCATTGAAGATGGTGCTCCAGTGGCGGGTGAGCGCGGCCATGGCCACGGCTTCCTGGATTTCCTCGTCGGTGGCGCCGGCGCGTTTGGCGTCTTGCGTGTCCGACCAGATGCAATAGTTGCACGGAATCTGCGCCGCCACCGCCAGCGAGATCAGCGACTTGACCTTTGGCGGCAGCGCCGTCTTGTCGCTGAGTTCGATGGCCTTGACCTCGGCCCATGCACCGGGCAGACCGGCCTTGGGAAACTGCTTCACAAAGCTCGGCACGCCGCCCATGGTCGACTGGATGTCCTTGAGGGTTGCATCATAGTCGTCCGCATGGACAGGTGCCGCGGCCAGTGTCAGCGCACAGCCGGCAGCGGCGAGCAGGCAGGTGTGGCGTATGGAAGAAGGCACGCATGAAAGAATGCGATAGGCAGACATGACATTCTCCTCTGGTCTTTGTTAGCCTTACGATGTAAGGTGATATGGAAAATGAACCTTACAGCGTAAGTTGTCAAGCGGCGCCATGGACTCACCAATCAAGAAAAAGCGAGCACGCGGGCGCCTGTCGCGCGAAATGATCGAGGACGCGGCCTTCGACGTTATCGAGACGGAGGGGCTCGCCGGCTTTTCAATGCGCAAGCTGGCGGCGGCACTCGGCTGCGAGGCAATGAGCATCTACCACCACTTTCCTTCGGTGGCGCATTTGCACGAAGCGCTGGTCGACCGGCTGGTCGGTGCGCTTGAAATGCCCGACGCCAGCCTGCCGTGGCGGCAAAGGATGCGCATCGCCATAGAAGATTTTCGCCGCATCGGCCGCGACCATCCGGCCTATGCTGCCTTCTTTGTCACCTACCGGATGAACTCGCCGACCTGCCTTGCCTGGTTGAACGGCATTATCGGCCTGTTCAGGGATGGTGGCTTCGACGTCGAACTCAGCGCCAGGCTGTTCCGTGCCGTCGGCTATTATCTAATGGGCGCTGTGCTCGACGAGAACGCAGGCTATGCCAAGGGTCCGTCGGCGGTGAACACGGTCAGCGACGAGCAACTGGCCCGGGATTTTCCCAATGTCATGGCCGCCGGGCGCTTTTTCGGCACCGCCGAATTCGACAAGACATTCGAACTTGGCCTCGACATGCTGCTGGACGAGATGGAACGCCTGCGCGACGGTGCCGATGCAGGCCAGTTGTCCGGCAAGGCATGATTGCAAGGTGAATGTCTGAATGCGCTTTCTGTTTGTGCTGATCCTGCCGGCCGATGCCGTGAGTTATTGGCAGCAGAGGTCAGGCCGCCGCTGAGAGCGTAAGGCCTGAGGCGTCAACGATCGCCGATCGTCACATTGTTGATTTTCGTGCCTGGCGGTAAGTCCTTGACCTGCCGGTGAATCTGCCCTGCGATATGGACTTTCACCACGAAGAAATTTTTCTCCATATTCCCGCTGCTCATTTCGCCACCAAGCACCGGCGGCTTCTGAAAGTCATAACATTGGCCGGCACCGAGGATCAGGCCGTTCTTTCGCGCCGCGGTCACGAAACCGGCCAGCAGCAAGTCGTTCTGACTATCGGCGTCCTGCACCAAATCTCCAAATTCGGCCCAACTTGCGGAGATCGGCTTCAGGCGACCGTCGATCATGTCGAGGTGATGGATCGATCCGTCGGCCGCGCGAAAGAAAATATCACCGAACGTCGAAATCGCTGTTGGTTCCAAGCCTTCCAGGCCGATCCATTTCCAGCAGTCGAGCGCCTCGGCGACATCGTTGCTCGAAGGCTCGATGAAAAGGAACTGGAGATCCTGGGGCCAATCACCTCTTATCAAGGCTGTGGCTTGAGGAGCGCGGCCCCTCCCAAACAACGAGGAAATAAGGCTTGAGAGAGGATTGCCCACCGGTCACCGAAACAAAGAAGTTGGTTGGAAAATTCGCTATCAGGTCGCAAACAATCAATGCCGGCTCACAACGCCAATGACAGCAAAATCCCTCGTGCGGAAAATGATAATTCAAGTGTGTTGAGTCGGCAACGAATTACCACAAGCACATGCCCTGCCTCGCGTTCATATTCGTCTTGGGGGATAGAGGTCTATCTGTCTGCTCGTTGCGTCTCAATCCCGGCCGCGCTGTCGATCGCGGTCATTTGTGAAGAGTTTTAAGGCTGATGAAGAGTGCCTGTGCCGGCGGCCTTAATAGCGACTCCACGCAAGTTTTGCGTCTTGCATCTCTCCATCGCCTTTTTGCCGTTAGGGCGCTATTGGCAAGGTTACGACACTCTCTGGTGATATAAATGCGCTTTCTGTTTGTCCTGATCCTGCTCGCCGGCACAGGCATCGGCCTTCTCTATCCCTGGGCGATGACCAATTTTTCTGGCCGCGAGATCGGCACATGGCGGGTCTATGAGCAAGGCCGCTTCAAGCCGTTGACCGTGTCGCTCGCAGGCCGCGATGCGCCGGTGCGGGTGCTGGTCGACCTGACCGCGCGGGCCGAACGTATCGTTTCGCAGCAGCGCACGGTGCTGACGCTGACCGCCGCCAGCAACGGCCGCACGGTGCTTGCCTCGATGCTGCATTTCAACCATGTCGACAACCCGCGCCAGGTCAGCCCGCAGCTGCCCGACAAGATCTTTCGCGACGAGGCCGGCGTCATCGCCACCGTCAATTCCGGCCCTTATGTCTTCACCGTCGGCCCGGGCGATGCCGAGGACATTCCGATGCGGGCGGTCGATCTTGTCCTGCGCTCCGGTGTCGGCGAAACCGACCGGCGTGCGCGGCCGGTCGGTTTCTCGCTGATGGCGATCGGCTTGATCGGCTTCCTGCTGTCCTTGCGTTCTGGTGGCGGCCGGCCGGACAACCCGAACTCACAACCACCGCCGCCGCGTTGGGGCAGGGGGCCCAAGTGAACTACCGCCACGCCTACCACGCCGGAAATTTCGCCGATGTCGTCAAGCATGTCGTGCTGACGCGGCTGATCGACTATCTCAAACAGAAGGACAAGGCGTTTCGCGTCGTCGACACCCATGCTGGCATTGGCCGCTACGATCTGTCGTCACTCGAGGCGCAGAAGACCGGCGAGTGGCAAGGAGGCATCGGCCGGCTGATCGATGCCTCGTTCGACGCAAAGGCGGGCGCGCTGCTGACGCCCTATCTGGAGGCCGTGCGGGCACTCAATCCCGAGGGCGGCATCCAGAAATATCCGGGCTCCCCGCTGATCGCGCGGCATCTGATGCGCAAGCAGGACAGGCTGTCGGCGATTGAGCTGCATCCCAAGGATGCCGCGAAGCTGAGGACACTGTTTGCCGGTGATTTTCAGGCCCGCATCATCGAGCTCGACGGCTGGCTGGCGCTTGGCGCGCATCTGCCGCCGAAGGAGAAGCGCGGCCTGGTGCTCATCGATCCGCCCTTCGAGGAGGAGGGCGAGTTCGATCGCCTCGTCGACGGGCTCATCAGGGCACACAGGCGCTGGCCCGGCGGCATCTATGCGCTGTGGTATCCGATCAAGGACCGCCGGGCGGTGATCGCCTTCAGGAAAGCGCTGAAGCACTCCGGCATCCCGAAAATCCTCGACATAGAATTCGAGATCAGGCCGGCCTCTTTGGAGCCCAGCCTCGATGGCAGCGGCATGGTGGTGATCAACCCGCCCTTCACACTGGAAGGCGAATTGCGAACGGTGTTGCCAACCCTGCACAAATTGCTCGCCGTGGAAAAGCCGGCGCACTGGTCGCTGGAATGGCTGGCGGGAGAGTAGGTGGGCATGGCGTCGGCGGAGGCGCTGCTACACTCCGGTGGCAGCCAACACCGACGGCGTGATGCCGGATAGCCGCCTGCTTTCGCGTATCAAATGGGCCTGGTCCGCATAGCCGGCCTCGATCGCCAATATCGCGGTCGAGGTATCGCCGGATGCCTGCCGCAGACGCCTGAAGCGGTGGAAGCGAAGGATCCGGTCAAGCGTCTTCGGGCCGTAGCCGAACTTTCCTCGAAACGCCGCCGCAGCGTTCGTTCGCTCATATGCAGGGAGCGCAAGAGGAAAGGCACCAGCGGCTTGTCGGCTGGCAGACCCCGGTCGATAACGTCAAAGGCAAAGCCCATGACAACATCGGGCGCTCGCTGGTCTTGCGCGTGTGCGCCGATTGCCTCCTCCAATTGTCCCACCAGATTGGCCAGATCGGTCGTGGCCTGGATGCGACCTGCCAGATGGCGTGCCTTCGTGCCCCAGAGCTCACTGAGGTCAAGGCGTTCTCCGACGAATTGGTTGGCCGGCACGCCCAGCCAGCCGGCGGCCGCCCCTGGCCGGAATCTGAATCCGACAATCGTCGCTCCAGACGGCAGTATCTCGATCTGCGGCTCCCGGTCCGGTCCCGCGACCCGGAACCGGCCGTCGATCCACTGCAGGTCGATCGTCGCATCCGGGGTTATCACAACAGGTGGAGCGTCCTGGTCGCGCATGCGGTGGACCCAGACGGACGCGAAAGCGGCACCCAGTCGCCTCCCTGCGGGCCGTTCCTGGAAAAAGCCGGTGGTCTGCGCCAGTACCGCTTCCATCCCTTCAGCCTTCGTCAGTCTGCTCGGCCCTTGGTCTTCTCGGCGGCTCGCCACTCGGGTCCGGGCCTCAGCCATTTTGGCCGAAATCTTCAAGGCGTGCCGCTCCCGCCATGGCAAACCCACATCGTGCAAGTCCCGAATATAGAAAGGAGAACCCAAAATGAAAGCTCGCATCAGTGTCATCACGCTTGGTGTCGATAGTCTGGAAGGGTCGCTCGAATTCTACCGAAACGGACTCGGTCTTCCGACCGAAGGCATCATCGGCAAGGAGTTCGAGCACGGCGCCGTCGCCTTCTTCGATCTGCAGAATGGCTTGAAGTTCGCGATCTTTGAACGCTCCAACATCGCTGTTGACGCCGGCATCGCCCAAACCGGCCGCAGCCCGACAGAGTTCACCATCGGTCACAATGTCACCAGCGAGGCCGAGGTCGATGCCGTGATGGCCCAGGCCATCAGCGCTGGCGCGCGCCTCGTCAAGCCGGCGCAAGATACGTTCTGGGGTGGCTATGCCGGCTATTTCCAGGATCCGGATGACCATCTCTGGGAAGTCGTCTTCAACCCTGCCTTTCTTCCCGAGGACTGATACTGGAGAGGAACGCGTAGCCGCTAGGTACGTTGGTAGACGCTCCAGATCGTTTCTGGAAACCATTGTTTCGGCAACCGCTTGACCGGCGCCAAGCGAATCCGCACAGTGCGCGCAATCGACCTTGAGAGGATGCCATGACTCGCTTCGCCAAATCCGCTCTTGCTGCCCTGATTTCGCTCTGCACCCCGCTTGCCGCGCCTCTCGGCGTCACCCAGGCAGTGCAGGCGGCCGACCTTGGCGTCTATGCCGACGACGATGGCGGCGTCTGCGGCCAGCCCTGGGTGCTGAGCAAGATCACCAGCCGCTTCTCCTACCAGGTGCATCACGTGCCGCATCTGCCGGATGTGCAGATCACCGATTTCCAGCGCATCCACCAGCACCGCTATCTGCCGGCCAACGACACCTGGCCGATAGGCCGTCGCTATTGCGGCGCAACTGTCAGTCTCTCCGATGGGCGCGCCCGCACCATCTGGTACCTGATCGAGGAAGGGCAGGGCTTTGCCTCGATTGGCGACAATGTCGAGTTCTGCGTCTCGGGCTTCGACCGCTGGATGGTCTATAACGGCCGCTGCCGCGTTCTGCGCTAAGGGTATGTTGATATTCAGGTGAGGCCGGCCTGCAAACGGCAGCTTCGTGCGCTTCCGGTGCTCACGTACTTTAAGTACGCTCCGCTCCGGTTCTCGGATCTGCCGTTTTCGACTCGGCCTGACCTGAATCTCAACACACCCTAAGCGTCGTCCTCCAAAATTCTCGATTTCCTTTAGCGCCTGCGGCTCGATCGGCCGCAGGCGTTTTTCATGCCGTGTTGACAGAGGGCGAGATCCGTCGCATAAACGTGAGACAGACCTGTCTCACCACTTGGTACGCGCTATGACGCCGTCACCCGTCTCCGACAAACGCCAGCATGTCGTCGAAACCGCCTACGCGCTGTTCAAGCGCGCCGGCTTTCATGCCACCGGCATCGACCGCATCATCGCCGAGGCCGACGTGGCCAAGATGACGATGTATCGCCATTTCCCCAGCAAGGACGAGCTGATCGTCGCGGTGCTCGACTATCGTGCCAGGCGGTTCGACGATCAGCTCGACCGGCTTGCTGAGAAGAACATCACGCCCGAGCAGAAAATCGCAAAGATTTTCGACTGGCACGGGCACTGGTTCCGCAGGCCGGATTTTCATGGCTGCCTGTTCGCGCATGCGCTGGCCGAATTCGGCGATCCCGGGCATCCGGTGTTCGAGGCTGTCGCCAGGCAGAAGAATGGCTTGAGGCAGCGCATGCGGTCGATCCTTGCGCAGGTGATGCCGCGCGGGCGGGCCGAGAGCGTGGCGGCCACATTGTTGATGCTGATTGAAGGCGCGACCCTGATGGCACAGATGGGGCAGGGGGATGCGGCCATCCGCGACGCCCGCAAGGCTGCCCTGGACATCATCTCCGCTTCGCGCAGGCCGCAATGAGCCCGCTGGTCATCGGACTCGCGCTCTTCGCAGCGATCCTGCACGCAAGCTGGAATGCTTTCCTGCGAACCGGTGCCGACAGGTTGTGGACCGTCACCGTCATGAGCTTCTCCAGCACGGCGCTGGCCATTCCACTGGCCATCTTCAACGGTTTTCCGGCCACGTCGGCCTGGCCCTATGTCGCGCTGTCGGCCTGCCTGCAGGTCGGCTACAGCGTGTTTCTGGTGGCGGCTTACAGATATGGCGAATTGGGACAGGTCTACCCGATTGTTCGCGGCAGCGTGCCTCTGCTCGTCACCCTTGGCGGCTTCCTGCTCGCCGGCCAGCAGCTCACCGTTCTGGAGACCGTCGGCGTTGCCCTGGTCGGTGGCGGCATCATGGGTCTCTCGCTCGGACGCGGAAGAGCCGCCACGACATCGATCCTTTATGCGCTGGCAACGGGAGCAATCATCGCCGCCTACGCGACGGTCGACGCAATCGGTGTTCGTGCGGCTGGCAATGTCGGCGCCTACACGGCCTGGGTCCTGCTGGCCTATGGCGCATTGCTGCCGGCGACCTTCGTCGCCAGTCGTGGCCGGCTCGCTGTCGACCCGCGGGCGCCGGAGACGTGGAAGGCACTGGGCGGCGGCCTGTTCGCGCTTCTGGCCTATGGCGTCGTGGTGGCGGCCTTCGCGCTTGGGCCTGCCGGCCCGATCACCGCGATCCGCGAGACCAGCGTCGTCTTCGCGGCGTTCATTGGACGGCTGTTTCTCGGCGAGACGCTGACGCCCCGGCGCGTCGGCGCCTGCGCCGTCGTCGCGCTCGGTGCCATCTGCCTGGGTTATCAATCGTGACGGAAATGCATGCGCCTGCCGGCACACGCGCCACTGCCATCGACAATGGCCTGCTTCGGCTCGGGGCTCGAGGACTTGCCTATTCGGCGTGGGGCTGGAGCGGCACCTGCCTGTTCGGCGCGGTATCCGCCGCGGCTGCACTGCTGGTGTCACGAAGGCCCTGAACTTTCGGGCTATCGCCGGCAGGCAAATCGGCTAACCTGAACACCCGAGAGCAACGCATCACTTTCGGGAGCCTTCATGGACCTTGCCACCATCCTTGCCTTCGCGGCCGCCTTCTTCGTCTTCGCCGCCAGCCCTGGCCCCGACAACATGACGATCGTCGCCCGCACGATCTCCAGCGGCGCCGCATCGGGCATCGCCTACGGCGCCGGCACAGTGGTCGGCATCCTCATCTTCCTGACGCTCGCTGCCTTCGGCCTGTCGATCATCGCCGCCAAGATGGCGATCGTGATGACCGTGCTTCGCTATGGCGGAGCAGCCTATCTGATCTGGATGGGCATCAAGCTGTGGACGGCCGTGCCCGTCGTGCCGGAGCTGCAGCCCGTCTCCGGGCGGCGCGGGCTCTTGACGATCTTTGCCACGGGCATCGCGCTCAATCTCGGCAATCCGAAGATGCCGCTGTTCTATGTGGCGCTGCTGCCCAACGTCGTCGGAGCCTCGCTCACATCAGCCCATCTCGGCATCCTGGTCGCGGTGATCCTGGCTGTCGAGATCGTGGTGATCGGCGGGCATGTCGTTCTCGCCGGCCGCGCCCGCAATCTATTGCGCACGCCCAGGATCGTGCGACGGGTCAATCGCGCGGCGGGCGGCGTGATGATCGGCGCCGGCGTTGCCGTGGTCGCCACGCGCTGAGGGACAGCTCAACCGCAGTGCTATTTCCTGCGTCGCGCGGGCTCGGCCATGTCGATGAGCTTGCGAAGATAAGCAATGTGGCCGCGAAAGGCCCGCCGCCCAACCGTTGTTGCCTTGATCCGGGTCTGCGGCCGCCGCCCGACAAAAAGCTTCTCGACATCGACATAGCCCGCTCTGGCGAGCGTATCGATGTGCGCCCCGAGATTTCCATCAGTGGTTTCGATGATGGCCTTCAACTGGCTGAACTCCAGCGCCTCGTGCCTTTCCAGCGTGTTCAGGATGGCCATGATCCTCAGCCGTGTCCTCTGATGGATGATGTCGTCGGCGCTCATCAGTGCGCTCCAATGCGGTAAGCCTTGAGCCGTCGCCATATGACTCGGCAATCTCGGACAGCGGTAGTGCAGAATACTCTATCATGCAGAGTATTCTGTCAACTTGTCAGCAGTCTGAGGAAGTATGCTTGACAAGGTGATCTTCAGATCGGTCGTCGTGTCGCGCTCGTGATCCGCATGGACCGTTCGCCTGCGGGAAGATGATCGCCTTGATGAGGTGGTAGGTCACGATATTCGCAGCCGAAGATCACGCGCGAAGCGGCCCGCTAATCTTCGCAGCGTCATGATGGCTTCGCATCCAGAATGCCGGAGTGAAATTGCTGATGACATCAGAAGATCAACAGCGGATTTCTGCGATGATGAGCGTGATCGCGTCTCGATCTCAACGAAAATTTAAGCTGAGAAAATCATACCATTGCTTCGCTGGCTAGCGAGCCGCGAGTCAGATATGCATTGCGCGCCGGGGTCATTCACGGCCATCGGCATAACGTGAAGGGGCATGACATGGCTAAGCAGTCATCTAAAGCGCCGGCATCCAAGGCACCGGCAAAGAAAGCACCCGCAAAAGCAGTCGCGGCGAAGGCCGCAACAGCAGTGAAGAAAGCAGCGCCTGCGAAGGCAGCGGCGAAGCCTGCCGCGAAAGCAGCACCGGCCAAGAAGCCGGCAGCGGTCAAGGCTGTGGCGAAGCCCGCAGTGAAGAAGGCAGCGCCCGCCAAGGCAGCGGCAAAGCCCGCCGCTAAGGCAGCACCGGCGAAGAAGCCTGCAGCCAAGGCGGCGGCAAAACCCGCGGCCAAGAAAGCAGCGCCTGCCAAGGCTGCGGCAAAGCCCGCCGCTAAGGCAGCGGCAAAGCCGGCTGTCAAAGCAGCAGCGGCCGCGACAAAGCCTGCGGTGAAGAAAGCCGCCGCGCCGAAGGCCAAGGCAGCGCCTGCGAAGGCGAAGGCTCCGGCCAAGAAGTAGACCGGTCGTTGGGGCGTCGCGTGTCCTTCGGGGCTCGGCAAGGACGCTCTGACGCACTGGATCGAAAACAAGTCGGCGGCGGGTTCAGCCCTGAGGGCTGAACATCGGGATGGGACCGAGGGGCAAGCAAAGCGAGGCGGCGGTTGGCTGCCTCGCTTGCCCTTTGGATTGTTTCCTTGCTGCGGTCGGCGAAGGCCCCGGCGCGATGCCTGGGGTTGGTGCGATACGGATGCAGGTTTGAAATCCCGTCAGCCTGCGGTCCGCGCGCGCTCGTATTTCCAGCGTACCAGTTTGTCCGTGATATCTGGAGCGGAAACCGCAACCGGTTACCTGGCTGCTGTTTTTCTGCGTTCTGGCGGTTGATCGCAAGCGCCCGTCCAGTCAACACTGGACGCCTGCAAACAGGAAACCGATCATGCCGAAGCTGCTCTACGCATCCACCTCTCCTTACAGCTCGAAGGTAAGGATGGCCGCGGCCTATGCCGGGATCGCGATCGATCTGGTGCCGGTCAAGACAGAGGACAAACCGGCCGAGCTGATCGGCGCCAATCCGCTCGGCAAGATCCCGGTGCTGATGCTCGACGATGGCCGCTCGATTCACGACAGCCGCGCCATCACCCAGCACCTCAACCGGATTTCGAAGAACGCCTTGTTCCCGCGCAATCCCGACAAGCGGCTGGAAGCGGAAGTGCTGGAGGCGCTGGCCGACGGTATCTGCGATTGTGCGCTGTCGATGGTCTATGAGCGCCGCACCCGGCCTGAGGAGATGGTCTATCAGCCCTGGCTCGACCGACAGTGGGCGAAGATCACAGCCGCGCTCGATCTGCTCAATGCCAACCCACCAAAACTGCCGAAGAAGATCACCGCCGGTCAGATGGCGTTGCGTGCCTGCCTCGGCTATCTCTCCCTGCGTTTCGCCGGCAAATGGGAAAAGGGCCGTGGCCGGTTGACCCGCTGGGCGGCGCGTTTCGACGAGAAGTTTCCGGAGCTGAAGCCGGCGGTTCCTGCGTGAAGTAACGCGTTGGTCTTCAAGGTTGGCGATTGGCGAAGGCCAGCGTGACAGCTCGCGCCTCACTCTCCACCTTGAACCGCCGCCTGCTTCCGTGCTTGCTTGTAACCACGCAATTGCGGAGTGGCGAGCATGGCAAAGTCAGTCATCAAAACCAGCGCGGCCTCCGATCCCATGGTCGAGCGCCTGCGCGCCGCCCTCGGTCAGCACGCCTTCACCGAACAGAAGATGTTCGGCGGCACCTGCTTCATGCTCAACGGCAACATGCTTATCGGAACCTCGAAGCGCGGGCTGTTGGTTCGCGTCGGCAAGGCCGCGCATGCGGAGGCGGCAACGCGTCCCCATGCGCGACCGATGGAGATGGGTGGGCGTTCGATGGAGGGCTACGTCCATGTTGCGCCGGAAGGCACGGCGACTGAAACCGATCTCGCCGGCTGGCTCGATCGCGCGCTGACCTTCGTCGAGACGCTGCCGCCGAAATCGAAGCCAGCCAAGGTCGCAAAGCGGCATACGTAAGCCGGTCGCGCGGCCTAGTCTGCGTCGGTTGGTGTCGGCAGGTGGGCTCACCGGCAAAGCTGGCGGGAGGAGGCAAATGGCGTTTCTGGCGGGGCGTTGTATGTGCGGGGCGGTTGGCTGGACCTACTCCGGAGACACCACGCGCAATCTGGTCTGTCACTGCGTTGACTGCCAGCGCGCGCCACGTCCTCCCCCTTGACGGCCTTCCTGGGGATGAGGCGGGAGCACCTGAACTGGACCGGTGATATCGTGCACTATGAGAGCAGCCCCGGGACGTTCCGGGGATTTTGCCCGACCTGCGGCACAAGGCTCTATTTCCGCTCTGGGAGATGGCCTTCGGAGGTTCACGTCCACGCCGCGACGATGACCGATCTGGGCGAATATCAACCAGACGCGCAAGTCTTCATTGGCTCGCGGATGAAATGGCTCGACCGGCTGCGGTCGCTTCCCGCCCATCGGGGTTTTCAGCAAGCTCCGGAGGGTTCTGCTGAGACGCCCTGAGGGCGGAACCTGCACGGTCCAGTTTGTTGCCGTCTCGCACAAAGTTCTCGAAACCGGCAAAGGCAATAAAAAGCCGGGCGCGAGGCCCGGCTTTTTCGTGTCGTGGCTTGAACGACTTAGAACTTCATACCGACGCCGAAGGTGACGCGGTTGTCGGTGGCCTTGACCTTGCCGATACCGTCGAAGCTCTTGCTGCCGAAGTCGGTGTAGCGGTACTCGACACGGCCGAACACATTGTCGGTCAGCTTGATGTCGGTGCCGACACCGGCTGTCCAGCCGAGCATGGTGGCGCGGTCGCTGGCGTTGAGATCGCTATCTTCCACCTTCAGGCTTTTGCCGGCGAGACCGCCGGTGCCATAGAGCAGGATTTCCGGGGTCACGGCGTAGCCGAGACGGGCACGCAGCGAGCCTTCGAAGCCGCCCTTGGAGTGGATGCCGTTGTCGTCACCCTTGACGCCGTTGTAGCCGAGTTCGGCTTCACCGCCGTACACGAAGTTCTCCTGCTGCCACTGATAGCCGCCGAAGACGCTGCCGACGAAACCCTTGGTGTCGGTTTCGAAGCCCTGATCCTTCTCCTTGGTACGGCCGCTGAAGCCATAGCCAAGATTGATACCGGCATAGGGGCCGGCCCAGGATGCGACGGGCAGTTCGGCAACCGGTGCGGGTGCCGGCGGCTCTTCCTGGACGACGTCTGCGGCATAGGCAGTACCACCGAGGGCGAAGAGCCCGAGCGCAACGGCCAACGGCCGTGCGAATTTGAGATTGGCTTGCATTGTTCTTTACTCCTTAAGCCACAGGACACAGGCTTGTTCTCACGATCGCCATCAACCCGTCCGGGGGGTGAAACGGATCTGGCGTTCGTCGGTTCCAAATGTCGTGTCAAAATGCGGCTGAAGCGAACCTGAACTTGGGTCATTACCCGGCGCGAATGAGGCGGAACCTTGACGTTGCATCTTCGCAACAGCGAAATGTCAGCAGCCATTTCATGCTGCGCTGCACACCGCTTGGTGCAAGGAGTCCTGCGTCCTATATTGCGGTCCGGCGGGTCCGACTCCAAGACGAGTCGGCATGCCGAACCGGGCGTTTCGCCACAATGCTGCCCCAGGTGCGAATGCCGTTTAACGCATGCAGGGCCATATTTCGTCGGCGTCGTGTTTTCGGGCCGAAATTGAGGATTGACAGCAGATGAGCAAAGCCACTGCCGCGGCGCTGGTGACGGGCGGGGCGAAACGGATCGGCAAGGCAATCGTCGAAGACCTTGCCAGCCATGGTTTTGCGGTCGCCATCCACGCCAATCGCTCGAGCGATGAGGCGGATGCCTTGGCCGCAGGAATCAACCTGTCCGGCGGTCACGCCGCCGTGGTAAGCGCCGACCTGACAGACATGGACGCCGTCAGCGACCTCGTCGGCCAGGCTGAAGCCGCGCTAGGCCCAATCTCGCTGCTGGTCAACAACGCGTCGCTCTTCGTCGATGATTCCGTTGAGGATTTCGACTGGCAGGCCTGGGACCGCCACTTTGCCATTCATGTGAAAACCCCGGCGCTGCTGGCGCAGAATTTCGCCCGCTCCTTGCCTGAAGGGCGCGACGGGCTGATCGTCAACATCATCGACCAGCGGGTCTGGCGCCCGACTCCGCGCTATTTCTCCTATGCGCTGTCCAAGTCGGCCTTGTGGACCCAGACGCAGATGTTAGCGCAGGCGCTCGGCCCGCGCATTCGTGTCAACGCGATTGGTCCTGGCCCGACGCTGAAAAATGTGCGCCAGGACGATTCCGACTTTGACGCACAGCTCGCCGGTCTGATCCTGAAGCGCGGCCCGGAATTGTCGGAATTCGGCGCCACTATCCGCTATCTCTGGGATGCGCGCTCGGTCACCGGTCAGATGATCGCGCTCGATGGCGGCCAGCATCTTGCATGGCAGACGCCCGATGTGACAGGCATGACGGAATGAGTCCTCTGGATCCCAAGAACAAGGCGCGCGGCGGCGCCGACGATCTGCCTCCCGATATCGACCTCGAGGACGAGGCGCTGGAGGAGATCGTCGAGCCGGCCGGCCCGGATGTCGCCTTCACGGCCATCGACTGGACGCCGCATGCCGGCGATGCCGAAGGCATGGTCGGCGCCGAGGTGATCCAGACGCTGGTCAAGCGGCTGCCCAATGCGCCCGGCGTCTACCGCATGATGAATGCCGCCGGCGACGTGCTCTATGTCGGCAAGGCGCGCAGCCTGAAGAAGCGCGTCACCAACTACGCGCAAGGCCGGTTCCACACCAACCGCATCGGCCGCATGGTGCGCGAGACGTCGACGATGGAGTTCGTCGTCACCCGCACCGAGATCGAGGCGTTGCTGCTCGAAGCTAATCTTATCAAGCGCTTGCGGCCGCGATTTAATGTTCTGATGCGGGACGACAAGTCGTTCCCCTATATTCTCCTGACCGGCGACCACGCGTCGCCCGGCATCTACAAGCATCGCGGCGCGCGGTCGCGCAAGGGCGACTATTTCGGCCCCTTTGCCTCGGCCGGCGCCGTCGGCCGCACCATCAATTCGCTGCAGCGCGCCTTCCTGCTGCGTAGCTGCACCAACTCGTTTTACGAGAACCGCACGCGGCCGTGCTTGCTCTACCAGATCAAGCGCTGCGCCGGCCCCTGCACCGGCGAAATCTCGCATGAGGGCTATGCCGAACTGGTCGCCGAGGCGAAGGATTTTTTGTCCGGCCGCAGCCAGAAGGTGAAGACCGAGATTTCGGCCGCCATGCAGCAGGCGTCTGAAGACCTCGATTTCGAACGCGCCGCCATCTATCGCGACCGGCTGGCGGCCCTGTCGCATGTGCAGAGCCATCAGGGCATCAATCCGGCGACCGTCGACGAGGCCGACGTCTTCGCCATCCATCAGGAAGGCGGCCAGGTCTGCATCCAGGTGTTCTTCTTCCGCACCGGCCAGAACTGGGGCAACCGCGCCTATTTCCCGAAAGCCGATCCTGCCTTGGAGGCCGCCGAAGTGCTGGGCTCGTTCCTGGCGCAGTTCTATGACGACAAGCCGACGCCGCGTGCCATCCTCTTGTCGCACACCGTCGAGGACCAGGAATTGCTGGCGGAGGCACTCTCGACCCGCGCTGGCCGCAAGGTGGCGATCTCGGTGCCGCAGCGCGGCGAGAAAAGGATCTGACCGACAACGCCCTGCAGAACGCCCGTGAGGCGTTGGGCCGCAGGCTGGCCGAAACCTCGACGCAAGGGCGCCTGCTTGCCGGTTTCGCCGAGACCTTCGGCCTGGCCAAGCCGCCGGTGCGCATAGAGGTCTACGACAACTCGCACATCATGGGCACCAACGCGGTCGGCGCCATGGTCGTGGCGGGACCGGAAGGTTTTGTAAAAAATCAGTACCGGAAATTCAACATCCGCTCGACCGAGATCACGCCGGGCGACGATTTCGGCATGATGCGCGAGGTGATGGAGCGGCGTTTTTCGCGATTGCTCAAGGAGCATGGCGATGTTGCCGTGGCCGACGATGCGGCAGCGGGCGAGGCGCCCGATGATATCGAAGACGATATCTCCGGCAGCTTCCCGGCCTGGCCCGACGTCATCCTGATCGATGGCGGCCAGGGTCAGATGACGGCGGTGCGCAAGATTCTCGCCGATCTCGGCATCGAGGACCGCGTCGTGGCGATCGGCATCGCCAAGGGGCAGGACCGCGATGCCGGCCGCGAGCGCTTTTTCGTCAGGGGCAAGGACTCGTTTTCGCTGCCGGTGCGCGACCCCGTCCTCTATTTCGTCCAGCGCCTGCGCGATGAGGTCCATCGCTTCGCCATCGGCTCGCACCGGGCGCGGCGCAAGAAGGAGATGGTCAAGAGCCCGCTCGACGAGATTGCCGGCATCGGCCCGGGCCGCAAGCGCGCGCTGCTGCTGGCATTCGGCACCGCCAAGGCGGTCAGCCGTGCGGCCATCGAGGACCTCAGGAAAGTCGACGGCATTTCCGAACAGGTCGCCAAACTGGTCTACAATCATTTCCACGAAAGTTAGAAAATTCGGCAGTTTCAGCTGGCCTGTCGAATCTGGCCTGTTGACCCCCTACATTGCCTTCTGATTTGAGTACGCAGGCAGAAAGAGTCCACCAGATATGGCCCAGCGCGCGTTCAACCTGCCCAACATGCTGACCTACGCCCGCATCATCGCGGTGCCGCTGGTCGTGCTATGCTTTTTTCTCGAAGGCCATCTGAAATCGAGCGACTTCGCCCGCTGGTCGGCGTTGGTCATTTTCCTGCTGGCGTCCATCACCGATTATTTCGACGGCTATTTTGCCCGCGCCTGGCAGCAGACCTCCAACATCGGCAAGATGCTCGATCCGATCGCCGACAAGCTGCTGGTCGCCACGTGCCTTTTGCTGCTGGCGGCCGACACCGACCGCCACGCCGGCATTGCCGGCTGGTCGCTGTGGGCGGCGATCATCATCCTGTGCCGCGAAATCCTGGTTTCGGGCCTGCGCGAATATCTGGCGGCGCTCAAGGTCTCGGTGCCGGTGACGCAGCTTGCCAAGTGGAAGACCACCATCCAGATGGTCGCCATAGCCTTCCTGCTGGCGGGGCCGGCCGGTGACAAGATCTTTCCCTTGACCACGCAGACCGGCCTGGTGCTGCTGTGGATCGCGGCACTCGTCACGCTTTACACCGGCTACGACTATTTCCGCGCCGGCCTCAAGCACATTATGGACGAGTGAGATGACGACCCGCCTCATCTATTTTGCCTGGGTGCGCGAACGGATCGGCACGTCGGAGGAAGACGTCGAATTGCCCAAAGGCATCGAGACGGTCGCCGACCTCTTGCGCTGGCTGCAATCGCGCGGCGAAGGCTACGAGCACGCACTGCAATATCCCGACGTGATCCGCGTTGCCATCAACCAGGAACATGTCGACCACGGCGAGAAGATAGCGGGCGCGCGCGAGATCGCCCTGTTCCCGCCGATGACCGGGGGCTGATACCGATGTCGGCCGTCCTGGTGCCGAGCGTGCGCATCCAGCGCCAGGATTTCGACGTCGCCGCCGAGATCGCCGGGCTGACGCAAGGCCGCGCCGACATTGGCGCGGTGGTCACTTTCTCCGGTCTTTGCCGGGACGAGCAGGGCGCGCTCTCGGCACTGGAACTCGAACATTATCCTGGCATGGCGGAGGCCGAGATCGGCCGCATCGCCACCGAGGCGGTGCAGCGCTGGCCGCTGCAGGGCCTCACCGTCATCCATCGCCATGGCAAGATCGCGCCGGGGGAGAACATCGTGCTGGTGGTGGCCGCCTCGGCGCATCGCCAGGCGGCGTTCGAGGCGGCGAACTTCCTCATGGATTATCTGAAGTCACGGGCACCCTTCTGGAAGAAGGAGCACCGCACCGATGGTTCCGAGGGCGGCTGGGTCGAGGCCAAGGAGGCCGACACCCATGCGGCGAAGCGCTGGAAATCGCCCTCCGAATAAATCCCTGTCGCAGCCATGCATTGACCGCAATCCTTTGGCCAATTGGGTAAGGTTGATCAGCCCGGGGATAGGCAAACCGGGGCAAGGGAGGTGGTCATGCTGGGCAGGCTCGCGGAGTTCTTCGTCTTCGGTTTCGTGCCTCTGGTCGTCGGCATCCTGGCGGTGCCGGAACTGTCCGTGGCCGCCGAAAAGGCGGTGAGGGGCGAGGTGATCTATCGCGAGCGCATCGCCCTGCCTCCCAGCGCCGTGCTTTCCGTCCAGCTTGCCGATGTCTCGCTGGCCGATGCGCCGGCCAAGATCATCGGCGAGCAGACTGTGAAGCCGGCTGGCCAGGTGCCGATCAGCTTCGAGATCAAGTTCGATCCGTCTGTGATCCAGCCGCAAATCACCTATGCACTGCAGGCCCGCATCATCGTCGACGGCAAGTTGATGTTCATCTCCGATGTGCGCCATCAGGTCGATCCGCTGACCGATGCGACGCAGACCATCATGCTCAAGATGGTGGCGTCAGGCACCGGGCCGGCGGGAGCTTCCGTCTTTGGCCAGCTCTGGGTGGTCGACTATGTCGATGGCATCGGCGCCATCACCGCGCCGCAGGCGACGTTCAGGGTCAGTGAGGCCGGCAAGGCCGGCGGCAGCGGCCCCTGCAACACCTATTTCGCCACCGCCAAGGTCGATGGGCAGGCGATCGCCATCAGCGAGATCGGCTCGACCTACAAGGCCTGCGCGCCGGAGGTGATGGCCGAGGAAAAGGCGTTGTTCGATGCCTTGGCCAAGGCGGCGTCCTACAAGGTCGATGCCGGCAAGCTTGCCATATCAGACAAGGACGGCCGCGAAATCCTGCGCTTCAGCGCCGCGAGCTGATTGCCAAATGAAAAAGGCCGGCGAAGCGCCGGCCTTTCCAAATCGGACTGATGATATCGGCTCAGCCGACGATCTCGGTGTCCGAGAACCAATACTTGATCTCCTGCGCGGCGGTTTCCGGCGCGTCGGAGCCGTGCACCGAATTCTCGCCGATCGACAGCGCGTGCACCTTGCGGATGGTGCCTTCGGCGGCGTTGGCCGGGTTGGTGGCGCCCATCACTTCGCGGTTCCTGGCAATGGCATTCTCGCCTTCCAGCACCTGGACGATCGTCGGCGCCGACGACATGAATTCGACCAGCTCGCCGAAGAACGGACGGTCCTTGTGGACGGCGTAGAAGCCTTCCGCCTCGCGGCGGCTCATCCACACGCGGCGCGATGCGATGACGCGCAGGCCGGCGTCTTCGAGCATCTTGGTGATGGCGCCGGTGAGGTTGCGCCGGGTTGCGTCCGGCTTGATCATGGAAAAGGTGCGTTCGAGCGCCATGGGTCGTCCTTGTCTGAGAATGGAATTGAGAGTGGCGGGCTCTATACAAGCCGCCCGGAGCCAGAGCAAGGGGTGAGGAGCGGTCCGCAAAGCGGACGGAAAGCCAATTGCTTGGCTTTCCGAGTGACGAACGCCCGAAGCGGCAGCGAAGGGCCGGAACAGTGCGTGTTTCTATGCAAGGCTGGTGTCGACAAGGCGAGCCAGGAGGCAAGATCAGATGGCTGCACAGCAGCGCTTTGCTTGCTATAGTCGTGTTTGGCGCCGCGCTGAAGTCGGCCCGAATGGAGACAACATGACCATGACAGACGATCGTCAGGAGCGCATTCGCAACCGCGCACATCAGATCTGGCAGGAAGAAGGGCAACCGGCCGGCCACCACGAACGCCATTGGCACCAGGCGGCAGCCGACATCGATCGTGAGGATGCGGGGAAGAAGCCGGCCAAGAAAGCATCTGGCGCCGGCAAGGCAAAAGCCGCCCCCAAGGAAGAAAAGGCTGCCACGAAAGCCAGCAAGCCGAAGACCAGCAAACCAAAGAAGGCGGCCAAGTAAGGCCCGCTGTTCCGCAGCTGATTTTCGCCACGGATTGACGGCGCTCAAGCTGCCTTGCGGGCAGGGCAGGCGTTTTGCGGCCGTCAGGCCGCCGCGGCAACCTTTCGCCCCAGTCCGCCATGCAGGTCGAGGCAGCGGCCGAACCATTGCGCCACGACGTCGCTGTTTTCGAGCAGATGATAGGGCGTGGCGATGCGCGCCCATTGCAGCGCGCCGAAGACGATATAGTCCGCAAACAATGGCGAAGCGCCGCCGATGAAGGGCTGGTAGCTCAGCATCGAGCGCAGCGGCTCAAGCGAAGCCCGAAACGCCGCCAACCCGGCGTCGCGCGCCGCGACGACGTCTTCCAGCCGCCTGCCCAGGCGCTGCTCACGGCTCTGGCGGAAATAGGCAGCGTTCTCCTCGTCCTGCATGGTGTGGAGGTCGATGAGCGCCGCGGTGGTGACATAGGGATGGATGGTCAATTGCGACCAGCGTTCGATGAAGCGCGCCATCGCTTTGCCGCCTTCGCCGCCAAACAGCGTCGGCCGATCCGGATAGGCTTCGTCGAGATAGAGCGCGATGGCGAAGGAATCGATGACGACCTTGTCGCCGTCGCGGATCACCGGAACGGTTTTCGAAGCGCCGCCCTCGATGCCGGGGACCTCGAGAAACGCGTCGGCGCGGTTGAGATATCGAGCCCCTTATGAGCCAGCGCCATCGTTGCCTTCCAGCAATGCGGGCTGAACGGACGGCTCTCATCGCGCCCGACGAGATCATAAAGCAGAATGGTCATTGGCGCGGGTCCCTTTGCGGTCTAGGTATCGCTCGCGACATCCCGAAACGGGGCGGCGGGAGAAACGATGAAACAGCACTTCATGATGTTTGCGGCGTACAATCAATGGGCCAATGGCCGCGTCTACGATGCCGCCGCCGATCTCGACGATGAGGAATTCAATCGCGATGTCGGCGCCTTCTTCGGCTCGCTGATGGGCACGCTCAACCACCTGCTCGCCGCCGATCGCATCTGGATGAAGCGCTTCACCGGCGAAGGCGATGCGCCGACGGCGCTGGATGTCGTCCTGCACCGGGTCTTGCCCAATTTGAGGATGGCGCGCGAGGCGGAGGACCGGCGGATCATCGACTGGCTCGGCGGCTTGAGCGACAAGGCGCTGTCGGGACGCTTCACCTATATGACGGTGTCGGACATGCGGACCGTCTCGCAGCGTCTGGCGCCCGCGCTGGCGCATGTCTTCAACCACCAGACCCACCATCGCGGCCAGGCGCATATGATCCTTACGGTTCTGGGCCGTCCTTCCGTGCCGCTCGATCTGGCGCACTTCCAGCGCACCGAAGAGGGCAGGGCTTTCGCCTGATCCAGGCAAGCGGCCTGCGTCGACTATCGCCGCATCTTCTGCAGAAGCATGGCCTTCACATCAGGCCATTCGGAATCGATGATGCTGAACCGCACGGAATTGCGTTTCCGGCCGTCCGGCATGATCCGCTCATTGCGAACGATCCCCTCCTGCTTTGCCCCTATCCGTAGAATGGCCGCTCTCGATGCGTCATTGAGTTCATCGGTGGTGAACTGCACCCGCACACACGCCATGACCTCGAAGGCATGGACCAGGAGAAGGTACTTTGCTTCGGTGTTGACCCCTGATCGCTGAACCGAAGCGCTGAGCCACGTGTGCCCAATCTCCAATTTTCTGTTCATGCGATCGATCTTCCAGAACCGCGTAGTCCCGCAGATCGCTCCCGTGCCGCGCAGGACGATTGTATAAGGCATGACAGTCCCGGCCCGCCGTCCAGCCAGGGCGCAGGCTACATAGTCATCGATCGTGGCTGGCCCGGGAACCACGGTGGCCGTCAGGTTCCACAGCTCACCGTCCGCGGCTGCACACAGAAGACCCCGCGAATGCCCCGGCTGAAGCGGCTTGAGTTCAACAATTTTGCCGACCAGGGCGGGTTGTATGGATTGGACGTCCATTAACCGCTGGCCCTCAATTTTCTGACCGGCGGTCATCGGGGGACAATTGGGGGCTGATCCGAAATTCAGACAGCTTCGGAAGCCAGGTCGCGGATTTCGCTATCCAACTGGCGTTGGGTCAAGGCTGCTTCCGCCATGACCCATTGTTTGAACAGCAGCACCTTGCGTGCGGCAAGGCTCTTGTTGGGGGAGACGAAATACCAGCCTGCACTGTTTGGATGGTGGACGGCGAAAGGAGCAATCAGCCTCTCGGCTCGTATGTCGCTGGCCATATAGGCACGGTTGGCCACGGCAAAGCCCATTCCGGCATTGGCCGCCTCGTAAGACATCATGCACGAGTCGAAATAGATGCTTTTGGTTTCGCTGAGCACGAAGCTGGCGCCGGCGAAACCAAGCCAGGATTGCCAGTTCTGGGTGCAGGTGTCGGAATGCAGCAGCGTGAAGTGTTTGAGGTCGTCCGGCGTCACCCTTGACACCGGCTTGTGGCCGAGAACCTCATGGAACAGCTTGCGGCTGCACACCGGTGTCAGGTCTTCCCTAAACAGCAGATCGGATGGCAGCCCGTTGAAGTGGCCGTCGCCATAACGGATTTCGAGATCGAAATCGGAGGTCGTGAACTCATGCGTCGCATAGGAGGTCGAAACCCTCATCACGATATCGGGGAATTGCCGCTGGAACTCCGGCAGGCGTGGAAACAGCCAGCGCGCGGCGAAGGTCGGCAGCACGGATATCTTCAGCACATGTTCCTGCGATTGCCCGGTCGCCTCCATGCTGGCGGCGACGATCCGCTCCAGCGCCTCGCGAACGCGCGAGACATAGGTCTCGCCTTCCGGCGTCAGCGACACCGCATTGCCGCCGCGCTGAAAGATCTTGAAGCGCAGCTGATCCTCCAGGCTTTTGACGCGCTGGCTGACCGCTGAAGCGGTGATGAACTGCTCTTCGCCGGCGCGCGTGAAATTCCCGTGGCGCGCAGCACTCTCCACGATTTTCAGCGAATTGAGGTTGACCTGACTGAGCAGACGCACGGGTTTCGACCTTAAGCTGGGCTTACAGTAGCACCAGCATTCCTAATTTTACAGGGGGGGCTAATTTAATCGACTGTTAACCAAGTGTTTGCCCCCCACTTGGAGAAGTACAATGAACGCACATACCATACCCGAACTGCGCTATGCGATGAGCCGCGAGGCCATTATCGGCCATGAGACCGCCTGGAAAATATCGAGTTTCGGCGTTGCGCAGTACCTGCACGGCTATGACCCGGCACTGCTTGCCGCGATCGAGGAGGCCGCCCTGAAGCTCAAGGACAGCCATGCCGTGCACAAGCACCTCGACCTGACCTTCATCACCGGGGCCGACCGTTTCATTCCCGAAATCAAGGAGTTGCTGCACGACAAGCTGCGCCTGGAGCGGCTGTCGGACATGATGGGCACGAAGCTGGAGCCCTATCCGCTGTCGATCGTCGGCTCCACCGTCACCTTCATGAATCCAAGGGATGGTGCCGTCGAATGGCATTGCGATGGCGTTCCGGTCACCGAGCTCATTCCGCTGTCGATCAGCAATCCGCTGGTCGGCGGCCATCTCGAAATCTATTGCGACGATTCCGAGACCGGCCGCGCCATCCTCGAATCCGGCCGCGAGATTCCGCGCAACCGCATCATGCGCATCGATCACAAGATGAATTACGCGACGCTCGGGCAGTTCCTTGGCGTCCTGCATCGCACGGCGCCGATCCAGTATGGCGAGCGCGTCACCCTGGTGCTCAACCAGCGTTCGGTGGCCAAGCCGTATGTCGACGACAACCGCATGTTCTATCTTGCCGCCGACAATGACCATGACCGCGAATGGGTCAACGAACTGGCTGAAGACGTTTGGACCAACCAGCTGCCGGCCTATCGCCGGTTCGAGGCGGAGCATCCCACGCCCGCCCCGGTTGCCGAAGCACAGGTTCCGGGCGGAGCCAGGGAATCATGGTAGCGCACCATGATC
Organism: Mesorhizobium oxytropidicola; assembly: GCF_056174625.1. Classification (NCBI taxonomy): domain Bacteria; kingdom Pseudomonadati; phylum Pseudomonadota; class Alphaproteobacteria; order Hyphomicrobiales; family Phyllobacteriaceae; genus Mesorhizobium; species Mesorhizobium oxytropidicola. The sequence goes on along the minus strand of NZ_CM149692.1, from coordinate 5,539,021 downwards.
CCGAAAAGTGGGAACCGGTTCTCGGACGAGATCATGGTCAAACACAGAGATAGAGCCCCATGCCGATCCTTTCGGCATGGATCAGGCTCGATATCCGCGCTGGTCTTTGCTGCCGGCGCGGTGGCTTTGTGGTCGACCAATGCCTTGGTCGGCAAATCTCTGCTGGCGACCCATCCGGTATCGCAGGTGCAGTTCCTGCAATTTGCCGGAGCTGCACTGGTCTTCGCCCTGATCCGGTTCATGAACCGGGAGGGAGCTCCGCCGGTTGCGGCCAGAGCCGCATTCGCGCCTCTCGCGGTCGGCTTCATCGGTCTGGTCGGCACCATGGTGCTGCAATACATCGCCTTCGCCTCGATGCCGGTGATCGAAGCCAACCTCGTGGCTTATACTTGGCCTTTGATGGTTGCCGCCGCTGTGATCGTCTTCGAAAATCCGCGGCGTCCAGCTTTGCTGGGTCTTGCCGCTGCCCTTGGGTTCGTCGGCGTCGCGCTGGTGATTTCGGGAGGGCGTGAGAGCAGCTGGTTCCAGGGCGATCTCGTCGGCTATCTAGCCGCATTCGGATCCGCGTTGTGCATGGCGTTCTATTCGGTGATGGTGGGACGGCTCGCCACGTCGCCGGATCGCCTGTTGTTGCCTTCCTCGCTGGTCGGCGTCGCCTTGACGCTGTTGTGGTCCGCACACGAGGGCGTTGCCTGGCCCGCCGGCGTGGATCTGGCGCTTGGGCTCTATCTCGGCGCCGGCCCGATGGGACTGGGCTACTATTTCTGGTCGCGCGCCTTGAAGCTCGAAGGCAGCGGCAAGGTCGCGGTCGTCGCTTATCTCACGCCGATCGCGTCGACGCTGCTGCTGACCCTGTCCGGCGAACGGCTGACGACGACCGCCATTGCCGGCGCCGTCCTCGTCATCGGCAGTTGTATCGCGGTCGGTCTGGAACGGTCGGAGGCGCAAGACTATGTTTGACGACAATGAACGTCTCGCCAGGCAAGAAGCGCATTGGCTCCTCAAGGAATTTGGCGCCGAGGCACCGCTTTATGCGGCAATGAAGGCCGAAAAGGCGATTGAACAGAAGGATTTCGGGCGCTGTGCCCGCTGGAAACGTATTCTTGAGATATTGGCCGATGGCCGGATAACCAAGTCTGCCGCGTCGAAGTATTAGATTTTCTAATTTGCACGACGTCGATTTTCCATAAAAATAGTTGACGTCAAGTCTTGATTCGTTTTGGAACTTGGCGGTCCGTTGGGGGACGCGGTTAAAGAGATACATCGACAAAAGTCTTCGCTGGGGTGGGTGACTTTGTCGCAAATAGGGTGAAAGAATTGTCAAATATCGAGGATAAGACCGTTATCGAGCTAACGGCCGATATTGTCTCGGCCTATGTAGGCAACAATCCGCTTCCGGCTTCCGGCCTGCCTGACCTGATTGCCAGCGTCAGCGCATCGGTTCGAAAACTGGCAGGTGCGGCTGTCGTGGAGAGTCCGAGCCTTGTTCCGGCTGTAAATCCGAAGAAGTCGGTGTTTCCCGACTACATCGTCTGCCTGGAGGACGGAAAGAAGTTCAAGTCGCTCAAGCGACACCTCAGGACAGACTATGGTTTGAGCCCGGACGACTATCGGGCCAAATGGAGTCTGCCGCCGGATTATCCGATGGTCGCGCCGAATTACTCGGCGACCCGTTCGGCGCTGGCAAAGTCGACAGGGCTTGGCCGCAAACCGGCAGCAGCACCGGCCTCTGTGGCCAAGGGAGCGAAGCGCAAGGCGGCTGGCTGAGCGCAAAGCGACCCGGCCAGCCGGCCTGGACGCGACAGCCAATGGAACCCGGAAAGCGGCTCTGCCTTCCGGGTTTACCGCCTTATCTGCGGCTGATCGTGCAGAACCACGTTCAGCAACGAACTGTGCACCACGAGTTTTCCATTGTATTCGATGAATCCAAGGTCGCGGAACTTGTTCATGAAGTAGCTGACTCTCGGCCGCGTTGTGCCGATCATTTCGGCTAGCGTCTCCTGGTTGACCTTGCCGAGAATGGGTTCAGGCCTTCCTTCCTTGCCGAAATTTGCCAGCAGGAGAAGTGCCCGTGCCAGGCGCTTTTCGCTCGAATTGAAAAGCTGGTCGACCAGGTCCTCTTCGACGCGGATGGTTCGTGTCAGAAGGTGGGCGATGAACATTTCCGAAAAGGCCGGCTCGTCGTGAATGACGCGCATGATCGCCTTCTTATCTATCTGCATGATCTCGCAATCCGTCATCGCAACCGCCGTTGCCATGCGCCGCGTCTGGCCGGCCATGCAACCTTCGCCGAAGAAATCGTTGGTCCCCATTATCGCGACGACAGCTTCCTTTCCCTGTTCGGACAGGACACTGATCTTTACCTGACCCTCATTGATGTAGAAGACCGAAGCCGCGGCATCGCCTTGCGAGAATATTTTCTGATGGGGTCCATAACGTGTGATCGTGCGCCCAAGATCGGCTTTCGCCAGAAAAGCCTGCGGATCGAACGGCTGATCTGATTTTCCTTCCATCAATGACCCCATCCACTGACATCACGATGCTGACGAGGCCTCAGCCTCGATGAAACAGAATCCAATATCTCGCGGGACCGGTCAATATTGACCAGACGCGGCTCGCTGCGAAGGCTATCCAAATGCGGTCGGCGTCACTCGGGTCTTCCTCTCACTCGATCTTCGGACGCCTTGACGAGTCCCCGGCCGGGGCTTTCATAGGCAAGGCATGCACGCCACAAGGAAGCGGACCGCGAGGCGCGACGCTAACGAGACATCGCAACAGCTCCCTGCGCCAAGATTCCCTGGGATGCGACTTCCTCTCGCAATGTGTCGGCAATTTCCGTCAGACTGTGGCCGGCCTCGGGATGGGCGTCGAGCAACAGGCTGGCAACGGCTGCTATGTCCAGCCTGTGCCGACGCCGCTGGGCATCGGAAACGACATCTGCGATCTTGAGCGCCAGGGGAAGCGTGGGCATCCTCGAATCTCCATGCCGCCTTGGTTTATCCGGGTCCTAATGGGAGTTTTGGCAGCCTTCCCGCTTCTGATTGATACCGAGCCGTTTCCTCTGCCGTGCTGAAAATCCCCGGCCGGGGTTCCTGCTGTCGTAACCAACTGTGGTTGGGGGGCAGTCGGGTTTCGTCAGCGCGCGAAGCGTAGGATGCACGCTGGGTGGCCGTCTGTTCAATATTGACCACCCTAGCGCGGATGGGGGTGCTAATAGACTTCACCTTGAGCCTTTGTCTGTAGAAAGAAGGCAGTACTTGTTGCAATTCAAAGCGGGGCTACATCAATCGCGGGTAGATTTTTCATAAGAAAAGATCGAAAATTCCAGAAAGTCAGTTGTTGTCGGCTCTTGGCCCGAAGTGGACACGCTGCGATCACCTATTCCTCTGATTTTGTTGACCGCAAGGTCATCAAGGATCTCCGGCGATAAGCACCGGCGCGTTTCACCATCAAGCCTGTGCGGGCTGCTCCGGCGGTCGTTGAGGATAGGCGCGAATTTTCGCGGACAGGGCTTCCAATTCGGCCCATCGCTCCCGCTCGTCTTCAGGCCTTGTGCGGCCAACCGGCCTGCAAGGTCTTGCGAAGCGTTGGTGTCCGGTGCAAAAGCGCGGCCATGCTGATCATTAACGACCTTTCGCTCCGCATGGCCGGGCGCCTGCTTCTCGACCATGCCTCGCTGACCTTGCCGGCCGGCACCAAGGCTGGCCTTGTCGGCCGCAACGGTACTGGCAAGACGACGCTGTTCAAGGCCATCACCGGCGATTTTCCCTCCGAGACAGGCTCGATCAGCCTGCCGAAGAACACGCGCATCGGCCAGGTGGCGCAGGAAGCGCCGGGAACCGAGGAGCCGCTGATCGAGATCGTGCTCAAGGCCGACCTCGAACGCACGGCGCTGCTCGAAGAGGAAAAGACCGCCACCGATCCGCACCGCATCGCCGACATCCACATGCGGCTGGCCGACATCGATGCGCATTCGGCTGAGTCCCGCGCCGCCACGATCCTGGCCGGCCTCGGCTTCGACGATGCCGCGCAGCGCCGTCCGGCCTCGTCCTTCTCCGGCGGCTGGCGCATGCGCGTGGCGCTCGCTGCCGTGCTGTTTTCCGAGCCTGACCTTCTGCTGCTCGACGAGCCGACCAACTATCTCGACCTCGAAGGCACGTTGTGGCTAGAAAACTATGTGTCGAAATACCCACACACCGTGCTTCTGATTTCGCACGACCGCGACCTGCTCAACCGTGCCGTCAACTCGATCGTTCATCTCGACCAGAAGAAGCTGACCTTCTGGCGCGGCGGCTATGACCAGTTCGAGCGCCAGTATACCGAGCAGAAGGAATTGCAGGAAAAGGGCCGCGTCAAACAGGAAGCCGCCCGCAAGCACATGGAATCCTTCGTCGAGCGCTTCCGCGCCAAGGCTTCGAAGGCGAGACAGGCGCAGTCGCGCATCAAGGCGCTGGAAAAGATGAAGCCGATAGCGGCCATCGTGAACGATTCGGTGCGGCCGTTCTCCTTCCCAGAGCCGGTGAAGACAGTGGCGTCACCGATCGTTGCCTTGAACAACGTCAATGTCGGTTACACCGAGGGCCAGCCGATCCTGAAGAAGATGACGCTGCGCATCGACGCCGACGACCGCATCGCGCTGCTGGCGCCAACGGCAACGGCAAGTCGACCTTCGCCAAATTGCTGTCCGGCCGGCTGAAGCAGGAGAGCGGCACAATGACGGTGGCGCCTGGGCTGAAGGTGGCGATCTTCGCTCAGCACCAGCTCGACGATCTGCGTCCCGAGGAAAACGCCTATGAGCATGTGCGCCGGCTGATGCCGGAGGCGCCGGAATCGAAAGTGCGCGGCCGCGTCGCGCAATTTGGTCTCACCACCGAGAAGATGAATACGCCCGCCAAGGACCTATCCGGCGGCGAGAAGGCACGCCTTTTGATGGGTCTGTCGGCGTTCGAGGGACCGAACCTGTTCATCCTCGACGAGCCGACCAACCATCTCGACATCGACAGCCGTGAATCGCTGATCCGTGCGCTGAATGAATTTCCGGGTGCCGTGATCCTGATCTCGCACGACCGCCATCTCCTGGAGGCGACCGCCGACCGGCTGTGGCTGGTCAAGGACGGCGCGGTCAACCCGTATGATGGCGATTTGGAGGACTACAAGACGCTGGTCACCGGTGTGTCCGGCGATCGCCGCGGCAAGCGCGAGGCGGACAAGGCGTCAAAGGCCGACCGCCGCCGCGACGCGGCAGCGCGCCGTGCCGCCTTCGAACCGCTAGCCAAGGAAATCCGCGCCACAGAAGCGCTGATGGACCGAATCCGCAAACGCATCGACGGCATCGAGGACGAACTGGCCAATCCGGCGATCTACGAAAAGGATCCCTCGACCGCGACACGCCTGGCCAAGGAGCGCTCGCAACTCGCCCAGACACTGGCTGGCCACGAGGAGAAGTGGCTGACCATGTCGGCCGAATACGAGGAAGGCACTGCGGAGTAGGGCCAATCTTCCCCCTCGTGGGGGAGATGCCCGGCAGGGCAGAGGGGGGCGCTGTCCCGCCAACCTGTCAGACTTTTTTGCAATCACCTACCGCCGGCTTCGGGACGAATAGATAGGTCGTGATCCTTCGCGCCCCCTCTGTCCTGCCGGACATCTCCCCCACAAGTGGGGAGATTGGCTAATCATCTGGCCCTACACGCGCCCTTTGAAACCCGCTAGACATCTCCCATGAACCAGCACGCCAAGCTCCGCATCGGCCATTCGGCCTGTCCGCATGATTGCCCGTCGACCTGCGCGCTCGAGGTCGAGTTGCTCGATGGCAACCGCATCGGCCGCGTCCATGGCGCCAAGTCCAACAGCTATACGGCCGGTGTCGTCTGCGCCAAGGTTGCGCGCTATGCCGACCGCGTCCACCACCCCGACCGGCTGCTGAAGCCGCTGATCCGCGCCGGCGCCAAGGGCGAGGGCGTCTGGAAGGAAGCGAGCTGGGAGGCCGCGCTCGACCTCGTCGCCGAAAAATTCATCGCCGCCGAAGCGAAATACGGCTCGGAGACGGTGTGGCCCTATTACTATGCCGGCACGATGGGGCTGGTGCAGCGCGACGGCATCGATCGGCTGCGTCATGCCAAGAAATATTCAGGCTTCTTCGGGTCGATCTGCACCAATCTGGCCTGGACCGGCTGGATGATGGGGGCGGGCGCCTTGCGTGGACCCGACCCGCGCGAAATGGCGAAATCCGACTGCGTGGTGATCTGGGGCACCAATGCCGTGGTCACCCAGGTCAATGTGATGACCCACGCCATCAAGGCGCGCAAGGAGCGTGGCGCGAAGATCGTCGTCATCGACGTCTATGAAAACGCGACGATGAAGCAGGCGGACATGGGCCTGGTCCTGAGGCCCGGCACCGACGGCGCGCTGGCCTGCGCGGTCATGCATGTGCTGTTCAGGGAAGGCTTGGCCGACCGCGCCTATCTCGAAAAATACACCGATGACCCGAAGGGGTTGGAAGCGCATTTGAAGACGCGTACGCCGGAATGGGCCGCCGCGATTACCGGTCTTGGCGTCGCTGAAATCGAAGCCTTCGCGCGATTGGTTGGCACGACCAAGAAAACCTATTTCCGTCTCGGCTATGGCTTTGCCCGCCAGCGCAACGGCGCGGTCAACATGCATGCCGCGTCCTGCATCGCCGCGGTCACCGGCAGCTGGCAGTATGAGGGCGGCGGCGCCTTCCATTCCAATTCCGGCATCTTCAAGCTCAACCAGGAGGTGCTGGAAGGCTCGAGGATGCGCGATCCCTCGATCCGCTACCTCGACCATTCGCGCATCGGCCCAGTGCTGACCGGCGCCAGCGACGCGCTCTATGGCGGACCGCCGGTGACGGCGATGCTGATCCAGAACACCAATCCGGTGAACGTCGCGCCCGAGCAGCGGCTGGTGAAGCAGGGTTTCCTGCGCGACGACCTGTTTTCTTGCGTGCACGAGCAGTTCATGACCGACACGGCCAAGCTTGCCGATGTCGTGCTGCCGGCGACGATGTTCCTCGAACATGACGACGTCTACAAGGGCGGCGGCAACCAGCACATTACGCTCGGACCGAAGCTGATCGAGCCGCCGGAAGGGCCGCGTAGCAACCATTTCGTCATCGAGCAACTGGCCGAGCGCCTGGGGGTCGCAGACCGCCCGGGCTTTGGTCTGACCGAGCAGCAGCATATCGACATCATTCTCGGCAAGCGCGGGCTGGGCAGCTTCGACAGCTTGAAAGAGCAAAAATGGCTCGATCTGCAGCCGGATTTCGAGACCGCGCATTTCATCAAGGGCTTTGGCCATGCGGATGGAAAATTCCGTTTCCGCGCCGACTGGACCGGCCAGGCGGCGCCCAACCGGCCGCCGAAGAGCATGGGCCTGTTCGGACCGGTGGAACGGCTGCCCGAGTTCCCCGACCATGTCGACTTGATCGAAGTGGCCGACGAGGCGCATCCGTTCCGGCTGACGACTTCGCCGGCGCGCAATTTCCTCAACTCGACCTTTGCGGAGACGCCGGTGTCGAAGGAAAAGGAAGGCCGGCCGGCACTGCTCCTGCATCCCGACGATGCGACTGACCTCGGGCTTGCCGATGGCGACCGTGTCGAAGTCGGCAACCAGCGCGGCGACCTGGTGTTGCACGCGAAATTCTTCGACGGCATCAAGCGCGGCGTGGTGATCGCCGAGGGCATCTGGCCGAACAGCGCGCATGAACGCGGCGAGGGCATCAACGTGCTGACTGGCGCCGATGCGCCGGCGCCCTATGGCGGCGCTGCCTTCCACGACAACAAGGTTTGGCTGCGCAAGGCAAGTTGAGCCGGGCGAAGCGTGTCAGTCGTCTGGAGGCCGGCTATACCGGCAGGATTTCGGCCGCCTTTTTCCTGTTCAGCCGGTGCCGGATGTCATCGGCAATTGCTTGGGCTTCGATGCCGATTTCGCGCAGCAATCCGGTGACGGCATTGTGGAAACCGATGAGGTAGAGGCCGAGATCCGAAGCTTTGGGGGTAACGCCGCTGCGGTCCGGCTGGATGCCGGGCTCGAGAAATCTGGCATAGCCCGGCCGGTAACCGGTGGCGAAGATGATCGCGTCGAATTCGCCGTCTTTGCCGTCGGCAAACCGCGCGCCGCGTTCCGAGATCTCGGCGATATCAGGCGCAACCTTGATAGCGCCTTCGCGGATCTTGCCGATGGTACCCACGTCGATCACCGGAATGCGCGACGCAATCTCGATCTGTTCCAGCAATCCCTGTCCCGGGCGTTTGAGCCCATATTTTTCCAGCCTGCCCAGCACCAGGTCGAGAATGACCGGGAAAAGAAAATCATTGAGGCGTTGCGGACCGAAGCGTGTCGCCATGCCGACGATCTGGATGGGCACGCCGAACAGTTCACGCGGCACGATATGAACGCCGCCGCGCACGGAAATCGTCGGCTGCGCGCCGTTTTCCGCCAGATCGAGCGCAATCTCGGCGCCAGTGTTACCCATGCCGATGACCAGCACCGACTGACCGGCGAAGGGCGTGGCATTGTGATAGTCGGCGCTATGCAATGTCTTGCCGGTGAAGCTGTCGATGCCGGCAAATCGGGGCCGTGAGGGCTCGGCATTGTAGCCTGACGCGATCACCACATGTTTGGCGCGCAACGGGCCGGATGTCGTGTCCACACGCCAGCCGTGACCCGCCCGGATGATCGCGTTCACCGTTTCTCCGAAGCGGGGCTTGAGGTCGAAGCGTTGCCCATAGGAATCGAGATAGTCGACGAAGAGAGCGCGCGGCACGTAACGCGGATAGTGCTTCGGGAAGGGCACGAAGGGCAGGGACGAATAGCGCTTGGTCGTGTGCAGGTGGACGCGCTCGTAATGGCGCCGCCAGGCGGGCGCGGCCTGCTGCTCTTTTTCGATGATGATGAAGTCGACGCCGGCCTGCCGCAGGCAGGCGGCAACTGCTAGGCCCGCCGGTCCGGCACCGATGATCGCTACTGGTGTGATATCGTCCAAGCGCGCCTCCCAGCTCAATTCGCGTCCGAAGAATGTCGAAAACAGGGCAGGGCCGGACGGGAGCCTGCCTGCCGGCAAGGCTCAATCCTGCAACGGCACCGTCAGCCCGACCTTGACACGGTCCATGGCGACGAAGGTGCGAAACTTCCGGACATTGTTGCTGCCGAAAAACAGTTTTCGCGTCAACGCCTCATAGGCACCCATGTCGGCCACGGTGATGACGAGGATGAAGTCGGCCTCGCCGGTGACGTAATAGCATTGCTGCACCTCCGGCGTTTCCGAGAATTGCCGTTTGGCCGCGTCGATCAATTCGGTGCGCTCGCTCTCCAGCTCCACTTCGACGAAGATGGTGATGGGTTGGCCGACCGCCGTGGGTTCGATGATGGCGACATTGCTTGCGATGACGCCGGTCTGTTCCATCCGCTTGATGCGGCGCTGCACCGCCGGTGCCGACAGGTTCACCGCTTCGCCGATCAGCCGCTGCGGCGTGGTGTTGTCCCGCTGCAGGATGGCAAGGATGGCGAGATCGAAATTGTCGAGCGGGGGCGGCGATGGAGGCAATGGCGGTATCCCGGTGAAACAAACTTGCATTTCGGAGGCCCAATTACAGCGCTCTTTGCGCCTGTCCTGCAATATGGTCTCGCTGAGTACCAAGGAGATCACCCGTGTTCCTGCCCAATCGCAATGCCTTGCACGGCAAGCCGCTCGATGCGGCCGATGCCGAAACTCTCGGGATTGCTGGTGCCGACACGGTCGAGCGCTTTCTTGCCCATCGTGACAATCACGTGATGACCCCGCTGCACGCGCTGCCGGCGCTGGCGGGCGAACTCGGCCTCGCTGCGCTGCATGTCAAGGATGAGGGCTTTCGTCTCGGCCTCGGCAGCTTCAAGGCGCTGGGCGGCGCCTATGCTGTCTTCCGCCTGGTGCTGGAGGAGGCAAGCAAACGGCTTGGCGGTACGATGGATGTCGAGGATCTTGACAGGTCCGATGTTCGCTCGGTCGCCGCAAAGATGACTTTTGCCTGCGCCACCGACGGCAATCACGGCCGCTCTGTCGCGCAAGGCGCCGCGCTTGCCGGCGCCAGGGCCGTGATCTTTGTCCATGCCGGTGTCAGCGACGAGCGCATCTCGGCAATCGCCCGCTATGGCGCGGAGATGGTCCGCGTCGACGGCAATTATGACGATTCGGTCAAGCAGGCAGCCAAGGTCGCCGCCGAGAAAGGCTGGACCGTGGTGTCGGATACGTCGTGGCCGGGATACGAGCGCATTCCCGGCCTCGTCATGCAGGGCTATACGGCGATCGTGCGTGAAGCGCTTCGCCAACTCCGGGAATCTCCGACCCACGTTTTCGTCCAGGCAGGCGTCGGCGGCATTGCTGCCGCGGTGGCCGGCCATCTCGCTATCGTGCTCGGCGACGCCAGGCCAACCTTCATTGTCGTCGAGCCGGCACGCGCGGCCTGCGTTGTCGCGGCTGCCCGGGCAGGGCATGTGGTCAAGGTGGCCCATGACCAGCCGACTGTCATGGCCATGCTTGAATGCTACGAAGCCTCGCAAGTCGCCTGGCGTGTGCTGGCGCGCGCCGCCGACGCCTTCATGACCGTGGACGAGGACGACGCCATCGCGGTGATGCAACGGCTGGCGCGGCCGGCCGGGAGCGATCCGCTGATCGTCGCCGGCGAGAGCGGCGGCGTCGGCCTTGCCGGACTGATCCGGGCGATGGCCGAAAACAGGTGCGATCTTGGCCTCGACGGCAGATCCCGCGTGCTGGTGATCAACACCGAAGGCGCCACCGACCCGCATCGCTATGCCGAGCTGGTCGGGATGAGCCCGGCCGATGTGCTGACCGGCAAGCTCGCTGCCGAGGCAACATCATGATCGCGGTCGATGCACAGCGCCTGCTTGGCCGGATCCGTGAACTCGGCGCCATTGGCCGCGACGGCGAAGGCAGGCTGACCCGGCTGGCCGCCTCCGACACCGACAGACAGGGCCGCGACCTCTTCGTCGGCTGGCTGCGCCAGGCCGGGCTCGATGTCGCCATCGACCGCATAGGCAACATTTTCGGCATCTGGCAAAATGCCGGCAATGCAGGCAGGGCACCGCTGCTCATCGGCTCGCACATCGACACGGTCATCGACGCCGGCATCTATGATGGATGCTACGGCGTGCTTGCCGGGCTGGAGGTGATCGAGACGCTGAAGGCGTCTGGCCTTTCGCCGTCGCGCCCGCTCGCTGTCGCGGCCTTCACCAATGAGGAAGGCGTGCGCTTCTCTCCCGACATGATGGGATCGCTGGTCCATGCCGGCGGCGTCGATGTCGAAGCGGCACTCGCCGCTGTCGGGACCGACGGCAGCACGCTCGGGCAGGAACTGGCCCGCATCGGTTATGCGGGCGAGCGCGAACCCGGTTTTCTCAAGCCGCACATCTATGTCGAACTGCATATCGAACAGGGGCCGGTTCTGGAGCGCGAAGGCATCCCGATCGGCGCGGTTGAGAACCTGCAAGGCATCTCCTGGCAGCGCATCACCCTCGAGGGTGTCGCCGACCACGCCGGCACCACGCCGATGTCAATGCGCTGCGACGCCGGATATGCCGCGGCACGCGTGATCACCTTTCTGCACGACAAGGCGGCGGCGTCCAATTCGCCAACGGTTGTCACCGTCGGCACGATGCGCTTCGAGCCCAACGCCATCAACGTCATTCCATCGCGCGCGGTCTTCACCGTCGATCTGCGCGATCCCGACGAGCAGCGCCTGCAGGCGCAGGAGGCGGCACTGGCCGCCTTTTTGGAACAGCTCGTCGCCGAGGGCATCACGGTGACGGTCGAAAGGCTGGCGCGCTTCGAGCCGGTTGTCTTCGACGGCCGGGTCGTCGAACTGATCGAGGCCGCCGCAAGGAAGCGCGGGCTTGCCTCGCGGCGCTTGACCTCGGGCGCCGGCCATGACGCGCAGATGATCGCGCGCACCGCGCCGGCGGCGATGATCTTCGTGCCCAGCGCCGGAGGCATCAGCCACAGTCCGCGCGAGCACACCGAAGATGCTGAGCTTGTTGCCGGCGCCAACATCCTGCTTGATGTCATCGCTGAACTTGCCGAACTCGAAGGCTGAAGACATGGCTGAACTCGATCCAGAAACGCTGAAGCGCGAGATGACCGCCTGGCGGCGCGACCTGCATGCACACCCGGAATTCGGCTTCGAAGAGACACGCACCGCGGCCTTCGTTGCCGCCAAGCTGCGCGAATTCGGCCTCGACGATGTCACGGAGGGTGTCGGCGGCACAGGTGTCGTCGGCACGCTGAAGCGCGGCACCGGCAACCGCGCTATTGCGCTCCGGGCCGACATGGATGCGCTGCGCATAGCAGAGCAATCGGCCGCGCCATACCGCTCCGGCAATCCCGGGGTGATGCATGCCTGCGGCCATGACGGCCACACCGCCATGCTGCTCGGTGCCGCAAAGCTGCTCGCCGGCGAGGGCGGTTTCGACGGCACCGTGCGCTTCATCTTCCAGCCGGCCGAGGAGTGGGGCAGGGGCGCGTTGGCCATGCTCGACGATGGCCTGATGCAGCGCTTCCCCTTCGACGAGATTTTTGGCCTGCACAACATGCCCGGCCTGCCTGTCGGGCATTTCGAGACCCGAGCCGGCCCGATAATGTCGGCCGAGGACAACTTCGAGATCGTACTGAGGGGCCTCGGCGGCCACGCGGCGCGGCCGCATTCGGGCAACGAAACGCTGGTCGCCGCTTGCGCGCTGGTCACCAATCTGCAGACCATCGTCTCGCGCCGGCTGAGCCCGGCCGACATAGCGGTGGTTTCGGTGACCGAATTGATCACCGACGGCACCCGCAATGCATTACCCGGTCTTGCCCGCATCCTTGGCGATGCGCGCAGCTTCCGCCCCGAGGTCAGCGCCGCGATCGAACGCCAGATGCGCATCATCGCCGAGGGCACCGCTGCCGCCTACAACGTTGCCGCCGAGGTGAACTACAGCAGAGAATTTGTGCCTTTGCGCAACGACGCCGAACTGGTCGACGCGGCCTTCGCCGCCGCCAGGAGCGTTTTCGAACCCGGCAATATCGCAATTGCCCGCGAGCCGATGACAGCGTCGGAGGATTTCGCTCGCTTTCTTGACCACGTGCCGGGCTGTTTCGTCTTCCTCGGCAATGGCGAGGCCTCGGCACCCCTCCATAATTCCAGCTACGACTTCAATGATGACGGACTGGTGTTCGGCACGAATTTCCATGTCGCCATCGCCAGGCAACGGCTTGGGGTTTGACAGCCCTGTCGGCGCTTTTGCGGGGAAAACGCCCGGAAAAGGCCGAAATCCGCGATCCCGGATGACGCAGCGGCAAGACTCAGCTAACCTATGTTGTGCGGCGGACCTGATTTATCCGCTTGGCCGGCGCCTTCTCCTCCCAAGCGGCGCCGGCCTTCTTCGTTGAGACGCTTGGCTGCTAAATTAGAGCTCATTAAATTTAGAATATTCGCACTTGCCGGAAGTTAGGGTCTTGCTGGCATAGAAGCCGCCGGTCTTTGGGGTGGTTGCGGGAAGACGGATGCACGGGCGAAGCTGGATAAAGGCGTTGCGCCAGAACGAGGCGCGGCAGGTGCGTGCGCGCATCGCCGAACTCGAAAGAAACCTGACGGCTGCGTCCGCGTCCCGGGGCCGTCAGCAGCGACAGGAAGCTGGGCACGAACTGCGCAACGCCAAGTTCCGGCTCGAGCGCCTTGAGGAATGCATCGCGGCAATGCCATGAGGTTCCGACTGCAACCTCGTTGCACCGAACACCTTACTTGCCGACAGTCTCTGCGTTCATGACAGGATTGTCGGCGTAGGAGCTTTGTTCGGCACCAGGAGCCTTGGTCGGTGGCAGTTTGTTGTCGCAGGCCGAGACAGCCAAAGCCACCAGAACGAGGATTAATCCTAGCTTTTTCATCGCTACCGCCTCCAATCTACAACGAGCCTCCAGTTTCAAAACGAGGCGATGTTGGTTTGGTTGCGAACCAGCGTTGAGGGAACAAAACGCCATGCCTGCGGTTGATCTCTCTTAGAGGAGACCGCAGCATGATCCGTTTGCTTCTGGCCGGCACCTTTGCCTTTCTCACCTACCGCCTCGCGCGCAGGATGACCGATGACGTGCCCGGCGACATCGATCCCCTGTTGCTGCCCGCATCGAGAAGTGACCGCGACGCTCTGCGCCGCCAATCGGCGGCCATGGGTGTCGATCCCCGGCGCTAATTCGTCGTGCCGCTTCTTTGTTGCGAACAAAGCGGAAACGATGCTTGATGGGCGATGAACCTCGCCGCCCATGATTCGACCTTTGTGGAATCGACTGCCCAGCCCGCCTATCTCGCGCGGCTGAATGACGCCCAACGTCAGGCCGTCGAGCATGGCGACGGCAGGATCGCCGGTCCCTTGCTGGTCATTGCCGGCGCCGGCTCGGGCAAGACCAACACGCTGGCACATCGCGTCGCTCATTTGATCGTCAAGGGCGCCGACCCGCGCCGCATCCTGCTAATGACCTTTTCGCGGCGCGCCGCCTCCGAAATGGCCAAGCGCGTCGAGCGCATCGCCGGCGAGGTGCTCGGCCGTGACGCCGCGGTCATCACCGATGCGCTGACCTGGGCCGGCACCTTTCACGGCATCGGTGCGCGGCTGTTGCGCGACTATGCGCTGGAGATCGGCCTCGATCCGGCCTTCACCATCCATGACCGCGAGGATTCGGCCGACCTGATGAATCTCGTGCGCCACGAACTCGGCTTCTCCAAGACGGAGGCGCGCTTTCCGACCAAAGGCACCTGCCTTGCCATCTATTCGCGCGCCGTCAACGCGCAGGCGCCGCTCGGCGAAGTGCTAGGCTCCGCCTTCCCCTGGTGTGCCGGCTGGGCCGAGCAGTTGAAACAGCTGTTCGCCGGTTACGTCGAGGCCAAGCAGGCGCAGAACGTGCTCGATTACGACGATCTGCTGCTCTACTGGGCGCAGATGGCGGCCGAGCCGGAAATCGCGGCGCATCTGGGCGGGCGTTTCGACCACGTGCTGGTCGACGAATACCAGGACACCAACCGGCTGCAGGCTTCGATCCTGATGGCACTCAAACCCGACGGCGCCGGGCTGACGGTGGTCGGCGACGATGCGCAGTCGATCTATTCCTTCCGTGCCGCCGAGGTGCGCAACATCCTCGACTTCCCCAACCAATTCGCGCAGGCCGCCCATGTGGTGATGCTGGAGCGCAATTACCGCTCGACCGAGACCATTCTGGCCGCCGCCAATGCGGTCATCGGCGAGGCCTCGGAGCGTTTTACGAAGAACCTTTGGTCGGAGCGCAAATCAACCGACAAGCCAAGGCTGGTAACCGTGCGCGACGAGGTCGAGCAGGCCAACTTCGTCTGCGACACGATCCTCGCCGAGCGAGAGGCCGGCACGGCGCTGAAATCGCAGGCGGTGCTGTTTCGCGCCTCGCACCACAGTGGGCCGCTCGAAATCGAGCTGACGCGGCGCAACATTCCCTTCGTCAAGTTCGGTGGCCTGAAATTCCTCGATGCCGCGCACGTCAAGGATGTGCTGGCGGTGCTGCGCTTTGCCGAAAACCCGCGCGACCGCGTCGCCGGTTTCCGCGTGCTGCAGCTGATGCCGGGCATTGGCCCTTCAGCTGCCGGACAGATTGTCGAGACGATGACCACGGCGCTGGATGAGGCGATGGGCCTCGCCGGCTGGCGGCCGCCGCAGCGCGCGGCGGATGACTGGCCGGGCTTCGTCTCGCTCTATGCCGGCCTGCGGGCCGGCGCCAAATGGCCGGCCGATCTAGAGCAGGTCAGGCTGTGGTACGAGCCGCATCTGGAGCGCATCCACGAGGACGCGATCACCCGGCGCGCCGACCTTTTGCAACTCGAGCAGATCGGCTCGGGTTACGCCTCGCGCGAACGCTTCCTGACCGAACTGACGCTCGATCCGCCGGACGCGACCAGCGACCAGGCCGGACCGCCGCATCGCGACGAGGATTATCTGATCCTGTCGACCATCCACTCGGCCAAGGGCCAGGAGTGGAAGAATGTCTTCGTGCTCAATACGGTCGATGGCTGCATTCCGGCCGATCTCGGTGTCGGCACCAAGGAGGATATCGAGGAGGAGCGCCGGCTGCTCTACGTGGCGATGACGCGGGCCAAGGACAATCTCAACCTCGTCATGCCGCAGCGTTTCTTTCCGCACGGCCAGGCGGCGCGCGGCGACCGCCACCTCTATGCCTCGCGCACCCGCTTCATCCCGGCCTCGATCCTCGCCGCGTTCCAGCAGGTGTTGTGGCCGAGCGCGCAAGCGGCGCAAGGCAGGGCGCCCCGGCCGGAAGTGCGCGTCGATATCGGCGCGCGCATGCGCGGCATGTGGAAATAGCTGAAATTATGTCCCAACCGCCGATCCGGATTGCCCTCGCCGGCGCGCTGGGACGCATGGGCCGCCAGATGGCGGAGGCTGTGCAGGCCCATCCGCGGCTGGCGCTCGTTGCACGCTTCCACCGGCCAGGCAATGCGGGCGATGGGCTGGTGAGCCGCGACGAGGCGCTTGCCTTGGCCGATGTAGTGATCGATTTCACCACACCGGCCGCCTCCGCCGATCTGGCGAGCTTCTGTGCGAAGCGCGGCGGACCGGCCCTGGTGATCGGCTCGACCGGTTTCGATGCCGCCGAACTGGCGGCAATCGCCAACGCCGCGAAAACGATTCCCATCGTCCGCTCCGGCAGTTTTTCGCTCGGGCTCAACATGCTGGTCGGGCTGGTCGAGCAGGCGGCGAGGGCACTCGCTGCCGAAGATTGGGATGCAGAGATTTTCGAGGCGCATCATCGCCACAAGATCGACGCGCCGTCGGGCACCGCGCTGATGCTGGGCCAGGCCGTTGCCGGTGGACGCGGCGTCGAACTGGACGCGGTCGCAAGGCGCGTTCGCGACGGCGTCACCGGTGCGCGTCCGGCCGGCGAGATCGGTTTTGCAGTGGTTCGCGGCGGCAGCATCATCGGCGAGCACAGCGTCAGCTTCTGTGCCGAAGGCGAGCTTGTTACTCTGTCGCATGCGGCCGGCGACCGCATCATGTTCGCCCGTGGCGCCATTGCCGCGGCACTTTGGGTGGCGGGACGCTCGCCCGGCGAATACGATATGCGCGACGTTCTTGGGCTGAACGATTGAGCAGGCGTGCGTTGTCGCGGCATGTTCGCTAGCCGCGGCTTACCAATCCGTAAGCTTTGATTTTCAGCTTTTCCTTGAAAGCTGGATGAAAGGTTGGTGCCATAACTGTTGACTGGCGTCCCCATATTGTCGCGCAAAAGCGATGGGAGAGAGGGGCGCGGTAAACGAACAAAGGGAAGAGGCCATGTCGCTCGCGCGAATTCTGCTTGATTCAGCCGCCACAACCGCACTCGTCGCCACCATGGCCTTGTCCGCGCCATCCGCACGCGCCGACGAAAAAATCTCCATCATGGTCGGCGGTTACGAGAAACAGATTTATCTGCCCGCCAAGCTGACCGAGGCGCTCGGCTACTTCAAGGACGAGGGCCTCGACGTCGAGTTGCTGAATGAACCGGCCGGCGTCGACGCCGAAAACGAGATGCTCGCCGGTGCCGTGCAAGGGGTTGTCGGCTTCTACGATCACTGCATCGATCTGCAGGCCAAGGGCAAATTCGTCGAATCCATCGTCCAGTTCAGTCAGGCGCCGGGCGAGGTCGAGCTGGTTTCGACGAAACATCCGGAGATCAAATCACCCGCCGACTTCAAGGGAAAGAGCCTGGGCGTGACCGGTCTGGGCTCATCGACGAATTTTCTTACGGAATATCTCGCCGTCAAGAACGGCTTGAAGCTCGGGGATTTCACCTCGGTTCCGGTTGGCGCCGGCACCACCTTCATCGCCGCCATGCAGCAGGACAAGATCCAGGCCGGCATGACGACCGAGCCGACGATCACCCGCCTGCTGAAAACCGGCGAAGCGACCGTTCTTATCGATATGCGCACAATGGAGGGCACCAAGGCCGCGCTCGGCGGTACCTACCCGGCTGCCTCGCTCTATATGCAGACCGACTGGGTCGAAGCGCATAAGGACATCGTGCAGAAGCTGGCCAATGCCTTCGTCAAGACGCAGAAGTTCATCAACACGCATAGCGGCGCCGAGATCGCCGACAAGATGCCGAAGGACTATTATGTCGGCGACAAGGAAGGCTACGTGAAGGCCCTCGATGCCGGCAAGGCAATGTTCACCCCCGACGGGATCATGCCTGCAGGTGGGCCGGAGACGGTGCTGACGGTTCTTTCAGCCTTCAAGAAGGAACTGCAGGGCAAGCAGATCGACCTCTCAAAGACCTACACCTCGGAATTCGTCAAGAACGCCAAGTAGCAGGCCGAGCCGGCGCGATGCGCGACATCGCGCCGGCAATCGTCAGCTCTTAATGTCCGGCGGCCCTGGCCGACGGCGGCGCCCGCTCGTATCTGGAGTTCCACCATGGCCCCTGAAAAGACCACACCAGCGATTGAGCTGATCAATGTCAGCCGTCGCTTCCTCTCGCCCACCGGCAAATCGCTGACGGCGCTACGCGATTTCACCATGACCGTCGAGCGCGGCGAATTCGTCGCCGTCGTCGGCCCGACCGGTTGCGGTAAATCCACCACTCTCAACCTGGTCACTGGATTGGCAAGCCCAAGTGCCGGCGAGGTTCGTGTCATGGGCGCGCCGGTCAAGGGGATAGACCCGCGCATCGGTTTTGTTTTCCAGAGCGATGCTTTGTTCCCCTGGCGAACCGTGATCGAGAATGTGATGGCCGGCCCGCTTTTTCGCGGCAGGGCGAAGTCGGACGCCACGGCCGCGGCGC
Organism: Mesorhizobium oxytropidicola; assembly: GCF_056174625.1. Lineage (NCBI taxonomy): Bacteria > Pseudomonadati > Pseudomonadota > Alphaproteobacteria > Hyphomicrobiales > Phyllobacteriaceae > Mesorhizobium > Mesorhizobium oxytropidicola. The sequence goes on along the minus strand of NZ_CM149692.1, from coordinate 5,520,183 downwards.
GCGACTGGCTGGCGCGCGTCGGCCTGTCGCGTTTCGAGCACCATTATCCGCACCAACTTTCCGGCGGTATGCGCAAGCGCGTGGCGCTGGCCCAGACTTTCATAAACGGCCCGGAGATCCTGCTTATGGACGAGCCGTTTTCGGCGCTTGACGTACAGACGCGCGTGCTGATGCACGAGGAATTGCTGCGGCTGTGGTCGCAGGCAAAGGCTTCCGTGGTCTTCGTCACACATGACCTCGAAGAGGCGATTGCGCTCGCCGACAAGGTCTATGTCCTGACCGCCGGGCCGGCCACGGTAAAATCGGTCTACACGATTGATCTGCCGCGTCCGCGCGTCGTCGCCGATATCCGCTACGAGCAGAGCTTCATCAATTACTCGCGCACGATCTGGGCCGACCTCAAGGAAGAGGTCGAGACCAGCTATGCGCGTGCGGCAGCCTGAGGAGGAAAGCCATGACCGATGCCGCCATCGACATCAGAGCAGGGGCTTTCAAGCCTGGCACATCAGACGCCGAAATCGAAGCTGCCGCCGCGAAGGCGGCTACGCATCGCCGCCGCACCGTGATGTTCTGGCGGGTCGCCATCCTCCTTGCCTTTCTCGGCCTTTGGGAAGTCGCCGCGCGCGAGGCCTGGATCGATCCGTTCTTCTACGCGATGCCGAGCGCGATCGCGCAGCGGCTCTATGAATGGACGACGGAAGGAACGTCCGAGGGGCCGCTCTGGTATCATCTCTATGTCACCATGGAGGAGTCGGTCATCGGCTTCGCGACCGGTTCGGTCGCCGGTATCATCATCGGCGTCGCGCTCGGTCGCAACCGGATGGCCGCCGACATTTTCTCGATCTACATCAAGGTCATCAATTCCATTCCGCGCGTGGTTCTGGCGCCGATCTTCATCATGATCCTCGGCCTCGGCCTCGCCTCGAAAGTGGCGCTTGCCTTCGTGATGGTATTCTTCGTCGTCTTCCACAATGCCTTTCAGGGTGTGCGGGAAGCCGACAGGGCAATGATCGCCAATGCCCGCATCCTCGGCGCATCCAACTGGCAACTGACCCGCTCGGTGATTGTCCCGTCAGCGATGAGCTGGATCTTCGCCAGCCTGCATGTCAGCTTCGGCTTTGCCATTATCGGCGCGATTGTCGGCGAGTTCGTCGGCGCGCGCTTCGGCATCGGCCTGCTGATCAACATCGCCAAAGGGTCCTTCGACGCCGCCGGCATGTACGCTGCGATCGTCATCGTCATGGTGGTGGCGCTTGGTGCCGAGTACCTGATGACGATGGTCGAGAGCCGCCTCGCAAAATGGCGCCCCCAGCCACTGAATGAGACGCAGTGAGCCATACGCTAGCCGCTCGCCAGCGGCAGCCGCACTTCAACCACCAGACCGCCGGTCGCGCTATCCCCGAGGGTGACGCGACCGCCGGCATTCTCGACGACTTCGCGCACGATGGCGAGGCCAAGCCCGCTGCCTTCCTCGGTCGAGCCGGCGATGCGGTAGAAGCGCTCGAACACATGGTCCCGCTCGTCCACCGGGATGCCGGGTCCGTCGTCGGCGACCGTCAGCACGGCGTCGCCAGCGACGGCCGCCAGCCTCACCGTGACGCTGCCGCCCGATGAGGAGTAGCGCAGCGCGTTGTCGACGAGGTTGACGATCATCTCGCGCAGCATGGTGCCGTCGCCGATGACCGGCACGGGGCCGGCCTCTTCCAGGCCAAGATCGATGTTGCGGGCGATTGCAACCGGCGCCTGAGCCTCCAGCACATGGCGGGCGGCGTCGGTCAGGTCGATGCGGTCGGCGCGCGGCCGCCGGCTGCCTGGTTCCGCCCGTGACAGGGTGAGCAATTGTTCGGCCAACCGCGCCAGCTTGCCGGAGCTTGCCTGCAGCGCCACCAGCGCCTCCTGGCGCGCGTCGGGGACAGTTTCGCGAAGCGCATAGCTCGCTTGCGTCGACAGCAGTGCCAGTGGCGTGCGCAACTGGTGCGCCGCATTGGCGATGAAGCGACGCTGCGCCGACATCTGCGCTCGCACCCGCTCCATATAGGCGTTCAGCGCATCGATCAGTGGGCGGATCTCGTTTTGGGCACCCGGCACTTCGACCGGGTCGAGATCGCTGCGGCTGGGCGAGCGCACCGCGTCGCGCAGCCGGATCAACGGCGCAAGGCCGCGATGCAGGCCCAGCAGAACGAACAAGCCGGCAATCGCCACCAGCGCCAGCTGCTGGGCAAAGGCGCCAAACCAGAGGCGCCGGACCATGGCGTCGTGTCCGGCAAGCGTGACGCCAACGGTAACTGATATCGGCGAGTCGTCTCCGGCGCCGACCACCGTATGGCTGTAGGTAAGCAGCCGCAGCTGATGGTCGCGATAGGTAGCTTCAGTGTCGGAGGATTTCGGTGCCTCAGGCAGGTCCGGGTAGCCGGTCAGCAGCCGCCCTCCGGCAGCCTTGACATGGTAGTAGACGCTGTCGCGATCACCGGTATCGAACATCTCGATCGCCGCCGGTGGTATTGTTGCGTCGAGCACGCCGTCGGCCACGGCGACACGTTCGGCGATAGCGCGCGCCGAGCCCATCAGCATGCGGTCGGTGACAAGGTCCGCGGTTGCTAGCGCGTTGCGGTGGCTGGTCCACAGATTGATGGTGACGAGCCCAACGAGCGGCAAGACCACCCAAGCCAGCAGTTGCAAGCGGAGACTGTTAATCCTCATGGCGCAAGAGATAGCCGAGGCCGCGCAACGTGACGATACGGACCCGCGACCCCTCGAGCTTCTTGCGCACACGATGCACATAGATCTCGATGGCGCTGGGATCGGCGTCGGTCTCGAAGTCGTAGATCGCCGCCGAAAGCGCTGCCTTGCTCACCGTACGCCCGGCCTTGACCATCAATTGCTCCAGCACCGCATGTTCGCGCGGCGTCAATGCCAGCGTCTCACCGGCGAGCGAAAACAGCCTTGTGTTGGTGTCGAAAACGAGATCGCCGCAGGCAACGACAGGTGCGGTGCGGTCATTGGCGCGTCGCAGCTGGGCACGGATACGGGCCTCGAGCTCCTCGATCTGGAATGGCTTGGCCAGATAGTCGTCGGCGCCTTCATTGAGGCCCTTGACCCGGCCGTCGAGGCTGGCATTGGCGGTCAGCACGATCACCGGCACCCGGTTACCGCGTGCCCGCAGCAGGCGCAGCACCTCCAGGCCGCTCATGCGCGGCAGCGCCAGGTCGAGGATGACAAGCGCGTGGTCGCCAGCAGCCAACGCATGCTCGACATCCTCGCCGTCATGGACGATGTCGACGACATAATTCGCCTGGCGCAGGGTCTTGCCCAGCCAGTCGGCCAGTTCGTGATTGTCCTCGACAAGCAGCAGTCGCATCTTCTATGGCAGTCCGGATCCATTTCCCAGCGGATCGCTTTGGGCGTGATCGGCCGCGGCACCCCTGATCTCTCTTGAATGAGCGACAGTATCGATCCCAACGCAAGAAAAATGCGCGTCTCGCGGCTAGGGGTAACAGCAGATCCTTACAGGCTCAGGTCGGCCTATTTTCACCCACAAATCGAACCGGTCGGTTCAAGTTATGTTGACGGACCGTGAGCGGATGATGGATGCCGGCTGGGTGAATCGCCGCATCGTTCGCTGGATGTTTCCATATAACCATATGATATTAATAAATAAAATAGTCTTTGCCTGACCTTCTGGCCGAAGTTCAAGGTCTGGATTCGGTGCGTGATGGAACATCTTCGTGATTGGAAGTCGACGAACGAAAAACCCACTTCCGACCTGTCCGAGCGACGCGAAATTCCTCCCAAGGGCACGCCACTAGACGGACTGAAAAGAGAAATACTGGAGTACTTAAATGACCAAGATCGCACTTGCCGCAGCTGCCATCCTCGTTGCCACCGGCAGCGCCTTCGCCAGCAGCGACCATTATGGCTCGGACAACGTCAACCAGCCGGCTGTTACCACGCACTCGAGCAACATCGACCACAGCTACACGGCTTCGACCCGCAAACCGGTCGAGCACCACGGCTTCAAGCTGACGCCCGATTCGGTCCAGCCGGAATCCGGTCAGGGGATCTGGGGCAACTAAGCCAACGCTCAAGCAGGCCTCGACAACAAAGAGCGGTGGGCTTGGCCCGTCGCTCTTGTTTTTTGCGCAGCAGGGCAGGCACCGGCTGGCATCGGTTTGAGCAGCGGGTCGTCTCACCCGGCAGAAAAGCGTCCACCTCCAGGAATAAAACCGGACCCACCGGGGTCTTGTCCTTAGCGGAACCGTCCTCCCAAGACGCCGCCCAACAGAAGAACCAGGAGATTGAAATGAACAGGATTGCTCTCGCTATCGCCGCCATCCTCGTCGTCACCGGCAGCGCCTTTGCCGGCAGTGACCATTATGGCTCCGATAATGCCAACCAGCCGATTGCTTCGGTTGCCGGCGTCGATCACGCCGTTACCGGCGCGGTCAAGAACACGGACATGGCCGGGCACAAGGCAGCCGACGCCAGGATGAAGACCACCACCGACTGGCCGGAATCCGGCCAGGGTATCTGGGGGAACTAACGTTTCCAGCGCGCGTACGACGGGCTTGGCCTGCAGCCGCCCGGCATGGAATTGCTCTAGCTCAGATCCTTTGGACGCAGGCAATGCGTCAGCCGCCCGGACGAAAGGCCAGACCAGTCGCCATCGAAGACGAAGCGCGCGAGGGCTGCGGTCGGAAACTTTTCCTCGAGCCTCTTGCGTGCTTTGGTCTCCGAGCCTGAGCCGGCAAGCTGTTTCGCCAGATCCCCCAAGCCCGGATTGTGGCCGACCACCGCCAGGCAACCGCTCGACGGCTCGGCCAGACGAATCTGGCTCAGAATACCCGCCGCCGAAGCCTCATAGAGCGCATCGACAAACACGACCCGGGGATGCGTCGGCAATTCCGCCGCGACCAGCCGCCAGGTGTCGCGAGTGCGCAACGCCGACGACACCAGCACCTGATCCGGCAGCCAGTCGCGCGCTGCAAGCTCCCGCCCGATCAATCGGGCCGCCTTCAATCCGCGTTGCGCGAGCGGTCGGTCGAAATCATCGAGAGCAGGGTCGTCCCAGCTCGATTTGGCATGGCGCAGGAGAAGAAGCTGTTTCATCAATTTGAGTCCGGCCATGGAATGTCGGCATGAAAGTCCTTGCCATATCCGCCGCCGTGCTTAGTGCCGGCTTGGGTATCGAAAGCTGCGGAAAGGGCACCGAAGATAAACAGCCCAACGCGCCGCTCATCCTTATCCCACCGGACGACGATATCCGATCCGCTGATGGTCCATGCGCCCGATCGTATATGAATTGCATCAACGACGGAGCCTGACTCGTCGCCTTGTGCTCGATAGAGGTAAAAATACGCAGTGGCGTTTTGCGGGTCTCCGGCCTCGTCATACTCAAAGACCCCGGCCAGGTCGCCTTTCGTCCGGATCGCACTGTCGAAAACGTCCATTGGCCTCGGCCCTCAGGGCGTAATCCGCGCCAGATGCTCCAGATCGGCTTCCTCGCGCAGCGGATCGGGCGCCATCACCACCGACGTGCCGTTGTCGGCATCGTCGGCAAAGTGGGCAAGCACCGTGCGCCCGGCTTCCATGCGCGCCTTGCCTTCGGCGACCAGCCCGAGCGCCAGCGGATAGAGCCGGTGCTCGGCCTTCAGTACTCGAGCAGCCAGCGTATCGGCATTGTCGCCGACCATCACCGGCACGGCCGCCTGGGCGATGATCGGCCCGTCATCCATTTCCGACGTGACGAAATGCACGGTGCAGCCATGGATGCGCAGGCCGGCGGCCAGCGCGCGCGCATGGGTGTCGAGGCCCTTGAATGCCGGCAGCAGGGCAGGGTGGATGTTGATCATCCGGCCCTGCCATTTCTGGACGAAGCCGGAGGAGAGGATGCGCATGTAGCCGGCCAGCGCCACGATCTCGGCGTTGAAGGCCGTGAGCGCCGCGTCGATCGCCGCGTCATGCGCCTGCTTGCTGCCATGGCCGGCACGCGAAATGACCTGCGTGGCGATGCCGCGCGCCTTGGCGACGCCGAGGCCGGCGGCATCAGCCTTGTCGGAAATGACGCCGACGATCTCGGCTGGAAAGGCCGGGTCGCTGGCCGCCGCGATCAGCGCGGTCATGTTGGAACCGCGGCCGAGATCAGGACGACCGTGCGTTTTCTGCTCATAGGCCGATCGAACCCCGATAGATGACGCCGGCGTCGCGGCGCGGCACGATGCGACCGATCGGCGTTACCGTCTCGCCGGCTTCCTGCAGCACGGCGGCGACTTGCGCCGCTTGGCCAGAGGCGACCGCCAGGATCATGCCGATGCCGCAATTGAAGGTGCGCATCATCTCTTCGGGCGCCACACCGCCGGTCTTGGACAGCCACGAGAACACCGCTGGTACGTCGATGGCTTCGAGATCGAGTTCGGCCGAAAAATCCTTGGGCAGCACGCGCGGAATGTTTTCGGGAAAACCGCCGCCGGTGATGTGCGCCAGCGCCTTGATGCCATGTGTGTTGCGAATGGCCTTGAGGATCGACTTGACGTAGATGCGGGTCGGTTCGAGCAGCGCCTCGGCCAGTGTCGCGTCGTCGTTGAACGGCGCCGGATCGCTCCACGAAAGGCCGCTTGCGGCGACGATGCGGCGCACCAGCGAAAAACCGTTCGAATGCAGGCCCGAGGAAGCGAGGCCCAAAAGCACGTCGCCTTCGACGATGTCGTCCGTGGGCAAAAGCTGGCCGCGTTCTGCGGCACCCACGGCAAAGCCGGCGAGGTCATAGTCCTTGCCGTGATACATGCCCGGCATTTCCGCCGTCTCGCCGCCGATCAGCGCGCAGCCGGCCTGGCGGCAGCCTTCGGCAATGCCGCCGACGATCGCTGCGCCCTGATCGGGGTCGAGCTTGCCGGTGGCGAAATAGTCGAGGAAGAACAGCGGTTCGGCGCCCTGCACGACGATGTCGTTGACGCACATGGCGACGAGGTCGATGCCGATCGTATCGTGCTTGCCGGCATCGATGGCGATCTTGAGCTTGGTGCCGACACCGTCATTGGCGGCAACCAGCACCGGATCGCTGAAGCCGGCCGCCTTGAGGTCGAACAAGCCGCCGAAACCACCGATCTCGCCATCCGCACCCGGCCGACGCGTGGCACGCACCAGCGGCTTGATCTTCTCGACCATGAGATTGCCGGCATCAATATCGACGCCGGCCTCGGCATAGGTGAGCCCGTTCCTGCGCTTGCTCGTTTTGGGCTGGCCCGTTTTGGGCTGGCTTGTTTCGCGCTTGCTCATCGCAATTTTCCTGCTCGTTTGCGGGCTCTTCGCATGAACGGTTTCGGTCCGCAAGGATAACGGCGGAACCGAGCGCCTTTTGGCCTGACAAAAGCGTGGATAGCATTTTCCGACATTCGCGGCGAACACCATGACAGCCGAATTGCGCGGCACGGAGCTTGCGGCGCCTCTCCATCTCCATCATCTATCCCTGGCCTGAGAGGACGGGCCGAGCATTTGACCATCCCCAACCTGATCACCATCCTGCGCCTTGTCCTGGTGCCTGCCGTGATGCTGGCTATGCTGCAGGCGCGCTGGGACTGGGCCTTTGCCGGCTTCGTCATTGCCGGCGTCTCGGATGGCGTCGACGGCTTCATCGCCCGCCGTTTCAACCAGCAGTCCAGGCTCGGCGCCTATCTCGATCCGATGGCCGACAAACTGCTTTTGGTTTCGGTGTTCGTCGTCATGGGCTTCATCGGACAATTGCCGCTGTGGCTGGTCGTCACCATGGTGTCGCGCGACGCGCTGATCGTCTGCGCGGTTTTGTTGTCCACCGTCATGGCTCATCCGGTCGAGATAAAACCGTTTCTGGTGTCGAAGGCCAATACCGCCATCCAGATCGTGCTGGCGGCGGTCGTGCTGGGGGAACTGGCCTTTGCCGTGCATCTCGACCCTCTGCGGCCAGCCCTCATATTGCTGTCCGGGTCTTGACCGTGGCTTCGGCCGCAGCCTATCTCGTCGCTTGGCTGAGGCATATGAGCGGCTATGGCGAAGGCTCCAATCCGGACATCTGAGAAAGAAGCGGCGGTGATCGAGGCTGCGGCCGCCGATCTTGCCGCGGGCTCAGCGTTTCGCCGCCAGATCTTCTTCTGGCTGGCCGGCGTCGCCGGACTTGCGCTCTTCCTCTATATCTTCAGCGACATCCTGCTGCCCTTCGTCGCTGGCATGGTGCTGGCCTATTTCCTCGACCCGGTCGCCGACCGGCTGCAGCGGCTCGGCCTGTCGCGCTTCATGGCGACGGTGGTCATCCTCATCACCTTCCTCATCGTGCTGGTGCTGGCCTTCGTCATCCTCATTCCGGTACTGGCGACGCAGATGGCCGATTTCGCGGGCAAACTGCCGGAATATCTGACCCGGCTGCAGAGCCTGATCACCTCTTTCGATCCGAAATGGCTGGAGCAGAAGTTCGGCGTCAACGCCAATGGCTTGCGCGACGGGCTGAATTCGCTGCTGACTTCCGGTTTTGGCCTGATCACCACGGTCTTCACCTCGCTGTGGAGTTCCGGCATGGCGCTGGTCTCGGTGGTCAGCCTGTTCGTGGTGACGCCTGTGGTCGCCTTCTACATGCTGCTCGACTGGGACCGCATGGTGGCGGTCATCGATAGCTGGGTGCCGCGCGACCATGTCGCGACCGTGCGCGTCATTGCGCGCGACATCAACACCGCCACCGCCGGCTTCGTGCGCGGCCAGGGCACGCTCTGCCTCGTGCTGGGCGCCATGTATGCCACCGGCCTGACGCTGACCGGGCTGAACTTCGCCATCCTCATCGGCCTGTTTGCCGGTCTGATCTCCTTCATCCCCTATGTCGGCTCGCTGACCGGTCTGGTGCTGGCCGTCGGCGTCGCCTTCGTCCAGTTCTGGCCGGACGGGACGATGATCGCTGCCGTTGCGGTGGTGTTCTTCATCGGCCAGTTCATCGAAGGCAACATCCTGCAGCCCAGGTTGGTCGGCAAAAGTGTCGGCCTGCATCCGGTATGGCTGATGTTCGCGCTGTTCGCCTTCGGCGCGCTGTTCGGCTTTGTCGGCCTGCTGATTGCCGTGCCGGCTTCCGCCGCCGTCGCCGTTCTGGTGCGCTTTGCCATCGCCCGCTATCTCGAATCGCCGCTCTACAAGGGCCACGCGACGGAGCCCGCGCCGCCGCTGCCGGCCGATCGCGGCGGCGGCCACCGCACGCAACCGCGTCGCTTGAAGTGACCGCCCAGCGAACCGATCCGCCGCGCCAGCTGCCGCTCGATCTCGGCCACGGCACCGGCTATTCGCGCGACGAACTCGTCGTCTCCGGCACCAACAACCAGGCGGCGGCCCTGGTCGACCGCTGGCCGGACTGGCCCTCACCGGTGGTGGTGCTGGCAGGTCCCGCCGGCTCCGGCAAGACGCATCTGGCCGCCATCTGGCGCGCGCGTGCCAACGCTGTGGGTGTCGATGCCAGGCGTATTGGCGACAGCATAGCGAACCTCGGCGCCCGGCCGGCGCTGATCGACGATGTCGATGCGCGCGCAATCGACGAACAAGGCCTGTTCCATCTGATCAATGCGGTGCGTGGCGCCGGCTCGACGCTGCTGTTGACCGCACGGCGCTTTCCCTCGGCCTGGGGTGTTTCGCTGCCCGATCTGGCCTCGCGACTGAAGGCGGCGGCGACCGTCGAAATCCACGAGCCCGACGACCTCCTGCTCGCCGGTGTGATCACCAAACTGTTCGCCGACCGCCAGGTCGAGGTCGAACCGCATGTCGTGCAGTATCTGGTGCGGCGTATCGAACGCTCGCTGGCGACAGCCATGCGCGTGGTCGAGCGGCTGGACCGCACCGCGCTCGAGCGCAAGACGCCGATCACCCGGGCGCTTGCCGCCGAAACGGTCAACGCCATGGACGAAGGGCAGGGCGCGTTCGAGATTTAGAGTGCCTCGATAGTCAGCCCGACAAACGGAGTGCCGTGTCCCATTTCGGGAAATAAAAGCTGGCATCGATCTTGCTGCACCAGCTTGCCGGCTGACCCCGGTCCTGATTGCGTTCCAAATCAGGTTGTAGGCTCGTCGGGCATGAGGCGGTTGGGGTTCTCGCCCGGCGAGCTTACCTTCAGGTGTATCGAGCGATCGCCCGTGCCGCGGCAGCGGGCATAGACACGCATCGCTTCCATCATTGAAACTCTTGAAGCGGACCATTCAATGGTCTATTTTTGACCAAGATATGGACCATTACATAGTCCATGTGGAGCGATTGATGCAGGTATCCGTTACCGATGCCAAGGGACAATTGACCGAGCTGGTGCGCCGTGCGGAAGCAGGCGACGAGGTCATTCTGACCCGTCACGGCCATGCCGCAGTGCGGCTGGTTCCCATCAAGCCAATGCCCGACAGGAAAGGCCGTCGGGCGCTCATGGAAGCGGCGCGAGCGGCTGGGGCCGCCAAAGCGAAGGCCGGGCCATCCGCCGCCCGCAGCCAGGATTTCCTTTATGGCGATGACGGCATGCCCGAATGATCGCTGTCGACACGTCCGCGCTGATGGCGATCGTGCTTGATGAACCGCAGGCCGACGCCTGCATGGCCGCGCTCGAAGCCGAGAACGACCTCGTGATTTCCGCCGGCACTGTCGCCGAGGCGCTGATCGTCGCGGCCCATCGCGGCATCGCCGCCGAGCTGGCCGGGCTGATTGACGGACTTGGTTTCGAGGTGGTGGCGGTGACGCCGGCCTCGGCCCGGCGCATCGCGGATGCTTATGCGCAATGGGGCAAGGGCATCCGCCCGGCCGCACTCAATTTCGGCGATTGTTTCTCCTATGAAGTGGCGAAGGAGCATGCTTGCCGGTTGTTGTATGTAGGAGGCGATTTTTCCAAGACCGACATCGAAGGTGTGCTTTGAACATCGCGCGCCAGGAGATGTCGGCGTCGGTCGGAGAGCTTGGTCAATCTCAGAGCCACAGTCTGACGAAATGCCGGACCAGCAGATAGACAGCCGAATGAGCGGCGACGTAGCAGGCTGCGACCAGCACAAAAATCCCGATACTGACTGGCCAGGAACGGGAGGCGATCGTGCCTGGGGCTAGCTTGGCCTGCCTGCGGCTCTCGCGATTGTTCCATGCCGCCAGCGCCGCACAAGCGATCGCCCACGCCACCATGAACGGAACCGTCACGCCCGCATAAGCAAAATAAGCTGGCCCGAACAGCGACACCCACGCATCGATCCCAAGCATCGGCTACTCCCCGTTTTGCGGGAGTGTAAGCCGGCAATGTCGACGGATGCGAACTTGAAATGGTGAAACCCGGATACTGGAATCAAGCCTTCTCGGAGAAATCTGCCGCGCGGCGATAGCCGGCGAGTTGGGCGTCATCGACGTCGGGCAAATTGATCACGATGTTTTCAGGGGTCCGGCAGGCCAGCCACCACAGCTCTTCCGTCGTACTCATATTGGCTTCGAGATGCGGCAGGAATGGCGGCACGAACATGAAGTCGCCGGCCGAGAGTTCGACGAACTCCTGGTAGTCCTTGCCGAAATAGATGCGGGCGTTGCCGGACAGCAGATAGGCGCCGGTTTCCGCCTCGCCATGATGATGCGGCAGCGAACGAAAGCCGGGCGCGTTGCTGGCCTTGCCGAACCACAATTTCGTTGCCGAGGTGTGTTGCGGCCCCACCCCGGTCACCAGCGCCATGCCACCGGACTGGCTGGTCTTGCTGCTCTCCTGGCCTTTGCGGGTGATCACCGGCCTGTCATTGGCTGCCAAACTCGCACCGGAAAACTGTCGCGGCAAGGCCCGCGACCGGAGCCGCGCAAGATGGTCAGGCGGCCACGCCAATGGCTATCGATACCGCATTTTCGAGAGAGATGGTCGGAGTGGAGAGATTCGAACTCCCGACCCTCTGGTCCCAAACCAGATGCGCTACCAGCCTGCGCTACACTCCGAACGGTCTGTTGCCTATTCATTTCGGTGTTACATGGCAAGTGCAAAAACCTTGCCGCCATGCGCATTGCGCAGTAATGACGGGCGAAGGGGCGGCGATGCTGCCTTGCACAACCATGAGGTGGCCATGTCCGCGCGCATTTTCAGCCCAGCCAAAACCGCGATGCAGTCCGGCAAGGCCAAGACCGGCCACTGGGTGCTGGAATTCGACCCCGAGATGCGCAAGAAGATCGATCCCTTGATGGGCTATACGACGTCTGGAGACATGAGAAGCCAGATCAGGCTGACCTTCGATACGCGCGAAGAGGCCGTGGCTTACGCCGAGAAGGAAGGGCTTGCCTTCCGTGTCGAGGAGCCCAAAGAGACCAAGCGCCGCCAGATTTCCTATGCGGAGAATTTCCGCTATGACCGCAGAACGCCCTGGACGCATTGAACGGCGGCCAGCGCCAGATATCCAGCCGGCCCCTTGGCCGGCCAGCGGTCCCGTAGCTCAGCTGGATAGAGCACCGGCCTTCTAAGCCGATGGTCACAGGTTCGAATCCTGTCGGGATCGCCATTAAATCAAGTAGTTAGAAGTCACCTGGCTGAAAAGCTCCAACTCGATTTTGACGCGAGTTCCAACTTTTCATCCCTTTTCGTTCTCGCGGGATGGCTGCTGTCTTGTCAGCACGGTGTTGATTTTCGCCGCAAAACATGACCGGCGGGAACCTGACGCCTGCAAGCGCGTTGCCTCGCATGCTCAAGAAGATCGCCTTCGCCGCCGTGCTGTTCCAGGTTGCCGTTTTCTCGGCTCTGATAACGCAGACGGTTCTTTTCGCATCGACGGCGACTCAAGCTGCCGACGTGCGGCACAGCGAACCCGTTGCCGTCACTGACAAGGAATGCGCCGCCGCGACGTGGCCGAACATTCCGGATCGGTGTCTGGAGCGGGTTGAGGCGCGGAATTCTGTTACGACGATAGTGCTGATAGCCGGGCAACAGGACTGAGCCGGTGGGGCGATCCGTAATTATTTCGTGATCCGCCAAAGTTGGAACCTTAGCGCACACCAAGCGTTCGGGGCCTTGTATTCGCGGAGGCTCATAAAAGGCAATGTGCGGCCGGCGAATGGGCAGGGCAAACAAGAACGGGTTGGGGGAGGAGAAAACGAGGCCATGTCGAAACGTGAAATTGGAACGTCCCCTGCCTTGGGGAGGCGTATCGCTGAACTCAAGGCCAGAATGCAGCATGCCGAAATTTCCGATTATGAAATGAAGACCTTCCACAAGGTCGCAGCCATCATGGGGGCGGGCGACGGCTCCCTACGACTGGATGCCGACGACCTGATCGCGCCATCCTTCGTCGTTGAGGCGGGAGGACCGTCACCCAATCGCTGACATTCGGGATTTCCCCTAATTCGCGCGAAAATTCAGCGAGCAAGCTTGCTTTCATTGCCGGAGCACGGCTGCCGCATAGGCGGAACGTGTTCCGGTCCTCTGGTCTCGAATTGAAAGGAAAGTCTTATCATTTTGTTTGCGTTGGCACGTCATAGTAGAGGCGGCTAACGGAGTGAAATGGGATGAAGCTCGACCTGTCACCGACCAGCTGGGGCAGGGTGATCGCTGTCACCGCCGCCGGCACGGCATTCTTCATTGCCGTGGCGTTTTTCGTCGATTCGTTCAATTTCCCCTATCTCTCGCCCGAGGCCGTCTGGCGGGCACAAATGACGGACCTGCTGCTGCCCCTGGTGCTGGGCGGGTCGTTTCTGTTTTTTCTGATGTGGAAGATCCGCCAGCTGGCCATAGCCCAGCGTGATCTCAGCATCGTTGCCGCGACCGACAGCCTGACGGCGGTGCTGAACCGCGGCGCCTTCTCGATGCTGGTCGAGGCCTATCTCGAGCAGACCCGTAAGCAGGAGGATGCCCGTTCCGGCGCGCTGCTGATCATCGACGCCGACCACTTCAAGTCGATCAACGACCGCCTCGGCCATGACTGCGGCGACCAGGCGCTCAAGCTGATCGCGCAGGCAATCAAGGGACAATTGCGCGGCAGCGATATCGTCGGCCGCATCGGCGGCGAGGAGTTTGGCGTGTTTCTTCCCGGTGTCGACCCCTCGCAGTCCTGGCTGGTTGCCGAAGGCATCCGCCGGCGGATTCGCGAGATGGACTTTTCGCCCGGCGGCCGCGCCTGTCCGCTTTCCGTCTCGATCGGCGGCACCAGCTTCAGCGGGCCGACGACCTATGAGGCGATATTCTCCGCCGCCGACAGACGGCTCTATGCCGCCAAGTCGAATGGCCGCGATCAGGTGAGTTTTGACCCCGCGGAAGCCGCCCTGGTGTCTCAACCCAGCGTCGCCACGGTGCATTGACCGCGGCCTTGCTGCGCGTGATGGCTGACGTCGACCGCTTTCCTTGACGCTTTCTTGTCGGTGTGCTTCCTCCGGCTGAGGCGATGTATGAGGCATCGCCACAGACATTCCTGCTTTCTTGATCTTCTCGGTCATCAGGGCGCCGGTGCAGTCACGACTTGTTTCGGTGCCGGCGAACGAGTGGCGGGACGGCCCGGGCCAGGCAAGCGCGGCGATCATGATCCATTTGTTCAACGGCTTTCAGAATCCGTTCGGCGGCAGCGAGCGCGAAACCCTGGACCTGTATCGGCTGTTGAGTGCCGACCAACAGGTGCGTCTTTGGGCAACCTCTTCGCGCGTCTCCGACGAACTGATGCGGCAATTTCCGATTCGCCGTGTTTCGCCGGCAAGGCGCGAGGTGCCGGATGGGGGCACCTATGTCTTCCTCGGCGCGCATTGGCGCAACAAAATCTGGCCTTACCTGATCCGGCGGCCGCGCCGGCTGATCTATGTCTTCAACACCTTTCATCCGAAGATCATCGGGCTGACGACCGGCATGCCACGCCTGCTGGGCTGGCCCGACGCCGAGCTGGTGCTGATCTCCGACTTTCAGAAGCGCATGCTGCAGGTCGAAGGCGTCGTGCATCCGTCGCCGATCGATATCGGGCGTTTCTCCCCACGACCGGCAAGGCCTGATGGCGCGTTCACGGTGGGGCGGCTGAGCCGCGACACGGCGGACAAGCATCATGCCGACGATGTGGCGGTCTACGAGGCATTGCTGGCCGATGGCGTTGCGGTGCGGATCCAGGGTGGCATGCCGCTCAAGGACAGGCTCGCGCCGCATCCGCGCCTCCAACTCCTGCCGCAGGGCCAATTTGCCGCCGAGCAGTTCCTGCCGACGCTCGACGTGTTCTACTATCGCACCGGCTCGCATGTGGAGACGTTCGGCCGCGTGGTGTTCGAGGCGATGGCTTGCGGTTTGCCGGTGGTCTGCCATTCGCATGGCGGCTATGCCGACCATATCAGCCACGGCGAAAACGGTTTTCTGTTCGAGACGACGCAGCAGGCGGCGCAAATCCTGGCCGAGCTCAAAGCCGATCCGGCACTGCGGGTGAGGGTGGGCCACAAGGCGCGGCAGACCGTTGAGCGACTGTTTTCGCCGCAGGCATTGCAACAGCGGCTGGATTTCTATCGACGTTAGCGATACCGCCCGGAACGACAGTTTGCCCACTCCGTCTGTCATCAATCTCGACATCGCCAAAGTTGACATGCAAAAGAACCAACGGTCGGACCGCATCGGCGCCACCAGATCGAGCGGGGCTTCCTACCGATGACATTCACGGGTTCCGCCGCACTGCTGATCCTGGTCCTGACCTATGCCGGCGTCGCCGTCGGCCGCATCCCCGGCCTGCGTCTCGACCGCGCGGGCATTGCGTTGCTTGGCGGCGCCGCGATGATCGCCATTGGCGCCATCAGCATGGAGGATGCCTACCGCGCCATCAATTTCGACACCATCACGCTTCTGCTCGGCATGATGATCGTGGTGGCGCATCTGAAAGTCTCCGGCGCCTTTCGTGGCCTGGGCGCCATCGCCATTGAGCACGCGCACGCGCCCTTCATGCTGCTGGTGATGGTGACGCTGCTGACCGGCGTGCTGTCAGCGTTCCTGGTCAACGATGCCATCTGCCTGGTGATGGCGCCGATCGTCGTCCACGTCACCCGCGTCATCAACCGCAACCCGATCCCCTATCTGATCGCCACCGCCACCGCGTCGAACTGCGGCAGCGTCGCAACCATCACCGGCAATCCGCAGAACATGGTCATCGGCGCGCTCTCGGGCATTTCCTATCCCGCCTTTTCGGCGGCGCTCGCGCCCGTCGCCCTGTTCGGCCTCGTCGCGGTCATCGTCATCGTGCGCATCGTCTATCGCGCCGAATTCACCCGCACCGCTGAATTGACGCCGCATGTCTCGCGCGGCCGCATGCATCGCGGCCAGGTGCTGAAGGCCGTGATCGTCTGCATCGGGCTGGCTGTCGCCTTCTTCGCCGGCGTCCCCGTTGCCAAGGCCGCGTTGATCGGCGGCGCCATCCTCCTGCTCACCCGCGCCATCAAGCCGGACCGCATCTACCGTGAGATCGATGGCCCCCTGCTGTTCATGTTCGCCGGTCTGTTCGTGGTGGTTGCTGGCGCCGAAAGGACGCTGCTGACGCCTGATCTCATCGCCTCGGCCAAGAATCTCGGCCTGGACGACGTCTGGCGCCTGTCCGGCTTCACCGCGGTGCTCTCCAACATCATGAGCAATGTGCCGGCGGTGTTGGCATTGCGCCCCTTCATACCTGGACTGGAAAACCCCGAACGAGCCTGGCTGGTGGTGGCGATGAGCTCGACGCTTGCCGGCAATTTCACGCTGCTCGGCTCGGTCGCCAACCTGATCGTCGCCGAGCAGTCCAAGGCTGCCGGCACGCCGCTGTCTTTTGGTGCCTTCTTCAAGGTCGGCTTGCCGCTGACACTGATCACGCTCATGGTCGGTACCGCGTGGCTGGCGTTCGGGTTCTAGAGGGAGCTTAATTTCGTGGTCAGCACCAGTCAGGGCGATAGCGGAGATCTGATCCGCCGGGCTGTGGCCGCTTTCAATTCCGGCAATCATGGCCAGGCGGTGGATCTGTGCGAGTTGGGCCTAAAGCAGCACCCGGGCGATTCGGCGCTTTGCCATCTGATGGCCGCGGTCCTCTTCGCGAGGGCCGACTTGCCGGAGGCTCGTGCGCGCATCGAAGCGAGCCTTGCCACTCGTCCGGACAATGTACCAGCCTTGATTCTCGCATGTCGGATTGCCCGGGCCCAAGGCAGGCTCGAAGCGGCGTTGCAGCATCTGGACCGCGCGGCAAGGCAATCATCGCAGGCGGAGATCCTGCTCGAGCGGGCACGTACCCTCGATCAGGCAGGTGATGCCTCAGCGGCTGGTGTGTGCTGGACACTTGTCTTGCAAAGGGAGCCGAAATCCAAGGAGGCAATGGCACGCCTGGGGCACCTTGCGCGGGAACGCGGCGAGTCTCTGGAGGCGGAAGCCTTCCTCGAACGCGCCGTCGCCGGCGGTGGGCATCCGGCTGCGTGGTTTGACCTCGGGCTGGTGCGCCAGGACATGCGCAAGTTCGGCGGTGCTGCTCAGGCCTATCGACGGGTGCTGGAGATGAGCCCGGACGCGCCGGAGGCTGCCGTCAATCTGGGCGTCGTCTTGCAGGAAACCGGCGACCTCGACGGGGCCATGGCGGCGTATTCGATCGCCTATCGTCTGCGCCCATCCACGTTTGGCGTGATCGCCATGGCACTCACATCGGCGCCGAGCGGCAGGCTGTGGCTCGATGAGGAAGCGCTGCGTCGCTCACTCGCCGGTGGCGCGCCCCCGCCTGGCGCGAAACCGCTTGCGGTAGACGCCGGGCGTTGACAGGACATCCGCGACCGTCTGCGCATAGGATGCCTGCCGTTTCTCGTCAAACACCTCGTATTCCAGCTGCGGCGCGGCGCGCGGAACCGCAAAGCATTGCGCGACCGGAGTTGCTTTCCGGAGTACGCCGGAGAATTCGGGCTCCGTCCAGACCGCCGGGAAATTGATGCCGGCGTCGCTGAATCGGTCGGCGTCGACCAGGCCCGTCACCAGCCTGAAGGGAAGATCCTGGCGATTGACAGGATGTGTCGCGAACAGTGACCAGCCATCCTCGACCTCGATGGTCCAGAAGCTGTTGAATTTGAGGGCGGCTTGGCTGGGCGTGGCAAACGGGCTTCCGGCGAGCTGCCCCGGCGTGTGAAAGCTCAGCGGCGCTCTGGGATGGTTCTCTGTGGCCGGTTCTGGAATTTGCCAGTCCCAGGAAAAAGTGCCTTTGTCGACGACGACGTCGCATGGCAGCAAGATCATGAAACCATAGGTCATCGCGTCGACCACCGGTGGGCACTGCTTGAGCGTGCGAATGTCGCGACCATGGATCGCAGAGTAGGCCGTGGCGGGCATTGCACGCAGCCAATCCGGCAGAGCGCTGCGCGCCAGGATCGGGCGTGGCAAATGCTCAACCAACATTGGATCACATCGGAAAATGACACGCATCGCCGCCTCCTGGCACCTGCGATACCATGCTTGCCGGCCACGCTCCAAGCGCGGTTGGTCAGTCCTTGTTACGGCATCTCGCCCCAACAAGCGTGGCAGCGGCTCGTCCTGCTGCTTCGATGTAGTCGGGATTGCGATGGATCAGCATGATCGAAAAACAGCCGTCTATCAGCAGCACGATCTCGCGGGCCAAGGCTTGCGGCTCCTCAAGGTCGTGCCCGGACAATTCGCCAGCCAGCCATGTCTCAAAATTCGACTTGTGGCGCGACCCGACCTTGACCGCCGGATGGCCGGGCATCGAGGCGAGTTCCGCGGCCGTGCGCAAAAAACCGCATCCCTTCCATTTCGGATGGCGCGCAACCCGTGCCAGATTGCTGAAGATCGCTTCGACCTTGCGGTCCGCGCCGCCCTCCGCGGCATCAAACCAACTGGCCATCTGCCGCAGATTGGGCTGGTCGCGGCCGTCGAGATAGGCAGCGATGAGGTCGTCCTTGCTCTTGAAGTGGTAGTAAAGCGTACGCTTGGTGAGGCCTGCCTTTTCGGCAACGGCATCGACGCTGACACGACCGATTCCCTCGGCATAGAACAGCTTCGTTGCGGCATCGACGATACGTTTACGGGTTGGGCTGGCGGCTTCAGGCATGAAGCATGTATACCGACTAGTGAATATACACGCAATCGAAAGCATGATCCCTTTCCGTCGTAGCTGGAAAGGAAGAACAATGGCCGATCTTGTCCTGAACGAGACCCGTGACGGGGTGAGCGTCCTCACCCTCAACCGCCCGGAAAGGCTCAACGCGCTGAACTATGGCTTGATCGATCGCCTGCTCGCGGTCCTCGACGACATTGAAGTCGATGGCAGCATCCGGGCTGTTATCCTCACCGGAGCAGGGGAGCGGGCGTTTTTGGCGGGTGGCGATATCCACGAATTCTCGGCGAGCGTGGCTCGCGGTGCGGATGTCGCGCTGCGCGACTTCGTCATCCGCGGCCAGCGGCTGACGGCAAGGCTGGAGGCCTTCCGCAAGCCCATCATCGCCGCGGTCAACGGGATTGCCTTCGGCGGCGGCTGCGAAATCACCGAGGCCGTGCCGCTGGCGATCGCCAGCGACCGCGCGCTGTTCGCCAAGCCGGAGATCAACCTTGCGATGCCGCCGACCTTCGGCGGCACGCAGCGCCTGCCGCGGCTCGCCGGGCGCAAGCGCGCGCTGGAATTGCTTTTGACGGGCGACTGGTTTCCGCCGCCGCGGGCGCTCGAACTTGGTCTCGTCAATCAGGTCGTGCCGCATAGCGAGCTGATGCCGGCGGCGCACGATCTTGCCCGCCGCATCATCACGCATTCGCCGGCAGCGCTCGCCGGCATCCTCACCGCGGTGGCGCGCGGTATCAACCTCAGCATCGCCGAAGGGTTGCTGGTCGAGGCCGAACAGTTCGCCCGCATGGTCCCGACAGCCGATCTCAGGGAAGGGCTTGGCGCCTGGATCGAGCGGCGCAAGCCCAGCTATGACGGCTCCTGGACGCACATCACAAGGCCGGACGAGGCAAGGCGCGCCTCACTGAGGCTCGACCAGGCCATGGGGGAGGCCAAGGCGTCGAGATGAGGTGCCATGTCGGGGGGGCGTCGCTACGGCCGTCCCTTCGCCCTGAGGCAAGTCTCCTCTTTTCGCGTCAGCGCAGGAAGTCGAGGATCGCTTTGGCGACCTCGTTGGCATGCGTTTCCAGCGCGAAATGGCCGGTGTCGAGGAAACGCACCACCGCGTCCGGCATGTCGCGCTTGAACGCCTCGGCGCCCGGCGGCAGGAAGAATCGGTCGTTCTTGCCCCACACCGCCAGGAACGGCGGCTTGTGGGTGCGGAAGTAGGCCTGGAAGGCGGGATAGAGGGCAACATTGCTCTTGTAGTCGCCGAACAGGTCGAGCTGCACTTCCTCGGCGTCCGGCCGGCCGAAATAGAAACTGTCCAGCGAATAGCCGTCGGGCGAGACCAGATCCGCCGGCGCGCCATCCGTGTACTGCCAGGCGATCGCCTCCGGTTTGAAGGCGGGGCGCAGCGCCTCGCGGTTGGCCGGCGAGGGGTCGCGCCAGTAGGCGCGGATCGGGTTCCAGTCCTCGCCGAGGCCTTCCTCATAGGCGTTGCCATTCTGCGAGATGACCGCGCTGATCCGCTCGGGGTGCTTCAACGCCAGCCGGAAACCGGTCGGCGCGCCATAGTCGAAGACGTAGAGGGCGTAGCGGTCGAAGCCGACCACCTCGGTGAAGCGGTCGACGATCTCGGCAATGTGGTCGAACGTATAGGCAAATTTTTCGCGCGGCGGCATGTCGGAGCGGCCAAATCCCGGCAGATCGGGCGCGACGATATGGAAGCGGTCGGCAAGCAGCGGAATGAGATCCCGGAACATATGGCTCGAGCTCGGGAAGCCGTGCAGCAGCAGCAGCTTTGGCGCGCCAGGCGTGCCGGCCTCGCGATAGAAGATGTTGAAGCCGTCGACATCGGCGTTGCGGTTGGCGGTTATGGTTCTCTCCATTGCTGTAACCGAAAAATGGGCATTGAGAAGGTTATTGAGATCGAGGGCGGCAAACCCGCCGCCGGGCTCAGCCTTGCGCCTCGGCCGCACGCGCAGCTTCAACGATGATGTCGACGACGGCATCGGGCGCGGTGGCCATTGGCGTGTGATCGGCCGGCAACACGCGCAAGCGGGCGTTCATGCGCTTGGCCATGAAGTGCTGTGTCTCTGCAACGATCATGCGGTCCTGCTCGGCAATCAGGAACCAAGCCGGCCGGTCCTTCCACAGCGGCCGCGCCATCGGCACGGTGATGCAGGCCGGCGAGATCGGCCGCTGGACCGCCCGCAGCACCGCCAGTTCGTCGACCGATGCGTTCTGCGCAAAGGCGGAAGCAAAGGCAGTGTCCGGCAGGTGGATCAGGCCATGATCGTCCGGCGCCAGCTTCGGCGCCTTGGCGTGCGGTGTTGCGCGGTAGAAGACGTCCACCACGGTCTCGCCTTCGTCGGGCGCAAGTGCGGCGACATAGACCAGCGCTTTCACCTTGTCGCTGCGTGTCGCCCCGATCACCGCGCCGGCATAGGCATGGCCGGCGAGCACGACAGGCCCGGCGACGCGCTCCAGCGTTCGGTCGAGTGCCGCCACATCGTCGGCGAATGACGTCAGCGGCAGGGGCGCGGCAATCACGTCGAAGCCCTGCGCCACGAGCGGCGCGATGACCTTGGCCCAGCTCGACCCGTCCGCCCAGGCGCCATGGACGAGCACGACACTGACATTGTTCGAGGGCATGGCGGCGTCTCCTTCCGGGTCGAGTTGGTTGGTAACCTGCCTAAGTTGTTTAAAAGGGTTACGGGGTATGAACGTAACTTGTCAATCGGGCTTGAAGGGGTTATCACTGATTTGTGTTCAGGTCGCTCGGCGGGCCGATGCGCGATTGGAGTTATGATGACCCCTGCGATCTTTGTCGGTGACGCGCTCGGCCTGGATTTCCTCAATTCGATCGCAACGCCGGTCGATACCCCTGTCGACTGGATCAAGGACGGCGAGGGGTTGCTGGATTGGGTTGAGCAAGCGCGGCTGGCGCCGCCCGAGGCGCTCGACAACGTTCGCACGCACGCTCTCCCGGGCGAACTCGACAAGGTGGCCGATCAGGCGCGGCATCTCAGGGAATGGTTCCGTGGGTTCGTACGTGAACACAAGGGGCGTCCGCTGGCCGCTCGGGATCTTGCGCAATTGGAGCCGCTCAACCGCCTGCTCGAGCGCGACGAGATTTTCACGCGGATCGCCCCCGTCCTTGCCGGTAAAGACATGTCTGTGGGCAATGAGATCCCTTTTCAGCTTCAGACGGCCCGCAAGTGGCGCACGCCCGAGGCGCTTCTGCTGCCGATCGGCGAGGCGCTGGCGCGGTTCGTCTGCAGCGAGGATTTCTCACATGTAAAAGCCTGCGAGGGTCCGGCCTGCACGCTGCTTTTCGTCGACCACACGCGCGGCCATCGACGCCGCTGGTGCAGCATGGCGCAGTGCGGCAACCGGGCAAAGCAGGCAGCGCATCGCCACCGCATCAAAGCACATCACGATTAGCCGCGACGGCTCGTGGACAAATATCACGCGACCTGACGAGGCCGGAAGAAAAACCTCCGTTCTCCAGACAGCCGAGGCATAGTAGGCTTATTTTTCCTAAGCCTAGGCGCTAGAACTACTCGTTTGCGCCCAGGCAATCACCAGCGTCATCCTCGTCGTCATTCGCAGCCGATTTGTCGGCGAAGGCAATGGAGGCATCGTTGGTCGCTCTCGCTCGCAGGTCCTGGGTCCCCTCACATTGCGAAATGTTCGCCCAGCAACTGGCAGAGCAAACTAGTCATCAGACGACCGATGCCGTCATGGCGGCAATCGCCGGGGGTATTGAGCTGAACCGCTCGATCCACGAGAGCGACTGCATCAACCTCAACCCGGCGACCAATGTCATGAACCCTAAGGCCGAGGCAGCGCTCGCCTCGGGCCTCGGATCGCGCCCATCGCTTGGCTATCCCGGCGACAAATATGAAATGGGCCTGGAAGGTGTCGAGCGGATCGAAGTCATCGCGGCGGAACTCGCGGCGGAAGTCTTCGGCGCGAAATATGCCGAGATCCGCGTGCCATCCGGCGCGATCGCCAATCTCTACGCCTTCATGGTTGCGGCCCGGCCAGGCGACAGCATCATTGTCCCTTCGCCGGCGGTCGGTGGCCATGTTACCCACCACATGGCAGGCTGCGCCGGCCTTTACGGCCTCGATATTCACACGGCTCCGGTTGATGCTGACGGCTACACCGTCGATGTCGGAAAATTGCGCGACCTGGCCAAGTCGATAAAGCCGAAAATGATCACGATCGGCAGCAGCCTCAATCTGCTGGCACATCCCATTCGGGAAATCAGGGCGATCGCCAACGAGGTCGGCGCGCTGGTCCTCTTCGACGCCGCGCATCTATGCGGCATGATTGCCGGGCACGCTTGGCAGCAGCCTCTGCAGGAGGGGGCTCATCTGATGACGATGAGTACTTACAAGAGCCTCGGCGGTCCGGCATCGGGGCTGATCGTCACCAACGATGCCGCCGTCGCCGAAAAACTCGACAAGATCGCATTTCCTGGCATGACGGCCAATTTCGATGCCGCCAAGTCGGCGGCGCTGGCAATCACGCTTCTGGACTGGAAAGACCACGGCAAAGCCTATGCAGCTACTATGGCGCGGACCGCAAAGGCCCTGGCCGATAGCCTTGCGGATCGCGGTCTGCCGGTGTTTTCGACGAGCAAGGGCTACACGACATCGCACCAGTTCGCCATCAAGGCAGCCGAATTCGGCGGCGGTCAGGCCGCGGCAAAAAAACTGCGGCTGGCCAACATTCTGAGCTGCGGCATCGGCCTTCCCGTAGATACGGTTGACGGCGACATGAATGGGCTGCGCCTCGGCACACCCGAGATCGTTCGTTGGGGTATGACCGAAGATGACATGCCGGAACTCGCGGCGCTTATCGCCAGGGGGCTGCGCGGCAACGACGCCATCGAACAGGTCGCCGCTGATGTCACGGCATTCCGGCGTCGGTTCAACAAACTTCATTTTGTGAACTGACGGCCAGAACCCGCGGGCAAATGCCCGCCACTCTAAAAACAGGGGAATGAAATGCGCATGATCGTGCAGATGATGACTGCTGCCCTAATCACGGCTGCCGCTGTCGGCGTTGCGAGGGCGGATATCGTGTTCGGCGTCGCGGGTCCGATGTCGGGACCGAACGCCGCCTATGGAGAACAGTACCGCGTCGGTGTCGAAACCGCGGTCGAACGCATCAACGCCAATGGCGGCGTTCTCGGACAAAAGCTTGTCGTATCGGTCGGTGACGACGTCTCCGACCCGAAGCAGGGCGTTTCGGTCGCCAACAAATTTGTCGCCGACGGCGTCCACTATGTCGTCGGGCACTACAATTCCGGGGTCACCATTCCGGCCTCCGAAGTCTATTCGGAAAATGGCGTCCTGTTCGTGACGCCGACAGCCACCAATCCGACGGTTACCGAGCGCGGTCTGTGGAATGCGTTCAGGGCATGCGGCCGCGACGATCAGCAGGGCTCGATCGCCGCCAACTTCATTCTCGGCCGTTTCAAGGACAAGAAGATCGCCATCGTCGACGACAAGTCGACTGCGGGCAAAGGCCTCGCCGATGAAATGACCAAGGCCTACAATGCCGGTGGCGGCAAGGAGGCCCTCCACGAGGAGGTTAACCCGGGCGAGAAGGACTACAGTCCGCTGGTGACCAAGATCAAGCAATCGGGTGCCGATCTCGTCTATTATGGCGGCCAGCACACGGAGGCCGGGCTCATTGTCCGTCAGATGCACGATCAGGGCGTCGCCGCGATCCTGATGGGCGGTGACGGCATCAGCAACAGCGAATTCGGCGCCATAGCCGGTGACGGTGCTGCTGGAACCCTGATGACGTCATTCCCCGATCCGGCGACATTCCCGGAAGCCAAGGACGCCGTCGCCGATCTTAAGGCCAGGAACGTGCCGACCGAAGCGGTGACCCTTTACGCTTACGCGGCAACGCAGATTCTTGCCGAGGCCATCGCCAAGGCCAAGGCCGATGATCCGAAGGCCGCTGCCGAATACCTCCATTCCGGCGCCGCCATCGCGACGGTCCTCGGCTCGATCTCGTATGACGAGAAGGGGGATATCAAGCAGCCGGGGTTCGTCGTATTCGAGTGGAAGACGGTCGACGGCAAGCTGATCCCGGTCGCCCTCAAATAGAAACATCGCGTCGGCGGCCACCGGCCGCCGACGCTGTCCTGGAATGTCGGGCAATGGCCGTAAATCCGCCGCGACCTCGAATGCCGCCCCTCAACACCTTGCGGGCCTTTGAGGCCGCCGCTCGGCATGAGAGCTTCGCCAAGGCCGCGGATGAACTCGGTGTCACGCCGGCGGCCGTGTCACACCAGGTCAAATCCCTTGAAGCATGGCTTGGTTCGCCACTTTTTGTCCGGCATGCGCAGGGGCTGCATCTGACGGAAGCGGGACGCGCGGCAATCCCGGCCTTCTCCACTGCGTTTGACGCCTTGGGCCTTGCCGTTCAGGAACTGCGCATCTGGGCGCCGAAATCGCAAGTGAGTATCGCTGCGCTGCCGTCCATTGCCCAACTGTGGCTGGCCCCGCGCTTGCCGGCTCTGCGCGCTGCCTTGCCGGCTCTTCGTCCATCCATACACGCGCTCGAGGAGCCGCCGGATTTCAGGCGAGAACCATTCGACCTCGCCATCTTCCTGACAAGGCAAAGAGCCGGCGGCAGCCGTTCGTTCAAGCTTTGCGACGATGTCCTGTTTCCGGTCTGTACTCCCGGCTTGGCCGCACAACTGAAAACGCCCGCGGATCTCGCCTCGCAGCTCTTGTTGTGGGACACCACCTGGACCGGTGATTGGAACCTTTGGTTTGACAGTGTCGGCATGAAAGGCCCATCGATCGATGCCGGATCGGAGTTTTCGCTTTATAGCCTTGCACTTCAGGCCGCTATCGATGGCGCCGGCGTGCTGATGGGGCATGAAGTGCTGGTCTCTCGCGCCCTGGCGTCCGGCGCGCTCGTGGCGCCGTTTTCCCAGCGTGTCCAGAGTGGCCTCAGCCTCGAAGTGCTGGCTCCAGACCGGCCACCTGCCCAAGCAGCGCAAATGATCGAATGGCTGCTTTCGCAGGCAGAGTTGACCAGCTCGGGATAGCGATCGACGGCGAAGCGGTTTTCGCCGTCGATCTCTCAGTCTCAGGGCGCCACCACCAAGCGGCCTTTCATGTTGGGGTGAAAGCGGCAGAAATAGTCGACCGCTCCGGCCGCCTTCACTGTCAGGCTTGCCGATTTCTTCGGCGGGATCATCACCTCCCAGCCGCCCTTCACGGTGGCCGTATGGGCAATCACGTCCTTGTTCACCCACTCGATCGTGTCGCCGACCTTCGCCTCGACGGTTGCCGGCGAGAAGACGAGCTTGTCGATGGTGACCTCTATCGTTGCGGCGGCCGCCGGCGCCACCGTAAGCGCCAGGGCGGCGAGCCATGACAGACGGATCAAGGCACCCGCTTTCATTTCAGCATGCCGGCGACATGTTCGGCATGCTGCTCATGCCCCTGGAAGATCTTGAGGCCGGTCTCGAGCAGGCTCTTCAGCTCGGCATTGCTGGCCGAAGGAATGAGCAGCGTTTCGAGCGCGCCGTTGACCTGCTTGTGATAGGCGACTTCGTTCTCGATATAGGCCTTGTCGAAGGCTGCCCCTTTCAGCTTGGCGAGCTTGGCGCGTTCTTCTTCCGCCGCCTTGCTCAGCGCCTGGCTGGTGGCGTTGTCCTCGGGTTTCACCTTGAGCTTCTTGACCAGGTCGAGCGCCTGCTTGTTCACCGCCTCATGGTCGCGCTCCATGTCCTTGGCGAAGGCGACGACCTCCTTGTTCTTCGATGTCTTGATCGCCAGCTTGGCCGCCTCGATGTCGAGGACGCCGGCAGTGTAGGCGATGTGGGCGATCTGCGGATCGGTCGGCTTGTCCGCGGCTTGCGCGAAAGGGGCGGCGCTGACGAAGAGCAGGGCGGCAAGGGCGGCGGTATATCGGGTGAACATGGCATCCTCCTTCGCCCGGCCGCGCTGAGGCGCCGGGCTTACATTTTCAGTTGACGCTGATTGGATGCGCGGCCGGGAGAAACGTTCCCGAAAATCAGAACAAGATCACTCGAAACCCAGCCGTCCCATCACGGCCTTGGTCAGCCGCTCGCAACGGCGGCCGGCGAAGGGAAAGGCGTCGAGCAGCACCGGGCCGATCTCGTCGTCCAGGGCCTTGCGCAACAAGGTACGCGCCCGGTGCAGCCTTGTCTTGACGGTCTCCGGCCGCACGCCAAGCAGATCGGCGGTTTCCTCCATGCTCAGGCCCTCGATGACGCGAGCCACGAAGACCATGCGGTAGATGTCGGGCAGACTGTCGGTCGCCCGTTCGACGAGTGCCAGAATCTGCCGCTGCGCCATCGTCCGCTCCGGGTCGTCGCTGGGGTTGAGGGGAAAGCGGATGATCTGCGCTTCCGGGTTTTCGGGCATCGCCACGGTGCGGCGCCTCTTGCGCAGGCGGCCCAGCGCTTCGTTGATGACGATGCGCGACAGCCAGGTGGCGAGCGAGGAGTCGCGGCGAAATGCGGCGAGGCCGGCGAAGGCGCGGACATAGGCCTCCTGGACGACGTCCTCGGCTTCGGCGTCGTTGCGCAGTATGCCGCGCGCGATGCGGTAGAGCCGCTGGTTGTGCATCTTGATGATGACGCGAAAGGCGCCCGCCTCACGTGCCAGTGCTCGCTGTACGAGCAGCACGTCGCCGGAAGGGGCCTCGGCCACCCCAGGCATTTTGACGGGCATTGCGAGCTTGCTCATCGCGACCGGATCTCCCCGAACAGGCACTTGACTGTACGTTGGATGCACCTGCCTGAAAAAGGTTCCCGGATTTCGGCACCTGGCTTCGCTATTCTAAGCCGCCGCCAATCCCTTGTCTGCGGCTTGCACGCGTGCGGCCGCCGCCAGCAGGTCGGTCTGGGTGATCAGGCCGAGAATGCGCCGCTCGCCGTCGACGATGACCACGGCATGGCTGCGGCCGTCGGTCAGCACGGGAAGCAGGCTCATCGCCGGCGTGTCGGGCGAGGCGGTGCCGGCCTTCGACATCACGCCCTTCACCGTATCGGTGGCCTTCGTAAGCTCGCGCAGGCCGACGGCCCCGACCAGCCGGGCATCCGCGTCAACCACCGGCAAGGTGCGGATGTTGTGATCGAGCAGTTGCTGTCGCGCCTCGTGGGCCGTGGCCTGGTCGGACACCGAAATCACGTCGCGGGACATGATGTCCTGGCACAGCAGGGTCCGGTGCGAGCGCACCATGGCCTGCAGCTCGACTTGTCTCAACAGCCGTTCGAGGTCGTTGCGGTCGATGTCGAAGGTTTCGTCGAGCGTGGTCAGCGCCGCGTCGATATCCTCGGCCGGAAGCCGACGCGCTGTTGCGCCGGCGGATCGGCGGTCCCGTGGCTGTTGGCGGCGGGTGCGGCGACATGCGGGTAGTTGCGCCGCGCCAGCCTGTGGAAAAGGAAACCCAGCGTGACCAGGATGATCGAATTCAACGCCACCGGCACGAAGGGAAACAGGAAGCCCGCGCTGACAACGGCAGGCCCGCCAAGCACTCCCGTCAATGCTGCCGCGCCACCTGGCGGATGCAGGCAGCGCGTGAACGACATCGCCGCGATGGCGAGCGCCACGGCAAGGCCCGAGGCAAATACCGGATCATGGATGAAATGCGCCACGGTCACACCGACCAGCGCCGATATGGAATTGCCGCCGATGATCGACCAGGGTTGCGCCAACGGGCTCGCGGGCACGGCGAAGAGAAGCACGGCGGAGGCGCCCATCGGCGCCACCAGCAGGGCCACATGCGGGCCGCCGCCCATCGCCAGCCCGCTGATCACGCCGGTCAGCGCGATGCCGATCGTGGCTCCGATACACGCCAGGATGCGTTCACGCAGCGTCGCGCCGGCAAGGATGGGGACAAAAAGAGGAAAGGCCATGGCATGCTTTGTGATAAATGGATTGCTGACGATGCCGTGCAGCAGGCAATGCAGCCGAACCCATGGATTTGAAAGTCAAACAAATCCGCCAAGTCGACGGCCAAGAGAATAATATTGCGCGCCACGCCTCGCTGGGATGCTGCGAACGGCTCGCACTTTGTCATCAGCGTCAGAGCCTTGCGCCCTTCTGCTGATTCTGCCCGGCAGCCAGCCCGTATGCGCCGTCAGGCGGCGGCAGCCGCCAGCCCGCGCAGGATGTCGGCTTTCAGGTCGTCGACATCCTCAAGGCCGATCTGCAGGCGGATCAACGGACCGTCATAGGGGCCTTTTGCAATGACACGGTCGCTGAGCCAGACCGGCACCGCAAGGCTCTCATAGCCGCCCCAGGAATAGCCGAGCCCGAAGATCTGCAGCGCGTCGAGAAAGGCGTGCTGCTCCTTCTGGCCGCCGCCGGCCATCACGAAGGAAAAGATGCCGCTCGAACCGCAAAAATCGCGCTTCCACAGATCGTAGTCCGGGTGGCTGGGAAGGGCAGGGTGAAGCACGCGCGCCACGCCCTTCTGGCCTTCGAGCCACGATGCGATGGCAAGCGCGCTGCGCTGGTGATGTTCCAGCCGCACGCCCATCGTGCGCAGGCCACGCAGCACCTGGTAAACATCATCGGGGCCTGCACAGCAGCCAAGCGTGCAAAAGCTCTCGAAGAGCTGCTTCCAATGGCTCTCATTGGCCGAGACCGTACCAAGCAGCACGTCGGAATGGCCGGCCGGATACTTCGTCGCCGCGTGGATGGAGATGTCGACGCCGTAGTCGAGCGGCCGGAAATAGAGCGGCGTCGCCCAGGTGTTGTCCATCATCACGATGGCGCCGGCGGCATGCGCCGCCTTGGCGATCGCCGGTATGTCCTGCACCTCGAATGTGTTGGAGGCCGGCGATTCCGTGAACACCACTTTGGTGTTGGGCTTGATCAGGGCTGCGATATCAGCGCCGATATGCGGATCATAATATTCCACCTCGACGCCGAGCCGCTTCAGCATCGTGTCGGCGAAATTACGGGTCGGATGGTAGACGCTATCGACGATCAGCAGATGATCGGCAGCCGATAAGAAGGCGAGCAGCGGAATGGTCACCGCCGCCAGGCCCGACGGCACCAGGATCGTGCCGGCGGATCCCTCCAGCGCGTCAATGGCATGGGCAAGGGCGTCCGTCGTCGGCGTACCGCGTGTGCCGTAAGTGTATTTCTGATCGCGCGCCGCCATCGTCGCGGCATCGCGGAACAGCACCGTCGAGGCGTGCACGACAGGCGGATTGACGAAGCCGAAATAGTCGTGCGGGTTGTTGCCCGAATGGGCAAGCCGCGTGTTGATGCCCATTTTTCCGGAAACCTGCTCGTTGCCGTCCTTAGCCATTCTTCGTCTTCGCCTTGTTTGACAAGGCGCTAGCCATAGTGCGGTGTCAGGGACCGTGCAACCGCCCACCGTCCGCCAGGGATGGACTTCGAATATGCCAATTCTCTCGCGGACCGGCGTCGCCGTCAGGTCGTGAAAGCGGCTGGCCGGGCGCGGCAGTGCGCGAGCGAGCGACGCGGCACCTGGCCTTGCCAGCGGCTAGGGGAGGTCTGTGGTTCGCCGGCATCGCCATCCTCGTTCTCCTGGGAAAGACAGTCACGACCGGGCCGTTGATTCCGCGCATTTCCGGCGTGTTGATGGCGGCGGCCGGCGTCTGGCTCGTTTCTCGCGCGTTTTAACAGCACATGTCTGATGACAGTCTTCGGGCGTGCCAATTCATTCCGTATCCAGATCAGTGACGCAACGCTGGTGCCAGGGATGGATTTCGCCGCTGGCCCGCATTTTGCGTTGAATACGCTTTGCCGACTTTATTCGCGCCGTGACTAAATTGCGGGCGCGTTTGTCTGCAATTCGGGCATTTCAGGCAATCGATTTTCAAACACGTTCGGATTCGGTCATTTTCCTTGACCTCACGAGAATTATCGCCTTCGATGCTGTTCGTGAATGGGAGGCGGCGCGTCGGTTACGATGTGGAATTCCGGGGAATGGGCTGGAATGGGAGCTGCGTTCACACGGGAAAAAGAATCAGGGTTTGCCTGAAAAACAGAGAAAAGGGTCTGTGGGTCATGAAACATATTGCTATCGGCATTCTTGGCGCCGCTACGCTCGGGCTTATGGCGTCGGCCGCGTCGGCGACGACGCTCGACACCGTCAAGGCGAAGGGCTTCATCCAGTGCGGTGTCTCGACCGGTCTCGCCGGCTTCTCAGCGCCGGACGACAAGGGCGACTGGCAAGGCATCGATGCGGATTTCTGCCGCGCTGTCGCGGCCGCCGTCTTCGGTGACGGCACCAAGGTCAAGTTCACGCCGCTCAGCGCCAAGGAGCGCTTCACCGCGCTGCAGTCCGGCGAGGTCGACATCCTGTCGCGCAACACCACCTGGACGATCAACCGCGACACCGCACTTGGCCTGAATTTCGTCGGCACGACCTACTATGACGGCCAGGGCTTCATGATCAACGCCAAGAAGCTGCCGGGCGTCAATTCGGCGCTCCAGCTCTCCGGTGCCGCCGTCTGCGTACAGAGCGGCACCACCACCGAGCTCAACCTCGCCGACTACTTCAAGGCGAACAAGATGGAGTACAATCCGGTCGTCTTCGAAAAGCTCGAAGAGGTCAACGCCGCCTATGACGCCGGCCGCTGCGACGTCTACACCACCGACCAGTCGGGCCTTTACGGTATCCGCCTGACGCTGGGTGCGCCGGCCGATCACGTCGTGCTGCCCGAGATCATTTCGAAAGAGCCGCTCGGTCCGGCCGTGCGCCAGGGTGACGACCAGTGGTACCACATCGTCAAGTGGACATATTTCGCGCTGCTCGACGCCGAGGAACTCGGCATCACCAAGGCCAATGTCGACGAGATGAAGAATTCCCCGAGCCCCGAGATCAAGCGGGTGCTCGGCCAGGAAGCGGACACCAAGATCGGCACCGATCTCGGCGTCTCCAACGACTGGGTCGTCAACATCGTCAAGGCCGTCGGCAACTATGGTGAAATGTTCGACCGCAATGTCGGCTCGGGCAGCCCGCTCAAGATCGCCCGCGGCATCAATGCACTGTGGACCAAGGGCGGCCTGCAATACGCTCCGCCGATCCGCTGACCGAAATGTGATCCGGAAGGCAGATATCTGCCTTCCGGTTTCTCTTTCCAGGGGACGGTCATATGGCATCGCAGGAAGTTATTCGCGAAGGGCCCAGCGGGGCTTCCTTCATCAATGATCCGAAAGTCCGCAGTCTCTTCTTCCAGACGCTGGTCGTCATCGTTCTGTTCGGCTCCGTCTGGTGGATTGTGCAGAATGTCATCGACAATCTGCAGCGCCTGCACATCGCCTCCGGCTTCGGTTTCCTCAGGGGACGCGCCGGATTCGACATCTCGGATACGCCGATCGCCTATACTTCGGACTCGACCTATGGCCGCGCCATCCTTGTCGGCCTGATCAACACCATCATCGTCGCCGTCGCCGGCATCATCACCGCCACCATCATCGGCTTCGTCATCGGCATCGGCCGCCTGTCGCAGAATTGGCTGATCCAGAAGATCTGCACGGTCTATGTCGAGGTCTTCCGCAACATCCCGCCGCTGCTGGTCATCTTCTTCTGGTATTCCGGCGTGCTCGCCGTGCTGCCGGCACCGCGTGACAGCTATCATCTGCCCTTTGGCTCCTTCCTCAACCAGCGCGGCTTCTACTTTCCCCGCCCGGTCTGGGGCGAGGGCTCCTGGCTGATCTTCGTCGCTCTGCTTGTCGGCATTGCCATGGCATGGTTCGTCGCCCGCACGGCGCGTCAGCGGCAGATGGCGACAGGTCAGCAATTTCCAGTGTTCTGGACCTCGGTAGCGCTGATCGTCGGCCTGCCCTTGCTCGCTTACGTGCTGAGCGGCTTTCCGCTGAGCTTTGATCTCCCGAAGCAATCGACCTTCAACCTGACCGGCGGCTTTCAGGTCAAGCCGGAGTTCCTGTCGCTCTATCTGGCGCTGTCCTGCTACACGGCGGCCTTCATCGCCGAAATCGTGCGCGCCGGCATCCGGGGTGTCAGCAAGGGCCAGACCGAGGCGGCCGCTGCTCTTGGGCTGCGATCCGGGTCGATCTTGCGGCTGGTTGTCGTGCCGCAGGCCATGCGCATCGTCATTCCGCCACTGACCAGCCAGTATCTCAACCTGACCAAGAACTCGTCGCTGGCGATCGCCATCGGCTATCCGGACCTGACGGCAACGGCGGGTACAGTGCTGAATCAGACGGGACAGGCGGTCGAAGGCGTGCTGATCATGATGATCGCCTATCTCATACTCAGCCTGGTGACCTCGGCCGTCATGAACGTGGTCAACGCCAAGATGGCGCTGGTGGAGAGGTAGAGCCATGCAGGAACACGATATGTCCTGGGTGCGCACCGAAATGGCCCTGGCGCAGCCCGCGCCGGCCAGCGTCCGCGGCCGATGGCCTGGGTGCGCAAGAACCTGGTCGGCACGGTCGGCGACACCATCATGACCATCCTTGGCATCGCCATCGTTGCCTGGGTGCTGCCGCAGGTCATCAGCTGGGCGTTCATCAACGCCCAGTGGACCGGGCCGGACCGCACCGTCTGTGCGACCGTCGCACAAGGCGGCATTCAGCCGGATGGCTGGAGCGGCGCCTGCTGGGCTTTCGTCAATGCCAAGTTCGGCCAGTTCATGTTCGGCACCTATCCGATCGAGGAACGCTGGCGGCCGATCCTGGTTGCCATCCTGTTCGTGGCGCTTTTGGTGCCGATGTTGATCCCGCGCGTGCCACGCAAGGGGCTGAACGCCATCCTGCTTTTCCTGGTGCTGCCGATCGTCTCGTTTTTCCTGCTGATCGGCGGTGCGTTCGGCTTGCCGCATGTCGAGACCTCGCGCTGGGGTGGCCTGCTGGTGACGCTGAGCCTGTCCTTTGTCGGCATTGCCGTGTCGCTGCCGCTGGGCACCGTGCTGGCGCTCGGCCGGCGCTCGAAAATGCCGATCGTCAAGACGCTGTGCGTGGTCTTCATCGAAACGGTGCGCGGCATCCCGCTGATCACCGTGCTGTTCTTCGTCAGTGTCATGCTGCCGCTGTTCCTGCCGGCGGGCGTCACCTTCGACAAGTTCCTGCGGGCGCTGATCGGCGTGTCGCTGTTTGCCGCCGCCTATATGGCTGAAGTCGTGCGCGGCGGCCTGCAGGCGATCCCCAAGGGCCAGTATGAAGGCGCCGATTCGCTCGGCCTCGGCTATTGGCAGAAAATGGGGTTGATCGTGCTGCCGCAGGCGCTGAAGCTGGTCATTCCCGGCATCGTCAACACCTTCATCGGCATGTTCAAGGACACCAGCCTGGTCCTCATCATCTCGATGTTCGACCTGCTTGGTGTCGTCAAGCAGAACTTCTCGGACGCCAACTGGGCGACACCGCAAACGGCCAGGTCCGGCCTGGTGTTCGCCGCCTTCGTCTTCTGGCTGTTCTGCTTCGGCATGTCGCGCTATTCAATGTACACTGAACGCCGGCTCGACACTGGCCACAAACGCTGATGCATGTCGCCCAAAAGTGAGTTGCGGTTTTGGGATAACGACATGCATCATAACCAAAGATAAAAGAACAAGGGGACCCTGTCATGGCCACCGAAAATGCCGTCAGCGCGGAAGAGATCAAGGTCAACGCCGCCAAGATGCACATCTCGACCACCGATGTCGCCATCGACATCATCGCCATGCACAAATGGTATGGCGAGTTCCATGTGCTGAAGGACATCAACCTGAAAGTGATGCGCGGTGAACGCATCGTCATTTGCGGCCCATCGGGCTCGGGCAAGTCGACCATGATCCGCTGCATCAACCGGCTGGAGGAACACCAGAAGGGCAAGATCATCGTCGACGGCAAGGAACTGACCAACGATCTGAAGAAGATCGACGAGGTGCGCCGCGAGGTCGGCATGGTGTTCCAGCACTTCAACCTGTTCCCGCATCTGACCATCCTGGAGAACTGTACACTGGCGCCGATCTGGGTGCGTAAGACGCCGAAGAAGCAGGCCGAGGAAATCGCCATGCATTTCCTCAAGCGGGTGAAAATCCCGGAGCAGGCCAACAAATATCCGGGCCAGCTGTCCGGCGGCCAGCAGCAGCGCGTGGCGATCGCCCGCTCGCTGTGCATGAACCCGCGCATCATGCTGTTCGACGAGCCGACCTCCGCACTCGACCCGGAGATGATCAAGGAGGTGCTGGAGACGATGGTGGGCTTGGCCGAAGAGGGCATGACCATGCTGTGCGTCACCCACGAAATGGGCTTTGCCCGCAAGGTCGCCAACCGGGTGATCTTCATGGATCAGGGCCAGATCGTCGAGCAGAACACGCCCGCAGAATTCTTCGACCATCCGCGCCACGAGCGCACCAAACTGTTCCTCAGCCAGATCCTGCACTGAGCGGTTCCACACCGAGCGCAAGAGCCCGGCCGCAATGCGGCCGGGCTTTTCTTATGGATCGGCCGATGCGATTGGCGGCAGAGCGGGGGGCGTCATCGATGAGAAAAGTGCTGCGGTTCCTGTCCACAGTGCTGGCCGCGATCGTGCTTGCAGCCGCCCTCGGCACGCTGGTGCCACGCCCGCTCTGGCCGGCGGCGTCGGCGGGCCAGGGCACGCGGCACATATTGGTGCTGAAGAACCCGATCCACACCGACATCGCCATCCCGGTGGACAATGCCGTGCGTCAGCGCTTTCATTTTCTGGTCGAAGCCGGCATCCCGGAAGACATCCCCGAGGTGCGCTACATCGTCTTTGGCTGGGGTGGCCGCGCCTTCTATCTGGAAACACCGACCTGGTCCGAGCTCAAAGCCGTTCCGGTGATGAAAGCGCTGACGCTCGACGCGTCGGTCATGCATGTCGATGTCGCCGGCGATATCGTCGAACCGCATCCCGATGTCGCCGGCTTCGACATTGGTGACGACCAGTTCGCGGCGCTGCTCGATTTCATCGAGGCCAGTTTTCAGCAGGGACCGAGTGGTCCGATCCATATCCAGAATGCCGCTTATTCCAAATTCGACGGCTTCTTCGAAGCCAACGGCCATTTCAACGCACTGGCCGGCTGCAACACCTGGACCGCCGCCGCGCTGCGTACCGCTGGCCTGCGGACCGGCTGGTGGAACCCACTGCCGGTGTCGCTGGGGTGGTCGTTGAGGCTGTATAATTAGTAGGTCGCGCAGATAACACCAACGCCTCGTTCCTTCGCGCCCCCCCCTCTGTCCTGCCGGACATCTCCCTCACGAGGGGGGGAGATCGGATGTGGCGTCGGCTTTCGCTAATCTCCAACGTTTGCAAGATGGACGCCGGGGCCAAAGCTGCCGATCTCCCCCCAAGTGGGGGAGATGCCCGGCAGGGCAGAGGGGGGCGCTGTCCCGCCAGCCTATCGGGCTTTGTTGTCTCGACGCTCTACCGCCGAACGACCTTTGGTTCCTCCCAGCCATAGAGCCAGTCGAGATCGGCCGCGAGCTTCTCCGCCGGCCGTGCCGCCAGCACCAGGTTGCGGGCCAGTGCCACTGGTCCCCAGGCGTGCCAGGCGAGGCGGTTGAGCGCGCCGCGCTTAAGCACCTTCTCCACACGCGGTCGCCTGAGATTTTCCCAAATGATGAGGCTTTGTCGCGGATCGGCGGGGAAGTCGGCGACCAGAGTGGCAAGCATCGCGGCGTCCTCGATCGCCATCGCCGCGCCCTGTGCCGCGAACGGCGTCATCGCATGTGCGGCATCGCCGATCAGCGCGATGCCTTGCGGGCTGGTCCACCGCCTTTGTTGGACGGTATGGATCGGAAAGGCCGTCCAGGGGCCGGCCAGGGCGACAAGCTTTCCCAGCGCCTGCGCGGTTCCACGCATGGCTCCGCTGAGGATGGCGGGGTCGGCAAGGCCCGACCAGCCTTCCGCGATGCGCTCGCCCTTGGTGAAGGCGGCGAGGTTGAAGGCGCTGCCTTTGCTGACGGGATAGGCGACCATGTGGAAGCCGGGGTGGAGGAAGGTGGTGACGCAGTCGACGGCGCCAATGGCGGCAAAGGCCTGTCCGGCGGGGCTGTCGGCCGCCACGGTTGCGCGCCATGCCAGTTCCCCGGAAAAACGGCTGGCCGCGAACACGGCTCCGCTTTCCGAACCGGCAAGCCCGCGCACCGATGACCACACGCCGTCGGCGCCGATCAGCAGCAAGCCATGCGCTTCGGCAGTCTCTTCCCCGATCTCCGCGCTTGCCGTGACGCCATGGGGGCCGGCGGAAGCTTTGCCGACACGCGCCCCGGTGGTGAGATGGATGTCAGGCATTTCGGCAGCACGCGCCATTAGGGCGTTCTGCAAATCGGCGCGGTGCGCGACGAGATAGGGAGCTCCCCAGCGGTTTTCACCCGATTGTCCGAGCGGCACCCGCGCCAGTTGACGCAGCGTCCTTGCTTCCTTCAGCACCACGGCTTCCGGCCGCACTGCCGCCGGCAGCAGCCGGTCGAGCACGCCGAGCTGGCGAAGAATGTGCGTCCCGTTGGGAGAAAGCTGGATGCCGGCGCCCGCCGCTTCGAGGCGCTGTGCCTGTTCGAAGACCTGCACAGGGTAGCCGCGTTCGGCGAAGGCAATGGCCGCGGTCAGCCCGGCGACGCCCGCCCCGGCGATGACGACTTGCCGGGAGCGCGTGTCGTCCATCAGCTCTGTCGCGAAAGAATCAGGCGGCCTGGTCGATGTAGAGGCAGCCGGCCGGCAGCGTTTCCGTCGCCTTCAGTTTCGGCGAGTACCGATAGAGCGTGGAGCAATAGGGGCAGACCTTTTCATTATCGTCGCCCATGTCGAGAAACACATGCGGATGGTCGAAAGGCGGATTGGCGCCCGTGCACATGAATTCCTTGACCCCGATGTCGATCGCCGGATGGCCCGCATCGTTCTGAAAATGGGGAATGGAACCGCCTGCCATCGTCGTCTCCCTAACGCAGTCTCTCATGCATCTGGATCATAACAGGTCTCTTTGCAAGATCGATGAAATGAAACTGTCGCAAAAGCCTGTCAGAGGATAAGTTGAGCCGGTTAAGTGTGTGACCGCGGACGCAAAGCGATTCCGCGACCGATCATGCGTCACAAAGGCATGTTAGAGCGTCCATCGCCATGTGGCGGCGCTGCAAAAGGAACGGTTACGGGCAGGAACCATGAATGAACTGAAGCCGGTGCAGAGCGAATTCGTCAACGTCGAGACGGCCAGTTCAGAGGGCGGTAACCCGGATCGCTTCGTCAACCGCGAGTTTTCCTGGCTGCAGTTCAATCGCCGCGTGCTCGAGGAATCGCTGAACACCCATCACCCGCTGCTGGAACGCGTCCGCTTCCTGTCTATCTCGGCAGCCAATCTCGACGAGTTCTTCATGGTGCGTGTCGCCGGCCTCGCCGGCCAGGTGCGCGAAGGCATCACGCTGAAAAGCCCTGACGGCCGCACGCCCGAACAGCAGCTCGAACAGCTGCTGCGCGAGGTCGAGCGGCTGCAGGAAGACCAGCAGAAGAGCCTTTCGGCGCTCACCGTGCTGCTCAACAAGGAAGGCATCGAGAGCATTGCGCGAGATGCACTGACCAAGGACGAGAAGGTCTGGCTGGAAGAGCATTTCCAGGACCAGGTGTTTCCGGTGCTCACTCCGCTGTCGATCGACCCGGCGCATCCGTTCCCGTTCATTCCCAATCTCGGCTTCTCGATGGCGCTGCAGCTGCGCCATCGCAAGAATGGCGAGGAGATGAGCGCGCTCTTGCGCCTGCCGGTGGCGCTGAAGCGCTTCATCCGCCTGCCGGATCGCAAGCACCATGTCCGCTTCATCCCGCTGGAAGAGGCGGTCGGCCTCTATATCGGCAAGCTGTTCCCCGGCTATGAGGTCAAGGGTTCCGGCACTTTCCGCATCATCCGCGACAGTGATATCGAGGTCGAGGAGGAGTCGGAAGATCTCGTGCGCCTGTTCGAGACGGCGCTGAAGCGCCGCCGCCGCGGTTCGGTGATCCGCATCGAGTTCGACAAGCTGATGCCTGGCGAATTGCGCGATTTCGTCGCCGGCGAGCTCGGTGTCTCGTCGAGCCGTATCAGCGTACTCACAGGCCCGCTGGCGCTCAGCCAGATCTCCGAAATCGTTGCCATTCCCCGCGAGGATCTGAAGTTCACGCCCTACAATCCGCGCTTTCCCGAGCGCATCCGCGAGCATGGAGGCGACTGTTTTGCCGCCATTCGCGAGAAGGACATCGTCGTCCACCACCCCTACGAATCCTTCGACGTCGTTGTGCAGTTCCTGCGCCAGGCGATGGCCGATCCCGAAGTGGTGGCGATCAAGCAGACGCTTTACCGGACCTCCAACGACAGCCCGATCGTGCGCGCGTTGGTCGACGCGGCCGAGGCAGGCAAGTCGGTGACCGCACTTGTCGAGCTCAAGGCCCGCTTCGACGAGGAGGCCAACATCCGCTGGGCGCGCGACCTCGAGCGTGCCGGCGTGCAGGTCGTGTTCGGTTTCCTCGAGCTCAAGACCCACGCCAAGATGTCGCTGGTGGTGCGGCGCGAGGACGGCAAGCTGCGCAACTACGTGCATCTCGGCACCGGCAACTATCACCCGGTCACCGCGCGCATCTATACCGACCTGTCCTTCTTCACCACCGATCCGACAATCGCGCGCGACGTCGCCCAGCTGTTCAACTTCATCACCGGCTATGCCGAGCCGACCGATGAAATGCGGATCGCGATCTCGCCATTCACGCTGAGAAGCCGCATCCTCAAGCACATTTCCGACGAAGTCGCCCATGCGTTGGAAGGAAAGCCGGCGCGCATTTGGATGAAGATGAACGCGCTTGTCGACCCGATCATCATCGACGCGCTTTACGATGCCAGCCGCGTTGGGGTCGAGATCGACCTCGTCGTGCGCGGTATCTGCTGCCTGCGGCCGCAGGTGCCGGGCCTGTCGGAAAACATCCGGGTCAAGTCGATCGTCGGCCGCTTCCTCGAACACAGCCGCATCTATTGCTTCGGCAACGGCCATGGCCTGCCTTCCGACGAGGCGATCGTCTACATCTCCTCGGCCGACCTGATGCCGCGCAATCTCGACCGTCGTGTCGAGACCATGGTGCCGATCACCAATCCAACTGTGCATGAACAGATTTTGGGCCAGATCATGCTGGGCAACATCATGGACAATCAGCAAAGTTTCGACGTATTGGCTGATGGAACCTCCCGGCGCGTCGTGCTGGAAGAGGGCGAGGAACCGTTCAACGCGCAGGAATATTTCATGACCAATCCGAGCCTGTCCGGACGGGTGACGCGCTGAAGTCGCATGCGCCCAAGCGCATTGCGCAGTTCAAGCGCCGCAAGAAGAACGCCGCAGCGTCCACCTGATGCTGTCTGATTCCCAGGGCCGGCTGCAGGACCGCCGACCGCTGTCCATCATCGACATCGGGTCGAATTCGATCCGCCTCGTTGTCTATGAGGGGCTGGCGCGCTCGCCGACCATGCTGTTCAACGAAAAGATGCTGGCTGGTCTTGGCCGCGGCATCGTTTCGACCGGAAAGCTCGACCCCGAAGCGGTGACCCGCTCGATGGAAGAGTTCCGCCGCTTTCGCGCGCTGTCCGACCAGGCTGGCTCCGAGCATATGTATGTTTTGGCCACCGCCGCCGCGCGCGAGGCCATCAACGGTCCCGATTTCATCCACCGCGCCGAGGACGTGCTCAAGACCGAAATCCGCGTCATCAGCGGGCGGCAGGAGGCCTATTATTCGGCGCTCGGTGTCATTTCCGGCTTCCATCCAGCCAATGGCATCGCCGGCGATCTGGGCGGCGGCAGTCTCGAACTGGTCGACGTCAGCGGCGAAGCCATTGGCGACGGCATAACGCTGCCGCTGGGTGGCCTGCGCCTGCAGGATATGGCGAAGAACTCGCTCACCCAGGCGCAGAAGATCGCGCGTGACGAACTGGCGCGGGCCAAGCTGTTGAAGGGCGGGCAGGGCAGGGCCTTCTATGCCGTCGGCGGCACCTGGCGAAACCTCGCCCGGCTGCACATGGAGATGAACAACTACCCGCTCGGTGTCATGCACCATTACGAGATGTCGGCCGACAGTGCGACGAACTTTCTCAAGCAGGTGGCCAAAGCCGAGATCGAGAAGGTCAAGGGTATTGAGGGCGTTTCGAAGAACCGCCGCTCGCTGCTGCCCTACGGTGCTGTCGTGCTGCAGGAGATCATGGCGGCGATGCAGCCGTCGAAGATCATCGTCTCGGCACTCGGCGTGCGCGAAGGCTTCCTTTATTCGCTGCTCGACGAAGCCGAGCAGAAAGCCGATCCATTGATCTCGGCATCCGAGGAACTCGCCCGTTTGCGCTCGCGCTCGGTCACCCATGCACATGAGCTGGTTGACTGGACGGCCAAATCCTTTGCCGCCTTCGGCATCGACGAGACCGAGGACGAGGCGCGCTACCGCCACGCCGCCGCATTGCTGGCCGACATAGGCTGGCGCGCGCATCCCGAATATCGCGGCAGGCAGTCGCTCAACATCATTGCGCACGCATCCTTCTTCGGTGTCGACCATCCCGGCCGTGCCTTTTTGGCGCTGGCGAATGCCTATCGTCATGACGGCATCTTCAACGAGTCCATCGCGCCGGAAATCAAGGCGCTGGCGACGCCGCGCTACCTCGAGCGGGCCCGCGTGCTGGCGGCGATGATGCGCGTCGTCTATCTGCTGACGGCCTCGATGCCCGGCATCATGCCCAGGTTGAAATGGGAGCAGCGCGCCAATGGCGTGCTGGCGCTGGTACTGCCGGCGTCGCTCTCCGACCTCTACGGTGAGCGGCCGGCCGGCCGGCTGGCGCAGCTGGCACGCATAACCAACCGGCGCCTGGTGCTGGCCGTAGAGGGTGGACCGAGCGTTTCGGTGAAGTAGGCGCGGCCGCGATATTAGACCAACTCAATTGCGCCACTTGTCAGCGGCTTCGCGATTGACGAGCGGCTTCCCCCCATCCGTCGCTGCTTCGCAGCGCCACCTTTCCCCCTCCGGAGGGAAAGGAAGGGAGCGTTGCTGGACGAGCGTTGAGGGGAAAAAGCTTGGCGCCTTTCCTCTACCCCGTCGATCGGGGGAGAGGTGGCTCGGCGAAGCCGAGACGGAGTGGGGGTCGACCAGCTCGGGCGCGTTAAGCAAAGATATCAAACCGCGCCGCGCCCATCGGCCGACCAGGCGCCCGCACCGGCCATCGCCAGCGCCAGGAAGCCGCCTGATATCGCAATGTCCTTCATCAGCATCTGCTGGTGCAGGAAGGCGAGCGTCGCGTCGTCGGCCCCCTGGCCGTGATGGCCGATGAAACCGGCCACGACGCAGAAGGCCGCCAGAAGCAGCGCCACGATCCGGGTCTGGAAGCCGATGAGGATCAGAAACCCGGCGATCAGTTCGAACAGGCCCGTGCCCCAGGCGGCGAGCGCCGGCAGCGGCAGGCCGAGGCCGGCGAAATAACTGGTCGTACCGGCAATGTTGGCGAGCGCCTGGAAGCCCGACGGTACGAACAGCACGGCAAACAGCAGTCGCGAAACCAGAAGCAATGCGTTGCGGGTCATGGCCACCTCCCTTGCCGGCGCCCGGTTGGGCTCAAGCCGGCCACCGCACAGTCTACGCCTGCGCGGCGGCGGCCGAAACCGGCGCGCCCGCTATTCCAGACAACGAAAAAGCGGCGCGGAAAATTCCGCGCCGCTTCTGTCAAGCTTTGGGAGGCGGGCTTGGGAGGGAGATTCAGCCGCGCTTGGCGTCAATCGAATAGGCGCCGGCGCCCGACGAGGCGAGCAGCAGGAAGCCGCCGGTGATGGCGAGGTTCTTGAGAAACTGGATCATCTGCATCTGGTCGGCCCAGCCGGTGTGGGCGACAAGCCCGGTGGCGATGGTGAAGACCGCGAGCACCCAGGCGGCGATCCTGGTCTGGAAACCGACGAGGATGGCGAGGCCGCCGAGCAGTTCGATCAGGCCGACAACCACGGCCGTCACGGTCGGAAGGGGCAGGCCGAGGCCGCCGAAATAGGCAGCGGTGCCGGAAATGGCGGTGAGCTTGCCGAAACCGGAAAGCAGGAAAATGACCGCGAGCAGGATGCGGCCGAGGAGGATGGTGACAGAGCTGTTGGACGCGGTGCCGGCGCCGGCGGTGGAAGTGTTGATGGACATGGTGGCTCTCCGAATGGGTTGAATGACCCAGAGATAGACGATGCCGACTGTTCACCAAAGTCACCTATCCGGCGACACATTGTTCACAGTAGATGCATTTCCATGATCGGGCAAGAAGCGCGAAATTCGTGTCGGCTGATGCGGTGGCGGGAGTAAATTCTCCCGCTTAAAAACACCTTAGCCCGGATGCGTCATGTCCTCCGGCCGCACCAGCCGGTCGTAGTCGGCCTCGCTGACCAGTCCAGTGGCCAGCGCCTCCTCGCGAAGAGTCGTGCCCTTCTTGTGCGCCGTCTTGGCGATCTTGGCGGCATTGTCATAGCCGATGCTGGGCGCCAGCGCCGTCACCAGCATCAGCGAACGGTCGAGGGCCGCCTTGATGTTGTCTTCGCGGGCCTCGATGCCGACGACGCAATTGTCGGTGAAGGAGACCGAAGCGTCGGCGAGCAGCTGCACCGACTGCAGGAAATTGTAGGCCATCAGCGGGTTGTAGACGTTGAGTTCGAAATGACCCTGGCTGCCGGCGAAGGTCAGTGCCGCATTGTTGCCGAACACCTGCACGCAGACCTGCGTCATCGCTTCGCACTGTGTCGGGTTGACCTTGCCCGGCATGATCGACGAGCCGGGTTCGTTTTCCGGCAGCGACAATTCGCCGAGGCCCGAGCGCGGGCCCGAACCGAGGAAGCGGATGTCGTTGGCGACCTTGAACAGTGCGGCGGCCGCCGCGTTGATGGCGCCGTGCGAGAACACCATGGAATCGTGTGCCGCCAGCGCCTCGAACTTGTTCGGCGCGGTGACGAAGGCGATGCCGGTGATGGCGGCGATGCGATCGGCCACTTTTTCAGCAAAGCCGACGGGCGCGTTAAGGCCGGTGCCGACGGCGGTGCCGCCCTGCGCCAATTCCTGCAGGCCGGGCAGCGTCAGTTCGATGCGCTTGATCGACGAGGCGACCTGCGCCGCATAGCCCGAGAATTCCTGGCCGAGCGTCAGCGGCGTGGCATCCTGCGTGTGGGTGCGGCCGATCTTGATGATGTGGTTGAAGGCCTTGGCCTTGGCGTCCAGCGCCTTGTGCAGGTGCTTCAGCGCCGGCAGCAAATCATGCACGATGCGCTCGGCGCAGGCGATGTGCATGGCCGTCGGATAGGTGTCGTTCGACGACTGGCTCATGTTGACGTGGTCGTTGGGATGCACCGGCTTCTTCGACCCCATGACGCCGCCCAGCATCTCGATCGCCCGGTTGGAGATCACCTCATTGGCGTTCATGTTGGACTGCGTGCCGGAGCCGGTCTGCCAGACCACCAGCGGGAAATGATCATTGAGCTTGCCGTCGATGACCTCTTGCGCGGCCGCGATGATCGCCTTGCCGATCGCGGGATCGAGCCGCTTCAGCTCCATATTGGCTTCCGCCGCCGCCCGCTTGACGATGCCCAGCGCGCGCACGATCGAAGCCGGCTGCTTTTCCCAGCCGATCTTGAAATTGCCCAGGGAACGCTGCGCCTGCGCACCCCAATAGCGGTCGGCGGCAACCTCGATGGGGCCGAACGTATCGGTTTCGGTTCTGGTCTTTGGCGTGCTCACGGCAAGTCTCCGGTCTGTCGATTTGGGCAAGGGCGTATCGCGTTGCACAAATGGCTTCAAGCAGAGATTGCGGACGGTGAGGATGCAAATCGGTTGAAGGAACGCACCTCGCTCCCGCGGCGCAACCGCGTGCGCGGGAAGGAGATGTTGCCGAAGGGGAGAGTTGGCTTGCTTCTTGTCAGGCTAAGGGTGGGCCAACAATGTCGATGCCATTGCTTGCGCAGAGCTGCACCAGTGCCGCGATGATCTCCGGCGTTGGCTCCATCTGC
The DNA here is from genome assembly GCF_056174625.1 of Mesorhizobium oxytropidicola. Taxonomy (NCBI): domain Bacteria; kingdom Pseudomonadati; phylum Pseudomonadota; class Alphaproteobacteria; order Hyphomicrobiales; family Phyllobacteriaceae; genus Mesorhizobium; species Mesorhizobium oxytropidicola. Next base: position 5,475,242 of record NZ_CM149692.1, on the reverse strand, counting down.
GAGGGCAGTTCCGGCCGTTCTGCCGGACGGCTCGCCCGACGCAGCATCGTCTCGAAATCGGAGCCGCGCGTGACGGTGAGGCTGCGCGCGCCTTCGGGCGACTCGACCCGGTAGGTGTGCGGCAGGCCTTTCGGCGCGATGACGGTCTCGCCGACGCCCGCGATGCACTCGTGGCCGTCGATGGTGAAGCGCATGACCCCTCCCAGGATATGAAACACCTCGTCCTCGTGCCGATGCACATGCAGCGGTGGAGAGTCGCCATATGGCATGCGATGTTCGACGACGCAGATGCCGTCCTCTCCCGCCGCCGACGAGACGTGGATCGCGACGAGCGTGTTGTTGAACCAGAAGAGTTCCTTGCCTGTGATTGTCCCGGAGGTCATTGTCATGGCTCTCTGTTCCTTTTGGGTCGCTTTTTGCCGACGGGGGCGGCGCCGACAACGACCTAACCAGGGACATGCCGGCGATGGAAATCCAATGATCGTATGGGGCGAATTGATGCGATGAATTTGAATGGCCTCGATCTCAATCTCGTCAGGGTGCTCGACGCGCTGCTGCGGGAAAGAAGCGTGACGCGCGCTGGTGAGCAGATCGGCCTCAGCCAGCCGGCCATCAGCGCGGCGCTCAATCGCTTGCGCCACGCTCTCAACGACCAGCTGTTCGTGCGGCACGGCAACGACATGGTGCCGACGCCGCGCGCGGAGAGCCTGGCGGAGCCGGTGCGCCTGGCACTGCGCGAGATCGAACGCGCCTTCCATTCGGCGCAGTCGTTCGATCCGGCGGAGCTCGAGCGAACCTTCACGCTCATGGGTGCGGATTTCTTTTCCATGCTGCTGATGCCGACGCTGGCGGCGCGCGTCGCGGCTATCGCGCCGCGTGTGTCGTTGAGGTTTCTCGATAGCGCGCGCGGCGATGTTTCGCGGCTGCTCCAGGATGATGAAATCGATGCGGCACTGGAACGTCCGCTGGAGGTCTTGGACTGGGTCTCCAGCGTGCCGCTGTTCCATTCGCCATTCGCAATCATTGCGGCGCGGGACAACGCTGCGATCAGACAGGCGGGGATTGCAGATGGCGAGCTGCTGCCGCTTGAGCTTTTCTGCGAACTGCCCCACGTTCTTCGCTCGATCGACGGCTCGATGTCGGGCTCCACCGACGAGGCGCTCGGCAAGATCGGACGAAAGCGTCGTGTCAGCTTGGCACTGCCGCACTTTCAGGCCGTCGCGTCGGCCGTGGCAAACGGAAACTACCTTTCCGCGGTTCCCAGGCAGTTCGCGGTTTGGGCGGCCAAGACCCTGCCGCTCGCCATGTTTGAACCGCCACTTCCCATTGCTGTTCCTGAAATCAGGATGTACTGGCACGCACGCCACGACGACGAGCCACCTCATCGCTGGATTCGCAATCAGATCCTGGAAGTTGTCGACGCTCTTGGATTTGTGGAAAGCGCCGCCGGTCAAATTGTCGCGCCGTAGCGGCCAGGCAATTCACCCGCCGTATAACGGCCTTCGATCGCAAAAAATGCCGCCGCTGGTCGAGGTGTAGCTTCCCGCTGCATGTGCGCGGAACTCTTTTCCTTGACCTAAAGGCCGCGGCGGCCAAATCCCGTTGGACCTGTGGGACGCCTCGTTTGCGATGTCGGAGGTGCGGAATCCATCCTGCCGGCTTGCTGTTCCAGCCTGGTGGATCGCGATTGCTGCTGAACAGAGCGTTCGGCCGTCATACGTGAAATGTGGGCGTTGAGATCGCTCCTCGAGTCCTCCGCGCCGGATGGCGGGCCATAGTCGTTGTTGCCGTCCGAGCCGGAGAAAAAGCCGCACTCGACGAGCACCCACAGCCCGCCGATATAGGGGAGGAACAACAGCAGGGACCATCGGCCTGATTTGTCCAGATCATGGTACCGCTTGATCGTTGCGGCGAAATTGACCCAGACCGAAAGCGCGGCGCCGATGAGCAGCACCAGATTGGCACTTAGCCCGTCCGAAGGAAACGCTCTGAGCCTATGCCCTGCCGATGCACCTCCGACATGGACGAGGGCGGCGACGGTCACCACCAACAGGGCCAGCACTACGAACTGGGCCAACCACCATTGCCCACGCCCAATGCGCCCGGAAAATCCAAACAAAAGATTCATCTAAATCCCCATCCGTAGTAAGGGCAATATTCATTGACTATGTAAAAAGTTACTAAAGATATTCTGGTGGAGTAGTGAGTACGGCGAACCGATTAGTTGGATGGTTAATTGATATGAAATGGTATATATATAAATAGAGCTTGGTATTTATTTCTGCCGACGGGGCTGCGCTCGGCAGCGGGGAAACAGCTGTTTGGTTGATGGCCGGATTTTACCCGGTCCGGGCAACAACGCGCCGCACCTGTCTGGTCTCACGCAAGGCAACAGCCAGCGCTCATCCCGCAGTATATCCACCGTCGATCGCAAAGATACCGCCGCTCGTCCACGCGGCCTCGTCGCTGGCGAGATAAACCGCCATCCCGGCGAGGTCGTCGGGGCGGCCGATGCGCCCCAGCGGATAGCTGCGTTCGACATAGGCTTTCAGCTCCGCCTGTGCTTCGGCTGGCAAATTGTCGACGGTCTTGCGCCGCATGGCGGTGTCGACCGTGCCGGGTGCGATGGCGTTGACGCGGATGCCGCGCGGGCCGAGCTCGAAAGCGAGCGATTTGGTCAGCGAGTTCAATGCGCCTTTGGACAGGGAGTAGAGGCTGGATGGCCGCTTCGGGATCATCTTGTTGGCGAAATAGGAGGAGATGTTGATGACGGATGCACCGGCACCGAAATGCGGCAGCACCCCCTGGGTGAGGAAGAACGCCGCCGTCACATTCAGCGCGAACGAGTGCTGGAACTGCGCCTCACTGACGGTCTCGAATGGCACGAGGTAGGCGACACCGGCATTGTTGACGAGAACGTCGAGCGGCCGGCCGGTCTCTTCACGTGCCCGACAACTGCTGCGATGCCGAGGCTGGTGGCAAGATCGCCCGATACCGTCTCCACGGCGCCAGCCGGACCGTGAGCCGTCAGCTTCCGGCGCGCGGCTTCGAGCTTGCCGGCGTCGCGGCCGACGATCAGGACATCGGCGCCCTCGCGCAGGAATGCCTCGGCGATCGCCAGGCCGATGCCGTCCGAGCCGCCGGTCACCAGCGTGCGCTTGTCCTGAAGTCTCATCGGGCGCTCCGAAATCGTCTTGGCCAATGCCAGAGCACCGCATGGCCAACGCCCGGGTCAAGTCGCCGGCCTATCCCACGGTATGAACTTCGCCTGGGGCCGACGCTGGGATCGTCTGTCCCTTGCATCCGCCGCGCCAACAGGATAGCCGCGTTGATCGAAACTGGTCGCGGCGAGACGTCTTTTAAAATGGCACCACTCAACACCGGTCTGAAGGTGCTTCCGATGGATGTCGACGTCGTCGAGGTCGGCAGGCGCTTTCTGCCCGGCCTCAACCGCGGCGAGATATACTGCCGTTTTCGAAGGCGGGAGGCTCAAGGTGCGCTCCCGTGCCGCCTGGCTTGAAAGGCACGTGCAGGTGCTGACCTTGATAGCCGAGGCGTTGGCTTCCCTGGGCGTCCGCAGCTTGCCGCCCTTCTATATGCTTCTCGGCGATACGCCGTCGCGCCGAAGGCATCGCTATTTTCGCACGCGTTTCGCCTTCTCTCAGGCCGATGGCTATGGCGAGGTGGCGGCGCCCGATTTCGTTTTCGATGGCTGGCCGGACGCGAAGTTCGACGATTATGACCAGAAGACGCTGGCGATGGCAGCCGCATCAGAAGAGCCGCCGCGCGACAACAGGTTGTTCTGGGCGGGCCGCTGCATGAACTGTGCCCGCAAGAGGATCGTCGATGTTGCGGCGGCCCGCCCGGATCTCATCGAGGCGTATGACACCGGAGGCGAATTACGATGTCGCCACCAATCGGTATTCCACCAAATTCAGGACGATGGAAGACCAGGTCGCCACTTACAGATACATGATCGATGTCGAAGGGGCGGGTTACAGCGGCCGCTTCAAGATGCTGCTTCACACCAAACGCGTCGTGCTGCTGCAGGATCGGCCGTGGCGCGAATGGTTCTTCGACGATATCGAACCGTTTCGCCACTACGTCCCGGTGGCGCGCGACATGTCTGATCTCGCCGAACGCATCGAATGGCTGCGCGCCAATCCGAAGCTGGAAATCGAAATAGCCGCTGAGGCACGGTATTTTGCGCAGACCCGCCTGACCCGCGCGGCCGCGGTGGCAGCATGGGCGAAGCTTCTGGGGGATCACATCGCCGCCGGTGGCAATTTGAAATCCGGTCTTGAGCTGCGCAAGCGCGCGAGCGGTTGGCCTGCCTGATAGCCCGCGCCTGCTAGGTGGTATGAAATTCGGGCTGGCTTACGCGCCAGCGGTCGCAGGCTGGCGCATGGCCAGTCGGGCTGCGACAAAATCCTTGACCTGGCGGATCGCCTGTTCGCGCGAGACACTGCCCGGCTCCAGGCCGAGCCGCAGCCAAAGCCCGTCGATCAGCGCGGTGACGCCAAGCGCGATATCGTCGGCGTCACCCGGCGAGGCAAGGCCGTGCAGGCCGGACAACAGGTTCGAGCGCATGCGCGCGTGCAGCACCTTCTGGATGCGCGCCAGCTTCTCGTCGCGCGGCACCTCGGCGCAGAGCGAAAGCCAGGCATGGCAAAGAGGCGGCAGGAACAGATGCTCCTCGAAATTGCCATCGATCACCGCGTCGAGCCGCTCCATCGGCGTGCGTGCCTGGCGAAGCCGGGCGACCACCGCGTCGCGCAGCACGGCGTTGGCCTCGCGCATCGCATGTTCGAACAATTCCTGCTTGTTGCGGAAATAGTGCAGCACGATGCCCTTGGAGGCGCCGGCATGCGCGGCCACCTTTTCCAGGGTCGCACCGGCAATACCCTCGCGCTCCAGCACCGCGAAGGCGGCCTGCCGCAACTCCTTGCGGCGTATGTCACTGAGACGCTTGAGTTTCACGGCTTTGATCCAGGCATTGCGAATCCACGTTGACATTTTCGTCCGCCTAGATCAAGAATTGACCAGTGGGACAATAAAAAGACCAATTGGTCAATTTAGCGATGATGAGGAGAATCGAAATGGTCCGCATGCTTGCTAATGGCGTCTGTCTTGCAGCCCTGATGCTGGGCGCTCATGCGGCCCAAGCGGCCGAGGCCGAGCAGTGCAGGGCGGTGCGAATGGCCGAGCCGGGCTGGAACGATCTCGCCTTCACCACCGGCGTCGCAAATGTCTTGCTCGGTGCGCTCGGCTACCAGCCGCAAAGCTCGGTGCTGGGCATCAACGTCATCTACGAAGGCATGAAGAACAACGACCTGGACCTGTTCCTCGGCTATTGGGATCCGGCCATGGTCACCTATTACGAGCCCTACAAGAAGGATGGCTCGGTCGAGAATGTGCGCGTCAATCTCGAAGGCGCCAAATACACCTTCGCCGTGCCGACCTATGTCTGGGATGCCGGCGTCAAGGATTTTGCCGACCTGCACAAATTCGCCGACAGGTTCGGCAAGAAAATGTACGGGATCGAGCCCGGTTCGAACCAGCTGATGATGGACGCTATCGCCGACCCGTCGCTCGGTCTCGACGGCTGGCAAGTGGTTGAGTCGAGTGAAGCCGGCATGCTTTCCGAAGTCGGCTACGAGATCACGGAGAAGCAGTTCATCGTCTTCCAGGGCTGGGCCCCGCATCCAATGAACACCATGTACGACTTCAAGTACCTGACCGGCGGCGACAAGTTCTTCGGCCCGAATTTCGGCGCCGCGACGGTGACGACGCAGGTGCGCAAGGGCTATCTGCAGCAATGTCCGAATGTCGCGCAATTCCTCAAAAATCTCGCCTTCGACATCGATTTCGAGAATGTCGGCATGGGCTATCTCATCAATGACGGCATGAAGCCGGAGGACGGGGCGCTGAAGGCGATCACGCTGAACAAGAACCGCCTCGATGGCTGGCTCGCCGGCGTCACCACCTTCGACGGCAAGCCCGGCCTTGCCGCGGTCAAGGAGAAGCTCGGCCTGTGACGTCGGTCGCGCTGGAAGCGGCCCCGGATGCCTGGGCGGAGCAGGACGCCTGGGCCGGCCGCAAACAATCCATCAATTCCGGCGGCCTCGAGATCGCCTATGTCGAGATTTCGGGCGCCGAGCCGGCGCTGGTTCTGGTGCATGGCTTCACCGACACCAGCCGCAGTTTTTCGCTTCTGGCGCCGCATCTGGCCGGCCGCCGGCTGATCATGCCCGACCTGCGCGGCCACGGCGCGTCACAAGCGGGCAGGGGTTTCGGCATTGCCGACTTTGCCGACGATATTGCCGGCCTGACCCAGCATCTGCGGCTCGACCGGCCTGTCGTCGTCGGCCATTCGCTGGGCTCTATGGTCGCCATCGCCCTGGCTGCGCGGCATAACGAGCTTATCGGCGGACTGGTGGTCCTGGCCGGCACGTTGAAACCCGATTTCGCGCACGATCACCCGCTTGTCGCGGGTGTCCAGGCTCTGCGCGACCCGATATTACCGGCCGACCCGTTCTATGACTGGTGGCATGCCTGCCGGCCCGGCGTACCCCAGCCGTTTCTCGCCGGCCTGGCGAAGGACGCCTCGGCAATGCCCGCGGCGCGCTGGCGGGCCATTCTGGAAGAGATTTGCCGGGCTGACCTGATCAATGTCGCGCAAGCCGTGCGGACCCAAACGCTGATCATTGCCGGCGCGTGCGACCCGCTGTTCGGCGAGGCGCATCAGCAGGCGCTGTTGCGTTGCCTGGCGGGGGCAAGCCTCGTGCGTGCCGAAACGTGTGGCCACAACCCGCATTGGGAGGACCCGGCTTTTGTCGCGCGGGCGATCATCGAGGCATTCGAAATCTAACGCCCGACCAGGGATCGCGACGTGGGTGACAGTCGCAAAGTCTCCGTTGGTTTGGTCAGATCAGGCTGAGCGGCCTGCCAATAGGCCTGCCATGCCGGCGCGGCGGCGAGGGCGACTTCGTGGCGGGCATGCGTCTCGGTGCTGTCGAACCGGGTGACGGAAAGGAAGACGTTTTCGCTGGCCCTTACTGGCAGGCGCGGAAAACTGTTTTCGGCATGCTCCGTGATAAAGGCAGCGAGGAGATGGACGCCGGGCGCCTTCATCATAGGTGCCGCCTCGGCCGCGAAGCGACTGGCGAAGCCGGTCTCCGCTCCGGGCCTGAGATGATGAATCTGGATGACAACAATGCCAACCAGCGGCTTGTTTGGAATTGGCTTTTCGCCAGTGGCCACGGCGACGCGCTGCGTGCCCGAGAGGTCGAAGCCGGCACCCGGCCATGCCGGCTTCAGCAGCAGCACATCGTCGGAATCGATCATCGTCGCATTGGCGGCATCGCGATGCGCCACCCAGACCGGGCCGTCATAGAAAGCGGCCAGCGCCTCCCTGCGCGTGTCCATGCTGTCAAAGCCGCGCAGCCAGACGAACATGTCCGGGCGGTCGAGGTCGCGGAATTGGCCGATGATGGTCATCCCAGCTTCTTCCTGGCCTTCGATCAACTTACCGTCGAAGACGTCGATGAGTGTGTCGCGCTTGCCGGTCTTCAGCGTGTACTGCCGCAATTCGACGACAGGTGAGGCGAGCGCTGCAGCCTGCGGCGCGACGTTCAGGGGCAGGTTCATCAACTGGTCTCCAAAAACAGGGTGATCATCCTGTTTATAAACAAACCGGTTGTCCTGTTTTGTCAACTTGCTATTGTCGTGCAATGTCAGCAGAGATAACCATTCGATCAGGCCCAAGGCCACGAAACCGTATCAACGACCCCGAGGGCATGCGCCGAAAAGTCCTCGATGTCGCCGAGGTCGCGTTTCAGACACGCGGCTATCACGCGACCAGCTTCGGCGACCTGATGGCGGCGGCAGGCGTCAGTGGCGGCGCGCTGCATCATCATTTCCCGACCAAGAAGGCGCTGGCGCTGGCGGTAATCGAAGAGCGCGTGGCGGCGGCAGTCGAGGAGACATGGATCGCGCCGGTAAAGACGGCGGCTTCGGCGCGAGAGGGGGTGCGGGCCGTGTTCGAGGCCGTGGCGGCGGAACTGGAGCAGCAGGGTTTCGTGCGCGGCTGCCCGCTCAACAATCTGGCGCATGAATTGTCGCTCGCCGATCCCGATTTCCGAACTGCCCTGGCCGGCATATTTGGAGCATGGCGCCAGGCGATCGCCGACAAGATCACGGCCGACCAACAGGCGGGCAGGGAGCAAGGCACCGAGCCCCGGCATTTTGCGGCACTTGCCGTCGCCACCTATTCCGGCGCCATGTCGATGGCCAAGACAGCGCAGGACGCGACCGTGCTGCGCGACTGTCTCGCGGCTCTCGGCGAAGCCTGAGCCGCAGCCGCGCTACGCGCGCTTGGCTATGGCGTTTGACGGCGGGCCAACGGACCCGCGCTCGAAGATCGATGTTGGCAAAATGAGCCTTTCCGCCGGGCGCGGATCTCCCTTCAAGCGCCTGATAAGTAATTCCGCGACACTCTTGCCAAGCGCGTAGACGGGCTGGTCGATGACGGTAATGGGTGGGGTTGTCACGCTCGTCCAGTCCGCATCATGGAAGGTGATCAGCGAAATATCCTCGGGAACCCGCAAGCCGCGCTCGCGGATCACCCTGAATATCTCCAGTGCTATGACGCTGTCGGAGGCAAGGATCGCCGTCGGCCGGTCCGGCCCGGACAGCATCGCGTCGGCAACCCTGCGCGTTTCGATGGGGCTTGTTGCACCAAGGCGGACATAACGTTCTGGCCGATCAATTCCTGCATCCCGGCAGACGGTGAGGAAACCGTCGATGCGCTCGCGGACCGACGAGGTGTAGATTTGCCCGAGATCGCGGTACTCATGCCCTTCGGCGTCGACAGCGGTCACATAGGCGATGTTGCGGTGTCCGGCGTCGACAAGAATGCGGGTCGCCCGCATGGCGATGCCGCGATCGTCGACGGTGACGGTATCGACGTCCAGATCGGGCAGCGCCCTGTCAAGCAGGGCAAGCGGCCGGCCTGAACGATGGATGTCGCGCAGGTGTGAGATGTCACGCGATTCCGCCGGCGTGACGATCAGCCCGTCGACGCGCTTGCCGATCAACAGCCGCACGGCTGCCTTTTCAACCTCGATCCTTTCGCCGGAGTTGGCCAGAATGACGTTGAACCCGGCTGCCCTTGCCGCGTCGCTGATGCCGCGCACCGCGAGGCTGAAGAACGGGTTCTCGATGTCGCCGACAACCACTCCGATGATGCCGGACCGGCCGGTCGTCATGCTGCGAGCCAGCTCGTTCGGACGGTAGTCCAGTGCCTTGGCTGCGGCCATGACGTCCGCACGGATCATATCGCTGACGACGCCGTATCCGCCGAGCACGCGCGCGGCTGTCGCTTTCGATACGTTTGCCGCGCGGGCGACATCGCTGACCGTTATCGACGGGGTCTTGGGCGCGGTTCTTTTCATCGGATGAACGACTACAAGAGTTGTTGACGGAAGGTCAATCTGGCGATAACGATTATCAAAGAGACCGGTCTCAATCAATAAGAGACCGGTCTCTTTTAGAAAATTGCGAGTCGAGAAGCATGGCGAAACGGCTCGCGCATGCCGCGGTCGCGATGGCGGGCGATGTCAGGTGCGAGGGTGCGGGCTCGACGTAATACCAACAAGAACAGACCTTCAAGTGGAGAGAAGACATGAGCAGGACAGGAATTCTCAAGTCGTTGATGTCACCGGTCCGGACCGGCGCAATGGTCCTTATGGCCGCGTGCATTGGCGCCGGGTTGGTTTCGGGAGCAGCCGCCGCGGATGACAATCCCTATGGTCTTATCGATGCGAAAGTCATCAGCGTTGGTACGATGGGCGATGCCAAACCCTACGCTTTCACCCAGGCGGATGGCACGTTCACCGGCTTCGACATCGAATTGTTCCGCAACGTCGCGAGCCGCCTTGGATTCAAGCCGGACCAGGTGATCTTCACCGGCCAGGAATTCTCGGCGCTGATGCCTTCGGTTGCGAACGAACGCTTCGACGTCGCGGTCGCGGCAATCGGCACGACGGAAGCGCGCAAGAAGACCGTCGACTTTTCCGACGGGTATCTTGCCGGCTATCTCTCCGTGCTTACCGCCGACAAGGCGATCACGTCGGCGGACGGGCTCAAGGGCAAGCGCCTCGGCGTCGTGCAGGGGACGCTCCAGGAAATCTACGCGGCGAAGAACTTTGTCGGAACCGATCTCGTCAAATTCCCCGACAACAACTCCGCCGTTTCGGCGCTCAACAACGGAACCGTCGACGCGCATTTCCTCGATTACGAGGCCGCCAAGGACTATGGCGTTCGCTATCCGAACCTGAAGATCGCGGTCAATATTCCTTCCTTTGACGCGCCGGCCGGCTTCGTGCTGCGCAAGGGCAACGACAAGTTCCGTGGTGCCTTGAACACCGCCCTTCACGCGGCCATGCAGGACGGCACCTGGAAGACGCTCTACGAGAAGTGGTTCCCCGGTTCGCCAATGCCCGACCAGTATCTCCCCAAGAAGTGACCGCGCCCGGCCGCCGGCCTTTGTGCTGGCGGCCGGACCTTACTCTGCCGTCCTTGATGGCGGACGATGCGGACAGCGCAACCGAAAGGCGGGCGAATGGACTGGCTTGAAAACCTGCGGCGCAGTTTCCTCGACTGGCAGGCCATGGCGGACGTGCTGCCGAGCATGATCACCATCGGATTGAAGAACACCTTGATCCTCGCGGCCGCGTCCACGGTACTGGGTGTCATACTCGGCATGATCCTGGCGGTCATGGGCATCTCGCAATCGCGCTGGCTGCGCATTCCCGCCCGGGTCTACACCGATATTTTCCGTGGCCTTCCGGCGATCGTCACGATTCTGCTGATCGGCCAGGGCTTTGCCCGCATCGGCCGTGAAATCTTCGGGCCGTCACCCTATCCGCTCGGCATTCTCGCCCTCAGCCTGATCGCCGGCGCCTACATCGGCGAAATCTTCCGCTCGGGCATCCAGAGCGTCGAGCGCGGGCAGATGGAGGCCTGCAGGGCGCTCAGCATGAGCTACGGCCAGGGCATGCGCCTGATCGTGATACCGCAAGGCATCCGCCGCGTCTTGCCGGCCCTGGTCAACCAGTTCATCGGCAACGTCAAGGATTCGAGCCTTGTCTACTTCCTCGGTCTGCTCGCGTCGGAGCGCGAGATTTTCCGTGTCGGCCAGGACCAGGCGGTGGTCACTGGAAACCTCTCGCCATTGCTTCTGGCCGGCGTGTTCTATCTCGTTATCACCGTGCCGTTGACCCATGTGGTCAACTACATCGACAACTCGCTGCGGGTCGGAAAGCAAAAAGCCGGCCTCGTCACCAGCGGTCTCGCCGAAGTGAGCGAACTGGAGAGCGCCACCGGCAGCCCACTCTCCGAGGCCAGCCCTGAAGGCAGTTCGGCGCTACCCCGGTTCAAGGGCGGCAGCCTCGCCATCACCGATCTCGACATGGCCTACGGCGATCTCGATGTTCTCAAAAGCGTCGGCCTGGCGGTCAAGCCGGGCACGGTCACCTGTGTCATCGGCCCGTCAGGCTCGGGCAAGTCGACCCTGTTGCGCTGTCTCAACCGCCTGGTCGAACCCAAGGGCGGTGACGTGCTGCTCGATGGCGCGAGCATCCTGGCGATGAAGCCGGAAAAACTGCGCCGGCGGGTCGGCATGGTGTTCCAGCAGTTCAACCTGTTTCCCGACCACACAGCCCTGGAAAACGTCATGCTGTCGCTGACCAAGGTAAAAGGCCTCTCGACACAGGAAGCAGAGCGCATCGCCGACGCACGCCTTGCCGATGTCGGGCTGGCTGCCCGCAAGAACCATCGTCCCGGTAGCCTATCCGGTGGCCAGCAGCAGCGTGTGGCAATCGCTCGTGCACTGGCGATGGACCCTGAGGTTATCCTGTTCGACGAAGTGACGAGCGCTCTCGATCCCGAACTGGTGAAGGGTGTGCTCAACCTCATGGCGGATCTCGGCCGGCGCGGCATGACAATGGTCGTGGTGACTCATGAAATGGGCTTTGCCCGCAAGGTCGCCGATCAGGTCGTCTTCATGGATGAAGGCCGCGTCATCGAGGTCGGCACGCCTGCCGCGATCTTCGATACGCCGAAAAGCACGCGTCTGAAGCACTTCCTTGCCGAAGTGCTTTGATCGCACCATCCGCATGACCCCTGAGATGGCCGCCCAATCCAACCTCCACCCGTGAAAGAATATCCCATGGCTACAGCACATTCCGTCTCAAAGGTCGTTGTTGTCGGGGGCGGCATTTTCGGTGTCTCCTCGGCCGTCCATCTGGCAAGGCTCGGCATCCAAACCGTTCTGGTCAATGATGGGCCGGTCGCCAAAGGAGCTTCCGGCCGTTCGCTCGCCTGGCTCAATTCAGCGCGCAAGCGCTCGGCTGAATATCATCGCCTGCGCATGATCGGTATCGACCGCTACCGGACGCTGTCGGCGAGATATCCGGATGCCGCCTGGCTGCGTTTCGACGGTGGTCTGACATGGGATGCGGACAATGCCTCGAACGAGATCGCCGATGTCTTCGCTCATGAAAAAGCCCTCGGCTATGATGCGCAACATCTGTTCGCGGGCACCATAGCTTCAGCCGTGCCGGGCGTCGCAGCAAGCGCCGTCACGCCTCAAGGCGCGATCTTCAATCCGGGCGAGGGCTGGGTCGATCTGCCGTCGCTGATCGAGATATTGATCGCGGAATTCGTCGAGCGTGGCGGGCAAGTCGTCACCGATGCCGGAAGCGCTGCGGTCACGGTCGTCGACGGTCGTGCCACCGGCGTCACCACGACAATCGGCATCAGCCTTGCTGCCGACGCGGTACTCCTGGCGACCGGCGCCAATGTGCCGCGAATGGTTGCGGACTCCGGCCGGTATATTGCCGATGGGACGCCGATCGCGCTGCTCGTCAGGACCAAGCCGGTGAGCTTACCGCTTCGGGCCGTGCTCAACACGCCGCGCGTCGCCATCCGGCCGACGCCGGACGGAGCCCTCGCACTCGATTCCGCCTGGTCGGAAGAAGAGGTGGTCGTCAATCCGGATGGCACATACAGCGTAAAGGCTTCGACCATTCAGGGGCTTCTCAACGAAGCCTCGAAGGTTCTTGAGGGGCATCCAAAGTTGGAATTGCAGAGCTACGGTGTCGGCCCCAAGCCGATCCCCGGAGACGGCGAGCCGGTCTTCGGCCAGTTGAAGGATATCCAGGGATACTACGTCGCCTTCAGCCACAGCGGCGCAACGCTTGGCCTGATCGCTGGCGAATTGCTTGCCGGCGAGATCGCCAGCGGCACTGAGCATCCGCTGCTTGCGAACTTCCGTCCAAGCCGCTTTTGATCAGACCAGTCCAAAGGCTTCCTGCGCACCATAGACCGTCTATTCGGCCAGCGGCTTGATCGTCTCGTAGCCGTTGACCGATTGCGCGCTGCTGCCTTCATCATAGCGTCGGGCGAGAGCAGCCTGCAGGTCAGGCGAATAAAGCGCTGTGAATGCATCGAGCGTCTCGCCGGCCCCGTTCTTGAAGGTCTCGTTGACAGCCAGCACGTTGTATTTGCAGTCGCCCAGGCTGAAGGTCTCCTTGCCCTTGACGACCAGGGTCAGCGTCGTGGTGGCCTTTGGCTGCTTGTCCGGCGACAACTCGACAAACTCGATCGTGCTCCTGGCTCCCGTCTTCAGCGGAAACAGTTTTCGCAGATCGGAAAACGGGATCATTGCCAGCCGGCCGGTGTCGCTGTCGCGAAAAACCTCGATCAGGCCGGCAAACAGGAACTGTTTTTGCGGTGATTGCGACTCGTAGGTGTTGGTGACGGAGGTCATCCCGCCGGCCACGGGCCGAAACTCGCTTTTGATGCCGGGCCGCGCCAGGATGAACCCATTTTTCGCGGACTTCGCATCGACGCATGGACCGGCAAACGCAACACTTGCCGGCAGCAAAACCGCCAATGCCATGCCGATAAACGCGCTCTTCATGACGCTCCCCCGTTTCTTCCAAATCAAATGCAAGCGCAGGTAGACGTGGCAGACGTTCATTGCGATGTCGATGGTCAAGGCAGTCGCGATTCGTGGCCGTCGCGATATTGCCGAAACTGGACCGACGGACGTCGCTTGTGCTGAAATTCCGCCGATGATGGATCACCGGCCGCCAAAATTGTTTTCACGACGCAGCTTTCTGGTGCAGGCTGCCGGTCTTGCGGCGGCTGGTGCGCTGTCACGCCCGGCGTTCAGCCAGACCGGGCAGCGCATCCAGCCCATCGACGCCACCTTCCTGTTCATCGCCGATGTGCATGCCTGCCGCATGGCGAGCGGCCTCAGCCCCAACTGCCAGCAGGAGGGCAAGACCGACGCCGCATTGCTGCGCAACGTCGCGGCAATGAACGCCATCGGCGACAAGGACTGGCCGGCCGAGATCAACGGCATCGCCACCGGCTTGCGTTCGGCCGGCAACCGGATCGGCATGCCGCTCGGCCTTGTCGTCGGCGGCGACATCACCGACGATGGCGGCGGCCAGATCGCCCAGCCAAGCGAGGGCACGCAATTGCTGCAATTCAGCCAGCGCTACAGCCAAGGCGTCGGCCCGGATCGCGTCCACATGCCGGTCTATGTCGGGCTCGGCAACCACGATCTCGACCAGAACGGCCCGCCGCACCATGTCGACTGGTACCGGCGCGAGCTGCGCGACTATGTCGAGGTCAACCACCGCGCCGGCGTCTTCTTCAAGCCGCCCGTGCCGGCCACCGACTACGATGTCGACACCGACTGCTATTCATGGGACTGGGGCGGCCTGCATCTCGTCCAGACGCATCGTTTTGCCGGCGACACCGGCCATGGCGCCGAGAGCAGCCTGCCATGGCTGAAGCAGGATCTGGCGACCTACGCGGCGGACGGCCGCCCGGTCATCCTGTTCCAGCACTATGGCTGGGACACATTTTCGACGGAGCGGTGGAATCCCGCCAAGAAAACCTACGACGACGATGGCTCCGGTGCGCCGCACTGGTGGAGCGAGGCCGACAGGCAAGCGCTGCTGGCTGCGCTGAAGGGCTACAATGTCGTCGGCATCTTCCACGGCCATCAGCATGACGCCTCGCTGATCTATCGTCGTGACGGGATCGACCTGTTCAAGCCGAAGGCCGCCTATATGGGAGGGTTCGCCGTGGCCAGGGTGACCAGCGATGGCATGGACGTCGTGTTAGGCGAGGCGACCGATGACCATGGCGAGGTCATCTTCACCAACGCTTTCAGCAAGGGCTGGAGCACGTGAAAAAGGCGGCCTTGGCGGCCGCCTTTTCCGATAGGAGCGTTTCTGGATGCGCGATCAGAACACCTTCTTGACCTTGTCCTTCACGTCGCCATAGGCCTTCTGCACCTTGCCGGCGACCTTGTCGGCCATGCCTTCAATCTGGGTCCGCCTGTTGCCGGTCGCCTTGCCGGCCGCCTGTTTTACCGAGCCTTTAATTTGCTTGGCCATACCAGCAACCTGATCCCTGTTCACCACTTTCGCATCTCCTGGGAGTCTTTGAATTCCGGGGAATTCATCCGCGCGGATAAACGGACTGGCATCATTTAGGTTCCAGGCACCCAACCGGAAGCAGACGAAACGCGCGAGGCGGCTTCCGGCGGCTGGGCAGGCAGGCTAGGCTGTGGATACGCGCCGACCGATCGTGCGCACGGGGAGAAAAATGGCGGAATTCACACTCTACATCGGCAACAAATGCTTCTCCTCATGGTCGCTACGGCCCTGGGTCGCGATGAGGCATCTGGAGATCCCGTTCGAGGAGGGCTTTGTGCGGCTGCGCACGCCCGAGACCTTTGCCAATCTGGCGAAAGTGTCGCCAACCGGTCAGGTGCCCGTCCTGAATCACAAGGGCAGAATTATCTGGGAAACCCTTGCCATTCTTGAATATCTTGCCGATCTGTTTCCCGAGAAAAAACTCTGGCCGGCCGATATCGGCGCCCGTGCGCTGGCACGCGCGGCGGCGACCGAGATGCACTCCGGTTTTCGTGAGGTCCGCTACGGCTGGCCGATGAATTTGCGCCGGCCGAAGGGGCACAAGCCGCTCGACGCCGAAGGCGAGGTGCAGCGCGCCCGCATAGAGGCGTTATGGCGCGAGTGTCGCGAGAAATACGGCAAGGGCGGCCCGTTCCTGTTCGGTCACTTCACCGCGGCCGATGCCATGTATGCGCCGGTCGTCACCCGCTTCGACACCTATGGCGGCGAGCTCGCGCCCGACACCAGGGCCTATGTCGACGCCGTGCTGGCAATGCCGGCGATGCGGCACTGGTATGTGGAGGCGGCCGGGGAAACATGGCCCGAACCCGGCCCCGACGAATAAGCCGAGCAAGGGCGGCAATAAGGTTTCGCTCCTGGAGGAGGACCGATGGCCAGCAACAAAGCACCGCATGAAACCGCAACGACAAAAATCTTCCATTGCCGGCTGATTCCGCCGCGGCCGGATTTCGCCTTCACCATGACGGAGGAGGAGAGGGAACTGATGGGCCGGCATGCCGACTACCTGCGCGGCAAGCTGCGCGAGGGCGTGATGATCATGGCCGGCCCGGTCGCCGATCCGGCCGGCCCTTGGGGCCTGCTGATCCTGCGTGTCGGCAGCGAGGCCGAGGCAAAGGCGGTGACCGATGGCGATCCAGTGGCAAAGTCAGGCCGCGGCTTTCGCTATGAGATCCTGCCGATGATCAGCACGATCATGTAGGCGGCCGGCATGGCCACGGGGCCGGCTCCGGCCACGACCTCCTGGCATCCATCAGATACAAGAACGCCCCTCGCACCGGTTATTGTGCGGGAGGCGTCCTTTTGTCAGCATTCCTGAGATTGCTCTCCAAAATTGCTGACACCGTTAAAATGCGCTGGCGCTGAATTGGTTCCGGGCTCGGTGCTTTTTTGACGCGCGGTCTTTCAGCCGGTTCGTCAGTTGAGGCCGCTGCCTCGAGCAACCCAGAATTGAATTCTGTTCGCTGGAAAACCAGAAATTCGACTCGGCGCCAAAAGCAGTCTAAAAGAAACATGTCGATATTTGTTTGACCGACTTTTGTTATCCGCGCACGCAAGCGTGCCTTTGACGAACTTCCCCATCAAAAATCGAGACAAAAATCGTTGTGCGTTCGCACCGCGATTAACGAATATTTGCCATGGAAAGGGTTCGTTTATGAGCACCGGCACAGTTAAATGGTTCAACGCCACCAAGGGTTTTGGTTTTATTCAGCCTGACGACGGCTCGGCCGACGTTTTCGTTCACATCTCGGCCGTAGAGCGCGCCGGCATGCGCGACATCGTCGAGGGCCAGAAGCTCGGCTACGAGATGGTTCGCGACAACAAGTCGGGCAAGATGTCCGCCGACCAGTTGAAGGCGGCCTGAAGAAAGAATTCAGCCGTCCCGGTGACCACGGATGTACTGGCACTGGTGAATGGCGAATTCGAGCGCATGGCCGCGGAGACGTGAGTTTCCACGGCCCATGACGCGCACGGGGAGTTTGCCGTGTGCATCCAATTGGATGCGCGGTGCTCCTATGGAGGTCAGGCGGTGCCTGGCCTTTTTCATTTTACGCTTGTTGCCGCCGAAAATGCGCTGCGCGTCGGGCTGAACGTGCTAAGGAACGCCTTAGCAATTTGAATCCGCTGCCGTATTGCCCCAATGCAGTGTTGCTTTGTGCGTGGTCCTGACCGAAGACCCGGTCTCGCCCTATCGGCACCAGGCTCCTGACAGGAGAAAGATTTTGACCGCCAATCCGAAGACCGCCGCCGATCCGGCGGTGTCGCTGTTCAGCAAGACGCAGACCCAGTCGATGTCGCTCGGCCGCATCCTATCCGAGCGCGATGCCGTCAGCGAGGCGCGGGAAGCCAAGACCGCCCGCTTGCGCGAACTGCGCCTGGAAAAGGAGGCGGACGAGATGGCGGCGGCCGCAGCGCTCGCGGCGCTGCCGAAACGAGCCGGAAAACGCTGATGGCCACCAAGCGCGTACCGCCAACGCCGATCGCGGCCGATGCGACCATCGCCGACATGGTCGAAACCTTGGACAAGCCGGTCGAATATGTCCGGCGCGTGCTGGAAAAACTCGAACGCTGCAGGCGCGCCCATGGCGATGCCCAGGTGCGCGTCGGCGTGCGCGGCCGTGCCGAAGCCCCGAACTACCTGATCGAATATGTCCGCGAGGACAAAAAGACCCAGGAGCGGGTGACCTACCAGGACGCCGCCTACAGCGGCAGCACGCATCGTGAGCTGGCGCCGCATCACATCGCGGAAGCCAGGAACTGGTCGCCCGAGGAAATGAACATCACGGCGGTTTCGGCACTGATCGGCCGCTTGCGCAATCCGCGCGCACCATCATCGCGCTTCGCCGACGAGGACTGACATGGCCATCAAATTCTCCGCCAAGGACCAGCCGGCTGCGCCGGCTCCCGCTGCAAAGCCTGCGAAGCCGGTTGCCGCGAAGGCCGGCGAACCTGCCGAAGCCGCGACCGATCTGTTCAAGTCGCCGGTCGAAGCGCCAGCGCGCAAGACAGGCAAGAAGAAATAGCGCCTTGCCGCAGGACGCCGATCGCAATCCTGCCGCGCCAGGGCTGCTCGCCCTGGCCGCTGCCGCAAACCTTTCGTCGTCGCAACACGGGACCGCTCCGCTCTTCGACTGCCAGAGCTGTGGTGCGTGCTGTTCCTATTCGGCCGAATGGCCACGCTTCTCCACCGAGGATGACGCGCAACTCGACCGCATCCCAGAAAAATATGTAGCGGCCGACCTGTCCGGCATGCGCTGCGAGGGCGTGCGCTGTTCGGCCCTGTCCGGCGAAGTCGGCAAGTCGACGGCATGCGGCGTCTACGAATTGCGCCCGGATGTCTGCCGCGCCTGTATGCCTGGCGACGAGGAGTGCCTGATGGCCCGTCGGGCGGTCAGATTGCCGGTGTAGCTGCCAATCTATCCTATGCGGGAGTACGCCGATCAGCCCGCTTGTGCGCCGACCCGCAGCCCGATACTTTCCCGGCCGGGCAGGCCGCTGGAGGAAATCATCGTGAGTATCGAATTTCTGTTGACGTCGCTGATCGTCGTGGCCTCGCCCGGCACCGGCGTTCTCTACACGCTGAGCGCCGGACTTTCGCGCGGTGCGCGGGCTTCTATCATTGCCGCCTTCGGCTGCACGCTCGGCATCATCCCGCATATGGCAGCCGCCATCACCGGTCTTGCGGCGCTGTTGCACACCAGCGCCGTCGCCTTCGAGACGCTGAAATATCTCGGCGTCGCCTATCTGCTTTACATGGCCTGGAACACGCTGAAGGAGAAAGGTGGCCTCAGCGTCGAGGACAATGTCGCGCCGCGCTCGGCCGGCAAGGTGATCGCCACCGGCATCCTCGTCAACGTACTCAATCCGAAACTGTCGATCTTCTTCTTCGCCTTCCTGCCGCAATTCGTCAGCACCACCGAGTCCAATGCACTGTCGAAGATGCTGGAACTCAGCTCCGTCTTCATGCTTTTGACCTTCGTGGTTTTCGTCGGCTACGGCATTTTCGCCGCTTCGATCCGCAGCCATGTCGCCTCGCGGCCGATGCTGCTGACCTGGATGCGCAGGACGTTTGCGGGCGCCTTCGTCATGCTCGGCGCCAAGCTGGCATTGGCTGATCGGTAGCGACGATCGGCCGACTATCCCTTCACATAGCCCATCGCCTCGACGATGCGGCCGTCCTGGACGCGCATCAGATTGACGCCGCGGACGGAGGTGTGGTCGGCCATCCAGTAGCGCCAGCGTATCGTCGCCCGGTCGCCGGCGACAAAGGTCTCCTCGAGGTCGAAGCGCGTGCCCGGCTGGGTGGCGATCGCCGACCACAATTCGATGCAAGCCGCCTTGCCGGCGCGGCGCGCGCCGTCCGGCGCCGGCGTGGTGTTCTCGATCACGCAGTCTTCAGCAACCAGATCGGCAAGCGCCGACGGGTCGTGGTGCTGGAAGACGTCGTTGAAGCGTCGCATTATCTGTGCCGTCTCGCCGGAGCGCGCGACAGCGGTGCTGTCGATGATCAGTTCCATGGGACTTGCTCCTTCCGTTTCAGTCGTCGAGGTGTCAGGTCAGCGCTGCCTTGAGCGTGATGCTGGCGACGCCGGCCAGCGCCCGCGAGACCAGGCAGGCCGCCTTGGCCTTTTGCGCCAGCCGCTCGAAATCCTCGGCGGCAATGCCTGCGACGCTGGCTTCCGTGTCCAGTTCGATGCGGGTGATTGTCGGCCCGGCTGCGGTCGCGCCGAGATGCGCCTTCGCGATGGTGCGGATGCTGTCGGGCGTGTGGCCTTCGCTGCCGAGGATGGCGCTCAGCGCCATCGAGAAGCAGCCGGCATGGGCAGCCGCGATGAGTTCCTCCGGGTTGGTGCCGGGGCCGTTCTCGAAGCGGGACGGGAACGAGTAGGCGCCTTCGAAGACACCGCTGCCCAGCCTGAGCCGGCCGGATCCTTCCTTGAGTGTGCCGCGCCAGTCGGCCGATGCATCGCGAACAGTCATTGCTTGCTCTCCTCTGGTTGATGGAATGCGGGATCACGCGCCGTCGATGACGACCTTGCCGAAGACATCGCCCTGCATGAAATGCCGATAGGCCTCGCGCGCCTCGGCGAACGGAAAGATCTTGTCGAGGATCGGCTTCAGCTGGTGCTTGCCGACTGCGGCCAGCATCGCCTCCAGCCCACTGCGGTTGCCGACGAACACGCGGCCAATGGTGGCGAGGCTGCGCTGATATATAGCACCCGGGATCTCGATCGAATTGCCCTTGGCATCCTGAACGGTCAGCACAACGATGCGGCCATAAAGGGAGCTTGCGATCAGCGATTGCGCGAAGGTCGTCGGACCGCCTGTCTCCACCACCAGATCGATGCCGCCGGTCGCCTCTCGCAGCTTTATGCCCCATTCCGGGGTCTCAGTGGCCGCGATGACGATATCGGCGCCAAGCGCGCGCAGCCGGTCAGTCTTTTCGGCGCGCGAGGTGACGGCGGCGACGCGGCAGCCAAGCATCTTGGCGAACTGCAGCGCAAACAGCGCAACGCCGCCTGAGCCGATCGTCAGAACCCATTGTCCGGGCTGCGGAATCTCCGCTCCGGTCGATGCGCTCCAGGCCGTCAATCCGGCGCAGGTGAAGGTCGCGGCTTCCTGCCAGGAGAGATGCTCGGGCAACCGTACCGCCCATTGCTCGTCGAGCAGCGCATATTCGCTGAGCATGCCGTCCAGCGTGCAGCCCAGCTGGTCGATGATTTCGGGATGAAGCCGGCCGTCGATCCAGCGCGCGAAATAGCTGCCGGTGACACGGTCGCCGACCGCAAAGCGCGTGACGCTGTCCCCGATCGCCACCACTTCCCCGGCGCCGTCGCTCAATGGAACGATGCCCGCGCGGGGTGGCAGCGGGTATGTGCCCTTGAGGATCATCGCGTCGCGGCGGTTAAGCGACACGGCGTGCACCCGCACCAGGATTTGATGCGCGCCGGGCTCGGGGATTGCCTCTTCGCGCGTTGCCAGCTTCTCGATCCCGCCAAAACCCTCAAGTCGGTAGTGCTGCATTGTTGCCTCCAACGTATGTAGACCGATCTACATATTATGTAGACCGGTTGTCATATTCGGAGCAAGGCCTATAATGCGTGTTCCTGACAGAGGCTGACATGGCGACAGACACACGCACCCGCATGATCGAAGCGACGGCGCTGCTTTTGCGGCGGCGCGGCTATCACGGCACATCACTGAACGACATTTTGAGCGCCAGCGGCGCGCCGCGCGGCTCGCTCTACTTCCATTTTCCAGGCGGCAAGGACCAGCTGGTCATCGAGGTGACACGCGACAGCGTGGCCGGCGTGACGGAACGTCTTGGCGCGGCGCTGGCGGCGGAACACGATCCGGCGGTCGCCGTGCATCACATTTACCAGTCGGTGGGCCGCATGCTGGAGGAGAACGAGTTCTCCCTCGGCTGCCCGATCGCGCCGGTAGTGCTCGACGCGCCGAACGACGTGCCGGACCTGGTCGAGATCTGCCGCGCGGCGTTCGAGCAGTGGATAGGCCTGCTGCGCGAGGCCTTCATGCGGGCAGGGGTGCCCGAACGCCGTGCCCACGCTCTGGCGCTGCTGGTGGAATCGTCGCTGGAAGGGCTGATGGTGATCGCCCGCGCCACCCGCGACCGCGCCCCGCTACAGGCGGTGGCCGACGAGGTCGCGGCGCTGATCGAAGCCGCGGTGCTTGCCGGCGAGGTGCGGCGACGCGCGGACGCCGCTGTCTGAAGTCAGGCCCCCTGGTTCGGGAAGCATGCGCTGGCGCTGAGGTTCGGGCCATTCGCCAGCGACGTCAGCACCGGCATCACCAGTGCCGAGATGATCAGCACATTGCCGTCGCGGCTCTGAAAAAAACGCCGGAGAAATTGCATCCATGGTTACCCGACACGCCACACGTTGGAGCAACCCCGCCGTGCTCACGCTCTTTAGTAATCGTGAATGTGTTAAAAAATATTGTCCGACAAATCGCGCGGCGCTGCTAAGATGCAATCGAAGTTACTGATTTTGCTTGGAAATTGCTCAAGAAAGAGGCAGCTGCACGATCTGGCGGCGCAGAACCCGATGGCCGCCATCGTTTTCTGTTTCATGCCTTCATCGCGTCGATGACAGCGCGCAGCCCGGCCGACATGTTCCGCCGGCTCGGATAATAGAGGTAGAGCCAATCTTCAGGGAGACACCATTCGTCCAGGCAGCGGATCAGCTTGCCGTTGAGGATGTCGCGTTCGGCCCGGTTCTCCCAGACATAGGCCAGCGTTACACCAGATAGCGCGGCTTGCACCATCAGCTCATGGTCGTCGAGTGCGATCGGGCCACTCGGATGAAAGACAATCGCCTCGCCCTTCAGCTCGAATTCCCAGGGGTAGTGCGTGCCGTTTGGGTACATGTTCTGCACGCAGACATGATCGCCGAGATGGCGCGGCGTAAGCGGGATCTTTCGGTTGCGGAAATAGTCTGGCGAGCCGATCACCGCGAAGCGCAGTCGCGGCTTGACCTTCACGGCGATCATCCCTTCCCGAAGACTCTCGCCCAGCCGGATGCCTGCGTCGAAGCCCTCTTCGACAATGTCGACCAGCCTGTCGGTCGCCGCGATCTCGATCTCGAGATTGGGATTGTTTGTGATGAGTGGTCCGATGATGCCACCGAGCACGAAAGGTGCGATCGAGTTCGGCACGTTGATGCGCACTTTGCCGAACGGCGTGTCGCGGAACTGATTGAGGGCATCGAGTGCCGCGCCGATATCGCCGAAGGCCGGTGCCAGCCGCGCTTGCAGCATCGCCCCCGCATCGGTCAGCGACACGCTGCGCGTGGTGCGATTGAGCAGTCGGATGCCGACGCGCTCCTCGAGATTGCTGACTGAATGGCTGATCGCCGAAGCCGTGACGCCGCGCTCCTCCGCCGCCCGACGAAAACTGCGGTGGCGGGCCACTGCATCGAAGGCGGCAAGTTCAGAGAGGTCGGTCGTTCGCATTGATGATTTTCACTCAGGAGTATCGATAGAATTGTCACTCTAATGCGCGCAATTGAATTGCGCCATCTTCTCCTCATCGCCGCAGGCAACCACTCCGCGGCTCACGATCAAAAGGAGAGACTGAGATGACTGACTTCCCGATGCCCGCCAAAAACACCGCTTCGGTCTTTGCCAACATGCGCGGTCATCACGTGGCGCTGCGCGTCCCCAACTACGAGATCGCCAAGAGCTGGTATGTCGACAAGCTCGATTTCCGTGTCGTTCGCGAATGGTCATTCGCCGACGAGCAGCTCGCCTATCTGGCGCCGGCCAATGACGATCATTTCATGATCGAATTGCTGGGCGGCGGTGATCCGCTGCCGATCGATGCGCCGGCCTACAAGGATCTCGCCGACAGCCTGCGCTATTCCGGCTATCATCATTTCTGCATCAACGTGGCCGACATCGAAGCGACGGTCGCCGAACTCCGCAAGCGCGGCGTCACCATCGTCACCGAGCCGTTCAAGCTCGACGACATCAGCCGCAAGCTGGCTTTCTTCGCCGACCCGTTCGGCAATCTGATCGAACTCGCCGAGGTCGTTTGAGGGCGACATGCCCACCAGAAACAAAAAGGGCGGCATCGCTGCCGCCCTTTCGTATGCAAAAGCCGGGTAGGCTGGATTAGAAGTCCATGCCGCCCATGCCGCCCATGCCGCCGCCGCCCATGCCGCCAGGCATGCCGCCGCCAGCCGACTCCTTCTTCGGAGCCTCCGCGATCATGGCTTCGGTGGTGACGAGCAGGCCGGCGACCGAGGCCGCGTCCTGGAGAGCCGTGCGGACAACCTTGACCGGGTCGACGATACCCATGGCGATCATGTCGCCATATTCGCCGGTCTGGGCGTTGTAGCCGAAGGTCGCGCCCTTGTTCTCAAGGATCTTGCCGGCAACGATCGAAGCTTCCGCACCGGCGTTCGAGGCGATCTGGCGGGCCGGAGCCTGCAGCGCACGACGCACGATGTTGATGCCAGCAGCCTGGTCGGCATTGGCGCCGGTGGCCTTGATGTTGGCCGAAGCGCGCAGCAGGGCCACGCCACCGCCAGCAACGATGCCTTCTTCCACGGCCGCGCGGGTCGCGTTGAGGGCGTCATCGACGCGGTCCTTCTTTTCCTTGACTTCGACTTCCGTCGCACCGCCGACGCGGATCACCGCAACGCCGCCGGCGAGCTTCGCCAGACGTTCCTGCAGCTTCTCCTTGTCGTAGTCCGAGGTGGTCTCTTCGATCTGCTGCTTGATCTGGGCAACGCGGCCCTGGATCTCGGCCTTCTTGCCGGCGCCGTCGACGATGGTGGTGTTCTCCTTGGAGATCGACACCTTCTTGGCGCGGCCGAGCATGTTGAGGCCGACGTTCTCGAGCTTGATGCCGAGGTCTTCCGAGATGACCTGGCCACCGGTGAGGATGGCGATGTCTTCCAGCATGGCCTTGCGGCGATCACCGAAGCCCGGAGCCTTGACGGCGGCGATCTTCAGGCCACCACGCAGCTTGTTGACGACCAGCGTGGCCAGGGCCTCGCCTTCGACGTCTTCCGAGATGATCAGCAGCGGCTTGGAGGTCTGCACGACAGCCTCGAGAACCGGCAGCATCGCCTGCAGGTTGGAGAGCTTCTTCTCGTGGAGCAGGATGTAGGCGTCCTCGAGATCGGCAACCATCTTGTCGGCGTTGGTGACGAAGTAGGGCGAGAGGTAGCCGCGGTCGAACTGCATGCCTTCGACGACTTCGAGTTCGGTCTCGGCGGTCTTGGCTTCCTCAACCGTGATGACGCCTTCGTTGCCGACCTTCTGCATCGCTTCCGCGATCATCTTGCCGACCGACTCGTCGCCATTGGCCGAGATCGTGCCGACCTGGGCAACTTCCTCGGAGGTCTTGATCTTCTTGGCAGCCTTGCCGAGCGCCGTGACGACTTCGCTGACGGCGAGGTCGATACCGCGCTTCAGGTCCATCGGGTTCATGCCGGCGGCAACCGCCTTGTGGCCTTCCTGGACGATCGACTGCGCCAGAACGGTCGCGGTCGTGGTGCCGTCGCCGGCGATGTCGTTGGTCTTCGAAGCAACTTCACGGACCATCTGCGCGCCCATGTTCTCGAACTTGTCTTCAAGCTCGATTTCCTTGGCGACGGTGACGCCGTCCTTGGTGATGCGCGGGGCGCCGAACGACTTGTCGATGACGACGTTGCGGCCCTTGGGGCCGAGGGTCACCTTCACCGCGTCGGCGAGGATGTTGACGCCGCGCAGCATGCGCTCGCGGGCATCACGGGAGAATTTTACGTCTTTAGCAGCCATTTTTAAGCTCCTGGCAGGGGCTTGGGGTAAGCCCGGAATTCAGTTGACGGTGAGGCCGATGATCAGCCGATGATGCCCATAATGTCGGATTCCTTCATGATCAGAAGGTCTTCGCCATTGAGCTTGACTTCGGTGCCCGACCACTTGCCGAACAGGATGCGGTCGCCAGCCTTGACGTCCAGGGGGACCAGCTTGCCGCTTTCGTCGCGGGCGCCGGAGCCGACGGCGATGATCTCGCCTTCCTGAGGCTTTTCCTTCGCCGTATCCGGGATGATGATCCCGCCGGCGGTCTTGGATTCGGATTCGACCCGGCGAACGACCACGCGGTCATGAAGCGGGCGGAACTTCGACTTTGCCATTTTTTCTTCCTCGAATGAGAACGGTGAGAAACAGTTCCTCCGTCCGGTGAAACCGGACAACCTACAACGCCCGGCGGCGCCGGAGCTGTGGTTAGCACTCACCGAGGGCGAGTGCTAACGTGGCGCTGAAATAGGCCGCCGACCTGCGAGAGTCAAGGCGCGCGGGAAGGGGCAATCGCAGGAAATTTTTCTCGTGCAGCTGTGCGATTGCGCAAAATAGGGGCTGCCGGTCGAACGCTGCTCGAATGCCGCCCTGTCAATCGGAAGTCAATGTTTCGAAGGCAGCCCGATCCCACGAGTCTCCAAATCAAGCATTGGGAGATCCAAGCACCAGTAGGGGGCAGCGTTCCGCCAGGGGATAGGAGCCGCTCGGCACGACGCGTACGTCGCCGAACCAGGTGCTCGCCTCGTCGATCAGCATGGCCAGCGTCGCGAAGCTGTAGCTTATGTCTGAGCCGGCATAAACGTCGACTGTGTTGATCGACGTCATGCTCCATCCTGTTCGTGCGGCAAGAACTTCGCGGTCGGGGAACAGGCTGTCGAATGTGTCGCGGATCGTTCGCACTTTGATTGTGAAATCGCCGTCGTCCGTCGTGCAGGCCATCGCGATGCGCCATTTGAGCGCGTGAAAATTCTCGACCCCGCCGGCCAGAACCAAAGCTTCGATGCTGTGCAGGTCATCCGCCGTTTCCGGCCGCGCAAAAACGCGGATCGCCGCACGCCTGCCGGGTTTCAGCACCCTTGCGATTTCGCCGAACAGTGCATGGCGTGCGGCCCTGGAATCGACCGCCGAGAGGCATCCGTCGCCGATGATTGCATCGAAACTTGCCCGCTCCAGGGGGAGGCTGAGCCAGTTTCCCGCCATCGCCCTGCGCGAAGCGTTGTCGCCGGCCCATACGCCGGAAATCATGGCTGCCGATTGATCGATCGCCAACATCGACCTGCCCAGGACTGCCAGTTCAGGCGTCACGCCGAGCAGAAGGACATCGGCATTTCCGAGATCAAGTTCGCGATCGAATATGCTGACCGTTTCCGCGGTCGGCCGCAGCGGGGCGTCCAAAAGCTTCCAGTGCCGATGATAGTTATCCCAATGATTTGTCATTCAAACCCGTTGCAGCCCAGGAAAGTCTGGCATCGATCGATTAGAGCCGCTTAATAGAAGCGGGCATTGAAGCCAAGGGGAAAGCCGTGTCGCGCATAGTCGTCATAACGCATGAGCATGACCGGTTCCTGGGCAAGCGCAACCTTCTGTTGCGCAGGGGCAGCCCCTATCTGCTTTTCGATGTTCTGGAGGACCTGAAAAGGCGTGGCCATTCGGTCCGGATTCAACAGGGTCCGGCAAAGACACAAGATGCCGATATCGCGGTTCTGCATGTCGATGCGACAGTAACGCCCGCGGACCATGTCGACTATGCCAAGCGTTTTCCGATCTGCCTCAATGTCGGGGCGTCCGACATCTCCAAACGGCGGATCAGCGGGGCCCTGCTATCGGAAGGCGATGCGTGGCAAGGCCCGGTCATCGTCAAAAGCAACCTCAACAATCTGGGCATTCCGGAGACGCTCCTCAACCGGCGATCGAAGCGCGCCGGCAGACCGCCGCCTTTTCCGCATCTGCCGACCCTGCGGCCCTATGAGGTCTATGGATCCCTTGGCGAGGTTCCGGATGGCGTCTTCGAGAATGATGATCTGGTCGTGGAAAAATTCATTCCGGAAAGAGAACCCGACGGTTTTGCCGCGCGCTTCTGGGTGTTTTGCGGAGAGCGCGAGCGTTGCACCCGCTACGTCTCGCCGAACAGCCTGGTCAAGGCGTCGGAAACGATCCGGCGTGAGACCGTCCCGGTTCCCGACGAAATGCGCCAGCGGCGGCGTGAACTCGGCTTCGACTATGGGAAATTCGATTTCGTCATGCATGAGGGCAGGGCCATCCTGCTCGATGCCAACAAGACTCCCGGCCGTCCCCAGAACCTGGTGAAAATGTTCGCGGCCGGCGCTGCCGAACTGGCTGACGGCTTCGAAGGCCTCATCCGCCAGGCGAGATAGGTCGCAAGGGACCGATCGTCATTGCGCCGGCCTAAAGAAACAGCCGCAACTGGGTGTGGATGATCGACCGGTAATCCTCGATGGTCCGGCGGCTTTCCGCCTCGCCCTCCGCAAGCGCCAGCCGCACCACGCCACCGGCGAGCTGGAAGATCAAGAGAACCATGCGTTCGAACTGCTCGTGCTTGCCCGGCTCGAGCAAGGCGATGACATGATCACAGAACATCCTGGCCTGATGGCGGGTTTCGGCGATGTCGAGATTCTTGAGCGCCTTGTCGGCCTGGATGGCGTTCTGCAGATCCTGGATGGCCGGATCGCCGGCAACACGGCTGAGGTAGTCGTCAAGCAGCCGGTCGGCCGCAACGATGACGTCCTTGGCTTCGCGGACATCGGCGATGATCGCAGTCAATCGCGCGCGGCTGACCTCCGAGAACCGCTCGTAGAGCATTGCCAGGATCGCCGATTTGTTGGGGAAGTAGTGGTAGACGGTGGCGATCGGCCCGCCTGCCAACATGCCGACCTCCTTCATGGTGACGGCATCGATGCCCTTCTCGCCGATCAGCCGCATGGTCGTCGCCAGGATGGCTTCGATGCGCTCACGGCTGCGCTCCTGCTTGGGCTTGCGCCTCGGTTCGGTCGCTGTTCGCCTTGCTTCCGTCATGCACCGGTCTTTCGCACGAACTGCCAAATTCTGGTTGACAAAAAATATGATCAAGTATCAGTTTCTGAAATGCTGACAGAGTGTCAGTTTTTTTGCCGTGCGGCAAGGACGTTGGGAGGCGCCTTTGACTTCGACAAGCACCGGTCATGTGGGCGACGGCGACTGGCTGGTCGGCAATCCGACCGGTGGACAGCTTGCCTCGGCCCTGTGGATCGGCTCGGTCGGCCTGCTCATTCTGGGTCTCCAGCCCGTCCTGCTCGGCGCTCTCTACACCGAGGGCCATGTCAGCGGCGATGAGCTGGCGCTGGTCGCCACCGCCGAGATGATCGCCATCGCGCTCGGTTCAGCTGTTGTGGCGATGTTGCTGTCGGCCCGCAACATGCGCTGGAAAAGTGCAATCCTCCTCGTCCTGCTGGCGCTGGCGAATGTCTGGACGGCCTATGCCGCTGGCGCCAATACGCTGATGGCTGCACGCGCTTTGGCCGGCCTTGCCGAAGGCGGCCTTGTGGCGGTCGCCACCGAATTGATTGCGCGATCGCGGCGGGCCGAACGAATCGGCGGCTATTTCGTCACCATGCAGACGCTGGCGCAGTGCGCGCTTGCCCTGCTGCTGGCGCTCTATGTCATCCCGGCCGCCGGATCGGCTGGCGGCTTTCTCATTCTCGCGGTCGTCTGCGTCCTGTCGCTCGTGATCGCTTTCATCGTCCCCGCTGACTACGCCGATCTGCCGAAGGACGAGAACCAGGCCAATGTGCTGACGGTTCCTTCGATGACCGCACTGTTGTGCGTCTTCTGCTACTTCATGTTCTTCGGCTCCGTCTGGGCCTTTCTTGAGCCGCTTGGCGCGCAGTTCGGCATCGATGGCCGCACGGTCGGCCTGATCGTCTCGGCCAGCCTCGCGGTGCAGGTTCTGGGCGCGATGACGGCGACCGTGTTCGAGGCGCGTATCGATTATCGCATTGCCATCGTGGTGATCGGTGTGGTGGCGCTTTTGTGTTCGCTGGTTCTCGCCAGTGGACCTGGCCTTACGACATTCTGGGTCGCCGCCCTGGTCATGGGTTTCATCCTCCTGTTCATCGTGCCCTACCAGATCCGGCTGGCGATCACGGCCGATGACACCCGCACCGCCGTGCTGCTGGTGCCGGCCGCGCAGCTCTTCGGCCTGGCGATCGGGCCGGTCGCGGCGTCGCTGCTCATCGACGGCAAGGATTTTCGCCCGGTGCCGGAATTCGCCGCCGGCAGTGCCCTGGCCAGCGTGGCGCTGCTTGGCCTGTTTGTCTTCGTGGCGCGACGTCGCCGGGTTGTTGCGTGAGCGCCATGTCGAACATCTGGAGCAATTGGTCGGGCTTTGTCACTGCCGAACCGCGGCTGATCGCCAGTCCCGCCGATGCCGGCGAACTCGGCGGTCTCATTCGCACCGCGCCCGGCCCGATACGCGTCGTCGGCGCCGGTCATTCCTTCACACCGCTGGTGAAATCCGAGGGCACGATCCTGTCTCTGGAAAAGCTGGAGGGGCTGGTTTCGCATGACGCTGAAAAGCATCAGGCGCGCGTACGGGCAGGGACGCGGCTCGGTTCGCTGATGCACATCCTGCAAGGCATCGGCCAAGGCCTGCCCAACATGGGCGACATCGACCGCCAGGCGATTGGCGGTGCGCTGGGAACCGCTACCCATGGCTCGGGACCGACGCTCGGCGCTTATCACACGCAATTGGAGACCGTGCAGATCGTCGATGGTCTTGGCAAGGTTCGCGACTTCACCAGGGCAGGGGACCAGGACACGATCCACGCCATTGGCGTCGCGCTCGGTGCCTTCGGCGTCTTGAGCGAAGTGACGCTGAACAACATTGCGACCTACCGGCTGCGCCGCCGCAAATGGGTGTTGCCGATCGCCGACATGCTGCGCGACTTCGAAAAGATGATGACCGCGCATCGCTCGGCCGAATTCTACTACATTCCGTTCTCCGGCTATGCGCAGTTCATCGCCAGCGATTTCAGCACCGAGGCGACCACCGCGCGCCCGACCGAGGATGACGAGGGCTCCTTGCGCACACTGCGCCGGCTGCGCACCGGGCTTGCCTGGCTGCCGTCGCTGCGCCGCCGGCTGATCCTCGGCGCGGTCGCGAAAGTGCCGTCCGAGGATTATGTGCAGGACTGGCTCAACGTCTATGCCAGCGACCGCCAGACCAAATTCAACGAGATGGAATATCACCTTCCGTTCGAGGAAGGGCCGAAGGCGCTGGCCGAAATCATCGAGCTGACCGAAAAGCACTTTCCGGAAGTCTATTTCCCGATGGAGGTGCGCAGCGTCGCGGCCGATCAGTTCTGGCTCTCGCCCTTCTACAACAGGCCGACTTGCTCAATCGCCATCCACCATGATGCCGCGAACGATCCCTTACCCTTTATGCGAGCGGCCGAGCCGATCTTCCGCAGATATGGCGGCCGGCCGCATTGGGGCAAGATGCACAGCCTGAAAGCGGCG
Organism: Mesorhizobium oxytropidicola; assembly: GCF_056174625.1. Lineage (NCBI taxonomy): Bacteria > Pseudomonadati > Pseudomonadota > Alphaproteobacteria > Hyphomicrobiales > Phyllobacteriaceae > Mesorhizobium > Mesorhizobium oxytropidicola. Next base: position 5,443,896 of record NZ_CM149692.1, on the reverse strand, counting down.
GACTTCAAGAAGCTCTACCCGCGCTGGGACGATGCCATGGCGGTGCGCCGCGACATCGATCCGCAAAACCGCTTCGTCTCGCCCTATATGGCCGGCCTGTTCGGCATCGAGCCATGAGCGCCTATTTTGCCACGCTTTCTCAGGCGCTAAAACAAGCCGGCATCTTCCAACCTTGCCTGCTGCTCGACCTCGACCGGCTGGATGGCAATATTGCCTTGGTCAAAGCGAGGCTTGATCCGGGCCTTGCCGTGCGGTTGGTCGACAAGTCGCTCGCTTGCCTGCCGCTGCTTTCGCATATCGGCAAGGCGCTTGGAACCGATCGCTTCATGACCTTCCATCCGCCGATCAGCGCGGCGGTGCTGAAAGCGTTTCCGGACGCGGATCTCCTGTATGGCAAACCAATGCCGGTCAGCGCGGCAAGGGCGGTGCTGGCGAAGGGTGACGCCGATTGGTCGCGTGTCTGCTGGCTGATCGACAGTGAGGAAAGACTGGCGGAGTATGGCGCTCTCTCGATCGAACTCGATATCGACCTGCGCGTCGCCTTCGAGATCGACGTCGGGCTGCATCGTGGCGGCTTCGCCAGCCCGGAGACCTTGTCGAAAGCGTTAAGCACGCTGGCAGTCCACAAACGGCTGCATTGCGAAGGCGTCATGGCCTATGAGGCGCATGCGCCGCATATTCCCGGCCTGTTCGGCGGTTCGGCGAAAGCGTTGGCGCAGGCCTCGGAACGGGCCGCCGCTTTCGTCGCGCGCCTGAGTGCGGACCAGCGAGGCATTCTCAACATTGGCGGCAGCAAGACCGCGCTGCTCCATCACGGCGGCGCTGCCAATGAAGTGTCGATGGGGTCGGCCTTCGTGCTGCCCAGCGATTTCGACACGCCCGGCCTCGACGGTTTCCAGCCGGCGGCGTTCATCGCGACGCCGATCCTGAAGGTGGTCGAGCCTATGCTGCCTGGTCCGCCGGCCGTTTCCCGCCTGCTGCAGGCGCTCGGCCGGTTTCCACGCAAGGGCTGCTACCTCTATGGCGGCAAATGGATGGCAGAACCGATGTTTCCCGAAGGCATGAAGACGAACGGCCTGCTCGGCCTGTCTTCCAACCAGCAATTCATGGGCCTGCCTGCCGATGCCACTGCCAGGCCAGGCGATTACGCCTTCCTGCGACCGACGCAGAGCGAGGCCGTGCTGCAGCAATTCGGGCCGATCGCGGTGCTTTCCGGCGGCGAGATCGTTGATCGCTGGCCGGTTTTGCCGACGATGTGATCAACTCGGATAATTGACTTAGTCAAGTAAATGGTTGATCTTGTGCGGACCGGAGATGCCCCATGACGATTCACCATCAGCCTAACAACGATGCGCCCAACAAAGAGCTGATCGATGCGGTGCGGGCCTTCAACCGCTTCTACACCCGTCAGATCGGACTGCTTGACGAAGGGCTGCTGAAAAGCGCCTTCTCGCTGACCGAGGCGCGTGTGCTCTACGAACTGGCGCATCGCGACGGTCTGACCGCGACCGACCTCGGACGCGATCTCGGTCTCGATGCCGGCTATGTCAGCCGCTTGCTGAAGAAGTTCGAGGCCCTCGACCTCATCTCCAGGTCGACGCTGGTTTCGGACGCCAGGCAATCGTCGATTGCGCTGACGCCGGCAGGCAGGAATGCCTTCGCGCCGCTGAACAAGGATTCGCACGACCAGGTCGCGGCCTTGCTCGATCGGCTACCGGCGTCCGAGCAGGACCGGCTGGTGAAGTCCATGCGCACGGTCCAGGCGCTGCTCGGCGAAAGCGCCGAGCCAAAAATCCCTTATCTGTTGCGGCCGCTTGAGGTCGGCGACATCGGTTGGATCACCCGCCGGCAAGGGATGCTCTACGCGCAGGACTATGGCTGGGACGAAACCTATGAGGCGCTGGTCGCGGAAATCCTGGCGGCCTTCGTCAAATCCTTCGATCCGAAATGGGAACGCAGCTGGATCGCCGAGCGCGATGGCGAGGTCGTCGGCTCGGTCTTCGTTGTGCGCAAGTCGCCCGAGGTGGCGAAGCTGCGCCTGCTCTATGTCGAACCTTCGGCGCGCGGCCTTGGCATCGGCAAGCGGCTGGTCGAGGAATGCATCGGCTTTGCCCGTGCGAAAGGCTACAAGACGCTGACCTTGTGGACCAACGACATCCTGACCGCCGCCCGCCACATCTACCAGGTGGCCGGTTTCAAATTGATCGAGGAAGAGCCTCACCATTCCTTCGGCAAGGATCTGGTTGGCCAGACCTGGAATCTTGACCTCTAGATAGCCTTCCCCGGCATCCGTGCCATGATGCGCGGTTGTTGGCGGCCTGCGCCGATGCTATGGAACACGGGTCGAAAAGGACCCTGGAGCGGCAAACGGTAAGCCCGCTCCCTTCCACCAGCTGGAAGCTCCGTTCCCATCCCATATGGGAACCCACGGCAAGCCCACGGCGTGCTTTACGCCCGGCTTGGCGTTCGGGGTTTTCGCTGATCGGCGTTCCTTCGTTTGCCAAGCGCCAACGAAGGAGAAGAGAGAATGCCCATCATTCGCGCCGACACCGGCGTCATCACCCAGATCAATGTCTTCACCGTGCCCGAAGGCGGACAGCAGGCGTTGATCGACTTGCTGCGGGAGGCGGCAATGAGTTGCCGCGGCGTTCCCGGCTGGATGTCCGCCAGCCTGCACCGAAGTCTCGACGGCACGCGTGTCGTCAATTACGCCCAGGCGCAGGATCAGGCAGCCATGCGGCGGGTCTTCGAGCATCTGCGCAGCAACGGCTTTCTCGATCGCAACCAGGCCCTGGGCCAGGCCCATCCAGGCCTCTATGAGGTCGCATTCACCGTGGAGTAGACGGAGCGGCGGACCGTGCCTTGGCCACATGCCGGGGTACGATCTGCTCGGCACCTATGACTTGACCGGTATCCAGATTTCCAGCCCGCCATTGCCGCTACGCGGATCGAACTCCGGGCCATAACGTTCGAATTCGGGCGCGTCCGCTATTTCGTGCCCGGAGGCGGGCAGCCATTTGTTCCAGATCGTGTTGACGGTGCGGCGGATGGTCGAGATGTGTTCGCGGTGCGCGAACACCGCATATTTCTGTGCCGGTATGCGCACGCGGCTGAATTCCCTGGGAAGGTCGGAAAAGTCCGAGACCTCGACGCCGGCGATGTAGTCGAAATTGCCGGCGTCGTCGCCGTTGACGCAGACGCCATAGGCAACGTCGCCGGTCTCGCCCGGGATGTTGCCGATATAGGGGCCGAAGCGCTGCCACTGCATCGGAATGGCGGCGCTGGTCTCGCAGCTGTAGCGTTCGCCGAGCCCGGCGATCAGGAACGGCCGGCTGGTTTCGAAGCGTGGTGGTTCGAGGTTGGCAAGAAAGGACTGGTCCATCAGGATCGGCTCCACGAGGTCGAGGGTCTTGGTCGAACCCTGCGCGCGCACCAGCTCCGGCGTGGTGCCGAACTGGTCGCGGAAGGCCCGGGTGAAAGCCTCATGCGAATTGTAGCCGGCATCGAGCGCCACCGAGAGGATGTCGGGCGCCCCGCCGGCCAATTTGCGCGCCGCCTCGGTCAGCCGGCGCGCACGCATGTAGCCCATGACCGACCGGCCGGTGGCGGCACCGAAGGCGCGCGTCACATGAAAGCGCGACACGCCGCTGCTTAGGGCTACATCGTCGAGCGATATCGCTTCCGGCAGATGGCTCTCGACAAACCACAGCGCTTTCTCGGTCGGGTTCATGGCTCTCCTTCTCGCATCGGCCGGATCATATTGCCACCTCGCCACGCCGCCAGTTTGATCGAAATTGCGCAGCACCTAGATTTGGCCGGGAAAGCCATCGAAGCGATTGCGCAAACGTTTCGATGGCATTATGCTTCATCAAAATCCGCCAAAGCCAATGAGAGCGGACTGGAACGCATCATCAGGGAGGAGCGCTTGCCAGCACTCCGTTTGTGCCGCCATGCCGACAATGGCTGAGGTCGCGCGCCGCGCTGGCGTGTCGGTTTCGACCGTCTCGCATGTCATTAACCGCACCCGCTTTGTCTCGCCGGAGAAGGCGCGGCTCATCAATGATGCAATCGCCGCGATGGGCTATCAGCCCAACGAGCTGGCGCGGTCGCTGAAAGTGGCCTCGACCAACAGCGTCGGCCTGGCGATCTCGGCGATTTCCAACCCCTATTTCACCGACATAATCTGCGCAGTGGAGGCCGAATGCGCGCGCCTCGGCCTCATGGTGTTCCTGTCCGACACGCAGGAAGACCCTGACCGCGAGCTTTCGGTGGTGCGCGCCTTCCACCAGCGGCGGGTCGACGGCGTTATCCTGGCGCCGTCGGGCGCGCCGCAGCGGGCCATCGACTACCTGGCCGAGAAGAAGCTGCCTTGCGTGCTCATCGACCGTTTCGCCGACGAGCGCTTCGACCAGATCGGTGTCGAGAACCAGTCGTCGATGCGCGCACTCATCGACCACGTCGCCGCCTTCGGCCACAAACGCATCGGCTATATCGCCGGCCAGCCGGGCCTGGCGACGACGCGCGAACGCATCGAGGCCTTTCGCGCCTCGCTGGCCGCCAATGGACTTGAATGCCTGCCGCACTATGTTTCGCCGGATAATGTCGACACGGCGAGCGCGACGGCATCGACCCATGCGATCCTGTCCCTGCCGTCGCCGCCCACCGCACTGGTCACGGGCAACAACATGACGACGATCGGAGCGGTGCGGGCGATTCGAGAACGCGGCCTCTCAATACCGGGAGACCTCTCGCTCGCCGGCTTCGACGACTTCGAATGGGCTGATTGCTTCGAGCCGCGGCTGACGCTGGTCGCGCAGCCCTGCACCGAGATCGGACGGCAGGCGGCAGCCTTGCTGTGCGCCCGCATCGCATCGACCGGCCTGGAGCCGCAGGCAGTACGGCTGCAGGCGGCGCTGCAGGTCCGAGAGTCCTGCGCGAGGCCGGCCCCATGAGGTCAGCCCCCATGAGGTCAGCATGAGCGCGCCGCTGCTTTCCGTTACCGGTGCTGTCAAACGCTTCGGCGGCGTTCAGGCGCTGCGCGGTGTCGACTTCGGCCTGAAGGCCGGCGAGATCCATGCGCTGCTCGGCGAGAACGGCGCCGGCAAATCCACGCTGATGAACCTGTTGTCGGGTGTCTACACGCCCGATGAAGGTACCATCCACATCGACGGCAAGCCGGTCGCCTTCAACAATCCGCGCGAGGCGCAGGCGGCCGGTATCGCCACCATTTTCCAGGAGCTCGACCTCGTGCCGACGCTCGACGTGGCGGCCAACTTGTTCCTCGGCCGCGAATTGATGCGGCCTGGCGGCTTCCTCGACGTGCCGGCGATGCGTAGCGAGGCTCGTAGGCGGCTCGAAGCCATCGAGTTGGCCATCGACCCGGCCAGCATGGTGGCGAACCTGTCGATCGGCCAGCGCCAGGTCGTGGCGATTGTCAAGGCGCTGTCCTACGCCTCGCGCGTGCTCATCATGGACGAGCCGACGGCGGCGCTCACGGTGGGTGAGGTCGACCGGCTGTTCGACATCATGCGCAAGCTCGCCGCCAGCGGCGTCGGCATCGTCTACATCTCGCATCGCCTGGAAGAGGTGCCGCAGATCGCCGACCGGGTGACGGTCATGCGCGACGGCCGCGTCGCCGGCGTCACCGAGCCGCACGCCCCACAGGCCGAGCTGGTCCGGCTTTTGGTCGGGCGGCCGCTGGACGAGCTTTATCCCAAACGGTCAAGGGCGGCCGACAAGACGTTGCTCAGCCTGCGCGATGCGCGCTTCAGGCTCGCCCATGAAAGCGCTGGATGGCAGCCGCCGGCTGGCGTCTCCCTCGAGGTCAAGGCCGGCGAGATCGTCGGGTTGGCCGGGATCATGGGGGCAGGGCGTACCGAGCTGCTCAGTGCGCTCTATGGCACCGGTCTGTCCGGCCGTTGGGAAGGCGAGGTCGCCATCGACGGCCGGCCCGTAAAACTCGATTCCATCAAGGCCGCGCGCAACGCCGGCATTGCCTTCGTCACCGACGACCGGCGTGGCAGCGGGCTGATGCTGAGAATGGCGGTGGGCCTCAACCTGGTCATGTCGGTCATCCGCCGCATCTCACCCTTCGGCCTGATGTCGTCGCGCCGCCAGGCGGATGCGGTGAAGCAGTCCTTCGGCCAGTTCGACATCAGGCCGAAGAATCCCGACATCGCTGTCGGCGCCCTGTCCGGCGGCAACCAGCAGAAGGTGGTGCTGGCCAAGGAGATCCTCGGCAATCCCCGGCTGTTGCTGCTCGACGAGCCGACTCGCGGCGTCGACGTAGGTGCCAAGGGCGAAATCTACGCGCGGCTCAGGCAGTTGGCGGCGCAAGGGCTCGGCATCCTGGTCGCCTCCAGCGAGATGCCGGAGCTGATCGGTCTGTGCGACCGGATCGTGGTGCTGCGCGAAGGGCGCAACGTGGCGGAATTCATCGGCGGCGTCGACGAGCACACGGTGCTTGACGCGGCAAATGGCAGGGAGGCCTGATGTCTGAACAGAAGATCTCGGAGGCAAGCGGTCCGGTTGCTGCGGCACCGGTGCATCGCGATCCGCTCGCTTTGGTGGTGCGCTTCCAGAGCCTGATCGGCCTGGTCGTGGTGGCGATCGGCGGCATCATCTTCTCACCGCGCCGGCATGGCCAGATCCTGTTCCTCGACCCCGACAACATCGCCAACATCGTGCGCGCCGTGTCGGAGACCGGCATCATCGCCATCGGCATGACCTTCGTCATCATCACCGCCGGCATCGACCTGTCGGTTGGCGCGGTGCTCGGCCTGTCCAGCGTCGTCACGGCATCGATGATGATCTCGGGCGGTTTCGGGCTCATTCCCACCATCCTCGCGGTGCTCGTCATGGGCATCGTCTTTGGCGCGATCCAGGGCACCATCTCCACCCGGGTTCCGGCTGGAGCCGTTCATCGTCACGCTCGCCGGCCTGCAGGCGGCGCGCGGCCTGGCGCTGGTCGTGTCGGGCAACCAGTACATCAACATTTCCTATGGCGACGGGCCGGGCCTGGCACCGCCGGTGTTTGCGATCCTCGGCGAGCGGCTGTTCAACAACACCGTGCCGGTCGCCACCATCGTCTTCATCGTCTTTGCCGCGATCGCGACGATCGTGCTCAACACCACGCGCTTCGGCCGCTATGTCTTTGCCGTCGGCGGCAATGAGCGCGCGGCGCGTATTTCCGGCGTGCCCGTATCGATGGTGAAGATCTCGGTCTATGCCATCACCGGCTTTGCCGCCGCTCTTGCCGGCATCGTGCATGCCGGCCAGTTCAATTTCGGCAGCGCCAATGACGGCATGGGCTACGAACTCACCGCGATCGCCGCCGTGGTCATCGGTGGCACCAGCCTGTTCGGTGGCGCCGGCTCGATGGTGGGCACCGTCGCCGGCACCATCATGCTCGGCGCGCTCGCCAATATCCTGCAGCTCAACAACATCACGCCCGCCATGCAGTTGCTCGCGACCGCCGCGATCATCGTGCTGGCGGCAGTGCTTCAATCCCTCGTTCGCCGCCGCGAGGGTTTGGGTCGTTAGGAGGAAGACGGCACAAAAGTCGAAGTCAAACCAAGATCTGGCCCCCCGGCCCGACAAGGAGGAGAGTGAGTATGAAGACCATGAGAAAAGGAACGAGGCGCACGCTTCATGCCGTGCTTCTGGCAGGCGCCGGCCTATGCATCGCGGGAGCCGCCCAGGCTGCCGAACCGTTGGTCAAGGCCTGCGCCAAGGACGGCCAGTTCATCATCGGCTTTTCGCAGGCCAATAATGCCGAGCCCTATCGCCAGCACGTCAATGACGAGCTGACGGCGGCCGCCAAGGCGGTGCCGGGCTTTACGCTGCAGATCGCCGACGGCGCCGGGAACGTCAACACGCAGACCTCGCAGGTCGACAACTTCATCACCCAGAAAGTCGATCTGCTGCTGATCTCGCCCTTCGAGGCGGCACCGCTGACGCCGGCAGTGAAGCGCGCCATGGATGCCGGCATCCCTGTCATCGAACTCGACCGCAAGACGGTCGGCGATCCCGGCAAGGACTACACTGCCTTCATCGGCGGCGACAATTACAAGATCGCGCTCGAAGCCGGAAAATACACCGCCAAGACCTTGCTGCCGGACGGCGGCGAGGCGGCGGTGCTGGAAGGCTTGCCGAGCTCGACGCCGGCAGTGGAGCGGTTGAACGGCTTCAAGGACGGCGTCAAGGAGAATGCCAAGATCCAGGTCGTGGCCGAGCAGGCCGCCGACTGGGTGCCGGACAAAGCCCAGACCGCCTTCTCGGCCATGCTCCAGGCGCATCCCGATATCAAGGTGCTCTACGCCTCGAACGACATGATGGCGGCCGGCGCGTTGCTTGCCGCCAAGGGAGCTGGCAAGCAGGTCAAGATCATCGGCACCGACGGCCTGCCAGGCCCGGCCGGCGGCATCGAGGCCGTCGCCAAGGGCGACTGGGCGGCGACCTTCACCTATCCGACGGGTGCGAAGGAAGCGATCGAGATGTCGAAGAAGATACTGCTCGACTGCGCCACTTCGGTGGACGCGACGGTAACGGTGGAGACCACCGCGATCACGGCTGAGAATGCGAAGGCGCTGGCGGGGAAGTAAGCCCGTCTGCCTGTAGACCATCCGATCCAGGGCGGGTTCACGCGAACCCGCCCTGTCTACGTTCGCAACCTTCTCCGGCACTCGAAGGGTGGTGGCAAGGGATTGACAGCGGCAGAGGATATGTCTTTAACAGTTCTGTTATTACATAACAGACGGAGATGTTGTATGCGCCTTCTCTGACGAGGTCGCAGGCTGCTGGTGCCACGATGGTGACAGGCTCGGTCGAAAAGAATCGTTGCGATGCGTCCGGGGCAAAACTACGATTGCCCGGTGATGGTCCCCGCGCCGAAAGGCAAGGGGTGAAAAGGGAACACGGTGAGACCCTCAAAGGTCGAGACCGTGGCTGCCCCCGCAACTGTAAGCGGTGAGCAAGATCCGAAATGCCACTGGCCGGCAAGGCTGGGAAGGCAGGATTGCGCCGAGACCCGCGAGCCAGGAGACCTGCCATCACTGAGTTGACCGGACGGGGTGTGCCGGGAGGAAACGTGGACGTCGGTCTTGTCGGCCGGCTCGCCAACATCCTTCCGTCGCCAGTTTTGGAAAGTGACGGAAAGTTGGACGGCTCCATCGATCATCGCATCATCGTGTGCACGCTTTGCCGTGACGTCCCGACCGGCATCAGGTCGGGCGAAAGCCTGTGCGCCGATTTGCGCTCCCGGCTCTCGGCCCATCATGAACCCGCCGTGGCGCATGGCTTCACGATCGAAGGCGTCGAGTGCATGGCGGGCTGCGCGCGGCCGCTGACGGTGGCCTTCCAGGCGCCGGGCAAGGCTTCCTATCTTTTCGGCTCCATCGACGCCGAGGCCGACGCCGGTGATCTCGTGCGATTTGCAAGGCTATACGCCTCGCTCGCTGACGGCTGGTGCAATTCCGGACAACGTCCGCCGCGACTGGCGGGCAAGACGCTGGCCCGTATCCCCGGCCCGGCCAAGTTTGCGGGTGACAGCCGATGACAATGCCGCTTCTCGAAGCGCACGACCTCTGCGCGATGGCGAATGGCCGCGACCTGGTCCACGCCGTCAGCCTGTCGGTGGCATCAGGCGATCGCGTTGCCATTATCGGCCCCAATGGCGCCGGCAAGACCACGCTGCTGCGCATGCTGTCGGGCATGCTCAGGCCAACTGCGGGCGAGGTGAAGCTTGGCGGGCGCCACCTGGACAGGATCTCGACCGCCGAGCGCGCGCTTCACATCGCCGTCGTCGGCCAGACCGACCAGCCAGACCCGAGGCTGGCGGTGATCGACTATGTCGAACTCGGCCGCGTTCCGCATGCGGGCCTGAGGCGCAAGAGCGAGGAACGCCACATTGTCGTCGACGCGCTGGGCCGAACCGGCCTGTTGCCGCTGCTTGGCCGCAGCATCGGCTCGCTGTCGGGCGGCGAACGCCAGCGCGCCCAGCTTGCGCGCGCCATCGCACAGCAACCGAAAGTGCTGTTCCTCGACGAGCCGACCAACCATCTCGACCCGCGCGCCCGCGGCGAGCTTCTCGAACTCGTGGCCGGCTTCGGCATGACGGTGATCGCGGTGCTGCACGATCTGGCGTTGGTGGCACCCTTCGCCACCAGGGTCGCGGTGATGCACGAAGCGCGGCTGCATGCGCTGGCTGCACCGCGCGAAGCGCTGACCCAACAGCTGATCCGCGAGATTTTCGGCGTCGACGTGTTTCGCCTGCGCCATCCCACCGAGGACCGCGAACTCACGGTCTTCGATGTTCCGAACCGTGCCGCGCCGCTGTCCTGATCAAACCTATCCTTCATCCGATACTGTTCAATCAAGGAGCAAAATCCGTGAAACGTCTCGTCTTGTCGCTTGTCTTCTCGCTGCTGGCCTCGACGGCCTTCGCCTTCCCGGTCACCGTCGACAGCTGCGGCAAGCCTCTGACCTTCGACGCGCCGCCCAAGCGCGCCGTCATCCACGATCTCAACATGGCCGAGATGGCCTTCGCACTGAAGTTGCAGCCATCGATCGTCGGCCTACCGGCATCACCGGATGGTACAAGGTCGGCCCCGAATTCAAGGCCGAGCAGGGGTCCATCCCGGAACTGGCGCCAAAATACCCGACGCTCGAAAACCTGGTCGCCGTCGAGCCCGATTTCTTCTTCGCCGGCTGGTACTATGGCATGAAGCCGGGCGGCGACGTGACGCCCGACACGCTCGCCCCGCACGGCATCAAGACGCTGGTGCTGACCGAAAGCTGCGTCCATCTCGACAAGAACCGCCCCGCCGCCTCGATGGACCTGCTCTATGGCGACGTCGAAAAGCTCGGCAAGATCTTCGGCAAGGAGGCGGACGCGGAAAAGCCGTCTCCAGCTGGAAGGCGCAGTTGGCCGATATCACCGCCAAGGTCGGCAATGCCAAGGGGACGCGGGTGTTCCTCTATGACTCAGGCGAGGACAAGCCGTTCACCGCCGGAAAATTCGCTATTCCTAGCGCCATGATCACTGCCGCGGGCGGCGACAACATCATGGCCGACATGGACACCAGCTGGGGCAATACTGACTGGGAAACGGTGGCGTCGCGCAATCCGCAATTCCTTATCCTGCTCGATTACCAGGATGGCGGCGGCTACAAGAAACTGCTCGATTTCCTCAAAGCGCATCCGGCCATGAAAGAGACGGACGCGGTCAAGAACGAGCGCTTCGTGGCGCTCCGCTATGCTGAACTGACGCCCGGACCGGCAAACATCGAGGCGATCGCCAAGATCGCCAAGGCGATGCATCCGGAAGCGTTCTGATGCTTCTTGCCCCGGGGCATAAATCCGGCGCGCTTTCAGGGCACAAGGGATTTGCGCTGGCCATGGCAGCGGGCGCGGTGGCGGTCGTCGCCCTCGTGCTCATGTCGATCGCCTATGGATCGACACTGATCCCGCTGACCGACGTCATCGCCTCGCTCGGCCATGCCGTCGGGCTGAACGGGCACCAGGTGTCGGGCCCGGTCGGCAAGATCGTCGTCGATCTCAGGCTGCCGCGCACCATCCTGGCGGTCTGTGTCGGCGGCGGCCTCGGCATAACAGGCGCCTTGCTGCAGACGGTGACCCGTAACGATCTTGCCGATCCCTTCCTGTTCGGTCTGTCGGTGGGAGCCGCTGCCGGTGCGGTTTCCGTCATCACCGTGTTCGGCGACAGTTTTGGCATCTGGACCTTGCCGGTCGCCGCCTTCACCGGCGGTATACTGGCCGCCGGCATTGTCCTGCTGCTGGTCGCGCGGGTGCGGGGGCAGGGGCCGGAACGGCTGATCCTCGCCGGCCTTGCCGTCTCCTTCCTGTTCACCGCCCTGACCAACTATCTGGTCTTTGCCGGCGACCAGCGCGCCGCCCATTCGGTGCTGTTCTGGACGATGGGCGGGCTCGGTCTGGCGCGCTGGGACAATGTCTGGCTGGGCGCCTTGGGAGCCGGCGCTATTGCGGTTTACGGGCTGTGGAACCACCGCAGGCTGGATGCCTTCCTGGCCGGTGAAAGTGCCGCAGAAAGCCTTGGCGTGCCGGTGGCGCGGATGCGCAGGACGACGTTTCTCGTTGCCGCCTTTTCGACGGCAATTCTCGTCTCGGTCGCCGGTGTCATCGGCTTTGTCGGATTGATGATCCCGCATCTGTCGCGGCCGCTGGCCGGTCCCTTGCATCTGCGCCTGATCGCCAGCTGCGCGTTGTTCGGCGCGGTGCTGTTGCTGGCCAGCGACCTTCTGGCGCGAACCCTGCTGCCGCCGCAGGAACTGCCCATCGGCATCATCACCAGCTCGCTCGGTGCCTTCTTCGTCGTCACGCTGGTCGTGCGAAACCGGCTCTGAGCGCGCTAGGCCAGAGCTTGCCGGTTCAGACCGTCCAGAAATAGCGCACGATGTGAAAGAAGATCGGGGCGGCGAAGATCAGGCTGTCGGTACGGTCCATCATGCCGCCATGGCCTTCGATGAGATGGCCCCAGTCCTTGACGCCCTGGTCGCGCTTGATGGCCGAGGCGACCAACCCGCCTAGAAAACCCATCGAACAGGCGACGAAGGCGACACAAGCCGCCTGCAGCGGCGAGAACGGCGTCACGAACGACAGAAGCGCGCCGAGCAGGCTCGCCGACACCAGTCCGCCGATCAGGCCTTCCCAGGTTTTCGACGGCGATACGGTTGGCGAGAAACGGTGTTTTCCGAACAGCTTGCCGAAGATGTATTGCAGCACGTCGCTGCCTTGCACGACGATGATCAGGAAGGCGATCAGCAACAGGTTGCGGCCTTCGAAGCCCGGCACGTCGAGCGTCAGCAGCGCTGGAACATGGCTGACGCAATAGACCGAGATCATGACAGCCCATTGCTGCGCGGCGATCCGCTCGAGAAAGCGCTCGGTGTCGCCATGCAACGCGGTGATGGCCGGCATCAGCAGGAAGCAATAGACCGGAATGAAGATGACGAAGAGCCCGTACCAGGCGGTCCACACCAGCCAGTATTGAAACGGGATGATGATGCCGAACATGCCAAGCAGCACCCAATGGTCGCTGCGGCGCGTGTGCGTCAGCGTCACGAATTCGCGCAGCGACGCAAACGAGATCAGCGCGAACAGGATGGTCAGCCCGTAGCGGCCGAAAAGAAGGCGACCGTCATCAGCGCCACCATCACCCACCAGGCGTTGATGCGCTGGGTGAGATTGACCAGCGTCGAACTGAGCGGCTTCGGCGCGCGCGCCGACAGTATGGCGGCGACGATGCTGGCAGTCGTCAGCACCACCAGCAGGCCGATGATCAGGATCGAGATGTCGTGGCGCATCAATCGTCTCGTTCGGGACGCGGGTTGAGCGCCAGAAGCGTGGCGTGGGCTCGGTCGAGAAAGGCGCGCCGCTCTTCGCCCGGCGCCACCGTCACCGGCGCGCCGAAGACGACGCGGCACAGAAGCGGCACCGGCAGGAACTGGCCCTTGGGCAGCACGCGCGACATGTTCTCGATCCAGCACGGGATCAGTTCGACCTCCGGCCGCGCCATCGACAAATTGTAGAGCCCGGAGCGGAAGGGCAGCAGCGGCTCCTCGGTCATGTTGCGGGTGCCTTCGGGAAACAGGATCAGCGAGTGGCCCTGGTCGAGGACGGACAGCATGATCTCGATCGGGTTTTCCTCGGGCTTCGTCCATTGCCGGTTGATGAGCACGGACGACAGCATGTCCTCGGCGATAAAGCGGCGCAGCCGCGACTTTCCCCAATACTCGCCGGCAGCCACGGCATGGGTGATCGCGCGCTCCTTTTCGCTGAGGCAGGCCGACAAGAGGATGAAGTCGCCATGGCTGGTGTGGTTGGCAAAATAGATGCGCTGCCGGTCCGACGGCTGGCTGCCGTTCCAGATCGGACGCACCCCGGTCACCACCCAGGCCAATGCCGAGAGGCCGACGGAGGTTACCGTCTGCAGCAGGGTCTTCAGCGCAAGCCTGCTCATCGCGGCGCCCAAAATCCGGCTGCGAAAAGCATCACCACGAACAGGCCAAAGGCTACGCGTTGCCTGGTCAGCAAACGGCGGGTACCGGCCATGCGCTCGTCCAGCGAACGTGTGGAGGACGGCAGCGGTTTCAGGCGCATGCGCGCCAGCATGTCATCCACCGCGGCACCAGCGGAAGCCTCGTCGTCATGGCTGGCCATCAGCCGGAACAGCAGCGCATCGAATGCCAGCAAAGCCGACAGCGCCAGCACGGCGACCGCGCTCACGGCAGTGAGCGACAGCGCGAGGGCCGCGGGCAAGGTCTCGAAGGCGCCGCGCGCCGAGGCGGCCAAGGGCGCCAGCACGTTCGCGGCCACGACAACCGCCGCCGGCCACGCGGCCTGCCGCATCAGCATGCGAGCGAAGCGATCGGTGCTTTCCTGATAGGCATTGCCGGTCATGATGCCGCCCGCTCGGTGGTCTCGACCAGATGAACCGGCCGGCCGGCGGCCTTAAGCATCTCGCGGGCCAGGGCCGGTGTCCTGGCCCTGCCGGTCGCCACCAGCCATTCGGCGACAACGCAGGCGCTGCGCTGGAAACCGAGCGCGCAGCAGACCAGCACCGTGCCGTCGCGGCGCGCTTTCTCCAGCGCGCCGGCCACCTGTTGCTGCGTCATTACGGGCGGCGGCAACAGGTCGACCATCGGAAAGCTGATCCAGCGGCACGTCGCTCCCGCCGGCCTTTCAAGTTCAGCGGCGAGGTCGATGACCGTGCCGAAGCCGTTGGCCTCGCTTGCACTGGGAAAGCGCCCGAGAAAGGCGCCGTCGGCCACCGCGACCTGCGGAACAAGATCACGCGTCCAGGCCCATATGTTTGCCCTGGCGCCGAGACGGTAAGGCAAGAGCAGGATGCGGCTTGCGAGCGTGATGCTGCCATCCACGGATTTCTGGAACACTTTTGCGCCGGCTCCGGCATAGGCGAAGGCAACCATGGCCAGCGCCAGGGCCGGCCAGAGGAAGATGAGCGCGACGGCTGAAAAGAGCGCGCCAAGTGCGGCGCCCGCCAGCGCAAGGAAGGCGCCCAGTCCATAGAACAGCGCCAGCCGGCGGGCTTTCGCGTCGCTGGTCAGCCGGAAGCCCGAAAACGGCAATTCGCCGCCGCGCGGAAACAGCCAGAGCGCGAAAAAGCCGAGCAGCGCTCCGGTCGGGATATCGATGAAATGATGCTGCCAGGTCGTCAGCACCGAAGCGCCGATCAGGAAGCACCAGCCATGCCAGAGCGGCAGCAGAAAGCCACCGAGCCGGTGGCGCCAATGGTCCCAGATGATCACCAGCAGGGCGATGTGCAGCGAGGGTGCCTGGTTGAATGGCTTGTCGAAACCGCCAAGCACGGCAAACATGAAGCCCGGCAGGCCGGTCGTTTGCGGCCGCACGAATGTCGCGGTCAGCGGGAACAGGATGAAGCAAGTGACGGCGACGATCTGCGCGGTGAGATAGCGGCCGGCCAGGCGGTCGACCCCTTGCCGGTTGTCGTTGAGCAGCAGCGACAGGCCGTAGAACAGATTGATCGACCAGTAGGGCACGATGGTCCAGGCGACGAACGGGATGCTGTGCTCCCAGGCGAACACGATGCTGCCGACATCGTCGCGCCGCGACGCCAGCCAGTTGGCGAAGCCATAGGTCAGGTAGAAGAACGGCGCCAGGAACGCCAGCCACAAAGCCGCCCTGACGACCACCCGGCTGTAGGGTTCGGCGGCGACGATGGCTGCAGATTGCGAAGCGTCGGGGTCAGTCGGCATGCCTGGGTTGGTCCTACAGGCGCCGTGCGACCGAGACGGTGAAGATGCCCCACTGGTCGATGCGCTGGTCGAGTTTCTCGAAACCGGCGGCTTCGACGAGCTGGTCCATTTCACCTTGCGTGCGCCGCCGCATGACCCAGGCCTGGCCGCCGCGATGCGAGGTCAGGCTGCGTGCTATCATCTCGAGCTGCGGATGCCAGGGCTGGTTGGTGTAAAGGAGCAGGCTGCCCGGCTGCATGGCGCGGGCCAGTCCGCCAAGCGAGCGGGCGATCATCGCATTGTCGGAGAACAGTTCGTAGAGGCCGGAGACAATGGCGAGGTCCGGCGCCGGATCGATCGCCGCGAGCATGTCGGCATCGAAAGCGTCGGCGCGCCGGAACGAGACGCTGGCCGACAATTGCCGCTCGGCGATCAGCTTGCGGCCAAGCTCGACATTGAGGTCGGAATAATCCTGCAGGCGCACGCTTGCCGGCTGGTCGGGGCTCTTCACGATCGCATCGAGAACATAGCGGCCGTGGCCGGCGGCGATGTCGAGAATATGCGCCGGCCGGCCGGCGGCCTTGAGTGTCGCCAGCGCGGCGCCGATCAGTTCTTCCAGATGCAGCTTGCGCTGGCGGATGCCGCGCCAGCCGATGGCCTCCAGGAAGATGCGGTCGACGAAGCGGCCAAGCGGCGGCAGCCCGCGCGCCTCGTTCTCGTAGACATAGTCCAGCGTCGAGCCGGAATCGAAGCCGGTGGTGACACCGGCCTTCATGCCCGACGAGACCCAGGCGCCCATGCGGATGGAGGCGCGGCTGAAGGCCCAATAGAGGCCCTTGGGCGACAACAGATCGAGCGGCGAGGCAAGCCGGTCTGCCTCGTCGCGCGTATAGCCGGCAATATCCGCCTGCTTCAGGTCGACCGGTGCGTCAGGCGCCGTGAACTGCCTGGCCAGGAACGGCCGGATCAGGTCAAGGGCCTGCGCCCGGTCGCGCTCGCCCAGCGTGTCGTGGAAGAAACCCGGCAACACATGGCGTTCCTTGGTCCGGCTGCCGAGATTGACGAAGAATTCGTGCTGCGGGCCGTGGCGCACCACCCAGTCGCTTCCCGAAAGCAGAAGCTGCGTCGGCACGGTGATGGCGCGGGCGTCGGCAACGATACGGGCGGCGTGCTGGTAGAGTTCGACCAGGATGTTGGAGGCGATCGGCCGCGTGATCAGCGGATCGCTCTCGAACGAGGCGATGCGCACGGGGTCATGGGTCAGGAATTTCGCCTTGACGTAGGAGTTGACGAAAAAACGGCCCTTGAGCCTTTGCCAGAGCGCGATGCCCTCCTTGGCGAAGGGCACGTAGAGCTTGACCGAAAAGGCCGGCGAGGCCAGCACCATGGCGCGCAGTTTCGGCGCATAATCGTGCACCCAGGCGGCGGCAAGCACGGCGCCGAAGGACTGCGCGATCAGCGCAATGTCCTGCATGGCGAAGCCGTCCCTGGCGGCGATCTCGCGCATGAAGCAGTCTATGTCGCGCACCAGCGCCGAGAAGGACGGAGCATAGCCGCGTTCGCCGGATGAACGGCCGTTGCCGCGGGCATCCCAGGCGTAGAAGGCGTGATCCGGCATCCGCAGTTCGTCGACGAGATGGGCCATGCGGCCGCCATGTTCATGGCCGCGATGGAAGAGCACCACCGCGCCGTTGGCATCGGCGGAGGCCGCCGGCCAGAACCGGTAGAAGATCTCGGTCCCGTCATGGCTGTGGAAGACACGCTCTTGTGCCTGCCGGCCAAGGTTTTCGGCAGCCGCTGCAATCGGTCCGTGCATCATGGTCTTTCCCTCTGGCGGCATGGCGAGCCCCTGTGCTCAGCTGGCGCTGCCAATAAGACCGGCGCGTATCCGGTTTATGGCGGTCAGCAGTGAAAGCGTTGCCATGGCCGGAAACACAAACGCCGCGATGGATGATGGCCACAGCCCGGCGGCGCACAGGACCGCCACCACGCCCAGCGCCAGCGCCCTGTCGCTCTTGCCAAACGGCCCGGCATAGTTGCGTCCGATGCCGGCGGCGATGCCGAGCACACCGGCGAACTCGGTCAGCACCGCGGTGATGGCGAAAGCGATGACGCCCCATGCGCTGAACAGCGTAAAGGCGGCGAAAGGCAGGATCAGCGCCAGGTCCGAAACGACATCGCAAATCTCGTTCAGATACATGCCGAGTGTCGAAGCCTGGCCATGTTCGCGCGCCAGCATGCCATCCACGGCGTTGAGCGCCATGCGCACGAACAGCACCACGGGAATGAGCAGCAGCGGCCAGCGCCATTCGTGCAGGATCGCGATGGCCGCTCCTGCCGCGATCGACATCAGGGCCGCCAGTATGGTGATGCTGTTGGCGGTGACGCCGATTGCCGCCAGCCGGTTGACCAGCGGCCGCAGTCTTCCCTGGAAAGCCGGCTTGAGCGCGTAAAGCGTCGGCATGGCGTCGATCCCCCGATCCTGACTTGCGGCTGTACATGAATATGTCATACGCGACCAGCGGCCGCAGCGCCCAAACGGGTACTCGCGGCCTTGATGGGGCCGGTATTTGAACGTCGCCTGGCGATGCTCGGTCGCTGCGTACCCCATCTCGGGTCACGGCCCTCACCAGTCGCTAACCATGATCATGCCATGCACATTTGCCGGCTTCCGGGGCGACGCAGCCGCTTGAATAGTAAGCACGCTTATTATATATACCGCTCATGGTTTCAGATGGCATCGACAGATTGGGATTTTTGATCCACGACGTGCAACGCCTGATGCGCAAGCGTTTCGAGACGCGCGCCAGTGGGCTTGGCCTGTCCTCGGCGCAATGGCGCCTCATGGTGCGTGTCGCCAAGGAGGAGGGAGTCACCCAGGCCCGGCTCGCTGAACTGCTCGAAATCGAGCCGATCAGTGTCTCGCGCCTTGTCGACCGGATGGAAGAGGGCGGCTGGATCGAGCGCCGCGCCGACGCCGCCGACCGCCGCGTGCGCATGATTTTCCCGACCGCCAAGGCAAGCGCTGCCTATGCCGAGGTCAAGAGCCTCGCCGGCGAAGTCTATGAGGAGTCGCTTGTCGGCGTTTCTCCGGAGGACCGTCGCGTCCTGATCAGGGCGCTCGATGCGATGGCACAGAATCTGGCGGACGGCGATACCTCGGAAAAAGTCGAGCCTACGAAAGGCGCAGCAGCATGAACGCGGTAGCCAAGATAGACGAAAACGCCGCCAAGGTGGAGATGGAGGCGCCGGCCCAACCGGTTGCCGTTCCTGTTGCGGTCGCTCCTCCCATGGAGCCGGTCCCGGCGCCGAAGAAGAAGCGCCGCATGGGCCGCTTCTTCTTGATGTTTGCCTTGCCGGCGGCGCTGATTATCGGCGGCGGCTATGTCTGGGTGACCGGTGGACGCTATCAGGAAACGGAAAACGCCAATCTGCAGCAGGCCAAGGTGTCGATCGCCTCGGACACGGCGGGCCGCATCGTCCAGGTTGCGATAGCGGACCATCAGATGGTCAAGCAGGGCGATCTTCTGTTCACCATCGACCCCGAGCCTTACCGGATCGCGCTTGCCCAGGCCGACGCCGCGGTTGCCGCGGCGCGCCTCAACGTCGAGCAGCTGCGCGCCGCCTACAGCCAGTCGACGGCGCAGGAGAAGTCCGCCAGCAGCGAGGTCGACTACGCCCAGTCGCAATATGACCGCGCCGCCGATCTCGCGCAGAAGGGCATCAACGCCAAATCGTCGCTGGATGAAGCCCGCAACGACCTCGACAAGGCAAAGCAGCAGGTCGCCGTCGCCCAGCAAGGCATCATCAGCGCCAAGGCCGCACTCGGCGGCAACCCCGACATCGAAACCGACAAGCATCCGACCGTGATGGCCGCGCTCGCCGCGCGCGACAAGGCCGCCTACGACCTGGCGCGGACTACGGTGAAGGCGCCCGCCGATGGCGTGATCTCCCAAGCCTCGTCCTTCAAGGTCGGCCAGTATGTCGGCTCCGGCACGCCGCTGTTTTCACTGGTCGAGACCGATGACACCTGGATCGATGCCAATTTCAAGGAAACCCAGCTCACCAACATGAGGCCAGGTCAGAAGGCCGAGATCGTCGTCGACACCTATCCGGGCAAGACCTTCGAAGCGACGGTCAAGGCGATCGGTGCGGGAACGGGTGCTGAATTCTCGCTGCTGCCCGCCCAGAACGCCACCGGCAACTGGGTCAAGGTCACGCAGCGCATTCCGGTGCGCCTGGAGCTGACCGATCCCGACGCCAAAATGGCGCTGCGGACCGGCATGAGCGCCTCTGTCACCGTCGACACCGGCGTCGCCCGCGGTTTTCCCGCAATATTCGGTCACGCCACGGCTGGCGAGCCCGCGCAGTAAAGTCAGCGGAAGCCCGCGGCGGCCAGGCGGGTGGAAGTGGATAGCAGGGATTGGTCTGATGGGAGGAGTGGGAAGGATCAGCGTTTGGTTCGGGCCGCGTCGCGGCCAGGCCGAAATCTGAAAATCTTCGTCACGGACCCTTCGGTCCTCATGTTTCCGGGCGGCAGGCATCCGCTCATCAGAGACTTTCGATCGATGTAACCCCCACATCGATAATCGCGTCCCACCGCGATGAGGGTCTCTCAACGGAAGGCGTTGCCGCCCGGAAACCCTATGTACACGTTTTTGTTACCTGCTGGAAGTTCCGCATCATGAGCACGCCAGAACCTTTCAAGGAAGTGCCGCATCGCGGCCTGATCACGGTTGCGCTCATGCTGGCGACGATCATGCAGGCGCTCGACACCACCATCGCTAACGTCGCGCTGCCGACGATGACCGGCGATCTCGGTGCCTCCCCGGACAACATCAACTGGGTGCTGACATCCTATATCGTGGCAGCCGCCATCATGACGCCGGTCACCGGCTGGCTCGCCGACCGTTTCGGCCGCAAGGAATTGTTCCTGACGGCGGTGGTCGGCTTCACCATCTTCTCCATGCTGTGCGGCCTGGCATGGAGCCTTGAAACCATTGTGCTGTTCCGGCTGATGCAAGGCGTGTTCGGCGCCGCCATCGT
Organism: Mesorhizobium oxytropidicola; assembly: GCF_056174625.1. NCBI lineage: Bacteria > Pseudomonadati > Pseudomonadota > Alphaproteobacteria > Hyphomicrobiales > Phyllobacteriaceae > Mesorhizobium > Mesorhizobium oxytropidicola. The sequence continues at coordinate 5,423,095 of NZ_CM149692.1, read as the reverse complement.
GCCGCTGTCGCAGACATTCCTGCTCGACATCAACCCCAAGGAGCGTCACGGCCAGGCCATGGCCATCTGGGGTGCCGGCATCATGCTGGGACCGATCCTGGGCCCGACGCTAGGCGGCTGGCTGACCGACAATTTCAACTGGCGCTGGGTGTTCTTCATCAACCTGCCGGTCGGCATCGTCGCCTTCCTTGGCATGGCGGCCTATCTGCCGGCCGTTGCCCGGCGGGTGCGCAGCTTCGACTTCTTCGGCTTTGCCATGATATCGCTCGGCGTCGGCGCGCTGCAGCTGATGCTGGACCGCGGCGGCGAGGTCGACTGGTTTTCCTCGGTCGAGATCTGGATCGAACTCGGCCTGGCCATCACCGGCTTCTGGGTGTTCATCATTCACACAGTGACGGCGGAACATCCCTTCATCGATCCGAAGATCTTCCTCGACCAGAATTTCGTGACCGGCCTGGCGTTCATCTTCGTCATGGGTGTGCTCATCCTGGCCTCGATGTCGCTGCTGCCGCCAATGCTGTCGACCATTTTCGGCTATCCGACCATCACCATCGGTGTCGTCATAGGTCCGCGCGGTATCGGCACGATGGTTTCGATGCTCGTCGTCGGGCGGCTCATGGGCAAGATCGACGCCAGGATTCTCGTCGTCATCGGCTTTCTGCTGACCGCTCAGTCGCTCTACACCATGGCGAGCTTCACCCCGCAGATGGATAACTGGCTGATCATCAGCTCCGGCGTCATCCAGGGCCTGGGGATGGGAATGGTGTTCGTGCCGCTGTCGACGGTTGCCTTCGCCACGCTCGACGCACGCTACCGCACCGACGCGACCGCGCTGTTCAGCCTGGTGCGCAATCTTGGCTCGTCGATCGGCGTGTCGGTCGTGACGGTGCTGCTGGTGCGCAACACGCAGATTAACCACGCCGAGCTTTCCGCCTTCATCAACCCGTTCAATCCTAACCTCTGGGCGGTCTCGCCAGCGGCCGCGGGTGGCGATCCGATGGCGCTGTCGGAGGTCGATCGCATGGTCAATCTCCAGGCGATGATGATCTCCTACGTCAATGACTTCAAAATCTTGATGGTGATGACACTGCTCGCCATCCCGTTCGTCTTCCTGCTGCGCAAGCCGAAGGCTGCGCCGGCCGGCGGCGGCGCACCTGCAGCGCATATGGACTAGGCCCTCGGGCCGCCGCCGCGGTGCCTGCGGTCAAATGCGGCTCCCCGACGCCGGGTCGAAGAAATGCACGGTCGACTTTCGCAGGGAAAGCATGACGGTCTCATCCGGTCTCAAAATGACGCGCTCGCGCAGCACGCAGACGAGTTCGTGGCCCGCCATTTCGACAGAAAGATGCGTCTCCGCGCCCGTGGGCTCGACGACAATTACCCTGGCCGCTGCGCCGGTTGCGCTGTCGATGTGAATGTCTTCCGGACGCACGCCCAGCACGAGGCGCCGCCCTGCGGCTGTGGCAGGAATGGCTGACAGCGGGATAATCGATCCGTCGTCCAGTTCGAGGCCGGGATGAGGATTGTCGCGCGCTGTTCCTTCGATGAAATTCATCGCCGGCGATCCAAGGAATCCGGCGACGAACATATTGACCGGCCGGTCGTACAGGTCGAGCGGCGAGCCGATCTGCTCGATCCTGCCGCCATTGAGCACGACGATCTTGTCGGCCATCGTCATCGCCTCGATCTGGTCGTGTGTGACATAGACGATGGTCGATTTGAGACGCTGGTGCAGCGCCTTGATCTCGGAGCGCATCTGCACGCGCAGCTTGGCGTCGAGGTTGGAGAGCGGCTCGTCGAACAGGAATACCTTGGGATCGCGCACGATGGCGCGGCCCATGGCGACGCGTTGGCGCTGGCCGCCCGACAACTGGCGCGGATAGCGCGCGAGCAGCGGCTGCAGCCCCAGGATCGATGCCGCCGTGTCTACCTTTTCCTTGATCTCGGCTTTCTTGGCGCCGGCGAGTTCGAGGGCGAAACCCATATTTTGCGCGACGGTCATCTGCGGATAGAGCGCATAGTTCTGGAACACCATGGCGATGTCCCGTTCCTTCGGCTGCAGATGATTCACCACTCGCTCGCCGATCGATATCTCGCCGCCCGAGATGGTTTCGAGCCCGGCAATCATGCGCAGCAGGGTCGATTTTCCGCAGCCCGAAGGGCCGACGAGGATGACGAACTCGCCATCCTCAATGTCGACGCTGACCCCATGGATCACGGGGGTCGCACCATAGGACTTCTTCACGTCGACGATCTGGACAGAAGACATCTTGTAGCCCCGTTTACTAGCGCCGTGGCCTGGCGCGGATGGCTTGATATGGCTTGCCGGGTAACTCGACCCCGAAAGCAGCGTCCGCCTTGCCCCCGCGCACGACCGAGCCATGGCGTGTTGGATGCGGGATCGGCGCCGCCACTTTCCTCGCCGGCGTCACGGTCATCTCCCAGGCGTCGATCACATCGACGTCGTAGTCGCCATCTTCCAGCGGCAGGCCGGTCGACCAGATGACCGGCTGATGCTCGCCAAGATAGATGTAGCGAAGATCGCCGTCTCTGGCGCCGGAGACCCGACTCCACGGCCAGGCACCGTTGTGGCCCATCGGCTCCAACCCATTGCTGACGTCCTCTTCGATGAGGTTGCGCAGGAAGCCGATCCGCTTCCACGCCTCGCCGTGAAGCCGGCCGCCCTTGGCCCACCAGATTAGATCCTGGGGGTGCATGTAGGTTTCGCCATGCCCGGCATAGCCGCCGCGCATGACGGTGAGCCAGAAGCGGTGCACCAGTTCTTCGGCACTGATGTTGCCCCAGGGGAAGACGATGTTGCCTTCATATTCAGGTTCGTCGTTGACGACCGGCTTGCCGTAGGCGTCGCGCCATTCGGGCGTGCGTTTCACATCCCAGTTCTGGATGCAGACATGGCTGACCCATGGCTTGCGGTGGTCGAAATTCATCGACTGCTCACCATTGTGGATCGATTTCAGATGTTGGTAGGGGTCGTTTTCCTCGAGGATATGGAAGTAGCGGTCCCACTGCGCCATCGGCTTGGTGTCGAGCAGGAAATCGTACTCGTTGGCCAACGACCACCAGACGTTGCGGTAGGCGGCAAGCCGTGCGGCGAGGTAGGCGACATAGCGGAAATCCTGGGCCGCGCTCATGTTGGCGTAACCCCAACGGTCATAGGGATGGAAGATGATGATATCGGCTTCGATGCCGAGATCGCGCAACGCGCCGACCTGCGTCTCGAAATGGCGGAATGCAACAGGGTTCGGCCGGTCGAAGTCTTCCTTGCCGTCCGGCCCGGTCTCGAAGATCGCATACAGTGCGGGATTGGTGTTGAAGGGATAGTCCTTCGGGAAGACGCCCATGCGTAACTTGTTGAAACGTGCCGTCTTCAACGTCGCCAGCGTCTCGGCCTGCATGTCGAGCGGCTGGTGCGTCCAGGCATAGCAAGTGGTGCCGAACGGGAAGTAGGGCGTGCCGTCGGCATAGGCGAAATGGAATTTGTTGCGCACGTGCACCGGGCCGTGGTTGCCGGACGAAGGTGCCGTTGCCTCGAAGGCGCCGCTCTTGCCCGCCAGTGACGGAATGGTGGAGTGCGTGACGTAGCTCCAGCTGCCTTCATTGTCCGGCATGAAACGGATGCGATAGGTGCCGTCGCCATCGTAGAAGCCGGGAACCGCGACGCTGCGGCTGGCTTGCGAAAAACTGGCGGAGAACTCGATCTCGGCAAAGGGATTGCCACCCGCGGGCCCCTTCAGTTCGATCTCGAATATGTCCCATTTCTCGACTGTCGTGCCGTCGGCCATGCGTGGTTCCTTGCGTTGTTATTCCTTGACCGCGCCCGATGTCAGCCCCGAGACGAAGTAGCGCTGGAAGATGAGGTAGACGATCGCCGCCGGCAGCACCGTCATCACGATCGCCGCGTTGAGCTGACCGTAGTCGCGGGCGAATTGGCTCTGGAACGACATCAGGCCAAGCGGCAGCGTCCAGCGATCCGGATCCTGCAGGATGACCAGTGCCATGGCGAATTCGTTCCAGGTGGCGACGAAGTCGAGGATCAGCAGCGCCGCAAGCACCGGCAGCGACACCGGCAGGAAGATGCGCCGGAACACGGTGAAATGCGACGCGCCGTCGATAAGCGCCGCCTCGCTCAGTTCCTTCGGCACGTCTTTGAAGAAACCGTGCAGGATGAACACTTGGTAAGGGACGCCGAAGGCGAGATAGGGCAGGATGATGCCGACATAGGTGTTGATCAGCCCGAAGCTGTTCACCTGCTTGAAGATCGGCGCCAGCATCACCTGGAACGGGATCATCGTGCCGAACACGATGGCAAGGAAGACCACCTTGTGTCCCCGGATCTGGATGCGGCTCAGCGAATAGGCGGCCATGGCCGATATCATCAGCCCGAGCGGCACCTTGATGACGGTGATGATGGTGCTGTTGACGACCGTTGTGCCGAAATCGCCGCGCCGCCAGGCATTGGTAAAATTCTCCCAGGCGATGCTGGTCGGTGGCGAGAACGCGCCGCTCCCCATCACCGTCGCGTTCGATTTTAGCGACGTAAAGATGATGAATACGAACGGCGCGATCCAGATCATGGCGACGATGATCAGCGCGATCCACAGTGCCACCAGCAGCGGATCCACCCGCTCCGCGCCGGCCTGGCGAAAGGGGCTGGCGCCGCCGCTCATTGATAGGCCTCCTGCCGCTTGAGCGTCCAGCGCAGGTAGGGGATGACGACGGCGACGGTGATGAGCAGAAGCACGACGGAAATGGCGCTGCCGCGGCCGAAGTCACCGAGTTGCATGGCTTGTGTATAGGCCCACATGGCCAGCATCTGCGTCGATTGCGCCGGTCCGCCGCCGGTCATGCCGTAGACGATGTCGAAGGCTTTCAGCGAGTTGATCAGCGACAGGATCAGGACGATGGTGATGGTGGGCCTCAGCGCCGGCAGCGTCACGTAGCGGAACAGCTGGAAGCGTCCTGCGCCATCGATGCGGGCGGCTTCGATCAGCGTCTGTGAGACCCCTTGCAGCCCGGCCAGGAACAACACCATCGAGAAGCCCGCGACCTCCCAGACATAGCCTATGAAGACCGAATAGAGTGCGACGCTGCGGTCACCCAGCCAATCCTGGATCAGGTTGGCCCATCCGGCCGCGGAGAGCAGGCTGTTGAACAGCCCGAAGAAAGGGTCGAACATCCAGCGCCACATCGTTGCCACCGCGATCGGCGCGATGATCACGGGCATGTAGAACAGAGCGCGCAGCGGCGAGCGACCGGGGATGTTCTGGTTGAGGCCGAGCGCCAGCCCAAAGCCGATCAGCGGCGGGAAGATGACCGACAGAAACGTCCAGATCAGCGTGTTCTTGAAGGCGACCCAGAACACCGGATCGTCGTGCAGCACGTAGCGGTAGTTGTGGAGCCCCACCCAATGCTTGTCCGCGTTCAGTCCATTCCATTTCATGAAGCTGAGCTGGATGACGTCGATCATCGGGTAGAAGGCAAAGACTGCGTAGGCCAGCACCGCAGGCGCCAGCAGCATCAGTCCCTGCAGGGTCGGATCCTGCAGTTTCCGGCGAAGCTGACCTGACCGGGTCGGCATTCGCGCATGGCGATCGGCGGCGGAAATGTTCACAGCCATGTATCGTCCCAGGAGCGGTGCGAAAAAATCGGCTGGCCGGCCCCGGCCTTCGGCTTGTGGGGCCGGCCATCGCGAGGTTCAATGTCAGCTGCGGTTGCCGATGAATTTCTGCAGCTCGGCAGCTGCCGCCTTGGGATCGAGATTGTCGCTGGCAACCTCGTTGATGACCCGGAAATATTCGGTCGTGACATCGAGCGGGAAGGCTTGGTCGCCATTGACGAATGTCGACGGGAACTTGCCGAAAATCTCGATCCATTTCTGGTCGAGCGGTTCGGTGCTCGTGTACTTTACGTTCTTGTTGACCGAGATCGAGCCGAAGTCGCCAAGGTGCTTTTGCTGCACGTCGGTGGATTCCAGATAGTTCAGGAATTTGGCGGCGATGTCGGGAACTTTGCTCTTGGTCGAAATGTAGTTGTACTCGGCGAAGCCATAGAGGCGGTCGGTGCCGGTCGGGAACGCGAATAGGCCGAAATCGGCTGTGCGGTTTTCGCCCTTGAGCTGTCCCACCAGCCAGTCGCCTTCAAGCATCATGGCGGCCCGATTGCCGAGGAAGAGATTGAACGACTGCGCCTGATCGATGCCCATGAACGGCTTCAGCGTGTAATTCGATGTCCATTTGTGGAACTCCTCGAAGGAGGCCGTGGCGCAGGCCTCGTCGGCCCAGCTCACCCGCATGCTCATCAGCTGGTCATGCTTCTCGACGCCGCATTTGGTTTCCAGGATCATATCCATGAGACGCATGACGTGCCAGTTGACGGTTCCGCCAAAGGTGATCGCCGGAATGCCGGCGGCTTTGAGCTTCTCGGCGTCGGCGATGAGCTCATCATAGGTCGCGGGGGCCGTGGTGATGCCGGCCTTCTCGAACAGCGCCTTGTTGTAGTAGAGCGCCTCGCCGTGGAATGTGTAGGGTACGCCGTGCCTGCCACCCTCATACTGCTTGGAAAAGGAAAGCGCCGGTGAGAGCAGTTCGTCGTCCCATTTGTATTCGGCGTAGTATTTGTCGAGCGGTAAGCTAAGTCCCGCCTTGACGAATTCGCCGCCAAGGCCGAGGCCGCCCCACATGAAATAGATGTCTGGTCCCTGGTCGGAACCTGAGGCGACGCGTAGCGCCGACTTGTGTTCATCCGTGCCGCGGCCCTCAACCTTGATGGTGACGCCTTGATTGGCGGCCTCGAACTCCTTCACGATGTCAGACCAGGCCTTGTTTGCGGAATCGTTGGCGAAGGTCAAAGTCCAGACCTTGATCTCCTGGGCCGACGCCGCGCCGGCGACCATCATGGCGATACCGCTCAAAAGCGCTATGCGCCGAATTTTCCTCGACGTTTGCATAGTTTCCTCCTCGTCGGGCTCCCTCAAGATGCGCTGAGCCTGCGAAGCCGACCCTAGTTATATTAATCATCATGTCAACTGGTATAATGAGATGAAGAGTGGTGCTCGACATCTTCGGTATCGGCGGCACGCGCCGGAACGCAGGCTCTGCAAAGATCGGTGCGGCCGCTTGGTCGGCGGCTACTTGCCCAAGGCCAAGTATCGCAGGTCGGGGGTCGCGCCTTTGGCGCATATGGACTAGGACGGACAGGTCGGTTGGTCCTAGCCTATTGCCGAACCCGACTGCATCGTCCCGGCGGGCGACCATCTGGATGCGAGAATGATGCAGGCGACATTTCCGGTATTCGACCTCAAGCGGTTCGAAAACGCGGGCGCGCGGGAGAAAAAGACGCTCGGCGCCGAGGTCGACCGCATCTGCCGCGACACCGGATTCCTGGCTGTGACCAACCACGGCATTCCGCAGGCGGTGATCGACGCGGCATGGTCAAAGGCACGTGCCTTCTTCGATCTGCCGCCGCAGCAGAAGCAGCGCGCGAGGGCGCCCTACAAGGGATTGGCGCGCTGGACTAACGACCGCTGGGTCTCCACCGTGCATCGTGTGGTCAATCCGCCTGCCGATCAGGGCGGCAGGGACCGGCGCCAGTCCATGGCCTTCTTCCACCAGCCGAACTGGGATGCCGAGATCAAGGTGCTCGACGCCTGTCTTGCCGATGGCGAGGCGCCGAGATACGCACCGGTGCGCTCCGGCCCTTATCTGATGGAAAAATTCAAGGCGACGACGAAGTAATGCATGTCGCCCAAAAGTGCGTAGCGGTTTTCGGGATAACGACATGCATCAAACAGGAAAATGCATGCCGCCCAAAAGTGTGTGACGCTACCTGCCGAGAACCAGCGACCAATAGCGCAGGTTGGGGTCACGTCCGTCGCGGACATAGGCGAGCCCGAAGCGGCTGAAATCCGCATCGAGTATGTTGCGCCGGTGGCCCTGCGAATGCATCCAGATGTCGAACAGTTCTTGCTGGTCGAAGCGGCCTTCGGCGATGTTCTCGGCCGCGGCTCCCCGCACGCCATTGTCCTTCATGCGCGAGGCGAAATCCTTGCCCCAGCCGGTGGTGTGGCTCATGCGCTCCCGCGACGCCATGTAGCCGGCCTGCTGCAGCGCCGCCTGCTCGAGTTGGGTGTCCGGCGTCAGCGGGCCGAGCCCGGCTGTGGCGCGCAGGCCCGCCAGAGTGGCAGTGGCCGAGGAAGAGACGCCTGCGCCTTCGCCCGTCGGGACTGAGACGGTGCTGCAGGCGGAAAGCACGGCAAGGGCCGCGAGGCCAGCTACCATGAGCAACGTGTGCCTGTTCGGATTCGGGATCGGGGAGTTTGCAGTTTTCGCGATCATCATGCCCACCTGACATAATGGCGATCATGGCTTTTGCCGGGCAGGGCGGCAGAATCTGGGATGGAAATGAGAGGCTAACCGCTCATTTGACAAGCGTGATCATCCGGCTGGCATACATTTCGCGATTTCCAAACACGGCCGAGCAGTCGGTTTTGATGGATGAGTTTCCCGTCATCTGCACGGTCAAGCCAACAAGCCTCAGACAGTCCCCCTGACCGCTCATATCTGAGTTGCCGGCAAAGGAAACCGCCGCGTCAGGCGCGTAGACGAAACCGCTGATCACGGAATTTGCACCGCCATTCAGCGTCAAGGCCGATGTGTTGCCGCGGTTCTCGAATATGGTGATGCCGGCGTAGGGACCGCTGGTGGGTGGCGATAGGTTCACCTGTTCATTGGCATTTATGGTGATCTGTGAGCCCTCCATGAGGAACAGGGTCACGCCTTGACCGGTCAGGCTGCCGTTGCCGCCGGGCTTTATGGTGACGCCACGGAAGATGTAGACGCCCGGATTGAGCGTGATGTTTCCCGACAACGTCTTGTCGCAATAGGTTCCGGGCGACAGCGTATAGGTTTTGCCGTTCGGGACCGGCAGGCACAATGTGTAGGGGGGAGGGACGACGTCCGCCAGAGGATCGAAAGATGCATATTGATGTTCGAGCGGGGCTCCGCAGGTAAGATTGGCACTGGGCGGCGAAAGCCCGTAAGTGCCGCCGACGGTCGAGACGCAGCCCGCTGAAACCTGTGCGGAACCGCCTCTGCTGACGGCATCGGACGCGTCCGAGTTTGCCGCGATGACGCAGCTGGTCATAGAGACATTGGTCGAGCCCTGCAGGCTTACGGCTGACGACGCATGTGGATCGAGCGCCAGCACACAGGCCTGCGCACCGGGGTTCATCTTGACCGTGGCCGAGCGGTGAGCTGGCCAGGGGGCCGCGCCATTGATGAAGCTCGGATGGTTGATGCTGGATGAAAGCGAGATGTAATAGGCGCTCGGGTCGCCGCTGGCGGTTGTCGAAAAAGCGGAGACGCTGTCGGAATATTCCTGCTGGTCGGCGAGGCTCAAATTGGCCGCGAAGAATGTCAGCCCAAGTCCCTGGACATCACTCGCGGCCATGCTGGGCAGGTACTTCGTGCCGACGGCAAGCCCTGCCGCGTCCAGCGAGTTCTGCAATTGCGCGGCGTCGTCACTCGTGCCCGTCAGATCGATCGTGCCGGCCACGACAACCATTATCGGCAGCATCGCTATGGCGGTCGCCATGGCAAAGTTGCCCCGCTTCGAAGGCCAGAAGCCCCTCAATGTAAACATCGTCCGCCGCCAAGGTTTGCAATGCCTAGGTGATACGCTTGGGGTCTCTATGAGTAATTTAAGCAATAGCTAAAATGCATAGATTCTGAAATGAGGCGAGGTGGCTCGCCAAACGAAGGCCGTCCGGCACGCTCAATGAGGGGCAATAGCCGGAGATGAACACGACAACGACTGGTTCCAGCCATTGACGCGGCGACAACCGGCGCCAGATCTGCTATCGTCACTCTCGTTCTTGCAGTGGCAGCTACGGGCGGCCTCACCGCGTGACCGCCCCCGACACACGGGAGGATGGTTATGGCCGGCTTTCATGTCATGGCGGACGCGTATGGGATGCATGTGCAGCCCACGGTGCGCCGCATCACCACGACGGATCTCTGGGACGCGCTCAAGCTCGGCGCCGAGGATTTCTGGGCAAAACCGTCCCACTACGTGTTTCTGTGTCTGATCTATCCGATTGTCGGCCTGATCCTCACCCAATGGTCGTCGGGTTCCAACGCCATTCAACTCGTCTATCCCTTGATGTCAGGCTTTGCCCTGGTCGGGCCTTTTGCCGCGATCGGGCTCTACGAGATCAGCCGCCGGCGCGAACTCGGCATGAACACGGATTGGCGCCATGCGCTGGATGTGCGCCGTTCCCCGGCGCTGCCGTCGATCGCGGTCATCGGCATCATGCTGTTTGCGCTGTTCCTGCTGTGGCTGTTCACCGCGCAATCGATCTACACCAGCCTGTTCGGCGACCAGCCGCCGGCTTCGATCGGTGCCTTTGCTCGCGACGTGCTGACGACCGGCAAGGGCTGGACCTTGATTCTGCTTGGCAACGCGGCCGGGTTTGTCTTTGCCGTAGTGGTGCTGGCCACAACGGTGATCGCCTTTCCGTTGCTGCTCGACCGTGATGTCGGTGCCGTCTCGGCAATCGAAACCTCGGCCCGGGCGGTGATGGCAAACCCGCTGCAGATGGCGCTGTGGGGGCTGCTGGTTGCGGTGCTGCTGGTGATCGGCTCCATCCCGCTGTTTGCCGGACTGGCTGTGGTCATGCCGATCCTCGGCCACGCCACCTGGCACCTCTACCGCAAGGTGGTCGAGCCGGCACAGATCCGGCCGATCCGCCGGCCGATGTAGGCCAAGGCATGATCCCCAAAAGTGGGAACCGGTTTTGGGAAAAGATCATGCTCAACTAAGGCATGATCCCCAAAAGTGGGAACCGGTTTTGGGACCATGCTCTGCCGGAAGGGCTCAGCGCTGAGCGTCGGTCGCCATCTTCAGCGCCAGCGCCGTCAGCACGCCTCCCATCATCCAGCGCTGGATGACCAGCCACAATGGCCGCCCGGCAAGGAAGGTGGCGATCGAGCCGGCCGTCACCGCGATGATGGCATTGACGGTCAGGCTGATTGAGATCTGCGTCGCGCCCAGAACCAAGAGCTGCGACAGGACGTGGCCTTTGCCGATGCTGATGAATTGCGGCAGCAGCGACAGATAGAGCACCGCCACCTTGGGGTTGAGCAGATTGGTCATCAGCCCCATGGCGAACAGCTTGCGCGGCCGGTCTTTCGGCAGGTCGCGCACCTGGAACGGCGAACGTCCGCCAGGCTTCACGGCCTGCCAGGCAAGCCACAAGAGATAGAGCACGCCGGCAAAGCGCAGCGCGTCATAGGCATAGGGCACGGCGAGCAGCAGCGCGGTGATGCCGAACGCCGCCGACACCACATAGAACAGGAAGCCGACCGCGACCCCGCCAAGCGAGATCAGTCCGGCCTTCGGCCCTTGCGACAGCGAACGCGAGATCAGGTAGATCATGTTCGGGCCTGGCGTCAGCACCATGCCGAGGCAGACCAGCGCGAAGGCGATATGATTGGCGGTATCGGGCATTGTTCGTCCCCTAAGCGTGCCGCGATGGATGCGCGATCCCGCGAGCGGCTCCTCTGTGCCCGTGATCGCACGCGCCTGCAAGGGCTTGGCGGCGCCAGGCGTTGCGCCAGACGGCTTTAGCCGACTACCCGCAGGTTCGACAGTTCGTTGCCGATTTCCTTGAAATCGTTCGACAGGCTGGCGCCCGTCGCATTCCAGAACAGCTTCACCGGCTTGGTCGGATCCGTCGGGTCCTTGCGGAAGCGCGAGTCCGACGAGCAGGATTTCAGCGCATCGATCGCCAGCTTGTCGCTTGCCTTGGTCGTCGACAGGTCGAGCGCCACCGTCATCACCATGATGTTGGCTGCCTTGGCGTTGTTGCAGAGCGTTGCCATCTGTTCGTTGAGTGCGTTGGTGTAATTGCCGTTCGAATAGTCGAGCTGACCGATGGCGCTCGATGTGCCCATGAACATGCGGCCGACCGAGGTGCCGTTATAGCCGGGGTTGAGATAGCCGTAGGACGCATAGGTCGATTTCGAGTTGGCGGGATCTGAATAGCCCAGCGAGGAGGGTGTGTAGTAGGTGTTGGCGCCGTCGGTCAGCACGATCACCACCTTGTCGTTGCCCTTCTCGGTTTCCGGGCGCCCTTGCGTGAACGGTTCGCCGCTTGAGACCACCCGCCAGCCCCACGCCAGGCCCTCGGGAACATTGGTGCCGCCATTCGGCTGCATCAGGTCGATCGCGGCCTTGATCGCGGTGGCCCCATCGGTGACGCTGACATCGGTCAGCGGCGTGATCGGGTTGGTGGTGCAGCTGTAGTTCGGGCCATTGCCGGAGGGCAGCGCCGGCGCATCGATCGGCCGCGGCTGGAAATATTTGGCCATGTTACGCAGCCGCGTTTGGCCGGTGCTGCTCGAAGGATCGTCGTTCCACCAGCTGTTCACCGCGCCGTAGGTCACCGGGGCGGCTTCGTCGGGGTCCTGGGTGAGCTTCCAGTGATTGCCGGGCTCGTCGGGAGCGAACATCGGCACGAACATCGTTGCCGGATCGCCGACGCCTATGCCCGTGTTGGCCGAGCCGCCGGATGGCGGGGTGTCGTTGACATTGTAGGGGTAGGGCCGGGCCTCCACGCAGCCCTGCCAGCTGGCAAACGGACCGTAGGAATCGATGTAGTCATATTCGTCGTGGCTGCGTCTGCAGGTGTTGTTCGAATTGTACTCGTCGCAAACCACCCGCTTGCTGTTGACGACACGCTCGTGGTTGGTGACGACCTTCATGTCCCGATACAGCGAAAACCGGGTCAGCATCTGGCCTTCCTCGGTGCCCCAGCCAGTGCCGCGCTTGTACCAGATGCCGTTGGTCTGCTGGGCGTATTTGTTGGCCGCATTCAGCGTCGACCAGTCAAAATTCTCGTTCGACACCGGCGACAGGCCTTCGGTGTCCATCCACGACGCGTTGCCATTGCCGGGGCCGACATTGACCGAAGCGGCAAAGGGCACGAGGCCGAACTGCACCGGCTTGTCGACCTGCTTGATCATGACCGCCTGCTGGGCCAGCGTGTCGACCAGCTGCTTCGACGCAGTCTTGAGAAGATCGATGCGCTTTTGTCCAGAGCCGGTGCCGAGTGTGGTCATCGATCCGGAATTGTCGAGCACCAGGGCAACTTCCAGCGTGTTCTTCAGCCGCACCTGGGAGGTGACGTTGAAGCTGATCCTCTGGTTCGCATCGGTCGCGGATTTGCCGACCATCTGGGCGAAGGCAGGATAGAAATAGGGCTTGTAGGCAAGCTGCGCCGTCATCGTGAGCAGGCCACCGCCGCTGGTGTTGCTCGGCAAAGTGACGTTGAGCGTCGTGCTGGCGGGATCGACATCGTTCAGGTTGGCATTGAAGAAATCGAGCGCATAGGCTCTCAACTGGTCGTCGGTCGCGCCTTCCGTCAGCCGGCGCGCCGTGGCGAAGTTGGCGGCATCGAGCGCATTCGTCACCATCTGCTTTTCGCGGTTCATTTCGGTGAAGTCGACCGCGATCGCCAGGCCGCCCATCAACGGCACCATCGCCACGACTGTCATAAGAGCATAGTTTCCGCGTCTGTCGCGGCGGAACTGGCGCCAGATTTCATGCATGTCTTGCAGCGGCCCCCGCCGGCGGATTCTCGATTTGACGCCAACTTTTCACAAAACGCTGAAGGACGGGTTTGGGAAACCGCTCTATTGCTTGGTTGGCGCTTCACCAACCGCTAACCAATGCGAGGGCAGCGGCCGCGATGCGGTTCAACACAAAACGCCCTGCTTAGTCAGGGGAACTTGCCGATCAACTGACGATGCGTGAAAGCTGGTGACAGCATGGATCGGTTCGGATAATTCGAACCCGCTGCGGCGAACCGTCCGGCCGGGGCACTCGCAACGCTCATATTGAAGGAAACGGCATGGCGGATTCGCCTGAAATCGTCGGCTCGCTCGAAGACGTCTCGAAAGCCTATTCGGCAATTCTTTGCGATGTCTGGGGCGTGGTGCACAATGGCGAATGGCATTTTCCCGCTGCCGCGGCGGCGCTGGCCAAGGCAAGGGCAGCCGGTATTCCCGTTGTCCTCATTACCAACTCGCCCCGCCGCAACACCGATGTCGTGGCTCAGATGAGCGCAATCGGCGTTCCGCCGTCAGCCTACGACCGTGTGGTGACCTCGGGCGACGTGACCCGTGACCTGATCGCGGAGGGGCCACGCAAGGTTTTCCACATCGGCGCCGACCGCGACCTGACCCTCTATGACGGCCTCGATGTCGATCTCGTCGAGGAATTCGAAGCCGCCGGCGTTGTCTGCACCGGGCTGTTCAATGACGAGGTCGAGAAGCCTGAGGATTATGCGGAAATGCTGCGCCGATTGCGGGCCAGAAACCTGCCGTTCATCTGCGCCAATCCCGATATCATGGTGGAGCGCGGCGAACGGATCATCTGGTGCGCCGGTGCCCTGGCGCGCGACTATGCCCAGCTCGGCGGCCGCACGCTGATCGCCGGAAAGCCCTATGCGCCCGTCTACGACGTTGCGATGAAGGAGGTGGCGGAGGTGCTTGGCCGGCCGGTTGAGCGTTCTCAGGTGTTGGCCATCGGCGACGGGATGATGACCGATGTGAAGGGCGCGGCCGACAATGGTTTCGACGTTCTCTATGTTTCCGGCGGCATTCATGCCCGCGACTACGGCGATGCATCCCGGCCGGACCCGGCAAAACTCGGGCTCTTCCTGGAACGGCACGGCTATCGTCCGGTGGCCGTCATGGTCAGACTGCAGTAGGTGGCAATGGTAGCCTTCCAGCATCTCTCGGCAACCGCGCCGCTGCCCGCCAACCTGCGTGGCGGCGTTGTCGCGATCGGCAATTTCGATGGCGTCCACCGTGGCCATCAGGCGGTGCTCGAACGGGCGCTGGCCGAGGCTGTGCGGCGTGACGTGCCGGCCCTGGTGCTGAGCTTCGAACCGCATCCGCGAAAGGTCTTCAGGCCTGACATGCCGCTGTTCGTGCTGACGCCGCCGCCGATGAAGGCGCGGCTTCTGTCATTGCTGGGCTTTGCCGCACTCGTCGAGCAGCCATTCACGCGCGACTTCGCCTCGCTGTCGGCGGAAGCGTTCGTCACCGACGTGCTGGAAAGGACGCTCGGCATCACCCACGCCGTGACCGGTTTCGATTTCCATTTCGGCAAGGATCGCCAGGGCGGACCGGCCTATCTGATGGCGGCCGGCGAACGCCATGGCTTTGGCGTCACACTTGTCGACGCCTTTCGCGACGAGGGCGCCGAGGTGGTTTCATCGAGCCGGATCCGGGCCTTGCTCTGCAATGGCGAGGTGGCCGAGGCCGCCGGTCTGCTCGGCTATCGCTTCACTGTGGAAAGCGAGGTCGTCGGCGGCCAGCAACTCGGACGAACGCTCGGCTTTCCCACGGCGAATATGCGGCTTCCCGCGGAAGCCACCCTCAAGGAAGGAATCTATGCCGTCCGCTTCCGGCGCGCCGACGGCACGCTGCATGACGGTGTCGCCAGCTTTGGCCGCCGCCCGACTGTCGATGACAATGGCGCGCCGCTTCTGGAAACCTTCGTCTTCGATTTTTCCGGCGATCTCTATGGCGAGACCTGCCAGGTCTCGTTCTTCGGCTTCCTGCGCAGCGAGATCAAATTTGATGGACTCGATGCCTTGGTGGTGCAGATGAAGCGCGATGAAGCCGAAGCACGCGCGCTGCTTGCCGGCGTCAAGCCGCTATCCGGTCTGGACGCTTCCGTGGCGTTCTGAGCTACTTCTTCAGCGCAAGGCCGACCGCGATGAAGGTCCAGCCCTGGAAGATCAGGTCGATCGCCAGGAACAGTCCGAGCACCCACAGGCTGTTGACCGGCCAACCCATGGCGATGATCAAGCCCGCAAGCACGCTGATGATGCCTGCCGCGACGATCCAGCCCCAGCCCTGTTCCGGGCGGTGACTGTAGCCGACCCAAGCCCGCAGCGCGCCGGAGGCGACGAGCGCAACGGCGAGCAGGAAGGTCAGCACCGCCGAGGCCAGCAGCGGATTGTCGAGAGCGAAAAATCCGGCGACCGCGTAAAGCAGTCCGCTGAGCAGCCAGTATAAGAAGCGGCTCCAGGTCTTGACCCCGAAAGCATGCATGATCTCTATGATGCCGGCCACCAGCATCAGCCAGCCGACGACATAGACGGAAGCCACCGTGGCGATGAACAGATTGCCAAAGGCAATGCCGCCGAGGATCAGCAGCAACACGCCCAGTCCGACAAACCATCCCCACTTCGCCCGGGTCTCCCCGATCGCGTTCTTCAGTGTATCGCCGTGCAAGGTCATGATCCATCTCCCTCCACATCTGGCCGCGCATCCTGCGGTTGAAGGAAGATAATCCCAATGGCACTACCCGTCCAGCGCGGTGGCTATTGCAAAGGCGCGTCGAAGCTGGTGTCATCCCCCTTTGCACCAGGGAGGTATGACAATGAAGCGATCCCATGGGCTCGCCCTGTTTTCCTCAACTCTCGCCCTGCTCGCTGCCACTGCGGCTTCCGCATTCGCAGCGCAGCCCGGCGATCCGCCGGATGGCATCACCAAGATAGAAACGGTGGTCGTCATCTTCGCCGAGAACCGCGCCTTCGACAATCTCTATGGCCATTTTCCCGGTGCCGAAGGCATCGACAAAGCCAGCCAGGAAAGCCTACAGCAGCGCGACCGTGACGGCTCGGTGCTGTCCGAACTGCCGCCGGTGTGGGACGGGCTGACCGCCAAGGGCGTCACGCCGCCGGTGACGCAGGCGATGACCGAGCACCTTCCAAACGCGCCGTTCACCGTGAACGACGCGAAGGGTTTCAACGTGCAGCTCAGCGTCACAACGCGCGATCTCTGGCATCGCTACTACCAGAACCAGATGCAGATCAACGGCGGCAAGAACGACATGTTCGTTGCCTGGGCCGATTCAGGTGCCATGCCGATGAGCAATTGGGACGCTTCCAAGACCGACATGTGGTCGGTCGCGCAGAAATACGTGCTGGCCGATCATTTCTTCATGGGTGGGTTCGGCGGCTCGTTTTTCAACCACCAATGGCTGATCTGCGCTTGCGCGCCTTACTACGCCGATGCCGACAAGAGCCCGGCCAAACCGTCGATTTCGGTAACGGATGATAGCGGCACAGCGCTGAAGATCGCCGACAATTCGCCGAAATCGGCGCGCGACGGCATTCCGAAATTTGTCTCCGATGGCAATCTGACGCCGGACTTCCACGCGGTGAACACGATGCAGCCGCCTTACCAACCGAGCGGCACCGATCCGGCGCCTGGCGGCGATCCGCTCCTTGCGGATCCGGCCAAGCCCACCACGCTGCCGCCCCAGACGGAGCCGACCATCGGCGACATGCTTAGCCTCAAGCACATCACCTGGGCATGGTATTCGGGCGCCTGGCAGTACACGCTCGACCACGGCAACAACTCGCCGATTCCGAATTTCCAGTACCACCACCAACCGTTCAATTATTATGCCAATTACGCGCCGGGCACCGCTGCCAGGCGCGAACATTTGCGCGACGGCGGGCTGGGCGGCGTTAGCTTCATCCAGGCGATCGACGACGGCGCCCTGCCACAGGTCTCCTTCTACAAGCCACAGGGCAATCTCAACGAGCATTCCGGCTATGCCGACATCGAGGCCGGAGATCGCCATATCGCCGACGTCGTCGCCCATCTGGAGAAAAGCCCGCAATGGCCGCATATGCTGGTCGTCGTCACCTATGACGAGAATGGCGGCATCTGGGATCACGTCGCTCCGCCCAAGGGCGACCGCTGGGGGCCGGGCACACGCATCCCCGCCATCATCGTTTCGCCCTTCGCCAAGCACGGCTATGTCGATCAGACGCCCTATGACACGACTTCGATCCTGCGCTTCATCACCGAGCGCTTCGAACTGCCGGTGCTGCACGGCATCGTGGTTCGCGACAGGGCCGTCGCCGCGCACGGCGAACCACCGCTCGGCGATCTTACCGCCGGGCTCGACCTCAATTGAAGGCCCGTGTCCGCAGGAAAACGATGAACGTTGACGGGATCGTCGCCCTTGTCACCGCTGCCGGCATCGAGCTTATCGACCGCCGCCGCAACGCCAAGGGCGACGGCTGGTCGCTAAGCTTTGCCAACGGTGCAACGGTGGAGGTGGGTGACGACGGATTGGCGCGCATTGCCGGCAAGGGCAGCAAGACCGTGAGAGGGCTGCTGGACTTGCCGACCGCGCCGCGCCGCACCTGATCCTGCGCGGCCGGACACAAGGTTGGCCGACGCAACTGTTATGGATGTTAAGTCAAATTTTACCGAACTGGCGCCATGGCTTGAGCGATGCCGGGTGTTTGTTCCGGCGTGTTTCGCGTAAGGGGTATCGATGCGTATTGTCCGAGCGATTCCGCTGCTTCTGACTGCCTCCTTGCTGGGCGCCTCCGCGGCCGAGGCTGGCGACGGCGCTTTCGGCTGGCTGTCCGGCGACTGGTATCTGACGGTTGGCGCCACCGGCCTGGTCGCGCCCAATTTCGAGGGCGGCAAGCAGTACATGCTGAGTGCCCAGCCCATCATCTCCTTGGGCAAGGCAGGCCCCCAGGCACGCTTCACCTCGCGCAACGACAACATTTCGCTGGCGCTGGTCGATGACGGCAGCGTCCGCGCCGGCCTGACCGGCAAGTTCCTGTTTTCGCGCAGCAGCGACGACGAACTGAAGGGACTCGACCCGGTTCGCTGGGGCGGCGAAGTCGGCGGCTTCTTCGAATTCTATCCGACGGACTGGATGCGCGCGCGTGCCGAATTGCGGCATGGCATCCGTGCCCACAACGGCTTTGTCGCCGATATCGCCGCCGACGCCTTCTATGATGTGACGCCAACCGTCAGGATTTCGGGTGGCCCGCGCGTGTCCTTTGCCTCGGCCAAATATTTCGACGCTTACTATGGCGTCAACGCACAGGAGGCCGTGGCCTCGGGCCTGAGCCAGTACAATCCCGGAGGCGGCCTGAAATCCGTCGGTCTCGGCGGCGCGGTGACCTGGAAGGTGACCGATCCGATGACCGCCAGCCTATTCGGCGAATATTCACGCCTGGAAGGCCCGGCGGCCGATTCCAGCCTGGTCAGGGAGCGCGGCGACCGCAACCAGTTCATGGTCGGCGTGTCGACCACCTATCGCTTCGACTTCAAGATGTAGGCGAATCGAACGAGACGCTTTATTCCTGCGCCTATCTCCGCTAAAAGCCACGCCATGATGAGCTTTTCGCGCCTTTTCGCGATCGCGATACGAATTACTGGCCCGGTGTTCCGGGTGGCCTGAGCGCCGCCGGAGCCGCCGGGAGTTTCGCGTGCGCCCTCGCGCTTTTTCCAGAACATCGACGCATATCGCCCAAAAAGTGGGTCCGGTTTTGGGAAAACGATAGGCGTCAACCAAAGACTTCAACGCCCGGGCTTTGTGCCGACGGGCTACGCAGATGGCAGATCAATGACCGACACTGTTGAAACGATCGACTATTCCAAGACGCTTTACCTGCCGCAGACGGATTTCCCGATGCGCGCCGGCTTGCCCGAGAAGGAACCGGTGCTGGTCAAGCGCTGGCAAGACATGGACCTCTACCGCAAGCTGCGCGAGAGCGCCGCCGGCCGCACGAAATACGTGCTGCATGACGGCCCGCCCTACGCAAACGGCAACATCCATATCGGCCATGCGCTGAACAAGATCCTCAAGGATGTCATCACCCGCTCGTTCCAGATGCGTGGCTATGACTCCAACTACGTGCCCGGCTGGGACTGCCACGGCCTGCCGATCGAGTGGAAGATCGAGGAGCAGTACCGCGCCAAGGGCAAGAACAAGGACGAGGTGCCGGTCAACGAGTTCCGCAAGGAATGCCGCGAGTTTGCCGCGCACTGGATCACGGTGCAGGGCGGCGAGTTCCAGCGGCTCGGCGTCATCGGCGACTTCAAGAACCCCTATACGACGATGGCTTTCCATGCCGAGGCGCGCATCGCCGGCGAGCTGTTGAAATTCGCCCTGTCGGGCCAGCTCTATCGCGGCTCGAAGCCGGTGATGTGGAGCGTCGTCGAGCGCACCGCGTTGGCCGAGGCCGAGATCGAGTATCAGGACTATGAGTCCGATACGATCTGGGCGAAGTTTCCAGTGGCCAATCTAGTCCTTGCCAGTGTCGTGGACGGGCAGCCTGCGGAACTCAATCCGGACCTGAGCGGGCGGTCGCTGGATTTGCTGGATGCCCATGTCGTCATCTGGACGACGACGCCCTGGACCATCCCGGGCAACCGCGCTGTCAGCTATTCGCCGCGTGTCGCTTACGGGCTCTACGAGGTGACGGCGGCCGAGAACGCGTTTGGCCCGCAGCCGGGTGAGAAGCTGATCTTTGCCGACGCCCTGGCCGAGGATAGCCAGGCCAAGGCCAAGGTCACCTTGAAGCGCCTTCACGGCATCAGCGCCGAACAGCTTGGAAATCTTGTGCTTTCGCACCCCTTCAAGGGCCTTGGCGGCGGGTACGAATTCCCGGTGCCGATGATTGCCGGCGATCATGTGACCGACGATGCCGGCACCGGTTTTGTCCACACCGCTCCCAGCCATGGCCGCGAGGATTTTGACGCCTGGATGGACGCCGCGCCCCAGCTGCGCGCACGTGGCGTCGACACGGTGATCCCCTTCACGGTCGACGATGCGGGCTTCTTCACCAAGGAGGCGCCGGGCTTCGGTCCCGATCGCGAGGGCGGACCTGCGCGTGTGATCGACGACAACGGCAAGAAGGGCAACGCCAACCAGGCGGTCATCGACGAGCTGATCAAGCGCAACGCGCTGTTCGCGCGCGGCCGCCTGAAGCACAGCTACCCGCATTCCTGGCGGTCGAAGAAGCCGGTCATCTTCCGCAACACGCCGCAGTGGTTCGTCTACATGGACAAGGATCTCGGCGACGGCACCACGCTGCGCAGCCGCGCGTTGAAGGCCATCGACGACACGCGCTTCGTGCCGGCCGCCGGCCAGAACCGCATCCGCGCCATGATCGAGGAGCGCCCTGACTGGGTGCTGTCGCGCCAGCGCGCCTGGGGCGTGCCGATCGCCGTCTTCGCCGATGAGGACGGCAACGTGCTGAAGGACGCGGCGGTCAACAAGCGTATCATGGACGCCTTCGAGGAAGAGGGCGCCGATGCCTGGTTCGCCGCCGGCGCCAAGGAGCGCTTCCTCGGCAACCATGATGCCTCCCGGTGGCGGCAGGTGATGGACATCCTCGACGTCTGGTTCGATTCGGGCTCGACGCATGTCTTCACGCTGGAAGACCGGCCTGACCTGAAGTGGCCGGCTGACGTCTATCTCGAAGGGTCCGACCAGCATCGCGGCTGGTTCCATTCCTCGCTGCTCGAAAGCTGCGGCACCCGGGGCAGGGCGCCTTACGACACCGTCGTCACCCACGGCTTCACCATGGACGAAGACGGTCGCAAGATGTCGAAGTCGCTCGGCAACACGGTGGTGCCGCAGGACGTCATCAAGCAATCCGGCGCCGACATCCTGCGCCTGTGGGTGGTGACGACGGACTATTGGGAAGACCAGCGGCTCGGCAAGAACGTGCTGCAGACCAACATCGACGCCTACCGAAAGCTGCGCAACACCATCCGCTGGATGCTGGGCACGCTCGCCCATGACGATGGCGAGACCGTGCCGCTGGACGCGATGCCGGAGCTGGAGCGGCTGATGCTGCATCGGCTGGCCGAACTCGATGAGGTGGTGCGCCAGGGCTATGATGCCTTCGAGTTCAAGCGCATCACCCGCGCGCTCATCGATTTCATGGTGGTCGAGCTGTCGGCCTTCTATTCGACATCCGCAAGGACGCGCTCTACTGCGACGCGCCGTCGAGCGTGAAGCGTAAGGCCTCGGTTCAGGTGGTGCGCCATCTGTTCGAGTGTCTGGTGAAATGGCTGGCGCCTATGCTGCCCTTCACCATGGAAGAGGCCTGGCTCGACCGACATCCCGATGCCGTTTCGGTGCATCTCGACCAGTTCCCGGAAATCCCGGCGGATTGGAAGAACGAGGCGCTGGCGGAAAAATGGCGCAAGGTCAGGCAGGTGCGCCGCGTCGTCACCGGCGCGCTCGAGATCGCGCGTGCCCAGAAGGTGATCGGCTCCTCGCTGGAGGCGGTGCCGGTCGTCACCATCAACGACGCGGCGCTCGAGGCGGCGATAGCGGACGTCGACATGGCCGAGATGGCGATCACCAGCGATCTCGTCATTGCCCATGGCGAGGCGCCGAAAGGCGCCTTCGCGCTCGACGATGTCAAGGGCGTCGCCGTGGTCGTCGAGAAGGCGGAGGATCGCGGCCTGGTCAAATGCGCGCGTTCCTGGCGCTACACGGCCGATGTCGGACAGGATCCTGCATTTCCCGATGTCTCGGCGCGCGATGCCGCCGTGCTGCATGAACTGAAGGCGCTCAGCCGGCTTTAAGTGCATGTCGGTTTTGGGAAAACGACATGCACCCGATCAACAGTGCATGTCGCCCAAAAGTGTGCCGCGGTTTTGGGAAAACGACATGCACCGATCAATAGTGCACAAATGCCACGCCGGGCGGTGCAAATCCGCCCGTGCGTTGCCCTTAACGAGTGGTTGAGGTAAACACGCGAAACTCCGGAAGACAAATTGTCGCCGGATTTCCGTCGCAAGTGCTTGGACGATGGGGATCGGTCATAAGACCGGTGGCGATCGAGAGGCTGTCTAGAGTGGGACTTTTTGGCATGACCGAGAGATATAACGCGCGCCTTGCGCTGCTGGCGCCGCTTGTCGCATCGGGCCTCGCTTTGTCTGGCTGCATGGGCTCTCCGACCTATGGAACCGACAAGACCGCCGCCGAACAGCTGGCCGGCGATCTCACCGGCGCCGTCTCCTTTGCGCCGAAGCACAAGGATCCGATTGACTACAAGCCTCGCCCCACCTTGGTGAAGCCCGCTCCTGGACAGAAGGACGCGCTGCCTGCACCGCAGGAAAGCATCGAGACGGCAAGCGCCCAATGGCCCGAATCGCCCGAGCAGCGCCGAGCCCGCCTGCGCGCCAACGCGACCGCCCACCAGAATGATCCGAGCTATCAGGCTGAGATCGTCGACGATGTGCAGACTGATCCAGCCTCGGTAAAAAAGGCGATGGCGGATTCAGGCTCCAGCCACCCGCCGGCATGGACGCCCGCGGACTCCGACAAGGGCCGCGCCGCCGAAATTCAGCGTCGTCTTGCCGCAAGCAAGCAGGGCGACCCCAACACCCGCAAATATCTGAGCGAGCCGCCGTTGGCTTACCGCGTCGCGTCCGACACGGCGCCGCAGAACGAACTCGGCGAGGACGAATACAAGAAGGAACGCCGCCTGAAGAAAGAGGCGGAAGGCAAGAAGGGCGGCTGGTTCGACTGGTTGCCGTCCCTGTAAGATCGGCCTCAGTGCCCATTTTCGGAGGGCACTGCGTGGTTCAGTCGCGACGTTCCCTGAAAAAATCCTTCAGCAGCAGGGCCGCTTCGGTCTCGCCCATGCCCGGATAGATGTCTGGCGCATGGTGGCAGGTCGGCGAGGCGAAGAAGCGTACGCCATTGACGACCGCACCGCCCTTTTCGTCGGCGGCGCCGAAGTAAAGCCGGCGCAACCTGGCGAAGGAAATGGCGCCGGCACACATAGCGCAAGGTTCCAGCGTCACATAGAGATCGTGGCCGGTGAGCCGCTCGGCCGAGAGTTTCCCACAGGCTTCGCGGATCACCAGCATCTCGGCATGCGCCGTCGGATCGGCAAGCTCGCGGGTGCGGTTGCCGGCTTTTGCAACGACCGTGCTGCCGCTGGCGATGACGGCGCCAACCGGCACTTCGCCGCGCAAGGCTGCCGCTTCGGCTTCCTTCAGCGCCAGCGCCATGAAATCCGGTCGCTTCACGCGATTTCCATTCCGATTATCTCCTCGCCACTCCAGGCTTTTGGTTTTCGTTTGTCTTTCCGGAAAAACCAGTCTCCACTTTTCGCTGACAAACTCTGATGATCCTGTTTTTCCGGGAAAACCGGTTTCCACTTTTCCCTGACAAACTGTGGCGATCCTGTTATGGAGCGCATCAACCCGAAAATCGGACTCGATTTTCGGAAATGATCATGCGCCAAATCAAAGTGCACCAGCGTTCGTTGCGCGCCCGAAAGGATGCGCCACGCTGTAGCAGCGCAAACGGACAAAGGCCACATGGACGACAACGACAAGAAATCTCCGCGCCAAAAAGGCCCGGGCAAGAAACCTGCGGCTCCGCGGGGCGCTGGCAAGCCATCCTTCGGCGCCAAGAAACCTTACGCGCCGCGCGGCGATCGGCCGATGGCCGCCGAGGGCGAACGCCCGAAGCGCGACTTCAAGGGTGGCGACAAGCCATTCAGCAAGGGGCCACGCCCCGCCGGCAAGCCGTATGAAAAGCGCGAAGGGCCACGCAAGCCCTACGCGCCGCGCGGCGACCGTCCGATGGCGGCCGAAGGCGATCGTAAGCCCTATGAGAAGCGCGAAGGACCGCGCAAGCCCTATGCTCCACGCGGCGACCGTCCGATGGCGGCTGAAGGCGAACGCAAGCCCTATGAAAAGCGCGAAGGACCGCGCAAACCCTACGCTCCACGCGGCGACCGTCCGACAGCGGCCGAAGGCGAGCGCAAGCCCTACGAGAAGCGCGAAGGGCCGCGCAAACCCCACGCTCCACGCGGTGACCGTCCGGTTGCTGCGGCGGTGGAGGGCGGCGAAAAGCGTTTCGACCGTCCCAAGCGTGATTTTGGTGATCGCCCTAAGCGTGACTTCGCTGACCGGCCCAAGCGCGACTTCAGTGATCGCCCCAAGCGTGATTTCGGCGATCGTCCGCAAGGGGCATCGGGCGGCGGTTTCAAGCCGCGCCCGCGTCCGGCAGAAGCGACGGAAGAGGCCGGCGAGCGCATCGCCAAGCGGCTGGCGCGTGCCGGCCTTGCCTCGCGCCGCGACGCCGAGGAATTGATTGCGGCCGGGCGGGTCAAGGTCAATGGCCGGGCGCTGTCGTCGCCGGCTTTCAATGTCATGCCTGGCGACATCATCCATCTCGACGGCATGGAGATCCCGCCGATCGAACGCACGCGCCTGTTCCTGTTCCACAAGCCGGCCGGCGTCGTCACCACCAACCGCGATCCCGAGGGTCGCAAGACTGTGTTCGACGTGCTGCCGGCCGAATTGCCGCGGCTGATGACCATTGGCCGGCTCGACATCAACACCGAAGGCCTGCTGCTGCTCACCAATGATGGCGGCCTGTCGCGCGTGCTTGAACTGCCGGCCACCGGCTGGCTGCGCCGCTACCGCGTGCGCGTCCACGGCAAGGTCGAGGAAAGCGCGCTCGCCGGCCTGCGCGAAGGCATTGCCGTCGACGGCGTCTTCTATGGCGCCATCGAGGCGACGCTCGACCGTGAGCAGGGCACCAACGCATGGCTGACGATCGGCCTGCGCGAAGGCAAGAACCGCGAGGTCAGGAATATCCTCGGCGCGCTCGGCCTCGACGTGACGCGGCTGATCCGCATCTCCTACGGCCCGTTCCAGCTCGAGGATCTTCCCGAAGGCCATGTGCTGGAGATCAAGGGCCGCGTGCTGCGCGACCAGCTTGGCGAGCGCCTGGTCGAGGAATCCGGCGCCAATTTCGACGCCGAGATAACCAAGCCGTTTTCCAACAAGCCGGTGCGGCGCACCGAAATCCGCGAGCCGGAGCCCGAGCGGCCGAAATTCACGCGCGACGGCGAGCGCCGGCCGATCGGCGAGGGCGGGCTGATCAAGAACCGCAAGCGCCGCGAAGGCAGCCGCGACGAGGCGCTCGGCAAACTGTCGACCAGCCCCGACAGGGGCGAGCGGCCGGAAAAGAGCTTTGGCGAACGCGGGCCCCGGCCCGAACGCGGCGGCTTTGGCGACAAGCCACGCGGCAGCTTCGGCGATAAGCCGCGCGGTGGCTTCGGCGACAAGCCTCGTGGCGGCGGCAAGAAATCCGAGCGCGAGCAGCGGCCGATAGAGCCGCCCGGCCAGCGCAAGGCCAATGTCTGGATGGCACCAGGTGCCCGGCCGATCGGCAAGGGCAGGGCGGAAGCCGATGCCGCCAAGGCGGCCGAGGCCAAGGCGCGCAAGGCCTCGTTCAAACCGTCCTATGGCAAGCCCGACGGCAAACCGGGCGGCGCAAAACCGTTCGGCAAGCCGCGTGGCGAGCGTTCCGGCGGCGGCGGTGGCGGCGAGCGGCCGCGCGGCGGCCCCAAAGGCCCCCGGACACGATGAGAATCGTCGGCGGTGAGTTTCGCGGGCGTCCGCTGGCGACGCCCCGCAGCAGCGCCATCCGTCCGACGACCGACCGCACCCGCGAGGCCGTCTTCAACGTGCTGGCGCATCGCTTTGCCGAACAACTGGACGGCGCGCGCGTGCTCGATCTGTTTGCCGGCACCGGCGCGCTTGGTCTGGAAGCGCTGTCGCGCGGCGCCTCCTATGGCGTCTTCATCGAGGAATCGGCCGAAGGCCGTGGCCTGATCCGCGACAATGTCGAGGCCTTCGGCCTGACCGGCCGTACCAAGATTTTTCGCCGCGATGCCACTGGCCTTGGCGAGGCGGGCACGCTGGCGCCGTTCGGCCTCGTCTTCGCCGACCCGCCCTATGGCAAGGGCCTGGGCGAGCGCGCCTTGCAGTCGGCGAAGGCCGGCGGCTGGCTGCGGCCCGGCGCGCTGTGCGTTGTCGAGGAGACGGCGATGGTTCCCTTCGAACCGGGCCCAGGCTTTGTGGTGCTGGATGAGCGCAACTATGGCGAGACCATCATCCGTTTCATCGAGGCTGCCTGACACGCCTGCGTTGCGCGGCCTCTTTGCCGCCGCCTTTGCCGGCAACAACAATTCACTTTGCTTGTCGCCAGCACCTTGCCTATCGTCGTACCCAAGCAATTCCAGGAAAAGTGCTATGCGGTTTTCCGTCCGGAATTGCATCAGAACACAGAGATAGAGCAGTTCGGCGTTTCCGTGAAACGATCAACTGCTCTACGAACCGGAGCCATTGATGACATTTCAGGCTGAATGGCTGCGCGGAACACTGCTGGCAACGTCGCTGGCCTTCACGCTGAACGGCTCCGCGCTGGCCGACAGCACTGTTTCGCCCAACACCAAGCCGGCCGAGTTCAAGGTGACGGATTTCCTGCTCGACAACGGCATGGAGGTGGTCGTCATACCCGATCACCGCGCGCCGATCGTCACCCATATGGTCTGGTACAAGATCGGCAGCGCCGACGAACCGCCCGGCAAATCCGGCATCGCGCATTTCTTCGAGCATCTGATGTTCAAGGCGACGACCCATCACGCGGCCGGCGAGTTCGACCGCGCGGTCTCAGACATTGGCGGCTCCAACAACGCCTTCACCTCCTACGACTACACCGCTTTCCACGAGACGGTGGCGCCGTCGGCGCTCGAGCAGATGATGGGTTTTGAAGCCGACCGCATGCGCAACCTCATCCTCACCGACGACGTGATCAAGACCGAGCGCGATGTCATCCTGGAGGAACGCCGCTCGCGCATCGACAACAATCCGCAGGCGGTGCTCGACGAGGAAGTCGATGCGACGCTCTGGCAGAACCAGCCCTATCGCATCCCCGTCATCGGCTGGATGCAGGAGATGGAGCAGCTGAACCGCATCGACGCCACCGCCTTCTATGACAAATACTACCGCCCCAACAACGCCGTGCTGATCGTGGCCGGCGATGTCGAGCCGGAGGCGGTGAAGGCGCTGGCCGAAAAAACCTATGGCAAGGTGGCGCGCGGGCCGGACCTGCCGCCGCGCATCCGCCCGGTCGAGCCGGAGCAGAACACCAAGCGCACCGTCACGCTCACCGACGCCCGCGTCAGCGTGCCGAGTTTCTCGACGCAATGGGTGGTGCCATCCTACCACACCGGCAAGCCGGGCGAGGCCGAAGCGCTCGACCTACTGGCCGAGATTCTCGGTGGCGGCAACCGCAGCCGCCTTTACCAGGCACTGGTGGTCCAGCAAGGCATCGCTTCCAGCGCCGGTGCGTATTTCCAGGGCACCATGCTCGACGACACAAATCTCACCGTCTACGGCGCGCCGCGCGGTGACGCCAAGCTGGCCGATGTCGAGGCCGCGGTCGACGCCGAGGTGGCGCGCATCGCCAGCGGCGGCGTCACGGCGGATGAACTCGAAAAAGCCAAGGACCGCTATGTCCGGTCGATGGTCTTTGCCCGCGACAAGCAGGATTCCATGGCCGAAATCTACGGCTCGACACTGGCCACCGGCGGCAATGTGCAGGATGTGCAGCAATGGCCGGACCGCATCCGCAAGGTCACGGCGGACGAGGTCAAGGCCGTCGCCGCGCGCTATCTGGTGCTCGCCCGCTCGACGACCGGCTATCTCTTGCCGCAGCAACAGGCGGGGAATTGATGATGACGAACCAGTTTAGCGGCGCGTTGACTTCTCCCCGCCAGGCTCCCCCTTCTCCCCTTGTGGGAGAAGGTGGCCGAGCGAGGCTCGGTCGGATGAGGGGTGTTCCAGCTTGGCGCAACGTCTCAACCGACCCGGGCACTGCGGCAGAACACCAACGTCTCACTCCGCTGGAACACCCCTCAACCGTCTCGGCGCTGCGCGCCGATCCACCTTCTCCCACAAGGGGAGAAGGAAGACCGCGCGTGGCGACCGCCCTCGCAACCCTCTTCCTCTCCATCCTCTTCCTGGTCCTGCCGGCACTTGCCGCCCGCGCCATGGATATCCAGCAGGTCACCTCGCCAAAGGGCATCACTGCCTGGCTGGTCGAGGATTATTCGGTCCCGATCGTCGCCGTCCGCTTCGTCTTTGGCGGCGGCTCGACGCAGGATCCGGTGGGCAAGGAAGGGCTGGCCAATCTGATGACCGGCCTGTTCGACGAGGGCGCCGGCCCTCTCGATTCGGAAGCCTTCCAGATCAGGCTCGACGATGCCGGCGCCGAGATGAGTTTCGAGGAAACCCGCGACGGCATCTACGGCTCCATGCGCATGCTGTCCGACCAGCGCAATGAGGCCTTCGACCTGTTGCGGCTGGCGGTCAATGAGCCGCGCTTCGACCAGGCGCCGATCGACCGCATCCGCGCCCAGATCCTGTCCGGCATCATCGCCAACGAGAACGATCCCGACACGGTGGCGCAGCACAAATGGGCCCGCGCCATCTATGGCGACCATCCCTATTCGCGCTCCGACCAGGGCACCAGGCAGAGCATCGCCGCGATCACGCAGGACGATCTGAAAACCCTGCACAAGGCGGTGTTCGCGCGCGGCGGCCTGCATGTCGCCGTGGTCGGCGCCATCGATGCCGAGACCCTGAAGAAGAAGCTCGACATGGTGTTCGGCGACCTGCCGAAGGACCAGGTGCTCACCTCTGTCGCCGATGTCGAGCCGAAGTTGGCGCAGCGTCTCGAGGTCAATTACGATTTGCCGCAGACCTCGCTGCAGCTCGCCTGGCCGGGGGTTAAGCGCAAGTCGGCGGATTTCTTCCCCGCCGTGCTGATGAACGAGATCCTCGGCGGCGGAACCTTCACCTCGCGCCTGTACCAGGAGGTGCGCGAAAAGCGCGGGCTGGCCTATGGCGTCAACTCCTCGCTGGTCAACCAGGACCATGCCGACGCGCTGATCGTCACCACAGGCACGCGTTCCGACCGTGTGGCCGAGACGCTCGGCATTGTCCGCGACGTCGCCAGGCAGTTGGCTGAGGACGGCCCCACCGAGGCGGAGCTCGCGGCAACCAAGAAATACCTGATCGGCGCCTATGCCATCGCCAATCTGGACTCGTCGAGTTCCATCGCCGCGACGCTGGTCGAATTGCAGCTCGACGACCTCGGCATCGACTACATGCAGCGCCGCGCCGGCTACATCAACGCGGTGACGCTCGACCAGGTCAAGGCGGTGGCGAAAAAGCTGCTGATCGCCGAGCCGACCATCATGGTGGTCGGGCCGCCGCTGGCCGGGGCCGGCAAGGGATGAGCCCGACCTTCGGCATAGCTTTCGGCGGCGGCGGCGCGCGCGGGCTGGCGCATATCCATGTCGTCGAGGCGCTGGACGAACTCGGTATCAAGCCGGTGGCGATCGCCGGCTCGTCGATCGGCGCCATTATGGGCGCCGGCATGGCCGCCGGTATGACCGGCAAGGACATCCACGACTATGCCCGCTCGATCCTCGGCCGCCGCGCCGAAGTGGCGAGCCGCATGTGGCGCGCCCGGCCGGGCACGATCGCGGAAGCCATGCAAAACGGCATCCGGGTCAGCCAGTTCAATGTCGAGCGCATCCTCAAGGCGTTTCTGCCTGAGGCCATTCCCGAAACCTTCAGCGAGCTGAAAATCCCGCTGAAGGTGACGGCGACCGACTATTTCGGCCACAAGCTTGCCGTGTTCGACGACGGCGACCTGCACTCCGCCCTTGCCGCTTCGGCCGCCATCCCCGCCGTCTTCCGCCCGGTGATGCGCGACGGCAGGCTGCTGATCGACGGCGGCATCTACAACCCTGTGCCGTTCGATCTCATCGAGAACGACGCCGATATCATCATCGGCGTCGACGTGGTCGGCGCGCCGGAAGAGGCCGACCGCAAGCAGCCCACCTCCGTCGACCTGATGTTCGGCGCCACGCAGCTGATGATGCAGTCGATCATCGCCAACAAGCTGAAACAATGCCGCCCCGACATACTGGTCCGCCCGGCCGTGTCAAAATTCCGCGTTCTCGATTTCCTGAAGATCGACGCTTTGATGAACGAGACGGCGGATATCAAGGATCAGCTGAAGCGCGAGGTGGAGCGGGTGGTTGAGGCGCGGAATGGCGCTGCCATCAAGGGGAGGCGAGGGAAGAAGGCCAGTTGAGCATTGGACACCGGCAGCACATTGTGTCGAGTTCTGCTGTCATCCATGCCCGCAAGCCAACTACGATTTCGCCGCCACCGGTGCATACTCCAGCGCAACAACGCCATTGCTGAACGGCGTGGCCGAAATCAGTTCGAGCGGCACCTGTTCACCCGGCGGGAACAGCGGCTTGCCCTGGCCCACAGCGCCGGGATAGCTGAGCAACCTGACGCGGTCGACCAGCCCATGGCGCAGCAATTCCTGTGCTACGCTGAGGCTGCCATGCACATAGATGTTGCCGCCGCTTCCTTGCTTCAGCGCCCTCACTGCTTCTGGCAGGGGGCCTGTGAGCAATTCGGCTGGTTTCCAGTCGAATGCCTTTAGGTTGGTCGACGCGATATATTTCGGCAGCGCGTTGAACCGGTCGGCAAAATCACCGGTTTCCTTGGGCCATGAGCCCGCAAAAATCTCATAGGTCTTGCGCCCCAGAAGCATGGCGCCGCTGTCGGCAAGTTCATCCTCCTTGACCCTGTTCATCTCGTCATTCCAGGTCACGCCAGGCAATTTCTCGACCTCGGCAATGCCGTCGACGCTGATGAATTCGGTGACGATGAGTTTTCTCATGACGTTCTCCTCTTCGCTCAAAGGACGACCCGCATGGGCCTTTTGCTACAGGCTCCCTGAAAAATCGGGGGTGGTTTTGTCAGAGAAGGAGTCTCTCAGGCCTAAACTAAGCTTCTAAGATCGAATTTTGGTGCTACATCTCAGCGGATATCCCCAAAATTACAGGAAGATCATGGGATTCGGGGTCTTCATCCATCGACCAGATTCGAAATACAACGACCGCCCCGCCGAGCAGTATCAGTTTCCTCGACCGTATCTGCGCCGTGTCGAAGCATGCGTCGGCCACTGGGTGATCTACTACGAGCCCAGTAAGGTAAACGATACCCGTGGTTATTACGCTGTAGCCAAAGTCCGAAATGTCATTCCCGATCCTGCGTTGGCTGATATGTTTCTCGCTCTGATCGAGCCTGGAACATATCTGGATTTCGTCAATTCTGTTCCATTCAACGCAAATAATGGTCCCATTGAGCGAGGCTTGCTGAACGAGCAGGGACAGATTTCCGGCCGAGCCCAATCGGCCGTTCGTCCAATCAGTCCAGCCGATTTTAATCGCATTATCGACCTGGGTTTGGACATGAATGAGTTGTTGCTGCCACGCGTTGACGTGATCGCCACGTCTACTGGTCTTGAGGAAGAGCAGGCGCCATTCGAATTCGAGCACAGCCGTGACCGCATAAATTACATCGGATCGCGAATCGTGCGGGACCGTATTTTCCGTCGCATCGTCCTACGCGCCTACGATGAGCGCTGCGCGATCACGGGTCTCAAGCTGATAAATGGTGGCGGTCGAGCAGAAGTTTCTGCGGCCCATATTCGACCCGTCGAAAAGAACGGGCCTGATATCGTCGGCAATGGGATCGCGCTGTCAGGTACGGCGCATTGGATGTTCGATCGCGGACTAATCAGTCTCTCCGACGATCTGGAAATCCTGATCTCGCGGCAGGTCAACGACCTCGAAAGCGTGCAAGGGTTCATAAACAAGACCCGCCGCGCGCTTCCGCCTCGCCGACAACTCGAACGCCCGCACCCTCGCTTCCTGCAATGGCATCGCGAGCACTGCTTCAAGCAGTAATGCTTCGCTGACGCCTCTCAGTCCTTCGCCCGCTCCACATAAGACCCATCCGCCGTCATCACCACCACGCGGGTGCCGGGCGCGATGTGCGGGGGCACGGCGGTGCGCACGCCATTCGAAAGCACGGCGGGCTTGTAGGAGGACGAGGCCGTCTGGCCCTTGGTCGTCGGTTCGGTCTCGACCACTTCGAAGGTAGCGCGCTGCGGCAGGACCAGGGAAATCGCGATGCCGTTGAACTGCGAGACCTGCACCGGCATGCCTTCCTGCAGATAGGGGGCGGCGTCGCCGACCACGGCTTCCGTCACCGCCACCTGGTCGTAGGTTTCCGGGTTCATGAAGTGGAAGCCTTCGCCGTCGGCGTAGAGGAAGGTGTGCTCGCGCTCCTCGACATAGGCGCGCTCCACCTGCTCGGTGGTGCGGTAGCGCTCCGAAACCTTCACCCCGTCGCCGATGCGGCGCATGTCGAGCTGCGTCACGGGCGTGCCCTTGCCTGGGTGGATGTTTTCGGCAAAGAGGATCACATAAAGCTTGCCGTCCTTGTCGACGACATTGCCTTTGCGGAGCGAACTGGCGATGACTTTCACCACGGTTTTAAATCCTGCGAGAGTTGACGGGCGTTTGCCGGCTTGTGCGGCGCTGGTAGCGCATCTTGGCGCGAACCGCCAGCCCCCGCTGCAAACTGACATGGGGTGCGCCAGCACGCCTTCAATCCGCTCATGACCGCCGCTTCGCCCTGGTGGACGCCTGACGTTCACGCCGACCGCCGCCCGCGCCTGATGCTGCGCAACAGCCTCACCGCTGCGCTGCGCGACTGGTTTGCCCGCAATGATTTCATCGAGGTGGAAACGGCGGCGCTGCAGGTCTCGCCCGGCAATGAGGCGCATCTGGCGGCCTTCGCCACCGAGGCGGTCGGGCCGGACGGCGCGCGCGCGCCGCTTTATCTCCACACCTCGCCGGAATTCGCCTGCAAGAAGCTGCTCGCCGCCGGCGAAGTCAGGATTTTCAGCCTCGGTCCGGTCTATCGCAACCGCGAGCGCGGCGCTTTGCACCATCCCGAATTCACCATGCTCGAATGGTACCGGGTGGGCGAGACCTATGAGAGCCTGATGCGCGATTGCGCCGATCTGCTGGCGCTGGCCGCGACGAGGGCTGGGGCGACACGCTTTTCCTTCCGGGGCCGCGACTGCGATCCGCTCAGTGAGCCGGAGCGGCTGACGGTGGCGGACGCCTTTACCCGTCATGCCGGCATCGACCTCCTGGCCACCGTCGCCGCCGATGGCGGCACCAACCGGGATGCGCTCTACGCCGCCTTGACCAAAGCCGGCCTGCGTACCGCGCCCGACGACAGCTGGGCCGACCTGTTCAGCCGCGTCATGGTGGAAAAGATCGAGCCCAATCTGGGCATCGGCCGCGCGACCATCCTGTGCGAATATCCGGTCGCCGAGGCGGCACTTGCCCGGCCAAGCCCGAGGGATTCTCGTGTCGCCGAGCGCTTCGAGCTCTATTGTTGCGGCGTTGAGCTCGCCAACGGCTTTGGCGAACTGACCGATGCCGAGGAGCAACGCCGGCGCTTCGTCCTCGAGATGGACGAGAAAGAGCGCATCTATGACGAGCGCTATCCGCTGGACGAGGATTTCCTCGCTGCCCTTGCCATCATGCCGCAGGCCAGCGGAATCGCGCTCGGCTTCGACCGCTTGGCGATGCTGGCGACCGGAGCGCAAAGGATCGAGGATGTCATCTGGACGCCTGTGGCCGCGTCCTGAGACAACCAAAACGCTCGCGCCGCCCTTCTTTTGCCCGTCTTGGGCCACAGGCAATCACTCCATTGTTTCCGGCCTTCGCCATTGCACAAGCCGGATCGGGACAATAGATGGGTGGGCGCGGCCGCAAGCTGGCCGCGGCAAGCAGGATCACAGGCATGGCCGACACATCAGACGCTAAGAAACTGACCGACCGCGTCGCGGCACTGGTCGAGGCCGCCAAAAAGGCCGGCGCCGATGCCGCCGACGCGGTGGCCGTGCGCGGCCGTTCGACCGGCGTGTCGGTGCGGCTCGGCAAGGTCGAGGCCACCGAATCGTCCGAGGCGGAGGACGTCTCTTTGCGCGTCTTCGTCGGCCAGCGCGTGGCGAGTGTCTCGGCCACCGCAGCGTCCGACCCGCGCGCACTGGCCGAGCGCGCCGTTGCCATGGCGAAAGTCTCGCCTGAGGATCCCTATCAGGGTCTGGCCGATCCGGCGCTGCTGGCCAGGCAAACGCGCGATCTCGATCTGTTCGACGCCACCGAAGTGACGGCCGACCAGTTGAAGGAAGCGGCCCTTGCGGCGGAAGCGGCAGGGCTTGCCGTCAAGGGCGTGACCAATTCGGCCGGCGCCAGCGCCGGCGCCGGACTGGGCGGGATGGTGCTGGCCACCTCGCACGGTTTCCTTGGCCACTATGTCGGCTCGCGGTTCTCGCGTTCGGCCAGTGTC
Source organism: Mesorhizobium oxytropidicola (assembly GCF_056174625.1). Lineage (NCBI taxonomy): Bacteria > Pseudomonadati > Pseudomonadota > Alphaproteobacteria > Hyphomicrobiales > Phyllobacteriaceae > Mesorhizobium > Mesorhizobium oxytropidicola. The sequence continues at coordinate 5,388,086 of NZ_CM149692.1, read as the reverse complement.
ATCGCCGGCGAGGGCACCAGCATGGAGCGCGACTATGAATTCTCCTCGCGCCAGCACTTTGCCGATCTCGATGCGCCTGATGATATCGGCCGCAAGGCCGGCGAACGCGCCGTGTGTCGCCTCGGCGCGCGCAAGGCGGCGACCGGGCCGATCGACGTGGTGTTCGACCCGCGCGTGGCGCGCGGCATCGCCGGCCATATTGCCGGCGCCATCAATGGCGCGTCCGTCGCGCGCAAAACCTCGTTCCTGCGCGACATGATGGGCAAGCAGGTGGCCGCCGCCGCGATCACGGTCACCGACGAGCCGCTCAGGCCTCGTGGCCAGGCCTCGCGTCCGTTCGACGGCGAAGGCGTCGAGGGCGAGAAGCTTCTCATGGTCGAAAAGGGCGTGCTCAAGCACTGGTTCTTGTCGACCTCGGCCGCGCGCGAACTCGGCCTTGTCACCAACGGGCGCGGATCGCGCAGCGGCTCCTCGGTTTCACCATCCTCCACCAATCTCGCCATCGAGCCGGGCGACCGCTCACCGCAGGACCTGATCAAGTCGCTCAAGACCGGCTTCTATGTCACCGAAGTGTTCGGCCAGGGCGTCGACATGTTGACCGGGGAATACAGCCGCGGCGCCTCCGGCTTCTGGATCGAGAATGGCGAACTGGCCTATCCGGTCGCCGAAGTCACAATCGCCTCGACCTGAAGACCATGTTCCTTAACATGGTGCCGGCCAACGACCTCGACCGCAATTTCGGCACCGCCGCGCCGACGCTTCTGATCGAAGGCATGACCCTTGCCGGAGCCTGAGCTGACCGCCGCCGGTGCCCCTTCCGGCGCCATTGGGGATCTGCCGCTGCTGCGCGACGCCGCCCGCGAGGCGGGTGTCATCGCCATGCAGTACTTCGGCAACAGCCCGCAGGTCTGGATGAAGGGCGGCACGTCGCCGGTCAGCGAGGCCGATCATGCGGCCGACGCCTATCTGCACCGCACGCTGCTGGCGGCGCGGCCTGACTATGGCTGGCTATCGGAAGAGACGGTCGACGATCCGGCGCGGCTTTCGGCGCGCCGCACCTTCGTCGTCGATCCGATCGACGGCACGCGCGGCTTCCTCGAGGGACAGCGCACCTGGTGCGTCAGCGTTGCCGTCGTTGAACATGGTCGCACGCTCGCCGGCGTGCTCGAATGCCCGGCAATGGACGAGACCTATTGGGCGCTGCCCGGCCAGGGCGCCTTCCGCAACGGCAAGCGCATCGCGGTGCGCACGCTTGGCGACAAGGCCGAGATTTCCGGGTTGAAGCAGCTGATCGACCTGGTGCCGGCCGGCTGGCAGAAGCGGCTAACACGAGCGCCCTACAGCCCCTCGCTCGCCTACCGCTTGGCGATGATCGCCAATGGCACGCTCGACGCCACCTTCGTCAAGCCGAACGCCCATGACTGGGATATCGCCGCCGCCGATCTTATCCTGCGCGAGGCCGGCGGCCATCTGCTCGACCCGCATGGCCGCGCGCCGCTCTATGCCGGTGAAGTCACCCGCCATGGCGCTCTCGCCGCCGGCAGCGGTGAATTGCTGGCTGTGCTCGTCGATGTCATTGCCGGGCTGGATGCGTGAAAGCACATTCGCAGGTTCCAAAGTCGGCGGCTTTGGTCTAGACCTGTCACAAACTCACAATATGTGAAGGACCGACATGACCGCGGAAGACGGGAAGAAACAGCTTTTGCATCTGGTGTTCGGCGGCGAACTGAAGAAGCTTGGCGGCACCGAGTTCCGCGATCTCGACGGGCTCGACATTGTCGGCATCTATCCGGACTATCAATCCGCGCACACGGCGTGGAAAGCCAAGGCGCAAGCCAGCGTGGACAATGCCCATATGCGTTATTTCGTCGTTCATCTGCACCGTCTGCTGGATCCCGACAACAAGGCTGTCGGTTGACTTCGATGGAGCATGACCTGGCGAAAGGGCCAGCCAGCGAGGCCGCGCCCACGGGCAGGGGCGGCAGCCGCGCGACCAAGGCGTTCTGGCGCAAGGTGCGCGAACCGCTGGCGCAGTCGCGATTCGTCAAGAACGCCATTGCCAGCCTGCTCGCGCAGTTCGTGCGGCTGGTTCGCCTGACCAGCCCTCTGGTTGCCGGATCGGCGCGCTTTTCGGGCGGCGCCTATGCCGAATTCGAGCCCGGCATCATCGCCTTGTGGCACGGCCAGCATCTTTTGACGCCGGCCTATTATCCCAAGCGCAAACCGCTGGTCGCCATGGTGTCGCGCAGCGCTGATGCCGAGCTCAACGCGCTGATGCTGGAGAAATTCGGCATCGAGGCGGTGCGCGGTTCCGGTGGGCGTGACAATGCCAGGCATCTCGACAAGGGCGGGGCCAAGGCCCTCATCGCCCTCAAAAAGTCGCTCACCGCAGGCAAGAACGTCGCCATGATCGCAGACATTCCGCACGGTACGCCACGCGACGCAGGGCTTGGTATCGTTCTCCTGGCGCGCCTCTCGGGCCGGCCGCTGCTGCCTGTCGCCATTGCCACCAGCCGCCGCAAGGTGCTGGAAAAGAGCTGGGACAAGACCACCATCAACCTGCCGTTCGGCCGTTCCGCCGTGACCATCGGCGCGCCGATCTTCGTAGCGCCGGATGCCGACGACGCCGAAATGGAGCGCAAGCGCCAGGAAGTGACCACCGCCCTCAATGCCGCGACGGCCGAGGCCTACCGTCTCGTGGATGGCCGGCGATGAGCGGTCGCTGGGCGCGCGCCATGCTGACGGCATACCGTTTCGCCGGTGCTGCGGCCTATCCGCTGGTCGGGCCCTATGTCGCCTGGCGCACTTCGCGCGGCAAGGAGGACCGCAACCGTCGCCGCGAGCGCTACGGCGTCGCCGGCCGCCCGCGCCCCGAAGGGCCTGTCATCTGGATCCATGCCGCGAGCGTCGGCGAGACCATAGCTGTCGTGCCGCTGGTCGAAAGCATCCTCGACTATGGCGTCAACATCGTGCTGACGACCGGCACGGTGACATCGGCCCAGGTTGCCGACGAGCGGCTCGGCGACCGCATCATCCACCAATATGTGCCGCTCGACCTGAAGCCGGCGGTCAGCCGGTTCCTCGACCACTGGCGGCCGGACCTGGCGATCATCGCCGAATCCGAGATCTGGCCGATGACCATCCTCGAGCTTGGCGCGCGCCATGTGCCGCAGGTGCTGGTCAATGGCAGGTTGTCCGACCGCTCGTTCACCTCGTGGAAGAAGCGCGCCAACATCGCCGAGGCGTTGTTCGAGAACCTTGCCCATGTCGTTGCCCAGTCCGATGTCGACGGCGAGCGTTTTCGCGCGCTTGGTGCTCGCCCGGTCACCGTGTCGGGCAATCTCAAGGTCGACACCAACCCGCCACCTGTCGACGAACGGGTATTGGCCAGTTTGCAGCGGCAGATCGGCGGCCGCCCGACCTGGGCGGCGATCTCGACCCATGACGGCGAGGAAGTGGTCGCGGCGGAAGTCCACGCAACGCTGCACAAGCGTCACCACGGCCTGCTGACGATCGTCGTTCCGCGCCATCCCGATCGCGCAGAAACCCTTGCCGCGCAGATTTCCGGCATGGGGCTGAAGGTCGCGCGGCGCAGCAAGGGCGATCGTATCGGGCCCGACACCGATATCCTGCTCGGCGACACGATCGGCGAGATGGGGCTCTATCTCCGACTGACCGAAATCGCCTTCGTCGGCCGCTCGCTGACCTCCGAGGGCGGCCAGAATCCGCTCGAGCCGGCCATGCTCGACACGGCGGTTCTTGCCGGCCGCAATGTGCAGAATTTCCGTGAAGCCTATCAGCGCCTGATCGACAGCGGCGGCGCCAAGCTGGTGCGCGATCGCGACATGCTGGCCGGCGCCGTCAATTTCCTTTTGACCAACGAAGTCGCGCGCCATGAGATGATGGCGGCGGGGATCGCGACCGTCGATGAGATGCGCGGTGCGCTGGCGCGCACGCTGAAATCGCTCGAACCCTATATCCAGCCGCTGGTCGTCAAGTCGCGCCTGAAGGGCGCCAACGGGCGCTAGCGTGGCCTCCGAAGCACCACCATTCTGGTGGGAAGAGCCGGACTGGAAAGTCCTGGCGCTGTCGCCGCTGTCGGCGGTCTATGCGCTTGTCGCCGGCCGCGGCATGCGGCGGGCCCGGCGCGAGAAGATCGAGGCGCCGGTTCTGTGCATCGGCAATTTCACCGTCGGCGGCACCGGCAAGACGCCGGTTGCCATCGCGCTTGCGCAACAGGCCAAGCGCATGCAGCTGAAGCCCGGTATCCTGTCGCGTGGCCATGGCGGCTCCTTCGCCGAGCCGCATGTCGTCGATGCCGATCACGATGCCGCCAAGCATGTCGGCGACGAGCCGCTGCTTCTGGCCGAACATGCCCCGGTGGCGGTGACGCCGAACCGTGCCGCCGGCGCCCGGCTGCTGCTAGAAAAACACGGCTGCGATTTCCTGATCATGGATGATGGTTTTCAGAGCGCGCGCATCCACATCGACTATGCGCTGATCGTGGTCGACGCCCGCTACGGGATCGGCAATGGCCGTGTCATTCCGGGCGGTCCGCTCAGGGCAAAAATCGTCGACCAGCTGGTCTTCACCAGCGGGTTGCTGAAGATGGGCGAGGGCACCGCCGCCGACGCCGTGGTGCGCCAGGCAGCGCGCGCCGGCCGGCCGATCTTCGAGGCGCACACGGAGCCAAGCAGCAAGACAGGGCTTGCCGGCAAGCGGTTCCTCGCCTTCGCCGGTATCGGCCACCCCGACAAATTCTTCGACACGGTGCGGGCGGCCGGCGGCGAGGTGGTTCTCTCAAAACCCTTTCCGGACCATCATTTCTATGCCGAGGACGAGCTTGCCGAACTGGCGGCGACGGCACGCGCCGAAGGCCTCGGCCTCATCACCACCGCCAAGGACGCCGCCCGGTTGCGCCATGGCGCCTCACAGGATTTTCTCGACAAACTCGAGGTGCTGGAAATCGGCACGGTTTTCGAACTTGACCAGGTTCCCGAGCGAATCATCGAAGAAACGCTCGATGCCTGGCGGCAGCGCAAGTTGAGAGGCTAGCTCCGCTTGCGCAGCTCCGGATGCATCTCGATTTCGCGGCGCAGCGAGGCGGTGGCGTTGGCGTAAGGCTCCTGCCTGGCGACGCTCCAGTATTTCAACTCGTCCAGGGGGATGTTTTCCCGGTCACCGCGCAGCGCACGAACGAGCCGGGGCTGGTGACCTGGAAATCGCCATCGAGATAGCGGATGCGGGCTTCCTTGCCGCCCGGGCCTTCGAAACGGTTCATCATGCGGTGGTGCCAAGGTTCATGCAGATTTCATCGCCACAAATCGCCGGCCAGGTCAAGCATGCGACAAGCCTCGGACAATGCTGAGGCACTACGACAGGTGAGAAAAGCGCTTTTATCGGGGGCATGATGGATATTTCTTCCGCCCGCCTGGCTTCCTTGCTGAAGGAGGCGATGACGCCGCAACCCGTGCCGTTGGCGAAAGCCGATCCGGTCAGGACGGCGCTGGTCAGGGAACTGGTCCAGCCGGCCGCGCCCTCTCTGTTCGCTCAACGCACGGCGCCCGCTCTGCTGGCGATGCCCGCGGCGCCGATGGCCGTCAAATCGCAGCAGATTGCTTCGTCGGGCATCGTCGAGGCCTATCAGGCCCAGCTCGACACGCGGGACGAGGCGGTTCTGGCAACGGTCGTAGCGAGGAAAGCAGCGCCCGAAACCGAAACACAGCGCGGCGCCGTGCCGCCGCCTTCGGCGACGGCCAACGACAACGCGCCCGCCAGGGCCGCGGGGGTGTCCCTGCTGTCGTTTATCCCGCCGCAGCCTCCGGTCCCGCAAAACGCCGCCCTGGCAACGCCAGCGGGACGGCATAGGCCCGCCAATCAATCCTACGGTGCGGCGCCGAATCCCGAACGTCTGTTGATGAAGATCGGCTTTGTTTCGATAACGTTCGGTTTATTGGGAATCTTGACCGTTGGCTTCGTTCTGCTGTTGCTTCGTTGATCCTCTGAATCGACTGATCTTGGGCGGGGCCATGAGGCCTATCGCTCGGCTTCGATGAATGCCTCGATCTTGTCCGGCGCCAATCCGGCCTGCTGCGCAATGCGGCGGGCGAGGTCGGCGGCGGCTGCGCGTGGCCGTCCCAGCGGCCGGTCGAGCCAGTATGACACCGGATTGAGCGCGGTACGCTCGTCGACAGCGGTGATGCGGCCCGACTGCAGCTGATGCCCGGTCAGCGGCGGACGCGCCAATGCGATGCCGAGCCCATAGGCGGCGGCATCCAGCACCAGATTATAGTCCTCGAATCGCCGGTCCTGCGGGCGCGGGCGATAGTCCATGCCTTGCGCCGCGAACCAGGCACGCCAGCCGGAGGCGTCGGAATCGTTGATCAGCGGGAATTTGAGCAGCCGGGCCGGGTCGCCACGGCCGATTTCGCGTGCCAGTTCCGGTGAGGCGACCGGGAAGACATGCTCCTCGAACAACTGCACCGAGACACGGCCCGGAATGCCGCCGCGGCCGCAGCGGATCGACAGGTCGATGCCTTCATCGGCAAGGTCGGCCTGGCGGATGTCGACATCGAGCACGATGCGCAGCTTGGTGGGATTGCTCTCCAATGCCGCCATGCGCGGCATCAGCCAAAGTCCGCTGACTGAGGGGATCGAGGTCAGCCGCACCACCGCCGTGCCGCGCGGCTCGACCCAGCGGTCGGAATGGCTCGATATCAGCGCGAAAGCCTCAGACGTGCGCAGATGCAGCCGGTTGCCTTCGATCGTCAGCGAGACGCCGCGCGCGCCGCGATCGAACACTTTCAGCCCGAGCCAGTCCTCGAGCTTGGCGATCTGCCGGCTGACGGCGCCGTGGGTGATGTTGAGCTTTTCGGCAGCCGCCGAAAAGCTGCCGGTCCGCGCCGCCGCGTCAAAGGCACGCAGGGTTTCGAGCGGCACCATTGTGTCTGAGCTGTGATCCATAGTCACAGCTGATCCTCGATTTGGTCGTTTGTCAACAAGCGGGAAAAGGCGTTTTGTGGCTTTCAGGTTGGAAGAACACGAGGACAGTGAGATGAGCGCGATGACGGGCACGTTGAATCAGACACAGCGGATGGACACCACGGCTGCCATCGCCGTGGCGCTGACCGTGGTCGGCTGGGCGTCCGCCTTTCCCGCCATTCGTGCCGGCCTCGCCGCCTTCGGTCCCCTGGAACTCGGTGCGCTACGCTTTGCCATCGCCGCGGTACCGGCGGCGATCTTTCTTGCCGTCAAGCGTCCGGCATTGCCCAGGCTCGACGAATTGTGGCGCCTCGCCTTTGGCGGCGCCATTTTCGTCGCACTCTACACCGTCATGCTCAATTTCGGCGAACTGACCGTCTCGGCCGGTGCCGCCGGCTTCATCATCAATGTCAGCCCGATCTTCACTGCCATTATGGCGATGGCATTGCTCGGCGAGCGCTTCTCAGGGTGGGCCTGGTTTGGCACGGCCATTTCTTTCGCCGGCATCGGCATCATCGCTGTGGCCGACGGCAATGGCCTGCACTTCAATGCCGGCGCGCTGCTGGTGCTTGGCTCCGCGCTGTGTTCGGCTGTCAACACGATCGTCCAGAAGCCGCTCTTTGCCCGCCATCATCCACTGACCATCTCAGCCTCGAATATGATCCTTGGCGCACTTTGCCTGTCACCCTTTCTGCCAAGCGGCTTTGCACAGGCTGCCGTTGCCAACACAGCCGGCCTCGGCGCCGTGATCTTTCTCGGCATCGTACCGAGCCTGATCGCCTATGCCGCTTGGGCGACGGCGCTGTCGCGCCTGCCGGCGGCGCGCGCCTCGAACTTCCTCTATCTGGTCTCGCCGATGTCGGCCCTGATCGGCTTCTTCTGGCTGGGCGAAGTGCCAACGCTGCTTGGCATCCTCGGCGGCGCGCTGGCGCTCGGTGGTGTCATCGTGGTGAATTTGAAGCGGTGAAGCAGAGGGTTGGAGTCATTCCTTGACTTGGAAAAGAGCCGCCCAAAGCGGCTCTTTCGGCCCCCCACCCGGACCTTCGGTCCGACCTCCCCACAAGGGGGAGGTAGGGAGCCCAGCTTTGCGGCATCTCCACAAGAGCGCTGTCGGGCGGCAGTAGGACGCTTCCTCACCCTCCCCCTTGTGGGGAGGGTCGCTGCGAAGCAGCGGGGTGGGGGTCTGCGCCCTACGGTCCTCCACTATCTTCGCCCGAACAACCGCTCGATATCCGCCAGCTTGAGCTCGATATAGGTCGGGCGGCCATGGTTGCAGGTGCCGGAACCCGGCGTCGCTTCCATCTGGCGCAGCAGCGCGTTCATCTCCTCGGCCTTGAGCAGCCGGCCGGAACGCACCGAGCCATGACAGGCCATGGTTGCGGCGATCTTGTCCAGCCGCTCCTTGAGCGTCTCGACCGTGTCGTTGTCGGCGATCTCGTCGGCGAGATCGCGCACCAGTTGCTGGACATTGGTTTCGCCCAGCATCGACGGCGTCTCGCGCACGGCGACGGCGCCCGGGCCGAAACGCTCGATGCCGAGGCCGAAGCGGGCGAGCGTTTCGGAGTGCATCGCCAGCCGCTCGGCATCCTCTTCCGGCAGATCGATGATTTCGGGCAGGAGCAGCATCTGCGAAGGCACGGGGCGCGAATGCAGGGCGTTCTTCAAGGCTTCATAGACCAGCCGCTCATGCGCCGCGTGCTGGTCGACGATGACGAGCGAATCCCTGGTTTGCGCCACGATGTAGTTCTCATGCACCTGGGCGCGCGCCGCACCCAGCACCGTGCCAAGCAGCGTCTCGGCCGCCTCGCTCTGCCCGGCGCGCGCATCGGCGCTGGCCAGCGGGCCGGTATCGAACGCCGCCTGGCCGGGTTCACCAAAGCCGCCATGCCTTGCGCCGGCGCGTTCGAACCCCGAACCGAATTGCATGTCGAGCGGCCGTTGCGGCGAGCGCGAGGGGTCGAAACCGGCGGAGCCGGACGCACGGTACGCTGCTTCATAGCTGCGATGGCCGTTGGCAGGGCCGCCATGATCATAGGAGGCGGCGCCTGGCCGGAACGCCGCCATCATGCCGGCGGCTCCGGTCGTGGCTGAGCGGATGCCGGCGTCGGCCAGTGCCTGGCGGATGGCGCCGACGATCAGCCCGCGCACCAGGCCCGGGTCGCGGAAGCGCACATCGGCCTTGGCTGGGTGGACATTGACGTCGACGATGGCCGGATCGAGCGTCAGGAACAGCACCGTCACCGCGTGGCGGTCGCGCGGCAGCACATCGGCGAAGGCGCCGCGGATGGCGCCGGCGATCAGCTTGTCGCGCACCGGTCGGCCATTGACATAGGCATATTGCTGCAGCGCGTTGGCGCGGGTGAAGGACGGGATCGAGACATGGCCGGTCAGATGCACGCCTTCGCGCATCGCGTCGATGGCGATGGAATTGTCGGGAAACTCGGCCCCCATCACCTGGGCGACGCGGCGCAGGCTGCCTTCCGGACTGTCGTCGGTCGCCGGCAGTTCCAGGGTCGAGCGGTCGGAGCCGGCCAAAGTGAAACGTACCGTCGGAAAGGCAATCGCGATGCGCTTGACGACATCGCTGGTCGCCGAGCTTTCGGCGCGCTCACCCTTCATGAATTTCAGCCGCGCCGGCGTGGCGAAGAACAGGTCGCGCACTTCGACCGTGGTGCCGCGGTTGGCGGCCGCAGGCCTGACAGGCAAGACGCGGCCGCCCTCGATGCCGATCTCGGCGGCGCTATCGCCCAAAGCCGTGCGTGACCGGATCGACAGCCGCGACACCGAGCCGATCGACGGCAGCGCTTCGCCGCGAAAGCCGAGCGAACGGATGTCGTTGATATCCTCGGCGAGCTTGGAGGTGCAGTGGCGCGCGATCGCCAGCGCCAGCTCCGGCTCGGGGATGCCGGAGCCATCATCGGTGACGCGGATCAGGTTCAGACCGCCGCCTGACGTGACGATTTCGACGCGTGACGCGCCGGCATCGAGCGCGTTCTCGACGAGCTCCTTGACCACGCTCGCCGGACGCTCGATGACTTCGCCGGCGGCGATCTGGTTGATCATCGTTTCGGAAAGCTGGCGAATGGGCATGACGGCAGTATAGGCGGATTCGTGTCGTGCGGGCGAGGGCGAACTGCGGTGAACCGTGAAACGGTTTTATGCCTGCGCCGCCAGCCAATCCCGCACCTTGCGGGCATTCTCACTCAGCTCCCGGTTCTTCGGCCAGACGATATAGAAGGCCTTGCCGGTCTTGAGCACATGATCCGTCACCTGCACCAGCAGTCCCGTCGCCAGCAGCCGTTCAGCGAGGTGCCGCCAGCCGAGTGCGATGCCTTGACCCTCCATCACGCCCTGGATCACCAGGCCGTAGTCGTTGATGCGCAGCCCGCGCGCGGTGTCGCCCAGGTTGCCGCCGGCTGACTGGAACCATTCATCCCAGCTGGCCGCCTCGCGGTACGGCTCCTCGAGATGGATGAGACGGTGCGTGGCCAGGTCCCCGACCGTCCTCGGCATGCCGAACTTGGCCAGATAGCTGGCGCCGGCGACGGGGAAGATCTCCTCATCGGCAAGCGGCAGTGAATGGTAGTCCGGCCAGTCCCGCGGCTCGCCGCCGCGCACGGCCAGCGGAATGCCTTCTGCGATGATGTCGAGGTCGCGGTCGGCGGTCTGGATGCGCAGATCGATGCCCGGCAATTCGTCGCGGAACTGCTGCAGGCGCGGCATCATCCAGAACGAGCCGAAGGCGGTCGACGCGGCAAGCGTCACATGGCCGCCTGTCGCCTGCAGACGCAGATCCTCGGCCGACTTGCGGATGTGCGACAAGCCAAGCGAGACATCGGCGTGGAAGCGCTCGCCGGCCTCCGTCAGGCTGACCTGCCGATGGCGGCGTTGGAACAGCTTGGCGCCGAGCTGTTCTTCCAGCCCGCGCACCGCGTAGGAGACGGCCGCCTGCGTCATGCCGAGCTCGCGCCCGGCGGCGGTGAAGCTCGACAGCCGGCCGGCCGCCTCGAAGATGATCAGGCTGCCGGCGGAGGGCAGGAGGTGGCGCAGGCTTCGCATAAGTGCAGCTTATACAAGAGATCAGGATTTTCCAGCGTCACAGCTATATTTCGGGCCGCTAACGTGGGTGGCGGGAAGAAGGAGGCTCCATGAACGCACCAGCCGTCGAATTGACCGAACAGACCCACCGCCGCGGTGGTGGTCGCCTTGGCCGCAAGGCGCTCAGAAGCGCGCCGATAGCTTCCTTTCCGACCCTGGTCCGCAAGATCCCGGTCTATCAGATGGTTCCGGACGAGGCGGTGGAACTGATCCATGAGGAATCGCTCAAGATCCTCGAGGAGGTGGGCTGCGAATTCCGCGACGACGGCGCGATCGAGCTCTGGAAGGCTGCCGGCGCCGATGTCAGGGAGACGCGTGTCCGCATCGACCGCGCGCTGCTGATGGAGCTCGTCTCGAAGGTTCCGTCTGAGTTCACGCTTCATGCGCGCAACCCCGAGCGCACGGTGCGCGTCGGCGGCAAGAACTCGATTTTCGTGCCGATGTATGGCGCGCCCTACGTCCGCGACCTCGACAACAATCGCCGCTACGGCACGCTCGCCGACCTCAACAATTTCCACAAAATGGCCTACATGGCGCCGGCGCTGCATTCCTCGAGCTCGGTCATCTGCGAGCCGATGGAAATCGCGGTGCCGAAACGGCATCTGCACATCATCCACTCGGCGCTGAAGCATTCCGACAAGCCGTTCATGGGCATCGTGACGTCGAAGGAGCGCGCCGAGGACACCATGGCGATGGCTGGCATCGTCTTCGGCGAGGAGTTCGTGCGCGACAACCCTGTGCTGGTGGCGATCACCAACTGCAATTCGCCGCTGGTTTGGGACGCCACCATGATCGACGCCATGCGGGTCTACGCGAGCCACAATCAGCCGCTGATCCTGGCGCCTTTCGCGCTGTGCGGGGCTTCGACCTCGGCTTCCGCCGTCGGCGCGGTGGCGCAGGTCAACGCCGAGGCGCTCGCCGGGGTGGCGCTGACCCAGCTCATCCGCCCAGGCTCGCCGCAGCTCTACGGCCAGTTCATGGTCACCGTCGACATGAAGACCGGCGCGCCGATGGGCGGCACGCCGGAGGCCGCCCAGATGATGTATCTGATGGGGGCGCTGGCGCGGAAATACCGCCTGCCGTGGCGCACCTCGGGCTTCCATGTCGGCTCGAAGCTGAACGACGCCCAAGCGGGCTACGAATCGAACATGCTCATGCATGCCGCGATCCTATCGGGCGCCAACTACATCTGGCATTCCGCCGGATGGCTGGAAGCCGGGCTCACCTGCGGCTATTCGAAATTCGCCACCGACTGCGAGCAGCTTGTCGGCTGGTACAAATATGCCGGCGGGCTGTCCTTCGACGATTTCAAGGAAGCGATGGCGGCGATCCGCGAGGTCGGGCCGCAGGGCCATTTCCTCGGCACCCAGCACACGCTCGAACATTTCGAGTCCGCCTTCTTCATGCCCTCGATCATGGACTTCAATTCCTACGAACAGTGGAACGCCGAAGGGGCGAAGGACCACGACACGCGCGGCCGCGAGAAAGCGCGCAACATGCTCGCCGACTACGAGGAGCCGAAGCTCGATGAGGGTATTGCCGAGGGTCTCAAGGATTTGATCGCGCGGCGAGAGGAAATACTGCCGGACAGCGTTAGTTAGAAGACCTGACGGAACTACTAAGGGAGGAAAACATGACGCTCTTCAGAAGCAATGGCGACCGCGTGCCGGGCGCTATCGAGGCAATGGCGAAAGAGACGCGTGCAGGCCACATGGACCGGCGCGAATTCCTGGCGCTGGCCAGCGCCTTCGGCGCGTCGACGGCTTTCGCCTACAGCATGATCGGTCTTGCCGCTCCGACAAAGGCGCTGGCCGACGACCCGAAGAAGGGCGGAACGCTGCACGTCGCGATGTCGGTGAAGGCGCAGAAGGATCCGCGCACATATGACTGGACCGAAATGGCAAACGTCACCCGGACCTGGCTGGAGCCGCTCGTCCGCTACACGCACCAGTTCACTTTCGAGCCGGTGCTGCTTGAAAGCTGGGACATCAATGACGACGCCACCGAATATACGCTGCATCTGCGCAAGGGCGTCACCTGGAACAATGGCGATGCTTTCAACGCCGACGACGTGGTCGCCAATCTGAACCGCTGGTGTGAGAAGGGTGCCTCCGGCAATTCCATGGCCGCGCGCGTCGGCGCTCTGATCGATCCGAAGAGCGGCAAGGCCAAGGACGGTGCGATCACCAAGGTCGACGACCACACCGTCAAGCTGAAGCTCTCCGCGCCCGACATCGCGATCATACCCGGCTTCACCGACTATCCGGCGCTGGTCGTGCATCGCGACTTCGACAAGGATGGCGCCGATCCGATCAAGAAGCCGATCGGTACCGGGGCTTTCGAGTTGGTGTCCTATGCAGTGGGTTCGAAGGCGGTGGTCAATCGCCGCGAGAACGGCAAATGGTGGGGTGGTGAAGCACCACTCGACAGCGTCGAGTTCATCGACTACGGCACTGACTTCAACGCCACACTGAATGCCTTCGAGTCCGGCGAGATCGACCTCGATTTCGAAACGCCGGCCGACTTCATCGACCCCCTCGACAAGATGGGTCTGGTGAAATCGGAGGTCGCGACGGCGACCACGCTCGTTGCCCGCACCAACATCACCCACAAGCCCTATGACGACCAGCGGGTGCGCAATGCGCTGCAGATGGCCGTCGACAACAATGCCGTCATGCAGCTGGGCTACGCCGGGCTCGGCACGGTTGGCGAGAACCACCATGTCGCCCCGATCCACCCCGAATACTATCCGCTGCCCAAGAAGACCCGAGATCCGGCGGCCGCCAAGAAACTGATGGCGGAAGCCGGACAGGCCGACTTCGAGCACGAGCTGATCACCGTAGAAGACGAATGGCAGAAGAACACCGGCGATGCGATCGCCGGTCAGTTGCGCGACGCCGGCATCAAGGTCAAGCGTACGGTGCTGCCGGGCTCGACCTTCTGGAACGACTGGACGAAATATCCCTATTCGATGACGATCTGGTACATGCGTCCGCTGGGCGTGCAGGTGCTGGCGCTCGGCTATCGCTCGGGTGAGGCGTGGAACGAAACGGCCTATGCCAACCCGGATTTCGACGCCAAGCTGAAGCAGGCGCTTTCGCTGGCCGATCCAGTCAAGCGCAAGGAGGTGATGAAGGATGTCGAGCAGATCCTGCAGGACTCCGGCGTCATCATCCAGCCGTTCTGGCAGAAGCTCTACTGCCACATGAACAAGAAGGTGAAGAACTACGGGATGCACCAGACCTACGAAATGGACTTCCAGAACGTCTGGCTGGACGGCTGAAAGGAGACCGGGCAGGGGCTTCATGAGCCGCAAAAAAGCCGGTATGCAGGATGCGTGGCGTGGATTGATTCAAGCCACCGAAAGCGGAGATTCTGCATGCGACGGACAGTGTTGCTTGCCGCCCTATCGACAGCCTTGCCCGCGGCCGCCTTGGCCGGACCGGCGTCCGACGCCGTGAAGTTCTTCTATGTTCCGGCGGTCAAATTCGAGGCTGACGCACAATACCGGGATCGCTTCACCGAGCCGGTGACGAAACTGTTCGATCTCAACGACCAGGCGACCAAGAAGAATCCCGATCAGGTCGCCTGCATCGACTTCGATCCCGGTTTGGATGCGCAGGATTTCGACCAGAAGACCGTCTCCAAGACCTTGAAATTGTCCGAGACGGTGGATGGCGACACCGCGCAGGTGGTGGCGAACTTCAAACTTTTTTCGGACGGAGACGATGCGCAGCGTGAAATGCACTGGTCGCTGAAGAAGCTCGATGGCAAATGGAAGGTATCGGACATTGCCTCGAAGACCAGCGACTGGACGCTGAGCCAACTCGAATGCCTGGCGAGCCAAGATCCGGAGTAATGCCGTGAGGCTCGGCTGCTCCAACTGGGGCGTCGAATCAGCCGGTTCACGTCGCTGCTTGCGCGAGGCCTGCTAAATTTCGTGGAACGTCAAGCACTTCGACTGTAGTGTGAAGGCGATGTAACAAAAGTGTGAAGACGGCTGCGTAGCTTGGCGCATCGCCGCGCTCACGAGAAATACAAATTGGTGGTCCGGTTTTGAGGTCGCGTTGCTTTTGAGAGAGCAACGGCTAAACTTCCTCCGCTTGGTTGTGAACGAATCTCTTGTTCCATTTAGGGGGAATGATCATGAAAATTCTAGGTTACCTATTATCTTCGCTGTTTCTCGCTTTGGCGATGGCGGTGATCGCGACGCCGGCTTCCGCGCAGGCAACCCGGACATGGGTTTCCGGCGTTGGTGACGACGCCAATCCCTGCAGCCGCACGGCGCCTTGCAAGACTTTCGCCGGCGCGATTTCCAAGACCGCCGCCGGCGGTGAAATCAACTGCATCGATCCAGGTGGTTTTGGCACCGTGACGATCACCAAATCGATCACCATCGCATGCGAGGACGTTGAGGCAGGTGTGTTGAACGCAGGGGTAAATGGCGTCATCGTCAATGCGTTGGCCACTGACGTTGTCGTTCTTCGTGGTCTCGATATCGACAGCACGCCGGCTTCGCCCGGCCTCAATGGGGTGCGGTTTCTTGTCGGCGCCGCCTTGTTTGTCGAGGACTGCGTCATTCGCGACAACACCGGTGCCGCGCCGAATGGCATGGGTATCAACTTCGCTCCGTCCGTGGCGGCTGAGCTCTATGTCAACAACACCACGATCACCGGCAACAATGACGGCATCCATGTCCAGCCGACCGGCACCGGATCCGCGAAGGTCACCATCGAAAACTCTTCGATCGAGAACAACAATCTTGCCGGGGTGAAGGCCGACGGCACCGGCAGCACCGGTGGGATCAACATAAGCGTCGTCAACAGCAATGTGTCCGGCAACACAAACTCCGGCATCAGCTTGTTCAATTCGGCCGGAGGTGCGGCAATCATCACCATGGTTGATCGCGTTCTCGCGGCCAACAACGGGGCGAACGGGGGCCTTCGGGCCGATGGACCGAGCACCACGCTGCGGGTCGGCAACTCGACGATCAGCGGCAATACCACTGGCACGGCGATCAACAATGGCGGCGTAATTAACTCTTACGGCAACAACGAGATCAACGGCAACACCAGTGATGGGCCAAATCCGCCCGTCATTCCATTGCACTGAAATGACCTGATGTGGCTCGCCTGGCGCGATATCGATCGCGCCAGGCGAGCAATTCGGATAGCGTGGCCTTGTCTACGCCAACAAACTCTGCATGGTTCTGGATCAGGCCCGAAGGTTGTGTGGCTGGATGTCCAGCCAATCGAATGCATGCCCATCGAAAGGCATGACTGGCCAAAGCCTTGGTGACGTTATGGCCCGTACCTGTCTTCTGGCATTCTCGGTTTTTTTCACACTGGCGTCGGGTTTATGTGGCGTGGCTGCGCAAGGGTTGTTTGGCGCGCCCCCGGCAAACGCTCCCGCCGACGGCGCGCCCTCGGCTAGCGCTCCTGCCGACAGCGGGGCACCTCCCGCCAATGCGCCGGGCGGCGCTGCGGAGCCGGCAACGCCGCCGGTCGCCTGGCCGCCCAGCGAACCTGCAGCACCCATCCAACCGGGATCGCCGACGGCAGTGGTGCGGCCGTTCTACGATCAGGTTGGCCTGGAGGTCGATCCGGCGCAGCGCAGCCATTTCATCGATCCGGCGAAGACCGTGCTCGACAAGAGCGACGCGTTGCGCAAATCCGGGCAGGGCGAGTGCCTCGACCCCAACATGGCGCTGGACAATGCCGATTACGACAAGGCCGAGATCGACAAGAGCCTGAAGACGCTCGAATCGATCAATGGCGACCAGGCCAAGGTCGTCGTCGCCTTCGTCATTGCCGGCAACCCGCACCGTCTTGAATGGAAGCTCAAGAAGGTCGACGGCGACTGGAAGATATCGGACCTGTTTTCGGTGACCGGCGAGTGGGCGCTCAGCCAATATCAGTGCGAATGAGCGCCGTATCAGCCGCGGCCGCGATAGGGGGCGACGCCGGTGTCGGGCAGCCAAGCGCCTTCCGGTGGCGCGCCGGTTTGCCAGAACACATCGATCGGAATGCCGCCGCGCGGATACCAATAGCCGCCTATGCGCAACCACAGCGGCTTGGTTGCTGCCACGATGCGGCGGCCGATCATGACGGTGCAATCCTCATGGAAGGCGCCATGGTTGCGAAATGAGGTCATGAACAGCTTCAGCGATTTCGATTCCACCAGGGCCGCATCGGGTGCGTAGTCGATGACGATATGGGCGAAATCCGGCTGGCCGGTCACCGGGCACAGCGAGGTGAATTCCGGGCAGGTGAAGCGCACGATCGCCGGCGGACCGTCGCCGCGCGTAAACGGCACGGTCTCCAGGACTGCCTGTTCGGGGCTCTGTGGCGTCTCGACGTGCGCGCCGAGCTGGGTAAGGGTTTTGGTATCGATCATGAGCGGGATCTCTTTCAATTTTTGCCGCTCTTTAGCACAATTTGAAACAGCAGGAAGACGATGACCAGCAACGACCCGCTTCTCCAGCCCTACCAGCTCAAACATCTGACGCTGAAGAACCGGGTGATGTCGACCAGCCACGAGCCGGCCTATTCCGAGGACGGCATGCCGAAGCAACGCTACCGGCTCTACCATGCCGAGAAGGCCAAAGGCGGTATGGCGCTGACCATGACCGCCGGTTCGGCCATCGTTTCGCGCGACAGCCCGGCCGCCTTCGGCAATCTGCATGTCTATGACGATCGCATCGTGCCGTGGCTGGCCGAACTCACGGAGGCCTGCCACGAGCATGATTGCAAGGTGATGATCCAGATCACCCATCTTGGCCGCCGAACCGGTTGGAACAAGGCTGACTGGCTGCCGGTGCTGTCGGCCTCGCCGGTGCGCGAGCCGGCGCACCGCGCTTTTCCGAAAACCATCGAGGACTGGGACATCGAACGCATCGTCGCCGACTATGCGTCGGCCGCCCAACGCTGCCAGGCCGCCGGCCTCGACGGCATCGAGTTCGAGGCCTACGGCCATCTGATGGATGGCTTTTGGTCGCCGGCCACCAATCATCGCGATGACGAATATGGCGGCTTACTCGACAATCGCCTGCGCTTCACCAACATGGTGCTGGATGCCGTGCGCGCGGCGGTCGGCGAGAAATTCGTCGTCGGCATCCGCATGGTCGCCGACGAGGACTTCGAGAAAGGCCTGTCAAGGGAAGAGGGCGTGGAGATCGCCAGGCGGCTGGCCGGCTCCGGCAAGGTCGATTTCCTCAACATCATCCGCGGCTCGATCGAGAGCGACGCGGCATTGACCAAGGTCATTCCGGTGACCGGCATGCGGTCTTCGCCACATCTCGATTTCGCCGGCGAGGTGAGGGCGGCGACAAAGTTCCCGACCTTCCATGCGGCGCGCATTTCCGATGTCGCCACCGCGCGTCATGCGATCGCTACCGGCAAGCTCGATATGGTCGGCATGACCCGTGCGCACATCGCCGACCCCCACATCATCAAGAAGGTGATGGAAGGCCGCGAGCACGAGATCCGCCCCTGTGTCGGCGCCACCTATTGTCTCGATCGCATCTATGAGGGCGGTGAAGCGCTGTGCGTCCATAATGCGGCAACCGGCCGCGAGGCCGAGATTCCGCACATCATCGTCAAGACCGAAGGGCCGAAGCGGAAAGTCGTCGTCGTCGGCGCCGGCGCCGGCGGGCTGGAGGCGGCGCGTGTCGCAGCCGAGCGCGGCCATCACGTCACGATCCTGGAGGCCTCGTCACAAGCGGGCGGCCAGGTGCGGCTGGCGACACAGAATCCGCGCCGCAAGGAATTGATCGGCATCATCGACTGGCGGCTGGCCGAGCTCGATCGGCTCGGCGTCGAAATCCGCTACGACACCTGGGCGGAAAAGGATGATGTTCTGGCGCTGGCTCCCGATGTGGTTATCGTCGCCACCGGCGGCCTGCCGCAAAACCCGCCGCTGACGGCGGGCGACAATCTCGTCACCTCGAGCTGGGACATCATGGCCGGCAGCGTCAAGCCGGCCGATAACGTTCTGCTCTTCGACGACAATGGCGGCCATCAGGGCATGGGCGCGGCCGAGTTGATCGCAAATGCGGGCTCGAAGCTGGAGTTGGTTTCGCCGGAGCGTTTCTTCGCCCCCGAAATGGGCGGCATGAACCACGTGCCGTATATGCGCGCTTTCCAGGAAAAGAGCGTCACCGTCACCATCAACACGCGCCTGCGCTCGGTGCGGCGCGAAGGCAATCAGCTGGTCGCCGAACTCGCTTCCGACTTTGCCGATGGCTGGCGCGGCGAGCGCCGGGTCGACCAGGTAGTGGTCGAGCATGGCACGGCGCCGCTCGACGATCTCTACCTCAGCCTGAAACCGCTGTCGAAGAATGGCGGCGCGATCGACTACGAACGTCTGGTCGGCGGCGGCGACATCTTTCCGGCACGCAATCCAGGAGCGAGCTTCGTGTTGCTGCGCATCGGCGATGCGGTCGCCTCGCGCAACATCCACGCCGCTATCTATGACGGGATAAGGTTCGGCTTGCGCATCTGATCCACGGCTTGCTCAGGCTGGCGCAATTGTGGCGTTAGTGGCGCGCGGTCGGACCTGCAGTACGAGAGCCCGTGTATGCCGACCTGGCCGCGCGCCCGCACGTCATTGGCTCATCGCCTGCTAACGTGCGATCTCTGAGTTTGCGGTGCGGGCGATGTTTAGAACATCCTGGCGACAGCCATGCACAGCACCGTGATGGCGAGCAGCCGCGCGGCAATGCGTTCGCCCGTCGCCATTCTCGCGCGCAGTTGTGTCTCGGTTTCAGCACTCGCGCCGGCAAGCTGCCGGCTTGGCGCCCTGACCATGGCGCCGAGTACGCCGGCGGCGGCGAAAGCGGTCAGAATACCGAGCGCCAGGACCATCTCCGTCGAGCCAAAATAGGCGCCGTGGAAGAAATACCACAGCAGCGCCCCGGTCAGGAAAACCATGACGGCGGCGCCCAATTGTGGCCGGATGAACCGCTCGGCCCGGATCTCGGGATCGCGCGCCAGCGTGACCGTGGTGCCGGCCCAGAATACGCCTGCCAGGACATGAAGACCGATGACGACGATGTAGACATATTGCATGACCGGATTTCCTCTCTCGTTCGTCATTGTATACATAGTTAGATATCGAATGATTAGATGTCAATGTATAAACGGGAGCCAGTTCCATGTGCCGGAGAGACCGGCTAGTGTCGGGCAATGACGCCTTTTGAACGCCCGCCAGTCGGCATGAATCTCGGCCGCACCGCCAAGCTTGTCGCCCAGGCCTTCGACGCCGCTTTGGTCGAAGCGGGCGGCACATTGCCGGTCTGGCTCACGTTGCTGTCTGTCAAGTCGAGCGAGCTCGCCAATCAGCGCGAACTCGCCGGCATGATCGGCATCCAGGGCGCGACGCTGACCCACCACCTCAACGCGATGGAAGCACAGGGCCTGCTGACGCGCCGCCGCGATCCCGTCAACCGCCGGGTCCATCTGGTCGAATTGACGGAAGCGGGAGAAGCACTGTTCGAAAAATTGCGACAGGCCGCGCTTGCCTTCGACAAGCGGCTTCGCACAGGACTGCCCGACGAGCGTCTGGCGGAGTTTGCGCAGGTGCTGGCGGCATTGCGCGACAATCTCGAGAACTAGGAATACCAGGCCGTTGGCTCAGTTGTCATAGCTCGGGATCGTTCCAAAGGCGTAGTGGCGCAGCTTCAGCGCGGTGATCAGGTTGGTGAGCTTCGTCTTGCCGTCAAAACTGTCCTGGAACATCTCGTCATGCATCAGGAGGATCAGCTTGCCCGGCTCGGCGAAATGGCCATAGCCGAACAGGTGGTCGATCTCGGTGACCAGATGGTCGACGCTCTGGACCGGCTCGCCGCTGTCCTTGTGCACCCATTCATGGTCCCAGCCATAGAGATAGAAGCCGGAAGCGGCGACGAACTCGTAGTCGGGATCCTCGCGGCCGGCTTGCGCGGGGCCGAGCGAGTTGTCGTCCTTTGACATCGAAGGCAGCCGGAACACGTCGCGCCCCGGTAGGCGCGCATGCACCGCGGGCTTCAGGCCCAGCACGGCATTCGCCTTGAGCATGTCGGCAACCACGCCTTCCGTGTCACCGTAGAAGTGCCGGTAGTGATTATAGGCGTGGCTGTAGCTGTGGTTGCCGATCGTCACCAGCGGCATCGCCTTGACGCGCCGCACCAGCGCCTTGTTGGACGCACTGGCCTCGGCATGCATGCCGACCATGAACAGCGTTGCCGGAACCTGTTCCGCCGCCAGCACGTCGAGGATGTTGCCGGTGCCGTTCAGCGGGCCATCGTCGAAGGTGAGATAGATGGTGCGATCCGCCCCATGGGCCGGCCATGCGGACATCAACATGGCCGCCAAGACAAACCGAAAGAATGTCATAAGCCGCACGATCCGGTTGCACTGGCGACAGGCCGCCATTTCAGCGGCTGGTTGTCAAGCCGGTCCGCTACGCCAGGCTGCCCTGTAAGACCCGCAGTTTGGCCTTCTTCGGCATGCGGGCGGTCAGCCATTCCAGTGCCTTGTCCTGCGGCATCGGGAAGGCGATGGAATAGCCCTGCACCTGGTCGCAGCCGATCGCCATCAGCGAGTCGAGTTCGGCCTCGGTTTCAGCACCCTCGGCGACGATGGAGATGCCGAGGCCGCGGGCGAGCTCGGTGATGGCGCGCACGATCTTCGAGTTGTCGCCATTCTCATGGATGTTCTGGACAAAGCGGCGGTCGATCTTGAGCCGGTCGATCTCGTTGGGATTGACGTGGCTGAGCGATGCATAGCCGGTGCCGAAATCGTCGAGTTCCAGATGCACGCCTGCCGCCCGGATGTGACGCAGCTTCGCCGCGATGCCGGTCTTCTCGTCGTCCAGGATAACGGATTCGACGATTTCCAGCGACAGTTTCTGTGGCGGCAGCCCGGCCTTTTCCAGCGTTTCGAACAGGAACGCATCGAAATCGTGCTCGCGCAATTCGGTGCCCGAGACATTGACGGCAAGCCGGCCGAAGGCAATCCCGGCACGGTTCCATTCGGCTGCCTCGTTGATCGCCTTGCTGATCACGATGCGGCCGATCTCCGGCATGAAGCCGCATTTCTCGGCGACCGGAATGAATTCGCCTGGCGAGATCATGCCACGCTCGTGATGGTTCCAACGCACCAGGGCTTCGATGCCGCTGATCGTGCCATCGGTCAAGGAGACCTGCGGCTGGAAATAGACCTGGAATGCCCGCTCGGCGATGGCGACCTTGATGTCGTGTTCGAGCTGTTTGCGGTAGTCGAGCTCGCGGCGCAGTTCCTCCGAGAAGAACGAGAAGTTGCCGCCGCCCATTTTCTTGGCGGAGTAAAGCGCCAGATCCGCATGGACGAGCAAGTCCTGCGCGTTGTCGGCATCGATCGGATAGACGGCGATGCCGCCGCTGGCGCCCGGAAGAATGGTGGTGCCCTGAAAGACGATCGGCTCGTTGATGTGCGCCAGGATGCGCCGCGCCAGCATGTTGATGTCCTCGGTGCTGCCCGCTCCATTGAGGATCATCACGAATTCGTCGCCACCGAGCCGCGCGCACAGATCCGACGCCCGGCACGAATCGCGCATGCGTTGTGCCGTGATGACCAGCACATAGTCGCCGGCGGCGTGGCCGAGCGTATCGTTGATCTGCTTGAAGCGGTCGAGGTCGAGCTGGACGACGGCCAGGCGTTCGCGCCGCCGGTGCGCGCCCTTGATCAGCGTGTCGAAATGATCGGTCAGGAAGGTGCGGTTGTGCAGGCCGGTCAAGCCGTCATGAACCGCGATGAAGGCCATTGAATTGCGCGCATCGACCAGTTCGCGCGTCTTGCGCAGGATTGCGTTGGACATCGGCCTGAAGATGAACAGCGCCACCAGCAGGATGACGCCGAGCGTGGCGTAGAACAGCGTGCGGTGAAGAGCGAGCAGCTTTTCGGAGCGCTCGTCGGCCTCGGCGCTGATGCGCTGGCCAAGTGCCGCATAGCCCGACAAGGTGGCATTGGCGACCGAGGCATCGAGGTTGACGCGTTCTGCGCCGCCTTTGTAGCCTTCATTGTCGACATGGTTGAGTTGCGATTCAAGGGCGGAGATCAGACGGTCGCCATTGGCGATCAACCCGACCGAGAAATAGTCGAGATGGAAGGGTTTGGCGAAAAGCACGCTCTCGATCGACTTCGGATCGAGCTTGGCCGGCGATTGCGGATCGGCGCCTGTCTGCTTGAGCAGCAGATCGTAGTTGGTCTCGAACTCGGCTGTGGCCTGCTTGAGCGCGCTGACCAGCGCCGGCTGCTTGTCACGCGAGGCGACGCCCGTTGCACTGGCCAGGAAGACGATGCGCTGCGACAACGTCTTCTGCGTGCTGACGATATCGAGCAAGGTGTGGTTATGCTGCTGCGTCGCCATCGTCTGCTGCAGCAGCACGAAGGAGGCCGCCACCATGGCGGCAATGATCAGCAGCGCCAGCCAATAGCCGGCCTTGATCAGCAGAACAAGCTTGCCTGAAACGGTCTGCACCGGCTGCTGCGACATGTTCGGGGGCGGCCCTCTCGCCAACGGATTCCTGTATGAGCACCATTGAACTGCAAACGTTAACAGGACTGGAAACCGGTAGCCTTCCGGCAAGGGGCAGACGCGGAAAGATCGCGAAATGGTTATCGCCTCCTTTCGCCGCCGGCCTGCATTTGACCATTCGTTACCCCGAGTGTTCCCGGCCGGTCGCATGGGCGATGTCCACGGCGCCTCATTGATGCTGCCCGGCCACCCGATCCGGTCGCTTTTACGATGGATTTTTTGCGCAGGCGGGACGACAGTCTGCCCACGTCAAACGAGGCTCGATCATGACCGCAGCATTCCTCTCCCATATCGACAGCGAGCTTGCCGGGCTCAAAACGGCCGGCCTCTACAAGTCCGAGCGGGTGATTTCCTCGATGCAGTCGGCTGAGATCGAGGTCGGCGGCGAGAAAGTGCTGAACTTCTGCGCCAATAACTATCTCGGCCTCGCCGACAGCGCCGACCTGCGAAAGGCCGCCACCCAGGCGCTCGACCGTTATGGCTACGGCATGGCCTCGGTGCGCTTCATCTGCGGCACGCAGGAGGAACACAAACAGCTCGAGGCGACGATCTCCACTTTCCTCGGCCTGGAAGACACCATCCTCTACGGTTCCTGTTTCGACGCCAATGGCGGTCTGTTCGAGACGCTACTCGGCGAGGAAGACGCGATCATCTCGGATGCGCTGAACCACGCCTCGATCATCGATGGTGTGCGGCTGTCGAAGGCCAAGCGCTTCCGCTACGCCAACAATGACATGGCCGATCTCGAGGCGCGGCTGAAGGAGGCGAGGGATTGCCGCTTCCGGCTGATCGCCACCGACGGCGTGTTTTCGATGGACGGCATCATCGCCAACCTCAAAGGCGTCTGCGACCTTGCCGACAAATACGATGCGATGGTCATGGTCGACGACAGCCATGCGGTCGGCTTCGTCGGAAAAAACGGCCGCGGCTCGGCGGAGCATTGCGGTGTCGAGGGCAGGGTCGACATCATCACCGGCACGCTCGGCAAGGCGCTCGGCGGCGCTTCCGGCGGCTACACCTCAGGCAAGAGCCAGGTGGTCGACTGGCTGCGCCAACGCTCGCGGCCCTATCTCTTCTCGAACACACTGATGCCGGCCATCGCCGGCGCCTCGATCAAGGTGTTCGAGCTGATCCGCAATGGCGACGCCTTGCGCGAGCGCCTCTATGCCAATGCGGCGCGGTTCAGGTCCGAGATGGGCAAGCTCGGCTTCACACTGGCCGGGGCCGATCATCCAATCATCCCGGTGATGCTGGGCGACGCGACGCTGGCGCAGGAGATGGCGGCGCGCATGCTGAAGCGCGGCATATACGTCATCGGCTTCTCCTTCCCGGTGGTGCCCAAGGGCCAGGCGCGTATCCGCACCCAGATGTCGGCGGCGCATTCCATTGCCGATATCGACCGTGCGGTGGAGGCTTTTGGCGCGGTCGGCAGGGAATTGGGCGTGATTTCCTGACCAGCCGGCACCAAAAAGCGATCAGGATCAAAAGATTCAAGGGACAAAAGAATGTCGAACATGATGAAGGCGCTGGTGAAGGCCAAGGCCGAACCGGGCATCTGGATGGAAGAGGTGCCGGTGCCTGAAATCGGCCCCAACGACGTGCTGATCAAGATCAAGAAGACGGCGATCTGCGGTACCGATGTGCACATCTACAATTGGGACCAGTGGGCGCAAAAGACCGTGCCGGTGCCGATGGTCACCGGCCATGAGTTCGTCGGCACCGTCGCCGATTTCGGCGCCGCCGTCACCGAATACAAGGTCGGCCAGCGCGTGTCGGGCGAAGGCCACATCGTCTGCGGCCATTGCCGCAACTGCCGTGCGGGGCGAGGGCATCTCTGCCGCAACACGCTGGGCGTCGGCGTCAATCGTCCCGGCGCCTTCGGCGAGTATCTGGCGATCCCGCAGCACAATGTCGTGCCGATTCCCGACGACGTGCCGGACGAGATCGCGGCGATTTTCGATCCCCTGGGCAATGCGGTGCACACGGCATTGTCCTTCGACCTAGTCGGCGAGGATGTGCTGGTCACCGGCGCCGGGCCGATCGGCATCATGGGCGCGCTCGTTGCCCAATGCGTCGGTGCGCGTAAGGTGGTGATCACCGACATCAACCCGGTGCGGCTGGCGCTGGCGAAGAAGCTCGGCGTCCAGCATGTCGTCGATGCTTCCAAGGAAAAGCTGCGCGATGTCATGCCGGCGCTCGGCATGACCGAGGGTTTTGACGTCGGCTTGGAAATGTCGGGCGCCGCGCCCGCCTTCCGCGACATGATCGACACCATGAACAATGGCGGCAAGATCGCCATCCTCGGCATCGCCCCGACCGGCTTCGAGATCGACTGGAACAAGGTCATCTTCAAGATGCTGCATCTCAAGGGCATCTATGGCCGCGAGATGTTCGAGACCTGGTACAAGATGATCGCGCTGATTCAGGGCCCGCTCGATGTGAGTGGGTTGATCACGCACCGGATTGGCATCGACGATTTCCAGACCGGTTTCGATGCGATGCGGAGCGGCAGCTCGGGCAAGGTGGTGATGGATTGGTAGCTTGCCGATAGGAGAGACTGGCGCGAGGCGCCCCCTCTGTCCTGCCGGACATCTCCCCCACAAGGGCAGGGCTATCGCATATGAGCGATTGCCTGGATGAGATAGTCGTCATTCCAAGCGCATTTCTTGATGCGGTGGCTAATGGGGACTTTGTCGATGTCGGCGGCCTGAAGGATATTTCTGGCGATGCGGTTGATGAGGGCGGTGTTGGCGGGAGCGTTGTCCTTGCGGGCACGACTGAGGTCCTCGTGCAGATGAACGTCGAGCATCCAGTGCAGTGCGTTCTCGATCTGCCAATGGGCTCTGGTGAGGTCGATCGCCTGCTGTGGCGACAGCAGCGTTGAGGCCATGAACAGGCGCGTCAGCGGCTCGGCCTGATCGCGCCGGCTGGTGATGCGGATGAAGGCCTTGTGCCCCGGCATCATTGGTTCAGCCGCCACCACGACCTCTGCCTGCCGCCATTCGTTGCGGCCATGGCTGGTCTCGGTCCGCTCAGTGACGGCGGGAGTGGTCTGGGCCAGTTGTTGATTGGCCCGAGCCAACCAATGCCGGCGGTTTCCCTTGAGTGCGAGCAGATAGTCGCCGCCGCGCTGAATGATGGCCTTGGCCATGCGCGTGTGGCAGTGGAGGGCATCGGCCGTGACCAATCGGCCAGTAAGATCAATGAGTTCGACGACCTTGAGGGCAGCCTCGACCTCATTGTCTTCGTCGCCGGGCGAGACCGCCGCCAAACACAGCCGCGTCTGGCTGGCAAAGGCCGACACCGTCAGGGGCGGGCTGGCCGCAAGGCCTTTCTCATAGGCCCGCCGCAGCGCCTTGCCATCAAGTGCGACCACACCCTGACGTGCCTGGGCAAAGCCTGCGGCAAAGGCGGCGAACGCCCGTCCGAAGGCCTCCGGATCGAGCAGGCGCAACAGCCGCGAGAAGGTGTCGTGGCTAGGCGCCTCCTCATAGTCGATCAAGCGCGACAGCGCCTGTTTGCGCTCTTGCGCGAACAACGAAAACTCCGTTGCGCTGGTCGCGCCACACAGGCTCGCAGCGATCATCATCACGATCAGGTCGCCAAGCCGATGTGTGGCGTTGGCCGCGCGCGGATCAGGCACCGTACCGAAATAGCTCT
Organism: Mesorhizobium oxytropidicola; assembly: GCF_056174625.1. Lineage (NCBI taxonomy): Bacteria > Pseudomonadati > Pseudomonadota > Alphaproteobacteria > Hyphomicrobiales > Phyllobacteriaceae > Mesorhizobium > Mesorhizobium oxytropidicola. The sequence goes on along the minus strand of NZ_CM149692.1, from coordinate 5,360,792 downwards.
CAAGGCTGGTAATGGCAGTCACTCCTCGCTGGACTGCCTTCCCGAAGAATCCCTTCTCAAACCAACTTCAAGCCCAAAATCGCCATATGCGATTCCCCTGCCCACAAGGGGGGGAGATCAGATGCCACGCCGGCTTTCGCCAATCGCCAACGTTGCAGGACGAGCCATGCGCTGGAACCGCTGATCTCCCCCCTCGTGGGGAGATGTCCGGCAGGACAGAGGGGGCGCTGTCCCTCCAGCCTATCAGCTGTACTTCCCTTCCAACGCACCCTCCAGTGCTGCTACGCCGCTGACAATCGCCGCCCGCTCCGCCGCACTCAGCCTAGCCAGCAACTCCCTTTCAAACGCTTTCGCTAGCGGAACCATCTCGCGATAGGCGGCAAGCCCCGCTTTGGTCAGCGCAAGGTGCTCCACACGGCGATCAATCTCGTCAGGCGTGCGCGTCAGCCAGCGCCGCCGCTCCAGCTCCGCCACGGCGCGCGAAACCTTGGTCTTGTGCATCGCCGACTGCTCACCGAGCTCGGTCGCGGTCATCGTGCCGCGCTGGCCGAGGCCTGAAAGCGTGCGCCATTCCGGTCGCGTCAGGCCGTGGCGGTCCCGGTAAATCCTGGAGAATTCGCGGCTGACGGCATCGGCGAGCCGGTAGAGGCGGTAGGGCAGGAAGCTTTCCAGCTCCAGAATGTCGGGTTCCATGACGCGCGCCGTGGCCATTGATAGTTACATTTTCGATGGTTACAAATGAAACCAATTTGGTCAATATCGCCGGCAGGCTAGCTTCGCGAAGCTTGTGGCCGGGGTCAGGGAGGATCGGATGGCCCATTCCTACATGCCGGGCTTCGGTAATGATTTTGAGACCGAGACCATGCCCGGCTCGCTGCCGCAGGGGCGGAATTCGCCGCAGCGGCCGGCCTACGGCCTCTATGCCGAGCAGCTTTCGGGCTCGCCCTTCACCGCCCCGCGCGGCACCAATGAGCGCTCCTGGCTCTACCGCATCCGGCCAAGCGTGAAACACACCGGCCGGTTCAAGGCGGCCAGCTATCCCCTGTGGAAGACCGCGCCCAACGTCGGCGACCACGAACTGACGCTTGGCCAGTATCGCTGGAACCCGGTGCCGATGCCGACGGAGCCGACCGACTTTATCCAGGGTATGCGAAGCATCACCACGGCCGGCGACGTGCTCGGGCAGACGGGTATGGCCGCACACGTCTATGTCGCCAACACATCGATGGTCGACGATCATTTCTTCAACGCCGACGGTGAGCTGCTGGTCGTCCCGCAGGTCGGCGCCCTGCGTCTGGTGACGGAGATGGGTGTCATCGAGCTTCGACCGGGCGAGATCGCCGTTTTGCCGCGTGGCCTCGTCTTCAAGGTTGAGTTGGTCGACGCTGAAGTGCGTGGCTATGTCTGCGAGAACTACGGCGCCAAGCTGACCTTGCCCGATCGCGGCCCGATCGGCGCCAATTGCCTGGCCAATCCGCGCGACTTCAAGACGCCTTGCGCCTGGTTTGAGGAGAAGGAGACGCCGTGCCGGCTGATCGTGAAATGGTGCGGCAATTTCCATGTCACCGAGATCGGCCATTCGCCGCTCGATGTCGTCGCCTGGCATGGCAATTACGCGCCCTACAAATATGATCTGGCGACGTTTTCGCCAGTCGGCGCCATCCTGTTCGATCACCCCGATCCGTCGATCTTCACCGTGCTGACCGCGCCAAGCGGCGAGGAAGGCACCGCCAACATCGACTTCGTCATCTTTCCGCCGCGCTGGCTGGTGGCGGAAGATACGTTCCGGCCGCCCTGGTATCACCGCAACATCATGAGCGAGTTCATGGGGCTGATCCACGGCCAGTACGATGCCAAGGAGGAAGGGTTCGTGCCCGGCGGCATCAGCCTGCACAATTTGATGCTGGCCCATGGCCCGGATGCGCCTGGCTTCGAAAAGGCCTCGCGTGCGGAGCTGAAACCGGTCAAGCTCGACAACACAATGGCCTTCATGTTCGAGACCCGCTTTCCGCAGATGCTGACCCGCTACGGCGCCGAACTGGAAACAAGGCAGGACAACTACATCGACTGCTGGGCCGACCTGAAGAAGCGCTTCAATGGCACGCCCGAGGGCGACTGGTCTTGAGCGGCGGGCCCACGCCGGATCGGTTGGTGCTGCTGGGCTCCAAGGGCGGTCCGGCGCTGCGGCCGGGCGGGCCGTGGCCGAGTTCGTCGCTGCTTGAAATCGCAGGGCGAACCATCGTCGTCGATTGCGGGCTTGGCGTGACGCGCGGCCTGGTCGATGCCGGCATCAGCCTGAAGGCACTCGACCTGATCTTCATCACCCATCTGCATTCCGATCATGTGCTGGAACTCGGGCCGCTGATCCATACAGCCTGGACGGCGGGGCTGGCGACGCCGGTCAACGTGTTCGGGCCCGCCGGCATCGGTCACTACTGGCGGCGCTTCTGCCAGGCGATGGAATTCGACATTGAAATCCGCATCGTTGATGAGGGCCGGCCCGACATTCGCGAACTGGTTTCGATCGACGAATTCGGCGAGGGGCAGGTGGTCGTGCAAGGTGGCCTGAAGGTGACGGCGTTGCGCGTCGATCATCCGCCGGTGACCGACTGTTTTGCCCTGCGCTTCGAGCGGGGCGGCAGAAGCGTGGTGTTCTCCGCCGATACGGCTTTCTTTCCGCCGCTCGCCGATTTCGCCAAGGGGGCTGACCTTCTCGTCCATGAAGCCATGCTGGAGGAGGGCATCGAACGACTGGTTGCCAGAACCGGCAATGGCGCGCGGCTCAGGCAACATCTGCTCGCCAGCCACAGCTTTGCCGAAGAGGCCGGGCGCATCGCCAGCGATGCCGGCGTGAAGAGACTTGTGCTCAACCACCTCATTCCCGCCGACGATGCCGAGATTGGCGAGGCCGACTGGGAGGCCGCCGTCAGGAAATCGTGGGCCGGCGACTTGACGATCGCGCGCGACGGCCTTGTTGTGGGGTTTCGGGAGTGACGATGGCCGACGACAAGCTTTGGGACGAGATGGATAAATCCGCGGCGACGTCCTCGGCGCTGCTCTCCTCGGCCCTCGACAGCGTGCAGGACTTGCCGTCCTTTGTCCGCTTCATCGACGCGTTGCGCAAGGATCGTGAGGACGCCGATCGCAAGGAAGCGTTGCAGCCGTCGGGTCCTTACTCGAGCTGGAATGGCTGGGAAAGCAATTCGATAGCCGATTTTCTTGAATCGGCCGTCGCCGGCGTCGAAGACAATGGGCGACATAACCCGGCATTCCTGGCGGATGAAAATCCCTGGAAGGCTGCGGCCAGAATTCTCTATTTCGGCAAACACTACGAATAATGATCGGGAGGATGCATGAAGCTTGCCACATTGAAGGACGGGACGCGCGACGGGAAACTCGTCGTCGTCTCGCGCGACTTGACGCAGTGCACCGATGCTTCATTCCTGGCGCGCACGTTGCAGGCGGCACTCGACGATTGGCGCAGGGTCTCGCCGCATCTCGGCACAATCGCGGAATCGCTGGAGAACAATGCGGTGCCGTCCGCGCGCTTTCACGAGCACGACGCGCATTCGCCGCTGCCGCGCGCCTATCAATGGGCTGACGGGTCCGCCTATGTGAACCATGTCGAGCTGGTGCGGAAGGCGCGTGGCGTCGAGATGCCAGCGAGTTTCTGGACCGATCCGCTGATCTACCAGGGCGCCTCGGACTCCTTCATTGCGCCGCGCGATCCGATCCGCATGGCCGACGAAGCCTTCGGCATCGACATGGAAGCGGAAGTCGCGGTCATCGTCGACGATGTGCCTATGGGCGCAAGCCTCGATGAGGCGCGCGCCGCCATCCGGCTGGTCATGCTTGTCAACGATGTGACGCTGCGCGCGCTCACCGGGCCGGAACTGGCCAAGGGGTTCGGCTTTTTCCAGTCGAAACCGTCCTCGGCTTTTTCGCCGGTCGCGGTGACGCCGGATGAACTCGGCGATGCCTGGGACGGCGGCAAGGTCAGCCTGCCGCTGCTTGCCGATCTCAACGGCAAGCCCTTCGGTCGCGCCAATGCCGGCGTCGACATGACCTTCGATTTTCCGGCGCTGATCGTCCATGCCGCCCGCACAAGGCCGCTGACATCCGGCACCATCATCGGCTCGGGCACGGTCTCCAACAAGCTCGACGGCGGGCCGGGCAAGCCGGTCTTGGCCGGCGGCGCCGGCTATTCCTGCATCGCCGAACTGCGCATGATCGAGACGATTGAGAGTGGCGAGCCCAAAACGCCGTTCCTGCGCTTCGGTGACACGGTGCGCATCGAGATGAAGGACAAGACAGGCCATTCGATCTTCGGCGCCATCGAGCAGAAGGTCGAGAAATACGCGGGATAGGGGGACGAAATGACGGGCGAGGCTTTCTACCTGCTGGCCGGCGTCTGGGCGATCGCCATACTGGTCGTCTTCATCCTGGCGATCCGGCTGAGCTATCGCATTGAGGCGCGCTCACCGGACCTGACCAACCGCAGCGGCTACCCGCGCAAGGCGATGATGTTCCACACCATCACCAACATGAAAGTCGCGCGGGACGAGGAAACGCAGGCCATGCGTCGGCGCATGAACGGGTTCCTGCTGATCGTTCTTGCTGGATTCGCGATTATGGCGGCAGGCTTGCATCTGGTGCGGTCAGGGGGATGACCGCATGACCCTGCTGGATCATCTGCGCCGCATGGCCGGAAACAATCTATGGTCGAACGACCGGCTCTATCGTGCCGTGCTGGCGCTCAAGCCCGGTGAGTTCGAAGCCGAGCGCACCAGCTTCTTCCCGTCGATCAAGGCGACGCTCAACCATGTCCTTGCGGTCGATCATCTCTATCTCGATTTTCTCGAAGAGGGCGGTGTCGGTGCGGCCGCCTACGATGACTTCGTGCCGTTCGATGCGCCACAGGCCCTGTTTGCCGCCCAGACCGCGGCGGATCGGCGTCTGATCGCTTTCTGCCATGGCCTGTCGGAGACCGATCTCGATCGCCGCGTGATTACCGACCGGCGCGAGGATGGCATGATCCCGGAAAAGATCGGCGACATCCTCGCCCATGTCTTCCTGCACGACATCCATCACCGGGGCCAGGTACACGCGATGCTCTCTGGCAGTTCGGTCACGCCACCCCAACTCGACGAGTTCCTGCTCGACTATGATTTGAAGGTGAGGAAGGAAGAGGTCGAGCGGCTGGGGCTCTAGTTGTAGGTAATCGGCCCTTCCGAGACCGAGGCGGAGCCGATGCGTGGTTGAGGGCCAAGCTGAGCCGGCGGAGGCAAAAGACGCGCTACAGGCTTGCCGTGCCGGGTGATCACAATCTCTTCGCCGGCTTTCGCGCGCCTTACGAGTTCCGACAGTTTGGCTCTGGCTTCGGTTATGGAGACGTTCACGGCTCGACCTCTTGTGATCTGAGCTTAGATCAAAGCCGATCGAGCCGCAAACCAGTGTAGCTCAGGCCGCCTTGCCGTCCATCTTGATCACGCCACGCTTGATCTGGTCCTGCTCGATCGATTCGAACAGCGCGCGGAAATTGCCCTCGCCAAAGCCTTCGTCGCCCTTCCTCTGGATAAATTCGAAGAAGATCGGGCCGATCACGGTTTTGGAAAAAATCTGCAGCAGGATCTTGGTCATGCCGCCGTCGACCACGCCTTCGCCGTCGATCAGGATGCCGTGCTTCTTCATCCGCTCGATCGGCTCGTCATGGCCGTTCACACGGTCATAGGACATATCGTAATAGGTTTCCGGCGGGCCCGGCATGAACTTCAGCCCGTTGTCGGCAAGCTTGTCGGTGGCGGCATACATTTCGTCGGTGCCGACAGCGATGTGCTGGATGCCTTCGCCATTGTACTTTTTCAAGTACTCGGCGATCTGGCTGGTCTCGTCCTTGGATTCGTTGAGCGGGATGCGGATCTTGCCGCAAGGCGAGGTGATGGCGCGGCTGACCAGGCCGGTGATCTTGCCGTCAATGTCGAAGAAATGGATCTGCTTGAAGCCGAACAACTCGCGGTAGAAATCCCACCATTTGTCCATCTGGCCGCGATAGACATTGTGGGTGAGGTGGTCGAGGAAATAGAAGCCGACGCCTTGCGGCCGCGGATCGCGCGCGCCGAGCCATTCGAACTCGGCGTCGTAGGCCGAGCCCTTCTTGCCGTAGGCGTCGATAAAATAGAGCAGCGAACCGCCGATGCCGACGATCGCCGGCACGTCGAGCGCCTTGTCGTCGCTTTCGTAAGGCGTCGCGCCCTTGGCAACGGCGTGGTCGAACGCATGCTTGGCATCGACAACCCGCCAGGCCATCGACGCCGCGCAAGGGCCATGCTTGTCGGCGAACTTCATCGCATGCGATCCCGGCTCGGCATTGACGACATAGTTGATGTCGCCCTGGCGCCAGACGGTGATGTCCTTGCTGCGGTGCCTGGCCACCGCCACATAGCCCATGCGGGTGAACAGTTCGGCCAGCTTCTGCGGCTCCGGATGCGCGAATTCGACGAACTCGAAACCGTCCGTGCCGGCGGGGTTGTCCTTGCTGATCGTGGCGGGCGGGGCGTCGTGCGGGAAGGGACCCATAATATTGCTCCAGAAGCTGGCTCGGCTCGAAAAGGCCATCTGACGCCATCATAGCGCGGAGCCGGCGCATGGTGCTTGCATTCAAACGCTTGAAATGATCATGTCATGCGTGAAACATGCATGATGAGAGATAAAACCATGGATGAGGCGCGCATTGATCAGTTTGACCGCAAGATAATGGCGCTCCTGCAGAGCGATGCGCGGTTGACCAACAACGATCTCTCGGAGCGGGTGAACCTGTCGGCATCGCAATGCTCGCGCCGCCGCCAGCGGCTGGAGGAGGACGGCTATATCAAGGGCTATCGGGCGGTGCTCGACCGCGACAAGCTCGGCTTCTCGCTGGTCAACGTCATCTCAGTGACCTTGGCCACCCACAACCGCGACAACGCAAGGCGCTTCGGCGAATTGGTGGCGCGGCTGCCCGAGGTGCAGGAGGCGCATGCGCTGACCGGCGAAATGGATTACATCCTGAAAGTGGTGACGCCCGATCTGAAGTCGCTGTCGGAGTTCGTCAACGGCGTGCTCCTGCCACACGAATCCGTGCAGCATGTGAAGACGGCGATCGTTCTCGAAACGCTGAAAGAAACCGGCGCGCTGCCGATTTAGCCCTTCGACTGCTGGATCAGCCCATAAAGATTCGTGCAGCGCGCACCCGAGCGGCAATAGGCAAACACCGGGCCTTCCAGCGCTTCCAGCGCCTCGGCCTGGTCCTCGACATTCTCGGCGGTGATCTGGCCGCTGATCACGGGGATGTAGCGGAAGGCGAGGCCGGCGGCTTCGACCGCCGAGCCGATGCTTTTGGCCGAAGGCTGGCCGGGCTGCTCGTCATCCGGCCGGTTGCAGATGACGCTCTTGAAGCCGGCTTCCTTGATGGCGGCGACGTCTTCGGGTTGGATCTGGCCAGAGACCGAATAATCGTCGCTGATTTCGCGGTATTCCATGGCAGCATCCTCGCAATCTGATTTGTCTGAGGAGTCTTGCCACTCCCCGACGCGGCCGGCAATCCGCCGGCGGAAATCCTTCCGCAGAGATAGACGTTTCCGGTGAGGATTCCAACTCAGGCCGCCCAGGCCGGGAATGGATCGGGCAGGCCGCGCCACAGTTCGGGCTGAAAATCTTCGGCCAAAAAAAGGCGGAGACTGGCTCCGCCTTTCCGGGCACGGCAGCTTCTCAGCTGCCGAGAATGGCGCCTTTGATCTGGCGGATGTTGTTGTGCATCATGTCGATATAGGTCGAGCCGGGGCCATCGGGCTGCGACAGCGCATCCGAATAGAGCGTGCCGCCCACCTTGATGCCGGTCTCGCTGGCGATCTGTTCGATCAGGCGCGGGTTGGTGATGTTCTCGACGAAGATCGCAGCCGCCTTGTCCTGCTTCACCTGCTCGACCAGCTTTGCGACATCGGCCGCCGACGGTTCGGAATCGGTCGAAATGCCTTGCGGGGCGAGGAAGGTCAGGCCGTATTCGTGCTCGAAATAGCCGAAGGCGTCATGCGAGGTGATGACGACGCGCTTCGCCTCGGGGATCGACTGGATCGCCGCCTTCACTTCGCCTTCCAGCGCGTCGAGCTTCTTGGTGTAGGCGGCGGCATTGGTCTGGTAGCTGACGCAGCCATCGCTGTCGGCCGCGCAGAAGGCTTCGGCGATGTTCTTCACATAGATTTTGGCATTGGCGATCGACTGGAAGGCGTGCGGATCGGTGACGGTCTTGCCGCCACCAGTGCCGGCACCTTCGGCCGCGTCGGCGTCGGCGAACTCAGGCTTGAAGTCGATCGGCGTCACGCCATTGGTCAAGGTGATGATCGAGGCCTTGGTGGCGCTGGCATCGACCAGCCGCTGCAAAAAGCCTTCGAAATGCAGGCCGTTGACCAGAACGATATCGGCCTTGGCCATGGCGACCGCGTCGGCCGGGCTCGGCTCATAGACATGGGCGTCGCCATCCGGGCCGACGATGGTGGTGATGTCGACACGGTCGCCACCGACATTTTTGGCGAAATCGGCAATGACCGTGAAGCTGGCGACGATTTTCAGCGGCGCCGCGAAAGCCGACGATGCGCTAAAGGCAGTTAATGTTATAACGCTCATCGCCAGGGCGGCACGGATGGATCTCAGCATAGGCGGGGTCTCCTTTCGAGGGGCGGGGATCAGGCCGTTCTGTGACGGTGATGGATGATGCGCGCACGCAAAATGCCGCGCGTGCCGAACAGGATCGAGGCGAAATAGACGACGCCGGCCGACAGGATGATGGCCGGACCGGACGGCAGCGAGGCGTGATAGGACAAAAGCAGTCCGGCGATGCAGGAGGCAAAGCCGATCAGCACGGCCAGCATGCACATCGGCTCGACGCGCACCGTCCAGAAGCGGGCGGCTGCCGCCGGCAGCATCATCAACCCGACCGACAGAAGCGTGCCGAGCGCCTGGAAGCCGCCGACAAGGTTGAGCACGACCAGGCCAAGGAAGATGAAATGTACCGGGCTGCCCATCCGGCTCACCGAGCGCAGGAACAGCGGATCGAGGCATTCGGCGACCAGCGCCCGCCAGAAGATGGCGAGGCTGACCAGCGTCACTGCGACGATGCCGCCGATCAGCGTCAGCGCCTCATTGTTGAGCGCCAGCACCGTGCCGAACAGCACATGCATGAGATCGACGCTGGAGCCGCGGATCGACACCATCAGCACGCCGATGGCGAGCGAAATCAGATAGAAGGCCGCCATCGAGGCATCCTCGCGCTGGATGGTGAAGCGCGAGACGGCGCCGGCGCCGAGCGCCACGATGATGCCGGCGATCAGGCCGCCAATGGTCATCGGCAGGATTTCCAGCCCGTAGAACAGGAAGCCGGCGGCCGCCCCCGGCAGGATGGCATGCGCCATGGCGTCGCCCGACAGGCTCATGCGCCGCAGCATCAGGAAGACGCCGATCGGGCAGGCGCCGAGCGACAGCATCAGCGAGCCGAACAGCGCCCGCTGCATGAAACCGAAATCGGCGAAGGGTGCGATGAACAGACCGTAGAGCGCGTCCATCAGGCAGCCCTCGGTCCGGCGCCGTGGTGATGGTCGTGATCGTGGCCGTGATGATCGTGATCGTGCCCATGATCATGGGCGTGCTCGTCCGGCTCGCACCAGGGCGCATTCTCTTCCCAGGCTTCGTGGAAGCGGCGGGCGCGCAACAGGTTCTCCGGCTTCAGCGTCTCGCGCGTTTCGCCCCAGGCGATCGGTTGGCGGGCGAGCAGTAAGGTCTCGGGGAAATTCTGCCGCACCAGATCGAGATCATGGACGACGACCATGATGGTGCGTTCCTCGCCGTGCCAGCGCTTGATCAAGGCGATGAGGTCGCCGACCGTCTTGGAATCGACGGCGTTGAACGGCTCGTCGAGCAGGATCAGGTCGGCGTCCTGCAGCAGCACCCGGGCAAACAGCGTGCGCTGCAGCTGACCGCCCGACAGTGTGTCGATCGGCCGCTTCTCGAAGCCGCCAAGGCCGACCGCCATCAGCGCCTGGCTGACGGAATCGCGATCTTCTTTGGTATAGCGGCCGAGCATGCCGCGCTTGGGCCACAGGCCGAGCGAGACCAGGTCGACCACGCGCGCCGGAAACGAGCGGTCGAGCTCCGATTGCTGCGGCAGATAGGCGGCGCGCACGCCTGGTGCGCGAACGACCTCGCCGGCCATCGGTTTCAGCACGCCGACAATGCCCTTCATCAGCGTCGATTTACCGGAACCATTGGCACCGACCACCGCCGTCAGGAACCCTTGCGGATCGCGCCGTCGAGATGATGGATCGCCGGGTGGCTGTTATAGCCCAGCGTCAGGTCACGGAATGTCAGGCAGGTCTGGGTCATGTCGTTCCGTGGAGCAGCGAAACCCGGCTGCAGGCAGGGCTCGAGTGGATATGTGATGTTATTACATTAGTCAACAAGCCAATCGGGCGGAATTGCGACCGGCGGCTCAACTTGCCGTGAATCTCGCCACTCGCTGGTCCAAGGGGATTTGGCCCCGGCGGCCTTGCCCGAAGCCCAAGCCAACTCTAAACAGTCGCCACCCATAACAGGAAGGAACCTCCCATGAGCATTCGTCGCATCGATGTTGGTCCGCGCATGAGCCAAATCGTCATCCACGGCAACACCGTCTATCTGGCCGGCCAGGTCGGCGAGCCCGGCGGCAACGTCGCTTCGCAGACCCGCGATGTCTTGGCGGCCATCGACGAATTGCTGGCCAAGGCCGGCACCGACAAGACCAAGATCCTGCAGGCGATCATCTGGCTGGCCGACATGGGCACCTTCGCCGAGATGAATTCGGAATGGGACAAGTGGGTGCCGCAGGGCCACACCCCCGCCCGCGCCACCGGCGAAGCCAAGTTGGCAGGACCGGAATATCTGGTCGAGATTATTGTCACGGCGGCGATTTGAGCTTTTTACCCTCCCCCTTGTGGGGAGGGTCGCTGCAAAGCAGCGGGGTGGGGGTCGGCGCCGTCCCCCACCCCGTCTCGCCAACCTTGCTTCGCAACGTCGGCTCGCCGACCCTCCCCACGAGGGGGAGGGTAAGAGGCGCTACCCCTGCGACGGAGCGAATCGCGCCACCAGCGTGTGGCTCTCGGCCGGATAGATAAACCGGACATGCGTCACGGGATGCTCGGCACTCCATGTCCGCCGCTCGACCACAAGGCAAGGCGCGCCGGGATCGATGTCGAGCGCATCGGCAACGGTCTCATCGGCGGCCATGGCGCGGATGCGGTGTTCGGCCTCGCTCCACGGCACGCGGCCGATCAGCCAGGGCCCGGCGGCGATTTCCCTGAACTCTTCGTCCCCGGCTTCCGGAACCGCCGAAAGATTGATCAGCCGCTGCTCCAGTGCGAATGGCCGTTCGCCGGCAAATGCAAGCCTTCGATCCATAGCACCGACCCTGCGGCGGACAGCCCGAGCAGCGCTCTGTCCTCCGCGTTGCTGCGCCGCTTCAGGCGCTCCAGCCGCTCGTAACGATAGGGCAGGGCGAGCGCTTCGACCTCGATCCTGATGTCGTGAAGTTCCAGCACCGCGGCCTGCGACTGCGGTCGGCGCACGAAGCTGCCTGAACGGCGCCGCCGCTCGATCAACCCGGCCTTGGCCAGCTGCGACAAGGCCTTGTTCACCGTCATGCGGGAGCAATTGTACTCGGTCGTCAGCTCATGTTCGAACGGAATGCGATGGCCGGGCGCCCAGGCGCCGGACAGGATTTTTTCGCGGATGTCGGACAGGATGCGCTGATGCAGCGAGACCGTCTCGCCACCATCAATGTCATCTGTCTCGATCAGGCTCATCGGCTTCAGTTCTGCGACAGCGCGGTCATGACCTTGCGGAATCGCTCGGCGATAGCCCTGCCCTTCGCATGCCTGCCGCCACTGACCTGCTTCTTGCCATGCACCCAGACGCAGTCGACCTTGCTGCCATTGGCGAAGATCCAGGCGTCGAGGATCGCGTCGCCGGTCTTGCCGGCTAGTGAGGGGGTGTTGGCGTCGAGCGAGACGAGATCGGCGGCTGCGCCAACGGCGATCTGGGAAGCGCCGGCACCGAGCGCGACGCTGCCGCCGTCGAGTGCGGCGTCGAACAGCGCACGCCCGGTCGAGCCGCCGGCTACCGCCAGCACATTGCGGGCGCGGTGGGCGAGGCGTTGCGAATATTCCAGTTGGCGCAACTCGTCGGGCAGGCCAATCAGCACGTTGGAATCGGAGCCGACGCCAAAGCGGCCGCCATGCTCGGTGAACAGTGGTGCGGCAAACGTGCCGTCGCCGAGATTGGCCTCGGTGATCGGGCAAAGGCCGGCGATGGCGCCGCTCTTCGCCATACCGATGGTTTCGGTATCAGTCATATGGGTAGCATGGATCAGGCACCAGCGCTGGTCGACCTCGGCGTTGGCCAGCAGAAACTCCACCGGCCGCGCGCCGGACCAGGCAACGCAGTCCTCGACCTCCTTCACCTGCTCCGCGACGTGGATGTGGATCGGCCCATTCGGCGCCAAAGCAGCGACCTGGTTCAGTTCCTCTGGCGTCGCGGCGCGCAGACTGTGCGGCGCGACGCCGACGACGGCCTGATTCAACGCGCGAACCGATTCGCGGCTCTTCTCAACAAGCCGGGAGAACCGATTCACATCGTTGATAAATCGCCTTTGGCCCTCGTTCGGCGCGGCACCGCCGAAGGAGGAGTGCGCATAGAACACCGGCAGCAGTGTCAGCCCGATACCCGTTTCGCCCGCGGCGGCGGCGATGCGCTCGGCCATCTCGGCGAGATTGGCGTAGGGTTTCCCATCGCGGTCGTGGTGCAGATAGTGAAATTCGCCGACGCGCGAGAAACCGGCCTCAAGCATCTCGACATAGAGCTGTGCGGCAACCGCCTCGACCTGGTCGGGCGTCATCGACAGCGCGAAGCGGTACATCACCTCGCGCCAGCTCCAGAAACTGTCGGCGGAAGGGCCGCGAAGTTCGGCAAGCCCGGCCATGCCGCGCTGGAAGGCATGGCTGTGCAGATTGGGCATGCCGGGCACGAGAATGGCGTGGCGCTCGTCGCCGGCCTGCGGCGTTGCGTCTGCTTCGACGGTGGCGATGCGGCCACCATCGAGCGCGATCCTGACATTGCCTTGCCAGCCCTCGGGCAGCAGCGCCTGTTCCGCAAAGATCGCCGTCACGTCCGTCTCCAAATCTGCATGCCTGAGCGACGATACCACTTGCGTCGCGTTTCAATATGTATATACATAATCGCCATCCTTTCAAATGGAAAAGATGATGGGTGGAGCAAACAAGAAGAGCGGCCTTCGTGTCTGGCGCAATGCGCGCCTGGCGACCATGGCCGACGGTGTGGCTGGCCTCGGCATTGTCGAGAAAGGCGCGATCGCCGCGCGCGACGGTGTCATTGTATATGCCGGCGCAGAGGCCTCGATGCCGGCTTCGGCAGGGCAGGGCGCCGAGATCATCGATTGCGAGGGCCGATGGATCACGCCCGGCCTGATCGACTGCCACACGCATCTTGTCTATGCTGGCAACCGCGCCAACGAATTCGAGATGCGGCTGGCCGGTGCCACCTATGAAGAAGTCGCCCGGGCCGGCGGCGGCATTGTGTCCTCGGTCAAATCGTTGCGCGCAGCAAATGAGGATGAGCTCGTTGCCCAGACGCTGCCGCGCCTCGATGCGCTGATGGCCGAAGGTGTCACGACGGTCGAGGTCAAATCGGGCTACGGCCTCGATCTCGACAATGAGAAGAAGTCGCTGCGTGCCGCCCGCCGGCTGGCCAATGAGCGCCCCGTCACCGTCCGCACGACGTGCTTGGCCGCACACGCCCTGCCGCCCGAGGCCAAGGGCGACAAGGACGCTTTTATCGATTTGGTCGCCAAGCAGATTGTTCCGGCGGTTGCCGCCGAAGGACTGGCCGATGCGGTCGACGGTTTTTGCGAAGGCATAGCGTTCTCGCCGGATCAGATGGCGCGCGTTTTCGATGCCGCCAAGGCCTTGGGCCTGCCGGTCAAGCTTCACGCCGACCAGCTGTCCAACCTGCACGGCGCAGCACTTGCCGCCAGCTACGGCGCGCTGTCGGCCGATCATCTTGAATATACGGACGGGGAGGGCGCTGCCGCGATGGCGAAGGCCGGCACGGTGGCGACCATCCTGCCCGGCGCCTACTACTTCATCCGCGAAACCAAGAAGCCGCCGGTCGAACTGTTTCGCCGCCATGGCGTGAAGATGGGGGTGGCGACGGACAGCAATCCCGGCACCTCGCCGCTCACCTCGCTGTTGCTCACCATGAATATGGCAGCGACGCTCTTTGGCTTGACCGTCGATGAGTGCCTCGCCGGCGTCACCCGCGAGGCCGCGCGCGCGCTTGGCCTTCTCGACAAAGCTGGCACGCTGGAGGCTGGCAAATCCGCCGACCTGGCGATCTGGGACATCGAGCGTCCCGCCGAACTCGTCTACCGCATGGGCTTCAATCCGCTCCATGCCCGCATCTGGAGAGGACAATGACCGAACTGACCTTGAAGCCCGGCAACGCGACGCTGGCCGACTGGCGCGCCATCTACCGTGGCGCCGTGCCGAAGCTGGACGATGCCTGCCGCCCAAAGATCAAGGCGAGCGCCGAGGCCGTTGCCAGGATCGTCGCCAAGGGCGAACCAGTTTACGGCATCAACACCGGTTTCGGCAAACTGGCCAGCGTGCGCATCCCGGCAAGCGATCTCGAGACCCTGCAGCGCAACATCGTGCTGTCTCATGCCGCCGGCGTCGGCGAGCCGATGCCGGTCGCAATTGCCCGCCTGATGATGGCGCTGAAACTTGCCAGCCTGGCGCAGGGCGCCTCGGGTGTGCGCTCTGAAACCATCGAGTTGCTGGAGGCGATGCTCGCCAACGACGTCATCCCGGTGGTGCCGGCGCAAGGCTCGGTCGGCGCTTCCGGCGATCTCGCGCCGCTGTCGCACATGACGGCCGTGATGATCGGCGTCGGCGAGTGCTTCACCCCGCATGGCCGCTTCCCGGCCAAGGTCGCCTTCGTCTCGCACGGCCTCGAGCCGGTGACGCTGGGCGCCAAGGAAGGCCTGGCGCTGCTCAACGGCACGCAGTTCTCAACCGCCTATGCGCTCGCCGCTTTGTTCGAGGCCGAAGTGCTCTACCAGTCGGCGTTGGTTGCCGGCGCGCTGTCGACCGATGCCGCCAAGGGGTCCGACGCGCCTTTCGATCCGCGCATTCATCTCTTGAGAAAGCACCGTGGCCAGATCGAGACGGCGGACGCGCTGCGCAATCTGATGGCCGGCAGCGCCATCCGCGAATCCCACCGTGTCGGCGACGAACGCGTGCAGGATCCCTATTGCCTGCGCTGCCAGCCGCAAGTGATGGGCGCGGCTTTAACAGTGCTGCGCCAGGCGGCCGACACGCTCGGCACTGAAGCCGATGGCGTCACTGACAATCCGCTGATCTTCGCCGAGGACGACACCGCGCTGTCCGGCGGCAACTTCCACGCCGAGCCGGTGGCCTTCGCCGCCGACATGATCGCGCTTGCCGTCTGCGAGATCGGCTCGCTCTCGGAACGCCGCATCGCCATGCTGGTCGATCCGGCGCTGTCCGGCATGCCAGCCTTCCTGACGCCCAAGCCCGGCCTCAACTCCGGCTTCATGATCCCGCAGGTGACGGCGGCGGCACTCGTTTCGGAAAACAAGCAGAAGGCCTATCCGGCCAGTGTCGATTCCATCCCGACCTCCGCCAACCAGGAAGACCACGTCTCGATGGCCGCGCACGGCGCGCGCCGGCTGATCGGCATGGTCGAGAACGCGACGGCGGTGATTGGCATCGAATTGCTGGCGGCCGCGCAAGGCTGCGATTTCCACCAGCCGCTGGCGTCGAGCAACGCGCTGGAAGCGGTACGCAAGCTGGTCCGGGCCGAAGTGCCGCATCTCGACAATGACCGGCATTTCCACCCCGACATGGAAAAGGCGATCGCCATGGTGCGCAGCGGTGCGACGATCAAGGCGGCCGGCGCGGTAACACTGCCTTCGATCTCGGGAGCCTGACATGACCGACTGGCTGACAGTGACGGAAGGCACGGCACCTCTGCTGGTGTCGATCCCGCATACCGGCACCGATCTCGCCGGAATCGACAACCGGCTGGTCTCGCCCTGGCTCGGCCGCCGCGATTGCGACTGGTGGATCGACAATCTCTACGATTTTGCCGCCGGCCTTGGCGCGACGGTGGTGCATACGTCGATCTCGCGCACGGTCATCGACGTCAACCGTGATCCTTCCGGCGCGTCGCTCTATCCGGGGCAGACAACGACGACCCTTTGCCCGACGGAGACTTTCGACGGCGATCCGCTTTACCTGCCCGGCGAAGAGCCGACGCCGGCGGAGATAGACCAGCGCCGCATATCCTATTTCGTGCCCTACCATGAAATGCTGGCGGCCCAGGCCGTCAGGCTGCGCGGCCTGCACGAAAAAATCGTCATCTACGATTGCCACTCGATCCGTTCGGTGCTGCCGCGCCTGTTCTACGGCACCCTGCCGGTGTTCAATCTCGGCACCAATGACGGCCAGACCGCCGACCCGACGCTGCAGGCATTGGTCGGCCAGATCATGGCTGAAAGCGGTGAAAGCTATGTCATCAACGGCCGCTTCAAGGGTGGCTGGATCACGCGCTACTTCGGCAATCCGCAAGGCGGCTACCATGCGTTGCAGATGGAACTCGCCGATCGCGGCTATCTGCGCGAGCCCGAGGCCAAGGGCGAGCCGGACAATTGGCCGGTTCCTTATGACGCCGAGTTTGCCGCGCCGATCCGCGCCACACTGACCAAAATCCTTCAAATCGCCATTGACTGGGCAGGGCGCTGACGCGCCGCCATCCGAAAGGGACAATGATGAACAATCCTCGCCACAACATTCGCGAAGTCCGTGCGCCGCGCGGCGACAAGCTCAACGCCCGCTATTGGACGACCGAAGCGCCGCTGCGCATGCTGATGAACAATCTCGACCCCGAGGTTGCCGAAAACCCCAACGAACTGGTCGTCTATGGCGGCATCGGCCGGGCGGCGCGCACCTGGAACGATTTTGACAGCATCGTCGCCTCGCTGAAGACGCTTGGCGAGGACGAGACGCTGCTGGTGCAGTCCGGCAAGCCGGTTGGCGTGTTTCGCACCCACGCGGATGCGCCGCGCGTGCTGATCGCCAACTCCAATCTGGTGCCGCATTGGGCGACCTGGGATAAATTCAACGAGCTCGATAAAAAGGGCCTGATGATGTACGGCCAGATGACGGCCGGCTCGTGGATCTACATTGGCACGCAAGGCATCGTGCAGGGCACCTACGAGACCTTCGTCGAAGCCGGCCGCCAGCATTATGGCGGCAATCTCAAGGGCAAGTGGATCCTGACCGGCGGCCTCGGTGGCATGGGCGGCGCCCAGCCGCTGGCCGCCGTCATGGCCGGAGCCTGCTGCCTCGCCATCGAATGCAATCCGGACTCCATCGATTTCCGCCTGCGCACCCGCTATGTCGACGAGAAGGCCGAGACGCTCGACGAAGCGATGGAGATGATCGAGCGCTGGACCAAGGCCGGCGAGGCGAAGTCGGTCGGCCTGCTCGGCAATGCGGCCGAAATCGTGCCGGAAATGTTCAGACGCGGCATCCGCCCCGATATGGTCACCGACCAGACCTCGGCGCACGACCCCATCAACGGTTATCTGCCGAAGGGCTGGACCATGGCCGAATGGCGCGAGAAGCGTGTCAGCGACCCGAAGGCTGTCGAGAAGGCGGCCCGTGCCTCCATGCGTGAACATGTCGAGGCGATGGTGGCGTTCTGGAACGCCGGCGTGCCGACGCTCGACTACGGCAACAACATCCGCCAGGTTGCCAAGGACGAAGGGTTCGAGAACGCCTTCGCCTTCCCGGGTTTCGTGCCGGCCTATATCCGCCCGCTGTTCTGCCGCGGCATCGGTCCGTTCCGCTGGGCCGCGCTCTCCGGCGATCCGGAGGATATCTACAAGACCGACGCCAAGGTGCGCGAACTCACCCCCGGCAACACCCATCTGCACAACTGGCTGGACATGGCGCGCGAGCGCATTGCCTTTCAGGGTCTGCCGGCGCGCATCTGCTGGGTCGGTCTTGGCGATCGCCACCGGCTGGGTCTCGCCTTCAACGAGATGGTGGCCAAGGGCGAACTCAAGGCGCCGGTCGTCATCGGCCGTGACCACCTCGATTCCGGTTCGGTCGCCTCGCCGAACCGCGAGACGGAAGCGATGAAGGACGGCTCGGACGCCGTGTCCGACTGGCCGCTGCTCAACGCGCTGCTCAACACCGCGTCGGGCGCCACCTGGGTGTCGCTGCACCATGGCGGCGGCGTCGGCATGGGCTTTTCCCAGCATGCCGGCATGGTCATTGTCGCCGACGGCACGAAGGACGCTGCAAGGCGCCTGGAGCGGGTGTTGTGGAACGACCCGGCGACCGGCGTCATGCGTCATGCCGATGCCGGCTACGACATCGCCATCGAGTGCGCCAAGGAGCACCAGCTCAATTTGCCCGGCATTCTCGGCTGACATCATGCGCATCCTTCGTGCCGCCGACTACCGCGTCATGCCTTGGAAGAACGGTGTCGGCACGACGACCGAGATCGCCGTCTCGCCCGACGGCGCCGGTCTCGACGCGTTCGACTGGCGCGTCTCGATGGCCCGCGTCGAGGGCAGCGGACCGTTCTCCAGCTTTGCCGGCATCGATCGCACGCTGTCGGTGCTGGAAGGCGATGGCGTAGTGCTTGATGTCGCCGGCCAACCTGCGGCCCGGCTGACGCCGGTTTCCCAGCCATTTTCCTTTCCAGCCGACCTGCCGACCAGTGCCGCGCTGATCGCCGGCCCGATCACCGACCTCAACGTCATGACGCGCCGCGGCCGCATGCTGCATTCGGTCGAGCGTCTGGCGATTTCGCGGCCTGTGGACATCGCAACCCGCGCCGGTTCGACCCTCATCCTTTGCCACAAGGGCGACGCTGTTTTCCCCGAGGCTGGGTCAATTCGCCTCGGCCTGCTCGACACGCTGCTGCTCGGGCCGGATGCTTCAGCCCTGCGGGTTGAGCCGGCTCGGGATACGACGCTGTTCGTGGTCCGCATAACCACCGCAGGCTGACGCTTTCGCGCCAACGGTTACCGCCTGTTTCCAAACATGATCGCAATGCCGGCGAAATATAGCGTAAGCTCTTGCTGGCATCACGAAAAAGCCCGAATCCTCTCCGTCGATCGATACCGACGGGAGTGAGGGGCGCTCGTCTTTGAGTTTGGTCGAAAGATGACGCCCTGTCGTGGTGCGGAAACAAACTTTCGGCATAGGGGTTGATGCAACCAATTGCATTTGAACCGGTTTTAGGGCCATTGCCGTGGCGGTGACGCCGCTGAGTGCCCGCTTACGGAATTTTCAATGAATATTCAGACGAATCCTGCCCAGATCGAGAAGACAAGCGCGAGCTTTCCGGCCATCACGGAAGAGCCGATACGATCGACATTCCTGCCGGAGGAGCGCCTCCGGCTGCTCGGCGAAAGCCTGGCGAAGGGCGATCTCACCGACCTGTTTGGCCTCATCCCGTTCGATTTCCAGGTCCGCATCCGCGACAGCGCCAAGAAGATCCTCGAAGTCTACCGGTCGACCAATGCTGCGCAGGCCAAGGGCGAAACCATCACCCCGGCCGCGCAATGGCTGCTCGACAACAACTATCTGGTCGAGGAGACCATTTTCCAGGTCAAGCGCGACCTGCCGCGCCGCTTCTATCGCCAGCTGCCGACGCTGAAACTGCCCGGTGGCGGCACCGTGCCGCGCGCTCTGGCGCTGGCCTGGACCTATGTGGCGCATTCGGACAGTTCCGTCTCGGCGACCATGTTCAAGGCGATCGTCCAGGGGTTTCAGTCGGTCGAGCCGCTGAAGATCGGTGAACTCTGGGCGCTGCCGTCGCTGCTGCGCTTCGTGCTGATCGAAAATCTCCGCCGGCTGGCTGTCAGGGTCAATCGCACCCGCCAGATGCGCCAGATATCCAACGATGTGGCTGACAAGGTTCTGGCGACCGACGACAGCGCTGACCGGCAGGCGATCCTGGCCAATTTCAGTGCGCATGCGCAGGACACCACCTTTGCCACGCAGCTTCTCTATCGCTTGCGCGATGGATCGCAGAATGCCGGCAAGGCCCTGGAATGGCTGGAAGGCGAGCTCGAAAAGACCGGCTCCGATGCCGAGGAGATCATCATCTCCGAGCATCACACGCTGTCCAGCGGCAATGTGACGACCGGCAACATCATCCGCGGCCTGCGCCTTATCAACGACGTCGACTGGACCGTGTGGTTCGAAGGCGTCAGCCGCATCGATACAGTGCTGCGCGAGCGCACCGATTTCGCCGCGCTCGACTTCTTCTCGCGCGACCAATACCGCACCGCGATCGAGGAACTGGCGCGCCGCTCGAACCTGTCGGAATACCGCGTCGCCGAAAAAGCGATCGAACTGGCCGGTCAAGCCGCCAGTGAACACGCCGCCGGCGAACACGCATCGGCTGGCGATGGCGACGATTCCGCTCCAGCTCCGTCTGCGCATACCGATGTCGGCTTCTTCCTCGTCGGCCCGCGCCGTCTGGAGCTGGAAAAAGCGATCGGCTATCGGCCGACGATCAGCCAGACGGTCAAGCGGGCCTTCGCCAAGACCGGATGGCTGGGCATCGTCCTGCCGGTCTTCGCCCTGACGGCCCTGCTTCTTGTCCTCACCGGCAATGCGTTGGCCAATCTTGGCCTGTCGGTAACCTCGATCGTCCTGATGCTGGCGCTGTTTGCCGTGCCGGCGAGCGAGGGCGCGCTGGCCTTCTTCAACACAGTGGTCTCGCTGTTCCTCAAGCCGACACGCCTGATCGGCTACGACTACAGGCACGGCGTGCCGCCCGAGGCGCGCACGCTGGTGGTGGTGCCGTCGCTGATCGGGTCGCGTGACGATGTCGAGGAAAACATCCGCAACCTCGAAGTGCACTACCTTGCCAATCTGGTGGACGAGATCCATTTCGCGCTGCTGTCGGACTGGCCCGACAGCAAGATCGAGATCGACGCGGCGGACACCGAGATCCTCGAATATGCCCGTGCCGAGATCGCCCGTCTCAACGCCCGCTATCCCTCCGAAGGCGCGCCGCGCTTCTACATCCTGCACCGCCGCCGGCTCTTCAACGCGGCTCAAGGGGCCTGGATGGGCTGGGAGCGCAAGCGCGGCAAGCTGCATGAGCTTGACCTTTTGCTGCGTGGCGACAGCGACACCACTTTCCTGCCGCTCGAAGTGCCGCTGCCGGAAAAAGTCGTCCATGTGATGACGCTCGACGCCGACACGCGCACCACCCGCGATGCGGTGGCGAGCCTTGTCGGCAAGCTCTGCCATCCGCTCAACCGCCCGCATTTCGACGCCACCAAACGCGTTGTTACCGCCGGCTACACGATCCTGCAGCCGCGCATCACCGCGTCGCTGACATCAGGCGACGAGGCTTCGTTCTTCCAGCGTGTGTTCTCGGCCAATCGCGGTCTCGACCCCTACGTCTTCGCCGTCTCCGACCTTTATCAGGACGTCTTCAGCGATGGGTCTTTCACCGGCAAGGGCCTCTACCACGTCGATGCCTTCGAGGCCGCCCTGCAAGGCCGCATCGAGGAAAACACCGTCCTCAGCCACGATCTGCTCGAAGGCGCGCTGGCGCGCGCAGCACTTGTAACCGACGTCGAACTGGTCGAGGACTACCCGACCCGCTACTCGGTCGACGCCTCGCGCCACCACCGCTGGGCACGCGGAGACTGGCAGCTGCTGGGCTTCATCCTCGATCCGCGCTCCGGCGTTCCGGCCCTGTCGCGCTGGAAGATGGTCGATAATCTGCGCCGCTCGCTGACGCCGATCTTCTGGGTGATGGCGGCGATTGCCGGCTGGACCTTGCTGCCCTTCACGCAGGCCGCGCAATGGCAGGCATTGCTGATCCTCAGCCTGTTCATGGCGCCGACCTTCGACGTCGTCAACGCCATCCTGCCCAAGAGCGGCGACCAGACGCCGCGCGGCCATTTCTCGGCCCTTGCACGCGACGTCGCCTTCGGCACCGCCATGGTGGCGCTGAAGATCGTGCTGATGGCGCACAACGCCTGGATGATGGGCGACGCCATCGTGCGCACGCTCTACCGGCTGTTCGTCAGCCGCCAGAACCTCCTGGAATGGCGCACCGCCTCGCAGGCGCACAAGGCCGGCGACAATGATGTCGGCTCCTATTACGGCATGATGTACGGCGCCGTGATCATCGGCTTCGTCGGCCTCGCCATTCCGGTGCTGGCCGATTCCACCGGTGCCTTCGTCGCCTTCTTCTTCGCCCTGTTCTGGATCGGCTCACCGGCGATCGCCAGCTGGATCAGCCGCTCGGCCGAAACCGAGGACCGGCTGCGCATATCGCAGGCCGACATCCATGCGCTGCGCACCGTGGCGCGGCGCACCTGGCACTATTTCGAGAGCTTCGTCACAGAAGAGCATCACAATCTGCCGCCGGACAATTTCCAGGAAAGCCCGGCACCCGTCGTGGCACCGCGCACGTCGCCGACCAATGTCGGCGTCTATCTTCTGTCGGTCGTTTCGGCGCGTGATTTCGGCTGGATCAGCCTGTCTGATGCCATCACCCGCATCGACGCCACCATGACGACCATCGAGAGCATGCCGCGCCACCGCGGCCATCTCTTCAACTGGTACGACACCACGACGCTGAAGCCGCTCTACCCGCTCTATATTTCGGCCGTCGACAGCGGCAATCTCGCTGGCCACCTGGTGGCGGTGGCGGCTGCCTGTGCCGAGTGGGCGGAAGCGCCTTCCGTGCACCTCCAGGGCGATTTCGAAGGCATTCTCGACACGGTCACCATTCTGAGCGAAAGCCTCGATCAGTTGCCCGACGACCGCCGGCAGCTCCGACCGCTGCGCCAGCGTCTCGTCGACCGTCTGGACGGCATGCGGCGCGCCGTCGAAACGATCAAGGCGCAGCCGGAGATGGCCTCGATCCGCACCATCAACCTCGCCGTGCTGGCGGGCGAGATCCGCAAGCTGGCGACCGCTATCCACACCGAGGCGGCGTCGGCGCAGAGCGATGTCATCGTCGACTGGGCAGCGAGGCTCGAGGCTACCTGCGAGGCGCATGTTCACGACGCCCACAGCGACGACAACGCCGTCGAGGCGCTGCGCGCCAAGCTCCTGACCTTGCGCGAGCGTACGCGCCGTTTCGCCTTCGAGATGGAATTCGCCTTCCTGATGCGGCCGGAACGCAAGCTGCTGTCGATCGGCTACCGCGTCGAGGAGCACCAGCTCGACGAAAGCTGCTACGACCTTCTCGCCTCCGAGGCGCGGCTGACCAGCCTGTTCGCCATCGCCAAGGGCGACCTGCCGACCGAGCACTGGTTCCGGCTCGGCCGCCCGATCGTCGAGATCGGGTTCCAGGGCGCGCTGATGTCGTGGTCGGGCTCGATGTTCGAGTATCTGATGCCGCCGCTGGTGATGAAGGAGCCGCAAGGCTCGATCCTCAACCAGACGAGCAAGCTGATCATCAAGCGCCAGATGCAGTACGGCCGGCAGAAAAACGTTCCGTGGGGCATTTCGGAAGCGGCCTACAACGCCCGCGACCGGGAACTGACCTATCAGTACACCAATTTCGGCGTGCCCGGGCTTGGGCTGAAGCGCGGCCTTGGCCAGAACACGGTGATCGCGCCTTACGCCACCATACTGGCGGCGCAGTTCAACCCGCGTGAAGCCGTGCATAATCTTGAGCGTCTGCGCGAGATCGGTGCGCTTGGCCCGCATGGCTATTACGATGCTGTCGATTTCACGCCGCAGCGCGTGCCTGAAGGCACCAACCACGCGGTCGTTCTGAACTACTATGCGCACCATTCGGGCATGTCGATCGCGGCGGTCGCCGACGCGATCTTCGAGGGCCGCCTGCGCGACCGTTTCCACAGCGATCCGGTCATTGAATCGGCCGAACTCTTGCTGCAGGAGAGGGCGCCGCGCGACA
Source organism: Mesorhizobium oxytropidicola (assembly GCF_056174625.1). Taxonomy (NCBI): domain Bacteria; kingdom Pseudomonadati; phylum Pseudomonadota; class Alphaproteobacteria; order Hyphomicrobiales; family Phyllobacteriaceae; genus Mesorhizobium; species Mesorhizobium oxytropidicola. The sequence goes on along the minus strand of NZ_CM149692.1, from coordinate 5,336,708 downwards.
TCCCGACCGCGACCGTCAGGACCGAAGCGGACGAGCGCGCGAAAGACGAGACCGAGACCGAGAGCCCCGACACCCGCATTGTGCTCGATCCCCTGCGGGCGTTGCGTTCGACCAATGTGATGTCGAACGGCCGCTATTCGGTGATGGTGACCGCGACAGGCTCCGGCTACAGCCGCTGGGGCGATCTGTCAGTGACCCGCTGGCAGCCGGACCCGGTCGAGGACCGTTTGGGATCCTATATCTTCCTGCGTGACGTCAGCACGGGTGACTGGTGGTCGGCGACGGCGGAGCCAAAGCGCGCGCCTGAGGAGAAGGCGCAGACCCTGTTCTCCGACGACAAGGCGAGCTTCGTCAAATCGGTCGGCACGTTGCGCTCCGAGGTTGAATGCATCGTCGTTTCCGAAGGCAATGGCGAAGGCCGTCGCATCACGCTCTACAATGAAAGCACATCCGACCGTCACATCGAGGTGACGTCCTTTGCCGAGCTGGTGCTGGGTTCGGAGGCCTCCGACAACGCGCATCCGGCCTTCTCGAAGATGTTCGTGGAGACCGAAATCGCCGCCAACAACGGCGCGATCTTCGCCACGCGCCGCAAGCGTGAAACCAGCGAGCCCGACATCACCCTGGCGCATTTCGTCACCGATCCGTCCGGACCGGCGCGCGATGCCGAGGCCGAGACCGACAGGCGCGCCTTCATCGGCCGTGGCCGCTCCATCGTCGATGCCGCCGCCTTCGATCCGGGCGCCAGGCTCGGTGGCCATTCCGGCTTTACGCTCGATCCTATCGCCTCGCTGCGCCGTCAGGTGCGTGTGCCCGCCAACAAGAAGATATCGCTGACCTTCTGGACCGTGGTCGGAGCCAACCGCCCCGAGCTGGAAGAGGCGATAAACCGCCTCGACCATCAGGAGAGCTTTGCCCGCCAGGCCATGCTTGCCTGGACGCGCAGCCAGGTGCAGACCCGCCATATGGGCCTCAGCCTGACCGACGCCGCCAATGTGCAGAAACTGGCGCGTTATCTGATCTATCCCGACGCGTTCCTGCGCCTGCCGGCCGAATCCATCGCTTCGGGACTGGGCAAGCAGTCGAGCCTGTGGCCGACCAGCATTTCGGGCGATTTCCCGATCTTCCTGGTCAGGATCGGCGACGTCGCCGATCTGGAGATCGTTGCCCAGGCGCTGCGCTTCCAGGAGTATATGCGCACCCGAGGCATGATGATCGACTTCGTCGTCGTCAACGAACAGGCCTCGTCCTACGTCCAGGACCTGCAGCGTGCGGTCGAGACGCTATGCGAAAACAGCCGTCTGCGTGGCAAGGAACTTGGCCCCCGCCAGCACATTTTCGCGGTGCGCCGCGACCTGATGGAAGAGACCACCTACAAGACGCTGCTCGCCGTCGCCCGGGTGGTGCTGCATACACGCAACGGCACCATCTTCGACCAGATCGAGCGGGCCGAAGCGGCTGCCTTGCAGGCGCGCGACACTCTGCTGCCCACCGGATTGCCGACGCTGCGCGAAATTCCAGCGCCGGCGTACACGGCGCATGCCTTTGGCTCGCAGGCCGTGGCGGATGTCAGTGCCGATGGCACCGGCCTCAGCCAATGGAACGGCTTTGGCGGTTTCGACGGCGACGGACGGCACTATGTGGTCCGTCTGGCCGGCCGGCGCACCACGCCGCAGCCCTGGATCAACGTCGTGTCCAACGCCTCGTTCGGCTTCCATACGTCCGCCGAGGGCGCCGCCTTCACCTGGAGCCGCAACAGCCGCGACTACCAGCTGACGCCGTGGTCGAACGATCCGGTCTCCAACCGGCCGGGCGAGGGCGTCTATATCTACGATCAGGCCAGCGGCAAGGCGTTCTCGCCGATCGCCGCGGTAGTGCGCGATCCCTCGATGACCTACGAAGCCTGGCATGGTCAGGGCTTCTCCACCTTCCGCTCGAAGCGTGGGCCCTTGTCGATGGACCTGACCCATGTGGTCGACCCCGTCGATCCGGTGAAGATCACGCGGCTGCGCATTCAGAATTCCGGCTCGGTGCCGGCGCGGCTGCGCGTCTATGCCTATGCCGAATGGGTGCTTGGCGGGCATCGCTCGCGCACGGCCGCTACCATCGTGCCGTCGCGCGACGGGGCGACCGGCGCGTTGCTGGCGCAAAACCCCTACGGGCTCGATTTCAGCGAGCGGGTGGCCTTCCTCGCCGCCGATGCCGCTGTTCATTCGGTGACGACGGATCGCTCCGAATTCCTCGGCCGGCACGGGTCCAGCGAACTGCCGCAGGCGGTGCTGACCGGCGCGGCGCTGTCGGGCCGTGTCGAGGCCGGGGACGATCCCTGCGCGGCGATCGCCCGCGATGTCGAGATCCCGGCCGGCGGCGACGTCACGCTGCTCTGGCTGCTCGGCGATGCCGACACCCCTGCGCAGGCGAGCGCACTGGTGCAGACGCACCGGGGCAAGGATTTCGACCAGCGCCTGGCCGACAACGAGCGCGAGTGGCGCGCGTTCCTCGATACCATTCAGGTCGAGACGCCGGATAAGACGCTCGATGCCATGGTCAATCACTGGCTGCCCTACCAGAGCCTTGCCTGCCGCATCCGCGCCCGCTCGGCCTTCTATCAGGCAAGCGGCGCCTTCGGCTTCCGCGACCAGTTGCAGGACACGCTGGCGCTGCTGGCGCATGATCCGACGTTGGCGCGCGACCAGATCCTCAACGCCGCGCGGCGGCAGTTCCCGGAGGGCGACGTGCAGCACTGGTGGCTGCCGCGCACCGGAGCCGGCGTGCGCACCATGATTTCCGACGACGTGGTCTGGCTGGCCCACGCCACGGCGCGCTATCTCAGTGTGACCGGCGACGCCGCCATCCTGAAGGAGCAGTTGCCCTTCATAGATGGACAGGCGCTGGGCGAGGGCGAGCATGATGCCTTCTTCACCCCGGAAATCTTGAAGAAGACGGTGTCGCTCTACGACCATTGCGCGCGTGCGCTCGACCTTGCCATCAAGCGCAGCAGCCCCGCCGGCCTGCCGCTGATCCTTGGCGGCGACTGGAACGACGGCATGAACCGTGTCGGCGAGCACGGCAAGGGCGAGAGCGTATGGCTGGGCTGGTTCCTGCTGAAGACGCTTGGCGACTTCGCCGCCGTCGCCAAGAGCGAAGGCGACAGCAAGCGCGCGCAGGCCTGGGCAAAGCATGCCGAGGCGCTGAAGCGGGCGCTTGAGAGCACGGCATGGGACGGCGAATGGTACCGGCGCGGCAGTTTCGACGACGGCACGGCTTTGGGGTCGCGCACCTCCGAGGAGTGCAGGATCGACTCCATCGCCCAGTCCTGGAGCGTGCTTTCGGGCGAGGGCGACCCGGCGCGGTCGACGACGGCGATGCAGCAGGCGACCAGCCTGCTCGTCGACGACAAGCTCAAGATCGTCAAGCTGTTCACGCCACCCTTCTCGAAGACGCAGAAGGACCCCGGCTATATCAAGAGCTATCCGCCGGGCGTGCGCGAGAATGGCGGCCAGTACACGCACGCGGCGACGTGGTTCGTCATTGCGCTGGCCGAGATGGGGCTGACCGACGAAGCCTATCGCTGCTTCTCGATGCTGAACCCGGTCAACCACGCATCCGACGAGGCTTCGGCCGAGCAATACCGTGTCGAACCCTATGTGGTCGCCGCCGATATCTATGCCGGAGACGACAAGGGCGGGCGCGGCGGCTGGACCTGGTACACCGGCTCGGCGGGCTGGCTCTACCGTGCGGCGGTCGAAGGCATCCTTGGCATCGAACGGCGCGGCAAGCAGATCACGTTCCGGCCCAAACTGCCCAGCCACTGGGATGGCTACCACGCCACGCTCAAGATGCTGGGTGCAGAGATCAAGGTTCACGTCATTCGCGACAAAAAGACCAAGACGATCTCGCTAGAAGTCGATGGTTCGAAAACAAAGTCCGCTTCATTCGAACCCAAAGCCGGCACAAAGACCGAGATCGTGGTCAAGATACCGGGGTAAAATCAACAGCTTGGGTTGCTTGTTCGCGCGTCCTTCGGGACGCGCGACCCTGCGTCTCGTTACTTGCGCGCGATCCGCCACTGCGCCGGCAAGATGCCTCCCGATTAAGCCTTGCAATACGGTCGTGATTAAAAATGTGGCAGTGCTCGGCTCCTGCCATGATTTTGCCGCAAGGCTGGCATTTCACCTTTTATCTCAAACCGTTAGGTGATCACGTCAGATTTCGCATCGTCGTCATGTTTTGTTCGCTAAATGGGAACGGAAGCGATAGACGGGCATTGTTTTGCGACGCATCAACCGTTACGTGTCAAGGAATGGTGCAGTGCACAATATTGGTATTGGGCACAATAGAGAGTTGGCGGAGTAGCTGAAGTGTCACTTCTGCAGATCTATTGGAGAGCGCTGGGGTATCTGGCCGCCGACAAGAAGCGCGTCGCGCTGATTTGCGGCGCCAATGTCGCGCTGGCCATGGTTGCCATCCTCGAGCCGATCATGTTCGGCCGGGTTATCGACGCTATCTCCGATCACGGTTCGGTGTTTTCGACGCTCGCCGTCTGGGCCGGCCTCGGCGCGTTCAATGTCTTGGCCGTCGTTCTGGTCTCGCGCGGCGCCGACCGTTTCGCGCATGCCCGCCGCAGCGAAGTGCTCTGCGAGTCCTTCGAGCGCGTGATCACAATGCCGCTCGCCTGGCACCACCAGCGCGGCACCTCCAACGCCCTGCACACGCTGTTGCGCGCGGTCGAGACGCTGTTCAGCCTGTGGCTCGAATTCATGCGCCAGCATCTGTCGACAGCGGTGGCGCTGGTTCTGCTGGTGCCGACGGCTCTCGCCATGGACGTGCGCATGTCGATGGTGCTGCTCGTGCTAGGCGTGCTCTATGTCTGCATCGGCCGGCTGGTGATGAAGCGGACCAAGGCAGGCCAGGCGGCCGTTGAGCGCCACTATCACAAGGTGTTCGCGCATGTGACGGACTCCGTCAGCAACGTCGCCGTTCTCCAGAGCTACAACCGCCTTGGTCATGAGGCCGAGACGCTGCGCCACTATGTCAAGAACCTGCTGGACGCGCAAAACCCGGTGCTCGACTGGTGGGCTATCGCCAATGCGCTCAACCGTCTGTCGTCGACGATCTCGATGATGGTGGTGCTTCTGATCGGCGCTTATCTGGTGACCCATGGCCAGTTGCGCATCGGCGATGTCATCGCCTTCACCGGCTTTGCCACGCTGCTGATCTCGCGGCTCGACCAGATGTCGGCTTTCGCCAACCAGATTTCGGAAGCCCGCGCCAAGCTTGAGGAGTTCTACAAGCTCGAGGACTCGGCCGCCGATACCGCCGAGCCGGATGGCCTGCGCGATCTCACCAACGTCACCGGCCATGTCCGTTTCGAGGATGTCGGCTTCGAATTCGCCAATTCGGGGCAGGGCGTCAGCGACGTGTCCTTCGAGGTCCAGGCTGGTCAGACTGTCGCCATCGTCGGACCGACGGGTGCCGGCAAGACCACGCTGATCAACCTGCTGCAGCGCGTCTTCTCGCCGTCCAGCGGCCGTATCCTGATCGACGGCATCGACACCCGCACCGTGAGCCGCAAGTCGCTGCGCCATTCGATCGCCACCGTGTTCCAGGATGCCGGGCTTCTCAACCGCTCGATCGAGGACAACATCCGTGTCGGCCGCGCCGAAGCCAGCAATGACGAGATCCATGCCGCGGCAATCGCGGCTGCCGCGCAGGACTTCATTCTGGCCAAGAGCAATGGCTACGACACGGTGGTCGGCGAACGTGGCGGCCAGCTGTCGGGTGGCGAGCGTCAGCGCATCGCCATTGCCCGCGCCGTGCTCAAGGACGCCCCGATCCTGGTGCTCGACGAGGCGACCAGCGCGCTCGACGTCGAGACCGAGGACCGCGTCAAGGAAGCGATCGACGAACTGAGGCGCGACCGCACCACCTTCATCATCGCCCACCGCCTGACCACCGTTCGCGACGCCGATCTGGTCGTGTTCATGGACAAGGGCAGGGTGGTCGAAATGGGCGGCTTCGCCGAACTGTCGCTGCGCAACGGCCGCTTCGCCAGCCTGCTGCGCGCCGGCGGCCTGCTCAACGACGAAGAAGTCCGCCGCCTCAGCCGGTCCGTCCAGGGCGAGGCCGCGTAAGCAGATGACGGTTCTTCCTTCTCCCCTTGTGGGAGAAGGTGGCCTCGCGAAGCGAGGTCGGATGAGGGGTGTTCCAGCTTGGCACCCGCATCCAAATTGGCCGGAAGACTATGGTCTTCAACGCTTCACTCCGCTGGAACACCCCTCATCCGTCTCGGCGCTGACGCGCCGATCCACCTTCTCCCGCAAGGGGAGAAGGAAAGGCGCTTCCACGCTTGCGACACCGCCGCTCGATTGCCCCGATGGCGCCGGCGGTCTATGTAAAGTCGCATGAGCGACACGACTTCACGCCTGACCGGCTGGATGGACCTTGCCAACCCGACACGCTTCGTCGCGCTGGCCGACAAGGTCGTGCCATGGCTGGCGGCGATCGCCGCTCTTGTCCTCGCCATCGGGCTCTATATGAGCTTCGCGGCGCCTGAGGATTTCCAGCAAGGCATCACCGTGCGCATCATGTACATCCACGTGCCTTTCGCCTGGCTCGCCATGATGTGCTACACGCTGATGGCGGTTTCAGCCCTTGGCACACTGGTCTGGCGCCATCCGCTGGCCGATGTCGCGCTGAAATCGGCGGCTCCCATCGGTGCGGTCTTCACCGCACTTGCGCTGATCACCGGTTCGATCTGGGCAAGCCGATGTGGGGCACCTGGTGGGTGTGGGATGCGCGCCTGACCTCTGTCTTCGTGCTGTTCTTGATGTATCTCGGCATTATCGCGCTGACCCGCGCGCTCGACGACGCCAGCCGCGCCGCCTGGGCCGCCGCCATCATCACCCTGGTCGGCTTCATCAACATCCCGATCATCAAATTCTCGGTCGACTGGTGGAACACGCTGCACCAGCCTGCCTCGGTGTTCCGCCTCGGCGGCCCGACCATCGATCCTAGCCTGCTATGGCCGCTATTGGTCATGGCTGCCGGCTTCACGATGCTGTTCTTCGCCCTGCACCTGATGGCGATGCGCACCGAAATCCGCCGCCGCCGGGTCATCGCCATGCGGCGTGTGGCAGCGCGGCAGGCCGAGCGCGCGATTTGACGGCTCACTGATGTTGTTTACTGGCTGAACCGCGGCGGCAGCCGCGCGTGCCGGAAATTAATTAGCAAATGCTGCAATGTTGCAAGGCGGCAACAGGCGCCCTTGAAAGTTCCACAAGAACATGCCTGTTTTATTGACATCTCAACCGCAGAAATACACCGTCAACCGGTGATTGGGCGAGAGGGATTCCGTAATGAAGCTGCGTTTTCTGACGGGCGTCTCCGCAATTGCGCTGGCGCTTGGCTGGAGTTCCGCACACGCCGCCGACGCGGTCGTTGACATCCCGGCGGCGCAGGATCTTTGGTATATTACGCTCTTCGGCGGCGCCAGTTTCCCCAACAATGTGAAGAGTCACTACTATTCCTATGACGTTTCGGTCGATGCCAAGACCGGATTCGTGTTGGGCGGCGTTGTCGGTCGGCGCATCAACGACACGTTCCGAGTCGAGGGTGAAGTGTCCTATGCACGCTATAAGGCAGGTGGGTACAGCTACAGCAACGGCCTGAGGTCGGGCTCTGGTCCTGCTTCCGGCAATATCTCGGCCACCTATCTTCTCGCCAACGTCTGGGCCGATGTCGCGCATTATGGCGATGCCAAGCTCTATGTCGGTGGTGGTCTCGGTGCCGCTTATGTTACCGCCGACGCGCCTTTTGGGGACACGTTTGGATATGGGCATGGCGGTTGGGGATTTGCCGGTCAGGTGGGTGCGGGTGTCACCTACGCTGTGACACAGAATATCGACCTCGATTTCGGCTATCGCTTCAAGGCCACTTCCGGCGTTGACCTTGACGACAGGGTAGGCGACTCCGACGTATTCAAGGACGCCAAGTTGTATTCTCACAACGTGCAGCTTGGCGTCACGTTCAAGTTCTGATTTGGTGAGTGTGTCGCAAGTCGCGACCGGAATTTGACGCATGCCACTCCTGCCGCGCCGGCAACCTCTGGGGCTGCCGGCACTGACCCCGATATCGTTTCCGTCCGCCGGTGAGCCGGCGGAGCGCACATTGCAGCGCGGCATTGATCAGCAGAGACGCAAGCTGTTTCGCGAAGCCGAGTACTGCTACCAGACAGTGCTTCGCTCGCAGCCCAAGAATGCCATGGCGCTCAATCTGATGGGCACTCTGGCCATTGAGGCCGGGCACAATGCAACTGCGCTCGACTATATGGAAAAGGCGGTCAAGCTGGAGCCCGACAACGCCATCTTCCGCAACAATCTCGGCAATGCCTACAACCTCGCCGGCAATGTCGAGCGTGCGCGCAAGCATCTGAGGAAAGCGATCGAGCTTGACGGCCGGCTTGTCGAGGCGATGTGCAATCTCGGCCGATCCTACCGCAATGAGCTCGAGGGCGACATCGCCGAGGGTTTCTATCGCCGGGCGCTTGCGGTCGACGGCCGGTCGTTGACAGCGCTTGTCGGTCTCGGCGATCTGCTCACCGATATGGGCCGGCAGGCCGAGGCGGTCGAATGCTTCAGCGGCGCTCTCGCCATCGACCAGGCGAATGTCGAGGCCTTGGCCGGGCTGGCGCTGGCGCGCCGGGCGGTCAAGGACGATCCAGCCCTGGCCTTGGTGCGGGCTCGCCTGGAATTGCCGATGACGACCGAGCGCGAGCGGGTAGTCCTACATCATGCCGCTGGCAAGATGCTCAACGACCAGCGCGAATACCGTTTGGCCATCCGTCATTTCGCTGACGCCAAGGCGATCTCGGGCAATGATTTCGACATTGCCCGGCACACACAGCTATACGACAGTTTCATCGATAATTTCGATGCCGGCTTCTTCGAAGCGCGGCTGAAATTTGGAAATCCATCGCGGCGCCCCGTCTTCATCGTCGGCATGCCGCGTTCGGGCACGACGCTGACAGAACAGATATGCGCCAGTCATCGCGATATCCAGGGTGTCGGTGAATTGCCGAACATTCGCGCCTTGGCCAGTGAACTCGGGTTCGACCGACTCGACCCGGCGATTTTCACCAAGGCCATGGCAACGCTCACGCCGGCCAAAGCGAGCCAGCTTGGCTCGAAATATCTGGACGATCTCAACAGGCGCGACCGCAAGGCGCGACTTGTCGTCGACAAAATGCCGCATAATTTCGAGCTCCTGGCCTTTGTCAGCCTGATTTTGCCAAATGCCCGCATCATCCATTGCCGCCGCGATCCGATGGACAATTGCACCTCCTGCTTCATGCATAATTTTTCCGAAGCGCATGGCTACAATGCCGATCTGACCAAGCTTGGGCAGTATTACCGGCAATATGAACGCTTGATGCGCCATTGGGCAAAGGTCATTCCGCTTGCTATCCATGACATGCCCTATGAAGAAACGGTGGCGGATTTCGAAAACCGCGCACGTGGGTTGATCCGATTCCTCGGGGTCGAGTGGGACGATGCCTGTCTGCGTTTCCACGAAACCGAGCGTACAGTGCGAACGCCGAGCCGCTGGCAGGTGCGCCAGCCAATCTATTCATCCTCGGTCGAGCGCTGGAAGCTGTACGGTGACGCCCTCGATCCGTTGAAGGTCGCGCTGGGGCCGGTGCTTCAGTCCTGATCCCAGCCGCGATTCGGCCTGAACAACATCATGCTCACCCCATCCGCCCACGCGCTGCCACTGGCAGTGTCTCCAGCACGTTGTCGCCGTCGATCAGGTTGACCTCATTGAACAAATTGGTGACGACGCAGCAATGGTCTGGCACCACGCGCACGCGCTCACCGATGCGCAACTGCGTGTCACCGGAAAGCGTGACGGTGCCATGTTCTTCGCTAAGCCCGGTGACCCTTGCGTCGGGAGCGCCGAGCAGCTCGCCAAAATCCTTTAGCCCGAGCGTGTCGGAGGACAGCGCCTTGCTGCCGGCATCGAGAATGGCGCGGCTCGCCGCCGGGTGGCTTACCACCGTCGACAGCACCGTCAGCGCGCAATCATCCAGAGTGCCGACGCCTTTGGCGACCTGATAGCGGTCGAGATAGATGTAGGTGCCGGGGCGATATTCGGTGACGACGGAGGCATCGGCGGAGCGCCACATGTCCGGCGTGCCGCCGCTGGAGATACGCTCGCAGGCGAGACCCGAAGCGGCCAGCGCCTGCTTGGCGCCGGCAAGCCAGGCCTCGGCCTCGACCGCGCGGCCGGCCGCCGGATAGGTCATCAGCCCGCCGAAGGTGAGACCACCAGCCCTGTCGATCAGCCTCGCCAACGCAAGAGCTTCATCAGCCGTCTGCACACCGCAGCGGCCCATGCCGGTGTCGCATTCGACCAGCACCGGCAGGGGGTGGCCGGCATCGGTGAAAATCGCTGCGAGTCCTTCCAGCGTCTCCGTGCTGTCCGCGGTCACCGACAGGGTGACGCGGCCGTGCAGCGCCTTCAGCCGTTCCAGTTTGGCGCGGCCAAGAATGTTGTAGGGAAGAAAAATGTCGGACAGCCCGGCATCGGCCATCACCTCGGCCTCTCCGATCTTCTGGCAGGTGATGCCGACGGCACCGGCCGCGACCTGCTTCTTCGCCCAGTAAGGCAGCTTGTGCGTCTTGATGTGCGGCCTGAGTTTTAGCCCGTTTCTGTCGGCATGGGCCTGCGCACGGGCAATATTGGCTTCGGCGCGCGCGGCGTCGATCAGGATCGACGGCGTATCGAGGTCGTGGACGGTGGGCATCTTCTATTCCTGTGAGAATTCGCAGGGTTTATGAGCTTGAAAGCGCGTGATGTCACGCAGCCAGCGGACCGGATCGGTGGGCCATCCGTGCGCTGCCAAGGGCGAGGCAGGCGGCAAGATGGATCGACACCGCAGCGGCGTTCGGCTATGCGATTTGTCGAAAAAGTCGACACGAAGGACTATCATCATGAAACGCTCCGCCATCAACGACATCATCCGCGAAGCCGACGCTTTCATCCGCTCGTTCGGCTACGTCATGCCGCCCTTCGCCTACTGGTCGCCGGAGGAAATGAAGGCGCGCCAGGTCGATTCTTCGGCGATCTTCACCTCGCGTCTCGGCTGGGACATCACCGATTACGGTCAGGAGAAGTTCAACGAACTCGGCCTGTTCCTGTTCACTGTGCGCAACGGCCGCTACGAGGACATGAAGAAGGGCATGGGCATGCTCTATGCCGAGAAGATCATGATCTCGCGCAAGGACCAGCTGTCGCCGATGCACCGCCACAACATCAAGGCCGAGGACATCATCAACCGTGGTGGCGGCAAGCTGGTGCTGGAACTGTTCATGCACGATCGCGACGGCGGCATCGACCCCAAGGCGGAGGTGTCGGTGCCGGTCGACGGAACCATCCACCGGCTGCCGGCGGGCGGTCTGCTGAAGCTCGACCCGGGCCAGAGCGTCACGCTGCTGCCCGGCGTCTGGCATGCCTTCTGGGCCGAGGGCAAGGACGTGCTGATCGGCGAGGTGTCGACCGTCAACGACGATCTCACCGACAACGTCTTCCGTGAGCCGATCGGCCGCTTCTCCAACATCGATGAGGATGTCGCCCCGGTGCATCTGCTGGTGGCCGACTATGAGAAGTGGCTGGGGTGAGGCAGGTCAAATTGGCCACGCGCTACCGCGCGTACTTATCCGCCTTGCGGTTTCCAAGCAGCAGCTTGCGCTCGAGATGCGCCCTCAGCTCACCGTAATAGGCGGTCAGAAAGGCCTTTGAATCGACAGGCTCGATCTTCGCGCCGATCTTGCCGCCGATGGTCTCGGCAACCGCCTTCATCGCGAAATAGTCGTCGCGGCGCAGCACTTCCTCCAGCTTGTGCAGCTCGGCGATGCCATAGGCGTCGAGCTGCACCGGACTGAAATGGAAGCGCTTGGCGATCGGGTCTTGGCGCTGCGAAAGATCCTCGACCAGCTTGAATTTCGGCGTCTCCACCACCCAGGTTCCGGCTAGCAGGTCGCCGATGCGCAAGCGATCGCGGTTGAACAGCAGGAACAGCGAAAACAGCAGCGCCCACACCAGGCCGAAAATCGTCGACAGCGTGTCGGCGACGCCGGCGCCGCCGCGCGCGGCGATGATCGACAGCGGCAGGAAAACCTCGATCTCGCGCATCAGGTTGCGCGCGATGACCTGATCGATGGTGAGACCCGCGCCGCTGCGCGAGGCGACCCGCACGCCGACGATCCGCTTGCCGGGCGTCGCGGCCCGCCGACCCGCCTCGAAGGCGATGAAATAGACGTTGCGCAGCAGGAAGATGAAGATCATCCAGACGATGAAGAGCGGCTCCGCCTCCTTCACGCCAAGGCCGCCGAGGCCAAAGATGACGACGAGGGTAACCACAACGGCGGCGGCGACGATGATCACCACATCGAGCAGGAAGGCCGCAGCCCGTGTGCCGGCGTCGGCCAGCTTGACCCTGAGATCGACGCCTTCCGGCGTGATCAGCGGCCTCGTTAGCGCGGCAGGGTTCCTAGTCGTTGCCATGCCGCACCATCCGGAACAGGTAGAAATAGGCGATCCATAACGCCAGCATGCCGCCGCCTATGGCGTAGCGCGTCGCATCGCTGGTGATCGTCTGCCGGCCGATGCCTTCGAGCAGGCCGGCAAACAGAAGCATTATCATGACGCCGACCATGGCGGTCGCCGCCACCCGTCCGGCCTGGGCCGCGGCCGCCATCCGGGTCAGTTCCCCGGGGAAGGCGATGCGCGTGCCGATCCGCATTCCCGCCGCGCCCGCCAGTGCGATGGCGAACAATTCCGTCGTGCCGTGGATCGACAGCCAGCCGCCGAGCTCGAAGCCCAACCCCTTGGCCGCGTAGACCTGGAACAGCGCGCCCAGCATGCATCCGTTCATCAGGATCAGCAGCACGCTGGGCACCGCGAAGGCGAAGCCCAGTGCAAAAGCCAGGATCGCCACCTGCGTGTTGTGGGTGAAGAGATAGGCGGCGAAGCCGGACAGGAAATGGTCGCCGCCGCTGTCATAAAGCACGCCGCGCAGCGTCTCGGCCGACGAGTCCGGATTGCGCCCGCCGGCGAGGCTGGGCGCAATGATGGCGTCGTACCAGCGGCTGTCGGAGGCCACCAGCCAGTAGGCGGCAATCGCGCCGATCACCGTCAGCCCGACCGACACCGAGGTCTCCCGCCACAGATCGCGGATTGCCGCCGGCCAGTCGCGCAGGAAGAAATCGCCGACACGCTGCCTCAGACCGCGCCGTGCGCCATAGAGATAGAAATAGCCGCGCAGGCTGAGCGCCTCGAGATAGGCGATCAGCGCGCTGTCGAGCGAGGTTGCGCGCGCCACCGAGAGCGAGGACAGTGCCGAGCGGTAGAGCAGTGGCAGCGACAGCAGCTCGTCTTCCGAAAGTGTGCGCGGCGCGCGTTTCTCGACGCGCGCCAGCAGCGCCTCGAACGCCTTCCAGTCGGCCTCTCGCTCCTGGCGGAAGCTTGCCAGCGACTGGCGTACGGCATCGGTGCCGGCGGGCAGCGTCATAAGAGGTTCTCCTCCTTGAGCTGGATATAGCGCTCGACCAACGCCGGGCCGAGCCGCTGATGGTCGGCCTCGATCACATGCGCGCCAAGCAGCCGCAGCCGCCCGATCACCACTTGCCGCTCCCGAAGCAGGCCGCCGGCGGTGACTGCGCGGGCCACATCCTCGGGCTTTGTAGGTTGCATGTCGGCCAGCGTCTCCAGTTCGACATCCTTCATCAGCATGAACAGAACCAGATGCCGCTCGCTCAGCCGGCCGACGGTGCGCAGCATCAGTTCCGCGCTGATCGGGTCGACGAAATCGGTGAAGACGATGACCAGCGAGCGCCTGTCGAGCTTGGCCGCCAATGTCGTGAGCGCCAGGGTGAAATTGGTCTCTTCGCTGGAATAGTCGATCTCGGCCGCACGCTTCTGGATCATCATGAAACTCGCCGAGCCACGCACCGCGCCGCTCGAGACGCGCGGCCTGGCATCGAAGGAGAACAGGCTGACGAGGTCGCCGCCCTTGAGCGCAATGAAGGCCGACAACAGCGCTGCCGTTACTGCCCGGTCGACTTTCGGCACACCGTCGACCGGCTCGCACATCAGTCGCCCGCTGTCGATCGCCAGCACGATGTTGTTGTTCTCCTCGACCCTGAACTCGCGCGCCAGAAGCTTGCCGTGGCGCGCGCTGCGCTTCCAGTCGATCATCCGCCGGCCCATGCCTGGCTGATAGTCCTTCAGCGCCTCGAACTCGCGGCCCTGGCCGGCCCGCCTTTGCGCGTGGCCGTCGGCGAGCGCGGAGCGCTGCAGCAAGGTGATCGCCTCGTCGCGCGCGCTGCTGACGTCGGGCAGTATCGCCACCTTGCGGTCCATCGGCAGGACGACCTGGTTCCAGATCAGCCCGAATGGGCCGCGCCAGCGCAGCCACAGCCGGTCGAAACTGGCAATGCCGCGCCTGCGTGCCGTGAATTCGAGGTCGAGCGTGCCGCCGTTCGCCGGCAACGCGCCGCCTGTGCGGGTGACTGGCTCCACACGCTGATCGTGCCCGACACGCGCTTGCAACATACGCGCCCGCTGGCCGAGGCTGGCCGCGACATGCACGGTAAAACGCCCGCCGACGCCGACCTGCGGCGGTGCCGAAAGACTGGCGCTGAGCGAGGCGCGTCCGCGCCCGGCCGCCGCGTCGACCGCCAGGAAGGCGAGCAGAATGCAGATCCACAACAGGCCGAGATACCAGAAGGAGGGCAGTGCAAGCGCGATCAGGAAGGCGGGGATGGCACCCGCCGCGGCTGCCCAAACCGCTTTGCCGCTCGGGTAGATCAACGGGGCGCTGCCGTCTGGTCGACAAGGTCCGAGACGATCTGCTCCACCAGCCGCCCGTCGATCTGCGCCGCCGGCGACAGGATCACGCGATGGCGCAGCGCCGGCACCGCGAGCGCCTTGACGTCGTCGGGGATGACATAGGCACGGCCGTCGAGCGCTGCCCTGGCGCGGGCGGCGCGCGCCAGCATGGCGCCGGCGCGAGGACTGGCGCCAACCTCCAGATCCGGGCTTTCGCGCGTGCCGCGCACAAGGGCCGCGATGTAGCCGACGATATCGTCGACCAGCGTGACATTGCCGACGGTGGCAAGTGCGGCCTCCAGCGTTTTCCGGTCGGTCTGCGCCTTGATGCCGTATTGCTTGATGTCGTGCGAGGCGGAGCCGCCGCCGTGATGCACGATGATGGCACGTTCCTCCTGTGCATCGGGATAGCTTACCCTGTGCTTGAACAGGAAGCGGTCGAGCTGGGCTTCGGGCAGGGGATAGACGCCCTGATGCTCGATTGGGTTCTGCGTCGCCACCACCATGAAGTTCTGGCTGAGCGCATGCGTCGTGCCGTCGAAAGTGACGGCATGTTCCTGCATGGCTTCCAAGAGTGCGGCTTGCGTCTTCGGCGGCGTGCGGTTGATTTCGTCGGCAAGCAAAAGGTCGCAGAAGATCGGCCCGCGCGTCAGCGTGAACTGCCCGCTCTGGAAATTGTAGATGTTGGAGCCGACGATATCGCCAGGCATCAGGTCGGGCGTGAACTGGATGCGGCCATAGGCGACGCCAAGTGCTTGCGCGAAGCATCGCGCGGTCATGGTCTTGGCGGTTCCCGGCGGGCCTTCCAGCAAAATGTGTCCGCCGGCGAACAATGCCGTCAGCATCAGATCGACCGTGTCGTGCTGCCCGGTGATCGCTTTCGCCACTTCTTCCCTGATCGCGGTCGCCAGGGCCTTCACATCATCGACGTTCACCGAGCCTCCTTGTCGTCCAGTCATGCAGCTCCTGCGCTGCTTCATGCATTTGTGCCAGAGTCCTGGCTTCGTTCGCGGTCTTGAAGCGGCGGCTGAAACCCTGAATTTCGCCGCGGTCGCGGGAATCGAGCCAGCGGTCGAGCGCTTCGCCAGGCAAGCCTTGCGGCGCGCCGAGCAATGCGCCGGCACGCGCACGCATCAGCGCCGCATAACGGTCGCCGAGCTCCTCGATCCGCCCGGCGCGCTTCAAGAGCATCGCTGTGGTATCGACCAGCGCCTGTTTGCCGAAGGCAATCGCCCGGGCCTCGGTGCGCGGCGGTCCGAACCGGCCGAGCCCATGCAGGAAGGCAAGCGCGGCGGCCGCCAGCACCGACAGCGTCAGCGCCAGGAAGGGCGGCTCGACCAGGAGTTTCGCCAGATCGTATTTCTGCCCGATGCCATGCAGTGTCAGGTCGAACATGACTCCGATATCGTCAAGCGAGGCCAGGAGATCAAAGACCGCCGCCGCCATTGCGGGATTCTTGAGCCCGGCATTGTTGACTAGATCGGGATCCGTCAGGATGTAGAAGGGCTTGTCGGCCAGTTCGGTGAGAACGGCCTTGCCGTCGCCAGCCGAGATCAATGGACTGCTGTCCGCGATCCACTGCAGGTTGTCGGGCGCGGCAACCAAATGACCTTCGATGTCGAGCTTGCTGGCCGTGCTTTTGCCTTCGCCCAGCTTTGCCTTGGTGATGCGGCCCAGCCAGTCGTTGACGACCGAGTCCGGCAGCCGCTCTATCTTCATCTCCCATCCTTCGTGCGTTTGCAGCGGCAAGGTTTGCCATTTGGGCAGCACGATAGTGTCGGCAGGTCCTGCCGAAGATCGATGATGTTCTTGAGCGCCTCCGGATCGCTTTCCGGCGAGATGGTGACGATGAGCAGGATATTCCTTGAAAGGTCCTTCTCGGTCTTCACCATGTAGGGCAGGCCACCGGTCAGTTTCACCCATTCCACAAGGCCCGCATAACCGGTGCCGCCCTTGGAGAGCGGCGTGGCGCCGCCTTCCGGCTGGCGGAAGTCCGGCGCGTAGGTCGACAGCAGGAAAAAGCCCGCCGCCGCGAGCAGGCTGGCAAAAATGCCCCAGAACAGTGTCCTGCGGTTGAAGGGTTCCTGCGCTGCCTCCGCCGCCGGCGCGCTCATGCCCAGGCGTCCCGGAAGGCGAAGCGTTCATAGGCGCCGCGCGCCTGCTGCCAGCCCTCGGCGCCGACCGGCCGGCGGGCAAACAGGGCGGCCTCGACGATGCGTGCGATCTCGCTGAATGCCTGGCGCGCCCGCGACGGTAGCGATGGGGCCGTGGCGATGTCGCGGGACGTCAGCGACGGACGCAGGAAGTCGGGCAGCCGTCCCGCAATGTCGGCAACGCTGCGGCGAAGCAGAAGATGCACCGCCTCGTCATAGTCGCCGCGCGCGGCGAGCGCGTCGGCCTCGGACAGCAGGATCTGCGCCGCCGCGGCGTCCGGGCGCCACGCCTCTTCAGCCTCGGTTTCCTTGCGCGCGCGTCGCCACGGCAGCCGCCACGCCACCCCCTTCGCTTCGAGGGCGACGAGAAGCACGATGACCGCGATGCCGATGATCACCGCGCCCCAGAACAGATAGATCATGTAAGGGCCGATCTTCGCCAATGCGTCCAGGAAAGGCCTCAGCCATGCCGGCGGCATGGGCTGCACCAGCGTCGGCAGGCCAAACTGGATCGAATCGTCCGCAAGCAGCTGCTTGTGCACCTTGGCCAGCCATTCGGCGTCTACCGGCTGTGCAACTCTCACCCGCTCGCTCCCCTGCAACCTGCGGTTCGGCCTCGACACTGGCAATACGCCTGCACAATTGCAAGTCCACTGGACGAAGCCTTCTAATCTTGGCAGATTTACTTTCTATGGCGGCCGTTTGGATGCGGCGGTGACCGGGGGGAAACACCATGACCACTGCGACACTGGGACAACCCAGCCGGTTCGAGATCGGCAGGGTGTTCAACAACACCTTTGCCGTCATCGGCCGCAACGTCGGGCTTTGCCTTGGCCTTGCCGCGCTGTTCGCGGGCGTGCCGACGCTGCTTGTCAGAATGTGGACCCAGCCGCAGATCGACGCGATGTTGCATGGCGATCCAGCCGCGATGGCGGATCCGCACGCGATGTTTCGCAATTCCTACCTCAGCCTTGTCGCCGGGCTGGTTTCCTTCGTTCTCACGCTGCTGCTTCAGTCATCGCTGGTCCGGGCGACCATCGAGGACTTGAACGGCAGGCGGCCGTCCTTCGGCGATTGCATTCAGATTGCGATCCGCTTCCTGCTGCCGACGCTGGCGATTGGCTTGCTCGTCGCCCTTGGCGCCGGCCTTGCCATGTTGGCCTTGATCGTGCCCGGCATCATCCTGTGGCTCGGATGGTCGATGTCGGTTCCGGTCCTGATCCAGGAGCGGCGGGGCGTGTTCGGTTCGATGTCGCGCAGCCGTGCCCTGACAAAGGGCAACCGCTGGTCGCTGTTTGGCCTGTTTCTCATCCTGATGATCATCGCGATGGTCATCCAGTGGGGGATATTGCTGGTTTTCGTCCTGTTTGGCGGGATTCTGGCCCAGCTGGGCGCTGCGCTGGTGCAGACCGTGGTCTCCATGGTGCTGTCGATCGCCGCGGCGGTCAGCTATGTCGAATTGCGCCAGGTCAAGGAAGGCGCCAGCATCGACGAACTGGCGAAGATATTCTCGTAGCGGATGGCGCCATTCGCCCGAGAGGCGACAGCCCACGCTCTGCACAGGCATGACGAACTGGATCAGGGGCGACGAGGCTTGAGGGTTTGAGGATAGACCAAGTCCGACGCCAATTTGCGGCAGCTTCATCAAAATGGATGGCGACTCTCGTTCGCGCCTGTGGTGGCATCCAGCCCAGGTGGAGTGCGGCCCCCGGAGCAACAGGTGGTTCTATCCTTCCGGTGAGTGGCCCAACTCCCTCATTGAGCGGGCCTATTTATAGGCCGACCGAGGAGAGTCGATATGCAAGACCCCGCCGAGCGGAACAAAAGACCGCCTCGTGCCCAACCAGCCGAAGATGAGCGCCTGGCGCGGCTCGAGAAAACAGCCAGGCTCAAGCGGCTTCGGTGTTACGCATCCTGGCTTGCGCCTGACGCATGCGCCCAATTTCATGATGAGATCGACTGCTCTGCGTTAATTGAGGAAAGCCGTCCATTGAGCCTGGCATGATCGGCTGATGCCGCTTCCTTCGCCTGATCGAGAAATGCGTGCAGGCTGCGCACTTCAGCGATCAAGCGAGGACTGCCCACACTGCGGCCATAAAATCCTGACGGCTCGGGCATCCATCTCCTGAAGGTCGGGTTCGGATAGAAACATCCTCAGATCGGAATCTCAATGACAGCAGCCGCGCTGCACGCTCGTCCGGCACAGGCATGACGAACTGATCGCCACATCCGCCTTGGCCAGCGCTGTGGCGAGCTTGGCCTGCAGCACCGGCAGCTCTTCGCTCTCGCCGCGCCGCCTCAAACATTCCACCAGCCCGTGCAGCGCCCAGACATTGTCCGGATGCTGGGCGCAGCGCTGCACCTTGCCGCTGAGGCCGAGATCGTCGCGATAGACCTGCTCGGCTTCCTCGGCATGGCCCTGGTCGAGAAGCAGCGCGGCCAGCGCATGGCGGGGAGGGTGCATCCACGCCCATGGCTCGGTGTAGGAGAGGTTGTCGTCCAGTTCGACCGCTTGCCGCAAATGGGCGTAGGCCTCCTCATGCCGGCCCTGGTGGTAGGCAAGCTCGCCGTCGAGCAAGGCGGCACCGACGGCAAGCGAAGCGCGGGTCGGATTGCTGAGGAAACGCCTCTCGGCCGGAATGTTCGCCACATGCCGATGGAACCGCTCACGCGCGCGCTCGGCTTCAGCGAATTGCCGCAGCGTCGCATGCGCGACGCCTTTGGCGTAGTGCTGCATGGCTGCCGTCAGCACATAGAGGCCAGGCTCGTCGACCGCCGGTTCGTCGATGATCTCGTGCCAGCGGCCGAAGCGTACCTGCACATGCGATTTCATCGCATGATAGCCTTCCACTGTTTGCGTGAGCTTAGGCCGGTCCTGGATGGCGACCACGTCGCGCGTGACCAGGCTGCGCACCTTATCGGCGGCCCATAGCGCCGGCCGATACTGGCCAAGGAACATGCAGGTGAACATCATCAGATGCAGGTCGTGGCAGCAGCCGAGCAGGTAATAGGTCGGCTCATCGGCATAGGCGAGATAGAGGTCATTGGCGCGGACCGCCTTTTCGCTGGCGATCTTCGCCTTCTCATAGTCGCCACACAGCACGTGGATATGCCCCGGCATATGGTTCATGTGCCCGGCATCGGGGCACATTTCGCCAAGCCGATCGGCCGAGCGCAAGCCGCGTTCCGGCATGGTGGACATTTCCAGCAAATGGATGTGCAGATGCAGGATCGCTGGATGTTGTGCGGCACCGGCCTCGTCGGCGAGCCGGATCGACCGTTCGCAGACGTCCAGAGCTTCGAGCACGTCCGAATTCGGCACCGGCGCGCCGGTCTTGAGGTTCCACAGTCGCCGCACCGTGCGCATCATCAGCGCCTCGACCAGCAGCGCCATCACATCATGGTCGTCGGGAAAATCCTGGTACACCTGCCGCATCGCGGCGGCATAGGCATCATCCCACTGCTCGAATTCCTGCGGGCTCACTCTGTGCGGTTTCTGGAAACGGTGGGCCAGCGCCTCGATCAATTGGCGTTCGACATCGCTGGCGCCAGCCGCATTGGCCCGTGCCAGCTGGACATGCTCGAAGCAGCGCTTGGTCGCGCTGTTGGCCTCGGCCTCGCCATGTTCCTTCCAGGTCAGGTTATAGAAAGGCCCGGCGGCATAGGCGATGCCCCAATGCACGAAAGCGCAGTCCGGATCGGTCTCCAGCGCTCTCTCAAAGCACTTGATGCCTTCCTCATGGTTGAAGCCGTAGCACCAGTTGAGCCCGATATCGAACCAGCGCTGGGTCTCAGTGGAGCGCGTGGAGATGGGGCGGCGATAGGTGCCGAGATTGAAGCGGTCCATGTCTTCCATTCAAAGTCTTGTCGGCCGCGAGCCAAGCCGTGGTCAGATTCCCTAGCCATGGAATGTGTGCCGAAATCTGGAGGCATGGCAAACGTCTTGAGTGGCACCGCCGGCGCACCAGCCGCCTTAGTTGGTCCCATCGTTTTGCCAGCCGGCCAGCTCGGGCAGGTCGTCAAGCCAACTTTTCTCGCTCATCAAGGCATCGCTGGCCTGCGGTGCAGCCTCTGTGGCGTTTTGGATCAGCCAGTCCACCCACTTCCGATAGGCAACCGGATCAAGCTGGGGCGGCAGCACCTTGGCCTTCAGCAGCATCCGCTTGCGGAAACTGGTCTGCCGGCGGAGCTTGGTCGTCGTGAACTTGATGACCTTGCCTTGGTAGTCAACCGTCCAGCGGTCGCCTCCGAGACTGACAAGGCTGTCGATGGCGAAACCGGCATCAACCGGCCGATCCCGCCAGGGAAGCTCGATGGCATTCTTCCTCAGATCGAGTGCCCAACGCCTGTAGCTGGCCCCCGCACGCTGGGGCGGCAGCACACCGGCCTGTTCGAGCATCTTCCTGCGGAAGGCAGGCTGCTTTTTGAGCTGGCCGGTTGTGAACTCGACGCGATGCCCGCGAAACTCGACATGCCACCGGATCCTTCCGTTGCCGACATACTTCACCAGCCTGTCGATGACGAATTCGCCATCGGAGAGTGTCACGCAGCCTTGGCTGATGCTTTCGACAATGAACTGGCTGTCAGTGACCATTACGCCGCCTCGTACAGGAAACTTGTGCGGAGCTTAGCCAGTGGAGCGCACCAGTGGCCACGGATCTTCTCGGCCGCGCAGTCGTCATCCCCTGTTCGAATTTCGACGGGCTCACCCGATACTGCTTCTGGAAGCGAGAGCCTAGTGCCTCGATCAACCGCCGTTCGATCTGGTCGGCGCCAGCCGCATTGGCGCGCACCAACTCGACCTGCTCGAAGCAACGCTCCTTCGTTCGTGTCCTGGAACGTGATGTAGTTCGGCGGTAGCAAGGTCGCTCGCGAGCGCTGTAGCGAGCGAGTAGCTGGATTTATCAACAAAATTGACTGCTTGTTATCTGTGAGCGACTCGACAAATCTCATATATCATCCATGGAGATAGGCTAAAACGGGCTGCGCTGCCAAGAAATTCTTGATCGTCAATTGCGAAACTGTAAGCTCTAGGCGCTCGTTAAAAGATGGTTTTACCGCGAATGAAATTCGGGTTCGAAGAGACGCAAGCAAAATTTAAAAGTGCATCACAACAAGCCAGAATTTGGACCGAGCAGTGGGCTTCACAATGGATTTATTGCCCTAACTGCGGAAACTCGAGCTTGGAAAAATTCCCCGCTAATTTGCCTGTTGCCGACTTTTTCTGCCGCACGTGCAATGATCAATTCGAACTGAAAAGCCAAAAGAAGCCATTTGGCGCGAAGGTTGCCGACGGAGCCTATTTTACCAAGATCGACAGATTGGCATCAGCTACCAATCCCAATTTGATATTGCTGAATTATGATTTGAGGCAACAAGCGGTAAGGCATGTTTGCGTTGTCCCAAAGCATTTCTTCGTACCAGACATCATCGAGAAGAGGAGCCCACTCGCGTCGACAGCGAGAAGAGCGGGTTGGGTCGGTTCCAATATTTTGCTGAACCGCATCCCGGATGCGGGCCGATATTTGTGGTTAGGAACAGCATCCCGATCCCTAAAGACGACGTCGTCGCTAAATGGCAGCACACCCTTTTTTTGCGTGAGGAAAGGGCAGATGCTCGTGGTTGGCTAATTGAAATAATGAGATGTGTCGATATGATCGGCTCGACTGATTTCGATATCGAGCAAATCTACGCGTTCGAAAGGAAGCTGAGCGCTCTGTATCCGAACAACAGAAATGTGAGACCGAAGATCCGTCAGCAATTGCAATTGCTTAGAGACAACGGATATCTCGAGTTTTTGGCCCGCGGGCGATATCGCGTGAGGAAAGAGAACTGTTGAAGGCCGAGCGGAGGGACATGCCTAAATGTCTTGGTACGCAAATCATTATGAATGCTATAGGTGCGGCGAACATTGGGTAGACGAATGGTCATGCATGTGCGATGACGACTGTCCGAATTGCGGCGCTCGTCATGCTGCGCCAGTTGAAAGTCAAGACCTCACGTGTCTCATTATACCGGATGCGGCAGCTTTTGTAGTCTTAAGATCTCCAGATAGTGCAGAAGACCGCCCCGATTACGAGGAAATCGGACGCTTCGCCAGCAACGCGCTAGCGACGCAATTTCTTGAGGCTGTATCGAATTAGGCGCCATTCGAGAATGACTGCGTCGGCGATGAGGTCGCCCGGTTGACGCCCATGAAGCGTTTCAGACTGCCCGAAATCCATCCCCGTTCGTTCAAAAATATTCTGAGGAAAGGGCGAAAAGCCTATGGGATCAACTGGCTGGGGAACCTGGATTCGAACCAGGACTAACGGAGTCAGAGTCCGTGGGTCTACCGTTAACCTATTCCCCAGCAGGCGCGATCATGGATCGCGCGGGCCGAACGGCTGAGCCGCTTGAGCGCTGCCTTGTAGCCGCCAGCGGAAAATAGTCAAGCCTGCTCTGCGGTTCAAAATGGCCAATCGGAAAAGTTTGCGTGGCCCCTGATCCGCCTGCCGGCGTTCGTCGTTCGAAAAGCCAAGCAGTTGGCTTTTCGTCCGCTGTGCGGACCACTCCTCGACTCCCCGTGAACGGGGAGAAGCCGCCGGGTGCGCCTCAGCTCTCCGTCCGGCTGAACTGCGAGCGTTCGAAGAACAGCACCACGCCCAGTCCGAGAATCAGCGGGATGATGAGATAAAACAGCCGGAACACCAGCAGCGCCGCCAGCACGCCGACCGGCTCCATGTCGGAAAGGCCGGCCAGGAACACCACCTCGAACACACCGAGCCCGCCCGGCGCATGCGAGATCTGAGCGACCGAGAAGGAGACGAGGAAGACGCCGAGCACGACGAAATAGCCGGGATTGTGCATCTCGGGCAGGGCAAAGAAGATGATCGCCGCGGCGGCAATCAGTTCGATCGGGCCAATCAGCAATTGCCTGGCGACGATCGGCAGTGCCGGATAGTGCAGCTGAAAGCTGGCGATCTTCAGCGGGCGCAGATGCAGCGCGCTGCCGAAGATGTAGGCGCTGATGAGAATCAGCATGGCAAGGCCGGCGGCGATCACCAGCCCGTGATGCGGGGCGCCTGTGAAGCGGTCGACGATTTGCGGCTCCAGCACCAGCACCAGACCGCCGGCTAGAAGGCTGGACAGCACGAAGGTGATCCAGCAGATCGCCACCAGCACGCCGACATCCTGGCCGGTCAGCCCTCTGGTGCCGTAGGCTCGGTAGCGGATGACGGCGCCGGAAAACACCGAGCCGCCAATATTGTGCGACAGCGCATAGGTGGTGAAGGAGCACAGCGTCACGAACAGCCACGACACACGCTTGCCGATATGCAGCAGCGCGATGTGGTCGTAGCCGGCGAGCGCGGCATAAGCGATGACGGAACTCAGCCCCGCCAGCACCCAGCCGCGGGTTGGAATGGCGGCGAGCCCATCCCAGACATCGTCGAGCGAAATGCCGCGCAGTTCGTGCCAGAGCAGCAGCAGCGAGAAGATCACCGCGGCTAAGCCGACCACCGGCCAGAAATAGCGTCTCCAGTTCATTGCCCGACTGCCATGCGTTGCGTGTCCGCTTCCTTTTCGTTGGATGGTGGGAGGCCGGCTGCCCGGTGACTTCCGTTCATTTCAGAAATGCCTCATTGAAGCCGGCTATTCAACAGCGAACACTTGTCGCGCCGGCGGCCAGCAAGATCCTCCTGCAGCGAAAGCGCCGCAACGGCAAGCGTTGAGGCATCGGCTTCGACGAGAGTTATCTTCGCCAGCATTGCGCTATCAATCCAGCCTTGCGGCTACATTACGCGGCGGGGCGAAAAGGCGGTTCGCGCCCCAGCCGGCAAAATTCAGCGTGCGGCTCTTGGTGATCGGGCACGGCACTGTTAGTCTGGCGGCAACTTGAAACATGCCAAAGCGCCTGCTGCGTCCGTCATCGGTTCGCGCGGCGCCGGAAGGAACGACAGTGGAAGACCGCGACACCGGCGCAGGCGCGTCGGAGGTGGGCGCGTCCAGCGCTTCCCCAGGGCCATCGGGCCCGGGGACAGCCGGTTGGCAGCAACGTCGCCCGACGGAGCCGCGCTCCGCCGACGGCCAGGCGGGCGACGCGACCCATCACCAGAAGGGCAAGCCCAAGAAGCGGCGCAAGCGAAGGCGCGGGCGCAAGGTTTTTGCGCGCGACGAGTCTCCCCAGGACAATCGATCGGCAGGTAAAGCCGCTGCCCCGGCTTTGGAGCCGAAGCAGCCAACGGCGCCGGCAATCTCGCCTGCCGCTCCAACGCCACGCCCCGAACAGGGCGCGCGCCGGCCTCCGGTGCACGAACTTCCGGTCTTTGCCGCACTCGACCTCGGCACCAACAATTGCCGGCTGCTGGTTGCCGTTCCCACGCGGCACGGCCAGTTCCGCGTCATCGACGCCTTCTCCCGCATCGTCAGGCTGGGTGAGGGGCTCACCGCCAATGGCCGGCTCGGCCAGCCGGCGATGGACCGAGCGGTCGACGCGCTGAAAATCTGCGGCGACAAATTGCGCAGCCGCAAGATCAGGAAGGCCAGGCTGATCGCCACCGAAGCCTGCCGCTCAGCCGAGAACGGCGTCGAGTTCCTCGAACGCGTCGAGCGCGAGGCCGGCCTGAAGCTCGAGATCATCGACCGTCAGACCGAAGCGCGGCTGGCGGTGTCCGGCTGCGGCTCGCTGGTCGAGCGCGACACGCAGGGCGTCGTCCTGTTCGATATCGGCGGCGGCTCTTCGGAGATCGCGCTGATCGATCTTACCGGCCGCCGTTCGCCGCGGCTTGCCAACCACATCGTGTCGTGGACGTCGCTGCCGGTCGGCGTCGTCTCCTTGGCCGAGCGCTTTGGCGGCCGCACGGTGACGCGCGACATCTTCACCGCCATGGTCGACGACGTCGCCGGCCGGCTGGCCGCTTTCGATGGTCGCGACCGGCTGAGCCACCTCAAGGCCAGCCCGAATTTCCATCTGCTCGGCACTTCCGGCACGGTGACGACGCTGGCCGGCGTTCATCTCGATCTGGAACGCTACGACCGGCGTCGGGTGGACGGGCTGTGGATGGACCGCGACAGCGTCGACCGCATGGTGGAGCGACTAGTCGGCTGGGATTTCCAGCAGCGCTGCGCCAACCCTTGCATCGGTGCGGACCGCGCCGATCTGGTGCTGGCCGGCTGTGCTATCCTCGAAGCGATCCGCGCGGTCTGGCCGTCGGAGCGGCTGCGCGTCGCCGACCGTGGCCTGCGCGAAGGTATATTGAGCGAGCTGATGGCCGATGACGGCGTCTGGCGCAACGATGGGCGTGGCAGGGCATGACCAAGAAACCGGAAAACCCAGGATCGGCCGGCATTCGCGTGCTGAAGACGCGGATCAAGAAAAAGAGCGGCCTCAAGGAATCGTCGCGCCGCTGGCTGCAGCGCCACATCAACGATCCCTATGTCCAGCGCTCGAAGGCTGACGGCTACCGTTCGCGCGCGGCCTACAAGCTGATCGAGATCGACGACAAACACCATTTGCTAAAGCCCGGCATGAAGGTGATCGATCTCGGCGCTGCCCCCGGCGGCTGGTGCCAGGTCGCGGCCGCGCGCACGAAATCGACGGCGGAACATCCGCATGTCGTCGGCATCGACTATCTGGAAATGGATGCCGTGCCCGGCGCGCCGGTGTTGTTGATGGATTTCCTCGACGCGGATGCGCCGCAGAAGCTCGCCGAGGCGCTGGGAGGGGATCCGGATATCGTGCTGTCCGACATGGCCGCACCCACCACCGGCCACAAGCGGACCGACCACATCCGCACCATGCATCTGTGCGAGGTGGCGGCCGATTTCGCGTTGTCCGTCCTGAAGCCGGGCGGCCATTTCCTTGCCAAAACCTTCCAAGGCGGCGCCGAAAACGAACTGCTCTCCATGCTCAAGAAGAATTTCCGCTCGGTGCATCACGTCAAACCGCCGGCTTCCCGGGACGAGTCGGTGGAGCTTTATCTGTTGGCCAAGGATTTTAAGGGGCGACAGTCCGGTCCGCCGTCAGGCGGATCGGAACGTCCAGTGGACGTTCCGAAGGACTCGAGCGCCCGGAGCCATAGCGAAGGGCCGGGGGACGCCTAAGCCTAAGCCTAAGCCTAAGCCTAAGCCTAAGCCTAAGCCTAAGCCTAAGCAGGGTCGCCTCACTCCCCGGCGATCTCGCCGGTTCCAGAGTCTTGGGCGTCGTCAGCCGGCCATGGCCGGAGACGGCGTTGCCGGCGTCGGGCGCCAGCCGCATGAACGACAGCGACGCCGCCGCCGATACCGCCGCCACGATGAAGAAGGCGATATGGAAATCGCCCAGCGTCAGCGGTCCGCCATGGATCGAGGTCGAGACTTCCAGGATGCCGCCGGCAAGTGCCACGCCGAGCGCGATCGACAATTGCTGGAACACTGCCGTGATCGGCGTTGCCTTGCTGGTGTCTTCGGCCGACACCTCGGCATAGGAGAGCGCATTGACGCCGGTGAAGAACATTGAGCGGATGAAGCCGCCGACCAGCAATATGGCCAGCATCAGCACATAAGGCGTTTCGGGGGTAAAGAGGCCGTAGATGGCGATCGATGCGGCGGCGACCAGCGAGCCGACGATCAGCACGCGGCGGAAGCCGGCAACGCGAAAAATCAGCGCGGTGACGAATTTCATGCCGATGGCGCCGACCGCCGAGACGAAGGTGATCATACCGGACTGGAACGGCGTCAGGCCAAAGCCGATCTGGAACATCAGCGGCAGCAGGAACGGCACTGCACCGATGCCGATGCGAAACAGCGAGCCACCCAGCACGGAGGAGCGGAACACCTGATTGCGGAACAGTTCGAGCGCCAGCAGCGGATCTTTGGCGCGGCGCGCATGCATCAGGTAGAGCGCGCCTGACAGCAGCCCGACGGCCACCGTGATGAAGCCGGTCGCCGGCGGCAGATAGGGCAGGCTTACGACCGACAAGCCGAACACCACGCCGGATGCTGCCACCCCGCTCAGCACGAAGCCGATGAAATCGAGTGGCGGCGTCTCCATCGATTCGGTTTCCGGCAGGAAGCGTGTGGCCAGCCAGATGCCGATCAGGCCGATCGGCACATTGATCAGGAAGATCCAGTGCCAGGTGAAGTAGGTGGTGATGAAGCCGCCGATCGGCGGTCCGACCAGCGGTCCGACCAGTGCGGGAACGGTCAGCCACGACATGGCGGCGACCAGGTCGCTCTTGGGCGTCGCCCGCACCAGCACCAGGCGGCCGACCGGCGTCATCATGGCGCCGCCAATGCCTTGCAGGAAGCGCGACACCACGAAGGCCGGCAGCGAACCGGAGAAGGCGCAGGCGACCGAGCCGACGATGAACACCGCGATCGCGGCGCGAAAAATGTTCTTGGCGCCGAAGCGGTCGGCCATCCAGCCGCTGATCGGAATGAAGATCGCCAGCGACACCAGATAGGCGGTCAGCGCCAGCTTGAGCGCGATCGGGCTGGTATGGATGTCGACGGCGATCGCCGGCAGCGATGTCGCGATGACGGTCGAATCCATGTTTTCCATGAAAAGGGCGACCGCCAGGATCAGCGGAATGGTGCGATTCACGAGCGTGACCGTTTCAAATTTTCTTTGCGGCCAATTCTCGTTTAGAAAAGGGGAATGAGCCGATATGTGGGGGCGGTTATCACGGCTGGCCACCGATGTCGTGTTAATTTGCTGTCACTTTTGTGCGACCGCAACCACGGGTGGCACAATCAAATGATCGAAGACGCTGTTGTGCAATGCAACGATCGGCTTTTCATCCGCGTCGCGACGTGTTACCAGCCAGCGCCAATCCTGAAAGGGAAGAACGAGTCGGCGCTGTCCATCCTGGTCCAGCGCTTTTTCCGCATTCTAAAGGGCTGGCCATGGCAAAAATCATCGAAACGTCCACCGGCGCGCTGGCGCTGACCTTTGACGACGTGCTTTTGCAGCCGGGTCATTCCGAAGTCATGCCTGGCGAAACCGATGTCCGCACCCGCATTGCCGGCGACATCGATCTCAACGTGCCGATCCTCTCCGCCGCGATGGACACCGTCACCGAGGCGCGTCTTGCCATCGCCATGGCCCAAGCCGGCGGCATCGGCGTCATCCACCGCAATTTCACGCCGGCCGAGCAGGCCGAGCAGGTGCGGCAGGTGAAGAAATTCGAGTCCGGCATGGTGGTCAATCCGGTCACCATCGGTCCGGACGCGACGCTCGCCGACGCGCTGTCGCTGATGCGCACCTATTCCATCTCGGGCATTCCGGTGGTCGAAAATGGTGGCACGGGCGGCCACAAGACTGGCCGGCTCGTCGGCATCCTGACCAACCGCGACGTGCGCTTTGCCTCCGACCCGGCGCAGAAGGTCTACGAATTGATGACCCGTGAGAACCTGATCACGGTCAAGGAGAATGTCGACCAGGACGAGGCCAAGCGGCTTCTGCACCAGCACCGGATCGAGAAGCTTGTCGTCGTCGACAAGCAGGGCAATTGCGTCGGGCTGATCACCGTCAAAGACATCGAGAAGTCGCAGCTCAACCCGCACGCCACCAAGGATGCGCAGGGACGCCTGCGTGCGGCGGCGGCCACCAGCGTCGGCGACGACGGCTTCGAGCGCGCCGAGCGTCTGATCGAGGCCGGCGTCGACCTTCTGGTGATCGACACAGCGCATGGCCATTCGCAGCGCGTACTGGACGCGGTCACCCGCGCCAAGAAGCTTTCCAATTCGGTTCGCATCCTGGCCGGCAACGTCGCCACCGCCGAAGGCACGCAGGCGCTGATCGACGCCGGCGCCGACGCCGTCAAGGTCGGCATCGGCCCGGGCTCCATCTGCACCACCCGCATCGTTGCCGGTGTCGGCGTGCCGCAGCTTTCGGCCATCATGTCGGCGGTCGAGACGGCGCACAAATCGGGTGTGTCGGTGATTGCCGATGGCGGCATCAAATATTCCGGCGATCTCGCCAAGGCTCTGGCTGCCGGGGCAAGCGCCGCGATGATCGGCTCGCTGCTGGCCGGTACCGACGAAAGCCCGGGCGAGGTCTATCTGCACCAGGGCCGCTCCTTCAAGGCCTATCGCGGCATGGGTTCGGTCGGCGCCATGGCGCGGGGCTCGGCCGATCGCTACTTCCAGGCCGAGGTGCGCGACACCCTCAAACTGGTGCCGGAAGGCATTGAAGGCCAGGTCCCGTACAAAGGACCTGTGTCTGGCGTGCTGCACCAGCTTGCAGGCGGGCTAAAAGCCGCTATGGGTTATGTCGGTGGCCGCGATCTTGCCGATTTCCGCGACCGCGCCACTTTTGTGCGCATATCCAACGCCGGACTTCGTGAAAGCCACGCCCATGACGTCACGATTACCCGCGAAAGCCCGAACTATCCCGGCGGAGCCTGAACAATACGGGCTCGGGCGGAGCCTGATCGCGACGATCCTGCGGCTGCCCCGTCACGCGGCCGCACTGTGTTTCCTGTCGGCGGCTGTCTTCATCGCCATGACGGTGCTGGAATTCCTCTATTTCCGTCAGTTGAGCGGCGGCCTGCCGTCGCTCGACATGCGCTATTTCGGTTTCACCCCCGACGAAGGCATGGCCTGGCTGACGGCGCTCGGCCGGCGCGGCGGCGAGATCATTCTGGTCTGGCACTATCTGACCTTCGATCTCCTGTTTCCGGCGCTGCTGTCGCTGACCCTGGTCAGCCTGATCCTGGCCACCGGCCGGCGCCTGAAGACTTTCCGCACGCTGCCGGGGCAGGTGCAGTCGATCGTCGCGCTTGTTCTGGTGCTGCCCTACACGCTTGCCGATTATGCCCAGAACATCGCCGTGGCGCGGCTTCTGTCCGATTTCCTGTCGGCCAACCCGGATTCGCTGTCTTTGGCTTCGGTGCTGATCGTCACCAAATTCGCGCTTCTCGCCATCCCGCTGGTCGTCATCGCGATTCTTGCCCTGGTGGGCCAGAAGCCGCGCCAGGGGTGATCAAGGTTTAGCAGGACAGGGGCACACCATGAACCAGACCGCGATCTTCTGGCCTGTTCTGGCGCAAGTTCTGCTGGTCTATATCGTTTACGTCGTGATGGGCCGGCGCCGGTTCGTCGCGGTGAAGTCGGGCGAGGCCAAGGTCGGCCAGTTCAAAACGCGTTCGACCGAGCCTGCATCCAGCGTCACCGTTGCCGCCAATCTCTGCAACCAGTTCGAACTGCCGGTGCTTTTCTATGTGCTGTGCCTGACGCTCCACGTCACCAACGGCGTCAACTATCTGACCTTGGCGCTGATGTGGATTTTCGTCGCCTCGCGCTATTTCCACGCCTGGGTGCACCTGACCAGCAACAATCTGCGATTGCGCAGCCGCACTTTCTTCGCAGGCGCGGCCGTGCTGGCGCTGGCCTGGATTTGGTTCGCGCTGCACCTGCTGGGAGCGGTCTGAGCAGAGCAGTTCTTCCTTCTCCCACAAGGGGAGAAGGAAGAAGCTACAAATCGAACACCGCTATTTTTCGCTTGTCGAATTTTATCCCGATCTCGCCGCGCACCAGCTTCAGTGCCGCCTCGCCGAAGACGGCGCGCCGCCATCCTTGCAGCGCCGGCACATCGGCATCCTCGCCCTCGGCCGCGATGCGGTCGATGTCGTCGCTGGAAGCCAGCACCTTCGAGGCTACGCCCTGCTTTTCAGCGACGATCCTGAGCAGCACTTTCAACAGTTCCGCCGCGGCACTTGAGCCTTCCGGTGGCTGGAAATTCTTCGGCAGTTTCGGCATCTGCTCCTTGGGCAGGGCAAGTGCGGCATTGACCGCTCCAAGCAGGGCCGTCGCCGTCGAGGAGCGCTCCCAGCCTTTTGGCGTGGTGCGCAGCTTGCCAAGGGCGGCCGCATCGCGCGGTGCCTGCTGCGCCACCTCGTAGATCGCATCGTCCTTGAGCACGCGGCCGCGCGGCACGTCGCGTTCCCTGGCCTCGCGCTCGCGCCATGCCGCAACGGCCTGCACGATCGCCAGTTCCTGCGGCTTGCGCAGCCGCATCTTCAGCCGCTTCCAGGCGTCCTCCGGGTGCGGATCGTAGGTCTCGCGCGAGGTCAGGACGTCCATCTCTTCGTTCAGCCAGTGGGCGCGGTTTTCCCGCTCCAACTCGGCGCTGAGGTGCTGATAGACCTCGATCAGATGGGTAACGTCGGCCAGCGCATAGTCGAGCTGCTTGTCGGACAGCGGCCGGTGGCGCCAGTCGGTGAAGCGCGAAGACTTGTCGAGCCGCGCCCCGGTGATGCGCTGCACGAGCTGGTCGTAGGAAACGCTGTCGCCGAAGCCGCAAACCATTGCCGCGACCTGCGTATCGAACACCGGATGCGGAACGAGATCGCCGAGATGGACGATGATTTCGATGTCCTGCCGGGCGGCATGGAAGACTTTCACCACCGCCTCATTGGCCATCAGCCTGAAGAAGGGCGCCAGGTTGATGTCGGGCGACAGCGGATCGATCAGCGCGGTGACGCCAGGCGCCGCCATCTGGATCAGGCACAGGATTGGCCAGAAGGTCGTTTCGCGGATGAACTCGGTGTCGACGGTGACGAAATCCGACTTTTCGAAAGCGGCGAGAACGGTCTCGAGTTCTTTCTGGGTGGTGATGACGTGCATCAAATCGCTTTTGGCAGGAGTAAGGTCTTCCTAGATTTCAGCCGGGAAGGCTTTCGTCAAGCTTTGGCGCCTCCATCATCAGCTTCCCGGGTCATCGGAATCGCCATTCCGCCTGGCCAGCCGCGCGAAAATGGTAGAAGTGCGCAACAGTGCGGTGAAGCGGCTGCGCTTGCCCACGGGCACGCCGGACCGCGCCTGCATGCGGTAGAGGATGACGGCGATGAAGATCGCGTAGACGGTGGCACTGAACACGAACAGCGAGCTCGGCCCGAAATGCTGCATCGCGGTGGAGGCGGCGAAAGGGCCACCGATGGCGCCGAAAGAGTAGAACAGCATCAGCGCCGCATTGATCAGCACGAACTCGCCCGTGTCGGCGCGGTCGTTGGAATGCGGCGCCGACAGCGAATAGAGCGGCATGGCGAAACAGCCGAAGATGAAGATGATGATGAAGTTGAGCAGCGGATTGCTGCCGGCGATGAACACCAGCGCCAAAGCGGAAAGCATCGCGCAGCAGGTCGTCATCAACAGCACCCGGCGCCGGTCCCAGCGGTCGGAGAGGTAGCCGAGCGGATACTGGATAATGGCACCGCCAAAGATGCCGACGCTGACGAAGGTGACGACATCGGCGACCGACATGCCGATCTGTTCGGCATAGACCGGCGACAGCGTGCGAAACGCGCTGTTGGTGACGCCGACGGCGATGCATCCGAAGCAGCCGAGCGGCGAAATGCGCCAGACGCGCGCCAGGTCGAGCTTGACCTCCTCCGGCGGCGTCGGGTTGGAACGGTCGCCGAGCGAGACCGGCACCAGCGACAGTGTGATCATGATCGACATGATGGCGAAGATGGTGAAGCCGCCGGCGCCGAAGACAGGGATCAGGAACTGGGCTGATGTCACCGAGCCGGTATCGACCATCCGGTAGATCGCCAGCACGCGGGCGCGGTCCTTGTTGGTGACGCCGGAATTCAGCCAGCTTTCGACGATGGTGAACAGCCCGGCGAAACAGAAGCCGCCGGCAAAGCGCACCGCGCACCACATCACCGGATCGAGGACCAGCACCAAAAGCAGAGTGCCGACCGAGGCGATCGCGGCAAGTGCCGAAAACGCCCTGATATGGCCGACCGCCTTCATGATGCGGGTGATGGCCAGGCAACCGAGCAGAAAGCCGGCGAAATAGAAGGTGCCCATCAGGCCGATGTCGGAAGCGGGAAACCCTTCCTGCGCGCCGCGCAGTGCAATCAGCGTGCCCTGCAGCCCATTGCCGCCGAGCAGGATGCCGGCGGCGAGAAGGAGCGGGATCAGCGGGCGGATGGACGACATGAAGAAGCAATCACGGATCGGTGATCCCTTCTTGAACCATCGCTTTGGTCAATGCCAGCGCAATTCCCCATGCCAACAGGGATGATCGGTGTATCCAGCTGAATTTGGTTCAGGAAGGCCGGCGCCGGGCCTCCCGATGTCTTGAGCCGAACCCTGCTCCCGATGTGATCGCTATTCCGGCGAGGACCGCGATAAGCCCAATAATCAGCTTCGCGCTCACCTGCTCGCCCAGGAAGACGACACCGAAGATCGATGCGGTGACCGGATTGACCGCAACGGAGACGGCAACCAGTGTCGGCGCCGCGCGTCCAAGCGCGAAGGCCCACAGGAAGAAAATCAAGGCGCCGCAGATTATGGCCAGATAACCGGCCGCGATCCACTGAGGGGTGCCAAGCGTGGCAAGCCGCGCGAACCCTCCGCTCGACGCCACCAGGGCCGACAGGCAGACCGCACCCACGCCCATGCCAAACGCCACGAACGGGATCGGCGCTGTGCGGGACAGAAAGGGTCGCGACCAGACATTGTAGAGCGCCATGCAGCATGCGGCGGCGACCATGAGCAGGTCTCCGCGCCATGCACCCGGGGGAGCGGTCGCCAGGCTGGTGCCGAGTGCGATGGCCACCCCAGCCATGGCAATCAGGACGCCGACGATCTTGCGCATGGTCGGCGTCTCGATCCTCAGAACCGCCCCGGCAAGCATGGTGAGCAGGGGCAGTGTCGACAGTGCCAGGGCTCCGCGTGCCGCCGTCGTGTAGACAAGGGCTCCATTGAAGAGCACAGGAAACAGGCCGAAGAACAAGACACCCAATGCGCCGACGCCGGGCCAGTCGCTCTTCAGTGGCCATTTGTCCCGCCGCATCAGCGCCACGGCGACCAGGACCAGAAACCCGCCGCCGAAACGGACCGCGCCGATGGTGAGAGGATCGAGCGTGCCTGCAAGATATCGCGTTGCGCCAACCGCCGTGCCGCCAAGAGCACTGGAGAGAATTGCCGCGAGCACGCCCAGAATTTCCATTGTTCCCGACCTCTGCCAGTTCGGTGTCAGCGATATCGGGCAGGCGGATCGAAAGGAATCGAATAAGCTCAATGAGTTTGATAATGTTTCGCTATGAACACCCCAAGCCTCGATCCCGACCTGCTGCGCGCCTTCGTCGTTGTTGCCGACCGCCTTTCGTTCACGCGCGCCGCCGAGCAGCTCAATCGAACGCAGGCCGCCGTCAGCCTGCAGGTCAAACGTCTCGAGGAACGCCTCGACACCGCCCTGTTTCGCCGCTCGACCGCTCGCGTTGAACTGACGGCCGCCGGGGAGGGCTTTCTGACCGATGCACGCCGCATCCTTGCCCTCAATGAGCAGGCGATTGCACGTGTTTCCAATCAGCGGGTGGCTGGACACGTTCGCATCGGGGTCATGGAGGACTATGGCACTAAGATCCTGCCGCGCCTCCTCGCCGACATTGCCGAGCGATTTCCGCTGGTGCAGGTCGACATGGAGATCGGTCTCACGGCTCTGCTTCTCAAACGGCTCGGTTCATCGTTCGACGCGGTCATCGCCATGCATCCGGAAGGCACGGTCGAGGGTGATCTGATATGCCGCGAAAGGGCGATTTGGGCGGCTGCTGCGACCCGTGCCGTCGAGGAGACCGATCCGCTGCCCGTTGCCTTGTCCTATCCCGATTGCCTGTTTCGCGCCTGGGCCGTCGAGGCACTCAACACAGCAGGCCGGCCATGGCGATTCGCCTATGTCAGCCCGAGCCTCGCCGCCACGGAGGCAATCGTCGAGCAGGGCCTGGCAATCACCGTGGTCAAAGGCAGCATGCTTGCACCCGGCTTGCGGGGCGTCCATCCGGGTCGACATGTGCCGCATCTGCCCGGGGCCGAGATACGCCTTCATCGGGCCGCAAAATCTTCCGCCGGCACTGCATTGGTGGTCGATCACCTCGCACAGCGCCTGCGGCTGTCAGCGTTGGGTTCATAGGATTCGCCAGCCTTCAAGGTCGCCGAGAGCGCTCAGGCCGAGCTTCGCAGCATGAGTTCGGCGTTGAGCAGGATGCGCCCGCTGCCTGGTTTGGCCGAGGAGTCTTCATCCAGCCTCTGCAGGAGAAGTTCGATGGCCAGGCGGCCGATCTCATTGTAGTTTTGCGCAACGGTCGTGATCGGCGGGCAGGCGTAGCGCGACAGCGGATGGTCGTCGTGTCCCGCGACCCGCAAATCGCAGTCCGGGCCGTGGCCCACCTTCAGGCCCAGATGATAGGCGGCCGCGATGACGCCGAAGGCGACACGGTCATTGGCGCAAAGCACTGTCTTGGTGGCAAAGCCCTCCGCCTTCAGGATGCGAAGCGCTTCGTCGTAGCCGAACTTCTCGAAATCCCATGACCGCGCATCAGTGACGGGCACGATTTCGGGTATCATCTTGAACTGCTGCATGGCCTCGATATAGGCCTCCTGTCTGGCCGAGGCGTTGTTATTGACCAACGGCATGGCGAAGTAGCAGGGCGGTTCGCCGGACCGGCAGAGATAGTCGACGATCAGCCTGAAACTCTGCCTGTTGTCGGTGCCGACGAACGAGGAGGTCTCGTCAAGCGGCGAGTCGACATAGATCAGCGGGATGCTTGATCCGAGTTCCGCGAGTATCCGGTGATGGGACTGCACGCCGAGCGGCGCGATGATGGCACCGGCAATGTTCATCGACCTGAATGTCTGGATCGCCTGGTCCTCCATCTCGGCGTGCCCGTCGGAGGACAGCACAAATGCCAGGAATCCGGCTTCGTTGGCGATCGTTTCGATGCGACGCGTCAGCGCCATGTAGAACGGATCCGTCGAATTCGGAATGATGACGCCGAGAATGTTGCTGCGGCGGCGGTTGAGATTGACGGCGAACATGCTCGGCCGGAAGCCGGATTTCTTTTGCGCGGCCTCGATCACGGTTCGAGTGTTTTCCGCACCGAGCCGGGATCGTTGAAATATTTGGAAACGGTGGTGCGAGACAGGCCGACAAAGGCTGAGAAGTCCTCCATCGTCCTTATCGTCTTTACCATCCGTGGGCTCCTTGTTCGAAATGCTGTCGTCACTGTCTACTTGAGTCACCTTTTCGCGGAAAGGAGGAGGGATGTGCTTTCCAAATGAGGAATCTGCCTGTGGCCCCGGGCGCGGCTGTACTCATTGAGATCACGACTCAGCTGAAAACTGTACTTTCATCGTCGCCGGGTCGCCGCTGCTCTTGGCGAAGAACGGCAGCAGTTCGGAAAGCGGCAGCTGGTGGCTGACAAGCCGTGCCATCGTGCCGTCGTCGCGTTTAAGGATGTCGAGCGCCTGGGGGATGTTGCGGTTCAGCGAATGCGACCCCGCCAGTCTGATCTGCCGGCGGAAAATCTCGAACGGGGCGACCGAGATCCTGGCATCGGGCGCGCAGACGCCGAAGACCAGTGCCGTGCCGCCATCGGCGGTGAAACCGATCATGCCTTCGACCACCTTGGCGACGCCGGTGGCATCGGCGACGAAATCGAAGCCGCGCGCTCTTGCGGCGAGTTCCTGCGATCCGGATACCAACGGTTCCAGTCCGAGAGCCTCGGTGAAGGCAAGCCGCTGTTCGCTGATGTCGGCGACCGCCACGCTGCCCACCCCCTTGGCCTTGAGCGACAGCGCCATGAGCAGGCCGATCGGACCGGCGCCGAAGACCAGCGCATTGCCGGGTACGGTCTTGCCCGCCTCGACGCCGGCGCTACCCAGGCCGTTGAGCACGCAGGCGAGCGGTTCGGCAAGTGCTGCCGTATCGAAGGCGAGATCGCCGATGTTGTGCAGATGAGCGACAGCCACGAGGCTGAACTCGGCGAAGCCGCCATTTTCGGTCACGCCATAGGCTTTCAGCGAGGCGCACAGATTGGTCAGGCCTTTCCGGCAGGCGGCACAATGCCCGCACGGTATGTTGGGATCGATTGCGACCCGGTCGCCGGGCTTGACCGTCACGACATCGTCGGCGACCGCCTCGACAGTGCCGGCATATTCATGACCGGGGACCAGCGGAAACGCGCCCACGCCGTAGCGGCCATGCAGCACCTCGATGTCGGTGTGGCAAAGCCCGGCCGCACGGACGCGGACCAAGGCATGGCCGGCTTTGATGCGGGGCATTTCGAGGTCCGCCATGCCGGCGACGCCGGCCGCGGCAAATCGTATGGCTTTCATCTCAGTCTCCCTTGACCTTGCGCAACGGGCTTCAGCTCATCCAGTTGCCGCCGTCGACATTATAGGTCTGCGCCAGGATGTAGTCGCTGTCGGAGGAGGCGAGGAACACGGCAAGCCCCGCAATATCCTCGGGGTTTGCGAAACGGCCGATCGGGACGGACTTTGCCACCGCCGCCTTCTTTTCTCCCGGCTTCAGGCCCTCCCAGCGGGCAAAGTGGGCGTCGACGACATCCCAGTGCTCGCCGTCGACGACGCCGGGCGCGATGGCATTGACGTTGATGCCATGCTTGACCAGCGCCAGCGCCGCCGACTGCGTCGCCGAGATAATCGCTGCCTTGGAGGCGCAGTATAGCAGCACCAGCGCCTCGCCGCGGCGGCCGGCCTGGCTGGCCATGTTGATGATCTTGCCGCCGCGGCCGCGCTTGATCATCAGATTGGCCACCGCCTTCATGATGAACAGCGGTCCCTTGAGATTGATATCGAAGACCTTGTCGTAGCTTGCTTCGGTGATATCGGTGATCGGCGCCATGTCGAAGATGGCCGCATTGTTGACGAGGATGTCGATTCCGCCGGACGCTTGGTCGACCTCCGCCGCCACCCTTTCGATCGCATCGAGGTCGGTGACATCGAGCTTGACGGCGCTGGCCGCCGGACCGATCGCGGTGGCCGCCCGCGTGGCGCGTTCGATGTCGATATCGGCGATCACAACCTTGGCGCCTTCGCGCGCATAGGCTTGCGCGAAGCCGAGGCCAATGCCGCGCGCGCCACCGGTGATCAGGGCCGTCTTGCTCTTCAGTTTCATGTCCAGTTCCAGCCTTTCCTGACTGTTCGAAAACGGTGTCGTTGCGGTCAGCCGGCGTCCGGCGCATGGCTGGGCTTTTTCGCAATTCCAGGCGCAAGCCGTCAGGCTCTTTTGCCCTGATTGCCGCGAGGAACGCACGGACCTGCCGATTGCTCACGCAATTCCGGAGGGAAAACCGCACCGCAATTTTCCTGGAGTTGCCTCGGCCGATCCGTGCATCCTCCCGGCCCGCTGCAACGGGAGGTATGACAGGCCGGGATCGCCAGGAGGCGGCGCACGTTCCGCCCCCTGGTCTGGTCGTGTGGCTCGAGCCCGCTATTTGATGTAGCCCGCTTCCGTCATCGTCTTCTCCACGGCGGTCTCGGCGCCGTTCAGCGCATCATCGACCGACTGCTGACCGGTCACCGCAGCGGCAATCGCCTGACCGACATCGGTTCCAATGCCCTGGAATTCGGGGATGGCGACGAACTGGATGCCGGTATAGGGAACCGGATCCTTGGTCTGCTTGGTCGGGTCGGCGGATTCGATCGCGGCAAGGACTGTCGCGGCGAAGGGCGCCGCCTTCTGGTAGTCGGCGCTGGCATAGGTCGACTTGCGCGTTCCCGGAGGTGCCGCGACCCAGCCTTCGGTCTCGCCGACGCGCTGGACATAGGCTTTCGAGGTCGCCCATTTGACGAAGGATTTCGCCACATCCGCCTTCTTGGTCGAGGTCGGGATGGCGAGGCTCCATGCCCAGCCCCAGGCCGAACCGTTTGGCGTGACCGCCACCGGTGCCTTGGCGAAGGCAACCTTGTCGGCGACCTTGCTCTGCTTGGGATCATAGACGCGACCCGCGGCGGACGTGGCGTCGATCCACATGGCGCAATGGCCGGAGGCGAACAAGGTCTGGTTCTCGTTGAAGCCGTTGGAGCTTATTCCCGGAGGTCCATCCTTCTTCATCGTGTCGACATACCAGCCGATCGCCTTCTTCCACGCATCCGAATTGAGCTGCGGCTTCCAGTCCATATCGAACCAGCGGCCGCCGAACGTGTTCACCAGCGTGCCGACAAAGGCCATGTTCTCGCCCCAGCCCGGCTTGCCGCGCAGGCAAAGGCCGTATTGCTCCTTCGACTTGTCGGTGAGCTTGTCGGCGAATTCCGTGATCTGGTCATAGGTCGGCTGCTCCGGCATCTTCAGGCCGGCGGCGTCGAACAGATCCTTGCGGTAGAGTGTGAACGAGCTTTCGGCGTAGAAGGGCACGGCATAGAGCTTGCCGTCGACCGTCAAACCGCTGCGCACCGGCGCGATCAGGTCGTCATAGTCATAATCGTCGCCGAGATCGTTGAGCGATGTCAGCCAGCCGCTCTTGCCCCAGATCGGCGTCTCATAGCCGCCGATCGTCATCACGTCGAACTGGCCGCCCTTGGTGGCGATGTCGGTGGTGACCCGCTCGCGCAGCACGTTTTCCTCGAGCACCACCCAGTTCACCTTGTTTCCTGTCGCCTTCTCCCATTCGGGCGACAGCTTCTGCATGATGATCATGTCGCCATTGTTGACCGTCGCAACCGTGATCTCCTCGGACAGGGCGGCATTTGCCGCCAGTGCCGAAACGGCGGCCGACAGGCCAAGAATTCCGATACGCTTACCGATAGGCATTTCGTCTCCTCCTTTACGAATGCGCATGTGTAAGTGAACATGCGTACATATTTTATTGCGCTACAGGAAAGCCAAGTCAAGCGTATCGTCGTCGGATTCTGGCCTCCGTGCCTTCGCTCGGCGTATGATAGTTCGTCGTTCGAGGTGATATGGAAAGCCGCATGCGAAGCAAATTAAGTGGACATGCGTACAGTTTTTGTTGACTTCAACCTTACTCCGATTTACCTCGGCTGCGGACCGGCGCTATCGTGCAGTCGGCGCGCCGCCGGCTGGGGGAGAAGGAATTGCAGGAAATGAACCGTCGAAGGGAGATCGCCTCCGAGCCCACGGGGCCGACGATAGTCGCGGGCGAAATCCTGGTCGAGATCATGGCGACGGAGCGGGGTCTGGGCTTCCTCGAGCCGCTGACGCTGATGGGCCCCTATCCGAGCGGGGCACCGGCCATCTTCATCGACCAGGTCGCAAGGCTCGGCGGCGCCGCCGGCCTCATCGGCTGCGTCGGCCGCGACGATTTCGGAACCATCAATTTGGACAGGCTCCGGCGCGACGGCGTCGACGTCTCGGCTGTGGCGGTCAGCGACCGCTACCCGACGGGAAGCGCGTTCGTGCGCTACAGGCCGGACGGCGGCCGGGACTTCGTCTACAACATTGCCGAATCCGCCGCCGGACAGATCCGGCTTACCGCCGAGGCGCGCGAGCTGGCGGACAAGGCAGGTCATCTGCATGTCATGGGGTCGACCCTGTCCGTATCCGGGCTGAAGGAGATCGTCGCCTATGCCTTAAAGGCCGTGCGTGCCCGCGGCGGCTCGACCTCCTTCGATCCGAATGTGCGCAAGGAGTTGATCGACGGCGCCGACGGCGCGCAATTTTCCGCACTGGTCGACGATGCGGATCTGCTGCTGCCTTCCGGCGACGAGCTGCTTGCCGCGGCGGGCGTCGATGACGAACGCCAGGCAGTTGCAGCGCTGATCGCCAGAGGCGTCGGCGAGATTGTGCTGAAGCGCGGCGCAGCCGGTTCTACCCGTTTCGGCGCCGACGGCAGCAGGATCGACTGTGCCGGCTTCCTGGTCGAGGAAGTCGACCCCACCGGCGCCGGCGACTGTTTCGGCGCGACCTACCTGACCTGCCGGCGCAAGGGGATGGAGCCTGCCAAGGCGCTGTTTTATGCCAATGCCGCCGGCGCCCGCAACGTCACGCGGCGTGGGCCCATGGGGGGCCTTGCCGGCTTCGATGTGCTTGACGATTTCATTGCCGGGACACAGAGGGCGACATGATGGCCAATCCGCTTGCAGCTCTCGCCACCGCGCGCAGAAACGGGTCGCCTTACGGCATCACCTCGATCTGCTCGGCCCATCCGCTGGTGATCCAGACGGCGATCAGGCGTGCCGTCGCCGACAAGGAAGCCTCGCTGCTGATCGAGGCAACCTGCAATCAGGTCAATCAGTTCGGCGGCTACACCGGGATGACCCCGGACCTGTTCGTCGCCTTCGTGCTGGAGATCGCCAGCAGGGAAGGTCTCGACCCCCAGCGCATCATCTTTGGCGGCGACCATCTCGGACCGAATCCGTGGCGCGCGGAGCCGGCCGCACAAGCGATGAGCAAGGCCGAGGCCATGGTCACCGCTTACGTCTGGGCCGGTTTCAGCAAGATCCATCTCGACGCGTCGATGGGTTGTGCCGGCGAGCCGGCGGCGCTGGATGACGAGACCATCGCGACCCGGGCGGCGCGACTGGCCAAGGCGGCAGAAAAGGCGGCGC
This sequence comes from Mesorhizobium oxytropidicola, assembly GCF_056174625.1. Taxonomy (NCBI): domain Bacteria; kingdom Pseudomonadati; phylum Pseudomonadota; class Alphaproteobacteria; order Hyphomicrobiales; family Phyllobacteriaceae; genus Mesorhizobium; species Mesorhizobium oxytropidicola. The sequence continues at coordinate 5,294,385 of NZ_CM149692.1, read as the reverse complement.
GCGCGGCCGGCGGCGCATTGCCGGTCTACATCATCGGCACCGAGGTTCCTGCCCCGGGCGGCGTCGATCATGCAATCAGCGAGCTCAGACCCACCGAGGCGGCGGCGGCGCGCCGCACCATCGAGGTGCATCGCGAAATCTTTGCCCGCGAGGGTCTGGCGGAAGCGTTTGGCCGCGTCATTGCCGTGGTCGTGCAGCCCGGCGTCGAATTCGGCAGCCAGAACGTCGTCGCCTACAGGCCGGAGGCGTCGAAGGCACTGACCGGACTGCTCGATGAAGAGCCGTCGCTCGTCTACGAGGCGCATTCCACCGACTACCAGAGCCGCGCGGCGTTGACCGCGCTTGTCGGCAACGGCTTTCCGATCCTTAAAGTGGGTCCGGGCCTGACCTTTGCCTTGCGCGAGGCGCTTTACGGGCTTGACCTGATCGCCAGCGAAATGATCGCGGACTATGGCGACAGGTCGCTTGCCCGCACGATGGAACGCGTGATGCTGGCAGCGCCCGGCCATTGGCACAGCCACTATCATGGCAATGAAGCAAGCCTCCATCTGCAGCGGCATTACAGCTACAGCGACCGCATTCGCTACTACTGGAACAACCCCGCCGCCGGCGTCGCCGTCGGCCGTCTGCAAGAGGCGCTCGACGGCGTCAGCATTCCCGCAACGCTGATGCGGCAGTTCCTGCCGATGGTGCCGGCCGGGCTCGGGCTGGCGGGGAATCCAAACGCCATCCTTCACGACGCGATCGGCCAGGTGCTGGCCGACTACGACGCGGCTTGCCGTGGGAACACTGCCTGAGCCTTTTGCAGACGCCATTCACCCCTCTGCTGCCCGCGCCAGTACTTTGTCCCGAGTCGGTTCGGACGGCTCACCCGCCGGCGCGGCGGGTTTGTCAGCGGCCGGCCGCCGGCCAAGCGAACCAGCAGTCAGCAGGCTCAGAGCGATGAACGGGATGCCGAAGCCAAAGGCCGAGCGGATGCCCCAATGGTCGGAGACGAAGCCGAGCAGCGGCGGGCCGAGCAGGAAGGCGACGAAGGAGATCTGCGACAGCGCCGCGACATTGATCGCCGCCGGCCGGTCCGTCCGCTGGGCGGCGGCCGAGATCGCCAGCGGGAAGAGGGCGCTGGTGCCGATCCCCACAAGCGCGAAGCCCAGCATGGAGAAGAACGGCGCGGGCGAGAAAAAGACAATCAGCACGCCGGCCGCCATCATCAACAGCAGCACCCGCGCCACGCCGCTTGGCGAATGGCGGTCGACGAAACTGTCGGCGAAGAATCGCGTGGTCGCCTGGGAAAAGGCAAACAGCGCCACGGTGAAACCGGCGACGAAGGGGCCTGAGTCGAACACGGTTCGCATATAGATCGCCGACCAGTCGATGCTGGCGCCTTCCATCAGCATTGCCGAGAGCGTCACCTAGACAAGCACGAGTATCGGCAATGTCGGCCGCGCCAGCACGGGTGCCTTCTCGCCGGTGCCGGCAAAGCGGCTCGGCGCGGGCTGGTAGCCTCCCAGGAACAGCGCCATCGAGATCGCGACGATCGGCACGATCAGCGCCAGATGCAGTTGCGGCGATATGCCGAGATGCGCAAGTGCGGCTCCGAACAGGCCGGCGCCGAAAAAGCCGATGCTCCAGAACGAATGTGCGCGGTTCATGATGCGGCGCTTGACCAGGAACTCGGTCCGGTCAGCCTCGACATTGAGCATGATCTCGACGCTGCCGATCATCAGGCCGACCGGAAAGAGCATCAGGAACAGCGCCAGCGGCCCCGGCGCATGCACCGCGATGGTATAGGCAAGCGCCAGCAGCGGGACCAAAGCGAGCAGCGCGCGGCGGAAGCCGACGCGCTCGAGCAGCGGCGTTGCCAATGACAGCGCCGTCAACGTGCCGATCGGCGTTCCGATCAGGGCGAGGCCGAGCGTGCCGTCGCCGATGCCCATGGCGTGCTTGATATCGGGCAGCCGCGGAAAAATGTTGCCCATGGCGAAGGAATAGATCGCGAACCCGGCATAGACGCGGTGTTGCGGGGCAAGGTTGAGGCCAAAGCGCATCGCGGTGCTTTCAAAGGGAGAGAGGCTGGCTTGTGCCGCCGCCCGATTGGTCATTCCTTGCATAAACGTGCAAAACATGCAAGAACGTGCAAGAAGAAATAGGAAACAGGCAATGCTGACCGATCAACGGCACCAGCTTATCCGCGACCGCCTCGCGGCGGAGGGGAGAGTGCTCGCCGGCGAACTGGCGAGCCACTTCGGCGTCTCGGAAGACACGGTGCGCCGCGACCTCAGGGAACTGGCGAAGGCCGGGCACTGCCGCCGGGTCTATGGCGGCGCGGTTGCATCAGCGCCTTTCGCGACAACGCCGGTCGGCCTGCGCGCCGGCCATGCCGTCGAAGAGAAGGCGCGGCTGGCTCGCGCGACCGTGGCGTTGCTCGCGCGCGGGCAGACTTTGTTCATCGACAGCGGCATGACCAATGCCGCAATCGCCAGGGCCATCCCGCGCGACCTCGATCTGACCGTCGCCACCAATTCCCTCGAAGTTGCCTCGGCGCTGTCAGACCACGCCCTGATCGAACTGATTGTGCTCGGCGGCAGGTTCGACCGCCACCTCGGCGCCAGCGTCGGCGCCAACACGCTGGCCGCCGTCGCGCAGCTTGGCGCGGACCTGTTCATTCTAGGGTCCTGCGGTCTCGACGCATCGCGAGGCGTGACGGCGTTCGATTCGGCGGAGGCCGAGGTGAAACGGGCCATGGCCAGGAACAGCGTCGGCATCGTCATCGCCGTCACCAACGACAAGCTGGCCACTGCGGCGCCTTATCGCGTCGCCGGGGCCGAAGCGATCCGCCATCTGGTGGTCGAAAGACAGCACCGGCCGCAATCCTCGCCGATTTCGAACGCCAGGGCGCTGAAATCCACTTCGCCTGAACGCTTGGCGGCATGTCGGGCACCGGGATCGCCCGCTTGCCTTGACAAAGCCGGTCTCTCATGCGCTTTTCGCGCAAATTTTGGGCCGGGCTTGATGCTTTGGCCTGCCACCCAGCACCCCGGACTTTACCAATGACAATGCACCGTTACCGCAGCCATACCTGTGCCCAGTTGAGAAAGAGCGACGTCGGCAATTCCGTTCGCCTGTCGGGCTGGGTGCATCGCGTGCGCGACCATGGCGGCCTGCTGTTCATCGATCTGCGCGACCACTATGGCCTGACACAGATCGTCGCCGATCCCGATTCGCCTGCCTTCAAGGTCGCCGAGACCGTGCGCGGCGAATGGGTCATCCGCGTCGACGGCGAGGTCAAGGCGCGCTTGCCCGAGACCACGAACGCCAACTTGCCGACCGGCGAGATCGAGATTTTCGCCCGCGAGATCGAGGTGCTGTCGGCGGCCAAGGAACTGCCGCTGCCGGTGTTCGGCGAGCCGGATTATCCCGAGGATATCAGGCTGAAGTACCGCTTCCTCGACCTGCGCCGCGACACGCTGCACAAAAACATTGTGGCGCGCACCAAGATCATCGCCGAGATGCGCAGGCGCATGACCGATGTCGGCTTCACCGAATTCTCGACGCCGATCCTGACGGCTTCGTCGCCGGAAGGCGCACGCGACTTCCTGGTCCCGTCGCGCATCCATCCCGGCACTTTCTACGCGCTGCCGCAGGCGCCGCAGCAGTACAAGCAGCTGATCATGGTTTCGGGCTTCGACCGCTATTTCCAGATCGCGCCCTGCTTCCGCGACGAGGATCCGCGCGCCGACCGTCTGCCCGGCGAATTCTACCAGCTCGACCTCGAAATGAGCTTCGTCGAGCAGGACGACGTGCTCAACACGATGGAGCCTGTCATCCGCGGGGTCTTCGAGGCCTTCGCCAACGGCAAGCCGGTGACGCAGAAATTCCAGCGCATTCCGTATGATGTCGCCATGCGCAAATACGGCTCCGACAAGCCGGACCTGCGCAACCCGATCGAGATGCAGGCCGTCTCCGACCATTTTCGCGATTCCGGCTTCAAGGTCTTCGCCAACATCCTGGCCAACGACCCGAAGGCCGAAGTGTGGGGCATTCCGGCCAAGACCGGCGGCAGCCGTGCCTTCTGCGACCGCATGAATTCCTGGGCGCAAGGCGAGGGCCAGCCGGGCTTGGGCTACATCTTCTGGCGCAAGGAAGGCGAAAAACTCGAAGGCGCCGGCCCGCTCGCCAAGAACATCGGCGAGGAGCGCACCGAGGCGATCCGCCAGCAGCTCGGCCTTGCCGATGGCGACGCCGCCTTCTTCGTCGCCGGCGATCCGAAGAAGTTCGTTTCCTTCGCCGGTGCGGCGCGCACGCGTGCCGGCGAGGAATTGAACCTCGTCGACCGCGAACGCTTCGAATTGTGCTGGATCGTCGACTTCCCGTTCTTCGAATGGAACGAGGAAGAGAAGAAGATCGACTTCGCCCACAACCCGTTCTCGATGCCGCAAGGTGGCATCGATGCGCTGAACGGCGAGGATCTGCTTGGCATCAAGGCCTTCCAGTACGACATGGTCTGCAACGGTTTCGAAATCGCCTCAGGCGGCATCCGCAACCACCTGCCCGAAACCATGGTCAAGGCGTTCGAGACCGTCGGGCTGGACCGTGCTACGGTGGAAGAGCGTTTCGGCGGCCTCTACCGTGCCTTCCAGTATGGCGCGCCGCCGCATGGCGGCATGGCGGCCGGCGTCGACCGCGTCGTCATGCTCTTGGTTGGCGCCAAGAACCTGCGCGAGATCACCATGTTCCCGATGAACCAGCAGGCCTATGATTTGTTGATGAACGCGCCGTCGGAAGCCTCGCCGCAGCAGCTTCGCGAACTGGCGCTGCGCGTTGCACCGACCAAGAAGGACGGCTGATCGCGAGTTTCAGCGGTACTTTAAAAACCGGCAGAACCGGTTCTTTCGACTCGATAATCCCACAAAAAAGCCCGGCATCGCTGCCGGGCTTTTCTTGGTCTTGAGGCCGCTTCGATCAGTCCTCGTTCGCCTTGACGCTGACGCCGAGCGTCTTCGGCAAGTCGAGCGGGTTGGACATGGCGCCCGCCATGATCAACGCGAACGGTACCGCTGCCGGCGGCTCGGCCGAGATTTCGAGGCTCTTCGGATCGTCGAGATATTTGCTGACCGCCGCCGTCACCTGCGCCGTCAGCTCCGGATTGTTGAGCTGCGCCATGCCGAACGGCACGATCGCCTTGGCCTGGTTGGCGATGTCCTTGGCCGACATGCCTTGCTGCTTGCCGACATAGTCCAGCACCTTGCCGGTCAGCGAATCGTCGTCGAAGCGGATCGAGGCGCTGTTGAAGGAAAGCTGCTGCAGCAGGCCGAGCATGGCCATGCCTTGCGCCGAATTGTCCGCGCCTTCCGGCTGCGCGGCCATCTTCTTCTGCATTTCCTGCAGCGACTTGACGAAGTCCATTGTGTAGCCGCCGAGGTCGAAGGTCATGCCGAGCGTGCCGGCATTCTCGACCGAGATGTCGTATTTCGACAGCTCCATCTTGCCGTCCGAAGGCTGCCAGTTGCCGGCTATCTCGAAATTGCCCGCGATGTTCTGGTAGCCGAGCGCGTCGATGACTTCCTTCGACTTGGGATCGTCGACCAGCGTCAGGTCGGCATTGAACTTTTCGGTGGTGCCGGTGAATTCCATCGCCTTGCCGTCCGCGGGCGGTGTGATCTTGATGGCAAGCCCGTCCATCGAGAATGCGGTCTTGTCGGCAACCTTGACCGTCATGTTGGAGAGTTCAGCCGACTTGTAGATCATCAGCGCACCGAGTGGGCCGGTAGCGCCGTCGGCCGGAACAGTCATGTCGTGGATGACGAAGGGGCTGAGATTGAGGGTGACGCCGTCCTTGCTGTGTTCGAAGGCCGACGTCGACACGGTGCCGATGTCAAAGCCGCCATTGGCGGCGGTCACACCCTCGAGCTTGACGTCGCCGATGGTGAGGGCTTCCTTTTCCGCCGCCGGCTTGATGGCAACGCCCTGCAGCACCATGCTGGTGTTGTCGCCGGTGACGCCGGTCCAGGAGATGTCGACGCCCTGGGCGGCCAGCGCCGCCTTAAGCCGGTCGGCGACCGCGGCGTCCTGGGCAAGGGCCGCATTCAGCGGCAGTGTGAACAAGAAGGTCGAAAGAGCGAATTTCCGGAGAGTTGAGCGTTTGATTGTCATCGCAAGGTCCCTGAGAGTGTCCTGAAATTGTTTTTCAATTCTTCGCGCCATCACCATTCCGTGACGAACTGGACGGGAAAAAGGCGTGTCCCGGCACAATGGTCAAAAATCGCGGCGAAAGGCAAACCCGATCCGAATGCTATTGCAGAATGCAGTGAATTTGGCATGAAGGTCGGGCCGTAGAGCGTTACCGTGCTTCGCAATAGATGTGGCATGTAACAGACTGATGTTGGCCGGCAAGCTCGACCTTGCTGTTTCCTGTTGCAGAACAGCGCACAAGTCGTCCGGTCCGGCGTGCGCCTCTTGCCGCGAATCACCCGCTCGGCTAGTCCCAGCCCATGGGAAAAAGGCTTTTGCCGCCTCAAGATGGCGGTGGCGATCACATTGAACCGGTCGATCTGAAGAAGGCGCTGGAAGAGCGCTATCTCGCATATGCGCTGTCGACCATCATGCACCGGGCGCTGCCCGACGTTCGCGACGGGCTGAAGCCGGTCCACCGCCGCATCATGCACGCCATGCGCCTGCTGCGCCTCAACCCTGATCAGGGTTTCGCCAAATGCGCCCGCATCGTCGGCGAGGTGATGGGCAAGTTCCATCCGCATGGCGACCAGTCGATCTATGACGCGCTGGTACGGTTGGCGCAGGATTTTTCGATGCGCTATCCCCTGGTCGACGGGCAGGGCAATTTCGGCAACATCGACGGCGATAACGCCGCCGCCATGCGCTACACAGAAGCGCGCATGACCGACGTGGCGACCGAACTGCTCGCCGGCATCACCGAGGACGCCGTCGACTACCGGCCGACCTACAATGAAGAGGACGAGGAGCCGGTCGTGCTCCCCGGCGCCTTCCCAAACCTGCTGGCCAACGGCTCGTCCGGCATCGCGGTCGGCATGGCGACGTCGATCCCGCCGCACAATGCGGCTGAACTCTGCGACGCCGCATTGCACCTGATCGAACACCGGGATGCGCCGGTGGCCAAGCTGATGGATTTCGTCCAGGGCCCGGATTTCCCGACCGGCGGCATCATCGTAGACAGCCGTGCCTCCATCCTCGAAGCCTATGAGACCGGGCGCGGTGGTTTCCGCGTGCGCTCGAAGTGGAGCCAGGAAGACCAGGGCAGGGGCACCTGGAGCATCGTCGTCACCGAAATCCCCTATGGCGTGCAGAAGGCGCGGCTGATCGAGAAGATCGCCGAGCTGTTGATGGCGCGTAAGCTGCCGCTGCTCGAGGACATCAGGGACGAAAGCGCCGAGGACATCCGCGTCGTGCTGGTGCCGAAAAGCCGTTCCGTCGATCCGGGCATCCTGATGGAATCGCTGTTCAAGCTCACCGAGCTTGAAAGCCGCTTTCCGCTCAACATGAACGTGCTGTCGCGCGGCAAGGTGCCCAACGTGCTGTCGCTGAAGGGCGTGCTGCAGGAATGGCTCGACCACCGCCGCGACGTTCTGATCCGCCGCTCGAAACATCGCCTGGGCGAGATCGAAAGACGGCTGGAGATCCTTGCCGGCTATCTGATCGCCTATCTCAACATCGACGAGGTGATCAAGATCATCCGCGAGGAGGATGAGCCCAAGCAGGTGATGATGGCCCGCTGGTCGCTCACCGACACCCAGGCCGAAGCCATTCTCAACATGCGCCTGCGCGCTTTGCGCAAGCTGGAAGAATTCGAGATCCGCAAGGAATTCGACGGCCTCACCACCGAGAAGAAGCAGATCGAGGCGCTGCTGGCGTCGGATGCCAAGCAATGGTCGACGATCAAGTGGGAAGTCACCAGCATCCGCGACAAATTCGGACCGGAGACCGAACTCGGCAAGCGCCGCACCCAGTTCGCCGATGCGCCCGAACACGATTTGACCGACATCGCCCACGCCATGATTGAGCGCGAGCCGGTCACCGTGGTGGTTTCGGAAAAAGGCTGGCTGCGGGCGATGAAGGGCCATCTGGCCGATCTCTCGACGCTGACCTTCAAGGAAGGCGACAGCCTGAAACTCGCCTTCCATGCCCAGACCACCGACAAGGTGCTGGTCTTCACCACCGGCGGCAAGTTCTACACCATCGGCGCCGACCGGCTGCCCGGCGGGCGCGGCCATGGCGAGCCGATCCGCATCATCGTCGACATGGACAACGACCAGGACATCGTCACCGCTTTCGTCCACGATCCGAAGCGCAAGCTGCTGCTGGCCTCATATGACGCCAACGGCTTCATCGTGCCGGAGGAGGAAGTGGTCGCCAACACCCGCAAGGGCAAGCAGGTGATGAACGTCAAGGCGCCGGACGAGGCCAAGCGCTGCGTCCCGGTCACCGGCGATCACCTCGCCATCGTCGGCGAGAACCGCAAGATGCTGGTGTTCGCGCTCTCCGAAATTCCGGAGATGGGCCGTGGCAAGGGCGTGCGGCTGCAGAAATACAAGGATGGCGGCCTGCTCGATCTCAAGCCGTTCACCTTGGAAACCGGCCTGTCCTGGCAGGATTCGGCCGACCGCACCTTTACGAGATCGCGCGAGGAACTCGCCGAATGGATCGGCGCCCGGGCCTCGGCAGGGCGTATGGTGCCAAAGGGCTTCCCCAGGACGGGCAAGTTTGGTTAGCTGGTGCCTCTTTCTTCTCCCCTTGTGGGAGAAGGTGGCCGAGCGAAGCTCGGTCGGATGAGGGGTGTTCCAGGGAACGCCAACGCCTCACTCCGCTGGAACACCCCTCAACCGTCTCGGCGCCATCGCGCCGATTCACCTTCTCCCACAAGGGGAGAAGGAAGAGATGCTGCCCAACTCATTTGGACTATCGTCACGATTGCTGCACTATATCAGTGCATACATGGGACGGGTGTTTGAGAGAGACGGGCGTTTGAAGGAATCCAGGATCCAGAAACCGGAACGGCAGCAGCGCCTGTTCGGCCTGTCGACGCCACTGAGTTCGGCCGTCATTCCGCCGCTGTCGGCGGCGCGCTGGCTGCTGGTGCTGATCGTCGCCGCCGGTGTCTATTTCTTCCACGGCTTCCTGTTCCCGGTGCTGGCCGCACTCGTCATCGCTTTCGCCAGCTGGCCGCTTTACCAGCGGCTGCTGTCCGGCGTCGGCGGCAACCGCACCATCGCCGCCACTCTGGCCATCCTGTTCATCCTCGCCTTCCTGGTGATACCGATCGCGCTTGCCGGCACCTACGCCATCAACGAGGTGCGCGAGTGGGTCGGCTGGGCGATCGAGACCAATCGGCACGGGGCTGTGACGCCGCACTGGATCGCGACCATGCCTGTCGTAGGCGACTGGCTGAACGAACAATGGACGACCAATTTTGGTCATCCCGGCGGCATTGGTGAACTGATCCAGCTGGTCAGCGGCGCCAATATCGGTAGCATATATCGCGGCGCGCTCGCCGCCGGCGGCAGTGCGTTTGGGCTGCTCCTGACGCTGCTGTTCATGATGATCGCCCTGTTCTTCGCCTATCGTGACGGCGAGCATTTCGCCGGCCAGGTCGACCGCCTCGGCGAGCGTATCCTGCCGACGCGGTGGGAGCGGATTTCGCGCGTCGTGCCGGCGACGATTTCCTCGACGGTGACCGGCATGACGGTCATCGCCATCGGCGAGGGGCTGGTGCTGGGCATTGCCTACTGGCTGGCCGGCGTGCCGTCGCCGGTGACGCTCGGTGCCCTGACCGGCGTCATGGCGCTCATCCCCGGCGGAGCACCTTTGTCCTTCACTCTTGTCTCGATCTACCTCGCGGCCAGCGGCTCGCCCATGGCCGGTCTGGTGCTGTTCCTGTGGGCGCGGTCGAGCTGTTCATCGTCGACAAGACGCTGCGCCCGAAACTCGTCGGCGGACCGATAAAACTGCCCTTCCTACCGACCTTTTTCGGCCTGATCGGCGGCGTCAAGACCATGGGTTTTCTCGGTCTGTTCATCGGCCCGGTGCTGATGGCGCTGCTGGTCGCCATCTGGCGCGAGTGGCTACGCGAGGTGGAACTGGTCGACGAGATCGCCGCCGACTCGGCGGCCGAAATCGAGGCTCGTCCGCAGATCGAGATCCTGCCGGAATCTGGCGTGGCGAAGAAGGCCAGCGCCTGATCCCGGAACGCAACTTGCGCAGATATCGATACGCCTTAGACGGGATGATGCACCGCGAGATCGGGTCGGCGCTTGCGGCCATCATGCAACTGCCAGAGCGAATGGGCGACCAGCGTGACGATCAGGATCCCGCCGCCGATCAGGCTGTTGCGGGTTGGTGCCTCGGCAAAGATCATCCACACCCAGACCGGCGCCAGCACGGTTTCGAGCAGGTAGAACATCGCCACTTCCGGCCCTGGAATGTATTTCGGCCCGGCGGCCAGGCAGAAGAACGAGATCGGCATGATGACGGCGCCGTTGAAGATGATCCACCACGGTGCGTTCACATGAAAGCCTTCGCCTGACACCATGAAGGCGGCGAGCGCCATCGGCAGAAGGACGCCGACGAGCGAGGTGAAGCCCATATCCTTGCCGCTGGCGCGCGAGATGGTGATGGCCACGGCGACGAAGAAGGCCGAGCACAGCGCCATGAAATCGCCGAACAGCTTGCCGGTGCCGACCGACCCGCCGACGATGACCAGCACGCCGATGATCATGATCGACATGGCGATGATCGTCACCAACTGCGGCCTCTCCTTCAGGAATAGCCAGGACAGCAGGCCCGCGAACACGGTGTTGAAGGCCAGGATGAACACCAGATCGGCGGTCGAGGTGTGATAGACGGCGGTGACGAAGGTGATCCCGGTCAGCCCATAGCAGATCGCCACGATCAGGCCGGACCAGCCGGGGATGAGTGGCGGGGCGTTGCGGCTCAGCGCCCGCCAGATCGACCAGATGACCATTGCGGCGACGAATGTGGTGCTGGTGCGCAGCAGCATGATGGTCCACGCGCCACCGTCGGCGAGGCGGATTAAAGGTATGTCGACTGTCAGCGTCAGTCCGCCGATGGCGGTTATCGAAAAGACCCTTCTGATGATCATGGTGAGAGGACATGCAGGAACTTTCGCAATGAAATGCAGGCCGACGGCTGACCGGTGCAATGGCGCACACTCTCCAGCCTACCGGCTGAAAGACCAGCATCTCCTGCCTTGAAACTGTTTAAGCGCGGATCGTGGAAAAACTCAGCGTGAAACCGCTTCGTTGGTGTAGCGCTCCCAGCCCTTGGGGCCGAGATGCTCCTGCGGCATGAAGCGCATCTTATAATTCATCTTGCGCGAGCCGTTGACCCAGTAGCCGAGGTAGACATGGGGCAGGCCCATCGCTCTGGCGCGGGCGATATGATCGAGGATCATGAACGTGCCGAGCGAACGCTCCTCGAATTCGGGATTGAAATAGGAATAGACCATCGACAGGCCGTCGGCCATCTTGTCGGTGAGCGCCACCGCGATGAGTTCGCCCTGACCCTTGCCGGTGATGAAGGTATCGGGTCCGCGCCGCCTGTATTCGATCACCTTGGTGTCGACATGGGTGTCCTCGACCATCATGGCGTAGTCGAGCACCGTCATGTCGGACATGCCGCCGCGGCGGTGGCGGGCATCGAGATAGCTGCGGAACAACGAGTATTGTTCGGTCGAGGGCTCGGCATTGTGCATGGCGCCGACGAGGTCGGAATTGTGCTGCAGCACGCGCTTCATGTTGCGGCTGGGGACGAATTCCTGGGCGAGGATGCGCACGGAGACACAGGCGCGGCAGGTTTCGCAGGCCGGCCTGTAGGCGATGTTCTGCGAGCGCCGGAAACCGCCTTGCGTGAGCAGGTCGTTCATCTCCGATGCCTTGTCGCCGACCAGATGCGTAAACACCTTGCGCTCGAACTGGCCGTCGAGATAGGGGCACGGCGACGGCGCGGTCAGGAAGAACTGCGGCGACTGGGTCGGATGCTGCGTCATCTAAGTCTTGGAAACACTCCTTCGAGTCGCTCTACCTTTGGCGCGGAAAGCGAAAAATTCAACAGGATTGTGAATGTACGCGCAATCGGATGCCTTCACATTTGCGCCGACGAGGCGGAAGCGCTCCCGAAAACTGCCTTTAACGGCCGCTGCGGCTGACTACCGTGCCGAGCAGAAGGTCGTGCAGCGTGCGCTTGCGGTCGGAGAACAAGGTCACCAGCAGGACCAGCGGCGACAGGATGACGTTGCCGGCCCAGAACAGCACGGAATGGACGACCGCGGTCAGGCCGTCGATCGGCCGGCCGTCGAGACGGTCGAGGCGGATGCCCATCACCTTCATGCCCGTGGTCGCCTGGTCGGCGCTGCCCAGCGTGTTCCAGATGTAGAGGATGGCGACGGCCGGCACCAGGATGCCGAACAGCATCCAGCCGAGACCGAGCGTCAAAAGCCCGAGGAAAAACACCAATATGGCGAACGGAATGGTGAGCAGCGCGACGATGATGTAGTCGAGCACGAAGGCCAGGATGCGCCTTGTGCGCACGCCTTCGTAGGCCCTGACATCGTCGAGCCTTGTGTTGATGATTTCGCCGTCGAGAACGCGCGCGTTCATGTCATTTCCTCGTAACAGGGCCCGACATAGGGTGCGGGCCGCTCGATGATGAAATGGTGAAGGCCTGTGTCGGAATCAAGGTCGGCGCTTTCCGGAGCGCAGGGATCGAGCGACGCAAGACACGATCCGATTCGGTTGAATTTGCCGCGCGGATGGCATTAGCTTGTTGCGGCGCAACAAAAGCACTCTGAAGCAGAGGCGAGGGGACGGGAAATATGGACTACGACATGCTGGTAATCGGCAGCGGCCCCTCGGGCCGCCGCGCCGCGGTGCAGTCGGCCAAGCTCGGCAAATCGGTGCTGGTGGTCGACCGCGGCCGGCGTCTCGGCGGCGTCTCCGTGCACACCGGCACCATCCCCTCGAAAACGCTGCGCGAGACGGTGCTCAACCTTTCCGGCTGGCGCGAGCGCGGTTTTTATGGACGCGGCTACAGGGTCAAGCAGGATATTTCCGTCGGCGACCTGATCGAGCGCCTGCACAAGACGCTCGATCATGAGGTCGAGGTGCTGCAGCACCAGTTCATGCGCAACACCGTCAAGAGCGCCCGCGCGGCGGTAAAATTTCTCGGCCCCAACAAGGTCAGCCTGACATCGGACAATGGCGACTACAGCGAGGTCGGCTTCGCCAATGCACTGATTGCGGTCGGCACCAGGCCACACCGGCCGCGCGACGTGCCTTTCGACAAGACCCGCGTCTTCGACAGTGACGAGATGCTGGAACTCGACCGCCTGCCGCGCACGCTGACGGTGATTGGCGGCGGCGTCATCGGCGTCGAATACGCGACGATCTTTTCCGCGCTCGACGTGCCGGTGACGCTGGTCGAGCCGCGCAACTCCATCCTTGATTTCGTCGACCGCGAGATCGTCGACGATTTCATCCACCAGATGCGTGATCGCGGCATGACGATAAGACTGGGCAGCGCGGTGAAGGAAATCCGCTCCAAGCCCGAAGCCGCCGAGGTGGAACTGGCCGATGGCCGCACCATTCGTTCGGAGGTCGTGCTCTACGCCGCCGGCCGCACCGGCAATGTCGGCAGCCTGGGCCTCGACGTGGTCGGCATCGAGGCGGACTCCCGAGGCCGCATCAAGGTCGATCCGCAGACGTTTCAGACCAGCGTGCCCAACATCTACGCCGCCGGCGACGTCATCGGCTTTCCGAGCCTGGCTTCAACCTCGATGGAGCAGGGCAGGGTGGCCGCCTGCCATGCTTTCGGCGTGACCCTGCCGCCACCGCCGGAAACATTCCCCTATGGCATCTATGCGGTGCCGGAAATCTCGACCGTCGGCCAGTCCGAGGAGCAGGTGCGCCAGAGTGGCGGCGCCTACGAGGTCGGTGTCGCGCGCTTCCGCGAGACCTCGCGCGGCCACATCATGGGCGTCGACACCGGCTTCCTGAAACTGTTGTTTTCGATCGAAACGCGGCGACTGCTCGGTGCGCACATCGTCGGCGAGGGCGCCACCGAGCTCATTCATATCGGTCAGGCCGTCATCAACCTTGGCGGCACGGTCGACTTCTTCGTCAACAACACCTTCAACTATCCGACGCTGGCGGAAGCCTACAAGATCGCCGGGCTCGATGCATGGAACCGGATGGGGCGAGGGTAAGCCTTAGCTGTCCATCTGGGCGAGCAGCGCCAGCATAACGTCGGCTGATGGCATCGGCAGCACCGCCTCGATTTCCGCCGGTCTCACCCCGGCTATGGCGCCGGCATCACCCGCAACGGTGCCGAGCGGTCCGCGGAACCCGTGCTTGGACCAGGCAAGCTCTTGTAGCTTCGGGCTGGTCAGCGCCTCCAGCAGCCGGTCGACCGCGGGATCGACGACGATCAGAGGATGCGCCGAGTAGACAGTCGGCCGGGGGTAGAGGATTTCGGGCTTGGCGCCCATGCCCGCCTGCACCCTTTGCCAGCGCGCCGGGTCGGCGAGCGCCCATTCGACCAGCTGGTTTTCATAGCCGACCACCATCGGCTCGGCGCCAAGGCCGCCAGCGATGTACTGATCGAACAGTTTTCCCGACGACGACGATTTCAGGCCCATGCTGCGGAAGATCGCCTTGGCCTGGTCGCCGTGCTGCGCCAGCAGCTCCTGCGTTGCCACGTCGCCGCTCATTAGGCTGAGCACCAGGCCGGCGAACATGAAGCCGGAGTTGGAACGGTTGGGATCGGTGGAGACGATGCGGGCCCGGCCATAAAGCTCGCCGATGCCGAGATCCGACCAGTTCTTGCCGGCCAGAATGGCGTCAAGCAAGGCCTTGAGGTCGAGCTGATTATAGCCGCCCTTGGCGGCGACCGTGACCAGTCCGCTCTTCTTCAGCCCTTCGACCACCGGCCCCCAAGTGTAGACGACGATCGGCGAGTTGAGCACCACCTGGTCGTTGCGGATCGCCACGCCGCTCTTGCGGGCGAGATCGACCATGATCGAAGAGGATGGCCACAGAAATTGCGGTTTCTGCGACAGAAGTGCTGCTTCCCGCACCATCTCGACGGAACCTGCAACACGCGCGTCGAGCTCCAGCCCGTAGCCGCCCAGCGCATGGACGACATCCGGATCGGCCAGGAACGCCTGCTTCTCGCCGCCGATGAAGCCGAACAGATGCGCCTTGTTGCCGAGATAGCCGCGGAATTCGGGGCGATCCTTGAGTGTCAGATAGCCGCCGGTGCCGGCGGCCGCCGCACCCAGCAGACCCAGTCCAAAAGCGCGGCGCGAAATGGCCATCAGCGACCAATATCCTCTTTCAGCGACTCCTGAATGAGTCGCAGGTCTACGTCGAGCGTGCCGAGTTCGGTATCGGCGAGGCTGTCGGCATAGTGCACGAATCCGTCCTGAAGCTTGGTGATCACAGCGCCGACATTCGCCAGCCGCGCCTGACTGGGCGCGCGCCGGTTTGCCAGCGTCGCATAGCCTTCCGCCACCTCCGCCGCCTGCGGCACGTAGTAGGTGAGGAACCGCCGCACCGAAGGCGCGCTGTCGGGCTTGGCCTCGACCCTGGAAATCACATCGGCGGCGATATCGGAGAGGTTCTTCACCTTCGCCTTCATATCCTTGTCGGCAATCGTGCCTGCCGCGGCGGCAAGCCGATCCGCGGCCGGTTGGGCCTGTGCCAGAAGCTCGCGGGCGAACGCCACCCGGCTGCCGGAGAACGAGTTCAGATCGAGGCCTTCGAACAGCTGGCGTGGCGCCAGCACGAACACCAGCCCGGCAAAGACAAGTGCTGCGATGATCGCAGATACCAGGAACGGAAAATGGGTGAGCAGGCTCAGCCCGACCAGCAACGCCGCCGAGACAAGGCCCGCCACGATCCAGTTCCAGTCGTTGCCGAACAAGCCACGCATCCTAGCCGCGCATCTCAGTTGTAGCCGCGAGCGGCGCGGAAGGCGCCCGCCAGATCGCCGCTGCCATCGAATACGCGCGCCGAAGTCGCCTTGGCAAGGCTGTCGAGCTGGCTCTTGTCGGCATCGCCGAAGGTGATGCCGAACACCGGCACGCGCACCGGCGCGTTGCGCCACTGCTGGAGAAAGAAGTCGGCACTGCCATCCGTCCTGCCATCGGTCATGATGATGATCGCCGGCAGGTATTTTGGTAGATCCGGCGTCGCGGTGATCTGCTGCAGCGCCTGCTGGGCACAGGCATACATGTCGGTGCCGCCGCCGGCGTGCTGGTCGGCGACGGCAGCCAGCAGCTGGGCTTGCCCGGTCGCATCGCCGGTCGCTGCGAAGTTGGCGCGCACGACGCTGTCGAACGGCAGCACGAAGATATGGTCGGATGGCGTCCACTGCACCAGCACCTCGCTGGCCTTTTCCGGTGTGAACAGGAACTGCGCGGCGGCCTGCAACTGCTTCTCGCCCTTGTCTTCCATCGAGCCGGAGAAGTCGAAGCATAGCGCCGTCAGCGAAGGCTTGCGCAGGGCCTCCTGATAGAGGTCGAGCGCTTTGCGGATCACCGCCGGCTCCGGCATGCGGATCGACGTCACCAGTTTGCCCGGGTCGAAATTCCAGTCGGGTTCGGCCGCGGCCTGGATTGCCGAGCCGCCAAGCGGCAGCCGCCGACCGGTGTCGGCGATGCGCTTGCGCACCGCATCCGACTGCAGATAGGCGAGCAGGTCGGTGAAGAATTTTTCGACCTCCGGGCCGCGCCCATGGTCGATGAAGCCGAGCGGCGAATCGCCGACCGCGACGCCGTCGGCCGGGTAGATGGCATAAAGCGGTTCCTTGCCTATCTGCTTTAGCTTGTCGTTGGTCTCCTTCAGCGTCGCCTCGTAGTTCCACATCGCGTCGTAGACGGTGCCCTTGCTTGCGCTGTCGACATAGAGATCGGCGAGCCAGCCCGACGAACCGGATGAACGCTCGACGCCTTGCAGCAGGGCGCTCACCGTTTCACGCACATTCGGATTGTCGAGATCGCCGGGCTCGATCACCTCCTTGCCGCCAAGCGCGCTGGACAGCATGGCGAGATAGGCACTGGCGCCGGAATTGGACTGCGTCGCCGAGGTCATCAGGAATTTGAGCTTGCCGTCCTTCACAGCGGCCAGGATGTCCTTCATGAAGACCGGCTTGCCGATCCAGCCGAGCTCCGCGGCCTTGGATTTGCGCACGCCCAGAATGACCGGCATCTGCGCGATCGAGGTCAGGTTGCGCACCTTGCGGCCGGAATCGAACAGATCCACCCAAACGCTCGAGGCCGGCCAGACAGCATCCTGGTCAAGTCCGGCGGGCCGTTGCAAGCCAAGGCCGATGTCGAGCGAGCCTTCATAGGCGAAGGTGCAGGTGGCGCCTTGTTTGGCACAGAATTCCTGCACGATCGGCTCCAGCACCGTGTTTTCGGATCCGGAGACGATCGAGAACTTGACGTTGCTCGAATTGCAGGCGGCCAAAAGCACCGCGAAGGCCAGCAGCAGAACGGACGTCAGCGTCTTCGGCATGGCGGTTCCGATCAGCCTTGAGTCAACGCTTTCTTCAGATCGAGCGTCATCTGGTCCATCTGTTTCTCAGCGTCGGCCCGCTTCTGGCGGCCTTCCTGCTGGACCTTCAGCACGCCTTGCACCGTGTCGATGAGGTCGCGGTTGGCCTGCGCCAGCGTCTCGACATCGACGATGCCGCGCTGCGCCTGCTCCTCGATCGAGATCGCCTGGTCCTTCATCATCTTGGAGGTCTGGCGGATCATCTCGTTGGTGGCGTCCGTCACGGTCTTTTGCAGTTCGAGCGCCGATTTCTGGTTGGTCAGGCCAAGCAGGATGACCATTTTCTGTTTCCAGGCCGGCACGGTCAGCGCCGAGGTGGCCTGGAGGTTTTCGATCAGGGTCTCGTCGCCGGACTGGACGATGCGGATCTGCGGCAATTGCTGGATGCCTAGCTGGCGCGCCTGCACCAGATAGAAGACACGCTTTTCCAGCCTGTCGAGCGCCTGCACCGCGTCCTGATAGGTTTGCGCTTCCAGCGTACCACCAACATCGCCGCCTCCGGCATCGGCGGCAGCCTTCAATTTCGGCAATTCGTTGGCGCGGTAGTCGTCGACGAATTTCTTGCCCGCCTGCACATAGGCATCGAGCTTGAGGATGGAGTCTTTCGTCTGCTCGTGCAGGTCGTCGAGCACCGCGATGTCGCGCCGCAGCGTGTCCTTGTGCCGGTCGAGCTCGAGGCCGATGCGGTCGATCTGGCCGGCCACGTCCTCGTATTTCTCCTTGAAGCGTTCGAGCCGCGCCTTGAACGAGGAAAACAGATTGCTCAAAAACCCCTGATCCTTCAGCGAAGCCGGGTCGAGGTTCTTGGCCTTCATGATGATGTCGGTCAGCAGGTCGCCGGTGTCGCCAAGGTCACGGTTGCGCAACTGGGACAGGATCCTGTCGGCATAGTCGCTGACAGCCTGCTGGGCGCGGTCGCCAAACACCGAAATCGCGGCGCGGTCGCGCACGTCGATGTTGTTTTCAATCGTGGCGATCTCGGCCGGATTGGCCGCAATGACAGGCAATTGTGAAGTGTCGTCGAGCAAAGTGACGCTGTTCTTGTCGGCCATGCAGACCTCCCCTCAGTAGACAGCATCTCGATAGACCGGATGTAACAGACATATGTCGCCGCTGTGGACAATGGAAGCCACAGCCCATTTCCTTGGTGAATAGTTGCTTTTGTCACACTTATTCTGCTGCTTCCTGCCGCGAAACAGCCTGCCCGACGCTCACAAGCGGCTCTGCCTATGCCATGGCAGCCGATCCCGCCAGCCATTGCCTGACGATGGCGGCGTCCGGATTGCCGATTTCGTGACCCGAGGGAATGATCCGGGCGTCGATCTCGGCGCCGTGCTGGTTGAGCAGCGTCACCAGCGCCGGCGCGAAGGGTCCGTAGGTCTCGTCGGCGGCTCCGGCGATGATCAGCGTCCGGGTTCCCGCAAGGTCTGTCGCCGGTACCTGGTCGAGCACCGGCATTGGCCTCAGCAGCGCCGCCCTGCGGACGATGCCCGGATGAAGCAGCATCAGGCTGGAAACCAGATTGGCGCCGTTCGAATAGCCAAGGAATGTCGCGCGATCGAGATCGAGCCCATGGCGTTTGGCGGCCTCGCTTGCGAACGAGGCGAAAGCCGCCGTTTCGGCGAGGATGCTCTCCTGTTCGAAGCGCGTCGGGGTAATCCGCTCGAACCAGCGGAAACCGTCCTCCTGGGGAATGCGGCCACGCGCCGCGACCATCATGGCATCAGGCGCGATCCGTCTGGCCAGCGGGACCAGAGTGGTCTCGTCGACACCAGATCCATGCAGCAGGAACAGGCATTCACGGCTGTTGCCGCCTGCGTCGTGGATGCGATAGGGAAAGGCCAGATCCATGAGCAGTGGGCCGTTTTCAACGCTGTCGCCAGTCATCCCGCATCCTCTTGATTATATGAGGTTCCGCTCAATTTGCCGGCTTCAAAACGCAATATTTTCATGCTCCGCGAAAGTTGATTGAACCAGGCGCATTCCAGCCCGTTTCTGCGCCGATACACTCCGCGTGGGAGGAATCGAAGCGGTGCGCCGGGGGTCGCATTGCTGGACATGAACAACCAGCTTTGAGGCCTTTTGTCGATGACTACCCCTGCTTTGTCGGATCGCAACTTGCGTATCCCGGATCGCAATTTGCGTATCCCCGAACGCGACACGCGTATCTCAGATCGCGATACGCGTATCTCGGATCGCGACACGCGTATCGATGTGCTGCGCGCGCTAGCGCTGCTCACCATTTTCGTCGACCATGTGCCGGGCACGGCTTTTGAGGCCTTCACCTACAAGAATTTCGGCTTCTCGGATGCGGCCGAGGCATTCGTGCTGATTTCCGGCATCTCGGTTGCACTCGCTTATGGAACGAAGTTCCGGCCGGGGTGGCCGGCTTCTGGCGACATTGAAGATGTGGCGGCGGGCAGGCATGCTCTACATCGCCCATATCGTCACGACGATGGCGGTGATCGCCCTGTTCTGCGCCGTGGCGGTGTTCACCAGGCGGCCGGAACTGCTCAAGCTGATCAACATCGAGCCGTTGATGAAGAACACGCCGGAAGTGCTGGTCGGCATCGTCACGCTCGGCCATCAGCTTGGCTACAACAACATCCTGCCGGTCTATGCCGCGCTGCTTTTGATGGCGCCGGTCTTCGTCCTGTTCATCAGCTACCGGCCCGTCGCGGCGCTGGTCGCGTCCGCTGCGCTGTGGCTTGTCGCCGGCATCTGGCAGATAGCCCCGCCCAACTATCCCGAGCCCGGCTTCTGGTTCCTGAACCCTCTGTCCTGGCAGTTCCTGTTCAACATCGGCTTGGCCGCCATGCTGCATGTCAGGCGCGGCGGCGCCATTCCGGTCAATCGCTGGCTGGTCGGCGCGGCCGCGGCCTATGTGGCGACGGCGCTGGTCTGGGTGCACAGCCCGCTGTGGGGACAGATAACCTGGTTCAAGCTGCCGGTGGTGATCGGCGGCTTCGACAAGACCTTCCTGTCCCTGCCGCGGCTGCTGCATATCCTGGCGGTGAGCTACCTCATCGTCGCCTTGCCGGCGCTGTCGAACCTCTTCCGCACCAGCCCTGACCATCCGTTGGCGATACTCGGTAAGCGCTCACTGCCGGTCTTCATTGCCGGCACGGTGATCGCCATGGTCGCGCAGGTGATGAAACTGATCAATCCGGGCGGGCTTGCCTACGACACCTTGCTGCTATCAGCCGGCATCGCCATGCAGTTCGCGCTGGCCTTCTATCTTGAGTGGCTGTCGACCATCGGCGGCTCGGGCAAGGTCCGCACGGCGCAAAAGGATGTCGCGCCGGTCCGTGCGTCTTTCGGCATCTCCGCCGTGGCAAGGGTCAATCGCTGAGAGGGCGCGGTTTAGCCGCGCGGCGAAGCCGACGAGGCGCGCACGATCAATTCGACGGGCAGTTGCTGGCGATTTGTCGCGCCGTCGTTTTCCAGGATCGCCTTGACGGCGAGACGGCCCATCTTGGCAATCGGCTGGGCGATAGTGGTCAATGGTGGCTCGGATACCGCGGCTTCCGGAACGCCATCGAACCCGACGACAGAGACATCGTTGGGGACGTTCAGCTTGCGCGCGCTCAGCCATTCGAGCGCCGCCAGCGCCATTCTGTCCGACATCGCCAGGATCGCCGTCGGGGGGGGGGCAGAGCCGAAGATGATCTCGAGTCCCGCCTTTGTGCTGGCCGCATCATTGGCGGTTGCGTAGACGGGCACACTGGATGTGTTGATGCCGACCCGCGAAAGCTCCTTGAAATAGCCGGTGAGGCGGTCGCGTGTTCCCGCATACACGGCGGTCTGAACCTGCTCGGGCGAAACAAGGCCCGTCCTCCCGTCGACAAAGGGCAACGCCAGCACGGCAAAGCGGCGGTGTCCAAGATCGGTGAGATGGCGCGCCGCCATGGCGGCACCGGCGACATTGTCGATGCCGATCGCCGCGACCGCCCCATCCTCGGAGTCCAGGTCGAGCGCCACAAAGGGCAATTTGCGCTCACGTGCCAGTTCCACCAGACGCGACCCGCCTTCGATGCAGAAAACGATAAAGCCGTCGACCAGGGCGCTCTGGATGTTCCAGGCGAGCTGTTCGTTGTTGGCGGCCGAAACCAGTGAGATGCCGGCTCCCGTTGCATCGCAGGCCTGCGAGATGCTCGCCATCATGACGCGCGCGAAGGGATCGTCGAAGAAGTAGGAGAGGGGCTCGGCCGTGGCGACGCCAATGGCGTTGACCTTGCCGGCCCGCAACAGGCGACCCTTGGGATCCGGCCCGCCATAGCCCATCGCCTCGGCCGCGGCCTTCACCCGTTCGCGGACTTCCTCGCGCACGATCTCCGGGCGGCTGAAGACATTGGACGCGGTGCCGTGCGAAACTCCTGCCGCCTTGGCGATGTCGGCCAGCCGGACGGGTCTTCGATTGCCTGCGGTGAGTGACGCCATTGTGCGTGCCTCCTGACATGCATTTAGCACGTTCCGGATTTGCATCTAGCACTTTCGTTGGATCGATTCAAATTTTGCTTGACCGGAAATGCTTGGAGGTCTACGTTTGAATCGATCCAAAGCGGCAGACTTGTTCTGCGAAACGGCCCTGGGGAGGTGCGCCATGCATCCCGTCGATTATCTGTTCGAAGACATCTATCGCAACGACTGGAGCATCGGGTCGGGTACCGACAGCCGGGGCAGGACCGGCCCATGGATTCGTGACCTTCGCTTCCTTGTGAAGCGTAAGCGGAGCTGATCGGCGCGTTTCTTTTGCGCCTGCCGATTGGATCGATTCAATGGAGAAAACCATGCATCCCATCAAACATTTGTTCGAGGACATCTATCGCAACTACTGGGGCATCGCGCCGGCCGCCGAGCGGCCGAAGATGCGGCGCCTGACGAAGCCGGCCGCGCGCAATCGCGATCTCTGGGTCCGCACCGAACGTCCCCGGGATTGATCCTACTTGGCCTCAGGAGCGCGGGCGTAGCAGGGCAGAAATGGCTATCCCCAGCCAGCCGGCGATGAGCAGTGTGCCTCCGATCGGCGCCGACATCGGAAACAGTCTCGATCCGAGGAAATCGCGAGCGAGAAGATCGCCCGCGAAAAGCAGGAGCCCGATAAGCAGGACGACGCTCGCGATCCGCAGGCAGCGATTCGCGCCGATGAGGCCGACGGCGAGGAAGACCGGCGCATGCATCAGGAGGAACGACGCGGCCGTGCCGGTGAAGGCACCGCCGCGATGCGCGGCGGCAGCCGACAGCGCCACGCCCGCCGCACCGACAAGACCGCCGGCAAATACAAGGATACGGCTGGGTTCGGCGGAATTCATGTCGGCTGGTTCCCTCTTGCAACGATCTGGAGCCGCTCAGGACTCACTGGCTTCCAGCGCCATATGCCGTGTGCGTCGCGACTGGACAATCCAGTTGTAGACGGCGCCGCCGGCCATCAGGGCCGATGTGCCGAGAAACACCGCCCGCATGCCGAAGTGGCCGCCGACGAAGCCGCCGGTCAATGGTCCCGCAACCTGCCCGACATATTGCGCCGAGATTGCCAGGCCAAGCACATTGCCGCCGACGCCGTCCGGGATGTTGTGGCGGATGACACTGGTGATGCAGGGCAGCAGGCCGCCGAGCGCCAGGCCCATCAGGAAGCGCAACCCGATCAACTGCCAGCCATTGGTGACGAAGGCTTGCGGAATGAGCAGCAGGGCAGAGACGGCCAACGCCCCGACGACGACGTTCCAGTGACCGACGCGGTCAGCAAGCTTGCCGAGCCATGACGCCGACAGGATGGTGCCCAGCGCCGCTGCCGACATCACCACGCCGGCGACCATCGTCACCCGGCTCGGATCCTCGATGAGCTGCTGCACATAGACGGTGATGATCGGCTCGATCGACATGTTGGCGAAGGCGAGCAGCATGCCGGTCGCCAGCATGGCCACGACCGGGCGCTTGTCGGGGATCTGCGACCAGCCGCTTTTCGGCTTTGCCGTCGACGCGGCTTTGGCCGGCTTCAGGCGCGTGGTCTCCTTGATCAGGAAGGTCGTTGCCAGGAAAGCCAGGAAGATGACGCCGCCGGACAACAGGAAGGTCGCGCGGATGCCGATCACCGGCGGCAGCGCGCCGCCGAGCAGGGGGCCGACCAGCGAACCGGCCGTGATCCCTGCCGACAGAACGCCCAGCGCCCAACCGGAGCGGTCCTTCGGCGTCTGCATGGCCACCAATATGGTCGATCCCGAGGAATAGCCGCCGGCAAAGCCGATCAGCAGGCGCAGCAGCACCAGTTGCCAGACCGTCTCGACCATGCCCGTCAGCGACATGCAGATCGCCATGCCGAAACTGGCGCGCACCAGCATCACCTTGCGGCCGTAGCGGTCGCCCAGCCGCCCCCACAACGGCGCGACCAGGGCCGCCGCGAAGAAGGTGGCGCCATAGGCGATGCCGGACCACTGCACGATCGCCGCATGGCCCTGCGCGCCGAGCTGTTCGACATAGAGCGGCAGGAAAGGCAGCAGCAGGGTCATGGCGATGAGCGTGCTGAACGAGCCGGCGAAACAGACGGCGAGATTGCGCCGCCAGTGGATGTTGTAGCCGCTCTGTTGGGTGTCTTCCTGTGCCATGTCCTGCCTGCCCGATATCCGCGCTTGTTGCGGATACCATTTTGGGATACCAAACTGGTATCCGTCATGAACTCCAACCCGGCTGCTGTCAATGCGGCTTCGGAACAAGGAAGCGCGATGTCGCAGATGCAGAATGTCGAACGGCAGTTGCGCGAGATGATTCTTGGGCTGGAGATCGGTCCAGGCGAGAAACTGACCGAGCGCTGGATCGAAGGCCGCTTCGGCGCCTCGCGCACACCGGTCAGGGCAGCTCTGCTGCGGCTGGAGACCGAGGGGCTGGTGGGCAGGGACGGCCGCGGCTGGACGGTGTCGCCCATCAACCTCGCCGAGCTCGAGCAGATCGCGGTCTATCGCGAAGCGGTCGAGGTCGCGGCGCTGCGGCTGACATGCACGCACGCCGACGGCAATGCCATCGATGTCATCGAGGCGATGCTCGATTCCTGCGACGAAAGCACTGCGCGGGAGGAATGGCATCGTGTCGGCATGGATTTTCACATCGAACTGGCGCGCCTGTCGGGCAATGAATTCCTGTTCAGGGCTGTGCGCGATGCCATGACGCGCCTGTCGCGCGCCCGCTGGCTGGAGGTGCGTGACGAGGCGGCCCTTGGCCGCGCCTGGGCCGAACATCGCGCCATTCTGGCGGCCACGCGCCTTGGCGATGCCGATGAAGCGGCGCGCCGGCTTTCAGCCCACATCGTCGGCAGCCGCGATCGGCTGGTGACGTCGCTCGCCAACGACCGACGCGGTCTTCGCGCCAGGGGCTTTGCCGTCGTGGCCGCTTAACGCAGGTGCAAGGGCAGGGCGCTCGGCGGGCAAAAGAGGCGGCGTCTGACGCGAAGCACACTTTCGGCCTCGCTTCGCGGATGCCGATGGCGTAAGAGCGGCGATGGAAAACAACCGATTTGAAACACCCGTGACCGTCAAGTCCGTCACGGCAGGAAGCACCCAGCTCCTGCGCACGGCCCGTGAGGCTTCCGATTACCTGCTCAACAGCTGGCCCGGCAAGCGCAGCCCCAAGCATCGCGCAGCGCTGCAGGCCTGCCACGACGCGCTGGCCGGCGACAAGCCGGCGATGAACGCCCGCCGCGCCTTCATCGCCGCGGCGCGTGAAGTGGACGTTTTTGTCAGCGACAAGGCGCCCGCCTGACGCAGGGCGACAACCTGGATTGAGGCAAGGCCCGCATATGCGGGCCTTTTGCCGTCATTCCGCGGTTTTCGGTCTCGACCTCGCCCTCGGGCTTTGAACGTTCGCGCTGGGCAACCTTGGCCGCCAGCTTCTCGGCCTTCTTCGCCGCCTTCTGCCGGTCGCGTTCCTTGCGTTCCTGATCGTAGTTTGGTGCTCGCGCCATATCGGCTCCTTTTGTCCTGCCTTGCGGCTCTGACCCTGCCTAGGAGCATTAGCCGTCAAACACAACAGCTGAAGCGACAGTGCGGGCGCTGCCTCAGAAATCCGAAGGGGCTTGCCAGATCGGCGCCACAATGATGTAGGAAACGCCGGGCGCCAGCGTGTTGAGAGCTGCCTGTTTGTTTTGATCAAGTGAATCATGGCCTCAATCGCGCGAACGTCGGCAAAGGTTTTCTATTATGCGCGAAACGCCGCGCGCGATATCGTTCCACAAGCCCTGTTCCGCCGCAGGCTGGCCGTTCGCCTGGAAAAGGCGAGGCTTTGCGATGAGGCTGCGCGCCGACGGTTGAACTACTACAACAAGCTGCAGGATCGTTTCGCGCCCAGCGCCAATGCCATGCGCATCAGCAAGCTGCCCTTCACGCCGACCATGTACTATTACGACCTGAAGGAATTCGCCCGCTACTTCGACCCCGGATTGCTCATCGACATCGAATTCGGCGACGTCAGGAATGTGCCGAAAGTGCCGACGATCGTGAAGGATCGGCCGATCCGTGATGACGACCAGAACGCGGTCATCATGAAGCTCGACAAGTTCCGCCACTTCCAGATGCCGGCCGACGCCATCTCGTTCGGTGACAAGCTGCCGGCCGTGGTCTGGCGCGGCGATCTCAACAATCCGATCAGGACACGGTTTCTGCAAGCGGTGCGCGACCTGCCGTTCTGCGATGCCGGCTCGCACAAGCCCAACGCGCCGGCCGAATACGCCAAGCCCTTCCTCAGCATCGGCCAGCACCAGCGCTACCGCTACATCGTCTCGCTCGAAGGCAATGACGTGGCGACCAACCTCAAATGGATCTTGAACTCGAAGTCGCTCTGCCTGATGCCGCCGCCGACATACGAGACATGGTTCGCGGAGCGGCAGCTCGAGGCCAATGTCCATTATGTGCCGCTTGATCTGGATTTCGCCGATCTCGGCGAGAAGGTGCGCTATTTCGAACGGCATCCGGCGCAGGCCGAGCGCATCATCGCCGCGGCCAACGCCTATTGCCGGAAATTCTCCAATGAGCGAGACGAGCAGGCGATCTCCCTGCTCGTGCTCTACAAATATTTCGTGCTCAGCGGCCAGATCGAACCCGATCCCGAACTCTGGCGCTTCATCGAGGGCTAGCGCGCCTCGGTCTCATGGTCAGATGACGCTGCGGTCGAGAACCATGTCGGCGGGGCCGAAGCGATCCTTTGCCGTCAATTGCTGGTGCCAATAGGGGTAGAGCACGGGCGGGCGGCTGACCGCGTCGAGGCGCTGGCGTTCTTCCGGGCTGAGCTCCAGACTTGCGGCCGCGAGATTGTCCTTGAGCTGGGCGTCGTTGCGGGCGCCGATCACCAGCGAGGAGACGGCGGGGCGGCCAAGCAGCCAGGCAAGCGCCACCTGTGCTGCTGACACGCCGCGGGCCTTGCCGATCTCGGCCAGCACATCGACGATCCGCCAGAGCCGGTCCTCGTCGCGGATCGGCGGTTCCGACCAGCCAGCGAGCTGCCGTGCGGTCGGGCTGTCGCGGTGGTATTTGCCGGACAGCAAGCCGCCGGCGAGCGGGCTCCAGACCAGCACGCCAGTCCCTGGTCGACGGAGATCGGCAGCAGTTCATATTCAGCCTCGCGGGCCTCCAGCGTGTAGTGGATCTGCTGGGTGACGAAGCGCTGCTGGTGGCGGCTGTCGCTGATGGCGAGCCCCTTCATCACTTGCCAGCCGGACCAGTTGGAGCAGCCGATATAGCGCACCTTGCCCTGGCTGACCAAAGTGTCGAGCGCGGCGATGGTTTCCTCGACCGGGGTAAGGCCGTCCCACTGGTGGACGAAATAGATGTCGATGACGTCGGTCTTCAGCCGCTTCAGGCTCTTCTCGCACTCACGGATCAGATGGTGGCGCGACAGGCCTTCGTCGTTAGGCCCGCTGCCGATCCGCATGCGTGCCTTGGACGCGATCAGCACGTCGTTCTTGCGCTTGCCGCCGAGCGCCTCGCCGATAATCTCCTCCGACAAGCCGTTCGATAGACATTGGCGGTGTCGATGAGATTGATGCCGGCGTCGATGCACATGTCGATCATGCGCTTGGCTTCGGCAAGATCGCTGTTGCCGACCGCGGCGAACGGGCCTGCGCCGCCGAATGTCATGGTGCCCAAAGTCAGCGTCGAAACCTTCAGGCCGGAACGGCCAAGGGTGCGGTATTCCATGTCAGTCCTCGCGATTGTGTTGAATTTGGGGGGCGCCGAAGGGCCGCCCGGAATGCGACCCGGGATTTGTAGGACAATTTGGTCGCCTTGTCGCCATGCCAGGACGACGGATCGATCATACCTCGCGGGATTTGTGGCAACGGCGATCGCGCTTGGGCTGCAATAAAACCGTCACCGCCGGCCTATATTGAATTCGGCTAAGGTGTTTCCATTCCAGGCCGCAGGCCAGCAGTTTGGGGTGCCGGACATGAACCGAAAGGCTTGCAAGCGGAGCGACCGATATGACCGAGCTAAGACAGAATTCTCCCGCCAAGGACTGGCTCGAAGCCGAGCTCGCAGACACGCTCGACGAAGATTATGAGCTCGAAATGTCGGAGCCGGCCCTGTCGATGGAAATCGCCAAGATCTACAAGAACGCGCATCCGCCTTCGATCGACCGCATGCAATATTTCCGCGACCTGATCACCTTGCAATCCGAATTGATCAAGCTGCAGTCGTGGGTCGCCTACCACAAGAAGAAGCTGGTGGTGATTTTCGAGGGCCGCGACTCCGCCGGCAAGGGTGGCGTCATCAAGCGCATCACCCAGCGGCTCAATCCGCGCATCTGCCGCGTCGTGGCGCTGCCGGCGCCGACCGAGCGCGAGAAGTCGCAATGGTATTTCCAGCGCTATGTCCCGCATCTGCCGGCAGGCGGCGAGATCGTGCTGTTCGACCGCTCCTGGTACAACCGCTCCGGCGTCGAGCGCGTGATGGGCTTTGCCGATGCGGGTCAGGTCGAGGAATTTTTCCGCGACGTGCCGGAGTTCGAACGCATGCTGGTGCGCTCGGGCATCACTGTCGTGAAATACTGGTTCTCGATCACCGACGAGGAACAGCAGATGCGCTTCCTGATGCGCATCCACGATCCAATGAAGCAGTGGAAGCTGTCGCCGATGGATCTTCAGTCGCGCGTGCGCTGGGAGCAGTACACCAAGGCCAAGGAAGAAACCTTCGCCCGCACCAACATTCCTGAGGCACCCTGGTTCATCGTCGAGGGCAACGACAAGAAGCGCGCGCGGCTGAACTGCATCGATCATCTGCTCAAGCAGATGCCGTATGAAGAGGTGCCGCACGAGGAGATCACGCTGCCGGAACGCGTCTTCAACCCCGAATACGAGCGCCAGACCCTGCCGCGCGAGCTTTACGTGCCGGAGAAGTATTGAGGGGTTTCTTCCTTCTCCCCGTTTCACGGGGAGGTGAGGAGAGGTCTGCGAAGCAGACGAAAAGCCAACTGCTTGGCTTTTCGAACGACGAACGCCGAAGGGCGGATGAGGGGCAGCGCCAACGTCGAAAGTTGAGTCTGGCCATTCTTCAACAGTATGCAATCGCTGGCGTCGTCGGCAGCGCAAATCTTCCAAACGTCAGCGCCGCCCCTCATTGCCCTGCCGGGCATTTCTCCTCGTATAGTGACGGGGAGAAAGAGCTCTCGTTACGCCCGCTTGATCAGCACATGCGTGGCAAGCGCCGTCGCCACCTGCTCGGTGCATTGATAGCCCAGCTTCAGCATGTCCAGGCCGGCAAACAGGTGCTCGCCCCTGCCAAGCAGCACAGGCGAGATTGCCAGATGCATCTCGTCGATCAGCTTCTCCTGCAGATATTGCCGGATGGTGGCGACGCCGCCGCCAACGCGCACATCCTTGCCATCAGCCGCCGCCTTCGCCTGCTCGAGCGCCGAATGGATGCCGTCGGTCACAAAATAAAAGGTCGTGCCACCTTCCATCGTGATGGGTGCCCGCTCATGGTGCGTCAGCACGAAGACCGGCACATGGTACGGCGGGTTGTCGCCCCACCAGCCTTTCCAGCTGTCGTCAGGCCAGTCGCCGCGGATCGGCCCGAACATGTTGCGGCCAAGGATCCAGGCGCCGACATTCTCGAAGCTGCGCGCCGCGAACGCCTCGTTGATATCGGTGGTGCCGCCATCTTGTCCGAGCACCATCTCACGGAAGGTGCGGGTGTCGACAAACCACTTGTGCAAGGATTCTCCACCGATGCCGAGCGGGTTTTGCAGATCCTGATCGGGACCGGCGCCATAACCGTCGAGCGACAAGGTGAATGCGTTGACGCGAAGTTTGGACATGGAAGGCCTCCTAACCAATTATGTCTGCAATCGGTTTTCTTGTAGCAAACTGATTGCAGATCACAAGCGGTGTTCCTCACGATGCAGACACGTCCTGACAACGTCGCCAAGTGACGTCCGAACTGTTCCGTATTGATGCGCTGGGGTGGCCACTGGTGGCCGCCGAAACAGCCGCGATATCAGGCTATTCGCCGGTGAGTTCCATGAAGCGGATGTGGTTGCTGAACGGGTAGATGACCTCGACCGTCAACCGCCCATCCTCGTGTTCCAGGTCGGGTTTCATGTAGCGGTAGTCCTTGCCGGTGCGGGCTGCCGGCCGCCTCCGGCCGTGCCCGCGTCATACCCGGAGCCGCCGCGTTCTGTCAGTGCAAAACCCGCTGGTTATCGAATGAAAAGCTATTCCATCGACAGGATGAGATTGCGCACGATCGGATAGATTTCGCGCTCCCAGCGTTTGCCGTTGAAGACGCCATAGTGGCCTACATTGGCCTGCAGGTGATGGCGTTTGAGATGCGGACGCAGTGACCGGCACAATTCATGCGCGGCCGAAGTCTGGCCGAGTGCGCAAATGTCATCGCGCCCGCCCTCGACAGTGAGCAGCGCGGTGTTGCGGATCGCGCCCGGGTCGACCAGGCTGCCACGGAAAGTGTACGTCCCGGTGGCGATCTCTGCCTTCTGGAACACGCGGTCTATGGTTTCGATATAGAATTCCTCGGTGAGGTCGAGCACCGCCAGATACTCGTCATAGAAAGTCTTGATCTTCTCGGCCTCGGCGGTCTCGCCAGCGGCCAGATGGTCGTACAGTTTGCGGTGCGCTTTCGTGTGCCGATCCATGTTCATGGCCATGAAGGCGGCAAGCTGCAGAAAGCCCGGATAGACCCGGCGTCCGCCGCCGGCATGGCGCCACGGCACGCGCGAGATGACGGAATTCTGAAACCAGGCTAGCGACTTGCTGACGGCGAATTCGTTGACCTTGGTCGGGCTCTCCCGCGGATCGATCGGTCCCGCCATCAGCGTCATCGAGCGCGGTGTCGCTGGGTGCCTGTCCTCGGACATGACCGCGACGGCAGCAAGCGCCTGAACGCAGGGCTGGCAGACAGCCAGGATATGCGCGCCCGGGCCGATCGCCTGCAGGAAGCGGATGATGTAGTCGACATAGTCGTCCACCCCGAAGCGGCCGGCCGCGGGCGGCACGTCGCGAGCATTGGCCCAGTCGGTGATGTAGACCTCATGGTCAGCCAGAAGCGTTTCCACCGTACCGCGAAGCAGCGTCGAGAAATGGCCCGACAGCGGGGCAATCACCACCACCCGGGGTTGGCGTGTATCGATATCCTTGGCGAAGCGCAGAAGCTTGCCGAACGGCAGGCCGAGCGCCGTCTCGACGCTGACCGGCACGTCGCGATTGCCCACCCTGACGGATTTGATATCGAAATCCGGCCGCGCATGGGTGAGCTTGAAGCGGCCGATCATCTCCAGCCCGGCGGCCAGGCGCTGTTTCACGCTGTCGCCTGAGATAATGCCGCCCATCGCCGAGTGCATGAGGTCGGCGAAGAAACGCGACGGGGCGATGAGGTCGTCCTGTAGCTGGTAGGCCTGGTACAGCATCGAATACGTCCATTCCCAGCGGCCATGTGGCAGTGCAAAAAAATCTAGTGCAAAATTTTGTGCATTGCGAGAGGATTGTTGCCGGCAAAGGGCACGGAGGGTCGACGGCATGACGAAGGCGGCCAAGAACAAGGTGGCCATGAGTAAGGCGCCCGTGGCTAAGGCGACCACGGCGACGTTGACGATTTCGTCGAAGAACTATTCGTCCTGGTCGCTGCGTGGCTGGCTGCTTTGCCGTATGGCCGGGCTGGAGTTCGAGGAAGAGCGCATCGATATCGATGATCCCGAGCAGCGGCAGGAATTGCTGCTTCTGTCGCCATCGGTGCTGGTGCCGCGGCTGACCCATGACGGAGTGACGGTATGGGACACGCTGGCGATCGCCGAATATCTGGCCGAGTCCATGCCCGGCGCAGGCCTGCTGCCGGCCGACCGCGTGGCGCGCGCGCATTGCCGCGCGGTGTCTGGCGAGATGCATTCAGGCTTTCACAATTTGCGCTCGGCGCTGCCGATGAGCCTGAAGGCCCGGCACAAGAGCTTCAAGATATTTTCCGGCGCCCGCCCGGATGTGGAGCGGATCAAGACGATCTGGTCCGAATGCCTCGAGGCCTATGGCGGTCCCTGGCTGTTCGGCGCGTCGCCGACCGTGGCCGACGCGATGTATGCGCCGGTCTGCACCCGTTTTCGCACCTACGCGGTTGAGCTCGAAGCAACGCTCGCCGGCTATTGCGACGCGATCCTCGCCTGGCCACTGATGCAGGAGTGGACGCAAGACGCACTGGCCGAGCCCGAGGATATCATCGAACTCGACGTGGAGTTTTGAAACGATAGGGAGCAGAAGGGCGCTGCTACCCCTTCAGCATCCGCGCCACTTCCGGCGCGAAATAGGTCAGAATGCCGTCGCTGCCGGCGCGCTTGAAGGCGAGCAGCGATTCCAGCATCGCCTTCTCGCCATCGATCCAGCCATTGGCATCCGCCGCCTTGATCATCGAATATTCGCCCGACACCTGGTAGGCGAAGGTCGGCATCTGGAATTCGTCCTTCAGCCGGCGGATGATGTCGAGATAGGGCAGGCCGGGCTTGACCATCAGCATGTCGGCGCCCTCGGCGATATCCTGCTCGGCCTCGCGCACCGCCTCGTCCGAATTGGCGTGGTCGAGGTAATAGGTCTTCTTGTCGCCCTTGAGCAGGCCGGCGGTGCCGACCGCCTCGCGATAGGGGCCGTAGAAGGCCGAGGCGAACTTCGTCGCATAGGACATGATCGCCACGTCCTGAAAACCATTGGCGTCGAGCGCGTCGCGGATGGCGCCGATGCGGCCGTCCATCATGTCCGACGGCGCGATGATGTCGGCGCCGGCCGCCGCCTGGATGACGGCCGCCGCCGCGACCTGTTCGACCGTTTCGTCGTTGACGATGATGCCATCGCGCAAAATGCCGTCATGGCCGTGGCTGGTGAACGGGTCGAGCGCGGCGTCGGTGATGATGCCGATCCCGGGCACCGCGTCCTTGATCGCGCGGGTGGCGCGGTTGATGATGTTTTCCGGGTCGAGGATGTGCGAGCCGGTCTGGTCGCGCAAGCCGAGGTCGACATTGGGGAAGGTGGCCAGTGCCGGAATGCCGAGCTTGGCCGCGCGTTCGGCCTCCTTGACGGCCAGGTCGACCGACAGGCGGAAGACGCCGGGCATGGCGGCGATCGGCTCGCGCACTTGCCTGCCCTCGACGACGAAGATCGGCCAGATCAAATCGTCGACCGTAAGCCGGTTCTCCTGTACCAGGCGGCGCGACCAGTCGGCCTTGCGCATGCGGCGCAAGCGGCGGCTGCCGGTGATTTCGTCGACGCTGCGCGCGCCGGCTGGCTTTGTCGGGGTGAATTTGTTCATTGCCAAAACTCTCGGCCAAAACTCTCGTTCGGCGGCTTTTACCACGAGCCGTTGGTGCTGACCAATGTGACACGATTGTGCCAGGCCGGCAGAGGGGGACGCTGTCCCGCCATTGCCTATCCGGTCAAGGCTGGCCATTGCCGGAAAGAATCTGTGCGGCACCTCCGATTGCCACACGGAACGCCTCGTCGAAGCTGACGCCACGCACCTGCCAGCGATAGGTCTTGCCGTTGCTGGCGAGCCCCCAGTCGGCGATCCAGCCGAATTCCTTGTCGCTCCATACGATGCTGCCGGCGAGCGCCTGCGCGCCCCCGGCCTGTCTGGCCAGTAGATCCAGCTTTGCCATGTCGCCGGTGCGCAGCCCTTTTTCGCCCAGGTCGGCCAGCTGCGCAGCCTTCGGAAATACGACATGCATCAACAGCAGATTGGTGGCATTGGCGAAAGAACTCGCGCATCGTCTTGCCGCGCTCCTCTTCGGCGCTGAGCGCGAAATGCCGAGCGCCCTGCTCGGTGGTGAGAAAGACGGCGAGCGTCGGTCGCTCGCCAAGCCAGGGCCTGCTGCCGAGCTGTGCCAGCAGCTTGTCGACCGTAGCGGGCTTGTAGAGACAGGTCAGATCATGCGGCCGGTCATGCGTGCCTTGCTCGTCATGGATCGGAATGCCCTCCAGCCGGTCGTGGTAGCGGAAGGCGTCGACGAAATCGCCGGCCCTGTCACGTAGTGCCGCCATTTCGGACTTTTTCGGCAACCGCTGATCGCCTGAAACCCTGACCAGGACCCGGTCCAGGCAGTCCCTGAAGCCTATCTGGCGGTTTACCTCGCCCTGGCCGGTGACGATGGTCTGCGACTGGTAGAGTTCGTCCAGCGTGGCGGCGACTGCCGGGCGCGGTGCAAGGCCGACAATCATAAGCCCGATCGTCAAAAGCATGGGACGAGGAAATCCGGATATGGCCAACTGTCCCCCTGAAGCCGTCCGCGCGCACTATCGGCGCGTCGCTTGCACCGGCGGCGATCTTCGTAGCATCGGCCACGGCCGGCCGCCAAGACCGCGGCAACAGGCTGCTGCCATTGACGCACCCATGCGCCGCCTTTAGCACTTTCAGTCCCGCAGGCGCGGGGGAGGGATTCTCAGGCGATGGATTTTGGCGGCGGCGACGAGATCCGCTTCGAGCGGCTAGGCAGAGCCGGTGTCGTCACGCTGACGCGGCCGCAGGCGCTCAATGCCGTCACCCATGGCATGGTCAAGGCACTGGGCAAGGCCCTGCGTGCCTGGGAGCGTGACGACGGCGTGGACGTCGTCGTCGTCAAGGCCGAGGGCAGGGCGTTTTCGGCCGGCGGCGACATCCTGCACATCTATGAAGCCGGCCGGGCTGGAAAGCCGCCGGTGGAGTTCTTTGCCGATGAGTACCGGCTGAACGCCCGCATCAACAGCTTCAAGAAACCCTATGTGGCGCTCATCGACGGCATCGTCATGGGTGGCGGCGTCGGCATTTCCTTTCACGGCTCGCACCGGGTGATGACAGAAAATGCCCAGTTCGCCATGCCTGAGGTCGGCATCGGCTTTTTCCCGGATGTCGGCGCCAGCCATCTGCTGCCCGACCTTGGCGGCTCTTTCGGCATGTATCTGGCGCTGACCGGCAACCGCATCCGCTATGGCGATGCGCTGTGGTCGGGGCTGGCCACCCACGCCATCAAGGCCGAAGACCAGGCAAGCTTCCTCGATCGGCTGGTGCTGACCGGCGATCCGGAATCGGTGCTGCGTGGTTTCTTCGTCCAGGCAAAGCGGGAGACCGACAGGCCGACGCTGGAAGCGATATCGCGCCATTTCAACCAGCCGTCGCTGCAGGATGTCGTCCACAGTCTGGATCGGGCGGCAAGCACCGACGAGTTCGCGGCAAAGACGCTGGCGACGATCCGCATGCGTTCGCCGACCAGCCTTCGCGTTGCCTGGCGGCAGATCAGCGCCGGGCAGACCCTGTCGATGGACGACTGCATGAAGATGGAGTTTCGTATCCTCAACCGCATGCTTGCCGGCCACGATTTCTACGAAGGCATCCGCGCGGCCATCATCGACAAGGGATCGAAGCCGCAATGGCGGCCGGCAAGCCTCGATGCGGTCGGCGAGGCGGATGTCGAGGCCTATTTCGCCCCGCTCGGTGAACGGGAACTGCCGCTATGAGCGAGGTGACGTCGAGACGCATCGTGCTGCAGCCCTCGACGGTCGAGGTGATCTTCGCCTGGTTCCAGCGCGTCATCGCCGGCTACTGCCTGCTGTTCGGCATCCTCTACTGGATCAAGCTGATCGGCTTCTACCCAGGCCCGCTCTGGCGCTTCGACCTGATGCCCGTGCATTGGCAAGTGGCGGCGGTGATGCTCGCCGTGTTTTTCCCCTTTGCCGCGGCGGGCTTGTGGATGCTGGCCTCCTGGGGGCCGGTGATCTGGTTCATCTGCGCGGTCACCGAGACCGTCATGTATGCCGGATTTCCCGAGCTTTTCGGCCATCGCCCGCTGATCGTCGTCTCGCACGCGGCGGTGGCGCTGCTCTACATCGTCTTTCGCGTCGTCATCTGGCTGCAGAAACGCCCCGTACGGCACTAAGCCGTTGAGGGCATTGACGACTTGGCAAACGCCGGATTTGAGCCCCGCGAAAGGTGCCTAAGCCTTTAGGTTAATTATCCTTGCTCGGGTGACCGTTCGTTAAGCCTCTTTCGAAACCTCTTACCGGTAAGCTCTTGTTAGCCCTAGCGTTTAAGTCGAATTTTATGAGTATTCGATAGTGTCGCGATCAAGGTGAAAAACAAAAAATCACCAGGGCGACAAACGAGAGGCAAAGACAATGATCAATTCGCGTCCGGCGGCGAAGACCGCCAACGTATCCGACGATCGCCGCGAGGCTATCCGTACCCTGTACATGGAATCGCTGCAGCTCGTCGAGCGGTTGCACCGCCGTCTGCTTGACGTGATCAAGGACGAGTTCGACCGCAACGGCCGTTCCGACATCAACGCCATCCAGGCGCTGCTGCTCTTCAACATCGGCAATTCCGAGCTGACCGCCGGCGAACTGCGCTCGCGTGGCTACTATCTCGGCTCGAACGTCTCCTACAATCTGAAGAAGCTGGTCGATCTCGGCTTCATCAACCACCAGCGCTCGCGCATCGACCGTCGTTCGGTCCGTGTTTCGCTGACCCCGAAGGGCAACGAGGTGGCCGACGTCGTCGCTGGTCTCTATGAGCGTCATGTCGGCTCGATCGAACAGGTCGGCGGCATCAACACCGACGAGTTCAAGCAGATGAACCGCGCCTTGCAGCGGCTCGACCGCTTCTGGAACGACACCATCGCCTACCGGATGTAAGGCGCCGCAACGATTTGGCCCGCGCCATAGAAGCGCGGCCGACATAGCGACCTTCAGTCAGGGGCCGGTGCCGAAAGCACCGGCCCTTTTTCTGATGATGCCGCACGCTTTGCTTTCGCCTTCGCAATGCCTAATGTCGCCACACAAGGAGGCATGATGGGTCGAAGGAGTTGCTTCAAAATCTGTTCGGTCGCCGCGGCGCTCCTGCTGGCACCGGGAACGGCCGTTGCGCAGGAGTGGTGGAAGATCCTTCGCCATGGAAGGCAGCAGCCCCTGCGACAACAATGACTCCAGAGTGACCTTCACCGACAAGTCGGTGGACATGTGGGAAGTTGGGTGCTCGCTCGACAGAGTCCAGAATCTCAGAGGCCTGGACGCCGTCGTCCTGGACATGACCTGCTCGGACGATGAGCAGAGCGTGGAAAAGCGACGCGCGCTTCTGCTCAAACTTCCGGACAACAAAATATTGCGATATCCCGAGTATCAGGTGCTGCAACGGTGTTCGGAGCTGGAGGCCAAAACCAGCTCACAGCCTTAGCTGGGACGAAGCTGTTCCTCCGCGAGGCGTCCCAGCGCTGGCAACGTGGGTCGGTACCGAAAAACCACGCCCCTTTCATTTCGCCACGCCGGGCGCCCCAAATTGGGCGCAAGGCCACGTTGCCGCCATATTCCAATGGAACCGAGGGTGGCAGTGATGCTGTGGTGAAGACCATGCGTCCACCCGCAACCGTATCGCGCTGCGTGCCTTTCCTGCCAACGTGATACGGGCCATGGTTGGCTAATTGTTAAGATTGCCAATTTTAGAGTGCGGGCGAGATCGCCCGATGATCGACGCAGCAATTGATCGAACCGCTACCTATGTCTGGAACGTCCATGAGAACCAGCCGCCGCTTTTTCCTTTCCGGAGCCTCGTTGCTCGCCGCCGCCATGGTGGCCGGCCGTGCGAGCGCGCAAGATGTGATCGGGGATATCCTGAAATCCTCGGCCCGCGGCAATTGGGACGACCAGTTCGACGCCCGCGCCAGCGAAGGCGGCAAGGTGGCCTCGACGCTGCCGATCTTTAGCCCGCAGACCGTTGCGTTCACCGAGCAGGCGGTCGCGCAATATCAGAGCATTGTCGGGCAGGGCGGCTGGGTAGAGGTTCCAGCGACCAAGAAATTGGAACTCGGCGTCGATGATCCGGACGTGGTGCCGTTGCGCAAGCGCCTGATGATTGCGGGCGATCTGTCGCAGAGCGCCGGCATTTCGACGGCCTTCGATTCCTATGTGGACTCGGCCGTCAAGCGTTTCCAGTTGCGCCACGGCTTGCCGGCCGACGGCTCCATGGGCAAATACACCTACGCCGCGATGAACGTTTCGGCGCAGATACGGCTTGGCCAGTTGCAGACGAATCTGCAGCGGCTGAAGGAGAAGGCCGGCACGCTGGGCAACCGCTACGTGCTGGTCGACATTCCGGCCGCACAGGTCGAAGCCGTCGAGAACGACCGTGTCGTGCTTCGCCACACCGCCATCGTCGGCAAGATCGATCGTCAGACGCCGATCGTCAATTCCAAGATCAACGAGATCATCGTCAACCCGTACTGGAACGCGCCGGTCTCGATCGTGCGCAAGGACATCATTCCGCTGATGCGGAAGGATCCCAACTATTTGAAGAACAGCCATATCCGCCTGTTCGCGCCGGATGGCAGCGAAGTCGATCCGATGAATGTGGACTGGTCGACGGATGATGCCGCCAAGTACCGGTTCCGCCAGGATCCCGGTTCGGAAAACGCCATGGCGTCGGTCAAGATCAACTTCCCGAGCCCGGACGGCGTCTACATGCACGACACGCCGCAGCAGAGCCTGTTCGGCAAGATGATGCGCTTCGATTCCTCGGGCTGCGTGCGCGTCCAGAACGTGCGCGATCTCGTCACCTGGGTCCTGCGCGACACGCCCGGCTGGGACCGCCAGCATTTCGAGGCGGCGATCAAGACCGGCCAGAACACGCCGATCCAGGTCACCAACCCGGTGCCGGTGCACTTCCTCTATCTCTCGGCCTGGTCGACCGGACCGGGCGTCGTGCAGTTCCGCGACGACGTCTACGCGCTAGACGGCGCCAGCGAGCTCCAGATCACATCTTCGCTCTAAGCGACGGATAATTCTAGCGAAAGGCCGCCGAAGGGCGGCCTTTTTGTTTGCGGAGGGCGGCGTCAAATCAGCCGCTGGTTGACCAGCCGCGCCACTGCTTGCGCGCGGTTGACGGCGCCGAGTTTGCGCCTGGCATTGTCGACATGGAAGCGCACCGCCGTCTCGGCCATCGCCGCGCCGCGGCCTGTCTGGACGCGAGGCCGACGATTGCGCATGGTCCGGCAAACAGCCGGAACCGCACCATGCAAACCGCCATCTTCATTCTCGTCGTGCTCGTCTTCGTCGCCGTGTCTGGCGCGCTGGTGCGGCTGGTGCGGGTGCCGCTGCCGGTCCTGCAGATCGCCATAGGCGCCGCGCTCGCATGGCCGGTGCGCGGCATCCATGTCGAGATCGATCCGGAGCTGTTCCTGCTGGTGTTCATTCCACCGCTGCTGTTCAGCGACGCCTTCGGCGCGCCCAAGCGCGAGCTGATCGCCTTGCGCGGGCCGATCCTCGACCTTGCCATCGGCCTCGTCTTCTTCACCATCGTCGGCTTCGGCTATGCCTTGCACTGGCTGGTACCGAGCATTCCGCTCGTCGTTGCCTTCGCGCTCGCGGCCGTGCTGTCCCCGACCGATGCGGTGGCCGTCTCCTCGATCGTCGACAGGAACGTCGTTCCGGCGCGGCTGATGCACATTCTGGAAGGCGAGTCGCTGCTCAACGATGCGTCGGGCCTCGTCATGTTCCGCTTCGCCGTCGCGGCGGCATTGACCGGCAGTTTCTCCTTTGCCGCCGCCTCGCTGAGTTTTGTTTACGCCGTAGCGATCGGCATCCTGGCTGGCGTGGCGGCATTGTTCGTCGCCGCCAAGGCGCTGCAACTCTTGAACCGCATCGGCGGCGTGCCGGCCGAGGCACAGGTGCTGATCACCATCCTGCTTCCCTTCGTCGCCTATCTCGGCGCCGAGCATTTCGGCGCCTCGGGTATCCTGGCGGCGGTAACCGCCGGCCTCTTGACCGGGAGCACCGGCATATTCCGCTTCCTCGGCGTCTCGGCGCGCATGCAGACGATCTCGCTTTGGATGACGTTTTCCTTCGTCTTCAACGGCGCTTTGTTCATCGTGCTTGGCCTGCAGCTTCCCGAAATCATCCGCAAGGTGCCGCCCGAACTGTCCAGCCGCCATTGGCTTCTGCAGCCGGTGCTGACGGTTCTGCTGCTGACGCTGTGCCTGATAGGCCTGCGCTTCGTCTGGATCTGGATTGGCGACATCGCGGCGGGGTTTGCGGCGCGCGTCGGCCAGCGGAAGGCCGAGCCGTTCGGCCTGCGCGTGCGGCTCGCCGGTTCGGTGGCCGGTGTGCGCGGCGCCATCACGCTGGCCGGCATATTGTCGCTGCCGCTGGCCCTGCCGGACGGCTCGTCATTCCCGGCGCGCGACCTTGTCATCTTCCTCGCCGCCGGCGTCATCATCTGCTCCCTGGTCATCGCCAGCCTGGCCTTGCCGGTGATTGCGCGCGGGCTGGTCGAGCCGGGCGAAGACGCCGGCGATGCCGAGGAGCGCATGGCGCGTGTCGGCGCAGCGAAGGCGGCCATCGCCCACCTCGAGAGCATCGCGCAGACTGATGAAGAGGAGGGCGATGTACCCGGCGTCCGGCTCGCCGCCGCCAACGGCATTGTCGCTGCCTACCGGCGACGCATCGCGGCGTCCGACGAGGCCGATGAGGCGCGCGCCGAGGTGCGCGAGGCAGGCAGGCTGGAAATCGATCTGAGGCTTGCCGGCATTGCCGCCGAGCGTGACGCCTTGCGCGCCATGCTTCGCCGCGGCGAGATCAACGACCACACGGCGCGGACGCTGTTTACTGAGATTGCGCTAACGGAAGCCCTTTTGAACGGCAGGCAGGCGCGAAGCTAGGGCTCCTGCCGCACCGGATTTGCCGTCTCTGCCGCAAACCGGCCAGCAAATTTCGCGCCGCAAACGTGGCGGGTCGAAAACAACTGTGTTAATGGCGCGGCAATGCGTGTCGCCCAAAAGTGTGCAGCGGTTTTGGGGCAACGATAAGCATAAACAAATTGCCCCGAACCGGAGGATTTTCAGCCATGGCAACAGCAGCGGCAGCGTCGAACAAATTCGAGTCCTTCTTCGAAACCACGCTGGAAGACGCCGATCCGGAGATTTTCGGCGCCATCCGCAATGAACTCGGTCGCCAGCGCCACGAGATCGAGCTGATCGCTTCGGAAAACATCGTCTCCCGCGCGGTGCTCGAGGCGCAGGGGTCGATCATGACCAACAAATACGCCGAGGGCTATCCGGGCAAGCGCTACTATGGCGGCTGCCAGTTCGTCGACGTGGCCGAGGAACTGGCCATCGAACGGGCGAAGAAGCTGTTCGGTTGCAATTTCGCCAACGTCCAGCCGAATTCCGGCAGCCAGATGAACCAGGCGGTGTTCCTGGCGCTGCTGCAGCCCGGCGACACCTTCATGGGCCTCGACCTCAATTCCGGTGGCCATCTTACCCACGGCTCGCCGGTCAACATGAGCGGCAAGTGGTTCAAGGTCGTCTCCTATGGCGTGCGCAAGGAAGACCATCTGCTCGACATGGACGCGATCGAGAAGACCGCGCATGAGACCAAGCCGAAGCTGATCCTGGCCGGCGGCACCGCCTATTCGCGAATCTGGGACTGGAAGCGTTTTCGCGAGATCGCCGATGCGGTCGGCGCCTATCTGATGGTCGACATGGCGCACATTGCGGGCCTCGTCGCCGGCGGCGTGCATCCCTCGCCATTGCCGCACGCCCATGTGGTGACGACCACCACGCACAAGTCGCTGCGCGGCCCGCGCGGCGGCATGATCCTGTGCAACGACGAAGACATCGCCAAGAAGATGAACTCGGCGGTGTTCCCCGGCCTGCAGGGCGGCCCGCTGATGCATGTCATCGCCGCCAAGGCGGTGGCCTTCGGTGAAGCGCTGAAGCCGAGCTTCAAACTCTATGCCGAAAGTGTCGCCGCCAACGCCAAGGCGCTGGCTTCGAGCCTCAAGGAGACGGGCCTCGACATCGTCTCCGGCGGCACCGACAACCATCTGATGCTGGTCGATTTGCGCCCCAAGAACGCCACCGGCAAGCGCGCCGAGGCAGCCCTTGGTCGCGCCAACATCACCTGCAACAAGAACGGCATTCCCTTCGACCCGGAAAAGCCTTTCGTCACCTCGGGTGTGCGCCTCGGCACCCCGGCCGGCACCACGCGCGGCTTCGGCCAGGCCGAATTCCGCGAGATCGGCAAGCTGATCGCCGAAGTGCTGGATGGTCTCAAGGTCGCCAATTCGGACGAGGGCAATGCCGCGGTCGAAGCGGCGGTCAAGGCCAAGGTCGTGGCGCTGACCGATCGTT
The DNA here is from genome assembly GCF_056174625.1 of Mesorhizobium oxytropidicola. Classification (NCBI taxonomy): domain Bacteria; kingdom Pseudomonadati; phylum Pseudomonadota; class Alphaproteobacteria; order Hyphomicrobiales; family Phyllobacteriaceae; genus Mesorhizobium; species Mesorhizobium oxytropidicola. The sequence goes on along the minus strand of NZ_CM149692.1, from coordinate 5,252,170 downwards.
TTCCGCTCTACCCGTATCTCGGTTGACCATCCTCGATTGACCGGGCGCGAAGCGTCATCTCTTATTCGCCGGCACTGCGACACCCCTAATCGGGTGACGCATGGAACTGGAGACTTGATGATGCGCAATTTTTGTCTCGCCTCACTCGGCGTTGTCGGTTGGCTGGCCGTTTGCGGGTCCGCCTTGGCGCAGACGCAGCCCGCTCCGGAGACGCCCGCCACCAGCACCTTCGGCAAATGGACAACCATCGTCGATGTGCTCGACAGCGGCCAGGATACAAGCAAGACCTGTGCGGCTTCGACGGCGTTCTTCGATGCGAACGGCAATTCGGGCACACTGACCTTGTCGATCTCGACAGGCGATGCGCTGCCGCCTGATGCCTATCCGGCCATCATGCTCACTGTCGACAACAAGGAACTGCCGACCGGCGAGAAGATCGCGGCGACGTTCGGCGATCCCGGCGTCAAGGTTTCAGCGACGGTCTATTCCAACAATGCCATCATCGGCCGTCCGAGCTGGACGGTCGACAATCAGGCCAAGACCAGTCTCGCGCTGCTGCGTGCCATGCGCCAGGTCATCTCGCTCGATGTGACTTTCGGCAAGCAGGCTGTCGCCAGCATCCCGATGGACGGCTTCACCAAGGCCTACCGCAACCTCGGAACGTCCTGCGGCTTTCCGACCAAGGACGTCGCGCCGTGATGCCGACGAACTGGTCGGATAGGGGCGCGGATGGACATTGTCTGGAAGGGCGTGGTCGGTGGGCTGGTGACGGCGCTGATCGTCTGGCTGTCCAAGCGAGGCAATGTCCTGCCCGGGATCCTGCCGCTGGCGCCAACCTTTGCCGTGATTGCGTTGCTCGCCGTCGGCGCCAAGGGTGATCCGGGCGGGTTCCGCGATGCCTGCCTTGCCGGGATGAAGACAATTCCCGCCTATCTTGCCTTCCTTGGCGCCTGCTGGCTGTTCATCGACAAGGTCGACTATCGCCTGGCTGTCGTCGGTGGCATCGCCGTCTGGCTGGTTGTCGCGCTGGCAATCTTCCTCGCGCCTCGCTATCTCTGAAGAAACGGAACGGCTTCAATCCCGACCGGAAAGGCTCTAAGCCTTTCGCCTCACCAGATTCGCGAACCCAAGGCTTTTCATGCGCTGTCCCTATTGCCAGTCCGAAGATACGCAGGTGAAGGATTCGCGCCCCGCCGAGGATGGCGCGGCGATCCGCAGGCGGCGTGTCTGCCCTGATTGCGGTGGCCGTTTCACCACCTTCGAGCGCGTTCAGTTGCGCGATCTGGTCGTGGTCAAGAAGTCGGGCCGGAAAGTGCCGTTCGACCGCGACAAGCTGTTGCGCTCGGTCGAGATCGCGGTCCGCAAGCGCAATGTCGATCCCGAACGCATCGACCGCGCGGTGACCGGCATCGTGCGGCAGCTCGAAAGCTCCGGCGAGACGGAAGTGGCTTCCGGCGAGGTCGGCCGGCTGGTCATGGAGGCGTTGAAGTCGCTCGATGATGTCGCCTATGTGCGCTTTGCCTCGGTCTACCGCAATTTCCGCGAGGCCAAGGATTTCCATGAGCTGCTGGGCGAGTTGAAGGGCGACGAAGACAAGAGCGAAGAGGAAGCCGGCTGAGCATGGCAGCATCGCAACTGAGCGGGGCCGAGCAAGCGGCCCTTGATCGTCGTTTCATGGCCGCGGCCCTGCGGCTGTCGCGCAGGAACGCCGGCCGGACCTCGACCAATCCTTCCGTCGGCACGATCATCGTGCGTGATGATGGCGCTGGGCCGATGATCGTCGGCACCGGCGTCACCGCCGTCGGCGGCCGGCCGCATGCCGAGACCGAGGCGCTGGCCGAGGCCGGCGAACTGGCGCGGGGTGCCACGGCCTATGTCACGCTCGAGCCCTGCGCCCATCACGGCCGCACGCCGCCTTGCGCCAACGCGCTGGTCAATGCCGGCATTGCGCGTGTCGTGGGTGCTGCCAGCGATCCGGATCCGCGCGTCTCCGGCAAGGGCTATGCCATCCTGCGCGCTGCCAGCATCGAGGTGGTGGAGAAGGTGCTGGCCGCGGAAGCCGCCGAGCAGATGGCGGGCTATTTGATTCGATCTCTGCGAAAACGCCCGGAAGTGACGCTGAAGCTTGCGCTTTCGAGCGACGGCAAGATCGGCAGGAAAGGCGCCGGCCAGGTTGCGATCACCGGCGAGATCGCGCGCCGCGACGTCTATCTGATGCGCGCGGAGTCGGATGCCATCCTGATCGGCATCGGCACGGCGCTGGAAGACGACCCAGCGCTGACCGTGCGCCTGCCAGGGCTGGAAAACCGCTCGCCGGCGCGCATCATCCTCGATCGTCAGATCCGACTGCCGGAAGCCTCGAAGCTGGTTTCCGGTGTCGACCGCGTGCCACTCTATGTCGCTGCCTGTCTTGAAGCCGATGCACACCGTCGCGCCGCACTCGAACGCGCCGGCGTGCGCTTCATCGGTACCGAAACCCATGACGGCGTCGTCGCCTTGCCGGAACTTCTCGAGGACCTGGCGGCGCTCGGCATGGCAAGCGTGCTGGTCGAGGGCGGCGCCCAGGTCGCCAAGGCATTCCTGGACGAGGAGCTGGTCGACCGCATTGTCTTGTTCCAGGGGCCGGAGGCGATTGGCGAGGATGGCATTGCATCGCCGGTTGATGCTGACCATATCCCGGCAGGCTTCCGCAAACTGCGCGAGATGCGCTTCGGCGAAGACAGCTACGCCGAGTGGGTAAGAGACCTCTAGAGCCGGATGATTTCAGGTCGAGTCGACCTGAAATCTGAATCCGGCTCTAAATCAAAGAGATAGAGCATGATGTCGTCCGAAAACCGCTTCACACTTTTCGGCATCATGCTCTAGGGATCAGCATCGATGTTCACCGGAATTGTCACTGATATCGGCACCGTCGCGGCCGTCAAGCCGCTGAGCGAAGGCGTCGGCCTGCGCATCGATACCGCCTATGACCCCGAAACCATCGCCATTGGCGCGTCGATCTCCTGCGGCGGCGTCTGCCTGACGGTCACGGCTTTGCCCGACAGCGGCTCGAATGCCCGCTGGTTCGAGGTCGAGGCCTGGGAAGAGGCCTTGCGGCTGACCACGGCCTCGGGTTGGAAATCTGGCAGCAAGGTCAATCTCGAGCGGGCGCTGAAGATCGGCGACGAACTCGGCGGCCACATCGTGTCGGGCCATGTCGACGGCACCGCCGAGATCGTCGAGCGCAAGGACGAGGGCGACGCGGTGCGCTTCACGCTGGAAGCGCCGCGCCATCTGGCGAAATTCATCGCGCCAAAGGGCTCCGTCGCGCTCGACGGCACCTCGCTCACCGTCAACAAGGTGGAGGGCACCCGCTTCGACGTGCTGTTGATCCACCATTCGCTGACCGTCACCACCTGGGGCGAGCGCAAGGCCGGCGACCGCGTCAATCTCGAGATCGACACCATGGCCCGCTACGCCGCGCGGCTGGCGGAGGCGGCGAAAGAGGGGCTTTGATGGTTCAGCCGAGCACGGACGAGGTAGCCGACCGTCGAAAGATGACTCTCGAGGCATTGGCGGATGTCGATGCTGGCCGGGTGATTGATCACAACGAAGTTGACGCTTGGGCAAAAAGCCTGGCCGATCGCACAAAGCGTGTAACGACCCAAGCCGAATAGGTCACCCAACGTCGCATCGTAACATCTTCCGCTTGCGATCAATCCGGCTTCGGCCTAAGTCACCGGCAACCCCCGGAGATTTTTATGGCAGGCACATCCCAACACGGCAAAGCCTTCATTCGTCCGAAGGCGAAGGCGCATCTGCTGATTGTCGAAGCGCGCTTTCACGACGATCTTGCCGACGCGCTGCTCGACGGCGCGACAAGCGCGCTCGACGAAGCGGGCGCGACCTACGACGTCGTCACCGTTCCAGGTTCGCTCGAAATTCCCGCAGTGATCACCTTCGCGCTGGACGGCGCCGCCGAAGGCGGCACAAATTATGACGGCTTCGTCGCGCTCGGCACCATCGTCCGCGGCGACACCTACCATTTCGACATCGTCGCCAATGAATCCAGCCGCGCGCTGATGGACCTGTCCGTGCAGGACTCGGTCTGCATCGGCAACGGCATCCTGACCACCGAGAACGACGCCCAGGCATGGACGCGGGCCAAGCGCTCTGAGGGCGACAAGGGAGGCTTTGCTGCGCGTGCGGCGCTGACCATGATCGCGCTCAAGGAACAATTGGGAGCGCGATCGTGAGCGAACCCGCTTCGCCCGGACAGCCCGCGGTGCGCCATGCCAACAAGCGCGGCGCCGCCCGTCTGGCCGCCGTGCAGGCGCTCTATCAGATGGATGTCGCCGGCAGCGGTGTCTTCGAGATCACCGCCGAATATGAGGCGTTTCGCCTTGGCAAGGAAGTCGACGGCGCGCTCTATCGCGAGGCGGATGCCCAATGGTTCCGCGCCATCCTGACCGGCGTCGTCGAGAACCAGAAGACCATCGATCCGGTCATCCGCCAGGCGCTGACCGATGACTGGCCGCTGTCCCGGCTCGATTCGACGCTGCGCGCCATTATGCGCGCCGGCGTCTATGAATTGATGAAGCGCGAGGATGTGCCCGTGGCCGTCATCGTCTCCGAATATGTCGACATCGCCAAGGCCTTCTATGAGGAAGACGAGCCGAAGCTGGTCAATGCCGTGCTCGACCGCGTGTCACGCCGGGTGCGCGGCGAGGGGCGCGGCAAGGACGCATCGTGACGGCCATCGCTGTCGAGGCGGGCAGGGATGCGCGGCGCACCGCGCTGATCCTCGCCGCCTCGCAGGCGATTATCGGCTCGGCGGCACCCATCGCCATCTCCATGGGCGCGCTGGCCGGCCAATACCTGCTCGGTGCCGACAAATCGCTGGCGACAGCACCAATCACCGGCTTCAACATCGGCGTGGCGCTTGGCGCGCTGCCGGCAGCGGCCATCATCCGCTGGCTGGGCCAGCGCGGCGGCTTCATGACCGGAACCGTCGTCACCGCGCTTGGCGGCTTGGTCGCCACACTGGCGCTTTTCCATGGCAGTTTCTGGCTGTTCGCCTTCGCGCTGCTGGTGATCGGCATCGGTGGTGCCTTCGTCCAGCAGTTCCGCTTCGCCGCTGCCGACAACGCGCCGCCGCAGTTCAAGGCGCGCGCCATCTCCTTCGTGCTGGCCGGCGGTATCATCACCGCCATCCTTGGGCCGCAGATCGTCATCTTCACCCGCGAATTGTTCGCGCCGGTGATGTTTGCCGGGTCGTTCGCCTCCATCCTGCCGCTGGCCGCGGTTGGCGCCATTATCCTGTCGTTTCTGCGCCTGCCGGCGAAGGCGGCGAGCAAGGTTGACATTGCCGACGGTGATGCCAGACCCCTGTCTGAAATCGTCACCAGGCCGCGCTTCGTCGCCGCGCTGTTCTGCGCCGTCGGCGCCTATGCGCTGATGAGCTTCGTCATGACCGGCGCGCCGCTGGCCATGGTCGGCTGCGGCCTGTCGGAGGACGATGCGACGCTCGGCATCTCCTGGCACGTCATGGCGATGTTCGCGCCGAGCTTCTTCACCGGCTCGCTGATCCATCGCTTCGGCGCCGAGCGTATCGTCGCCATCGGTCTGCTGCTGCTGATCGGCTGCGCCATTGTCGCCTTGTCGGGCCTGGCGCTGTGGCAATTCTGGACGTCGCTGATCCTGCTCGGCCTTGGCTGGAATTTCGGCTTCATCGGCGCCACCGCAATGGTGGCGGCCAGCTACCGGCCGTCGGAAAAGGGCAAGGTGCAGGGTTTTCACGACTTCGTCCTGTTCGGCTCGGTCGCCTGCGCGTCGCTGCTGTCGGGCATGGTCTACAACGCCTGGGGCTGGGGGATGCTGAACTGGATGATCTTGCCGGTCACCGTCCTGTGCTTCGTCGCGCTCGGCGCGCTCAAGCTGACGAGCCTGCGCAAGGCGAGCGCCTGATCCCTAAACTGCTGTCGACCTGACATGATGTTGTCAGGATTGCTTCGGTTGAATTTGCCGCGCCGGAACAAAATTATTGCGCCTGTACCTATTGTTATGAAACCGTGTGCCCCGACTGGCCGTTGAAGCCATGCTCATATGCGGCCACCGCATTCCGGTTCACAGCAAGAGGTTTCACAATGTTTTCAGTCAAGGTTTTCGCCGGCGCGGCATTGGCGCTGGCCGTCACGGTGGTATCCGCCAGTGCTCAGGTGGTCGTCTCCTCGAAGATCGATACCGAGGGCGGCGTGCTCGGCAACATCATTCAGCTCATTCTCAACGCCAACAACATCAAGACCACAGACCGCATCCAGCTCGGCGGCACGCCAGTGGTGCGCAAGGCGATCACCGCCGGCGAGATCGACATCTATCCCGAATACACCGGCAACGCCGCCTTCTTCTTCGAGAAGGCCGATGATCCCGTGTGGAAGGATGCCGCAAAGGCCTATGAGACGGCCAAGAAGCTCGACTATGACGCCAACAAGATCGTCTGGCTGTCGCCAGCGCCGGCCAACAACACCTGGGCGATCGCGCTGCGCAAGGAAGTGACGGATGGGAACAAGCTCGTCACGCTGTCGGACTTCGGTAAATATGTCACCGGCGGCGGCAAGGTGGTGCTGGCGGCTTCCGCTGAGTTCGTCAATTCGGCTGCAGCCCTTCCGGCCTTCCAGACCACCTACGGTTTCACGCTGAAGCCGGACCAGCTGATCACGCTTTCGGGCGGCGACACGGCGGCGACCATCGCCGCGGCCGCAAACCAGACTAGCGGCGCCAACGCCGCCATGGTCTACGGCACCGACGGCGGCATCGCGCCGTCCGGCCTTGTCGTGCTTGCGGACGACAAGGGCGTGCAGCCGGTCTACCAGCCCGCGCCGATCATCCGCGAATCCGTGCTCAAGGAGCATCCGGAGATCGAGACGCTGCTGAAGCCGGTCTTCGCCAAGCTCGATCTCGTCACGCTGCAGGAACTGAACGGCCGCGTGCAGGTCGGCGGCGAGCCGGTCAAGGGGGTTGCCGAGGACTTCCTGAAGAAGAACGGCTTCCTGAAGTAGGACGATTCCGGCGCGCCGCTTGCGTGGCGCGCCGGGACGACCGACGGGGGAGGGCGTGAACATTCGGTTCGACAAGCTCGGCGTGGTCATCGCCGCGGTCGCGGCCTATGCGGCGTTGCTTGCGCCCTTCGCCACGTTCCGCGCCAACCGTATCGTTCCGGGGCAGGCGCGCTCGATTCTCGAGGCGTTGCCGGCAACGACGGGGGCGGTGCTGTTCGGCATTATCGTCGCCGCGGCGCTCATAGCACTGTTCAGGACACCGCTTGTGTTGCGCCTTGCCGCCAGCGTGGTGACGCTTGTCGCGCTCGCGCTGTTGATCGGCGTGGCCGGCACATTCCTCACACCGGCCGGCAACACCTTTGCCAGGGTATCGCCGGCCTCCGGTTTCTGGGTTCTGATCTTTGCCTTCACGCTTTTGCTGGCCGATGTGCTGACAAGGCTGAACCTGTCGCCCTTGGCGCGAATTGGCGTGCTTGTCGTCGCGGCTTTGGCGATCGGCCTGCTGTTGATGTCGGGAAGCTGGGACAATTTGTCGATCTTGAAAGAATATTTCAATCGCGCCGACAGTTTCTGGGCCGAAGGCTCCAAGCACGTGACGCTGGCGCTCGGTTCTCTGGCCGCTGCGGTCATCGTCGGCTTGCCGCTTGGCATCCTCTGCCACCGCGTCGAAAGGCTGCGGGCCGGCGTGCTCAACGTGCTCAACATCATCCAGACCATTCCTTCGATCGCGCTGTTTGGCCTGCTGATCGCGCCGCTCGGCTGGGTCGCCACCCATGTGCCGGGGGCTGCAGCGCTCGGCATTCGCGGCATCGGTACGGCACCTGCCTTCGTCGCCCTGTTTCTCTATTCGCTGCTGCCGGTGGTGGCCAACACAGTGGTCGGGCTCGCCGGCGTGCCGCGTGCCGCCAACGACGCGGCGCGCGGCATGGGCATGACCGACCGCCAGCGCCTGTTCGGCGTCGAGTTCCCGCTGGCCTTCCCGGTGATCCTCACTGGCATCCGCATCGTGCTGGTGCAGAACATCGGCCTTGCCACCATCGCAGCGCTTATTGGCGGCGGTGGCTTCGGCGTTTTCGTCTTCCAGGGTGTTGGCCAGACGGCGATGGACCTGGTGCTGCTCGGTGCGGTGCCGACGGTCGCACTCGCCTTCGCCGCAGCCATCATCCTCGACGCCGTGATCGAAATGACCGCCACCAAGCGCAGGGTTGAAACGGCATGATCGAGATCGAAGGCATTACCAAGCGCTATGACGCGACAACGGTCGTCGACAATGTTTCGATGGTCATCGAGCCACGCACGGTTTGCGTCATTGTCGGCACCTCCGGCTCCGGCAAGACGACGCTGCTGCGCATGATCAATCGGCTGGTCGAGCCGACATCAGGCATCATCAAGCTCGACGGTGTCGACAACAGCTCCGTGCCCGGTTACGAACTGCGCCGCAGCATCGGCTATGCCATCCAGGGGCACGGCCTGTTTCCGCATCGCACCGTGGCGCAGAATATTGCCACCGTGCCGGTGCTGCTCGGCTGGGACAAGGACCGCATCAAGGCCCGCGTCGATGAGCTGATGACGCTCTATCAGCTCGATCCGCAGGCCTACGGGCCGCGCTACCCGCACGAACTGTCCGGCGGCCAGCAGCAGCGCGTCGGCGTGGCCCGCGCGCTCGCCGCCGAACCCAACGTGCTGTTGATGGACGAGCCGTTCGGCGCGCTCGATCCGATCATCCGCACCAAGGCCCAGGAAGATCTGCTGGCGATCCAGAAGCGCTTCGGCACCACCATCATCCTTGTCACCCATGATATGGAGGAAGCCGTGCACATGGGCGACAAGATCGCCGTCATGGATGCCGGCAAGCTCGTGCAATACGCCAGACCCGCCGAGATCCTCGCAAACCCCGCGAGCAATTTCGTCGAGACCTTGGTCGGCGCCAGCGAAAGGCCGTTCAGGCTGTTGTCGCTCGGGCGGGTGCGTGACGCCGTGGAGAATGGCAGCGCCGATGGCGTAGCCATTCCCGGCGATGCCAGCCAGCGCGATGCGCTGGCTGAACTCCTGTGGTCGGGCCGGCCGGCGCTGCCGGTGCAAGGCGCCGACGGCAAACCGCTCGGCCGCATCACGGTGGACGGGCTGATCAAGCGCGCGGCGAGGCCGGCATGAAAGCCTGGCTGCCGGCGCTGCTGCGGCTTGCCCTTGTGGTGCTGCTCGTCGCCTTCCTCACCAATCCCGTCTGGTTCGAACCGCTGCTGAAGCCGCTGACCGAGAACAATGCGCCGGTGATCTACAATCAGGGCAGCCTGCTGACCTTGACGCTGCTGCATCTGCGCACCGTCCTGCTCGCCACCTTGGCCGCGACCATTGTGGCTGTTGCGCTCGCCATCCTGGTCACAAGGCCAGCCGGGGCCGAATTCCTGCCCCTATCGCGCAGCCTGGTCAACATCGGCCAAACCTTTCCGCCGGTGGCGGTTCTGGCGCTCGCCGTGCCTGCTGTCGGCTTCGGCGAATGGCCGACGCTGATCGCGCTGTTTCTCTATGGCCTGCTGCCGATCTTCGAGAATGCGCTGACCGGGCTGACGACACTGCCGGCCAATGTCGTCGAGGCCGCGCGCGGCGCCGGCATGACCGGCTGGCAACGGCTTATCAAGGTCGAACTGCCGCTCAGCGCACCGATCATCCTGGGCGGCATCCGGTTGTCGGTTGTCATCGGTCTTGCCACCGCCACCATCGGCTCGACCGTGGCTGCCAAGACGCTGGGCGAGGTGATCATCGCCGGCCTGTTGTCCAACAATCTTGCTTTCATCCTGCAGGGCGGCCTGATCGTCGCGGCCCTTGCCGTGCTGATCTATGACGGGCTGTCGGCGGTCGAGCGCTATGCGGCGCGGCGGATGGGACGCGAGGCGGAGTAGTCTTTGGGACGTTGATGGTCTGTCGGCATGATCCCCTGGCGTCATTTCAATCGATCTAAATGAAGGACCATGCCGGCAGGGTCGTCGCGGCTTTTGTCTTTTGGGCGAAAGCCGGGCAAAAACTGAACAATATCTTGACGTTCCGAGCCCTGTTTCGCATACACCGATGCGAAGAGGTGGATTCCGTGCGCGGATTCCGGTCTTTGTCTCAACGGCCCAGGGAGGGGTTCTTTTGGGCCAGCAATCGAGGAAAATTCGGCAATGACCATACTTTACGCCGTCATCGCCTGCGGCTTGCTTTCTGTCCTTTACGCCATCTGGGCGACACGGTCGGTCCTTGCGTCCGATCAGGGCAATGCACGCATGCAGGAAATCTCCGCCGCCATCCGCGAAGGCGCACAAGCCTATCTGGCGCGCCAGTACACCACCATTGCCATCGTCGGCGTGGTCGTGCTTTTGCTCGCCTGGTGGCTGCTTTCGATCACCGCCGCGATCGGCTTCCTGATCGGCGCCGTCCTGTCGGGCGCCGCCGGCTTCATCGGCATGCATGTTTCGGTGCGCGCCAATGTGCGCACGGCACAGGCAGCCTCCAACAGTCTGGCCGCCGGTCTCGACATCGCCTTCAAGTCGGGCGCCATCACCGGCATGCTGGTCGCTGGCCTGGCGCTGCTCGGCGTGTCGATCTACTACCTGATCCTGACCGGCCCGATGGGCCTCCAGCCGAATGACCGCATCGTCATCGACTCGCTGGTCTCGCTCGGTTTCGGCGCCTCGCTGATCTCGATCTTCGCCCGTCTCGGCGGCGGTATCTTCACCAAGGGCGCCGACGTCGGCGGCGATCTCGTCGGCAAGGTCGAAGCCGGTATTCCGGAAGATGATCCGCGCAACCCGGCCACCATCGCCGACAATGTCGGCGACAATGTCGGCGATTGCGCCGGCATGGCCGCCGACCTCTTCGAGACCTATGCGGTGACGGTCGTCGCCACCATGGTGCTCGGCGCCATCTTCTTCGGCGGTACCGCCGCTCTGCAGACTGCGATGCTGTATCCGCTGGCCATCTGCGGCGCTTGCATCCTGACCTCGATTGTCGGCACCTTCTTCGTCAAGCTCGGCTCGAACGGCTCGATCATGGGCGCGCTCTACAAGGGCCTGATCGTGACCGGCCTGCTGTCGATCGTCGGCCTCGGCATCGCCACCTCCGCTACAGTCGGCTGGGGCGAGATCGGCACCGTTGCCGGCATGATCATCACCGGCAAGAACACGTTCATCTGCGGCCTGATCGGCCTGGTGGTGACCGGTTTGATCGTGGTGATCACCGAATACTACACCGGCACCGGCAAACGCCCCGTCAACTCCATCGCTCAGGCATCGGTGACCGGCCACGGCACCAACGTCATCCAGGGCCTTGCGGTCTCGCTTGAATCGACGGCGTTGCCGGCCATCGTTATCGTCGGCGGCATCATCTCGACCTATCAGCTCGCAGGTCTCTTCGGCACGGCGATCGCGGTGACGACGATGCTCGGCCTTGCCGGCATGATCGTTGCGCTCGACGCCTTCGGCCCGGTCACCGACAATGCCGGCGGCATTGCCGAAATGGCGGGCCTGCCCAAGGAGGTGCGTCACTCGACCGACGCGCTCGACGCGGTCGGCAACACTACGAAAGCCGTGACCAAGGGCTATGCCATCGGCTCGGCCGGCCTCGGCGCGCTGGTGCTGTTCGCTGCCTATTCGAACGACCTGAAGCTCTTTGCCGCCAATGGCGACAAATATCCCTACTTCCAGGGCATGGGCGAGGTCTCCTTCGACCTCTCCAACCCTTATGTCGTCGCCGGCCTGATCTTCGGCGGCCTCATCCCTTACCTGTTCGGCGGAATTGCCATGACGGCCGTCGGACGTGCGGCAGGCTCGATCGTCGAGGAAGTGCGCAAGCAGTTTCGTGAAGATCCGGGCATCATGGCCGGCACCTCCAAGCCGAACTATGCGCGTGCCGTCGATCTTCTGACCAAGGCGGCGATCCGCGAGATGATCATCCCGTCGCTGCTGCCGGTGCTGGCGCCGCTCGTCGTCTATTTCGGCGTGCTCTTGATCTCGGGTTCAAAGGCCTCGGCCTTCGCAGCCCTCGGCGCCTCGCTGCTCGGCGTCATCGTCAACGGCCTGTTCGTCGCCATCTCGATGACCTCGGGCGGCGGCGCCTGGGACAACGCGAAAAAGTCGTTCGAGGACGGTTTCGTCGACAAGGACGGCGTCAAGCACCTGAAGGGCTCCGAGGCGCACAAGGCCTCGGTGACCGGCGATACGGTTGGCGATCCCTACAAGGATACGGCCGGCCCGGCGGTCAATCCGGCGATCAAGATCACCAACATCGTGGCGCTCCTGCTTCTGGCCGTGCTCGCGCACGGCTGAACGGAGCCTGGCCGTTAGATCAAACCCGCGGGGAGCGATCCCCGCGGGTTTTGTTTGGCTCGGATCAGGCACGGTGCCTCAGCCACCGCTCGGCTTGTCCCCATCGCTCTCGGCAAGCTTGCGGTAGCGGGCCAGCAAATCATCCAACCCTGGTTCTCGCGCAGGCATCGCCGGCAGGCCGCGTATCTCGCGCAGGCCGGACATATAGGAATCACGTCCGTATTTGCGGCGAAACTCGATGGATCTCGGATGGATGCCGCACGCGGCCCAAAGCCTGCGTTTCAGATAGCTGGATTTCTTCAAGGGGCGAGGGGCCGTCGCCGCGGCAAGAACTTTGACCCGCAGGTCGTTTGGCATTCGCATGAAGCTGGCAAGTTCTTCCTGCTCCACCGCCGTGTCTTCGACGTAGCTGCCGCTGCGCTGGCCGGAGAAGATACTGAGCACCGTCAGGTGTGGCAGGGTCGCGATCACGGCCCCCTTTCGCCAGGCCCGGAAGAGCCAGTCCTGTGAACTTTCGCAGGCGCACGCGCTGGCGGGGCGCCAGGGGCCGAGCCAGTCTAGCGATGCCCGCCTGGCCATCTGTGCCGATCCGTATCCGGCTGTGATGACGGGATCGTAAAACCCGCTCTTGCCCATCCCGTAGATTGAGGTCTTGAGAGGATCGCCCTTCATCCGAGCAGGTTCGATGATGGCGCCGCGCGCAATGACGATATCGGCGCCGGTCGCATCGATCCAGCCGGTCATCGCCGCGAGGTGGTCTGGAAACCAGAGGTCGTCATGGTTGAGCAAGGCGACGAACCGGCCGCGTGCCCTGGCGAAGCCGATATTGTTGGGGCCGGATTGCTCACCGAAATTGACCGGGAGGTCGACATAGGCGATGCGCGGATCGGCGAATTCGGCGATGAGCGCCGCCGTGTCGGGGCGACAGGCATCGCCAATGACCAGAATTTCAAAGTCCTGCAAGGTCTGGCCCAGCACGCTGAGCAATGCCTGTCGCAAGGCGGCGGGGCGGTTGTGGGTTGCGATCACCACCGAGACGAGCGGCGCGTTCTGCCCGGTTGGATCGGACTGGCCGGATCGCTCCACGCTACACCAGTTTATAAGGGATGTGATCCGTGTCCGGCGGCAGGCGCCAATGGTCCGGCGCGTCGTATGCATAGGCCTTGTCGACGAGATTGAGCAGCAGGGCGATCTCCGGCCGAGCGCCGTCACGCCATGCCAGACGCCTGGCGGGATGACGACGATCGCCGGCCGCAAGGCTCCGACGATCTTGTGCCAGACCGTGCCGAAACTTGGCGAAGCCTTTCGGCCGTCATAGAGCGATATGCGCACACTGCCGGCACAGCAGAAAAGCCGATCCTGCGTCGCCTTGTGTGCATGCCAGCCGGTCACCGCACCCGGATACATCGTGCGCTGGAAGACCTGGCCGACAGGCAATTGATCGAGATCCCATTCGTCCCGGAAAACTTCGGTAAGATAGCCGTTGGACGTCGCGACCGGTCTGATTTCCTTGATCCTGACGCCGTCGATTGCCGGCGGCTTGATGGCAAGCCAGTCCGATGTCACGGTCTGCCCGTCGGCTGTTCCCGTGGCCATCCAGCCATCCGGTGCTACGCGCTCGCCACTGCTCATGTTCAAACCCCAAGCCCGGGGATTTGATACGGGCTTGCCCCATTGCTGGCAAGCCGGGCTTGCCATGGCCAAACAAAAACCCGTGAGATCGCTCCCACGGGTTTTCGGTCGCCTGAGATGGTGCTGCTTTCCCTAGAGGTAAGCAGGGTCTGATGATCAGGGAGTGCCGCCGCCGGGAATGCCGGGCGCCAGCTTGCTGGCGCCGTTGATGATCTGGCTGAGGAAGTTCTGGTCCTTGCCGCCAGTCGGCGTGGTGCGCGAGATGAAGTCGAAAATCTTGCCGTCCTTCAAGCCATAATTGGCGATCTGGGTGACGCGGCCATCGGCGCCGAAATAGACCGCCAGCACCTTCTGGTCGACGAGCCTGGGCTTGTCGAAGGCGACATAGCGCTTGCGCGTTTGCGAAATGTAATAAAACGCCTCATTGTCGAAAGTCGCTGTTGTAGACGGCGTGCCAAGCGCCAGAAGCACCTGCTCGCGACTGGAACCGACGGGCACCGAATCGACGGCCTGCTGGTCGTAGACATAGCCTTGCGTGAACGTCTCGCTCGGATTGAGGTCGCCGATCATCTTGTTGGTGTGACACGCCGAAAGCGCCGAAACGACGAGCAGCAGCGAGATCGCGCCGGCAGGCCTGGACGAGAAGGTCGACTTGAAATTCAGCGCGCGCAACAACAATTCTCCATTATATCGCCGCAACTTGCGCTGGGCCGCAAAACCGGTAAACCAGCTTGCCTGCCGATGCAACAAGGCCAATTCAACAAACGGTCTCCGGAGACCATCCCCATGTTCCAGCGCCTTTTTGGTCGCGAACGCCACGCCAACCGCGCCATAACGGACGCGCTTTACGCACAAATCGTGGCGGCGGCGCGGCAGAGTGTATTTTATTCCCACTGGAATGTGCCGGACACGCCGCTCGGCCGTTTCGAGATGCTTTCGCTGCATATGTTCCTGTTCCAGCATCGCTTGCGCGGCGAGGACGGCGTGGCGCAAGAGGTCGCCCAGGTGCTGATCGACGAGTTCTTCCTCGACGTCGATCATTCGCTGCGGGAGCTGGGGATTGGTGATGTCGGAGTGCCCAAGCGCATGAAGAAATTGGCGAAGATGTTTTATGGCCGCACCGCCGCCTATGATGACGCGCTGGAAAGAAACGATCGCGACGGGTTGACCGCGGCTCTTGCCCGCAATATCCGGCCCGATACCGGCACCTGGCCGGAGGCGCTGCAATTGGCCGACTATGTTGCCGACGCCTGTCGGCAGCTGGCCGCGCAGCCATCCGAATCAATCGTGTCCGGCACGGCGGCGTTTCCGCTCGCCAGGGAGGTTGATCGATGAAGCATGCTGATCCGCTAAGCCCGGTTTCCTTTTTCGCAAATGTTGCCCGTCTACCGCAGAAGGGGCTGCCCGTGGTGATCGAGGCCGACGCCGCACAGCGCGCCGCACTCGCCGAGGAGCACGGGCTGCTGTCGGTCGAAGCCTATCGCGCTGAACTTCTCGTGGCCTCCTGGAAGCGCAATGGCGTGAAGGTCAGCGGCCACGTCGAGGCCGACATCACCCAGGCCTGCATCGTCACGCTCGACCCTGTCGCGGCGCATATCGACGAGCCGGTCGAGGCGTTGTTGTTGCCCGAGGATTCCAAGCTTGGGCGGCAGGGATTCGAAGGCGGCGGCGAGATCCTGCTCGATGCGGACGGCCCCGACAGTCCCGAAACATTTTCCGGCGACACGATCGATGTCGGGGCGCTTGCCGAACAGTTCTTCGCACTGGCAATCGACCCCTATCCGCGCAAGCCGGGCGCGTCGCTGAATGCCGGCGGCGAGACCGAAGCGGTGGAGAATGAATTTCAGCAAAAACTGCGATCCTTGCTGGGAAAATCCTGAAAACCTCGCCCGCGATGGAAAAGTCGGTTGTGTGAAGAGCCAAAACCGCTATTTTCGCCGAACCTTCGCGATCTCTAAAGCGACCTGCCGCATAACCGTGAGATAAATACCGCGTGATCAGGATTTCCATCGATGCCATGGGCGGCGATCACGGACCAGCCGTGGTCATTCCGGCGCTCATGACGGTCGCCACCCGCCGTCCCGACATCCGCTTCGTCATCTACGGGCGTGAGGAAGTCGTGCGTCCCGAACTGGCCAAGTTTCCCAAACTGGCCGAGGTGAGTGAATTCTTCCACTGCGAGATCGCAGTCAGGATGGATGACAAGCCGAGCCAGGCGCTGCGCCATGGCCGCTGGAAGTCGTCGATGTGGAAGGCGGTCGAAGCGGTCAAGTCGGGCGCTGCGGACGCCTGCATCTCCGCCGGCAACACCGGCGCCTTGATGGCGATGTCGAAATTCTGCCTGCGCACCATGGCCACCATCGAGCGCCCGGCGATCGCGGCATTGTGGCCGACATTGCGCGGCGAAAGCGTGGTTCTGGACGTCGGCGCCACCATTGGTGCCGATGCGCACCAGCTCATTGATTTCGCCATTCTCGGCACCGGCATGGCGCGCTCCGTCTTCGGCATCGCCCGGCCCACCGTCGGCCTGCTCAATGTCGGCGTCGAAGAGATCAAGGGCCAGGAAGAGGTCAAGGAAGCGGGACGCATGCTGCGCGAAGCCAACATGGCCTCGATGAACTATCATGGCTTTGTCGAAGGCGACGATATCGGCAAGGGCACGGTCGACGTGGTGGTGACGGAAGGGTTCGCCGGCAACATCGCGCTGAAGACGGCGGAAGGTACCGCGCGCCAGATCGCAGGCTATCTGCGCGCCGCGATGAGCCGCACGCTGATGGCCAAGATCGGCTATGTCTTCGCCAAGGGCGCCTTCGATCGCCTGCGTGAAAAAATGGATGTCGGCCGCTCCAACGGTGGCGTGTTCCTGGGGCTGAACGGCATCGTCGTCAAAAGCCATGGCGGTGCCGATTCGGATGGTTTTGCCGCGGCGATCGAGCTCGGCTATGACATGGTGCGCAACAATCTGCTTGACCGTATCGAGGCCGACCTGGACCTGTTTCATGCGCGCAACCCGCATGCCCTGTCATCTCGGAAATCCGACGTCGTTACCGACGCGAAGGAATAGGAAAGAACTTTGATCAGATCAGTCGTGCGCGGCACGGGCGCCGCGCTGCCCCGCCGCATCATGAAGAATGCCGATTTCGAAGGCATGGTCGAAACCTCGGACGAGTGGATCGCCCAGCGCACCGGCATCCGCCAGCGGCATATCGCGGCCGACGACGAGACGACGGCTTCGCTCGGCGAGGCCGCGGCCCGCGCCGCCCTTGCCGATGCCGGGCTGACGCCGAACGATATCGACCTGATCGTGCTGGCAACGTCGACGCCCAACAACACATTCCCGGCCACCGCGGTCGAGATCCAGAACCGCCTCGGCATGCATCATGGCTTTGCCTTCGACATGCAGGCGGTGTGCTCGGGCTTCGTTTATGCGGTGACGACAGCCGATCTCTACATCCGTGGCGGCCTGGCCAAACGCGTGCTGGTAATCGGCTCGGAAACATTCTCGCGCATCCTCGACTGGAGCGACCGCTCGACCTGCGTGCTGTTCGGCGACGGCGCCGGGGCGCTGGTCCTGGAAGCAGGCGAGGGGGCCGGCACGATTGCCGACCGCGGTGTTCTGGCCGCCAGCCTGCGCTCTGACGGCGTGCACAAGGACAAGCTCTTCGTCGATGGCGGCCCGTCGACGACGGGAACGGTCGGCCACCTCAGGATGGAAGGCCGCGAAGTCTTCAAGCATGCGGTCGGCATGATCACCGATGTCATCGAGGCAACCTTCTCGGCCGCCGGCATATCAGCCGACGATCTCGACTGGTTCGTGCCGCACCAGGCCAATAAACGAATTATTGACGCTTCGGCCAAGAAGCTCGGTATTGCAGAACGAAAGGTGGTGGTTACGGTCGATTTGCACGGTAACACCTCGGCGGCTTCCGTGCCGCTGGCGCTTTCGGTGGCCGTCGCTGACGGTCGCATCAAGAAGGGCGACCTCGTCCTTCTGGAAGCGATGGGTGGCGGCTTCACCTGGGGCGCTGTTCTGGTTCGCTGGTAAGTGCCGAACGGCTCGGTTTCGGTCCTTGACCTTGCCGGATCAATTACTTAGGCTCTGCCGTTGTTGTGCCGATTTTGTGTTTTGAACTGATGGGACGGTCGCATGGGGGGGAAGACACTTACGCGTGCCGACCTGGCGGAGGCCGTGTACCGAAAGGTCGGTCTGTCGCGCACTGAATCCGCCGAACTCGTCGAAGCGGTGCTGGACGAAATCTGCGAAGCCATCGTGCGTGGCGAGACGGTCAAGCTGTCGTCCTTCGCGACATTCCATGTCCGCTCCAAGAACGAGCGCATCGGGCGCAATCCCAAGACCGGTGAAGAGGTGCCGATCCTGCCGCGCAGGGTGATGACCTTCAAGTCGTCGAACGTCTTGAAGAACCGCATTTTGCGCTCTCACCAAAACAGCAAGGCCAAGGGCAGCAAATAGCCGCCATTGTACGGTTGAAAACCGGCCCCGCCATAACGCCGGGCTTGAATATTGTTTCACAAACCGCTGAAATAAGGCCCGATTCGGCAGCATGGCCGGATTGGCGTTCCGCGTTGATCCATTCCACGCAAATGGAATGGGCTTCTCTTTGTTGGAGCCTGATCTCGCTGAATACCGTTCCGGATCACGCTCCAGCGTGAGGATTTCGCCCATGGACAAGAGCCCTGACGCCTTCCGCACCATCTCAGAGGTGGCTGAAGATCTCGACCTGCCGCAGCATGTGCTGCGCTTCTGGGAGACGCGCTTCAATCAGATCAAGCCGATGAAGCGCGGCGGCGGCCGCCGCTACTACCGGCCGCAGGATGTCGAACTGATCAAGGGCATCCGCCACATGCTCTACGACCAGGGCTACACGATCAAGGGCGTGCAGAAGCTGCTGCGCGAAAACGGCAATCATTTCCTGGTCGCCATCGGCAATGGCGACATGGCCGCGGTCGAGGCGATCTCGCAGCGAAAGCAGGCCGACCAGGTGCCGCTGACGCCGGCAGCCCAGCCGCGCGGTGGCGATGACGAACTGGTTGGCCAGCCAAGGGTCAAGCCGAGCCGCCGCTTTTTCGGCCTGGGCAAGAGCGATGAGGAAGGTCCGGTTCAGCCGGACGCGTCGAAACTCTCGCGTGACAATCGCGCGCTGCTGCAGGAGGCGCTGTTCGACCTCCTGGAATGCAAGCGCCTGCTTGACCAGGTGCGCTGACCGCCGCGCGACGCGCTTTGAAGCCTCGGCACCGGAACCCGACTTCGGGTGAGGCGTTACGTTTCCTTCTGCAAGACATCCTTCTGCAAGACAAGGAAACGCGTGATGGCATCATTTTCGACCCTTTCGGACATCGACCTCGAAAAGCAGGTCGCGGCCCTGTCGAGGGAACTCGCGGCGTTGCGCAAGGCGGTGTCGAAGCGGGGTGGCGCTTACTATGAAGACGGTCGCGATGCCGCTCTCGACACATATTCCGACCTTGCCGGGCGTTTACGGGATGCGATGCCGGCAATCCGCAAACAGGGCAGGGTGATCGAGAAATCGGCCCGTGATCACCCCGCCGCGGTCGCCGCCGTTGGCCTTGTGGTGCTCGGCCTGGTCGCCAGCCTGCTGTTCAGCCGGCGCTAGGCCCCGGCCTGGTCATTTGCGATGCCGCTCCGGCATCTGGTGCGGAGCGCGTCGGCGTAGAGGCGCACAACCCCTTTGTGCTGCCGGCGCAGGAAGGCCGATTGGTCGAGCCGCCAGAGCCCTCGACAGGCCCGGTTTGATGTCGGGCTAGGCATTGCACAACCACGAGAAGACCAGCCTTGAACAAGAAGGGCGGTCTTCTCGTTGGCAGTCTGGTATGCTTAGTAGGTCTTCTTTGCCATCTTCTTCACGTGGTGGTGATGATGGTGGTAGTAGTGATGATGGCGGTGATGGTGACGATGGTGGTGATGATGACGATGATGCTTTGCCATCGGGGCCGCGTCCGCGCTCGTCGCGCCGATGACCGGCGCCGTGAAAGCGAGTGCAACTGCAAGCCCGAGGGCTGAGAGCAGGGACTTCTTCATGGATCGTTTCCTTCTTTCGTCGGCAGATCTTAAAAATCGGGTCGATGGCCCGATCGCCGCGAATGGAATTACGCTCCTTATTTTTTTCGTCAGTATTTCCCGATTGTAGAATTTTGTTTCCCGCATGTTTCCGGGGAACCGGCTTCCCGACACTTTGTTGTGAGGGCCGAAAGCCGGCTCTTGCCGCTAATTTTGGCTACATCGGTGGGATCACGCCATTGTTTCCCACCACGACGCGCATGGAACTCAGCGTCCCGTCAGCCTCGCGCTGAGCGGTAACGAAGACCGTCGCGCCTGGCTTGAGATCGGTCGGCGCGGCCGGGGCGAAGGTCACGACGGGCGTGCCGTCGGGGATCGAAATCTTCTTGGTCTGCCCGTTGTCATAGGTCAGCGTCACGGCGCGTCCGCTTATGTCGGTAACATCGGCCACGGTGCCATTGGTCATGCGGCTGTTCGGCTGCAGGTCCCAGGGACGGTCGCCCTCGCCAGTGCCTTTCAAGGCGGCTGGGAAGATCACCACTTCCAGCGCGCCGCTGCCGCCATCTGCTTGATGTCTTTTTCGGAGGCGCTGGCGACGCTGGAGATCTTCCAGCCGGTATTGAGCTTGATCGCCGATGTATCGCCCTGGCGGGTTTTCACGGTGAGCAGCGATGGCTCGAAACTGACCACCGTGCCGCGCACGCGCAGCGCGTCCGCGGCCTGGGCGCCGTCCACGGCGGCAACGGAAAGGCTGGAGATCGTGCCGAGCACGACCATGAATGTCTTGACGTTCATTGCAAAGATCCTTCTGGGGATGGGCTGGCTGGAACCGGATGGCTTTCACGCCAGCGCATCAGAACAACGAACAGGTGGGCTGAAACCTTCGAGCAAAAAGGTGCCGGGGTGTTCAAAAGAACTTGATGGCGCGGGTGAGAGCGCCTCGCAGGCATTCGGTTCACGATAGCGTGACGGCCTTCGGCTCTTGGCAAATCGCTTTTGAGCGGGCATGTTCCTGCTCGTCTCAGGCAACACTCCATTTTGATCAAACGCTTTCAGCCACCGGAGTTGCCAATGCCCAACAATGCAAAAAGCCATACCCTCTCCGAACCGTTAGCCAGTGAGATCGGGCCGGATTACACCACCCTCAGAGCCATGCGGGAGACCCGCGGATACAGCGTGGAAGAGCTTTCCCTGACCTGCGGCCTGTCGGTCGATGAGATCGAGGATATGGAGAACGGCCGGGCGGCCGATCCGTCGAAGCTGCGCCGTATCGCGTCCGCGCTTCGCATGCCCGAGGACGCTCTCATCGCTTCCGCCACGCCGACGCCGGCCGCACAAGGCCGACCCCTGGCCTAGACCAGTACCAGGCACGCAGGAGAACCCGCCAAGGCCCGCCTGGCGGGTTTCTTGTTGAAGCCATGGCGTTCTCAGGCAGGCCAGGCTTGCCGATTTATGGATCGCGCGTGTTTATACCTGCGGCATCCAAATCCGTGCCAATCGCGTCTGCCGTGCGTCGGCTTCGAATCGTGGGTTTTCTGAAATGAGCCTGGACTCCGTTCGTGCCTTCTTCGCCGCTCATGCGCCTGATATCGAGGTCATCGTCACGCAGGCGAGCTCGGCGACGGTGACGCTGGCGGCGGAGGCGCATGGCGTGCTGCCGGCGCAGATCGCCAAAACCATCTGCCTGCGCGTCGGCGAGCGCACCATGCTGGTCGTGACCAGCGGCATCGCCAAGCTCGACAACCGCAAGTTCAAGGGCCAGTTCGGCGGCAAGCCGCGCATGCTGGACGCGGAGGAAGTGGTCGCCGCTACCAGCCATCCGGTCGGCGGCGTCTGCCCCTTCGGCCTGCCGGCGCCGCTGCCTGTCTATTGCGACGTGTCGCTGCGCGAATTCGACGAGGTGGTGCCTGCGGCAGGTGCAACCAACGCGGCTGTGCGGATTGCACCGCAGCGGATGGTTGAGCTTACCGGCGCTGAATGGGTGGATGTGTGCCAGGCTTTGAGCCCGGACCTAATCCGGAGTTGAAACCAGCAAGACAAGGGCGATTCGAGGATTGGCTGATCTAGTGGCGGACTTCGGGGGCAAGTCCTGCTTCAAAATGGTCGGAGTGGCCGGATTCGAACCGACGACCCCTTGACCCCCAGTCAAGTGCGCTACCGGGCTGCGCTACACTCCGGACCGGTCGCGATGTATCGTGATAACCCCGCCCGGGTCAACCGAAATTCGGTGTTTATCGCGCGATCGCCGATACGCCCGGAAATGCCGGCCGCAACAGCCGCTGATGGCGGTATTCCAGCGCGATGGCACCCCAGATCAGGCCGAGCAGCAGATACATATGGCGCCAGTGATCGATGTCGATGAAGGTGCCGAGCCCGATATTGCCGATGAAGGCGACATAGGCGCACAGGAGATAGGGCTGCCACGGCCGGTCGCGCAGCAGGATGCGGAACCCGGCCACTATGGTCCAGGCGACCAGCGTCAGGAACGACACGAAGCCGAGCCAGCCATAGTCCATCAGCATTTTCAGCCAGATGTCGTGCGTGTCCTCGCCGAACATCTTGCCGAAGACCAGCGGCCCGATGCCAAACGGACGCTCCATCGCCATTTGGAAGCCGATTCCGTAGCGGGCGAAGCGGCCGAGGCGGGCGGTGTCATAGCTCTGTTCGAGATGCGCGCGGCTGGAGAACATCTCCGACACGCCGGGCAGTTGCAGGATGACGATGATGGCGATCGTCAGCAGTGACAGCGCGGCGATGGTCATGATCACCACGCGCAGCCGGAACTTGCCGCTGGCGCTCTGCAGGAACAGGCAGCCGGTGAGCAGCACGGCAGAGACGGCGAACATGCCCCAGGCGCCGCGCGAGAAAGAGAAGAAGATGCCCAATGTGATGATCAGCAGCGGCACCGCCAGCAACGGCATGCGCGAGACCGAACCGGTCAGGATCAGATAGAGCAGATAGATGCCGGGCAGCACCAGAAACGGCCCGAAAACGTTCGGGTCCTGGAAGGCACCAGCGGCGCGATCGTATTTGGTGAACATCTCGGCGCCGGGGAAGGCATGGAAATAGCCTGCTATGCCGAGCAGCGAGGTCGCCACCGCCGAGACGACATAGGCATTGAAGATCAGCCGGTAGAGGCCTGGCTGTGTGGCGGTGACGGAGGCGAAGAACACCGCGCTGAAGGCAAGAAACAGCGACACGGAGAGATAGAGCGGCGTGAAGGCGAGGTCCGCCATCTGCGTCATCGAAATCATGCCGCCGATGTTCATCGTCACCAGCAGCACCAGCAGCGGCATGGCCGCGCGGGAAATCCGCAAGCCGAAGAGCGCCCAGATGGCGATCAGCCCGGCCATGTAGATTTCGTAAGGCGCCGGCTCGCTGATGACGAAGCCGGACAGAAGGATACCGACCACCACCGCAGCGGAAGAAATCAGCGCGATCAGCTTCGCGTTGACCGCGGCTCGCGGCAGCTCATGGGAAATCGCGCTCAATAGGCGTTTTCCGTGTTGAGCAGCCGGACCGGCGTCAGGAACAGGATTCTGAGATCGAACAGCAGCGACCAGTTCTCGATGTAGTAGAGGTCGTACTCTGTCCGCATGCGGATCTTCTCGTTGGTGTCCATCTCGCCGCGCCAGCCATTGATCTGCGCCCAGCCGGTGACGCCGGGCTTGACCTTGTGGCGGGCGAAATAGCCGTCGACCACCTCGTTGTAGAGGAGGTTGTGCGATTGCGCGGCAATCGCGTGCGGACGCGGGCCGATCAGCGACAGCGAGCCCAGCAGCGAATTGACGAACTGCGGCAGTTCGTCGATCGACGTCTTGCGGATGAAGCGGCCGACGCGGGTGACGCGCGGATCGTTCTTGGTCACCGTCTGCTTGGCGGTCGGATCCGACCGGTCGGTGTACATCGAGCGGAACTTGTAGACCTCGATGATCTCGTTGTTGAAGCCGTGCCGCTTCTGCTTGAACAGCACCGGTCCCTTGCTGTCGAGTTTTATGGCGATCGCGGTCGCCAGCATCACCGGCGAGAAGACGATGATGCCGATCAGCGAGAAGATTATGTCGAAGGCGCGCTTGGCGACCGAATCCCAGTCGTTGATCGGCTTGTCGAATATGTCGAGCATCGGCACCGAGCCGATGAAGGAATAGGCGCGCGGGCGAAACTGCAGCGCGTTGGAATGCGCCGAAAGCCGGATATCGACCGGCAGCACCCACAGCTTCTTCAACAGCTGCAGCACACGCGTTTCGGCGGTCAACGGCAGCGATACGATCAGCATGTCGATGCGGGCGATGCGGGCGAATTCGATCAGTTCCGAAATGGTGCCGAGCTTGGGATAGCCGGCGACGATCGGCGGCGAGCGCTTGTCTGAGCGGTCATCGAAGATGCCGCAGATGCGGATGTCGTTGTAAGGCTGCTTCTCGACCGAGCGGATCAGGACTTCCGCCGCCTTGCCGCCGCCGACGATGACGGCGCGCCGCTCCATGCGTCCATCGCGTGCCCAGCGCCGGATCAGTCTCGACATCACCAGCCTGAGGCCGAAGAGGAGGACGAAGCCGACGACGAACCAGGTGCCGAACAAAAGCCGCGAATAGTCTTCCGACATCTTCATGGCAAAGGCCGTCAACGCCATCAGCGCGAAGGCGCCGGCCCAGGCCAACAGGATCCGGCCAAAGTTGGCGATCGGCCGCATCAGGGAGACGACCTGGTAACAGTCGGTGACATCGAGCAGCACCACGGCGAGGAACGACGCGGCGGCCATCGTCACCGGATATTGCCAGGCGAGGTAATTGAAGAACCCGACAAAGTAGAAATAGACGCAGAGCCCCGAAAGGAACAGCACCCCGAATTCGATCATGCGCAGGACGCCGCTGACCATGATCGGCGACATCGTATCGCGCCGGTATTGCGACGCGACCTGCCGGGCAACGTCGTTCATGCCGCCGGGCGCATCGCCATCGGCCGGGCCGTCGAATTTACGCACCGCTTCGGGTGAAAAGCGGTGCGCGGGATCGATCTCATTCATGGAACAGTCCGCAAGCTTCCCCAGGGTGATTAGCAAAAGAGAGCTAAGAAACCCTTGAAACAACCCATGGCTTTGGAAAGGCCTGGGCGTTACCTGTCGAGCGCGGCGAAATAGGCCTTCTCGATTTCGGCGGCCATGACGTCGGCGCCGAAGCGCGCCCTGAGGCCGGCGCCATCGGGCATCAGCCTGCCATAGGCGGCAAGGTCGGCCAGCGCCTCGCTCATCTTGTCGGCGAGTTCGAGCGGATCGGGCCGGATCAAGGCAAGGGAGTCGGAACCGAAGATCTCCGGTATGCCGCCGACGGCGGTGGCGATCATCGGTCTCGCCGCGGCAAGTGTCTCCAGCACGATATAGGGCATGGCTTCCGCGCGGGAGGGAACGACGACGAGCGCCGCCAGCGCGAAGGCCTCCCTGGCCGGCATGGGCGGCAGGAAGCGGACATGGGCTTGAAGCCCCAGGCGCTCCACTTGCGCGTGGTAGCGCGGCAGGTCGTCACCATCGCCGACCATCACCGCGGTCAGCGCGCGGCCAAGCCGGGGACCGGCGGCGGCCAGGGCGTCGATGAAGATGTCGGGTCCCTTCAGGTCCCGCATCATGCCGATATAGAGCAGATCCGCTGCGTCCGGTGTGATGAGTACCGGCTCGAATTCGGCGGCGCGCAGTCCGTTGTAGACCAGCATGTTGGGGATCGGCGGCTCGCCCACCTTCCTGCGATAGGTCCGCCGCTCGTAGTCCGAGACGAACAGCAGGCAATCGGTGAAGCGCGCCATGGAGCGCTCCAGCGCGAAGAACAGCTTCCCCGTGGCTGTCGTTTCGTCATAGTGGAGGGAGCCGCCATGCGGCGAATAAAGGCGGGCTACGCGAGACCTTGATACCCGCAACAATGAGCCGAACAGACGGGCATAGGCGCCACCCTTGGCGCCGTGCCCGTGCAACACGTCCGG
This sequence comes from Mesorhizobium oxytropidicola, assembly GCF_056174625.1. Classification (NCBI taxonomy): domain Bacteria; kingdom Pseudomonadati; phylum Pseudomonadota; class Alphaproteobacteria; order Hyphomicrobiales; family Phyllobacteriaceae; genus Mesorhizobium; species Mesorhizobium oxytropidicola. The sequence continues at coordinate 5,226,197 of NZ_CM149692.1, read as the reverse complement.
CCGCAATTCCTTGATGATCCTGTAGGTGCGCCGGGCCGAGGCGAGATCGCCCGGGCCGACATGGCGCTGCATTGGCGTGCGATGGATGCCGAGCGCCAGCATGTCCTTCATCTGCTCGAACAGGTGCTCCTCGAATTCGCCGCCGGTGGTCGAGTCGCAGACGATGCCCACCACATGGCCGGCGGCGACCTGCGCTTCGGTCAGGTCGCGCACATGCCGGAAAATTCCTCCGACGGGTGAACGAAAGCAGTGGACGATCCTGAGCTTGTCCGCCACGTGGTGTCTGTCAGAACAGGCGTTCGCGGACGTAGACGGTATCTCCGGGCAGCAGCGGATCGGACGTGACCACGCGGCCGGTCATCACCTTGCCGTTGATGTCGCGGGTGATGTCGACGCTTTCCTGGTTGGCGCGCGCCGAGAAGCCGCCGGCAATGGCGATGGCCTTCTGCACGGTCAGGCCGGGCACATAGGAATACTGGCCGGCAGCCCCCACTTCGCCCATGACGAAGATCGGCCGGTAGCGATCAATCTCGACCGAGACGTCGGGGTCGCGCAGATAGCCTTGCCGCAATTTGTCGGCGATCTCTTTTCCATCTGCTGCGCGGTGTGGCCACGCGCAGGAATGGCGCCGACGAGCGGGAAGGAGAGGTAGCCGGACTGGTCGACACTGTAGGTGTTGGTCAGCCCGTCCTGCTCGAACACGGTGACGCGGATGCGGTCGCCGGCGCCGAGACGATAGGGTTGATCGAGAACCTCGTGGAAGGCGGCCGGCGTCGGCCGGTAACTGGAGCAGCCGGCGAGCATCGATACGGCAAGCAGAGCGTGAAAGAGGGAAGCAGTGCTTTTCATGACCGGATACGTACCTTCGACTGGCCGCTGCGGCGTCGCAGCAAACATCTGGGATCGGGTTCGTTATCATCCTGTTAGGGTTAATGGCCGGTAAAGGAGCCGGCCGATAGCGCTGCGCGAAGCAAGGGTTTTGCCATTTTTATCGATTTTCTTGGGTGCTTGCAGTAATCCCTAACGGAGTATTACCGCGATCTTAACGGCTGAGTTACCATAGTTGTTTACGGTGCACCCTGACCCAGTTTCGGAGTAGGGATGCATGTCCGTTCAGTCCGCGGCCGCAGATGTCGACGTTGACCTCAGGCAGCTCTTCGCCAGCCTGGCGAGGAACTGGCTGCGCATATTGCTCTTCGTTCTGGTGGTGACGGGTCTGGCGTTTGCCTTCGCTTCGTTCGCGACCAAGCACTACAAGGCCCAGACGCAGGTGGAAATCGCACCGCGCGAATCCGTCTACACCCGTCCGGCCGGCAGCAACAATGACGGCGACAAGCCGATCCTCGACGAGCAAGGCGTCGCCACCCAGGTCCAGATCATTTCGTCCAACGAAATCCTCAAACAGGTGGCGCAGAAGCTCGGCCTGGGGCGACTGCCTGAGTTCGACGAAACGATCAACATGTCGTCGCTGAGCCGCGTGCTGATCCTGCTTGGGCTGAAGAACGACCCGATGGATGTTCCGGCCGACGAGCGCGTGTTGAAGAAGATGCGCGAGAAGCTCAACGTCTTTGGCGTTGAAAAGACCCGCATCATCGCCATCGAGTTCTCCTCCGAGGACCCGAAGCTCGCCGCCGCCATCCCCGACGCCATTGCCGCTGCCTATATTGCCGGGCAGGGCGCGGCCAAGAGCGAATCGAACACCGCCGCCGCGGACTTTCTGGCGCCCGAGATCGCCGATCTGTCGAAGCAGGTCAGGGATGCCGAGGCCAAGGTCGCGGCCTACCGCGGCCAATCAGACCTGTTGATGGGCGGCAACAATGCCACCCTGGCCACCCAGCAACTGGCCGAGCTGTCGACCGAATTGTCGCGGGTGCGGGCCAACCGCGCCGCTGCCGAAGGCACTGCCGACAACGTGCGCAAGGCGCTGCAGAATGGCGGCTCGCTCGACTCGCTGCCGGAAGTGCTGTCGTCCGACCTGATCCAGCGTTTGCGGGAGCGGCAGGTCGAGTTGCGCGCCACCATCGCCGACTTGTCGACGACGATGCTCGACAACCATCCGCGCGTTCGCGCCGCGAAGTCACAGCTCGCCGATCTCGACGCGCAGATCCGCAGCGAAGCCCAGAAGATCATGAAGGGCCTGGTGATGCAGGCCGATGCGGCCAAGGCGCGCGAAAGCCAGCTCATCTCCGACGTCAATCAACTGAAGGCAGCGTCGGCACAGGCAGGCAACGAGCAGGTCGGTCTCGACGCGCTGCAGCGCGATGCGGCCGCCAAGCGCCAGCAGCTCGAACTCTATCTGACCAACTACCGCGAGGCGGCATCGCGTCAGGACCGCAACTATGTGCCGGTCGACGCCCGGGTTTCCTCACCGGCCTCGGTGCCCTCCGAGCCATACTTCCCCAAGGTCGGGCCGATCGTTGGCGCGGCTGCGGCGGCTTCGCTTCTGCTGGCGGCTATATTCACGCTGCTCAAGGAGCTCTTCTCGGGCCGCGCCATGCGCCCAGCCCCGGGCGCCCGTTTCGCGCCGATCGACGAAGTGGAGATGCCGCCGACTGCCTACCAGGAGCAGGCGGTTCCGCAGCCATCCGTCCGCCTGGAGCCGGCCGTCGCCAGTGAGTTCGCCAATCGTGCCGCCGGGGCGCCATGGCCCGAAACGGTGACGGAGCCGGAGATGGTGGTGCAGCCGGTGCCCGTTGCCGAGCCCGATCCGGCCGCCAAGGCCGAGCCTGTCGCAGAGGCCGCATCCGTGGCCGAGCCGGAGCCCGTTATAGAGGCCGAGCGGCCGCGCTCGGTGCTTGGCGAGATCGACATCGAGAAGGCCGCGGAAAAGCTGATCGCCAGCGGCGCCGCGCGCGCCATATTCGTGTCGCCCGAAGGCGACGAGGCGGCCGCGTCGGCGATCCTGGTGGCGCGCGAAGTGTCCGACGCCGGCCTGCGCGTCCTGCTGCTCGACCTCACCGCCTCGGGTGCTGCTTCGCGGCCGATGCTGGACAGCGGGCTTTTCCCGGGGATCACCGATCTGCTCGCCTCGCAGGCGCAGTTCAGCGACGTCATCCATGCCGATCTCTATTCCGACTGCCACGTCATTCCCGTCGGCACCGCCGATCCGGTTCGCGCCATGCGCGCCGCCGACCGGCTGCCGATCATCATGCAGTCGCTGACCACCGCCTATGATCTTGTGGTGGTCGAATGCGGGCCGGCCGATGCGCAAGGCATCAGCCGCCTGGGCGGCGAGGCCACCGAAGTGTTCCTGTCCATGCTCGAGCCGGACGACGAGGTGACGAAAGCCGCGGTCAAGCTGATCGAGAGCGGCTACCCCGACCTGACGCTGGTGACGCCGCTTGGCCACGAACCGCCGGGCACGCCGGGACGGCGCTCCGCGGCCTGAAAGCCGCGCCCTCGGCCTATCCCAACTCCAGCGTCGTCACCCCGAATATCCTGTTGGCATCGAGCTTTGGCGGGGGGCCTTTGTACATGCGGGTGGTGCTGAAGGTCGGTGCGAAACCCGCCGCCTCGAGCGCCGCGATGAAATCCACCTGGGTGGCCGGGACGTCGATGTTCAATTCGCCACCCTCGCATACGCTCGCCAGCTCTCCGACCAATTCAAGTGCTGTCTGCGCGTCGTCGGCGAAGAGCGGGCCGATCTTGAAGCCGCTGCGGCAGGATCGCGCCACCGCATAGCCGGCCGTTCCCCGCGATGTGATCGCTGTCAGGGCACGGTGAGGCGGCAGCAACCATCGCTGCAGGAAAGAGCGCCGGGGTGCGGGAAAGCAAAGCGCGTCATATCCGATGATGTCGGGCACAGGCTGCGCGGTCACGATACGAGGCCGATCGGCGCCGACGGGCAAGGCCGTAGGGCGTCCGCTGTAACGGATGGTCTCGTAGACCGGCTTGAACCCCTTGCTCCGGTAGTTGGACTGCTGCTCTTCGACGCCGTCGAGGCCGATGGTGCGCCCGGCCAGCCTGTCCATGCCCGCGGTCCAAACCGCCTTGCCGTAGCCCTTGCCGCGCATGTCCGGACGGCAGATGTAGAGCCCGATGAACCCAAAATCCTGGCCATAGGCCACCGCCGAGATCGCGGCGACCATGTCGTTGCCGACAAAGGCACCGATGAAACCCTCCGGATCCGCCGCCTGGAACATCGCCGCGTCTTCAAGGCCGGGGTTCCAGCCCTCCGCCGCCGCCCAGTCGATGAGGTCGGCCAATTCCCCCAGCGACAGCGTGCGGATGGTCGGTTTCATGTGCTCACTCCGCGGCGACAGCTCCGGGCGAGAACGATTTCAGCATACCACGATAGGGCTTGGCCAGCGGGCTGGCATAGGCGCCGCGCTTCGATGTCGACAGGCCGAGCGCAATCAGCGCTTCGGCCTGCTTGATCGCGGCGCCGACACCGTCGATGACCGGCAGTCCGAAATCGGCCTGCAACTGGTGGGCAAGGTCGGCCATGCCGGCGCAGCCAAGCACAATGGCCTCGGCACGATCCTCCTCCACAGCGCGGGCGATTTCGTCGCGCAGCTTACCGACCGCGCCTGATGCCGGATCCTCGAGCGCCAGCACCGGAATGTCGGCGGCCCGCACACGCGCTCGCCCGGCCATGCCGTAGCGCTGCACCAGCCCCTCCACCGGCACGCGCGAGCGTTCGGTGGTGGTGACGACGGTGAAACGCTGGGCGATGAAGGAGGCCATGCTGAGTGCCGCCTCGCAAATGCCGATGACGGGGATGTTTGCCATGGCCCGCGCGGCGTCGAGGCCGGTGTCGTCGAAGCAGGCGATGACCGCGGCTTGAGCGCCCCGGCGTTCGCCGGCGGCGATCTCCATCAGTAGGCCCGGCACGGCCAGCGCCTCGTCATAATAGCCCTCGATCGAAGCTGGTCCCGTTGACGAGGTGACGGCGACGATTTCGGTCCAGGCGCCGGCGACTGCGCGCGCCGCCGCACCGATGGTCTCGGTCATGCTGGCCGTCGTATTGGGGTTCACCACCAGGATCTGCACGGTCACGCTCTCGCCCGGCGGCGGCCGACATAGAGGATGGCACCCAGCGTCGCCAGGATCACCAGGAACGAAAACACGGTGGTCACCGTGCCCAGCGCATAGAGCACCGGCGTCGTGACATTGGTGGTCATGCCATAGATCTCGAGCGGCAGCGTGTTGAAGGTTCCCGATGTCATCAGCGTGCGGGCGAACTCGTCATACGAGAGCGTGAAGCCGAACAGGCCGACCCCGATCAGGCTCGGCGCGATCATCGGAAGCACGACATGGACGAAGGTCTGCCAGGAGGTGGCGCCAAGATCGCGCGCGGCCTCCTCGTAAGCCGGCGAGAAGCGGTTGAAGACGGCGAACATGATGAGCACGCCGAACGGCAAGGTCCAGGTCAGATGCGCGCCGAAGGCCGACGTATACCAGGCAGGGCGCAAGCCGACCTGCTGGAAGACCACGCCGATGCCCAGCGAGATGATGATGGAGGGCACGACGAGACTGGCCACCGCCAGATAGAAAAGTGCTGTGGCGCCGCGAAATTTTTGCCGGAAGGCAAGGCCGGCGAGCAGCGACACGATGACGGTGACGATCATCACCATCAGGCCCAGCACCAGCGAACGCTTGAAGCTGCCGCCGAAATCGCCAACCGCCTGGCGTTCGAACAGATTGGCGAACCAGTGCAGCGACACGCCGTTGAGCGGGAAGGTGAGGCCGCCGGTCTCGCCCTGGAAGGAGAGGATCAGGATCGCCGACAGCGGACCGTAGAGGAACAGCACGAACAGCGCGAAGAAGGCCGCGAGCACGTAGAATTCGAGGGTGCGTTTTTCGTGGCTCACGTCAAAGCTCCCGGCGGATATCGACGATGCGCAGGATGCCGGCGACCATCAGAAGCACCAGCACCAAAAGCACCACGGCGTTGGCGGCTGCGGCCGGATATTGCAGCAGCGACATCTGGTTCTTCATCATCAGCGCAACAGATGCGCTCTGGCCGCCCGACATCACCTGCACGGTGGAGAAATCGGCCATCACCAGCGTGACGACGAAAATGGTGCCGATCGCCATGCCGGGCTTCGCCAGCGGAATGATGACGTTCCACAGCACCTGCCAGCCGGAGGCCCCAGCATCGCGTGCGGCCTCGACCAGCGAGCGGTCGATGCGCATCAGCGTGTTGAAGATCGGCGTCACCATGAACAGCGTGTAGAGATGCACCATGGCCAGCACGACCGCGAATTCGGAATAGAGCAGCCATTCGATGGGTTTTGGCACCAGTCCCAGATGCACCAGCGTCGAGTTGATCAGCCCGTTGCGGCCGAGCACCGGGATCCACGAGATCATGCGGATGATGTTGGAGGTCAGGAACGGCACGGTGCAGACCAGGAACAGCACCATCTGCATGGCTGTCGTGCGGATGTGGAAGGCGAGGAAATAGGCGACCCAGAAGCCGATGAATAAGGTCAGCGCCCAGACGATGGCCGCGAATTTGATGGTGTTGAGATAGGTCTTCCAGGTGACCCAGGAGCCCAGCACATCGGAATAGTTGGTGGTCAGGAAATCCGGATACATGGCGGCGAAGTCGTAATCCCAGAAGGACACGACGACGATCATGATGATGGGCAAAAGCAGGAACGCGCCGAGGATCAGCGCCAGCGGAGCCGACTGCAGATAGGGCGTGACGGCGCCGAGCGAAAAGCGGCGGCCTCGCCTGGTGGGGCTGGCGGCGATGGTGGGGCGTTCGAGCGCGACTGTCATCAATTCTCCCGGTGCAGGTTCGCGGTGCGGGCAGAGCGGGCACCTTCTCCCTTTGTGGGGTCCGAAGGACGGGGCGAGACCCGTGGCTCGCCCCGGGGCGGTGGCCTCACGAAGTGAGGTCGGATGAGGGGTGCTCCAGGGAACACCAACGTCTCACTCCGCTGGAACACCCCTCATCCGTCTCGGCGCTACGCGTCGATCCCCCTCCTCCCACAAGGGGAGAAGGGGAAGAGGAGGGGCGCTTGTTTCCTTACGCCGCGATGAACTCGTTCCAGCGCTTCACCATGTAGCGGTCCTCGTCCATCACCGAATTCCAGCAGGCGACCTTGCCCATGCGCTCCTCGAACGAGCCGCCGTCGCGCATGGCGCCGGCCTTTTCCATGACGGTGCCGTCGGGTGCCTTGATCTCGCCCTTGGCCGGCTTGCCCTCGATCCAGTAGCCCCACTCGTCCTCGGTCATGAACTTCTTGGCCGAGACCATGTTGGCCGAGTAGTAGCCCTGGCGGTTGAGGTAGCCGCCGACCCAACCCGACGTGTACCAGTTGATGTATTCATAGGCCGCGTCGAGCTCGGCGCCCTTGAGATGGGCGGCAAGGCCAAGGCCGCCGCCCCATGAGCGGTAACCTTCCTTGAGCGGCTGGAAGCGGCAAGGGATGCCCTTGGAACGCACGGCGGCCACCGCCGGCGACCACATGGACTGGATGACGACTTCGCCCGACGCCATCAGATTGACGCTCTCGTCGAAGGACTTCCAGAAGGCGCGGAACTGGCCGCCCTGCTTGGCCTTGATCAGGAAGTCGATCGTCTTGTCGATCTCGTCCTTGGTCATGTTGCCCTTGTCGGCATATTTGATGTTGCCGGTGGCTTCCATGATCATGGCGGCATCCATGATGCCGATGGACGGGATGTTGAGGATGGCGGTCTTGCCTTTGAAGGCCGGGTCCATGATGTCGGCCCAGGTGGTGATGTCGCGGCCGACGAGGTCGGGGCGGATGCCCAGCGTGTCGGCGTTGTAGATGGTCGGCACCATGGTGAACCAGTTGGTCGGCGCCTTGGCAAAGGTCTTGGAGTTCCTGCGCCTCGACATAGCCGACGGTGTGCGGCGCCGTGCCCTGGGCAATCACGCTGTCGGGGGTGGTTTGCCGGTTTTGAACAGCGGCACCAGTTCGTCGTAATATTTCAGCTTGCTGACATCCATCGGCTGCAGCACGCCGGTGGGGAACACCTTCTTGCAGATCCAGTATTCGATGTCGGCGATGTCGTAGCTGTCGGGTTGGGTCACGGCGCGCTGCGCGGCGGCGTCGGAATCGGTTGCCGTCATCTCCAGCGTGATGCCGAGGTCGGCCTTGCACTTGTCGGCGATGGCGTTGAGGTTCGACACGCCGGTGCCGAACTGGCGCAGCGTGATGTTGGACTGCGCCCAGATGGTCGGGAAGCCTGTGATGACGCCCGAGCCGGCGGCGAGGCCGACGGCGGCGGCACCTGTCTTGAGCAGAGAGCGGCGCGAAATGCCAGTCTTGGTTTGCGTATCTGTCATGTCTATTCCCCTGTCTTGTTTTGCTTGGTTGGAGTCATGAATGGAGGCGGCCGAGGACGATCGCATCCTCGGCATCCCAGGCGAGCGGTACGGCGTCGCCAATGGCGACGGGTTTGGCGAAGAAGTCGGAAATCGTCGACGATGACGGTGAAATCGTCGATGCCGGCACCGGTGACGGAAAGCTTCACCGTGGCGCCGCGATACTCGATGTTGGCGACAATGCCGGTGAAACCGAGACCGGGCGAGGGCGCATCGCCGATGCGCACATGGTCGGTGCGGATGGCGATGTCGATCGGCGCTCCCGCTTCCTGCGGTGCACCGCTGGCGGCGAGCGAGCCGCCGCCATTGACGCCGAAGGTGACCATGCCGTCCTGGCTGCCGGTGACCCGGCCGGAGATGACATTGTGGTCGCCCATGAAGCGCGCGACGAAAGCCGTGGCCGGCCGCTCGAACACGTCGCGTGGCGGTGCCGCCTGTTCGATGCGGCCTTCATTCATCACCACGATCAGGTCGGCCAAGGCCATGGCCTCCTCCTGGCTGTGGGTGACGTGGACGAAGGTGATGCCGAGCGACGTCTGCAGCTTCTTCAACTCGGCCCGCATGCGGATCTTCAGGAAGGGATCGAGCGCCGAAAGCGGCTCGTCGAGCAGCAGCGCCTCGGGATCGGTGATCAGGGCGCGGGCGAGCGCGACGCGCTGCTGCTGGCCGCCGGAGAGCTGTGCCGGACGGCGCGTCGCATAGGCCTCCATCTGCATCAGCTTGAGCATGTCGAGCGCCTTGGCGCGGCGCTCACCCTTGTCGACGCCCTTCATCTTCAGGCTGAAGGCGACATTGTCGATGAGGTCGAGATGCGGAAACAGCGCGTAGGACTGGAACATCATTGCGGTGCCGCGCTTGGCCGGCGGCAGGTCGGTGACGACGGTGTTGCCGAGGCGGACATCGCCGGACGAGATGCTTTCATGGCCGGCGATCATGCGCAGCGTCGAGGTCTTGCCGCAGCCGGAGGGGCCGAGCAGGCAGCAATAGGTGCCCGCAGGTATCTTCAGGCTGATGTCCTCGACGGCGGTCGTCGTTCCATAGATTTTCGAAACGGACACGATGTCGATCTCGGCGGCTTTGGACATTCAGACTTCCCTTTTGGTCGCATTAACCAATGCATCATGCGTGCCAATATCGGAGCGACCGGCCAAGCATTTGAATTGTCTGAAAAATCCGGATTCCTGGGCATTGCCTATCAGGCGGGCCATCTTGTGCATTGCACAAATAATGGGCGATTGTGCGCGATCTGCACAAGAATCGTATGCAATCTTTTTTGCCTTCGTGTCCACTTTGCCTCTCGTACGACAAGGATGAGTCGCGTTAGAAGGGTGCGGGAACATCATCGCCATGAACATCGCCGACCAGATCTATTCCGCCACCGACAGCGCCACGCAGGATCGCGCCCAGGCGATCCGCGATCAGCTGCGCGACGCCATAGTCGATCGCCGGCTGGCGCCGGGCACCAAACTGTCGGAAGGCGAGGTCGGCACGCTGTTCGACGTGTCGCGCACTGTCGCCCGCGCGGCCCTGCAGATGCTGTCTTTCGAAGGCCTGGTGCGCACCGAGCGCAACCGCGGCGCGTTCGTCGCCAACCCGTCGCCTGAGGAAGCACGCCAGGTGTTCGCCTCGCGCCGGCTGATCGAGCCCGGCATCGCCATTGCCGCCTCCGGGCGCGTCACCGCCGCCGACATCGTCGCCTTCAGGGCGCAACTCGACGAGGAAGGCCGCTTCATCGCCGAGCGCGGTCCGAATGCGCGACGCTCCGAGATCAAGGCCTCGGGCGATTTCCATTTGTTGCTGGCGTCCGTCGCCGGCAATGCCATCCTGCAGCGCTTCATGGAGGAGCTGGTGGCACGCTCGTCGCTGGTCATCGCGCTTTATGGGCGCTCTGGCGTGTCAGCCTGCGGGCACAGTGAGCATACGGAAATTGTCGGTGCACTGGAAAGCAGCGATTGCGAGCGGGCGAGCCGGCTGATGCTGCACCACATCGATCATATCGAGGCCGATCTCGATCTGCGCGTCAGGGCGGGGCCGGCGCTCAAGGAAGCTCTCAATTTCTGAAAGTTAGCTCTCGTCCTCGCCAGCCGTGGGCGCTGGCTGTCCGGCTGCCTTGCGGCGCAGCATCTTGGTCAGCTTCCAGATCGTCGGGCTGTTCTTGACGAAGGCCTTCAGCCGCGCGCCCTGGCGAAGCGTCTGCGCCAGCACGCGGCCCTTGAGCGTCAACGGGACCAGCACCTCGAAATGCCGGGTTTCGAGATCGCACCACTGCCGCTTGTAGGGCTCGTCGCCGACGGAGAAATCATAGACCGCAAAACCGGTCTCGCAGGCTTCCTGGATGTTGTCGAAGAACAGGAAATCGCCGGGACTGCTGTGCGCGAGATCATCCTCGGCGATCGCTCCGAACTCGCAGATCAGGCGCTTGCCGGAACGGCTCGACCCGGTGACGGCGCGCAGCTTGCCGGCGACCTCCAGCCCATGCAGCACGAAAGCGGGTTTGTCCTCAGTCAGGGCTTGCGTGAACAGCCCCCGGAAGAAGGCGCGTGTCTGATCGTCGCCGAAGACGTTGGCGATGCCCATCTTGCGAAAGCGGTGCTCCTTCATTTCGAAGAAGGCGTCGAGCAACCTCTCCACCTCGTCCGGTGTGCGTGCCTCGATGCGCCGGTGGCTGCCCACGGCCTCGAATTTTCGCGTCTGCGATCGATGCTTCTTGCGTTTGCGCTTGCCGCTGGCGCGCAGCAGCAACGCATCGAAGCCGCCGGCAAGATCGACGGCCAGCGAAAGATTGGGGCTGGCGAAGTGATCGAGCGATGCGAGCGGATTGGCGATGCCGTCGAGATCGGGCAGCAATCGTTCCAGCACGATGAGATCGATGTCGGGACGGGCCCTGGCGATAGCCGCAAGAACCGAGCGGACGGCGGCGCTATTCGCCCTGGCCAGCCATTGCGGATCGGCGGCGGCGAAATTGCCATTGGCGTGGCGGCCACCCATGAAACGGGCGACCCGAAACGGACCCTGGCTGACGACTTCGAGCGCTAGTGCGAAGATCGGCTTGCCTTCGAGCGTAAGCGTCGCCACGACAAGATCGGGCTTGAGCTCAGCGGCCCAGTTCAGGATCCATGTCGCGCCCTGTGCCGGTGCATGGAGCGCCGAGCGGCAGAACCCGGCATAGGCCGCGAGCCCTTCGGCCGCGGCAACGGAAACCGACAGCCCCTCGGCATCCTTCGGCAGGGCGCGTGGCGAAGCCTCGGTCGCCGCGAGCCGATTGCCGTCAAATGACGCCATTGCGTCAACCATACCTCAATCCTTAAGGCGTATTGATCCCGATTTGGGGGGCGCTCAGGCGTGTTCCGTGCTTGGATCAGCCTAGGCGCAAAAGGTGAATGAATGATCGACGGTGGGGGAGGCAATCCGGAAGCTGGCGCTCAACGTCGCGCGCTATACCGGCCTCGCACCGCTGGCCAGGCCGTTTGTCGGCGGCATCGGCGCCATCCTGATGCTGCACCGCGTGACGGCGACCCCCGAGAAGCCCGACAGCGTCAACCGGCACCTCAACATTGCGCCGAGTTTCCTCGACGCGGTGATCGCCGACATGAAGGCGGACGGCTATGCCTTCGTCTCGATGGACGAAGCCGTCGAGCGCATCAAGGCAGGCGGCAAGGGCGGCCGGTTCGCCACGATCACCGCCGACGATGCCTATCGCGACAACATGACCGAGGCGCTGCCGGTGCTGGAAAAGCACGGTGCGCCGATCACCATCTATGTCGCGCCGGGGCTGATCGACGGCACCGCCGACCTGTGGTGGGATGTCGCCGAGGACATAGTCAATGCCAGCGAACGCCTGACGCTGGCGACCTCGAACGGTCCGGCGGTGATCGATTGCGCGACCCCGGCTAGGAAAACCCAGGCGATAACCCGGCTGCATGCCTATCTCGCCACCGAGGTCCGCGAGGAAGATCTGCGGACCGTGCTGCGCGATCTCGCCGCTTCAAATGGCGTCGACGCGGATGCTCCGCGCCTGCGGACACTGATGAACTGGGATGAGATCCGCACTGTTGCCGCGCATCCGCTGGTGACGATCGGCGCCCATACGATCAACCACAGCAATCTGAAGCGGCTCTCAGAAGCCGATGCGCGACACGAGATCGGCGTTGTGAAGGACATGTTGCGGACCGAACTCGCCAGGGAGCCGCAGCATTTCGCCTATCCCTATGGCTATGCCAGCGCCGTCGGCTGTCGTGAAGTCGGCTTTGCCCGCGACGCCGGTTATACCTCCGCCGTGACGACCCGCCATGGCGTGCTGCGAGCCGAACATGCCGGCTTCCTGCATGCCTTGCCGCGCATTTCAATCAACGGCCGCTACCAGAACCTCGCCCACATCCGCACCATGCTGTCGGGTGTGACGACGCCGCTTGCCAATGCCGGCAAGATGCTCGTCACCATCTGATCAACGGGCAGGCTCAGCGCTTCGCCCGCGGCTCCAGCATCAGCCACTTGATGATGCCCATCGCCGGCAGCACCCAGAGCAGGCCGCTGAACAGGAAGAACAGGAATTGCACCAACGCGCCCGATTCCGACAGCCGCGCGACCGCGAAGATCGATGCGACCAGCGCGTAGATGATGACCAGCGCCACCAGCAGGAACATTCCGATCAGCTTTTTCAGGCGAATGGGCATGGCTTGGCCTCGTTGATCGCTATCGCTTAGGCCGAACGCAGGAGACGTGCAACCCGCGACATCAGGCGCGACGGCGTGCCGCGCTGCGCAGTCTTGCCAGTGCCGGTGCGATGGTTCACCAATCCGCGACATTCAACTGGACGGGACAAGATCATGGCTGCTATCTCAGCCGCCGCGCCATACGTTGCCCGCGACCTGCGCAACCGGGCGCTCGTGCGCGGCTGGCTTTATGTCGTGGTGCTGGTGCTGTTCGCCCTGGTGCTGGTCGGCGGCGCCACGCGGTTGACGGAGTCCGGCCTGTCGATCACGGAATGGCAGCCGATCCATGGCGTCATCCCGCCGCTCAACGACGCCGAGTGGCAGGAGGAATTCCAGCGCTATCAGCAGATCCCGCAATACACCGAGCTCAACAAGGGCATGAGCATCGAGGCGTTCAAGTCGATCTTCTGGTGGGAGTGGGCGCACCGCATCCTGGCGCGTAGCGTCGGCCTGGTCTTTGCCTTGCCGCTGCTGGCCTTCTGGGCAACACGCCGCATCGAGCGTGGCCTCGGGCCAAAGCTGGTCGGCATTCTGCTTCTCGGTGGCCTGCAGGGCGCCATCGGCTGGTGGATGGTGGCCTCCGGCCTGATCGACCGGGTTTCCGTCAGCCAGTACCGGTTGGCGACGCATTTGACGCTGGCGGCGCTGATCTTCACCGCCACCATGGTCGTCGCGCGCGGGCTGGCGCCGCATTCCGAGCCTGCGGCCGATCGTTCGACGCAGCGCCTGGCCGGCTTCATCGTACTTCTGGCGCTGATCCAGATCTATCTCGGCGGTCTGGTCGCCGGGCTTGATGCGGGCTTGAGCTACAACACCTGGCCATTGATGGACGGCAAGATCATCCCCGGCGATCTGCTGATCCTCGAGCCGGCATGGCGCAATTTCTTCGAGAGCCCGAAGACGGTGCAGTTCGTGCATCGGCTCGGCGCCTATACGGTCTTCGCCGTCGCGCTCTGGCACATGATCGCCACGCGTCGGCGGCTGCCGGGCTCAACCCATGCGCGCCGTGCGACGCTGTTGTTTGTGCTGGTGCTGGTGCAGGCCTCGATCGGCATCGGCACGCTGCTGATGCATGTGCCGCTGCATATGGCGCTCACCCATCAGGGTTTCGCACTGATCGTGCTGGGCTTTGCCGCCGCACATTGGCGCGGCACCAAAGGGGCTTACCCCTTGCCGCAGGAGATCGCGCTTAGGAGATGATGCAGGGCCCCTGGCCCCGTCACATCCAGAATTCATTGGACTGCGTGGTTTTCTCTCCGTCGAACTCGGCCTGACGCACAGCGGCGGCGGACGGCGTCGACTGGCTCTGAGCGGCCTTGGCAGCCTTGTCGGCGTCGGCGGCTCTGAGGGCGTCAAGCTTGGCCTGGGCCACGGCGATGTCCTGCCGCACCTGGGCGGCCTTGACCTCATCGGTGATCGCCTTGGCCTGGTCTTCCAGCTCCTGGATCTGCTTTTCGAGCGCGGCCTCCTGGGCTGCATTGCTCGAGGAACTGGACGAGGAATACTGGGTTGCGGAGGAGGAACCCGAGATTGCGCTGACCATGACAAATCCTTGGGGTGGGCGCCAGGACATGGTCAGTAGCCGATCATGGTGAACAATCGATTACTTCAGCTGTTCCCTGAGGTCAGAAATGCGTCCGCACCGTCCGGATCGCCTCGGCGATCGACAGTTCACGATTCTCCTCGACCGCGTTGTCGTCCCCGTGGTGCCAGGCCGCGGACAGGCAGCCATAGGCGATGGCATGGTCCAGTATCGCCGCCGGTGACTGCCCAAGCGTCTTGGCAAAGACTTCTGCCATGTACGCGATCCGGAGGGGATCGAGGCAAAGCGCGTCGCGGTCAAGCGGGTTGTAGAACATGTTGGCGGCATCGAAGCCGGGATCGCCAAGCACGCCCTTCGGATCGATCACCAGCCAGCCACGCGGCCCGTGCAGGATGTTGTCGTGGTGCAGGTCGCCATGCAGCGGCCTGATATCGTACGGATTTTCCAGCAGTCGCTCGGCGATGGCTGCGGCCTCGACATAGAGGCTGTCATCACCGGTAGCGCGATCGGTCGCGGCCTTCCTGAACAGGCTGGCGTACCGCTCCCTGAGCGGCTGAAGTTCGGGCGGGTAGGGATGTTTGGATGGCGAAAACAGTTTTGCCATCACCTCAGCCGCGATCGCGGTCGCGGCGTTGTCGCCCTGTTCATCGAGAACCCGCGTAAGCAGGGTTTCGCCGGCATATTCCAGCAGCATGCTGTGGCCGTCGCGGCCAAGCAGGCGCACCGCGCCTTCGCCGCGCCGCCAGGCGAGGAAATGTTCGCCGCGCAATTCGTCAGCGACATCGTCGAAAGGCTTGAGCGCCTTGACGATGGCCGGCGAGCCGTCTTCGCGAACAACCTTCCAGATGCGGCTCGAAAAGGTTTCGGCAATGAGTTCCGGCGCGCTGACTTTCCAGCGCGCCGGGAAGGCTGGTGCGTCCGTCAAAGACCGAGCATCAGGTCCATGTTCTGGACGGCGGCGCCCGAGGCACCCTTGCCGAGATTGTCATAGACCGCCAGCAGCAGCGCCTGCGCGCGTTTGTCGTTGGCAAAGACATAGACTTTCATGCGGTTGGTGCCGTTGTAGATCTCGGGATCGATCTCCGGCATGCGCTCCAGATGCGCATAGGGCGCCACCTCGACCACGCCGCCCTTGATGGCAGCGAAATGGTCGGCAATGGCGGCATGAAGCTCCACACCCGTCGGCACATGGTCCAGGCTGCCAAGCTGCAGCGGCACGACCGTGATCATGCCCTGGGCGAAATTGCCGACCGCCGGCTGCATGATCGGGTCATGCGACAGCTTCGCATAGGCCCGCAGTTCCGGCACATGCTTGTGCTGCAGGGTGAGGCCATAGGGCAGGAACTCCGAGGCGTCCTCGCCCTTGGCGACATAATCCTCGATCATCGGCCGACCGCCGCCCGAATAGCCCGAAATGCCGTTGACGGCGATCGGGAAATCGGCCGGCAGCAGCCCGGCGGTGACCAGCGGCCTGAGCGTCGCGATCGGTCCCTGCGGCCAGCAGCCGGGGTTGGCGACGCGCTTGGCCATGGCGATCGCCTTGGCCTGATCCTTGTCCATTTCGGCGAAGCCATAGGCCCAGCCTTCGGCGACGCGATGCGCGGTCGACGCATCGATGACCTTGGTGGTGTCGTTGGCGATCAGCGAGACGCTCTCCTTCGCCGCATCGTCGGGGAGGCACAGGATCGCGATATCGGCGGCATTGAGGAATTCGGCGCGCGCCGCCGTTTCCTTGCGACGCTCGGTCGGAATGGAAATGATCTCCAGGTCGCCACGCTCGGCAAGCAGCGCCCGGATCTGCAGGCCGGTGGTGCCGTGCTCGCCGTCGATGAAGATTTTCGGTTTCATGACCTGATCAAATTCCCTGATATTTCAAAACTATATGCCGTGACCGTGATTCACCGCGGCACCGTTGTGATTGCCGTTGTTCATCTCTTCCTGCCGTGCCTTTCGCTCCGCAAGCAGGCCGAGATACTGCATGGCCACCATCGAGCCGGCGATCGCCGTTATATCGGCGTGATCATAGGCCGGCGCAACCTCCACGACGTCGGCGCCAACAATATCGACCTGGTTGAGCTGGCGCAGCGTCGAGAGGATCTTCGCCGAGGACGGCCCGCCGGCCACCGGCGTGCCGGTTCCCGGCGCATAGGCCGGGTCGAGGCAGTCGATGTCGAAGGTGAGGTACGTCTTCTTGCCGCCGGTGCGGTCGACGATGGCGTAGGCGATGTCGGACGCACGCATCTCCTCGATCTCGTGACCGTAGAGGATCTTGATGCCGAACGTGTCGGGCGCGTGCGTGCGGATGCCGATCTGGATCGAACGGTCGGGATCGATGATGCCTTCCTTCACGGCGCGGCCGACGAAGGATCCATGGTCGATGCGCTTGCCGTCGTCCTCCCACGTGTCCTGATGCGCGTCGAACTGCACCAAGGCGAGCGGCCCATGGATCGCGGCATGCGCCTTGAGCAGCGGCCAGGTGACGAAATGGTCGCCGCCGAGCGTCAAAAGGAAGGCGCCTGATTTCAGGATTTTGGCCGCCTCGCGCTCGATCGTGCCGGGCGTCTTCTGATGGTTGCCCGAATCGAGCAGGCAATCGCCGTAGTCGACCACCGCAAGGTGCTCGAAAAGATCGCGCGAGAACGGGTATTGCGGATCATTGTCGAGGATCGCCGAGGCGCGGCGTATAGCCTGCGGCCCGAATCGGGCGCCGGGCCGGTTTGTGACGGCGGCGTCGAAGGGAATGCCCCACACCACCGCGTCCGCGCCCTTCACGTCCTTGGTGTATTTGCGCCGCATGAACGACAGCGCGCCGGAATAGGTCGGCTCAAGGGCGCCGCCCGTTTTGGAGCGGGCGGTGAAGGCGTGGTCGATGTTCTTGGTCGCCATTACTGGTCCTCGTTTTCATCGGGGTGCAACAACTACAGAACCGGCATGGAAGATGCCAGTCACAGCTTGGGGAGACGAAACGGCGCCGCCCGGGTGCCACGGCAAGACAGGATTTGTACCATCATGACGCAGGCCGCGTTTCTTAGTCCGTCCGATGCCATGGTGTCGACCCATGCCGGTACGATAGCAGGCGAGCGCTTCCAGGTTCTCGATTCGTGGCGCGGCATCTGCGCGCTGCTGGTGGCGCTGTTTCATTTCCCGACCGCTTCCGCGATCTCGCAGAGCAGCCTCGTTGGTTCGTCCTATCTTTTCGTCGACTTCTTCTTCGTCCTTTCCGGCTTTGTCATCGCCAGCAGCTATGGCAATCGGCTGAGCCAGCCGGTACAGGTCGCCCGCTTCGCTTTGGTGCGTTTTGGCCGCATCTATCCGCTGCACCTCGTCATGCTTGCCGCCTTTGCCGGGTTCGAGCTGCTGCGGCTGATGCTGCCGCAACTGCATGGCGCCGGCGCCGCCCCCTTCACCGGCGGTTTCGATTTGACAAGCCTGTTTGCCAATCTGTTCCTGCTGCAAGGGATGGGCTTCGAGGATCATCTGACCTGGAATGCGCCGAGCTGGAGCATTTCGGCGGAGTTCTTCGCCTATCTCCTGTTCGCGGGCGTGGTCTTCATCGCCGGCGCGCGTGCCTGGATATGGTTTGTCGCCGCCGCCGTCACCGCGCCGCTGTTCCTGCTCGGCTTCTCCACGCATCATATGGATGTGTCCTACGATTTCGGCTTCATCCGCTGCCTCTATGGCTTCTCGCTCGGAGCCCTGCTGGCCTGGTTTCAGCATGATTCCATTGCAGGGGCGCGACAGCTCCTCGCCAGGGGCGGCCCGCGGCTGAGCTGGACCCTTGCCGAAATCGTCATGGTGGCGGTCATCGTGCTTTTCGTCTCGATGGCGGGCGGCAATGATTTCGGCATCGCCGCACCCCTGGTGTTTGCGCTGGCGCTGTTTCTGTTCGCCCATGAGGGTGGCTGGATTTCTGCTCTGCTGAGGACGCCGTTCATGCTGACGCTCGGCGCACTGTCCTACTCGATCTACATGGTCCATATCTTCGTCCAGGCGCGCCTGATCAACATTGCCGGGCTCGTCGAGCACAAGCTCGGCCTGAGCCTGGTCGGCGACATCGTGCTGCGCGGCTCGCCGGCGACGGGCTTCGGCGCCGGCTGGACCGGGACCGTGGCGATCGTCTTGATGCTCATTGCCACCATCGCCGCCTCCTGGGTCTCCTGGCGTCTGGTCGAAATGCCGGCCCTGGCCTGGTTCCGCCGGCTGTCGAAGCGCATCTGACGATGGATATCGCAAACATCCGCTAGCCGGCTTCGTTCACCTCCCTGTCACGGGCGTCGCCTATCCCGGCTTCGATCTGGCAAGGAGCGATTCTCGATGCGGACGATCCGGCTAAGCCTTCTGCTTTCCACCGCCCTTGCGGTCGCATCCGGTCAGGCCTTGGCTGGCGAAAGCCGCGCCAGACAAATCCTCGACCGCTTCGAACACGCCAACCAGTGGCGCGACCATGTCATGGTGGCCGCGCACCGCGCCGGCAGCATGCAGGCCGGCAAGACGCTTTACGCGGAAAATTCACTTGCTGCCGTCGAAGGCTCGATCGCCATGGGCGCAGAGATTGTCGAGGTCGACATCAGGCGTTCGAAGGACGGCGAGCTCGTCGTCATGCATGACAGCTGGCTCGACCGCACCACGACCTGCAAGGGCGAGGTGGTGAAGTATACGCTGGCCGAACTCAGGACATGCCGGCTGGTAGTCGAGGGCACCCACGCGGTCACCGACGAGAGGGTTTCGACGCTGCGCGAGATGCTGCTGGCGACCAGGGACCGCATCCTCATCAATCTCGACAACAAGCTCGATGTCGGCGACCTGCCAGGTATGATCGCGGCGGCGCGCGATCTCGGCATGGCCGACCAGGTCATCGTCAAGGAAAACCTCTGGAACCAGACCAGGATTGCGACGGTCAAGGCGGCCGTGGCCGCGATCGGCGGCGGCGTCCAGTTCATGCCGATCATCGCCGATGACGCGGTGCATGATGCCGGTTTCGCCGAGACCGTCGACCACGCTTTTTCACCGCGCGCGATCGAGCTGATCAACTGGCGGGCGGGCGCCGAAACGCTGACCGAGACCGGTGGAGCGCTGTTCAGCACGCGCATGCGCGCGGCTGCGGTGCGGGGCAACTGGCACATCTGGGCCGACACTTATGCCATCGCCAACAAGCCCGGCGGCTTCCTCGCCGGCGGCCGTGGCGATGAACTGGCGGTGCAGGCCAGCCTGCCGCGCGAAGCCTGGGGTTTCTGGGCCGATCGCGGCGCCACCATCATCCAGACCGACGAGCCGAAAGCGGCCATCGATTGGCTGGCGGCAAACGGCTATCGCGTGCCTTATGCAGGGACAGGCGAACGCGTCGAGCCTGCCGCGACCGCCAGCATCAATTGATTTGCCGTGATCGGCATCCCCACCTGGTTGTCGCAGGCTGGCCTCTCCTGACGGAACGGTGTCAGCGACAAACCGTTACCCATGGGCATGTCCGACACCATCGTTTTCAAGCCCCGCGCCGCCTATGCCGCCACCGTCGCCGCGACCAGTCTCGGTTTCGTCGTGGTGCAGCTCGATGTCTCCATCGTCAATGTTGCGCTGAACAGGATCGGCGCCGCACTTTCGATGGGCATAGGCGGCCTGCAATGGGTGGTCGATGCCTACACGCTGGCCTTTGCTTCGCTGCTGCTTGCCGGCGGCGCGCTCGGCGACAGGATCGGCGCCCGCCGCGTGTTCGTCGGTGGTATGGCATTGTTCAGCTTAGCTTCTCTGGTCTGTGGCCTGGCGCAGAGCCCTTGGGTGCTGATCGCGGCGCGCGCCGTGCAGGGCGCGGGAGCTGCGCTGCTGATGCCGTGTTCGCTGGCGCTGCTCAACCGCGCCTATGCCTCCGACAAGCCACGCCGGGCACGCGCCGTCGGCCTGTGGACGGCCGCGGGCGGCATCGCGCTGTCGGCCGGGCCGGTGCTCGGCGGCTTCATGGTCGCGTCGCTCGGCTGGGCCAGCATTTTTCTGGTCAACCTGCCCATCGGCGCTCTCGCCATCTGGATGGCCTACCGGTTTCTGCAGGAGACGGCGCCCAAGGCCGAGAAGCCGCCGATCGACTGGGCCGGGCAGGGGCTTGTCGTGCTGACGCTGTTTTCGCTGACCGGCGCCTTCATCGAAACAGGCTCGTCGGGCTGGACTTCCTTGCCGGTTATTGGCGGATTGATCTTGGCGGTGGTGGCCGGAAGCCTGTTCCTGTTGGTCGAGAGCCGGAGCAAGGCGCCGATGTTTCCGCTAAAGCTGTTTGCCAGTCGCATCCCGGCTGTAACGAGCCTCGTAGGGCTGGCGGTCAACCTGACGCTCTACGGCACGATCTTCATGCTCAGTCTCTACTTCCAGAAGGAAAGGCATTTTTCGCCCGAGATGACAGGGCTCGCCTTCCTGCCCTTCATGGCGGCGGTCACCGTGTCGAATGTCGCCGCGGGACGCATCGCGGCAAATTATGGCTCACGCTTGCCGATGACGATCGGTCTGCTCATTGGCGCGGCCGGTTTCGGCCTGATGGCGCTGATCCAGGCCGACACGTCCTATCTGTCGCTGCTGTGGCGGCTGCTGTTCCTGCCGGTCGGCATTGGTCTCGCCGTTCCTGCCATGACCACGGCGCTGTTGTCGTCCGTGCCGACGACGATGTCGGGAACAGCCTCGGGCGTGCTCAACACCGTGCGCCAGTCGGGCGGGGCGATCGGCGTCGCGTTGTTCGGCTCAGCTTTGGCGCTGGGCACGGTCCAGGGCATGCAGATTGCTTTCCTCGCCTCCACGCTCGCCGTGGCGTTCTCGGCGCTCTGCGCCTTCCTGTTCATCCGCGCCGCCGACCATTCCGCCGGATAGGGATGCGCAATGCAAAAAGGCCGCCCGGAGGCGGCCTTTCGATTGTCCAAAACTGCGGAGCGCTTAGCGCTTCGAGAACTGGAAGCTGCGGCGGGCTTTCGCCTTGCCGTACTTCTTGCGCTCGACGACGCGGCTGTCGCGGGTCAGGAAGCCGCCCTTCTTGAGCACGGCGCGCAGTGCCGGCTCGTAGTAGGTCAGCGCCTTGGAGATGCCGTGACGGACCGCACCGGCCTGGCCGGAGAGGCCGCCGCCGACAACTGTGGCGACGATGTCGTACTGGCCGGCACGGTTGGAGGCGATGATCGGCTGGTTGAGGATCATCTGCAGGACCGGACGCGCGAAATAGGTCGCGAATTCCTTGTCGTTGACGACGATCTTGCCGGAACCCGGCTTCACCCAGACGCGTGCAATGGCGTTCTTGCGCTTGCCGGTGGCATAGGCGCGGCCCGACTTGTCGAGCTTCTGGACGTGGACGGGGGCTGCCGGCTGGGTATTCGTGTTGCCGGTAGCGGCGCCCAGTTCTGCGAGCGAGGAAAGCTCAGCCATCTTATGCGACCTTCTTGTTCTTGGAATTCAGCTTGGCCACGTCGAGGACTTCTGGCTGCTGGGCGACATGCGGATGCTCTGCGCCTGCATAGACGCGCAGGTTCTTCATCTGGCGACGGCCGAGCGGGCCACGCGGAACCATGCGCTCAACGGCCTTCTCGACGACACGCTCGGGGAAACGGCCCTCGAGCAGCTGGCGCGCGGTGCGCTCCTTGATGCCGCCGGGGTGGCCGGTGTGCCAGTAGTAGACCTTGTCGGTGAACTTCTTGCCGGTGAACACCACCTTGTCGGCATTGATGACGATGACGTTGTCGCCGTCGTCGACATGCGGGGTGAAGGTCGGCTTGTGCTTGCCGCGAAGATGATTGGCGATGACAGTGGCGAGACGACCAACGACGAGACCTTCGGCGTCGATCAGGATCCACTTCTTCACCACATCCGCAGGCTTCTGCGAAAAGGTTGTCATGTTTTCTGCTCTCGGTTCTGACCTTCACGGGGAAGGCGTTTCTTGTTGCTTGGATTGGCGATAGGCGCTTGCCCGCCGCCAATAACAAAACGGCGGCCTTTGCGGGCCGCTGCTTCGTGAGGGCTTATAGGCGAGGGCGGTAACCGCGTCAAGACAAGCGAAAAAGCAAATCGCGAAGAAAGATAAGCAAAAACAGATACTTGCATGAAAGGTATTATTTTACCACACTTGCCGCCACCTATGTTCCTGGTCCGCCTCAGTGTTTTGCCTCGATTTCCTTGCGAGCTGCGCTGGAAAGGAACGCGGATCGTGTAATGCCGCGCTCGCGCGCGGCTGCGTCGATCGCCCGCAAGACACCACGCTCGAAAGTCACATTCGCCCTCACGACCGCGCTGTCATTGTCGATGAGCGGCACCGAGACCAGATAGCCGCCTTCGGCAAGCGCGTTGCGTATATCAGGAAGGGCGACAATCACTTCATGGCTGGACGGCTCTGGAACCGGCATATCCTCCGCCCACAATTGCAAGGCTTCAACCGCATTGGGTACGATGTCCTCGGCCGCATCAGCGGCCGAAAAGCAGCCGGGAATGTCGGGAAAGCGAATACCGAACGCGCTGTCGGGTCCTTGTCGACCAAGGCGAAATAGTTCTTCATCGAGGTCTCCGGCGCAACTCTGCCTATCCGATCCAACCAGCTTGCTTGGCGATTGCGCGAGCAGTGCCGGTGGGCAGGTCTTTTTCGGGATGCGGAACAATCAACACGATCTCCCCCTTCCGGAATTTGTGGTGCGAGCCGCGTATGGAAATCAACTCGAACCCGTCCTCCTTGAGGCTCTTTATGATCTTACGGCTGTCACGCTCAAGCAAAAGTCACCTATGCGCATATATATACACATTGCCCGGAGGTTCAATCGTTAAGGCCGCTTCGGCGGGATCGAATAGGTGCCGGTGGCGTGCGCCACCGTGTGTCCTTCCGGGCCGGCGACGATGTCGATGTCGAACACCATCAGGCTCTTTCCCAGCTTCAGGATGCGGCAATGGCCATCAATCGGCCCGGCCTCGGCCTTGCGCACGAAATTGATGTCGAGGTTCACCGTAACCGACAGTGCGTCCGGCCCGGCATGCGAGAGCACGCAGACATAGCCACCAATGTCGGCCAGCGTGAACAGTGACGGACCGGAGACGGTGCCGCCCGGACGCAAATGCCGCTCACCGGCATTGAGCCGCACGGTGCAGCCGCCCGGGAAAACGTCGATCGCCTCGTAATATTTGAACTGTTCGTTGAGTTGCGGATAGACGGTTTCCATCAGCACATTGACTTGTGCTGCGGTTAGTACCGGCTTGAGATTGGTCTGGGCGGGCATGTCGGTCTCTCGTTCTGCGGCAAGCCTGTATGAGCGCGGCAGGGCGTTCCTGGCAACACCTTCGATCCTCTGGCGCAAGCGATGGGTGTTGGATGAAAGCCGATCCGATATTAGATAGTCTGCCTGCCCGACCGGAATCGTGGAGACCCTAGCCATGGCCGAAATCCTTGCCATCAAGCCTGCTCCTGTTGAAGGTCCGGTTGTCGCACAACTGGACAAGGGCGTGCTACGTCTCACGCTCGCCAATCCGCCCGCCAACGCTCTTTCCCTGGCGGTGATGGCGGCGCTGACGGCGGAACTTGAGCGCGCCAAAGACAACAAGGCTGTTCGCGTCATCGTCCTGTCGGCGGCCGGAAAGGTGTTCTGCGCCGGCCATGATCTCAAGGAGATGACCGCGCGCCGTGCCGATGCCGATCGCGGCAAGGCTTTCTTCGAAGAGACGTTTGCCGCTTGCGCTACGCTGATGCAGGCGATCGTGCGCCATCCCTTGCCTGTCATCGCCGAAGTCGACGGCCTTGCCACCGCCGCCGGGCTTCAATTGGTCGCAAGCTGTGACCTGGCGATTGCTTCGCATGAGGCGACCTTCTGCACGCCGGGCGTCAATATCGGCCTGTTCTGCTCGACACCGATGGTGGCGCTGTCGCGCAACGTCTCGCGCAAGCAGGCGATGGAAATGCTCCTGACCGGTGAGACGATCGACGCGGCAACGGCCAAGGACTTCGGCCTGGTCAACCGCGTCGTGCCGCGCGAATACCTGAATCAGATCGTCACCAAATACGCGCAAACCATTGCTTCCAAATCATCTTTGGTGGTCAAGACCGGCAAGGAGGCCTTCTACGCGCAGGCCGAAATGGGGCTGGCGGACGCCTATGCCTATACCGGCCGCGTCATGGTCGAGAACATGCTCGCGCGTGATGCGGAAGAAGGCATCGGCGCCTTCATCGGCAAACGCAAGCCGGAATGGACGGACGAGTAATCGTGGAACCGCGCATCTCCATCGTCACGATCGCGACGGACGATCTCGACCGTGCCGTGCGCTTCTACGAAGCCATGGGCCTGAAACGGCATGCGGGCATCACCGACGGTGTCGCCTTCTTCCAGATGGGTGGCGCCATTCTTGGCCTGTTTCCGCGCGTCAGCGCCGAGGCGGATGCGGGGCTTGCCTTCGCCATGGCGCCTTCCGCGGTCTATCTCGCTTACAACACTCGCTCCGACGCCGAGGTCGACGAGGTGCTCGCCATGGCGGAAAAAGCCGGCGGCCGCATCGTCAAGCCGGCCGGTCGCGCCTTCTGGGGCGGTTGGTACGGCTATTTCACCGATGCCGACGGCCATGTCTGGGAAGTGGCGCACAATCCGGCCTTTCCGATCGCGGAAGACGGCACGATTTCGCTGCCCGGGTGATGGCCTATCGCAAGCAGCTGACGCGGCTCAAGGCGCCGTATCTCAAGCGCATCCTGCTCGATCCGGAGCGGGTGTCGGACTGGGAAAAATATCCCTGGAACCTGCCGCTGTTTCGCAGCCGCGAATTCGAACTCGAATTCACCACGCCGATCACCATCATCGTCGGCGAGAACGGCACCGGCAAATCCACGCTTCGCGAGGCGATCGGCGCGCTGGCCGGCTATGACGAGGCCGGCGGCGGCAAGGGCTATAGGCCCGTCGACCACTCCAGCGCCATCGACAAGAGCGGCGCCGCGCTGGCAAACACATTCCGTGGCCACTGGCTGCCGAAGGTAACCGCCGGCTGGTTCTTTCGCGCCGAATCCTTCTATTCGGTGGCCCGCTACCTCGACCAGGCGGCGCTGGAAGACCCCTTCAAGCCGCCGCCGCCGGATTTCCTGTCCTGGTCGCATGGCGAGGGCTTTATCCGCTTCTTCGAGGAACGCTGCCGCAGGCAAGGCATCTATATCCTCGACGAGCCGGAAAGCGCGCTTTCGCCGTCGCGCCAGATCGAATTGCTGAAAATGCTGCGGCGCATGGACCAGTCCGGCACCGCGCAGGTGATCATGGCGACGCATTCGCCGCTGTTGATGGCCTGTCCCGGTGCGCGGCTGTTCCGCATCAGCCGTTTCGGCCTCGACCCCACCGATTTCACCGACACCGATCATTTTCGCATGATGCGCGACTTCTGTAGCGATCCTGACATGTTTATGGAGGAAGCGCTGCGGAAAGACGACGCGTGACGGTGCGCATGACGGACGACGATCTCAACTGGCGGATGGAAGAGGCGTGCCGCGACGCCTGGCCGGTAGCGGCCGAGACGGTCGTCAAAGGTTGGCTTCTGAGACGATCGGGCGGCAGGATCCGGCGCGCGAATTCCGCCAACCCCTTGCGTGGCAAACGCGGCGCGCCCGATCAGGTGATCGACGCTGCCGAGGCCTTTTATATCGGTCACGGCCAGACGCCGCTGTTTCGCGTGCCTGATATCGCCAACGAGCTCGAAGCCGCGCTCGACGGTCGCGGCTACCAGTTGGAAGGCGGAACGATCCATCTCCATGCGGGAATCGACGATCTGGCGGAGGTTCGCGACGAACATGTCACGGTTTCGCCGATGCCAGGCGAGGACTGGTTCGCGGCGCGGTTTCGCATGGGCGCCTATGACGACACCGACCGCCGCGTCTTTCGCCAGATGACAGGCCTGATCGCCGGCGACAAGGCGTTCGTGTCGTGCGCGCGCGACAATGAAATTGCCGCCTTGGCCTATGGCGTCATCCGTGATGGGCTGCTTGTGGTGGAGTCGGTCGAAACCGACGCCAGGTTCCGCCAGCAAGGCTTGGGCCGCAGAACGGTTGGCGGCCTGATCGATTGGGCGCGCCGGGCGGGTGCGTCGGCGGCCTGCCTGCAGGTCGTCGCTGAAAACACGCCGGCTCGCGCGCTTTACGCCTCACTCGGCTTCAACCGCGAACTCTACCGCTACCACTACCGCAGGAAGGCGATTGCCGCATGAACCACGACGCCTACGACAACACCTACATCGGCGGCATCCTCAACTCGGTGAAGACCATCGCCATGGTCGGCGCGTCCGCCAATGACGTCAGGCCGAGCTATTTCGTCCTGAAATATCTGCTGGCCAAGGGCTTTTCGGTAATTCCGATCAATCCTGGCCAGGCCGGCAAGGAGATCCTCGGCCGGATGACCTATGCCAGGCTGGCCGATATTCCGGAGCCGATCGACATGGTCGACATTTTCCGCGCCGCATCGGCCGTGCCCGGCATCATCGACGAGGTGTTGAGGCTCGACCCCTTGCCGAAAGTCGTCTGGATGCAGCTTGGCGTGCGCCATGACGAGGCCGCCGCACGCGCCGAGGCGGCCGGCATCAAGGTGGTGATGAACCGCTGCCCCAAGATCGAGTACGGCAAGCTCTCCGGCGAGATCGGCTGGACCGGCGTCAATTCAGGCGTCCTGTCGTCGAAGAAGCCGCTGATGCGCCAGGGCTTCCAGAGCTTTGGCGTACGGCAGAAATAGGTAGCGGGCGAGAAGCGCAAAATTATTCCGGCTAGCGCCGTATTTCCCTGCAGCTTGGTCGAAGGTCCCACGCCGAAGGGTATTTTCTTCTTTGCATTCCGAGCCGGGCTTCGCCAAGAATGCCCGGCGAATTTCAGAGGTTCTTGAGGGAGGTTTTCAGTGACCCGTACGCCCGGTTTCAACACGCTCGCCGTCCATGCCGGCGCCAAGCCCGATCCGGCCACCGGCGCCCGCGCCACGCCGATCTACCAGACAACCTCCTTCGTCTTCGACGATGCCGACCACGCCGCCTCCCTGTTCGGCCTGAAGGCCTTCGGCAACATCTACACCCGCATCATGAACCCGACCCAGGCCGTGCTTGAAGAGCGCGTCGCGGCACTTGAGGGCGGCACGGCTGCCCTTGCGGTCGCGTCCGGCCACGCCGCGCAGGTCATCGTGTTCCACAATCTCATGCAACCAGGTGACAATTTCGTCGCCGCGACAAGGCTTTATGGCGGCTCGATCAACCAGTTCGGCCACGCCTTCAAGAATTACGGCTGGGAGGTGCGCTGGGCCGACACCAACGACATCTCGACCTTCGAAAGCCAGATCGACGATAGGACCAAGGCGATCTTCATCGAAAGCCTGGCCAATCCGGGCGGCACCTTCGTCGACATCGAGAAGATCGGCGATATCGCCCGCAAGCACGGCCTGCCGCTGATCGTCGACAACACGCTGGCCTCGCCGTACCTGATCCGGCCGATCGAGCACGGCGCCGACATTGTCGTCCATTCGCTGACCAAGTTCATCGGCGGCCATGGCAATTCGATCGGCGGCGTCATCGTCGACGGTGGCACCTTCGACTGGTCGAAGTCGGGCAAGTACCCGATGCTGTCGGAGCCGCGCCCCGAATATGGCGGCCTCGTCCTGCACGAAACCTTCGGCAATTTCGCCTTTGCCATTGCCGCGCGCGTGCTCGGCTTGCGCGATCTCGGCCCGGCGATATCGCCGTTCAACGCCTTCCTCATTCTGACTGGCCTGGAGACCTTGCCGCTGCGCATGCAGCGCCATTGCGACAATGCCGTCACGGTCGCCGGCTGGCTGTCCAACCACCCCAAGGTCGCCTGGGTGAATTATCCCGGCCTGCCCAGCGACAAGAACAACGCGCTGCAGAAGAAATACTCGCCGCTGGGCGCAGGCGCCGTGTTCACTTTCGGCTTGAAGGGCGGCTATGACGCCGGCGTCAAATTCGTCGAGGCGCTCGAACTGTTCTCGCATCTGGCCAATGTCGGCGACACCAAATCGCTGGTCATCCATCCTGCGTCGACGACGCATCGCCAGCTTTCTGATGAGCAGAAGGTCAAGGCCGGCGCCGGCCCGGACACCGTGCGGCTTTCGATCGGCATCGAGGACGTCACCGACATCGTCGCCGACCTCGAACAGGCGCTCGCCAAGGTCTGATTCTTTACCCTCCCCCTTGTGGGGAGGGTCGGCGCATTGCGCCGGGGTGGGGGTGAGCCGGCGTAACGCCGGCTCTTTCATGGAGGCAAATCCTGTCCGCGCATTACCTGACAATATCGACTGACGGCATCGAACCCGAATCCGGCACGCCGGCGCCGGACCGGCTGATCTCGGGTGATCCGAAATTCCGCACCTGGAATGTCGAGGAGCGGGACGGCGGCCTCTATGCCGGCATCTGGGAGGCGACCCCCGGCAAATGGCGCATCGTCTATGACGAATGGGAATTCTGCCACATCCTGTCCGGCGTTTCGATGATCGCCGAAGACGGCGGCGAAGCGCGCACCGTACGCGCGGGCGACAGTTTCGTGCTGAGGCCTGGCTTCAAGGGCAGCTGGGAAGTGCTTGAAACGACCCGCAAGGAGTATGTGATCAAGCTGTAGTCAGCCGATCAGATGACGCGATCAATATCGCTGCCGGAAAATCCGTACCGGGCATCTGGCTCTGCGGCCACAAGCATCGGCAGCCACCCAAAGTTGACTGCCGTTTAGCGCGCTCTTATAGGGACGTCGACAGGCGACAATGACTACCGGTGAACTTCCCGACCAAAGCGGAGACACGAAGTAGAGATCGCCAACAGCTTTCATGCCTCGAGGACGACAGTGAAGTGTTTGGTGATCAATCTTGACCGATCAGCCGATCGGCTCGCGGAAGTCACGGCAGAATTTGCCCGCATTGGAATTCCTTTCGAGCGTGTTGCGGCGATCGATGCGGCCACTGGGGCTCCTGTCATCGCCCCTCCGCTCACCGAGGCGGAAGTCTGCTGCTTTCTCAGCCATCGTCTCTGCTGGCAAATCATCGCGGACGGCCCCGATCGGTACGGCGTCGTCTTCGAGGATGATGTCGTCTTCAGCCACGACGCCGGACCCATGCTGGCCGATGACAGCTGGATTCCGCGAGATGCGGACGTGGTCAAGCTCGAAACATTCTTTGTCCCGGTGAGGCTCGGGGGCCGGCATGTCCCCGTCAAGAATGGATACTCCGCAACGCGGCTGTTCGGGCAACATATGGGCGCATGCGGCTATATTCTTTCGAAGAAGGCCGCACAGAAGCTGCTCAAGAGCACCAGGCGCCTTAAGGCAACGGTCGATTTCGTGCTCTTCAGTCCAACCGAGATGACGACCGCGCGCAGCACGACCTACCAGCTGATGCCCGCGCTCTGCGCCCAGGCCCAGTTCGTTGCGGAGAACGGCGGCCCTGCGACCTTGATCCAGTTCGCTCCGCCGCCGCCCAGAAACAAGCGTATCCTTGACAGGATCCAGGCAGAGGCGACGCGCGCCTTGGCGCGTCTTCGAAACAGGAACTTTTCGCGACGCAGAAGGTCGACGCCGTGCCGCTGCGTTTTCCGCTGGCGATGCAAGCCGACATCGACCCCAACCCGATCCCGGCATTGGCATAAGCGCCTCCCGGAGGGGATCGCCAAACGAGCGTCGATGCGAGCTCGTTTCAGGTGATTTGGACGCCTGATTTCCGCAGGTCTACTTCGCCGGAAACTGGCTAAGACAGGCTTCCGATGCCTTGTCGTGTGCGGTTAGCAGATCGGCGTCCTGTGCCTCGATATCGGCGTCGGAGATCTCGTTGCGATAATATTGCGCCAGGAGGTCGAGCCCCTCCTGGCTGACACCATAGGTCGGAATTTCACGGGCAAGACAGCCGCACAGGCTGAGCGCACGATCGGGCGAGCCGGTCCTGTGGTTGGTCAGGATGAAATCCTGCGCCGGGCAGGCGTCGAGAAAGCCGTCGAAGTTGAGCTTCTGCTGCGGCTGGTCGCCATGGTTGAAATAGGCCGGCGGCCATTGGCTTTTGCCGCTCGCGACATCGCAGCCTGTGGCGACGTCCTGGGCACTTTTCGACAAAGCGAGCCAGGCATCCTCCTTGTCGCCTATTGGATACTCGACTTCCTGCCCGGCAATCGAAGCCGTATAGGCATCAAGGTCGGCCTGTTTGAAGCCGACGACCTGAAATCGGTTGAACTGGCATTGGCATGCCGTGGCCGCCTGTTCCGCTTCGCCCTCGGCCGGCTGCTCGCCCAACTTGTTCTTCTGGCAGGCGGCCACGAAGGCTGCGCCATCGAGCGTCGAAGCTGGAAAGGTGGAAGCGTCGACGTAGCGCGTTCCATCCCAGCCGATCGTCATCTTGTCGGACTGGATGTCGAAAAAGCCGTTTCGCTTGAAAGGGCTGAGTGCAATCTTGTCCTGTGGCACCAGCCGCACGCCGGGAATGTCGCCCAAAACCTCATGGTAGCTGTCGCCCTCCAGGACGAACAGGAAGTTGCCGCATTTGATGCCGTCACAGCTTGGCGCATAACGGTAGGCGAAGATTTCCGGGATGCCGTCGAGATTGAGATCAACCTCGATGGCGAAGGACGCCAGTGGCAGGCCCTTCGATCCGGTCTGCCGCTCCAGAAGCCCCATCGCCATCTTCTGGGCGATAGCCATGCTGTTTTCCCAGGGAATGTTTTCCGGCTGTTGCTGGGCGTGCGCCGTGCCCAGGCAAGCGCATAGCAACGCAAATGCGAACGCCGTCGCCGGTCTCCAAAGCAGTCTCATCGCGCAGCCCCAGGCCCGCGATCGTTCAGAAGCCGACTGCGAGCGTTTCCAGCCCATGGAAGTGGTAAGTGTCGCGGAAGCGCGGGCTTTCGGCAAGATGCAGTTGCGGGTGCCGTTCGAACAAAGTCTTCAGCGACACCTGCAATTCGAGCCGCGCCAGCGGCGCACCGATGCAGAAATGGATGCCGGCGCCGAAGGAGACGTTCTTCTGGTCGGTTCTATCAGGCCGGAAGGCCTGTGGTTCGGCAAAGGCGCGCGGATCATGATTGGCCATGCCGAGCAGGAGCCCGATGGTCTGGCCCGGCTGCACGACGATGCCGGGCGCAATCTCGATCTCCTGATAGGCGTAGCGCATGAACATATGCAGCGGCGCGTCGAAGCGCAGGCATTCCTCGACCGTTGCAGCGGCCGTTTCTGCCGAGGTGAAGAAGCGGCTGGGATCGCCGCCTTGCGCCAGGATAGAGCGCACCGCGTTGCCGGTCTGATGCACGGTCGCTTCGTGGCCGGCATTGAGCAGCAGGATCGCCGATGACACCATCTCGTCCTCGGTCAATTTCTGACCGTCCTCTTGCGCCGAGATCAGCAGCGACAGAAGGTCGTCGCCGGGGTTCCTGCGCCGCTCGGTAATGTAGCCGCGCAGGAAATCGGCAAATTCATCCGGCGGCGCGGTTGGCCGTCTCCTCGGTCTCGCGCGTGCGGCCATGGATGTACATGGCGACCATCTGATGGGACCAGTCGAGCAGTTGCGGCCCCATCTCGACCGGCACGCCGAGCATTTCGGCGATGATGGTGATCGGCAGGGGAGAAGCGAAGGCGGGCAAAAGGTCGACCGGTCCGGCCGGATCGAAACGGTCGATCAGTTCGTTGGCGAGCGCCTCGACCCGCGGCCGCAGCCGCTCGACCTGGCGCGAGACGAAGGCACGGTTGACCAGTGTTCTCAGCCGCGTGTGCACCGGCGGTTCCAGTTCGAGCATGGAGTTGGCTTCAATGCCGTCGAACGCCTTGAGATGGCCGCGATCCTGGCCGACGCCGCGGCTGTCGGGAATGCCGGCGGGGTTCTGGCGGCCGAAGCGGCGATCGCGCAGCAGCCGGTTGACATCGTCGAAGCCGCCAAAGCACCAGAAGCCGAATTCCTCCCAGAAGAAGGCATTCGAGACGCCGTGCAGGAAGCCATAGGCCTCGTACGGATTCAGGAAGAAAGCCGGCTCGTGCGGGTCGAGCCTGAGGCGCCGGGCGGCTGGATCAAGGGCGAGGTAAGGGAGCGTCGATTTGATCATGCCAGACCCATAGCGCGGCTTGCCAGCCTCATTCCAGACCGTATGTTGGCGCGCGATACCCCATGAATTGATCCAGCCGTTGCGGCTGCGGAAGGTCTGAACGGATGAATGTGATCGTTGTCGGCGCGGGTATTGCCGGTCTCTCCACGGCATGGTCGCTGGTCAAGGCCGGCCACAGCGTTTCCATCGTAGAGCAGGGACCCATTCCCAATCCGCTGGCAGCGTCGGGCGATTATCATCGCGTCATCCGCCGCGCCTACCGGGCCGGAAGCGGTTATGGCCGGCTGATCACCGAAGCCTATCAGGCCTGGGACGAGATGTGGGCCGATCTCGGCGAAAGCCATCTCGATGCGCGCGGATTTGTCTGCATTTCGCGCGAACCGGGCGACGAGGCCGAGGAGTATCGCGAGGGTCTGGAAGCGGGCAATTTTCCCTTCGAACTGTTCGAACCCAAGGCCGCGGTCAAGCGCTGGCCTTTCCTCGAGCCGGGCACGTTCCGCTATGCCTATTTTTCGACCGAAGGTGGCGCGCTGCATTGCCGCAAGATCGCGGCGGGATTGGCCAAATGGCTGCGCGCCAACGGCGCCAATGTCTATGAACACAGCAAAGTAACGAAAATCGATGCCGAGACTGGCCATATCGTGCTGGAGAGCGGCGAGACCATGCAGGCCGACCGCATTGTCGTTGCGGCCGGCGCCTGGGTGCTGAAGCTGTTTCCGGAACTCGACGGCGAACTGAAGACCTATCGGACCGCGCTCGCCTATGTCGAACCGCCGGCCGACTTGAAGGCGGCCTGGGAGGTGGCGCCGGTCGTCCTCGACATCGGCGGCGCGGTCGACGGCTACGCCATCCCTCCTTCAGGCGGCGCCGGCATGAAATTCGGCTCAGGTCTTCACAAAGTACCGACCAGCGATGCCGACTGGAACCGTCAGCCGGTGCCGGGCGAGGGCGAGGCGATCCGCAACCTGTTTTCGCCACCGATCGCCCGCATCGAGGAATATGAGGTGACCGAGGTCGTCACCTGCGCCTACACCTTCACCGCCGACGAGAAATTCATGGCGCACGAGAAGGGCAGGTGCCTGATCGTCTCAGCCTGCTCCGGCCACGGCTACAAGTTCGGCGCGGCGGTTGGCAGGCGCGTTGCCGCGGCCGTCGGTGATGGCGATGTCGCGGGACTGAAGCGATGGTTGCGGGCGGAGGTGGCCTGAGCGTCCGCCCGAACCTGAATTAATCCTGGCAATGCCTGGGAATATGCACGCGCCGCCAGCCTGACGACCCTTCTCTGACCACCACGCGCCGCGCGACGGTCTGGTAGGAGGCGGGAACGTCAATGATGCGTCTTTGCTCGGGCTGTATCAGCACTTCCTCGGCAATCTTGTCGTACTGCGCGGGAGTAACGACACGCCTTGTGCGCTCTGGCTGGATCACCACCGTCTCGGCGACGCGTTCGTAGTGCGCCTTGTGCCAGGTCTTGCACAGCACCCTGCGGCCGTGGATGACGCGCCACTCCCAGGAATAGCCGCCGTCGTCGACTTGCACCGTGTGATAGGCGGTGCGGGTGATGGCGGGCACGATTTCATAGGTCACCTGCGCCGGAACGGTCATCACCACGCGTTCGCGCGTGCCGTAGATGGGTGGGGTGTAGTCGACCTGCTGGCCGGGCGGACTGACCATCACGTCCTCGTAGACGGTGTCGTAGACGGCAGGCGAGCGGACCGGCTCGTAACATTCCACGGCACGGCCGCCGGCCGCCGTCTGCGAAGTCGTGCCGAGCATGGCCAGCCCGGCAACTGCGAAGGATGCGCTTCTCCTGAGCATGACACTCCCCCCTGTTTGAACCTTGCACACAAGTTCAACGTTGAATTGTAGGGGAAGCTGCCGCTGAGAAAAGCGGTTTTGCCGCATTTCGTTAAGTGACGCGGTTAAGAAATTGCTACGTTGCGGACCGGTCCCGCCTGCTCCAGGTCGGCGCAGGCGTCCGGCGATGCGAATCCTTGGCCATAAAGCTTGATTCGACTTACCCAGATGGCTAGGACGGGTCGGCCTTGCACAAGGATGAGCCGGCATCCTATCTACGGAACAACGATCCAGTCCCGATTCTGCCCGATCTGCCAGCATTCCCGGCGCCGGAATCCCACCGCGAGATAAGAGATAACGATGAAGAACCCCGTCGAAACCTACATGAACCTCGTTCCGATGGTGGTCGAACAGACCAATCGCGGCGAGCGGGCCTACGACATTTTCTCGCGCCTCCTCAAGGAGCGCATCATTTTCATCACCGGTCCGGTCGAGGACGGCATGGCGACGCTGGTCTGCGCGCAGCTCCTGTTCCTCGAAGCCGAGAACCCGAAGAAGGAAATCAATCTCTACATCAATTCGCCGGGCGGCGTCGTCACCTCCGGCATGGCGATCTACGACACCATGCAGTTCATCAAGCCGGCCGTATCGACGCTCTGCATCGGCCAGGCGGCCTCGATGGGTTCGCTGCTTTTGACCGCCGGCCATAAGGACATGCGCTTCGCCACGCCGAACGCCCGCATCATGGTTCACCAGCCTTCCGGCGGCTTCCAGGGCCAGGCCTCCGACATCGAGCGCCACGCCATGGATATCGTCAAGCTGAAGCGCCGTCTCAACGAGGTCTATGTCAAACACACCGGCAAAAGCTACGAAGAGATTGAGCGGACGCTCGACCGCGACCATTTCATGACCGCCGACGAAGCCAAGGATTTCGGCCTCATCGACAAGGTCATTTCGTCGCGCGAGCCGGCTGAAAGCGCTGTGGCATAAGGGCTAGGTGGCAGTTGGATGACACCATCACGCGCTTTTGGCGCGTTTTGCGGCATTTCGGCCACAATTGGCTGTTCCCTCGACGGTCGGGATTGCCTACGTTAAGGCTATGTTGATTTTCGACGGCTTAGCTTTGTGTGGGGTTGCTGCGAATCATTGCCACGTTTTCTGATTTGTGTTTCGTACGGAATACGTTGCGGGAGCCGGGACACTGGCGGCGGCGGATTCCCGCGATAAATTAGAGTATGCGCCCTTTCAGCCAGACCATCGGCGGGCGGCCATGAAAGGATAGGAAAATGAGCAAGGTCGGCAACAACAGCGGTGACTCGAAGAACACGCTTTATTGCTCGTTTTGCGGCAAAAGCCAGCATGAGGTGCGCAAGCTGATCGCCGGTCCGACGGTCTTCATCTGCGACGAATGCGTCGAGCTCTGCATGGACATCATCCGCGAGGAGAACAAAACCTCGATGGTGAAGTCGCGCGAGGGCGTGCCGACACCGCAGGAAATCCTCAAGGTTCTCGACGACTACGTCATCGGCCAGCCCTACGCCAAGCGCGTGCTGTCGGTGGCCGTCCACAACCACTACAAGCGCCTCGCCCATGCCGGCAAGAACAACGATGTCGAGTTGGCCAAGTCCAACATTCTGCTGATCGGCCCGACCGGTTGCGGCAAGACGCTGCTCGCGCAGACGTTGGCCCGCATCATCGACGTGCCCTTCACCATGGCCGACGCCACGACGCTGACCGAAGCCGGTTATGTCGGCGAGGACGTCGAGAACATCATCCTGAAACTGCTGCAGTCGGCCGACTACAATGTCGAGCGGGCCCAGCGCGGCATCGTCTACATCGACGAGATCGACAAGATTTCGCGCAAGTCCGACAATCCCTCGATCACCCGCGACGTGTCGGGCGAGGGCGTGCAGCAGGCGCTGTTGAAGATCATGGAAGGCACGGTCGCCTCCGTGCCGCCGCAGGGCGGCAGGAAGCATCCGCAGCAGGAATTCCTGCAGGTCGACACCGCCAACATCCTGTTCATCTGCGGCGGCGCCTTCGCCGGGCTGGACAAGATCATCTCGGATCGCGGCAGAAAGACCTCGATCGGCTTCGGCGCCATCGTCGCTTCGCCTGAGGATCGCCGCACTGGCGATGTGTTCCGTCTGGTCGAGCCCGAGGATCTCTTGAAATTCGGTCTCATTCCGGAGTTTGTCGGCCGTCTGCCGGTCCTGGCGACGCTGGAGGACCTCGACGAGCCGGCGCTGATCCAGATCCTGACTGAGCCGAAGAACGCGCTGGTCAAGCAGTATCAGCGGCTGTTCGAGATGGAGAATGTCGACCTGACCTTCCATGAAAATGCCCTGTCGGCGATCGCCAAGCGCGCCATTGAGCGCAAGACCGGCGCCCGCGGCCTGCGTTCGATCATGGAAGCGATCCTGCTCGACACCATGTTCGAACTGCCCGCGCTCGAAGGCGTGCGCGAAGTGGTGATTTCGGAGGAAGTGGTGACCGGCAGTGCCCGGCCGCTCTACATCTACTCCGAACAGAAGGAAAAGAAGGGCAATGTCAGCGCCTGACATGGCACCTGACCCCATATTTTTGTGGAACGGCGCCGTTGCGGCGCCGTTTTGCTGTGTAGGGCACGCGACCTCAGTGATGGAGTGGATTTGCAGGCGATGTTAACTCTTGATCTTTGCCCCGCTTGCATCCACCTAACACTGGAAGGCCGAGGTGCCCGATTTCTGTGCTGTAAAACTCCCGTCACAAACGGTGGTAGGCGGAACGATCCCCGGTCGTTAATATAAGATCCGCGGTTGGCCTGATGGGTGGCCGCGACATGAAAGGTTGGACAATGGCCAAAATATCCAAGGCTCCCAGCGACGGCGTCTTCGCAGTCCTCCCACTGCGCGACATCGTGGTGTTTCCGCACATGATCGTTCCGCTCTTTGTCGGGCGCGAAAAGTCGATCAAGGCGCTGGAAGAGGTGATGGGTCAGGAGAAGCAGATCCTGCTTGCCACCCAGATGAATGCCGCCGATGACGATCCCGAGCCCGATGCCATCTTCGACATCGGCACGCTCGCCAATGTGCTGCAATTGCTGAAGCTGCCCGACGGCACCGTCAAGGTTCTGGTCGAGGGCGCTTCGCGTGCCAAAATCGTCTCCTTCACCGACCGTCCCGACTTCCACGAAGCCCGCGCCACGGCGCTGGTCGAGCCGGAAGAGGAAGAGGTCGAGGTCGAGGCGCTTGCCCGCTCGGTCGTCACCGACTTCGAAAATTACGTCAAGCTGAACAAGAAGATCTCGCCCGAAGTGGTGGGCGCTGCCAGCCAGATCGACGACTATTCCAAGCTCGCCGATACGGTTGCCTCGCATCTCGCCATCAAGATCCCTGAAAAGCAGGAAATGCTGGCCACGCTCTCGGTCAAGGAGCGGCTGGAAAAGGCGATGGGCTTCATGGAAGCCGAAATCTCCGTCCTGCAGGTGGAGAAGCGCATCCGCTCGCGCGTCAAGCGCCAGATGGAGAAGACGCAGCGCGAGTACTACCTCAACGAGCAGATGAAGGCGATCCAGAAGGAGCTCGGCGAAGGCGAGGACGGGCGCGACGAGGCCGCCGAGATCGAGGCGCGCATCAAGAAGACCAAGCTCTCCAAGGAGGCCCGCGAAAAGGCGGAAGCTGAATTGAAGAAGCTCAGGACGATGTCGCCGATGTCGGCGGAATCGACCGTGGTGCGCAACTATCTCGACTGGATCCTGTCGATACCGTGGGGCAAGAACTCCAAGGTCAAGCAGGACCTGGCTTTCGCGCAGAACGTGCTCGATACCGATCACTTCGGTCTCGACAAGGTCAAGGAGCGCATCGTCGAGTATCTCGCCGTCCAAAGCCGGCAGAAGAAGCTGAAGGGGCCGATCCTGTGCCTCGTCGGACCTCCCGGCGTCGGCAAGACCTCGCTCGGCAAGTCGATCGCCAAGGCGACTGGACGTGAGTTCATCCGCATGGCGCTGGGCGGCGTGCGCGACGAGGCCGAGATCCGTGGCCACCGCCGCACTTATATCGGCTCAATGCCCGGCAAGGTCATCCAGTCGATGAAGAAGGCGAAGAAGTCCAATCCGCTCTTCCTGCTCGACGAGATCGACAAGATGGGCCAGGACTTCCGTGGCGATCCGTCATCGGCGCTGCTCGAGGTGCTCGATCCCGAGCAGAACTCGACGTTCATGGATCACTACCTCGAGGTCGAATACGATCTGTCGAGCGTGATGTTCGTGACGACGGCGAATACGCTGAACATCCCTGCGCCTTTGATGGACCGCATGGAGATCATCCGTATCGCCGGTTACACCGAGGACGAGAAGATCGAGATCGCCAAGCGGCACTTGATGCCGAAGGTGATCCGCGATCACGCGCTGCAGCCGAAGGAGTTCTCCGTCAGCGAGGACGCGATCCGCGGAATCGTTCAGACCTACACCCGTGAAGCGGGCGTCCGGAGCCTGGAGCGCGAGCTGATGAAGCTTGGGCGCAAGGCCGTGACCGAGATCCTGAAGACGAAGAAGAAGACGGTGAACATCACGGCGGCGAATCTCGCCGATTACCTCGGTGTCCAGCGCTTCCGCTTCGGTCAGGTCGAGGCTGACGATCAGGTCGGTGTCGTCACCGGTCTTGCCTGGACGGAAGTCGGCGGCGAGTTGCTGACGGTCGAAGGCGTCATGATGCCCGGCAAGGGCCGCATGACGGTGACCGGCAATCTGCGCGACGTGATGAAGGAATCGATTTCGGCGGCGGCCTCCTATGTCCGCTCGCGCGCCATCGATTTCGGCATCGAACCGCCGCTGTTCGACAAGCGCGACATCCACGTCCACTTGCC
Source organism: Mesorhizobium oxytropidicola (assembly GCF_056174625.1). Lineage (NCBI taxonomy): Bacteria > Pseudomonadati > Pseudomonadota > Alphaproteobacteria > Hyphomicrobiales > Phyllobacteriaceae > Mesorhizobium > Mesorhizobium oxytropidicola. The sequence goes on along the minus strand of NZ_CM149692.1, from coordinate 5,186,992 downwards.
GGAAGGCGCCACGCCGAAGGACGGCCCGTCTGCGGGTGCCGCCATGGCGACAGCCATCGTGTCGGTTCTGACGGGCATTCCGGTCCGGGCCGACGTGGCTATGACGGGCGAGATAACGCTTCGCGGCCGCATCTTGCCGATCGGCGGCCTCAAGGAGAAGCTGCTCGCCGCGCTGCGCGGCGGCATCAAGAAGGTGCTGATCCCGGAAGACAACGCCAAGGATCTGGCGGAGATTCCGGACAATGTGAAAAACGGCATGGAGATCATTCCGGTCTCGCGCGTCGGTGAGGTGTTGCGCCACGCATTGGTGCGTATGCCGGAGCCGATCGAATGGGTCGAACCGGTCAATCCGCCGGCCTCGACCGACAGTGCCGACGACGCTGGAAAGTCGCTCGCGCATTGATATTTGTTAAGGTTGCAGTGCACAAACGGAAAGCCGGGCCTCGCGCCCGGCTTTTTCATGTGAAAAACCCCGGATTTCCGGGCTTTTTCCGCTTTTTTCCTGCCTTTTCGACTTGGTTGCGGGAACGCTTCTTCTAAAGTCCGTTTCCTGCCGGATGAGTCGTTAGTTCCGGTGTTCTCATGGAAGGGAATTTTTATGAACAAGAACGAACTGGTGTCCGCTGTCGCCGACGCCGCGAGCATTTCGAAGGGTGACGCGCAGTCGGCGGTCGATGCGGTATTTTCCGTGATCACCGGCGAACTGAAGAAGGGCGGCGATGTCCGGCTTGTCGGCTTTGGCAATTTCACCGTGTCAAAGCGTGCGGCCTCGACCGGCCGCAACCCGCAGACCGGCGCCGAAGTGAAGATCCCGGCACGCACCGTGCCGAAGTTCTCGGCCGGCAAAGGCCTGAAGGACGCAGTCAACTAAGCGCGTTTTTCTTTTCAGAGAGACAGAAAAGCCGGGCTCGCCCGGCTTTTCATTTTTGCGCCTGCGGCGGTGAATGATCGCCGCGTTATGCGGTCGGCGCATCAGCGCGTATCAAGCCTTCCTTCTTGAGGTCGGCCCAGAGCGCCGCGGGCAGCTTCGCGTCGAGCAGTGACCGGTTGCTTTCGACCTCGCTTGGCCGCTGGCCGCCGGGGATCACCGAGACGACCGCCGGATGCAGCGCCGGAAATTGCAGCGCGGCCTCGATCAGCCTGACACCATGGCGTTTGCAGACCGCCTCGATACCGGCGACCCGCTCGAGCACGTCCTTCGGTGCCTCGGAATAGTTGTAGTAGGCGCCGGGCTTCGGCCCTGTCGCCAGGATGCCGGAATTGTAGGGACCGCCCAGCACGATGCCGATGCCGCGCTTCTGGCAGAGCGGCAGAAAGGATGTCAGCGCCTCCTGTTCCAGCAGCGTGTAGCGCCCGGCAAGCAGGAACAGGTCGAAATCGCCGCGCTCGGCCAGGGTCTGGGCAACCTGCCATTCGTTGATGCCGCCGCCGAACGCCTTGATCGCACCCTGGTCGCGCAGCGACAGCAGCCCGTAATAGCCCGAGCGCATGAATTCCTCGATGCGCTGGTCGGACGCCTCCTTGCTGCCATGGGTGAAGATGTCGACATCATGCACGAACAGGATGTCGATGCGGTCGACACCAAGCCGCTCGAGCGAGGCCTCGAATGAGCGCATCACGCCGTCATAGCTGTAGTCGTAGACCTCGCGCCGCGAAGGCGTGTCGAAGAACTTGCCGATGCCCGTGCGCTCTTCCGGCGGGCAGGCGCGCATGAGGCGACCGACCTTGCTCGACAGCACATAGTCGTCGCGCCTCTTGCCGCGCAGGAATGGGTTGAGTCGTGTTTCCGACAGGCCGAGCCCATAGAGCGGCGCGGTGTCGTAATAGCGGCAGCCGGTCGCCCAGGCGGCGTCGAGCGTGGCATTGGCATCCTCGTCCGAAACGGCACGGTAGAGATTGCCGAGCGGTGCCGTGCCGAAGCCGAGTTCCGTAAAGGTGAGGCCGCCATTGCCGATGCGGTCGAAATGCCGTGTCTTCATGTCCTGCAGTTTTCCCGGGTTGATCTGTCTGAGCTGATTTGTCTGACATGACACTATCACGCCTGTGGCCCCGCAAAAGCGTTGCACAGCGTTGGACACGCATTTTCGCGATTGCTAGCATGAACGAAATCAAGCTGTTCGTGGGAAATCGCAAGATGATTTCGAGGGCGGGTTTGCCGTGAGCGACCGGAGCGAAACCCTGTTCAAGACCGCGCTCGACGAACTGGGCGCCGTGCTGGCGCGGGTGGATGACAGCCAGATCGACGCCGCCTGCAAGCTGTTGGCCGAAGCCAGGCAGATCGTCGTCTATGGCTGCGGCCGCGAGGCCTTGCAGGTCAAGGGTTTCGCCATGCGGCTCTATCATCTCGGCCTGCCGGTCTCGGTGGTCGGCGACATGACCACGCCGCCCTTGGGGCCTGGTGATGTCTTCCTGGCCAGTTCCGGGCCGGGAGAGACCTCGACGGTGCTCACCTTGATGCGCGTCGCGCGCGACGCCAGCGCGACCAATCTGCTGCTGACCGCCCAGGCCGACGGCAGTGCGGCCAAACTGGCCGACACCACGCTGCTCATCCCGGCCCAAACCATGGCCAATGACCAGGGGTCGCAAAGGACATCGGTGCTGCCGATGGGCTCGGTGTTCGAAGGCGCGCTGTTCCTGCTGTTCGAAGTGATGGTGCTGAAGCTCAAATCGCTGACCGGTGCGTCGTCCGAAGCCATGCGTGCCCGCCACACCAACATGGAATAGATCATGCGCTATGAGCTGATGCTGCCGCACCAGATCCGCAAGGCGATCGCGCAGAATTGGCCGGTCGCGCTGCCGCTCGGAGTGCTCGAATACCATGGCGAGCACATGGCCGTCGGCATGGACACGCTGGCCGTCATCAAGACGCTCGAACTGTTCGAGAAGGAGAGGGATGTCGTCATCCTGCCGCCCTTCTATTACGGCGCGGCGAGCTACGCAGTGGCGCCGCCGGAAGGCACAGGTTCCGTGCAGGTCGGCGGCAATCAGCTCGCGCCGTTCGGCGAGGAGCTGTTCTACAGCCTGCTGCGCATCGGCTTCCGCAACATCCACGCCATCATCCATCACCAGACGGAAAACTTCGCCGCCGGCATGCCGACCGATCTCGCCTTCAAGACCGCCGGCCGCCAGGCGATCTTCCGCTTCCTCGAGAAGCAGCGCGGCGAGGGCTGGTGGGGCTCGAAGGACATGGCCGACTATTATGCCGGACATGCCGCCGGTGAAAATTTTTTCAACTGGGTGCAGGTGCATCCGCTGATGCCGGCCGCCATGAACGGCAAGTACCCGTTCGACCATGCCGGCATTGGAGAGACATCGCTGATGCTGGCGCTATGTCCGGAGGCTGTCGATGCCGTGCACTTCGCCGACAATACCGGCTGGTATACGGCTGATGCCAAGGACGCATCGGCTGAACTGGGGCAAAAGGGCGTCGCCATGATCATGGACCACCTGCGCGCGATCCTGAAGGCCTAACCCCGGCTTTTCAACCGCTCCGCCCGGTAGTCGGCGATCGACTTGTCCGGATCGCTCTTGGTGGCCACGGCCCAGATGAACATGCCGGCACCGGCTATCGCCAGGATGACGTAGAGGGCTATGCCAAGCGCCAGGTGATCGGCGTAAAAGCCCACCAGCGCCATGAGCAGGCCGCCGCAGACCATCGCCAGCACAAAGCCGGCGATGACGGCGCGACCCTGCCAGGCGATCGGCATGACACCCTTGCCATAGCGGTCGCGGCCGACATAACCGACACGGATGTTGCGTGCGAACCAGTATTGGTTCGTCACTTCACGGCTCCCGCGGTCATGCCCATGATCAGATAGCGTTCCAAAGCAATGCCGATGACCGCCAGCGGTGCAATCGCGGCGGTGGCAAGGGCTGCCATCGACCACCAGTTGATGCCTTGCGAGCCGGTCTGGCTCGCCACCATGACTGGAATGGTCTTGGCGTCGGTCGAGGTCAGAAGGGCGGCGAAGAAATACTCGTTCCAGCACAGCACCATCGCCAGGATGAAGGCGGCGACCATGCCCGGCAGCGCGATCGGCATGACGATGCGGAAAAACGCGCCCCAGATCGACAGGCCGTCGACGAGGGCTGCTTCCTCCAGTTCGACCGGGATTGAGTTGAACTGGTCGCGCATGATCCAGATGACGATCGGCAGCACCATCAGCGTGTAGAGCAGGATCAGCCCGATGCGCGTGTCGAGCAGGCCGACTTCCCGGTAGAGCACCAGGAAGGGCAGGGCGAGCACCACGGGCGGTAGGATCAGCTGCGACAGGAAGAAGAAGGAGATGTCCTCGTTCTTGAACCAGGCGAACTTGTAGCGGTAGCGCGTGAGGCCGTAGGCGGCGAGGCTGCCGATGACGATGGCGAGGCTCGACGCGCCGACCGAGGTGATGACCGAATTCATGAAGCGCTTGAAGAACTCGTCGCGCACCGTCGAGGTCTCGAAGATCGAATCGGGCGAGAGGCCGAGCGATCGCCAGCCCTTCCAGTCCGGCTGGAAGTCGACGAAGGGGATCAGATGGCCTTGGGTGACGTCGACCGCCGATTTGAACGAGGTCGTTAGCGTCCAGTAGATCGGGAACAGGCAGATGAAAGCCCAGAACACGAGCGCGCCATAAATGAAGACGCGGCTGGTGATGAAGCTCGCCGGAGAGCGGATTTCGGAAACGGTGTATTCGGTGGTTTGAACGCTCATGATCCCACCGCTCAGTTGACGTTGCGCACGAAGCGGTTGGCGAATTTCAGCAGCCAGGTCACGAACACGATGATGATGACCAGATAGGCCATCGCCAGCATGGTGCCATAGCCGACATTGGAGCGGTCGCGGTATTCGCGGTAGATGAAGCTGGAGACGGAATCGGTGGCGCCACCAGGCCCACCCGAGGTCACCGTGATGATGATGTCGGCCAGCTTCAGCTTGAAGATGATGCGCAGGATGACCGCCGTCACCGACACCGGCAGCATCAGCGGAAAGGTGACCTGCCAGAAGGTCTGCCACGCATTGGCGCCGTCGACCCGTGCGGCTTCGAGGATCTCACGCGACATCGCCTGCAGGCCAGCGAGCAGCATGATCATCATGAACGGGATGAAGGTCCAGGCATCCAGCACCATGATCGAGATGCGAGCGATGATCGGATCCGAGAAGAAGGCCGGGTTTTCCCAGCCGAGATGGCGCGCCAGTGTCGCCGCCGGGCCGAAGCGATATTCCATCAGTGACTTGCCGACCATCCACGACACCGCGACCGGCGACAGCATCAGCGGCATCAGGAAGACGACACGGAAGAATTTACGCGCCCGGATCTGCGCGTTGAGCAGCAGCGCCAAGCCGAAGGCGATGACATATTCGACCAGCACCGCCAGCACATAGAGCACCATATTGAACAGCGCATTGCGGTAGTAGGGATCTGCCAGCATCTGCCAGAAATTGTCGAGCCCGTTGAACCTGCGCCCGCTGAAGGAGGAGAGATTCCAGTCGGTCAGCGCGATGTAGAAACCGAACAGCGTCGGGAAGATCACCATGGCGATGGTGAAGAGCAGCGCCGGCAGCAGGAACAGCGCGCGCTGGCCGTCCTCGCCACGCGTCAGCACCTGGCCGATGCCGAGTGCCACGCCCCACAGCACATAGGCGTAGACCACGGGACGCCATGTCTCGAAGCCGATCGTGTCGACCTCGCTCTTGTAGAGGATCTGGACAAGGATCGTTGCCAGCAGGCCGAGCGTCGCAGCGGCCATCACCGCCCAGCCCAAGCGTTTGCGGCCTGGCGGTATCAGGTCGGATGGACGGCGTTTGCCGGCCAATCCTTGGTGGGCAAAATCTGGTCAGCCACGCGTCTCGTCCGGTTGCAGAAGGCACTTCGCGACCGGCGGTGCCGGTCAAGACAGGGTCCGGCGGCTTTCGTCGCCGGACCCAGGTTCACGCTGCGATCAGGCCAGGCCGAGCGAGGCCTTGTAGAGCTTGATCTGCTTTTCGCGGCCGATCTGGTCGGTGAGCTTTTCCCAGGCCGCCGCGATGGCATCGGCGCCTTCCTGCGCCTTCATCTTGCCGGCGAAAGTGTTGGCCAGAATGTCCTCGGCGGCGGAATAGTACTGGAAGATGCCGGGGATGCGTGGCTCGATCGCCGCGTTCGGATGGTTGTAGCTGTCGCCTTCCGACTTGAGGTAGGAGGTGATGAAGGCCTCGTCGTAGCCGGCCGCCACCCACTCCGGAATATCGAAATGCGAGTTGCGGTAGGGCTGGAAGCCAGACGGATACATCGCCGTCCAGATCGACAGGTCCTTGCCGCCGAGATGGGCGGCTGCGGACCAGGCCGCCTTTTTCTTCTTCTCGTCCTTGTCGACGCGGGCCATGACATAGACGCCCCAGCCGAGATAGGCGCAGTTCGGCGAATAGTTCGGCCCGCTGGCGAGCTTTTCCCACTTGCCGGTCTTGGAATTGTAGACGTCGTCTGAACCCGGCAGGATCGAGAAGCCGGTGACGTCGCCGATGACCGAAGAATCGTTGGTCTTGACGTTGGAGCCGATGTCGCCCCACCAGGGGATCATCGAGCCGGTGCCGGCCAGGAACTGCTGGAAGCCGGTGGTGTTCGGGTCGGCGTTGATCTGGTCCGCCGGTTCGGAGGGCAGCGCGTCGATCACGTCCTGGATGGCGCGCACCCAGGCCGGATTGTTGATGCGCGGCTTCATCGTATCGGCGTCGAACAGCCATGCTTTGTCATCGGGATGCTTGGCATAGGCGGTGGCGCGGCTGCCGAGGAAGTAGAAACCGAAACCGCCCCAGGGCTTGGGCGCATCGAGATAGCCATAAACGTCCTGGCCCTTGAATTTCTTGCCCTTGAGGAATTTGGTCACGGCCTGCACCTGCTGCCAGGTCTTCGGCACGCCCCATTCTCCGGCCCCGCCGCCGTCCTTCCACTGCTTGGCGAGGTCGGCATCGGCGAACACGTCGGTGCGGTAGTTGAAGTTGTGCGTGTCGCCGTCGATGGTGACGCGATACTGCTTGCCGTCCCAGGTGCCGACCGGCGGCTTCAGATAATTGACCAGATCGTCGAAATCGATCTGCTTCTTGACCCAGTCGGGCATCTCGGAGGTCAGGCCCTTGCCGCAGACATCGCCTTCGAAGGGCGCACCCATCTCGATGATGTCGAAGTCGACGGTGCCGGTGGCGATCGACTGCTGCAGGCGGGCGTTGTAGTCGGCCTGCGCCAGGTCGATCCAGCTGATCTTGGCGCCGGTATAGGCCTCCCACGGCTTCAGGAAGCCGCGGAACAGCACATTGTGCAAGTTCTGGTTGTTGAGGCCCATGAAGGTCAGCTCGACGCCGGCGAATTCGCCTTGCTTGACATTGGCCTTGGTCGCCTCGAGGCAGAGTTCGCCGACCTTCTGGAAATCGGCATCGGTCGGCTGGCCTTTGCCAACGCCCGGAATCTGCAGGATCTTCGAGCGCAGCTCGCTTGCCGCGGAGGCCGGGCGCGTGAAGGCACCGAGCCCGGCACCGGATGCCGCCGCGATCGCGGCCATGCTGGCCGCACCCTTCAATATGTCGCGACGCGTGGCGCCGGCACGGACCAGTTTATCGTAAAGACCTGTTCTCATCGACTATTCCTCCCATAATCAGTGTGAATGGATGTGGCCGCCTGTCGGACGCTGAAGCACAACGATGCTCCCGGCTCGGATACGAATTAGGCAGGACCCCACCCTGCGTCGATTAAAGTCCCGATTGCGGATCGGTGCCGACATTTGGACCAGCGCCCGCCACTATTCTCACAACCAAACGCCGTGTCAACGAGGCTGGGTTTTTATCTATAAGAGACCGACTTGCCCTGACAGGTCGCGTTGGTTAGCTTCTGCGCCTACGGCCAGTTGGAGCCGATGGGGGAGATATGGCTCAAGTCGCAATCAGCAAGGTGGCCAAAGCGTTTGGAACCGTCAAGGTTCTGCACGAAGTCAGCGTCGATATTGCTGACGGACAGTTCGTGGTGCTGGTCGGCCCCTCGGGTTGCGGCAAGTCCACGCTGCTCAGAATGGTGGCCGGGCTGGAGACCGTTTCCGGCGGCACGATCACCATCGGCGACCGCGTCGTCAATCATTTGCCGCCGGCAAAACGCGACATCGCCATGGTGTTCCAGAACTATGCGCTCTATCCGCACAAGACGGTCGAGCAGAACATGGCCTTTGCCCTCAAACTGCGCAAAACCGATCCGGCCGTGGTCGCCGAGCGAGTCAAGCGCGCCGCCGACATCCTCGATCTCAACCCTTATCTGAAGCGCTATCCCCGGCAGCTCTCCGGCGGCCAGCGCCAGCGCGTCGCCATGGGGCGCGCCATCGTCCGCAACCCGCAGGTGTTCCTGTTCGACGAGCCGCTCTCGAACCTCGATGCCAAGCTGCGCGTGCAGATGCGCACCGAGATCAAGGAACTGCACCAGAGGCTGAAGACCACAACAATCTACGTCACCCACGACCAGATCGAGGCCATGACCATGGCCGACAAGATCGTCGTCATGCGCGACGGCCGCATCGAGCAGGTCGGCGCGCCGCTGGAATTGTTCGACCGGCCGGCCAATCTGTTCGTCGCGGGCTTCATCGGCTCACCGTCGATGAACCTGCTCAAGGGCGTCATGCGTAAGGGCGGCAAACCCGGCGTCGACATTGCAGGCACGCTGTTCCCGATTGGCGACAATGCCGCGCAGGACGGGCAGGCCGTCGTCTATGGCGTCCGTCCCGAGCATCTGGAAATCCATCCCGACGGCGTGCCGGCGAAAATTTCGGTGGTCGAGCCGACCGGCTCGGAAACACTGGTGTTCCTGCGCTTCGGCGACGGCGAGATGGTGGCGCTGTTCCGTGAACGCCACGACTTCAAGCCCGGCGACACGCTGACGCTGAAGCCGAGGCTCGACCAGATCCATCTTTTCGACGCCGAGACCGGCCAGCGTCTCTGATCTCAACGTCTCTGATCTCAAACGCATTTCACGAGGACCATCATGCTCAAAGGCATCAATCCGTTGCTCAATGCCGACGTGCTGCAGGCATTGCGGGCGATGGGCCATGGCGACGATCTGATCATCGCTGACACCAATTTCCCCTCCGATTCGGTGGCGAAGCAGACCGTGCACGGCAAGCTCCTGCGCATCGACGCGCCGGCGGCGCAAGTGGTCAAGGCGGTGCTGTCGCTATACCCCCTGGATACATTCGTCGATGATTCGGCCGCGCGCATGGAAATCGTCGGCAAGCCGGACGAGATTCCGCCGGTGCAGAAGGAAGTGCAAAAGGAGATCGACAAGGCCGAAGGCAAGGCCTGGCCGATGATTTCCGTCGAGCGCTACGCCTTCTACGAGCGCGCCAAACAGGCCTATTGCGTCATCCAGACCGGCGAGCGCCGCTTCTATGGCTGCTTCGCCTTCCGCAAGGGCGTCATCCCGCCGGACGCGGAGTAGGGATATGGCAGCCGGAAAGCCTATCGTCATATTGGGCGTCTTTGTCGCCGACACCGCCTATCGCGCCGATCGCCAGCCGCGCATGGGTGAAACGATCCTCGGCAACTCGTTCAAGCTCGGCCCGGGCGGCAAGGGCTCGAACCAGGCCGTGGCGGCCGGCAAGCTCGGCGCCGACACCACTTTCCTGACCCGGCTTGGTGTCGATGCCTTCGCCGATATGGCCAAGCGGACCTGGCAGGATGCCGGCGTCAAAAGCGCCGTCATCGACACGCCGGACAGCTATACGGGCGCCGCCTACATCTTCGTCGAGGAGGGCAGCGGCAACAACGCCATCATCGTCAGTCCTGGTGCGGCCATGCTGATCTCGCCGGCCGATATCGAGGCCAATGGGGATTTGATTCGTGGCGCCGGCGTCTTCGTCACGCAGCTCGAGCAGCCGATCGACGCGGCGCTCAGGGCGCTGGAGATCGCGCGCGGGGCAGGGGTGACGACCATCCTCAACCCCGCTCCCGCGGCAAAGCTTCCCGATCGCATCTACACGCTCTGCGACTATCTCACGCCGAACGAGACCGAAGCCGAGGAATTGACCGGACTGAAAGTCTCCTCGGTCGATGAGGCGCGCGCCGCGGCCGGCAAGCTGCTCGAAAAGGGCGTCGGCACGGTCATCGTCACGCTCGGCGACAAGGGTGCGCTGCTGCACACCAAGAATCGCTCCGAATATGTCCCCGCCATCAGCGCTGGCCCGGTGGTCGAAACCACCGGCGCGGGAGACGCCTTCAACGGCGGCTTCGCCGCGGCCCTGTCGCGAGGCGTGGAGCCGCTGCAAGCGGTGCGGTTCGCCTGCGCTGTGGCTGGTATCTCGGTGACGCGCCCGGGTACTGCGCCGTCGATGCCGACGCTGCAGGAGGTCGAGGCACTGCTGGCCAGGGTTTGAGCGCGACAGCGTCCCTTGCGCCCTCACCAGTCTCGATTGTTGTCGAGCCAATATGCATCACGGCAGCCGAATTGGCGCGGGATGCCGAGCCGCCGTTTGGCGTCGAATGCCATCTCTGAACGAGTCCACTGTGAGTTGGTCTCGGTCACGCTGGGCACGATGGTGTACCCCTCCGCGATCAACTGCAGCCTCATCTTCTCGAAGTGCCTTTTGAAACCATCCTTGATGCGGCTTCGCAGGTAGCGCCGTCCTGCTGGCATTCCTGGCCCAGAATGCGAGAATACATCTCTGCGCTGATCATTCTGAGCGCGTCTTCGGAGATCTGCTTATCGGTGTCGTTAGACCCGCATCGCCTGCGTCGCGGCCAACAAGCCTGCCAAAAACCTCGCCGCCGCTGGTCCTTTCTGCGTGGCGCATTAGCAACAGGTAATGTTAATCGGCAATCCGGTCTTGCGCCATTGGCGAAGGTGTCCCGTAATGGGTCATTGTATTTGGCGCCGCAATTGCATTGCCAGCAATGCCGCGGTCAACCATCAACTCGGCAATCGGGGGGCAATTGGGGGCCCCGCCGCTCCGTTCGCGGAGCGGCGGGCCTTTAACGGCCGAAAATCGCCAAACCGTCAAGACCTGGTGCTGCGCAATATGTATTTTCCGCAATTTTTGGTGGGCATGTTCGCGACGTCGTTCACCGTGGCGATCTGGGCTGAGATAGAAACCGGCTCCATCTGGAAAGCGCTCGGTTGGGCTATTCTTGCGCTCATCATTCTTCAGGTGGGATACATCGGCCTGGTCCTCGGCCAGATCTTCAGACGGGGATCTAAGGGCGCAGCGACGGACCTGGCATCGGCAAATTCCACGCTACCGCTCCGTGGCGAGTTGGGAAAAGTTCGGCAGGGATGGAATCGAGCGCGTCCGCGGTAGTCGGTTCGGGCTCGCGCCGAAACGTGCCGACCGGGGTACAGCTGCCCCGCACATGCGAGAAGAGATTTTGACATCCAACGTCGACATTTCTCCGAAGCCAAGGGTTTGAAACCCTTGAGAGAAATGGCGCGAGTGACGGGGCTCGAACCCGCGACCTCCGGCGTGACAGGCCGGCACTCTAACCAACTGAGCTACACCCGCGCATTGACGAGCACGTGTCAGCCGTGTTCGTCGTTGGGCCGCTGGATAAGGGGTTCGCCACCGGGTGTCAAGCGCACCAAACCATCATAACAGCAAACTGGAGAAGGTTTTTTGACAGCCGGCGTTTTGTTCACAAATCCGGCCGGCGAACAGGGCGTCGCCTGTTCATTTGGCCTTGCGAAGCCGGTCCCGACCGCTTAAAGGTCCGCGCCGGAGCGGGCGATTAGCTCAGTTGGTAGAGCGCTTCGTTTACACCGAAGATGTCGGCGGTTCGAGCCCGTCATCGCCCACCACTTTTCTTGAATGAATTCAACGGTGTCTGCCGGTCCTCTCAGGCCGGTGCGCCGCGTTGCGCCCGGCTCAGCGCCGAAGGGGATGAAGCGGCCGGCGACGCAGTGGCTGAAGCCGGGCATCATCGGTCGGGTGAAGCACTTGCGCGGCGAGGACGATTTGCGGCACGCTTCGCTGCAGGATTTCCGGGAGGAGAACCATGCCAATACGGACAAGGGCGAATGAGGCCGGCATTTTCGATCCATCAGAGTTGGCTTTGCTCGGCAGGGTCTTTGAGCATTTGAAGCTTCAAGACCAGTCGCCGGAAGCGCGAGACGCCATCGCATCCCGCATCATCGCCAACTACATGGCCGGCATCAAAGACGAGGCTGAACTTGTCTCGCTTTCAAAACAGCCCTTGGGGCGCTAGCGGGACGAAGACGGTGGCAGTCGCTAAGAAGGATCAGGAGCGCGCCAATTACGCTTGGATGTACGGCGCACAGGCGCGCACGGCAAGGAACGCGCCGTGCCGCCTTTCTGGCAGGAGAATGCCGACGCCTGGCTGCATCGCGGGGGAAGCGCTCCACAAGAGCATCGTGAAGCCGCTCATATCGCCACACTGCGACCACTACCGGGCAACGCGTGTCCTGCATGAGACACTGTTGAAGGCCGTGCGGGAAGTGACCGGGAAGGAAGTCGAGTTCATCCAGTGGAACACCACAGGACCGGTGCGGCTCCCTACGGCTGGGTAGCCCAATAGGCGCGATCCGCGGAAGGTGTTCAGATCGGCCCCATTTGGTGGTGTCAGAAGATAGATTTCTTCCTGCAGCTTCCTGCTCTTGTCGAAGCCATAGCGCGCGATAATTCCCTTGAAGGCGTGGGCGTTTCCCTCTCCACAGGAGCCGACCATGAAACACCAGACACTCGACCAACTGCATGCGGTCGCCAAGATTGAATCTTCGGCTGCATATTCGGCAATGACACGGAACCAGCGTATCGAGCGTTGGGCCGAACTTCTCGAACAACATCCTGACCGGTGCCTTGCGGCGTTTGCAGGGACCGAATATTTGCGCCTGGAGGAACGTACCGGGGTGCGTGGGGAAGGATCACCAATCGCTGTTGCCTTCGCAGACCCGGTGCTACGCGCGTCGGGCCTGAAAGATGACACGTACGGCGAGGCAAGGCGCTTTTTCGAACTGAGCGACTGGCAACTCCATGAGATCGTCTGCGATTGCCATGCCGGCGCTACCATGAAAGCGGGTTGGGCTGCCGCGCGAGTCCGCACAACAGTTGGAGGGAATGGGTTCTTTGCCTGGTTGAGGCAAAGGATCATGTACTGAGTTGGCCGGCTGGAGGTGACGGTCATTGCGTGTCTGTGACCGTGATACGATCCCCCTTCGGTCGCCGGCTCCAGCGGCACGCCCGCAACGTCTCGGAACATCCGCACGGAGGCCATCAAGGCCGGCTTTGCGAACCTACCTGAGTTCAAAGCCGGTAAGCGGTGGAACCGAGTCAGTCTGATCACGTTTTTCCGGAAGGTCACGCTGAATGACCTAATTATGGAGGAAACAATGATCAAGACGCTCACAACGGGCGGGATGGCGCTCGCAATCATGGCTGGTTCGGCTCTGGCTGGCAGTACATCCGCGCTCGACGACCCGGCAAAGATGTCGCCGTTCTTCACCGATGCCGGCATGAAAACTCTGAAGACGGAAAAGGATTTCAAGACCGCATGGATGGCCATGAAACCCGACGAACAGAAGGCGGTGTTGAAGGACTGCGGCGACACCACACTCAACAAGTCGCATGCGGATTTCTGCGCTATGGCAAAGATGATGGGCGGCTGAATATAGGCCTAGCATCGAAGGCGGAAACGCCTCCGAATTAATTGCTAAATCCGGCGCCAACTCGCAGGGGAAGGCGCCGGCCGAGCGCAATATGACCGCCCTCCAACCACTAGCGATATCCTGCCGGCCTTGGAAACATGCTGATGGTTAAGCGGAGCAACAAGGTGGGTAGTATGGATAGGTCTAGTTCACCGTCATCTGCTTGCGCCATTCCCAAGGCCTATCGAACGATCCAGCCCAGGCCGCGCTTGGCTGTCCTGGCTTCTGTTTCAGCCCTGGCATAGAAGCCGGCGCTGTACTTCGGCCAGTCGACCGCATAGCCCTTCCTGACCATCCATTCCCCGATATCGACACCGCCAGCCGTGCAGACGGCCACCATGCGTCTGAAACGGTCGCGGTCGGCTGAACAAGGATGCGGTTCTGGGGAAAGCAATCGAAGATCTGCGTCGACAGCCGCCGTCCGAGGAGGAAGCCACGTCTGGCCCGGAGGCGCTTGACGAGACTTTTGTAAGCAGGTTTGAACGATATGCGGCCAGTGCGACAACCGACGAATTGCGTGAAAAATGGGGGAGAGTTTTCGGGAGGCAGGACAATGACCAGGCATCCAGGGCGCTTGCTGCTGCAGCTGGTGATTGCATTGGCAATCACCGTTACCGTGCGCTTCGCCTATGCGGGGGATGTTGGCGACGGCGTGGACCAGCCCGCCGCCAAGGCCGCCTTGCTCAAGGCCTATCCCGGGCTGTTCACCATCTCGGGCAATGTCCTGACCTGGACCGACGGCACCACGATGGTGTGGGACGACGGCAAGACGCGCGACGCCGACGCGCTGCTGGAAACCCCCGACATCGAGGACATGTTTCGCTATGTCTATCCCACGGCAAGTGCTGGCGCGCTGGTCCCGGCGGAGGACTTCGATCCCGGCCGTATCCGCAACGAAGCCTTCTTCGAGAAGCTCTACGGTGCAAGTGCCGCGGAAGTGGGCAAGCACGTCGCCAACGTCAAATGGCTGCCCAAACTCGGCAAGACGACTGTGCAGGTCACCAGGGTTTTTGGTATCGACGACCGGCTGGGCAAGGTTTCCGATGCCCTTGAGGTCATGCCCGCGGAGCTAAGCCGTTACGGGCTCAAGCCTGGAGGCGGCTTTGTCTGGCGGCCCATCGCCGGCACAGATCGCTTGAGCGTCCACTCTTTCGGCGCAGCCTTCGATATCAATGTCGGCTTCTCCGATTACTGGTACAACAACAGAAACAAAGCCGACCCCAAGGCACACATTCCCTTCAAGAATCGCATTCCGCTCTCGATCGTCGAACTGTTCGAGAAGAACGGCTTCATCTGGGGCGGCCGCTGGTATCACTATGACACCATGCATTTCGAATACCGGCCCGAATTGCTGTTGTACAAGAAACCCGGCTGATCAGACGTCGGCGGCCGCCAGCCGTGAGGCGCGTTTGGTCGACCGAACATGCCGGCATATAAGCATCAATAACGAAGCCCCAGATTTGTGGCGCATTGCTGGCCGCTGGCAATCGCCGCACCGCAAACCCTGCGAAGGTCGGCACGGATGTTTTCGGAGTTCAACAACTCGGCCGCTTCCGGATAACCCTCAGCCAGCAACGCTGTAACGATCTCGGCTGGACACTGGTGAATACCACCCTCTGCCAAAGCATGAGCCCGCTGGTAGATATCATCGGTTCTGATTTCGTCGGCCATTCACAGGTTCCTCCCTTGATCAGCACTTTATAAACAACCCTTGAGAGGTGCTTACGTTCCATGCAACCTATAAGGGAGTGTTTGCCGGCCGATCTGCGGAGCGCCGGATCAGCCTGTTCGTGGCCGTGAAGCAAGGATCACGGCGGCACCATCCGGAAATCCTTGCCTTCGGGCAGCAATTGCCCGCCATCGACGACGATGGTCGTGCCGGTGATGTAGCTGGCGTCGTCCGAGGCGAGGAACAGGAAGGCATTGGCGACGTCGCGCGGACTGCCTAGCCGGCCGAGCGGGATGGAGTTCCTCCATGTTCTTGATATAGGCGGCACCGCGATGCAGCTGGATCGCCTCGGTGAGGATGTTGCCGGGTTCGACGCCGTTGACGGTGATGCCGTAGCCGGAGAATTCAAGAGCGGCCGAACGGATGAAGCCGTTGATACCGGCCTTGGTCGCCGCGTAGTGGCCGTGGCCGGGGCTGGTGACATGCGGGCCGGTGATGGAAGAGGTGTAGAGCATGCGCCCAAAGCGCTGCGCCTTCATCGGCACCAGCGCGGCGCGGGTTGCATTGAAGGTGCCGCGCAGATTGACCGCCATGACGCGGTCCCAGTCGTCGGTGCTGGTGTTCTCGATCAATTGCCAGGGATAGATGCCGGCATTCTGCACGATGATGTCGAGGCGGCCGTGATGCTTCAGCGCCAATGCCACCGCGGCCTCGGCGTCGCGCATTTGCGAGATGTCGGTGCCGATGAAGGGGACGCCGATTTCGTTGGCGGTCGCTTGCCCGGCCTCGGCATCGGTGTCGGCGAGCACCAGCCTTGCACCTTCTTCGGCGAAGCGCAGTGCGGTGCCTTTGCCGATGCCGCTTGCGCTGCCGATGATCAGCGCCACCTTGTCGTTTAGCCGTCCAGCCATGCGAACCGTCCTGTCATGCGAGTCTTTGACGAATGGTTTGTTTGAAGGCGTCGAGCAGCACGGCGGCCAGCACCAGCAGGCCGTGGATGACCTGGGTGAAGTTGGCGGGCAGACCCATCAGATTGATCGCCGTGTTGATGGCCGAGAGCAGCAGCACGCCGGCATAGACGCCGGGCAGGGTGCCGACGCCGCCCTTCAGGCTGACGCCGCCGATGACGACCGCGGCGAAGGCGTTGAACAGCAGGCCGACGCCGAGATTGGCGGTGGCGCCCGAGGTGCGGATCGCCAGCAGCCAGCCGGCAAGGCCGGCAATGGCGCCGGCCAGCACGAAAGCGATGATGAGGTTGCGGTTCACGCGGATGCCGGCGCGGAAGGTCGCCGTCTCGTTGCCGCCGATCATCACCAAGTGCCGGCCAAACGGTGTCTTGGCCATGATCAGCGAGAAGACGACGAAACAGGCGATGGCGATCCAGGCGGTTAGCGGCAGGCCGATCAGCCGCTGGATGCCGAACCAGCGGATGGCTGGCGCCAGATCCTGCGCCGAGCGGCCGCCCGAAATGACCAGCACCAGGCCGCGCACCCAGATGTAGGACGCCAGGGTGATGATGAAGGCGCTCATCTTGATCTTGACGACCAGAAACCCGTTGAAGGCGCCGATCAGGCCGCCGACGGCCAGCGCCAGCAGCAGCGAAACCGGCACCATCAGCCATTCCGGGTGTAGTTGCACGCCGAGCCCGATGCCTGACGAGCAAAAGAGGATACCGACCGCCATGGCGCTGAGCGCCGCCACCGATTCGACCGAGAGGTCCATATGGCCGGCGATGATGACCAGCGCCAGGCCGATCGACATGACGCCGAGCACGCTCGATGCCTCGATGATGTTGGCGAAGATGCCGAGCTGGAAATAGTTCGGGATGAAGATGGAAAAGACCACCAGCACGAAGACCAGCATGAACCAGACGAGGTTGTCGAGGACGAACTCCAGGGCTTGGCGGGTGCGAGGGTTCATGGGCTGATCCGGCTGGCGCATGCCTCCGAAAATCAGTTCGATTTTCGGACGAGGCGCGGATTGGAATTGCGGAGGATTGGCTCCGGGCCGAGAAGGCCCGGAGCGTTTCAGGCGACGTGCCTATTCGACGGATTTGACTTTGTCCGTCGGTGCCTTCTGGTTGCCCCAGAAGGCCGGATTGTCGACGTTTTCCTTGGTGATGGCCGCACCCGGGATCTTGATGTTCGGACCCCAGGCTTCCTTGGTGACGGTCGATTTCAAGCCGAGCACGTCATAGTCGCCGGGCTTGATCTCCTGCTTCTTGACGATCTTGTCCATGAACATGGCGACGGCCGCGGCCTGCGCGTAGAGCGGCTGCTCGACTTCGACGTTGAGCCAGCCCTTGCGGATCAGGTCGAGGCCGACCGGCGCACCGTTCGAGCTCATCAGCATGACGTCGCCCGGCTTCTTGCCGGCGGCCTCGAGCGAGGCGACGGCGGCGACCGAGAGATGCGCGGCATGGCTGAAGATCAGGTCGATGTCGGGGTTGGCCAGCATCTGGTCGGCGACGATGGTGCCGGCGTTGCTCGCTTCCCACTGCATGGCCGGAAGCGAGATGATCTTGACGTCCGGGAACGCCTTCATCTTCTCCTCAAAGCCCTTCTGGATGTCGAGCGTGTAGGGATCGCCAGGATCGCCGAGCACCTGCAGGACCTTGCCTTTCACCGAGCCGTTCTTGGCTTTCAGCAGCTTTTCCGCCTGGTCGGCGGCGATATGGCCGATCTCGATGGTACCCGCCACCGAGGTGAAATCGGAAGGAGTCGAGGTGATCTGGCGGTCGAACTCGACCACCGGAATGCCGGCGCCGCGCGCCGCCTCGATCGACGGCTTCAGCGCATTGAAATCGACCGCCGCCAGGATGATCGCCGCCGGCTTCAGCGCGATGACGTCGTTCATCTGCGATTGCTGCGCGTCGGTCTTGTTGTCGGCGTTCAGCGTCTTAATGTCGTAGCCGACCTGTTTCAGGAACAGCTCCAGCGCGGTCACCGAGCCGGTCTGGAACTCGTCCAGCAGTGTCGGCACCATATAGTAGACGGTCCCCTTGGACTGGGCGAATGCCGGCGTGAGCGTGGCAAAGGCCAGTGCCAGGATACCGAAGACAGCAAGAAGTATTCGCTTCATGTCGTTCGCTCCTCTAGCGCCGGACCCCTCTTTGCCCCTCAGCCCGCCGGTCCGGCACCGGCGAGCGTCTCCCGGTGATCATGTTGATCACCGCATCGGGACTTGTTTTGTTTCTGGCGACATCGCCCGCCACGACGCCTTGCCGGATCACCACGATCCGGTCGGCGACCTGAAAGGCCTGCTGCATGATGTGGGTGATGATGACGACGCCGATGCCCTGGCTGGCCACCTGGCGGATCATGTCGAGACCGCGCCGCGTCTGCTCGACGCCCAGCGCCGCGAACGGCTCGTCGAGCAGCACCAGCTTGCCGCCCCAATGCACGAAGCGGTTGAGCTCGATGGCCTGGCGCTGGCCGCCCGAGAGATGCTCGACATTGGTGCGCAGCGACGGAATGCGGGTGCCGGCGCTGGCCAGCGCCTTGCCGACGACGGCTTCCATGGCGCGCTCGTCGAGCACGGGAATGCCGAGCACCTTCCTGGTGATCTCGCGGCCCATGAAGAAGTTCGCCACCACGTCCACATTGGTGCAGAGCGACAGGTCCTGGTAGACGGTTTCGATGCCCGCCGCCTTGGCCTCGGCCGGCGACCTGGCCAGAAACTCCTTGCCCTCGAACAGCATGCGGCCCGAAGTCGGCTCCAGCCCGCCGGCGATGATCTTGACCAGCGTGGATTTGCCGGCGCCGTTGTCGCCCAGCAATGCCACGACCTCGCCCTTGCCTATGGAAAAACTGATCCCTTTCAGCGCTTCGATGGCGCCATAGTTCTTGGTGACGTTTTCCAGCACCAGCAGCGGTTCGCTCATGCCGCAATCTCCTTGGCTGTCAGAAGATCGCGGCCGCGTTCGCGCTCTGCAGCGAACATCTGGCCGAAGCGCGGCGACAGCACGCCCGAAACCGCCAGGGCGGCGGCGCCACGCAACACCGAATGTTGCCCGCCGCGCGCGACCATGACCCGGGGCGTCGTTCGGTCTTTGCGTGCCGAGACGGAGTTGTGCAGGCCGCCGGTCGAACCAGCCAGCCGTTCGAGCAGGTCGGTGGACGCCAGCCCGCCGAGGATGACCGTTTCAGGGTCGAACAGGTTTTCGATGACGGCGATGGCATTGTGAAAGATCGGCGCGACTTCCGCGACCCAATCGGCCTCTGTGCCGTTCCAGCGCCGGAGCGCCTCGAGCGAGAGGTATCTTTCGAGGCAACCCCGGTTGCCGCAGGGACAAGCCTCGCCGCCGGGAACGACAGGGATGTGCCCGACCTCGCCGGCATTTCCCCAGGCGCCACGCTGCACGCTGCCGTCATGGACCATGACGCCGCCAAGACCGACGCCGAAATAGAGATAGTAATATTCGGAGAATTGGGCGCCGAGGCCGTAGAGCCGCTCACCCATGGCCGCCGCCGCCATGTCGGTCTCGAAGAAGGCCGGCAGTCCGGTCGAGGCCGCCAGCCGTTCGCGCAGCGCCACATCCTTCCAGCCGGTCATGGTGGTCGGGCCGACAAAACTCATGGATTCGACACCGAACGGCCCGGGCAGGGCGAGGCCAACCCCAAGCACCCGCCCGCCAGCCCGCAATCCGGTCAATTCAGACACCATCGCGCCGATCAGCTCGAAGGCGTGGTCGGGCGTTGCGTTCGGCGCCTCGCGGTAGGCGCTCTCGATCACGTCGCCGCTCAGATTGATCAAAGCGGCATTGATGCCGAGCGGGGTGATGTGGATGCCGACGGCATAGCCGCCCTCGGGATTGATCCGCAGCGTCGCCGGTGGCAGGCCGCGCCCCTTGGGTTCTTCGCGTACGGAGAGGATGTAGCCCTGTTCCTCCAGTTCGCGAACGATGGTCGATACGGTCTGGACGGTGAGGCCGACGCGGCTGGCGATCTCGCCGCGGGCGATCGGCCCATGCAGGCGGATGGACTCCAGCACGATGCGCCGGTTGTACGGCCGCCCGAACTCCTGATTGGTCCCCCGCAATGCCATGCCTTGCGCTCCCGGTTGACGCTAGGTTCGCATCAAAGATTTATTCAGTCAAATGGAATTCAAAAATAAATTGAAAGGCAGCGCCTACCCAAGGAAGGCTGCAAGCCGCGCCCGGCTTAGGACCTGTTTACCTGTCGCCCTTGGCCGATTGCCGCCATAACGAAACCGCTTCAATGGTGGGCAAGCCTCGCAACCGTTGAACACAGCATGGAGTAGAGATGATCGAACTGCCGTTTGCCCGCGACGAGTACCAGCAGCGGCTACGCAAGATCCGCGCCGAGATGGCGAAGCGCGGTCTCGAACTCCTTATCGTCAACGACGTCGCCAACCAGCACTACATCACCGGCTATGATGGCTGGTCGTTCTACACGCCGCAGGTGGTGCTGGTTCCCTTGGAGGAGGTCGAGCCGGTCTGGATCGGGCGCGCCATGGATGCGGCCGGCGGTCTGCTGACGGCCTGGATGAAGCCCGAGAATGTCGTTGGCTTCCCGGAGGATCACGTTCAGCGCGCCGACCGCCACCCCATGGACTGGATCGCGAGCTGGATCGTCGCCAAAGGATGGGGAAACAGGCATATCGGCATCGAACTCGAAGCCTATTATTTCTCGCCGAAAGCGCATGCCCGCCTTGTCGCCGGCCTTCCCAACGCGAAATGGCACGACGCCGATCTGCTGGTGAACTGGATCCGCGCGGTCAAATCGACACCAGAAATCGCCTATCTGCGCAAGGCTTCGACCTTGGCCGAAGCGGCGGTGGCGCGGGCCTACGAGGTGATCGCGCCTGGCGTGCGCGAATGCGATGCTATCGCTTCCATCCAGGCGGCGCAGATCGCCGGCAGCCCTGACTTCGCCGGTGACATCACGGCACTTCCGCCGACAATCCTCGGTGGCGAGAATGCTTCGGCCCCGCACATCATGTGGAGCGATCGGCGGTTCGGGGACAACGAGACGATTGCGCTGGAACTCGCCGGCGTCTGTCGCCGCTATGCCGCGGGGTTGGCGAGAACGATGCAGCTTGGCAAGACGCCGACGCGTGTCGCGGATACGGCGAAGGCGGTGATCGAGGGCATGGACGCGGTGCTCGATGCGGTCAGGCCGGGAACGACGGCCGAGCCGGTCGAAGCTGCATGGCGCAAGGTCATTCAGCGCTACGGACTGAAGAAGGAGTCACGCATCGGCTATTCCATTGGCGTCGCCTATCCGCCGGACTGGGGCGAACATACGATCAGCCTCAGGCCGGGTGACAAGACGGTGCTTCAGCCCGGCAACGTAATCCATTCTATCCTCGGCATGTGGATGGACGGCTGGGGCATCGAGGTCAGCGAGACCATTCTGGTCACTGAAACCGGCCATGAGACCCTGACGAAGTTCCCGCGAGAGATTCATGTCAAATCCTGATGGTTCGGCCATGGCAGGCGGTGCTGCGAGTCCCGGTGCAGTCGATATCGACTCTGCAATTCTCGACCAGATGATCGAGATCCGGCGCCATTTGCACCGCAATCCGGAACTGTCGAACCGCGAGCAAAACACACAACGCTATCTCAGGCAGATGCTGGCCGGCGAGGGAATCGCCGACATTCGCGACGTCGCGGGCTTTGGCCTTGCCGTCGATATCGTTGGCACCGGCAAGCCTTCGAACCGAAAGATTGCCATTCGCGCCGACATCGATGCGTTGCCCATCGAGGAAGAGTCCGGCGTCGACTATGCCTCGGCCAATCCCGGCGTCATGCATGCCTGCGGTCACGATGCCCACGCCTCGATGGGCTTCGCGGTTGCCGCGCATCTGCAGAGATCAAGGGCCGATTTTGGCGGGACGGTCCGCCTGATCTTCCAGCCGGCCGAAGAGGACTCGCCCTCGGGCGGCAAACGTGTGGTGGAAGAGGGGCTGCTCGACGATATCGATGCCGCAATCTGCCTTCACGTCGATCCGTATACGCCGTCCGGCAAGATCGCGGTCCGTTCAGGTCCTTACACTCTGGCATGCGATACGTTCGATGCAATTGTCATCGGCGAGGCCGCCCACGCGGCCAAACCCTATGAGGGCATCGATGCGATTGCCGTGGCCTGCTCCATGGTCGGCGAATTGCAGAAGATCGTCTCGCGCGAGATCGACCCCTATGATCCCCTGGTCATTTCAGTCACCGGCATCAATGGCGGCAGCGCCTACAATGTGATCGCCGGCAAAGTGGCTCTGAAAGGCACCATCCGCAGCGGCAGTGACGCGACCCGAGAGCGGGCCTGGCGCCGCGTTCGCGAAATCCTGGAGGGCATGGCGGCGAGCCACGGCGCCAATGTGCAACTCGATATTCACAAGGGCGAGCCGGGTGTCGTCAACGACGGCGGGATGGCGGAACTGATCGCCGCCAGCGGCAGGTCCTGCATCGGCGCCGACAATGTTCTCAACACACCCGGATGGACCATTGCCGACGATTTTGGCTACTACAGCGAGAAGCGCCCATCGGTCTACTTCCGCCTTGGCATCCGCAACGAGGCGGTCGGATCGGTCTTTCCGCTTCACCATCCCAAATTTCGCGTCGACGAGGCCGCCTTGAAAATCGGCGCGGCCACGCTGGTTGCGGCGGCAACCGGATTTCTGTCGGCGCAGCCGGAAAATACCGACTGATCAAAGCGATCCAAAGATCGGCTCGTGCACGGCTTGCACGAGCCGGTGACATGCTTGTTTAGTATTTGATGACCTGGCGCTCGACCAACACCACGGCACAGAACAGCACGATCGACAGACAGGACGACAGCACGATCGCCGCGTAAAGCCGGTCCGACTGGTAGTTGAAGCTCGCCTGGATGATCAGCGCGCCGAGGCCCTTGTCCGAGCCGATCCATTCGCCAACGATGGCGCCGATGACCGCCGTCGCCGAGGCGATCCTGAGCGAGGAGAACAGCATCGGCAGCGCGCGGGGCAGGCGCAGGCTCCAGAAAATCTCCGAACGGGTCGCCGACAGGACACGGAACAGCTCGTGCTCATTGTCGCTGGCCGAATCCAGGCCGCGGATCATGTTCACCAGCGTCGGGAAGAAGCAGATCACCGCCGCGATGACGATCTTCGGCGTCATGCCGAGCCCGAAGATCAGGATGATGATCGGCGACAACGCCAGGATCGGAATCGTGTTGAAGAACAGCACGATCGGAAAATAGGTGGCCTGCAGGATGCGGTTGTGCACGAACAGGACCGCCAGCAGCACGGCGGCAAGATTGCCGATGACGAAGCCGGCCAGCGCCTCGATCAGCGTCGGCCTGAGATTGTCCATAAGCAGCGCGAAATTCTTCTGGAAGACGCCGAAGATTGCGGTCGGGGTCGGCACGATATAGGCCGGCACGCCGAGCAGCGGCAGCAGATACTGCCAGGCGAGAAGCAGTGACGCCGCGCCGAGAACGGGCAGGGCTATTGCCATTTGTGGCGAGAGCGGTGCGGGCCTCATGATGCCTGCTCCAGCGCGGTCCGCAGCTCCGCCATGGCGGCGACGATTGCCGGGTCTTCGCGCGTGCAGCGGTTGCCGTCCTGCTTGAGCGGCCGCAGGTCCAAATCCCTAACCAGCCGCCCCGGATTGGCGGCCAGAACGATAACCCGTTCGCCGAGATAGGCGGCTTCGGCGATCGAATGGGTGACGAACAGGATCGTCGTGCCCGTGCGCCGCCACAGGTTTAGCAACTCGTCGTTGAGCCGGTCGCGGGTGATCTCGTCCAGCGCCCCAAACGGTTCATCCATCAGCAGCAGCTTCGGCTGACCCAGCAAGGCGCGGGCAATCGCCACACGCTGGCGCTGGCCGCCGGAGAGTTGATGCGGCAGGCGCTCGCCGAAGCCGGCCAACCCCATCAGCTCCAGCAACTCCTCGCTGCGGTCCTCGATCTTGCGGGTCAGGCTGCCCTGCCCGACGCCAAGCGGCAGGCGCACATTGTCGCGCACCGTGCGCCAGGGCAGCAGGGTCGAATCCTGGAAGACGAAGCCGACATCGCGGCGCGAGCGCACCGCATGCGGCGTGTCGCCAAGCACGCTGATTGTGCCGCCGAGCGGGTCGAGCAGGTCGGCGACCACGCGCAGCAAGGTCGACTTGCCGCAGCCGGACGGCCCAAGGATCGACAGGAAGGAGCCGGCCTCGACGCTGAGGTCGAGGCCGGAAAGCACCTTGACGGCCGCCTGGCGGCCGCCATAGCCGACATCCAGCCTGCTGGCTTCGATCGCGTTCGCCATCAGGCGGCGGGCGCGTCGAGCTTCGGCCGGTCGGCAGCCGAAAGTTCGAGGATCTTGGTGGTGTAGACGTCGGCCGCCTTCGGACGTCCGTTCGGGTACTGACCGACCTTGTCGAGCAGCGCCAGCTGCTCTTCGATCGAGGCGGGGTCGAACGTGCCCCAGCCGTCCTTGGCCGTCGCGCCGTCGAAGGACAGTTTCAGAACCAGGTTGACGGTCTTCTCTTCCCAGCCGAGGTCCATTTCGGGGTAGGCGGCGACCATCTTCTTCACCGCCTCCTGCGGGTTGGCATGCACCCAACCCCAGCCCTTGGCGACCGCGCCGATGAATTTGGCCAGCGTGCCCGGGTCCTTTTCGATCGCCGCGTCGGTGGCGAAATAGACATCGGCATAGGAATTCAGGCCGAGGTCGCGCACCAGAAGGTCGATGCGGTCGTCGCCGACGACGCTGAGCGCCTGCGTGTTGGTGATCCAGCCGCCGATGGCGTCGACATCGCCACGCACCAGCGGCCCCTTGTCGAAGCCGACATTGATGACGGTGAGGTCGGACGCGCTCATGCCGTTCTTGGCCAGGATCTCGTCCATGACGAAACGCGCCGTCGGCTGGATGCCGATCTTCTTGCCCTTGAGGTCGGCCACGCCCTTGATTGGATTCGAGGCCTTTGAGGTGAGCGCGTAGGGGCCGGTGCGGAAGCCGCAGGCGATGATCTTCACCGGCACGCCGCTGGCGCGTGCGGCAAACAGCTGTGGCGTTTCGGAGAATTGGCCAAGCTGGGCCGCGCCCGAAATCACCGGCGGCACAGTCGAGGCGTTCGGACCGCCCGGGCTGAATTCCACCTCGAGCCCGGCATCCTTGAAATAGCCATTGGCGACAGCGATGATGTCGCCGATCTGGCCGTTGGACATCAGCCAGTCAAACTGGATGACGACCTTGCCGGCGGCCTTCGCACCCGGCGTCAGCACCAGCTGCATTCCGCCCGATGCCACGGCAACTGCCGCCAGACCGGACTTCATGAAGCTGCGGCGGTTCATGTCGTAATTCCCATTCATTTTTCGCTCCTGTTGCAAGACTGTCTCGTCTCTTCATTGCGCGCCGTTCCCTTGGCGCGGGTCGTCTACGGCTGTTCGTCGTGGTAGTCGCCGGGGCCGCCGTCGAGCCAGGCGTAGAGTTCCCAAAGCGTGTCGTCCGGGTCGGTGAAATAGGCGCAGCGCGCATTCCAGACGTAGTTTTCGGGCGGGCCGTAGAACGGCACGCCCTTTGCCATCAGCTCGGCATACAGCCGGTCGATCTCGTCGGGCGCGTCGAGCTGGACGGCGACGCAGACCTTGTGCGCATGGCGCGGCGACTTCAGCTTGGAGACGCCGGCATGCTGGCCGATATGGTCGATCTCCCAGGCCGCCAGCGTCACGCCCTCGCTGTGGAAGTCGGCGAAACCCTCGGCGCGGCGTCGCAAGCGGAAGCCGAGCTTGTCGACATAGAACTCCACCGTCCGCTCGATATTCTCGACGAGAAGGCAGACGTCGGAGATGCGGGTGATGCTGGCGACAACCATGCTCATTTCCCGCCGCCGGTGCGTTCGCCGCGAGCAGACGGCAGCTTGACGCCGACACGGTTGGCCGCGCCGATGATGTGCGCGCGCATCGCGGCCTCGGCTTTTGCCGGGTCGCCGGCGACCAGCGCCTCGTAGATACGCACGTGTTCGCCGACATTGACTTCCACCAGGTCATGCAGGGGGTTGGTTTGCCGGGCGTAATAGATCGAGCGGCGGATCTGTTCGCAGACGAAGGAAATGAAGGTGTGGATGTAGCTGTTGCCGGTCGCCCGGGCGATCTCGCGGTGAAACAGCAGATCGGCGTCGATGCTGCCGTCTTCCCAGCGCTCCTCGCCGCTCATCCGGTCGAGCGCGGCCTTGATGGCATCGAGATGCTCCTGCTCGCGGCGTTCGGCGGCAAGGGCGGCGGATTCCGCCTCGAGGATACAGCGCAGCTCGAACAGCCGCTCCATGTTCTGCCCCTCCTTCAGCGTCTCGCGGTCGATGCGGATCGCCGCGCGCTGCTCCGGCGCCAGGACGAAGGAGCCGATGCCTTGCCGCGCCTCCACCATGCCGTCGGCACGCAATTGGGCGATCGCCTCGCGCACGACGTTGCGGCTGACGCCGAATTTTTCCGAAAGTTGCTGCTCCGTCGGTAAGAGGCTGCCCGGATTGAGGTCGCCGGACTCGATCTCGCGGCTGAGGAACGCCGCGACCCGATGCGGCAATGCCTCGACAGTGCCGATGGCGGCCAGTCTTTGTTTCATGAAAAAGTCTCCGTCGCGGGAAAGAGGCAGCCGGGATTCATCAGCCTGTTCGGATCGAGCGCATCTTTCAGCGTGCTGACCAGTCGGCGCTGGACTGGTGACAATCCAGCCCAATAGACGCGTTGGCGCGTGCGTCCGATGCCGTGCTCGGCGCTGATCGAGCCGCCGAGCGCATTGGTGATGTCGTAGAGCCCGGCGGTGATGGCCGCGCCCCTGGCGCGGGCGTCGAGCTCGGCCAGCTCGAGCGGCGGCAGGACGTTGAAATGGATGTTGCCGTCGCCGGCATGACCATAGGCCTGGGAAGTCCACCCCGGATGCTGCAGTGCGATAAGATCGCGGGCCTGGGCGATCAGCGCGGGAATGTCGGAGATGCGCACCGACAGGTCGGTGCGCACGTGGTAGCCGCGCTTGGCCTGACCCTCGACCAGCCCCTCGCGAATGGCCCAGAACGCTCTGGCCTGTGCGCCGCTTTCGGCCAGAACGGCGTCAATGATGAGTTGTTTTTCCATTGTGCCGGCGAGGAAACTCACCAGCAGGCTGCGTAAATCGATAGCCGCACTCGACGACAATTCGATCAGCACATGGACCGGCGCATCCACCGGCGTGACGATGTTCGGGTCGACGAGCCGCGCCAGCTCCATGCATTCCGCGCCGATGATCTCGAAGGCGGATATCAGGTCGGAGCATTCGCGCCGGGCTTGCCTGAACAGTGTGATTGCGGCCTCGAATGAGGGAAGGCCCAGATAGGCGGTTTCGACCCTGCCGGGTTTCGGAAACAGTTTGACCTCGACGCCGGTGATGATGCCAAGCGTGCCTTCGGCGCCGATGAAGAACTGCTTCAGGTCATAGCCGCGATTGTCCTTGCGCAGGCCGGAAAAGCCGCTCCACAATTCGCCATCCGGCAGCACGACTTCCAGCCCGACGATGAGGTCGCGGGCCATGCCGTAGCGCAGCACGTTGACGCCGCCGGCGTTGCTCGCGGCATTGCCGCCGATCTGGCAGCTGCCTTGCGCGCCGAGCGCCAGCGGAAACAGGCAGTCCTGCTCGTCTGCCGCATCCTTGATGTTTTGCAGGATGCAACCGGCATCCGCCTGCAGCATGAAATTGTCGGAGTCGACAGAGCGGATCCTGTTCAACCGCTCCAGGCTGATCACCACCGCGCCGTGCGCCGTGCCGATGTCGATCGCGCCCGCCACAAGCCCGGTGTTGCCGCCCTGCGGGATCATCGCCAGCCCAAGCGTGCCGCACAGCCGCACCGCGGCCTGAACCTCGGCGACCGACGCCGGTTTCAGCACGGCAAGGGCGCCGCCACGATGATCGCCGGACCAGTCCACGAGGTATTTCGCCATGTCGGCCGCATCAGCAGCCACGCCGCCTTGCCCCAGGACATGCTCCAAGGCAGCGAGAACGTCAGGCGAGATGCCGTGAATGGTCATTATCGGGTCGGCACTGATGTTGTGGCGTATGGTTATACATATCATCCTACAACTGGAATTGTGTCAACACCGGCAGGGGCGAACCGCCGTGGACAAGTCGCTTGCCAGCACGTTGGGATGAGGTGCTGGCTAGGTCGCTGCTCAGAGAGGAGCCGAAGCGGTCGGCTGACAGTCGAGGCCAACACGGACAGCGATCACCCAGATCCGGATTGCCTGCAGAGCAGGGCAGATTTGGTTCGAGAGGTATTGATGCCGATCAGGTCAGGGCTGGCGCAGCTCAGAGGTATTGGGCGACCTTCTTGCCGACGGTGAGGAAGCGCAAGGGGTCGATCGCTTCGCCATTATGGCGCACTTCATAATGCAGATGCGGGCCGGTCGATCGACCGCTGCTCCCGGTCTTGCCGATGACGGCGCCGGCGTCCAGTTTCTCGCCAACAGTCACGTCGATTTCGCTGAGATGCCCGTAACGGGTCGCAAAGCCGTTGCCGTGATCGACCTCGACCATACGGCCATAGCCGCCGTTCCAGCCGGCCTTGGTGACGATGCCGGGTGCCGTCACCTTGGCTTCCATGCCGATCGGCGCCCTGAAATCCATGCCGGAATGCAGCGCCGCGGTGCCGAGGATAGGGTCGGTGCGCACGCCGAATGGGCTGGTGACGGAATGGCCGGGGGCGGGGTTGGCAAGCGGCAGCTGGCGCGCTTCCTTCTTGAGATGGTCGAGCGTGTCCAGCGCTTCGTCCAGTTCCTTGACCTTGCTGTCGAACATCATCGAACTGTTGAGCGGGATAAGCGGTCCGCCGACATCGCTCTCGTTCTTGCCGAAATCGCTGTCGACCGGCAAGCCGGCCGCTTGAAGTGCCTGGGTGATCGCGTCGGCGCTCTTGTAGGCATTGTCGGCGAGCGTATTGATGCGGCTAAGCTGCTCGCTCTCGATGGATTTCAGCGACTGGTTGATGGAGACGAACAGTTTGTCGGCACGATCGGCGGCTGAATCATTGGGCAGCGGCTCCGAGCGGGTCGACCACAAGGAGAACGGCCTGGTGTCGGCAGCGCCGAGGTCGGCGCTCAGGCTGGCCACTGCGTAGTTTTGCGCGGGCTTGGTGATGCTGCCGGTCACCTCGGCATGCTTGTCAGGCTTGGCAGCGGCTGCCGGATCTTCGGCTGGCGCCGTTCCGACATCATTTTCGGCGCGTTCAAGCAGCGGGCCGAGACGGCCGTGACGCTGGCTAAGCTGCGTCTGGCGTTCAATCAGTTCGCTGACCTTGTTTTCCATCAATTGCTGGTCGAGCAACTGGCGGCTGGTGATGCGGTCGACCTGGGCGCGAAGTGCTGAAATGCGGTCTTCGTAGGCCTGCTGCATGCGCGCCTGGCGCGCGGTGGTGGCGCCGATCAGGTCGTCGCGCAAAACGAGATAGGACGTAGCCAGGAGGTAGCCGATGGCAATGGCGGCTAGGGCTGAGCCGATGAATGCCGCGAGCCAGGGCCGGATCGTGAAGTGCCTGATCTCATTGCCGCGGGCGATGATGACCGTGTGGGGTTCCTTGCGCCTGCCGAAGACTGCGGACTGACCGGTTGCGTTCACGGGACCAAGCTTTCGTTTACGACACCACGACTGCTTGATTACACATTATTAGGGTTAACAAAGGCTTGCCGGGTTACCTGCGCGACGAAGAATGCACGTGGCGCGGGCTAAAGGTTGCATGAAAACGGGCAAGGAAGCGTGCGCAACGCCACGAAATCATTGGCGATGAGCACCAATCTGCTGGCAGCAGAACGGCCTGTCGCCGTCGGATTAAGGTCTAGGTTTCCTTAACTGTCTTCGATTGCGTTTAATTGACGGTTTTCGATTAAAAGCGTGGCGGGGTTTGGGATTCATTATGGCGGCAGCAATGCTGAGCGACCTGGTTGGCAAGATCCTCGACAAGTTGTCGGGCGCCAGTCTGCTGGCGACCGGGCTTTTGCTGATGACTGCCCTTGTCAGCGCGCTCGTGGCCTATTGGCGCACGGTCGAGGAGAAGAGCTGGAAGGAGTTCTTCGAGTTCGTCGTTCCGCACGAGGTCATCACCCATCCGTCGGCGAAGGCCGATTTGCTGTTCTGGGTCACGAAGAAGGCGCTGATGCCCTTCCTGATGCTGCCCGCCGGAATTGTCTTCGTCACGGCGGTGGGCTACGCCACCAATTGGCTGTTTTCGACACTTTTCCAGTTCCAGCCGCCTCTGGTCGAGGGACCGGCAGGGCCGGTGACGGTGCTGATCTTCACCCTCACCATGCTGCTCGCCTACGACATTTCCTATTATCTCTATCACGTTGCCCAGCATCGCTATCCCGTGCTTTGGGAGCTGCACAAGGTGCATCACTCGGCCGAGGTGATGGTCGGGATCACCAAGGACCGGGTCCATCCGCTCGACGAGCTGATGAATCGCGCCTGGGACGGCGTCATCGTCGGCGTCTGCTTCGGCATCTGGTCGCTGATTTCGCTGAATCTCGTCGAACTGACCGTCTTTGGCGTTAACGTCTATGTCATGCGTAACATCCTGATGATGGATTTCGTCAGGCACACGCACTTCAAGATCTCGTTCGGCCCGCTCAACAATGTGGTCCTGTGTCCTCATTGGCACCAGCTGCATCACAGCACCGATCCACGCCACTACGACAAGAATTTCGGCCTGCTCTTCTCGTTCTGGGACCGGCTCTTCGGAACTTTGTGCGTGCCGAAGCCCGACGAGGACTTCAAGTTCGGGCTGGTCGACCGCGATGTGCGCGACTACCAGTCGCTCGCCGGCCTCTATGTCATGCCGCTGAAGCGGATGTGGAGGCACATCGCCAGACGCATCCGGCTCGGAAAGCCACGGACCTCACGATCATCGGAGGAAGGGACACGGCCATGAACGCTCCCTTCGTGCTCGCCATCCCGCGGACACGCACCTTTGAAGTCGTGAC
The DNA here is from genome assembly GCF_056174625.1 of Mesorhizobium oxytropidicola. Classification (NCBI taxonomy): domain Bacteria; kingdom Pseudomonadati; phylum Pseudomonadota; class Alphaproteobacteria; order Hyphomicrobiales; family Phyllobacteriaceae; genus Mesorhizobium; species Mesorhizobium oxytropidicola. The sequence goes on along the minus strand of NZ_CM149692.1, from coordinate 5,155,757 downwards.
ATCGGCGGAACGCCTGGCCGAGATCGCACCGGCCTGGACCGTGCTCTGGCGGCGAGCCGGCGGGCTTGTCTTCCAGCACCCGGACTGGATCGCGGCCTGGTGGCGCACCACCCCGCATCAGGAGCGACGCACGCTCAGGATCGGGCTTGCCTGGAACGGCGACCGGCTCGATGGCGTGATAGCGCTCGCTACTTTCAAGCGCTCCGGCATCCGCATACTCGAATGGGCGGCGAAGGATCACAGCGACTATGGCGATGCGCTGGTTGCGCCCGACAGCGATCCGCAGGCGATCGCCCGCCTCTGGCAGCATGTTTTTGACCAGGGCGGCTTTGACCTGATCTATCTCAACCGTCTTCTGCCGGATGCCAGTGTTCGTGGCCTCCTGGACCCGGCCTATGGCAAGGCGCTTCGGCCCAACCACCGCAGTGAAATCAGCTACCGTGTCGCGGGTCCCTGGCAGAGTGGGGCGGAATGGTTCGAGACGCTGTCCAAGAAGGCCCGGCAAAACTACCGTCGTGGCCGCAAGTTCATGGAGGAAGGCGGTGCATTACGTTTCCGCCTGCTGGATACGGACGAGCCGCGCGAACCGGTGCTTGCGCGGGTCGCGGCGCTGAAGCGCGTCTGGCTCGTCCGGCATGGCCGCGTTTCGGACCTGTTCGACAAGGGCTCGCCCGTTCTCGCCGCGCTTATTTCGGTGCTGGCCGAGCTCGGGCTGTTGCGCATCTTCGTGCTGGAGCTTGACGACACGATCGTCGCCGTCTCCATCAATTTCGAGCAGCACGGCACGATGATGGCTTTCGTCACCACCTATGATCCCGAATATGAGCGCGCCTCGCCGGGTATGGTGCTGATGATGGATTATATCCAGTGGTCGCTCGACCGTGGCCTTGCCAAAGTTGATTTTCTCTGCGGCGGCGAGGATTTCAAGCGGCGCTTCGCCACCCAATCCGTCACGCTGTCGTCGATGATCGGCGCGCGTGGCCTGCGCGGTCATCTCGCCGCGCTGGCCGATCGTGTGAGCCATGTTGCGAAATCCTGGCGAGCGCAGCGGCAGCCGAAGCCGAAGGCAGAACACCCGACGAGTAAGGACGCCTCATTTCGGCGCGACCGGAATTGCGCGACGCTCAAAGCGCGCGAACGGCCTCCAGCACCTCTTCCGCGTGGCCCTTGACCCGGACCTTGCGCCAGATCCTGGCGATCCGCCCGTCACGGCCGATGAGGAACGTCGCCCGCTCAACGCCCATGTATTTGCGGCCATACATCGATTTTTCGACCCACAGATGGTAGGCCTCGATCACCTTGCGCTCCTCGTCGGCGGCGAGGTCGATGGTGAGGCTGTATTTCGATTTGAACTTGTCGTGCTTCTTGACGTTGTCGGGGGACAGACCGATCACGACGGCGCCGGCCTTCTCGAATTCGGGTTTCAGTTGCGAAAAGCTGATTGCCTCTTGCGTACAGCTCGTCGTGTCGTCCTGCGGATAGAAGTAGAGGACGACGGGTTTGCCGGACGAGGACGAAAGGCTTAGAGACCCGCCACCATCCCGGGCAGGTCGAACTGCGGTGCGGGATCGCCCACGTCGAGGTCAGCCATATCGATGCCCTTGTTTGAGGTTACGCGCGAAGCCACACCGATATAGTGTCGACCGGGGATTCGTCCACGAGCGAATTTGTACAACGGAAGATTGCGTGGATCAGGAGCAACCGCAGCACGAGAAGATCAGGTTCAGGCGTGACGAGATCACCGACCTGGGCGCCCTGCCGTCCGCGTGCCGCGTTCCACCGCTCGGTCAGGCGTCGATCGGCCGCGGCTTCCGCATCCTGTCGCGCGTGTTTGCCGGCGTGGTCGCGTTCATGCTGCTGGCCGCGATGGCCATCTATCTCATCGGCCTTTCCGGCATCGGGTCGGACCGGCTGCGCATCGAGGCGGAAACCGCCATCGAGAAACTCGCCGGCGTCGATGTCCATGTCGCGGTCGGGCCGGCCCGCATCACGCTCGACAGTTCGAGCTTCGTCGCGCTCCAGGTGAGCGATGTCAGTCTGGAGACCAGCGACGGCAAGCCCATGGCCGATGCCGGCCGTGTGCGCTTCGGCGTCCGCCTGATACCGCTGCTTTGGGGTGACGTGCGGCTGACCAGTGCCAGGATCTCCGATGCCCACATCGTCACGGCGGCGATGCCGTCCGGCGGCGACTGGACGGCCGAATTGCGCAATGAGGACGGCCTTGTCGATCCAGAGAAACTGTCCGCCGCGGTGTTCGGCAACATTCATCGTGCGCTCGACGCCGTGCGGGAAGATTCGCTGCGCCGGATCGACCTCAGCAATGTCGAATTCGTGCTGCCCGAAACCGGAGCCATCAAACGGATCAAGATCGCCGACGCCAGCGTCGTACAGTCGGGGCCGGGCGGCATGGCGTTTTCCTCCGAGGCGGATGTCGATGGCAGAAAGGTCACCCTTGCCGCTACCGCGACCCGCGATATCGCGGCGCACCGCGTGACGGCGCTGAATGCAAGCATCGATCTGGCGGCTGACGAAAACCGCGGCCGGTGCCGGGAAGTTGGGTGCGGTCGCATTGAAGCTGACAGGATCGGAAGGAGCCGGCACCACGGCGTCACGGCTGACGGCCGCCCTGTCGTCGACGGGTTCCGTGCTCGATCTTGGCACGCGCGGCTTGCTGCCGGCCGATTTCGACGTCGATGCGACGCTTGTCGACGGCAGCAACAAGATCCAGGTGGACAAGCTGCTTCTGAAAACCGGTCGGTCTTCTTTCGATTTCGCCGGCTCGATCGGACCCAAGCCTTCGACCGGCGCTGCCGGTGAGGAGCCTGCTTATCGCTATGACCTGACCAGCGACGGGTCCACCCTGGCGCCATCGGAATCGCCCGAGCCCGCGCTGACCTTCCTCGCCCGCATTGCCGGCGTCTATCAGACCAGAAGCCATAAATTGGTGGCTGAGCAGATAGCGGTTCGGTCCGCCGCTGCCGGCGAGGTGCTCGGCACCGCGGCTGTGGCTTTCGTTGACGGCAAGGCCCCCGGGATCAATCTGGCGCTCAGCGTGCATGACATGCCGGTCTCGCACGTCAAACAGCTATGGCCGTGGTTTTCGGCACGTAATGCGCGGCTCTGGGTGCTGAACAATTTGTTCGGCGGCCGCGTCGTCGACGCCAATCTTCAGTTCCAGGTCGTGCCGGATCGCCTCGGCAACGGCGTGCCGCTGTCGGTCGACGAGGTGTTCGGCCGCTTCCAGATCGAAGGGTCGCGTTTTGACACCGCCGGCCGCATTCCGCCGATACGCGACGCGGTCGGCGTAGTCGCCTTCCACGGCAATGACGTGGATGTTTCGCTCTCCTCGGGCACCGTCTTCATGCCCAGCGGCCGCACCGTGGCGGCCAGCAACGGCACACTGAGCGTCAAGGCGGCGAACCACCCGCCGGTCATCGGCGCACTCGACATCGATGTGGAGGGGGAGGCGCCGGCTGTCGCCGAACTCGCCTCCTACGAACCGATCAATGCCATGCGCCATGTCGGCTTCCTGCCGGAGGATCTGTCCGGCAGCGTTACCGGCCATGTCAAAGCTGACATTCCGTTGCAGTCCGGCGTCGACACCTCGAAACTCGACTGGCTGGTGTCGCTCGACTATACCGGCCTGTCGCTGGCCAAGCCATTCGATGGACAGACCGTGACCGATGCCGACGGCTCGATCACAGTCGATCCCGAAAAGGCAGTGATCTCCGCCAAGGCATCGCTGAACGGCATTCCGGCCGAACTCGATCTTGTCGAGCCGCTGGCGGATGATGGGCCGGCGCGCAGCCGCAAGGTGGCGCTTGTGCTCGACGACAAGATCCGCGCCGCCGCCATGCCCGGCCTGACGCCGCTTCTGGGCGGAACGGTGAAGGTCGCGATCGACAAGAGCGGCAGCGGCAACCAGAACGTCTCGGCCGACCTGACCAATGCCAGGCTGGACATTCCCTGGGCCGGCTGGAGCAAGGGGGCAGGGGTTCCAGCCAACGTCACCTTCGTCATGACCAAGGCCGGCGACACCACGACACTGTCCGATTTCAACCTCGACGGCAAAACCTTCTCCATCGACGGCAGCATCGTGCTGGTCAACGGCGCCCTGTCATCGGCGAAGTTCAGCAAGGTCACCTTGAACCGGGGTGACGATGTCGCGATTTCGGTGAAGCGGTCGGGCAAGGGCTATGCGGTCGACATCAATGGCAACGCGCTCGACGCCCGATCGCTCATCAAGCAGTTCACGTCCGATGTCGACACCGCAACCAAGACGACCGGAACAGACAACATTTCGGTCAGCGCCGACGTCGAGCAGCTCACCGGTTTCCACGACGAGCAACTGTCCAACCTGAAGCTTGACTACAGCGCGGCCGGTTCAAGGGTGAACGGGCTGAAGGTCAGCGCCACGGCAAGTTCGGGCGCCGCGATCGCCATCAGCAACACCACCGGCGACGGCCGGCGCTCGCTTAACGTGCAGTCCGCGGACGCCGGCGCGATCCTGAGATTCCTCAACGTCTACGAGCATATGGAAGGCGGCTCGATCACGCTGGCGCTCACGGGGGCCGGCGACGGGCCGATGAAGGGCAAGGTCGACACCAGCAATTTCTTCATCGTCAACGAACCAAAACTCGCCTCGATCGTCTCGACCACGCCGGCCGGCGACAACCGCAGCCTCAACCAGGCCGTCAAGGGCAATCTCGACACGTCGCGGGTTAAGTTCGAGCGCGGCTATGCCGAGATCGAGAAAGGCAGCGGCTATTTGAAGCTGGCCAATGGCGTGCTGCGCGGTCCGCGCATCGGCACGACGTTCCAGGGCATCCTCTATGACCAGAACAACAATATGGACATGACCGGCACCTTCATGCCGGTCTATGGCCTCAACCGCATCTTCGGCGAACTGCCCATCGTCGGCGCGCTTCTGGGCAACGGCCGCGACCGCGGCCTGATCGGCGTCACCTATCGGCTGAGGGGCAATGCCAACAAGCCGGTGCTCGACGTCAACCCGCTGTCGGTGATCGCGCCGGGCATATTCAGGTCGATCTTCGAATACCGGTAAAGCCCGCCGTGTGCCGCCAAAACCCGCGCCAGATTCTGGCGTCGATGTCGCACCATCGGCCAATCACGGGGTTGGGACTTGCAAAAGCCGTGCTTTGCCGTCAGCCTAATGGGCTATGGCTCGGCTTTCACCAAAACATCTTTTGGTCATGCTGCTCGCGGTCTTCCTGACAGCGGGCTTCAGCCTGTCCGCCGCCCAGGCCAGCATCATGTCAGTCCGCATGGCGGGCGCAATGGCGATGCCAAGCGATACGGGCATGGGCAAAATGGCCGAGACACCCATGAAGGGCGATTGCAACGCCTGCCTTAAGGACACGAGCGATAAAGGCGGCCCGACGCAGTGTCCGCCGATCTGCATAGCGCCGGCGCTTGCCGTGCTGCCGCAGGATTTCAGGGTAACGCCGGTTCCATCGATGCAGCAGCCATCGGCCTTGCCCGCCCCGTTCCTTCACGGGCGAAGTTCTTTGCCTGATCCTTACCCTCCCAGACCCAGCGCCTGAGGCCGTTTCAGCCCGGACAAGGCTGATTCACGGCGCCTGATCGCCTGCGCGCACACCGTTGCGCCGTGGGCGCGCATGACAATCCAGGTCGATGCCGGCATGCCCGCCATCGATCGAGATCGCAAAGGGCTGGAAGGTGAATTCCGATTTCAAATACCACATTTCGCGCCGAGGCTTTCTCGTCGCGGGGGCGGGGCTTGCCGTGTCAGCTTCGCTGCGTCCCGCACGCGCCTCCACCGTCGACGAACGCTCAATCAAGATCGCGCCGGGCCAAACGCGGCTCGGCGGCAGTGACGGTCCATCAACTGCTGTCTGGGCCTATAACAGCGCCGTTCCCGGTCCGACGCTGCGCCTGCGGCAAGGGCGGTCGGTCCGTATCACCGTCGAGAACGGGTTGGACGAAGACACGACCGTCCATTGGCACGGCATCCGCCTGCCCAACGCCATGGACGGTGTACCAGGCCTGACCCAGCCACCCATCAAGCCGGGCGAGACCTTCGTCTACGAATTCACGCCGCCTGATGCCGGGACCTTCTGGTATCACCCACACACGGACAGTCTGGTGCAGCTCGGCCGCGGGCTCGCTGGACCGCTCATCGTCGATGAAGCGGAGCCCGTCCTCGTCGATCGTGATCTTTTATGGCTGCTGCAGGACTGGCGGCTCGCCGCCGACGGGCAGATCGCCAGCGGCTTCGGCAGCGCGATGGATGCCTCGATGTCCGGCCGCGTCGGCAACAGCGTCACCATCAACGGCGCGGTGCCGGCCGACCTCGGCGTGAGGGCCGGCGAGCGTGTCAGGCTGCGGCTCGTCAATGCCGCGCTTGCCCGCATGATGGCACTGCGCTTTGAAGGCCACCGGCCGATCGTTGTCGCCATCGACGGCCAGCCCTGCGATCCGCATCAACCGGAGAACGGCCGTCTGGTATTGGCTCCGGCCATGCGCATCGACATCGTGCTCGACATGCTGGGCGATCCCGGCAGTCGGCATGCCGTGATCGACGATTTCTATGACGGGCTTGCCTATAAACTGACCAATCTTGCCTATGACAAGGTGTCGCCGCTCCGTACGCACCCACTCGACACTTCTGTCGGCCTGCCGCGAAATCCGTTGGCCGAGCCGGATCTGGCGAACGCCGTGCGCCAGGAGATCGTGCTGCAGGGCGGCATGATGGGCGGCGGCAAGCTCGCCGGCGTCGGCGGCATGCCGGGCATGGGAATGCCCGGCATGAACGGTGGCGCCGCCTGGGCGATCAACGGCATGTCGATGACCGGCGACGGCCACGCCGGCATGACGCCGCAGTTGACGCTTGAACGCGGCGCCACTTGCCATCTCACCATGCGCAACGAGACGGCCTGGTGGCATCCCATGCATGTCCACGGCTTCAGCCCACTGGTGCTGTCGCGCAACGGCGCGCCGGTGCCGCACCGGCAGTGGCAGGACACGGTGCTGATGGCCCCAAAGGATGTGATCGAATGCGCCTTCGTCGCCGACAATCCCGGAGACTGGATGCTGCACTGCCATGTCGCCGACCACCAGATGGCCGGCCTGATGACCGTGTTCCGCGTGACGTGAGTTTGAAACCACACCATCAAAAGGAGAACTGCAAATGAAGCTGACCTACCGCCTCGCTGCTCTCGCCGCACTGATCGCAACACCGCTGCCCGCATTCGCGGCGACCATCAATGCGGTGATGTACAAGAACCCGCAATGCAGCTGCTGTGAATCCTATGCCAACTACCTGGAGCACAACGGCTTCGAGGTCGAGATCAAGCCGGTCAACAACCTTTCGCAGATCAGCAGCGATGCTGGCGTGCCCGCCGACCTCGAAGGCTGCCACACGCTGATGGTCGACGGCTATGTCGTCGACGGCCTGGTGCCGGTCGAGATCGTCAAGAAGCTGCTCACGGAACGTCCCGCGATATCAGGCATTACGCTGGCCGGCATGCCGGCGGGCGCACCCGGCATGGGCGGCGAGAAAAGCGAGACCTGGACGATCTACGCCTTCACCAAGGACGGTAAGGCGCCGACCGTCTACGCCACGGAGTAAGCACCGTGAACAAAAGCAAACAGGTCATCGCCATGATCGGCTTGCTGCTGGCGATTCCGCTGCCCACCAGGGCGGCGGAGGCGCCGCAGAACCTTGCCGTTCTGGAAACGCCTTCAGTGGTGCCGGCGATCAGCTTTGTGGATGCCGCCGGCCAGCCGAAAACGCTCGCCGACTATTCCGGCAAGGTGGTGTTGCTCAACCTCTGGGCGACATGGTGCGCGCCTTGCCGCAAGGAAATGCCGACGCTCGACCGGCTGCAGGCCAAGCTCGGTGGGCCGGACTTCGAGGTCGTCGCGTTGTCCATGGACCAAAAAGGCCCGGACGCCGTGAAGAAATTCTATGCCGATATCGGCATTACACACCTCGCGCTGAACATCGACATTTCGGCCAAGGCCATCTTCGCGCTCGGCGCGGTGGGCCTGCCGACGACCCTGTTGATCAATCGTGACGGCAAGGAAATCGGCCGGCTGATCGGCCCGGCCGAATGGGATGCACCCGACATGGTCGACTTCATCCGCGGCCGTATCGCCGCCAAATGAGAAAGGAAATGACATGAGCACCACTGAACTGACCCAGGCCGGCGAGACTTCGTCGCGCCGCGACTTCCTCCCGGCGGTTCGCCCCTATCTCCGCGGTCGGCGTGGCCTGATCGCGGCCGGCGCGGTCATCGTTGCCGCCGGCCTTGCCTTCAACTGGTCATGGCTGGTCGCCGCCGGCGTCGCGCCGGTGCTGCTCAGCCTGCTGCCCTGCCTTGCTATGTGCGCGCTTGGCCTGTGCATGAACCGGATGGTGGGCGGATCATCCGGCAGGCAACAATCAGCAACCGATCTCGGAGTTCCGACTGACGACGAGCCGGCGGCTACGAGGCTGGCGGCTATTCCGGCAGGACCGGCCGGCGCGGGCGATGAACGCTGCTGCCAAAATGTTCGATCCGATCGCCGATCGTCGAATGTAGGAGTGAAACAGTGAAAACCATTTACGCGGCCGTCATGCTGGCCCTTGGCTTGGCGAACGTGGGCGATGCCGTCGCCGCGTCGAACCAGATCGTGGTCGAAAAGGCTTGGGCGCGGGCAACACCCAAGATGGCGGTCACCGGCGGAGGCTATCTTACGGTGACAAATCGCGGCCCCGGTGAAGATCGTCTGCTGAACGTGACGAGTCCAGTTTCCGAGAAAATTCAGTTTCACGCCATGGCCGTTGATGATGGCGTGGCGAAGATGACCCGGCTTTTGGCTATCGAGTTACATCCCGGCGTCCCGGTCATCTTCAAGCCTGGCGGCATCCACATGATGCTGCTTGGGCTGAAGCACCAACTCAAGGAGGGTGAGACCGTGCCGCTCACCCTGACATTCGAGAAAGCCGACGCGATCGAAGTGGATGCCCAGGTGTTGGGGATCGGTGCGACGGCGCAACCTGGCGGACAATGAGCCCTTACAAGGAGAAACACCTATGATTACCAGACAAGCGCATCGGTGTGGCTGGCTGGCTCGCTCGCTCCTGCTTGCCGGCCTGACTGGATGGCTTCTGCTCAATCCAAGCTTTCAGGGCGCCTTGCGGATTTCGGGCTTGTGAAACTATGCCGCGCGACGCCTGCCAGTTCTTCTACGAGTGCAAGGGGTGCGGGACGCTGCTTCGGCCAAAGGCGGGGGATTGTTGCGTTTTCTGCTCCTTTGGAGATGTGCCGTGCCCTCCGGTCCAGGAGGTGCGGGGACGGCTCGCATCCCGTGGCGACGGAGATTGTCGCGGCTGACGACGTCCTCCGGCGAAGTTAGCGCGACGCCGGCCTTACGCTTGCGGAATCCTCTGCAGCTTATCTGCGATAGTGCTAATATATTATGGTCATGCACTTTCGTGCGTGACCATAATCTAGGGAGGATGCGATGAAAACCATGAATCGCAGGTCTGCAATAGCTCTCGGTGTGACGGCCGCCGCGGTATCGCCTTTGTTCACCCTGGCAGCATCTGCAAAGACCAAGAAGTACGGCCCGAAGGATGGCAAGGAGATTGCGCCCGGTGTTAGAGTGGTTGAGGTCGGCACCGGCAATTCCGACATTCCCGCCTATAAGAGCATCTCGATTGTCGATGTGGTCTTTCAGCCCGGAGCACACGCGCCTCAAACCGTGATGGACAACGACATGGTATGCACCATTACTTCCGGCGCATTCACCATCAAGAAAGTGGACAAGGAATTCAAGCTCAAGGTGGGTGACGTATACACCTGCTCCAAGGGCAAAACCGATGAGGCGACGAATACAAGCAAGGAGGTCGGGGTGCATCGCATCGCCATGCTGATACCTGCCTAGAGCAATTCCAGGAAAAGTGTGAGCGATTTTCCGTCTGGAATTGCGTCAAAACAAAGAGTTAGAGCGGTTCGCCGTTTCCATGAAACGGTGAAACGCTCTAGGAATCCCCCCGGCCGGATGATCGGTCGCATCACAAGTGCGCTCCGATCTGGTTCGCGAACCCCCGGAAGCTTTCGCGATTGCGAATGATCCGAATGCCGCACTCCTGACAGATGGTCAGCTCGGCCGGACCAGCACGTGTTTCTTCTTGCCGAGCGAGAGCTTCACGACACCTTCCGGACTCACATCCTGAAGCGTGACCATGCGGCGGTCGTCATTGACCGACTGGTCGTTGATACGAACCGCACCGCCCTGTATGTGCCGCCGCGCCTCGCCATTGGACGAGGCCAGCCCGGCCGTGACCAGCAGCGATAGGATGCCGACGCCGGCTTCGAGTGCTGCCTTGTCGGCCCCGACGGTCGGCAATGTATCGGCGAGCGCCCCTTCCTCGAAGGTTTTTCGCGCGGTTTCCTCGGCCTGGTTTGCCGCGTCCCGACCGTGAACGATCGCCGTCGTTTCCGTGGCCAAGATCTTCTTGGCTTCATTGATTTCGGAGCCGCCGAGCGCCGCCAGCCGCGCGATCTCGTCGAGCGGCAGGCGAGTGAATATCTTCAGGAAGCGCTCGACATCGGCATCCTCGGTGTTGCGCCAGTACTGCCAGAAATCATAGGGCGAGAAGAGATCGCCATTGAGCCACACCGCACCCTTCGCCGACTTGCCCATCTTGGCACCGGACGATGTCGTGAGCAGCGGCGTGGTCAGGGCGTAGAGCTGAGGCGTGCCCATGCGATGACCGAGATCGACGCCATTGATGATGTTGCCCCACTGGTCCGACCCGCCCATCTGCAGACGGCAGTTCTGGCGCCGGGCGAGTTCGACGAAATCGTAGCCCTGCAGGATCATGTAGTTGAATTCGAGGAACGACAGCGACTGCTCGCGGTCGAGCCTGAGCTTGACGCTGTCGAAGGTCAGCATGCGGTTGACTGAGAAATGCCGGCCGACGTCACGCAGGAACTCGACATAGTTGAGCTTCATCAGCCAGTCGGCATTGTTGACCATGATGGCGTCGTTCGGGCCGTTGCCGAACCGCAGGATGCGGCCGAAGATGCGCTTGATGCCTTCGATGTTGGTGGCGATCGCCGCGGGCGTCAAAAGGCTGCGCTGGTCGTCACGGAAGGACGGGTCGCCGATCATCGACGTGCCGCCGCCCATCAGCGCGATCGGCCGGTGTCCGGTCTCCTGCAGCCAGTAAAGCATGGTCGCCGAGATCAGATTGCCGATATGCAGGCTGGTGGCGGTGGCGTCGTAGCCGACATAGGCGGTGACCGTTTCCTTGGCGAAAAGCTGGTCGAGGCCGGTCTCATCCGAAATCTGGTGGATGAAGCCGCGCTCGCTCATCGTGCGCAGGAAATCGGATTTGAAGGCAGGCATATTTTGTTTCCCGAAAGCATCCGGCCGGTCTGATGCGGCCTGTATGAAGGCGCGCGTTTAGCATCCAAGCGCGATCAGCAAAAGTGGAATCCGGTTTTGCGTCAGATTGGCTATGCGCCAAAGGATCACGAGATGTCCTGACGATCAGCCGTTGTCGAAACTGTGCGACGAGCGGTCCGGCACGAATGCTTGCTTCATCGTTTCGGCTGGCGTAATGAGGCGCCGCGCCAAAGGTTCTTGCAGCCCACGACCTCGAGCGGCACCGCACGGCATCCAAAAATGCCATATCCGACGACAGAGCCCCGACGCGACATGCCGGACGCATTGATATCCATCGTCATTCCTTGCAGGAACGAGGCGGCAAACCTGCCGCTCTTGATCGACGAGATCGAGGCCGCGATGGCCGGGCGCGATTTCGAACTGATCATCGTCAATGACGGCTCGACCGACGAGACCGCGACCGTGCTTGCCGAACAGACGGCACTTCGCCCGTTTCCGGTGCGGGAATTGCGGCATCAGAAATCCGCCGGCCAAAGCCTTTCGGTGCGCTCGGGCGCCTGGGCGGCGCGCGGCAGCATCGTCGCCACGATCGACGGCGACGGCCAGAACGATCCGCAATATATTCCCATGCTGGTCGATGCCTTGCGGCAGGCCGGGCCCGATTTCGGCGCCGCGCAAGGGCAGCGCCTCAAGCGCCGCGACAGCAAGGTCAAGCAACTGGCGTCACGCTTCGCCAATTGGCTGAGAAACGCCATCCTGCATGATGAGACGCGCGACACCGGCTGCGGCCTGAAGGCGGTCCACACCGATATCCTGCGCAAACTGCCGTTTTTCGACGGCACGCATCGTTCGTCCCGGCCCTGGTCATTCAGGAGGGCTATCGCGTCGTGCATTGCGACGTCGTCGATCGCTCGCGCCGCCACGGCAAGTCGAATTACGGCATTTTCGACCGCGGCCTGCAGGGCGCGCTCGATCTCGGCGGCGTCTGGTGGCTGCGCCGCAGGCGCCGCAGAATGCCAAAAGTAGAGGAAATCAAGCGTGTTTAACGTGCTTCAGGAACTGGGAACCTGGCTTCACCAGGTTTTCATCAAGCAATTCGATGCGTGGATCCTGCTCGGCTTCGTTGCGCAGTTCTTCTTCACCATGCGCTTTGTCGTGCAATGGTTGGCCTCGGAAAAGGCCAAGCGCAGCGTCGTGCCGGTGGCCTTCTGGTTCTTCTCGCTGTTCGGCGGCGGCCTGCTTCTGATCTACGCCATCCAGCGCCAGGATCCGGTGTTTATAGCCGGCCAGGCCATGGGCATGTTCATCTACATCAGGAATCTCTGGCTGATCGCCAATGAGCGCAAGGCGGCGATGACCAAGGTCGACTGAGCGGCCCGCCACATCAAGAAAATGATCAGAGAGGCTCAAGCATGGCGTTGAACAGGAATTACATCCTTCTCTTCCTGTTCAGCCTGGTGATGACGGTTTCGGGGCTGGCATCGCTGCCGCCGATCGACCGCGACGAGTCGCGCTTCGTCCAGGCCACCAAGCAGATGGCGGAGAGCGGCGACTATGTCGACATCCGCTTCCAGGACGCCTCGCGCTACCAGAAGCCGGTCGGTATCTACTGGCTGCAATCGGCCGCCGTGACGCTGAGCGGCAAGGGCGCCGAAGCGCCGATCTGGGTCTACCGCACGATCTCGGCGCTGGGCGTTGCCATTGCGGTGCTGGCGATCGCCTGGACGGGGACCAATATTTTCGGCGCCAATGCCGGCATCGCCGCCGGCCTTGTTATGGCGGCGATCTTCGCCACCGCTTTCGAAGGCCGCGACGCCAAGACCGATGCGATGCTGCTGGCCTGCTGCGTGGCGGCACAAGGCGCGCTGGCGCAGATCTATCTGGCGTCGCGCCGTAACGAACCGGTCGCCGGCCATCTCTGGTGGATCTTCTGGATCGCGCAAGGTGCGGCGATCCTCATCAAGGGGCCGATTGCGCCGCTTTTGTCAGCGCTGACCATCGCGGTGCTGTTCGCCTTCGAACGCGACGGGCGCTGGCTGTCGAAGCTCAGGGTTGGGCGTGGCCTGCTGCTTGTCGTGGTGATTGCGCTGCCTTGGCTCGCCGCGATCACCTGGAAGAGCCACGGCGCTTTCCTGCAGCAGGCCGTCGGCAAGGACATGCTTGGCAAGGTCGCCTCAGGCGAGGAATCGCACGGCCTGCCGCCCGGCTTCTACATGCTGACCTATTCGCTGTTCATGTGGCCGTTCGGGCTGATCGCGGTCGGCGCCGGCCTCCAGGCCCTCAACCGTCTGCGCGACGATGTCAGGCTGCGCTTCTGCCTCGCCTGGTACATCCCGTTCTGGCTAGTGTTCGAACTGATCCCGACCAAGCTGCCGCACTACGTCCTGCCGGCCTATCCCGGCATGGCGCTGCTGATTGGTTGGCTGCTGACGTTGCAGCCGGAGGATGCCAATGCGCCGCTCAAACGCTGGCAGCAATGGCTGTGGTGGTCGACCGCATTCGGCCTGGTCGTGGTCAGCCTTGGCCTGGCGGCGGTCTGCATCGGAGCGCCAATCTATCTCACCCACACGTTCTCCTGGTGGAGCATTCCGGCCGCCGCCGCGGCACTCGGCACCGGCTACTTCGCTTTTTCGCGGCAGTTGCAGGTGCCGCTGCCCCGCATCGGCGCCATCGCCGCCTGTGCCGGCATCACCTATGCCTTGCTGTTCGGCGTCATCGCTCCGTCGCTGAAGCCGATCTGGCTGAGCCCGGCGATCAAGCAAGCGGTGCTTGCCAACAAGCCTTGCGACACGACGGTGCTGGCCTCGGCACGCTATCAGGAACCGAGCCTGGTGTTCCTGGTCGGCACCAAAACGGTGCTGACCGATGTCGGCGGCGTGGCGCAACATCTGCTTGCCGATCCTGCCTGCGCGTTGGGGCTGGCGCCGATCGAGGACGAGCAGAAACTGAACGGCATGCTGTCGGCGCAAGGCAAATCGGTGAACCGCGTCGCCGAGATCGACGGCCTCAACTATTCGTCGGGAGACAAATTGTCGCTCGGCCTCTATCGTGTGGCCCCATGACGGCTCGTCGATGCCCATAACGGCAACAATGGGGTCGAATTCCCAATGCTCGTGAAATCGCGCCCTTCCGTTTCCAGTAGGCTCCTTGCGGTAGGGCGCCGATCCCTCAGCAATTTTCGCGACACCATGCAGATCGTCAGAAGGCGCTTTGCCGTTCGTCCTGCGCGTTACCCCAACATCGCATGGCCGGTTTGGATCGTGGTTTGGCTGTTGCTGACGGCGGCGGCATTTGTTCGCCTCGACATACCGGCAGGGATGGTTCATGGCCAATGGTCGGGAGCCAGGCTTGCCGAATTCCTGACCCAGTTCGCTCTCGGTGGCTGGTACCTGATCCCGTCGGCGCTTTTGCTCGTCGCGGCCAATCTGATCCATTGGCGCAGCCTTTCACGGCGGCGGCTGATGCTGGTCTACAACTGGACTTGCCTGGCTTTTCTGGTGCTGAGCGCCGTTGGCCTGTCCGGCCTGCTGGTCAATGTCCTGAAATATGCGATCGGCCGGGCGCGCCCGCTCTACTTCCAGGATTTTGGTGTGCTCGCCCTGCATCCCTTCGCCTTTGATGCGCGCTTCGCCGGTTTTCCTCAGGCCATGCCACGACGATGGGGGCGGTGTTCGGCGTTCTCCTGCTTCTGTTTCCGAGACGCTGGTACGTCGCGCTGGTGATCACCGCCTGTTTCGCCTCGACCAGGGTCTTCGTCGGCGCACACTATCCGAGCGACACCGTCGCCGGCTTCGGCCTTGGCTGCGCCTTTGCGCTCGTCTGCGGGCTGGTCTTTGCCCGGCTCGGCTTCATCTTCCGTCCGACGCCGTCAGGATTGCCGGTCCGCAAAGCCTCGTTCCGGCTGATTGCTCCGGAAAGATAGGTCGCTGCCGGATTAATTGCTGTCCAGGCCGCCGTAGGATCTTACCAGGCGAGCCATGTCGGATGCGTTGGCGACTTCGCTTTCCAGCCCCTGCGCCACGCCGGCGCGGTCGGTGACCGGACGGTTCTGGCTGACCTTCCACTTGCCATGGATCTCAGTGATTTCGATCTCCAGTCCGATGATGCCCTTGATCTGTGACTGGATGAAGGGCGGCGGGGCATCTGTCACCGCCCAGGGCGCCTCACGCGCACCTTCCTGGGAGGCGGTCAGATCGGCGATCTGCTGTGCCAGCCACTCCTGGTCGTCGATAACCTTGGCGGTGCCGCGCACCTGCACGATGGCATAGTTCCAGGTCGGCACCACCTTGCCGGTCTCGCGCTTGGTCTCGTACCAGGACGGCGTCACATAGGCATCGGTGCCCTGGAAGACGATCAGCACGGGCGATGCCGGATTGTCGGCGATGAGACGCCAGTGCGGGTTGGCCTTGGCCAGGTGAGCCCGCAGTCTGCCGTTTGGCGCTACTGTTTCGTCAAGCAGGAAGGGTATGGCGTTGGCGACCGGGCCGTGAGGCCCGTTCGAGATTAGCGTGCCGAGCGGATGCGCCCTGATCAGTCCCTGCAGGACATCGGGCCGCGTTTCCTGGAAATGGGGAGGCTCGTACATTGGCGCTGGCGCCTTTCCCTGTCTATCTCAGCCGCTTCGGCCGCGGATCGGACAATTCGCCCGCCAGCCGGCGATCGAGATAGTCCGCGCATTCCTCGATCAGAAGATCGGCGTCGTTGGCGAAAAAGTGGTTGGCGCCGGGCAAGGTCTTCTGCGTGATGGTGATGCCCTTCTGCGTATGCAGCTTGTCGACCAGGCCCTGCACATCCTTCGGCGGCGCCACCTTGTCGGCATCGCCATGGATGATCAGACCCGATGACGGGCACGGCGCCAGGAACGAGAAGTCATAGGTGTTGGGCTGCGGCGCGATCGAGATGAAGCCTTCGATTTCGGGCCGACGCATCAGGAGCTGCATGCCGATCCACGAGCCGAAGGAATAGCCGGCGACCCAGCAGCTCTTGGAATCCGGATGCAATGACTGGACCCAGTCAAGCGCTGCCGCCGCGTCCGACAATTCGCCGGTACCGTGGTCGAACTCGCCCTGGCTGCGGCCGATGCCGCGGAAATTGAAGCGCAGCGTGGTGAAATCGCGCTTCTGGAACATATAGAAGAGGTCGTAGACGATCTTGTTGTTCATCGTGCCGCCAAACTGCGGATGCGGATGCAAGACGATGGCAATTGGCGCGCTCTTTTCCTTGGAGGGCTGGTAGCGTCCCTCCAGGCGACCGGCCGGACCGGTGAAAATGACCTCAGGCATGAAATACTCCACTTGGTATACGAATGCGCGGCGCCCGGAACGTGTCTTCCTCTGGCCTTGACGCAGGGCGAGCGTCTTCTTAGAAGCTAGTTTAGAACTGTTCAAAACTGAGTGGCCTGACGTCGAGCCCGGCCACCCGCGCCGCAAGCCGCGTAAATAGGACGGCTCGCCTTGGAATTTCAAGGAAATAACGCCATACGACAACCGAATGGCTTCTGACGGGATCAACTGGACGAAAATGGCCGCAAAACGCGCCTATCTCGACTATAATGCCAGTGCGCCGCTGCTGCCAGCGGCGCGCGAGGCTATGGTCGCGGCGCTTGACGTGGCGGCCAACCCGTCATCGGTTCATGCCGAAGGCCGCGCCGCGCGGCGCCTGGTCGAGACGGCAAGGCGCGAGGTTGCGGCACTGGTGAATGCCAGGCCCGAACATGTCGTGTTCACCTCCGGTGCGACCGAAGCCGCCTCGACGCTGCTTTCACCCGACTGGCTGATGGGGCGCGGCAGCGTGCGCATGAGCCGGCTCTACGTCTCCGAGGCCGATCATCCCTGCCTGTTGAATGGCGGACGCTTCCCGGCCGCGCGGGTGACGCGCATCGGCGTCGACGCCAACGGCGTCGCCGACCTTGACGCTTTGGCCGCGGCGCTTGCCGGTCATGACAAGGCCGATGGCCTGCCGCTGGTGGCGATCCATGCCGCCAACAACGAGACCGGTGTCATCCAGCCGATCGATCGGATCGCCGGGATCGTCAAGGCAGCGGGCGGCATTTTTGTCGTCGACGCGGTTCAGGCCGCGGGCCGAATTTCCATCGACATGTCAGCGGGCTATGCCGATTATCTGATTCTGTCTTCGCACAAGATTGGCGGTCCCAAGGGCGTCGGCGCCATCGTCGCCGGTGCCGATCTGATGATGCCGAAGCCTCTGATCAATGGCGGCGGCCAGGAAAAGGGCCATCGCGGTGGCACCGAAAACCTCGCCGCCATATCAGGCTTTGGTGCTGCCGCACGCGAAGCGCTGGCCGCACTGCCGGCGATCGATGCGGTGCGCGAGCGCCGTGACGCGATCGAGGCCATCGTGAAAATGCTGGTGCTGGACGCGGAAATCTTTGGAACCGGCGCGCCAAGGCTTGCCAACACGACATTCTTCGCTATTGCGGGCGTCAAGGCCGAAACCACACAGATCGCCTTTGATCTTGCCGGTGTCGCGCTGTCGGCTGGCTCTGCCTGTTCGTCTGGCAAGGTCGGACCGAGCCACGTGCTGAGAGCCATGGGCTACGGCGACAGTCTCGGCGCCTTGCGTGTGTCGATCGGTCCGGCGACGGGCGCCGAGGACATAGAACTGTTCCGCACCGCGCTGGCGGGAATCGCAGCCCGTCGGGCGGATAAGGAAAAGGCCGCGTAGCGGTTGGACGATTTTGGGCCTTTCGGCCTGGTAGAGCCGTGCGTTTCATGTTGGCCGGGTGAATTTCCGGTCGAAGCGCACTATATGGAACTTACGCTGCCGCGAGCGCTTCTTCGGCGTTCATTTCGGCGGTGCCATAGTTTGAAAACTGTCGGGCCTTGACCCCGGCGTGGATGGAGAACGCATATGCCTGCTGTGCAGGACACGATCGATCGGGTCCGAAAGATCGACGTCGACCAATACAAATACGGATTCCAGACGGAAATCGCAGTCGACAAGGCCCCCAAGGGCCTGAGCGAAGACATCATCCGTTTCATTTCGGCCAAGAAGGACGAACCGTCCTGGATGCTGGAATGGCGCCTGGAAGCCTATCGGCGCTGGCTGACGCTGGAAGAGCCGACCTGGGCGCGCGTCCACTATCCCAAGATCGATTTCCAGGACATTTATTACTACGCGGCTCCCAAGAGCACGCCTGGCCCGTCCTCGCTCAGCGATGTCGATCCCGAACTCTTGAAGGTCTACGAGAAGCTTGGCATTCCGCTGCGGGAGCAGGAGATCCTCGCGGGCGTGCAGAAGACCGATGCCTCCGATCTCGAGGAGCCCAGCGACAACGTCTACAAGTCCGGCCGCGTCGCCGTCGACGCGGTGTTCGATTCCGTCTCCGTCGTCACCACTTTCAAGAAGGAGCTGGCGCAGGCCGGCGTCATCTTCTGCTCGATCTCGGAAGCCATCCGCGAGCATCCGGAACTGGTGCAAAAATATCTCGGCTCGGTCGTGCCGACATCGGACAATTTCTACGCCACGCTGAATTCGGCTGTCTTCACCGACGGCTCCTTCGTGTTCGTGCCCAAGGGTGTTCGCTGCCCGATGGAGCTGTCGACCTATTTCCGCATGAACGAGAAGAACACCGGCCAGTTCGAGCGCACGCTGATCATCGCCGAGGAGGGGGCTTACGTCTCCTATCTCGAGGGCTGCACCGCGCCGCAGCGCGACGAGAACCAGCTTCATGCCGCGGTGGTCGAACTGGTGGCGCTCGACGATGCCGAGATCAAATATTCGACGGTGCAGAACTGGTATCCCGGCGACGCCGAGGGCAAGGGCGGCATCTACAATTTCGTCACCAAGCGCGGCGACTGCCGTGGCGACCGCTCGAAGATCTCGTGGACGCAGGTCGAGACCGGTTCTGCGATCACTTGGAAGTATCCGAGCTGCATCCTGCGCGGCGACGATTCCTCGGGCGAATTCTTATTCGATCGCCGTGTCGAACGGCTATCAGCAGGTCGATAGCGGCACCAAGATGATCCATCTCGGCAAGAACACGTCGAGCCGCATTATCTCCAAGGGCATCGCCGCCGGCTTCTCGCAAAACACTTATCGCGGCCAGGTCTCGGCGCACCGCAAGGCGACCAATGCCCGCAACTTCACCAACTGCGATTCCCTGCTGATTGGCGACCAGTGCGGCGCGCACACCGTGCCATACATGGAAGCCAAGAACTCGACGGCGCAGTTCGAGCACGAGGCGACGACGTCGAAGATTTCCGAGGACCAGAAGTTTTATGTCATGCAGCGCGGCATTCCCGAAGAGGAAGCGATCGCGCTGATCGTCAATGGCTTCGTCAAGGACGTCATCCAGCAACTGCCGATGGAGTTTGCCGTCGAAGCGCAGAAGCTGATTGGCATCAGCCTCGAGGGAAGCGTGGGGTGACAAAGGCGCGCAAAGGCGAACCCGCAGAAAAACATGTCTATCTGCGGGATCGAGTGGATAACTGGGAAGCGGGCCTGGGCCTCGCATTCTGGCTGTGCGCGACAGGAATAGCGCTGCTTGCCGCGGCCTACTCGCCGGATGGCTTTTGGCAGGGGCTTTTGGAAACCTTGAAGCAGTTGTTGAATCGAGTTTAGCCAGGCAGACGGCTACTGATAGGACGAATGGAAATGCTTGAAATCAGAAACCTCCATGCCCGCATCGTCGATGACGGCACCGAAATCATCCGCGGCCTGAACCTGACGGTCAAAGCCGGCGAGGTCGCCGCGATCATGGGCCCGAATGGGTCGGGCAAATCGACGCTGTCCTATATCCTGGCCGGCCGCGAGGACTATGAGGTCACCGAAGGCGACATCCTCTACAACGGCCAGTCGATCCTCGAAATGGATCCGGCCGAGCGCGCCACATCAGGCATCTTCCTCGCCTTCCAGTACCCGATGGAGATACCGGGCGTGGCGACCATGGAATTCCTGAAAGTGGCGATGAACGAGCAGCGCAAGGCGCGCGGCGAGGAGCCGCTGAAGATCCCGGAATTCCTCAAGCGGGTGAAGGAAGCCGCAGCCTCGCTCAGCATGGACATGGCGATGCTGAAGCGGCCGCTCAATGTCGGCTTCTCCGGCGGCGAGAAGAAGCGCGCCGAGATTTTGCAGATGAAGCTCCTGGAGCCGAAGCTCTGCGTGCTCGACGAGACCGATTCCGGCCTCGACATCGATGCGCTGAAGATCGTTTCGGACGGCGTCAACGCGCTGCGCGCGCCGGACCGGGCTTTCCTGGTCATCACCCATTACCAGCGGCTGCTCGAACACATCGTACCCGACAGCGTGCACGTGCTCTACAAGGGCCAGGTCATCAAGTCCGGCGACAAGTCGCTGGCGCTCGACCTCGAAGCCAATGGCTATGCCGGCGTGATCGGCGAAGCCGCGTGAGATGCCAGAAGGCAAGGTCAAACTGATGAATATGCACACACAACCGCAGCGGACACCGGCCGAAACGGCGTTGATCGACGCGTTCGGCGACCGGCTGTCGCTGCTGCCGGGCGACGGCGCGGTGATGCTGAAGCGCGACGACGCGATCGAAGCGATCAAGCACGGCCTGCCGACGCGACGCATTGAATCCTGGCACTACACAGACTTGCGCCGGCTGTTAAATGCCGTGCCGGACTTCGACCCGGCTGCGGCGGCAAAAGCCGTTGCACCGATCGTCGAAGGTTCCGCGGTGTTGGCGGTCCTGAACGGCAAGTCCGACGCGAAGACGCCGGCCGTCGAAGGCGTCACCGTCCAGCGCCTGTCGGAAAAGCTGACCGACGGCAGCATTGCGCCGGGCCTCGATCCCTATGGCAGCGACGATGCGATCGGTGCGCTGAACACGGCTTTCGTTGCCGATGGCTACTTTGTCGATATCGCCGACGGCGTCGAACTGGAAAAGCCGATCGAACTGCAGAATGTGCAGGCCGGCGGCCAGACCCATGTGCGCTTGCCGGTTCGCGTTGGCGCCGGCGCCAAGGCCGTGATCGTCGAGCGTCAGGCGGGTGACGGCGCCGCTCTGGTCAGTTCCGTCAGCCAGCTCGTGCTCGGCGAGGGTGCCGAGGTGACGTGGCTGATCGTCCAGGAGCAGTCGGAGACGGCGACGCATCTGGCGCAGTTCAAGGCCCATATCGGCAAGAATGCGAAACTGACGCTGTTCGTCATGAACGCCGGCGGCAAGCTTGTGCGCCAGGAGATCATGGTCAGGACGACGGGCGAAGGCGCCGACTTCAAGCTGCGCGGCATCAACCTTCTGGCTGGCGATACCCACTCCGACGTGACGATGGTGCTCGACCACGCCGTGCCGCACACGACGTCCACCGAGGTCGTCCGCAATGTGGTGACGGGCAAGGCGCGCGGCGTCTTCCAGGGCCGCATCAACGTCCACCAATATGCGCAGAAGACCAACGCCAAGATGGCGTGCAACACCCTGCTTTTGTCGGACGATGGCGAGTTCTCGACCAAGCCGGAACTCGAAATCTTCGCCGACGACGTCGTCTGCGGCCACGGCGCGACGGTCACCGAGATCGACCACGACCATCTGTTCTACCTGATGGCGCGCGGTGTCGACGAGAAGACCGCGCGGGGATTGCTGGTCAAAGCCTTCGTCGCCGAGGTGATCGAGGAACTGGACGACGAGACGATTGTCGAGGCGCTGGAAGCGAGACTTGACGACTGGTTTGTGACGCACGGGTGAAATGATGAACGCTCCAGGCAAGATCGGAGATTTCTACGACGTCGAGGCGATCCGCCGCGACTTCCCGATCCTGTCGCGCGAAGTCTACGGCAAGCCACTGGTCTATCTCGACAATGGCGCCTCGGCGCAGAAGCCGCAGGTGGTGCTGGATACGATTCAGCATGCCTATTCTCAGGAATACGCCAACGTCCATCGCGGCCTGCATTTCCTGTCCAACGCCGCGACCGACGCCTATGAAAAGGCCCGCGAGACGGTGCGCCGTTTCCTCAATGCACCCAGCACCGACAACATCGTCTTCACCTCGAATACGACCTCGGCGATCAACACGGTCGCCTATGGCTATGGCATGCCCAATATCGGCGAGGGCGACGAGATCGTGCTGTCGATCATGGAGCACCACTCCAACATCGTGCCCTGGCATTTCATCCGCGAGCGGCAGGGCGCCAAGCTGGTCTGGGTGCCGGTCGACGACCTCGGTGTCTTCCACATCGAGGAATTCGAGAAGCGGCTGACCGACCGCACCAAGCTCGTCGCCATCACGCAGATGTCGAATGCGCTGGGCACGGTGACGCCGATCAAGGAGATCGTGCGCATTGCGCATGCGCGTGGAATTCCGGTGCTGGTCGACGGCAGCCAGAGCGCCGTGCACATGCCCATCGACGTCCAGGACCTCGACTGCGACTTCTTCGTCTTCACCGGTCACAAGGTCTACGGGCCTTCGGGCATCGGCGTGCTCTACGGCAAGAAGGACATTCTCGCCGGCATGCGCCCCTTCATGGGTGGCGGCGAGATGATCGAGGAGGTGACGGAAGACATCGTCACCTACAATGAGCCGCCGCATCGTTTTGAAGCCGGCACGCCGCCGATCGTCCAGGCGATCGGGCTGGGTGCTGCCCTCGACTACATGGAAAAGATCGGCCGCGAGCGCATCGCGGCGCATGAGGAAGACCTCAAGACCTACGCGCATGAGCGGCTGCGCGCCATCAACTCGCTGCGCATCTTTGGTGATGCCCCTGGCAAGGGTGCAATCATCTCCTTCGAACTGCAAGGCATTCATGCCCATGACGTGTCGATGGTGATAGACAGGCAGGGCGTGGCGGTCCGCGCCGGCACCCATTGTGCCCAGCCGCTGTTGAAACGCTTTGGCGTAACCTCCACATGCAGGGCATCGTTCGGCATGTATAATACCAGGGCCGAAGTCGACGCTTTGGCCGAGGCGCTTGAAAAAGCGCGCAAATTCTTCGGATGACGAGCTTTTTGGGTGACGATCATGGATGACGCGAGCATCGCTGCCGAGACCACTCCGGAAAACGCCGTCAATAGCGTCGTTTCCGCCTCGGCCATTCCCGCCGACGAACTGGCGCGGCTGACCGACGACATCGTCTCGGCGCTCAAGACGGTCTACGATCCGGAAATTCCGGCCGACATCTACGAGCTCGGCCTCGTCTACAAGATCGACATCGAGGACGACCGCTCGGTCAAGATCGACATGACTCTGACCGCCCCGGGTTGCCCGGTGGCCGGCGAGATGCCTGGCTGGGTGGAGAACGCTGTCGGCGCCGTCGAAGGCGTGTCCGGCGTCGAGGTCAACATGACCTTCGATCCGCCCTGGTCGCCCGACCGCATGTCGGAAGAGGCGCAGGTGGCGGTGGGCTGGTACTAATGCATGTCGCCCAAAAGTGACCTCGGTTTTGGGGCAACGACATGCATAAAACAAAAACCTAAAGCGCGTCACGCTTTAGGCAGGTCGAGCCTGGTACACTTGCGCCAGTGGTAAAACTTCACCATTTTAGGTGAGGAATCATTCGGCAGGCCTTGAACCTGCATGGAATGGAGAAGGAAAGAGAATGGGACGCTTTGCCGTCATCACGATGACCGAAAAGGCCGCCGACCGGGTGCGCGAGATCGTTGCCACCCGCGACAACGCGCATGGCATTCGTCTCGGCATCAAAAAGGGCGGCTGCGCCGGCATGGAATACACGGTCGATCTGGTGACCGAGCCCAACACCAAGGACGACCACATCGAGCGCGACGGCGCCCATGTCTATGTCGCGCCGGAGGCTGCGCTTTTCCTGTTCGGCACCGAGATGGATTTCGAGCAGACGACGCTGCGCACCGGCTTCACCTTCCACAACCCGAACCAGAGCTCGGCCTGCGGCTGCGGCGAATCGGTCGAACTGAAGCCGGCCGACCTCAAGGCGCTGGCAGAGGCACGCGCCTCAGCCTGATCTTCCTTCTCCCCGTTCACGGGGAGGTGAGGAATGGTCCGCGCAGCGGACGAAAAGCCAATTGCTTGGCTTTTCGAATGACGAACGGCCGAAGTGACGGATGAGGGGCAGCGCCAGCCTCTGAAATACCCGTTCTGCCCCCGTAACGGCGCGAAGAACGCTACTTCACCCACATGCCCGTACGCTTGTGCCAGTCCGCGATCGATTCCTCGGGATAGACATCGAACGCCTTGTCACCCTTGCTGATATCGGGCTCGACCCAGCTCGCCTTGTATTTCAGCATCAGATGCACCTTTTCCGGCGGCTTCGGCAGCTCGCTGTCGATGGCCGAGGCGAAGGGGTGCACCAGCTCCGGCCAGGTCGGATCGTAGAGCCACAGCGCCGAACCGCATTTCTTGCAGAAATTGCGCTCGCCGGTAGAAATCTCGCAGTTTGGATGCTCGTCATCGTCGATCTCGGCGCGATAGACGCCAAGGCTCCTCTTGCCCCTGATGTTCAGCGTTTCGTAATCGGCGCCGAGATTGATGGCGAAACCGCCGCCGCCCTGTTGCTTGCGGCAGATCGAGCAGTAGCACAGCATAAACGGCACGGGCGTGTGGCTTTCCACCTCGAAACGCACGGCGTTGCAGCGGCAGGACCCCTTGAGCAGAAGCGGCATGACAAAAACTCCGACGGAAATGTTCTCAACCTGTCAGCATGATCTCGGCTGCGCGATGACAATGTCAAATGCCGATGACATGATCGCGGCATGGACAATGAACGCATCGCCGAACTGTTCGAAGGGTTAGGCCCGATCAGCATCCGCAGACTATTCGGCGGCAAGGGCATCTATTTCGACGGCGTCATCGTCGCCATCGTGCTGCGCGGCGAATTGCTGCTGAAGGCCGACGAGCAAAGCGTGCCCGACTTCGAGGCCGCCGGCTGCAAGCAGTGGACTTATACCGGTACACGGCGCGGCAAGCTGGTTGCCATGCCGTATTGGAGCATTCCCGACAACGCGTTCGACGATCCCGACGAAATGACGGTCTGGGCACGCCGTGCCTATGAGGCGGGGCGAAGGGCTGGGAAGTAACTACAACGCCTTGGCGATCTCGGCCGCCAGCCGTGCATTGTTTTCGACCAGCGCGATGTTGGTCTTCAGGCTGCGGCCGCCGGTCAACTCCAGGATTTTTCCCAGCAGGAACGGCGTCACCGCCTTGCCGGTCACGTTGAGCGCCTCGGCCGCTTTTTGCGCTGCTTCGATATAGCCCGCCATCTCTTCAGCCGGGATTTCGTGGTTTTCCGGCACTGGATTGGCGACCAGCACACCGCCGCCGAGACCCAGCGCAGCCCTAGTCTGGTAGAAATGCGCGATCTCTTCAGGCGTGTGCAAGGTCAGCGGCGCGCGGAACGGCGACTGCCGCGACCAGAAGGCGGGCATGGTCTCGCAGCCATGTCCAATCACCGGCACGCCGCGCGTTTCCAGCACTTCGAGCGTTTTTTCGATGTCGAGAATGGCCTTGGCGCCGGCCGAGACGACGATGACCGGTGTACGCGCCAATTCGTCGAGATCGGCGGAAATATCAAAGCTCTTTTCGGCGCCCTTGTGCACGCCGCCAATGCCGCCGGTGGCGAACACCTTTATCCCGGCCATTTCAGCCGCGATCATCGTGGCGGCGACGGTCGTGCCGCCGGTGCGTCCTTGAGCGACGGCGAAGCCGAGGTCGGCGCGCGACAGCTTCATGGCGTCACCGGTCATGGCCAGCGATTCGCGCTCGCCATCGGAAAGGCCGATCTTGATGCGGCCGCCAACCACGGCGATCGTCGCCGGCACGGCGCCGCCGTCGCTGATGATCTTCTCGACATTCGCCGCCATGGCGCCATTGTCGGGGTAGGGCATGCCATGGGTGATGATGGTGCTTTCCAGCGCCACCACCGGCCGTCCGGCGGCCAGGGCCTGCGCCACCGGCGCGTGGATGTCGATGAAGGGGCGGGCGGTCTCAGGGGTCATCTCGAATCTCCAATCCGCAGTGTGTCGCATCCATCAGGACACGTAGCCTTCGCTGCGGCGTTATGAATTTGCCGGTCTCATGCCACTTCCCTGGCTTCCGGCACAAGAGCCAGAGCATCCGCAAAGGCCGCAGCGGTGAAATCGGGAACGGCGTCGGCGCTTTCTATGGCCAGCGTCGCCGCCGCAACGCCCTCGCGCAAGGCCTGGCGCAAAGGCAGGCCGCGCAGCAGGGCCGCGATCGTCGCGCCCGCCAGTGCATCGCCGGCGCCGGTGACGTCAGCGATTTTTCTCGGAGCAGGTGGCATGATCGTAAAGGCGCCTGTTTCATCGAAGCCCAGCACCGGCGCGCTGCCCGCCGTGACGACGCCGCTGGCGAGGCCGCTGCATCGCAACCCATCGATGACATCCCGCTCGGCGGCATCTGCATGGACGCCGGCCAGCGCGACGGCCTCGCGCCGGTTCATGAAGACCAGCGCCAGCGCGCCGAACACCGGTATTAGCCGCACCACCTTGGCCGGCGAAATGGCAATGGCATAGACCGGCTTGCTGGCGGCGAGCGAAACCAGCCGTTCCAGTGCCGAAGACGGCAGATTGGCGTCACACAGGATGGCATCGGCGGCGGCGACCGCCTCGCGGACCTTGGAGCGCCGCATCTGCTTGGGGAATGCCAGGTCATAGAGCGCCATGTCGGCAAAGCCGACGATCAATTCGCCCTCGCGATCGATCAACGCCGTGTAGCTCGGTGTCGTGCGGTCGAGGAAGACCGCCGACAGATCGGCGATCCCAGCCTCGGCGACAGCGCGGGAAACGGTATCGCCCGCGGCATCGCCGCCCCGCATCGAAAGCAGCGAAGCGGAGACGCCGCGCCGCACCGTGCTGCGCAGCGCGTTGAAGACGCCGCCGCCGACATCTTCGCGCATCGTACCGGGATTGGACGCGGCCGGCACATAAGCGCCGGACACCTGGCCACGCCGGTCGATATGGGCGCCGCCCACGGCCAGTATTTTTGCGGATTTCACCATGCCGGCGATATGCCCTTTGTTATTCCTGCCGCGCAAGCGCTAGGCTGCAAGATGGAGTTTTCGCACGCAAGGCAGCGATTCGGCGAACCGAAACAGCGGGACCGCCTGGCCCAATGCGGGATGCGTTCCTGTTCGATCTCTTGGTACGAAAAAAGAACAAATCCGGATATCATTTGTTTTTCAGATATTTGATCCCTCTTGCCAAACGAGAACAAAAAAGGTACAAAATGGCAGGGATTACGGATTGTCCGGCCTTCATTGACGACCAAGGGGTGATGTATCATGGCTCAGAATTCTTTGCGGCTTGTAGAGGATAAGGCAGTGGACAAATCAAAGGCTCTGGATGCGGCGCTGTCGCAAATCGAGCGGGCTTTCGGCAAGGGCTCGATCATGCGGCTCGGCGCGAACGAGCAGGTCGTCGAGATCGAAACGGTGCCGACCGGCTCGCTTGGCCTCGACATCGCGCTTGGCGTCGGCGGCCTGCCGCGCGGCCGCATCATCGAGATCTACGGGCCGGAAAGCTCGGGCAAGACGACGCTGGCGCTGCACACCGTGGCCGAAGCCCAGAAGAAGGGCGGCATCTGCGCCTTCGTCGACGCCGAACACGCACTCGATCCGGTCTATGCCCGCAAGCTTGGCGTCGACCTTGAAAACCTGCTGATCTCGCAGCCCGACACCGGCGAGCAGGCGCTGGAAATCTGCGACACGCTGGTGCGTTCCGGCGCCATAGACGTGCTGGTGGTCGATTCGGTCGCGGCACTGACGCCGCGCGCCGAAATCGAGGGCGAGATGGGCGATTCGCTGCCGGGTCTTCAAGCTCGTTTGATGAGCCAGGCGCTGCGCAAGCTGACCGCATCGATCTCGCGCTCCAACACCATGGTCATCTTCATCAACCAGATCCGCATGAAGATCGGCGTCATGTTCGGTTCGCCCGAAAACCACGACCGGCGGCAACGCGCTGAAATTCTATGCGTCGGTGCGCCTCGACATCCGCCGCATCGGCTCGGTCAAGGATCGCGACGAGGTCGTTGGCAACCAGACCCGCGTCAAGGTGGTCAAGAACAAGCTGGCGCCGCCCTTCAAGGTGGTCGAATTCGACATCATGTATGGCGAGGGCGTGTCCAAGACCGGCGAACTGGTCGATCTCGGCGTCAAGGCCGGCGTGGTCGAGAAGTCGGGCGCCTGGTTCTCCTACAATTCGCAGCGTCTCGGCCAGGGTCGCGAAAATGCCAAACTGTTCCTGCGCGACAATCCCGATACCGCACGAGAGATCGAACTGGCGCTCAGGCAGAATGCTGGGCTGATCGCCGAAAAATTCCTCGAAAACGGTGGCTCTGAAGGCGGCGATGACGGTTTTGAGGACGAAGCCGGCGCGATGTAGGCTACGGTCAGAGTTCGGCCATAAAGTCGGCCTATGCCCTGATGCTTAAGTAACCGAGTACTGTAGTACCGCGTTCAAAACCGCCGGCCTTCGCGCCGGCGGTTTTCGTTTTTGTGCGGCGTGAAGCCAGCCTGACAGCTCCTCGGTTGGCCCAATTCCGTGTTTCTGGACAGGCTGGGGCGTGCCCGCTAAAAGGCCAAATCTATTTCTGCAAAGCAGAGACCAGTTTCCGCCGGCCGCGCCGGCGGTTTTCGCGAAAAGGCAGCAGTCATGAGTGGCGTGAACGAGATCCGGTCGACATTTCTCGACTATTTCCGCAAGGAGGGCCACGAGGTCGTGGCCTCGAGCCCGCTCGTGCCGCGCAACGATCCGACATTGATGTTCACCAATGCCGGCATGGTGCAGTTCAAGAACGTCTTCACCGGTCTGGAGAAGCGGTCTTATTCGCGTGCCACCACCGCCCAGAAGAGCGTTCGCGCCGGCGGCAAGCACAACGACCTCGACAATGTCGGCTACACCGCGCGCCATCTGACTTTCTTCGAGATGCTCGGCAATTTCTCCTTCGGCGACTATTTCAAGGAGCGCGCCATCGAGCTTGCCTGGAACCTGATCACCAAAGAGTTCGGTCTGAAGAAGGACAAGCTGCTGGTCACCGTCTATCACACCGACGATGAGGCGGCCGGCTTCTGGAAGAAGATCGCCGGTTTCTCGGACGATCGCATCATTCGCATCCCGACCTCGGACAATTTCTGGGCGATGGGCGACACCGGCCCTTGCGGACCGTGCTCGGAAATCTTCATCGACCGTGGCGAGCACATCTGGGGAGGTCCTCCCGGCAGCCCCGAGGAGGATGGCGATCGCTTCCTCGAATTCTGGAACCTGGTGTTCATGCAGTATGAACAGGTGACGAAGGAGGAGCGCATCGACCTGCCGCGCCCCTCGATCGACACCGGCATGGGCCTAGAGCGCATGGCCTCGATCCTGCAAGGGGTGGAAAGCGTCTTCGAAACCGATCTGTTCCGTCACTTGATCGATGCGGCGTCCTCCGCGCTTGGGCGCGCTCCCGATGCGGAAACGGTGGCGTCCTACCGCGTCGTTGCCGATCACTTGCGCTCGTCCTGCTTCCTGGTCGCCGACGGCGTGCTGCCGTCGAGCGAAGGCCGCGGCTATGTGCTGCGCCGCATCATGCGCCGCGCCATGCGCCACGCGCAGCTGCTCGGCGCGAACGAGCCGCTGATGTGGAAGCTGGTGCCGGCGCTGGTGCGCGAGATGGGCCAGGCCTATCCCGAATTGCTGCGCGGCGAACAGTTGATTACAGAGACGCTGAAGCTCGAGGAGACGCGCTTCCGCAAGACGCTGGTGCGCGGCCTCGGTCTGCTCTCCGAGGCGACCGAAACGCTGCACGCCGGCGACATGCTGGATGGCGAGACGGCGTTCAAGCTCTACGACACCTATGGCTTCCCGCTCGACCTGACGCAGGACGCGCTGCGCCAGCGCAACATTTCGGTCGATCTTGCCGGCTTCACCAATGCGATGGAGCAGCAGAAGGCCGAGGCGCGCAAGCACTGGGCGGGGTCAGGCGAGGCCGCCACCGAGACGGTCTGGTTCTCCGTGCGCGAAAAGACCGGCGCCACCGAGTTCCTCGGTTACGAGACTGAAGCTGCGGAAGGCCTCATCCAGGCGCTGGTCAAGGACGGCAAGACCGTCGACAGCGCCGGCAAGGGCGACGCCATTGCCGTGGTCGTCAACCAGACGCCGTTCTATGGCGAGTCCGGCGGCCAAATGGGCGACACCGGTGTGATCTCCGGCGAAGGGTTTTCGATCGAGGTCTCCGACACGCAGAAGAAAGCCGACGGGCTGTTCGTGCATCTGGGCAAGGTGGCAAGCGGCACCGTCAAGACGGGCGCTGCTGTCGAGCTCAAGGTCAACCATGCGCGCCGCACCAGGCTGCGCGCCAACCACTCCGCCACGCACCTGATCCACGAGGCGCTGCGCGAGGTGCTGGGCACCCATGTCGCGCAGAAGGGCTCGCTGGTCGCGCCCGAGCGTCTGCGCTTCGACATCTCGCACAACAAGCCGATCTCGGCCGAGGAGCTCGAAGAGGTCGAGCGCATGGCCAACGAAATCGTCGTGCAGAACGGCCCGGTGACCACGCGCCTGATGTCGGTCGACGACGCCATCGCCGAGGGCGCCATGGCGCTGTTCGGCGAGAAATACGGCGATGAGGTGCGCGTCGTGTCGATGGGCACCGGGCTGCATGGCGCGAAGGCCAACCGGCCCTATTCCGTCGAACTCTGCGGCGGCACCCATGTTGGGGCGACCGGCGACATCGGCCTGGTCCGCGTCGTCTCCGACAGCGCGGTCGCCGCCGGCGTGCGCCGCATCGAGGCGCTGACCGGTGAGGCGGCCAGAAAACATCTCGACGAGCAGGACAGGCGTCTGAAGGCGGCGGCAGCGGTGCTGAAGATCTCGCCCGCCGACGTGCCGGCGCGCGTCGAGGCTTTGCTCGACGAGCGCAAGAAGCTCGAGAAGGAGCTGACGGAAGCGCGCAAAAAGCTGGCGCTGGGCGGCGGTGCCGCGGCAGGTGCGCCCTCGGAGAACGAGACGGTCGCGGGCGTCGGCTTCCTCGGCAAGGCGGTCTCCGGCGTCTCGCCGAAGGATCTGAAGCCGCTGGCCGATGCCGGCAAGACCTCGCTGGGTTCCGGCGTCGTCGTCTTCGTCGGCGCCGGTGAGGACAACAAGGCGAGTGTCGTCGTCGCCGTTACCGACGATCTGCTAAGCCGCTTCAGCGCCGTCGATCTGGTGCGCGTGGCCTCCGCCGCACTCGGCGGGCAGGGCGGCGGCGGACGGCCCGATATGGCGCAGGCCGGCGGACCGGATGCGTCGAAGGCCAACGATGCGATTGCGGCTGTGAAGGCGGCACTCGAAGCGGCCTGAAAGCCACGACATGAATATTCTCGTCCTCGGCGGCTATGGTTTGATCGGGGACGCCGTCATTGGCCGTTTGCTTCGCGATGGTCATCATGTCACCGCTCTCGGTCGCGATGTCGGGGATGCCGGGCGGCGCCGGCCGTCGGTTCGCTGGATCGCGGCGGACATGTCGAAACTGCTTGCCGCTGAAGACTGGCTGCCGGTGGTCGCAGGCATGGACGCAGTGGTCAACGCGGCGGGCGCGCTGCAGGACGGCCCGCGCGACCGCCTCGACGCCGTTCACCGGGGCTCGGTGGTGGCACTCGTCACGGCCTGCGAACGGGCCGGTGTGTACCGCTTTGCGCAGATATCCGCGATCGGCGCCGATCTCGCTTCGGCAAATCCTTTCTTCAGCACCAAGGCGCAAGGCGACAGGGCCGTCGCCAGCTCTTCGCTGGAGTGGACCATCCTGCGACCCGGCCTGGTGATCGCGCCCGCCGCCTATGGCGGCACGGCACTTCTGCGCGCCCTTGCGGCATTTCCTGGTTTTGTTCCGGCCGTCATGCCGCGTCAGCCGATCCAGATCGTTTCGGTCACCGACGTTACTGAGGCGGTGTCACGGGCGGTCGCCGGATCGCTGCCGCCCAGACTTGCCGTCGATCTCGTCGAAGCCAATGCCAGACCGCTCGCCGAGGTCCTGCTGGCCTTGCGTGCGTGGCTTGGTCTGCCGCCGGCGAGAGTGGTGCCGATGCCGGCCATTCTCGGCCGGCTTGCGGGCGCCGTTGCCGACATGCTTGGCATTCTCGGTTGGCGGTCCCCGTTGCGCAGCGCAGCCCTTGCCGCGGTGGCGCGCGGCGTGACAGGCGATACCGCGGCCTGGGGCCAGGTTTCCGACCGTCCGCTTCAGCCGCTGGAGGTAACGCTGGCCGACATGCCCGCAAATGTCCAGGAACGATGGTTTGCCCGCCTCTGGCTGGCGAAACCTGTCATCTTCGCTTGCCTGTCCCTGTTCTGGCTTGTTTCGGGTATCATCGGCCTGATCCGACAAGAGGCGGCGGCGAACATCCTTGTTTCGCACGGCGTGTCGGCGAGCTTCGCCCATCTGTCGGTTCTTGCCGGAGGTGTGGCGGATATCCTGGTCGGCGCGGCTGTCGTGGTCCGATCCCTGGCCCGGTGCGCGCTGCTGGCGATGATTGCGATCACCCTGTCCTATCTGGCGGGCGCGACGCTTCTTGTCCCAGGTCTATGGCTTGATCCACTGGGACCGCTGGTCAAGACGATCCCCGCGCTTTGCCTGGTGCTGGTGGCGCTCGCGGTGCTCGACGAGCGATGAGCCTCTGGGCCGACATATTGCGCTGGGCGCATGTCATCGGCGCTACGGTTCTGTTCGGCACTGGCGCCGGCATTGCCTTCTTCATGCTGATGGCGCAACGCACCGGCCGCGCCGATATCGTCGCCCATGTCGCCGGCACAGTCGTCATCGCCGATACAATTTTTACGGCGACCGCCGTCATCGTGCAGCCGATCACGGGCGTGTTGCTGGCGCAGGCAGTGGGCTGGCCGCTCTCCGAAGGCTGGATCGTGCTCTCTTTGCTGCTTTATGTCGTGACTGGTCTGTTCTGGCTGCCGGTGGTCTGGATGCAGATTCGGATCCGCAATCTGGCGCGGCAGGCGGTCCTCGAAAACGCACCGCTGCCCACCGAGGAGAAGCGCCTGTTTCGCATCTGGTTTGCTTGCGGTTTTCCGGCCTTTGGCGCGGTGCTTGCGATCCTCTGGCTGATGGTGACCCGGCCGGAAATCAGTTTCTAATGCGCGCCTGCCGCCTGGATATTCAACGGCCGATCGGGAGAAGGATGTGCCAACACTGACCATGTATCAGGCCGATGCTTTTGCCGACCGGGTTTTTCAGGGCAACCCGGCGGCCGTCCTCATTCTGGAGGACTGGCTTCCGGAAGAGGTCATGCAGGCCGTTGCCAACGAGAACAATTTGGCTGAAACCGCCTTCGCGCGACCGAACGGCACGGGTTGGGACCTGCGCTGGTTCACGCCGGTGCATGAGGCCGAGTTCTGCGGCCACGCGACGCTCGCCACGGCGCATGTGCTTGCTGAAGCTTACAACGTGCCGGGCGACATGGCCTTTGCGACGCGGGTTGGCGAGATCAGGGTTTCGCAACATGACGGTGCCTATCGGCTTGACCTGCCATGCTTCCCGCCACAGCCGCTCGATGTCGAATTGACGCGCGCGCTTCAGGACAGTGTGTCGGCCCGGCCGGTCGCGTGCTTTCGCAATTTCGAGAACCTGTTCGTCGAGCTTGCCGATGAAGCCGCCGTGCGATCTTTCGTTCCCGACTTGTTCAAGATCGCGGCCTTCGACCCGCTTGGTGTCGTTGTCACCGCGCGGGGCGGCGGCCATGATTTCGTGTCGCGCTACTTCGCCCCGGCAGCGGGTATTCCCGAGGATCCAGTGACCGGCTCCATCCATGCGACGCTGGTGCCGTACTGGGCCGAAAACTCGGCAACACCCATCTGTCGGCGTTCCAGTGTTCGCAGCGCGGCGGCCATTTGCTGTGCGAGCTTGCGGATGACCGCGTGCTGATCAGCGGTCGCGCCAAAACCTTCATGAAGGCGGAAATCTATCTGCCCGAATGAGGTCTCACTGCCTCAGCCGACTTTTTCGGTGTGCACAAAGCTCCGGCGGGCAGCGATGCGCGCATACCAGTCCTGGATAGTTGCGAACCGCGCCAGCAGCTTTTGCCCTTCGGCAACCTTGACGAAATAGGCAAGGATCGGCGCAGCGTGCAGGTCGGCCAACGTCAGCTGATCGCCGAGCAGCCAGGGTCCATTTGCCTTCAGTGAGGTCAGCACGTTCAGCACCGTCTCGGCCTGGCTCAGCCCGCCGGCGATCAGGGCCTCATCCGGTTCAGCCTTTTCCAGCCGCTCGACGGCAACGTCCCACACCATGGCGCGGTAGCCATAGGCGTCGAGCATGCCTGTCATCTGGCCCATCCTGGCGCGGCCGCGCGCATCGGCAGGCTGCAGCGCCGGACCGTCGAAGGCCTCGTCGACATAGCGCGCGATCGCGTTTGTTTCGAAGAGGCGAAAACCGTCATGCTCGAAGGCCGGGATACGGCCGAACGGATGATGTTCGAGATACCAGGCCGGGATGCCGTCGGCGGCGAAGATGTCGAGCGGCACCAGCTCGTAGTCGATGCCCTTTTCCTCCAGCGCCATCCGCGCAATGCGCACATAAACGCTGTAGTCCGCGCCGTAGAGGATCGGCTTGGTCATGCTGTCAGCCCTTCGCTTTCGCTGGCCCAAAAAGCGAAGGCTCCTTTCGGAGCCTTCGCCATGCGAAAATTGGGGTTCTTATGCCATCGCCTTCTGCAAATTCTCGTCGATCTTGTCGAGGAAGCCGGTGGTCGAGAGCCAGGGCTGATCAGGACCGATCAACAGCGACAGGTCCTTGGTCATGAAGCCGCTTTCGACCGTCTGGATGCAGACCTTTTCCAGCGTCTCGGCAAAGCGCTTCAGCTCGGCATTGTCGTCGAGCTTGGCGCGGTGGGCGAGGCCACGCGTCCAGGCGAAGATCGAGGCGATCGAATTCGTCGAGGTTTCCTCGCCCTTCTGGTGCTGGCGATAGTGGCGGGTGACGGTGCCGTGCGCGGCTTCCGCTTCCACCGTCTTGCCGTCCGGCGTCATCAGCACCGAGGTCATCAGGCCGAGCGAGCCGAACCCTTGAGCCACTGTGTCGGACTGCACGTCGCCGTCATAGTTCTTGCAGGCCCAGACGTAGCCGCCCGACCATTTCAGGCTGGAGGCCACCATGTCGTCGATCAGGCGGTGCTCGTACCACAGCTTCTTTGACTTGAACTCGGCCTCGAATTCAGCCTCGTAGACTTCCTGGAAAATGTCCTTGAAGCGGCCGTCATAGGCCTTGAGGATGGTGTTCTTGGTCGACAGATAGACCGGATAGTTGCGCAGCAGGCCGTAGTTCAGCGAGGCGCGGGCGAATTCGCGGATCGACTCGTCGAGATTGTACATGGCCATGGCGACACCGGCGCCGGGCGCGTCGAACACGTCATGCTCGATCACCTTGCCGTCCTCGCCGACGAACTTGATCGTCAGCTTGCCCTTGCCAGGGAAGCGGAAATCGGTGGCGCGATACTGGTCGCCGAAGGCATGACGGCCGACGATGATCGGCTTGGTCCAGCCGGGCACCAGGCGCGGCACGTTCTTCATGATGATCGGCTCGCGGAAGATGGTGCCGCCGAGGATGTTGCGGATGGTGCCGTTCGGCGACTTCCACATCTTCTTCAGCTTGAATTCCTCGACGCGCTGCTCGTCGGGGGTGATCGTCGCGCATTTCACGCCGACGCCGTACTTCTTGATGGCGTTGGCCGAATGGATCGTCACCTGGTCGTTGGTGGCGTCGCGGTGCTCGATGCCGAGGTCGTAATATTCAAGCTTGAGGTCGAGATAAGGGTGGATCAACTTGTCCTTGATGAACTGCCAGATGATGCGGGTCATCTCGTCGCCGTCGAGTTCGACGACCGGGTTCGCCACCTTGATCTTCGCCATGGAAAGAATGCCTCGTTGCTGGGATGTGGGACGGCCTTGCCCGCGTGGCGTTCGGCCGGGAGATGCCGCCCGTATATCAAAGCGCTTTTGGCCGCGCAAACGGCGATCGGTCACGAATGTGAGGTCGTGGCCGCCATCATTTGCCAAAGCTTCATTTTCGCGGCTGAATATGGCAGGGAACGCTGAAATGCCGCAAACAGCAGTTCATTGACAATCATGTCTGTCACCAAAGATCCCGATAGCACCACGGCCGCCGGTCCGGCCATCATCCTCGTCGAGCCGCAGCTTGGCGAGAACATCGGCATGGTCGCCCGCGCCATGGCCAATTTCGGCCTGGTCGAACTGCGCCTGGTCAATCCGCGCGACGGTTGGCCGAGCGAGAAGGCGCGCGCCGCCGCCAGCCGCGCCGACCATGTCATCGATGCCGTGAAGGTGTTCGACGATCTGGCTTCGGCGCTTGCCGATTTGAACTTCGTTTTCGCCACCACGGCAAGGCAGCGCGATGGCTTCAAGGCCGTGCGCGGACCGGTGGAGGCGGGCAGGGTGCTGCGCGCCCGTCATGGCATTGGGCAGCGCACCGGCATCCTGTTCGGCCGCGAGCGCTTCGGCCTCTATAATGACGAAGTCGGGCTTGCCGACGAGATCGTCACCTTTCCGGTCGATCCTGATTTCTCCTCACTCAACATCGCCCAGGCAGCGCTTCTGATGTCCTATGAGTGGATGAAGTCCGGCCTCGAGGACGAGACCAAGACCAATTTCACCGGGCGGAGATGAAGCCGGCCAGCAAGGAAGAGCTGTACGGCCTGTTCGCCTATCTCGAAGGCGCACTCGAGGCTCGCGGCTATTTCCGGCCGGCGCCGAAGAAGCCGAAGATGGTCGACAATCTGCGCGCCGTGCTGACGCGCGCCGGCTTTGCCGAGCCGGAGCTGAAGGTGCTGCGCGGCA
The DNA here is from genome assembly GCF_056174625.1 of Mesorhizobium oxytropidicola. NCBI lineage: Bacteria > Pseudomonadati > Pseudomonadota > Alphaproteobacteria > Hyphomicrobiales > Phyllobacteriaceae > Mesorhizobium > Mesorhizobium oxytropidicola. The sequence goes on along the minus strand of NZ_CM149692.1, from coordinate 5,118,652 downwards.
TTATTTCCTCACTCGACAGGTTCTCGCCGGCAATGCCGCGCGGCGATGGTTCGCCGGGAGACGATCCAAGACGGCTTCCGGCCGCTGCGCGAAGCCGGGTGGCTGATAAAGAAGGTTAAGGTCAGTAAGCTTCGAACGTCTGGAGTAACCGAATATTATTCGGTTCTGATCCATTGTTGTGAAAACGGTGGGTTGCCGATGTTCACCTCCAATATCGGCCGTCTGCGCTTCTTCCTTTACTCTCTCGGCCTGTCGGTGGCCGAACTGGTGGCGATCATCATCTGCATTACCGGCACGATCGGCTTCGAAGGGCTGGCCTATTCGGCGCCAGGCCCGTCACGGCAAGGCATGGCCGGTGCGGTACTGGTCTTCTCGCTCATCTTTGTTGTGCTGCGCGGCAACATTGCCTTGCGCCGCGGCCGCGATGCAAACGGGCGCCGGTGGATCGTGTGGTCCTATATCGTGCTTTCCGGCTTCTACGCCGTTCTGCAAGCAGGCACGCTGCTGGTCATCAAATTCGGCGATCCGGAAAGCGTGCCTGGCGGCCTGAACCTGCTTGGCCTTTCCATATTCGGCCTTTGGTGCAGCATCCTGTGGGCAAAGCCTGTCGCCGGCAGCAACATCGAAGAGCTCACCTCAATGTTCGACTTTGACGGCCCGCTGCCAACGTCGGCCCGCGCCGACCGAACCGCAGCAAGCAATGTCCCGGCTGCGCCTCGTGTCGCAGCTGCACGCGTTCCGCCCGCGCCGCAGCCTTTCGGCAGGCCGCGCACCGCCGGTTTCGGCAAGCGTGGGGTGTGAGGCCAGAACTGCGCAAAACTTGCGCGCGTTCGCCACTTCAAGACCATGATCGTTGCGGATAGAACGGCGTTGGCCAAATCACTGGCAGCCTCTTTCCGTGGTCCGATATTCATGAACGATCGATCAAGCCACCGCCCGATCCTGATGTTCGATTCCGGCGTCGGCGGGTTGACCGTTTTGCGCGAGGCGCGCGTGCTGATGCCGGACCGGCGCTTCATCTATGTCGCCGACGATGCCGCCTTTCCGTTCGGCGCCTGGGAAGAACCGGCACTGCGCACCCATATACTCGAGCTCTTCGCCAAGCTGCTCGACCGGTTTGCGCCGGCGATTTCCGTCATCGCCTGCAACACCGCTTCGACGTTGGTGATCGATGCGCTGCGCGATGCCTTTCCCGGCCATCCCTTCGTCGGCACCGTGCCGGCGGTCAAGCCGGCGGCGGAGCGCACCCGCTCGGGCCTGGTCTCGGTGCTGGCGACGCCGGGTACGGTGAAGCGGCAATACACGCGCGACCTGATCAGCAAATGGGCGCAGAAATGCCATGTCCGCCTGGTTGGCAGCGACAGGCTGGCGGGGCTTGCCGAAGTCTATATGCGCGAGGGCTTTGTCGACGAGGAGGCCGTGCGCGCCGAGATCTCGCCCTGCTTCATGGAACATGACGGGCTGAGAACCGACATCGTCGTGCTTGCCTGCACGCACTATCCGTTCCTGGTCAACCGCATGCGCAAGACCGCGCCCTGGCCGGTCGACTGGATCGATCCGGCCGAGGCGATCGCCAGGCGAGCCCTCTCCCTGCTGCCGCCCGTCGATGGGCCGCTGCCGCAAGGCGAGCCCGATATCGCGGTCTTCACGTCAGGCAAGGCGGATTTCGCCGTCAGCAGGCTGATGCAGGGCTTTGGGTTGGTGGCGGAAACGTCTGCCGCCTAAACGGGTTCGAAGACGATGCTGCGTTGATCCGCATCGGCCAACACCAGTTTTAGCGTCAGACCGTCACCCTGTCTGAACCCGGAGGCCTTCACGGTGGCAACGACAGGCATGTCGGCAAGCTGAACGCGCACGCCATGATCGACGAAGTCGGTGACAACGGCTTTGAACGTTTCCCCCTCGCGTCCCCTGAGCATCACCGCCTCGGCAAGGTCGATGGCCGCATGGTTGATCTGCGAAGCGCGGGCATCCGCACGTCCCATTACCTTCGGCAGTCCAGCGAACGCATTGCTGACGGCCTGCGGCACGGGCTGACCGTTGGCGATTGCCAGCGCGCAGCGCACGACATAGCGGTCGGCGAGCCGCCTGAGCGGTGCGGTGGCGTGGGCATAGGTGGCGGCCATCGCCTCATGCCAGGGGACAACGCCCTCCACATAGGGTTGGTAGGACGCGCCGTTGCCTGCACGGCGGATTTCCAGCATCAATGCGGCTTGTTTCGGATCGGCCGGGTCAAGCGTGCGCTGATAGTCGCGCAGGCCGGTAGAGGCCGGCCAGGACAGGCCGAGCGCCTGTGCCGCGTTGCGCAGTCTCTGCACCTTGGAAGCGTCCGGCCCGGACATGACCCGGAACAGCCCGGTCTTGTGCGCCAGCATGGCGTCGGCAATCGCCATGTTGGCAGCCAGCGAAAGTGCTGCATTGTCCCGCTCGGATTGCAGCAGCGGTCTGAACGAAAGCCGGAAGGTGCCGTCGGCGAGCCTTTCCACCTCCTGCTCGGGCGGGTCGACGCGTGAAGCGCCACGACGCTCTTCGTTTGCCGCAATGCGCCGCGCCAATTCGGCGAAGTCGGGCGGAACGTCGGACGCCTTCACGCTGTCATAGGCAAGCTTCGCGCGGCTTTGAATGATTGCCCGTTCCACGCCGTCCAGCTTCACCGCGCCGTCTTCGGCGACCCGAACCGTGAAGATCACAGCTGGACGCGGTCCATCCGGCAACAAGCTCGCCGCAGCCTCGGCAAGCACCGGGGGATTAGCCCGGCCTTGCCGTCCGGCAAGTAAAGCGTTTGGCCCCGGTTCCAGGCTTCGACATCCACCGCGTCGCCGTCCTCGACGAACCAGGCCACGTCGGCAATGGCATAATGCAGCAGAAGATCACTGCTGCTCGCCTCGATCGAGAACGCCTGGTCGAGATCGGTGGAGGCAGCCGGATCGAGCGTGACGAAGGGCATATCAGTTCGATCGGCATGCTGGTCTGGCACACGCCTAGTCGCCGCCTCCGCCGCGACCAATACGTCAGCCGGAAATCCATCCGGCACGTGGAATTCGGTGCGGATTTTCGCCAGGCCGGTGGAGAGAGCTTGTGAGGGGTCTGTCAGCGACTTCATTCAGCAGTCCTACACCGGGGCTCCGGACACGGGAAGGCTGCCAACGAACTCGCCGAAGCCGGTGGCCTGACGGGCTGATAGCAGTCGACCCGAGGAATTGGGCCGCTTACGCGCCGGAACCGCCTCCGAAGCGCGGCGTTTCTCCTGACAGCAAAGGAGAAACCGCCATGCCAGCCACCTCGAAAGCCCAGCAAATGGCCGCCGGTGCCGCACTGTCGGCCAAGCGCGGCGAGACCAAGAAGAGCGAGCTCAAAGGCGCTTCCAAGGGAATGTACGAATCCATGAGCGAAAAGCAGCTCGAGGAATTCGCCGAGACCAAGCGCAAAGGGCTGCCGGAAAAGAAGTCGAAAGACTGAGTATCGCTCGCGAAACATTGACCAAACAGACAAGGCCCGCAGCGGAACTGCGGGCCTTGTTTCTTCAAGCAAAATCTCTGGAAATGTTTGCCTTACCAGCGGTGGCAGCGCCTTATCTTTTGCACGATCACCTTGCGATGGCCGTGCCGCCACACCACCCTCTTCTTGACGATGACGCGGCACACTTGTTTGTGGCCGTGCCAATGGCGCGCCATGGCCGGTTCCGGCGCCACCGCCATCGAACCTGCAAGCACCGCTGCTCCTGCCAAGGTAAGGAAGAACTTCTTCATGCTAATTGGACTCCTCAAGCTCCAGATCCCTTCCTGGTGCCGTTGGCGCAAACCTCCCGCCACATCCGGCATCGCTCAACGTCGGCGACGGTATACGGTTGCGCCGTGCCGGGCTACGCGAAAGCTTGACACCGGTTAAATCTCGGTTTAACCAGCCGCCAACGCCGGGCAGCGATGTCCGGTGTTTGTTTTGTATACGCAAGACCGGTCGCCTTGGTTTCTGGTTTTGTTTGAACTGACGTGTCCCGTGGGTTTTCCGCCGCGTTGCGTGGGAAAACCCTGTCAGGTCTCGAAAACGGAGGCCAGAGGAGGGCGCGTTTCCTTCACCCGGACCATGAGGTGCCGGGTGTGTTGTTTTGAAAAGGGAATGCGATGAGCAAGCGCGAATCCGCGAAATACAAGATCGACCGCCGTCTCGGCGAAAACATCTGGGGCCGCCCGAAGTCCCCGGTCAACAAGCGTGAATACGGCCCCGGCCAGCACGGCCAGCGCCGCAAGGGCAAGCTTTCCGATTTCGGCCTGCAGCTGCGCGCCAAGCAGAAGCTGAAGGGTCACTATGGCGACGTTTCGGAAAAGCAGTTCCGCAAGGTCTATGAAGAGGCCGACCGCCGCAAGGGCGACACCTCGGAGAACCTGATCGGCCTGCTCGAATCGCGCCTCGACGCGGTCGTCTACCGCGCCAAGTTCGTACCGACCATTTTCGCGGCCCGTCAGTTCGTCAACCACGGCCACGTCAACGTCAACGGCAAGCGCGTCAACATCGGTTCGTACCGCTGCAAGCCGGGCGACGTCGTCGAAGTGCGCGAAAAGTCGAAGCAGCTGGTCATCGTGCTCGAATCGGTCGGCCTCGCCGAGCGCGACGTGCCGGACTATATCGAAGCCGATCACAACAAGATGGTCGCGACCTTCTCGCGCATCCCTGGCCTGGCGGATGTTCCGTTCGCCGTCCAGATGGAACCGAACCTGGTCGTCGAATTCTATTCGCGCTAAGCGAACGCTTTCTGCGATACCGAAAAGGCCGCCCCTCGAGGCGGCCTTTTTGTTTGGCACATCCGCTTTGCGGTTTCGATTCTCCGGCCGATGCGCTAATCCGGGCGGACGTCATCTCCGGGGCCGCCGCGCCATGAACATGCAGCCAGACATAGAGACGCTCGAACCGACCAACGAAGGCGGCTCCCATCCGCTGTTCGCCGATGTACCGTCCTCGGTCGAGTTCAACAAATTGCGCAAGCGGCTGCTACGGCTGACCCGCCAGGCGATCGAGGATTTCTCGATGGTGGAGCCGGGACAGCGCTGGCTGGTCGCGCTGTCGGGCGGCAAGGATTCCTACGGCCTGCTTGCCACTCTGCTCGACCTCAAATGGCGCGGGCTGCTGCCCGTCGAACTCCTGGCCTGCAATCTCGACCAGGGCCAGCCGAATTTCCCAAAACACATCCTGCCCGACTATCTCAACGCCAACGGCATTGCCCACCGCATCGAGTACCAGGACACCTATTCGGTCGTCACCGACAAGCTGCCGCAGGGCAGCACCTATTGCTCGCTCTGCTCGCGGCTTCGGCGCGGCCATCTCTACCGCATTGCGCGCGAGGAGGGGTGCTCGGCGCTGGTTCTCGGCCATCACCGCGAGGACATTCTCGAAACCTTCTTCATGAACCTGTTCCATGGCGGCCGGCTTGCCGCCATGCCGCCAAAGCTGCTCAATGACGAGGGCGATGTCATGGTGCTGCGGCCGCTGAGCTACTGCGCCGAGATCGACCTCGAGAAATTCGCCGCCGCGATGCGGTTCCCGATCATCCCTTGCGACCTTTGCGGCAGCCAGGAAGGTCTCCAGCGCAACGCCATGAAGGCGATGCTGGAGGACATCGAAAAGCGCATGCCCGGCCGCAAGGATACGATGATCCGCGCGCTGTCCAACACCAGGCCGTCGCATCTGCTCGACAGGAAGCTGTTCGACTTTGCAGCCTTGAACCAGACCCTCACCACAGGACAAGACGCACCCGATGACATTTGACGACAATGCAATCGACTGGCTGGCCAGCCTGCTGGCCGAGGCCGCCGACACCGAAATCATGCCCCGCTTTCGCCGGCTGGGCGATGGCGACATCAGGCAGAAGACGTCCGCCGCCGATCTGGTAACAGAAGCCGATGTCAACGCCGAACGGCTGATCACCGCCAGGCTGCGCCAGCGCTATCCCTCGGCCATGGTTGTCGGCGAGGAAGCCTGTTCCGACAATCCGGCGCTGCTCGATGGTCTGGGCGACGCCGATTTGGCCTTCGTCATTGATCCTGTGGACGGCACCTTCAACTTCGCCTCGGGCGTGCCGCTGTTCGGCGTCATGCTTGGCGTCGTGGTCAAGGGTGAGACGGTCGCCGGCATCATCCATGATCCGGTCGGCAAGGACTGGCTGATCGGCGCCAAGGGTGCCGGCAGCCATATCCGCCATGCGCATGGCAGCCTGGAGACGGTGCGGGTTGCGGCAAGCGCGCCGATCTCCGGGATGACCGGCGCGGTCTCCTGGCAATACATGGCCGAGCCCGACCGCACGCGGCTGGCCTGCAACCAGACCAAGACGCTGTCGCAATTCAACTACCGCTGCGCCGCCCACGAATACCGCTTGCTGGCGAGTGGCCATGGCCATTTCGTCGTCTACAACAAGCTGATGCCTTGGGACCACCTCGCCGGTGTGCTGATCCACGCCGAGGCCGGCGGCCATGCCGCGCGCTTCGACGGCAGCGCCTATCTGCCGTCGCATGTCGGCGGCGGTCTGCTGGTCGCGCCCGACCGGGAAAGCTGGCAGGAGTTGCGCCGCGAACTGTGGGCTGCGTAGGATCAATTCCTGCGGCCAGCGGTTTGTGTGGCCAAAGAGTTGGTGCTTTCGCAGGGGGACTCTCTCGAATGAAATCTCGGTTCGCAATTTTTGCGGCGGCTCTTGCTGCCGTCTTGTTTGCAAACGCCGATGTGGCAATCGCGCAAGAGCGCCCCTGCCACAGCACCGATCCCGTCGACACCCTCAAGGAGATGTCGGACGCTATCTATGCCTGTTGGAAGCCGCCGGCGGGAACCGCGGGCATGTCGTTGACGCTGCAGTTCTCGCTTCGCCGCAACGGCACGCTGATCGGCAAGCCCCGCGCCACCTATTCCGATCTGGGGACCGATCCGCAACTCAGCCGGGCCTTCGTGGCATCCATCCTCAAGGCGCTCGACGAGGCTCTGCCATTGCCCTTTTCGGACAGTATGGGCGGAGCAATCGCCGGGCGCATGCTTGCGCCTCGCTTCACGGCGGCGATTCAAGGCGCATCCTGACGCACGTCGTCTAGAGCAATTCCAGGAAAAGTGTGAAGCGGTTTTCCGTCCGGAATTGCGTTAAAACAAGGCTCTAATGCAGGTCGGTGATATGCCCGGAAACGGGTGGGTTGTGCGGCTGGAACATCTTGCCGCGCTCGGCGATGAGGATCATCAGCAGCGCCGCGACCGAGACGCTGCAGAAGCCGGCGGCAAGCGGCGTCACCGTGCCGTTGAAGGCCTGGCCGATCAGCGTGCCGAGAATGCCGCCGAGAAACGTCTGCATGAAACCCAGGATGGACGACGCGGTGCCGGCCAGTTGGCCGAGCGGCTCCATGGCAAGCGCGTTGAAATTGGCGCCAAGCGCACCGAATGGGAGCATGGCGCTGGCAAAGAAGGTGATGAACAGCCAGAGCGGCATCTTGATTTCCAGCGAAACCACCAGCCAGGCCAGGCTGATGACCAGAAACAAAAGCAGCGCGCTCTGCGACAGGCGGCGCATGCCGATGCGGCCGACGAGGCGTGAGTTCAGAAAATTGGAGAAGGCGAGCACGCCGGCGACCCCGGCGAAGATCACCGGGAACATCTCGCCGACGTTGAAGATGTCGACATAGATCTGCTGCGCCGAGGCGATGAAACCGAACATGGCGGCGAAGACGAAGGTGCTGGCAAAGGCGTAGCAGAGCGCGATACGGTTGGTGAGCACGATGCGGAACCCACCGACGACGGAGGAGACCGTCAGGGACCGGCGATATTCGGGGCGCAGCGTTTCAGGCAGGCGCAGCAGCGACCACGCCGACACGATCAGCGCGCCGACGGCCATGGTGACGAAGATGTAGTGCCAGGTCGCGAACAGCATGATGAACTGGCCGATCCCTGGCGCGATCACCGGTATCGCCATGAATACCATGAAGATCAGCGACATCACCTCGGCCATGCGCCGGCCTTCGAACGTATCGCGCACGATCGAGACCGCGATGACACGCGTGGCGGCAGCCCCAATGCCTTGCACGGCGCGGCACATCAGCAGCGTTTCGAAGCTTGGCGCGATGGCTGCGGCGGCCGCTGCCGCCACATAGATGATCAGCCCGGCGACGAGCGGCGAGCGGCGGCCGAACCGGTCCGAGATCGGCCCGAAGAACAGCTGGCCGCCACCAAAGCCCAGAATATAGGCGGTGACTACATATTGCCGGTGGTTTTCATTCTCGACGCCGAGCGAGGCGCCGATCTGCTGCAGTGCCGGCAGCATGATGTCGATGGCCAGCGAATTCAGCGCCATCAGCGCCGCGCACAGCGCAATGAACTCCCAGCGCGGAATAGGCAGTTTGATTGCCAATTGCGGCGCTGATGATTGCTGGTCCACGGCAAGTCCGATCTCTCAAACGAAAACGCGCCGGCGGGCCGGCGCATTGGCTCGTCTTGGTCCCGATATCGGGGCGCAATAAATTGCCGAGGTGGGGCTGCCCCGGTATTCAGTGCAGTCGCTACGATCTGCCCGAAACCGAATCAGGCAGTGGCTTTGACGCTCACGCCCTTTTCGACCAGGAACGTCTGCAACTCACCGGCCTGGAACATCTCGCGGATAATGTCGCAGCCGCCGACGAACTCGCCCTTGACGTAGAGCTGGGGGATCGTCGGCCAGTTGGAATAGTCCTTGATGCCCTGGCGCAGCTCTGCAGAGTCCAGGACATTCACGCCTTTGTAGTCGGCGCCGATATAGTCGAGGATCTGGACGACCTGGCCGGAAAAACCGCACTGCGGGAAACCGGGCGTGCCCTTCATGAAGAGCACGACGTCGTTGCCCTTCACTTCATTGTCGATGTAGTCGTTGATACCGCTCATGGAATATCCTTTCACGCCTGTGGGAGTCAGGCTCGAAGCATGTCCTTCAAATAAACCCATAGGTTGCCCGAAACAAGACATTAGCCGCGCCTGGGCCGAAATGGCGCAAAGGATGGGCGGGTTTGGGCCAAGCGGGTTGGTGGGAACTCCTCACTCGGGGACGCTGGTCTGCAGCGCCAGTGCGTGCAGCACGCCGCCCATATTGCCCTTCAGCGCGTCATAGACCATCTGGTGCTGCTGGACGCGGCTTTTTCCCCGGAAGCTCTCGGCCACGACTTCCGCCGCATAATGGTCGCCGTCGCCGGCGAGGTCGCGGATTGTTACCTTGGCGTCCGGAATGCCGTCCTTGATCAGTTTTTCGATATCGTGGGCGTCCATTGCCATTGCAGAATTCCTGTTTCGGGCGGGCGGCGTGGCTGCCCGTGCGATGAGAGTCGGGATAAGCCTAAAGCCTTTCCGGCCGCGATTGAAGCCGTTCCGTCCGGCACCAGCGTGATTGTCACCTACGAGGTAGTCTCATCCGGATGGGCAGTATCGGCTGCGGGGTCGTCTTCGCGCATCGAGAAGGCGCGGCCAAGGCTGAAGACCAGCACATAGAGCGGGATGTTGACGGCCAGATTGGCGATAGGCAGGTAGCTGGTCATTTGCCAGGCTGGCGAGAAGAACGGCCGGCCGTAGCCGTCGCAGACAAGCGAAGAGCCATATTCCCACAGGGCTCCCAGGACGGCCGCGACGGCGAAAAGCTTGATGCAGGTCACGACCCGGCTTGCCCGCGCGGGCTCCGGCAAAAGCCGGCTCCAAAGCACGAGGCAGACGATCGGAACCGCATAGATAAGGTTCTGCGGGACCAACATGGGCAGCGTGCCATTGGCCGAAGCCAGGAACTGCTCACGCCTTTCCAGTAGCGGGCAAACCTCGCTAGAGGTCGTCGACAGCAGGAAAAAGACGAACGGCCCGAGGAACCAGAAGAAGAACAGCGACGGCCAGAAAACGACTGCAAGCAGCGCCCGGGCAGCCAGTGTGCTCAACTGGCCTGGTCCATGAAGCGGGGGAACCAGCCTTCGTGGGCAGCCTTCAGGTCGCTGACCGGGATCGCCCTGGCGTCGCCGAGTCTCAGCGTATCGCCGCCGGTCGAGCCGATCCACGGTGCGAAAATGCCGAGTTCGCCCTGCTGCTTGCGGATGGCGTCCCATTCGTCGCCATGCGGATCGATCGACAGCGTCAGCAGATAGCGGCCCTGGTCCTCGCCGAACCAGACCGGGATCGGATCGGTGCCGACAAGGCCAGGAACGGTCGCGCCAATGCCCGATGCCATCGCCATTTCGGCCAGCGCCACCGCGATGCCGCCATCGGAAACGTCATGCGCAGCGGTGACAATGCTGGAGGCGATCAGCGAGCGCACATGATCGCCGACGCGCTTCTCATGCGCGAGGTTGACCGGCGGTGGCGGGCCGTCCGTGCGGCCATGGATGTCCCTGAAATAGACCGACTGGCCAAGATGCGTGCCCCAGGAGTCGGGCGCGCCGACCAGCAGGATCATCTGGCCTTGCGCGGCAAAGCCGGTGCGCACCATTTTCGACCAATCGGCGATCAGGCCGACGCCGCCAATGGTCGGTGTCGGCAGGATGCCCTGGCCATTGGTCTCGTTGTAGAGCGAGACATTGCCCGACACGATCGGGAAGCCGAGCGCGCGGCAGGCATCGCCGATGCCTTTCACCGCGCCGACCAGTTGGCCCATGATCTCGGGCCGTTCCGGATTGCCGAAATTGAGGTTGTCGGTGGCGGCCAGCGGCAAGGCCCCGGTGGCGGTGAGGTTGCGCCAGCATTCGGCCACGGCCTGTTTTCCGCCCTCATAGGGATCGGCCTCGCAATAGCGCGGCGTCACGTCAGAGGAGAAGGCGAGCGCCTTGGTCGGATGGCCTTCCACCCGCACCACGCCGGCATCGCCGCCGGGGAGCTGCAGCGAATTGCCCTGGATTAGCGTGTCGTACTGCTCCCAGACCCAGCGGCGCGACGACAGGTCCGGGCCCCCGAGCAGTTTTAGCAGCGCATCGGCAACATCGGCCTGTGGAATGTCATTGGCGGCGAGCGGCGCCGGCTTCTTCGGCTCGACCCAGGGGCGGTCATATTCCGGCGCCTTGTCGCCGAGATCCTTGATCGGCAGATCGGCGACCTGGTCGCCCTGGTGCAGCACGCGGAAGCGCAGGTCGTCGGTGGTCTTGCCGACAATGGCGAAGTCGAGGCCCCATTTGTGGAAGATCGCCTCGGCTTCCTTTTCCTTCTCGGGGCGCAGCACCATCAGCATGCGCTCCTGGCTTTCCGACAGCATCATCTCATAGGCGCTCATGCGCTCTTCGCGCACCGGCACCTTGTCGAGATCGAGCTCGATGCCGAGGTCGCCCTTGGCGCCCATCTCGACCGCCGAGCAGGTGAGGCCGGCCGCACCCATGTCCTGGATGGCGATGACGGCGCCCGACGCCATCAGCTCAAGACAGGCCTCGAGCAGGCATTTTTCGGTGAAGGGGTCGCCGACCTGCACGGTCGGGCGTTTCTCGTCGATCTTGTCGTCGAATTCGGCCGACGCCATGGTGGCGCCGCCGACGCCGTCGCGACCGGTCTTGGCGCCGAGATAGACGACCGGCAGGCCGACGCCCTTGGCTTCCGACAGGAAGATGGCGTTGGTCTTGGCGAGGCCCGCGGCAAAGGCGTTGACCAGGATGTTGCCGTTGTAGCGGGCGTCGAAATTGACCTCGCCGCCAACCGTCGGCACGCCGAAGGAATTACCGTAGCCGCCAACGCCGGAAACCACGCCGGCGACGAGATGCCTGGTCTTGGGGTGATCGGGAGCGCCGAAGCGCAACGCGTTCATCGCCGCGATCGGCCGCGCGCCCATGGTGAAGACGTCGCGCAAAATGCCGCCGACGCCGGTCGCCGCTCCCTGGTAGGGTTCGATGAAGAGGGGTGGTTGTGGCTTTCCATCTTGAAGACGACGCAGTCGCCGTCACCGATGTCGACCACGCCGGCATTCTCGCCCGGCCCCTGGATGACCTGCGGCCCGGTGGTGGGCAGCGTGCGCAGCCACTTCTTCGAGGATTTGTAGGAACAGTGCTCGTTCCACATCGCCGAGAAGATGCCAAGCTCGGTAAAGCTCGGCTCGCGTCCGACGAGATCGAGGATGCGCTGATATTCGTCGGGCTTCAGCCCGTGCGCGGCGATGAGCTCTGGGGTGATCGGCACGGAATTGGAAATGGTCATGGGCGGCGATTTATGTCCATGGAGCGGGGATTTTGAGTCCCCTCTTATCGCAAGCTTTGCGGCCGATACACCCGTCGATCGAGGAAAAAGACAGAAAGCAACAAGGTGATGATCGGGGCGGGTCCGCACCGGGCCTTGCAGGCGCCCGTCGGGCCAGCGGTCATCGGCGAGATCACCGTGAGGAATGCAAAGCCGAATGAGGAACGCTATGGCATCCCGGCCGTTGGGTCTGAGACCATTCAGGAGATCCAGACCATGGCTACCAAGCAAGGCAAGAAAGACAATCGCCTCTCGGACAAGGAGGCCATGCATATTGCAGAGACCACCGACGTTTCGCCCGGACAGGCCAAGGAACTGGCTGAAAGGCACGGCAAGGACAAGGCCATGAAGGAAGCGGCCAACTTCAAGGCCGAGGGCTGACCCGCGTTCGGTTCGCTCAGGAGAAGCTGTCGTAGCCGGCGCGGCCCTCATCGAGAAGCCGCCGGATGACCGCAACGCCGTTGGCGACATCGCCGCGCTGCCTCGGCTGCGAGGTGCCGAAGCGGACCCCATGAAAGACCTGTTCGGAGCGGCCTGCCTTGAACTCGTCCTCGTCGTCGATCAGCACGCCGTGTTCGAGGCAGGCATTCTTGAAGGTGCCGGAAAGCCAGGGGTCGGGCAAAGTCAGCCAGACAAAGGGCACCTTGTCGTGTGACTTGAACGCGAAGCCGGCCAAGGTCTCGCGCACGATCGCGATGCGGGCGCTGATTTCGGCGATGCTGCGCTTGCGGATATCGCTGGCCTGACCGGAGAGCACCAGCCGGGAATTCACCTCCGCCAGCAGGAAGGGCATGCCGCCGGTCATCATCTTGTGGGCGACACGGATACGGTGGCGATAGGCAGGCGGGCAGGAGAGCCAGCCGCCGCGCATCCCGGCCGCGACCGATTTCGACAGGCCGCCAGCAACGATGGTTCTCTCTGGGCATATTCGGCGAGCAACGGTGTCGGGTCATCGGTCAGGTGGCCATAGAGATCGTCCTCGATCAGGACGACATTGTACTCGCGCGCTATCCCCGCAATTGCCTCGCGGCGCGCTGCCGACAGCGTCACCAGCGTCGGATTTTTGGCCGTCGGCATCAGGAAGATCATTCTGGGATGCTTTTGCGCGCAGACGCGCTCGAAATCGGCCGGATCGAGGCCTTCCTCGTCCGACGCCACCAGCGCGGTGCGCCGGCCGATCAGCCCGGCACTGCGGGAGATCTGCGAATAGGTGAGGTGCTCGAAGGCGACATAATCGCCGGGCGTTGTGAGTGCCGCGATCGCCGCCATCACCGCGGCATGGGTGCCGAGCGTCGGAACAATGCTGTCGGCGGCAGGGCGGAAGGCGTTTCGCGCCAGCCAGCGCGCGCCGGCATCGTACCAGCGGCCCGGAAAATCGCGCGTATAGCTTGAAATTTCATGGGGATGATCCTGCGCGGTGCGCGATAGCACATCGGCAACATCAGTGCCTTGGCCGACATCGGGGGCGGCCGTGCTGTCGAAACGCAGCTTGTCCTGGGGCGCATCGACGTAGCGCGTGCCTTCCACGCCGACGTCGGGTGCCTCCGGTTTCACGCCCTCGGCGCGCTGGCCAAGCACATAGGTTCCACGCCCCACTTCGCCGCTCACCAGCCCGCGTTCGCGCAGCAATTGATAGGCCCGGCCGACCGTGCCGACGGTGGTGCCAATGTCATAGGCGAGGTCGCGCTGCGGCGGCAGTTTTGTTCCGGCACCGATCACGCCCTGGTCGATGCCCGCTTCGACCGAGTCCGCAAGACGTTGATAGAGCGGCCCGGCGCCGACGGTCAGATCTGGAAGCCAATTTGTCATGGTGACAATTTTCTATATTGCACCGGAATATAAGTCAATACATATCAATCGCACATCAAAAAGGGTGCAATTGAGACATTTGGCAGAAAGAAAATGGATACAATCGCGACACTCCCTCATTCAAGAACCGCGTTTTCAAGCGAGGCGCTGCGCCCGTCCGGCCAGCGCGGCTTTGTCGGCCGTTTGCTGCGCGTGGTCCGGTCGTTGCCACGATGGATCGACCATTTGCTGGAGCGCCGGCGCGGCCGGCTGGCTTTGCTGGAGATGACCGACGATCAGCTCAAGGACATCGGCATCTCCCGCTGCGATGCCCATCGCGAGGGCATCAGGCGTTTCTGGGATTAGAGGCCAATTCTAACGAACCCATGTCTTAACGGACCCGTTTGGCCCCGCGATGGCCGATGCCGCGATCGATAAAAACGGCGACGACGCAGATCACCAGGAACAGCGCGGTGACGGCCAATGCCGCAATGGCGACACTGGCTACGCCGTTCTTGGCGACATCCAGGAAGGGGTAGGGCACCTCGCCTGCAAACGGCGCTCGCGCCAGAGCATAGGCCAGATAGGCGATGGGATAGAGCACCCACCAGGAGATGTCGCTCCACCGCGTTCTGCCATCGGCGCCTGCTATCAGCCACCACAGCACGAACAGCACCGGCGTGACGTAGTGCAGCAGCACATCGCAGAGCAAGAACAGTCCTTGCGGCTGCCAGAGCCGTGCCAGAACCGTGGCATAGACGATGAAGACCAGGGTGATCGAAACCGCAACCCCCGCACGCATCCGTGACCCGGCGAAGGCCGGCAGCCAGGCATAGCCGGTGGATGACAGTAGCGATGTGTGCACCAGCACAGCGCCAATGTTGGTCAGGATGGTGAAGAAACTGAACAGAAAGACGATCGAGCCCAGCAGGCTGCGCCCGGCTTCCATCGACGCTGGAATGCTGATGCAGAACTGCAGGACGAGACCAGCCAGACCGATGGCCAGCCCCACCTTCTGCAGGAAACGGCCCATGGTCAGGCGGTCGCGGCACAGGCCGGATTGCCGGCTTGCCAGCGGGCAATGTCCGAGCCGATGCGCGCGCCGAGCGGGTCGTTCATCAGCGGGCCGAAGGCGTCGACGCGGCTCGAATTGCCTTGCGCCTGCACGACCAGCAACGGTTTGCCGCCATAATGCTTGGCTGGCACCAAAAGGAAACGCGGTGTGCCGCTGAACGAGTTCAGCTCATTGGCCATCTGATATTGCTTGAAGGCCGGGTCCTTGCTGGC
Organism: Mesorhizobium oxytropidicola; assembly: GCF_056174625.1. Lineage (NCBI taxonomy): Bacteria > Pseudomonadati > Pseudomonadota > Alphaproteobacteria > Hyphomicrobiales > Phyllobacteriaceae > Mesorhizobium > Mesorhizobium oxytropidicola. Next base: position 5,103,409 of record NZ_CM149692.1, on the reverse strand, counting down.
GATCCAGCATTTGTGTGCGGCGATTGCCACCTGTTCCATGGCCAGAAGCGCCGCACTTTTGCCCGAGGGGGCGGGCGTGCTCTTCGGGGTCGACTGGCACGAGGCCAGGGCAAAGCCTGCCGCGGCAACCAGGGCGATCGTCTTGCTCTTGATCAAGCGGCACCCATCTCGAGATCGGACAGGAAGATTTTCAGGCCGTCTGTCATCTCGCCCCATACGCGCGACAGTGCCGGATGCTGCGAAGCGATCTGCTCATAGGCGTCGAATTTGGGATAGGTGTCGAGCAGGTCGTGGCGGCCTGTCATGGCGCGGAAATTGTTGAAGATGAACCGGGTCGGCGTCAGCCAGGCGTCGGCGAAGCTGATGTCGTTGCCGAGCGCGAAGGGGCCTTGCGCCATGCGCGCCTCGATCGCCGCCAGCCCGTGATGCAGGCGGGCGAATTGGGCGTCGATCTCGGCATTGTTGCGCTTCGGCACGAAATGCAGCTCGAAAAGCTTCATCGTCGGCGTCAGCACGTCGAGATCGGTGATGCGGGCGAACATGCGCACCAGGGCGCGATCCTTGGAATCGGGCGGCAGCAGCGCCGGTTCCGGAAACCGCTCCTCGAGGTATTCGGCGATGACAACCGATTCGACGATGGTTTCGCCCGAGCCGGTGATCAGCACCGGAATCCGGTTCATCGGCGAGATGGCGCGAAACTCTTCGGGGATCGGAAAACCCGGCGGCGGCGCGATGATCTTGAGCGGCACGTCCTTGATATAGGCCAGCGCCCGCACGATCGACGAGTAGGGCGACAACGGCCGCGAATAGAGTTTCATGACCGTCTCTCTCCCCAGAGCAATGGACGTGATGTCCTTGTAAACTTTACCGCATTTGCGGCTGAAATCGTCAAGCGGCGATGCCGAGCGCGCCTTCGAAAAGGGCACGGCCGTCGCTGCCGCCATGGGCGGCTTCGATCAGGTTTTCAGGATGCGGCATCAGGCCAAGCACATTGCCTTGTTCGTTGATGATGCCGGCAATGTCGTTGATCGAGCCATTGGGGTTGGTACCCTCGGCATAGCGGAACACCACCTGGCCTTCACCTTCGAGGCGGGCAAGTGTTTCGGCGTCGGCGAAGTAGTTGCCGTCGTGGTGCGCCACCGGCGAGCGGATGATCTGGCCCTGCCCATAGCGGCGGGTGAACATGGTGTTGGCGTTGGTGATTTCGAGCTTGATCTGCCGGCAGACGAACTTCAGCGAAGTGTTGCGCATGAGCGCCCCCGGCAGCAGGCCGGCCTCGACCAGGATCTGAAAACCGTTGCAGACACCGATGACGGTGACGCCCTTGGCGGCCTTTTCGGCGACCGCCCGCATCACCGGCATGCGCGCCGCGATCGCGCCGCAGCGCAGATAGTCGCCGAAGGAGAAGCCACCCGGAATGGCGATCAGGTCGACATCCGGGATTTCTGTGTCGGTCTGCCAGACGGTGACCGGCGGTTTTCCCGAAATCTTGGTCAGCGCCGCGATCATGTCGCGGTCGCGGTTGAGGCCAGGCAGGAGGACGACGGCGGATTTCATGGCAATTCCCGTTCGAGCATCTGAGTGAGATACCGGGGTGAAACGTGGTTGGTCAACCAGACACCGTTGTCGGAGAGAAAGAATGACGCCCCGTCCCTCGCCATGGTTGCCGAGTCGACCTGCAGGATAACACTTTTTCCGGCGCGGCGCCGCGCGACGACCAGAGCGGTTTCGACATCCTTTGACAAGTGAACATGCTGGCGTGACTGGCTGGTCAGGCCTTCGCGCAGGATGGCGGGGAGAAACGCTTCCTTGGTGCCGTGATAGAGCAAATCAGGCGGAACCGACGGCGGCAGGCCGAGATCGACATCGACGCTGTGGCCCTGCACGGCACGGATGCGATTGCCTTCGACGGCAAAGCGTTTCTTTGGATTTTCCTCGACGACTCGTAAGACATCGACAGTTGAAGCGCCGAACTTCGTCTGGATGACCGCGCAAAGCGCATCAAAATCGGCCCAGCCGTTTTCGTCGAGCGACAGCCCTGCCTCCTGCGGTGCGTGCCGCAGGACCAGGCTCATGAATTTCGAGATTTGGGTGTCACCGGGCATTTCAAAGACAAGGATAGTGCTGGGGGCGAGGTCTCGATGCTGATCTTGAGGATGGTGGTCGAGACCGCAGTCACGTCGCGGAAGCAGGACGACGGCTGATCTCATTTCGGTTCGTAAGGCCTTTGTGCTTCAGCGAGTTCGCGCAATTCGAGGCGCTGCTCAATTCGTTCAAGACGTTGATCAATACGACCTGTTATCGCGTAGATGTTGTTGACGTCCGTTTGCGTGCTCAACGCCTGCAACCTGATAGCAACAATCTCGTGCTTGACTTCGCTTAGACCGTTCTCAAGTCGATCCATCCGTGAATGGATTTTCGTGAGAAGTTCGTACATCAGTTCATTCGTGACTTCAGGCATCCGTGCCTCCGGCACAACCCTAGGTAAGTGTCACACTATAGTTCTCAATCACCGTGTTCGCCAGCAGCTTGTCGCACATGGCTTTCAGGTCTGCTTCGGCCTTGGCCTTGTCGGTCTCGGCCAGTTCGACGTCGAACACCTTGCCTTGCCGTACCGCGCCGACGCCATCAAAACCCAGGCCGGACAAAGCGTGTTCGATCGCTTTGCCCTGGGGGTCGAGAACGCCGTTCTTGAGGGTGACGGTAATGCGGGCCTTGATCACGCTGGACATGCTCCTGTTCTAATATCGGTCTTGGTTCAGTGCGGCTTGCCTTTGACGCCGTCGGTCGAGGCGACAAGCACCGGACCGGTGGGGCGCGGCGGCTCATTCTCGTTCATGATGCCGAGACGGCGGGCGACTTCCTGGTAGGCTTCGACCAAGCCGCCCATGTCACGGCGGAAACGGTCCTTGTCGAGCTTGTCCTGCGTCGCCACGTCCCACAGGCGGCACGAATCCGGCGAAATCTCGTCGGCGACGACGATGCGCATCATGTCGCCTTCGAACAGGCGGCCGCACTCGATCTTGAAGTCGACGAGCTGGATGCCGACGCCCATGAAAAGGCCGGAGAGGAAATCGTTGACGCGGATGGCGAGTGCCATGACGTCGTCGATCTCCTGCGGGCTCGCCCAGCCGAAGGCCGTGATGTGTTCTTCCGACACCATCGGATCGTCGAGCGCATCGGCCTTGTAATAGAATTCGATGATCGAGCGCGGCAAAACGGTGCCTTCCTCGATGCCGAGGCGCTTGGACAGCGAGCCGGCGGCGACGTTGCGCACCACCACTTCAAGTGGGATGATCTCGACTTCCTTGATCAGCTGCTCGCGCATGTTGAGCCGGCGGATGAAGTGGGTCGGAATCCCCATGCGGTTCAAGTGGTTGAAGATGTACTCGGAAATGCGGTTGTTGAGCACGCCCTTGCCGTCGATGACCTCGTGCTTCTTCTTGTTGAACGCGGTTGCATCGTCCTTGAAGAACTGGATCAGCGTACCCGGTTCCGGTCCTTCATAGAGGATCTTGGCCTTGCCTTCATAAATGCGGCGGCGATTTTTCATCTGATTTTTTCTCTGGATTTGCGGGCAGGCGGCAAGCGACCAGTTCCTGTCCGTCCGCCTATATTAGTGCGGCGACGGCGGGGTTCAATGCCGGGTCTATCCCAATCACATCGTTTGCTCAATCGGCAAATCCTTCCAATCAACCGCTTTTGGGACTGAAATGCCGCAGCGCAGCATATGACGAAGCGTATTGACCGGCTCGCGACCTTTTGGTTTGTGCTTTGGCAACACACATATCACTTGCCAACGAATCGGATTTGACCCGGAGGGACGCCATGAGCAGCATGAAAGACCGCGAAGAGGGCTTCGAGCGCAAATTTGCATTCGACGAGGAGCTTCGGTTCAAGGCCTCGGCCCGCCGCAACAAGGCGCTCGGCCTGTGGGCCGCCGAAAAGCTCGGAAAGTCGGGCGCTGACGCTGATGCCTACGCCAAGGAAGTCGTTGTTTCCGACATAGAGGAAGCCGGCGATCACGACGTGTTCCGCAAGATCCGCCTGGATTTTGATGCCGCCGGTGTCGAGCAGTCGGACCATCAGATCCGTCGCACCATGGACGAACTGATGGCGCAGGCGATCGAGCAGATCAAGAACACCTGATTCCGGAGCAGGTTCCGCAAAAGTGTCCCACGGTTTTGCGGCAGAACCTGCGACAAACAAAAGGAAGCAGGTTCCGCAAAAGTGTCCCACGGTTTTGCGGCAGAACCTGCGACAAACAAAAGGAAGCAGGTTCCGCAAAAGTGTCCCACGGTTTTGCGACAGAACCTGCAACAAACAAAAGGAAGCAGGTTCCGCAAAAGTGTCCCACGGTTTGCGACAGGACCTGCGGCGAAAAGAATGACTGGACCAATCGACCGCCCGGCCAAGCCGGGCGGTTTTTCTTTGCGTTTGCCGCGGTTTCCGGCTGAAACTGTGATCCTTAACAAGGAAAGAGATTAGATGTCCCTGAAGTCCCGTCTTGCCGCCGATGAAACGCTGGTCACCGCATGGTCGGGCGTGCCGGACGCCTTGACCGTCGAGATTCTCGCCAAACAGGGCTTCGATGCCATCACGCTCGACATGCAGCATGGCGGCCATCATGAGGACAGCGTGCTGCGCGGTCTCGTGCCGGTGCTCGCCGCAAATAAGCCGGCGCTGGTGCGCATCCCGGTCGGCCGCTTTGACATGGCAAGCCGGGCGCTCGATTTCGGCGCCGAGGCAGTCATCGCGCCGATGGTGAACTCGGTGGCAGATGCAAAGCTGTTCGCCGCGGCGATGAAATATCCGCCGCTCGGCGAGCGCTCGTGGGGGCCGACCTATGCCTTTCCGCGCCACGGCAAGGGCGACTATGCCGAATGGCTGCGCGACACCAACCAGCGCACGATGGCTTTTGCCATGGTCGAAACGCGCGCCGCACTCGACGCGCTGGACGGCATTCTCGATACGCCGGGCATTGACGGCATTTTCCTCGGCCCATCGGATTTCTCGATCGCCTGGAGCAACGGTACGATCGTCAATTCGACGCTGGAAAGCATGATGGAGACGATAGCATCGGTCGCCGAGCGCACCCGCAAGGCCGGAAAACATGCGGCGATCTATGTCGTCGAACCAGCAATTGCCGGCCGTGTTGTGTCGATGGGCTACCGCCTGCTCGCCACGGGATCTGAACATGCGCTGATCTCGCTGGGGGCAAAAACCTTGCTCAAGGACATCAAGGATTCGATCGGCGCCTGATGCGGCGCGACCATAGGCGCTACGCTTTCAGGTCCGTGAGGAACTTGGCGAAGGTCATGGATCCCTCTGGCCACGGTCCGAAGCCCGAATCCTGGTTGAGATGGCCGGTTTCGCCGGCATCGATGAACAGCGATCCCCAGGCGCCGGCAATGTCCTCGGCGACATCGAAGCCGCAGAACGGGTCGTTGCGGCTGGCGATTACGATCGATGGAAAAGGCAGTGGCTCACGCGGGTAGGGGCCGAAGGTCATCAGGTGCTTTGGCTTGATCTTGGGATTGGCGACATCGGGCGGCGCCACGAAGAAGGCGCCGGCGACCGGCTTCTGAAATTGCGGGATGGCCTGCACCGCCGCGGCGACCCCAAGCGAATGCGCGACGATGACGACGGGCCGCTCGGCCTCGTTGACGGCTTTGGCCACGCTCGCCGTCCAGTCCTCGCGCACCGGTTTCGACCATTCCGCCTGCTCGACACGCCGCGCCGTCGACAGTTTCGACTGCCAGCGGGTCTGCCAATGCTCCGGTCCGGAATTGGTGTAACCCGGAACGATCAGGATATCTGCGTCTTTGACTTTCATGGCGCTGAGATAGCGAGCGCGATTGCCTCATGCAACCGTCGATGGACAAGCTCTCGATCACAATGGTGAACACCATGTTCGCTTTTCGCTGTCTTGTGTGAACGATCGCGATAGACGATCTGTCGTCAGGAGAGAAACAGCCGTGGAGGACCGGGATTTTGGCGCTGACACGACGTACAATGATCGGCGGCGCCGGGTTCCTGGCTTTGGGAGCTTCATCAAGCGTTGCCGCAACGGAGACAATGATGAGCGAACTGCCATTTGCCGCCACCACCCCGGTGAGCGTTGCCCGCGTCGGGCTGAAGGCGCGCGATGCTGAAAGCCTCGCTGCCTATTACCGCAGTGTTGTCGGGCTGCAGGAGCTGAGCCGTGCCGATGGCGCGATCACGCTCGGCGCTGGCAGTCGCCCCTTGCTGGTGCTCGAGCCGGACACCGCCGCCAAGCCGGACGATCCGCGCAGCGCCGGCCTGTTCCATACGGCTTTTCTGCTGCCCAGCCGTGCCGATCTCGGCCGCTGGATCAACCACGCCATATCAGACAAGATCGCCATTGAGGGGGCTTCGGACCATCTGGTCAGCGAGGCGCTGTACCTGACCGATCCCGAAGGCAACGGCATCGAGATCTATGCCGACCGCCGTCCGCAGGACTGGAAATGGAACGGCGACAAAATCGCCATGGCGACCGAGCGGCTGAATATTCCGTCCATTGTCGCCGAAGTCCCGGCAGGCGATGCCGGCTGGCAAGGCGCGCCGGAAAACAGCATTGTCGGCCATGTCCATTTGCGCGTCGGCAGGCCGGAAGAGGCCGAGGCCTGGTGGAACCAGGAATTCGGCTTCGACACGGTGGCCAATATGGCGGCCAGGCCGTGTTCCTGTCGTCCGGCGGCTATCACCACCACATCGGCGCCAATGCCTGGCAGAGCGCTGGTGCCGCCCGCCGCGACCCGTCCCGCTCGGGCCTCGCCTGGGTCGAGATGCGTTCGGACAATGTAGCCAGTGAGAGCGTCCGCGAAGATCCGTGGGGCACGGTGATCAGGACTGTTCCTGGAAAGGCGTGATTTGAGGGGCTGCGCCAAGCTGGAGCACCCCTCATCCGTCTCGGCGCTGCGCGCCGATCCACCTTTCTCCCACAAGGGGAGAAGGTAAAACCTACCGCTCGCGGCTCAGCAAACCTCGATCGCTAATCATTGGCGGCAAGGTTGCCGCAGTCTTCCCTTCTCCCCTTGTGGGCCTGTTGCGCAGTTACTGGGAGGAACGGCGGGGGAACAGGATCAGCGGGCTATTGCTGGTTCTTAGGGGTTGAGGTCTGGTTTCGATGTTTGAGGTGGCGGTTCGGCCTTGGCTGGCCGGATTGTGGACGCACCTATCCCGTGATGGCGGCCCATCGGCGCATGTTGAAAGCGATGGCCGCCATTGTCACCTGACCAGCAGCCTTGGCCAACCCGATGTAGCGGATCGTGGTCAGCTTCATGCGGTTCTTGAGCGTGGCGAAGGTGGTCTCCACCGCTGCTCGCCGTCTGGCGATCAGGCGATTGTAGTGCTTGAGCCGCGGCGGCAGCGCATGATGCTTGTTGGGGCGCCGTGCAATGCGCACCTTCTTGCCGGCCGCCCTGAGCCGAGCACGGCGGGCATGGGTGTCATAGGCTGCGTCTGCCCATACCGTCTTCTCATCACCGCAGATCAAGTGATCAGCCACGACCGTGTCGTTGACGTTGGCCGGTGTCGTGATCACCGTGCGGATCAGGCCAGAGCCTTCATCCACCCGACATGAGCCTTGTAGCCGAAGGTAAGGCCGCTCTTGCCCTTGCGTGCTGTGACGCGGGCGTCCGTATCCTGCGACGGCCGCTCGGGTGTCGGCGGCGTCGAGACCGCATCAATCAGCGTGGCATCCAGCATCGTACCGCGCTTCAGGATCACGCCGGCCTTCTCCAACTGCCGGTCCAGTTCGCCAAACAGCTTCTCCATCAGCCCTTCGCTGACAAGCAGATTGCGAAAACGCGACAGCACCGTGTGGTCGGGGATTGTATCGTCCAGCCCCAGCCCAGCAAAGCGCCGGAACGACAGCCGATCGCCCAGCGCTTCCTCTAACTCGCGATCCGACAGTCCGTAGAGCGATTGCAGCAACAGTGCCTTGAACAACACCAGCGGCGGCCAGGCAGCTCGACCCGGTCCACCATCGCGCAGCGCATTAAGCAGCTTCTCGAACCGGTACCACTTCACCAGACCCGACAGACGGTCGAGTGGCGAAGAACCCCCCGTCAGCTTGTGGCCCAGAAAGGCCTCCGCCAAGCTCAACTGTCCAGTCTGCTTCACCGCCATCGCGATTCCTCCGAGCTCCCTCTCAGAGAATCACAACCAGCGAATTACGCAACAGGCCCCTTGTGGGAGAACGTGGCCTCGCGAAGCGAGGTCGGATGAGGGGTGCTCCAGCGTGACGCCAGCGACGATATAGCGCCTTACCTCAGGCCCCCCCAAACACCCGCCTGAAAATCGTGTCGACGTGCTTGGTGTGGTAGCCCAGGTCGAATTTCTCGCGGATTTCCGCCTCCGGCAGTGCCGCGGTCACTTCCTTGTCGGCCAAAAGTTCCTCAAGGAAATCAGCGCCTTGCTCCCACACCCTCATGGCGTTGCGCTGCACCAGCCGGTAGGAGTCCTCGCGCGACAGGCCGGCCTGCGTCAGCGCCAGCATCACGCGCTGCGAATGCACCAGGCCGCGGAACTTGTTCATGTTCTTCAGCATGTTCTCGGGGTAGACGACCAGCTTGTCGACAACACCGGTCAGGCGTGACAGCGCGAAATCGAGCGTCACCGTTGCGTCCGGGCCAATCATGCGCTCGACAGAGGAATGCGAGATATCGCGCTCATGCCAGAGCGCCACATCCTCCATCGCCGGCAGCGCCATGGAGCGCACCATGCGGGCAAGGCCAGTAAGGTTTTCCGTCAGCACCGGATTGCGTTTGTGCGGCATCGCCGACGAACCTTTTTGCCCCGGCGAAAAATACTCTTCGGCTTCCAGCACCTCGGTGCGCTGCAAATGCCGGATCTCGGTCGCCAGCCGTTCCATCGACGAGGCGATGACGCCAAGCGTGGCAAAGAACATCGCATGGCGGTCGCGGGGGATGACCTGCGTCGACACCGGTTCCGGCTTCAGCCCGAGTTTCGCCGCCACATGCTCCTCGACATAGGGTTCGATGTTGGCGAAGGTGCCGACCGCCCCGGAAATGGCGCAGGTTGCGATATCCTCCCGGGCATGCACCAGCCGCTCGCGGCAGCGCGAGAATTCGGCATAGGCCTGCGCCAGCTTGATGCCGAAGGTTGTCGGTTCGGCATGGATACCGTGGCTGCGGCCGATGGTGACGGTGTCCTTGTGCTCGAAGGCGCGGCGCTTGAGCGCGGCAAGCAGGCCGTCAATGTCGGCAAGCAGGATGTCGCTGGCGCGGGTAAGCTGGACGGCAAAGCAGGTGTCCAGAACATCCGAAGAGGTCATGCCCTGATGGATGAAGCGCGCGTCCGGCCCGACGAATTCGGCAAGATGGGTCAGGAAGGCGATGACGTCATGCTTGGTGACACGCTCGATCTCGTCGATCTTCTCGACATCGAATTTTGCAGCGCCGCCCTTTTCCCAGATGGTTTTTGCCGCTTCCTTCGGGATGACGCCGAGTTCGGCCAGCGCGTCGCAGGCATGGGCCTCGATTTCGAACCAGATGCGAAACCGGGTTTCGGGCGACCAGATGGCGACCATTTCCGGCCGGGAATAGCGAGGGATCATCGGTCAGTCCTGATGTATCTAGAGCAATCCAGGAAAAGTGCGCAGCGGTTTTCCGTCCCGGAATTGCGAAAAGAAGGAGTTAGAGCGGGTCGGCGGTTCTACCAAACGCTGAACCGCTCTGGGTTAGCCCGCGTCCTAACAGAGGCGGACAAAATGCTCAACGCCGCTGCAGTGCAAACCAGAGGCTGGCGGCAAGCAAGGCGACGAAACCGAGCGGAAAATAGAGCCGGATACCCAGCACCACGAACTGGTAGGACGCCACCGCCATCGTGAAGGCGAGCTGAAAGCCCCAGGTGAGGGTGAAGACGGGCGCATGCCATTCGGCGTAGTACGACCGGTATTGCAAGGCATAGAGCCCGGCGGTGAGCCCGATCGTAGCGGCGGCAAGGCACACCATTGCCGCCGCGAAGGCGACTTCCCGGCCTCTTCCGAGCGAGACCAGCCGTGCCGCGAACAGGCCAAGCGGAAAGGCGAGGGCGCCGCCACCCGCAAACAGCAGCGACACAATGCGGATTTTATCCGGCGTCACCCAATGATCCAGCAACAGGTTGATCAACGCGCTGGCGCCCATGGCCCCGGCCCACACCAGCGAGCCGGAAAAGCGTCGCGCGCCACCCCGGCAAAGCGCGGCGGACGTAGTTCACGTTGCGGCCGGGTATGACGGCGTGCTCTGTCACAGCCGGCCGGTCACGGCAATCCAGCGGAAGTTCGGCCCCTCGAAGCCATATTGGCGCACGGCGATCAGCACCGCATAGGCGCTGAGGCTGTCCATGGAGAATGTCTGGACCGCGCCGATGCGGTAGCCGTTCGGGCAGCCGCGGCTCTTGGGAATCGACTTGTCCTCGTGCAGCAATTTGGTGGTGCCGCCATCCTGCGCCTCGACGCGCAGCAGCCGAAAGCCATTGATCTCGCCCTGGCTGTCGCAACCTTCGGTGTTGTTCATGCCGATCTCATCGAGCCGGAACTCGAGCGGCTGGTCGACCGGAGAGAAGATCGGCCGCGGATTGACAGCCATCCGGTGAGGATCGGCCGAAAGCTCGGTCACCGGGTTGAAGCCCGCAGTAATACCGTGATTGGCGCTCAGCTCGGCCTGGCTGACGATGGTTTCGCCCTTCTGCCGGGCCTGGAGGCGGGCAGCGTCCAGTTTGGCGTTCTCGTCGTCGAGCCGGACTCTGATCGGCGTGCCCTTGAGAAAGCTGTCGGTGCTCGTGTCGATGTAATAGCGGTTGGCATAGGGAAAGCCCGACCCGTCCTGGACACCGTATTCCTCGAAGGCGAACACGCTGCCGTCCTTGGTGAAGCCAAGGATCTCGAGCTCGGCGACATCGCCAGCGTGGGCGACTGACACCACAAACTGTACGGCCAGGGAAACGGCATACAAAAGAAGCATTCGCATCGGTTCTTCCCCCAGCAGCCGCGATCGTTGCAATCCCTAGCACGACCGAATCAAAACGTCGTGCGGCTGACAAGCCGATGCATCCAATCGGCCTGTCATTTGTTATTGTCGGCAGTCCCAATGGAGAACCACCATGACCGACACCAGCAAAATTCGTGAGCATATGGAAGTCGTCGGCGCCGATGGCGTGCATGTCGGCACTGTCGACAAGGTCGACGGCCAGCGCATCAAGTTGACCAAGGCCGATAGCGGCGAGGGCGCTCACAGGGGTCATCACCACTACATTCCTCTGGCGCTGGTTGCCGAGGTCGATGGCAAGAAGGTGTGGCTGGCGGCAAATTCCGACGTCGCGGTTATGTTCGAGGAAGAAAAATCCGATCCGGTCTGATCGACGGCTTTAGCGCGACGACCAGACGGGAAACAGGTCGTTGTTGGCCGGCGTCGCGGCAAACACGCCGCGGCTGATGGCGCGCGCCATGGTGGCGCCGGCCGCGGCATAGAGGTCGATTGCGGCATCGGCGTCGAGCCGGATGCCGCTGGTTCCCGTCGCCAGCGCGAACACCAGGTCGCCGTCCGCCGGCGTGTGCGTCGGCCAGATGGCGCGCACGAAGCCGTCATGAGCCGACATTGCCAGGCGTTTTGCGGCGGCCTTGGTCAGAACCGCATCCGTGGCAATGACGGCGATGGTCGTGTTGCCGCCGGTTTCCATCTGCTTGCCTGCCTGCTTGTCGCGATATTTCAGCAAGATACGCCTGGCATCGTCCGGCATCGGCGAGGGATAACCGAGCCCGCCGAATTCGTCGCCGATTTCGAAGGGTGCCGCCCAGAAATGGCGGGTGCGGCTGACGGTCACCGATCCGGTCGGGTTGACGGCGGCCAGTGCACCGATGGTGACGCCATTGTCGAGCAGCGTCGAGGCGGAACCCAGGCCGCCCTTCAGCCCCGCGGTCAGCGCACCGGTGCCGGCACCCGTCGTGCCGAGCTGGAAATCGGCGGCCGCGCTTTGCGCGGCTTCATAGCCGAGGTCGCGGTAGGGTGGATAACGGCTCCAGTCCTTGTCGCCGCCATTGCGCAGGTCGAACAGGATTGCCGCCGGCACGATCGGCACGCGAAAGCCGCCCACTTCGAAGCCGATGCCGCGTTCGCGTAGCGCCGCCTGCACGCCGGACGCAGCATCAAGGCCGAAAGCCGAACCGCCCGACAGCACCACCGCATGGATCGCCTCGACCGAATTGTGCGGTTCGAGCAGGTCCGTCTCGCGCGTGCCCGGCGCGCCGCCCAAGATCTGGACACCGGCCACCGCCGGCTCGTCGCACAACACGGTTGTCACGCCGGACTTTAGCTTGGCGTCGGCAGCGTTGCCGACGCGCAGGCCGGCAACGTCGGTGATCAGGTTGCGCGGACCGGTGCGGAACATCAGTTGCTTTCCAAGGGCACGAAGCGCGTACCGTCGAAGCGGAAGACACGGTAAGGGCTCTGGCTGAGATCGCCCTTGGCGCCGAAGCGGATCGGCCCGATCGCCGTGGTGAAATCATGCCCGGTCAGCGCCTCAGCCAGCGGCTTGTCCGAGGACAAGGCCGACGCTGCCTTGGCGATCTCGACCGCCGCATAGGCCGGCAGCGTGTAGCCGTCCGGCACGATCTTCTGCGCGGAGAAGCTTTCCAGCACCTTTGGGTCGGCGACATCGGCCCATTCGGGCGGCGCGATCATCAGCGTGCCCGTGGCATAGGACACGTCGCCGGGCGGCGTGCGCAGATTTTCGCCGCCGGCAAAGACGATGCCGGCCTGGAGCTGTGCTGCATCGCGGCCCATAATGGCAATGTCGTCGCCGTCGCCACCGGCAAAGACATGCGTGGCGCCGGCTTTCTTCAGCCGGCCGACCAGGCCGATCTGGTTGTCGAGCTGTGGCCGGAAAGTGTCGACGAACACCGGTTTCAGCGCCGCTTGCTCGGCCGCCGCGCGAAAGGTCTCGGCCATCTCGCGGCCATAGATGGTGCCGTCATCGATGATGGCGAACAGCTCGTTCTGCCACAGGCGGGTGAGGGTGGAGGCAACGGCGTTGCGCTCGTCGTCGCCGCGCGGCCCGAGGCGATAGACCGGCCAGCCGGTCTTGGCACGGCGGTCGGTGAGGCTTTCGGTTCGTACGCCGACGGTGATGACCGCGATGTTGGCGTCCTTTAGGATCGGCATCGCCGCCTCGATCGCATCGGTGCAGAGGAAGCCGACCACGACACTGACCTTGGCTGCGGCAAAATCCCTGGCCGCGGCGGCGCCGCCATCGGCGGTGCAGGCATCGTCCACGGTCTTCAATTCTACGCCGTTTGCTCGTGCCGCCAGCCCGGCGCCGGCCTCGATCTGCTTGCCGAGGATGGCCGATGGTCCCGACAGGGGCGCGGCGACGCCGATGGTGAGCGTCTGGGCGCTGGCGGCGCCGGCCAGGAACAGCCAGGCCAGCGCGGCGGATATCGTTGCCCCGGGTCGCATCCTGCCGAAGAGTTCCTCCCAAGCCCGCGACAACAGCGCGGGCGCCAATTCCCGCCAAGACCTAAAGGCTGCCCGGCCTTGGTGCAACACGCGAATTTGGGGATATGGGCCAAGCACTTCGCTTGTGGCATGTCATGTCTGGCCATATATAGCGCTAGGGTTTCTGGTTGTGGAAAATTCCGGTGCTGAAGAAGAACGATATTGGACCGCAGGCCTATCGCGACGCGATGAGCCATTTTGCCGGTCACGTCCATGTGGTCACCACCGATGGACCCGCGGGCAAGCGTGGCACGACGGTGATCGCCGCCTGTTCGGTGTCGGACACGCCGCCGACCATTCTGGTCTGCCTCAACCGCGAAAACGCCAAGAATGAGCTGTTCGTGGAAAACGGCCGGTTTGCCCTGAACACGCTGGCTTCGCACCAGGAGCCGCTGTCGATCGGCTTTTCCGGCATCACCGGCCTGCCGGTCGAGGAGCGTTTCGCGCTCGGTGAGTGGGATGTGATTTCCACCGGCGCGCCGACGCTGAAGGGCGCGCTCGCGGTGTTCGACTGCGAGCTGATCGACACCAAGGACCTGGCCACCCATCGTGTGCTTTTTGGCAAGGTGACAGGCTTGCGCATGGGCGATAATTTGCGGCCGCTGATCTACCACGCTCGCGGCTACCATGTCCTGGACAGCGGAGCGGCGGCGTTCACGGAGAAAGAATGACCGAACTGAAACCGCGCCCCGTACCGCGGACGATCGACGAGACGCTCGATCTCCTGACCGGCGCGGATTATGTGGCGGACCGGTCGCTGGCGACCGTTCTTTTCCTGTCGTTGCGCATGAACCGGCCCTTGTTCCTCGAGGGCGAGGCCGGCGTCGGCAAGACCGAGATCGCCAAGGTGTTGGCTGGGGCGCTCGGCCGCCGGCTGATCCGCCTGCAGTGCTATGAGGGGCTCGACGTTTCTTCCGCCGTCTACGAGTGGAACTACGCCGCGCAGATGATCGAAATCCGCATGGAGGAGGCGGCCGGCAAGGTTGACCGCTCCGCCATGGAGCGCAATGTGTTCTCCGAAAAATATCTGATCCGCCGCCCGGTGCTCGATGCACTGACGGGCAAGATAGGTGCCGCGCCGGTCTTCCTGATCGACGAGCTCGACCGCACCGACGAGGCCTTCGAAGCCTTCCTGCTCGAAATCCTGTCCGACTACCAGGTGACGGTGCCGGAACTCGGCACCATCAAGGCGGAAGAACCGCCGATCGTCATCATCACCACCAACCGCACCCGCGAGATCCACGACGCGCTGAAGCGGCGTTGCCTCTACCATTGGGTCGATTATCCCAATGCCGAGCGCGAGTTGGAGATCGTGCGCCGCAAGGTGCCGCAAGCCAACCAGCGGCTCTCGGCGGAGGTGGTCTCCTTCATCCAGAAGCTGCGCCAGATCGAGCTGTTCAAGGTGCCGGGCGTTGCCGAAACCATTGACTGGGCCGGCGCGTTGACCGAACTCGACAAGGTGGCGCTCGATCCCGAAACCGTCTCCGACACGATCGGCGTGCTGTTGAAATACCAGGACGACATTGCCCGCATCGGCGCGGGCGAGGGCCGGCGCATCCTCGACGAGGTCAAGGCCGAGCTCGCGGCGGCGGAGTAGCGCGATGAAGGCGCCGGGTGCTTACCCCAAAGAGGCCGACCCCAGAGAGGCGACGGCGGACGGACGCATCGCCGACAACATCGTCTATTTCGCCCGCACCTTGCGCAAGGCCGGCATGCGGGTCGGGCCGGCCTCGGTCAAGGATGCCATCGAGGCGGTGCTGGCCGCCGGCATTGGTTCACGCGACGATTTCTACTGGACGCTGCACGCGGTGCTGGTGTCCAGGCATGAGGATCACCCGACCTTTGACGAAGCCTTCCGGCTGTTCTGGAAATCGCGCGAACTGATCGAGAAACTGCTGGCGATGTTTTCGCCGGTGGCGCCGGACGTCAAGGAGAAGCAGAAGCCGCGCGCGGCCGAGAACCGCGTCAGCCAGGCCATGTTCGAAGGTCATCAGAAGAACCAGCCGCCGCAGGAAGTCCCCGAGATCGAGGTCGATGCCCGTTTCACCTTTTCCGGCAATGAGGTGTTGCGGGGCAAGGACTTTGCCCAGATGAACGCCGCGGAAATGGCGGATGCCAAGAAGGCCATCGCCGAGCTGCGATTGCCTTTCGACATGGTGCGGACCAGGCGTTTCAAGGCTGATGCGCATGGCCGCCGCATCGACCCGCGCGCCATGATGCGCTCCGCCGCGCGCACCGGCGGCGAACTGATCCTGCCGAAATTCCGCTCGGCGCGCGAAGTCCATCCGCCGCTGGTGGTCCTGGCCGACATTTCCGGTTCGATGAGCCAGTACACGCGCATCTTCCTGCATTTCCTGCATGCGCTGACGGAAAACGCCGCCGCGTCCACACCTTCGTCTTCGGCACGCGGCTGACCAATCTGACCCGGCAGATGCGCCACCGCGATCCCGATGCCGCCCTTGCCGACTGTTCGGCGGTGGTCAAGGACTGGTCGGGGGGCACACGCATCGGCGACACACTGGCCGAGTTCAACCTGATATGGTCGCGGCGCGTGCTGGGGCAGGGCGCGGTCGTGCTTCTGATCACCGACGGGCTGGAGCGTGACGATGTCGCTGGCCTCTCGGAGGAGATGGAGCGGCTGCACAAATCCTGCCGGCGGCTGATCTGGCTCAATCCGTTGCTGCGCTTCGACGGCTTTCAGGCGCGCGCCCGCGGCGTCAAGGCGATGCTGCCGCATGTCGACGAATTCCGCTCGGCCCACAATCTCAATGCGCTCGCCGACCTCTGCGCTTCGCTGGACAAGAAGTCAGCACAATCCGTCGATCCGCGGCGATGGATGGAAGCTGGCGCGAAGCACGCCGCATAGCCATATCTTTATCCATCGGAAAAACAGACTCTGAGAGAAGCGATCATGGACGACAGCATCTATCTCGATGAGGCCCGCGACCCGCTGATTATCGCGGAAGGCTGGATGAAGGACGGCAAGGATGTCGCCATTGCCACTGTGGTCGAGACCTGGGGTTCGGCGCCGAGGCCGGTCGGCAGCCATCTGGTCATCGACGCCGAAGGCAATTTCCACGGCTCGGTCTCGGGCGGTTGCGTCGAGGGTGCGGTGGTGAGCGAGGCGATCGACGTGATCGACTCAGGGAAAGCCAAAATGCTCGAATTCGGCGTAGCCGATGAAACCGCCTGGCAGGTCGGCCTGTCCTGCGGCGGTCGCATCAAGGTTTATGTCGAGCGGTTGGGCTGATCTCAGATGGATCCATACGCCCTAAAAACTTTGAATGCTGAGCGCCGCGCCCGCCGTGCGGCGATCCTCGTCACCGATCTTGGTGACGGCCGCGACCGCATCGTGCGCGAAGGCGATCAGGTTGCCGGCGATCTCGGAGCCGCGATCGCTAGGGCATTTCGATCGGGCAATTCCGGTTCCGTCGAAGCGGAAGGGCGAACCTTCTTCTCAACGCGCATCTGCCGCAGCCGCGCCTCGTGGTGATCGGCGCCGTCCATATCAGCCAGGCGCTGGCGCCAATGGCCAGGATTGCCGGCTATCCCCTGGAGATCATCGATCCGCGCACCGCCTTTGCCACGCCGGATCGTTTTCCCGATGTCGCCTTGCATGCCGAGTGGCCGGAAGATGTGCTGAAGCGCCAGCCGCTCGACAGCTACACCGCGCTTGCCGCCGTCACCCATGACCCGAAGATCGACGATTTTGCGCTGAAGGCGGCCCTCGACGCCAACTGCTTCTACGTTGGCGCGCTTGGCAGCCGCAAGACGCACGCCAAGCGCGTCGAGCGCCTGCTGGCGCTGGGCGCCAGTGCCGACCAGATCGCCCGCATCCATGCACCGATCGGGCTCGACATTGGCGCCGCCAGCCCCGCCGAGATCGCTGTGGCGGTGCTGGCGCAGACCATCTACGCGTTCCGGTCGCGCGGCCTCGATGCCAAAGGCGCCGTGGCGTGAAATTCGGTCCGGTTGCCATTGAAGAGGCCGAAGGCGCGGTGCTGGCGCATGCCACCACCGCTGGCGAAAAGCGCTTTCGCAAGGCGCACAGGCTGAGCGCCGAAGACGTCTCCATACTCAAGCGGGCAGGGATCTCGCAGGTCGTTGCCGCCGTGCTGGCCCCGGACGATCTCAGCGAGGACGCCGCGGCGCAAAGAATTGCCGAGAGCATGATTTTTGGCGGCATCGAGGCGAGGCCCGCCACCACCGGTCGGGTCAATCTCCATGCTAAGGCATCAGGCATCTTCACGGTCGATGCCGCGATGATCGACGCGATCAACGCCGTCGATCCCGCCATCACCCTTGCCACGCTGGCGCAGCATGCTCCGGTCGAAAAGGGTCAGATGGTGGCGACGGTGAAGATCATCCCCTTCGCGGTCGCCTCCACCCTGGTCGACACTGTTACGAAAATCTGTGCCGGCGGCGAGATCTTTGCCGTCAACGCCTATCAGCCGGTGCGCGTCGGTGTCATCCAGACGGTTCGGCCGGGCATCAAGCCCAGCGTGCTCGACAAGACATTGCGCGTCACCGAAGCGCGGCTGGCGCGCTCGGGTGGCCGGCTGACGGCGGAGCGCCGCACGCCGCACGAGATCGCGCCCGTGGCGGAGGCGGCCGCCTCGCTGGCGCGCGACAACGACATGGTGGTGATCTTCGGCGCCTCGGCGATGAGCGATTTCGCCGATGTCGTTCCGGCGGCGATCGAAATGGCGGGCGGAACAGTCATCCGCGCGGGCATGCCGGTCGATCCCGGCAACCTGCTGGTGCTAGGCACACTCGACGGCAAGCGCGTCATCGGTGCGCCCGGCTGCGCCCGCAGTCCCAAGGAAAACGGCTTCGACTGGGTGCTGGACCGTTTGGTTGCCGGCCTCGACGTCACCGCGAAGGACATCGCCGGCATGGGGGTCGGCGGGCTGTTGATGGAAATCCCGACACGGCCGCAGCCGCGCGAGCCGCTGCCGGCCAGGAGCCGGCTCAAGGTCGCCATCGTGCTTCTGGCGGCAGGCCGGTCGAGCCGCATGGGCGGACCGAACAAGCTCATGGCCCTGTTCGACGGCAAGCCGCTGGTGCGCCGCACGGCCGAGCGCGCGCTTGGCTCGAAGGCGTCGGGCACGATCGTTGTCACCGGCCATCAGCGCGAGCGCGTGCGCGCGGCACTGGCGGGGCTGGATGTGACCTTCGCCGACAATCCCGATTTCGCCGATGGCCTGTCGACCTCGCTGAAGGCCGGTATTGCCTATCTGCCCGAAGACACTGCCGGCGCGATGATCGTTCTCGGCGACATGCCTGGCGTAGTGTCAGACGATCTCGACCGGCTGATCGATGCCTTCCGCAAGGCCGGCGGCAATTCCGTGGTCCGCGCCTCGCATCAGGGCAAGCGTGGCAACCCGGTGCTTTTGCCACGCTCGCTGTTCCCGGCCATCGCTCATCTCGAAGGCGATACCGGCGCCCGCCATCTGGTCGAGGCCGAAGGGCTCGACGTCATCGACGTCGAGATCGGCGAGGGCGCGTCTGTGGATGTCGACACCCGCGAGGCGCTCGAAGGCGCCGGCGGCGTGCTGCAGGATTGACAAACCGAAGCTGAATTACGCATGGCTGCGGTATGGCTTCTCGTTTTCCTTCTCCACTTCACGCCCTTCTGGCTGCGGTATTTGTTCTTTGCCTTGCCGGCCAAGCCGATGCGCTCGAACTAAAGCCCTTCAAGGACGACCTCTTCGCCTATCCGGCCACGCTCTCGTCTGACAGCAACGGCGCTTACACCGTCATCGACTATCGCGAGATGCGCGATATCAACCAGCGCGACGAGGTGCCGGAAAAGCGCGTGCACCCGCAATACACCGACACCGGCGTGCGCAAGGTGCAGCAGGATCTGATGCTGAAGACCGACGCCGGCGATGTCAGGCATGTCGCCGTCGGCAAGACGCAAGGCGCCGGTATCATTGTGCTCTACCTGCACGGGCAGGGTGGCAGCCGCAAACAGGGCGTCGACGACTTCACCTTCGGCGGCAATTTCAACCGCATCAAGAATTTGATGGCCGGCAATGGCGGGCTTTATCTCTCGCCGGATTTCCCCGATTTCGGTGACAAGGGCGCCGCTCAGGTCGCGGCCTTGATCGACCACTATGCCGAACAGTCGCCGGGCGCGAAAATCTTCGTCGCCTGCGGTTCGATGGGCGGCGCACTGTGCTGGAAACTTGCCGCCCGCAACGATAGCGGTCGGCGCATCGACGGGCTGCTGCTGCTCGGATCGCTATGGGACGAGAGTTTCTCGCAAGTCCCGCCTTCAGGCGTCATGTCCCGGTCTTCTTCGGCCAAGGCAGCCATGACGTGGTCTTTCCCATTGCGAACCAGGAAGCCTTCTTCCGCTCCATCATCGCCCGGTCGAAAGCCTATCCCTATCCGACCCGCTTCGTCCGCTTCGAGACCGGCACGCACGGCACCCCCATCCGCATGGTCGACTGGCGCGGCACGCTGAACTGGATGCTGTCGAAGGCGCCTTGATCGGACGCTGTCTGGAAGCCCTCAGCGCTCAAGGCGCGGTGTTGTAGTCGACCACCGTCTGCGGGTTCTCCTCGCCGTCATAGGACGCGTCGACGTCATACTGGACCAGCGAGAAATCGCCGTTGCGGAACAGATAGGTTCCCGAATCGGAGGCGTCGCCGACGCCACGCCACTTGTTGAAGGTGGTGATCGTATGGGTGTCAGCGTCATAGTCGGAATTGACCGCCCAGCCGGTCGTCTCGAAGCCGACGATGCTCATGCCCAGCAGCTTGCCCTCGCTGTCATTGTTCTCGTAGCGGATGTCCATCTTGGGTTCGGCGAACTGCAATTGCCGTACTTCAGACAATTCGTCGGTCATGTAGTAGACCGAACTTTCATTGTAGGCCGCGGCCGAACAGGAGAAATGGAACAGCCGCGTTTCCTTGTCGGGATCGCCGGGCTGCGCATCCTTGTCCTTGTACTTGATCGAAAAGACCTCCGGCTCGTCACCCAGGAACTGCTTGTCACACTGGTCGCCATAGGTCGCCAGGAAGGCCTTCTTGACCTGCTCGAGTGCCGTATCCTTCTTCGGCGGCGGCGGGCCGTCGCCGCAGCTTGGCGGCAGCGCCTTTTCGAAATCGGCGGTCGAGGGTTTCAGCGCGCCTTTTTCGATGTGGATCGGATCGAAGGGCGGCGCGGCCTGGATCTGCGCATTGACCTGACGCAGCGTGTAGCAGCCGGCAAAGACCTTTTCGCCACCGCTCTTGTCGGTGGCACGGATGGCGACCGGGACGTTGTAGAAAATGCTGCCGGCGGCACCTTCGTCTGAAATGGCGCCGGTCGCGACCTCGACCTTGTCGGTACCGTCATAGCCCTTGACGAAACTGTCGAAATCCTAGCCGGCTTTGCATCGCCATAATAACCCCAGGCCCGGGCGAATTCGTGCCGGTTGATGGCGCTGTAGAGCGAGCGGATGACCGCCTCGGCGCTGGACCGGTCGTCGACATAGGGCGCTTCGGGCGCGTCGTCGGCGGCCAGCGCCGTTTGGCCGGATATGGCAAGGGAGAAAAAGGCAGTCGCTGCGAGAAGGACGCGTCTCATCGGGAATCTCCGCTCGATAACGGAAATTCTACCACGGCGATTGCGGCGCCGTGGTGACGCGGAGCCCACGGCGCTTGAAGAATCGTGTGGGGAGGCGTTACGTCGCCTGCGCCGGCGTTCCGACCGGACAGGAGATTTGACGTGACGATATCGATGTATGAGGCATCCGTGCCCGTGTTTTCAGCCAGGCTGAAAGCACTTTCCAGTGTGCTGGCGGCCGCCGAACAAAATGCCCTTGACCGCAAGATCGACCCGCAGGTGTTTTTGACGGCGCGGCTTGCGCCCGACATGTTCGCTTTAACCCGGCAGGTGCAGATCGCCACCGACCACGCCAAGGGCGCGCCGTCGCGGCTGGCCGGCCGCGAGGTGCCGAAATACGAGGACAATGAGGCAAGCTTTGCCGATCTCGAGGCGCGGATCGCCAAGACGCTCGCGCTTCTGGCGACGTTCTCGGCTACCGATATCGACGGTTCCGACGACAAGGTGATCGAGTTGAAGCTCGGAGGGCGCGAAACGACGCTGGGCGGCATGCAATATCTGCTGCATGTGGCCATGCCCAATTTCTATTTCCACCTCACCACCGCTTACGACATCCTTCGCCACAATGGCGTGCCGCTGGGCAAGGCGACATTCCTGGGATCGCGTTGAGAAATTAGACTTCGAGATGTCCCGGATCGGTCCGGGACATCTCGCGACATGCATTCAGCGAATGGACATTTCGCGGGCGACGCGCGGAAAATCGGCGGGCTTGATGCCGATATCGGCGCGGTCGGCATTGCTCATCGAGTGAAGCAGCGCGAGCGCCGCGCGGTATCTCAGATGTTCCTGCGGGCGCGGCCGGGCGAACATTTCCGTGAAGAAACCCATGATTCAGGCTCCTGGTTGGTCCTCCACGGCTGCCAATATAGGTGAATCGTGACAATTGTGCAGTGCAGCATTTGCATGCCTGCTATGTCCGGATGATTTTCATAAATTTTTTTTGCGGCCCAGTGAAACTTCCGCGCAGCACGAACCGTAGGCTTCGACGCTGGCTCATGGCCAGTTTTTCCTCGCCACTCCTGGCGAATTTCCGGACTGCATGAAAGTGCAGTCCGGCTTTTTGTTGAGAACCGGACGCGATCCTTAGAAAACTAAATTCATTAAGATCGGTGCTATGTATTTTTAACGAGCCGGTTCTATGGTCTGGAAACCTGACAGTCAGGCAAGGGGGAGGCTGACATCGCTACCAGCGCCAAGCGTGATTTCGCTTCGCTGCTCGACGACCTCTTCGTCGCCTCCGACAAGGGCGACGGCATCGAGGGCGACGAGGCCGGCGCGCGTCCGTCCATTCCGTTCGACTATCTCTCGGTCGCCGACGAACTCCATTCCGGCCGCATCAAGGTATCCGCCGCCGAATACCGTGAGGCCGGTGCCGATCTGGCGAGCGAATTCGCCGCCTTGCTAGAACACGCCAAGCTGGCCCTTGCTGCCGAGGATCCGAAGCCCGAAGAAAAGCTGCCGCCAATTGACCCTGAATCGATCGCGGCCGAACTGGGGCTGAACCAGCCCAGGAGCGCTGCCGATTTCGGCCGCATGCGCCGCAGCTTTGCTTTCACCAACCATCCCGACCGCGTCGCTCCGCATCTGCGCCAGCGCGCCATGATCCGCATGCAGGTGGCCAACATGCTGATCGACGAAGCCAAGCGCCGCGCCCTGGCCGGTGCCCGGCGCTAGCCAGGTCAGCTGGTTCACGCAAAAGTCGGCCTGGTGAGGCTTGGAGAGCGCCTCCGCTTTCCCTATAGATGCAGCCTCCCTCCCGCGCAGACTTTCCCTCCGGAGCAGAATTCCATGCACAAACGCCGTCTCGGTCGGACCGATCTTCTTGTTACCCAGATTTGCCTTGGTTCGATGACCTGGGGCCAGCAGAACACCGAGGCCGAAGGTCACGCGCAGATGGATCTGGCTTTTTCGCGCGGCGTCAATTTCATCGACACCGCCGAACTCTACCCGATCCCACCCAAGGCGGAGACGCAAGGGCGGACGGAAAAGATCATCGGCAGTTGGATGAAAGCCAAGGGCAATCGCGACAAGGTGATCCTTGCCTCCAAGGTCGTCGGCCGCACGGCGAGCGACTGGTTTCGCGGTGGCAGGCCGTCGCAATTGGTGCGTGCCGATATTTTTGACGCGGTCGAGAAATCGCTGGCCAAGCTCGGCACCGACTATCTCGACCTCTACCA
This sequence comes from Mesorhizobium oxytropidicola, assembly GCF_056174625.1. Classification (NCBI taxonomy): domain Bacteria; kingdom Pseudomonadati; phylum Pseudomonadota; class Alphaproteobacteria; order Hyphomicrobiales; family Phyllobacteriaceae; genus Mesorhizobium; species Mesorhizobium oxytropidicola. Next base: position 5,080,092 of record NZ_CM149692.1, on the reverse strand, counting down.
GATCCACTGGCCGGAGCGGGACATCCCTTGGGGTGCAAACCCGACGCGCGTCGGCGCGGTGGCGCGGCGGGCCGATGCAGACGGCGCACCGGCCAACGAGACGCCGATCGCCGAGACGCTTGGCGTCTTCGACGAACTGGTGAAAGCTGGAAAGATCCGTCATTTCGGCCTGTCGAATGAGAGTTCCTGGGGCCTCATGCGTTACCTCTCAGAGGCCGAGAAAGGGATCGGCCCGCGGGTCGCGTCGATCCAGAACGCCTACAATCTCGTCAACCGCACCTTCGAGGTGAACCTTGCCGAGGTCTGCGAGCACGAACAGGTGTCGTTGTTGCCCTATTCGCCGCTGGCTCAGGGCTATCTGACCGGCAAATACGACCATGGCGCCCGACCGCAGGGTTCGCGCTCGCAATTGTTTAATCGTGGCCAGCGCTACGAGACGCCGAATGCCGCCGAAGTGCTGCTCGAATACAATGAACTGGCGCGCTCCTTCGGCATGGAACCGGCGCTGTTTGCCAATGCCTATGTGTCGAGCCGGCCCTTCGTTACCTCCAACATCATCGGTGTGACGACCATTCCGCAGCTCGAAATGGCGTTGTCTTCGGTGGATGTCGTCTGGACCGAGGAGATGCAGAAGGCGGTGGACGCGATCCACCAGCGGGTCGGAAATCCCTGTCCTTGATAGGCTAAGGGCGAAAAATTATCACGGAATTACAAAGGGGTGGAGACGATGGTGGATTTTTCGATCGATGCCGTGCGTGGACAATTTCCAGCGCTTTCCCTGACCGACAAGGGCAGCCGGCGCATCTACCTCGACAACCCCGCCGGCACGCAGGTGCCGCAGGCGGTCGCCGATGCGGTGTCGCGCTGCCTGCTGACGACCAATGCCAATCTCGGCGGCTATTTCGAAACGACGATCGCGGCTCAAGCTGTCGTCGACGAGGCGCATCAGGCGATGGCCGATTTCCTCGGTGCGGCGAGCCCTGAGGAAATCATCATCGGCGCCAATATGACGACGCTGACCTACCACATGTCGCGCACGCTCGGCCGCACACTGGAGCCCGGCGACGAGATCATCCTCACCCGCATGGATCACGAGGGCAATGTCTCGCCCTGGCTGCAACTGGCCGAGGACCTTGGCCTCGTGGTGCGCTGGCTGCCATTCGATGAAAAGAGCTGGCAGGTCGAAGAGGCGACGCTCGCCGGGCTGCTGTCGGACAAGACGCGGCTGGTCGCATTGAACTATGCCTCGAACCTGACCGGTTCGATCAATCGCGTGAAGGCTTTGACCGCCATCGCCAAGAATGCCGGCGCCTTGGTCTATGTCGACGCCGTGCAGTTCGCGCCGCATGGCCTGATCGACGTGCAAGACCTCGGCTGTGATTTCCTGATCTGCTCGGCCTACAAATTCTTCGGTCCGCATATGGGCATTTTGTGGGGACGGCGCGATATCATCGATGGCCTGAAACCCTATAAATGCCGCTGTTCGTCCAATGGCCTGCCGGAGCGGTTCGAGCTTGGCACGCCGCAGATCGAGCTCATGGCCGGCCTCACGGCTGCGGTCGATTATTTTGCCGAGCTGGGTGCGGCAGCGGGCGAGGGTGGTTCGCGCAGGCAGAAGATCGCTAGCGCGTTCGAAGCCTGCATCGCCTATGAGAATCCGCTGGCGCAAAGGTTGATCGACGGCCTGTCCGACATTTCAGGCCTGACCATCCATGGCATCACGGATCCGAAGCGGCTCAGCGATCGCGTGCCGACGGTCTCCTTCACCGTCGACGGCATCGTGCCGGAAACGATCGTTCGGCAGATGAACGCCGAAAACATCTTCCTGTGGTCCGGCCACAACTATGCCTGGGAGATCGTCCATCAGCTCGGCATTCCGGCCGAACAGGGCGTCGTGCGCATCGGCATCGCCCACTACAACACGGCGGCCGAAATCGACGAGACGCTGGAGAGCGTGCATCGGGTCATTGCCATGCTGAGGCAGCAACGATCCTGACGCCGTCGGCTTAAGTTTTCACCGCGCCTTGCCCCCAAAACCGGTGAGGAAGGCGGTGAGGTTGTCGCCGAGCGCGTCGCAGAGATAGCCGCCTTCCTGGACGATGACTGTCGGCAGGCCGAGCCCGGCGATGGCCTCGCCGATGCGCGAGAAGCCCGGTGTCGTCACCGAAAGCCCCCCGAACGGGTCGCCCTCGAAGGCGTCAAGACCGAGCGCGACCACCAGTGCATCGGGCGAGAACGACCGGATGCGCTGGAACGCCACTTCAAGCGCTTCCAGAAACGCAGCGTCAGCGGATTTGCGCGGCAGCGGCAGGTTGAAATTATAGCCGAGGCCCGGGCCTTCGCCGCGCTCGTCGGCATGGCCCCAGAAGAACGGATAGAAGCGCACCGGATCGGCATGCAGCGAAACGGTGAGCACATCGGGTCGCGCATAGAAGATGCCTTGCGTGCCGTTGCCGTGGTGCAGGTCGACATCGAGGATCGCCACCCGCGCCGCCTGCTTGCGCAGCACCTGCGCCGCAACCGCCGAGTTGTTGATGAAGCAGAAGCCGCCGGCGACATCGGCAAAAGCGTGGTGGCCGGGCGGGCGGCACAGCGCATAGGCGGCGGTTGCACCAGCCATCACCGTTTCAGCGGCCTCGACCGCGCTCCAGGCGCTCCACAGCGCGCTTTGCCAGGTCTCGCCCGAGATCGGGCAAGCTGTATCAGCCATATGATAGCCGGCCTGGCCAACCGCCGATGCCGGATAGGAGCCGCTGCGTGCGATCGGATGGATGTTGGGGATCACTTCTGCCGATGCGCCCTCGATGCGCTGCCAGCGCTCGAAAATGTGCTCGAGGAAGTCGAGATATTCGGGCGTGTGCACCGCCGAGACCGGGTTGAGCCCGTGATTGCGCGGGCGCTCGATCGTGCAACCGGCAGATGTTGCGCCGGCTAATAATCTCTCGATGCGCTCCGGTTTTTCCGGATTGGGCTGCGCTGCGCCGCTGGAAAGAAAGGCCTTTGGGTCGTGGCGCTTCTGCTCCTCGGCGTAAAAGGCTTTCATTCCTGCTCCTCCTGCGCGTCGGCGAAGGCAAAAAAGGCCTCGCCGATGATCTTCTGCGTCTGTTCGTAACTCGACCAGGCGATGCCCAGCCTCTCGTAAAAGGCCTTGGCGCCGTCATTGTCGGTGTCCACCGACAGCCTGAGATAGACGCCACCTTCTTTCCGGCATTCAGCGGCAACGCGTCGCAACAGGCGCTCGCCGATCTTGCGGCCGCGAAACCTGTCCTCGACATAGAGGTCCTGCACATAGACGCCGGGCCGCCCCATCCAGGTCGAGAAGATCGGAAAATGCAGACACAGGCCGGCGAATTCACCGCCGACTTCGGCGATCAGGGTCGAGAAGGCGGGCTTTTCGCCAAAGCCGTAGCGGCGGAGGTCATCTGACGTGGACGTGATCTCCTGATGCGCGCCGATATGGGTGCCGAGTTTGAGAAGCGCGGCGTGGATGGTGTCGACGTCGTCGATTGTGCCGTGGCGGATGACGGTATCGCTGGTCGCTGTCTGGATCTTGTCTGCCATGGATCAGGCCGTGGTCTCGGCTGAACCGGGCTTGTTCAGGAGATCGTCAAGGTCGCCGATATTGTCTTCCGAAAAGACGCGAATGCCGTTCGCTTCCAGCAACGCGGTGGTCGTGCCGCGACCGGCTACCCTTTTTCCGGCAAAACTGCCGTCATAGACGAAGCTGCTGCCGCAGGACGGACTGCCGTCGGTAAGAACCGCATAGCGGCATCCTGTTTCTCGGGCGAGTTCGAGCGCAAGCTGCCCGGCTTCGAGATAAATTGCGGTCACGTCGTTTCCCGTCTGCTCGACCACTTGACCCTGGCCGTGAAGCACCGCGCGGCCATCGCCTGCACCGCGAATTTCCGCCGGAGGACGTGGCGTCGAGAAACCTGCGGCAACCTCCGGGCAGATTTGCACGACCCGTCCCTCCGCTTGCCAGCGCATCAGTACCGGATGGTTGTTGAGCCGGTAGGAGCCGTTATAGCGGACATGGCTGCCAAGCAGGCAGGCGGAGACGAGAACCCTTTCCATATCAGCTCCTCCCTTGCCTCTAGAAAGCTACCCTGTCGCCACCCTTCAGCGCCAGCATCTCACGCGCCTCGGCCGGCGTGGCAACCTCCAGCGACAGGCCATCCAGAATGCCACGGATGCGGCGCACCTGGTCGGCGTTGGATTTCGCCAGCTGGCGGCCATCATAGAGGCTGTCCTCCAGCCCGACCCGGACATTGCCACCCATCGCCGCGGCGATCGAGATTAGCGGCATCTGCTGGCGGCCGGCGGCCAGCACCGAGAACTGGTAGCTGTCGCCGAACAATTTGTCGGCGATGCGCTTCATGTGGATGAGATTGTCCGGATCGGCGCCGATGCCGCCCAGAATGCCCAGCACGAACTGGATGAACAGCGGCCCCGACACCAGCCCACGGTCGCGGAAATGCGCCAGCGAATAGAGGTGGCCGACATCGTAGCATTCGAATTCGAAGCGCGTGCCGCAGCCCGTGCCCAGTTTTTCCAGCACGCCTTCCATGTCGGCGAAGGTGTTCTTGAAAATGGTGTCGCGCGTGGCTTCGAGCAGCTTTGGCTCCCATTCGTGCTGCCATTCGCGTGGCTTGTCGAGCATGGGGAACAGCGCGAAATTCATCGAGCCCATGTTGAGCGAGCACATTTCGGGCTCGGCCCGCAGTGGCGCCGCCAGCCGCTGGTCCAGTGTCATCAAGGAGGAGCCACCAGTGGTGATGTTGATCACCGCATCGGTCGCCTGCTTGATGCGCGGCAGGAACTGCATGAAGACATCAGGATCGGCCGTCGGCCGGCCGTCTTTGGGATCGCGGGCGTGCAGATGCAGGATCGAGGCACCTGCTTCCGCGGCAGCGATGGCATCGGCCGCGATCTGGTCCGGCGTCACCGGCAGATAGGGCGACATCGATGGCGTGTGCACCGAGCCGGTGACGGCGCAGGTGATGATGACTTTGCGCGGCGCCATTTTTCAGCCCCGGCCTTCGACCGGCAGGTCGAGCTCGGCGGCCAGAACTTCCAGCGAGTCGCCGATAATGGAGATGATCTCGCCGACCTGTTCGCTGGTGACGATCATCGGTGGCGCGACCATGAAATTGTCGCCGTCGACACCACCCTTGACCCGGCGGCCATAGATGATCAGCCCGCGCTCATAGGCGAGATCGAGCAGGCGCTGCGTGGCTTTCTTGCCCTGGTCGATCGGCCGCAACGTCTCCGGATCGGCAACCATTTCGGCACCGGTCAACAGGCCTTTGCCGCGCACATCGGCGATGAAGGGAAAACGCTTCGCCAGTCCCTTCAGCCCGTCCATCAGCACGTCGCCCATGGCAGCGGCATTGGCGATCAGGTCGAGCCGATCCATTTCGCCAAGCACCGCAAGGCCGGCGGCACAGGCCAGCGGATTGCCGGCATAGGTGTGGCCATGCTGGAAGCCGCCGGAAGCGAGCAGCGGCTGCACCAGCCGCATCGGTGCGGCGAGCGCGCCGAGCGGCGCATAGCCGGAGCCCAGCCCCTTGGACAGCGCGACGATGTCGGGCTTGCAATTCCAATGATCGCCGCCGAGGAATTTGCCGGTGCGGCCGGCGCCGCTCATCACTTCATCATGGATGAGCAAGATGCCGTAGCGGTCGCAGATCTCGCGGATGCGCGCATAGTAGCTGTCCGGAGCTACCAGCGCCGCGGTTGCCGCGCCACCGACCGGCTCCATGATGAAGGCGACGACGCTCTCAGGGCCTTCGGCAAGAATCTTCTCCTCCAGCATGTCGGCATAGCGGACGCCGCGCTGTTCCATCGAAAGGTTGTCGCGGTCGCGCCAAGCCGTGGGCGCCGGCACGGTCGGCATCACCCGCATCATCGGCTCAAAGGTCTCTGACAGCGCGTCGTCGCCGGTGATCGACAGCGAACCCAGCGTGCCGCCATGATAGGAGGGGAAGCGGGTGATCACCTTCCAGCGGCTGGCCTGGCCGGTGGCGACGGCCCATTGCCGCGCCAGCTTGATGCAGGACTCTGTTGCCTCCGAGCCGCCCGAAACGAAGAAGATGCGGTCCATGCCTTCCGGCAATTTGCCCGCAAGCTCGCGTGCCAGTTCCTCCGCCGGCTCGTTCTCGAAATGCAGGCGATAGGCGAAGGTGGCGCGGTCCATCTGCCGCTTCATGGCATCAAGCACATTGCGGTTGGAATGGCCGATATTGGCGACCATCGGCCCGCTCGATCCATCGATGAAGCGGCGGCCATCCTGCGTCCACATATAGATGCCCTCGGCGCGGTCGATCAGCGGCCGGCGCAGGCTGGACAGGTAGAACAGATGCGATTCTCGGCGCGCCTCGGTCACTTGAGCGGCGGTCTGGGTCTTCGACATGTCAGGACTTTCCAAGGTAGCGATCAATGACATTCTGGGTGACGCGTTCGACCATAGGGTCTTGTCTTAGCAGGCCGGCCACCCATTCGCAGCTTCCGGCGTGGAACACCTCGCCCTTGCCGCGCGGGAAATTGACGATCATGCCGTTGCCGCGTTTGACCTTTTCCAGATTGGCGTCGCTCGCCTCGCCGAACAACGTCTCGGCGGTGAATCGGCCATCCTCATCGGTGAGGAACTGATCCTCGATCGGAATGTCCGCGCTTTCCTCGACCTGGGACGCCATACCGACGGCCAGAACCTGCAACCCATCAGGCGCGCCGCTGGTCGCGGTGGGATAGGGCAAGCCGCCGCGTATCTCGAAGTCGAGCCCATCGACCTCATAGCCATAGACATGACTGTCGGCGCCGAGCAGGTCGCCATAGTAGATGCCGGTGCCGGCAAACGCCCAGTGTTCCGGCCGGTAGACCGGAAAGCCACGCACGCCACGCGGCGCGCAGCCGCCCCAGCCGGCATAGACGCCGCGCGTGGCGTTGAGGCCGAAGGTTGCTGAACCGGGCCGGCCGATCTCCGGCGCCTCCCAGGAATTGGTGGCGCGGGTGACGTCGCCGCCGCGATAGGCCGGGTCCTCGGCGCGGGCACGGTATTTGTAGCAGACCTGCCGGCGGCCCTCGTCTTCCAGCCGTGTCTGCCACATGAAATTGCCGGCAAAGCGCGCTGCATGGCCGCCGCGTTCGACATAATTGTCGACCGCGTCCCGCATTTCCCAGGTCCAGTACTCGTCATGGCCGACGAAGACGGCACAGTCATAGCCGTCGAGAATGTCGGGTGAAAAATGCAGATCGTGCTGGCTGGCGAGATCGACGGCGTAGCCGGCCCGCTCGGCGAAGCGGAAGAAGTGGCTGTCGTAGCTCGCCCAGCCGGACGAGGCGTATTTCTTCGAATGACCAGTGGCGAGCGCCCATTCCATATGGGGATAGCGCGGCACCGTCTTGGGCGGCACGGCGACCTCCAGCGGCACGCGCGGTGCGTCTTTCGGCAGCACGACGAAGCCACGGCACCAGGGGCGTTGCGTAGAGACAATCGACGAGTACTGGTTGCGATCCGGCCCGGTGATGCCCTGATAATGGTTGGAGCCGCCCCAGGTGTTGTAGGCAAGCCAGGTGCCCGTTGCCGCCACCTGCAGCACGCCGCCGGGCTTCTTGCCGGGCTGCGGGCTGACGATGAAAAGGTGGTGGCTGTGGATCGGCTTGCCGTCATGGCCAACGGCAGTCAGCGTTATCCGATAGGCTCCGGACGGCCAGTCGCTCTCGACACGGAATTCGAAGGCGGCTTCCCAGCCGCAACCCTCTGCGGAACATTGGTCGGGCGTGTCCTGCCAGACCGCCGCAATGCCCGATTTCTCGAACACTTTCGTCTCGGTGCCGCCGTCACGAACGATCGCCATGTTGAATGCTGGGGCCGTCGAACTGACAGACAGCGTCACCGTCTCACCGGCGCGATAGGAAAAGCGGTCGCTGTAGCACCAGATCTCGCCGCGCTCGCCATCCATTCCTGGCCACTCGTAGTAATGGCCGCGCACTGCGTGGCGGCGCTGCTCGGGCGTCAGCCCGAAATCGGGGAATTCGGTTGGCAGATGGGTCATGAACACCGGAGAGGATCGAAGGCCGTCATTTCGGCCATCTGCCGGCCAAGCGTCAAATGGAAACGATCGGGCCAGCGATTGCTTAGCCGCTCTTGGCCGCACCCGGCAAAGCGACTATCTCAGGCGAGGCGGTATTTTCCGCCGTGGGAGCCAGTATGCTCAAAGTGCAAAAGGTCAAGGTCGACGACATCTACGTGCCGACGGCGCGCAAGAAGACATTGCACCCCGAGACCGTCCGCCATCTCGCCGAGGACATATTGGAGAATGGCATGAAGACGCCGATCCAGGTCCGCCACGACGGCAAGCGTCATATCCTCGTCGAAGGTCTGCATCGGCTGGAAGCGGCCAAGTGGCTCGGCGAGACCGAGATTGACGCCTATCTGGTGCAAGCCAAGCGCCACTGACGCGGGTTCGGTTCGCGGTTCTCCCAGCGCATAGTCTCCAGATTTTTTCGCTGGCAGTGTCGGGTTGCCGGCGTGTGGTTCAGGAAGCCATTGCCCGGCGGGGCTGCCTGAGATGCTTGATGCCGTTCATCTCGACGAAATTCGTCGCCGCTTCCCAGAGATAATCGCCATAAAGAAACGGTTCGAAAGCCTCGGCGCCGCTTAGTGGTAGCGGCGCGATCTCGGCGTCGACACGCGGTTCATAGAAAAACGGGATCGAGAACCGCGCCGTCTTCGGTGCGATCACACGGTGCCGCGTCGCTCGCACACGCCCGCCGGTCCAGCGCTCCAGCAACTGGCCGAAATTGACCGCCAGCGTGCCGTTGGCCGGCGGCACGTCGATCCATTCGCCGGCGAGGTTTTTTGCCTGCAAGCCTTCGACGCCGTCCTGTGCCAGCAAGGTGACGAAACCGGAATCAGCATGTTCGCGGCCAATGATCGTGCGTGTCTCGCCCTTGTGGACCACCGAGAACTCGGGCCCGCTGGTGTCGACGCCGGCAGTGGCGTCGCGCAGGGGATAGCGGATCAGGCGCAGCGTCGAGATGCCGTGCTCGAAATACGGATCGAAGATCGTTTGAGGCAGGCCAAGCCCGCGCGCGATCGACCGCATCAGCGCGTTGCCGACGCTCTCCATCGCGCGGTAGTAATCCGCCGCAGCCGCGCGCCAGCCGGGCAGGGCGCTTTCGGCCGGCAAGGGCGTCGGCTCGCACAGCGGATCGTCGGATACCGAACGGCCGGTTGCACCAGCGATATCCGGCCCCATGTCGATGCCTTCCTTGTAGGAGACGGCTGTCGGCTGCAGCGGGAACCATCCGCGATAGACGTTCTTTTTTGTCTGGTCGAAATTCCAGCGCAGCAATTTCTGCTTCTCTGTGTCGGGAAGGGCGAAGATGCGCAGCAATTGCGCTCGGCTGTCCGGCGTCAGCCAGGCGTCGCCAGGAAAATCACGGACCGCCATGAAACCAATTCCCGAGGCAGCGGCCATGATCCTGGCGTCGGCACGGTCGCGGGCGGGCGAGGGTGACCCGAACAGGTCCGCTATACCGATGGTTTCAATGTCTTGCGTCATGGCTTCCTGCCGCATCACCGTAATCGATGATGTTGTATCAAAGCTTTTCAATTGACCCAATCGGTCCCGCCATTACGTTGGCCGTACATTCTCCTCATCATGGATCAAGGCGATGACTAAACATCAGGGCGGGTGCCTGTGCGGAGCGGTGCGCTATCGCACCGACGCGGCTCCCATCAACGAACGCGTCTGCCACTGCCGGCTTTGCCAGAAGGCGATCGGCGCCGCCTTCAACGCACGCGTGTTGTTTCGCATCGATGATGTGACGATCGAGGGGCCGCTGGCGACGGTGAACACCTCGCCCGATCTCAAGCGCGGGTTTTGCCCAAGCTGCGGCACGACGATGTTTTCGCGGCGCGATTCCGCCGGCATAATCGGCATCACCACTGGGTCGCTCGACGACCCCTCGGCCTTCAAGCCACAGATGCATATTTTCACCGCCTCGAAGCAGCCTTGGGTGGTGCTCGATGACGGCCTGCCGCAATACGAAGGCGCTCCACCAGCCTAGACTTTCTCTCCCATCCACAGGCGCGAAGGGAAAGTGAAACCATGACCAAAATTTAATCCAAAACAACACGCGATAGCCGGCAAAACGTCATTGGCGGGCCATCATTGTCTTCCTATCTATGCTGCGCGGGCCGGCATTCGAGGAGACGACGGATGAACGACAGCATCAGCACCCTGGACGAGCTTTTGAGCGATCCGATGGTCCTGCTTGTCATGGAGCGCGACCGTGTGCGCCCGGAACAGGTACGCATGCTGCTCGAACGGGTCCGCAGCAGGGTGCCCGATGGTGCCCGTACCGATCAGCCGGTCGTTCCGCCGGCCCATATAGTGGCCAAAGGTTGTTTCCAGCAATGGCTGCGCAGTTAGGCGCGGTCAGTTGGAACTAGCCGGCAAATAGCTGTAATGGCTGCGGAAATAGGCGATTCTGAAGCCCAGGCGTGCATAGTTGCGATAGGCAGGGCCGTTGCGTTCCTCGTGCGGCGCCTCGATGTCGGCGACGAACAGTTTCGCGCCGGCCGCAATTCCGTCGCGCACCAGCGCTTCTCCAAGCACCGCGTCGAGATCGAAGCTCGGCGCCATGATGCCCGGCACCGGCGCTTCGATGCCGCTCCAGGCCGCGCCGTCGGCGCCGATGAACAGCGAGCGCACGGCCGCCACCGCGCCATCGCGCCTGGCCATGTAGTGATGCCAGCCTTGCCGGCCGACCAGAGCCAGCAGCCAGGGTGAGGTTGGCAGCCGGTAGCTTCTGTCGATGAAGCCGGCCCATTCGCTTGCCGATGCCTTCGTCACGCGTTCGACTGAAACCCCGTCAGCCATGAAGAGCGGCTCGGATGACAGCGGTTCCGCCTCGCGATAAATCCGCTCCCAGCCGCCCTGGCGCTGCAGGCCGCGCGCCTCGAGCCAGCATCTGACGCGTGATGGTTCGGTGTGTGGATTGACATAGAACCAGGGTCGCGAAATGCCGGCGGCGCGATAGTGCGCCAAGAGCGTGTCGAGCTGGCTTTCGGAGGCCGGGCTGTCGACGCCGAAATTCTTCACGCAGTTGAAATGGACGAACGGGATCGTCGTGCAGGTGGTCCAGGTGAGGTCGCCTTCTCCCGCTATCGAAAGCCCTTGCCTTGCGGCGAAATCGGCCGGCGCTGCGGCATAGAGGTCGAGCCATGCGTTCACCTCGGCGTGCTCAATAATACGGCTGAGGTCGCGCGAGACATCGTCGATCGCAATGCCAGGCGGGTGCGGTTCGGGCAGGGGCTGCAATTCTGACAGGGCGGTCGGCATGGCTCTCCTCCGTCATTATCTTACAGTGTAAGATTAGCGAAGAATAATATGAATGCGCGGCTTGTCAAGCGGCGCCTTACAAATCCGTAAATAGGATTCCGGGGATCGCCAGACTATTGCTCGGTGGGGGATCGCCCCGCATGGTTCTTCGACAGAAAGGCTCGATATGGCAGACATCTGCACTCAAGGCGTAGACACCGGCTTCGTCGGCCTGGGATTTGCCAAGGTCGCCTTTCTCGGCCTGGTGCAAGGCATCACCGAATTGCTGCCGATTTCCTCGACCGCCCATATGCGCATCGTGCCGGCGGTGCTCGGCTGGCAGGATCCGGGCTCCGCCTTCTCCGCCGCCATGCAGCTTGCCGCCCTTGCCGCCGTGATCAGCTATTTCTGGGGCGACGTCAGGGATCTGCTGTTCGGCTCGCTCGACGCTCTCACGCGGCGCGACTTCGCCGACCGGCATTTCCGGCTGGCTTCCTGGATCGTGCTGGCGACGATCCCGATCGTCATTGCCGGCGTCGCGCTGTCAGGCGTTCTCAACGCCTGCAGTTCGCCGCTGCGCAGCCTGAGCGTGATCGGCTGGTCCTGCATCGTCATGGCGATCCTGCTGGCGCTCGCCGAGATTTTCGCCCGCCACAAGCGCACCATCGGCGAAGCCTCGCTCACCGACGCGCTGCTCGTCGGCGTCGCTCAGATCGGCGCGCTGATACCCGGCGTCTCGCGTTCTGGCTCAACCTTGACAGCAGCGCTGGGGCTCGGCTTCAAGCGGGCCGAGGCGGCGCGCTTCTCGTTCCTGCTCGGGCTGCCGGCGATCGCGCTGGCCGGTCTCAAGGAGTTGTGGGAACTGCACAAGGTTCATCTCGACGCCCATGGCTGGTCGGTCCTTGCCACCGGACTGGTCGTCGCCTCGATCTCCGCCTTCTTCGCCATCTGGGGGCTGATGCGCGTGCTGGAACGCTTCTCCGCCTGGCCCTTCGTCATCTACCGCGGCCTACTCGGCGTCGTCCTGTTGCTCGGCGTGGCGATGGGATGGCTGGCTTAGCAGGCTCAGTGTTGCGCGCGAGCAACCACTTGGATGCGTGCGTCGATCCCCCGGAGAAGTGATCAACTGGGTTCATTGACTTCGGAAGATAACAGCCCTTAACATTCTGTTAACAAAACGGATGGGTGGGGCCGGATGGCATCCTCGATGGGTTGGCGCCGCAAGGCGAAGGGGCTGGGGCTGGCGGTTGCGCTGACCGCTTTCTGTTCGGTGGGGGCCTATGCAGCGCCTGCTTCCATGGTTGTCGGCGGCTCGACCTCCCAGCCGATCGGCCACTATGATTTTTGCAAGATCCATGTCGCCGAATGCTCGATCCGCTCGCCCAACAGCGTGCCGGAACAGCTGACCAGCAAGCTGCTGCACGATATCTCAGCCGTGAATCTCTCGGTCAACACGCGCGTCAAGCCGATGAGCGACATGGACAATTACGGCAAGGACGAGTGGTGGGCCTATCCGGACAACGGTTTTGGCGACTGTGAGGATTACGCGCTGGAAAAGCGGCGTGAGCTCAACAGCCTGGGCATTGCCATAGCCAATCTTTTGATGACGGTGGTTCGCAAGCCGGATGGCGAAGGCCACGCGGTGCTGACGGTGCGCACCGACAAGGGCGACTTCATCCTCGACAATCTGACCGACAAGGTCCGCCTCTGGAACCAGACGAGCTATCGCTACCTGAAACGGCAGGCGAGCGACAACACCGGGCACTGGGTTTCCATTCTGGGTGGCGACGAACAGCTGGTTAGCGCTGTCAAATAGTCGAGATCTTTGTATTGACGCAATTCCGGACGGAAAACCGCTTCACACTTTTCCTGGAATTGCTCAGTTGGCCCCGCCGCGTCCGAGCTTGAAACCCGGTCCGATCCTTTCGTGCCGGTCTTCCATGGTGCCAGCGAGTGGTGATAACCACGACAGCTGATTGAAGCTGGCATCCGCAGGCGCATGGACTTTCTGACACTTCTCAACGCCGCGCCCCTGCTGCTGGGCCTGGTCAAGGCCGCACTACCGCAGGCGGTCGCCACGACGATGGCACTCGGCCAATGGTTCGTGTCAGTGCCGCCGTGCCGCGACTTCGCCTTCGAGGCGACGAGCTACCTCATCTGCGAGGTTGATCCGAAACTTTATTCGATCGAACTGTTCTGGAAGGACCCGGCTGGCAAGCCTTTCCAGTCGCTGCACAATCTCGACACCGCCCAGCGTGCGGCCGGCCGCACCATGCTGTTTGCCATCAATGGCGGCATGTATCATCCAGACCTCAGGCCGGTTGGCCTCTATGTCGAACGTGGCCAGGAGATGGCCGGTGTGAAGACGGGATCGGGAAGCGGCAATTTCTCGCTACAGCCGAATGGCATCTTCTACATCAGCGGCGGCAAGGCCACGGTCCGGGCGACCAGGGATTTTGTCAGGAAGCGGCCATCCACCGACTATGCGACGCAATCCGGGCCGATGCTGGTGATCGACGGCCAGCTTCATCCGAAATTCCAGTCCGACGGCACCTCACTCAAGACCCGCGATGGCGTCGGGGTGCGCAAGGACGGCGTCGCGGTCTTTGCCATTTCGAACGGCACCGTGAATTTCCATGCATTCGCCCGGCTGTTCCGCGATGCGCTCGGCTGCGACAATGCGCTGTTTCTCGACGGCACAATATCGAGCCTGTTCGCGCCCGCGATTGGTCGCAACGATGATTATTGGAATCTGGGGCCGATGATCGGGGTGTTCAGGAAAAGGGGCTAGTGCATGTCGCCCAAAAGTGATCTCGGTTTTGGGAGAACGACATGCATCAAAACAAAGACCTAAAGCGCGTCGCGTGTACCCGCTTCGATGCAACGCGCTTTAGGCGCGGGCGGTTCGCCTGCGCCGGAGCTTGAGGGCGATCACCGCGATGATGATCAAGGCGATCGCGGCGATCCCAGCCAACCCGAACAGGCTGGTCACATCGAGTTCGGGGATGCTGCCGGCGCCCTTGGCCACCAGCCATCCCGGCGACAGCACGACCGGAGCCCAGATGATCGCCGACAGGATGTTGGCGATCTGGAAGCGGCGCCGGTGCATGCCCATCATGCCCGCGACCAGTGGCACGGTGGCACGGACCGGGCCGAGAATCGGCCGATGAAAACCGCTGCAAAACCATAACGATGGAAGAACAGCCGCGCCCTGGCGACCTCGCGGCGGTAGCGGTTGAGCGGCCATTTATGGACGACACCGCGCCCCAGCCATCTGCCGAGGAAGTAGGAGATGGTATCGCCGAGCGCCGCCCCGATCATCGCGGCGAGAAGTACCGGCAGAGGCTGGACGATGCCGGCTCCCACCAGGCCGCCGACGATGATGAGCACCGTGGTGCCAGGCAGGAGAATGCCGACCAGCACCAGTGACTCGCCGAAGGCCAGCAGCCCGACCACGAGGCCGGCCCAGGCCTGATGGTTCTCGATGAAACAGACGCTCTGGTCGATGAACGACTGCACGCAGGCTCCCTGTTAAAAGCGTTTCTCAGCTGCCGCTGTCGAGCAGGCTTCTGAGTTCGTCGAGCTTGTCGTTGACGAGCCAGCCGTAATAATTCTCGACCGGCAGCTTGCGGCCCTTGCCACCGGCAACCGCCGCGCGCAGGTCGGCCGCGCGCAGCCGGGGCTGGCCGACATTGTAGAGCGTCGCGGTGATGCCCGGATTGCCTGAGATGTCGAAGCCCTGTTCCTTGTAGGCATCGATGGCGTCGCGCACGATCGCGGCGATGTAGACGATGCTGCGGTCGGGATCCATGACATCGCGATAGATCGCCTGCGGATGATCCGGCGTCAGCCTGTCGTAACCGCTCACCTTGTTGACCAGGTCGGTCACCTCAAGCGCGGTCAGCGGGCTGATCTGGCCGAGGCCGAATGTCTGGCCGGCGAAGAAGGGCTGGAAGAAGGCCTGCTGGAAGGTCATCGCGTCATAGGTAACGCCGTCGACCGTCTTGCCGCGGAAACGGTCGACCCACACCCTGTCGCGGCAACTCCAAAGAGTGGCACTGTCCTTGGCCTCGGCGCAGGCCGCGAATTCCGGCCGCTGGACAAAGGTCTGCACCGGCACGCCCTTGTAGCGGAAGGCAAAGTCGAGGCCGGAATAGGACAGCGCCTTCACATAGTAGGTCTGGACCGAACCGACAGCGGTCACATTGTAGGTATGTTCGCCGACCAGAGCGCCGACGATATGGATGGGGTCGATATCGTAAGCCGCCGCCACCTGCTTGATATGCGCCACCAGTTTCTTCTCGCGCTTCAGCAGCGCGACAATCTTCTGGTATTTTTCCGCATAGGTGGTCTTGAAGGCCCGGGTCCGCGTCGCCGATGCATCCGGGATCGGCGGTTGCGTCTGCGAGCGATTACCGGGGGGAACGACGGTCAGCGCGCTGGCGTGCGCGGTCTCGCCCATGAGCGCGCCGCCGCAGGACAGGGCCACGAGCAGGGGGACCAGGAGAAGCCGCTGCAACGCAATCATCGGGCGCCTTTTTGGGAATCGTGGGAAATGCCGGCGGCAAACGCCGCATCCCGTCTCAACAGCCACATTATGGCACTGTCAAGGCTGAGCCGACCGTCGACGGAGAACGTCTGAAACGGGTCACAGTCATGGTAAAAAACTTGATTCAAACTTTATTGGTAATTTCTCGTTCATAACTGGGCTGGTTGTCCGTGGGCCGTTGCCTTCGGTCTGTTGTGTTTTGAGTACAGGTCCAGATGCGGTTACCAGGCGCCATCAGTTTCGTGATCGCAGCGCTGTGCCTTGCCGGCTGCTCGTCGACATCGGGCATGGACGCGCTCGACATGCAGAAGCCGTCGAATGAAACCACCAGCTCGGTGGTGCGGCCAAGCGCACCGATCGCGTCTGTACCCATGACCAAGGCCAACAAGGTGCGCAAGCTGGCCGAGGCCGCGCCCGCTGACGACAATGCTCCGCCTTTCGGCCTGGCGGAGGAAGAGACGGTGGCGTTTCCGGCGCCTGAATTGCCGGACAGCGTCGATCCGCCGGTCGAGCCGGCAGCCCTGGTCTCGCCGCCAAAGCTCTTGTCGCGCGCAGCCCCGCCGATGCTTGCCGGGCCGGTCACGCGCTACGGCTTTCGCGATGCCAAGCCGATCAATTTCGGCCGCTCCTCGCCCCGGCACCTTGCCGTGCACGGCGTCGACGTATCGCGCTGGCAAGGTGACGTGAACTGGGGGAAGCTGCGTGCCCAGGGCGCCAATTTCGCCTACATCAAGGCGACCGATGGCGGCGACCACCTCGATCCGATGTTCATGAAGAACTGGCGCAATGCCGATGCCGCCGGGCTGAAGCGTGGCGCCTATCATTTCTTCTACTGGTGCCGCACCGCCGGCGAGCAGGCCGACTGGTTCATCCGCAACGTGCCGAAGGTCGATGGCGCCTTGCCGCCGGTAATCGATGTCGAATGGAATGGCGATTCCAGCTGCCAAAGGCGGCCGTCGCGCGAAAAGGTGCTGGAGAAGATGCAGGTGTTCATGGACAAGCTGGAGCGTCACTACGGCCAGCGTCCGATCATCTACACCTCGCCGGATTTCTATCGCGACAACCTCCAGGGCGCCTTTCTCGACTATCCCTTCTGGCTGCGCGCGGTGGCACGGCACCCGTCGAAGGTCTATCCCGGCCGCAAATGGCTGTTCTGGCAGTATTCCGGCTCAGGCCTGTCGCACGGCGTGACCGGCCGCATCGACCTCAACGTCTTCCATGGCGACGAGCGGCAATGGCGCGCCTGGGCCGGCGGCGGCGGCCGTCAGATGATGGCCGACGCGGACTAGGGTTCGCGTCGGCCTTCGCTCTGGTTCTGCCGCCTATTGGAGCTGGTTGCCCCCGCCATTCCTCTCCTCGCTCAGCCGCAGCTTTCTCCTCAAAGCCATGATCTCGGCAATCGCGGCATCGATCATGGTGAGAAGTGTCAACGTGTCGTGCTGGGTTGGATCGGCTCTGACATAGGCGAGCTGATTGACGATGTCGGTGTCGTCTTCGGTTTCGTCGCTCTTGGCCATCTTCCGGCTATCCTCCCTGAGAATTTCTCCATCGGATCGCATCGGTCGTCAAATTACCCTTCCATCACGTCATCGTGTCGATGGGCATAGGCAACACTATGGCTTTTGCTAACGGGCCGCCAATCCCACTGGTCCTGTCTGGCGCGCTTCTTGCGCTCGAATATCCGCGGTCTGCGCCAGCACCCAGTCCCGGAACACCTTGATCTTAGGCGTGTTGCGGCGGCTTTCCAGGTGCACCAGCCAATAGCCGTCGCCGTCGGATCCGACGATGTCGAAAGGTTTTATCAGCTGCCCCTTCGCCAAAAGCGCGCTGTAGAGGTTTTGGGTGAGGATGGCAGCAGCCTGATCGGTCAGGGCCGCCATGGCGTCATAGGACTGCCCGCCGAGTGCCGGGCCTGGGATGATGCGAGCGGGATCGAAGGGCACGCCGGCCGCTTCGAACCAGATTTTCCACCAGGGATCGTCAGGGCCGCATAGCGGCACCTTGTAGAGATCCTCGGGGCGGCGGATGCCGCCCACGCTCTCGGCCAGTTTTGGACTGAGCATCGGCGTGTAGTCCGCCTTGAACAGATAGTGGGCTGTCAGGTCAGGCCATTTGCCGGTGCCGGTCCGAATGCCGATATCCATGCCCTCGCGGCCGAAATCGACCAACCTCGACGATGTATCCACCTTCACGGCGAGGTCTGGATGCATCAGCTGGAATGTTCCAAGCCACACGGCCAGCCAGTTCGACGCAAATGTCGCCATGGTCGTCAGCGACAGCACGCCGCTCGCTCCGCCCTTGGTGGCGACCCAGGCATCGGCCAGGGCTGAGAACGCGCCCGTGGCGTGCGGCGCCAGCTGCTGCCCGGCCTCGGTCAAGGCGATCTGCCTTGTTTTCCTTATGAAAAGCGGCGTTCCAGCGCGTTCTTCCAGCACCTTGATCTGATAGCTGGCCGCTGACTGTGTCATGCCGA
Organism: Mesorhizobium oxytropidicola; assembly: GCF_056174625.1. Classification (NCBI taxonomy): domain Bacteria; kingdom Pseudomonadati; phylum Pseudomonadota; class Alphaproteobacteria; order Hyphomicrobiales; family Phyllobacteriaceae; genus Mesorhizobium; species Mesorhizobium oxytropidicola. The sequence goes on along the minus strand of NZ_CM149692.1, from coordinate 5,061,740 downwards.
GTTCTTCGGCCGCCTTGGTAAAACTGCCCAGCCGCGCCGCAGCCTCAAAGACTCTGATAGCCCCCAAGGGCGGTAGCTCCCAACTCATGACGCATCAATCCTCCTGATGCATGGTACGCGACGTTCGATTGGAAACCAAGGCCGCAAACAGGCATGCTCTGGTCATCAACACCAACCCGAAAGGACCACGGCAATGACCCTCTACAACACGCTTCGCCGCCCGGTGCTCGATCTCTTCACCGCGCCGTTCAGATCCCGCAGGCGCGGCCTGCTCGACCAGCGTTCGCTGTCGGATCATTTCCTGCGCGATATCGGCGTGCTCGATGGACACGTGCCTCCCGGCACCATTCACTGAACACGCTTTTTGATCATATGGACGCGGAGGGAGGGAAGGATGGATGAGTTGTCGCAAGCCCTGGCGAAGAGCCGTCAAACGATCAGTGCCTATGAGGACTATGCGGAACGCTACGATGCCATCGTGCGGCATGTCCCCAACGAGAGAGAGCAGGCATCGCTGAAGCGCCTCGTGGCGATCGCCGGCACGGCCGGCCGGATTCTGGAAGTCGGGTCGGGAGCCGGATATGACGCGGACTTTCTGGAGGGCCTGGGCGTCAAGGTTCGCCGCACCGACGCGACAAAGCGGTTTCTCGAGCTGCAGGCCGCGCGCGGCAAACAGGGTGAGCTTCTCGATCTCCTCACCGATGATTTCGGCGGCCCCTATGATGCTGTCCTGGCCCTCGCCGTCCTGATCCATGTGCCCCGCGACCAGACCGACCAGGTGCTTGCCAAGATAGCCGGGTCATTGCGGCCAGGCGGCGCCTTGCTCGTATCGATGCGCAATGGCGATGGCGAGACGGACGGCAACTATCACACGGTCTTGTGGCGCAGAGACGACTTCGCAGCCCGTCTCAAAGCCGCCGGGCTGGTGCCTCTCCGAGACGATTTCAACATCGGCCGCAACAGCGAGGAATGGAACACCTTCCTGGCGGTGCGGCCGGCATAAAGGGATCTTTTTCCCTTCTCCCCTTGTGGGGTCCGGAGGACGGGCGAGACAAATGGCTCGCCCCGGGCGGTGTCGCCAAAGGCGACGGATGAGGGGTGTTCCAGGGAACGCCAACGCCTCACCCCGCTGGAACACCCCTCAACCGTCTCGGCGCTGCGCGCCGATCCACCTTCTCCCACAAGGGGAGAAGGAAAGGCACGCCTTACGCCTCGTTGATCATCGCCTCGATATTGTAGCCGTCGGGATCGAGCACGAAGCAGGCGTAGTACTTCTCCGCATAGTCCGGACGCGGGCCGGGCGCACCATTGTCTCCGGCACCAGCCTCAAGTGCTGCCCGATGAAATGCATCGACCTCCGCCTTGCTCTTCACCCGGAACGCAACATGCAGATGGGTGAGTGGCGGCGCCTCGCCGGTTCGCTGGATCTCGAACAGGCAACCATTGCCGACATCGAAGGCCCAGAACACGCCCTCCTTGCCGAAGGACAGGCGATACCCCAACGGCGCGAAAGCCCGTTCATAGAAGAGCTTGCTCTTCTCGAGGTCGCCCACTTCGATGGTGATGTGATCAATCATGTCGTGTTCCGCCTGAGATGTTGAACATTTGCCGGGCCGGTCGCCCCGGCGCCTTTTGCGAATAAACAAGACATCGCCGTCAACGTGCTGTCTATATGAGGTTCCTACACTCGTGGGGCGGCGGGGGCCGAGTTGGAGCTGGAACTCAAATTTCTGCTGGTCGGATTTGCCTGCGCGGTCTCCGGCATGCTGTCGCTCATCACCTTCTTGAAATGGCGCGAGGTGCGGGCGCTCAGCCGCTGGTTGCCGACGCCGGGAAAGATCGTCTCGTCGCGCGTCGAAGCGCGTGAGGTCAGAAGCTCGGGCGCTGGCTCGGACAGCAGCGATACCACCGAGATGCGCAATTTTCCGGCGATCACCTTCGAATACAAGGTCGGTGGCAAGAAATTTCAAAGCTCGCGCTACAGCGTGAAGGAGAATCTGGGGAATTTCGAAGTCCGCGAAACCCTTGCGCAGTTTCCCCGCGGCGCGGAGGTCACCGTCTTCTACAATCCGGCCGATCCGAGCAAAGCCGTGATCGAGCGCACCATGCCGGACGGCGCCTTCAAGTTCATGTTCCAGCTCTCGGCGGGGCTGGCGATCGGCGCGGCGGTTCTGGTGTTTTCCATCGGCGGCGTGCTCGAGGCGATCCGGCCGCATCTGCCCAAGCCGCAGAATCTCGGCGCCGCGGCATTGCTGCTGTTCATGGGCCTGTTCGCCCTGCGCATGGGGTTTGCCCAGAAGTCGCTTGCCGAGCAGGCGGCAAAATGGCCGGTCGTCGCCGGCCGCATTGAGTCCTCAGGTCTGCAGGCGCTGCGAAATTATAGCGGCTATCGACGCTGGCGCACCGTCTTCAAATCCCGCATCGTCTACAGCTATGGCGTCGCCGGCCAGCGCTACAGCGCCGACCGCGTCACCTTCGGCGCCACTGTCACGGCTTCGCTTCCTGGCCTCGTCAGCGGTCAGGCACGAAGCTATGCCGAGGGCAGCAAGGTGGATGTGCACTATGACCCCGTCAATCCTGGCTCGGCGGTGCTCGAATGCCGGGTGCGCGGGCTCTGGCTGCTGTGGGTCTGTTCGGCAGGCTTTCTCGGCGGCGCTGCCTTTCTGGTCGGGCTGGTGTGAGGGCAGGTTTTTGGCTTCCACAACGCTTTCCCGGAGACATCCAGTGATCCTTCGCAAACTGGCTTTTGTTCTCCTGGGCCTGCTCGGCCCGATCCAGGCGGTGAGCGCGAAGGAATGTCTGCTGAGCCACGCCACCTACCGCGAGCCGCGTTCGGGCGCGGTTCTGCAATTCCGGCCGCTGAACAATGAGCCGGCGGCGCTGACGGCGCAGGTGTTTTCGCTGCGCGTGCCCAACACGGACAAAAACCTGCCTGCCGACATCACTTGGACCAACGGCAAGAATTCGTTTCCGCTCGGCACCATCCGCCACGCCTGCACCGACGACGACCGCGAAGCGGGACTGCAGGATGGCAGCGGCCTGTGCAGGATATGGGACGGTCAGGTCTACGCCTTGACCGGAGGCGGCGCCGAACAGTTGAATTCGCGCGAAGCGACGCCGGCGCCGAAAGGGCTGTTGCTGCCCGATTTCGGTGTGGCTTTCACCGAATGGGCCGATTTCGCCAACGCCAATCCGGATGGCTCGGCCTGGGATGCTTTTACCCTCACGGGATGCAGCGATGACTAGCGCCATGAGATCGATCGCTTGGATCAGCATCCTGTTGGCGTCCGTGACGATATATGGCGTGGCACGCGCGGATGAGCCCGCGCCATCGCGCCCGCCGATCGACAAATGCGTCTGGGAAAAGCTGACCGACAAGACGATCGGCCTTGCCGCCTGGGCGCAGCGCTGCGACTTCAGCTTCCGCCAGATCCATTTCGAATTCGCCGGCAACGCGCTCGCGATCAAATACAGCGATGGTGGCGCGGCCGACCCGCTGGTCGAGGTGTTCGACATCAAATCAGGCGAAACCGCCGAGGCCGCCATGCAGCGACTGTTCCTGGAAAAGACCGACAAGACCGTCAGCGCCCGCTGCGTGCTGGCGCCGTGCCCGCCGGCGTCAAGCGCTACACATTCGGGCCCGACGTTGCCTATGCGAAGGAACTGACGGCACTTGCCGACCCCAACGAAGTTCCCGAACCGCCCTGCTGCGACTGGGGCGAAATGCCTGACGGCATCCAGTATTTCGAGGTGCCGGCGGGTGAGGGGCGCAAGGTGCTGTTTGTCCGGGTGGGGCAAGACGAGCCGTTGTTTGACGAGCAGACGCTGCGGGTGTTGCCGGCGGGGTAGGCGTCAGAAGTAAGAGTCCAATCAGGTTGCGCGATGGCCGGACGAAATCAACCACGTGGCGCAAGTGCAATACGGCCGAAATGATTAGCCGGCTAATCAACTTTGCAAAAGTGATTTATGACCTGCGGCATTCAAAATTATATCGAGATACCGCGCTTTATCCTCACGACTTTCCATATTGAAAGAATCAATAGCTTCCCTTTGAGCTATCTTGAGCGCAGGGCCGACCGCTCTTTCTACCAAGGTTGTGGCAGAAAAAACCAAGTAACAATTGATCCCTATATTGGATAGGGTGTCTTTTGCATGTTGAAAGGTAACGCTTGCTAAAGCGGCATTCTTAATTTCTGCAGATCCTGCGTGATCGGAGTTAGTAAAGTCTATGGTTTCCGTTGCGTGGTATTTAGAGTTCTTCAACATGAAGTCGACGTGAAGTTTTCCGGATGGGCCAACCGGAAGATTGGCCACAATACGGTGCCTGTCAATGTCTTGAATATCTCCACTAAAGAGGTCGTATTCCTTGAATATCTTCCGGAGGTCTTTGGATAGCTTGCTGCCGGGTTTTTTCTTGGACGGCTGACCTTTCGGTTTCTCAACGTACTCGGAGATTATGTCCGATATTCTTTGCTCGTATTGACTATCCGAATCGATCGTAAACCACCCAATCTCTGAAAGGGTGTAGCCCGTAGCCCTTGAGAGCCGAGCAACTCGTGCGCCCAATTCGGTTGATGAATCGTCGGATTCCCTGAGGTGCGTCGCAATCCACTCAACCGCCCGCGAACTGACATTGAAATAGCTCAACAACTGAGGAGAAGCATTCAATCTCACGTCAAGGCGATCGGACTTGAACACGACCAGGCCTACGTTCAAAACGTCGCCACGGTGCGCAAATGGCACCAAGCGAATTAGAGCGTAGTTAAAGATATGCGCCACTGCGGATTCCTTCGTCCACTTCGTCTATTTGGCGTCCAAATTCCGGACTCAGAATTTCTAGCTATCAGTGAAGTTCGTGCATTTTTTGACAACCATTCCGTTGGTAACCCGATCATTGCATTGTCGCAGAGAAGCGCACGACCTTTATGAAACCGATCCAGGAACGACCTAGCAAATTCCGCGGAGAAACCGTGTACCTTCCGTATCTTTTTACCGACCTGCACCGTCGGCATGCCCTGAGCAAGCCCAACGATGGCATTGTCATTCAAGATTGTTGAGCTGCCGAAGTCAATTATATGCAGATTGGCGATCTCTTGACCGTCCACCAAGCCCGCCCGCTGGAACAGAAAATTGTGATCGTGGCGATCAGGATTGTAGATCAACTGATCAAAAGCATAGGTTGCTGAGAGCAAGTTTTGGATGCCTGGCACGTTGAGATTGCCAGGACCATTGAGGAGCAGCATGCTGGCTTCCAAGTCGCTCATGCAATGCGTTATCGCCTGTGAGCCGAACACAAGTGCTCCGTCAGGGGTCTGAAGCACCTTCATTGGAGGAACGGGTAGGTTAAGAGACCTTGCGAACGATGTGCATATCCACTCCGTGGCGCAAACGTCGACCTCACCACCCATCCCTTTAACGAAATACCTCAACCCATCGTCACAGAGCGCCACACCAGTCTGGTGCAGCGTAGTCTGACGGGGGTTTGGCTTGTACTCAGTTATTCTGAGGGGAATGAATTCCAATTGCGTCATAGGTTGGCATCCAGCGTCCCAAAAATCCCCCTGTCATGTTCCCGCGCCCTACTCGGCGTATCCCAAAGCCACCCCGGACCATTAAAATCCTAATCGCATAGTAGACAAAAGTCCATAAAAAATCAACATTATGGTCATTTCTGCCAAAGAAACACTACATATAGTGCATACTTGGTTGGAAAAGGTTGTTTGCCGGCCGCAATCGGGCGACCGGCAAACTCGACCTTAGGGTGTTATTTCTTGCGCGGCGGCTCGTTCTTGGTGTCCCCGTAGCCGGGCTTGGGCACGCGCTCGACCGTGGTTGTGTTAGGGCGGCGCTCGGCTTCCTTCACAGGAATGAATTGGCCGCTCTTCGAGCTACGTCCAATGTCGAAAGTCTTACGTTCATTGGTGGTCATTGGATATCTTTCTTTGGAACTGCCTCAGCTACCTCGACTCCAAGAACCGACTCCCGATATGATGTTCCTTGTCACAGGAGATGGGATTCGATCTCGTCGCCCCGCGTGGGCTTCGGCTTATTCGCGGTACCCAAGGCCGATCCGAAGGGGTCGGCCTTGGTGTTTTCAGTCGCATTTGGGCGATTTCAATTTTTTAGGCTACTTTCTCTTTTGTTCCTTTTGCCATTCCGGCCCGATCTTACGACCGGGCCGATGACGTTGCGTTTGAGCGCTGCAGATTTTCCTCAGCTGCACCCGCTCGTGGCGCCGCACGTATCGCACTTTTCACACGTCCCGTTCCGCACCATCGTGAAATTCTGGCACTCGGAGCAGGAATTGCCGGTGTAGCCTTGCAGCAGTGATTTGGCGCGGCGGTCGGCGGCGAGTTTCTTTGCTTCGGCCGCTTCATTGGCCGCGGCGTCGGTGAACAGCGCCGCCGTGGCGTCGGAAGCAGAGCCGGCCACTTCCTCGAAGGCGATGTCCTCGGCCAATTCCTTGGCGCGCTCCTCATAGTCGCGCTTGTAGGCGATCGCCTCGTCGCTGGCCGGCTTCAGCGCCAGGACGTTGGAGCCGGAGAAGGCGGTCGGCGCCGAGCGGGCAGGGGTGGCGGAGCCGGCAAAGCCCTTCGGCTCGTTGCCGATTGCCCTCGACACCAGCTTCACCGGCGAACCGCGGGTCAGGCCCTTGGAGACGGCGTCGGTCTTGCCTTCGCTGATGCCGCGGCCAAGTGCGGTGTTGGAGAAGTCCGACTGGTCGACATGGGCGAGGTCGTTGCGGCCGAGATAGGAGATGGCGAGTTCGCGGAACACGTAGTCGAGGATCGACGTCGCGCTCTTGATGGCATCGTTGCCGATGACCATGCCGGCCGGCTCGAACTTGGTGAAAGTGAAGGCGTGCACATATTCGTCGAGCGGCACGCCGTACTGCAGGCCGAGCGAAATGGCGATGGCGAAGTTGTTGAGGAGGCCACGCAGCGTGGCGCCTTCCTTGTTCATGTCGATGAAGATCTCGCCGAGACGGCCATCATCATATTCGCCGGTGCGCAGGAAAATGGTGTTGCCACCGATCTTGGCCTTCTGGGTGTAACCCTTGCGGCGGCCGGGCAGCTTTTCCTGCTCGCGCGACACGCGCTCGATGATGCGCTCGACGATCCGTTCGGTGATCTGCGCCGCGCGCGCTGCCGCCGGTGCGGCGATCAGCTGCTCGACCGCATCGTCCTCATCCTCCTCGCCATCGGCGAGCAGCGAGGCATTCAGCGGCTGCGACAGTTTTGAACCGTCGCGGTAAAGCGCGTTGGCCTTCAGCGCCAGCTTCCACGACAGCATGTAGGCGCCCTTGGCGTCTTCCACCGTCGCATCGTTGGGCATGTTGATGGTCTTGGAGATGGCGCCCGAGATGAAAGGCTGTGCCGCCGCCATCATCTGGATGTGGCTGTTAATCGACAGCGAACGCTTGCCGATCTTGCCGCAGGGGCTGGCGCAGTCGAACACGGCGAGGTGTTCGGCCTTGAGGAAGGGCGCGCCTTCCAAAGTCATGGCACCGCAGACATGGATATTGGCGGCCTCGATGTCCTTCCTGGAAAAACCCAGCGCCGGCAAGATCTCGAACGAGAAGTCGTTGAGTTGCTCGTCGGTGAAGCCGAACGTCTCCTTCACCCAGTCGGCGCCGAGCGTCCACTGGTTGAAGACGAACTTGATGTCGAAGGCCGACTTCAGCGCCGCATTAAGCGCCTCGATCTTCTCGTCGGTGAAGCCTTTCGCCTTGAGCGAGCCGGGATTGATGACGGGCGCCTGGTTGAGATTGCCGTGGCCGACCGCATAGGCCTCAATCTCGGCGAGCTGGGCTTCGGAGTAGCCGAGCGTGCGCAGCGCTTCCGGCACCGCACGGTTGATGATCTTGAAGTAGCCGCCGCCGGCGAGCTTCTTGAACTTCACCAGCGCGAAGTCGGGCTCGATGCCGGTGGTGTCGCAATCCATGACCAGACCGATCGTGCCGGTCGGCGCGATGACGGTCGCCTGCGCATTGCGGTAGCCATGCTCCTCGCCAAGTTCGATGGCGCGGTCCCAGGCGGCTTTCGCATGCTCGGCAAGCGCCTGCTGCTTGAGGTCGGAGGCGACCAGCGGCACCGGATTGACGGCGAGCTTCTCGTAGCCGTCCTTGTCGCCATAGGCGGCGCGGCGATGGTTGCGCATGACGCGCAGCATGTTCTGGGCGTTGCGGTCATAGTCCGGGAAAGCGCCGAGCTCGGAAGCCATTTCCGCCGAGGTGGCGTAGGCGACGCCGGTCATGATCGCGGTGAGTGCTGCGCAGATGGCGCGGCCCTCGTCAGAGTCATAGGGAATGCCCGAGGTCATCAGCAGGCCACCAATATTGGCGTAGCCGAGGCCGAGCGTGCGGTATTCGTAGGAGAGCTTGGCGATCTCCTTCGAGGGGAACTGCGCCATCATGACCGAGATTTCGAGAACAATGGTCCACAGCCGCACCGTATGCTCGTAGGCAGCGATGTCGATCGTGCCGTCGGCATTACGGTAGGGCAGCAGGTTGATCGAGGCGAGGTTGCAGGCCGTGTCGTCGAGGAACATGTATTCCGAGCACGGATTGGAGGCGCGAATCGCACCGGCCGAAGCGCAGGTGTGCCAGTCGTTCATCGTCGTGTTGAAATGCAGGCCCGGATCCGCCGACGCCCAGGCGGCGTAGCCGATCTTTTCCCAGAGATCCCTGGCCTTCAGCGTCTTCAGCACCTTGCCGTCCTTGCGGGCGGTCAGGTGCCAGTCGGCGTCGTCCTCGACGGCGCGCAGGAAATTGTCCTTCAGCGACACCGAATTGTTGGAGTTCTGGCCCGAAACCGTCAGATAGGCATCCGAATCCCAGTCGGTGTCGTAGGTCTTGAACGACATCGAGGTGTAGCCCTGCTTGGCGAACTGGATGACGCGGTAGATGTAGTTCTCCGGCACGGCCGACTTCTTGGCCGCCTTGATCTCGCGCTTCAGCGCCGTGTTGATGGCCGGATCGAAGCAGTCGTCGTCATGGCCTTCGCAATTGACACAGGCCTTCATGATGGCTTCGAGATGCTTCTTGACGATCTTGGAGCCGGTCACCAGCGAGGCGACCTTCTGCTCTTCATTGACCTTCCAGTCGATGAATTCCTCGATATCGGGGTGGTCGGCGTCGACGATAACCATTTTCGCAGCACGGCGGGTCGTGCCGCCAGACTTGATGGCGCCCGCGGCGCGGTCGCCGATCTTGAGGAAGCTCATCAGGCCGGACGAACGGCCGCCGCCCGACAGCTTTTCGCCTTCGCCGCGCAGCAGCGAGAAGTTCGAGCCGGTGCCGGAGCCATATTTGAACAGGCGCGCTTCACGCACCCAAAGGTCCATGATGCCGCCCTCGTTGACGAGGTCGTCCTGCACGCCCTGGATGAAGCAGGCATGCGGCTGCGGATGCTCGTAGGACGATTTCGACTTGGTCAGCTTGCCGGTGAAGGGGTCGACATAGAAGTGGCCCTGGCTCGGACCGTCAATGCCGTATGCCCAGTGCAACCCAGTGTTGAACCATTGCGGCGAATTGGGCGCGACGCGCTGCGTGGCCAGCATATAGGCGAGCTCGTCGCGGAAGGTGCGCGCGTCGTCCTCCGACTTGAAGTAGCCGCCCTTGTAGCCCCAATAGGTCCAGGTGCCGGCCAGCCGGTCGAAGACCTGGCGGGCGTCGATCTCGGACCCGTAGCGCTCGGCTTCCGGCAGTTTGGCAAGTTCGGCCTCATCGGCGACGGAGCGCCACAGGAAGGAGGGGACGTCGTTCTCCTCGACCTTCTTCAACCGCGCGGGGACGCCAGCCTTGCGGAAATACTTCTGCGCCAGGATGTCGGCGGCGACCTGGGAGAACTGCGCCGGCACGTCGATGTTGTCGAGGCGGAACACCACCGAGCCATCCGGATTCTTGATCTCGGAAAGCGCCTTGCGGAATTCGATCTCCGCATAAGCAGATTGGCCTGGCTTGGTGAAGCGACGCTCGATGCGCATTGGTCCCGTCCTTTTGTCTATATATAGCGCTTTTCCCCAGGGATTTCTCCCCCTGATGCGAAACGCGCATGCCCGCCGTCTGCCGGCGTTCGAAAACGGCCGGCTCTCCATTTCGCGGGTCCCGCCGGCCTCTGCTGGCCGAGCTCCTTGCGAAGCTTCAGTCCAGCGCACCGCCGAACCCCGCGGGTCCCTCAAATCTGAATTTTTCCGAGTCCCTCACTCGAGGGAAATTCACACTATCTAGCGTCGAACCTACCTGCAAACACTAAATATAGTATTAACAGACAATTTATTCCAGTCCGACAATTCTCCCTTTCGTCGCCCCACCGCCCCACAATCCCAACGCTTCCGCCGGCCTCGTAAACAGGCGGAAATGCGGGAAAAAACGCACATAGTCCGGGAAAAAGACCGGGCTCAGAACTTTCCGGTCGCACTCTCAACAGGAGCGCATGGCCTATAAAAGGCGACTCGTTTTGCGCCGTCAAGGATTCGTTTGCGTAGCTTTTGTGACCCCAACATCTTGTGTGTCACACATGTGGATAACGGGGATAGAAATGCGCCGCTGCGATTGCCGTTTCGGGCGGCGGACTTGCGGGCCGGCGACCATCAGGAGGTGCTCGTTGGTCGCGGGGCGCAGCAAAAGCCTGTCAGGCTCATGCGCCTTATATCAACCGTAGTGCAGCTTCGGCTTCGGCTCGGTGCCGGTGAACTGTACACCGATCCGATCGTTGCGGCGCCAGCGGACCTCACAGCGATAGGCGACGCCGTCGAGCGGCACATAAAGCAGGAAACGATCCGGAACCCGCGACTCGAGCGGAACTTTCAATTCGGCACCGCCCGCATGCTGGTTGCGTAGCGTAACGGCGATTTCCGAGTTCTGAATCCCGGTGATGACGGAACCGCCCTTGAGCACGCGCGGACGGTGCTCTCGCTTGGAGGCGTCGGTATCTTGCTTAAGTGGGTCTACAGAGTTCGCCATCGATCAATCGCTAGATTGACCGATTCTTAGCGAAGAAAAATTAGCAAACCATTCATGCGGCGGCACATCACATGGTTGTGAATCCGCGCGCAAGATGTCGCTTAGGAGAATCTGTGCGGGTCAGCGCAGAAATAGGCGATGATCTGGCAAAGGTCCGGTTCATTGACCATGCGCACTGCTTCGCTGGAATTGACCCATTTGCGGGTGCGGGAACGCTTTTCCTTCCAGCGATCGGCGATCTTGTCGACGTGCAGCGGAAACACCAGCACCTCGCAAGGCACTTCTTCGCCTGATGCCAGAACCTTGGCATAGAAGTAACGGCCGGCCTCGAGATGGGAGACGCTTCCGCGCAATCCGGCTTCCTCGCCGGCCTCGCGCGCCGCCGCCTCGCAAAGCGGCTCCCTGGCCTCCGGCCAGCCCTTCGGCAACACCCAGCGACCAGTATCACGGCTGGTGATCAGCATGATCTCGACGCCATTTCCGGTATCGCGCCAGGGTAGGGCGGCAACCTGCAGACGGCACGGCGCGGTGCCGAAGAGTCGCCGGACCCTTTCAGCCAGGTGGTTGTGCGTCGTTGGCCTCGTCAACATAGGAGAAGCTAGCCCCAGCCTCCAGAATCGTTTGCCGCCTCACGAATTTACGGCTAATTGTGACCAATAAAAGTAAAAACTTTGATCAGGCTGGCCAATTTCCGCCAACAAGGGTCGATTTCACAGGATAACGTGCCCGGCGGACCCGTTCGCGGAAGCAAATATTGTCATCGGTGACGGCTTAACTGGAAAAAGTCGGCCTGTTGCGAATCAGCCGGCGTGGTCGTCGGCGATCGGCTTCTGATAGGTGAAGCCCATGTCCCAGGGGAAATAGATCCACGTGTCCTGGCTGACCTCGGTGACGAAAGTGTCGACCAGTGGCCGGCCTTTGGGCTTGGCGTAGACGGTGGCGAAGTGCGCCTTGGGCATCATCGCGCGCACGATGCCGGCGGTCTTGCCGGTGTCGGTCAGGTCGTCGATGATCAGCACGCCGGCGCCGTCGTCGGCGAGCAGCGCGGGCGTGATTTCCTTCAGCACCTGCAACTGCCCCTGGCTGGTGTAGTCGTGGTAGGAGGCGACACAGACCGTCTCGATGACACGGATGCCGAGTTCGCGCGCGATGATCGCCGCGGGAACCAGACCGCCGCGCGTGATGCAGACGATCGCTCGCCATTGCCCCTTGTTGGCGCCGGAAAGCCGCCAGGAAAGCGCACGGGCGTCACGATGGAACTGGTCCCAGGAGACCGGGAAGGCTTTTTCGGGAAGGGACATTTTTCGCGCACTCCGCAGCACGCGAAGGCCGCGTGCAAGAAAACAGGGGAATGCGCGCGGAATTAACTGGAAAACCTTGGGCTTGGCAAGTGGCGGGACCTTCAGTCGACAGGCGTGGCTGCTTCCGACTTCAGCACGGAAGTCGCGGCCGCGATTGCCCGCTGGACGTCCTGGTCGCTGGTGCGCCAGTTGACCACGCTGACGCGCATGGCACGGCGGCTGCGCCATGTCGTGCCGGAGAAGAAGGCTTCGCCCGTGGCATTGATTCTTTGAATCGTCTCGTCGGTAAAGACATCGTTTTCGCCAGGTGATGCGCCTGGCCGAACGAAACGGAGCAGGCCCTGATTGAGCGTTGGCCTTGCCAGGATCTCGGCACCCGGCAGTTTACCTATCCCCTCGACGATGCTGGCGCAATGCGCACAGCAGCGATCCACCAGAGCCTCTACGCCGTTGCGGCCAAGTTCCTTGAGCGCGGCGTAGACGGGAACGCCGCGTGCCCGGCGAGAGTATTCCGGATTCCAGTCCAGTTGGTCCCGCGCGATTGTTACCGGCGCGACATAGGAGGCGTTCGATGTCATCGCAGTCCGATGCGCGTTGCGATCCGCGACGACAGCGATACCGCAGTCGAAGGGAACGTTCAGCCATTTGTGGCCGTCGGTCGCCCAGCTGTCAGCCGTTTCCACGCCGTCGAGCAGGTGGCGGTACGTTCGGCTCGCGCGTGCGAAGAGACCGAAGGCGCCGTCGATGTGAACCCAGGCATCAGCCGAATGTGCCATTGGGATCAGGTCCTCGAACGGGTCGCATGCGCCGATGTTCAAGTCGGCGGCATTGAGCACGAGTATGGTCGGCGTGGAGTTTTCGGAAAGCGCACCGTCGAGAACCGCAGGAGAGACTCGCCCGTCCCCGTCCGTTTTCAATTGTTCAATGGCATTGTGGCCGATCCCCAGAAAGCGCACCGCGCGGTCTATGGTGACGTGCCGCTGGTCACTCGTGAGGACTCTGATTTCAGGGGCTCCAAACAGCCCGTCCTCTTCCACACTCCAGCCGACGCGCTTGAGGAGCGCGGCTCGCGCAGCCGCAAGGCTCGTCATGTGCGCCATCTGGCAGCCGCTGGTGAAAGCAAAGGAGGCGTCCCGCGGCAGATCGAGCAGTTCCTTGATCCATTCGCCAGCTGTCTCTTCGATTACCGCGGATGCAGGACTGGCCGAATAGAGCGCTGCGTTCTGATCCCAGGTGGCAACGAGCCAGTCGGCCGCGAGTGCGGATTCCAGCCCACCGCCAATCACCCAGGCGAAGAAGCGTCCACCCGCGCTGCCATGCATGCCTGCATCGGCGTCTCGGACAAGTGCACAGATCACGTCCTGCGCACTGCTGCCATCGGGCGGCAATGGACCGGCGAAGCATTGCTTGAGGTCCGATAGGCCGGCCGTGGCGGCCACCGAACGATCGTCCAGTCCGTCGATCCATGCTCGTGCAGCGTGGTATGCGAGATTGAGCGCCGTATTCATCGAATGGACCTCTCCAAGCAATAGCGATGCACGGGCGCCGATAGCCGCCCACCTGTCCGTCGAGCCGGATCGGTCCGGTTGGATCACTCAGTTTGGCCGATGCTGATTGCTCCGAGAAACGAAAAGGATTTACATTCATCGTCAGCTAAATTGGCGAATTGGGGCTGCCACTCATGTCGAACAACGCACGGCCGGACGCGGGTGTTCTGTTAGCGCTGGACAATGTGCTCCTGCGTACTCTGATGGCAGTTGTCGACACCGGCAGCTTCGTCGGCGCTGCCCGAATAGTGCATCGCACGCCGTCGGCCGTCAGCATGCAAATGAAGCGACTCGAGGCGCAGATCGGACAGCAGGTCTTCGTGCATCAGGGGCGATCCATAGCGCTGACACCAGCAGGAGAAGCGCTTCTGACCTACGCGCGGCGCGTCCTTGGGATCGCTGAAGAAGCGGTGGCGCGGTTCAACCGCCTGTCGCAGGGGCGCGCAGTGCGACTGGGAATGACGGAAGAATATGCCGTTGCGTTCCTTCCCTCGGTTCTCGCCAGCTATGCGACCGCGTACCCCCTGGCGGAAATCAACGTGACCTGCCGCGTGAGCAGCTTGGTGTCGCGGATGCTGGATGAAGGCGAACTGGATGTTGCGCTCGTGACCGCCGGCGCGACAGGTCGAACTGGATCACCCGAGACGGCTATCCACAGAGACCGGCTTGTATGGACCGGCCTTGCGCATGGGAGTGCCCACTTGCGTCGTCCGCTGGCAGTCGCCGCAGGTCCGACGAGTTGCGTGTGGCGCAAGGTAGCCATCGACGCGCTCGACGCAGCCGGCATCTCTTATCACATCGTTTGTACAAGCGAGAACCTTACTGGTCAGCTCGCCCCGGTGCTGGCTGGGTTGGCGGTCGCGCCGCTGCCAATTGCGGCCTTGTCGGGCGAACTGGCGCCGTTCGGGCCGGAGCATGGTCTTCCATCCATCGGTTACTACGATGTCGCTTTGCGACGCAGCCCTCACGCGGCGGATGACCTGACTTCCGCCGTTGTCGACCATGTCGGGGCGTACTTCGCCGCGCGCCAGAGATCATCGATCCACGCAACCTAACGCGACAGGAAAGCCGCCACCTGTGCCGTGCGCAGCACCGTGCGCGTCACCCCGCCGAACAGCAGCTGGCGCAGCCAGGAATGGCTGTAGGCACCAAGCACCAGGAGATCGGCACCGCTCTCGGCGACCCGGTTCTGGATCATGTCATCGACCGAGGTGCCGCCCGATTGCAGCACCGAGACGCTGACATTGGCGCCGTGGCGCGACAGGGCCGATGCGATTTCGGCGCCGGCGGCCTCCGGGCTTTCATCGAGCGTGTCGGGCGGATCGATGACCAATATGTCGGTTTTCTCGGCCTCGATGATGAAGGGCAGGGCGTCGAAGGCGGCGCGCGCGGCCTCCTTGCTGCCGTTCCAGGCGAGCAGCACACGCTTGAAAGTGGTGACCAGCGGACCCGCGCTCGGCACCACCAGCACCGGGCGGCCGGCATCATAGACCAGCGTGTCGACATCGGCGCTCGGGTCGCCACCGGTCTCGCGCTGGGCGGCGATGATGAGATCGGCGGCGCGCACGCTCGAAATGCCGGTCAGCGCGCTGTCGCCGGAAAAGCTCTCCAGGCTGCGCCACTCGAAGGAGAGGCCGGAATCCTCGATGCGCCGGAGAAAGACGGCCTGCAGCTTGTCGGCCCGCTCCCGGTTCATGTCGGCCGACACCTGCAGGAACTCGGTGTCCGGGAAGCCGGTCGCCGATGTGTAGGGCACCGGAAGCGCCTCGGCATGGATGCCGATCAGATGGCTCTCGAAGCGGCCGGCGAGCGGAATGGCGCAGTCGAGCACGCGCTCGGCGTCCTGCTCGTTCTGCAGAATGGCAACGATGGTCTTGAAGCGCATGATGATCCCTCAATCTGGCGAGCCTTCAATCTCGCGTGCAAGGAAACGTTGCGGCGCCGCGCTTGGTTCCGGCGGCTCAACTCGCCTTGGCGGCGAAACCCGCCACCATCGCCTCGACGTCGGCGCGCGCGGCGTCAAGCGCCTCCTGGCAGCGGGCGCGAACGACCAGTTCGGTCCAGAACTTGCCGTCGCCATATTTTGGATAGGAACCGATGATCGTGTCCGGATGCGCCTTCTGGATCTCACCCAGAGGTCCGCCGACAAGGCCTTCGCCGAACGGACAGTGCACCGTCGCCGACAGCATCTTCGTGCCGGTTTTCAGCGTCGGCACGACATTGTCGAGCATGGCCTGGAAAATCGAGGGCACACCGGCCATGACATGGACGTTGCCGATGCGAAAACCGGGCGCTACCGACACTGGGTTGTCGATGTGGTCGGCGCCGCGCGGCATCCGCGCCATGCGCTTGCGCGCCTCGGTGTATTCGATGCCGCGCGCCGCATAGCTTTCGCCCAGCATCGCATAGGCCTTGGCGTCGTATTCGCAGGGCACGCCGAACGCCTTGGCGATCGAATCGGCTGTAATGTCGTCATGCGTCGGGCCGATGCCGCCGGTGGTGAACACGTAGGTATAGCGCGCGCGCACGGCATTCACCGCAGCTATGATCTCGTCTTCCTCGTCGGGAACGATGCGCACTTCCTTCAGGTCGATGCCTACAGCCGTCATGATATCGGCGAGATGGCCGATATTCTTGTCCTTGGTGCGGCCGGACAGAATCTCATCGCCGATGACGAGCATGGCGGCGGTAACGATTTCAGGCATGGAAGACTCCGGCAGGACGGGGTCGCCTGAGATAGCGCGGCGCGTGGCCGTCGGCAATGCCACCGGGCGGTGAGCATCCGCACTTGGACCCGCCCGTTGCGATGCGAGGTTGCAGCACGACCGGATGCGGGTAAGCTCAAACCGGTTCTGGTCCGGGTGAACAATGCTGATATCGATCCTGTCATGGCTGCTGGCCCTGTTGTTGCTGCTGGCGGTGCTGGGGATCGCGTGTCTGGTGCTGGCGACGCTGTGGATTGCGGCGAAGGCGCAAAGACTGGTGCCGCCGGTCGGAAAATTCGTCGAGATCGACGGCAACCGCATCCACTATGTCGATGTGGGCGAGGGCAGGCCGATCGTCTTCCTGCATGGACTTGGTGCGCAACTCCATCACTTCCGGCACACTTTGTTCGGACATTTCGGCCCGGGCTACCGGCTGATCGCGCTTGATCGTCCGGGATCGGGCTATTCGGTGCGCGCGAACGGCGCCACCGGCCGGTTGCCCGAACAGGCAGAATTGGTGCGCCGCTTCATCGAAAAATTGGGACTGGAAAGGCCGCTGGTGGTGGGTCACTCGCTGGGTGGCGCCATTACGCTGACCCTCGCCGTGGAACATCCCGAGGCGATTTCGGGCATCGCCTTGCTGGCGCCGTTGACGCATCTGGAAACCAGGGCACGCCAGCGGTTCGACCTGCTCTACATTCCCTCACGCCTGCAGCGCTGGGTCATGGCCTACACAGTGGCGATACCCCTGAGCCTGCGCTATGCGCGGCAGACAATGGAATTCATCTTCGCGCCGCAGGCTTTTCCGGCGGACTACATGGTTGACGGCGGTGGCTGGCTCGGGCTGCGGCCTGCCCATTTCGAGGCGACATCGGCCGATGTCGTGGCCGTCGAACAGGATCTCGGCCGCATCGAGCTGCGCTATGGCGAGATCGCCATGCCGGTCGGCATCCTGTTTGGGGCCGCCGACCGCGTCATCGACATCCGCGTCCATGGCGAGCCGATGCGCGGCAAGATCGACGGGCTCGATTTCGAACCCGTCGACGGCGTCGGCCATATGCCGCAGTTCGTCGAGCCGAGGCGGGTGATTGGTTTCATCGAGCGGATTGCCGCCCGCGCGTTTGCATCACCACAGCCTCACGACAATTTCAATGAACCAACCGGCTGACTGCCGGGTTTACCCCGTGTCGCACCCAAGGCGACCAAGACACGGAGTAATGCAATGTACAGGAAATTTCTCGCGACATCGGTTCTGACGATCGGTCTCGCCACATCGGCGATGGCCCAGTCATCCGACGGCACATATTCCAACCGTCACAGCTGGTGGCCGTTCGGCAACGGACAGTCTTCAAGCGTCGACCAGAACACGACCGGAAGCATCAATGGCGACACCCTTGGCAATCCTGGCGACCCGGCAGGACCTTGTGCCTATAGCTCGGCCGGTCCTGATGCGAACCATCAGGGAAATGTAAACGACCAGTACTGCGGTAAATAGTCGACCGAGGGCTCGCAACTGGCCACGAGACGTCCCTCTCTCCAGACGTCCGTGGCCTGCGGCCTTTTTAGCGGTAAAATTAGTCGGAGACCTCGGTCTGCGGCCGGTCGCGGCCATCGGCCAATTCCTCGTGCCATTTGCCGTCGGCATCCTCATACTGGATGCCGTCCGTGGCGCCTGCCACCTGCTGCTCGGCCGAAGCGATCTCGGCGGCGCGCAGCGCGTCCTGATGGGTGGGAAATGTCTCCGAGAAGGTCGAACCGACCTTGTAGGCCCAGCCGCCGTCATGCTCGACGATCTTGTAAGTCAGCTTCGCCATCAAAACCTCCGGTTGAAAGGTCCGCCTGCTCAATGCAGCCGGTCGTCGGAAAGCCTGTCGTCGGGCACCAGCACTTCCGATTCCCTGGCGGCCTCAATCAATGCCCGTCGCGCTTCCGCTGTCGAACGATAACCTTCCAGCACTTTGAGGCAAGTGTCGAGGGCATCCTGATGGCGTGGGCCGCGATTGAGCGGCCACACCGTCATCAGGCACTCCGCCGCTTCCTGGGTGCTGCGGATATGGCGATATTTGCCGACATGGCCAAGTTCGACCACGACCGGCGTTTCAAAAGGTTTGTTGTCCATCATGGCCGCAACGCAAAACAGCCAATTTGGTTGCAAAAGTGGCGCGGAACCTGCGCCCAAAAGTCGCGTCGCGTCTGTGACGCGCTTTGTTTGACGCATGCCGTTGTCCAAAACCGGATCCACGTTTGGGTACATGCATCGGCGTCTCAGTAGTCGCAATCGTTGCGCAGCCATCGCGCATTGGCCCAGCCGGTCGTGCCGCCGATTTCGACCTGATACCAGTTGCCGCGCCGGTCGAAGATCTCGACGTGATCGCCATTGAACAGCTGGCCGATCATCCGCGATGACGAGTTCGGCCGTGTCCGCACGGCGAGAAAGCCGCTGCCGGTGGCCAGATTGTAGCGGCCGGACAGGCCGTGCACCGTCCCCTCGCAATATTGCGCGACGCTCGGCGTCGACGCACCGAGCCAAAACCCGGCCACGGCCATAAAAGCTGCAGCCGGCAAGAATGCCCTGAACGACATCATCTCCTCCCAAGCCCGGCCGCGCCCGCCGCAGCCTCACCCAGCGTAACAGTTTGCAGCCAGAATTGAAGCGGGCTGTTGCAAACGGGCCGGGTAGGATCGCGCCGAGATCAGGGGGCCCCGGCATTAGGAGAATGGCCCGATCAGCCCGCCGCCTTCATCCAGTGCTCCATCGTCGTCACCGAGCGGGCGAGCTGCGGCGCCGGATGGATCTTTTCGCTGAATGTGGCGGCCGCACGCCAGCCCCAGCGCGGATCGGCGAGAAAGGCGCGCGCCAGCGCCACCATGTCGGCGCGGCCCTCGGCGATAACAGCCTCGGCCTGCTTCGGATCGTCGATCAGGCCAACCGCGCGGGTCGGGATGCCGGCGCCCTTGCGCACGGCTTCCGCCAGATGCACCTGATAGCCGGGGCCGGTGGGCAGTTTCTGCAAAGGCGAATTGCCGCCGCTGGAGCAGCAGAGATAGGCGACACCCTCGGCCTTCAATACCTTCGCCACCTCGATCGCGTCCTCGACGTCAAAGCCACCGTCGACCCAGTCTTTCACCGACAACCGCGTTCCAAGCATCAGCTTCGGCACTGCCTTCTTCACCGCCCTGGCGATTTCGACGACAAGGCGCATCCGGTTTTCCAGCGAGTCGCCCCAGCGGTCCCTGCGCTGGTTGGACAGCGGCGACAGGAACTGGAAGATCAAATAGCCGTGTGCGGCGTGCAGTTCGATGAAGTCGAAGCCGGCGCGTTCGGCCCGCCTTGCGGCTTCGGCGAACCGCTCGATGAGCTGCAGGATTTCCTCGTCTTCCAGCGCGTGCGGCACGTTCCAGCCGGTGTCATAGGCGATGGCCGAGGCCGAGACGGTCTGCCAGGGATCCTCGTTCGGCTGCAGCGGCCCGCCGCCTTCCCAGGGCTTGCGGTTCGAGGCTTTGCGACCGGCGTGCGCCAGCTGCGTGCCGAATTTCGTTCCCGGTGCGGCGACGCGCCGTGCGGCATCCAGTGTGCGGCGCGCAGCGGCTTCGTTGTCGTCGGAGTAAAGTCCGAGGCAGCCATGGGTGATGCGCCCGCGCCGCTCGACATCGGTCATCTCCACCGTGACCATGCCGGCGCCGGACATGGCCAGGTTCATCCAGTGGTAAAGATGCCAATCGCTGGCGCAGCCGTCCTCGGCGGAATACTGGCACATAGGCGCGACGGCGATGCGGTTGGGGAAGCTCAAGCCGTCGAGCGTGATCGGCTGGAAAAGCGATGTCGTCATGAAAGGACTCCGGGAAGGGAACGCGCTATTTAGGCAACGGAGCTTTCCCATACCACACACGAGAGGGTGAAGCGCGCTCTGGACCAATGGCTGCCCCAATTGCGCCGGCGCCGGTTCGCGGCTACGCCTGCGCCCGGCAGCAAAATACCGAGGTATCCAATGGAAGATCGCATTCGCATCCGCTCGGAAGAGGTTCTTTCCGACGACTGGGCGGTGTTGAAGAAGACCGTGCTCGACTATCGCCGGCGCGACGGCCAGTGGGAGACGCAGATCCGCCAGACCTATGATCGCGGCGATGGCGCGGTGATCCTGCCCTACGACCCCCAGCGTTCGACGGTGCTTTTGGTGCGCCAGTTCCGCTATCCCGCCTATGTGACCGGCCACCGCGAACCGCTGATCGAGGCCTGTGCGGGGCTGCTCGACGAAAACGATCCCGAAACCGCCATCCGCAAGGAGGCCGAGGAAGAACTCGGCTACCGCTTGAAGGACATCGAGCGGCTGTTTTCGCCTTACATGAGCCCGGGCAGCGTCACCGAGCGGCTGTGGTTCTTCGTTGCCCGCTATTCGCCCGCCGACCGCATCTCGGCCGGCGGCGGCGCGCCGGAAGAGGGCGAGGACATCGAGGTATTGGAAATGCCGCTCGACGAAGCGCTGGCCGGCATTGCCGACGGCCGCATCGTCGATGCCAAGACGATTATCCTGATCCAGCATCTGAAATTGTACCCGATGAAGGCCTAATTTCTCGAAGCTCGCCGGGCATTTGCCTTACGGCTGCGGACAGGCCGGCACGTCCATTTCGCGGATGAAGTTGCGCAAGGTCTCCATGTCCCGGGACAGAGGCCGATCGTCGGAATAGTGGGCGATTTTTTCCCGGACCATTTGATAGATGGCATCGGTACCGGGCGCACGAGTACCGCGCTGTGCCAGAAAATCATGGGCCTGCGCGGCTGCCATGAGTTCGATCGCCAGAATGTATTCGGCGTTGTCGATAACCGCCAGCAGCTTGTTGGCCGCGACGGTTGGATGAGCAAGAAAATCCTCTTGCAGGCCGGATGTGACGCCGCCGTCGGTCGCCGCCGGGGCGGCCAAACGCCGATTGACGTTGCTGAGCGACGTGGCCGTGTATTGGGCGATCATGAAGCCGGAATTGGCTCGTCCTCATCGGCAAGGAAGGCCGGCAGATTGTTGACAAGCGGATTGACCAGACGATCGATCCGACGCTCGCTCATTCCAGCCACCTGCGCCAAGGCGATGGTCAGGCCGTCGGCGGCCTGGCCGAGGGCGGGCGCTACCGCATGCGCCTCTGAAACGACCTGAGGATCGTTCAAAGACCCGAATACCGCGGGATTGTCGGTGACGGCAGCCAATTCGCGGTCGACCAGCTCGGCGGACCGGTCCAGCACCTCCCGGGCGGCGCCATGAACATGCGGCACGGCGCGAAGACTGAGGGCGTCTTGCGTGCGACTGCCGTGGGCGAGCGCAATAAGTTCGCTGCCATGAAGCCACCCACGCAGCGATTTGCCCACGCCCTGAATGCCGGGTGAGGGTCTCATGGCCAAGATCTGTTCGCCAAAAGCCGGCATTTGTGCGCCTGCGGCTTCAAGCGTCAAAGCTGCCGCGGCGTCAGCCCATCCCAGCAAACGCTCCGCGCGCTGCACGGCGATGCTTGTCAGGCCGGTTGCGCAGGCGGTGCCATTGACGAGGCTCAAGCCTTCCTTGGCGCCAAGCTCCAAGGGCTCCAGACCCATTTCAGCCAGGGCCTCGAGCCCGCTCATCGAGCGGCCTGCCACGGTTGCACTGCCTTCACCGATCAGGACCAGCGCTACATGCGCGTTGTGCGTCAGATAGCCGGCCGAACCCCGGGACGGCACGTCGGGAACGCAGTCGCGCTCGATAAAGGTGAGCAAATTACGAACGATCGCAGGGCTCACGCCCGAATGGCCATGCGCGAAATTCGCCACTTGAGCGGCAATGATGGCGCGCACGCCGCGTCCCGGCACGAGGTCACCGACGCCGCACGCGTGACTGCGAATGATGTTGCGCGACAGTTTCTTTTGCAGGGCAGGCGCCACGACCTTGCTTGCCAAGGCGCCGACCCCGGTATTGACGCCATAGGCGCGGATGCCTTTTTCGACGATGGCCGCTACGATCTGGTGCGCAAAAGCGATCCTCTCCCACGCTGCCTGGCTAAGCGCCAGGGATTCGCCTTCGCTCACCCGTGCGATATCGCGCCAGCTGGCGTTTCTATCTATCGTTATTGTCATTGCCCGTTCCGAAATAGCTTTGCGAATGCGCAGGCGCTGTTGGCTCGCCCGAAAGGCGGCGTGAGATCCTGCTTCGGCTCCTTACCGCACAATCGCGGGCATAATGGCGATGGAATTGCCGACTGATGCGACTGCAGCGACGTCGTCGGCAATAAAAGCCATGCCGCCTGCGATCCGACGCTGGAAATCCGGCGCCCCGTTTGAAGTCACTTTCGAGGGTGATCTCGAGGATAGGACGGGCAGCCCACGGGCATATGCGGCTATCCCGTGCGGGCAGTTTGACGGAGGGCCTTGGCGCCGAGGTACGATCCCATGGAGGCCAAAGACGCTTCCGGGAGTCATATATTAGCAATAAACAATATATTAATAGCTATAATGCAGCCTTGGCACAGGGACGGAAATACCTCCCATCGACGTTCCGACACGCGCCCTTGAGCGCCGGGACGTTTGACCAATGCGGAGCAAAACGCATGAGTGTCGGAGCAGCTCTCGAGCAATTGCTGCGGCTGATTTATCGCCGCGCCATGAAATTAGCGATGTTGCCGGAGGATGAAAGGGATTCGCACTACGATCACATCCGCCTGTCATGTTGCGCGGCCGCCGAGCACATTGGGCAAGATCCCGACAGGGCAGCCATCACGGCAAACGATATGGTCGAGTTTGTTCGCGCGCTGGTCGGAATCATTGAGATGGGCTCTGGACCAGATCATGAGCCAGGTGCCGATCAGCGGCCGCCGGTACCACATTTAGGCGACCAAGGGACTGGCACCACGCGCATTTAGTAGACAGAGAAGAGCGCCACCGTTGGCAGCGGCAACGAGGCGGCTATCGCTGATGCTGTACGATGTAGCTGTTGGTGCTGGCGTCGGCGCCGCGGCCGCGCGTCACAAAAACCCTTGTATAGCCGACCGGTAAGCCATCTGTGACGGTCGCATCAACGAGACGACACCGCCCAACGGTTTCGCCGTTCGGAGCGCTTGCCAGCCTGTCCTTCAGCGAAGCCATGCATAGATCGAGCGACGCATACATGGTCGGCCCCATATCGACGGGTTTGCAGACGGAACCCTCACCCGGGCTGCACTGGAGCAAAACCATCACTGCCGCAGTTGCCGGATCCATTTTTCAAAGATCTCCCACGTTTTGACGAAGCTCAACGTGGAAATGCATCTTTTGTTTCGCTTTTGCTAAAACGAATGTGGATGGCCGTTCTCGACACGGTTGCCTTGCGGTTCCCGGCCCGAGGACATCGAGGTGCTGGAATGCCGCTCGACGAAGCGCTGGCCGGCATTGCCGACGGCCGCATCATCGATGCCAAGACCATCATCCTGATCCAGCACCTGAAGCTGAACCTCGTGCGGGCCTGACGCGAAACCACGTTGGGTCTTCGGCCTTCTGCCTGCCTGGAGAGGTTTCCGCGTGCAAGCTAAGTTGCGGGTACCGGCGACGGCTCTGCCAGGATCATCGTTCCTTGACCGCTCGGACTAGGCCAAAGAAAGACTCGGCTCGCCCACAATACCCGCTCGGCGTGAATGTTGAGGGCGTAGAAGTCGGCGCGGACCCATGTCTCCTTCTGCCAGAAGCGTTGAAGGTCTTTGGAGAATACCTCGATCCAACTAGTGAGTTGCCGCGCAGCGATTGCAGCACCCACATCGGTTTCGGCGGTAGGGAATTCCATGTTGCCCGTGCCATGACGGTGACCGACCAATCGCGCCGCGCTAATCAGAACGTTGGACGCCGAATCATGTGCGGTTTCAAATAGCTTGGAAAAATTTTCGTTGGCCGCGTGCTCTTCCTTCGCGTTCTGGATGTTCGCGTAGGCGACGTCAAATGATCCGATTAGGTATTTCGAGAATTCCTGTTCGACCAGATCGTCCGCGCCAAACTTAGCGCTGTCGCGCGCATAGCGATAGGCGCGTAGCGCTTTACGAACCGGCAATGCAGGACGCCGTCATGATGGCTGGTCATGACAGGTTCCATCAGGAAGGCGGGCAGAGCCCTCTCGATCTGGCTCAGCGTGCAAGCCTGAGCCAGCCCCGCCACAAGAAGATGGAGCGCCACTTCCGCGTCCTGCGCCTCTTCGCCGACAAGAGATAGGCCGTAGGCGGCGTTCAAAACGATGCGCACCTTGGTGACGCCTTCGCGCACAACTAAGGCGGTGGAGGCTCCCTTCGCGATGCGGTCGGGTATTCCTTCGGGGGTCGTATCGACGTCGAACCCGCGCTCCATTTCTGTGAGTGCTGCCTGAGAGTCCGCTGCGAAGGTGATACCGTCCAATCGGTCTAAGTCGAACAAGGGCCGAAGTTGCGAGACAAGCCGCTGCGTCTTTTCACTAAGCAGCGCGATATCTTCTTCGTTGCCGAGGCCAGCAAAGGACAGTTGATAGCTCAGCGGCGGCACCGGGAGGGGCTCTGCGACCCAGGTTCCCGCCGACTTCTTGTTGGGGAGCACTTCTTTCAGAGCGCCCTGAATGACAGCATCGATTTCACCTATCCAGCGCCCGCCCATGTTCGCACTTAGCTCTGCAAAGATCGGCGCTGACGACGCGGTGATAAAAAGCTCATCGCTGCACGCCGCCGCGTCGCAATTGAAATTGGTAAGATCGGGCATGACGTGTCCGGGTCGAACACCCACCAGTAGCCTTTGTGAAGTGATCGGCATGACAACAGTGGAAACTGTTTGCGTGTTAGTCATCATGTAGGGAAGAAATGCTCCTCCCTCGTCATCAACGCCAAGCGCCACGCAATCAGGCAGAACCGCGCCCTCCGGGGGGGCGGCGAGAACATGCCACCGAAGCGCCGCTAGAGAAGTCTTGCGAGATTCTGCAATCGACCCCTTACTAGCGCTTTGTTATGGCCTTCGCGCACTAGATCATCGAGACCTTCCAGCATAGTGCCGAGCACCTCTCTGATACCAAGCGTATTGGCATCAAAATTTCCGACGAAGTGCTCTTTTGCTACCATGAAAATCACTCTGTCGAGCAGGCTCTTCGGGATCGGCAACAGGTCGAGCAATGTCTTCAGTTGTGGCTCTTTATCGAACATCCCTTCAATGCGCTTGTTCCATGTGGGGTTTGGCTCCGGCTCGGCTAAGCCCAACATGGTCACAACGGTGTCCTCATCCGCGAAGGCTTCCGCGACCGCCGTCACGAGTCGCTCCATGCCGCTGCTGAAAATGCGGCGCATGTTCGCGCTGCGCGGCGTTAGGTGAGAGATGACTTCTGCGGCTAATTCGGCATCCGCTTCATCATCGATCGGGATCGCGCGCAGTTGGATCAACAGGCCACCCAACCTGTTTTCGTAGACTGTGATCATGTCGTCGAGCGTCTTACTACCGTCGCTTGACAAGCGCGAATAGAAGTAGCGCTGCGCAAGCACGTCGCTAATCGATGCGGGAAAGATGCCGCCGTCGCGGCGATGCACATAGGTCTTTTCGGCCTTCACGTCGAAAAGAAATCCGCGCTGCAACGACTGTGGGATGTGATGTTGTTTCTTGCCAGACACGCCCATTCTCGAAGTCTAGTTGTGCAATTTGGCTGAGTGGCGTACCCATTCAGTCGAGGAATGCGTTTGCTGGTGCGGACGACGGGAATCGAACCCGTACGATCAGAGATCGAGGGATTTTAAGTCCCTTGCGTCTACCAATTCCGCCACGTCCGCAGGCCAGCCCTTTTCAGATGCCAGACACAGGCCGTCAAGTCGTGTTCTTAAGCTGTCCGAACGCCCACCCCAGAGGAGACGGCGCGGCGATACTGGCGTGATCGCGGAATTTAGCGGGCGGCGCGCAATGCGTAGGGTGTTTGCACGGCGGACTTGATCCGCCGAGGCCGGCGTCTACCAGGCCCAACCCATTCCCCCGCCCACTGGGGGCGCCGGCCGCCCCTCTCATCGAAATTGCTGGTCACGTCAGTCGCTCGTCGATCGCTGTCGGCTGCGTTCAGAACTTGTAGCTGAGATTGATGCCGACGGTGTTCAGCTTGGTATCCTGGTCGCGGCCGACGAAATCGGCGGACCCATCGTAGTGCTCGGAGCCGAAATCGTAATAGCGATACTGCGCGCCGACGACGAACTTGTCGGTCAGCGCATAGTCGACGCCGGCACCCACGGTCCAGCCGACATTGGTGCGCGTCTCGGAGAAGGCGGAGCCTGCTGATTGCGAGGTCTCGATACCGGCGAAGGCGACGCCGCCTATGCCGTAGACCAGCACACGATCCATCGCATATCCGGCCTTGGCGTTGACCGAACCGAACCATTTGATGTCGGTGCCGACGACATTTCCGGGTCCGCCGAGTTCCGCCGTGCCGTCGATCGAGGAATAGTTGAGCTCGGCCTCTGCGCCGATCACCGCCTGGTCGAATTGCCACAGCCCGGCCACGTGCCCGCCGACGAAACCGCCGTCAATGTCGGGCGAGACAGAAAACGGTCCGCCGTCATTTCCTGAGATATCGGACCGGCCCCAGCCATATCCTGCCTGCAGGCCGGCATAGTATCCTGTCCAGTCGAAGCCGGGCGCGGTCATCGGCACATCGGCCGTCGGGTCGGCTGCGAGAGCCGGCACGGACAGGACGGCAAGAAGACCGGCACTTGCGACCACAAGGCGATACATCGAACTCCCCGAGCGAAGAGTCGGAAAATCTTGGGAGCCAAGGTAGACCGTTTTGCGACGAAACGGAAACCTGTTTCTGGCTGCGGCCGTGCGCCGCTCGCCGAACGGCAGCCTGCAAGCCGACGACAGCTGACATTGTCGGGCGAATGTCAGCATGCAAGATGAGCGTCTT
Source organism: Mesorhizobium oxytropidicola (assembly GCF_056174625.1). Classification (NCBI taxonomy): domain Bacteria; kingdom Pseudomonadati; phylum Pseudomonadota; class Alphaproteobacteria; order Hyphomicrobiales; family Phyllobacteriaceae; genus Mesorhizobium; species Mesorhizobium oxytropidicola. The sequence goes on along the minus strand of NZ_CM149692.1, from coordinate 5,034,353 downwards.
GCAGGGGAAAATCCTGATGAACAGCCCGGCTCGTCTCATCGCTGCAGTAGCCATCGTGCTGCTCGCTTGCGGCCTCGCCATGGCCGAGCCATTGACGCTCGCCATTGCCAAGGCAGCGGTTGTTTCCGATCAAGCGTCCGGGCAGATGGTGCTCAGCCTCAAGATGACAGCGGACAGTGCAAAGGCGTTCGCTGACTTCACCAGGGTGAACATCGGAAAGGTGGTCGATCTCAGCATCGACGGCGCCGTGGTGATGTCGCCGCGGCTGATGGAGCCGATCATCGGTGGCGAGATCATGGTCGGCGGAACATTCGCGCCGGGCGAACTCGAGCGGATCGTCGAAAAGATCTCATCCGGTGGTGTCAGCGTTACGGTCGATGCGAGAGCCGAGCAACCGGGCGGGTGAAACAATCGCCGTCCGCAAACTGGTCCTTGGATATCTGTTCGTCTCTCCCGATATCAGTCCGGGCGGCAAACTGAAGGAGCATTTCATCGTGGACGTGTCCGGGCCTGACAGAATGACAATCACCTTGATCGGCGGCCCCACCGCGCTCATCGAGATCGCCGGGATCCGCTTTCTGACCGATCCGACTTTCGACGTGCCCCAAGCTTATGACGCGGGCGCAGTCCGGCTGGTCAAGCAATCCGGTCCGGCCATTGGTATCGACAGTTTGCCGCCCATCGATCTGGTGTTGCTCAGCCATGACCAGCACCTAGACAACCTCGATCATTCAGGTCGTGCATTCCTGCCTCGCGCCTCTCGAGTGCTCACGACCGAGGTTGGTGCAGGGCGCTTGGGCGGCTCGACGGAGGGGCTGGCTCCCTGGCAGAGCGTTGAAGTTGATGTATCGGATGGCCGGCGCCTATGTGTGACGGCCACGCCCGCGCGGCACGGTCCACATGGCATTGAGCCGATCAGCGGCGATGTTGTCGGCTTCGTCTTATCACTCGATAGCGAAGGTGGCCCGAGTGTCTACATCTCAGGCGACACTGTCTGGTTCGACGGCGTGGCCGAAGTCGCGCGCCGTTTTGACGTCAGGGCCGCGATCCTTTTCACTGGCTCGGCCAGGCCACGCGGCGCCTTCCATATGACCATGGACAGTAATGACGCGATCGAGGCGGCCAATGCCTTCTCCGATGCGACGATCATCGCGATCCACAATGAGGGTTGGCAGCATTTCACCGAGACGCAAAGCGAGCTTGCCAATTCCTTCAAGGCGCTCGGTATCGCAGGGCGTTTGAAGCTTCTGGAACGTGGCATTGCCGTCGACTTGCAATTGTGAGGCCGTTCAAGCCGGTCGTCACCTCTGGCTACGCGTGCCGACATTTGCGAGACTGTTCGTAACCGAAGGAATCGCCTGATGCCGACTGCAAAGACCGCCAGTGCCGCCAAACCAAAACCCTGGACCGAGATGGCGACGCATCTGGTCGACGTCGCCATGGGCCGCAAGCCCGCCGATCTGGTCATCCGCAACGGCCGCTGGGTGAACGTTCACTCGGGCGAGATCATCGCCGGCACCGATATCGCCATTGCCGGCGGCCGCTTTGCCTATTGCGGGCCGAATGCCAGCCACGCCATCGGCCAGGGCACCAAGGTGGTCGATGCCGGCGGGCGCTATCTGGTGCCCGGCCTCTGCGACGCGCACATGCATGTCGAGAGCGGCATGGTGACGGTGACCGAATTCTGCCGCGCCGTCATTCCGCACGGCACCACGTCGATGTTCATCGATCCGCACGAGATCGCCAATGTGCTGGGCCTGCCGGGCGTGCGGCTGATGCATGACGAGGCGGTGGCCATGCCCATCAACGTGCATGTGCAGATGCCGTCCTGTGTGCCATCGGCGCCTGGGCTGGAGCATGCCGGCGCCGAGCTCACGGTTGCCGACGTGGCGGAAGCGATGACCTGGGAAAACATCATCGGGCTCGGCGAGGTGATGAATTTCCCCGGTGTCGCCGCCAACGATCCTGTCATGTCGGGCGAGATCGCCGCGACGGTCAAGGCTGGCAAGACCGTCGGTGGCCACTATGCCTCGCGCGATCTCGGCCTGCCGTTCCACGGCTATGTCGCCGGCGGACCCGAGGACGACCACGAAGGCACGCGCGCCGAGGATGCCATCGCCCGCGTGCGCCAGGGCATGAAGGCCATGCTGCGGCTGGGCTCGGCCTGGTACGATGTCGCCTCGCAGATCAAGGCGGTGACCGAAGGCGGCATCGATCCGCGCAACTTCATCCTGTGCACCGACGACAGCCATTCCGGCACGCTGGTGCATGAAGGTCACATGGACCGGGTGGTGCGCCACGCCATCCAACAGGGGCTGAAGCCGGTGACGGCGATCCAGATGGCGACGATCAACACCGCCCAGCATTTTAGGCTGGAACGCGAGATCGGTTCGATCGCGCCGGGGCGGTTGGGCGACCTGCTGATTGTCTCCGATCTCGCCGCAATGACCATCGATGAGGTCTATGCGCGCGGCGTCAGGCTGGCCAAGGGCGGCAAGCTCGATATCGACATTCCCGCCTATGATTACCCGAAGACGGCGAAGAACACCGTCAAACTGGGCAAGAAGCTGAAGGCCCGCGATTTCGACATTGCGGCCCCCAAGGGCGCCAACGAGGTGCGGGTGCGGGTCATCGGCGTCATCGAGAACCAGGCGCCGACACGTGCGCTGGAGGCCGATCTGCCAGTCGAGGACGGGCTGGTCGCCATGGATCGCCGCAACGATGTCTGCCAGATCGCGCTGGTCGAGCGGCACCGGGGCACCGGTGGCGTCACCAACGCCTTCGTTTCCGGTTTCGGCTATATGGGCGATTGCGCGATGGCCTCCAGCGTGGCGCATGATGCCCACCACATCATCTGCGTCGGCACCAACAAGCAGGACATGGCGCTGGCGGTCAACCGGCTGGGCGAAGTCGGCGGCGGCGTCGTGCTGTTCTCCAAGGGCAAGGAACTGGCGCTGGTCGAAATGCCGATCGCCGGGCTGATGTCGGACGAGCGCGCCGAGATCGTCGCCGCCAAGGCCGAAAAACTCACCGAGGCGATGCGCAAGATGGGCTGTTCCCTGAACAACGCCTACATGCAGCATTCGCTGCTGGCGCTGGTGGTCATCCCGGAACTGAGGATTTCCGACGTCGGGCTGATCGACGTGACGACGTTCCAGAAAGTCGACCTGTTCGTCTAGGTATGTCGATATTCGGATATGTCGGCCTGCAAGCGGCTGCGGGTGGTAGTGTACCTAAAGCAAGCGCATCCTTTGCTCACCCGCCGGTGGCGATGGTCAGCACCTTGAACGGCGTGGTGATGACGACCTCGGCGACAGAGCCGACGGCCTTGCCAAGACCTTGGCCGAGATTGTTGAGCTGTGCGGGGTCCTCATCGGCAGCCAGGCCAGCCGGCGTGCGCAGGCGGTCGCCGAGCAACTGCACCAGGATCGGATTGTCGGCAAATTTGGCGTGGTTGAGGCCACCGTCGCCGCCCTTGGCCTTGGTCAGGTCGACCACGGCCACGCCGTAGCTGGCGAGATCGGCCGCATTGCCGTAGTCGCCGACACGTGGCTTGTCGCCGGAGATAAGTGAAGACAGTTTGAGCGCCCGGTCATCGCCTGATAGCAGCACGGCAAACGGCTTGTCCGGCCTGCCGTAACGCATCATCTGCTTCTTGAACACGTCGACATCGATGTCGGGCGAAGCCAGGACGACATAGCCGAGTTTGCCGCCTAGATCGCGGTCACCGGTGATGGCGAGCTGGCGCAGCGCCTCCATCGTCAGCCAGGTTCCCATCGAATGAGCGATGATGTCGATGCTCTTGACCCGCGTCTTGGCGAGCATTCTGAGCGTCGCCTCGAGGTCGTCACGGGCAGCGTTGGCACTGTCCTTGTCGTAGATGTAGCCCGTCGTCTTGGCGCTCGACGCCCAGGAAAACAGCACCGGCGTGCCCGGATATTTCGTGTCGTGAGCGATCTGCGTCAGCCGGTAGATGCCGTCGTCGAAGCCGTTGTTGAAGCCATGCACGAAGACCAGTGCGCGGTCGCCGCGCATGGCGATGTCGGCGCCGACCGCCTTGGCGAATTGCGGGGCGTCGCCATAATGGACGACATTGGTGGCGGTGAATTGCTTGGCCGGGTTCGAGTTGGCCGAGCCCTTGGCCCGCTCGATGGCGCCGACCTGGTGGACTTTCGGCACGGTGACGTCGACACGGGCGTAGCTGGTGGTCAACGAGCGATCGCCGTCAAATACCTGACGCGGATCCTTGGTCGCCTGCCGGCGGGTGGTGGCGACGAAAATTTCGTGCGTGGCCGCGATGTCGGAAGCTGGTACCGAGACCGTCGTCTTGTTGAGAAGATCATGCGTGTTCTGGCCGGCGCAGCCGGCAATTGCGAGCGCCAACACGACGACGAAACTCTTCAAACGCACGGTCACGCGTCGGCTCCCGTAAAGGGGGACGTCAAAAGCATGACGTCACCAGTCATTCCGATAAGGCCAGAGACGGGCTCGGTCCAGTTCAAAGTGGACCAAGGCCTCCGCAAGGCTGGATTGGCATGGCAAACCCGTGGCGCTGAATCTACTGTCCGAGCAGGCCGATGCGGTCGGTCACATCCCGGTCGCTGGCAAAGCCGTCATCCTCGCGCAGCCGCTGACCGATCATCTTCACCAGTTCCGGATTGTCGGCGAATTTCGTGTGGTTGAAGCTGTCGCTGCCTTTGACCTTGGAGAGATCGACCACGGTCACGCCATAGGAGGCAAGATCGGCGGCATCCTTGTAATCGCCGACGCGAGGCCGCGAACCGGCGATCAGGCCGGACAGCCTCAGCGCGCGGTCGTCGTCGGACAACAGCAAGATGAACGGCTTGTCGGGCTTGCCGTAGCGGCGCATCTGGCTCTTGAATACGTCGACATCGATGTCGGGCGAGGCCAGCACCACGTCGCCAAGCTTGCCGCCGAGATCACGGTCGCCGCTGATCGCCATCTGGCGCAGCGTTTCCATGGTCACCCAGGTTCCCATCGAATGCGCGACGATGTCGATACGCCGCGCGCCGGACTGCTGCAGCATGCGCAATGTCACTTCGAGCTGGTCGCGTGCGGCGCTGGCACTTTCCTTGTCATAGACATAGTCGGTGGTCTTGGCGCCCGATGCCCAGGAAAACAGCACCGGCGTGCCGGGGTAGCCGGAATCGTGAACGATCTGGGTCAGGCGATAGACCGCATCATCGAAACCGGTGTTGTAGCCATGCACGAAGACCATGACGCGGCCGCCGCGCGCCGCGATATCGGCGTTGAGCGCGCTGGAGAATTTCGGCTGCGTGTCGTAGCCGACAACCTCGGAAGCCATGAAATATTTGGCCGGATCATCCGACTTGCCACGCGAGCGCCGCTCGATCTGGCCGGTCTGGTGGATGCCGGGCACGGTGACGTTGACGCGGGCATAGTTCAGCGTCGCCGAGCGCTCGCCGTCGAAAACCTTGTTGGGATCGTCGGATTTCTTGCGCGTCGTGGCGATGAAGATCGAGTGGTTGCCGGCGATGTCCGTCACCGGCGCGGCGACGATGGCGCTGCCAAGCAATTCCTGCGTTTGCGGGCCGGCGCAGCCGGCGACGAGCAAGGCGAGACAAACGGTAACGATCTTCTTCAAAGGCACTTCTGAAATTCCACTCCGGCCAAAAGGCCCATCCACCCCCGCGACACCTCCCGGACAGGGAGAGTGCGGCAGAACTAAGTCGTGTCCAGTCGAAATGTGGTCAGCGCCTGGTTACAGCCATCGCACTGTTGCGCGAAAGCCAAAATGGCGGAAGGAACGCCGGAATGTTGGAGAAAGGCAGCACCTCCGGCTTGAGGCGGATGCCGAGAACATCCGCCACGAAGGCGCGGCGCGCTTCGATGCGGCTCCAGGCTTCGGGATAGCGTGCCGCAATCTCTTCGCGCAGCGCCTCGTCGGCGAGCGCGATGCCATCCTCAATGTTGGTGGTGAAATAGTCGCTGCCGGTCGCCGGGATGATGTCGACCTGCAACGCCATGCCAGATCGCAATTTGATGTCGGAGCCGGAAAACACCGGCGAATGCATCCATTCGTCGATATGGACGAGATGGCCGGGATTGAGGGTGACGCCAAAGAACGGATCGCCGATGCGGTCTTGCACCGCCTTCCACAACGCGCCGCCCGTCGTGCCGATGCCGATCGCTTCGTACCAGTCGACAACCGCCGCGAAATACGGCGCGACCAGCTTTTCGACGTAGTCGCGGATAGCAGGACGCAACTCTGAGGCATCCTCGGCGAGGAAGCCGGCACGGGCATTGAGCGCGCCCTGGATGCCATAGGCCATGGTGATCGGGTCGCCGCGCCGGATGATGTCGAGGCGAGGGCTGGGCAGGCCATAGGCGGCGCGCTTTCCCGCCGACAGCATCGGGTGACAACAATGCGGCAGGCCATTCATGCCCATCAGCCGCGCCGCCTGCAGTTCGCTCATGCCGGGCTCGATGCCCTGCAGGACATTGCGCAACCCTTGCGAGGTGAAGGTCGCGGCGAACTCGAAGCTGGCCAACTGGTCCGCCTCGTTGATCGCGCGCAGGCCGTCGATGGGGTTCATCAAAAGATTGGCGGCGTTCACGACCGCGCCTTTGTCGCCGACAAGCGTACGTAGCGTATCGGCAATGAAGGAGGGCAGGTCGAGCGTGGTCTCATCGAACCCGGCGTCGCCGGCGCCAAAAAGCTTCCAGCCGATGGCGCCGATCCTTTGGCCGGGCTTCAGGCCGCAACCGGCAAGGATGTCGGGCAGCGCGTCCGAGCGGTCGCGTGGCTGCGCCGGCAATGAGAAGGTCTGGTAAAGCACGCGCTCGTAGGGGCCGTCGCAGATTTCGGCATAGCCCCAGCCCTCATTGCCGACGAGAAGTTTTGGCTGCTTGCCGGGAGCGATGACCAGCAATGTCTCCTCGAAGCGCGGATCGTAGCCTGAGAGATAGGCGACATTGGCGGCGTGTTCGCGGTCGCCATAGACGGCGAGGGCATCGAAGCCGGCCCTGGCGCCGCGCGCGATCAGCGCTTCGATGCGCGCTTCATAGGTGCTTCGCGCAACCAGCGGCATCACCGTCGGTTCGCCGAATTCCGGCAGCGACATGGATTTCAGGCCGACCGATGCGACAGGCATGAACAAACGCCCCCAAGTGCTTGCAAGAATACTGCGAAATGCCCTTTGCGCATGGGCATGAAGGGCCGGACAATGGCGTTGCGGGGCCGGATATGCAATAGGCAGAATCGATCGCGCCGGATCAGGATGCAACAAACAGACGCTGAGCAGCCAGATCGACGACAGGGATCTATACGAGACATGCGGCACAAGGTGGCTTTCCGATGACCAGTTTTTCCTCCCGCGTCGCTACCGCAGCCGCCGCGATCCGCCAGATCTTTCCGGAAACGCCGCTGCAGGAAAACGACTATCTGTCGAAAAAGACCGGCGCGCGGGTGCTGCTGAAGCGCGAAGACCTGTCGCCGGTGCGCTCCTACAAGATCCGTGGCGCTTTCAACTTTTTCCGCAAGGCGCTTGCTGCCGGCAATCAGGCCGATCTGTTCGTCTGCGCGTCGGCCGGCAATCACGCGCAGGGTTTTGCCTTCGTCTGCCGCCATTTCGGCAAGAAGGGCGTGGTGTTCATGCCGGTGACGACGCCGCAGCAGAAGATCGACAAGACCAGGCTGTTCGGCGGCGAGTTCGTCGAGATCAGGCTGGTCGGCGACTTTTTTGACGACTGCTACCGCGCCGCCTTCGAATTCACCGAAAGCTCAGGCGCCCACATGGTGCCGCCCTTCGACCACAAGGACATCATCGAGGGGCAGGCGACGGTAGCCTATGAGATCGCGGACCAGATGCCGGGTGCACGCATGCCCGACATCATCATGTTGCCGGTCGGCGGCGGCGGGCTCGCTGCCGGCGTCACCCACTATTTCGCCGATCAGGGTCGCGAAGCGCGTTTCGTCTTCTGCGAGCCGGCCGGCGCGCCGAGCCTGCATGACAGCCTTGCTGCAGGAAAACGGCTGAAGCTCGCCAAGGTCGACAACTTCGTCGACGGCGCCGCGGTCGCCGAGATCGGCCGCGAACCCTTGCGATACCTCAAGGAGTTTGCCGCCGACACGGTGCGGCTGATCCCGGAAAACCGGCTCTGCGCGACCATGATCGAGATGCTCAACGTCGAAGGCGTCGTGCTCGAGCCGGCCGGCGCTTTGGCGATCGACGCGCTGAAGGATTTTTCCAGGAAGGAAATCCGCGGCAAGACCATTGTCGCCGTGGTTTCAGGCGGCAATTTCGATTTCGAGCGGCTGCCGGACGTCAAGGAGCGGGCGCTGCGTTACGAGGGCCTGAAGAAATACTTCATCATCCGCTTCCCGCAGCGGCCGGGCGCGCTACGCGACTTCCTTGAAATGCTGGGTCCGGACGATGACATTGCACGCTTCGAGTATCTGAAGAAGTCGGCGCGCAATTTCGGCTCGGTGCTGATCGGCATCGAAACCAAGGACCGCCGCAATTTCGACCTGTTGAAGGCAAACTTCGAGGCCGAGGGCGTCCAGTATCAGGACATCACCGACAACGAGACATTGGCGGGGTTCATCATATGAGCGCAAAGGTCTTCATCGCGCTGTTTTCCGGCATCAATGTCGGCGGCAACCGCATCGTCAAGATGGCGGAACTGCGATCGTTCTTCGAGGATATCGGCTTTTCCAACGTCGCCACCTATGTGCAAAGCGGCAATGTCGTGTTCCGCGCCGGCAAGGGCGATGCGGCCGCGCTGACCAGACAGATCGAAGCGGCGTTCGAGAAGAAATGGGGCTTTCATTCGCGCATCATGGTGCGCGATCTCTCCTGGTTCGAACGGCTGGTGAGCGAAAATCCTTATCCGGAAGCAGCGGCTGACCACACCAAGCTCCATGCCTATGCGCTGGAGCGTGAACCGACCGCCGATGAGGTGGCGCGACTGGGTGAAAAGTGCACCGGCCCCGAACGCTTCGAAGTCAAGGGAGATGTGCTCTACCTCAGCGCGCCGGACGGGCTCGGCAAATCGGTGTTTGCCAACCTCATTCCGCGCGTTCTGAAGGTGCCGGGCACCGCGCGTAACTGGCGCTCGGTGCTGGCGCTGCTGGAGATGGCCGGGCAGGCCGATAAAAATTAGGCCGATTACGCCGCCGTGGCCGGCTTCCAGTCGAAGGTCAGCTCTTCGCGGAAGGCGAAGCGCTTGATGTGATCGGCGACAACACTTTCCAGGCGCTCGAGCGAACCCGCCTCGTCGGTCGACACCGTGATGTGCAGCGTGCTCGCATCGGCATCCATGACCGTGCGGCCGAGCGACAGGTCGATGGCGCCATGGGTGGGATCGAATTCGACCGGGAATTTATGTGCCCAATGCTTGCACAATTGCTGTAGGTAGCGGCTGGCGTTCTCGGTGGCGATGTCGGCATGGCTGGATGGCATGAATGACTTCTCCTGGTCTGGGCGCTGGCCTGCCGGCCAGGCGTGATGACTGGTCAGATAGGTGGCGTGGCGCGAAACGGCAAAGGCGGCCGGCTTTTACCCCGGCCGCCGCGCTTCAAGATGGCGTGATTGCTACCAGCTTCCGGTGTTCGCCATCGACGCCCAGGGTTCGGCCTTGGCTTTGGCCGGACCCTTCTGCAGAAGCTCGATGGAGATGCCGTCCGGCGACCGGATGAAGGCCATGTTGCCGTCGCGCGGCGGCCGGTTGATGATGACGCCATTGTCCATCAGATGCTGGCAGGTCGCGTAGATGTCATCGACCTCATAGGCGAGGTGGCCGAAATTGCGCCCGCCCTTGTAGTCTTCCGGATCCCAATTGTAGGTCAGTTCGACCAAAGGTGCCTTGTCGTTGATGCCGCTCTGCTCGTCTTCGGAGGCGGCGAGGAAGATCAGCGTGAAGCGGCCTTGCTCGTTTTCATAGCGGCGAACTTCCTTCAGCCCGAGCTTGTTGCAGTAGAAGTCGAGCGAGGCATCGACATCGGCGACGCGGACCATTGTGTGCAGATAGCGCATGAGTTTTCCTCGATCTGTTGGGGTGCGGCGCAACATAGGGTCGGCCCGGCGAAAGGGCAATCGCCCGCGGTCGGCGATGCCGGCAAAGAACAAATCCGGTATTCCCGCAATGAACCGTGAAAAAAGGCACGGCAGGTCTTGCACACACCGGAAGGCGCGGTGTTAATCTGGTGTCAAGAATCAGTTGCGGTGTTCTTGCAAAAAGGGGGCATTCTTATGGGGGAAAAGGCCTCTTTGACGGGGCGGGCCGGAACCCTTGGCGACGCCTTGAAGCGCGACGAAGGCGGCGATGCCGCCGACCTGACCGAAATTGCCGGCGCCATCAAGTGGTTCGATGTGGCCAAGGGCTACGGGTTCATCCTTCCCGATGACGGTGTTTCGGGCGATATCCTCCTCCATGTGACATGTCTTCGGCGGGACGGCTTCCAGACAGCTCTGGAAGGCGCGCGCGTGGTCTGCCTTGTCAAGCAGGGCGATCGCGGGCTGCAGGCCTTCCGTGTGCTTTCCATGGATGTCACGACAGCCGTCCATCCCGCGGAAATGCAGGAGCAGCGCACCCATGTCGCGGTGACGCCGGAGAGCGGGCTCGAACGCGCCTTGGTCAAGTGGTTCAACCGCACCAAGGGCTTCGGCTTCCTGACGCGTGGCGAAGGCACTGAGGACATCTTCGTCCATATGGAGACCTTGCGCCGCTACGGCATCACCGAGCTTCGGCCGGGGCAGGTCGTGCTTGTTCGTTTCGGGCGCGGCGACAAAGGCCTTATGGCCGCCGAAATTCACCCCGATATGGGCACCTTGCCGGTTTCGCACTAGAACTCGACCCATCCCGATAAATCGAGATGGTTCAGGTTCTACCTCCTCTTTGTTTGACCATGATCTTGTCCGAAACCGGTTCCACTTTTCGGGATCATGGTCTAGGACGATTTCCGGTCGAGGATTTTGGATGGCTCACAGGAACTGGCTGACGGCGGGCGTGCTTTGCGCCATTGTTGCCGTGATCGCGGCCGCAAGCGCCTTCTTCTATTCAGAACGGCCGACCTCGGCCGACAGCCGGGCGATGATCCTTCCGGTCGACCCGACGCCGCTGGTCGTTGTGACGAAAGATGGGAATCGCTCCTTTTCGATCGAAATCGCCGACACTGATACAGAGCGCGAAGCCGGCTTGATGTATCGCCAGGACATGGCGGACGATCACGGCATGCTGTTCGTCTTCGAGATACAGCAGCAGGTCAGTTTCTGGATGCAGAACACGCCGATGCCGCTTGACCTGATCTTTGTCGGCCAGGACGGCAAGATCCGGGCCGTCAAGCATGGCGAGCCGCAATCCCAGGCCATCATCTCGCCCGGCGTACCCGTGCGCTTTGTGCTCGAGCTCAAGGCTGGCACCGCCGCCAAATTCGGCATCGAATATGGCGACCTGTTGCGCCATCCGGCCGTCGGCACAATATCTGGCCCTGGCATACCACCGTCGGACAAGGGCGATTCCCCGAACGTCGATTCCAACTGAGCGCCGGGGATAGCCTTCCGATGCAGTTTTTTTCCCATGACGGGTTCGATCTTGCCTTCCTCGACCGCCAGCCTGCCTCGGGCGAGGGCGATCCCGTGCTCATGATCCACGGCTTCGCCTCGAGCCACTATGTCAACTGGGTATCGCCCGGCTGGTTCAAGACGCTCAACGATGCCGGCTATCGCGCCATCGCCTTCGACAATCGCGGCCACGGTTCGTCATCGAAGAGCTATGAAGAGGCCGATTATACACCGGCGAAAATGGCGTCTGATGCCGCCGCGTTGCTCGACCATCTCGGTATCGAACGGGCCCATGTCATGGGCTATTCGATGGGCGCGCGCATCGCGGCGTTCCTGGCGCTGTCCGATCCGGACAAGGTGGCGACGCTGGTCTTTGGTGGCCTCGGCATCGGCATGATCGACGGCGTCGGCGATTGGGATCCGATTGCCGACGGCCCTGCTTGCCGACGATCCGACGGCCACCACCCATCCGCGCGGCCGCTCTTTCCGCGCCTTCGCCGACCAGACCCGTAGCGACCGTCGGGCGCTCGCCGCCTGCATCGCCAAATCGCGCGAATTGCTAAGCGAGCAGGACATCGCCCGCATCGCCCAGCCGACGCTGGTCGCGGTCGGCACCACGGATGACATTGGCGGCTCGCCGGACGAGCTTGCCGCCCTGATGCCGAACGCCAGGGCTTTTCATATCGAGGGCAGGGACCATATGCTGGCGGTCGGGGACAAGACCTTCAAGCAACGCGTGCTGGAGTTTTATGCTGAATATCCGCTTTGAGCGGTTGGCCGGGGCAACAGTGGCACAATGGAGAAGAGGCACGGCTGGCCGCCTTCTCGGCGGCAATGGCCTCGACGATAGGCGCCTTCACCTGATCGCCCCTAGCCCATAGCGAGCGCCTCCAGGGACCGAGCCATGTTCAGCCTGGCCTGCGGCTCGAAGCGCTGGCGGAATTCCTGCGTGTGGAAGATATGCGGGCGGGCCAGGAAATCCTTGAGCACAGCACCCCGTCCGGCGCGCCACATCGGCTCCTCCACCCAGTTATATTCGCGGCGGACGGCGCGTTCATAGGCATCGAAGCCCTCCGGCGCGGCACCCAAAATCGACAGGTCCATATCGAGGAACAGGCTGGCGTCGCGCGTGGCCGGCGCGTCGTCGAACCGAGGCAGTTGGTGTGTGGCGGTGGCGACGATCATCGCGCTGATGCGGCCCAGGCGCCCGGCATCGGTACGGCCCGCGAGCTTTTCCTCGGCAAGGGCGGCACTTCTGGCCTCATTGTCCTTGGCCTTGCTGTCGTAGATGGCGTCGTGGAACCAGATCGCTGCTTCGACGGCTTCCGCGTCGCCGAGCAGCGCCCGATAGTCGCCAGCGAGCGCCAGCATCGCCTCGATATGGGCGAGGTTGTGGTAGTGGCGATCTCCGGCGCTATAGAGCGCCGAAAGCTCGGCTTTCAGGGCCGTGTCGATCAAGGGCTGGTCTTTCATTTTTATCATCCGTCCAGTTAATCGATCTCAGCCCCTCGGCGTCAAAGAACCAATCACTGCGAACCTTGCATGGGCCGTGGCTCTGAGGAATGCTGCCAGTCCAAGAAATATCCAACCCAGGGAGGCTGACATGACCAATACGCCCAGCACCGAGACTCCGAGACCGGGGACGATCGACATGAAGCTGGAGGCCGTCATCATTGCCGTTGCGGATGCCGATCGGTCCAAGCGTTTTTATGGCGGCCTCGGTTGGCGACTCGACGCCGACTTCGTCGTCGGCGATGCGTTTCGGGTCGTGCAATTCACGCCGCCCGGTTCGCCGTGCTCGATCCATTTCGGCAAAGGCCTGACATCAGCCGCGCCAGGCTCGGCGAAGGGGCTCTATCTCGTGGTGTCCAATATCGAGGCGGCGCATGCCGAACTTGTGGCGCGCGGCGTCGAGGCGAGCGAGGTGTTTCATCGCGCCGGGCCCGGGCAGCCGCCGATCAGCGGCCGGCATCCGGAAGGGCGCAGCTATTCATCCTACGTCACGTTCAGCGATCCGGATGGCAACAGCTTCATACTACAGGAAATCACCCATCGATTGCCTGGACGCGTGGATGCCAGCGACACGATTTTTACGTCGTCCGGCGAGCTTGCGGCGGCACTGCGGCGTGCGGCGGCCGCACATGGCGAACACGAGAAACGGACGGGCGGACAACACGATGTGAACTGGCCCGACTGGTATGCCGAATATATGGTGGCTGAACAGGCCGGCACGCCGCTGCCGACTTGAACGGCGTCCATTGCAGCGCGGCGTCATCGGCGCCGCGCTGACCTAGAGCCCGCCACCGGATCGTTCTACACGCGCCCGGCAGCCAGGCGCGGAAGGCCGCTTTCCGGCGGCTCGGCGATCAAGGGTTCGTTTTCCATGGCGGCTTGAATTCCCGCGAACCAAATCCATTTGACACAGCACTAAGGAAAATTGAGTTCAATCGTGCTATGATCTGGCTTATATGTGCGGCCGGAAAACAGGCAAGCCAGCAGGACGCAGGACGAAACGTCGATGAACAGCATCAGCATTTCCCGCCACAGCGCGTTGCAGCCGGTCGATCCGATCTGGCGTTCGATCCGTGACGAAGCGATGGACGCGGTCAACCGCGACCCCTTGCTCGCCGCCTTCCTTTATTCGACGATCCTCAACCAGGAGAGCTTGGAAGAGGCGGTCATCCACCGGATCGCCGAACGGCTTGCCCATCAGGATATCGGCTCCGATCTCATCCGCCAGACCTTCAAATCGATGCTGGCCGACGACAAGGACTGGCCGACGACCGTGCGTGTCGACATCCAGGCCTATTACGACCGCGACCCGGCCTGCGACCGCTTCATCATGCCGGTGCTCTATTTCAAGGGCTTTCACGCCATCCAGACCCATCGGCTGGCGCATTGGCTGTGGAACCAGGGCCGCAAGGACTTCGCGCTCTATCTGCAGAGCCGTTCGTCCTCGGTCTTCCAGACCGACATCAACCCGGCCGCACGCATCGGCAAGGGCATCTTCATCGATCACGCCACCGGCCTCGTCGTTGGCGAGACCGCGGTCATCGAGGACGATGTGTCGATCCTGCACGGCGTGACGCTCGGCGGCACCGGCAAGGCTGGTGGCGACCGCCACCCTAAGATCCGCCGTGGCGTGCTGATCGGCGCCGGCGCCAAGATCCTCGGCAATATCGAGATCGGCCATTGCTCCAAGGTCGCCGCCGGGTCGGTGGTGCTGTCGCCCGTGCCGCACAACAAGACGGTTGCCGGCGTGCCGGCCCGCGTCGTCGGCGAGACCGGCTGCGACCAGCCTTCCCGCCAGATGGACCAGCTTCTGCCATCGCAGTCGATGGACCAGGTAGTCAGCTTCGATATCTGATTTACGCGCCGGCGCGTCGTCCGGCGTCATTGCGATTTTGCCCGGCGGCGCCGCCGCTTCCGGTGCAATACGGCCGGCTTGCCTTTACATCGCCATTGTCGACGTGCCAGAAGCGCCCTTCAAACCAGCAAGCCCGATGATCGGAGAAGACTGTTGAAGCCGGACGAAATCAGAAAGCTGGACGCCTATTTCAAGCGCGTCTTCCAGAACCCCAAGCTTGAGGTCAAGGCACGGCCGCGCAAGGAAGATTCCGCCGAAGTCTATGTCGGTGACGAATTCCTCGGCATCGTCTTCAAGGACGAGGACGACGGCGACTACAATTTCTCGATGGCGATCCTCGACATCGATCTGGGCTGAGCCCGCGATCAAAAGGCAGGCCGCGCCCTGGCGCGGCCTGCCTTTATCTCTCAGTGTCCGGTCTTCAATATCCGCCCGGCCTCTGCTGTCATCGCCGCGTCGAGTGCCTGCCAATCGTCAAGGAATTCCTTGGGAAAACGATAGGTGAGGCTGAGATCGTCGCCGACATGGATGTCCCGCTCGCAGGGCGCCAGCGATTGCCCGGCACTCGGCCCGCTCAGGCAGCGGGCGACGAAGGGATCCTTGCCCACGCGCTTGCCGACCACCAGCACCTCGTTCAGATAGCCTGATTTGTCGTTGAAACCGTAGACCGTCGTGCCGCCAGGTCCCGGAATGCCGGGCTGGACAATCAGCGCGCTGTAGATCGGCGCGAACCGGCCGCTCATGTCGCGCGACATCATCTGCTGCTCGAAGGACAGGAAGATGATGCTTCTGTTGGCTTCCGAATGATTGAAATCATCGCGCGCCGCTTCGCTGTAGCCGTCCATCTGGGGATAGCGCAGATAAAGGTCGAGACGTGAGGCAATGCCGTCGCGCCGGGCCTGGTCGAAACGGATGAAATTGGCCGGCACGGAAATCACATTGTTGCCGATCACCACCCGACGCACCGTCGTGTCGTCGGTATATCCGGCCATGGCGATGGTATGGCCGAACCACTTGCCGCCAAGGCTGATCGCCACCGACAGCAAGGCAAGTGCGGCGAAGGCATAGAAGACCCGCTTCATCAGCGTGGAATCGACCACGGTGAGTTCAGGGCCGTCGGCGATCGCTGCCTGCTTCATCTCGGTCCTCATCACCAACCGCCCGTCTTGTGTCCCTAGGCGGCACACATCGCGCGGCACGGCCCTTGCAGCCTTCCTGAAACGACTGTGCGATTTCATGGTAAATGGATGGTTAAGATGGCTGAGATGGAACTCTTCCTGTTTGCTTTTCTCGTCGGCCTGACGGTTTGCGGGCTGACGGGCTCGACGATGGAGTTGGTGTCGGGCCGCAAGGTCGCCTTCGCCGAGCCCTATGTGTCGCCCGCGCATGTGCTGCGCTCGCTGGCGGCCACCGCTGGCGCCGGACCGTTCATGCTGGTCAACGATGCCCTTGATGCCCGCCGCGAAAACCGCATTTCGACGATGGCGCTCTTGTCGTGCGGCTGCACGGCGATTGCCTGGTCCCTGGCGCTCGGCATCGTCGTGCTTGCCATTGCCTCATGGACGATCGGTCTCTTAGGGTCCGGCATCTGAGACGATTCGGAGGCCGACAATGCCGCTTTATGCGATCGACGGAACAGAGCCCAGCTTCGCGGATGCGGATACAAACTGGATCGCGCCCGATGCGACGCTGATCGGCGATATCAGGGTCGGCCGCAATGCTGGCTTCTGGTTTGGCGTCGTCATTCGCGGCGACAACGAACCTGTTGTCATCGGCGCCGACACCAATGTGCAGGAACACACGGTCATGCACACCGACCCCGGCTTTCCGCTGACCGTCGGCGAAGGCTGCACGATCGGCCACCGGGCCATGCTGCATGGCTGCACGATCGGCGACAACAGCCTGATCGGCATGGGCGCCATCGTGCTGAACGGCGCCCGGATCGGCAGGAATTCGCTGGTTGGCGCCGGCGCACTGGTCACCGAAGGCAAGGAATTTCCAGACAATTCGCTGATCGTGGGCTCGCCGGCGAAGGCGATCAGGGTGCTGGACGACGCAGCCGTCGAAAGACTGCGCGGCTCGGCCGCGCACTACGTCGCCAACGGCAAACGCTTCAAGGCCGGGCTGAAGAAGGTCTGAGGTAGCTTTGGTCGATCCGTGGGCCTGCGGTTTCAGCGCCCACTCATCGCCCGTTGGTGCCACGCCTGGCCATCGCATCGCGCAGCAATGAAGCACCGGCTTCAAAGCCGGCAATGTCCGCTTCCTCGATAGCCGTGCTGTAGTCATCGATACGGGTTTCGAGAGTCGGGTCGGCGCCCGCCGCCAAAAGCATGCGGATCGCGTCGGCGCTACGAATGGCCACCGAATAGTGAAGCGGCGTCCAGTCGTTCACGCCCCGCATGTTGGGATCGGCGCCAGCCTCGATCAACAGCTGGACGATTTCCAGTCGGTCGGCCCGGTCAGTGGACAGCGCCGCAACGATGGCCGGAAACCCACCATGATCCCCGTAATTCGGATCCGAGCCCGCATCCAGCAGGGTCGAGATGAAGCGGACGGGGCTCCAATAGATCGCATATTCCAGCGGATGCCCGAGGCCGAGTTCGAACGGCATGCGTTCGTCGAACCAGCCGGGCGAACCGCCCAGGGCCTTGCCGAGCCCCTCGAAATCGCCAGCCTTGAAGGCATCGTCGATCGCCTTGAACAGACGATGGCGCTCGCATCGATCTTCCGGGATTTCCAACATCGCCGTGATCCAGAAGGTGGCTTTTGATCGCCGATACTGCAGCGATCAATCGCCTTTTGGAAGCTGGATCACGGCAAGGGGCCGGCTTTGTCCGCGATTACAGACCGATCGACCCTTTACTGTTATAGTTGAAGCCCCGGTGCCAATGAACGACCTGCATCGCGGAGGTAGCTTTCTTGCATGCCACCCGAGTTTAGCGAGCTAGTCCATCAAATCATTCCGCCATTCGGCTTTCTGTTGACTGGCGTCCTCGTTGGCATGGCCTTGGAGCGTTTCCTGTCAAGGAAGCGGAGACAGGCGTGGAGGGAAAAGAACCGCTTGCGGTGGGCTAGAGAGCGCCGCGGTGGGGGCGACATCCTTAGCGGCCTGTGGACTGCCACGAAGCCTGTTTCCGCGCCACCGAAACCAACTGATCCCGCCGACCAGTTGCGGATTGTCATGGGTGCGAACTTCACTATTCAACCGCTCCTCAACAAGAGCGAAGTGCGCGTCTTCAAGGAACTCGATCGTATGGTTATCGGCTGTAATCCAGCATGGCAGGTTATGGCGCAAGTGTCTTTGGGAGAGATCCTGCACAGCAAGGACGCGGACGCTTACAGCTGCATCAACTCGAAACGCGTTGACCTACTCCTTGTGGACGAGAACTGTTTGCCTCGACATGCCTTGGAATACCAAGGTCATGCGCATCATCAGGGTACAGCAGCGGCGCGTGATGCGGTTAAGAAAGAAGCCTTGCGAATAGCGGGCATCAGTTATCATGAGATTGTCGGCGGTCACACGACACCTTCCGAACTCAGGCGACTGGTTGAGAAACTCGTGGACAAGCCTGCGGCAGCACAATAGCTGGCCTATTCCGGCCTCGGAGGCCGGCACGTCTTCGAACTGCCGCCAGAAATGGCGGAGCCGGCCCGGGGACGGGGCCGGCTCCTTGACCCGGTCGTTGGGGACGGGGAGGGTGGGGACTCGACCGGGTTTCTCCTTAAGCGTGTCGTGCGACGCGCTTGATCTCAGTTCCAGTGTTGGCGTCCCTAGCGGACGCTGGCGACCGCGTCGGAGCGGCCGTCGTTGATCGTCACCCAAACGCCGGAATTCTCCGTCGATTGACGCTTGAGATAGGTGTAGTCGGTGTCGGTCCAGGACAGCACCTTGGTTTCCAGATTGTCGAGGATGAACTCACCGAGGCTGGTGCGCACGGTCAGCACGGCGTGGCCATCGCCATTCGGCTGGCGCGCGACCGTCATCAACAGATCACCCGCCGGCACGCCTGCATCCATCAGCTCGCGGCGCTTCTCCAGCGCATAGTCTTCGCAATCGCCATAGCCATTGTCGGGATAGGCCCAGTACTCCTCGACACCGTAGTTCTCCATGTCGGTGCGCGGCTTGACGCGGGTGTTGACCGAATTGTTGATGTTGACGATCGTCGCCCAGAGCTTGCGGCTCAGGTCGACCGGCGCGCTCTTGGGCGTCTTCTCGTTGCATTCGCCAGGGATGCGCTGGCAGAATTCATAATGGCCAACAGGCTGCGTGGTACGTCCGCCGGTGTGCATATAGGCCGGTCCCGCGGCATATGCTGATCCCCAAGCGGAAAGCTGCATCGCCATTGCCAACAGCAACAGCTTGCCCCTCTTTGCTTTCATTTTTAGTCTCCCCGTTCGAAGGAGACATTGCCACAGCTGGATTTATTTGACGCAAAGGCGCGAAGTAGACTTTAAGTAAAACGCCGGTAGAATAAACATAAAATTTGAATCATTTGAGTATTGAATTGTTTGGATTGCCAGGACTGCGCTGGCGGTATGCGTGACGCCTGCGCTGAGCGTTACAGGTCGCACCCTCGGCTGTCAGAACGGATATCGATCGCTGTTGCCCAGAAACAAAAAACCGGCCGCTAACGGCCGGTTTGACTGGGGCGTCCCGACAGATCTGGTCAGGCGCGCGGCGTGTTGAATTCTGAATCGAGTGTCTCGGGGCGCTGGATGACGGCGAATTCGATGGCGACGCCATCCTCGAAATGGCGAACGATCTGGCCGCGCATGGTGCCGAGCATGACCTGGACGCCGATCGCCGGCTTGACGTCGATCTCGATCGCCGCACCGGACAGCGACAGGTCGATGATCCGGCACTGATATTGGCGGCCGTCGGTGAGCTGCAGCACGCTGGTCGGGTTGCGCGGCGCGACGCGTTCGTGGCGGCGGTCTTCCGGCAGGTCGAGTTCGTGCTTGTTGGCAAGCCAGGTCAGCTGCGCCGCCAGCTTGTCCTTCTTGCGGTCGGACGCAATCACCGTCATGGCGAAGCCGTCCTGCAGCGTGCGCGTGACGACGCCTTCGATGCGGCCGATATGGTCTATATAGGCGATGACTTTTTCGCCGGGCATGCCGATGCGGTCGGTGCGAAACGCAACGTTGCCGGGCGACATGTCGACAACCTGGCAAGGATGCTCGGTGCGGTCTTCCAGCATGAATCGTCCGTATATTTTGACCCGGACGCGCTGAAAGTTACGCCTTTCAGCTTGGGACGGCGCGTAGTCGACCGCCGCTGACCTCATGACTGCCTACACCCCGTTTGGCATCCCCGCGCGCCAATGCGAGGGACTTCATCAAAGAAGTACAACAAAGCGGGTTAACAAAGGGAAAAAACGAGCCTGCAAGACTGTGCGATCATCAACTATTCCTCGCGCCCGCCGTCGAAGACGACGAGATGGCGGATGCGGCGCGCCCGGCCAAGCGCCGAGATCGTGTCAGGCGCCTCGAGTTCGGCGGGAACAAGCGAGGGAACGTCGATCGCCGGGCGGTTGTTGAGCAGCTCTTTCTCCGGATCGATGACGCGGATCGAATCGATCATGGCGTCGGTGATCGGGTCGGCGCCCAGCCAGAACGGCTTCTCCGCGGCACTGATCACGCCGAGACAGCGCGGATTTTCGATGCCGCCGTCAAGCGGCAAGGCAAGCAATTCGAACTTGTTGGAGCGGCCGTTGCGGCTGAAGCCCTCGAACATGATCAGCACCACGGATTTCTGGTCGAAAACCCCATGAATCAGCCGTGAGACCAGACGCTGATCCTTCTCGCGCCACAGGGACGGGAAGGAGAACCCCTTGAGTTCGCGGCCATAGCAGGCGCAGAGCCTGGTGCCGGCCAGGCGGAAGACGGGTTGCCCGCGTGTGTCCTTTTCCAGGATGAACGTATCGGCCAAGAGCGACTTGATATCGGCGGGCTCAACTTCCGAACGCTTCGGAGCAGGCCGTCCGTCACGCAGGCGGTTCCAATAATGGAACAGCGTGATCGATCCGTTTTGGTTCATGGTATGCTGCTCCGCGCATTCTGTCGTCTGATGTCCCATCGGTGAACAGAAGGGCGCCCTCCGATGACCTACATGCGTTGCGGAGCAGGAAGCGTGCCAGCGTCGTTAACACTTGTTCACGGGTCGGGGCCGTTAAGGTTACCAAGTGGTTTACGTTGCGCCCGAGGGGCCTCTGTGGCACACCAAAACCACTCCAGAAGCGGTCGTTTCGCGACGATCGGCAGCACTTCAGTCAGAGTTTTAGGGGAGCAGGGGGCTCGACCGGCCGTTCAAGGGAAACCTTGGACGGCTTCTTTTTTGATTCGCGCCCTGTGATTCGCGGTTAACGGCGGGCATGTTTTTTCGTTCATCGCAGCCCCTGCGGCGGTCCGGTGATCAATGGCGCCGGGATAGCCTGATCCCCGCGCCATGCGACAGGCAGCAAGCAACATTTGCCAATCACGCGCCGCGAAAGAGAAAAATCTGCGTTCCGAGCGGTTCTGTTGCCGCTGTACCCTTCGAGCATTCGCTCCTTGAGGCGCGACGGCGGCGATCCCGCGGTCCGGAGACGTGCCTCGTCAGCGTAATTCTCTGGGGAAACCTTCATGAAAACTTCTATCCTTGGACTGATCACGGCCGGCCTGCTTGCCAGCGCCATTTCGCTCGGCGCCGTTCACGCAGACGGAATCGCGGGTGCTCCGGCTCCTTTCGACAAGGGCGGCGTGAAAGTGGCGCTCGTCACCTTCATCTCGGCCGGCGATTTCTTTCAGGCCTATCAGGCCGGCGCGACGAAACAGGCGAAGGCGCTCGACATCGACCTGCAGATCTTTTCCGGCCGGCAGGATGCGGCCGCGCAGCGCGATCAGATTGAGCAGGCGATCAATCTCGGCGTCCAGGCCATCATCATCGACCATGGCCAGCCCGAAGCGCTGAAGGACGTCGCGCAGAAGGCGCTCGATGCCGGCATCAAGGTCGTCGCCTTCGACGTCAATCTCGACAACCCGAAGATCCCGCAGGTCGAACAGTCCGATCACGAGCTTGCCAAGGCGTCGCTCGGCCAGGCGCTCAAGGACAACGGCACCTCGTTCCAGGCAGGTTACGTCTATGTCGCAGGCTTCGCGCCGCTCGACCGCCGCAACGAAATCTGGGACGAGACCAGGAAGGCCAATCCCGGCATCGTCGAGAAGGCGCGCTGGGGGACGGTCAACGACACAACCGCAGTGTCGACAGCCGACCAGACCAAGGCGGCGTTCCAGGCCAACCCCGACATCTCGGTCGTCTTTGCTCCCTATGACGAGTTCGCGCGCGGCGTGAAACTCGCCACCGACGAACTCGGCATCTCGAAGAAGGTGAAGATCTATTCGGCCGACGTGTCCACCGCCGACATCACCGAAATCACCGCCGAAGGAAGCCCGTGGGTCGCCACAGCGGCCACCAATCCGGCCGTCGTCGGTGCGGTCTCGGTGCGGGCGGCGGCCAAGTTGATCGCCGGCGAGGATCCCGGTCACAGCATCGTCGTCAAGCCGGTCCTGCTGACACAGGAAGAGCTGCGCAAGAATGGCATCAAGACAGTCGAGGATCTCGACGCCAAGCTTCCAGCCTTCGGCCAGAGCGACGCGGCGGCGGCAAGCTGGATCCCGTCCAACTGATCCTTTCTCCTCTCCCTCGCGAGCAAGCGAGGGAGAGGAGATATCGATTGGAGGTCGGGTTACCGCTTTTTTCCCAGGCCGAAGGTCAGTGCCAGCGCACCAACCAGCACGACGCCCTTGACGAAGTCCTGTGTGTAGTAGGGGGCGTTCAGCATGGTGAGGCCGTTGAGCAGCACGCCGACGAAGATCGCGCCGACCACCGTGCCGATCACATGCGGGCGACGCTTGTCGAGCACGGCATAGCCGATCAACGAGGCCGCTACGGCATCGAGCAGCAGCGAATTGCCCGCCGAAACGTCGCCGCGGCCGACGCGCGAGGCCACGATCAGCCCGCCCAGCGAAGCCAGCGTGCCTGACAGTATGTAGGCCCAGAGCCGGTATCTCTTGGTCGGCGCGCCGGCAAGATGCGCGGCCGTTTCGTTCCCGCCGATGGCATAGAAGACGCGGCCCCAGCGCGTGCGCTCCATCAGGAACCAGGCCAGTACGGCGACGATAGCCATGACGACGACCGACAGGGGGATCGTGTCGAAGAGCCGGGACCGGCCGAGGATCAGGAACGCCGGATCGTAGGCGCCGGGAACCGTCGAGCCGTCGGGAAGCACCATGCCGGCGGTGATCGAGCGGCCGCCCGTCGGGATCAGTTGCAGGCCGGCGAGCAGGAACATGGTCGCCAGCGTGGCGAGAAGATCGGGCACGCCGACGCGGACGATCAGCAGCCCGTTGACGAGGCCGATGAAGGCACCCATCAGCAAGACCAGCACCATGGTCTGGGCCGCGTCCAGCTGCCACACGACCATGGCATAACTCGCCGCCATCACCGACGAAGCGGCGATGCTGCCGACCGACAGATCGAAGCCGTCGGCCGCCATGGTGATCGACACCCCGACGCCGAGGATCGCCACCACCGAAACCGCCTGCAGGATCGAGAACAAATTGGCCGAGCGGATGAAGGCAGGCTGCGCGTACCAGAACCCGACCACCATCAGTGCCAGCAGCACGAAGAGGGCGTAGCGGCGCGTTTCGCGGAAAAGCGATGTGCGCGTGGGGGACGGATGTGTCGTCGTCGAATAGGTCATTGGTGGTCTCCGGCCTTGTCGCTCTCGACCTTGCCGATCTGGTCGGTCAGTGAGCCATGGCCGTCTCCGGCCTCATGAAGTGTGTGGTTGCGCATGACGAGGATGCGATCTGCAACCTCCAGTGCCTCCTCGGTGTCGCTGGTCGCGATCAGCGTGGCGGAACCGCTTTGGCTGTTGCGGATGGCGGCGATCAGATCGGCGCGTGCGCCGACGTCGACGCCCTGGAACGGCTCGTCGAGCAGCAGCAGCCGGCAAGGTGCGGCTTGCCATCGCGCGAGTACGACCTTTTGCTGGTTGCCGCCGGAAAGCTCGTCGAGCGTGTCGTCGGGTCCACGCGCCTTGATGCCGAGCCGCGAGATCGCTTCGGACGCGACCTTGCGCTCGCGGGCTGTGCGCAGCAGGCCGCTCGGAAACCAGCGCCTCAGATGCGGCAGGGCGATCGTGCCGG
This sequence comes from Mesorhizobium oxytropidicola, assembly GCF_056174625.1. Lineage (NCBI taxonomy): Bacteria > Pseudomonadati > Pseudomonadota > Alphaproteobacteria > Hyphomicrobiales > Phyllobacteriaceae > Mesorhizobium > Mesorhizobium oxytropidicola. Next base: position 5,010,251 of record NZ_CM149692.1, on the reverse strand, counting down.
CAATCGAGGCGCCGGGAACTTCAGGCGGCAGCAAGGACGATTGCCAGCGGTCCTCGGCGACCATGAAGACACCGCTTTCGATCGACTGCGCCGGCCCGCTCGAGAGCCACGGCTTGCCATCGAGCACAAAGCCGCCTTGCGCCAGCGTTTCCAGCCCGAAAAGCGCGCGCAGCAGCCGGCTCTTGCCCGAGCCGAGCGTGCCGGTGATGGCGACGACCTCGCCGGAGCGGAGGTCGAGATCGAAAGGCTGCGCGCCGGCAACCAGCCGCGCGCCCTTGATGGAGGCGACGATCGGGGCGGTCGACGCCTTGCCGTCATACGTGGCGGCTTCCAGTGTCCGGCCGATCATGGCCGCGACCGCGGCCGGGAAATCGATCGGCCTGGCAAAGGCACCGACGATGCGGCCGCCGCGCATGACGACGGCACGGTCGGCGATTGCCGCAAGGTCGCCAAGCCGGTGCGAGATATAGAGGATTGCCATGCCGTTGGCGCGCAGCCGGCGGATGATGGCGAACAGCCGCTCGGCTTCCGTGGTCGACAGGCTCGATGTCGGCTCGTCGAGGATGAGCACCGAGGCCTTGGCCGCGACGGCGCGGGCGATGGCGATCAATTGCCGTTCCGCCGGGCGCAGGTCGATGAAGTCGCGATCGAGCGGCAGATCGATGTCGATCAGCGCAGCGACCGCGCGCGCCCGCCGGCGGATCGATGCCGCCGAGACGAGGAAACGCCCGCTGCGGCCGCAAAGCTCGTCAAGCAACAGGTTTTCGGCAACCGTCAATCCGGCTGCACCCGCCTGGTCGGTCGCCTGATGCACCGTCGCGATGCCGGCAGCCTTGGCGGCGCTGGGGGAGGCGAAGCTGACAATGTTGCCGCCCAGCGTGATCGTGCCAGCGTCGGGCGTGTACGACCCCGAAAGGATCTTCACCAAGGTCGACTTGCCGGCGCCGTTGGCGCCCATCAGCGCCACGACCTCGCCGGGCGCGACGGCAAGATCGGCGCCGGCGAGCGCGCGCGTCGGCCCGAAGGATTTCTCGATGCCGTTGACGGAGACGGCGATGGCTGAGGGTGCTGGGGACAAGATGCGTGAGCTTCGGGTTATGGCATTGCGCTTGGGGCGGCGAGTTTTGGCCGTCGTTCTCACCCGTTATGGCGCCGCATTCTAGGGAGGGGCCTTGTCGCATCCGAGAACGCTGGTTGCGAGTTTTTCAGCTCCCGGAGCATTTCCGGTTCGTTTCCTTTTCGGTTCGTAGCAAAGGAGGGCGACATTGCGCGGACATCGGCTGTTTCGAGAAACAGAATTGTTCCAAGTCGGGCATCCTTGCTCTAAAGCTCGCGCATCGAATCCCTGGACCAGACGCGTATGAGTGAACCGGTAGGCCCTTCGGAAGCCGAACCCACCGAACCGACCCCGGAGCCCCGGCGTGAGCCGGTCTTCAACCTGCCGCCTGTGGTGCTGGCGGTGATTGGCATTTGCGCGGCCGTCTATCTGCTGCAGCAATATGTGCTGAACGACGAGCAGCAGATGACGCTGCTCTATGATGGGGCCTTTATCCCTGTCCTTTACACCGGACAATACGGCTTCGACTGGTTCCTGTTCACGCGGCCCTTCACCTATGCCTTCATGCATGGCGGTTTTGCCCATATCGCCATCAACATGGTCTGGCTCGCCGCCTTTGGCTCGCCGCTGGCCAATCGCCTTGGCGGGCTCAGGTTCGCGCTGTTCTTCGCTGCCACCGGACTGGCTTCCGTGGCGCTGTTCTGGGCCATGCATCCGTACGGAGAGGCACCATTGGTCGGCGCCTCGGGCGCAATTTCCGGCATGATGGGCGCTGCCGCGCGGTTCGGTTTCCGCACCGACCGCTCGGCCGGCAAGGCAGCCTTCGCCGGCCCGGTGCTGCCGATCGCCATTGTCTTGCGTTTGCGTGGCGTCGTGATCTTCCTCGCCGTGTGGATGATCATCAACCTCGCCACTGGCCTTCTCGGCTTTGCGCCTGGAACAGACGGTCAGATCGCCTGGGAGGCCCATATTGGCGGCTTCGTTGCCGGCTTCTTTGGCCTGCGCTGGTTCGATCGGCGATGGCAGCCGCCTGAGTGGGAAACCACCGACCGCCGCACTTGAAATGCAGCCGATCACGGCGCACGATGTTCACTCTTACGTGAAAGCCGGTCAGGCAGGAACCGGCAGGCAAAAGCAGAGGAGGACGCCATGACGGTTAAGGCAATTCTCGAGAAAAAAGGCCACGACGTGTTGACGCTCGGGCCGAATGAAAAACTTAGCGTGGCCATCCGCATGCTCGCCGACCACAAGATCGGTGCGTTGGTCATCACCAATGGCGATCGCAAGATCGTCGGCATTCTTTCGGAGCGCGATATCGTGCGCGTCGTCGCCAAGGAGGGTGCCGCCGCACTTGATATTGCTGTGCGTTCGGCGATGACGCCGAAGGTGAAGATCTGCAATGAGAACCACACCGTCAACGAGGTGATGGAGATCATGACCAGGGGCCGCTTCCGCCATCTGCCGGTGGAAAAGGACGGCCTGCTCGATGGCATCGTGTCCATCGGTGACGTGGTCAAGCGCCGCATCGAGGATGTCGAGCGCGAGGCGGATGAGATCAGGGCCTATATCGCCACCGCCTGAGCGGTGAACGGAACCGCCGGCCGGATACCCGGCCGGCGGAACCATTTCTATCTGTTGTCGAGTTCGGAACGGACGAGTTCGAGCCCGCGCCTTGTGATGCGGTAGGGACCACCGCCCGACGACGAAACCGCCTTCTTGCGCTTCAGCTTTCGAAACAGGTCGAGATCGACGCCCGGATAATGCCAGCCGTCACGGGTCAGGCATTTGGCGGAGGCGATCCGTTTCTTCTGGTTCTTTTTGATTTCGATGCGTCCGCCCTGCGCCAAAAGGTGCAGGACGCGCTGCTCAGTGCGCGAAATATCCATGGGAGAGTTCCGGGAAAACAAAAAATCCGCCGCCGCGAAGCCTCGCGGCACGGGGTTTCAGGTTTTGTCGCCCTGCCTCGCTACGAGGTCAGGGCCTTAACGGGACTGAGCGTAAGTGGACATCCACTCTCCATTGGGATGAGCGGCCTATAGGCGAAAGCGGCTGAAAAGGCCAGCCCGTGGCTTTGCGCTTGTCTCTTCTGGCGGTTTGCACTAGCGAAGGCCAACACCCAAATTCGCGAAAATCGCAATTTTCGCGAGCTAGAAGCGCAGGCTACCATGACCCTCATCGATACCCGCACACCCGACGCAAAACGCCTGATCTCTGGCGCCACCGGCGACTGGGAAATCATCATCGGTCTCGAAGTGCACGCGCAGGTCATCTCGGAAGCAAAATTGTTTTCCGGCGCCTCGACCGCTTTCGGTGCGGCCCCCAATGCCAATGTCAGCCTGGTCGATGCGGCAATGCCGGGCATGCTGCCGGTCATCAACGAGGAATGCGTCAAGCAGGCGATCCGCACCGGTCTCGGGCTGAAGGCGCAGATCAACCACAAGTCGGTTTTCGACCGGAAGAACTATTTTTATCCCGATCTGCCGCAGGGCTACCAGATTTCGCAGTTCAAGCAGCCGATCGTCGGCGAGGGCACGGTGATCGTCTCGGTCGGGCCTGACCGGCAGGGCGAGTTCGAGGACATCGAGGTCGGCATCGAGCGGCTGCATCTGGAACAGGACGCCGGCAAGTCGATGCACGACCAGCATCCGACCATGTCCTATGTCGACCTCAACCGCTCCGGCGTGGCGCTGATGGAGATCGTCTCCAAGCCGGATCTGCGTTCCGGCGATGAGGCCAAGGCCTATGTCACCAAGCTGCGCACCATCATGCGCTATCTCGGCACCTGCGACGGCAACATGGATGAAGGCTCGCTGCGCGCCGACGTCAACGTCTCGGTACGCCGGCCCGGTGGCGAGTTCGGCACGCGCTGCGAGATCAAGAACATGAACTCGATCCGCTTCATCGGCCAGGCCATCGACTATGAGGCGCGCCGCCAGATCGCCATCCTGGAGGACGGCGGCAAGATCGACCAGGAGACGCGGCTGTACGATGCCGTCAAGGGCGAGACGCGCTCCATGCGCTCGAAGGAAGAAGCGCACGATTACCGCTATTTCCCCGATCCCGATCTTCTGCCGCTGGAATTCGACCAGGCCTATGTCGATGCTTTGGCAAAAGGGCTGCCGGAACTGCCCGACGACAAGAAGGCGCGGCTGATCTCCTCGCTGGGTCTGTCGACCTACGACGCTTCGATCCTCGTGTCGGAAAAGTCGATCGCCGACTATTTCGAAAAGGTGGCCTCCGGCCGCGACGGCAAGCTCGCCGCCAACTGGGTCATCAACGATCTGCTCGGACAGTTGAACAAGGCCGGCAAGGATATTGAAAACGCTCCGGTTTCGCCCGATCAGCTCGGCGCGATTGTCGACCTGATCAAGGATGGCACCATCTCCGGCAAGATCGCCAAGGACCTGTTCGAGATCGTCTGGAACGAAGGCGGTGATCCGCGTCAGCTCGTCGAGAGCCGCGGCATGAAGCAGGTCACCGATACCGGCGCCATCGAGAAGGCGGTCGACGAGGTGATCGCGGCCAATCCCGACAAGGTCGAACAGGCGCGCGCCAAGCCGACCATGGCTGGCTGGTTCGTCGGCCAGGTGATGAAGGCGACCGGGGGCAAGGCCAATCCGCAGGCGGTCAACGACCTCGTCAAGGCCAAGCTCGGCATATCGGATCAATGAGCACAGACGCAAAGCCGGGCAACCCGGCAAGCGTCTCGTCGGCCCTGTTGATTACCGGCGCCGTGCTGCTTTTTGTCGGCACGTCGCTGCACCCGATGCATGAAGATCCGAACGATGCGCTTGCCGCCTTCGGTGAATATGCCGCCGACCATATCTGGCTCTACAGCCATATGGCGCAGCTTGCCGGCGTCTTCGCGATGGTTGCGGGGCTGCTGCTGATCCTTGGCCGGCTGACCGACGGTCCGGCCCGTGGCTCGACCCTTTTGACGATCGTGTTTGGCGCAGCATCGCTGGCGGCCGCCGCTGCCTTGCAGGCGGTCGACGGCATTGCGCTGAAGGCGGTGGTCAACGCCTGGGCCATGGCCGATGCGGCGACAAAGCCGTCGCTGTTCAGCGCCGCCTTCGCCGTGCGCCAGGTCGAGGTCGGCTTTGCCGCGGTCAGCGCTATGCTGCTCGGCCTGACGGTTTTTCTCGCCACTGTTGCCCTGCATCAAGCCAGGCGCTGTCCGCTGTGGTTGTCGCTGCTTGGCGGTGCCGGTGCCGTGGGCGTCCTGTTCGGCGGCTTGGCCACCGCGGCAACCGGTTTCTCCGGCCTCGCCATGGCGGCCAACATGCCGGGCAGCATGGTGCTTCTGGTCTGGGTGGTGCTGCTTGCGGCAATCGATTTCAGACGCGATCGCGTCGCGGCATAGGCGGGAGAGAAAGCGATGTTCGTCCGCACCGCAGGTGAACGCGACCTTGATGCAATTCGGGCAGTGCTGGTCGAAACCTGGCATGCGACGTATGACGCCATATACGGCGCCGCCAAGGTCACCGAGATCACCGACGAATGGCATTCGATCGCCTCGCTGAAGGCGCGGCTGATCAAGCCGAACAGCGACTTCCTTGTTGCTGATGACGGCAAGCGCATTGGCGGCGTGGCTTTTGCCGAAAGCATCGACGGCGGCAAGCTGGTTGTCCTGAAACAGCTCTACGTGCTTCCAAGCCTGCAGGGGCGAGGCATCGGCGGCATGCTGCTCGACGAGATCATCGAAAGTTTTCCCGAGGCCGACGCCATCCGTCTGGAAGTGGAGGTGCGGAACACACGCGCCATCGCCTTCTACGAAGCAAACGGCTTCGTGCGATCCGGCGATGCCGGCGAACACGCGGGTGCCTCCGGCGAGCCGACGTTGGTCTATCGCCGGCCTCTTGCCGGCTGATCCCTTCGGCGCACCGGTCTGGATCACCTTCGCGCGAGCGGTGCGGCAAGGGCCCGTTTTCGTTTGACGGCCCGGGGGGCACGCACCAAGCTGTGGTAGCTGACCGTGCGGAAGCCGGAATGGGCTGGCGCGCAAGGCGGCGAGGGGGGGAACCATGCCAAGCTTGCCGGAATTGATGCCGACCCAGGTGTCGGATGAAACCTTTGGTGGCGTCACCTATCACATAGCGGGCGAACTGGTGCCCGTGCTTTCGGTCGATGTGACGCGAATGCCTGTCTATTTCGAGCATCACATCCTGTTGTGGAAGAACTCCACCATCACCATCGGCCTGAAGTCGCTGAAAGGCGCGCTGAAGCGCATGATGGCCGGCATGCAGATCTTCGTCACCGAGGCGTCGGGAGCGGGCATCATCGCCTTCAGCCGTGATGGGCCCGGCCACATCGTGCCGATCCACCTCAGGCGCGGTGAGGAGATCCAGGTGCGCGAACACCAGTTCCTCGCCGCCACCGGCAATGTCGACTACACATTCGAACGTGTACGCGGCCTGGCGACGATGCTGTTTGGCCAGAGCGGCTTCTTCATCGACCGTTTTCGCGGCGATAGCGGCGACGGCATCGTCTGGCTGCACGGCTACGGCAATGTCTTCGAGAAAACGCTTGCCGCCGGCGAGACCATCGACATCGAGCCGGGCGGCTGGCTGTTCAAGGACACCTCCGTCAGGATGGAAACAAAGATCGACCGCCTGTCGAGCGGCTTCTTCGGCGCCAACATGAATTTCATCGTCAACCGCTTCACCGGCCCGGGTCGCGTCGGCATCCAGTCGATGTATCTGCATATGCCGACAGAGGAGTAAGCGCGTGCCGGAAATCTCGGATGGGTGACGCGCCAGGGGACAAAGCGTGGCGTAGGCCAATCCGCTCAGGCGACGGGAACCTCCACATTGTCGATCAGCCGCGTCTTGCCAAGCCAGGCCGCGGCAAGCAGGCGCCCGGCGCGGTCGCGGCGCCACGTCGCCAGTGTCAGGCTTTCGCGAGCCTCGACATAGTCGACTTTATGGAAGCCGGCGGCGATCAGGGCGCGGCTGGCTTCACCGGCCGCTTCATCTTGATGTGCGCCGGCCGCCAATGCCGCTGCCGCCTTGTGCAGGATCGCGTTGAGCTGGCGGGCGACAGCAAGTTCGGCCTCGCTGAGATAGGCGTTGCGTGACGACATGGCGAGGCCATGCGTGTCGCGTATGGTCGGGGCGCCGATGATCTCGACGGGCAGGTCGAGGTCGCGGCAGAGCTGCCTGACGACGCAAAGCTGCTGGTAATCCTTCTCGCCAAAGACCGCATAGTCGGGCGTTGCCTGTAGAAAGAGCTTGGCCACCACGGTGGCGACGCCCTCGAAGAAGGTCGGGCGGAAGTCCGATTCGAGCCCGGCGGATGGGCCGCCGACCGCGATCCTGGTGGCAAAGCCGGTGGGATACATCGCGCCGACCGTCGGCGTGAAGGCAAGATCGGCCTTGACCGTTGCCAGCATGTCCAGATCGCGGGCGAGCTGGCGCGGATATTTGTCGAGATCCTCGCTCGGCGCGAACTGCGTCGGGTTGACGAAGATCGACACAACGCAGCGCTCGGCTTTTTCCCTGGCGATCCTGATCAGCGAGAGATGCCCTTCATGCAGCGCGCCCATGGTTGGGACCATGGCGACGCGCAGGCCATCGCGCCGCCACTCCTGAATCCGCGCGCGAAGTGCGGCAACGCTATCGACGACCTCGGGACGGCTCATGATTCATCCCCGCCATTTGCGTTCGAAATGGCATTCGAACTGGAAAAGGCCTTTGAGCCCGAAAAAACATGGGTTGGGCCAGGAAAAGTCCGGTCTCGCACCTCCGCTGCGTAGCGCTCGGCGGCGTGCGCGATGACGCTGCGCAGATCGGCGTATTCCTTGACGAATTTCGGCACGCGGTCGACGGTCAGCCCGACCATGTCGTCGATGACCAGGATTTGGCCATCGCAGTCGCCGCTGGCGCCGATCCCGATGGTCGGAATGGCAATGCGGCGTGTGATGTCGGCGGCGACCGCCTCGATGGTGCCTTCGATGACCACGGAGAACGCGCCCGCTTTTTCGACGGCGAGCGCGTCGGCCATCAGCGCCGCAACATTCTCGTCCGTGCGGCCCTTGATCTTGTAGCCGCCATCCTTCTCCACCGATTGCGGCAGCAGACCGATATGGCCCATGACCGGAATGCCGGCGGCCACTATTGCCGCGATCTGACGGGCCATGTCGACGCCACCTTCGAGCTTCACCGCCTGGCAGCCGGTCTCGTCGACGATGCGCCGCGCCGAGGCCACCGCCTGCGCCGCGGAATCCTCGTAGCTGCCGGCCGGCATGTCGACGACTACACAGGCCCTGGCCGAGCCGCGCATCACGGCTTGCCCATGCGCGATCATCATCTCCAGCGAGGCGCCCAGCGTCGTCGCATGGCCATGCAGGACCATGGCGACGCTGTCGCCGACCAGGAGCAGGTCGACATGGGGATCGAGCAAGCGAGCGACGGGATAGGTGTAGGCCGTCAGGCAGACCAAGGGGATGCCGCCCTTGCGGCGGCGAATCAGCTCGGCGCCGATGCGAATGTCGGTGGTCGGCAATTCCGTGGCCAATCGTCACCTCCCTTGGCCCATGGCCGGATTGGATATCCGCATGGGCGCGCTGAGCTTTAGAAAGAGCGCAAAGGCTTGGCAAGCGCGCATCCTGCCGCCTCTTGGGATCACAGGCTTGTGTCGGCTCCCCGGCGCGCCATTTGCGCACCCCCCGCGGCAAAACCCTTGCCTTCCCGAAGGCCTGACGCCATAAGCAGGAAACAGGCGCCGCCTGCGCAAAGGGTTCCGAGATGAAGACTTTCCTGACGCAGTTTTTCACCTGGTGGAACAGCCAGACGCTGGGAACACGCCTGCACACCTGGCGGTACGGCAAGAGGGTCGGCCAGGACGAGGTCGGCAATGTCTATTACGAAGGCGGTATCGATTCGGAAGGCCGCACGCGCCGCTGGGTCATCTACCGCAACTATTCCGAAGCTTCGGCCATTCCGCCTGGCTGGCACGGTTGGATGCATCACCGTGTCGACGTCGCGCCGCCGAGCGAAGACTACAAGCCGCGCGAATGGCAGAAGTCGCATCAGCCCAATCTGACCGGCACGCCGGCGGCCTATCGGCCGAAGGGCTCGGTGCTGACCAATCAGCATCGCCCGCAGGTCACCGGTGACTATGACGCCTGGACGCCCGGGTCGTAACGGTCCCTGGATGTAACGGCGCCCCGACTTGTCACAGCACGAAGTGCAGGCCGGTCCTTTATCGCCACAATTGGTGTTTAGCTGCTTGCTGATCAGAAAACGGCGACTAGCCTTGGCGATCGACGGAATCACCCGGGCGCGAACCACCGGTACCCCTATATGAGCTTTTTCAACCTGATATCGACGGGCGGTCTGACGCTAGCCGCCAGCCTCGCCGTCAGCACTGCGGCCTTTGCGGCTTCGCCCACACCGGCTGCACCCGCCGCGCCCGCCCCGGCGGCGCCCACGGGATCGGATCGAATCACCAACCCGGTTGCCGAGTTCGCCGGCATCGACAAGATCACCGGCCGCATCATCACCTTCGACGTCTATATCGACGAGACGGTGCAGTTCGGTGCTTTGCAGGTGACGCCGCGCGTCTGCTATTCGCGGCCGCAGACCGAGGAGCCGAGGACCGATTCCTTCGTCGAGGTCGACGAGATCACGCTCGACCGCAAGATCCGCCGTATCTTCACCGGCTGGATGTTCGCCGAAAGCCCCGGGCTCAACGCCGTCGAGCATGCCGTCTATGACGTCTGGCTAAAGGAATGCAAGCAGAAGTCGGATGTGCCGGCGCCCGATGCCACCAAGGCTGACGCCACCAAGGCCGACGCTTCGAAGCCGGCCGCGACCAAACCAGCCGCCGCCAAGCCGAAGCCTTCGGCCAGCCCGGATGTCGAACAGTCCGCCCCCGTGGAACCGGACGCCACCGACGGCAACTGATCCCCGGAACCGTCACGTCCATCATGCGTTGGAATGCTGACGACCGCGCATCGATGCGCCCGGAGGATATTTCGATGTCAGACAGCAAGCGGATCACGGCGAGCAAGAAAGAGTTGCTCGAACTCGAAAAAGGGTTCTGGACAGGCGACGAGGCCTACTACGCGGCCAATGCCGACACGGAATGCCTGGTGGCCTTTCCGCAAATGGCAAAGGCGATGGACAATGCCGACCTGGCCAAGACCGCGACCAAGCCCAACCGCTGGCGCGACCTCGATATCGAGCTCAAGGGAATTATTGAACCCGGCAGCGACATCGTCATGCTGACCTACGAGGCGCATGCGACGCGGGAGAATGGCGACCCCTACGCGGCGCTGGTCAGCACCGGCTACGTGCACCGCGTCAACGGCTGGAAGATGATGTTCCATTCGCAGACGCCGCTGGAGGCTGCAGCGAAGAGCTGATCATCTGGGTGGTCCGGCGTATTCGTTCACTCGGTGATACGTATCCCATGCTCGGAGAGAGCAGCCATTATGTCTTCGATCTCGGTCGAACTGAATTCCCGCTTGGGAAGCAGTTGGTCGAGTTGACCCATTGTGACGTCTCTGCCCTTTGCGATCAGCGCTAGAACAACTGGCGGCATATTCGCTCGAAGGTGGTTTTCGCCCGACATCGAAGCTCTCCGGTCACGGAAAAAAGATCGCCTCACCCTTCAACGCATCCGCCAGCATCTTCTCATACTTGCCGCGCGGGACATCGACCGCGCCAAAGCGCTTGAGGTGCTCGGTGGTGAATTGCGTATCAAGTAGAGCGAAGCCGCGTGCCTTCAAGCGTTCGACGAGATGCACGAGGCAGATCTTCGACGCATCCGTCTCCTTGGAAAACATGCTTTCGCCGAAGAACACCCGTCCGAGCGACACGCCATAGAGGCCGCCGGCCAACTGGTCCTCATGCCAGGCCTCGACCGAGTGGCAGTGGCCCATGCGGTGTAGTTGCACATAGGCCTCGCGGATCGGTGCGTTGATCCAGGTCGAGCGCCGCTCCTCGCGCTTTTCGGCACAGCCGTCGATCGTCGCCTCGAAATCAAAGTCGAAACGGATGTCGAACGGGTTTTTGCGGATCGCCTTCTTCAGGCTTTTGGGCGTGTGGAACCCGTCGAGCGGGATGATGCCGCGCGTCTCCGGCCGCACCCAGAACACTTCCGGGTCGTTGGCGCTTTCGGCCATCGGAAAGACGCCCGAGGCATAGGCCTTGAGCAGGAGGTCGGTGGGGATGCGATAGCCGGGCGCGTAGGGACGGGTCATCGCGGCCCCGGACTACTCTTCCTTGGCCAGATATTTTTCCAGCCAATGGATGTCATAGTCGCCATTGGCGATGTCGGCATTGCCGACCAGATCGCGAAACAGCGGCAAGGTTGTCTTGATGCCATCGACGACGAATTCATCCAGCGCCCGCCGCAGCCGCATCATGCACTCGACGCGGTTGCGCCCATGCACGATCAGCTTGCCGATCAGGCTGTCGTAATAGGGTGGGATCTTGTAGCCGGAATAGACGCCGGAATCGACGCGGATGCCGAGACCGCCCGGCGTATGGAAATGCGTGATGGTGCCGGGCGAGGGGGTGAAGGTGCGCGGATCCTCGGCATTGATGCGGCATTCGATGGCGTGGCCATTGAACTTGATGTCTTCCTGCTTGACCGAAAGACCGCCACCGGAAGCGACGCGGATCTGCTCGTGCACGAGATCGATGCCGGTGATCGCTTCCGTCACCGGATGCTCGACCTGCAGGCGCGTGTTCATCTCGATGAAATAGAACTCGCCATTCTCGTAGAGGAACTCGATCGTGCCGGCGCCGGAATAGCCGAGATCGGCAATGGCCTTGGCGCAGATGCCGCCGATGCGGGACCGCTCCTCGGCGTTGAGCGCCGGCGAGGGCGCCTCTTCCCAGACTTTTTGATGGCGGCGTTGCAGCGAACAGTCGCGCTCACCGAAATGCACGCCGCGGCCGAAGCCGTCGCCGAACACCTGCACTTCGATGTGGCGCGGCTTTTCCAGGTATTTCTCGATGTAGACGGCATCGTCGCCGAAGGCGGCACCGGCTTCCGTGCTCGCTGTCTGTAAGGCAATCTCGAGGTCAGCCTCGGTAAGCGCAACCTTCATGCCGCGCCCGCCGCCGCCGGCCGACGCCTTGATGATCACGGGATAGCCGATCTCGGCGGCAATGCGCCTGGCTTCCTTTTGATCGGTGACGGCGCCGTCCGAACCGGGAACCACCGGAATGCCGAGGCGCTTGGCGGTGCGCTTGGCCTCGATCTTGTCGCCCATGATACGGATATGGTCGCCGGACGGGCCGATGAAGGTGATGTTGTGCGCGGCCAGGATGTCGGCGAACTTGGCGTTCTCCGACAGGAAGCCGTAGCCCGGATGCACGGCGTCGGCGCCGGTGATCTCGCAGGCCGCGACGATCTGATGGATGTTGAGGTAGCTGTCGCGCGATGGCGGCGGGCCAATGCACACGCTTTCGTCGGCGAGCCTGACATGCATGGCGTCAGCGTCGGCGGTCGAATGTACCACCACCGTCTGGATGCCGAGTTCCTTGCAGGCGCGCAGCACCCGAAGCGCGATTTCGCCGCGATTGGCGATGAGGATCTTCTGAAACATCCGGCCCGCTCTACTCGATCACGACGAGCGGCATGCCGTATTCGACCGGCGTCGCATCCTCGAACAGGATCGCCGTCACCGTGCCGGCGCGCGGCGAGGGGATCTGGTTCATCGTCTTCATCGCCTCGATGATCAGCAGCGTCTGGCCTTCCTTGACCTTCTGGCCGACCTCGATGAACGCCTTGGCGTCGGGCGACGGTGCCAGATAGGCGGTGCCGACCATCGGCGAGGTGACCGCGTTCTTCGATACGTCGACCGCTGCCGGGGCGGCCGTGGCCGCGGGCTGGGCGGCTGCCGCCGGCGCATAGTTGGGCGGGGGGGCGGCAATCGCGTGGACGGCAGGTGCCTGCCGCGACACGCGAACCTTCAGATCACCCAGTTCAACCTCGATCTCGGTCAGGTTGGTGTCGTTCAGTATGCCCGCCAGATCGCGGATCAGTTGCTGGTCAACACCGGTCTTCTTTATCGACATTTTCGAGCCTTCTGTTTGTTGGCCGGTCATAGGCGTGCGGCCAGCGCCTGCAGCGCCAGCGTGTAGCCAAGCGGCCCAAAGCCACAGATCATGCCGACGGCGACCGGCGCGACCATGGAGACGTGGCGGAATGATTCCCGCGCATGGATGTTGGAAAGGTGAACTTCGGCGACCGGCAGCGGCGCAACCGAACGGATGGCGTCATGGATCGCGATCGAGGTATGGCTATAGGCGCCTGGATTGATGACGATGCCAGCGGCCTTGTCGCCGGCTTCCTGGATCCAGTCGACAAGGTCGCCCTCATGGTTCGACTGGCGGAAATCGATCTCGAGCCCGAGCGACGCTCCGGCCTGCTTGCAGTCGTCGGCGATCGCGGCAAGCGTCTTGCCGCCATAGATGCCCGGCTCGCGCTTGCCGAGCGCGTTGAGATTGGGACCGTTCAGGACGAAAACCGTTTTCAAAAAAGCCGACCTTTTCCGGCGCCGGTAGCAAACCGGCGCGCTGGGCCTCTATACCGGGCATAGCCGTCCGCGAAAAGAGCGCAAGTGCGTTCTTTCACTGTCCACAACAGGTCGAAATGCGCCCGTGAAGAAAACCCCCGGCTGATCAAAGCGCGGCCTTCGCCGCCTCGATCTTTTGCGCCAGCACTTCCTGCCCGAGAGCGCCGAACACGACCTCGTTGCCGACGACATAGGACGGCGTTCCGGTGATCGACAGCTTGTTGGCAAGATCGTAGGTCTTGGAGAAGGCCTCGGTGATCGACGGATCCTTCATCTTCTCGCGCAGCGTCGCCTCGTCGGCGCCGAGCGAAAGCGCGATCTTGATCGCGGCCGCTTCGGTGGCGCGTCCCTGGCCGCCGAGCAACGCATTGTGGAACTCGCCGTATTTTTCCGGCTTCATCAGGTGGAAGGCCATCGAAACGACGCTGGCCTTTTGCGAATCCGGGCCGAGGATCGGGAATTCCTTGAGCACGAAGCGCAGATCCGGATCGGACTTGGTCAGCGCCCGCATGTCCTCGATGGCGCGTTTGCAGAAGCCGCAATTGTAGTCGTAGAACTCGACGATGGTCACCTTGCCGTTCGGGTTGCCGACGATGCCGTCGAAGCTGGAGTTGAAGATCTGCTCCTTGGCGTTCTTGATGACGCCGAGCGCGGCGATCCGCTGCTCTTCCTTCTGCTTGGCCTCGAGTGCGTCCTGCACTTCGAGCAGCACTTCCGGGTTCTTCAGAAGGTAGTCGCGGATGATTCCCTCGACCTCGGTGCGGTCGATCTTGGTATCGGCCGCTGCGGTCTGGACAGGCTGCGTTGTACCGGCCTTGGCAATCTGCGGGCTGCCGGCGACGAAACCGAAAGCCAGCATGGCGAGGGCCACAGCGATCCCCGTGGTGCCCAGCAGCAGTGCCTTTTTCATCGTTCTCGTTCCTTTTGCCTGTTTCCCGGTCTGGCTGTGTCGCAGCGCGTGAGCGGAAGGTTCACTAGATCTTGGCTGACGATTTGTAGTTTATGATATCCTGGGCGCGTATCCAACGCGGCTCGCCGCGCTTCATCTGCTGTTGCGCGCGCATGGCGAAGATCTTCGCATCCTTGTAGTTACCGGAATAGAAATGACCCTCGGCCGTGGCCAGCTCGGCGCCCGGTATGTCACCCAACTCGCCGTAAGCCTGCGCCAGGTAACGATACCCCTCGGCATTTTCCTTGTCGCGCCCAAGACCACTGTTGATCTGCACGACGGCCTTCTTCAGCGAGTTCGGGCGTACCGACCGCCATCAGCGCCTGGCCCAGCGAGACAGGCAGCAAGCCGGACCGCGCCGGATCGAGGCTGACCGCCTTGGCGTAGGCTTCCGCCGCCTCCTTGGGCTTGTTCGCCTTCATCAAGATGTCGCCGCGCAATTCCTGGAAATAGGGGTTCTTGGGCTGCGCCTTGATCAGGGCATTGGTCTTGGCAAGTGCGCCGGCGATGTCGCCGTAAAGGTAGGTCGACTGGGCATCGCCATAGAGTGCCGCGAGGCTGCCCCGCATCTTTTGCATCAGCCTGCCCGCGGTGGCCTTGCCTTCCATGTAGACGGCGATCTTCGCCCGCATCATGTCATGGCGCTGCTGCAGTGCCGGCGGGTCGAGCTTGTCGACATTAGGGCTCTGCTTCACCAGCACTTCGAGATTGGCGATGCGTTCTTGCGGCATCGGGTGGCTGATCCGGTAGGGATCGATCTGCGCACCCGAGAGGGACAGTGCGGTCTGGAAGCGGCGGAACGTCTTCAGCATGCCCATGCCGGACTGGCCGGTGGCGTTGAGATAGGTGATGGCGGAGCGGTCGGCTGTTATCTCTTCGGTGCGCTGGTAGGCGAGGATGCTGCGCTGTGCCATCTCGCCGCCGCCGGCGGCAACGCCCATGCCGGCGCCGGCAAGGCCGCGGCTGTTGGTGGTGGCGCCAGCAACGATCGCACCTGCGCCAAGCAAGGTGGCGATGATGGCCATCGTCTTGGCGCGCTCGAGCTGGTCACGCAGTTTCTGCTGATGGCCGCCGGCGATATGGCCGGCCTCGTGCGCGATGACGCCGATGATTTCGTTCGGCGTTTCGGCCGTCATCAGCGCGCCGGTGTTGATAAACAGCCGGCGCCCGGTGACGAAAGCGTTGAAGCTGGAATCGTTGACCAGCACGATATCGATGCCGTCATTCGCCAGCCCCGCCGCCTTGAAGATCGGCCGCGCGTAGTCACGCACCAGAGCCTCGATCTCGGCATCGCGTACCACCGGCACGCTTTGGGCGAAGGCGGTGACCGAACTCGCCGCGGCGACGGCGACGCCAAGCGAAAGCGTCGCGAAAACACGCGCGATCTTGGCAATCGTCGATCTGGGTCGGCTCAACATGATGTGTCCACTGGTAGACGAGCGGGCGAAAGATGAAAAGTCGGCACCGGAAAACTTCCTCAACTTGTGATCCTCACATCAATCGGGCATTTGTGCGGCGCATGTATTCGAGGGCATGGCGTGCCCAACCGTCGGGATAGGGATAAAATGGTCGTTTCGCTCTCACGTCGTGGCAATGTCGAGCCATTCCACGCCATGGATGTGCTGGCGGAAGCGAACAGGCTGAGGGCTCAGGGCGTGCCGGTGATCTCCATGGCGGTCGGCCAGCCCTCCGATCCGGCGCCCGCACGGGCTCGCGCCGCCGCGGCCAAGGCTTTGCAGGACGGCCGCATCGGCTACACCGACACGCTGGGGCTGGCCGGTCTGCGCAAGGCGATCGCCGAGCATTACGCGGATCACTATCGTCTTGAAGTCGAGCCTGGCCGGATCGCAGTGACCACCGGATCGTCGGCGGCCTTCAACCTCGCCTTCCTGGCGATGTTCGATCCGGGCGACCGCGTCGCCATCGCAGCACCCGGTTACCCTGCCTATCGCAACATCATGGCGGCGCTCGGCATCGAAGTGGTCGAGATCGAACTTGGCGACGCCGCCTACCTGCATGCCGGTCATCTGGAGGCCGCGCAGCGCGAGAAGCCGCTGAAGGGCGTTCTGTTTGCAAGTCCGGCCAACCCGACCGGCGCGGTCATACCGGCCGACGAACTGTCGGCGTTGGTCAATACAGCGGAGACATTGGGCATCGCCGTCATTTCCGACGAGATCTACCACCGGTTGGCCTATGGCGCCCCTGACACAACGGCACTTGCCTTCGGCAACAGCGTGACGGTGATCAATTCCTTCTCGAAATACTATTGCATGACCGGCTGGCGCATTGGCTGGATGGTGTTGCCAGAAGAGCTGGTGCGGCCGGTCGAGCGCATTGCCCAGAGCCTCTACATCTCGCCGCCGGAACTGTCGCAGATCGCCGCGATCGAGGCCTTTGCCGCGACCGAAGAGCTGGAAGCGGTCAAGGGCCGCTACGCCTGGAATCGCGAGCTCTTAATGAAACGCCTGCCGGAACTCGGCTTTCCGCTGGCAGCACCCATGGACGGCGCCTTCTATGCCTTTTGCGATGTCACAAGGCACACCAATGACAGCATGGCTTTCGCGCGCAAGATGCTGGCCGAGGCGCATGTGGCGGCGACGCCCGGCCGCGACTTCGACACCCAGGCTGGACATCGCACGATGCGGTTCTCCTATGCCGGCAGCCATGACGACATGGTCGAGGCGATGGCGCGCATCGAACGCTGGTTGAGGTAGCACCCATGCCGGAACTCGAACAGGCCCCCAAACTTGATCAAGCATTGGCTGAAGTCGCCGCGGAAATGGCTGAACGCACCGATCGCGGCGATGTCGCGACCTACATTCCCCAATTGGGCAAGGTCGATCCGAAAAGATTCGGCATCGCCGCCGTCACCAATGACGGCCGTGTGCTGATGGCTGGCGATGCCGATCAGGCCTTTTCGATCCAGAGCATCTCGAAGGTGTTCACCTTGACGCTGGCGCTCGGCAATGTCGGCGATGCGCTGTGGAAACGGGTCGGGCGCGAGCCGTCGGGCAATCCGTTCAATTCGATCGTCCAGCTCGAGCACGAGAACGGCATACCGCGCAATCCCTTCATCAATGCCGGCGCCATCGTCATTTCCGACATCCTGCTTGCCGGCCACCAGCCGCGCGAGGCGATCGGCGAGATCCTGCGCTTCATCCAGTTCCTCGCCGATGACGAGACAATCATCATCGACCGTGAGGTCGCGGCCTCCGAACGCGCCACTGGCTATCGCAACTTCGCGCTGGCCAACTACATGAAATCTTTCGGCAATCTTCACCATGCGCCGGAACTGGCGCTGGGCGTCTATTTCCACCATTGCGCCATCGCCATGAATTGCCGGCAACTGGCGATGGCTGGCCGGGTTCTTGCCAATGGCGGCAAGAACCCGGCCACCGGATACCAGGTGGTGTCGGCGGAACGGGCGCGGCGCATCGGCGCCATGATGCTGACCTGCGGCCACTATGACGGCTCCGGTGACTTCGCCTTCCGCGTCGGCATTCCGGGAAAAAGCGGCGTCGGCGGCGGCATATTGGGCATCGTGCCGGGCGTCGCCTCGCTTGCCGTCTGGTCGCCCGGCCTCAACGCCAACGGCAATTCCAAGCTGGGTTCGATCGCGCTGGAGAAGCTGGCCAGGATGATGAACTGGTCGATCTTCGCGCCTTAGCCTCTCGTGTTACGTTGGAGAAATGAAAAATCCCGCGCCGTCTTTCGATCGGCGCGGATCTCTTATCAATAAATCACTTCAACCAGTTGAAAGGCTTAGAAAAAGCCCTTCCGCTGCCACCAGCCGGCACGCTTCGGCTTTTCTTCGGCCTTGGCTTCCGGCTCATCGGCGACGGTCGAGGAAACCACGGGTACGACCGGTGCATCGATGGCCGCCGGCTTGCGTCGTGACGGTCGGGCCTTCGCAGGCTCTTCCGCGACGGCCGCGACCCCTGTTTCCTCGGCAACCGCCACCGGAGCCTCGACCGGCGTTTCCGCGGCCGCTTCGACAACAGTCGTTTCGGCGACGGCCTCGGCGGCTGCCTTCTTCGGCTTGGCTGCGCGACGTGGCTTCTTGGGCTTCTCGGTGCTCGGCACCTCTTCGCTTACGATAGCCTCCGGCTCTTCGGCCACGGCAACAACCACCGGCTCGATCGACGCAGGCTCGCTTTCGGAAGCATCAGCCTCCGAAGCCTCGGTCGTTTCGCCGGCGCTTGCCTCGGTCTCGCCTTCGCCGTCTTCACGGCGGTTGCGCTTGCCGCCGCGCTTGCCGCGCCGGCGCTTCTTGCCCTGGCTGTCATCCGAAGCCTGCGCCGCCTCGTCAGAGGCGCCGGCAGCGATCGGAGCGGCATCGTCCGTTTCGGTGTCGTCATTGTCCGCCGCGTTTGCCGATCCGGCGAAATCGCCGGCCGGAGCGGAGACGGATGAGCCGTCCGCCGGGGCGCCATGCTCGCGGTCGCGATCCCTGCCGCCGCGCCGTCTGCGACGCTTGCGACGCTTGCGGTCGCGGCCTTCGCCATCCTCGCCACCGGCAGGCCGCGGCTGCTGGTTCTGCTGCGGCTGCTGGCGTGGCTGCTCGGCCTGCACCACGACCTCATCATCCTCCTCGACGACGACAATCTCGTCCTCGGGCTCCTCCGGCTCGACATAGGCCGGCAGACTGCGCGCCTCGACAAAGCCCTCGGGCTTTTCGGCCAGGGCGCCGCGGAAGATCGCATAGTGCTGCGCGCCAACCGTATCGTCGGCCTCGATGGTGATGGTCAGGCCGAAGCGGCTTTCGAGTTCCACCAGTGTGCCGCGCTTGTGGTTGAGCACGTAGAGCGCGGTCGCGGCCGGCGTGCGCACCGTGATGTGGCTGCGCGAGTCCTTGAGCAGGAATTCCTCGATCGCCCGCACCACCATCAGCGCAACCGACGAATCGGACCTGACATGGCCGGTGCCGCCGCAATGCGGACAGGGCTTCATGGTCGATTCCAGCACGCTGGCGCGGATGCGCTGGCGTGACATCTCCATCAGGCCGAAATGCGAGATGCGGCCGACCTGGATGCGGGCACGGTCGTTCTTGAGGTGATCCTTCAGCCGCTTCTCGACGGAGCGGTTGTTGCGGTTCTCCTCCATGTCGATGAAGTCGATGACGATCAGGCCGGCCAGATCGCGCAGCCTGAGCTGACGCGCGACTTCCTCGGCCGCTTCCAGATTGGTGTGGAGTGCCGTGTCCTCAATCGAGTGCTCCTTGGTGGAGCGCCCCGAATTGACGTCGATGGCGACCAGCGCCTCGGTCTGGTTGATGATGATGTAGCCGCCGCTCTTCAGCGTCACCTGCGGCTGCAGCATGCGGTCGAGCTGCGCCTCGATGCCGTTGCGCACGAAGATCGGCGTCGTGTCGCGGAACGGCTGAACCACCTTGGCGTGGCTCGGCATCAGCATGCGCATAAAGTCCTTGGCCTCGCGATAACCTTCCTCGCCGGAGACGAGAATCTCGTCGATATCCTTGTTGTAGAGGTCGCGCACCGAACGCTTGATCAGGCTGCCTTCCTCATAGACGAGGGCAGGAGCGGTGGACTGAAGCGTGAGATTGCGCACGTTCTCCCAAAGCCGCATCAGATATTCGTAGTCGCGCTTGATCTCGGCCTTGGTGCGGCTCTCGCCGGCGGTGCGCAGGATGACGCCCATGCCTTGCGGCACTTCGAGGTCGGCAACAACCTCCTTCAGGCGCTTGCGGTCGACCGCGCTGGTGATCTTGCGCGAAATGCCGCCGCCGCGCGCCGTGTTCGGCATCAGCACGGAATAACGGCCGGCAAGCGACAGATAGGTGGTGAGTGCCGCGCCCTTGTTGCCGCGCTCTTCTTTGACGACCTGCACCAGCAGGATCTGCCGGCGCT
This sequence comes from Mesorhizobium oxytropidicola, assembly GCF_056174625.1. Classification (NCBI taxonomy): domain Bacteria; kingdom Pseudomonadati; phylum Pseudomonadota; class Alphaproteobacteria; order Hyphomicrobiales; family Phyllobacteriaceae; genus Mesorhizobium; species Mesorhizobium oxytropidicola. The sequence continues at coordinate 4,989,843 of NZ_CM149692.1, read as the reverse complement.
TGATCACTTCCTGGATCTTGTACTGGCGGCGCACCGGCTTGCGGCGGTTGCGCACTTCCTCGAGCGCGTCCTCGGCACCGACCGATTCGACCTCGTGATCGTCGGGATGCGAGGACTGTACCTCCTCCAGCATGCCGCGATCATTGTCGGTGGAGGTGGCTTCGCTGCCCTGTTCCGCCTGCGGAACGGGCTCGGAAATCACATCGCCTTCGACCGCGGCGGCGATCGATGTCGGGCCGCCGTCGCGGGTTTCGGTTTCGTCCTGTTCGGCGGAACCTTCATCATGGCCTGATGTATCGGCATGCCCCGAGCCATCTGAATGTTCGGATGTATCGGCTGCGTGTTCGATGATCTCGGAGGTGTGGGAGATCTCCTCGACAACGATGTCGCCATTGTCGTTGCCTCCGCTTGGCTCGCCGGAGCCTTCGCCTGTCTCGCCCGCATCGCGCTTGTGCTCGCCGCGGTCGCGGCTCTTGCCGCCACGCCGGCGCCCGCGCCGTCCGCGGTCGCGGCTCTGGCGGTCATCGCCGTCACCGTCCTCGTCCTCCTCGTCTTCGGCCTCTTGCGCTTCGGCGCGCAGCAGTGCCTGACGGTCGGCGACCGGGATCTGGTAGTAGTCAGGGTGTATTTCACTGAAGGCGAGAAAACCGTGACGGTTGCCGCCATATTCGACAAAGGCTGCCTGAAGGGAGGGTTCGACGCGCGTTACGCGGGCGAGGTAGATATTTCCTTTGAGCTGCTTCTTGTCCTGGGATTCAAAGTCGAATTCTTCGATACGGTTACCGCGTACGACGACAACTCGTGTTTCCTCCGGGTGGGAGGCGTCTATCAGCATCTTGTTGGGCATTATTTCGTTTCCCCCGGCAGCCGTCAGCCGCAGCTGGCGGGGTAAAGCCCGCTGCTGTGTGTCTGGAGAGTGGGTGCCGGATAATTGAATGTCCGCCGGACGGTGCCTGCGTGTCATGGCGGTGCCGCCCGCAGCCATACTGGCGCGGTTTGATGCGGACCTTTCCATGATTGCGCTTGAAGCCATCGTCACCAGCAGAACCTTTTGAACCAAAGCCCGGAAACCGGACCAGCTTGTTTGCTCATACAGAGCCGGCACGGGAACAAACCCGGCCGTTTTCCTCACGCAGGCGATTCCCCCGCCACGGGAGCACACCTGCGAAATTCGTCGCAATCACCTGAACCCTTTTCGCGTGAAGCGAAAGGAGCCGCCTTTCATCTGACCCTGTAGCAGGAAGCTGCGGAGGAGGGCGGTTCCAGGATTGCAGTGATCCACTATCGCTTTTATGATTTGGCGGGTTGGAAGGCAACCCCGATTTCCGATGCCGGCAAAAAGCAGTTCCGTAACGTAAGCCTGGGTTCCGATCCTGCGTGAAAAGGCTTGGTTAACCTTCTCTGGATACCAATCGTTAATCGAGTTCGCGGCCTAACCGACACTTCGACGAAACGAGCGGGCGCCTGGCGCCAAACCGGGAGCGACTAGAAGAGAGATGGGACTGGCAGGCTTCACAGGCAAGGGATGTCGTGTCGGCGGACGGATTCTTGGCGCCTTGTGCCTTTTGCTGCTGGTGGTGATTTCCCAGGCCTTTTCCTCGGTTGCCAATGCCGCCGACGCGCCGCTGGTGGCAAAAGGCTACAAGATGGCGGGCGATGCCACCAAGATGCGCATCGTCATGGATTTCGATCGCGAGCCTGACATCAAATGGTTTCTGCTGCGCGGCCCCAATCGTCTGGTCATCGACCTGGCGAATACCAGGCTGGCCATCGACGCCAAGGATTTGAAGCCGCGCGGCCTGGTCAAGGGCGTGCGCCTGGGCGCGCTCGGCGAGGGTGTTTCGCGGCTGATCCTCACCGGCAAGGGGCCGTTCGCCGTCGACAAGCTGGATGTGCTCAAGAATGAGGACGGAACCGGCTACCGCATTGCCATCGACATGTCGGCCGCCTCGGAACGGGAGTTCGACGCCGCCCTTGCCAACCAGGCGCTGACCACCGGATCGACGGTTTCGACCGACAAGGGCGGGCGGGTCGGCACCGGGCCGGTCTCCAATCCGGGCCACCGCTTCACAGTCGTTGTTGACCCCGGCCACGGTGGGGTCGACGGTGGCGCCGAGGGTCTGAACGGCACGATCGAGAAGAATGTCACGCTGGCCTTCGCCACGGAGCTGCGCGACAAGCTCGCGGCCGTCGGCAAATATGATGTCTTCATGACCCGCGACACCGACGAATATCTGCGTCTGGACGACCGCGTGCGCATTGCCCGCCAGCATGAGGCCGATCTGCTGATTTCGATCCATGCCGATACAATCAGCGTCAAGGGCATCCGCGGCGCCACCGTCTACACCGTTTCCGACAAGGCGTCGGATCCCGAGGCGCAAGCGCTTGCCGACCGCGAAAATCTCTCCGACCAGTTCGCCGGCATGGTCATCAAGGACGATAACAAGGAAGTGACCGACATCCTGATCGACCTGATCCGCCGCGAGACGCACACATTTTCGATGAGTTTCGCCCACACATTGGTCGGCCAGCTGTCGACCAGCGTCGGCCTCATCAACAATCCGCAGCGTTCCGCGGGCTTCAAGGTGCTGAAGGCACCGGACGTGCCATCCGTTCTGGTCGAACTCGGCTATCTCTCGAATGCCAAGGACGAAGCGCAGCTGCTCGACGCCGAATGGCGCAACAAGGCCGCGCAAAGCATCACCAACGCCGTTGCGCTGTTTGCCTCCGCCCGGGCCGGAACGGTGACCGGAGGTTGACATGGCTGGCGGCGCCTGCAACCTGAGGCAGCGTTGCTGGATGACAACACCCGGTGCGTTTTATTTCCGGCGCGCGGTCACGAAATCAGGCCTTGCCGTATTTTGTCCACATGGTGGCGACATGGGTTTTCGATTACGGATTGGGACCGGCTCGAAAGCTTGCGTGGAAGGCGGCTTCGTTTAGGAAATTCCCGAACCAAGGACTGGAGCGGGTATGATTCGTCTCATTGGCTATTTCTTCGGCATCGGCACGACGCTGGCCCTTCTGGCCGCGGCGGGCGTTGCGCTTTACATCGGCCATGTAGCAAAGGATCTGCCTGATTACGAAGTGCTGGCCAAGTACGAACCGCCGGTGACCACCCGCATCCATGCCTCGGATGGCTCTCTGATGGCGGAGTATGCGCGCGAACGGCGCCTGTATTTGCCGATTCAGGCGATCCCGGATCGCGTCAAGGCGGCGTTCCTGTCCGCGGAGGACAAGAACTTCTACAGCCATCCCGGTGTTGACATAACGGGGTTGGGTAGAGCGGTGCTCACTTACGTTTCGGGTGGACCGATGCAGGGTGGTTCGACGATCACCCAGCAGGTTGCCAAGAACTTCCTTCTCACCAACGAGCGCTCCCTGGAACGCAAGGTCAAGGAGGCCATCCTTTCGTTCCGCATCGAGCAGGCCTATTCCAAGGATCGTATCCTTGAGCTCTATCTCAATGAGATTTTCTTTGGCTTCAACGCCTATGGTGTCGCTGGCGCCGCACTGACCTATTTCGATAAATCGGTGAACGAACTGACCGTGGCCGAGGCCGCCTATCTGGCATCACTCCCCAAAGGTCCGGCCAACTACAATCCGTTCAAGCATGCCGATCGCGCGATTGAGCGGCGAAACTGGGTCATCGGCCAGATGGTCGAGAACGGTTACGTGACCCCCGAAGAGGGTGCGAAGGCGAAGGCCGAGCCGCTTGGTGTCGCCCCGCGCCGCACCGGCTCCTATTTGTTCGCGGGCGAATATTTCACAGAAGAGGTTCGTCGGCAGATCATCGCCCGCTATGGCGAGAACGCGCTCTATGAGGGCGGCCTTTCCATTCGCACGACCCTTGACCCGAAGGTTCAGCTCATTGCCCGCAAGGCGATACAGAACGGTTTGATGAAATACGACACGCTGCGCGGCTATCGCGGCCCGGTGACGTCGATTGACGTGTCCGGCGACTGGGGACCTCCACTGGGCGCCGTCAAGGGACTGGAAGACGTTCCCGAATGGTCGCTCGCCGTCGTGCTCGACTCCTCGGCATCAGGCCTCTCGATCGGCCTGCAGCCCGCACGCCAAGCGTCGGGCGACATCGTCAAGGAGCGTGTCGAAGGCACCGTCAGCAAGGACGACATGGGCTTTGCCATGCGCCATGTGGTCGACGGCAAGACGGTCAAGGCCAAGTCGCCGGCCGACGTGCTGAAGCCGGGCGACGTCATCTTCGTGCAGAAGAACGAAGGTTCCGACAACACTTACAGCTTGCGTCAGGTTCCCGAGGTGGAAGGCGGCCTGATTGCCATGGATCCGCACACCGGCCGTGTGTTGGCCATGGTCGGCGGCTTCTCCTATTCGCAGTCGGAATTCAACCGCGCCACCCAGGCGATGCGCCAGCCGGGCTCCTCGTTCAAGCCGATCGTCTATTCGGCCGCGCTCGACAACGGCTATACGCCGGCCTCGGTGATCATGGACGGACCGATCACCATCCAGAGCGGCAACACGACTTGGACGCCGAAGAACTATGACGGAACGGTCGCCGGGCCGGCAACCCTGCGCTCCGGCATCGAGAAGTCGCGCAACCTGATGACGGTGCGGCTTGCCAACGACATGGGCATGAAGCTGGTCGTCGAATATGCCGAGCGCTTCGGCGTCTACGATCATCTGGCACCGTATCTGCCGATGGCGCTAGGCTCCGGCGAGACGACCGTCATGCGCATGGTTTCGGCCTATTCGATCATGGCCAATGGCGGCAAGTCGATCAAACCGTCGCTGATCGACCGCATCCAGGACCGCTACGGCAAGACCGTGTTCAAACAGGACGAGCGTGGCTGCGATGGTTGCAACGCACCCGAATGGAAGAACCAGCCGGAGCCGGAACTGGTCGACAATTCCGAGCAGGTGCTCGATCCGATGACCGCCTACCAGATCACTTCCATGATGGAAGGCGTGGTGCAACGCGGCACCGGCGCCACCATCGGTGAACTCGGCCGCCACATCGCCGGCAAGACCGGCACCACCAACGACGAAAAGGACGCCTGGTTCATCGGCTACACGCCGAACCTCGTGGTCGGCCTCTATATGGGCTACGACACGCCGCGCGGCCTTGGCCATGGCGCCACCGGCGGCGGTCTGGCCGCCCCGATCTTCAAGGATTTCATGCGCGTGGCGCTGGACGGCACGCCCAATGTCGACTTCAAGGTTCCCGACGGCATGAACCTGATCGCCATCAATCGCAAGACCGGCATGCGTGCCGCGTCGGGCGATCCGGCACCATCATCGAGGCCTTCAAGCCGGGCACCGGTCCCGCCGACAGCTATTGGGTGATCGGCATGGGCGCCGACGGCTCCAACGCCTCGGGTGGCGCATTGTCGCCGCAGGCCAACCAGGCCATCCAGGACGGCGGCGGCGGCCTCTACTGACGGGTCCCAAATGCCGACCGCTGGGCTGGCCTGGGGCCGGCCCATTTCGCTTTACACATGGCGGCGCCGTCCCTATGTATCGCGCCGACCGAAGTGTCACTTCAGCAACAGGACAAAATACCAGGCCATGCGCGCGGAAACGCAGAATATTGTCGACGAGATCAGGCAGGCGATAACCCTGCTGAGGAGGCATCTTTGACTGGGATCAGGCCATAAAGCGGCTTGAATACCTGAATGTGCGGGCCGAGGACGCGAGCCTCTGGAACGAACCGTTGGAAGCACAGAAGCTGATGCGCGAACGCCAGGGCCTCGAAGAAGGCATTGCGGCGGTCAAGGGCATCACCCAGGCGCTGGAAGACAATATCGGCCTGATCGAGCTCGGCGAGGAAGAAGGCGACGAAGGGGTCATCGCAGAGGCCGAAGCGTCGATCCGCTCGATGCAGGGCGAGGCGAAGGCCCGCCAGGTCGAAACGCTGCTGTCGGGTGAAGCCGACGCCAACGACACCTATCTTGAAGTTCACGCCGGCGCCGGCGGCACCGAGAGCCAGGACTGGGCCTCGATGCTGTTGCGCATGTACACGCGCTGGGCCGAACGCCGCCGCTTCAAGGTCGAGGTGCTGGAAGTGCATGACGGCGAAGAAGCCGGCATCAAATCCGCTACGCTCTTGATCAAGGGCCACAATGCCTATGGCTGGCTGAAGACGGAATCGGGCGTCCACCGCCTGGTGCGCATTTCGCCCTATGACAGCAATGCGCGTCGCCATACGTCCTTCTCCAGCATCTGGGTCTACCCAGTCGTCGATGACAGGATCGAGATCGATGTTTCGGAATCGGATGTGCGCATCGACACCTATCGCTCGTCGGGTTCCGGCGGCCAGCACGTCAACACCACCGATTCGGCCGTGCGCATCACCCATATCGCCACGGGCATCGCGGTCGCCTGCCAGGCCGAGCGTTCGCAGCATAAGAACAAGGCCAAGGCCTGGGAGATGCTGCGCTCGCGCCTCTACGAGGAAGAGTTGAAGAAGCGCGAAGCCGTCGCCAACGCCACCGAAGCCTCGAAGAGCGACATCGGCTGGGGTCACCAGATCCGTTCCTACGTCCTGCAGCCCTATCAGCTGGTGAAGGATCTGCGCACCGGCGTCGAAAGCACCAGCCCGTCGAGCGTGCTCGATGGCGACCTCGACGATTTCATGGAAGCCTCGCTGTCGCAACGCATCGAGGGTGGTGCTGGTGAGGCGGTGGCGGATCTGGACTAGCTCCGTCCGCCACTAAACCCGGATTTGCCACCGCTCGCATCTTCGGGGAGCACCTTGTTGCTGCCCCGAAGCGGCCCGGCGACGGGTGCGGGCCGGCCACGCAGCAATTTCTTGCGCCGACTCACATTTCGGCTCACCATTTGCGGCAGGAGGAGACAAAAGCATTTATGGCCGGTCGCGGCATATCTGCTGACGATTGGCCGCTGGGAAGACACGTTCCGGGAACGGGCAAGCGCAACGCTTGAACCTCGTTTGAAAGGAACGTTCCCATGTTTGCCGCCAATTCCAGATCGGCCATCGCCGCTCCATCGGTTGGCCAGCTTGTCATTCCCCTTTGCGCGGCGTGTGTGATCGCGCTGCTGTCGGCGCCGGCCCTGGCGCATGACGCCAAGCCGACCGCGGCCAAGCCGCAGGGCTGGAGTTATCCGTTTGCCTGCTGCGCGAACTACGACTGCCACGAGGTGTCGCAGACCTCGATCAGCGAGCGCCCGGAAGGCTATGTCATCAAGGACACTGGCGAGGTGTTGGCCTACAGCGACAGACGCATCAAGGATTCGCCCGACGGTGAATTCCATTGGTGCGCGCATGAGGCCGGCCTCGATGCCGGCAAGACCATCTGCCTGTTCGTGCCGCCCTCGTCTTACTGAGTCTGCTGTCGGCTGTTCAGGCGTAGAGCCTGCCGACAGGTAGTTGTCAGGATCGCTTCTTTATGGTGCCCTGCCGCATGGACGGCGGACAATGGAGAGGTGATGTTGATGACCATCAAGGCAAGCTGCCACTGCAAGGCGACGACATTCGAGGTTTCTGAGGCACCGCAGACGGTGACGCAATGCACCTGTTCGTTCTGCTCGAAACGCGGCTCGCTTTGGGCTTACTACGTCCCGTCGCAGTTCAAGCTGACCAGTCCGCCGGAAAACGTTTCTGTCTATCAGTGGGGGTCGAAAACCGTGAAGCACGGGTTTTGCGCGACCTGCGGCTGCGGCACTTTCACCGAAACACCGGATTGGTCGACCGGCGAGCCGGATTTTGACAATCCGAAGATCAGCGTCAATTCCCGGCTGTTCGATGATTTCGATCTCGACAAGGTGGAAGTGGTGGTCATAGACGGCAAGAATCTCTGGTAGCCGGGCAAGGCGGTCGTCATGTAATTGGCCCCGGGAAAAGCCGTCCCCGGCGCTTTTCCCGTTCCGCTTTTCGCCGCAATTCATGGTACAAGTCGCGGGAAGGGCTGATTTGGCGCCGTCGAAAAGGCGCGACTTGGAGAGGGACCATCTATGAAGAAAACCGTGCTCGTCGTCGTGGCGACGGCTTTGCTCGTGAGCGCCTGCACCACCACCGATCCGTATACGGGCGACCAGAAGATTTCCAACACGGCAGCAGGTGCCGGCCTTGGTGCCCTGGCAGGTGCGAGCCTTGGTCTGCTTGCCGGCGGCAATGACCGTCGTAACGCGCTGATCGGCGCTGGCATCGGTGCACTGGCCGGCGGCGCCATCGGCGCGACCATGGATCAGAACGAAGCGGAACTGCGCCGACAGCTCGAGGGCACTGGTGTCAGCGTCACCCGCAGTGGCGACCAGATCATCCTCAACATGCCGTCGGATATCACCTTCAATGTCGATCAGGATGCGGTGAAGCCCGGCTTCTATCCGGTGCTGAACTCGGTTGCGCTGGTGCTGAAGAAATTCAAGCAGACCACCGTCGACGTGTTCGGTCACACCGATTCGACCGGCGGCGACCAGCACAATTTCGATCTGTCGCAGCGCCGTGCGCTTGCGGTCGCCAACTATCTGTCCGGTCAGGGCGTCGATCAGCGCCGCTTCGCCGTCACCGGCTTCGGCAAGACGCGGCCCATCGCCTCCAACGCGACGGCCGCCGGCCGCGAGCAGAACCGTCGCGTCGAGATCCAGCTGTCGCCGCTCACCTGATCTGACCGGCAATCGAACGCGAACGGCCCCCTTGCGGGGCCGTTTCTGCTTGCGCGGGCATCGGCGCTCTCCAGATTGCCGCGCATGAGTATTAGTTAGTTCTAAATAACAGCTTTCCCGCCGCCATGGAAAGGAATAGCGTCGTCGCCGTTCCAGAGGGGATGAGGCGGTACAACAACTGGCCGCGCGATAAGCATTTTCCCGCCTCGGTCTGCACGGCCAGATGAATATCTGGGAGGAATGCATGACAAGAACAGCCAGCCTTGGACGCTGCGGCGTCCTCGCTTTGACCAGTATTGCAGGCGTATGGTTGGGGCTCGCCACGGCTCGGGCCGAGGACACCAACAAGGCCGATATCGAAGCCTTGAAGAAGTCGTTGGCCAAGTATGAAGACTACACGGCTGCCGTCCGCGACCTCTATCTGTCGACCGTCGGTTGCGTCTACTACAATGGCGAAAAGATATCCGGCGCGATGTTTTATCCAAAAGGCGCCATGGGCATCCATTTCGTCAACGTCCCCAGTGTCGGCCAGAAGCTCGACCCGATGAAGCCCAACGTCCTGATCTACGAACCGACCAAGAAAGGCCTGAAGCTGGTCGGTGTGGAATGGCTGGTGCCGCTGACGCCGGATGTCAAAGCGCCGCCGAAGCTGTTTGGCCAAACCTTCATGGGGCCGATGGAGGGACACTATCCGCTCATCCCGAGGGAGTTCGTCCACTACGACCTTCACGCCTGGCTGTTCAGGGACAATCCGAACGGCATGTTCAGTCCGACGAACCCGAACGTGAAATGCACCAAGGCCGAGTTTCCGATGTTGGAGAAGCCGACCAAGATGATGCCTGGGCCGATGTAATTCCGGGCCAAGCCAACGCATGTCGTCCAGGAGTGGCTCTGGTTTCGAGAGCACGGCATGCATGAAACAGGACTAAGGCGCGTCGCCTGAATCCGTTCGAAGGCGATGCATGGAGTTCGCCGAGGGGGGCAAGCCGGTTGGCTTGCCGCTCTCAAAGATTGTAGGAATCAGACCTTGGCGACGATGCGCATGAAGGCCGGCATGTCGTCGCCGAAGCCCACGGTGGTATCGTTGTCTTCCTGGTGGCGATGACGGGCAGGGCGGTTGCTGTCGCGCTGCGGCCTGGTGTCGCCCCGTTCCGGTGAGCGCTGTTCGTTGCGATCGGAGGATTTGCGTTCGGTGTTTTCCGAACGGATCGCTTCCTTGCGCGCGCGCCGCTCGCCGATATCGGCGACGGCCGTTTCAGTCACATCGGGTTGTTCTTGCTGTGCGACGACGGGAGAAGCATCTTCCTCTGCGTGTCTGGCGCGACGTTCGCCGCCCTTTTTGCGCTCGCCCCTGTCCTTGCGATCATCGTCCTTGCGGCCGGCGCGACGCGGCGCGCCTTTGCCCCGGCGCGGCGCATCGTCCTCACCGCCTTCGCTGGCGACGACCGTCGACAGGTCGCCGTCATGCCACTCGATCTTGTTGCCGATCAGCCGTTCGATGGCGTCGATGTACTTTGTGTCCGACTTGGTCGCGATGGTGAAGGATTTGCCGGAGCGCCCGGCGCGGCCGGTTCGGCCGATGCGATGGACATAGTCCTCGGCATGGATCGGCACGTCATAGTTGAAGACGTGGCTGACATCGGGGATGTCGAGGCCGCGCGCGGCGACGTCCGAAGCCACGAGATAACGCAGCTTGCCGTCACGGAAATTGGCCAGCATCTGCATGCGGGCGCGCTGGTCCATGTCGCCATGCAGGGCGCCGGCATCGAAATCATATTTCAGCAGCGAGCGGAACAGTTCCGACACTTCGACCTTGCGATTGCAGAAGATGATCGCGTTCTTCAACTCCGCGTCTTCGGCCTTCATCAGGTTGCGCAGCGTCTCGCGCTTGTCCCAGGGCTTGGAGCCGGATTTGACCAGCCGCTGGATGATGTTGGTGGCGGCCGACGCGGCCTTCGAAACTTCGACGCGCACGGGCGCGTGCAAGAATTTTTCCGTCAGCTTGGTGATTTCCGGCGGCATGGTCGCCGAGAAGAACAGCGTCTGCCGGGTGAACGGGATCATCTCGCAGATGCGCTCGATATCGGGAATGAAGCCCATGTCGAGCATCCTGTCGGCCTCGTCGATGACCAGGATCTCGACGCCGTTGAGCAGCAACTTCCCGCGTTCGCGATGATCAAGCAGACGACCGGGCGTCGCGATCAGCACGTCGGCGCCGCGCTCCAGCTTCTTGTCCTGCTCGTCGAACGACACGCCGCCGATCAAAAGCGCGATGTTGAGCTTGTGGTTCTTGCCGTATCGGATGAAATTCTCTTCGACCTGTGCGGCGAGTTCGCGCGTCGGCTCCAGGATCAGTGTGCGCGGCATGCGGGCGCGAGCACGGCCCTTTTCGAGGCGGGTCAGCATTGGCAGCACAAAGGAAGCCGTTTTGCCGGTGCCGGTCTGGGCGATGCCCAAAATATCCTTGCCGAGCAGGGCGTGCGGGATGGCACCAGCCTGGATCGGCGTCGGCTGGGTGTAGCCGGCATCGGTGACTGCGGAAAGGACCTTCGGCGACAGGCCGAGGTCTGCGAAGGTCAACGCTTCTTGAGCGGTCGTGGTGTCTGAGGACAAGTGTTGTTGTCTTTGGCTGGTTCGGGGAAGCGCAACGGCGTCTGTCGCGGCAAGCGCCACGCGCCTGCAAGATTGGTATTGCGATTAGGCGCAAGCCCGCGATTTGTCAACAGAAACGGGCGGGATTGGCACGATTGTGAAGTTGTAACCTTAATCGCGATGCTTAATCCGGCCGCTTGTCCGTGTGCCGGCTCAGTAGCGGAACTGTTCGGCCAGGATGCGCTCGTTCCAGGAATGATTGGGATCGAACAGCAACGTCGCCGTCGCAGTCGGCGATTCCCGCACCGTCACCGAAGTCACCGCCTTGACCTCAGTGTGATCGGCGGCGGCGTTCACCGGCCGCTTTTCCGGCTCCAGAATGTCGAAGCGCACCGTTGCCTTGTTGGAGAGCAACGCGCCACGCCAGCGGCGCGGGCGAAACGGGCTGACCGGCGTCAGTGCCAGCAGCGGCGCGTCGAGCGGCAGGATCGGTCCGTGCGCGGAAAGATTGTAGGCGGTGGATCCGGCCGGCGTCGCGATCATGACACCATCGCAGCTGAGTTCCTCGAGCCGTATCTGGTCGTCGACGCTGATGCGGATCTTGGCCGTCTGATAGGATTGGCGCCAAAGCGCAACTTCGTTGATCGCCAGCGCCGAAACGGTCTCGCCTTCCGAGGTGACGGCCAGCATTTCCAGCGGGCGGATGGTTTCGGCGACCGCGGCCGCGATCCGCTCGGCAAGCCCCCCGGAACGGTACTCATTCATCAGGAACCCGATGGTGCCACGGTTCATGCCGTAGACCTTCTTCCCGTTCCCATCGTGTCTCGCAAGGTCTGCAGCAGGAAGCCGTCGCCGCCAAGGGCCACCACAACTGCGGCATCCGCGATCGAACATTGGCCATAACGCGCCGACAGGCTTTCCAGCGCCGCCTTGGCGTCTGCTGTGTCGGACGAGACGAAGGCGATGCTGTTGGCGGCTGTGCTCATGGCTCCCCGATCGCGACCGATTGCGGCGGGTCTGGCCGCGCCAGCGCCGGGGTAGCATGGTGCGGGCAGGTCTGCAAAGAGAGCCGTTGCATCACCGGGCAAAGCCATGCCGCGACAGCACCGTCCCGACCGGCAGGTCGCGCTTCATGACAGGGGCACGCGCGAATGTGATGGTTAAGGCGGGGCTTAAAGTCTCGTAAAGGCGGATCGATCATGTTAGCCGGCATGGATGGCGTGGGGGCGCCCGCAGCATCGCCGTATCCTTTCGGGACGGCAAGACGACGCTGTGGCACTTTTGATTTGTGCGCATGATTCCCGGAACGATCCTGATGTTCGGGGCACGCACCAACCAAACGAGGCCGACATATTGCCGGTAGCACGCCTGATTATCGTCTTTGTCATGCTGGGTAGCTTCGCGCTGGTCTTCGCCGAGATTGTGCGCCAGTCGGAAGAAATGAGTAACAGACCGTTGCCTACGGCGTCACGCTGTGGCGATGCCACAGGAATGCCTTGCCCGCAAAGGGCACTTTAGGTCGCCAAATCCGCTCACCCATACGCGCATATCCCGGTCATGGCTTCATCCCCGGGGGACTGGTCATCGGCTGGCGTAAGATAAGTTTGATCGTTGCAATTGCGGCATCGATGAAAGCACTGGTAGAAGACTTCCGATCTGGATAGGACATTGTTCCCATCGTCTCTGGAAAACAAGCCTGCGGCGCGTTGACCGGCCAAGTTTCTGGAAGGGGGTGCGCATGCCGCGCAGTGTGTTGATTTCTGGTGGCTGTGGCTTCATTGGCTCCCATCTTGTCGATCGCCTGCTGCGGCGCGATGATCTGGAAACGCTTGTCGTCGTCGACAATCTGTGGACCGGGTTGCGCGACAACATTGCCCATGTCGCGGATCCGCGGTTCAGCCTGAAGATTGCCGATGCCGAAAGCTTCACGGCCAGCCGGCATTTCGATGAGATCATACATCTGGCGTCACCGGCGTCGCCCGTATGGTACATGCGCGAGCCGGTGCGCACGATCAGGGCCAACATAGGCGGCGCACTCAATCTTCTGTCGCTGCTCAGGCCCGGCGGCCGCTTCTGCTTCGCCTCGACCTCGGAAGTCTATGGCGATCCCCTGGTGTCGCCGCAACCGGAGAGCTACCGGGGCTCGGTGGACTGCACCGGGCCAAGGGCTTCCTATGACGAGAGCAAGCGCTGCACCGAGGCGCTGCTGTTTGAGCAGCAACGCGTCAGCGGACTCGATGTCCGGGTCGTCAGGTTGTTCAACACCTATGGGCCGCGAACGCGCATCGATGACGGCCGCGCCGTTTCGAATTTTGTCAGCCAGGCCCTGACCACGGGGATCCTGACCGTCTATGGCGACGGCTCGCAATCGCGTAGCTGGGGCTACGTCGACGATATCGTCGATGGCTTGGAGCGTTTCTTTTGGCGTGACAGCATCTCGCACCGAGGGCCCTTGAACATCGGCAATAATCGCGAGGTCTCGGTTCTCGAGACCGCGAAATTCGTCAGCTCGCTCGTTCCGGGCAGCCGCATCGAACACCATGCGCCTGTCCCGCAGGATCCGACGAACCGGTGTCCGGACTTGACCCTGGTAAGACAGGTTCTTCCCGGATGGGAGGCAAAGACCAGCTACCAGGAAGGGATCCGGCGTACCTTCGAATGGTTCCGCCGACAGATTGTGACTGACGGCAGATCGGCGGCGTCGGCCTAGAGCAATTCCAGGAAAAGTGTGAGCGGTTTTCCCGGGAAAGCGCATAGCGCTTTCCCTTGGGAATTGCGTCAAAACAAAGAGTTAGAGCGGTTCGCCGTTTCCATGAACGGTGAAACGCTCTAAGAGCCCCGACGTGTCATAGCGACCGTGAAACCGAATCGAGTCGGCCGGTGAAATAGGGCTCGAGCACGGTTTCGAAGGCCTTCAGGGCGGCACCGATCGCCTGATGCATGTCGAGATACCGGTAGGTGCCCAGCCGTCCGCCGAGATGCAGGTTTTTCTCGGCGGCCGCCCGTTCGAGATAGCGACGGTACACCGCCTGATCCCGGCGCGTGTCGATCGGATAGTAGGGCTCGTCGGTGCGGCCGGCAAAACGCGAATACTCGCGGCCGATAAGGGTCTTGTCGCTCTTGTGCTGGCGTTCCGGATTGAAATGCCGGAATTCGACGACGCGGGTGTAGGGCACGGCTTCGTCGGCATAGTTCATGATCGCCGTGCCCTGATGATCCGGCGTGTTCATGACCTCGAGATCGATGTCGATGGTCCGCCAGCCGAGTTCGCCCTCTGAGTGGTCGAAATAGCGGTCGATCGGACCGCTGTAGACGACCGGCAGGCCTTGCGGCAGCAAGGGTTTGATATCGAAGAAGTCGACACCAAGCCGTGTTTCGATGAGCTCATGCGCGAGCATCTTTTCGAAGATCGCCGTATAACCATCCACAGGCTGGCCCTGGAAGCGGTCGTTGAAGTAGCCGTCCTCGAATGTGTAGCGGACCGGCAGGCGCGCGATGATCTGCGCTGGCAGTTCGCGCGGGTCCGTTTGCCATTGCTTGGCGGTGTAGCCCTTGATGAAAGCCTCGTAGAGCGGACGGCCGACGAGGGAGATCGCCTTCTCCTCGAGATTGGCCGGCGGACGATCGCCAAGCTCGGCGGCCTGTCCGGTAATCATGCCGCGAGCCTCGTCCGGGCTCAACCGTTTGCCGAAGAACTGGCAAATCGTGGCGAGGTTGATCGGCAGCGGATAGACCTTGTCGCGATAGGTCGAGAATGCACGATGGCGATAGGTCGTGAAACCGGTGAAGGCGCGCAGATAATTCCAGACCTCCTCGTTGGACGTGTGGAACAGATGCGGCCCGTAGCGATGGATTTCGACGCCGGTGGCGGGATCTTGTTCGGTATAGGCATTGCCGCCAATGTGCTGGCGCCGGTCGATCACCAGCACGCGCCGGCCGAGTTGCGTGGCGATGCGCTCGGCGAGCGTCGCGCCATAAAAGCCTGCGCCGACGATGAGAATGTCGGCTTCGCTGAGCAGGTTCTTGTCCATTCCCGGATCCAACGCCCTTATGGTTCGAGTATGATCTGAGCCAGGTCATCGGCTTGGACCATTGCCTGCACGGCAGATGCCAAAGTCGCCTCTTCCACTTATGCACTTGGCGAAAAGCCCTGCGGTTCGGGGCTGTTATAGCGAGCCCCTACACCAAAGCCGGATGAATGCGAAGGGCCACCAACGGGAGTGTGCCTTTTGTCTTGCATTGTCAGGCCAATGTCTTGCGCCGTGCTTTGCAACACACCGCGAATCTGGAAACGCTGAACGATCGGCCCTAGGTTCGCCGCAGGCCTAGCCAAAACACGTGACCATTGCGGGGCGAACTCATGAAGCTGATTGTTGTGACCCCGGCAGGCCGCGAAAAGTACCTGCGCCTGCTCAGCCACCACGTTTTGAAAAGTCCCGAGGTGCATGAATGGCATCTGTGGGACAATTGCCGCAACGACGCCGACCGCGCCTATCTCCGGCGATTGGCAGCCAGCGATCCGCGCTGCAAGATAAAGACGCTTCCAAACGCCGACGGCACCATCAACGTCATCGGCAGGTTCTTTCGCTTCTGTGACGACGCCGACGCTCTCTATCTGCGCCTCGACGACGACGTGGTTTTTCTGGAGGAGGGCTTCCTCCCCAGATTCAAGGCGCGGGCCATGGCGGAAAAGGGGGCGGCCCTCTGGTATGCACCGCTCATCATCAACAATGCGGTCTGCAGCAGCCTGATCAAGAATCTTTCCAGAGTTCTGATCGAAGGGCCGCTTACCTGCCAGGCGATGTGCCCCTTTTCCTGGGCACATGCCAGCTTTCCCGAAGCGCTTCATCCAGTCTTCATCGAGGCTGTGCGGACGAACCGGCTGGGCGATTTCCGCGTGCCCGACCGGGAAGTCAGGCTGGGGCGCTTCTCGATCAACGCGATCGGGTTTTTCGGGTCGGATGTCCTGGAGATCGGCGAGCTTTTCTATCCGCCGCCGGGAAATGATGAAGAGGAATGGCTGTCAGCGACCTTGCCGGCAAAGCTCGATCGGCCAGGCAGGGTTTTCGGTGATCTCGTCGCCGCGCATTTCAGCTTCTACACACAGGAGCAGCGTCTGCTGCAGACCAGCATCCTTGACGACTACTATGCGCTCGCCGGCCTGCCGGCTCCGCTTTACGAGAAGCCGGTTGTCCGAACGAGATTGAAGGATCGTCTGAGGCCCTGGCGAAAGCCGAGGAATCGCGGGCCGGACTATCGGATTTCGCTTCCCGCCGGCGGCGGGACTGAGGTCATCGGTCGATCGCTGTAGCGTCCACTATTCCGATCTAGGAGGCTGCGGGGCACTTGATGGAGCCTCCGAAACGCATGCTTGCGAAAAGATATTGACTATATAGTTAGTTATAATCTAGCCTCTGTCATAACCGAGTTGGCCAGCCGGCATGTGCCGGTGAATGGCCGCGAGTGGGGAATGCCTTGACAGTCGTCCAGCCCGTCATCGGGGAAGGGCGCCGCCAGGCTTGATCAGCAGGAGATGGACCGAGGCGGTCACGCAGCCGGTCCCAACAATGGGAGCACTAGCATGAACTGGAAACTGACCGCGGCTGCCGTCGGGCTGTCGCTGTTCGCCGTGACAGGCGTCGCTCGCGCCGATGGCGAACTCAACATCTACAACTGGGGCAACTACACCAGTCCGGACCTCATCAAGAAGTTCGAGGAGACCTACAAGATCAAGGTCACCGTCACCGACTATGATTCCAACGACACCGCGTTGGCCAAGGTCCGCCAGGGCGCGTCCGGCTATGACATCGTGGTGCCGTCGGCCAGCGTCGTGCCGATCTGGATCAGCGAAGGGCTGCTCCTGGAGACCGACCCCAACAAGATGGAGAATTTCAAGAATGTCGATCCGCGATGGGTCGACGTCCCCTTCGATCCGGGCCGCAAATACACCGTTCCGTGGCAGTGGGGCACGACAGGCATTTCGGTGAACAAGTCGGTCTATGCCGGCGACCCGAACACCTCGGCGCTTTTCCTCGACCCACCGCCGGAGCTTGTCGGCAAGATCAATGTCGTCCCCGAAATGGGGGACATCATGTTCCTCGCCATCGCCTATGAGGGCGGCCAATACTGCACCAAAGACATGCAGGTGCTGAAGAAGGTGCACGACAAGCTGGTCGAGGCGAAGGCGAAATGGCTGTCGCTCGACTACGCCGCCGTCGACGGCCTGGGCCGGGGCGACATCGCCGCCGGCGTCAACTGGAACGGCATATCGCTGCGCGAGCGGCTGCAGAACGACAAGATCGTCTACGGCTATCCCAAGGAAGGGTTTCCGATCTGGATGGACAATGTCGCCGTCCTCAAGGACGCCAAGAATGTCGAGAACGCCAAACTGTTCCAGAATTTCATCATGGATCCCAAGAATGCCGCGTTGATCTCGGCTTTCGCCCGCTACGCCAACGGCATCAAGGGCTCCGAGGCCTTTATGCCGGACGACATGAAGGCGGCGCCTGAAGTGGCAATTCCGGCCGAGTTTGCCGCCAAGGGCCAGTTCATGCCGGCCTGTCCATCGGATGTGCAGGCGCTCTACACGAAAATCTGGACCGACCTCCAGAAATAGCGCCACCGATCCAACGAACAGCCACCGGACCGCGACGCGCGGTCCGGCAACCCTTCATGCCAGATGCGGTCTCGCGATCGCAGGAGATTTCCGATGTCCGATCTCGACCTTTGCTACATGCCGGCCCATGAGGCGCTGCGGCTGTTCAAGGCGAAGAAACTGTCGCCCGTCGAACTGATGCAGGCCACCATTCGCCGCGCCGAAGCGACCAAGTCGGCGATCAACTGCTTCACCTTCACGCATTTCGAAGAGGCGATGAAGCTGGCCGCCAAGGCCGAGGCGAAATACGCCAGGGGCGCCAGGACCGGCGCGCTTGAGGGGTTGCCGATCGGCATCAAGGACGAGAGCTACATCAAGGGCAAGCCGACATCGCACGGCTCACTGCTGTCCAGGGATGCCATAGGTGGCCACACCTCGACGATGAACGAGCGCATCATGAAGGCCGGCGGCATCGTGCATGCCCGCACGGCGACGCCTGAATTCAGCTGCGCCGGCTACACCTGGTCGAAGCGGTGGGGCGTCACCCGCAATCCCTGGAATCCGGATTTCACGCCGGGCGGTTCGTCGGGTGGCGCTGCCGCTACCTTGGCTTCCGGCACGTCGTCGATCGCCACAGGTTCGGACATTGCCGGATCGATCCGCATTCCCGCCTCGGCCTGCGGTCTTGTCGGCTTCAAGCCGCCTTACGGCCGCAATCCCGACGAGCCGCCCTTCAACCTCGATTTCTACTGCCACACCGGACCGCTGGCGCGAAACGTCAGGGATGCGATCCTGCTGCAGAATGTCATGGCCGGACCGAGCCCGCTCGACATCGCCACGCTGCGTCCCAAACTGCGCCTGCCGCTCGATTACAAGCCGATCAAAGGCTGGAGAATAGCCTTTTCCATGGATCTCGGTTCCTTCGAGGTCGACCCCGACGTGCGGAAGAACACGCTTGCCGCCCGCGATGTGTTCCGCTCGCTGGGCGCCACGGTCGAGGAAGTCGACCTTGGCTGGGATGACGGGGTGCTCGAGGCCGGAATGGCCTATCTCGAGCACCTGTTCGGCGCGTCGCTGTCGCAACTGCTTGCGGAGCACAGCAGCGACATGACCAGCTATGCCAGGCGGTTTGCCGAGGACGGGCAAAAGTCCAAAGCCACCGATTTTGTCGCGACGCTCGATGTGGCAGCCAGGATGTACCAGACGCTCGGCCCGCTGCTGGAGACCTACGATGTGCTGATCTGCCCGACAAACGCGCTGCCCGCGGTGCCGGCGGAGTTCGACCAGACCAGGGACACGGTTGAGATCAATGGCAAGGAGGTCAACCCCTCGCTGGGCTGGGTGATGACGACGCCGTTCAATATGCTGAGCCGTTGCCCGGTTCTCTCGATCCCGTCGGGCCGTGCGGCCAGCGGCGTGCCGACAGGCATCCAGATCGTCGGCCGCACCTACAGCGATGCCGATGTCTTCCGGGCCGGACTGGCCTATGAAACGGCTCGGGGGCAATGGTATGGAAACACGGGGACACGTCCGTCGCTCTGATGAGCCGCGTGCCATATGCCGAAGTAACTTATGCGGCGGGATATGTCCGCCGCGGGTCCGAAAGTCCTGACGAAAATGGCGCAACGCAAGGCCACCGCAAAGCCGGAGAAACGTAAGGTCGCGACGACGAAGGGCGCGGCAAACGATGCCGCGCCGCCCAAGGACCGCCGGCGCGAGCGCGGCGAAGCCAGCGTGCAGCGTATCATCGACGCCACCATCGAGCTCATCGCGGAGGAGGGTCTGGCAAGCCTCACCATGCAGCGCATCGCAGAACATGTCGGCTCGTCCAACGCGCTGGTGGTCTTTCATTTCCGCAGCAAGGAGAACCTGTTCCGGGCCGTGCTGCAGATCTCAGCGATCAATATGACGCGCTGTGGATCACCCTGGTGCGGGCTCCCGGCCTGTCGCCGGTCGAACGGCTGCTTGGCGCCGTCAATTGCGCGCAGCGTTTCGCCCGGCAGCATCCGCAATGGGTGTCAGTCTTCGTCGTGTTCTCCAGCGACCGCAAGAGCATGCAGATCTACAATGAGATCGGCTTGCCGAGCGATCTCGCCTACACCGCAGAAGCGCGCGAGCTGCTGGTCGAGATTTCGCGCAGCGGCGGCTATACCGGCGTCGACATCGACACCTTGTCGGAGAGCCTGAACTATCTGGTTCACGGCGCCTGGTACTGGGACCATCTGAACCCTTCGAGCCGTGACACCAATGTGCTGCGCAAGACCATGCTGCTGCTGCTGCATCAGGCATTTCCGCGGCACTTCGAATTGATGCCGTAGCTGTTTCTCAGGGGCGCTGGCTCAGGTGGCAGCCGGCCTGCCGCTTCTGCGCCAGATATTCGTCGATCAGCTGGCGGTAGCGCACCTTGCCGAAGCTCGGAAAATGGCCGCCATGCACGACCGAGACCTCGAGGTCACGCATGGCGAGCAGCGTCTCGACATAGTCCGACATATCCGAATGGTAGACGTCGTCGATCAGCGGGCCGTCATAGATGATGTCGCCGGACAGCAGGATGCCGGTCTTCTCCTCGTAGAGCGCGATGCCGCCGGGTGAATGGCCAGGCGTGTGGATCACTTCGAAAGCGCGGTCGCCAAGATCGACGACGTCGCCATGGTCAAGCAGGCGGTCGGCCGGGGCGGGCAGGATCCGGTAGCGGGACGACTCCCAGCCTTGCGGCAATCGATCGAACATATCGTCGGTCGCATAGCGGTCGGCCACCGTCCATTCGTTGCGCGGATTGGCGAGGATGTCTGCCTCGGCCCTGTGCACACAACGGTCGGGAAATTCGTGATGGCAGCCGATATGGTCGAAATGCGTATGGCTGGCGACACAGGTCAGCTTTCGCTCGCTCACCAAAGGCACGTGTCTGCGGAGGCTGAAATGACCGAGGCCGCTGTCGAACAGGAGATCGCGGTCGCGGCCGCGCACATGCCAGATGTTGCAGCGGAAGAACGGTTTGATCCATGGCTCGTGGATCAGCGTGACGCCGTCGGCCATGCGGATGGTCTCGTACCAGTCTGCTGCGCCGATGACCGGAAGGGATGCCATTTCAGTCCGTCAAAACGATGATCTGGTCGGTATCGCACGAAACGGCAACCGTGTCGCCGGGCTGGACGGTGGCTGAAGCGGGCAGCTTGGCGATGAACTGCAGCGCCGGGTCTTTAGTAGAGACGGCAAGCACGCGCTTGAAACTACCCTGGAAGACGACGTCGGTTACGTCCGCCATGCCGAGACTTGCGGTGCCGGCAGTCCCGCCGAGGAGGAGGTGCTCCGGCCGTATGGCCAGCGCAACAGCCGAGCCCACCGGCAAGGCGCTGGGCACAAGAACTGCTCCGGCCGGCGTCTCTACCGTGCTCGTCCTGTCCTTGGTTTCCGTGACCTTGCCGGCAAGGATGGTGCTTTCGCCCATGAAGGTCGCTGAAAAGCGCGTCGCCGGCTTGGCGTAGACGCGCTCGGGCGGGCCTTCATCCTCGATGCGGCCGTCATTCATCACCACGCAATGGTCGGCCAGCGCCATCGCTTCTTCCTGGTCGTGGGTGACATGGATGAAGGCGGTGCCGACGCGCTTCTGGATCGCCTTCAGCTCGTCCTGCATCTGCCGGCGCAATTTGAGGTCGAGCGCGCCGAGCGGCTCGTCGAGCAACAGCACCGCCGGCTCGATCACCAGCGCCCGCGCCAATGCCACGCGCTGCCGCTGGCCGCCGGAGAGCTGGTGCGGTTTCTTGTCGAAGGCTGAGGCGAGGCCGACCAGCGCCAGAGCCTCGCGGGCTTTTGCAGCACGGGTCGCACCGTCGACGCCTTGCATGCGCAG
Source organism: Mesorhizobium oxytropidicola (assembly GCF_056174625.1). Taxonomy (NCBI): domain Bacteria; kingdom Pseudomonadati; phylum Pseudomonadota; class Alphaproteobacteria; order Hyphomicrobiales; family Phyllobacteriaceae; genus Mesorhizobium; species Mesorhizobium oxytropidicola. The sequence goes on along the minus strand of NZ_CM149692.1, from coordinate 4,968,205 downwards.
CCCAAAGCCGACATTGCCGCCGACGCTCATATGCGGAAACAGCGCATAGTCCTGAAACACCGTCGTTGTCGGACGCTTGGCCGGCGGCACCGCGGTCCAGTCCTCGCCGCGGATGAAAACCTTGCCTTCGCTAGGCGTGACGAAGCCGCCGAGAATCGACAGCAGCGTCGTCTTGCCGGAGCCCGACGGCCCAAGCAGGATCGTGTAGCTGCCGGGCTCGATCTTGAGCGAGACGTTCTTCAGCACCGCGAACTGTCCGAAACGGTGTGACACGGCGCGGATATCGACCAGGGGCGCGGTCATGCTTTTCTCCGGCGCAGCAATGTCAGTTCGAACAGCACGACCAAGACGATCGAAACAGCGAAGACCAGCGAACCGATCGCGTTGGTTTTGGGGTTGAGGCCGGAGCGCAGCAGGTTCCAGATTTCCACCGGCAGCGTGGTGTCGAAGCGGGTGAGCAGGAAGGAGATCACGAATTCGTCCCAGGAGAAGGTCATCGACAGGAAGAAGCCGGCGAAGATGGCCGGCGCCATGACCGGCACGGTGATCAAGAGTAGCACCTTCCATTCCGGCGCCCCGAGATCGCGCGCGGCGCGCTCGATGTTGATCTGGTGATCGCCCATCTGGCTGTAGATGATGGCGAAGCAGAGCGGCAGGTTGATCACGACGTGGCCGATTCCGGCCGCGAGCAGCGATTTCGGCACGCCGGCCCAGTTGAACAGCACCAAAAGCCCCATGCCGATGATGAGATAGCTGACCGTCAGCGGCAGTGTGATCAAACCGCGCAGCAGGCCCGAGCCCGGCAGCACGAAGCGGGCAAAGCCCCAGGCCGAGAGGAAGCCGAGCGTGACGGCGGTGGCCGAGGAGATCGATGCCACCAGCAGAGAATTGACCAGCGCCGAGGTTAGCCGCGCGTCGGAGAGCACCGCCTCGTACCAGCGCAGCGACGGCCCGGTGAAGGGTGGGATCGGAAACGACGTTGCCTGCAGCGAAAACAGCACCAGCACCACCACCGGCAGGAAGATGAAGCCGTAGACGGCAAGCGCGTAGAGCCAGGAAGCGACACGGACAATCCTGCGCATCTCAGGCCCGCTCGATCTTCAGCCAGCGGGCGCAGGCGAGGTAGGCGACGGTAACCACCGCCATCAGGATGATCGACAGCGCCGAGGCCAGCGGAAAATCGCCACGCCGGCCGATCTGCATCATCACCAGCTGCGGCATCAGAAGCTCGTTGTTGCCGCCAAGGATCTGCGGCGTGATGTAGTCGCCGATGCACAGCACGAAGGTCAGGAAGGCGCCGACCATGATGCCGGGCAAGGTCAGCGGCAGGACGACATGCAGGAAGGTGCGCACCGGTCCGGCGCCGAGATCAGCGGCCGCCTTGCGGTAGCTCGGACTGAGCTGCTTAAGGTTGGCGAAGATGGTCAGCGTCAGCAGCATGACGAAGAAGTGCACGAAGCCGGTGACGGTGGCTAGCCGCGTGTTGGCGAGCTGCAGTGGCTCGGTGATCAGGCCTGAACCGGTCAGCGCGCGGTTGATGACGCCATTCTGCGCCAGCACCAGCAGCCAGGAATAGGAGCGCACGACATAGGACGTCCAGAACGGCAGCACGGCCAGCATCAGCGCCAGCCGCTGCCAGCGTTCCGGCACCTGTTCGGCGAGGATCCAGGCGAAGGGATAGGCGAGCAGCACCGAAACCACGGTCACGATTGCCGTCACCTCGAGCGAGTTCACCATCGCCTGCCAATAGGAGGGGTTGGTGAAGAACTGACTGTAGTTGGTCAGCGTGAAGCCGCCGCCCTCATGCGCCGTGAGGCTCGAAAACCCCATGGCGATGAAGGGCAGCACGAAGAACAGCAACGTCCAGCCGAGCGCCGGCGTGACCAGCGCCCAGGGCAGGGCGCGCCCGCCGTTCCCGGTTGAGCTCACCAGCGGCTACCGATCACTTCGCCTGCAGCATTTCGGTCCACATATCCTGCATCTTCTTGTCGAGATCGGCATTCGGCGCCGGATAGGCTTGCGCACGGGCAAGGAAGCCTGGCTGCTCGTCGAAACGCAGGACCTTCTTCTGGTCGTCGGTGAGTGCCGCCTTGGTGTTCGCCGGCATGCCCCAATAGCAGGAGGAGGTGGCAAGGCGCGCCTGGCCTTCCGGGCTCAGTATGTACTGGATGAACTTCAGCGCCAAATCCTTGTTCTTGGAATCCTTGAACATGGCCAGCGACTGCGACCACAGTACCGCACCTTCCTTGGGGATGGAGAAGTCCAGCGCCGGGTTCTCCTTGGCCAGCCCCGCCGTCACCCACTCGCCGCCGCCGACCAGAATATCGACCTCGCCGGTGGCAAGCGCGGTCTGGCTAGCGGTGACTTCGCCGACCAGCTTGGCGTTGGCCTTCATCTTGAGAAGCTCTTCCTTCAAAGCGGGAAGGTCGGCTTCGGTCAGCTCCGAAGTCTTCTTGCCGATAGCCAGGGCCGCCATGCCGATGACGGGCAGGTAATAGTCGTAGATGGCGACCTTGCCCTTGTACTTGTCGCTGGTCAGCGACGCCAGGGACTGCATGTCGGCCGGATCGACCTTGGTCTTGTTGAAGCCGATCGTGTTGTAGCCGAACTTTTCGGTGATGCCGTAGCGCTTGCCGCCGACGACGGTTGAGCCGTCCATCTTCACTTGCGGGAACAGGTCGGCGAAGGGCAGCTTGTCTTCCGGCAGCGGCTCGAACAGGCCCTTTTCGACGCCGCGCGGCACGTCGATGCTGTCAATCACCATCACGTCCCAATCGCCGGGTTGCGACTGTTCGACGATGGCCAGCCCGGCGCCGGTGCCTTCGAATTCCTTGACGTTGACCTTGACATTGTTGGCTTCCTCGAACGGCTGCAGCAGCGCCGGATCGGAATGGTCGCACCAGATCAGCGCGTTGAGATCGGCGGCCTCGGCGAGGCTGCCCGCGCCAAGCAGCAGTGCCGTGGCGGCGCAGGCGGCGCGCAGATGGCGCTTCAGGATGGAAAGCGGATTCCCGGATGCGGATTTGACGGACATCGAGTGTTCTCCCTTGCCTTTGTGGCTTCTTGCAAAAAGTTGAACCAATTCTAAAATTGAGTCAATTCTGTTTTTGTGGCAAGAGGCTGATATGAGCGGATTGCGGGCAAGGCAAAAGGCGGACCGGCACAGGCGCATCATCGAGGCGGCGGCAGCGCTTTTCCGCGAGGCCGGCTATGAAGGCGCCAAGATCGAGGCGATCGCCGCGCAGGCGGAAGTGTCGATCGGCACGATCTACAATTACTATGAGAACAAGGGCGACATTCTCGGCGCCATCGTCTCGCTGGAAGTCAACGAGGTGCTGAATGCCGGGCGCGGCGTCGTCGCCAGGCCGCCGGCCAATGTCGGCGATGCGCTGGACACGCTGATCGGCATCTATATCGAGCACTCGCTGCACTATCTCAGCAAGGAGATGTGGCGGCAGGCGATGGCGATCTCGACGCAATTGCCCGACAGCCCGTTCGGCCAGGCTTATACGGCGCTCGACCGCTCACTGACAGAACAGATCCGCGCGCTGATCGCCCGGCTGCAGGAGCTTGGCCTGGTCCGGCAGGATATCGACGGGGCGGCGCTGGGCGAACTGATCTTCAACAACATGAATATGATGTTCATCGAATTCGTGAAGCGCGACGAGGCGAAGATACCGGAGCTGCGCGCGGCGATACGAAGGCAGAACAGGATATTGGTGGCGGCGATTGGGGTGTGAGGCTGGAACCGCATTTCGCTGACGCGCAATGCGCCGCCGTTCCAATGGCGTCACACACGCGCTGGGTTGCTTCCGACGGCATAGACTTGATGACCCCTATACAGCCAGAGTGATCGTGATGATGTAAGTTCCAGAAAAGGACTGCAGGGATTACGGCATGACACTATCAAACGGATATTTCGGCTGCATAGATAAAAACGGATTGGCCCGAGGGATGTGGTATTTCGACGGGTCTGTCGCGACGCGTATCGGCGTTCCGAACCCACTGAACCACGAGGCCGCGCATGCGGTGATCTTGTCAGGGCAGGATCTTTTCGATGCTGTCGGGGTAAAACTGGCCCAACTCGCTCCCGAGTACGCGCCCTACTCGTTCGAACACACGAACCTCAAGCCGGGGCAGTACTATCCTCGGATGGCAAGGATCGTCGATCAGCACGTGGGTGGCCCAAACCCCGTCTATCATTGTCCGGGCTCGGCGATGGTCGAATCTCAGCTTGCAGTAATGCGCGGCCAGTTAGTTTCTCTCATGCACAAGCTCACGGAGATTTGTCAGACCGTTCACCCGGCGCCGTCGAACTTCAAAGTCTATGGGCACGAAATCAGAAATCTTCTCATTCTTGCTTGTACTGAAGTGGAGATGCATTGGCGGGGGGTGCTTGAGGCGAATGGGCAATCAGGCAGATTTAACACGGCGAACTATGTGGCGCTTCAAAATGCAATGCGGCTAGATGAATTTGGTATTTTGCTACCTTACTATCCATGGATGAAGGAGGTGCGACCGTTCGCCGGTTGGGACCGCACTCGTCCAACGGAATCGCTACCTTGGTATCGGGCCTACAACGCGGTGAAACATGATCGCGAAGGAAGTTTGGAAGAAGGCACTTTGTCCCACGCCATCGATGCTGTTGTCGCCTGTGCCGTCATGCTGATCCCACAGTTTGGACAGATGGAGGCCTTTCGCTGGCGCTCGGAATTTGGCTCCTTCTTTCAAGTGGCATCTAAGCCGAATTGGAAGATTTCAGAATCGTACATCCATCCATACGACGGCCACGGGGCAGTACTGACGCCGGTTCTTTATCCGTTCTGAACCGCAACGGCGGTTTGAGGCAAAAATGTTCGGGAACTGACTGGTGCCCCGGACGGAATCGAACTGCCGACCTTCGGTTTACAAAGACCGTGGGTCGGCCGTGGCCTTCAAGCGTGAATCCGATCAAACCTTCGGCAAAAGTGCACTGTCACCGTAATTTCCTATCAAGCGGCCGGAATTAGCCCGCCGCCTCATGGTGGTGGGGTGACGGGGTCAAGAAAAAGGCACGCCGCAGTGCAGCCGTTGCCATTCGATCCCATGCCCGTGGTCATTATCCAACTTTCGTTCTCAAAAGTTATTTTGCACCAAGCATCTGGTGCATCGTCATCCACAAGTGACAGCGCGCAAAGCACCGCCCCGTGAGAATGCGGGATTTCGCCACCTTGTACCTGGTTGCTGAAACTAGTGAATTCCACCCGAGATTTGAGCCCGGAAATCAAGATTCCCGGCGTCTTTCCAAAGTGCCAGTCTGCAACCGTAAAAGAATCGTCCGTCCGCCAAGCATAGAATGTCATGGCCACGAGAAGGGCGAACGCAAAAAGCGCAAGCCCTGCTCCCCAGCCAATGAACCTGATTGGTACCCGTTGCCAGAATCCATCCACCGCGGCGCCCCCGTCCACTTATCCCAATAATTTATACAGACAATTCAAAAATATTCCAACGCAGACCTACTAGCTGCCCGCAGTCCAGTGGACAGGAAGGTCTGTCGAGGACTATGCTTCATTGGGGGATACGAGTATGGCAAGACTTTTGGTCTTAATCTCACTGAGCATTTGCGCGGGATGCTCTGGGTCTGGCATAGGCATGCCGGGCTCTCCTGCCTGGTTTGCCACTACGCCGCCAACAGAGCAGGCCGCCTATTTCCGCACCCGCTGTGAGACGTATGGGTTCGCTGCCGGCACGCCGGCAATGGCGCAATGCATTCAGAGCGAGGCTCTGGCTTCCAGGGATCGGGCCTCTGCGCGGCGCAACGCGGCGCTGGCCAATATGGCGAATAGCCAGCCAAAGCAGACTACTTGCAACCGCTTCGGCAACACCGTGAACTGCACGACCTATTGAGACGCACTAGACGGGAACGTCCTGTTTTGCCCACCCTTGTTGAGAATGCCTGCTTTTCAACAAGAAATGAAAGGTGGATAGGGCGAGGGGTCGGAAGAAAGTGATTGGCAGCCAACGTATTGTAACTGCTACATAATCGGCTGTTTTGCTGGTGCCCCCGGACGGGATCGAACCGCCGACCTTCGGTTTACAAAACCGCTGCTCTACCAGCTGAGCTACAAGGGCACGGCGCTCCGGTAGCATATTTCGTGCGTCAGTAAAGACAAAACTCCGTTTTCGGTTACCCCGGCGGTGGATGACCCCGCCGCCCGCCCATACTGAAATCCGCGAGCGCGCTTCCTACATATTGGTGAGGTGCAATCGCTTCGGACTGGAGTGTCGCATGATCAGGCTTGTCATCATTCTCCCCATCGTGGTCATCGCCTGGATGTTGCTGGTGAAGCTCGTCAGCGACGTGAAGAAGGCCAATGTCGACTGGACCGGCGTGACCACGATCATCGGCTTCATCGCGCTCGCCTTCTGGCTGCGCCATGTGACGGGAATGGGATGAGAGAGAGCGAATAGGGAACAGCGAATAGTCGGTAGTGGGACCGAGATTGCCGTGCGATCCTGCCTCGCTACTCGCTACTCGCTCTTTCCGACCCCGCCGAAAAATCTCCTCGACCTTTCGAACCTTTTGACAGGCTGCGCCGACTGACCTCCAGAGGCGAGTGGTCGCCTCGGTCAAGGATCCAGGAGATCATCATGTTCAAGCGCACGCTCACTTCCGCCCTCGTGGCCACTTTCGTCGCCACAGGCGCACTGGCCGCCACCGTTCAGACGTCGTCGGCTCACGGTATGCATCATCACCATCATCACTACGACGACGACTACGGCGACTACTGGTGGTACCACCATCACCACCGTCATCACCATCATCACCATGGCGGGGTGGTCATCATCTTTTGATGCCAAAGCCTGTCGGGTTTGGAGGGCGGCTTCGGCCGCCCTTTGCATTTCCCGCGATCGACAGGAAGGAACCGACCGCCTCTCCGCAAAAAAGATAAAAAAGCTTCGAACCTTTTTCGCTACCGCGACGACAGATGATCAAGAGGCGGATGGATCGCCTCGGTCAACGAAGCAAGGAGATCATCATGTTCAAGCGCACACTCGTTTCCGGCCTCATCGCCTCCACCGTCGTCGCCACCGCGCTGGTCGGCACCGTTCAGCCTTCGGCGGCTCATTCGCATCACCACGACCTCGGCATCGGCATCGCCGCCGGCGTCGGCGGGTTTGTCCTTGGCAGCCTGCTCGCCCAGCAGCCGCCGCGCACCGTCTATGTCGACGAAGACGGCGGTTCCTGGCACGTCCGCCGCTGCCTCGATCGCTATTCGAGCTACGATCCGGACTCCGACACCTACATCGGCCGCGACGGCTATAGCCACTATTGCCGGCTTTGAGAGGAGGAGGACTGTTTCAGCAACAGAAAAAGGGGCTCACGCGGGCCCCTTTTTGCCTTTTTCACAGAAGCTTACAGTTGCGTCTTCGAGCTGGAACCGGAGATCGGCAATCCGGCGGCGCTGCAGGTGCTGCCGACAATTTGCCTCGTCTCCGAAGCGTCGCCCATGGCGACGAGATCGAAGCTGCTTCCCGAATCCGGGTAGACGTTGGCAATGAAGGCTTGGTCGCCGCCATAGCTGCCGGAGGAATCCCTGCCGTTGACGAAGCCGCAGACGACGATCTCTTTGCGGCCGTTCAGCGTCCGCTCGCCGGCAAGCATCTTCCCGAACCGGGCGGAAGCAGGATCCGGCAAGCGTTGACGGATGCCGGTGGTGATGATCTCCTCCAGGGCAAGCGGGATCGGAATGGGATCGACGCGCTGGTCGCCGCCGGCATCAGGTCGAGGTGCCGCCGCCACACATCCGCAAAGTGAAGCGACAAGCAAAAGCTGAACCGTTTTCCGCATCCGTGCCCTTTCGCATGCATTCGAACGCCACGGCAAGACGGAGTCATGCCGCCGGCGATGTACAGCGTTTTTGCGAACCTCCAGTCCGCCATTCGAGCGCCAAGGAAGGGAGGTTGGCTTGGACGAGCAGGACCCCGGGGGAGGCCTGACTGCCACCAAGAGCGCGCTACCTGGGGCAAGCTGATCAGCCGGCCTGTACGCCGCCGATCATCCTGGTCACCTCGGCCGCGGCGCTGCGCACCATCGGGCCGATCTCGGCCAGCCGCTCCGGCGTCACCCGCACGGTCGGCCCTGAAACCGAGACGCCGCCGATGGGCTCGCCGAACTCGTTGAAGATGGCGGCGGCCACGCAGCGCATGCCGGGGTGTCGCTCCTCGTCATCGACCGACCAGCCGCGCCGCTTGATGACAGCCAGATCGTGGGCAAGGGCAGGAATCTCGGACAGTGTCTTGTCGGTGAAGCGCTGCAGGCCGGCCTTGCGCAGAATGGTGCCGACGCGCTCCGGTTCGAGATGCGCCAGCACCGCCTTGCCGATGCCGGAGGCATGGAAGGGGCTGCGCGTGCCCGGGCGAAAGAAGGCGCGGATCGCCTGGTGCGTCTCGACCTGGCTGACGAACACCACGCAATCATCCTCGGCGACGCCGAGATTGGCGGTCTCGCCGGTTCGTTCCATCAATTCCTGCATGACGATGCGGGCGCGGTCGACCAGCTTGCGGCGGCGCAGGAAGGCCGCGCCCATGCGGTAGGTCTCGACGCCGATCGACCACAACTGGTCTGATGTGTCGAACTCGACCATGCCGTGGTTTTCGAGCGTCGTCAGCATGCGGTAGGCGGTGGAGGCGGCAAGGCCGCTCTGCGCTGATATCTCGCTCAACGACAGGCCGCTGCCCTCCGCGACAATGGCCAGGATGCGTAGCGCGCGGTCGAGCGACTGCACGGAAGTGGCCTCGGACGGACCGTTGAAGGCACGCGGCCGGCCACGCTGGCGTTTTTCGGTGGTTTCCATGACGCCAGTTTCGCCGATTTCTCCAAACGTGCAATGAAAAAGTTTTTCACTAGGATGAGGTTCAGGATTCTTGGAAAACCGAAAATCCAATAAAATCAGCAAACAGCCGCCGTTTTCTAGAAATGAAAAAATATTCTGAAAAAATTGAAAAATAGCCGGCTTGCTGACATTCTCGGCCATCCAACAATGACAACCCAAGTGGAGGGCCGGAAAATGGCCAGGATGCGCGCTGTCGATGCGGCGGTTCTCGTTCTCGAAAAGGAAGGCATCGCCTGCGCCTTCGGCGTGCCGGGCGCGGCGATCAATCCGCTCTATTCGGCATTGAAGGCACGGGGCACCATCCGCCACGTGCTGGCCCGCCACGTCGAGGGCGCTTCGCACATGGCTGAAGGCTACACCCGCGCCAAGGCGTGCAATATCGGGCTGTGCATCGGCACTTCGGGGCCGGCCGGCACTGATATGATCACCGGGCTCTACTCGGCGGCCGCCGATTCCATCCCGATCCTCTGCATAACCGGCCAAGCGCCGCGGGCGCGCTTGAACAAGGAGGATTTTCAGGCCGTCGACATCGCCGCCATCGCGGCACCCGTCGCCAAATGGGCTGTAACCGTCATGGAGCCTTATCTCGTGCCGATGGCGCTGCAGAAGGCATTTCATCTCATGCGCTCATCGCGCCCGGGACCGGTGCTGATCGACCTGCCGGTCGACGTCCAACTGGCCGAGATCGAATTCGACATCGATGCCTATGAGCCGTTGGCGCCGTTCAAGCCCGCCATGACCCGCGCCCAGGCCGAAAAGGCGCTGACCATGCTCAATGCGGCCGAAAAGCCGCTGATCGTCGCCGGCGGCGGCATCATCAACGCCGATGCATCCGATCTGCTGATCGAATTCGCTGAAATCACCGGTGTGCCGGTCATTCCGACACTGATGGGATGGGGCGCGATTCCCGACGACCACCGGCTGATGGCCGGCATGTGCGGCCTGCAGACCTCGCACCGCTACGGCAATGCCACGATGCTGGAAGCCGATTTCGTCTTCGGCATCGGCAACCGTTGGGCCAACCGCCACACCGGCTCGGTCGATATCTACACCAAGGGCAAGAAATTCATCCATGTCGACATCGAGCCCACTCAAATCGGCCGTGTCTTCGCGCCGGACCTCGGCGTTGTGTCCGATGCGGGCGCGGCACTGAAGATGCTGCTCGACGTCGCCACCGAGTGGAAGACGGCCGGAAAGCTACGCGACTGGTCGGGCTGGGCCAAGGAATGCCAGGCCCGCAAGAAGACGATGAAGCGCAAGACGCATTTCGACCAGGTGCCGCTGAAGCCGCAGCGTGTCTATGAGGAGATGAACAAGGCGTTCGGCCGCGACGTCACCTATGTCACCACGATCGGCCTGTCGCAGATCGCCGGCGCGCAGTTCCTGCACGTCTACAAGCCGCGCAACTGGATCAATTGCGGCCAGGCCGGCCCGCTCGGCTGGACGCTGCCGGCAGCCCTTGGCGTTCGGGCTGCTGATCCCGACCGGACGATCGTGGCGCTGTCGGGCGACTATGATTTCCAGTTCATGATCGAGGAGCTAGCGGTCGGCGCGCAGCACAAGCTGCCCTACATCCACGTCGTCGTGAACAACGCCTATCTCGGCCTGATCCGCCAGGCGCAGCGCGGTTTTTCGATGGATTACGAGGTCAGCCTCGCCTTCGAGAACATCAACCGGTCAGGCGATCCCGAGGCCGGCTATGGTGTCGACCATGTCGCCGTGGCCGAAGCGATGGGCTGCAAGGCGGTCCGGGTGCGCAAGCCGGAGGAGTTCGCCGGCGCCTTCAAGCATGCGCAGCGGCTGATGAAGGAACACCGGGTTCCGGTCGTGCTCGAATTCATCCTGGAGCGCGTCACCAACATCTCGATGGGCACCGAGATCGACAAGATCACTGAATTCGAGGACCTTGCCGAAAGCCATGAGGATGCGCCGACTGCGATCGTGATGCTCGACTGAGAAGAAGGACAAAAAGAATGCCGCGTTTTTCAGCCAATCTGTCGATGCTCTTTGGCGAGCATGATTTCCTCGACCGTTTTGATGCCGCCGCCCGCGCCGGCTTCAAGGGCGTCGAATATATCGGCCCCTACGACCATGCGCCGGAGGTGGTGGCCGCGAGGCTGAAGAAGAACGGCCTCACGCAGGTGCTGTTCAACCTGCCGGCCGGCGACTGGGCCAAGGGCGAGCGCGGCATCGCCGTGCTACCGGATCGCGTGCCGGAATTCCGCCAGGGCATCGCCAAGGCGATCACCTACGCGCAGGCGCTCGGCTGCCCGCAGGTCAATTGCCTGGCCGGCATCGCGCCCGCCGGCGCCGACCGCAAGGTGCTCGAGGATGTTTTCGCCGAAAATCTCGCCTTCGCGGCGGAGAAGCTGGAACAGGCCGGCATCCGGCTGCTGATCGAGCCCATCAACACCTGCGACATTCCGGGCTTCTTCCTGAATTACTCAGACCAGGCACTGGCGCTCATCGACCGCGTCGGCTCCAAAAACCTGTTCCTGCAATATGACATCTACCACATGCAGATCATGGAGGGGGATCTCGCCCGTAAAATCGAGGCAAACCTCGGCCGCATCGCGCATATCCAGCTTGCGGACAATCCCGGCCGTCACGAGCCGGGAACGGGCGAGATCAACTATCCCTTCCTCTACGATCATATTGACCGCATCGGCTATTCCGGCTGGATCGGCGCGGAATATAAGCCCAAGGCCGGCACCGAGGCCGGGCTAGGCTGGTTCCGGGACCTGGCCGGGCAGGGCAGCGCGGCGGCCTAAGAGCCGGCGGCGAAGCTGCCGATCTCCCCCCAAGTGGGGGAGATGTCCGGCAGGACAGAGGGGGGCGCGACAGAACGCGACCTAACAAAAAGACGGAGAACCACAATGGAAACCATAGGCTTCATCGGCCTCGGCATCATGGGCGCGCCGATGGCGGGGCATTTGCTGGATGCCGGCTACAAGGTCATCGCCAGCGACCATCGCTCAAAGCCGCCGGCTGATCTCGTCACCAAGGGCCTGAAAACAGTCTCCGGCCACGCCGCCGTCGCCAAGGCTGCCGACATCATCATCACCATGGTGCCCGACACGCCGCAAGTCGCAGACGTGCTGTTTGGCGATAATGGCGTGGCATCGGGCCTGACCAAGGGCAAGCTGGTCATCGACATGAGCTCGATCTCGCCGATCGAGACCAAGGTGTTTGCGAAGAAGGTCAACAAGCTCGGCTGCGATTACCTCGACGCGCCGGTTTCGGGCGGCGAGGTCGGCGCCAAGGCGGCGTCGCTCACCATCATGGTCGGCGGCGAGGAAAAACCGTTCGAGCGCGCCAAACCCGTCTTCGAGAAGATGGGCAAGAACATCACTCTGGTCGGCCCGAACGGTGTCGGCCAGACCACCAAGGTCGCCAACCAGATCGTCGTCGCGCTGACCATTGAAGCCGTCGCCGAAGCGCTTGTTTTTGCTTCGAAAGCCGGCGCCGACCCGGCCAAGGTCAGGCAGGCCTTGATGGGTGGATTGGCGGCCTCGCGCATTCTCGAAGTGCATGGCGAGCGCATGGTCAAGCGCACCTTCGCACCGGGCTTCCGCATCGAATTGCACCAGAAGGATCTCAATCTGGCGTTGGAAGGGGCAAAAGCGCTCGGCGTGTCGCTGCCCAACACCTCGACCACGCAGCAGCTGTTCAATTCCTGCGCCGCCAATGGTGGCGCCAAGGAGGATCACTCGGCGCTGGTCAGGGCGCTGGAGCGGATGGCGAATTTCGAGGTCGGTGGCGAGGTGGCGGACGTCAAAGGCAAAGCGGCATAGGTCGGGAGAGGGCGGCGCAACGTTCCCAAACCGCCACCTCTCGTCCTACACAAGAACGGGTTTCGGCGCCTGTCGCCGGAACCCGTTTCTCGTTTGCAGCAAATAGTCCGCTGTTTCCGGCTCAGCCGCGCTTGAGGAAGGCTCGTGCGGCATAGAGGCTGATCGCCGCGGCGTTGGACACGTTGAGCGAGCGGATGGCGCCGGGCATGTCGAGCCGCGCCAGCGTCGTCACCGTCTCGCGCGTCTTCTGGCGCAGGCCCTTGCCCTCGGCGCCGAGCACCAGTGCGATCCTGTCGCCGGCAAAGCTGGTTTCGAGTTCCGCCGGCCCGTCCGAATCAAGCCCGATGGTCTGGAAGCCGGCCTCGTGCAGCTGCCCGAGCGCGTCGGCGAGGTTCTTCACCTCGATCTGGTCGATATGCTCCAGCGCGCCGGAGGCGGATTTCGCCAGCACGCCCGATTCCTGCGGACTGTGGCGCGCGGTGGTGATCAGCGCGCCGGCGCCAAAAGCGACCGCCGAGCGCAGGATGGCGCCGACATTGTGCGGATCGGTGACCTGGTCGAGCACCAGCACCAGCCTTGTGTCGCCGAGCGCGTCGAGGCGCTTCGGCTTCAACGGCTCCGCCTCGATGAGCACGCCCTGATGCACGGCGTCCGACCCGGTGATCTTGTCGATGTCTCTCGGTTCGACCAGCTCCGCCTTGAAGGGCAGGGCGGCGAGATCGGCTATCTCAAGACGCTCGGCCGCGTTGCGGGTCACCAGCATTTTTTGATCCGGCGGCGCGGATTGTCGAGCGCCGCCCGCACCGTGTGCAGGCCATAAAGTCGCACCAGGCCATCGGCGGCGTTTTCGCCGGGTGGCACGGGCTGACGTGGCTTAAATGCCGGGGCGCCGCCGCTCTTCTCGTCGCGGTGCGCGCGACGCAGCTTGGCGTAATGGGTATCTTTGGGGGTGTTGGTCTTGTTGCTCATGGCCGGCTTCTATAGCGGTCTGCCGCGGCCAAGGATATGGCCCGTCGCCGCAGCCGGCGAACAACATCGAAAAACCCTTCCACTGCGGTTGACACCCACTGGCCTTGCCGCCATAAGGCGCTTCGCTGATTTCGGAGAAGACATCCAACTCGGGCTCCGGGATCGGCAAGAATGCCTCGTTGCATGGCTCCGGCGGCAGACTGGAGAGGTGCCCGAGTGGTTAAAGGGGACGGACTGTAAATCCGTTGGCTTAGCCTACGTTGGTTCGAATCCAACCCTCTCCACCACTGCCGGCCCGGAAGCCCTGAAACGAAAAAGCATCGGGCCGAAAAGGGCATGGCGCTTTTCGGGTGAATCCGATACTTCAGTGCAAGGCGCGGGTATAGCTCAGTGGTAGAGCAGCAGCCTTCCAAGCTGAATATGCGGGTTCGATTCCCGCTACCCGCTCCAGATTTTCCTCCTTACCCGTCGGCCGAACCTGGACACTGCGCGACCATGCGCGCGGCGCTTCAGGGCATCAAGGCGCCGCGTCAGCTGTTGAACGCCGACACCACCTGGTGCTGCTGCGGCACCTGGCCGTTCGGCGTCAGCTTGTCGACGATGCCGGGCAAAGCCGTGGACAGCTGCTTGAGCAGTTCCCCCTCGTCCATTCCAGTGCGCTGCGCGATCTCGCGGATGACCTGCGGCCCCAGTGCTGCGCCGAGATCATTGGCGTTGATCGACTGGTTCTGTCCGGTGCCGACCCAGGAATCGGCGACATTGCCGTGGCCGGCATCCCTAAGCTTGTCGAGCAGGCCACCCAGACCGCCGAGCAGGCCGCCATCACTGGCGGTGGTTCCGACAGGAGTTGGGTCGACCGGCGCGGGCGCTTGAGGCTGATCCGGCTGTTCGGCGCTTCTGCCGCTCAACATTTTTCCGACCAGCAGTGCGCCGAGCGCGATCATCAGCGGTTTGGTGATGTTGCCGCCGGGAACGGCGTTGTCAAAAAGTCCCATAGTGGATCCTCCATCTCAACCAAGCCCTGCCCATCTCTGACAATGGCGCATCCAGGCGGAATTTCAAGCTGGCTTGAGGTTTTGACAATCATATGAAAATGTCGGGTCGGCGGGGGATGGAGAGGAAAAAATGGGTATCATCAGCTGGATCATTCTCGGCGCCATCGCCGGCTTCCTGGGCAGCAAGATCGTCAACAAGACCGGCCAGGGCCTGCTCATGGATATCGTGCTCGGCATCGTCGGCGCCATCGTCGGCGGTGTGATCTGCAGCCAATTGTTCGGCGTGGGTGTCAGCGGCCTCAACATCTCCAGCCTGATCGTCGCTGTGGTTGGCGCTGTGGTTGTGCTGTGGGCCTACCACCAGTTCAGCGGACGCCGGACGCTTTAGGCGCCGGCTGCATCGTCTGAAATTTCGAATTTTTGCTGAGGCAGGACCCGCGTCGGGCTTGCCTATGGCATCAACACTGCGTCGGCGGCAGCGAAGAAGATCAGCGTTCCGGCGATGAACACCGCCCAGCCGACCAGCGACTTGCGAATGGCGGCCTTGTGCTCAGCGTCGGAGTTCTTGTTCTGGTCAAAATCGGTCATGGGGAAACGCCCTTGGCTGATTGATCATGTCTTCGCCGAATAGACGATCGATCTGGGCTCGGCAACAGCAGAAACAGACGCTCGGGTGCCGATGCTAGGCGACGACACTTAGCCTGCGTTTGCGCTGATCCAAAGAGACGATCGTTAGCCCGCTGCCGACCACCAGCAGGATGCCGCAGACCGCCAGCGTGTTGGGAAATTGCCCGAACACCAACAGGCCCGAAATGACGGCCCAGACGGTGAAACAGTAGTAGAATGGCGCAACGGCACTGGTCGGCCCGACGCGGTAGGCCATGAAAATGAAGAAATGGCCGAAGATCAGGAAAAACCCGGCGCCTGCCATCAGCAGCAGGTGGCGCGCCTCGGGCATCACCCAGCGCTCGGAAACCAGATGCGCAGCACCGGCGCCGATCAATACCACCACCACGGCGGAAATCGCCACGATCATCCCCGGCACCTCCGCCGGCACACGCCGGCCGGCAAGGTCGCGCGCGGCTGCCAGTGCGGCGTTGCCGAGCGCCAGCAGCGCGTAGACCGATATGCCTTGCATCGTCGGTTGTGCCACCATCAGCGCACCGATGAAGCCGAGCCCGATCAGCGCCATGCGCTGGCCGCCGATGCGTTCGCCAAACAGGATCGAGGAGCCGACCAGCATCAGGAGCGGCGTGATTTGTCCCAGCGCTGTCGAATCCGCGATCTGCATGTTGGCGAGCGCCACGACGTAGCAGAGGATCGCAGCCATCTCGAGCAGGTTCCTGCGCAGCACATGGCCGTCGAAGATCAGCGGGATCTGTTTGCCGTAGCCAAGCAGGAACAGCAGTGGGAAGCCCCAGAGCGTTGCCGCGACCCCGCGCAGGAACAGCACCTCGTAAGATGGCAAGCCTGCCGTCGCGAGTTTCATCATCGTGTCGTTGACCAGGTACGACCCGGTCGAGACGATCATGAACAGCGGGCCGCGGATCGAGGCAGGGATGAAATGCATGGGGGGCAAGAGATCAGACCCCGGTTGCCGCCGCAATGGGCCATCAACTGGCGGTGATCCAGACAGGGATTGGCGGGCAGGAGCCCTTGATTAAGGGCCGCGACCGATCGGCCTGTTAGCCATTTCATTTCACGCATCGCCTTCCTATATCAGCGCCACACCCCCGCAATCGGATCCCAGGTTCGGACTGAGTGAGACGGCACCCGGCCAAAAGACGCTTGTGTTTTTTGGCCTTTGTCGCTAATCGCCCCGCATTCGACTGAACTGAAGGTCAAGGCCGTCCAAGGAAAGAGACTATGGCAAAAGGTAAATTCGAGCGCACTAAGCCTCATGTGAACATCGGCACGATTGGTCACGTTGACCATGGCAAGACGTCGCTGACGGCGGCGATCACGAAGTATTTTGGCGAATACAAGCGCTACGACCAGATTGATGCGGCGCCGGAAGAGAAGGCACGCGGCATCACGATCTCGACGGCTCACGTCGAATACGAGACGGCCAACCGCCACTACGCTCACGTCGACTGCCCCGGCCACGCCGACTATGTGAAGAACATGATCACCGGTGCCGCGCAGATGGACGGCGCGATCCTGGTCGTGTCGGCCGCCGACGGCCCGATGCCGCAGACCCGCGAGCACATCCTGCTCGCCCGTCAGGTCGGCGTGCCGTCGATCGTGGTGTTCCTCAACAAGGTCGACCAGGTCGACGACGCTGAACTCCTCGAACTGGTCGAGCTTGAGGTTCGCGAGCTTCTGTCGAAGAACGAGTTCCCCGGTGACGACATTCCGATCGTCAAGGGTTCGGCGCTGGCCGCTCTGGAAGATTCGAACAAGACCATCGGCGAGGACGCGATCCGCGAGCTGATGGCTCAGGTCGACGCCTACATCCCGACGCCGGTTCGTCCGCTCGACAAGCCGTTCCTGATGCCGATCGAAGACGTGTTCTCGATCTCTGGCCGCGGCACGGTCGTGACCGGCCGCGTCGAGCGCGGCGTGGTCAAGGTCGGCGAGGAACTGGAAATCATCGGCATCCGTCCGACGACCAAGACGACCTGCACGGGCGTTGAAATGTTCCGCAAGCTGCTCGACCAGGGCCAGGCTGGCGACAACATCGGCGCGCTGCTGCGTGGCGTTGATCGTGAAGGCGTCGAGCGCGGCCAGGTTCTGGCCAAGCCGGGCACGGTGAAGCCGCACAAGAAGTTCGTGGCCGAAGCCTACATCCTGACCAAGGACGAAGGTGGCCGTCACACGCCGTTCTTCACCAACTACCGTCCGCAGTTCTACTTCCGCACGACCGACGTGACCGGCATCGTGTCGCTGCCGGCCGGCACCGAAATGGTGATGCCTGGCGACAACATCACGGTCGATGTCGAGCTGATCGTGCCGATCGCCATGGAAGAGAAGCTGCGCTTCGCCATCCGTGAAGGCGGCCGCACCGTCGGTGCCGGCATCGTCGTCACCATCAAGGAATAATCGAGGCCGGCATTAGCCGGATCGAGAAGAAAAGGGCGGTCTTTGGGCCGCCCTTTTTTGTTTTCACAGCTGCATGACCAGGAACTTGCGCCTCACCCCGCAAAGCTGTTGCAAGCGCCATAGCGCCAACTAGTATAGGTTGCATTGCGGGAGCTTGCCGAAGAGTGGTTCCGGGGCGCTGTTTCGATAGGAAGGCATGGTGGTTGCGGGCACTGGCCCGTCTCACGCTGTTGGCCGCCATGGTGCTGCCTGTCGCGGCGGTGCGGGCCCAGGAGCAGTCGCTGGACATCCCGTCGATGCGTTTCGCCGTCGTGCGCAGCAATGCGCCGGGCTGCGAGCCCAATTGCCCGGAATGGATCTCGGCGGAAGGCACGATCGAGGCGGGCACGCCGTCGCTGTTCAAGCGCACGCTCAAGGCGCTCAAAGGCCGGCAATTGCCGGTGGTCGTCAATTCCCCCGGCGGCAATGTCGATGCGGCGGTGACGCTTGGCCAGATGATCCGCAAGAACAAGCTCGACATCGCCGTCGGCACGACGGTGTTTTCCGGCTGCGAGCCGGAGATGAAGAATTGCAGGGATAACCAGGGCAAGGGCGCCGACTATTTCGGCATGGCCTATGACGACGGCGCCATGTGCAATTCCGCTTGCCCGCTGATGTTTTCCGGAGGTGTCCGCCGCGTGGTCGGGGAGTTTGCCTATCTCGGCGTCCACCAGGTCACCACCACCTACAAGCGCGAGAAGCTGCTGTACCGGACCACCTACCGGATCGTGAACGGCAAGAAGAAGATCATCAGCTCCAAAATCGTCAGCCGCAAGAACGCGGGCAGCTACAAAACCTACGAAATGAGCAAGGCGGTCGAGAAGAAGCTCTCGGCCTATTTGCAGGAGATGGGGATAGGCGAAGGCGTGTTCATAACGATGAAGAACACGCCGGCGAGCGAAATCCATCAGCTGGTTCTCGAAAACATGCTCCACATGAACCTCGTCACCTCCCTCGACACCGTCGAGCTTTTCACCGCCGCAACCATCTGCAACGCAAATCCGATGCCTACGAACTGCCGGGAGATACCGGCGGGCCGAGAGGCGACGCCGGCCAGCCTCCCGACCGCCCAGGCAAAACCCGCTCCCGCCGCTCCGCCCGAGGCCACGGCGCCGAGAGAGGCAGACATGCGCTTCGTGCTTGTCCGCGGCAGCAACCCGCTCTGCAATCCCGACTGTCCGGAATGGATCTCGGCGGAGGGCTCGATCACCGCGCAGACGCCGGAAAGACTGCGCCAGGCGCTCGATGCCATCGGAGGCCGCCGGCTGCCGATCGTGATCAACTCGCAAGGTGGCGATGTCGAGGGCGCGCTTGCCGCCGGCAGGCTGATCCGCGAACGCAAGCTCGACGTCGTCGTCGCCCACACGGATTTCGTGGATTGCGATCCTTCGGCGGAGTGTCTGGCCAAGGACGGCGTCCACACCGGCCTAACCATCGAATCCGAGGGCGAATGTGCTTCGGCCTGTCCGATCGTGGTTGCCGGTGGCATCAGGCGCCTCATCGGGCCGGCAGTGCGCCTCAGCGTGGGCTCCCTTGGCCTGCAGGAAAAGGTCAAGGCCTATCTCACGGAGATGGCGATCGGGCCTGGCCTGTTCGCCGCCATGCAGGCTTCCTCATCTCCACGGCAGCTCGATCAGGAGACAATGCTGAAATTCGGGCTGGCGACCGGGCGCCAGTCCGCCGACGAACTGACGGGCGCCGGCATATGCAGATCGGCTCCGAAGCCGGACAATTGCCGGATCGTGCCGTCGGCCAACGCCGAAGCCGACATGCCGGCCAAACTTTAGCGCCATGTGTTGAACTGGCCATCGAGGCAGGTTGAGATCGGCCGGATGTTTCCGCTACCGTCTGCGGAGATCGAGGACAGGTTACCGCCATGCGCAAAGATGTTCCGACACTCTACGAATGGGCCGGCGGCAGCGACGCCCTGAACCGGCTGACGCAGACCTTCTATGACAAGGTCGCAAAGGACCCGGTCGTCGGCCCGGTGTTCAAGACCATGTCGCCGGACCATCCCGTCCATGTTGCCGCCTTCATCGGCGAGGTGTTCGGCGGACCGAAGACCTATAGCGAGAAATTCGGCGGTCACCGCGAGATGGTCATGCATCATCTGGGCAAGCATTTGACGGAGGAGCAGCGCCGCCGCTGGATCAACCTGCTTGCCGATGCCGCCGATGCCGTCGGTCTGCCCGACGATCCCGAATTCCGCTCGGCCTTCATGGGCTATGTCGAATGGGGATCGCGGCTGGCCAAGATGAACTCCAATCTCGGCGAGACCTGCGATCCCGAGACTGAGCCCATGCCGGCCTGGGGCTGGGGCGTGCCTGGAGGACCGTACACGCCGCCGGAAACAAAGTAGCTTCCAGCCGCACCGGAGCGCAGGACTATGTCGGAAGACTTCAAGATCGTGCGCTGGCGCGAGTGGGACGGCCGCATCGAGCATCTTGAACTGCGCCAGCGGCCAAGGGGAGGTCCTGGCCGACTCCGTCGTCATTTGCTCCGGTGAAACCCCTTTCGCCGTCCGCTATCGCATAGAATGCGACGCCAACTGGCGCGCCAGGCGTGCCACGGTCGACATGGTCGGCAGCGGCCGGACCCTTGTCCTTGCCGCCGATGGCGAAGGCCATTGGCTCCGGGACGGCCTGCCGGTGCCTGAACTGGAGGGCGTGATCGACCCTGATCTCACCGTTACCCCGTTCACCAACACGCTGCCGATCCGCCGCTTGCGGCTTTCCTCCGGGCAAAGTGCCGAGATCATAACCGCCTTCATCGAATTCCCGGCGCTCACGGTCGTCAGCAACCCGCAGCGCTACACATGCCTCGAGGAGGGCAGGCGATATCTCTATGAATCGCGCGCCAGCGACTTCAGGCGCGAAGTCGAGATCGACCGCGACGGGCTGGTCGTCACCTATCCCGATTTCTGGCAAAGGGGATGAAGGCGCGTTTGCGTGCAAACCACTCTTTACAGACAGCGCGGAAGCTTTTAGGAAGCCCCTGCTGCGCCGAGGCGCGCGATACGGGCATAGCTCAGTTGGTAGAGCGGCGGTCTCCAAAACCGCAGGTCGTAGGTTCGAGCCCTGCTGCCCGTGCCATTTCCTCAAGGAAATCAGGCACTTAGAAATAGCCTTGCTAGGCTAGGAAGCCGAAACTACCCTTACACATCTCTTGCACAAACTTGCACGTGCTCAGGGAGTGTCTGGCAATGACGGAAAAGCACACAATTTTAGGCGGGAAGGTTCATGTCTATCGGCGCAACGACAGCCCGATATGGCACTGTTCGACCTATCTCAAAGGCAAAAATTGGCGAGTCAGCACCAAGGAAGAAAGCCTATCGAAGGCCAAAGACTGGGCTGAGGATTGGTATTTCGGCCTTAAGGACAAGGGCCGGCGCGGTGAGTTGGTGGGTGAGAAGACGTTCAAGGATGCCGCCGACCAATTTGTCGCGGAATATGAAGTCCTGACTGAAGGCGAACGGAACGCCCGCTGGGTACAGGATCATTATCGGCGCGTTCGCACCTATTTGGTGCCGTACTTCGGCAAAATGGGCCTCTCGACAATCAATGCCGGCACTGTGCAGGAGTACCGCATGTCCCGGCTGGCGCCGGAGGAGGGCAAGAAGCTCCCGTCGCGCAGCACGCTCCACCACGAAACCGTGACCCTGCGCCTTGTCCTGAAGACCGCCGTTCGGCACCGGTGGCTGTCACATCTGCCAGATATCTCCCAGCCCTACAAAAAGTCAGCGAAGGTCGTTCACCGCGCCTGGTTTACGCCAGAGGAGTACAAACAGCTGTACCAGGCGACGCGTGAGCATGCGCGAAAAACGCGGGAGGCCAGCCACAAGGCGAAGGAGGGCGAAAAGGCCCACCGGGTCTGGTTGGCCGAACAGCTACACGACAAGATCCTCTTTCTGACGAACACGGGCCTCCGGCCGGACGAGGCCAATTGGCTTGAGTATCGGGATGTAGAGGTCGTCAAGGACGCGGCGACGGGCCAAAAGATCCTGGAGATCCAGGTGCGCGGCAAGCGCGGGGTAGGGTACTGCAAAAGCACGTCCGGGGCCGTATTCCCCTTCCAGCGGATGGTGGCCCGGAACAAGCCGAAGGCCACAGACCGGCTGTTTCCGGTCGACCATAAAAAGCAGTTCAACGGCATCCTCGATAAGATCGGCCTCAAGCTCGACCGCGAGGGCAATCGGCGCACGCTGTATTCGCTCCGGCACAGCTACATCAGCTTTCGATTGCTTGAAGGCGCCGACATCTATCAGGTCGCCAAAAACTGCCGGACAAGCGTCGAAATGATCGAGAAGCACTATGCTGTGCACCTCAAGAACCGCCTCGATGCAGCTGCCATCAACGTGCGCAAGCCCAAGCCCACGAACCGGGCGAAGCCAGAGAGGGTTGAGCAGATTGAGAACTAAGTTCCGGGCTGACCTGGCCGGACAACCTTGAAGGATTGGCGCCAGTTTAGAGCCATGCAACAGCGCACTTACGCATCGCCCAATGTGTACGCATTGAGCTAGACGAGCGATGCGTTGCTCGGTTTTCTAACCGCTGGCGAAACGCCAATCGGAGAAAACCGGCAAGTGCGCCAGGGGCAAGCCCCTTGGAACCCCGCTGCGCACCTGGAGCTGCTTTTCATCTTGACTGTGCACCGCTACCCGACAAAGTGCGGATAGACAGGTGACCGGTGGCGATCTTCCATCTGCACGTCAAAAATATCAGTCGCGGTGACGGCCGTTCGGTTGTCGCTGCCGCCGCCTATCGGGCAGGCGAAACGCTGCCGAACGACGCCGAAGAACGCGAGAGCGCGTTTGGCGGCCGGCGCGACGTTGTCCATGCCGAGATCCGGATACCGGCTGGAGCTCCTGTCTGGATGGGTGACCGTGCCAAGCTTTGGAATGCCGTCGAAGCCGCCGAGAAGCGCAAGGACGCACGGCTTGCCAAGGAAATCGAGTTTGCGCTGCCGCGTGAAGTCGCTCCGGCGATTTGGCGCGAGCTGACCACTGCCATGGCCGATGCGTATACGCGTCAAGGTTATGTCGTGGATTTGGCGATTCACGAGGACGGCAGCAACAACAATCCGCATGCCCACATGCTGCTGACGACGCGTCGGATTACGGCGGGCGGTTTCGCCGAAAAGATCCGGGAGGCCGACGGGCTTCGCTTCGTGACCGATGCGCGTGCCAGGTGGGCCAAAATTGCCAACGCCAGCTTCGCCAGCGCCGGCCTCGATGCCCGCATTGATGCCCGCAGCCAAGCTTCCATGGGTTCGGCTCAGCGCGCAGGCCGGCACATGGGTGCCGATCGCCAGGCGCGGCGGTCACGCCGGGCGTACATCGACGTAGAACGCATAGCCACGGTCCGACAGGAGCTGAGAATGCCCAACCCGCTTGCCGAACTATATCCCCACCTATCCCTGAGACGCGACTGGCCGCCGGAAAGCCGCGAACCGGCGCCGGATATGAGTGAGCGCGAACGTAACGAATTCTGGCTCTATTGGCAGTCGCGGGATCACGAGCAGGGCGACCCTGTTGCCGAGCGCGATCGGCCTGTCCTGAATCCCGAAGGTGACTTGATCCCATCGCATGAACTGGAGGCGGCGCAGGACAGGATGATTGCCGAGGTCGAGCAGCCGGCCGAGCGTTATCCGCTGCCAAACGATCGGGAGCTTGCTGCCGAGACCGACAGGGCGTGGTGGGTGAGCACGCAGCATCATCGGCAGCCGGAAAGCGAACATGATGCGCCTGAACTGGATCGCGATGCCTGGTGGCGGAGCCGGTGATCGGCTCGGGAAGGCGTGCTACGCAACCTAGGAACGGAGTTCTCCGTGACTAATTTACCGTGTCTTTTGGAATGCGCTTGGCGGGCAGCGCGCCAGCCAGCATGTCGCCTCGCACGCGGGTCGCGGTATCGCTGGGTGGCAACCCTTCTCTATAGGTTCCCAGTTTCCGACGACGGTGCAGCATGTATGCATAGTAGGGTCGTTTGACCAAGTGAAACCAGAACCATCCTGGCCAATCTCTCCACGGGCGGCGCTTTGCTAGCGCAAGTTCGTAGTCTAACCTTCTCATCCAATACGGCCGCATAGTAGGAGTAGGACATTATTCCTATTCCCTGTCAAAGGAAATTGCGATGGCGAAGGAGCTCGATCCGGAAGCAGACATGCAGAAGCTGACCACGCGGATGGTTCAGCTCAACCGCCAGTTCGACGAGCTTTTTGAGCGTTGCTTTGAGCGGCCTGACCTCGCCTACGAGAAGTGGGTGAAGTCCGCCTTAAACGATGCGCATTCGTATGAGCTCCTGAAGAACCACCTCTTCTCGCTTGGCGAGATGCCCCGGGATGAGACAAGAAAGGAGAACGCCATAGACGCCAGCTTACGGCTCCCGGCCATATTTCAGGAATATCGTGGTGTTCGCGACCAGTTGGATGAGATGCGCACCGTTAACCCCGTGCATTTCGATGGCATGCAGCGCGAGATGCGAGCCGACCCGGATCCGTGGTGGGTCAAGCGAAAACCTGAATCGCCTGAGCCCGATGACCGAGAGCAAGAGAGAAACTTAAGCCGACAATGGCTGTGGGACCGCTAGGCCCGCAAAGATCAATCGGCTTTTTTGCGAGAAAGCGTTTTCAGGTGGCTACCGCCGTGGCTGCCAAATACCTGACGGCCAAGGGCCTGACTTCGTCGAAAAAGGGACCGGAGGTCATGCCGTTCCTCATGCTTTGCGATTTGCTGGTTGGGTGACACGATCACGGCAGGTTTGCCCCAGATACCAGGGCACGAGCTTGGCCTGGATCGGCCGGACGCCACGCGCAAAGACAAGGCCGGTTCGGGTCTGATCCGCGGCGGTGCCACTGAGCAGTTCCGTCACTTCGTCCGGCGTCAGAAGGGCACGGCCGGAATAGGCGATGCCGTGATTGACCGAGCCCGTTCCTGCCCCGTTGCCACTGAAGATCGGGCCGGTCGAGGCGCTATTGCTGGTCCCTGCTGTCCGGTAACCCCGCGTCTGGTCGCCGAGGAAGTCCGAGATCATCGATGCGGTAAAGTGCTCGTCCGTTCCGAAGAACGTTTTCACCGATGTGTTGAAGAACGTCTTCCACCCGGCTGGATAATGTTCTTCGAGGGTGGGGACGTCCTGAAGGAAGAACCAGAGGCGGACGCCGGCGCCGGCATGTGTTCGGATTGCGTCGCGGAAGCGCGGGAACGGGCCGAGGCTCAGGAATTCGTCCAGTACGAACAGGACGGGTATGTCGGGGATGGTTTCATTCTGGAGCATCGCCTCAAGGGCGGTGGTCAGCGTTATTTTCAGGAACGCGGCATACGCCGACATCTTGTGGAACGGGACGCTGATGTAGACGGTCGCCGGTTTATCCTTCAGCGAACGGAAATCGAATGAAGCCACCGAGGTGGCGCGATGGAGTCCCGGGTCGTCCCAAAGGGCGAACTCGGTATTGATGGTATCCCGCAGGTTCGGGATGGCTTTGCTGCGGTCCTTCCCAAGGACAATGTTGGCGGCGTTTGCAATCGCAGGATTGCGCGAGTCCCCCATGGTCTTGATGGCCTCGGTGAAAAGATCGAGAGGAGCGGCCGTAATACGCCGCACCTCGGCCATGTTGCGATGGCCCGGCGGCGCTGCCTCGGTGACGAACATGATGATGGCGGTCAGGACTGAGATGGCATCCTTGCGGAAGAAGTCCGGCGCGTGCGGATCCGGCGGCATGATCAGGTCGGCAAGCGCCTGGGCATCCGAAAATGATGCGATGCCGTCGAGTGGGTTGTAGGCGTCGGTTTCGGACTGAAAAGGTGAAAGACGATAGACCGGCCCGACGTTCTTCCGGCGCCAAGCAGCCGTTTGCGCGTAGAGCTCGCCCTTAGGGTCGAGCACAACGCACGAGCCCTTGTAGCGGACCAGGTTGGGGATGATCGTCGTCGTCGATTTGCCTGAACGTGTGGGCGCCACGGTGAGGAGGTGGCCTTCGCCATCCCAGTGAAGTTGACCGGCGACTGCCCGACCGAGGGCGGGGTCCTCGAAGACCCCTAGCAAAATGGAAGAGGGGCTATCGAACTTTGCGGTCGGGTGCAGCAAGCCCGCTTTTGAGAGCTCCGAGGCATCAGCCCAGCGCGCCGAACCATGCAGGGGAGGTGGGTTGGCAACCGCCTCATCGACGCGCCGTTTCTCCTCGCGCTGTTCGTTTTCCATTTGTTTGCGCGCCCGATGTTGGGCGAACATGTTGCCGATGGCGGTGGCAATCTTGAATCCGGTTGAAAAACCTTCTCCCGCACCCCCTTTGCGAGACGAGCCGAACGGCTCGACTCCCTTCAGGGGATCGAAATTCTTGAACCAATCTGGCATACCCCAGCCCCCGCGAGACTGGATGATGTAACACCAGGAAACATCTGGCAGAAACCCCTTTGGAAGGGGCGAGATGAATTTTTCTTGAGTGTTTGCAACGGATTTCCCGCGAAGAGAATGGCTGTAATGCGCTGGAGCGAAAGCTCATGGGCCAGCATGCGGAAGCAGCCTTTCTAATCAAGACAGCAGAACTGCTGTTTCAGGGGCCTCCGGAAGCGGAGGCAAGAAGCTAAAGAGGGGGATGAACATCCCCTTGCCTCTTGAGTAGGCGAACGCCTTTTCCCGTTTTTGTAGCTGTCCTTGTCTCCGGCCGCACCAGCCGAACGAGCCGGTGCGGGAGCGGGTCGTCATTTCCGGCCCAATCCTCGCTGCAACACGGGTCGCGAGCCGCATAATTCCGGAAGAGGACGAAGGACAAGACATGGATAACCAGCGCGCACTCGAACTGCTTCAGAACCAATCCCGGTCTTTGAAAAAAGCCATCGGCGATATCGAATATGAGATTAAAAACTGGCTGCCCCGGCTGGAGGCGGGCTCCAGTCCCAATCGCATCATTTCGTTCCTGCAGGACCGTTACGGCATTCAACGGGACCACATGTATCAACTCGGCAAGGTAGCAGGGCAGATCGAGGATTTAGAGCGCCGCGTCCAGCACCGGGAGGAACGAAAGCAGCCCCTTCCCGCGAACGGGGAGCGTGGTAACCCCGCCGAGAACCACCTGGATTGGCTTTCCAAAGTCGGAACGTTGGTTCATCGATCCGACGCAGTGCCGGAGCGCGCCGAAAACCACCTGGATTGGCTTGATACGGGCCGCTAGGAACCGGTTGAGGGCGCCGACGACCGCGGGTGGAGCGAGCGGGGCCGCGGTCGCGGGTAGCACTTGCGGGAACCGAAAGGCCGCCCCATCATCAATTCATGGCCAAGTTACACAGAGGGTCGATTTTCGGAATTCCTGAATTGACGCAGGAACAGCGCGAGAAAACACGCAAGGCACTGGAATTGCTCGAAAAGGAACTTATCCGGTGCCGGCAGCGCCTTGCCTACTGGACCCTGCGGAAGACGCAGGCGGAAACCATTCCCGGAATACCGGAAGAGCTGCGCCAGGGTGCGTTCTACTTTCATGCCCGAGCCCAAGAGCAAGTGAATTCCACGGAAAGGTGCGCGCCTATCTGATCGCGGAGCTGCAGGACCAGCCGGAGCACTTGCCCGCCTACCACTATGAACACTGACCGCTTGACCTCGGACCAGGGAAGGCCTGGTTGTTCCATTGACGACGGTTTCGGCCGTACTAATGTGCTAGTGCAACCGCAATCACAGGCTAGAAGTGATTCCTCGCGAGCAGATTCTTGCTAGGCTGTAGTGATGAACAACAATGCTAAGGGTTCGTGTCGGCCATCTTTAGCCCAGCGGAGCTCGCTGCGGCGAATATTCGCTGGCGCATCTTGGCCATCTCGTCGAGAACCACATGACCCAACGTGAAATCCGCGATGCTGTAGGCTTCGGCATAGCGACAGTAAGTCGCGCCGCAAGCGTATTGGCGAATGATGACTCGGTGATCAGAAGGGTCTACGTGCGCGACGAGGAAACAATTGTTGACGGGATTGAACGGTTGAGTAACCATTTCCAGGCAAGCCAAATAGGAATGCGAAACATCTTTCATTTCCATAGGTCTAGCTGACAGCAACCCATCGCGATGTCAGCTTGACAGCAAACATCGCGTATTATTACGAGGAACGCGATGAAACGCACCGCCACAAACGAGGCAAAGCGCAAAAAGCTAAGCCCGACAAACGTTAGTAAAAGCCGGCCTTCTGACGACCTGGACCCGATGATGCAGGATATCATAGCGTTCTACGGCTACTATGGCGTGCCGATGAACGGAAACCGTACTGTGCTGGTTGATTTTTCTCTCATACCTCGCGAATCGTGATAAGCGCTGCCCCCTTTGGGGGCAGTATTTGTAAGGGCATCAGTGCTGACCGTTTACTTGTCCGACTTCGCGATCCGGACTGGTTCGTAACAACGTTCAAGCAGCTTGCCGAACGCGAGTGTGCCGATGCGGGGTTCTTTTGTTCAATTGAAGATAAATTTCTGAGGGAGGCGCATGCCGTCTAGCTTAGGCGCTGCCTCAACAACGAGACTCGCGTTGCACCACCAGAACCTTATTTCCACTACCGTATTGTTGGATGGCTTTGCTGGTCTATTATAAGTGAAGATTACCACATTGAGCTCTCGCAAATCCGGCACAGCGACAGCGAGAGGACGAAAATGTTGCGGACATATCCTACAATCTACCTTGCATTGACGGTTTGCTCGGTCTTCGTGGTCACTATTCACCACGAGTTGAAGGGCATGGAACCTCCCGTGCCACCGCCTCACTCTCGAACTCTGTGGAGTGCCTGCGAGAACCTTCAAGAGGATCCGAGCCAAGCCGTCCACTTCATGCAGATTCTGTGTGGCGACGATCGAGATCCAGCCCCGTTCCTCTAATCTCCTAACCCTTCCAGCCGCGATGCCGTAAATCGCCTGCCGGCCCGCGGCGCAAGGCGGCACCTGCTGGACTGGCTGTGTGCACAACATGTCGTTGCCAGTGGGCCAAATGGGGGTCAGCTACGCTGGCTGGTATCGACGGAAGCGGTAGTCGCCTCTTGATATGCGAAAGGCCTTGGCGATGGCCTTGTTGATGTCGTCGAGGTTGCAGCGTTCCGGGTGGAATTTGCGGCCGGCCCAGCGATGCATGGCTTTGTGTTCCTCGTGGTCGGAGTCGAGCCAGGCTTCGAGGAACCCGGCATATCCTGAGGGCCCACCGACATCCTCAGGCGGTCCAGACCGCGCAGCGGCGATGCAACGGGGATATTTGACACCTTCCTGGCGCGGGACACGCACCAAGCGGAGCAGATGACGCCAACAATCGCCAAAATCGTACTCGTAGAGGATCGTGACGGGGCTCTCATCAGGATCGTAGGGGAAGACGAAGTCAAGCATCCGGACTTCGGTGGCCTCGAAAGTCCGGTTGTCGAAGAGACCGTCTTCGTCGAACTCCGGTGCGCCGTAGATGATGCCGCCTATGTTGAACTGGTGCAGATGGCTGTCGGTCCAGCCAAAGGCGGCCTGGAGCACCTCGTGGAGCTGCGCGAGGTTGAGCGACATTGGCAGTTCGAGGGTGCGGCTTACCTTGGGCTCGATCCCCACAATGTAGGCCTGTGCACGCACGATGAAGCTGTCGGGGGCGAAGGGATCAAGCATGCGATCGATATGCCGAGGGGAATTGTCATGGTCAACGGGGTGTTGGCGATAAAAGCCTTTACGCAGCAGCCATCGGAGATGACGCCCGTGCAGGCTTTGATGCCCTCCAGACCTCAGCGGGTTCTCGCACGCGAATGGATGTGCCGGTTGAGACTTTTTGGCGCGGACCCGCAGGTGCCTGTCGCCTCGACGAGAGCGCTGTCGTTCAGGTGGAGCGGCAATTTTCGGCAATGAGGTGACGTTCCCAGACAAGAAACGGGGCCTGTCTAAGCATAAGCTTTGAATTCGCTTGAACACAGCGTTGTGGTGCGTGATTGTCGGAAGCCGCCCAGCGACGCGAGAAACCTATGAAGCGTGTGGAAAAGGCACGACCTTTCGTGCCGACCGAAGTTCATGTCGGCACGGTCACGGACGAGAAAGGCACCCTTGGCATTCTCTCGATCCGGACGACGGAAGGCCTCCTAGACATCGCGCTGGACCGGCAAGCCGCCGACATTATCATGAAGGCGGTCGGCAAGATCCGGGCAAAACTGGACCCTACGGAAAGCTGAATTCTCTACTCGCCTCGGCCGGACAGAAACGTCCTTGGAACACCGGGTTAATCCAACGGTGGGCGGGCCTAACTTGCGATATCGTCATGACGGCCGGATGCCGGCCATACTTGCCTATCGCCAAGCATCAAGCGGTAGCCATCGACCAAGCAGCCCAAGACCGCCAATGCCTCGGCCGTCGAATAGAAAGTGACAAGAGTTACGGCGCGACCACCGTCCAGGCGCTCGAGGCGGTAGGCGTCACTTTGCGCTTGCTGTTGGTCCACCAACGATGAAGTGCTCCCCCAGGAAAAGCACGTTTAGCCGTCTTTCATGACACTTCCGTTAGAGGGACCGAGCAGGCATGCTCTCCTACTGGACGCAAACCTGGCGCGTCACTTCGCAAGGCCGCCGGTTGCGCTGATAGCACTCGGAAAGTGCCATTTCTTCGGCGTCCTCGATCGTCGCTTCCAACTGCAGTTCATAGCGCGACCGCTTCGTCGCCGGAATGACCCGCGCCACGGCCGCACAGGTGTTGCGGAACACCTGTTTCACCTCGCATTGGCTTCCGCCGCTGAATTGGCGGCATTCGGCCAGAGCCGCGTCAGTCGCAGCCTCCAGGGTCGCGAAGCTCCGGTTCGTCAGAATGACGATGCCGTTTCCAGCGGCGGCAAATGCGCCGTAACCGCCTTGCGCCGTGGCCGGCGCTTCGCGGACGGGCGGCACGGCGGATTGCTCCTGGCTTGCGGGTTCGCCGTTGGCGAGACTGGCGATCTGGTCCTTGAAGGTTTGGATTTGCTTGTCGAGGTCGACCCGGGCCGTGTCCCGGCCGGCGATCTGCCCCTTCAACTCGAGGTTCATCTGCCGAAGCTCGTCATTTCGCCGGACCATCTCGTCCCGATCGGCGGTCATCGTGGACAGCTGTTCGGTAAGGGAGGCGATCTGATGCTGCATGTCGGCTTGGGAAGCCGCCGGCAGTGCAAGACGCGCCGTCAGCGCCGAGCGGTCGGCGTTGGCCGCATCGAGCTTCAGGAGCAGATCCTGCACTTGCCTGTGGGCGTGGTCGCGCTCGGCGAGCGCGGTGGAGAGGCTCACGTTGCCGGTGGACGTCTGCTGGGCGAGGGCCGTGCGATCGTTGGCAAGGCGCGCTTCCGCGGCCTTCACTGCCAGCTCTCGAGCCTCAAGCTGCCCAACACGCGCCGTGTATTCGGGGTCACCGAACCACGCTTCCTTGGTGTCGGCCACCCAGTTCCAGGAGGACGACAGCGCCTCGCCTGCTGACGCCTTGGCGTCATTGAGCCGGCGATCAAGGCCGTAGAAGCTCACAATGGCAGGCGCCACCACCGCCAAGACGAGGCAAATTGCGCCCAAGGTCGCCAGCCGCCGGACATTAGCCTTTGCGCGAAAGGCCGCGAGGCCGCGCCGCGTCCTGCGTCCAAGGCCATAAGCCAGGGAGGCAAGCTGCGCACGCAGAGCGGACGGCGCTACGTCGCTGGATCCCGGGCCGGCAAGGCCAAGGCCCTTTGTCCCCTCGACGGCCACAAGGGAAGCCTGGGCAACGGCCGCCTTGGCGGCTTCGTGCGAAATCGCATGCGCGTCGAGGGCTTTCAGGCGCGCTTCTAGGGGCGGGTGCGTCGCGAAGAATTTCCCGAAACCTGCTCCGCGGAACATCAGGTAGCCATATTGCCGCTCTTCGGCGGTCGGCTTGTCCGCCACGCCATAAACGCGCTTGAGGGCGCGGGCCATGGCATCGGGAGACGTTACATGCGCTCCGACCGCGTCGGCGTGAAACTCGCGGTTACGCGAAATACCTTTGGCGACGAGCTCGGAGGCAACGAAGACC
Source organism: Mesorhizobium oxytropidicola (assembly GCF_056174625.1). Lineage (NCBI taxonomy): Bacteria > Pseudomonadati > Pseudomonadota > Alphaproteobacteria > Hyphomicrobiales > Phyllobacteriaceae > Mesorhizobium > Mesorhizobium oxytropidicola. The sequence goes on along the minus strand of NZ_CM149692.1, from coordinate 4,936,520 downwards.
GTTTTCCGGACAACCAGCCCGCTAACCCAGGCCAGATGCGCGTCCTGGCGAGCTTTAGCGCGGCTCTTCTTGCCGCGCACTGCCACTGTGACGGCGACCCGCGTCAGGATGTTCACCACGGTGACCAGCATGCGCTGAAAGCCTTCCGCGAACTGCATCCGCGCCACGTCGTTGTGCAGGATGTGGCCGAGTTCGTGCCCGATGATGGCATTCAGTTCGTCTTTTTCGAACCCGAAGAGCGGCTTGCCGATCACGACCATGGACGATTTCTGGTTCGCTCCCATGGCAAAGGCGTTCATAACGTTGGTAATACCCACAGCCGGCTTGGGCAGGTTGAGCTGTTCGGCGAGGTCGTGCACACGCTCCGCTAGCCAGTGAGTGTCTTCCACCGGCATCACCCCGAAACTGGTGCTGACGTCCCCAGAGGCCCGCGCGATGTAGCGGCCGCCGAACATCAGGCCAAGAGCAGAGAGGACCAAGCCGACCAGAACTGACCGGTCGGCATAATAGGTTCGCATGAAGTAGTCGAAGGGTGCCCATTCCCTGTAACCGAGCATCAGGGCAACCCAGGTTACAGCGCAGCACGTGAGGATAAGCACCCCAGACAGCTGGAGTGCTGTCGGCATCCAGGAACGGTTGCGTGGCGTCAGATGCTGTTCGGCTCCGGTGGCGCGAGCCGAAAATCCAAGAAACGCACTGAACTGAGGGGCGTGGCGCAACGCGAGAAGCCGGCCAATCCGGATGGCGGTGCGGAACTGGTAAAAGACCAGCACCCCATCCGCCACCCACACGGTCCAAGAGTACATGGGATAGGGCCAGGGGACTAAGGCCCAGGCCAAGGAGAGCGCGGTCGGTTGATAGATGTTGATGGCGAGCCAGCCGAACCGCAGCGCCGTCACAACGAGCACTGTTTTGATGAGCGGACGCAACCGCGTCTCTGACCCGAATATCGCCGTAGCGAGCGTCATGTGCCTGGCCCTCCGTCCATCGTGCCAACGCGGGTCTTGCAGGTCTCGCTCTCGGTGTAGGAGACGAGCCTGGTTTTGAACGGCTGGGCGCCGCGCGCATAGTTGATGCTCCAACGCCAGCCGTTGCGTTGCCAGCCTGACAGCAGCTCCATGATTTCGTCCGGGGTCCGGCCGTAGAGGTCTTCGACCCGCCGCCGTGCTGAGCGGGCCCTCAAATGCCTCCCGCCCGACAGGCCCCATTTGCCCCATTGTAGCGCAAGCGCGACGCCGCGATCCCGGTCGCCAAACAGATCAAATTTATCGGCCATATCCCACCCCGCCCGACCGGTGAGACAGTAGCAACAGCTAAGGCGAATACAATGGGATTTTGAGAAATTGGTTGAGCAAACCTGATACCGAAGACTCGGGCTCATGGTTATTAGCTCAAGCTAAATAAGATCCTGGGGCTATGCTTGCTCAAAGGGTGTCTGCGGAGGGAATGTTGAACACATTCCGGTTTTTAGCGGGATCAGCAGAACTGTTTCCCAAAGGACTTCGGAAGCGGAGGCAAAAACAAAAGAGGGATGTACATCCCCCTCTCACTTGTCCGGACGGACGCCTTGATATTCAATTACTTGTGGCCGCCTTCTCCTTCGGCGCATTACCACGAAATCTCTAGCTCCGGGTATTCTGTGACGATGGGTGGGCGGAATGCACTCCTCTCGATATAGGTGTGGGACCAGATATAGTGGAATTCCTCGGAATCGAGCCATTCCTCGAGCGCCTTGGCGGCCTCTGTGTCTGAAAGGTCGAACGCGTACTCCTGGACGACACGATAGTGGCGATGACCCTGCTTTGCCGCCTCATCGATGGCGGCGGCGATCGTCGCTGGTTTGAACAGTGTATCGGCGTACTTCGTCCTCATGGTGGTGGCCATCAGGAAATTGCCTTCTGCGCGTTTCATTAGAAGGCCCTCCCGAGATAGGTGTCCGTGATTTTCAGGCGGCCATGGCCGAGTTCAGCGGAAATCCTGTGGCGCGCCGCGCGGTCGCCGGCACGTTCATTTCCGCTCATGTCAGCCCAGCGCTTGCCGCCTGCCAGCGGGCAGGATTGGCCGGTCAGCGTCGCGTAGCGTTGCTGGGCATAAGCATGGCGCAATCCGTGGGTGTTGCGGAGCCCCGCCTTGAGCGTCTGGTACTCGAACCGCTTAAGCTGTTCGACATAGCTCAAATGCGCGGGGATCAGAGACCCTCGGCCGGGAACAAGGCGCATGACGTGTTCGAGGACCTGTCGCTGCTCGAGCGTGATAACCGGCACGGTCCGTGCCCGGCCACCTTTCGTCCAGCTCGCCTGGAGGGCGATATGGTCGGCCCTGACGGCCGCCTGCGGTTGAAATTTCATGGCTTCTTCGCGCCGCAGGCCAAACGCCGCCTGGAGCAGAACGGAGGCCTTGATATCGGGCACTCGATCTTGCCGTGCTTGGCATGGTCGAGGGTCTGGGCGCGGTTGCGCGCGACCTCGCCACGCTCGGCGACGCCGTACGCGGCGTTGTCGCGGTTGACCACATTAACTTTGTTGATCTTCTCCGCCCACCAGCGCAGCCAGGTGAGGCGGTTGCGGACACTGGCGTCCGATGTATCGGAATCCAGCCATCTTTCGACAAGGGACTCGACGTGTTTGGGTTTTAGCGAACCGGCAGACGGCAGTTTGTAGCCGAGGTCCGCGAGGTCATTTGCCATTGCGGACAGGCCGCGCCGGCGGTTGTTTTGGGTGCCGTAAGAGCCGTCCCTGTTGCGTTGGCACAGCCGCACCAGGTCCATGGTCAGATCGTCCATCTTGCTCGCTTCCTTAAGGTGAGTGTTGATGGCCGATGCACGTCCGTAGATCGTGGCACCCCGCGAAGGTCATTCGCGGCATGGCCGGAATGCGTAGTCTTCCTTACGGTACGAGCCTCCCGGGCCAGCCGGGTGGCTGGCCGATATGGTTTGCCCTGTTGGGCATCCGGTTACCGAGAGGTCGAAACCGGAGGTGTGGCCGCCGCGGCGGCCCACGAATGAGATAAGCAGGCATTCTGCTCTCCTTTGGTTGGGGAAAAGGTCGGGTGAGATGGATCAGGCTTTAGTTGCCCGGCGAGACAGTGATGGTGTTGCCTGCTGATGGCCAGCGCGTTGCATCAGAAATGATCGACGAAGCGCAGCGTCATTTGGGCGTCATGCGGGAACGTTTGCGCGAACCCGTTATCCACCGAGGCTTTGGCGGCGGTCTGTCACTCCCCAATACATTGGCGAGTGACAGACCGCCGGCCGCCCGCCATGTCGGACATTCCCATGCCCGACGTGGCTCCTCACGCCCCTCCGCGTTCCTGGCCAATGGCTTTGGCCCGGCACCCGGATTGGCGTCGGCACGGCAAGCGGAGGCCCTGGTTCAGGGCCAAGCCCTTGCGGTCGTCGTGGCGGCGGACGCGCCTCTATCGCAGGTGGATCGCCCGGGCCTCGACATGGCATGGCTGGTCAGCCGCTTGGCGGGGGGGTCGTCGTCTTTCTCCCCTTTGTGCCGGTCACACGGTCAAAACGGCCGGAAATGGGTCGTGTGTGCACCCGGCGTGCCGTCCTGCAAGGCATCCAACCGTCTCCCAGAGGGACCCTCGGTTGGACCCTCCGTTGCAGGCCGGCTGAATCGCCCGGCGCCTTGGTCACCCGACCGGCCGCAATGACGTGGCCGGGGTAACAAAGGAGAAAGACTATGACGAAAACCACCACCACCAAACGGCCGACCCACACCGTTTTCGTTGTCGAGGGCGAGGGCGATAAGACCACCTGGACCGAAATCGGCGCACTGTGGAGCCACGATGACCGCAAGGGCTTCAATCTCAACCTGAAGGCCGTGCCTCTCAGCGGACGCCTGGTCATCCGCGAACGCAAGGCCAAGGAAAGCGTGGGGGCGTGAGCCCCACCGCTTCCGCGGTGCGGACGGCCTTGCCGGCGACGCGTTTGCCGGCAGAAGTGAAGCCGATAGAGAGGAATTGGTGCGATGATCCGATTCATTTCTATCGAGCGGCTGGGACCCGTCCCGGCAGTGGCTGCCGCCACGTGTCCCCGCAATAGCGTGCTCCACGGCGATTGCATCGAAGTCATGGCAGGCCTTCCTGCCGAATGTGTCGACTTCATCCTCACGGATCCGCCGTACCTGTGCCGCTATCGCGACCGCACCGGCCGCACGGTGGCCAACGACAACAACTCGCATTGGCTGAAGCCGGCCTTTGCCGAAGCCTATCGCGTTTTGCGGCCGGATAGTTTGTGCGTCAGCTTCTACGGCTGGAACGCTGCCGACCAGTTTATCGAAGCGTGGCGCGCGGCAGGATTCCGCATTGTCGGCCATCTCGTCTTCAGCAAAAGCTATGCCTCCTCGACGCGGTTCGTGGCCGCGCATCACGAGTCCGCCTACATCCTTGCCAAGGGACAGCCTCCCCTGCCGACGGAGGCGGTTCCCGACGTATTGCCGTGGCAATACACCGGCAATCGCCTCCATCCCACGGAAAAGCCCGTAGCGCCGCTGCGGCGGCTGGTGAAGGCGTTCTGCCCTGCGGGTGGCTTGGTACTCGACCCGTTTTGCGGGTCGGGTTCCACGCTTGTTGCTGCGCAGGACTGCGGCCGCAACTGGCTGGGCATCGAGTTGGATGCCCGCCATGGCGAAACGGCATCTCGGCGGCTAGAGCGCTAGCTGCTAGCTGTGAGCTTGGACGGTGCGACGGGCACAAGACGAAATAAGGGCCCACATGGGCCCTTATTTCTCTCAGATAACTTGGTTTTGGCGAACGAAGTGTCGGTCGCGAATAATCCGACCAGCCTTTACAACGGCGAAGGGCGCAACTACCGCTTCAAACTCAACGATCGCCTGCGACGAAACGTCGGCGTTGTCAGCGACCCATCCACCCGGACTTCCGTCCGGGTTGGCATGTCTATGGGCCCCGATCTCGACGCCGTTCTCAAGAACAAAAGTCAAGGGTACAGATTTTTCCATGTCTTCGCCTCACGGGTTAAGATCTAGAAATAATCATAGCACCGTTACTGACGCCGGGAAAGAAAATATAAACTATATTTCCACTTTCTAAGTAAATAAGTAGCAACATCAAGCATCCTGGGACGGCCAAAAGCAACGTATGGCGAATGATTCCGAAAAAGCGGCGAGCCTGCCTTGCCTCATCGGCCTTTTGCTGTAGGCTTTGCACTATTACGCGGAGTTCGGCATCTTCGACGTGCCCCTCCTCAGCCCTGAACACTTTAACGGCTTCCTTGTAGGTATCTTCAAAATCGATCTGGTTGAATTGAAAAAGCTCCTCGAAATAGTAAACAGCAAATACAATAAGAAAATAAAGGGCAAACACTGCCAAGATGGTGGAGAACGGAGCGAAAAGGTTTTGTGGGACTGCTATATCCGTCCCGGGCCACTTATCAATTCGAATATTGTATCGGCTTATGCCAATCGAAATTAGTCCGATAAATGTACCATTTTGAGCAAATCGTATCGCCTGCTCACTTGGTCTGAAATACGGACTAAGCGGGTTCTCGGGCATCAACGCGTGATTCTCTGCCCATTCTTGGTGTACGCTTTCCGCTCGGTTATTACAGCGTATTCGTCCCGGACTTCTGCGCTTATCAGGTAGTAAAAACCTCGGTTCGCCGCGGGGCATCGTAGTCGTCTTACGGGAAGGGCGCGGAGTTCATCCGCATGGTAATTCTTTTCTAGCCCGCCGTGTACCCTGACGAGGTAGATATCCACCGCCACAGTGGTCAGGACTGTGCCGACCTCGATAGCTGGGATTACCAGAACAAACTCACCATCAGAAAACTTCATTTAGCGATTCCCCGAACCCAACAGTCTTGTGCGTTATTCCGCCAGCCTAGTCAACTTAGGATGATGTTGCTAGGCACTCTCCCGCCGATCAGCAACAGGTTCAATTTGATCAGTTAAAATTCTCAAGTCGCAAGCAAGTCTAGCTACTGGATCTCCAATACGGCGAGCCAGTGAATGGTTCAGGCTCGAACGATCGCTGCGCGTTTTTGCTTAGTCTGATTCTGCTGAACGCCACAGTGTTATTGGCAGTGCAAAAATGCCGTCGCAAGATTGTTTAGCCTACAGACAGGCGGTATTGAACGTGCGCCGTTTAACGTTACTCTGACGCGAGGGCCGAGCTAAGCTCGTGATTGAAAGCGCACATGGATGAACAAGACATCGCGCCAATCGCCTGATCCAACCATTTGCAACTGAAGTCCCTTGGGCGGATCATCTTACCGCCTATGACGCTAGGGATCTCACGATCTATTTGGAGGTCATCGACGCATGCGCCGATAGTGCCAGCGAAGAAGAGATGGTGCAGCACATGTTGGGTATCGATCCCGGCGTTCCTTATCCAGGGCGTCGTCTGGTGATCACGGTCGACCGGGTATGCCGGTGGTTTTTCCTGTTGGGGAGGAATCGCCGCCACGGTATCGGCGCCGCCAGTCGTTTGATGATCGACCCGAGTTGCGCCGGAATCAGAACCCGGCGCCATCAATTATTTAGTAGTATCTTATTGTCTATAATGAAGTCATTTCCAAGTTTCTGTTTAAACGCATTTAAGGAATTGTGAGGAACGATAGCGACTGCGCTGTCGCTGCCAATGTCGAATTTCGTTCCGCTTGGAGGTACAATGATGGTCTTAAATTCAGGTCCGGGCAATGTTTTCATGATAGTATTGCCAGACGGGCCGCCAATAAATATAGATGCTGCGTCAGCATATCCCTTTTTGTAGCCAAGTTTGTATGCGTCTTCGAGCGGGTCTGCCATGGTCTGGCAAGAGCTGCTGATCGAAAGGAAGACCGCTACTGATATGACGTTCCTAATCATGGTGTTGATCCCCTTCGTGAAGTCTCTTTAAACTCTGTTTCATGGACTCCTGGAAATCAGGTGACTCGAATGTGCCATCTGGAAGAGATGCGGCTTGAGCGCCGCGGCCGAGAAAGACTGGAGCATCGAAAACTTGGATGGCGTCGCTCGCGAGGTAAACGACGCCACCGATAAGTACCGCACCCACGATCGCGACGATAATTCCCGGTGAACTGGACGACAGCGCCCACTTCATGCCGCCAATCGTTGCGTCACTTGTCGTTGCTACGCTGTCAACACGAGCAAGGACGAAGACCGCTCCCAAAAGAGATAAAACTGTACCGGCGATAAGAGCGAGGAATTGAGTGTAGGCCCTCATGTAGAGGGCAGAAATCGCGCGCTTGTTGCGCATACCTAGTCCGTCATGTTCAAGCCCAAGCAACACTGTGTCATTGTTAACGGGTGACGTCGACAAAATCTTACTGAAATCCATCTCTGATTTATAGGCTTGCGACGCTTCGACCATTCTGTCGAGGTACCAGAAGCCAAGTCCGATCATTCCGATTAGAGCTATGGCGCAAAGGCCACCGAACCATTTGACGGTGTTGACCTTAAACCGGAAGTCTTCTCTTGTTCGCAATGCCAAAATTGCTTGGCTTTGTACCGGGACTCCCGTGCCTATAGATGTGGTTGCTGATGTCGCGCCGATACCGTCGACGCCAGAATTGTCACCAGCGCCGGTCCTGCGAAGATCGGCCTGTACAGTATCAATATTTTCCGTAGCGTCTGCTGTCGAACTCCCCTCGCCAGGATCCTGAATCTTTGGAGAGGCCGGATTTTGGATGTCCGTTTCAGCCATTGCCACCCCCGAGTCAGAAATGATTGACAGATTAAGTGTGCATTCGGTTCAGCATAGAGATTTCTATCAAGGTCACAATGGAGATTTTGAATGCACCCCGATCGTTTCCATCGGGTTGCCGTGGCAATACACCGGCAATCGCCTCCATCCTACGGAAAAGCCCGTTGAGCCGCTGCGTCGGCAAGGCGTTCTGCCCTGAGGGTGGCTTGGTACTCGACCCGTTTTGCGTGTCGGGTTCCACGCTTGTTGCTGCGCAGGACTGCGGCCGCAACTGGCTGGGCATCGAGTTGGATGCCCGCCATGCCGAAACGGCATCTCGGCGGCTAGAGCGCTAGCGCGAGGAAGGCAGCGACACCGAGATTTCGCTGGCCGAGAACGACCAGCGCGAGCCGATGCATCCGGTGGACGAGGTCATTGCCTACCGTCCCGGTATCGAACCGGCCGAGGCCAGGCGAGGGCGCCCCTGGCCCGCCCCTCGCGCTCCCCGCCCGGCCAGATGAGCTTCGGAAGGCTTTCAGCTAATGCACGGTGTCAGTATTCGGCCTAATCCCGGTCTGCACATATTCGACGAATTGGAGCGCCGCCAGAAAGGTCTTGGCGCTCCGCACGTATTCCTCGTCGCTTTTCACCTCATCGAGTGCCGTCATCACGACATCCAACGTCGTGGCAGACGGCGGTGCCGGCAGGCTTTTTACCTGCCGGAGTATCGCGGCTCTGGCTTCATCCCGGGTCATTGCCACACTCCAAGAGGCTAGGGCTTGGGTCTGCTTCTTGTTCTTAGATCCAGCCAGTCCGAGCGCGCTCGATTTTATGAGACGGCTAATCTATAAAGAAGGCCGAAAACCTTTCAGTTCCGGCCCTCAGCGCACCAAGACTGCCATTCTTCAGAAGAAAATGCCAAAGTAAAGTCTAGCTGCGACAATTATTTTACGCCGATATTGTTACGGATCAAGCGCGCGACCTTGCCGTGCGGATGCTTGCGGCCGTAATATGGGCGCCGACTAGCGCCGTGGTGCATTTTGCGGATCTGATTGGGATTGTGCCCGCGGTGGAGCAAAAGCGCGGTCAGGTAGAGTTCGATCGCGTGGATGGCAGACAGTCTGAACGGCGCTCGAGTAAGCGGCTTGCCAGATCGGCCAATAGACAGGCTGGTTCGCTGTCTGGACCGGCTCGACTACAAGGTCGACGTGGTGGTTGGGGGAGGGGCATTTTCCTGTCGCTCGGCGACATATCGGCGCATCCGGTCGGTTGATGATCGACCCGAGTTGCGCCGGCATCAGAACGCCGGCGATCAGCAAGGCGGCCACGATCCGAAACATGATGCTGCCCCCAAGCAGAGTTTCTGTCGGCCCTGCACCATGCCGCGCACTTATTTCGCAAAATAGGCCGAAATCCGCCGATCCGCCTTGGTCTGCCAATTGTCGTCAATGCTCAGGAAGCCATCGGTCGGGCTTGACGATGCGGCGACGCCCGCCCGCTGCAGTTCGGCCGACTTCTCTGCCTCAGCTGCACGGAAGCGGTAATGATCGAATACGTCGAGGACATGCGTCGCATACGCTTGGGCAAGCGCGGGATCGCGCTGCACGATTACCAGGTTTTCGTCGTTGGAGTAGGAGGCCTTATAACCGAGGTTGTGGCTGCCAAACGCGACCACGCAATTCACCGGGTCAAGCGGGTCAATCACCAGGATCTTGTCGTGGATAATCGCCTTGCCCGCGCTCAAAATTTCCTTGTTGACGAAATTGCCGAGTTCGCGGCCGATATCCTTGTCGGTGAGCGCGGTTGCGCGCACGACATTGACGCCGCCCTGCTGGATGATGAAGGGCGAACTCGGCACCAAAGGCTTTCCATCTGGGCCGGTGCCTGAAGGCTGGTAGCCCCAAGCCAATGGATCGGAGACCGCACCGACCACCTCCAGGCTGGTATCCGCCAAACCGAGGTCGATCGCTTGCGAGATGATCGAGTGCACCCCGCCTTTGGACGGCAAAAACACAGCGAACAAAATCATACGGTGCGCACGGCGCATCAGCGAGAAGAGACGGTCCATGTCCGGTGGAGGTGGCAGTTGACGCTTGGCGCGCGCCGAAGGCGGCTGTTCGGCACCCGGAACGTTCGGCGAGAACCAACATTCGAAAGCAGCACCGTTAGCGAGATTGCCGGTCACCGGAGTACGGTCGGCGTCCTTCACGATATCGCCCTGGTCGGCGGCGGTGTTGGCATCCCCCGTTTGCGCGGGCTGCGGCAAGGGATGATCGAACAGGCGTTGCCAGTAGTCGAGGTATGCGCGCGCCACGTTCGTGTCTTCGATGACGATGCAATTGTTGCTCTGGCCGGAGATGCCACTCCACGTCCAGTTGGTCGAGCCGGTGAGCACGGCTTGGGGTGTTCCCTGGTCATCCGACCAGACGACGAATTTGTTGTGGCCGATGTGGCCGCTGCCGTTAAACAGCCGGTCCTGCATACGGAAGGTCGCTCCAGGCGCATCCGCTATCGCGCGCAACGCCGCGCGAGCTGCTTTGTTTCTCGTATCGTAGTCGGTATGGATGACCTTCTTGGTAACCTTGTCCTTGGTGTCGCTGGACCCGGCATCGGACAGGATCAGCTGCATCCGGGGTGCCGCCGCGACAAGGAGGTCGAGCAACTGCCGGTCCTCCAGCTCGTAGAGGGCGGCATGAAATTGCCCGCCTGCTCGGCTCAGGAACTCGGTTATCGTCGTCGGGACGTCGCCGGCCAGGTAGCGTCGCAGGGCGTCATTTGGATCGCGCAGACGAACTTCAAGTTCGTTGCGCCCAACTTTGCCATCATTCTCTTCGAGCATGCGGATCAGGAACTGGCTCGACAGAATACCGTTGGTAAAGGTGGAGACGAACGGTCCTAAGCGGCGGCTAGCCTCAACAATGTTGGTGAATGCCGCAGGAGCCAGATAGCCGAGCCGGACAGGTGCGCCCTGATAATGATGCTCGACGCGCTGTTTGGTTTTTGCGTCCCAATGGCTTTCGGGGACGGGCACCACTTCCTCGAGGCCATCGCGCAAGCTACCTACCGGGCGGATACGGTATCGTAGCCGCTCATTTTCGGGCCGGAGACCCAACTTGTCACGGTGTCGCCGCAGCGTGAGATCACGCCAGTTAAACTTCTGAACCGGCCATACGGTTGTGTTCTGCGCCTGCCAGTCCGGGTTCGACTGCCCTTCAAAGGCGACATAGGCGGCAAGCGGGCGCTCGGCGGTTACCAGACCAGTGGCATCGAGATATTCCCGAACAATGTGGAAGCCCAGGCAATCAGGAATCGGGTCGGGGTTGGTCTGCCACGCAAGAAACGCAACTTCATTGTTGACGATTGCAGTTGCCTTGACGATCTGCACCATCTCATCCCCCAAAAAGAACAACGACCTGATCCAGCGATCTGACCTACCGCCAATCGTACTGCCACCCAGCCGGCTCGATTTTATGAGACGGCTAATGTATAAAGAAGGCCGAAAACCTTTAAAGTTCCGGCCGTCAGCGCACCAAGAGTGTTATTCTTCAGAATAAACTGCCAAAGTAAAGTCTAGCTGCGAGAATTATTTTAGACTGATATTGTTAGGGATCAAGCGCGCGACCTTGCCGTGCGGACGCTTGCGGCCGTAATATGGGCGCCGAGTAGCGCCAGAGGGTGGTACGGAAATATGGGGGCGGACGATGCCAAGTAGGCTTGTCATGATCATTAGGCATGCCGAGAAGCCGATTCTCGATGGCGCCGATCTTGGAGTTACGGAACAGGGCGCAAGTGATCCCGCATCGTTGACAGTGCGTGGCTGGCAACGCGCGGGTGGGCTTTGCTCACTCTTTTCTAAGCCGCCTGCGCCTATGGAAAAACCGGCAACGATTGTTGCGTCGGGCATGATCAAAAAAGATGGCTCCGGAACCCGGAGCAAACGGCCCAGTCAAACAATCACGCCACTGGCGAGACGCCTCGGTCTTCAACCTGATGTCACGTATTCGAAGGGCCAAGAGGCGCTGGCTGCAGAAGCCATCCGCACAGCCCCAACACCTGTGTTGGTAAGCTGGCAGCACGAATCGATTCCGAGCCTGGCGGCTGCGCTCGTCGGTGGCGCGGGTATCGCCCCAGAATCTTGGCCGGACGAGGATTTCGACAGCATCTGGGTGTTGCAGAACGATGGCGCAGATGTCTGGTCATTCTCGCGTCAGAGCCAAGGGCTTCTCGACGGTGATGGGTGACCGCGCTCACACACTGGCAAGCATGGTGTGCTAGCGGAGCAGGGGCGCCGCGCCAAGGCTGCCGTATGCACGCCGCGGTCGGAAATGACAGGGGTTCTGGCTATGTTGGCTGTCATTTTACTATGGGCTATAACGTCAGGGCAAAAGGGCCGAGCGACAGGCAAATTGTGCGCACGCATCGATTTATGAGGCGAAATGGAAAGGGCGAAGTGGACAACCCGCTTCGCGCCAACATTGCGAAGGTTCTCAAGGCCGAACGCCGACAAAGGCGGCTTCGTCACCAAGACATGGCGCAGTTGTTTCATACTTCGCCTGGTAAGGGTCTCGCCTACCGGACCTATATCAAAACTGCTCGGCGTAAAAACAATATCACCTTGCGTACCCTTGACATGATGGCCCGTTCTCTTCGGATCTCCATTGCGACGTTGTTGACAGCCAAAACCGATATCGAGCCCTGGGTTCATGAGCTTGGAGACCAAGCAATCCGGAGGCGTCTTGGCGCCATTATCAATGGTGAGCGCGAGCGCCGAGACCTTCTGTGCTATCAGATGGCAGAGTTGATTGGCGTCTCGGAGATGACGTTCGCGAAGTTGGAACGCGGCGCTGGAAATATCAGTGTCGATACAATTGCTGGCATCGCTAAATCGCTATGTCTGGATCCCACGACATTTCTGTTCGAAGACCAGATTGCTTGCGACCCCTCTCCTCAAGCGTAACGTCGCACTGCCAACCCTTTGGATCTACGTCGCGGTCGTCCTCAATGCCTCGGGCACGGTTGATCATCGGTTACGCCGGCAGTCGCAGCATCGACCCCGCCGACAGCGGCTACCAATAAGCAGCCCGGCTGTATCGCGATGTACTGGATGGCGCTTAGACTAAGAGAGCAAGCGAGGGTTGACCACCGCGGAACGGCCATCATCCTGCTCGCAAAGCTTCGTAGCTCGGGTCACTTTGCACGGTGCTCCAGAGCGACGGCGCGGACGTGTGGTCATTCTCGCGTCAGAGCCAAGGGCTTCTCGACGGTGACAGCCGTGACATCGCGGCTTGCAGTGCCGTCTTTTAGGACGCGCCTGGCTGCTCCCGCACGATCCACTCCAGCAGGTCCGGGTCAACCTCATCGTCGCCGGTGAAATCTCGGATCATTTGGGCGGCGTATTCCCGCGACTGGCTTTCTGGGATTTCCCCTTCGGTGATCGCACGGCGGAGGGCGTTACGCAGGATTTCGCAATCGAATGCAGACACCTTGGCGCGTGACATTGTCAGGCTCCTGGACATAGGCGGATGCTCCAACGCCCAAGCCTCCGCAATGCCCTTTTTTTGGTACGGGCGATCTGGGGATCATACGCCTTACCGCGCATTTCGCGAGTCGAACGAATGAGGGTCCAACAACCGGACCATCGCCGTCACCACGGGAATGATCGTGAGGACGACCCCGGCCATCACACTCGGTGCCATGCTGTTGGCAGTCGCCTTTTCCGTTGCTGGTCTGCCCGGAGCCGATGACGTTCCCTTCTAGCCGGCGCAGCCGTCTTGTCCCGTTCCTGCCCGCTCCATTCGCTGCGCTCCCGGGTTGGGGACAAGCCCGCTTTGAGCGCCGTCTCCTTTGGAACCGTCCTCCGGGACAGAAACCATCAACCAAAGGAAAAGACCATGACCAACAACCGCAACACCAAGCCCGAGGCGAAATCGCCGCTCTACCAAGCCTACACCGTGCGTGACGGCAAGGAAGGCCAGAAGGGCTTCTGGATACGCATCGGCTCCTTCTTCGCCCACGACGACGGCGAGGGCGGTACGCTCCTCCTCGACGCTCTGCCCATCGATGGGCGGGTCGTCCTCCGCACGCCCAAGGCTGACGAGTAGGAGGCCGCCATGCAGATCTTGACACAAGAGCTGCGGGAGAAGCTGCTGGCGAATGGTCGCCAGCAGCAACTTCTCCGAGGCGCAGGGCAGGAAATTGACTTCGTCCCGGTCGTTAAGCTGTTTACGCCGGATGCCGGCGCGACCTGGCTCCTGACAGAAATCGACCCGGAGGACCCGGACCTCGCATTTGGTCTTTGTGACCTTGGGCTTGGCTGCCCGGAGATAGGTAGCCTGAGCCTCTCGGAGCTCACTGCCGTTCGTGGCCGCCTGGGCTTGCCGGTCGAGCGTGACCTGTATTTCAAGCCGGACAAGCCGCTGTCGGCCTATGCCAGCGAGGCTCACCGCCTCGGCCGCATCCGGGCGTAACACCCGTCAGTGCTCAACGCCATCCTTCGGGATGGCGTTGAGTGTCGAGGGCGATAGCGACCAGACCTCAGGCCCTGGCCTTGCGTTTGGTCGCAGGTTTCTTGGCCAGAGCTGGCTTCCGTCCCAAGCCTAGCGACTTGGCCAAAGCCGAACGGGTCGCCGAATAACTTGGCGCAACCATGGGATAGTCTTTCGGCAAACCCCATCTTCCCCGGTATTCATCAGGCGTCAGCCCATGACTGGTCGCAAGATGGCGCTTAAGTGACTTGTATTTCTTACCGTCCTCGAGGCTGACGATGTAGTCCGGAAACACCGACCTTTTGGGGTTAACTGCTGGCTTCGGCGGGGGTTCTGCTATTGGAGATGGCGGGCTAATATTCGACAATGCCGAATTCACGCTCGCGATCAAATCCGGCAATCCGGACACTGGAACCGCGTTCTTTTGGACATAGGCGGCAACGATATCGGCAGTAAGTTCAATCATATTATTGTTTGGTTCCCCGGGCATCAACGTGCTCCTTCAATCACCACATTCTCATATCCGTCAAAGAGACGATATGCGCCCAACCTATGCCATTTGGGATTTCCCTGATCAAGCCGGATATTTGGCATTTCAGTATGACGTAGCGGCAAAAAACGAACTTTCGTTTGACGGCAAAGCGTATGGACGGCAAACCGGCCTCCCGGTTGGTATAAGGCCAGAGAATGTTGAAATCGCCTCGATTGACGACAGTCTAGGGCGCCAAACGCGGGGTCTGGATTATGCGAACCGGGATATCATGGAATATAGATCGCTAAAGCCTAATAAAGCCATTGCTGCAGCTACAGACGTCCTCGTCTGACCGGGGGCTGACCGACCTCTACATCGCCGTCGGCGCCTCGTTCCAAATTCTTCAAAATTTCAGAACCAGCTTTGCACCGAAGCACGTCACGTCTCATTTCAGTGTTCTCCACTTGGCCTGCGATAGGCGCCCCTATTGGTGTGTGATTGTCATCCGGGGGCGCCGTGCGGCCGACATTAGCCAGCGCGTAAATGCGTTTACCTGCGGGTTTACGTCACCTGCCGCGCTGACCACAAAATAGCTGTTTTGCGTCTTCAAAGGCATGTCGCTTAGCGGGATCAGAATTCCATCCTCAAGCTCTGTTTCTATTAGATATTTCGGTAGAAGGGCGGCGCCGAGAGAGGCCACCGCTGCCGAGATGATCATGGAAAACTGATCGAAATGTCGGCCGCTCAGCAGCCGCTTGTCGCTGGTTCCGTTCATTGCAAACCAGTCAACCCAGGCGCTTTCGCGGGTGATGAGATGCAGAAGCGGAGACTCCAGCAGGCGAGCAGGTTCCGTTACCATGTGCGTATCGCGAAATTTGGGGGATGCAACCGGCACCATTTCCTCATCGAACAACTTGGTCATACGTGCGTCCGGCCAGTCGGCCTTTCCGAAATGGATCGCGACATCGAAGCGCTCTCGCGTGAGATCGAACGGCAGGGTGCGGGTCTCCAGCCGGATCTCGATGTTGGGATGATCGTTGAGAAAGGTCGCCAACCTCGGGATCAGCCAACGACTGGCGAATGTTGGGAGGATGCCGATACGCAAGGTCGAAATTCGCTCTCCGACGGCAATCGCTCGTACGACCGATTGCCTGAGGTTCTCGAGATCGATTGCCAGATCCACCGCAAAACGCCTGCCGGCCTCGGTTAGTACAACGCGTCGTCCAACCCGTCTGAACAATGTCGCGCCGATCATGTCTTCAAGTTCTTTGACTTGTCGACTAACTGCGCTTTGCGTGAGATGAAGCTCTTCCGCCGCCTGGGTAAAGCTTTCGTGCCGTGCAGCGCATTCAAAGCTACGCAACAGGGCATAAGAGGGCAGATTGTGGTGACCCACCGAGTGCACAGGCTTACACCTTCTATGAGGAGGAACTCGTAGGGCGTATCTATTACGTTCGCCCGGTTCATTTCAACGGGCAGCGATCAGGGCACTCGTGGTGACTGGGCTTTGCCTCAACCATAAGCTGGCCGGTCCGAACGGCCGCGACACTGCATCCATCCAACTCGTGCACGCCTATCGTTGGAAACGCGTCGACAGCACGATCGACGACTGCGTTTTCTCGACCCCATCGACCTCGCCGATCACGTCGATAGTTCTATCAAGTTCGCTGATCGACGACGCAGCTACGTCTGCAATTAGGTCAAAGGCCCCACTGACCGAATGGACGGACATTACTTCCGGAAGGGCACGAAGCGCTCGAACGACCGGGCCGAGCGCCTTAGACCTAAGGACGATCATGACATAAGCCCGAACTAGGCCGTGCTCATAAGCATCTGAAAGGCGCACGCCATATCCGGCGATGACCCCTTCCTGTTCAAGACGGTCGAGCCGCGCCTGAACAGTCGTACGCGACAAGCCCAACCTTCGCGCGAGTCCGGAGATGGGCGTACGCGCGTCTTCCGCAAGCAGCATCAGAAGTTGGCGATCTTTTGCCGAAACCTGCATGTTGCTAGATTGCCTCCTGCGATGTGCCCAATACAAATAGGAATTTTATAAAATTTAACGCTGCAAATCAACCGCACGATCTGAGAGCATGACCGTCGGACATGGGTGCGTTGCAGGAGAAAACAATGAAAGACGTTGTCGTCATCGGATCAGGAAAGATCGGCTCCACGATCGCTCGGCTGCTCGCCGATACGGGGGACTATCATGTGACGGTGGTTGACCGCAGTGTCGAACAATTGGCGGAGATTGAAGGTGGTCCCGCGCTTTCGACGGCGTACCTCGATATTAGCGATGAAGAGGCCTTGTATGCGCAACTGTCCGGCAAATTTGCGGTTCTAAGCGCGGCGCCTTTCCAGCTCACCGTGGCAATCGCCACTGCCGCTGCCAAAGCTGGGGTGCATTATCTCGACCTCACCGAGGACGTAGAGTCCACCCGGCAGGTAAAACAGATCGCCAAGACAGCCAAGGGCGCATTCATTCCGCAATGCGGTCTAGCGCCAGGTTTCATTTCGATCGTGGCGAGCGACCTTGCGCGCAAGTTTGACAGCCTCGATAGCGTACGGCTGCGCGTCGGCGCACTCCCGCAGTTCCCGAGCAACGCCCTGAACTACAACCTCACTTGGAGCACTGACGGGGTCATCAACGAGTACATCCAACCCTGCGAGGCCGTCGTCAACGGCGAACTCGTCGAAGTGCCAGCGCTGGAAGAACGCGAAGAATTCTCGCTCGACGGCGTGACCTATGAGGCCTTCAACACCTCCGGGGGCCTCGGAACGCTATGCGAAACCCTGAAGGGCAAGGTCAACACGCTCAACTATCGAACCATACGCTATCCCGGCCATGCCGCTATCATGAAGGCGCTTTTGCACGACTTGGGGCTACGGCACCGGCGCGATGTGCTCAAGGACATACTCGAACATAGCCTGCCTACGACGCTACAGGACGTCGTGATTGTTTTCGTGACCGTTTCCGGGCGCAGAAGCGGTCGCTTGATCCAGGAAACATACGCGAACAAGATTTACAGCGCGGAGATCGGCGGGCGCGTTACGAGTGCGATCCAGATTACGACCGCGTCCAGCATCTGCGCAGTTCTGGATCTGCTTGCCGACGGTGAGATCCCGGTCCAAGGCTTCATCCGCCAGGAAGACATTGAACTCGACGCGTTTCTAGGAAACCGCTTCGGCGTTTACTATCGACAGGGCGAGGCGGTGAAGGGCCACAGCGGCACGGTTGCCGCATGAGCAGGCGGTTCCCGTGGCGATCGGCGGCAGTTTCCGCGACCGGCGAAGTTCGGAAAACGACAAGCGCTGGGTGTTTCCCCGCGCCAGCGGCCATGCAAGGCCATGGGAGTTCGCGGCGCGAAATGCCGTGCACCCAGGGTCAATCTGAAATTGCATGGCCTAAATCAAGCCGTTTCAATTCGTATTCATTCCAAATCGGAATGAACTTCTGAATAGATGTCGATATCGAAGCCGGCAGAAGAATGGTTTGATCGCATGCAGATGACACAAGCTGTGCAAGCGGCAGCTGCTTCCTCGTCCCCGTTGGCATTCAGGAGGTCCGGATGACCATGCATGCTCAGATAAAGTCGCTCAGGATGTCTTCAATGACGGTCCATGCCGACGATATCCGAGCGCTGTTTTCGAATGCCATGTCGGAGATGTACCGCACTGAGGTGCCGCAGTATGGCACCCTCATTGGGCTGGTGACCGACGTCAACACTGCAACGTTGGCGAGTGACCCAGAGCTGGAACAGGCGTTGCGCCGGAACGATGAGCTGGATCGGCTGAGTGTCGAGCGTCACGGCGCCATTCGCCTCGGCACGCCGGAAGAACTCTTCAACATCCGCCGCATCTTCGCGGTGCTCGGCATGCATCCGGTCGGCTACTACGATCTATCGGTCGCTGGCGTGCCGGTGCATTCCACGGCCTTCCGCCCCGTCGACGACGATGCGTTGCGAAACAATCCGTTCCGCGTTTTCACCTCGCTTCTTCGCCTCGAGCTGATCGAGGACGAAGCGCTGCGCAAACTGGCGGCGCGCATACTGGCGCAGCGACAGATCTTCACCCCGCGCGCACTTGAACTCGTAGAGGTCTTCGAAGCCGAGGGCGGCCTTGAACAGGCTGAGGCCGAGGAGTTCGTGCGCGAGGTTCTGGAGACCTTCCGCTGGCATAGCGACGCCACCGTGACGCTTGCCACCTACAACAAGCTGCACGGCGCTCACCGGCTGATTGCCGACGTGGTGAGTTTCCGCGGACCGCATATCAATCATCTGACGCCGCGCACGCTCGACATCGACGCGGTGCAGCTAGGTATGCCCAAACGCGGCATCACCCCCAAGGCGGTCATCGAGGGCCCGCCACGTCGCGAGTGTCCGATCCTGCTTCGCCAGACCAGCTTCAAGGCGCTTGAGGAGCGGATCGAATTCAAAGCCGCAGACGGGGCCCCGGTTGAGGGCAGGCACACGGCCCGGTTCGGCGAAATCGAGCAGCGCGGCGTGGCGCTCACTCCGAAGGGGCGCAAGCTCTATGACAGGCTACTGGCCTTGGTTCGCCGCGAGGTGCAGGTTGGCGTGGCAGGCTCTCATGCCGGTACCTACGAGAGCCGCCTGACAGAGCGGTTCAAGGAGTTTCCCGACAGTTGGGGCGCACTGCGCGAGCAGGGGCTCGCCTATTTTCGCTACGCACCGACTCGGAAAGGCCTTGCAGCCGCTGCACGGAAGGAGATCCTGCCATCAGTCGATGAACTCGTCGCGAGCGGCCATTTGCATTTCGATCCGATCGTCTATGAGGATTTTCTGCCGGTCAGCGCCGCGGGAATCTTCCAGTCGAATCTCGGTACCGACGAGCAGCAGAACTCTTTGGAATGCTCCAATCGGGACGCCTTCGAACAAGGCTTGGGAGCGAAGATCGTCAATGAGCTCGACCTCTACGCCAAGGCGCAACAGGACTCGATCGACGAGGCATTGGCGCAACTGAGCAAAGCAGCACGCAAAGCGCCATGATGAAAGCGCGGCGGATCGGGCAGGGCGCCTCTGGGATTCTTGGAGGCAAAAAGACAGCCAATCCACGATCCGTCGCCCAATGGAAGGCCGACCACCTGTCGTCGCGATGGTTGGCGACACTGCATCCCTGACACCTGAAGGAAACACCATGACTTCCCACGCCACCCAGATTATCGATCCCTCCCTCGCCGGCGAGGTGGCCGCGATCCTCGCCCGTTGTGGGGTCGAGGTCGCCGCCCTGAGCGATGGCGAGCTCGCCGTGAGATCACCCATCTCGGGTGAGACGCTAGCGCGAGTGAAGACAGTCGATACGGCAGCCGCCGAGGAAGCCATTGAAAAAGCCCATTTGGCATTTCTCGAATGGCGATCGATACCTGCGCCAAAGCGCGGTGAACTGATCCGCCTGCTTGGCGAGGAGCTGCGGCTGGCCAAGCACGACCTCGGACGCCTCGTGTCGATCGAAGTTGGCAAGATTCCTTCGGAAGGCTTGGGCGAGGTCCAGGAGATGATCGACATCTGCGACTTCGCCGTCGGGTTGTCGCGCCAACTATACGGCCTGACGATCGCTACCGAGCGTGCCGAGCACCGGATGATGGAAACCTGGCATCCGCTCGGTGTCACCGGCATCATCTCGGCATTCAACTTCCCAGTCGCCGTCTGGTCGTGGAACGCGGCGCTTGCGCTGGTCTGCGGAAACTCCATCGTCTGGAAGCCGTCGGAGAAGACGCCGCTGAGTGCGCTGGCGGCTCAGGCGCTGCTCAACCGTGCGGTCAAACGCTTCCAGGAGGAAGGAGGGAGCGTCCCGCAGGGTCTGTCGAGCGTCCTGATCGGCGCCCGCGATATCGGCGAGGTGCTGGTCGACCACCCGAAGGTGCCACTGATCTCCGCCACCGGCTCGACGGCGATGGGCCGCGCCGTCGGCCCCCGTGTCGCCTCCCGCTTCGGCCGCTCAATCCTGGAGCTGGGTGGAAATAATGCTGCAATCGTCACCGCCACCGCGGATCTGGACCTAACCCTGCGCGGCGTCGCCTTCGCAGCGATGGGTACGGCCGGGCAACGCTGCACTTCGCTGCGGCGCTTGTTCGTGCATGACAGCATCTATGACAGCTTCATCCCTCGGCTGAAGAAGGCTTACGGCTCCGTATCCGTCGGTAACCCCCTCGAATCGGGAAACCTCATCGGCCCCTTGATTGACAAGGCAGCCTACGACGCGCAGCAGGCGGCGCTTTCCGAGGCGAAGGCCGCTGATGGCAAGGTCTTCGGCGGCGGGCGGGTCGATTCCGGCTTCGGCGAGGACGCTTATTATGTCCGCCCTGCGCTTGTCGAGATCGCCGAGCAGACCGGGTCGGTTGAAAAAGAGACCTTTGCCCCGATCCTCTATGTAATCCGTTACAGCGATTTCGATGAGGCACTGCGGTTGCACAACGGCGTCCCGCAAGGCCTGTCGTCGTCGATCTTCACCAATGATCTGCGCGAGGCGGAGACTTTTCTTCTGCGCGAGGTTCCGACTGCGGCATCGCCAATGTGAACATCGGCCCCTCCGGCGCTGAAATCGGTGGCGCGTTCGGCGGCGAAAAGGAAACTGGCGGGGGCCGCGAATCCGGCTCCGACGCTTGGAAAGCGTATATGCGCCGGGCCACCAATACCATCAACTACGGCCGCAGCCTGCCGCTCGCCCAGGGCGTGACGTTCGAAGTCGGGTAGGGAGGGAATTGCAGCAAAGAGGGTTGCCATATTAAGCCATATCTTGGCGCCGATGTCATGCCGCCAGACGGTCGCGACGTATGGCGGCGCGCCCTGCCGGTGTCCTCCCTCCCCACCGGCAGGGCGATATCCATTCTGAGACGGTAGAACCGACGTCAATCCGGAATTGAAGACGTGTTGCAGCCGGCGACGTCCGCAACGCAGCCGCGCCGGCCTCCGCCTGCGCAGTGACGAAGGGCCAGCGTCTAGGCACGATCTGCCGCTCGGTCTAATGACAGGTCAATGGGTGGGCACCAGAGCGCAGAAGGAGTGCGCAAATATATCGAGCACGGACTGGAAGCACCGACCTACGGGCGGGCTCGGCGGTAAACTGAGACATGGCGTTTGGACGCTTCGGTGAACGGACCATTCGTCCAGTCTCCCCAACGCTCCGCCAGCTGGAGCCCTACGCTTTAGGCCATGGTATCGAGTTCCTGATGATAAACGTAGCGAACGCGATAGGGCAAACGTCTGACCGACGTGCCAGAAAACCAGAGAAGGGTTGAAACCAAGTTCTGATTCACCGATTCATGCACGTGTGCATTAAGAATGGTATTCTCATGATCCACGAACACTGTGGTAGTTTTTTCGCCGTCGGTGAAACCATCGAAGGCCGGCACGCCCAATTCCACCACCAGAACCCCTTCGGCATTCAGGGCCTCCGCGGCAGATCGGAGGCAAGCTATTTGCTCTTCGCGCGTAAAAAGCAGCGTGAGCGTGTTAAAAACACAAAAGACCAGATCGTAACGTTTGCCTGATCTGAAATTGGCGATGTCGCCCTTCCAAGCCCTGATCTGACTGGCGCGTTTGGCGAGAAGTTTCAACATCCTGTCCGAATTGTCGATCCCTTCGACCCTGACGCCGCGCTCGCTCAACGGCACCGCCACGCGCCCGTCGCCAATACCAAGCTCAAGAGCAGACCCTCCGCTGGAGTATCTCTCTAGAAAGGCAACTGTCTCGTCTGCTTCGGCAGCCTTTCCCCGAATTGTAGTGAACTTGCCATATATTGGGGCCCAATTTTCTCCATAGCTGAAGCTGTCATTCATTCTCCACCTCCTCTCTGATCAGAGACACTCGTAGTTTATGAAATGGTTTGACTTCACAAAGGGAGATGAGTTGCCGACGATCCAAGGAATCAAATCGATTACAGTCATGCCATAGTCGCGAAGCATCAATTCAAATGAGCCATCTTTTCCCAATCCCGGTATATAATTACATTCTAAAAACCAAACCTCCGACTCATCGGTCACTCGGAAATCGAACCGCACCATGTTGTAGAATGGCATCGAAGAAGTAATAATTCCCGCCGCAGATTTGAGTCTCACCGAAATTTCGTCGTCTGTGCCGACCATAGTTTTTTTTGCTATGTTCCCAAAATACTTCTGATCTCGTCCGCAAAATTGCTTCTCAGCGTCAATTTTGACAATTGGCAGCGTTATCACATCGGACGAGCTAACCAAGCATCCGCACGTGTACTCGTCACCAGGAACGAATTCCTGGACCAAGACAGCGTTATCGTAGGTAAAAATAGTCCGCAAAAGAGCGGTGATTTCGCCCTCAGATCGTGCGGGCTCAAGAAAAGTTCAGCAAATAACGACGAACCAAGTGAATTCGGTTTTACCACAATCGGACCTTGAATCGACCTTACTAGCTTCTGCCAATTGCATTCGTTTCTGGATGTTAGCAAAACCGTCTTCGGTATTCTCACGCTTTCATCCGGAAATAACGAAGACACGAACGATGACATCGCGTACTTATTCATAGTCAACGATGCAACGTGTGGGTCACCGAACGTGCCCCTTAGACCTAACAGCGCCGCAAGCGTTTGAGCTCCTCCGTCTTCGCCAAACTGTCCGTGTAACAAATTCACAACGTATTCATCGCGGGAGAAAACGGTATTAAAACTCGAGAGCTGTGTACCTCCAGAAAGGCTGCTAATATCTGACATATAGGCTTGGAAATCTGCGACGGTAAAGGTGCCATCAAATGGAATTGCACGAACGAGGCCATCGTCTCGACTGACATGGTACAAATTCCTTATAGAAAATGGCCGTGCAGTATCGTTGAGGTCCAGGTATGAGGAGACGATATTTTCTAACGATGAGACGGACCCATCGTACTCCGTCGAAATCCCACCGAAAAGGAATGAAACTTCAAGAGTCATGTTCGTTTCCCTTACCTGCTGATAGAGCTTTGTCGAATTATTAACGCGTGGGCGATCTTGCCGAAACTCTCTGCCTACCATCCACGAGGTATGTGAATACTGAGCGTGGTAGGAGCGCACTCGTGGTTCTTCCGGCGCGACAGGGCGGTTGTGACGTCATTCGCTCACACTCTTTTGCGGATTGCGAACATTCTGTAGACCTGCTTCGCATTGGGGTAGGTACCGGACCCAAGAAGCACGCAGGAGAGATCGTTTGCGGCCACAGCTTCCGAGAGAAGATCGTCGCGCCCGCTGCTGGCGAAGCCTAGAAGGATGCTACCTGACTCTGTGAGGAATTCTGGACCTTCCGATAGAAAGCGGTTGAGCAATTTATAACCGGGATCGACAGCTCCTCGTTCGAGATCGTCTCTATACACGTAAGTGTCCGGTGCATAAATCGATGGATAGTTCCAAAAGATGAAGTCAAACATTCGGTGTCTGGGGATATTTGTAAATATATCGCTTTGTATTACTTCTGCATTCTGGATTCCATTCCTTGCGACATTTTCTAGCGTGTTCGCCACGGCCTTGGGATCGATGTCGCACGAGAGAAGTGACATCGCGCCGAGTTTCGCGAGGTGCAGTCCTGGGAGGCCGAAGCCGCAACCGATTTCCAGGACGCTCTTGCCATCTACAGGAGGAAAATTCTCAGCAAGCCAACGCCAATTTTGGAATTCTTGAGGGGAAAAGACTCCCTCATTTACGACCAAATCCAGACCAAATTCCTTGATGTACAGCGGAAAACTTTGCTCTTGGCTGACTTTGAGCCTCGCTCTTATCTGGTTAAGTTCCGTCATACTCCGGCTCTTTCTAGAAGGCACAATGAACACCGCGACCGGTTAATGATCGTTCTGTGGGGCTGCGGTATCAAGGAGCCAATCTGTTCATCGTAGCTTGCTCTAGTGCGTGCATGAAGTTGAGTTTTAAGTGAATGCGCGTTAGTGTCAAGTTAAAGGATTGTGTATATTTGAGCAGCGTGTGTTACATTTGTTATGAATTGTTGCGGGGAAGGGTGAATGTGTAGTCCCGCAGTATCTGTATCCGGCATCGCGTAGTTGAATCGGGGGGGCGATCGTGGGACGCTGTGCGGAGATTTGACTACGCCAACGGAAAACAGCGAAACGATGCGGCGCGTCCTTGGTCGGTGAAGGCAGGGGCGTGAGGGGGGCAGACCGACTTGCTCTTGAAGGCGGGCAGGTGTCACCAAAGCGCACCGCAAATAGAATGCCTGTACCTAGCCCGGACCACCGCGTCGACTAGAAAATCTCGTTGCCGCTAACAGGAAGAATGCATGGGACAATGACGGCGGCAAGGCCCGCGGCCGAATGGTCACACCCCATGCCCGGACTCGCCGAAACCTATACCATTTCTCATTCGTTGAGGACTGGAAATGGTGTGATCGACCAGTCGATCAAGTCAACGGCGCGCTGAAGTATCGCCTCGGTCCGAGCATGACTGGGCGAGGTCACGACAACCCGCCCGATAAGGTCTCGGAAATCGCCTTTCCGCACGATCGGCGTCCTGGATCTAACGTACAGTTTTACTTCGGCTACACCTGGCACAGCAGCCGCCTCAGTTTCCCCACCGGTCCAATCGAGGGTGCCGTCACGATCGGGCACCAAGTTTCGAGATGCCGCAGTGTGGGAATGCCTTCTATGCAAATTCCACTCCTCGCCGATGGTAAGCTTGATGTGTTCGGTGATGAGATCGACACCGTAAGCCAGTTGGACCAGCTGAGGATCCGGGGCGCCAGCAAGACGGGGATTGACTTCAATGACGACTGGCCCGCGCTTCGTCCACCGGAGTTCAATGTTTGTTGGCCCCCAACCTAGGTCGAGAGCTCGCAGACAGCTCCGCGAAACATCGGTGATACGCTTATGCTCGTCGTCGGTCAGCACAGCCGGAAAGGTCGTCTCGCGGTAAACGAAATGTGGCGGAGGGCCAAAATCGGCTGCGGCAATCCCGATGACCTGATCTCCCATCATATTGGCGCAATAATACGGGCCTTGTGCGAATTCTTCGACCAGTATCCTCGTCGGGGACCGCCCTATGTGTCTGCCGCCAAATAGATAGGTCTTATGGTCAGCTAACTCGTCTATGTTGCTGCAAAGTCGAACACCAATGCTGCCGATGCCGAAGGCAGGCTTAAGGACTACAGGCAGGCCAACCGCCGCGGCAGCGCTTTCTACGTCCGTTGCATTCGTTGCGACGCGGAAAGCAGGAACTGGAACTCCGGCCTCCGCCAGCAGCTGACGTTGGACGCATTTGTCGTAGCATCGTTCAACAGATGCCGGGTTTGGCCCCGGCAGATCAAAATGCCGGCAGAGCTTGGCGACCGTCCCATACACCGACTCGTCGTCGCCCGAAAAGCCGGTAATGCCAGCAATGTCATACGAGGAACGCAGCCGGGAACATTCGCCGATCAGCATATCGAGATCGTCTGTATGGACTTGGATTGCCTCACTCCTTTCTGTTGCAAGGTAGTCGTACCTAGTTGGATCAGTCGACAGAGTGATTGGATGAAGACCAAGACCTCGGGCTGCTTGAACGTATCGCAGACCGTTACCCCTTGAATGGCCTTCAATCAGGATGAGCGCTCGTGTTGGCATGGGTATAAACTCTCCGTTGCGTCGTGTGCCGTCATGAGGTGAGTCGGCCTTACCCGCTTCTAACCGCAGCAGTCGTTAGACTTTAGTAAGACTACCACTGACGGTCGTTTGCGGTGTGAATCTTCTGTAAAGTCTCTTTTACATTTTGTTGCAAAGGCTGAACTAGACAGGACCATTGGCGAACTGCTGGTCAGGCTGTGACCACTATGATTGGCCTAGGAGGATCATCACTGGCGTGTAGGGCTGGCCCTGGTGCCGGTTTTTTCAACTACAGACCCGCGGGAAAATCGATCGAGCCGGGGAGCCGCGCGGTCTCCTTGGAGGGGGGCTTGCGGAAAGAAGATGGGCAAAGGCAAAGCCGCTCGCAGGCGTCGCCTTGAAGCCACCAATGCATCCACCCGCGGCGCTAGTCGGGTCACATGTTCTCGATCATGCAATATATCAAGAATAAATTAAGACGCTGCGAAAAGATATTTCGCCAGACAAAGGTTTTGTGAAATCGTTAGCGGGCGGGAGTGGAAGTAGCCGAAGGTGGTGAGCGACGTCGTTCGCACACTTCCCAGACAAAAAGGACGAAGCGTTGGTCGTTGGGCAGGTTCACGCCGGCCCCGCCTCTGGATTCGGCTGGAAATTTGAACGGGGAGGCAACGATGTCGCAGATCGACCGGGTCAAACTTCGCCGCTGCGAAGCTTCCCGCGCGTGGTTCATCGATAGCAGCGGCACATGGACCCACGCTCTTTCCCAGCCGGAATACGATGTGCATTTCCACTATCAGGTAGACATCCCCATGCGCGATGGCATTCATCTCCGAGGGAATATCTGGCGGCCCAAAGCGGAAGGGCAGTTCCCTGTCATCCTGGTATTTACTCCGTACGGCCACAGTACGTCCCTGCCGGACACACCAATGTCAGATAGTATAGGTCGTGCGAATTACTTCGTTCCGCGAGGCTATGTCTTCGTTGCCGTAAGTGCCAGAGGACGATACGGTTCAGAGGGAGAGCCGTATCTCTTCTTTTCTAAAGACTGGCACAAGGGCGGCCACGACGGCCACGACGTTCAC
The DNA here is from genome assembly GCF_056174625.1 of Mesorhizobium oxytropidicola. Classification (NCBI taxonomy): domain Bacteria; kingdom Pseudomonadati; phylum Pseudomonadota; class Alphaproteobacteria; order Hyphomicrobiales; family Phyllobacteriaceae; genus Mesorhizobium; species Mesorhizobium oxytropidicola. Next base: position 4,909,288 of record NZ_CM149692.1, on the reverse strand, counting down.
GACTGCATCGAGTGGCTGGGGACGCAATCATGGTCGTCGGGCGCGGTTGCAATGACCGGAGTGTCGTATCTCGCCACGGTGCAATGGATGGGTGCGATGCTCGGCAGTCGGTACCTGAAAACGATCGTCCCGATGGGCAGCGCCGATGACCATTTCCATAACATAAACAGGGCTGGTTGCCTCTTGTTGAGCCAAGCGATCATGCTGATGGTCATTGGCGAACGGCGGACGAACGAAGACGACCTTTGGAACAAGTTCATCGACTGGGACCGGATTTATCGGCATCTACCGCTTCGGACGATAGATGAGGCCTTGCTCGGGAAGAAGTCACAGCTCTGGAGCGACTTCTTTGCTCATCCCGACAATGATGACTATTGGCGTCTCGGGAGCCCCGGCGCTCGATACCACGCTGGGGAGATCACCGCCGGGAATTATCCGAAAGTTCATGTCCCGACCCTGAACATCACAGGTTGGTACGACTGCGACCTGCAGGGTACGATCAATAACTATCTCGGTATGGTGGCCTACGGTCCTGAAGAACTGCGAAGCACCCACCATCTCATAGTGGGCCCGTGGACCCATAATTGGACACATTCCCGAGTTGGTGACCTGGACTACGGGGTAGACGCTGAGTTGGATCTCCACGCAGTCGAGCTCCGGTGGTTCGACTACTGGCTCAAAGGCATCGATAATGGTGTGCTCGAGGAGCCGCCTGTGCACGTCTTCATTTCCGGTATGAACCGCTGGCGTGCGGATACCTCGTGGCCAGTACGGGACGCGGTCAGTGCCAACTTCTATCTCCACAGTGGAGGCCAGGCCAACAGCCTCTTCGGAAACGGCCAGCTCAGCGAGGTGAAGCCAGCAGCGGAGCCATACGACCGGTTCGTCTATGACCCGGCCGATCCAGTCCCCACGATAGGGGGTGGGAATTGGACTGGTTTGAAGCCGAATGTCTCGGGGCCGCTCGATCGTCGGCCAGTCGAGCGGCGCGACGACGTGCTTGTGTACACTGGCGCGCCGCTTGAGCGCGACCTACACGTGGTCGGGCAGATATTTGCCCACATCTACGCAGCTTCGAGCGCGCCGGATACGGACTTTGTTGCACACCTAGTTGACGTTGAACCAAGCGGTTACGCGACGCTTCTTGCAACAGGAAATATTAGGGCCAGATATCGAAACTCTTCTGCAAGGCAGGAACTCATCGTCCCTGGCGAAGTGTACGAGTACAAGATCGATCTTTGGTCGATGGGCCACCTTTTCAAGAGGGGGCACCGCATCCGACTGGAAATCACGAGCAGCAGTTTCCCGTGGTTTGACCCGAATCCTAACACCGGTCTGCAGAAGGGCGGGGACACCAGCTACGTTGTCGCTGAGCAGATGGTATTCCATGAGACGGGAAATCCCTCCCGAATCGTTCTGCCAGTTGTCCCTGTCGGGGATACTCCGACGTAACAGTGGCGTGACTTTGCATCCACGAACGCCGTGACTGCTAAGGGAGGGGCGGGCACGCAGTCTGGTCTAGCAGAACGATGGGACGCGCTCTCCAGCCGCCGAATCGGCACGAGGCGGATTACGACATTCCGAGAAGCAAGACTTCCATAAAGGAGTAAGAAAATGATGATGTTTCGTGCCTTTGCGGTGCGAGCTTTGCAGATCGGGATCGTGGCGTTGTTCGTAACCCTCGGTACAAATCTGCTTGTGCGGGTGGTGCCGGGTGATCCGGCGCAAACGATGCTTGGTAACAGGGCATCAACCGAGTCGTTGAGCGCGCTGCGCCACGAACTCGGCATTGATCGGCCGGTGTTGCAACAGGTTGCAGGAGCGTTGGGCAGATTGCTGCGGGGCGATCTTGGCACATCATTCGCATATCGAGGGCAGGAGGTTTCGTCGCTGATTGGTCCGTCGTTGGTGGTGACGGGGAGCCTCGCGGCCATGGCGATTGTCTTCTCGCTGCTCGGGGGGGGTCCCTCTTGGGTTGTGGCTTGCGATGGTGCGCCGCTCGGGGCCAGACCTGCTGGGACGGCTGGGCACGACCGTCCTGCTGGCATTGCCTAGTTTTATGGCCGGTCTTATCGTCTTGTACGTCGTCGCGCTGCGGTTCGGGCTTGCCCCGGCTGGTGGTTGGGCTGGGTGGTGGCCTGCGAACCTCAAGTATCTGTGGCTTCCTGCCGTCGCCCTCTCGCTGTATTTGGGACCGCTGATCGCGCGCACCGTGCGTCTGGCTGCGCTGGATGCACTGGGGCAGCCATTCGTCGAAGCGGCCCGCACACGTGGTGTTCCTCGGTACCGCGTGGTGTTTTGTCACGTGCTTCCTAACGCATTGTTGCCGGTAATCACGCTGGTCGGGTTCAATACTGGGATTCTGGTGAGTGGTGCGGTGACCGTCGAGACGGTCTTTGCCCTGCCCGGACTTGGAGCCCAACTGCTTCAGGCCATGGGCACGCGGGATCTTCCAGTCGTGCAGGGCATCGCGCTGCTCACGGCTCTCGCGGTGGTCGTTTTCAATCTCCTAGCCGACCTGCTCAATATCGCTGTCGACCCTCGCCTGCGGAGGAACCGCAGATGACTACAGAAAGTGCTGAAGTCATAGGTGCCGCTCGGGTCTCCGCTCGCCGGCCATCACGGCCACGCCGAGTCGAGTTGCTCATTGGAGTGGGCCTGATCTTTGCTGTGGTGCTCGCGTGTTTGGTGATCCCAATGGTGGATAGCACGGATCCGAACGCCCTGGTCGCCGCTCCGCTGCAGGCGCCATCGTTTGAACATCCGTTCGGTACCGACTCGGTGGGCCGCGATGTTTACATCCGCGTGTTCACCGCCGGTCGCATCGACATCGCGCTCGCGGGGCTCGGTGTAATAGTCCCGCTGGTGTTCGGGACCGTGATTGGCACGTTGGTTGGCGCGTCCCGCCGCCGAGCAGTAGATGCGGTTGTCATGCGGCTCACCGACGGTGTGATCGCGTTTCCCTTCGTTATCCTGGTCCTCGTCATCGTACTCATTACCGGCCCGAGCACGCGGGTCTGGCCGCTGCCGGCGGGCGGCGCCTCGATCCTGGCGGCCGTGTGGACCGTGAATTGGACGATCTACGCGCGCCTCGCCCGCACCCGGACACACGTCCTCAGAGAGGAAGATTACGTTGCGGCCGCCCGACTACTCGGCTTCTCCCATGCTCGGATCGTGGCACATCACCTGCTGCCATCGGTGTGGCCCACCACGGTAACTTACGCGGTTGCCGATGCGCTTTCCATGGTGTCCCTCATTGCCGCCTTGCCGTTTCTGGGCGCCGGTATCCAGCCACCGACCCCGGAATGGGGCAGCATCATGTACGAGGGTCGCGGCTACCTGGGAGATGCCTGGTGGATTTCGCTGACCACCGTAGGCGTGGTGATGATTCTCGGCTTCGGGGTAATGCTGGTGGTCGACGCCCTCGCCTCCAACGTACGAAGGGCTAGGTTGCTATGACCGAGACGCTGCTGGATGCTTCGAACCTCGCAATCGAGATCGACGGCCGTGAGCTGGTCTCTCATGTTGATCTCAAGATCGGCAAGGGAGACTCAGTAGGGATCGTCGGCGAGACGGGTTCGGGCAAGAGCCTTACCTGCCGCGCGTTCGCGGGATCGCTGGGCGTGCTCGGTGGACGCATCAGCCGCGGCACCGTGTCTCTCGCCGGCAGGAACGTTACATCGCCGAGGGCGCACGCCGAGGCGGGGCTGTACGGCCGGGTCGTTACACTGATGCCGCAAAACTCACTGTCGGCGCTGAACCCGCTAATGCGCATCGGCACCCACCTGACGGAAACCATCAAGGCACTCGATGCCGACGGCGGCAGTACACCCAAGGTACGTGCGACAGAGCTTCTCGGTCGGGTCGGGCTGCGCGACCCCGAATGGGTCCTTCACCAGTATCCGCACCAGTTGTCGGGCGGCATGCGGCAACGAGTCATGATTGCTTTGGCGATAGCCGGCCGTCCCCAACTGTTGATCGCCGACGAACCGACAACCGCGCTGGATGTGTCCGTCCAGAAGGAAATCCTCGAGCTCCTGCGCCGGCTAAACCACGAGGAGAACATGGCCCTCATCTTGGTCAGCCACGATCTGGGTGTCGTCAAAGCGGCGACGCAATCCGTCGCCGTGATGTACGGCGGGATGGTCGTCGAGCACGGAACCACTGACACTGTACTGCGGCATCCAAGGCACCCTTACACCCAGGCGTTGCTCCGAGCCCGCCCAGTGATTGGGCGCGCGGAACGCCTGATCGGAATCCCAGGCATCCCAGCCACCCCAGATGCGTGGCCGAGTGGTTGCCGCTTCGCACCTCGTTGTCCACACGCGCTGCGTCAGTGCGATACCGCAGTCCCGGCACTGGAAACCATCGGAGCCCATCATGTCGTGGCCTGCAGCCGCGTTCACGAACTCACGAAGGGCGATCGAGTAGGCGCAAGCGTATGAGACCCCTCCCACCAAAATCACCCGCTGAGTTCTGAGAGTTCCGTTATGGCGTCGACTACGAAGAGCCTGATTGGAGAGGTCGCGACGAAACAGGAAGGTGGTCATATCAGCGAGCCATCGCCACAGGCAGCTCTGGTGGCTTCCGATGTCACGTTCGCCTACGGTATGGGTCCGGCTGTCGTCAAGAATGTCACCCTGACTATCCCTGAAGGGGCAGCGATAGGCATCGTTGGTGAGAGCGGTTCCGGCAAAACCACCTTGGCCAGCCTGCTCGTCGGCACGCTGCTTGCCACTTCCGGGACTGTGACGGTTCGTGGACGCCCGTGGAGTACGGTTCGCCGCCGCGATCCGTTGCGGCGCGCCGTGCAGATGGTGTTTCAGAATCCATATAGCGCGCTCAACCCGCGGCTTTCGGCCCTGAGCACGGTTGCCGAGGTCTACCAGTGCTGTGGCGGCGCCACCAAAGCAGATGCGGCCGGACATGCCCGGAATCTGCTTGAGCGTGTGGGGATCAGAGGTGCCGCTCTCGATAAACGCCCCGGTGACCTGAGTGGAGGACAATGCCAGCGGATCGGGATCGCACGGGCACTCGCAGCGAACCCGACGGTGATCGTCGCCGACGAACCAACTTCTGCTCTGGACGTCTCCGTGCAGGCCCAGATCCTCAACCTACTGCAAGACCTCCGCCACGAACAAGGTGTTGCCCTGGTGCTGATCTCCCACGATCTCAACGTCGTCAGCTACCTGACCGACAGGGCGATTGTGATGGAGAAGGGGGTCATCGTCGAAGAAGGCCCCACTGTCGACCTCCTCCAGTCGCCGACCCACCCGTATACCCGAAGCTTGATCGCCTCAATCCTCTAAAGCCTCGGGGGCAGGGCCATGTGCGACTGCCCAGCCTACGCCGTCCGAGTGCCTCACCGCATATTGTTGCGACGGCACTGCAGGTGGAACCCTGTGAAAAGGAGTCGAACATGCTCACCAGATGAAACAAATGACACACCTCACTGCGGTCCGGGAACGACCGAAACACGTCAAGTCTAGAATAGGAGGTAAGGAAACATGTGGATGATACATAAGGGGACCGGATGGCTCGTAGTGCTCGGGATTGCCCTAGCTGTGACCGCCTACAGCGGTTCGTCCGGGGCCACAGAAAGTGGCACTGACACGCTAAGGATTGGCGTACCACTCATTCCGACGACGCTCGACCCGGGCCAGAACAGCTCCGGGACTCAGATTGGCATCATGCAGCTCATCTCAGGGACGCTCACCGTTCTAGACCAAGACGGCAATAACGTTCGTATGGGACTCGCAGAGTCGGTGACGCCGGAAGGTGATGATCGGTATATTGTCAAACTCAAGCCGGGCCTGAAGTTCTCCGATGGCAGCGCACTCACCGCAGCCGACGTTGAGGCATCGTTCGAGCACTACATCAATGACCAGACGACCTGGGCGACCTATGCATTCGCGCCGATCAGCAAGGTCACTGCCACCGACAACCTCACTGTCATCTTCTACCTCAAACAGCCCTATGCTTCTCTGCCATTCATCCTTGCCTACTCGACGTCGGCAATCCTACCCTCGAAAGCCATCGAGGCGAAGGGTAAAGACCTTTATAAGGGCGACCCACTGCCGGCCGCGGGACAGTTCCAAGTTCAGTCCTTCGCCCAGGATCAGATTACCTTGCAGGCGAACCCGAACTTTGCAGGATCGCAGCCGTCGACCAAGACTTCTTGTCTTCAAGAAGATCGTCGACACCGCGGCGCGCATCGCGCAGGTGCAAGCCGGTGAGATCGACTTCGCCGATGTAATCTCGGCCAAACAGGTCGGCAGGCTTTCCCCTCCAGTCGAGGTCCGCACGGCTCGCAACGTCATTGGGACACACTTCTTGCACCTGAACAACCGCGACAATAGCATGCTCAGCGATACGCGCATCCGGCAGGCGATCGCGGTGGCGATCGATCGCAATCAGATCAACCAGGTCGCAAATGCAGGTCGGAATCAGCCCGCGCTCGGCCTATTTGCAAGCGCCTCGAAGTACTACGTCCCATTCCTGTCGGCGGATGCCAATATCCAGCGAGCAAGGGAGCTGCTGGCCGGCACCCAGTGCGCGAATGGATGCCAACTGCGGCTCATTGTCGGTAGCGATAGCGAGGAAGATGGTGCCACCGCGATTGTGGTGCAACAAAACCTGAAGGCGATCGGCATCCAGGCCGACATCGTGATGGCCGATTCAGCCACGACGCTGCAGTGGAGTGAGGACGGAAATTTCGACATCTATGTGACAGGTTCTTACGAATTCAGTGATAGTCCGGACTTGTACACCAGCAGCGACTGGGTGCTTGGGCCCGGCCACACGGGATATTCAAGTCCCGAGATGAAGCAACTCATTCGCCAGTTGGGCGTTGCAACAGGGACCTCGCGGCACCAGGCGGCCGATAAGGTAAACGCCCTGTTCGAAAAGGATCTGCCGTATATCCCCACCGTAGAGTATGCTGTCATCTCGGCGAGCCGAGTCCCGTCGGAACGCTTTCATACCGGTTCTACATACTTATACTATGTCAACTAATACGGGATTACGGGGTCGTCTGGCCGAAGTTGCGAGTTAGACGGCCTTGTTGCCGCCTCGAGTGGCAGGGCGCCGAAAGTTGGCGATCTGAGCGGCGTAGGGTCTGCGGCAGCCGTGGCCGGTCACGGTGCCGGTCCCGTGGAACCTTCTCGGGGATCTCGCCCGAATTTTGCACAGGCTCCCGTCCGAGCTATCGGGCGGGAGGGGTGTCCTGTGAGGTGTCTCGCTCAATCTGCCAATAGAACCTTGAATCCCTGCTTCATCTCTTCCGTAACCTGGCGCAACACTCGAACAAACTGATCCGCTTGCGCAGAGCGAAGTCCCTTTGCGGGTCTCCACAGGTACACATGGTAGGGCACACGAACGCTCAGCTTGCGCAGGACGATGCCTCTCTTAGCGTAGTGCGCGGCAGTAAACGGATTCACAATCGAAACGCCCACTCCAGCGGCCACCATTGAGCAAAGCCCGGTGGCAGTGGTCGTTTCAACAGTGTAGTGGCGCGCGACGCCTGCAGCATCAAAGACATCGTCTAGTTGGTGCCTGTAAGGATCATCGTCGGAGTAATAGACGAAGTCGACTCCCTCGAAATCCTGGGGATCAATAACTGCCTTTGCCGCCAAACGATGTCCCGCGGGAAGAACGCAGAGGAGTTCACCGACATCAATGTTTTCTGTTGTTGCCTCGTCGTAGTCGTAATTCCCTTCAGTCAGACCGATGTCGAACAATTGCGTCGTCATGTCATGCCGGAGCGCTACTTCGCCCAGGGAATGCACCAAAAGATGTACGTGGGGACGGGTCTTCAAAAAGCGGTGTGCCACATCGGGCAAAAGCGCCTCCGCGTAAGCGGGGAGGCAGGCGATTCTGAGGTGCGCAGCGTTGCGTCCTTTGATCGCTGTGGCCACCCGGCTGATTTCTTCCATCCCAACAAATGATCGTGCGACAGCCGAATGCAGCAGTTGCGCCTGGTTTGTCGGCGTTAGGCGCTTGCCGAACCGGTTGAACAGATCGAAACCTATTTGCTTCTCAAGTTCGCGCAACTCGCGACTAACGGTTGGCTGGGACGTTCTCAAAACGGCCGCCGCGGCCGTCACGCTCTTATGCACCATGATGGCGTTGAAGATTTCTATCTGGCGCTGATTGAGACGCACGCTGCCGCTCCCCCATATATCAAAACTAAATTAGACCCCTATGACAATCTATTTTTCTGGCCAAGGGTTTTCTGCAATCATCTTGCCGAGAATGCAAAGCATCAAGCGCAAATTGACAGGATCCCGGATGGCTGAACATGCCATGGCAATGGTTGGAGCAGCAGGAGCGGGGACCGGCTCGGAACAGCTGGCCTATCGCAATAGAGCCCTTCACATGGAGCGCGTTTGCATTGACACAATCGCTACGGCAGTTCCCACACCGTTCTATTGCTACTCTTCCGACGCGATAAGAACGGCATACCTTACCCTGAGCGCCGCGCTTAAGCCTGTTGGCGCCTCAGTCTGTTTCGCGGTGAAGGCAAATGGAAACCTGTCCGTTCTCGGACTGTTGGCTGCTTTAGGAAGCGGCATGGACATCGTGTCGGGCGGCGAACTGGAGCGCGCGGTATCGGCGGGTGTCCCCGGATCGAAGATTATCTTCTCTGGCGTCGGCAAGAAGCGCTCCGAGATCGCCAGTGCACTGGAGGTTGGTATCCACCAGATCAACGTCGAATCTGAAGCCGAACTCGACGCTGTCATTGACGTGGCGGGGGCGCTGGACGTGCGGGCGCCGGTTGCACTGCGGGTGAATCCTGATGTGGACGCCGGGACGCATGCCAAAATCAGCACAGGCAAGAAGCATGACAAGTTCGGAATCCCTTTCGAAGACATACCGGCTCTTTATGCCAAAGCCTTAGCTGCGCCAGAGCTCGATCCGGTAGGCCTTGCCGTGCATATCGGATCGCAGATTCTTGATCTTTCGCCGTATCGCGCGGCCTATTCTCGCATTGCTAACCTTGCAAGATTGCTGCGTTCGCAAGGCATGCCCGTTCGCCGCCTTGATCTGGGTGGCGGCATAGGCATCCCGTACGATCAAGGCCGCAGTCCGGACTTGGGCGAGTACGCCACGATCGTGCGCGAAACGGTTAGCGGTCTCGATTGCGAGTTGACTGTCGAACCGGGACGTTGGTTGGTGGGGCCGGCCGGGATTCTGGTGGCCGAAGTGCTTTACATAAAAAAGACCGCTGACCGGCTTACCGCCATTGTCGACGCGGGCATGAACGATCTTATGCGACCTGCGATGTATGGGGCCGTTCATCCAGTTTTTCCTCTGAACGAGGTTCGGCAAGGCTCGCACAGCTATCAGATTGCCGGTCCCGTTTGCGAGAGTTCGGATATCTTCGGCACCTATGAAGATCTGCCTCTGTTGCGATCCGGGGACCGTCTCGCCTTTGGGTGCGCCGGCGCGTACGGCGCCTCGATGGCATCGACCTACAATGCGCGCGACCTAGCAGCTGAAGTCCTTGTCGACGGGGATCGGTTCCGCGTGATCCGGCGTAGGCAGACCACCGAAGCCTTGCTGACGCTCGAGAAAGAGACAGAGTGGCAAGGATCTTGCGTCCGATCGGCGACAGATCTCCGACACGAATGGAAAGAGATATGAAGCATACGGATCTTCTCTCACTACCTTCTCCGGTTGAGTTGCCGCTCCAGTGGCCATTCATCAAGATGCACGGTCTGGAAACTACTTTGTTATTCTCGACCGTCGAGACGGCAGCAAGCCTCTAGATGATGATGACATTGTGCGTATATGCAGCACCAACGTCGGCGTTGGCGGCGAGCAGCTGCTGACAATTGAACGGGCGTCGGACCAGGGTCTGCGCGCCGGCGCCTATGCGGCAATGCGGATATTCAACATCGACGGCAAGGAAGTTGGGGCATGCGGCAACGCCACGCGCTGCATGGCATATTTGCTGCTCGAGGAATCCGGCAAGGATGAGGTGGTGATGGAGTTGGCAGGGGGCGTCGTCCACTGCCGCAGGGCAGGGCCGATGGAGGTCAGCGTCACGCTCGGACCGATCAGTATGGATTGGCGCAAGATTCCTTTATCGCGGGAGGTTGATACGCTCCACCTGCCTACCGAAAGCGGTCCGCTCGCAGATGGGGTCGGTCTCTATATCGGCAACCCGCATGCAGTCTTCTTTGTCGATCAGCTCGATAGCGTCGACATGGGCCGCTATGCGCCCGCGGTGCATAATGATCCTCTCTTCCCAGAGGGAGCCAACGTGGGCGCTGCTCAGGTTCTCGACGGACAGACCCTTCGGCTCGAGGTCTGGGAGCGGCAAGGCATAATAACCAGGGCATGTGGCACCGGCGCCTGCGTTGCCGCTTATGCGGCGCTTAAACGAGGCCTTGTCACATCGAAGAAAATCGCCGTCCATCTTCCGGCCGGGAAGCTCGATATCGAACTTCTGGATGGCGACAGGGTCCGTATGACCGGACCAGTTGCGTTCTGCTGTCATGGTTTTCTCGAGGCGGGCAAGAAAGCCGTAGCCAAGATCTCATAGGCCAGCGTCGTATGTGCAGAAGGACCCGGCCAGAAAAGCGCGAGCACTGGAAGATAAGACAATGGAAATTAACCCTTCAAACGATAGCTGCGCCTATGGGCAACCTGGCATTTTCCGAGGGCATTTGCGTTTCGACAATCCTCATCTGGCGGACTACAGCTGGCCACTTTGTGAGATCCGCGGCAGGAAGCCTGGTCCGGCGGCTATGTGTATCCGCCGGAGTTCACGTCAACGAGGTATCCAGCATCGAAGCTGCTGTTCGCTTGCAGCGGATGATCGATCCGGAGACGATCCAGGGCTCCGTCTCCATTATTCCTTTGATCAACCAGCCGGCGTTCTACAAATATACTGAACTAGTCTGTCCGATTGATGGCCGAAATATCAATTTCACTTTCCCCGGAAACAGGGATGGAACTTTTTCGGAAGCGCTATGCGATTTCAATCATGAATGAATGGTGCGTAGACGCTGATTGCTACGTCGATATGCACGGGGGCGACCTGCGAGAGAACGTCTCAAAGTTTTCGATCTTCCAGCGCACTCGCAATGTCGAACTCGACGCTGCCGGAAGGCGTATGGCGATGTGCTTCGACGCCGAGATAGTCATAGGTCTACCTCCTGCACATATGGAAAAGTCGGGTCGCGCTCCGACGGGTTTTGCTCGTCACAACCGGCTGGCCTTGATGTCGGAAGCAGGAGCGAATGGGCTTCTGGATGAGGGTTCGATCTCCTTCCACCTCGAAGGAGTGCTCAACATAGCCCGCACTCTCGGAATCATCGATGCGCCCCTCGCACCATTCCTGAACGCACGAGTTCCATGTGATGAGTACCTCTGGCTTGACTGCCCCGTGGATGGCGAGTTCCACGCCGAGGCCGAGCCGGGTGATCGGGTTACCAAGGGCCAACGCCTCGGTACGATCAGCAATCTCTTCGGCGAGACGCTGGCAGAAGTCGCCGCACCGGAGACAGGTTTTCTCCTGTGGCGCATGACGCATCCGACGATTCCAAAAGGATCGCCCATAGGAGCGGTCGCAGTCGAGGAAACATCGGTTTCACCAGTATCATGAACACTTCAGGATTGCTTTCAGTTGCTCGCTGGAACTCGGCACCTTTGTTGGCGGATATCTGGGTGCCCGGCGACAGAACGGCGGCTCATTCGGCACGCCCGGCATAGCCAGCACGCAACTCAATCGGCTTGAGAAGAACGTAAGGCCGACGAGAAGCCAGGAATGAGCGGTCGGCCTGCCTCTAACGCTGATTAGGCCCCTCGTTCGCTTGACTGTGACCAATTCGAAGCGCTTTCGAAAAAGGACTTTAGGAAATGAAATTCTCAGGCTTCCGCGTATTTGCCGAAGCGCTCAAAGGGAACACCGGATGGCGCCCGCTTTGGCGCAATCCGGAGCCCGAATCAGACTATGACTATGTCGTCGTCGGCGGAGGCGGCCACGGTTTGGCGACCGCTTACTATCTGGCCAAGACGTTCCGGCAGTCCCGTGTCGCTGTGCTGGAGAAGGGCTGGTTGGGATCGGGGAATATTGGCCGCAACACAACCATTATCCGTTCAAACTACCTCCTTGCGGGCAACCAGCCATTCTACGAATTTTCGATGAAGCTATGGGAAGGACTGGAGCAGGAACTCAACTTCAACGCGATGGTTTCTCAACGCGGAGTCATCAACCTTCTCCACTCGGATTCGCAGCGCGATTCATTTCGACGCCGTGCAAACGCAGTGATACTCGCCGGAGCTGACGCGCGTCTATTGAGCCGTGAAGATTTGCGCGTGATGGTTCCTTTTCTGAATTTCGACAATGCGCGCTTTCCGATCCGCGGCGGTTTGCTGCAGCCGCGGGGGGGCACGGCGCGTCATGATGGTGTCGCGTGGGGATACGCTCGTGGCGCAGATAGCCATGGCGTGGACCTGATTCAGAACTGCGAGGTGACAGGTTTCCGGATTGTTGATGGCAAAATCCGCGGTGTCGAGACCTCGCGCGGCTATATCGGTGCTGGCAAGGTCGGCGTTGCAGTTGCGGGCTCTTCGGGCCGCGTCATGGCGATGGCGGGGATGCGGCTTCCAATGGAGAGCCATGTTTTGCAGGCCTACGTCTCGGAAGGCTTAAAGCCCATACTTCCAGGCGTCATCACCTTCGGGGCGGGACATTTCTACATCAGCCAGTCAGACAAGGGCGGCCTTGTCTTCGGCGGTGACATCGACGGCTACAATTCTTATGCGCAGCGGGGCAACCTGCCTGTGGTTGAGCATGCTGCCGAATGCGGCCTGGCGCTGATGCCAATGATCGGGCGTGCCCGCCTCCTGCGCATGTGGGGCGGTCTGATGGATATGTCGATGGACGGCTCACCGATCATCGACCGCACGAACGTCGAAGGCCTCTTTTTCAACGGCGGCTGGTGCATTGGTGGCTTCAAGGCGACGCCTGCGAGCGGCTTTGCCTTTGCCCATCTGCTTGCCACCGGATCTCCCCACGAGACTGCGCGCGCTTACCGGCTCGATCGGTTCTCCCGCGGGTATGTAATTGACGAAACCGGCACCGGGGCCCAGCCCAACCTGCATTGAGGTCAACCGAATGCTAATTCCCCATCCCATTCTGGGCTCGCGCGATGCGCGAGAATTCACTTATCTCGGTGATGTACGGCTTCTGGACCGTCCCGACCCAACCAGCCCCAATGCCGAGGCAGCCTTCTGTGAATATGTCTTCCTGCGCGACAACCCGGCGGGCGTGCACCGTGAGCTGTGGTTCCATGAGCAGGGCGATCGGTCATGGCTGTTGGTTACGCGCAACACAGTAACGCACGAAATCCTCGGCGCCGAATTGGCACGCGATGTCGCGCTGGCGCGCAAAAGGAGCGGTCAATGACCCGGTTGTCCGGCGGGCTGGTCAACCGCTCGCAAACCCTGAACTTTACCTTCGACGGCAAGCGATACCAGGGCCATCCGGGTGACACGCTTGCCTCGGCGCTTCTGGCAAATGGCGTGCGCCTGATGGGCCGTAGCTTCAAATATCATCGTCCGCGCGGTTTACTATCGGCCGGTTCCGAGGAGCCGAACGCCTTGGTTGAGCTGCGCTCGGGCGCTCGTCAGGAGCCGAATACGCGCGCCACCGTCGCGGAGTTGTTCGAAGGGCTTGTGGCGCGAAGCCAAAATCGTTGGCCCTCGCTCGGCTTCGATGCCTTGGCGGTCAATGATTTGCTGTCGCCGTTCTTGACCGCCGGATTCTATTACAAGACCTTTATGTGGCCGAAAGCCTTCTGGGAGAAGCTTTACGAGCCTGCGATCCGCAAGGCGGCAGGCCTCGGAAGCTTGTCAATGCAGGCCGATCCCGATGCTTATGACAAGGGGTTCTTACATTGCGACCTCTTGGTCATCGGCGGGGGCCCGGCCGGACTTGCGGCGGCACTCACAGCGGCGCGCTCCGGTGCACGCGTGATCCTGGCAGATGAGGATTTCCGTTTGGGCGGCAGACTCCTGGCCGAGACGGAAGCGCTGGACGGGGCGCCGGCTACCGAATGGATCTCCGCGTTGGAGGCTAAATTTGAGAGGCTGCCGAACATTCGTGTGATGCGCCGCACCACAGTGTTCGGAGTCTATGATCACGGGATCTACGGTGCCGTGGAACGGGTTTCCGATCACCTTCCGGAGCCGGGGGACAGGGTCCGTCAAACGCTGTGGCGCATCACTGCCAGACGCGCGATATTGGCGGTGGGTGCCACCGAACGACCCATCGCCTTTGCCGATAATGACCGACCGGGGATCATGTTGGCGGGCGCGTTGCGGGCTTATGCTAATCGCTGGGCGGCGTGCCCGTCCAAGACGATCGCGGTCTTCACCAACAACGATGACGGTCATCGCACTGCCCGCGACCTCGCCGGCAAGGGCGTCCATGTTGCGGCCGTTATCGACGCGCGTCGCGAGGCCAGAGCCGGGGGCGATTATCGCGTGATCGCCGGTGGCATGGTGACCGGTTCGCGCGGGCGACTGGGCCTCACAGCAATCGAGGTTTCCACGGGCGGCAGCCGCGAATGGATCGAGTGCGGTTCGCTGGGGTGTTTCGGGCGGCTGGAACCCGAATGTGCATCTGACCTCCCATCATCGCGGTCGGCCCGTTTGGAATGAAGCGCTGCAGGCGTTCCTGCCGGGCGCTGATGGTCCGGCGGGATCGCTTACGGCGGGTGCGGTGGCCGGACATTTTTCGACTGCCCAGACACTCCGTTCCGGCGCCGACGCGGCTCTGCGCGCGTTGAACGAACTCGCAATTGCGGCAGCGCCGCCGGTTCTGCCGCAGTCGGAGGAGTCCGGCTACGGGGTCGCGCCCATTTTCCACGTACCGGGCAAAAAGCGCGCCTGGGTCGATTTCCAGAACGACGTGACGGTGAAAGACATCAAGATCGCCCATGCCGAGAACATGCGGCCGGTAGAGCATTTGAAACGTTACACGACCCTGGGCATGGCGACGGACCAGGGCAAAACCTCAAACGTGACCGGGCTTGCCGTGATGGCGGAGCTCGCCGGGAGAACAATCCCGGAAACGGAACAACGATTTTCCGCCCGCCCTACACTCCAGTGACAATCTCGGTCCTGGGCGGCGGCGATATAGGCCCGCATTTCCAGCCGCGCCGCCTGCCGCCAACACACGGTTGGGCTGAAGCGCAAGGTGCAGTATTTGTTGAGTCCGGTCTGTGGATGCGGGCCGAATATTCCCCCGCCGCGGCGAAACGCATTGGCGCCAATGCGTGGATCGTGAGACCGAGGCCGTGCGCAGCGCGGTGGGCTTGTGCGACGTCTCGACACTCGGCAAGGTCGACGTGCAAGGCGCAGACGCAGGCGAATTTCTCAACCGGCTCTACAGCAATGTGATGGACACGCTAAAGGTCGGTCGGGTTCGCTACGGGCTGATGCTGCGCGAAGATGGCTTTGCCTTTGACGACGGCACGTGCGCCCGGCTGGCCGAGGATCACTATGTGGTCACCACGACAACCGCCAACGCCGGGCTGGTCTACCGCAACATGGAGTTTGCGCGGCAATGCCTCTGGCCAGAACTCGACGTGCAGATCATCTCCACGACGGACGCCTGGGCGCAGATCGCCGTCGCCGGACCAAAATCGCGCGCCCTGCTTGCCCGTATCGTGGATGGGTTCGACCTGTCGAACGACGCCTTCCCCTTTATGGCCTGCGCGGAACTGACCGTTTGCGGGGGGTTGCGCGCACGGCTCTTCCGGATCTCCTTCTCGGGCGAACTCGCCTACGAAATCGCGGTGCCGGCCCGCTACGGCCATGCGCTGATGGAGCGGCTGATGGAAATGGGAGCCGATCTAGGAGTGACGCCCTACGGAGTTGAAGCGCTATCCGTGCTGCGGGTCGAAAAGGGCCACGTCGGTGGTTCCGAACTGAATGGCCAGAGCACGGCCGCCATGCTTGGGTTGGGCAAGATGGTGTCGCAGAAGAAGGATGCCATCGGCGCGGTCATGTCGCGACGTGAGGGGCTGGCGGGTGATATCCGCCGAATTGTGGGTCTGCAGCCCGTCGAGCGCGCAGGCAAGGTTGTTGCCGGGTCACATTTGTTTACCGAGGGCGCAGCGCAAAATCTCGACACCGACCAGGGCTGGATCACGTCGGCCTGCTACAGCCCGCATGTCGGATCGATGATCGGGCTCGGCTTTCTGGAAAACGGCGACCAACGCATTGGCGAGGTAATCGTCGCCGCGAACCCGGTCGAGGGCGAAAGCGAACGGCTGCGTATCGTGCCGGCACATTTCGTCGATCCAGAAGGAGCACGTCTGCGTGACTGACCTTAACGCCTTAACGGCGCTCGGCGCCGCACAGCCCCGTCTGGTATCCTTTGCGGCACTCGACATCCGGGAGAATCCGGATCTGGCGCTTGCCTCTCTGGCGCTGCGCCACGGTGCCACGGAACCAGCGCCCTTCGGCCTTCATCTTCCAGAACCAGGCCGCTGGGTGGCAGGGCAGGGGGTGGCGGCCTTCTGGGTCGGCCCCGATCAATGGATGGTCGAATCCGAGGGCCATGCCGAGGAGAATTTCGCTGCCGATCTGAAAGAGGCCTCGCCCGATTGTACAGTAACCGAGCAAACCGATGGCTGGATCGTGTTCGAGATTGTCTCGCGGTCGGGGAAGGCGCCTCTCGAAGCATTGTTGTCGAAACTCGTCAACATCAATCTCGCGGACTTTGGTTCGGGCCATGCGACCCGTACCGGCCTTGAGCATATGAGCTGTTACGTGATCCGCCGGAGCGAATACCATGTCGCTGTGCTGGGCGCGCGGTCGTTCGCCGGATCGCTCTGGCATGCGTTGGAAACGGCGGCGAGGCGGCTGAAGGAATAGCTATTGCAACCACACGGAGTCTGTTTGCCCCACCAACAGGGTCATCGCCCTGTACGTGCACAGGTCTTGTAGACGCCCTAAGGATAACAAGAGGGCCGGCCGTGGCTTTCGGCCGTGCCGGCTGGCCCTGCACATGAAAGATCGAGATGAACAAATCCTTCTGACGGCCGGCTCCAGAAGGTCCAGCATTCGACGATGGGCAGCCGGCAATTTTTGCGAATGAGCTTCCTTCCCCGAAGAAGCACACGGCCATTCCCGCCTTGGCCCAACAATGCGCTCAACAGCATCCGACACTCAAGCAGCAGACGCGCAGCGATCGAAAGGTGCGGTCGGTGGAATGTGGCCGCTGCAGCAGGCGGCCAGTGCGTTATCCTTGCGGCCAATTCAGCCGGGTAGCGCGCACTGAAACGCCCTGCCGCGGGGCAGACGACTTCTAAATTGAAGTCTAAGGAACCAACCAGGCGACCTCGCGACCAGTCCCCGAACCACTGACCGGGCCTTGCAGATCGCACACCATCTCCGGTTCGCACAGGCGCGTCTCCATATATCCAGATTGGATTAAAGGGCAGCGAAATTATATTTTCCAAACTAAGTGATCCATGGAACTCTCTGCTTGGAAAACGGGAGGCCCAAGCCGCGATGCAACAGGAATTCCTAGCTTGCGTTCAAGGAAGAACCGCAGTGTCAACTGCCTCGCGCTCCCCTTTCGGCGGGCGCTAGCCATGAAGGTTGGCTGATTGACCGATGATACACACGAATTTCTCTCGCTCCCTTCCCCGATCGGATCGCCTCTGCAGTGGCCATTCATCAAGATGCACGGTCTGGAGAACTACTTTGTTATTCTCGACCGGCGCGACGGCACCAAAGCCCTGGATACCGACGACATAGTGCGCATCTGCAGCACGAACATCGGCGTTGGGGGTGAGCAGTTGCTGACAATTGAACCGGCCTCGGATGAGGGGCTGCGCGCTGGCGCCTACGCGGCAATGAGGATTTTCAACATCGACGGCAGGGAAGTTGGCGCATGCGGCAACGCCACTCGCTGCATGGCGTATCTGCTGCTTGAAGAATCCGGCAAGGATGAGCTCGCGATGGAGTTGGCGGGAGACATTGTCCTCTGCCGCCGGGCAGGGCCGATGGAGATCAGCGTTACGCTTGGACCAATCAGCATGGATTGGCGCAAGATCCCATTGTCGCGAGAGGTTGATACGCTCCACCTGCCCATCGAAAGCGGTCCGCTCGCTGATGGAGCCGCGCTCTTCATCGGCAACCCGCATGCGGTCTTCTTTGTCGATCAACTCGATAGCGTCGACATGGGCCGCTATGCGCCTGCGGTGCAGAACGCCCCTCTCTTTCCAGAAGGTGCCAATGTGGGCGCAGCCCAGGTCCTCGACGGACAGACCCTACGACTTGTCGTCTGGGAGCGACCAGGCGTGCTCACCAAGGCATGCGGAACCGGAGCCTGCGTTGCCGCCTATGCGGCGCTTAGACGAGGCCTCGTCACTTCCAGGAAAATCGCCGTTCATCTTCCGGCCGGGAAGCTCGACATCGAGCTGCTGGACGGCGACAAAGTCCGCATGACCGGACCAGTGGCGTTTTGCTGTCACGGTTTCATAAGAGGAGGCAAGTAACGACATCCAGGATGCGCCGCGGGTCATGGCTCAGACCTGCGAACTGATAACAGTCGATGGGAGCCATATCACAAAAACAGGGGAATGAGATTATGAGCGCAACGACCAGATATTTTGCATTCAATGCGGCGCTGCTATTGGCCGCCTTACCCTTTGCAGCGCAGTCGCAGGACATCCCGGATAACCTCAAAGGTACCGGGGAAGTCGTTATAGAATCGAGCGGGGGCACCTTGGAAGCGGCCGAGAAGAAGGCATTTTTCGATCCCTTCACACGCGATACCGGGATTAAAGTTGTGCTGGTTGCGGAAGATCACGCAAAGCTGTTGGCCTCGGTGCAACTCGGCCAGCCCGCGAACGACATCGCCGATCTTGCTGGCGGTCAGCTTGCGAGTTGGATCGCCAAAAACGGCGCTGAGAAGATAGACTACAGCTACTTCGCCAAGGAGACCCTGGCCAGCATACCGGAGCCGCTGAGAACCGAATTCGGCATCGGCAATTTTACGTATTCGGCCGTTATCGGCTACAACACCAAGAAGTTTCCGGAGGATGGGAAGCACCCAAAGAACTGGCTCGACTTCTATAACGTCAAGGAGTTTCCGGGAAAGCGCGCACTGTCGAAATGCGAAAAGATGGTTGAGGGAGGCCTACTCGAAGGGGCGCTGATGGGCGACGGCGTACCGGTTGACAAGGTTTATCCGATCGACATGGATCGGGCCTTTGGCAAGATCAAGGCGCTTATGCCAGATGTGGGTCGCTGGCTGGTCGCTGGCGCCGATGGCCCCCAGAGCCTTATCGACGGCGAGGCCGACATGGCCTCCAGTTACAACGGCCGAATGGCGGCCGCTAAGGAACAAGGCGCGCCCGTTGCGTTTTCATGGGAACAGTCGTTGCTTCAATATGACTATTGGGTGGTCATGAAAGGCTCGCCCAACAAGGAAAACGCATTCAAGTTCCTAGCCTATATCTCCCGCCCAGGACCGCAGGCGGTCTTTGCCGAGGCGATCCAATACGGCCCGGTCAACCAAGAAGCGTTCAAGCTCCTTCCCAAGCAGCTGGCCGAAAATCTGCCCGGTGCGCCGGATCTTGTTAAGCAGCAGGTTTTCCAAAACTATCCATGGTGGGGTAAAACCGGCTCCGATGGTCGCACCAACTACGAAGTTGCGATGGAACGCTGCGTTGCACTGCTGTCGCAGTGATAGGTTCGCCGCTGCAGGCATCGGAAACGCCTGCAGCGGCGATTATGCCCACGGCATAATTCAGGTCGGTCGGCGACGCGCTTCGCAAATAAGAGGAAAAGAGTATGGAAGTCACCGCGCTAAGCAACAGCTGCGAATTCGGCGAGCCCGGGATTTTTCGCGGCTATGCACGGTTCGAAAGTCCGCGCCTCGCAGGCTACAAATGGGAGATTTGCGAAATCCGTGGGAAAAGGCCCGGTCCGCGCCTTTGCATATGCGCCGGTATTCACCCAAATGAGGTGTCAGCGATAGAAGCCGCCGTACGACTTCAAAGAGCGTTCGACCCGGAGATTATGGCAGGCAGCGTTTCCATTATTCCATTCATCAACCAGCCGGGGCTCTTTGAGTACCCTGATTATGTTTGTCCGCTTGACGGCAAAAATATCGAACACACCTTTCCCGGCAGGAAGGACGGAACATTTTCCGAAGCCCTTTGCGATGCGATCATGAACGAATGGTGCGACGGCGCAGATTGCCTCATAGACATGCATGGGGGCAACTTGCGAGAGAACGTCTCGAAGTTCGTGATCATTCAGCATGCGCCTGACCCTCAGCTCAATGTCCGGGCTCGGCAGATGGCGATGTGCTTCGACGCCGAGTTTGTTCTTGCTCTGCCGACGCGCTTTATCGACAAGCCAGGGACATATTCTCCCTCGGCTTTCGCTCGCCAAGGTCGACTCTCCGTGCTCCCGGAAGCTGGAGCAAACGGTCTGGCGACCGAAGGTACGGTTTCCTTCTTTGTTGAGGGCGTTCTGAACGTCGCACGCACTCTCGGCATCGTCAGCACACCCCTTTCAGAAGCCCGAAACGCTCGGGTTCATTGTGATGATTATCTGTGGATCTATAGCCCAGCGGGGGGAGACTTCCACTCCGAGGTGGAACCCGGTGACCGGGTGACTAAGGGCCAGCGTCTCGGCACGATCACCAATATGTTTGGAGAGCAGTTAGCCGAACTTAGCGCGCCGGAGTTCTGGCTTCGTTCTCTGGCGTGTAACGCACCCCTCAATCAAAGAGGGTTCGTTTATTGGGGCGATAGGCATCGAGGAAAATCGATCATCGTAACTTAGAACAGGACTTCGTCCACCGCCGACTAAGGTGCCGATAGTCGTGCCAACTATGACGTTGCACTGCAACAATGCGTAGCGCCCCTGTCGTAGTAAGCGGGGTGCTGCTGCGGTTCATGGACTTCAAGCAGCGGCAGTCCACATGGCTGGTGGCCTTGCGCCGTTGTCGGATGGCGAGGCGAAACAGGCACGCTAGTGAGGGACATCTCTTCACTGTCGAAGAGATGTCCAACATCGCGCGTGTCTTCAAGACCGTCGTTAAGCCCGTACCAGGAGCGCCCGGGGCTGGGTGAATCGACGATGGGACGAGATGCAATCGGTTTGATGAGGCGCTGGTGGAATCCTGGTGCGACAGGAGGCGATCCTACACGCAAGACGCATTGAGGCTTTCCGAGAGAAAGTTCTCTACCGGCCGCCCATCCCGGAAAATTATTGGCTGTATGGGATGAAAACCCGGAGCGACATTTGTATGAGTGTGATGTTGACAACAGGAATGACCGCTGGTTCGGCCGCATCACCAGCGGACAAGAGGCGAAGCCACATGAACATCTTCCTGGCAAAGCGCTGGGTTCGGAGCAGCATCGTTGCTGCTCCCCTTGCCGTGCTTTTGATCGGTTTCCTTGTCATTCCGCTGTCGTTTATCCTATGGGGTAGCGTCGAAGGTACCAAGCTGAACTTTGCGCACTATGCGCGAATAATCTCCAACGAGACAAATCTAAGGATCCTGCTGTATACTTTGAAGATAGGGCTGATCGTAACAATCGTGTCACTGGCTGCTGGTTATCCGGTTGCGTATCTTTTGACGAAGATCAGGCCGCGCACATTATCGATTGTGACCGTATTCATTCTCGTCCCGCTGTTCACCGCCTTTCTTATCAGGACCTACGCTTGGATCATAATCCTCGGCCGCGAGGGGATTATCAACAACACTCTGGTCCGGCTTGGCATTGTCAGCGAGCCGCTACCGCTCCTCAATACCACATTTGCCGTGGTCATCGGCATGACACATGTGTTTATCCCGATGGCGATCTTCACGATGTTTTCATCGATGGTGCGGATCGATCACGATTTCGCCCGTGCAGCGCAAATTCTTGGCGCGAAACCGATCCAGGCGTTCCTGCGAGTGTATTTCCCGATGTCGCTTCCGGGCGTCTTCTCCGCCGGAGTCCTGATCTTCATCGTGGCGATCGGTTTCTACATCACGCCGGCGCTTCTTGGCGGGCCGAGCGACACGATGATATCACAGTTGATAGTCACGCAGATGACGACGCTCTTGAATTTCGAACTCAGCTATGCGTCGTCGATCTTGCTCCTGCTAGTGACAATTGCCACGCTTTTTCTCGCAAGCCTCTTCATTCCCCTTGAAATGATCTGGTCTCCGTCGATCGCCGCCCTGTCGATCCGGCCACCTGGCGCGAGGTCCCGCGCCTTGAAAAGCGCGGGAAGGATTGCCAACCCGCTCCTGGTCGCTATCGAAACTCTGATTCATGTGATGACAAAGCCACTGCTCACCCGCAAATCCCGGTGGCTTTGGATCTATACGATCGTCGTCCTAGTGTTTCTTACGGCGCCCCTGATCGTCATTGTCGTGCTTTCGTTCAGTTCGTCCTCGTTCGTCGTCTTTCCTCCTCCAGGCTTTTCGCTGCAGTGGTGGGAGAAGTTGGCGAACGCTACGGACTGGCAGGCATCCTTCCTCTTCTCCACCAAGCTTGGGCTCACCTCTGCGCTGCTCGCGACGATCGTCGGCACCATGGGGGCTTTCTGGCTGGTTCGCACCACGCTGCCCTTCAAGAGATCGCTTTTCCTGTTCTCTCTGTCTCCTCTCATGGTACCCGTGGTCATCGTCGCGACGTCGCTCTACGTTTTCGAAGCTCGCATTCACGTGCTCGGCAGCTTCATTGGGTTAGTGCTTGGACATGTTCTTCTGTCTGTGCCCTATGTCATCGTGATCATGGCAGCCGCGTTGCGCGGTTTCGACGAGTCGCTTGAAAGGGCCGCAGCGGTCCACGGCGCGCGTCCCGCGCAGGTGCTCCGCCTGATAACGTTGCCGATCCTCAAGCCCGCGCTGATTACAGCGGGTCTCCTCGCTTTCCTGACCTCATTCGATGAACTGCTCGTCAGCATCTTTCTGCTTGGTCGACAGACGCCAACGCTGCCGATGAAGTTCTGGGGTGATATCAAGTTCCAGGTTAACCCGCTCCTCAGCACGGCCTCGACCTTCATCGTCGCGCTCGTAATTGTATCGATCCTGACCGTTCAGTGGATCAGGGTACGGCATGAAAACCGTACCTCAACCAGTGCCAGCAAATGAACGATAGGAAGCAATGATGTCCACCAGCCTTGAGATGAAGAAAATCCAGAAATGGTATGGCGCGCTCCACGTCGTGCGCGACTTCGACCTCTATGTTGAACCGGGTGAATTCCTGACCTTTCTTGGTCCATCCGGTTCCGGCAAGACCACCGCGCTCAAAATGATCGCCGGCTTCGAATCGCCGAGTGGCGGCGACATGTTGCTCGGTCCGCGCTCCATCGTGGACGTGCCCCCTTACGAACGTGGCATCGGGATGGTGTTCCAGAACTATGCGCTCTTTCCTCACATGACAGTGGCTGACAACGTCGCCTTTCCCCTAACGGTCCGCAAGGTTGGGCGCGCCGAAACGGAAGAAAAAGTCTTGCGCGCTTTGCAACTGGTCAAGATGGTCGAGTACCGGGATCGCTTTCCCAATCAGCTTTCTGGCGGACAGCAGCAGCGCATTGCCCTTGCACGTGCGGTCGTCTTCAACCCGAGCATCCTGCTGATGGACGAACCCTTGGGTGCTCTCGACCGCAATCTTCGCGAACATATGAAAATCGAGATCATGCGCATCCAGGACGAACTGAATATGACGGTCGTCTTCGTTACCCACGATCAGGACGAAGCGCTTACGATGTCAGACCGGGTTGCAGTCATCAATGAAGGCAGGCTTGTCCAGGTCGCCGACAGCAGGAGCCTTTACTACAGTCCGCAAGACCGATTCGTCGCGTCCTTCGTCGGTGAGTCCAACCTTCTTCCCTGCCGTGTCGACCGTATCGAAAATGGCGCGGGCATGGTGACCATTGGCAAGGCCTCGGGCGTCGCTCGCCTATCTGGGCAATTGCGAGGCGACGCGGGATGGCTGTTTGTACGGCCTGAGCATGTTGATATCAGCCCACGCGGCGCGAACTCCAACGCTCAGAATGTCCTCGCTGGAGTCGTCGAGCATGCACTGTTTCTGGGTGAAATGACGCGCTATGCGGTTCGGTGTGACAATGAAACCATCACGGTTAAGCAGCAGAATCGAGGGCAAACCCAACTCGCCGGCGGAACGCCGGTCACCGTTTCCTGGGATGCGCAAAACTGCATCGTGTTAAACTAAAGCGGCGCAGCAGCTCCCCGACGTTGGGCGATCTCGACGACAGAAATTTTGTCAATGCCGCTCGAACTGTCTCCAAAAGTGCCGAAGTAACATTCCCCAGTTTCGCCGCTCCGGCTGTCGCAAAAGGGCGTCCATTCTCCGGTGGCCGGCCGAGCGGTCACTTGGACCGTTTGAACTTCTCTCGTATCCAGTTCCGCCGCCGCTGGACAGAGCGGTGTGCCGATGAGGGATGAGTGTGACAGCCAACCGCTAGCGGATAGGCCGGGCTTCTCGCCGCGAGCCTAGCTCCGCGGTGAGTGCGGCGACAATCTGTACAAAATTCCGAACGCTCCGTTGGAAGAATACTGACTGCACTATCGCGATCCTGCCAGCGGTCTCTCATGAGTGCCAGTCACTGAATGGTGACATATTTGCGGTTGTAAGCCGGAGTGAGGGAGCCGAGAATTAGTCCAAGAAATCAATCCTTTGACTCGGACTGGCTCCGCCGATGTCTGTACCGGTCTGAACTTGTAGCCTTGGAGGTATGCGCCGTGAGTACCATCGAAAAATACATGCCCACGCAGCGTGAACAGGCGTTTCTGGAGAGAGTGGTCAACGGCAAATACGACCGGCAGATCATCACCGGCATAGCCAAGTTCGCCACCGGTGACGTGTCCCAGGACATGCGGGGGTTCTATTCACAAGAAGAGCTCGACCGGATCCTCGAGCTGAAAGGCACGGCGAGAGATCTGGAGGCGCGTATGCCGATCAAGATCACGCGGCACTATTATGAGCAGGCGCAATACAGCAAACCCATGCAGACGCTGGTGAAAGCCAGCCCGAAAGAAACCTACGATCTCGACGGTGCCGAGGATCCGGGCAAGCAAATGACCTACAGCCCGCGCGAAGGGCTGATCCATAAGTATGAGCTTGGTCTGCTGTATGTGGCTGCGACCTGCTCCGCCCACTGTCGCTTCTGCTATCGCGAGGAGCTGATCGGCCGCAAAGAGATCACCCGTGAGGATGGGACGGTTGCTCCTAAGGGCTTGGCGCAGCTCGGCGAGATTGTCGAATACATTGGCGAGCACAACAGGGCCGTGGCGGTAAATGGCGGTCGCCATCCAGAAACCGGGCGTGAGAAGCTTCGCGAGATCCTGATGTCGGGCGGCGATCCCATGGTTCTGGGGAACAAGAACATTGCTGCCTGGCTGGCCGGGCTCGCGGAAGCCGGCGTCGAGAACATCCGCATCGGGACCAAGGAGCTCGCTTTTCATCCGCAGCGGTTCGACCAAACTTTCTTTGCGATGCTCGACGCTTTCCACGAGGTCTACCCGGAAGTCAGCCTGCGGATGATGGTGCACTTCAACCATCCTGACGAGTTTCTCCGCAAGACACCGGATGGCGGTTATGTCGATAATCCTGGCGGTGGGCTGCATTGGATCCCCGAAACGCGGGTGGCGGTTAAGGAACTGGCCCGGCGCGCCTGGATCACCATCCATAACCAGTCACCGATAATTCGCGATATCAACGACGATGCCGAAGCGCTGCGGATCATGCAACGCGAGATGCTCCGAAACGGCATCAACAACCACTACTTCTTCTGCGGTCGCGACATCGTCGGGCACAAGGCATTCAATGTGCCGATCGAGCGGGCCTGGCAAATTCTGAACGAGTCACAAAAGGGCCTTTCCGGGGTCGAGGCCCATGCGCGGCTTTCGATCACTCACTACAAGGGCAAGACCGAAGTGGCGGCCGTCACCAACGAGCCTGTACCTGGCGTCCCTGGTGGTGAAAAAGGCGTTGTGATCTTCAAGTTGTTGCGTTCGGCCGCGGATGCACGAGACCGGTGCAAGGTGACCATCGTCGGGCGCAATCCGGATGCAATCTGGTTCAACGGTTACGATGATCGCGTCATCTTCGACGAGGCTGGCCTCTATTCCATGTATGGGATCAATCCCGCATTCCTGCAGGCCGCTGAGTAGGGGCGGAGACCAGGATAGCCGCCATTTCCAACGGTATGGGAGCCGGACTTGACCTATGTCGTCACCGAGAACTGCATCAAGTGCAAATTTACCGACTGCGTCGATGTGTGCCCAGTCGATTGCTTTTATGAGGGGCCGAACTTTCTGGTTATTCACCCGGATGAATGCATTGACTGCGATGCCTGTAAACCGGCGTGTCCGGCAAAGGCGATCCACCGGGATACGGACCTGCCGGCGGATATGAAGCACTTTCTGGAGCTCAACGAGGAGCTCTCTCGACTTTGGCCCAATGTGACTGATTCCAAGCAACCACTTCCCGACGCAGCGGCGTGGGATGGAATAAAGGGCAAGCTAAGCCATCTGGAGCGCTAGCTGCTATCGGGAGATGCGCGTGGACGCGAAATTGCATACCGAAATATCGAAAAGCGCAGCCCTGTTGAGCGCGCCAAGTCTGTTTTGCCGGGTGGATGCAGCCGAAATACGATCCTGCGCAAGCCGCATCCGATCTACGTCGAGCGAGGGCAAGGGTGCTATGTCTATGACGTGGAAGGCGTCCGGCGCACGGACTTTGCGAACAATATTGCCTCGCTCATCCATGGGCATGCACATCCGGCGGTCGTTGCTGCTGTCAGCGAGCAGCTGCAGAAAGGAACCGCTTTTGCCCTCGGCACCGAAGTCGAGATCGACTATGCCGAACATATTTGCAGCCGAAATCCTGCCTTTGAGAGAATCCGCTTCGTCAATTCAGGAACGGAGGCTGTCATGGCGAGCCTCAAAGCTGCTCGGGCATTCACCAGGCGACCGAAGATCGCCAAGGTCGAAGGAGCCTATCACGGTCTCTACGACTACGCCGAGGCAAGCCAGATGGCCAGGCCGGACAACTGGGGACAGCCCGAGCGCCCGTCGAGCGTTGCGGTGTCGCGCGGAACGCCCCAGCGCTTACTCGACGATGTCGTTGTGATCCCGTTCAACGACGTGCAACGGGCACTCGAGATACTCGACGAACATCGCGACCAATTGGCGTGCGTGCTCGTCGATGTGCTTCCCCATCGTATTGGCGTCATTCCTGCGGCGGAAGATTTCGTTCAAGCGCTGAGACGCTGGACCGAACAAAACGGGGCGCTTCTCATCTTCGACGAAGTGATCACGTTTCGGTCCAACTTCGGAGGGGCACAGCAATGGTATGATGCACAGCCGGATATCACAGCCTTAGGCAAGATGATCGGAGGTGGCTTTCCCGTCGGGGCGATAGCCGGACGCGCTGAGGTGATGGAAGTCCTGAACCCCCTCAAAGGGCCGGCGCCTTTTCCGCTTTCAGGCACTTTCTCTGCAAACCCAATCACGATGGTCGCCGGCTTTACGGCAATGAAGTTATACGATCCACAAGCCGTTGCCAGGCTCAATGCACTGGGCGACCGCGCGCGCCACTCGATCGGCGACGCTATCAAGACTGCCGGCGTGCCTGCATGTGTTACAGGCCAGGGATCGATGTTTCGAATCCATCTATCCGCGGATGCGCCTGCCAACTACCGGCAGGCCTACTTGTCGCCAGAGAAAGCTTCTCTCCTTTCGGCGTTCGTCGGGCATCTTTTCGACGGCGGCCTGCTCATGGTCGAAACGAGTACTGGTTTCCTGTCAACGGCCATGTCTGAGCAGGATATTGATGACATGGCGGCTGTGGTTCTGGTCGCTCTGCGCAAGATGAAGCCTCATTTGTAACTCGGCCTCTGGCGCGCGGAATGCCGTGCAGGCAACGTGCGGCTGGAAGGTCAAGGTCGCTGACCGCCACCCGGCAGCCAAGCGGGGTTTGAGCTTGCACCCTGAGCGACCTGACTGCAGCGAGGCGGAAACGAAGGAGCCTAACCATGGTTGAAACCGCCAATGCAGGCTTGCCCGCATCGGACCTCGATTTCAACGCAGTCTCATCGGAAGGAAAGGCCTCATTTGAGAGCGCGCTCAGGCTCAACATCCTTGTTCTGCCAGGGTTCTCGCATCTTAGCCTTTCTTCGTTCGTAGAGCCATTTTATCAAGCCAATTGCAGCGCCGGCGAGAAGTTATTTGGCTGGCGGATCGTCGGCACAGACATGTCGCCCGTGCTGAGTTCGAGCGGCATCGCAATCTCGCCCGACATCGACATCAGTTCCTACAGAAACAACAATGACGATTCACCCATTGTAATAATCGGTGGGGAGCGCATCGAAGAGCAAAAGTCGCGTGTGCTCTCCGCTCTCCTACGCGTCAAAAGTCATCGCAAATTGCCAATCTGTGCGATTGGAACCGCTGCTTGGTTGCTGGCTGACGCAGGGATCTTACGTGGCGGCATGCGATGTACGATTCATTGGTCGAAACTTGCAGCTTTGGCCGAAAAGTTCTCGGACTTGGTCACCGAAGATTGCCTCTTTGTCCAGCATGGCTCCGTTACAACTTGCGCCGGTGAGCTCGCAGCCCTCGATCTCGCAGCTGAAATGATCCGCCTTAGGCATGGAGAGGACCTGGCCCGCCGGGTTTGTGGTCAGTTGAGTGCGGACAGATTTAGGACAGGTAACCATAGCCAATCGATCCCACTTGGAGTGCGCTACACCGGTGCTGTCGAAAAGCTCATTCGCGTGATCAGGCTGATGGAGAGGCACGTAGAGGAACCGTTGCCACTCAAGAAAATCGCCCTCTCAGTCAGTCTATCGCGCCGCCAAATCGAGCGGCTCTTCTCAAAGCACCTGAAGACTACGCCGATGAATTATTACTCTCAGGTTAGGCTCGAAAAGGCGCGGCAACTTCTCGAGACGACAGACATGCCGGTGATCGAGGTGGCCATAGCCTGCGGATATGTTTCTTCTTCACATTTTTCGAAAGCCTTCAAAGATCATTTCAGCATGCTGCCGAGTCATACGCGCCCGTGGGCAAGCCCCGTTGTGCAGGCGTAGGCGGTTCAAACAGAGCGCAGCGTTGGGGTGAATAGCAGTGGCAATCGTCGATGGAGCTCGGCATGGCTGACTCCGGCTGTCTGAGCTGCGTTGGCACCGGCCTCGTCTTTCGATGCGCGCAATGGGAGCGTTCCGGTGCTTTCGCTAGGCCAGAGACCCTGCAACCTGTGCAAGTGGACAGGTTGCGAAATCAGCGCATCCCTAGCACCATTGGGTGTCGGCGCCTTGCCGTAGTTTGCTCATACCAACGATAGGACATAATTCCCGATTCCGTAAGGCGAGGGCGTGGCCTTCACTGCCGCGTCTCCGATTGTGCCGCCAAACGATGTTGAAATTGCCTCAATTGACGGTAGGCTATGGGCGTCAAAGGCGGGGTCTGGATTATGCAATGCGAGATATCATGGAGTGTTGCGCAAGTTCCTAATAAAGCTCCTGCTGTTTCTACCCATGTTCCTTGGTCGGACCACCTAATGGCTTATGATAGAGAGCATCAGCCCATCTATTTGATGCTCCTGCAAGCGTGGTTCGAGGAAGCCAGCGTAGCCGGCGCGCTCGGATGGAAAGCGGTGAAGCTTCCGCTAGCGCCCATCGCTCTCCGGTATTTCGCCGATGCATTCCTCGAGCTTCTCCAGGCGGAACTTCGCTACGCGAAGTTCATGGCCGGCTTCGAAACGTCGATGGCGTCCCAAAGGTGCGGTCGTCGTGAGGTCGCGCTCCAGTTCGGCAATGCGCGCGCGCACCTGTCGAGCGTCGTCCTGGCGCAACGCTCTAATCAATCCACGTCCTCGCATTAGTCTTCCTTGCTGCACCCGAAAAAGCCATGCGGGTTTACCCACGGAGACCCTAATTTCCGGCAAGCCGAAACGTTCGAAATTTAACTTCAGCTACTTTAGCGAAGACAAGGTTGCTCTTGGGAAAAACCTCCGGCGAGGAGGGCAGCAAAGGGCTTGGGTATGAAGTGGACCAGCAAAGGTAGCGCCGGCCAAGAGCGCAACTGCGATGGTGCATGGGGCTGCGGGACGGCGGCTGGGGTGTGGATAATGAGCCCTGGCCTATTGCCGATTCCGCCAGCCGGCGCGCACCTTCGCAGCTATGGTGGCGGCTCATGTTGAATTGGCGTTGTTTGAGCAGTCACTCGGCGATCGCGAGGGCATACATCAACCGTTCGGTGATCGCGTGGCTGACGCCGCGGAGAAAACCGCAGGATCGGTTCTGTTCGACGTACGTGTCGACGGCGATATCTGCGTTCAGCGGATGGCTGCGATCGGATATGGCGAAACTGGCACCGCGATAATCGTGCTGGAGAAGAGCGGACAGCTTAGATGCGCCTCGATCAACGGGGACACAGCCATCTTGGTGGCAGAATTGGCTGCTTGGTATGCGTCTCCGCTGAGTGAGCAAGCAAAGGGTGACCACCACGGGACGGCCATGATGCTGCTAGCAGAGCTTCGTAGCTCGGGTCACTTTGTACCGTCCCCAGGCGGCTGAGCGCTGCCTTTTACGCAGGGAGGCATATTCACCGGCGGCACGGCAGCCCTAGGCAAGAAAAAAGGCCCGCGACGTCGTCGCGGGCCTTCCGTTCTGATCGGCAGGGATTCGATCAGAACGAGCGCTGGAAGCGGAGGATGCCCCCGACGCTGTTTTTCTTGTCGGCTTTGGTCCAGTTGGTGACGGTGTCGTCGCCAAGGTGCAGGTAGTCGACTTCGGCCGTGACCTTGAAGCCCTTGACGATTTCGTAGGCAATGTTGGCTGCGACGCCGAGGTTCTTGCCTTCGTCATACGAGATCTGGGTGTTGAACGAGGTCTTCTCGTTGATGGTGTAGGTGCCACCACCCCAGACTGCCCAGTTGCCGCTCCACTGCTTGTAGAAGCCGCGGCCGTGGGCATCGATAGCGTTGCCCGCGTCGTCCAAGAGGTTGTCGTCGGTGCCGTAGCCGCCCATGATGAACAGTGACAGGTTGTCCATCGGCTTCACGTCCAGGCGAACCTTGCCGGCCACTTCCTCGTAGTTGCTGTCGTAGGCGACGACGCCGCTGATCGCACCCAGCCCTGCGTGTACTTCACGCCGCCGACGACATGCGGAACATAGCTGTCGATGGTGCCGACTGTGCCGGAACCTTCTTCGAGAGAGACCACGGCCGAAAAACCATTACCTGCGTCGAAGTAATACTGGACGACGTTGGTGTCGAAATCGCCGTAAGGAACCAGCGTGTCGTTGATGACATTGCCGGCATAGCCGATGAACGTATCGAAGGCCGATTCGTCCTTACCGACGCGCAGACCGCCGAGCTGGATCCAGGCGAAGTTCAGCGTAACGCCCTTGTTGAAGGCATAGTTCTGAGGGCTGTCCGGACCCGCATAGGCGTTGCGGTTGCCGAAGTTGAAGCGGGTCTCAGTGTAGGTCTTCAAGGTCCGAGCTCGGTTTCCTGGCCGGTCCAGGTCCTCAGGTCGAAGCGTGCATTCTTCTTCCAGGTGCCCTGGTCGCTCCCGTCCTGCACGTCATGGGTGCGCGCACCATCGAACGAGCCGACGTCGCCACCGGCGATATCGTAGCGGACATAGCCACCGATGCGCAGGCAGGTTTCGGTGCCGGGGATGTAGAAGTAGCCAGCGCCGTAGACGTCGCAGATCTTGACGTATTCAGCCGGTTCCGGCTCGGCAACGACGACGGCGTCGGCGGCGCGAGCACCGGAAACTGCGATCAGGGCCGCAGCGGAGCCGAGAAGAAGGCTCTTGATGTTCATTTTTGATCTCCACTCAAAGGTTAAAAAAGGGCTGGGGTGTCTTTTCTAAAGACAGGATCCCTCCCTGGTCCCCACGATCGAAAAAGATGCGCACCGGCGCCGCTTCTTCGCGCTCGACATGGCCGAATTCGCTGCGGTGCACAAACGGAGATTGAGACCGGAAAGCGGCCATTTGACTGTTGGAGAAGTATTGTTGCAGAAATATCACGAATATGCGCTCAAACTCGGCACATATTGCACAAGAGGTACAAACTAAACGTGTGCATATCCAGATTGATTCTAATTATGACTGGATACTCAATGCGCAGTGCTCGAACAGTGCGAGTTATTACTGTTGCAAACTAATCGATTTGAAAACTAGAAAGTCAAACTGAAGAGTTGATACTGCAGGTCGACAAAAAGTCGCGTGCGGCCATCACGACTTCGCGCACCATGTCGTGCTTGAGCATTTCAATGGGAGAACGACCATCGAGATCTTGTGAAGGGCGGGCCAACCAGAACCAGGCCAGCCTTGGATTCGGAATCAGCGACAACACCTCACTGATCCCTAGTGCCGGCCTTCCGTCGACGAACTGGGCCAGCGGAAAGACATGCTTGCGGCCGCCCTTGCGCAAGGCAATGACTTCGTTGCGCCTTTGCCAGCGATGAAGCGTCGAGCGCGGTATGCGGAGCTTCTCTTCCAGATAGGTCGATCCGGCAACTTCGCCCGCCCAGTCCTCGATCACCATCGATTGGAGCTCTGGGGCTCCCCCGACAAACGCAGGCTGGCGGAGACCGGCTGGCGGCGCTGGGCTCTCGGAGGTGCGGCCCGTCCCGGTCGAGCCGCCGCGCGCGATCTTGTCCGCCATCGTGCGGAAGAATTCGGTGGCGAGCGCCGTGAAGTCGCCCTTGAAAGAGCCGATCGCGAGCCGCTGTGCCTGCGGCAGGAAGGGCAGGGCGGCGACCAGACTCCCGGCAATCGCGCTGGCGGAAATGAGCGCCTCGGCGTCCAGCAGGACACCATGCTGCGACAATGCCTGTTGCACCGCCTCGGACACCAGGCTTGCAAGGGCCTCTTGTGAAATCCCGTCAGGCGCGTTCTGAAATCTGGTCATGTATCTGTCTGCGGGCCACGCGGGCTCGTCCCTCGCCGCGGCCGGTCGTACGGCGGGAAGTGGAACGCGCAACGACAAAAGGTGCAGCGACCAAGCAGGCAGCTGTCTTGCATTTTTTACACCCCAACTGGCTGCCCCGAAATGTCAGTCGCAGGACGCCTCAGTTTGCGTGTAGGGGTGGTTTGTGACAGATGCACGACAAACCGCGTTGTTTTGATGCCCCTATAGAATTGGGCTTCTTTACTATTGCAATCGTGCTGCTTTTTGCTTCCCGGTGCAGGTTCGGGCGCGGCCGCGGAGCTTGGCCCAACGGAGGACATCTGCGGGATCTGATCGGCGGTGTCCGGACAGCTGATATGGTGCCGTTCGCCGGGGCTGTTGATCTGGTAAGTCAGGGGCACAACCTACACGCTTGCCTCAATTGCCTTAAGCCCCTCGATGACAATACAGGGGCAGATCCCACGACAGGGCCCGAGTTAGAAATCCATAATCTAGTTCACGGAGAAGTGATTGCTCGCACCAGAGCTTCTATTTGCTAGTCAGTCAATTTGATGGCTGTCTAGCGACACACTGAAGTACAGAGGGGGGCTGCTGTGACATTTGTAGTTGCGTGGGTATCTGGAAAGCGACAAGTTACCTATCGTGATCAGTCGGGCTCGGAGGTCACCAAAAAAGATGGCAGCCGCTCGTGGCGAAACAACAACCCCGGAAATATAGCCCGCGGGTCGTTTTCCGACGCTCACGGAGCCATCGGCGATGACGGCAGGTTTGGCATCTTTCCGGATGAGGAAACCGGTCTTGCGGCGATCGTGGCCTTATTCACCGGCAGCTCTTACAAGAGCCTTTCAATTCGCGATGCATTTTACCGTTATGCGCCTCCAGGCGATAACAATGACACGGAAGCTTACATCGCCGCGGTAACCGCTGCGGTGGGGGTGCCGGCAAGCACAATCGTAAGCACGCTCTCAGCCTCTGAGTTGGCCAAACTAGCGGGGGCAATCAAAGTGCACGAGGGCTGGACTGTCGGCGTGCAAACCGGCACCGCCTCGTTAACCGCCAGCCAAATTATAGGCGCCAGCACCGCCCAGAGATTTACTGCACTCTCGCAACCTGTGCAGGTGACCGCGATCGATCAGGATTTCCAGGTTCAGCTCCAGACGCAGATCGATCGCGATCTGGCCGCCTGGAACGCATCGCAGCAAAAACAGTCGATGCGATATAGGGCTGCCAAGGAGGTCGCGACGACGCTGCAGGCAGACTTCCATCTCGAACAGAAGCATCTGCTGGCCGTTGGCGACTCGTGGTTCGATTACCCCATCCAGGGCAACAATCCGCTCTCGGGTCCTTCCGATATAAAGGTCCAGTTGCAGTCGATCTGCAGCCCTTCGCCCATCATTTATTCCACGGCACACCGGGGCGACGCCTCCACCGACGAGATGAGCTTGCCGAAGCAAGAGAGGATACTGCAGCTGCTGGCGGACAAGTCGAATTGGCCTAATGGAAAACCGGACGCAATCATCGTGTCTGCCGGTGGCAACGATGTTGCGGGCAACAACTTCTGCATTTTCCTCGACTACAACGACGGGAAAGCAGCCGGTTTAAATCCTGACCGTTACGGCGGGGTTTTAGCAATTGTCCGTTCGAGCTATCTCGCCTTGTTCGCGTTGCGCGACAGGCACGCGCCCGGCGTGCCAATCTATGCCCATTGCTACGATTTTCCCACACCCAACGGGGTTGGGGCCCCATGTGGATATGGTCCTTGGCTAAAGCCGTCCTTGGATTTCTGCAACTGGCCCGCGAACCAGGGCAAGGCGATCGTGCATGAAGCTCTCGAGAAATTCAAAGCTATGCTTGATGCGTTGGCTGCTGATCCCAAGAACAAATTCCACGTCGTACAGACGCAGGGCACACTGAATGATGCGCACTGGGCTAACGAACTGCACCCCGACCCAATGGGATTCAGATTGATAGCGCAAAAATTCGCCGCCGCTCTCGGGATGAGCCAGCTTTCAGCAGCAGTCCCGTTGGATCTGCTCATGCCCTCCGCAGTGTCTACAGAGGTTCGGGCGGTACCGGATGCTAAGCCGCGTAAACGGAAAACCGACGCTGCAGCGGGATAACTGGGCTCTCGCCAAGTTCCCGGCGACCGTCAGAGCCACGTCTGATGGTATGGCATAGGTTTAACTAGGGATTATAGTCAATGTCACGAGCTTTCGACGGGTTATTGAAGGGCCTTAATTCAGCCGCAGCTGCCGGTTCGCTTGCAGAAACCTACGAAAACAGTTTGCAACCAGACGTGCTCGCGTTCGGCGCGGATGTGGAAAGCAATCCAACGCCCGAGATATAGCGCAGTGGCTGCGCATCTATTCGATCATCTCAGGGTTAGCCGTTGAAGGTGCCCCTGAAATTACCGAGAGTTTGGCATCATCCCACAAGGCAGAGTATGATTTAGCACTGAAGTCCGCGCCAGCTGAAGTCCAGGCGGACGCCAATGCGGTCACGCTCGGGACGCATGGACCGGAATTCACCTTTGAGGATCTGGAGGCGGCTACGTCGGAGGTTTTCGCGTCGAAAACTGTCGGTTCCGCGCTGGGCGGTGGTCTTCCCGTGCTTGCCACGTTCGTCGCCACAGTGACGATGAACACCTCACGGGTGGCTAGGTATACGGGCAGATTGACGGTCTACGACCCGCATAAAAACGTCGTTGGAACATACAACGCCTCAACGGGTGGGTTCGTGGCCGACTATAAGCATCAAAACGGACCGACTCCTCCGGGCCTTTATATTGTAAGCAACTATCGTCCAGATAGAACCGGCGCTCCAGGAATGAGCCGTGGCGGGATTAGCTACTCATTTGATTTGACTGAAGTGGTGCCCACGTCATATAGGCCCGGCGCATATCGAAGCGCATTTCGGATTCATCCGGACGGTGCGCCTCCTGGGACGCACGGATGCATCGGTGTTGACGAAGACGGTGCAACGTTGCGGGACTGTGCCCAGAAACTCAGCGAGACCCTTCAAAGCGGGCGCTTCCATCTGCTGGTAAGCTACGGAGCCAACCCGTTGGCGACAAGCTAGCGCAGCCACATTCTATTTATAGATTGCATCTTTCGTATTTGATTTGCTCGATACAGAAAGCGCCCTTCGCCGGGGGCTGTCGGTCCCGCATCCGGCCTGGCGGCGGCGCTATGCTGATGCTCCTACGGCCGCCCTGTTGAACCGGTCTCAGGGCCACGAACTTTCTCCAGCACCGAACTGACTTGGTCCTGCTGGCGGACATTTCGGTGCTTCCGCCTTGTACGCCCTTCTATGTTGGGGCCGCCTTAGCGGCACGGCTACGCCGATATGGATGTGCCTACCGGCACGTTTCCTCTCTTCTGGGGAAAGAGGCGCGCGGCCCTCTCTCCCAGCAAGCCGCCGCGGGCGGTTCCCCCATCTTCCTGCGCTACGCTCCGTGCAGACCGGGGACACCCCTCCGCCCCCGGGCTTGCCCCCTCTCCCCGCTGCTCGCCGCGAGGCAGGGGTTCAGGATGGCCTGAACCCGCTGGGGAAAGGGTTGTCCTGAAACGACAATCAAAGGAGCAAGACCATGAATACCGCTGAAATCACCATCCCGCTCGGCAAGCTGGTGCCGAGCAAGGCCAACGTACGCCGCGTCAATTCCGAGGCGGGCAGGGCCGAACTGGCCGCCAGCATCGAGGCCCACGGCCTCATCCATAACCTTGTGACCCGTAAGGCCCCGAAGGGAGCCAAGTTTGAGGTCGTCGCCGGAGGGCGGCGTCTCGGGGCTTTGCGTTTGCTGCTGGAGGAAGGCCGCACCGTGCAGGGTGTGGCCGTGACCACGGATTTTCCGGTCAGGGCCATCCTGCGCGAGGACGGCAGCGACACCGAGATTTCTCTGGCCGAGAATGACCAGCGGGAGCCGATGCACCCCGTGGACGAGGTCATTGCCTACCGAGACCTTGTCGAACAGGGCATGGCGGCCGAAGACATTGCGGCGCGCTTCGGTAAGTCCATTGTTACCATTCGCCAGCGGCTGAAACTGGCCAATCTGTCGCCACGCATCCTTGACGTCATGCGCGCCGGTGAACTGACGCTGGAGCAGGCCAAGGCCCTTGCCGTCAGCGATGACTACACCGCTCAGGAGGCGGCTTGGTTCGAGCAAGATGGCTGGAGCAGGAACCCGGCCAATATCCGTTCCTTCCTGACCAGTGCCCATGTACGCGGCACCGACCGGCTGGCACGCTTTGTCGGTATCGAAGCTTATGAGGGGGCAGGGGGCGGGGTGCTGCGCGACCTGTTCGCCGAGGATGGGCAGACCTTCCTGACCGACCGTCCCTTGCTGGTGAAGCTTGCCAGTGAGCGGCTTGACACGGTAGCCGACGAGTTGCGGATGCAGGGTTGGAAATGGGTGGAAATCAGCCTCGACAATACGTTCATCCACAGCGGCGGGTTTGGGCGCATCCATGCGGTGCGGCGCGACCCAACTGAGGCCGAACAAGCCGAACTGGCGGCGCTGGGCTTGGAGTACGACAAACTGGCCGAGGCTGTTGACGCGTACGCCGAAGGCGACCCGCAAATCGAGGCCGACGAGGCCAAATTGCAGGCATTGGAAAGCCGCATCGAGGCCATCCAGAACGCGGCGGAAGCCTTTGAAACGGGTGAGATGGCGCTGGCGGGCTGTGTCGTGGGTATCTCTCACGGTAGCAGTTTGCAGGTCACACCGGGACTGGTGAAGGCCGAAGACCGCAAGGCGCTCGCTGCCTTGCAGAACGGCGGCGAAGATGAGGGCCAGAACGAAGGCGACGAGGCTAGCGAAGCCGGAGAGAAGGAAAGCCCCGAAGAGGAAGCCGTCGGCATATCGGCGGCCCTGACCGAGGAGTTGACGGCCATCCGCACGGCGGCGTTGCGCGTCGAGCTCTCAAACCGTCCCGACGTGGCGCTGGTTGGCATCGTGCATGCGCTGGTGAGCCGAGTGTTCTACGACTACTATGGCCGTATCGAGCCAGCCGTGGAGGTCACCGGCCAGCGCCGGAACCTTGCTCCCTCCATCAAGGTGCCGGACGCCTGCCGTGCGTTGACGGGGTGGAACGAGGTTGTGGAAGGCTGGGCGGACCGCGTGCCCGGAAACCCTGCCGACCTGTGGCCGTGGCTGGTGGCGCAGCCACAATATGTGCTCCTTGAGCTGTTGGCGGTGGTGACTGCCGCCAACCTCAACGCCGTGGTGGCCCGCCACGAAACCGGCAAGGAGCGCATAGCCCAAGCCGACCTGATGGCAGAAGCGGTTGGGCTTGACATGGGCCTGTGGTGGACACCGGAAGCGGCGTTCCTGTCGCGGCTGTCGAAAGCCGACATCGCTGGCGTGATGCGCGAGGCCGGGTGCGCGGAAGATGCCGCGAAAGCGGTCGAAC
This sequence comes from Mesorhizobium oxytropidicola, assembly GCF_056174625.1. Lineage (NCBI taxonomy): Bacteria > Pseudomonadati > Pseudomonadota > Alphaproteobacteria > Hyphomicrobiales > Phyllobacteriaceae > Mesorhizobium > Mesorhizobium oxytropidicola. The sequence goes on along the minus strand of NZ_CM149692.1, from coordinate 4,870,933 downwards.
GCGGCCCCAAACCCGAAGGCGTCTTGCAGGCCGAGAAGGAAATGGACGGCAAGGGCTGGCTTCCCGCTGCGCTGCGGAAGCCGGTCAGGCCCGAGGGCGAAAGTCCTGATGAGATGGCGATCGCCGCCGAATAAAGGCCAGGAAACTTAGCCCGGGGCAGCAATGCCCCGGGTTTTTTGCGTCCGCGAATGCCCTCAAGCCGGTATCGAACCGGTTGAGGCCAGGCGAGGGCGCCCCAGGCCCGCCGCTCGCGCTCCCCGCCCGCCCAGAAAGCGCCATTGGTCAAGATATGCGCGGCCCGGAGAATAGCTGTTGTCTCCCAAGCCTGCCCCGGAGAAGGGGGTGCCGCGTCGGCGACGCATCCCCCGGATTGACTGGCGGGCCGCGACCGACCAATCATTGCTATTCCATCCCTCCGCGTCGCGAAGGTTCGCCTCCAGGGATGGACGACTGGAGCCCGATGACACGCCAATCTGTTGCAGAAGAGCTTGAGAGAGCAGCCGATCGCATAACGGATATCCCGCGCGCGGACTTGCAGATTATCCTGCGCCGCGCTGCCCTCATGCTCAGAAACGTCGCCGGCGTGCCATTGGAACCGGCGACCGAGGATGCCCTAAGCTCCATCGCCGCTGAAATGAAAATCGGTAGATCGGATCTCATCCAGATCGTCTTACGGGAGTGGCTGGAGACGAATGCCTATTTGCCGGTGCGCATGGTCGATGAGGACAGTGAAACGGACGGAAGCGCGTGATCTCGGAATTGCGTGGCGCAGGCTCGGAATATTTTTGACGTGGGTTCCCCCTTTGTATTAGCGCGCAAGGTGCGCTCAGAGGCCATCTACGTGGCTTTCGGGCTGCCTACACCGTCCAACAAGTGGCGAATGCTATCGCGAAGACGGTTACCACGATCCAGAAGATACACGTCTGATCTCTGTTTCGGCCAGATTCCCCATCTTCGAACAAGTCGGCACCTCCCATTTCTCCAAGTATAAGCATTCCATACCACAACAGGAATACTATCAAGCTGCCCGCGAGCGAGGGGAGTGACATAAGTCGGTTCAGTCTCCGCTAGAAAAGTCTCGGGACGTACCATTGGGGTCGGTAACCCGTATCCAAGGCCTGTCGGGTACGCGACCAGGCTTGAGCGGTCGCGGAATCGCTTTCACCACGGCGTGAACATGGCTTTGTGCCGCGACTGACACGCTGCGGACGATCTCTGAGCCGTCCATCTCTTCGACTTTGAAACGTTCCATCGACCAGCTTCCTCGCGCCGACCATTACCAAAATCCGAAACAACTGGAACTCCCACGGGCCGCGTCTTCGTGAACGGCCGGAAGGTTACGAGATCAACAAGAATCCTGCTGTACTGTTGGATCGGAAATGGAGATAAGGCAGATTCAAGAAATTAGACTCAACCGTAGTGCCAGTGTGGCTTTGGTTCCGTGCCTAAGAACATTACTCCGAGCTTGTCTGCTCGTCGCCACCGAACAACTGTCCTATAGCCTATGCCGTCAATCGGGATGTAGAGAAGGAATTCATCCGGAACGCGCGCTTCCATTGACACCTGCAGCTCCGCTCCTTCGGAATGCATGTTTCTGACAGTGCACTTGACTTCTGAATTTGAGATACCGGTCAGAATCGTCGCTCCTTTGAGAACGCGCCGCCGCCGCTGTTTTCTTAATTCTTCACCGCTGTGCATAAAACACCCATGAACGAGTAACGTTGGATTGCCTCTGGCGCTTCTTTACTTTTCCGCGACGTGGTCGGCAAGCCAGAAGCCGCTTGTTCACAGAATAAGCAGCAAGCCTCCTTCCAACTTTTCTACTGACGGCAGTAATAGGGACGGCCGTTGACCATTTTCATGGTGCCGTAGGTGGATGGGCCGCAGGTGATGGCAGGGCCATCCGCCAGCTGCAGGACGGTGGCGGAGACGGTGCCGGAGACTTCCAGTGCGGCTGCGGGAGTGACGGTCCCTATGCCCACCTTGCCGCCGAAATTGGTGGCGCCCAAATAGGTCTGGCTGACGCCGAGATAGCCCCACGTGGAAGCGCCGTTGGTGAGAGAGACATAGCCACTAGCGCCATTGGCGATGACCTGGGCGGTGCCGGAGGTGATGCGGTCGGTTGTGGCGACCGTGGAAGAAGCATCGGCGAGGTTAGCCCAGCCGCCGGTGCCGTAGCAGACCTGGAAAGCAGAGCCGTTGTAGCGGATGGCGCCGGAGCGGTTGGTGTCGCAGGTTTCCCCGCCATTGGCGATGCGGAGGGTACCGGAGACGTGGAGAGTTGTTGAGGGAATATAGCCGATCATGCCGCCGATACCCATGTTGCCGCCCGTGCTAACGTAGCCGGTCGCATCGACGCTTAGCCGCGTGGTGCCGTTCGTGCGCAAGACCAAGCCATCGGCGCCGTTGGTGCCCACGACCATGGCTGAGCCCGTGTAGTCGATCATCCCCAATAAATTGGGGAAGCCTGCACGGCCGAGATAAATACTGCTGCTGGAAACGCCGCCGTAGACGTGAAGGGTGGCGCTGGGGCTTTGGGTGCCGATACCAACCTGGCCGGTGCCGAGGATACGCATCAGTTCGGTACCGCCTGCCATGAAATAATGGTTGCGAGTGCTGTTGTAGCTAGTGAAGTAGAGGTTCCCGCTAGAGCCGTTGATGCTTGAATAGAGGCCGGTTATGTCGCTGAGCCGAATTATGGGCGATGCGCTCATAATGTTAAGCGACGTGCTGGGGGTTGTCGTGCCGATACCGAGGCTGTTGCTGATGTAACCGTTGGTGGCGGAGATGGCACCGGTGGTGCTGACGCCTGCGCCGACATAAATGCCGGTGGTGGAGACTTCGACGACGTTTCCATCGCCCAGGACCACCTGATTGGACTTGTTTGGCTGGGCGTTGTAGCCGACGCCGGTGACGTTGCTGAACGTATTGGACACGCCGCTGCTATAGACGGCTCCGAAACCAAGGGCGGTGACGTTGCTGCCGATGTTGTTCCGCCCGGCAAGGTAACCCAACATGGTGGCATTAACGCCGGTATTGTTTTGGCCCGAATAGGACCCCATGGCGGTGACGTTGGCGCCAGAATTATATTTACCGGCTGTAATGCCCACCGCGGCAAGGGCGTAGCCGGAGTTGTACTGCCCGGCTTCTTCACCCGCGCTTGTTACGAAGGCGCCGGTGTTGTCCTTTGCAGCGAAATAGCCGATTCCCGTAAGGTGGGTCTGGGTGTTGTTCTGCCCGGCAAGGCCACCCACCAAGGTGGTATAATCCCCGGTGTTGTAGCGCCCTGCTTGGTAACCCAAGGCGGTGACGTTGGTGCCGGAATTGATCTGGCCTGCCAAGTATCCCAGCGCCGTGAGGTTGAGGCCGGAATTATTCGTTCCGGCAGATTGTCCCACTGCGACCACGCCGGTGCCGGTGACGATGTCGAGCAGGCCGCGGACGGTGAGGGTGCCGTTGGAGCCGAGGGTGGCGACGGAGGTGCCGGAGGTGAGGCGGTCGGTAACGGTGCTGATGCCGGTGAGGCCGGAGCCGTTACCGACGAAATTGGTGGCGGAGATGGTGCCCGTGATGCTGACGCCCTTGCCGACATAAACGCCGCTGGTGCTCACTTCCACCACGTTGCCGTTGCCCAGCACCACCTGGTTGGATTTGTCGGCAGTATAGACGCTGTAGCCCAGCAGGGTAACGTTGCTGAAGGTGTTGGAGGTACCGGCCCAGGCACCCAGGGCGGTGACGTTGTTTCCGGTGTTGTTCTGCGCGGCGGCATGGCCGACTGCTGTGAGAGCACTGCCGGTATTGGTCTGGCCGGCAAAGTCGCCCAGCGCTGCGACATTGCTGGCAGAGTTGAGATTTCCGGCCGACTTGCCGACAACCGTGACATTACTCCCAGTATTGCTATATCCGGCGCTCTTGCCGAGGGCGACCACATTGGTGCCGGTCACGATCTCCAGCCTCCCGAGCATGGTCACGGTTCCGTCGGCGCCGATAATCGCGGCGCTGGTGCCACTCACGATGCGATCGGTTGCAACCGTGACGCCGGTGAGGCCGGATCCGTCCCCCACAAACGTGCCAGAAATCGTCGAGCCGCTAATAACCGGCGCATCGGCCGGGCACCCGATGTCGCCCCGACTCGCCTCGCCATAGCAAAGTCGGTTGCCTGCAACGCCCATGGTGGCAGAGATATTGGCGACAACGCCCCCAATCCTGCGCCCACGTCGGCGCGGCCACGACCATAGCGGCTAACATCAGGAAGCAGGAAAGGCGTTTCATGCCGCCAATCTACCGCAACCTGAACCGCTTGGCGTCGCCAGTGACGTCAAATGGGGCAACCGCCGTTGCGGCTTCGCCACTGCGGTGACAGCCTTCCGCTCCAATGGCGGCGGTTCCAGGCTTGGCGAGATTGGACGCTAGCCCGCGGTCGATCGAGAATTTGCCGGAGCAGCGGGTGACGATCGCTTGTTCCATTAGCAGCTCGGCTGACTTCGCCGCCTGGGGTCAGGCGCCGGCGATTGATGATGGAACGGGCCGAAATAGAACGGTGAAGCGGGGGTAAGAGTGCAGCAAGCCGCCCGGTGGGGCGGCTTTCAGTTGCGTCAGGCTTAGTTGACGGTGTTGGCGCCGTAGCAGAGGGTTACGAGGCTGGCGGTTGGTTGGGCGGTCGGGATGGTGGTCGCGCCGCCGAGCGTGCCGTTTAGACAGGCAGCGGTGCCGTAAACCACGCGCCCCTTGGTGGCGTCGATCGCGCCATCGATGGCCTTGTCGGCTTCCTGGGCGTCGGCCAGGGGCATGCTGGCAAACTGGACAACCATGCGCTGGTCGCTGCCGACGGTCGCCATGGTGTTGGCCTGTTCGGTGATGATGCCGGTCGTGGAGCTGCCACCGCCGAAACCATGGTAAACCACGGCAGAAGTACCGGTGCCGGTCACACGGAAGCCGGGCAGGATGTTGCGCAGGTTGGTTTGGTCGATGTTGCTAGCCCAGCTCGCTGCGGGGATGGTGTTGTTGACCAGCACAGCCATGTTGCTGGCGGGGGTGCCGGCGCTGCTGAGGGCGTTTTGCGGCCACACGTGCTGGCCGGAATAGAACTGGCCGTTGGCGTCTTCGACCTGCTTGAGCTGGGCACCGGCCTTAGTACCGCTGGAGCGGTTGATGAGCTGCCAGCCCACGGTGATGATCACGAGGGTAATAAGAATGGCGATGATGGCGACGATCAGAATGGTCTGGTCAATCGTATAGCCCTTGTTGGAGGACATGCGGCTGAGCAGGCGGTTGAAGGTGAGTTGCATTGTCAGAAGGTTCCTTTGCTGATTGTTGGGTTCTTGAAACCTATGCTACCTCGCTCCAGATGTTCTGACAGGCGATAGGGAAATTTCTGACAGGCCGGTGTGTGATTTGTGCACTGGCCCAGTGGGTTACAGTGTCAGGTAGGAAAACGAGGGAGGCGGAGCTCAAGGGTGTGCCTCCTTCTTTTTTCACTTCTCCTCCAAAGGGCGATGCTTGGTCGAGAGGAAGCGCCGCGCAAAACAGATCGGGCGAGGGGCAGTTGGTGGCACGATCGCGGACGGAGAACCCAATTCGCCCCTCCGCCCATTCCAGTGACTATTAATGCCGGATGATCGTCCCGATCCAAAGATCGGTTACATGAAAGATACATGGGAAGAATCGACTGGATCGGTTTTCATGTAACCATTTGAAAACTTTGGCGCACCCGAGACGATTCGAACGTCCGACCACTTCCTTCGGAGCGCCCCAAGTACGATAATCCGAGATTATCGTAATTTGTAATCATTTGTTTTCCCATCATTTTTGATGACCGGTTGATCATCATTACTTCACTTTCCATGTAACATTTGCTATAAATCGGTTACATGGAAGTTACATGAAATGCCTCAATTGTTCTTAACTGACGACCTTGTTTTTAGCGCAGATTGCCCTCCTGGAAAAGGCCAGGAAATTTACTGGGATTACCCGGTCGGACTGGACGGTCGCATTCGCAATGACTCCGTTTCGGGACTGGGGCTCCGAGTTACAGCGCTCGGGAACAAAGCTTTCGTTCATGCCTACCAGTTCAACGGCAGGCGCTATCGGAAAGTCCTCGGCACGACCGTCGTTCTGAACGTGACCTCCGCCAGGCTGGCGGTCGGCCAACGGCAACGCCGGCTCGAAGTCGGGGAAAACCCGGATTTCGACCGGACCGACCCCCGCCGCGCCCATCTTCTGACGGTCCGCGAGGCAATCGACCGGTACTGGGAAACCCACGTGAGTACCCTTTCCCCCGGCTACCGCTACAATTTCGCGATCTTCGTGGCGCATTGGCACCGGCCTCAGCCGAAAGTCGAGACCAAGCGGGGCCACAACAGCCGGCGGCGGTATAAGGATTTCGGGGCGATGTTTGCCGATCGGCCGCTCGCCTCGATTAAGCCGCTGCACATCGAGGAATTCCAGAAGCAGTTCTCGTCGCCCTACGTGTTCAACAGCGCATTGCGCCACGTCCTGGCGCTCTACAACTGGGCTATCCGCATGCAGCTGGTGGACATGCGCAATCCGTGCACCCCCATCCGCGCGCGTAAACAGATCCGCCGCCGCCGGGATTATTCCACTGAACAGATCCGCCAGATCGCCGCCCACATCTTCTATCCGGTTTTCCAGGCAGTGCCCGAAATCAATCACCTCGAAGGCCCTGCCAAGCGGAACATGGCTCTGATCAAGGGCCAGGTCGCAACAGCCAACGACCAGATGCAGGAACTCTGCAACTTCATGGGCATCCTGTTTCTGACCATGGCCCGCCCCAGCGACTTGGCGCATGCGGAGTTCGACCACTTCGACCTGGAGAAGCTGGTCTGGCACAAGCACAACACCAAGGGAATCAAGCTGTCGCGTTCGCTCTACGAGTACGCCTACCGATCGGTGCCGATCCACGCCAGGGTTGCCGGAATGGTGCAGGCCCAACGTGACCGCTGGCCCGAGAGCAAGTTGCTGTTCCCGTCACATGCGGACATGACCCAGCCTCGCGATAACTTTCGCAAAGGGCTGGACAGGTTCAAGGCCCTGCCCGGCGTGCCGGATTATTTCCAACTCTACGATCTCAAGCGGATTGCGATCTCGCTGATGTTGGCGGGCCAAGGGGTCTCGCATGAGGCCATATCGCATTACGTCGACCACAAGGGGAATCTCGAAACAACCATGATCTATGATCTTGGCTTTGTTGATCCGATGCGTCCTGTCACCCAAAAGCTTGGCGACCTTCTCGGCGTATAGTGCTTGACGTCATTTTCGGCCTGTGAGGCAATGATCGGGGGCAATCTCCGTCGCAAAATCCCATCAAGGAAAGTATGGTTCATGGATGCCTTGCAAGCGTTAGTGCTGACGAGCACCCAATTGCGCGACATGCTGACGGAAGCAGCGAGGCAGGGAGCCGCACTTGCCGTTGCAGAGCTCCGCGCAGACCTCCACCAGGCGCCCGAAGATGTGACTTTACAAAAGCTCCGCGGCTATCTGTCGGATCCTGCTTCCCTGTCCAACCCGAATAACCATTGGGCGCATAGCGAGCTCATCCGGCGGATTCAGCCGACGGCATCCGGCAAGCCCAAATCCACGGCGTGGTTCATGAAATTCCAGAGGGAAACCGGCCTGAACGAGTGCTTTACCCGCTCAAGCTCTGCCTACGGCCGGCGACGGGAATGGACATTCACCGACATCGGATTGGCATGGGAAGCCTATTACCGCAAACGGTAGCAGCCAATGCCTCATAGCTTCATGCATGGCTCCGGCCAGCAGGCCGAGGCGCGCTTCCGCCGATGACGGGCCGCCTCAGAGTACGCCAAGAATTCGATCTCATCACCGTAGGCGCTTGTGGTTCGAAATCGCCAACAAACGCAAACCCTTGGCATGCTTCGAGCAAGTTATGTCGTGCTAGATGCCAAGCTTGCAGGTTGCGAGCGTCGTGGATTGAGCGTATTCGACACTATCTAAGCCATCAGGGGTACTAGCTCTGCAGAGGCTGAATATGTTTGACAGCAGGTCGTAGTTTCGTCAGCATAGGATATTATTCCTACTACGTCGGAGACACCTTTGGACCTTCCGCTTCTTGCGCTCAGCGCCGCACTTTTTGTTGCAGTCTTTCTCTCTAAGATACGAAGCCGAGATAGTACTGCTACTGAAACACATTAAGGGGAAACACCGGCTCAAATAGCCGGTGTTTTCTGTTTGAGCGGCTTGATTGCGCACTTCGCAGATAACGAGAGGTCTTATTGTTGTCGCGGGGATCTTTGCCGTTGTGGCAGCGGTCCTTGGCGCGGGTAAGGATCTTTTCGTAGACTTCAATATCCCGCTATACGTGCGATGGCTTTTCCAAGTAGTAGCGTTGTTACTGCTGGCTGTATTGGTGTTACTAGTTTTTCTCGGCGGTTGGTTATTTTCGACGGACAAAATTTCTAGGCGACTAGCCAAAACAGGTAACCACCACTCGACACCGTGCTCTTTGGAAGACCTCAAGGCCATTGTTGATATCGCTAGGGAAAGGTTCGGCGATCAAGCGACGACCTTCGAAGAGGCGAAGAAAATTCACACCCTCGATTCCACCGCATTCCTAGCTCTGAAGAACGGGAAAGGTAACATCGTCGGTTATCGGTGCATCTTATGTCTTTCGGCGAAAGGCGTTCTAGCTGTAAAAACCAACGAGTTCTCTGTCAAAACGGTAACTGCTCCACTCCTCTCGACAGGAAGCCGCAAGTCCTTCAAATATTTGTATGTCGGCGCGGTGTACGGTCAAAAGAGCCACACTTAAGGGCTAATCCGCGGTTCGGTCGACGAATTTATCAAGCTAAGGAGACCGTCAATGGTTTTTGCGAGAGCCGCAAACGAGGAAGGCTTGAAACTGCTTCTCGACCAGAATTTTGTGCCGCTCCATGGGAAACCATCGATTGGCGGAATGTTCTCTCGTCGGGGTTAAAATTCAAAACTGTGTCGCAATGCTCGGCGAAACCTGAAAAATGTATCCAGATCGGTATGTGCTTCTCAGCCAGGCGGAGGGTATCGATATGCGAAATCAATACGACGCTACTGAACATTGGGAATTCTGACTGACGACGAGGCGATAGAAGCAGCGATCGAAAAGCACAGCAAGGACCCTACCACGTCGGTCGCCTATTGCGCCCTAGAAGTGTCTGGCAATGGCGATGATCCAGATATCGGTTCTGGTTCGATCTATTTCTGAGACTTTCCAAAGAGGATCATATCGGATGGGCTTAGCGTAACGGCGATGATAGAGGGCAAGTATCCGGGAGAGCTCGCCTCCCCGGAGCAGATTCATGACCTGGCGGAAGAGTACCGAAAGGCCGCAACCTTGCTGCTGCAGCTCGGCCGATCCGGCAAGCCGCTCACTCGGGCGCCGTTCAGACTGTCCGCCATCCATGCGATCGAGCTCTATCTGACCGCGCTTTTGCTCCACCGCGGGCACAACCCCAATCAAATCCGCAAAATGCAGCACGACTTGGCGGCCCGGACTGAGCATGCCCTGCAAGCGGGGCTGCGCCTTCGCGCGAAAACCGCCAATCATCTCCGGTCCCTCAGCCAGAACCGGGAATATCTCGTCACCCGCTACGGCCCGGAACTGGCGGCAACCGCCTCGCAGATAAACAGGCTTACCGCCACCCTCGAAGAGGTGGCGGCAAAGGTTACCCTTTTGATCGCGCCGTCCTCTAAAACGCGGCAACAGCCAGACGCCGCCGCAACTGGCAAGGCCTGAGCCGATTGCCGCCTCGCGGTTCAAGGCTGAGGTTGGGCGGCCTCTCTGTCTGCCTCATCCGCCAGACCAATGACGTGATGCACCAGGAATACATCGATGAGGTACGCAACCTCATCGCGTGGCATCGGGAGCTTTTCAGGGGTGATCAGGTCCGGGAACAGGCAATTGTCGATGTAGTCGCCGGCGTCCCAAAGGCCCCGGGTCAGCTCCTCATGGGTCGGTTCAATCCGCTCGATGACGGTCTCGAACGCGGCGTTAGCGACTTCAATCAGCTCGGAACGATCAGCCCCGGCGATCGGCAGGGACGCGATAATGGCATTGGAATCCATGAAAGGATCATCCTTCTTGGAATGGCGGTCTGTGACATCAGCCTGTCGGTCGCCGTCCCGACGGTGGTTCTTAGTTTGGTGGCCATTCAAGGCGCCAGGCGCCACCTTATGCTCACATGCGCTCAAACAGGATACGCGGGAATTTCGCAGATGCAATCCGAAGCAGAAGGGACAGCACCGAAATGCGAGCTCGCCCACGAGGTTACGGCACCACTGCCTGCCTGAGGAGCCCCGCTGTCCCGCCCTTCATTCTCCGAGCCGGCTGATGGATGCTGTCCATGTCGGACAGGCGTCGCACGGCAGCTTTTTCGCTTCCACCATGAGTTCTAATTTCCGACCCTCGTGGGTCCGAGAAGCTCGGTTTCACTCTCTTCTCGTTCATTCACCGTGCCCATTTCCTAGGGCTAATCCCGCTTCCCTTTCCAATTCGAATGAGAACTGGGTCATAACGAGCCCATGTACCGGTTTCAGACAACGGCACGCGGCAAGCCAAAATCCACGGCGTGGCGTGGGTTATGAAATTCCAGTGAGAGGCCGGCTGATTACCTGCCAGGGTGCCGTCTACGGGCGACGAAGGGAATGTTGGCGACAGTAGACTGGCTTGCGGATGCCTACTGCTGCATACGGTAGCGTGTGATGCCCGCATCGCTTTATGCTTTGCGCAACGCTTACGAAATCTAGAAATCTATGCCTAGCCCCAGGCGCTCAAACAAAAAAACAAGCTTACACAACAAAGTCGTCGGCTAAAGGCCTGCTATGCATTCCGAACGTACAGACTCGCAGTTCGTGTCAGTTCACAAAATCTTGTTCGGATGTATAACTTGCGTTGGAAATTGCGCCTTGACTTTAACAATGGGACACGCTGTTTAGCCTTCGCTTGCTCCCACTAGGAGTTCTGCGGTGGCTGTTCGAATAGGGTTTCCCGGTGGCACCTTGAAGGTCAAGAATTATCGTGAACTGCGCGCTCGCGAACGCCAGAGGCGGATGCCCGTAGTCAAGCTCGGTCCAATCTACATTATTTGGTGGCCCAATAGACAAAAGGCGAACGACGATTGACCGCTTGGCTGGCGGGAGCATCTGCGCTTCCAAGAAGCTAAGCCCCGCGTCGTGATCGGTGAACGCCGCCATCTTTACCGGCACCGCACACATAACGTCCCTTTGGTACATGGTCGCAGTAATGTTATACTGCGATTGCTTAAAAAGAAGCTCGGCTGAGTACAATCCCGCCTAGCTTAAGATGTGCAGGCTGGACTGGTATCCAATGTAAATCATTTCGCACGCACGTTCTTAAAAGCTCGTAAACGTAGCAGTATATTCAAGCGAAGAATCCTACCGGCGAGTTTTGCGTTATCGCATAACGGCTGGACTTGAGGTGCTATAGGCGCCAATCAATACCTACCGCGATATCCCTTGTTTGAAAAATTACGGACCACAGCACATCCTTAGGCAAGACTGCGAAGGATACGGTAGCTGTTTACTGTCTCCAGCGGTCACGTTTAACTGTGTATCGATTTGACGTTCAATTCATACAAACTGCATGTTCTCTGAACATGAGCAAAAGAGGTGCAAGCCAAGGTCAGAGAGCGTGGTCAATGCTTGGGAAAAAGCAACTAAACTCTAGACGGTTTGCTTGCATGTTCACGCGAAACATGGGTATCTGAGAGCGGGTGTACTCCTTTAGAGGCAAGCCTCTCTAGATCGCGGCATTGGGGGTGTCGATATGTATTTTCCAAGGTTTCTTGTCGGGGCAACGTTCACCCTGCTGGTGGTCGTGGGCTGGGTTTATTATGCAACAGATTCGATCTGGCGTGCGATAGGTTGGGCGGTGTTCGTCGCAACCATTCTTCAGGTAGGGTATTTCGCCGCGGTAGGGTTGATGATCTATCTCGGCGTGTCCAAGCGCGTGGAGACATTTGAATCGAGCACTGGCGACGAGAGTGGTTCGCTTCCGATCAGGCGGGACGGCATATCTCTCTGATATCTATGAAGGCGTATGACCTTCGAAACCGTCGTCGCGGCGGCGAGGCCGCATGCGACGCCGACGCAATCAGCAACCCAGTCGAGCGCATCAACATCACGCGCTATCCAGGCCAGCCCTTGGAGAACCTCGATGCCGGCACCAACCAACGTGAGGAAGATGATCAGCCCTATCTTTCGCTCGGGCCAGCCCAGGCTTCCAAGGAACATCAGGACGGCGAATGCCGTGACGTGGTTTAACTTGTCGTAGTGAAAGCCGATGTCCATCCCAAAATCCTTTAGACGAGGCAGCGGCAACAGCGCGAGCACGAGGACGACAACCAGCGCGACCACAAAAGCAACCTGTTCGGCGACTCTATGAGATTTCATTCTGATCCTGCAAAGGTCTTCACCTGACCGCCCGACCGTTCCAAATTTGGGCCGGACCCGGTGTGGGGCAGGGGCCACATTGATGGCGCACGATTGCATCAGCTAGAACGACGACTGCACCGAACGCTGGTTGAAAGGTCCTATTCGACTGTCACTGATTTCGCCAGGTTACGCGGCTGATCGACGTCCAGGCCCATGAAGTCCGCGGTGAAATAGGCCAGCATCTGGATCGGCAGCGCGTAGATGATCGGCGCAATGATCTCCGGCACCTCGGGCAGGATGATCGTCTCCATCGTCTTCACGCTTGAGTGTGCCGCACCCTTGGCGTCGGTGATCAGGATGATCTTGCCGCCGCGCGCCGCCACCTCCTGCATGTTCGACACGGTTTTTTCGAATATCCGGTCATAGGGCGCGATGACGATAACCGGCATGTTCTCGTCGATCAGCGCGATCGGCCCATGCTTCAGCTCACCGCTGGCATAGCCTTCCGCGTGGATGTAGGAGAGCTCCTTGAGCTTCAGCGCGCCTTCCAAGGCGAGCGGGAAGTTGGTGTCGCGGCCGAGATAGAGCACGTCCTTGCAACGGGAAAGCTCGCGCGCGATGCGCTCGATCTGCTCATCGAGCTTCAGCACCTGGCTGGCGAAGCGCGGCGCCTCGGAAAGCTCGCGCACCAGCTGCTTTTCCTGCTCGCGCAATATCGTTCCGCGCGCTACGCCGGCACGCACGGCAAGCGATGCCAGCACCGAAAGCTGGCAGGTGAAGGCCTTGGTCGAGGCGACGCCGATCTCGGGGCCGGCGAGCGTCGGCAGCACCACGTCGGATTCACGCGCCATGGTCGATTCACGGACATTGACGACGGCGCCGATCTTCATTCCAGCCTTGCGGCAGTAGCGCAGCGAGGCCAGCGTGTCGGCGGTCTCGCCCGATTGCGAGATGAAGAAGGCGGCGTCATTCGCCGACAGCGGCATTTCGCGGTAGCGGAATTCCGAGGCGACATCAATGTCGACCGGCAGCCGCGCATAGCGCTCGAACCAGTATTTGCCGATCAGGCCGGCGAGATAGGCGGTGCCGCAGGCCGAAATCGCCAGCCGGTCGATCTTGGCAAAATCGAACGGCAGGTCGAGCGGCTTGGAGACACCGGAGACGAAATCGACATAGTGCGCCAGCGTGTGCGAGATCACCTCGGGCTGTTCATGGATTTCCTTCTCCATGAAATGGCGCCGGTTGCCCTTGTCGACCATGAAGCTGGTCGAGAGCGACAGCTGGCGCTTGCGGTCGACCTTGTTGCCGTCGATGTCGAAGATGGCGACGCTGTCGCGGCGCACCACCGCCCAGTCGCCATCCTCGAGATAGGTGATCGAATTGGTGAATGGAGCGAGCGCGATGGCATCGGAGCCCAGAAACATCTCGCCATCGCCATGGCCGACGGCGAGCGGCGGGCCATTGCGGGCGCCGACGATCAGATCCTCGTCACCCTTGAACATGATGGCCAGCGCAAAGGCGCCTTCCAGCCGCTTCAGCGCCTGGTGCGCGGCCTCGACCGGCTTCAGCCCCTTGGCCAGTTCGCGCGCCACCAGATGGGCAACGACCTCGGTGTCGGTCTGCGACGAGAAGGAGTAGCCGTCGCGGATCAGCTCGTCGCGCAGTTCGGCGAAATTCTCGATGATGCCGTTGTGGACGATGGCGACACCGTCGGAAAAATGCGGATGCGCATTGGTCTCGTTGGGCACGCCATGCGTCGCCCAGCGTGTGTGGCCAATGCCGATCGTGCCGTCGAGCGGCTCGTCCTTCAGCCTGCGCTCGAGGTTGATCAGCTTGCCTTCGGCGCGACGGCGGCCGAACTCTCCGTTTTCGATGGTGGCGACACCGGCGGAGTCATAGCCACGATATTCGAGCCGCTTCAGCGCATCGACGATGAGCGGCGCGACCTGCAGTTGGCCGACAATTCCAATGATACCGCACATGCAGACAGTTCCCCCGATTCCTTACAAAAAGTTGAACTATTTCACTGTGCATTCGAAAGCACGTTGTCGGTTTGTCGGCAGCCATCACCAGATCCATACTTTAAGATGGCGCACAACTGTTCCGCAAGGTCAAATAGCAATAGTAACACCAACAGAATTGACTAATCCATTAAACCACGCGGACTGTACGAATGTGAGTCGCGATTAAAGTCGTCGTAGTACACAACCTTGAAGAATACATGACAACATCGCAAACGATCTAAAAAGCGAAATAAAAATCTCGCTGGCCGTCCGCGAGTGGCGAGGCCGATGCCGTCTCGCTCGACAAATGACTCAGGTAATTACACCGCGCCACCAACATTCGTAGGATGGCGAGCATAATGTTGACACCGGTGACAGGGAATCGTGTGAAAAGCGAGAGAGCAACATTTATAGAGTGGGTAATTCAGAGGCCGCCGTTTGATCGTTTCGCCACATATCTATCGATCACGTCCATATTATTTAATCGATTGTACCGCCGAGACGGGACTACCGACCCTTGCTTTTAGCGCACAAGCATCATATCGCTCCGCAATCCAGACGCAACGAGCCTTTTCGTTGGCATATCTTATGGGCTTCTGCAACTAGAAAACAAAACATGACAAAATTAGATTTCAGATGAGTATGCCTCCCGCAGCTAAGCAATCCACAAATTTAGCTAAACGCCATATTAGAAAGAACTGATTATGCACCGTTGCCAAGTGGAGTATTGCGTACTTTTCTACGTATCCGTCTGATCTAAGAAAATAGTTCCTTGTCAGTCTGTCTGGCGTGGCGTAAAGCCTCTGCCCGTCGCGTTGAAGAAAGATGGAAGTAGTATGTTGACTCGCTCCGGACAGGCTGGCATCGAGCGGAATGCATCGCGACAACTCCCGGTAGAAGACCTTGGTGTCCGCTGGTATGTGGCCGGTGTAGTTCCCGGCAAGGAGACCATAGCTGAGCTACATCTTCATAGGCAGGGATTTGTTTCATTCGTTCCGCGTGCAGAGAGAACTGTTCGTCACGCCAGGCAGCTCACCACGCGGTCAGCAGCATATTTCCCTGGGTATATGTTTGTTGCCCTGGACGTTACGCAGCAACGCTGGCGCTCAGTTAACGGAACTATCGGCGTTCGCTCTTTGATCATGCAAGGGGATAGGCCCTCACCGGTCCCTTTTGGTTTGGTCGATCGGTTCATTGCATTGACTGGCAAAGATGGCCTGCTTGATTTCAGTAGCGGACTCAAGCCGGGATCTTCGGTTCGAATTCTATCGGGGCCTTTCGCCGAGTTGATCGGTCGTCTTGATCGACTAGATTCTACGGGGCGGGCCCGGGTTTTGGTCGCCATCATGAATGGCGAAATTCCTATTGATCTGGAATCAAGTGGTCTTGTCGCAATTGCGTGATCTAAGCGCGTTATTGCTCGGTTGCTCGATCCCCTTTGTTGCATATGCAAACTTCCGGCTTCACCCGGAAGTGCGGTAGCCGTGGTCTTGCGACGTCAATAGCGGTCACATCCTGGCGACGATCAGGAAAGACCGTGAGGGCCACTAACTGCCTGCACAAAACATCTATGTTGCTCTCAGCGCGATAGTGGCGACCAAAGAATGCCGCAGTATCGGGGAGGCCACCGGCGACCCCGGGGACGCGTTTGATCATGCCAGTCATAACGATAGCCAGTTGGTGAAGAGCAATTCGCCGGGTGCCAGCACATGAATATGAACGTACGCGCCATCAATCTACCAAATCAAAGACATCTGCTGTTGCGAATGCGCTTTCAGTTGGCGGGCGGCTTGATGTTTGCAGTGCTGATTCCCGCTCTTATCCGCACATCAGTTGGCTTCGGTGTGATCTACTCTTCTAACATGCAGATCACGATTGTCGCCGCGATCATCGCGCATATCACAGGCTACATGTTATACCGCAGGATCGCGAATTTTCCTGGGGTAGCGGCAGCTGGATACATTCTACCCACCTTTGCTTTAGCCTACGGCCTCGTGTTTTTGACCATTTTCTTTTTTCGGATCGACTACAGCCGGTTTCAGGCGGCCGCCAGCTTCTTACAGTCGACATTTTGGTACTTCGCGCTAAGCGTCGCGACGCGACGGCTCGAACCATACCGTCTGGCTGTAATTCCTGGGGGGAACGTCCATCGGCTCGGGAACATACCCGGCGTGGCGTGGCATTGGATTCATTCGTCTGACGAAGTTGTAAAACAAGCGAGCGGGGTGGTCGCCGACCTTCGGGCCGACCTTTCAGACGAGTGGGAGCGATATATTGCCGATCGCGCGCTTTCTGGCACGCCGGTCTATCATATCAAGCAGGTCAGCGAGTCGCTGACAGGGCGTGTCGAGATCGAACACCTTTCAGAAAACACTCTCGGCTCTCTAAATCCGAACCAAGCCTATCTGAAGATAAAGCAGGTGATCGACTGGATTGCGGCGTTGGCAATTCTGGTGCTTCTTTCGCCTGCTCTTTTGCTGGTCGCCGCGTTGATCAGATTTGATTCAAGCGGAGCCGCGTTATTCAAACAGGAGCGGATGGGTTACAGAGGCAACATTTACAAGGTCTACAAATTTAGGACCATGAGGGCAGGTGCCCGTGTTGCAGACGATAAGGAACAGGCAATTACGAAAGACGGTGACGCGCGCATCACTCGATTTGGGCGATTCTTGAGAAAATCGAGGATCGACGAACTGCCGCAAGTTATCAACATCCTGCGCGGAGAAATGAGCTGGATAGGGCCTCGACCCGAGGCGCTTGTTCTTTCCAGATGGTATGAGGCCGAGCTGCCTTTTTATAGGTATCGGCATATCGTTCGCCCGGGCATTACTGGGTGGGCGCAAGTCAATCAGGGTCATGTAGCGGCAGTAGGAGAGGTGTTGGAGAAACTTCACTATGATTTCTACTACATCAAGAACTTCTCCCCGTGGCTGGATCTGCTGATCGTTTTTCGAACGATTAGAAC
Source organism: Mesorhizobium oxytropidicola (assembly GCF_056174625.1). Lineage (NCBI taxonomy): Bacteria > Pseudomonadati > Pseudomonadota > Alphaproteobacteria > Hyphomicrobiales > Phyllobacteriaceae > Mesorhizobium > Mesorhizobium oxytropidicola. The sequence goes on along the minus strand of NZ_CM149692.1, from coordinate 4,853,560 downwards.
TGTCCTCACCGGCTTTGGCGCGCGTTGAATGACCGAGAGTGCGAGTTCAAGCCGAGGCGGTGCGTTGAAAGTCGGATCCGCGCCCCTGTTGCTGGGAAATGAGCGTTTGGTCGCCGGGGCGGCCCGTCTGCTGAACATTGTTTTGCGTTTCGGCACTCTTTTGACCCGGTTTCTGTTTGTATTCTTCCTAGCGAGATACGTCGATCCGACATCGGTGGGTTACTACGGGCTTTTCACAGCAACGCTCATTTACGGTCTATATTTGGTCGGCTTGGACTTTTATGTCTTCGTTTCCCGGGAGATACTGACGGTATCAGAGGACCAGCGAGGGGCCATGTTAAAGGGTCAGCTGGCTTTATGTGGTCTTCTATACGTGATTGTGCTGCCAGCTCTGGTCCTGGTTCTAATGCGCGCGGGCTGGTCAGTGTCCTTGCTGTCCTGGTTCGTTCCAATTCTGGTGCTGGAACATTTCAACCAGGAAGTGTCCCGGCTGCTCATCGTGCTATCGGACCAGGTCACCGCGAGCATAACGTTGTTCGTCCGGCAGGGCAGTTGGGCGATCGCGGCTGTAGCCCTGATGATCGGATATCCAGAAGGTCGAAATCTCAACGTCATTATGGCGCTCTGGGCATGTGCCGGCCTCGCTGCGGGAGCACTGGGTATTTGGAGGGTAAAGCAACTTCCGATTGGTGGTTGGTCAAGGCCGGTCGATTGGCGTTGGGTCCGAAAAGGGATCTCGGTTAGCGCGGCGTTCCTCGTTTCGACTCTTGCCTTGCGTGGTATCCAGACAGCCGATCGATATTGGATGGAAGGCCTGGGCGGCATTGAAACGGTCGGCGCCTATGTGTTGTTCCTGGGAGTTGCAGGAACGCTCATGGTCTTCTTGGATGCGGGGGTGTTCTCCTTCAGTTACCCGGCTCTGATCAGTCATAGCCACAAGCGGGAATATGATCTTGCCCGCAAGACGGTTAGGCAGATGTTTTTTCAGACCGTGTCGATTTCGATCGCTTTTGGGTTCGTAAGCTGGACGTTGCTGCCATACTTGCTGAATTGGGTAGGCAAGGCGGTCTATCAAGATGCCTTTGGTCTATACCCGTGGGTTCTTGTTGCATCGATCGCCAATGCCGTCGGTATGGTTCCTCACTATGCTCTCTATGCCCGTGGGTTCGACAAGCCCATCATCTACAGTCACATCGCTGCATTGCCGGTATTTCTGATATCTACCTGGTGCTTCAGCAAAAGCCACGCCGAACTGGCGGTTCCCATTGGCATGACGGTCTCGTTCACTCTGATCATGGTCTGGAAAGCGGTCGCCTACTGTTGGCTCGACAGAAGTCACTTAACGCCAAAGTCGACCGCCTAATTCGAACTTTTTGCTGAAATACGGGCCGAACCTATGATCCGCTACGGACAACAAGATATTACTCAGGCTGACATCGAGGCGGTTGTGGACGTTCTGAAGTCCGCCAACCTTACTCAAGGCCCTAACATCCCGAAATTTGAGCGGAGTGTATTGGCGCGCACCGGCGCCAGGCATGCGGTGGCCGTCAACAGTGCCACCTCGGCACTTCACATCGCCTGTCTGGCGTTGGACCTCGGGCCCGGCGACGTTCTCTGGACCTCCCCGAACACGTTTGTGGCCACGGCGAATTGCGCGCTCTATTGCGGCGCTCAAGTGAGCTTCGTGGATATCGACCCGCGGACTTATAACCTCTGTCCGAGGGCTCTGGAGGAAAAGCTCAACGAAGCTGAAAAGGTCGGCCGACTCCCGAAAATTGTGGCCCCTGTCCACCACACCGGCCAGCCGTGCGATATGGAGGCCATTCACGCCCTTGGTGAAAAGTACGGCTTCAAGATCATCGAGGATGCCTCGCACGCTATCGGCGCTCGCTACAAGGGTGAGCCCGTCGGAAACGGTCGATACAGCGACATCACTGTGTTTAGTTTTCATCCAGTAAAGATCATCACAACCGCTGAAGGTGGGATGGCCTTAACGAACAATGAGGAGCTGGCAACGCGCTTGGGCCTGCTGCGAAGCCACGGCATCACGCGAGAGCCAGAACTCATGACGCAGTTCATGGATGGCCCTTGGTACTATCAACAGGTGGCCCTCGGCTACAACTACCGGATGACGGACATGCAGGCTGCGCTAGGCGTCAGCCAAGTTGCTCGCCTGGCCCATTACGTGAAGCGGCGACATGAGATCGCCGATCGTTACAGCACGCTCCTGGCCAACCTGCCGGTTACGCTGCCGTGGCAACATCCAGACAGCTACTCCGCCTATCATTTGTATGTGATCCGGCTGCAGCTGGAGAACATAGGGGTGACGCATCTGGAGGTCTTCGAGGCGCTGCGTGCCAGGGACATCATGGTCAACCTGCATTACATCCCGGTGCATACCCAACCGTACTACCAGAAGATGGGCTTCCGGAACGGCGACTACCCGGAGGCTGAGCGTTATTACCGGGAGGCCATCAGTATCCCGATGCACCCGACGTTGACCGACGCGGACCAGGAGTTCGTGGTTAAGGTGCTGCGCGAGGCCATGGGGCTATGAGACTGGCAGTGATACCGGCGCGGGGCGGTTCGAAGCGCATCCCCCGCAAGAACATCCGCACCTTTGGCGGGCTGCCGATAATTGCGTGGTCGATCCGCGCAGCCATGCGGAGCGCCTGTTTCGACCGCATCATCGTCAGCACGGATGATGCTGAGATCGCCGAGGTGGCAAAACAATACGGTGCAGAAGTACCTTTCTTGCGCCCGACCGAATTGTCTGACGACCACACTGGAACCGTTCCGGTTGTGGCACATGCCATCCGATGGCATGTGGGGGAGGGTGCTCCTGCCCGTGAGGTCTGCTGTATTTACGCCACTGCGCCATTTGTGCGGGCGAGCGACGTGCGACAGGGCCTGGAGATCCTTCGGGCGGCCGAGGCCGACTTCGCCTTCTCGGTGACGAGTTATGCCTTTCCCATCCACCGGGCGTTGCGGATCACGGCAGGCCAACGCGTGGCGATGTTCCAGCCGGAGCATCTTGGGAGCCGCTCTCAAGACCTTGAGGAGGCCTGGCACGACGCAGGTCAATTCTACTGGGGTCGCTCTGAGGCATGGCTCGAGAACAAGCCTGTGTTCGGGCAAGGCAGCGTCCCGGTGTTCTTGCCGCGTCATCGTGTGCAAGACATCGACACACCCGAGGATTGGGAGCGGGCGGAGTGTATGTTCCGGGTCTTGAACGCGGACACAGGATCGGAATGATCCAAAAATGTCTCGGCGGTGAATGAAAAACATGCAGATCGCCTTTCGAACTGATGCCTCGATCGAGATTGGCACCGGTCATGTCATGCGCTGTCTCACGCTGGCTGACGCGCTTCGCGAGCGCGGGGCGGAAAGCCTGTTCATTAGCCGCCTGCACAATGGCCACCTTATGAACCTCATAGCAGAGCGCGGCCATGCGGCCGTGGCGCTGCCCAAGCCGCCTACAGAGGGCATAAAGGCGTGTGCGGTTCCACCCCATGCCTACTGGCTGGGGACGGACTGGGCTCGAGATGCCCAGCAAACGCGCCAGGCTGTCGGGGCTGTCGACTGTCTGGTCGTCGATCATTACGGCCTAGATCGCCGCTGGGAGGAAGAGCTTCATTCTGCCTGTCGGTACCTGATGGTCATCGACGACTTGGCTGACCGCCGGCACGATTGCGATCTGTTGCTCGACCAGAGCCTCGGTCGCACGGAGGGGGACTATGATGGCCTCCTGGGTGACCAAGCCATCAGGTTGTTGGGGCCCGACTATGCGCTTCTTCGGCCCGAGTTCGCGGAGCTGCGCGCCGAGAGCCTTGCTCGCCGGGTTCAACCGAAACTCGAGCACCTGCTCGTAACCATGGGCGGTGTGGACAAGGAGAACGTCACAGGCTCTGTGTTGGACGCGCTCGATGAGGGGAACTTGCCCCCAAATTTGCGGATCACGGTTGTCATGGGGCCGCATGCGCCCTGGATAGATCAGGTGCGTATCCGTGCGGCCGCAATGCGCTACCCGACCCGGGTTCTGGTCGGTGTGAGCAACATGGCCCGCTTAATGGCCGAAAGCGACCTTGCTATCGGCGCGGCCGGAAGCACTTCCTGGGAGCGCTGCTGCATGGGCCTGCCCAGCTTTGTGTTGGTGCTGGCGGACAACCAACATGCCGTGGCCGAGGCGCTACAAGTTTCAGGGGCCGTCGTCGCCCTGCAGAAACCTTCGCAAGTTGTAACGCACTTGGAGGAGCGCCTGGTGTCAGGGACGGTTGGTCAGTTTCTCCTTGACCTTAGCAACGCAGCCGCGAGGGTCACTGACGGAGAAGGCGTTTCCCGGATCGCCGACCGGATGGTCTGTGAATATGTCTGAGCTGTACCGCGTTCGGGCGATGACTGTTGACGATCTGCCTATGGTTTTGGCATGGCGAAATCATTGGGACGTGCGGCGTTTCATGTTTACTCAGCACGAAATTGGCCTGGACGAGCACCGCAATTGGTTCTCCCGGCTGTGCAATGAGGAAACTCGCCGGTTGCTGATAGCTGCGGTTGGCGATGTCCCTATCGGCTGCGTCCAGTTCGACAATGTCACTGACGGCGGGGTGTCGAACTGGGGATTCTATGCCGATCCCATGGCAACAAAAGGAACCGGGAAGAAGCTCGGTTTCGCGGCGCTGGCTTATGCCTTCGGCGAATTGAACCTGCATAAGGTCTGCGGCCAAGCGGTTGATTTCAACACGGCCTCCATAGCGCTGCACGAACGTTTGGGTTTTGCTCAGGAGGGCGTATTGCGGGAGCAACAACGGATCCAAGGGTTGTATCGTTCCATCGTTTGCTTTGGGTTGCTGAAAAGCGACTGGATTATTCGAATGATACCTCTTGGAGAACCCAATTGAACTGTATCCAGATCGCCGGGCGCTTGATCGGCCCGGGTCAGCCCCCCTATGTCATTGCCGAACTGTCCGCCAACCACAACGGCAGAATCGAAACGGCGCTACAGATTGTCGAGGAGGCCAAGAAGGCCGGAGCAGATGCCGTCAAGCTGCAGACCTACAAACCGGATACGATCACGCTCGATAGCGATGGCGAGGAATTCCGGATCAAGGGCGGTTTGTGGGATGGGCGGAGACTCTACGATCTCTATAAAGAAGCGCATATGCCGTGGGATTGGCACAAGCTCCTGTTCGATCATGCTCGCAAGGTTGGAATTACCATTTTCAGCTCGCCTTTCGACAGTACGGCGATTGATCTCCTGGAAGACCTGAATGCGCCAGCTTACAAGATCGCTTCGTTCGAAGCTGTCGATCTGCCGCTGATCAAATACGCCGCCAGCACCGGCAAACCGATGATCATCTCGACTGGCATGGCGGATGCGGGGGAAATCCAGGAAGCCATCGACGCTGCACGTGAGGGCGGCTGCAAGGAATTGGCCATCCTGCACTGCGTCAGCGGCTATCCGGCTCCAGCCGATGACTACAATCTGCACACCATAGGCGACATGATTGACCGGTTCGGGCTGGTGACGGGCCTTTCTGATCATACGCTGGACAATACCACCGCCATTACCAGTGTGGCCTTGGGTGCCTCGATTATCGAAAAGCACTTCACCCTCGACCGCGGCGGCGGCGGCCCAGACGATAGCTTCTCCCTGGAGCCTGCCGAAATGGCGGCATTGTGCGCCGGAGCGAAAACGGCCTGGCAGGCGCTCGGCAAGGTAGACTATGGGCGCAAATCGAGTGAGCAGGGGAACGTCAAGTTCCGCCGGTCGCTGTATTTTGTACGGGACCTGAAGGCAGGTGATGTCATCACTCGAGACTGCATACGCAGTGTACGACCAGGGTTTGGGCTAGCGCCTAAAAATCTCGAAGCAGTGTTGGGCCGTAAAGTGACCCGCGACGTTCGGTCGTCCACGGCCGTACTCCCGGAACTGATCGATAGCTGGCCGCCAAGATGAACATTCTGCTCCTGTCCAATAGTGCGCCGAACTATTTTCATTTTTTCAACGCGCTGGCGGCGCGTTTCCGCAACGACGGCGCCACAGTCGCCGTCGCGGTAGACAGCGCGTTTTCTCGCGAGGAGAACGGCTTGGATACCGCCGGCTTTGCCGCGATCTATGATTTCTCGACCTTCTTCGCCAGCCATCATGTCGATTTCGGTATTCTAGCCCGCTATGCCGAATATGATTTGAACTCCGCCCTGCTATCTGACTTCGAGCGTGCGCAGGTCTATGGGATTTGGGGAGATGATGCCGACCTTGAGTATTTCGATCGACTGAAAAGCGCGCTGCTAACGTTTTTCGAGGAGATATTCAATAAGCATGGCACGGATCTGGTCTTGTATGAAAATGTCTCGAACACATTTTCGCATTTCGCACTCTTCGTAGCCCAGGAACGGCAAGCCGTTTATTTTGGTCTAGGCGCCTCGCGCCTACCCGGTCGGTTTTCGGTTACGGCAGATCCGCTGGCGGACAACTCTGTCGAGACGGCTTTTGCAGAAATTCGAAATGGCCAAACGACCGTGGCGCCGGATGTTCACCGGTGGGTAGCGAGCTACATCGCCAACATCGAAACGATCGTTCCCGACTATATGAAAATCAATGGGTTGGAACGTATCGCCTTGTTTAAGCGGTACTTTAGACGAGACCGCATCAGTAAGATCAGGTCGCTGATACGCCACGCGTCTGATAGCCGCACGAATTCGTTCCAGATCGGCAATCCCCTGCGCACACATGTAAGCCTCTTTCTGCGCAATGTGCGTCGCCGTCTTAAAGCCGGCAGGGTTCGCGGCATGTATCAGCAAGCCGTGGCTGGTGAGCTATTTCTTCTATATCCGATGCACTTCCACCCCGAAGCTTCGACGTCGATCCTGGCTGGGGCCTACCTCGACGAATATGAAGTCATTCGCAACATTGCCTTCAGCCTGCCCGAGGGCGTCCGCCTATATGTCAAGGATCATATGAGCGCCTGGGCATACCCCTCGCTCGAATTTTACCAACGTATACGGTCTCTGCCCAATGTAAGGTTGCTGGGGGCGGGACGAACCGACAAAGCAGCTCATCAAATCGTCTGTCGGAGTCATCACTCTCACAAGCACGGTCGGTTACGAGGCGCTTCTGCTTAAAAGGCGGGTGTTTCTGTATGGCCGTGTATTTTATGGATTTCACAAGGGCGTCATCGAGGTAGAAAATCCCGCCAATCTACGCCGCATCATCTCAGATGGCCTGACCTCTGCGACAAGCTGGGACGACCAGTACAATCATGATTTTGTCTGCGCCTATTGGCTATCGACCTTGCCGGGAACACTTAATCTTATGCTCGATCGTGAGCCAGCCGCTCAAGCTGCCGAGCATATCTACGGCGAATTAAGAAGGTCGGGGCAATTGCACGGGTTCCCGCCGATAAAGAGCGCAGCTTAAAGCTTAGAAGGCACGCCTAGATACAACTCTCGCCTCAAAGTGCGAGGGCTGGCAGGCGTATTGTTGCTTGTGTGGACATGAACAAGATCAAAGTTTTTTGTGTTGTCGATTTTTATTTGCCAGGTTTCAAGGGTGGCGGACCAATTCGTACGCTTGCCAATATGTGCGAAGCTCTGGGCAGCAGCGTTGAGTTTTTGATTTTCACCAGGGATCGTGATCTGGGCTCGGATGAGCCGTATCCGGGAGTCCGTGTCAATAAGTGGCAGCGCTCGGCAAGTGGTTTGATATATTATGCCGACCCTAGCAAATTTAATGCCAGGTATATGGCCAAGGCAGCGGAGTTGCATGACTTCGATGTGCTGTATCTGAACAGCTTCTTTGGGTACAGATCATCCATTTCGATATATCTCAGCCAACGCTTGGTCCGGAGAAAGGGCGCGAACGTCTGCATTGCGCCACGGGGCGAATTTTCTGCCGGTGCGCTCTCGATCAAGCGTCTTAAAAAGGGGATCTATCTGAGCTGCGCCAGGCTGGTGGGACTGTATCGTGGTGTGCATTGGCACGCCTCCACCCCATTGGAAGCTGAGGATATTCAGCGTCAGTTTCCGTGTTCAACAGGGAAAATCCATCTCGCCGCCGACCCGGTGTCCGCGGCAAGCAAATATTCCAGGGTTTGGGAACATCCGCGAAAAACGGCGGGCCAACTAGCCATCGCCTTCATATCGCGAATCTCACCAATGAAGAATCTGGCTGGCCTCCTCGAAATTCTTTCCCGAGTGGACCGCAAGATCAAACTCAGCGTTTTTGGCCCTATGGAGGACGCTGCCTACTGGCAGAACTGCCAGGCCATTAGCAAACGGCTGCCTTCCCATATCACCGTCGAATATCGAGGAATGCTGGAGCCCCATGAAGTCTCCCCAACGTTCGCCGTATATGACCTGTTCGCGTTTCCCACCTTGGGGGAAATTTCGGGCATGTTGTCTTTGAGGCTCTGCGCGCCGGTACCCCCGTCCTGGTCAGTGATCGGACACCTTGGCGGGCCGTCCCATCCGGCGCAATCACAGTAGTCCCCCTCGGTTCTATCGAGATATGGCGACAGCAAATAGCGGTCGCGGCGGACAGAGATTCCCAAGAACAACGATCGCTGCGAATGGCCGCGATTGAATTCGCCAAACGCTACGCCGCATCCGACCGGGCGCGAGCGGACACTCTGGAAATGTTCCGTTGTGTTGCAGCCAGTTGAAGTTAAAAAGGATCCTCAATGTTTACCGGCAAGACTCTCCTCATAACCGGCGGCACTGGTTCATTCGGAAATGCCGTTTTGCGGCGGTTTCTCGATTCCGATTTAGCTGAAATCCGCATTTTCAGCCGGGATGAGAAGAAGCAGGACGACATGCGCAAGAAATACAACAACTCCAAGGTCAAGTTCTATATTGGAGACGTGCGCGACTACCAGTCCGTCCTCAACGCCGTACGAGGGGTAAATTTTATTTATCACGCCGCGGCACTCAAGCAGGTGCCGTCCTGCGAATTCTACCCGCTTGAGGCCGTCAAGACCAACGTGCTGGGTACGGAGAACACGTTGGAAGCCGCGATAAACTGCGGTGTAGAGCGTGTGATCTGCCTGAGCACGGATAAGGCGGTGTACCCGATCAACGCCATGGGCATCAGCAAGGCGATGATGGAGAAGGTTATCGTCGCAAAGTCGCGGTCGAGCAACAGCACCGCCATATGCGCTACTCGCTACGGCAATGTGATGGCTTCGCGGGGCTCGGTAATTCCGTTGTTCACCAACCAAATTCGCGCCGGCCAACCCATAACAATCACCGACGCGGCAATGACCCGTTTCATGATGACATTGGACGACGCCGTCGACCTGGTGCTCTACGCCTTCGAGCATGGCAATCCGGGTGAGATCTTCGTGCAGAAGGCCCCGGCCGCAACGATTGAGACTTTGGCCAGGGCCCTGACCGGCCTGCTGGGAGCCCCTGATCATCCGATCAGAATAATCGGTACGCGACACGGTGAGAAACTATTTGAGGCCTTGCTCAGCCGAGAGGAAAGAGTGGCTGCGCAGGACCTGGGGAACTACTATCGAGTTCCGCCAGATTTGCGTGATCTGAATTATGGAAAATTCTTCGAACAGGGCGAGATCGAGATATCGCAAGCGACAGACTACAATTCACACAACACCACAAGATTGGATGTCAAGGAGATGCAGGCACTATTGATGAAGCTTCGGTTTGTGCAAGCTATTGTCCGTGGCGAGAATGTCGAGCCCGAAGAGTGAGCCAGATGGAATGACCTTGGTCCCGTTTGCAATGGCCTCTGAAGGTTGGCTGTTTGCTCGCGGGCTCAGCCCCTGGTCCAATACACAGATTTCTTGGCGGTATGGTTTTAGATTCCCACCAGAAAGGCGCTGCGTAACGTGAAGACGAACAGAATCCTTGTCCTGGGGGCTGGTGGGATGCTCGGAAACGCGGTCTTCCGAATCTTCTCCGCCGATCATCTATATGAAACCGTTGGAACCCTTCGATCATCGGCCAAAAAACGCCATTTTCTGCCTCGCGATCATGGTAGCCTCATATCCAACCTCGATGTTCGAAACGATGGGGATTTGACGGCCGTGTTCGCCGAGACCCGGCCGGATGTCGTCGTAAACTGTGTGGGCGTCATCAAGCAGCTTGACGCCTCGCGAAACCATCTCACGTCGCTGACAATCAACGCGTCTCTGCCTCATCGCTTGGCGCAACTTTCGCGCGTAGCTGGGGCTCGTTTGATACATGTGAGCACAGATTGTGTTTTCTCAGGCAGCAAGGGAAATTACCAAGAATCCGATTTTGCCGACGCGAACGATCTGTACGGGAGAACTAAATTTCTCGGTGAGGTCGATTACCCGAATGCAGTTACGCTTCGCACCTCAATCATCGGTCACGAGCTAGAGAGCTCAAAAAGTTTGGTTGACTGGTTTTTGAGCCAGAAAGGCGAAGTCAGGGGCTACAAGAACGCCGTCTTCTCGGGCTTGCCAGCGGTCGAACTTACGCGGGTGATCAAGGAATTTGTGATCCCTAACAACGAACTAAGGGGCCTTTTTCACGTGTCGGCTGCTCCGATCAACAAATTTGATCTTCTTTCACTGGTATCCAAGGTCTACGGCAAGGAAATAGATATTGTTGTCGATACGTCCGTCACTGTCGATCGCTCCCTGAATTCCGACCTATTTAGGAGAACGACGGGATTTACACCTGAGCCCTGGCCGGAACTCGTGGCAACAATGCACAAGAGCTATCTCAAGTACAACCAAGAGGTCGCTCGAAGTAAGGGTCTGAGCGCGTCGACAGATCAGGATTGCTCGTGAGCCGCTGTTAATCGTGCTTTGTTGGAATTTACTAGGCAACTAGCTTAACGCATCCTCGGTTGTTGATCGAAAGTATCGCTCAGCCCTGAGAGTTCAAGTGTGGGAGTGGATTGGTGAACAGGCTGAAGGTCATGACGATCGTCGGGACGCGCCCCGAAATCATCCGATTGTCGCGTGTTATCGATAGGTTGGATCAATCGTGTGACCAATGCCTCGTGCATACGGGCCAAAACCATGACTATGAGTTGAATGAGATCTTTTTTGAGCAGCTTAAGATTCGCCGCCCCGATGTGTTTCTTGAGGCATCAGGAGACACAGCTGCCAAAACGATTGGTCGTGTGATCGCGACGACCGATCAAGTGCTTCGCGAGCGTCGGCCAGAAGCGGTTTTGCTGCTTGGGGACACAAACAGCTGTCTCGCGGCAATTGCCGCCAAGCGATTGAGGATTCCTGTTTTTCACATGGAGGCCGGCAATCGTTGTTTCGATTCACGGGTTCCAGAAGAGATAAACCGCCGAATAGTCGATCATGTTGCCGACATTCATCTGACTTACAGTGACATCGCGCGAAGCTATCTGCTGCGAGAGGGGATTGCGCCCGATCAAATTATCAAGACGGGCAGCCCGATGCTTGAAGTCCTGACTTACTATAAGGATGAGATCAATAAGTCGGACGTCTTGAGCCAGCTCTCTCTTGAACGAGGAAAATACTTCGTGATGAGTGCTCATCGCGAAGAAAACGTCGACCCACCGGACAAAATGACCCGGATTGCTGAGATCGCCAATCACATAGCGCAGGAACACGGCATTCCGGTAATTGTGTCGACGCACCCGCGCACACGTTCGCGGCTGGGCTCGTTGAACCTCGAAATGAACTCGAGAATCCATTTTATGAAGCCCTTCGGCTTCTTGGACTATGTGCATCTGCAGATGAATGCAAAAGCAGTTCTGTCGGACAGCGGCACGATCACGGAAGAGTCCTCCATCTTGAATTTTCCTGCGCTCAACTTGCGCGAGGCCCATGAGCGTCCAGAGGGCATGGAGGAAGGTGCGGTAATGATGGTGGGCTTGGACCTCGACCGGGTATGTCAGGGCCTTGCGATCTTGGAAAGCCAGTCGCGTGGGGCGGAGCGCGGGCTCCGCCTGGTTGCCGATTATGACATACCCAATGTCAGCGAAAAGGTGGTTCGCATAATCCACAGCTATACTGACTATGTGAACCGTGTTGTGTGGAAGAAGTACTGAGCGACTCCAGATGCGGATCGCTTTGATTGCGGATACTTTTCCACCGCTGCGCACGTCGGGCGCCGTGCAACTGAGGATCTTTCCCGGGAATTTGCGCGACAAGGGCATCGGGTGACTGTCATGCTCCCGGCGGCCGATCTGGACCGCCCCTGGGCAATGTTAGAGCTTGACGGTGTAACGGTGCTGCGCCTGCGAGCGCCGCCTACCAAGGAAATTGGCTATGTGAGGCGTACCTGGAATGAGTTCGTCATGCCTTTTGCCATGTTGCGCAACCTGCGCGAAAGCCCGCTGGCAGGGCAGCGGTGGGACGGGATTGTTTGGTATGCTCCCTCGATCTTCCACGGGCCTATGGCGAGCGCGCTAAAGCGCGAAAGCGGCTGCAAAGGGTATCTCATCATTCGCGATATCTTTCCCGAATGGGCGGTCGATATGGGCCTGATGGCCGCGGTCTGCCCTACCGTTTCTTCGATTCCATCGCGCGCTACCAATACTCGATTGCTGATGTGATCGGCGTACAGACCCCGGGCAACCTGGTTTACTTCGATCGGTGGCGGCGGAAGTCCGGGCGCGTGCTTGAGGTGTTGCAGAACTGGCTGGACAAGCCTTCAAACGTGCGTTGTTCGATCCGTGTCAGTGACACGCCGTTGGCCGGGCGCAAGCTGTTCGTCTACGCAGGCAATATGGGTGTGGCTCAAAGCGTCGGCATTGTATTGGACTTGGCGCAGAGAATGGCCTCCCGGGTCGATGTGGGTTTCCTATTCGTCGGTCGCGGCAGTGAGGTCCGAAGACTTAGGGAAAAAGCGCAGGCTCTCGGCCTCACCAACGTGGTCTTTTTCGACGAGATTCACCCCGACGAAATCCCGGACCTTTACGCACAGTGCCGGATTGGGATCGTCTCGTTGGATCTTCGCCATAGGTCTCACAACATACCAGGCAAGTTCCTGACTTATATGCAAAGCGGCCTCCCTGCACTCGTGCGCTTGAACCCAGGCAACGACTTGGCCGAGCTGATTCGAAACGAGCGGGTTGGCCAAGAGTGTCAGAGCGATCAGATGGATGAACTGGTCGCGAAAGCGGAAAGGTTGCTGGTACAGCTAGAAACGGATGCCGACCTGCCCGGACGTTGCAGGCGATTATTCGATCGCCAGTTTTCCGCCAAGCAGGCGGTGTCCCAAATCGCAGAAGCGCTTTCCAAACCATAATCGTAACGCCTGGATCTTTTCTCTAGGGGAGGGCACGCACTGGCCTCCCCTCGTGGTCAGAGTGCTGCCCGTCTCCCGCAATGCCTGACGGCGAAGCTAACCATTCGGCCAGGGCCGCGATGACTATGATTTCGGGTGATGGTTTTTTGCGGTGGGTTTTCCGGCGGCGCGTGATCAGCAGCCCTGCGCTAGCCGACGACATGTTGTGAGAAAATCTAGGATGGCGGGTATGGTTGCCGGAGAACCAGACGACGTGCGTTTGAAGAATGTCAACGGCCAATGGATTGTTCAGGTCGTCGAAAATGGCAAAGTCACTCGGCATTTATTCAACGCTCAAGACCTGGCTGAGTTCTACGCCGAACTCCAGCGAATGAGACTTGGCCTGCCCGGAAAGCCGCCAATTTGTGAGGACAACATGGTGAATGAGCGCGCGAAAAAGCTTCGTGAAATACCAGACTTCATCATCGACGATGTTCTCGAACTCGCCGAGTACTCCGATCGGGGTATTGTCACCACCGTAGTTGATACGCACGGCCTTCGCCTCCGTCTCCACCTCACCGCCGTGACCTCAGAATTGCTTTGCGAGCGAATTGCCGAAGCGCTGGAGCGCCGCTACGGCAAATAGTGGCCTCCAAGCCTAACTGCCGTCGTGGATCGACAAATCCGTGATCACTCTATGCGGTGCCTCCCAAAGGCCTAAGGCCTGCAGCGGGACGCCCTGATTCGGTCTGACCGGCACTATTAGGCACCTCCCAAGCGGCAGCGCCGGTAACCCGAAACCACGCCAGATGGATGTTTAAATATGCTGACCAATCAAACACGTCTGTTTGGAGATTACGCGCCCATCGAGAGCAAGGTATCACACCAACTCGACTCTGTTAGGGGTGTATCCTCGCTGCTGGTGCTGTTTGCACATGGCAATCAGATCTTCGTGGCGCCCACCAACAGCACTCTGTACGGGACTTTCGGGATATTTGCCCAAGCCTCAGTCATGGCCTTTTTTGTTTTGAGCGGGTTTCTGATATTTAAGTCAATGGCAAAAGCAGGCGGTGCTGGACGCGTCGGATACGTTGAATATATGTCAAATCGCCTAGATAGGCTTGTTCCGACGCTTCTATTTAGTGTTGTTGTTCTATACGCCTTTTATGCTCTTTCCGTCACGCTGTTTCCGTCATCTTCAAATTTTTTCATGATTAACTCTCCGTTTCTAGCAAAAGACGGCTATATAATCAGCAATGCGGACGTTGTTGGTTCGATCGTCTTCCTAAATGGATTTTTATCCGGTGGCGTATCTGCGAATTCTCCCCTATGGAGTCTCCCTTATGAGTTTTGGTATTACGTTGTAGCTGGGTTGATTTTTTACTTTCGTGGAATCCGCGGATTGGTCATTGCTTTACTGACTATGGCTGCCCTTGCCTACCTGAACAAGATTTTCCTTGTTTATTCCCTCGTGTGGTTCTCTGGTGGCGCTGTGGCAATTCTGCACAATGCTGGCGTCAAGCTGCCGAGAATAACCTGGGCATTGTTGGTGTTGTTCGCATCTGCTGCTGCCGCAATTGCCGTTTATTACATTCTCTCATCGTTATACGCAAATTCACCAAGTGCGATTAACTTAAGAGTTATTGTGGTTTTCAATCTTGTCTGCGGGTTGACGATGTCGTTAGCCCTCTATTTGATCCTATTGTCAGAATTATCCTTTTTCCCAATTTTCAAAAGTGCGTCCAAATTTTCCTACACGCTCTATATCGTTCATTTCCCAATTCTGCTCTTTGTATACGGGGTGAGCCAGAGGGAAATTCACGGCAATCTGGGGCTATCTGTACTATTCGCCATGCTATCCTGCCTTGCGATAGTGCTGTTTGCCAGAATTTGTGCGCCGCACATCGAAAGCCTTAAGCCCATAAAAGGCATGCGGCGGCTATTTGCTAAAGACGCCCGAATGCAGCGAACGTCACCTTAATTTACGACTTGAGTCCCGCTCGTCAGAGGCAATTGAGGAAACAACGACGATCAATGAATAAATGGATCGCAATTCCTGTTGTCGGCCTGGTGTTTGCCGTGGGCTTCATGGCTGTCATCGTGTCGCAGAGGGACAAACCACGTCCACAACCACGTGCCACGCTTTTACCATTTGCCGGCCACCTCAACATACCCTCGATAGACGATCTGCGGGTGGGGGGTCGCAAAATTGTCCTATGCGGCGCGGCGTCGACAAAACCTCCGGCTTTGCGTGACATGGTAACAGAAGCGGCGCGGCGTGATTTTCAGGGAATGGTTTTGAACTGCAAACCGGTCGGCTCAGGCACTCCCTGTGATGGGAAGACCGGAGCCAGGTTAGGCGATGCAATGGTTGTGCAGTGTCTTACGCCGGACGGGGGTGACTTGGCGGCTATTCTCACCCAAAGGGGCTTACTCTGCGGCCAGCCTAGTCAGATTGGGTCGACTTATCGAGCTTGTTGATTGTTGATATCCATTTGATACGGGTGCTGCGGCGTTGCGACAACGGTTTCGCCGCTGGCAGCTAGCGGCGGCTCTATGCCGAAAGACAAAGACGACCGTTGTTCGAACGGCTAAAAGCGATTTGGGGGACGACAGGCGTGTCATCGGCATCGTATAATCTTACCGGCGTTGGCAACCACAATGATGGAGCGGCGCTAAGTTCTGCCTTCACTATATTGACCTACGTCACCATTATCCTTTGCTTTGTAGGGCAATCAATTACTGAAATATATACCAGTAAATATCTATTTGCCCTGATTGCATTCCAAACGGCTAGGTTGTGCCTTATTAAATTCCGCTCTTCGCTAGACTTGTCCATCGGTATTACATTTTTACTGCTTTATGTGCCATTTGCTCCCAATCTTCTTATTTTCGACGAAGTTGATGCATCAGTTATTATCTCGATATTCATTATTTTTTCTGACGCTCTTCGGAAGTACGATAGCACCCCTGAATTCATTCCGATTCTATATGGAAGAAATGAGTGGTTTCAGTGGTGCGGACTGGCTGTTGGCGTATTGTCAATCGTATTGGTCGGAGTTGTAGCGCCTCGGCCTGAAATGAGCCTAATGATACCTATTGGTGTTGCGCTATATTTTCAGGAGTCGCTGATTAAGTCCGGTCAAGCAAGACGAGAAGCCATCGTTATATTTCTACTTTTTGAGTTAGCAATAGGTGGAAATCTCTATTTGTATTGGGGAGGCTATGGCAGGCTTGCCGTTGCCGCGTATCTCATTATGCCATTTGCGATGCTGTGCTCGTACTATCGGATCGGCGTCAAGTTTTCCTATCTTGTGTTGGCTATGCCTGCTCTGCTGGTGTGGGCGATGGTAGTGAGAGGTGAAGAGGCTATCAGCATAACCAGTACCGCCGCCATCGGTGTCACTGACCATATGAGATTCACAGAGTACCTTAGATCGGGTCTGCGTTATGGTGATGTGGGGATCGTGCCATACCTGAAGCAACTGGAATTGTTTTATTTAAATTGGTTTCCGCGGGACTCATGGGCTGGCAAGCCGGTGGGAGCCGGGTATTACTCCGTTGATTTCCTCTGGGGACGTATTGGCGTAGGAGAGGACTACAATGTATCATTGGGATTCGTAGGTGATCAGTTGTTTACCTTAGGGGATGCATACCCCGTAGGACTGATAATTATGCTTGCTGCGATGATACTTACAAGGAAAGCAATTGCCTGGTTTTCAGGAAATGGCAGCGTAGCAGCTCTAATTGCATTTGATGCGACTCTTCTCACCTACTTCTGGGGCGGCATGGCTGCGTTTGGAGCCCGCGCGTGGTTCGTAATTTTCCCAATCCTAGTGCTCTCATGTTTAGGGAAAGTTTGGGAGCCAAGCAGCCGCCAGCGCCCCACGGTTAGGAACTACATATAGTCGATCATGATCAGGCCGACGAATCCGT
Source organism: Mesorhizobium oxytropidicola (assembly GCF_056174625.1). Classification (NCBI taxonomy): domain Bacteria; kingdom Pseudomonadati; phylum Pseudomonadota; class Alphaproteobacteria; order Hyphomicrobiales; family Phyllobacteriaceae; genus Mesorhizobium; species Mesorhizobium oxytropidicola. Next base: position 4,836,424 of record NZ_CM149692.1, on the reverse strand, counting down.
CGCGCGATCCTGATTTGACGATCTTCATCTTGCCGTCCCATTCGAGGCCGTCGACAATCCAGTTAGCCAGCGCCTTAGAGGCGCCTCTGATGTTCGCCTCGAAGTGTCCTCCTTCCGTTGACGCGATGGTGGCCACTAAGATGTCTTTCCCGGCTACCACGAAATAGAGGTTCAATACGAAGGTCGAGGGGGCGTCCACGCCATCACTCAAAAGCCGGAACTTACAGGGCCTTGCGTACTGCGGAAGGACAACCTTTAAGGTGGCAGGGTCGCTTCCACTACCAAAGCCGCGGTCGTCATTCGGTGCCCAGGTTAAGGTCTTGAGCTCGGCGACCTGCCAGTTACCGGAATAGATCGTCTTCCGGTCGGCAGTGAGCTGGTAATAGCCATCGATCACAGCCCCTGCGAGGCCTTCCTGCTGCATGCTGATCTCTGCCGGAATAGCTCGTCGATCGGAGGCGAGGACAGCGCCACTTCGATAGGCCGGCTGGTTCGCCACACGCTTGTAGTTCAAGAGCCGACATCGGTTGAGTTCGATCTTACCATTCTCGGAGTTCGCGCCGAGGGTAACGGTCATGTAGGCCAGCACATCCATGGGAACGTTGGTATGCACATTATCAAATCGAGCATACACACGGCCGCCAAACCTAGCCAGGACAGGAGCTTTGGAACGGCTCCCCATGATGCCCATGTCTTCGAAATGCAGCCGAAAGGCGTTGCTTGCGGCGATCACACTTGCCGTGTTGTGGTCGATAAAGGGGCCGTCGCCACGGGCCTCCATCCGAACACCTCGGCTTGCAAACTGCCCGGTTACCTGAAACGCGCCACCCACATTAGGGTAAGTAAACGACACGTAGGGACCATAGCCAATAACCGAGCCGCCTACGTGGTTGATGAAGGTACCGCGCTCGAAAACGATCATGGGCCATTTTTCGGCCGCGTCGGCCGCGTCATCGTTCTCGATGTCGAGGCCAATCAACTGGTGATTCACGGCCTGGATGTTGTTGTAGATGAGGCTCCTCCTGCAATTCCTGAATTTGCTGTGCAGGAACATCACCTCTGACTGATATGCGTCTGTAACGATAGTGGCCCCCCCGTCGAACCGTACTCCCTCCCAGAACCCGACAATGCGAACGCCCTTGAAGAGGTGCTTCCAGGCCGGGCCGCCCGACGTGGTGCCAACGAATTGAATTGCCCTCGATGTGCCGGGGTCTTGTCCAGGATCTCAATGTCCTCAAAATGAACGTAGTTGGCGCTGAGATCGCAGAAAAACATGTTCTTTTGGGACATCAAGTTGTCAAACCAGATGCGGGTTGAGTTGCCGCTCTCGCCGATGACCTTGAACGCGAGCTTGTAATCGGCGTCCGGCATGGAGATGGTGTCGGTAATCCGGTATTGGCGACCTGGGAGGTGGACGGGAAGGCCGAGCGTCATGGCGGCCTTGAAGGCTGTCCGTATTGGCGATGTATCGTCGGTGCCGATACCCGTGAGGTTGTTGTAGTCGCCCGCTGCCCCGAACGCTAAGACGTTGAAACCTCCATCTCCTGGAAGAACATATAGCTTCACGCCGCCTGTTGTTGTTATGTGCTCGTCGCTGGCCGTGGATGCTGCTACTTGGTATCGGAAGCCTTGAGCATGAACGATTTCACCACCGTGAATCTGCGCCTTGCCAATGCCATCTGAATAGCCAAGCGTAGTATCAGCCAGACACGCTGCGACAGTCGCAAAGCTGGATGGGGTTGTCTTCGCGTTTGTATCTCTTGGTGAGGCATCCTGGCCGGTTGGTGTCGACGTCGCCAGACCAAGAACCGGCGTTGCGGTTAGAAATTGCCGACGGTCCATGTTTCGTCCCCTAGTCGCAGCGCTTAATCGTAGGTCGCTCGAGGCAGAGTCCATAGGCTGTCGACGACATCAAGGCGGCATTGCCCAATGATGAACACAAAGTAGTGATCGCCATCCCATAGTTGATTGACGTAGCGCGAAAGGAGTTCAAGAGTTACCGAAAATACGCATTAAAAAACCTTGCTTGGCGCTGATAATAGTAAGACTATTTGCGACCGTCAAAATCGCCCCATACGCGGAATAGTGATTGTGCTTGGCTAACGAAACGTCGAATGTTGCAAGAGTGTATCGTCGGAATTCTGTTTTTTTGAACAACAAATGGGTATAGACTACAATGGTATACGAGATAGATAAAAGCGCTATTGTCGAACCAATAGTGTTTCCGTCTACGGTGCCCCACGTGCCAATATGATAAACATTGAAGTTGCGATGTAAGCAAGCAACGTGCTAACGATTTGTTTAATTTGTCGCGTGACACGCTTCATTATTACGAATCGTAGTTAATTCGTATTCGCTAATATACTGTGATCAAACAGGCACGTCTTTAATCGAAAGCTTATCTCGCACGTGCGAAATAGGTTGGAATCGGTACTAAAAGCTGTTAGGCGCTTATCGCAGGCATTAACTTGGGCGCGTCTGAACGACGCAAACAAAGGATCGAAGCAGATGAACATTGTTTTCAAAAGTGTGTTGGCCGGATTGGCCACATTGGTCGGTTTTGGCTCAGTCCCAGTTTTCGCGCAGGATGCATCGTGCAGTTGTGCGACGGCTTATCAGGGCCCAGCAAATCCAATCGGATCGATCCGAAGTGTAAGTGGCAACGTGATGATTTCGCAGACGGCCGGCTATGGGCCTGCCAAAGCGGGAAGCGCATTGGATTTCGGCAGTCGCTTGGTGGTTGGCGCCAAGGGCTCGGCGTCCGTTCAGGTTGGAGATTGCAGGCTAAGCGTGCCCGCGAATGCGACTCTCGACATTTCACGTGTCGAAAACAATATCTGTCTCAAGGTCGTGAACCCCGAACACACTGCTGCTGCGGTAAGTCCCGAGCACACGGGTGCCATTGACCCGTCGCGCAAGTTTGCCTTTGGCTTGCCTGCGCAATTTTTTGCGGGCGCGCTTCTCACCGCCGGAGTTCTAGCGGCGACCCAGGATGATAATAACGGCGTGAGCCACTAGGCGCCTGTTCGTTCGGGTCCCATGTGGGGGCGATTAGAAGGGTTAAGATGAGCGTGCGCTGTCGGCTTGTTACCGTCTCGGCTTTTGCGTCGATGGCAGCGTTCATCTTCAGCCCTCACGAAGATGACAATTCTGTCAGCAAGTAGCTGAAATCTGGCGGTCGGCGCTCTGCGGTTGTCATCGCAAAGCGGGTGACACGTTTGTGTTCTTTCGCAGCGAAGTCGCTGTTTTGCCCTCACGTGGCCAGAAACGCTTATGATCGACCTGCATTCTCATATCTTGCCTGGTCTCGACGACGGCTCGCCTAATATCGCTGAATCGCTGGAAATGGCGAGGTTGGCGGTAGCCGACGGGACGACCCATATGGCATGCACGCCCCATGTCGTGCCGGGGATGTATGAAAATGGGACAGAGAATATCGTCGAAGCGGTCCGTTCGTTGGAGCAAGCGTTGCGGCGCGCCGAGATCCCGCTTGCCCTCTATGTTGGTGCCGACATCCATATAGCCCCCGATCTTCCAGATCAGTTGAGGCACGGCAAGGTGCCGACTTTAAACCGTTCACGCTATTTTCTGTTCGAGCCGCCTCATCATGTGTTGCCGCCGCGGTTGGAAGAACTTGCCTTGCGCCTCATAGAGGCCGGGTTCGTCCCGATTCTCACCCATCCGGAGCGTCTAACCTGGATCAAGGCAAATTATGACGTGGTAGAAAGGCTGAACAGGCTGGGCTGCCTCATACAGCTTACTGCAGACTCGATTATTGGCGCTTTCGGGCGTACCGCGCTCTACTACTCGGAAAAGCTGATAGACGAAGGCCGGGTCGATATCATCGCATCCGATACTCATGGTGCTAATCGCCGCCGGCCTGGCCTTTCGCAAGCGGTTGACGCCGTTGCGAAGCGGTGTGGGGAAGACGAGGCCTACAACATGGTGGTGAGGCGGCCGACCGACATATTGGCGAACCGGCCGCTTGAGCCTGTTGGAAAAACGTTTGCAAATAAGCCAAGCCCCGACAAAGTCGGCCGCTTCGGCGGGTTCGGTCGTTTGCTAAAGGCCGTGTCCTCATGATGCGCGATTTGATGAAATGCGCCGCGATCACGATGGTTGTGATGCTCGGTTCCCTCGGCATCTCGGCCTGCACCAGCACCTCGCCCACGGGGCCGGCGTCGATCGATGCTCTGCAGCTCACATCATCATCGTCGGTTCCCTTATCGGGCGGTGGCGCTCTGCAGATTGTGAAGGATCTTCCTGCTCCTCAAAATAGTCAGAACGGCAGTGAGCAGCCGTTGTCGCCGAATGACGTGCTCGAGGTCAATGTGTACCAAGTCGACAATCTGAACAGGACGGTTCAGGTCGACGCTAGCGGGCAAATTTCGCTTCCACTCATCGGAACCCTCACGGCAGCAGGAAAAACCGTCCGTCAGTTGGAGAAGGAAATTGAAGCCGCTTACAGCGCGAACTATCTCCAATCTCCGGACGTGACAATTTTCGTCAAGGAATCCATTGGACAACGCATTACCGTTGATGGCGAAGTCAATAAGGCCGGCATCTATCCCATATCGAGCAACGCTTCATTGATCGACGCGGTCGCACTTGCCGGTGGGTTCAATACTATTGGCGATGCGGGAAAAGTGTTTGTTTATCGCAATATAGGTCAAAACACGCTAGTCGCGAACTATAATGTCCAGAACATTCGCGCTGGCAAAAGCCGCAATCCGCGCATCTACGGTGGCGACAAAGTGGTTGTGTTTCCTTCAAAATCGAAAATCGCTTTGAACAATCTGAAGGACGCCCTCGGAGTTGCGTCAACCGCAGTGAGAATTGGCGTTCTCGCGCCGTAGTGCGCGTCGCATGTCAACGCCTATGAACCAGGATCGCCCGGACTATGCTCGATCGTAGCAGGCAACACCAAATAGCAGCTCCCGGACATGGCCAGGCCTTGTCTTCGGATCTTTACTATGATGGTGGCCAACATCATAGCCCGTATGGCCGCGATGTTACCGAACAGGGTCAGGGCTTTAATCCGCTCAAGTTGCTCTTCTACGTTGTCCAGTATCGATGGCTGATCACCATGATGGTGGCGGCCGGGCTTGTTGCCGGCGTCGTCGTGACGATGATGCAGACGCCCAAATATCAGGCTACGACGCAGTTAGAAGTCTTAGTCCCTTCGGCGAAGGTCTTCCAGGACATCGAGGTGGTTTCCGAAAACAGCGATATCCGGGCCTTTCAGACCGCCCGTGAAAAGTTGAAGAGCCGGGCATTGGCGCAACGCGTTGTCTTCCAACTGGGCCTCAGCGAAAAGCCGGACTTCCTGTTTCCGACGCCGGACTTTTCGATCAGCAACATTTTCTATCGTGCGTTCAGAATCTCTAAAGCTCCCCCAATCGAAGAGAAGACCCCGGAACAACGTGAAGCCATTGCGATCAGGCGCGTTTTAGACAACCTCACGGTTAATCTCGTAACCAACACAAGCCTGCTGTCGATCACCTTTTTTGACCAGAAGCCGAAATACGCCAGCGATGTGGCCAACCAGGTTGCGCAGAGTTTTATCGATCAGCGGGTCGATCAGACCAGCGAAACGTCTGACCTGGCGCGGCAATTTATCCAGGAGCAGGTTTCGCAGGTCAAGCAGAAGCTCCAGAAATCCGAGGAAGAGCTCGTCGCCTACGCAAGGGATGCGGGCATTACGATCACGGGTGACAACAAGTCGCTCATCGGGTCGAACATTGAGGCCCTCAATACGGCGCTTCAAGCGGCAACCCAGGAGCGGTCCGATGCCGGCTCGGTTGTGGATCAGATCGACAAGGGACGTGGTGGTAGCCTTGGCCCGGTGCTAGAAAGCAAGGGCCTGCAGCTGCTTAGCGATAAGCTGGCTGATCTCAACAGCCAGTATCAGCAGAAGCTCGGCATATTGAAGCCCGGTTTTCCGGAAATGCAGCAACTGCAGTCCCAGATCAAGGAACTGCAGCGTGTATATAACAATGGTGTGCTGGCGATCACTGATTCACTGCGGCTCAAGTACCAGCAGGCTCAAGACAAGGAGGCCGATCTTAAAGAGAAGCTTGCCGATATGGAAAGGCAGCAGGTCGCCTTCAACGACAAAAATATCAAATATACGATCCTGAAGCGTGAAGTCGACTCAAACCGGTCTCAGTATGACAGTCTAATTGCCAAGCTCAACGAAGTTGGCGTGAGTTCCGAGCTCAAGACCCAAAGTGCCGCGATCGTGGACGTCGCGACGCAGCCGACGGCGCCTTATTCTCCACGCCTGAGCATCAATCTCGCAATTGCATTGGCTCTCTTCATGGCCATCAGTGGCTCGATTATTTATGTTATCGAGCTGCTGAACAACACGTTTACCAATCCCGAGCAGGTCGAGAAGGAGCTCGGACTGGCGATGCTCGGAATCTTGCCCCATGTCGACGATCGCGAACTCATTGCCAGCATTGCAGACCAGAAGTCAGGTCTATCCGAAGCCTATCGGTCGCTTCGAACATCTTTGCAGTTCTCCGGGGCGGAAGGTGCGCCGCGCTCGCTTCTGGTCACCAGTTCAGAGCCGGCGGAGGGCAAGTCGACGACGGCGTTCAAGCTTGGCCAGGATTTCGCAGCGCTTGGGGCAAGAGTGTTGCTTGTCGACGGTGATCTTCGAAAACCGAACCTTCACCGATTGTTCGGTCTCGACAATACGATCGGGTTGAGCAACCTGCTGACGAACACCGTCCGTAAAGAAGACCTTGTTAGCATCTTCCGGTCGACTAAATATCCCAATGTGACGGTTCTGACGTCTGGCACCATTCCACCCAATCCTGCGGATCTTCTATCTTCACCGAAGATGGCGCTGATCGTGACCAATCTCAGCAAACGCTACGACCTGGTGATAATCGACGCCCCACCGATCGTTGGCCTGTCCGATGCTCCTATCCTCAGCCGGCTGGCTGAGGGAACGTTGATGGTCATTTCGACGAAGCAGGTCACGCGCAAGTCGGCGAAGACAGCCTTGAAGCGGCTGCGTGCTGCCGGTGCCAACGTGGTAGGAGCCGCAATGTCGAAGTTTGCGGTGAACAAGTTCGACTACAATTATGCCTACAAGTACATGAATTACCAATATTATAACTATGGCACGAGTACCCCGCAACTTGAAGGTAAAGTTGATGACGGCGCAGACCAGCCCGCTCGCGCAAAATCTTCGACGTTCAGGCATTTGGTTCGTCGCATCCGCACTAGTGTTAGCGGCTTCGTTGAACGGGCTAAGTCGACTCCTTGAGACAGGTATGCCAGACATTTCGATGGCGCTGGATCCGTTCAATGTCGACGCATTGATAGGGGAAGTCGCCGGCGACCTGAATGATACAGCCAATCTCCCTGATCTTGACGCGCTGGCTGCTAGGGCAAAAGACTCCCTTCGCTTCAATGTCGGAGATGCACGCCTCTATAGCTTAATCGGCGAGATAGAATATCGACAAGGTAGGAAAGATGACGCGTATGCGCTCTTCGATCAGGCACGAAGGCTGTCGAAAACCGAGATTCATGCGCTCCAGAGATCGATCGGCCATTCAGTCGAGACCGGTGATCTGTCTAAGGCTGTCGGCGAGCTCGATACACTGCTGCGCCGCTGGCCGGATCAGTTTCCGGCCGTCGCTGAAGGCATACCGACAATCCTTTCGAATCCTGATGGATATCACGCGGTGCTGGCAGCAATGGCGGCGGGAGCGCCGTGGCGGGGGACCTTGTTTTCCGCTCTTGGAAAAACACCGCAAGGGCTTGATTTCGCAAATCAGTTGCTCCTTGACCTCGCCGGATCCGGTGCGCCGCCGAAATCCGGCGAACTGTCCTCCGTGATCACCGGGTATATCAGGCAGAAGGAATACGAACAGGCCTATCGGTTGTTTCTCTTCAGTCAGTCCGATGACGAACGAAAGCTGGGTGGATATATCTTTAATGGCGCGTTTGAACCCGGATACGGTGGAAAGCCTTTCGATTGGCAGGTTCGCGACCAGTCAGGCCTCGACGTTACGTTTGCGACATCGCAGGATGCTGTTGAAGGCGAGGGAGCGGCGACGGTTCGGTTTTTGAACACGCCGGTGAAGAACACGGCTGTCCAACAATATATCGAACTGCCGCCCGGTTCCTACAGGATTTCGTTGATCGCATCCGGGCGGAGCCTGAAGTTCCCCAAAGACCTGTTCTGGGCCATCAGATGCGTGGATCCGGCGAGCGAAATAGCGCGGTTTAACATTCCTGAGGGCACCTTCAATCGCCAGAGACTGAGCCAGGAATTTTCCATTGGACAGGACGCATGCCCAATGCAGCTGTTGCGGTTGGAAACCGCCGCAATAGCTGAGAGTTGGCGGTTTCGCTATATGGGTACATTGGTCATGCACAAATTGAACATTGAGAGAATTTCACCTTGAGTGCGCGACCGTCGGAATGGGACAAATATCTCCTCGGCGCGGTCCTGTTCACCGCCCTGCTGATAGGCGGCGGTACGGCGAGCGGCCTGTATACCGATACGCTGATCGAGATAGTAGCAATTGTCTCGGCGGCGGTTGCCTTGTCTCGAACGTCAACCCAAACAATCCCCGGATCGGTGCTCTGGCTGCTTTTCATGGCGGTGGCGCTGGTTGTGCTTCAAATTGTTCCGCTGCCTGCTAGCCTTTTTGCCGGTCTGCGGCCTGAAGTGCTGCTCGGCGCTCCCTGGCTGGTTGATCAAACTCGGTTCATCAGCGTCGGGGTAGGGCGAACGATCGAGTGTCTGCTGTATGTGGCGGCGTCGGCAGCTTTTTTCGTGGGTGTCATGCGTTTGCGCTCCGACCAGGTCTACGGCCTGCTCCCCTTCTTTTCATGGGCGTAATCTGCAACGGATTGGCCGGAGCGATTCAATATTCGCTATCAGATAACATCGCGATCGAGGGATTGTTGCCATTCACGATCAATGCGGGACTTTTCGCCAACGGAAACCATTTTTCGGCGTTGCTCTTCGTCTCCATCCCCTTCGTTGTCTATTACGGCCTGTTCCGCGGTCATCTCCTGTCCGGGGCGATCGGCCTGATCGCGCTTCTGCTGCTCCTTTTGGCGGCAGGGTCCCGTGCCGGCGTTCTGATCGGACTGGCCATTACCGTGGTGTCCATCATATTTCTCTCGGCTCGCTCGAGAATAAGTGGCTTTAGCGTATTTGTCCTTTTCGTGGGGCTTTCCGTCTACGCGATCGGAGCTTGGACGACGATCGATGCAAAGGCGATTGATCCTGCGTTCGGACGCGCGGAGTTTGCCCGCACGACCATAGATGGTATAAAAGAGAATTGGGTTACCGGAGTCGGATTTGGGAATTTTCAGAAAGCCTACCAGATATATGAAAAAGAAGGCATGATATTCCGGGCGTATGTAAACCATGCCCATAACGAGTATCTTGAAATTCTCTTTGAAGGCGGAGTGATCGCCGCCATTTTAATGGCTTTGTACCTATTGCTTCTTCTGATTGCGTTCGCCAGAATTCGCCGGGACTCCTTTCAGAAGGCTGCGTTTCTTTCTGTCGCGTTCTTGCTCGTGCATTCTCTGGTCGACTATCCGTTGCGCACCGCCGCGCTCGCAATGACCTTCGCCTATATGAACGCCATCATCTTTCATCGCGGGATTGCGGAGCGCATGAGCCAAAAGTCAGAGCTGGTAGAAGTCGACCACAATGGCGACAAGCTGTTTGTTCCCGTTGGTGCGTCTCCGTAAGGCCTGAGCCTACGGCCGAAATTGTGGGTCGAAGCTGCCGGCGCGCTTCTCTGTGATGCCGAGACCGCCGCACCCGCGCGGCAAGAACACGGTCGCCGCTTGCAAAACATTGACGCTGGGGTCTCGGTCAGTGGCTACCGTGTCAAACCGACCCAGTCGGGCAGACAAAGGAAAAAGATATCCGATCAGATGGGAAAAGACCGGCCCGAGGCGCCGGTCTTGCCCAATGAGACGTTCGACGAGGTATTGACCGTCCGTCCCGGATTGCTTGAAGAAATCAAGCGGCCTTGCGTACCTTCAAAGCCTTTTCAAAGGCATCCTTGATCGGCTTCGACACATCCTTGCTAGCTCTCAACATCAATGCCTGGAGGGCCTTGGCCTGCTCGGCGGAATTTTCGATCTGTTTGTGCAGGAAGGCGGCCTGCAGTTCGAAGAACTCGGACGGCGACTTCACGGCAACCAGCGCTTCGAGGTGCGTGAAGCCGGCTTCGGCATTGGCTTGCAGTGCGGCAATCGTCTTCACGACGAGCTCGTTGCTGGTGGTCCTGGCCATTTCAACGGTCGACTCGAAAGCCGTTTGAGCCGTTTCGGCGTCTGAGCTCAATTTGGAAAATATTTCCGTCGACTGCTCAACGCTCTGATCTGTGACCGCACGGACTTGCTCGGCAACCTTGGACGGGTCGACGGTGGGGAATTCGACGTTCTCGATCGTTTCGGACTTACCGGTGATCTTGGACATTTTTCCATCCTTTTTCGGGGGGCGGCCGCAAAGCAAAGCCGCCTCCTTCATGTACGAAATCGCCGCAACGGATTTGTGAAGCTGACATGAATTTGCGCGAGCAGGCTGCGCCCGGTGCTGCTCGAATAGGGGCAGCGCAAGCATGATCCGCGTGACAGCGCGTTCTGGGGGCGTCTATCCGACATCGGTATGTGACCCGGATATCCGGCGAGAGGTTCCTTGGCGGGGGAGGGCGGCAAGCACCTCGGAATGTTTCGACCAAGAACGTGCCTGGCGGCGCGACACCTAACCCGTCAGTGTGGCGGAGCAGGTTCCGGCCAAAGCGCTGTCTTGATTTACACTACCTTGGGGGAATCTCTTGTGCCGATACTGGCGGTGAACCGGATCAAGTGACAGCTACGATCGAGGTCGATTGCCGACACGGTCTCTTCGGATTTCTCCTCCGAAACTCCTTTGACATCGCGCTAACGCGGCGGCCGTCGGTTCCAAACTTCGCGAGCGCCGAACTTTTCCGACCGATTTGCGCCAAAGAAAAGGGCGGCATTGCAGCCGCCCTTCCGAGATTGTTGAGATGCGTGGACGTTAGAAACCCATACCACCCATGCCGCCCATGCCGCCGCCGCCCATGCCGCCAGGCATGCCGCCGCCAGCCGCTTCCTTCTTCGGAGCTTCGGCGATCATCGCTTCGGTGGTGACCAGCAGGCCGGCGACCGAGGCCGCGTCCTGCAGGGCCGTACGAACGACCTTGACCGGATCGACGATACCCATGGCGATCATGTCGCCATATTCGCCGGTCTGGGCGTTGTAGCCGAAGGTTGCGTCCTTGTTGTCGAGGATCTTGCCGGCAACGATCGATGCTTCGGCGCCTGCATTCGCAGCGATCTGCCGGGCCGGAGCCTGCAGGGCGCGCCGGACGATGGCGATGCCGGCGGTCTGGTCGGAGTTGGCGCCGACAGCCTTGATGTTCAGCGAAGCGCGCAGCAGGGCGACGCCGCCGCCGGGAACGATGCCTTCTTCCACGGCCGCGCGGGTCGCGTTGAGGGCGTCATCGACGCGGTCCTTCTTTTCCTTGACTTCGATCTCGGTCGCACCGCCGACGCGGATGACGGCAACGCCGCCGGCCAACTTGGCCAGACGTTCCTGCAGCTTCTCCTTGTCGTAGTCCGAGGTGGTCTCCTCGATCTGCTGCTTGATCTGGGCAACGCGGCCCTGGATCTCGGCCTTCTTGCCGGCGCCGTCGACGATGGTGGTGTTCTCCTTGGAGATCGACACCTTCTTGGCGCGGCCGAGCATGTTGAGGCCGACGTTCTCGAGCTTGATGCCGAGGTCTTCCGAGATGACCTGGCCACCGGTGAGGATGGCGATGTCTTCCAGCATGGCCTTGCGGCGATCACCGAAGCCCGGCGCCTTGACGGCGGCGATCTTCAGGCCGCCACGCAGCTTGTTGACGACCAGCGTGGCCAGGGCCTCGCCTTCGACGTCTTCCGAGATGATCAGCAGCGGCTTCGAGGTCTGCACGACGGCTTCGAGAACCGGCAGCATGGCCTGGAGGTTGGAGAGCTTCTTCTCGTGCAGGAGGATGTAGACGTCCTCGAGTTCGGCAACCATCTTGTCGGCGTTGGTGACGAAGTAGGGCGAGAGGTAGCCGCGGTCGAACTGCATGCCTTCGACGACTTCGAGTTCGGTCTCGGCGGTCTTGGCTTCCTCAACCGTGATGACGCCTTCGTTGCCGACCTTCTGCATCGCTTCCGCGATCATCTTGCCGACCGACTCGTCGCCATTGGCCGAGATCGTGCCGACCTGGGCGACTTCCTCGGAGGTCTTGATCTTCTTGGCAGCCTTGCCGAGCGCCGCGACGACTTCAGTCACGGCCAGATCGATGCCGCGCTTCAGGTCCATCGGGTTCATGCCGGCGGCAACTGCCTTGTGGCCTTCCTGGACGATCGACTGCGCCAGAACGGTCGCGGTCGTGGTGCCGTCGCCGGCGATGTCGTTGGTCTTCGAAGCAACTTCGCGGACCATCTGCGCGCCCATGTTTTCGAACTTGTCCTCAAGCTCGATTTCCTTGGCGACGGTGACGCCGTCCTTGGTGATGCGCGGGGCGCCGAACGACTTGTCGATGACGACGTTGCGGCCCTTGGGGCCGAGCGTGACCTTCACCGCGTCGGCGAGGATGTTGACGCCGCGCAGCATGCGCTCACGGGCATCACGAGAGAATTTTACGTCTTTGGCAGCCATTTTTAACTCCTGGCAAGGGCTTGGATTGAGCCCGGGAATTCAGTTGACGGAAAGGCCTGATATCAGCCGATGATGCCCATGATGTCGGATTCCTTCATGATCAGAAGGTCTTCGCCATTGAGCTTGACTTCGGTGCCCGACCACTTGCCGAACAGGATGCGGTCGCCGGCCTTGACGTCCAGCGGGACGAGCTTGCCGGCTTCGTCGCGAGCGCCGGAGCCGACAGCGATGATCTCGCCTTCCTGCGGCTTTTCCTTTGCCGTATCGGGGATGATGATCCCGCCGGCGGTCTTGGATTCGGATTCGACCCGGCGAACGACCACGCGGTCATGAAGCGGGCGGAACTTCGACTTTGCCATTTTTTCTTCCTCGATGAGAACGGTGAGAACAGTTCCTCAGCCCGGCGGCGCCGGACATATGGTTAGCACTCGCCACAGGCGAGTGCTAACGTGGCGGTGGGATAGGCGGTAGGCTGGTACTAGTCAAGACGGGAGAGGGGACAGGCGAAGAGCAAAAGATTTTGGAATCGTGCGGAAGCACCGGGACCCTTTACGTGAAGAGAAAGCTCTTTCTGCATCTTTGCTGCCAGTGGCTTGTCCCCTCCGGCTCAAAACATCTCCGCCAGCGGCGCCTGCCTGGTGTGGCCAGCGGGGAAGGGCGCCTGAAGGGCATTTCAGCTTGGCCAGGCCAACGAAATCGGGACCTTCTGGCTGAGTCGGTGCGCGGGGCTGTAGCGTCTTTTGATCAGGCCGCGTCGGGACCTTCCGATGCGAGCAGCAGGGCAACTTCGACGCGGTTTCGGCCTTTGTGCTTGGCCTTGTAAAGGGCGGTGTCGGCGGCAAGAAGCAGGCCTTCCGGCATCCTGATCGTCCCGCCCGATCGTGACAGTGCGGTCGCTGAACCAATGCTGACGGTGACGCGTCCGCCGCCTTCCGGATTGTCGCTGTGAGGCAGGCCGAGGTTTTCGATTGCGAGCCTCAGCCGTTCCGCTATTTCAAGTGCTCCCTCGCCATCGGTATCAGGCAAGATGACGGCGAGTTCTTCCCCGCCATATCGGGATGCCAGATCCCCGGGGCGATGAAGCACGTCTCTGATGGCGGCAGCGACGGCACGAAGACAATCATCGCCTACCTGATGACCGTATTTGTCGTTAAAGCCTTTGAATCGATCGATATCGAGCAACAGCAAGGACATCTGTCCAGCGCTGCCAACGGTGCGCCGCCATTCCCTGTCCAAGGTTTCGTCGAAGGCTCGACGGTTGGCCAGGCCGGTCAGCCCGTCCGTCATCGCAAGCGAGCGGAGTTGTTCTTCGAGGCGTTTGCGTTCTGTTATATCTCTCTTGATCAGGACGAAGTCGCCTGGAACGCCAGTTAGGGGATCACGGACGATGCGCGCCTTGGTCTCCACCCAGACTGTTTTCCCATCCTTGCGCCGGATCTCGATCGCAAGCGGCTCGCCTTCATCTGCCCCGGCAAGCAAGAGCGCGGCTGCCGCAGCGATGTTTTGAAGATGCTCCGGCGGGACGAACACCTCCGGACCATGCCCCACCATTTCCTCCGGCAGCCATCCCAGAAGTCGGGTGCATGACGGTGAAACGTAGCGCGCCTTCATGTCCGGCCCGAGTTGCATGATGACATCACCGCTGTTTTCGGCCAGCATCCGGAAATTCGTTTCCTCCGGAAGAATGTCCGAACGGATTGCCAGGCCTGCGGGCGATCGCTCGGAGCCGGTGCGACCAAAAGCCTTGCGAATAAGCTGTGACGCGGATGGCAGGCGCATATTTGTCTCCTTTTCGGACACTTTTCTGCGCGGCGCCGCAGCATTCTTTATCGGTTGTTCAAGCCACCCCCAGGGAGGGATTTGTGTCAGGCGATCCGATCGATTGGGTTCCCTATCCCGCTCGCCACCCTAGTCTCCTCAGCAGGTGGTCGCCCGAACCGCTTCAGAAGGCCTCTCGCTATTTGACGTGGTACCGCTTGCGAAAACAGATACCCCTGACCCAACTGGCACCCGATCTCCGCAAGTAAGACGGCCTGGGCTTCGTTCTCGATGCCTTCGGCGATGACCTGGATGTCGAGCTTGCGAGCGATGCCGACCAAGCCCTCGACGATCGCCAGGCTCGGATCTCCCTGGACAAGGCGATCAATGAAGGATTTGTCGATCTTGACGATATCGACCGGCACCGTCAGCAGATGCGTGAGCGAAGCGAAGCCGGTTCCGAAATCATCGAGCGCGACGCGCAGGCCATGGGCCCGCAACGCCTTGATCTCCCGAGCGACGACCGGATCGCGCTGGCCGAGATAGACGGACTCCGTAACCTCCAAAATGATGTGCTTCAACGGAACGTTCTCGCGGCCGAAGGCGGCTTCGAGACGGGCGTAAAGCGTGCCGCTATGGAAATCGGCTGAGGTAATGTTGATGCCGACATGCTGCAACGGAATACCTTGATCCAGCCACGAGCGCGCGTCGGCTGCGACGATCGCTATCATGCGTTCCGTCAGATTCGAAGCGACGCTGACATCGGACGTCGCCTGGTGAAACGCAGCGGCGGAAACGACCTCGCCATCCGGCTTGCGAAGGCGGCAGAGGGCCTCCATGCCGACGATCGCGCGGGTGTCGAGCCGCAGGATCGGCTGGTAGAACGCGTCGATCCGGCCTTCGCGCAAAGCCACGTCAACATCGCGGATCACCTCGATCCGGGTCTTGATTGCGCTGCCGATTCCCGGCGAGTACAGCACGAAGCCGCCTCGCGAAGTTTCCTTGGCGTGGTAGAGCGCGAAATCGGCGTTTTGGCGCACGCTTTTCGCATCAACGTCCTCCGCCGACAGCACTGCGCCGCCGATGGTAGCCCGTGCCAGGATCATATGCCCGTCGCAGTCGGCGGGCACAGCCAGAGTGTCGAGAATATGACGCGCCGTGCTCTCGATGCTAGCGGGCGCTCCGGCTCGCTGAAGGATTACGACAAACTCGTCGCCGCCCATTCGGAACACACGGTCAGGCGCTAGGCTTTCGGCGAGACGTGACGCCACCGCCTGTAGCAAAGCGTCGCCGGCGGCATGGCCGAAGGTGTCGTTGATGGTCTTCAGGTTGTCGAGGTCGATGATCAGGACCGCCCAGGCGCTCGGTTGGCCAAAGGACAGCCGCTCCAG
Source organism: Mesorhizobium oxytropidicola (assembly GCF_056174625.1). NCBI lineage: Bacteria > Pseudomonadati > Pseudomonadota > Alphaproteobacteria > Hyphomicrobiales > Phyllobacteriaceae > Mesorhizobium > Mesorhizobium oxytropidicola. The sequence goes on along the minus strand of NZ_CM149692.1, from coordinate 4,820,563 downwards.
GGCGACGTCCAAACTCGCTCGGTTCGGCAAATTGGTGAGGGCATCGACATAGGCGCCGTGCTCTCGCTCGACGACCCGCCGGTGACGCTCAAGCGCGATGGCGCACAGAGAGGTACACGACGCGACAACCTTCTCCTCGCGCGGGGTGGGGCCGCGTTTCTCCGGAAAGTACATGGCAAAGGTGCCGAGCACAGCGCCCGCGACGTCGCAGATCGGGCTCGACCAGCAGGCCTTCAGGCCCAGCGCCAGGACTGGCTCCTTGAAGCTGACCCAACGCGGGTCGGTCGCGATGTCCTTCGCAGCCACGGCTTTTCCGAGATAGGCCGCACTGCCGCAGGAGCCCACCAGCGGGCCGATCATCAGGCCTTCGAGAAGAGCCATATATTCATTCGGCAAGCTGGAACCTGGGAGGGGATGCAGCAAGCCGTTACCGTCAACGCGCAGAACGGAACATCTGACGTCCGGCAACAGTTTCTCGATCTGGTGGCAAAGACGGTCCGTCGTCGCTTCGAGCGTTTCGCCCCTGGCGATCATTTCGAGAATATTGTTCTGGAGATGCAGCACGTTAACCGCCAATACGTGTGCCTAAATACCCTGTAGCATTCCTGGTGAAATCACCCTGATAAGGCGCAGTGCACAGGATGACAGTGTCAGGTAATTCTTTATAAGTGTTATCTTTCGCCTCTGAAAAACCGGGGCCAGGATTTCGGTAGTCACGAAAGGCCGCGCCTTTTCCACACGTTTCATGGGTTTCTCGCGTCGCTGGGCGGCTTCCGACAATCACGCACCAAAGCGCGTTTTCAAGCGAACTCAAGCTTATGGTTAGACCGGCCCCGTTTCTTGTCTAGGGACGTTACTTCCTTGCCGTAAATTGCCGCCGGTCTTGTCCGGAGCGACTATATCCGCCTCGTCGAGGTCAAGCCGCAGCAGGTCGCTGAATGGCTAGAAAGGATGTTGGAATCGCAGTGGCAAAGCATGCGACCCGCCAGGTTCTCTGTCTTGCATTTGGACCCTCCCTGGCTGCCCTGTATTGTCGGTCGCGGGACGTCAGCTTGCGTGTGCCCGCTGCGAAAGTAGCTCAGGCAGTCGCCTTTTGCGGCCGGCTGAATATATTTTCCGGGCGCGGCAGACCGAAATGGTCCCTCAGCGTTGCCCCATCATAGTCGTGCCGGAAAAGTCCGCGCCGGCGCAAGATCGGCACCACCTCCTCGGCGAATACGTCGAACCCGCCCTGCAGATAGGGCGGCATGATATTGAAGCCGTCCGCGGCACCGTTGTCGAACCATTCCTGGATGTTGTCGGCGATCTGTTCGGGCGTCCCGGTCTGGACCCGATGCCCGCGTGCCCCGGCGAGGCGGTGGAGCAACTGGCGGATGGTAGGATTCTCGCGCTCGATGATGTCGAGTACGACGTGGAAGCGGCTGCTCGCACCGCGCTCGCCCTCGACGCTGATGAGCTCGCGCGGAAATGGCCCGTCCAGATTGTAGCTGGAAAGGTCGGCGTCGACGATGCGGCGCAGCTGATCGAGAGAATATTCCGGCTGCGTCAGCTCATTGAACTCGTCATGCAGCGCGCGGGCTTCCGCCTCGGTGGAACCGATGAAGGGACTGATGCCGGGCAACACCTTGACGTGGTCAGGGTTGCGGCCAACCGATTTCACACGCGCCTTGATGTCAGCATAAAATTCCTGCGCGTTGCCGAGCGTCTGATGGGCTGTGAATATCGCCTCGGCATAGCGGCTTGCGAACGACCGTCCGTCTTCCGACGAACCCGCCTGGACGTAGACCGGACGCCCCTGCGGCGAGCGCGGAAGCGTGAGGGGTCCCTTCACCCGATGATATTTGCCGATGTGGTTGATTGGGTGGATCTTGTCGGTGTCGGCAAAAATTCCGGGACTTCCCGGTCCGCGACGAGCGCGTTGTCTTCCCAGCTGTCCCAGAGCTTCGTCACCACATCGACGAATTCGCCGGCGCGCTCGTAACGGTCGGCGTGGGTTGGGTGTCGGTCAAAGCCGAAATTCAACGCTGCCGACGCGTCGCCCGTGGTGACGATGTTCCAACCGGCGCGCCCGCCGCTCAGATGATCGACAGAAGCAAACAGCCGGGCCAGATTGTAGGGTTCGTTGTAGGTGGTTGAGGCGGTCGCGATGAAGCCGATGCTTTTCGTCACGGCGGCGAGCGCCGAAATCCATGTCAGCGGCTCCAGCCTGAAGCGGCTTGCGTAGCGGATGTTATCGGCGAGCGCTGGTCCATCGGCAAAGAACAGCGCGTCGAACTTGCTCGCCTCGGCCTTTTTCGCCAGTTCCTGATAATAGGCGATATCCAGCGCTCTCTCAGGGGCGGAATCCTTGTAGCGCCAGCCGGCTTCATGATGACCGCCAGGATAGATGAAAAGGTTGAGGTTCAACTGTCGTGATGCGGTGGGCATATGTGGGGCCTCCTGGGGGTAACGCTGAGCGACAAGTCTTCGGTCGCTCAGACGGGCAGCACGGGCCTTGTCTCCACGCCGAGACGACGCAGAAGTTCGGAGCGGCTCTCGCCGAACCGGCGGTCGCCATAATCCCGTGGCCTGGGGATATCGATTGCGATGTCGGCGGCGATCGCGCCCTTGTCGAGCACCAAAACCCGGTCCGCCAGCGTCACGGCTTCGTCGACATCATGGGTGACCAGCAGCACGGCCGGCTGGTGACGGGCGCAGAGTTGGCGCAACAGATCGTGCATGCGCAGGCGGGTCAGCGCGTCGAGCGCGCCGAATGGCTCGTCCGCCAGCAGCAGCTCAGGATCACGAACCAGCGAGCGCGCCAATGCCACGCGCTGCTGCTCGCCACCTGAGAGTTCGACCGGCCATGCGGTCTCGCGGCCGCTCAAGCCAACCTCTTCGAGAGCTGCCCGTCCGCGTTCGGCGGCGTCCGGCAGGTCGAGACCAAGAACCACATTCTCCAGCACGCGTTTCCATGGCAATAGTCGGGCATCCTGGAACACCACCGATTTCTTATCGGGCGTTTCGAGGCGGCCGGAGCCGGAGACTTTATCATCGAGATCGGCGAGCGCGCGCAACAAAGTACTCTTGCCCGAGCCGCTACGGCCGAGAAGGGCGACGAACTCTCCCTTCTCGATGTCGAGACTGAGGCCGTCGAGGATGGTTCGCGGCCCGAAACTCCTCACCAGGTTCTCGACCCGCACCACGGGCGCGCCGCTCAATCCGCCAAGGTGCGACGCCATGACAGCGACCTTTCCTGGAAGAAGCGGACGATGCCGTCGCAGCCGAGCCCGAGCAGCGCATAGACAACGAGGCCGACGATGACGACGTCGGTCTGGCCATAGTTGCGTGCGAGATCGATCATGTAGCCGATGCCGCTGGTGGCGTTGACCTGTTCGACCACCACCAGAGACAGCCAGGCATAGGTCACCGCCAAACGCAGGCCAAGGAAGAAGCCGGGAAGGGCGCCCGGCAGGATGACCTGGCGGATGAATTCGCCGTAGCCCATGCGCAAGGTCTGGGCCAGTTCGACATAACGGCTGTCGATGCCGCGCAAGCTGCTGTGGGTCTGGATATAGATCGGGATCAGGACAGCCAGCGCGATGGCCGTCACCTTCATGCCCTCGCCGATACCGAACCACAGCATCAGCAGCGGGATCAGAGCGAGCGTCGGTATCGCCCGCTTGATCTGAACGGGGCCGTCGATGATCGCCTCGCCAAGCCGCGACAAACCTGAAATGAGAGCAAGCAGGGTTCCGATCACGATGCCGAACACCAGACCCTGTGCTGCCCGCCAGGCAGACGTCATCAGATGATCCTGAAGCTTGCCTTCGGCGATGAGATCGATGGCCGTGCTTACAACCGACCAAGGCGCCGGTAGTGTTCTTGGATCGATCAGGCCGGCGACACTGCCGAGGGACCAGATCACGAGAAGAAGTCCGGGCCCGATCAGCGCGCCAAACGGGATCGCTCGCCCAAGCGCCAGGCGACGCCTCGTCCCGGTCTTGCGGGGCTTGGCAGCAGGCGGAAGCAACCCCCTCTCATCCGATGCGTAGGGAATAGGGAGTGCAACTGAGGCGGTATGTGAGATTGCGTTCATCTGCGTCGTCTCCAGTCTTGAGAAGCGGGCGTCAGGACGCGTTCAGCGCACTTGCGGCGATCGTCTCGAAGCGCCTGTCGAAAAGATCCTCTGCCTTGATCGGGGGCTTGTTCAGTTCCCTGGCCAGGAGATCGATCGTCGCCTGCTGGCGCGCGATCACATCGTTCCAGTCAGACGGGATGTCGAACTGGCCGTCGGCGTCGACGAGATACTGGCCATCTTCTGCGTTGAGGCCCTGGGTGGCGACGTAGTAGCCCTCGATCCACTCTTTCGGATGCTCCTCCACCCAGCGGGCCGCAAGTGCCCAGTAGCGCACATATTCGCCGAGAGCGGCAGCTTTGGCCGGGTCGTCAAGCACGGCCTGCGGCGCATAGAGATGGGCTGGATCATCGCGCAAGCCATGCGGGATGGTGGTAGCCCCGTCGGCACCGTACTGGTGCAGATAGTGCTTGACGAGGACTCCCCAGATCGGCGCGACGTCGACTTGGTTACTGGCGAGCGCCACCGGATAGGCGTCGCCTTTGCTGGGCAGTTCGATGAGATTGACATCTTCCTTTTTCAGGCCGGCGGCCTGGACGACCCTCAGCACCAGCGCGCCTTGTGCCTGACCGGGGCTGAACGCAATCCGTTTGCCACGCAAATCCGCGAGCGACTTTACCTCGACGCCCGGCGCAATGCCGAGTTGATAAATCGGGTGCGCAACCGGATCCTTGCGGAACTTCGCGGCAATGATCTTCACCTTGAGGCCCGTCCAGGTTGCGTGAATGGGCGGAATATCGGCGACGGATCCGACGTCCAATGCATTGGCGCGAAAAGCTTCGATTGTCTGTGGACCACCGCTGATATTGGCCCATTCGACCTTGAAGGGCAGTCGATCGATCAGGCCCGAGAGTTCTAACGCCCTTTGCGTTTCGGGGTCGCCGATGCGAAGCACCGTACCCTCCGGGATTTTGGTCGGCAGCTTCCCCGCGTCCGGACTGCCCGCTAGGGCCCCGAAAGGGGCGGAAGAAGCGACCAAGGTGATCGCGGCTACGAAGGCGCCAAACCTCCTTCTCGAAAATCTCTCCACAGCTAACATCGTCTTACTCCAATTTTGGAAATGGCTTCTACTTTCGCTCTTCAGTATGTCTATCAATTTTGTAGACGATAAAGTATTGGATGCTGATCTTTGCCACCCAAGGGAAACGCTATTCGCCTCCCATGCTCATTTGGGGCACGTGACGCCCAATCGACGCGGGAGGGGCCGACGCAAACCAGCCGCTGCTCAGAGAAGTCAGGCGGAAGGCGTCGCTGCCCGAGAGAACGAAGCGACTGTTCCCGGTTGTTGCAAAAAAAGCCTGTGTCAGCTTCCCGGCGGGGACTGGCGGCCGCAGATCGTGACGATCGCGGCACTGCCCCATGCGGCACGAGGTGAGAACGTGATGGAGTAGTCGCGGCTGCTGGTCGTCGGGCCGAACCAGAAATACGGCGACGAGCTTGTCCACACCGGCAAATCCATTGCCGGTGTCCGGTCCTCATCGGCGGCCGGTGTCGGCAAGCCGTCCTGGCCGATGGTGATCATCGACACGCCGATATAGCTCCCGGCTTTGAAGCGGCCGACAAATTCGACCGCGTCGCCAATGTAGCGGAAGCAGCCGTCACTTTGGCCGAGCTTGAATCTCTGGCTGGGGCCGGGTTGTGTAGGCTCCTCCTGGGCGCTGGACTGCGCCGGCAGGAGGGCGCCCGCCGCCACGGTGAACGCCAATATAAGCCTGAAATCCATGTCGCCCTCTCACGTCAACTTTCATCAGAAGCGCATCAAAAGCAAAACATGCCGCGCACGGAGATGGGAACGGCACGACCCTAATGCACCGCGTCTGTCCTAGGGCGGACACCAGTCGCCATGTATTCTACGAACTGGAGGGCGGCCATGAGCGTGTTCACATCGTTCACGTAGGACGCGTCATCTTCAATCTCGTCAAAGATCGGAACCAGCTTGTGAGCGATAGCGGCTTGCTTATCCGGCAAGCCGTCTATCTGGCGGCGAAGTGCTGCCCTAGCTTCATCGCGGGTCAAAATCATTCAACTCCCGCTCCTGGCGCTCGGATAGGCTCACCTGGCTTTCCCAGCCAGGAGCGTTAGCGCCCCCAAGACTGCGCCGGCGACAAGCCCAACCACGGCATAAGTTGCAATGTGGCTCACTATGGCTGACTGATAGGTGGCGTCGGGGTCAGCTGTCGCCAGCATCGACAATGCAGGTTGTGGTTTCGTCAGAAACCCGACGCCGGCCCCGACCAGTGCGCCTACTATGCCAAGGCCTATGGCTTTGTTCATGAAATCTCTCCTCAGCAGATGTGGACTTATGGTTTGAAGACAATCTTGTGGCGAAGGGTATCGCTCGGCACGTACCAGGATGCCTGAATGTCGTAGCAGACTGCGGCGGCTCCCCTGTTGGCGACGTCGCCAGGGAGGTCGATATCCCTTACGTGCCGGTATTTCCCCTCTTTCTTAAGTTGATCGGCGGTGAAGCCGCCGGCGGCGAAATAGGCTGCGAGCTTGGCATGGTCCACGGCGAGGCCTGGGCAGTTAGCCTCGGCATATTCGGTGATAGCCAGGGTTGCGGCCGCTTCGCCCAACTTTGGAGGTTGGGCGTGAGCAGCGGTGACCCCGGTCGCCGCCACCAGGACGGCGAACGCAAGGACGGCCAGTCTAACATTGTGCTTGGTCATGGGGATTCTCCGATGGTGTTGGGTCAGCTCGACAAGGAGCTCGGAAATGCCTTCAGAGCCGGGTCAATTGCATCGCATACTCGCACCCGGTGACCCGCAAGCTGGAGCCGTTGAGCTGGTAGTCACACATCGCGGACGAAACGCCGATCATACCGGGGTCGGGCTCGAGTTTCAGGCGATTGCCCGCATAGGTGCTCCATTTCCAGATTGCTTGCTGGCCGTGAATAACGATGACAGCAGTGCCGTCGGCAAGAAACTCGACCGTGCTGCCGTTCGGATCTCTGTACTTGCCCTCGATGCTGGCGACAGAGGGCATGACAGAGTTGAAGTTTGGCGGTCGGATCAGGCCAAACCCGATACCGAGGATCACACTGACCACAGATAAGGCCACGGCTGCGAAGGCTTGGTGCCGGGCCAGGGCGCGTTCTTCGGGGCTGGCACCTGCCGCGAGCCCGTTCTTGTAAGTCCGATAGGCGAAATAGGCGAAGAGAGCGGCGGGGAGGAAGCGAATGCCGAACAGGCTGATATTGTAGGAGTTCGGAACAAAGAACGGAAAGAAGACCAGCGCGGCAATGCCCCACGCGATGGCCGGAATCTTGATTGTGTTTTGCATGGCGGTAACCTCGAGAGAAGGGCTGGACAGTCGTCTGTACGGTGGGGCGAAACGGGCGCAGTCAGGCGACAGCGCGTCATTGCTTGACGAGCGCGATACTCGGGCCGACTTCATCCCAGCCGTAAAGGCATGTTGGCGGCTCGATGGTCAGAGAGGTGCCGGCGATCGTCGCCTTGCACCGTCTCGAAAAGCCAGCCGGATAGGTGATTTGGAGCTCGCCGCTCTGGAGAAACGTCCAATCGGCCCTGGAGGTAGAGGCGTTGCTGTTGAGGAAGAACACGTTCCCGCCCATTTTGAATTCCGCGAAAAGCCGGCGCTGGCTTCGGGTCAAGGTGGGGCTCTCCCACCGTCCAACGATTCCGATTTTCGGGTCAGCTGCGAGTGGATTGCAAGCGGACATCCCGGCCGCCAAGAGTGGCAATGCTACGCTACGTCTCAAGAGAGCACCTATTTTTGGGGGATAAGCCGGGTAGGCCTGGGCGATGTCTATCGCTTCTCCAAATTGGAGTTGAAGAAATCGCCTTCGAAGCCTTTTGCCGTAGCTTGCTGGTGCACATAGTCGCACTCCAGGAACTGCCCGAAACAGAACACCGCACCGTAATTGGGCCAGTTGAAGGGTCGGGCTATGTCTTTCGGCCGATCGCCATCGTTGTATGTTTGAAAGTCGTATTTGAAGTGCTTGGCATCCAACCGGGCTCTGATCGTGTCGATGATGTTGGAGGTCCATCCCTGCTTGTTGTGGAGAATGAGCATATAACTTGGGTTGGCTTGCGACATCTCCTGATCAATAAATGCAATAATGTCCTTGGCCCTTGCAGGCAAAACAACGGCCAACAGACCGGCGGCGAGGGTTGCCATCCGAAGAGCCTGGACGCGCGAAATCATATTCACAATCTTCCTCCGTTTGTTGTGGGACAGATTTTAGAGCTTGGGCGCCGTGGAGTGTGTGTCGCGCACCTTTTTGGTGGCGCTCTCGACGGATTTCTCAAATTGGGCAACCTGATCCCGGTCAGCGGCCGCTGCGGCGTCATCGACCACCTCGTAGGAGACAGCCTTCACGTAATCGCTTTCGGTCTCCATACCGATCGCCATCTGCTTGTCACGGGCGCCGTTCTTGACCAACTGGCCCTTGCTCCAAAACCAGCGCATCGACGAGCTGCTATCGACGCTTGGCGGGCCAAACTTCTGGACGATCGCCGCACGAAGCGTCGCGACCAAAGGACCTTTGCCGCCGTTGTAGGTGACGAGGCGCCGGACGTCGGTAGAGCGCTGGCCGGTCAAGGGAGATGAGAACTCCACCCTTATGCGTTGGGTGGCTTCAGCGTCTTCTGGCCCGGTCCAGGTGATGTCAGGGAAGTACCTGTTGGGGCCGGTGGCGATGACCTCGACGTTGAAATATTCCTCCTCGAGCAGGAAGCGGTTCGATGGTTCCTCGTTGGAAAAGTTCTGGTCGGTCAATATTTTGCGAATGTCATCAACCGTCTGGCCGAGACCTATTCCAAGGAAGTCAACTGACCGGCCATTGGGCCTGAACAAATCCGACGGCAGGCTCGCCGCGGGCACCGCAACATCGAGAGAAAGTTTCTCTTGAGAAAAGGCGGGCGTGGCGGCGACTGCTAACGCAAACGCGAGCGACAAAACCCGGGATCGTTTCACGAATACCTTAGGGCCTTCAAACGGGTTACGCGGCGGAATCGACCCGGCCGCGACGAAGAACAAGGCTGCGCTACGTCTCAAAGGTGCACCTGTAAGGAGGAGGCTGGAGAGACGGCAGGTTTATGCAGAAATCACGACTTTTGCGCGCGCCTGCGCGCGGCGGTGGCGCTGTGCGCGCACCGACTTTCTGCACATACTTTGAGCAAAATACCTATCAGATAAGCTCAAAAAAAGGCAAATATTGCTCATGACGACTCTTGCAAAAGTCGTGATTTTTGGAGCAACGGAGGAGGCATGGGTGAATGAAATACGGCTATGCGCGGGTATCGACCGAAGCGCAGGACTTGGCCGCCCAGATTGAGCGCCTGCAGGCGGCAGGCTGCGAGAAGATTTTCTTTGAAAAGCGCAGCGGCAAGGATGCCGACCGTCCTCAATTGCAGCGGTTGTTAAGATCCCTGAAGTCAGGCGACGTGGTTTATGCCGTCGTCAGCGACCGTATGGCGCGGGACCCCTTTGATATGCTGAACATCCTCAGGACCGTGACGTCGGCCGGCGCCGGGCTGCGCCTGCTGGACGAGCCCTTTATCGACACCACGTCGGAGATGTCGGATCTGGTACTTTTCCTTGTCGGATGGGCCGCCAAATGGCAACGGCGCAGGATCCTCGAGAACACGTCGAATGGACGCGCTCGCGCCAAGGCCATGGGGGTTAAGTTCGGCCGCAAGCCCAAGCTCTCCCAAGAGCAGCGACGAGAGGCGTTGGCACGGCTTGCGGCCGGGGAGGCAAGGGGTGAGGTCGCCCACCGCTACAATGTCAGCAACAGCACGATCGCGCGGCTTCATCCGTAAAGGATATAGCAGGTTTCTTCAAACCTTAGCCTTTCGCCAACCCGCCCACCATGCTTCCCATTCGGAGCAAAACCATCGCTCGCCACGCGCAGGGTTGATCCGGGTAGCCAGGTAATATTCCTGGCCCGGCACGTGATAAATATGTTCACCACGCTGGTTGATGTTGCCCTTGATGTCACAACCTACCTTACGCCCTGTGTTCGAAGATGTGCCATAAGAGTGAACAGTTGGGAGCCGCGGCCGGTTGTCAGCCGCGACATAGGCTGCAGATGAGATCGCAAGCAGTGCAACAACGATTGCAAAGCGGGCTTTGAGAACCGCGCGCCACCATGGTGTGCGCCGTTTACGCCATGACTGAACCGCATTCCCCATCGCCATCTCTCCCGAGGGGAGGATGGGTCTCTCAAAGCCAAAAGTCCAGAAGCCGCGAGCGAGCGGAGACTTCACCCTGCCGTGTTGACGGCCGGCTTGCGTCCGAGACCAGCGGACTTCGCAAGGAGGGACCGCTGGGCAGCATAATTGGGCGCCACCATCGGGTAGTCAGAGGCAAGTCCCCATCTTGCTCTATATTCCTCGGGTGTCAGTCCGAAATGGGCTCTGAGATGTCGTTTGAGGGACTTGAGTTTTCTTCCGTCCTCTAAGCAGATAATATAGTCGGGAAACACGGACCGCTTGCGATTGACCGCCGGAACGAGCTCAGATTCTGCTGGGGCAGGTGGTTGTGCAATGCCCCTCAACGCGGAATTGACGCTAGAGATCAAGTCCGGAAGGTCGGCAACGGGGGTCGCATTCTTCTGGACGTAGGCTGCCACAATATCTGCCGTAAGGGCCAGCAAGTCCACGCCCGACTGTTCGGTATCCTGCTCATCCACGTTTATGAGCTCGGTATTCTCCTCATTCACGCCTGTCTGGTCAGTAGTGTTGTCATCTGCGCTTGTGCGTTCGGTATTGTCTTCGGTCATAAGCATGCTCCTTGCTTTCTGCAAGCCTTCATATTCGAGAAGTGTTGACGGTCCACTTGCGCGGCGCAAATTGAAGTCGTCATCTCTGAAGGCGTTAACTGCACTTTCCCACGGGGTCTCATTGTAGCCATCAAAAGGGATGGCATCTTGTATTCTTCGAGTACGGATGATTTAGTGTCGCGCCCAACCTCTCCATTGAAGATTACGTGCTTGTCCAAGTAAGAGCAGGGCCCTAGATCGGCGGGCCATCTTCTTCGCTCTGTGCGTCCCCGGGATCCGCCTGGGTTGCGTGCTTGGAAATCGCTCTGCCGCGGGCTTTGTTGCCATCCTAGTGTCAGGCTTGGCCTGGAATCCTGGCTTCCAAACGGTTTGCTCCTCAAACGACAGGTGAAACTCGCTCCAACCGGAATACCGATCCTCTAGAGAGCCCCTGGCTAAGCCCTTGCTCAGGTCGGATAGCTCGATCTGACGTACAGACACCGATGATGGCATTTTGTCGCATACCACCTCTTCATTTCTCCCAATCCAAGCGAATCCGGCGGCCTTGCCGGCCCTGGTTCGGAAGTCGGGAGCATCTCGGTTTCACGGACAATTTCATGATGAGAACCTCACGCTACTATTGCGTTTTGCTCGGCAAGGGCTTGCGGGCACATTCGCCGGATTGATCTTGCCATGGGGGAGCGGCTGCGGCGCCGAGCGATCCCGGTTTCGGCTTCCTGAAGGTCCTCGGCAAGCGTTCGAGCTGGCAACTAGTCCCCTTGAGCTTACTGACCACTCCCGGGGGCTGGGGGCTCGCCCTGAGACGCACGGTCGACACCATCGCGAATGCGAGCATGACCAGCGAGACGTGGCGGTGCCACCCGTGCCAGGAACGGGTTTCGTTATGGTCGAGGCCAAGTTCGTTCTTCGCCGCGCGAAGGCCTTCCTCGACAATCCTGCAACATTGCTCGACTGCAATCAGCGTTTCGATGTCGGTGCCCGCTGGGGACCATGTTGAAAAGTAGCAGAGAGGCTGGTTCGCATCGCGTCGGATCAAGAGCCCTGGGTCCAGAGCCCGGTGCGGGTTTTGTCGTATTGCGCGACGTCCGAGTCAGTGAACGGGCAGTAAGCCCATGATTCAGGGCCCTGGAGGGCCCCTCCTGGGGGCAAGCTCCGCCAAACGGAGGGATCGAGGTTCCGTGCGACATCTTCGGCCGTTCCTCCTTCGGGGAAAAAGCGATTTCGGAAAGCGAAATGATGGTTTGCGCTAACGGCGAGCACGTATCCCTTGCACCAGCGTCGCAGGGCCATCTCGATGTCGACGCCACTGTAGACCCGGACAACGGCTACCCAGCTGAAGGGTACGTCGGCTGCGACGATGCGCGCGATCATATCAAGAGCCAGGCGGGACTTTGTCGCGAAAGTCGTGCCCGCAGGCACGTGGGCCCGCGCCAGGCGGGCAGGGTCTTCCGTCCAGGCCCTCGGGAGATTCAGTACGCGATCAACGAAAGCATGCCCGTGCCTCGATGCATAGGCGGCGAACACGCCGATCTGGCAGTTGGCCATCTTGCCCGTCGAGGCATTGACCTGGCGCGCTACCCCACAGGACGTCTTGCCTTGCTTGACGAAACCCATCTCATCGATCACGAGGACCGCTTCGGCGTCGGCTAGCGTTTCGAGTGCATATTCGCGCACGATGTCGCGCAGGGCGTCTGCGTCCCACCTGCCCCTTCCGAGAATGGCCTGTTGGCGCCACGGCCCCGGGTCACCTGCAGCCTCGGCGCGCATCCACCCGGTTTTGCGATGCGCGTCCCGGAGCAGGCCTTCAAGGAACAGACCGGCCGAGATCGCCACGCGTTCCTGAGGGAAAAGCCCCTTGATCCGAGACTTCACCTCCCGTAGTGCCGAGGCCCATATCTCCAGTGTCATTTCAATCGATTCAACCATTATCAATAACCCCCCTTTGGCCGCCCGGCACGGAATCGAAAAAAATAACTAATTCATGTGTGAAACGCAATTGTAATACTAGGCTCTTTCTCCGTTGTTTTTTACCGATAAAAGTAATGCCGTCGCAACAACTTGGTCGGCACACAACTCTCACATTCTCTTGTTCAGGACAAGCTTGACTTAACAACCCGTGATTGCCATAACCCCGACGTAGTCGAAAATGCAAGCATCGCTGCGAAGGATAAACGATAGAATGGCTTCAAGGCTCGAGAATTAAGAGTCGATATGTTTAATAAGCGTTGGATCGCAGCGGATAAGTGACCGAACACGAAGAACCAGAGAGACGAAGCAAAAGGTGGCAACCTAATTTTGTAGTGCCGACATTCAATCATGGCGTCATTTATGATTTCATGACGTCGAGACTGTTCAGATTTTCCGGTCAGTTATTGGTGCGACGCAATGGAATCCATATTTCGTGGAAGTGATCACTTGGCGTTATCTTATCAGAATCTCGGTGCAGTTGATCTCTGATCGGATCCCACTAAGCGGTTGTAGAAGAGTACTTTCGCGATAAAGAGAAGACAGTTGGGATGACCGGGGGGGCGATGGTGCGCGGCTTGCGAAGATTTATAGTCCGCGCAAGGGAGACCTTTTCGAGAGGCTCACGCTTGCGACGGCGTATATTGATCAACGGGTGAGCCTGGCCCACCCGGATAAATGAGAACAGGAAATCGGGCTGCGACGATGGCATGTCCTGAGTGGCGTTGTCGATTGCAGTAGCTGGCGCCAAGATAGAGCGCTCTCGCACCTGGATTGACGATGCTTCGCCGTTGGGACCTCTGCGCCGGGTAATACGCCTTCCATAGAGAGAGTTATCTCTGTGGGGTGGCTTATGCCGTTCCCACGGCATTTCGCCTAGCCGACGGTCCAATCTTCGGCGTCGAACAGCTGCATCAGGTTGATGCAGGGTATTTTCATGGCATTACAGACGCCGGGGATCTTGCGTAAGCTGTCCACGCCGGTTTCCTCGGTGATGAGCGTGTGGCCCAACACCTCAGCCGTGGCAATGACAAAGCTATCGGCGGCAAACTTCTCTTTGCCGGCGGCGACCAAGCCTTTGTAGGTGTTCAGCACATGCTGGACGCGCTGCTGGATCGCCTGGTCGGGCGCGACAAACATGTCCGCGCGCTCTTTCAGCCAGTCATGCAACTCCGGGGAGCGTTTCTCGCATTCGGCCTGGACCAGAAGGGACGAAACCAGGCGGCCCTGACCGATCAGCTTGTCAAACTCGTCCCACAGTTTCGGGAAGCGCTTGGGCTTGTAACGTTCGTACCATGCGGCGATCAGAGCCGATGTGTCGATGCAATAAATCGTCGCCACGTAGCGGCTACCCTGCAAGGCCGAAGGCGGCGCGCTCGATGTTCGGAACGGCAGTCACCTGCATGTTGAGGTGGCTTGCAACATCGCGCAGCGTCAACTGGCGATCGTAGTAGCCCTGTAGCACCAGTCGAGTGAAGCCACGACCTAGCTGGCTGAGCACCACCAGATGACGCTCGGGACCTCCGCTACTCTTTTTCTCGGCCAAGGCGTCATACTCGGCCTGGAAGCTCGCACGGCGGCTTTCATAGAATGCCTGTGTCGTGCGGCCGAGGCTCAGCAAACGGCGCAAGACGACTTCGCGGCTGACGCCGAAGCGGCCGGCCAGCGCGGCCAGCTCGTCGTCGTCCCAGATCTTCACCTGGCCCTTGGCGCGTACCAAATGCTCGCTTAGCAACCAGTCGCTCGGAACCAGGGCGGCGCCGGCGACCGCATTGCAGAATTGCTCGACGACGGCGCTGGCGGGCTCGGGTGCGACGAAATCGAGACCGCTGATACCGCTGGCCCTGACGACCAGATGGCAGAATTCGTGCAACAGGGTGAAAGTGCGCCCGTTGGTGCGATCCTTGGAATTGATCAGGATGATCGGCAGTTTGGGTTCTGCGACCGCCACGCCGCGCATTTCGGTCAATGCCAAGCGCGGTACCATGAAGACCAGCACGTCCTTGGTTTCAATGGCGGTGCGCCAATTATCGAAAGCCTTGGCCCGCCAGGTCTGCTGGTCAGCCTGCTTGATGCCAAGATAGGTCCGGATCGCCGCCCCAACGGTCTCTACGTTGTCTTTGACGGAGGCCTGCAGTTTGAACGGCTGAACCGGCTCGCCCAAATCATTTCGGAGCTCGAGCGCCAATTCGCGTCTCTCCCTGGCCTGCCGGATCGCCCATTCCAGACCAGACTTAAAGGCGTCCTCCGGCGTCTCGCGAAGGCGCCGGAAATCCTGAATCGGTAGAAATCCGACCGGAGGCTCATTCAGATAGAAGATTGCGGGTGCGCGCTTGTAAAAATTCGCCGCGGCCAGAAACTGCGGGAAGGTCAGGTGCTTGTCGCCGGCCTCGCAGGCCTGCAGCTTATCGGCGGATATGCCAATGCCTTCGGCCGCCGCCTCGGGGCTGAGACGGGCCTGTTCCCGGACCCATCGCAGGATGGCCGGATTGATATAGGCGAGGGTGCTTTTGGTCATGGTCGCGTTTACTCTATCACAGCTGTCAATATGGCCGCCGCACCTCTTGTTCCAGTTAACGCCTTTGGATCGTGGTGGCGTTGCATCCCGGTCATACTCGAAAGGACGTCGCAAGGGCTAGGCGTGGCGGAAGGCCGCCGGACCGTTTTTGGCGTTCTCCCGGCTCACGCGATCTTCTCTCCAGTGATCCTTGGATCGGGTTCAGCTAACGCAAGCCGGTCGCGGTGCTTTCGCTCGGATGGTCGTCGCTTTCCAGTCGCATGGGCCAGCCGTGGCCCCGTACCTTAAAAAGGGCCGCGGTAAAGTTGGTCTCGCACGGCGACGTCCATTAGCGTCGATTCGCGTGCTGCGTGCCTTTGCAGGGGCGCTTCCTCTCGACTTTCGCCGATGCCGCGCGGTTCGGCGTCCCGGCGTACCGCCCATGCTCATTGCGGCGGGCTTTCCTCAATCTTTGCCGCGATCGTCCGGCCGCGCGCGCCGCCCGGTCAAACCCCGCCCGCACCACTCCCGCCAAGGCGGGACCGTGTTAGGGCCTGACCGGCCGGCTCAATCGCCCGGCCCAGCTTCTCCGCGTCTTGAGAAAAACCCGACGCAAAAGGAGCAAGGTCATGTCGGACACCAACGAAACCCCGCGGCAGGATGTCTACAGCCGCATCACCAACCAGATCATTGAGGCCCTTGAGCAGGGCGTCAAACCCTGGACGCAGCCCTGGAGTGCCGCCCATGCCGCTGGCCACGTCTCCCGGCCGCTTCGCCACAACGGCCAGCCCTACGCCGGCATCAACGTCCTGACGCTCTGGGCGTCCGCGATGACCGGGCACTACGCCGCGCCGATCTGGATGACCTTCAAGCAGGCCATCGAGCTGGGCGGCCGTGTCCGCAAGGGCGAGAAGGGCTCTCCCGTCGTCTATGCCGACACCCTGCGGCGCACCGAGACCGACGAGGCCACAGGCGATGAGGCCGAGCGCTTCATCCCGTTCCTGAAGGCCTACACGGTCTTCAATGTCGAGCAGGTCGACGGTCTGCCGGCTCACTTCTATGCCAGCGCCGAAACCGGCCGGAACCCGGATGAGCGCATCGCCCATGCCGAAACTTTCTTCGCCGCGACCCGCGCCGACATCCGTCATGGCGGTGACTGCGCCTACTACAGCCCGGCGCTTGATGTTATCCAGATGCCCGCCTTCGAGGCCTTCCGGGACGCACAGGCTTATTACGCCACGCTGGCCCACGAGGCCACACACTGGACCCGGCACGCTACGCGCCTTGATCGTGATTTCGGTCGCAAGCGGTTCGGAGATGACGGCTATGCCCGCGAGGAGCTTGTTGCCGAGCTCGGGGCCGCGTTCCTGTGCGCCGACCTGGGGCTGCGCCTCGAGGATCGCGACGACCATGCCGCCTATATCGGCCACTGGCTGTCCGTGCTGAAGGACGACAAGCGGGCTATCTTCGCCGCCGCCGCGCACGCGCAACGCGCCGCGGACTATCTGTCGCGCTTCAGCGCCTCCGAAGCCGCCGCCGCGTGAGCGGCGGCCTTCTGGACCGAAGCGATTAGCGACAGCTGGCCGTCGCTGCCACGCCGAGTGTCACGTTACGCCTCGGCGTGGGTATCGGCGCGCAAGAGAACATCGTCAAAAATAACGCCGGCCTCGTCGCTGATGGCTGACAGGGCGACTTGATAGCGGGCATACTCGCCGGGCGCGAATTCCACGCCGAACCGGTCGACGACATCCTTTTGGGAAAGCCTGAAGCCGTAGATGCGTAGTGACCGGCGCCCGTTGGTATCGCGCGTCGAGACCGCAACCACTTTCCAAAAGACAAGAGGATACTGCACGACGCCGGTCCCAAAATCCTCAGACGGATCGTTCGCGTCCAAGATCGGTCCCGCTATGATGCAGGCGCGCGTGTCACCGGATTGCAAGTCGCGTTGAATGTGATTTTCGAAGCCGCCCCACAAGCCTTGAACTCCTGGCCATTGCTTTCCCGGCTGGGAGCGGTTGAAGGCCGCGTGCTGCGGCGTGCAATTTGAGAAGTGAAACGTGTCGGAATTGGCAAACTCGATTTCCGTCGGCGTATCACCCAGGCATTGTCTTCCCTGCGCACGATATGGCCCCGGTCAATCTGTTTGGCGGGCGCGTAAATGTCGGGATCGCCCAATTGGTATTGCTGCGGAATTCGCGGGTCAAACACCCAACGATCCTGACCGAAGAAGGCGCGGCCGCTGGAGGTCCTTTTCGATGCATCGTAGTCGACATTGACCGCTGACCACATCTGCATGCGCCGGGAAGCGTTCATGGCCAGGCTGAAGTGATGGTACTTGAGCACGACGATCTGGCCATTTTCCTTATACATCTCCTGGTCCCGCTCCTGCGAAATGCGAGGCAGCGGCACGGTGATATCGTTTTCGAGGAAGTCAGGGTTGTAGCCTTCTCGATCGTCGTAATTGGGGTCGAAGCGCAGTGCTTTCTCGAGCGCCTCGTCCCCCGCGACCGCGGCCGTCGCCTGTGGAAGCTGTGATGCCGGCACGCCGCTACCAACGAAAATCGTCACTGGTCCGGAAAAATTCATGGTAACGCCGCCCATCACGTTTCCTTTCGTGTTTGCGAAAATTTTGGAGGGATCAGGTAGCAGAGGACTAATCGCTTCTGGCGCGCGAGGCGTCGCCAGCTTCGCGACCTCATCGGTAGGATCGGTCGTGTTGGCCAGCAATTCGTCCAAAAGATGCTTGGAGGCGGGCGTGGTCGGCACAAGGCCGCCGAAGGCCTTGACCAACGCACTTATCCGCACACCCTCATTCGCGATCCAGTCTATCCCGTCATCCGGCTGGCCAGGTGACCATGCCGAACCGTCCTTATTGAGAATTGCATTGCCACGCATTTTTGGAATGGAGGCGTGGTGCAGCCCAACGACCTCCCACATTTCCGAATAGCAAGCCGAGCCCGATGATCCTTCCTCGGTGTCGGTCTCGTACCGGAGGAAACCGTCGTCCCGCAGCTCAAGCAGCCGGCAATTCTGCATCGCATAGCGTTTTGGCCCGCCGTCAGGATATTCGATCATCCGGATCGGCATTCCGGGCAGGATCTTTGACCGCGATCCATTGATCGCCAGGAAGTTGACAGAGGCGAGAAGCTCGCCGGTGATCGACTTCGGCTTCACCGCGACGAGCGCGAAATCGAGATCCTCCGCCGAGAAGAAAAGGGCGTCCGGATCAAACTCGAAAATGATGCCGCGGGCGACACCTGATGCCGTCTCATCATGAAGAAAGTTGGCGCCAGTTCCTCGTACCGAGCCGGGATCCGGAAACACATGCCAGTTTGTCAGAAGAACGTTAGGTGAAACCATGAATCCGGTCGCAAACCCGACCGGGTCGACCTTCGGATCGACGTTGGCCACGATGCGCGCGACCGGCCGGCCAGCGGCTCGGGCAGCATCGTCTGGCGGCAAGGTGTACCAGTCAAGGGTAGGGCCCATCTTCCGCTCGACGAACACCGGAAGACGGCCTTGTGCCTTCAGTTCGCTCGCCTGATCAAAGCTCGAGCGGCGAGCGTCGTAGCGCGCCTGTTCCGATGGCGTCACTTGCGTCGTCGCAGGTGTTGGCGGCTGCGCTCTCCATCGTTTTGCAGCCGCAATCATTACCGCGCGGCGCCGTTCGTCGAACAAATTAGTCGCGGCCATGGTAGATTCCTCCCTCCAAGGAATAGGGACAATCTATGAGATTCTATTTGACGATAGCGATTGAGAGATTTGACGTTAAACGATTTAATCTTCAAACGAGTGAATAGTTGAAACGCGTCATATTTAAGCGGCTAACATATTTGAAAACGCAGGCCTTTCCAACCCGCTCTTCCTCTGTCCGGTTCTAAAAAATCCAAACCTCCTCTTACGCCACTATGCAACAAAGAGTAATGTGCGGTCAATGTGAAGAATAGAGTTCTCGACGAAGTTCCTAGGGCGGGATCGCTTGTTCGGTTGTCTTTGGCGGCAGGAGCTTCGGCGCCTGCCTGCGCATAGGGGGACCTGAAGGTCATTCGATCACGTAGAGATCACAAAGCGGTGACTTTCAGTGCCGCCGCTTCAACGGGTGCAGAGCATTCTTGGGGGAGACGTCCATGACAGCGCGTACCAGACCGGACACGAAGTTGCGTGTCGCTCACTTTGCCGCCGCCGCTCGCCGGTTCGTTCCGGTCCTTCTCATTTTGCTTGGCGTTTCGGGCTGCGAAAAAAATCTCTTCCAGGCGCCACCCCATGGCGGCACTGCCGATGTGCCGCCGGCACCCGTTTCGGACAGCGTTCTCACGCTGGTGGCACAAATCCCGTATGAGACGCTAGTGCAAGCAGCGCAATTGAAGATACCGCAATCCGTTCCAGTGCAAGGAGATGGTCAAATCGGATGTGTCGGTATTCCTCATATTAATCCCGGACAGGTGGGACATCACACTGAGTGCCGTTGGATAGGTGTCCGTGTTTGCGCTGAGGTGCCAGATATTACGGCTCCGAGCATTGGCACTACGAACCAATGCGCCGACTATCATTGGCATGCTGATATCAAAACTGATGGACCTCTGGTCGTGACCCAGGCGGGCAATGGCGTTCACGTCGAACAGCCGCTGTTTGTCAGCGGTCAGGCCGGCGTAGGCGGCGACCTTGCCAAACTGCTTTCGCTTTCCGGAAAGAACTTCGAGGCTCGGCTGGTCCCCGGCGTCGATCTGCAGCTCGACATGAACGATAGGTGGTGCCCCGTGCTCTCGGGAACCCCAACCGGCAGATGGGTGAGCAGTGCTTCGGTGGAAGTAGTGGGCAAAAACTGCCTCGGCTTTGACTTTGGCAACCTGGGGCACCCCCAGGTCTGCGCAGGGCCGATCAATCTGGGACTGGCTGACGTGTTGAACGGCCAGATCAATGACCACCGTGCCAAGATACAGGATGCCATTTCCAAAGCTCTGCCCTGTGATGCGCTTCGGTCAAAGGTGGAGGCCCAATGGCACGCCTTTTCGATCAAGATCGACCGAGCGGACAGCACGCCCGTCTATCTCAACATCGTCCCCACAGCGGCGAGCTTTTCGGGCCTGGTCGGTGAAGCGCAAGGCATGAAGATGACCGTGCGTGTCGCGGCAAAGACCAGTCTTGCCGCAGAGCCAGTTCCCACACAGACCCTGTCTCTGCCGCCATTGGGCAAAACATCAGCCGATCGGAGTCAAGCCGATATCACCGTGCAAGCAGCTGCTCCCTATGCATTGCTGTTGGACGAGCTGTCAAAGAACCTTAAGGGTCACGACTTCCAGCAGCAGACGCCGGCCGGCGCCATCGATGTCAAGGTCGAGGATGTTGACCTCTATCCTAGCGCTGGCTCCGTCGTGGTGGGCCTGAAGGTACAGGCAAAGCTGCCGGGAGAGTTCCTGAACACGACCGGCTGGGTTTACCTCTCAGGGCTACCCCGCGTCGAGAAAACTGGCACAGCGATCTCGATCGATGAATTGCATTTCGCGACCGTCCTGGACAACGCCTTCTGGAAGGCAGCACAATCCCTGTTCGAAACCCAGATCCTCGCAGATTTAGAGGCTCATTCGAGAAGTCGATCTCAACAAGCAGATCAACGACGCGTCCGATGAGATTTTGAAGGCCGTTCACAATACCAACGTTCCGGGATTGAAGATTTCCGCTGACACTCCGTCGATCGAACTTCTCGATATCACCGTCGGGCCAAAAAATCTGATTGCCAGTGCCCGGCTCAAAATGAATTTCGATATGGCGCTATCAGCTGATTTAGTAGGTCAGTAGCCCGCCTGCCAAATGAGCCGTGGCCACCCATAACGAACAAGAGGTGCAAATGACGCAATCGCAGCTTAGCAAGGTTTGGTTTGTGGTCGGTGCGCTCCTTCTCTATTACGCCCTGAATTCCTGGGTGGTAGCGCAAGGCGGGGAAGAGATATTCGGTGCAAAGCTGGTCATGAAGGCGAGGGTGCCTGCAGTAATGATCGCAGTCCCGATATGTTCGATTTTGCTCGCCCTAACCTCACTCGTTGGACGCGTCTATGCCCTACGCGGCGGCTCGCACTGGCACGCGCGGATACCCGTTGTCGGCTTCGACGCAATCGATACGGGCTCGCCCGAGGGCCGCGTCTATCAAGGCGTGATGATTGCGGTCTTCTCTGTGCTACCCGCGATCGCGCTGGCCTATTTCTGGTGTACGTTTCTCTCCGCGACGGTAATGCTGAACGACGGCAAGAAGGACCCAGGCGCCAGCCTTTGGGATTGGTCTCAGCTGCGGACGCTGAACGATCCCGCTCGTATCTGCACTGATTTTCACAGGGAGTTAGCCGATCCGTGTATCGGTAATGCGACCGTGCTGCCGGGCCTTGAGCCAACAATCTTTGGCGCGCTAACCCTGGCGGGCATTATTGCGCTTGCGATGCACTGGCGTGCCGTGGCGACGGGCCAACGGCATGAGGCCCCACCGATCACGACCCGCGGCAGGTAAGAGTCAGCGGAAATGAAACTGTCAGTCAGTTGCGGGCGACGAAAGAGGCTTGCGGCCCAGCGATTCCAGCAGAGCGACCTGGCCGGTAACGGCAGATCCGGCAACCCAGGCCAGCATCACCCACTCGGAAACGGTCATGCCGCCGGCGCGCGCGTAGAGCATTGCGCCTACCACGGCTGAGAACAGGCCTAACCCCACCGCCAACATCACGGCCATCTTAAACAGCGCGTGTGGCGGTTTCTGTCCGACAAACTGTCCGCAGGCGTACATGGCGGCAATGGGGATGCTCACGGCGATGATAAGAAGTCCGATTGTTGCAAAGAACACCATCTCTCTCATCCCCTCCGCCTTTACGGCGTTTGCATCCGTAGCCGCTTCTTACCCGGCGCCATCAACAGAGTGTCTCGCAAGCAATTCCGTCGCCATCGCGATCCAGCTTGCCGCCCCATGGACAGTTGTTGAGATACCATTGGGCTTCGTCGCAAGAGCTGATTTGCGAGCACGTCCGCCGCGGTTGGCATGAAAAGCTTTGCGCTACCTGTCGGCGGCTGATGATGCCGAGCGGCTGGCTCGACGGCCTCGCATCGCCAGCGTGCGCAGCCCGCCATTCCCAGGGCGCCTGAAACGTTCCGACCCAAAGACCGAGCTTCGCGGCCTCCGCCTTCGCCTGCTGCGCTGAAAAGGCCCCGTGGCTGTAGCGGGGCCAATCCAGAGCCTGGCCGTGCTCGACCATCCAGGAAGCGACGGTGACGCCGTCCGCTCGCTGGCAATCACCGACAAACCGGTGATAGCGGTCCCAAGCTACGAAGGTGCAGTGCGCCGGCCTGGAGGCCGCTAGAAAGGCGTCCAGAGCCTCGGCCGAGCGGCGCCCGCAGGGATAGTCGAATCCCTTGGCGTCACTGCAGGATTGCTTGCTCTCCGGAGCGTCGATGCCGTTAAAGCGGATCCGCTGGCCATGGATTTCGATCGTGTCCCCATCGATAACGGACGCGACGCCAGCGATCGGCTCTGGCTTCGACCCGAACCAGCTCGAAACCCCAATGTCTGGTATGCGGTCGGTATGCTGCATAGCTGATTGCGTGGCTAAGGCGGCAGCGGCAGCCACTGTCACAAAGACCAGGCCCAACGGCAGGCTTGCGCGACGCCAGGCGGGTGATCGACCCACGCCATTGCCCTTGCGCCCCCAACCCGAGCGATTTTTGTATCGAGATTTGTCCAAGCCATTCTCCCCATCCCTAGAATGCTATCAAATTTGGCGCTGGTCTAGGTTTGGCGGGTGACAAGGGTTGAGAATCTTTCTGTATGGCCGGGAGCTGATCGATCGCATCAACAAAGTGTGTCAATAACTCTTGCGAACTGGAGCAATAGGTAGCGCTGGTTGTAAGGAATTCGCTCGGGGGGCGGGCCGCTCCTTTAGTTTGCACGCAGCGCGTCGATGTACTATCGAGCACATTCAGAATGGGTTTTTTGCATTCTGCTGGGTGGGGGAAGCCGGATATGACAGACGCCGATTGTGGGATTGCTGCGCGCTGAAGCGCGCGGCGTGCCACACGCATGTGTTTTCCGGGGTTAGATCGTAGGGGTAAAGACGTTGGCTGCGAGGTTTGAAGCGCTCGAGAAGCTGCGCAATCGGATAATGGAAGCGAACCACGACTATAGGGTGGGGGCAGACATTTTCCCGAGTCTCAACGTCGACAAGATTGCCCGGGACATGGACCTCGACAATCAGGGAACGGCGCATGGCGAAAAGGACCAGCCATCGACTTCGTCCAAGGCCCTCGACGAGGTCGAACACTCCGTCGTCGAAAGGGTGCAGGACGAGAAAAAAGCGGCCCACCAGATCCTGGAGGATCAGCTTCACCTCTTTTCCGGTCGCGTTGCGAATCTGGGCCTTGAGGAGCAGTTCGGCCTCTTGCAGCAGGCAAACACCTCAAGCCTGTCCGACTTCAAGGGAGAAATAGCGGTCGGTTTGGATACCCTTCACGCTAAGCGAACCGACCTTCACGAGGCCACCAGGGAGCTTTCCAGCTTTCGCAAGAACCACCGTTTGGAACGTGTCGCCAGACTGCAGCAAGGAACAGCCCATCTTTTCAGGGTGGCACTCCTCATTTTCCTCCTGCTGGTCGAGACGTATCTCAACGGATCCTTTCTGGCCAAGGGCAACGACCAAGGCTTCCTCGGTGGCGCCACGGAAGCATTCGCCTTTTCCTTCGTGAATATCGTGTCCGCCTTGATTTTCGCCATCTTCTGCGTGCGCTGGGTGACCCATCGGTCTTGGGGAGGGAAGCTTGTCGGGACCGCTTTCATCCTGGTCTATGCCGCTATTGCGCTCGGCATAAACTTGCTGCTTGCGCACTATCGTGAGGTCAGCGGAACGCTCGCCGACGGCGCTGGCAACATTGCGGTCCAGAGAATGCTCCATAACCCGCTCGGGCTTGAGGAGGTGAGATCGTGGATGCTCTTCCTGGTCGGTCTGCTCTTTTCGATCATCGCCTTCATCGACGGCTGGTTCGTCCTCGATCCATATCCGGGCTATGCCGGCGTGGAGAAAAGGCGCCGGGAGAGGCGGCAGGATTACACCGATACCAAAGCCGACCTCATAGACCGTCTCATCGAATTGCGGGACGACCATAACGGCAAGGTCGAAGACATCTTGAAGGGGCTCAGCAGCCGCAGGAGAGAACACGCTGCAATCCTCTCCAGCCGTGCACGGCTTTCGGCTCTGTTCAATGAACACCAAGAGCAACTCGAGAGGAGCGGCAACCAGCTTCTCTCAAAGTACCGCGAAGCAAACATCCGTGCGCGCAAGACTCCCGCTCCGAAACACTTCTCCCAACCTTTCAAACTCCAAAAGACCAAGCCCATTGTCCAAAACGATGGTGAGATCAAGGATAGCGATCTTGCTTCATCGATTGCCGCGGCCCAGCAGGCGCTGAACGAGCAGATGCAGCAGGTCGGCAAGGAATGCGAGTCCGGGATCGAAAAGTATCGCGACCTCGACAAACTGTATCCGGAGACGCTCGATGGCCAGGCCTAGAAGCCGTCGCAGGGCAGGGAGCTCGCGCGGGAAAGGCGTTGGAGCGATTGTTGGAGCAATCCTGCTTGGACTTGCCTCGCTCGCAATGTTTTCCGGCTACGTCTGGCTCAACGTAAAGGCCCGGGACGTAGTGGAAACAGACGCAAAGACGGGCTGCCCGACAAAGGCGGGACCGAACAGCGTCACCGCTGTTCTTTTTGACACCTCTGATCCCGTCCCGCACGCCACCATGGAGGATCTTGCCAACAAATTCAGGCAGATTGCCGGCTCGATCAAACAGGGCGGCTACCTCTGGGTTGGCACCCTGACAGCGGTACCTGGCGATCTGAAAGAACTGTACGCGCGATGCAATCCGGGAGACGGCTCAACGGTTGACGTCTGGACCAGCAATCCCGGGAAGCATCAGAGAATCTGGGAAGAGGCCTTCGACAAGCCCCTCAAGGAGCTGCCGGAGCACTTGCCGGCGGATAGCCAGGCTGATCAGTCGCCGATCATGGCTGGCATCCAGAAACTGAAGCTCAGCCTGTTCGACAACGGCATGTTCGACAATGTTCCAAAACGGTTGGTCCTCGTGTCGGACATGATGGAGAACACGCCCGCCTATTCCCAATACAAATCGGGGGCCGACTACAACGCCTTCAAGAAAAGCCCAGCGAATTCGCGTTTTAGGACCGATCTTCTCGGCGCTGACGTGACCATCCTCTATTTCAACAGGCCGGAAAGGAAGTTCCCGTCCGTCGACCATGCCAATTTCTGGACCCAGTGGTTTTCGGAGAACGGGGGCAATCTCAGCGACTTTACAAAGCTGGAAGGGATGTAACCCATGGCCGAGCGCAGACAATCCTTCCTCGATACGTGGATGTTCCCGCAGGCTTTCTATATCGCGCTGACGGTAGGCGGGTGCGTTTTCATCGCCGTCACCAAGACCGCCGGCAT
Source organism: Mesorhizobium oxytropidicola (assembly GCF_056174625.1). NCBI lineage: Bacteria > Pseudomonadati > Pseudomonadota > Alphaproteobacteria > Hyphomicrobiales > Phyllobacteriaceae > Mesorhizobium > Mesorhizobium oxytropidicola. Next base: position 4,794,767 of record NZ_CM149692.1, on the reverse strand, counting down.
AAGTCCCGTTATCTCGTCAACAGTGCCGATCGGCATCATGATCGGCTACTTCGCGTTTTCCTGGTACGTCGGGAAGTTGCGCGTTCACGACGAGCAGACAGGTGACAACCTCTATTACATGGGCTTCCTGTTCACGCTCTCCAGCTTGGGCACCTCGCTTTACCAGTTCGGCACAGACGCATCGACGGACGAAATCGTCAGGAATTTCGGCATTGCCGTGACGTCGACCATCACTGGCATCGCGCTGCGCATCTTCCACAATCAGGTCCGACGCGACCCCGCCGACGTGGAACGGGCTGCCCGTCACGAGCTCGCGGATATGACACGCCGCGTGCGCACAGAGATGGAAAGCGTAGCGCGTGAATTCGCCGACTTCCGCCGGGTTTGCAATCAGATGTTGGAGGAAGGGTTCGACGAAATAGCCCGACAGGCGGAAAAGAACGGCGATCAGGTCCGACAGGCCTTCGAGGGTATGGCCGCCAAAGCGATAAAACCCGTCCAGGAGACTTCGGAGAAGATCGTCAAAAGCCTCGATGATACCTTCGGCCGTATCGAAAGCAGGTTTTCTGGAGTTGCCGAAAAGGTCGGCACGGTCGCTGCGTCGCTCGACACGGCGAATGCCTCCATGGCTGGCACGGTCTCGAAGTTCGAGGCGCAGGCCGACATTGTTGCCGGGAAGCTCGCCAAAGTGGTTATTCCCGACGAGGTCCTCAAGACCGACGTCGTCACGGTTCTCAAGGTGCTAGCAGCATCTGTCGGAAGGTTCACCGAGCGGGCCGAAGCGCTTTCGAAAGAACAGGGAGAAAGGACCGACAAGCTTTCGGATGCCGTCTTGAAGATGGCAGCGCATCAGAGGCTCCTCCTTGAGAAGCTTGAGAAGCAGGCTGAACAAAACGCCAGTACGACGAACCTGCTATCGCGCATCCTCGATCGCGATCGTGTGCCTGTCCCGCACGAAATCCGTCCGGTTGCACCCGTGCCCGCCAATGAACCGTCTGTTGAGCCTCCCATCTTCATCCCCATTTCCGAGGTAGCTGCGCAGGGTGGGAAGCCAGGCGCAGCGGCAACACCCAACGGGACTGATGCCGGGCAGCCGGCCTCCCAGCCGATCGTGGAGAAAGCCCAACTGAGGCCGAGATGGTGGCGCTGAACGAACTTGGCGGAGCTTCGGTCGGCTACGAAAAGAAAGGCTATGCCCGCGGCTTGATCCTCGGGCTCACCATGGCCGAAACGATGCTCCTGCTCGTCTTCTGCTTGCTGTTAGTGGCGGGCGCCATTGTCGCAAAGAAGAAGGCGGAACTGGAGACTGCCCTTGAAAAGGTATCTCGCAGCGAGGCAGAGGTCCGACAACTCAAACAGGAGAACAAGAACCTGCTGGCCCAGGTTGCTGAGCTCATGGAACGGTCGACCGGGCACAAAGTGCCTGATGAGGAATGGCGAAAACTTGTCCTCGCCAAAAAAGCGATCGAGCAGATCGAGCAAAAGGGACTGACGGCCGAACAAGCAGTTAGCCTGGCGGAAGCCACAGCCGCAGTCCGCGACAACAAGCTCACAGCCGATGACGTGCGCAAGCTGGTGTCGGCGCATCAGCGCGCGACCGAAGCCGAACGTAAGCTGGCCGAGGCCGAAAAGGAACTCGCCGAAACGACACGGCAGCCTAAGGACCTCCCACCAATCATCAATCTCAGCGAAGCCAACGGCTATTCCTTCGAAGTCAGTAGTGCCGAACTCAAACCGGACTTCAGGGCCAAGCTTGAGGGCATCATTGCCGAGCAGATTGCTGAGATCGTCGCGAAATACGATGTCGATGTCGTCGAGGTCATTGGCCACACTGACGAACAGCGATTGTCGAGGCAGTCGAACATGGACTACGTTTTGAGGCGCGTACTCTCTGGAGATGAGAGCGTCAGCAAAATGGAACCCGGTGACAATGCCGGGCTGGGCCTGGCGCGAGCAATATCCGTCGCGTCGGTTCTGAAAAAGATACCAAACTTCCGCCACCTGAACGTTCTGCCCATGTCAGGTGGGCAGCTGATCCTGCCTGACGATCGCCTGACGGATGGAGCCCAGTCCGGCGATGCTCCAGAAAGACGTCGTATCGAGATCCGAGTACGCAAGAGTAAGCAGAAACTGGCCGCCGAGGGCAACCACGAAGGCAACTGATAGGCAAACCATACTGAGACAAAGCGTGGGATGCCATCAAGCGCAGTGCGGCTGGAAGCCCGCAAACTGCCGCTGGTCCTCAGCCAGCGCACCGCACTCATTGCATGAGATGGAGCCTGTTTCCGCGAGGCGCGTCATTACTACAGGGAAGGAAACTTCCCAAATCTCAACCGGGTCAAGAGTTACGATGTGCAGGAGCACCAGCATAACGGTTGGCAGGGACCAGCCCGTTTTTCCAGCCGCGCGATAACGGCTGCCGCAATGCATGGTGCCCTTATTTCTGATGTACATAGGTCATTGACGATAAATTGTTGATGCATCGGCTGTCTAATATTAACCAATAAATCAGAGTTTGATTGGCAACCTCTTCTACTGGGTCCGATGGCTGTGTCGGAGGGGATGCGTAATGAGTCTGGGTGCCACAGGGCTCACGCCCATAACGCCGACTGCTTTCATCAAGAAGTGGAGGAAGTCCGATCTTGGCGAGCGGCAGACGGCTCAAGAACACTTCCTCGATATCTGCTCGCTGATCGGCCACCCATCTCCGATTCATGAGGACCCGAGTGGGGAATTCTTCGCGTTCGAGAAAGGCGCGAACAAGCTCGGAGGGGGCAAAGGTTTTGCTGACGTCTGGAAGAAGGGTCACTTCGCATGGGAGTACAAGCGTAAGAAGGGAAACCTCGACGAGGCCCTCCTACAGTTGATGCGATACGCGCCGGCGCTTTTGAGCCCACCGCTCCATATCGTTTGCGACATCGAACGCCTTCGCATCCATACCGCTTGGACCAACACCGTCCCGTCCACCTACGAGATCACTCTAGATGACCTCGCGGAGCCTTCAGCACGCGAGATGTTGCACAACGTCTTCTTCAGCCCGGAAAAGCTGAGGCCGACCAGAACACGCGCGGCAGTCACCAAGGAAGCAGCAGACAAGTTTTCCACGATCGCCCTCCGCCTTCAGGGGCGCGGCACTCCGGATGAGATCGCTCATTTCGTGAATCAGTTGGTGTTCTGCTTCTTCGCCCAGAGTGTCAGCCTGCTGGATGATGGGCTGTTCACGAAGCTCCTAAAGCGATCCGCCCGCGCTCCGGAACGAGCCATGAGCTACCTCAACAAGCTGTTTGAAGCGATGGAGCGCGGCGGCGAGTTCGATCTGACCGATATCGCATGGTTCAACGGTGGTCTGTTCGACGGTCGTCGAGCGCTACAGCTCGACCACGGCGACATCGGTTTGCTTATCGCCGCAGATAGCCTCGATTGGGGTCTCATCGATCCTACGATCTTTGGAACCCTGTTCGAGCGGTTTCTGGACCCGGAAAAACGCGCCCAGATCGGCGCGCATTACACCGATCCAGAAAAGATCATGCGCCTTGTCGACCCCGTCATTCTGAGGCCTCTGCGACAGGAATGGGAACAAGCAAGTCTGGAGATCGTCGAATTCCTGAATGGCAATCGCAAGCCGCCAATGCGAAGGCAGCAATCCCGCCGGATGACGCGTGAGGAAGCGGCGGCCGAAGTGCGGTCCCGTTTCACGGAACGGCTGCGAAAGCTCCGCATTCTGGATCCGGCATGCGGGTCCGGGAACTTCCTATACCTCGCTCTCCAGGGCGTGAAGGATATCGAACACCGCGCCAACCTCGACTGCGAGATGCTCGGCTTGCCCGCGCAGCTTCCGCTCACAGGGCCGGAAATCCTGCGCGGCATCGAAATCAACATGATGGCAGCCGAGCTTGCACGCACGACCATCTGGATCGGCGATATTCAGTGGCAGATAAAGAACGGGATTCGCTCGAAATCGATTCCAATCCTGCGCAAGCTGGATGCAATCGAAAGGCGCGACGCCTTGGTCAGACAGGCCGAAGACGTCGATACAGCTCATGACGCACAAGGAGACCTTCTGGCTGCCTTAGGGCCACGCACCGGAGATGCCGAGGCGGAATGGCCGGAAGCAGAATTCATCGTTGGGGAATCCACCGTTTCTGGGCGTACGGTTGATGCGGCAAGGCTTAGGCGATCCGACGGTTGAACGCCTTTTCGAGGTGTACGACGGACGGGTCTCTCGCGAGGCTGATCTCGTCTGTTATTGGGTGGAGAAAGCCCGCGCCGCTGTAGCTGCAGATCGAACGCGTCGGGTGGGACTGGTCACAACGAATTCCATACGTGGTGGAGCGAACCGAAAGGTGTTGGATCGAATCATCACCGAGAACCGGCTATTCGAAGCCTGGAGCGATGAGCCGTGGGTCATAGATGGCGCGGCCGTGCGGGTGTCCCTCATTTGCTTCGGTCGGGGTGAGGACCCGTTGCGCCTCGATGGCAGGTCGGTTGCACAGATAAACGCAGATCTTACCGCCGGCGTGACCGACCTGACAAAGGCGCGCCAGCTCTCAGAGAACCAACACGTAGCGTTCATGGGCGATACGAAAGGTGGTGCCTTCGATGTCGCGGGTAGCTTGGCCCGGACCTGGCTCCGCATGCCGACGAATCCCAATGGCAGGCCGAACTCAGATGTGCTCCGTCCATGGCGCAACGGAATGGATATCACTCGCCGCGGCCGCGACATGTGGATCATCGATTTCGGGTGGGAGATGTCCGAGCAGGAGGCCGCTCTCTACGAGGCGCCGTTCCAGCACATCAAGGAGTACGTGTTTCCGGAGCGCTCACAGAATAGGCGTGATGCGTACCGTGAGCGCTGGTGGCGGCACGTGGAGCCAAGGCCGGCTTTTCACGCCTCCTTGCGGGGCCACTCGCGCTATGTGGCAACACCTCGCGTCGCAAAGCATCGGACATTCGTATGGCTTGATCAATCGATAGTTCCCGACTCCCGTATCTTCGCGTTTTCTCGATCAGACGATGTCTTTTTCGGGATTCTTCATTCCCGTTTTCACGAGGCTTGGAGCTTAGCAACTTGCTCGTGGCACGGCGTCGGTAATGATCCGACCTACAATAGTGCGGGGGTGTTCGAGACCTTCCCGTTCCCCGAGGGCCTCACGCCGGACATCCCCGCAGTTCGATATGAAAAGGATTCAGGTGCCATCGCCATATCAAGCGCAGCCAAGAGACTTGATGACCTGCGGAATGCGTGGCTCAACCCGAGCGATCTTGTCCAGATCGAGCCTCAGGTCGTACCCGGCTATCCGGATCGAATCCTTCCGAAGGACCTCGCGTCGGACGAGATCCTGCGCGAGCGCACCCTGACCAACCTCTACAACCGGCGTCCGCAGTGGCTGGTCGACGCTCACTCGAAGCTCGATGCCGCCGTTGCCGTAACCTACGGGTGGCCTGTGGATATCTCGGAAGATGAAGCCCTGGCGAACCTCCTCGAACTCAATCTGGTGCGCGAGGCATTCAACGCGTGCGCCAAACCCGGTCTGAAGACAAGAAAGTCACGTCGCCCAACGCCGGAAGAGGTTCGACGTGCTCCGCAGATGAAGTTGCCCATTGCAGGTGGCCGCAAGTCAGGAGTCGGTCCGCAGCAATTGACCACCGAGGATCGCGAAAACCAGCCGAAATCAGCAAAGCGTCCGCGAAGCACCAAACGCCGGGCAAGCTGACCCAGGTAGCCAAGTTGTGCGAGACTCCCTTGACCCAGGATTGCTGATCGCGACCCCATTCCCGTCATTCCCGCCACGCCTCATGAGGTACTGCTGTGCGCCCAATTGTCGCCGTTCCGTTAGCTGTGAGCGATCACAGAAGCGGTCGTTCGTTGATGCAACCGGCCGACCACATTCGCAGGGGGGAGCGGCGTCGCTTTCGAATCTCGTCAAGCTATGTCGGTGAGTGGATCGGGCAAGCTTCATCGGCTCTAGCCAATACTGGCCTTCTCAGCTTGGATCCGAATCTCGATTTCCTGCGCCTCTGGAACTCCCAGCTTGACCAGCCGGCCAAGCGTGGCTTCGATCCGCACACACGTTGCGGATGCTCGCTGCGGAGCAATGACGGATCCTCGACCGCCGCATTGCCGAACCACTGCGCGACTTTCCGGCCGATGCCTAGCTCGATGCCACATCGAAAATCGGTGCGTGTGGCATCGAGCTAGGCATCGACCGCGAACAGGAGAAAATCTAGGTGCCGCTGTGGGAGCGACCGACAAGGTATTAGCGGTCGCAGCGTGTCGAGAGACTCGGCCATGCCAAGTGTCGCCGGAAAGACGTGCTCTCCGGACCCCGATCGTTCACAACCAAAGATGCAGCGCCGCGCCATTGATCATGGATGTAAGAGTTATTCCTCAGGAATAGCCACAGCTCCGCGCGGCAACTTGCGCAGCCACTGCTATGTCACGAGGATGGCCGTCCACTCGGAAGCACGGGTGCTCGCTGATGGAAACCGGTTATCCAACCACCGCCGGGTGGTTGACGTTTTCCGGAATACCGCCCATCCGGACGCCATGCCGATAATGAGCTACGGCCCTCAAATGACCGAGAGCGAAGCGGCCTGTAATGAAGGGGATAGCCCTGTCCGACCTGCTAACGCCAGCGAGATTCCAACGCAGACGCACTTCCTCGAATTGTACCGCGTTCTGGGCGATGCGGATTCCTCGAATATGATCGAATCCAAACTCCATCGTATTCGGAGCAAATTTGACGGGATAGCAGGACTTGCCTGGAGCTCGCGAGAGACAGCGAAGCGGACCTATCGTTCAACAGACTGCTATTGCAGGGAAACTCGAGCTGAAAATTAGGCTGAATCTTAAAATTCTGTTGCGAATTTAAGAGGGCGCTCAGCAAGCTGAACCGAAGCCTTCCTCAGCAGGTGTATTTGCGTCTTCCTTCCACCCCTACCATCACGTTTTCGTGTTCTTTAGCGATTCCTGAATTCACTCGACTCGGGGTTGCCAACGAATCTGGACTCCTTCCCAATAGATATATAACGGTATTAGTAGAGAATATCTTCTCGGGGGAGGGGTTCTATGGCGGCCAAACGCAGGTCTGCGGCTGTATTAATTTGCCTTTTTCTCGGGGCTTGCGGCACCCGCGTCCCGGAAATCCAGGAAAATGCTTTTGCTTCGGAGCACGCACGTAGTGATTTCGTGAATGCAATCGCACGAAATGTGCGATGCGAGGTCCAGGACGCTGTTGTGCGTCTGTATGCCGACAATGCGACGATCGACCCGCAAAACAGGAATTTGCAGTGGTTCGATTCCTGGGCGGCGCAGTTGTCACTCAGCCTTACAACGGAAGAAAGAGCTCGGTCAACCCAGTCGTGAACCTACTGCCGCCAAGTCCCGCGACCAGCGTTTTCAATGTCAATCTGGGGGGAACACTTTCGGCCGATGCAACGCGGATCGACAAGATCGGATCGTTCTTTACAGTCGCGGACCTGAAGTCGTTGCAGGTCTGCGATCCGAAAGGAGAATACTGGCCCGTTCATCCTCCAGGGTGATCTGAAGCTTCATGATTGGCTCCAGGCGACCATGATTTCATCTGGCAATGGCGACACGCCGCCGCCAGCGAACCAGAGCGGCCCTTTTAAGTCGAATGTGATCTCGCATCAGGTGAAATTCGAGGTCGTTACGACAGGCGGCGTTTCCCCCGGATGGAAACTGGTCAGGGCTACTGTCAACCAGTCCGGCACGTTTTTGGGCGCCACACGAGACCGCACCCAGGACCTCACTATAACCTTTGGCCCTCCGGACCCTGCCTGGTCGGTGGTCGTCATCGACCCCAAGACAAAAAGGCCAAAGATTGATCCCGCCACCGGGAAACCAGTCATGCGGTCGACCGCGCTGGGGCAGGCTGCAGCTAACGCAGCCTTAGCAGCAGACATCGGGGTGTCCGTTGCCGCCAACGTTGCCAGCACGATCGGGCAGTAGTTTGGATGAAGTCGACACAGGGGGCGAATGACATTGTGAAGAAAACTAGGAAAGCTTCGGTTGGCGTAATCGCCAAACAGCACAACAATGAATTGTACGCGTGCCGCTGCTACAAGGTTGGCGATGTCTACGAGAAGTGGGTGTTGAACCCCAAGACCGGCACCTACAGTGGTCCGTTCCTCGTCAGTGCTGAAGTATGCAGGGCGTGCAACATGTCGGAGGCCGAGTTGGTCGGTTTGTGACAGCGATGCTGTCATGTCAGACTTTGCCGAGGGCTCCTGAAGAAGCCACGAAAAATGAGGTCAGCTATGATTGTCCCTGATATCGGTCCTGGAGGTAAAATGAACCGGATGCTTATCACGTGCGGTGGGATTTCGCTCGCCCTCCTAGTTGGCTCACTGGTGTTGGGACATCAAGCCGGCGCTATTGCCCCAGCAGCTTTCACGCCGCTCGACCAGCGCTGGACAAAGGAGCAGCGTGAGGCTTGGTATAGCGCGTCTCAAGGGTCACGGCTAATTCCCCTGAGTTGGATTAAAGCTCTTGAACAATCTGGATCGACGAAATTATTCCTTGAGCCAGACAATATCGCGTCATTCGGTTACTTGCCATCTGAAGACTCTACGGGGCTGCCCCTAGGCTTTGTCCCAGACAAGGGTCCCGACGGAAACCTGCAGCGGACCGGGGTGCATTGGAAAGTCAATCAGCACGATGAGGCTTGGGTCGGCTTAACCTGTGCAGCTTGCCATACTGCACAACTGACCTACAAGGGAGCCGTAATGCGGATCGATGGCGGGCCATCGCTCTCTGACTTCCAAGCTTTCATGCGCGGGCTTAATAAAGCTCTTTCTGAAACGCAGGACGACAGCAACAAATGGGGCCGCTTCGCGCGAGCTGTGTTACCGGGCGATGAGGGAACAGATCAAAACAAGAAATTGCTTCGACAAGCTTTCGTAGATCTGGCGAATTGGCAACAATTAGAGTCAAAAGTAAATGAAGCTCCGATCGAATACGGACCGGGGCGTATAGACGCCTTCGGGCACATCTTCAACAAGGTTGCTCTTATATTAAATGGTAATAATGTCGGAGGAAACCCTTCAGATGCGCCGGTAAGCATCCCGTTCATTTGGAGGGCACCTCAGCTTGATCGTGTTCAGTACAACGGAATTGCTGAAAATTTGCCAGCTCTACATGGTGCGGTCGACATCGGCGCGCTGGGGCGGAACACAGGCGAGATGATCGGCGTGTTTGGGGATGTTCGGCCGAATTCAAATCCAGGGATCGGTAACGGCTTTGCTTCGAGTATAAAGACAAGGAACCTGCTGCGCCTTGAAGACGTCCTGAGTCAGTTACAGCCCCCGCTCTGGCCGGAATCGGTGCTCGGCAAAATCGATCCAGCGAAACGTTCTGTCGGACAATTGCTGTATAATAAAAATTGCGCCGGTTGCCACCAAGTCGTTGCACGCACCGACTTGGCAAAGCTGATCCCGGTGCAAATGAGCCTTTTCGACGGATCCGGAAAAAGCACAATCTCAGCGAAGATGCTACCGCCTCCGGGCACAGATCCCTGGATGGCTTGCAACGCGTTTGCCTATCAAATCCCTCCCGGACTCCTATCAGGCTTTTCAAGCAACCTACTTATGGATGGAAAGCAAATCCCCCTGCATGAAGCTGGCGTAGCAAATCTTCTCCGATTGGTTGTTGCTGGCACGTTGCTGGATCAAAAATGGGCATTAACAAAGGAGACGGCTCTTAGGTTAATCGGCATACGTCGTTTGCCTGGACTAGAGAAAATTGGCCCACCTGTCACAGTACCAACACACCCGAATCGGTCAGAAAAAAAGCAAAGGCAATTGGGAAAATGTTTGGGCTCGACCCATCCCAACTTGGGTTATACGAGCCGCCCTTTGAACGGGATATGGGCGACCGCGCCGTTCTTGCACAATGGATCTATACCGAGTATTTACGACCTTCTGCTCCCGGCAGAACAACGGCCAAAGAAGTTCGCAGTTGGCGGAAGAGAGATTGATCCGGTTCGCCTGGGCGTCGGCGGTAGTCAAGGTGCGGACGGCAACCAGTTGTTTACTTTTGACACCTCGGTGGACGGTAATTCGAATTCGGGGCACGACTACGGAAACGAGAAATTTAGTGATGAAGAGCGATATGCGATCATGGAATACTTGAAATCGCTCTGAGGATTGCGTGTGGTTGCGATCGAACACATTCGCGGCCGAGCCATAAAAGAACTTCGAAGGCGCTATTCCGAAGGTAGCGTGACCGCGAGCCGCTTGGTCATTTCGCCACTTATGGACGCCTATTTTTTGATGTCGCCATATGCATTTGACGAAAGCCGAGCCATAGTACATTCCGCTCGACCTTGCGCAAGTGCGCGCCAGGCAGTCGTCCCAAGCACTGGCGGTCCAGATATGTTGGGCGACGCTCTACAACCGGTGCTGGCCACGAGGTCAACTTGTTTTGAGGCGGAACAACGCTGTGGAAAGTGATGCGTACGTGGATGGGATAGGTTTTGAATTGGGAGGCTAAAAATGCACCTTTCGCTTATCGCGCGGCGCTTCTTCCTTGCTACTTTTTTTGGAATGCTTTTCGGGTCAGGCACGGCAGCTGAGTCACTTTTTTCACACAAGGAAACGGAACAACCGAACTGCAATTGCTGTTTCGCAGATCCTGGCGGAAAGTGCTGCCAGTCATCGGGCTGCAATATTGAGGCAATGCAAACAGGTAAGAACGAGATAGGCGCCGGTTTGGCCGCGCCCGCCGAGAAACTGGAGACTGTGCTTGGCCCTCCAGTCGACCATCTTAGGAGCTGCGTTCTTAAAAACGAACTGGGTCTAGATAAGACAAACGAAGCAGGTATAGCGAAGGAATTCTTTGCTTTACCCAGCGTCAATCAGTGCGACGCGTTCTTGCCCGATTTGCTCGAGCAGCGGTTCGATATGTTGGCTGCCGAGCGTACCGGCGGGGTGACACCTGCGATGCGCGACTTGGCGAAAACCTACACCAACCTTTGCCTATCGCCGCCGACGTCGGTCTATAAGCCCGTCCTCAATGCCGCCCAAGTTAAGCGGATCGCCGAGCGCACGATGCTTCTGGTTGGTGAGGACGCCCAGCCTTATTGTCATGGCTTTCGTCTCAACAACTTTATCGTGACTGCGGATCACTGTCTTGCTGGCAATACCGTCGGCGCCAAGTTGACAGTTCGCACGCTGGAGGAGCCTGCGCTACTGGTTGCAACCGTCACTCGTCGTGGCGGACAGGAGCAAGGAAGAGTTTTGGCGCGTGACTATGCCCTACTCACGTTGGATAAACCGATGCTTGGCGATAGCGCCGCTGACGCAGCTTGGCTCGACCAGCCGATTGAGAACTCGCGCCTTTTTATCGATCAATTGAATATCTACGCTTTGATGGCCGCAAATGCCCCTGCTAGTGGTGACCTCGCCGGGTTTACCACGAACCTAGACAATCCGTTCTGCCGGTTGCTCAAGGTGGCCGGCAATGGGTTCTTGCTTAACGCCTGCCAGTCCGAGGAAGGCACAAGTGGCGCGGCCTACATACAAGCGGATGCCGCCGGCCATCTACGGCTGATTGGGGTCCACGCTGGGCCAACCGACAAACTAGGAATTACAGCCCTCAGCGATTGCTCAATTTGGCTCGGAAATTATGGGGTCAGTCTTCCGGTTGATGAGTTACGGAAGATAGTGGAGGGGCAAGGGTGCCGTCGCAGGAGTGGTTGGAATTGTGAGTTGGCGTAGTCTCCGGGGTGTCAAACCTCGAATCATCCGGCGTTAGAGCGCCGGACAGGAGACTACGCCATGACAAGGACTACCATGAATGCGGAAGCCGTTCATCCTGGGGATGAGGCGACGAGCTATCTTTTCGACAACTGGTTTGATCCGATCGAAGCTGGCCTGCGCGAGCGGGTGCGCGGCTTCATCGAGACGATGCTCGAGACCGAGCTGGACGCGGTGCTTGCCCGTCCCCGTTATGGCCGGCAGCCGGCGGCGCGCAGTGAGGAGACCACCGGTGTCGCCGGCCACCGCCACGGCAGCCGGACGCGCACGCTGACGGGGACCTTCGGCACCACCGAGATCACGGTTCCGCGGGCGCGCCTCGATGCCGGCAAGGACAAGACGGTGGAATGGAAGAGCAAGGCCTTGCGCGCCTATCAGCGGCGCACGATGGCCGCCGACGCGCTGATCGCGTCGAGCTACCTGGCGGGCACGAACACCAGGCGCGTGCGGCGTGCGCTCGCCGCGCTGTTCGGCGGCGCGATCGGCAAGGACGTCGTCAGCCGCACCTGGCGCAAGGTGAAGACGGACTGGGACGCCTGGAATGCCCGCTCTCTGGCCGACGAGCCGATGGTGCGCCTCATCCTCGACGGGACGGTGGTTCGTGTCAGGCTCGACCGCAAAGCGACCTCGATCTCGCTGCTCGTGGTCATCGGTGTGCGCGCGGACGGCCAGAAGATCCTGCTCGCGGTCAAGAATATGGGTGGCGAGACGACGGAGGCCTGGCGGGCCATTCTCGACGATCTCGTCGGGCGCGGCCTGCGCCGACCTGAGTTTCTCATCGTCGATGGCGCACCTGGCTTGGACAGGGCGATCGCCGCGCTGTGGGACGGGGTGCCGGTGCAGAGATGCACGGTTCACAAGCACAGGAATCTGCTTGCCCATGCTCCCGAGCGGCTGCACGAGGAGATCAGCGCCGATTACACCGACATGATCTACGCGGCCACGCCGGAGGAGATCGAGAGCCGCCGCAAGGCGTTCCTGCGCAAATGGCGGCTCAAGTGCCGGGCGGTGGCCGACAGCCTGGAGGAGGCCGGCGAGCGTCTCTTCGCCTTCACCCGGCTGCCGCCGAGCCAATGGAAAAGCGCCAGAACAACAAACGCGATTGAGCGTCTGCATGAGGAGTTCAAGCGGCGCATCAAGACCCAGACCGTTCTGCCTTCGGCCGAAACCGCGGCAATGTTGTTCTGGGCGTTGATGGCGTCCGGTCAAATCTCGATGCGAAAGATCGACGGCTGGCAGACGCTTCCTACGAAGCCACTCGATCAGCAGATTGACCTCGCCGCATGAGCCGTTAATCTTAACCTACCGGAGGCTGCTCCGCCGAATTCCAACACGACCCGCTACGGCACCGGGGCAAGTCACTCCGCCGTGACAATATCTGTGTATCTGACTTTCAGCGATAGTTGAGAACGTATTAGCTGCAACCGATCGCTGCAACACACTCAGCGAACTTCTCCGCTGGGGTCTTTTAGAGCAAGGTCTTTCTGGGGCGTTCGTTGAGCTGCCGCGCGATGGCGCTGAGCTTTGCCTGGCTTTGCAGGGATAGGTCGGTGGTCGAGTCTACTTCTGCGATCCTCGATCACCTTGGCAGCGCGGCTCGAATGAAAACACCAACCGACTGCTGCGCCAATATCTGCCACGTGGCAGCTTTCGGTATCTTTGTTGGCGACCTTGATCAGCATCACATAGCGCGAGTGACGCTCGACCAGCGTCGCCACGTAGCTGTTCTTGGACCCGCCGATGAGGTCGCCCTCCCAGTAGCCGGGAACTGCTCGATCTTCGACGGTGGCGGGCCGTTCGCTGATGGAGATGCATCCTTGATCTGGCCCAGCCCACTCCGCTTCATGCTGGCGTGCCGGGAACGGCGGATCGTGCGCCTGGCTCTAAGATGCTCCAGCAGTTCCTTTTTCAGCACTCCACGTGCCTGGATGAACAGGCTGCGATAGATCGTTTCGTGCGACACCTGATTATGCGGCTCCCCTGGGTAGGTGCGCTTGAGCCAGCCGGCAATCTGCTCTGGCGACCATTTCCGCTGCAGCTTGACCGCCCGATCGACTTCATCGACTCGCCAGCCTGCCATCGATCCCAGATCTCCGATCGCTGGGCGGCAGAATAATAGATGCGACGTCGCTGCTTCATGGCCCACACTCCATCTTTTATGAAAGACTAGTGTGTTGCCCTCACCGATTGAACCCACCGCCCAACGTGGTCATTCGAGAATTGGCGGCAGATGACCGCTTCTGGCGCAAGCGGACGCCCCTTTGCTGCTGCAGGTCCTCCAAGCAGAGCCACCCCTGAGCCTCGCATTCACTGTGTACGGGGACGAGTGAAGGGCCGTATTGAACATCCCAACTGGTGAGGAAAGGGCGGAGTTTTGGTTACTACACAAATCCTTGCACATCGGTCGGATAAGTGGCAAATACTGATTTGTAAACAATGAGATGTAAGAAGGTCATTCGGTCTCCGGAGCCGCAGGTGCCTCATCCGGAGTTCGTCCATTCATGTCGCGCGTCCGCAAGCCCCAGCCGGTCGATCATTATTCCATCCTCAATGAAATGCTGGCGCTGCACCTCCAGCAGCTTGAGATCCGGAATGGTGGGATGGAGGCCTTCCTCCCCAAGACGGGGTTGGCGCGAGGGACCTACTATACGATGCTGCGCGGCATCGGAAATCCGACCCTGAAGACAATGGAGCGCGTCGCTTCCAAGCTCAATATGACCGTATTCGAGTTGCTGGGCTTCGAGATCGACGATGCGCGCAGGGCGCTGAAGAAGCGCGGCGTCGACTATGATGAGCTGACCTCAGCCATCCGGAAAAAAGATGAAGCTACCCGGCGTGTAGCGCGGCAGACCCGGTCGCAGAAGCTATTGGGCTAAACTAGGAGAAACAGGTTCTGGCGCGACGGCGGGAAATTTGCTGGTGTAGCGACTTTACAGGGCCTGCGGCCACTGTTGGGCGGCGTGCATGACAGTCAGGATTTCGACAGTCTCGCCATTGACGTGATAGGGGATGATACAGGGTATATCAGCCAAAACGAGCTCCCGCGTCGTCTTGATGCGTCCGATGCGACCCATGGCCGGTTGCTCGGCCAGGTGCTCGGCCGCTGACACAATGCGCGCAACGACACGGCCGGCGGCGTCGGGGCTGTCTTCTCGATGTGGGCGCCGATTTCGTCAAGCCGCCGCAACGCCCGCTGGGTCCAGCGGATTCTTTACGGCTCATAATTGGCGGGCGGACTTGACGTATTTTCCGACCACGGCAGCTACATCATGGTCACTTGCGAATTCGCCGCGCTGGGCTTCGGCCAACCCGGCCTCTATTTCAGCCAGCTGCCACTCTTCCCGGGCCACGAAGTCCTCAATGGCCTGTGCGGCCACATAGGAGCGTGAGCGGTCAAGCTTTTCGGCGAGTTGGTCCAGCCTGTCTGCGGTTTCGTCCGGCACACGGACGGTGAAGGCGGTCATGGAGTCATGGAGGTATAACTCGTTGGTTCACTATGATTATTGGTGAACCAAGCTGGTTCGTCAAGTCTGCGATTAGCTTGAATGTCGAACGACATTTTGCCGGTGTCCAGCGAGGCGATGCGGGATGCGGTACGCGTCTGGCAGCGCCAGCGGCTGGAAGATGCCGAGCGGCTGGCGGCGATTCGTGCCCGCGTGGGCCGGTCGCCAGATGACCCCCGTCGAGCCTCACGGCTGACGAGGCGGAAGCGGAAATGGACCGCTTCATGGAGAACGAGCGCAAATCCGCCCCCCATGCGGCGCGTTGAAGTCACCTATCGGCCGGAAGCGATAGCCGACCTGCAAGAGATTTACCGCCGAATTGCCGAGGCCAGCCGGTGACGTCAGGTTTTGTGCAGCGAATCATGGCGCGGTGCCGGATTGGCGATACCCCGCATGAAGGCAGGCCGCGTGACGACCTGGAACCGGGCCGTGCCTGGACCGGCTCGACTACAAGGTTGACGTGGTCGTTCGGCACAAGCCGCGCAAATCTGCAGCGGAAGCGGCCTAATCATCGGCGGAAGCGTGGAGTCCAGCTCTCGATAAGATCATCTTCCTCGGAGATTTCCGTCTCCTCTTCCTCCTGGCCTATTTCGGTGGAGACGAGGACGGTGAGCACTTTGCCGTAGCTCCCAAGTCCGATAGATTCCTCAGTGACCACAGCCTTCCGTGTGCCTCCTAGCCAGTCCCTGACGTCGGTTTCCTCGCTCACGCGGTCTCCGCTCAGAACGCGTCGAGGATCACCGGCAAGAGCGGCTGTAGAGGTTCCAGATGGGAGTGGTGTTCCTTTTCGCAGCCAGTCCAACTTCGGCAAAGATTTCATCGCATCCGACAAGAAACAGTAGTCGATGGTGTTTCCGGTGCTGAGGATGACCGCAACAGCAGCATCCGTCAGTTCTCCGAAGCGAATGGCTGTCGACGTAAGCGAGGTTTGGCACAGTCCGGCAACCGCTATTATCGCGTCCAAACCCGGTTCGTGACGGCCGATGGCCTGCTTGAAAGGCGTCGCGGGCATCAACAAGCCGGCCGCAAAATGGTCAGCCTCAAGTTCGTAGGAGTCGGCCGTGACAAATCCGGCCCGGGAGACGTGTGCCCCGTCTTTTGGCAAAATGTGGTCCAGGTGGCCGGGCAAGAAGTAATGTCCGAGCTCGTGGCTGACACTAAATCGTTGAAATCCGGGGGATGGGATGTGAGTGCCGTAGATAATGCCAAAGGTGTCGCCATAGCGCAGCAGCATCCCTGATACACCTTCGGCACTTTCAGGTTTTCCTTCCACCGTAATGTCGCGACTCTTGGCGATGGCGAACGGATCGACCGGTAGCGACGTGATTGCTTCCTGTTTCAGGAAATTTTCGGCCTCCTGCCTCGCCAGGACTAAGCGGAAGCCTTTGCTCATGGGTCATTCGCCTTTCTTGGCAGCATTTCGCTCGGCAAGCAGCTTCAGAAAATCGCGCGCAATCTCGCGGTCGCTCCCGGTTAGTTTGCCCACGTCGCGGTAAAGCGGGTCGCCGGCCTCGGCCAGACCCGGATCCTCGACGCGACCCAACAAGAAGTCGGTGGTCATGTCCAGCGCATTGGCCAGGCGCCTGAGGGTATCGAAAGACGGTTTTCTGCTACCCGTCTCGAAATGTGCGATCGAGCTGGATGGCATCCCTGCATTGGTAGCAAGGTCGCTTTGGCTCCAGCCCCGGATTTCGCGTGCTTTGCGCAACCGCTGTTGAAAAATTACGGAGGGAAGAGGTTCGTCAGGCATTGTCTACTCCGACATGTTGAACTTGACGACTTATAACGAAGCGCCTATATATAGACATGTATCACATGTCTAACCCGACAAGGGCAAGGAAAACATAATCGATGAGCCTGCTTCATGTTGCCCACGCCGACATTGTCCGTTTCGCGGACGAAAAGGTGAATCTGCCCAAGGACAAGGCCGACGAGTATCGGGCCCAGGCACGACGGCTTCGGGAGAAACTCGAGGGCTACCTTTATGAACATCCGGATTTCACGCTCCGGAAGATGCTGCTATCCGGCAGCCTTGCCAAGGGTACGGCTCTCCGGTCGCTGAATGATATTGACGTCGCGTGCTATATCAGTGGTGCGAACGCTCCCCGTGATGTCGACGCTCTTCTCCAATATCTGGCAGAACGGCTGCGGAAAGCGTTTCCCAACTTCAGTCCGGATCAGGTGCAGCCGCAGACATACAGCGTTACTGTATCGTTCCGCGGCTCTGGCCTCGACGTCGATGTGGTGCCGATCCTCTATGACGAAGATCCACAGTGGTACGGCAACTTGGTCAGCCAGGACGACGGTTCGTTCCTGAAAACCAGCATACCCCTGCACCTGGAGTTTTCCCGCAAGCGCAAGGCCGCACAGCAGACGCATTTCGCTCAGGTGGTGCGGTTGGCGAAATTCTGGACGCGGGTCATGAAGCGGGAGCGGGACGGCTTCCGGTTCAAATCCTTCATGGTGGAAATGATTCTGGCTCATCTTCAGGATCAGGGGGCCGATTTCTCGAACTATCCTGAGGCTCTGCAGCACTTCTTCACATACATTGCGACCAGCAGTCTTCGCGAACGAATCGTTTTTTCAGATTACTACAAGCCGTCCACGGTCAGCAGTTTCTCGGAGCCGATGCAAATCATCGACCCGGTGAACGCCCAGAACAATGTGAGCCGACTTTACACGGCCCAGAACGTGGACGCGATTGTGGAAGCGGCGATTGACGCGGGTGACGCCATCGATGCGGCGTGCGCGGCGCCGACGAAACAAGAGACCGTCTATTACTGGCAAAAAGTTTTTGGCTCGGCTTTTCAGGTGTAACCCAATGACGCAAAGCTTTACCTATACCGATACCGCGACGTTCACCGTTACTCACGCCCAGCACATCGCGGCAAAGGTCGCGACCGACCTTAAGCGTATGCAGCGCTTCTACGGGCTGCCGAGTGACGCTTCCATTGCGAACTATGAACGCGAACTGATCCCGCTGCTCAAGGGCAAGTACATCGATATGGTCACTTACGGCTACCAGCGTAATGATGACTGGATCGAGCCGACATTGCGCTACACGGCCCAGGAGCTCTCGGGTGCCAGTGCGACCGACGATGATCCGGGGCGTGTCCGACCTGGAGCGAACATTACCGGTGCCACCTTCGCTTCCTATTTGACCTTCACTGCGGCTTGGCGCTCCCTCTCGGTCTCCGAACGCGAGGCGATCGAGCGAAATTTGCCATTTATCCGGGCGGGGCTCCGGAACCGGGGGTCTCGGGCTATTTTAGCAATGACAATGTTTATTCGGCAGGTGGCCAAGCACTTAACCGAGCAACAGTAAGGACATGGGCATGAACGCTGTGACAATGACCGACGGAGTATTCGAACGGCGGATTTCTTACCCAGATTTTGCAGCACGTGATCGGCTAGCCCGATTGGTGGGCCTCGATGATCAAATCTCGCGGCTTACCAAGATCCTTTCGTTGCTGGTCAATCCGTCCGGCCTTGAGGCATGGGCACGGAAGCATCATCCGCAGATGAAGGGTTTGCTCACCACGGTTCTTCGTCGCCCGCCCCTTGTGGTTCTTGCCGGGGACGTTGGTTCGGGCAAAACGGAACTCGCGGAAACCATTGGCGATGCCGTGGCGCGCCAGGAAGACATTGAAATTACGCTGTTGCCGCTCAGCCTGTCGGCTCGCGGGCAGGGGCGTGTCGGCGAGATGACCCAGCTTCTTACCTCGGCGTTCGATTTCACGATTTCGGAAGCCTCGAAACTCAAGGGCGCTGGCAGGGCCCGCGGTGGCGTCATTTTGCTCGTCGACGAGGCTGATGCGCTTGCCCAGTCGCGCGAGAATGCGCAGATGCACCATGAAGATAGGGCAGGGGTGAATGCCTTTATCCGGGGCATTGACAGGATTGCCAATGCAGCGCTGCCCGCTGCGGTGATTATGTGCACGAACCGTCTGAGCGCCCTCGACCCCGCCGTAAAGCGGCGTGCCGCCGATATTCTGTCTTTCGTGCGGCCGAACGATGCTCAGCGGCGTGCCCTGTTGTCCGGAGCGTTATCCGAATTGGCCTTCTCGGTGGCTGATATCAGAGAACTCGTCGCTGCAACGGGGCCGCGACGAGACCAGCCTTTTGGGTTTACGTTTTCAGATATCATGCAGCGCCTTCTGCCTTCGATTGTTCTGGATGCCTATCCGGCGTCGGCAGTCAGGCCGGCACGAGCAGCAGAAATTGCATCGAAGATGCTCGCTACCCCGCCATTCCAGGACGGGGCAACATCGTGACTACTTGGTCCCTTCCGCGCCTCCTTGAAGGCCTGCACAACGATATGCAACAACGTCTGGAGACATCGCGCGGCGTCTTTGGCCACCCGGTCACCAAAGGTAATGCCAGCGAGACGGTCTGGCTGAAGTTGCTGCAAACCTATCTGCCGCAGCGCTATCAAGCCGAGACCGCGCATGTGGTCGACAGCACCGACAAATTCAGTGACCAAATCGACATCGTCATTTTCGACCGACAGTACTCGCCCTTCATCTTCAAATACGAGGGCCAGATCATCGTCCCTGCCGAGAGCGTATACGCGGTTTTTGAAGCGAAGCAGTCGATCAACGCGGAGCAGGTTGACTACGCGCAGAAGAAGGTTGCCTCTGTTCGGACCTTACATCGGACAAGTTTGCCGATCCCCCACGCCGGCGGCACCTACGCCGCGAAGCCGCCGATTCCGATTCTCGGAGGGATCTTAACGTTTGAGAGCGACTGGACGCCGCCTCTGGGCGCTCCGCTTCAGAAAGCGCTTGAAAAGGGAGTTGGGGACCAGCGCCTCAACATGGGCTGCGTCGCCGCTCATGGAAATTTCCGGTACAATCCCAAAGACAGCGATTATGCGCTGTTTCCAGCAAACCGTCCGGCCACGGCGTTTCTGTTCGATTTGATATCCCAGCTGCAATTCAGCGGCACCGTGCCCATGATCGATGTCCAGGCCTACGCCGAGTGGCTCGCCAAATAAGGTTAAGGGTTCTGGCCCCAACCAAGATGCTCCAAGGCATCCGCGCTTCTCTCGTCGAACGACCACTGGGGGCCTTAACCCTGAGCCTAGCAGCCTTCTGCGCTGAACGAGACGATCTTCAACATCTTCCTGCCATTCGACTGCAGCGACTGCTGTGACCACGCACGTAACGTCGGTCACCACACCACGATCGACGGCGAGGCTGCGATCCGCTTCCTGAAAGACAGGATCAAGGCGGATTTCCCGAACGCTATCCGAGTCCCACTTGCAAAGCCTTTCACGCGCGCAACTTATTACTCTCGCTGCCGGATCGGTGACGGTCACCACCTTTATGACGAGGGTTTTCAAGCGTCGTCCGCTCAAGCCGAGCCGTTGTTTGTCACAACCCTCGTGGTTGATGGGAAGGGGAGGGTTGACGTGAGCAATCACCACGGCGACCCGAATTTTTACCTAAGTCTTGAGGTTAGCGGCGACGCGCACAAGGACGACTGGCTGATAAAATACCGCGACGGGGATGCCCTCGATCTGCCCCGGCTCATTCACGATACTATTTTCTGGCGATCAAGCTAACTTTCAATGGCCGGACTGCGAAAGCACAATGAGCAGCGGAGAAGGGGCCGAACCATGCGCCGGCGGAAAGGAGATGCACGGCATCGTTGAGCGCATTGACCACGTCCTCAACCGCTCTGCCATCGATCGCATCTGCAGGTACATCGCGACGGAATTCTAATCGACAAACCGACAGCGTTGGAAAACTTCGGTAACCCGACAACTGTGTCGAGTTTGTCGAGGTCGCACACGATATCGCTAGCCCCGATGTCCTGCTGCACAATTTAAACCATTGAATGCTTTGCAGATAATTTGTTCTGACGCTCTCTCGGCGCAATTGGCACGATTGTTGAAGCTCCCAAGTCGCGACGCTAGACGAAATGAGATTGGCCGCACTCCCGCGGCCTGCCGACTGGGAATGGGCCTCTTCACCGCGAAGCGTCCCATGTAAACCGAAGGGCGGTTGACGGAAAACTGCAATGGAGATGCCTACGATGCAAACTCTAATGCCGACCCTGTCCGGTCCGCGCCGGCCGTTACGTTTTGGCGACGACCACATAGGCGATGTTATTGCCAAAACTTTGGATAAATTTGCGGCCAACACGGCTGTGCGTACGAACGAGGGCGGCGACATAAGCTACCGGGAGCTGGGGACGTCCGCCTCCAGTCTTATTAGGCGCTTCGAGGCCATCGGCATCCGCCCCGGCGACGCGGTTATTGTCAAACTCCCCCGATCAGTTGATTTTGTCACGGTCATTCTTGCTACCCAAATGCTGGGCGCTGTCTTCGTGCCTATTGATCCATCGGATTCTAACGAGCGATTGGATCATATCGTCCGCAACACGAACGCTAAAGCGATCATTAGTCCGGATCCAAGTGGCTCGATGCGCGTTGAGCGTCTTCCGACGCGCGAAGGCATCAACTCAGCGTTCTCAGACATAGCGTACATCATGCACACCTCCGGGAGCACGGGAATCCCGAAAGGGGTACCGGTCTCCCAGGCAGGTCTTTTGAATTTGATCGACTGGTACATCGAGATGATCGGTTTCTCGGAGGGGAACAGTATTTCGCAGCTTACTCGACCAGCATTCGATGTCTCAATCCCCGAGTTCTTCGTACCGTTTGCGACCGGCGGGACAATTGTCTTGCCCACTACGCAACTGCAAGCGCAGATCATTCAGACGATTGAGTTCCTAGTTCAAAGCGGCACGAACGTCCTTCAGATGGTTCCAACACTGCTGCGAAGCTTCCTAGGAACTCTTGAACGTCTTCCCTATGTTGCGGAGCGGTTCACGGATCTCAAATATGTGGTCTGCAATGGTGAATCCTTGCCAGACTCGGTTAGGCGGCGATTTTACTCGATTCTTCCCAACGCGACGCTAGTAAACAGCTACGGGCCAACCGAGTGCTGTGTAGCCGTTAGCTATCACTATTGCCGCCGTGGCGATGTCGACCTTCCGATGTTCATCGGCAAACCAGCATGCAACGTTGATTTCTATGTTCTTGACGAAAGCAATTCCGACGTTGGTTTTGAGGTCGAGGGCGAGCTCTGGGTGGGAGGCGCGCAAACGTCCCAATGCTACGTGGCGGACGAAGCACAGTCGAAACTGCGGTTCGTGCCCTTCATGACGGCTGATGGCGAACAAGTGCTGTACCGCACGGGTGACTATGTCGTGGCAACGGAAGAAAATGGATTGCGGTTTCTGGGAAGAAACGATGATCAGATCAAATATCGAGGAACCCGGCTGGAGAAAGGGGAGATTACCAGCGCCATCGACAGGACGGGCCTATGCACGGATTCAGCGGTCATCGTCGTAGATAAAGACGAGCACAAGGGCCAGGATCTGGTCTGCATGGTGACGCCCGCGGACGCCGACGTTGTGAAAGTTCATCGGCGACTGTCGGATGTCCTGCCGAATGATCGTGTTCCGGGGCTCGTTGTGCCTCTTGCCGGGCTTCCTTTCACTGCCAATGGAAAACTCGATCAGCACGCCCTTGACAGGATTGCCAAGGAGGCGCTCAGGGCGAACATGACCCATGCCACACCTCAGACAAAACATTCCGCGGGGTCTCCGTTGGATCACTTGCTGGAAGCGGTACACGCCGCAAAGGGAAGATGGGTATTTCCCAGTCTAACAGCTCGGGAGTGCGACATAGATTCACTGAACTTCCTCGATATCCAACTCAAGTTGGCCGAAGCCGGCCTCATGTTTGGCGAGGACGTCTATCAAGAGCAAGACTTGTCGCTCGGGGAGTGGGCAAGGCGAATCCAACCGGTGGGTCGCAGCGGATCTCATGCGAGCACCACAGGGAAGAGCGGGCAGGGTGCCGAATTTCGGGACGAGTTGGCGCAAATTATCGAATACATTGAAAATCGGGCCCCCAGCACGGTTGTACTGCACTCCTCGCTTGTTGCTTTAAAGAATGTGAGCGCCAAGGAGGTAACGACCACTCTTCTTGAAGGGATAGAGCGCGTCTCCGCGTCGTCTACCGTTATTCTCCCAGCGTTCACTTTGAGCTACTGCACTACGCAGCGTTTTCATTGGACGGAGACCAAATCCGAAACAGGGGTTTTGGCAGATCTTGTAATGCGAGAGCTTCCTGCTGGGCGCACCAAACATCCCGCTTATTCCATGGTCGTGACCGGCCCGAGAGCTCAGGAATTATGCGAAGCCGATTGGTGGAAATGCAGTCCGTTCGGTGACGACTCGATTTTTGGTGAAATAAGCCGTTCCGCTGGCTTAATTGTCGGCCTAGGCACGTCAAGCTTTACTCATGTGCACCGGTGCGAACTCTTGGCGGATGTGCCTTACAGTAAGACGATTAACTTGCAAGGGCTCGCCGACTTCGGAGGCGGCCCGATTGACGTGTCGACGCCCATCTATATTCGCGACATCAAGGGCCGACCCGAGTATTCGTTTCTAGCACACGACACCACGCGCGACGTTCACGAGATGAGAGATGTTCTGCAGCAGTTCGCAATAGCTGGGACCTCCGCGAGGTTGGTAGACGCAATAGACATGGAGTCCAAGCTGGTTCCCATCATGCGGACGGAACCATTCGGGTTCTTACATCAAAGGGCCAGAGCCGAGGCGCGGCAGGCGTATCCAAGCGTAGAGCACCGAGATCTTAGCCTGGAGTTGAACGGTGGCCGGAACATGACATGTCCTGAATCGAGGATTTCGGGAGTTGAGACATGACAGCCAGAAGAGGTTTTATTCTACCGCGAGCCTTGAGCGAGGAAATGTTTGATGCGAGCGGTACGGGCGGCGATCCACCGTCGGGAGTGGTCTATGCGTTTGCGGACGGCCGCTTTGCCGGCAATCCGGCGGCAGTTGTGCTTTTTGAGAGTTATCCAGCAAGGGCTGAGTGTCTGCAGCTGGCGCAACGTTTTCGCCAGCCTGTGACAGTGTTTCTTCGCGCCTTGGAGGAGACAGACCATTTTGAAATTCGCTGGTTCACGCAAAATTCCGAACTGGACCTCTGTGGACATGGAACATTGGCGGCGACATATTGGCTGTTTCGCGCCGGTTATGGTCGGTCCAATCGAATCTTCTATCACTCCCGGAGCGGGCTTCTCGAGGCTTGGCGGAAAGACGACGTCGTACAAGTTGCCCTTCCGGTCATCGAGACGACTCCTGCCGACCCGACGGAATACGAAGCTGTCCAACGATGCATGAGTATCCAGGTTAAGGAGGTTCGGAAGGCATATGATGATTATGTCGTTGTCGTCGACAACGAACATGTCGTGCTTAACTATGTGCCGAATTTTCAAAGCATAGCTCAGATCGATTGCCGCGGTGTTGCTCTCACGGCTCTGGTTGATCGAGGTGGAGCGCTCAGGGAATTTGATTTCGTATCAAGATTTCTTTCGCCGAGAATCGCAATTGATGAGGATCAAGTCTGTGTGTCGGCGCATTGCAAGCTCTATCCATATTGGGCGAGGCTCCTTGGTAGAACGGATTTGCGCGCGCTGCAGGCATCGGTGAGCGGCGGAATCCTTGAGCTCTCATCATCGGATGGACGCGTCATCGTTGGAGGAAAAGCCAAGCTGGGGGGCGATCGATAGTCGGCACGGGACTCGCGAGACGCGCACCACGAATTGGCGTCTGCGTTTGGGGATAGCGCTTGCAGTTGGGGGAATAGCACAGCGGAACCAAGTAAGGTGGACCTGATCCGTTGCCTTGAGTGGGCTCCGTTGCAACTTTGGGTACGGCGAGCGTGGCATAGGTGGCCAGCATTGTTGCCGGGCGTCGTGCATGATCAGGGGTGACCTTTCGAACGCTTAGTGATCTTACTGTGCGTGCACCGGTACTGGCCTGCAATCTGAGCCGGCGGGATCTTGAGGAAATGTGTCCTTGGGAGAGCCCTTGAGGCCGTCGACGGACGGCGATCAGGGATCGGCAACGCCGCGGTTCTTCAGCTCGTTCGTGACGCGCTCCCGGAAATTGGCGCCCTCTCGGTCTGCTCGGCCCAGATGCCCAGTATCTCCATCCTGCCATCGGGCAGGATGCCGCTTTGTTGCACACGAAGCCATCGACCCTGATCTTGACCCGAATGCCGTTGAAGAAGACCAGCGGATAGCAGAGGTCGAGCGGCCGGTTCTGCCATTCGGCTACTTCCTTGCCACTTCCTCCAGGAACAGCCCCACGCTGCCGTTTCCAGGCCCGAGGGCAATACCGCGCGACCGCGCGCGCGTCCGCGACAAAGTGGCCCTTCTGGTCGATCAGCAGCCGCATCACCGCTTACGGAACCCGAGCCAGCTGTTTCTGACTCGATCAAGCGATGCCGCAGCTGTTGTGTTACCGCTCTAATGGTTTGTCGAGCGCCGCGCTCAAGGACTTGGTGGTGGAGATCTCTAGAGGGCGATCCGGTCCGGAAACGCCAAAAGAGGGCTTGAATCGGACCTCGTCACATAGCGATACCTCAGTCCATGAGTTTGCGGTCTAGCGTCCGGACGCGCCGCAGCGGTTGACCTACTCCGTCCTCAACGATTCCACGACCATGCGGGTCGAGGTAGATCGCGTTGAGCTCGCGTGCTCCGGCGATGCGTTCGCAGATCAGCGTGGGCAACGCGCTCACCGTCTTCGACGGCGACACGCCCACACTGTTTGAAATCGAACACCTATCAGCAGCCGTCGCTACGCTTCCAGGCGCGGCAGGTTCACTGTGACCGCCTTTTAGATATGAACAATATGACATTTTTGTTGCCAAAGTGATAAAAATTTCTTACAGGAAAATTACATCGTGGAAAGGGCGTGCAGGGCGTGGGCCGCCGTCTACTTGCCGCTGCCCCGGTTGGACCGAGTTCGGCGCTACCGGCTTCGACCAGACGGCACGACACAAGGGAGAGAGAGGAACTGAATGGATTCCACCACGAAACAATTGCATGAGGCTGCAATCATCATCGATGCCGTATGCCCACTGCTGGACGATACGAGCACGATTTCTGCCTATAGGACGGGCGGTCTGACCGCGATCGCACCCACCGTCGGGTATTGGAACGGCGCTGGGGCGACGCTGCGGACGGTCGGATCGTGGCATAAGCTACTTCGAGAGCGCGACGACCTGATACTTGTCCGTACTGCTGCCGATATCCGCAAGGCGAAGGCGCTGGGCAAGGCGGGCATTATCCTGCACTTCCAAGGGCCTGAGCCGATCGAGGACAACCTCGATCTGATCGATGCCTTTAAAGCTTTGGGCGTTGGCGTCATGCAACTGGCGTACAACGTGAAAAACCGGATCGGCGATGGCTGCGAAGAGCATACGGACGGTGGCCTGAGCCGATTTGGCCTGCAAGTAATCGAGCGAATGAATCAAGCGCGCATGATCGTCGATTGCTCGCATACCGGCCTTCGAACGACGATGGACGCAATCGAACATTCCTCGGCGCCGGTGATTATTTCGCATGCCAATGCCAAATCGGTCCATCCCTCGCCCCGCAACATTTCTGACGAGCTGATCAAGGCAATAGCTGAGAACGGCGGCACC
The DNA here is from genome assembly GCF_056174625.1 of Mesorhizobium oxytropidicola. Taxonomy (NCBI): domain Bacteria; kingdom Pseudomonadati; phylum Pseudomonadota; class Alphaproteobacteria; order Hyphomicrobiales; family Phyllobacteriaceae; genus Mesorhizobium; species Mesorhizobium oxytropidicola. The sequence goes on along the minus strand of NZ_CM149692.1, from coordinate 4,767,950 downwards.
GTTGGAGTGGTGGGCTTCCCTGGGTTCGTTTCTAGCGACAAGCGTCCGACTATCGATCAGTTCATCGATCACATTGTTCACATGTGCGACCTTGTCGGCACGCAGCACGTCACGCTCGGCATCGATTATTACAGCGGCCAGTTCCCGTATATGGATGATGCCACTTCATTGAAAGAATACCGGAAATGTCTCGCCGATAATATCTGGAGTCCCGAAGCCTATCCCGAGCCGCCGCATTTCTATCCGGCAGGCATCGAGACACCCGAAACCATGCTGACGCTGACAGAAGCTCTGCTGCGGCGTGGCTTTACCGCCGAAGGCATTCGAAACATTTACGGCGAGAATCTGCTGCGGATTTACGAAACCATCTGGGGAGAATGAAGACCGAGGCATAACAACAAGAGTAAAGGGCCGGATGTAGAAGCCATTAAATACTAGTCAGTAACAGGGGAAATGCTATGGAAATCACTGCGATGAAATACAAAGCCGCCATGGGCCTCCTTGCCCTTATGACGCTCAACCAGCCGGTTTTCGCGGGCAAGGCGGACGACACGCTAAACGTCGCCTTTACCAACGAGATTGAGACACTGGACTACTATACCGCGACCAGCCGTGAAGCACTCTCTGTCGGCCGCATTCTTTACGATGGCCTCATCTCCAAGGACTTCAAGAGCGGTAAGTTTGTTCCGGAACTGGCTGAGTCGTACAACTTCACTTCCGACACGCAGATCGACTTCAAGATTCGAAAGGGCGTCAAATTCCACAACGGGGATGCGCTAACTGCTGACGACGTCGTCTTCACCCTCAACCTGGTTTCCGGCCCTGACTTTGGTGCCAAATATGCCATCGCTGTAAATTGGATCGACAAGGCTGAAAAGCTGGACAATGACACCGTTCGCCTCACAATGAAGGCGCCTTATCCGTTGGCGCTGGAGATGCTCGCAGGCAATGTACCGATCTACTCGAAGGCCTACTACGAGAAGGTTGGTGCGGCGGGAATGGCGGTCAAGCCAATCGGAACCGGACCGTACAAACTGGTTGAACTGACGCCTGGCGTCGGCGTCAAACTTGAGCGGTTCGCGGACTATTACAAGGGCGGACAAAAGGAAGATCCGAAGATCGGGAAGATCAACTTCCGCGTCCTGCCGGAAAGCAATACACAATATGCCGAATTGCTGGGTGGCAACATCGACTGGATTTGGCGTGTACCAAACGATGACATCCAGCGTCTAGCAAGCCAACCCGGCGTGCAGGTGGAAAGTTCGCCAATCATGCGTTTCGACGAAATCAGCATGGACCCGCACGTGCCCGACTCTCCGCTCGCCGATGTTCGCGTCCGCAAGGCGGTCAACTACGCTATTAACCGCAAGGAAATACGCGACGCGTTTAAGGGAGAAAGTTCTCCAATCATCAACTCGGCGTGCAATCCGGCACAGTTCGGCTGCGAGATCGACGTTACCACCTATGAGTACAATCCGGAAAAGGCAAAGCAACTGCTCAAGGAAGCCGGATTGGAAAAGGGCCTCAACCTGAGCATGGTCATCTCTTCCGAAGGCGTGGCAGTGGCGGAAGCGGTGAAGGCCAATCTCGCTGCGGTGGGAATCAACCTGGCGCTCAACAACCTTCAATATGCCGCGGGCGTAGAGCAGTGGCGCAGCCACAAGCAGGACATGTATTACAGCGATTGGGGCTCTTATGGTGTGGGCGACGTCGCCTTGAGCGTCGGTGCCTTCTTCGCAGGCACTGGCGACGATGTTGTGAATGACCCGGAGATCGTGGCGCCAATCGTTGAAGCCTCCAAGATTATGGACAGGGATCGCCGGAAAGCGCTCTATTCGAAGGCGCTGAAGCTGATCGCGGATCGGGCCTACTGGGTTCCGCTCTGGGTATGGAGTATGAACACCGCGATGTCGAAAGACCTTGATCTTCACATCAATCCCGATGAGTTCATTCCATTCTACGACGCGAAATGGAAGTGATCTCCTGCCGTCCAGCCGCCTTGCGCGGCTGGACGGCGTGATTTTTGCTAGGAGCGCTCGATGTTGCACTTCGCCATTCGCCGGATAGTCATGGCTTGTCTGCTCACGCTGTTCGTATCTTTTATTGCCTATTCCCTGATCTTCGCGGCCGGTGATCCGGCAGCCGCTTTGGCCGGCCGGGCTTCGACCGCGGCCGACGCTGATCGCCTTCGGCACCTCTATGGTTTCGATCGACCAATAATTGTTCAGTATCTGCACTGGCTCTCCGGCGTTCTTCGTGGAGATTTCGGGACAAGCCTCTATTTTGGTCAGCCGGTCGCGACACTTCTCCTCGATCGTTTCGCCATGACCGCGCGGCTGGGGTGTTTCGCGCTGATCCTGGCCTTGCTCATCGCTGTACCTCTGGGCGTGGTCGCGGGCCGTTGGCCAAACAGTCTCGTGGACCGGCTGGCTTTGCTCTTCGCCGTTGTTGGCCAGGCTATGCCCAGCTTCTGGTTTGCCCTGCTCCTGATCATCCTGTTTTCGGTTAAGCTGGGGATCCTGCCTGCGTCGGGAACCGCGTCGTGGCAGAGCTTCATCATGCCGACCGTTGTCCTAGGTTATTTCGCCACGCCAGCGATCATGCGCTTGACCCGTTCAGGCATGATATCGGCACTGGAAGCCGACTATATCCGTACTGCGCGCGCCATGGGCCTCTCTGAAACGCGAGTTCTGTTCGACTACGCCCTGCGCAATGCGGCGTTGCCCGTTATCAGTCTGGCGTCAGCGCAGTTCGGTTTCATGCTGGCGGGCTCTGTCGTTGTCGAAAACGTATTCGCCATTCACGGAGCCGGATCCCTCGCCTGGGAAAGCATATCACGAGCCGACCTGCCGACTGTCCAGGCGCTCGTACTCTGTTTCTCGCTCTTCTACGTCGCGATGACCCTACTCGCCGATATGCTTAATGCCATGCTTGATCCAAGGATGCGCCGCAAATGACCGAAGCATTAGCATATTCCGGGGGAAGCTCGGAATCGATTGCAAAAAAAGAGCAGCTTAGTGCGCTGGCTCAGGCACGGCGGCCTGATGCTTGGGCTCTTGGTTCTATTCGTCGTCATCGTCATGGCTGTGTTTGCGCCGCTGCTGGCGCCTTATGACCCCTATCTGCAGTCGCTTACAACCCGGTTTACACCCCCGATATGGCTCCCAGGCGGCGGTTGGGAGCACCCACTTGGCACGGATCAGCTGGGCCGCGACTATCTATCGCGTATCATCTATGGGGCTCAAATCTCGCTTGTGATTGGGGTTGGAACCGCTGTCGTTTCCGGTTTCATCGGAACTGCTATCGGTGTTTGCGCCGGCTATTTCGGCGGTAAGGTCGATAGTGTCGCGATGTTCATCATCACTGCACGCCTGGCGATGCCAGTTATTCTGGTGTCATTGGCTGTCGTGGCGCTCGTAGGTTCTTCGTTGACGGTGGTTATGCTGACGCTCGGCCTCCTACTTTGGGACCGGTTCGCGCTCGTAACCAGGGCCACGACGATCCAGTTGCGGTCTTCCGAATTCGTAACCGCGGCGGAATTGCAGGGCGCCTCCGTGCTGCAGATTATCGGTCACGAGATCCTTCCGAACCTCCTCAACAATCTCGTTGTAGTGGCTACGCTCGAGATGGCACAGGCGATGATCCTCGAGGCTGCGCTCTCGTTCTTGGGTCTCGGTGTGCCAGCGCCCCTTCCGTCGTGGGGGCTGATGATTTCCGAAGGCAAAGCTCAAATCCTCTTTGAGCCCTGGCTCATTACCATTCCGGGCGTATTTCTGTTCGTCTTGGTTCTTGGCACGAACCTTCTAGGCGACGGTCTGCGCGATGTACTGTCGCCAGAGGGACGGAATTGAGGAAGGCCAATGCTACTCAACGTTGAAAACCTAAACATTGACATTGCTACGGTGAACGGAACCCTTGCCGCCGTGCAGGATGTGAGTTTCTGCGTGTCCAAGGGCGAAACTCTGTGCATCGTCGGTGAATCGGGCTGTGGAAAGTCGATCACCGCGCTGTCTCTTCTAGGGCTTTTGCCCAAGGTGGCGAAGCGAACAGCGCGAGAGATGACCTTCGACGGGGTCGACCTGCAAAGGATCTCAAAATCCGAACTTCGTGTCCTCCGGGGCAACCGCCTGTCGATGATTTTCCAGGAGCCGATGACGGCGCTGAATCCGCTGCACACGGTCAGACGCCAGTTGTCGGACGTCTATCGTGCCCATCGCAAGGCGTCCCGCAGGGAGGCCGAGGAGCGGGCAATCTATCTGCTCGAACGGGTCGGAATTACCAACGCCGTGCAGCGGTTGAACAATTACCCGCACGAGCTTTCGGGCGGCATGCGCCAGCGTGTCGTTATCGCCATGGCGCTTATGTGCGGACCCGAGCTGATTGTGGCGGATGAACCGACCACGGCGCTGGATGTAACGATTCAAGCTGAATTGTTGCGGCTGCTCATCGATCTGCAAAGGTCGTTTGGGATGGGGATGATCATGGTCACTCACGACTTGGGACTTGTCTCGCGCATCGCCGACCGAGTGCTCGTTATGTATGCTGGCCAGGTGGTCGAAGCGGCGCCCGCCGAGAAGCTGTTCAGTAATCCGTCCCACCCCTATACCCGTGCGCTCCTCGGTTCCGTCCCCGATCCCACGCATCCGCGAATGAAGCCGTTACCTTCGATACCCGGCACGGTACCGTCGCTTCTGAACCGAATGGAGGGCTGTCATTTCTTTGACCGGTGTCCTCTGGCCTCAGACGCTTGCAGAAAGCCTATTCGGCTAGAGAAGATCGGCGAATATCACGAGGCCCGGTGCATAAAGGTCGGTGAAAGCAAAATCCGGCTGAAGGTTGTAGCATGAGCGACCATCCCGTTCTCGAGTTGCGCAACGTCTCGCACGAATTCAGCGGGCGGAGAGGTATCTTCGGCCAAAGCGAGCCGGTACGTGCCGTAGACAAGGTATCGATCCGTGTGGAGAAAGGCGACGTTCTCGGGATTGTCGGAGAGTCTGGGTCCGGAAAAAGCACGCTTGCGAAAATAATGCTGCGTCTGCTCACCCCTACAGAAGGGGAAGTTCTGCTGGATGCCCGGCCGGCCGTAAGCTTGACACGGCGGCAGATCGCAGAGCGCGTCGGCTTTATTTTCCAGGATCCCTATTCCTCCTTGAATCCGCGCCAGACCGTGGGCAAGCTCGTGGCCTATCCGCTCTATTTGCGAGGCGAGGGCACCTCCGCGCAGCGACAAGAAAGCGCGCGAAAGATCCTCGACATTGTGGGCCTACCTTTACGCTTCTTCGACGCCTATCCTAGCCAAATGTCAGGGGGCCAGCGGCAGCGCGTTGCCATTGCCCGGGCCCTGATCACACGTCCCAAGCTGCTGATATGCGACGAGCCGACCTCCGCGCTAGACGTGTCGGTGCAGGCCCAGGTGCTCAACCTGCTCTTGGAGCTGCGCGAAGAGTTCAATCTGACGTATATCGTCATCAGCCATAATATGGGCGTGATACAACATATGACGACACACGTTGCGGTCATGTACCTTGGCCGAATTGTCGAAATGGATATGTCTGAGCGTATCTTCAAAGAGCCACGGCATCCCTATACAAAGCTTCTGCTCAACTCGACACTGACGGTCGCCCCAGGAATTGGAGTGCCCAATCTGAGCGTTGACACTGCCGCACGCCAAGCGATGCGTGACCATCCTTCTTATATTGTCCCGTGATTCTGAAAATCTGGTATAAGAGGCAACACATTGAACGTTCACCATGGCCCCGTTGATGTTTCTTTGGAGGTGTTAGAAGGCCTTCTGACGCGGATATTTGAAATCAATGGCTGCTCTTCCACCACCGCCGCTATTCTTGCAGCAAATTGCGCCGGCGCGGAGGCGGCTGGGTCGTTTAGCCATGGCCTATTCCGGGTCGACGGTTACGTTTCATCTCTGCGTTCGGGTTGGGTTGATGGCGCGGCAATGCCCAGATTCGCTCAAAAGCAGCCAGTCACATTTTCGTCGATGCGAAGAATGGTTTCGCGCAGGCCGCCTTGCATGCGGCGCGGGACATCTTCGTTCAGCGAATCCGCGAAAACGGCATCGCTCTGCTCTCCATACACGGATCGCATCATCTCGCCGCGCTCTGGCCAGATGTAACGCCCTTCGCGCAGGAGGGGCTGATAGCGATCTCGATGGTGAATAGCTTCGGTTGTTCAATCCCGGCGGGCGCGAAGAAACCACTTCTCGGGACTAACCCTATCGCTTTTGCCGCGCCCGTCAGAGGAGCAGCTCCGTTGGTCTTTGACTTTGCAACGACCTCGGTTGCCAATGGTGACGTTCAGCTTTCGGCTCGCGAAGGTCGTTCGTTGCCGCCTGGCGTGGGGGTGGACAGCAACGGCGAGCCCACGACCGACCCGAACAAGATTCTCAATGGTGGAGCGCTCGTGCCTTTCGGTGGACACAAAGGTTCGGCGATTTCTCTCATGGTCGAATTGATGGTCGCCGGATTGACGGGGGGCAAATTCTCCTCGGAGGTGGACTGGTCCGCTCATCCCGGCGCCCAGACGCCGCATACTGGACAAATCATCATAGGAATCGACCCGACCGCTTCGTCCGCGCTAGGCGCATTTTCCGATCGAAGTAGTCGGTTTGTCGAAATGCTCCGAGACGCCGGAATGGAAAGCTACCCAGGAATGCGTCGATGGCGCATCCGCAGCAAAACTCATATATCAATTTCCTCGGCTATTCTTGAAAGGCTGACGAAAGATGCAATGGAAGTGAAATAGAGATGGCGCTACTAGAGCATGCAAACCACGCTAAATACCCAAAGATAGGCGTCACGGTCCATAAGCTGCGCAAAAAGTTCAGGCTAACCCTGAATGATCTGGGGCAGAAATCAGGACTGTCCCCTTCTGCAGTATCAAAAATAGAAAATGGTCAGGTTTCACCAACATACGAGACAATCCTGCGTTTGGCGGTCGGGCTCGATGTAGATGTAACGGAGCTTTTTGGTAGCACGCCAAAGACCAGCGCAACGAGCCGCATGGTGATTACACGCGCGGGTGAAGGGATCGTTCAGTCTACGCCACATTATGAATACGAGATGCTATGCGCGGGTCTCGCGACGAAAGAGTTCACGCCACTGCTGACATTTATAAGGGCGCGTAGTATCGGGGACTTTGCTGAAATCAAGGGGCATTTTGGTGAGGAATTCTTCTATGTGGTGTCGGGTGAGGTAATGTTGTATACAGAACACTATGCACCTGTTCGTCTTTTACCTGGCGACAGCAGTTATTATGATTCAGCGATGGGCCACGCGCTAGTGTCCGTGAGCGAGGATGATGCATTGATATTGTGGATCGCCACCCGCGTTCATGGGGTTCTAGTTCAGGACATGTCCATCCGCGACAATTGATTTTTGCCCTTCGGAGGTCGCAAAGGCACTAATCGATTTAGGCAAAGCGGTTCTGGCAAATCGAGACACCGGCTCCCGACAGAAGGCACTCGACCAGTCTGTGCTTCTTAGTCGGTGTGCCCGGAGTTCGGGCTTGGGCGAGCGAGCGAATGATCTTAGTCTCGATATTCTCGAAGGTCGTTTCATGAGTGACGCAATTCGCGATGGCTGCCGGCCCATCGTCGTGGTCGGCGCAGGTGTCGCCGGAATGATGACTGCATATGCTTTGGCAAGGCGCGGCAAAAATGTGGCGGTCATTGATGCGTTATCCGGTCCGGCCGAAATGTGCAGCAGAGCGAACGCCGGTATTATCGCTGTCGGCCATGCGAAGGCTTGGGCAGGACCGGAAGCAATTGGCTCAATAATAAGGGCAATAACGGGGCGTGACCCAGCGGTCCAGGTAACCCGCCCAATGGATCCAGCGCTCTGGCGCTGGGGAGTTGAATTCCTGCTCAACTGTCTCCCGTCCGCTCATCATAGGAACACCTACAAGCTGCAACGTTTGAGCCGATTTAGCCGTAGTCTCGTCGCCGCGGCAGAGGCCGAGATGGGGCTTCCCAAGGAGATCCGGCACCGGGGCGGCCTTTATCTGTTTCAGGACAAGGTGCAATTCGAAGCTTATGTGGCCTCGATCGGGGATAGCGCCGGCGGCTCCGTCGAGGTGCTGGATCGTCACACGCTGATCTCGCGCGAACCCGGATTGTCCGGAATGTCCGACCGGTTAGTTGGTGGGCTGTTCAGTGCAATGGATTCCGTGGGTGATTGCCGGCTGTTTACCCAGCGCACCGCTGCTTACTTGACCCGAATGCACAAGGTAAGCCTGTACTTCAACACACGTGTCATAGGGTTCCGCTGTGCAAAAGGCACCATCGAGGCGGTCATAACGGACCATGGGGAGATATCGTGTGCGGCAGTCGTCTTAGCGACAGGTGTCGAAACGCCCGATTTAACCCGTCCTCTCGGCTTTCGTCCCAATATTTACCCAGTCAAGGGCTATTCGGGCACATGGAGGATCACCGATCCTTCCGGAGTGCCTACGCTGCCCTATGTTGACGAGACCGAATTGTTGGCCGTAGCCGTCTACGGCGGAAAGCTTCGCGTGACAGCGATCGCGGAATTTGCGGCGCACGATCGTTCTATTCCCGAAGCACGCTCCTCAAGGATAGCCGATTATGTGCGACGGTCCTTCGGGAATGCGGTGGATTTGGAGACGCCTGAATTCTGGGCTGGTCTGCGCCCCACCACAGCGGCAGGTCCTCCTTATCTCGGCCGGGTCCGCAGATTCCACAATCTTTGTGTCAACACGGGGCACGGGCAGCTTGGGTGGACAATGTCCCTTGGTTGCGGTGAGCTTCTAGCGCAGAGGATCACGGGCGAACAGCCTTCACTGAACGACGTGTCATCAACGGCCCCCTGGCTTGTATGAGTATCAGGGTTTTTTGTCGCAACTCACAGGCCAGCCACCGTGAGGCTCGCCTATTTGGAACCCATCAAATGAAGTTCAAAGGTCAAGATATGGTTCATTCAACGCCGACAACCTTCGCCAGCTCTGAATCGGGTCGCCCACGCGTAGCCATCGCTGGTTTTCAACACGAAACCAACACGTTTGCTCCATTCGGCGCCTCCTTTGACGACTTCGTTCGTGCCGACGGCTGGCCCGCTATGACTACCGGTGCGGCCATTTTCGATGTCTTTCCTCCGATTGAAATTCCCATCGGGGGGTTTATCAGCTCTGCGAAGGATACGTATGAGTTGATACCCCTGGTCTGGGCCGCTGCGGAACCAACTAGCTTCGTCTCAGATGACGCCTTTGAGCGTATTGCAGGAATGATTTGTGATGGGATCGCCCGCGCAGGTGCTCTCGACGCGATCTATCTAGACCTGCATGGCGCGATGGTCGTCGAATCTAATCAGGACGGGGAAGGGGAATTGTTAAGGCGCGTGCGAGAAGTCGTCGGCCAAGATATGCCAATCGTGATCAGCTTGGACTTTCATGCCAATGTCACCGAGGCCATGGTCGAGCTATCCGACGGTATTACTATTTTCCGCACTTACCCTCACATAGACATGGCTGACACTGGCAGACGCGCCTTCAGTTTACTGGAGCAGCGCATTCGCCACGGGAGGCCCTTCATCAAAGCGTTCCGGAAGACGCCATTCCTGATCCCGTTGCCTGCCCAGTGTACCGAGCTAGAGCCATGCATATCGCTCTATGCTGAGCTGCCGGGACGAGTCAAAGGAGCAGTTCTAAACGTAGACGTCGCGCTGGGTTTCCCGTTGGCTGATATTCGCGAATGCGGACCGGCAGTTGTCGCCTATGGAGTCGACGAGGCAGCGGTTGCTGCGGCGGTAGATATGCAACTGAACGAGATCGTGGATGCTGAGGGACAATTCCAAATGCAGCTGCTTGATGTACAGGAAGCTGTCGAACGTGCTGCTCGCAAGGGGCGCATAGGCTCGCTCGTTGTCCTTGCCGATGTGCAGGACAACCCTGGCTGTGGAGGTACGTCAGATACCATCGGGCTTCTAAAGGGTATGGTAGAGGGTGGCCTTCGAAATAGTGTGCTTGGCTTGCTTTGGGATCCAGAAACTGCAGAAGCAGCCCACACCGCAGGTCTGGGCGCTGAAATCCACGTGCGACTTGGTGGACGCTACGGTTACGATTCGGAACCATACTACGCTAGAGTTCGTGTCGAAGCACTTTCCGACGGAGTATTCACGGCTAATGGCCCGTGCCTCGGCGGTGCGCAAGTAGATCTTGGGCGCATGGCACGCTTGCTCATCCTTGACCCTGGATCCAGCGTACAGGTCGTCGTGGCAAGTGTCCGCTATCAGTGTCTCGATCAGGATCTGCTGCGGGCGGTTGGGGTAGAGCCGAGGGAACAGTCGGTTGTGGCAGTCAAAAGCGCAGTTCACTTCCGTGCCGACTTTGCACCTATCGCCGAAGAGATTCTTACGGTGGAGTCCCCTGGAGCGCATTGGTGCCGGAATGACATTCTTGACTATAAGAACCTGCGGCACGGCGTACGCAGGATGCCGATCTCGATGGCCAGTCAGCGGAGTGAGTTTCAAATTGCCGAGAGCCGAGAGTAACAACTTTTGGACCCGGGCTCGCAAAATCAGTCCATTGCAGAGTAACCGACCATACGGCGACAGCTCTCCCTCTTCTATGGGCAGCTTCCGGCGGTTACGCTCGAGGCCCCTTACCTGAAGGTCCGCCGCGGTGGGCGGATCGGTCACGGTCATCATCGCCCGTCGGTGTCAATCCGACGGCCCGCGCGAGGTCGAGCTGCCGAGCCGATCGGGACGGAGTTCTTGCGCAAGCTGACACGTCGCGGCCTGCGCGGCGTCAAGCTCGTCGTCTCCGATGCCCAGGAAGCCGTATTAACCGGCGTTTACAATAAGTTCACGCAATCTTCACAACCGCAAATCGCCGACGATGATACCTTCGCGACAAGGTCTGAGATTAGGCGCGTCCAAAATGGCTGACGTCGATTTACTCTTCGGACTGAGGCACGGCACGCAACTCGGGATCAACAGCTAATGGCCAAAAGAGTGCTTATCCTTGTTGAAGGCTCGAGGACTGGTCTGTTGTACGTCCAGGCGGCCCAGCGGCTTGGCCTTTCTCCAATTACTCTGTCGGCTGATCCGGCGCAGTACGACTACATTGCGGCGGAAGGGATTGAGGCAATTCACGTCGATACAGCCAATCTCGATGCTTTGATCGGCGAATGTTCCCGGCTGCGTGCGACCTATGACATTGCCGGAATTACGTGCGCTAAGGAGTCGGTCTATGCGACGGTGGGCAAGCTTTGCCGGCATTTCGATCTACCGGGACCAAACCCTACATCGGTTGAACGATGTTGCGACAAATTCACCCAACGTCAGCTCCTCGCGGAGGCCGGCGTTCCAGTGCCTGCTTATCGCTTGGCAGCGAATGCGGCGGACATAGATAGCTCTGCCGCTGAAATTGGGCTGCCAGTAATTCTTAAGCCAGCCGTAGGCGTCGGTAGCAGCGGTGTCCGATTATGCCGCAACGTCGATGAGTTGGCCGAACACGCGACCTATTTGTTAGGCGGAAAGCACATATGGCAATCTTCGCCGCGGATACTAGTCGAAGAATTCGCACAAGGCCCATACTTTGGCACCGAGATAATGGGAGATGAGGTCATCGGGATTTACGCCGGTGAGTTCGGCCCCGAACCGTATTTCGTGTTTCGCGAATTCACCCTGCCGGCCCTACTGACTGATGAAGAGCAAGAGCGTATCGTCGACGTTTCGCTGGGGTGTTTGCGCGCTCTCGGCCTTGGCTGGGGGCCAACCTGCATAGAATTCCGGTGGACGAAGCGTGGCCCAGTCGTCATTGAAGTTAATCCGCGTCTTGGTGGTGCGCCCGGTCCTCAACTGGTTCAGCTAACTTACGGGCTCGATCTTGTCACAGAGCACATCAAGCTTGTCATCGGCGAACAATCGGATTTGCGCAGAAGGGATCCGCAGGTTGCGGCTGCGCGAATCCTAGTACCTGATCGCGATGGCACCCTCGATTGGATCGACGGCGACAATCGGGCGATTGCTGTACCAGGCGTCGCCGAGGTCGAATTCTATGTTGGACCCAATACGCCGATCGTCAGGAAAGGCGATCACCGGGACTGGATCGGACATGTTATCGTCGCCTCACCCAGTCGTGCGCTAACCGAAGCGACGCTTCATCGTGCCGTCGATTTAATCGATTGGTCGATCGCACCATTTCCGACCATTGGCGAATAGAAACCCACAGCGGCCCTCACCCTACGCATCAGGGCAGGCGGACCCAGATTAGAAGATGATCGTCGTCCAAAAATTGATGCAAGGCACGAGAGAGACGCAAGTCGACTAGATGCCTAATTTTGTTTCTAACCGCTCGCAACTGAATCGCTGTTGAATGCCAAAAGAGATTAGAGAGACATGTCATGCAACGAGCACGGTCCAGCTGCTTTCGGCTCGCCGGCTGATCGTCAAGATCGGCTCCGCAGTCGTTGCCGATATGGAGACCGGAGAGATACGCGGTCCTTGGCTTGAAACGTTGATAGAGGATGTCGTCCGTTTTTTCGCTCGCGGCCAGCAGGTGATCATCATCACCTCCGGTGCTGTCGCGGTTGGATCACGGCACTTCAAGGAGTCGGCCAGATCTTTGCGAATTGAGGAGAAGCAAGCGGCCGCTGCGATTGGTCAGTTTCAACTGATGCTGGCTTATGAACAGAGTTTGAAACGCCATGGGTTTGGCCTGGGGCAGGTGCTATTGACCCGCGCAGATATAGACAACCAGCGTTGCCGCCTGAATGCGCGGTCAGCCTTTCAACAACTCCTCAAAGTTGGGGCTGTACCCATTATCAACGAGAACGACGCGACCGCAACGCCCGAGACCTGTCTAGGTGACAATGATCAGCTGGCGGCACGGGTCGCGCAAATTGCAGAAGCCGACGTTCTCATTCTGCTTTCCGATGTAGATGGCCTCTTCACGGAAGATCCACACGACAACCCGTTGGCTCGTATGATCCCAGAGGTGCGGTGCATTACCCCGGAGATAGAAACCATGGCCGGCCTTTCCTCCGGGTGCCATAGTTCGGGCGGCATGGTGACAAAGTTGATGGCAGCAAGGATAGCCATGGACGCGGGCTGCAACGTGGTCATTGCGAAAGGAAACAAATCTTACCCGCTCGCTGCGATCGAGAACGGTGCGCCATCAACATGGTTTATTCCGCCCGCCAAGGAGACGGCAGCACGCGGGGGCCGTTGAAGAAGTCCTCGCCCTTTGAATTGCGAGGGCGATCATCGTTTGGAAGAGCGCCTGCAGTGCTGAGAGGCAGCCAGCTCCAGCAGAGACCATCGCCTTGGCGCAATGGCCCAGTGGAGGTCGGTCACTTGATACAACATGGAGCTCTCAAACTGTGACAGCACGCGCCTGCGGGCCTGTTCGACGTAGAACTGGTGCCCTTTGATCAGAGACTGCCGGTAGGGTCGCCACATTTGAAACAACACGTAGTTGCTCATGCTTGTGTCTCACTCATGGGCCAAACCTGCCGTCCCAGTCGCTTGAAGTCTGACACGGCCAGCGCGCCACGCTCGTTGCGGGAAATAGAACCGGGCTCGGCCAGCGCGCTACCACGGCGAGAAAAGGGGCTTCCCAGATCTCTACAGGGTCCAAGGTGGCGTTGTGCAGCAACACCAGCATCACGGTATCGCGGGGGCCTGCCGGTTTGATCTGGCCCATGCGCTGGCTGCGCTTGCCGGCCTGGTCGTAAGCGCGACCTTTGATCTGGATCCGCTCCGGACCTGCAGGAATTTGCTGGATGGCGTCATAACCGGCTGTGCGGGGGAGGGACCAGTTCGAGCCCCAAGACGGTCGCCGCCACGGACTCGGCAACTTCCCCGGTCATGCCAAGCGGTTTTCCGGTCAGTTGGTAGTATTCGGCCGCCAGCGGCTTAACCGCCGCAAGAAGGTCTTTGATGCGTTCCGGTGGTCCTGCAGTCATGCTGACACCTGCGCCATAGTCACCATCTGCCCCGGAACGCGCGGGATGGTCATGCCGCGTGTATCTCGCGGTCGTCGATGGCAGGGCCGTTGATCCATGCCGCCCAGAGCCTTATGAACCGCAAGAACTCGTCCTCTGTCGTGATGATCACTCGGTAGGTTTCGGCTTGGGCCTGCTGATCGCGCCTTCCTCATAGCGTGAAAGAAAAGCGAGGTAATGAACTACATCGCCGTCACGCTCTTCACCGTCTTTGTTGAGATAGATGATGCTCCCATGGGTCAGCGCGTTCCGGATCGCTCGCAACACCTCGTCCGCCCGTTTTCCAGGCAGGGAATCCTCGGCATTTTTGCCAGGGATGCGCATCTCGTCCAACCCAATGTTCGACGGAGTTTGCGTTCGAGATGATATGCGATTGCCGCCAGTCACCCGGCCCGTCCCCGCGCCAAAAAGGCGCATCGTTGAACTTTGCCTTGCTGAGTTGGCCGATCGCGGTTGTCATTTGATCATCGCGCTCTCGATGCAAGAAATGCCTCGCCTGAGCTCGTTCAAACGGAATTATCAGGACAGCCGCAGCTGCCAACAGAGAGAATGACCCGACCAAGCGATTTTCCCGCGCAAAGAGATGCCGGGCACTCCAGCGATGATTGGTGCCTGCCTGTTAAGTGCTGAACATAAGTAAGTGAGGGACCAAAAAATCGGCTGAAATGGCCAGCTTTCGTTACACAAATCCTTGCACATCAATTGCAAAACCTGTCATTATCGCTTTATAAACAACGAGATGTGGTAAGGCGTTTCGGTCTCCAAAACCGCAGGTCGTAGGTTCGAGCCCTGCTGCCCGTGCCATTTTCCGAAATGGCCATCTGAAACGACATTTCCGCGGACCGCCCTTTGAAAATCGGCGACACGCTTGCCATATTAGCCCGATTGGGGCATAAGGGCGCCATAGCCGGGACGGAACGACTGGATGGTTCCGAGGCGGCGTTTGGTCATAAAGCGGACACTTGCCACTTGCGTGGATCAAGAATCGGTTTTATGTAGACAGAACAGACACGCGACGCGTGGAGCTGGGAAGCCGGCTTTACGCGTCTGATTTGCATGGGCGAAATGATTGCGCTGATTCGGCGCGAGACTGGGCTCAGGCGGCACGTCCCGGCCAGCGGGATCATCCAGGGGACCCGGCCAACGGGTCTTGAAGACAGAGCGGCATATGGCTTCGAAAACCACAAATCCTTTCGTCTTTCTCCAGCAGGTTCGCTCGGAGACCGCCAAGGTGACTTGGCCGTCGCGGCGCGAAACGATGATCTCGACGGTGATGGTTCTGGCCTTCGCTGTGATTGCGATGATCTTTTTCTTTAGCGCCGATCAGTTGATGGGCCTCGCGATCGAACAGATTCTGGGCATTGGACGCTAAGTCCGGCGACTACGGAGAAGTCTAAAAAAATGGCTGCGCGCTGGTACATCGTCCACGCTTATTCGAACTTTGAAAAGAAGGTCGCCGAAGATATCGAGAACAAGGCCAAACAGAAGGGCCTGTCCGCCGATATCGAGCAGATCGTGGTGCCGACCGAGAAGGTGGTTGAGGTTCGTCGTGGCCGCAAGGTCGATGCCGAGCGCAAGTTCTTCCCGGGCTATGTGCTCCTGAAGGCCAATTTGACCGATGCCGTGTTCTCGCTGGTCAAGAACACGCCGAAGGTCACCGGCTTTCTCGGTGACTCCAAGCCGGTGCCGATCACCGAGGCGGAAGCGCAGCGCATCCTGAACCAGGTGCAGGAAGGCGTCGAGCGGCCGAAGCCCTCGGTCACGTTCGAGATCGGCGAGGCGATCCGCGTTTCGGATGGTCCTTTCGCGTCGTTCAATGGCTTCGTCCAGGAAGTGGACGAGGAGCGGGCGCGGCTCAAGGTGGAAGTTTCGATCTTCGGGCGCGCCGTGCCCGTCGATCTGGAATTCGGACAGGTCGAAAAGGGCTGATCCGAAATCCCTGATGCCGGTCTGGCGATCAGGGGAGGCGGTGCGGAAACGCATGGCCTGAGAACGGTGGGAGGCGAATGTGGCTTTAGCCGGCCGCGCGAACCGCACCACCAGACTGCAACCGCCGGTGGTTCCCAAGATGGGGCCGGCATAGACAAAGGCAGGAAAAGAGATGGCTAAGAAAATTGCAGGCCAGCTCAAGCTTCAGGTCTCCGCGGGTTCGGCTACGCCGTCGCCCCCGATCGGCCCGGCGCTTGGTCAGCGTGGCATCAACATCATGGAGTTCTGCAAGGCGTTCAACGCGCAGACCCAGGAAATGGAAAAGGGATCGCCGGTTCCGGTCGTCATCACCTATTACCAGGACAAGTCGTTCACCTTCGTCATGAAGACGCCGCCGGTGAGCTATTTCCTGAAGAAGGCTGCGAACCTGAAGTCGGGCTCGAAGGAGCCGGGCAAGCTCAAGGTCGGCACGATCGGCCGCGACAAGGTGCGCGAAATCGCGACCGCGAAGATGAAGGATCTGAACGCAAACGACGTCGAGGCGGCCATGCGCATGGTCGAGGGCTCCGCCCGCTCGATGGGTCTGGAAGTGGTGGGCTAAGATCATGGCAAAGATTGCAAAGCGTGTATCGAAGACCCGCGAAGGCATTGATCCCAACAAGGCGTATGCCCTGGGTGAAGCGTTGAAGCTGCTCAAGGACCGTTCCTCGGTCAAGTTCGACGAGACCGTCGAAGTCGCCATGAACCTCGGCGTCGACCCGCGCCATGCCGACCAGATGGTCCGCGGCGTGGTCAACCTGCCGAACGGCACCGGCCGCTCGGTTCGCGTCGCCGTGTTCGCTCGTGGCGATAAGGCCGAGGAAGCCAAGGCCGCCGGCGCCGACATCGTCGGTGCGGAGGACCTGGTCGACATCGTCCAGAAGGGCACGATCGATTTCGATCGCTGCATCGCCACGCCGGACATGATGCCGCTGGTCGGCCGTCTCGGTAAGGTGCTCGGCCCGCGCGGCATGATGCCGAACCCAAAGGTCGGCACCGTCACCACCGACGTCGCCGCCGCCGTCAAGGCATCGAAGGGTGGCGCGGTCGAGTTCCGCGTCGAGAAGGCCGGCATCGTTCATGCCGGCGTCGGCAAGGTCTCGTTCGACGTCAAGGCGCTGGAAGAGAACATCCGTGCCTTCGCCGATGCGGTGACCAAGGCAAAGCCGGCTGGCGCCAAGGGCAACTACGTCAAGAAGGTGTCGGTCACCTCGACGATGGGCCCGGGCCTCAAGCTCGATGTCTCGACGCTCGCTGCGTCCTGATTAAGACCATTTGGATCGGCCGCCGAAAGGCCGATCCGTGACTGAATTCCGGGCCTTGGATTTATCCTGGGCCCGGTGCCGGAAGTCGAAAGGCTTCCGGACATCCTGTCCGAGATTGCAGGCGGCCCAAAAGCCTTAATTCAATTGGGCCTGCATGAGACGGGTGAAGACCGGACAACGGAGCAAGTGCTCCAATGAAAGGTTCGAACCGTGTTTGCCTTTTGTCTGCGCATCGCCGGCTTTGCCGTCGGTGTGGCGAAAGGGGCAGGATCCTCGAGCGTCGTTCGGGAGATCCGTTACTGGATGGCCCGGCCGGCAAAAGGCAACCCGACGCCTGTCCTCGTATAAGGGCAGGGGTCAACTGGAGATAGGCAGTGGACAGAGCGGAAAAACGCGAACTCGTCACGGGCCTGAACGAAGCGTTCGGAAACGCAGGTTCAGTCGTCGTGGCCCACTATGCCGGTATCACCGTCGCGCAAATGAACGACCTTCGGTCGAAAATGCGCGCTGCCGGTGGCACCGTTAAAGTCGCGAAGAACCGTCTCGCCAAAATCGCTCTTCAGGGCACGGACTCCGCATCGATCATCGACCTGTTCAAGGGACAGACGCTGATCGCTTATTCGGAGGATCCGATTGCGGCGCCGAAGGTCGCGTCCGATTTCGCCAAGGGGAATGACAAGTTGATCATTCTCGGTGGCGCAATGGGCACCACCTCGCTCAACGCCGACGGTGTGAAGGCACTCGCCACACTTCCGTCGCTCGATGAGCTGCGCGCCAAGCTGGTTGGCATGATCGCCACGCCGGCAACCCGGATCGCCCAGATCGTCAATGCGCCAGCGGCTTCGGTCGCGCGCGTCATCGGCGCTTACGCCCGGAAGGACGAGGCGGCATGAGGCCGTTCCTCGCTATCAAAAACACACGTTCGAACCTAACGAAGGAATACAACAATGGCTGATCTCGCAAAGATCGTAGACGACCTTTCGAAGCTGACCGTCCTCGAGGCGGCCGAGCTGTCGAAGCTTCTGGAAGAAAAGTGGGGCGTTTCGGCTGCTGCTCCGGTGGCGGTTGCCGCTGCTGGTGGCGCTGCCGCTGCCGCTGCTCCGGCCGAGGAAAAGACGGAATTCGACGTCGTCCTCACCGAAGCTGGCGCTCAGAAGATCAACGTCATCAAGGAAGTCCGCGCCATCACCGGTCTTGGCCTCAAGGAAGCCAAGGACCTGGTCGAGCGGCTCCGAAGCCGGTCAAGGAAGGCGTTTCCAAGGCCGACGCTGACAAGTTCAAGGCCCAGCTGGAAGCAGCCGGCGCCAAGGTCGACCTGAAGTAAGCGTAAAAGCGGCGGGCGGCCTCGCGCCGTCCGCCACTCCCTTCGCCTGGAGGGAGGACGCGTAGCGCGAGATGTACGAGAACCTCTTTCCTGAGGGCCGCAACCGGCCTTCAGGAAACGGGTTTTCTCCCGTTTGGCCGGACGCCGAAAGGCGAACGGAGAACAGACAGAGAGCCGCCGCCCAGGCGGCTCGGTATGCAAGGCGGGCCGCGGCGAGGCCCGTCCCGAGTTTAGAGCTAAGGAGCGACGATGGCCCAGACCCAGACTTTCAATGGCCGCAGACGCGTACGCAAATTCTTCGGAAAGATTCCGGAAGTTGCGGAGATGCCGAACCTGATCGAGGTTCAGAAGGCATCCTATGACCAGTTCCTGATGGTGGACGAGCCCAAGGGCGGCCGTCCGGACGAGGGGCTGCAGGCTGTTTTCAAGTCGGTCTTCCCGATCTCCGATTTTTCCGGCTCCTCGATGCTGGAGTTCGTGAAGTACGAGTTCGAAGGACCGAAATTCGACGTTGACGAATGCCGTCAGCGCGACCTGACCTATGCCGCACCGCTGAAGGTGACGCTGCGCCTCATCGTGTTCGATATTGACGAGGATACCGGCGCCAAGTCGATCAAGGACATCAAGGAGCAGGACGTCTACATGGGCGACATGCCGCTCATGACCTTGAACGGCACCTTCATCGTCAACGGCACCGAGCGCGTCATCGTTTCGCAGATGCACCGTTCGCCGGGCGTCTTCTTCGACCACGACAAGGGTAAGTCGCACTCGTCGGGCAAGCTCCTGTTTGCCGCGCGCGTCATTCCCTATCGCGGCTCGTGGCTCGACATCGAGTTCGATTCCAAGGACGTCGTGCACGCCCGCATCGACCGCCGCCGCAAGATTCCGGTGACGTCGCTGTTGATGGCGCTCGGCATGGATGGCGAAGAGATCCTGTCGACCTTCTACAACAAGATCACCTATGTCCGCGCCGGCGACCACTGGCGCATTCCGTTCAACGTCGAGCGTTTCCGCGGCCTCAAGGCCGTCGGCGACCTGGTTGACGCCGATACGGGCGAGGTCGTTGTCGAAGCCGGCAAGAAGATCACCGCCCGCCAGGCGCGTCAGCTCGGCGAGAAGGGTCTGAAGGCGATCAAGGCGACCGACGAGGATCTGCTCGGCAACTATTTGGCCGAGGACATCGTCGACTACGCCACCGGCGAGATCTTCCTCGAAGCCGGCGACGAGATCGACGAAAAGACGCTCAAGGTGCTGCTTGGCACCGGCGAGCAGGAGATCAAGGTTCTCGACATCGACCACGTCAATGTCGGCGCCTACATCCGCAACACGCTCAACGTCGACAAGAACGAGAGCCGCCAGGACGCGCTGTTCGACATCTATCGTGTCATGCGCCCGGGCGAGCCGCCGACGCTCGAGACCGCCGAAGCCATGTTCAACTCGCTGTTCTTCGACAGCGAGCGCTACGACCTGTCGGCTGTCGGCCGCGTCAAGATGAACATGCGCCTCGAGCTCAAGGCCGAGGACACCGTGCGTGTTCTGCGCAAGGAAGACATCCTGGCCGTGGTCAAGACGCTGGTCGAACTGCGCGACGGCAAGGGCGAGATCGACGACATCGACAATCTCGGCAACCGCCGCGTGCGTTCTGTCGGTGAGTTGATGGAGAACCAGTACCGCGTCGGCCTGCTGCGCATGGAGCGCGCGATCAAGGAGCGTATGTCCTCGATCGAGATCGACACTGTCATGCCGCAGGACCTGATCAACGCCAAGCCGGCGGCCGCCGCCGTGCGCGAGTTCTTCGGTTCCTCGCAGCTGTCGCAGTTCATGGATCAGACCAACCCGCTGTCGGAGATCACCCACAAGCGCCGCCTGTCGGCGCTTGGACCGGGCGGTCTGACCCGCGAGCGTGCCGGCTTCGAAGTGCGCGACGTGCACCCGACGCATTACGGCCGCATCTGCCCGATCGAGACGCCGGAAGGCCCGAATATCGGTCTGATCAACTCGCTGGCCACCTTCGCACGCGTCAACAAGTACGGCTTCATCGAGAGCCCGTACCGCAAGATCGTCGACGGCAAGCTGACCAATGACGTCGTCTATCTCTCGGCGATGGAAGAAGCCAAGCACCATGTCGCGCAGGCCAACGCCGAGCTCGACAAGAATGGCGGCTTCGTCGACGAGTTCGTCATTTGCCGCAGCGCCGGCGAAGTGATGATGGCGCCGCGCGAAAACGTCGACCTGATGGACGTGTCGCCCAAGCAGATGGTGTCTGTGGCCGCGGCCCTGATCCCGTTCCTGGAAAACGACGACGCCAACCGCGCCCTGATGGGCTCGAACATGCAGCGTCAGGCCGTGCCGCTGGTGCGCGCCGAGGCGCCGTTCGTCGGCACGGGCATGGAGCCGATCGTTGCCCGTGACTCGGGTGCGGCCATCGGCGCCCGTCGTGGCGGCATCGTCGACCAGGTGGACGCGACGCGTATCGTTATCCGCGCGACGGAAGATCTCGATCCGGGTAAGTCCGGCGTCGACATCTACCGGCTGATGAAGTTCCAGCGTTCGAACCAGAACACCTGCATCAACCAGCGTCCGCTGGTGCGCATGGGTGACCGGGTCAACAAGGGCGACATCATCGCCGACGGTCCGTCGACCGAGCTCGGTGATCTGGCGCTCGGCCGCAACGTGCTGGTCGCGTTCATGCCGTGGAACGGCTACAACTACGAGGACTCGATCCTGCTCTCCGAGCGCATCGTCGCCGACGACGTCTTCACCTCGATCCACATCGAGGAGTTCGAGGTCATGGCGCGCGACACCAAGCTCGGTCCGGAGGAAATCACGCGCGACATTCCGAACGTTTCGGAAGAAGCGCTGAAGAACCTCGACGAAGCCGGCATCGTCTATATCGGTGCGGAAGTGCAGCCGGGCGACATCCTGGTAGGCAAGATCACGCCGAAGGGCGAAAGCCCGATGACGCCGGAAGAAAAGCTTCTGCGCGCCATCTTCGGCGAAAAGGCTTCCGACGTGCGCGACACTTCGATGCGCATGCCTCCGGGCACTTTCGGCACCGTCGTCGAGGTGCGCGTGTTCAATCGCCACGGTGTGGAGAAGGACGAGCGCGCCATGGCGATCGAGCGCGAGGAGATCGAACGCCTCGCCAAGGACCGCGACGACGAGCAGGCCATCTTGGACCGTAACGTCTACGCGCGTCTTTCCGACGTGCTCGTCGGCAAGGAAGCGATCGCTGGACCGAAGGGCTTCAAGAAGGGCTCGACGCTGTCGAAGGATACGCTCGACGAGTATCCGCGTTCGCAGTGGTGGCAGTTTGCCGTGGAGAACGAAAAGCTCCAGAGCGAACTGGAAGCCCTGCGTGGCCAGTACGACGACTCCAAGAAGGCGCTCGAACAGCGCTTCATGGACAAGGTCGAGAAGGTCCAGCGCGGCGACGAAATGCCTCCGGGCGTCATGAAGATGGTCAAGGTCTTCGTGGCGGTGAAGCGCAAGATGCAGCCGGGCGACAAGATGGCCGGCCGTCATGGCAACAAGGGTGTCGTGTCGCGCATCGTTCCGGTCGAGGACATGCCTTTCCTCGAGGACGGCACGCATGCCGATATCGTGCTCAACCCGCTGGGTGTGCCGAGCCGCATGAATGTCGGCCAGATCCTGGAAACGCATCTGGGCTGGGCATGCGCGGGCATGGGCAAGAAGATCGGCGAGCTGATCGACACGTACAAGGCGGCCGGCGATATCAAGCCGCTGCGCAAGACGCTCGAGAGCTTCATGCCGGCCAACGACCGCAACGAGCCGATCCGCGAGTATGACGACGAGAGCATCGTTCGCCTCAGCGAGCAGATGCGCCGCGGCGTCTCGATCGCGACCCCGGTGTTCGACGGCGCGCACGAGGCTGACATCAACATCATGCTGGAGCAGGCGGGCCTGCACACCAGCGGTCAGTCGCAGCTCTATGACGGACGCACCGGCGAGCCGTTCGATCGCAAGGTGACGATGGGCTATATCTACATGCTCAAGCTTCACCACCTGGTGGACGACAAGATCCACGCGCGTTCGATCGGTCCGTACTCGCTCGTCACCCAGCAGCCGCTGGGCGGCAAGGCGCAGTTCGGTGGCCAGCGCTTCGGCGAAATGGAGGTCTGGGCGCTGGAAGCCTATGGCGCCGCCTACACGCTGCAGGAAATGCTGACGGTGAAGTCGGACGACGTCGCCGGCCGCACCAAGGTCTACGAGGCGATCGTCCGCGGCGACGACACCTTCGAGGCCGGCATTCCGGAGAGCTTCAACGTGCTCGTCAAGGAAATGCGGTCTCTCGGCCTCAATGTCGAGCTGGAGAACACCAAGCTCGACGACAACCCTGTCCGGCTGCCCGATGCGGCCGAGTAAAGGCTACGGCGCGCCGCACGAAGTTGCGGCGCGCCAAACAATTCGACGGCCAGTGGCCGACAAAGACGGCGGGCGTTTGGTCCGCGTTAGATGCAAGGGGTTTTCGAGGACCCCGAAAAGGAGAACGGCATGAACCAAGAGGTCATGAATCTCTTCAATCCGCAGGCGCCTGCGCAGGTGTTCGATTCCATCCGGATCTCACTGGCCAGCCCTGAGAAGATTCTGTCCTGGTCGTTCGGCGAGATCAAGAAGCCGGAGACCATCAACTACCGCACCTTCAAGCCGGAGCGTGACGGTCTGTTCTGCGCGCGCATTTTTGGCCCGATCAAGGACTATGAGTGCCTGTGCGGCAAGTACAAGCGCATGAAGTACAAGGGCGTCATCTGCGAGAAGTGCGGCGTCGAAGTCACGCTGTCGCGCGTTCGTCGCGAGCGCATGGGCCATATCGAGCTCGCCGCTCCCGTCGCCCATATCTGGTTCCTGAAGTCGCTGCCCTCGCGCATCGGCACGCTGCTCGACATGACGCTGAAGGACATCGAGCGCGTCCTCTACTTCGAGAACTACATCGTCACCGAGCCTGGCCTGACCGCGCTGAAGGAGCACCAGCTGCTCAGCGAGGAAGAGTACATGATCGCCGTCGACGAGTATGGCGAGGACTCTTTCACCGCCATGATCGGCGCCGAGGCCATTCATGACCTTCTGGCCGGCATGGATCTGGAGAAGATCGCCGGCGACCTGCGTTCGGAACTGGCTTCGACCACGTCCGAGCTGAAGCAGAAGAAGTACCTGAAGCGACTCAAGGTCGTCGAGAACTTCATGGAATCCGGCAACCGTCCGGAATGGATGATCATGAAGGTGGTTCCGGTGATCCCGCCGGACCTGCGCCCGCTCGTCCCGCTGGACGGCGGTCGTTTCGCCACGTCCGACCTGAACGATCTCTACCGCCGCGTCATCAACCGCAACAACCGTTTGAAGCGGCTGATCGAGCTGCGCGCTCCCGGCATCATCGTGCGCAATGAAAAGCGCATGCTGCAGGAAGCCGTCGACGCACTGTTCGACAACGGCCGTCGCGGCCGCGTCATCACCGGCGCCAACAAGCGTCCGCTGAAGTCGCTGTCCGACATGTTGAAGGGCAAGCAGGGCCGGTTCCGTCAGAACCTGCTCGGCAAGCGCGTCGACTATTCCGGCCGCTCGGTCATCGTCACCGGTCCGGAGCTCAAGCTTCACCAGTGTGGCCTGCCGAAGAAGATGGCGCTCGAACTGTTCAAGCCCTTCATCTACGCCCGTCTCGACGCCAAGGGTTACTCCTCGACCGTCAAGCAGGCGAAGAAGCTGGTCGAGAAGGAGCGTCCGGAAGTCTGGGATATCCTTGACGAGGTCATCCGCGAGCATCCGGTGCTGCTGAATCGCGCGCCGACGCTGCACCGCCTCGGCATCCAGGCGTTCGAGCCGATCCTGATCGAGGGCAAGGCGATCCAGCTGCATCCGCTGGTCTGCACGGCCTTCAACGCCGACTTCGACGGCGACCAGATGGCGGTCCACGTGCCGCTGTCGCTGGAAGCGCAGCTTGAAGCCCGCGTGCTGATGATGTCGACCAACAACATCCTGCACCCGGCTTCCGGCGCGCCGATCATCGTGCCGTCGCAGGACATGGTTCTGGGTCTCTACTACCTCTCGATCGTCAACCAGAACGAGCCGGGCGAGGGCATGGTGTTTGCCGACATGGGCGAGCTCCAGCATGCGCTCGAGACCAAGGCGGTGACCCTGCACGCCAAGATCAAGGGCCGCTTCCGCACGGTCGACGCCGAAGGCAAGGTCGTGTCGAAGATCCATGACACCACGCCTGGCCGCATGATCATCGGCGAGCTTCTGCCGAAGAACGTCAACGTGCCTTACGAGACCGCCAACCAGGAGATGACCAAGAAGAACATCTCCAAGATGATCGACACCGTCTACCGCCATTGCGGTCAGAAGGAGACGGTCATTTTCTGCGACCGCATCATGGCGCTCGGTTTCGCTCACGCCTGCCGTGCCGGCATTTCGTTCGGCAAGGACGACATGCTGATCCCGGATACCAAGATCAAGCTGGTCTCCGACACCGAGGCTTTGGCCAAGGAATACGAGCAGCAGTACAATGACGGCCTGATCACGCAGGGCGAGAAGTACAACAAGGTCGTCGACGCCTGGGCCAAGTGCTCGGAAAAGGTCGCCGACGAGATGATGGCCCGCATCAAGGCGGTCGAGTTCGAGGACAATGGCCGTCAGAAGCCGATGAACTCGATCTACATGATGTCGCACTCCGGTGCGCGTGGCTCGCCCACCCAGATGCGTCAGCTCGCCGGCATGCGCGGCCTGATGGCCAAGCCGTCGGGTGAAATCATCGAGACGCCGATCATCTCGAACTTCAAGGAAGGCCTGACCGTGCTCGAGTACTTCAACTCGACCCACGGCGCCCGCAAGGGTCTGGCCGACACCGCCTTGAAGACGGCGAACTCGGGTTACCTCACCCGCCGTCTGGTCGACGTGGCGCAGGACTGCATCGTCAACTCCGTGGATTGCGGCACCGACAAGGGCCTCACCATGCAGCCGATCGTCGATGCCGGTCAGGTTGTCGCTTCGGTTGGCCAGCGCGTGCTGGGCCGCACCGCGCTCGACGACATCAACCATCCGGTGACCGGCGACCTGCTGGTCAAGGCCGGAACGCTGATGGACGAGCGTGATGTGGAGCAGATCGAAAAGGCCGGCGTCCAGTCGGTCCGCATCCGCTCGGCACTGACCTGCGAGGTCAGGGTTGGCGTCTGCGCGGTCTGCTACGGACGCGATCTGGCGCGCGGCACCCCGGTCAATCAGGGTGAAGCCGTCGGCGTCATCGCGGCGCAATCGATCGGCGAGCCGGGTACCCAGCTCACCATGCGTACCTTCCACATGGGCGGTACCGCGCAGGTGGTGGACAGCTCGTTCCTTGAAGCCTCGTATGAGGGCAAGGTCGAGATCCGCAACCGCAACGTGGTGCGCAACTCCGACGGCCAGCAGATGGTCATGGGCCGCAACATGGCGGTGCTGATCCTCGACGAAGCCGGCAAGGAGCGTGCCACGCACCGTGTCACCTATGGTTCGCGCATCTTCGTGGACGATGGCGACAAGGTGAAGCGCGGCCAGCGTATCGCCGAGTGGGATCCCTACACCCGCCCGATCCTCACCGAAATCGAGGGCAAGGTGGCGTTCGAGGATCTGGTCGACGGCATTTCCGTGCAGGAAACGGCCGACGAGTCGACCGGCATCACCAAGCGTGAGGTCATCGACTGGCGTTCGACGCCGCGCGGCAACGATCTGAAGCCGGCGATCGCCGTCCAGGACGCCAAGGGCAAGGTCGGCAAGCTGTCGAAGGGTGGCGATGCCCGCTTCCTGCTCTCGGTCGAGGCCATTCTCTCGGTCGAGCCGGGTGCGCAGGTTCGTCCCGGCGACGTGCTGGCGCGTATCCCGATGGAAAGCGCCAAGACCAAGGACATCACCGGTGGTCTGCCGCGGGTTGCCGAGCTGTTCGAGGCACGTCGTCCGAAGGATCACGCCATCATCGCCGAGATCGATGGCACGATCCGCTTCGGCCGCGACTACAAGAACAAGCGCCGCATCATCATCGAGCCGCATGACTCGACGCTTGAGCCTGTCGAATACCTGATCCCGAAGGGCAAGCCGTTCCATCTCCAGGACGGCGACGTCATCGAGAAGGGCGACTACATCCTCGACGGCAATCCGGCGCCGCACGACATCCTGGCGATCAAGGGCGTGGAGGCGCTTGCGTCCTACCTCGTCAACGAGATCCAGGAGGTCTACCGCCTGCAGGGCGTGTCGATCAACGACAAGCACATCGAGGTGATCGTTCGCCAGATGCTGCAGAAGGTCGAGATCACCACGCAGGGCGACTCGACCTACATTCCGGGCGACCACGTCGACGTGATCGAACTGGAAGAGGTCAACGAGCGCCTGATCGAGGACGGCAAGAAGCCGGCCGAAGGTCAGCCGGTGCTGCTCGGCATCACCAAGGCCTCGCTGCAGACGCCGTCCTTCATCTCGGCCGCCTCCTTCCAGGAGACGACCCGGGTGCTGACGGAAGCCGCGGTTGCCGGCAAGACCGACATGCTGCAGGGCTTGAAGGAAAACGTCATCGTCGGCCGGCTGATCCCGGCCGGTACCGGCGGCACGATGAGCCAGATCCGGCGCATCGCCACCTCGCGCGACGAACTGATCATCGACGAGCGCCGCAAGGCCTCCGGTGTGGAAGTCGCCGAGCCGATGCTGGCAGACATGACAACCGCCGCGCAGTAAGCGCGGCGGCCGGAGCAATTCCAGGAAAAGTGTGAAACGGTTTTCCGTCGAGAATTGCGCCAGAACAAAAATAAAGCGGTCGTTTCCTTGAAACGACCGCTTTGAAATCTCAGGCAACAAGGCCGTCGGGGCAACCTGGCGGCCTTTTTGTTGTTATTCAGACGGCTTCTCGAAGCGCAGCAGATCCCCGGCTCGCAGTCGAGGTATTCGCAAATGCGTTCCAACGTATCGAAGCGGATGCCTTTGACCTTTCCCTGTTTCAGAAGGGAAAGGTTGGCTTCGGTGATGCCGACATGTTCGGCGAGGTCCTTCGACTTCACGTTTCGTTCGGCGAGGACGACGTTGAGCCTGACCTTTATGGGCATGGGCTGGTCCTCATCAGATGAACTGCGCGTTTTCGTCGGCGAGCGCGGATGCTTCCGATATGACCCAGGTAATCACCGCGATGATGCCTGCGGTCAGCAAGGTCAGCAGCGTGTCGCTGTCGAGACCGAGCGACAGCCGATGCTGGCCGGCCGGTGCGTCCAAACTCAGGAGAACGGACAGCGCCGCTCCCGAAACCGGTTTCAGCAAGGCGGATGCCAACAGGCCGAGGCCAAAGTACCGCAAATTCCTGATGGCGTTCTGGCCGAAAAAGTCTCCGGTCGCAAAGGCCTGGAAGGCGCGTCGGGCTGCCATCAGCGCGAAAACGAGACAGGCGAGCGGTACGAACGAGATCGCGAATCCGGCCAGTCTTCGGCCGAGGCCAAGGCCGCTCAGCCATGCCTGAGGGATGTTGGCATCCGCCGCGACCGAGCCGGCGGAGGCGGTCAGCCAGTAGAACAGCAGACCGAGCGTCAGCAGTACCGCCAAGGCGACAAAGCATCGTGCCAGCACCAGACTGAGCAGTCGGACGCGTCTCAGCCTGGTCTGACGAGCGGGGTCTGGGGCCGAAGCCGTGATTGTGGGTTCAATCATAATTGTCTCGCTTTGCGAAAAGAAATTATCGTTTTACAATAATTATTTTATGCATGATGATGATCGCTGTCAATGTCCGACTCAACAGGAGCTACTAATGCCTTCCTTCAAACGCGAGACTGCCGTTGCTGCCATCGGATTCATGGCGGCGCTCGTGATGCCCTTTGCAGCCTACGCTCAGCCATCGACCGCGACAGGCCGGATATCCGTGGGGGAGGTGATGGAGATGATCGAAAAGGCCGATTCCAGCCCAATCGCCAGGCAAACGCTGGTCGCCTATGTCGCCGGGGTTGGTGAAGCCGCCGGCGCAATTGTCGATACGATCGGCAACGGCTCACGCACCGTGTCCTGCCGGAAGTCCTTCAGTCTGGATACCGGCTCGGTGCGCGTCGCCCTCGAAGCCGGTGCACCCCGTCAGGACAGCTGGTCGCAAACGCCGGCGACACCGCTGATCGTTGCCGATATGGTCAAGCGCGCCGGTTGCCGCGCAAAGGATTGATTCGAACCGGTCCTGGATCGCGATCGACAGCGGATCAACGAGCGGATTCGAAAGCCGTCGGCGCAAGCCGGCGGCTTTTTCATTTACGACGACGTGTCGCGGTTGGTAGGAACATTTTGAGCGAACTTGAATTTCGGACACCCGACAAGACCAGGTGCTTCCTCGCCGCAACCCTTAAGCGGCCACGTTGCGTGATTTGGCTCTCTTTGGATCGGAAAAACGATGAGCAAGAAAACCTGGGCTGCTGTCGACGACTACATCGTTGATGCCCTGTTCGAGGCAGATCCCGCCCTCGACGCTGTTCTGGCCGTCAACCGCGACCAGGGTTTGCCAGCGATCGACGTCTCGCCGGCGCAGGGCAAGCTGCTTTCGCTTCTTGCGCGCATTCAGGGCGCGAAGAAGGTTCTCGAAATCGGCACGCTGGGGGCTACTCCACGATCTGGATGGCGCGAGCCTTGCCCATGGACGGCAAGATCGTGACGCTTGAACTCGATCCGCACCACGCCGGCGTCGCGCGGTCGAATTTCGAACGGGCAGGTGTGTCGGAACGGGTGGACCTGCGGGTCGGGCCGGCGCTTCAGTCGCTTGCCGCGCTAGGCGCAGAAAATGCCGGGCCGTTCGATCTCATCTTCATCGACGCCGACAAGCCGAACAACCCGAACTATCTGTCCTGGGCCATGCGGCTTTCGCGGCCGGGGACAGTGATCATCTGCGACAATGTCATCCGTGATGGCGCGGTGCTCGACGAGGGTGGCCATGACGCCAACGTCGTAGGCGCCCGGGCGGCATTCTCCTTCATCGGCGGCGACAAGCGTCTGGATGGCACCGCCATCCAGACGGTCGGCGCCAAGGGCTATGACGGCTTTGCCATTGCGATTGTCGAGTGAAAACACACCGCTGATATCAGACCAACTCGGTCATGCTCACTTGTCATTGGCTGTTCACTTGACGACCGGCTTCCCCCAATCCGTCGCTGCTTCGCAGCGCCACCTTTCCCCCTCCGGAGAGAAAGGAAGCCGCGTTGGGCGAGCATTGGCGGCAACAGGTACGCGCGCCCTTCCTCTACCCCGTCGAGCGGGGGAGAGGTGGCTCGGCGTAGCCGAGACGGAGTGGGGGTCGACCTGGCACGAGCGTGCATTCCAGCCAGGTCCGCGACCCGGTCGCGTGCACAAATCAATCGAAGAACGCCTCAACCACGTTGCGCTTGCCGAGCATGAAGGCGTCGGCGACATGCTGCAGCGGCGCGAGATCGACGTCTGAGGTGCCGGCGCGCACGATCTCAGCGAAACGCTTGTAAAGCATCGGGTATTCCGCTTCCGGCTCCTCATGGACGATACGGCCGTCGATGGCGAGCTTCGAGCCTCCGCCGGAAAGCACCATCTTGCCCGCATCCGTGTCGGCCAGGATGTCCCAGCTTTGCGGGCCGGTTTGCAGCCAATCGAGGTCCATCGTCACCGGCAACCCGTTCGAGGTGCGGAAGGTGACTTGCGCCGCGACCGGGGCGGCGCGGTTTTCCGGAAAGTCGAGCACCGCCGAGGTGATGAACATTGCCGGCAGGATGTGGGTTGCGATCGACAGTGCGTTGATGCCGGGATCGAAAACGCCGAAGCCGCCCGGAGCCCAGATCCAGTCCTGGTTCGGGTGCCAGCGGCGTACATCTTCCTTCCAGATGATCGCTGCCGACCGGAGCCGGGTCGATGCGAGGAAGCTGCGCGCAGCCTCCACCGCCGGCGCATAGCGCGAGTGCCAGCTGGCAAACAGAGAGACGCCGTTTTTCGCGGCCAGCACCTTCAGGTCCTCGACCTCGCTGACCGTGGCGCCCGGCGGCTTTTCCAGGAAGACATGTTTCTTCGCCTCGATCGCGGTGCGCGCGGCATCGTAACGGAATTGCGGCGGCATGCAGAGCGAGACGGCCTCAAGCTCCGGCACCGCATCGAGCATCGCTTCGATGGTGGGAAAGTTCGGGATGCCGTCGACCTTGCCATGCCGGCTGGCAGCCGCGATGAGTCGGTAGTCATGGTCTTTCGCCAGGGCCGGCAGGTGCTGGTCGCGGACGATCTTGCCGACGCCGACGATGCCTATCTTGATGGGCTGGGACACGGCCGCTCCGTCTGTTTGATGATGGTCAGCGTTTCTATCAGAACACTTGCCCGGGCAAGTCGAGTCAGCCCCAGCTTTCCTCGAATTGCAGCGTCAGTTTTCCACCCGCCAGAAAGGCCTCGATCGCTGGCTCGAAAGGCGAGGGGTCGAGGCCGTTGGCCGCCAGCCATTCATCAGAATAGTAGGTGTTGGCATAGCGGTCGCCGGAATCGCAGATCAGCGTCACCAGCGAACCGGTCTTGCCATGCTCGATCATGCGTGCCGCCTGAAAGCACATGGCGGTGAAGTTGGTGCCGGTCGAACCACCGACACGACGGCCGAGCCGGCGCGACAACACTCGCATCGCCGCCAGCGATACGGCATCCGGCACCTGCAGCATGTGATCGATGACGCCTGGCACGAAGGACGGCTCCATGCGCGGCCGGCCAATGCCTTCGATCCGCGAAGGCTGCTCGCAGCGGCACTCGCGATCGTGCGTGGCAAAGCCTTCGAAGAAGGCGGAGCGTTCGACATCCGCCACCGACAGCCGCGTGGCGTGCCGCTTGTAGCGCAGGTATCGGCCGATCGTGGCGGTGGTGCCGCCCGTCCCGGCGCTCATCACGATCCAGCTTGGGATGGGATGCCGCTCCTCGCGCATCTGTCCGAAGATGGAATCAGCGATGTTGTTGTTGCCGCGCCAGTCGGTGGCGCGTTCGGCATGGGTGAACTGGTCCATGAAATGGCCGCCGAGCCGTTCGGTGAGTTCGGCCGACTCAGTATAGATGCGCCTGCCATCATCGATGAAATGGCAGTTGCCGCCATAGTGCTCGATCGCGGCGATCTTTTCGCGCGACGTCGACCGGGGCATCACCGCATAGAACGGCACGCCGATCATGCGGGCGAAATACGCTTCCGACACCGCCGTCGAACCCGAAGAGGCTTCGACCACCGGGGTGCCTTCGCGGATCAGGCCATTGCACAATGCATAGAGAAAAAGCGAACGCGCCAGCCGGTGCTTCAGGCTGCCGGTAGGATGGGTGGATTCATCCTTGAGGTAGAAGTCGATGGTCGACAGCGCCGGCAGGTCAAGTTTCCAGAGGTGCGTGTCGGCCGACCGGTGCTGGTCGGCCTCGATCGCGGCGACCGCCCGGTCGGCCCAGGCCCGGGATGCAGGTTCAACCGCTCTTGATCCGGCCATCGTCGGTGCCTTGGTTTCAGATCGGCACGTCGAAGGTGACGATCGACACTTCGCCTTCGAGCGCGCCCTGGAAGGCGGAGAGATGCGGCTCGTCGTCCGGCACGCCATCCATATCGCCGATCTGGTCGAGCTCAGCCTCGGCGTAACCTTCCGCCGCAAGCGATTCGAGGGCGCGGCGCACCGCCGAATCGTCATCGGGCGCAACCAGCATGACATGCACGCCTTCCACTTTGCCGCCTTTGCGCTTCCACACCCGGCCGGTGATGATGGTGACCGGGCGCTCCTCATTGTCGTTCACGGGCTGATTCCTGTTTTTTGCCAAAGAGACTGGGTGGGCGAGGGGATTTGGGCTGCTCATGCGGACTTTTCGCATGAAGCATGGCTTTGCAACAGTCGAAAGCCATTCACTTTGCTAAAGGCTTGGCACTTTCTTCCTCGCACTTGCAAAACGGCGAAAGAAAATTACATGCGGTTTTCGCATAGCTGCCAAGCCCCGGCTTCGATGCAATATTTGCCACTCCGGGGTTGACGGTTCGCGGGCTTACGAGTAGAAGCCGCCCAGTCAGAACCGATGTGAGGCTCTCCCTTCCGAAGCGACACGCTTTGGAGTTTGCCTCAAACAGGGTTCGTTTTACGAGCGAAAAGACATTTCCGGCGTGCACGAAGCGGCTTCCGCTTCCTCTGCCATTTGTTCGGGCAAGACCGCGAGGCGCGGTTTATGGCCCGAATTTGCGTATGGAAATGACGCTTTGAGCGGCCCTGACCGGGCGAGACACGGAATTGAGAGACAAGAGGGTTTAATGCCTACCGTCAACCAGCTGATCCGCAAGCCGCGCATTGCGCCGGTGAAGCGCAACAAGGTCCCGGCCATGCAGCAGAACCCGCAGAAGCGGGGCGTCTGCACGCGCGTCTATACAACGACGCCGAAGAAGCCGAACTCGGCGCTGCGCAAGGTGGCCAAGATCCGCCTGACCAATGGTTTTGAAGTGATCGGGTACATCCCCGGCGAAGGTCACAACCTTCAGGAACACTCCGTGGTCATGATCCGCGGCGGCCGCGTCAAGGATCTTCCGGGCGTTCGCTACCACATCATCCGCGGCGTGCTCGACACGCAGGGCGTGAAGAACCGCAAGCAGCGCCGTTCGAAGTACGGCGCCAAGCGTCCGAAGTAAGATTTTCCGGCCCTGGCGCTGTTTGAACGCGTCGGGCTACGAGATTGAGAGACAAAAGCCATGTCGCGTCGTCACAGTGCAGAAAAGCGTGAGATCAATCCGGATCCGAAGTTCGGTGATCTGATCGTTACCAAGTTCATGAATGCCGTCATGTATGACGGCAAGAAGTCGGTCGCCGAGACCATCGTCTACGGCGCGCTCGACCAGGTCCAGTCGAAGACCAAGCAGGAGCCGGTCAACGTCTTCCATCAGGCGCTCGACAATGTCGCGCCGCATGTGGAAGTGCGTTCGCGTCGTGTCGGCGGCGCCACCTACCAGGTTCCGGTCGACGTGCGCCCTGAGCGCCGCCAGGCATTGGCCATCCGTTGGCTGATCGCGGCTGCTCGCAACCGCAACGAGACCACGATGGTCGACCGCCTCTCGGGCGAGCTGATGGATGCGGCCAACAACCGCGGCACCGCCGTCAAGAAGCGTGAAGACACCCACAAGATGGCTGAAGCCAACCGCGCTTTCGCACACTACCGCTGGTAAAGCGCGAACAGGACTGAGAGGCAGCTACGATGGCCCGCGAATACAAAATCGAAGACTACCGCAATTTCGGTATCATGGCGCATATTGACGCCGGCAAGACGACGACCACCGAGCGCGTCCTCTATTACACGGGCAAGTCGCACAAGATCGGCGAAGTGCACGACGGCGCTGCCACCATGGACTGGATGGAGCAGGAGCAGGAACGCGGCATCACCATCACGTCCGCCGCCACCACGACCTTCTGGAAGGGCCGTGACGGCAAGATGCGCCGCTTCAACATCATCGACACCCCCGGACACGTCGACTTCACCATTGAAGTCGAGCGTTCGCTGCGCGTGCTCGACGGCGCCATTGCGCTGCTTGACGCCAACGCCGGTGTCGAGCCGCAGACGGAAACCGTCTGGCGTCAGGCCGATAAGTACCGCGTGCCGCGCATGATCTTCTGCAACAAGATGGACAAGATCGGCGCCGACTTCTACCGCTCGGTCGAGATGATCGGCTCGCGCCTTGGTGCGCAGGCTGTCGTCATGCAGCTGCCGATTGGTGCTGAGACCGAGTTCAAGGGCGTCGTCGACCTCGTCGAGATGAACGCGCTTGTCTGGCGCGACGAGACGCTGGGCGCTGCCTGGGACGTCGTCGAAATCCCGGCCGACCTTCAGGCTCGTGCTGAGGAATACCGCGAGAAGATGATCGAAGCCGCCGTCGAAATGGACGAGACGGCCCTCGAGAACTACCTCGAAGGCAAGATGCCGGGCAATGACGAGATCCGCTCGCTGATCCGCAAGGGCACGATCGCGGTCAAGTTCTTCCCGATGTTCTGCGGCTCGGCCTTCAAGAACAAGGGCGTGCAGCCGCTGCTCGACGCCGTCGTCGAATATTTGCCGTCGCCGGCCGACGTTCCCGCCATCAAGGGTGTCGATGCCAAGACCGACGCCGAGATCGAGCGTCATGCGGTCGACGATGAGCCGCTGTCGATGCTCGCCTTCAAGATCATGAACGAC
Organism: Mesorhizobium oxytropidicola; assembly: GCF_056174625.1. Classification (NCBI taxonomy): domain Bacteria; kingdom Pseudomonadati; phylum Pseudomonadota; class Alphaproteobacteria; order Hyphomicrobiales; family Phyllobacteriaceae; genus Mesorhizobium; species Mesorhizobium oxytropidicola. Next base: position 4,733,266 of record NZ_CM149692.1, on the reverse strand, counting down.
CCGTTCGTCGGTTCGCTGACCTTCGCCCGCATCTATTCGGGCAAGCTCACCAAGGGCATCTCGGTCGACAACACCGTCAAGGGCAAGAAGGAGCGCATCGGCCGCATGCTGCAGATGCATGCGAATTCGCGCGCCGACGTTGAAGAAGCTTTCGCCGGCGACATCGTCGCTCTGGCTGGCCTCAAGGACACGACCACTGGCGACACGCTGTGCGATCCGCTGCATCCGGTCATCCTCGAGCGCATGGAATTCCCAGATCCGGTCATCCAGATCGCTATCGAGCCGAAGACCAAGAACGACCAGGAAAAGATGGGCCTCGCCCTTCACCGCCTGGCTGCCGAGGATCCGTCCTTCCGCGTCAAGACCGACGAGGAAAGCGGCCAGACCATCATCTCGGGCATGGGCGAACTGCACCTCGACATCATCGTCGACCGCATGCGTCGCGAGTTCAAGGTCGAAGCCAATGTCGGCGCTCCGCAGGTGGCCTATCGCGAGACGATCACCCGCAAGCACGAGCAGGACTACACGCACAAGAAGCAGACGGGCGGTACCGGCCAGTTCGCCCGCGTCAAGGTTATCTTCGAGCCGAACACGGAGAGCGAAGAGTTCGTCTTCGAATCCAAGATCGTCGGCGGCGCGGTGCCGAAGGAATACATTCCGGGTGTCGAAAAGGGCATCCAGAGCGTCATGGGTGCTGGTCCGTTCGCGGGTTTCCCGATGATCGGCGTCAGGGCGACGCTGATCGACGGCGCCTACCACGACGTCGACTCTTCGGTGCTGGCCTTCGAAATCGCGTCCCGTGCCTGCTTCCGTGAAGCCGCACCCAAGCTTGGCGTGCAGCTGCTCGAGCCGATCATGAAGGTCGAAGTCGTGACGCCGGAAGACTATGTCGGCAGCGTCATCGGCGACCTGAACGGCCGTCGTGGTCAGATCCAGGGCCAGGAAGCACGCGGCGTGGCCGTCGTCATCAACGCGATGGTGCCGCTCGCCAACATGTTCAAGTACGTCGACAACCTGCGCTCGATGAGCCAGGGCCGCGCGGCCTATACGATGCAGTTCGATCACTACGAGCCGGTCCCGACCGCGGTCGCTCAGGAAGTCCAGAAAAAATACGCGTAACTCGAAAGAGCCGTCGCGGTAACGCAATTCAAAGCCCGCTTGGGCGAGCAGGAAATGGAGACATCACATGGCAAAAGGTAAATTCGAGCGCACTAAGCCTCATGTGAACATCGGCACGATTGGTCACGTTGACCATGGCAAGACGTCGCTGACGGCGGCGATCACGAAGTATTTTGGCGAATACAAGCGCTACGACCAGATCGATGCGGCGCCGGAAGAGAAGGCCCGCGGCATCACCATCTCGACGGCTCACGTCGAATACGAGACGGCCAACCGCCACTACGCCCACGTCGACTGCCCCGGCCACGCCGACTATGTGAAGAACATGATCACCGGTGCCGCGCAGATGGACGGCGCGATCCTGGTCGTGTCGGCCGCCGACGGCCCGATGCCGCAGACCCGCGAGCACATCCTGCTCGCCCGTCAGGTCGGCGTGCCGTCGATCGTGGTGTTCCTCAACAAGGTCGACCAGGTCGACGATGCCGAGCTGCTCGAACTGGTCGAGCTCGAGGTTCGCGAGCTTCTGTCGAAGAACGAGTTCCCCGGCGACGACATTCCGATCGTCAAGGGCTCGGCGCTGGCCGCTCTGGAAGATTCGAACAAGACCATCGGCGAGGACGCGATCCGCGAGCTGATGGCTCAGGTCGACGCCTACATCCCGACGCCGGTTCGTCCGCTCGACAAGCCGTTCCTGATGCCGATCGAAGACGTGTTCTCGATCTCTGGCCGTCGGCACGGTCGTGACCGGCCGCGTCGAGCGCGGCGTGGTCAAGGTCGGCGAGGAACTGGAAATCATCGGCATCCGTCCGACGACCAAGACGACCTGCACGGGCGTTGAAATGTTCCGCAAGCTGCTCGACCAGGGCCAGGCTGGCGACAACATCGGCGCGCTGCTGCGCGGCGTTGACCGTGAAGGCGTCGAGCGCGGCCAGGTTCTGGCCAAGCCCGGCACGGTGAAGCCGCACAAGAAGTTCGTGGCCGAAGCCTACATCCTGACCAAGGACGAAGGTGGCCGTCACACGCCGTTCTTCACCAACTACCGTCCGCAGTTCTACTTCCGCACGACGGATGTGACCGGCATCGTGTCGCTGCCGGCTGGCACCGAGATGGTTATGCCTGGCGACAACATCACGGTCGATGTCGAGCTGATCGTGCCGATCGCCATGGAAGAGAAGCTGCGCTTCGCCATCCGTGAAGGCGGCCGCACCGTCGGTGCCGGCATCGTCGTCACCATCAAAGAGTAATTTGGACTTAAACCGATCTGTCGCGGGCGCGGAAGTTGCCCGCGCCGCGCCAGAACAAGGAAGTGACGCATGAACGGACAGAATATCCGCATCCGCCTGAAGGCGTTTGATCACCGCGTGCTCGACGCCTCGACGAAGGAAATCGTGTCGACGGCCAAGCGCACCGGCGCAAACGTCCGCGGCCCCATTCCGCTGCCGACGCGGATCGAAAAGTTCACGGTGAACCGGTCGCCCCACGTCGACAAGAAGAGCCGCGAGCAGTTCGAGATGCGCACGCACAAGCGTCTGCTCGACATCGTCGATCCGACCCCGCAGACCGTCGATGCTTTGATGAAGCTCGATCTGGCCGCCGGCGTCGACGTCGAGATCAAGCTCTAAGGGAATGAGAGCGCGGTAAGGGGCGGTGCCCCTGGCCCGGAACTCTAAAGGAATTGAACCGATGCGTTCAGGTGTGATTGCAAAGAAGGTGGGAATGACCCGCATCTACAACGATGCCGGGGAACATGTTCCCGTCACCGTTCTCCAGATGGAGAACTGCCAGGTCGTGGCGCAGCGCACGCAGGAGAAGAATGGCTACACCGCCGTTCAGCTCGGCGTTGGCCTCGCCAAGGTGAAGAACACGTCGAAGGCGTTGCGCGGCCATTTCGCGACCGCTTCCGTCGAGCCGAAGGCGAAGGTCGCCGAGTTCCGCGTCTCCGCTGACAACATGATCGATGTCGGCGCCGAGATCACCGTCGAGCACTTCGTCGCCGGCCAGAAGGTCGATGTGACGGGCACGACGATCGGCAAGGGTTTCCAGGGCGTCATCAAGCGTCACCACATGGGTGGTGGCCGCGCGACGCACGGTAACTCGGTCTCGCACCGTACGCACGGTTCGACCGGCCAGCGCCAGGACCCCGGCAAGGTGTTCAAGGGCAAGAAGATGGCCGGCCACATGGGCGACACCCGCGTGACGACGCAGAACGTCGAGATCGTCTCGACCGATGCCGACCGCGGCCTGATCCTGATCCGTGGAGCGGTTCCCGGATCGAAGGGCGCCTGGATCCTGGTCCGCGATGCGGCCAAGGTGGCACTGCCGGCCAATGCGCCGAAGCCCGCCGCGATCCGCGCCGCCACGAAGAATGAGGCTCCGGCCACAGAGGGAGCGGAATAATGGATCTCAAGATCACAACGCTTGGCGGCAAGGACGCCGGCAAGGTGGAACTCTCGGAAGAGATTTTCGGCCTTGATCCGCGCGAAGACATCCTGCAGCGCGTCGTGCGCTGGCAGCTTGCCAAGAAGCAGCAGGGCACGCACAAGGCCAAGGGCCGCGCTGAAATCGCGCGCACCGGTGCCAAGATGTACAAGCAGAAGGGTACGGGCCGCGCCCGTCACCATTCGGCACGCGCTCCGCAGTTCCGCGGCGGCGGCAAGGCTCACGGCCCGGTCGTTCGCAGCCACGAGCACGACCTGCCGAAGAAGGTGCGCGCTCTGGGCCTGAAGCATGCTCTCTCGGCCAAGGCCAAGAGCGCGTCGATCATCATCATCGACGAGCTGAAGCTGACTGAGGCCAAGACCAAGGCGCTGATCGCGAATTTCGCGACGCTGGGCCTGAGCAACGCCCTGGTGATTGGTGGCGCCGAGCTTGACAAGAACTTCAAGCTGGCCGCGACCAACATTCCCAACATCGACGTGCTGCCCATCCAGGGCATCAACGTCTACGACATTCTGCGCCGCGGCACGCTGGTCCTTTCGAAGGCCGCCGTCGAGGCTCTCGAGGAGCGCTTTAAATGACCGACCTTCGTCACTACGACGTGATCGTCAGCCCGGCGATCACCGAAAAGTCGACCATGGCTTCCGAGCAGAACCAGGTCGTCTTCAACGTCGCCAAGAAGGCGTCGAAGCCGGAAATCAAGGCTGCCGTCGAAGCGCTGTTCGGCGTCAAGGTGATGGCCGTGAACACGCTTGTCCGCAAGGGCAAGATCAAGCGCTTCCGCGGCACGATCGGCCGCCAGAGCGACGTCAAGAAGGCGATTGTGACGCTGGCCGATGGCCAGTCGATCGACGTCGCGACGGGTCTCTGAGCAAGGCCGCGAGGACAGAACAATGGCACTGAAAAAATTCAACCCGGTAACGCCGAGCACCCGCCAGCTGGTCATCGTCGACCGCTCGGGCCTCTACAAGGGCAAGCCCGTCAAGGGTCTGACCGAGGGCCTGACCAAGTCGGGCGGCCGCAACAATTACGGCCGCATCACCGCCCGCTTCATCGGCGGTGGTCACAAGCGTTCGTACCGCATCATCGACTTCAAGCGCCGTAAGTTCGACGTCGTCGGCACGGTCGAGCGCATTGAATACGATCCGAACCGCACCGCCTTCATCGCGCTGATCAAGTACGACGATGGCGAGCTGTCCTACATCATCGCCCCGCAGCGCCTTGCCGCCGGCGACAAGATCGTGGCTGGCGAAGCGGTCGACGTGAAGCCGGGCAATGCGATGCCGCTGGCATCGATGCCGGTCGGCACGATCGTCCACAACATCGAGCTGAAGCCGGGCAAGGGCGGCCAGGTTGCCCGTTCGGCTGGCGGTTACGCCCAGCTCGTCGGTCGCGACCAGGGCATGGCGATCCTGCGCCTCAACTCGGGCGAGCAGCGTGTCGTTCACGGCTCCTGCATGGCCACCGTCGGAGCCGTGTCGAACCCCGACCACGGCAACATCAACGACGGCAAGGCCGGCCGCACGGTTTGGCGTGGCAAGCGTCCGCACAATCGCGGCGTGACCATGAACCCGGTCGACCATCCGCACGGCGGTGGTGAAGGCCGCACCTCCGGTGGCCGTCATCCGGTCAGCCCGTGGGGCAAGCCGACCAAGGGCAAGAAGACGCGGTCCAACAAGGCGACCGACAAGTTCATCCTGCGCTCGCGCCATCAGCGCAAGAGCTAAGAAGAGGTAACGCCAAGTGACTCGTTCTATTTGGAAAGGCCCCTTCATCGACGGCTACCTTCTCAAGAAGGTGGACAAGGTTCGTGAAGGTGGTCGCAATGAGGTGATCAAGATGTGGAGCCGTCGCTCCACCATCCTGCCGCAGTTCGTCGGCTTCACCTTCGGTGTCTACAACGGCCAGAAGCATGTTCCCGTCTCGGTGAACGAGGACATGGTCGGTCATAAGTTCGGTGAATTCGCTCCGACCCGGACCTATTACGGTCACGGCGCGGATAAGAAGGCGAAGAGGAAATAATCATGGGCAAGGCCAAAGCTCCGCGCAGGCTTGCTGATAACGAAGCGCGCGCCGTGTTGCGCACGATCCGTATCAGCCCGCAGAAGCTGAACCTCGTTGCCGCGCTGATCCGCGGCAAGAAGGTCGCGACAGCGCTTTCCGATCTCGAATTCTCGGCCAAGCGGATTTCCGGCACGGTCAAGAAGACGCTGGAATCGGCGATCGCCAACGCGGAAAATAACCACGACCTCGATGTCGATGCGCTGGTGGTGGCGGAAGCCTATGTCGGCAAGTCGATTGTCATGAAGCGGTTCCACGCTCGTGGCCGTGGTCGCGCCAGCCGTATCGAGAAGCCGTTCTCGCACCTCACGATCGTCGTTCGTGAAGTCGAAGAAAAAGGGGAGGCCGCATAATGGGCCAGAAAGTCAATCCGATCGGTCTTCGCCTCGGCATCAACCGCACCTGGGATTCGCGCTGGTTCGCGAACACCGGCGAGTACGGCAAGCTGCTGCATGAGGACATCAAGATCCGCAAGTATCTTGAGAAGGAACTCAAGCAGGCTGCGATCTCGAAGGTCGTGATCGAGCGCCCGCACAAGAAGTGCCGCGTCACCATCCATGCCGCGCGCCCGGGTCTGATCATCGGCAAGAAGGGCGCCGACATCGAGAAGCTTCGCAAGAAGCTGATGGAGATGACGAAGTCCGAGACGCACCTCAACATCGTTGAAGTGCGCAAGCCGGAAATCGACGCGACCCTGGTCGCCCAGTCGATCGCCCAGCAGCTCGAGCGTCGTATCGCGTTCCGCCGCGCCATGAAGCGCGCTGTGCAGTCGGCGATGCGCCTCGGTGCCGAAGGCATCCGCATCAACTGCTCGGGCCGTCTCGGCGGCGCCGAAATCGCCCGCATGGAGTGGTACCGCGAAGGCCGCGTGCCGCTGCACACGCTGCGCGCCGATGTCGACTACGGCACGGCCGAGGCGAATACGGCGTACGGCATCTGCGGCGTCAAGGTCTGGGTATTCAAGGGCGAGATCCTCGAGCACGATCCGATGGCTTCGGAACGTCGCGCGACCGAGGGTGATGCTGCGCATGGCGGTGGTGGTGATCGCGAACGCGGTCGTCGTCGCGAAAACGCCTGAGACATTTAGGAATTTGGAGTTAGAACGATGCTGCAGCCAAAGCGCACAAAGTTCCGCAAGCAGTTCAAGGGCCGTATCCATGGTACCGCAAAGGGCGGCACCAACCTGGATTTCGGTGGTTTTCGGGCTGAAGGCGCTTGAGCCGAACCGCGTCACCGCGCGTGAGATCGAGGCGGCCCGCCGCGCAATCACTCGCGAAATGAAGCGCGCTGGCCGCGTCTGGATCCGTATTTTCCCGGATCTGCCGGTCACGTCGAAGCCGACCGAAGTCCGCATGGGCAAGGGCAAGGGTGCCGTCGACTACTGGGCGGCACGCGTCAAGCCGGGTCGCATCATGTTCGAGATCGACGGCGTCAGTGAAGAAACCGCCCGTGAGGCGCTGCGTCTCGGCGCGGCCAAGCTCTCGGTCAGGACGCGCTTCGTACAGCGCATCGCAGAATAAGGACGGGCTGATCATGAAAGCCGAAGACATCCGGACCAAGACCCAGGACCAGCTGACCGACGATTTGGCCAGCCTGAAGAAGGAGCAGTTCAACCTGCGCTTCCAGAAGGCCACCGGCCAGCTCGAGAAGACCGCGCGCGTGAGGCAGGTCCGTAAGGACATTGCGCGTATCAAGACCATCGCTGCGGAAAAGTCCGCGGCCAAGAAGGCTTAAGGACGAAAACCATGCCAAAGCGCATTCTGCAGGGCACCGTCGTCAGCGACAAGAACGAGAAGACGGTTGTCGTCAAGGTCGAACGGCGCTTCACGCATCCCGTGATGAAGAAGACCGTGCGCATGACCAAGAAGTACAAGGCGCACGACGAGAACAACGCCCACAAGGTTGGCGATCAGGTGTTCATCCAGGAATCGAAGCCGATTTCCAAGGACAAGCGCTGGATCGTCGTGTCTTCGGACCAGGCGTAAACAACGAATTTTGGACAGACCGGGGAGGGGCTTCGAGCCCGTCCCGTTAGAAAAGAAGAAGGCGGCCAGTCATGATTCAGATGCAAACAAACCTCGACGTGGCGGATAATTCCGGCGCGCGTCGTGTCATGTGCATCAAGGTGCTGGGCGGCTCGAAGCGGAAATACGCTTCCGTGGGCGACATCATCGTGGTGTCCATCAAGGAAGCCATTCCGCGCGGCCGCGTTAAGAAGGGCGATGTGATGAAGGCGGTCGTGGTTCGCACGGCCAAGGACATCCGCCGCCCGGACGGCAGCGTGATCCGTTTCGACAAGAACGCGGCCGTTCTCGTCGACAACAAGAAAGAGCCGATCGGCACGCGTATCTTCGGACCGGTTCCGCGTGAACTCCGCGCCAAGAACCACATGAAGATCATCTCGCTCGCGCCTGAAGTGCTGTAAGGAGCCGGACCAATGCAAAAGATTAGAAAAGGCGACAAGGTCGTCGTGCTGGCCGGCAAGGACAAGGGCCGTTCGGGCGAAGTCCTCTCGGTTCAGCCGAAGGATGACACCGCGCTGGTGCGCGGCGTCAACATGATCCGTCGTCACCAGAAGCAGTCCCAGTCCCAAGAGGGCGGGATCATCACCAAGGAAGCGCCGATCCAGCTGTCGAACATCGCGCTGGCCGACCCCAAGGATGGCAAGCCGACCCGCGTCGGTTTCATCTTCCAGAAGGACGGCAAGAAGGTGCGCGTCGCCAAGCGCTCGGGAGAAGTCATCAATGGCTAAGGCTCAAAGCAAGCAGGCGACTGCCACCAACACGCCGCGTCTGAAGCAGGTCTACAACGAGACCATCCGCAAGGCGCTGCAGGAGCAGTTCGGCTACGCAAACGACATGCAGGTTCCGCGCCTCGACAAGATCGTGCTGAACATGGGTGTTGGCGAAGCGACCGCCGATTCCAAGAAGCCCTCGGTTGCGGCCGAAGACCTGGCGATGATCGCCGGCCAGAAGGCCGTCGTCACCCGCGCCCGCAATTCGATCGCTGGCTTCAAGGTCCGCGAGAACATGCCGATCGGCGCCAAGGTCACGCTGCGCAAGGAACGTATGTACGAGTTCCTCGACCGCCTCGTGAACATCGCGCTGCCGCGCGTCCGCGACTTCCGCGGACTGAACCCCAAGAGCTTCGATGGCCGTGGCAACTACGCCATGGGAATCAAGGAGCACATCGTGTTCCCGGAGATCAACTACGACAAGGTTGATCAGATCTGGGGCATGGACGTCATCGTTTGTACGACTGCGAAGACGGACGACGAAGCCCGGGCATTGCTCAAGGCTTTCAACTTCCCCTTCCGCCAGTAACGGCAGCGAGAAAAGGAAAAATCTGAAATGGCAAAGACCAGCTCAGTCGAGAAGAATAACAGGCGCCGCAAGCTTGCCGACCAGTACGGTCCCAAGCGCGCTGCCCTGAAGGCGATCATCATGGATCAGTCCAAGCCGATGGAGGAGCGCTTCCGCGCTCAGCTCAAGCTTGCTGCCCTGCCGCGCAACTCGGCCAAGATCCGCATCCGCAACCGCTGCGAAGTCACCGGCCGTCCGCGTGCCTACTATCGCAAGCTCAAAGTATCGCGCATCGCGCTTCGTGATCTCGGCAACAACGGCCAGATCCCGGGCCTGGTCAAGTCGAGCTGGTAAGGAGGACATAACATGTCATTGAGCGATCCTCTCGGCGATATGCTGACCCGCATCCGCAACGCCTACGGCCGCAAGAAGTCGAGTGTCTCGACGCCGGCCTCGCGTCTGCGCACCCGCGTCCTCGACGTGCTGAAGGCTGAAGGCTATATCCGCGACTACAGCCAGACCGACTTCGACAACGGCAAGTCCGAAATCGAAATCGAGCTGAAGTATTTCGACGGTGCGCCGGTCGTGCGCGAAATCGCCCGCGTCTCGAAGCCAGGCCGCCGCGTTTACGTCTCGGCCAAGTCGATCCCGCACGTCGCCAACGGCCTCGGCATCGCCATCCTTTCGACGCCGAAGGGCGTGATGGCCGATCACGAAGCCCGCGAACAGAACGTCGGCGGCGAGATCCTCTGCCAGATCTTCTGATCTGGCAGCTGACCGCAAATTGGAATCCGGTCTTCGGATCGTTCCGAAGACAGAGACCTGAAACAAGAGAAGTGACGAGGACAACAAAATGTCTCGTATTGGAAAGAAACCCGTTTCGCTGCCGCAGGGCGTGACCGCGACCGTCAACGGCCAGACCGTGACGGCGAAGGGCCCCAAGGGCGAGCTGAAGTTCGTGGTGAACGACGAAGTCCTGGTCAAGATGGAAGGCAGCGAGATTGCTGTCGAGCCGCGCGACCAGACCAAGACCGCCCGCTCGAAGTGGGGCATGTCGCGCACGCAGATCGTCAACATCCTGCAGGGCGTCAAGGACGGTTTCGAGAAGAAGCTCGAGATCACCGGCGTCGGCTATCGCGCAGCACTTCAGGGCAAGAATCTGCAGCTGGCACTTGGCTTCAGCCATGACGTCGTTTACGAGACGCCGGCTGGCATCACCATCACCGTGCCGAAGCCGACCGAGATCACCGTTGCCGGCATCGACAAGCAGCAGGTTGGCCAGGTGGCTGCCGAGATCCGCGAATACCGCGGCCCGAGCCTTACAAGGGCAAGGGCGTCCGCTACGCTGGCGAGAAGATCGTCCGCAAGGAAGGCAAGAAGAAGTAGTGGGTTTGGCCCCGAAAAGTTGCAGACTTTTCGGAAAGGGCCAAACCAAGAAGTGTAACGCCGCGGGGAGCGGTCGCGGGAGGCGCTTTCGCCTGCCGCATATGGCGGCCCCCGTTTTTTGAAGGCAAGGAACTATCATGGCTAGCAAAGAATCCATCCAGCGCCGTGCGCAGCGCGTCCGCCGCCAGATCAAGAAGGTCGCCGGCGACCGTCCGCGTCTGTCGGTCCACCGCACGTCGAAGAACATCTACGTTCAGGTCATCGACGACGCCAAGGGTCACACCATCGTCGCAGCCTCGACGCTCGAGAAGGACCTCAAGGGTTCGCTCAAGACAGGCGCCGACACCGCGGCCGCTGCTGCGATCGGCAAGCTGATCGCCGAGCGCGCCACCAAGGCCGGCGTCAAGGAAGTCGTCTTCGATCGCGGCGCCTACATCTATCACGGCCGCGTCAAGGCGCTGGCCGAGGCTGCCCGCGAAGGCGGTCTTAGTTTCTAAAAAACTTTCGCCCCCGGTGACCCACAGAGGCACCGGATCTCATCATCAACCGTGCTTCCGGAAAAAAACAAGGAACAGGATATGGCACAGGAACGTAGGGAAGGCGGCCGCGGCCGCGAGCGTGAAGAGCGCGATGACGGCATGGTGGACAAGCTGGTCCACATCAACCGCGTCGCCAAGGTCGTCAAGGGTGGCCGCCGCTTCGGTTTCGCCGCACTCGTCGTCGTCGGCGACCAGAAGGGTCGCGTCGGCTTCGGTCATGGCAAGGCACGCGAAGTGCCGGAAGCCATCCGCAAGGCAACCGAATCGGCAAAGCGCGACATGATTTTCGTACCGCTGCGCTCGGGCCGTACGCTGCATCACGACGTCGAGGGACGTTGGGGCGCCGGACGCGTTCTGCTGCGCGCTGCCAAGCAGGGTACCGGCATCATCGCCGGCGGCCCGATGCGCGCCGTCTTCGAGACGCTCGGCATGCATGACGTGGTCGCCAAGTCGATGGGTTCGTCGAACCCGTACAACATGGTTCGCGCCACCTTCGACGCGCTGAAGAGCCAGATGCATCCCAAGGATGTGGCTGCCGCTCGCGGCATCAAGTATTCGACCCTTCAGGCCCGCCGCGGCACCGCCGTTGCGGCTGAAGAATAGTCGATCTGACCAGGGATTTTGACCATGGCCAAGAAAGCAACCAAGACCATCACCGTTGAGCAGATCGGTTCGCCGATCCGCCGTCCGAAGGAACAGCGCGCGACGCTGGTCGGCCTCGGCCTCAACAAGATGCACAAGCAGCGCACCCTGGAAGATACGCCTTCCGTGCGCGGCATGATCGCCGCCGTTCAGCATCTCGTCCGCGTCGTGGACGAGGGCTGAGCCAAAGCGCAGGAGAACTCAGATGAAACTCAACGATCTGCGTGACAAGGACGGCGCGACGCATTCCAAGAAGCGTCTCGGCCGTGGCATCGGTTCCGGCTCGGGCAAGACCGCCGGTCGCGGCGTCAAGGGCCAGAAGGCGCGCTCCGGCGTCGCCATCAACGGCTTCGAGGGTGGCCAGATGCCGCTCTACAGGCGCCTGCCGAAGCGTGGCTTCAACAACATCTTCGCCAAGAGCTTCGTTGTTGTGTCGCTGGCACGCATCCAGGAAGCCGTCGATGCCAAGAAGCTCGACGCCAAGGCAACCGTGACGGCCGAGGCGCTTGTCGCCGCCGGCGTCATCCGCCGCGTCAAGGATGGCGTGCGCGTGCTGTCCGATGGCGAGCTCAAGGCTAAGCTTGCCTTCGATGTGGCCGGGGCTTCCAAGGCCGCGATCGAGAAGATCGAAAAGGCTGGTGGCTCGGTCAAGTTGCCGGAAAAGGCAGCTGCCGAGTAACGGCAATTTGAAGCGCGATCGGCAAGAGTGGGATCCCGTTTTTGCTCACGATTGCGCTTTGATCTGCTCAATTAAGCGGCCGCGTCAACGCGGCCGCTTGCATGTTTAGAGCCCGGAGCTTATCTCGTGAGCTTCGGTGAAACGCACCGCCTGACCTCACGGGCCATCAAGCGTTACCAAGCGGAGAATCAGGCATGGCTTCGGCTGCTGAACAACTAGCCTCGAATTCTGAATTTCTCGGCCTTCGCCAAGGCGGAGGACCTGAAGAAACGCATCTGGTTCACGATTGGCGCGTTGCTGGTCTACCGCCTCGGCACCTACATTCCGCTTCCCGGGATCAACCCTGACGCCTTCGCCCAGGCCTTCTCCTCGCAGAGCAAGGGCGTGCTCGGCATGTTCAACATGTTCGCCGGCGGCGCCGTGCAGCGCATGGCGATCTTCGCGCTCGGCATCATGCCTTACATCTCCGCCTCCATCATCATGCAGCTGATGACCTCGGTCATCCCGTCGCTGGAAGCGCTGAAGAAGGAAGGCGAACAGGGCCGCAAGGTCATCAACCAGTACACGCGCTACGGCACCGTGCTGCTGGCCCTGGTGCAGGCCTACGGCATTTCGGTAGGGCTGGAAAACGGCAACGGCATCGTCAGCGATCCCGGCATGTTCTTCCGCATCTCCACTGTCGTCACGCTGGTCGGCGGCACCATGTTCCTGATGTGGCTTGGCGAGCAGATCACCGCGCGCGGCATCGGCAACGGCATTTCGCTGATCATCTTCTCCGGCATCGTCGCCGGCCTGCCGCATGCCATTTCCGGCACGCTGGAACTCGGCCGCACCGGTGCCCTGTCGACCGGCCTGATCCTGGCGATCATCGTTCTGGCCATCGTCGTCATCGCGCTCATCGTGTTCTTCGAGCGCGCCCAGCGCCGTCTGCTGATCCAGTATCCGAAGCGCCAGGTCGGCAACCGCATGTTCCAGGGCGACACTTCGCATTTGCCGCTGAAGCTCAACACGTCGGGCGTCATCCCGCCGATCTTCGCGTCGTCGCTGCTGCTGCTGCCGGCCACCGTCGCCGGCTTCTCGCAGACGACCAACATGCCCGCCTGGGCGAGCACCATCCTGGCCTCGCTTGGCCACGGCCAGCCGCTCTACATGCTGTTCTACGCGGCGATGATCGTGTTCTTCGCCTTCTTCTACACAGCGATTGTCTTCAATCCGAAGGACACCGCCGACCAGCTCAAGAAGCATTCGGGCTTCATCCCGGGCTATCGTCCGGGCGAGCGCACCGCCGATTATATCGATTACGTTCTCACCCGCATCACCGTCATCGGCGCCATCTATCTGGTGCTGGTGTGCCTGCTGCCGGAGTTCCTGATCTCGGCGACTGGCGTACCGTTCTACCTTGGTGGCACATCGCTTCTGATCGTGGTCAGTGTCACGCTCGATACGGTTGCACAGATTCAGGGCCACCTGATCGCGCACCAGTATGAAGGCCTGATCAAGAAGTCGAAGCTGCGCGGGGGAAGAAAGCCAGATGAGGTTGATTTTGCTTGGGCCGCCAGGGGCGGGCAAGGGGACACAAGCACAAAGACTGGTAGACAAATACGGCATACCCCAGCTTTCGACGGGCGACATGCTGCGTGCCGCCGTTCAGGCCGGGTCCGAAGTTGGCAAGCGTGCCAAGGCGGTGATGGATGCCGGTGAACTGGTGTCCGACGCCATCGTCAACGCCATCGTCGCCGAACGCATCGACCAGGCCGACTGCACCAAGGGGTTCATCCTCGACGGCTATCCGCGCACGCTGGTGCAGGCCGATGCGGTTGAATCGATGCTCTCGGAGCGCGGTATCGGCCTCGATACGGTCATCGAACTGGTCGTCGACGACAGGGCGCTGGTCGGCCGCATCGTCAAGCGCGCCGAGGATGCCAAAGCGGCCGGCCAGCCGGTGCGCAAGGATGACAATCCCGCGGTGTTCGAGGAGCGCCTGCGCGAGTACTACAAGAAGACCGCTCCGCTGACCGGCTACTACTACGCCAAGGGCAGGCTCAAGACGGTCGACGGCATGGCCAGCATCGACGCGGTGACCGCCGAGATCGAAGCCGTGCTCGCGTCGGCTACCAAGGCGCGGTAAGGGAATTTGAAGATTAGGCTTGACGGGAGCGGCTCGCTGCGGTATGGCGGCCCGTCTTCCTATCAGGTGCGAACTTTGCTTGTCCGCAAGGGCAAGGCAGTCGCTTTGAACTGGAAACACCCGCAAGGGCCGGCCTCCACCGGACGCGGGGCAACTTTGACAGCGCCGGGCCTTCCTTGTTTTGAAGGTTGGCCGGCCCACATGGAGAAGAGAAGAACATGGCTCGTATAGCCGGCGTCAACATTCCGACCAACAAGCGCGTCGTCATTGCGCTTCAGTACATTCACGGCATTGGCAAGAAGTTCGCCCAGGAGATCGTCGACAAGGTCGGCATCCCGGCCGAGCGCCGCGTCAACCAGCTGACCGACGCGGAAGTGCTGCAGATCCGCGAGACCATCGACCGCGACTATCAGGTCGAAGGCGACCTGCGCCGCGAAGTGTCGATGAACATCAAGCGTCTCATGGACCTCGGCTGCTACCGCGGCCTGCGTCATCGCCGCTCGCTGCCGGTTCGCGGCCAGCGTACGCACACCAATGCACGCACCCGCAAGGGCCCGGCCAAGTCGATCGCCGGCAAGAAGAAGTAATTTAGGGCAGTAAGGGAGTAGGGCAGTAAGGCAATAGGACCGGCAGACATACTGCCCTACTGCCATATTCCCCTACTGCCTTCTCCTAGGTGGAGCCGCTGGCATTACGGCGGTGTAGAGATCAACTGAAAGGAATAACATGGCCAAGGAAGCCGCTCGTGTTCGCCGTCGCGAACGCAAGAATATCTCGTCGGGCGTTGCCCACGTCAATTCGACCTTCAACAACACGATGATCACCATCACCGACGCGCAGGGCAATTCGATTGCCTGGTCGTCGGCCGGTGCCCAGGGCTTCAAGGGTTCGCGCAAGTCGACCCCGTTCGCTGCCCAGATGGCTGCCGAAGACGTTGCCAAGAAGGCCCAGGAACACGGCATGCGCATGCTTGAAGTCGAGGTCTGCGGACCTGGCTCGGGTCGTGAATCGGCGCTGCGCGCCCTGCAGGCGGCCGGCTTCACCATCACCTCGATCCGTGATGTGACGCCGATCCCGCACAATGGCTGCCGCCCGCGCAAGAAGCGCCGCGTCTAAGAAATTACCGAACGCCGCGTGAGCGCCTCAAGGGCGCTCCTCCACGGCATTCCAGGTCGCCCGCCACGATTGGATGGTGGCGGGTCAACGGAAGGAAAGCATCATGATCCAGAAAAATTGGCAGGAACTGATCAAGCCGAACAAGATCGAGTTCTCGTCGAAGAAGAAGACGCTGACCACGCTGGTCGCCGAGCCGCTTGAGCGCGGCTTTGGCCTCACGCTGGGCAACGCGCTGCGCCGCGTGCTTCTGTCTTCGCTGCGCGGTGCGGCTGTCACCGCCGTGCAGATCGACGGCGTTCTGCATGAATTCTCGTCCATCGCCGGCGTGCGCGAGGACGTGACCGACATCGTCTTGAACATCAAGGAAATCGCCATCCGCATGGAAGGCGACGGCCCCAAGCGCATGGTCGTGCGCAAGCAGGGACCGGGTGCGGTTCTCGCTGGTGACATCCAGACGGTTGGCGACGTCGAGATCCTCAACCCCGACCACGTTATCTGCACGCTGGACGAAGGCGCTGAAATCCGCATGGAGTTCACCGTCGACACCGGCAAGGGCTACGTGCCGGCCGAGCGCAACCGCGCCGAGGACGCGCCGATCGGCCTGATCCCGGTCGACAGTCTCTATTCTCCGGTCAAGAAGGTCTCCTACAAGGTCGAAAACACCCGCGAGGGCCAGGTTCTCGACTATGACAAGCTGACCATGACCATCGAGACCGACGGTTCGATCTCGGGCGAGGACGCGGTGGCTTTCGCCGCCCGCATCCTGCAGGACCAGCTTGGCCTGTTCGTCAACTTCGATGAGCCGCAGAAGGAAGTCGCGGCGGAAGCCGTCACCGAGCTCGCCTTCAACCCGGCGCTGCTCAAGAAGGTCGACGAGCTCGAGCTTTCCGTGCGTTCGGCCAACTGCCTGAAGAACGACAACATCGTCTACATCGGCGATCTCATCCAGAAGACCGAAGCCGAGATGCTGCGCACCCCGAACTTCGGCCGCAAGTCGCTGAACGAGATCAAGGAAGTCCTGGCGGCGATGGGCCTGCACCTCGGTATGGAAGTGCCGGACTGGCCGCCGGAGAACATCGAAGACCTCGCCAAGCGTTACGAAGACCAATATTGAGCATGAATTCCAAGGATCGGCGGCGTGGGCCGCTTGATCCGACGGTCATGCGGAAAACCATCAGAGGCCGCGGCCTCTTGAACAACTGAAGAAGGAAAAGAGCCATGCGCCACGGTTTCAAAGGCCGCCGCTTCGCCCGAAGCATTAGCCATCGCAAGTCGATGTTCGCCAACCTCGCCGTGTCGCTGCTCGAGCACGAGCAGATCGTCACCACCCTGCCGAAGGCGAAGGACCTGCGTCCGATCGTCGAGAAGCTGGTGACGCTCGGCAAGCGCGGCGACCTGCACGCCCGCCGCCAGGTGATCGCGCAGATCGGCAATGAAGGCGTCGTCAAGCGCCTGTTCGACACCATCGCCCCGCGCTACGCCAACCGCAACGGCGGCTACCTGCGCATCATGAAGGCGGGCTTCCGTCACGGCGACAATGCCGCCATGGCCGTCATCGAGTTCGTCGATCGCGACACCTCGGCCAAGGGCGCCGGCGACCGCGCCCGCATCGAAGCCGAAGGCACCGACACGGAAGCCGCAGCCGCATAAGGCTCGGTCTTTCCAGAATGAATCGAAGGGGCCTGCGGGCCCCTTTTCTTGTTCTGCGCGCGCCAAAGCGTCTCCAAAACGATCGGCAGGCGCGAAAATAATCGGATTTCAGCGGCTTAGCCTTTCATTTTGCACAATCGTCGGGACAATGCGCCCGAACTTGCCTTGGAGGATTCGCGAATGCGCGCCAAAAGACTGTCCCTTGTTCTGCTCTGCGCCTTCATGGTGTTCGCAGCCGCACCGGCAGTTCGGCAGGCGTTTGCCGAAGACGCCGCAAAGCCCGCCGATCCAGGCCTGTCGGACGTGCTGACCGATTTGTTGCATGGCGTTGAAGGCGAGAATTCTACCTCGGGGCCCGACAAGCGCGTGCCCTTCGGCCGCGAGGAGGTGCAGCTTTCGTTCGCGCCGCTGGTCAAGCAGACCGCGCCCGCCGTGGTCAACGTCTATGCCTCGCAGACGGCCAAGGTCACATCGCCTTTTGAAGGTGATCCGTTCTTCGAGGAGTTTTTCGGCCGCGCCCAGCCGCGCGCGCAGTCCTCGCTGGGCTCAGGCGTGCTCGTCGACCCGAGCGGTGTCATCGTCACCAATTTCCACGTCATCAAGGATGCCGACGAGGTCAAGGTGGCGACCGCCGACGGGCGTGAATTCACCAGCAAGGTGATGCTGAAGGACGAGACTTCTCGATCTCGCCGTGCTCAAGATCGAATCCGACAAGCCGTTCCCGGTCATCGCCATCGGCGATTCCGACGCGCTCGAGGTCGGCGACCTGGTTCTGGCCATCGGCAACCCCTTCGGCGTCGGCCAGACCACCACGAGCGGCATCGTCTCGGCACTTGCCCGCAGCCATATCGGCGTTTCGGATTCGGGCTATTTCATCCAGACCGACGCCGCCATCAATCCCGGCAATTCCGGCGGCGCGCTGATCAACATGGGCGGCCAGCTGGTAGGCATCAACACCGCCATCTACAGCCGCAGCGGTGGCTCGATCGGTATCGGCTTTGCCATCCCCGCCAACATGGTGCGGGCTTTCGCCGATGCCGCCAAGGCCGGCCTCGACTTCTTCGAACGGCCCTATATCGGCGCCGAGTTCGAGGCGGTGACGCCGCAGATCGCCGAATCGCTCGGCATGGAAAAGCCGACCGGGGCGCTGGTCTCTTCCGTCGAAGCGACCGGACCGGCGGGCAAGGCTGGGCTGAAGGCGGGTGATGTCGTGCTGCAGATCAACGGCAAGCCCGTCGAGAGCATCGAGGCGCTGGACTATCGCATGGCGACGCTGTCGATCGGCACCAAGGCGAATTTCGCGGTCCTGACCAAGGGCCAGCAGGCGGCGATGGACATCGCGCTAGAGCGTGCGCCGGAGGGCGCGAAAGCCTCGGAAGTGACGCTGCATGGCCGCAGCCCGTTCTCGGGCGCCAAGGTTGCGGAACTCTCGCCGCGACTTGCCCAGAAGCTTGGTCTGCGCACCGACCTCAAGGGCGTGACGGTGATCGATATCAACCGCGATTCGCCGGCCGCCGATTTCGGCTTCCTGCCGGGCGATATCGTGCGCGAGGTCAACGGCACCACCATCGACACCGCCGCGACGCTGGCGCAGGTAGCCCAGCAGGATACGCGCTGGTGGCGCTTTACCGTCGAGCGCGGCGGGCAGATACTGCGCCAGGTGTTGCGTTACTGAGTTCGATCTGAAGGGATCGCGCTCCAAACCAAAAGAAATGCATGGCCGATCTGTTCAGTGTCGATGAACCGGAAAAAGCGCCGCCCGGTCGGCCGCTGGCCGACAGACTGCGGCCAAAGAATCTTGGCGAGGTCGTCGGCCAAGAGCATCTGACCGGCCCTGATGGCGCGCTGACGCGTTTGATCGGGTCCGGCTCGCTCGGTTCGATGATTTTTTGGGGCCCGCCGGGCACCGGCAAGACCACGGTGGCGAGGCTGCTCGCCGGCGAAACCAGCCTTGCCTTCGAGCAGATATCGGCGGTGTTTTCGGGCGTCGCCGACCTGAAGAAAGTGTTCGAGACGGCCAAGCTGCGTCGTGCGAACGGTCGCCAGACCCTGCTTTTCGTCGACGAGATCCATCGCTTCAACCGCGCCCAGCAGGATTCCTTCCTCCCTGTCATGGAGGATGGAACGGTCGTCCTGGTTGGCGCTACGACCGAGAACCCGTCCTTCGAACTCAACGCGGCCTTGCTGTCGCGCGCGCGCGTCATGGTCTTTCATTCGCTGGGCGAGGAGAGCATCGCCAAGCTGATGGTGCGCGCGGAGGAGACGGAGGGCAGGGCGCTGCCGCTCGACGACGAGGCGCGGGCGATGCTGATCCGCATGAGCGACGGCGACGGCCGCGCCTCGCTGACGCTCGCCGAGGAAGTCTGGCGCGCCGCCAAGCCCGGTGAGGTCTTCGACCCCGAAGGGCTGCAGCGCATCGTCCAGCGCCGCGCGCCGATCTACGATAAGGGCCAGGACGGCCACTACAATCTGATCTCGGCGCTGCACAAATCGGTGCGCGGCTCGGACCCCGATGCAGCGCTCTACTATCTCGCGCGCATGTTCGACGCTGGCGAGGATCCGCTCTATCTCGGCCGCCGGCTGGTGCGCATGGCGATGGAGGACATCGGCCTTGCCGATCCGCAGGCGCTGGTCGTCGCCAATGCCGCCAAGGACGCCTACGACTATCTGGGCTCGCCGGAGGGCGAACTGGCCTTTGCCGAGGCCACCGTCTATCTCGCCACCGCGCCCAAATCCAATGCCGTCTACACCGCCTTCAAGGCGGCCACCCAGGCAGCCAAGCTGCATGGCTCGCTGCTGCCGCCAAAGCACATCCTCAATGCGCCGACCAAGCTGATGAAAGAGGAGGATTACGGCGCGGGCTATCGCTATGATCATGACGAGCCGGACGCTTTTTCGGGCCAGGACTATTTTCCGGAGAAGATGGGCCGCCAGACCTTCTATGATCCGCCCGAGCGTGGCTTCGAGCGCGATATCCGGAAGCGGCTCGATTATTGGGCGAAGCTGCGCAAAGAGCGGGAATAGCTGATTTGCGTCGGCCGGTGGTCGTCACGCTGCGTGACGAGGCTTCGCCTTGGGGCATCTCAACCTCGGTTGTTCTCCACACGCTGCTCGCCGCGACGCTGGCGCTTATGCCGCTGCCAAAGCGGCCGAAGCGGCTGGAAGAGGAGCGGGTGTCGGTCGCCATTCTGACGCCACAGCAGTTCGAGGCCGCGACAAGGCCACCGCCGGCGCCAGCATCGCCTTCGGCACCCGAGGCACAAGCGCCGGCGCCGGCACGAACTTCAACACCAACACCATCGCCGAGTACTCCTCCAGCTCAACCGCCCACCGCGCCGGCTATGATCCGGCCGACCGAAATGCTGTCGGCCAAGACGCTTGCCGATCCGCGCAGCCGGCAGGCGCGCGCCGATCTAGCGACCTTCGCTTCCGACGAGCGCATGGTGCAATTGTGCAATCTCGAGGCCATGGACCAGATCCGGCGATGGCGCGTGGATTTTCAGCCGGAACGCGTCGTGCCCTACGCAACGGACGAAGAGAAGATCAGCGGCACCACGATCGCCGCCGATGGCGCGGCTTTCCGCAGTCGCAAAAACTGGTATAGTCTGAAGTTCAACTGCCAGCTCGCACGAGACGGCGAAAGCGTCATCGGTTTTGAGTTCCTGGTCGGCGATCCCGTGGCCAGGGAGAAATGGGACGAGTTCGGCTTGCCAGCGGTGCATTAACCCCAGCGATGCATTGGCCGAGGTCTGGCAAATTCCACCAGGCAGCTGCAGGGCCACGACGTCGTGGCGTTGTGCGGCGACCCGAAAAAACCTTATCAAGGCGCACGGCCGGGCGGTGGTCGTTGCCGTGATTTGGCACACTCATTCGCAACAGGATCGCGCTCCGCGCGTGGAAAAATGACAAAAACCCTTCGCAAATCCCTTCGCAAATTCGCCATCGCCATCCCGCTTCTCGCCCTTGGCTTCTACTTCATCCCCATCCTGACGACGATCTTCATCGTCTGCGGCCTGATCGACGTGCTGCGCAACGACAGGAAGGATCTGTCGCTGTTCTCAGGCTACTTCCTCGGCAACGGCCTGTTCACCTGGCTGCTGTCGCCGTTCAACCTGCTGGTCGATCTGCTCTGCTACAGGAACCCCGGCGTGTGGAAGCTGGAGCAGTTTCCAGAAGACTATCAGCGCGAGGTCAATGAGGTCCTGGACATCTTCAGGGCGCGCAAGGACGAGATCATCGCCGACATCGACGCCAATTTCGGCGCAGGCCGGCGCGGCATGTATGTCTACCAGTGGTATGGCAAGCACAGGATCGACAACGTCGCTGAGTTCAACAAGGATTTCAAATACATCAAGACCATCGCCGTGTCGGTCTTCAGCAAGCGCGAATCGACCTCCTGGCATTTCGGCCCACTGCGACTCAGCCTGCGCATCCTCTACAATCTGGTTCCGGTGAAGTCCGAAATCTTCGTCGAATGCGGCAACGTCAAGAACTACTGGTACGACAATCCGCTGTTCATTTTCGACGACACGCTGCTGCATCGCTCGGTCAATGAGTATGATGGCCGCCGCTACTGCGTGTTCATGGACATTATCAGGCCGTCCCCGTTCCCGAGACTGATCGCAGGTATGCTCGCGGTTGTCTCCGTCAGCGTCGAGCGCATCAATTCGATGTTTTATAAGAACTGGAAGATGATCGGCTCGACCAAGCCAAAGAAGGTCGAAACCACCTGAGCTGAAAGCTTCGCGGCGCTGCCGGCCTCGCTGGCAGCGTTCTGGCGGCTTTTAGCGGTCGGCCACCTCCCGCTATTGCTGTTGGACCATTGTCTTATAGCGCCAGCAGTCGCTGTTCCCCTACAACTCGATGCGGCGGATATATCTGAACGGATATAACGCTGCTTGAGTCGGAAGCGCCTTGGGAGGATGAGGTGAGCGGACAGCCGGCCCATCATGCCGATATCGTCCAGGCGGCCATTGCCACCAGCGATGCCGCCCGATCGGCGTTGGTTGCCTCCTGGAGGCGCTCGCTCACGGTGCATGGGCTGGATCCTGGCCAACGACAGGCGCCTCGTCGGCTGACCGAAGGCGAGTTCAGGCTGGCGCGGCAGCGGGTCGAGCAGCTGCTGCGGGCTGCGAATGCGAGCCTTGATCGTCTCTATCTTGCGGTCGGCGGCATTGGCTGTTGCGTCCTGCTTGCCGATCGAGACGGTATCCCTGTCGAACGCCGTGGGGCTTCCGCCGATGACGAGACCTTCGACGAATGGGGCCTGTGGACCGGGACAGTATGGAGTGAGGACTCCGAGGGCACCAACGGCATCGGCACATGCCTCGCCGACCAGCGCGCGCTGACCATCCACCGCGACCAGCACTTCTTTTCGAGCAACACGCTGCTCAGCTGCACCACGGCGCCGATTTACGACCACGAGGGCAATCTGGCAGCCGCGCTCGATGTCTCGTCGTGCCGGTCGGATCTGACCGAAGGCTTTGTCGGCCTGATCGCCATGGCGGTCGGTGATGCCGCTCGCCGCATCGAGGCCGAGAATTTTCGCCTGTCTTTTCCCAATGCCCGCATTCTGCTTGCCTCGGCGGCCGAGCGCGGCGCCGGCGCGTTGATTGCGGTCAACGGCGATGATCTGGTCGTCGGTGCGACACGCTCGGCGCGGCAGAGCCTCGGCATCACGCAACAGGCTCTGGCCAGGGGGCTGCCCGCCGCCGACATCCTTGGTGACGTCGCCAAGGCCGCGGAGGAACTCGAGGAAGCGGAGCGCGGAGTGATCCAGCGGGCGATCGCGCGCGCCGATGGCAACGTCTCCGCCGCCGCGCACAATCTCGGCATTTCGCGAGCCACCCTGCATCGCAAGCTCGCCCGCTTCGGCATTCGCCGGCCACATTGAGTTTCGGCGCCGAACCTGTCGCAATCTTGCGACAGTCGGCCTTGGGTGGATGACTTGCCCGGGCTGACAAATCCCGATGGCGTCCGCAATCTCCTTGGCAGCGCGGTACATCCCGTACCGCTGTTTCCTGGGAGGAAGTCGATGAACAAGGTGGAATTTTCCCGCACGGCCAAGGTTCCCTTCGCCAAGCGCTACGACAACTACATCGGCGGCAAATGGGTGGCGCCGCATTCAGGAAAGTATTTCGACAACATCTCGCCGGTGAACGGGAAGCCGCTTGGCGAAATCGCCCGTTCGGATGCGAGCGACATCGAGGCGGCACTCGACGCCGCGCACAAGGCCAAGGACGCCTGGGGCAGGACCAGTGCAGCGGCACGTGCCCTGATCCTCAACCGCATCGCCGATCGCATGGAAGACAATCTCGACCTTCTGGCGCTCGCCGAAACCTGGGACAATGGCAAGCCTATCCGCGAGACGACCGCCGCCGACCTGCCGCTCGCCATTGACCATTTCCGCTATTTCGCTGGAGCCGTACGCAGCCAGGAAGGCGGCATCTCTGAGATCGATCACGACACCGTCGCCTATCATTTCCATGAGCCGCTTGGCGTCGTCGGCCAGATCATTCCGTGGAATTTCCCGCTGCTGATGGCGGTGTGGAAGCTGGCGCCGGCCCTTGCCGCCGGCAATTGCGTGGTGCTGAAGCCGGCCGAACAGACGCCCGCCACCATCATGCTGTGGGCGGACCTGATCGGCGACTTGTTGCCGGATGGCGTGCTCAACATCGTCAACGGCTTCGGCCTCGAAGCCGGCAAGCCGCTCGCTTCCTCGAACCGCATCGCCAAGATAGCCTTTACCGGCGAGACCACGACCGGGCGGTTGATCTCGCAATATGCCAGCCAGAACCTCATCCCGGTGACGCTCGAACTCGGCGGCAAGTCGCCCAACATCTTCTTCCAGGACGTCACGTCAGAGGACGACGATTTCTTCGACAAGGCGATCGAAGGCTTCGTCATGTTCGCGCTCAACCAGGGCGAGGTCTGCACCTGTCCCAGCCGCGCGCTGGTGCATGAGAAGATCTATGACAAGTTCATGGAAAAGGCGCTGAAGCGCGTCGAGGCGATTGTCCAGGGCGATCCGCTGGACCCGGCTACCATGATCGGCGCGCAGGCATCGAGCGAACAGCTGGAGAAGATCCTGAGCTACTTCGACATCGGCAGGCAGGAAGGCGCCGAAGTGTTGGCCGGTGGCGAGCAGAACCATCTGCCGGGCGATCTGGCCGGCGGCTACTACGTCAAGCCGACCGTGTTCAAGGGCCACAACAAGATGCGCATCTTCCAGGAGGAGATTTTCGGCCGGTCGTCTCGGTGACGACCTTCAAGGATGACGACGAGGCATTGTCGATCGCCAATGACACGCTCTACGGCCTCGGTGCCGGCATCTGGAGCCGCGACGCCAACCGCTGCTACCGCTTCGGCCGCGCCATCCAGGCCGGCCGTGTGTGGACAAACTGCTACCACGCCTATCCCGCGCACGCGGCGTTCGGCGGCTACAAGCAGTCCGGCATCGGCCGCGAAAACCACAAGATGATGCTCGACCACTATCAGCAGACCAAGAACATGCTGGTCAGCTACAGCCCGAAGAAGCTCGGCTTCTTCTGATCGCCTCCCAAGGCAGCGCATGATCCTTTCCGAGGGATCATGCGCGCTCTGTCACGAGGCCAGGCTGCCGGCCGCGCCTGAGGTTTCGTCGTGGAGGATGACATGCCAGACAAGGTTTCCCTGGGAAAAGTCTCGGCGACGCCCGAGGCGAGAGCCTTTCTGGCGGAGATCATCACCGACCACGGTCGCGTGCTGTTCCACCAGTCCGGCGGTTGCCGCGATGGATCCTCACCGATGTGCTACCCCCGCGGCGATTTCATCGTCGGCGACAATGACGTCATGCTGGGCGAGATCGGCGACACCCCGGTCTACATCAGCGCTTCGCAATATGAGGTGTGGAAGCACACCGACCTCCTTATCGATGTGGTGCCGGGCAGGGGTGGCATGTTCTCGCTCGACAATGGGCGTGAGAGGCGGTTTCTGACACGTTCAACTGTGTGTGCGATCCCATCGCCCTCGACGTGAAGGGATTGACGCCACCGCCTTCGCAGGGGCAGTAGACGGCGATGTTCAATCTGCTTCTCGTGGTCGTCGGCGGTGGCATCGGCGCCGGCATCCGCCATCTCACCAATATGGGCGCGCTGCGCCTCGTCGGCCCCAATTATCCCTGGGGCACGATCGCCATCAACATTGTCGGCTCCTTTGCCATGGGCCTGTTCATCGCCATACTGGCGCGCCGCGGCGGATCGAACGAAGTCAGGCTGTTTGTCGCCACCGGCATCTTTGGCGGCTTCACGACGTTCTCCGCCTTTTCGCTCGATTTCGCGACGCTGTGGGAGCGCGGTGCCACGCTGCCGGCGTTTGGATATGCGCTGGCCAGCGTCGTTGGCGCCATTGTCGCCCTGTTTCTGGGACTTTGGCTCGCAAGAAGCCTGCCTTAGTGCTATTGCCGCGCCAAGCGCAGGCCGAGCCCTGCTTTGGAAACGGATAAGCGAAGAACAAATGGCAGGCGTCGAACAGATCACGGTGGAGGCCGGCGAGGCGGGCATGCGGCTCGATCGCTGGTTCAAAACCCATTTCCCTGGCCTTGGTTTCGGCCATCTGCAGAAGCTGCTGCGCTCCGGCCAGATCCGCGTCGATGGCGGCCGCGTCAAGGCCGACAGCCGTGTCGAACCTGGCCAGGTGGTGCGTATCCCGCCGCTCGAGGTCGACAAGAAGGGCGAGAGCGCGCTGACCGGCCATTCGATCCGCAATCAGGGCGATGCCGACGTCCTGGCAAAAATGCTGATCCATGAGGATCCGAAGGTTTTCGTCTTCAACAAGCCCGCGGGCTTGGCGGTGCAGGGTGGCTCGGGCGTCACCCGCAATGTCGACGACATGCTGGAAGCCTGGCGCAACCAGAAGGGCGAGAAGCCACGGCTGGTCCACCGGCTCGACCGCGACACGTCGGGCGTGCTGGTCGTCGCCCGCACCCGGCTCGCGGCAATGAAGCTTTCCGAAGCGTTCCGCGCCCGCGAGACCAAGAAAACCTATTGGGCGCTGGTCAAGGGCGTGCCGCCAAAGCGCGAGGACAAGATCTCGACCTGGCTGATCAAGGAGCCGACCGAGGACGGCGACCGTGTGCGGGTGGCTGCGCATGGTGAAAAAGGCGCCGATCACGCCGTATCCTACTACCGCATCATCGAACAGGCGGCGCAGACCATGACCTGGCTGGAGATGGAGCCTTATACGGGCCGCACCCACCAGCTTCGCGTCCATGCCGCCTATATCGGCTGCCCGATCATCGGCGACCCGAATATTTCGAAGCCGACACCAACTGGGATTTTCCCGGCGGCATTCAAAACCGCCTGCATCTGCATGCGCGCCGCATCATCATTCCGCACCCTGACAAGGGTGTCATCGACGTCACCGCGCCGATGCCGCCGCATATGCGCCAGAGCTGGAACCTGATCGGCTTCGACGACGCCAGCGCGGAGGATTGACCTTGAGCGGCGCCACCGACGCGCTCGATCGGCGCGACGCAGTCGACATGGCCGCCGCCGCCATCATGGTCGGCCTGACCTTTTCCTGGGGCTTGAACTACGTCGCCGCGAAAATCTCCTACGCCGGCTACGATCCTGTCTTCCTGTCGATCGCACGCTCGATCATCGGCGGCTTCTGCGTCTTCCTCTGGTGCCGCTGGCGCGGCATCGCGCTGTTCACGCGCGATGGCACATTGCTGGCTGGCATTGCCGTGGGCGTGCTTTTCGGCATCGAGTTCCTCTGCCTCTATGTCGGCCTGGAGCACACGACCGTTGCCCGCAACACGCTGCTGGTCAACTCGATGCCGTTCTGGATGCTGATTGGCGGGCACTTCCTGCTTGGCGAACAAATCACCATGCGCAAGTTCCTTGGCCTGCTGCTGGCCTTCGCCGGCCTTGCCGCCGTCTTTTCCGACAAGCTCGGCGGCGGCGGGGACATGCTGTTCGGCGATCTGCTGAGTCTCGGCTCCGGATTTTTCTGGGCGCTGACCAACATCCTCATCAAACGGTCCAAACTGGTCGAGGCGAGCGCGGAGAAGTTGCTGCTCTATCAGCTCGCCGGCGCGGGGATCGTCGGCATATTGGTGCTGCCTCTCGCCGGTCCACCGGTGCGCGATCCCTCCTTGTTGCCGACATTGGCGCTGCTTTTCCAGGCGATCTACATCGTCGCCTTCACCTATGTCCTGTGGTTCTGGCTGCTGCGCCGCTATCCGGCCTCCGGCCTGTCCAGCTTCACCTTCCTGTCGCCGGTTTTCGGCGTTTTGTGCGGCGCGATCATCTTGAACGAACCGCTGACCATTCGCATTTTTCTGGCACTTGGCTTGATTGCGGCGGGCCTGATCATGGTCAACCGGCCGGCACGTAAGCTGACACCGGTGTGAGAGAGATTTTTCATGCGTGACATCCTCAACGACCTCGAAGCCGGAAAATATCTTTCCGATCCGGATCCGGTGCGCCGCGCCCAGATCCAGATGAAGACGCCGCTGCCCAAGCGCTTCTACAAGACCGTTTTGGTTGCGCCGGTGGAGGAAGGTTTCGCCGTGCATCTCGACGGCAAGCCGGTGCGCACGCCGGGCAAGGCGCTGCTGGCGCTGCCGACCGAGGCGGCTGCAGCGCTGGTTGCCGACGAATTCGCCTCGCAGGGCGAGACGATCAATCCGGTGACGATGCCGGTGATGCGCCTGGTCAACACCGCCATCGACGGCGTTGCCAGCGATCCGCAGGCGGTGCTGGAAGACATACTGCGTTTTGCCTCGTCCGATCTGCTCTGTTACCGCACTGATGCGCCGCAAGGGCTGGTTGAGTGGCAGAACGAGCACTGGGATCCGGTCATCGATTGGGCGCGTGCCACACTCGGAGCCCGCTTCAACCTTGCCGAGGGGATCATCCATGTCGAGCAGCCGCGCGAGACGATCGCCATTCTTGGCAGTCATCTTGCTCAGCGCGCCGAGCCGATGCGGCTGGCCGCCATCCACGTCATGACCTCGCTGACCGGTTCGGCGCTGCTGGCGCTGGCCGTCGATTTTGGCGAGCTCGACGTAGAGGCCGCCTGGGCCGCCGGCCATGTCGACGAGGACTGGCAGATCGAACATTGGGGGCAGGACGCCGAAGCGGTCGCCCGACGCGCCGCCCGCAAACGCGACATGATGGCTGCCGTCAGCCTTCTCGAAGCGCTCAAGGCCTGACCCTGCGGCCAATACCGCAGCGCACCTAATACCAAAGTCATAATCCCATCGTCGCTCTGCCGTCGTGGGGCGCTTTCTGTCATTTTTTCCGTGATGGCTGTCGTGAGTCCGCGCTCGGAGGAGAACACGGACACTGCCACGCGGCATCGAGGACAAGGGTCTCACGGGAGGACAACTCAATGGCAATGGCATCGACCGCCGGCGGAACCAGCCGCGGCATGACGCGGGAAGAGAAGAAGGTCATCTTCGCTTCCTCGCTCGGTACCGTTTTCGAATGGTACGATTTCTATCTCTACGGCTCACTGGCGGCCTTCATCGGTTCGACCTTTTCAGCCCGACCATTCCC
This sequence comes from Mesorhizobium oxytropidicola, assembly GCF_056174625.1. Taxonomy (NCBI): domain Bacteria; kingdom Pseudomonadati; phylum Pseudomonadota; class Alphaproteobacteria; order Hyphomicrobiales; family Phyllobacteriaceae; genus Mesorhizobium; species Mesorhizobium oxytropidicola. The sequence continues at coordinate 4,704,665 of NZ_CM149692.1, read as the reverse complement.
GAGGCGACGCGCAACATCTTCGCGCTGCTGGCCTTCGCTGCCGGCTTCCTTGTCCGTCCGTTCGGGGCGCTGTTGTTCGGCCGCATTGGCGATCTTGTCGGCCGCAAATACACATTCCTCGTCACCATGACGATCATGGGCCTGTCGACCTTCCTGGTCGGTCTGCTGCCTGGCTATGCGACTTTGGGCATCGCCGCTCCGGTGATCCTGATCGGCCTGCGCATGCTGCAGGGCCTGGCGCTCGGCGGCGAATACGGTGGTGCGGCGACCTACGTTGCCGAGCACGCACCCGATGACCGCCGCGGCTTCTATACGTCCTGGATCCAGACGACGGCGACGCTCGGCCTGTTCCTGTCGCTGATCGTCATCCTGATCGTTCAGGGCTCGCTGAGCAAGGAAACCTATGCCAATTGGGGCTGGCGCATTCCGTTCATCGTTTCTTTCGTGCTGCTCGCCGTTTCGATCTGGATTCGGCTATCGCTTTCGGAATCGCCGACCTTCCAGAAAATGAAGGAAGAGGGCAAGGGCTCCAAGGCGCCGCTTTCGGAAGCTTTCGGTCAGTGGAAGAATGCCAAGATCGCACTGTTGGCGTTGCTCGGCCTCACCGCCGGCCAGGCCGTGGTCTGGTACAATGGCCAGTTCTACGCACTGTTCTTCCTGCAGAACGTGCTGAAGGTCGACGCGCAGTCCGTCAACATCATGATCGCCGCCGCGCTGGCGCTTGGCTCGATCTTCTTCGTCGTGTTCGGCTGGCTGTCCGACAAGATCGGCCGCAAGCCGATCATCATGGCTGGCCTTGCGCTGGCCATCGTCTGCACCTTCCCGCTGTTCAAGGCATTGACCTGGGCCGCCAACCCGGCGCTCGCCAAGGCACAGCAGAGCACACGGGCAACGGTGACGGCAGCCCCTGGCGACTGCAAGTTCCAGTTCAATCCGGTCGGCACGGCGAAGTTCACGACGTCCTGCGACATCGCGACGTCATTCCTGACCAAGAACTCGGTGCCCTATGACGTGTTGTCGACGGCCGCGGCTGGAACGGCTGCGTCGGTCAAGATCGGCAACGAGACGGTGGCATCCTACGATGCGGTCGCCGCAGGCGACCAGGCCAAGGCCAAGGACGCTGCCTTCGTCAAGGCCGTCAACATGTCGCTGCTGGACGGCGGCTATCCGTTGAAGCGCGCGGCGATCAAGGTTGCGGATCAGAAACTCGATGCCTTCATCGCAGCCAATCCTGAACTCAAGCTCGACGCCGCTACCATCCGCGGCGGCGAAAAGGCAGCCGTGCCGACCGATCAGGCGGTCAAGGACAAGCTCTTGACCGCTGACGAGGCAGCGGGCGCGCCCGAGGTCACCGTCTACAACATTCCGGGCGGCGGCGCCTTCGCCATGTTCGCCGATCCTGCGGCGGTTAACTGGCCGATGACAATCGGCATCCTGTTCATCCTGGTCCTTTTCGTGACCATGGTTTACGGGCCGATCGCGGCGATCCTGGTCGAGATGTTCCCGACCCGCATCCGCTACACCGGCATGTCGTTGCCCTATCACATCGGCAATGGCTGGTTCGGCGGCCTGCTGCCGGCGACCGTGTTCGCGCTCAGTGCCTACAAGGGCGATATCTATTATGGCCTTTGGTATCCGGTGGTGATCGCGGCGATCACGCTGGTCATTGGCATGATCTTCGTCAAGGACACGCTCGGAACCGATCTGCACGCCAAGCAGTAGCGATCAGATCCGCGTGAAAAAGCCCGGCGTGAGCAAACACGCCGGGCTTTTTCATGTGAAAACGATGCGGAAGGTTCAGCTCTTGCGCTGATTTTCTTCCTCGACCGCCGCTTCGTGGTACCAGCCGTCAAAATCCGCGTGCGTGTAACGCAGCGAAGCGAGCTCTGCCGCGAATTTCGCCTTTGCGCCTAAATTTGAGGCAGAGTTACGCGCTGCCAGAGGGAACGTCAGAATTTTTGCCGACGGACGGGATTGGACGACTTCCATGGGCGGTCTCCTTTCTTTTTCAGGAGCTTGTCGATTCAGCTTCCCACAAGATAGGGCTTGCGATTCATTTAGGCAATATGCCTACGAAAAGATCAGTAATTGCCTAATATTTATGCATAATCTGCGTTTGACTGCTGTGGACCCAGTGATGAGGCGGCTCAGCAAATTCGACGCGATATCACGGCCATTTTGCCGCACCCGCCGAAGCCGGAGTGGCACACGAATTGCATTTTAAGGACCGGCAGCGCCGGCTGCCGACGGCGGACGCATGTCGACGCCGTTTGGTGTTCGGTGAACAAGCAACGAGAGGCTAGAATGACGAAATATAAGCTCGAGTACATTTGGCTCGATGGTTACACCCCGGTCCCCAACCTTCGCGGCAAGACGCAGGTCAAGGAATTCGCCGAATTCCCGACGCTCGAACAGCTGCCGCTGTGGGGCTTCGACGGCTCCTCGACCATGCAGGCCGAAGGCCGCAGCTCCGATTGCGTGTTGAAGCCGGTGGCGCTTTACCCGGATCCGGCCCGCACCAACGGCATTCTCGTCATGTGCGAGGTCATGATGCCCGATGGCGTCACCCCGCATGAATCCAACAGCCGAGCGACCATCCTCGACGACGAGGACGCCTGGTTCGGTTTCGAGCAGGAATATTTCTTCTACAAGGATGGCCGTCCGCTCGGCTTCCCGGAGAGTGGCTATCCCGCGCCGCAGGGCCCGTACTACACCGGCGTCGGCTACAAGAACGTCGGCGACGTCGCGCGCAAGATTGTCGAAGAGCATCTCGACCAGTGCCTTGCGGCCGGCATCAACCATGAAGGCATCAACGCCGAAGTGGCCAAGGGCCAGTGGGAATTCCAGATTTTCGGCAAGGGCTCCAAGAAGGCCGCCGACCAGATCTGGATGGCGCGCTACCTGCTGCTGCGTCTGACCGAGACTTACGGCATCGACATCGAGTTCCACTGCAAGCCGCTCGGCGATACCGACTGGAACGGCTCGGGCATGCACTGCAACTTCTCGACCAAGTTCATGCGCGAAGTCGGCGGCAAGGCTTATTTCGAGGCGCTGATGGCGCAGTTCGACAAGAACCTGATGGACCACATCGCCGTCTACGGCCCGGACAACGACAAGCGCCTGACCGGCAAGCACGAGACTGCGCCGTGGAACAAGTTCAGCTATGGCGTCGCCGACCGTGGCGCCTCGATCCGCGTGCCGCACTCCTTCATCAAGAACGACTACAAGGGCTATCTGGAAGACCGCCGTCCGAACTCCCAGGGCGACCCCTACCAGATCGCTTCGCAGGTGCTGAAGACGATCTCGCAGGTTGCGACCGACGCGAAGGTCTCGGCAGCCGCCTGATTGTTTCGCGGCGCGGATCGCAAGGTCCACGCCGCGAGCAGGACTCGATAACAAAAAGCCCTGGCGGAAACGCCAGGGCTTTTTCATGCTCGCGAAGGGCGGGTGCGTCTGCCGCTGTCAGCCGGCGACTGCCCAGCGCGCCTTCAGCGCCGCCAGCACCTTCGCATGCGGCAAAGCAGGGCTGCGGTTGCCGTCGCGGCCGGTCATGTCGCCGTTGGCGACCAGCGCGTTGAGTACCGCCTCCTCGGTCGCCTGCACGACGGCTGCATAGAAATCGTCCATGCGCCCCCACGGGATGAAATCCATGTGGCTGTAGCTCTTTTCGCTGGCCGGGCCCTTTGGAAAACGGCCGTTGAGCGCATCGCGGTTGGCGGTCGAAAAGGCGAGAAAAATGTCGCCGGAGAAATGCGAGCCGGTGGTGCCGGTCCGCGCCAGGCCGAGCGGTACGCGCCTGGCCAGCGCCTTGCATTGGCCAGGCAGAAGTGGCGCGTCGGTGGCGACGATGCCGATGCAGGAGCCGGCGCCCGTCGGGCCGCCCTGGAAATAGGCCTCCATCGGGTTGTCGTCTGCCATTTGATCGCCAAGCGGTAGGCCGGCGATGGTGAGTTCATGGCGCGAACCGAAATTGGCCTGCAGGAAGACGCCGACCGTGTAGGAGCGATGGCCGTAGTCGACGATCCGCGAGGCGGTGCCGGAGCCACCCTTGAAGGCATAGCAGTTCATGCCCGTGCCGCCGCCGACCGAGCCTTCCTCGATGCGCCCGCTCGTTGCGTTGTCGATCGCGGCCATCGCGTGGTCGACCGTGACATGCGAGCCATTAATGTCGTTGAGATAGCCGTCCCAGGTTTCGGCCACCACCGGCAGCAGCCACTGGTTGGCGACATCGGGCTTGTGGCGCGCCACCCAGTCGATGACGCCGCGATGGCAGGGGCCGATCGCATGGGTGTTGGTGATCAGGATCGGCAGGCTGATGCTGCCGGCCTCCTCGATCCACGGTGCGCCGGTCATCTCGCCATTGCCGTTGAAGGAGTGGTAGCCGGCGGCACAGGCGACACCGACGCCGGCATGGCCGAACGGCAGGATAGCCGTCACGCCGGTGCGCACAGGCCCCTGTCCGAGGTCGAGTTTGCCTTCGCCTTGAATGATTGTGGAATATCCGACCAGGACACCGTCGACATCGGTGATGGCATTGGCGGGACCGGGCGTGCCTTGCAAGGGGATGCCGAGCGCCCGGGCTCGTGCTTTGCCGGCTGGCGTTGTGGTCTGCGTCGGCAGTTGGTCCATGCTTGGGTTTCGCTCCGTTGAAATAAGCCGGCTCAGCGAAGGCTGCAGCCGGTCGCAAGCTCGGCATAGCTGGTCAGGATTGCCAGTGCCGAAGCCTGATCGACCGCGGGCACGACGTTGACGAGATGCAGCCCCAGCCCGTCCTCGAGCACCACCAGGCTGCGCGCGATCGTCTCGCTGGTCGCCTGCAGTTTGAAGATGCCGATGGCCGCACCCGCTTCCAGGATGCCGACATAGATCGACACCTGCCGCTCGAACAAGGTGATGTGGCGGGCCGCATAGCTCGCATCCGAGCGCGAATAGGCGCCGAGCTCGAGCAGCAGCCGGCAGAGCTGGTCGTCCGCGTCGGTCGGCAGCCCGCTTTCGATCATCGTTTTCAGCCGCAACCGTGGATCGGCGATCTCGGCGACCGACGCCGCGCGTATCGTGCAGAACCGCTCGACAGCCTTGCGCTGCACATCGTCCAGCAGGTCCTTGAGGCCGGGATAGTAGTAGAGCAGGGCGCTCGAACTCATCCCTGCCTCATTGGCGACGTCGCGCAGCGTGACGCCGGCAAGGCCGCGCCTGGCGATCATCGATTCAGCTGCCGCGACGAGGGTGAGGCGGCGATCGGTCTGGGTTTTGGGTCGTCCCATTTCTATTTCCTGAATTTGATTCAGTTTAAAACTGGTGTGTGAAATTGTGCAAGCACCATTGCGGCATAATCATTGACGATATCTGACTCCATCGATAGGTTCCGCAGCGGAGGATAATTTTTATCTTATTAAAAAAAGGGGAGGACGATGTCTACAAGCGAAGCAACAACAGGGGCGGTCGACAAGGCCGCGCCAACCGCCAAGGGACTGGACCGGGCGCTCAACGCGCTGGGTACGCTGATGATCGTCTTGTCAGCCGTGACGCCGGCATCCTCGGTGTTCATCATCGTGCCGGGTGTCATCGCGCTTGCCGGCACAGGCTCATTCCTGAGTTTCGTTATCGCCGCGGTCATCGGCCTGTTCATGGCCTTCGTCTACGCCGAACTGTCGTCGGCCTATCCGATGGCCGGCGGCGAATATACCATGATCGGCCGCACGCTTGGCCGCTTCTGGGGCTTTGTCACGCTGGTGCTGGTGTTCGTCTCGATCGTGCTGATCGTCGCCGTCATCGCGCTCGGCGTCGGCACCTATCTCGGCGTGCTCATTCCCAACCTCAGCCCGCAATGGGTCGGCGTGGTGACGATCGCGCTGGCCGGCACGGTCGCGGCCATGCGCATCAAGCTCAACGCCTTTGTCACCGGCATCTTCCTCGGCATCGAAATGCTGGCGCTGCTGATCCTGACCGGTCTCGGCTTTGCCCATGTCGAGCGGCCGCTCTCCAGCCTGTTCACATCGCCGCAATTGCTCGATGGTACCAACACGCTGGTCCCGGCCTCGGCCGGCATCATCCTTGCGGCCACCGCCGTTTCGCTCTTTGCCTATAATGGCTACGGCGCGGCGGCCTATTTCGGCGAGGAGACGCAGGACGCCAAACGCAATATCGGCAAGGTCGTGGTCTGGGCGCTGTTGATCACCGTCGCCGCCGAGCTCATTCCGCTGACCGCAGTGCTGCTCGGCTCCCCGGATCTGGTGGGCCTGCTAGCAGCGCCGCAGAAGATCGAGTACTTCCTCGAGGCGCGGGGCGGTCATGCGCTGACCGTGCTGATCAGCCTTGCCATCGCCGTCGCCATCTTCAACGCGGTCATCGCCATCATCCTGCAGGCGGCACGGCTGCTGTTCAGCTCCGGCCGCGACAAGACCTGGTTCGGTCCGATCAACGCCGCCGTCGCCTCTGTCCATGGCAGCTACGCGTCGCCCTGGATCGCCACCATCGTCGTATCGGTGCTGGCGGCGGTCGCCTGCTTCATCGACATCAATCTCCTGCTGGTGGTCAGCGGCACGTCGCTGGTGGTGATCTACGCGCTTCTGTGCGTGGCGGCGTTTGCCGGCCGCCGCAATGGCAGCACGGCTGGCGGACATTACCGCATGCCGTTGTTTCCGGTGCCGGCCGTTCTTGCCTTCGTGGCGCTGGTTTATGTCGCCTATCAGAACCTGCTCGACGCCGCCTTCGGCCGCCCGAGCCTGATCGCGACGCTGCTGATTATGGTCGTGGCGGCGATCTACTACGTGCTGGTGCTGGCCAGGCGAACGGACTGGAACCTGCACGGCCCCGACGAACTTGCCGGATAGGCGTCACCCTCCGACTCTTGTCCCTGCAAGAACCCCGGCTTCGGTCGGGGTTCTCTTTTGGCCGTGATGGCCTGGCGGGGCGAATACCCCCAAAAAAAGTCAGGTTGAAAAGGATTGAACAAATTCACCGGAAGGGGAGGCTTTTGACTGACGACCGTTGGCGCCACTGGTGTCGTGCGTTTCCGAGTTCGCTGGAAAAGCCCGGAAAACAGGCTGTTCCGGCTCATCCGTACACCAACGATCCTGTCTATAAGCCTCTGTTCATACATCGAAATCGGCGATTTGTGCCTCCGGCGGCGGCGTTGACAGATCACGCTGCGGCATGCGTATTCACGGGCTATGGGGTTACGCCAAAGCGATGCTGTTCGAACGGGGCGGGGTTTCTTGAACGACGGCATTGGCGGGGGCGCCGGACGAGCGGGCATTGCAGCCTGAGGCAGTGTGCCGCTCGCTCCTGGCGTTTGATTGCGCCTGAAGTGGTTGCCCGCTAGCCTTCATTTTGCGTCTTCTGCCAGGTCACTGGCCAGTCCGACTATCAACAATCTTTAAAACCAAAAGAGCTCGCCGCGCTGTTGCGTGGTCATGCGGTTCATCGCGAAGGGTCGAGACAGCAAAAAGCCCTTGAAGGGGGGATCCTTCAAGGGCCTTTCGATGCTATCCGCAGAGGTTCTCAGACCGAGTAGTACATGTCGTATTCGACCGGATGCGGGGTCATTTCGAAGCGCATCACTTCGGCCATCTTCAGCTCGATGTAGCTGTCGATCTGGTCGTCGTCGAAGACGCCGCCGGCCTTCAGGAAGCCGCGGTCCTTGTCGAGGCTCTGCAGGGCTTCACGCAGCGAACCGCAGACGGTCGGGATCTTCTTCAGCTCCTTCGGCGGCAGGTCGTAGAGATCCTTGTCCATCGGCTGGCCGGGATGGATCTTGTTCTTGATGCCGTCGAGGCCGGCCATCAGCATGGCGGCGAAGGCGAGGTAGGGGTTCGCGCCCGGATCGGGGAAGCGGACCTCGACGCGCTTGGCCTTCGGCGACGAGCCGAACGGGATGCGGCAGGAGGCCGACCGGTTGCGCGCCGAATAGGCAAGCAGCACCGGCGCTTCATAGCCCGGCACCAGACGCTTGTAGGAGTTGGTCAGCGGGTTGGTGAAGGCGTTGATCGCCTTGGCGTGCTTGATGATGCCGCCGATGTAGAACAGGCAGCTTTCCGACAGGCCGGCATATTCATTGCCGGCGAAGGTCGGCTTGCCGCCCTTCCAGATCGACTGGTGGACGTGCATGCCCGAGCCATTGTCGCCGAAGATCGGCTTCGGCATGAAGGTGGCCGTCTTGCCGTAGGCGTTGGCGACCTGGTGCACGACATATTTGTAGATCAGCATCTTGTCGGCGTTGCGCACCAGCGTGTCGAACTTGATGCCGAGTTCGTGCTGCGCGGCGGCGACCTCATGGTGATGCTTTTCGACGCGCACGCCCATTTCGGCGAGCACGGTCAGCATCTCGGAGCGCATGTCCTGCGCGCTGTCGATCGGCGGCACCGGGAAATAGCCGCCCTTGACGCGCGGACGGTGGCCGAGATTGCCGGTCTCGTAGTCGGTGTCGTCGTTGGACGGCAGTTCGGTGGAATCGAGCTTGAAGCCGGTGTTGTAGGGGTCGGCCTTGTACTTGACGTCATCGAACACGAAGAACTCGGCTTCCGGGCCGACGAAGATCTGGTCGCCGATGCCTTCGGCCTTCATGTAGGCCTCGGCCTTCTTGGCGGTGCCGCGCGGGTCGCGGTTGTAGGATTCGCCCGAAACCGGATCGAGAATGTCGCACAGGATGACCATGGTCGACTGGGCGAAGAACGGGTCCATATGGACCGTGTCCGGATCGGGCATCAGCACCATGTCGGACTCGTTGATGGCCTTCCAGCCGGCAATCGAGGAGCCGTCGAACATGACGCCATCGGCAAACATGTCTTCCTCGACCTCGACGACATCCATCGTTACGTGCTGCAGCTTGCCCTTCGGGTCGGTGAAGCGCAGGTCGACGAATTTCACGTCGTTGTCCTTGATCTGCTTCATGATGTCTTTGGCTGTCGTCATGTCATGTATCCCTGTTTGATGACGTTTTTTGATGGATGACGTTTCTTATAGGATGGTCGCGTCAGACGGCGTCCATTCCGGTTTCGCCGGTGCGGATGCGCACGACTTCCTCGATATTGGAGACGAAGATCTTGCCGTCGCCGATACGGCCGGTCTGGGCCGCCTTGCGGATGGCTTCTATCGCGCCTTCGACCGCATCGTCGCCGAGGACAACTTCGATCTTCACCTTGGGCAGGAAATCGACGACATATTCGGCGCCACGGTAGAGTTCGGTATGGCCCTTCTGGCGTCCGAAGCCCTTGGCCTCGGTCACGGTGATGCCTTGCAGTCCGGCCTCCTGAAGCGCTTCCTTCACTTCGTCCAGCTTGAATGGCTTGATGATCGCTTCGATCTTTTTCATGTAAAAAGTGGCCTCCACTGCCAAAAAAACGGGTTGTGAGCCCCCGCTTGCGCCTCCATCAAGCACGAACTGTGCCAGATAGCTGGATTCGAAGCGGTTTCATATGATTTCCAAGTCACGTCGCGCCGAGGTGCAAATTCGCGTCATTCGATACATCGGATGCGGCATGAGCTGCTGAAGCCTACACAGTGCCAGCACTTGCATCCGCATAATAATTAGGCAGATCGCCCATCGATTGTGCATCTTTGCGCCTCGATACCCTCCTGGCGACATGGCCGCAGCTGATGATGAACTCCTCTTCGTTTGCTTCGGCCGGAAAACTGGACAATGCTTGATCGAATGCGGATCGGCAATCCATGAGCGATGAAGTTCTTTCTCCGGCCGAGATGGGCGAGGCGGATCGGCTGACCATTGCCGCCGGCCCAGTCGACGGCATCGGCCTGATGCGCCGCGCCGGCGAAGCGGTCGCAGCCGAGATTCTCAGGCGTTATCCCTCTGCAACACATGTTCATGTGCTTTGCGGCCCTGGCAACAATGGCGGCGACGGCTATGTCGTCGCCCGCATCCTGGCCGGCAGCGGCGTCGCCACCACTGTCTGGGCGTCCGGTGCGCCGAGGCCGCAAAGCGACGCGGCGCTCGCCGCGGCAGAGTGCCCGATCGCGCCCCGGCCGCTGTCCGGCTTTGTAGCCGAGCCCGGCTCGATCGTGGTCGATGCGCTTTACGGGGCAGGGCTGTCCAAGCCGATGTCTGGTGATGCCGCCAGGGCGGTCGGCATCGCCACCGATCGGCGTTTGCCAGTTGTCGCGGTCGATCTACCCTCGGGCGTTTCTGGCAACAGCGGCAAAGTATTGGGCGTGGCATTTACCGCTACCACCACGGTGACCTTCGCCCGCAAGAAGCCAGGCCATCTGTTGCTGCCGGGTCGGGAGCGATGCGGCGAGATCGTGCTGGCCGATATCGGCATCGGCGACGACATCATCGCATCGCTCCAGCCCCGGACGTTCGAGAACTGGCCGGCGCATTGGCTGCGCGATTTCCCGGTGCCGGCTGTCGACGCGCACAAATACAAGCGCGGCCATGTCGGCGTCTTTTCCGGCGGGCCGAGCGCCACCGGCGCGGCGCGGCTGTCGGCGCTTGCCGCCGCCCGAAGTGGGGCAGGGGCTGTGACCGTGCTGTCGCCGGGCAACGCCATGCAGGTCAATGCCGCCCATCTGACCTCGATCATGCTGCGCAAGACCGATGACGTCACGGACATCGAGGAATTTGTCGGCGAACACCGGCCTTCGGCCTTCGTTCTCGGCCCCGGCTTTGGCGTCGGGGAGAGAACGCGGACTTTTGGACTTGCGCTCCTCGCCTCCGGCAAGCCGCAAGGTGCTTCGGCACGGGTCGATGGCCTTGTGTTCGACGCCGACGCGATCACCGCGTTTCGCGAGGCGCCGGACGTTTTGTTCGAAGCTGTGCGCGGGCCGAATGCGCCGGCCCTGGTGATGACACCGCATGAAGGGGAGTTCGCCAGGCTGTTTCCTGACATTGCCGGTGACCATGGCTCGTCCAAACTCGACAAGGCACGTGCAGCGGCCACCCGTGCCAATGCCGTTATCGTCTATAAAGGCGCCGATACGGTGATCTCCGCGCCCGATGGCCGGGCGGCCATCAATGCCAACGGCGCAGCCTGGCTTGCCACTGCCGGGTCGGGCGACGTGCTGTCCGGCATTACCGCCGGGCTGCTGGCGCAAGGCATGCCGGCGTTCGAAGCGGCTCGCGCTGCTGTGTGGATCCATGCGGAGACCGGCAGCCGGTCCGGACCGGGGTTGATCGCCGAGGATCTGCCGCTGGCGCTGGTGCCGGTGCTGCGCGAACTGGTCGAAGCGCGGCAGAAGGTCATTGGATGAAGCGTTTCGCGCTCATCGTTGCGGCCGTCATCGCGCTGTTCGCGTCACACGGCGTGCACGCCGAGCAGCCGGTGACCATCGTAGATGATCCCGCTGTTCTCGCCGCGCTCGATGCCAGGGGCTTCGGCTTCGCCGGCATTTTCGGCGTCGATGGCGCGGACGATTTGAAAACGCTTTATGACAAGGCGCCGGCCTATCATGCGATCGTCGATACCGTGGCATCAGACATCGCCACGCTGCGGGCCGAGATAAAGGCTGGCGGGCGCACGCTTTACGAGGTGACCGACGGCAATGTCGGCCGCATCATGGATATGCGCTGGCTGAAGAGCGAGGCGGCGCGCTTCCGGCTGGTCGGCGTCGTCAACCGGCTCGACCGGCGTGATTTCGCTGCCTTGGAAGGCGACAAGAGCTGCGGCGAGGTGCGTTTCATCTATCGCCTGGCCTACAGTTTCAAGAAGGACGGCAAGGTTCTGGCCTCGCGGCTGCCGTTCAACTTCAACGCCGTCTACAGTGCGACAGCTGATGCCGATGGCGGCTGTGTCGGCGTTGCCGGGCGCTGGACGCCGCAACTCGATGAGAGCGTCGATGCCGGCTGGCTGAGCGGCGGGCCGCTGGAGCGGGCCGGGTTCACCTTCAAGCAGCTCGAACTCAATGCACAGGTGGTGCGCTTTCCCTCGGGCCAGGAGACCGAATTCGGCGGGCAGGCCGCGTATCTGATGCGCATCTTTGGCATCGATGGCGCCAAGGTCGGCGAGAAGCCCTTGGAGAATACGCCGGACACCGCACGCCTCTCACAAGACGCGGAGCTGAAGAAACGGCTTGCCGACTATGTCAGCACCAATGTCGCGGCGGTCGATCTCGGCGTCTACGAAATCCCGGACGAATTCCTGGCGAAGAAGGTCATCTCGTGGTCGACCTTCGGCAGCGCAAGACAGGCCAATCATCCGTTTACGCAAATATTCCAACCCAAGGAATTCGTATCGCTCGATTATTCCTCGATGAAGCTGGTTCGCACGCCGGAGGCGCTGGTCGAGCGGCTGGACAATGGCGCCTGCCAGGGCTGTCACCAGGCGGGGTCCACCGCCGGCTTCCACTTCATCGGCCTCGACGACAAGACGACGTCGCCGCTCAACCGCATCGAGGTCGGCATCTCGCCGCATCTCCATGCCGAGATTCCCCGGCGCCAGGCCTGGTTGCGCGCAACGCAAGACGGCAAGCAGCCGAACCGCTACCGGCCGCTGTCCTTCGCACCGCCCGCCACCTGGACCGAGACCGGCGATGTCAACTACGCGCCGGCGGAAATGGCGATGCCGTGCCTGATGCCGGACGATGCCAAGCGCTTCGGCGCGAGTTGGGCATGTGGCGGTGGCACGGTTTGCACGCCACTGGCGACCGCGTCTGGCGTGCGCACCACCCTGGCCCAGTGTCTGCTGCCCAAGGACAGCCAAGACAGCCCGAAAATGTTCTCCGGCCATCCTTGCCTGACCGGGTCGATCGCCAGCAACCAGTCGCAGCCTTTCAACGACCGCTACACGATATCAGGCCAGTTCGCCGCCTTCGCGCCGGGGATTTCGCGGACCGCCTATACCTGCCGGCCGCCGAAGATCGGCGTGCCGGCCGGCATCGCCTACCGCGCCTGCGACGACAAGGATCGCAACTTCGCCGCCTTCAAGAAGGGTAGGCCAATGCCGAACGAAATCTGCGGGCTGGTTGGCGGCAAGAAATTCGACACTTGCGTGGCGACCAACAATTTCGACCAGTGCCTCGGCGGCGCGGTCAATCGCGGCAACCGGCCGGCCTGCGATGCCGAGCATTTCTGCCGCGAGGATTATATGTGCCAGTCAATGCCGCCCGACATGCCGGGCATTTCAAAAGTGAAAGGCGTCGGCTTCTGCTCGCCGACCTATTTCATCTTCCAGATGCGCATCGACAACCACGCAACACCTTGGGCGAGCCCAACCAGCGCCACCATGGACGCGGGGTTCGGTGCGGCCGACGAAGAGTGAGGGCCCCCATCGGCCACCTCACAGCGGTATGTTGTCGTGCTTCTTCCAGGGGTTCTGCATGTCCTTGTTGCGCAGCATGCGCAGCGCGCGCGCAATACGGCGGCGGGTCGAGTGCGGCATGATCACCTCGTCGACATAGCCGCGTTCAGCGGCGACGAAGGGCGACAGGAAGCGATCCTCGTAAGTCTTTGTATGGGCTGCGATCTTTTCGGCGTCGCCAATGTCCTTGCGGTAGATGATCTCGACCGCGCCTCTCGCCCCCATGACCGCGATCTGCGCCGTCGGCCAGGCATAGTTCATGTCGCCGCGCAGATGTTTTGAGGCCATGACATCATAGGCGCCACCATAGGCTTTTCGGGTGATGACGGTGATCTTCGGCACGGTCGCTTCGGCATAGGCGAACAAGAGCTTGGCGCCGTGCTTGATCAGCCCGCCATATTCCTGTGCGGTGCCCGGCAGGAAGCCCGGCACATCGACGAAGGTGACGATCGGGATCGAAAAACAGTCGCAGAAGCGCACGAAGCGCGCTGCCTTGCGGCTGGCGTCGGAATCGAGCACGCCGGCCAGCACCATCGGCTGGTTGGCGACGAAGCCGACCGTGCGGCCTTCGACACGGCCAAAGCCGGTGACGATGTTCTTGGCAAAGCTCTGCTGGATTTCGAAGAAGTCGCCTTCATCGGCGACCTTCAGGATCAACTCCTTGATGTCGTAGGGCTTGTTGGCGTTGTCGGGGATCAGCCGGTCGAGCGACAAATCATGGTCGGTGACCGACTGGTAGCATTCGATCTCGGGAAGCTCCGACGTATTCGACGCGGGCAGCAGATCGACCAGGCGGCGCATCTGCAACAGCGCCTCGACGTCATTGTCGTAGGCGCCGTCGGCGATGGAGGATTTCGTCGTATGCACCGAGGCGCCGCCGAGGCTCTCGGCGGTCACCGTCTCGTTGGTGACGGTCTTCACCACATCCGGTCCGGTGACGAACATGTAGGAGGTGTCGCGCACCATGAAGATGAAGTCGGTCATGGCAGGCGAATAGACGTCGCCGCCGGCGCACGGCCCCATGATCACGGAAATCTGCGGAATGACGCCGGAGGCCAGCACGTTGCGCTGAAAGATCTCGGCATAGCCGCCAAGCGCTGCCACGCCTTCCTGGATGCGGGCGCCGCCGGCATCGTAGAGGCCGATGATCGGCGCGCGGTTGCGCAGCGCCATCTCCTGCACCTTGATGACCTTCTCGGCATGGGCTTCAGACAGCGAGCCGCCGAACACGGTGAAATCCTTGGCGAAGAGATAGACCGGGCGGCCATTGACCGTGCCCCAGCCGGTGACGACGCCATCGCCGGCGATCTTGGTCTTCTCCATGCCGAAATCGGTCGAGCGATGCTCGACATACATGTCGAATTCTTCGAACGAGCCTTCGTCGAGAAACACCTCGATGCGCTCTCGCGCGGTCAGCTTGCCCTTCTTGTGCTGGGCATCGATGCGCGCCTGGCCGCCGCCCATGCGGGCGATCTCGCGCCGGCGCTCGAGTTCCTTCAGCACGTCCTTCATCGCTCGGTCCCCAAAATAGAAGCTGCATTTGTGGTAATGATGCCTGCCGGAGAGCGCAAGCGTCGGCTTTCGGCTGGTTTTTGCTGCGCTGCAACATGACGCCCCTTGCATTCCGGGGCGAACTCAGCCATATGCAGCCCATAGGCGCTTGGGCCGGGAGATTCCGGCCTTCTCGACAAATGAGACTGGTTGCGTCTGTTTTCCCTCTTTCCGGCAAATCGGTAAGGCGGCGAAAAAGCCCCGTGGCATGACGCCTGCGGGCACGACAGCGCAGCCGAGTGGACGATACCGTCCGCCCGCCTTGTCGTTTCATATCAAATTTTTCGACGGCAGGTTGCGCCCTGCCGCCATTGATGTTTGCGGCCAAGAGGCCGCTTGAAAGAAGATTATTTTGACCAACGAAAACACATTGCCCGGCAACGACACCGCGGAACTCTCCGGTTTCGCAGCGCTGGGAATTACGGGTGCGCTGCTCAAGGCCACCCACAATGCCGGCTTCACCGAGCCGAAGCCGATCCAGATGCAGGCCATCCCGCCGCAGCTGGAAGGCCGTGACATTTTCGGCATCGCGCAGACGGGCTCCGGCAAGACCGCGGCCTTTGCGCTGCCGATCCTCTCGAAGATCATCGCGCTCGGCACCAAGCGGCGCGCCAAGACGGCCCGTGCGCTGATCCTGGCGCCGACGCGTGAACTTGCCGTGCAGATCGAAGACACCATCAAGATCCTCGCAAAAGGCCAGCATGTCTCCACCGCACTGGTGCTGGGCGGCGTCTCGCGCTTCAGCCAGGTGAAGAAGGTAGCGCCCGGCGTCGACATCCTCATTGCCACACCGGGCCGCTTGACCGACCTGGTGCGCGAAGGCGACCTCATCCTCTCCGACACCAAATGGCTGGTGCTGGACGAGGGCGACCGTATGCTCGACATGGGCTTCATCAACGACGTCAAGCGTATCGCCAAGGCGACCGCGCCTGACCGCCAGACGGCGCTGTTTTCGGCCACCATGCCGGACGAGATCGCCGAACTGGCCAAGGGTCTCTTGAAGAACCCCGTCCGCATCGAAGTCTCGCCGCAAAGCACCGCGGCGGTCGAAATCTCCCAGGGCGTCGTCTTTGCCCGCACCAAGCAGAAGCGCCAGGTTCTGTCGACGATGCTCGCCGACGAGGCGATGAAGTCCGTCATCATCTTCTCGCGCACCAAGCATGGCGCCGACCGGGTGACCAAGGACCTCGAGCGCGACGGCTTCAAGGCCGCCGTCATTCACGGCAACAAGTCGCAGAACGCTCGTCAGAAGGCGCTGAATGATTTCCGTGAGGGATCGGTGCGCATTCTGGTCGCGACCGATATCGCGGCGCGCGGCATCGACGTTCCCGGCATCAGCCATGTCGTGAACTTCGACCTGCCGGACGAGGCTGAAAGCTACGTCCACCGCATCGGCCGCACCGGCCGCAACGGCATGGACGGCATCGCGATCACGCTTTGCGATCCTTCGGAAAACAGCAAGCTGCGCCAGGTCGAGCGCATCATCCGCACCAAGCTGCCAATCGTTGCCGACCATCTCGGCAGCCCCGATCCGCAGCGCAATCCGGCTGAAAAGAACGAGCGCTTCGAGCCCGCCAATGATCGCAACGACCGCAATGGCCGTCGCGACGGCAGGCGGCCGGGCGGCGAGAACAAGGGCAACGGCTTCGGCAAGAAGCGGTTCGGCGACAAGCCGGCCTTTGCCGGTGAACGCAAGCCGGAAGGCGGCAAGCCAGCCTTCAAGGGCAACAACAAGCGCCGCTTCGGCGGCAAGCGTCCGGCGGCGCGCGCTGCGTAACGAAGCCTCGTGACGGTCGGCCAAGCCTTGGCGCTTGGATGGCTGCCACACTGATAGAGAAAAGGGCGGTTGAAGCGAGGCTTCAGCCGCCCTTTTTGTCTCCGAGCCTTACTTCGCCACCGCCTCGACCCAAACAGCAATCCGTTGCGCCAGGAAAGCCGTTGTCGACGGCGACAGCGCGTCGCCGGCGATGACGTGATTGTCGGGATCGCCAGTGCTTTCGATGGGGACCAGTTCATGCGCACCACCCCAGCGCCCGGCGATCTCACGCGTGCGGTCCGGTCGCACAACTTTGTCCATATCCGAGAAGATGAACAGGGCAGGGATGTTAGCCTTCTCCACCGGCGCGCCATAGGCGAGTTCCGTCAGCGCCTGCATCGGCAGCGTCGCGGCAACCGGATATTTGGTGGCCCAGAATTTTTGGTGCAGCGCGTTGCGCGGCGCGAAGCTGCGCTCCTTGCCGATGACCAGTTCGGCGATCTGTTTGCCCCATGGCATGGTCAGGAGTTCGGCACCGGACGCCCTCACGCCAAAATTGGGGGAGATGAACGCAATGGCCGCCACCTCGTCCGATGCGCCTGGCTGCGTTGCCGCCCATGCCGCCAGCGAGCCGCCAGTCGAGGTTGAGATGACGATCACCTTGTCGCCGATCGCCCGCCCAATGGCGAGCGCTTCCTCATAATCGTTGATCCAGGCGTTGATGCTGCCTTGCGCCATCGCCGCGCCGTCCTGCCCGTGACCGGTGAGGCGGGTGTAGAAGAGGTTGGCGTCGAGCTGGTCGGCCACGTCGTCGGGCAGGGGGCGGACTTCGCCCTTTGAAGCCGAGAAGCCGTGGATGTAGACGATCGACAGCGGCGTCTTGGCATGCACCATCGGGTTGGCCCAGACGATCTCCTTCTCCAGCCCGTCACGGATACCGGGCACGGCGGCTTCCACCTTTGCCACATAGGCCTGCGGATCGTCACCGATGACGGAAGGATCGAAGCGGATCGTGGTGTCGACGGGAACGCGTGGGCCAAAGACGAAAGCCAGAGCAAGAACGGCGATCAGGCCCAGCACAGCAAGCACGATCCGTCGCCCCATTGCAGACTCCACGCAACAACAACAAACCTATGGTGGCGGCCATGAACAGGCAACGGCCGTCCAGGCAGCCACACCACCAATCCTGTGGGCATCCTATTTGTTGGGCGGCTTGCGCTCGTAATGCAGCGGCCTTGCCTTCCAGCTGGTCGTCAAGATGATCACCCACCGGGTGATCGGCCTGGGCAACAAAGCGAGAAATTTCAGAGGCCAGCTCGTGCGGTAGGGAAAGGTGACTTCGAAGCCACCGGATTTGATTGCCTTCACCATGCGGCGCGTCGCCCGGCTGACCGGCATCAGGCCCGGCATTGGCAGCATGTTCTTTTCGGTCAGCGGCGTGTCGACAAAACCGGGGTTTATCACCTGGACGCGGATGTTCATCTTGTCGAAGTCATATTTCAGCGACTCGGCCAGGATGTTGATCGCCGCCTTGGTGCCGCCATAGGCGGCCGTCGTCGGCCAGCCGAAATAGGCGGTGACCGATCCGACGAGCACGACATGGCCGCGCGATCGCACGCGCATATGCTCCACGACCGGCACCAGCCCGTTGATGATGCCGAAATAGTTGACCTCGAAGGACTTGCGAAAGTCGCTGACGACGAGAGCCTCTCCAGGCGTCGAAATGTAGTTCCCCGCATTGAAGACGGCGAGCACGATCGGGCCGAGTTCCTTCTCGATCGCGGCAACCGTTTTTGCCATGCGCGGCTCGTCGGTGACATCGCAGGGAAAAGCGGTAACGCTACCGGGCATCTGCGTGGTCTCGACGATGAGCGTGTCGATCGGGTCGTCATCGAGTGCGGTTACCGCCACCGCGTAGCCCTGCGACGCCAGATCCCTGGCCAGCGAGCGGCCAATGCCGCTGCTGCCGCCCGTGACCCAGGCGACGCCGTGTTTCGGATCGGCCCGATAGAGTGTCATGCTGCGCCCTGCCGAGTTTGTTGGTGCTCTGCTCTAGCGGTGAAGAAATCGAATGGAAAGAGTGCTTTTCGACCACAGGTGCAAATGAACTGTGCGGCATCGAGCCCGGCCTGGAGGCTGCAGATACACCGCAGTGCCGGAAATGCGACTGGACCAGGCAAATTCTTGCCTTGAAACCGAAGCTTCGGGTTTCTAGGGTTTCGGCGCACGCACACAAGGAATCCTGAATGCCCCGTTCTGTGATCGACGCGATCGGCAACACGCCTCTGATCCGCCTCAACAAAGCTTCCGAAGAAACCGGCTGCGAGATCCTGGGCAAGGCCGAATTCATGAATCCGGGGCAATCGGTCAAGGATCGCGCCGGCCTGTTCATCATCCGTGACGCCGAACAGCGCGGCCTGTTGAAGCCGGGCGGTGTCATCGTCGAGGGGACGGCCGGCAACACCGGCATCGGGCTGACGCTGGTCGCCAAGGCGCTGGGTTATCGCACCGTCATCGTTATCCCGGATACGCAGAGCCAGGAAAAGAAGGACACCATCCGGTTGCTCGGTGCTGAGCTGATCGAGGTGCCGGCCGTGCCCTACAAGAACCCCAACAACTACGTGAAACTGTCGGGACGGCTCGCCGAGCAGATGGCCAGGAGCGAGCCGAACGGTGCCATTTGGGCCAACCAGTTCGACAATGTCGCCAACCGCGATGGACATATCCGCACCACCGCGGAGGAAATCTGGGACCAGACCGGCGGCAAGGTCGACGGTTTCGTCTCGGCGGTGGGTTCCGGCGGCACGCTGGCTGGCGTTGCCTTCGGGCTGAAGGCCAAGAGCAAGGATGTGAAGATCGCGCTCGCCGATCCGCTCGGGGCCGCGCTCTACAGTTTCTACACCAGCGGCGAATTGAAGTCCGAGGGCAGTTCGATCACCGAAGGCATCGGGCAGGGGCGCATCACCGCCAATCTCGAAGGATTCACACCGGACTTCTCGTTCCAGATCAAGGACGAGGACGCACTGCCGATCGTCTTCGACCTGATCCAGGAAGAAGGCCTGTGCGTCGGCGGCTCGACCGGCATAAACATTGCCGGCGCCATCCGTCTGGCCAGGGAATTGGGTCCCGGCCACACCATCGTGACCATTCTTTGCGACTACGGTACGCGCTATCAGTCGAAGCTGTTCAACCCGGAATTTTTGCGCGAGAAGAACCTGCCTGTACCGGGCTGGATGGAGCTGCAGAGCAAGATTTCGGTGCCGTTCGAAAAGGTCGCGTGATGGCGCACAAGACGGAAGCGCTGTTTCGCGACGATGCCTATCTCAGCACGGCGGACGCGACGGTCGTTGCCGTCAACGAGCGCGGCGGCATCATCCTCGACCGGACCATATTCTATGCCACCTCGGGCGGCCAGCCGGGCGATACCGGCTATCTCCAACGCGCCGATGGCGGCCGCATCGCCATTGCCGCCACCATCACGGGTGAGACCAAGGACGAGATCATCCATGTGCCGGCGCCGGAGCAGGCGACCTTGGCGGTTGGCGAGAGGGTCAAACTCGCCATCGACTGGGAGCGCCGGTATCTCCTGATGCGCATGCACGCCGCTTGCCACCTGCTTACCGTCGTTTGCCCATTTCCGATCACCGGTGCGGCGGTTTCCGAGGACGACAGCCGTGTCGATTTCGACATTCCGGACGCTAGCTTCTCGAAGGAAGAGGTGACCGCGCGCCTGATGGATCTGGTGCGGGCCAATCATCCGATTTTCACCAGGCTGATCAGCGACGAGGAACTCGCCGCCAACCCTGGCCTAGTCAAGTCGAAGAACGTCCGGCCGCCGGTTGGCACCGGCAAGATCCGCCTGGTCTGCATCGGCGAGAATGCCTCGGTGGACAGCCAGCCCTGCGGCGGTACGCACGTGAAAAGCACCGGCGAAATCGGTGAAATCCACATCGGCAAGATCGAGAAGAAGGGCCGCGAGAACAGGCGCTTCCGCATCCGCTTCGGCCCGATGCCGGCGAACTGAGGTCGGACAGCACTTGGCTTTCTATAACTGGTCAGGCGATCCTGAGATACCTTACGCCAGGTGACGGAAACTGGAAGGTGGTCGCTCCACCCACGCCTCGATCTGCTCGGTGACGAACTTGGCTGCCTGATGGTGGATGAAGTGACCGGCGCCGGGCAAGGCCACCAGTGCGGTCACGTTGTCGACCTCGCGGAACGTGCCGTCAAAAGCGCTGGCCGGGACATAAGGATCATCGGTGCCGAACAGCACCAGGGTCGGTGCCTTGACGAGAGGCAACGGCCCTAAGTCAGGCACTCTGCCAAGCGGTATGTTGGCCCTGTAGTAGCCCAGCATCGCCTCCGGATCGGATCGCCTGAGGGAGTCCACCAGGGCTTGCCTGTCCGCCGGATCAGTGACCCATGCGCAGAGTTCGTTGATGTCCAGCATCTGGGCTGCGCCCGGTACCTGGAAGCGGCGTATGTAGCCGGTGATCTCGGCATTGGCCGGATCGGCAATCGCACGCAGATGATTGCGCGGGTGCGGAGTCGACAACAGGACGAGATGGCGCACGACCTGCGGCACTCGTATGGCCAGCCACCATGCGATGATACCGCCCCAATCGTGGCCGACAATCGCGGCCTGGGTCAGCTTTTCAGCGGCGAGAACGGCCAGCACGTCGTTGACCAGGTTTGCCAGCACATAGTTGCCGTAACCCTGCGGCGCATCGCTTTGTCCGAAGCCACGCAGGTCCGGCGCGATCACGCGATAGCGGCCGCAAAGCGCCTGCATCTGCCGGCGCCAGCCCATTCCATGATCCGGAAAGCCGTGCAGAAAGACGATCGGCGGGCCAGAGCCCGCCGCCGTGTAGTGCAATTTGACGTTGCCGTTGACCGCGATCCTGGATTCGAACATCGCGCCCAAGCTCACCGCGCGCCGGTTACTTCGGTCACATTTTGACTTCGAGACGAAGGAACGGTCCGTGGAAGGTCTGGGTGGTACTGTCCGCATTGATAAGCAGATTGTGCCACTGCTCGATCTTGTAGCCCGCCGTAAAGGTGGCGCCGGCAAGAGGGGTCCAACTCAGGCCGGCCGAGGCGTCGAGATTGGTCACGGTCTGATTGGCGGACTGGCTTGCCACCGTGATTGAGCCCTTTTGACCCGTTGTGAAGTCGTAGTTGGATCCGGCGCGGTTTTCACGGCGGCCCCACATGACGGAGCCGGAAACCGCGCCTGTCAGCCCCCAGGTTTCACTCAGCGGATAGTATGCCTCGGCGCCAACACGCGGGCCAATGCCCCGATATTCCGACGATCCTACCTTGTCGACGGTACCGCCCTTGTCGGCAGCATTGTCCGGGGAGAAACTTTCAAAGACATCGGCTCTTTCATCCGAATGCACCAGACGCAGACCGCCAAAGAATCGAATATCGGCGGCCTGAACCTTGACATGCTTGCCGACATCGAAATCGAACGCCTGGAAGTTGTAATCGTCGCCGTAGCCTATGGTCAAAAAGCCTGGGTCGCTGCCCGTTATCTGGCCACTCTCTTGCCAAGAACGGTTCTTGCCCAAATGAAACGCGCCTGCAAGGCGCCAGTCCATGTCTGAAGAAATCTGCTTGGTCAGCGCGACCGAACCTGAGAAGTCACCATTGCTGTTTCCAAGCTTGTCGGTGACTCCGGTCTTGTCGTCCTGGTGGACGTTGTTTTGATAAAACGCGCCCTCGAAAGCGATCTTGACGCGGGAATCGATCGCCGACTGGTCTGTGACCTTCACATCCTCCGCATGCGCGGCAACCACGCCTGCGGAAGTCACCGAAGCAGCGGACGCCGCTACAGTCGCCAACAATTTACCAGGTGCCCGAGCCCGCATACTAACCCCCGTTTAGAATCTTGCCCCAAAACCAACATTACACACATAACCTAACGGCACATTGCAGCAAGTCCGGCCAGCAACTTTGCGGGGTAGTGTTGCTGCTTTGCCACGATGCCTCGGTAGCGCCGTTGGACAGATGTGGTAAGCGTCGCGCTGGGGCTGACCGAGCCGCGACCGACAGGGGGTTTGGTGGACAATCCAGCGCAAATCGAAAGCGTGCTCAACAACCTGGTCTATGTGCTTTTCGCCCAGAGCGGGCAGGTGGGGCCGACGGGAAAGCCCGAGATCTCGGCAATCTCCCGGTCTTCGACAATCCCGAGGCCGTCGACGTCATCGTCAAGGCGCCAGAGCTCTTCCGAAAAAACTTCTCCCTGATCTCGGCCCTAGGTTTCAGCCGCTTCAACACCAATGATGAGGACTGGTCTGGCCGGCGCGTCATCACCCAGGATATTTATCTGTCGGCCGCCAGGCCGGCGCAGCAGCATCCCGTGGCGGAAATCTTCGCCGCCTGTCTGTCCAGTAGCGAGGCTACGCTGCCCGCAATTCAGCAAGCTTTGTTCGCCGCATCGATGACGATATTTTACCGGGCTTTCGGCCTTGTTCCCGACAGGGCGGCGACGCTATTGCTGCTCGACAGGGTCCGCGATGTGCTGAGGCGTCTCCAATATTATTCCTGGGTGACGCCGACGACCGCCGAACGTGCGAACGCCATCCAGGATGCTCGCGCGGTGGTTGCCGATTTCGCATCGCTGCTGATGGCGGATCCCAGGGCCGCTGCGGAGATGGACCGCTTTAGAAGCGAAGCCACTGATGTCGAAGGCTTTTCGCCGGTGGAAGAGTTCGTCATGAATTTCTTCGCCGGCGTCGAGACAACGGTCACGACCGCACTTTGGGTCATCGATCGGCTGGGGGCCAACCAGCAGGTGCAGGAGCGCATCCATGCCGAGGTTCTCTCGGGCGAGGCGCAGACGCCGTACACCGATTGCATGATCAACGAGACGATGCGCTATTTCCCTCCGATACCGTTCCTGACCCGGGAAGTCGGCGCCGATACGGTTCTCGACGGACGGAACCTCTCCGCCGGGCAACTGATCATGGTATCGATCGTCGGTGTGCACCAGAATCCGGCCTTCTGGTCAAACCCGCACGTCTTCGATGCCAGCCGCAAGGAATTCATGGAGAACAGCTTCGACCGACGGGCCTTTATTCCCTTCCTTACCGGACCACGCATGTGCGGTGGCGCTCGTCTCGGTCGGCTGGAAGTTAAGGAGGCGATTCTGGCCGTTGTGCGGCAGTTCGCATTCAGTCGTGCCGACGATATAATCCGGTTCGACTATGCGCTGGCGTTGCGGCCCGCGCAGGGGTCTTCGGTTAGTGTTTCGCGTCGATGACAGGTTAGATCAGGCATGGTCCCGCCAAAACCGTCGGATCAAGGCGCCGAATTGCCTTCCGATCATGTCCTTGAAGTCGACACCTTGCGCATAGCGTCTGCTTGTCGACGTGGCATTTGACTTCAGCTCGAAGCCCGGGAGCCAGTTGCTTATTGTGGCGGATACGTTTTCCTGTTGGTTCGCGATAAAGTCCTCATAGAAGACGTGAGCCACCCTGTTCCGATCAACGGTGTTCAGATAATTCTTCCACCTGATCTCGCCATTCAAAATGTGTTGCGCGGCATCTCGGACCACCCTCTCGTTCAAAACTGCGACCGTTGGAATTCCAGGCAATGTCTCCTGGCTGTCGAATGGCTGGCCCGTTTGAAGCACCGAGAGCAAGCTTATGGTCTGATCGATCTTGTTTCTCCTGGAGAGGAAAACGTAGAACGAGTTGTCGTCGTCGACGCCGATTGAACTGCGTGCGAATGGCAGGTTCTCATAAAATATCTTTGCGCTGAACACGCCGTTCTCGGTTCTTTTCTCCATGAGATGGCGACCGTATGCCGGCCCCTGCTCATTGAGTGTCTCGAGGTCCATCGTGTTGTCAGCCGACCAGCGTCTCATCAACGGCAAGGCATACAGCCACTGAAAATACTCGGTAGGTAGTCCCAGACCAAACTGCTGCAACACCTGACAATAGGAATGCCCCGCCGTTCGCGGGGTCGTACAAATCAGGATCTTGGCGGGATTTTCGATTGAGCTTTGGCGATCATAGGTCGCGGCGACATATTCGCTGTACAAATCGTCGAAATGCATTTTTGGAACCAACTCCGCCACGACCAGAATCCAAATTTCAGACTGCGGACAGGAACCCCAGGATGAGCAGAGCCTGGTCCAGTGTCATCAGCGACGGCGGATCGCCGGCATCGATGTTGTCGACAAGCCACAGATCAGGCCGTGTCAGCCGCGTGCGCTCGATAGCCTGCCGGTCAATGACCTGGCTGCCGCGACCGTACATCAGCAGGATGCGAGCGTCGATCTTGGCGGCGATCGGGAAAAGATCGTATTCGCGGCCGGTCAGGGCGCCGAAATTTCCCGTCGTGGCCGGGTCATAGGCGAGCCGGAAGCCATCGGGACCGGCGGCGATCCTGTTCTCGACGTAGCGGTTGAACACTGTATCCTCGACCGGGCTCATGACGGCTCTGGCGGCGCTTAGATAGTTCCTGGCCGCCGCGCGGGTTTCGAACGCAAGTGTACTTTCCCTGAGGACTTCGTTTCTCATCGCGTCAACCTTCGGCCCGCCGACCATGGGGACGTCGTTGAGAATGATTCTCGCGGCCTTGGAGCGGGTCATCTGCAGAAACAGCAGCAAAATCGTACCGCCCCACGACGTGCCGATGAAGTGGTTCTCCGTACCGGCGAACTCGCCGAGCGCGCGCAGGCATTTGGAATAGACATTGATGTCGTATCCCGACCCCAGATAGGCGCTGCGCCCGCGCCCCAGCAAGTCGGGACAGATAACCAGGAAGCCATTGCGGCACAGGAAGGTGGCGAGATAGTCGAAGTCGGCACCATTGCCGGCAAAGCCGTGCAGGCAGAACACCGTTGCGCGCGGCGTGCCGGCCGGCCGCCAGATGCGCACGAACATCGCGGCATATCGGTCATCCAGCCGGATGAGGATTTCTTGCGTCAGCGCCTCGGCGGAACCGGCCGGATCCATCAGGCGTCACGTTTGCGGACGGCGCGCTTGACCGAACCGCGGCTGTCGATGAAGTCACGCTTCCAGAATACCGATTTGTCCAGGTTGATGCGCTTGGCTTCCTTGATCATCGGCAGGATGTGGGACGACGATCGCGTCGCCAGCACCGTCACCGCGGTGGCGTCGCCGCCGGGAAAGGGATTGAGCGGCCCGCCATTCGCCGCCCACGCCTCTGCTATCTCGCGGCTGGTCTGGATCCAGCCGACATAAGCGACGATGGCGTCGTCGATCGAGCCGATCATATGTGTCTGCTGATCCAGCTGGTAGCGCAGCGTCTTCACCATCAGGCCGAATTCGTAGCCATCAAAAGGCGGATAATGCGCGATGAAGTTGCAAACAAGTCCGAGCGAAAGCGGATTGCTGGGAATACGGGTAAATAGAAGATTGCCCATGCCTAGATTGTTGACCCCGCCCACCCCAGATCATAACGATCAATCCGTACTCGCCACGAAACACGAAGACAATCGGAATCAGCGAACCGCTGCGGCTTGGCTATGTTGCATATCCAAAGCGAATGTCGCGCGCTCGGAACGCCTCCGAATTGCCAAGCTAAACAACGTTTTGCCGAAGACGAAGCAGGAGAACAAGAATGGCCCAGGACAGTCCTTTCACAGTCGACGCGGACTGGCTGCAGACGCGCCTGGGCGAGCCCGGCCTGACGATCATTGACGCGTCCTGGTATCTGCCGGCGCAAAAGCGCGACGCGCGTGCGGAATATCAGGCCGCGCACATTCCGGGTGCCCGGTTCCTGGATCAGGATGCGGTTTCGGATCCAGATTCTGCATTGCCGCATACGCTGCCGTCGCCGCAGCATTTCGCGCAATATGTCGGCGCGATGGGCGTCTCAGCCGACGACACCATCGTCATCTACGACGGTCCGGGATTCTTCTCGGCACCCCGGGCCTGGTGGATGTGCCGCATCATGGGCGTTTTCCAGACCTATATTCTGGATGGTGGGTTCGACGCCTGGAAAGCGGCCGGCCGGCCGGTGACGGCCGAGCTGACGAAGATCGCGCCAAGCGTGTTCCATGCCGATTTCGACGCCGGTCGTGTCGCCAGCCTCGCCGACATGCGCCGGATCGTCGAGACCAGCGCCAGCCAGATTGCCGATGCCCGCGGACCCGGCCGCTTCACCGGCACCGAGCCCGAGCCACGCGCCGGTATCCGTTCCGGCCATATGCCGGGCGCGCGCAATGTGCCGTACTCCGCACTGTCGGAAAACGGCGAACTGCTGTCGAAGGACCGTTTGCGCAAGGTGATCGAGGAGGCCGGCATTGATCTGTCGAAGCCCGTCGTCACATCTTGCGGCTCCGGTGTCACCGCCGCGGTCATCACTCTGGCGCTGGAGACGCTTGGCCACACCGACAACAGGCTTTATGACGGCTCGTGGACCGAGTGGGGCGGGCTCTCCGACACGCCTGTCGCGATCGGCCCGGCTACCGGCAAGGAATGAAGACGATGGAAAACGGTGTGCTGCAGGACATTGAAGTCACGGTGACTTTTCTTGAAATGCATGCCCCTCCTGCCGTCTCGCCGCCGGTGCCCTACAACCGCCAGGTCGCGCTGCTGAAGACCAAGGACATTCCCCTGCATTTCTACCGCTATTTGATGGATAGGGTGGGCCGCAAATGGCATTGGGTGAATGTTCTGAGGCTGGACGACGACGAGCTTTCGGCGGGCATCCACCGTGAGGATCGCGACATCAGGGTGCTTTATCTCGACGGTGCGCCGGCCGGCTTCTTTGACCTCAAGCCGCATCTGCCTGAAGAAGTCGAGCTCGCCTATTTCGGCATGATGGAACATGCCACCGGGCAAGGCATTGGTCGCTGGTTCCTGGGTTCGGCGATTTCAGCCGCCTGGTCGCACGGGCCGAAACGGGTGACGGTGCAGACCTGCACGCTTGACCATCCGGCGGCTCTGCCGCTCTACCAGAAGCTCGGTTTCAGGCCGGTCGCGCAGAAGAAAGAGGTCGTGCATCCGCTGCCTTTCGCCGAGCGCTCGGCCAGCGTCATGCGGCCCTGATATTTTGATTAGCCGGCTTTTCTCGATTGATGGCATCGCTGATCCATCGAGAGATCGACCAGCACCGGCTGCCAACACCCGATCGGCTCTTGGACACTTGGCAAGAATCGGGTGGGAAGCATCGGCCCGAGCGCATAATTTCCGGTCGACAACACCGGAGATTTCACCATGACCATTCAGTTCAAGGCGCTACCCACCGACCATGTCAGGGCACTGCAGCGAGGTGGTCCCGATGCTTACGGCCAGACGCCCGAGCGCAGGATTTCAGACGGTGACGGCATGCCTTGCCGGCATTGCCTGAAGAACATCGCCGCCGGCGATGCCTATCTCATCCTCGCCTATCGCCCATTTCCGGAGCTTCAGCCCTATGCTGAAACCGGCCCGATCTTCCTGCACGCCGAAGAATGCGAACGTGCCGACGGAAGCGAAGAACTTCCCGAAATTCTCGAAAGCCCGGACTATATCGTGCGCGGCTATGGCAGGGATGACCGCATCGTCTACGGCAGCGGCGGGGTCATCCCGACAGAGGCAGTCGTTGCGCGGGCCAAGGCCTTGTTCGAACGAGCCGACATTGCCTATGTGCATGTCCGCTCGGCGCGCAACAACTGCTATCAGTGCCGGATTGAACGGGCCTGAACCACAAGGATTGCGGTCAAGAAGCCTGTCGTACTCCCGTCGCATAGATGCGATAGAAGGCGAATGTCGATCGATTGGCCGACCGCGGATGAACCGGCGGCAATCTCGATATCGAGGAAGCGGGGCTTTGGCTCCGCTTTTTGTTGCCTGCACTTGGCAGGCAAGAAAAACCCGCCGGCACGGGCCGGCGGGCTGACAGGAGGAAACTCTTGTAATTCAGGTTACGCGGCCAGGACAGCTTTTGGCTCGACCAGTTCGTAGCCGAGCGCTTCGGCCACCGCACGATTCGTGATCTTGCCCTTGTGGACATTGAGGCCGTTGCGCAAATGATGGTCGTCGACCAGCGCCTTCAGGCCCTTGTCGGCGAGTTGCAGGCCGTAATGCAGCGTCGCATTGTTCAGCGCATGGGCCGAGGTGACCGGCACGGCGCCCGGCATGTTGGCGACGCAATAGTGGATGACGCCGTCGACCTCGTAGGTTGGCTCGGCGTGAGTCGTCGCATGCGAGGTCTCGAAGCAGCCGCCTTGGTCGATGGCGACGTCGACCAGCACCGAGCCCTTCTTCATGCCGGACAGCATCTCGCGGGTGACGAGCTTGGGTGCTGCAGCACCCGGGATCAGCACGGCGCCGACGACGATGTCGGCCGAGAAGCATTCTTCCTCGAGCGCCTCGACGGTCGAGTAGCGGGTGTGCACACGGCCGGCGAAGAGGTCGTCGAGCTGCCGCAGGCGCGGGATCGAACGGTCGATGATGGTGACGTCGGCGCCAAGGCCGGCGGCCATGCGGGCCGCGTGCAGGCCGACGACGCCGCCGCCGAGCACGGTGACTTTGCCGGGCAGCACGCCGGGCACGCCGCCGAGCAGAACGCCGCGGCCGCCATTGGCCTTCTGCAGCGCCGTGGCGCCGGCCTGGATCGACAGGCGGCCGGCGACTTCCGACATCGGCGCGAGCAGCGGCAGGCCGCCACGGTCGTCGGTCACGGTCTCGTAAGCGATCGCGGTGACGCCCGAAGCGAGCAGGCCCTTGGTCTGCTCCGGATCCGGAGCCAGGTGCAGATAGGTGTACAGGATCTGGCCGTCGCGCAACTGCACCCACTCATTGGGCTGCGGCTCCTTGACCTTGACGATCATGTCCGACTTGGCGAACACGTCGGCGGCGGTCTTGGCGATGGTGGCGCCGGCGGCGCGATAGGCATTGTCATCGGCGCCGATGCCGGCACCGGCACCGGCCTCGACCAGCACTTCGTGGCCGTGCGCCACATATTCGCGGACCGAGCCTGGCGTGAGGCCGACGCGATATTCGTGGTTCTTGATTTCCTTCGGGCAACCGACGCGCATTGTCTTCTCCTGATCCGGGCCCTTTTGGGCTCACTCCCTGTATTGTCGGAGTGAACCACGAATCGGCGCACAAGTGTTTGCGAATGCGCTTGCGCGGACAGGCAGGTTTCGATAATCCTTGCGCGAAATAGCAGGATATTCGCAGGATTCACGAAAAATGCCGCTCGACAGGATCGATATCGCCATTCTCGAGACGTTGCAGAAGGATGGCCGGATACCCAATGCGGCACTCGCCGAGAAGGTTGGCCTGTCGCAGTCGGCCTGTTCGCGTCGGCTCGATAATCTGGAAAAATCCGGAACCATTCGCGGCTATCACGCCCGACTGTCCAACGCAGCGCTCGGTCATCAGATGACGGCGATCGTGCATATATCGCTGTCGGGCCAGTTCGAGAAAACGCTGTCGGATTTCGAGGCGGCGATCAAGCGTTGCCCCAACGTACTGTCCTGCCATCTGATGTCGGGCGAGTACGACTACATCCTGCGCATCGCGGCAAAAGACCTGGTCGACTATGAGCGCATCCACAAGGAATGGCTGTCGGCCATGCCGCACGTGACCAAGATCAACTCGTCCTTTGCCTTGCGCGAAATCGTCGACCGCACGGCGATGGGCATGAAGCCGGAGATGGCTTAGCTGGCCTCCGTCACCACCCGATCCATCGCAATGTCATGCGGCTGCGGATAGATGGTGGCGATGCGTTGCAGTTCGTAGCCGACGCCGATGACCAGCGGCTTGAATGGCATGGCGGCCAGCGTGCGGTCGAAGAAGCCGCCGCCATAGCCCAGGCGATAGTTTACCGGATCGATGCCGACGATCGGCGAGATGACGATATCAGGCAGCACCGGATCGCCCTCGGCCGGGATCGGGATGTTCCAGACGCCTTTTTCCAGCCGGTCACCGGATTTGTAGGCACGGAAGATCAGCGGGCGCCCTTTCTCGACGACGATGGGCAGCGCGGTGCGGCCGCCGCGCGCATTGACGGATGCCATCCAAGGCCGCAGGTCCGGCTCGCCACGAAACGGCCAGTAAAGACTGACCATGCGGCCACTGATCGCGCCGATGATCGCGTCGAGCCCCTCGGCAATGCGCTGGGACATTGCTGCCCTCGCATCGGCCGAAACAGCAAGGCGGGCGGCGATCAGCCGTTCGCGCTCGGCCTTGCGCCAACGCCTCACATCGGTCCAGTCGGATAGCGGTGCCTGAAATTCCCGATCGAGTTCATGCATGAAACAGGGCGGCGAGGCATACTGTGCCGGACCCTGGTCGTCATGATCGTTGGCCATGCGGACACCTCATAGCGTGTTCTATGAGGCTATACCTCGCGACACGATATAACTTGTGCATTCACGACATGGAACGGCGAGTCCCGGGCACCGTCCCTCTGTTGCTGCAATGCACAAAAATACCTACATCTGGGACAGGCAATCTTGCCGTCAGGATGAATGAGATGAACGAAGCCAGCCATCATGTCGTCGTTGTCGGCGCGGGGTTCGGCGGCCTCGAACTCACCCACGCGCTGGCTGGACAGCCGGTGCGCATCACCATGATCGACAAGCGCAACCATCATCTTTTCCAGCCGCTGCTCTACCAGGTGGCGACGACCGCACTGGCGACCTCCGAGGTTGCCTGGCCGATCCGCCACCTGCTGCGCAAGCGCAAGGACGTGACGACGCTGCTGGCCAACGTCATCGGTGTCGACCGCGCCGGCAAACGCGTGCTGCTCGATGACGGCAGTGCCGTCGCCTACGACACGCTGGTGCTCGCCACCGGCGCCCGTCATGCCTATTTCGGGCACGACGAATGGGAACCTTTTGCGCCGGGGCTGAAGACACTGGAGGATGCCACCACCATCCGGCGCCGCATTCTGCTCGCCTTCGAGCAGGCCGAGCGGGAAACCGATCCCGCCAAACGCCAGGCGCTGCTGACCATTGCGATCGTCGGCGGCGGGCCGACCGGGGTGGAACTGGCCGGCACCATTGTCGAGCTGGCGCACGACACGCTGCGCGGCGAATTCCGCAACATCGATACGCGACAGACGCGCGTGGTGCTGATCGAGGCCGGCGAGCGCATCCTGGCCAATTTCGCGCCAAAACTCTCCGATTACGCCAGCAAGGCGCTCGAGCGGCTCGGCGTGACGGTCGAGCTCGGACGTGCCGTGACACGCTGCGATGCCGACGGTGTTGTGTTTGGCGACAAGCAATTGGCGGCGAAGACGATCCTGTGGGCAGCTGGCGTTGCCGCTTCACCCGCTGCCGAATGGCTGGGTGCGAAGGCCGACCGCGCGGGCAGGGTGCTCGTCGAGCCCGACCTCAGCGTGCCCGGCAGCCCGGAGATTTTTGTCATCGGCGACGCCGCCCTTGTGCTGCGGCCCGATGGACGGCCGGTACCCGGCGTGGCGCCTTCCGCCAAGCAGGAGGGCCGCCATGTCGCCGCGACGATCAAGGCCAGGCTCGGCGGTGACACCACCGCACGTCCCTTCCACTACAAGCACGCCGGCGATCTGGCGACGATCGGCAAACGCGCCGCTGCGATCGACTTCGGCTGGATCAAGCTCACGGGCTGGCTCGCCTGGTGGCTGTGGGGCATTGCGCACATCTATTTTCTGATCGGTTTCCGCAACCGGCTTGCGGTTTCCCTGAGCTGGCTATGGATCTACGTCACCGGCCAGCGCAGCGCGCGCCTGATCACCCAGGGCGACGACGACAGGACCTGAGTTTTCTCCACGGTCCAATTCATCCGCGCGTCATCTGGTGCTGATCGACTGATGTCTGGATGCGCGCGACTTGTTGAGTGGACTTGAGCCGATTTCAGCGCCAAGTTCGCTTAGGGGCAGGGCGTGTCACGTTGTCAACGAGGAGAAAACATGTCGCAACTGCTCCATCCCGTCTCCCGCCGCGGTTTCCTCGCCGGCGCCGCAGCCACAGGGGCGCTGATCGTGCTTCATCCCTTCTCCGCCCGCGCTCAAGCCAACCAGGCGCATCTTCGGATCATGGAAACCACCGACATCCATGTGAATGTCCTGCCTTATGATTACTACGCCGACAAAGCCAACGACACGATGGGCCTGTCGCGCACGGCATCCCTGATCGACGCGGTGCGCAAGGAAGCCGTCAATTCGATGCTGATCGACAATGGCGACCTTTTGCAGGGCAACCCGATGGGCGACTACATCGCCTACGAGAAAGGCCTCAAGGACGGCGATCTGCACCCGATCATGAAAGGCATGAACCTGCTCGGTTACGAGTGCTCGACGCTCGGCAACCACGAGTTCAACTACGGCCTGTCCTTTCTGGACAAGGCGCTGGCCGGCGCCAATTTCCCGTTCGTCTGCGCCAATCTGATCCGCGGCACCGAGCTCGCCGCCAATCCGCGCGACGACAAGCTCTATCTCAAGCCCTATGTGATCCTCGACAAGAAGATCAAGAACGGTTCGGGCGCCGAGCAGCCGATCCGGATCGGCATCATCGGCTTCGTGCCGCCGCAGATCATGGTCTGGGACCTCAAGAATCTCGAAGGCAACGTCAAGACGCGCGACATTGTCGAGGCGGCCAAGGCCTGGGTGCCGCAGATGAAGGAAGAGGGCGCCGACATCGTCATCGCGCTCTCGCATTCCGGCATCGATGTGAAGCAGGGCGACATGATGGAGAACGCCTCGTTCTTCGTCGCCGGCGTCGATGGCATCGATGCCGTGTTCACCGGCCACCAGCATCTGGTGTTCCCCGGCAAGAAGGATTTCCAGTCGCTCGAAGGCGTCGACACGCAAAAGGGCACGCTGCAGGGCAAGCCCGCCGTGATGGGTGGTTTCTGGGGCTCGCATATGGGCCTGATCGACCTGATGCTGGAGCGCGACGGATCGAAATGGAAGGTCGTGTCCGCCACCTCCGAGGCGCGGCCGATCTTCGAGCGCGTCGACAACAAGAACAAGCCGACGGTTCCCGACGACAAGCGCATCATCGCTGCCCTCGAACAGGACCACCAGGCGACCCTGGCCTATGTGCGCCGTCCGGTCGGCAAGACCTCCGCGCCGCTCTATTCCTATTTCTCGCTGGTCGCCGATGATCCGTCGGTCCAGGTCGTCAGCCAGGCGCAGACCTGGTACTTGAAGGACATTCTCAAGAACACGCAGTGGAAGGACGTGCCGCTGCTGTCGGCCGCCGCTCCCTTCAAGGCCGGCGGGCGCAACGGCGCCGACTACTATACCGACGTGCCGGCCGGTGACATCGCCATCAAAAACGTCGCCGACCTCTATCTCTACCCGAACACCGTGCGCGCCGTCGAAATCACGGGTGCGCAGGTCAAGGAATGGCTGGAAATGTCGGCCGGCATCTTCAACAGGATCGAGGCGGGGAAGGCTGACCAGGCGCTCATCAACACCGATTTCCCATCCTACAATTTCGACGTCATCGACGGCGTCACCTACAAGATAGACCTGTCGCAGCCGCCGAAATACGATGCCAAGGGCGGCGTGGCGAATGCCGGCGCCAATCGCATCGTCGACCTGATGTTCGACGGCAAGCCGATTGATCCCAAACAGAAATTCGTCGTTGCGACCAACAATTACCGGGCCGGCGGCGGCGGCAATTTCCCTGATATCAATGCCTCGAAGATCATCTACGAGGCGCCGGACACCAACCGCGACGTCATCGTTCGCTACATCGTAAGCCAGGGCACGATCAACCCGTCGGCGGACGGCAACTGGTCGTTCGCGCCGCTGCCGGGAACCAGCGTCGTGTTCGAGACAGGCGTCAAGGCAAAGGATTTCATCGCCGATGTGAAGTCGCTGAAGATCGAACCGGCAGGCGAGGGCGAAGCCGGTTTTGCGAAATATCGCATCACTCTTTGAAGATTGGTGCGCAATCCGCGGGAGGCGAGTTCACGCCAGCCAGGCGTGAGTTCATCCTTGCGTTACGCAGCTTCAATTGGTTGCAGGCACCGGCGTCAGCGGCAAGGCTGTCGCGGGCGCTTGCGGCTGACTGGCTGTGTCGGCTCAAGCGACGTGCCAGTCGGGTCGCTGGGTACGGTCAACGGCGACATCCCGGCCGGGGCATGGACTTCGTGGATGGTCGAGGTTGGTGTGTTGTCGATGAGATCGCTCGCACCAGGCGTCAAGGTTGGGCTGATGCTGAGACCCAGCGGATCGTTCATGACGGTCGGTGGAACGACGCGCCGTGCGTCGGCTGCGGATATGGCGGCAAGCAGGATGGCAATGGCGGCAACAGTTCGCTTCATGGAAGCCTCCTATGGTCAGAGGCGCTCGGCGTAAGGGTATTGGGCGCGGGCGTCGGATGCGGCAGAACGCTCGCCACGCGATCGCGGTTTCATCACGTCGCATCAAGACACCGCGATCCGCGCTGGCCCCGCAATCTCAACGCTGCGGGGACATGCTCCCCGAAAGGCGGCCACTGGCGATGATATCGATCAGTGCGCCGGCTTACGCCTTGTAGACCACCTGGCGCACATCGATGTAGCTGGCGCGGAAGCCGGCTTCGCAATAGTGCAGGTAGAACTCCCAGAGCTTCTTGAAGCGATCGTCGAAGCCGAGCGGCACGATCTTCTCCCACGACGCCCAGAAGCGACGCCGCCATTCGGCGAGCGTGCGCGCATAGTCGTCGGGGAACACGCGCTCACGCAGATGCGCAAGGCCATGGTCCGCGCCGAGCGTCTTCAGGATCGACGGTGTCGGCAGCATGCCGCCCGGAAAGACATAGCGCTGGATGAAATCCGGCCTGGCGCGGTAGGTGTCGTAGGCGGCCTCGTTGATGGTGATGATCTGCAGGCCCGCGGTGCCGCCGGGTTTCAGGCAGGCCTTCATCTTCGAGAAGAACACCGGCCAGTATTTCTCGCCGACCGCTTCGAACATCTCGATCGAGGCGATGCGATCGTAAGTCCCCGTTTCGTCGCGGTAGTCCTGCAGCTTGATGTCGACCTTGTCGGCAAGGCCAGCCTTGGCGATGCGTGCCTTGGCGAAGTCGTGCTGTTCGCGGCTGATCGTCAGTCCGGTAACGCGGCAGCCGATTTCGCGTGCCGCGAATTCGGCAAAGCCGCCCCAGCCACAGCCGATTTCCAGCACATGATCCTTTCTGCCGATACCCGTATCCCTGGCCAGCGCCCGGTATTTGGCCGCCTGGGCGCTTTCGAGGTCATTGGCGCCATTGGCGTAAAGCGCCGAGGAATAGGTCATGCTCGGGTCGAGCCACTCTTTGTAGAAGGCGTTGCCGAGATCGTAGTGCGCCGAGATGTTGCGCTTCGAACCGGTGCGTGTGTTCTCGTTGAACCAGTGGCGGATGCGCTGGACGGTGTTGATGAGCCAGCTGGCGCCGCCGGCGACGCGTTCGCCGATCGCCGAATTGACGACGAACAGTTCCAGGAAGCTGGTGACGTCAGGGCTTTCCCAATCGCCGTCCATATAGGATTCGGCAACACCGATCGTGCCGCCGGAAAAGGCGCGGCCTGGCAGGCGCCAGTTCTTCAGCACCAGTTCGGCGTCGGGGCCAGGTCCCTTG
The DNA here is from genome assembly GCF_056174625.1 of Mesorhizobium oxytropidicola. NCBI lineage: Bacteria > Pseudomonadati > Pseudomonadota > Alphaproteobacteria > Hyphomicrobiales > Phyllobacteriaceae > Mesorhizobium > Mesorhizobium oxytropidicola. The sequence goes on along the minus strand of NZ_CM149692.1, from coordinate 4,668,607 downwards.
CCGCCAACCAGAACGGCGCGACCATCCGGCATCCTGACCTTGAGCGAGCCGCGCGGCAGGTTCATTGCCGCCGACAGCACCATGCGTGCCTTGGCCGGCAGGCCCTTGACGATCTCGGCGAAATTAAACTCATCGAGCCTGACCGCTTCGCCCGGCGCTACGTTATGATGTTCCCCGTGTGCCATTTCATGCCCCTGGACTTCGTGGTGCCGGCGCAAATTGCCGAGCCACGGTTCTCTTGGATCATTCGCCAGGTTCGAACGCCTCGCCTGGTCCCGGCAGCTCACGGGTTCAGCGACAGGCGGGCTCGAACGAAAGCGCGCGCCCGTTTGTCAGAGCTTCAGCGCTTCCCAGTGAATGCCTGCCACAATCTTCCACGTCATGAGGGGAAACTTCAAGAGGCAGGTCGTTGGCTGGGCTGTGCCACGTGGCGCCTGGCATCTGCCCTCTTGCGTCGGGTGGCTGCTCCCAAAATCAAAAACGTCTATGGCCGCCGCCGCGCATGTGCGATAGCTTTAGCCATGCGTTATGTAATCGTCATTGCGGCAATAGCGTTCTTCCTGATCTGGGACGGTCTCTACAATCAGGGCCGGTATCTCGACATCTCGGTCAGGGAGCTCAACCACGTCGTGCGTTACGTCACCGGCAAGGCCTGAATATCCCTCCCGAAGAGAGCAGCCTATCGCGTCGTCCGACGTGCTTGTCGCCGCGAGATGAGGCCTAGCGCCGTTGGGGCGCGTCGCAAGGACGCGTGACGCCATGAACGGTTGACGCGAGGGGACCGCCGTTACTAAAGACCCCGACATTCAGATCGAGGAGGCGGGATTGATCCGGCATATCGTTTTCTTCAGCGCGCGGCGCAAGGAGGATGTCGAGTCCGTGCGCACCGGGCTTTTGGCACTCGGCAGCATTCCTCATTCCAGTCTCTTCGAGGTCACTTTGAACACCAAGGTCGACCCGCTGTCGGACGAAGTTGATGTCGTCGTCTACGCCGAGTTCGCCGATGACGCAGCGCTGGCCGCTTACAAGGCGCATCCGCTCTATGCGCAGACCACTGCCAAGGTCAAACCATTGCGCGAACTGCGCTATTCCGCCGATGTCGTGGCCGGCAGCTGATCCCGGGCGCGGTTCTGGATCTCGACAAGTCCCGGCGGTCGCCGACCGGAAACGGCCTTGAACCGCGCTCCGGAATGATGCAAACCGCGCCCGATGACCGACAGATCAACCACCGGCACGCATCCGCTTGACCATCTCGTTCTGCCGACCGGTAGCCTCGAGGTCGCGCGAGCTCGGCTCGGCTCGCTTGGCTTCGTCGTCGCTCCGACCGGCATCCATCCCTTTGGAACGGAAAACTGCTGCGTGTTCCTCGCCGACGGCACCTATCTGGAGCCGCTCGCGATTGGCAGCGAGCAGGCGGCGATCGAGGCCGCCGCGGGCAACGCTTTCGTCACGCGCGACCGCCTCTATCGCGAAAGCCGCGGCGACGAGGGGTTTTCGGCTGTGGTTCTGGCGACCGGCAATGCCGATGCCGAGCATGCGCGCTATGTCGAGGCCGGCCTGTCGGCGGGAGACACGCTGAGTTTTTCACGCGCTTTCACGGATACAGCGGGCAAAAGCGACGTGGCGTCATTCAAACTGGCCTTTGCCGCCGCCAGTGGCGCAACCGATGCGTTCCTGTTTGCCTGCCAGCGGATCAATGCGCCAAAGGTGGACCGCGCGGCCCTGCAGGCCCACGCCAACGGCGCCAGCGGAATCCTCGAGGTGGTGGCGGTCAGCGACCAGCCTGCCGAACAGATCAGGCTGATCTCCGTGGCGGTGAACGGTCCTGCCGCCGACGGTGAGGACGTGGCGTTTCTCCTGCCCAATGCTACCTTGAGCGTGCTTGACCCCAAATCTTTCACCGCCCGCTTTGGCATTCCGGCCGGGTTATCGACGAAACTTCGCTTCGTGGCGATCGTCTTTGCCGTCCGCAGTGCCGATGCCACGTCGAGCCTGCTTGCAGCCAATGCCATCCAGCACGATATAGCGGGCACTGATATTGTCGTGCGGCCGACCTCCGGACAGGGCGCGGCTTTCATCTTCCGGGAGATCCAATGAGCAAGCCGCAAGCATCCAATTCGATGGCGCCCAACGCTTCGGTAACCGTCGGCAATGTCGTCTTCGACAACAAGGCCGCCTTGGCGCTGATCGCCGGCCCTTGCCAGTTCGAATCGCGCCAGCACGCCTTCGACATGGCCGGTGCGCTGAAGGAACTGACAGCCAAGCTCGGCATCGGCCTTGTCTACAAGACGAGCTACGACAAGGCCAACCGCACCTCGCTGTCGGCAACGCGCGGCGCCGGCATGGACGCCGCACTTCCCGTCTTCGACGAACTGCGCAAGGAATTTTCGCTTCCCGTTCTGACCGATGTCCACACCGAGGAGCAGTGCGCGATCGTCGCGCCGCATGTCGATGTGCTGCAGATCCCGGCCTTCCTGTCGCGCCAGACCGACATGCTGGTCGCGGCCGCGAAAACAGGCAAGGTGATCAATGTCAAGAAGGGGCAGTTCCTCGCGCCCTGGGACATGAAGAACGTGGTCGCCAAGATCACCGGCTCCGGCAACGCAAACGTCTTGACCACCGAGCGCGGCGCGTCCTTCGGTTACAACACGCTGGTGTCGGATATGCGCGCACTGCCTGTCATGGCCGAGATCGGCGCGCCGGTGATCTTCGACGCCACGCATTCGGTGCAGCAGCCGGGCGGGCAGGGCGGTTCGTCTGGCGGCGAGCGTCGCTTCGTCGAGACCCTGGCCCGCGCGGCCGTCGCGGTCGGCGTCGCCGGCGTCTTCATCGAGACCCACCAGGATCCCGACAATTCGACCTCTTCCGACGGCCCGAACATGCTGCCGCTGAAGGATATGCCGGCGCTTCTCGAAAGGCTGATGGCCTTCGACCGGATCGCCAAGGGCCGCTGAGCCGGCGCTTCCTGCCGGTGCTTGTGGTCCAGAGGGGCCGGTTGTACGCTTGGTCGGCAAATGAGCGTTTTGGCAGGAGGAAGCCATGTCCGTCGCCCGCGTCACCGAAATCACCTCGTCGTCGAAGAAGAGCTTTCAGGACGCTATCGAAAAGGGAATCGCCCGCGCAGCGAAAACCCTGAAGAATGTAGAAGGCGCCTGGATCCAGGATCAGAAGATCGTCGTCGAGGACGGCAAGATCGCTGCCTATCGCGTCAACATGAAGGTGACTTTCATCCTCGCGGAGTGATTGGCCGCCGCCGAAAAAGTCGGGAACTTTCGCCCGCGCCCCTCATTGTCAAAGCAGAGTTCAACGACAACGAGGAGCAGATCATGACAACCCAGACAGGCCACACCGAAGCCATCGCCGCTTCGCGAGTCATCGGCACGTCGGTCTACAACACCGAAGGCAAGAGCATCGGCAGTATCGAGGACATCATGCTCGACAAGACGTCGAACGGTATCATGTTCGCGGTCATTGGGTTCGGCGGCTTTCTCGGCATCGGCGAGAAGTACCACGCCGTTCCCTGGGCCAGCCTCGACTATGATGAGGACAAGGGCGGCTATGTCGTGCCCTTCTCCAAGGATCAGTTGAAGGCGGCGCCGCCTATTCGGTCAACGAACTGGCCGGCGCGGATGGTGAGACGGCGCGCGACGCGTCCTATGAGTATTACAAGGTCACGCCCTACTGGCATTGACGCAACCGCAATCAAGAAGGGCCTCGTTTCGACGGGGCCCTTCTGATTCAACGCCAACGCCTATTCACTGATGCTCAACGCCGGCAAAGGCGCGAAAGCCTTCGGTGGCGATTGCTTGGTGTCGCACGACGTCAGGAACGCCGCCGCGATCAGGAACAAACTCACGATACCGCTCCACTCGGACATGGCGAAACTCCTCCTGTTTCGCCCCGCGCGACACCAGCCATAACCCGGAACTGATGTCCGGGCGCATGACTTATGATGACAGAAATTTGCGCTTCGTGGATCGAGCCAGCGGCACTATTCGGCCATGGCCGGATTGCCTTTTGCGTCGCTTTGGCTAAGACGGGCGCGACCTTTCGTCAGATCAATCGGGGACATCGCAATGACCGCCATCATCGACATTGTCGGACGTGAAATCCTGGACAGCCGTGGAAACCCGACCGTCGAGGTCGACGTCGTACTCGAAGACGGTTCTATGGGCCGCGCCGCGGTACCCTCGGGCGCCTCGACCGGTGCCCACGAAGCCGTTGAGCTTCGCGACGGCGGCGCCCGCTATCTCGGCAAGGGCGTGCTCAAGGCCGTCGAGGCGGTCAATGGCGAGCTGTTCGAGGCGATCGGCGGCATGGAGGCCGAAAACCAGATCCATATCGACCAGACCATGATCGAGCTCGACGGCACCCCCAACAAGAGCCGGCTCGGCGCCAACGCCATCCTCGGCGTCTCGCTGGCCGTGGCCAAGGCCGCGGCCGATGCCGCCGGCCTGCCGCTCTATCGCTATGTCGGCGGCACCAAGGCGCACATCTTGCCGGTGCCAATGATGAACATCATCAATGGCGGCGCCCATGCCGACAACCCGATCGATTTCCAGGAATTCATGATCCTGCCGGTCGGCGCGCCGACGCTGCGCGAAGGCGTGCGCTGGGGTTCGGAAATCTTCCACACGCTGCGCAAGAAGCTGAAGGATGCCGGCCACAACACCAATGTCGGCGACGAAGGCGGCTTTGCGCCGAACCTGAAGAGCGCGCCGGTGGCGCTCGATTTCATCATGGAATCGATCGAGAAGGCCGGCTTCAAGCCGGGCGAGGAGATCGCGCTCGGCCTCGATTGCGCCGCGACCGAATTCTTCAAGGACGGCAACTACGTCTATGAGGGCGAGAAGAAGACGCGCGATCCCAAGGCCCAGGCCAAGTATCTCGCCAAGCTCGCCGCCGATTATCCGATCATCTCGATCGAGGACGGCCTGGCCGAGGACGACTGGGAAGGCTGGAAGTACCTCACCGACCTGATCGGCAAGAAGACGCAGCTGGTCGGCGACGATCTGTTCGTCACCAACACGGCGCGCCTGCGCGACGGCATCCGCATGGGAGTTGCCAATTCGATCCTGGTCAAGGTCAACCAGATCGGCTCGCTGACGGAAACGCTCGACGCCGTCGAGACCGCGCACAAGGCCGGCTATACCGCCGTCCTGTCTCACCGCTCGGGCGAAACCGAGGATTCGACCATCGCCGATCTCGCGGTCGCCACCAATTGCGGACAGATCAAGACCGGTTCGCTGTCGCGCTCTGACCGCATGGCCAAGTACAACCAGCTGATCCGCATCGAGGAAGAGCTCGGCAAGCAGGCGCGTTATGCCGGCAAGTCGGTGATCAAGGGCTGATCGGGAAACACTAAACTTAGATACTGTGGAGGGCGGGATCATTCCCGCCCTTTTTCATTTCGCTGATCGCCGGGTGGATCTCCGTAACCGTCCGTTAAGCACAATCAGGCGAAAAAGGTTCCGGGTCGTTTGAGTTTGCGGCCATGGGGAATCGGTCATGTGGACGCGTCAGCACAAGCAGAGAAACACCGGCCGGCTGATCATCCCTTCGCTTTGCGTGGTGTTCCTGGCCTATTTCGGCTTCCACGCCTATCACGGCGAATTCGGCATCAATTCGAAATATCAGCTGGAAGCCCAGACAGTAGCGCTGCAGGCCCAGCTTGACGCCATCAAGGCGCGTCGGATGGAACTCGAACGCCGCGTTCGGCTCATGCATGACGGCACGCTGGAGAAGGACATGCTCGACGAGCAGGCGCGCAGGGCGCTCAATCTGTCTCAGGCCGATGAAATCACCATCATGTTGCCGGCCTCGTCGAAATAACTGAATTCCAGTTAATCGACAATATTTTCAATGATTTTAATCGCTTAGGCGCATGCCAGCTATGCAAATTCGTCATGGCGCAACGCTCTGACGCGTGTTAGCTTTGCATAAATCGGTGGGGAGAGCTGATCTTCCCAGGGCAGATTTCATCTTGCCCTAATGTCCGCAAAGAGACGCCAACAGGGAGTGATGCATGGCCACCGCAGCCAGAAAAGCGCCTGCCAAATCGAAATCCGACGGCAAATCAGGGCTTTCGACCCCTAAGCCCGCTGAATTCACCAAGGATGAAGAGCTTGCCGCCTACCGGCACATGCTGCTCATCCGCCGCTTCGAGGAAAAGGCCGGCCAGCTTTACGGCATGGGTTTCATCGGCGGCTTCTGCCATCTCTATATCGGCCAGGAAGCCGTCGTCACCGGCATGAAGATGGCGCTGATCGACGGCGACCAGATGATCACAGCCTATCGCGACCATGGCCACATGCTGGCCATGGAGCTTTCGCCACGCGGCGTCATGGCCGAGCTGACCGGGCGCCGTGGCGGCCTGTCACGGGGCAAGGGCGGCTCCATGCACATGTTCTCCAAGGAGAAGCATTTTTATGGCGGCCACGGCATTGTCGGCGCGCAGGTGTCGCTCGGCACCGGTCTCGCCTTCGCCAACCGCTACCGCGACAACAACAACGTTTCGCTGACCTATTTCGGTGACGGCGCCGCCAACCAGGGCCAGGTCTATGAAAGCTTTAACATGGCCTCGCTGTGGAAGCTGCCGGTAATCTACATCATCGAGAACAACCGCTACGCCATGGGCACTTCGGTCTCGCGCTCTTCCGCCGAGACGGATTTTTCGCATCGCGGCGCTTCCTTCAAGATTCCCGGCATCCAGGTCGATGGCATGGACGTGCGCGCGGTCAAGGCGGCAGGCGATCTCGCCACCGAATGGTGCCGCGCCGGCAACGGCCCGCTGATCCTCGAAATGCAGACCTATCGCTACCGCGGCCACTCGATGTCCGACCCGGCGAAATACCGCTCTAAGGAAGAAGTGCAGAAGATGCGCTCGGAGCACGATCCGATCGAGCAGGTCAAGGCGCGGATGATCGAGAAGAAGTGGGCGACCGAGGACGAGCTGAAGACCGTCGACAAGGAGGTTCGCGACATCGTCGCCGACGCCGCCGAGTTTGCCCAGAACGATGCAGAGCCGGATACGTCCGAGCTCTGGACCGATATCGTATTGTAAGGGGAGGGCCAGGACATGCCGATCGAAATTCTCATGCCCGCTCTCTCGCCGACCATGGAAGAGGGCAATCTTTCCAAGTGGTTGAAGAACGAGGGCGACAAGGTCGTCGCCGGCGACGTCATCGCCGAGATCGAAACCGACAAGGCGACGATGGAAGTCGAAGCCGTCGATGAAGGCACGCTTGCCAAGATCGTGGTTCCCGCCGGCACCGAAGGCGTCAAGGTCAACGCGGTGATCGCCGTGCTCGCGGTTGAAGGCGAAGACACCGACAAGGCCGGCGAAGGCATTGGCGAAGAGCCTGCCAAGGCTGAAACGGCTGCACCGGCACCAGTTGCGGCCAAGAGCGAGGCCGCGGCACCAGTCGCGGCGGCACCGAAGACCGAGATCGCCGCCGATCCGGATATCCCTGCCGGCACGGAAATGGTCTCGACCACGGTGCGCGAAGCGCTGCGCGATGCCATGGCCGAGGAAATGCGCCGCGACGGCGATGTCTTCGTCATGGGCGAGGAGGTCGCCGAATACCAGGGCGCCTACAAGATCACCCAAGGCCTGCTGCAGGAATTCGGACCGCGTCGCGTCGTCGACACCCCGATCACCGAGCATGGCTTTGCCGGCGTCGGCGTCGGTGCGGCCATGGCAGGGCTGAAGCCGATCGTCGAATTCATGACCTTCAACTTCGCCATGCAGGCTATCGACCAGATCATCAACTCGGCCGCCAAGACGCTTTATATGTCCGGCGGCCAGATGGGCGCGCCGATCGTGTTCCGCGGACCGAACGGGGCTGCTGCCCGCGTCGCCGCCCAGCACTCGCAGTGCTACGCCGCCTGGTACAGCCACATTCCTGGCCTGAAGGTGGTGATGCCGTATACTGCCGCCGACGCCAAGGGCTTGCTCAAGGCGGCCATCCGTGATCCGAACCCGATCATCTTCCTCGAGAACGAAATCCTCTATGGCCAGTCCTTCGACGTGCCGAAGCTCGATGATTTCGTGTTGCCGATCGGCAAGGCGCGCATCCATAAGACGGGCAAGGACGTCACCATCGTCTCCTTCGGCATCGGCATGACCTATGCGGTCAAGGCGGAAGCCGAACTGCGTGGTCTGGGCATCGATGCCGAGATCATCGATTTGCGCACCATCCGCCCGCTCGACCTCGACACCATCATTGCCTCGGTCAAGAAGACCAACCGGCTGGTCGTGGTCGAAGAAGGCTTCCCGCAGAGTTCGGTCGGCGACCATATCGCCAACCAGGTCTCGCAGCGCGCCTTCGATTTCCTCGACGCGCCGGTCATCACCATTGCCGGCAAGGACGTGCCGATGCCTTATGCGGCAAACCTCGAAAAGCTGGCTTTGCCGAATGTCGGCGAGGTGATCGAGGCGGTCAAAGCCGTTACATACCGGGGTTAAGGAGATGTCGCGTGAACTAGAAGTTCCCGCGTTGGTGGTCGAGAATAGCGAATTCGAAGAAATACTCCGCGTCTGGATTGGTTCGGAGGCGGTCGTCACGATGCAAGACCTCTTTGGACCAAACGCTCACAACTGGGGCATGGTGCTCGCTGATGTCGGTATGCACATAGCCAGGATGAGACTGGAACAAGATGGCATCCCTGAAGTCGAGACGCTTCAGGCATTGGAAGACGGCTATCGTGGCAGAATGTCGGAGCAGTTCAATATCCAGCACCGTTCGCTGACCGGGCGGAACTGAGGAGGAAAAATGCCAATCAACATCACCATGCCGGCGCTCTCGCCCACGATGGAAGAGGGCAATTTGTCAAAGTGGCTGGTCAAGGAAGGCGATAAGGTTTCGCCGGGCGATGTCATCGCCGAGATCGAGACCGACAAGGCGACGATGGAGGTTGAAGCCGTCGATGAAGGCACGGTCGCCAAGCTCGTTGTTCCCGCTGGCACCGAAGGTGTCAAGGTCAATGCGCTGATTGCCGTGCTCGCTGCTGAAGGCGAGGACGCAGGCGCCGCCGCGAAAAGCGGTGGCGGTGCTGCACCAGCGAAGGCCGAAGCTGCCAAAGCGGAGGCTCCCAAGGCTGAGGCGCCAAAGGCTGAACCTGCTGCCCCAGCCGCTCCGAAGGCAGAGCCAGCTCCGGTCGCCAACGGCCACGCCGCTGGCGAGCGCACCTTTGCATCGCCGCTCGCACGCCGCATCGCCAAGGACGCCGGCGTCGATGTGTCGGCCGTGACCGGCACCGGCCCGCATGGCCGCGTGGTGAAGGCCGACGTCGATGCGGCGATTGCCGGTGGCGGTGCCAAGGCGGCGCCCGCGGCCAAGGCTCCGGCCGGCGCGCCGGCTACTGCTTCTGCCCCCGCCGTGAAGCCGATGTCGGACGATCAGGTGCTGAAGCTGTTCGAGCAAGGCTCATACGAGCTCGTCCCGCATGACAATATGCGCAAGACCATTGCGCGGCGCTTGGTCGAAGCAAAATCCACCATCCCGCATTTCTACCTGACGCTCGACTGCGAACTCGATGCGCTTTTGGCACTGCGCACGCAGATCAATGCCGCCGCCCCGATGAAGAAGACCGACAAGGGCGAGGCTCCCGCCTACAAGCTGTCGGTCAACGATATGGTCATCAAGGCGATGGCGATGGCGCTGAAGGCGGTGCCGGATGCCAATGCTTCATGGACCGAAAGCGCCATGGTCAAGCACAAGCATGCCGATGTCGGCGTTGCCGTGTCGATCCCGGGTGGCCTGATCACGCCGATTATCCGTAAGGCGGATGAAAAGACGCTGTCCACCATCTCCAACGAGATGAAGGATCTGGCGAGCCGTGCCCGCAGTCGCAAGCTGAAGCCGGAAGAGTATCAGGGCGGCACCACGGCCGTCTCCAATCTCGGCATGTTCGGCATCAAGGATTTTGCCGCTGTCATCAACCCGCCGCATGCGACGATCCTGGCGGTCGGCGCGGGCGAGGAGCGGGCAGTGGTCAAGAATGGCGAGATCAAAATCGCCACCGTTATGTCGGTGACGCTGTCGACCGACCATCGCGCTGTCGACGGCGCGCTCGGCGCCGAGCTGCTGGTCGCCTTCAAGCGGCTGATCGAAAACCCGATGGGCATGCTGGTCTAGGAAAGGAAAAGGCGGTGCGGAAATTCTTCACCAGCCTTTTTGCCTTCATCCTTTCCGGTTTTGTCGGCGGCCTGGTCGCGCAGCAACTGGCCGTCGCTACCGGTGCCGAGGAAGAATACATCATCGTCTTCATGTTCTCGGTGCTGGTGACGTGTGTCGTCACCTTCGTCTTCTTCGTGGCGCAGTTGATGAATGATCCGGTCGCGGCCGTGGCCAGGACGGGCAAGTGGACGCTGATTGTGTTTGTGGTGTTGCTCGTCCTGTTGATCGCGCTGATCCTCTACAGCGATAGCAGCGCCGCGGTGGTGAAGAAGGACATTCCAATGGTAACCGGCCTTGGTCTGCCGGGCCTGGTGACCATCATTTTGCAATGGTTGTTCGTGCGCTGGCGCGTGAGACGCGGTTTGATCAAGGCACAAATGGGTGTGGGTGCATGAAGACAGTTCTTTGCTACGGCGACTCGCTGACCTGGGGCCACAACCCGGAGACTTTGGGTCGACATGACTATGAAGACCAGTGGCCAACCGCGCTGGCGACAGCGCTCGGACCGGGCTTCCGCGTCATTGCCGAGGGACTGGGTGGTCGCACCACGGCCTATGACGACTTCCTGTCGGCCGCGGACCGAAACGGCGCGCGGGTATTGCCGACGATCCTGAGCACGCATTCGCCGATCGATCTGATCGTCATCATGCTTGGCTCGAACGACATGAAGCCGTCGATTCACGGCAGCGCGGTGATTGCGTCCTATGGCATGCGGCGCCTCGTCGAGATCGTGCGGGGGCACGCCTATCCGTTCGGCGGTGCCACCCCCCGGATTATTCTGGTTTCGCCGCCGCATATCGTGGAGACCCGCAAGGCGGACTACGCCGAAATGTTGGGGACCGGCGCAATCGAGTCGCCCAAGCTCGCCGGCTTCTATCAAACCGCCGCCGACGAGATGGGCTGCGGCTTTTTTGATGCCGCGAGCGTCGCCAGATGTACACCGCTCGATGGTGTCCATCTCGACGCCGAAAATACGCGCAACATCGGCAAGGCCTTGGCGCCTGTCGTGCGCGGCATGCTGGAACAGTGAATAAGGAGAAAATCCGTGGCTGAGAACTACGACGTCATCATCATCGGCTCCGGCCCCGGCGGCTACGTCACGGCGGTGCGTTCCGCCCAGCTCGGCTTCAAGACGGCGATCGTCGAGCGCGAGCATCTCGGCGGCATCTGCCTCAACTGGGGCTGCATCCCGACCAAGGCGCTGCTGCGCTCGGCCGAGATCATGCATTATTCGGATCATTTGAAGGATTACGGGCTGAAGCTCGACGGCAAGGTCAGCGTCGACACATCGGCCGTCGTCGACCGCTCGCGCAAAGTTTCGCTACGGCTCAATGGCGGCGTTGCCTTCCTGATGAAGAAGAACAAGGTCGATGTCATCTGGGGTGAGGCCAAGCTGTCGAAGCCCGGCGAAATCGTCGTCTCCAAGACAGCCAAGAAGCCGATGGAGCCGCAGCCGCCGGTGCCGAAGGGCGTCAAGGGCGAGGGCACCTACACCGCCAAGCACATCATTCTCGCGACCGGCGCCCGCCCGCGCGCGCTGCCCGGCATCGAGCCGGACGGCAAGCTGATCTGGACCTATTTCGAAGCCATGGTGCCGAAGGAGATGCCGAAGTCGCTGCTGGTGATGGGTTCGGGCGCCATCGGTATCGAATTCGCCTCCTTCTACCGCACCATGGGCGCCGACGTGACGGTGGTCGAACTGCTGCCGGCGGTGATGCCGGTAGAGGATGCCGAAGTCTCGAAATTCGCGCAAAAGCAGTTCGAGAGGCAAGGCATGAAGATCATTCTCGAAGCCAAGGTGACCAAGGTCGAGAAGGGTGCGAACTCGGTCACCGCGCATGTCGAGATGAAGGATGGCAAGGTCGAGAAGATCACCGCCGACCGCATGATCTCCGCCGTCGGCGTGCAAGGCAACATCGAGAATCTCGGCCTGGAAGCGCTCGGCGTGAAGACCGACCGCGGCTGCGTCGTCGTCGACGGCTACGGCAAGACCAATGTGCCGGGCATCTACGCCATCGGCGATGTCGCCGGCCCGCCAATGCTTGCCCACAAGGCCGAGCATGAGGGCGTCGTATGCGTGGAGAAGATCGCGAATTTCCCCGGTGTACACGCCATCGACAAGCTCAAGATCCCCGGCTGCACCTATTGCAACCCGCAGGTCGCCTCCGTCGGCCTGACGGAAGCCAAGGCCAAGGCCGAAGGCAAGGATATCCGTGTCGGCCGCTTCCAGTTCGCCGCCAACGGCAAGGCGATCGCGCTTGGCGAGGACCAGGGCTTCATCAAGACCATCTTCGACACGAAGACCGGTCAGCTGCTCGGCGCCCATATGGTCGGCGCCGAGGTGACCGAACTGATCCAGGGTTTTGTCGTGGCGATGAACCTCGAGACGACCGAGGAAGAGCTGATGCACACCATCTTCCCCGCATCCGACGCTGTCGGAGATGATGAAGGAAAGCGTGCTCGACGCCTATGGCCGCGCCTTGAACGCATGATAGATTCGCCGCGAGAGACTCAGCCGCGAAAGCCGCAGGAGTTCGACGGCAAGGCAGTTCGTTTCCGGATGCATTTTTACGCGCGCAAGGAGAAGGCATATGCACTTGAACGGCGTGGGTTGGATCGCAGCCATCATCATCGGCGGCCTGGCAGGCTGGCTCGCCGAAATGGTCATGAAGAGCAACACCGGCATTTTCATGAACATTATCATGGGCATCGTTGGTGCGGTCGTGTTGAACGCCATCCTGCAGGCGCTCAATTTCGGCCCATTCGGCGTCGGCTGGACCGCCTATCTGATCACCGGTTTCATCGGCGCCTGCCTGCTGATCTGGGTCGGTCGCCTAGTGCGCCGCTAGTCGATACGGGTCCGGCTATGCGAAAACGGTTGTAGCGGCATGCGCCGCTGCAGCCTTTTTCTTTGTGACGAAAAGTCCTAGATGACGTAAACGTGACGATCGCCGACGGGCGGTCGCAAGAAAAGCCAGGGTTCAGATGGTCACTGTCCTCGACACGATCGCCAACGCGCCGCGGCTGCGGCACCCCGAGAAGGCGCACAAGCCCGACCAGGAGGTGCTGCGCAAGCCGGACTGGATCCGCGTCAAGGCGCCGGTCTCGAAGGGTTACGCCGAGACACGCGAGATCGTGAAATCGCACAAGCTGGTGACCGTCTGCGAAGAGGCCGGCTGCCCCAACATCGGCGAGTGCTGGGAAAAGAGGCACGCCACCTTCATGATCATGGGCGAGATCTGCACGCGCGCCTGCGCCTTCTGCAATGTCGCCACCGGCATTCCGACCGCGCTCGATGCCGATGAGCCGGCGCGCGTCGCGCATGCCGTCAAGCAGATGGGCCTCAGCCACGTCGTCATCACCTCGGTCGACCGCGACGATCTCGCCGATGGTGGCGCGCAGCACTTCGCCGAAGTCATCCGGGCGATCCGCGCGGCAACGCCGTCGACGACGATCGAAATCTTGACGCCCGACTTTTTGCGCAAGGATGGCGCGCTGGAGATCGTCGTGGCGGCCAAGCCCGACGTCTTCAACCACAATCTCGAAACCGTGCCGTCGAACTATCTGAAGGTCCGCCCGGGCGCCCGCTATTTCCACTCGATCCGGCTGTTGCAGCGGGTCAAGGAACTCGATCCGTCGATCTTCACCAAGTCCGGCATCATGGTCGGCCTGGGCGAGGAGCGGAATGAAATCCTGCAGCTGATGGACGATTTGCGTTCGGCCAATGTCGACTTCATGACCATTGGCCAATATCTGCAGCCGTCGAAGAAGCACCATCCGGTGATCCGCTTCGTCACCCCCGAAGAGTTCAAGTCCTTCGAGACGATTGGCCGGACCAAGGGTTTCCTGCTGGTGGCATCGAGCCCGCTTACGCGCTCATCGCACCATGCCGGCGACGATTTCGCCCGGCTGCGCGCGGCGCGGGAAGCACAGCTCCAGAAGTCGCTCTGATGCATGTCGCCCAAAAGTGACCTCGGTTTTGGGAGAACGACTTGCATAAAAACAAAAAATCTAAAGCGCGTCGCATGAATCCGTTCCGACGCGACGCGCTTTAGAGGCGATTTTATGCCGAAATTCGAAGCCACCCGCCGTGTTGCCCACACGCCACAGCAAATGTTTGCGCTGGTTGCCGACGTCGAGGCCTATCCGCAATTCCTGCCGCTTTGCGAAGCGCTGACGGTGCGCTCGCGCAAGGAGCGTGACGGTCGCACCGTTCTGCTGGCTGACATGAGCATCGGCTATAAGGCGATCCGCGAGACCTTCACCACGCAGGTGCTGCTGAAGCCCGACGAGAAGACCATCGACGTCAAATACATCGACGGACCGTTCAAATACCTCAGCAACATCTGGCGCTTCGACCCGGCCGACAGCGGTTGCGAGGTCCACTTCTTCATCGACTACGAGTTTAAGAGCCGCATTCTCGGCGTGCTGATGGGAACGATGTTCGACCGCGGCTTCCGCATGTTTTCCGAGGCCTTCGAGAAGCGTGCCGACATCATCTACGGCGTTTAGAGCAATTCCAGGAAAAGTGTGAGCGGTTTTCCGCCTGGAATTGCGTCAAAACAAAGAGTTAGAGCGTTTCGCCGTTTCCATGAAACGGTGAAACACTCTAGCCGGCATGACGCTATCGCGGTGAATCCATGCTTTATCCAAGCGCGCGCAGGCCAAGCTGCAGCGCGTGTCTCACCGTCTCGTGGCGGATGAATTCGCGGCCCTTGTGCCCAAACAGCTGGCGCTCGGCGACAACCGGCTGGCCGGCCAGGGCAAGGCCGAACCAGACGAGACCGACCGGTTTGTCAGCTGAACCTCCGCCTGGACCGGCAATGCCGGTAACGGCAAGAGAAAGGCTCGCGCGCGAATGCGCCAGCGCGCCGGCCGCCATCTCCAGCACCGTTTCGCGCGACACAGCTCCATGTGCGTCTAGCGTTTCGGGAGAAACGCCGAGCATCTCCATCTTGGCTTCATTGGAATAGGTGATGAAGCCGCGGTCGACCACGGCGGAGGAGCCGGCAATGTCGGTGAGCGCGGCGATAATCAGGCCGCCGGTGCAGCTTTCGGCTGTCGCCAGCATGATGCCACGTTGCTGGCAGGCCAGCAGCAGGGCGTTTGCGAGCTCGGCGTTGCTCATTCCGGCACCTCGCCCGGAAATACGACGCTGGCGGTGGCGATCGCCGCAATGCCTTCCTCGCGCCCGACAAAGCCGAGTTTTTCATTGGTTGTCGCCTTGATCGAGATGCGATCGGCGGAAATCCCCAGCATCTGCGACAGGGCTGCCGTCATCGCCTCGCGGTGCGGGCCGACGCGCGGCGCCTCGCAGATCAGCGTAATGTCGGCATTGGCGATGCGTCCACCGCGCTCGCGCACCACTTTGGCCGCATGTTCGACGAAGATCCGCGACGCAGCGCCCTTCCACTGCGGATCGGACGGCGGAAAATGCGTGCCGATATCGCCGGCGCCGCAGGTCGCCAGCAGAGCATCGGTCAAAGCGTGCAGGCCAACATCGGCATCGGAATGGCCGGATAGTTTCTTGTCATGCGGTATGGCGACGCCGCACAAGGTGACATGGTCGCCGGGTTCGAAGGCGTGGACGTCGTAGCCGTTGCCGGTGCGGATGTCGGGGAAGTGTGTTCGTTCGCTGGAAAGCCGCTGGTGCGCCATGGCGATGTCCCGTGCCCAGGTGAGTTTGACATTGTCCGGCGAGCCGGGAACCAGTTTGACCGGAATATGCGCCCATTCGGCAATGGCCGCGTCGTCGGTGAAGTCCAGCCTGCCCAGCTGATGCGCCTTGTCGTGTGCGGCAAGGATCGGGCCGTACGGAAAACCTTGCGGCGTTTGCGCCGCGTGGAGCCCGCTGCGGGAGACGGTCTCCGCGACCACGCCGGCAGCCGACTCGCGCTTCAGTGTGTCGGCGACGGGCAGGGCGGGCAACGCGCCCTCGTTCTCGCCGATGGCGGCGATGGTGCGGTCGATCAAGTCCGCGTCGACGAACGGTCGGACGGCATCGTGAATCAGAACCTGGTCCGGCGCGTGGTCTTTGAGCGCAAGCAGCCCCAGCCGGACGGACTCCTGCCTGGTCGGCCCGCCAATGACGGCGGTGACGCGCTGGGCCTGGGTGCCCGCCGCCTGCCGGAACAGTTCGTGGTCGTCGGCGTGGATGGCGACGACAATCCGGCCGGTTCGCGGATGGGCCAGAAACATCTCCAGCGTATGCGCAATGACGGCGCGGCCACCGATGTTCTGGTACTGCTTGGGCCCGTTGGCCTGTCCGGCACGAGCGCCGCGGCCGGCGGCGACGATCACCACCGCAACCCCACCTGTCGCGCTCGCGTTTTCACTTCCGTCAGTCATGGCGATTGGCTTAGCGCACGATCCCCAAAAGTGTAATTGGTTTTCCAAAAAGATCGTGCGTCAAATGTGAACTCCAAAGCATCTTGAAGGACGCGCGGCGCCTTGGTTGCCGCAAAAACCGAAGGTCGGGATTTTCCCAATTGCGCCTTAATGTGGCGTCATTCCGCGTTGCACATTGCGGCCGATATGGCTAGAGAATGTGCAACGAATGGACGTGCTTGGTTTTTGTGCATGGTTAACTCAGCCAAATTGGCCGCGCCTTTGGACGTCGGCGGCGTGGAAATCCGCAATCGCGTATTCCTCGCGCCGATGTCGGGCATCACCGACGAGCCGTTCCGGCGGCGCGCCCATGCGCATGGCGCGGGCCTGGTCGTGTCCGAAATGGTGGCAAGCGGCGAACTCGCCAAGGGCAGGGCCGGCTTCGACTTGCGCATACGTCATTCCGGCCTGCCCGTCCATATGGTGCAGCTGGCCGGCCGCGAAGCGATCCATATGGCCGAAGGCGCACGGATCGCCGCAGGCGAGGGCGCCGACATCATCGACATCAACATGGGCTGCCCGGCCAAGAAGGTCACCGGCGGTTATGCCGGCTCGGCATTGATGCTGGATCTCGACCATGCGCTGTCGCTGATCGACGCCGTGGTTGGCGCGGTCAAGGTGCCGGTGACGGTCAAGATGCGGCTCGGCTGGGACGAGGGCGCGCTCAATGCGCCCATCCTCGCGCGCCGTGCCGAGCAGGCAGGCGTCAAGATGGTAACGGTGCATGGCCGCACGCGCTGCCAGTTCTACCAGGGCAAGGCCGACTGGCGTGCCATTGCCCGTGTCAAGGAAGCCGTGTCCATTCCGGTCGTTGCCAATGGCGATGTCTGTTCCCCTGCCGAGGCGGCCGCCATTCTCGACCAATCTGGCGCCGATGCCGTGATGGTCGGCCGCGCGCACTATGGCGCGCCCTGGATCGCCGGTGGCATCGCAGCCGCCGCCGCTGGCAAAACGGTGACCGACCAGCCTCAGACTCCCGCGGCATTGGCTGACTATGTCGTCGCCCACTACGAAGACATGCTGGCGCTGTATGGCGTTGAGAGCGGTTTGCGGCAGGCGCGCAAGCATCTGGGCTGGTATCTCGATCGCCATGCGGCTGGTGTCGCCGACGATGACCGAAAAGCCATCCTGACCATGTTCGAGCCGACCCGCGTCGTTGCCTTGCTGCGCAATGTGTTCTCGCGTGATCCACAACCCTTGAACCTGCGGAGCGCCGCATGAACGCCGCCGCTGGCCAGAGCGCTGAAACGGCGAATGCCGCGCAGATCGTCCTCAATACCATCCGCCGCCCGGTGATCATGATCAGCGAGGAAGGCTTCATCACCTTTGCCAATGCTGACGCCGAAGACTTCTTTCGCTCCAGCGCGACCATGCTGGCGCGCAACACCCTGTCCAAGCTGATCCCCTTCGGCAGCCCACTGCTGACGCTGGTCGACCAGGTGCGCGAGCGCCGGGCTCCGGTCAACGAATATCGCGTCGATGTGTCGTCGCCACGCCTCGGCATCGAAAAGGTCGTCGATCTCTATGTCGCGCCGGTGCCGGAATTCCCGGGCTCCGTCGTCGTCATGTTCCAGGAGCGGTCGATGGCCGACAAGATCGACCGCCAGATGACGCATCGCGGTGCGGCGCGCTCGGTGACCGGCCTGGCGGCGATGCTTGCCCATGAAATCAAGAACCCGCTCTCCGGCATTCGCGGCGCCGCGCAACTGCTCGAACTGTCCGCTTCCGACGAAGATCGTGCGCTGACCCGACTGATCACCGACGAGACGGACCGCATCGTCTCGCTGGTCGATCGCATGGAGGTGTTTTCCGACGAGCGGCCGATCGATCGCTATCCCGTCAACATCCATGTCGTGCTCGACCATGTGAAGGCGATCGCAAAGAACGGTTTTGCCAAGAGAATCAAGATATTGGAGGACTATGATCCATCATTGCCTCCGGTGTTCGCCAATCGCGACCAGCTGATCCAGGTGTTCCTGAACCTGGTCAAGAACGCCGCCGAGGCGATCGGCAGCGACCCGCAGGGCGAGATTGTGCTGTCGACCGCCTTCCGGCCGGGCATTCGCGTTTCGGTTCCAGGCACACAGGACCGCGTCTCGTTGCCGCTGGAGTTCTGCGTGCGCGACAATGGCTCCGGCGTCTCGGAGGACATTCTGCCGATCCTGTTCGATCCCTTCATCACCACCAAGCCGAACGGCTCGGGGCTGGGGTTGGCGCTGGTCGCCAAGATCGTCGGCGAGCATGGCGGCATCATCGAATGCGATTCGACCCCACGCGGAACCACTTTCCGCATCCTGATGCCGGCCTGGAAGGAAACGCAGTTCGGTGCCGATGAAGATGGCGAAGGAGACCGCAAATGACGGTTCGCGGCAATATTCTCGTCGCCGATGACGATGCGGCGATCCGCACCGTGCTCAACCAGGCGCTGTCGCGCGTCGGCCACGAGGTGCGCGTCACCTCCAACGCCTCGACCTTGTGGCGCTGGGTAGCAGCGGGCGAGGGCGACCTGGTCATCACCGACGTGGTCATGCCGGACGAGAACGCCTTCGACATGCTGCCGCGCATCAAGAAGGCGCGGCCGGAACTGCCGGTCATCGTCATGAGCGCCCAGAATACGTTCATGACGGCAATCCGGGCATCCGAGACCGGCGCCTATGAATACCTGCCAAAACCGTTCGACCTGACCGAGCTGCTCAACATCGTCAACCGGGCGCTGTCGGAGCCAAGGCGGCCGAAGATCGATGCGCGGCCGGATGAGCAGCCTGAAACCATGCCGCTGGTCGGCCGCTCGGCGGCCATGCAGGACATCTACCGCATGCTGGCGCGCATGATGCAGACTGACCTGACGGTGATGATCTCGGGCGAATCCGGCACCGGCAAGGAACTGGTGGCGCGCGCGCTCCACGAATATGGCCGCCGTCGCGGCGGGCCGTTCGTCGCCATCAACATGGCGGCAATCCCACGCGATCTCATCGAATCGGAACTGTTCGGCCACGAGAAGGGCGCTTTCACCGGTGCCCAGAACCGCTCCACCGGCCGATTCGAGCAGGCCGAGGGCGGCACGCTGTTCCTCGACGAGATCGGCGACATGCCAATGGAGGCGCAGACGCGCCTGCTGCGTGTCCTGCAGCAAGGCGAATACACGACGGTCGGCGGCCGCACGCCGATCAAGACCGATGTGCGCATCGTCGCCGCCACCAACAAGGATCTGCGCACGCTGATCAACCAGGGACTGTTCCGCGAGGATCTGTTCTATCGTCTCAATGTCGTGCCGCTCAGGCTGCCGGCATTGCGCGAGCGTTCCGAGGACGTGCCCGATCTCGTGCGTCACTTCTTCAAGCTTGGCGAGATGGAAGGGCTGCAGACCAAGCGCATCTCTTCCGGCGGCATTGAACTGATGAAGCGCTACCCCTGGCCGGGCAACGTGCGTGAACTGGAAAACCTCGTTCGCCGGCTGGCCGCGCTCTATTCGCAGGACGAAATATCAGCCGAGATCATCGAGGCGGAGCTGAAGACCGGTGAGCGCCCCGTGGTGCCCGGCGGCGGCAACCTCATTCCCGACGACCTCTCCATCGGCCAGGCGGTGGAGCATTTCCTGCAGCGCTATTTCGCCTCGTTTGCGGGTGAATTGCCTCCCGCCGGGCTCTATCAGCGCATTCTGTCCGAAGTCGAATATCCGCTGGTCCTGGCCTCGATGACGGCAACCCGCGGCAACCAGATCAAGGCCGCGGAACTGCTGGGGCTGAACCGCAACACGCTGCGCAAGAAGATTCGCGAACTGGGCGTCAACGTCTACAAATCATCGCGACCAGGCTGAGCGCTGATCTGACGCACTCTTTTCAGGGGACTGAGCGGCGAAACATTTCCGCCATTGTCACACTTGTTGCATAATCGCCACAATGCGTTGCATAGATCGGACGCAATCATTGGCTCCCAGACGGCGACATGGCTCCGCAGGCACCTGTACTCAACCAACCGCTTTTCAGCGAACCCGGCGCGCGCGACGGACGCCGCTTGCTGGCGCTGCCCGGCGTCGTGGCGGTCGTCGGCGCGCTGGTCATGGCGGCCATTTCGTTCACCATCCTGGTCGGCGCGACGCCGATCGCGCCTGACGCCAGGACGACCTGGGCGCTGATTGCGCTCAACGCCGCCTTCGTGCTTTTCCTCAGCGCGCTGGTCGGACGCGAGGTGCATCGCATCGTGATGGCGCGCCGGCATGGCAAGGCGGCCTCGCGGCTGCATGTGCGCATCGTCGCCATGTTCGCGCTGGTTGCCGCCATTCCCGCCATCATGGTGGCGATCATCGCCTCGATCACGCTCGACATCGGCCTCGACCGCTGGTTCGAGATCCGCACCAAGACAATCGTCAATTCCTCGCTGTCGATCGCCGATGCCTATGTCCAGGAAAATGCCCGCAATTTGCAGGGCACGACGTTGTCGATGGCCTATGACCTCGATGCGTCGCGCACGCTCTACGGCCTTGATCGCACAGGCTTTCTCGACCTTCTGAACAAGGAGGCGGTGGGCCGGTCGCTGGCCCATGCGGCGCTGATCAAGCCCGACGGCTCGTTCGTCATGAGCGCCAAGACGGATGCCGACTTCGCCATGCCGGAACCGCCGGAAGGCTCAGTCAGCAGCGCCACCGAAGGAAAACCGGTGCTGATCGAGCCGCGCACCCGCAACATCATGGGCGCCATCGTCAAGCTGCGCGAGATCGAGGGCCTCTATCTCTACACCATCCGCCTTGTCGATCCCGAGGTGATCAAGGCGCGGCAGATCGTCAGGTCCAACACCGACGAATACCGCAATCTCGAAGACAACAGGCGCACCTCGCAAGTGGCCTTCGCGCTGCCCTACCTATCGCTGACCCTGATCATCATCCTGTCGGCAATCTGGACCGGCATTGCCGTCGCCGACCGTCTCGTGCGGCCGATTCGCCAGCTTATCGGTGCCGCCGATGAGGTGGCGACCGGCAATCTCGACGTCGCGGTTCCCGTCAGGCCTTCAGACGGCGATGTCGCTTCGCTCGGCGATACCTTCAACAAGATGTTGCTGGAGCTCAAATCGCAACGCAACGAGATCCTGTCGGCAAAAGACCTGATCGACGAGCGGCGGCGCTTTTCGGAGGCCGTGCTCGCGGGCGTCACCGCCGGCGTCATCGGCGTCGATCCCTACGGCATCGTCACCATCGTCAACCGTTCGGCCGAATCGATGCTGGCCATCTCCGCCAGTGCCGCGCTCGGGCAGAATCTTTCCGCCATTCTGCCGCATGTCGGCCGCGTCTTCGAGATCGGCCGCCAGTCGGGCAAGCCTGTCTACCGCGAGCAGGTGACATTCTTCCGCGCCGGCACCGAGCGCACCTTCAACGTGCAGATCACCATCGAGGCGGGCGACGACGGTTCGGAGGAAAAATCCTACGTCGTGACGGTCGACGACATCACCGATCTGGTTCAGGCGCAGCGTTCTTCCGCCTGGGCCGACGTGGCGCGCCGCATCGCTCACGAGATCAAGAACCCGCTGACGCCGATCCAGCTTTCGGCCGAGCGCATCAAGCGCCGCTACGGCAAGGTCATCACCGAGGACCGCGAGGTTTTCGACCAGTGCACCGACACCATCATCCGGCAGGTCGAGGACATCGGCCGCATGGTAGACGAATTCTCAGCTTTCGCGCGCATGCCCAAGCCGGAGATGAAGGCCATCGATCTGCGCGAATCGCTGCGCGAGGCGTCGTTCCTGGTCGAAGTCAGCCGCGCCGACATCACCTTCGAGCGGGTCTTCGGCAATGAGCCACTGAAGGGCACCTTCGACAGCCGCCTTTTGGCGCAGGCCTTCGGCAATGTGATCAAGAATGCCGCCGAGGCGATCGACGGGCTGGAACAGAAGGACGGTTCGCACGGCATAATCCGGATTCAAGCCGGCCGTCAGAATGGCGCGATTCGAATCGACGTCATCGACAATGGCAAAGGCCTGCCGCGCGAGAATCGCCAACGGCTGCTCGAGCCCTATATGACCACACGCGAGAAGGGCACCGGACTTGGTCTCGCTATCGTCAAGAAGATCGTGGAGGACCATGGTGGCAGGCTGGAACTTCATGATGCACCTGCGGATTTCCATGGTGGGCGCGGTGCGATGATCAGCATCATTCTGCCGCTCGCGGCTGCCATGCCGTTGCGCGGTGAAGCCAAGACGGAACACGAAAGAGAAACTGAAAAGGTCGGTAATGGCGTCTGATATTCTCATCGTCGATGACGAGGAAGACATCCGCGAGCTCGTCGCAGGCATCCTGAGCGACGAAGGTCACGAAACCCGTACGGCATTCGATGCCGACAGCGCGCTAGCTGCTATAGCTGATCGCGCGCCGAGGTTGATTTTCCTCGACATCTGGCTGCAGGGTTCGCGTCTGGACGGCCTGGCGCTGCTCGACGAGATCAAGACCATGCATCCTACGCTGCCGGTGGTGATGATCTCCGGCCACGGCAACATCGAGACGGCGGTCTCGGCCATCCGCCGCGGTGCCTATGATTTCATCGAGAAGCCGTTCAAGGCCGACAGGCTGATCCTCATTGCCGAGCGCGCGCTGGAAACCTCGAAGTTGCGGCGCGAGGTTTCCGACCTCAAGCAGCGCAGCGGCGAGACCTTCGACCTGATCGGCATGTCGTCGGCGATGAGCCAGTTGCGCCAGACCATCGAGCGCGTCGCGCCGACCAACAGCCGCGTGATGATCATTGGCCCGTCCGGATCCGGCAAGGAACTGGCGGCGCGCGCCATCCACACGCTGTCGGCGCGCAAGGGCGCGCCATTCGTGACGCTGAGCGCCGCCAACATCACGCCCGAACGCATGGAGATCGAGCTGTTCGGCACCGAATCGAATGGCGTCGAGCGCAAGGTCGGCGCGCTGGAAGAGGCCCACCGCGGCATTCTCTACATCGACGAAGTGGCCGACATGCCGCGCGAGACGCAGAATAAGATCCTGCGTGTGCTGGTCGAGCAGCAGTTCGAGCGGGTAGGGGGCACAAAGCGGGTCAAGGTCGATGTCCGCATCATCTCCTCGACCTCGCAGAACCTGGAAGCCATGATCGCCGACGGACGTTTCCGTGAGGATCTTTACCATCGCCTGGCGGTGGTTCCGGTCATGGTGCCGGGGCTGGCCGAGCGGCGCGAGGATATTCCCTATCTCGTCGACAATTTCATGAAACAGATCGCCCGCCAGGCCGGCATCAAGCCGCGCCGCATCGGCGACGACGCGCTGGCCGTGCTGCAGGCGCACAACTGGCCGGGCAACGTCCGCCAGCTGCGGAACAATGTCGAGCGGCTGATGATCCTGGCGCGCGGCGACGACGTCGATGCGCCGATCACCGCGGACCTTCTGCCGTCCGAGATCGGCGATGTCATGCCGCGCACACCGAATCAATCCGACCAGCACATCATGGCGCTGCCGTTGCGCGAAGCGCGTGAACAGTTCGAGAAGGACTATCTGATCGCCCAGATCAACCGCTTTGGCGGCAACATCTCGAAGACAGCCGAGTTCATCGGCATGGAACGTTCCGCCCTGCATCGCAAACTGAAGTCGCTGGGCGTCTGACGCGCGCGATGTCCATTCAGTCGCGTGTGGGCCAACCATTTGTCGGTTACGGCAGCGGCGGAATCGCATAAGACAGCCCGAGAATTTCCCAAGGGTCGCCAATGCCGCGCATTGCCTATGTCAACGGGCGCTACGTCGCTCACGCCGACGCTTCCGTGCATATCGAGGATCGCGGCTATCAGTTCGCCGACGGTGTCTATGAGGTCTGCGAGGTCGCGCGAGGCTTCATCGTCGACATGCCGCGCCATCTTGCCCGGTTGAACCGCTCGCTGACCGAACTGTCGATCGCCTGGCCGGTCGCGCGCAACGTGCTGCCGCTTATCCTGCGCGAAGTGGTCACCCGCAACCACGTCGTCAATGGCCTTGTCTATGTCCAGGTGACGCGCGGTGTCGCCAGCCGCGACTTTGTCTTCCCCTCGACGGACACCAAGCCAGCTTTGGTGGTGACCGCCAGGAAGGCCGACCCCGCCGCCGCTACAAAGCGAGCCGAAACCGGCATCGCCGTCATCACCGTATCCGAGAACCGATGGGACCGGGTCGACATCAAGACTGTTGGACTGCTTCCCAATGTATTGGCCAAGCAGAAAGCCAAGGAAGCCGGCGCTCAGGAGGCGTGGTTCGTAGATACCGATGGCAACGTCAAGGAAGGCGGTTCGTCGAACGCATGGATCGTCACGCGGGACGGCGTCCTGGTCACCAGGCCGGCCGATCATGGCATCCTGCGCGGCATCACCCGCACGACCATGTTCGAAGTGGCGGCAAAGCTCGGCCTGAAGATCGAAGAGCGCGGTTTTTCCGTCGCCGAAGCCAAGGCGGCGCGCGAGGCTTTCATCAGTTCGGCGACGACAATTGCCATGCCTGTCGTGGCCATCGACGGCGATCCGGTGGCCAACGGGCACCCCGGCTCTGTGACACTTTCGTTGCGGCAGGCCTTTTTTGACATTGCGGAAAAAAGTCCAGCCTGATAACCGCACAGGTGGAATGAACATCAATATATCTCGTTCTGCTTGTCGTTACTGACGACAAGACGGTGTTTGCGCGCTTGACATGTGCCCGACAATTTGGCGCATTGGCTTGCAAACCGAAGGGGATCGGCGAAAGACAAGAACAATGGCGGAACGATCGCAAAACCTTCAGGACCTGTTCCTGAATTCAGTTCGCAAGAGCAAGAACCCGCTCACCATCTTCCTCATCAACGGCGTGAAGTTGACCGGCGTGGTCACTTCGTTCGACAATTTCTGTGTGCTGCTGCGCCGCGACGGTCACTCCCAGCTCGTCTACAAGCACGCCATTTCCACGATCATGCCGAGCCAGCCGGTTCAGATGTTCGATGGCGAGGAAAGCCAGGGCGCCTGATTGGCACGTGAGAAGGACGCGGACGCGACCGTTCGCGGAAAACCAGCGCATCATCCCGGGACGCAAGCCAAGGGGCCGACCCGGGCTGTCGTCATCGTGCCTGTGCTTACCCGCCAGCCGCGTGGCGACGACGAGACGAACCGCCCAAGACTGACGCGTTCGGCCGAGGCTCGCCATGACGAGGCGGTCGGCCTTGCCCGCGCCATCGATCTTGACCCGGTCCATACGGCCGTCGTGACCGTCAACGATCCGCGCCCGGCGACCTTGCTCGGCAGCGGCAAGGTCGAAGAGTTCGCCGAGATCGTCAAGGAGAAGGACGCGGAACTGGTCATTGTCGACCATCCGCTGACCCCGGTGCAGCAGCGCAATCTCGAGAAGGAATTGCATGCCAAGGTTCTGGACCGCACCGGGCTGATCCTCGAGATCTTCGGCGAACGCGCCCGCACCAAGGAAGGCACGCTGCAGGTCGAGCTTGCCCATCTCAACTACCAGAAGGGCCGCCTGGTCCGCAGCTGGACCCACCTTGAACGTCAGCGCGGCGGTGCCGGCTTCCTCGGCGGTCCCGGCGAAACCCAGATCGAATCCGACCGGCGGCAGTTGCAGGAAAAGATCATCAAGCTGAAGCACGAGCTGGAAACGGTTCGCCGCACCCGCGACCTGCATCGCGCCAAGCGCAAGAAGGTGCCGTTCCCGGTGGTGGCAATCGTCGGCTACACCAATGCCGGCAAGTCGACGCTGTTCAACCGGCTGACCGGAGCGGACGTGCTGGCGCAGGACATGCTGTTTGCCACGCTCGACCCGACGCTGCGCCGCGTGCGCCTGCCGCATGGCACGCCGATCATCCTGTCGGACACGGTCGGCTTCATCTCCGACCTGCCGACGCATCTGATCGCAGCTTTTCGCGCGACGCTGGAAGAGGTGGTGGAAGCCGATCTCGTCATCCATCTGCGCGACATTTCCGATCCCGACACGGCGGCCCAAGCCGAGGATGTCGAGCGTATCCTGGCGGATCTGGGTGTCGACGCCGGCGATACCAAGCGGGTGATCGAAGTCTGGAACAAGATCGATCTGCTCGACGAAGGCAACAGGAACCGCCTGCTTGCCGACGCCGCCGACGGCAACAAGGGGCCGCCGATCGCCATATCGGCGGTGACCGGCGAGGGCATCGATGCGCTGAAGGCAATCATCGAGACACGCATGGCAGGCGAGCTGGAAGACCTGACGGTGACGATCGAGCCGGCGCAGTTCGGTCTTGTCGACTGGCTTTATCGCAATGGCGATATTGTTTCGCGCACCGACAATGAAAACGGCAGCGCCACCATCTCGCTCAAGGCCACGCAAAGCGCCCGTGAAGAGATCGAAAGCCGATTGCGCCGTAAAAACAACGGCTAACTCGAGGCAATTCCAGCAAAAGTGTATAGCGGTTTTCCATCCGGAATTGCCGGTCTATAGGCCTATTTCGCGCTCTTCGCTTCCTGCCAGAGTGCTTCCATCTCGGGCAGGGTGGCCTTCTCCAGCGTGTTGCCGGACTTTTCCAGGGCCCGCTCGACATAGTGGAAGCGTGAGCGGAATTTTTCGTTGGTGCCGTTCAGGGCGGCTTCCGAATCGAGCTTGAGGTGACGGCCAAGGTTGACGACGGCGAACAGCATGTCGCCGAACTCGTCCTTGATCGACGCCGTATCGCCCTTGGCCAGCGCCTCGCGCAACTCGCCGATCTCTTCCTCGATCTTGTCGAGAATCGGGGCAGCCTCGCTCCAGTCGAAGCCGACACGGGCAGCCTTCTCCTGAAGTTTGAGCGCCCGTGTCAGCGCGGGCAGGGCGACTGGAACACTGTCCAGAAACCCCTTGCCATTGTCCTCGGGGTCGAGGCCGCGGGCGAGGCGGGCTTGCCGCTTCTCCGTCTTCTCCTCAGCCTTGATCTTTTCCCACATGCCCTTGGCCATGCCGGCACTGCGGGCTTCTTCGTCGCCGAAGACATGCGGATGACGGCGGATCATTTTGGTGGTGATGGCCTGGACCACATCCGGGAAGGCAAATTCACCGGCTTCTTCTGCCATTTGTGAGTGATAGACCACCTGCAGCAGGAGATCGCCGAGCTCGTCGCGCAGATCGTCGAGGTCGCCACGCGCGATGGCGTCCGCCACCTCATAGGCTTCCTCGATCGTATAGGGCGCGATGGTCGAGAAATCCTGCTCGATGTCCCACGGACAGCCGGTCTTCGGCGCACGCAATGCCGCCATGATCTCGATCAGGCGCGAAATGTCTTTGGATGGCGTCATGTGGCGGATGCTATCCCGCTGCCCGACGCGCGGCCAATGCTGTCAGCCGGCGAGGGCGCCTTGTCCACAGGTGAGCCGCTTTAGTCGAGTACGGAGACGATCGCCTTGGCGAGATCGTCCATCCCATCCTCGGGCAGTCCGGCGACATTGATACGGCTGTCGCCGACCATGTAGACGCCATGCTCGTCACGCAGTCGCTCGACCTGCGCCTCCGTCAGGCCGAGCCGCGAGAACATGCCGCGATGGCTGGCGACGAAGTCGAAACGGTCGGAGTTGGACTGCCGGCGCAACGCCTCGGCGAAAGCCACGCGAAGCCTCAGCATGCGCAGGCGCATCTCCTCGAGTTCGGCTTCCCAGTCTGCACGCAAGGCGGCGTCTTCCAGCACGATGCGTACCGCCGCGGCACCATGGTCCGGCGGCATCGAATACATGGCGCGTGCCGCCGACAGCATCTGGCTCATAGCCACATCGGCTTGCGCGCTGTCCTTGGCCAGGATCATCGCCGCACCGACACGATCGCGGTAGACGGCGAAATTCTTCGAGCAGCTCGACGCCACAACCATTTCCGGAACCTTCGCCGCAAGCAGGCGCAGGCCGAGGGCGTCGGCTTCGAGGCCGTCGCCAAAGCCCTGATAGGCGATGTCGACGAATGGCAGCAGGCCACGCTCGACGATGAGATCGGTTACCGCCTGCCATTGGGCCGCATCGAGGTTGGCGCCGGTCGGGTTGTGGCAGCAGCCATGCAGCAGCACCACATCGCCGCTCTTGGCCGTGCGCAGTGCCGCCAGCATGTCGTCGAAGCGAACGGCACCGGAGGCCGCATCGAAATAGGGGTATTCGCGGATCTGCAAGCCGGCGGAACGCATCACCGGCATGTGGTTTGGCCAGGTCGGATCCGACAGCCAGACGGTTGCGTCCGAACGTGTCCGCTTGAGCAACTCCGCCACCAGGCGCAGCGCACCGGAGCCGCCAGGCGCTTGTGCTGCGCGGATGCGCGTCATGTCCGCGCCCGGGCCGAAGGCGAGCTTGGCCATCACCGCGTTGAAGCCGGTATCGCCGGCGAGCCCAAGATAGGTCTTGGTGTCCTGGCTGTTCAGCAGCCGCTTTTCCGCCTCGCGCACGGCGCGCATGACCGGCGTCTTGCCGTCGCGATCCTTGTAGACGCCGACGCCGAGGTCGACCTTGTTGGGGCGCGGATCGGCGCGATAGAGGCCGATCAAGGCCAGGATCTTGTCGGCGGGGGCTGGCTGCAGGTCTTCGAACATCGTTATGGTTCCGTTGGCGCGGCGGAGTGATACGCAAATCGAACGCGCTTCGCCAGCGGTTTTGGTCGCCAGAAGGCAAAAGGCGGCACCCACGGGCGCCGCCTTTCGATCGAAACGATAGCCGTTATTCTAATCCCGGCGTATGCGTCGCTAGGAAAGCAGTTCAAGGAATGACAGCTTCATGCTCGTACGGCTGACGATGATCTGCAATGGCGCCACGGCCGCGACCCGGAAGGGGGCGTTCCCGTCGGACGAGCCGTTGGAGCCGCGATCGCTGACGCTGGCAAAGGCGATGCGCGGGACGCTGCGCCGCGCCGACCGCGCGTGGGCGGCCCCGGCGCTTCGAGCCCGCCAGACCGCCGAGGCGCTGGCGCTGGACGCATCGGTGGAGCCGCTTCTGGCGGACCAGGATCATGGAAGCTGGGCTGGCATGCGTTTTGAGGACGTGCAGACGAAACAGCCCGAGGACATCGCTGTCTGGCTGACAGACCCCAATGCAGCGCCGCATGGCGGCGAGTCGTTGGCCGATGTTGCCCACCGGGCTTCCGAATTGATGGATCGGTTGATGGCCGAGCGTGGCCACACGATCGCGATAACCCATGCCAGCGTCATTCGCACCGCGATCTTGCATGTTCTGGGTGCCCCGCTTGCTGCTAGTGGGAAGATCGACATCGAGCCGCTGAGCATCACCGATTTTCGCAGCGACGGCCACAGGTGGGTGCTGCGCGCCTGCGGTGTACCCGCTCCGAAACCGGTAAAGCCACTTCGCACCTGAGAGTGAGGCAGGGCGAGGGGACTGCGAACGCGATCGTCCGGCGGAGCCCGGCAAGAAAAATGGCACAGTCGGGATTAAAATCTCCACATGCTCCGTAAACAGGGCATGAAACGGTCGATGCCACGCTTTGACATCATAGGACAGCTCGGGTCTCTGCGGCGCTACGCACAGTCGCTGACGCGCGACAGTGCGGATGCCGAGGATCTCGTGCATGACGCGCTGGTGCGCGCCTATGAGCGGCGCGGCACCTTCCGCTCGGGTGGAAACCTGCGGGCCTGGCTGCTGTCGATCGTCCATAACGCGTTTGTCGACCGCGTCCGCTCGCGCCGCTCGGAAGCGGCGCGCATCGAACAGGCCGGATACCTCGCCGATGCCGCCACGCCGGCGCCGCAGGAACATTCGGTGCGCCTGGCGCAGGTGCGGGAGGCCTTTTTCAACCTGCCGGAAGAGCAGCGTTCGGCACTGCATCTGGTCGCCATCGAAGGGCTTTCCTATCAGCAGGCGGCCAATGCGACAGGCGTGCCGCTGGGTACGCTGATGTCGCGCATCGGCAGGGCGCGCGCCGCCTTGCGCCAGATGGAAGAAGCCGCCCCGGCGCGCGGCAAAAACCATCTCAGGATCGTGGGAGGTGAGCAATGACCGCTCTTGTCGACCCCGTTACGGACACCGACCTCGACGCCTATGTCGACGACCAGCTGGATGTCACTCGCCGCATCGAGGTCGAGGCGTTCCTGTCGATCCGGCCGGAGGCCGCGGCACGCGTGATGTCGGATCTGCGGACCCGCGACGAACTGCGCGTGGCGCTTGCCGGTTCCAAGGGCATGGCACGGCCGGCGACTGCTGACGCGGCGCGGCGGCTGGAGAGGGGGCTTGTCCGTGGCCGTGTCTTCGGTGTTTTGCAGCGCGCCGCGGCCGTTGCCGCCTTCATCGCCGCCGGCTGGCTGGCGAACGGCATCATCGGGCCGATGTCCGTGACCAAGGTCGTCGCGTCGCCGCAGCCGCCCGCCTATGTCGACGAGGCCGTGCGCGCGCACCGGACGACGCTGGTGCGCGAAACCATGCCCTCGCAGCCGGAGGCGCCCAATTACAACGCCGGCGAGATCCGCGCCGCGACCGCGATCATCATGCCGACGCTGCCCAAGGACTGGAAGGTGCGCGACGTGCAGATCTATCCGTCGCGCTTCGGCCCAAGCGTCGAGATGGCGGTCGACACCAAGGATATGGGCCTGGTGTCGCTGTTTGCGATCCGGCCGGGAACCTTCGACGTGGTCAAGCCGACCGTCGCGCCCTCGGGCGACATTTCCTCGGCCTATTTCCAGATCGGCGAGGTCGCCTATGCGGTGGTCGCCAAGAGCGGGGTTCATGACCTCGACCGCGCCGCCGAGGCGCTCGCCAAAACGCTTTACTGACCGATCCACAAAGGAGACTGCAAATGAATACGCCCAATCTGGGATATCGCGTCGGCACCGGCGCCCACGCCGGAGCCGTCTTCGACGAGGGCCTGCGCCAGCACATGCTGCGCGTCTACAACTATATGGGCCTTGGCCTCGTGGTCACCGGCCTGGTTGCCTTCCTGGTGTCGTCGACGCCTGCGCTCTATGTCCCGATCTTCTCCAGCCCGCTGAAGTATGTGGTGATGCTGGCGCCGCTCGCCTTCGTCCTGCTGTTTTCGTTCAAGATGCAGACCATGTCGGCGGCCGGCGCCCAGGCGATGTTCTGGGCCTTCTGCGCGGTGATGGGCCTGTCGCTCGCCTCCGTGTTCCTGGTCTTTACCGGAACCAGCATCGCGCGCACCTTCTTCATCGCCGCCACCATGTTCGGCGCCACCAGCCTCTACGGCTACACGACCAGGCGCGACCTGACGCAGTTCTCGTCCTTCCTGATCATGGGCCTGATCGGCGTGGTGATCGCCAGCATCGTCAACATCTTCCTCGGCTCGACCGCGCTGCAGTTCGCCATCTCGGTGATCGGCATCGCCGTCTTCATCGGCCTGACCGCCTGGGACACGCAGACGATCAAGGAACAGTACGCCGAGAATTTCGACGCGGAATCGCGCCAGAAGCTGGCCGTCTTCGGCGCCTTCTCGCTCTATCTGAACTTCATCAACATCTTCCAGCTGCTGCTGAACTTCACCGGCGAGCGGGAGTAACGACTGTCCGCTGTGGGCAAGGGCGGGGTTCTCGCCCTTGATGCGGAGAGGTGGCCGGAGGAGAGATCCTCCGGCCACAATTCGTTCCGGCAAGATCCGACTACGTCTTGAGTCCCCAAGAGCTTTTGCTAGTCTGCCGCGCGGCAGCCTTTAATACCGCGCGAGGACATGTGGCACAGGACAGCCAAACGCTTCAGGGCGACGGCATTTCGGCTGTTATAGTCGGGCAGGGCGCCGAACTGGTTTCGCTGCAGGATGCGAACGGATTTGAGTTCCTGTGGCAGGCCGGACCACAGTGGCGGCGCCATTCTCCGGTGCTGTTTCCGATCGTCGGCCGGCTGAAGGGCGACCAACTGCGCCATCGCGGCCAGACCTATCCGATGACACAGCACGGCTTCGCCCGCGACAAGCCGTTCACCTGGGTGGAGAGGGGGCCTCGGTCCTGCACGCTTGTCCTCACCGACGATGCTGACACGCGTGCGTACTACCCATTCGCCTTTCGCCTTGCCGTCACCTACACGCTCGACCGCCAGCGGCTTGGCGTGACCTTGGAGGTCACCAATACAGGCGATGAGCTGTTGCCGGCCTCGATCGGTGCGCATCCGGCATTCAACTGGCCGTTGCTGCCGGAATTGCCCAAGGAAGCCTATCGGTTGACCTTTGCCGAGGCCGAGCGGGCACCGATCCGCCGCCTGAAGGACGGGCTTTTACTCCCCGACCTGCGGCCAACGCCGATCGACGGCAGGACGCTTGCACTGTCCGAACGATTGTTCGACGACGACGCCGTCATCCTGGACCGGCCCGCCAGCACCAGCGTGCGTTACGCCGCCGACCACGGTCCGGCGATCGAAATGTCATGGCAGGGAGCAAAGGAACTCGGCATCTGGTCCAAACCGGGCGGCGCGCCGTTTCTGTGCATCGAACCTTGGCATGGTGTTGCAAGTCCGGTCGATTTTGACGGTGAGGTCAGCGACAAGCCTGGCGTGATGCTGATCGAACCGGGGGCGAAGCGTTCGCTGAGCTACCGGATCAGCCTGGAGGAGGGGCGGCAGTGATCGGCGGACGGCCAGCCGGAATCCGACGCCATGGGGACCATGCATCCTTCATAACGGATGCTCGGAGACCTGACTGTTCGAAAGAGAAGCCGGATTTCAAACCTGTCGGGAGATGGTGCCGATCACATTGACGAGAAGGCGCGCGGCGGTCAGCGCCGACAGGCCGTCAATATCGGCGGGCGGGTAGAGTTCGACAAGGTCGAATCCCACGATCCTGGCCCGCTTGCCGAGGCCCGCGACCAGGTCGATCGCCTGCGTATAGGTGAGGCCGCCCGGCGTACGCGCCGCCACGCCCGGCATGATGCCGGGGTCGAGGCTGTCGCAGTCGAAGGTGACGACGACGCGTGCGCCTTCCGGAATATGCCTGAGCGCCGCTTCCACGCCTTGGGCATGAACTTCGCGCGCGGTCACGAAACGGCTGCCATAGTGCTGCGCTGCCTCGATTTCAGCGAGGCGGGCGCTGCCGACGCTGCGCAGGCCAACCTGCACCATGCCGGCGACATGCGGCATCTCGCTCGCCCGCCGCATCGGGCTCGAATAGCCATAGCGTTCGCCATGCACCTCGTCGCGCCAGTCGATATGGGCATCGATCTGCAGGATCCAGATCGGTCCGTGATCCGCAAAGCCGACAAGGAACGGAATGACGACGGAATCGTCACCGCCAAGCAGGATCGGCACGGCCGGCAGGGCCAGGACCTCACGCGTCTTCGCCTCGATCCGGACCCGGTTTTCGGCATTGTCGTGCAGGATGGTCGAGATGTCACCGGCGTCGACGCAGCAGGCCGGCTTGCCGTCGAACAACGGGCCGCCGAGATCGAAGTCCCAGTGCTGGACGAGTGGGGCATCATCCTGGCTGGCGGCACGGATGGCGTCTGCGGCCAACGCATAGCCGCTGCTGTCCTTGCCGGGATAGGTGCTGCCGTGACCGGCTCCGAAGATCACCGCGCGGGGCGGGCGGCCATCGGCGAGGCGATCGGGAAGGCCGAGAAAGGAAGATGAGGCGGTCATTTTTGACGGTTCTGAATATGAGTTTCACCGCGACGGCAGGCTAGTTGTTTCGTCGGTTCGATGCCATCACCGAAATCGCCAGCGGGCCGGTGCGCGTTGCCGAGTTCGAATGGGGCAGGGAGCGATCTCATCGCGGAACTTGTTGCAAAGGCCGCATTCTGCAAATCTGAAAGCAAAGTGGGAATCTGCGCGATGAAGAGCCTTCTGCTGCTGGCGGGTTGTGGCTTGCTGCTTGCCGCCTTGGCGCCCGCCATGGCCAAGGATCAAGCACGTGACTCGGACAAGGCGGCACTTGCCGAATGCCTAAAATATGTCAGCGATTTTCCCGGCGACGTTCCCGGTGTGAATGAAGCGCCGAAGCCGGCATCCCATATCGACAACGCAATCAAGCTCGCCGGCCACGAACCTGCCTCGTGCATAAACTATGTAACCGAGCTGTGCTCTTTCGAGAGCGACGATGGCCAGTCACAGTTGGGCTTGATCGATTGCGCCGACCGCGAGGTCAGTGTGTGGGAGGATCGTCTCAACACGACCTACGACGCGCTCATGGCCAAGGCCGGCACACCCAAATTGCGGGAAGGCTATCGCAAGATGCAGCGCGCATGGATCGCTTACCGCGATGCGCGCTGTGCGGCAGAAGGGTCCGCCGAAACCGTCAACACCGATCGCCAGAGCAATATCATTGTCAGCTGCATGCTTGATGCGACGGCCCGGCAGGCACTGATCCTTGATGATGAGCTGTCGGATCTGAAGTGATCCAGCGACGAGAGATGGCGAAGGCAAATCACAGAAAGACCTGGCAATGAAGCAGAGGATTATCGTCTGTCCGCTGATCGAGAACGATGGCGCATATCTGCTTTGCAAAATGCCAAGCGACCGAGGCGTGTTTCCAGGCCAATGGGCTTTGTCCGGTGGCGGGATGGAAGCCGGAGAGAACATCGAAGAGGCACTTCACCGGGAGATCCGGGAAGAGCTTGGTGACAAGTTGGAGATCTTGCAAGCGACCCCTTGGACATTTCGCGATGATGTTCGGGTCAAGACGTATGCGGACGGGTCGACCGAGGAAATCTACATGATTTACCTCATCTTCGATTGCCGCGCCGCCAACCGGACGGTGGAACTCAACGATGAGTTTGAGGATCACGCATGGGTTCGTGCGGGCGCGTTCGATTCCTATGACCTTGAATGCAGCCACACGGATAACTTTGGCTGCGAAGGGCCTGATTCAGGGCTGACCTCTGGGGGCTGTGAAAGGACTGCAACGTCCGGCATCCACGACATCCTAAAGTCGCATAAGATAGATTATGGAACTTAAGCATTGACCAGCAACTGGAAATTGCTGCTGATTTTCATAGGCTTGGCACGATCGATGCGTATTGCCCTGAGCTGATGGCCAACGCTACGCTGCGTGAATGACGACGGCAAAGCGTGAGATCGAAGTGGCGATTGAAGTGTTCGTGCATGGCTACAGCACGGGCAGAAGCCGCACCTTTCCTTACGAGGCCAGCCGCGTCGGGCCATTGTGGCTGATGCGCGATGCCGAGCGCAAGAATCCTCGCGACTACCGTAGCGAAGAATGGGTCGTCCATGACGTCGCCGCCGAGGAAGCTGATGCGGTCGTGCGGCAGCATGCACGGCCGGGTTTTGCTGTTTCCGTCGTGATCGCGAACGACGAACCGGATGGACCGACGCGAACCGCCTACAAAGCTCTCGGTTACCGGCTGCTGCGGACGGAAGGCTTTTTCGTCCAGCCACTGCGCCGGATACCGAGCCCGCCGGCTGCCGTTTTGATCGAACGCGTGCAGACCGTCGAACGTGCCACACAATTGGCAAAGGTCATCCGCAGGCGGCCCATTGCCGCCGATCTGCTCGGCAACGACGCGCCATTCCGGCAGTATGTGGCGGTGGATGGCGACGCTATTGTCGGGCGCGTGCGCAGCGTGGATGCCGCCGGCGCCACCTGGTGCGAGGCCATGTTTGTCGAGCCTTCTCATAGGCGCCGCGGCATCGGCCAGGCGCTGATGGCTAAAATGCTGCACGATGACCGGGCCCGTGGGTCGCGATGCTCGGTGCTGATGGCGACACACGCCGGAGCGCTGCTTTATCCCCGCATGGGCTATGAGCGAATTGGAACGCTGCTGATATTCGGCCCAAAGGGCCGAACACCCTCATGAGAGGTCGTTTATATCACGCTGATTCATAAGGAATTTCAATCACCATGCCGTCATAGGCCGGCACCACGTGATCAGGCGTCTCGGCCATCACTGTGGCATAGTCGAGCGGCACGTGCATGTGGGTCAGCACGGCATTCCTCGGCACCAGCCTCTCGATCCATTCCAGCGCCTGGCCGAGCGAGAGATGGCTTGGATGGGTGTTGTACTGCAGCGCATCGATGACCAGCATTTCCAGGCCTCGCAGCCGCTCGGCGGTGGCGTCGGGAAAGCCGCTAATATCAGGGCAATAGGCCAGGCCGCCAATGCGGAAGCCGAGCGAGATGATGTCGCCATGGAATTGCGGCAGCGGCTCGAGGGTGAGGGCACCCCCCTCGCCTTCGATCACCACGGGCTTTGCGTGGCCGATGATATGGGCCCGCACGATCGGCGGATAGGAGCTGCCCGCCGGTGTCTCGAAGCAATAGCCGAACGCCTGTCGCAGACGCAGCATCGTCGGCTGGTCGGCATGGATGTCAATCAGGTGGCGCTGCTCCTGCACATAGCCGCGCAGATCGTCGATGCCGTGGATATGGTCGGCGTGCGGGTGCGTGTAGACGACCGCATCGATGCGTTTGACCGAAGCGAGCAGCATCTGCTCGCGGAAATCCGGCCCGGTGTCGATGACCACGGTGGTGCGGCCGCCATTGGCCGCAATCCGCTCGACCAGTGCCGCCGTGCGCATGCGCCGGTTCCTCGGATTGGTCGGGTCGCAATTGCCCCAGTCGCCGGTGATGCGCGGCGTACCTGGCGACGAGCCGCAGCCGAGAATGGTGAGGCGCAGCCGGTCAGTCATCGTTCAGGCACTCTGCTCGGCAGGTCGCGGCATCTTGCCGAAAAGCCGGAAGAAATTGTTCGTCGTCAGATCAGCGACTTCAGCCTCGCTGACGCCAATCGTTTCCGCCAGCACTTTGGCAGTGTGCGCGACATAGGCCGGCTCGTTGCGCTTGCCGCGAAACGGTATCGGCGCCAGATA
Organism: Mesorhizobium oxytropidicola; assembly: GCF_056174625.1. NCBI lineage: Bacteria > Pseudomonadati > Pseudomonadota > Alphaproteobacteria > Hyphomicrobiales > Phyllobacteriaceae > Mesorhizobium > Mesorhizobium oxytropidicola. Next base: position 4,631,384 of record NZ_CM149692.1, on the reverse strand, counting down.
GGGTGCGTCTGTTTCGACCAGCAGCCGGTCACGCGGCACGTCGGCTGCGATGGCGCGCAATTCAACTGAGTTCTTGAAGGTCAGGATGCCCGAGAACGACACATAGCCGCCGAGCGCGACGCCCACCTCGGCCAGCCGGCGCCCTGAGGAGAAACAGTGCAGGATGAAGGGGAAGGCGCCCTTCCCTGTTTCATCCTCGAGAATGGCTGCCATGTCGTCATCGGCGTCGCGCGAATGGATGACGAGAGGCAGGCCGGTCTCGCGAGCGGCGGCGATGTGATTGCGAAAGCCCTGCGCCTGCGCATCGCGCGGCGCCTTGTCGTAGAAATAATCGAGCCCCGCCTCGCCGATCGCCACCACCTTCGGATGAGCCGACAGACGGACGAGCTCGGCAGTCGTGACGTCGAGTTCCTCGGCGGCATTGTGCGGGTGGGTGCCAACGGAACAAAAGACCTCGTCGAAACTCTCCGCGATTTCAAGTATTTGCTGAAACCGCTTCACACGGGTCGAGATCGTCACCATGCGGCCGATGCCGGCCGCTTTGGCGCGGGCGACAATGGCCGCCCGCTCCTCGGTGAAATCCGGAAAGTCCAGATGGCAGTGGCTGTCGACGAGCATCAGGCGTTCGCACCCTGCTGTTCGACATAACGCGGAAACACGCCTTCCGGCACCGGCAATGCCGTGCCGGAAACCAGTGCATAGTCGGCGTGGACATACTCGAAGTTACGCTTGTCCGCCGGCACCGCCAGCAGGTCGAGCAGCTTGGCGGCCGACCCCGGAATGTAAGGCTGGCTCAGAAGTGCGACGCGACGGACGATTTCGGCGGTCGTCCACAGCACCGTTTCCATTCGCGCCGGGTCGGTCTTCTTCAGCGCCCAGGGCTCCTGAGACGTGAAATAGCGATCGGCCTCGGCGGCGACGCCGAAGATTGCCGCCAGCGCCAGATGGATACCCTGCTCCGTCATCGCCTTGCGCGCTGTGCCAAGCGCTTCCACTGCCTGGTCGAGGATCGCACTGTCGGCTTCGGTCAGCTCGCCACGCTGCGGCACCACGCCGCCACAATTCGCGGCGATCATCTTCAGCGAGCGTTGCGTCAGATTGCCGAGGCCGTTGGCGAGGTCGGCATTGGTGCGGTTGACGATCGCTTCATGGCTGTAGCTCCCGTCCTGGCCGAACGGCACCTCGCGCAGGAAGAAATAGCGCACCTGGTCGACGCCGTAGTGGTCGACCATGGTGAACGGGTCGATGACGTTGCCGACCGATTTCGACATCTTCTCGCCGCGGTTGAACAGGAAGCCGTGACCGAAGACGCGCTTCGGCAGCGGGATGCCTGCCGACATCAGGAAGGCCGGCCAATAGACTGCGTGGAAGCGCACAATGTCCTTGCCGATAATATGCGCATCGGCCGGCCAGAAGCGCCATTTCTCATCATTTTCATCGGGATAGCCGACGCCAGTAATGTAATTGGTCAACGCGTCGACCCAGACATACATGACGTGCTTCTCGTCGCCCGGCACCGGCACGCCCCAGTCAAAGGTGGTGCGCGAGATCGACAAATCCCTGAGCCCGGATTTGACGAAGCTCATCACTTCGTTGCGGCGCTCGGCCGGGCCGATGAAGTCGGGCTGGTTTTCGTAGAGCGCAATGAGCTTGTCCTGGTAGGCCGAGAGCCGGAAGAAATAGCTCTCTTCCTCGACCCATTCGACCGGCGTTCCCTGTGGCCCGTAGCGGACATTGTCCGGGCGGACCTCCGTCTCCTCCTCGCCGTAATAGGCTTCGTCGCGCACCGAGTACCAGCCGGCATAGCCGCCCTTGTAGATGTCGCCATTGGCGTCCATCGCCTTCCAGATCGCCTGCGAGGACGCGTAGTGCCGCTCTTCGGTGGTGCGGATGAAATCGTCATTGGAGGCGTTGAGCGCGGTCGCCATGCGCTTGAAATCGGCCGAATTGCGGTCGGCCAGTTCGCGCGCCGAAATGCCGTCGCGCTTCGCCGTCTGCAGCATCTTGATGCCGTGCTCATCCGTACCGGTAAGGAAGAACACGTCCTTGCCGTCGAGCCGCTGGAAGCGCGCAAGCGCGTCGGTGGCGATCAACTCGTAGGCATGGCCGATATGCGGCTTGCCGTTCGGATAGGAAATCGCGGTCGTGATGTAGAATGTGTCGCGTGACATGAATGAACCATCATGAATGTCTGAATGGAAGCCGTGGCGGTGGATATCGCATCGGAATGGCGATTGCCATCCCGGTGGGGGCCGTCACATTCGCATCGCAGAATTCAGGCGGTCGATCATGGTCAAGGCGTGCTGCTTCTTGTCGAGATTATAGGTGTCGGTCTCAGATATCGCGTCCAGCGCCTCATGCCAAGTGTCCGACAGGATTTTGGCCCGCGCGAGATCGCCCGACAGCGCTGCCTGGCTCGCGGCGTCCGACAACAAGTCCAGCGCCCGGCGGTTGAAGATATCGAACTGGATCGCCTGGTCTTTGCCGGCGACGGCTTCCGCCAGCCGATAGGCACCGCCGATGTCGTTCTTTCCCTTCGCCACCAGCGCATCGAGCGTCTCGGCGATCTCAAGCCCGCCATATTGCGTCAACAGGATCGCGTTGCGGGCGCTGCCCCCTGCCCGTTCGACCAGTGCCGCCCGCGCAGCCGGATCGTCCGGTGGCGGCGGTTCGGCGGTCTGCAGCACCGCCAGCAAATCGTCGGCGTCGAGCGGCGTCAGGCGTATCACCTGGCAGCGCGAGCGGATCGTCGGCAGCAGGCTGCCCGGCGCATGGACGATAAGAATGAACAGCGTTCGCGCCGGCGGCTCCTCGAGATTCTTCAGCAAGGCATTGGCGGCATTGGCATTCATGTCGTCGGCCGGGTCGACGATGACGACCCGGTAGCTGCCATCATGCGAGGTCATCGACAGGAAGCGGCTGACCCTGCGGATCTCGTCGACGGTGACGACTGTCTTGAAGCTCTTGGTCTTGTCGTTCATCGGCCGGGTCAGATGCAGCACGCCCGGATGCGCCCCGGTGGCGATCTGGCGAAACAGCGGCGAGGCAGGATCGGGACTGGCCAGGCTTTCCGGCGCCTGCGCGAAGGCTGGGTGCTTCAAGAGGTGATGGGCCAGATGGAAGGCCAGCGTCGCCTTGCCGATGCCGACCGGTCCGGCAAAGATCAGCGCATGGGGCAGCTTTCCCGATCGATAGGCGGCGGCGAGCATCTCGGCGGCCTGCCTGTGCCCGACCAGACGGGGCGTTTCGGACGGTTCGGGCACGCCGTCCAGCGTATCATGCTGTTCCGGTGCGATGCGTTCGAAGATCATACCGGTGCGGCCTGCCTGTTGCGTGCGGGCGCCCTCGCCTCCAGAGCCGCGAATACGGCCGCGGTGACGACGTGCTCCACCGTATCGGGATCGGCGGACGCGTCGACGACGATGCAGCGTTCCGGCTCAGCCGCGGCGATCGCCAGAAAGGCATCGCGCCGGGCTTGATGGATATCAAGCGTCTCCTTTTCGAAGCGGTCGGCGCCGGCATCGCTGCCGCGCCGCAGCGTCGCGCGCTTGAGGCCTTCGGCCGGATCGATATCGAAGATCAGCGTCATGTCGGGCATCATGCCGTTGATGGCGACCTGTTCGAGCGCAGCCATGAACGCCGGGTCGATCCCGCCGGTAACGCCCTGGTAGACGCGCGAGGAATCCAGGAAACGGTCGCAAAGCACGATCGAACCGCGCTCGACCGCCGGCCGGATGACCTGCTCGACATGGTCGGAACGCGCGGCGGCGAAGAGCAGCGCTTCCATCTTCGGTCCGAACGGCTCCGCGGCACCCGAAAGCAGCACATGCCTGACCGCTTCGGCGCCCGGCGAGCCACCCGGTTCGCGCGTCAGCAGGACATCATACTTCTTGGCGCGCATCTTCCTCGCCAGCCGTTCGATCTGCGTCGACTTGCCTGCGCCCTCGCCGCCTTCGAAGGTGATGAAAAATCCGCGCGCCAATCGAAAGGGCCTTTGTCCAGGTGGATTGTTGCGCTCTAGATAGTCCGCGTTCGGGAAAACGTCCATGCCGTCGGTGCTATCGCAGCCAGCCGATGGCCAGTTCCTTGACGGCATCGAGCGCGCGTTGCGGCAACGTGCCGACGCCGATCGATTCTGCGGCGAAAAGCGGCGTCTCCTGGCTCAGCGTGTCGCCGATCCAGACGCGCAGCGCACCCACCGGCTGGCCTTCCTCAACGGGCGCCGCAACCGGGCCGGTATAGACGATCCTGGCCGTCAGCTTGTCGCGGTTGGTGATCGGCAGGAAGATGTCGATCGGCCCTCTTGCCTTCAGCGTCACGCCGGATTTCGCCCCGCCAAAAACCTGGGCCTCGCCGACCACCTCGTCCTTGGCGAAGATCTCGGTCTTCTCGAACGAGCGCGCGCCCCAGTCGAGCAGCTTGCGCGCTTCCTCGGCACGCTCCTTGTCGTTGGCCAACCCGCTCATCGCCATGATCACCCGCGTGCCGTTGTGGGTGACCGAAGCGACGATGCCGAAGCCCGACACCTCGCTCGCACCGACAGCCAGGCCATCGGCGCCGATGTCCATGGCCAGCAACGGGTTGCGGTTTTTCTGCGAGATCTTGTTCCAGGTGAAATCCTTCAGGCCGTAGTAGCGATAGAAATCCGGGTAATCGCGCCATAGATGCAGGGCCAATAGCGCCAGTTCGCGCACCGTCGTCTGCTGACCGTCGGCCGGCAGGCCGGTCGAATTGACGAAGGTCGATGTTTTCAGGCCGATCTGGCGGGCGCGCTCGGTCATTTGCGCGGCAAAATTGTCCTCGGATCCGGCCATGCCTTCGGCGATGACGATGCAGCCGTCATTGGCCGCCTGCACGGTCACACCCTGGATCAGGTCCTCGAGCCGGATCGCCGATTTCAGCTTGGCAAACATCGTTGATGTTCCCGACGGCGCGCCGCCCTTGCGCCAGGCGTTTTCGCTGACCACGAACGTGTCGTCGAGTTTGAGGCGCCCGGATTTTATGGCGTTGAAAACCACTTCCATGGTCATCAGCTTGGCCATCGAGGCCGGCGGGATCGGCTTGTCGGCATCTTTCGCAAACAGCACCGTGCCGGTGTCGGCATCGATCATGAAGGCCTGGGTGGCTTTGGTCTCAAAAAGCTGCGCGTGGGCTGGAGCGAGGCAAAGCAGCAGTAAAGCCAGTCCCAGAAAGCCGGCAAATGGCGGAAAGGCGCGCAACTGCATGAAATCTTGACCCGTTTGCCGGTTTTGGCACAGCCAAGCTATCAGGGTTTTTTCCGCCGGATCAACCGCGCGGGCAAAATAGATCAGTTGCGCACAGCCAGAGCGTCCGGCGCGCCGTGCGACCATGCCGCCTGCAGCAGCTCGTCCAGGCCGCCATGGCCATTCGGATAGAGATTGACCGCATACCAGTCATTGCCGTCGAGATCGGAACGCTGGATCTCCGTTCTGCCGAAGGGCTGAAGTGCCGTGGCCACGCGCCTGGCTTCGGCGGCGTCATCGAACGTGCCGGCCGCGACATAGTCGGCGTTGGACGGCGACGCTTGCGGATTGGACTTTTTCCAGGACCGCAGGATGTCGGCGGGCGACATGCCGCTGTCGTCCAGCGCGGCAAAGACATCGGCGCGCTGCACGCGTTCATCCGCATAGGACAGCGAGGCCACCGCGAACGGCGACTGCGGCGGCAGGCCGAGCTCCGGGCGCTCCGGCACGATCGGTCCGAAATCGGGCAGCACCAGGTCGCCGAAAGCCGGTGCCTGCGACGACAAGGACGGTTGCGAGGCCTGGCCGGAATCCGTCAACTGTCTGGGGAACGGCACAGCGGCTGCGCCTACCGGCAGGCTGGGCGACGGCCCGTTCATCGCCACCATGACACCGGTCGGCAAGCCATCCGACGGATCCGGAATCCGGTTGCCCGGATGGTAGGATGCCATGAGATACTGGTCGTCGTTGCCGTCGAGCGGTGCGCGACCGACATATTCGACCTTGACCTTCGCGGTGCCGACCTTGTCGTAGTCGAGCATCTGCGCCGCGCGCTCCGAGACGTCGATAATGCGGCCCTCATGATACGGACCCCGGTCGTTGACGCGCACGATGACCGAACTGCCGGTTTCGAGGTTGGTGACACGGGCGTAACTCGGCAGCGGCATGGTCGGATGCGCGGCGGTCAGTTGCGCCGTGTCATACACTTCGCCATTGGCGGTCAGCCGGCCATGGAAGGCGTCGCCATACCAGGAGGCCAGGCCAACCTTGGCGTAGTGCCGATCTTCCTTGGGATAGTACCACTTGCCGCGAACCTGGTAGGGTTTGCCAAGCTGGTCGCGACCGCCTCCGCGCCGCATGAAGTTGACGCGCGGGCTCGCCTTCACGCCATATTCGGTCTCGGCGAAATATTCCTTGGAGCGATGCTTGGGATTCACCATCGCCTTCGGCTCAGGCTGCGACGCGCAAGCCGCCAGCAATGCAGCCGACGCAGCCAGCAGCGTAAGCGTGGAAGCGCGACGAAGACGCGGGCGCGTCGTAGCCTGCATTATCCTGAAATCCCCTACAGTCTCAATCAAGACGCCGTCGTTTGAACAGCAGAGGAGCCAAAGCACTCACTCGACGATATCAACGACGCCCTGAACCCCGATCCTTTGTGCGCAGGAATTGTTTATCACGGTATTAATCGACTATGTTCGGAACCCGGCAACATTGTGGCGCGAATGTGCATGCGGGATCGAGGTGACGGGATAGATGGCGGAGGCTGCGCGATCTTGGCGACGGCGTTACGGAGATATGCGCTTTGAGTTGGTGGACCGATATGGAAGCGGCAGAGGCCTGTGCGAGTGAACAACCCGAGCGAGCCCACTACTATCCCAAGGACGATCCGTACCTGATCAACAAGACCGGAGTTCGTCGAGCATCACGTCGTCTATGGCGACCTCGTCACCTCGCCAAGGCAGCAGGTGTTGGAGGGAATACCGTCAACCGTTTTGAAGCCGGCCAGGATGCTCGGATCAGCAGCCTCGACAAGATGCGCGCCGCCCTTGAATCGGCCGGCGTCGAGTTCATCCCCGAGAATGGCGGCGGCGCTGGGGTGAGGCTAAAAAAATGACCCCAGAACAAGAGGCACATATCGAGCACCTCAAAAAGAGACGTCCGCAGGCTCTTGGCGTTCTTCTGGTGGGGCTTCCCTTTGCTCTCTTGCTTGTGAAGTTTTGCAAAGCCGAAGGATGGAATGCTCGGCTATATCTGCCCATCGTATTCGGCATTTCGATCCTCATCGGCCGTGTCTCAACCGTGATGGTGCAGCGGCTAATGGCCAAGAAGTAAGCGACGCTCCCGTTCGCTGAAATCGTCGAGCGCTCCCGAAAGGGAGCCGGCTTGCGTTCGCTCTCGACTGGCGCGACGTTACCCTCGGGGAACAAGAGGAGGGCTTCAGCATGCGCTATGCAGTTCTATTGCGGGCGCTCGTCGCCAGCGCGGCCGCCGCAAAGGACGTGGCGGCGATCGATCCCGTCGAGTTCATGGTCTCCTGGCCCGATCTGATTGGGCGAGAAATAGTCATTGCCAGGGGCCGTATCGCCGTCGCCAGTGATGCCTTCATAGCCATGCAACTGCCAAGCGGCAACGTTACGCTGATGCCGCCGTGGCTCGACCGTGACGATCTGCGCCCGCTTTTTGAACACTGCACGAAATCATGACCGATGACCGCTGCGATCTCGCCGTCCAAGGCACGGTCGGCAAGATGGCTATTGGGAACGGCCCGCAGCTGAAGGGCGTAGACTTCCTGCTTGCCGGCCCGGTCAGCAGCACAGCCGATTTGCAAATTTTCGCCCTAGCGTCCCTTTTAGACTCGCCGAGATAACCCCAACGAAATCTCGGCGAGCCAGCCGCCCCGGTACAAGGGACGATAGAGCGACCAACTCCTCTACGAGTCCGTTACCCACAAAGTTGCCGGAAATCGTCAAACACGCCATTGCGAGGGGCGAAGCTTGCGCGCAAAGCTGCATCATGAGGGCAGCGGTCTATCTCGTAGTTGTCGCGGCAATATCTATCCGCACTGCAACAGCCGAAACGCGTGATCTCCTCGACCCGCACCTTGTCGCCGATCCCCTTGGCCGCGCCTTCTGCTTGTCCTTGGTAGTCGGCACGGTCCGCCAGTGCGTCTGTCGAAGACGCTGACGATGTAGGTTGTGGCCGGCTCGTCGTTCATCGCCAGGGCCTTTGCTTTTTCCTTCATTCACACGCTGCGATCATATTAGCATTAGTACATATATTCGCTAGCCGGCGCGCTGTTGCTCACAAAACTGCCTGTCGGCTAGGCCCGGCGTCCTATTCACATCCCAATCTATAGGTGCCGGGCCGCATTGCTTGTGAAAGCATTAGCTAAAACCGCACGGCCATTGCGGTGGAACCTCGGGCGCCTGCTTCGCTGAAGGTCAGGGTCCGGCTATGGCTCGATGGCGTGACCCGAATCTTAAGCGAAATGACGCGGCCTTATCTCTGCCGAACAGCTTCCGATCTTAACCATAAGACAGGCAAGACTAAGGTCTTGCGCCCTGCCAGCGAAGGTCTGACGTTACCGCTTTAGTTCCGCGAATGTCCGTTGGACGTTCCATTACTTTAGCTAAACGTGATATTGGTCATTTGGTACCGTTCACACCTTGGCGCTATCCGGCGGTAGGGGAATGGCTAGGGGACTTGTATCGCCCCGCCCCTCCACAAGGCGGGCCGTTCGCGTTATGAGTAACCTGATTGGGATTGGGGCTTATGTCGCGAGATACTGTAATCTCACTATTCCCGACAGTAGCGATGGGCGTTGCTACTGTCGTGTGCATATTCTTGCAAAAGTGGTACGCGATCTCGCGGGGGCGTCTCGTCCGCATATTTTTGTTGGTGACGCTGGCGACGGCTTTTCTTGAGATGCAGATAGTGACGGCTGTTACGGGGAGAGAGGATCACCACCCTATCTCGACCCACCCCCAAACCAGCGGATGAACTCCACTTCTTTCCCGGTGGCATCGGCGGTCGCCAGGCAGCTTTCCCTGTGGCGAACCAGCTTTTGCACAAAAAGTCCCATCCTATGAAACCATCGGCTCCTCCGTTCGTTTTGAGCACCGGTTTGCGAGTGGAAGAGAAGCAGTGCCATGCCCTTGTCCGACGAGTTGCGCGATGTACCGGTCGAGTTTCATTGTCCTGTCTGTTCCTATCCGACGGTGAGAAAGGGCTCCTGGCTGAAGACGATCGGCAGCTTCAAATGCGATGGCTGCGAGACGAAGGTGCGGATTGGCTACGAAGAGAAGCTCACGATTTTCGAACATCACCTGAGAAAACGTTAGCCGAACAGCCCGGCCATCCTGATGCATCGAACCCGTGATTATGCCCGAGCCGGTCGATCGACGCCTGAATATCGAGCTTGGTCGACGGTCAGCGCGCGCTAATGCCTTGCATTTTAGCCTAATTGAATGTGAGGTGGTCATGAAATTCCGAGCGGGGGCTCATGACCACAGACCTATTTCTGACCGCTGTCGCAGCATTCTCGATTCTCGTCCCGCTGTACTTCATCCTTAAGTGAGGCATTAGGCCCGTTCCTCGGCCTCGCCAGCGCGTGTTTCCCGCGGGCCGCGACCTACACCGCGGCCGACGCTTCCCGCGCGTCCTGGCGCCCGCCTGTGGCCAGTCGCAGTGTCTGGTTGCCCTGCAATCTGCCTGAACGCAGAAACCTCGCCGCTCCATTTGCGAAGCGGCGAGGTCCGCCCCACGGCCCCAACAGCCGGCATTGCTGACAGTGCAATTGTTGGGCCAGCGGCAATTGATCCATTATGGGACAGAAGGACCGGTCGCCGCATGTTTACGCGGCCGCATCGTCCGGACCTCAGTTGCCGCCGCAGTGGTTGACGCGGCCCTCAATGCCGCATTACAGGAATGAACAGCGAACCGGTCGGGAACGCCTTCGGTGCCAATCCGGTGCCAACCGCTCAAAAACGGCCGATAGCGAAAGTCCTAAGTGATTGAATAATCACAACGGAGGGATGGCCGAGCGGTTTAAGGCACCGGTCTTGAAAACCGGCGTGGGCGCAAGTTCACCGTGGGTTCGAATCCCACTCCCTCCGCCATAGGTGTCTGATTTACTTGATTTTATTCACTTTTCTAACTCTTACGCACAAATCTACGCATAATCTTTTCTTGGCGCTGATTCCACCGGCGGAGCAAGGCGCTGAATGGTGAGTCGTTCTGGACGATCGGGATGCAAATATCTTCCATCTCCCGTATCGCGGCGTGTAACAGCGGTCCAATTTTGTCCTGCGCTGACGGAAGACCCCAAACGGCGGCGTCAATCTCTTTGCGAAAGGCTGGGTCATCACCCAGTTCAACCCGCTCGCCCCTAATGCTTTCGTAGCGTGTGTAAGCCAAGGCGGTGAACGACCGGAGCGCTTCGTCAACCTTCTCAAAGGGCCGGCTAGCGTTCGGACCGAACAGCGCTCTCATTCGAAATTTGTAGGAGAAGAAGTCTTTCCAAAAATTACTCTGCGATTTCCACCTGGCAATGGGGACATAGTGCGTGTCGCGCACGCGGACTTCGCCCTCAGATTCATGATCACGCCTGGGTCGATCCGCGGATTCTACCGCCGGATATGACATAGGGCTGCGGAGTTCTCTTACTTTCTCTTCGGCCTCATAAAACTGCGCAATGACATGTTGGCAGAGTTCGATATCGCGACGCCCTTTCATTTCACGTTTCCAGGCGTGCAGGCCAGCAAATGCTATGTAGGTCCCTCCTCCGGTCGCGACGATCGTCGCTATGGTCTGAAGCTTACTAATAGATCGGCCATCAGCGTCCCCCGCGACATTTTGCTGGCAAGCAATACCTGCGGTTCTTCCTACTGCCAATTGCGACCCCAATTTTTTCCTGCGACTATCTGCAAGTCCACGCGACATGGACGCGACATGTGGGGGCCTAAGAACAACGATGCCAAATCGTCTATTGCGCAAATTGGGTCGCGCCAGGGTGTCTGATGCTTTCGGCTTCCTTGGAATTATCGCCGCTCTGGGGGCATTGACGATCTCAGGCCAAGCTTCTGGGGCCGACCTGTGTTCAATATCGCAAGATGAGGCAAACGCCTCATCCAAATGCATCCGATGGTATTTCGCCTGTCGAGGGAGAGTTCTTGGCAAGCCCGATAAGCGATTTGAGACAATGCCCTACACAACTCGCCTCAGATACGTAGCTCAAGCCCTTTACAAGGTGGCAGAGCAAAACTGCGAGCAATTCGATTATGTGCAGGCAAAGGCCGCACTCGACGCGAGGCTTGAGGAAATTGGAGGCCAGTGAGACAAAGCAAAAGCCCGCCGCTGTGAAGGCAGTCTGGAGCCATCGCCGCGGGGTTACGTTCTCGCAACACCCTCAAAAACATCGCCTTCGCTGCCGTACTCAACTGCAAGTCGTGGGAATAGTTTTGCCAGGCGTCGAGTTCATTCGCCCCAGAATGGCGCCGGGGTGAGGCTCAGAAAGGCGGCACCTAGGAATGGCTACGACCTCCGCACCAGCTTTGAATTTTGCGATCCTCGCTCTGGCGGCGATCGTTTGGCTTGCCGGCGCCGCATGCGCTTTCATAGAGCGCAGCCCCAAGTTAGACCGTGCCGCCGGCGTTGCCCTTTACGGTTTCGGCGCCATAATGTTGGTGGGCGGGATATATGGCATGCTGTCGGCGATCGTCTGGACACTGCGCGCCATCTTCTGATCAGCGCCTTTTCGGCTTCGGCGTGACCGCCTCGACCCGCACCTTGTCGCCGATCTCCTTGGCCATCGCCAGCGTCCTTGGCGGTCAGGACAGTGCGCCAATGCGGTTTCTCGAACACGCTCACGATGTAGGTGGTTCTTGCGGACTTAGGTCCGGCTGGCATACTTCACCTTGCCCCACTGGCTGCATTGAGGACACAAAGGGTGCAGATAGGCCAACTTGTCGCCTGGAATATTTCCGGAACTGGTGATCGTCAGGCTACCGCCATTGAAACCCTCCAAGCTGTAGGATTCCCAGGTGCCACTGAGGGGCTGATCGTCTTCTCGTAGTTTCAAAAATCCGGTGCGACCGCATTCGCAAACCAGCTTCTCCCTTAAAACAGTTGAGAGCACTTAAGGACTGACCTTCCGATGCGGCAAACAAGCCCGATGCTACATGGGCATTTTACGCTTGCCGCCATTCATTGTGATGATTGCAGACAACGCTATCGAACGTCGGTTTCCAGTCGCGATTGCGCTCTCGCTGCAGGCCCTCGTAGTCAGGAATGCAGGTGAAGAACACCGGGCGCCGATCACGGCCGGCGGCCTTGCAATTCAGACGAACAGACGGTTTCGCAGGCCGGCCAGGAGTGCGGTTGCGTACTTAAGATCACTCTAATAAAGAGGCTGACCAGACAACAAGGGAATCAACAAATGACCGAAGCCGATACCCGCGCAGCCCAACTAGCCGGGTTAACCGCAGATGTCGTATCCGCATATGTGAGCAATAACCCATTGCCAGCCGCCGCTCTGCCGGAGCTAATCGCGTCGGTGCATCTCTCACTATCAGGGCTTAGCCAGCCGTCAGCGCCGCTAGCCGAAGAGCTTGTGCCCGCGATCAACCCGAAGAAGTCGGTAATGCCCGATTTTATCATCTGCCTCGAAGACGGCAAACGGTTCAAATCTCTGAAGCGCCATCTACGCGTCGACTTCGGCTTAACGCCGGAAGCCTACCGCGCCAAATGGAACCTGCCGAGGGATTATCCAATGGTCGCGCCGAACTACTCCGACCGCAGGTCTGCTATGGCAAAGTCCATGGGCCTGGGCCGCAAGTCAGTGCCTGAGATGGGAGCAAAGTAGGTGCCTGCGAAGCTGAAAGCAAAGGCTTAGTGGCCGATCGACATGACGTCACGGAAAGACTCAGCTATGTCTGGAGTGCGGCGGGCCTGAAGAGGACCATCTGGCTGGCGCCATTCGGGCAACCTCCCCTCTGGCGCCGGCCTTTTCAAGCCCAGCGCTTTAGCGCGCCTTCCGCGATCACACCATATCCCCTGCCCTGACCTTTGATAATTTGCGCCGGCGGCGGACCCGTTTCCGCCTGGCCGGCGCCTTTTACCCCAACGCCCCCCGTCCAACGAGGTGCCGGCCAACGCGCATCGGCCGAGGGCTAGAAGTCGAACAGATCGTCCTTCACCTCATCGAGCAAATCAGGCGTCTTGTTTCGCGGATTGCTGCACGCCCTGTCTCTTCATCACAATGAACGGCGACACGCGTGAGCCTCCGTGGGACACCTTCTCGCATGGACAGAGCAGTTGGCCTTTACCGATGCCCGGGAAGTCCGCCCTTTGCCTGCATGCTGGAGAGCGGCAAATGCAGCTATATCGGCCACAGGGCCACAAACAAAAGGCCTAAGGGGGAAACCCGCCGGGCGAAGACCCCAACCACCTCAAGCCCGGCGGGCCTACTACCTGATCAGCTACGCGATCAGGGCCGGGATTACCCGGTACGAAGTCCGAAGCAAGAGCAATGCCAGCACCGACGTCCCGAAATGGGACAATACCGGGGGAAAACGTCCGTACAGGGTTCTGTTGCGGAGTTGCTAATATTAGGGTCGAATCAGCCGGCGTGCCCTCGCCGGTTAGGCCCGGCGGTCGGTAAAAGTCACACCCCAACGGGCTGTCGGGCCGCCTTCGTCAAATCCGTAGTCGACGAAATATCGCCTTTGCGCTAAATCGGTCGCAACCAGGGGTGGGGTTCATGTCCAAAAAGCAGCCGAAGCGCGAAGTCGTTGAGGTTCATGAGGACGGGGTTTTTGCCGTGGAAAACGGCATCACTCTCGACCAGTTGAGGTTTCTGATCAGGACACTTGGTAATGATCGAGAGACGTTAGTCGAAGCGGTTCGGGCGTTGCGAAACGTGGGGTGAAGCTAGCTACGCATCCGTATGCCGAAGAAGGCGGACGACCAGCGGACAGTACGCCTATTGGGCCAATTGGCCAATGAATTTCGTCGCGCCTCCTATAGAGCCCGCCAGCGCGCGCTCTCGCCGGCCGCTCTCCTACACCGCCGAAGCTTCCCTTTAATTGTGGTTGTCCAACAAAAGGGCAAGCTTTCTGGTTGCGGCGCTTTCTACAATCAGTTCCTCCAAACCGCTGTCGCCGACGCGCGATTTGTTGACGCGACGCCTGATTACACGGAGTGCTTCAGATATCGAAACCGCGGTGGTCTTCGCGTGATTATCCAGATATCGGCCGATTTCAATCACGGCATCAGCATCGATGTCGAATGGTAATTCTCGCATGGCACCCTCCCGCGCGTCACCCGAACCCTGCGAATATACAACTGCCAGCCAAAGGCAGCATCATCAATAAGGAGGAAGCCTGCGCCTCAATTCCACAATGACGATTGCAGGCTGGGATTCAGCCATAACGATGGTGACGCTATGCGGCCGCCCAGACCATAGATCCTACCGGAACTCTTAGAGCCGTCTAACGTTCGGCCCAGCAAGAGATCAGCGCAGATCCCGCATGATAAATTCATAGATCGTGCCAATTTCCTCGTCGATCTCTCGGCCGGGAATGCCTTCGGTTTCCGCCGCTCGTTTTGCGTCCGTAGCCATATCGATCACCATGAGGACGGGGTCGATAATCGGACTGTCCGCTAGATGGTCCGATATCCAGTGGTAGAGAAATCACTCCCGCGCTTGCTCATTCTTCCCGGAAATCCTGCAGTGAGGCGTGCCTCAAATCCTCCTCGCCCCGCAGATGCTTTACACGGCCGATCAGCCCTGGCTTGACCCACTGCGTCGCCGGCCGCCTCATGCCCTTTGGCGCCGCTCCTGCGTGGTCCTTGACGCGTTTCCAGAGCCGTTCGCGCATTTCCCGGTTCAAGGTGATGAAGGCGCTGCCGACATAGCGCCCGGTGCCACGCTCCGCCATCAGCGCGAAGGCCGGTTTGCCTGGCTCGCGCTCGACGCCGAGAAGTTCGTATTCGTCGATGGTATATGCCTTGATCTTCAGCCAGGCCGTCGATTTGCCGCTCCGGTACTTACTGTCTTTGCGCTTCGAGACCATGCCCTCCAGCCCGGCCTTGTCGACCAGTTCGAAGATCGCCTTGGCATCGCCGGGCAGCGCCTCGCTGAATTGGATGCGGAGCCCGGGCGGAACTATCGCGTATAGCCCAGCCCGGCGGTCTTTGAGTGGCATATCGCGAAGATCGTATCCGTTCAGGTGCAACAGATCGAAGGCCACGAAATAGAGGTCGTGCTGCCGGCTGGTGATTGCTTTGCGGAGTGCACGGAAGTCGGACAGGCCAGCCTCATTCGTGACGATCACCTCGCCGTCGAGGATGGCGCTTTTGACGTCGAGATCGCCGGCCGCTTTGGCGAGATCCCGGTACTTCGACGTCCAGTCGAGGCCGCGGCGGGTAAAGATCCGCACGCCTTCGGCGTCGACGATGACTTGAGTGCGGTAGCCGTCGAACTTGACCTCGTGAATCCATCCGTCGCCCTCGGGAGGCTTCTCGACCAGGGTAGGAATCAAAGGGTCGATGAACTTCAAACGCATGCACTGGAACTCGCAAAATGCCGCGACTCAATTAGCATGCGCTGAAATAGTTCCTGAAACTTATCTAGGCTGGTGGTCTAAAGGCAAAGCCCGCCGCTCGGAGGGGTACGGGGAGCGACGGGCCTTGTCGGTTGCCTGTAACTGCGGTGCTTGAGCCGCTCAATGAGGGTGATCCCGAATGGTTAACGGAACGTTAATAGGTCGATGCTCCGCAGGAGCCTCGTCGCCAGCGCGCGTTTCGGCTGCCCGCCGTCCTACACTGCCGACGCGCCCTGCACGTCCTGGCGCCTGCCTGTGGCCAGCAGCATAGCAGACAACTGCTTTGTTAAAAACGTACAATCGAATCCCCTTGAAGCCACGATGGAAGCAATTATGATTCCATCGTGTATTTTGGTTGCGTGAGGGCTGCCATTATGGACGCGAACGGGACGGACAGACACATTTCGGCCTTCGACTTCGACATTGTGCGTGAGGCTTTCAGGAAATCGGTAAGAGAGTTGAACATGGCTGAAGAGCATTGGGCGGCGCATGCCAAATCGCTCTTTCAGGACTTCACCGGCACTGAGCCCGACGAGGCCATGGTCAACCATATCATCGGGCGCTAGGTCAGTTACCGGCCCTTAATCATCCGCGCCTCTCGCAACAGCGATGACCAACTGTACGCGCCAAGAATGGCGACAAGATCACGAGCTTGCGCTTCGGTAATGCCTGCCTCAGCCACCAGCCGCCTAACGATAAAATCGATCTGTTTGGTGCGTGCTTCGTCCTGTTCATCGGCCATCAGCACAATCTCCTGAACGGCCAAACGCACTCATCAGGCGCTTGTTCCGCGAGAATTGTAAGGCTCGTACAGAGGATCTAAGCCCTACCTAGGTGCGGTACCGGTCCTGTCGAGCTGCCGGCCTGCGAAGCGTCGTGGCGCCAGCCTGTGGCCAGCCGCATGCATTGTGAGGCCATGCTCCGGGAAAGCCCTTCCTGCTTGTCGAGCCAAGGCCCGAAATGACCGTGCGGAAGCGACGCCTTGTTGTGCAGCAGCCAGCGGCCGATGGCGAGCTTCTGTCCGTCGGACAGGTGCCCGCGCGGGGAATCGCTCGAGTGTCGGGCGGCGCCGGATCCGCCAGCGGCACGACATTGGAAGGCGACATCAGCGCGAGATAGTCCTTGTGCACGTCATGCTGCTTGTAGGGAGCTTGGCGAACTAGCGCACCGTCATCCAGCAACCTATCGCCAGGACATCGGTATGGCGCTCATCGCCACGAAGGCGCCGCAGCCGCTTGACGCTGCCAACCCCGGGTGTCAGAAGGCGGGCACGCTGCCCGCCTTCGACTTTCAGGCTAAATTCAGCCACCCATCATCTTTGCCATCGCACAGAAATCCGCGTGCGACTTGTTAATCGTGGTATCGCCGCAGTCTTTCAACACCGCCTTCTGCTCGTCGGGTTTCATGGCCGTCCATGCGGTCTTGAAATCCTTTTCCGACCTCAACGTTTTCATACCGGCATCGGTGAAGAACGGCGACATCTTTGCCGGATCGTCGAGTGCGGATGTGTTGCCAGCGGCGAGCGCCGAGCCGGTCATCATTGCAAGCGCCATCGCGCCCATCGTGAGCATCTTGAAGTTCATGGAAAATTCCTCCTGTTAGCAGCGAGGAGGCTGCCAGCGTTGAAACCAGCCGCTTAATATGAAAAAGCCCGCCCGGAATGGGATCACGGGCGGGCCAGGGTCCGGGTGCTGGGATCAACCAGCGCAGGTCAACGAGCGGCGGAGGGGTTGGTTGCGGCGGCAGTTCGATATCAATCGCTGTAAGCAATCCGCCCCTGCGCGAAGTAGGTAGCCGCATCATTCAGGCGACGGTAGAAAGACAAGACGACCTTTGCAGCCACTAGCGCATTCTGGTCAGTTAGATCCCACACTGCTTCGAAGTTTGGTGCCAGCATCTCATTTGCGAGTTCGCCCGCCCTGCTCTTCATAAACTTCTCAGTGGGGTCGCCTTTTGGGTAAAGCTGCCCTTCAATTTTAAAGTAATGGTTCTCTGAGAGGTACTGGTGGAAAGATCGATACTTTGCGCCTAGAAGCGCCCGTTTATGGAGAAAATTTGGTATAATGTTGTGGAGGTGGTCGAAAACATCCTCGTTACCGAAAATTTCGACATGTCCCGGCGATTCATATTTTATTTTGCTGAGATTTAGCTGCTCGCTTCGAGGAACGTTCTCGCTCAGGTCCCGAAAAAGGTGCACATAGCTAAAGCCACCTCGGAAGGGTCGGTCCAAGAATGCCTCTTTCACCCTGCGTTTTGACGCGAGCGTCGCACTCGCCGAACTCCAGGTATTCGTGGCAATGATGAAGGCATAAACATCGGCATACTTCTGTTGAAACTGGCCGAAATCCTGCAATTCCCATTCGCCATCGATGACGAGTTTTTCAGTGTCGCTCGCGCGGTCGTCAGCCTTGTATTCTTCCGTATGATTTGTCGAGAAGAACCGTGGCAGCGGCAGATACCGCTCGTCTATCTCGCCTTCCCAGGGGGTCATCATGACCTTGCCATCTTTCAGATGGTTCAAGTCGAAATGATACTGCACCCGCACTGTCGGGAATGTGAACAGGTAACGCAGATCGACCGTCCCATCCAGATACTTGGTCCAGTCTCGATCATTCGCAGTCGTAGCGAGGAACATCGAGCTATCCGGATTGCCATACGGTATCGCGATAGCGACCACGCGCGTCTTCTGGGAAACTAGGGTAATCACCTGAGGTTCATCCACGTAAACCAAGGTGGCGTCGTATATGGCAGATCTACGATGGATCGGCATCAGACCGGCTCGACTTGAATGGTAGCCGAGCACGGATCAAAGCTATCATACATCCAAAAATCGATATGCTTGCCTTTGGTTCTGGACATGCCGGCGCCGGTCGGTACCGCTAGCTTCGCCACGAAGGGCGATCCTGCGTCTCGAATTTTCGGAAGGCTATGCATATTTTTGACATGCGAAAGTGACGTAAAAAGTGAACATGAAGCCCACGAGCATGCATCAACTGTCGGTGGTCTCGTCTTGCCCTTTTTCGCGTGTGAGGCGAAGTGCTCCTTCGCTGGGGGATTTGCTCCCACTAGGCGGTATGCTTCGGCTATTTCTATATCGGCAGCGTCCGCCGGAGGGCATTGCTGCGGCAACATCTCCCAGTACCCCATAGTCCCCCACCTGCTCTCAACTTGAGCGGCGTAGTCCAACGTCGGACGGAAATCAATCATTGGCTGCGTATTGAGCGGCCTAGACTCTGCCTTTTCTGTGTCTAAGTGCATAAAAAGCCCTCATGCGTGCGCAATCGGATCCACATCATCATTTGATCACCCGCCCCGCAGCACGCGCCAGATATCGGACCAGTAGGCCGTTATCAGGGACGCCAGGGCCGCTGCCGCCATGCCGGTGACTAGCTCCGGCGGCCAATCATTCAGTCGCTCCGGCGGCCGTAGCGCCGCATGAGGTCGGTGTCGCCGGACATCGGACGGAGTTCCCGTACTTCCGCGTGTTGGCGATGAAGCGCGATCTTTTCGAGACCAAGGGCATGCCGCTTGATGGCGGCAAGGGCTTTTTCGCCGACCGCCCGGAGTGGATCCGATTGCTCGCGCGCCGTCACGAGAGCGCTATGGGCGTTGGCAAGCCGGAGCTGGTAGGCCTCGTCACTCTCGCCTTTGCGATCGACGTTAAGCCGCCTCGCCAGCGCGTAGCGCAACCGTTCGCGGTGGTCGGCCTCGGTTTCGCCGTTGGTTAGTTGCAAACGCAGGGCGCCGGCCACTGCGGCCCAACGACGAGCACTGTAGGCATCGTCACCCTCGTTCGCGCGCCGCTCGACATGCATGGCGCGGCATTCGGCGAGCACAGCTGCGCTCACGGTCGTGCCACGCTCTTTCTTGCCGTTCGGTGCGACCCCGGCATTCGAGGCAACCACGGACCATAGCCTGGCTTCGAACGCCTCGTCGGTTTCGCCCGTGCGGACAGGAACCACGATGCTGGCATGCCGGGTGCCGATCGTGTCGAGTACGGCCCTGCGCAGGATGTCCATGTCGATCACCAGGTCACGGCGGTCGTTTCCAAGCGCCTGCTGGTTCATCCCCTCGATGGCAAGCGCGTGCTGCTCAAGCACCAGTGCGCTGTGACAGACGCCGGCCAGCAGCTTGTACATGGTCTGCAAAGCCTCTGCCGCGGGGCCGTAGTGCTCAGCCCTGGCCGCCGCGGCTTGCCTCTCCAGCGCCGCCTTGCCGGCGGCTGCCTGGGCTTTCGCAAGCACGGCCCGCGCCGGCGCTAGCCCCGCTTCAAGGGTCTTGACCAGCTGCTCGGCGTCTCGCAGACCGCTGTGCAGCGCGTCGAGATCGCCGCCGTTCAGAACGACATCTGCCCGGCTGCCGTCCAGCTCTGCGAGGCGCTGTCTTGTTTTCGCGACGTCGGTTTCGAGCCGGTCGACCACGGCCTGCCGCCGCGCCACCTCATCACCCAACGCCGTGGCGTCCACGGCCGGCGTGGTCTCGGCCGGCCGCAGCAGCTCGTCCAGCGGGGTCACCTCGCCCGGGCCATAGGTCTTGAATTCGGTCGCGGGCTGCTCGATAGGCCCCGATATGCCGCGCTGATCGCCATCGGCCGGCTGCGCAGGCGCTCCCGCGCCGTCCGGCGGTGGCTGAATTGTCGGCAACGCGCCCGCTTTTGCTTTCCTGAAGACGAGCGAAAACGGCTCGCTCTTCTGCGTCGGCCCCGGCTTCGGTGGTCCTGGCATTCATGGGGTCACTCTTCGTCTGGTTGCGAGGTAAGCGGCAATGCGGGCAAGGTCCTGAGTAAACCACCGCGCGGCATGTTCGGCCAAGGCGTCGGCGGGCTTGCCGCCGGGGGAACGTGCGTCGTCGAGCGCCTTGTCAGCAACGCCCGGCTGCGGGGCGACCTGTGCGACGCTTTTTACGATGACAGCCATTCAGGTTCTGCCGTGGTCGTTTTGTGGGGCTGCCAGGGCGCTGGTTGCGGGCATGATTTAAGCTCCAAATTGCCTTCGCATTGTACGCTAATTTGTACGTAAATGGCAAGGATCGTTGCTTGTAGCCCAAGTACCATACGGTCTTGGCGGACATACCCTCCGTATAACGATTCCTTGAGGCCAAGAGGCGGGCAGAAAGGTCACCAGTTATCCCGGGGATCATCCAACGGTAGAGGGTCGCCGGCACTTTCATCTTGCCAACCTTGCGGCTCTTCGGCAGCGGGCTCTGGCAGCTGGCGCCTGGCTGCTATGCGATCGGAGAGGCGTACAGCAGGGTCGGCAGGCGCCGGGCCTTGCGCCGCGGCATCGGGCTTGGCGAAGTCCTTCAGCATCTCATTCAGCGCCAGTGCGGCCTCGCGAACGGTTGCTTCGCCGGCGGCTTTGGCCTCGACCTGCTGGCGCTGTGCTTCCGCAACCTTGGCCCGGTCGGCGGCGGCCAGCTCGGCCGCGCGTCGCTCGCGGCCCCGATCGAGCGCCTCACGGAAGTCTGCATAGGCCAACCGCCACCGAGAGACCGTGCGGATAGTGCATCCCAGCTCGGCAGCGATCTCGGCCAATGTAGCGCCGCGCTCGGCGAGGTTCGCGGCCTCTGGGCGGTAGGTCGGCTGCCGGCCTTGGTTACCGGGGGCGAAATAACCTTTACCAGTGTTGTTGATGGGCTTCGCGCGCGTGGGCGCGCGAGCGCGCCCGCCTTTTGGGTGTGCTTTAATCCTATAGACTTTACGGTCCGCTGGCTGGCCTCGCGGTGCCGCTGTCGGTGGCTTGTCGCGCGTGGCCATTTTCACCGGCCGGTGGGCTTGGCCGGGGTAGCCGGCGCGCCCTGGAGCCGCCGTTCCACGTCCTTGAGTAACAGCCGAAGCTTCAGATCCATCTCCGCCATGTGCGCACTTTCGTCGGGCTTGGCCGGGGCCGCCGTTGCGTTCCGAAGCTGCTGCTCTAAATCGCGAAGCAGCAACTCCAGCGGGCTGGCATCGTCGTCGCCAGGAGGGGACGTAGCCATCCTTTCACTCTGCCCGCGGCTGTGGACCGACCGTGTCGGCGCGATACGGCTCAGGGCGACGTGGCTCAGCATGACCCAGCGCTCGGAGCCGCTTCGGCACCTTTGGCGCGGGCTCTGGCTTGCGAACCTTGGCGTTTAGGAGGGCTAGCATATGTTTCAGGTAGGTGACGCAATCCATATCGTTCAGTCCTGTTTTCGAGCTGTCATCGGCCGTTCGGTTTCGCCGGGGGACTGCCTTGTTTTTCGCAACCGTCAGGTTGTATTGCCGTGGTGTAGCCATCGACGGCGTGCGATTGGTGCGCTATGGAAAAAATGGCAATGCGCGCCTGCTGCGCCATTGCTTTTTACTAGCGCCAATCGGTCAATAGAGCAGACGACTTTGCGCTATTGATGCGCGATTGAAAAAATTCAATAGCGCAACACCTTGGGTTGCAATCACGCATTTTCAGGCTCCGCCAAAACACGGCTGACAAACAGCCCTTTCAAGGTCTTTCGCGTCACGGGGCTCTTGTAATCCTCGACGCGCACGACGCCATCCTTTATCCACTTGCCGACGATCTGGCGCGCGTCGGAAGCCGATTTGTTCTGCACATGCATTCCGAACGCGACCGATACGCAGCGATCGGTAGCCCGCGATGCGTCGGTGTAGCGCTCGCCGTTCTCGAGGCCGTCGCGTATTTCCATCAAAATGCGGTGGCAGGTGACGCCATCCATGCCGGCCATTAGGTCCGGCGGCGTCCACGGCACTATAGCCTGCACATCGTCGCCGTTGGGGTATTCGTGCGTTCCGTTGCCGATGTTCTGGCTGATCAGCTTGAACCACTGCGCACTCCGCCCTTGCCTGGCGATGTTGACCTTCGCCGGGTCGACACGGACATACTGCTTGCGATCATCTTCGGGGATGTGGAACGCTTTCGCTTCCTCTGCTGACATATGCGTCATCGTGTAGCCAAGTCGGATCGCATCCTTAAGCGCTGAAGCGCCCCGCCCCCGGTTGGCGTTGCCGGGGTCTGGCGTCCCCTTGGCCATATGATGAGGCAAGTCGATCGCGATATTGAGACGCGAGGCCATGTCGGTCAGAGTCTGAACGACGGCGTCCATGTGGTCGTTGCTGTTCTCTTCGACGCCGTGGATTTTCTTCAGCGGGTCGAGGATGACCAGATCGATTCTGTATTTGGTGACCAACTGCTCCACCGTCGGGGCCAGGTTCGAAAGCGCCGGCTGCCTCGTACCGGGGTCGATGACCATAAGCTTGCCTGCGGACAGACCAGGCGTCGCCAGATGCAGGCGGTCCCCAATCTCTTCGTCCGTTATCTTGTGGTGCATCCTGGCTGCCGCGACGCGTCGCTTCAGCTCGTCCGCGTCATCTTCGAAACACATCAGCAGCACGTTGCAGCGCTTGTGGACACACTCTTCGGTCAATCGCCGCCCGCTCGCCAGTGCAAGCGCCTGCGCGATCCGGAGCGTTGTCTTGCCGGTGGCGCCGTCGGCGAACAAAGAGCTGACGAAAGTGCGCGCGAAGACGTTGCCGAGGAGAAACTCGCGCGGCGGTATCTTGGTCGCGTCGATGCCAGCAGCGCTCCACACCTCGATATCCAGAGCCTTCGGCGGCTCGGGCGGCGCCGCCTGCTGCTTCTGACCGCCGTCAAGCTTGTTTGACATCAACTGCCTAAGCAGTTCCATCGCGGCGCCCTTGACCTCTTGGTCTGGCTGCACCGCTCCCTTAGCGATTATCATCACGCCCAACTCTCTTTCTGGCTACTTCCGTGACCAGCTCCACCAAAAGTGCCAGCCAAGAGATCGACAACATCGATTTGCCGGGCTCCGATCAGCTTCTGCAGTTTCTCCGCGAGGGCGCTGGCATCGCCCGGCTGCAGGCTCGCCGGTAGATGCAGCGTGTTTTCCTGCCAGTCGACAATGGCCGGCGCACCGTTGGACGCCACGGTAAGGCAGCAGGATGCCCCGCTGCGGCTGCTTTTGCGTAACCACGGCACCGGGCTGATCGGCGTGCGGATGCCGCCGCCTATCTCGCCGCTCTCGGCCATCTCGTATAGACGCGCCAGCGTGTGGCCATCGATGTCCATGTCGTGCGTCAGGTCGTAGACCCGGACCATCTGTCCGGACAGGCTGCCACCACCAGCACCACCAGGTGCCTCGCGCCAGCCGAGATCCTTGAATGCGGCTTCCGACACGTCTTGCGCCTTGAACAGGTCGGCTTTCGACAGTAGCGGCAGTTCGGCGCGGGGCGCCGTCAGCGGCGAGTAGTCCTCAACCCAGCGGTAGGACTTCAGGACTTTACCCGTCGCCGTCTCGACCGTGTGTGCACCGAAAGCGCCGAAGTACCTTTTCGGCTGCCTGTACGTGCCGTCTTCGCGCCATCTGTACTCGCCGCCGCCGCCAAATATTTCAACCTGGTGCGTGTCGACGCCAGGGTCATCCGGATCATCGCCAGGGGCTATCCACCGCCTGTTCGGCAGTCGGTAGATATCATCTGCGTCTTCGCCGACGCGGAAGAACCACGCTTCCTTAAGCCCGGATCCAAGGCGCACCGGAGCATCGTATAAAGCCGGTACCGCTTCCAGCACCGGCCGCGCTACGTTCTCGATGTCGGGATGGTCGGTATCAAAGTCGAGCACACCAATGCCGTCCAGCCGCAGCGCGACCGACCGGGGCGGCATCCACCAACCTTGCTCATAGCGCTCGGTCTTTCTGTTCCAGCGCTTCGCCGGCCCACCCTTGTCGACGATGAATTGCGGCTTGCGAAGCATACCCCGCAGCGTTCTGTCGGTTGGGGTCTTGGCCGGCCAGCCGGGCGTCGAACACACTTTGTCGACCCCGAAAAACGGCGTGAAGTCGTTGCGCAGACACTGGCCCGCTGTCTCAAGGAGTTCTTCGTCGGTCATTGGATGCCCCCTTGCGGCTTCTCGCAGATCAGGAGGACCTGACGCCCCGGCGCTAGCGCTTTGATTGTTTCGACCCACTGGGCTTCCTGCTTCGGTCCGGTGTCGACCAGAAACACATGTTCGCCTCTGGCCGCGGCGATTGCAGCGACAACATAAAGTTCGGGAGCTTGGGAAGATTGAACGACAATATTAGCGGCCATTTTCAAGGCCCGCCGCAGCGATGCTCGGTGGAAGGCACCGGGGCCAGATGCTCCAGAGGCGAGGTCTTCAGCCAGCGCGATGACAGGCCTGCCTGTGGGCAGCCTGAACGGCTGTCCCCATGGCGGCAGCATTGCCAACACGACACCGTGGTCGCGCACGGCGGTCAGGATCGCACCGAAGCGGGTGTCGGCGCCTTGCGTGGCGATGCCTGCGGTCAGCCCTTGGTGAAAGGCGGCAGTGCCGTCATGAGCGAAGATGAATACGCCGCGCGGCGCCTTGTTATTTTTTGCGGGATTTGATCGGACGTTCAACATTGGTCGGACTGCCTCTGATGCAGGCCGGACGCGGAGATTGACAAAGCGGGTCTAGGCTTTTATTCCTAGGACGTTCTTCAGTGCCCTCGGTGCTCCCTAAGTCCCCGCCGGTCGTCCTCTCAGCGATCGGCGTTTTTCTTTGTCATGCCGCGAAAGCGTCGCGCGCTTCGATGCGCGCTTGCTGCCAAGCCGCTATATCCCGCTCCAGCCACCCGACTGATTTGGCCGACAGTTTGACCTGTTTCGGGAACGTTCCTTCTTTGATGCGCGCGTAGATCGTAGAGCGTGGCAGCCCCGTAACCCGTTCAACTTCATGTCGCCTGAGAATTGTCTGCATGGCCTCATCTCTTTCGTGGTTTGCCTTGGCCTTGACTAGACACGTAACGCAGGGTAATTGCACGGCTGTTATCGTTAAAATTGCCGTTAAAACGAAGCTTCGATATGACAGCGAAACAGGCAACAGTCCGCACCGTCCAGCTCTGGCGTGACACGGCCGGGTACGAGATCAAGGATTACGGCCATCCGCCATCCGACATGGCCTCTCTAGGCCCTTCCGGCAGGTGCATCGAAGGCAGGTCAGCGAAGGTGGTTCCAGTCGTCTATGGCATCGCGCCTGGTAAGACCGGAGAAGCGTGGAGAAGGGCGTCGCGCAAGCTTCGCCGCGTTAAATCCCTTGATGATCTATGCCGCTTCATGACGGAGTTCGGGCCGATCGACCAAGCGGCAGGTATGTTGCCAATTGGCGCTTTCTTCAATCCCTCCTGTGGCAGCGACCACGCAGGCCACGTCGAGCTACCCCACGCGCAATCACTCCCCCAGGTCTTTGCAGATGGCTACATTCGTGACATCGCTGCGCTCGTGGACTACAGCGCGAGCGACGACAGCGAGGGGTTTTTGTCGGCGATAAGCGGCACGCTGGCAACTCGCGCTGTCTTGCGGCCAATGTCGGGAGCGCTTTGGGTCACCGAACTGCCGTCCATCCTCGCTCTTCTAAAGTATGACATGTGGTGCAGTTTCGGCGAAGGCCGGTCTGTACCTTCTGCACGGCGCTTATGCGCTAATTGTGGGACAACAATGCATGTCGGTGACGCGCGAAAGCGCGGCGGGAAGCCCGTTACCGCCCGCTTCTGCAGCAACAAGTGTCGCGTCGGATCCCACCTACGCCAGAAGCGCATCGAGGCGCGCCGTCTCGCCGGATTCTGACCTTCTGCCGTCTCTCAAGCCCGCGCCTTGATAGGCGTAACGTTGCCCGACGCCGCCGACTTCACCGTGCTGCAGAAAGCGGCCCAGTCGGCCATAAGCCGGCGGCGCTTCTCCATCATGTCGCCGCGGCGATAGGCAGCTTCGGTCTTGTCGCTGACAGTGTGCGCCAGCGCCATTTCAAGCAGTTCGTTCGGGTATGCCGTCTGCTCGGCGGCCCAGTCGCGGAACGTGCTGCGGAAGCCGTGCGCGGTCAGGTCAGCGCGTTCCATCCGGCGGAGCGTCATCAGCAACGCCATGTTCGAAAGCGGCTTGCCGCCCTTCTCGCCGATGAACACGGAATCGTTCCCCTTCTCGCGAGGCAGGCTCTCGAGGATTTCGAGAGCGCGATCGGACAGCGGAACGCGGTGTTCCTTGCCGGCCTTCATGCGGTCGCCGGGGATGGTCCACAGCGCGTTCTCGGTGTCGATCTCACTCCAGCGAGCGCCGACGACTTCGCCGGTTCGAGTGGCCGTCAAGATGGCGAACTCAAGCGCCTTGGGGCTGACGCCTTCCATCGGCCGCAATGTGTTCACGAACTCGCCGATCTCTGGATAGGGCAGCGCGGCGTGATGCTTCACCTTGGCAACCTTGCTGCGGGCCGGCAGCAACTTGTCGAGATGGCCCCGCCACCGGGCCGGGTTCTCGCCCTGGCGGTAGCCGCGCGCCGTCGCCCAATCGAGAATGCTCTCGATGCGTCCCCTCACCCGCGTTGCGGTCTCAGGCTTTGTGGTCCAGATGGCCTCCAGCGCCTTCAACACCAGCGCCGTGTCGACGCGCGAGACTGCGAAACTCCCGAACTGAGGATAAGCGTAGGCCTCCAGCGTGGCCTTCCACTGAGCAGCATGCTTGATGTTTTTCCACCCCGAGCGATGCGCCTTGATATAGGCCTCGGCCGATTCCTCAAAGGTCAGCACGGTTGCCGACGCCGCCAGCTTCTCCAGTCGCTCAGCCTTGCGCTGCTCGATCGGGTCGTCGGCATCGAGGAGCTTTAGCCGCGCCTCCCCTGCCCGTTCCCGCGCCAGCTTCAACGTCACGGTGTTGACAGAGCCCAGGCCCATCTTGCGCGGCCGGCCGGCGAGCATATAGCGGAAGATCCAGCTCTTGGCGCCGCCGGAGGAAACCTGGAGGTAAAGGCCCATGCCGTCGGCATAAAGGCCGGGCTTGGTCTTTGCGTTTACGGCGGCGACGGACAGGCGGTTGATTTGCATTCGAACTCTCCCTGCGAACAAGTCTACGTACAACTTGATCCGGGACTTTGCAAGACACCCTTAGACGCTATGAGCGCTCAAATGCATACTTTGCAAGGGTTTTGGCCGGGGTATGGGAAGCTCTCGGAACGCCTTGGATTAGGCGGAGACGGACACTCCCTCCGCCAGATATTTGGCTATGACTTGAATACGCTAATCAATTTGCGTGACGTTCATCGAGAAGCCCTCCCGAACCGGCATCATGTGCGATCCCGTCTCGTGGACAGTGGTGGCAAGGGCATAGGCCAGGGTCTTGGCTCGTCCATCCCCATGGGTCAGGAAACCGTCAAGAATGCCCTTGATGCCGGCGACTTGGGCCGGTGAAAGGCTGGTGCCGAACACGCCCGAGTGCGAGAGCGAAGAGCGGCATAAAGGCGCTGCGGTCCATGGCTGATCCTTGCGGGGTTTACGAACCGGAGCAGGATGGGACCACGAAAAGCGAAAACAGTAGCCGTTTGATTTTTGGAACCGAACAAAGGTTGCGGGAACATCTTGGCTGCGGTTATAGATCCCCACTGGGAGCATATATGCCGCTGAAGCGGCGCCAATATTGCTTATAATTCAGTTGTAGGTTGCGGGGGGCGACGATGAAATGTTTGGTGATTAATCTTGACCGGTCAGTTGATCGGCTTGCTGCCGTCAAATCTGAATTTTCTCGTATTGGGGTAGCCTTCGAGCGCGTAGCTGGGGTTGACGTGAACGAAGGGCTCCCGTTTGAAGCGCCCCCCGCTCACCGCGACTGAGGTTTGTTGTTTTCTCAGTCATCGGCTCTGCTGGAAAATAATAGCAGACGGCCCTGATGAATTCGGCGCCGTATTCGAGGACGATGTTGTTTTTAGCCAGGACGCCGGGTCGATGCTTGCTGACAGTAGTTGGATCCCGCCGAATGCCGACATCATTAAACTCGAAACATTCTTCAATCGAGTGAGGCTGGGCAGCCAGCACTTTGCCGTTGCGGGAGCATACTCAGCCCGGCTGCTTCTGGGGCAGCACTTAGGGGCATGCGGTTACGTCGTTTCCAAAAAAGCGGCGCAGAAGCTATTCAACAGCACTGAACGCCCCAAGGTCGCGGTCGACGTTGCCCTCTTTAGCCCAAATCAGATGACAGCTGCTCGAAACACAATTTACCAGCTAACCCCGGCTCTGTGCATGCAGGCTCATTTTTGGGTGGCAAAATGCCCCAAAGCCTGGTCCAAGTTGCCCCGAGAGTCCACGTCAACAAGCGGATGATCGATAGGTGCAGAGCAGAGGTTGCGCGCGTTTTCTGGTACTTCCACAACAGGCCATTTTTTCAAGCAGCAGAGAAAGTTGACGCTGTGCGCCTAGGCGGCAGCAACGTCTAACGGATGGCGCTGACCAATTAATTCTCTCCCGCCTGCCTCTCCCTCTAAGGACTAGGGCTGGCGCTGGCCGGAATGTGAACGGCGGAATCTTGCGGGCGCGTGGGTGATCTCCGAGTTAGCTTCCGACCGAGCCAAATGCCTCCTTGCTCGAAGATGCGCTCGGAGAATGCCGCGAACGGAATGGTAATTAGCAGCACAACACTCCCGACGATCAATCCGGTCAAAAGCGGATGCGTTGGGTATACGTCTAGAGGGGCTGCGATCGACCACGCAACAAACAAACCAAGGACGTTGAGCAGATAAAGGCTATAGCTGATACGCCCCAAAAACAGGACCGGGTGCCAGTTTAGAAAGCGAATCACTGCCAGCTTCGGCGACGCGTAATAGACAGCACCGACAAGGCCTCCGCAGATCACGGTCTGCCCTATCGCGCTCTGGACGCTGCCCATATTGGTGGCAGCCCTCAGGACAAAGTACGCGACGCAGAGCAGAGTAAGCGCCGCCCCCGTCGCGTCTGAGAAGAACGGTTTCAAACGCTTATCGGCGACCAGCATCCCGACCATGAACGCGGATAGCCAACTGTGCATGTTTGGAGCCCAGAGGACCATTTCCGGATCGCCAAAAGCAAAGATCGAATAAACCACGCAAGTGAGCAATGCAAATGAACCAAGTATGCGACCTACAAAGAACGCGGCAAGGATGAACGGCACTGCCAGAAACTCTGCCTGGATAGTGCCTGACGGACCGTGCCAGCTGATCTTGAAAAGCAAAGCGTTGAGCAGCGGGTCTGTTAGGTTGGGGGCTGGAAATCCTGACCAACCCATCTTCTGATAGAGAATCGCCAGAGCCAGAAAACACGCCATGCAGAAGAACATCGCAGGATACAGCCTACAAAGTCGCCGCAGGATAAAATTCACAATGACGACGCCTGGACTGCCGTCATGCCGCTCGAGCGACAGCCGGAGCACAAAGCCGCTGAGAACAAAAAAGAGCAGGACTGCATTGCTCCCGTTGAAAAGTGCGAGCACGACCTTAGTCGCGATGTCCCCAAACGTATTCAGTTGCTGTATTGGCGGCATCAGCACCTTGTTTATCAGAGCCTGGTGATAGAGTATTGCGTGATAGAAAATAACCGACGCCGATGCTATGCCCCGAAGACCGTCAAGAGAATTGTTCCTATATTTATCAGTTGATTCGGACATTTCCTACCCGTATCAGCACAAGCCGAAATAAGTCCAGAATATCAGCTCATCTCATGAGCCGAGCGGGTGTCCCGACATAGGTACCAGCCACATCGATATTGTCGGTCACCGTTGCGCCCGCCCCGATGATGACATTATCACAGATGGTTACTCCATCGATCACTGTTGCACCTGCGCCGACAAATACGTTCGAGCCTATCCGAGCACGACCGGCGACGGTTGCATTGACCGATACGTGGGAAAAGTCCCTCACCTCGCATTCATGCTCGATGATTGCACCAGTGTTTACAATGACACCGCGACCCACGCGCGCTGCGGGGCCTACATGCGCGTGGTGGGCGACAAGCGTCCCTTCGCCTATTTCGGCCAATGTGCCAATCGTAGCCGCCTGCGAGATCAGGGTGGCGATCGGCAAGATCGGATCATTCCATATCCCCTTGCGGCGCAGATTGTCGCCCATGGCTGGGAACAACAACCAGCCGTTGACCAGATCGGGGGCAAGGCGCTGATTACTGGAAAACCGGCGAAAGCCTCATTCGGACGGGCGTTGCTATCGACAAATAGCAGTTCCTTGACCCCAACGCTGAGCGCCACGTCAGCCACACAGCGGGAATGACCTCCAAAGCCCAGAATGCAAATGCTGCTGTCAGCGGGGTCCCTCACGCGGGCACCGGTGGCCGAGCGCGCATCGAGATTTCGTCAAGAATAGCAATGTGCTCATCAACCACGTCGTGCCAAGACCGCTTGGACAGAACATCGTCGTAGTACCTACGCTGCTGTGTATAGAGGTCGTCCGTATGTTTCAGCGCCCATTCGATTTTATCGGCGAGGGCTCGCCAGTCATAAGGGTCAAACAGCGACGATTCGCACAGCGCCGGATCTGTCAATATCTCACGGGTTACTTCGATATCACCCATAATCACCGGCGTTCCGACCGATAGCGCCTCTGTGAACGTAAAAGGCATTCCGCCCTCGGAAAGACTGGGGTTCACCGCCAGGTCCGCCAAGCTGTAGCAAGCGGCGAGTTCAGGTTCGGTAAGAGCATGAAGGCAGAGCACGTCTGCACCCAATTTTCGCTCGTCCAGGAATGCCTTGACGCTTCCGTAGTCTCCACGGCCAGTAAGGAGTAGCTTGTGGCCAATACGTCGTTTGCGCAACAGCCATTCGTACGCACGCAGCAATGTCATCACATTCTTTGAAGGACGGAATTGGCTCGCGTAAAACAGGAACTTAACCTCAGGATTTCCAAAGGTGCTGCCATAACTAACGTTACTCGCCTTTCGAATTGCTCCGAGCAATAAGGACTTTGCATACGTTCGGCTGGTTGCCTCATTGTCGGGGAAACCCGTGATCTTTATTGGTCCGCTCAAATCGTTTGGCGCATGATGGACAATTCGGACGGCCATCGGATCGATCCCAAACCTCTGAACGAGAGTATCGCGCTTGATGTGCTCGCTATAGGTGACGAAATTTTTGCTCGCACGAATGGTGCTGGCGACCGTTTGGTACGAATGAAACATGGGCTCGCCCCCTATTTCAGAAAACCCCGCCGGAAACTCGGTCATAACAACGTCAGGTACGCACGTAAGAACAGGTACTTTCAGTTTGTTCACATTTGGCCAAAAGGCTGCTGGCGTGTACCAAGCAGCTATATCCCCTTCGGCATTTCCAGCCTCGATCATCAAAGCCGTTTCCCGGGCCAGCATACCCTCGTACAACCGGAAAGGAATATTAGAGGGCAGCGCAATTGGGAGCCTTTTCAAAACCCGCCAGATCCGCCTGGGAGCCTGCTTGATCCCTCGAAATGTAATACGCGCGGTTTTGCGAATAAGGCGGAGTGCGAGAAGTCCCACCGCTGCGGGCAACGCCAGCAACGCGCTATAAGCAAGCCAACCGAAAAGCGCGGGAAAACTCCGAGCGCTTGCAATGCGTTCCTTGAGCCATTCGGCATGCGCGATCGCCGCAGGGTACATGCGACTAACGAACCACCCGGATCGTCTCTGCTTTCTCAGGCGGTCTCGGTCGCCGCAGGAATTTATGCAATCGGTAAAGTGCCGGGTCCGAGAGGGCCCAAAAGGCTGTACGAATGATCCTGGATGCCGGCGTCCATGCACAAGTCGATTAGAGCGGGTCGCGACCAGCTAGGGCACAACACCGAAAAATGGCAATCGCCTTTCGCCGTTGCTGCCTTTAGAAACGCCGCCAAATAACGGCCGAGGCCTTCGGTCCGAAGATCCATATTCGGGGGGTAGGCAATGAAAATTCCGTATTTCTTCATATGAACTCACGCACAACTTTCCAGTACTCGGGAGCGAGGCAGTCGATGGATTGGCTGGCGAGTTGTTCGGCGGCGACAACTGCTCGCTCCCTTTCGACCAAATTGATCTCCATCGCGTGCAGTTGAGCAGCCATATGGTCGGGGTCTCCCTGATCCATAAAATTCAAACCGAGCTTGAACTGCTCTTCAATCTCGCGCATGGCAGGGTAATCGCTCGAAAGTGAAGGTACACCATAGTGGGCAGCCTCAATGACACTGAATGTTCCATTGTCTAATTCAGCCGGATGCCAAGAAACGCTGCGGTAGAAAGTTTTTGTCGGTAAGAGGCCTCCGAGAGTTCGCCAACAAATTTGACCATCTGCTTTAGAACTCGGCTGCCGGCGATGGTGCGAGCAAGGCCCTGGAGATGCGGCAATTGACTCTTGAGGATTCTATCGGTGCCGACCCCCGTCACGTGGCATTCAAGCCGCCCCCCATAAATCTCATAGTAGAGCTGCAAGGCGGCGAGAGCACGCATATGGTTTTTGTGCTCTCCCAAGTTGGTGGTCCACAAAAAATGGCTCTTCTCGATACCCTGGATACGAGCAGCATTTCCCCGTTCTGGCGCCAACATCGGCACTTTGGTTATTCGGCTCGCTTCGACCCCAGCGTACTGAAGAGCGTCCTGACGAGCAAACTCTGTGGTCACTAGAATGTGGTCCGCGCCGCGGTTGGTAACGAGGATTTGCTCTTCCAAATCTGTTATTCGATAATGGCGCTGCAAATAATCGAATATCATCAATATCTTAGGACGCAGAGGCAAAAGCGGCAGGGAAAGCCGATCCGAGACGACCACCCACAAATCGCAATCTCCAAGTTCCTGGATTCCGTCCTCCATTACGAGGTATTTTGCAAACTCCGGCTCCCACTCAGAGTGCCCCGCATATCGCATTGTTCGTAGCGCTTCGGCCGCTTCAATGGCGCGCCACCTAAATGAACGGATGTCAATTGAGGTGGGCAAATCCGCCCAGTCGTGCGAAGAGTAGACGGATGGATCGTCGAGGTGAACTAGCACCACCTCCGCCGGTTCCCCGGCTTGTACGCCTCCTAAGGAAATCGCCATCGCCAACAGTTTTGCGGCACGTAAAGTCCCGCCGCGGTAGCCCACAGGGATGATGACCGCTATGCGCCGTTTGCGTGGGGAAGCATTATTCGGACGCGTTTTGCCCACCTGCAACTGGCCGACGAGCTGTGAAAGGTTGTCACGCCAGACTTGCTCCAGACGATCGGTTTTCATTGCGTCAAGCAGTTTGGTTTG
Source organism: Mesorhizobium oxytropidicola (assembly GCF_056174625.1). Lineage (NCBI taxonomy): Bacteria > Pseudomonadati > Pseudomonadota > Alphaproteobacteria > Hyphomicrobiales > Phyllobacteriaceae > Mesorhizobium > Mesorhizobium oxytropidicola. Next base: position 4,597,792 of record NZ_CM149692.1, on the reverse strand, counting down.
ACTTTGCCTGATCTCGTCGGCCAAGCGCGTGTCTCCTTGCAACAGCTTCAGCAATTTTGCCCTGGCCTCGGCTACTGATCGAGCTCGACCTGGAAGATCCTCGCCGCCGAGCTTGTCGAGCATTCCGTCAGCCATGAAAATGAGCGGCATCCCCGCGCGCACAGCTTCGAAGGGGTGAAAGTGGACATGACGCGGCTCGCGCGAATGGTAGAACATCGCTCGCAGGTCCCGCATGTTGCGTTCATGCACCTCGTTCGAGACAAACCCGAGCACGTTTGGATCTTTCACCGCAATCGGCTGGCTCCCACCAATTACATAGGGCAAGCCGGAGAAGTCACGTTTGAAATCTTCATAGATTTTTCTGTAGTACGGATTGAAGCCAAGGTCCGGACACACAAAGAATACGCGCTTGTCGCCTCCATTCCATTGATCGTCGATCTTCAGAGATGGAAGTCCCAAAGGAAGGTAAACGGCCCGCTTGCGAATAAATTCTTCCTCAACTTCACTTAGGTCTTTGTAAGCCTCGCCGAACCAAAAACGATCTCCCATATTTTCGAGATTTCTTAGCCCCCCAGTGAAATGTTTGCGGACTTTCGAGTAGGTCAGTGTGCGATCGAGGCCGTAGGCACGCCAGACAGCTGTTCCCTTAAAGTGGCGAGATACGCCTTCAAGAGTCTCTCGTGACTGAACGATAAAGAAAATAAGGGAAAAGTGGCGATTAGCGATGGACCACACTTCTCTCCCTGGATCACCATACCAGTCGGCCTCATTGAGGATGGCCAAATCCCGGGACGGAATTGTCAGGTGTTGGTCTTCAGAAAAATCAACGGAAGCGCTTCGAAAGCTCGGATCAGCAGGATAGTTCTTCGGGAGAAATATCTCATTGAAGCCACAGGCCTTGAGCATTGGTATTTCAAATCGACGGGCCGCTCCGTGATTCAACAGCCACATGACGCGGGGCATTTTTCCCGCCATCGGATGAGTCCGCATCGTTCCAGCAATCGTCACCGTCGGGAGGCTCCTCGAATTCGCTTGTCGAACAGCCTGCAGCCAAACTCGTACAGTTCAAAATCATTCGAATTCAGGCTGCGCAGACGTGCCATCGCGCTGGGCGACAATTCGGAAGTTGCCTTGTTCGACCTATTTTCGCTTCCGGTAGAAACCGTGTAGGGCAATGTGCTCGCAAAGCTCGATCTGAACAATTGGATCGATTCTTCAAAACGTTCAACTATGCCAAAATAGCTAAAAGCATCTTCGAGATTGCGCTTCGCACTATTGAGCATGCCCGGTCTGTCGGGTTGATCTGCCAAATACCGAGTTTGCACGTCCCTGATATGCCCCTCGATATAGAGGTTCTCCGACATAATGAACTCTTCAAGGGTTGCCGTTTGCGAAAAGCGTACAGCTTCTATTTGGTAGGGTTGCATCGCTTTCAGCCACTCGTCGGTCAGATTGCTAGGAGTTGACCACGATTTCCATTGTGAAACTGCTCGGGCCAATGGGTGCCGAAGGAAGGTCAGGTAAGTGAATTTTCTCCCGGTCCCTTTGAGCAGAAAATAGTCGTAGTGCCCCCAGTAGAGTCTGAATGGGCTGCTAGAATCCTGCGTAGCCGCCATATCCCCCATAAAGGGTGGAGCGATCTTCGAGGGATCGCCGATATTCGTCATTAGGTATTCCACGAATGCAGTCCCTGCCGTCTTCGGGATATGAACGAACGCTAACGGGTCCTTGGGATCGCGGATGTCTATCCGCGCTGGTTTGTACAGACGTTGCAAAATGCCCTGCATCATGGATTAGTTATCTTCACAGCACAGGATCGCCTGCGTGACTAGCGGCTCCGACATTGGCCGTCCGTCGCCGAACACCAGCTTCCGCTGAGGAGTTCGCCGCAGAGTCCTTCGTTCATGTTTCGCCAGGGTCACGATTCCGGGTGCACCTCTAGGTAGTCCACAGCTGGTTCCAATAGCCCGAGGCCGGGCCGCGTCGTTACGAAACTCCTCAGATTACCCAAAAAAGGAACGCACGTCGGCGCAAATCCTACCGACCTGCCCGGAGGTCAAGCCAGGGTAGCTTGGGAGATTGATCCCGCGAGCACTAAGGCTCTCACCAACCGGGAAGTCCCCTTGGGCGGAACAATGAGGCATTCGATGGGCCTGGCGGAAAAATGGACGGGTTTCTATTCCTCGTTCTGACAGATGTACCCGAAGCGGGTCCCTGTCTTTCGGATCATCGACAATTACTGAACACATCCAATGAGAATGGACAACGTCCCCGATAGGATCATGCGTGCGTAGAGGCAGGCCTGACAAGTCAGAACGATAGGCTTCCGCCAGTCGGCGCTTCATCTCCAGAATGCTCGAAGCGATCTCCATCTGCGCCACACCGATGGCCGCCTCAATATTTGTCATGCGATAGTTATATGCCAACATATCGTGCCAATATTCGCGACTGGTCGAAACTCCCTGGTTCTTAAGCCTACGGCATCGCTCCAGAATTTCTGGATCACGCGCTAGCACCATGCCGCCCTCCCCCGTAGTGATCGTTTTGTTGCCGAAAAAACTGAATGTCGCTGCGTCCCCGAAGGTTCCGACGTGCTGCCCACTCCACCGGGACCCGAAGGCTTCCGCGCAGTCTTCTATCAGAAGAATTCCGAACTCTTGGCAAAGGGCGACGATCGAGTCCATCTCGCACGGGTGGCCGTAGAGATGAACAGCCATGACCGCTTTGGTTCGCTGTGTAATAGCTTTTCGAATCGCAGAAGGATCGATCTGAAGCGTCGATTCGAGTGAATCGACAAAGACTGGCGTCGCGCCGGTTTGCAGGATGGTGTTCACTGACGCGATATACGTGAAACTTGGCACAACGATCTCGTCGCCGGGCCCTATCCCCAGTGCCACTAGCGCCAGGTGGATGGCTACAGTGCCGTTGGCGACACTTACTGCGTCATCCGCGCCGACAAACTCCGCAAATGCGGTCTCGAACCTCGATATGAATCCGCCGCGGGACGAAATCCAACCCGTGGAGAGGCATTCGTTCACATAGTGAGGTACATTCCCGGCCAAAAAAGGCTCATAGACGGGAATACGGCTTATGTCGGCACCCTTTAATACTTCTGGCGCAAGCGTGATGTCCATCGGTTATACTCACTACCGCGCCCGCCCGTTATTTCAGGGGTAACGCCACAATCGCAGACACACAAGTTGAAATGCCTGTCTTTGCACAACGAATGGACTAATCGATGACTTTTGTAGCAGACGGCACCCTTAAGATGCCTTCTAACGCGCCGCAAGATCGCGCCACCTCTAGGCCTTGAAATCGCAAGGTGCTCCGATTACGAGCCTCGGTTCCCCGCTTATGGCTGCCTGGCCAAATGCGCGGGCGCCCCGATCCCAGGCTCCGTCATCGTGGTGGCGAACTGCAATCTTGTAGGAGTGAGGCGGCGTCGCCCGGACTTGGTCGGCGAACCGCCGGCACAGCTGGAATCGATGGGCTGCCTATACGGCAAATCAATCGGATAGGACCGGCTTCCTCGGCCACCCAATGAGGTCGCCCGCGCAACACCAGGCGATTGCTCACTCGGACGGCTGGGTACGCTCCGCGATGGCGAATGCCTGTAGGTTCTTGGCCTTGCCGATGTCCTGATCCGCATTGGCGATGATCGAAAAGAAGGCCGCTCTGGCGATGTCCTTCTTCGAGGCCTTGGGGTGGGCTTTCTGGGCTGCCTTGACAAGCTGCTTGGGTGACATGTCTGGCGTGACGATCCTCATGAGGGTGTCGCCGATCGCGCTCAATTCACTTGCGTCCATGACGGGGTGTCCTGTGCTGACCGTAGGCCACGATAGCAAGGACAGTTCGCGACTGCCAAGATGCTATATGAAATAGAAAACCCCACCGGCAGGGAACCGGAGGGGTTGGTCTTGGGAGGACGCGCGGCACACGCTGCGATCATCAACCGCGCAATGCTGAGATACCGCCTGGTTGCGACACCGTTATGACAGACCGGCGAGCGCTTCGATCGCGGGCCCTGCCCTCAGCAAGACCGGGAGACCGGCATCAAGCCTTTGGAAAGGAGAACTGTGGTTCTGTCCGGAAGCTGACGCGCGAGCGGGTGCTGGCCACAGGCAAGGCCATAGAGGCGGGTGAATGGACATATTTGGCATCAAGGCACTGTTGATCTCCGCATTGATCTTCATTCCGTTCGAACATCTGTTCCACGAACGCCCCCAGAAGACCCTCCGCAAGGGCCTGGGTGTCGATCTGATCTATGTGCTATTCAACGGCCTCATCATAAAAGCAGTCATCGTTCTGATCGCGGCCAACACACTCGACGCCGCCGCAATCCTGGTCCCGCAATCCATGACGCACGCCGTCGGTGGCCAGCCCGTCTGGCTGCAGGTCGCGGAAATCATCTTGATCACCGATATCGGCGTCTACTGGACACACCGGGCCTTCCACGAAATCCCCGCGCTTTGGAAATTCCATTCCGTTCACCACGGCATCGAGGATTTGGATTGGCTCGGCGCTTTCCACTCCCACCCGGTCGACGCCATCCTCACTAAGGCAATATCGCTGACGCCGATCTTTTTCCTTGGATTCTCGGAAACCTCGATCGCCGTCTTTTCATCCATCTATTTTGGACACACGCTGCTTGTTCATTCGAACCTGCGGATTCCGTTCGGCCCCTTGAAGTGGCTGATCGCCAGCCCGCAATTCCATCGCTGGCACCATGCCAACCAGCGCGAGGCCTATGACAAGAACTTCGCCGGGCAATTGCCTGTCCTCGACATGGTGTTCGGCACCTACAATGCCACTGGCAACAAGGTGCCGGAAAAATACGGCGTCGATGATCCGATCCCATCCAGCTACGTCGGGCAGGTCAGCTATCCGCTCCTGCCTCGTGGGAAACGATCGAATCGTCCAGTGCCGAGCACCGAAGCCTGACATCGACGGTGCACGGCCTTTTGCCGCTCCAAATTGATGGTGTCGCCTGATGGCAGCAGACTTTTCGTCGCGGGTTGGTTTCGGCAGATATCAGCAATAATTCTAGGTCCTGCGCTTCGCCTCAGGACTTTCTCAGCATGGACCATCGCGACGACGATCTCAGGAAATTCGAAGCACATAGCGCCACGCCCCTGCCGACCGCGGGGGACGAAGGCCATGTGGAACATGAGGGCGCAAAAATCTGGTACGCCACGTTTGGCGCCGGCTTTCCCGTGATCTTGTTGCATGGCGGCCTCGGCCATAGCGGCAATTGGGGATTTCAGGTTCCCGCACTGGTGGAGGGTGGCTACCGGGTCGTGCTGATCGACAGCCGCGGCCACGGGCGCAGCACCCACGACGAACGGCCTTACAAATACGAACTGATGGCTTCCGACGTCCTGGCCGTGATGGACACGCTGAACTTGAAAAAGGCGGCCGTGGTGGGTTGGAGCGATGGCGCCTGCGTTGCCCTGATCCTTGGCATGAAAGCCGCCGACCGCGTCACGGGCGTCTTCTTCTTCGGCTGCAACATGGATCCGAGCGGTACGAAGGACTTCGAGCCCAGTCCGGTTATCGAGCGGTGTTTCGGCCGGCACGCCAAGGACTATGCCGAACTGTCGGCGACGCCGGACCAGTTCGACGCATTCGTCAAAGCCGTCAGCCTGATGATGAAGACCGAACCCAATTATTCCGCCGCCGAGCTGGCACTGACGCGCGTGCCCGTGGCAATCGTTCAAAGCGAGCATGACGAGTTCATCAAAGACGAACACGCGAACTATCTCGCCCGCAGCGTCCCGGGATCGGAATTGATCACCCTGCCCGGCGTCAGCCATTTCGCGCCGCTGCAGCGACCTGGGCAGTTCAACAGCGTGCTGCTGGCCTTCCTCGGAAAAATTCATTCTTAAGGATCCGCTGCGCCGCGCTTCCTCAAGCCGGAGGGCTTTTCGCGCCGAATCGGCTAAGCCTTGAGGCATGAACGAGACCTCACTCTATGCGCCGGTGAAGCGGTTCCTCGAAAGTCTCGACTTCGTCGTGAAGGGGGAAATTGGCGGCTGCGACATCGTCGCGCTGCGCGAGGGCGAGCCGCCGGTCGTCGTCATCTGCGAGTTGAAGCTGCAGTTCAATCTGGAACTGGTGCTGCAAGGCGTCGACCGTGCGGCCGCTTGCGACGAAGTCTGGCTGGCGGCACGCATGTCGGCGCGGGGCAAGGGGCGCGAAAGCGACGCCCGGTTCCGCAATCTCTGCCGCCGGCTTGGCTTCGGCGTGCTTGGCGTGACAGCCAGTGACAAGGTCGAAGTGCTTGTCAGTCCTGCCGCGCCGGAACCGCGCAGGAACGCGCGGAAGCGCTCCCGCCTTGTCGACGAGCACCAGCGCCGCCGCGGCGATCCTGTTGCCGGCGGAGGATCGCGCAATCCGATCATGACCGCCTACCGCCAGAGCGCCCTCATTTGCGCCGCCGCGCTTGTCGACGGACCCAAACGGCCGCGCGACCTGAAGGCCTTGACGCCGATCGCGCCGAAAATCCTGCAGCACAATGTCTATGGCTGGTTCGCGCGCGTCGACCGCGGCCTTTACGATCTCACCGATGCCGGCCGCGCCTCGCTGGTCCGTTGGCCGCAAGCCGCGCGCGATGAGGCTCGACACGAGATTTTGATTGCGTCGACCCCCTGAATACAGGGGCTTGCCGAGCATGAAGCGCCCCTCTTGGTTGATTTTTCAGACAAAACATGCTGCTAGTCCCGCCCATGAAGACACTCTGCATGATGGCCATTGCGTCTCTGACGCTGGCTTTCCCGGCCAGCGCAATGGACAACGCATTGCGTGCCGGGCTGATGAAACTCGATCCGCAAACACGCCTCGAGCAGCGGTGCGATGCCGAGGTTCTGGACCGGATCACTCACGATGACCGCAAGTTCAAGGCCGACCGTGTCGTCGCCTACGCCTTCGCGACGCCCGAGATGAGCGCCGATGCGATCAGGAGCCCGGGTGCGGCGTTCCGCAGCAAGGGACAGTGGTATCGGCTGAAGTTCAAATGCCAGACCGGGCCGGACCATATGGAGGTCCTGCAGCTGCGCTACCGGATCGGCGACGAAATTCCGGAAGCCGACTGGGCGAAGTACAATCTCTACGATTAGTTTTTCGCAGGCGCTCGTCCGCTTCGGCTCACGTTCCGGCGGCGGCTGAAAATCCCCTGTAAAACCCCTGCCACGAAAGTGGTTTTCCAGTGTTGTCTGTCGCAGCGTCTTGACGCCAGCGGACCATGCCTTTAGGCCCGTCTGGACAATCGACAACGAACACTCGGCGAAGGGCTTCCAGGTCGATGGAAATATTTACCGCCGCGGGCATATCGGCTCTTTTTCAGGTCATCGCCATCGACCTCGCGCTCGCGGGCGACAATGCCATCGTCATCGGCCTTGCCGCGGCCGGCCTGCCGGCCGCCCAGCGCAAGCGCGCCATTCTCGTCGGCATCGCGGCGGCCACCGTGCTGCGCATTTTCTTCGCCCTGATCACGCAATGGCTGCTGACCATTGGCCCGATGCTGCTGATCGCCGGCGGCCTGCTTTTGCTGTGGGTGTGCTGGAAGATGTGGCGCGAATTGCGTGTCACCCATGAGCAGGAGCGCGACGCCACCGAAGCGTTGTCGAATGGCGATTTCGACAAGGACGGCGCCATTGGCGGCAAGGGATCGGGCAAGACCTTCTCGCAGGCCGCCTGGCAGATCGTCATCGCCGACGTGTCGATGTCGCTCGACAATGTCCTTGCCGTAGCCGGCGCGGCCATGAACCATCCGACAGTGCTGATCATCGGATTGGCCCTGTCGATCGCCCTGATGGGCTTTGCCGCGTCGTTCGTCGCGCGCCTGCTGCACAAATACCGCTGGATTGCCTATATCGGCCTGGCGATCATTCTCTATGTCGCGGTCAAGATGCTGCTTGACGGGGCCGTGCAGCAATTCCCCGACCACTTCGCTTTCCTGGCGCCCTGGTTCGGATCGGGAGGCCACTGAGCCACCCCAATGGCGCGGACCAGCCTGTCGGCCGGTTTGCCTGATTGCGCAACCCATGCTATTGCGCCGCGCGTATTGGCTCCTGCCACGCGCCACAGACCGACATTTACAGCGATTTGAGGCCGGACCAGCGTTTCGGCCCGTACCCCCATTGGAAACTTGCCCATGTCCGCCCCTCGCGTCAGTTTCGTCAGCCTTGGATGTCCGAAGGCGCTCGTGGATTCCGAGCGCATCATCACGCGCCTGCGCGCCGAAGGCTATGAGATCGCCCGCAAGCATGACGGCGCCGATCTCGTCGTCGTCAACACCTGCGGTTTCCTGGATTCTGCCCGCGACGAGTCGCTCAACGCAATCGGTTCCGCGCTTTCGGAAAACGGCAGGGTCATCGTCACCGGCTGCCTCGGCGCCGAGCCGGATGTGATCCGCGAGAAGCACCCCAATGTGCTGGCGATCACCGGGCCGCAGGCCTATGAGAGCGTGATGGCGGCCGTGCATGAGGCAGCGCCGCCTTCGCACGATCCCTATATCGACCTGCTGCCGCCGCAAGGCGTCAAGCTGACGCCGCGCCACTATGCCTATCTCAAGATTTCGGAAGGCTGCAACAACCGCTGCACCTTCTGCATCATTCCCGCGCTGCGTGGCGATCTCGTTTCGCGCCCGGCAGCCGATGTGCTGCGCGAAGCCGAAAAACTGGCCAAGGCCGGCGTCAAGGAACTGCTCGTCATCTCGCAGGACACCAGCGCCTACGGCATAGACATCAAATACCAGACGTCCATGTTCGGTGACCGTGAAGTGCGCGCGAAGTTCCTCGATCTGTCCGAGGAACTGGGCAAGCTCGGCATCTGGGTGCGCATGCATTATGTCTACCCCTACCCGCATGTTGCCGACGTCATCCCGCTGATGGCCGACGGCAAGATCCTTCCCTATCTCGACATCCCGTTCCAGCACGCCTCCCCGCAAGTGCTGAAAAACATGCGCCGGCCGGCGCATGGCGAAAGACACTGGAGCGCATCCGCGGCTGGCGTGATGTGTGCCCCGATCTCGCCATCCGCTCGACCTTCATCGTCGGCTTCCCCGGCGAGACGGATGAGGATTTCGAGATACTGCTCGACTGGCTGGACGAGGCCAAGATCGATCGCGCCGGCTGCTTCAAATACGAACCGGTCAAGGGCGCCCGTTCCAACGACCTCGGCCTCGAGCAGGTTCCGCAGGAGGTCAAGGAAGCACGCTGGCACCGCTTCATGCAGCGCCAGCAGAAGATTTCGGCGACGCAGCTGGCCAAGAAGGTCGGCAAGCGCCTGCCGGTGCTGATCGATGAAGCGCATGGCACATCGGCGAAGGGCCGCACCAAATACGACGCGCCGGAGATCGACGGCTCGGTCCACATCCAGTCGCGCCGTCCGCTGCGCCAAGGCGACATCGTCACCGTCAAGATCGACCGTGCCGACGCCTATGACCTCTACGGTTCGGCTGTCTGAGCCTTCAGTCAGCTTTTCTCCAGACAAATGAAAAGGGCGCCGCGAGGCGCCCTTTCCTATTCGAGATGTGGTGCGCCGCTTACTGCGGCAGCTTGTCGTCGACGCCCTTGACGTAGAAGTTCATGCCGAGCAGCGTGCCGTCATCGGCGACTTCGCCGTCCTTAAGCCATGCCGAGCCGTCCTGCTTGGCGATCGGTCCGGTGAAGGGGTTCCAGCCGCCGGCGATCTTCTTCGCGGTCGCTTCGGCCATCGCCTTCACGTCGTCGGGCATGTTGGTATAGGGCGCGAGCTTGACCGCGCCGTCCTTGATGCCGAGCCAGACATTGTCCGGCTTCCAGGTGCCGTCGATGGCTGCTTGCACCCGGCTGATATAGTACGGACCCCATTCGTCGGTCAGTGAGGTCAGCTGCGCGTTCGGCGCGAACTTGATCATGTCGGACGACTGGCCAAAGCCGTGCAGCTTGCGCTCCTCGGCCACCTGCAGGGCGGCGGTCGAATCGGTGTGCTGGACGATGATGTCGGCGCCCTGGTCGAACAGCGCCTTAGCGGCGTCGGCTTCCTTGCCCGGATCGAACCACGAATTCACCCAGACGATCTTGGCCTTGAAGTTCGGGTTGATCGACTGCGCGCCGAGCATGAACGAGTTGATGCCCATCACCACTTCCGGGATCGGGAAGGAGACGATGTAGCCGGCGACACCGGACTTCGATTCCTTGGCGGCGATCTGGCCGAGCACGTAGCGGCCTTCATAGAAGCGGGCATTGTAGATGCCGAGATTGTCGCCGGTCTTGTAGCCCGTGGCGTGCTCGAACATCACCTTGGGAAACTTCTTGGCGACCTTCACCTCGGCATCCATGAAGCCGAACGAGGTGCCGAAGATGAGCTTGCAGCCTTCGCGCGCCAGGCGCTCGAAAGCGCGGTCGGCGTCGGGGCCTTCGGAGACGTTCTCTAGATAAGCGGTCTCGACCTTGTCGCCGAGCGCCTTCTCGACCTCGAGCCGGCCCTGGTCGTGCTGGTAGGAGTAACCAAAATCGCCGATCGGGCCGGTATAGACCCAGCAGGCCTTAAGCTTGTCGGCAGCCTCTGCGGACGCGGCTAGCGACAGTGCCGCTGTCGTCGTCATCAGGGCAATAAGCAGTTTTTTCATCGTGTTACCTCTCTGTGTTAAGCCTTGGAGCTTCCCGTCTTTTTGTTGTTGTCAACGATCCGGAACGAATGGCTGCCCCAGGGATGCCGGCGTGTTCATCATCGTCAGACGCTTATTGCGCGAGATTAGAACGAGAACCACGACGGTTGCCAGATAGGGCAGAGAAGAAAGCATCTGCGAGGGCACCGGAATGCCAAAAGCCTGTGCATGAAGCTGGCCGATCCACACCGCGCCGAAGATGTAGGCGCCGGCCAGCACCCGCCACGGCCGCCACGACGCGAACACCACCAGCGCCAGGGCGATCCAGCCGCGGCCCGCGCTCATGTTCTCGACCCACTGCGGCGTGTAGACCAGCGACAGATGACCGCCGGCGAGACCGGCGCAGGCGCCGCCAAAGATGACCGAGATATAGCGGTAGCGGATGACCTTGATGCCGAGCGCATGCGCCGACGTGTGGCTGTCGCCGATCGAGCGCAGCGTGAGGCCAGTGCGCGTCTTGAACAGGAACCACATGACGGCGGCGGTCAGCGCGATCGAGATGTAGAAGACTGGATCCTGGCCGAACAGCAGCTTGCCCACGATCGGGATCGAGCTGAGGCCGGGAATATCGAGATTGGGCAGCCTGACGCCGGGCTGGCCAACGAAGCTCGTGCCGATCATGCCGGAGAGGCCGAGGCCGAGCAGCGTCAGCGACAGGCCGGTCGCCACCTGGTTGGTGGCCAGCGACAGCGTCATCACGGCAAACAGCAGCGAGAACAGCGCGCCCATGGCGATCGCCGCCAGAAGGCCGACCCATGGCGAGCCTGTCAGGTAGCCGGCCCCAAAGCCGCCGACCGCACCCATGATCATCATGCCTTCGACGCCGAGATTGAGCACGCCGGAGCGCTCGACCACGAGTTCGCCGATCGCCGCGATCAACAGCGGCGTTGCGGCCGTGGCGATGGTCAAGAGGATGTTGACGGTGATGTCCATCAGCGGGCTTCCTTCAACTTCGGCGTGGCTTCGAGCTTCGCCGCGCCTTCTTGTTTCGTCAGCGCCATGCCGACCAGGCGGATGCGGTAATGGATGAGCGTGTCGCAGCCGAGCACGAAGAACAAAAGCATGCCCTGGAACACCCTTGCCACCTTGTCGGAAATGCCGAGCGCGCTTTGCACCGCCTCACCGCCGAGATAGGTCAGCGCCAACACAAGGCCTGCGGCGATGATGCCGAGCGGATTGAGGCGGCCAAGGAACGCCACGATGATGGCGGTGAAGCCGTAGCCGGGAGAAATAACAGGCTGCAATTGCCCGATGGCGCCGGAGACTTCAGAGATGCCGGCAAGGCCGGCCAGCGCGCCCGACAGCAGGAATGCGAAGAACACCATGCGGCTGAGGCCGAAGCCGGCGAAGCGCCCTGCCCGCGGACTGGAACCCAGCACGCGGACCTCGAAGCCCTTGAGCATGCGCCCCATCAGGATCCAGATCAGCACCGCGGCAACCAGCGCAAAGACAAAACCCCAATTGGCGCGTCCGGCATCCGGCATCAGTTCCGGCAGCACGGCGGAGTCGCCGAACTGGATCGTCTGCGGGAAACCATGGCCCTGCGGATCGCGCCATGGGCCGCGCACCAGCCAGTCGAGGAAGAGTTGGGCGACATAGACCAGCATCAGGCTGGTCAGGATCTCATTGGTGTTGAAGCGGGTCTTGAGAAAGGCCGGGATCGCCGCATAGGCGGCACCGCCGACCATGCCGAGCAGCAGCATCAGCGGCAGCACCAGCGGCCCTTCGAACTGCGGAAACAGCACCGGAATGGCGGAGCCGAAGATGGCGCCGAAAATGAACTGGCCCTCGGCGCCGATGTTCCAGATGTTGGCCTTGTAGCAGACCGACAGGCCGACCGCGATCAGGATGAGCGGTGCCGCCTTGATCGCCAGCTCATGCAGCTGCCAGACCTGGCTGACCGGCTCGATGAAGTAGATCCGGAACGCGGTCAACGGGTTGACGCCGAGCAGCGCAAACAGAACCGCGCCGGCAATGATCGTCAGCGCGAAGGCAATGAATGGCGACAGGGCCGAAAACAGCGCGGAGCGCTGCGGGCGTTTGACGAGTTCGAGGCGCATCATGCCGTCTCCAGCGTATGTTCGGCGTGGCCGGGCTCGGCGCCGCCCATCAGCAGGCCAACCTTCTCGAAGGTCGCCTCGGCGATCGGCATCGGCTTGGACAATTCGCCATTGTGCATGACCGCGATCGCATCCGATATTTCGAACAGCTCGTCGAGGTCCTGGCTGATCACCAGCACCGCCGATCCGCTGCGCGACAGTTCGATCAGGGCCTGGCGGATGTGGGCGGCGGCACCGGCATCGACGCCCCAGGTCGGCTGGTTGACCACCATGACGCTTGGGCGGCGATCGAGTTCGCGGCCGACGATGAATTTCTGCAGGTTTCCGCCCGAGAGCGCTGCCGCTTCCGGATCCGGTGCGCTCTTGCGTACGTCCATCGCCTCGATGATGCGTTGCGAGGCGGCGTAAACAGCGCCGCTCTTGACCATTCCACCGGTGCCGACAAAAGCCTTGCCGTCGGTGGCATGGCGCGACAGAAGCAGGTTTTCCGAGAGTTTCATGCGTGGCGCCGCACCATGGCCGAGGCGCTCTTCCGGCACGAAGGCGGCACCCAGCAGGCGCCGTCCGGTGATGGTCAGCCCGCCCGCATCCTTGCCGCGGATGCGCACCGAGGTCGCATCCTGCTGCAACACCTCGCCGGAGACGGATTCGAAGAATTCGCCCTGGCCGTTGCCGGCGACACCGGCAATGCCGATCACCTCGCCGGCGCGGACATTGAGGCTGATGGTCTTGAGCGGAATGGAGAACGGCGTCGCCGGCTTGCGGCTGAGATTGCGGATTTCGAGCAGCGGCTGCGCGGTTTCGATCCCCTCGACCGGTGCACGCACCACGGCCTGCACCTCGTTGCCGACCATCATGCGGGCGAGTGATGCGGCCGTCTCCTCGCGCGGATTGCAGTGGCCGACCACCTTACCATGCCGCAACACGGTGGCGCGGTCGCAGATGCGTTTGACCTCTTCCAACCGGTGCGAAATGTAGAGGATCGATTTGCCTTCCGCGCGCAGCCGCTCCAGCGTCTCGAACAGCTTGTCGGCTTCCTGAGGCGTCAGCACCGAGGTCGGCTCGTCCAGGATGATGAGTTGCGGCGTCTGCAGCAGGCAGCGGATGATCTCGATGCGCTGGCGTTCGCCGACCGACAGGTCGCCGACCAGAGAGTCGGGATCGAGCGGCAGGCCATAACTGTAGGAGAGCGCCCTCGCCTTCGCGGCGATGCTGCTGATCGGCGAGCCGTCATCCAAGGACAGCGCGATGTTCTCGGCCGCGGTCAGCGCCTCGAACAGCGAAAAATGCTGGAACACCATGCCGATGCCGAGCTTCTTCGCCGCACCCGGGCTGGTGATCCGTACCGCCTGGCCGTTCCAGAAAATCTCGCCGGAATTGGGCTCCAGCGAGCCGAACAGCATCTTGACCAGCGTCGACTTGCCGGCGCCGTTCTCGCCGAGCAACGCGTGGATTTCACCCTTGGCGATGTTGAGGTCGATATGATCGCACGCCGTCAGCGTGCCGAATATCTTGGTCAGGCCACGAACCTCGAGCAGGTTCGCCCCATCATGATTTGCACTCACAGTGCCTCCCATCTGGTTCGCCAGATATGTTCTGTGTTCCGCAAGCATGGTAGGCGCCGCCGGCTCTCGACGGAAAGCGGCACGCGTCTTGAAAGAGCTTCAAGAATTTCAGCGGAAATTCAAGGGATAGCAAGCCTGGCGGGACTGTTTCGAAATTCGCTCTGGCGAGTCATATGGTGGTGGTTTCGAGAACCGGAGCGCAGCGGACATTGGGTCCGTGAGCACCGGAAGCGCAGAAAACGCCATCAGATGGCCGCCAGAGCAGAGTTTCCAGACAGTCTCTAAGGGATGAGAATGGTCGTCCCTGTTGTCCTGCGACCCTCAAGGTCGGCATGCGCCTTGCCCGCATCCTTGAGCGCATAGCGCTGGTTGATCTTGATCTTGACGGCACCGCTGAGCACCACCTCGAACAGCGCCGCCGCGGAGGCATCGAGGTCCTCGCGTTTTGCGTTGTAGACGAACAGCGTCGGCCTGGTGGCAAACAGCGAGCCCTTCTGCGCCAGCAGCGACATCGAGAATGGCGGGATCGGCCCCGAGGACTGGCCAAAGCTGACGAACATGCCGAGCGGTCTCAGGCAGTCGAGCGAGGCCGGGAACGTGTCGTTGCCCACCGAATCGTAGACGACGTCGCATTTCTTGCCGCCAGTGATGGCCGCGACGCCTGCGACGAAATCCTGTTCCTTGTAGTTGATGACATGGTCGAAGCCGTGCGCCTTGGCGAGCTCGATCTTGTCGGTAGAGCTCGCCGTGCCGAGGACGGTCGCGCCGAGATGTTTCGCCCATTGACCCAGAATGAGGCCGACGCCGCCGGCTGCGGCATGAAACAGGATCGTGTCGCCCGCCTTCACCTTGAAGGTCCGGCGCAGCAGATATTCGGCGGTCATGCCTTTCAGCATCATCGCGGCCGCCTGCTCGTCGCTGATGCCCTCGGGAATCTTGACCACGAGGCTGGCGGCGATGACGCGTTGCTCTGCATAGGCGCCGACATTTGTCGAATAGGCGATGCGGTCGCCCGGCTTCAGCCAGTCGACGCCTTCACCGACTCCCTGAACCACGCCGGCGGCTTCGCTGCCGGGAATGAGCGGAAAACCGCCGGGCGGCGGATAGAGCCCGGAGCGATGATAGACATCGATGAAGTTGAGGCCGATGGCCGTATGCCTGACCAGGATCTGCCCGGAACCAGGCTGGCCGGGATCTGTGTCTTCATAGGTCAGAACGTCCGGGCCACCATGGGCATGGATGCGGATTGCTTTGGACATGGTTGGATTTCCCTAGAGAGCGTCCGATCAGGCCTTTTTGGCACCGAGATTTGGAAAGAACTGCATGATGCCGCCGATGCAGGCGAGGTAAAGCCCGCTGATGGTGATGCCGATCTTGATGAAGGTGCTGACCTGTTCGCCCAGCACGCCGATCTGATCATAGAACGCTGCCAAAGCCGCCTGCGCAAGCGCAAGCGCGCCGAAGGCGCACCACAAAAGCGTCATTGTGAGATTGATGCGCCGCAGCCGCACCACCCGCACCGGATGAATGAAATTGATCGGCACGAAGGTCAGAATGCCGGCCACCACCACCACCGCGAACGAGACCCATTGTCCCGGCTCGATGACGAACAGCGTGAACACCACCATGTTCCAGACAACCGGGAATCCCTTGAAGAAATTCTCCTTCGTCTTCATGCCGGTGTCGGCATAATAGATCGCGCTGGAGACGACGATGATCGCCGCCGACAGGAACGACAGGCCCTCACCCATGAAGCCGCGCTGGTAGAGCGCGAAGGCCGGGATCAGCACATAGGTCACATAGTCGATGATGTTGTCGAGGAGTTCTCCCGACCAGGTCGGCAGGATTTCCTTGACTTCGAGCTTCCTGGCGATCGGCCCGTCGATACCATCGACGAACAGCGCCAGTCCAAGCCACCAGAACATCGCTGTCCAGCGTTCCTCACTTGCCGCTACCAGCGACAGGAAGGCAAGGAACGAGCCCGACGCTGTCAGCAGATGGACGGAGAACGCCCTCGCCTGCGGCCAGGTGACTTCTTCTTCGGTCGCGGAATCCTGTCCGTGATTTTCTTGGCGGCTTTCCGTGCCGCCATATTCCTGGCCGCCATATTCCTCGGCGATGTGTTCTTGCTCACGGGCCCCGCCAATCCAGCTTGCAGATTTCGGCCGAGCGGCCTGCAAAATTCCAGTTGCGGCCAAAGGCGCGCATCTTGCTCTTCTCGGACTTGGCCACGATGATCTCCGGCGCGATCCAGTATTCCGAATTCGTGATCACCGTATCCTTCTCGCGATCCCTGCCCGCGATTGGCGTAACCGCCCCATCGATGATCTTCGGTATCTGGAAGATACGCGTCTTGTCGCGCGTCTCATAGGTGATCTGCACCTGTTCGACACCCAGG
This sequence comes from Mesorhizobium oxytropidicola, assembly GCF_056174625.1. Classification (NCBI taxonomy): domain Bacteria; kingdom Pseudomonadati; phylum Pseudomonadota; class Alphaproteobacteria; order Hyphomicrobiales; family Phyllobacteriaceae; genus Mesorhizobium; species Mesorhizobium oxytropidicola. The sequence goes on along the minus strand of NZ_CM149692.1, from coordinate 4,581,118 downwards.
AATTTTCCGACGAGGATCGACAGCAGCGACGTGGTTCCGCCGGCCTTGCCGGTAAAAATCTTCGTCAGTGCCTTGACCGCGTAGACCGAGGCGCGTTTGTCGATGAAGAGGCCCGCCGTCCAGTTGCCGCGGCTCATGTAACCGGGAATTTCCATGATCAGCCCTAGGTTGAGGCCGGACAGGTCGACCTCGCCGAAATGACCGGCGTCGATACGGAAACCCGCCCATGTCTGGCAATAGCCCTCGGTCGGCGGGTGACTGCCGAGCGACAGCACGCAAGGGCAAAAAACCGTGCAATTGCAGGAGAGTACGAGCTCTCCCTTCATTGCCCAGCTCTGATCCGTCATTGAATTTCCCCCACTCACAGTGAGATTACTAGCAGCGCGGCTGCCCAGACAAGCAGTATCGCACCGGCCAGCCGGGTTGGAAGACTGCCGGTCGTTTGTTTTTCAATCAGGGTGAACAGGCCGATCAGCGCCATCCAGAAGATATTCATCACGCCGACGGCGAACATCACCAGCATCAGCGCCCAGCAGCAGCCAAGGCACCAGATACCTTGCGCGACACCGAGCCGGAAGACGCTTACTGGTTTGGTGCTCCAGTTCGAAAACAGGATCGAGAACGGGTTGCGGCATTTCTTCAGGCAGGCCTCCTTGAGGCCGCTGAACTGGTAGAGGCCGGCAACCAGCAATGCGAGCGCTCCGGCAATGCCGAGCACCGGGTCGTAGATTTCGCCGGACGCAGAGAATGCGTGCACGGAGAGCGTCAGTGCCGAAAACAGCATCGAGGCGGCGAGCCATACGCAGAGATAGCCGGCAACCAGCACCAGCGGATGGACGACCGGCTCGCCCTTGATCCGGGCTGTATCGGCGATCTCGCAATAGGTTCGGATCATCGGCGCCGCGGACGGCAGCATCGCGGCGATTGCCATCAGGAACCACATCGCGATGAGCGCCAGGGCACGCCAACCGATGCTCGCATCCAGTGGCACCGGCGACAGGCAGAGCGCGAAGAACCGCTCCAGGAAATCAGGCAGCGGCAGTTGCGGCAGGCCACGCAGCAGCGTGTCGCCAGGCGCGCTGTCGCGGGCCTCGGCACCGCGAATCGCCATCGCGGCCAACAACAGCCAGGCGAGCAGAATGCTTGCGCCGACGACGATATTGATCGTCACGCGCGGGTTGCGCGCGATGTCAGCCGTGGCGCGGCCGGCGCGGTCGAGATGGCTGAAATCGTCCTGATGGCCGGTCATGACACCCGAATGGGCCGAATCGCCGCGTTGATCAAGCTGCATGAACTGCCCTATATGCTGCTCAACTGGCAGGTCTGGTGGGCCCGCCTCGCATCGCAAGCCGGAAGCCGACCTTGGAGCATCAGGAAACAGCGCCGATACTGATTGCCGGCACCGGGCCGGCAGGGCTGATTGCGGCGCTGGCTTTCGCCGATGCCGGCTTCCCGGTGACGCTGGTCGGGCCTGAGGCGTCGGCCCCCGACGGCCGCACCACGGCGCTGATGAACCCTGCCCTGAAGGTGCTGGAACGGCTTGATGTCCTCGAAGACATCAAGCCCAAGGCCGCGCCCTTGAAAGTCATGCGCATCGTCGATGCGACCAGCCGGCTGATCCGCAGTCCCGTTGTCACCTTCCGCGCCAGCGAGATCGACGAGGACCAATTCGGCCTGAACCTGCCCAACGCCGTCTTTGGCCCCGCGCTTGCCGGCAAGGTGGCCGCGCATTCCGGGATCGAATGGCGCAGGTCGATGGTCAAGACCTGGCGTCTCGACGCCGACAAGGCTTATGCCACCCTCGCCGACGGCAGCGAGGTTGCCGCATCGCTGGCGGTCGCCGCCGATGGGCGCCTGTCGCCGGCGCGCGAGGCGGCGGGCATTTCGACGGCCGCGCGCACCTACCCGCAGGCCGCGCTCGTGCTCAATTTCGGCCATAGAAGCGAGCATGCCTTCACGTCGACCGAGTTCCACACCGAGACGGGTCCGTTCACACAGGTTCCGTTGCCCGGCAATCGCTCAAGCCTCGTCTGGGTGGTGAAGCCCGAGACCGCCAAGGAGCTTGCCGCTCTGGATGATGCAGCGCTCTCGCTACGGGTCGAGCAGCAGATGCAGTCGATGCTGGGCCGGGTGACGGTGGAGCCGGGCCGCCAGATCTATCCGCTTTCGACCGTCACGCCCCTGCGTTTTGCGCGAGACAGGGTGGCGCTCGTCGGCGAAGCCGCGCATGTGTTCCCGCCAATCGGTGCGCAAGGCCTCAACCTTGGTATCAGGGATATCGACGATCTGGTTGGAATTGCGAATGAAAATCGTGGCGACCCTGGTGCGGCCAAGGCCCTTGCCGCCTACGATTTCAAGCGCCGGCCCGACATCCTGGCCCGCAGCAGCGCGGTCAATCTGCTCAACATGTCGCTGCTTTCCGACATGCTGCCGGCGCAGATGGCGCGTGGCGCCGGTCTAAGCGTACTCGGCGGCTTTACACCGCTCCGCGCCTTCTTCATGCGCGAAGGGCTTCGTCCCGGCAGCGGTTTTTCGGCACTTGTGGGTGGCCTGCGAAAACCAATGCGGCAGCAGTAGCGATCTTGCGGATTTTATCGCGGCATCGCGGCACCAATCAAAAACCTTTGCTCCGCATTTTGCGTAGCTTGAAGGCGCTTAGACGCTTCGGGATTGAATTGACTCGGAGTCTGCGCCAAATAAAGTCAAGGAATTCAGTGGTGAGTACGATGAAAACGGCCAAATTCGCGATCGGGCAGGTGGTTCGCCACCGGCTGTTTCCGTTTCGAGGCATCATTTTCGACGTCGATCCGCAATTCGCCAACACCGACGAATGGTACGAAGCCATCCCCGCCGACGTGCGGCCGCGCAAGGATCAGCCGTTCTACCACCTGCTCGCCGAGAATTCGGAAACAGAATACATCGCCTATGTGTCGGAGCAGAATTTGCTTGAGGATCGGTCGGGCGAGCCAGTCCGCCACCCGCAGATCAAGGAGATGTTCGACAAGAAGCCGGACGGGCGCTACGAGCCGAAACGTCAGTCAAGGCACTGAGTTTCCGGCTACCGTCAGGAAATCCAGTCATGGTCTGGAACGAAAAAAGCGGGGCATGACCCCGCTTTTTCTTTGACTGGTGGGTGGCCCGAGCCGGCGATCAGTTGGCGGTCTTGGCCTTGTCCTGCTCGTCCTTGAGCTTCTTGGCGAAGTCCTGGTTGTTCTTGGCGACGAAGTCCTGGAGCTTCTTCTGCCGGTCCTCGATGTCCGACTGCTGCAGCGGCGGGCCGTCATAGGCGCCGCTGAAGCCCTGGAGCGCGATCTTGATCGGGTTGGCCTGGTTCTGGAAATTGATCGAGGTCAGCGTGATCCCCTGACCCTTCTTGAACGAGGCGACGAGCTGGTCGGTCAGCGGCACTTCGGCCACGCAACGATCCGGGAAGCAGATGACATAGTCGAGCTTTACGGCCTTACCGGTATCGATTTGCAGGCCGATGCCGGGAGGCACCAGGCGGCCGGTCGGGACCGTCACCTGAAACACCTTGCGGTTCACCTTGCCCTTGAGTTCGATCAGGCTGACACCGGTGACGAGCTGGCCGTTGCCGGCAGTGACGATGTTCTGGACGTTGCAGATGTCGACGTCTTCCTGCTTGGTGCAGGCCTTGAACCAGCCCTGTGGAATCTGTTGCTGCTGCTGTGCGGAAGCAGAGGGAAGTCCTGCGCCCGAGAAAGCCGACCACGCCCGCGGCCATGACCGAAAGGCGGTATGCGTTGCTGTTCAGGCTCGTCATGTCGTGCACTTCCTCTCAAATGATCCCGGAACCGGCTTCTCTGCGCCGTGTGGTCCAGCTACCTGTTGCCGAAATGAGGCAACAGAATGACTTCGGACGGCGTGTTACACTGCAAGCGGTGCCGAATCCAGCCCGCTCACTTGTAATTCTTGATGACGCCATTGGCCGGCACGCAGCCGCCTCATGCTAGGGTGCGCACCGAATCATCAAGCCGACCTGTTAAGGAGACGGTCATGGGCCGCGTTCTTGTTTGGCTGATCACCGCGATATCGCTTTTTACCCTTTCGCTGCGGCCGGCCATGTCGGAACCGAAGCATGCCATCGCCATGCAGGGCGAGCCGGCACTGCCGCCCGACTATGCCCATTTCGACTACGTCAATCCCGATGCGCCGAAGGGCGGCAACATCACCTATTGTGTTGTCGGCAGCTTCGACAACCTCAACCCTTTCATCCTGAAAAGCCTGCGCACGACGGCGCGCGGCATGATGGATCTGACCTACGGCAACCTCGTTTTCGAGCCGTTGATGCAGCGCAATTACGACGAGGCCTTCAGTCTCTACGGCCTGCTCGCTGACAGCGCGGACATGGATTCCGAGCGCAAGTCGATCGAATTCCACCTCAACCCCAATGCAAAGTGGTCAGACGGCGAGCCGGTGACGCCGGACGATGTGCTGTTCACCTACGATGTCTTCACCGACAAGGGCCGCCCGCCCTACAACGCACGCATGAGCCTGATCGCCAAGCTCGAAAAGACCGGTGATCACAGCGTGCGCTTCACCTTCAATGACAAGGCCAATCGTGAAACGCCCCTGATCATCGCGCTGACGCCGATCCTGCCGAAACACGCCTTTGACAAGGAGACTTTCGACAAGACGACGCTGAAGCCGCTGATTGGCAGTGGACCTTATACCATTGCCCAGGTGGCGCCGGGCCAGCGCATCGTGTTCAAGCGCAACCCCGATTATTGGGGCAAGGATGTCCCGGCCAAGCGCGGCTTCGACAATTACGACCAGATCACCATCGAGTATTTCCTCAACGCCAACGCCAAGCTCGAGGCTTTCAAGAAAGGCCTCTGCGCTATCGATGACGACGGCGATCCGGTCAAACGGGAGCGCGATCTGGATTTCCCGGCCTTCCACCGGGGAGAGGTGGTTTCTGAAACCTTTGACACCGGCATTCCGCCCGTGGTGACCGGCTTCCTGTTCAACACGCGGCTGCCGAAATTCTCCAATCCGGTGGTTCGGCGGGCGCTCGGCATGCTTTACGACTTCGAATGGGCGAACAAGAACCTGTTCGGCGGCAAATACACGCGCACGATGAGCTATTGGCAGAACTCCGAGCTTTCCGCGCTCGGCCATCCGGCCGACGACAGGGAAAAGGCGTTGCTCGCCCCCTACCCCGGCCGTGTGCCGCCCGACGTCATGGACGGCACCTGGAAACCGCCGGTGACCGACGGTTCGGGCCAGGACCGCAAGGTGTTGAAGACCGCTTTCGATCTCCTGAAAAGCATCGGTTACCACGTGCAGGACGGTACGATGCTCGATCCCGACGGCAAACCTTTCGGATTCGAGATCCTGACTGCCTCGCAAGATGAGGAGCGCCTGGCCGGCATCTATCAGCGCACATTGGAGAAGATCGGCATCAACGTCAGCATCCGTAGCCTCGACGGCGACCAGATCCAGTCGCGCAAGCAGCGCTTCGATTTCGAGGCCCTGATCGGCTCGAGCGGCTTCAACAATTCGCTGTCGCCAGGCTTCGAACAGCTCGGACGCTGGAGCTCCGAGGCGGCCAGGGCCGAAGGTTCGTTCAATCTCGCCGGTGTCGCCGACCCGGCGATCGATGCCGCGATCGACGCGATGCTGCGCGCCCGCTCGAAGGAAGACTATGTCGCCGCCGTTCGCGTCCTCGACCGGCTGCTGATCTCGGGCAACTATATGGTGCCGATGCAGTACAACACGCAGCAGTGGCTTGCGTACTGGAATTATCTGGAACATCCGCAGAAGACGCCCATATTCGGTTATCAGCTGCCGACCTGGTGGCGCAAACCGAACTGACAATCCGGAGATCGAGATGAGCGAAGCGAACGCCATTACTGTCGATGTGGTGTCGGACGTCGTCTGTCCGTGGTGTTTCATTGGCCAGAAGCGGCTGGACAGAGCGGTTGCCGCGGCCGGCGATGTCGATGTGCACATACGCTGGCGGCCGTTCCAGCTCGATCCGACCATTCCGCCGCAAGGCAAGGACCGCCGGGAGTATATGCTGGCCAAGTTCGGCAGCGAAGAGCGCATTCGCGAGATCCATGCCCGCATCGAGCCGCTTGGCGAGGCGGAGGGCATTTCCTTTGCTTTCGATGCCATCAAGGTGGCGCCGAACACGCTGGATGCGCACCGCCTGATCCGCTGGGCGGGTGCTGCCGGCGAAGCCGTGCAGAACAGGCTGGTCCGTCGCCTGTTCCAGCTGAATTTCGAGGAAGGCGTCAACATCGGCGACCATGCCGTGTTGGTCGAGGCCGCCCGTGAGGCCGGAATGGACGCGTCCGTGGTGGCCACGCTCTTGCCGACCGACGCCGATGTCGAAGCGGTGCGCACCGAGATCGCCACGGCGTCGCGCATGGGCATATCAGGCGTGCCGTGTTTTCTGCTTGAAGGCAAATATGCCGTGATGGGCGCTCAGGACGCCGACACGCTGGCTGATGCCATCCGCCAGGTGGCGGCGGCCAAGGCCCGGGGCGAGCTGGACAAAGTCGGCTGAGGCAGGTTCCTACAAAGGCAGGCGTTACTTCACCGTCGCCTTCGCCTTGCTGATAAAAAATCCGTGGCCATTTGTGGCGGTGCAGGTCAGTCCCTTGGTCGATGACTGGCAGAAGAAGGGCCCAGCGCTCCAGCTGTTGCCATAGGCGAGCCTTGTGACGTCGCTGCAGCAAGGCTGTTCGCCTGGATTCTTGATCAGCGTTGCTGGCCCCTTGGGGCCGAGGATGATGGTGATGTAGCTCGGCTCGACGCGCGAGCAGCTCAGTTCCGGGCCGCCATCCTGTGGCTCATAGGTGCTGGTGCCGCCTTTCGGCGTGTAGATGCAGCCAATGTTATCGGATGGCGTGTTGAATTCGATCTGGCCCTCGGCGCTGGCCGGGATGCTCTGTTCGGCGGCATGCGCCAAAGGGAGGGGTAGCCAGGCCACCAGGACGAAAGCTGCGGTTGCGCGTGTGAGCATGAGGAAGCTTCCCTGTTGGACAATCCTGGGTGTCGACAACGCCCCGGAAGGTTCAATCCCGAACACGGGAATTGTCAAAGCAGATATCAAGGACGGCCTGTTTTCGGGAATTTTGGTTAGCCCGCAATGAAAAGTCGGCCAGATGGACAAGCCAGAACGAGTCACAAAATCGTGTGAACACCTTCCCCAAGGGAAGGTGCATGCGGCTCTGCGCGTCACACGATAACCATCTGACATCGTTGTCTTAAATCGCTGTTTCGCCGACCTTCGCGCGACGCTTGGAAAGCCTTTTCTGTTGCCTTGCGGACACGGCTGGAACTTCAATCCCGCTGGCCCCCTACAAAAATTAATGGAAAATGATCAATTGGTGTTACTATCCGTAACAAAACAAAAAAGGTTTGGGCGGGATCGTGATTCGGATCGGCAGACGATCGCAAGAGTCAGTACCGGATGGACTACACCGCGGCGCCGCAGGGCGGTCGCATTTGACGCCGGTATCCTCGATGCGCAGTTTCTGGGGGTTGATGCGGGCCTACTGGTTCTCCAACCGTTGGAAGGAGGCCTGGACGCTGACCATCGTCATCGCCCTGCTGACGGCGCTTTCCAGCAAGGCCGGCGTCTGGTTTGCCTTGGCATTGGGCGAGTTGGGCAATTCGATCGCCTTCTTCCACGATGCCGCCAACACCAGCCCGCTGCGGGCAATTCTGACCAATGCCGGCATATTGGTGGTGCTGGTCGTGCTCAAGGATGCCGGCTTCACCGGCGTGCGCGGTCTTGTCTCCGCAACCTTGCACCGTAAATGGCGTGGCTGGCTGAACAGCCAGTTCAACCAGGCTCTGCTCGACGGCAATCATACCCATTTCCATGCCCAGCATGGTTCGGCGGCCGGCGGTATCGTGGCTCCCGACAACATCGACCAACGCATCCAGGAATCGATCAAGGACATGACCGGTGGGGCGATCGGTCTCGCCATGGGCGTTCTGGGTGTTGCGACCTCGCTCTATTTTATCGGCGAAAATCTGATCGGATCCTCGGTCGAGGTTAAGGGGCTGGAGTTCCTCGGCAGTTATGGCAGCGCGGTGCTGGCTTTCCTCGCCGTCGCCATTTACGTGCCGCTGAACACCTGGATCGCGGTCAAGCTTGGGCGCCTGCTCGAGCGGCTCAATATCCGCATGCAGCAGGCCGAGGGCAGCTACCGCAGTGAACTGACGACATTCCTGCGCCGCAGCTTCCACGTCGCCGCCTCGCATGGCGAGGACGTGCAAAAGTCGATGCACGACAGGCTCTACGTCGATATCGACAAAACCTGGGGCCGGCTCAATGTCGTCAACAACAGCTACACGTCGTTCGAGCTGATCTACAATTTCATCGGCGCCCGGATCGTCGCCTATGGTCCCGGTCTCGTGTCGTTCATCCACAATCGCCTGGACTACAAAGGCTACATAACCGGCTCTGAAATGGTCGCCCAGCTGATCAGCCAGTGCTCGTGGTTCATCCATGTGATGCCGGCCATTGCGACGCTGCGTGCCAACAGCCAGCGTGTCACCGAGCTGGCGAATGCGATCGAGAATGTTCAGCACCCGCAAGCGTTCTACAGCCAGACCGGCCGTTCCGACTTCCACTATGCCAGCCAGAATCCGGTTTTCGGCCTGACCATCCAGAAGCTCGAACTGGCGCATCAGGGCGAGGACGCAACACCGTTCCTCAGCGCCGCCAATTTGCGCTTCCGGCGCGGCGAATGGACCTTCCTGAAGGGCGAATCCGGGTGCGGCAAGACTTCGCTGATCAAGGCGATCAACGGCCTCTGGCCCTACGGCCACGGCACCATCGTCTTCCCTGACGGGGTGAAGAGTTTTTATGCTGCCCAGGACGTCAAGCTCCCGCAGGTGTCGCTGAAACAGTTGGTCTGCCTGCCGGGCTCCGAACATGACCATGGCGACGCCCAGGTCGCGTCCGCGCTGCACAAGGCTGGGCTCGGCGACTTCATCGAACAAATGGCCAATGAGAGCCGCGAGGGCAAAAGCTGGGATCAGGTTTTGTCGGGCGGCCAGAAGCAGAAGCTGGTGGTGGCCCGCATCATCCTGCAGCAGCCGGGACTGCTGTTCCTCGACGAGGCGACCGGCGCCCTCGACCCGGAGGGCAAGATTGCCTTCCACCAGGCGATCAAGGACAACTGCCCCGATGTCACGGTGATCAGCGTCATGCACGAAGCGGTGGCGCCGAGATCGGCTGCCGGCACCGAGTTCTACCACTCGATCGTCCTGATCGCCGACGGCGTCGCCACCAAGAAACCGCTGACTCCGACCCTGCCCGTCGAGCTCACCACGATCCTGGCGCAGCCACGGCCAGTAGAGGACAAATGGCTGCGTTTCTCGCGTCGGCTGAAGCAGAAATAACCGTGATTTCACCGCGACTTGCCGCATCTGGCGGCAGTCGGCGATCACAGTATCGCGATCGGAGCCGTCAGGCGCCGTTTTCCTCACTCACCACGATTGACTCGGCAAGACGCACTCCTATGTTGCGCCGGCTTGCTGATAGTCAAACGCGAACCCGCAAGCGGAAAGGTCACCGCGCCATGCCTGGCGACAGTATTAGTCGAACGCAACCGCCGTCCGCCTAGACGTGACCTGAATGGTTCATGTCCTGCCGGACGGCAAGGAGTGAGCCATGAACGATTTTTCTCCCGTAGCGGACGACGAGGCCGTCGCCATCGCCCGCATCCTTGCAAACGACCATGTCGCCGACGTGGTCGAGGCGCTCAACCGTGAACCGCGCGAAACCGCGACAGATCTGCTTTGCGCCGTGCCTTTCGAGCGGCTGGTCGAGATTTTCGATCAGCCTGAACTCGAAGGCGCGCCGGAACTCGCCGAGGCCCTGCCCCGCCCCAAGGCAAGCAAGCTGCTCACCGCCATGTCGGTCGACCGTGCGGCCGACATCCTGCGCGAGCTCGACGAGCCGGCACGCTCCGAACTGCTCGGGGCGCTGGCGCCGCCACTGCGCGCGACCCTGCTGTCGATCCTGGGCTATCCCGAAGGCAGCGCCGCATCGATCATGACGACGGAGTTCGTCAGCGTTCCCTCGGACTGGACCGTCGGCGCACGCTCGATTACATCCGCAAGGTCGAGCGGACGCGCGAAACCGTCTACGCGATCTATATTGTCGATCCGCAAACGCACCTGCTGGTGCGCTCTACCGGCCTGCGCCGGCTCATCACCGGTGAGCCGGACGACCCGATCCTGTCGGTAGCGCCGGACCGCATCCCGGTCACGGTCACCCCGCTGACCGATCGTGAAACCTTGGCGCAGACGATCTCCAAATACGATCTGCTCGCTGTCCCGGTCGTCGACCACGGCAAGATCCTCGGCATCGTCACCATCGACGACATCATCGATACGATGATCGAGGAGACGACGGAGGACGTGCACCGCTTCGGCGGCATGGAGGCGCTCGACGAGCCCTATATGAAGATGAGCTTCCTCTCCATGATCAAGAAACGCGGCGGCTGGCTGTGCGCGCTGTTCATCAGCGAAATGCTGACCGCCAACGCCATGCAGAGCTACGAGGGTGAGCTGGAGAAGGCGATCGTGCTCACGCTGTTCATCCCGTTGATCATGAGTTCCGGCGGCAATTCCGGCTCGCAGGCGACCTCGCTGGTCATCCGGGCGCTGGCGCTGCGCGAGATAGGTCTTCGTGACTGGTGGCGGGTGGCGTTGCGCGAACTGCCCACCGGTCTCGTGCTGGGCGCCATGCTTGGCGTGGTCGGCATCTGCCGTATCGCGCTCTGGCAATATATGGGCTTCTACGACTATGGGCCGCATTGGCCGCTGATCGCCACGACGGTCGGTGCCGCACTGGTCGGCATCGTCACTTTTGGTTCCCTGTCGGGATCGATGCTGCCCTTTGCTCTGAAACGGATCGGCTTCGACCCTGCCAGTGCATCGGCGCCGTTCGTCGCCACGCTGGTCGATGTCACCGGGCTGGTGATCTACTTCTCGGTGGCGCTGGTCATCCTGCGCGGCACGCTGTTGTAGCGCATCACTGTCTCCGCCGCTGGCCATGGCCGGCGGCGGGTTCCGTCCTTCGTGGAATTGCCTAGGCCTGCCTGCCATAGATGGCATCGCGCAGTGCATCGGGAAACGTGCCCGTCATGCCGGCGATTGCCGTGTTGGTCAGCGCCACCACCGTCAGGTCCAACGCCGGATCCACGAACCAGGAATGACCGTAGACGCCGCCCCAGCGCCAGGTGCCGACGGTCTGCGGCGTCGATGCGGCGAGCGGGTCGCGCAGGACGCTGAAGCCGAGACCCCAGCCCCAGCCGGGCATGGTGGTTTCGAGGCCCGGTATCGCATCCCTGGTCATCACCGCTGCCGTTTCGGTGCGGATGACTGGCCCGCCGCCCGAACGCAGTGCCTCGAGCAGCTTGAGGACATCGCCGGCGGTGCCGTTCATGCCGGTACCGCCCGAGGCGAAGGAAGCGGGATCGAAGACACGGCCGGGCGAGTATGAGATGAAACCGTCGCCGAAGGGCACGCGGTGATGTTCTCCCATCACGATGGCCTTGCCGGGCCCATCGGCGTATGGCGTTACCAGCCGGGATCGATCGCGCACGGCAAAGGCCGCATCATGCATGCCGAGCGGCTGTACGACCAGGCGATCGACCAATTCCGGCAAGGAGGCGCCCGTGGCTCTCGCCATCGCCTCGCCCAGCACATCCATCGCCACCGAATAGCCCCAGCCCGTTCCCGGCACACAGGACAGCGGCACCGAGGCGATACGGCGGAGATTCTCGGCCATGGAGAGGCCGGGCTGGTCGAGGCCGTCGGAGACATCAGCGCGATGATAGGGACCGTCCGCCGCCTGACGAAAGCGGTAGTCCAGCCCAGCGGTGTGCGTCAGCAGATGTCGGATGGTGATGACGGGTTCGCTGCCATCCCTGAGCTTCGGCCGGAATTCCGGGATGGATTTTACCAAGGGGTCATCGAGGCCGATATCGCCTGCTTCGACAAGGGCAAGTGCTGCAGTCGCGACGGCGGGTTTGGTGACCGACGCAAGCCGGAAGATCGCGTCTGGCGTCATCGGTTTCTTCGCTTCGCGGTCGGCCAGGCCGGCGGCGCGGCTGTAGAGGATTTCGTCGCGCCGGGCGACAAGGATCACGGCGCCGACGATGCGCCCCTCTTCGACGGCCCTGTCGATGACCTGATCGACACGTCCGCCGAAGGCGTGATCAAGCGGTGTGGAACTGGCTGTCACGGACATTGATTGCCCCCTGGCAGCAAGCACTGGCGGCTTGCAAAAGAAGTCAGACGCGCTGGCCGTCCTTCACGCGGTAGGTCGGCTTGTACATGGTGACGAGTTCTTCCGCCGCGGTCGGGTGCACGGCCATTGTGCGGTCGAAATCATCCTTGGTCAGGCCGGCCTTCAGCGGAATGCCCAGCAGCTGCGCCATCTCGCCGGCATCCGGCCCCGATATGTGAGCGCCGAGCACTTTACGGGAAGCGCCATCGACCACCAGCTTGATCAGCATCTTCTCGTCGCGGCCCGACAGCGTATGCCGCATCGGCCGGAAGCTGGCGCGGTAGATCTCGATATCGGCGAAACGCTTCACGGCGTCATCTTCCGACAGGCCAACCGTGCCGATTTCCGGCTGCGAGAAGACGGCGGTCGCGATCGTCTCGTGATCGGGCGCGGTCGGGTTGCCCTTGAATGCCGTCTCGACGAAGCACATCGCTTCGTGGATCGCCACCGGCGTCAGCTGCACCCGGTTGGTGACGTCGCCGATCGCCCAGATGTTGTCGATGTTGGTGCGGGAATAGTCGTCGACCTTGACCGCGCCGGCCTGGGTCATCTCGATGCCGATGCCTTCCAGGCCCATATTCTCGGTGTTGGGGATACGTCCGATGGCCAGCATGACCTGATCGACCGTCAGCGTCTGGCCGTTGGTGAGAACGGCGTCGAGCCGGCCGTCCAGCCGCTTGCGCACCTCTTCGCTCACCGCATGGCAGAGTATCTTGATCCCCTTCTTTTCCATGGTCTCGTGCAGCGTGCGGCGCAGATCCATGTCGAAGCGGCTGAGGATCTCCTTGCCGCGATAGACCAGAGTGGTGTCGACGCCGAGGCCATGGAAGATGTTGGCGAACTCGACGGCGATATAGCCGCCACCTTCGATCATGATCGCCTTCGGCAGCTCCTTGAGGTCGAAAGCCTCGTTGGAGAAGATGCAGTGTTCGTGGCCGGGCAGTGCCGGATGCGCCGCTGGACGGCCGCCAGTGGCGATGAGGATCTGGTCGGCTGTGACGGTGCGGTCCTCGCCTAGAAGATGTATCACATGCGGGTCGACGATCATCGCCCGGGAATGAAAGGTCTCGCCGCCGGAGCCTTCGACATTCTTCTTGTAGATCGCCTCCAGCCGGCTGATCTCGCGATCCTTGTTGGCGACCAGCGTACGCCAGTCGAAACTGGCCTCCGGCACCGTCCAGCCATAGCCCGCCGCGTCGGCAAAATGCTCCGGGAATTGCGAGGCGTAGACATAGAGCTTCTTCGGCACGCAGCCGCGGATGACGCAGGTGCCGCCAAAGCGGTATTCCTCGGCGATGCCGACGCGCTTGCCGAGTGCCGCGGCAACGCGCGCCGCCCTCACCCCGCCCGAGCCGCCGCCGATGACGAAGAGATCGTAGTCGTAAGCGGCCATGAGGGGGACTCCTGCGGAGGGAAAGTTCAAGCCAGAGGTAGGATGCGAAGCGCCAAAAGAAAAGCCCGGACAAAGCCGGGCTTTCTGGTCCAGAGGCAGCCACGCCGCCTCGAAAAATGAAATCAGTTCTGCGTGCCGTCGGCAGGCGCCGAACCGTCGGCAGGCGCGGCGCCATCCGCCGGAGCCGCATTGTCGGCCGGAGCGGCACCATCAGCGGGCGCTGGCGTGGGCGCAGCCGGTGCCGCGGCCTTGGCAGCCGCGGCCAGCGTTTCGCCGACCTGCTGGGCGAGATCGCGGGCGACGCCGTTCTGCCAGATGTCGGCTGCCTTGACCAAATCACGTGTCACGGTCGGCCCGCTGTCGAGCAGCTTCTTGCCGGCGTCGGAGCTGTAGAAGGCCGCGATGTCGTTGAGGTCCTTTTCGGAAAACACCTTCGCATAGGCAAGAGCCGCTTCCTTCTCGAGATCGGCGCGGCGCGCGGCCAATGCCATCGCCTTCTCGCTGATCGTCTTGCCGATCAGCTCCTGCATGTCCGGGTTCTTCTGGATCAGCTGCGATTCGAGCGCGGCCGCCGCCTGCGGCAGGATGTTGTCGAACGGGTCGGTCGCATGGATCGCCGCGACCGCCGCCCGGGCGGCCTTCAAGTGCGATTCGGTGACGTCCTGCGAAAACGCAGGCGACGACAAGGCGAAAACGGCCGAAGCCGCCAGAACGACGCAAAGGCCGCGAACCCGGTTATGCAACATCATGATCGGTAGAACTCCCTGGTTTTCGGGCGGCATGGACGGTTTGGATACCGTCGCCGCCGGCGATGATGGCCGCTGACGCCAGCCCGATGAAAAGACCATGCTCGACCACGCCCGGAATGGCGTGGAGAGCATTCGAAAGCGCTCTTGTATCCGGAATGCGGCCAAAAGATGCATCGAGGATAAAATGGCCGCCGTCTGTAACAAAAGCCTGGCCTCCCGTCATCCTCAATGTAATCGGACCGGAAAGGCCGAGATTTGCGGCCGCCGCGGCCACCGCGATCTCGGTGGCGCGCAGGCCGAACTGGTTGACTTCGATCGGCAGCGGAAATCGGCCAAGCGTCTCGACCATCTTCGACCGGTCGGCGATGACGATCATGCGCTGCGAGGCCGCGGCCACGATCTTCTCGCGCAGCAGCGCGCCGCCGCCGCCCTTGATCAGGGTCAGTTCCGGGTCGACCTCATCGGCGCCGTCGACTGTAAGATCGAGCTCGGGCGTTTCCTCCAATGTCGACAGCGGCACGCCAAGCTCACGGCAAAGTGCCGCGGTGCGCTCCGACGTCGGCACACCGATGACGGTCATGCCGGTGGCGACCTTTTCGGCAAGCAGCCGCACGAATTCTTCCGCCGTGGTGCCGGTGCCGATGCCGAGCCGCATGCCATCGGTGACATGGGCAAGGGCGGCCCGCGCGGCCTCGACCTTCAACTGTCTTGCATCCATGCCGCTTGCTGCCCCGGGAACCTTATGCATGTCGCCCAAAAGTGACCTCGGTGTTGGGGAAACGACATGCATGAAACTGAGTGTTTCGGGCTCCTAGCATTTTTGCCGGTCGGGTCAAAGCCTTTGACCGTGGTCAAAGCCCTTGGGCGCCTGTCCACCGCTCTGCTTGCCTTGACGCGCCGCAGCCGCTATCGCCTGCCGATGCATAAATCTGCGCAGGATGGATCATGAGTCGCCCGATCATCGTGTTCGACCTCGACGGAACGCTGGTTGATACCGCGCCGGACCTGCTCGACAGCCTCAACCACAGCCTGGCCGCCAGCGAACTCACGGCTGTCGACGAGGCGGGCTTCAGGCGCTTCGTCGGCCATGGCGGGCGCGTGATGATAGAGCGGGCGCACGCCGCCCAGCAGCGCTCGCTCGATGTCGCCGAGCACGACCGGCTGCTCAAACTGTTCCTGGATCATTACACCGACAACATCCCCGGCAAATCCCGCCCCTACCCCGGTGTCATCGAAGCGATCGCACGCTTCGAGAAGGCGGGCTATCTCCTGGCAATCTGCACCAACAAATACGAGGCCAACTCGCTGGCCCTGATCGAGGCGCTCGGCCTGACCAGGCATTTCGCGGCGATCGCCGGCCAGGACACGTTCGCCTTCCGCAAGCCCGACCCGCGTCACCTGACCGAGACCATCAAGCTGGCCGGCGGCGATCCGCACCGCGCTCTGATGGTCGGCGATTCGCAAACCGACATCGACACCGCCAAGGCCGCCGGCATTCCGGTGGTGGCCGTCGATTTCGGCTACACCGACCGGCACGTGCGCGAGTTCGAGCCCTCGGCGGTGATCTCGCATTTCGACGCGCTGACCGTGGATCTGGCGGAGCGCCTGATCAGCGCCGCAGGGCACTAAACGGAAAGCGACGAGAAATTCCGTCGGGACGGCCCCGAAATGGCGCAGAATCCGATCTCTACAACAACGCCAGACAGCGCCTTGACTTAACCGGCCGGCCTCCCTTATATCGCGGCTCGCTTGGCCTTCGGGCAACGAGCGGGCGATTAGCTCAGCGGGAGAGCACACCCTTCACACGGGTGGGGTCGCAGGTTCAATCCCTGCATCGCCCACCATTTCCTTCCTGAAATTGCACTCCAAGTCAGCACAGCTAGCAACTACAGCTCGCGCCCTCGCCTCGAATGTGCGCAAGTTCTGCTCAATCAATGACGGTGGCGCCGGTGGAGGCGATCGGTCACCCGCAGCCTCGTCTACTGGCTTGACCTCCCCCGACGAGCCTAAAATGGCGAGGTGATTCGAAGATTTGGGGGACGACTCATGGCGTTGACCAAAAGCGATCTGACTAACTCGCAACTTATAGCTCTCCGGGCAATGGCGAGAGGGGGAATAGGCCTAAGCGTTGACGCCAAGGATCTGGAGCACCTCATCAACCTTGGCCTTGCCAGGCATATGCTGGGAGGGCCAGCCATTACTCCGGCAGGGCGCCAGTTGCTGCAATCGAGTCGGTGATGCACAAGAAAGCCGAAGCGGAGCAGGCCATCCGTCATCTGGCGCTCGAATGTATGCATGAAACCGGTTACCGGAAGAAGCCGGGCCACTATCCTAGTTTCAGCGCCTGTACGACTTGGCTCGAAGGTAAGCACTTTAGCCACTACCTAAACTTTAGATCGAGCGTCGGTGTGCGTAACGAGGCTGAAGGCTGGTTCGAAAGCGAGATCAACAGCTACTGGCACGCGATGAATAGCCGTTTGAGCTGAGATATCGATGGGGGAAGTCAATGCCAACAGCGGGTTCTCAGTTGCCTGAGTGGGTCTCGTGGATTCAGGCTCTCGGCCCGACGACGGTCAGCCTAGTGACCGCAGTCGTTGCTATTGCCGTCTGGTTAGTTGCGTATAGACAGTGGCGAACAGCCAAGGAAAAGCTCGTCCTCGATCTCTTTGAACGTCGGTTCACGTTATATGCAGCAGCAAAGGCCGGCGTAGATCAGGTTATCCGCGACGGCGATGCGCGCAAGAACGACGGCATTCGAAATATAGCCGTCGTACGCGGAGAGGCCGCTTTCCTGTTCGGTGACGAGGTTCTCAATTATCTGGAGCGACTGCAGAAATCGATGGCGAATCTTCAGTTAGCAAACACGATGAGCGAACAGCACGACAATTCTAGGGATTGGCCTCAGGTCATACATGATGAATTCTTGTTCGTATCGGCGTTCTACGACGACTTCCGAAGATTGCTGCACCCTACATGCGCATGACGCAGAAGATGTAGGGTTGAGTGATGGTCAAAGGTGAATTCCACATTATAACTCGTTGTCCAAGTTGCGGCGTGCCAGCCGATACCTGGCTTGATGATGTGCCAATGGCGGACCCGGCCGCCGAGACCGCTTCCGACGCGATAGTGACCGAAGACATCGAGATAGAATGTGAGACGTGCGGGTCAGAGATTCCTGTCACTATCACAGCGCATTTGACGGGATGGGAAGCTCATCTCACTGACGATCCCAAAACAAAGGTCGAATTTGAGCACACCGACCAACCGTACGATGACTGGCTCGAGGAGATGGAACCCGAGCCACATCCACGTGCCATTTTCAACCAAGCAATTAGCGAGTGGACAAATCTACTGCATGCATTCGGCGACAATCGATCAGGGGCGGCCGGCATCAACCGAATGCTCCTTGTCCAACTGTTCTCGATTGTCGAAGCATACCTCTCTGACACCGTCATCAAGCTTGCATTCGAAGATCCTGTGGTCGTCGGCGCTATTGTGGAGTGGCACCCAGATCTGAAAATAGAACAAGTGTCCTTAGCGAAAGTGGCGTCACAGCCGAACTTGGTGCGCGACATGCTTGTTGCCCAACTCCGCAAGAAAACTCAATTCCATCGGTTCGAGTTCCTGAATGGCATGCTGCGTGCAGCGATTGGTCATTACCTACTCCCAAGAGACAAGGTTCAACGCGACCTGATGCTGCAATCTGTTCAACGTCGTCACTACTGCGTTCATCGAAACGGCCGCGACGCCGACGGCAACGTCCTGACCAGCCTCACCGTGGACTACCTAAATCAGTTAGCCCGGTGTTTTATGGAGACAGTAGAAAGGCTAGCAGCGGCGATCAACGATCTCGAAGCCAAACGACCGCGTCGGATTCCAGACGACGTCCTTACTATCCCGTGGTGAAATTGCGTGCCTTCTTTCAGACGTGCAAAGCCCTGATAGCGCCGTGGCTGGCCGTGACGCGGTTGCAGCTGGGCGCAGCCAGGGTGCAAGCACGTCGGATGTGCAGCGAGAAAGCGGGCACGTAGTCGCGAGGGGTCTTAGCCGTTCCGACGCCATCGCACTTGCAAGACACTCTGGCGAGCATGCACGCGAGCGGTTCTGAACCGCCCCCATGCCAGCACAGCTAGCAACTACAACTCGCCCCTTCCCCGCCAAAATTCTTCTGGGCGAAATTCAAGGCGCTGCTGTAGCTCGTGTAGCTCTGGAACTGGCAGACGTTGGAGCCTCGCCGCACCTTCATCTGTTCGAGATCCCAGAACGACACTTCGATGCGGTCATCGGCGCAGTAGACCGTGTAGCGTTCCGGTTCCAGCGCCCTGGCTTTCTGCACGGGTATGGAAACGGCCGGGATGGCAAGAACCGAAACTGCAAGCATGACGACATGATAGAGATCCCCCTAAATGAACCGCCAGCAGTATGGCCACGATATTGGAGCGGCGCATCGTGGTTTTTTGGCGGATGTTTTTCCTTCTGGGCGACTGCAAATCGATGGACTGAATGGTCCCGCATTCCAGCTGCGGAACCAACCGCCGCGCCAGCGAGTTTCTGTCGACCGAAACTTGAGGGAAAGCCATGTCCAGATTGCTGCTGGCGACCAGCGTCGCCGTTCTTCTCGCCGCCGGCCCGGTCTTTGCCGCGGATGAAGCGCCGCTGCCGCCGCCCAATGCCAAGAAGCTGTCGGAAATCCTTGCCAAGGTCGAGCAGCGCGACGGCTTTCGCTATGTGAAAGAGGTCGACTGGGACAAGGACGCCTACACCGTCACCTACTACACCTCGGACAAGGCAAAGGTCGAAATCACCTATGATCCGGTGACGGCCGAACCCAAATAGGGCGCCAGCAGATACTCTCTATTCGACCGGTCTACCCGTTTTTATCCGCGCGCCTCGATGACCAACCGGATTGCCGCAAATTGTCCATCCTTGGCATGTGATATGCACCCCATGGCGTGGGCAACGCCTTTGGCTTGGGGGCAGTCGTGCGATTTTCCGTTCGAACCGTGCTTGTGCTTGGCATCATCCTGGCGGGCGGCACTCTTGCGGCACCTTCGGCTTGGGCCGAGGGGCCATCCTTCGACTGCAGCAAAGCAAGCCTGCCGGCGGAGAAGGCGATCTGCGCCGATCCGCAGCTGTCGGCCATCGATCTGCTGGTTCGCAGGCCTACAAGGGGTTCGAGCCGGCCTTCGGCGGTGACAAGCGCAAGATCGCCCGCGGGCTGATCGCTGACCGCAATGCCTGCAAGAGCGATACCGCCTGCATCGTCAGCGCGCTGAACAACGCTTTGCAGACCTACGGCAACGCGCCGTCCTGGGTGCAGGACTACAACATCGCGCTGATCGGTAAGAAGGCGCTGGACGTCGCCACGCGCAACCCCGGCAACAAGGATCAGCCCCTGCCCTCGGCCGTCGGGCAATGCGCCACCACGCACATCAAGACGCTGACCACGCGGCTTGGCGACGATCCGCTGGAAACGGCCACGCCCGATGCCGGCAGCGCCGCCACCTTCACCAATGGCGGCGGCGCCGTCTCCTACGATCGCGAGCCGGGCCTCGCCGCCTCGAAGGTCGGCGAACCTGTCGAAATGTGCCTGATCGCGATTCCAAGGGACTGCCCTAGGGATGACGACCGCGGTCGGGTCTATTATTCGCTGGACCTCGTCGCCAAGGGCAGCTGGGCCCTGCCGGACTCCGAGCATCTGTGCGGTGGCGCCTGATCAGCACCGCGTCGCGATCCACGAAAGCCTGCCAAAGCGGCCCGCTCTGTGCCCACTCTTGCGCCGGATCGTCTTTGATGGCTGATTGGAACGGTTGACTGCGCCGCATGGGGGGATGGGCATGGCGACGGCGAAGTATGTGATGAAGCGCATCCTGATGATGCTGGCCGGTTATCTGGTCGCCGTATTGGTCGGCCTGGTCGCTGTCGTGGCGATCTATGCCGCGCTCAGTTCCCTGCCCAACGCGCCGGCCTATTTCGACATCCTGGGCGTCAGCCCGATCGCGGCCCTGGTGGTGCCGCCGCTCGGCATGTTCGTCTATTTCCTGACGATTGTCGTGACCGGACTGCAGACGCTGATCTTCGCGCTGATCGCCGAGTTCTTCTCGTTGCGCAACTTTCTGCTGCACATGTTTTTCGGCGCCGCTGCCGCCGCCGGCGGCTTCTTCCTGATCTGGCCGGTTCCGGCGGAGGACATGGACCCCGAGCGCTGGGCCGACATCGGCATCATCGCCGCCGCCGGCCTTGTCGCCGGATTGATCTACTGGCTGATCGCCGGGCGGGAGGCGGGTTTCCGCCGCCCGTTATCGCAATTCTGACGATCAGCTCGACGGCGAGCGTACCGCCTCGGTCGCATCCAGTGCCTGCTTCAGCCGGGAGTCGCGGTCGTAGACGTCGCTGAAATACTCGACCTTGCCGGACATGTCGGGCCATGCGGTGAAATAGGCGACATAGACAGGGATCTTGCGCGTCACATCCTCGGTCGAATGCCCGTGCTTCAGCTTCTCGGCGATGTAGTCGACCGAAGTGCCAAGCACCGCCGCCGCCATGCCGCGCGGATCCTGCAGGCGCACGCAGCCATGGCTGAGCGCACGCATATCCTGCTTGAAGAACGATTTCTGCGGCGTGTCGTGCATGTAGATCGCGTGCTTGTTGGGGAACAGGATCTTCAGTTCGCCCAGCGCATTGGCCTCACTCGGCTGCTGGCGCACGCTGTAGGGAATGTTGGCGCCATAGGCGCCCCAATTGACCGCCGATGAGGGAATGCGCTTGCCGCGCGAATCGGTCACCTCGTAGCCGGCACGATCGAGATAGCCGGGATCGCTGCGCAATCTGGGCAGCATCTCGTTGACGATGATCGACTGCGGCACGCCCCAATAGGGATGGAAGTCGACCTGCTTGATCTGGTCGTAGAAGAAGGCCGTCTGGTTGGTGACCCTGCCGACGACGACGCGCGTCTTCAGCTTCTCCTCGCCATTGTCGATGTAGCTGGCGGTGAACGCCGGCTGGTTGATGAAGACACGCGGGCTGCCGAGATCGGAAGGCAGCCAGCGCAGTTCCTCCAGCGCCACCTGCACCTTGAGCAGCTTGTCGGCCTTCGACGTGCCGGCCAGCAAGGCGACGGTGCGCGGACCGATGACGCCGTCGCCCTTCATGCCTTCCTTCACCTGCACCGCCTTGATCAGCGGAATGAGCTCGGGGACGTAGACTTCGCTTGTCGCCAGCCGCGACAGCAGCTCGCCATAGGTGCCGCCCATATCGTCATCGAGACTGCGCGCGATCAGCGACAGCAGTTTTGGCAATTCGGGGCTGGTCTCGCCCGGCTTCAGCAGCAGCTTGGGATCGACGACGATCTCGTTCTCGGCACTGGCCTGCAGCGCTTCCAGCTCGACGCGCAGCGCCTGATATTCCGCATTCTGCGGATGCCGCGATTCGAGGTAGGTGCGCACTTCCTGCGTATGCGCCAGCGTCTTCAGCACGCCGACCATGTCGAGCGGCTTGGCCGGGAAATCATAGTAGCCGGTCATCCGGTTGGGCTCGACACGGCCGTTCTGCGCATCATGGGCGTAGCGCAGGACGCGCGCCGACAGCGCCATCTCGAAGCGCACGAGTTCCCTGAGCTTGGCCGCGTCGCCCGTTGAGGCTGAATTGGCGGCGGGCACATCGACCGTGTAGTCGGCGGGCGTGAGCCCATAGCTTGCGGCCTCGCCCAGCACCCGCACCGCATCCTGGGCGCGGCTGTTGAGGCTGGTTCCGTTCACCCAGATGAAGTCCGGATTGGCTGAATAATAGGCGATCAGTGCCTTGGCGATATCGGGTTCAGCATAGAGCTCGTAGTCGCTCAAGCTGGCAATAGCGTCGTGGAAAGCGGCTCCGGTGGCCGATGGAACGAACGCGGCATCCTGCGCCGCCGCGGGCTGCGGTGCCGCGGTCAACGCCGAGAAGTCGACGCGCACAAGTTTGTCGGCCTTGTAGGTGTAGTAGGATGGGCCGCTGATCTTCACGCCACCACCGCCGCCGCCGGCCGGTGCTTTGGGTCTGTGCTTTGGTGGCGGAGGCGGAAACTCGCCCTGCGGCTCATGCCTGATGCCGCCGCCGAACAGCATGTCGAACAGCCCTTGCGCACCAGCTTGAGGCGCGCCCAGGGCGAGCGTTGCCGCGATCGCCACAAGCGGCATCGCGGTTGCTTTTTTACCGAGGAATTTCATGGATCACCCGCTCCGGCCGCAACCGGTTCCCGTTCCGCACGCAAGACCGTCTCGCCCACCGCATGGCGGATGTAAGGCGCGACTATACCGATTCATACCGATTTCGTTAAGCTTTCATAAATTTCGGAAAGCCTGTTGCAGAACGGTTTCACAACATCGTGACGGCTGGAGCGCGGGTGTTTCGCTCCAGCCCAAGCACTCCATGAAAATCAGGCGTTGGCGCCGCCATCGATGGTCAATGCGGCGCCGGTGACGAAACGTCCTTCCGGGCCGGCAAGCCAGGCAACCATGCCGGCAATGTCGTCGGCCTTGCCGAATCGCGGCGTCGCCATCTTCTGGCGCTGGTGTTCGGCATGCGGTCCGTCCGCCGGGTTCATGTCGGTGTCGGTCGAGCCGGGATGGACGACGTTGGCGGTGATGCCGCGTGCCCCGAGGTCACGCGCGAGAGCCTTGGTCAGGCCGACCAGCGCCGCCTTGCTGGTGGAATAGGCGCCGAGGCTGGTGTCGGTGACGCGTTCGGCGAGATTGCTGCCGATCGAGATGATCCTGCCGCCCTCGCCCAAGTGCCTTGCCGCCGCCTTCGAGGCGATGAACGGGGCTCTGAGATTGACCGACATGGTCTCGTCGAAGTCGGCTAACGACAATGTGTCGATGGGCGCCGCCCGCCAGATACCGGCGCTGTTGACCAGGATGTCGAGCCGTCCGAATGCCGCCACGGCCTCATCGACGGCCCTGTCTATGGCCTCGGCGTTCCGATTGTCGGCCTGGATCGCGATGGCGCGGCCGCCTTTGGCCTCGATCTCGGCGACGACCGAGCGGGCCTGTTCCTCGCCATGCACATAGGTCAGGGCGACATCGGCGCCGTCGGCCGCGAGCCTTCGCGCGATCGCCGCTCCGATGCCGCGGCTGCCACCGGTGACGAGCACCACTTTGCCGTTCAAATTTCCGGAAGACATTGGTTTCTCCATTTATGTAGTGATTGATACATAAATACCTGTCAGGCTTGTCCAGTCGCGTCAACTCATTTATGTATCGATCAACACAGAAAAGAAGAACATGTCGGAACGAGGCCGCCCCCGCACCTTCGATCGAACCGCGGCTTTGCGGCGCGCGATGGAGCTGTTTTGGGCCAAGGGCTATGAGGGCACTTCGATCGCCGAACTGACCGCGGCGATGGCTATCAATTCGCCCAGCCTCTACGCCGCCTTCGGCAGCAAGGAGGCGCTGTTTCTCGAAGCGACCGAATATTACACGCAAGCCGAAGGAACCGAGATCTGGGCCGCATTGGATGAGGCATCGACAGCTTGCCGCGCGATCGAGAACTTCCTGCGGCAAACAGCCAAGGCCTATTCGCAGACCGATCGCCCGCAGGGCTGCCTGATTGCGCTGGGCGCACTGCATGAGGGTTCAAGCAGCGGTGCCATCTGCACGGATTTACGTCGCCGCCGCGCCGAAAACCTCACGGCCTTGCGCAAGCGCCTGGAGCGCGGCGTGGCCGAGGGTGAATTGCCTGCCGACTTCGACTGCGGTGCCGTGGCGACCTTCTACGCCACGGTGCAGCACGGCATGTCGATCCAGGCGCGCGACGGCGCTTCGTGCCCAGCGCTGATGGCGACGGTTACCGGCGCGATGGCGGCCTGGCAGACTCTGGCAGGCGCCGACAGAGCGTGACAAACGCCGGCCATTGTGGTGGAAATTCGGACATGCGCGGTTGAGAGGAAACAGGCCTGTGAAAAAGGGTTATCGGGAACTGCTGGACGAGGCGAACGCCGAGATCGAAGTGGTTTCGCCTGAAGAAGCAGCAGGACTGCTCGAGGACGAAGGCACCATCTTCGTCGACCTGCGCGACCCGCGCGAAGTAGAGCGCGATGGGAAAATACCCGGCGCAAAGCATGTCACACGCGGCATGCTGGAGTTCTGGATCGATCCCGAAAGCCCCTACCACAAGCCGTTCTTCGCCTCGGGCAAGAGCTTCGTTTTCTTCTGCGCCGGCGGCTGGCGCTCGGCGTTGGCGACCAAGACCGCGCAGGATATGGGGCTTGCCCCGGTCAAGCACATCCTTGGCGGCTATACCGCCTGGAAGGCAGCCGGACTGCCTGTCGAGCCCGGCGAGAAGAAGAAGTAACCTGACCGCGGCTCAATGCAGTAAGGACGGCTCGCGGTGCTCCGCGACGAAGGCAACGGCGCGTTCGACCACGCCCTTGTCCGCCAGAATGCGGCGATGGCCGAGACCGTCGGCCCAGTGCAGCCGCACATGGCCGCCGGCGCCGGCATAGCGCTTTGCATGTTCGGCCGGCACCTCACGATCATCCGGCGCGTGGATGACCAGCGTCGGCACCGGCGCCTGGGCAAGCTGGCGGTCCCCGGTGAATTCATGCAGCGGCCGGCCGGACAAATGTTGAACACGGTCCGCCATCGCGACCTGCGAACGCGGCCCGACATTAAGCATGCGGCTGAAATCGGCGAAGATCGCCGGTAAGGAACTCGGTGCTGCGATCAGCACAAGCCGTCCGGCTGCCAGCGGCGGGATGTTCTTGACGAAACCGGCAATGGCATTGGCGGCAACGGCGCCGCCAAAGGAATGGCCCACCGCCGCGACAAACGGGCCGAACCATTCGCCGGTGACCCGTACGGCCTCGACAGCGTTGACCATGTTCAGGTGCCGGCCCTGCGAATGGCCATGGCCCGGCAGGTCCAGCGAAACGACCCTGTAGCCGGCAGCGCGATAGCCTTCGATCAAAGCGCGCATATATTCGGTACGCGAACGCCAGCCATGAACGACAAGCACGGTGCCAAGAGCGGCCCTGCCCGGCTCCGGCCGGAATTCGTGCACCATGACGCAGCCGGTAGCCGTCTTCAGCCGATGATGGCGTGCCTCGGTCATGAACTCCGCGGCGCGGCCGATGGCGCGGCGTTCGCCGTCGGTCAGCGTCTTGGCGCTCGGCGTGCGGCAGAACAGTTCGAACGCCGCGCGCCCGGTGATGCGCGGCGCAATATGTTCGGCCGCACCAAATACGCTGCGGATGACCTTCAGCCCGATTGATGCCATAGTGAGAATCCATCCATACGTTCAAGCATGAACATAATAGTTCAAAGATGAACAATAAACAAGAGCTACCCTGGGACAACCCGCGTTTTCGCAACTGGGTCGCGGTGGCGCGCGCCTGCCATGTGCTGGAGCGCACGCTGGCGGTGAAACTCGCGCCGCTGGATCTCAAGCCGGCACAGCTCGATGTGCTGATGAACCTCTACCGTCACCCCGGCATGTCGCAGCACGACCTTGCCCGCAAGCTGCTCGTCGGCCGTTCCAACATCACCATGCTGCTCCCGCAGCTGGAGGCGCGCGGCCTGCTGCGCCGCGAAGGCGACGAAAAGGACAAGCGCATCTTGCGGCTCGCCTTGACCGAGGCTGGCGAGGCGCTGCTGATGCAGGCGCTGAAAGTGCATATGGCGCTGATCGAAAAGGCGATGAGCCAGTCGACACCTGAACAATGCGACATGATCGGCGAACAGATGCGCAAGATCTATGAGGTGCTGAAGGAAGCCTGACGGCCCGGTCACTCACCACATCGTCTTCTTCGCCCGCTCCGGCCATTCCTTGTCGTAGGCCTCGCCGTCGATGTTCTTGCGGCTGGTGACTTCCAGGATTTTTCCGGGCGTCGGCAGCGATTTCGGATCGACATGTTTGGCCGGATTCCAAAGCTCGGACCGCACGATGGCGCGGGCGCACTGGAAGTAGACCGAATCGACGTCGATGACGGTCACCGAGCGCGCCGCCTTGCCGTCGACCATGAAGGACGCGCACAGTGCGGCGTCCGTGGTGATATGCGCCCGGCCGTTGATGCGCAGCGTCGTGCCGGAGCCCGGCACCAGGAACAGCAGCCCGACACGCGAATCCCGGATGATGTTTTTCAGCGAATTCGGCGCGATTATTGCCGCGCCGGTCCGGCATCATCAGCGTCCTGGGATCAACGATGCGCACGAAGCCGGCGAGATCGCCTCGCGGCGAACAGTCCAGTCCCTCCGGGCCGCTGGTGGCAAGCGCGACAAAGGGCGAGGCTTCGATGAAGGCGGCATAATCGGGAATGACGTGGTCGAGTTCCTTGACCAGTGAAGCTTCGCCAGGAACGCCATAGAGCGCTTCGAGCTGTTCGACCGTGGTGATGAGCGACATCTTTTCGTCTCCGAACCTTTGCCGGCGCTACTCCACATCGATGACGTTTTGACGACAGCGATTGGATCAGCGATCGCGGCTCAAGCCTTTTTCCGCAAGCTCCGCGAGATAGGCATTCCAGCGCTCATCCTTCTCGTGGCCGAGCGTATGCAGATAGTTCCAGGTGAAAATGCCGGTGTCGTGGAAATCGTCGAAGGTGATGCGCACCGCATAGTTGCCGACCGGCTCGATCTTCAGGATGGCCACATTGCGCTTGCCGGGAACCGTCACCCGCTGCTCCGGCGAATGGCCCTGCACCTCGGCCGATGGCGAGGCAACGCGCAACAGTTCCGCCGGCAATTCGAATGGCTGGTGATTGGGAAAGGTGACCGACAGCAGCTTGCGGTCCTTGGAGACCCTGAGTTCTTTTGGCGCGGTCATGCTGTTTGATCCCGTGTCGATTGCCCTTCCCTACGCCGCTTCGCGCAAGGGGAAAAGTCCTCATAGGCCGACCGACACACCGTGTCGGCTCCGGGATGTTACCAAAGATCGAGAAGCGGTATCTTGAATGATGAGCTGGATCGTATCACATAGCTGTATATAACGACGCCGGTAACGGCCACGGAAACGCTCGAACATGAACATGATCGACCCCTTCGGTCGCACGATCAGCTATCTCAGAGTGTCGGTCACCGACCGCTGCGATTTCCGTTGCACCTATTGCATGGCCGAGGACATGACCTTCCTGCCGAAGAAGGACTTGTTGTCGCTGGAAGAGCTGGACCGGCTCTGCACCGTCTTCATCGAAAAGGGCGTCAGGCGACTGCGCCTCACCGGCGGTGAGCCGCTGGTGCGTAAGAACATCATGCATCTGGTGCGCCAGCTGTCGCGCCATCTCGACAGCGGCGCGCTCGAAGAACTGACGCTGACCACCAACGGCTCGCAACTGTCGCGCTTTGCCGCCGAGCTCGCTGATTGCGGTGTCAAGCGCATCAACGTCTCGCTCGACACGCTCGACGCCGACAAGTTCCACCAGATCACCCGCTGGGGCCATCTCGGCAAGGTCATGGATGGCATCGACGCCGCGCAGGCGGCCGGGTTGAAGGTCAAGCTCAACGCGGTGGCGCTGAAGGATTTCAACGACGCCGAACTGCCCGACATGATGCGCTGGGCGCATGGCCGCGGCATGGACCTGACCGTCATCGAAACCATGCCGATGGGCGAGATCGACGCCGACCGCACCGACCAGTATCTGCCGCTGTCGCTGCTGCGCGCTTCACTGGAGCGCCAGTTCACGCTGACCGACATTCCCTTTAAGACTGGCGGCCCTGCCCGCTACGTCCACGTCGCCGAGACCGGCGGCAAGCTTGGCTTCATCACCCCGATGACGCATAATTTCTGCGAAAGCTGCAACCGCGTCAGGCTGACCTGCACCGGCACGCTCTATATGTGCCTTGGCCAGGAAGATGCCGCCGACCTGCGCGCGCCCTTGCGCGCATCCGAAGGTAACGAACTGGTCGCCGAAGCGATCGACGAGGCCATCGGTCGCAAGCCGAAAGGCCATGATTTCATCATCGACCGCCGCACCAGCCGCCCCTCGGTGTCACGGCATATGAGCGTCACTGGCGGCTGATTTTTTCGAAAATTCATGCAACATCGCTTCTGGCTCTATTGGCTTCGAGGCGAGCATGCGGCGACGTTCTTCGTTCCTGGCGACTGTCATTATCATCGCGGCGACCAGCGCGATCGCCGCGCCTTCCACCTATGTGAACGAGCGCTTCGGCACCGTCTGCACCTTTCCCGATGAGATATTTGCCGATCGTCAGCCCGAGCCGGAAAATGGCGACGGACAGGTGTGGCTGAGCGCGGATGGCGCCAGCCTGACCTGCTCCGGCATCCTCAACGTCGATGATGACACGCCGAAAGGCTTTGTCGCCGATGAAAAGGCAAGCAAGGAACCTGGCTACACCGTCACCTACAGCAAGGTCGGCAAGAACTGGGCGGTGCTGTCGGGGATGAAGGATGGAAAGATCTTCTACGAGCGGCGTCTGTTCGGCAGGGATGGCGTCATCCGCACGGTCTGGATCGATTACCCGCCGGCCCTGAAATCGAAATACGACCCTCTGGTCGGGCCGATCGCCGGCAGCCTCAAGGGGCCGTGAGCATTTTCGGTCACATCCCAGAAAAAGTCTGATCCGCAAACGGTTGCCCGATTTACCGCCAGCATGTTCCGGCCTAGCTTTCCCGCAGCGGAATCGTCGCTCACAGGGGGAATAAATCATGCGCAAACTCATTCTTTCTCTTGCATTGCTTGGCCTCACGGCCCTGCCCGCGGCAGCTCAGTCGATCGGCGGCACCTATACCGTCGCCGGCACCAATTTCGACGGATCGAAATATGATGGCGAAGCCACCATCACGCTGACCAGCGGGACGACCTGCGCGATCCACTGGGAGACGGGCGGCTCTTCCTCGGATGGCATCTGCATGCGCAATGACGACGCGTTCTCCGCCGGCTATGTCATGGGTAAGGATATCGGCCTCGTCGTCTACAAGGTCGAGGATGACGGCTCGCTGCATGGCCTGTGGACCATCGCCGGCAAGGAAGGCAACGGCACCGAAATACTGACGCCGAAGAAATAGGCATCGCGGAGACCAGACAGTTTTCGGGAGGCGGAGCCGTCTCCCGACCAGATTTGTGCCGAATCCAGGGCGTGATTTCGCGCCGGCTATGACGAATGCCCCGGTCCTGGCCCAGCCCTTTGCCATTGCGGTTTCGTGGCGGGCTGTTACAGGCTTGCTTGCCCAAGCAACCGGTAGATGTCTTGCCCCTTTCTCCAAATCTTCGCGGCGCGTTGTTCATGATGGTGGCGATGGTTGGCTTCACGCTCAACGACGCCATCACCAAATACTCTTCGCTATCGATGAACATGGCGCAGGTCATGCTGATCAGAGGGGCCTTTGCCTCGCTCTTCGTCGGCCTGCTGGCCTGGCAACGTGGCGCGCTTTCGCGGCCGCGCCTGATGCTGCAGCCTATGGTGGCAATCCGTGTCCTGGGAGAAGCAGGCGCCACCGTGTCATTCCTCGTGGCGCTTGCCCATTTGCCGATCGGCAGTGTTTCGGCCGTTCTTCAGGCGCTGCCGCTGGCGGTGACCATGGGTGCCGCGCTGTTTTTCGGCGAAGCGGTCGGCTGGCGACGCTGGCTGGCGATCGCCGTCGGCTTTGCCGGTGTGATGGTCATCGTCCGGCCGGGCTTCGACGGCTTCACCATCTATTCCCTTTGGGCGTTGGCCAGCGTCGCCTGCTGCACCGTGCGCGATCTCTCCACCAAGCGCATCCCCCAAACCATACCGACGATGCTGGTCTCGACCGCGACCGCACTGGCAATGACCGTCGTCGGCGCGGTGCTGTTGTCGCCGATGGGGGGCTGGACGCCGATGAGCGGCAAGAGCACGGCGCTCTTGGCGCTGGCGGCGGTGCTCGTGGTCATCGGCTACCAATCCATCATCATGGCGATGCGCTCGGGCGAGATCTCCTTCATCGCGCCCTTCCGCTACACGGCGCTCCTCTGGTCCATCTTGCTTGGCCTGATCGTCTTCGGCGACATACCGGACATGCCGATGATCGTCGGTGCGACAATCGTCGTCGGCTCGGGTCTCTATGCGCTTTATCGCGAACGCGTTGTCGGCCGGCGGAAAATCGTCGCCGAAACCACCGGGCCGGCCATGGCGCCGGATGGAATCTAGCCGGGTCTTGTGATTTCCGGCGGCTGGCGTACAGGCTCGATGCATGGAGCGAGATCTGCAGGGATCGTCCTGGCCGGAGGCCAATCAAGGCGCATGGGAGGCGGCGACAAGAGCCTGTTGCCGCTTGGCAGCGGCAGCGTGCTTGACCAGCTCCTGTCGCGCTTTGGTCCGCAGGTTGAAATCCTGGCGCTGAGCGCCAATGGCGATCCCGACCGCTTTTCCCGTTTCGGACTGCCTGTGCTCGCCGACACGATCGAAGGCTTTGCCGGGCCGCTGGCCGGAATCCTCACCGGCCTCGAATGGGCCGCTGCCGGCACGCCTTGCAAGGCGGTCGTCACCGCCGCCGGCGACACGCCTTTTCTGCCGCTTGATCTCGTCGACCGCTTGGCGGCAGCAGCCGGCGAGCATCCCGGTTCGATCGCCGTCGCCTTATCGGCCGGCAGGCGGCACCCGACCTTCGCGCTCTGGCCAATCGATTGCCGCGATGCCTTGCGGCATTTCCTGGTCGATGAGGACAACAGGCGGGTTTCGGCCTTCATCGAGCGCCATGGTCACGTCGAGGTGGAATTCCCGGTCCTGCAATCCACAGGGCTCGACCCTTTCTTCAACATCAATGTGCCGGACGATCTTGCCGAGGCCGCGCGGCTGTTGCAGAGCATGACATCATGAACATCTTCGGCATCACCGGCTGGAAAAACTCCGGCAAGACGACTCTGACCGAGAAGCTGGTCGCCGAGCTTGTGCGGCGCGGCTGGAAGGTCTCGACGGTCAAACATGCTCATCATGATTTCGACATCGACAAGCCCGGCGCCGACAGCTTCCGCCATCGCCAGGCCGGCGCCACCGAGGTCGCGATCGTGTCCGGCAATCGCTGGGCGCTGATGCACGAATTGCGCGGTGAGAATGAGCCGCCGCTGGACAGCATCCTCTCGCGGCTCGCCCCATGCGACATCGTGCTGGTCGAAGGCTACAAGCGCGAGACCCACCGCAAGATCGAAACGCGGCGCCTGGAAGCGAAGGACCGGACGCCGCTCGCGGCGGGTGATCCCAATATTGTCGCCGTCGCCGCGGATTTCGCCGTCACCGACGAAAGCCTGCCGGTATTCGACCTCGACGACGTAAAATCCATAGTCGACTTCATCGAGCGCACCACCGGTCTCGTTGCTTGAGAACTAACCTAACGGCAGAACCCCATTACCGATTTCGGTGGTTTTGCAGTTGCTTTTTTCTTGGAAAGAGTGGAGTATCGCGCCAGCGGGCGGTCAAAAGCACCGCCCCACAGAGCCGTTTCGGAACGACGGCCGGGACCATAAAGAGAGGACTATCATGCGTATTGCACTGCGTATCGCGCTCGCCGCATCGGCTGCGCTGCTGACGCTCGGCGTCGCCCAGGCCCAGGAGAAGACCCTGCGGATCGGCACCGAAGGCGCCTACCCCCCCTTCAACAACCTGACCTCTGACGGCAAGCTCGTCGGCTT
This sequence comes from Mesorhizobium oxytropidicola, assembly GCF_056174625.1. NCBI lineage: Bacteria > Pseudomonadati > Pseudomonadota > Alphaproteobacteria > Hyphomicrobiales > Phyllobacteriaceae > Mesorhizobium > Mesorhizobium oxytropidicola. The sequence goes on along the minus strand of NZ_CM149692.1, from coordinate 4,549,112 downwards.
CGACATCGACATCGCCCAGGCGCTTTGCGACCAGATGAAGGTCAAGTGCACCTTCGTCGCCCAGGATTGGGACGGCATCATCCCCGCACTTCAGGCCGGCAAGTTCGACGCCATCGTCGCTTCGATGTCGATCACGCCGGAGCGCAAGGAGAAGGTCGACTTCTCGCACAAATACTACAACACGCCTTCGGCGCTCGCCGTGCCGAAAGACTCGACCCTGAAGGGCGTGACCAAGGCGGATCTCGCCGGCAAGACCATCGGTGTCGCCACGACGACCACCCATTTCAACTATGCCTCGAAGACCTACACCGACAGCACCGTGAAGGGCTATCCGAGCAGCCCCGAGGAGCAGGCAGATCTTGCCAACGGTCGTCTCGACGCCATCGAGGACGATATCGTGGTGCTGCAGCAGTGGCTGGATTCGCCTGATGGCGCCTGCTGCAAGATTCTCGGCCAGCCGTCGCCGCAACCGGTCGAGATCTTCGGGCCGGGCGCCGGCATTGCCGTCCGCAAGGGCGAGACCGACCTGGTCAACAAGCTCAACGAGGCCATCGACGCCATCCGCGCCAATGGAAAATACAAGGAAATCAACGACAAGTACTTCAAGTTCGACGTCTTCGGCGCCGAGTCCTGATAGACAGGATCAAGACGGCGGGAAAATTCCCGCCGTCTTTCTATTCATCTTAGGCCGTGGGGATAAGACCTGTCGATGCCAGCCCAGAGCATATGGACACTTCTCAGTTGGGGACCCGATGGCTGGAGTGACGATATTGTTTATGGCGCACTGATCACCGTTGCGCTTGCGCTCGCCACCCTGCCGATCGGATTGACGATCGGCTTTTTCATTGCACTCGCCAAGCAGTCCGAAGAACCTTCGCTACGCCTGGCCGCCAACATCTACACCACGGTCTTTCGCGGCCTGCCGGAACTGGTGACGCTCTTCCTGTTCTTCTTCGGCGTGCCGATCCTGCTGCAGCATCTCATCCGGTATTTTCGACCCGAAGCGACCATCGACGTCAACAGCTTCGTCGCCGGCATGATCGTGCTTGCCCTGATCTTCTCGTCCTATGCCAGCGAGGTTTTCCTGTCGGCCTTCCGTGCCATACCCAAAGGCCAGTATGAGGGGGGTTATGCCATTGGTCTTTCCTACGGGCAGACAATGCGCCTGGTGATCGTGCCACAGCTGCTGCGCATTGCGTTTCCCGGCCTCGAGAATTGCTGGCTTAGCCTTTTGAAGGACACCTCACTGGTGTCTGTCGTCGGTCTTGCGGAGACGTTGCGCAACGCCGGCGTGGCCGCTCGTGTCACCAAGCATTCCTTCCTGTTTTACGGCGTAGCGGCTCTGGTCTTTCTTGCTCTGGCCGTCGTGTCGTCCTTCGCCACCAGCGCCATCTTGCGCTCGCTCGGCAAAAGGGAGGCACAACGATGAGCGCGACAGCCACCATGATCGAACGGCCACCACCGCGGGCCCGCGGTTGGCCGCGAAGGCGCGTCGTCGGCTACGGGCTGGTCTGCCTGTGGATTGCCTTTGGCCTCGGCATCGTCAGCTATCTCTTTTTGCCTGGAACGCGGCCTTCTTCGCCAAATATGCGCCGGCCTATCTGCAAGGGCTTGGGGTAACGCTCGCGCTGGTTTCCATATCGATGGTGCTTGGTGCGATCCTGTCGGTGCCTGTCGCCTATGGGCGCATGTCCAGGAATCGCATCCTGTCCGGCCTTGCCTATTGCTACGTTTATTTCTTCCGGGGCACGCCGCTGCTGGTTCAGACGTTTCTGGTCTATTACGGGTTGGGGTCGTTCAGGCCTCAACTCCAGATGATCGGGCTCTGGGATTTCTTCAAGGACGCCTTCAACTGCGGCGTCTTCGCCTTTGCGCTCAACACCGCCGCCTACCAGGCCGAGATCCTGCGCGGCGCTATCGAGAGTGTGCCGAAGGGCCAATGGGAAGGCGCTGCCTCGCTCGGCCTGCACAAACTGCAGACGCTGCGCAAGATCGTCCTGCCGCAAGCGCTGGTCGTCGCCTTGCGGCCTTACGGCAATGAGCTGATCCTGATGGTCAAGGCTTCGGCGATCGTCGCCATCATCACCGTCTACGACCTGATGGGCAATGCAAAACTCGCCTTCGCCAACTCCTTCGACATCCAGTCCTATATCTGGGTCGCCCTGGTGTACCTCGTGATGGTCGAGCTGTTGCGCCATGCCATCGAATGGATCGAGCGCCGGATCACCATCCATCTGAAACGCTGACGGGTTCCCATACTGTACCAGTCGATCGTGCCACAGGCGTCTTGACGAATTGAGCGCAGAGCCTAGAACGGTTCACCGTTTCGCAGAAACGCCGAACCGCTCTATCTCTTTGTTTTGACGCAATTCCTGTGGGAAAACCGCTTCACACTTTTCCTGGAATTGCTCTAGAGCTTTCGCAGCAATTTCGTTTTCGTCTGAAGGGCAAGTTCATGGCATCTGTGGCATTTCTCGGTCTTGGCGTTATGGGCTACCCCATGGCGGCACACCTCAGGAACAAGGGCGGCCACGACGTCACCGTCTACAACCGCACCAGGGCCAAGGCCGAGCAGTGGGTCGGCCAACATGGCGGCAGCCTGGCAGTGACGCCGGTAGAGGCAGCCAAGGACAAGGACTTCGTCTTTTCCTGCGTCGGCAATGACGATGATCTGCGCTCGGTGACGACAGGCCCGGACGGCGCCTTCAAATCAATGAAGAAAGGTTCGGTCTTCATCGACAACACCACGGCATCGGCGGAAGTCGCGCGCGAATTGGCGGCAGCCGCGCAAGCCGGCGGGTTCTCGTTTCTCGATGCGCCGGTTTCCGGTGGCCAGGCCGGCGCCGAGAACGGCGTGCTGACCGTCATGGTCGGCGGCGACCAGGCTGCCTTCGACAGGGCCAGGCCGGTCATCGACGCCTATGCCCGCATGGTCGGGCTGATGGGTTCGGCGGGCGCCGGCCAGCTGACCAAGATGATCAACCAGATCTGCATCGCCGGACTGGTTCAGGGACTGTCGGAAGGCATCCATTTCGGCAAGAAGGCCGGGCTCGACATCGAAAAGGTGATCGAGGTGATTTCCAAGGGTGCGGCCGGCTCCTGGCAGATGGAAAACCGGCACAAGACCATGAATGCCAGCAAATACGATTTCGGCTTCGCCGTCGACTGGATGCGCAAGGACCTCGGCATCTGCCTGGCTGAAGCCGACCGTAACGGCGCCAAGCTGCCGGTGACCGCGCTTGTCGATCAGTTCTACAAGGATGTGCAGGCCATGGGCGGCAAGCGCTGGGACACGTCTTCGCTGCTGGCGCGCCTGGAGAAGTAGGCGACCATGTCCCTGCCCGCTCCAGACTGGACCGCGCAGGATATCGTCGCGCACCTGCGCTCAATCGGCACCGAGGAAAACCGCGCCGGCATGGCACGGTTCGGCATCAACACGGCGACCGCGCTTGGCGTCGGCAATACGGATTTGCGGCCATTGGCGCGCAAGCTCAAGCGCAACCACGGACGGTCCCTGGCGCTGTGGGCCAGCGGCATTCGCGAAGCGCGGCTGCTGGCGGCTTTCACCGGCGAGCCGAAGAAGATCGCCATCGAAGAATGTCGCCGCTGGGCCGGCGATTTCGATTCCTGGGAAATCGTCGATACCGTCTCTGACCTGTTCGTTGACACACCGTTCTGGCGCGATCTGGTCGACGAGTTCGCCTCCGACGAGCGCGAATTCGTCCGCCGCACGGCCTTTGCCATGCTGGCCTGGGCGGCTGTGCATCTGAAAAAGGAACCGGACGCGACATTCCTGTCCTATCTGCCTCTGATCGAAGCCCATGCCGGTGATGAGCGCAACTTCGTCAGGAAAGCCGTCAACTGGGCGCTGCGGCAGATCGGCAAGCGTTCGACGAGCCTGCACGCCCCTGCCCTTGCGCTGGCCCAGAAGCTTGCCGGCTCCCCGGACAAGACCGCGCGCTGGAACGGCAAGAATGCCGTGAAGGAACTGACCGATGCCAAAACGCTCGCGCGGATCGCCGCCAGAAAAATCTGACCTTGCCAATATCCGCTTCACCGATGTGACGCCGGCAACACGCGGCAGCTTTGAGACTTTGTTCGAGCAGCCGGGTGCGCCAAAATACTGCTGGTGCATGGCCTGGCGGCACTCCGGCCGCGAGCACATCCAGAACGATGAGAAGAAGCGTCAGATGATGGCGCTCATCGATGCCGGAACCCCGGTCGGCATCCTCGCCGAGGTCGACGGCAAGACGGTTGGCTGGTGCTCGATAGCGCCACGCGAGACCTATCGCAGGCTTTCAAAGCGGCAGGACGACAGCGAGACGGGCGTATGGTCGATCGTCTGCTTCTATGTGCCAAGGGTTTTGCGCGGCGGCGGCCTTGCATCGGCCTTGCTCGATGCAGCCATTGACCATGCCTTCGCCAAGGGAGCGCGCATCATTGAGGCCTATCCGGTGGCCGAGGCGTCACCGAGCTACCGTTTCATGGGCTTTCGCGACATGTTTGCGGCGCGCGGCTTCCACGAGGCCGGCATGGCCGGTTCTCGCCGACATGTGATGCGTATCGAGCATTGACGTCATGGGCCTCGGCGTCTTTACTCCCAGGCAAAGGAAGCGGCCATGAACCATGTCAGATCAAGCCTCGCGCTCGCGGCCGCGCTGTCTCTTTCCGCTGTCGGCGCCTCGGCCGAGACCATGCACATCTTGTGGAAGGATCTGCGGCCGGCGAGCCAGGCGGTTGCCGAAGACGCTGGCCTGCCGATGATCGCGGCAAAATTGCCCGATCATGGCGAGACGCTGTCCGTCGGTTTGCAGGATAAGACCATACAATTAGCCGGCTATGCATTGCCGGTCGATCGTGACGGCGATCTCGTCTATCAGTTCCTGCTGGTGCCGTGGACGGGCGCGTGCAGCCACATGCCGACGCCGCCACCCAACCAGATCGTGCTGGTCACGCCGGCCCATCCCTACAAGATGTCGCAAGCCTACCAGTCGGTCGCCGTCACCGGTGCCCTGAAGCAGGACATGGAAAAGAGCCAGCTGTTCATCCTCGACGGCGTCAGCGTCATCCAGTCGGGCTACAGCGTACGCAAGGCGGATGTGGTCAGCGTCGACACCGTGCCGGACACCGTTACCCTGCCGGTGAACTCACCGTGGAGTTTCCTCAACAAGAAGAAGAATTGATCGCGCTCAAGCAGCGTTAGCGCCCGATTCCTTGTCCAGCACCATGTAGTCGAGCGGGATCTCGGTCGTGTACTTGATCTGCTCCATGGCGAAGGACGACGACACGTCACGGATCTCGATCTTGGCGATCAGCCGCTTGTAGAAGGCGTCATAGGCGGCGATGTCAGGCACCACGACGCGCAAGAGATAATCGACGTCGCCGCTCATGCGGTAGAACTCGACCACCTCGGGAAACTCCTGGATAACCTCGGAAAACCGCCGCAGCCACTCATGGCTGTGCGAATTGGTGCGGATCGAGACGAAGACCGTAACCCGCACATTGACCTTTTCGTGGTCGAGAATGGCGACGCGCCGCTTGATGACGCCCTCTTCCTCAAGCTTCTGGATGCGGCGCCAGCAGGGCGTGGTCGACAGGCCGACTTTCTTGGCGACATCGGCCACCGCGAGCGTCGCGTCCTCCTGCAGGAGGCGGAGAATTTTTCGGTCAAGGCGGTCCATTAGAGGCTCCTGGAGGAATAGTTTATCTATACTCCCTCTTATTCCAGGCTTTCACAAGAAAGAAATTCTGCCAATCGCCGCAAAAGCGAGTGATTTCTTGCTGAATGCCTAACCGAGGCGATAGCGGATTTCCGAGCGCAGGAAAGGCAGCAAATCCATTTCAAACCACGGATTCTGCTTCAACCAGCCGCTGTTGCGCCAGGACGGATGCGGCAGCGGCAGCACTTTCGCACCGACGGAATTCTCCCAGATGGCGCGCCAGTCCATCACCGTTTCCGTCAGCGAGCGGCGACGCGCGGCGCCCATGTGCCAGGACTGTGCGTAAATGCCGATCGTCAGCACCAGGTCGATCCGCGGCATCAAGGCCATCAAGGGCGCACGCCAGGCCGGAGCGCATTCGCGCCTTGGCGGCAGGTCGCCGCCCTTCGCATCCTGGCCGGGAAAGCAGAAGCCCATCGGCACGATGGCGAATTTCTCGATGTCGTAGAATTCGTCGCTGGTCACCCCGAGCCAGCTGCGCAGGCGGTCGCCGGAGGCATCGGTGAACGGCATGCCCGATAGGTGCACCTTGGTTCCCGGCGCCTGGCTGGCGATGAGAATGCGCGCGTTGGACGAGGGCCGCAGCACCGGCCGCGGCTCATGCGGCAGCGGCTTGCCGACAGGATTTTCGACGCAGATGCGGCAGGCCCGGACCTTTGCGGCAAAACTATCCAGTTCCACGCTCAAGCGGCGGCACTCGGCCGGCTGGAGATCGCCTGATGCCAACGCAGCACATTGGTGCATTCCTCCGGCACCCTGATGCGCGCTGGCTTCATGAAGTCGATCGCGATCAGGCCGGTGATATCGGCGATCGAATAGCTGTCGCCGGCGGCGAATTCCCGGTTTGCAAGCTCGCCGTCGAGGAGTTTCAGGAATGCGACCGCCTTCGGCTTGTTGGCCTCGCCCCATTCGGGGATCTGCGGAATTTCCCATTCCTTCATCGCTGGATGGATATGGCGAAAGGCCTGCGCGACGCAACTGAGGAGATTGAACTCCATCCGTCTCTGCCACATCTCGACCTGCGCCTTGCCGAGCGCGCCACGTCCAAACAGGGCCGGCTCCGGATGCAACTCCTCGAAATAACGGCAGATGGCGACGGATTCGGTGATGACGGTGCCATCATCAAGCTCCAGCACCGGCAGGCGCTGCAAAGGATTGCGCGAGCTCACCGTTTGGCCCTTATGCTCCAGCGCCCCCATGTCGACGGACACCAGCGGAACCGTGATCCCCTTCTCGGCGAGGAAAACGCGAACCCGCCGCGGGTTGGGCGCCCGGCCACCGTCGAAGAGCTTCATTCGATCCTCCCTTTCTGTCCAAGCCGATACGCTTCACCAGAAGCGAAAAATCTCCCGCACGGCGTCGCCGATCGACGCCAGCGTGCCGTGCTTTCGCTCCACGACCTCGCCGTGATGGCTGTCGCGCCAGTCCTGCGGCTGGTCGAACGTACCTGCCCAGATCCCGACCTTGGCCGCGCGGGCAGTCGCTTCCTCATTTTCGAAGTCGCCAAAGGCTACAGCCCAGCCCGCTTCGACCTGGGCACGGTTGAGGTCGGTGCCACCGGCCTTGCAGTCGCCAAGCAGCCGGCCGTAGCGATCCCGCTGCCAGCCGCTGCAGGTGACCGGCCTGCCCGCGATCAGGCGCACCAGCGACTGGCGCGCAAGCGTGCCGCAGGCATAGTCGGCGCCGTTCCTGCGGCAGGTCTGGGTGTATTCAGGCGCATCGATGCCACGCATGCGGATGCGCTCGGTGCCGAGTGTGATCGAATCGCCGTCATTGATGATGGCAGCACCTTGCGTCTGGCGCGTCTCCACCCGGTCGAGGCGCGCCGCCAGCAGGATCAGCAAGCCCAGAATGATGATGGCCAGCCCGTAGTCCAGCACCTTGTGCCAGAGGCTTCTCGGGCGAGGCGCCGCGTACCGCCGGCGCGATCTCGGCGACCAGGAACGGCTCATATGGCAAACGGTTGGTTAATCATTCGAACGTAGCTTAACACCTTGAAATCGCTGCGCGCATAAATTGAAGCTTTTGATGCCCTTGCAACGCTCGAACACAGCGGACAAGTTCATTGTGGACCGCAGGAAACCCCATCGCAACAGCGATGTGGCGCGCGCGGTGCGCAAGACGCGCGACCGTCTTTCGCAGCAGGCCGGCAATCTCGATTTCGACCGCGAACTGCTGAAACTCCACGCGCGCGCCATGACAAGCGGCGCCGTGGTCATCCCGCTGCTCGTCCTGGCGATCGCCGCGGCCGGCCGGCTCGCCGGCGTCGGCAACGAGATCGGCCTCTGGGCGCTGTTCACGCTCACCTCCTATACGATCGTCGTCTTCATGGCGCGGCGCATTGAGCGTACGGACGCGTCCGAGCTCAACCCTTTGCAAGCGCAACGGGAATTCCTGGTCGGCCATTTCCTTTGCGGGCTTGGCTGGGCCTGGTTCGTATTGCTGGGCTGCGGCGCCTGCGCCGTCGACCAGTTCCAGGTGGTCAAGGCGGTGGTGCTGCTGTTTGCCATGGCCGGGACCGCGGTCATGGCCTCTTCCCTGAGCGGGGCGTTGCTGGCAACTTTTGCCGTTCCGGTCGCGCTCTACGCCTATGCTGGCACCAAGCTGTGGATGCCGGTCGAGGCGATCATGGCCGGACTACTCGTCGTGTCGTTGCCTTTCTTCGCCTATATCGCCCGTCACCTCAACCGCTCCTCGCTGATGCTGTTGTCGTTCCGCTCCGAAACGGATGCGCTGATTGCCGAAGTCGAGACGGCGAAATCGATGTCGGACGAGGCGCGGCGGCGTGCCGAGGATGCCAATCTGGCGAAGTCGCGGTTCCTCGCTTCGATGAGCCATGAATTGCGCACGCCGCTCAACGCCATTCTCGGTTTTTCCGAGGTGATGGCGAATGAGGTGCTGGGGCCGATGAGCAATCCCACCTATCGCGACTACGCCCATGACGTGCATGATTCCGGCCAGCACCTGCTCGACCTGATCAACGAGATCCTCGACCTGTCGCGCATCGAGGCCGGCCGCTATCAACTCAACGAAGAGCCGGTGATGTTGCTGCACATTGTAGAGGATTGCTGCCACATGATGGAGTTGAAGGCGCGCAACAAGGATATCCGTCTCGTCCAGGATTTCGAACAGACATTGCCGCGGCTGTTCGCCGACGAGCGCGCCGTGCGCCAGATCACGCTCAACCTTTTGTCGAATGCCATAAAATTCACCGCCACCGGCGGCGAAATTCGAATCCGCGTTGGCTGGACGGCGGGCGGTGGCCAATACATCTCGATCAAGGACAATGGCCCCGGCATCCCCGAGGATGAGATCCCGATTGTGCTCTCGGCCTTCGGCCAAGGTTCGATCGCGATCAAGAGCGCCGAACAGGGCACCGGGCTAGGCCTGCCGATCGTGCAGGGCCTGCTCGCCATGCATGGCGGCGAGTTCGAGCTTCATTCCAAGCTGCGCGAAGGCACCGAGGCGATCGCCATCTTCCCGCTGAGCCGGGTGATGGAAGAACTGCCGGCGCTGCCGACCGCGGCTGTGGCGGCGCGCAGGCGGTAGAACCTTCGTCAGCGCCCGATGTGCCTAACCCCGCACAGCCGCCGCCATGCCCGAACTGGCCAGCGCCGCCGCCTTGACCAGGCCTGCGCCAAGGGCAGCCCCTGCCCCTTCACCGTGGCTTATGCCGAGGTCGAGCAACGGACGGAAGCCAAGCAGTTCGGCGGCCCTGGCGTGCGCAGGCTCCGGCGACAGGCTGGCGAGAAGACAATGGTCCAGCGCTGAAGGGTTCGCGGCATAAAGCACCGCTGCGGCAGCCGTTGCCGCAAATCCGTCGAGCAGCACCGGAATCTTCTGCATCCGCGCGGCGAGGATGGCGCCGGCTATCGCCGCGAACTCACGGCCGCCGACCCTCCGCAGCACCTCCAACGGGTCGTCGAGATGGCCGTGGTGAAAGGCCAGCGTCGCATCGACCACATCAGCCTTGCGCGCCTGCATCGCCGCGTCGGCGCCAGATCCCGGGCCAACCCAGTCGGCACCCCTGCCCCCGAACAGCGCCGCAAATAGTGCGGCGGCGACGGTGGAATTGCCGACGCCGAGATCGCCGAGGCAAAGCAGGTCGGTGCCGCCGGCGATCGCTTCCATGCCGAAGGCCATAGTCGCCGCGCAACCGCGCTCGTCAAGTGCTGCGTCATCGGTGATGTCGCCGGTCGGGATGTGCAGGGCAAGATCGAATACCTTTAATCCGAGGTCGTTGGCGATGCAGATCTGGTTGATCGCCGCACCGCCGGCCGCGCAAAGCTCGACCGCGTTGGCGGTCGCCGCCACCGGGCGTGGCGAAATGCCATGCCTGACAACACCATGGTTGCCGGCAAAGACCGCCATCAGCGGTCTTGTCACGGCGGGCGGAGCCCGACCGCTCCAGGCGGCAAGCCACGCGGCGATGTCCTCGATGCGGCCGAGCGAATGCGCTGGCTTGTCGGCTTTGGCAAACAGTGTGCGCACCCGTGCCTCAGCTTTGAGGTCGGCTGCCGGCAGATTGTCGAGCAGGTTGCGGAAATCGTCGAAAGGCAGAGCGCTGATCATGTCGTGAGCAATCATTCCTGGAGTTGGGAGCGGCATAGCCGCGTTGCGTGATCGGCACAACCTCTCCCAAACATCCGCCTTGATTGCCGCAAAGATGGCCTGGGAAGGCGCGATCGCGAGGGCTTGCATTGGCTTTGCCGTTGCACCATGTGGAGATGGAACTCGGGATTCCGAATGGAATCCTCAAGAGAAAGTCATGACGGCCATCGAATCCCCCTGCATCCTTGTCTGTTCGATCGACATGAAAACCGGCTTCTGCTTCGGTTGCGGCCGCACGCGTGAGGAAATCGGCGCCTGGATGGGGATGACGCCCGAAACGCGCCGCAATGTGATGGCCGAATTGCCGGCCCGGCTGGAAACGGTCGAGCGCCGGCCGCGCCGGGAAACGCGCCGCACCCGCATGGCGCGTGAACGCGACGCACTTTAGAGGCACGAAATGAGTAGCCGGCTGTTCTGGATTTTGATGGCGGTGATCGGCGTGGGAGCGGTCCTCCTCATGCTCAACGATTCCGCCGGCAGCACGCTCGGCGTCGAGAACTACGATTTCGGTCGGCTGATCTGGCTTGGCGCCTTCGGCGCCCTGATCGGCGCCGGCCTGCTGCGGTCAGGCCGCCCGTTGGGTGCGATGGCCCGCAACCTCGGCGCCTGGGTGGCAATCGTGCTGGCACTGGTCGCCGGTTACCAATATCGTTACGAACTGCAGGACGTCGCCAGCCGGGTGACCGCCGGGCTTGTTCCCGGCAGTCCGCTGGCTCTCGGCGTTGAAGACGGCCACGCCACCGTAACCCTCGACAAAGCCGACAATGGCCATTTCGAAGCGCGCATCCTGGTCAATGGCAATCCTGTGCGGGCCGTTGTCGATACCGGCGCGACCAGCACGGTGCTGACGTCGGAAGACGCGCAAGCCGCCGGCTTCAACCCGGCCGCGCTCAACTACACGATACCGGTTTCGACAGCCAACGGCATGGCGCGCGCCGCGGCGGTCAAGACCGACGCGGTGGCGATCGGCGGCATCGTGCGCAAGGACATGTCGGTGATGGTCGCGGCACCCGGCATGCTGAGCCAAAGCCTGCTTGGCATGAACTTCATCGGCTCGCTCTCGGGCTTCGACGTGCGCGGCGACCGCATGATCCTGCGGGACTGAGCTCAGGCCGCTTCGGCCGTCCCTCTACCGAATTCGACCGCGGCGAAAGCCGTCTTCAGCACGTCAGGCCCGGCACCGGGCCGGTTTGCGTCGGTCGACAGGATCTGGCGGTAGCGGCGTGCACCCGGCAATCCGTGGAACAGTCCGACCATATGGCGGGTGACATGGCCGAGCCGCCCACCCTGTTCGATGTGACGCGCCGCATAGCCGGCCATCGCATCGATCAGCGCAGCGAAATCGAAGGCCTCGGGTTTCGCACCGTAGAAGGCGGCGTCGACGCCAGCCAGAATGCCTGGTGTGTGGTAGGCGGCGCGGCCAAGCATGGCACCATCGACATGATCGAGATGCGCCCGCGCCTCTTCAAGCGACTGAATTCCGCCATTGATACCAATGAATTCGTTCGGTTTTTTGGCCTTCAGCCGATAGACCCTGTTGTAGTCGAGTGGCGGGATGTCACGATTTTCCTTGGGACTGAGCCCCTCCAGCCAGGCCTTGCGCGCATGCACCCAAAGCGCGTCTGCGCCGGCATTGAGAACCCCGTCCGCCAGCGCATCGAGCGCCGCCTCGGGATCCTGCTCATCGACGCCGATCCGGCATTTGACGGTGACAGGAATTTTCACCACCGCCTTCATCGCCGCGACGCAGTCGGCAACGAGGCCGGGCACCTTCATCAGGCAGGCGCCGAATGTGCCCGACTGGACGCGGTCGGACGGGCAACCGACATTGAGGTTGATCTCGTCATAGCCGAAGGCTTCGCCAATGCGCGCCGCTTCGGCGAGTTTTGCCGGATCGGAGCCTCCGAGTTGCAAGGCGACGGGATGTTCCAGAGCATCGAAGCCGAGCAGCCTCTCGCGCGCACCGTGGATGACGGCGTCGGCCACCACCATCTCGGTATAAAGCAGCGCACGGCGCGTCAGCTGGCGATGGAAGAACCGGCAGTGCCTGTCCGTCCAGTCCATCATGGGTGCAATAGCTAGTCTATGCTCTTGATTTTTCAGCATTTTTTCTTTAACATCAAATCGTTAGAACCTACCGAGTGCACACGAATTTACGCCAGAATACGACCCTTTTCGCCACGTTTCGATCTCTCAGTGCACACAGAGCGCACACGAAAAAATGGCCACCTACACAAAACTCTCGTCCGGTTCCTGGCGTGTCCAAGTCCGTCGCAAGGGCCGCTACGTCAGCGAGACCTTCCTGCGCCGAGACGACGCACGGCGCTGGGCAACCGAAGCCGAGCGCCAAGTCGATCGTGGCGAGACGCCGACCAAGTCCCGTATTGCTCGCCTGAAAACTTTCGGCGAACTCATCGACCTTCATATCGACGACATGTGCGACGTAGGCAAGTCCCCTCGCCGCTCCAAGGCCGCAGCCCTCGATATGCTCCAAAGACATCTGGGGAAATGCAGCATCGCGGCTCTCGATCGCGAACGGCTCATACGTTTTGGGCGCGACCGGGCCGCCCAAGGTGCCGGACCGATGACGCTCAGCATCGACATCGGCTTTGTAAAACTCATTCTGGCTCATGCCGCTGCGGTGCACGGCCTGCCCGTCAAGGTCGAACCGGTTGATCTCGCGCGTATCGCCCTAAAGAGACTTGGCCTCGTTGGGAAAGGCAATCAGCGCGACAGGAGGCCGACCCAGGATGAACTCGACAGGCTCATCGCCCACTTCGAAGCAAATCCTCGTCAAATAGCGCCGGTTGGCCAGATAATACGTTTCGCAGTCGCAACCGCGATGCGCCAGGAGGAAATCTGCAAAGCGCGATGGTCCGACATGGACGCCCGCACGCGGATGCTTCTAATCCGTGACCGGAAAGACCCGCGAAACAAAAACGGGAACAATCAACGCATACCCTTGTTCGCGGCAACTGGGTACGACGCATGGGCCATTGTCGAGGACCGACTGGCCAAGCGAAGCAATGACGATGATCGAATTTTCCCATTCAATCATAGGTCAGTCGGCACCGCCTTCCGTTTAGGGTGCGCTGACCTGGACATCCACGACCTTCATTTTCATGACTTGCGGCACGAAGGGACAAGCCGCCTATTCGAGGCCGGATTCACGATCGAACAAGTTGCGCTGGTAACTGGGCACAAGGACTGGAAAATGTTGAAGCGCTACACCCATCTGCGGCCGGAGGCTCTCCACGCGCTGTTGGCAGCGCGCGCCGCATAGATGTGAGTGTCAAAAGGTTTCACGATAGCACAGGTCGCTCTGGTCACGGGTCACAAGGATTGGGAGATGTTGCGTAGATATACGCATCTCAAGCCGGAAACCCTGCACACGATCCGAGTTGCGAGGGCAGCCTAGCCGACGCAATTTGCGATCTGCTGTGAGCTACCAATAAAAACCTCAATCTCTGGCGCTTATAGACGCGCATCGGCTTCACACTGCTGTTGCGAACCGCGATCTGCTGTAGAGGTACGGTCTCGACGCCTACGAGACTGTCGCTGCAGTTAAATTGAGTTTAAACTGACGACCGCCTTCCAGGTCGTAGCATTACTCTCCGCGTTGGGAAAACCGCAAGTTCAAATCACGACCACCCCTGCCGCCGATATAGACGCACATTGAGGCCGATCGGATGACGCTAGACTGCACGCCTCCGAATCCTATTCTAAGGGCAGAACCTCTGAACGCTTGACCTGAGCAAGAGCGAAGCTCGTTTCGATCGAGGCGACGCCGTCCAAACGCGTGAGTTTGTCCTTGATGAACCGTTCGTATGCTTCGAGATCGCGCACAACGATGCGCATCAGATAGTCCCGCTGCCCAGTCATGAGGTAGCAATCTACCACCTCCGGCCAGCGCGCCACGGCGAGCGCGAACCGGTCAAGATCTTCTTCGCGCTGCCGCTCGAGCTTGATCGACGCGAAGGCGCTGATCGGCAGGCCGACCTTCTTCTGGTCTATCACTGCCGTGTATCCTTTGATCACGCCAGAATCTTCCAGCAAGCGCACACGCCGGACGCAAGGAGACGGTGACAAACCGACGCGATCAGACAGCTCATTGGCCGTGATCTTCCCGTTGCCTTGGATCGCCGCGATGATTTTCCTGTCGATATCGTCCAACACGCGCATTAGCTGTTTTTCTTTCAAAGCAAACATCATGTTGGTGAAAACAGCTAATTGGTTGCCGGCTGAAAGGCAAGTTTGGTTACATTTCGTGCTTGAAGAGGTTTAACCTCTACCCCTCTCAAGGGAGCTGATCATGACAGCGCAACGGCTTTCCATCCTGTCCGAACTCGAGCGTAAAGTGCTGTGGTTGGCAACCTGGACAATCCACAACGCCAATCACCTGCGCGACAATGGCGACGGGTTGAAGGTGGGGGGCCATCAGGCGTCTTCGGCTTCGCTGAACACGATCCTGACTGCACTCTATTTCGCCATTCTGCGGCCCGAGGACAGAGTTGCGGTCAAGCCACATGCCAGCCCGATCTTCCACGCAATCCAATATCTGTTCGGCAATCAGACTCGGGAGAAGCTTGAGAATTTTCGCGGCTTCAATGGCGCGCAATCCTATCCGTCGCGCACCAAGGATGTCGACGACGTCGATTTCTCCACTGGATCGGTCGGGCTCGGCGTGGCGCAGACACTTTTCTCATCGCTGGTGCAGGATTTCATTCGCGCAAAAGGCCTCGGGACCACGCGTCCCGAAGGCCGCATGGTGGCATTGATCGGCGATGCCGAGATGGATGAGGGCAATATCTTCGAGGCGCTGCTCGAGGGCTGGAAGCATGGTCTTCGCAACACCTGGTGGGTCGTCGACTACAACCGGCAGAGCCTCGATGCGGTCGTGCGTGAGGGACTGTGGGAGCGGTTCGAATCGATGTTCCGCAATTTCGGATGGGACGTGGTGATCCTCAAGCACGGCGTCCTGCAACAAGCGGCCTTCACTGAGGCCGGCGGCGAGAAGTTGCGCGACTGGATCGACGCCTGCCCCAACCAGCTTTACTCGGCCCTGACCTTCCAGGGAGGAGCAGCCTGGCGCAAGCGCCTGCTCGACGACCTTGGCGACCAGGGTGACGTTTCGCGGTTGATCGAAAGACGCGGCGACAACGACCTCGCCCAGCTGATGAGCAATCTGGGCGGGCATGACCTGCAATCGATCCTGGACGCGTTCGAGCAAGCCAGGACACATGACCGTCCCACCTGCTTCATCGCCTATACGATCAAGGGCTTCGGCCTGCCGCTTGCCGGACACAAGGACAATCACGCCGGGCTGATGACCCCGACCCAGGTTGAGGTCCTGCGCAAATCGATGAAGGTGCGCGAGGGCCGCGAGTGGAGCCCGTTCGAAGGCCTCGCGACGCCGGAGGCCACCCTGAAGGAGTTTCTTGCCAACGTGCCGTTCGTGCAGTCCGGCCGCCGCCGCTACGTTTCGCCGGTCATCGACGTGCCTAAGCGACTCGAGTTCGGCGCCCAACCCTCGATGTCGACCCAGCAGGGCTTCGGCCTAGTCATGCATGAGATCGCCAAGAGCGACACGCCATTTGCCAGCCGCATTGTCACCACCGCACCCGACGTGACGGTGTCGACCAATCTCGGCGCCTGGGTCAACCGGCGCGGCCTTTTCGCCCGGGAGGAGATGGCGGACCTGTTCAAGACGGAACGCATTCCTTCGACCTACAACTGGACCTTCTCGCCCAAGGGCCAGCATATGGAACTCGGCATTGCCGAGATGAACCTGTTCACTATGCTGTCGGCGCTTGGCCTGTCGCATTCGATTTTCGGTGAGCGCCTGCTTCCGGTGGGCACACTCTACGACCCATTCATCGAACGGGGGCTCGATGCGCTGAACTATGCCTGCTATCAGGACGCCCGCTTCATGCTGGTGGCAACGCCGTCCGGCGTAACGCTGGCGCCAGAAGGCGGTGCGCACCAGTCGATCGCCACCCCGCTAATCGGCATGGCCCAGGACGGCCTGGCGAGCTTCGAACCTGCCTTTGTCGACGAGCTTGCCGCGATGATGCGCTGGTCCTTCCAGTATATGCAGCGATCGGGCGAAACTGAAGCGGATAGGATGACGTGGCTCCGCGACGCAACCGGCGGTTCCGTCTATCTCCGCCTGTCCACGCGCTCGATCGAGCAGCCGAAACGCGTGATCACGCCCGAGTTGGAGGTGGAATTCTCAACGGCGCCTATTGGTTGCGCAAGCCCGGTCCCAATGCTCAGATCGTCGTTGCCTACACCGGCGCAATAGCGCCGGAAGCGATCGAAGCGACCGGCCTGATGGCAGAGGACCGTCGCGATGTAGGCCTTCTTGCCGTGACTTCGGCCGACAGGCTTAACGCGGGCTGGACCGCAGCGCAGCGCGCCCGCGACAACGGCCTTTCACACGCACGCAGCCACATCGAGCGGCTTCTGCAAGACCTGCCGTCGCATTGCGGGATCGTCAGCGTCATCGACGGGCACCCGGCAGCTTTGGCCTGGCTCGGATCCGTGCATGGTCACCGCACACGCTCGCTTGGCGTCGAGCACTTCGGTCAGACCGGTACCATCGCCGACCTGTACCGCCATTTCGGAATTGATGCTCCTGGCATCATCGCTGCGGCTGAGGCGCTGACGCCCGGCCGACCGATCAGGAATTTGCGGGTAGTCTAGTCGCGTATTAGGTTTGCCCGTCCGCAGCTCATCGCGCAACCGGATGACGGTGGCCGCTAACCATGGCGCGCCAGCGACCCAACAGTTCAAAACTACCCCGAGGTGGCTGGACTACGGCTGATCATCGAAGACACGGCAAAAAGCGAGCGCAGCAGATAACGTTCCATCCCTTGGTGGGGCTTCGCCGAGCGATAGGCCGCTCGCAGCATGGATGTCGCGGAGAAGACGGGTGCCCGTTACACCGCTATCTCAATGTTGGCTCTGGACCCGGACGCATCCAACCTAAAAACTCTTTGTCTAGTGTCCTGTCGAAGTGCGAGCAAGGAACGCCATCCGCAAGAAGCTTCGCAGAGTTTGAGTGTCATTCAGATCGGATGTGACTGCGTTGAAAGGCAATTCAGCTCCGGGCGCGAAAATCGGACGATAGACCACGCCAGCACATCGCCACTCCGGCATCGATTGCGTTGTCAGACTAAAACCCCTGCCTAAACTTACCATTCCGATCAACATGTCTCTGCCCACGGAAAGATGCTCAACTTTCGGGTCGTATCCTATATCTGAAGATCCACGGGTCAGACACTCGTGGATCACTGTTCCGATGTCACCTTGGCCGCCAAGGAAGCTCATCTCCATCAAATCTCTCCAGTGAATCGTCGCCTTGCGCGCCAAACTATTGTTCTCTGGCAGAACAGCGACTACTCGATCCAGCCAAAGCTGGATGACATTGCAGTCAGGCACTTCGGACCAACCCGTCAGCAACGCCACATCGAGGCGCCGCGCTCGAATTCCAGCTAGTAGGTCCTGCACGGCGGCTTCTATCAATACAGGGTGAGTGCGACGATGCCTCGACACGAAACGACCCAGCAGAGCTGTGACAAAGCTTGCGCCGCATGAAGCATCCAAACCGATCCGAAGCACCCCTCTTCCGGACTCGGCCGCTATGTCTGCCGCTTCGTTAAGTTGCTTAAGGGATGCTCGAGCCCGCTCCAGAAACACCCGACCTACTGCCGTGGGTACAACACCACTTGCGGTTCGATCGAATAGCGTCGCGCCGAGCTGATTCTCCAAATCCCGAATACGTCGGCTGATGGCGGACTGTCGGATATTGAATTTTGTCGCGGTTTGCCGAAAACTGCCGAGGTCTGCCGCCGCGATTGCGTAACGGAGATGGCGGTGCTCAATTTCGCGCATTCATAACTAGCCGATTTGCGGGCCCTTGGTTACGAAGTCTACGTGTCTGATCCGAGATTCTGGTCAGCCATTAAGCAACTGTCTTGATAGGCTCGTCGTCGCAAAGCACAGCCTCCTTTATTCGATAGATCCGGCGTGTCGTCGCAAGGGCAGCGCGTGAGACGTCCACCATGATCCCGATAATCGACATGCCGTCGCTTTCTTTCGCGGGACCAAGTCGCTTTGGATTCCAGCCAATCGAGGCAAACCTCTCGAGCCAGTAATCTTCACAGACGATAATCAGCTGGCTGATCCGGCGTTGAAGACATAGCTCCAAGACGCCGCAGTAGATCAAACCTGCCGCCTGACAGGAGCGACCTGGCTCGCGCAAATGACTAGCCACGAAAAAGCGAGTCCATTCAAAAATATCCTGGCCGCGAGGCGCGCGACAGCTGACCAGCTGCGGAAAGACTTCGCTCATCAAGTGTGGTTTGAGGCTCGGAACCAGCCTGGAGCCCGCGACCACCTCACCGGCGACTGTGATGCCGAGAAGATGGGTCGCATCCGGCGTATCGAATGCATCGATCTCCCGGCCGTCAGGACGCTTCAGCGCCTGCCAGCCGCGCTCGCCGACGTAAATCTGGTGGCGCAGACGGAAATACTGATCGAGTTGGTCTCGATAGGCTATGCGGTTTGAATCATCGACAGCGTGAACTTTGAACATCGCGGGGTCCTCGTGGATGAGGACAAGGTGCATGCTCCTCCCGAAGGCGCCATACTCAGATCTGACGATGGTTCAAAGCTGAATTTCATGCCTGCGAACCGCCTCGACGATTGCCTGCACTATGTTGGCAGTATCGAGCTTCTGCCTGACGTTGCGTAGATGCGTGTTGACCGTGTTCTCCGAAATGCACAGGATTCTTGAGACTTCCCAGGCTGTCTTCCCCGCCGCGATCCATTCAAGAATTTCACATTCGCGTTTGGAGAGTTTCTGCTTCGGTTGCTTGCGCAAACCGCCGACCAGCCGATGGGCTGCCGAATAGGCATGACGGGCAAGAGCGTGAACGGTGCAGCGCGCCGACGGCGTCAAGTCAAGCTCGCCGCCCGCAAGTGTCACGGCAGCGCTTTCGCCAAACGCGCATTGGATCGGTATACAGATCCCTTCTCGCAGACCAAACTCCGCAGCCTCGTTCATCACGCGCTGCGCGTCTGGATCAGTCCGACCTCGGGACACGTCGCTCCAGAGAAATGGTGCCATCGCCGTCCGACACAGGGCAGCGCATGGATCATGACGATAATGCCTTGCGGCCATATAGTGGTCGTACCAATCGGCAGGCCAACCGTTGACAAGAATGTGTTCATCCAGCGCGCCGGTACTCGCGTTCGGCAAGTCAGTGATGAGACAAGCCACGTAGCCATAAATTTGGATCCGCGCGCGTAGTTGCCTGATGATTTCCTTGATGCTGATGGCGCTGTCCATGAGCGCCGTGGCTTCAAAGATCTCAACGATATCGTGCTGCAACACACGCTCGGTTGTCTTCGCCACCTTAAGATCATCCTAATATATAGAGTTGGCAAAAAGATACGTGACTTCAGCCTGATCTCAACCCTCACCGCTACGTTTGATTACTATAATAGGTGGCACTAAAGAGCACGCTCTGACTGCCTCGTCCAATGAGGCTGAGGTCGGTGTTTGCCCGCAATCTGAGGTTGCTTCGACAAGCGACGGGCTTGTCGGCGATTTTTACACACGACATCCAGTAACTAGCTGATTTTACTTAGGTATCGGCCCCATCCATCACCGAGGCTGCAATTCTTCGCTCTATCATATTCATTTCATTATCTTTTTTCAGTCTCAGTCCGTCCGATACCCCGTTGGAAAGACAGCACAATTTGGAAACAAACGCGCAGCCGAACGCAACCGGATTTACGATTCGCCGACGCAAATTGAAGGCTATTCAGCATATCACGCCGCTCCCTGAACACATGGTGGACACGAAAGCTTCGTCGTCACCGGCCAGATCATCGACCAGACGACCATCAGGAACTGCGCGTCCTCGCCCAACAAGGTCTTCAATGTCCAGGTCGCCCGCCCGGCTGTGGGATATCGCCGAAGCGTTAATCGGTGCGCAAAAAAGCATGAGGCAGTGGTTCGTTCGTACAGTCCAAGCCTTGGCGGCTCTACCTAGGCAGCAACGCCGCCCAAATAGGCACTGATGACGGCCTCGTTACTCGCAAGGTCGCTGCCTGGTCCCTCAAGCACAACACGCCCGGCCTTGAGAACATAGCCGTAGTCGGCGAATTTCAAGGCGACTTTGCTGTTCTGCTCCACGAGCAGGATGGTCACGCCTTCGCGGTTGAGGCGCTGGACGATGTTCATGACTTCCTTGATCAGTTGCGGCGCCAGGCCCATTGACGGCTCATCGAGCAGGAGCACTTTGGGCGCGGCCATGAGGGCTCTGCCGATCGCGAGCATCTGCTGCTCTCCTCCCGACAGGTTCCTTGCATCGCCATTCTTTCTGCGCGACAGGATGGGAAAGAGTTCGAAAACGTGATCCAGCCCCCGCCGGCGCTCGGCGTCGTCGGCAAGCGTAAACGAGCCGAGGTCAAGGTTCTCCTTGATCGTCATGTCGCCGAAAATACGCCTTCCCTCCGGGACGTGGACGAGCCCGCGATGCGGTAGACGGTGGGCAGGGACCTTGGTTATGTCCTCGCCCAGGAAGCGGACACTTCCGGAGGACGCGGCAATGAGGCCGGACAGCGTGCGCAGCGTCGTGCTTTTGCCGGCACCGTTCGCGCCAAGCAGCGCCACGATCTGACCGCGTTTGACCGAAAGGCTGACGCCGTGAAGCGCTTCGATGCCGCCATAGCGGGTGACGATTCGATCGGCGGAAAGAACAATGTCGGGCTCCATCAATCCTCCGTACCGAGATAGGCTTCAATGACCCTGGGGTCCGCGCGTACGGCCTCTGGCGCTCCATCGGCGATCTTCTGACCGTAATCGAACACCACGATCTTCTCCGACACCTGCATGACCAGGCCCATATCGTGTTCGATCAGCAGGACCGTGACGCCGGTCTCGTCGCGAACGCGGCGGATGAGATGCACCAGGTCCAGCTTCTCACGCTCGTTCAGGCCGGCGGCAGGCTCGTCCAGCAGGATGAGTTCGGGCGTCGACGCTAGGGCTCTTGCGAGTTCGAGCCGGCGTTGATCGCCGTAGGATAGACCGCCGGCCTGGCGATGCGCATGCTGCTCGATGCCGACGAAATCGAGCCAGCGCATGCCGATCGCGCGGATCGCCTCCTCCTCACGCCGCTGCGACGGCAGGTGCAGGATCGACGACACGATGCCATGGCGGCTGCGGCAATGCTGGCCGGACATGGCGTTTTCCAGAACGGTCATTTCCTTGAACAGCCTGATATTCTGAAACGTGCGGGCAAGGCCGAGCGCGGTGATGCGATGCGGCGGCAAGCCGGTAATGGGCCGGCCGCCCAGTCTGATCGAGCCGCCCTTCGGCTTGTAGAAGCCGGTCAGGCAATTGAAGAGCGACGTCTTGCCGGCACCGTTCGGTCCGATGAGGCTGTTGATGGCGCCCTTCTCCACCGAGAACGAAATGTCGTGAAGGACCTTCAGTCCCCCAAAACTGAGGCGCAGATCGCGGACTTCGAGCAAGGCCATGGTCAAACCCGCTTGTCCGGCCAGAGCCCGTTCGGCCTGAAGAGCATGATTGCCAGCAACGCAACCGCCGTCACCAGGGGGCGATAGGTACCCGCGCCGCGCAGCACCTCTGGAAGCAGGGCCACGAGAATGGCGCCCAGGACGACGCCAGGAATGCGGCCCATGCCACCCAGGACGACGCCGAGCAGGATGAGAAGCGATTGGTTGAAGGTGAAACTCTCCGGCGAGATGGCCGTCATTTTGGCAGCGTAGAGGCATCCGGCCACGGAAGCGATCACCGCCCCCATCATATAGGCCTGCAGCTTGGCGGTGACACGGTTAATCCCGATACCGGCGGCAGCGTCCTCGTCATAGCGAACGTAGAACCAGGCTCGTCCCATCCGCGACCGCTCGACGCTGAGGCAGACGAAGGCGGTGAGCAGCGCCAGCACCAGGAACGCATAGTAGAAGTGCTGCACCTGCATCAGCTTGAAGCCGAAAATCTCCGGTCGCTCAATGCCAATGAGGCCGCTGGCGCCACCGGTGATGTCGAGGTTGCGGGCGATGATGCGTACGATCTCGCCGAAGCCCAGCGTCACGATCGCCAGATAATCGCTGCGCAGCCTCAAGGTTGGAGCCCCGATCATGATGCCAGCCACGCAGGCCGCCGCCATCGCGACCGGGATGGTGAGCCAGAAGTTGAACCCGAATTCTGCGGTCAGGATCCCTGACGTGTAGGCGCCGACCGCGAAGAAGGCGGCGTAGCCGAGGTCGAGCAGGCCGGCATAGCCGACGACGATGTTGAGGCCGAGGCACAGAACGACATAGAGCAGCGCCGTGGTCGCCACCTCCGTCACATAGGCGTTGGCGAACTGCGGCAACACCAGCGCGACGGCTAGTGCCGCCAGGCCGGGCAGCACGACGGACCAGCGCATCAGTCGCGGTTGCCCGGCGGCCGGCACGCTTCTCACTTCGTCGATCATCACACCCGCTCCACGACAGAGCGGCCAAGAAGGCCGGTCGGCTTGAACACAAGGAACAGGATCAGGGTCCCGAAAACGAAGACGTCACGCCACTCCGATCCGACGAAGGGCAAGGACGAACCGAAAGCCTCGAGCAGGCCGAGCAGCAAGCCGCCGAGCATGGCGCCCGGCACGCTGCCGATGCCGCCTATGACGGCTGCCGTGAAGGCCTTGAGCCCCATGATAAAGCCCATGAAGAAATGGACACTGCCATAGTATGCGCCGGCCATGACCCCGCCGCCGGCGGCGAGTGCCGAGCCCATGAAAAAGGTCAAGGCGATCACCCGGTCGACATCGATGCCCATCAGGCGGCTCGCCCCCATGTCGATGGACACGGCGCGCATCGCCTTGCCGTACATGGTGCGTGACACAAAGGCCTGCATGCCGGCCATAAGAGCGATGGAGGCAGCCACCAGCACCATCTGCGTGTAGGTGATGTGAACTGTGGAAATGTCGACACCGGCAAAACCGAGGTCGGTGTTGAAGGCGTAGTGGCGTCCGCCCGTCAGGGCGAGTGCGGTGCCGTTCAGCACCATCGAGGCACCGAGCGCCGTGATCAGAATGGAGAGGCGCGGCGCATTGCGCATCGGCCGATAGGCGAAGCGCTCGATGACGACACCGAGCAAGCCGACAACCAACATCGACACCAGCAGCGCGCAGACCACGCCCAGCCAGCCGTTGCCGACCCAGATGCCGACGAAGGAAAACACGATGAGGCCGACGAAGGCGCCATTCATGTAGATGTCGCCATGGGCGAAATTCAGGAGCTTGATGACGCCGAAGACCATGCTGTAGCCAAGCGCGATCAGGGCATAGAAAGAGCCGACGATAAGGCCGTTCACCAGTTGCTGAATAAGCAGGTCGAGCGTCATGGGTGCTCCGGGTGCGGAATTGAGAACGTCTTGCCGGGGCGCAGCGTCGGTGCGCCAGACAATCGGCGATGACGCCGAGGCCGCCACAAGGGCCGCCCCGGCATCAATCCGGTTAGCCTTTATTCGACGGCCACCCACTTGCCGCCCTTGGCGACCACTGGGCGGAAGTTTGACGTCTGCAGCGTGTTCTTGTCGGTGAACTTGATTTCACCGGCAAGTCCCTTGAAGTCGCTAGCCTTGAGCGCCTCGATGATTGCCTTTTGGTCCGTCGACTTGGCCCGTGTGACAGCATCGACGATCAGGTCGCCCACGTCATGGGACAGCGCCGCATAGGCGCCGGCGTCGCGGCCATAGGTTTCCTTGTACTTGGCCTTGAAGTCGGCGGCGCCAGACAGGAGGTCCACGGTGGGCGGGACAACAGGTACACGCCCTCACCGGCCGAGCCGGCGATCTCCAGATATTCCGGCGAATTGTTGCCGTCGCCGAGTACGATGCCGCCCTGGAATCCAGCCTGTCGAAGCTGCTTGGTGAGCAGGGCGCCACCGGCATGGTAGGCGGTCCAGAAGACCGCGTCCGCGCCGCTCGATTTGATCTTGGTGACGACCGCCGAATAGTCCTGCTCACCGGCAGTGGTCGTCTCCTTGGTGGCAATCTCGCCGCCGGCACCCTTGAAGGCTTCGGCTGTCAGCTTGGCCAGGTCAGACGAATAGGCATCGCCTTCGTCTATGACCGCGATCTTCTTGTAGCCGTTCTTCTTGAAGAGCTCGACAGCCGTCGTCGCCTGCATGTCGCCGGTTGAATTGGCGAGGAAGGCATTGCCCTGATTGGCGGCAACCAGCTTGGTCGAGTTCGCTCCGATGATGACGAACGGAATGCCGGCGTCGCCATAGATCTTCAATGTCGGCAACACGGCGCCCGAGCAGTAGCCGCCGACGATGGCGGTCACGCCCTCCGAGACAAGCTTGCTGCCTGCGGTCACCGCCTGCTGCGGATCGCAAGCGTCGTCGGCGGTCGTGGTGATGATCTTGTCGCCGTTGACGCCGCCTTTGGCGTTGACGGCATTGATCGCCATCTTCACGGCGTTCTCCATATCCTGCCCCTCACTGGCCAGTTGGCCAGTCATTGGAGCAACGATGCCGATCTTGATATCGGCAGCCGCGGCCATCGTGGTCATAGCCAGCCCGGCAAGGGCGGTGGCACAAGCTAGCCTCTTGGCAAGCCTCTTGAAGGAAACAACCATTATTCTCTCCATTTTCCCCTGTTGGTGCATCCAGGCGGCGTGCCCGAAATGCATTGTTTCGCCCCTCGGTTAGCTGCGGAGCGGTTATGTTGAGCAAGATCGCCAGCCGGCCATGCGATTTCTCACCGGCAGGCTCCTGATCCGCCGATCAGTGACTGCCGCTGGAAGCCCGGGCATAGGCTCCCTGATAGCGGTTCTCCTGGATGCTCTGCATGATCTCGGCCTCGCGGGCTTCCTGCGCCCGGACGGCGGCCAGCAAGGCCGCGGCACCGTCGATTGGAAATGCCACGACGCCATCCTCGTCGCCGACGACGATGTCGCCAGGACCTACGACCATGCCGCCTATGCAGACGGGAACATTGATGGCTCCCGGGCCATCCTTGTAAGGTCCGAGATGGATGGCTGACCGTGCAAAGCATGGAAACGGATTGCGGCTGATGGCACCGGCATCGCGGATGGCGCCGTCGATGACAATGCCCGCAGCGCCGCGTGACGCCGCGACACTTGTCATGATCTCGCCGACCAGCGCACGTCCTTCATAGCCGCCGCCATCGACGACGATGACGTCTCCGGGCCGCAACAGATCGAGCGCACGATGGATGAACTGGTTGTCGCCGGGGCGGGTCCTGACCGTCAGCGCCCTCCCCGCCATGACGCCGCTCAACCGATGGAACGGCCGCAACCCGACAGCGCCGGGGACACGAGCGAGATTGTCGCTGATCAACGGCGTCGCAAGAGCGCGGAACGCGTCGATCAGTTCGCTTTCCTGTGATCCATCCGCCATTGCCTGCACTCCCCGTCGTCGGCACTTCTTATGAATATAGTATCCAATCACACTTAATTCGGTGGAGTCAACCGACCTTGCGATGGTGGGCAGAAAAAAGCCAAAGCGGCTTCGGAATGGCGCCGAGCTGGCCAGAATGACCCCAACCGCTCCACCCATCCGGGCTTGCAATGGCGTCGAAGTTCAAGATAGATTGGATAACATATCCATAAATGTCATGATTGTGAAAAGGGATTGGGTTGTGAAGCACGCAGGAAAAGTCGTGATCGTCACCGGGGCGGCACAAGGCCTGGGCCTTGCCTGCGCCGAGCGCTTTCATGCCGATGGCGCCAAGGTGGTGCTTGTCGACGTGCAGGCCGATCGCGGACGCGAGCATGCCGAACGTCTTGGCGAACGTGCCGCCTGGCTATCGGCGGATCTCTCCGAATGCACGCAGGAAATGGCAGCCGATGTTGTTGCCAAGGCCACGAAGCGATTCGGCAGTGTCGACGTCCTCATCAACAATGCCGGCATTATCCATCTGGACGATTTCGTTGACTTCCCCGAGGAAGCCTTCGACCTGGTTCAGCGCGTCAATCTCAAGGCGCCCTTCCTTCTCGGGCAGGCCGCGGCAAGGGCCATGATCGCGCAGGGACGCGGCGGCTCGATCATCAACATGTCGTCGATCAACGCCATCCTGGCCATTCCCAATTCCGTCGCCTATGCCGTGTCCAAGGGTGGCATCAAGCAGTTGACGGCGGTGATGGCCGTCGGATTGATTCGGCATGACATTCGCGTCAACGCCATCGGCCCCGGCACCATCCTGACCGACATGGTCAAGAGCTCGGTCATGGCCAGCGAAGCGCAGCGCCAGACCATCCTGTCGCGCACGCCGAGCGGCCGCTGTGGCGAACCTTCGGAGATCGCCAGCGTCGCATCCTTCCTGGCCAGCGACGACGCCTCCTACATTGTCGGCCAGACCATCTATCCGGATGGCGGCCGCCTGATCCTGAATTATACGATGCCGGTGAAGGACTGACCGCCAATGGTTTTCGGTACGCCCCACATCAGTCTTGCGGGATCAGCCGCGCTGCTGCTCGACGGCGCGCAGGAGGCTTTCGATGATGCCACCCAGGAGTTGGTCTGGGCGGTAGCGAATGCCGCGCTGAGCCTCGAAGGGGTGCGCGAGACCGTTCCCGGCATGAACAACCTGCTGGTGGTGTTGACCCGCTCGCCACGGACGCTCACAGCGTCGGCGATCAGCTGATGTCGCTCTGGGCCAGCACCGATGCCCATGCGGTGACCGGCACGCATCATACCATTCCCGTCAGCTATGGCGGCTCGCGCGGCGAGGACCTCGCCGGCTGGGCCGCGCATTGCGGCCTGTCTGTCGACGAGACCGTCAGCCGCCACGCGGCAGCCGCCTACACCGTCGCCGCCATCGGCGCCATGCCGGGCTTTCCCTATCTGTCCGGTCTCGACCCACGGCTTGCATGGGCAAGGCGCAGCACGCCTCGCCTGAAGGTCACTGAGGGCGCCGTCATCATCGGCGGTGCGCAGGCGGGCGTCATGCCGATGACTGCGCCGTCCGGATGGCACATGATCGGCCATACCGACGTGAAGCTGTTCAACGCCGAAGCGGAATTGCCCGTGCTGCTCCGGCCCGGAGACACGATCGGATTCACGATCGCGGGGATTGAGGCGTGATCGAGATCCTCACCACCGGCCTGCCGAACACGATCCAGGATCTCGGCCGGCCTGGCCATCTTGCGCTGGGGGTCAGCCATGGCGGCGCCATGGACAGGCAAGCGCTTGCAATGGCCAATCTCATGCTGGGCAATGATCCCTCGGCTGCCGGGATCGAGGTAGCGCTTCATCCGTTCCGGCTGCGCACGAATGTCGACACCGCGGTCGCTGTCACCGGCGCGGATTGCGTCGTCAGCGTCGGTAACCGGCCCTGCCCGCCCTGGTGGGCCATGACGATCCGCGCCGGTGAGACCCTTGTCCTCGAAGCACCGCGCACCGGTGCGCGTTCCTATGTCGCCGTTGCCGGCGGGCTCGATCTGCCCCTCGTCATGGGGTCGCGCGCGACGGATGCGAAGGGTGGCTTCGGGGGCTCGGCGGGCGCGGCCTGTCGCGCGGCGACCGGCTTGCGCTCAACCCGGCGCAATGCCGGCTTCCCGCAGGCGGCATCGGCGCAGCGCTGGAAGAGCGACGCGGCGCGGTGGACGGCTTTGCCTCGGCAATCGAGTTGCGGGTTCTGCCGGCCGCCGAGTTCGACGCCTTCACCCCTGAGGCCCAGGCAGCCTTCACCGGAAGCGAATGGAACATCACCAGCGACGCCAACCGGATGGGATATCGCCTTTCCGGAGAGGCGCTCTCGCTCGTCTCACCGATGGAATTGCTGTCGCACGGCATCGTACCCGGCACTGTCCAGGTGCCGCCGTCCGGCCAGCCGATCATCCAGCTTGCCGATGCCAACACTTGCGGCGGCTATCCGAAGATCGCTACGGTGATCGAAGCCGACCTGTGGCGGCTCGCACAAGCGCCTGTCGGCGCGCGCCTGCGTTTCTCAGCGGTCTCGATCGAAGCGTCGACGGAAGCGCTTCGCATGAACCGGCAGCGACGCCGCGACTTTATCGCCGCCCGGAACCTCATGGTCGGCGAGCAGAGGAGGCCATGAAAATTCGCCCCTTCACCATCGAGATCGCCCAGTCTGAAATCGACGATTTGAACAAGCGCATCTCGAACTGGCGCGGGCCGGACCAATTGCAGGCAATAGGCTGGGCGCAGGGAACGGAGCAAGAGGAACTGCGCCGGCTTATGCAGCACTGGCGCACCGGCTTCGACTGGCGCAAGCAGGAAGCCGCCTGGAACATCCATCCGCACTGCCAGACGGATATCGGCGGCCAAACCATCCATTTCATCCATGCGCGCGCCGCAATTGCGACTGGCAGAACGATCATACTAACCCATGGCTGGCCAGGCAGCGTCTTCGAATTTCATGAGCTGATCCCACTTCTGACAGACCCACTTTCGCATGGCGGAAGGCAGGAGGACGCCTTCAACGTCGTGGTCCCTTCGATTCCTGGCTTTGGCTTTTCGAGCCGACCGACCAAGTCTGGTCTCAACCTGTTCACCGTCGCCGACCTTTGGGCCGAGTTGATGAGCCGTCTCGGCTACAAACGATATCTCGCGCAAGGTGGCGATCTGGGCGCCAGCGTGTCGACATGTCTGGCGCACGCGCATCCCGACAGTCTCGCCGGCGTGCATCTCAATTTCATCCCCGGCTCATTCTCACCGCCTCACGATGCAGGCCCAGACGGTGACTTGACGTCGGAAGAGCGCGCCTTCCTGGAACGGAAAGCCGGATGGGCGGATCTTCATGGCGCCTATGCTCATATTCAAGCGACGCGCCCGCAAACACTTGCCTATGGGCTGACGGATTCACCGGTCGGACTGGCAGCTTGGATGATCGAAAAGTTCCGCGACTGGAGCGATTGCGGTGGCGATCTGGGCAATGCTGCTTTTTCGCCCGACGACATGTTCGCCGACATCTCGCTTTATTGGTTCACCCGGACCGTCGCTTCGTCGATGCGGCTCTATTGGGAAACGCGCGCCCGCCCGCTTGCATTCCCGCCCGGCACGGCGATCGACATCCCGCTTGCGGTGGCTTTGTTTCCCAAGGAGCTACCGATGCCGCCAAGGAGCTGGGTCGAGCGTGTCTTCAAGGACATCCGCCGGTGGACAGCGATGCCGCGCGGGGGTCATTTCGCAGCCCTCGAACAGCCCGCTTTGCTTGCACAGGACCTAAGGGCCTTTGCCGGCGGTCTGGATTTTTAAAGGCAGCGTTTCTTCGCAACCAAACCTGAAGGCAGAAATGACCAACACCGCGATCACCGTCGATGCCCTGCATGAGCGCGTCGATGCAATTTTCCGCAAGGCCGGGCTGAACCCCATCCAGGCCGGCGCCATCACCCGGGTCATCGTCGCGGCGGAACGCGATGCCTGCAAGTCGCATGGTGTCTACCGCATCGAAGGCGCCCTGCGGACAATCAAGGCCGGAAAGGTGGAGCCAAACGCGCTGCCCGAGTTGTTGCCGCAAGACGCACCGGCCATCGTCAAAGTGGATGCGAAGCACGGCTTCGCTAACCCGGCCCTCGAATTGGGCCTGCCGGTGCTGGTCGAGCGGGCACGCTCGTGCGGCATTGCCGCGCTCGCGATCAACTCGGCCGTGCATTTTTCCGCCCTTTGGGTGGAGGTCGAAAGCTTGACGCAGACAGGCCTTGCCGGCCTGGCCATGTGCCCGAGCTATGCCACGGTCGCTCCGACTGGTGGCAACGGACCGCTGCTTGGCACCAATCCTTTTGCCTTTGGCTGGCCGCGCGAAGAGCAGCCGCCTTATGTTTTCGACTTCGCGACGTCGGTTGCCGCGCGCGGCGAGATCGAGCTCCATCGCCGGGTCGGCAAGAAGCTGCCGGAAGGCTGGGCGATCGATGTCGACGGCAGGCCGACGACGGATCCGGAAGCTGCCCTCGCAGGCGCCATGCTTTCTTTCGGCGGGCACAAGGGTTCTGCTATCGGGACGATGATCGAGTTGCTCGCCGGCATCATGATCGGCGACCTGACCAGCCCCGAGGCGCTCGATCTACTCGGCACCACGACGCTTTATCCGTCGCATGGAGAGTTGGTCATCGCTTTCTCGCCGCAAGCTTTTTCCGCCGGCCATCCCGGCAATCCGCTGGGTCGTGCCGAAGCCCTGTTCGAGGCGATCGTCGGTCAGGGTGCGCGCCTGCCCTCGCAGCGGCGGTTCCTTGCTCGTGCGGCTTCGGAGAGAGACGGCATCAGTCTCTCCGCCCAGGAAATCGAACAGCTCGACCGTTTTCTCGAGCAAGGGCTGGGCGCCGTTTGAATCGTGAGCCAGCCGGTCGTTTTGGATGCGGCGAAAACGGCACTGGCATTCAAATCAGTCGGTACCCTCGATGAGGATGAAGTCGCCATCGGCGGCGCCTGCCCGCAGAGCCTTGGCCTCGGCATATTCCGGGCTGTCCCAGAATTCCTTTGCCTTGTCGAAGCTCGCAAACTCGAAGATCACCGTGCGGGCTTTGGGATTTCCTTCCTTAATCAAGGCGGTCTCTGGTTTGACGACGACGCGGGCGCCATATTGTTTTAGCAGATCGCTCGCAACCTTGGCGTAGTTGGAGTAGGCGTCCGAATTGGTGACGGTGACTTGCGCGATAAGATATCCCTTGGCCATCACGACAGCTCCTTGAAAATAGACGAAGTCCGACCTCGTCGCCTGCACAGGCCCCTCGGCGGATAGTGTTTATCAGACGATTGCCGCGAATGCTCTGACGCTGATCCCGTCCTCTTCCAGGCGGGCCCGGACGCGCGCGGCAATTGCGACTGCCGCCGGCGTGTCGCTATGAACGCAGATCGAATCGATTGGTGTCTTGAGCGCCTGCCCGGAAATCGTCTCGATGGCGCCTTGCTTGACCATGCGGACGACCCGTTCCGCCGCCATCTGCGCATCGTGAATGACTGCACCTTCCAGCTTGCGCGAGACAAGAAAGCCTTCCTCCGTGTAGGCGCGGTCGGCGAAGATTTCGGACCTGACCGTCAGGCCCGCGTCGCGCGCGATCCTGTCCTGGAAGCCGAGCGCAATGGCGAGGCAGATCAGGCCGGGATCGACGGCCTTGACTGCGCGGGTCACGGCTTCGGCGACGCCACGGTCTGTCTGGGTAAGGTTGCCCAGCGCGCCATGCGCCTTCACGTAGCGGATCGGATGGCCGGCATAGGCGGAAAGCGCCTGCGCCGCGCCGATCTGATAGGCGACTAGCCTTTCGATTTCATCCATGGAATGCGGGATGATGCGGCGTCCGAACCCCCACAGATCGGCGAAGCTCGGATGCGCGCCAACGGCGACGCCCTTATCGCGCGCCATCGAGAACGTGGCCGCCATGATCTCGGGGTCACCGGCATGAAAGCCGCAGGCCACATTGGCGGAACTGACGATGTCGAGGATAGCCGCATCGTCGCCGAGCCTGTAGGCTCCAAAACCCTCGCCCATGTCGGAATTGATATCGACCTGTAATCCTTCGGCCGCCCCGGCGCTTTCCTCAGTGGTTCGAACCATCGCCTTTGCCTTCACACCAGTTCGTAGAGCGGCGTGCCGTAACCGACGACCGCTCCGTCCTCTATCAGCGCCGCGCCCAGCACGCCGTCTGCCGGCGCGAGCACGGCCTTCAGGCATGGGCCGACCTGCAGGACGCCGACCGTCTCGCCCTTGCGGACCATCTGGCCAGGTCCGGCAACAGGGTGGCCGGTCGTTGGATGATCGATACGGAACACGCCGACGCCGGGCGCACGCACGCCCTTGAAGACCGTTTCCGCCTTCAGCGCTTCGGCGCCAGCCCTAGGTGTTTCGGCAACCACGGCCTGCATATGCAGGCGCAGCGAAAAGCCGGCCTCGGCCAGCGCGATCTCCCCTATGCCGGCACTTGCGCACCAAGCGGCCAGCCTTTCGATCTCCTCAAGCGTCATCGCCGCCTCGCCCCTCGAGCAGACCGCCTTCAATGAGATGTTCGAGATGATGAATATCGAAGCCTCCGGCAGCGAAGCCGGGCTCCTCCATCAGGATACCGTGCAGCGGTGCATTGGTGGCGATGCCGACTGCCTCCATCTCGCCCAGCGCCCCGCGCATCCGCCGGATCGCCTCGGCCCGCGTCGCGCCATGCGCCAGGAGCTTGGCCACCAGCGAATCGTAATGCGGCGGCACGGTGTAGCCGGAGTAGAGATGCGATTCGACACGGATGCCGGGGCCGCCGGGCGGCGTCCAGCGCTCGACCCGGCCCGGATGCGGCCGAAAGCTGTAGGGATCTTCAGCGTTGATGCGGCATTCGACAGCGTGGCCTTGAATGCGGATGTCTGCCTGGCTGAATGACAACGGTTCGCCGCGAGCGATGCGGATCTGCTCACGCACGATATCGATGCCGGTGACGAGCTCAGTGACGGGATGCTCCACCTGCACGCGGGTGTTCATCTCGATGAAAGAGAAGCGCCCGTCCTCATGGAGGAATTCGAACGTGCCGGCACCTGTATAGCCGATGGTCAGGCATGCGCGGGCACACAGGTCGCCTATGTCGGCGATCGCCTCGCGGGCGATGCCAGGCGCCGGCGCTTCCTCGATGATCTTCTGGTGACGGCGTTGCATGGAGCAATCCCGCTCGCCGAGCCAGACAGCCCTACCGTGCTTGTCCGCCAGGATCTGGATCTCGATATGCCGCGGCTGCTCAAGGAATTTTTCCAGATAGACTTGCGGGTTGCCGAAGGCCCGGTCCGCCTCTTTCACCGCCATGGAAACGGCTTCCATCAGGGCCTGCTCATCGCGCACGATGCGCATGCCGCGCCCGCCCCCACCACCCGCTGCCTTGACGATGACGGGATAGCCGATGGCCTCGGCAATGGCGCGCACCTCTTGCTCGTCCTGTGGCAGCGCACCCTTCGAGCCCGCAACGCACGGAACGCCGGCGGCGATCATCGTGCGCTTGGCGGAAACCTTGTCGCCCATGGTGCGGATCGCCGTCGCGGACGGCCCGACGAAGATGAGGCCGGCGTTTTCGACGGCCTCGGCGAAGGCGGCGTTCTCCGAAAGGAAACCATAGCCCGGATGGATCGCGCCCGCGCCGGTGAGTTGCGCGGCCGCGATGATCTCGGCGATGTTGAGATAGCTCTCTGTCGCGGCAGCCGGTCCGATGCAGATCGCCTTGTCCGCTAGCGCGACATGGCGAAGGCTCGCATCGGCCTCCGAGTGCGCCGCCACCGTTCTCAATCCGAGATCGCGGCAGGCGCGCAGGATGCGTAGCGCGATTTCACCGCGGTTGGCGATAAGGACGGTATCGAACATCGCCCTCAGCCCTCGTCTTCCAGCACGAACAGCACGTCGCCGGACTGCACCGCTGCATGGTCGTCGAACGCGATCTGGACGATCCGCCCAGCGCGATCGGATTCCACGACATTGAACGTCTTCATGGCTTCGAGGACGCCGATTTTCTGCCCCTCCGCGACCACATCGCCAATGGCAACCAGCGGCGGTTCGCCTTCGGTGCCGGAGCGGTAGAACACGCCCGTCAGCGGCGCGCGGATAGAATGGCGTGCGATGGGCGGAGATGTCGACGTCTGATCTGGGGAACGTGCGGTTACATCAGGCCCCGGCTGCACCTGCGACGCGGATTGCGCCGACGCCGTATGCCTGGACACGCGGACGCGAACGCCGTCGCGCTCGATCTCCAGTTCGGCAATGGGCGAACGCGAGACAAATTCGATCAGCTTCTGGACGAAGTCGAGATCCATCGCCGGCCCTACCGCAGCGCGTCGACAGCCTCGGCGATGCGCCCGATCGCTTTTTCGATCAGGTCCATCGACGTGGCTATGGAAATGCGGAAATGCGGCGACAGGCCGTAGGCAGAGCCCTGCACCACCGCGACCCGCGCCTGATCGAGTAGGTAAAGCGAGAAGTCGTCGTCGCTGCCGATGGGAGTGCCGTCGGGGCGGCGACGGCCGATCAGGGCCGAGCAGTTGGGATAGAGATAGAAGGCGCCCTCGGGCGTCTGGCAGGTGAGGCCGGGAATCTCTGCGCAGCAGCTCCAGAGCGCGGTCGCGCCGAACCTGGAATTCGAGCGCCCGAGGGCGAAGAAAGTCCTGGGGACCTTCCAGAGCGGCAATGGTCGCGGCCTGCGAGATGGAAGACGGGTTCGACGTGCTTTGGCTCTGCACGGTCGCCATGGCGCGGATCAGCGCTTCCGGCCCGCCGGCATAGCCGATCCGCCAGCCGGTCATGGCATAGGCCTTCGATACCCCGTTCACTGTCAGCGTACGGTCCTTCAGCCGCGGCTCGACGCCGGCGATGGTATGGAAGGTACGTCCATCGAACAGGATATGCTCGTATATGTCATCGGTCAGCACGTGGACGTGGCGCTGGTCGAGCAGCACTTCGGCCAGGCCAGCGAGTTCGTCGCGGCTGTAGACGGCGCCTGTCGGGTTGGAAGGCGTGTTGAGCAGAAGCCACTTGGTGCGCCCGGTGATCGCGGCTCGCAGGGCTTGCGGCGTCAATTTGAAGCCCTGCGCCTCCGTGCAGGGAACGACCACGGGCTTACCTTCGCCGAGCAGGACGATATCGGTGTAGGAAACCCAATAGGGCGCTGGGACAACCACCTCGTCACCCGGGGCCAGCGTTGCCAGCAGGGCGTTGTAGATGATCTGCTTGGCGCCCCCCGCGACGCTGATTTGCGAAGGCTTGTAGTCGAGGCCGTTCTCGCGCCTGAATTTTTCGGCCACCGCCTTCTTCAGCGCGGTGGTGCCGTCGACCGCCGTATAGCGCGTCTCCCCCCTGCGCATCGCCTCGTAGGCCGCCTCGACGATGTGCGGAGGCGTAGGAAAATCCGGCTCGCCGGCGCTCAGGCTGATAACGTCGATGCCGGCCGAGCGCATTTCGATTGCCCGCGCGGTGACCGCCATGCTGGGACTTGGCTTGATGACGTCGAGACGGGGAGCGATGAGGCCCACGGAACAATCCTCGGCATGTATGATATTTGCTACAGATTGGATAATGTATTCCGATTTTCGCGTCAAACCCCTTTTTCTGCGTCGAAGACCGGGTTATGTCTCATTCTGGAGGTGGGTCGATAGAGGAAAGTATCCAATCCTTCGTCGCCACGGATGATATTTGAGATAGGGAACACGATTGGAATGGGCACAAACTATGATGTGGT
Organism: Mesorhizobium oxytropidicola; assembly: GCF_056174625.1. Lineage (NCBI taxonomy): Bacteria > Pseudomonadati > Pseudomonadota > Alphaproteobacteria > Hyphomicrobiales > Phyllobacteriaceae > Mesorhizobium > Mesorhizobium oxytropidicola. Next base: position 4,513,582 of record NZ_CM149692.1, on the reverse strand, counting down.
GATCGTTGGCGGAGGCGTTGTCGGCAGCTCGATCGCCTACTTCCTGTCAGCCAACCCGGATTTCGATGGCAGGATCGCGGTGATCGAGCGGGACCCCTACTACACGGCCTCCTCGTCTTCCTTGTCGACCAGCGCCATCCGCCAGCAGTTCGGCACGGCGCCCAACATCGCCATGTCGAAGTTCAGCATCGACTTCCTGCGCCAGGTGAAGACACGGCTTGCCATTGGTGATGAGCTTGCGGACATCGGGCTGCATGAGCCTGGATATCTCGTGCTGGCGACGCCTGAGCGGGCCGACGCGCAGCGTGCCAAGAACCGCGTTCAGCGCGGCATGGGTGTCGACGCCGAATTGATCGAACAAGCTGATCTGGCACGACGCTTCCCCTGGCTCAACACGGACGATCTCGCGCTCGGCTCGCTCGGCCTTGGCAGCGAAGGCTGGTTCGACGGTCCTGGCCTGATGCAGGCATTCCGTCGCAAGGCGCGCACACAGGGCGTGGACTATCTTGCCGCGACAGTGACCGGACTGACCATGGCGTCTTCCGGCAAGGTGGGTGAAGTGCTGCTGGACAATGGTGAGAGGCTTGCCGCCGGCACGGTGATCAACGCGGCCGGGCCATGGAGCGCGGGCATTGCCAGGATGGCCGGCACCGACCTGCCGGTCGTCCCGAGTAAGCGATGCGTCTTCGTCTTCGAAACGCCGGCAAGAATCGACAACTGCCCCTTCATCTTCGACACAAGCGGCCTCTGGCTGCGGCCGGAAGGTCAGCTCTTCCTGTGCGGTGTTCCGCCGGTGCGCGAGAACGAGCCGGACGATTTTGGCCTGGATGTGGACTACGACCTGTTCGACGAATTGATCTGGCCGGCGCTCGCCCATCGTGTGCCCGGCTTCGAACAATTGCGCATGCTGCGCGCCTGGGCGGGGCTCTACGAGTACAACACCTTCGACCACAGCGGCATCATCGGCCGGCATCCGGAGATCTCGAACTTTGTCCTGGCCACCGGCTTCAGCGGCCACGGCATGATGCATGCGGCGGCAACCGGGTCGGGCGTCAGTGACCTCATTGCCTATGGCGAGTACCGCTCTGTCGACCTGTCGGCCTTCCGCTACGAACGGATCGCTGGCAACCAGCCCATCGAGGAACATGTCTACTGAAGCGAAACGGGCGACATGGCATCGCAGTGACAACGGTGCTATGCGTCCACTTCTTCAATCAAAACGGCGCCAGTCGACAAACAAGGCGGCCGCCCCAGGCTGATTCATGCTCGTACAGAAGAAAACCATCTCGACCCAGGTCGCCGATGCCATCAGGCAGAAGATCCTGATCGGCGAATACGAGGCCAATTTCCAGCTACGGCAGGAGCATCTGGCCACCGAGTTCGGCGTCAGCCGAATTCCGGTGCGAGAGGCGCTGCATCAGCTTCATTCGGAAGGCTTCGTCACGCTGGTTTCCCACAAGGGCGCCGTCGTCACCTCCATTTCCCTGGACGAGATCCTCGAGCTCTACGAATTGCGGGCCCGGATCGAAACATGGCTACTGGCCCTGGCCATTCCAAGGATGACAGAGGCCGACTTCGCGCTGGCCCGCGAGCGCGCAGAGCAGCACCAGGAGCAGGGCAAGACCGGCGAGTACTCGAACCAGCTCAACTGGAATTTCCACGCCGCGCTCTACCAGCCGTCTGGCCGCAAGGCGACGATCGAACTGGTGGGGCGCATCTACCAGCAGCTGGAACGCTACACACGCATGATGGTGACGCTCACCGAAATCCAGGCCCAGTCCGACCGCGACCACTGGCAACTCATCGACCTGTGCGAAGCCAAGGATACGCTGCGCGCCGTCGGCCTGTTGGAAATGCATATCATCACCAGCGGCAAATTCCTGGTCGACCGGCTTCAGGAATTGCGGGGAAGCTGACGGACCAGTTGTTCCTGGGCCTCATCGACCTCCCCAATCCTTTGCGTTGGTGGATCATTTGCCGGGCAGATTGGTCGCCCGCGTCAGCAGGATCACGCCTGCCTTTTCGGCTGTGTCGTAGTAGGTGAAGCCGGTGCGGTTTTCCCGGCGCCCGCGCATCAGCACGGCAAGTCCGTCAGTTTTCGCCTTGGCTTCGGCTGCATCCGCATCGCGGACCTCAAAGCCGATATGGAAGACGCCTTCACCCTTGGTATCGAGATGAATCCGCTGCGGTGAAGGATCGCTGTTCGGCTGGCACAGCTGCAGTTGAACGTTCGGCAGGTTACAAATCCGGTACTGCATCGCCTTGAAACCCTTCGGACTTGGGACCTCAAGTTCTTCGTACTCGGCCAGCGGCGGATAGGATTCCCATGGCCCAATGCCGATGGAGTCGTAATAGGCCTGCGCCTTGTCGATATCGTGCACGACGATGCAGAGATGATGCAGCTTGTCGAAGTTACCCATATCCTCTCACTCCTTGATCGGGACCGTATAGTTCAGAACGCGGCGACCCCCGTCGGGGTAGATCGTCTCGCCGGTGATGTAAGAGGCGTCGTCGCTGGCCAGGAACGCCACAACAGAGGCGATCTCGGCAGCCGTGCCGAGGCGTCCGAGCGGTGTGCGCGAAAGAACCGCCCGTCGCATTTCTTCCGAATCGATGAATGTCCCGTCCATGACCATGTCCGTGGCGATGGTGCCCGGGCCGACACCGACCACGCGGATGCCGTGGGGAGCGAAGGCAACAGCCGCGGTACTGGTGACCTGGTTCATGCCGCCCTTGGAGATCGCGTAGGTGGCGACGCGTGGATTGGCGAGGCCCGAATTGATCGACGACATGTTGATGATGACACCGCCTCCACCCTGCGCGATCATCTGGCGGGCTGCGGCCTGGGTGCCCATGAACGCGCCCTTCAGATTGATGGCGAGAACCCTGTCGTAATCCGCCTCGCTGATGTCGAGAAAATCCTGGACCGGAGCGATGCCGGCATTGTTGACCATGATGTCGACGCGGCCGAACCTGGCGACCGCCGCCGCGACCAGTGCATCGACCTTGTCCTTCTTGCTGACATCAGTGACTACGGCCAGGACGCTGTCGGTCGAGCCGATTTCAGCGGCACATTTTTTCAGTTCCGCGGCATCGATGTCGCCGAGCACGAGTTTCGCGCCTTCGGCCAGAAAGCGTTCCGCGCAAGCTCGTCCGATGCCGCGTGCCGCTCCCGTGACAACCGCAACCTTGCCTGTCTGTCTCATGTCCAGTCCTTCGATCATTGTTAGTCGACCACCGTCTCGGGGAGCGATGTGCTGAGCTTGGCCACGGATAGGGATAATTCTCCCACCGAAGCCAAGCCTAGCGGATAACGAAGGGATTGGCGGTCTTGCCGGCTGTGTCTATCCACACCGTCTTGGTTTGCAGATAGGAATTGATGGCCTCCTGTCCGCTTTCACGCCCGATACCGCTTCTCTTGTAGCCGCCGAACGGCGCCATGTAGGAGACGGCGCGGTATGAATTGATCCAGACCATCCCCGCTTCCATTGCGGCCGCGCCGCGCAGTGCCCGGCCCATGTCGCTGGTCCATATCCCCGCCGCCAGTCCGTAGGGGCTGTCGTTGGCAATGGCGAAAGCCTCATCCTCGTCGTCGAACGGGATGACCGAGAGGATTGGCCCGAACACCTCTTCACGTGCGATCCGCATGCTGTTGTTCACGCCGGTGAAGATGGTGGGCTCGACGAACCAGCCCTCGCCCAGTTCGCCGGACGCTGGCTTGCCGCCGCCCAGCACGCAAAGCGCACCCTCGCGGCGCGCGATGCCGAGGTAGGACAGCACCTTCTCGCGCTGGGCTTGCGTGGTGATCGGCCCGACCTGCGTCTCGGCCAGCGCCGGATTGCCCAATCGAGCACTGGCCGCCAGCGTTATGACGCCCTCCACGAACCGGTCATGGATCTTGCGATGCACTAGCAGGCGCGAGCCGGCGATGCAGGTCTGGCCGCTGGCCGCGAAAATGCCTGAGATCGCGCCGTTGACCGCGCTCTCGATATCGGCGTCGTCAAAGACGATGTTGGCCGATTTGCCGCCAAGCTCCAGCGTGACGGTCTTGAGCTGTTCGGCAGCCGCTCGATAGACTGCGATCCCGCCGGGCTCACCGCCGGTGAAGGCTATCTTGGCGACGTCGGGGTGGGCAACGAGCGGCACGCCGACATCGAGCGGCATGCCGGTAACGGTGTTGACCACGCCTGGCGGGAACCCAGCCTGCGCAAACAGTTTCACGAACTCCAGCGTCGAGGCCGAAGCGTGTTCCGACGGTTTGATGACGACGGTGTTGCCGGCCGCCAGCAGCGGCGCTAGCTTCCAGGTCAGAAGCAAAAGCGGCGAATTCCAGGGCACGATGGCTGCAATGACACCCAGCGGCTCGTGGCGGGTGAAGGCGAACATGCCAGCCTTGTCGATCGGCAGCACCGCCCCTTCGATCTTGTCGGCAAGACCGCCGAAATAGCGGAACCATTCCGGGATATAGCGCAGCTGCGCCGTCATTTCGGTGAGCAGCTTGCCATTGTCGCGCGTCTCGATGGCGGCAATGCGCTCCGCGTTGTCGGCGATCAGGTCGGCCATCCGCACGAGCAGCTTGCCACGCGCAGTGGCGGTGATGCCGGCCCATTCCTTCGACCGGAATGCCGCCTTGGCGGACGCCACGGCGGCGTCCACCTGGGCTGCTCCCCCGCGCGGGATCAGCGCCCAGGGCCTGCCGGTGAACGGATCATGGCTCTCGAATGTATCGGCTGTCGATTGCAGCCGACCGCCGACCGTGTTCTGGAAACTGACCAGCGCCATATCGGTTCTCAACAAGTGGCAAAGCCCAGATGGGCGCGAAAGCGGTTCTTGACCTCGACCGCGTCGCGCGGTGGCAGCGAGCGCGGCAGGTTCTCGGCGGTGATTTTCAGCACGAAAAGGCGTGGACCTTCGGCCGGGCGACGCAGCTCTTCACACAGCGTGTCGACCTCCTCCAGCGAGCGCAACTCGGCGGTTTTCGAAAACCCGCAAGCGGCCGCGACTTTGTCGAAACCGATGCCTTTGCCCGTATGGCTGGACTGCATGCCGGTCTCGCCGAAGTGCTGATTGTCGAGCACGATCAAGTCGAGATTTTTCGGCCGCGCCACCGAGATCGTCGCCAGCGAACCGAACGCCATCAGTTGTTCGCCGTCTCCGGTAATCACAATGACCCGCTTGTCGGGCTGGGCCTGGGCAAGCCCGAGGCCGATCAGCGCCGCACCACCCATCGCGCCCCACAGATAATAGTTGTCGTTGCGGTCACCGGCGGCATGCACGTCGTAGCTCGGCGAGCCGAGACCGGTCACGACCAAGGCGCCGTCGCGGGAGTCAAGGAGCTTCTTCACCGCGACTCTGCGGTCCATTGTCGGTAACGTCATGTCGTTCACCACTTCTTCTTGCCGAGCAGCCGTTGCCCGATCAGCACTGCGATCTGCTGGTCGGCGTCGAAAGCCATAGCAGCCGCTTGCGCGACCGTTTCCACCAGGTCGTCACCAGTCTCGGCGCGCAGCACCCTGAGGCCGATTGCCTTCAGCGAGGCCTCCGTCGCCTGCCCCATCGGCACCTGCCACGGGTTGAACTCTGCCCACTCGCCTCGCATCGTCACCAGAACGAGCAAGGGAAAGCGCGCATGCACGGGAAGCGAAAGCATATTGATACAGTTGCCAACGCCGGAAGATTGCATGAGCACGACGCTCCGCTTGCCACCGAGCCAAGCGCCTGCAGCAATGGCGATGCCCTCCTCTTCGGTCGTCAAGACATTGGTGACGACCTCAGGATCCGCACCGAAGAGGCGGATCAATGTGGTATGGCCAGCATCGGGCACATAGGACATATGGCTGATGCCGGCAGCCTTGAGCACATCATAGACGTGGTCTGGCCAATGCCTTTCTGATGCCGCCGGGGCAGATGCAACCGCAGCTGTTTCCGGGTGTTTCGCTTGTACGCTCGCCGTCACCTTGGACCTCCGAGAATTGAGTTGGCATTAGATTACCTCAGCTATCCGATCTAATCTTCGTCCCTTTATTGTGATCAGATATAATGATATTCGATAGCTCATGGAATTATCGCAGCTACGGACTCTGATCCACGTCGCCGAACTCGGTAGCCTCAGCAAGGCTGCCGACCGGCTACACATTGCGCAGCCAGCGCTCAGCCGGCAGGTGCGCATGCTGGAGGAGGAATTGGGCTTTGCCCTTTTTCTGCGCCACGGACGCGGCATGGTGCTGTCCGAGCAGGGCAAGGAGGTTCTGACACACGCCATGCGGGTGATGGCCGAGATTGACGAGATCCGAGCCACAGCCACGCCCGCCGACGCGCCGCTGACCGGCGAAGTGGCCATCGGCCTGCCACCCACCGTTGCGGACATTATTTCGCTGCCGTTGGCTGCCGCATTCGGCAAAGCCCACCCCAAGGCGAAACTCAGACTTGTGAGCGCCTACACCGGCTATTTGCTGGACTGGATGCACCGTGGCGAGGTGGACGTCGCGGTGCTCTACGACCCGCGCATGGCGCGTTCGTTGCGCTCGCACCCGCTGCTTCTGGAGAACCTCTTCTTGATTGGACCGCCAGACGCGGGATTTTCAACCGTGCGCGCCGTGTCGTTCACCTCGCTCGCCGGCAAGCGCCTGCTGCTGCCCAGCATCAAGCATGGGCTGCGCATCATCGTCGAACGCTGCGCCACTGATGCCGGCATCACGCTGGACGTCGGCATCGAAGCGGATTCGTACTCGGCGCTGAAGGACCTGGTGCGCAACGGCCATGGCTGGACGATCCTGCCGCTCGCCCCTATCCATGCCGACGTGGTTGCGGGGCAGCTCACGGCTGCGCCGCTTATCGATCCCGTGCCCGTGCGTCGCCTCATCCTTGCCTACCCGGCAGACCGGCCTGCCTCGCGGCTGGCGCGGTTTGCCGGACAAGCGATAGAGGACATCGCCAAGGACCTTGTCGGGCGCGCCGTCTGGGTTGGCCAGCTTCTTGGCCCTTCATCGTAAGCATTTGAATTACGTTATATCTGGTCACGCCTGCCTTGCATTGCTGATAGGACATAGAGGCGCGATAGTGAGGCCCGCAGTTAGAGGCCGGACAAACATTATGGAACACTATCAGGACATTCGCGATGCCGTCGCCAGGTTGTGCGCGCGCTTCCCCGGAGAATACTGGCGCGCACTCGACAGGGACATGGCCTATCCCCGCGAATTCGTCGAAGCATTGACGGAGGCTGGTTGGCTCTCGATTCTGATCCCGGAGGCGTATGGCGGCTCGGGCCTGCCGCTTTCGGCCGCCGCCTCCGTGCTGGAGGAAATCCAGCGCGCCGGCTGCAATGGCGGTGCCTGCCATGCCCAGATGTACACGATGGGCACGCTTATTCGCCACGGCTCGGAAGCCCAGAAGCAACGATACCTGCCGAAGGTCGCCGCGGGAGAATTGCGTCTGCAGGCCTTCGGCGTCACCGAACCGACCAGCGGCACCGACACCGGCGCTCTCAAGACCACTGCTCGCCTCGACGGCGATCATTTCGTGGTCAAGGGCCAGAAGATCTGGACCAGCCGCGCCGAGCATTCGGATTTGATGCTGCTTCTGGCGCGGACCACACCGCTCAAGGATGGCATGAAGAAGACCGACGGGCTCTCCGTCCTCATCGTCGATATGCGCGAAGCCGTTGGCAACGGCCTCACCATCCGGCCGATCCGCACCATGATGAACCATGCCACCACCGAAGTCTTCTTCGACGATCTACGCGTGCCGGTCGAAAACCTGATCGGCGAAGAGGGAAAGGGATTCCGCTACATCCTCTCGGGCATGAACGCCGAGCGCATCCTGATTGCAGCCGAATGCGTCGGCGATGCGAAATGGTTCATCGAAAAGTCGAGCGTCTACGCGAAGGAAAGGCATGTGTTTGGCCGAGCGATCGGCCAAAACCAGGGCATCCAGTTTCCAATCGCAAGGGCCTACGCCAACATGCGCGCGGCCGAATTGATGGTGCGCGAGGCGCTGAACCTCTACGAGGCCGGCAAGAACCCCGGTGCCGAAGCGAACATGGCCAAGATGCTGGCGGCCGACGCCTCTAACGAAGCCGCCAATGTCTGCATCCAGACGCATGGCGGGTTCGGTTTCGCGGAAGAGTACGATGTGGAGCGCAAATTCCGCGAGACGCGTCTCTATCAGGTCGCGCCGATCTCGACCAACCTCATCCTGTCATACCTTTCCGAGCACGTGCTTGGACTGCCGCGTTCCTACTAGGAGTTGCCGCCGTGAACGTCCTCATCGTCTACGCCCACCCGGAAGCAAAATCCTTCAACGGCGCCATGAAGGATATGGCCGTGGAAATATTGACCCGCGCAGGCCACGATGTGGTCGTCAGCGACCTCTATGCGATGGGCTTCAATCCTGTCGCAGGGCCGGGCGACATATCAGGCGAGCGGAACGATCCGGACTTTTTCAGCCTGCCGCGCGAGCAGACCGCGGCGTACGAGGCCAACGCGCTCTCGGCCGACATCATGGCCGAGATCGAAAAGCTGAAACAGGCGGACTTCGTGCTGTTCCAGTTCCCGGTTTGGTGGTTCGGAATGCCCGCGATGCTCAAGGGCTGGGCCGACCGTGTGTTCGCGCGTGGTTTTGCGTATCTGCCGGGGCGCAAATACGACACCGGCATGTTCAAGGGAAAGCTCGCCATGGTGGCCGCCACCACGGGCACTTCGGCCGACACCTATGCGCCCGATGGCATCGATGGCGACATCCTCACGGTGCTGTGGCCGATCCACAATGGCCTGCTACGCTACTCCGGCTTCGACGTGTTGCCGCCCTTCGTCGCGTATATGCCGGGCCGTGTCGGCGACGATGGCCGCAAGGCCTATCTGGAAGCCTATAGCAAGCGGCTCGAGGACATCGACGGCACGCCGCGGCTTTCTTCCATGCCGCCGAGGACTACGGCAAGGACGAGCGGCTAAAGCCAGGCGTGCTGGCGCGCTCGGGGTACAGCGCAATGTCTGACGGCGCCCGCCCGCTGGAGGGTCTGTTCGTCGTTTCGATCGAGCAGGCGGTCGCCGCTCCGCTCTGCACGGTCCGCCTCGCCGATGCCGGGGCGCGCGTCGTGAAGATCGAGCGCCCGGAAGGCGAAACCGCGCGTCATTACGATTCCACCGTTGAAGGCATGTCGGCTTACTTCGTCTGGCTCAACCGCGGCAAGGAAAGCGCGGTTCTCGACCTGAAAGCCGAGCACGACCTCGCTCTCCTGCACCGGATGGTGGCGCGCGCGGATATTCTCGTGCAGAATCTCGCGCCGGGCGCCATCGACAGGCTCGGCCTCTCCGCCGATGCAATCGCGGAAAAATTTCCTCGGCTGATTGCCATCAACATCGTCGGCTACGGACAGGACACGCCTTACGCAGCTATGCGCGCCTACGACATGCTGGTGCAGGCGGAAAGCGGCATCTGCGCCGTCACTGGCACGCCGGACACGCCGAGCAAAATCGGGGTTTCCGCCGCCGACATCGCCACCGGAATGAATGCCCATGCAGCGGTCCTTGAAGCCTTGTTGGCGCGCGAGAAGACCGGACGCGGTCGCATTGTCGAAATTGCCATGTTCGACGCCATGGCCGACTGGATGACCGTGCCGCTACTGCACTACGAATATGCGGGCCGCGAGACGCAGAGATATGGCCTGGCACACGCTTCGATCTACCCATATCGACCTTATGCCTGTCGGGATGGCAGCGTGGTCGTGTCCATTCAGCAGAACAATGAATGGAAGCGCTTCTGCACCATCGTGCTGCAAAGGCAGGATTTGTTCGCCGACGAACGCTTCGCCACCAATGCCTGGCGGGTGGCCAACCGCACGGCGCTCGACGCCGAGATCGAACCGATCTTTGCGGCAATCGACTGCGAAGAGGCTATCGACCGTCTCAATGGTGCGCAGATCGCCTGGGGCCGGGTGAGCGCAATGCACGACCTGCCGCGCCACAAGGCATTGCGCCGGACAGAGGTGGCGCTGCCGGACGGCAGGCGCATCTCCGTGCCGATGCCGGCAGGGCGGTCGGAGGGATTCGCATCCGTCCCCAGCGTTCCCGCCCTTGGCGCCGATACGGACCGGATCCGTTCCGAATTCGCCGCCTGACGAGGAAACTCATGAGCCCGGACACGAGCACGCTGCAGGAATGGGTTGGACGCACACACGAGGTCGAGGACGTTGTGACCTCGCGCCTGCTGGCCAGCTTTGGCGCCACGCTTGGGGACTACGCAGCGCAAACTGCCGAGGGTGCGGCAGCGCCCGGCCTGCACTGGTGCCTGACGCCCGATATTGCCGATCGGCGCGAACTCGGACCTGACGGGCACCCGGCCAAAGGCCACTTCTTGCCTCCGGTGCCACTTCCGCGCCGCATGTGGGCCGCCAGCGATGTGCGTTTCATGGCGCCGATCCGCTCCGGCGACCGCATCCGCCGCTGCTCGACATTGACCGCCATCGAGGAGAAACAGGGCCGCACCGGCCCGCTCACCTTCGTCACGGTCCGGCACGACATCGCCAACGACGCCGGCCCGGTGATCGAGGAGAACCAGACCATTGTCTATCGCGCCGCCGGCGCTACTGCGGCGACCCCTGCCCCGCCGGGAACTCCACCCCCGGCCGCATCGCACGAGCGCTGGGTTGACGTGGATCCGGTGCTACTCTTTCGTTACTCCGCACTGACGTTCAATGGGCATCGTATCCACTACGACGCGCCTTACGCCACAACGGTCGAGGGTTATCCCGGGCTCGTCATCCATGGCCCGCTGCAGGCGACGCTGCTCCTGAACTTCGCCACAGCCATTTGCGGCTCCTCGCCGCGCCGTTTCTCGTTCCGGGGCGTGCATTCGGCGACCAGACCGCAACGCCTGCTTCTGAGCGCAACGTCTCCGGGCAATGACGGCATGGCTCTCGAGGTACGGTCGGCCGACGGCCATGTGACGGTGAAGGCCACGGCGCAATGGTAGGCTTCGTCACGCCTGTCGTGCCGCTTTTCGTGCCGGGCTCGCGGCCGGAGCGGTTTGCCAAGGCCGACAACAGTGGCGCGGATGCGGTCATTCTCGACCTCGAGGATGCCGTCGCCCCTGGCGACAAGGACCGCGCTCGCGAAGTGGTCGTTGCTCAGGCGGCCATGCTGAAATCAGCGATCGTGGTCCGCATCAACGCCGCCGGCACACCCTGGCACGAAGCGGATATCGATGCCGTACGGCGCCTCGACGGCGTCTCCGTCATGCTGCCCAAGGCCGAACGTCCAGAAGACATTGCTGATATGGCCAGGCACATGGCACGCAGCGTTTCCGTCATCGCGCTGGTCGAAAGCGCTGTCGGCCTTGCCAACCTGCCGGCCATACTGGCCACGTCCGGCGTCGTTGCCGTCGCCTTCGGCTCGGTCGACTTCTCGCTCGATCTCGGTTGCGCGCATGATCGGCTGACTCTGCTTGCGGCCCGCAACGAAATCGTCTGGCGCTCGCGCGCGGCTGGCCGTGCCGCGCCGATCGACGGGGTAACGACCGACCTGAGCAGTCCTGAAATCACCGAGGATGACGCCCGCCACGCCATGAAGATGGGCTTCGGCGGCAAGATGGCGATCCATCCGAGGCAGATCGAGCCGATTCGCGTTGCTTTTCGCCCAAGCGACAATGAAATCACTTGGGCACGGGACATCGTCGGCGCAGCTTCGTCCGGCGAAGCTGTCCAGGTGAACGGCGAAATGGTGGACCGGCCAGTCATCGAGCGAGCAAGGCGGATCCTTCGCCGGGGCCGCCTTGGTCTAGAGGGCGCAGAGAAGGAGCGATAGGTGAGCCTGGACACCGCCGATTGGCCGACAGCCAGGCTTTGCGCCTTCATCGCCGAGCTCGACTTCGAGCAAATTCCGCCGCGCGTCGTACATTTCGCGAAAGGACTGATGATCGACTGGCTCGGCTCAACCCTCGCCGGCAAGGGCGCGCGCCAGGTCGAGATCATCGACGGCTTTGCTCGTGCAATGGGGCCGGCGGACGGTCCAAGCATCGTCATCCCGACTAGACGACGCACGAGCCCCTACTTCGCGGCGATGGTCAATGCCGCGGCCTCCCATGTGGTGGAACAGGACGACGTTCACAACGGCTCGGTCTTTCACCCAGCTGCGGCGATCTTTCCAGCCGTTTTGGCGGTTGCGGAAGCAGAGGGGAAGACCGGGCGTGAAATCCTGACTGCTTGCATCGCCGGCTACGAGGTTGGCATCCGGGTCGGAGAGTTCCTGGGGCGGTCACATTACCAGATCTTCCACACAACGGGTACGGCCGGCACTGTCGCCGCGGCCGCCGCTGTCGGGAAGTTGATCGGGCAGGACGCGGCCGGCATCAACCATGCACTCGGCTCCGCCGGCACCCAAGCAGCGGGGCTCTGGGAATTCCTGCGTGATGCCGCCGATTCCAAGCAGCTTCATACGGCGCGAGCCGCCGCCAACGGCGTGTTTTCTGCCTATTTGGCGCGCGATGGCTTCAAAGGCGCTGCCCGCATCCTCGAAGGAAAAAAGGGCATGGCCGCGGGCATGTCCAGCGACGCCGATCCGGCCCGCCTGACGGACGGGCTCGGCAATCGTTGGGCAACGGAGGAGACGTCCTTCAAATGGCACGCCGCCTGCCGACACACTCATCCCGCCGCTGACGCGCTGCAGTCTCTCATGCGTCGCGAAGGGCTCGGTCCGGACGACATCGCCGATGTGGTGACCCATGTCCACCAGGGAGCCATCGACGTCCTGGGCGCGGTGGTCATTCCGCAAACCGTGCACCAGGCGAAGTTCTCCATGGGTACGGTGTTGGGGCTGATCGCCGTCCATGGTGTCGCCGACCTTGATGCGTTCGAACGCCACGCCCTTACCGATGCCCGCGTTGCGCGCTTCCGCTCCAAGGTGCGCATGGAACTTGATGCCGAAGTCGACACGCTTTACCCCCGGCAATGGGTTGGCAAGGTGAGTGTCGCGACCGTTGACGGCCGCAAACTCAATGCCCGCGTAGACGAGCCCAAGGGCGACCCCGGCAACACGCTTGCGAAGCAAGAATTGGAAGCCAAGGCCATACGCCTTGCCGAATTTCGTGGCGGGGCCACCGCTGATGAGATGCGCCGCTGCATAGCCCGTGTCTGGAAGCTCGATCAGCCCGGAAGCACATCGGACGTCGTGAAATTCTAGTCTCGAATTGACATCAACCAAGGCCGAACGTCTTGGATCTGCTAAGGAAGAAATGAAATGAAGATCCTTGTGCCCGTGAAGCGGGTTGTGGATGCGAACGTCAAGGTTCGCGTGAAGGCTGATGGTTCGGCGGTGGAACTCGCCAACGTCAAGATGGCGATGAACCCGTTCGACGAGATCGCGGTGGAAGAGGCGATCCGGCTGAAGGAAGCCGGCAAGGCCGAGGAAATCATCGTCGTCTCGATCGGCCCGCAGCAGGCGCAGGAAACCTTGCGCACCGCGCTCGCCATGGGCGCCGACCGCGCCATCCTGGTCAAGACCGACGAGCAGACCGAGCCGCTCGGTGTTGCCAAGGTACTGAAGGGTGTCGTCGATGCCGAACAGCCCGGCCTCGTCATCCTCGGCAAGCAGGCGATCGATGACGACTCGAACCAAACCGGCCAGATGCTGGCGGCCCTGCTCGGCTGGGCGCAAGGCACGTTTGCCTCCAAGGTGGTGCTCGACGGCGACAAGGCCAAGGTAACCCGCGAAGTCGACGGCGGCCTGCAGACGGTTGAGCTGAAGATGCCGGCGATCATCACCGCCGATCTTCGCCTCAACCAGCCGCGCTATGCCTCCCTGCCCAACATCATGAAGGCCAAGAAGAAGCAGCTCGACGAAAAGACCCCGGCGGACTACGGCGCCGACGTCAAGCCGCGCCTCAAGGTCATCAAGACCGAAGAGCCAAGCGGCCGCAAGGCAGGCGTCAAGGTCAAGAGCGTCGCCGAACTGGTCGACAAGCTCAAGAACGAAGCCGGCGTGCTCTGAGATCGGAAGGAACAGATAAAATGACCATTCTCCTCATCGCAGAACACGACAACGCCACCCTTTCCGACCAGACCGCCAAGGCGCTCTCGGCGGCCCTGCAGATAGGCTCGGACGTGCATGTGCTGGTGGCCGGCAAGGGCGCCAAGGGTGCGGCCGACGCCGCGGCCAAGCTCAAGGGCGTCAGCAAGGTGCTGCTGGCCGAAGCCGACGAACTCGCCGAGCGCCTCGCCGAACCGACGGCCGCACTGGTCGTGTCGCTCGCCGGCGGCTACGACACCATCATCGCCCCGGCGACCTCGTCGGGCAAGAACGTCGCACCGCGCGTGGCGGCCCTGCTCGATGTCGCGCAGGTGTCCGAGATCATCGAAGTGGTTTCGCCGGACACGTTCAAGCGGCCGATCTATGCCGGCAACGCCATCCAGACCGTGCAGTCGACCGACGCCAAGAAGGTCATCACCGTGCGCACCGCCTCTTTCCAGGCAGCGCCCGAGGGCGGCTCGGCCGCTGTCGAGACCGTCAAGGCGGCGGCCAATCCCGGCCTCTCCACCTTCGTCGAGAACAAGCTGTCGGACACTGACCGTCCGGAACTGACCTCGGCCAAGATCATCATTTCGGGTGGCCGCGCCCTCGGCTCCTCGGAAAAATTCCAGGAGGTCATCCTGCCGGTCGCCGACAAGCTCGGTGCCGCCGTCGGCGCCTCGCGTGCCGCTGTCGATGCCGGTTATGCACCGAACGACTGGCAGGTCGGCCAGACCGGCAAGGTCGTCGCTCCGGACCTCTACATCGCGGTCGGCATCTCCGGCGCCATCCAGCATCTCGCCGGCATGAAGGATTCCAAGGTGATCGTCGCCATCAACAAGGACGAGGAGGCGCCGATTTTCCAGGTTGCCGACTACGGCCTCGTCGGCGATCTCTTCGTCATTCTGCCGGAGCTCGCAATGCACATTGGCGATACTTGATCGCAGAAGATGCGCTCTGCACATTATCTAGTATTCGATAGGCGGTTTCGCATTCTGGGTGCAAACGGAAGTCTTTGTGCGCGTTCTACCTCATGTGTCGATCTGATTTCGGTCGGCTGGTTGACTCACAGCGCCCCGATCCTCGATATCGGCCTCGATTACCGTGAGCTTTGATCGTGAGACCCTGACCATCTACGCTCGACCCAGCTCCTCCCGACGGGGCCGCCAGTCTGAAAGGCGCTCATGTCGCCACAACGCAAGGAACAGGATGGAAATGCACGCAGCGATTTCGGAAAAGACCACGCCTGAAATTCAATCCCTCGGCGACCGCCGGATGTGGAGCCTTGAAGAGGCCCAGTCTCTCCACAACGCGCCCTTCAACGATCTTTTGTTTCAGGCGCAGACCGTGCACCGCCAGAATTTCGATCCCAACAAGGTCCAGCTCAGCCGGCTTCTCAGCATCAAGACCGGCGGATGTCCGGAGGATTGCGGCTATTGCAGCCAGTCGGCGCATCACGAAACCGGCCTGAAAGCGTCGAAGCTGATGGAAGTCAGGCGCGTCATCGCCGAAGCGACCAAGGCGCGCGATGCCGGCGCCACCCGCTATTGCATGGGCGCGGCCTGGCGAAACCCGAAGGCGCGCGACATGGATGCAGTGGTGGCGATGGTCGAAGGCGTCAAGGCGCTGGGCATGGAGACCTGCATGACGCTCGGCATGCTCGATCTTGAGCAGACCGCTCGTCTGAAACAAGCAGGTCTCGACTATTACAACCACAACATCGATACGTCGGAGCGCTACTACAACGAGATCATCAGCACGCGCAGCTTTGCCGACCGGCTGGAGAGGCTCGAGCAGGTGCGCCAAGCCGGCATCAAGGTTTGCTGTGGTGGCATTGTCGGCATGGGCGAAGAACCGGTGGACCGGATCGACATGCTGGTGACGCTGGCCAACCTGCCGGAACATCCGCAAAGCGTTCCGATCAACATGCTGATCCCGATCGACGGTACCCCGCTTGCCGACGCCAGGCCGATCGAGCCGATCGAATTCGTGCGCGTGATCGCCCTGGCGCGCATCATGATGCCGAGATCGCATGTCCGTCTCTCCGCCGGCCGCACCGCCATGACCGACGAGATGCAGGCGCTGTGCTTCTTTGCCGGCGCCAACTCGATCTTCGTCGGCGACACGCTGCTGACCGCGGACAATCCCGGCGAGGATAAGGATAGTCTGCTGTTCCGGCGCCTCGGCATCGAGCCGATGGAACTCGAGGCGCAATGAACGGGGCAACCCTCGCCCGCTATGACGCGACCTTGCAGGGGCTGGCGCGCAAGGACCGGCTGCGGACGCTGTCGCCGCGCGCCGGCCTCGACTTCTCGTCGAACGATTATCTCGGACTTGCTGCCTCCAAAAGACTTGGCGAGGCGGTTGCGGCGGCAATTGCGCGTGGCACGCCGGTTGGCGCCACCGGGTCGCGGCTGTTGCGTGGCAACGCGCCGGAACACGAGGCACTGGAGGCGGACGCGGCGGCCTTCTTCGGTGCCGACCGCGCATTGTTCTTCGGCAGCGGCTACATCGCCAACTTCGCTCTCCTGACCGCGCTGCCGCAAAAGGGTGACCTGCTGGTCCTCGACGAACTCGCCCATGCCAGCATGCATGAGGGTGCGCAGGCCGGACGCGCCCAATTCGTGCTGGCCGCGCATAACGACGTTGATGCGGTCGAGGATGCGATCACGCGCTGGCGAGCCGGCGGCGGCACGGGGCGCGTCTGGATCGTGGTCGAAAGCCTCTACAGCATGGATGGCGACCGCGCGCCGATGGAGAGCCTGATCGCGCTTGCCGATCGGCACGAAGCATTCATCGTCGTTGACGAGGCGCACGCCACCGGCGTCTGCGGATCGGACGGCCGGGGGTTGGCCGCCGCATTCGAGGGCCGCGACAATATCATTGCGCTCCACACATGCGGCAAGGCGCTCGGCGCGTCCGGAGCGCTCGTCACCGGGCCGGGACTGCTGTGCGACTATCTCGTCAACCGCTGCCGGCCGTTCATCTACTCCACCGCGCCATCGCCGCTGATGGCAGTGGCAGTGCGCGAGGCGATTGCCATGCTGTCCGATGAGCCCCAACGCCGTGTCCAGTTGCAGGAGCGCGTTGCCTTCGCGGGCCGCCAATTGGCCGAGCGCTGCGGCGTGAAGCCCAGCGGCTCGCAGATCCAGCCCTTTGTCATCGGCGACAACAGGCGCACCATGGCGGTGGCGGCGGCACTGCAGGCCCGCGGCTTCGACATCCGCGGCATTCGTCCGCCGACCGTGCCCGAGGGCACGTCGCGCCTGCGCATTTCGCTGACGCTCAACGTCGACGAAGCCGACATTTCCACCATGGTCGAGGCCCTCGTCGAAGTGTTGGGCACGGCATGACCAAGCGCATCGTCATCACCGGAACCGACACCGGCATTGGCAAGACAGTGTTTTCGGCGGGGCTCGCCGGCCTGCTCAATGGCTTCTACTGGAAGCCGGTGCAATCGGGCCTCGACGAGGAGACCGACAGCGAGGTCGTTGCCCGGCTTTCCGGCTTGCCTGCTGGGCGCGTCCTGCCGGAAGTTTACCGTCTGAGGATGCCGCTTTCGCCGCATCGATCAGCCGAAATCGACGGCGTCGCGATCGAGGCGGCCAAGCTCTCACTTCCAGTCCTACCGGGTCCGCTCATCATCGAAGGCGCCGGCGGGCTCATGGTGCCGCTCAACCGGCAGACAAGGTTCATCGATATTTTCCGGGAATGGCAACTGCCGGTCATCCTTTGCGCGCGCACCGCGCTCGGCACCATCAATCACACCCTGTTGTCGATCGAGGCGCTGCGGGCCCGCTCCATCCCGCTCATCGGCCTCGCCTTCATTGGCGAGGAGGTGGCCGATACGCAAAAAACAATCGTGGAATTCAGCGGCGTGCCACAGCTCGGGAGACTGCCCCTGCTCGATCCGCTGACGGGTGAAACGCTGAGGGATGCGATGGTTGCCGGCTTTGACCTCGCCTCGATTGCGGGAGGCGAATGATGTCGCAGTCCAGTGTGTGGCATCCGTTCACGCAGCACGCGCTTGAGCCCGTGATCCCTGAAATCGTCCTGACGGAGGGAGCCTATCTCCAAAAGGCCGACGGCACGCGTATCCTGGATGCCATCTCCTCCTGGTGGGTCGTCACCCATGGCCACCGCCACCCTCGCATCATGAAGGCTATCGAGACGACCGCGTCGAGCCTTGACCAGATCATCTTTGCCGGCTTCACGCATGAACCAGCCGAACGTCTGGCCAAGGCGCTAGTCGGCCTCGCTCCCTCCGGTCTCGACTGGGTGTTCTATTCCGACAGCGGCTCGACCTCCGTCGAGGTCGCGCTGAAGATGGCGCTCGGGTATTTCGGCAACATCGGCGCACCGCGCTCGCGCATCGTCGTCATGGAGCACAGCTATCATGGCGACACCATCGGCACGATGAGCGTTGGCGCCCGCGGCGTGTTCAACGCCGCCTACGAGCCTTTGCTGTTCGAGGTCGACACCATCCCCTTCCCGGCCGCCGGGCACGAACAGGAAACGCTGGATCGTTTCGAGGCCGTCAGCCGCGACCGGTGCGCCGCCGCGCTGATCGTCGAACCGCTGGTGCTTGGTGCCGGCGGCATGCTGATGTACCCGGCTTCGGTTCTGACCGAATTGAAGAAGATTGCCGAAGCCTCCGGCACGCTGCTGATCGCCGACGAGGTGATGACAGGCTGGGGACGAACCGGAACCATGTTCGCCTGCGAGCAGGCATCCATCTCTCCAGACATCCTGTGCACCTCGAAGGGCCTGACTGGTGGCGTGATCCCGCTGGCGGCCACGCTTGCCACCGACGCCATCTTCCAGGCTCACTATTCCGAGGACCGGAAGAAGACCTTCTTCCATTCGAGCTCCTACACCGCCAATCCAATTGCCTGTGCGGCCGCACTCGCCAATGTCGAGATCTGGCGCGACGAGCCCGTGGCCGAGCGGATCGCGGCGTTGAGTGCGATGCAGGCCGCCGGGCTTCGGCGCTTTCGTGACAATGCCAACTTCGCCGACAGCAGGACGACCGGCACGATCGCGGCCCTCGATCTGCGCACCGGCTCGGCCGGCTATCTGGCCGAGATCGGACCGAAACTGCGCGCTTTTTTCCTCGAGCGCGGCCTGCTCGTGCGCCCGCTTGGCAATGTCCTCTATCTTCTGCCACCCTATTGCATCACCGGCGAGGAACTGGACGGACTCCATGACGCCATCGAGGAGGCCGGCGAACGCTTCGGTTCGAGGCCATGAGCAGGTCGTCGTGCATTCTCGGGTTTGGCCATCATGCGCCTGGTCGCAAAGTGCCAAATGCCGAGATCGAGAGCAATCTCGGCCTCGAGCCGGGCTGGATCGAGCGGCGTACCGGGATACTGTCGCGCTTCTGGGCAACGGACGAAGACACGCTGTCTGGCCTTGCCGCTCATGCCGGCGACATGGCGCTGGCGAACGCCGGCATCGACCGCAGCGACATCGGTCTGCTGTTGCTTGCCACCTCGACGCCCGACCACCTTCTGCCGCCAAGCGCGCCGCTGGTCGCACACCGGCTCGGACTCGGCCGAGCCGGAGCGGTCGACCTGACCGGCGCCTGCGCCGGCTTCATCTATGCGCTGATGTTCGCGGATGGATTCACCCAGCTGCACGGCAAAGCGGCCCTCGTCATTGCCGCCAACATCCTCAGCCGCCGCATCAACCCGGCCGAGCGCGCCAGCGCCGTGCTGTTTGCCGATGCCGCCGGCGCCCTGGTGATTGGTCCGTGCGAGGATGCTGATCGGGGGATTCTCGGAGCCTCGGTGGATTCGGACGGCTCGCGCTACGGGCTGATTCAGATCCCGGCGGGCGGAAGCAACATCCCGTTCCATGGCGACCTCGACCTCGGGCAAACCCGCATGACGATGACCGACGGCCGCGAAGTGTTCGCCAAGGCCGTCGAGATGATGACCGCCTGCTCGCAGGATGCATTGGCCACAGCCCGGACGCGGCCGCAGGACATCGATCGGTTCGTGCCGCATCAGGCCAATGCCCGCATCTTCGATGCGGTCGGGAGGAACCTTGGCATAGCGGATCATGTAACCGTTAAGACGATCGCCGACTACGGCAATTCTTCCGCAGCAACGATCCCGCTCTCGCTCTCGCTGGTCCATCAGACGGAGCCATTTCGGTCGGGTGAGAAGATTCTTCTGGCGGCGGCGGGTGCGGGTCTTAGCGGTGGTGCTCTCGTCGTCGGCATTTAGCCGACCAAGCGAGCGCGCCAGGACGGATCATGAATGATCTATGGGGCAACAGAGCAATGCGAAAAATAGTCGCCGGCAAGCTGCACGGTATCCACGTCACCGAAGCAAACCTCAACTACCACGGTTCGATAACGCTGGACCCTGACCACTGCGAAGCAGCCGGGATACTGCCGATGGAATTCGTGGAGATATGGAACAAGAATTCCGGTGCGCGGATTTCAACGTATGTGATTCTGGGCGAGCGCGGCTCGCGGTGCTGCATCCTCAACGGTGCTGCCGCCCGCACCTGCCAGCCAGACGACCAGATCATTGTCTGCAACTCCATCTACCTGGACGAAGCGCAGATCACCTCGCTGAAACCGAGGATCGTCACTTTTGACCAGCACAACCACATACGTGACCGCCTGAGCTACTCGGTCGATCTCGACGCACATGGCCGGTACAGGTTTTCCATCCTCGACGAGGCGAATGCGGCTTTGGCCATTCCCGCCCTGGTTTCAGGAGCGTGATTTTGTCCCCGATGCATGCGGGGGTTTTATGCTGGGTTTCATTGGCGGCCGGTCGAAGGCGCCCGAATGCGCTTGACAAGATTGCGCTGGCCCGTCCAACTTAAGGCATTCACCAGGGGAGTCCCGGCAAGGGGCTGAGATACTGCTGGCTTTCGCGGCGCAGTGACCCGTTGAACCTGATCCAGTTCATACTGGCGTAGGGACGGTGCAAGCGCTTTGCGGGAGTTCACGCCCGTGGTCCTGTTTTGAACAGGTCGACAAAAGCGTCTTTTCATCCTTCCGGCACAGAACTGGGTCTCCAATGCATGAGCAAAGGAGCCTCAAGATGAATGCCCTCACCCCCGCCGTGTCGACGGGACCGCTGCCCGCCTCACGAAAAATCCACAAGCCCGGTGCCATCCACCCCCAGATCAGGGTGCCGATGCGCGAAATCTCCGTCCATCCGACAGCCGGCGAGCCGCCCGTCATCGTCTATGATCCGTCCGGCCCCTATACCGACCCGACCGTCGAAACCAGCATCGAAAAGGGCCTCGCCCAGCTTCGCCATGAATGGATTACGGCACGCGGCGATGTCGAAGCCTATGACGGCCGCCATGTCCGGCCGGAAGACAACGGATTCGCGGCGGGCGAGCGCCTGACACCGGAATTTCCCGTCCGCAACCGGCCGCTCAGGGCCAGATCAGGCAAGGCGGTGACACAGCTCGCCTATGCGCGCGCCGGCATCGTCACGCCCGAAATGGAGTTCGTCGCCATCCGCGAGAACCTCGGCCGCGAGGTCCTGCGCGGCAAGCTGCAACGCGACGGCGAAGCCTTCGGCGCATTGATACCGGATTTTGTCACGCCGGAATTCGTGCGCGACGAAGTGGCCCGCGGGCGGGCGATCATTCCAGCCAACATCAATCATCCCGAGAGCGAGCCGATGATCATCGGCCGCAATTTCCTGGTCAAGATCAACGCCAATATTGGTAACTCCGCCGTCACATCGTCGATGGCCGAGGAAGTGGAAAAGATGGTCTGGGCGATCCGCTGGGGCGCCGATACGGTGATGGATTTGTCGACCGGCCGCAACATCCACAACATCCGGGACTGGATCGTGCGCAATGCGCCGGTGCCGATCGGCACCGTGCCGCTCTACCAGGCGCTGGAAAAGGTCGGCGGCATCGCCGAGGACCTGACCTGGGAGGTCTACCGCGACACGCTGGTTGAGCAGGCCGAACAGGGCGTCGACTATTTCACCATCCACGCCGGCGTGCGGCTGCACTACATCCCGCTGACCGTTGACCGCGTCACGGGCATCGTCTCGCGCGGTGGCTCGATCATGGCCAAATGGTGCCTGCACCATCACCGGGAGAGCTTCCTTTACGAGCATTTTGCGGAGATCTGCGACATCTGCCGCGCCTATGACGTGTCTTTCTCGCTCGGCGACGGTCTTCGTCCCGGCTCAATCGCCGATGCCAATGACGCAGCGCAATTCGCCGAACTGGAGACGCTCGGCGAGCTGACGCAGATCGCCTGGGCGAAGGATTGCCAGGTGATGATCGAAGGTCCCGGCCACGTGCCGATGCACAAGATCAAGGAGAACATGGACAAGCAGCTCGCCGTCTGCGGCGAGGCGCCCTTCTACACGCTTGGACCGCTGACCACCGACATCGCGCCGGGCTATGACCACATCACTTCAGGCATTGGTGCTGCCATGATCGGCTGGTTCGGCACCGCCATGCTCTGCTATGTCACGCCCAAGGAGCATCTCGGCCTTCCCGATCGCAACGACGTCAAGATTGGCGTGATCACCTACAAGATCGCCGCGCATGCCGCCGACCTGGCGAAGGGGCACCCGGCGGCGAAAGTCAGAGATGATGCCCTTTCCCGCGCGCGCTTCGAGTTCCGCTGGGAGGACCAGTTCAACCTGTCGCTCGACCCCGAAACCGCACGGTCCTTCCACGACCAGACCTTGCCCGAGGAGGCGCACAAGCTGGCACATTTCTGCTCGATGTGCGGGCCGAAATTCTGCTCCATGCGCATTTCCCACGACATTCGTGCCGAAGCGCAGAAGGAAGGCATGGCGGCGATGGCGGCGAAATACCGCGAGGGCGGCGATCTCTACATGCCGGCGGACGAGACCGGCGTACCGGTCGTGCCAGAGGCTCCCAAACCATCATGAGGGTGCTCGTCAAAGGGGCCGGTGTTGCCGGCATCACCGTCGCTTTCGAACTCGCCATCCGAGGCGCGGCGGTGACCGTCGTCGAGACCCGGCATGGCATCGGCGGCAATGCGTCGTGGTTCGCCGGCGGCATGCTGGCGCCATGGTGCGAGCGTGAAAGCGCGGAGCAGCCGGTGCTGGATCTCGGACGCGACGCTGCCGACTGGTGGGATGCGGTGCTGTCGGGTCAGGTGACACGGGCCGGGACACTGGTCGTGGCCGCGCCGCGTGATGCCGGAGAGCTTGACCGGTTCGCAAGTCGCACGTCGGGGCATCGGCGTGTCGATGAAAACGAAATTGCGCTCCTGGAACCCGACCTCGCCGGCCGCTTCCCGCGTGGATTGCTCTTCCCCGACGAGGCTCATCTCGACCCACGCCTAGTGATTGCAGCGCTTCATGACAAGCTCGCCACCATGGGTGTCGAATTCCACTTCGGCTGCGATGCCACGCAGGTTTCCGGTTTCGATCGTCAGATCGATTGCACTGGAATGGCAGCGAGCGATGACAGGCTGCGTGGTGTTCGCGGTGAGATGCTGATCCTGCGCACGCCGGACATTTCGCTGTCACGCCCAGTCCGGCTGCTTCATCCGCGCTTTCCACTCTACGTGGTGCCGCGTACCGATCACCGTTTCATGATCGGCGCGACGATGGTTGAAAGCCAGTCCGCCGGACCGGTCACGGTGCGTTCCATGATGGAGCTTTTGGGCGCGGCCTATGCTCTCCATCCGGCCTTCGGCGAGGCTGGCGTCATTGAGACCGGCGCCGGTGTTCGTCCGGCCTTTCCCGACAATCTGCCGCGTGTCGAAATGAGCGGAGACGCCGTCGCGATCAACGGGCTTTATCGCCATGGTTTTCTCCTCGCCCCCGCTATGGCTCGCCAGGCTGCCGACCTGGTTTTCAATCAAGACAGAACCAAGGAGCTCGCTCATGAAACTGATCGTCAACGGCGAAGCGCTTGAGATTGCCGCCACCACGTTGGCGGCGCTGCTTGCCGCGCTCGACTATGAGGGCGATTGGCTGGCGACGGCCGTCAACAGCGACCTCGTGCACAAAGCCAACCGCGCGGAATTCCGATTGAGCGACGGCGACCGGATCGAAATCCTCTCGCCCATGCAGGGAGGCTAGCATGTTCGAGCTTTATGGGACCGAGCTTTCGTCGCGCCTGCTTCTCGGCACGGCTCAATATCCTTCGCCGGCCGTCCTTGCCGATGCAGTCAGGGCGTCGGGCCGTCGGTGGTGACCGTCTCTTTGCGGCGTGAGATGGCGGGCGGCAGGGCCGGCGAAAAATTCTGGTCGCTGATCCGCTCGCTCGGCACGAGAATCCTGCCCAACACGGCCGGCTGCCACTCCGTCAAGGAAGCGGTCACTACCGCGAACATGGCGCGCGAAGTCTTCGGCACGACCTGGATCAAACTCGAAGTGATCGGCAACCACGACACTCTGCAGCCGGACGTGTTCGGCCTGGTCGAAGCCACCCGTATCCTGTGCGAGGACGGCTTTGCGGTATTCCCCTATACCACCGACGATCTCGTCGCCGCCGAGCGGCTGCTGGAAGCGGGCTGCAAGGTCCTGATGCCGTGGTGCGCACCGATCGGTTCCGCCTTGGGACCGGTCAACATGACGGCGCTGCGCTCGATGCGCGGACATTTCCCAGGCGTCCCCCTGATCGTGGATGCGGGGCTGGGACGGCCGTCGCACGCGACCACCGTCATGGAACTCGGCTTTGACGCCGTGCTCCTGAACACGGCGGTGGCCAGGGCGGCCGATCCAGTCGGCATGGCGCGTGCATTTAGCAAGGCGGTCGAGGCCGGCCGTGAAGCTTACAGCTCGGGAATGCTCGAACCGCGAGACGTCGCCGTGCCGTCGACACCGACAATCGGCAGGGCCGTTTTTTCATGAAGCTCGATCCCTTCTATCTGATCGTCGACAGTGCTGCCTGGATCGAACGGTTGGTGCCGCTTGGCATCAAGCTGATACAGCTTCGCATCAAGTCGATGGACGAGGCCGGCTTGCGCGTTGAGATCCGCAAGGCAAAGGCCTTGTGCGCCCAGCACCACTGCCAACTCATCGTCAACGACCATTGGCGCCTGGCAATCGAGGAAGGCTGCGACTTCGTCCATCTTGGCCAGGAGGATTTGCAAACCGCCGATCGTTCGCGGATTCGGGTAGCCGGCGTGAGGCTCGGACTGAGCACCCATGATCATATCGAGCTGGAAACGGCGATGGCCGCCGAGCCAGACTACATCGCGCTCGGCCCCATCTACCCAACGATCCTGAAGAAGATGAAATGGGCGCCGCAAGGAATCGAGCGGATCAGCGATTGGAGGCGCCGGGTCGAGCCGATTCCATTGGTCGCCATTGGTGGCCTGAACCCTGACCGGCTCAGCCGTGTCTTTGCGGCTGGCGCCAGCAGTGCAGCGGTGGTGACTGACATCACGCTGAACAAGGACCCTGAAGCGCGCGCGCGCGAATGGATCGAAAAGACGGACCAATGGCGCTGAGGCAAGAACCCTATGTGCTTGTCGTCGGTGGATCCGACTCCAGCGGGGGCGCCGGAATTGCCCGCGATATCGAGACGATCTCTTCAATTGGCGTGCGCACCTGCCTCGCCGTTACCGCACTGACTGTGCAAACCCACGACGCCGTCATGGATATCAGTCATTCGCAGCCCGATCTTGTGGTCGATCAGATGCGCGCTGCGCTGCAGGCCAACAAGGTAGCGGCCATCAAGATCGGCATGCTCGCGACGGCTGAGATCGTCGTTGCGGTTGCCGCCGTGCTGCGCGAAAATCCGCAGATGCCGGCAGTACTCGACCCGGTATTGGCCTCCACTTCAGGCGGTGCGCTGCTGGAAGCAGGCGCCATCGCCGCCATGAAACGCAATCTGATGCCGCATTGCCGTCTCGTCACACCCAATCTCATCGAGCTGGCGCTCCTTGTCGGCACGGAACTCTGCGTCGACGAGGATGGCGCAGTCAGGCAGGGCCAGGAACTGCTGGTCGCGGATGCGCAGGCCATCCTGATCAAGGGCGGTCATGGATCCGGACCCCGATCGACCGATATTCTGTTGCGCTGCAATCACGAACCAGTCCGCTTCGACACACCGCGCCTTGCTACGTCGATGCGCGGTACGGGGTGCATGCTGGCCAGTGCGATTGCGGCGCATCTGGCGAAGGCGAGCCCACTCGAAGACAGCGTACGCAAAGGCAAGCGGTTTGTTTTCCAGAATCTGCGGAAGAATGCAGCCCCATGACAGCGATAAATCAGCGGGCAAACGATGAACATCAATGGCCGCTGGCCGTAAGCTCCTGATGGTTTCGACTGTCCGTACTCGTGGACGAGGAGTATATTAGTTCCTGCCCCGCAAACGGCCTCGGTCGACAGTTTCTTCAGTTGTTTGCGGTTCGGCCCTCGCGTCTCTCATCCGCGCGACGGAATTGTGCCTTACCGCGGCCGCCAAAGGATGAACGCCGAAGGAGCTAGCAGGATGACGTTTAGCGGCACGACCGAGGCCTCACCATCGAGACAAATGAAAGATTATCGCAGCGGCGCTCGGTATTTCTAACTGGCTTTTCGAGGCGCCCGCCTGGGGCATATGATCTTGATGCCTAGCCGTCAAATTTCAAACTGAGACAAGATGCTGACCCGAGGGGTGCCCGTACAATTCCTGTGAAGACCACGCGATTATTGCGCGAGGCGCTCTGGAGGCACGACCAGCGTGACCACCAACCCATTTCTTGACCAGGCATAATCGATCGAGCCGCGCAGGTGCCCGGTTACGCTTCGCTCAACCAACCTGCTCCCGTAGCCTGGCGCGGCGGTAGGTGCCTCGACCGGCGGCCCGCCATTTTCTGTCCAGACGATCGTAACGGTCGCGCCGAGCGGCATGGCCTATGATGGGAGCATGTTCCCCGAATGGCAGCAAGCATCCTCGTCGGGGCTGTCCCACGCCTTGCGCTCTCGGCTGGCCGCGTCGCCGGCGAGGCTCGCTATCTGGAAGGCACCGGCCGCATTCGCGATGCTGTAGCAGGTGACGGTTCGATATTGCTTTTGACTGACGACGGCGGACAGGTTCTTCGCGTGACACGCGGGAACTAACTCAGCATAGATGCGCCTCTGCCATCATGAAATCCGCATATGACCTTAGCGGATCTATGAGCTAAATTGCATCTTCACCGACGCACCGTCGCGGCGCGGCGATTTGACGAAAAATCCGACACCGGACATTAGTCTTGCCCGGGGTGAGCCTTGGGGATCCTCAGCCAAGAGCGCAGTCTGCTCCGGTCCAACTGTCGCATTACCGGCGTCACCATTACGCCGTGCATAACAACCGAACTCAACACGGCTAATCTGAACGCGAGTTCGCCTCGCTGCAGGATTTCAGGGAAGAGAGTAAGGGCCAACGCCTGCCGGATTTAAAGTTGGCACCGGCCACTGCGCGAAGTCCCGCAATAGTGAATGGTCCAGTGCCACTCGGTCCCGTAGGGCTCTCGGAACCGACCCATGCGCAGGCACTTCGTCGTTAATATCGATGGCCATTCGGAAGACGTTCGCTCGCCCCACCAGACAGATATGTAGCGAAGGGAGCGTTTCGCATCATATCCAGCGAGGATGGTTGGCGCCCTGGGCGTGTTCCTCGTCGACCGGCCGGTTGGCGGCGTTGTTGGCGGTGGCGTAGACGGACAACGGCTCCGACTTGCTGTCACGGCGTATGTCGACGATAGCAAAAGAACGTCTCCTCAATAGCGAGCCTTGCGATGTAGCGGTCTACCGATACCACCCCCCATAGATGCTTGGATCAAGGCTGAACCACAGCGGATCCAGACGCCCCCCTCCTTCAGAAGCGCGCGCATCTCAATGGGAGCCGCAAGACAGAAAGTTCGAAAAGCTTCCAGGAACCCCAGCCCAACTGCATGACCCGTGGACGGTTCGATTCTCCAGCCATTTTTCAGTCGGCGCTCGTCCCGCCGCTACCGCAACCGGATCAAAGGTTTCACTGCAAGTGCGCCGACGTCGCGTTAGTTCGCTTCGCAGTTAGATAGCATCCCAGTTGTCGATAGCGTCCGACGCTTAGGCTTCTCGAGGAGTGCATCAGTCAGTTCTCTCACCGCCACTGAATCGCATAACCTTTATCGGCGATCGTCTCTTTGCAGCGGCTGACCGGTAACGACCTGGTGTTCGGTGGATTCGGGATTAGCTTCCTTCTTCTGCTCTTGCTTCATGTCTCGCCGCCCATAGACCAGCCTGAACACAAGCGCGAAGTACCCAACCTGCAATACAGCCGCAGCGATGATGCCCCAGGCAACAGCCCTCCACATAGATCCCGTGGCCACATAGGCCCAAGCCCCTACGACGCCCGACGTCGTCAGCATTCCCAGCAGAAACTGCGGAAAATACATCTTTCAATCCGAGAACAAATAAATAAGTTGTCACTAATTTAGCGACTTTGCAAACACAGGCCCAAACCCCGGGCCCGGCTCGGCCCCCGACCGCCTTGGCCCTATCTTCGGTGGTAAGCACCGGGCGCCAGTGCGGCGCTTCGAACACGCTCACGATGTGATAGGTTGTGACCGGCTTGTCAGTCACCCCTTCCCCTGAGCATTCAAGGCCGGCGCCTTAACGCCAATTCAATTTGTCATATATTAGAAGACGCTCATGCGCTTCTCCATTCTGCTTTTTTGCTTGGGGGCCTTCTTCTGTTGGGATTTCGCCGCCAACAATGGCGAATTCACCACTAGGCTTGGTATGCGAGTTGCCAACCTGATCCAGACGTCAGGGCTTTGAAAGGTTTCGAAATCTCGCGCGCGCTACATGACTTATGACGGGTTAAAACGACACCAAGGTCCGTCTAGAAGGCCGCCAGCGTCATTGCACAATCGCCAGGCGCGAACGCATGGCCGACGATAAGGAGTCGACGATCCGTATGTGCGAGGTGCGGCGGACCTGAAAAGCGGGCCGTCCGTCGGACGCCATTCCGGGCAACCTCCAGCGGATGATTGAATGACGTGGCAACAACTCGCCGGGCGAAGACCCCAGCACCCGGTGCCTAGTCCGATGCAAGATCGCTGCCCGCACCTCTGTCCCGAAATGGGACGGCAGCGCCATATCGAGCGCCTCTGCTTGTGTTGGTGGTCAACAGCACGGTTAACGGTGGAAAACCATGCTCGCTTTGGGTGGCAAGGCTGAACTGAAGCCCACCCCAGACAGTTTGCCCTCGTCCGAGGCGGGCCGTGGAAGCGCGCTCGACACGAGCCCTTTCCATCGTCGCGAAGCCTTTGCCTCGGCTCCGTGCGGCTTCCGGAGATCACGGGTGGCGGGTTTGCTGCTGATCAGACGATGCGCAACAGCTCGCGCAGGCGGACCGCTAATCTGGGCGAGGCCTGTAGCTCGGCGCAGCTCGTCTCCCATTGCCGCAGATATTCACCAATGGCCAGGCCGCTGCGGCCGGGCCAGCGGTTGAGTGCCCCCAGCGCCTCGATGCAGTCCGACGCGCTGTCGTATTCGGCGAGGATGGTCAGTGACATAGCCTGGGCGAACGGATTAAGGGCGGGCATTTCGATCTCGCCGCGATGATCGGTGAACCAAGCCGCAGCGTCGTGGGTGAGCCCCTGGCTATCGGCGAGAGCCGTATAGCGGTCGATGATATCCTGGCGGTATCGGGCGATGGCATCGCCGAAGGCGTTGTCGCCGGCGAAGGGCGGGGCCTCCTTCCAGCTTCTCGCCAGGTGCCCGAGCCCGCGCAGCGAGTGGGCCTCCACCATGGCTTCCTCGAGCCATTGGCAGGGGGGCGCCGGCCTAGCGTCCGGTTGCCAGCTGTTGCAGAGCACATGGCCGAGCTCGTGGCCGAACTGGTAGGCGAGCTTCGACCAATCCCGCTCGCCGATGTCCACGATGATCCAGGCCATGCTGCTGCCGTCCGGATGCAGCCAGATGGCCGGCGTGCCAGAAGTGTGTTCGTCGACACGCAGCCGCGTCGGCTGGCGGTCGGAGACGAGGCGGACGCCATCGAGGCAGGCATGTCGCATTCGCTGGACGACCTGATCAGCCGCGCCCTCAAGCATGCGGCCCCAGTCGCCGGCAAGCTCGATGGGCGCGGTGAGGAGGGTTGGCGGTTGGCGGGCCGAGGGAGATTTGGGAGACATGGCTGCGTAGGTTTTCCGCGAGTGACCCCCCAGCGTAGCTGGTGCCAAGCTGGTAGCCAATGAGACGGCAGCTAGTATGCCAAACTTTCGCCTGTTCGTCAGCTGATGCTCCTTTGTCCAAACATACTTATCGAGATATGGCCGGAGCGTCATCGGGAACTTTCTCCTGGGGACGATGCGCTTCTGTCCAACAAACTTTTCCGTTGGACAACAATTACTTCTTGGCGCCCATCGCAGGGCGTGCCGCAGTGCGGACAGCGCATGTGGCGAACAACATCGAGATCGGGAGGACTCTGCCGCACGTCCAGAGCATTGTGCGGACGTCAAGCTCTTTGACCTCGCAAGGACCTCGGCTAAACCTGCGAAAGCGCCATTGATGAATCGTGGGCTTGCTAGCGAAGCAGACTAAGAAACGAACTCCTTTGGGATGCCGCACGCATCGAAGAACAGCGAAATATTTCCTGATAGGAGAAAGGGAAGGGTTTCACGGATTCGTTCTTCCTCCCAATCCCACCAGCGAATTCTGAGTAAAGTTGCGACCTCCCTCTCGGAAAAACGCAGTCGCACAGTCTCTGCGGGATTTCCCGCAACGAGTGCGTATGGCGGAACATCACGCCGGACTACGCTTCCTGCCCCTATGACGGCTCCGTCCCCGATCCTTACACCAGAATGGATCATGGCATGGCTCGCGATCCAAACGTCATTTCCGATAATGACATCGCCCCTGGTCGCTGGGTGTCCGAGTATATTTTCGGCCTCGGGCCAGTGGGCGATGGCCGAAAAAGGATATGTTGTTATCCAATCTGAGCGGTGGTTCCCTCCAAGAAATATTTCAACGCCGTCTGAGATAGAACAAAATCTACCGATCTTTAACGATGCTTTTTCACCCCACCATCTGACAGTAGGAACTCCATAGCTATATTCTCCAATGTCAAAACCTCTTCCTTCCAACGCAGATCGAGTGAATATTGGAACGACCTGAGGCATCTATTTCGACTCCTGGGCCTTAACGCGGAGATGACCTTCTTCCCGAGATCTGCCACGGGGTCGAACTGGATCAAATCCAAAACTTCGTCGCCAAATGCTGAGCTGTGGAGAATTCTTTGCTCTTCTCAATGGATAGAGTCGTCCAGTAGTTGTCGTAAGCCTTTCGATCGATATCTTTTGAGGAAAAGCGACCAACAATCTCGACATATGCACTGTCAAGCCTTTGGCTAGCAGGGTCGAGATTGGTGATGGAAACGAGCCCTGTCGGCGGGCAGTCGAACATCGTTATGGAGAGATCGGGGCGGTAACTCCGAAGCACGGGAATGACCTTCCAAACATCTCCTGTCCACCATTGCGCAAAGCGAGATTTGGCCCACGTAGGGTCAGAGCGATCTCTAACCGTCATAAAGAACCCCGGGGGAAGGCAATCGTGTAGAAGGATGATCGAATTCTTGCGGCAATGCTTTTCTGTGTTCATAAAATCGCGGAGCAGGAATTCGAAAAGATGCATTCCATCAAGGAACGCAAGATCGATTGGAGCGCCGAACAATTGACTGGCGTTGTGAGTCGCGAAAAAATCGTCGCTAGATTGCTGAAACAGCATACAACTCGGTTTTTCACCCATTATGTCGGCATCGATCTGGAATTGGGGGTCGACCGCTATGCTGGCGCCGTTGGCCAATCGAAGTGTCGCGCCGCTAAGCGTGCCAATTTCGAAGTACGTCTTCGGTTTAAGACATAGATGGAGAGTGTTGAGAAATGCGGAATAACTCACACCGCAAATAGCGGCTGAATGATCAGCATCATCATTCGTACTTGCATTCTCGATATTCAACCTAGGTTCTCATTTTCAATCTAAAAATGAACAGCCGGCCGCGATCTTAACTATGGTATCTTAACTGCAAACCGCTGGACCGACAAGAGCCGGTGTCGACTGAAAGACAGTCGACGCATCGATTGCGGAGAGGGCGATTGGGCCGCCGTTGACGCTTCGACCATCAACCAGCCACGCCCGCGTCCTCAGCCGAGGGCGCCGGTAATGGCCCCTGCGCAGAAATGGTAACCTAGGCCGTAGACTCATAGGCGCGGAGCCACAGTCGCATTGAGGCGAGCTGGACCATGGCGAGGAAGTTGGCGGCGAGCTTGTCGTAGCGGGTGGCCACGCGGCGGAAGTGCTTCAGCTTCGAGAAGAACCGCTCGACGTGGTTCCGCTCTCGGTAGAGGCGCTTGCTAAAGCAGGGCTTCCACTTGCGATTGCTTTTCGGTGGGATATTGGGTGTGGCACCCTGCTCCTGGATCAGTTCGCGGATGCGATCGGCATCATAGGCCTTGTCGGCGAGGACGATGGTGCGCGGGCCGAGGTGGTCGAGCAGCGTGTCGGCGATCCCACCGTCATGCGCTTGTCCTGCCGTCAGGCCGAGCCGGATCGGGAGGCCTTGCGCGTCGACGACGACATGGATCTTGGTCGTGAGCCCACCTCGGCTGCGACCGAGGCAATGATCTGGCCCCCTTTTTTGCCGTCGCAGCCTGCTGGTGCGCTCGGATGGAAGTGCTGTCGATCATCTGGATGGTGCCATCGTGCGCGGCACTGATGGCGTCCATCAACTGGTCCCACACGCCTGCCTTTCGCCATCGATTGAAGCGGTTGTAACAGGTGGTGCGCGGCCCATAGCGCTCGGGCAGGTCACGCCAAGGCGCCCCGGAACGCAGCACCCAGAAGATGCCGTTCAGCACCCGCCTGTCGTCGACGCGGGACGCCTCGCGGCTTGTTGGGCAGCAGCGGCTCGATCATGTGCCATTCGAAGTCGGTCAGATTATATCGGCTCATGCTTGGTCTGAATCAGAATCCGGCGCGATATGAAAGGTAGGTCGGAAAATGACCTCGAAGCGGACGTGGGTAAGCCAAAGCCGATCCGGGTAGCCGGGCTAAAGGTCCGCTTGCTCAGTCGCGCGCTACGGGCTTCGGCGTGAAGCTGAATTGAACCTTGTCGTTCAAACCTATGGCGACGTGGACATTTGCAGTGTCTGATAGGCTACTAAACGTCATCTGTCTGAAGTCGGTGGTTCTGCGCGGACCGAGGCCAACGGGTTCTGTGGAGCTGAATCCGGCTGGATGGTCAAAGTCCGGTGGCCCCAGAGTTCCCACAACATCTTCCAGCGTATTTAGACCGTTTGTCGTCTTCCTAAGCCTTTCGAACTCTTCACGGGTCACATGCATGAAAAGCTCATCTCTTCGAGAGGCTGGCGTTTGGCCGCCGCAGAAGATGCAGTGATAGATCAGGACCTGCTGTTGAGCAGTTCCAACGATGTGATACTCATTTAGCTCGGCATCGAACACAATGGGAATCGAGGGCTCCTTGGAAAGTGCCTCAAGTGTCCCACATTCACATCTGGGGGCCTCAAAATTGGGTTTACTCACCGACTGATCCCTTGTGCGATCGAACCATAAGGTAGGACGCTGAGAAGCCCACCTACCAAACTTCTAGCACAACGGGCGTTTGCAGCGTAACCGTCCGCTTCTATTCGCATTTAGCATTTATGAGTTCACGACCTAGATCCGAAATCGCTGGCCAATCCTACCCAAGCATTCTCGTTTTAGCGCGATAAATCTCGCGTGACCAATCCTATGGGAGCGCTTCCGCATAACGTGCCGGCCAAAAGTAGACTCGAAAAGGTTCAGATATCGGCTCCTTAACCGCGCAAGGTCGCTCATCTGTGTCTCCACACAAATAAATGCGATTGAATTGTGGCTTACTAAAACGCTCTTGTCGACGGAGCAAGCTGCCCCATCGCCGGCAAACTTGATGGCGTTGAGGAGGAGGATCAAGGTGTTCGAAGTGGCGAGGTGCGTCATCATGGCCCGGCCATCCTTCGCCTTCAGCGCCATGCCTGAGCAAGCAAACCTACATGGCTAGGCACCAGCTTTTCCCAACCGCCTTACATCTTAGCAAATGTCCGTCGCCACTCGTCGACCGTCAAGATTATCACATTGGCTCCGGGCGTAAATCCTCCGATTTTTCTGACTCAGTAAGATTGGTCCCTCGTCCCAAAATCCGTGACCACCTCACTATCCTCGGAAAAAGTATGTATGATAAACAAACTGTATCGGTCTGACCACATAGGGATTTGCATCAATTATAGTAAGGATTGACTTCAGCTCTCCACTGGGATTAACGCCAATACCTTTAAGATAGTCGTAAAACGGTCCTGAATCCGGATTGCATTCGTTCGCATGTCGGATGAGGAAATTGTCAACGATGCCTGCGCGCCAACGCTCTTTCAGATGATGACCCCAATATATATCGAGTCCCCACCCCGAAATTGACAAATCAAATGAGTGAAGCATCTCTCGCAGAAAGTCACGTCTGAAGAATGGTGCCATCACCTCGACCCAGTTTGTTGTCCGTAGTATTAGACCAGGGTGATGGCGCGTAAGCGCGATGACACAGGAACTGTCAGAGGTGAGAGACGGTTGCGCGATATCCAGTGAATATTCTTCGCAAAGTTTGAAAAAATCAACTGGATCAAATAGAACTTCAATGTCATCGTCCAGAAAAAAACTCCCTCATAGATATTATGCAATCCCGTCGCCTCGAATAGCCGTTTGGCGCCATGCATCTTTGAGAGACCGCCGCCAAAAATGAGCTCGGCTCCGGTGCGGAAAGCGTCATCTGGGTGCGGGTCTGCATAGTAGTTTATCCCGACATCGTACTCCCGGCGCTCACTCAGGGGCTCAGAAAACAAGGAGGGGCGGCGCTTGGAACCGGCGCGTATCAGAATCAAGTACCGCCTTGGTTCACGCGGGACAGTTAGTATCTGGATGTCGTCCGAGTTCTGAAACATTGACGATTCTCCGATATCACGGTGGCGGTCTTCGGCCTCAAATTTTGCCGATGAAGGGACGTGGCGCCGACCGCCCAGTGACGAGGTGAAGCATGGTGTATTATGACGCCTTGATTTCCAAATGGGCAACGCTCACGACGTCCGGAACCACGGCAGCGGAGCAGGTCAATGCGATGACGGTAACCGGCCCAGCCGTGCCGATGATCATCCCGACCTATCGGATTTACAACCTCATCGTTGACAGCGAGTTCGCAGCGCTCAGCGAGCAACTCATCCGCAACATTCTCAGCATGGCTACTTTCTCCTGGACTGATGCGCTTCATTGTTCTGCCAGCAACCTTTTCCGCTGGATAGCACTTACTTTTCGGCACCCATCGCAGGGCGTACCGCAACCCATGACCATCGAACAAAGCTTGACGCGGTGTGTAAGCTGTTATGTTGCTTTCGCAGCGGTGACGAGCATTTGAACCGGTGATTGCAATGGGTTTCTCATGCACCGATTTGCGCCATGTCCCACAGACACATCGCCTTCGATGCGTAGTGTTCCTCCGGCATGACCAGGAGTGGCAGGGGCAATGAGAATGGCGGTTGCTGTAAGTTGAGAAATCCGAATCCGCCCGTTTCCCGGGCAATGTCCTGTGCCGAGGTCGAATGGCTTGAGGTGAACAGCCAGCGCGCGCCGGACTTCTTGAAGTTGCGTAGCACGCGCCAAATATCGGGCTCGGTCAGATGCTGCAGACAGTCGCGTGAAAAAATGAGGTCAACGTTCGGCAGTGGCTCAGCAGCAAGATCGAGCGCGTGAAATTCGCGATCCGCATATCGCATGCCGTTCGTTTCGATGACCTCCGGCACGATATCGCAGCCAATGTAGTGCGTTTTGCCCAAGTCGACGAAGCGCATCCAGTTGAAGTCACCGCAGGGCGCATCGAGCATGGAGTTCACATCCAGTGCGCGCAAAAGCATCGGCAGTACGGTTCGGACACGATGCGTCGTTGCGTATGCTGAACCGAGTCCGGAGCGCGATTCCGCGGAGCCCCACTCGTTGCTTTGGTAAATGCGCGCGAAAGCTTCGCGGGAATCATCGGGCGTGCTTTGCGTCATCGAGTGCACCTCATGTTACTCGTCGCATCGACATTGGCGCGCGACAACATCAAGATCCCAACGCCCCGTGGGCGGGCTTTGTCAGTGTCTTCACCTTCCCTTGCACGTGCGCGCGTCGAGCCAATGCTGTCTGTTGTGCTGACAAACTAGCTCGGCTCTCGGTGATCTGTGTCTGCCCGGTCTGACGGCGGTTCGGTATCGTGAATGACGAGTGGTGGCATGCAAACGTAAGCTTGCATCGAGCCATATGCCGCACACATCGCGCAATCGATGCCCGTGTCATCGAGGATGACGGCAGTTCCAGAAAAGGGAATTTGTCTGCTTCGTAGCGGCAGACACTTTTCCAGAAGTATTCGCGCGCCTCGTGGTGTGACTGTGTAAGCCTGAGTCCCAAATGAGTGCTCTACCTTGATGAGGGATCGAGAAAATTTCTCGGCCTGAAACAAGGTGAGTTTATTATTATATCGACGATCGTAAAATTCCAACTTGGCTTTGGAGAAGCCGAGATTTACCCAAAGAAACAACGGGTCGTATATATATCCCCACTGTATCAAGTCCCAGCTTTCCGGTGCTTGAGATAGTATATTGGCGGATTCCTCCACAAATCGAAACGATGCTCGAACGTCGTCTTCAAAAATAGTTATCGTCTTGTTCTCTGAAACCGCCAGCTTCCATAAGCCGATATGGGATAGAGCGCATCCCAAAGTGCCCGGGGGGTACGCACAATCATTGGTGATCAGACCTTCCTTTATGAGCGCCTCCCTGTCGAGAGAAGTGCCGTCAACGG
Source organism: Mesorhizobium oxytropidicola (assembly GCF_056174625.1). NCBI lineage: Bacteria > Pseudomonadati > Pseudomonadota > Alphaproteobacteria > Hyphomicrobiales > Phyllobacteriaceae > Mesorhizobium > Mesorhizobium oxytropidicola. The sequence goes on along the minus strand of NZ_CM149692.1, from coordinate 4,476,786 downwards.
CCGACACACGAACCGTATTGTGCGTTAGGTGCCAGTTATTGCTTTGATATCTGCTCCAGCGCTCGACGCTGCGGTCGAGGTTTATCAGGTGTATTTTCGGCGGATCCTTCGGCTCGACATGTCGATCTGGCATCGGTACGGCGCCCGGGGGCGTGGCGGCAGTGAATACCGGCGTGTCGCCGGCACCGTGCAACAGCGCTCGGGCGCGCTCGATCCCGTCACTCACATAATATTGGCCATCGCCGAAGGTGATGTAGCCATAGACTTGTCGGTTATCCATATACTGGACGATGCCGGCTTTGCGGGCGCTGTCGGCAAAGATCACGTACTCGTAGCGTGATGTGGCGTCCTCGTATGTCAGTTCGGTCAGTACGTCGGCGCGGACAAGATACGTGCAGTGCACAAGCGGCATCTCGATAATGCCGCGCACGTGGCGGTTGAGCACCCAGCCATATTGATCGCACTGCATATAGTAGCCGTTGGCGTCGATCTCAGCGTGGTAATTCGAATAATACTGCCCGGGCGAGATGGAGCGAAGCAGGGGAGCGACGATCGGCACGTCGAGCGCGACAAGCTCGCGTAGCGTGGCCGGTCGCACGAAATTATCGACGTCGACAACGAAATAGAAATCGCAGCTGTGTTCGAGAGTTTTCCGCAAACTTATGTTGCGGATTCGGCCAAGCACCCTGAAGCGCGTCTCGTTCCATTCGTGTTCGCCAAACTGTTCGACTCTATCGGCCACGTTGGAGGCATCGAATTCAACCGCGGCATAGAGGTGACCAACGCGCTCCACCCATTCGCGCAGTATGTGCTCGGTCCTGTCGGTGTTGTTGTTTGTCCTGATGTACAGGACGATCGACGCCTTCGGGTAGTCGAGCGCCTGGATGCACTCAAGGTACAGCGGCAGTGCCGGCTCTTTCTGCTTTGCCAGGATTGTCACCAGGATGCGCGGCGTGCCCTCGATGCGCGACCGCAACGAACGCTGCCGGACAAGCCTGTGCTGGTCGATCAAGCTCTCGGTCCCGAACGCCCCAAGTTTCGGCGGCTCATTGACCGGAAGCTTGCCGGTGGCGAAGCGCGCGTTGGCCACCACACGCTTCGCCATTTCCGCAGGCAATTTGTCGGAGGCGAGCAATTTTAGACAAGCGTCGAGCGATTCCCGGTAAGCGCCTGCCCAGTAGGCATTGATGGCAAACTCGTCGAGCACTCCGTAATCGTAGACCCAGGGCTGAATGAAAAGTCCGGCGGGTTGAACAAGGTCGAGCCCTCGACGCGCAAATTCCGTTCCTTCTGCATTCCGGCCCTGGTTGCGGCAATAGAGGCTCGCGGCGTGTAGAGCCTCCGCGCGGGCGGGGACGACCTGCGCCGCGCGCTCAAAGGCGGCAACGACCTCCTCGAATGGCCGCCCCAATGCTGCCATCAGGTTGCCCGCTTCGAGCAGGCTGACATAGACCTCCTCGTCCCAAAAACCCAACTCGGCGCGCTTCAGATAGTTCGCCAGTGATTTTTCACGCTCGCCGGAATCTTTGTAGCTTTGCGCCAGATAGAACGTGTAGCGCGAAACAAGGAAGGGGTCGGTCTCCGTTGCAAGCGCATTTTCAAGAACGGCCGAGTCGTCCTGGTACTTTCGTGGGTTTTGACTGCGTGCTCCGCCACGCCCCGTCGCCACGCGAAAGCCCTTGGCGGTCTCCCGCGTGAGATGGCCAGGAGGCGCCTCCAGATATTCGTGCAGAACGCCCTTGAAGGCGAACGGCAGACAGTTGCGGCAGATCTGCGGGCGATAAAACGAAATGCCACCATGTAACACCTCGACGTCGTATAAATCGTGTTCCATCTGCGACTTGAACCTGATCGGATCGAAGTCGGCGTCCCGGATCAGAACATCGTCCGCGTCGATGATCATTGCATAGTCGACAGTCTCGACTTTACGCAATCGTTCAAGAGCGAAGGTACGGTTGTACGCGAAGTCCCGCCACGGCTCGTCAATGACAGCGCCTTGGACATTGTGATCGGCGAGGAAGCCGCGTATCAGGTCCTGCGTGCCGTCCTCGGAACCCGTGTCAACGATGAGCACGTAGTCGACAAGAGGGAGCACGCTGGCGAGGCATTGCAGGATAACCTTCGTCTCGTTCTTGACAATCATGCACAGGCCGATGGTGCTCATGCGATTCCTTCAGCTGAGCGGCGGACGTTGCGCGCCTGCTCGAAAATTGTGGAATGGGAATTCGTGCAGCTCGCCCGGCAGGTTGCGGGCAGCGAAGAACGATTTGACGAAATCCTGGGTCCCGTCGGTCGAGCCTGTATCGCCGAGGATCCAGCAGTCGATGCGGTCGACAACCGCCCTGAGATTGAAAGTTCGCCATCTCGTTCTTGACGATCATGTTGAGGCAGAGCCGCTTGCCGTTTGTCATTCGTGATCCATCGGCCCTCTATGTGACTGTCGGCGATAGGGACGGTTCGCGTGTCGCCGCGCCTTGCCGGATCCGTTTCGGTGCGGATTTGCCAAGCCTCGATCGCTCATGCCTTCCCCGCTGTCGCTGTCCACTTGCCAGTCCGGCGGCGCAACAGGTTCTATTTCCAAAGAGCCGATCATTCCTTCTCACGGATCTCACAGGTCGTCCTCTGGAAACCGCGCTTAACCATATCCATCGTGGTTAGCAGCCAGCCGTCGTGCCAGCAGGCGGCAACCGCGATCGTGAAAGGACCCTGCCCCAACTGCAACCGCCGGCATTCACCGCTCCGTCCGGTCTGGCCGGTTTAGGTTCCGTATTTCGCCGCCATTTGCAGGCTGCCGTCAAGGTCGAGGCACCCGCATCCGCTGACACATTGCCAACCCGTCTGGCGGCGCCATCGTCGATGGGTTTGCATGGAAGATGGAGCCCTTCAATTGCTGTCTGAAGCAGGCAGGATTGCAAGTAATCCTATTAAACATCTGACTTTCATAACGATTCTCCTCCCCAGCCCCTTGCTATTGCTAAAGCGGCCCTATCCTGTTTTCTGCTAATTTAGCAATAGCTGATTTTATAGTTTACAATTTGCTAATTTTCGAATTTACTAAAACTCGGTGTTGAGGGGCGCCCGCGGATTGGACGGCCGCATGCCCGAATTTCTGCGAAAGTCTCTCTCAGGGAGTTGAGTTAGAGGGTCTGGGTAATCAGGGCCGTTTCGCAGATTGCAAGGTGCGTCCCCAGGGCGCGCCAACGATGTGCGTGTCTTGCCCTCCCCTTTGGAGGCGGACGGCCTCCCATTCCTTCGAGAGTTGTCGCCGGGACGTCAGCGTCACGGTAACGGGAGTGGGTTGTGATTCACGTAGTATCGCGTGCGTATCGCAAGAACTGTGCGGGCCCCAGACTGGACGGGGTCGATAGAACACTGCGGCTAGGCGTCGTCAGAACCTACCGGACGGATGGGCTGACCGGCGCGCCTCAGCCCGTGCTTCCGAACTCTTTTCATCCATCCCTCGATATCCGATTTCGGCACGATCTTCCGGAACCGGAGGCAAAAGGCCAGTCGATCACGCCCGGCGCCGAACGTCCGGCCGCGCGGCCGGCGCCCGGAACGAATTTCATCGATGCACCGTCACACGGACTTCGAATACCAGATGCGCTGACCTGGTCGGGCGGGGGGCATTTGGCGCCAAATGGCAATTGGCGGCGCGGCGCGGTGGCCGCGGACCAAGGAGGATAGAATGAGCTACATAGCAGGGTTTGCAGTCATGGAAGTTACCGTTAGAGGCGTCTTGCCCATCGGCGACACGACCGAAAATGTGCCTTATTTCATCCTGGACACCGCCAAGGGCGCCATCGTCGGTCAGGTCATTCTTCCCAAGGCCGTCAAGCGAAGCCTCGCCGTCGCTGTCACCGTGAAGGTTCCGGCCGCAGCCGGCTCATTTGCGATTGGCACGTTTGACGATGGCGGGAATTTCCAGCCCTGCAGCTTCCTGCGCGTAGAGAGCCCCGCTGTCGAACGGCCTGACGGCGCCGTCGGCCCGTCAGGAAGATGACCGCGCCCAAAGCTCCTTCTCCCGACCGCTCGCCGGCCAGCCGATGGGCGGCTTTCCGTTGAATTGAATTCAAAGCCAACAGGAGCCAGTCATGGCCCGTGCCTCTGAAATTCTCTTTGTCGATCCTTCAGTCTCCGATCTCCAGACGGTTCTCGGCAACGTGCGACCCGAGGTTCAAGCGATTGTGCTCGACGGCCGCCTGCCGGCGGCGCGGCAGATCGCTGCCGCGCTCGCAGGGCACGCAGGGCTCGATGCGGTGCACGTCATCGCACATGGCGCATCTGGGCTGATCAGCTTCACTGCGGGGGAGTGGTCATCAGCCACATTGAAGGCAGAGGCTGAGGATCTTGCCGCAATCGGCCGGGCGCTTGCCGCGGACGGCGAACTGCGGCTGTGGAGCTGCGAAACGGCATCGGGGAATGCTGGCGAGACCTTCGTGGCGGCGCTGGAAGAGGCCGTCGGCGCGGACGTCTGCGCTTCGAGATCGCTGGTTGGCGCAGCGGCCCTCGGCGGCACCTGGCAAATATCCGCACGCGCGAGCGCTCCCACGCCCCGGCCGCCGCTGACCTCAGATGGAATGGCAAGTTACGCCGGAGTGCTTGCATCGGGTGATCTGACACTCAACGGCACGATACAGGGAAACGGCAACGCAAGTTCCGTCAACACCTATTACCTAGTGGATACAACCGGAGGTTCTAACGTAGTAGTTGGCAGCTTTCAACTTCCAAACGCTACTAATGCCGGCCTCGCACTTGCTTTTTCTGTGACTATAACAATTCCCGATACGACCCATAGTTATACTATTTACAACGATAATTTCAATGTATTTGGTACACTTACGCCCCTCATCCTTGGTGTTAGTTATACGTTCGCGGCCGGTGCTGCTAACGGCACACACAACAATACCTTTACGCCGGCGACTCTCAACCTCACGCAGGCAGGCGCCACAGGCCCGGCTGGCGCGACGGGCGCGACCGGAGCCACTGGTGCGACGGGTTCGACCGGAGCAACTGGCTCGACTGGTGCGACCGGCTCAACCGGCACGACTGGCTCGACCGGCGCGACGGGTTCGACTGGGGCAACTGGCTCGACCGGTGCGACTGGCGCAACTGGCTCGACCGGTGCGACTGGCGCAACTGGCTCGACCGGTGCGACTGGCGCAACTGGCTCGACCGGCGCGACGGGTTCGACCGGAGCGACGGGTTCGACCGGAGCGACAGGCTCAACCGGCTCTACCGGTGCGACAGGCTCGACCGGTGCGACGGGTTCGACCGGAGCGACAGGCTCAACCGGCTCTACCGGAGCGACGGGTTCGACCGGAGCGACAGGCTCAACCGGCTCTACCGGTGCGACAGGCTCGACCGGTGCGACAGGTTCGACGGGAGCAACTGGCTCGACCGGAGCGACCGGGGCAACCGGCTCGACCGGGGCAACTGGATCGACCGGAGCCACTGGTACGACAGGCTCGACCGGAGCGACAGGCTCAACCGGCTCTACCGGTGCGACAGGCTCGACCGGTGCGACAGGTTCGACGGGAGCAACTGGCTCGACCGGAGCGACCGGGGCAACCGGCTCGACCGGGGCAACTGGATCGACCGGAGCCACTGGTGCGACAGGCTCGACCGGAGCGACGGGTTCAACCGGAGCAACTGGCTCGACCGGTGCGACAGGCTCGACCGGAGCAACTGGCTCGACTGGTGCGACCGGCTCTACCGGAGCGACGGGTTCGACCGGAGCAACTGGCTCGACCGGTGCGACTGGCTCGACCGGAGCGACAGGCTCGACCGGTGCGACAGGCTCGACCGGTGCGACAGGCTCGACCGGCGCGACGGGCTCGACCGGCGCAACTGGCTCTACCGGAGCAACTGGATCGGCTGGATCGACCGGAGCGACGGGCTCGACAGGCGCCACCGGCTCGACCGGAGCAACCGGCTCGACCGGAGCAACTGGCTCGACTGGTGCGACAGGCTCTACCGGCGCGACGGGTTCGACCGGCGCGACTGGATCGACCGGGGCAACCGGCTCGACCGGGGCAACCGGCTCGACCGGCGCCACTGGTTCCACTGGGGCAACAGGTGCGACCGGAGCCACCGGCTCGACCGGAGCAACTGGCTCGATTGGTGCGACAGGTGCGACAGGCTCTACCGGCGCGACGGGTGCGACCGGCGCGACTGGATCGACCGGCGCAACTGGCTCTACCGGCGCGACGGGCTCTACCGGCGCAACAGGCTCTACCGGAGCAACTGGATCGACTGGATCGACCGGAGCGACGGGCTCGACAGGCGCCACCGGCTCGACCGGAGCAACCGGCTCGACCGGAGCAACTGGATCGACCGGAGCGACAGGCTCGACCGGCGCCACTGGCTCGACCGGCGCCACTGGCTCGACCGGCGCCACGGGCTCGACCGGCGCCACGGGTTCCACCGGGGCAACTGGTGCGACAGGCTCGACTGGAGCGACAGGTTCGACCGGCGCCACGGGTTCGACCGGGGCAACTGGTGCGACAGGCTCGACTGGATCGACCGGGGCAACCGGCTCGACCGGTGCCACTGGCTCGACCGGCGCAACTGGCTCTACCGGAGCAACCGGAGCGACTGGATCGACCGGAGCGACAGGCTCGACCGGAGCGACAGGCTCGACCGGCGCCACTGGCTCGACCGGCGCGACGGGTTCGACCGGCGCCACGGGTTCGACCGGGGCAACTGGTGCGACAGGCTCGACTGGAGCGACAGGTTCGACCGGCGCCACGGGTTCGACCGGGGCAACTGGTGCGACAGGCTCGACTGGAGCGACAGGTTCGACCGGAGCGACAGGCTCGACTGGCTCGACCGGGGCAACCGGCTCGACCGGCTCGACCGGAGCGACCGGCGCCACTGGCTCGACCGGCGCCACGGGCTCGACCGGCGCCACGGGTTCGACCGGGGCAACTGGTGCGACAGGCTCGACTGGAGCGACAGGTTCGACCGGAGCGACAGGCTCGACTGGCTCGACCGGGGCAACCGGAGCGACTGGATCGACCGGAGCGACAGGCTCGACTGGAGCGACAGGTTCGACCGGAGCGACAGGCTCGACTGGCTCGACTGGATCGACCGGGGCAACCGGCTCGACCGGCGCCACCGGCTCGACCGGCGCCACTGGCTCGACCGGCGCCACTGGCTCGACCGGCGCCACGGGTTCCACTGGGGCAACTGGTGCGACAGGCTCGACTGGAGCGACAGGTTCGACCGGAGCGACAGGCTCGACTGGCTCGACCGGGGCAACCGGCTCGACCGGCGCCACTGGCTCGACCGGCGCGACGGGTTCGACCGGCGCCACGGGTTCGACCGGGGCAACTGGTGCGACAGGCTCGACTGGAGCGACAGGTTCGACCGGAGCGACAGGCTCGACTGGCTCGACTGGATCGACCGGGGCAACCGGCTCGACCGGCGCCACCGGCTCGACCGGCGCGACGGGTTCGACCGGCGCCACTGGTTCGACCGGCGCCACGGGTTCGACCGGCGCCACGGGTTCGACCGGGGCAACTGGTGCGACAGGCTCGACTGGAGCGACAGGTTCGACCGGAGCGACAGGCTCGACTGGCTCGACCGGGGCAACCGGCTCGACCGGCTCGACCGGCTCGACCGGAGCGACCGGAGCGACAGGCTCGACCGGCGCCACTGGCTCGACCGGCGCCACGGGCTCGACCGGCGCCACGGGTTCGACCGGGGCAACTGGTGCGACAGGCTCGACTGGAGCGACAGGTTCGACCGGAGCGACAGGCTCGACTGGCTCGACCGGGGCAACCGGAGCGACTGGATCGACCGGAGCGACAGGCTCGACCGGCGCCACTGGCTCGACCGGCGCCACGGGTTCCACTGGGGCAACTGGTGCGACAGGCTCGACTGGAGCGACAGGTTCGACCGGAGCGACTGGATCGACCGGCGCAACCGGAGCGACTGGTGCGACCGGGGCAACCGGCTCGACCGGCGCCACTGGCTCGACTGGGGCAACAGGTGCGACCGGAGCCACCGGCTCGACCGGCGCCACTGGCTCGACCGGCGCCACTGGTTCGACCGGCGCCACGGGTTCGACCGGCGCCACGGGTTCGACCGGAGCAACCGGCTCGACCGGAGCTACGGGCTCGACCGGAGCAACTGGCTCGACCGGAGCAACTGGCTCGACCGGAGCGACGGGCTCGACTGGAGCGACTGGATCGACCGGCGCAACCGGAGCGACTGGTGCGACTGGTGCGACCGGGGCAACCGGCTCGACTGGTGCAACTGGCTCGACCGGCGCCACGGGTTCGACCGGAGCAACCGGCTCGACCGGCGCGACAGGTTCGACCGGAGCAACCGGCTCGACCGGAGCGACAGGTTCGACCGGAGCAACTGGCTCGACCGGAGCTACGGGCTCGACCGGCGCGACTGGATCGACCGGAGCGACGGGTGCGACCGGCGCGACTGGATCGACCGGACCAACAGGCTCGCCTGGTCCGACGGGGTCGACTGGAGCGACTGGCCCAGGCGGTCAGACCGGTGATCATGGTCACGACAATAACGGCCACGGCAATGGACAGCAGGACGCGCCGGGCAATTCCGGGGACCATAACAATGCCGACAACAGCAGCCATCAGGGACAGGGCAACTCTTCCGGAGGCCAAGGCAACGGCGGGCATAACGCCAACGTCACGGCCAGCACGCTGGGGCTCAAGGACACCACACAGTTCCTGCAGTCCGGCTCGCCCGACGGCAACAGTGATCCCGGCAAGCATGCGTCGTTCGGCCAACTGGTCGGCCTTGCGGCCACTTCGGTGACGACAGACCTGCTGAACGTCCTCAAGACAATCACCGGATCTGGCAACAACCAGAACAAGCCTTCCGGAGCGAGCACGGATCTCACCTCGGATCAGACCAAGGCTGGCGCCGGCTACGCCAGCAACGACCACACCGTCAAGACGTCCCTGAAGGATCTCTTGAAGCCGCACGAATGAGCCGTAAATGGACCTGGACGATAACCGGTCCAGGTTTGACAAGGGGCGCGCGGGTTTCGCTGGAAAGCGGACCCCGCGCGCCCTCGCAAGAGATCACCGAAGGGAACCGCGCGAACGTCGCGGGAGCGCGAAGTTCGCGCGTTAAACATCCCGGGACACGGATTGGCAGAAGAGTTGCGGGGCCGATCAATTCGGAGTACGATGGCGGCATGATCGAAACCCTCGGCAGAGGCACTTCGGCCTGGGAATTGTCGAGTTCGCTTGCGTGCCGGAAGACAAGTCCATGGTGAACATCCCCGTGAACGCCGAAATCCAAGCGGTCCCGATCGACGCTGGTCCCGCGCAAGGCGAGGCGGCGGGCGGCGAGAGCACTGTGGCTCGGATCCCTGGCGGTCCCGCCGAATTCGACAAGATCGGGCCCCGCCTGAAGGCGATGCTGCGCGCAGCCCGCTATCACGGTGTCGAGCTCGACCCGAACGAATTCAGGGCCGCGAGCGCGGTTCCCGCCGCCGCCGATCTGTCGCAGTGGGCACAGGACGCCGGCATGTGGTCGCGCGCCGTGCGCATCCGCTGGTCCCACCTCTTGCGCTTCCAGGACGCCGGACCTGTCGTCCTGTTGTTCAACGATGGCGGCGCGGCTCTCCTCACCGGGGCGAGCGCCGAGCGAAACGTCGTCTTCCTGAAAAGTGCGGATGCACCCGAAGATGGTGAAGCCGTCGCCATCGATGAGTTGCGGCTGTCGCAGGTGTGGACGGGCGAGGCACTGCTGCTGCGCGCCACACGATCCTATGTCGCGGCGGACGCGCCCTTCACCCTTCGCTGGCTCGCCGAACTGGTGCGGCTCGAAAGTCACGCCCTGCGCGATATCACCATCGCCTCGTTCACGCTGAGTGTCCTTACCATCCTGCCGCCGCTCATCGTCATGACGGTGGTCAACAAGGTGCTGCAGTTCAACAGCATCTCGACGCTGGTGTTGTTGTCGGCGGTGATCGCCGTGGTTTTCGCCTATGAGACACTGCTTGGCCATGCACGGCGGCTGATCATCAATGTCGTCGGCGCCCGTCTGGACACCAAGTTGCAGCTGCACGTCTTCAGCCGGCTGTTACGCCTGCCGCTCGACTATTTCGAACGGCATCCGGCCGGCGAGACGATGTATCACCTCGCCCAGGTCTATCGCATCCGCGAGTTCCTGACAGGAAAACTCCTTAGCACGTTCCTGGATATGATCACGCTGTGCGTGCTGGTACCGGTCATGTTCTACATCAACACCGCCCTCGCCTGGATCGTGCTGGCCTGCGCGGTGGTGATCCTGCTGATCATCCTCGCCTTCCTCAGGCCACTGCGCCGCAGATACCAGCGGGTGGTCGACGCCGAGACCTGGAAGTCGGCGGCGCTCGGCGAAACAGTCGTCGGCATCAAGACGGTGAAGGCGCTCGGTCTCGAGCCGCAGCGCAAGGCGCTCTGGGACGAGCGGGTGGCGGAAGCGGGAAAGGCGCGTCTTGCCTTCGGACAGCTGGCAAGCTGGCCGCAGACCCTGGTCACGCCGATCGAACGTGTGATGGTGCTCGGCACCATGCTGATTGGCGCCTATCTCGCGATGAACGACCGCACCGGCTACATGGTCGGCGGCTTGTTCGCCTTCATGATGATCGCCCAGCGTGTAGCGCAGCCGCTGGTTGGCCTGGCCCGGCTGGTTGAAGACTACGAGGAGGTCGGTGCGGCGATCGGCGAGGCAGCGTCGGTCCTCAACCGGCCGCTGGAGAGCAGTTCGAATTCCACCGGCCTGAGACCCAGGCTGGTCGGCGAGGTCGTGTTCAGCGACCTGACCTTTAGCTATATCGCCACCAAGACACCGGCGCTCGACCGGGTCAGCTTCCATATTCCCGCCGGCAGCATGTTTGGCATCGTTGGGCGCAGCGGGTCGGGAAAATCGACAGTCGCCCGCCTCCTGCAAGGGATCAACCGCGACTACAGTGGTTTCCTTAAGCTTGATGGCGTCGACCTCAAGGAAATCAACCTGCGCCATTTGCGCCAGGGGCTTGGCGTGGTGCTGCAGGACAACTTTCTGTTCCGCGGATCGATCCGCGACAACATCATCGCCGGGCGCCCGGGCCTGACGCTTTCCGACGCCATGCGCGCCGCGCACCTCGCCGGCGCCCAGGAATTCATCGAGCGGATGCCGAATGGCTACGACACCTACATCGAGGAAGGTTCGCCCAATCTGTCAGGCGGTCAGAAGCAGCGGCTGGCGATCGCGCGCGCGCTCATCCACGATCCGACCATTCTCATCCTCGACGAAGCGACCAGCGCACTCGACCCGGAGAGCGAGGCGGTTGTCAGCGCCAACCTCATGCGCATCGCCAGCGGGCGCACGATGATCATCGTTTCGCACCGGCTAGCCTCGCTGACCGAGTGCGACAACATCCTCGTCATGGATCAGGGTAAGGTCCTCGACGTCGCGCCGCATGCGACCTTGCTCGAACGATGTGCGCTCTATCGCCAGTTGTGGTCGCAGCAGAACCGGCATCTCGACGGCCGCCACGGCCGCCCGGTCGCCGTCCCGCCGCGGTTGGTTTGATCATGTCGCGCGCCTCATATTCGCATCAGGTCCGGTAACCCATGAGTAGCACCTCTCTCACCGCCCTTCCCGCTCGGTGGCACCGGATGGAAACGAGAGATCCGACGACGCCGGCCATACTCGAGTTCCAGTGGCCGTCGACGGCCGTCGCCAATGCGCCTATTCCGCGGGCGGCGCGCGGCATCGTCTGGATCGTTTTCAGCCTGGTCATCGCACTGATCGCCCTGGCGGGACTGATACCGGTCGATCAGGTGGTGACGACCAGAGGACTGGTGGTCTCGCAATCTCCCAACATCGTCGTGCAACCGCTTGAGACAGCGATTGTCCGCTCGATCGAGGTGCGGGAAGGACAGCGCGTCCAGGCCGGCCAACTGCTTGCCCGCCTCGATGCGACCTTTTCCTCAGCCGACCAGGCGGCACTGGCGATGCAGGTCTCGACGCTTGAAGCCGAGGTGGCGCGGTTGAAGGCGGAGGCCAACGGCCAGGCGTTCACCTATGACGGCCTCGACCCTAGTTGGACCCTGCAGGTGTCGATATTCGAGCACCGCAAGGCGGTCTACGATGCCAAGGTGGAGAATTTCGAACGCCAGCGTGACGAACTCAGCTCGGTGATTTCGCGATCGCAATCCGATGCCGACGGCTACCGCCAGCGGCTGACGGTCGCCGACTCGATCGAACAGATGCGCAGGCAGCTCGAGGCAAGGCAGGTAGGAAGCCGCCTCAACACGCTCCTGGCCGAGGACAACCGTGCGGAAATGTCCCGGGCGCTCGGCAACGCCGAGCAGACCGCGGAAGCCGCCAAACGCCAACAGGCAGCGGTGGCCGCCGAGCGCGACGGCTACATTCAGGGCTGGCGCGCTGAAGTCTCGCAGAGCCTGTCGGAGGCAAGCACGCGGATCTCCGACGCCCGCGAACTTCTTAACAAGGCAAAGCTTCGAAACCAGTTGGTCGAGTTGAAGAGCCAGTCAGACGCCATTGTCCAATCGGTAGCAAAAGTCTCTGTGGGCTCGGTCATGCAGTCAGGGGAGCGCTTTATCACGCTGGTGCCGGCCGACGCGCCGCTCGAGATCGAGACAAACATCGTTGGCAGGAGCAGCGGTTTTGTGCATGTCGGCGACCCGGTGATCATCAAGTTCGACACCTTCTCTTATTCGCAGTACGGCCTTGCCCATGGAACTGTGCGGGCACTCAGCCCAGATTCCTTCTCGGCACAGGAGCAAGCGCGCGATCCGAACAGTTCCTTGGCCATGCTACCTTCCGACGCCGAGCCATTCTATCGCACGCGGATCTCCATCGACCAGGTCGCCCTCCACGGCGTGCCCGCCGGTTTCGCCGTCAGCCCCGGCATGCCGGTGACCGCCGACGTAAAGGTAGGCCGGCGCACGATACTCAAGTACATTCTCGGCGTCATGCTCCCGGTCGGCCAGGAGGCGATGCGGGAGCCTTAGACTGGACGAATCAGAGGCTCGGATCGATGACAATCCTGGATCGGCTGACTGGTCTGGCCTTCCCGTCGGCGATGTTGCGTCGGGCGATCCAGCTTGCGGACAGCGGCAAGGCAGCTGAAGCCTTTCCGCTTATGGCCAAGGCGGCGCGCGCGGGGATCGTCGACGCCGAGTACCGGGTCGCGCGTTGCTATCTGGAAGGCGCCGGTGTGCCACCGAGCCGTATGGAAGGCGCGCGATGGCTGCTGCGGGCAGCCAACCACGGGAGCGCGGATGCGCAGGCGCTCCTCGCCGCTCTCTACGTCACCGGGCTGGTGACGGCGGAAGCCGACGGCAGGGGACCCTCGGAGCACTTGTTCAAACCTGATTCCCCGGGAAAACCAGACTTCACCGCTGCTCTCGACTTTGCCAGCAAGGCGGCCGAGGCAGGCTCGGCCACGGGACAGGCGATCCTCGGTTATATCCTTACGAGCGGCCCCGCATCGATGCGCGATGCCGATGCCGCACACCGGTGGTACGAGAAGTCGGCTTCTGCCGGCTGCGCCGAAGGGTGCCTTGGCTTTGCCCTGTCGCTGGCCCGCCGTGGCAAACGCGAAAACAGAGTTCGGATTGCGGAAGAGGTAAGGCGTGCGGCCGACGCAGGCCTGCCGACCGCGACCTATCTTCTTGCGGTCCTTACCGAGCACGGGCTCGGCGTAGCACGCGACATCGCAGCAGCCGCTCAACTGTATCAGGCTGCGGCAGAGAAGGGCCTGCCCTCCGCCCAGTTCCGGTTGGGATTGGCACTGATTGACGGTGCACTCGTCGGCCAAGATGTCGCTGCCGGGGAGGCGTGGATGCGGCGTGCTGCTTTGGCCGGCAATATCGAAGCAGCCTATATGCTGGGCGATCGCTATGCGAAGACGCAGCGGCCGGATTTTGCAGAAGCCGCAAACTGGTATCGGCGGGCAGCCGAAGCAGGCCACCAAGCCGCTGCCCGCGCTTTGGCCTCGCTCTATTTGACGGGAAATGGTGTGGCGGAGGATGTCGAGGAAGGAGCACGCTGGCTGCGCTCTTCCGCAAACGGCGGCAATCAGCAGGCACAGACAGACCTCGCCAATCTTGTCCTCGGAGGGGCCGGCGAGCCGGGCGACGGTGCAAGCGTTGCCGGATGGTTCGAGGCGGCCGCATCATCGGGCGACCTGATCGCGGCATTCAACCTTGGGCTCTGCTTCACCAAGGGCGTCGGCGTCCGCCAGGACGAGGAGCAAGCGGCACACTGGCTGCGGCGCGCGGCCGAAGGCGTCGCCGAGGCGCAATACATGTACGCCCGCCTCCTCCAGGATGGACGCGGCGTGGCGGCCGACCCAACTCAGGCCCGCGTGTGGTTTGCGCGGGCGGCCGACGCCGGCGTGCTCGACGCACGCGTGGCGCTTGCCGAGATGCTACTCAATGGGCGCGGCGGCATGCCCGAGCCTGAGGCTGCAATGCAGATGTTTGAGCAGGCCGCCGCCGACGGTCACGCCGGGGCGATGTTTGCGATTGGCGCGCTGTACGGAGCCGGCCACGGCCTGCCGGTCGACCAGACAACGGCGCAGAAATGGTACGCTGCCGCTGCCGGACGTGGGCATAGCCAAGCCCAATTCATGCTCGGACGTTATCTCTTGAAAGGCCTCGCCGGGGAGCGCGACCCGATTGCCGCTCGCCTGTGGCTCGAACGCGCGGCTGCGCACGGGATCAGTGAAGCCGCCGACGAATTGGGGGCCGCGGGCGGGTCCAACTAGTGCTGCTGTGGCCGTTGGAGTGAAGCAGCGCCAAGAAGGCTGGGGGACCATTCGAAATCCGCTGACCGACTGGCTACGCCATGAGCCATATGCTCATTTGACGCGGGAATCAAAGGCCCGGCACCCAAGCGCCGTATTATTCCTTGTCGAGCCTGGCATATGTTCTGGGGCCGCAACAGTCACAGGTCCCAGATTGAGTGGTTCAGTAAGTTTGCACCACGGCGGATCCACACATCCCAACTTCCTTCATAAGCGCGCTCAATTCGGCTGGAGTCGCAAGGCACGGATATCCCGGCGAACGTCCGCATTGGAGAGGTCAATATCGTCGGCAGAAGAGCCTGCGAAAAGGGCTTTCGGCGGCTCCGTCGTGGGAACGAAAAAGAAGAGAAGCAGAACCTTCGTGTGCGATATTTGCACACGACATCTCGTAACTAGCTGATTATATTTAAGTATCTGCCCATCCATCATAGGTGCCGCAGCAATTCTTCGCTCTATCTTATTCATTTCATTATCTTTTTTCAGCCTCAGTCCGTCCAATACCCGGTTGGAAAGATTGAGCAATTTGGCCTGACACACCCGCCCAAACGTAGCCCAATTTACGATTATTCCGCCGCAACGGAAGGCCACCCGGTTATATCTAAGTTCTCATTGCACACATAGTGCACACGAAAGCGGTTGGTCTAGGACCACTCCGGAGCAGCCAGCGGCGCTAAACAAAGCTTGAAACCAGATTGTCGACTGGGCCGGCATAGGAGACAAGGCACAGGCACAGGACCGCCCTCCCCGCTTTTGAATACGGGACATCGCCATCTGGAAGGCGCTGGACCTATGGAGCCAGCGTCTTGAGGCGACCTACGTCATCGGCGGCCTCGGCCAGCAGCCAGTCGCGGAACGTCGTGATCTTGGGTAGCATCGACGTCGCCTTGGGGCAGACGATCCAGTAGGTCTTGGACAATCGCAGAGCCGTGGAGAATGGTCTTACGAGGCGCCCGTTGATGAGATCCCAAGCCGCAAGCGTGGTGCGGGCGAGTGCGACACCCTGGCCGTCGACAGCGGCGTCTATGACCATGCTGGCGCGGTTCAAGACCGGTCCGTGGGAGAGTTCGGCATAGACCACGCCAGCGGCCTCGAGCCATTCCGACCAGTCCTTTCGGTCATCAAGATGCAGCAACGGAAATTTCAACACATCGGATGGCTGCGCATCCGTTGGTGAAGCTTGGGACTGCAAACCGCAAACAGTTGCTCGGAGCAGAGGCGGACAACATCATGCCCCGCCCAATTGCCATCCCCATGCCGCACGGCAAGATCGACGTCCTCTCTAGCAAGTCGACGTGATGCATGGTTGCGGAAATCCTGTGATCGATGTCCGGATGCGTCTCGGCAAAACCTGCCAAGGCCGTTTACCAACCACTTGGCGGCAAAGTCGGGCGACGTGCTGACCGTCAGCGCTCCGGCCCGGGATAGATGCTGGATGCGTTGCGTGCCTAGAGCTATGCGGTCGAAGGCATCGCGCACCACCTCCAGATAAGAGAGGCCGGCCCGCGTGATGCTCAGCTTTTGACGTTCGCGATCGAACAGCCTGATGCCCATTCGGGCTCGAGCGCCTTCACCTGATGGCTCACCGCGCCCTGCGTCACGGAAAGTTCGTCCGCCGCCCTGGTGAAGCTCTCGTGGCGCGCCGCCGCCTCGAAGGCTTTGAGGGCGTTGAGTGATGGTAGTCGGCGGGCCAATTTCGCACCAGATCATGAGAAAAATTGGGGCAAGCACGAGAAACCATGCTTTGCGCCCGTGGGCAGATTGGAGCATTTCCGCAGCAGACGTCAACCAGCGCACTGCGGAAGGATGAGAGATGTTGAATCCGCTGCGGATTGAGACGCCGAGGCGTTCATCGCCACCGGGAAGTGCCCATCACGTCATGGAGAATTTGATGCGCTCCATGGCATCGGTGGCGCGCTGGATCGAACTCCACCGCCAACGAGAACAGCTGGCCGAACTCGAAAACCATCAATTGGCAGACTTGGGTCTGAGTCCTGCGCAGGTTCGGAAGGAATGTGAAAAGTGGCCGTGGCAGGCCTGATTCACGTTTCTACCCGCGATGGATTCGCACGCCATTCTCGCTGCCCTGACAGCGATCTCAATATGGGCGGGTCTTCTAAACTTCGACTGGACATATCCGGTTTTCTGAGGGGCTGGCTCGTCAACCGAGGGCGAGTGGAAACGATTTTGTTGCCGTGCACGCACCGGGCTGGCTCAACAGAATTCAACTTCAATATGCCTCTCGGTTTGGGAGAGGATGCGACACCGCGTCTCGAAAGCGTCCGACTTGATAGCCAGATTGAACGTCTCAGGAATGCCGATTGAGCTCGTTACGTCTAGTCCGGCTGCGTCCTCGGCAAGCGTTCTGACCGTGCAGTCGATTGATGACATGCGGTTGTTAAATAATATCCGGCCTGCCTTCAATACCCTTCGGCGAACGCTTCGTTCGCGATCAGCCGTAGATTGCCAGGCCACACATTTGTCCCGGCCGGCGGACTTCGCCTGATAGAGTGCTGCATCGGCATTTGCCAGCAAGGCATCTACGCTAAGGGTGGAGGCATCCAGCGCCGCTATCCCGAAACTGCCTGTGATGGCTATGCGCTTCTGCCCGGCAGAAACGACGCGATGTATCTCATGCCGTAACTTTTCGGCTACTCCGACCAAACTGTTGCGATCGGTGTGAGGAAGCAAAATTGCGAACTCTTCCCCACCCAAACGACCGAATAAATCGGAACGTCTAAGATGCGTCTGGCAGGCCTTCGCGGTCGCCACCAGAACCGCGTCGCCAGTCGCGTGGCCGTGTTCATCATTGATGGATTTGAAATGATCCAGATCGAGCGCGATGCATCCCAGCTGGTGCTTATGCCGCTGTGCCAGCGCAACCGCATGAGCGCCCTGCTCCTTGAACGCCCGGCGCGACAACGCCAGTCAGACTGTCTACGGTGGAGAGCTGTCGCAGTTCCAGTTGATCCATCGCGATCCCCGCAAGATCGGTGAGAATTTGGGTCTCCGCATGCGTAAACTTTCGTGGCTCGAAACCGACAGCGCAGACCGTTCCAATATTGTGACCCTCGCCGGTGCGCAACGGGACGCCAGCATAGAAACGAATGTGAGGTTCGCCAGTAACGTGCGGATTTTCAGCGAACCGAAAATCGACTCGTGCATCGGACACGATGACCGGGACATGCCCTGCGATTGTATATCGACAAAACGTTTCGCCTCTTGCGACTTCGCGGCTGTCCATCCCATCGTAGGCTTTGTACCATTGCCGATGCCCATCAAACATTGAGACGATGGCGATCGGCAGACCGAAGATGTTTTTGATCAGGCGCGTGATCCGGTCGAAGGATTCTTCGCGAGGCGTGTCCAATATGTCAAAATGATCGAGCGCTGCCAGACGCTCGGCCTCCAGCTGATCTGCATCGATCATCAGCGGTGGAGCGGCAAGAAAGGTTCTGTGCACCATTCGCCTCACGGAAAGATCGTCAATGCAGTGTCACTGCCGCAGAGTGCGGACTTATGTTGAACATTCAGTAAAGAGGGCGCGCTGCTAGCATCAACGCTCGAGTGGGGGCTTCTCTTGGCGGGAGATTCCATGGGCTTGAACGTGGCGTCGCATCGGCTTTCATCTTGAAGCGGATCATTTTCCCGAACGGGCCGCCCGGGTGGAAAAGCAGCACCTCAAACCCGTTCGTCGATTGCGGCCCGCGCTTTTCTGCTGCTCGAGCCTTGCCGGCGGCTACTTCTCCAGCAACTCGCGCACCAGAAACAGGAAGACCACGGTGGCGGCTTCCTCGCAGGCGCCGATGATTGCGGTCCCTCCGTCCAACCATCGGACACCAATTCGGCCTAGCCGGCACTGACACCCCAAGTCACTCAAATCGAGCGGATTCGCATTGCAGGAAGCAATAAAACTAGGTCAGACCCAATTCAGCCGGACCTAGTTTCGTAGAGATCTTTTCACCTGTCAGCGTGAATGCGTGCTGTCTTACATCTTGGGCAAGAGAACCTTGTCGATGACGTGGATGACGCCGTTGGACTGCTCGACATCGGCGATCGTCACATTGGCGACGTTGCCGTTCTCGTCGGTCACGGTGACCTTGCCGCCTTCTGCCTTAAGCGACAGCTCGCAACCGCCAACCGTCTTGACCTTGTGCGTGCCGCCATCGGCCTTGGCCATCGCGGCGACGTCCGCGCCCATCGCCTTGGCGCCGATGACGTGGCAGGTCAGAATCTTGGTGAGTTTGTCCTTGTTCTCGGGCTTGAGCAGCGTCTCGACGGTGCCGGCCGGAAGGGCGGCAAAAGCCTCGTTGGTCGGCGCGAAGACGGTGAACGGACCGGCGCCCTGCAGCGTCTCGACAAGGCCGGCTGCCTTGACAGCGGCGACCAGCGTTGTGTGGTCCTTCGAATTGACAGCGTTCTCGACGATGTTCTTGTCGGCAAACATGGCGGCGCCGCCGACCATTGGATTTTCGGCATAGGCGGCAGTGGCGAGCGCCGAAACAGCAATGGTACCGGCAAGCAAAAGGGTGGCGAATTTACGCATGATCTCGAACTCCTTGGGGCTATCGTTTCCCATCTTTGGGGGCGGTTTGAGTTACGAGTTCGATGGCCAAAAGTTTCGTGGCGACTTAACTTTTCGATGGGGTTGATCTGCCTCACCGCCGACGAAGGCACTTACCGCATCGACGTGAAACTTTCCCTGTGCGTCGGCGTAAATGCTCAGGCCACAACCACAATCGTTCCCCAGAAGGAGATCTCCAATGACGCAGTCCATTCTCAAGGCATTCTGCATTTCCGCTGGCTTGGCTCTATCCGGCCTCGCTGCCTCCACGGCCTACACGCTTGCCAATCCCGCCGTCGGCGGTGCCGCGATGCTGACCTCGAAAAACATTGTCGAGAACGCCGTCAACTCGCCGATCCACAAGACCCTGGTTGCCGCCGTCAAGGCAGCCGGACTTGTCGGCACGTTGGAGAGCGCTGGTCCCTTCACCGTCTTTGCGCCGACGGATTCTGCCTTCAAGAAGCTCCCCGCCGGCACCGTCGCCACGCTGGTCAAGCCTGAGAACAAGGCAAAGCTCACCAAGATCCTGACGGCTCATGTCGTCGCCGGCAAGATTTCTGCCAAGCAGATGATGAGCAAGGCCAAGGCGATGGGTGGCAAGTATGAGATGAAGACGGTGAGCGGCGACACGCTGATCGCCGAAGTCAAGGGCGGTTCGCTCTACATCGTCGACGAGTTCCGGCGGCGCCGCCAAGGTTACGGTCGCCGACGTTCAATCAGTCGAACGGCGTCATCCACGTCGTCAACAAGGTGCTCTTGCCGAAGTAACGGCTCGCCAAAGCGGAATGGCCAAGTCCACGGGGTCTTCTGGACCTGCCATTCTGACCAACTAACGGGAGTCGTGAGGAGCCGAGATTCAAGAATTCCGTTGTTAGGATCTCGGCTCATCGCCCTCTCCGGTACGGCCAGCGCAGCTAGCGCGTTTACCGGATCCCTAATGCGCGTGCCCCGGTGATCGGCGTCGTGGTGGAAAGGACTAAAGATGCTGCATCTGTGGTCGGCCGCAAGAGGTCAGGTGCGCATTGAGCCTGTGCCCCCCAGGCGATCAGGCCACTTCCGTCTATAATTGTAGCGGGCTAGGTGTTGCGTTTCGAAGCGGCCCTCGGCAAAGCTAAAATGCGCGGTGGCGCCGGACATCTAGCGCGGCAGAATATCTAATCAGAAACTTAGCATGAGGCTACCGCCGCACTGCGCGTTTGTGCCCATTGTATAGCCGGTCATGCCGAACACGAAGGCGTCGACTGTGGAAAGGGATGAAATTTCCAACCGAAGCGAGCGCCATATACGGCGAAAGTAAAATTGCCGACATGCCCGTCCGGGCCGACCCGTCCACGGTCGCGGTGACGTCCCGCCCGTTCCCGAAGGTTCGGCCAAGCGCCGCCGAAAGCGTTAAGTCAGTCGAGCGGCAAGAGAAGGTTCGGTGCACCATTCGCCTCACGGAAAAGATGCCCATTGCATCGTTACTGCCGCTGAGTGCGGACTTATGTTGGACATTCAGTAAAGAGGGCGCTCTGGTCGCCTCAGCGCTGAAGCGGTGCCTGTGTTGGGGGAACAGGCATCAAACAAGAAGTCTTCGCTGCCAATCGAGGCAATCCGCTCCGGCACCGCAAGGCCGCGCCGAATGTGTCACCGATAACCAGCAGAATGTGCCGCCCTTCGAGAACGCGTAGCCGCCACGAGGCATAGAAGCGGCCATGCAACCAAAATCATGGGGCGCCGTTTTTTCCGATCGATGTCGGGGCATATCTTGGGAGAAACCGGTGAGGATATGGTGACCGCTGCTCGCAGCGCCGGGGAGATGGCTGATCGAATCCGGTCGTTTGCTTGGGAAGAGACCTCAATTGGACCTGTTACATCTTGGCCAGCCGAGTTGAGAACCTTGGTTGCCCTGATCCTCAACTCGGCTCAACCGATGTTCATCGCATGGGGGGCAGGGCGAATCTGGTTGTACAACGACGCCTTCATCCCAATCCTTGGCAGAAAGCATCCGACTGCTCTTGGGCTACCTGGAGAGCAGGTGTGGAACGAAGCATGGGACATGGTGGGCCCGCTTTTCGAGCAAGTGTTTCGGGGCCAGTCCGTCCACATGGAAGATCTCAAGATCAGGATAGACAAGCGCGGCGCGCCGGAGGAAGCGCATTTTGCGTTCTCCTATAACCCGATCATTCAGTCAGAAAGCGGTGGGGTGGGCGGGCTTTTTGGTGTCTGCACGGAAACGACGGACCGATTTCTTGCCGAAAAGCGCGAGCGCCTTGCAGCTGAACGCCAGATCAATCTGTTCGAACAGGCACCCGGCTTCATCATAATCATGCGAGGGCCCGACCACGTCGTTGAATTCCTGAATGACGCCCATCGCCGGGTGTTCAACAGTGCCGATTGGTTGGGAAAGACTATTCGGGATGCGTTTCCTAGCCTAGAAGGACAAGGCTTGTTTGAAAAGCTGGATGAAGTGTTCAGCAGCGGCAAGACGTTTGAAGCGCAGGGCGTGGCTGTTCGTTTTCGGCGCGAGCCAGGCAGTCCGGAACAGGCACGCTATCTGACGTTCATCTACGCGCCGCTCTACGATAGCAGCAACGTCGTGACGGGGATATTCTGCGAAGGGTTCGACGTCACCGAAACGTACCGCGCGAGGAAACGAAGTGCTGCGATCGCCGAGCTTGGAGACGCTGTCCGGTTAATTGAGAATCCGGAAGATCTCGCCTACGCCGCAGCCGAAATAATCGGCCGGGAACTAGAAGTAAGCCGGGCTGGCTATGGCACGATCGACCTGGTGGAGGAGACCATCTCGATCGAACGCGATTGGAATGCCCCCGGTATTAAGAGTTTGGCAGGCGTCCTAAATTTTCGCGACTACGGCACATACGTCGACGATCTCAAACGGGGCATAACGGTTGTCTGCGAGGACGCTGACAGGGACCCGCGAACAAGCCACAACGCTGAGGCGCTGAAAGCAATCAGCGCGCAATCTTTCATCAACATCCCGGTCACCGAATCGAGCGGGTTCGTGGCTCTGCTTTACCTCAACCACGACAAGCCTCGCTCCTGGACAGAGGAAGAGATCGATTTCGTTCGCGAGATGGCCGAGCGAACCCGAACAGCTGTCGAGCGTCGGCGAGGACAGGCTGAGTTGCTCCAAAACGAAAGCCGTCTGCGTTTCCTCGATGCCCTTGGAAAAGAAACAGCAAAGAGCACTGGCGCCGACGCAATCCTTGGAATCACGACCAGCATGCTGGGCGAGCATCTCGGCGCCGCGATCTGTGCCTATGCCGATATGGAGCCCGATCAAGATCACTTTACGATCCGTGGGGATTGGCACAGGCAAGGCTCATCCAGCATCGTAGGCTACTATAGCCTTCGCGACTTTGGTCAGCTCGCGGTTCTCAGACTCACCCAAGGGCTACCGTTGATTATCACCGACAACCGTGCCGAACTGCCTCGGGAAGAGGCTGCCACGTTCCAGAACATAGGCATTGCGGCGACCATCTGCATGCCCCTGGTCAAGAGGGGCGCCTGACGGCGTTGATGGCTATACATGACAGGCAGCCAAGGGCCTGGACCCAGCAGGAACTGGCGCTTCTCACCGAGGTTACTGAGCGATCCTGGGCGCATATCGAAAGAGTAAGGTCGAATCAGAGCGCGCTAGACGCCGCCGAGAGACTGAGCCTTGCCGCTCAGGCTGCGGCGATCGGGACCTGGGATTACGATCCGGTCGCTGACCGGTTGCGATGGGACACACAATGCCGGGCGCTATTTGGCATTTCGTCGGACACTGTTGTTTTCTTATGAAGGCTCCTTCTTGCAGGCCTCCACCCAGATGACCGGGACCGTGCGGACGAATCCGTGAGAAAGGCCCTTTCGCCCGACAGCCGCGAGCCTTTTAACATCGAGTATCGAACGATTGGCTTGGATGACGGCATTGAGCGCTGGGTAGCGGCCAGCGGTCATGCTATTTTTGAAGGCAAGAAAGCCACTCGTTTCATCGGAACCGTAGTCGATATCTCCGATCGCAAGCGCGCCGAGCTTCAGCTCAAGATAATGCATGAGGCAAGTGCGGCCGTCGATGCTCGTCTCGCGGCCATCGTCGACTCTTCGTTTGATGCGATTGTCAGCAAGGACCTAAACAGCATCATTACGAGTTGGAACCAGGCTGCTGAACGCATGTTCGGTTTTGAGGCAGAGGAGATCATAGGCAAGTCGGTACTAGTGCTCATTCCTGACCATCTTAGGCACGAAGAGACCGAGATAATTAGCCGCGTGAAGAGCGGAAAACGCGTCGCAAGCTACGAGACGATCCGCAGACGAAAGGATGGTTCGTTCATCGCGGTTTCTCTAACGATTTCACCGATCCGCAATTCTGGCGGCGAAATTGTCGGCGCTTCCAAAATCGCCCGCGACATCAGCGCAACCAAGGAGAGCGAGCGCCGTATCCGACTGTTGATGCGGGAGGTCAATCATCGGGTTAAGAACCAATTCGCGATAGTCCTTTCGATGGTCAGGGAATTGGGTAAGCGCAGCAAAGATCCGCAGCAGTTCGAAGAACGCATCCGTTCGCGGGTTATGGCGCTTTCGAGATCGCACGATCTTCTAGTTTCTTCGGATTGGGCAGGCGCCGGCATCTCCGATTTGATCCAGGAGCATCTCAAGCCGTTTGGACATGAGGGCCAAATATTTCTTTCCGGACCTCATCTTACCCTCCAGGCGAATGCAGTGCAGAGCCTAGGGATGGCGCTACACGAGCTCGGCACCAATTCATCCAAGTACGGTGCTTTGGCCGCAGATTCGGGACGTCTTGACATAGACTGGCAGACGACGGTCAACGTTTCCGGCGACCACGAATTTCAACTAACCTGGAAGGAGATATTTGTTACTCATTCCAATGATCGACATGACGAAAATGCTCGCAAGGGGTTCGGAACAGTCGTCCTGCTGAGGGTGACGCCGCAATCGCTGAGCGGCTCGGCTGCACTCGATCGTTCGCCCGGACACCTCCGCTGGTCGCTGACAACGCCGTTGCTGTCGATAGTCGTGTCCGAGCCAGCCTCCAGCTAAGGTTGGAGGAAGGCGCGGACCGTGGCAACGCAAGAACTTCAATAAATGTGATACGTTCACCAGCCCGCTCGGGCGCGGCCGATGACGGTGCCGTTGTTGGCGGTGCCGTCACCGGCGTCCTGGGTGCTGTGGTCGCGCGATTGGCTTACCGTGAGAACTCCCGGCTCGACAATCTGCTGACCAAAATCCTTTAAGCTCGAAGACTCATTCGGAATGGCGCACTGACTGCCTCTCCGGCAGCGACGCCATCAAGGGCCAGCCAGGTACCGATACCCCAGCCAGGCGGCCAACCCGACTGAGGCAACCCAGATACAGACTATGGTCGCCGCAGCGGTTCTGCTGATTGGTCTGTCAACGGTCAGCTCCGCGGCCGCGCGGTGTTCCGCCATGACTTCAGGCGGTATCATCCTGACCACCGCAAGGACGCCCAACGGGACCAGAATGGCGTCATCGAGGTAGCCGATCACCGGAATGAAATCAGGGATGAGGTCGATAGGTGACAGGGCGTAGCCTGCGACAACAACAGCCAACGCCTTTGCGTACCAGGGCGTGCGGGGATCATGGGCGGCAAGATAGAGCGCATGCACGTCGCGCTTAACCGTCCTCGCCCACACTTTCAAGCTACTCATTGCGGTATCACCAAACGGTGGGGTACGACATCCACACGGCCCTAACTTCGATCACCATAGCCACCGCATTCAAGGCTGCGGCCTTTACCTCTGGAGGTGACGGCGAAGTAGTCGGATGTTGCGGTTGTTGGCTTTAAAATAAACGTCGAAGATCGACCCGAGAACAGGAACGCTTCCTACCACCGTATCAAGCAGTACGTTCCCTAACATGCGGGCGACCAAGCCATTTCCAGCCCCGCAGTTTCGGGCTCGCAAGACGATATAGGCCGAGACCAGGCCCGTCGCCACATCTCCGAGTACGGGCACCAGACCCACCAGGGCATCCAGTCCATAACGAACTGACGTCCCGGGAATGCGCCAGCGGGAATCAAGTAAAGCGGCTAATAGATCCAGCTCGGCGATTGCTTTTTCTGCCTCAGGGTCGCGATGGCCCTGCCCGCGCGTCCCAGCCGCCGGGCGTGTGCGATTTACCAGACCTCCCCGGTCTAGAGTTGTCACTCTAGACATCGCCGGCTGAATTCTTGGCTTGCGGCCGACGGGGCACGTCGTCGAGCAGGGTGGTCTCATCCGAGCCTTGGGCTGGCTCAGGTGGCAAATTACCATTTGGCGTCATCTTGTTGACAGCCTCGGGCAAATCTCGCGTGATCCTGCGTAGGAGGTCCTCGCGCGAAAGACCCGTCTGCATCGAAAGCGAAGTGAGCGTGTCTTCGTCTATTGCCGCTTCCACGTCGCTTGGCTGGATCGGCTCGTTCGGCCCGGTGCCAACCCAAGAGTCGACCTTCGATCCTGCCCCTGCCCCTCTGAATCGGTCGAGGATGTCGCCAAGGGCCGTCCCGGACACCCCTTTCGATATCTGATCCAGAATCCCGCCTTGCGGGTCGTTGGGATTAAGATTTCCCGCCCCACGGATCATGTCGCCGATCTTGTCGCGATTTTGGTATGCCAGGACGCCAAGCATCGCGATCGCCAATTTTCCCAGATTTGCCATTTTGGTCTCCTCTACGGTTCACATGGAGGAAGGGCTCAGCTTCACAAAAGTTCCGCGAGATCTAATGTGTCGTTGCGGCGCTGTTCGGAGGGTTCGACCAGTCTATCCGACTGGGATGTGAGGACTGTTGCGAGATCAAGGTTGTGCTAAAGCGTTGAATCACAATGCCTTGCGCCGAGATAACGGAACTAAATAGGCCGTGTCGCGTCATATAGGCAGGTTCCCGTCCGGAGTGAAATCAATGATCAGGCTCCTTGTTGTCGCCGCAGCGTTCCTCCTCGCTTGTGGCGGGGCGGAAGCGGCTAAGCTGGACTTGGCTGCCGTCAACCAGGCGAAATTCGCATCCGACACCCCAAAGGGTTTCAACCCAGCCGTTCTGAAGGCACAAATTCTCTTGGATCGCGCGCGCTTCTCTCCAGGCCTGATCGACGGCCACCTTGGAGAGAGCTTCACCAAAGCGATCAGCGCCTTCCAAACGGCGAACGGATTCCCGTCCGATGGCAAGCTCACCCAGGAAACCTGGGACAAGCTGCTGGCTACCTCCGCGAGCCCGGTCCTGGTCACCTATGAGCTGACGCGCAAGGATGTGCGCGGACCTTTTACAAAGCGAATTCCGGCTCGCCTGGAGCGCATGGCCCGGCTGTCGAGGCTCGGCTATCGCAATGCGGCCGAGAAGCTGGCGGAGCGCTTCCATATCAGCGAACCCCTGTTGCAAAGGCTCAATCCGGGCATCGGCTTGAGTAAGGCCGGCACGAAGTTGTTGGTGCCTGATATTGGTCGGGGCGATCCTCCCGCCGCCATTGCCGAGGTTGAGGTCGACAAGGAGGCTCGCGTGCTACGCGCGCTCGATCCTTCCGGTAAAGCGCTTGCAGTCTACCCCGCCTCGATCGGCAGCGACGAAAAGCCGGCGCCGAGTGGCCAGGCAGAGGTCAAACGCGTGGTGCACAATCCGACCTATCACTACGATCCCCACTTCGCGTTCAAGGGGGTCAAGACGAAGCGACCTTTCACCGTTGCTGCCGGCCCAACAATCCGGTGGGGTCGATATGGATCGATCTGTCGATCGAAAGCTACGGCATTCACGGCACGCCCGAACCCGGCAAGATCGGGAAGACCTTCTCGCATGGCTGCATCAGGCTGACGAACTGGGATGCCGAAGACCTCGCCTCGATGGTGCAAAAGGGCACGAAAGTTACCTTCAAGGACGAAATGGCCGAGGCTGGCGACACACCGAAGTAGGCATACCGCACCAATCGGGTTGACCTGAAATTCAGAACGCCTCTCCGGTGTCGGAGTTTGGTGCACCGACGCGACGATCTCCGGGCTACTTAGAGAACCATCGTTCCCGACTAGACCCACTAGCGTTGAGGGTGACCCCCAGCAGCAGACCCATTGCAGCGCCGAGAATGAAGGCGGTTGACACCGTACCCGGGTTGTCGTGGACGGCTCCAGAAACAGATTGAGCCCCGGTCCGAAGCGCCTGAGCTGTACGGCCCGCCTGATCGGCAGCGCTGTAATACCATCCTGTGGCTTCCTCGCCGACCTCTGCTGCGCGCTCAGCCAGCGTCCGATTGATCTTGCTGATCTCGCGCTTCAACTGAGCAACCTGCTTCTCCAAGGCTTCCTGAGCCTCACGCTGCGTCGGCCTCGGTGTCATGGCTTCATTTGGGTCATCAGCCATCTTCAGACTCCTTGATTGTGAATGCTCAACGACTAACGGCCGCGTAAGGTTCCTATCGAAGAAAATGCCGGACCGCGGCGGACCTAGTGTCCGCTTCGGCCGGTGCCTTTCATGCAGCCTCCCAGCAGCCGGCGCCGCCTTTTTGCTCGACTGTCGCCTAGCATCCGGTGGACTTTGCCGTAACGGACGTAAGCGACAATTTGTCCTTACGTTAGCTTGCACATGGATGCGGTTGGCTGCATGGCCACTACCCGCAGCCGGTCTGGGCACGGAACGGCCCAGAGCCCTGCCGCGTTGATTACAGTGCCGCTGATTAGGAGATCAAACAAATGTCTGTCCCTTCGGACTATCGAACCAACAGAGCCGACTATGCGATTGCTGCGCGGCGTGGCCGAGCGATCACAAATGATGATGATGGCGATAAGCTACTGGCAAGAAAAAAGTCGCTTTGGCTAAAAGATCGGAGATTCGCCAAATTGGCAGAAATCCGTCACAAAGCGCTCCACAACCTAAAGCCAGACCGCGGCTAGGCGAACAACCAACCGGCAGGAAGTAAAATTGAGCGAATCAGCAGAATAGACAATGCCTACCAGCGCCCCCGCAGGGCGCGGCGATTCAGATTTGGTAGTCACTCACTCAGCGACCTTGCCAAGCGTATCGGCAACCACCGCCCCTCGCTGGCCCATCGGCAACGGCGGCCCGGTTGTTGAATCGCGTGATGTCTGATGTTCCATTTCAGCGTTGATTGCGGCGCCGACAATGAGAATGACGACCGAAATCCAGGTCCACATCATTAAGCCGACCACGGCGCCTAATGATCCGTATGTTACGTTGTAATTGGCGAAATGCTGCAGATAGAACGAGAACAGCCACGACGCGACCAACCAGACCAGCGTTGCCATCACGGCACCCCAACTCAGCCAGCGCCATTTGGCTTTCGCCCGGCTCGGGCCGAACCGGTAAATCAGCGATATCCCGGTGAGTACGGCCAGCATGAGAACAGGCCACCTCCCTAAAACGAAGAGCACTTCTGCCCATTTGTCGAGATACAAGTACGACAAGACGGCGGGAACCACACCGACGGCCAGGAGCAAAACGATGCCGATCATCAAAGCACCCATGGTGAAGGCGATCGATATGATGTTTAGTCTGAGAAAGCTGCGTTTTTCAGGCTCCGCATAGGCGATGTTCATAGCGTCGAAAAGCGCCTTGATACCGCTGTTGGCGCTCCACAGGGCAATAGACAGGCCGACGAAAAACCCTACGCCAAGAGCGCTGGTGTTCTGATGTGCCAGCGCCTGTAGTTGCTGACGAATGAGATCGAGTCCGGTCGAAGGAAGCAAGCCGGCGAGATAGGAAACGTGGTCGGCTACGCTTACTGGATCAGCTACAAACCCGTATAAAGAGATGAAGGCCGCCAAAGCCGGAAACAGAGCAAGCAGCAGGTAGAACGTGGCCCCAGCCGCAACGAGCAGCATGCGATTCTTGTTGAATTCCTCCCACACGCGCCAAGCGATATCCTTCCACCCTAGAGCAGGAATCTGGGATGGCCATTCAGCCTCCCTGCCTCGCTCTTGCCCGACCTCACCTGCAGTCGTTAAGCGAGCCTTGGACGAATTTGCCGCGTGCCGTTCCGCCTCCCTGTCAATAAGAGATTTGCCTTCTGTGTGACCAAGTGGTTTTGCTGGCATTTCGAACAGTTCGCATCGTCCATTAATCGGGGTTCAATCTTCGACGTTGCATCGGACTTAACGCAATGGCGCGGTGACCGAATGGGAGGCTGCTAGCGTGTCCTGGATAATTTCCACTACGATGTAACGCGTCAAAATCCACCGAAGTTCCAGGAATGAGACGTGGGGTTCGATACAGAACTTTCCGGCTCGGGTTTTGAGCTCGGCGCGCCCAACGATGTGGCTGTGCCTTGATAGGATGGAATGTGCCGCCAAGGCGGACGATAACCGAACTGGTCGAACGCATGGAGGGTCGCGGTGCTGGTAGCCTCAGCAAGAAAATCAGAAATCGGTCGCCGCGCTATCCCGGGCTTACGACTTCTCTGACTGGGGTGGGTGTGGAGTGCGAACGAGCTTTGGAACATTAGTGGTTGTGGACTGTTGAGGTAGTTCTTCGGATGCCGTTTCTTAGCGTAGGAGGCGGGGCCTGCAGTGCCATCCATCCCTCATTTGGCGGGCTCCTTTAGCAGAAAGCGAGAGATCATGAATCGGATTATTTGGGTTGTTGGCGCGATCGTAATTGTCCTTTTTATCTTAGGCTTCCTAGGACTGCGATAACCCTGCACCATAAGCCGTCCGCGGCAGCGCGGTCACGCCGCACTTGACTTGCACCTCCTGCCAGCGTCGCCCTTGGGGAGGCCAAGCCGCTTCGTGCTTTCAAAGTCACTGGTGTCTTCGGATTATTGGATCCTCACCTTGGCGCAGCACCTCATACGACGCATATTTGCTTCGGACGCAGCCGCAACCGTCGGCTCATCCGGATCAGATCACCGTATCCGTCCAGCGCACGATATCCTTCGCCGCCTCGCCGAATGCGCTGTCGAGCGCGCTGACATAGGCCGGATTGCCGCTGCCCGAGACGGGAGCGGATGCGGTGAAGCTCTTCGACGCCCGCACCTCGCCATTGCGGTCGTTCAGGATGCGCACGAACAGATTGACCTCGGCGTGCTCGCCGCCATTGACGCGGACTTCGAAGGAGCGGATCTCGACGATCACCTGATAGTCGATCGCCAGCCCCTCGCCCGGCTTGCCGACGCCGGCAAAACTGCCGGAGCGTTGGAAGGTTTCGGCCAGCCGTGCTTGCACGATCAGCGGCAGCCGGTCGGCCCATTGCGCGCCCTTCAAATACTGGATCGAGCGGTCGGACGGCTTGATGACGATGTTCTGACTGTCCAGCGCCTTGAGCGCGGATGGCTGGGCGATCAGGATCTGGCGGCGGCTGTAGCCATGCGCGTCGACCGGCGGGGCCGACAGCTCGAACGTATCGAGTGGCGCCGGCTTGCCTCCCAATGCCGCGCAGCCGGCGAGCGCCAGCGCAAGCAACGCCAAACTAGCTTTGAGGGCGTCCGATTTGACCCTAACCGAGTTCACTCGCGATCACCGTTACAACCCAATATTTCCAACCCTGACAAATCGGAACAAAGCAATGCAGCCCGCGTTTTTTGTGTTTAGAGCCAATTTCATTCCGGCCGACAAGTCCCGCGGCGTTGGCGGAGTTAGGAACGAGAGTGCTCTTTCGACGCCGGAACCCTGATGGTCTCTTCGAGAGCTTACGCACCTATATGTGGCCGCGTAGTTCCTTCACGCGCTCGTTCCAATACTTTTCAAAGCGCATCCTGCGGCTGGACGCCACTCCACACGCCGTGGCGGCTGGGGTCGCGGCGGGGGTCTTCGCCGCATTCTTCCCGGTGGGTTTCCACTTCGCCATTGCCGCCGTCCTCTGCTGGCTGATTGCAGGAAACCTGGTGGCGGCAGCGCTTAGCGCAGTTGTTTTCGGTAATCCGTTGACGCTGCCCCTTTGTGGGGTGCCTCTTGGGAGACCGGCAAGATCATATTGCACGACCGCCTGCCAAGTCACGGCCCGCCTGGGCATCTCAGTGACATGTTGCATAAGCTTTCCTTTGCGCAATTGTGGGGACCGGTGCTGAAGCCGATGCTGATCGGCGCGGTGCCGCTTGGGTTGATCTTTGGCCTGTTGTTCTATGGCATCACGCGTTGGTGCATGACTGCCTTCCGCGAACAGAGACGCAAACGGCTGGCCGAAAAGGCGAGTCGACTTCTTCAGCAAGAAGACAACGCAATACCGCCCACTCTCCCTAGGCCGCCTGGAAGGCTATGGTGGAAGAGACCCCGCCGGCTTGATGCAGGAAAGCGGCGACGAAGCTCTTGATAAGGCGCATGACGATTTCCGCGAGATGACCAAGCAACTCGGCGGCGTAACTTTGGCGTAGCTACATTCTTGCAGGAGAAGGGCAGCCAACTCCTGTTCAGTCAGGCGCTGCCGGCGAAGCGAAGGCTAGCTTCGCGGCGCACAGTTCGTTGAACGGCGACATGCCCAAACGCAATGGGAGCGAGTGCAGGCGCTGCGGTGGTGCCGAAGGGCCAAGGCGGAGTGGATCACCCAGGTTGCGCGCCAATGGAAATTCTCGAAGGCGAGGAAAAGCTGGGCCACGCCTCGCGCGAGTTCGCGAAGACTGGCTTTGGTCTCAAACCCTATCGAAGGTGAAGGATGTCAGGAGCGTAGTGACGAAATTGCTGGCTTTTTCCTTGACGAGCAGTTCGGTCCATTCGTCCGTACCTCGGAGCATCAGGCCAGTGTAGATGCTGTCTACCGCAGCCTCTTCTATGCGCTTGATGTGCGACTTGAACACGGTTTCGTCGTCTGTCCTGTAAATATCCCGCACGACCATTCGCAGGATTTCCTGGATGGCGATCTGCCAGGCGGTATTGATCGTCTGAAGCTCACTCGTCTTTTCGGTCATCCAGATCTCCTTGATCTTGACGGCCATCGACAAGAGGCGGGGATACACGCGCAAATTTGTGGGTCGGTCGGCCGGACATAAAAAAGGTCAGGCAAATTTTGCCTGACCTCGCTTGGTCTCACGCTTTCAACAGTGCCAGTACATCCGTGGTCAAAGGAAAGCTGAACCGATCAGACGGCCTGCAGGTTGCAGGCAGACATTTTGCCCGACTTGCTGTCGCGCTCCATCTCATAACCGATCTTCTGACCTTCGACGATTTCGCGCATTCCGGCGCGTTCGACGGCTGAGATGTGGACGAACGCATCGGCGCCGCCATTGTCAGGCTGAATGAAGCCGAAGCCCTTGGTGGAATTGAACCATTTAACTGTGCCAGTGGTCATGATGAACCCTTTTCATAGCAATATTGGACGACGGCAACGCGAGAGCGTTGCCTTTGTGACGATGACGATTTTGAAGGGAAGGTTCGTTCAGGGCGCGGTGCCAAACGCGCGATAACCAAAGCTCAGCAAGCAATATCGACAGGCAAATTCATATCCTACCGCAATGGCGGCGTCAACTTTTGGTTTTGGAAATTGTGACTTCAACTCTCTTGGAAGATGCATTCGGGCTCCCTGCCTCGGGCCAGTGACTGGGTAGCAGCGCTATAGCGAACGGCGTCTGGTTCCACACGGCAGCCATGCATAATTGTGCATTGCACAACGCCTCGCATCACTCGATGTTAACCAGGCCGGCCATCTACTCCTCCCAGATGCGATGCCGATGCAAAGTGAGCCACACCTCCTCCCGTGGCAAGCTTGATATCGAACCCGCTGCCACCTCCTCCCGGCAGCGGGTTTTTTCATGCCAACAATGCGGCCCGATAGGCAATCGCGCTTCTCATGTTGGCCGCCATAGTCACAGCATGGAGGGCTTTAAATTCTCCGCCGCTGTACCCCCGCCGCCCCACCAGGATTGGGACGTCGGGAGTTGCGGTGACGGACTTCTGGAGCGCGATCAAAGGCGTATGCTCACGTAGTGATAGCCGCATCTTTACGCGACCTTCTCTCAAAGTGACGCGTTCCAATGACGATTTACGCCGCACTTACAACTTCCGAGCTGAGAGGATCTGGAACATAACCCGCAACCGCTCGTTCAAATAGTGGCAGGGCCCAGCGGAATTGGTAATCGGCCGGCACGCAAAGGGGCTTGCAAATGGCTAGAAGCCTGCCTTGGAGCACGGACCTCCAGTTCGATTTGGCTTACTCGCCCAAAGACCAGTCCACGCGAGCCGCCCTTTTAGGGCACTCCCGAAAATGTTGAGCATCTATCCTCAGCCCAACTCCCCGGAAGCGACTAAAAAGGCGCTCTGGCTGGATTTTATCGACCCGACACGGCCGAGGTTAAAGAGGTCGAGGGGCTGGCCGGCGTTGCGCTCCCAAGCCGGGAAAATCTCAGCGAGATCGAAAGTTCCAGCCGACTAAAAGCCCGCGATGGCGTTCTTACCATGAGCGTTCCGATAGTCACCCATGTCGAAGGCGGCCCGCCGCTGGTTGCTCCCCTCGGCTTCGTGCTGTCGCGCGACCGCTTGATCACCGTTCGCTTCTCGGCTTTGCCGGCCTTTGACGCGGTTGCTGGGCGCTTCACCGATTCGGGCGAGCCGCCGACCTCGAGCCTTGAGGTGTTCCTCGATCTCTGCGATGAGCTTGTCGACCGCCTCGCCGACGGCCTTGAGCAGGCAGCGACTGACCTGCGCGCCCTCTCTGCAACCGCCTTTCACGTCCCGGATAGTCAAGGCCGCAAGGCCATCCGCTCAAACAATGTCATTCGAGCCCAGCTCCGCCATGTCGGCAGGCTGGGTGACGCTCTCTCGGAAAAGCGCGATGCGTTGCTTGCCCTTGGACGCGCCATCGATTTCGCATGCGGGATGACCGCAGGCTGGGGCGATGGAGAACTCGCGTCGCGAATGAACGGCCTTAAGCTCGACGTAGCGTCGCTCGACAATTACGAGGTTCATCTCTCCGACAAGGTGCAGTTCCTCCTTGATGCCATGGTTGGATTGATTGGCATCGCGCAAAACGACATCTTCAAAATCCTCACCATCGTCTCGATCGTCGGCATTCCTCCCACCCTAGCGGCGAGCATCTACGGCATGAATTTCAAGCACATGCCCGAATACGACTGGGCCTTCGGCTATCCCTATGGTTTGGGGATGATCGCTCTCAGCGCAATTATTCCGCTGGCGTGGTTCAAATGGCGGGGTTGGTTCTAGGAGTCGTCGTCCATTCATGCGGAGGGAGTGGCTAGACTAGCCCCGAACCCGATCTGGCGTGGTTTGAGGATGTCCCCCCGCGTGACACGGCGGAGCCAGCCAGAAAATGTTGTGTCACTCAATCATTAAGCGGCCGGAACCGAAATGCATTCGGTCCGTTGTTTCAGGCTGATACAAATGTCTTGCGGTAGATTCCCACGTTTGCGTGCTCCCAGCACGAAATCAAAGGAAACGGCCGCCCATGGGGAATTTCAATGAAATTGGTTTGGATCGCGGCGCCGGTGGCGTTGTTGCTGGAGCTTGGCGTCCAACCGGCGTTCGCCGTCTGTAACATTTCCGATGCCAAGCTCGAAGAGGCTGTCCTCAAGAGCCCTGAATTGCGCAATCCGGAAAATCGCTATCTCGTTCGTGACCTGCGAACCCTTAGGGATGCCGCGTTCCTGTTGTGGTCGTATGGCCTACAGGACGATTGCGAACGCCTGCTCGCCAATATCCGACAACTGATTGCCGCGCCATCAATGGCGAAGCTTGGGGGGAACGACGAGGACCTGGCCGATGAACAGGTGGCCGCCGAAGAACCACAGCGACATCAGGGGGGGTAAAGTTCAGGGCAATCGCGATGCTCCAGGCGCAAGTCCTCTCATCAATATCGACGACCTTGGACCCGGTCTGCGTGTCGACGAGATCGTCGGCTCCGAGGTTCGCAGTTCAGACGACAAGATCGTTGGCGAAGTTCGCAACGTCGTAATTGGAACCAAGGACCGATGGGACTACGCAGTCATTGCCTCGGGCGGCTTTTTCATCGCCGGCAAAGACAGCATCGTCGTCCCGCTTCGGTATATGCAGGTCAATCAGGAGCGGAACAGCTTTTACCTTCGCATCTCCAGTGCCGATGTGAAGGCCGTTCCGTTGATGCCCGACCAGGAATATCTGTGGCTGGCAGATGAAGCATGGCGAGCGAAGAACGATGCGATCTTTCAGAAGCTAATCCCTGACCCAGTTCGATACGGCACTCCCGCGGCTCAGCAACCCACCACTAAAGTTCAGTGACCGGTGGATAGCGCTTGTCAACTTTGTGGCGATAAGCGGCAGCCCAGCATTTGTCAGGTTGGATCAGATTGCATCTCATCATGTTCGAGACTGGAACTCGCAACAGGAGTGGGTAGTGGTTGCAACTGGTGACCATGCTAACGAGAAATTGCTTGGTCGCCGCCGCTCAGCGGTCGCGTCGAACCACCGACGTGTGGGAATAGGGGATCGGCTAAGAACTAGTCGCCGGTTTAGACACCAATCGCACTGCGAAAACGAGGATCGGGAGGAACCACCATGCATCTGACGAACGAGAGCATCATAGTTATATTGGTAGTCGGCCTCGTTGCCGGATGGCTGGCCGGCAAGATTGTGCGGGGGGCCGGTTTTGGTCTGATCGGGGACATCGCAATCGGAATCGTCGGAGCGTTCATCGGGGACTGGCTGCTGCCCCGCTTAGGCGTCCATCTCGGGAGCGGAACGATCAGCTTGATCGTCAATGCCACCGTCGGCGCGATTGTACTTCTCCTAATAATCCGATTGGTTGCCGGTGGCGGTCGTTTCGGGGGCGGTTGGAGGGGTCGATCTGGTCGGTGGCGGTAGCCCGGTTCCGAACCATCGTTCCAAAGGACGGCTGCTCAGGTGCGTGTGCCTGCCACTTCGTCACTTCGGCAATAATCCGGAGCGGATCGCGGGAGCGATAGGATAGCGTCGGGTTGCCGGGAAACTTCTTGTCCGTCAGGTTGGGATCGTCCACGAACGGCCCAGTCGGCTCGACGACATAAATCCGTTCCGGCCCACCGCCCGTCGCGAGCTCGGCGCCCCATATTGCAGCGTCCAAAGTCCCGCGAAATATACTCGGGACAACGGCTTATCTTCGGTAAAATTGGATTGGTACCCGACGGCAAACATGTCGCCTGGGTTGAGGTCGGCCCGCGTCCCGTGGAAAAACGATTGAGAAATATGGTGGCGGAAGCTGACATTGGCTCGTGGCTCCTTTTTTCGGCGAATGAAAGCCACCCAGATTGCAAGAGCCCCGGGCTGACGCAAGCCGATCTCGAGATGGAAAATGCGCCGCGCAGGCTGGACGATGGCGACAAGAGCATATTCGCCTGGTAACCGACGTCATGCCCGGGCCGATGCGCGACAAAAGGACGCCCTGATCCGCGAAAAGCGATCCTGATGCAGGAGGTCCAGCATCGGGTCGCCAACAGCCTTCAAATCGTGTAACAACCACCGTTTTTGCCGCCAGCAGGAAAGTCGCGCAGATGGCCTATTCAGTTATTTGGTACGGGAAAGAAGGCATCATAGAACAGACGCCTTTCGATGCCGAGAAAGAGGCGCGAGATTTTGCGCTGGCCAGCTTCGCTGAGCGGCAGCGCAATGACGGCATCGTGGCCGTCGAAGTTCGCAAAGCGGACGGCGAGGTTGTATTTAGCAAGGCCGGCGGCAAATAGGGTTACATCTGGTCGTCCTCTTGTCCGTTCTGGTGCAGATTCGCGTTTGAGGCGCCAACATCAGATCCACCTTCGCTGAACGAGCCCATCTGGATCATCATCGCTCGTGCTGTCTCAATGATCTTCCCGTCCTCACGCGAACTGCCGGGCGGACGGCTGGCTAAAATGACAGACACCAACTCCCCACCTTCCCCGAAAAAGTCGACCTTTGGCGCACCGTTTACGTACGACACACGAGTTTCGATCAGTTGCATCCGGTCTCCTTAGGTCACAGGATTTCGCAGAGCGGGGAACGGTTCTGTATCTAAATATCAATGACTGGAAGCGAGGCACGAGCGGTCACGGCCCTCAACGACAACGGGGGAGGTAATCGCCATGGCCGGGACACCCTTTGTCCTCAGTCCCAATGCGGTGCAGTATCTCGGGATCGCCTTCCACGAACTCGCGACCAACTCGGCCAAGCACGGTGTGCTGCCAGGCGATGACGGCGAGATCTCGGTTACATGGAACATCACTGGTTCCGGTGCTTCGAGGCTGTTTGAACCGACCTGGGCCGAACAGATGGTCCGCGAATCCAGACGATCGGACATGGCGGTTTTGGACCCGTGGTGCTGAAGCGGGTTGCGCCCACGGCAGTTGGTGGGCATGGAAATCTCGAGTACGGCGCATGGGGTTACTTGGAGCAGAGAAGCGCCGCTGGCTGCCGTGGAAGCCTCTGTTGCCAATGGAGCTTAGAAACCCGCAGGCCGCGTTCTACAATACGCCGAGTTCGGCGAACGGCGTAGCGTATGTCGCGTTTCACGGATTATAATCGCAGTAAAACCCGGATAGGCGCCGCAGTCACGGTCGTGGATGGCAGAAGGAACGCCCCTCACCACTCGGCAACGATTTGGCCGAACTGCTCTGCGAGCAAACACAACCGCGATTGAAACGCCCGCAACGGCATCTCGATTGCGGCTCCCATTTCACGCCCGAGTTTTGCCGCCTAAGGAGAGGATTGCTGTCGCCCGAAATCCTTGAGACTTGTCCGGACCGGCCGTCCGTCCAGCCCAGCGAGCCACCAAGGCCGCCCCCAGCAGCCCTGCACATCGCTCTGAGCACCGATGGATGGACCTTCTCGACACCGCCGCTGCGTGCAGCCGGTAAGAACCTGAACGTCCTACGTTCAGCCGATCGGCAGATCGAGAAATCTCGTCCAGTGATCAGCTACTCGGATTGTCAGATCGCGCATACACGATCGAAAACAGTGTGGCCCGCGCCTAAACAGCGCGGGCCACGTGGGGGTCTACTCGGGCAACAATTATCCGCTGTTTGTCGCGATTCTGCGCGTAGGTGCCCTTGTCATAGGCAGTCTGCGCCTCAAGCTGAGCCTTGGTGAAATTGGTGTAGAGATATCGGTTTCCGTCCTTGTCGGATAGGAACTTCAATTTGTCGAGGCCGACAGCCACCTGTTTTTCGCCCATGCCGAGGAATCCGCCCACGTCGACGACGACGGCATCGACCTTCTTGTCGCCGCTCAGGACGACATCTCCAATCTCGCCTACTTTTGCATCGTCGGCGCCGTAGACCGTGGTGCCGATGAAATCCTTGGTGCTGATTTTATCCATCGGCATCTCGGTCAGCGAAGACTTGTCGATTGCCGCAGTGGCCGTGTTGTCGGTCGTGGCTGGAGCCGCTTCATTGTTGGCCGTGGTAGCCGCGACATTGGGGTTCGAGGCCGCTGCGGTGTCGTAGACCTTCAGGTCAAAATCCTTTTGCGCTTGAAGGTCTTCCTTGGTGGTCTTCGCGACCAACCAGCGCTCACCCTTCTTCTCGACCCACTCGGCTTTGCTGAAATCGTAGGCGACGTTCTTTCCCCCAGGCCCAGGAAGCCGCCCACGCCGATGATGATGTACTTGGCTTTGCCGTCCTTGGAGAGGACGATGTCTTTGACATCACCGATCTTCGCGGCATCGTCTGCAGCGCTATCATAGACGTCGGCGCCTATGATCTTGGTGACGAGGCTGCCGTCTACAACGGCCGCCGGCGCTGTCGCCGCAGTGGTCGTAGCGGCGGCAGGTTTGGTGGCATCTTCAGCGGCGGCCCCCGAGACCCACAGGCCAGACGAAAGCAGGGTTGCAACAGCGGTGGTAGCCAAAAGTTTGCTGATCATGGTACGTTTCCTTTGTGCGTTAGTGTTGATGCACGCCGCGTTCGGCCGAACCGTTGCAGGGAGGCTGAGCGCGGCACAGTTTGCTATCTCACAACGGGCCGCACGAAGCGAAGTTCCCCTTGGAATTCGGAAGGCGCCTGAGAGGCGCTGACCGACCGAGAGTCGATTAAGCTGCTGCGATTCCGCAATTTTTTCGAGCTCGCACGCGCCTTTATCGCGGGACCTTAATGGCTCCTGGACGTTTCCTCGTCGACCAATTGCGGTTCGCGGAAAGGGGAAAACTATGCAGAATCCTGGCGTTGGCTGGCTGGCAGCGATCATCATCGGCGGCATTGCCGGATGGCTCGCCGAGATGTTCATGAAGAGCAACATGGGCGTGGTCATGAACATCATTTTGGGGATTGTGGGAGCGATTGTCGCCAACCTGATCCTTAGCGTGCTTGGCATATCGTTGGCAGGCTGGCTCGGCTATCTGGTCGCCGGCTTCATCGGCGCGTGTAATCGCGGTGGCCCGAGCGATAAAACGCTGATCTGCGACCTATTGCGGTCAAACTCAACCTGAGCCCTTCGCCGACGAAGGGCTGAGGTGCCTTAGGCTATACAGTCCGCCCTGGAGACGAGCCATTCCATTGAAGGCAACACGGCCATGGATCGAAAAACCCCTTGGCGCATTTATTCTCCGGCCAATTAAGGCTTGAGGAGAGAACCCATGAAAAAGACACTGCTCATTTTGAGCCTGCTCATTCCGCTCGCAGCATGTTCCCGTACGGAACAAGGCGCTGCCGTCGGCGGCTTGGGAGGTGCCGCGATCGGTGCCGCTGTGGCCGGCGATCCGGTACAAGGTGCTGTCGTTGGTGGTGCAGTCGGCGCGATCGCCGGTGCGGTGATCGGGCACGCCAGTGAGGCCGGCCAGTGCCGGTATCGCGATCGTAATGGGCGCGTTTACATTGCCCGGTGTCCGGACGGCTACTGAATAAAGGCGCGTGATCTGTTGCGATCACGCGCCTTCACCAAGGGAGGACAATTGGATGGCCTATAAAGTCAAAACACTGTTCGGTCTCTGCTTCGTCCTTCTCAGCGCTGCCGCGATCAACGTCGAACTTATGCCGGCGCTTTCGGCCGCACCAATCGCAGCGCAGGCGATCGCCGATCACTTCTCATCGGTAAAATCCATGTCCGGCGACTTTGTTCAGTCGGGCCCGAAGGGAGAAAAAACCAGTGGCAGGTTTTTTCTCAAGCGCCCAGGCAAGATCCGATTTAACTTTGCCGGCCAATCAGGGGTTACCGTAATTGCCGACGGCAAATCGGTGGTCGTTTACAATAAGAAGCTTAAGACATCGCGCCTGTATTCGCTCTCGAAGACGCCGCTCAAGCTGTTACTCGACAACAAGGTCGACTTCTCTGGCAGACACCTCAAAAGCATCAAAGAAGAAAGAGATCTGATAATTATTAAGCTGGTTGACAAGTCAGCCTATGGCAATTCAAATA
Source organism: Mesorhizobium oxytropidicola (assembly GCF_056174625.1). NCBI lineage: Bacteria > Pseudomonadati > Pseudomonadota > Alphaproteobacteria > Hyphomicrobiales > Phyllobacteriaceae > Mesorhizobium > Mesorhizobium oxytropidicola. The sequence continues at coordinate 4,436,215 of NZ_CM149692.1, read as the reverse complement.
TTTCGATGATGTTTGACAGAAAATCACTCGATTTACGAAAATGGAGCCTTACCGACGAGAAGGGACTAACCACAACGGTGACTATCTTCAATGTGAAACTGGGCGTTCCAGTTGCCGAAGGAACCTTCACTATCGATTACGCGGCAAACCGGGAGTACAACACCGCCAAGTCGCGTTGAAGCCGGTGATCGAATTCTCCGGCGCAATGCCACTCCGGAGAGACGGCGGACGAATCGCATCGCTTTGGCCCCCATAACCGCAGCGCTAGTTATCCGGGCGAGAGCCCCGCGCGCGGGCTGCACCTTGGGCAAGGGGTCAAGCAAACGCCAAATGCGTACAGCCAAGCTTCGCAAATCATCAAGAACGGAACCTTCTCGATCATTTAAGGTTCGGTGTCCGTCTTTCCCCAAGACTGGCAACGACGAACAGCCCGTCTCGGCCACCGCCGAGCCGGGCCTCTGCATGAAACGGAGCCAGTAAGGAAGGTACACGTTTCAAAATCGCCTTCAGCTAGACTGTGAAAGAGCCCGCGCCTCCGGCGGAGAACGCGGGCCTCGATCGAGTGCGGGCCCGATCTCGGCAGACAGCGAGGGGTCGTTATCTGCCGTCGATACGAAATCTTAGCGCCAGCTAATGTTCCGAGTACCGGCGCAAATGGAAGCCGAAGGCCATCAGGCGCGTCAGTGGCCCCACCCCTTCAGACCAATGCCGGCTCGGGGCATACGGTCGCCCCACCACTTCCTCTTGGTGGCGAGATTGCGCCATAGGCCGGACAGGGTGGAGGATCATCGTCGTCATCCCGTCGACGGCGATGCGGCCAAGGGGACCACGTCCTTTGACGTCGCCGACGATAAGGCGTTCCCCACAGCGCGAGCTGCCGATTTTGGCGGTTGTCGTCTAACGCGCTGTCCAGAGCCTTTAGAGCGCGCAGGATGTCGTCGATCGTCGTTATCGTTCCGTCATCCAACTGACGCAGCAAAGGTATGGCGGGAACCGCGCAAGCGTCGGAGGCCCCCGAAGCCAAAAGGGCACGTTTCTCGGTGACACTCGGTTCCGGGTGATTCACGACGTCGTTTGGGATGAGTAATCCCTTGTGGAGCAGTCTTGCACGCCGGTTTTAACAAGAATTCGAATCCGTTTGTCATCTCCATTCTCCGCAAACTGTGCCTCCCGGCTGGACAGGGAGGCGGGACCGCAGTTTGCGCATCTTCCGAGCAGTCAGGCGACCTTGCGCTGCCGCTGCGTATCCTGGCTGATCTGCTGTTGCTGTGCGGGGGCAGCATTGCTCGACGACGCGAGACCAATGCGACGAGGCTTCAATTCGTCGGGGATCTCCCGGACGAGATCCACAGACAGCAGGCCGTTCTCGAGCGTGGCTTTCGCGACTTTCACATAATCCGCCAACTTGAAGACTTGCTTGAAGTTGCGGGTGGCCATGCCGCGGTGCAGGATCTGCCGATAGCTTTCATCGGCCTGCTTTTGGCCGACCACGATCAGTTCCGGCCCGTGCTGGGTAAGCTCGACTTCGTCAGGGCTGAACCCGGCGATGGCCATGGTTATCCGGTAGTCGTGGTCGCCGGTCTTCTCGATATTATAGGGCGGCCAGTCCGAGCGCACGCTGTTGTCGAGCATGTCAAAAAGACGGTCAAAGCCGACCGTGGAGCGATAAAGGGGGGCATAGTCAGAGCTTCTCATAGCCATATCCTCCGTAAAGCAACATGGGTTACAAGCGGCGCTGCGGCGTTACCGCAACGCCAGGTCCGTCGAGCCTAAGCCTCGACGGCAAACGATTTGGGAATGACCAAGAAATCGTTCAAGAGCAGCAACGAACTTTTTTTGCTCGGCTTTCCGGTACGCTAAATTCAAACAAAAGGTCGATTTCAGACAGGCAGCTTGCCATTGAGGCGGGCGACGTAGCCGGCTGAAGCTCTTTACCCTGCCGGCTAGGCCCGAGTTTTGGTCGCTGTTTTGTCTGTATCAGCAGCAGCAGCGACGGCCTCGGTTTTTTGGGCATGGTCCGAAGCGATTTTCAGTAGAGTGGAAGCCGTTTCATCGGGCGTCCACCCCTGCGCTTCTGCGGCAGTCACCAAGGCCGCGAAGGCGGCTTCCAAAGCGACCTCGCAGTTGCCCTCCCTGTCTGGGCTATTCTCAGGCAAGATTGGTGCTTCAACGGCTTGGGACATGCCTCAGAAAGCGGCTTGCCGACGAAAGGTTCCCATCTCTTTCAAGGCTTTCCGCCGCAGCGTTCTTTTCGTATCGGGTGGCACGATGCTCAATCGATCAGGACGATATGGAGGCCGTGGCTGTTGAGACAGCCGCGCACATGACTGACTTTGAAGCCGTCAAAGTCGCGGATCTGATTTGCGATTTTTACTCGAGCTCACGTAATGTCGGCCCGGCAGCCCCGTCTTCCACTAGCGAGGCGCCGGATTTTGGCCAACCAGACGCTAGGAGCGGCTAAGATCAATCCGACTGATCACAATGGTCTTGCCGGTCGCCGGGTCCTTATCGATCGTCGTCAATCGCATCCCATTGTCGCCAACTTTTTCGAGCCTTAGCTGGGCGGCGCGGTCGCCATTGACTTCCTTTGCCCAATGGATACCGAGAACCAGTGCGTTGCCTGAGCGACTGCCACTGAGGCCGGCCGGGCCCGTGCTCGATCCGGTGTATATGCCCGTATAGGTTTTGCCATTCGTCTTCACGTCGGCGCCGATCGCCCGCGAGAAGACCACGTAACCCGTACACTTGCCGTTAAGCGCCAAAGAGCTTTCCGTCGCGTCAGATGCAAATTTGCAGTTGATTTTGATGGGTTGGGAATCGGCGTCGACCTTTACAGTACCTTTGCCAACCCAGTTGCCAGCAAACGATTTCAGAAAGGCGCCGTCAGCGGCCTGTGCAGGTGCTGCAATGCAAAGCATTGCTGCGGCTAGCCATCCAATGGATTTTGTCACGATAAAGTCCTTCATTTCGGTGCAGGCGCGAAAACGATCATAGCGCGGGCGCGATGCAGATTTGAGTTTCTGTCGATGATGCGCCCTAGGCGCTGGCAACTGCCTTCTCTATCTCCTGGGCCGAATGGCCGGTGAGATCCTTGGCGATTTCGCCAATCAGAACGTCCGATAATTTCTGATGATAGTGCTTGCGCAGTTCGCCAAGCGTTCGAGGAGCGGCGATGATGATCAGGTTGGCGATTTGTCTGCCGAGGACCTGTCGGTTGAGCAGATCGGCGGATCCGGCTGCGAAACTGTCCTCCTCGATCTGACTGCTGTCCGGATTGGCGGAGCTGCTCTGATGACGCGCACCGGACCCCTTGTTCTCGTTTGCCACGTCTTCCACGACCGAGGCCGTCAGCTTTGGATGGGCTTCGTCTCCTGAATTGCGGAACAGATTGAGCCTCTCGCCATCGGCCACAGCAACGGTCGCGCCTTTAGGAATATCCATGTGCGAATGTTCTCCGAGATTGCGCCAGCCCTTGGCTATTCGGTTTGGAGGCCTGCTGACGTCAGTCTTAACTCCCCAACCCGCCAATGGATGCTTGTATCTGAGCCTTTCGTCTACGCCCGGCCGACTAGGGGACGCGCCGACCGGCCGCAGCCCCCAAACACCATGGGGCATTGTGGGAACGGCATCAGCTGCCTGACGTTGGACGGACAGGCCGCATTACATGTTGCGCTGGAACGAATGTCGTCGCGCCTCGTTCGCTAAGAGATGGTGGGGACAGGGGTGGCGCGATGCACGATGCTTTTTTCAGGGTTCCAGTAACGATTGAGTTGCCAAATGGAGAACTTCGCCGGTTGTCCAGTGCCTCCGAGGCTGCGATCTTGCTGATGGAGAAGTGGCCGGAAGAGCACGGATCGATATACCGAGACGCGTTGCAGGCCTGCACTGGCTCACTGGCTTCGGAGGACGAGGTGGAGAATGCCCGGCAGGCGTTTTTGGCGGCTGCGGAGGAGGCAGGGCTGACCGTGCAAGGCGTGCACCACAACGAGGACGCTCCATCGCGGCGTTCGGTAGAACAGTTAAAATCGTCATACATCGCCGACGAGAAACGACGGGATCGTGGACACAGAGAGGAGCAAGAAGACTTTCTGATCCGTTTCCTAGCGCGCGAAACCGGGATTACGGAAGCCCAGGCGCGCGAGCTGATCAATATGGTCGGTACTGATCGTGGATCACTGCTGCGAGAGGCCAGAATATTGAAGGCGCAGCGCTGAGACCCCGGAATCTGGCAATGGTCGGGAAGGAATGAGCCGCCTAGGCTGATGATGGGGATGCTGGACAGCCCCACAACCTAGGTAGGGTGGCGTTCAGTGCCTGATGCCGTCGCCGTGCAGCCTCATAGCCGTTTGATTGTTGAATGCAGAGGCCTCTTCGGCTGTGTCGAAACGCGTTGCGATCGCAGTTCCGTCAGGTGCCAGAACGACCGCCATGTATGGGAAGCCGTTCATTGGCGGATGGTAGACTACATATACAGGTTGTGAATTTTTCATCGCCCTTTGTAGAAGGCGCGCAGGCTTTCGCCAAGGAGGCTTGCCCAGGGCCCACATAGCCACTCCTGCGCTAGGATTGGTTGATTTGGAACTGAGGGTGAAACAGCCGTGCCTCAAGTATGGTCAGGGGCGATAAAACTCGCGGCATGATCTGCGGTTTTTTCTCATATGCCGATGAATTGGGCTAATAGAACCGCCAGCCGCTTGTTTATGACGTCACAACCGTTCCTTTTTCGACATCCTTGCGAGTTTCCATGACGACAACCGCGGAAAATCTAAAGCCCCTCCTTTGGGAACCCAAGAACCTGGTCCGAGCCATCGAAGCCGCAGGGGTCGCCCTGTGGTCATGGAACGTGGATAGCGACGCATTGGCAATGGATGACCGAGCCTATGACATGTGGGGCATCCCTCGCACCACAGACGTCAAGTTCGAAGACCTGTCCGCGCACATCCATCCGGCCGACCGCGACCGAGTACGGGCGGCCTTCAACGCCACGCGGGCGATTGTCGGCCCCTATGAGATCGACTTCCGGATCATGATAGGCGACGAACTCAAATGGATCTCCGCCCGCGGTCGAGGCGACGACGAAGGGATCGTCCAGCGGCTGATGTTCGGCATCTTCATTGATGTGACCGGCCGCAAACAGGCGGAAGAAAGCCGCGAGCTTCTCGCCGGCGAAATGAGCCATCGCGTCAAGAACCTGCTGACCATAGCCTCGGGCCTTACTGCCATCACCTCGCGTTCGACGACCACCACCAATGACATGGCGCGCGAGCTTACACAGCGGCTGACTGCTCTGGGCGAGCCCATGATCTGGTGCGGCCGGTGCCTGGCCAGACCGAGGCCGCCTCAGCGCTGCTTGGCGACCTGCTTACGGTACTACTTGCGCCTTATGACGATCTGGGAGCGTTCAGCGGGCGCATTCGAGTGTCGGTACCAAGGATGAGCGTCGGCGAGTCCTCGGCAACTATCCTCGCGCTTATCATTCACGAGCTTGCAACCAACTCTCTCAAATACGGTGCCTTGTCTGCCGAGACGGGGACGCTGGACGTTTCCTGCTCGGCGCATGACGACGACGTCACCATCGTCTGGACAGAAAGTGGCGGACCGCTCGTTGAGGCACCTGCAGGTCCGCCCGGCTACGGCAGCAGATTGGTCGAGCGCAGTGTAACTGGGCATCTGCGCGGCTCGATCGCTTATGACTGGTCAAAACATGGCCTGGTCGTCACGCTGAAAATCCAGCCGCAGCGCCTCGCACAATAACCGCGCGCTCGCCTTCAAAGGCCGAAGCTAGTGATCGAGACCCGGCTGGCAGGCTGGCCATGTCAAGTTGAGACCAGGTCGCGTAAACTTGCCGCTATGGCTGCGTTGTCATACGGCTTGGCATAAACAGACTGCCTTTCGGGAGGTCCGTGACCGACACCGCACGATGGCCTGACGTCGCTACAATTCTGACGGGTGGCCAGCGGTCGCGAACAGCAGCGGCGAGCTTTATGCCATCCATGCTCCCCGGCATGTCGATGTCGGTGAACATGATCTGGATCTGGGCATTGGCCTCGAGCAAGTCGATTGCCTCATCGGCATTGGCAGCCTCCAATACCTCGAAACCCTCGCCGAGCAGGAAATCCACGATGTCCATGCGGATTAGCGGTTCGTCCTCGACAACCAACGCGCAGATGGTAGGCGCCAATGGACCCTCCTGCCAAAATGATGCTGGCGGTCCACAACTCTCTTGCGCCCAGATCGCTCCACAAAAACTTGCAATACGAGCATTTAGCGCCAAGAGCCGAAGGTCGCGGCCTCCTAGCGTCGACGGGCAAGGGATTTGGGCAACGTGATGCTTCGCGTCCGAACCCGCCTGACCTAGGCGGGCTTTTTGTTATTGTCGCTATCAACGCGGTCAATTCCCCTTCGACCCGAGCAAACCACTGATCTAAAAGAGAGCCGATCGGCGGCCCCAGCACTGCATGAATTTGCGCCAAGATGGCGTAGTATGCGAGTTCGACGGTTCGGGGGATGGGGACAGTCCTTTTTTCTCCGCTTTGCCCGCGTTCGTAGTTCTCGATGGACCCTCGGGAAACGCCCAGTGCCGTCGACGCTTCCGTCTGGCTGACTCCAAGGCTGTTGCGCCAAGCTTTAAATTCTTCAGACGTTGAGGCACATTCTCCAGTCAGAGGCACGAGCTTTCCCCTTCGGTAGGTGCCGGGTTTCCAGGCTCCCTGTAACCTCTAGCCGAAGTTAAGGCCAAGGTAATCGGCCCGGCCTTTTATCCTCAGCTTCTACAGCCGAAGTCTATGGCTCGAGCAGGGCAGCGCCGTACTTGGCCCATAACCGCTCGCAGTCAATCAACCTAAGGCTTCGTGTGCCTGATTTCCCATAGAAGACCACCGCGGCGCGACGTCATATCCGAGCACTGAGGCATTTGCGACGAACTGGATTGCCTCTCCGAGGCGGGCGATGGGGAATTTGGCCTCCATTTTGTTGCTGAGGTCGAACACTCCAAGAATTTCCGCGTTGGCATTCCTGGACGACAGTGGCTCAGTCGCAGGTGTACGGCCCAATGCCAGCAGCATCATATTAGTCTCCACTAATATTCAACTACGCACCATACGTTTTGTTCCCGTAGACAATGCAGTCGCGCAGACGAGAGAGATCATTTCATACCCGCACAGAGTTGCCGCCGAAATAGGTGACTTCGTCGACGAACTCATGATCCCAAACGTCACGCAGGCGGCGCGGCAAGAATTGACAGCCCTGTGCAGGGACGGGTTGCTTGAGTTATCCCTGACCTCTGTCGGCCTGCTATTCGAGCCGGAATTCAAGCAAACGCGCATCAGCCTCATTGATGAGGCCGCTGTCGACTGCAGCTTCGAACGCCTTCGCGAAATACTCGTCATCCGCGGCTTGGTGAACTTGGCCTGCAAGATCGATTGGCAGTGCGCCGATCACCCGACCAGTTGCCTTCTCGATAACCGTGACGGTCCGTTGCATCGATCAAGGGTTTTTGACAGTGTCGTCAACTGCGTTCGCCGTCGATTTAACGTCCCTACCGACGCCTCGGACTGTGTTGGCGCAAGCGGAAAGAGCCAGGGCGCAGGCAAGGATAGCGATAGGGGCAAGGTGTAACAGTTTCATGGCGATGTCTCCTCTTTATGAGGTAACCCTCGGATGCCCATCAAGTTCCAATGAAATAGAGGGATCAGCCGGAAAGCCCGAGCTAGGGTCCCAGCGGTTCGGCTTCCGCACCCAACTTACCTCCAGTGCACGCCTAAAAGCATTGCACCGGTCCACGAGTGGGTGCTGAGCAACGCGCCATCGTAATGCTTGTTCCCGCAAAACGGCCGCGATCTAGACAAGTGCGGAGCGGTCAACTTCCGGTTTATTTAACGGTGCACGGCGGCGGCGGGCGGATTGCGATGCCGAGCCTGAGTCATAATCTCTGTATGAGACTGCCCGCTAACGTCCTGGGAGGCGCCACCGGCATGGTGGAGAAGTTGCCTCGAAGGTTCAGCCGTAATGCAGTTTTGGCTTCGTCTCGATACTATTGAACTGGACTCCCGACTCGATCATTCCGGCGCCAGCGCAGTTCGCAACGATAAGCAATACCGTCGGTCGCCGCGTATAGGAGGAAGCGTTCCGGTATTCTCGCGTCGGGTGCAACTCGCAGCTCGGCGCCGTTGGCGTGCTGGTTCTTGATCGAACACCTGATTTCTGAATTCTGTATGCCGGTGATTATCGTTGCGCCTTTCAGCACACGTTGGCGGTGCTGGCGACGTTGCTCATAATTGGGTTGATCGGCCGACATTTCGATCAACGAAGCAGGCACTCATTTGATCCCTTTCATTGCGACGACAGGTTAACCAACCCGGCGAGTCAGGGGGGTCAAATGGCCAGCCGATCCGCTCGAGTGAAGGCCCCGATATCCCGGCCGAATTGAGCAATTTTCGACAAGCTCAGCAATTTACCGCAAATGCCCGGACCCCCTCAGACCGTGGAGAACAGCAATCCCCGCACCGGAAGGTAACCCGTTTTGGAAGGAGCGAAGCACCCATGGGCGCAGCCCGATATTCATCAACCTGGAGAAGCTGGGGACGCCGGCTGTGATGAAGGATCGACACCCATCCGGGGCTCTGCATGTTCCTCGACATCCGGCAGATAAAGTCGAAGTCTACGGCCGGATTCTCCTCGCCGCTCACAGGAACTGGACTGGCACGCCGCGACTGAGAAGCTTGCCAAGTCCCTGGGCATCCCAATTCGTCAGGCGAACACAGCCATGCGAGCCGGTCTTGTCGATACGGGCGGGCTCGGGCGTCCCGTGGATACCGAAGCTCGGTTCAGACAGGTCGATCCACACCGTGCCGACGGGACCATTGGGGCCAGGCGGAAGGGTCAGGACCTTATCGTTGTTGCCCTGTTTGAAATTGAGCTTGGGATTGTAGGTGTAGCTCGGGTTCGAAACTACCGCCCTGACCGTATGTGTTCCGGACGGCGATGGGTTCTCCTCACTGCCAATTGTGGCGGGAAAGGCCGCCAGGAGTGAGCCGTCTTCCGCATAGGCGCGAACCTGGCCTTCGGCCTTGTCCACTTCGAGCCTGACAGCTTTCCCGCGCTTGCCTGAGCCGAGATCGGCCACGGAAATAGTTTCGCCCTCGGCGAAGGTCGCGCCCGGATTGAGTGACGTTAGAAAATCCTCGTCCATGTGGAAGCGCTCGGCCAGGGCCTCGCTTGGACGGGCATAGCCGAGATACGTCATCTCGGCCATTTTGGCGTAGTCCTTCGGAATGGCACCCACCACCGTGGAAAGATCGTCCGCCGTGACGACGTAGCTGCCGATCACCTGCTTGTCCGCGTCTATGGCGGCGATGACCTGGGGTCCAATCTTTCCGTCGACCGGAAGGCCACGCATCACTTCAAAGGCTGCGATGGCGTGCCGCAGGTTGCCCCCATCAAGACCGTCAATCACTCCTGGCGACGCCCCTGCCCTGTCCAGCAATACCTGCAGGCGGGCAATGGATGGTGAGGGCGTGTCGCTCACGGCGGCCGTGGTGAATTCCGTTGAAGGGGCGGCGGCACCGACATTGAACGTGCTACCGGTGGTCAGCGGATCGATCTTCGAATCCGGGGGCACATACGTCGGCGAAATTGCATCGAGGGGCGCTGCGTTGATGGTATCGGGGGTAAGCAATGACGCGGCATGAGCCGGTGAGATGACCAATGTTGCCGTGCCAGTGCCAAGCGCCGTGCTGAAGGTGAGTGCAAGTAGACTGAGGCCGCGACGCATGTGGAGTGCTCCTGGCAGCGAAAAGAGGCCGCAAGCGACATTCTTCCGGATTGGTTACTGATCTCTTAACATCGACGCCCTAATGAACCTCACATGCCCTGCAGACCTGCTGGGGGAAGGTAGCGTCGTTACACCCCTTGGGTTCCGAAGTCGTTCCGAAAAGGACGCGATCTGCCCGGGAGGAGCCAGAAGCTCTCATCCGTTTCCTTGCCCGCGAACCCGGATTACCGAAGCCCGGACGCGAGAGCTGATCAACATGGGCGGTACCGATCGCGGATCACGCTGCTAGAGGCCCGACTATAAGGCGCAGCGGAAATTCTCGACGTTACCAAAGCGATACGCCGTTGGGCTACGGGCCAGGGCAAAGGTCTGCTAAGCCCCACGGTCTCGATAGGTTGGCGTTCAGCGCCTGATGCCGCCGTGCTGCATCTTAGCCCGTTGGGGCTTCGGCCAAGGAGCGGGCGGGGCACCGAAAATCTCATTCTAAACCTGACCAAGATGCGGACGATTAGTTTGGGCCTGCTTGGCTGAATACAACCGTGCCGTCGTCCTTGCGAACCTCCACCGCTACAATACCGCCCATGTTTCGAGCGGATAATGTCGCCAGCGCATAATCCCGTGCAGCCTTCTCGGTCTCGAACGACGCTTTCTCAACGATGCCCTGCTTGCCGTACCAAATCACCGTGTAAGCCAACGTTTCGGCGTCCTTCTCTGCCTTAGTTTTCTTCGCGCGCGCTCGCAAGGGCGTCGAAAGGGACCAGTTGAGACATTACCGCTTGGGCAAAATATAACAAATCCAGACGTCATACGTATCTCGGCGGGAAAGTTCGAACCGTGAGGTGAGCAGGTTTGAGGCATCGCCGATCCCGCTCTCGCATGGACCTTTATCCCCTGCCGCGTCCAGTTCCATTGGCAGCGACATTGTAGGAATGTCTGACTAGCTTGGCCAGTTTTTGGCCGCTTTGAGTTGTTTAGTCAGGCGTTGAGTATCTCCGCACCCAAGGCCACTCGATCGCCCGGAGAAACCGCGGCGTGTACGCAGAAGGCACAATGACATCATGCCTATTTTTTCAGTGAGGCACTCGACCGTCTATCGTTACAGCCGACCTGTAAGGTTAGGCGAACACCGGCTGATATTCAGGCCGCGCGACAGCTTCGACCAGAGACTTCTAGACCACGCCATGGTCATTGATCCCGAGCCGAAAGAGCTCCGGTGGATCCACGACGTTTTTGGAAACTGCGTTGCAGTGCTCGATTTCAACGGGGCGGCTAAAGTACTGCACTTCGAAACAGCCATTCGACTTGATCATACGCCTCAGCACGCACCTGATTTCCGCATCGACGAAGCCGCGCTCAGCTATCCGTTTTCCTACGAACCTGACGAGGAAGCCGACCTTTTCCAGACCATCCAGCGTCATCATCCCGACGAAAGCGACGAGATTGGAAAATGGGCACGACAATTCCTGAGCGCCGGCGACCAGACAGAGACGGGCACACTGTTGATGACACTCTGCTATGCCATCCACGAAAGCTTCGTGTATTCCCGTCGAACGGAACCCGGGACGCAACCCCCTCTGTCACGCTACATCTAAGGCGAGGCACATGCCGTGACTTCGCGCTCTTCATGATGGAAGCAGTTCGATCGCTTGGTTTCGCTGCACGTTTCGTGACCGGATATATCTATGTCCCAACCCGAGACAAATTGGAGGTACGAGGGGGAGGATCGACCCATGCCTGGTGCCAGGTCTATTTGCCTGGAGCCGGTTGGGTCGAGTTCGATCCGACCAATGGCATCGTCGGCAATCGGGAACTGATCAGGGTGGCAGTCGCTCGACACCCACGACAGGCGATCCCTCTTTCCGGCAGCTATTCGGGAAGCGCTTCGAGTTTTTTGGGTATGGACGTCGAGGTGAAAGTTACCAAGGAATAAGCAGACCGAACCCTCGCCCATTGATTCTGGTGGAACCGATTGGTCAAAGCGGAGTTTGGTCGTCTCCTCAATCAAGAATATTTGGAGCCACGATGCGGATACGCGCAGGTTACAATCTCACCTACGAGTGTCCGAAGCCAACGCCGATGCTGCTGGTCCTGGAAATCCACCCGTCACGTCGGGTCGACCTTCTGACGGAACAGGTGATCGGTTTTGATCGGCAGATCGAAGCGAGGGGCTACATCGACAGTTTCGGCAATGCCTGCACGAGGATCGAGGCTCCTGCTGGTCTGACGACGATTTCAACCACCTTTGAAATCTACGACAGCGGCAAACCGGACGTCGTCGCCCCCGAGGCTATACAACACGACATAAAAGACCTGCCGGATGAAGTGCTAACTTTTCTTCTAGGAAGCCGATATTGCGACACCGATCGTCTTGGTGATTTCGCCTGGGCGACCTTTGGCAACACAAGCCCTGGATGGCCTCGCGTCCAGGCGATCTGCGATTTCGTTCACAACCACATAGCGTTCAACTACCAGAACGCCGACGCGCTGCGCACCGCCCATGGGGGCTTCATCGATCGAACCGGTGTTTGCCGTGACTTTGCCCATCTGGCCATTACGCTGTGCCGCTGCATGAACATCCCCGCGCGCTATTGTACCGGCTATCTCGGGGATATCGGAATTCCGCCCGTGCCAGATCCAATGGATTTCAGTGCTTGGTTCCAAGCCTATCTCGGTGGTCATTGGTTCACTTTCGACGCTCGGCACAACCACCCTCGCATCGGAAGAATCCTGATGGCGACGGGCCGCGACGCGACTGACGTTGCCCTCTCGACCAGCTTTGGGTCGTCGGGCCTGGTCCACTTCGAAGTGATTGCTGACGAGGTGGGCACCTAGCCCTCATAACCGGCATCCTCGAGAGCAAACCTAACTTCGGCTCTTGCGGTCAGCCACTTCCTTGCTGAGCGCCCGCATCTGGGCTTGCAGTTCTTCGGATGTAAACGGCTTGGTCAAGCGCGGGCGATCTCGCATCCTGTCTGGCAGTGCCCATTCGCCGTAGCCGCTGGCCAGGATGAATGGAATGCCGCGCTCAAGAAGCTTTTCGGCAACGGGAAACACCTCTCCGCCGCGAATGGTCACGTCGAGGATCGCCGCGTCGATCTTTTCGTCGGTGGCCAATTGAAGCGCGGTTTCGAGCTTCCCTGTGGGGCCGACGACTTCGCATCCAATATCCTTCAGCGTGTCTTCGATTTCGATCGCGATGAGCATCTCGTCTTCAACCAGAAGAACGCGAAATCCCGCCATTTCGCCGGTTGTCATCACGCGTCCCGCGTTTTTTGTGGAAGTCGCGCATGACCAACCTCCGCAGTCAGCGGAATGTCGATTGTGCAGTGCAAGCCTTGGGGGAGGAATTCCCGGGTCACGGTAGCATCGAATTCATGGGTTAGGCCGCGTTCGATCAAGGTCGTTCCAAATCCCCGTCGCGTAGGGTCAGAAACTGGGGGCCCTCCGGATTCCGTCCAAGCCAGCTTCAGGGTATAGCCTGCGAAGCTCCCGATTATCGACCACTCGACCGCGAGATGGCCAGCACTGGTGGAAAGCGCTCCGTATTTGACCGCGTTGCTGCAAAGCTCATGGACTGCCATCGCTACCGCCAAGCTGGCCTTCGGGGTAAGTGCTATATCCGGCCCAATAATCTTCAGATTATTTCCGCGCCGATCGTATGGGGCTAATTCGGTCTCAATGAGATCGCGTAGTTGCGCCTCGTCCTGTCCACCGTTTCGGGTGAGCACCCCATGAGCCCGCGATATTGCCGTGATACGACCCTCCATGCTGGCGGTAAGGCTTCAGGCGACGTACTCGTTTTCAATGTCTGTTTGACGACGGCGGAAACGATGCTGAGGATGTTTTTGACCCGGTGATCAAGCTCGCCCATCAAAAGCGCCGTATGCTCTTCGGCTTTCTTGCGGGCGCTGATATCGACGAACGTTATCACGACGCCATCGATCACGTTGTCGACCGTGCGGTAGGGGTGAATGCGCATGATGAACGTCATGCCCTCCTCGCCGACGCGGACCTCCTTCTCAAGCACGGCCAGGTCGCGCAGCACCTTGCGCACGTCGTCCTGCAACTCGGAGTAGTTCAGCAGCGTGACAATCTCTGTCACCGGGCGGCCACGATCGGCGTCGCGCAAATGGAAGATATCAGTCATGCCTGACGTGAAGCTTTTGATGCGAAGATCATTGTGGAGAAAGATCGTCGCAATGTCGGTGCTGTCGAGGAGGTTCTTGAGGTCGCTGTTCAGCAGCGTCATCGTCTCGTTCTTGGCGGTCATCTCAGCGTTAACGGTATGCAGCTCTTCGTTGACCGACTGCATCTCCTCCTTCGCGGTTTCAAGTTCTTCATTGGAAGACTGCAATTCCTCGTTCACCGACTGATATTCCTCGGCAGCCGATTTCATCTCTTCCGCTGTCGTCTCCAATTCGTCGATTGTGGCCTGAAGTTGGGTTTTTGTGGTCCGCAGCTCGTGTTCCAGCGCCTCTGTGCCGGCGTTCGGATGTTCGCCAGGGGTGACGGCGGCGTTGCCCATGCTTGCAACACGTAAGCCTTGAAAGGCGACCACGCAGAACCCGCCGGCGATCGGCGTGACGATCACGGTCACGGCCCGGCTCTTGCCGTCGATCCTGAGGGCGACATTCTCATTCACGACTGCACGTTTAGTGGTGAGCATGGTTTGAATGGCGGCGCGTACGGATGGCCGCAGCGCCTTCCGAAGAAGCCCGAACAGGTTCAGGCTAGCTGTCCCTGACGATGGCTCAAGATAATGGCCCACTTCCCCGCCAGAGAAGCGCACAATGTCGTGTTGCTCGTCGATCACCACATAGACAGGCGAATATTGCTCAAGAGCCCGTCTCGCATTCCTCTCAATTCGATCCTCACCGGGCGAAAATCCGGCTGCGGTCGTAGGGTGCTGTGGCGGCCTATCGGCAGAGATCGAAAGCTCGGGTAGTATCACCTTTGCATCAACGCGCTCAAAGACACGGTGCTTCTTGTCGAGGGTTTTAAACGCCGAGCTGAGCCTTGTAGCTCCTTCCGATGGCCCAAGAAATAGAATGCCGTTTGGCTTGAGGGCGTAGTGGAAGCTGCGGAGCACGCGATCCTGCAGATCGGCGTTCATGTAGATCAACATGTTTCGGCACGAGATCAGGTCGAGCTTCGAAAATGGCGGATCCTTGACGACGCTATGGGGCGAGAAAACGCATAGCTCGCGGATTTCCTTCACCGGGCAATGCTCGTCGCCGTCCTTGGTGAACCAACGGTTGAGGCGTTCTGCAGAAACGCCGGAGACCTTTTGATAACGCCCGGCCCTGGCGATGGCGACCGCTCGGTCGTCAATGTCGGTTGCGAATATCTGTATCCTCGAAGCGATGCCTCGCCGTTCCGCCTCCTCCTTAGCCAGGATCGCGATCGAATAGACTTCTTCACCCGTCGAGCAACCCGGCACCCAGATGCGGATCGCGTCGCTGGCACCCTTGTCTTCCAACAATTTCGGAATGGCTATCCGCTCCAACGCTTCGAAAGCTTGCGGATCGCGAAAGAAATGCGTGACGCCGATTAGGAATTCACGAAACAGCAATTCGAGCTGATCCGGCTCTTTCTTGAGGAGTGTTATGTAAGCGGGAACCTTGTCGATCTGCAAAACCTGCATCCGGCGCTGAACGCGGCGGACAAGCGTGTTCTCCTTGTACAAGCTGAAGTCGTGCCCGATCCTTGTGTGCAGGAGCTTGCTGATCGTTTTAAGATGGGCGGCCATGTCCTGGCGCGTCCCATCCTCGCCCTTGACTGGCGCGACCGTCAGCAGATGGCCCTTGTAGGACAGAAGTTTGGCAGGCATGTCTTCTACCGCCATTACCGCATCCACCAGGCCCGTGGCAGCGGCACTATGCGGCATGCCGCTCATCGCCATGTGGTCGTATTCGGCTTGGGCTAGCGTCAGCCCGCCATTTTCCTTGATAGCCTTCAATCCGAGCGTGCCGTCGCTGCCGGTGCCGGCGAGAATGATGCAGACGGCGTTTTCGCCCTGGTCTTGCGCCAGAGAAAAGAAGAACGTGTCGATAGGCCTTCGGGTTTCTCGCGGCGGCGCCGGGCGTGAAACCCGAAGGCGCCCACCCTTGAACGTCAATGTAGCGTTCGGCGGAATGACATAAACCGAGTTCGCGGCCACCGGCATACCGTCTTCAGCCTCGACCACCTTCATCGCGGTCACCTTGCCGAGGATATCCGCCAGCATGCTCCTATGGTCGGGTGCCAGGTGCTGGACCAGGACAAACGCCATGCCGCTGTCGGTTGGCATGTTTGCAAAGAAGCTCGTAAAGGCGCTGAGGCCGCCAGCGGATGCGCCAATTCCGACGACCAAACCCAAGTCGGGCGGCGTCTTCCTGCCGGGGCTAGTCAATTGCTTGTCGATAGTGTCGCCTTTGCTGAGTTACATGACCCGCTCGTTCGAGCTCCCAGCTCGCTAGCCAGCGGCCACTATGTATCTGTACGTCCAAAACGGGGATGAATCCATTGCCGCGTCAAAAGCGTTTCGATCGGCAGCCTCTGATCTGTCGCCTCATGCATGGCCGTCTCCCAATTTGCGACCGTGCCCCGATTGCTCGTCTTTTCGGCCATCTGGCGGCAGAGCTCGGCACGCTCGGCGAGTGATCGCATGGCTGTTTCAAGCGCCCGTTCAAGTGCCAGGAACTGCGCGGCCAGCATCACTTCTGCGGTGTAGACGTGGCCAATATGACACCTGAATTGAGACAGCGATCCCAATTCGGTCTTCCGCAGTGCCCCGCCGCAATCCGGGCAGGTGATCGCGACAGGATGATTTTGGGTGAACTCCGCAGTCATCTCCTTATCCCCATCCTGACCATATCCGACGACTTCGTGAACCTTGGCCCCTGCCAGGCGCACCAGTAGCTTAGGCATCTCCACCAACGATGTGCAGTGATCGATGGTCACGTGGTCGATAGCGCTTTGCGGCATGCTAGGATTGGCGGCATCGTCCGGGCTTTGCACCACGGTGGTGCCACCGCATTCCTTGATCTCATACAATCCAGCCGTGCCGTCATTGAGCCCTCCCGTTAGTATTATCCCGACAACATTGCGGCCGTACGTTTTGGCCGCGCTTCGGAACAGCGGATCGATCGCCGGGCGGGCCCAGTTCTCCCGCGGCCCTTTGGTTAAACGAATAACGTCACGCTCGACGATCATGTGGTGGTCCGGGGGAGCAATGTAGATCTTACCGGCGGTGATTGCATCGCCGTCGTTGGGATGAACAGCCTGAAGAGGCCCGCGTTGGTTCAGCAGCCACGGGAGATTGCTCCTGTGGGCTCCCACGTGGAGGACGACAAGCACCGCGCTTGGAAAATCCTCGGGCAGAGCGGAAAGCAACTGCTGCAAGGCTGTCACGCCACCCTCGGACGTGCCAACTACGAAGATAGGTTCTATTCCCATGCGCATCAACGCGCCGGCGAGCCAATCGTTCAAATGCTGCTGTATGAACGGATTGGCCCCTTCCTCGGTCTCGATTCCGGAGTGGTCTGAAAGGTTGATGGCCTCCGGCGCTCGCTTCGGCAAACGCTGGCGACGGCCCATGTGCTTCAGCTGCGCCTTACAAGGTGATTTCGCTAACCGAAAAAATCGACACTGAGACAGCCAATGGCCGGTTGATGTTCAATTTCGTGGGCACGATCGCCGAGTATTTCTTGACCTCAACCGCGAGCGGACCTTTGCGGTGCGACCCTGCGCTAGACGCCCGGTCTGCCAATACAAAACCCAGGCCGGCACGGCGCAGTCATCCATCGTTTTGTTCCACAAGGACCGGAGTACTGCGGGTCTCAAACACCCGCGACCGTTCAGTGCATGGTGACAAACTTTGACCATACCCTTGTTCCGACAATCGATTAGCGCGTCGTTTGTTGCGAGCCGGTGGAACAAGTGGCGTGATCAGGACTTGAGCTTGAATATACCTGGCGGCCAGCCTGGGGAGCGAAGCTCCATGCTTTTTCGGCTGATTCATAAATAATTTCAACGGGATATGAAACCTTTGTAGGTTTTGTACAGTTCTTTGTCCTGTGCGGAAATTGTTCCGTGCCTTCTCGCTTCTCGATAGCCCCGGCCACCCGCAATGTCGGCTGGGGGCTATCGTTACCCTCCGGCGGCCCAGTCACAACTTATCGAAAGGCATTTCCCAAATGACAATCATCAAAACACGTGACGGCACCGAACTCCATGTCAAGGACTGGGGCAGCGGTCGCCCAGTGATCCTCATGCACGGATGGCCGCTTTCGGCCGACAGCTGGGACGATCAGGCGATGGCAATTGCAGATGCCGGAATGCGCGCGATCGCCTACGACCGCCGCGGATTCGGACACTCCGATCAGCCTTGGACGGGGTATGACTATGATACGAGACATGTAGCGGGCGACTTCGCCGCCACCCATCGAAAAGCCGATGATCGAAGCATCTTCGGCGTGCGTCTCTTTCATGACATCGGCCAGGTCGTCGGCGAGCGCCATGGCGGCAAAGGCGTGAAACAGGCGGCTTTGATCTCGTCAGTGGTTCCGTTCATGCTGAAGACCGAGGACAATCCCAAAGGGACACCCAAGGCCACGTTTGACGACATGACCAAACAGATGAAAGCCGACCGCGCACATTTCTTCGCGGGCTTCTTCAAGGATTTCTATGGCGTTGGAATGTTCGACCAATCTGTCAGCGAAGAAGTCCTCGGATGGTCGTGCAGCGTCTCCATGATGGCCGGCCTCAAGCCGACGCTCGCATGCGCCGGAGCCTTTGCCACCACAGACTTTCGGCCTGATCTTCCCGCGTTCAATGTGCCCACGCTGATCATCCACGGAACCGAAGACAAGACGGTGCCGATCGATGCGGCAGGCCGGGCGGCGGCGGCGGGAATTTCCGGCTCGATCCTGATCGAATATGAAGGCGCGCCACACGGGCTCTTCGCGACCCATAAGGACCGCTTCACCAAGGATCTGCTGGCGTTCCTGGCAAGCGCAACTTAGTCCTCATCCTTCTCGTTGGTGCTTGATACGCTTGCCGTTTGGCGACGGACTTGTCGCGCGAGCCGCAAGCCCAAGCCATCCAGCAAACGTCACGATGATTTGCCTGCCGTTTGCCGCGGCAATTTGCGAGACCGAATGCCATGAATATGCTGCTGCGTCATGTCCTCGACAGCCTGGTGCGGCAAGGCAGCCTGCTTGTTAACGGGCCGAATGGCGTGACGGACCGCTTCGGCGACGGCACCGGCGCGCCGGCGCGCCGGCGCACATCCACATCAAGACGTCGAGGGCGGAGCGGGCGATCACCTTCGATCCGATGCTCGCCTTGCCGGAAGCCTATATGAGCGCCCGAGAACGCCGCCTTCGGGAAGGTCGACCTCGCCGCATCGTCTTCTAGAACATCGGGGATGCCGGCATCGACACCACCTGGACGCGGGCGCTGGACGGTGTGCGGCATGCGTTCCGCTGCAGGGCTACTGACGGCTTTCGTGTGGCCATCGGCGTGGCCAGATTTTGGTGGTTGGTTTAGTGATTGCGGCTTTGAACGCCGACGCGTCCTGCTAGTCTCGCTGCTGAACCTCTCCTATTTCGGCGTTGAGTTCGCCGTGGCGCTTGCCATCGGCTCGGTGTCACTATTCGCCGACAACATTGACTTTCTAGAAGATGCCTCGGTCAACCTCCTCATTCTGCTCGCGATGGGCTGGTCGATGCGCGCCCGCTCGTGGGTCGGAATGGCACTCGCGCTCATCCTCCTTGTGGCAATCATTCATTGGCCAAGTGACAGCGAATTGCTGCCATCGACAGTTCCTGGACCTCAGGGATTTTTGCTATACGAAACGATCGTTCTCCGTACAGGAACAGGCGCCCCCCCTTTAATCAGCGGATCAAGAGCAGTTCGTGTACGGAAACTATGTGCGGAATTCTATTGTGCGGACAACGCTCCACCAGCCCAATCGAAACAGACCCGCTTACGACCGTTAATTCCACACCGTCGGAATTCTTTCGTGGACCTTCTGGGGCCATGCCGGCAATGTTGGTTTCGCCAAGCCTAGACTCAAATTCCGGCCATGAAGTGCGAAGCCACCGCTAAGCACGTCAAACTAACAGGAGGTTTGGAATTGACGTTCACGACACGGGAGGGACGCGATAAAGAGACATGTCTGGTCAAATTTTTCCTAAATCGAATCTGATATCCGAATTTCTCCCATACGCGCATGCAATTCCGGCTGGGGCGCGACCCAAAAAGTTTGGGGCGCAGCCCGCCGTCGCTAAATGGCCGTCCGATCCACTCATTCTGCCGGAATTCTCTGATCATGGACATGGTCGCGCTGATGTCAGCTGAGCATTGGCTCTGGGCGCGCTCAGTTCACAAGCGCGGTTCGACCGCAATCGACAAAGCCCGCCACCCTTCGGCAGCGGGCTGTCGGAAATGATCAGTAGCTAGTTGGCGCCGCCGAGCTGCTTTGTCATTTTGCAGAAGTTGTCGTGAGCCTTGGCGATCGCCTCGTCGCCACACTCCTTCATCATGCCGGCGCGATCCTCTTCCGACATGGCCATCCACGCGGCCTTGATTTCAGCTTCAGTTTTCATGGTCTTCATGCCGGCATCGGTAAAGAATGGCGACATCTTCGCCGGATCATCGAGAGCCGACGTGCCGGTCGAAGTACCTGCAAAGGCCGATCCGGTCATAAGAGCGAACGTAGCGCCGATAATGAGCATCTTCGAATTCATCAGAATTCCTCCATACGCAGCTGCTTGAATGCAGCCGTGCTGACGAAACGCGGATTTGTAGATAAGGTTTCCGATCAAACCAGAAATTGTAGAACTTGCTACCGCCCGTCTACCGTCAATGGCACTTCAAGCCAACGGGCCAAGCAGATCGGCTAAAGCCGAGAGCCGCGTGTCGTCGCCGAACGCTTCGGTCAGCTCGTTTTCGCTGATACCCTCTGCCTCAGCGTCGGCCATAAGGCGTCTTGCCAGCTGCTCAATCTCTGCCTGGTCGCGGCCGGAGCAACCTTGGATCAAGTCGTATTTCTCGATCCATTCACCCAGAAATTTTTCGGCACGCTGTCTCATTCCGGATGGTCCTGGGAGGGATGGCCCGCGCGTTCGGTCAAGGCGGCGCGGGCCGGACCACGATGCGGGCATCTTGGTCGCCGGCAAGCGCTGAGGGAGCACTGGCCGGGTGAGCTACAACAGTCTTAGTTGAAGGTAGTTCCGGACCATAAAGCAAAAAAGCCCGTCGGCGTGAGCTAGCGGCAATTTGGTCTGGAGTAGCCAGGAAGGCCCTGGCGACAAATAAACGAGCGACCACTGGCTGTGGTTCCTTCAAAATGTGAAGGCCACAATGGTCAACGTCTGTCCCTTTGAAAGATTTTGTGACCGCAAATTCCGAAACTTCGCTCAATTTATGGACGTTAAGCCTCCGCCACTGTTGGAGGATGGACTGTCGATAATGCAGCAGAACTCAGCGGAATTGATCGCAACGCTTATAGAGAGCGTTGACGCCTTCAAATCTCATATCTCCACACCGATCAGGCTAGCCTGGATAGCCTGATGCAGACGCTGCCGACGAAGCTAGCAGCCGGCAGTGCTGAAATGGTGATGCTGGTCCTTCTCTATCGAGAAATGCACAGCCGCCGGTCGGTGAACAGCAACGTTCTTCCCTTTGCGCGGCGATCCGGAAGTGATGGCGGCTAGCGTCTGCGCGTTTGCAAGCGTCCAGATTCAGAAGGCCCTGCCGGTACAAGCAGGGCCTTCTACGGACCTGGAGGGGTCCATCTTGATCCCACTGGAGGATCAGTGAAGTAACGGCTCTGGGCGGCATGGGTTTCATATCAAGAGAATTTTAGCCCGTGCCCCTGTTGCGAAAGGCACGGGCCAAACCGGTGGTGCATTGGCCGGTTTGCAGCGCGAGCACTGCTCATGCTAACCGGCTAAAATCTTCGAAGTTCCAGGCGATCGAAAATGGCCCGTGACGCTGCGCAGCCGTCATTTTGGCGCTGTCGTTTCAGCTTCATTGGCGTCGCTTTGGCTTGCACTGCCACTTGCTGTGATAGGCGCTGTTTCCCTATGACGCGCAGTCTTTGCCCCGCGCTCCGTGCGCCCGGCTTCAACCGTGGCCCGAGCTTCGCGGGTGGAGCGTTCTATCCGGTCCGGGTCTTTTTGCGGAGGGGCATACAATCTACTCCTGTAGTAGTGGCTCGCCCCTCCACGGCGCGAGTGGACCAAGATCGGCACATATCTTGGTTAGCATCGGGACGATGATGACGACGCCTCAACTGGTCCTGCCCTGATGAAGCTCACTTCTCCAGGTAAAATTGGTTGCGGCCGGTGCTTGGTAAGATGGAGCGCTGTAGAGCCTGACACTGGGACTGTCCGGCACCGCATGGCTACTTCTGCTCAGACGACCAGGGGAAATTTATATATCGGTCGCGGCTGTCATAGCAGATGTTTCCATACATCTTGAGGTAGGTATCCCGCCGCGCCGCCTCGGCATACACCGAGGCCGGGTCCAGCAGATCGGCTTCGTATTGCGCGAGGTTGGCACTTGTCAGGGCGATGGGAAGGATGTCCATCGCCTGCGGGATGCTTTTGCCCTCGAGCCAGTCGGCTGCAAACTGCCCCATGGCATATCCGAAGACGGGCGAGGACAACGAGATACTCGCTTTGTAAGGACTGTTTCCTTTCCTGATTTCAGCAACAGCTTCCGGCTCGCCATCAATGCCGCCGAGAAATTGGTCAGGTCGGTCTTTGCCCGCCGAGCGCAATGCCTCCAGGGCGCCCAATACGACGGCATCCGCCCCGAGCACGACGTCGACATCCGGATTGGCCAGCAGGATGGTTTTCATGGTGGCGGCGCCGCCTTCCTTGGTAACTGGCTTGGGCGCGATGTCGGCGACGATGATCACGCCCGGCATCGCATTCAGGCCATCGCGCATTGCGGTGAAACGGGGCGCCAGAAACTCCATCGTATCCTGGGTCAGCAGAACGACCTTGGCCTTACCGCCCAGCTTGGTGTTGATATGCTCAATGGCTGCATCGGTCAGCACCTTGCCGGTTCGATATTGCGGAGCATTGAGCAGCAGCGTCGCTGGTGGAGGCACGATCGTGCCCACAAACGCTCCCGACGAGATCGCCTGCTGAAGAGCCGGACTGAAAGCCACTGGGTCCGAAGAGGTGGCAACCATGGCACCAACCTTCGCCGCGACGAGAGACTGCACGTGGGCTATCGCCTTACCCACATCGTTTTCCGCCAGAACTCTTCGATATTCCAGGCCGCGGTTTTTTGCAGCCATCGACAGACCGTGGTCGACGCCTTGCAGGAAGTCGCGCTCGTTTTCCTGCACGTATGCCAACACCCTTTCAAGACCAGCCGGCGCGTTGCATTTGGGCGCGTTTGGATCGAAGGTGGGAAATACCGTCCGCTGCGTGATGCCTGGGGCGCCCTCTTGGGCGACCGCGATTGTGCTCCCCCCAGATATAGCGATCGCAAGCAAAGCCATCGCTGACCAGATCGGCCATCGACCGGCAATTTTCTTCAGGTCAAACACGGTTGCCCCCTCGACGCTGCGGTGACTTGGTCCTCGCAGTCAGTGTTCCACCTTGTGATAGCGCGGTCTACTATGCTGCGACAACGCGCCGTGGCTTTGTCGAAAACACCAAATGAGCGGCGGTGCCAGGCTGGCGATTTCGATAGTCGATCTTGGAGCCAAGACTCATGCACATTGCATTGATGATCCTGCTCCCAACACCGGTCCCTTTGGCGGGCGCGCTGTCTGCCTTTCCAACTCCGTCGTCATCGACCACCAACTCCGCCTGCTCGCCTGGCAGCTTGCTGAGCCGGACGCGGACTTCTCCCACACCATCCGGATATGCGTACTTGAAAGCGTTGGTGACCAGTTCAGTTACCACAACGCCCAAATTGATGCAGGTGTCCGTTTCGAGGTCGATTGGCTCGATGGTGTAAGACAAGCCAACACCGTGAGCCTGGCTGCGCATCGATGTGCGCAGGTGATCGAGCAGCCCGGCTAGATATTCATCCAGGTTGACAGAGCGAACATTGGACGAACCATACAAGCGCTTGTGCACCAGCGAGATCGCAAAGATGCGCTCTTGGGTTTCGGCCAGCGCATCCTTGGCCGCGCGATCTCCGACGGCCTTCGACTGCAGGTTCACGAGAGACGAGACAAGAGCTAGGCTGTTGGCGACCCTGTGATTGACCTCTGACAAAAGCACTTCGGCACGATCGCGCGCCTTCGCGAGGTCCTCGGTCCGGGTGGCGACACGTTGCTCCAGTCTGTCATTAAGCGCATTGACCTCGTCGCGGGTATCGCGAAGTTCTCTGGTGTAGCGAGCGGCCCCATAGGCTGCTCCGCCAACCACGGCAACGATGACCAATCCGCCGATTGCCGAAACGAGCCGCAGCCATGCACTGTTGGCACGTTGTTCGGCGACACCGGACGTTAGCCGGTCATCCGCTTGGACAATGATGCCCGAAAAGAAGACATTGGCTTCATCGGTCAGAGCCTTGCCCCTGTTCGTGCGGAAGATCGCCAATATATCGGCGTCGCGCTGATCTCGTTTGAGAGCGATCGTCTGGTCCAGCTCATCACACTTGGCGGTGATGATTGCGGATAGCCTTTCCAGTGTAGGCTCCGAATTGGGATAGAACTTCAGCAGGGGTTGCAGCGCCTGCAGATGACGCTGCGCTTGCGCCTTGGCGGTTTGGTAAGGCCCCAGATATATCTCGTTCCCGGTGATGACAAAACCTCGCTGGCTTGCCTCGGCCGTCTGCATTGCATTTCTCAATTCGACAGCAGCGACACGCGTGTCGCGCGCTTCAATCGCATTGTCGAAATAGGATTGAGCCCGCTGTCCCAACCAGAAATTGGTAGCGACAATGGCCACAAGCGCTGCAAACCCTATCAGCAGGGATGCGGTCGTTAGCCGGACGATTTTGCGGTTGGAGAATTGCATTGGGGCATACCTGCCCCATTTCAGGCGAGTGCGCCATCATTCAGTGTGAGCTAATAAGCCCCGATTGCAAAACTCGTCTCCTAACACCGATTTCCAACGTGTTTGATCGTTTCGCACGCCATCAGCCATTGTATCCTACATAAGCATGGCGCCACGCTGGCACGTGGCGGCGTCAGCCAGTCGACTGAATAATTTTGCGCCCGGGCGTTTCCTGTTTGTCGAGCACTACGCGGTTGCGGCCGGTTTGCTTGGCAAGATAGAGCGCCATCCGCCTGACGCTGCAACTGCTCCGGGGAAATGGCCTCGTCGGCCGTCTGAACGGCAACACCAATGCTGAGTGTGACGTGGCGCGACACCCGGGATGCCGGGTTAGGAAGGGCAGCGGCCTCAACGCTCTCACGAATGCGCTCAGCCACGGTCAACGCCTCTGCCTCGCCCACACCGACGAGAAGCACGAGAAACTCTTCGCCGCCGTATCGGGCCACGTGGTCGCAATCACGCCTCACGCCTTCCCGGATCATGCAGGCGACCTCGACCAGACAGCGATCGCCCTCGGCATGACCAAGGCGATCGTTCAACTTCTTGAAGTCGTCAATGTCGCACATCAGCATGGCGGCACCGTCGGGACATTTTCCGCCATCGCCCCACAGGACGTCGAGCAACTCGGTCATCCAGCGCCGGTTGGCGATGCCGGTGAGCGGATCGGTGCTCGCCAGGAGTTGCAGGCGATCGTTCGCTTGCGCCAGCTCGGCGACCCGCCGCCGATCACGAAGCTCAAACAGGAACGTTTTTTGAGCAAGAATTGTCATGATGCGCCGCGCGGCGACCGTCGCGAAGATCCCGCTGGTGAAAAACAGTGTCGCAGCAGCCGCGCTGCCGAATTCGATTGCCGGGTTCCGCAACTGGAAACCGAGATAGAGGCCGAGCGGCAAGGCGGCGATTGCCATCGTCCATGCCAGCGGAACGCCGAAGATGATGATGGCGGTAATGGCCACGAAGAGCATGATGCTCAAATGCCGTTCGTAGAACTCGCCACCAGCGCTGACGCCGACCAATGCTACCGATAGCAAGATGAGGAACATGCCTCCAATCAGCGAGGCCCCCTGGAGCCAGGGCGCCCGCGGTTTTCGCCAGACAAGGAAGACGGCCACTACGACAGGCGGAATGATGGCACCTGGCAGGAGCAGGGACAGCGCGATTGGCTTGGGGAGCATCACCATATTTAGCGCCAGGGTCAGCACATCCAGGAAAGCCACCCAGATCATCCACGCGCGGATTATCTTCGCTGTTTGCGCCCAGACACGCGCTCGAAACAGACGGTTGATCTCGCCTGTGAGGCGGATATCTCGCGTGCGCCGCGCCAGGAGGCGGTCAACTTCTGCCGATATGGCAGGGTCCTCCTGCGCTTCGACGTGCTCTGACAAAACGATGGACCTCCCTCCACCTGGACCTTCGTCCGGACGGCAACGGGAAAGCTTGCCAGATTATCTTGAAGATTTGATTTATGGCTGATCTGACCTGGCGTCCGCTCCGAAGATCGCGGTCTGCCAGCCATCGACTACAGGGGCCCTCGGTGTTTAAACCGAGAGCCTGTCTGTGGGAACCAACCGGCGCTCCAGCTGATCAATTTGTCCTGTTGATCGACGTAACCGCAAGGTTCGTCAGCTTGTTGTTGGTGGCCTTCTCCTCGTCAAGGATCTCGCTGAGCAGCTTGTGCGCCTCGTCATGCCCAAGTTCCTTTGCCCATTCCCGAAGAGAGCCGTACCTGGAAATCTCGTAGTGCTCGACGGCCTGACAGGCCGCCAGCAGCCCTGCATCGAGGGCTGTCCCTGACGCTTCCTCCATCAGTCCGTCGGCTTCCTTTATGAGCCCCTCGATGGCGTCGCATTTCTCGCCGGAAACCTTCTTGCCGATCGACTTGAACACCTGCTCCAACTTCTTGATCTGCCCCTTCGTCTCCGCGAGATGATCCTCGGCCGCTTTCTTCAGCTTGGCGTCCTTCGCGGCCGCGGCCACTTTGGGCAAAGCCTTGGTGATCGAGTTTTCCGCGTAATACATGTCCTGGAGGGTATGCTCGAAAATATCGGCTAGCGTTTTCATCATGATGCTCCATATGCCCGAATTGGCTTCGGGAGAAAGTGCAAGCGAAGCGAATGGTTCCTTCCGCAGGGGCCGAGTTTAGACGAGGTATCCGGTATGAGCGGGAATACTGAAACCACCTGATGTCCCCGGAACTTTATTGGCGTTCGACACGTTTCCCGCCGAACCAATTGAGGTTCCAGGAAAAGGGGAAAATATGGAAAATCCAGGTGTCGGTTGGATAGCAGCAATTGTCATCGGCGGTGTGGCGGGCTGGCTTGCCGAGATGTTCATGAAAAGCAACATGGGTGTGCTCATGAACATCATTTTGGGGATCGTCGGCGCAATCGTCGCCAACGTTCTTCTTGGGCTGCTGGGCGTATCGTTGGCCGGGTGGCTCGGCTATCTTGTCGCCGGCTTCATCGGCGCGTGTATTTTGATTGCCGTGGCGCGAATGGTTAAACGCTAATCCTACAAACGACCTTGCGCACATCGTAACAGATGGCTGAGGCGCGTGGTCCTAAGGGTCACGCGCCTTCTTTCACCGTCGGCGTCTTCGCCTCGCGCCGTACGGCGACAAACTCCCCGCCCTCACCCTCAAACCCAACTCCAATTAGAGGTAGACTGGAGGACGCGGCGGCAGGTCCAATGTTCGTTCAGAACGCTCTCGCGCTGCCGATCAGTGATTTCGCTTATGATCGTGCTCGTCCGCTCGGCCGACATATTCGCTGGCCGCGGCCAATAAAGCCAGGAACGCAGCGGCGTATCTGGCAAACCCGAAGGCCTGTGCGGCGGCCAATTTCGCGCCGCGCGCATGCTCAGCAAGAAACGTGTCCGCTGTATCCTGGACCTTAGCCGCAGCCTTACCGAACAGGTCGCGCTCTTTTGCTGTTGGCTTAAATGCTTTGCCAATAATGTGACCGACCAATATGCCTCCCGCAGATTGAGCGAGCACCCTCGCCCTCGACAGATTTGTGATTGCCTTGTGCGGATGGGCGCCATAACGAATTGGCGCTGCGTCCGAATGCGTGGCGCCGGCAACCCGGTCGACAGCTTCATGATCGGCGGCTTCTGGTCCGCGGGCACTTCGCCTACCCGCATCCGTAGGAGGTTCCCCAGGACCGAACCTTCGTGTCAGGCGCGCTGTGGGCAAGCGGCAAGATCGTTGGCGAGCGTCGGGCACGTCCGACCCCAACCGCCACTGTCAGAAAGAATTCGGCTACGATACCCCATCGGTCGTGCGGGCCAGCCGGCCGAACTTGCATCCCTTTTCGTCATGCTCGCCTCGCGAGATCACTTACATTGATGGAAGCATTTTGGCGCCAACGGCGGTACAGGGGTAATTTGAAATCCCACCAGTCGTTAATCGCAGCCCTCCGGAACAAAACACCGCCACTCCTATTGATGTACAGCGTGGAGCGGGTGGCCGCAGAGATACCAAAGTACCGGCGGACAGAGCGCCTAAGACATTCCTCGGACGCCCGACCCGAGCGTCCGTGGCTCTTCTGCGCAAGCATATTGGAGGTTGCCTTCAGGAGCTCGGCATCGCATCGCAAACTCTGACCTTTGGAGGAAGGCATGGACGACGATTTTCGACAGAGATTGATTGGACACAGCGCACGCATGCAAGCTCGGGCGGCTGAGTTGGCTCTGCCTGACGGCAACAGCGACATCTCAGCCCTGATGTCAGGCATCGCATTGACACTCGAAGCCGTGCTGGTCATCGCCGAAGAGACTAAGACGCCGCGCTCCGGACCAGCGGTGGATCCATCTGACCGCGCGTGAACTGTTTTGTTGCTCATGAGATGCCACCTCCGAAGGGTTGAAGTGCAGAGGCCACTGCACCCTTGAGGTCTATCTTGCCGATATCGTGCCGATCGTCTTGGAGCGGAGTATAATCCGGCGGTAGGAGGTCTTGTCGGCGCGAACCTGTTTTCGGGGCCGCCACGCGCTGACGGCTGAGGGCTTCCCGGCAAGCCATCACGATGCAACCAAAACCAAGTTCCGCCGTTTTGTCCGGTTCGATATGTGGGCGTTTTGGCAGGATCCAGCGAGGACAAAGGGAGTGCTGCGTTTCGCGGCGCCGGTGAGATGGCTGACCGCATCGGATCATTGGCTTGGAACGAGACGTCGGTGGGGCCTGTTTCCTCATGGCCCACTGAGCTCAGGACACTGGTCAACCTGATCCTGGGTTCATCTCAGCCAATGTTTGTCGTTTGGGGCGCGGAACGGATCTGGCTTTACAACGACGCCTTCATTCCGATTTTGGGCCGAAAACACCCAACCGCTCTCGGTTTGCCCAGCCAGGATGTTTGGGCCGAGGCGTGGGGCACGAAGTCGGGCTCGTTCCCGCGCCAGACCTGCGGACTGATCTGAGAGTCAGGAGATCACCTGGAATGACATTTCCTGACAAAAAGGGGCAAGGGCGGGCGCCATTATCGTTGGATGTCACATCGCTCAGATCTCGATCGATCTGTTTCTAGGGAACAAGCTCCGCTCCAGAGCGTTTTTGTCCCGACGGGACACTCTCAGCTCAGGGAGAGTTGTGATGATAAGGAAGCTAGTTCTCTCATCGGTGATCGCAGTCACTTGTGCCGTCACCGCCTATCCGGCAAACGCTGGCGGCGTCATTGTCGGCTTTGGTAGTGGTTATGGCGACGACAACTACGACTACTATCGTCGTGATCGGTACCCAGACTACTACGGTCAAGGCTATTCCCAATACTACAATATGTATGACAACGGCTATAGGCCCCGTTATTACCATCGGCATCATCGGCACCATTGCCGCGTAGTGCTGATCAAGCATTGGCGTCATCACCACCGCGTCATCGAGCGAGTTCGCATCTGCAGGAGGTAATAGTACTGGTCCGGTCAATCTGGCCGGACCAGCGCCTTAGTCGAGCGCTCGGTACGTCCCGCAGTCGATACGGCACTTAACGCCGGGGTTCTAGGTTAGCGACATCGATCCCCTAATCGCGGCGGCGTTTCGGCCCGGGCGTTCTTGAGACGGACAGACACTGTCTCCTCGTCAACCTGCCCTTTCCCGGCTTCGGGCGGTGTCTATGCTTCATGAACTCCGGGCGACCAAGCGCCGCGCAAATCACGCAGCCAGGCGGGCACATTCCGGAGGAACTCAAGATCCCTTCAACTCCCAGCACGGCGGCGCCCAGACTAGATACGTCGACGGCCTAAGCCAGATTCCGGAACTTTGATAATAGGCCTCGCCTTGTTGCCTGAGGCAGGTACCCGTCGCTCGTAGGTGGACTGAGAGCGACGGGCAGTGTTGCCTGAATGCGGAACTTTAGCCGCAAGTGGGATGCTAAAACCGGACGGTAAATGAAGTTTTAAAAAGCCCCGTCGGGGTTTCAAGACGAAGCATCTTGGGTCGGCCGGCCATTGGTCCGTTGCTGGCAAGGTCTCGCAATTCGGCGAGCTTTACCGAATCGCGAGATGTCTTGGTCAGTTGGCGCTGGCGACGGGCGCCACCAGCGGCGTGATGCGGCGAATAGCGACGCGGCGGTTCTGTTGTTCGGGCCCTGGCGTATTCACCTTAAGATAGCGCTCGCCGTAGCCTTGGGTCGTCAGGTTCTCTGGTGCGATGCCAAAGGCGTTGGTGAGGGCCTCGGCAACTGCCTCGGCTCGCTGGTCGGACAAGGCCAGGTTTGCATTGTCGCTACCGACGGCGTCGGTATGGCCTTCGATCAGGAATGTTTCGGCCGGGTTCTTCTTCAGCAGCCGTTCCATTGCGTCCGCAACGCCTTGCAGTTTTTTGACTTCGCTGTCCGAGATCGCCGCCGAACCGGACTCGAAGTTCAACGTGTCGAGATCAACGCGCCGGGCGATGTCGCGCACACGCGCCGAGCGCTTGACCTCGTCGACCGAATAGAGGCGCTGGACTTTTTCCACGGGCGGTTGCTCGAGGAAGGTGTAGTAGTCGCCGGCATCCTCGACCAACTCGGACTCTAAAATGTATTGCTTGCGCGGGATGGTGAGCCGCATCGGCGGCAAGTCATCTCCAGGATCGCGCCAATCCTGAATGTCCTGATAATACCGCTCGTCGACGTAGCTCAAGACATACTCGCGGCCATCGGACGTAATGCGGGAGCGCTGGATGACGTCCCCATTGCGGTTGCGTATGGTGACGATCTGGTTGCCGTTGTCGCGAATGATCGTCTCGCGCGTGCGGCCGCCCGGTAGATCCTCGTAATACACATCCTTGGCACCACGGCCCATTCGCGGTGCTTCATTGCTTTCGACTATCGTCCGATTGTTGAACTGGATGATCACCCGGCCAGCAATTTCCGAGAGGACATTGGCGCCTTTAGGGCGTTCTGGCGCTTGGCCATCCGGCGCCTTTTCACGGCGGGTGCCCTTTTCCACCGTCACCGGAACTATCTTCTCCGGCTTGATTTCCTGCTGCGCTGCCTTGTCATCCGCCGGCGGGGGTACTGCGTCGGCGGGGGTAGCCGCGGGCGCGGCGGCCTGACCGCCATCGCTGGGCAGCGGTTTGCCGTCCTTGCCCGGACGTTTTGCATCCTTTTCGCTGTCGAGGACTGGTGCGGCGTTCGGATCTGCCGGTGCCTCGCCCTGGACTGGCTGTTCGCCTTGGGCGGGCGCTGCCGGCTCACCATTGGCTGGCTTTCCAGAGGTTGCAGGCGGCTGGTCGGTCGAAGGTGGCTCTCCAGTCACGGGCTGCTTTGGTGCAGGCGCCTCGGCGGCAGGCTGCTCGGCGGCAGGTTTCTTTTCGGGTTTGTTCGTCGGTTCCGCTGGCTGTTCGCCGAGGGCCGGGGCAGGCTCGCCACCCGGAGCAGGCTCGGACGAAGGCGCGGGCGCGGCCGGTTGAGCAGGCTGTTCCTTCGCGGACGGTTCAACCGGTGGGGTAGGTTCTGGAATAGGAGTTGCCTCAGACGCCGGGGCTGCCTCGTTTGGTTTTGGAGTAGGCTGTGGTTCGGTCGCTGGAAGTGGAGCAGCATTTTCGGACGGAGCCTGTTGCCTCAGCGCGCAGGCTTCGGCGGACTCGCCCTCCTTACATTTCAACTTGATAAAAATCGGCGGTGCGGATGCGACGAACCGTGCGGCGCCGAATGCTGCGCCGCTGAGGGGCTCGAAGGGTCCGAACGGCGCGGACGCGATCAGCAGACCGAGTGCGGTGCTGGCCAAAATTGTTGGTCGGCGTGTCATTTGAATTCTCCATGTCGTGTCCCGTCGCTATCCCAACTGGGCACTGCCACATTCGTTCCCGTTCGATCTCGAATGGCGGATCACCCCGCCGGAGCCGCCGCAAGTTGCCGGGCTGGGTCCAAGATACAGTCCCTCAGAGGGGGTTAATCTGCTGGCTGTTGTATGAAACGCCCGCCGGCCGGGAGCCAGCGGGCGACGGGCCTTCCGGCCCTTTTGACCGCTTGGAGGGACCGAGCGGGCAAATGGCTGTGGCACTTGACTTTCCCGCTTCGGGCAGACGACTTAGTCAGTGTTCAAAAAATCGACCCGGCCCAGCGACGGATTGGGAGCCGGAACCAGCCGCAGCCGTTCATCGCCCTTGTTCGAAGGCGCAGGCGCCTCAGAGAGGCTGCTATGGTTCAGATGCGTGCAGTGCTCATAATTGTGGTCGCGCGCTCCGCAGCAAGAACAGCACATGGGGAGTTGGTCTAACAGCATCCACTAAAATGCACGACTTGGATTTTGGTTCCGAGCAACGGTAGTCGGATTTCGGCAAGGCGCCGCCTCAAGCCGCCCTAGCGAGGATGCTGAGGTTGTGAGCTTCAATGTCCACGGCAAAGAAGACTTGGCCGTTTCGCTCCGCTCGGAGGCATATTAGTTACCGGCGGCTCTGCTTGGCCGACAGGCGCCGCGGCCACCGCGCAGGCGTCTGCCCAGCGGCCGCACAGATTGCCCCTGATCGGGCACATATGCGGTCTGCCTCGGCCGCTGCGGATTCTTGTTTTTGAAGACGCGGGATCCGGCTGGTACCTGTGCTGTAGTACTATTCACTACCCGCGTCCGTTCTCCAACGCCGCAGGCGATGGAAAGTAGGAGAACTCTGAAGATCCCGATGTGCTGTAACGACCAGCAACACCGCAAACAACTAGACCAGCGCAAACGCTAGCCCAAAACACAGCCCAATCTAAAACTCTCCGTTACGCCCGGACAACGCTAGGGCGGGCGTAAAGTTCACCATTTACGGAGCGGCAGATGGATGGTTGCTTGTGCTAATTTTCGTTCCTTCAGGCAGTTCAACCGGTCCTGCGGGCGAGGCGTTAGTTATTTCCAGGGTTGGGAAAACCCAAATAACCACATGGTTTCGAATGCCGATCTGCAGGGTATTGAGCTCTTTCTTCGCGCGAGTGCGGGAAGCGTCTTAGTCCTTCAGGCTAAGAATGGCCGCGGTTCGGCGCTCATCAACGCAAATCGAGCAACAGGTTTGTGAAACCGGTTAGAGCATGTTCTTCCAAAGCGCTACGTCCTGCTTTTCCGTGGCCATAAGTCGAAGGCCGCGTGTCGCCATTATGCTAGTGGAAACATCCTACAGCTCTGCTCATTACCTACCCACACCGCCTGTAATGAATGGCCGTGGTTTTCCGCGTCTCCACGACGTCCATCGGATTGTCCAGCAGGCTCTGCATCGTTTGGTCAAGCACTTTTGCTTTCAATACATGCTGGAATCCCATTCGGGCAGCGACGCTTTACCACCGACCGGTTTCGGAGACCCCCTACTCCATCGTTGACTCCCGTAAAGCCAAAAGCGTAAGTGGCGGTTCATGCCTCACGTCCAAAGGCGAGTTTCACCTTCAAAGGTAGCAACAATGGGCGGACAATATTCTAATGCGCGAGAGCACTTCTTCGCTGCGATTCGCACGCTCGCGGCCTCTTCCGACAGCATACAAACGCGCTTGATCGATGCGAATCTGAACATTTTGCACGTCACTCTCGATGAATTTGATGGGGACCGGGAACTAAAGTTCAAGTTTGCAAAAATACTGGATCTTCTAGCCGTCGATCAGGACGATATGGAAACGGTTGCTGTGGAGACAGCCGCGCACATGACGGATTTTGAAGCCGTTAAAGTTGCGGACCTCATTTGCGATTTTTACTACGAGCTCACATAGAGCCCGGGCGATCGGCGGGTGATTTCCCGCTTTGCCGCCGGAACCCTGTGCAATCAAAACGCTAGGGACGGCTGAGGTTGATCTCGCTGATCACATGTTCTTGCCCGTCGCGGGGTCCTTGTCGATCGTCGTCAAACGCATCCCGTTGTCTCCAACTTTTTCCAGTCTCAACTGGGCGGCCCGGTCGCCATTGACTTCTTTTGCCCAATGAATGCCAAGGACCAGGGCGTTGCCCGAGCGGTTTCCACTGAGGCCGGCAGGGCCGGTGCTCGATCCGGTGTAAGGTCCCCGTATATGTCTTGCCGTTCGTCGTGACGTCTGCGCCGATGGCTCGCGAGAACACGACGTACGCCGTGCATTTGCCATTAAGTGACAGCGAACTCTCAGTTGCGTCGGACGCAAATTTGCAGTTGATCTTGATCGGCTGGGAATCGGCATCGACCTTGACCGTGCCTTTGCCAACCCAGCTCCCGGCGAATGATTTCAGAAAGGCGCCGTCGCGGCGTGCGCAGGCCCGGCGACGCAAAGCATTACCGCAGCCAGTAGTCCAAGGGTTTTTCTCATGATTGTCTCCTTCAGTTCAGCGTACGCGCGATATTTCAATTCGGCGCCGGCGCAATAGGTTGCAGATATGGCACGGAGCAATTCGCCGCCTAGGCGCGGCAATTGCCTTCTCAATCTCCTGGTCGAATGTCCCGTTAGATCTTTGGCGATTTCGCCAATCAGCACGGCCGACGGCTTGCTTACGCAACTCCCCTGGCGTTCGATGAGCGGCGATGACGATGAGATTGTCGATTTGTCCACCGAGAACCTGTCGGTTGAGCAGGTCGGCCGTTCCGGCTGCAAAACTGTCCTCTTCGATTTGACTGTTGTCCGGTTTGGCGGACTGCTCTGATGACGCGCGCCGGAACCTCTGTTGTAGTCGGTTACGTGTTCGACCGTCGAAGCCGTAAGTTTGGGATTGGCTTCGTCTCCTGAGTTGTGGAACAAGTTGAGCCTCTCGCCATCGGACGGACCCGAAACGGCGGCGGTGCAGCACTAGATACCATTGCGACGGTTTCGTGTAATAACATAACAGCCTTCGCAACCTCATTCATCGCCCGGAGGCTTCTCCGGCAATGATACCCCTCGCCTTTTGTCCGAACCGCGTCTGCCGAGAGGTTCGCGGCTGGGGATCTTCATTGCAGGGGGTGCGCACGGCAAGGAACGGAGTGTGGCAGGTGTCGAACGTCCGCAACGTCCTTCGATGGCAATCGGTATGGCGCAGACGAGGTTCACGACCAGCTGCATCAGCAGATAGCGTCCCACCCACTTACCAGCATCCTGCAATGCTT
The DNA here is from genome assembly GCF_056174625.1 of Mesorhizobium oxytropidicola. Taxonomy (NCBI): domain Bacteria; kingdom Pseudomonadati; phylum Pseudomonadota; class Alphaproteobacteria; order Hyphomicrobiales; family Phyllobacteriaceae; genus Mesorhizobium; species Mesorhizobium oxytropidicola. The sequence continues at coordinate 4,400,940 of NZ_CM149692.1, read as the reverse complement.
GTGACGTTCGATGAAGGTCCCAAAAGCCGACAAGGCGGATGAATCGGTCACGCAAATTCTCGCGCTCAAGCAACATCAAATGGCCACCACGATGATAGTCCTGCCGATGCCGCTAATCAGGGGTCCAATAACCTTGTGTAACGGCGAGAACTGCCCCTCACCTGTCAGAAAGCAAGGCCGAGCTGCTTTCGGTTGCCAGCCGTCACGGCTGGGACCTGAGGGGGTAGACATCCGGTTCGTTCGATGGCGCAAGACCGGTCTGCGATCAGCTGCTGGCGGGGGTTCTTTGTCCATCTGGCATTCCCCTAACCACCTCACGCTGCAGGATTTTGCTGATAAGCGTTTTCTGCATGCTCCTTGATGCATTCTGCGTCGGAACCGCAAAGATCCATGATTTCGCGTGCTTTGAAAACCGAGATACCGTACTGGCTCGCGATTTGCCCTGCCTCGGAATCAACAGGCTCGTCTGTGTCATCTTGAGATCTATTCATCGTCGAGTCCTTAGGGCAAAATGCCCTGAACAATTAATTCCAAGGCTGACCAAAGGTTCCTGCATGTAGCTGCTGGCGGCATTAAAAAAGGGAGCCCTTCTCGGCTGCGAACCGATTGACCGAGGGTTGTAGGAACTTGCCAGCGCGCAGGAAGATGTAAACTTGCGAACGCCAAAGACTTGCCGAACACCGATCTCATCCATGCACATCATTAAGAACGCGCGCGGCAGCGCTGTTTGGACCGGGGACATTCGCAATAGGTGTGCGAGACATCGCGTGGGCCGGCTGCAAGATCGCCAAGGTCCCGCCCCGCTCAGGAACCGGTAGCAGCGCCCTCGACAGTGGCCGGGATGCTGCAGCGCACGAGCGGTAACTGGGGCTTGCTCGGAAGTGGTGCCAAGCCCTTCGGCTGACACTGATCAGTTGGCAACACTCACCAGAATTTAGGCGACTATTGCGAGCAAGCCGGTATGGGAGGCAGGCACCCGGCGCTCGAGCATCTGGCGCGACGCCTGATCGCTTAGACGCAGACCCAGCCGCTGCGCGGTCTCGTGCATGATTGTGTCGCGATCTGCGTCGTCGACGCCGAGTAGTTCAAACAGCTCGCTTACCTCGTCGATCGCGGCGCGGATATGGGCACCGCTGCAGGCCAGAAACCTGACATGAGCTCGCTTCCAACTCATCTAAGTTCGGAGCATTATCCCGGCCTCGTGGCCGCCTGGATGTTCGTTGGTCGGTTGGCACGCCGGCACGAGCCGTGTGTCGCGCAGCGGCAGGGCCATGGTGAGCTGCAAGCCGTCAGGGTGGTAGTTCAGTTCGACCTTAGCGTTTACATTGCACGGCGACGACCTTTTCCAGCAGTGTGGTGCCGAACCCGCGGCGTTTGGGCCGCTGGACCTTCGGCCCGTCGCGTTCTGCCAGTCGAGATTGAGGATGCGCGGGCCGCCCGGACGTATTGAGGCCGTGGCACCTTTCCAACTTGCCATAGCGCGTGGAGTGGGTGACTGATGGGATAGATACTCTGCCACGCCATAGGCCGCATATGACATCCGATTGAAGGAGGAGGCGGTTGAGCAATTGCTCGATACGCCAGACCTCGCCACCGCACTGGAAAGCGAACAATTCAAAAAGTTTCTTGACCAGGTGCCGATTACAATAGCCGTTTCCGACCTGAAGTCGAAGCAGCGGATCGTCTACGCCAATCCGGAATTCGAGAAGCTATCGGAGTTGAAGGCAGCCTTGCTCGCGCGGGAAAACTGGCTGGCCCTTTCAGGCGCGGGCCTTCATGACCAGAAGGACCGGCCGCTGGCCGAGGCTGTCGTCGAGGAAAACCGATTTCGTCGGAACGTTCCTCCTGCAACGCGGCGAGGACAAGCCGGCGATCGTCGATGTCTATTCCAACGTGATCGAGGACGATGACAGCAAGGTCTGCTTCAGGCTGGTGGCGCTTGTCGATGTCTCGGCCCATCGGGCGCCAGAGGAGCCGCGCTCGGCCGAGGAGCAGCTCCGGGAGAAGGACACGCTGCTGCGCGAATTGCAGCACCGGGCCAATTGCAGATGATCACCGCCCTGATCCGTCTAGGACCCGCAACGCCACCGAACCGAACCGCAAGCGGTTCGAGAGGCTCGCGGGCCGGGTAGACGCACTCGCGATACTGTACCAGACACTCTCGACCCGCGAGCAGAAAGGACGAGGTCGATCTCGGCATATATCTCAGCCAGATCGCGTCCGCGGTCATGGCCTCGCACGCCGTCGAAGGCATACGCCTCGACTTGAAAGTGGCTACCTACCCCGTATCGTCAACGTCGCCATGCCCGCTGGCCTAGTTGTCAACGAATTGCTGACCAACGCACTCAAACATGCCTTCGAGGGCCGCGAGGGCGGCACGATTACGCTGCATAGTGTGGTCAACGGCGATGGTTGTCAGGTGATCGTAGCGGATGACGGGATCGGCCTTCCGGATGGCGAGACCTGGCCGAAAGCCGGCAAGCTCGGGGCGCTGATTGCCCGCTCGCTAACCGAGAATGCCAAGGCGGAGTTCGAGGTAAACTCGGGCGCCAGCGAAGGAACTAGGGTCACCATCGTGTTCAAGCGTTCAGCGGCACCCTGACCCGACATTCCACGAACCGATATGGTGGATGCGGGCGGTGTTGTTAGTCTGATTCATTGCATATCTGAGGAAAATCGCAGATCAGATCCGCGAGTTCGACTGCCCCGAAATTCATCATATGCGCGGCCGTTCCACCGCAGTCGTCTCAAGGCCGTCCTGATCGATCGCCAGAAGGTCAGCATCCCGGCAAACTTGATCTTTAAGTTCCCGGTCGCCTTCGACGCGTCAATGGCGATATGTAGAATGCGCGGGTCTGTATGCTGTCGGGCGACGCCGCAGCGTACGTGTTATTGGAAAAAATTGCTCTCGTGCATTGGACGGATTTCGTCCATGTGAATATGTTCTTCGTCTACAGGTAGCGTGAGCGCGCGCCCGCAACCACGCACAGAGCAAGCGACCGCATCGGTGCACATGTCTCTGTCCGGGCTTGGCACGCAGATCGCGCCTGTCGTCGAGCCGCAATCTCCGCGGTAAACCCGAAGAAGTCGGTGTTCCCGGATTATATCATCTGCCTAGAGGATGGAAAAAAGTTCAAGTCGCTGAAGCGGCATCTTGCAACCGACTTCGACCTCACGCCGGACGCCTATCGCGCCAAATGGAACTTGCCGCAGGAATATCCCATGGTGGCGCCGAACTACGCCGCGGCTCGGTCGGCGCTGGCCAAGGCCAGTGGATTGGGCCGCAAGGCTGCACCCGTCGCACCAGCCAAGAAGGCACCTGCGAAGCGGAAAGCCAAAGCCTCGTAGTGGCCACGGACCGTGAGTGACATTCGCACCGCGCTGCTGCTATCCGTTCAGCGTAGTCTTCTCGATGCCGTTCCCTGCAATCTTCGGGCAGTAACCTGCGGCTGGCAAGCAGCGCATATCACGCTACGCTTTGTGTTTGACGGTGAGATTACCGATGGGAACGTCGAAGATGCCCAGACCGTCGGCACCGAAGTCGCCGCTGACTTCCCAGCGCCATGGAGCGTTGACGAGGATATCGTTCGAAGGGATTACCCGGACCCGCTGAGCGAAACCGCTCTTGCGCTGTGGGCATACCGCCGCAAGGAGAGCCCCGCCGCATGACGTAACGGAAAGACTCAGCTATGTCTGGAGTGCGGCGGACCGTCTGGCCGGCGCCATTCGGGCAACGTCCCCAGCGAGGACGCCGGCCTTTTTCCACTGTGCTAGCGCCCCTTCACTTTCGGCGTGATCTCCTCAATCCTCACCTTGTCGCCGACCTCCCTTGCCCAGGCTAGCGCTTTGGCCTTGTCTTTGGTGGTCAGCACCGTGCGCCAATGCGGCGCCTCGTAGACGCTCACGACGTAGGTGGTTTCGAGCTCGTCGGTCATCGGCTGTGGTCCTTCATGGTTTGTTGACCATATTAGCCCAGGATAATACTCGGACATGATAGGTAAGTGCGTACATGCCCACAAAGGCCCCGGCGCATTTCACCCTAGCGCCGGGGCCTCCGCTGCAATCCTTTATCCACCCTTGGCGTTGCCGTAGCCGGTCGGGCTGGTGTTCGGCGTATAGACCAAGCCGACGTCGTTCCGTTGCATTTCTTGCAGCGAAGCTTCGGCCGAATGTCCCATTCCATTGCCGGCGCATCCGGGCCGGACCGGTCGCGGAGCTTCACACCAGGTCAAGCACTTGCTTATGATGGCAGGCCGGATTGTTGCAGAACGCCGTCACCGTCATCTTTTCATCGACCAGAGATTGGAACATCCAGCCCTTTGTCATTGACGGCGATCATATCCGAGCACTAGTCAGTCAGCCAGGCCAGGATCGTGATGGACGATCGCGTCCAGGATAGCCTCGTACACGCTGCCTGTGTCTTCCTCGATGTCGTTGCTGCTAATGCCTGCGGCCTTGGCGTCCGCGAAGCTGCTCGGTCAGTTCGGCGACCGAGATGACATCGGCGCCAGCCGTTTTAGGGACGTGCTTTGAAATCCACTTGTAAAGGAAGTCGGTGCCGAGCGTGCTCAGTACCCAAACCACCCGAACGTAAGGCTGACCATCACCACCGCAATCAGGATTGAGAGCAGCACTGCAACGAATAGCGCCGCCTCTAAAATCTGTGTTTCTTTGTCTCTGAACATTAGGCGCGCCTTATGCTTTGCATTACCAAGGAAGGCGAAGACCCCCGATTAGGTTCCACAGATGGCTGGAACAAACAGGGGATTCACATCGAATACGGTTCGATCTAGAATCGGGTCATGTACACGATCTTCGATGACCTATCCAAAGCCCTCAGAACCCCCCGTGTAGACGCCTGGCGGCCTGTCCGCCTCATTGCCCTAGCCTTGCGGCAAGCTGTTCCTAGGTCTTGCAATCGGCCTTGGCGTAGGCATTGGAATGGCAATAGCGGGTTGACTGTCGCAGGTTAGCTAATTTTCGTTCTGCCTTGAGAGAACCGGCGCCGGGCACCGCTAAAATACGCCGCGTGATAACCGACGATGGGGAGCCCTTACGTCGTAGACAACGGGCAGCACGGCTGCCCAACACAACTCCTACAAACATCAACTGGCTCGCGGACCCTGCGATGGGTGTTTGCGTCCTTAAGAATGTCATTGGAGAAAGTCATGCGAACGCAGAACGGCTGGTGGGCAATCAGGATCCAAGAGGATGACCGACCCGAGATTACCGACGTAGGTACCTTTTCATTTGGACAAATGGCCACTCGGGTTGGCGATTCCGACCCCTTTGATCTAATCGAATTTGATCTGCTCCAGTACGTTGATACAACTAGCTGGCCGACGGCGGCAGGCGCGGTCGATCCTGGAACTGTTCGCGAGGGCTATTGGTGGGCTTTCGACTCAGAGGAAGAAGCACACCAGATTGTCTTGATCGGAAAGGGATGGGGCGGTTCAAGGCTTCAACGAGGACTTTGAGCACAGTCTCGACGAGTTCGAATTCCTAATGGCCGGCCAAATACCGCCATGCGCTTCCCGCCAAGTCGGCAAGCGTCTGTGGGGGCATGGCGATCTCCTATTGAGGGGATCGCCGCAACGGTGAGGACTATATTCCTGCCCTTCACTCGCCTGCCACCAGCTACAGGTGTCGTGGATTTACGCATTCTTGAGCACGTTAGCGCATCGTAATGAGCGGACATGATAAGTAGCTCATACATGGCTTGGCCCCGGCGATTCACCCTGCGCCGGGGCTTTTTGCATCTAGGAAGCATGTGGATGGCAAGCTCGCCGGACGAAGACCCCAACAACCTCAAGCCCGGCGAGCCTACAAGGTGGAAGACGCAGCCGCTTTCAACCGGCTGATGGCTGAGATTGAACACCCTGGCAATGCTGGGAATTGACTCGCTAACCGACTGTCGGAAGCGTGCAGAGCGGGCGCTACCCAGCCGTAGGACCTTCCCGTCGTCTGAATTCAAAGTGTCGAGGCCGAAAACGGGTTGGCAGTGTCACCGCAAGTCAGTGACCCGTATCCATTTGGTGCAAGTGCCTCGCAGGGTAACCCTCTGCCCTACCGCTTTCTCCGCCGCCTCGAAGGGCGTTCGGCCCTTTGCGTCAGACAATGGTTTCCCCGTCCATTTCCTCGACGCGATAACTCTTCATCGAGTTGCCTCAGCCATCCCGCGACGCTGAGGCTATCGGGATATTAGATGCGGCTCAATCTAACCAGCCTCGCTACCCAGCCGTAGGGCGCCGCACCGGTCATGTGGTGTTCCATTGAATGAACTCGACTTTCCTTCCCGGTGACGTCCCGCACCGCCTCCAACAGCACCTCATGCAAGACGCGCGTTGCTAGACTTACCTTCTCGCGCTCGAAATCGGACGTAGTCCCGAGCGTGCCTGTGATCTACGCAAACTTTGCGCGGGCACGTTCATCTCATCCACGAAACAGCTAGGAGACAGCGATTGGCTTCTTGGCGGTAATCCAAGAATTCACTCTCTTGCAGTGTGCGTTCGCACATTTCACCCCGTGCTAAGACCAACCCCAGCATCTTTCCACTTTCCTTCGCGCTGAATTGGTTGGCCATCAGTTTCTTGTAGTGCGCCAGCATCTCTGCGGGGACTGCGAAGCCACGCCGAAAGTCTGCCGCGGCTTTCTGGGTGCGGGTGATGCCCAACTGGCTGGCCGTAGCCTTAACAGAACCCACGCTACAGTTAAGCCGTGCGGCTATGACTTTCGGGCTCTCGTTGTTTGCATAGCCTTCCTTGATTGCTATCCGCCGTTCTGTCATTCCAACCGGCTGACGAGCGCTTCTATCCATCTGATTTCTCCGAACTTTCCGGAGATAACAACAACCGTAGATGTAGGCCGTTCCACACCACGGCTTGGATAAGACCATTGCGTTTTGCCGATCAGACTTAAGTCCAACGTGCGGCGCTCTCCGACGCATTGGGGCTAGGCCCGCCGCTGCCAGGGCATCCGTGGTCAGCGACGGCGCCAGGGCAAGGCCCGACGATTCTTTAAAAATGCCACGCCATCGCCCGGATGATGCCAGCCGAGGCATGAAGGCGAGCCAAGCGCGTAATATTATCGACCATAGACGGACCTCAGAGCGGCGCGCGTCCGTTTGAGTGTCTATTGGACTCGGCTCTGCTGTCGCGCCGTGGCGCGTGAACATGATATTTCCTGTGTGAAAGGCTCTGGCAGGATTGCTGACTATGAGCGCTCGCTCATACTCCCGACATGAAGCTGCAAGAGGTCGAACTGGTCTTATTGGAGCAGTCGCTGGCCAATGGGAACGGTATGAATCGTCCGTTTTCCGATCGAGTGAGTGACGTCGCGGAGAAAACTGACGGATCGGTCTTATTTGATGTTCGCATGGATGACGATGCACTCTTCCAAAGGATCGCCGCTATTGGGTTTGATGAAGATGGCACCGTCGCAATCCTGTTGGGCAAGGACGGACAACTTAGGTCCGCGCCGATAGCCAGCAGCGAGCAGCAGATTGCCGAATTAACGGCATGGGCCTTCCTGCCGATGGCAAAGCAGGTCCGCGTCAGCTATCGCGAATTGGCAGCGAGTTTGCTCGCGGAGATTCGTAAGTCCGGCCTCCTAAAATGAAAAGGGCCCCACGGCTTTACTTCATGGCTGTGCGGTCGCGAGGTGGCGAGTTGGATAATCATTGTTGTGAATCCAATACGTTGGAGCACTGTTGAACTACCGCGTCAGACGTGCGCTTTGGTGAGGCGTTGCAATGCCGCAGACAAGCTCAGATTCGTGCCTTAGCCCGCACGCCTCCACCATTCGGCGGGATGGTAAGTTCGTTGGTGAGATAAGCTCGTAGACATGGGTCGCGTTGAGATCGCGGAATACGCTGACAATCATACGCGCGTTGACATGGCTGCCCAGCCCTTTAGCGCTTCCGCCACAGCAACAAGCCCGCCCAGGCATATTGGTGATAGGGGCTGAAGGAGTTGTGTGGCAGGTAGCCGTGAGCCGCTGCCACTACAGTGCCGTCCTTTTCACCAATCGTCACAGTGGATGCGGGGCCCACGCCGCCCGTCAGCATTGAGCCTGAAAACGGCACCACGCCCGCATCATTCATAAGGGTCTGAATTCTAGCCATGTCCCTACCCTGCGGGTGGGCCGGCCGCTCAAGCTCCCTAAATTCGTCCGGTAAACCATGTGACAGGATTGCCTCCGAAGCTGCCAGAGCGGAACGGCGATCAGCGAGGAAAACGTCCCATCTATCGAAGCGGAAACCCTGCGCTTCCAGATGGCACTGTAGCTTGTCCGCATTGCTGGATGGGATAAGACGGAAGCCGCAGACGCCGTCGCGATCGAGAAATTCAGCAATCCGTGCCCAGCCCAGTCGCTCGGGGTCGTCGCAGCCCATGGTACGCCCTGTCTGGCAGGCACCGGCTATTATGTTGATGAACTCAGCACTCGCCTCCGCCTGGGCCTGCAGGCGCTGCTGCATCGGCGTGCCGACATAGCCTGTCATGATTGTTCCTCCGAGGGGTTCAACCTACCCAGAGAGAAATAACTTGCCAAGCAGCAGTCGCCACAACGCTAGCCGTCCCATTGCAAACAGAGGCAAACTGGACGCCCCAGCGGACAAATGAGGTTCACGGATATCAAGGCGACCATCCGCGTTGGAGAGGTCAAAACCTTCGGCGGAAGAGCGTTCGAAAAGGGCTGTCGGCGGCTCCGTCGTGGGAACGAAAAAAGAAGAGAAGCAGAACTTTCGCGTGCGATTTTTGCACACAACATCTCGTAACTAACTGATATTACTTATCTATCTGCCCCATCCATCATGGGGGCAATGGCTATGTTATGTGATTGGTATTGCTTCATTTTTACAATAGCTCAACTGGCTAGCCCACACCGAGCGCACACGAGAGACAGTCCTTCGGCGCGACCATACGCGACTTTAGGCAATAGACGCTGAACGGCAGACCGGCCTCGGCGAGCCGCTCATTTCGCGTCTCAGAACCTTCGGCGAACTCACCGACCTTCATATCGACGACATGTGCGACGTAGGCAAGTCCCCTCGCCGCTCCAAGGCCGCCCTCGTTTCGGCAGAGCGCAAAATGGGCCGGTACAACCGGCCCATTTTCAATCAATCCTCCTCAACCGATTCCTCCTCAGCGGGTGCCGGGATCTCATCCGGTAGGGTTTGCGGTCCAATCCGGTCGGCAACGAGCATCGAAAGCATCATCTCGACAAGGCCATTGGCGGACCCCTTCTCGCCACCGCTAGCGCCGATCTGGATCTGCGGCACGATCGGCAGCCTGCCGTTCTCGATCGCCTCGGCGAAGCGCATGAGAACCTGCGCGTTGAGCTGATAGTCGGGGCCGCCGAAGGCAGCCACCTTCTTCTCGGTGGCCTCGGCCTCCGCCAGACCGATGGCGCGCACCCTCTCGGCATCCGCAAAACCGGTCGCCTTGATGCGTTCGGCATCGGCAAGCGCGATAGCCTTGATCATGTCGGCCTCGCCCTGGCCGCCGAGGCGTACCTTCTCGGCTTCTGCCTTGGCAGTGACCTGAATGGTTTCTGCCTGCTGGCGGGTGCGGGCGAGTTGCGCCTTGCCCTCGTTCTCACTGATCTCGATGGTAAGTGCCGACGTCGTGATCTTGGCTTGCTGTTCGGCGAGCGCCTCCTTCTCACGCAACGTGCGCTCCTGAATGGCCGCCTTCTCCTGCAATTTATAAGTCTCGACCTTTTCGACTGCGATCTGGCGCTCACGCAACTGGATCAGGATCTGTTCTATGCTGTTCTGGCCATTGCCGGCACGGGGCGTACCAATCAACACTTCCTGCAGTTCGAGGCTGTAGGAATTGAATTTTTCGCGCATCTCCTCGCCCGATTTGCGCTGGATATCGCTACGCTCCTGCAAAAGCTGGATCAGCGTCTTTGTCTGGGCGATATTCTTGAAGTAAGCAGAGACCATCGGATCGAGCGTTTGTTCGACCAGCCGCTTGATGTCACCGAAACGCTGCACCACGAGCGGCGCCTTCATATAGTCGATATGCACGACGACGGAGAGCGGCAGCACAGGCTCGAACGCATCCTTGGTGATCAGCGACACTTCAGACAGGTTCTCGTCCAGCCTGTGTTCGCCAAACTGCTCCTTCGTCCATTTGAGCACAAAGTTGGTGGTCGGCACGATGATGATATTGCCGGCATAGGTATTGAACGCGTACTTGCCTGGCAGCAGCGGCGTTGACCAGACACCGCGTGCGCCGATTTCGACCAGCTCGCCGTGACGGTATGCCTGCCCGGATATATCCGTGCCGTGGCGGCCGTTATAGGAGACGACGACACCCACCGTGCCAACGTCAATGATCGTCTTCTTGACCAATTCGACGGTCGCGAAAATGCGATTGAGGAAGTAGCTACCGTCGGCCAGCACCTGCAGCTGCCGGCCACGGTAGCCTCCGGCATTGAGAAACTTCTCCGGGTCCTGAAAATTGTTATGGAAGTTCGGGTCGTTCGGATCGTTGGCGACGGTCGGTGCGATGATCTCGCCGTCCGGCAGGGCCGGACCGTCGTGGATGGTGACGATCCCGATCATATCCTCAGCATTATGGATGACGATTGGCTCAAAGCCGCCCCGCTCCGAGATCATGCTGGACATATTGGTAAAAAGGTTTTGTTCCGACGCGCTCAGATTAACGGCATAAATCGACTGGGCGGTCAGCACGATGAATTGTGCGAGATTGATAGCATAGATGCCTTCACGCAAGATCTTGCGTTGCGGTCCTTTCTGTCCGCCTTTTTCGAGAAAGCCGCGCACATCCTGGAAATCATCGGCGTCGGTGTTGGAAGCAAGTGTCTGCGTCGAAGGCAGCGGCTTGCCATCACGGGCAAAGACATAGCCGATCTGCCCCTGCGGGATGGTGACAAGATTGGCGCGATGCATCGAATATTGGAACGGCATGAAGAAATGCAGGCCACCGCGCACGACTTCCGGCTGGTAGCCTGCCTCACGGTTCAGCGCAATGAAGCCATTGCTGACGGAGCCGCGAAAACTCCATAGTTTTTCCAAGATGCCGAGCCTGTCGTTTGGGATGTAGCGAACCACGCCGCTCCACCGGAACAGGATTGCCAGCACGATGACTGGCACGGCTATCTCGATCGCCATCCATTTCATCGGCTCAAGATATTGCAGGGCTTCCATCTCTTCTCTCCTGTTGGGCGCGCGGGTTCGTTCACCCGACGGCCACCCGGTTGGTGTTGATTGATTAAGCGGGGAGATTGCGCACCGACACGCCCGACGCACTAAGAGCGTGTCGACCGTTTGGGCTGCTCATTGTCTAGGAAAATGACCGCGCGTCCCGGGTCCCCAGTGAGGGGAGGCGTGGTCTGAGTGATGTCACATCGGTGTTGCCTTGATAGACATAACGGCAAATGACGTAGGGATCGCGCCAACAGGTTTAAAGATATTCCGCGCGGAAATCGTATAAGTATTTTCCAAATGCTATTTCGAACAGCGTGGTGGTTGGCTTTTTCGCCTGCGCTATTACAGCTCCCGACACACATCAACGCAGAAATCGACGAAGGCGCGAACCTTGGCCGGCGGATGCTTGCGCGACGGGTGAAAGGCAAACAGCGGGAAGAGCTCGCCATGCCAGTCCGGAAAGAGATCGATCAGCACCCCATCCGCCAACAACTCCCCGACGCCCCAACTGATAACTTGGGTGACACCCGTTCCAGCGATGCATTCCTCCAGCATCGATTTGGGGTCGGTGAAGGTCAGAGGTCCGCTGGTCACGACCTCGATCGTTTCCTCGCCGCGTACAAACGCCCAATCGAACGGCGTGCCGCTATGTGGGTCCAGGAATTGCAGGCATCGATGCGTTGAGAGATCCTCAGGGTCGCGGGGGCCACAGGATGTCGTCGAGATTGGCATCCGCGTGATGGTGCATGCCTGAACTGAGGTAGACAAGCCGGTGTGGTCGCTCGATCAATGCGGTCAGGATATAGGCCGACAATGTGTTGATGGCGAAGACATTCGGCAAGCCGTCGGCCGTCAGGCGATAGGCGTCGCGATAGCCGACGGCGGCGTTGTGGATCGCCGCATCGAAGCGGCCGAGTTCATTGACGCGTGCGGCGACTTGCTTGGCTCCGGCAACTGTGTCGAGGTCGCCTTCCACGATTGCTTCGGCCGCTGCAGGATCGTCTGCTCGAAATCTGCGCCGAGTTCTCCGGCATCACGCTGCCTGCCTGAGCCAGAATGCCGGCGATCCCGCCGCTGATCCAGAACATTCCGGGAGCTGACACCAGTACGGAATGGCATTTCTACGGTACGATTTGATGGATGCAACGAGGGTTACCATGGGCGATTCTGCCGCAAGAAAACCTGTCTTCGATCCGCAGGATCTGGAGCCGCTGCTGATTTCGCGGCAACATGCGGGCGATGTCGATGGCATGAGCGCCTTGTTCGAACATGACGCGGTGATCGACTGCGGCGACGGACGTTTTCTGCGCGGCCACGCAGCCATTCGTGACTACTATGCCGAGATTGTCGCGTCTGGACGGAAGTTTGCCGTGGGAGAACAGCGCCCTGCTCTGATTTGCGGCGAACTCGCGCTTACCTCGACCCGGCTCCCCGACGGCGACATCACCAGCGAGGTTGCCCGGCGGCAGGCCGACGGCTCCTGGCTCTGGGTGATCGACCGCTATTCCGTCACCTGGGATTAAGGCTTGGCCCCGGGCCAGCTGTTTGCGCCGTCCGGAAAGCCCGGCCGGCCCTTTCACCACAGACGCACCGAAAACCCACTGCGGCCGCTATGGCCGCAGTCGTTGTGTTCAGCAATACGGGTGCGGCTACCGCCGCAGCGCGTAGACGCTCGCCATGGTTTCGCCGGGCACGGGAAGCGCCATGTCGTCGTCCAGAAGCCGCGTGATCCGGGCAAAGCCGGTGAATGCCTTCCTGGCCTCCTCCGCCGACATCTGTCCCGACAAAGCCGCCGAGCAGCAATTCAGCGCGCACTGATACACTGGCCCACGTCGTCCCGTCGGCCATTTACGCAAGAAAACCATCGCCTCGGCGACACTATCCACTTCTTCTACAGGGTGTCCCTGCCCGCGCGAAATCCGCACGGGCGAAAAGAAATGCAGGTAGTCCATCGTTTCCTCCCGGTCGATCGCGATGCCGCCCGATCGAACCCTATGAAACGCACGGTCAGGCGGTTGGTTCCACCCGGAAATCAGAATCTTTGAAAAATCTTTTGGCCGCCGGCTAAACCGTCGGGAAATGGCAGGCCACTTTGCGGCCGGGTCGATACTCCCTCAGCTCCGGCCGCTCGGTGCGGCATCGCTCGACCGCGATCGGGCATCTCGGGTGGAAACGGCAGCCGGATGGCGGCCTGAGCGGGCTCGGCACGTCGCCGGTGAGGATGATGCGCTTGCGCGTCCCGCTGGGCGTCGTCTCGACGACCGGAACCGCCGAGATCAGCGCCTGACTGTAAGGATGGGCTGGCGCTGCGAACACCTCCTCCGCCAGCCCTTCCTCGACGATCGAGCCGAGATACATGACCGCGATGCGGGTCGACACCTGACGCACCACCGACAGGTCATGGGCGATGAAGATGTAGGTGAGATTGAGCTTCTCCTGCAGGTCGGCCAGCAGGTTGACGATCTGCGCCTGCACCGACACGTCGAGCGCCGAGACCGGTTCGTCCAGTACGACGAGATCGGGATTGAGCGCGATCGCCCGCGCAATGCCGACACGCTGGCGCTGGCCGCCGGAGAATTCATGCGGATAGCGCATGACATGGTCGGGCAGCAGTCCGACGAGATCGAACAGTTCGGCGACCCGCGCGGTGATCTCGCGGGACGACAGCTTGCCGTGGATGCGCAACGGCTCGGCCACCAAATCGCCGACGCGCCGGCGCGGATTGAGCGAGGCCGACGGGTCCTGGAACACCATTTGCAGGCGCCGCCGCAGCGGCCTGAGTTCCGACAGCGACTTCGAAGTGATGTCCTCGCCTTCGAACAGCAGCTCACCATCTGTGATCTCGTAGAGCCTGACCAGGCAGCGCGCCAGCGTGGACTTGCCGCATCCGGATTCGCCGACCAGCCCGACCGTCTCGCCGCGCCGCACGGTGAGCGAGACATTGTCGACCGCATGGACGGTTCGCTTGCCTTCGGCGGAGAACCGGGTGCCGATTGAAAAACGCTTTCCCAGCGAACGCGTCTCGAGAATTGGGCTGTCGGTCATCGTTTCGCTCATGCCTGCGCCACCCGGAAGCATGCCACGGCGTGGGTTCCGCCGCCAAGGTCGGGCTTGCCGGTCACGCAGGGCTCGTAATGCACCGGGCAGCGCGGACCGAAGGCGCAGCCTTGTGGCAGGCGCAGCAGCGACGGCGGTGAGCCCGGGATGGCCGGCAGGCGGCGTGGTTTTTCGCCGGTCAGCGGCGGGATCGAACCGAGCAGAGCACGCGTATAGGGATGTTGAGGAGCGGAGAACAGCTCCATGCGGCTGCCGCGCTCCACCACGCGCCCGGCATACATGACCATCACCCGGTCGGCGAGTTCGGAGACAACGCCCATGTCATGGGTGATGAAGACCACCGCCGATTTGTGCGTCGCGCGCAGCTTGCGCACGAGGTCGAGAATGCCGGCCTGCACGGTGACGTCGAGCGCCGTGGTCGGCTCATCCGCCACCAGCAGCGCCGGATTGCAGGACAATGCCATTGCAATCACCGCACGTTGCCGCATGCCGCCCGAAAGCTGGTGCGGATAGCGTGACATCGCCTCGTGCGGATTGGGAAAATTCACCTCGGCCAGCAGTTCTTCGACGCGTTCCATCGCCTTGGCCTTGCTGACATTCTGGTGCGCGCGGATCTGCTCGGCGATCTGCCAGCCGATCGTGTAGACCGGCGTCAGCGCCGTCATCGGATCCTGGAAGATCATCGCGATCTCGTTGCCGCGCAGCCGCCTCAGTTCGCGCGCGGGCAGCCCGACAAGCTCGCGGCCCTTGTAGCGGATCGAGCCCTCTATGCTGGCGTTGGGATCGGTGATGAGGCCCATGACGGCCAGCAGCGACACCGTCTTGCCGGAACCGGATTCGCCGACGACACCGAGGATCTCGCTTTCCTCGAGATCGAAGGAGACGCCGTCGATGGCGCGCACCAGCCCGTCATTGGTGCGGAAGGATACTTTGAGGTCGCGCACCGACAGTATCATGAGGTCCTCAGGCGCGGATCGAGAAGGATGTAGATGAAATCGACAACGGCGTTGGCGATGACCACGAACATCGACGCGTACATCACCGTTGCCATGATCATCGGCAGATCGAGGTTCTGCAGCGCGTCATAGGTCAGCTTGCCGATGCCGTGCAGCCCGAACACCACTTCGGTCAAAAGGGCCGAGCCGCCCACCAGAGCGCCGAAATCCAGGCCGAACAGAGTGACGAACGCAATGAGCGAGGTGCGCAAGGCATGGCGCAGCAGGATGCGGGTCTCCGACAGGCCCTTGGCGCGAGCCGTGCGGATGAAGTCTTCCTGCAGCGATTCGATGATCGCCGCGCGCAACACGCGTCCATAGATGCCGATATAGAGAATGGCCAGCGTGATCCACGGAATGACCAGTGTCAGGAACCAGCCTTTGGGATCGTCGGAGAAATTCTTGTAGCCGAGCGGCGGCACCCAGGAGAACGCCCAGCTGTCGTGATAGCGGCTCTGGGTGATCAGGTTCATCACCTCGCCCAGCCAGTAGACCGGCATGGAAATGCCGAGCAGCCCCAGCGCCATCAGCAGCTTGTCCAGCCAGCTGCCGCGGGTGGCGGCGGCGACGATGCCGATGATGATGGAGACGACCACCCACAGGATCGCCGCCCCGAACACCAGCGAAAGCGTGACGGGAATGGAATCCATCACCGCCGGCACCACCTTCCAGCCTCGATTGACGAAGGAGGTCAGGTCGCCGGTGACGAAGATCTTCTCCATCATCTTCACATATTGCACGTAGAGCGGCCGGTCGAAGCCGAAACTGTGGCGCACCGCTTCCAGCACCTCTGGCGATGCATTGCGGCCGGCGATGCGCGCCGCCGGATCGGCGCCCGGCGTCGCGAAGAAGATCAGGAAGACGATGACCGAGATGCCGAACATGACGAACAGCATCTGACCGAACCGGCGCAGGATGGCGTAAAACATCAGTCGCGCCCCAGCCGGACCTTGGAGCGTGGGTCGAGCGCGTCGCGCAGGCCGTCGCCGAAGACATTGAGCGCCATGACGGAAACCGCGATCGCCAGGCCCGGCACCAACGCCACCAGCGGCCTGGTGTAAAGCAGCGCCTGCCCGTCCTGGATGATGGTGCCCCAGCTGGCGGCCGGCGGCTGCACGCCGATCGACAGGAAGGAAAGTGCGGATTCCGTCAGCATGTTCAGCGCCATCATCAGCGGCACGAAGACGATGAGCGTGGTGGTGATGTTGGGCAGGATATCGCGCCACAGGATGCGCCACCCGGGTACACCTAGGTTAATCGCGGCGAACACGAACTCGCTGTGTCGCAGCGACAGAACCTGCCCGCGTATCGGCCGCGCCACATAGGGCACGTAGACGATGCCGATGATGATGACCGGCAGCCACAGGCTGCCGGACTTGATCTCGATCGGTCCGATCCTGATGCCTTGCGCGATGGTGACGATGGAAAGCGAAATCGCCAGCAGGTAGATCGGAAACGCCCACAGCACGTCCAGCAGGCGCGACAGCACCGTATCGGTGATGCCGCCGAAATAGCCGGCGATCAACCCCGCCGCCGTGCCGATGATCAGGGTGAAGATGGTGGCCGCTCCAGAGATCAGCAGCGAGCTCAGCCCGCCATAGAGCATCCGGGCCATGACATCGCGCCCCTGGCTGTCAGCGCCAAGGAAGTAATTGCCGAGCCGCCAGGTCGGGCCGAGCGGCGTGTAGCCAAGCCCTAGCCCCTCGGTCGATTGTTCCATCACCGGAACGTCGGCGCCGTCGATCTGGATCACAGCGTCGAGCGTCGAGGCGAACGGGTCCACGCCGGCCCATTTCGCGTAGAGAGGCGCACTGAGGCAGGCGAGAACGATGAGGAGGAACACGGCCAGGGATGCCATGGCAGCCCTGTCCGTTGCCAGCTTCGCAAACGCGACGGCCCAGGGCCCTCGCGTCTTGCGCGGCATGGCGACAGCTTGGTTCGACACGGACGTGTCCCTCCGCAGCTCGTTACTGCACCCAGGACTGGGTGATCATCCAGTTGAACTGCCGGTTGAACTTGAAATTGCCAACCCGTTTGCTGACGAAGTCAAGCCGCTTCGGGGTGAAGAGGCCGACGGCCGGTGCCTTGTCCGTGATCTGCCTGTCGATTTCGGCCCACATTTTGTCGGCGGCCTTCTGGTCGGTGACGCCGAGGTCCAGCGCCTTCTGCATCTTGGCGTCGATATCCTTGTCGCAGAAGCCGGCGATGTTGATCGAGGCATCCGAACCCTCACGGAAGAGGCGCAGCTGAACAGGATGTTCAGGAAGTCGGAAGCCGCAGGATAATCCTTGTACCACTGGGTGATCGACATCTGCACTTTGTTGTTGGTGTTCTGGATGTAGGTGAACTGGATGTTGGACGATATCGGCTTGACATCGGCCACATAGCCGATGCTGGTCAGCACGCTCTGCAGATAGACGCCGATGGAGCGTGAGATGGCGGTGTCCTCGGCGATGATGGTCACCTTCTGACCCTTGGTGCCGGATTCCTCGACGAGCTGCTTTGCCTTGTCGAGATCGGGCGCCGACCATTTGGCGCCCGGGTTCTTGGTGAAGGGGCGATCGTCTTCATGGCCCGGGAAGTCCGGCGGCAGGACCTGGCAGACCGGCGAGGCCAGCACCTTGCCGCCAAACAGCTTGACCAGCGTGTTGCGGTCGATCGCATAGGCAACGGCCTGGCGCGCCTTTTCATTGTCGAAAGGTGCCAGACGGTTGTTCAGCGGCGCATACCACCACGCCGAAAGCGGCGAGATGTGCAACTGGTCCATGGACTTGCTGCCAAGTTCGCCCAGACGGTCGCTCGGCAGCGCGTCGAACATCCAGTCGGCCTCGCCGTTCTGGATCGCCGTGACGGCTGCTTCCTCGGACAGGCCGAAATCATATTGTACGACATCCGGGTAACCGTCCGGCTGGGCTTCCTCGCTCCACTGCTTGAAGTTCGGGTTGCGGGAAACCGTCATGCCCTTGTTGGGGTCGAAGGCGGAGATCATGTAGGCGCCGGTGCTGGGGATGGGCTTGGAGCCCATGTCTTCGGCGGGTGTGTCCGCCGGCAGGACCACGGCATGCGGCAAGGCAAGCTTGTAGAGGATTTCGGCGTCCGGCTTGGTGAGATTGAGGGTGATGGTGCCGGCCGCTTCGTCGCCGACGACGCCGCCTTCGAGCGTGCAGCTCTTGGCGTCGGCCAGGCATTTGTCGGCGCCGACAATGCCGGCATAGAAGGTGCCGGAGGTCGGCCCGGAAATCTTGAAGATGCGCTGGAAGGAGGCGACGACGTCCTTCACGCCAAGCTCCTGGCCGTTGGAGAACTTGATGCCCTTGCGCAGCTTGAAGGTGAAGGTCTTGCCGTCATTCGTAACCGCAGGCAGCGCCTCGGCCAGATCGGGGACGATGGTGAAGCCGTCCATGCCCTCGGCCTTGCGGAAGGCTACCAGGCCGTCATAGATCGGCTGATACATCTGCCAGCCCTGGTCGGTGTAGTTGATGTGCGGATCGAGCGTTCCCGCTGCCGAACGGGCCAGCAGCCGGATGGTGCCGCCTCGGTGCTCCTTGAGGTATTCAGCCTGTGCCGGAGCCAGCCACGTACCGGCCAGCAGTGCCGCGGCTGAGGCGGCCAGAAGCAGTTTCTTCATGTCTTAGTTCCCCTTTTCTCAGTTGTCGTTGTCGTCCAGAAAATCTCCCACCACCTGCATGCATGCCTCTTGCTCCTCGACATGCGGCATGTGGCTGGAATGCTCGAATATCTCCCAGCGCGATCCCTTGATGCCGTCCTTGAAGGGCCGCACCGTCGCGGGCGTCGCCTCGTCGTAACGTCCGGAGATGATCAGCGTGGGAACATCGACGGCGGGCAGGCGCTCGACGATGCTCCAGTTCTTCAGCGTTCCGATGACGTGGAACTCGTTCGGCCCGTTCATCACATGATAGACGGTCGGATTGCGTGCGATCTGGGCGAAGGTCTCCGTCACTTCGGGCGGGAAAGGCACGCGGCAGACATGCCGTTCGTAGAACCGCATCGTGGCTTCCTGGTAGGCCGGATCGTCCGTCGTGCCGGCCTGTTCGTGCCGGGTCAGTGTTTCCTGAACATCCCCGGGCAGGTCGGCGCGCAACCGGTTGGCTTCTTCGACCCACAGCTTCATGGAAGCCGGCGAGTTGGCGATTGTCAGCGACTTCAGGCCTTTCGGCTGCGTGACCCCATATTCGGCGCCCAGCATGCCGCCCCAGCTCTGACCGAGCACATGGAAGCCCGCGCGGATGCAGAGATGATCGACCAGGTTTTCAAGCTCGTCGATGAAAAGCCCGGGTGTCCAGAAGTCGGCACCTTTGTCTGGCAGCAGGGTGGAGTTGCCGCAGCCCAACTGGTCGTAATGGATGACGGCGCGGCCCCGTCGGGCGAGAAGCTTGTAGGCATCGACATAATTATGGGCTGCGCCCGGCCCACCATGCAGGATCACCACGGGGGCCTTGTCGGCGTCGAGATCGCCGGAGATGCGATACCAGGTTTCGTAACCGCGAAAGGTGGCCCGCCCTTCCCTGCCAATGATCTCAGACGACATCCCGATTTCCCATTCCGTTTAGACGCATCTCGTTATTGCCCCGAACAGCAGCGCGCCTAGTTCATCCTGGCCCGCACCCACTCTTCCAGCATCTGCACGCCGAAGGCCGTGGCGCCTTGCCTGCCGAGCGGCCGATCGGCGTCGGCCAATTCCTTGCTGGCGATGTCGAGATGCACCCAGGGACGGTCTTCGGTGAAATGGCGAAGGAACGCCGCCGCATAGGGAGCGTCGCCATCTTCCATGTCTTTGGCATGGTGCCGCAGGTCCGCGAAAGGCGATTGCAGCCCCTCGTCATAGGCCCGGTCGAGCGGCAGCCGCCAGAAACGCTCGCCGACCGTTTCGCCGGCCGCGATCATCTGCGTCGCGATGGCATCGTCGGTGCTGAACAGGCCGGCGAATATCGATCCCAGCCCACGCGTCACCGAATAGGTCAGCGTCGCCAGATCGACGATCACCGACGGATTGAAGCGCGTCGCCGCGTAGTGGAGGCAATCGGCCAGAAGCAGGCGTCCTTCCGCGTCGGTGTCGAACACCTCCACGGTCTGGCCCGAGGCGGTCGTGATGATATCGCGCGGCTTGAGCGCTGTGCCGGACGGCATGTTCTCCGCAATGCCAAGCACGCCGATCGCATGCACCGGGCTGCCTTGCCGGGCGAGCGCGATCAGCAGGCCGACGACCGCGGCCGCACCACCCATATCGGCCTTCATGTCGAACATCTGCTCGCCCCGCTTGATGCAGAGGCCGCCCGAATCGAAACACACGCCCTTGCCGACGAAGGCCAGCGGCTGGGAGGGAGCACCTTTGCCGCGATAGCGCAGGACAGCGACGCGTGGTGACCGCACCGAGCCAGCACCAACGGCCAGCAGCGCATTCATGCCGAGTTCCTTGAGCTGCGCGGCATCCAGTATTTCGATGTCGATGCCAGCTTCGCGCAGCGGCTCCAGATGATCGTGGAAATTGTCGGGATGGAGATGGTTCGGCGGCAGGTTGACCAGCGTGCGCGCATATTCGACGCCATCCGCAATGGCATTGATCCGCGCCAGCGCCGGGGTCAGGTCCGCACCGTTTGCTCCGACCAGTTGCACCCGCAAGGTCCGATCCGAGCCCGCACCCTGGCGCCGGTTGCGCATGTCGAAACGATAGCGCCGCAGCCGCATGCCAAGGGCGACGCGCGCCAGGATTTCCGCTCCCGGCAGGTCAACGCCGGCGATCGGGTCGAGGACAAGCGTCGCCGCGCATTCGCATTTGCTTTCCAGATGCGCGGCAAGCAAACCGCCGGCGCGCGCCAGTGACAGCGCGCTGACGGCTTCGGCTTTGCCCAGGGCCAGGACGATCACGCGCCGGGCCGATACGCCCTGGGGGGCGATGAGATCGATGCAGGTGCCGGATTCGGCCAGGGCGGTCGGATCGGAGCAGGCACGCGACAGAATGCCGCCCATTTCAGCGTCCAGTGCCGCTGCCCTGGGGCCAAAGCCTGCCTGGGCAGTTTGCAGGATAACGACGACAGAGGTTTCCGCGGAAATCTCGTCCGCCGTTTCAAAGACCGGCACTGGCGATTGAGGCATAAACTGGCATTCTCCCATTTGCGGGTAACTTCCGGCCTCGGCGCAGCGTGCATCACGCGCAAAGCTTCGCCCGCCAATGGCGGAAACCGGTCTGGCCAGTCTCTGCCGTTGGTGGAATGGTACCGGAGGCCCCGAATAATCATTTTCAGATGGCGACTTGGTCGCTCTTGCCTTTTGGGTATCCCCGAACAGGCCAGGCGATCAAACGCCAATTTTGCCCAAGTCGATTGACAAAAACTCAATCGACAATTCATGATCGGCCAATGGCCCTACCCTCACTCAACGGCATGCGCGCTTTCGAGGCCGCCGCACGTCTTGGCAGCGTCAAAGATGCAGCCGAGGAATTGCACCTGACGCCCTCTGCCATCAGCCGCCACATCCGTGCGCTTGAAAGGAATCTTGGCCAGGATCTGTTCGAGCGGGGCTTTCGCCAGATAACGCCGACCATCCGGGGCTCTTACTATGCGCGCAGCCTCTCCGAAGCGTTCGAGGCCATCTGGCGCGCCACCGACGATGTCAGCCTCGCCGATGGTCCGACCCACAGCAGAACCCAGCGTGTCCGGGTCCTGTGCGTCCCGGCGGTCCTGAACCTTTGGCTGGCGGACCGGTTGCCGAACTTTCGCAAGCTGCATCCAGCCGTGGAGCTGGAGATCTCGACGTCGGGCAAGCGCGCCAACTTCGATTTGGCCATTGTCGACGAATTCGTCTACAAGGCCGGCCCGGCCCTCACGCTTTTGATCCCGCTGGTCCTGACGCCGGTCTGTGCGCCCTCGCTGCTCGAAGGGCCGGTGCCGTTGCGGTCACCCGCCGATCTGGTCAATCACCACCTGATCCATGAATGCGAGTCCATGAGATGGAGGCGTTGGCTGGAACAGGAAGGCGTCTTGGACACGACGCCGAAATCCAGCACGACGCTCGATGACTGCACGCTGATCATGCGCGAGGCGATCAACGGCGCTGGAATAGCACTTGCCGACACGATGATGGCCCAGGATTTTCTGCAGCAAGGCAAACTTGTCGCGCCGTTTGACGCCCGTCACACCTACCCGGCCGGCATTTACCTGCACCAGCGCCGCAGCATCGGCAACAAGCCGGGGACCGGCCTGTTTCAAGATTGGCTGTTGTCCGAAGTCGAGGACCACAAGCAGGTGATGGCTATCGCCTAAAGCAATTCCAGGAAAAGTGTGAGCGGTTTTCCGTCCGGAATTGCGCCAAACAAAGAGCCTCTAAGCATAGTCGCTATGGCCGAAATTCGAATCACCCGACCGGCGGCAATCAGCAGCGGCCCACCATTGCGCGCCCTCGATAATCGCGGTTCGCATTGAATATCTTTAAGGCCAAAGCCGGCAAATGGATCGGTTGCCGGTTCCCCAGCGTCAGGCTTAACCTGCACGGCCATCGCGTGGAGGCGCGTGGCCAATCAAGGGGAGGACATTGCAGTGACCATACAAGGCGCATCGCCTGACCTGTACAACGAGGATCTCGCTCCGGCCAAGGTTCGAAACTGGGGACCGTTCTCGATCTTCAACGTCTGGACATCGGACGTCCACAGCCTGTGGGGCTACTATCTCGCCGCCAGCCTGTTCCTGTTCTGCGGCGGCTTCGTCAACTTCATCATCGCCATCGGCATCGGCTCGCTGATCATCTACGCGCTGATGAATATGGTCGGCTATGCCGGCGTGAAAACCGGCGTGCCCTACCCCGTGCTCGCCCGCGCCTCCTTCGGTATCTGGGGCGCCAACATACCGGCACTCGTGCGCGCCATCGTCGCCTGCTTCTGGTACGGCGCGCAAACGGCCGCCGCATCGGGCGCCATCGTGGCATTGCTCACTCGCCTGCAATGGTTCGACGAGTTCAACAAGACCTCGCATCTTCTCGGCCATTCCACCCTGGAAGTAATCTGCTTCGTCATCATCTGGGCGCTGCAGCTGCTGATCATCCAGAAAGGCATGGAAACAGTGCGCCGCTTCCAGGACTGGGCGGGGCCTGCCGTCTGGGTGATGATGCTGCTCCTGGCCATCTATCTCTGCGTCAAATCGGGGAGCTTCGCCTTTACCAGCGACATTCCGATGGATGTGCTGCGCGAAAAGACCGCCGATGCCGGCATTCCGGGCGATCCCGGCTCGTGGACGGCGCTCTTCGGCGTCGCGGCGATCTGGGTGACCTATTTCTCGGCGCTCTATCTCAATTTTTGCGACTTCGCCCGCTACGCGCCGGACAAGGCGGCGCTGCGCAAGGGCAACATCTGGGGCCTGCCGGTCAACCTCATCCTGTTCTCGCTGGTCGCCGGCGTCACCACCATTGCCGCCTATGACGTCTATCACGAAGTGCTGCTGCATCCCGACCAGATCTCGGCCAAGTTCGACAGCTGGTTCTTGGCGGCGCTCGCCGCCCTGACCTTCGCGGTTGCGACGCTCGGCATCAACGTCGTCGCCAACTTCGTCTCGCCGGCCTTCGACTTCTCCAACGTCTTTCCGCGTCAGATCGACTTCAAAAAGGGTGGCTATATCGCGGCGCTGATCGCACTTGTGCTCTATCCCTTCGCGCCGTGGGAAGGCAGTGCCGCGCATTTCGTCGGCATCATCGGCGCGACGATGGGGCCGATCTTCGGCGTCATGATGGTCGACTACTATCTGATCCGCAAAGGCGAGGTCGACGTCGAGGCGCTGTATCGCGAAAACGGCGAGTTCCGCTTCCAGGGCGGCTGGCACGTCAATGCTTTCATCGCCGCCGGCATCGGTGCTGTGTTCTCGTCGATCCTGCCGAACTTCACCAACTGGCTGCCGTCCTGGTGGGGTGTCTATGGCTGGTTCTTCGGCGTCGCCATCGCCGGCATCATCTACTACGTGCTGCGCACCGCCGCCGTGGGTGCGGGCGCCAAGACGGCAAAGGCCTAAAGCACTTTTCCCTTCTCCCCTTGTGGGAGAAGGTGGATCGGCGCGCAGCGCCGAGACGGTTGAGGGGCGCGTGACGGATCACCGTCATTGCCAAGCTGGAGCACCCCTCATCCGTCGCCTTCGGCGACACCTTCTCCCACAAGGGGAGAAGGGAAGACGCTATCCGCCTACCATCTCAGCCAGCTTGCGCACGGTGTTCCAGTTGCGCGACGTGCCGATGCCGAGGCGTTTGTGGTTCATTGCCGCGAGCAGCCGTGACGTTGGCCTCTCGCGTGAAAAGACGACCCAGATGTCGCCGGCACAAGGCACCACCTTCTCGTCCTCGGCGGCATAGGCTTGCAGCGCCGCGACGCCCTCCACGGGCGCGGGTTTGCGCATCACCCGCACAGCCACCTGGTCGCCTGCTTCGGCTGAATCGGCCGGAAACGGATTGCCGGCGGCAAGTTTCAGCCATTCGTCGGCAGTGCGCACGATGATGTCTACATGGCGGCCGAAGGTTTTTTCGAAGGCCGTTTCCAGTCGCTGTTCGAGCTTGCCGATATCGGTCGCCCGTGCTTCGAAGACCAGATTGCCGGTTGCCACCAGCGTGCGCGGGTTCTTCAGGCCAAGGCCTTCCGCCATCGTTTTGAGGTCCGACATGACGACCCGGCGCCCCTCACCCAGGATGATGCTGTAGAGGAGCGCGACATAGGTCTGCATGGAGGTGAGGCTCCGCCCGGCGGGTGCCTAGACCAGGCGCGACTGCTCCACCGCCGCCTCGATGAAGCTGGCGAACAGCGGATGCGGCTCGAGCGGCCGGCTCTTCAGCTCGGGATGATACTGCACGCCGATGAACCAGGGGTGGTCGGGATATTCGACCGTTTCCGGCAGCACGCCGTCGGGCGACATGCCGGCGAACACCAGGCCGCAATCCTCGAGCCGTTCCTTGTAGTCGATATTGACCTCGTAGCGGTGGCGATGGCGCTCGGAAATCTGCGTGTCGCCATAGATGTCTGCGATCTTCGACCCCTTGGCGAGGTCGGCCTGATAGGCGCCAAGCCGCATCGTGCCACCGAGATCGCCGGTCTCGCGGCGCTTCTCCAGCATGTTGCCCTTCAGCCATTCGGTCATCAGGCCGACGACGGGCTCGTTGGTCGGACCGAACTCGGTCGAAGACGCGTGCTCGACGCCCGCCAGCGACCGCGCAGCCTCGATACAGGCCATCTGCATGCCGAAGCAGATGCCGAAATACGGCACCTTGCGTTCGCGCGCGAACTTCGCCGCCAGGATCTTGCCTTCGGAACCGCGCTCGCCAAAGCCGCCGGGAACCAGGATGCCATGCACCTTTTCCAGCCACGGCGTCGGATCCTCCTTTTCGAAGATCTCCGATTCGATCCAGTCGAGCTTGACCTTGACGTGGTTGGCCAGCCCGCCATGCGAGAGCGCCTCGATCAGCGATTTGTAGGCATCCTTGAGGCCGGTATATTTGCCGACGATGGCGATGGTCACCTCGCCTTCCGGATTGTGGATGCGATCGGAGACCTTCTGCCAGGGCTCCATGCGCGGCTTCGGCGCCGGGTCGATGCCGAAGGCGGCCAGCACTTCCGAATCGAGCCCTTCCTTGTGGTAGGCCATCGGCACGTCGTAGATGTGCGGCACGTCGAGCGCCTGGATGACGGCGCTTTCCCTGACATTGCAGAACAGCGAAAGCTTTCTGCGCTCTTCCTTGGGAATGGCGCGGTCTGCACGGACCAGCAGGATGTCGGGCGCGATGCCGATGCCGCGCAGTTCCTTGACCGAATGCTGAGTCGGTTTGGTCTTCAGTTCGCCCGCCGTCGGGATGTAGGGCATCAAGGTCAGATGCACATAGACGGCGTTGTTGCGCGGCAGATCGTTGCCGAGCTGGCGGATCGCCTCGAGGAACGGCATCGCCTCGATGTCGCCGACCGTGCCGCCGATCTCGCACAGCACGAAATCATAGTCGTCATTGCCGTTGAGGACGAAATTCTTGATCTCGTCGGTGACGTGCGGAATGACCTGCACCGTGGCGCCGAGATAGTCGCCGCGCCGCTCGCGCTCGATGATGTTCTTGTAGATGCGGCCGGTGGTGATGTTGTCCTGCTGATTGGCCGAGCGGCCGGTGAAGCGCTCGTAATGGCCAAGATCGAGATCGGTCTCGGCACCATCATCGGTGACGAACACCTCGCCATGCTGGTACGGCGACATCGTGCCGGGATCGACATTGAGGTAAGGGTCGAGTTTTTTGATGCGTGCGCGATAGCCTCGCGCCTGCAAGAGAGCCCCAAGGGCCGCTGCAGCAATGCCTTTTCCAAGTGAGGAAACCACGCCGCCTGTGATGAATACATATCGCGCCATGGGAGTCATCGCTTAACGCGGCCGGATTGATTCCGCCAGAGAAAAAACCACCGCGAAGGCTTTTTCCAAGAAGGCGTCGGACCATGGTCCCGAAGAGTGGAACCCGGTGTTCTCGGACAAGAGGTTCCCGTTTGTCCAGGGATCACGACCGAACAGGCTTGGTCGTGATCGAGGCAAAACAAAAGGGCCGGCTGAGCCGGCCCTTTGGCAGGATGGTGGAAACGTCAGATGATGACGACTTTGGTGCCGACTTTGACGCGGCTGTAGAGGTCCATGACGTGCTCGTTGATCATGCGGAAGCAGCCATTGGAGGCGCTGGTTCCGATCGACTGCGGCGCGATGGTGCCGTGAATGCGCAGATGCGTGTCCTTCTTGCCGTCATAGAGGTAGATGGCGCGGGCGCCGAGCGGGTTCTGGCCGCCTCCGGGCATGCCGTCCTTGTACTGGCCGTAATGCTTGGGCTCGCGCTTTTGCATGTCGAGCGTCGGGATCCAGCGCGGCCATTCCTGCTTGTCGCCGACCGCGACCGTGCCCTTGAACTGCAGGCCTTCACGACCGACCGCGATCGCGTAGCGACGCGCGGTCGAAAACGATTCGACGAGATAGAGCCGGCGCGCGCTGGTGTCGATGACGATGGTGCCCGGCTCATAGCCGGTGAACTCCACGTCCTGCGGCACAAACTCAGGCTTCACCTTGAACGGCTTCTTGGAGTCCTTCTTGGCGAGAGCCTGGTCGAGAGCCCGCGTCTCGGGCAGATAGCTGATCGACGACCGGGACGAGGTACCACCGAACAGGCCGGCGAACAGACCGCCGCTTGGCTGATTCTGGCCGACGACCTCGCTACGCAGTTCGCCATTGTTGCCGGTCAAGGCGACATTCATCGCTTCGGCCGGAAGCGGCTCGGCCGACTGGATTGGTGTGATCGGTTCAATCGGCTCGATGACCTTGGTGGTCTTTTTCTTGGCCGGCTTGGCGTCAGCCACTTCGGTTGTTGCAGAAGCGCTCTGGCTCTTCTTGGCCAGGAAGGCCTGCCGTTCCGCTTCGGCCTTGGCCTTGGCCGCTTCACGCATCGCCAGCTTCCTGGCTTCGAGTGCCTTGGCTTTGGCGTCTTCCTTGTCGGCGACGATCTTGGCCTCGATCTTCTTGATCTGGGCGAGATCGTCCGGTGTCGGGTTTTTCTTCTTCTTGAGAAGCTTCAACTGCGTCGCATCGCTCTTGACTGCGGCGACGGTGATGGCGTCGGTTTTTTCTAACGAAACCGACTGTTGCGCGGCCATGTTTGCCGGCATTCCGGCGAAGGCCGGGGAATTCAGGCCGAATACGGCGCAAAGTCCCAGGAAAATGAAGCTGCGAAGCTGCATGGCGAAGATCCGATCGTTCAATGCTTGTTGCCCACGGCGTCGCCCGGCGTCCCCCAAGGACGCCGAAAATGCCGCGTGCAATCTATAGTCGAATAAGCGCGGGTGCCTCAAGCGCGAGACCCCGCCGCTGCCCGTCGAATCTTCGTGAACGCGCAGCATTTGCCGCGACTGTGTTCAAACGATCACAGGTCGCGGTTTGGACCAGATGGAGCTTACTGGTTCGGGACCTGCGGTGCCGCCGGCGCCGTGTTGGTGGCGCCGTTGCTTGCCGGCGGCGTCGAACCAGAGGCCGGCGCGGTGGCCGGAGCTGCCGGTGCAGGCGTCGTCGCGGCGCCATTGCCCGACGGCGGCGTCGGAGTCGTGCTGCCGGCGGGCGCCGGGGTCGTCGTGCCCGGCAATTGGTTGAGCACGCCCTTGCCGGCGCCGTCCGACGTCGCGGGAACGCGGTCGAGAATGTCGATCGGCTTCTCGCCATAGCGGGCAATGATCGACAAGGTCAGCGACGTCACAAAGAAAGCCGCCGCCAGGATCGCCGTCGCCCGGGTCAGCGCATTGGCGGCGCCACGCGCCGTCATGAAGCCCGATCCGCCACCAATGCCAAGCCCGCCGCCTTCGGAGCGTTGCAGCAGCACCACGCCGACGAGGGCGAGCACGACCATGAGATGGATGACGATCAGTACGGTTTGCATAGTTTATCCTGGCAAGGCCTTGCCCGGCCGCGGACACGACCGGTGAATTGGAGGCGGCTCAATACAATGCTTTCACGGCATTTCCAAGCCCGTGGCCGGAATATGGGAAGCAACGCGCCCTTTGCAACGAATTTGGACGGATCCGACCCGTCCATCGTCGTGAATGTCAGCCTGAAATGCTGCGATAGGCTTCGGCGATACCCAGGAAATCAGCCGCTTTCAGGCTAGCGCCGCCCACCAGCGCGCCATCGACATTCCTGACGCCCAGCAGCTCTACTGCGTTGGACGGCTTAACCGAGCCACCATAGAGAATGCGCACTTTGGCAGCGATGGCGCCGAGCTTTTCCGCCAGCTTTTCGCGGATATGCGCATGCGCTTCGGCTACATCGGCCGCGGTCGGCGTCAGGCCGGTGCCGATCGCCCATACCGGCTCATAGGCAATGATGGTGTTGGATGGCGTAGCACTCGGCGGCACCGAACCGTCGACCTGGCGCGCCAGCACGTCGAGTGTGGCGCCGGCCTCGCGCTGCTGCTGCGTCTCGCCGATACAGACGATGGCCACAAGCCCGGCGCGCCACGCGGCGGAGGCCTTGGCCTGGACCGTCGCATCGTCTTCGCCGCGTTGTTCGCGGCATTCGGAATGGCCGACAATGACATGGCTCGCGCCGGCGTCCTTCAGCATCTCGGCCGAGATGCAGCCGGTGTAGGCGCCGCTTTCCTTGGTGTGGCAGTCCTCGCCGCCTGCATGGACCGGCGTGCGCGACAGAATCTCCGCCGCATGCGAAAGCAGCGTCGCGGGAACGCAGACCAGTGCCTCGGTCTCCGCGTCAAGCCCGCTCATGAACCCGTTGCCGATCATCCTGAGCTCGTTCAGCGAGGCGCTGGTGCCGTTCATTTTCCAGTTGCCGGCGACAAGCGGGCGAATTCCTGGCGTCATGGTCTGCTTCTCCGGGCAATATCAAGCTCTGGCCCTCACTACCAAAATCAGGCCACAAAGCAATCGACAGTGGACCGGAAGGGCGCTATTGCGCTTGTTTCAAACTCGGCGCATGCGAAAATGCGCATAAATCGGAAGTAACGATGCTTGGTATATTGAGAAGCGCGGCGGGTACCTGGGTCGCGAAGACATTGCTTTCGCTGCTGGTGGTCAGTTTTGCCGCCTGGGGCATCTCCGGGAAGCTGATGGGCGGCTTTGCCGGCCACGATTCGGTGATAACGGCAGGCGGCACCAAGGTATCGATCAACGAATATCGCCTTGCGTATGATCGCCAGCTCGCCGTCATGTCGCAGCAGTTCGGTCAGCGCCTCACCCACGAACAGGCAAAGGCGCTCGGCATCGACAACCAGGTGCTGGCACAGCTTGTTTCCGGCGCCGTTCTCGATGAACAGGCGCGCAAGCTGGGGCTCGGCTTCTCCAAGGATCGCCTGGCCGAACTAACGCGCGAGGAGCCCGCCTTCCAGGGCCCGGGCGGCCAATTCGACCGCAGAGTGTTCGAATCGCGGCTTCGCGACCTCGGCATGCGGCCGGAGGACTACCTGAAGAACCGCGCCCAGGTGGCGGTGCGCCAGCAGATCGTCGAGGCGGTCTCTGACGGGCTCGAGGCGCCGGACACTTTCTTCAAGGCGCTGGCGCTCTATCGCGGTGAGGACCGCACCATCGACTATCTGGCCTTGCCAAAGACGCTCGTCGAGCCGATCGAGGCACCGAGCGACAGCGTGCTTCAGGCCTATTTCGAGGCCAACAAGAAAACCTACGCCGCCCCCGAATACCGCAAATTCTCCTATGTCCGCCTCGAGCCGGTGGACATCATGGATCCGACCGCCGTCACCGACCAGCAGGTCAACGACGACTACAACAAGAACAAGGCGCGCTACACCACGCCCGAAATGCGCACCATCGAGCAGCTTGTGTTCAAGACGCCGGATGCGGCCAAGGCAGCGTTCGATTCACTCAAGGCCGGAGCCACCTTCGAAAAGCTCGTTACCGCCGAAGGCAAGACCCCCGCCGACACGCTGCTTGGCACACTCGCCAAGGACAAGATCGCCGACAAGGCGGTTGCCGATGCCGCTTTCGCGCTCAACGCCAATGAAGTCAGCCAGGTCGTTCAGGGCGCCTTCGGTCCGGTGCTGCTGCGCGTCACCGAGATCAAGCCCGAGGTGGTGAAGCCGCTCGCCGAAGTCTCCGACCAGATCCGCAAGGACCTGGCGCTGGGTGAGGCTAGCCGCATCTTGCTGGACGTGCACGACAATTACGAAGACACCCGGGCTTCCGGCAGTTCGCTGGCCGATGCGGCCGCCAAGCTGAAGCTGAAGGACATCACCATCGACGCCATCGACCGCAGTGGCCTCCGGCCGGACGGCTCCATCGTCAAGGACCTGCCGGAATCGCCGGAACTGATCAAGGCGGTCTTCGACGCCGAACCCAACACCGAAAACGAAGCACTGACCACGGCCGACAACGGCTTCATCTTCTACGAAGTTGCTTCGATCACGCCGGCTCGCGACCGCACGCTGGACGAGGTCCGCAAGAAAGCTGTCGCCGACTGGACGGCGGCGGAGACCACCAAGCGGCTCGCCGCCAAGGCGGGCGAGCTCGACAAGCGGCTCAAGGCCGGCGCCACGCTCGACGTCATCGCCGGTGATCTCAAGCTGGAGAAGCAGACCAAGCGCGGCCTGAAGCGCGAAGCCGACGATGCCGATTTCGGCAAGGAGGGCGCTGCCGTTATGTTCGGCGTCGGCGAAGGCGGCACCGGGTTGATCCCCTCGCCCACCGGTGACGGACAGATCCTGTTCAAGGTCGCCGAAGTGTTCGAGCCCGCCGGGGCCGATGCCAGTTCGGTGCCGGAGGATGCACAGAAATCCTTCACCTCCGGCATGTCGGACGATCTGCTCGACCAATTGGTGGCGCAGTTGCAGACGCAGTACGACGTCCGCATCGACCAGGCCGCCGTCGCCCAAGCCGCGACAAGATGAGCGCGCTGAAAACCCATATCGCCAAGGTGGCGGCCGGCACCGCGCTTTCCTTCGAGGAAGCGCGCGAGGCCTTCGACATCATCATGTCCGGCGACGCGACCCCTGGGCAGATCGGCGGCTTCCTGATGGCGTTGCGCGTACGCGGCGAGACGGTGAGCGAGATTTCCGGCGCTGTCGCCACGATGCGGGCCAAGATGCTCCGCGTCGAGGCGCCCGCGGGTGCTATCGATATCGTCGGCACGGGCGGCGACAATTCCCATAGCGTCAACATTTCGACGGGGTCGGCCTTCGTCATCGCCGCCGCCGGTGTGCCGGTCGCCAAGCACGGCAATCGCGGCCTGTCCTCGCTGACCGGTGCCGCCGATGTGCTGATCGCGCTCGGCGTCAAGATCGATCTCTCGCCCGAGTTCATCGGCCGTTGCATCCATGAGGCGGGCGTCGGCTTCATGTTCGCGCCCGCGCATCACCCGGCGATGAAGCATGTCGGCCCGACCCGCGTCGAGCTCGGCACCCGCACCATCTTCAACCTGCTCGGCCCCCTCTCCAATCCGGCTGGGGTAAAGCGGCAGATGGTCGGCGTGTTCCTGCCAGAATGGATCATGCCGGTTGCCGAGACGCTGAAGGCGCTGGGCACTGAGCATGCCTGGGTCGCCCATGGTGACGGCTATGACGAGATCACCACCACCGGCGAGACCCATGTCGCCGAACTGGTCGGCGGTGAGATCCGCAGCTTCACGCTGACCCCGGAAGAATTTGGGCTGAAGCGCCACACCAAGGACGAGCTGCGCGGCGGCGACGCCGCCTACAATGCCAAGGCATTGCGCGATATGCTGGGCGGGGCTGCCGGTGCCTATCGCGACACCGTGCTGATGAATGCCGGCGCCGGACTGGTGATCGCGGGCAAGGCAACGACGCTTGGCGACGGCATCGCGCTCGCCGCGCAAGCCATCGACAGTGGCCGCGCGCTGCAGGTGCTCGACCGCCTGGTCGAAATTTCGAACGGGTGAACCGTGTCTGACATTCTGCGCAAGATCGAGGCCTACAAGCGCGATGAGATCGCGGCGGCCAAGGCACGCGTGCCGCTGGCCGAGATCAAGGCGCGCGCGAAAGATGCCGACGCACCGCGCGGCTTTCTCGCCGCACTCGAGGCGAAGCACAGATCGGGCGGATTCGCCCTGATCGCCGAAATCAAGAAGGCCAGCCCCTCCAAAGGGCTGATCCGGGCCGACTTCGATCCACCGGCCTTGGCGCAGGCCTATGAAAAGGGCGGCGCCGCCTGCCTTTCGGTGTTGACCGACGCACCGTCCTTCCAGGGTGCGCCGGAATTTCTCACCAAGGCACGGGCAGCCGTTGCCCTGCCCGCGCTGCGCAAGGATTTCCTGTTCGATCCCTATCAGGTCTATGAGGCCCGCGCCTGGGGCGCGGACGCCATCCTGATCATCATGGCCAGCGTCGACGATGCTTTGGCGAGCGAACTGGAGGCGACCGCATTCGAACTTGGCATGGATGCGCTGATCGAGGTGCATGACGAGGCCGAGACGCTGCGCGCGGTAAAACTGTCGTCGCGGCTGATCGGCATCAACAACCGCAATCTGAGAACGTTCGAAACCAGCCTCAAAACCTCGGAGCGGCTGGCGCCGATGGTGCCGAGCGGCCGCCTGCTGGTCAGTGAGAGCGGCATCTTCACCCATGACGACTGCCTCAGGATGCAGAAGACCGGCATCGGCACCTTCCTCGTCGGCGAGAGCCTGATGCGGCAACAGGATGTCACCGCGGCCACGCGCCTGCTTTTGACGGGCAAGGCGCCGGCCGAGGCTATCTGACAATGACATCAGCCCTCACCCATCTCGGTAAGCAGGGCGAGGCCAACATGGTCGATGTCGGCGACAAGGAAGAGACGACACGCACCGCGATCGCCGAGGGGTTCGTCTCGATGCAGCCCGAGACGCTGAAGACCATCCTCGCCGGCAACGCCAAGAAGGGCGATGTGCTCGGCACCGCGCGCATCGCCGGCATCATGGCCGCGAAGAAGACGCATGAACTGATCCCGCTCTGCCATCCACTGCTGCTCACCAAGGTTTCCGTCGACATCGAGCCCGACCATGCGCTGCCCGGCCTGAAGGTCACCGCGCTGGCGCGCGTCACCGGCAAGACCGGCGTCGAGATGGAGGCGCTGACCGCAGCGTCGGTCGCCTGCCTGACCATTTACGACATGGCCAAGGCCGTGGACCGCGCCATGGTCATCTCCGGCATCCGCCTGGTGGAAAGACCGGCGGCAAGTCCGGCGACTACAAGGCGGGCGCCTGATGGCGCTGGTTCCCGTCGCCGAGGCGCTCGAACGCCTGCTGGATGGCGCAGCACCCCTGGCCGGCGAAAGTGTTTCTCTCTTCGAGGCGGTCGATCGTGTGTTGGCGGAGCCTGTCGTGGCCCTGCGCACCCAGCCGCCCTTCAATGCCTCGGCCATGGATGGTTACGCGGTCCGCACTGCCGATGTCGCGTTCGTGCCGTCGAAACTCTCGGTGATCGGCATGGCACCGGCCGGGCGCGGCTTTGACGGCTCGGTCGGCGAGCGCCAGGCGGTGCGCATCTTCACCGGCGCGCCGCTGCCTGAAGGCGCCGACACCATCGTCATCCAGGAAAACGTCCGGGATCTCGGTGGCGGCAATATCGAAGTGATTGAGCCCACCGGTGAGTGGCGCAACATCAGACGTGTCGGCCTCGACTTTTCCAAAGGCGACGTGCTGCTGGAAAGCGGCCGCTTGCTCGACCCGGCAGCGCTTTCGCTGGCGGCATCAGCCAACCGTCCAGCAGTCACAGTGGTCAAACGGCCGCTGGTCGCCATAATCGCCACTGGCGACGAGTTGTTGCCGCCCGGCAGCGAACTCGGGCCGGACCAGATCATCTCGTCCAACGCCTATGGCGTCGCCGCTGTCGCACAGTCGGTCGGCGCCCGCGCGCTCGATCTCGGCATTGCCGCCGATCGCAAGGAGGCCATTGCCGCGCTGGTGCAAAAAGCGGTCGCGGCTGGTGCGGATGTCATCGTTACCCTTGGCGGCGCCTCGGTCGGCGATCACGATCTCATCCATGACGTGCTGACCGGTGAAGGCATGACGCTCGGCTTCTGGAAGATCGCCATGCGCCCCGGCAAGCCGCTGATGTTCGGGCGCCTCGGCGCTATCAGGTGCATCGGCCTGCCCGGCAACCCGGTGGCAAGCCTGGTCTGCTCGCAATTGTTCCTGAAGCCGCTTCTGGCAAAGCTCGGCGGCCGCAATCATCGCCAGGACATACGTCCGGCGCGGCTTGGCGCCGCAATGCCAGCCAATGATCTGCGCCAGGATTATGTGCGGGCGGTGGTCAGGGAAGACGAGGACGGGCTGGTGGCGACGCCGTTCAGCATCCAGGATTCTTCGATGCTGCGGATGCTGGCCGACGCCAACGGGCTGATCGTGCGGGCACCGTATGCCCCCGCATCCGCTGCCGGCGACACTTGCAGCGTGCTGATGCTGCGCTGAAGAACTGCCACGTAAACCGCTGATAATGTGTAAAAATGGTCTCTGTTATTCCGAGATCAACGTCCGCGTCAGCGCATGCGTCGGATCGGCAAGTCCATCGACAATGTCGTAGTGATGCCGGTCGGGCTCGACCACTGCGCTGGTGGTGGCGCCAAGGCCGGTCCAGATGTTGGCCAGCAACGCAGTCTGGCGCAGGAACTCCGAGCGCTCGCCGCCGCCGGCCCAGCAGGTGATGCGGGTGCCATCCAGGGGGCGCAGCAGCGCCGGGCTTTCCACCAAGGCTTCGGCCTCATCGATTGCCAGTGCCGCATTGTGCCCGGTGAGCATGAGTGGACGCAGGTCATGCAGGCCTGAGATCGAGACGACGTGGCGTATGCGCTTTGCCACGTCGGCGGCCAGAGGCGTCGACGTGGTCACCATGCGGCTGGCGAGATGGCCGCCGGCCGAATGCCCGGTCAGCATCAGCGGTCCCTCGACCATTGCCGCCGCCTTTTCGATTGCCGCGCCAATTTCGCGGACGATGCCGGCGATGCGTATGTCCGGACACAGCGTGTAGGACGGCATCGCCACGGCAAAGCCGTTGCCGACCGCGCCCTTGGCGAGGTGCGACCAGTCGCTCTTGTCGGACTCCAACCAGTAACCGCCATGGATGAACACGACGAGCCCCTTAGGAGCCGCCGTGGGCAGGAAAAGATCGAACCGATTGCGCGGTCGCTCGCCATAGGCGACATCGATGCGTGCCCGGCCCTCAGCCAATAGCCCGTCCCGAAACGCTTGCGCCGGTTCGGTCCACGCGGCCGGCCAACGGTCGCTGCCGGCGATGTTCGCGCCATTGGCGTAGGCATTGTCCCAATCGGCAATGCGGTGTTCGAGCATCGGCACCCTCCCCAAAGCGCATCCGTTTGGCGCTAGCAATGGCCGTCACCATGCCATGCGTCAATGCCTCGTGGCAAAAACATTTTAGGCTTGAAACAAATTTCGACTGGTGCGATCCTGCCCGGAGAACAGCCGACAATGGGAGGTCTGCTGTGCTGTCCAAACCTGCGGATGTTCACCCTTCCCGGTGGCGTCGTCGAACAGCTGGCTGCACGAAACCTCTCGCGAAAGATGGGAACTTAAGATCCACCACCTCGGACAGTGCTTCGCGCATCTGACCAGGTAGCAAATGGGATGGCGGCGACATGCTTGGGCCTTCAGCGCATATCGACACGTTCACGCGCGATCATCTGCCGCCGCCGGATCAATGGCCGGATTTCCTGCTCGACGGTTTCGACTATCCCGAGCATCTCAACGCCGGCGTCGAATTGACCGACAGGCTGGTCGAGAAGGGCCTCGGCGACCACACCGCCCTGATCGGCAATGGCCGCCGCCGCACCTACAAGGAACTGTCCGACTGGACGAACAGGCTGGCCCACGCGCTGGTCGAGAATTACGGCGTCAAGCCGGGCAACCGGGTGTTGATCCGCTCCGCCAACAACCCTGCAATGGTCGCCTGCTGGCTGGCCGCCACCAAGGTCGGAGCCGTCGTCGTCAACACCATGCCGATGCTGCGCGCCGGCGAACTCACCAAGATCGTCGACAAGGCGGAGATAACCATCGCGCTCTGCGACACCAGGCTGATGGACGAGATGACCGCCTGTGCCAAGGACAGCGCCTTCCTGAAGCAGGTGATCGGCTTCGACGGCACCGCCAACCATGACGCCGAGCTCGACCGCATCGCGCTCGACAAGCCGGTCACATTCACCGCCGTCAACACCGGCCGCGACGACGTCGCCCTGCTCGGCTTCACTTCGGGCACGACAGGCGTGCCGAAGGCGACCATGCATTTCCACCGCGATCTTCTGATCATCGCCGACGCCTACGCCCGCGAGATCCTCCAGGTGACGCCGGACGATATCTTCGTCGGCTCGCCGCCGCTGGCCTTCACCTTCGGCCTTGGCGGGCTCGCCATCTTTCCCCTGCGCTTCGGTGCCGACGGCAACGTTGCTGGAACAGGCGACGCCGCCCAACATGATCCACATCATCGAAACCTACAAAGCGACCATTTCCTTCACCGCGCCGACCGCTTACCGCGCGATGCTGAAAGCCATGGATGAAGGCGCCGACCTGTCGTCACTGCGCGTCGCCGTTTCGGCCGGCGAGACATTGCCTGCTCCGGTCTTCGAAGAATGGACTGAGAAGACCGGCAAGCCGATCCTCGACGGCATCGGCGCCACCGAAATGCTGCACATCTTCATCTCCAACCGCTTTGACGACAGGAAGCCGGCGTCGACCGGCAAGCCGGTCGGCGGCTACGAGGCGCGCATCGTCGACGACGCAATGCGCGAGGTGCCGCGCGGCGAGACCGGACGGCTGGCGGTGCGCGGCCCGACCGGCTGCCGCTACATGGCTGACGACCGGCAGAAGGAGTATGTCCGCGACGGCTGGAACCTCACCGGCGACACGTTCACACAGGACGAGGACGGCTTCTTCCATTTCGCCGCGCGTTCTGACGACATGATCGTCAGCGCCGGCTACAACATTGCCGGCCCCGAGGTCGAGGCAGCGCTGCTGTCGCATCCCGATGTCGCCGAATGCGCTGTCATCGGTGCCGAGGATGGCGAACGCGGCCAGATCGTCGAGGCGCATGTCGTGCTTGTGCAAGGCGTCTCGCCGGACGCGTTGACCATCAAGCGCCTGCAGGACCACGTCAAGGCAACGATCGCGCCTTACAAATATCCGCGCTCGGTCAAATTCATCGCCGCCCTGCCCAAGACCCAGACCGGCAAGATCCAGCGGTTCCGGCTGCGCACGGAGAAAATCAATTGAGCGAGCCCTACGATCCGGCGTCGGAAGGCGCACAGATGTCCTTCAAGGAGCGTATGTCCTACAGCGACTATCTGCACCTGGAAAAAGTGCTGGAGGCACAGACGCCGCAATCGTCGGCGCATGACGAGATGCTGTTCATCATCCAGCACCAGACCTCGGAACTCTGGATGAAGCTCGCTCTGCACGAGATCGGCGCCGCGATCCGCTCCATCCGTGCCGACCGGCTTGAGCCGAGCTTCAAGATGCTGTCACGCGTCGCCCGCATTTTCGAGCAGCTCAACAATGCCTGGGACGTGCTGCGCACGATGACGCCAAGCGAATACACCGAGTTCCGCGACGCGCTCGGCCAGTCCTCCGGCTTCCAGTCCTGGCAATACCGCGCCATCGAATTCATGGCTGGCAACCGCAACCTCGCCATGCTCGGCCCGCACAAGCACCGGCCGGACCTCACCGGAAAGCTGGAGGCGATCCTGGCCGAACCGTCACTCTACGACGAAGCCTTGCTGCTTCTGGCGCGCAATGGATTCGACATCGGCGCTGATGCCAAACGCACGGACTGGCGGGAGACGCGCAGCGAGAATGAAGAAGTCCTGGTCGCCTGGCAGACCGTCTATCGCGATCCGCAGCGCTACTGGATGTTTTACGAACTGGCCGAGAAGCTGGTCGATTTCGAGGACTATTTCCGCCGCTGGCGCTTCAACCATGTCACCACGGTCGAGCGCATCATCGGCCTGAAGCGCGGCACCGGCGGCACATCAGGCGCGTCCTATCTGAAGAAGATGCTCGAGGTCGTGCTGTTCCCGGAACTGTGGACGGTCCGCACACGTCTCTGACGTCTCAAGTTACCGCCGTCTTCACCGCGAAACGCGCTTCCTGCCAGGCGCCAGTTCGCAAAATATCTTCCAGCACCTCGACGGCCTGCCAGACATCCTTGTAGCCGACATAGAGCGGCGTGAAGCCGAAGCGGATGGTCGACGGCGCGCGGAAATCGCCGATCACGCCGCGCTCGATCAAGGCCCGCATCACCTGATAGCCATGCGGGTGGAGGAACGACACCTGACTGCCGCGCGCATTGCCGTCGCGCGGACCTTCGAGTTCGAGGCCGTAGGCGCCGCACCTAGCTTCGACAAGCTGGATGAACAGGTCGGTGAGCGCGATGCTCTTCTTGCGCACCGCCGCCATGTCGACATCGTCCCAGATATCCAGAGCCCCTTTCAGCGCCCGCATCGACAGCACTGGCTGCGTGCCGCACAGGAACCGGCGGATGCCGCTGCCGGCCGCATAGCTTTGTTCAAAAGCGAAGGGCCGCGCATGGCCCCACCAGCCGCTCAGCGGCTGGTGGACATCGTCGTGATGGCGTTTCGCGGCATAGATGAAGGCGGGCGCACCCGGACCGCCATTGAGATATTTGTAGGTGCAGCCGATGGCGAAATCGGCATTGGAGCTGTCGAGTTCGACTGGCAACGCGCCGGCCGTATGACAGAGATCCCAGACGATCAGCGCGCCGACCTGATGGGCTTTGCTCGTCAGCGCAGCCATGTCGCGCAATTGTCCGGATTTGTAGTTGACGTGGTTGACCAGGATGACGGCGACACGCTCGTCGATCAGTTCCTCAATGGTGGGCGCATCAACGCCTTCGAGCCGCAGCACGGTGCCAGGCCGCGTCGAGGCCACGCCTTCGGCCATGTAGAGATCGGTTGGAAAGCTGTCGCCTTCGGCGACGATGATCGAACGGTCGGGCCGCAGGTTGAGTGCGGCATGCAGCACCTTGTAGATGTTGATCGAGGTCGTATCGCAGACCACCGTCTGGCCGGAAGCGGCGCCGATCAGCCGTCCGAGCTGGTCGCCGAGCGCAACCGGCATATCGAACCAGCCGGCGGTGTTCCAGGCACGAATGAGGTCCTGCGCCCACTCCTGCGTCGCCGCCTTCTGCAGCTCGTTGAAGACGGCGGGCGCCGCGGCACCCAGCGAATTGCCGTCGAGGTAGATCACACCTTCCGGCAGAATGAAGCGGTCGCGCATGGCACGCAGCGGATCCGCCGCATCCATGGCTTCGACTGCTGCGAGATCGAGTGTTGCATTCATGATCGATTGTCCTTCGCGCATGGGCGCGCCCAGATGAACACGTCAGGTGAAATCGGCTGGGCAATCATGAGCAGTCTGCCAAACCCTGTCAAACATTATATATAATTTACGCCATGGAAGGCTTTCATATATAATCGTGACGTGACAGCCTAAGGATGGGACAACGATGTTGGACGAAGGACTCTCGAAGACGGAAGCGGCCTACAGGCTGGTGCGTCGCGATATCCTCGCGACCCGTCTGCGGCCCGGCGCGCCGCTCAAGCTCAGCGCGTTGCGCAACAGTTATGGCATTGGCTGGACGCCGTTGCGCGAAGCGCTGTCGCGACTGGAGGCGGAGCGCCTGGTGACTTCCATCAGCAATCGCGGCTTTGCCGTTGCTCCGGTTTCGCGCACCGAATTGGAAGACCTGTCGCGCGCCAGGTGTGTCGTCGAACTGCCACTGCTTCAGGAATCGATCGAGAAAGGTGGCCACGATTGGGAAAACGCGGTCGTCGCCGCCCATTACCGGCTGTCGCGTTGCAAGACCGCTGTCGACGATCCATCCGACGAAGTGGTCGACGAATGGGATGAAAAGCACGAGGCTTTCCACGCGGCACTGCTCAGTGCGGCAGCATCCCCCTGGCTGCTGACCTTTCATTCCACGATCGCGGATCAATTGCGTCGCCATCACCGTTTTCTCGGCTTGGCGCCAACGCTGCGGGCGGCGGCCGGCCTGCAGCATGGTTACGAGGAGGCCGTGGAGGCGTTGCGCCAGGCGGTCGCAATCGAACATCACACCGCGCTCATGGAGGCGGCGCTGGATCGTAATATCGAGCGCGCGAAAACCCTGATGATCGCCCATATCGGCTATACGCTGCATGTCTATGTCCATGCCGGCGACGGCAGCATAAATAAGCGGTAGCGCAACGGGATCACGGACCGAAGCCGGTATGGCAATTTCGTGGCAAAGTTGGCATTTTGGCTTCGTTTCGTTCACGGCAGGCCAAGGATTGGTGAAAGGAGAAAAATCTCTCATCGAGCTTTGTCGGCTACTGATGCCAGACCTCGGAGCAGGATAGGCCACAGGCCATTAACCAAAACAATTTCAAAGCCGGCAAGCGCACCGCGCGGCGGCAGGCAGGCATCGAACACCGCCTGTTGCCGGGCCAAATAATTTCAGACGCCTTAACGAATTCACTAAACTTTAAACAGTTGCAGAACACAACTGGAACAGATAGGGTTTGTTCTGGGTTTGTTTTTCGATTCTGGTTCACACCCTTCGTTCAATGCCTTGGGGGCCGCCATGCTGACACGCAAGCAACATGAACTGCTGATGTTCATTCATGAACGGCTGAAGGAAAGCGGCATTCCGCCTTCCTTCGACGAGATGAAGGAAGCGCTCGATCTCGCCTCCAAGTCAGGGATCCATCGCCTGATCACGGCACTGGAGGAACGCGGCTTCATTCGCCGGCTGCCCAATCGGGCGCGAGCGCTGGAAGTGCTGCGGTTGCCGGATTCGATCGCGCCGGGCCTCAACGCGGCAAAGAAATTCTCGCCAAGCGTCATTCAGGGCAGTCTCGGTCAGGGCGGCCTTGGCCGCCAGATCAAGCCGGCGCCATCACGCTTGCCCGCGGCCGGCAATGATGACGACGCGGTTTCCGCCGTGTCGATTCCGGTGATGGGCCGCATCGCCGCCGGTGTGCCGATCGATGCCATCCAGCATCAGACTCATTCCATCTCGGTGCCGCCGGACATGATCATGGGCGGCGAGCACTATGCGCTGGAGGTCAAGGGCGACTCGATGATCGAGGCCGGCATCTTCGATGGCGACACGGTCATTATCCGCAACGCCGATACGGCGAGCCCGGGCGAGATCGTCGTGGCGCTGGTCGACGACGAGGAAGCGACATTGAAGCGGTTCCGCCGCAAAGGCGCCTCGA
The DNA here is from genome assembly GCF_056174625.1 of Mesorhizobium oxytropidicola. Lineage (NCBI taxonomy): Bacteria > Pseudomonadati > Pseudomonadota > Alphaproteobacteria > Hyphomicrobiales > Phyllobacteriaceae > Mesorhizobium > Mesorhizobium oxytropidicola. The sequence continues at coordinate 4,358,996 of NZ_CM149692.1, read as the reverse complement.
TCGCGCTTGAAGCCGCCAACCCGGCCTACGAGACGCGTATTTTCGGGCCGGACAGGGTCAAGGTGCAAGGCAAGCTCGTAGGGCTGATCCGGCGCTACTGAGCAGGGACGGCAGCCGGTTTTTCGGCTTTTTGATAGGGCAGCAGCCCCCTCGCCTCGCGTGAATATTTTCGCTGTGCATGCCAGGGCCGATACGGCCCGTCCACCGCGAAGTTGACGGTTGGCGGACCGGTCGCCGATTGGCGGTCGAAGAAGACGGCGGCACTACCTTTGCGGGCAAGTTGCCGTTTGGTGACGACAAGAACCAGCGGATTGTGGCAGGCATCATAGCCGGTTGCATCATTGACGACGATCAAATCGGCGAAACCGCAGGCCTTCCAGGTGTCCTTGCGGTCTTCGACATGTGCGATGATCGCACCGGACGGGTGCCGGGCAAGACAGACGCCATCCGTGCAGTAGAACGGAGCTCCCGGCGGGAGGTTGACGGCATCGGCAATGTCGAATTGCCCATCTGCCTTGCTGAACATCTCCGGCACGACGATGGTTTCGGACACCAGCGCGCGTTTCCAATTGTCGATGGTGAATTCGTTCGGGCGAGCCCGGCTGACCGCGAGTTCGCCGCCGCCGATCGGCAGCGCGACCAGCCGCGCATCTTCCGAGATCAGTACGTCCGGCGTGCGCGTATCCGACACCGTCAACAAGCCGGCAAGCGCGAATGGCACTGCCGCGAGCCGCAACCAGGTCGTCGCCATCGTCGCGATGACCAAGGCGACGGTCACCAGCAGCACCGAGTGCTGCGAAATCAACCCGACCGCATCGATTGGGGAGCGTTCCGAAATCCACGCGGATATGGCGATCATCGCCGTCAGGCCTTTGCCCATTAGGTAGAGGGATGGCGCATCCAATCCAAACGGCATTAGCAATGCACTGGCAACGGCCAGGAACATCACGACTGACACGATCGGCATGACGGCCAGATTGGCGAACAGGCTGAGCGGCGACACACGCTGGAAATGCCAGATGGCGAACAGCGCCGTGGCGCAGCCGGCTATGATGGAGGTAATCGCCAACCCGCCCGTCGCCAGCAGGAATTTTCGCGTCAGGAATCCGGGCAAGGATCGCTTTGGCGGTGGCGGTCTTACCTTTCCCGCGTGGTGGTCCGCCCAGCCGGCATAGGCACCGACCAGCGCGGCCGTTGCGGCGAACGACATCTGGAAACTCGGGCCGACCACTTCGTGCGGCGACACCACGATGACGGCGATCGCCGAGATCGCCAGATTGCGCATCGTCAGCGCCGCGCGATCAAACAGCACGGCAATCAGCATCACCGCCAGCATTATGAAGCTGCGTTCGGCGGCGACGACGACACCCGAAATCACGAGATAGGCGGCGATCGAGAACAGGGCCGCGGCGGCCGCGTATTTCTTCACCGGCCGACGTGCTGAAAAATCCGGAAACAGCGCGAAGGCACCGCGCAGCAGACCCATGATGGTGCCGCCGACCAGCGCCATATGCAGTCCGGAAATCGAGATGATGTGATAGATACCGGTACGCCGCATCGCTTCGTTGATTTCGTCGGGAATGCCCGCGCGGACACCAACGATGAGCGCCGCCGCGATCTCACCTTCAGCACCACCGACAGTGGCCCGGATATGGTCGGCGATGGCTTCACGGGCATTTTCTACCCCGGGAGAAAAGCCGGGCCGACAACGGCATCTCACCATCATCGGCTGCAACAAGCTTCGGATTGCCGAGAAAGAAGCCGCTGCCGCCAATGCCGGCGAAGTAGCTGTCGAAGGAGAAATCGTAGCTGTCCGGTCGCACCGGGCCGGTCGGCGGCAACAGTTTGGCATAGCCGGTGACCAGGGAGCCGGCGGTCATTTCCGCAGGGACATTGCGCGCCGAAAGCCGGACCCTTTCCGGCGCATAGCGCAGTGTCGGCCGGGCGGTCGACGTCACGTCGATGGTCAGCCGGATGCGGCCGGTCTCCATCCGGTCGAGCGAAACGACGCGGCCGGTCACCTGCGTCGAGATTTCCGAACCCAGCATCTGGGTACCCGCCCGCCATGTCTCGGCCTTGGCGGCAAGCAGGCCAAGCGCGCACAACAATGCCGCCGTGAAGCCCAGATGGGTTTTCGGCCAGGAACGCGAAACAAGCGCGCAGATCGCCAACAGCACGACGACCGCGACAGGCTTTGCAAAATCAGGCTCCGCCGCCAGCGAATAATAGCCGATCGCACCAGTGGCCAGACAAACCGGCACCAGCAGGAAGGCGATGCCCCGGTCAAGCTCGAGCTCGGCTGCGGTCGCCACACTGTAGCGCAGGCGGGGCCACGAAACCTGGCCGAGTTGCCGCCGGACACGCACAATCCGGCCCGAGGCAGTGGACGGAAGTGGCGCCGGGATATCCGCCTGCGGCAGCTGGCTGCCGGAGCCTGGCACAAGAGGCGATGGTGGCAGCGAGGCTGGCGGCGGGATCGCAAACAGGGATCGCTCGCTGACGCCAACACTAGCGTCCTCGCCCCGATCCGAGCCCCGGCCTCGTCCAGCCATCGGGTCTGCCCCTTGCACCCCTGACGCCCTATGCTACATGAACGCGCGACGCGCGAAAGTCCGCGCAGCCGCACCCCGCTTCAGATGGTTTCCGAGAGTTTCATGTCCGACAAGGTCGTCACCCGTTTTGCCCCCTCACCCACCGGCTATCTGCATATCGGTGGCGCGCGCACGGCGCTGTTCAACTGGCTCTACGCCAAACACACCGGCGGCACGATGGTGCTGCGCATCGAGGATACCGACCGCGAACGTTTCAACGAGGCGGCTACCCAGGCCATTCTGGACGGGCTGACCTGGCTTGGACTTTCCTGGGACGGCGAGGCCATCTCGCAGTTCGAGCGTGCGCCGCGCCATCGCGAGGTGGCTGAGGAACTCGTGCGTCTGGGCAAGGCCTATTACAGCTACGAGACGCCGGCCGAGCTGGAGGCGATGCGTGAGGCCGCGCGGGCCAAGGGCCTGCCGCCGCGCTACAACGGCCAGTGGCGCGATCGCGATCCGTCCGAGGCGCCTCCCGGCGTCAAAGGTGCCATCCGCATCAAGGCGCCGACCGAGGGCGAGACGGTCGTGCACGACCGCGTCCAGGGTGAGGTACGCTTCCCCAACAAGGATCTCGACGACTTCATCATCTTGCGCTCGGACGGCAACCCGACCTACATGCATGCCGTCGTCGTCGATGACCATGACATGGGCGTCACGCATATCATCCGCGGTGACGACCATCTGACCAACGCAGCCCGCCAGACGGTGATCTACAACGCCATGGGCTGGGACGTGCCGTCGATGTCGCACATCCCGCTGATCCATGGCGCCGACGGTGCCAAGCTGTCGAAGCGCCACGGCGCGCTCGGTGTCGAAGCCTATCGCGCCATGGGCTATTTGCCGGAGGCGCTGCTCAATTACCTGGCGCGTCTGGGCTGGAGCCACGGCGACGACGAGATCATGTCGATCAAGGACATGATCTCCTGGTTCGATATCGGCGACGTCAACAAGGGCGCGGCCCGCTTCGACTTCGCCAAGCTGGAAGCGATCAACGGCGCGCATATGCGCCGCATGGCCGACCCCGAGCTGTTCGATATCTTCATCGCCACCTTGCCCTATCTCGAGGGTGGTCCTGCGATGGCCACGCGCCTCGACGACAAGAACAAGGCACAGCTGCTGGCAGCCCTTCCAGGCCTGAAGGAGCGCGCCAAGACGCTGGTCGAGCTCGTCGATGGCGCGGCCTTCCTGTTTGCCACGCGGCCGCTGCCGGTCGACGACAAGGCAGCACTCCTGCTCAATGACGATGCCCGCAAAATCCTGCGTGGCGCTCACGAAGCTTTGAACTCGGTTTCAGGCGACTGGACGGCTGCCGCGGCGGAAGCCGCGATCCGCGAGGTTGCGTTGGCCGGTGGCCACAAACTTGGCGCCGTGGCCCAGCCCCTGCGGGCCGCGTTGACCGGCAAAAGCACCTCGCCAGGCGTGTTCGACGTGCTTGCCGTGCTTGGGCGCGAGGAAAGCCTGGCGCGCATAGCGGATCAAATCGATTAGGAGCAAACTGGCCCAAGAAGATTGGCATTGAAAGGCGCGTTTCGCAGTGCAACATTAGGTCTTGGCCCAATCTGGCACGCACCTCCTAAAATGCGGTGGCGAATACGCGCATTGCGGTGATTTCGACGTGTCGCTCTGCAGAATTTGCCTTTGCCGGCATGAGGAAACAACAAGGAGTTTGCAATGACCGAAGCTGCGAAAAAACTGGATGTGGGCGGCGCGAACCAAGAGGCTACCGCAACGCTTCAATTCGCCGGCAAGACTCATGAATTCAAGGTGCGAAGCGGCTCCGTCGGACCCGACGTCATCGACATCGCTTCGCTCTACAGCACGACCGGCGCCTTCACCTACGACCCGGCTTCACCTCGACGGCAAGCTGCGAGTCCGAGATCACCTTCATCGACGGCGACGCCGGTATTCTCCTGCATCGCGGCTATCCGATCGACCAGTTGGCCGAACACGGCGACTTCCTCGAAGTCTGCTACCTCCTGCTCTACGGCGAACTGCCGACCAAAGCGCAGAAAGACGATTTCGATTACCGCGTGACGCGCCACACCATGGTGCACGAGCAGATGTCGCGCTTCTTCACCGGCTTCCGCCGCGACGCGCACCCGATGGCGGTGATGTGCGGCGTGGTCGGCGCGCTGTCGGCCTTCTATCACGACTCCACCGACATCTCCGACCCGTACCAGCGCATGGTCGCTTCCATGCGGCTGATCGCCAAGATGCCGACGATCGCGGCCATGGCCTACAAGTACCATATCGGCCAGCCCTTCATTTACCCGAAGAACGATCTCGGCTTCGCGGCAAACTTCCTGCATATGTGCTTTGCCGTGCCGTGCGAGGAGTACAAGATCAACCCGGTGCTGGCGCGCGCCATGGAGCGCATCTTCATCCTGCACGCCGATCATGAGCAGAACGCCTCGACCTCGACGGTTCGCCTCGCTGGCTCGTCGGGGGCCAACCCGTTCGCCTGCATCGCCGCCGGCATCGCTTGCCTGTGGGGGCCGGCGCATGGCGGCGCCAATGAAGCGGCGCTCAACATGCTGGGCGAGATCGGCCATGTCGATCATATCCCGGAATTCATCGCCCGCGCCAAGGACAAGAACGACCCGTTCCGGCTGATGGGCTTTGGCCACCGCGTCTACAAGAACTACGATCCGCGTGCGAAAATCATGCAGAAGACGGCGCACGAGGTTCTGGGCGAACTCGGCATCAAGGACGATCCGCTGCTCGACATCGCCATGGAACTGGAAAAGATCGCGCTGACCGATCCTTACTTCATCGAGAAGAAGCTCTACCCGAATGTCGACTTCTACTCCGGCATCACGCTGAAGGCGCTGGGCTTCCCCACCACTATGTTCACCGTGTTGTTCGCGGTCGCCCGCACCGTCGGCTGGATCGCACAGTGGAAGGAGATGATCGAGGATCCGCGCCAGAAGATCGGCCGCCCGCGCCAGCTCTACACCGGCGCGCCGGAGCGCGACTACGTGCCGATCGCCAAGCGCTGACCGAAGCTTCTTGAATCGAAAAAGGCGCCTCTCAGGGCGCCTTTTTTACATGACGAAGCACAACGCTCGCCGCGATCTCGCCCGACGGCTTGTCCGTCGCCATGCGCCTGGCGATCTCGGCAAAGCCGTCCTTCTGCCAGGCGCGCATGCCGCTGTCGGCGAACAATGCCTCCAGTTGGCGAGCCAGATTGTTCGCCTTGACGTACTCGTTGTAGAACTCCGGAATAAGCGCACGATCCGCGATCAAATTGGGCAGCAGCGCCGACCAGACGGAAACGAAATAGGGTGCTACGGCACGGGCGATAGGATCGAGTCTGTAGCACGAGACCATCGGCACACCGGCCAACGCCAGTTCCAGCGACACGGTTCCCGATGCGATGAGCGCGGCATCGGCCTTGCCGAAAGCCTGCCATTTGCGTTGCGTATCCACGATGATTTCAGGTTTTTCATCCCAACGATTGACCGAGGCTTTGACAAGGTCGGCGACATGCGGAACCGTCGGCAGCAGCAGCCGCAGACGATGTCCGCGTCCGCGCAGCATCGATATGGTCTCACCGAACGTGTCGACCAGCCGCCGCACCTCGCCGCGCCGCGAGCCGGGCAGGACGAGCAATGTCTTGATGCGGTCCTGGGCAAGATCGCGCGGCAACGCCTGCGCCCTCTGGGCGGCGAGCACACCCGCATCATGCGTCAGGCGATGCCCGACATAGGTGCCGGGCGGGCCGCCCAGCCGTTCCAGTTCCTTCACCTCGAACGGCAGGATGCAGAGGATATGGTCGACATAAGGCTTCATCGCCACCGCCCTGCCCGGCCGCCAGGCCCAGACGCTCGGGCAGACGTAGTGGATGATCGGTATCGACGGATTGGCCGCGCGCACCTTCCTGGCGACGCGCAAGGAAAAGTCGGGGCTGTCGATGGTGACCAGGCAATCCGGCTTTTCCTCAGCGATGGTTTTGGCCAGTTGGCCGATCCGCCTGAAAAGGCGCGGCAGATCGCGCAGGACGGCACTGAAACCCATCAGCGCGATCTCGCCGGCGTCGAAGGGCGACACCAGGCCCAATTCCCCGAGATGGCGGCCGCCGAGGCCGACGAGTTGCACCTGGCGGCCTGTTGCCTGGCGAAGCGAACGCACAATATCGGCGCCAAGCAGATCGCCCGATTCTTCACCTGCAACGATCGCGATCTTCACCGCCTTGTCAGCCATGCGCCGGCTCCGCTGCGGCCAGGCCAACGATGAACAGGCCGAGCTCATTGGCGCGCGACAGGGTTGCGGGACCTTCGAGGATCAGCGAGCGCCCTGCCTCGACGGCAATGCCGGCGAGCCTGGCCGCATGCGCTGCTTCGACCGTCTGTGGTCCTATGGACGGAAGATCAGCGCGCAGTTCCTGACCTGGCTTGGCGCATTTGACCAGCACACCGCGCGTCTTGCCGGCGATGCGGCCGTGGCCTCGCAAGAGTTTTGCGCGGTCGAGCAATCCGGCCGTGCCCTCGATACCCTCGAGCGCGATGGTCCGGCCGCCGACCGCGACCGCCGCTTGGCCGATATCCAGCGCGCCGATGGCCTTTGCCGCGGCAAAGCCCGCCTCAATGTCGCGCCAGTCGGACTTCTGAGGCTCCACCTTGGTCAAGGTCCCTTCGGCTGCGACAAGGTTCGGCACGATTTCGTGGGCACCCACGACCTTTATCCCCCGTGCCTCGAGGCCTCGCGCCACCACTTTCAACAGCCCATCGTCGCCGCGCGCCAGTGCCATCACGACAACCGGTATCACTGCCAGCAGGCTGAGGCTTGGGCGCAGATGCGTCAGCCTTGGCCGGCGCTTGATCTCGCCGGCAAGCACAAGATGGGTAATCCGATGTCGTTTGAGCAAGGGAACAAGCGAGCCGATCGCCTCCAGGGCAAGGGTTTCATGCTCATACTGGCGCAATTCCGGCAGACGATCGGCCTCGCCTTCCATGAGGACGATGAAGGGTGGATAGCCCTGCCCGGCCGAGCCGGCCGCAACTTCGACCGGAAGACTGCCTCCGCCGGCAATGATGCCTACCCTGGCATCTGGCGGGAGACCAAGACCAGCAGCCGCCGTCTCAGTCTTCATCATCGGCATCGTCGCCATCGCTGCCCTTGAGCGACGGCACCGCATAATGGCGCTTGCCGCGGCTGGTGATGAAATCGATGATCTTCATGGCGGTCGGCGAAGAGGCGAACTCGGCCTTGGCGAATTCGATGTTTTCGCCGACGGTGCGGGAGCGGTCGAAAATCGTCCTGTAGGCTTTGCGCAACAGATAGATTTCCGAACGCGGCAGACCGGCGCGCTTTAGGCCGATGATGTTCAAGCCGCGCAAGCTGGCGCGGTTGCCGACGGCAATGGCATAGGGAATGACATCGCCAACAAAGGCCGAGCATCCGCCGAGAAAGGCGTTGTCGCCGACACGCACGAATTGATGAACGGCGCTGAGGCCGCCGATATAGACGTTGTTGCCGATCTCGCAGTGTCCGCCCAGCGTCGCGCCATTGGCGAAGGTGGCGTTCTTGCCGACAACGCAATCATGGGCGATGTGGGCATAGGCAAGGAAATTGCCATTGTCGCCCACTGTCGTTTCGCCGCGGCTGGTGTCGGTGCCGACATGCATGGTCACACCTTCGCGGATGGTGCAGTTGGCGCCGATGACCAGCGTCGTGCGACCGCCCTTGTGCTTGGTGTTCTGCGGCGGCGCACCCAGTGTCGCCATCGGATAGACCTTGGTCGAGGCGCCGATGGTGGTCGCACCCATGACCGAGACATGGCTGACCAGTTCGACACCATCGCCGATCACGGCCTCGGCGCTGATATGGCAGAACGGCCCTATACGCACGCCCTGGCCGATTTGAGCGCCTTCTTCCACGATGGAGGAAGGATGGATTGAAGTCTTGATTTTCATAGGCACTCGATCGTCAGTCGCCGGTGACCATCATGGCTGAAATCTCGGCCTCGGCCGCCTTGGTGCCATCGACCAGGGCTTCGCAGGCGAATTTGAGCAGGTTGCCGCGCTTCTTGATTTTCTTGACGTAAAATCTTCAACTGGTCGCCGGGAACGACCGGCTTGCGGAATTTGGCGTTGTCGATGGTCAGGAAATAGACCAGCGACGGCTTCGATGCCCCAAGGCTGCGGATGCAGATGGCGCCTGCCGTCTGCGCCATGGCCTCGACGATCAGCACGCCCGGCATCACCGGCTGCTCCGGGAAATGCCCCTGAAAATGCGGCTCATTGATGGTGACGTTCTTGATGCCTACGGCGGAATCGTCACCATCGATATCGACGATGCGGTCGATCATCAGGAAGGGATAGCGGTGCGGCAGGAGCTTCATCAGCCCCATTATGTCAACCGCTTCCAGCGTCGCCGCCGCCACCATATCAGCCATTGTCCTTGCCCTGCTTGCGTGCCCTGGCCATCGTGCGCAACATGGCTATCTCTCGCATGGCTTCCGCCATCGGCTGTGCCGGATAACCGCCCCAGATCTCGCCGGCGGGAACATTGCTCATAAACCCACTTCTGGCGGCAAGCTTTGCTCCTGAGCCTATGGTCAAGTGATCGGCAAGCCCGACACCGCCGCCCATGGTGACATTGTCGCCGACGACCACGGAACCGGAAATACCCGAAAGCCCGGCTACTATGCAATTGCGACCGATGCGGACGTTATGGGCGATCTGCACGAGGTTGTCGATCTTGGTGCCCTGACCGATGATCGTATCCGACATGGCGCCGCGATCGACGGTGGAATTCGACCCGATCTCGACATCGTCCTGGATGACGACCCGTCCGATCTGGGGAACGCGTTCCGGCCCTTTGGCGCCGCCCACAAAGCCGAAGCCGTCCTGGCCGATCCTGGCGCCACCATGGATGATGACCCGATTGCCGATCAGCGCGTACTGGATACTGGCGCCCGGGCCGACATAGCCGTCACGGCCGATCTGGCAGGACTGTCCAATGACCGCGTTGGGCGCGATGACGGTGCCACTGCCGATCGAGACGCCGGGCCCGATGACCACGCCGGCCTCGATGACAGCGCCGGCTTCGACACGCGCGGTCGGATCGACATGGGCATGCGGCGAAACACCGGTTTCACCCGTCATTGGTCCCGGCGTAGCGGCTGTGGGGAACAGCAGCCGACCAACCAGTGCGAATGCCTGTTGCGGACGCGGATGAATCAAAACGGCGATGTCGGCCGGTGCCTTGTTGGCGAATTCCGCCGGGCACAGGACCGCGGCCGCCCGCAGCGACGGCATAAGCGCGGAATTGCGCCTGCCGTCGACGAAGACGAGCGCATTGGCGCCGCCTTCGTTGGCCGGTGCCAGCGCATCGATCGAAACGTCGGATTGGCCGGAATCGACAAGCACCGAGCCGGTCAGATTCGCGACTTCGGCCGCCGTATACCGGCGTGATGGCGCGAAGAACACCGGATCGGTCATTCCAGAAGCTATATCCAGCTAAGTCGGAACATTTTCTCCCGGACCCAACAGATCCGGGAGCATCGTCGGCCGCTGATCAGAAGCGGGTCGAAATGCCGAAGTTGAATTCCTGTACCTTGTCGGTCGCTTCCTTCCTGACCGGGATCGCATAGTCGATACGGATCGGGCCGAACGGCGAGGCCCACATCAAGCCCAGACCGACCGAGGCGCGCAATTTCATGTCAAGCGAACTCTGGTTGACGCTCGTGTCGATCTTGCTGCCGTATAGCGTTGCAGCGTCCGCAAACACAGCGCCACGCAGACCGAAGCTCTCCGGAATAACCGGCAGCGGGAACTGGGCTTCGGCCGAGGCATTGAAATAGGTCGTACCACCGAGATGGTCACCGGTTGTCGGATCCACGGGGCCAATGCCACCATAGGCAAAGCCGCGGATCATGCGGTCAGTGCTCTGGAACTGATCGAAGATACGGAGACTGCCATCGCCGCTATAAGCTTCCACGTGACCTGCACCGCCCGAAATCAGCCCGACCAGATCAAGCTGTTCCGACAACGTTTGGTAGATGCTACCGCGTCCGGTGACCTTAACGAACTTTGCATCGCCGCCGAGACCAGCCACTTCGACCGTGGTGTTGGCATAGATACCCTCATGCGGGTTCTTCATGTCGTCGATCGTGTTGTAGACCAGCCCCAGGCTGACCGACGATTTGATCCACGGACTTTGGGCAATGCCATCCAAGATGGCCGGCGAAATCGTGCAGTTGGGTCCATCGGGATCTGCCGTGGTGGTCGTACCGCAACTGGAATCCACCGAATATTTCTCTTGTGAGATATTGTACGCCAGTTGGGTCGTGATGCTGTTGGTTATCGGCAGTCCGAAGCGGACCGTCGCACCAACGGTGTCGCTATCGTAGTTGTTGTCGTATTGCCTCGTCGACTTGTAGACGTCGAAGCCGGCGGCGATGCGCCGACCGAGGAAATACGGCTCAGTGAACGAAATGCTGTAGTCGCGCGAATTCTTGCCGCCACCGGCCGACAGCTTGATGAACTGGCCGCGGCCGAGGAAGTTGCGCTCGGTGATCGAGCCCTCGACGGACGGGCCTGCCGAGTCGCCGCCGGTCGAATAACCGGCTCCAATAGAGAATTCACCCGTCGACTTCTCAACCACATCGACCACCAGAACGACCTGGTCCGGCTGCGAGCCTGGTACAGTCGAGATATCGACTTTGTCAAAATAATTCAGGTCTTCCAGACGCTTCTTCGCGCGCTGGATCAGCACCTGGTTGAACGCATCGCCTTCGCTGACGTCGAATTCGCGCCGGATGACATAGTCGCGCGTGCGATCGTTGCCGCGGATCTCGATGCGCTCGATATAGGCCTTGGTACCCTGGTCGACCGTATAGACCACCGAAATCGTATGATTCTCGAAGTTGCGGTCGCCGCGCGGCGTCACCTGCGCGAAGGCATAGCCAGAACCGGCCACTTTCTCGGTCAGCGCGATGATCGTGTTTTCGACGTCCTTGGCGTTGTAGACATCGCCCTTGTGGGTCTCGACCACCGAATCCAGCGACTTCGAATCGATTTCCGGGATCGTGCTTTCGACGCTGATATCGCCGAAATTGTAGCGCTCGCCTTCCTGGACGGTGATGGTGACCGTGTACTTGTTCGTCGCATTGTCGAGTTCGCCGACGGCCGACACGACCTGGAAATCGGCATAGCCGTGATTATAGTAGAACCGGCGCAGCAGCTCCTGGTCGGCGCGCAGCTTGTCCTCGTCATAGACGTCATCACGCAGAACGAACGAAATCCAGGACGAGCGCTTGGTGTTGATCACATCCGACAGACGACGGCTCGAATAAGCGCTGTTGCCGACGAAATTGATTGCCGCGATCTGCGTGCGGTCGCCTTCGGTAATCTTGAAAACCACGTTCACGCGGTTGTCACCGAGGTCCATGACCTGCGCGGTCACGCCGGCATCGTCGCGGCCGATACGCCTGTAGGCAGACTTGATTGCTTCGACGTCGGAATCGAGGGTCGCTTGCGAGAACGTGCCGCGCGGCTTCAGTTGAAGCCCCATCTGCAACGCATTGTCCTTGATCTTCTTGTTGCCCTGGAACAGCACCTGGTTGACGACTTTGTATTCGGCAACCTTGACCACCAGCGTCGAGCCAACCTGGTTGATCTGGACATCCGAGAACAGGCCGGTGCCGAACAGCGCCTTGACCGCGGCGTCGATATCGGAACTGGAGAAGGCCCTGCCCGGCTTGATGGTGATGTAGTTGCGGATGGTGTCGGCGTCGACGCGCTGGTTACCGCTCACCTCCACCCTGCTGACGACAGCGGCTTCGGCCGCCGATGTGGCAACGAACTGCACTGCGAGCGCACCTGGCACGACCAGAGCGGCGGACAGTGCCGCCGCGGACGCGGCGCTCAGAAACTTGGATGCTGCCTTCATCGGGCTTAATAACCTTTTCTCGTAGTCCCCACGGCGAGAAAACCGGACGTGCGGTAATTTCCCCTACCGTATTAACCGGATTTTCCCTACACGCAAGGCTTCTGGTTAATTTGTATTTACTTAACCCTGGTGCGTGGCTTTCGCGTCACTCATATCCCCGTGCATGGTAAACGGCGTCTCAACATCGACCATGCCAAAGCCAAATTTCTTCATGATTTCAGCACCCAAACAGATCGTTCCAGAATACGAAACCCATGAAGCACAAGACCAGAAGCAGACCGGCCCGATAGGCCATTTCCATCATCCGTTCCGACACCGGCCGGCGAATGAGGGCCTCCACCCCGTAGAACAAGAGATGGCCGCCGTCGAGGGGTGGAATTGGCAAAAGGTTTAGAATACCTATGCCAACGGACAGCAGCGCGACGAGCTGCACCAGCCATTCGAAACCCAGTTTGGCCGCCTTGCCGGCCATGTCGGCGATCTTGACGGGGCCGCCCAACTGACACTTGTCTTCGCGTCCGACGGCGAAACGCTGCAAGAACTGGCCAGTGCGCTCGATGACGTGGCCTGTTTCCTCAACTGCCGCCGCGACCGCCCCTATCGGGGTGTAGCTGATGAGGCGGGGCTGGCCGAGTTCCTTGTTGTTGACGACGCCGATGACGGCTACCTTGACCTTGTTGCCGAGCGCGTCTTCCTGCTCCATCAGCTGCGGAGTCGCGGTCACCGTGACTTCCTTGCCATTGCGCAGCATGACGAAGGTAATAGTATCGCCGGCGCGGCCCGAGACCAGCCGCTGCACATCGCCAAAGGTTTCGACCTTGCTGCCGTCGACGCTGACGAATCGGTCACCTGGCTGGATGCCCGCCTTCGCCGCCGGACTTTCCGCCGTAACCTCCGCGACCATGGGCTCCGCGACATAACGCCCGTAGGAGGCAAACAGCACCGAAAAGACGACGATCGTCAGCAGGAAATTGAACAGAGGCCCGGCCGCCACCGTCGCCGCGCGCTTCCAGATCGCCTGGGTGTGGAAGGCAACCTTGCGTTCCGCGTCGGTCAGCGTTTCGAGCTCGTCCGAGGAGGGCTGGCTGGAGGTGGCGTTCATATCGCCGACAAATTTGACATAGCCGCCAAGCGGTATGGCGCAAAGCTTCCAGCGCGTGCCATGGCTATCGTTGAAGCCGATGAGTTCGGGACCGAAGCCGATCGAGAAGGCCTTGACCCCGATGCCGCACCAGCGGCCGACGAGGTAGTGGCCCATTTCGTGGACAAACACCACCACGGTCAGCACGAACAGAAACGGCACGAGCGTGCCGAGAAACAAGCCGTCGGTGCTGAAAATCGCGTGAAGAATCCCGTTCAACTCATGCCCTCAAATTCTTCCGCAGCCGCGCCGTGACTGTGACATCAATCCAGGCGAATCCAAGGCGCACCCGCACCAGATCGTGGAACGACATCCTTCAAATCGGAAACAGCCCCTGCGTCGGATGATCGGCGCCCGCCGAAATCCAGCCAATCACGTATAGGGCGAGGGCCGCCGCGACAAGCCCATCGACACGGTCCATCACGCCGCCATGCCCCGGAATGAGCACGCCCGAATCCTTGCGTCCGTGCCGCCGTTTGACCCAGGATTCGAAAAGGTCGCCGGCCTGGGCGACAATCGAAAGCACGAGCGCCACAAGGCCAAGCAGAGCCAGGTTGCCGGCACCGGCGGCGGCTGCCAGCAGAACCCCGGCGACAACACCGCCGACAGCGCCGCCGAGCGCACCGCTGCGCGTCTTGCCGGGCGAAATCGACGGCGCCAGTTTGGGACCGCCGACGGCGCGCCCGACGAAATAGGCAAAAATGTCGGTCGCCCAGACGACGGCGAACAGGAACAGAATGGCGACGAGGCCGGAATGGTCGCCATCTCGCAGCAAGGCAAGCGACAGGCCGGACACGGTGGCATAGGCAAGACCGCTCGCCTCCCACTGCCCGGTCTTGCGAACCAAGGCGGCAATCGCGGTTGCGGCAATCAGAATCACCACAAGCAGCAGCAGCCAGGATGCGGCAAGTCCGGCAATCAAGGCGCCGATGAAAACGACGACCAGCGCCTCGGGCAGGAAGCCCAGCCCATTGGCCGCGGCTGGCCGCGACATGCGTGTCCACTCGTAAAAGATCATCGCCGACATGGCCGCGCACAGCAGTCGGAAAGGCAGGCCGCCAAGCCAGGTCAGGCCAAGGGCGATGACGGCAAGCACGACCGCTGAAATGACGCGGAGCTGAAGGTTGCTCATCCCGCGGCCGGTCGCGAAGCGACGTCTTGCGGGCCCAATCCGCCGAAACGGCGCTCGCGGCTGGCAAATTCGCGCAACGCCTCGGCGAGGTGCTCGCGGCTGAAGTCGGGCCAGTAGCAAGGCAGGAAGACGAGCTCGCTGTAGGCGGCCTGCCACAACAGGAAGTTGGACAGCCGAAGCTCGCCGCTGGTGCGTATGACCAGTTCCGGATCGGGAATGCCTTGCGTGTCGAGAGCGCCGGCAAAGCTTTCGGCTGATATCGCTTCGGCGTCGATTTCGCCGCGCGCCACGGCCAAGGCAAGCTTGCGCGCCGTGCGAACGATCTCGTCGCGCCCACCATAGTTGAAGGCGATCACCAGCGTCAGCGCTTCGTTGCCGGCGGTCAGCGATTCGGCCTCGTCGAGGAGCCCTCTGATGTCGGTCTGCAGCCCTGCCCTATCGCCGATGATCCTGACCCGCACGCCGCTCTGGTGCAGTTCGGCGAGGTCGCGGCGGATGAACAGCTTCAACAGCCCCATCAGGTCGCTGACTTCGGACTTCGGCCGCGACCAGTTCTCCGACGAGAAAGCATAGACCGTCAGGAAGGAGATGCCGAGATCAGGCGCCGCGCGCACCGCCTTGCGCAGTGCCTCGACGCCGGCGCGATGACCGGCGAGCCTCGGCATACCGCGCGCCTTGGCCCAGCGTCCATTTCCATCCATGATGATCGCGACATGCGCGGGCGTGGTCATGATCTCGCTTTCGGGTCAGCCGGCGGCCAACCCTAAACCTGCATGATTTCAGCTTCCTTGTCGGAAAGCAGATGATCGATGGTGCTGATCGTTTCGTCGGTAAGCTTCTGGACCTGGTCGGAACGCTTGCGCTGATCGTCCTCGCTGATCGCGCCGTCCTTCTCCGCCTTCTTCAGGAAGTCCATGCCGTCGCGGCGCACATGGCGCGCGGCGACGCGGGCGTTCTCGGCATAGCCATGCGAGATCTTGACCAGTTCCTTGCGGCGCTGTTCGTTGAGCTCCGGCAGCGGAATCCTGAGATTGGTGCCGTCGACGATCGGGTTGAAGCCGAGATTGGATTCGCGGATGGCGCGGTCGACCGCGCCGACCATCGACTTGTCCCAGATCGACACCGAGATCATGCGCGGCTCCGGCACAGTGACGTTGGCAACCTGATTGATCGGCATGGTGGTGCCATAGGCCTGCACCTGGATGGCATCGAGCAGATTGCTGGACGCGCGACCGGTCCGCAGCGAAGCCAGGTCATGCTTGAACGCGGCGATTGCCCCATCCATGCGCCGCTTGAGATCGTCGTACTCACCACTCATCTTAGTCTCCTCGACCCGTCTGCCGCGGGTTCACTGCTTCGGGGCATGCCCCGTTCGAGCCTGATTTCGAAAAGCCGGTTTCCCTTTTCGAGGGATCAGGCCCCGATCAATCGTCCGCGACGACCGTGCAGCGGCCGCCGCCCCTCAGAATATCGCCGAAACCACCTTTTTCGTGGATCGAATAGACGATTATCGGAATGTTGTTTTCGCGCGCAAGTGCAATCGCAGCCGTATCCATGATGGAAAGGCCACGGTTTATGACTTCGGCATGGCTGATGCGCTCGAAACGGGTCGCGTTCGGGTCCTTTTTCGGGTCGGCCGAGTAGACACCGTCGACCTGCGTGCCCTTGAACAGCGCATCCGCGCCGATTTCAGCCGCGCGAAGCGCTGCGGCCGAATCAGTGGTGAAGAACGGATTGCCGGTGCCGCCGGCAAAGATCACCACCCTGCCCTGGTTCATGTAAGCATCTGCCTGGCGTTGCGAAAAACTCTCGCAGAGTTCGGGCATGGCGATCGCTGACAGCACCACGGCATCGACGCCGATTTTGTGCAGCGAGGTGCGCAGCGCCAGTGAGTTGATGACCGTGGCAAGCATGCCCATGTGGTCGCCGGTGACGCGGTCCCCGCCCTTGGAGGCGACGGCCACGCCGCGGAAGATCTTGCCGCCGCCGATGACGACGCCGACCTCGATGCCCAGCGCGCGGGCCTCGGCGATGTCGGCGGCGATGCGATCCACAACCGAGACATCGATGCCGAAATGCTGTTCGCCCATCAACGCTTCGCCCGACGCTTTCAGCAAGACACGTCGGTAGAGGGGCTTCACCGTCATCTGGTCCTCATCATTTTGCATGTGGTATCCGGGGCAGGCATTCGCGCAGGCGCCATCCCAAAACACTGGGTTCCGATACACGAAGGGCGCCGCGATGTCACGCGGCGCCCGACCAGCAAATTTGTTGCAATCATGCCTGATGGATCAGTTGGTGGACACGCTGGCCGGCAGGCCCTCGATAAGCACCGGCGACGCATAGCCGGAGGGCTTGTCGCCGGTTGCAGCACCACCGGTGACGCGCGCCTGTATCAGCGACCCGAAATAGGAATAGGGGAATGGCGCAGGGGTTCCACTGACCAGATCCAGCCGGGAGCGAAGCCCTGCCGGAATCTCGAAGTCCAGCGCGCCAAGATTGTCCTTGATCTGGCTGAGCGTCGTTGCACCGAGGATGACGGTGGCAATCCCCGGCTGCGTCGCCACCCAGTTGAGCGCGACCTGCGGCATGCTGCGGCCGAGTTCGGACGCAACCTTCTCGAGCTCGGCCACGATGGCCCAGTTGCGCTCGGTGAATTTCTGGAAGCCCGGATGCGTCGAGTTGCGGAATCCGTCGAGCCGGCCCGCATTTCCGGCCTGAGCCGGCCTGTACTTGCCGCTGAGCAGCCCGCTGGCCAGCGGGCTCCAGACCATGATGCCGGCGCCATGGCGCGTGCCGAACGGCACGAACTCGTTCTCGATCGCGCGTTCGGCCAGGGAATATTCGAGTTGCAAGGCCGAGACCGGCTCATATCCACGCAGCTCGGCGATCGCCTGTGCCCGCCCCGCATACCAGGCCGGCACATCGGACAGGCCGACATGGCGCACCTTGCCCATCCGCACCAGATCATCCAGCGTACGCATGACCTCTTCGGCCGGCGTCAGCCTGTCCCATATATGCATGAGATAGAGGTCGATATAGTCGGTGCCCAACCGCTTCAGCGAGGCATCGACAGCCCGCATGATGTTCTTGCGGCCGTTGCCGCCCGCATTCGGATTGCCGGGCTGCATGTTCATGGCGAATTTGGTGGCGATCACCGCGCTATCGCGCAAACCGCGCTCGGCGATGAATTCGCCAAGCCAGGCTTCTGCGGTGCCACCGGTGTAGAGGTCGGCCGTGTCGAAGAAATTGCCGCCTGCCTCGACATAGGCGTCGAACATGGCGCGGGCCGTATCCCTGTCGGCTCCCCAACCCCATTCCTTGCCAAAGGTCATCGTGCCCAGCGCCAGCCGGCTCACCCTGAGGCCGCTGTTGCCGAGAGTGTAATAGGTCATGGTCATGATCGTCTTCCAATGCTTGATGGTGAATGCCGCGGCGTCACTGGCCCAGAACATCACTGGCCAGGCGTCGCCTTGACCCAAAAATTGCCGCGCTCATGCGTCATGCGAAACGCGAAGCCGTCGACCTTCCAGCCGGCAGCGGAGCGCGTCAGGTGGTGCTCATAGGTGCCCCAGACTTCCCAAAGCGGATCGCCATTGCCTTCCATCCGGTTCCAGGCATAGCCGTTGGACAGGACAGTCGCCGTGTCCGCCTCGAGAACGACCTGATGATTTGTGCGCAGATGCAGGCTTGTCTTGCTGCCCTTGAGGTTGCCGGCCCAGGCGCCGATCAGATCGTCGGAGGCAATGTTGGCCGCCGGCTGCCCGGACAGGCTGCTGAAATCGGCGGTCACCCGATCCGCGAAATAGCTGCGCGCCAGTTTCCAGTCCTGTGCGTCGACAGCGCGGTCGATGGCATCGGCAATACGGATGACCGCGCGTTCGTCCGCGAGCGCCTGCCAGCCGGATGGCTCCGCCCCGCCGGCATCGACCGGGGCCAGCGCCATCCCTGCCGCGAATGTCACATGTCTCAATGCGTTCATTTTGGTTCTCCTTAGGTGGGTAAGTTCGCAAACGGAGGGGATGATTGGTCGGCTTGGGAAACGTTTGCCCTCAGACCTTCGACAGCGCGTCGACCACCACCTGGAACCGACGCGGATCGAAATAGTCGTGGTAGGCGCTGATCAGGCCGTCCTCGAACCGGAAGACGGCGATGTTGCTGTTGGTGTATTCGGTGCCGCCCACAATGACGGCTCGATTTTTGTATTCGACGACCACGGCGTCTGAATCCGCCACCGGATAGACAGCCGCGATTTCGGACTCAAAGGATTCGAAATTGCCGAAAAGTCCCTTGAAGGCAGCCACGATCGCGGCCTTGCCGTCGATGCTGTTTCCAAAACCTGCCGGTGGATAGAAAACCAGGATGCGGCCATTCTCGGCCCAAAGTTCGCCCCAGCTGTCGATGTCCTTGCGGTGCATCAGGTTGAAGAAACTCTGCACAGCCTCGAGATTGCGCGCTTGCCTGGAATAAAAGTCGGTCATCGGAAGGCCTCTCTTGCTGGCTGATGTCAGCTGTTTGGTGCCCCTTAGATGCGCCTTCTTTGCTGCCCCGATAAGATTGCATGATCTGCATGGACTATGCGATATCATGCATGAATGGACCGGGATCTGCTTGCGCATCTGCCTGTTGTCATAGCCGTTGCCCGGCGCGGCGGCTTTGCGCTTGCTGCGGCCGAACTTGGTATGAGTCCGTCCGCCGTCAGCCATGCGGTGCGCCTTGTCGAAGAGCGCATTGGTCAGCCGCTGTTTGCGCGCACGACGCGCAGTGTTTCGTTGACGGAAGCTGGTAAGGCGTTGGTAGAGACGTCGGCCCCTGCTCTTCAGGACATCGGCGAACGGATGGATCGCATCCGCGCCATCAAAGGCCGGCCATCGGGCCTGCTCAGGCTCAACGTTCCCAACATCGCCATTCCTCTCAGCGTGACGGCCGTGGTTGCGGCGATGGCCGAGCGTTATCCGGATGTGACCGTTGAATTGCTCACCGACCAGGGGCTGGTCGACATTGTCGGCGAGGGATTCGACGCCGGCATACGGTTGGGCGAGATGATCGCTCAGGACATGATCACGGTCCGGCTGACGCCGCCCTTCCGCGCCGTGATCGTCGCCTCCCCCGCCTATATCGGACGGCATGGCCGTCCGCGCGGCGTGGCCGATCTCGCCAACCACAATTGCATCGGTTACCGGCTGGTTCGCTCCGGTGCGCTCTATCGCTGGGATCTGGCCGAAGACGGCAAGGATGTCGTTGTGGAGACGAAGGGCACAGTCATCGTCACCGATTCGCTGGCGGCGATTGACCTGGCGCTTGCAGGCGTCGGTCTTGCCTATGCCTTCGAACCGCTGGTGCGTGCGGATCTTGCCGCTGGCCGCCTGGTGCAGATCCTGCCGCAAACGGCGATGGAGGAGCCGGGGCTGTTCCTCTACTTCCCGCGCCGGGCGGCGATGGCACCAAAACTGCGTGCCTTTATCGACACCGCACAAGAAATCGGCCGGACATCCTTGCGGACATCCGGCCGAAAAACACTGTCGGAATAAAGCGGTAGGAAGCTTACTTCTTAACCGCGGCCGCGACTTCCGCAGCGAAATCGGTCTCTTCCTTCTCGATGCCTTCGCCGAGTGCGAAGCGCAGGTAGGCGGTGATCTTGGCCGGTGCGCCGATGTCCTTCTCGGCATCCTTCAGCGCCTTCTCGACGGTGATGTCGGGATTGAGCACGAAGGCCTGCTTCAAGAGCACGACTTCCTCGTAGAACTTGCGCAGGCGGCCTTCGACCATCTTTTCGATGATGGCTTCCGGCTTGCCGGTCTGACGCGCCTGGTCGGCGAAGATCGCCTTCTCGCGCTCGACCGCCGCCGGATCGATCTGCTCCGCCGTCAGCGCCAGCGGGTTGGTGGCGGCGACATGCATGGCGACCTGGCGGCCAAAGGCGTTGGCGGCATGCTCATTGCCGGTGGTTTCGATCGCGACCAGCACGCCGAGCTTGCCAAGACCGTCGGCAACCGCGTTGTGCACGTAGGTCGCAACCGCGCCGTGCGGAACGGTCAGCTTGGCCGAACGGCGGAAGCCCAAATTCTCGCCGATGGTGCCGACCGCGTCCTTGATGGTGTCGGTGACCGACTTGTCCGAACCCGGATACTTCGCGGCCGCAACCGCCTCGGTCGTCCCATAGGCGAGCGCCACCTTGGCAACGTTGGCGACGATTTCCTGGAACGCTGCATTGCGGGCAACGAAGTCGGTCTCGGAATTGACTTCGACGACAGCCGCCTCGCGCACGCCGGCATCGACGCCGATCAGGCCTTCCGCCGCGGTGCGGCCGGCCTTCTTGTCAGCCTTGGAGATGCCCTTCTTGCGCAGCCAGTCGACGGCCTCTTCCATGTTGCCGTTGGTCTCGTTCAACGCCGCCTTGCAGTCCATCATGCCCGCGCCGGTCAAGTCGCGGAGTTCTTTGACCTGTGCAGCCGAAATGCTCATTGTCGCCTCTTTGTTTTAAATGCACCGACGCACCATCGAATCTCGACAGTGCGTCTGTTTAGCGTGCCAAAATATGAGAAAGATGAAGGCCGTGAACCGGCCTTCGATTATCAAGCCTCGGGGGCTTCCGAAGCCGGAGCCGGATCGAGCGCCGGCTCGATCGGAGCTTCGACCGAAGCGCCGATATCGACGCCGAGCGCACCCTGCTGACGGGCGATGCCGTCGATCGCAGCCTTGGCGATCAGGTCGCAATAGAGCTGGATGGCGCGGGCCGCGTCGTCATTGCCGGGGATCGGGAAGTCGATCTTGTCCGGATCGCAGTTCGAATCGATGATGGCGACGACCGGGATGCCGAGACGCTTGGCCTCGAGAATGGCGATCGCTTCCTTGTTCGTGTCGATCACGAACATCAGGTCCGGCGTCGAGCCCATGTCCTTGATGCCGCCGAGCGCCTTGTCGAGCTTCTCGCGCTCGCGATCGAGGTTCAGGCGCTCCTTCTTGGTGAGGCCCTGGGCCTCGCCGGCCAGCATCTCGTCGAGCTTGCGCAGGCGCTGGATCGAATTCGAGATCGTCTTCCAGTTGGTCAGCATGCCGCCGAGCCAACGCGAATTGACGTAGTACTGAGCCGAACGCTGCGCCGCATCGGCGACGATGTCGGACGCCTGGCGCTTGGTGCCGACGAACAGCACGCGGCCGCCCTTGGCAACGGTGTCGGAAACCTGCTTCAGCGCCTGGTGCAGCAAAGGCACCGTCTGCGAGAGGTCGATGATGTGGATGTTGTTGCGGGCGCCATAGATGTAGGGCGCCATCTTCGGGTTCCAGCGGTGGGTCTGGTGGCCGAAGTGAATGCCAGCTTCCAAAAGCTGGCGCATGCTGAAATCAGGCAGAGCCATTCTCATTTTCCTTTCCGGTTAGCCTCCACGGACACAGGCATTTTTGGACGAAGTCCTCGAACGCCACCGGAGGTTTCAGCCGGATTTCTCCCGGGCAGACACCAAAGTCCGTGTGTGGAATGAGCGCGCATATAGAGGGGAAGCGCGACAAACGCAAGCGGGGCAGCGTTTTACCGCTCAGCGTGCGGCAATCAGCGCTCCGGTGCCGATCATGGCGCTGCCGGCGAACCGGTTCATCAGCCGCATGCGCTTCGGCGTCCTGAACCAGCCCGAAGCCCGGCCGGCAAGTGCTGCATAGACACCCATGGTGAGGATATTGACGCTGATGACGGTGGCCACCACCAGCAGGCCGTCGACAAAGGTCAGCGTGTCGAGGTTGAGGATCAGCGGCATGATCGAGGCGTGGAACAGGATCGCCTTCGGGTTGCCCAGCGCAATGGACGCGCCAAGGAAGAAGGACCGGGACAATCTCGCCTCGGCCGCCCGCGACTCATTCGATTGCGCGGTCGAGGCGCGCCACATCCTGATGCCGAGAAAGATCAGATAGGCGGCGCCGGCATATTTCAGCAGGAGAAAGATCCATTCGAAGGTTTGCGCCAGCGCCACCAGCCCGAGCAGCGCCAGTGTGACCAGCACGGCATCGCCCGCGGCGACCCCGACGCCGGCCATGAAGGCACGAAGGAAACCGCGCGACACGCCATTGGTGATGACCGCGAACATCGCTGGCCCCGGTGTGGCGGCAGCGAGTGTGACGGCAGCGCAATAGGCGAGAAATGCCGTTGGTGTCATCGCTTGGCCTTTCCATTGGGCACCCGCACGCGCCGGAAGATCGCGACGATCTCCTCGCGGCTGCATTCGATGGCGCCGAGCCGCACCGCGCGGTCGCGCTCGAAGCCGGTTATGTCATAATGTGGAGCGGATGTCTTGGGCGGTCCCTGGTAGGATGAACGCTTGACGCCAAGCGCTGCGGCGAAACGATGCAACTCGTCGGTGTCGTCGGCCATCAGATGGCACCAGCGATGGCCGGCCCACTTCCAGATCGCCGCATCGACGTAGATCGCCATCAAGCCCGCCGCGGCAATTGCACAACCCTGCTATTTCGATACCGGGCAAGGCTTTGTCTGGTCGAACAGCGACAGGTTGACCAGCTTGCCGGTCATCGAGAAGTCACCATAGTCCATGACCAGATCGCGGGTGATGCCGTTCTCGTGCAGCTTGAAGCTGATCCGGTATTCCGGCACTTCTTCGCCGTTCTTGGCGCTGTCGTCGAAATAGGCGATTTCGACCGGCCAGTATTTGTCGGTGGCGAGCTTCGCCAGCGCCGGAGCCTCCGGATCGGCCTTGTCGGCTTCGGTCTTCTTGCCGACGACGACGGTGGTCGCCATCACCTTGTTGGCGTCCTCCGAGCCGTCGAACAGGTTCGTCTGGTAGAAATTTTCGCCTTTCTCGGCCTTGCCGATCAGTTCGACCAGATGCTGGGTCGGAAACTGGGTGGCGGCGAGTTCCAGGCTGTTCTTCTCGGGCTTGTCGATATCGACCTTGAGCCCTTTCGCGTCTTTCGTGGCCATACCCTTGACCTCCTTGTCGAGGTTCTGGTCGACAAAAGATTTGGTCACAAAGGAAAACGTCTTGCCTTCGGCGTCCTCGAAAGTCGTCGTCTGCTGGTCGGTCAGTCGCGTATTGTCGTTGGTGACGATTTGGGTCACGAAGCGGAATTTCACCGTATAGCCTTCGCAGGCCGAGCCGTTGAATTCGTAGACCATGCGGCCGGATATGCCGGTTATGCCGGAGCGGTCGGAGGCCTTATTGAGGGTGAGGTCATACACGGCGCGATGCGCCTGCAGCGCCGGTACGGCGAAAGCGGGGACTATCGGGAACACGGCCGACAACAGGACGGCGTGGAATGCAAGGCGCGCTGCGCGCATGAGGTACTCCGATCGTCGCGGCTGATGGCAGGCCGCAGGGAAAGATGGTCCAGCTTAAAAAAAGTCGTGGCGGAAGCGAGGCAAAAATAGCAATTTCGGCCCCGCCAGCGCGGCGCCTTCCAGCAATAGGGAAAAGCAATGAGTGAAACAATCGAAAAGCGGCTAAGTGATCTGGGCGTGACGCTTCCTGCCGCCGCCGCACCCGCCGCCAACTACGTGCCCTATTGCAGGTCAGGCAATTTGCTGTTCACCGCCGGGCAATTGCCGCTCAAGGACGGCAAGCTGCAGGCGAGCGGCCTGCTTGGCCGCGATGTGGATACCGCTGCCGGCAAGGACGCGGCAAAATACTGCGCGATCAACATTCTGGCGCAGGCCAAGGCGGCACTGGGCGACCTCGAGAAGATTAGCAGGCTTGTGAAGATCACCGTTTTCGTCGCCTCCGCCGCCGACTTTGTCGAGCAGCATCTGGTTGCCAACGGCGCCTCCGATTTCCTGGTCGCTGCCCTTGGCGAGCGCGGCAAGCACGCCCGCTCCGCCGTCGGCACCGCCTCCCTGCCGCTTAATGCCGCAGTGGAAATCGAAGCGATCTTCGAAGTCGAATGAGCGAAGGCCTGACATGACCGACCTCTCCTGGCTGACCGCCCGGCCCGTTGCCCATCGCGGCTTCCACGACATGAACAAGACGCGCTGGGAAAACACGCTTTCCGCCTTCGCTGCGGCGGCCGAACGCGGCTACGCCATCGAATGCGACGTGCATCTGTCATCGGATGGCGTTCCCATCATCATCCATGATGACGACCTGAAACGGCTGACCGGACAGGACGGTTTCGTCTGGCAGCGCAGCGCGGCTGAACTGACCGCACTCAGGGTTGGCGGCACATCCGACCACGTGCCGACGCTGCAGGAAGCGCTCGATCTCGTCGATGGCCGCGTGCCCATGGTTGTCGAATTGAAAGGGATTCCCGGCCGTGACGAAGGCCTGGTGGCGCGCGTCGGCAAGATGCTCAAGCGCTACAAGGGCAAGGCGGCGATCATGTCGTTCGATCACTGGCTGATCCGCGATTTCCCGAGACATGCGCCCGGCATTCCCGCTGGCTTGACCGCCTACGGCAAGGACCTGAAGCTGATCGAAGCGCATTTTTCCATGCTGGCGCACGAACTCTCCTTCACCTCCTACGCGGCCGGCGACTTGCCGAACCCGTTCGTCAGCTTCGTGCGTGAAAAGCTCAAAATGCCTGTCATCACCTGGACGGTGCATGATCAGCCGGCGATCGACCTGACCATCAAATATGCCGATCAGATGACATTCGAAGGGTTCGAACCCGACCTGGTCAAAGTCGCCTGAGCGGAGTGTCTGAAACGTGACTTGTAGCGGCCCGGATGGAGCTTAAATAAGCCTCATGGATCAGGGCGATGATGGCGACGGGCAAACAGCAAATGCGGACTATTCGATCCGCATCGCCGCGGGCATCGGCGCGTTCACCTGCGATGAATGGAACGGCTTTGCCGGCACCACGCGCGGCGACGCGGAAAATGGCTATAACCCGCTCGTTTCATTCGCTTTTTTGAGCGCGCTGGAAGATTCCGGCTGCGCCGTGCGACGCACCGGCTGGCAGGGACATCATTTGCGGCTTGAGACCGCGGACGGCAAGCTTCTCGGTGCCGTCCCTGCTATCTCAAGTCGCACAGCCAGGGCGAATATGTGTTCGACCATGGCTGGTCGGATGCCTTCGAGCGCGCCGGCGGCCACTATTACCCGAAACTGCAATGCGCCGTGCCGTTCACGCCGGTCACCGGCCCTCGCCTGCTGGTCGGCAAGGGCGAGGATCCGGATGCGGTGAAAGCCGGGCTTGCTGCCGGCCTCAAAATGGTGACCGACAAGCTCGGTGTGTCCTCGGCGCATGTCACCTTCGCCAGGGAAAGCGACGTTGCGACGCTCGAGGCCGCGGGCTTCCTGCACCGCACCGACCAGCAATTCCACTTCTTCAACGAAGGCTTTTCGACTTATGACGACTTCCTCGCCACGCTTGCCTCGCGCAAGCGCAAGGCGATGAAGAAGGAACGGCGCGAGGCGCTTGCCGACGGCATCACCATCGATTGGCTGACCGGCAAGGACCTGACCGAAAAGGCCTGGGACGACTTCTTCGCCTTCTACATGGATACCGGCAGCCGCAAATGGGGCCGTCCCTATCTGAACCGCAAGTTCTTCTCCCTGATCGGTGAACGCATGGCGGACGATATCCTGCTGGTGATGGCCAAACGCAACGGGCGCTACATTGCCGGCGCCATCAATTTCATCGGCTCCGACGCACTCTACGGCCGCAACTGGGGCTGCATCGAGGATCACCCTTTTCTGCATTTCGAGGTCTGCTACCACCAGGCCATCGACTTCGCCATCGAACGTAAGCTGAAGGTGGTCGAGGCGGGCGCGCAGGGAGAGCACAAGCTGGCGCGCGGCTACAGGCCGGTGACCATGCATTCCGCTCACTACATTTCGCATCCCGGCCTGCGCAATGCCGTGGCCGACTACCTCAAGCGCGAGCGGCGCGAGGTGGAGCGGATGGGCGAATATCTGGAAGAACATACCCCGTTCCGCAAGGATATCGAGGAATAGCAGGTCTTTTGGCATGGTCGATCTCGACTGATCGCCTATCGTCTTGCCGCTCCGGAAGAGCTTCGCTACACGAGACGCGAGGCACAATCCGGAGCGTTCGCCATGACTGCCGCCTATGACACCGACAACATCTTCGCGAAAATCCTGCGTGGAGAAATCCCTTCGCACCGCATTTACGAAGACGACGCCGTCGTGGCCTTCATGGACGTGATGCCGCAAGGACCGGGCCATACGCTGGTGGTGCCCAAAGCCCCGTCGCGCAATCTGCTCGACGCCAACCCGTCGACCTTCGGTCCGCTTTTCGCGGTCGTCCAGAAAGTGGCGCTGGCAGTCAAGAAGGCGCTTAATGCCGACGGCGTCACCATCCTGCAGTTCAACGAGCCGGCCTCCGGGCAGACCGTCTATCACCTGCACGTCCATGTCATCCCGCGCTTCGACGGCATTCCGTTGAAGCCCCATTCGGGCGCGATGGAAAAGCCTGAAGTGTTGGCCGGGAACGCCGAAAAAATACGGGCGGCGCTGGGAAGCTGACCTCACAATCGGTTTCGCGGACTGGAAGAAAGTTAGGCTGCGCCTTGAGCAAGCAGCTCGGCTGGGTGCCACCTCGCATCAGCCGCTGGCGGATCACATGCGCGCACCGTTCAGGGCTGAGGATAGACCGGCCATAGCCACCCTATTGCCCAAATGAAAAAGCCCCGTTTCCGGGGCTTTTTCGAGTAAGTGCCGATCAGCCCTTGCGGGGCAGTTGCGGGACCAGGCTGCGCTTGCCGCCGTCCTTGCCCTTGGGCTCCGGCTTCTGCGCCACGATCTTCTTCGCGGCAGGCTTCTTGGCCACGGCCTTGGGCGGCTTCGGCGCGTCTTCCGGCTCTTCCTTCTTCGGCTTCACCGGCGCCTCGTCGGCCAGCGATTCGAGTTTCAGGCCGGTCTCGCCGGTTTCCTTCTTCTCGACGGTGACGCGCACCGTGCCGCCCTTCTTGAGCTTGCCGAACAGCACCTCGTCGGCCAACGGCTTCTTGATGTGCTCCTGGATCACACGGCCGAGCGGCCGCGCGCCCATGCGCTCGTCATAGCCCTTGTCGGCGAGCCAAGCGATCGCATCCGGCGACAGGTCGAAGGTAACGCCACGCTCGGAGAGCTGCGCCTCGAGCTGCATGACGAACTTCTGCACCACCTGATGGATGACCGGCACCGGCAGCGAGCCGAACGGGATGATCGCATCGAGACGGTTGCGGAACTCCGGCGTGAACAGCCGGTTGATCGCCTCGACATCGTCGCCTTCGCGCTTGGTCGACCCGAAACCGATCGCCGCGCGCTGCGCATCGGATGCGCCCGCATTGGTGGTCATGATCAGGATGACATTGCGGAAGTCGATCTGCTTGCCGTTGTGGTCGGTCAGCTTGCCATGGTCCATCACCTGCAACAGGATGTTGAACAGGTCCGGATGTGCCTTCTCGACCTCGTCCAGCAACAGCACGCAGTGCGGATGCTGGTCGACACCGTCGGTCAACAGACCGCCCTGGTCGAAGCCGACATAGCCGGGAGGCGCGCCGATCAGCCGCGAAACGGTGTGGCGTTCCATATACTCCGACATGTCGAAGCGGATCAGCTCGACGCCAAGCGAGGCGGCGAGTTGCTTGGCGACTTCGGTCTTGCCGACGCCGGTCGGACCCGAGAACAGATACGAGCCGATCGGCTTTTCCGGTTCGCGCAGGCCGGCACGGGCCAACTTGATCGCCGAGGTCAGCGCGGTGATCGCGGTGTCTTGACCATAGACGACGCGCTTCAGCTCGATGTCGAGGCCCTGCAGCACCTTCTCGTCATCGGCCGAAACCGTCTTCGGCGGAATGCGCGCCATGGTGGCGATCGTTGCCTCGATCTCCTTGATGCCAATGGTCTTCTTGCGCTTGGCTTCCGGCACCAGCATCTGCGAGGCACCGGTCTCGTCGATCACGTCGATTGCCTTGTCCGGCAGCTTGCGGTCGTTGATGTAGCGGGCCGACAGTTCCACCGAAGCCTTGATCGCCTCGTTGGTGAACTTCACCTTGTGGAATTCCTCATAATAGGGCTTGAGGCCCTTCATGATCTCGATGGCGTCCTCGATGGTCGGCTCGTTGACGTCGATCTTCTGGAAGCGCCGCACCAGAGCGCGATCCTTCTCGAAGAACTGGCGGAATTCCTTGTAGGTGGTCGAGCCGATGCAGCGGATCGCACCCGACGACAAGGCCGGCTTCAACAGGTTCGACGCGTCCATAGCGCCGCCTGACGTGGCACCCGCACCGATCACCGTGTGGATCTCGTCGATGAACAGCACCGCACCCGGATAGTCCTCGAGTTCCTTGACGACCTGTTTCAAACGTTCCTCGAAATCGCCGCGATAGCGCGTGCCGGCAAGCAACGTGCCCATGTCGAGCGCGAAGATGGTGGCGTTGTGCAGCACCTCGGGAACGTCGCCCTCGACGATGCGCTTGGCCAAGCCTTCAGCGATCGCCGTCTTGCCGACGCCGGGATCACCGACATAGAGCGGGTTGTTCTTGGAGCGGCGGCACAGCACCTGGATGGTGCGGTTGATCTCCGACTCGCGGCCGATCAGCGGATCGATCTTGCCGGCCTTGGCCTTGTTGTTGAGGTTGACGCAATAAGCGGTCAGCGCATCCTGCTGCTGCTTTTCTTGCCGCCTTCCTCTTGCGGCTCGGCGCCGTTCTGGCCGCCCTGCTCGTCATCGGCGCCGCGCGGCGAACGCGTCTCCGACGCACCGGGACGCTTGGCGATGCCGTGCGAGATGTAGTTGACCGCGTCGTAGCGGGTCATCTGCTGTTCCTGCAGGAAATAGGCGGCGTGGCTCTCGCGCTCGGCGAAGATCGCGACGAGCACGTTGGCGCCCGAGACTTCCTCACGGCCAGACGACTGCACATGGATCACCGCGCGCTGGATGACGCGCTGGAAGCCGGCGGTCGGCTTGGAGTTCCTCATCGTAGCCGGTGACCAGATTGTCGAGCTCGGTGTCGATATAGGTGAGAACAGTGTGCTTGAGCTCATCGAGATCGACATTGCAGGCGCGCATGACGGCGGCCGCCTCGGTGTCGTCGATCAACGCGAGCAGCAGGTGTTCAAGGGTTGCGTATTCGTGGTGCCGCTCGTTGGCGAGCGTCAGCGCCTGGTGAAGCGCCTTTTCCAGGCCTTGGGAGAAAGCCGGCATGTTACCTCACTTCTTCTCCATCACGCATTGCAGCGGATGCTGATTCTGTCGGGCGAAATCCATGACCTGAGACACTTTGGTCTCGGCCACCTCGAATGTATAGACCCCGCACTCGCCCACTCCATGATTGTGAACATGAAGCATGATGCGTGTGGCGGCTTCGCGGTCCTTCTGGAAAAAACGCTCCAGCACGTGAACCACGAACTCCATCGGAGTGTAGTCGTCGTTGAGGATGAGGACCCGGTAAAGGCTGGGCTTCTTGGTTTTGGTTTTGGTGCGCGTGATGACGGCCGTCCCGCGGCCGGCCTCATTGCCGTCGCCGCTGCCGTTTTGCATCCGCGCCACTTGTCTCGTGGCAGTCAAACCGATCGTCACGTAATCCTGCCTCTTTCGAATCCTCATGCGAGTTCGACATGTAGGTGTTCGATGGACGATTTTAAGCCCTTCTGGTTAGCTGACAATATGGCTAGGTGACCAAACTTGGCGGATTTTCGCAATCGTGAAGCGCTACGCGGCTCCGGATGGGAAAATGGCATGAAAAAACCCGGCCGCGTTTCCGCGACCGGGTTCTGTCCCGGGCCCAAAGGGCCGGATCTGAAACTGTCGGGCGAAATTACTTCGCCTTGGCAACGATCGATTCGAACGGCTTGTAGGCCTCCTTGGCGAGTTCGGCATAGAGGTCGCCGATCTTGGTGGCCTCGGCGACGAACGCCTCGTAGGACTGCTTGGCGTAGTCTGTGTGGATCTCGATCGCCTTATCCAGCGACTTGGCCGAAAGCAGCTTCTCGACAGCGGCGCTGCCGGCTTCAAAGCTCTTCTTGGTGTACTCACCGGCCTCGGTGGCGATCGCCTGGGCGCCCTTGGACAGCGAAGCGAAGCTCTTCAATCCGGTGTCGGCGAATTCCTTGCCGTATTTGCTGAAGTCCTCATAGGTCTGGGTCATTTCACGATTCCCTTGACGGTTGAGGCGTCCTTCTTCGGGGCGCCCTTGTGCAATGCACCTTAATATATTGTGCGCCGCACAAAAGTCAATATTTCGCCGGCGTGCGGAGCCCGCCTGCGCAGGCAATGGCTAAAAATCAAATAAAGTGAGTTTCAAGCCCGAAGAAAATGGTGAACGCGGCGGTTACCATAAACGGATTGGTAACGCTGCCCCGTTAGCTTGGCTGAAAGTGAGGCAGGACCCTTTGCCGCCTCCAACGCAACGAAGAATTCAAGGGAAATATCAGTGCGTAAGGCGTTGTTGGGCATCGTGTCCAAATCCACCTCCCCTCTCAAAGCGATCATGGTCTTCGCCCTGGCGTTGACGTTCGTTTGCGCCGACGTTGCCTCCTCACTGGCAGCGCGGCAGGCGGCCATTGTCGTGGACGCCAAGACGGGCAAGGTGCTGTACTCCGTGGATGCCAATGGCAGGCGCTACCCGGCGTCGCTGACCAAGATGATGACGCTTTATCTGACCTTCGAAGCCATGGCGAAGGGCAAGATCAGCAGGAATTCGCCGGTCGTGTTTTCGGCTCACGCCTCCGCCGAGGCGCCGACGAAACTCGGCGTGAAGCCGGGCGGTTCGGTCACGGTCGAAACCGCGATCCTGTCGATCGTCACCAAGTCTGCGAACGACTCGGCCACCGCGCTCGGTGAAATGCTTGGCGGCGATGAAACGACTTTTGCCCGCATGATGACCGCTAAGGCGCGGGCGCTCGGCATGAACGGCACCGTCTTCCGCAACGCCAACGGCCTGCCCGACCCCGGCCAGTTCACCACGGCGCGCGATATGGCGACGCTCGGCATCGCGCTCAGGGAGCATTTTCCCCAGTACTACGGCTATTTCTCGCAGCGCTCCTTCTCTACGGCCGCCAGCGCATCAATGGCCATAACCGTCTGCTCGGACGCATCAAGGGCGTCGACGGCATCAAGACCGGTTACACCCGCGCTTCCGGCTTCAACCTTGTCTCGTCGGTTAATGACGGCAACCGCCGCCTGGTTGCCGTTGTCATGGGCGGCACGTCGGGCGGCAGCCGCGACAACCAGATGGCATCCTTGATCAACACCTACATGCCGAGGGCCTCGACCCGCGGTGGTGGCGATCTCATTGCCAAGGCGGACAGCAGCAGCAACCCGGTCAAGGCCCTTGCCAAGGTTCTTCTGCCCAAGCACGACGCACCGACCCCGGATGACAAGCCGGTGGCGGTGGCCAGCGCCGACGACACGTCCGTTGCCGAAGACGCGACTGTTGCGCAGGGTGATGACGAAGAGAGCGCCGAGGCCGAAGCACCCAAACTGGTTGTCCCGGCAAAGAAGGTGAAGACGGTCATCGTCGCCGCGCCCAAGGTTGCCACCGCTCAGGTCGTGGCCGCCTATGCCGAGCCGGCACCGGCTGCCGAGCCGACGCCGACTGTCGATCCGGTCAACACCGCTTCGGTGCCGTCGGGCTGGGCTATCCAGGTCGCGTCCTCGCCAAAACAGTCGGAAGCCCAGGCCTTCCTCGACAAGACCACCAAGCAGGCGCCGAAGGTGCTGGCGGATGCCGCCGGCTTTACCGTCGCCTTCGACAAGGACGGCGTCACCTATTACCGCGCCCGTTTCGGCGGCTTTGGTTCGAAGGACGCCGCCTGGAAGGCCTGCACCGCTTTGAAGAAGAAGAAAATCGAGTGCTTCGCCGTCCAGCAATAGGACGGCGTGAAAGCGATCTCCCGGAAAAATTCTGCGTCGAAGGAGACTAGTTGTGATTGGAGAGCAAGACGTCCTTGGCTTCGTTGATTCGCGCCGCCAGGAAAGACGTGCCGCCGATATCGGGGTGCAGGCGCTGCATCAAGCGGCGGTGCGCCTTGCGGACATCCGCCGCGGCGGCCCCCGCTTCAAGACCAAGGACCTTGTAGGCCTCCTCCTTAGTCATGGCGCCCGGACCTGGCGCAACACCCAGCCCTTCGCCACCGTTCGTCTCAGTGTTTTTGCGCCAGACGGGAAATCTGCCGTCAAGATACGTCTCTAGCAACTGGCGGCTCTCCGCATCGCCGGAGAGTTCGCGGTAGAGATGCTGCAGCTCGCCGAGGCCCATCGCGCCAAGCATCTTGCCGTCATGGCGGCCGGCCAGGACCAGTCCTTCGAGGCCGCCCGTATTGTGATCCAGCTCCATTTCGAGCGCTGCCGTCCGCACCGTTGAGCGTTTTCCCGGCGCCGGCCTGACATCGGTCCGGTTCGCGCGCGTGGCGGCATACCAGCCGATCGCCACGAACAGCATGACGCCGCCGATTCCGCTTCGACCAACCAGAAGCACGGCGCCGCCCACCAGCGCCAGCAAGATCGGCCCGAGTGTTCTCATCCCGCTTGCCAGCTGGGCCGGATCAGCCCGGAGGAAGGCCGAGGCTACGCCCAGGAGCACCAGCAGCAAAGCGACCAGACCGATAATTGCGCCTAACATTTCCCACCGCCCCGCAGATACCCTGTCCGTTTGGACAGCCGCGTGATGTCATCAAACACTTTTCTGCGCCGGAATGATGGCCTTCACCCGGACAGGAAGAGGACCACCATGCCGGATGGCTCTCCAACCCCGCTGTCCTTGTCGGCTTCGACAGCTTTTCATTGCGCATGGATTTCAAGATGTGGCGTTGTCGAGCCGCTTGCAAGTCCAGTGCGAAGCAAGATGGAGGGCCAGAAAAGCCCGCGCCAAACAGGCAACGCGTCCGCGCGATGGCCTACAGCAAGCCGAGGTCGGCAAGCTCGCGCCTGAGTTTCGGCGGCATCTCGACCAGCCCGGCCTTGCCCTTGCCGAGATCGGTCGGCGCATCCGACGGTTTCAGGTAGCGCCAGCCCTGGAAAGCCCGGCGCGGCTGCCAGTCGGTGCGCACGACTTGCGGATCGAGCATCAGGTGGCAGCGGCCGATGCCCTCGTCGTCGGTGAACGGCCGGATCTCGGTGATCAGCTGGCGGCATTGCACATTGCCCTTGATCACCCAGTACAGCGACCCGCCATCGGTGATTTCGGCACCGCGTGTCGGCACCATGCGGGTGGTGTGCCAGTGTTCGGCAGGTTCCCCGGCGCGGCGCCGTTCGTCGAGACGGAACTCGATCCATTCCTCGAGATCCTCGACGCTGTCGCAGCCGACGCACAGTTTTAGGAGATTGAGAGCCATCCGCTAAGGTTAGTCCGGAGCGCCGGGACGTCAACGGCCTGACGGACTTCTCCACAGTGCCAAGCGTTGCTCAGCACTCCACGACATTGACGGCGAGACCGCCAAGGCTGGTTTCCTTGTACTTCTCGTTCATGTCGAGGCCGGTCTGGCGCATGGTCTCGATCGCCGCGTCGAGCGGCACGAAGTGGACGCCGTCCCCTTTGATCGCCAGTGATGCGGCTGTCACCGCCTTGACCGCGCCGAGTGCGTTGCGCTCGATGCACGGCACTTGCACCAGACCGCCGACCGGATCGCAGGTCATGCCGAGATGGTGTTCGAGCGCGATCTCGGCGGCATTCTCGACCTGCATGGGCGTGCCGCCCATAACGGCGCAGAGGCCCGCCGCGGCCATCGCCGAGGCGGAGCCGACCTCGCCCTGGCAGCCGACCTCGGCGCCCGAAATCGAGGCATTGGTCTTGATGATGCCGCCGACGGCGGCCGCCGTCAGCAGGAAGTCGCGGATGCTGGGCTGATCAGCCTCGGGGTGGAAATGCAGCCAGTAGCGCAGCACCGCCGGCAGCGTGCCGGCCGCACCATTGGTCGGTGCGGTGACGACGCGGCCGCCGGCGGCATTCTCCTCGTTGACGGCCATGGCATAGATCGACAGCCAGTCATTGGCGAGCAGCGGATTCGGCCGGTTCTGCTGCCACTGTTCCTGCAACTTGTCGTGCAGCTGCCGGGCGCGGCGGCGCACCTTCAACCCGCCCGGCATGATGCCGTCCTGCGACAGGCCACGGTCGATGCAGCTCTTCATCGCACCCCAGATGGCGTCGAGGCCGGTGTCGAGCTCTTCGCGCGACATCTGCGTTTCCTCGTTGACGCGCTTCATCTCGGCAATGGAAAGGCCGCTCTTGTCCGCCATCTTCAGCATCTCGACGGCGTTCTTGAAGGGATACGGCACCTTCTTGCCTTCGGTCGTGACCGAGCCCTTGGCCTTCATCCGCTGCAGCTCTTCTTCCGAAACCACGAAGCCGCCGCCGATCGAATAGTAGATGCGCTTGAGCAGCAGGCGGTCACCGGCATCGTAGGCATAGAACGCCATGCCGTTGGCGTGACCGGTGAGCGGCGTCTTGCGGTCGAGCACCAGATCGGCGGCCGGGTCAAAGCGATAGGATGGATGGCCGGGCGGCGTGAGCCGCTTTTCCAAGGCAATGCGCGCGGCGACGCCATCGGCCTGATCCGGGTCGACGGTCTGCGGCGTCAGGCCGGCAAGACCAAGCACCACTGCGCGATCCGAGCCATGGCCAATGCCGGTATAGGCGAGCGACCCGTGCAGGCTGGCGCCGACGCGATCCACCGCGACACCGGCCGGTCGCGGCCAGTCGCCATTGAGGACTTCGTCGAGGAAACGGGCAGCCGCCGTCATCGGCCCCATCGTGTGCGAGCTGGAGGGGCCGATACCGATCTTGAACAGGTCGAAAACCGAAAGGAACACGCTGTCTCCTAGAGTCACGTCGAGGACTACATATAGGAATTCCCGCGATGTTTCCGCTCTTTTGACAATCGCGGCGCAGCACCTGCCGACCTTGTTTGCTCCGGCAGCGACATTGATTGCCGGACCGTCGGGGCGCGGCTATTCTTTGCGTGACGCACCGGCACGATTTGCGGTCGCGGAGGGGGACATGATGCTCGCGTTGAATGCCAGGCCGAAACCGGTGCCTATCGACCCTAAGAAGACCGCCGTAGTCGTCGTCGACATGCAGAATGCCTTCGTCTCGGCGGGCGGCATGTTCGACCTGGGAGGCATCGACATTTCAGGCGCGGCGCCCGCCATCGAAGCCAACAGGCGCCTGCTTGGCGTGGCCCGCGAAAACGGTGTGCCGGTGGTCTATCTCCAGATGTCCTACCGGCCCGACCTCAGCGACGCGGGAGACCCCTCGTCGCCGAACTATCAAAAGGAATTGGGCATGGTGCTGATGCGTGAGCGCCCGGAGCTTCGCGGCAGGCTGTTGATCGACGACAGCTGGGATTGGCGGATCGTCGATGCACTGAAGCCCGAGCCGGGCGACCAGGTCATCCGCAAATCGCGCTACAGCGGCTTTTGCAATTCCGGCCTGGAAGCGTATCTGCGCGCCCGGGAAATCCGCTACCTCCTGTTCACCGGGGTCGCCACCAACATCTGCGTCGATGCGACCGCGCGCGACGCCTATATGCTGGAATTCTGGCCCATCCTGGTCGAGGACGCGATCAACCATTCGGGTCCGGACTTCAATCGCCAGTCGACATTGTGGAATTTCGAGAACGCCTTGGGGTGGGTCACCAGGACCGACATGGTCGTCGAAGCCCTGCAAATGCAGGCCGCCGAAGCCTTGCTGACATAAAAAGCCAGGGTAAGAACAGAGCATGGGCAATTCCTCCTATTTGTCTACGGCCGATCTCGGGGCGTTGGCCCTCTTCCTCCTCGCCTGGGTGCTGCACACGCTCGCTTCCGACGGCAGGCTGGTCAGCCGCAAGTCGCTGACGACGGCGATGAATGCACAGCGCGAAGCCTGGATGCGTACTATGGCCGAGCGCGAGATCCGTATCGTCGACACCGCCATCATGAGCGGCCTGCAGCAGGGAACCGCCTTCTTCGCCTCGAGTTCGCTGATCGCGCTCGGCGGCTGTTTTGCCTTGCTCGGCGCGTCCGACCGGGTGCTTGAAGTGCTGAGCAACCTGCCCTTGGGCGGCGCGCCGTCGCGCCCGGCCTTTCAGATCAAGGTGCTGGGGCTGGTGCTGATCCTGGCCTTCTCGTTCTTCAAATTCGGCTGGGCCTACCGGCTGTTCAACTATTGCTCGATCCTTATCGGTGCGGTGCCGATCCCCTATGGCGAAGCCTCGCGCAATCCGGTCACGCAAACGGCGGTCTGGCGCGCGACGCAAATGAACATGCTGGCCGGCAAGCATTTTAACTCCGGCCTGCGCGGCGTATTCTTCTCGATCGGCTATCTCGGCTGGTTCGTCGATCCGATGGTGTTCGTGCTGTCGACGCTGCTGCTGCTGGCCGTGCTGGTACGGCGCCAGTTCTTCTCGGCGGCGCGGCGCGCCGTCATCGGTCAGCCGCCCGGTGCTGGAAAAGGCTGATCGATGCGGCCGGAAAGCCAATAGGCGAAAAGCCCGATCCATTCGCGGAGCGCTATGGTGGTGTTTTGCACGGAATCGATCGGATTGTCGCGAAACAAGCCGACACCTTCCTTGCCCGAGGTGTGATAGTCGACCGGCCATGGAACGGTCGGAAAACCAGCCTTGTCGAACAGCGCCTTGGCTCGTGGCATGTGGAAGGCGGAGGTCACCAGCAGCCAGGTCTCGCCCGGCTTCGGTTCGACAAGTTTGCGGCTGAAGACTGCATTTTCGTATGTGTTGCGTGATTTGTCCTCGAGGACAAGACGATCGGCCGATACACCGAGCGGAACGAGCAGGCGGGACGCGGTGTCGGCGTCCCCCTCGGCGTCGATGAAAAACGCGCCGTGTCCGCCTGATACAACAACCTTGGCCTGCGGGAAGCGCCGGGCGAGGATTGCGGTCTCGACCATGCGGTCGCCGCTGCTGCTCAATTCATAGCCGCCACGCGCTAAGTTGATGGCGCCCTCGAAACCGCCGCCGAGCACGACGATGCCGTCGACCTTTTGCGGCAGCGCCGGGCGCGGAAAACGCTCCTCGAGCGGGTTGAGCATCATCGCGCCAAGCGACGTCCAGGTCGAGAGCGCCAGAATGAGGAAGGCGAGAACGCTGCCGGTGACGGCCAGCCGCCGCCGGCCGATCATTGCTGCGATCAGCCCTGCCAGAAGCAGAAAGATCGTCAGGTTGAGTGGCTGGATGAAAAACCAGAAGACCTTGGAAAGAAGGAAGAACATCGCCTCACCCCACTACAGCGCCACACGGGTCTTTGGCGCACCAAGGACGCTGTAACACTTTGATTTTGCGCATGATCCTTTCCGAAAATCGATTCTGACTTTCAAGGTCATACGCTGGACGAGCGACCCCTTACCACCACTTCTCCGGCTGAAATTTGCCGGCCGCCTGCTCGATGATGGCAGCCGTCTGGAACAGCGTTTCTTCCTCGAACGGCCGACCGATGAGCTGCAGGCCGAGCGGCAGCCCTTTCGGGTCAAGGCCGGCGGGCACGGCGATGCCCGGCAGGCCGGCCATGTTCACGGTGACCGTGAAAATGTCGTTGAGGTACATCTTGACCGGATCGGCGGCCATGTCCTCGTCAGCGATGCCGAAGGCGGCGGACGGCGTTGCCGGGGTCAAGATGACGTCGACGCCGGCGGCGAAGACATTCTCGAAGTCGCGCTTGATCAGGTTGCGAACCTTCTGCGCCTGCAGATAGTAGGCGTCGTAATAGCCGGCCGACAGCACATAGGTGCCGATCATGATGCGGCGCTTGACCTCGCGGCCGAAACCGGCGGCGCGGGTCTTCTCATACATCTCGACAATGTCCTTGCCGGGCACGCGCAAGCCGTAGCGGACGCCGTCATAGCGCGCCAGGTTGGACGAGGCTTCGGCGGGCGCCACGATGTAATATGCAGGCAGTGCGTACTTCGTATGCGGCAAGGAGATATCGACGATCTCGGCGCCGGCATCCCTCAGCCAGGCAATGCCCTTCTGCCACAGCGCCTCGATCTCCTCGGGCATGCCGTCGACGCGATACTCCTTGGGAATGCCGACCTTCATGCCCTTGATCGGCTTGCCGATCGCCGCCTCGTAGTCCGGCACCGGCCGGTCGACAGAGGTCGTGTCCTTCGGATCGACGGACGCCATCGACTTCAAAAGGATCGCCGCGTCGCGCACGTCACGCGCAATCGGTCCGGCCTGGTCGA
The DNA here is from genome assembly GCF_056174625.1 of Mesorhizobium oxytropidicola. Lineage (NCBI taxonomy): Bacteria > Pseudomonadati > Pseudomonadota > Alphaproteobacteria > Hyphomicrobiales > Phyllobacteriaceae > Mesorhizobium > Mesorhizobium oxytropidicola. The sequence goes on along the minus strand of NZ_CM149692.1, from coordinate 4,320,171 downwards.
GCGACGAGGCGAAGGCGACGATCCCCCAGCGCGAGCAGCGGCCATAGGTCGGCTTGATACCGACGGTTCCGGTGAAAGCGGCTGGCTGGCGGATCGAACCGCCGGTGTCCGTCGCCGTCGCACCGGCACACAGGAAGGCCGAAACGGCGGTCGCCGAGCCGCCGGACGAACCGCCCGGCACCAGCTGTGCATTGTCCAGGCTGCGCTGGGTCCTGGTGCCGCCGGCCGAGACGAAGCCGCCGTCGCCCTGATGCGTCGTCGGCATCACCACCGTGTCGAGGCGCGAACGCCGCCACGGGTTGATGACCGGGCCGTAATAGGAGGTCTCGTTGGACGAGCCCATGGCGAACTCATCCATGTTGAGCTTGCCGAGCATCACCGCGCCGTCGGCCCACAGATTGGCGGTGACGGTCGATTCGTAGCGCGGCTTGAAGCCGTCGAGCACGTGGCTGCAGGCCTGGGTGTGGACGCCTTCGGTGCCGAACAGGTCCTTGATTCCCAGCGGAATGCCTTCCAGCGCACCGCCCTCGCCCTTGACCAGCCTGGCGTCGGACGCCTTGGCCATGTCGCGTGCCTTGTCGCCGGTCACCGCGACATAGGCATTGAGCGCCGGGTTGGCGCGATCGATCGCCGAGAGATAGGCCTCGGTGATCTCGGTCGCGGTGATTTCCTTGCCGCGCAGCTTGGCGCGGGCCTGCGAAATCGTCAGTCGGGTCAGGTCGCTCATCAAAGGCTCTTTTCGTAAAACACCGACCACTCGGAATCGGGATAATCCAGCACCGGCCCGCAGCGCGAGAACCCGGCACGTTCGTAGACGGTCCACGCGGCAGGATGACGATCACCCGTCTCCAGCACCAGCCGCTTCAGTCCTTCCTGCCTCGCCAGCGCTTCGACCCGCTCGACAATCTGGGCGCCGATCTTACGGCCGCGATGCGAAGGCCGCGTATACATGCGCTTGACCTCGCCAATGGCATTGCCATGGCGCTTCAGCGCGCCACAGCCAATGGCGATGCCGTTATCGCGGGCGATGAAAACGGTGGTGTCCTGGCCGGCCATCTGCTCGACCGTCAGATGGTAGCAATGCTCCGGCGGCGTCAGTTCGAGCAAAGTCTCGTTGAGTTCGTGGACCAAGCCGCGCACATCGTCCTGCAGCGGCGTCTCGATGGCGATCTCGATTGCCATCGGCGCCTTACTCCACGACCTTCGGCACGAGAAAGAAATTCTCTTCGGTCGCCGGTGCATTGGCGACGATGTCGGCCGCCTTGTTGCCGTCGGTGACGACATCCCTGCGCTTCTTCATCTCCATCGGCGTCACCGAAGTCATCGGCTCAACGCCGGAGACATCGACCTCGTTCAACTGCTCGACAAAGCCCAGTATGGCGTTCAGTTCGCCGGTCATGCGTTCTGCATCTTCTTCGCTCACCGCAATGCGGGCGAGACGCGCGACGCGCTTCACAGTCTTGACATCAACGGACATACTTTTTGCCTCGGGAAAACCAGTTTGGGCTATAGCGGCGCGGCGCGCGGTGCGCAACATGCATCGTGCCAGGCATCGCACTAGGCTGCCGTGCCGACCTGGTCCTTGGGGCGGCGCAGCGGGTTGGGCAACTCGAACAATCGCCTCTTTGACGAACACATGCCGCATGCGTCCTCGTCTTCCAGCGCGGCGAAGGCTCGCAATTCCGCATTGGAACAGCCCGGCTCAAGCGGCCGATACGCCAGATAGGGATCCCACTTGTCGGAAAGGCGGAATTTTGTCTTCTGCATCTGCAGATAGGCGAGAGGCGCACACTTCCAGATCTGTCCGGCGTGGAGTTGCTTGCATTGGCGAGCCGGGCAGACTTCCCAACTGGCACGAGGATCGCCATCCTCGAACGGCGCCATGGAGCTGCCGAAGCCTTCGTAGCGACGGGTCCAGTTCTTGTCTGATGGGCGGATCTGGATATACAGCTCGTGTTCCCGGCGCCATGCCTCCAGCAGATCGAAGACCGGTTTCAATCTCTCCTGGTACTCCTCGGAGGCGTGATGAACCGAGACACTCAATTGGGTGTTGCCGTCGGCGGCGAGAATCGCCGGCAATGTCGGATGCCGGTGCAGGAAAAAGCCGTTGCTGACGATCTCTATGCGGGCACTCGGCCAATGCCGCCGGACCAGCCCGACGAAGGCGGGCAGTTCCGGATGGATGGTGGGCTCTCCGCCCAGGATGGAGAACCAGGCAACGTCTATGCGCCGGCTCCACTGCCCCATCCAGCGGTCTGCCTCCTCGAGCGAGACGGTGCCGGAATGCCCGTGATTGGAGTAGTGCGAACAGCTTTCGCAGGAGAGATTACAGCCATGCGCGACATGCAGTTCCAGTTTTGGGAACACCAGCCGCTCATGGCGAAAAAGCGACTTGATGCGCTGCATCATGGTCATGGCAGGACAACGCCCTCGCACAGATAGTAGCTGCCGCTGTTACCGCTCGCCTCGCTTTCGTCATCGATCGGCCGGACCGATACGAGATCGACCTGCGTCGGGTTCATTTGCGTCACCGAGAGCACATCGGGAAAGACATAGCCCGGCTCCTGGCAGATGGCCGTCACCGCCCAGCTTGGCGAGCGTGTCGCCTTGCTGACCTGAACGAACTCGCAATTGTATTCGACGCCTTGCAGGCCGTGCGCCGACAACACAATGTTGCCGGCGTCGATCAGCGTCTGCAGCGTATCCTTTTTGGCCTGCGTGCAAAGCTCCTCCGATTGCAGATAGACGCCTTCGATGAAGTCATCCGCGGCGAGCGCGGGCGATGCCGCGACAAACATCGACACACAAAGAGATCGCCCCAACGCCATGGATTTGTTCCGCTTTGGCTGTTTCTAGATCGTTATCGTTTCACCGATTTTCGTCAATGCGACCTTCACGCCGGATCCCTCCAGGCCGGCCTGGAATTTCTCAGGCGTCGGATCGATCATCGGAAACGTGCCGAAGTGGCAGGGGACGACCGTGTCGAACTTGAAGAAACGGCGGCAGGCAAGTGCCGCCACCGCGCCGCCCATGGTGAAGCGGTCGCCGATCGGCACGATGCCGATCTTTGGCTCATGCAATTCATTGATCAGCGCCATGTCGGAAAAGATGTCGGTATCGCCCATGTGGTAGAGCGTCCGGTCATCCGGGAAATGCAGCACCAGTCCACCCGGATTGCCGAGATAGACGTTCCTGCCGCCGTCTTCGCCAAACGAGGAGGAGTGCAGCGCCTGGACGAAAGTGGTGGTGAAGCCACCGCAATCGACCGTGCCGCCGATGTTGCCGGGATTGATCTTGCTGCCGTCGGCGCCCTTGCCGACCAGATACATGCAGATCTCGAAATTGGCGACCAACTGGGCGCCGCTTTTGCCGAGCACTTCCAGCGCGCCGCTGATGTGGTCGTTATGTCCGTGTGTCAGCAGGACATGCGTAATCCCTTCGGCCGGCCCTTCCCAGCCGCCCGTCCAGGACGGATTGCCGATCAGATAGGGGTCGATGAGGATCTTGGCGTCGCCGGTTTCGATACGGAAGGCCGAATGGCCGTACCAGGTCAGTTTCATGCAATGCATTCCTCGATTTTTGCCGGGCCAGAGGATAGAACGCCGATGGCCCCGAGATCAAAGGGTATAGTGTCCGCCGCGCCTCCGGAAGGACGCGTGCCGCTGAAAAAGAGGAGGGAAAACCGTTGGCTGTCATCACGATTGAGCAATTGCCGGCACGGCTCGCCGATGGCAGGACGCTGGCGGGGCTCGATCTCGGCGACAAGACAATCGGCGTGGCGGTTTCCGACCGGGGATTCGCCTTCGCGCATCCGCGCCCGGTCATCATGCGCAGGAAATTCTCGCTCGATGCCGCCGTGCTTCTGGCCTTGCTAGCGAAGGAGAATGTCGGCGCTGTGGTGATCGGGCTGCCGATCAACATGGATGGGTCGGAAGGTCCGCGTGCGCAGAAATCACGCGCCTTCGTACGCAACATGGCGCAGCTGAGCGACCTGCCCTTCGTGTTCTGGGACGAACGGCTGTCGACGGTGGCGGCCGAAAGGACGCTGATCGAAATGGATTTCTCGCGCGCCAAACGCGCCGGCAAGATCGATTCGGCGGCCGCGGCCTTTATTCTGCAGGGAGTTTTGGACCGGCTTCAGTCGCTCGCTGCATCCGTTCGAACGGAACCGGACCCTCCCAGCGCTGTTTAAGCCAGCCGGCGATTTCGCGGCGACGGCGGAACGCCCACAGCGCCATCAGCAGAAATCCGTCGAAGATGCACGTCTTCGCCACCATGCCGGGGATGATCGTCGGATCGATGCCTAGCATCTGGCCATAGAGCTGGAAGAAGAAGTCGTGCATCTGCCGGCTGAGCATCACGTAACCGAAATTCATGTCATTGGCCGACAGATAGAACCATCCCCAGAACAGCGCCATCGGAGCCGCCCAAAATGCGAAGATGTAGCGCATCAGCGGCCTCCCTTCGCTTTAGGGCCGGTCCGGTTGGGGCTGGTCCGGCCTGATATCATGGAGAGCAGCGAATTGTGGGCCGCCGCCTTCGCCATGTTGTGCGCCGTGGCGTGGAAAGCAGCGTCCTCCGACACCGCTGCCGAGCGCCGCTCGGCAAGCATCGCGACATAAGAGACCAGAAGCGCGGCGAGTTGCACAGCGACGACCATGAACAGCCCGTTGATGCCTTGCGCAGCGCCGCCGATCAGGATCATCGACAGCACACCGGAAGCGGAAATGAAGGCGATGCGAACGACGCTGTCGGCGCCCGGGCTGGCCGCATCGTTGATCAGCGTATCGACAAAGGCCCAAAAGAACAGCACCGACACGACCAGCAAGGCGATCGCCAGCGGCGCGACAACGACGATGTTTTCCAGATTGACGAAGCGGGCGCTCTCGACGGTCACACCGAGTACGCCGAGGGCTGCCGTGACACCGCGGTCTCCATCGATGCAGATCAGCGCCAGCAGGGCGAAAACGATCGCCCAGTGCACAGACAGAAAAGAGGTCAATACGTGTCGCATCGTGGTTCCTGCTTCGGCAGGAATGACAGTGGGCTTTGCCGCTCGCCGCCGCAACGGAAACCATTTGTTAAGGTTAACGGCGATCCACAGGGCACGCCATAGTCCCCTCGGATACGTTCGATGCACCCGATCTCGGCTCAGTTCACCGGCGGATAGAGCGTGTCGATGATCATGCGCGCGTCGTGGCGCGAATCGATCATGCCATAAGTGTTGCGCCACTGGCCGGCCAGGCGCGTCTCGACGAAGGCATCGGCGATCCGCCCTGCCCCGAGCCGCCGCAGTTCCGCCGCGGCCGCCGACAACGCCAGCTGTTCGGTCAGCAGGCGTGCCGAGCCCTCGTCGGTCGAAGCCACCTGCATCGCCGCCTTCAGCACGCCGATCGTGCCGCGCCCGCCGGCACCGAGGTCACGGTCGATGCCGGCCAGCACCTCTTCGAATAGGCCCGGCGCCCGGCCAAGCACGCGCAGCACATCGAGCGCCATGACATTGCCCGACCCTTCCCAGATCGCATTGACCGGGGCCTCACGATAATAACGGGCGAGCGGCGCTTCCTCGACATAGCCGTTGCCGCCGAGGCACTCCATCGCCTCGTAGAGCAGCGGCGGCGCGATCTTGCACACCCAGTATTTGACAACCGGCGTCATGGCGCGGGCAAACGCCGCCTCGCCGCGATCGCTCGCCGCTTCGTCGAAGGAACGCGCCAGCCGGAACGATAGCGCGGTTGCCGCGGCGACATCGAGCGCCATATCGGCCAGCACGCGCTGCATCAGCGGCTGCTCGATCAAGGTCGAGCCGAACACCTGGCGATGGCGGGCATGATGAACCGCTTCCGCCAGCCCTGCCCGCATGATCGCCGACGATGCCACGGCGCAATCGAGCCGGGTCAAGGTCACCATGTCCATGATCGTCTTCACGCCGGCGCCGGGTTCGCCGACCATCTCGCCGATGGCGTTGACGAATTCGACTTCGGAAGACGCGTTGGAGCGGTTGCCGAGCTTGTCCTTCAGCCGCTGGAAGCGGAAGCCATTGCCCGAGCCGTCGCCGAGAACGCGCGGTACGAGGAAGCAGGACAGTCCTTCCGGCGCCTGCGCCAGCACCAGGAAGGCGTCCGACATCGGCGCCGACATGAACCATTTGTGGCCGGTCAGGCGATAAAAACCACTGCCGGCGCGTTCGGCCCTCGTCACATTGGCGCGCACATCCGTACCGCCCTGCTTCTCGGTCATGCCCATGCCGAGCGTCAGCCCGGTCTTCTCGACCGGTGGCTTCTGGCTCTGGTCGTATTTGCGTGTCGTGACCCGCGGCGCCCATTCACGAAACAGTTTCGGGCTGGCCATCAACGCCGCCAGCGAAGCGCTGGTCATGGTGATGGGGCAAAGATGCCCGGTCTCGAGCTCGGCGGTCAGGTAGAAACGGGCGGCTCGGACCTGGTGGCGGCGGCCGATCTCGGCGTCGCCGTTTTCCCAGACCGAGGAATGCAGCCCGTTGGCCACCGAGCGGCGCATCAAGGCGTGATAGGCAGGATGGAACTCGACCAGGTCGATGCGCCGTCCCTGGCGATCATGCGTCCTGAGTTTCGGCGTCTCGACATTGGCCAGGCGCGCCAGTTCCTGCGCTTCCTGCGTCAGGACAAAACGGCCGAGCCCGTCGAGGTCCTTGCGCACCGGGTCGGAAAACCGTTCGGCAAGCTGGATCAGCAACGGATCGCCTCGCCAAGCGTTGCCGCCCGTCAGCGGCGGCGGCTGGTTCGTCACGTCGTCGGTCACAATTCGTCCTTATCGTCGGAAAGCCACGAATCCGGGGCCATTGGGTAGATATAGCCAAGCGTTGCCGCGCGCGCGACGAAAATACCGGGGAGAACGGCGCCAATCCAAAGCGGGTGCTTGCGGGCGCGAAATCCGCACCCTATAGCAGCGCCTTGAGATGACCGACGCTTCGTCCCTGCCACTCTATCCTCACCGCCATCTTCTGGGCATCAGCGATCTTTCGCCGGCCGACATCGAGCTTTTGCTCGACAGGGCGGATCGGGCCGTCGCGATTTCGCGGCAGTCCGAGAAGAAAACCTCGACGCTGCGCGGGCGCACCCAGATCAACCTCTTCTACGAAGCCTCGACCCGCACGCAGTCCTCGTTCGAGCTGGCCGGAAAGCGGCTCGGCGCCGACGTCATGAACATGTCGGTGGCGAGTTCTTCGGTGAAGAAGGGCGAGACGCTCATCGACACCGCGATGACGCTCAACGCCATGCGGCCCGACATCCTGATCATCCGCCATCAGTCGGCGGGTGCCGCGGCACTTCTGGCCCAAAAGGTCGGCTGCTCCGTCGTCAACGCCGGCGACGGCGCGCATGAACACCCGACGCAGGCGCTGCTTGACGCGCTGACCATCCGCCGCGCCAAGGGTCCGCTGTCGAAGCTGATCGTGGCGATCTGCGGCGACATCCTGCATTCGCGCGTGGCGCGCTCCAACATCATGCTTCTCAACGCGCTTGGTGCACAGGTGCGGGTGGTGGCGCCTTCGACGCTGCTGCCGTCCGGTATCGAGAAAATGGGCGTCATCGTCACCCGCTCGATGGCCGAGGGCCTCAAGGACGCCGACGTGGTGATGATGCTGCGGCTGCAGCGCGAGCGGATGGAAGGCGCCTTCGTGCCTTCGGTGCGCGAATATTTCCGCTATTTCGGCCTCGACGCCGAAAAGCTGAAGGCCGCCAAGGACGACGCGATGGTGATGCATCCCGGCCCGATGAACCGCGGCGTCGAAATCGCCTCGGAAATCGCCGACGGCCCGCAAAGCGTCATCCAGGAACAGGTGGAGATGGGCGTCGCCGTGCGCATGGCGGTGATGGAAGCGCTGCTCGACCCCCGTCGTAATCAAGAGGGCCGCAACCAAGAGGGCCGCGGCGCATGAGCATAATGGTCTTTGAACGCGCCCGCATCGTCGACCCCTCGCGCGGCATCGACGAAGTCGGCTCCGTCATTGTCGAGGGCCGCAAGATCGTTGCCGCCGGCAAGGCGGCGCTGAACCAGGGCGCGCCCGAGGGCGCTATGACGATCGATTGCGCCGGCAAGGCGATCATTCCCGGCCTGATCGACGGCCGCGTCTTCATCGGCGAGCCGGGCGGCGAGCATCGCGAAACCATCGCTTCGGCGAGTGTCGCGGCGGCGGCCGGTGGCGTCACCTCCGTCGTCATGATGCCTGATACCAACCCGGTGATCGACAATGTCGCGCTGGTCGAGTTCGTGTTGCGCACCGCCAAGGACACGGCGATCGTCAACATCTTCCCGGCCGCGGCGATCACCAAGGGGCTGGACGGCCGCGAGATGACCGAGTTCGGCCTTCTGCGCGAGGCCGGCGCCGTCGCTTTCACCGATGGCCGCCACACGATCGCCAGTTCGCTGGTGATGCGCCGAGCGCTGACCTATGCCCGCGACTTCGGCGCCACCATCGTGCATGAGACCCAGGATGCCGACCTCGGCTCGTCCGGCGTCATGAACGAGGGCCTGTACGCCAGTTGGCTCGGACTTTCCGGCATTCCGCGTGAAGCCGAATCGATCCCGCTGGAGCGCGATCTGGCTTTGGCCCGTCTGACGCGCGGCTCCTACCATGCGGCGAAGATCTCGACGGCGATGGCGGCAAACGCCGTGACGCGCGCGAAAGCCGATGGCGCGGCAGTGACATCAGGCGTGTCGATCCACAATCTGTCGCTCAATGAAAACGATGTCGGCGAATACCGCACCTTCTTCCGCCTGACGCCGCCACTGCGCGCCGAGGAAGACCGGCTGGCGATGATCGAGGCGGTCAGGGACGGCACGGTCGACATCATCGTCTCCTCGCACGATCCGCAGGATGTCGACACCAAGCGCCTACCCTTCGCCGACGCCGCGGCCGGCGCCATCGGCCTCGAAACGCTTCTGGGAGCGGCCTTGCGGCTCTACCACAATGGCGACGTGCCCTTGCTGCGACTGATCGAAACGCTGTCCACCGCGCCGGCAAAACTGTTTGGGCTGCCCGGCGGCACGCTGAAGCCCGGCGCCATTGCGGACCTTGCACTTGTCGATCTCGATGAGCCCTGGATCGTCAGCGAAAGCGGCATTCGCTCGCGCTCGAAAAACACCTGTTTCGAAGGGGCCCGCCTGCAAGGCAAGGTCTTGCAAACGCTGGTGGCGGGCCGCACAGTATTTTCAGCTTAATCCTGCCGACCAGCCAATCTTCGCAGCACTCTGGTTTCGCGGTACGGTGAACTGTCATCCACCCACTCTTCCGAGAGCCTTTGCCATGAGATCGCATCATCCTTCCTGGCTGCAGTCGATCTGGCGTCGCCTTCGTCCCGCGCCGAAGATCATCGTCACACAGAAGTTCAACCGGAATTCCCAGAAGGTGAGTTCCCTGATGCCGCCGGAGGATAGCGGTGCCTGGCTGCTGGAGAGGCTGCGGCAGCAGATCGGATTGAAGACTCTCGCAGCCAGCCGGCTGCTCGACTTCGGCTGCGGCGTCCGGTTCACCCAGGCTATCCTAAATCGCAGGATTCCGATCCAATCCTACACTGGCGTCGACTGCTTCGCGGAGATGATCGACTTCCTGCGCTCCACCGTACGCGATCCCCGTTTCTCCTATGTCCTTCTGGACGCGCACCATCCGCTCTATAACCCGAAAGGGCGCCCACTCTCCAATGAGACGGAACTTCCGCTGCCCTTGCGCGCCTTTGACGTCGTCTCGCTATTTTCTGTGATCACCCACCAGAATCCCGATGACGCGGCGTTCATCTTCACCCTCCTGCGCCGCCACACGGCAACTCAGGGCCGCCTTCTTTTCACTTGCTTTCTGGATGCCGGGATCGCCGAGTTCGAAGACAGGAGCCCGGACAGGAACGGCGGCATGTGCTTTTACGATCCTGATTTCCTTGCCCGTCTGGTTGAGGGCTGCGGTTGGCGAATCGTCCATAGAGCGCCAGGCGAAGGGCCCCTGATCGGTGACTCGTTCGTCATCGCCTTGGCTTGAACGCAAGCCAAGCCGGTGACATAAGAAAATACGGGGGGAAACAATGAATTACGGCATCATCCCAGCACTTGTGTTCGGCTACCTCTTAGGCTCGATTCCCTTCGGGCTGCTGCTGACGCGGGCCGCCGGCCTTGGTGACGTGCGCAAGATCGGCTCGGGCAACATCGGCGCCACCAATGTGCTGCGAACCGGCAACAAGGGCCTGGCCGCCGCGACGCTGCTGCTCGACGCGCTGAAGGGAACCGCCGCCGTTCTGATTGCTGGCCATTTCGCACCAGAAACAGCCGTCTGGGCCGGTCTTGGCGCCTTTCTCGGTCATCTCTTCCCGGTCTGGCTGGGTTTCAAGGGCGGCAAGGGCGTCGCCACCTATCTCGGCGTGCTGATCGGCCTTGCCTGGCAGGTGGCGCTGATTTTCGCCGTCGTCTGGCTGGTGATGGCTTTCCTGTTCCGCTTCTCCTCGCTGGCAGCGCTGACGGCAGCCGTCGTCGTGCCGATTGCTCTGTATTTTATGAGCACACCGCAAATACCCGTCCTGTTCGTGGTGATGAGCATCATCGTCTTCATGAAGCATAGGGCGAACATTTCGCGGCTGCTTGCCGGCACCGAGGGCAAGATCGGAGCCAAGGGATGAGCGAGCCGGCCGCCGGGCCGCGCCTCAGCGACCGGCAGCGGCTGAGCTGGCTGCGGCTGATCCGCACCCAGAATGTCGGCCCCGCTTCCTTTCGCGACCTGATCAACCGCTTCGGGTCCGCCGAGGTGGCGTTGGAAATCCTGCCGGAACTGATGATTTCCGGTGGCGCCAGCCGGATCGCTCGCATTCCCTCCATCGCCGAAGCCGAGGCCGAACTCGAGGCAGCCCGCCGGGCTGGCGCGCGTTTTGTCGGCATCGGGGAACCGGACTATCCGCCTTTGCTGAGAAGCATGGATAATCCGCCGCCACTGCTCGCGGTGAAAGGCAATGCCTCTGTCTTCCGGCTGCCGGGCGTTGCCATCGTCGGCGCCCGCAACGCATCCCTGGCCGGTATCAAGATGGCACGCATGCTGGCGGCCGATCTTGGCGGCGACGGTTATGGCATCGTCTCCGGCCTGGCGCGCGGTATCGACACGGCGGCGCATCAAGGCAGCCTGGCGACCGGCACGATCGGGGTGTTGGCCGGAGGGCTTGATCTGCCCTACCCGCCTGAAAATGCCGGCCTGTGCGCGGAAATCGCCGAGCGTGGCGCTGTCATCTCGGAAATGCCGTTCGGCTGGCAGCCGCGCGCCCAGGATTTTCCGCGGCGCAACCGCCTTGTCGCAGGTGCTGCCCTTGGGCTGGTGGTGGTCGAGGCAGCGCAGCGCTCGGGCTCGCTGATCAGCGCCAGGCTTGCCGGCGAAATGGGCCGGCTGGTCTTTGCCGTTCCTGGCTCGCCGCTGGACCCACGCGCGGCCGGCACCAACGGCCTGCTCAAGGACGGCGCGACGCTGGTCACCGAAGCCTCTGATATTTCAAGAGCGATCGCGCCGCTGACCGGCATGCGGGCGCCTGACGTGCCGCCATTCGACGACCCGCCGGATTTCTCGGCCACGCCGCCACCCGGCGAGAGCGACCGTGCCAAGGTGATCGAAGCGCTCGGTCCGACGCCAGTGCCGGTCGACGAGATCATCCGCCACACCGGCCTGCATCCGGCCCAGGTCTTCATGGTGCTTTTGGAACTCGACCTTGCCGGCCGGCTCGAACGCCATGCCGGCGGCAATGTCTCGCTGGTTTTCGGGGAAAGCTAACCGCAGCTCAATGGCGTTTGGGGTCCTTCTCCCCGATCTCGGCGTAGTCCGGTGTGTTGGCTCCAAACAAATCCTTCTCGACAGCCTTGCGCCAGACTGCATCGGCGTCCTCGGGACGCAACGGCTCAACTGCCGTCTTGGCATCACCGCTATGCGGCTCGGAGCGTCGCCGAAGCCAGGCGGGCATGATTTCCCGGATGAGGCTGGTCAGTTGGATCATTGCAAACTCCTTCCATGCGCGTGAATGGCTTGGGTGCAATCCGGTTCATTTGGCCATTGCGGCCAGCGTGGCCGCGGTCTCGCGTCTACTCATCCCGTCCAGCCAGGCCAAGGCCGCATCCACGCCGGCCAGCGCAAAAGGTGCCGCTGTCGATCCGTATGGCTTTATGCGAACCGAGATGCCGTCCAATTCGTTGACGACCTCGAACCCGTTCTCGTCTGACGTATCGTCACCGAGGAACACCGGGCGCCGTCCCTGAAAGCCGGAATTTGCATGAAGCGTCGGATCGCTGCTCCCTTCGCCGCCTCCAGCGGCATCAGTTCCACGCCGGCGTTGCCCGCCAAGACCCGATAGCCTGCGGGCAACCTGTCCAGTGCCTGTTCGACCAACTCCGTCGCGCGCTGCAACAAATGCGGCGCCGCGCGTGTATGAATGGCCAGGATCGGTCCCTTGCGTTCGATATAGACATCCGCATTGTCCAGTTCCGTCGCGATTTCGTCGGCAAGTGCGGCAATGTCAGCCGGTTCGACGGCGGCTTCGACCGCACCATCGCGCGCCAGCCTGTGCTCGAGGCCATAAAGCCCGGCGGCGCGCAATCTGAGAGGTTGGAAGAGATGGTCGACGGCGGCGATCGACCGTCCGGTGATGAACGCAAGCGCTCCGTCCAATTGCGATTCAAGCCGTGTCAACAGCATGCGCAACTCCTCACTGACGACCACCGCATCGGGATGCGCGGCATGTTCGAGAAGCGTGCCATCGATATCGAGGAACAGGCTCCATGGCCCTTGCGGGACAACGGGTTCCGGCGGGTTTGGCAATATCGACATCACAGCGCCGCCACGCGTCTGCGATCGAGCAGCGATATAACGTTGGCAGGGGCCGCTGGAGAAGCACCCACGGCACGATCGACCGCGTCACGCTTGCGCAAGCGCGCGGCATCGAGAAGCATGCTGCCCGCCCACCTGTAGACATTGTTTTCGCGCACGATCTCGCGCATGCGTCGCATGCGCTGGCGTTGCTCCTCCTCGGACATGGTCAAGGCCTGCAGCAAGGCGTCGCCCATCATTGCCGCGTCATAGGGATTGACGATCAGGGCTTCCAGCAGCTCCTTCGAGGCTCCGGCGAACATGCTGAGCAGCAGCACACCCTGTTCATCCTCGCGCGCCGCGACAAACTCCTTGGCAACCAGGTTCATGCCGTCATGCAGGCTGGTGACCATGCAGACGTCGGCGGCACGGTAGATTTCGTAGACCTGCAGCTGCGAGTGATGTTCCGTCACCATCAGGACGGGGGTGTAGCCTTCGCGGCCATAGCGCTGGTTGAGATCCTCGGCATGGAGCAGGCACTCCTCGTACAATTGTTGATAGGCAGGCAGAGTGCCGCGGCTGGGCGCCGCGATCTGCAAGAGCGCCACCTTGCCGATCCATTCCGGGTGAAGCGTCAGCAGTTCATCGAGTGCGTTGAAGCGATCGAGGATGCCCTTGGTGTAGTCGAGACGCTCAACGCCCACGCACAGCTTGACATGTTCGGCCAGGCCGAATTTCTCGCGAACCTGCCGACGGCATTGCGCGACATCTGGCAGTTTGTCCAGGTGCGGCGGCGACCACTCGATTGAAATCGGATAGGCGTGCACCAGGCTGATCTCGCCGCCATAGGAAATGGCCGAATCCTCGCGCTCGATCCTGCTTTCCAGGAAACGGTCGACGCTGTCGATGAAGTTGTTGCAATGGAACTGGGTGTGGAAGCCGACGATCGAACTGCCGAGCAGGCCCTCGAGAATCTTCTCGCGCCACGGGCAGATGCTGAACACTTCCGAATTCGGCCATGGAATGTGCCAGAAGGTGATGATGATCGCCTCCGGCAGGCGCTCGCGGATCATCCGCGGCAACAGCGCGAAATGGTAATCCTGGACCAGCACGATCGGCCGCTCGTTACGTGCTTCCGCGACAACGGTGTCGGCGAATTTGCGATTGACCGCCTCATAGGCTTCCCAATCCGAGGCGCGGAATATCGGCCGGGTGAAGGCGATATGGCAAAGCGGCCACAGGCCCTCATTGGCAAAGCCGAGATAATAACCTTGCTGCTCCTCCTCGCTCAGCCAGACGCGGCGCAGCGTGTAGGAAGGATTGTCAGGCGGCACCTCGATCCGGTCGTTCTTGTCGACCACCAGCGCGTCGGCCGAACCGCCGCCATAGGCGATCCACGTGCCCGCACAGGCGCGCGTGATCGGCTCCAGGGCGGAGACGAGCCCGCTGGCGGGTACGACCAGCTGGATGTCGTCGCCCTCGCGGTTGTGGATGTACGGCTCACGATTTGAAACGACGATCACCTGGGCATCGGGCAATTCGGTTGCCAGGATGTGACGCAGCGTTTCGGGTGACCATTGCACCAGCGCGGCAACGGCCGACTGACCGTTCTTCTCGAATTCCGGCAGTGAGCTGTGAGCGGGGCTGGCCCCCACGGCGGCAATCCGCGCGCCCCTGCGCGCCCGCACCACCATCGTCACCAGCGCGATGACCAGGACGCCGACAGCTGCAAGGGTGAAGAGCCATAATGCGAATGAAGGAACAACCAGATACGAACTGTCGTCGGACATTGAAACCGATTACCTTTCAATGGGATACCGCAGCGTCTTCGTTGACTGGGAGTTCCGGCACCCATAGTCTGGTGGTCCAACGCCTGTGGTGCGGGATGGTTCCGATTTTTCAGCTCCTGACCACGAGTGGCACCAACCCCTCATGCGGTTCGGCAAGGAAGGCGCCGACACGGTCCCCGACGCGCTGGAATGTCAGGTCCACCGACGCCTGCCCTACCGAAAGATGGCGAATGACGAGGCTATCGATGCCGATAGGCAGGCGCGGCCGGGTCACATGGATCTCGCCTGTCCAGCCATCGATCTGAAGGCCGAGGCACGATTGCATGAGCATGAAGGCCGAGCCGGCGGACCAGGCTTGCGGCAGGCAAGCCACCGGATAGGCAATCGGTGCTTCGCCGGCCGCGCGCGTGAAGCCGCAAAACAGTTCGGGCAGCCGCATGTTGAAATGAACGGCGGATTCGAAGGTTCCACTCATCAGCCGCACCACGCTGTCGCGGTTGCCGTATCGCGCCAGTCCGGTGGCGCAGATCGCGGTGTCGTGCGGCCAGATGGACCCGTTGTGATAGGACATCGGATTGAAGAAGACCGCGTCGTCCGCCAGCGTCCGCAGTCCCCAGCCGGAATGGAACGAAGCCGACAGCAGTTGGTCGGCGACCATGCGCGCCCGGTCCGGACTGGGAAGGCCGACATAAAGCAGGTGACCGGCATTGGATGTGCGCACCTTGCAGGGTTGGCCTTCGCCGTCCAGTGCCAGCGCATAATAGCCGAGGTCTTCGATCCAGAAATGGCGCTCGACTTTTTGGCGAATGGCGTCGGCGCGTATTTCCCAGCTCTCCGACCGCTCCGTTTCGCCGCGCAGCCGCGCCAGTTTCGCCAGGCCCTGGAACGCCGCGAAGACATAGCCCTGCACCTCGACCAGGGCGATCGGCCCCTTCGGAATGCGGCCATCAGCGTGAAAGACGGAATCGAAACTGTCCTTCCAGCCCTGGTTGGCAAGGCCGGATTCCGCAGCGCGCTGGTAGGTGAGGAACCCCGTCGAACGGCTCGCCGTTTCGATCCACTCGGCCGCGGCGCACAGCGATGGCCACAGCGTATCGATAAAGGCTATGTCCCCCGTGCGGTCCGCATAGGCGCAGGCAAGATGGATATAGAGCGGCGTCGTGTCGACACCGCCGTAGTAGCGGCCGAACGGCAACTCGCTGAGTGCCACCATCTCGCCCTTGCGGGTCTCGTGCATGATCTTGCCGGGTTCGGAATCGCTGAAAGGCGAGGTCTCGGTCGCCTGGTGCTGGGCGAGAAACGCCAGCACGCCCCGCGCCAGACCAGGATTGAGCCAGAGCATCTGCAAGGCTGAAATCACCCCGTCCCGGCCGAAGGCGGTGGAGAACCAGGGAATGCCGGCATAGGGATAGGGCCCGGTCGGCAGTTCGGTCGTGAGCAGCGCGACATCGGCGCGCGCCCGCGCCATCCAGTCGTTGAAAACGCGGCCAGAACTGTGCAGCGTCGCACCATGCCGTCGCTTGGCGCGCATGCCGAAACGAGCACGGGCGGCAGCAGCACGAAACCGCTGGCTTTCGGGGCGATCGTCGGTCTCGTTGCCGACTTCCACGTACAGCGTCTGACTGCTGCGCTTGGTGACGGCGATGACGAAATCCGCCCGCTCAGAGGTCAGGTGATCGGGCGTCTGCGAAAATGAAATCGCGGATGTGCGCACCACCTTGTCCAGGCCTTCGTAGCGAAGCACAACCGCGCTCTGGGCAATCACAGCCGTATGGGCCGTTCCACGCTTCGAGCGGGTCGAGCCGCGGACCTCGAACATGTCGCGAAAATCGGCGGCAAAACGCAGCGACAGCAGGATCGTCGAATGCTCCCGGCTGTAGTTGGACAGCGTTATGCGCTCATAAAGCCTTTCCTCCCACAGCAACCTGACGCGCTCGATATGAATAGCGCCTTGCGGTATCTGGCGGCCAGCGGCGCTCTCAATCGGCAGATTGGTCAGGTTGGTGGTGAACAGCACATTGTCCTGGCTGAGCGACGCACCCAGCAACGATGTCGACCGCCCACCGACGGTCAGGCGGAATTCGGAAAGCACGCGCGTGTCGTCGCGAAAGAACCCGTCCCCGACGCCGCGTATATCGCCATAGGCGTCGGCGACGACAAAGCAGTCGCCATGCTTGAGGGCGAAGAGCCTGTGCGGTTCCCGCGGCGCCGTCTCATCGAGAGACGCCAGTGCGATCGCCGGATCGAGCGTGCGCTCGTCAAGTGGGCTGATGGTCAATAGGCCTGTCCCTGTTCATTCTGAAAGGCACTTCCGTTATGAGGCCTTGACGTGACCGCCGGCGTCGACCAGCTCTGCATAAGCGGCGGCGTAATCCTGCCCCATCCTGCGGGCTGAAAAGCGCCGCTCGAACACCGCCCTGACACGCCGTCTGTCGAGTTGCAGGAGAGCCGGCATGGAGGCAACGGCATCCTCTATGGTCTCGACGACGAAACCGGTCACGCCGTGATCGACGATCTCCGGCATGGCGCCGCAACTCCAGGCCATCACAGGCGTCCCGCACGCCATCGCCTCGATCACGGCAAGGCCGAACGGCTCCGGCCAATCGATCGGGAAAAGCAGGGCGGCTGCGTTCCCGAGAAACGCCGTCTTCTGCTGCTCATTGATCTCGCCGACATATTCGATCTGTTCGCCATCGATCAGCGGTTGGACGACTTCCTCGAAATAGGCGCGATCGTCCTCACCGATCTTGGCCGCGAGCTTGAGTTTCAAGCCGGTGCGGCGGGCGATCTCGATCGCCCGGTCCGGTCGCTTGTCTCGCGACATCCTGCCGAGAAAGGCCAGATAGGTGCCATCCGAGCCGGCCTCGAAATCGGGCTCGTAGAGATTGACGGGCAGCCCGTGATGGATTGTCGCCAGCCAGTTCGCGGAGGCAAACCGTGCCCGCTGGCTGCGGGATATGGAAATCATCGGGAAGCGCGGGAACCGGTCATAGGCTTGTGCGAGATCCGCGTAATCCAACCGGCCATGCGGCGTCGTCACCGTGCGCTGCGGCATGTCGCGGAAGAACGGAAAATGCAGGAAATGGCTGAGATGGAAGTGAATGACGTCGAAATCGTCGGCCCGTTTCCTCGCCTCGTCGAGCATCGAAAGATGCGCCGCGATCTCGGATTTCAGCGGACGCGGATCGAGACGCAGCGCCCGCTCGCGGCATGGCACGAGTTTGGCGGAGGTCTTGGTGTCACCGCTGGCAAACAGCGTTACGTCGTGGCCGAGGTCGACGAGGGCTTCGGTCAGGTAGGAAATGATGCGCTCGGTGCCGCCATAGAGCCTTGGCGGCACGGATTCGTACAGTGGCGCGACATGGGCGATCTTCATGGCCCGGCCTTCCCTCAATGAGCTGGTGATAGGAGCGAAATGCTTCAGGCGCAGTATCGTTCCGGCCTGATTGCCAGATACGCCGAATGGTCGAAGAGCGTTTGATGTCCGACCTGGCCGCCCTATGTCCTTTTGGCTTGCCGAAATTTGCACTCTGCTGATGGGGGCTTAGGTGCAGGAACCGAGGCATATCGCAGCCCGACGCCTGAGCATGATCATCGAACAATATGTCGAGGCCAGAAAACGGCGTTATGACTTTGTGTCGACGGATCAGGCCGCCAGGGTGATCCGCAAGATGCTGAAACCCGCCGACCCTGCCCTCCCTGACCGCAAGCTCGACGATATGGTCGCAGCGCTCGCCGTCAAGAACGGTTTGGCGGTCGTCTTCGATCGCGGCGTCAGGGCACCGACCGAGGGCACCGAGGCCGACCTGAGCACAAAGGAACCTCCCATGCGAGCACCAACGGAGACCCCGGATGTTGCCGGCGCGGTGGATGCCATTCTGGGCACTCAGACCGCCCCGCTTTCCCAAACCACTCCGCTATCAATGAGCGCGGTGATCTCGCTGCTGCGCCAACGGACCGGCACCAAGCGGTCTGACGCGGATCTGGAAGGCCTGATCGCGAAGAAGGCCGCCGTTCTGGACGTGCATCTGTCGAGGGGGGACTAACGGCCGCTGCGCGTGGCAAAGGTTCACGAACCTTCAGCTTTTCGCCATTGGGTAACGGTTCGCTCATAGGAAAAGCCCGCCACGGGAGCGACCCGCGGCGGGCTTTTGAAGTGGCTACATCCCTAAAGGAATCGACCGCTGTATTTGCATTGTGCACCGCGTGATTGCCTTAGCCTATGGTGTGATCGCGGAAGTCTTGGCTCAAAGGCTCCCGCCCGTCTCGCTTCTGAATTGCCTCTCCCGGAGACGCTTCCCCACTCGAGACGACGTCGTCAAAAACCATTTTGTTGACCCGACATGCTCGACCTAGGGCCGCCAGTTTCGGTCTCGAACGATATTGCGTGATTTCAACTCGAAAATTGGTGAGCGCGATGGGATTCGAACCCATGACCTACTGATTAAAAGACCGTAACAAACGTACCATCTGCGCGGTTCTATGGCAGTATGCGCCATTCATGCGCCAACAAAGTCGGTAAAGCGTCGTCAATCCTCGTCACTTTGAGAACAGCGCCTTGGCTATTTTGTCCATGGCCGCGGCATGATCATCGCTAGGGAACAGATGTCCGTATCGGTCCATTGTGATTGCATATGAGGCGTGCCCGGCAAGCGTTTGCACTGCCTTCGGCTGCAGTCCTGCCTCTATCCATGTCGAAACAGCAAAGTGCCGCAGCGCATGCCACCCGATGTCTTTGACCTTGGCAGCCTCAATCAGCGGTTTCCACTGGCGACGCAGAAAATTGGTGTGGCGCGTAAAGCCTCCCTCCGTGTCTGGAAAGACAAAATCATCGACGCCACCGTGTGCGGTCTCGGCCTTCCAGCTTCGCAACGTCGAAACAATCGTTTTTCCTAGTGGAACGATGCGCTGCCCCGACTCCGATTTGGTGGTGTCAAACTCTCCGAAAGCGTCAACGCGTTCTTCGACCTTAACCGTTCGCGCCTTCAGGTCGATGTGCCGCCACCGAACAGCCCACTGCTCAGAAGCTCGAAGGCCAGTCGCCGCGGCGAATTGGATCCTCCGTTTCATATCGGCATCGCCCTTCTCTAGAATGTCGGCAAGCGCCTTCTTAGACGGAGGGACAACCTTTTCGCTCCCCTGCCCTCGCTTCCCGATTACCCTGACTCCCTTAGCCGCATTTGTCGCGACCCAATCCTGGCTTACCGCGTGCTGTAACGCGCGCGACAGGCTGCCAATGACACGCCGCACCGTGACTAAGCCAACTTCCGCGTCACGCAACTTTTCGACCAGATCGTTGACCGCACGCGCCGTCAATTCGGCGAGTTTCGTGTCTCCTAGTTCGGGCTGCGCATGGGTGACCAACTGGCCTTTCGTGTTGCGCAAATACATGGTCGTAACCTGCTCGCCTTTACCGTGTCGCTTTTCGAGGTGCTTCACGTAGGCGTCGATCGCGTCTTTGACGGTCTTGCTGGCCGCCTCAGCACGGAAGGTGCCTTTACTTATTTGACCTTCGACCTTCACGCGCTCGGCATCCGCTTCGCGCTTCTTCGCAAACTGCTCCTTGTGCCGTTCGCCTTTCTTGTCTGTGTAGGCGAGCACCCAAGCTTCTCGTTTCTCTCCCTTGCCGGTCGTCCACGTGCGCTTAGTGACAGTTGCCAACTTGACCTCCTGATTTCATGGCGCATAAAATAGCATGGCGCACGCTGGCTAACAACAGGCAGCGTTGTCAGAACCCGGCAACTGTCGAAAAACCTTGACAAAAAATGTGAAAACGCCTAATTGTTGGTCAAGTCCGCGCTTGTAGCGGCGACTCGCTTTTCCCGCCAAACCCAACGGCGGCCCTAACCCCTCAACATATACGTTTGGTAGCGCGCTTTGGCGTGCGCAATTTCCGCACCTCGTGGTGCCGGAACAGGGGAACTCATGGACCATTCGAACGACAATCAATCTGGCGACCTTCTCATGGGCGCCAGTGCAATCGCAGCGGCGCTTGGGATCACCAGGCGTCAGACATACCGCCTCATCTACGATGATATCCTGCCGACGTTTAAACTCGGCGGTACCGTATCGGCGCGCCGCTCATCGCTGGCCGCATGGCTGAAGGAACAGGAAACGAGGGCCGCCTAACCCCCTGCCCCGACTAAAAACCTCCCACGGAATCCAACCGCGGCCACCGCCCGACTACAGCCTTCACTCAGTGACTAAGAACTCTCTTCCGCCAAGGAATCGAGATGCAAATTGAAGACCTGCCTGAATCTACGATTCAGCGAATGATCGACTACACCGCAGCCTCAACAAACCTCCTACGCACCGGCAGACATGATTTCCGTATCCCCTTCATTGTCGTAGATGAATGGGCGCGGAAGGGTCACTGCGTCCTATCCACCAACCGCCTGGCGCGGGATTTCAAGTCGACGCGACGCACAATGTGCGCCGCTATCCGGCGTCTGCTCGAGGCCGGCGTAATCCGCGAGATCGACCGCACCGATGATGGGCGGCCGATATTCGAGCCGTGCCTCGAGATTGGTGACGAGTGGCGTGCCGCTAAGGAGGCGCGCGTCAATGGCACCCACTAAAGACGTCGGATCTCTCGACCAGTTCCAGCTTGCCCTGTACGCCTCCAAGGGCGCCGAACCGCCACTGAACGGCACAGACCTGACCGTGCTATTGGAGTTGATTGACCGGTTCAAAAAGAAGGATGGCGTCACCTTCCCGTCGAGCGCCGGACACTTGGCGCGCGAAACCGGACGCCCCGTTCGCAGCGTGCAGGAATCCTTGCGCCGACTTCAGGACATGCACCTTGCAGAGATTGTAGACCAAGGCACGGGCACCCGCGGCAACACCTACACATTCAATTTTGAATGGGTGCGTGAGGTAGCCGCTGAAATTAAATCTGAGATTGAATCCCGTGCGACTGCACGTAAAAAGCGCAAAAAGAAAAATCCCGCTAGCAACGCGGAAAATCGCGTAGCTACGAATGAAACTCTACCTACGCGGAAATCCGCGCCACTAAGGGATATTGTTACGCGGAAATTCGCGTACCTAACTGGTGTAGCTACGCAGAAATCCGCACCCCAAACCTACGGGGTACCTACGGGTACCTACGTAGGTGGTGCTGATGCACCGCCGTTTGGCTACGCCACGTCGGGCATCAGACCACTTAAGAAAGATGGCAAACCAGACTTCACAGTCTATCAGGATGTCGAGCGATGGGTAACGATCACCAGTGTCGACCCACAAGATCTCGAAGACGACAACGCAAAGTGTCTGACTTTCAACTACACCACAGACTGTGGCGTTCAGTCAGACATATTCATTATTACCAACAGCGACGATGAGGGCGAGCAGGCAGATGGCCAGAAGGTCCTAGGCAGCCTGCTCGATGCTGTGGGCTTAAGCGACGTAGAAACCGCTGAGGAATTAGTGGGGCGCCGCGCGCGTCTCTTGCTCCACTATCACAATGGCGGTTTCGTTAAGTGCTTGCCGCATGAAACCGAAGGCGACGCTCACGACAACATCGAGACGCCCGCCGCCGCTCCACTGAGAGTGTTTGATGGCCCCAACATTGACTATGATTGGAAACCCGCGCATCGCGACGCGAGGCCGCCCATCAAGTTTGTTCCTCGATACTCAGTTGTGCCCGAATCCGTGAAAACGGCACATGAGATGGCGAAGGATTGGGCTGCACAGTTTGACGACGACGAGGAGGCAGCATGACGATAGTCGAGACAGTCACCAAGCGCCGGATTTCGTGGGAGGCACTGTGGAAGATCAGACCAGACCTAAAACCGGCGAACGATAACGACGCGGCTTACAACTCGCCAAACTCGTCTTCGTTTCGGTCTGAGGGACTGCGCTCATAATCCAACGGAGGCTGCGGACGCAAATCAACTCGAGCCTGCGCTCGACCGACCTCCTCGCCCAGCCGGTAAGCAAGGAACAGTGCGCCGAGTCTAACAAACCATCTGAGCATGACGGGTCTCCTTGGACGGGAAAACCAAACGGACCGCAGATAGTTCCAAGGACCATTTTCTACCGTCCCGCGCATTGCGGTTCGGCTCTACCGGCCAAGCCGGCTCTCGAATGGGATGACCACCCAACATGAACAACAACCTCACGTTCATTACCAAACCGCGGCTAGCCAAGAGCAAGCTTACCGGCAAGCCAGTTACGTCGACACGCGAAGAGCGGGCCGCACGCGGGGCCAGGGCAGCCTTAGTGACTGCGCAGGCGGCATGGGCCATCGACACCCACCGCGCCCGACTAGAGCGGCCAGCCGCTAACGACAATGCCGACCCTCGCTGGCGTGGCAATCTGCCTGTCCTTCATTCCATCGCAAAGGTGGATCCGGAAGGCGCCTACGCGGTTTGGGCCTTCGGGCAGCAGTCGGTGTCGGGTGACGTGCATGGCGACGTCAGCGCGCTGTTCAACGGCGAGGACGAACCGGAGGAGCCTTACGAGTTTCACCAGGAGCGGGTGCACAAAATCCGGCCATCCATTGAGGAAATGTTCTCTGACTTGTTCCGAGTCAGGGTAGTGCACAAGCGCAGTGCGCAGGGTTGGGAACAGACATACCGCCACTCGACAGATGTCCGTGTTTTGAGCGAGGGAGCGATTGGGCTCGGTGGCATGCAATTTAACTTTCATCGCAAAGCCAGACGCCCCCCTGCAGGAGGGCTCATGGCGTCATACGTCGATCGTTACGGCGTCACCCGCCAGCCGTTTTACGATACGTCAGGAACGCGTGGTGCCGATGAGCCGGTGGCCAATCTTCGCAGGCCTACCAGTGCGCACGCGCTAGTCGCTCCGGCATGTGAGCCAGCGATGCTCTCCGAAGCGGCTGCAGGCGTTCTCGAGATGATCCTTGCCGGTTTTCACAAGTACGAGATCGGCACCTCTCACGGGTACAGCCGCGACTATGCAGACCGCGGTGCACAGCGGCATGTCAATCAAGCCGTAGCGGAAGCCAAGTCCAAGTTTCCGGCGCCCGCTCGAGTGGCCGACAACGACGATGTTAATATTTGCAAGGCTGCCGCTTAGTTGTGCCTTTTTGCGCCACGCGGGGGTGTCATTCATGAAGACATATAACCTTTAGCACCGGTCGCCTCGTCATCGTTCGGTGCTTAACGCGCTTTTTCGTGGAAGTACCGCAGGGCGCGGTCAATTCGCACCACGGGTGCGCCCTTTCCCAAATCCAGCCTCTCCCGTCGGGGCGGCTGTTGATCGACCGCCAGCCTTTAACCTGCGGGTTTGAAGGCTGGCGGTACCGCTTTTCGCCTTCTGAAAAAGGACCATTAGATGGCCACCGCGAAACCACCCAAGACTACTACCGCCGCGCTGGAGTTCGAAGCAATCCAGAGCAAGGCTGCCGGCTTCAAAGCTCGAGATCGCGAGCTTCTATCTGCACAAATCGCCTTGGAACAGACTGGCGTTCGACCTGAAGAAAGGGTTGTAGGGCCAGGCGCCCGTGACTGGGCAGCCTCGCTGCTCAGCGGCTCGGCGCTGCCAGCCGAACGTGAGCCCTCAGCCGGCGAGAGACTCCACGCCATTATCACAGAGCGCCAGGCACTTGCCCTGGCAATTGAAGCCCTCACACACAGCGAGAACCAAGCCAGGATCGCAGCCGCAGCGGAGGCTGTTCGGACCAGCGAGACTATCTGGCGAGCGATCGTGAGGCGCCGTGTCGACTCCCTGCTCGAGCTACGGCGAGCAAATGCGGCAGCCGCCAATTACCGAGAAGCGATCCAGCGCATCTCAAAAAGTAATCCCGCTCTGATCTGCGATGCGCAGAGCGGCGTTTTGTTCGGCCCACCGATCGTCGGCGCCGCCGATTACGTCTTTTAGAAGCGGCCTGTAAAGCCGGCTTTGTTACCCGTTCGGAGATCAACGATGCGACATGAAGTATTCCAAGTCGGCGCACGCCGCGCTTTCGACGGCAAGTCGCCGCAATTAGCAGAACGTGCAGGCCAGTGGGTCGCGGCGGCACTGCTTCAGAATGAAAAGGCCGCTGCCTGGTGTGGTGATCGTGGCATCGGCATCGAAAAGGCGGCTCAGGGCGAACTGGTCGGTGGATCCGGTGGCTTCACTGTGCCGGAAGAGATCGAATCCGAGATCATCGAATACCGAAATAGCCTTGCGGTTTTCAGGCAGGAAGCGCGCATCCGTCTAATGGGTTCAAGCTCACTGTCAGTGCCGAAGCGCACGGGTGCGCTGGCCGGGTACTACATCGGCGAAAATGTCGCCCCGGAGTTCTGATAACGCTTGGGGCAACATCGAGCACGTGGCGAAGAAGCCCGCGGCGCTTACCCGCCTCTCAAGCGAAATGTGGGAGGATTCCGCCGCGGATCTCGGCGCGTTCTTCGTGGAGGAACTCAGCGCTATCTTCGCGGATATGGAGGATGACGCTGGATTCAACGGCGACGGGACGTCGACCTACGCGGGCATTTCCGGCATCTGCCCCAAGTTCGTTGCTGGTCTTGGTGGCGCAAGCCAGCTTGCCGGTGCGGTCGTTGCGACCTCCGCCCATGATACGTTCGAGGAAATTGATGCAACCGACATTGCCGCTCTGATGGCGGCGCTGCCCGAACGGTACTGGACCAGTGCGAAGTTCTACGTCTCTGGGTATGGCGCCGCAAAGTGCTTTGCCAGGATCGGTGCCACGGTCGGCGGCTGGATCATGACCGCAAATGGGTTGCGGCCGATGCTCTCGTTCATGGGCTTCCCGATCGTCCTGAGCCCGAAGTTGCCCGGCTCTGGTGATCTTAGCAATCGTGTCATGATCGTTCTTGGCGACATGCGTGCCGCTGTTTCCTTCGGCTCGCGCAAGGGCGTCTCTGTGGCGGTGAGCCAAAATCGCTATTTCGACCTAGATCAAATCGGCGTCCGAGGAATCGAGCGCTACGACATCAATTGCCATGGGCTAGGCGATTCCGCGACTGCGGGGCCTCTCGTCGCGCTGATCGGGAACTAGCGCCAATGACGATGTTCGTTCCATCTGCCAAATTTGCAGAGTTGGCCACGGCTGGCTCAACGGCTGGACAGGGCGTGCGGGCAACCGCACGCGCCATGCCAGAGGCATCCGCAGGCAACCGCAAGGTTCGCTATGTCCTGTCCGACGGAAGCGTCGACCGCATGTCTGACACGATCAATCCCAATGGTTGGCAGCTCGATGAAATCAGACGCAACCCGGTCGTGCTGTTCGGGCATAAAAGCGACGAGCCGCCGATCGGCAAACTGTCAGGCCTGCAAGTGGTAGGCGGGAAGCTGATCGGCGAAGTCGAGTTCGCTGACGCGGAGACCTACGCATTCGCCGACACGATCTTTCGCCTCGTAAAGGGCGGCTACCTCCGCGCTGGATCTGTGGGCTTCATTCCAATCGAATGGAAGTTCACGACCGATCAGAGCCGAAAAGGTGGTGTCGATTTCTTGAAGCAGCAGCTTTTGGAATTCTCTGTGACCCCAGTTCCAGCAAATCCGAACGCGCTGTCAGATGCGCGCTCTAAGGGCTTGATCCCGACGTCTCACATGCGCGCCCTTGAGATAGGCACGGCGACACCGCGCCTCGATGCTGCCCGCCGCCGCTTGGCGGCGTTGAGCCGATAACGAACCAAGATTGGGCAGCCAGACGGGCAGGTCCAAACCGGCGATCGGGGATACGTCGGCCCCCGATTGCCGGCCTTTCAACAAGGAATACCAGATGCCTAACCAAGACCGAGAGATCGGCACCGTCGTCACGTGGGTCGACAACGCAGCCTTTGGCTTCATCACCCCTGACGATCACGGTCCAGATTTGTTTGTTCATATCACTAGCACTAGGGACGGGCTGCGCGTTGGCCAGCGCGTCTCATACGATAGCCAACTAGACCAGCGCACCGGCAAGCAGCGCGCAGTCGCAGTCGAGGTGATGCAATGACAGAGAAGGTACACTTCGACGGCAATGGCGATCGATTGATCGTCGAAAGCGGCGGATCCATCATCGTGAAAGCCGGCGGCATCATTCGGGCCGAGTCCGGTGCCGTCATCGACATGCCAGAGGCAGTCGAGTTCTTCGCCGGCACGACGTTCACGCTGTCACCGAGAGAGCGCTGGGTGCGAACCACAAGCGCAAGCGCTGTGTCGATCGTCGTGCCACCCTATTCGTCTGTGCCATTCCCGCCTGGGACAGAGCGCACAGTGCTTCAGGGCGGTACCGGCCAAGTCACGTTTGTTGCCGGCGATGGCGTCACCATCAACACACCTGAGACC
Organism: Mesorhizobium oxytropidicola; assembly: GCF_056174625.1. Taxonomy (NCBI): domain Bacteria; kingdom Pseudomonadati; phylum Pseudomonadota; class Alphaproteobacteria; order Hyphomicrobiales; family Phyllobacteriaceae; genus Mesorhizobium; species Mesorhizobium oxytropidicola. The sequence continues at coordinate 4,293,339 of NZ_CM149692.1, read as the reverse complement.
CTGAAGATCGCCAAGCGCTACGCGACGGCCTTGGTCGTCGCGACTGAGACGCAGGATGTGTGGGATCTCGTCGGCTACCTCGAGGCGGCGTGATTGCAACCCAGGGTATAGGGGTCTCGACTGTAAATCGAGGCTTACCCCTTAGACCGCTTCGGGGCTTACCTTTGAGTTTCGTATCCCCGGTTCAACACACGCGCGCGAAGAGGCCTGACAATGGGTTCTAGAGGACCAAAATCCGCCGCAGAACTTGCTGTTGTTCCCATTTCCACGCCTGCTAGGGCCGCGCGGAAAGGTCCGTCGGCGCCGAAGCATTTGACCAAAGCGACCCGCCGATGGTGGGCCGAGGTGGTAGCCGACTTCGAGTTGGAATCGCACCACCTACGGCTACTGCAGAACGCCTGCGAAAGCTGGGACCGGGCGCAGCAAGCACGGGCAGCCCTTGCCACGCTCGGCTTGACATTCACCGACGAGAAAGGCGTGCCGCGGGCACGACCGGAAGTCTCGATCGAGCGGGATTCGATGATCAGATTCGCGCGATTAGTCAGGGAATTAGACCTTTCAGAAGGTCCAGGTGAAGGCGCTAGGCCGCCATCGCTGCGAAGCAATCGAGGTTGACATGCCAATCAAACGCCGAAAACGGAAGCTGCGCCTCGCGCGTATCACTGCGGACCTGCTTCCCGTAGTCGACCGCCTGGTCGAGTTGCAAGGCGAACACCTGGCCGCGATACGCGGCGGCGGGCAGGCGTTCTACGCAGACGGCCGGCACGATGAGCTGATCGCGCTTACCGTCGAAGTCCACGCGGCGCTCAACGTCAAGCCTTGGGAAGACGCATCCGCCATCATTGCCGAAGCGCTCGCCGCAGTGGGGGAATGACCCCCGCCACTTACTGGCCGCAACAGCCATCAAATCACAGGAATAATTCCATGAACACCGCACGCGAAATGCTCGCTACGGCGCACAAATCTATGAAGAAGGCTGCGATTGCCGCCCATGCGCTCGCGCTTGCCGACGAACTCGAAAGCCTCCGACGCGCCTTTGGCAATGCGCTCGAGGGTATGAATGCCGCCGCTGCTGCTGTCGCTTCGTTCGAAGAGCTGGTGCGCATCCTGCAGACTGACGTTCGAACCGCCAGCGCACTTTTTCAAAGCGGCAGGAAGAGCCAAGCGCGCCATCTGCTAGCGCGGATGGCCGCAGTTCCTGACTTGGACCCGATCACCTTGCCGACTTATCAGGTGGAATGGTCTGCCGCGACGATGTTTAACCCTGCAGATGCGCAGGCTCACTAGCCATGGCCGATGAAGTCGTCGTAACAGAACTCACTATCGATGCTCGCGGTGCCGAAGCCGGCTCTGCCGCCTACGTAAAGGCGATGAAGTCCGCGCAGGCCGCCTACGACAAGGCGATGGATAGCGCCAACGCCGCAACCGAGGCTGTTGCAAACAGACTACGGTTATGACTGGCGCCGCGGGCTCGATCTCGTCCACAGCCAAGGCTTGGGACCGCTTTAAGGCCAGCGTCGATCCAGTCTTTGCAGCCACCCAGCGCATGGAACGCGCTCTGCTCACCGCTGATGCCGCAGCCAAGAAACTCGGCGTCGACCAGGTTGAAATCAACCGGGTCATGGATCTCGCCCGCACTAAGCACCTCGGTACCGCTGTCGCCGTCGAGGAAGGCGCGCGAGCGGCGACTATGGGCGCCACTCAATGGGCATCGCTAGGCCACGCTGCGCGCTCTGCAGCCGAAAGCATAGCCATGGGTCAGTCGCCCATGATGGTGATGACCCAGCAGGCCAACCATCTATCCTACGCCATGAGCGGGCCACAGGGGCTAATTGCGGCGAGCGCAGGAGTGCGCGCGGCGTTTGGCACGTGGCTGACCACAATCCCCGGCATGCTCTCCACGGCAGGCGTAGCTGCTGTAGCAGCAGTTGCCGTCTACATGGCTGCTACCCGCGAGAAGATTTTGTCAGTTGATGAGATTCTTGAGGGCCATAAGAAGCTGCTCGATGAGGTGGCAAACACCTACCCGCATCTTACCGAGGCCCTGAAGAAATACGCGGACGAGGCCGCAAAGCTTCCAGGCTCCGTCATCGCTGCCGATGCAAAGACGCAGATAGAGAACGATCAACGGTCTCTGGCGGCTTCGCTAGACCATCTTAAGGTGGATCTGCGCGATCTGGCCAGGGCGTCTGACGTTGTGGGCTCGGCTGGATCGGAGGCATTTGGCAAGATCGCAGATACGATCGATGCCGGAAACGTCAATGTCGACAAGCTGGTGGCATCTGTCGGCGATCTGCGCCTCGATCCGTCACTTACGCCGGATGCGCACCACTTTGCTGATGGCCTCCAGGCCGCGGTCAACGAAGTGAAGAAGCTCCAGGACATCCTCGATAAAGACCAGGGCATAAAGCGCATTGGTCCGGACGGGCAGAAGGCCACCCAAACCCTTGCGGAGGTTTCTGCCGGCTTCAAGGACGTCTCGGCGAAGGCAGGCACTGCAGACGCCACGATCGCCAAGCTGTTCGGAGATGCCAGCGCTGGCGCCTCCAGCGGATTCGGCGTGAGCAAGTCGCTGCAGTCGACCGTTGGTCAATTCGAACAGATCGACCAGGCCGTCCAGCACGCCAGGCAGAACCAACTCCAAGGCATGCTAAGTCTGGAGCAGCAATATCGGAACACCACCACGCAGGTCGATCTTCTGAAGCAGGCCATCGCCACGGCCGGCGGCAAAGAGAATATGGCTGCTTTCTTCGATGACACCTCCAAAATCAAGGACGCCAGCGCCGACATCACCAACGCGACGTCGACCGTGACGAAACTGTTTGACGCGCTCAACCGCGGCGGAACGAGCGTTCAGAACGTCTACGCGGGCCTCGATATGGTGCGCCAGACGCTCATCCAAGACGGATTCGGGGTCGATGCCGTCAACAAGTTCATCGACAGCCTAGTCCACACGCGCATGCAGTTGGACGCCGACACGGCCGGCGCCAAGCAGCTTGGTGCCGCGGTTCAAGCCCTCAAGGACAAGACCGTCACCATAACAGTCGTGACGCAGCAGGTGGGCACAGGTACGAAGTCGATTTACGATGTGCCAGGCGGCCCTGTAGGGGTCACCAGATATGGCGGCGATGGCAATCCAAGCTTCACGCAGCAGTCCTATCAGGTGCCCAGCGGCTCCGGCACAACTGGCGTCACAGTCACACGCTTCGGCGGCACACGCGCCGCAGGCGGCCCTGTCAGTGCGCACACACCCTATTGGGTGGGCGAGCACGGTCCTGAGCTTGTTGTGCCATCAAGTGCCGGCTCCGTGGTGCCTAATAGCCAATCCTTAGCCATGGCGCAGTCCGGCTTCACAGGCCGCGATCCGACTTCGGATAGCACTCGCTACTACACCGTCTTTATGAACATCGAGGCGAACACTCGCAAGACGTTCAATGCTCTTGATGACATGAAGACTAGCGGCTCCATTGGCGGCAGTGGCGGGTCTTCGTCGGGCTCTGCCGGCACCATGACGCGCGTCGGTTCCAGCCTCTACGATTCTAACGGGAAGAACGCCGCTGGCCATACCGCAGATCAGGTTGCAGCCTATAGCAGTGTCCTTGCCAGCGCTAAGTCTAACTATTCGGCAATCGGCGGCATGGGCCTTGTCGGATACAATTCGAATGGTCTTGCGGCGACACCTGAGCAGATCGCCTATAACCTCGTCTACGGCGGCATGAAGTCGGTCGGCACGCCATCCAATTCGAGGGTCGGGCCTTCTGCGCCTACAGCACTGCATGGCGGCGATCCCTACAACGCCATGCTCAACGGCATTAGCCCAAGATCCCCAGGCTATGCAGCGGCATACGCACAGGCGCTTGCGGCATCTAACAAGGCGGCCGGATTCTCGACAGGCGGCATGATTGCGCCCGGCGACACGCAGCAGGTGAGGTTCTTCAAGAAGTCCGGAAGAGACCGTCGCCATCTTCACGCCAAACCAGATGAAGGCGATGCAGGGTGACGGGGCCAAGTCCAGCAGCAACGACAATCGGCCAATCGTCATCAACCAGACCCACAACTGGAACGGCAATGCGCCGCCTACAAAAGATAGCCAAGCCGCTATCCGCGCGGCTACCGCGGCTGGCATACGCGATGGTTTGAGGTCCGTCTATGGTCGATAACTAAACGCCGCCGACATCACGTCAAACTCCGCCTCGATCGATATTCAGATCGAGGCGGCGGTGCGTGAAAAGGGCAAGCACGCCATCTCCGCCGCCAAGGCGTGGTCGGCCCTAAAGGCCGGCAAAGCAGGAAATGGCTGGGTTCAATCGCCCTCGGAGACCGGCTTGATCACTACTACCTCCTCGGTGGGCGGAGATCGTAAATCCGTGATTTGCGAGGCCTTGTCGGCCGCAATGTTTTCGATCTTTTTTAGCCGCTCTCTACGTTTTTCGCGGGCAATGTACCATTCTTCAAAAAGCATTTCGATCAGCTCGATCAAGGCTTGTGCTTCGCCTGGATCGACATCAACAATATTATTTATGTCCTTTTCCATGTGTGCACCGATGTTGCCGACGCCTCGCACATGATCAATCGCGTCTACTGTTTCAGCCTGCACACCCTTGGGAGCGATATCTTCATCAACTCGCTTTCTCAGTTCTTTGATCTCGTCGATCAGTCGGGCCTTTGAGATTCCGCAGAAATCACGGATCATGCCTTGTAGGCATCTGCGAGCAAGTGTGGCCGATGCCTTCGGGCTCAAATCACGTATTAGACACGCCTCGTAGTAGTCGTCTCTCAACGCATTTGGAATAAATTCAGGCTGCGGTTTGGCAAACGAATTTGGCCTCAGCGTCCAAGTGTAAAGCATCTTGCTTGGACCATAGTTTCCGCTTTTGGTAGGAGCAGAAGTGCTTAAAGTAGAAATTATAGTTGCCTCGTTGCATGAGGGATTTAAGCATCTTGCCGCATAGTAGTTAATGCCAATAGCTCCGAATTTCGTGTTTCCAATCCATAGATGGTTGTAATCCTGTCGAAAATTTTCGTCGGTAGCGATTTGCGCCTTTCCGCAAAATCTGCACTCCCACGGGCCTTTCCCTATTGCAACGCTCATTGGCATCGGTCCCTTCGGCAAAAAATCATGGACTCATAGAGTAAATGCGCTGCCCGACCTGCAGCAGGAAGTAGAAGATTGTAGTTGCGCCGATCAACAACACAACACCAAACGCCGCCACAACGTATTTTGGAAAAACGCGCAAAGGTGCCATTGGCACAAGGCGACCTTCCCCGTTCTTCCACCGCACGCTGAGCACGCTAGGCAGTTCGATACCCCGCGCGTCAATCAGTGATATCCTGAAAAAATCTCTTCCTGCCAGAGAGGGGAGCGTGAGTACAAGACGGTTATTCGCTATAGTGTCTTCCGTGATTTTTCGAGGTGACCATATCTCATAGTGCTGTGGCGGATAATTCAAAGTGATTTCAACCTGTTCGATCGCGACACGGCCGCTATTCTGGACCCATATTTCTTGGGTCCGGACCGGTATGTTTCCGGCGCCGCCGGGGTTAGGCATTTGGTAGAAGTGCTGATGCGTTACCGACCATGCGAGGCGACCGCGGGCCGTAAGTAACCGCGACACGATCGCGATGATCGCAGCGATCGACAGCGACTGCCCGATATTCGAAAGAAAAAATGCCTTCACAAGATCGAGCATTATATATGTGCCTCCCCGCTCCGGAGAGGTATGTCGATCTTCAAGTCTACGCGCAAGGTCGCTTGCAGCGCCACTGAATTCAGGAATATAATCCTCCCGTTGCGGCGATCCCCTCAAACGGAGTTCGCCATGCCTCTCAAGACCCTCGCCGACACCCTTGCTGCGCGCGAAAGCGTCTACGTAAACTGCAGTCATCCGATGTGCTGCAGATCGACAAAACTCGACATACAAGCGCTCATAGACCGCCTTGGGCCTGGCCATGGCTCGATGCATGAGGATCTTGTCGGGCTATTCGTCTGCTCGCACTGCAAGGCCGCGGGCCGCGATAGGCGCCCGGTGTTCTTCACCTGCATCCCGGACTATGACGGCCAAAATCGGGAGCGGAATCGCGACTGGAAGCCGACTTTCGAGCGGACCAAACCGGCTTGACGGAACATTAGCAATCTCTAACTATTTTTGCTTGCGGCAAGCGATGCTCACCCATCACTGCCGAAGATCGGGATCTTCACCGGCTCCCGATCGGCCCGCGCTAGCCCGCAAGCGGCGCGGGCTTCAATTGCGCAGGAGATGCGATAATCGACCAGCCGACCACAAAAGGTCGACAGCGCGTACTCCCGTGCGGCTATACCAATTCGTAAGGACGCAGTCGGGAACCGGTTCGGGCAAATGGACGTTCCTCCCTGTAGGTCACGTTTTGTTGAATGACCTGACAGGAGGATACTCAGATGAACTTCAAGATGCTCACGATGGGCGCAATGGCGCTCGCAATGATGACTGGTTCAGCACTCGCCGCTGGCAACACATCCGCGCTGGACGACCCGGCAAAGATGTCGCCGTTCTTCACCGATGCCGGCATGAAAACCTTGAGGTCGGATGCGGATTTCAAGACCGCATGGAAGGCGATGAAACCCGAGGAACAGAAGGCCGTGTTGAAAGACTGCGGCGATACCACGCTTAACAAATCGCATGCGAATTTCTGCGCGATGGCGAAGAAGATGGGCGGCTAAAAATAACGTCATGTGGCGCGGAACGAATGCACCACGGCGCCGTTCCGTAGCCAGCCGGTATATGCCACACCCCTTACCGGCGTCCCCGTAGATCGGGCCCGTCCTTTTAGAGGTACGGGCTCATTTTTCGGAAGTGTTTGAAGGCGTGCTAAGCGCTAGGCTTTAAAACGGCCGGCTGCCCTCGCTGTGGAGGTTGCCCGAATGGCGCCGGCCAGACGGTCCCATTAGGTCCGCCGCACTCCAGACATAGCTGAGTCTTCCGTTACGTCATGCGGCAGGCCGTCCAAGCCGTTGCTCAGCCCGCCAGCGCGCGCCCGACGGCGATGCCAATTCCAATCGCCATGCCGGTGGCGAGCTTGCCCGTCAGATCGATGGCAATGGCGCCGACTGTGGCGCGCCAAGCCGTGCCGCGGGGCGCTAAGGCCTTGGAGAGTTCATCGAAGGTGCGGTCGTGTTTCACGGACGTATCCCTGTGTCGCTCAGATACGTATGGATTCCACAAAATAACGGTGGAGTCCATAGGCAGAACAATATGCCCGTTTACCTTTTTGCCAAAGGTAGAGTATGCGAATGGGCATATATGCCGCAATACCTTAAGGCGTTTTCGCCTATTTGATATTGACGCTTAAGGCGAAAACGCCTTGGCGTGAAATTGCGTAAACGCCTTTTTCTTGACCAAAGATTGTGTAAACGCCTAGTCCGAATGTAGTGCTTGACGATTACTTGGAATCGATTCATTCTCATCACCGTGCAAATCAGCACGGTTTGGGGAAAAATCATGAACATGGAATTGGGGAAAGTTGAATCGAGTGTCGCTTTAGAAACCTTGGAACCGCTCAGTCCTATTGCGTCTAATACATGGCGCTTCAAACTAGGCCAGTGCATCTCACACAAAGACCAAATCTTACCGTCGCTGGTGATGGGGCGGGTACGAACGAGCAAAGGCCGCGAAGTCTACGGCCTGCGATCTTTTATGGATGTGGATCCGAACCGCGACAGGATGATATTGGGTGACAGCCTGGTTGACGTCGCACCGGGCAGCGAGCCTTGTCAGGAGTGCTTGCTGCATCAGACCGGCATGTGTCCTGGCGACATGCGCGCTGCGGACTAGACGAGGCTAGCCGCCAGCGGCCACTTTCGGAAAAACTAGAAACCCCGCTTCGGCGGGGTTTTTCGTTGAAGGGGGCGTGGCGGCGGAATTGACGGATGCTGCGGTTCCTTAGGAGGACCAGCATCAGAGGCCAATGACGCGGCGTGTTCTGAGGAAGACGCCGGTTGGCCAACCTCACCAAGCCACTCGTCATAGTGATGGTCTAAGCCTAGCAGCAACTCATCTGGCTGTTCCATGCCGCTTTTGAATAACTCGATAACATGACGGCCTATGCGCTCCCTGGCCGGATCGCCAACCGCTATCCCGGCCTGAAGGCAATATTCGTCTACCACAGAGGCCAGCATTAAAAGCTGCATTGTATCCGTTTTGCGGTTACCGGTCATATCGCTTCTCCCTTGTTGGGCGAAAGCGTGATGGACTCTTCCAATCGCCTGCTTGCCGTGAGGGTGCGGGCGACAAACCGAATATAGTGTGTCTATTTGGTACATGCGACTCGATTTTGAATCGGCCTCGCGCGGGTATTTCTATGTGAGGTGTGACGGCGAATTTGGGTTTACGAGACCCGACATCGCTGTTGAGGGACAAACAAATGCTCCGCCGTCACCAACCATGAACCTGCCGGGGCTAGGGAAGGTTCCCCTCCGAGGTTTGATCGAGTCCCGCATCCGCCGGCCTCCCCCGCCCTGTGCGCCATCCATGCGCCACCGAATCCCCGGCAATCCCAAGAAAATCCGCGAAAAGCCCGGAAACGCTGGTAATTCCGGTAAACGATCATGGCACATGAAAAATCGCCGGATTTGGTGCTAAGTCGTTGAATTTGTTGGTGAGCGCGATGGGATTCGAACCCATGACCTACTGATTAAAAGTCAGTTGCTCTACCGGCTGAGCTACGCGCTCCCGCGGGCGCGAAAAGGCGGCCCTCGAAATTGCGCGGAACATAGGGAGAGTGCCTCGACCGGTCAACCGGAAAAAGCGCGTGCACAGGCCATACTTTTCAAGCACTGCCACCATGCCTGCCTGCCCGCTTCGGTCACGAGCGCTACGCTCCTCGCGAAGCAATGGCACTGCCTCCCCTCGACACCGGTGACAGGCCGGAGAAATATTACAAATCAGCAACTTGGGATTTGGCGCGGAACCTTCCCCTACATCGCCCGTTGTTTCGCCACAAGGGACGTCAATCACCCTTTCGAAGGAGAAGACAGTGAACAATATCGTATCGGGTATACTGGCGACCACTTTGTCAGTTTCATTCGCTGCAGCGGCCATGCCGGCCAATGCTGCTCAGATGTTAGTGCCCCAAGCATCAGGGACTTCGTCAGATATCCTGAATGTCGGAGAGACCCGCTATCCATCCCAGTGGCGTCGTGGCAATCGTTATTTCAATGGCAATCGCAATTTCGGCAACCGCAATTTCAACGGCAATCGTAGCTTCGCCCGCAACAATGATGGCGGCGGCTACTGGAACGGCCATCGCGGCTATCGCGACTATCATCGCGGCTATCGCCGCCACGGCGACTATTGGTTCCCGCTGGCAGCGTTCGCGACTGGTGCGCTGATCACCGGTGCGATCATCAACAGCGAGAACAATCGCGTCTACGAAGGCAACTCGCATGTCCAGTGGTGCTACGACCGTTATCGCAGCTACCGTTCTTCGGACAACACCTTCCAGCCGAATTACGGTCCGCGGCAGGAGTGCCGTTCGCCTTACTGATCCAAGGTTGAGTAACCGTAGCTGGTAAGTACGAGTACAAGTGTGAGTATAGGACCCGCGTCGGAAACGGCGCGGGCCTTTTCCGTGGGACTTTCACCATCTCGATCGGCGGAAATGAAGCTCCTGTCGGCTGGCCCAACTTGCGCTTTTGAGAATCAGGTAAAGGCCGCCCCCTTCGCCGCGCGGCGAACGGTAGGCGCCGAGTGCGTCGCAGACTCGCACCATCGCTGCCGTCAATTCCCAGCCCAATGCTTCCAGATCATCTTTCGCGTCGGTCACATAGGCTTGCTGAAGTTCGGCGATATCGTTCTCCTCGCCGAAGGAACGAACCCGCTTTGCGAAAGCTGGCAATTGGCTCTGGGCCTGGTCGAATTCAAACTTGCCTGGCGAACTTCTCGGCGACGCGCTCGTCGAACCAGCAATCTGAATCTCGGCAACGACCTTGACGGTACCATTGTCCGAATACAGGAGCCTGCCGGTCGTCAGGTCGTAGTCATAGCGCGGCCAGTGACCGAGGCGGAACTCCTTCTCCAAAATGGCATTCTTGGCGGTTAGCTGTTCAAAAGCCTCGTCGCGCCAAGCAGGATACCAGTCTGGCTGCATGTCCGCCACCTTCAGCTCGTTCTGTGGTGACCGTTATGGCACGCTCAGCGTCCTGCGCACAGCATCACGCCAGCCTGCGAGTTTGGCGGATCGCGTGGCGATATCCATCTCCGGCTTGAACCGCCGCTCGAGCGCCCAGCTCTTGGCGAACTCCCTCGCCTTCGGCCAAACCCCCGCTTTCGAGCCGGCGAGCCAGGCCGCACCCAGCGCGGTCGTCTCGAGGATGGTCGGGCGATCAACTGGCGCATCGAGAATGTCGGCCAGCCGCTGCATGGTCCAGTCCGATGCCACCATGCCGCCGTCGACCCTGAGAACCGTCTTGGCCGAGGTGCCCTTCCAGTCCTTGCGCATGGCGTCGAGCAGATCGCGGGTTTGATAGGCGACTGCTTCCAGGGCGGCGCGGGCAAATTCGGCCGGTCCGGAATTGCGGGTTAGCCCAAAAATCGCGCCCCGTGCCTCTGCATCCCAATGCGGGGCGCCGAGACCGACAAAGGCCGGCACCAGATAGACGTTCTGCGTCGGGTCGGCCTCGGCAGCCAGTTGCCCGCTATGCTCGGCCTTGCCTATCACCTTGATGCCATCGCGCAGCCATTGCACGGCAGCCCCTGCGATGAAGATCGAGCCTTCCAGCGCATAGGTTGTCTTGCCGTTCAGCCGATAGGCTATGGTGGTCAAAAGCCGGTTCTTCGACCGGACCAAGTCGCTTCCGGTGTTGAGCAGCGCGAAACAGCCGGTGCCATAGGTGGATTTCATCATGCCGGGCTCAAAGCAGGCCTGGCCGATGGTGGCGGCATGCTGGTCGCCAGCAACGCCGAGGATTTTAATCTCGGCGCCAAACAGATTTTTCTCGGTCGCTCCATAATCATCGGCGCAGTCTTTGACCTCAGGCAACATTTTTGCCGGGATGTCGAGAATGGCCAAAAGCTCGTCGTCCCAGGCATTTTCCGCAATGTTGTAGACCAACGTGCGCGAGGCATTGGTGGCATCGGTGGCGTGGACCTTGCCGCCGGTCAGCCGCCAGATCAGAAAACTGTCGATGGTGCCGGCCAGCAATTCGCCTTTCTCGGCGCGTTTCCTGGCGCCCTTCACCTTGTCGAGCATCCAGGCGATCTTGGTGCCCGAAAAATAGGGATCGAGCAGCAAGCCGGTCTTGCGCGTGAATGTCTTCTCCAGCCCCTGCTTCTTCAGTTTCTGGCAGAGCGGCGCGGTACGGCGGTCCTGCCAGACGATGGCGTTGTGGATCGGCTTGCCCGTCGCCTTTTCCCAGATGACGACGGTTTCGCGCTGGTTGGTGATGCCGATCGCCGCCACTTCGGATGCTTCACAGCCTCCCTTTCTCAGCGCAGCCTTCACGGTCGTCACGACGCTTGCCCAGATCTCTTCCGGATCGTGCTCGACCCAGCCGGAGGCCGGATAGTGCTGGGTGAATTCCTGCTGGCCGCTGCCGACGACTTTCATCTGGCCGTGGAACAGGATCGCCCGGGTCGACGTCGTTCCCTGGTCGATTGCCAGCACAAAACCGTTCATCCCAACGTCCTCCGCCTCGATACAAAGAAGGGAGACGGCAACGCGCCGCCTCCCCCAGTTTCACACGGGCGCGAACGCCCGCATAGACAGTTACTTCTGCCAGCTCTTCACCAGCTCGTCATAGTTGATGGTGATCGGCTTGTCCTTCTCCTTCTCGAGCTTCAGCTGAGGCGCCAGATTGCCGCCCTTGACCGCGTCGGCGTTCCAGTAGGCAAGGTCATGCTCTTCGGCCATCTTCGGTCCGATGTCGCCCTGGACACCGGATTTCTCGATACGGGCCATGACTTTTTCCTGATCGGCGCAGAGCGAATCCATGGCTTCCTGCGGTGTCTTGGCACCCGAGGATGCGTCACCGATGTTCTGCCACCAGAGCTGCGCCAGCTTCGGATAGTCCGGCACGTTTGTACCGGTCGGCGTCCACTGCACACGGGCCGGCGAGCGATAGAACTCGATCAGACCGCCGAGCTTCGGCGCACGTTCGGTAAAGCTCTTGTCATGGATGGTGGAGTCGCGAATGAAGGTCAGGCCAACCTGGCTCTTCTTCACGTCGACGGTCTTCGAGGTGACGAACTGTGCATAAAGCCACGCGGCCTTGGCGCGGTCGGTCGGCGTCGACTTCATCAGCGTCCAGGAACCGACGTCCTGATAGCCGAGCTTCATGCCGTCCTTCCAGTATGAGCCGTGCGGCGACGGCGCCATGCGCCACTTCGGCGTGCCGTCGTCGTTCATGACCGGCAGGCCGGGCTTGACCATGTCGGCGGTGAACGCGGTGTACCAGAAGATCTGCTGGGCAACATTGCCTTGCGACGGCACGGGGCCGGATTCGGAGAAGGTCATGCCCTGGGCTTCCGGCGGCGCATAGGCTTTCAGCCAATCAAGATACTTCTGGATGGCGTAGACCGATGCTGGTCCATTGGTGTCGCCGCCGCGCGCGGTGCACGAGCCGACAGGCCGCGAATTCGCATCGACCTTGATACCCCATTCATCGACCGGCACACCGTTCGGCAGGCCCTTGTCGCCATTGCCGGCCATCGACAGCCAGGCGTCGGTGAACCGCCAGCCGAGCGACGGATCCTTCTTGCCGTAGTCCATGTGGCCATAGACCTTCTTGCCGTTGACGTCGCGGCCGGTGAAGAATTCGGCAATGTCCTCATAGGCCGACCAGTTGACCGGCACGCCGAGATCGTAGCCGTACTTGGCCTTGAAGTCGGCCTTGTTCTTCTCATCGTTGAACCAGTCGTAACGGAACCAGTAGAGGTTCGCGAACTGCTGGTCGGGCAGCTGGTAGAGCTTCTTGTCCGGCGCGGTGGTGAACTTGGTGCCGATGAAGTCGTCGACGTCGAGCATCGGATCGGTAACATCCTTGCCTTCGCCCGCCATCCAGTCGGTCAGGTTGCGCACCTGCTGGTAGCGCCAGTGAGTGCCGATCAGATCCGAATCGTTGACCCAGCCGTCATAGATGTTCTGGCCGGTCTGCATCTGGGTCTGGATCTTTTCGACGACGTCGCCTTCCTGGATGACGTCATGCGTGACCTTGATGCCGGTGATGGCGGTGAAGGCCGGTGCCAGCACCTCTGACTCATACTTGTGGGTCGTCAGGGTTTCCGAGACCACCTTGATGTCCATGCCGGCGAAGGGCTTGGCCGCGTCGATAAACCACTGCATCTGCTTTTCCTGGTCGGCACGGGAAAGCGTCGACACACCGCCTATCTCCTTGTCCAGAAAGGCTTTTGCCTCATCCATCCCGGCATAGGCATTGCCTACGCCGAGCAACAGGACAAGGGCCGTTGTTGATGTTAAAAATTGCCGTCGCATGTGTTTCCTCCACTGTTTCAGGTTTCAAGTGCGATCTGGAGCGGCGGCCGGCACGCTGCCGCTCCAACAGTTTCCCCCTCTATACGTAACGGAACACGCCGATGGCGTAGACCACGGAGAGAGCGAGAGCCCACCAGAGGCTCGGTCCGACAAGACCCAGCCAAGCGAGATGGATAAAGGCGCTGCCGAGCAGCGACAGGAACAGGCGGTCGCCGCGCGTCGTCTCGAAGCGCAGCAGGCCGACGCGCGGATTGCCGCCCGGCGAGGCGTATTCCCAGGCGCCCATGCCGACCAGCAGCAGGGCGATGACGCCAAAAAAAGCGGCCGTCGGCCAGGTCCATGCCATCCAGGAGAAGTCGAAGTTCATGATCATACCCTCCCTAGGGCGAAGCCCTTGGCGATGTAGTTGCGCACGAACCAGATGACGAGCGCGCCGGGGATCAGCGTCAAGACGCCGGCAGCGGCGAGAAGTCCCCAATCCATGCCCGACGCCGAAACCGTTCGGGTCATGGTGGCGGCGATCGGCTTGGCGTCGGTCGTGGTCAGCGTGCGGGCGATCAACAGCTCGACCCACGAGAACATGAAGCAGAAGAAGCAGGCGACGCCGATGCCGCTGGCGATCAGCGGCATGAAGATCTTGACGAAGAAGCGCGGGAACGAATAGCCGTCGATATAGGCGGTTTCGTCGATCTCCTTCGGCACGCCCGACATGAAGCCTTCGAGGATCCACACTGCCAACGGCACGTTGAACAGGCAGTGGGCGAGCGCCACCGCTATGTGCGTGTCGATCAGGCCGAAGGCCGAGTAGAGCTGGAAGAACGGCAGCGCGAACACCGCTGGCGGCGCCATGCGGTTGGTCAGCAGCCAGAAGAATAGATGCTTGTCGCCAAGGAAGCGGTAGCGCGAGAAGGCGTAAGCCGCCGGCAGCGCCACCGACACCGAAATCACCATGTTCATCACGACATAGGTGATCGAATTGATATAGCCTGAGTACCAGACCTTCTCGGTGAAGATCGTATAGTAGTTGGCCAGCGTCGGCGCATGCGGGTAGAGCGTCAGCGAGTTGACGATCTCCGCATTGGTCTTGAAGCTCATATTGATGAGCCAGTAGATCGGCAGCAGAAGGACAATGATGTAGAGCGTCGGCACGATCCACCACCAGCGCGATTCCTCGCCGCGCCGGCGCATGCGCTTGTCGAGGTCGCTCTGCGACAGCGAACTGGCCAGGCCTTCCGCGGCGGCGGACCCGTTCATCGCATTGCGCTCGGTTCGTTCATTGGCGCCAGCCATCTCAGCGCTCCGCGTCGTAATTGGTCATCACGGTGTAGAACACCCATGACAACAACAGGATGATGAGGAAGTAGACCAGCGACATGGCGGCAGCCGGGCCAAGGTCGAACTGGCCGAGCGCCGTCTTGACGAGGTCGATCGACAGGAATGTCGTCGAGTTGCCCGGACCGCCGCCGGTGACGACGAAGGGTTCGGTGTAGATCATGAAACTATCCATGAAGCGCAGCAGCACGGCGATCAAAAGCACGCGCTGCATCTTCGGCAGCTGGATGTAGCGAAACACCGCCCAACGCGAGGCACCGTCGATCTTGGCCGCCTGGTAGAAGGCATCGGGGATCGAGACCAGCCCGGCGTAGCAGAGCAGCACGACGAGGCTGGTCCAGTGCCAGACGTCCATGACGATGATCGTCACCCAGGCATCGAACGGATCCTGCACGTAATTGTAGTCGATGCCGATCGCGTTGAGGTAATAACCCAGCAGGCCGATGTCGTTGCGTCCGAACACCTGCCAGATGGTGCCGACGACGTTCCACGGGATCAGCAGCGGCAGTGACATCAGCACCAGGCAGACCGGCACGCCCCAACCCTTCTTCGGCATGTTGAGCGCGATGAAGATGCCGAGCGGCACCTCGATCGCCAGGATGATGAAGGAAAAGATCAGGTTGCGGACCATCGCTTCCCAGAAGCGGCTGGACGACAGCAGTTCCTCGAACCATTCGGTGCCGGCCCAGGTGAAGACATTGTTGCCGAACGTGTCCTGCACCGAATAGTTGACGACCGTCATCAGCGGGATGACGGCAGTGAAGGCCACCAGTACCAGCACCGGCAGCACGAGGAACCAGGCCTTGTTGTTCCAGGTCTTGTCCATCTATGCCCCCATCTCGACACGCCAGGAATTGGCATAGATGTTGATGCCGGCTGGATCGAACCGCACCTTCGGTTCTGCTGGAACCGTCTCGTCCTCGCCGATGATGGCCGCGATCTCGCGGCCCTCCAGTCTGGCCCGCACCACCTTGTGGCGGCCGACATCCTCGACCTTGCTGATCGAAACGGCCATGCCGTCGCGGCCGAGCCGCACATATTCGGGACGAATGCCGAGTTCGACGGTGCCGCTGCCGGCTTTGGGCGCGCCCGGCAATTCGATTCGCTGCGAGCCGAGCGTCGCCGTCTTGCCGTCGATCGCCACCGGCATGACATTCATGCCGGGTGAGCCGATAAAATAGCCGACGAAGGTGTGGCGCGGCCGCTCGAACAGTTCCGCCGGCGTGCCGATCTGGACGATGCCGCCGTCATACATGACGACGACCTGATCGGCGAAGGTGAGCGCTTCGGTCTGGTCGTGGGTGACATAGACCATGGTGTAGCCGAAGCGGCGATGAAGCTGCTTCAGCTGCGAACGCAGCACCCACTTCATATGCGGGTCGATGACGGTCAGCGGCTCGTCGAACAGGATGGCGTTGACGTCCGAGCGCACCAGCCCGCGGCCGAGCGATATCTTCTGTTTCTGGTCGGCGGTCAGGCCCCTCGCCTTCTTCCTGGCCCAGGACGCCAGGTCGATCATCTCCAGCGTCTCGCGCACCTTGCGGTCGACATCGGCCTCCGGCACGCCGCGGTTGCGCAGCGGGAAGGCCAGATTGTCGTAGACGGTCATGGTGTCGTAGATGACCGGGAACTGGAACACCTGCGCGATGTTGCGTTCCTGCGTCGACAGGTTGGTGATGTCCCTGCCGTTGAACAGCAACTGGCCGTGC
Organism: Mesorhizobium oxytropidicola; assembly: GCF_056174625.1. Classification (NCBI taxonomy): domain Bacteria; kingdom Pseudomonadati; phylum Pseudomonadota; class Alphaproteobacteria; order Hyphomicrobiales; family Phyllobacteriaceae; genus Mesorhizobium; species Mesorhizobium oxytropidicola. Next base: position 4,276,834 of record NZ_CM149692.1, on the reverse strand, counting down.
GAGGGGTGCAGCAGTCCCGAAATGATGTTGAGCAGCGTGGTCTTGCCGCAGCCGGACGGCCCGAGCAGCGCATAGGCGCCGCCATCCTCGAACGTGTGGTGCACTTCCCGCAGCGCGAAATCGGCATCCTTCTGCGGGTTCGGCAGATAGGAATGCCTGACATGGTTGACGTCGATACGCGCCATATCGCCCTCCTCAAGCCGCCAGCTTCGGCGCGGTCACGGCGCGGCCGTGCTCGTCGAAGACCATGATGTGCCGCGGATCGATGAACACCTCGACCACTTCGTCGGTTTCGAAATCGCGGATGCCGTGGGTCAGCATCACCCAGCGCACATCGGCGAAGTCGAGATGGATGAAGCTTTCCGATCCGGTGATCTCGGTGATGGTCACCTTGGCCCGCACCGGCACAGCCAAGGCGTTGGGCCGGTCGAGCGACAGATGATGCGGCTGGAAGCCGATCGTGTAGTTGCCGTCGGCAATGCCGACGAGTTCGGGCGGCACCGGCAGCTTCACCCCGCCTTCGAGCAGGAAGTCGGCGCCCTTCTTGGCCAGCACGATGGTATTGAGCGGCGGATCGGCGAAGGTCCTGGCCGTCACCAGATCGACCGGCTTGCGGAACACATCGATGGTCGGCCCGAACTGGGTGATACGGCCTTCCGACAGCGTTGCCGTGTTGCCGCCGAGCAGCAGCGCTTCGTGCGGCTCAGTGGTGGCATAGACGAAGATGGTGCCAGCGGCGGCAAAGATCCTCGGCAGTTCGGCCCGCAATTCCTCGCGCAATTTATAGTCGAGATTGGCCAGCGGCTCGTCGAGCAGCACCAGACTGGCATTCTTGACGATCGCGCGCGCCAGCGCGGTGCGCTGCTGCTGGCCGCCCGACAGGCTGAGCGGCGTGCGGTCGAGATAGGGTGTCAGCTTGAGCAGTGCCGCGGCTTCACGCACCTGACTGTCGATCTTGGCCTGCTCGACGCCGGCGACCCTGAGCGGCGAAGCGATGTTCTCATAGACGGTCATCGCCGGATAGTTGATGAACTGCTGGTAGACCATGGCGATCTTGCGCTTTTGCACCGGCGTGCCGGTAACGTTCTGGCCGTCGAACCAGACCGAGCCGGAGGTCGGCACATCGAGGCCGGCCATCAGCCGCATCAGGCTGGTCTTGCCAGAAAGCGTCGGCCCAAGCAGAACGTTGAGCGAGCCATGCTGAAGCGTCAGCGACACGTCGCGAATGTGCGCGACCGCACCGACCGTCTTGGTGACGTTCCTCAGTTCCAGCATGACGCCTCCTCCCAGGCTTTCCGCATCAGCTCAAGACCCTCTTCATTCGGCGGCCGCGACATGCCGCCGGCTTATGCCGTGCATGAATTCATCAAGTGCCGAGACCTGCTCGCGGCTGAGATGCAGGCCGCGCTTGGTGCGGCGCCACAGCACATCCTCTGATGTGACAGCCCATTCATTTTCAACGAGATAGCGCACTTCGGCCTCGTAGAGATCGCCACCGAAATTGCGGCCGAGCTCGGCATTCGACTTGGCAAGGCCGAGCAAGACCTGGGCGCGCGTCCCGTAAAGCCGGGTCAGCCGGCGGGCGAGGCGCGCATCGAGGAACGGATATGCCGTCTTTAGCTTCGCCACCTGCGCGTCGAAACCGGTGGCCGGGAAATCGCCCCCCGGCAGCGGCGCATCCGATGTCCACGGCTTGCCGCGCTTGCCGAGAAAGCCTTCAATCTTCTCCAGCATCGATTCCGACAGCCGGCGATAGGTGGTGATCTTGCCGCCGAAGGCATTGACGATTGGGGCAGCACCCTCGCCGCCATCGGCCTTCAGCACATAGTCGCGCGTCGCTTCCTGCGCCTTGGAGGCGCCGTCATCATAGAGCGGGCGAACGGCCGAATAGGTCCAGACGATGTCGGAGCGCTTGACGGGTTGGGCGAAATACTCGCTGGCCGCGGCGCAGAGATAATCGATCTCGGTGTCGCTGATCTTCACATCGTGCGGATCGCCGGGGTAATCCTGGTCGGTGGTGCCGATCAGCGTGAACTCGTCCTCATAGGGAATGGCGAAAATGATGCGGCCATCCTTGTTCTGGAAGAAATAGGCGCGCGGATCGTCGAACTTCTTGCCGATGACGATATGGCTACCCTGCACCAGGCGGACATTGTGCACATCGTTGAGGCCAACGACGCCGGAAAGCACATGATCGACCCACGGCCCGGCCGCATTGACCAGCAGCCGCGCCTTGACCTCTTCGGTCTCGCCGCTCCGCAGGTTCTCGATCTTGATTGTCCAGAGGCCGTTTTCGCGGCGTGCGCCGATCACCTTCGTGCGGGTGCGGATCGTTGCACCCCGGTCGGCGGCATCGCGTGCGTTGAGCGCCACCAGCCGCGCATCGTTGACCCAGCCGTCGGAATATTCGAACGCCTTTTTGAACAATGGCTTCAAAGGCTTGCCGGCGGGATCGCTTGCCATGTCGAGCGTCCTGGTCGCCGGCAGCAATTTGCGCCCGCCAATATGGTCGTACAGGAACAGGCCGAGCCGGATCAGCCAGGCCGGGCGCAGGCCCTTGGCATAGGGCAGCACGAAGCGCATCGGCCAGATGATGTGCGGCGCGTTCTTCCACAGAACCTCGCGCTCCATCAGCGCCTCGCGCACCAGACGGAACTCGTAGAATTCGAGATAGCGCAGGCCGCCATGGATGAGCTTGGTCGAACCGGAGGAGGTTCCGCTGGCGAGATCGTTCATCTCCGCAAGAAAAACCGAAAACCCGCGCCCGACGGCATCGCGGGCGATGCCGCAACCGTTGATACCGCCACCTATGACGAAAATGTCCCGGACTGAAGACGTGTCCACTTAGCTCCTCCACGATTTCGCATTGCACCATTTTTGGTCTTTTGCGAAACCGTGGTGGAATTATTTCGAACTCATAACGAATGTCAAACGAAATATCACGAGCCCGTGAGATGATCGTAAAAGCGCCCTACCCAAGCGACGTCTCGATCAGCTGAACCTCTGCCTCCTGGCAGATCTTGCGCACCGACGGAATATCGCAGCGGTCGGTGATGAAGGTATTGACCTGCGACAGATGGCCGATGCGCACCGGCGCCGTGCGCTCGAACTTGGTCTGGTCGGAGACCAGAATCACATGCCTGGCATTGGCGATGATCGCCTGCGCCACCTTCACCTCGCGAAAATCGAAGTCGAGCAAGGCGCCGTCATGATCGATGGCCGAGGCGCCGATAACGGCGTAGTCGACCTTGAACTGCCTGATGAAGTCGACCGCCGCTTCACCGACGACGCCGCCATCCGAACCGCGAACCACTCCGCCGGCGATCACCACCTCTATCGAAGGATAAATGCGCATCCTGTTGGCAACATTGATATTATTGGTGATCACCATCAGGCCGTTATGGTCGAGCAACGCCTTGCTGACCGCTTCCGTCGTGGTGCCGATGTTGATGAATAGCGAGGCGTTGTCGGGGATCAACCTGGCCGCCGCGCGGCCGATCGCTTCCTTCTCGTCCGCGGCGATCTTGCGCCTGGCCTCATACTCCATGTTCTCGATACCGGACGGGAACAATGCACCGCCATGGATGCGCGAAAGCAACCGCTGGTCGCAGAGATCGTTGAGGTCCTTGCGAATGGTCTGCGGCGTCACGTTGAAATGCGTGGCGAGGTCGTCGACCAGCACGCGGCCATGATCCTTGGCCATCTGGATGATCTCGGCATGGCGTGGCGACAGATACATGGGCGGCCTCCCGTTTTCGTTTTTCTTGTCTATAGCCGAAAACGAAAGCAATGAAAAGGCATAAGCCGGCTAACGAAATCGCCTGATTGCAAAGGCAAACTCTTGCGCAATCCGATATTGGCCTGTCAGACCATGCCGCGTGCGATTTCAGTGATGACGGCAAAAGCTCCATCGACATCGCTTGCGGTCGCTTCGAACTGGCCGACCTGGAAGCGGATTGCCACCTGCCCATCGACCCTCGTCTGCGTCAGGTAGATGCGGCCATCGTCGTTGATCGCATTGACCAGTCGCAGATTGTGCGCGTCCGCATCGGCGCTTGAGGCCGCCCTGTGCCGGAACGAAAACAGCGACAGCATCGGTTCGCTGACGATCTCGAAATCGGTCTCCCCGGCCAGGCGCGCGGCAAGGCGCTCGCTCCACGCCACATGGTTGCGGATCATCGCCCGCAGGTTTTCCAGCCCATGAGCCCGCAACAGGAACCACAGCTTTAGGGCGCGAAAACGCCGGCCGAGCGGCACTGACCATTCCGAATAGTTGATGATGCCGTCATGACCGTGGGTTTTCAGATAGTCCGGCTTGATGGCCAGCGTCCGGACATGGCTTTCGGGATCGCGCAGGAACTGGATCGAGCAGTCGAACTGTGCGCCAAGCCATTTGTGCGGATTGAAGACGATCGAATCGGCACCTTCGACACCGGTCCAGAAATGCCGGTACTCCGGGCAGATCATTGCCGATCCGGCCCAGGCCGCATCGACATGAAGGTAGAGGCCGTACCGCCTGGCGACCGCGGCGACCGCCGCGATGTCATCCGTGCCGCCCGTGCTGGTGCCGCCGACGCAAGCGATGATGCCCGCCGGCAGCAGGCCGGCTTGCCGGTCGGCCACGATGGCTGCTTCCAGGGCAGCGGTGTTCATCGCGCGAAAGCGGCCGGAGACCGGAATGCGCACGAGATTATCCTCGCCGATGCCCGACACCCAGATCGCCCGGTCGATGGACGTGTGCACCTGATCCGAGGAATAGATGCGCAACTGCCCCTGCCCGGCCAGCCCCTTTTGTTGCCTTGCCAGTCCAGCGCCCGCTCGCGCATGGTCAAGACGGCATTGAGAGTCGCCGATGATGCCGAATCCTGGATCACGCCGGAAAACCCGTCAGGCAGGCCGAGCGCCTGCCGCATCCAGTCGACGGTGCGCGTCTCGAGTTCGGTCGCCGCCGGCGACGTTTGCCAAAGCATGCATTGCGCGGCCATTGCCGAGACCAGATACTCTGCCACCACGGAGACCGGCGCCGCATTGGCCGGGAAATAGGCGAAGAAGCGTGGATGCTGCCAATGTGTCATGCCTGGCACGATCTTCTCTTCGAAGTCGGCGAAGATCCTGTCCATCGGTTCGGCGTCTTCCGGCGGCGACGCTTCTATGCTCCTGAATATGTCGCCGGGCTCAACGAGCGGCCGCACCGGCCGCTCGCGCAAAGTGTCGCGATAGTCGGCGCCCCAGTCGGCGGCACGCTGCGACCACTGCCGGAACTCGTTGTTGTCCATCCTGTCCTCCCGACACGATCGCAATGCCGGCACGCTTCGCCTGGCTCTCAAATCCATCAGTAATTAACATGTGAAATATATGCAAGGGCCGGTGATTGCCGCCCGCGCCCTACCCCGGGAAATCCGGCAGGCTGGCAAAAGCCGACTTCAGCGCATTCGACCAGCCATCGGAGATCGTGCGGTAGTACTGGTCGTCCTGGCCGATCCGCTTCTTCAGGCCGACCTTAAAAGAATCCTTTTCCATGAACAGCAGGTCGAGCGGCAAGCCGACCGACAGGTTCGATTTCAGCGTCGAATCGAACGACACCAGCAGCAGCTTCACCGTTTCGGCGAGGCTCATCGTCCGCTCATAGGCGCGGATAATGATCGGCTTGCCGTATTTGGTCTCGCCGATCTGGAAGAACGGCGTGTCGTCGGTCGATTCGATGAAATTGCCCTCGGGATAGATCATGAACAGCCGCGGCGGACTGCCCTTGATCTGCCCACCCAGGATGAAGGAGGCGTTGAAATAGGAATCGGCCTTCTCGCCGACGGGGGATGCCTGTGCGATCACCTCTTTGACCGTATCGCCCACCAGCCGCACCGTCTGGTACATGGATGGCGTTTCGAGCAGCTTCTCGTGGCGGTCGGTCACCGCCTTGGTGCGTTCGTCGAGCAGGCTGACCACGGCCTGCGTCGTCGCCAGATTGCCGGCCGACATCAAGACGATAACGCGCTCACCCGCCTGTTCCCAGACATGCATCTTCTTGAAGGTCGATATCGAATCCATGCCGGCATTGGTGCGCGTGTCCGACATGAACACGAGCCCGCGATCGATCTTCAAGCCGACGCAATAGGTCATGGAATCTCTTCTGGCACTAATCCTTGCGGGATTACTGCTCTACCGTGACGGTGACCGCAAGCCGTTCTTCCGCCTGTCCCAGTCGAATTCCCGACACCGGAGAGGCATCGCGGTAGTCGCGGCCGGTGGCCACCTTCACATAGCGTTCGTCGGGAGAAATACCGTTGGCGGGATCAAAGGCAACCCAGCCGAGGCCCGGAACATGCGCTTCAGCCCAGGCATGGCTTGCCGCCTGCTCGACGGCATCCATCATCAGATAGCCGCTGATGTAGCGCGACGGAAATCCCATGGCGCGCGCAGCGGCGGCAAAGATATGGCTATGGTCCTGGCAAACCCCGGTTTTCAACGCCAGAGCCTCTTCGGCCGGTGTCGTCGCATTGGTGGTGCCCGGCGTATAGGCGACACGCTCGCCGATCATGGCCATCAGCCGGTGCAGCCTTTCGATATCGGTGCCCGTGCCCACCGCCTCGGCAAGATCACGGATGCCGCTGCCTATGGTGGTCAGCTGTGTCTCCTGCGCGAACAACCACAGTGGCGCGAAGCCCTGATGTGGCCCGCAAACGCCTGTTGTGTCGCGCGTCACCACTTCGCCCGATGCCTCCACCGTGATGAAGTCGTGGTCACCCTCGACGCTCAGCAGTCTTGTGTCGTTGCCGTAGTGATCGGTAAACCGCACTTCTTCGCGCGCACCTTCGACCTTCAGCGCCCAGGACAGCACCGTCTGTGTCTGCCCGCTCACTGGCAGCAGCCGTAGCCGCTGCAGCAGATATTGAACCGGTGCGTCGTAGCGATATTCGGTCCGGTGCGTGATCTTGAGTCGCATGGAGCCCTCAATAAAACTTGTAGTCCTGCGCGATCTCGTCGCCGAGCCTGGTGTTGTCGCGAATGAAGCCGGCGAGGAACTCGTGCAGACCCGCGTCGAATATATCCTTGATTGACCCGGCCCTCAGCATGGCTTGCGTTTTTCCGCCGTTGCGTGGCAGGCATGACGTTCGCCGTAATCGTCGCTGAGGAATTTCAGGTGCTCGGACAGGAAGCGATAGCAGAAGGTCAGCGAACGCGGCATGCGCACATTGAGGATCAGGTAGTCGGCGATATTGGTGGGTTTGTAATCGGCATCATAGACCCAACGATAGGAGCGATGCGCCGAAACCGAGCGTAGGATCGATTCCCACTGATAGTTGTCGAGGGTCGAGCCGACCCAGGAGATCGACGGCAACAGCACGTAATATTTCACGTCGAGGATGCGCGCCGTGTTGTCGGCGCGCTCGACATAGGTGCCGAGCTGCGAAAAGTCGAAGATCTCGTTGCGCAGCATGGTGCCGTAGAACGAACCGCGGATCAGCGCCGTTTCGCGCTTGATCGCATCGAGCACGCTTGGCAGGTCGCGCTCGTCGATCGGCCTCGCCAGCATCCGCTTCAGCGACATCCAGGCTTCGTTGATGCTTTCCCAGGTCTCGCGCGTTAGCGCGGTGCGCACCATGCGGGCATTGTTGCGCGCCGTCTCGATCGACGACATCGTGCTCGACGGGTTCGACGTGTCGCGCAGCAAGAAATCGGCGACATCAGCCGCCGTATAGTCCTGGTATTTCTGTTTGAAGGCGACGTCGGAGCCGGCGCTGAGCAGCACCGAATTCCACTCTTCCGAGGCACTCTGGGTGCGGGTCAGCGCCATACGCAGCCCCGCATCGACCAGCCGCGCCATGTTTTCAGCCCGCTCAATATAGCGGTTCATCCAGTAAAGCCCGTTGGCGGTGCGGCCTAAAAGCATATTAGCTTGCTCCGATGTCGAGCGAATAGCGAATAGCGAGTAGCGAGTAGGGGAAAGAATTTTTCATGACTTCTGTTGCAGGCTCCTGATCATCGAACGCAGCATTTTCCCAATATCGTCGGCCTGGCCAATCAAGTTGGCGACCTCCGCTTCGACCATCAATCCTACCTCTCCACACAGGATGATATGTGTCTCCAACTCTTTTAGTGAGCCCTGCGCCACACGAAGAAACTGTATGAAGGCTCCTGTACTTTCTCGCCCGTTACCTTCAGCGACATTTGCTGCAATGGAAGCAGCCGAGCGTCGTATCTGAGAGGTCATTCCGTATACTTCGCTGTTCGGAAAGCCTTTCGTGGCCGAGTAGCAATTCACCGCCAACCCTAGGGCCGCCTTCCAAACAATCAGGTCCCTGTAGGAATTGATCGCCGTCGTATCCCCTCTCTTTCCCTACTCGCTATTCGCTACTCTCTATTCGCTCTTTCAATCATCCAGCACCCAGGTATCTTTGGTGCCGCCGCCTTGCGAGGAATTGACCACCAGCGAGCCTTCCTTCAGCGCGACGCGCGTCAGGCCGCCGGGCACGATCTGGATGCGGTCCGAAACCAACACATAAGGCCTGAGGTCGACGTGGCGCGGCGCTAGGCCCTTGTCGGTCAGGATCGGGCAGGTCGACAGCGCCAGTGTCGGTTGGGCTATGTAGTTGGAAGGCTTCGCCGCCAACTTCTTGGCGAAGGCCTCGCATTCCTTCTTGGTCGCCGCCGGGCCGACCAGCATGCCGTAGCCGCCGGAGCCGTGCACTTCCTTGATCACCAGTTCATGGATGTGTTCGAGCACATATTTCAGGCTGTCCGGCTCCGAACAGCGCCAGGTTGGGATGTTGCCGAGGATGGCCTTGCGGCCGGTGTAGAATTCGACGATCTCGGGCATGTAGGAATAGATCGCCTTGTCGTCGGCGATGCCGGTGCCCGGCGCGTTGGCGATGGTGATGTTGCCGGCGCGGTAGACATCCATGATGCCGGGTATGCCAAGCGCCGAATCCGGCCGGAAGGTCAGCGGGTCGAGGAAGGAATCGTCGACGCGGCGGTAGAGCACGTCGATCTGCTTGTAGCCTTCGGTCGTGCGCATCGCGACATGGCCGTCGACGACACGCAGATCCTGGCCCTCGACCAATTGCACGCCCATCTGGTCGGCAAGGAAGGCATGCTCGAAATAGGCGGAGTTGAAACTGCCGGGCGTCAGCACCGCGATGGTCGGCGCGCCCTTGGTGCTCTGCGGCCGAACCGCCGCCAGCGACTGGCGCAGCAGCTGCGGGTAGTTCTCGACCGGCCGCACCTTGATCTTCTGAAACAGCTCGGGGAACAGCTGCATCATCGTCTCGCGGTTCTCCAGCATGTAGGAGACGCCGGACGGCGTGCGTGCATTGTCCTCCAACACGTAGAACTCATCTTCGCTGATGCGCACGATGTCGACGCCGATAATGTGGGTGTAGACGCCGGCTGGCGGCCGCACCCCGATCATCTCAGGCAGGAACGCCTCGTTCTTGGCGATCAGGTCCCTCGGGACGCGGCCGGCGCGCAGGATTTCCTGGCGATGATAGATATCGTCGAGGAAGGCGTTCAGCGCCTGCACGCGCTGTTCGATGCCTTGCGTCAGGCGCCGCCACTCATTGCCTGAAATGATGCGAGGAACGATATCGAACGGGATCAGCCGTTCGGACGCCTCCTGCTCGCCATAGACGGCGAAGGTGATGCCGGTCTTGCGGAAGACGCGTTCGGCGTCCTGCATCTTCTCGGTAAGTCTGGCTGGATCCTGCTCCTTCAGCCAGCGGTCATAAGCCGAATACGGTCTTCTCAATCCGGAGACTTCCGGAAGCATTTCATCGAACGCTGCCAATCGCATACTCCCCTGTGACGCCATTTCACTGGCGTCGCCGCAGAAAATCAAGCGCAATCGGTGATTTGGGAGATCGCGACGATCAGTATGTTGCGGCTGCCTAAAGTTTGGGCAGCTGAAATATGACCTTGATCAGGCTTTGCCTCGTGCCCGGGCAGATGCCTTCCCGGCTAGAAGGCGCGGAAGGTGACGACCGTGAACGTGTCCTTGATGCCGGGAGAATCTGCACCTTCTCGTTGACGAAATGGCCGACGTCTTCCTCGTCATCGACATAGAATTTGGCGAGCAGATCGTAATTGCCGGCGGTGGAGTAGATCTCCGAGGCGATCTCGGCATCGGCAAGCGCGCTGGCAACCTCGTAGGATTTGCCCAACTCGCATTTGATCTGCACGAAAAACGCCTTCATGGCTTCGTCCCGCTAAACGTCCAAGTCCAAGCGGCCCTTCTGGCAGACTGGAGGCGGCCTTTCAAGCACTGGAATGCGCGCTGAGCCGGCGCGGGCCCTGGCCACGGCCTCGCGCAGCTCCACAACCGGCATGCCGCGCTTGAACAGCCGGCCGCCGACGAGCGCCCCACCTTAAAGGAAGCTTAAGCACAGGGAATCCGCCACGGCGAGGACGAATATTGGCGGACGCTGAAACCGTGAAGCGCCCTCGCGCGTATGTTAGGATGTCTCCTGGCTTTTTCCGGAGGCATCTTTAGAGGGACAGTGGAGACAGGCCATGCGCCGCGCCTTTTTCGCATTCGCGTTCGTCATGCTGGCGTTCTCGGCGTTTGCCGGCGATGCCGAAATCAAGGCAGGCCAGGCTGTCATCGATGGCCAGTTGAAGGCGCTGCTGGCCGATGACGGCGCCAAGGCCTACAGCTTCGCCGCTCCCAACGTGAAGCAGGTGTTCCCGACCGTCGACGCTTTCATGAACATGGTGACCAATGGCTACCCGCCGGTGCGCAAGCCGCAGTCCTATGCCTTTGGCAAGGTCGAGCAGACAGGTCCAGGATCGATCATCCAGCAGGTGCTGATCGTCGGCCCCGACGGCAAGGATTATGAGGCGGTCTACACGCTGCAGCAGCAGCCCGACGGCACCTTCCAGATCACCGGCTGCAGCCTGCGCGCGTCGAATTCGCTGAGTACTTGAGACTCCATTTAAGGCGTGTGGATGTTCGGAACGTCTTGAAGGGATCAAGCTTCAGACGGTGCGGTTAGCACTTCGCGGAGCCGTCACCACGTTCGACGGCATACGCTTCATTGCTTTAGCGGATTGCGGAATACTCACTTGAACCATGATCACAGAATGTGGATGTGCTATGGTGATGATGTTCTCGGCAACGACCTTATTGTGTGAATTGCATGAGGGAATTGGATTTCGCCGTCGTTCAAGCGATTTTTTCCGCTGTTTGGCTTACGGCGCTTTTGATGCTCGTGTTCTGGGCGGTGAACCATCGTTCATTTGTTCGCCGCAACTATGTAACCCGTGGATATTCACCAAAAATGAAGAAGGCGACGCCCGAAATCGAACAGGGTGCATCAATTCCTTTCAAAGTTCGCGAAACCTTCCCAGGTCGAATTTTGGGGATCAAGGAATGGACTCCCGGGGAGATCAACCTCATCATTACATCCTACAAGGAGCGCCATCCTGAGGAATGGCAGGCCTATCTTGATGCCGAGAGCAACAATGGGTTCATTTCGAGTGCGATGAGCGATCGCATCTGTCTATTCATTGAGGAATTGTTTCCCGGCCTCCATCGGAAGCATTATCGTGCCGGCGTGGTTGATTTTCGATTTGCCAATTCGCGTACTTTTCACTTTTCCATGTGGCAGCCTGAAAATCGACTCTTGCGCAGGGAAAGTCTGTCGGCGCACATAAAGAAACATCGGCAAGTTGTTAATGGCGAAGTCGAATGGAATGAAGAGCAGGCCATTATTTTGCTCGAGCATATACGGAACAATGACCCAGATCTCTGGGCATACTATTGCGACGCATACAACAACATCGGCTTCTTAGGCCCCGGAATTGTCGGTCGAATTAAGGCGCATATTGCGGCTCTGTTTCCTCTTCCGGAGGATTGTAGCAATAACGGTGTAATGCGCGGGCTATTGGATGAGGCCAATCGCCGGTATGGCTTTGAAATGCTCAAGCCGGAAAACGCCAAGATATTAGATCGGCTTGAGACTGAGTGGTTCAATGAGCGGCGTGGGTGGATGACTTTTGAAGATTGGCATCAGCAGGTAAAGTTGCGCCCCAAAAACAGTCCAGACAAACGTGATTAAGACCGCACTGCCGCCGGAATATCGCCTCTCGCCCAGCCCTCGGAAATCTCCGCCGCGCGGGCTTCGAAGGTTTGGGCTTCGATCGCAGCGCGGATGTCCTGCATCAGCTTCTGGTAATAGAAAAGATTGTTCCAGGTCAGCAGCATGGCGCCTAGCGCCTCCTGTGAGCGCACCAGATGATGCAGATAGGCGCGCGAATAGTCCCGCGCCGCCGGGCAGTCGCTTTCCTCGTCGAGCGGGCGCGGGTCGTCTGCATGGCGGGCATTGCGCAGATTGACCTTGCCGCGCCTTGTGTAGGCAAGGCCGTGCCGGCCGGCTCGCGTCGGCATCACGCAGTCGAACATGTCGATGCCGCGCGCCACCGATTTCAGGATATCGTCCGGTGTGCCGACGCCCATGAGATAGCGCGGCTTGTCAGCAGGCAGTTCCGGACAGGTGATGTCGAGCATTTCGAGCATCACCGCTTGCGGCTCGCCGACGGCCAGGCCGCCAACCGCATAGCCCTTCAACTCCATCGCGCTCAGCGCCTGCGCCGAGCGCACGCGCAACGCCGCATTGTCGCCGCCTTGCACGATGCCGAACATCGCCTTGCCCGGCTGGTCGCCGAATGCCGTCTTGCAGCGCTCGGCCCAGCGCAGCGACAGCTCCATGGCGCGTTCGATCTCCTTCAGCTCGGCCGGCAGCGCCGTGCATTCGTCAAGCTGCATCTGGATGTCGGAATCGAGCAGGCCCTGGATTTCGATCGAACGCTCCGGCGACATCTCGTAAGGCGCGCCGTCGATATGCGAGCGGAAGGTGACGCCCTTTTCGGTCAATTTCCTGAGCTTCGACAGCGACATCACCTGAAACCCGCCGCTGTCGGTCAGGATCGGATGCGGCCAGCGGGCGAATTCGTGCAAGCCGCCAAGCCGCGCCACGCGCTCGGCGCCGGGCCGCAGCATCAGGTGGTAGGTGTTGCCCAGGATAATGTCGGCACCGACGCCGCGCACCTGGTCCATATACATCGTCTTGACGGTGCCGCCGGTGCCAACCGGCATGAAGGCGGGCGTGCGGATCTCGCCGCGCGGCATGTCGATCAGACCACGCCGCGCCTTGCCGTCGGTGGCGAGGACCTTGAAGCTGAACGGCTTAGCCATTGAATTCCTTGTCGTGGATCGGCGCATCCGGCACCTGTCTGTCGAGCGACTGCCGGTATTGGATGCAACCGCGCATGAATTTGGGCCAGGGCGGCACGGCGATCGATGGCTCGGTCTTCTCAGGCAGCAGGTCCCACAGATCGGGGTGGTGCCAGCAAAGATCATGGCCCGACGTGTCGCGATGCGCGCGAATGCCGGCGCGCAGTTTCTTCACCTCGGCGATCAGGGCATCGCGATCAAGGGTTTGCAGGTCATCGTCCATCGCTGGTCTCCGCTCGATAAAGCAGGCTTGCGTCTCCATAGGAATAGAACCGGTAGCGGTTCGCAATGGCATGCGCATAGGCCGCACGCATCGTATCGAGACCGCTGAAGGCCGAAACCAGCATGAACAGGGTCGAGCGTGGCAGATGGAAATTGGTCATCAGCATGTCGGCGGTGCGAAAGCGGTAGCCGGGCGTGATGAAGATGTCGGTCGGTCCTGAGCACGCAGGCACCGTGCCGTCTTCACGCGCCGCGCTCTCCAGCAGCCGCAGCGAGGTCGTGCCGACAGCGATGATGCGCCCACCCCTCGCTCTGGCCGCGTTCAGCGTGTCGGCTGTTTCCCGGCTGACCGAGCCGATCTCGGCATGCATCTTGTGGTCGGCGGTGTCGTCGGCCTTGACCGGCAGAAACGTGCCTGCGCCGACATGCAAGGTCACGAAGTGGCGTTCGACCCCCTTGGCGTCGAGCGCCGCAAACAGCTCCGGCGTGAAATGCAGGCCGGCAGTGGGCGCGGCAACGGCGCCTTCCTCCCTTGCATAAATAGTCTGGTAATCGGCCCGGTCGCGCTCGTCGTCGTCGCGCTTTGAAGCGATGTAGGGCGGCAGCGGAATATGGCCGACGGCGTGCAGCGCTTCGTCGAGGAACGGCCCCGACAGGTCAAAGCCAAGCAGCGCCTCGCCGCCTTCGCCCTTCTCGATCACCGTGGCGTCGAGCTGGCCCAGGAAGCAGGAATTGCCGTCATGGCCGAAATGGATGCGGTCGCCGGCGGCAATGCGCTTGCCGGGCCGCATGAAGGCGAGCCAGCGATCCGGCGCAACGCGCATATGCAGTGTGGCCTCGACCTGCGCCTGTGCTTCGCCGCGCCGCCTGATGCCTTTCAGCTGCGCCGGAATGACCTTGGTATCGTTGAACACCAGCACGTCGCCGGCCCTGAGCAGGGACGGCAGGTCACCAACCTTGCGGTCGTCGAGCGCCTCGCCCGGCTTGACCACGAGCATTTTGGCACTGTCGCGCGGCTCCGCCGGGCGAAGCGCGATGCGCTCCTCAGGCAGGTCGAAGTCGAAGAGATCGACACGCATCAGTAGAGCCGGATAAGCAGTGCTCCGGCCAAGAGCAGCACCGCGCCGGCGACTCGGCCGAGCGAGATTTCGCGCACCGCGACGCCAAGGAAACCGACGCGGTCGATGAGCATGCCGGCCAGCAGCTGGCCGGCCACCAGGAACGCCATCAGCGCGGCGGCACCGATGCGCGGCGTCAGGATAGTCGAAAGCGTGACATAGAAGCCGCCGAGCATGCCGCCGGCGACGAACAGCCAGGGCGCCGGCGCCTTCCAGTCGAGCGAAATGCCTTGCAGCTTCACCACCGTGGCGGAGATGATGCCGAGCACGATCGCGCCCGACAGGAACGAAAACGCAGCCGCCGCGACCGGGAGGCCCAGGCCGCGCGCCAGCTGCGAATTGATCGGGGCCTGGATGGCAATGAAAGCGCCGGACAGGATGCCGAGAAGCGACCAGACGACGCCCATCATGCCGTTTCGCCTTACTTGACGTCTGCCGCGACCTTCAGCGACACGATCTTGTCGGGATCGACCACCGGCTCGCCGCGCTTGATCTTGTCGACATTGTCCATGCCTTCGATGACCTGGCCCCAGACCGTGTACTGGCGGTTGAGGAAGGCGGCATCGTCGAAGCAGATGAAGAACTGCGAATTGGCCGAGTTCGGATTCTGCGCACGCGCCATCGAGCAGGTGCCGCGGCCATGGTTGGCGTTGGAGAATTCAGCCTTCAGGTCGGGCTTGTCGGAACCGCCCATGCCGGCGCGGGAAGGCGCAAAGGTCGGCTTGTTCGAATTGCCGAACTTCACGTCGCCGGTCTGCGCCATGAAGCCGTCGATGACGCGGTGGAAAACGACGCCATCATAGGCGCCTTCCCTGGCCAGTTCCTTGATGCGGGCGACATGGCCGGGCGCCAGGTCGGGGAAAAGTTCGATGACGACCTTGCCCTTGGTCGTTTCCAGGATGAGCGCGTTCTCGCGGTCCTTGATTTCAGCCATGTCAGATATCCTTTTGAGAAAACAGAAATTACTTGTCGGCGGCGATGCGCACCTTGATCATCTGGTCAGGGTCGGAGACCGTACCGTTGTCCGCCTCATCACCTTTCTTGATGTGGTCCACCAGTTGCATGCCGCTGACGACATTGCCGACGATGGTGTACTGGCCATCGAGCGGCGGCGCCGGCGCGAACATGATGAAGAACTGCGAATTGGCGGAGTTCGGGTCCTGCGAACGGGCCATGCCGACCACACCGCGCTTGTAGTGCTCGGTCTGCGAGAATTCGGCTGGCAGGTCGGGCAGGTCGGAACCGCCGGTGCCGACGGCCTGGGCATTAAAGCCCTTCTTCATGTTGCCGAACTTGACGTCGCCGGTCTGCGCCATGAAGCCGTCGATGACACGATGGAAAGCGACATTGTCATAGGCATGGTCACGCACCAGCTTCTTGATCTGCGCGACATGCTTGGGCGCGAGATCGGGCCGAAGCGCGATGGTGACGTCGCCGTCCTTCAGCGTGATGATCATGGTGTTTTCGGGATCGGCGGCATAGGCTGAGACAGACGCGGTCACGAGACCGGCAAGCACGACGAGGAACGAGGCAAGCTTTTTCAGCTGCATGGTCTTCTCCGAGAACTTATTTTGCGAATTTGGCGGTGAGCGCGCCAGCGACCGCCGCCGGCACGAAGGGGCGGATGTCGCCGCCCATCGAGGCTATCTGGCGCACAAGTGTGGCGGTAATGGTGCGTACCGACGGGCTGGCGGGCAGAAAAACCGTCTGCAACTCGGGCGCCATGGTCTCGTTCATCCCGGCCATCTGCATTTCGTAATCGAGATCGGTGCCGTCGCGCAAGCCACGGATCATGATCGAAGCGCCCTCTCTCCTGGCAGCATCAATGACCAGCCCGTCGAAGGCGACCACCTTGATGCGGGCGCTATCGCGACCGAATTCGGCTTTCGTGGCGGCTTCGATCAACTGCACCCGCTCCTCGAAGGAGAACAACGGCTTCTTGCCCGGATGAATGCCGATCGCGGCATAGACGATGTCGGCCACGGCCAGCGACGCCTTCAGCACGTCGAGATGGCCGTTGGTCAGCGGGTCGAAGGAGCCGGCGTAAAGGGCGGTGCGTTCAGTCATGGCAGGTGCTTCTAGCGAGCCTCTCTCGCAAAGGCAAATCCGATCGGCGCGAAGGCCGTGAACCTTTTCCGGCGCATGAACGACAGATGAACACGCTGATCACGAAGCCTTCACGCAGCGTTCACTAGGTTGCACCTTAATAAGATGAAACCAAAATCCCATCTATCCGTTGTAAGGCGCAGGAGAACACGCATATGCTGATCTACATGCTCGCCACCGCAATGACCGTCGCCATGCTGATCGCCACCGTATTTGGGCTGCATCAGGAGGCACAACGCGTCCGCGTCAAGGCAACCACCAAGCGCTTCGAAGGCTTCGGCCCGCGCAAGCCATATCGTCACTACTAACTCAGTCCAGACTTGCTGCCGCGCCGGCCAAGGGGCCGGCGTTGCTATGTCTGGACTTATTCAGCGCTATCCGGACCGGCGTCAGTCTCGGGAGCAGACTCCGTACCGCCCTCGATGGTCTCTTCGCTTTCCTCGTCCGACTGCGGTTCCGAGATGCGCTCGACCGAAACCACCTTCTCACCCTCAGCCGTATTGAAGATGGTCACGCCCTTGGTGGCGCGGCTGGCGAAACGGATGCCGTTGACCGGCACCCGGATGACCGTGCCGCCATCCGAAACCAGCATGATCTGGTCGTCATTGCCGACCGGGAAGGTCGCCACCAGCCGGCCGATTTCAGCCGTCTTCGACACGTCGGTGGCGCGGATGCCCTTGCCGCCGCGGCCGGTCAGGCGGAAATCATAGGACGACGAACGCTTGCCGTAGCCATATTCGGTCACCGTTAGCACGTACTGTTCGTGCGCCTTGAGGAACTCGTAGCGCTCGTCGGAAAGCTCCGTCTCCTCGCCGACCTCCTCATTGGTCAGCGCGATCTCTTCCTCTTCACCGGCGGCGATGCCGGCGGCAGCCCGCCGTTCGGCCGCCGCACGCTTGAGATAGGCGGCGCGTTCGGCCGGCGGCGCATCGACATTCTCGATCACCGACATGGAGATGATGCGGTCGGTCTCGGCCATGGTAATACCGCGTACGCCGACAGAGTTGCGGCTCTGGAAGACGCGCACGTCGCCGACCGAGAAGCGGATGCATTGACCCGAGCTGGCGGTCAAAAGCACATCGTCATTGTCGGTGCAGGTCTCGACGCCGAGGATCTCGTCGCCTTCCTCCTCCAGCTTCATGGCGATCTTGCCATTGCGGTTGACCTGGACGAAGTCGGACAGCTTGTTGCGGCGCACGGTGCCGCGCGTGGTGGCGAACATCACGTCGAGTTCGCCCCAGCTCGTCTCGTCCTCGGGCAACGGCATGATTGTGGTGATGCGTTCGCCCTGCTCGAGCGGCAGCATGTTAATCAGCGCCTTGCCGCGTGACTGCGGATTGCCGATCGGCAGCCGCCAGACCTTTTCCTTATAGACGATGCCGCGCGAGGAGAAGAACAGCACCGGCGTGTGCGTGTTGGCCACGAACAGCCGGGTGACAAAATCCTCTTCCTTGGTCGACATGCCGGAGCGGCCCTTGCCGCCGCGTCGCTGCGCCCGGTAGAGCGACAGCGGCACGCGCTTGATGTAGCCGGAATGGCTCACCGTCACGACCATGTCCTCGCGCTGGATGAGATCCTCGTCTTCCATATCAGCGCCGCCGTCGGTGAGTTCGGTGCGGCGTGGCGTGCCGAACTCGTCGCGCACGGCGGCGAGCTCGTCCTTGACGATCTGTTGGACGCGCGCGCGCGACGACAGGATGTCGAGGTAGTCCTTGATCTCGTCGCCGATCGTGTTCAATTCGTCGGCGATCTCGTCGCGGCCGAGCGCGGTCAGGCGCTGCAGGCGCAATTCGAGGATGGCGCGCGCCTGTTCCTCGGACAGATTGTAGGTGCCGTCCTCGTTGATGCGGTGGCGCGGATCGTCGATCAAAAGGATCAGCGATTCGACATCACCCGAGGGCCAGCGCCGCTCCATCAACTGTTCGCGCGCCGTCTGCGGATCCGGCGCCGTGCGGATCAGCTTGATGACCTCATCGATATTGGCGACGGCGATGGCCAGACCCACCAACACATGGGCGCGGTCGCGCGCCTTGCGCAGCAGGAATTTTGTGCGCCTTGTGATGACCTCTTCACGGAAGGACACGAACGCCTTCAGCATGTCGATCAGCGTCAACAGTTCCGGCTTGCCACCATTCAGCGCCACCATATTGGCGCCGAAAGAGGTCTGCAGCGGCGTGAAGCGGTAAAGCTGGTTGAGGATGACGTCGGCGACGGCATCGCGCTTCAGTTCGATGACAACGCGATAACCCTGGCGGTCGCTTTCGTCGCGGATGTCGGAAATGCCCTCGATGCGCTTGTCGCGCACCAGTTCGGCCATCTTCTCGATCATCGAGGCCTTGTTCACCTGATAGGGAACCTCGGTGATGATGATCGATTCACGGTCATTGCCGCGCTGTTCGATGTTGACCTTGCCGCGCATGACGATCGAGCCACGGCCGGTCGAATAGGCGCTGTAGATGCCGGAACGGCCAAGTACGATGCCGCCGGTCGGGAAATCGGGGCCTGGAATGATTTCCATCAATGCCGGCAGGTCGATCGCCGGATTGTCGATGACGGCAATGGCGCCGTTGCAGACTTCGCCCAGATTGTGCGGCGGGATGTTGGTGGCCATGCCGACGGCGATGCCGCCGGAGCCATTGACCAGCAGATTGGGAAAGCGTGCCGGCAGAACCTTCGGCTCGGTGTCCGAGGCATCATAAGTGTCCTGGAAATCGACGGTGTCCTTGTCGATATCCTCCAGAAGCTCATGCGCGACCTTGGTCAGCCGCGATTCGGTATAGCGCATCGCCGCCGGCGGATCGCCGTCGATCGAGCCGAAATTGCCCTGCCCGTCGATCAGCGGCACACGCAGCGACCAGTCCTGCGCCATGCGCACCAAGGCGTCGTAGATCGAGGCGTCGCCATGCGGATGGTATTTACCCATCACGTCGGCGACCGGGCGGGCCGATTTCACATATTTGCGGTTCCAGTGGTAGCCGCTCTCATGCGCCGCATAGAGAATGCGGCGATGCACCGGCTTCAGGCCATCGCGCACGTCAGGCAGCGCACGGCTGACGATCACGCTCATGGCGTAAGAGAGATAGGAGCTCTGCATCTCCTCGATGATGGAGATGGGCTCGATGCCGGTGGGGCCGCCGTCGGCGCCGCGCGGTGTCTTTTGGTCGGTCAAATCGGATCACAATCTAATCAGGAATCACTGACCGCTTATATAGGAAGCGCGGCCGAAACTCCAATGTTCGCGCCACTTTTCCAGTGTCATTTTTGATGGTAATTTCAAAAGGATACCGCAGATTGCGACGATATGGCCACAACGCTTTTCGCCGCCACCAAGGCAAAAGCCGGCAATGGACCAATCTCCCCAAGCAAAAGCCGCGAGCACCATGAATTGGCGCCGGTGGCTGCCATTTCAGGCACTGAGCGGCTGGCAGCCCCGGGATCTCAATGGTGATCTTGTCGCCGGCCTGACATTGGCCGCGATTGCCATTCCCGAGCAGATGGCAACGGCCCGACTCGGCGGCTTTGCTCCCGAGGTCGGCTTCTTCGCTTTTGTTGCCGGTTCGATGGCGTTTGCCCTGTTCGGCGCCAATCGCCATCTCTCGGCCGGCGCGGATTCGACCATCACGCCGCTGTTCGCAGGCAGCCTGGCGCTGCTCGCCACATCAGGCTCGCCGCATTATTTGGCGCTGGCCGCCATGCTGGCATTGATGGTCGGGCTGATTGTGACGCTCAGCGGCATCTTTCGCCTCGGCTGGATCGCCGATCTCCTGTCGGTGCCGGTTACCACGGGGTTTCTGGCCGGCATCGCCGTCCACATCATCGTTTCACAAATGCCCGGGCTGCTCGGCCTGCCTTCAGAGAGCGGTGAAACCTTGCGCCGTGTCGGCGAGATCGCCGGCAATCTCCATCTCACCAACCCCTGGAGCCTCGGGCTCGGCATTGGCGTGTTCGCGATCGTGCTTGGCGCCGAGCGCATCAGCGCCCGCATTCCCGGCGCCTTGATCGGCATGGTGCTTGCCACGCTTGCGGTCGCCGTCTTCGGCCTCAGGGATCGTGGCGTCGAAGTGCTGGGCGCCTTGCCAAACGGCCTTCCGCGAGCCTACCTGCCGGAGGCTGGCCTCGATGACGTGCAGGCGCTGGTTCCGCTGGCCTTGCTGATCGCCATTGTCGTCATGGTGCAGACGGCGGCGACCTCACGCTCCTTCGTGCCGCAACAGGGCGATCCCGACGTCAACCGCGATTTCGTCGGCGTCGGCGCCGGCAGCATCGCGGCCGGCCTGTTCGGTGCCTTTGCCGTCAATGCCAGCCCACCGCGCACGGCAATCGTCTCCCAGTCGGGCGGCCGCTCGCAACTGTCCGGCCTCATTGCCGCGGCCATCGTGCTGGCGCTTGGTGCCTTTGGCGGCGGCCTGCTCGCCAATGTTCCGCAGGCCGCCCTTGCCGGCGTCCTGATGTTCGTTGCCCAGCACATTCTGCGCTGGAAAGTGTTCGCCAGCGTCTACCGGCAGGCACCGGTCGAATTCGTGTTGATCCTGATCACCATGGCGGCGATCGTCGTATTGCCGATCGAGACCGGCGTGGCGGTCGGCATCGGTCTGTCGCTGCTGCATGGCATATGGAGCGCGACGCGCACGGAGCCGATCGAGCTCGAACAGGTGCCGGGCACTTCCGTCTGGTGGCCACCGGGTAAGCCCAGTGCCGGCGAACAACTCTCGGGCGTGCTGGTCGCGGCCTTCCAGGCGCCGCTGTCCTTCGTCAATGCCGACCGCTTTAAGCGTGGGCTATGCGATCTCATCGACGCCAGGAACGAAACCGTGAAACTGGTCGTGCTGGAGGCCAGCAACATCGTCGAAATCGACTATACCGCCGCGCAGGCGCTGATCGACACCATCCTTCATTGCCGCAAGGCCGGCGCGGTCTTTGCCATAGCGCGGCTGGAATCGCTGCGCGCCCAGGCGGCGCTGAAGCGGTTCGGCATCGCTGAAATGGTCGGCACGCAGCACATATTCCACAGCGTCGACGCGGCGATCAAATCACTTGGTCCGGGGAAACAGCAGCAGCAAGAACAGGATGGAGTGCCATGATTGACCCCCGAGAACCCATTGTCACGCCGGTTCCCGTCGAGGAATTGAGGCCGACGCAGATAACGGTCGGCATGAGAGAAGTTGCGTTGAAGCGCCAGATGATCCGGGAACAGGACGCCAGGAAGAAGACCGGCGCCTTTCTCGGCAAACACATGGTGCCGGTCGTATTGGGTCCCAAAAATCGCAACTACGTCACCGATCACCATCACCTCGCTCGCGCCCTGCTTGAGGAAGGCGTCAAGGACGTGCTGGTGACTGTGATCAGCGACCTGTCCGCGCTCGACAAGGACGCGTTTCTTTTCGTGCTCGATAACAGAGGCTGGATGCACCCGTTCGATGAGAACGGCCGTCGCCGCGATTACGCGGCAATTCCGAAGACAATCGGCGAGCTGATCGACGATCCGTACCGAAGCATGGCGGGCGAACTGCGCCGGCAAGGCGGCTTTGCCAAGGACACGACGCCGTTCAGCGAATTCATTTGGGCGGATTTCCTTCGTCGGCGCATCGACCGCAATGCGGTTGTGAAGAACTTCGACAAGGCGATGAAGGATGCCTTGACGCTCGCCAAAGGCAAGGACGCGGACTATCTGCCGGGCTGGTGCGGGCCGACGTCGGATTGAGCCTGCCTCGGCCGAGGCGAGTGCATAGCGGTGCCGCCTGACCGGCGATAATCGCCTGGCGTCTCACCCATGACACGTCGAAACCGGCGATTGAACGTCGACAGGTCGTTGAAGCCGGCGTCGAAGGCGATGGTCCCGATCGCATCATCCGACAGGCGCAGCCGCAGCGCGGCGCGGTGCAGGCGGGTCTTGAGCAGGAACTGGTAGGGCGTCATGCCGGCAACCTGCCGGAAAATGCGCAGGAAATGATAGGGACTGGTCGCCGTCTCATCCGCCAGTGCCGATAGCGAAACCGGCCCGTCGGCATCCAGTTCGATCCGCCGCACGGCTTCGGCCACCCGTTTCTGGTCGCGGCGGCTCGGTCCGTGCCTGACAGGCGTGGCGCCGCAAGCCGTGGCCACGGCCGCGCCCGCTATACGCAGGGAAACTTCCTCGAAGGCATCCTTGTCGGCCATTTCGCGCGCGGTTTCCGCCTCGGCCAGCAACGGCGCCAGGACCGGCAAGGGCGGCAAGCGCGGCGCCTCGAAGGTGAGCGTCCTGGCGCCCGGCACGCCGGCGACAATCCGTTCCATATAGGCCGGTCCGAAATGGAACGAGAGACAGCGGTCGCCGCTGCCATGCTCGTGCCCGCATTCGTAGCATGTGCCTGAATTGCCAAGCAGGAGCGCGCCCGGCGCCAGCATCGCCGTACCTTGTTGTGCGCGGTAGCGGAACGTGCCGCTTGTCACCGCGGCGACGCAGAAATCCTGATGGGATTCCTCGAACGGCCGGTCGCCGACGCCGGCCGTGCAAATAACATCCGTGACGTGCCAGCCGGATCCGGATGCGAGAGTGCGGGTCGTCGCTGTCATGGCTGAAATATAGCAATTTTTCCCAAGCCCAGAACCCCATGAGCGCGTATTCCTCCCGGTCTCCTGACAGAAGAGACCGCAGCCATGCTCGACCCCTTTGCTGAAGCCCTGCACAGCCCCGGCCCGATCGACGGACTTGCCGAAAAACTGAACCTTTACGGCCGCTTCGTCGGCGCCTGGACATTCGACGCCTCACGCCATCTCGAGGATGGCACCGTGCTGACCGGACGCGGCGAGGTGCATTTCGGCTGGGTGCTGGAAGGCCGCGCCATCCAGGACGTCTGGATCCTGCCCGCGCGCGACGCCGACCCCTCGCCATCCCTGGGCAAGTGGACGTTCTACGGCACGACGTTGCGGGTCTATGATCCCACTGCGGACGCCTGGCACATTTTCTGGAGCGACCCGCGCAATCAATATTTCAGCCGCCAGCTCGGCCGCGCCGAAGACGACACCATCGTGCAGATCGGCGCCGATGGTACTGGCGCATCGGTGCGCTGGAGTTTTTCGCGGATCACCAAAAATTCCTTCCGCTGGCTCGGCGAGCGCTCGCACGACGGCGCGGACTGGCACCTCGAAGTCGAGTTCCTGGCGCGCCGTCAATCTGCAAGATGACATCACAACCCCTTGTAACGATGGAGAAAACAATGTTCGATCATATCTCGGTCGGTGTCCGCGACGCCAATACCTCGAAGCGCTTCTATGACGCAGCGCTGAAGCCGCTCGGCTACACCTGCCTCAGCCAGTCACCGGGTTCGCTCGGCTATGGTGCTCAAAGCGCCGTGCTGTGGGTCAATGAGGCGGCTCGGCCGGTGCCGGCGGACGAAAAATCCGGCCTGCATTTCTGCTTCGCCGCCCCGACACGGGACAGCGTCGATGCTTTCCATGCCGGCGCGCTCCGCGAAGGCGGCAGCGACAATGGCCCGCCCGGCCTGCGCTCCGCCTATGGCGACGACTACTATGCGGCCTTCGTCATCGACCCGGACGGCTATCGCCTCGAGGCCTATTGCGGCGTTGCCGGCTAACCCGGCCGAGTTCCGCAGTTTCGCGGATCCCGACTGTTCCCACCGACCGGGCTTTGCTCTACCAATATCGGAGCGCGGGCTCGGCCCGGCGGGAGGGGTCAGCGATGCCGAGTTTCGACAGCCTGTTCAATGCCTTCGTCACCATTCTGGTGACCATCGACCCGCCCGGCCTGGCGCCGCTGTTCCTCGCCGTGACCCGCGGCATGAACCGCGAGGAGCGCCAGCAGGTTTCGGTGCGCGCCTCGGTCATCGGCTTCCTGGTGATGGCATTGTTCGCGGTGGCCGGCGCCTCGATCCTGTCGGTGTTCGGCATCACCCTGCCGGCCTTCCGCGTCGCCGGCGGTTTTCTGCTGTTCTTCATCGCCTTCGAAATGGTCTTCGAGCGCCGGCAGGACCGCAAGGAGAAGATCGGCGACGTCGCCATCACCAAAGACATGATCCACAACATCGCCGCCTTCCCGCTGGCGATCCCGCTGATCGCCGGCCCCGGCGCGATTTCGGCGACGGTGCTGCTTTCCGGCTCGTTTCAGGGCTTTGCGGCGCAGGCCGCACTCGTCGGCATCATCTTCGTCTGCCTCGCCATCACCTATCTGGTGTTCGTGCTGTCGGAACGCATCGACCGTATCCTCGGCCAGACCGGCCGCTCGATCCTGACCCGCCTGCTCGGCGTCATCCTGGCGGCTCTGGCGGTACAGTTCGTCGCCGACGGCATCAAGGCGCTGATGGCGGGGTGAACGGCAGCCCGGACTGCCGACTGCCCTCACTTCGCCGCCGTATCGATCACTTCAAAATCGTGCGTAATCACGGCCGTCTTGGCCATCATTGCGGAGGCCGAGCAGTATTTTTCGATCGACAGATCGATAGCCAGCTTGACCTTGTCCGACGACAGCGCCCTGCCCTTGACGATGAAATGCATATGGATGCGCGTGAACACCTTTGGATCAGTCTCGGCTCTGTCAGCGTCAAGTTCGACCACGCAGTCCTCGACCGCCTCACGGCCCTTTTCGAGGATATGCACGACATCATAGGCCGAGCAGCCGCCGGTGCCGATCAGCACCAGCTCCATCGGGCTCGGCCCAGGCGTCTTGCCATCAGGGCTGGAGGCCGTTCCCAGCACCAGTTTGTGGCCGCTGCCGGACTCGCCGACGAAGGTGCGCTCTTCGACCCATTTTACCCGTGCCTTCATTGCCCTGTCCTTTCAGTCCTTTGACCGCGCCTGCTGTCAGGCCAAATCAACAACGCAAAACCCCGAAAGTCCATCAGGACCCTCGGGGCGTATCGATCACGTAACGTCAGTCATCTGGCGACGTCAGCCGCCTGGTATTTGCTTTCGATCAGAACGGGATTTCGTCGTCCAGCTCGCGCGACGAACCGCCGCCGCCGCCGCCCCTGGGAGCGCCGCCGCCACCGTTGAAGCTTTCGTTCGGGCTGGACTGGCCGAAATCGGAACCGCGGCTGCTGCCGCCACCGGAATAACCGCCGACCTGGCCGCCCTCGCCTTGGCCGCGCGCGTCGAGCATCTGCAGCTCGCCACGGAATTTCTGCAGCACGACTTCCGTCGTGTACTTGTCGGCGCCGGTCTGGTCCTGCCATTTGCGCGTCTGCAGCTGGCCCTCGACATACACCTTCATGCCCTTCTTCAGGTATTGCTCGGCCACCTTGGCGATGCCCTCATTGAAGATGACGACATTGTGCCACTCGGTCTTTTCCTTGCGCTCGCCGGAATTCTTGTCGCGCCAGCTTTCCGATGTGGCGATACGGATGTTGACGACCGGCTCGCCCGAGTTCAGGCGCCGGATTTCAGGGTCCGCGCCGAGATTGCCGACCAGAATGACCTTATTGACGCTACCCGCCATGATTTTTCTCCGCGCTCATCCGAAAACAAATTTTTGTCGCAGCACCTTACAGGCTGCGCACGTCTGCCGCCTGCTAAGGCTGGCTTTTCCCACAAGGTTTTTGTTCCCTTTTCGTTCCTACATGCACCGCCGCTGATTGTCAAGGAATGGCAGCAATGCCCGAGCCCATCATATGGGTCTCAAAACAGTGCTTGCCAAATCAATAAGTATCGACTTATGCTTTTGTCATGATCGAAGCAGAGATTTTCCGCGCCCTGGCCGACCCGACGCGCCGCGCCGTCTTCGAGCGTCTCGCCGCAGCTGAGATGAGCGTATCGGAATTGCGCAGCGGCCTGACCGTATCGCAACCGGCGGTGTCGCAGCATCTTGCGGTGCTGCGCGGCGCCGGCCTCGTGGTCGAGCGGCGGGTCGGCCGCAACGCCTATTACCGCGCCGATCCGCAGGGGCTTGCCCCCCTGCTCTCCTGGATCGAACGCTACCGGACCTTCTGGCCGGAGCGCATCGAAAGGCTGAAGACGGTTTTGAAGGACATGGATCAATGAAAGATTTGCGATCGATGAACGCCAAGACCCAGGGCGAAGCCGCTCCGGATGCGCTTGAGTTCGAATACGACCTTGCCGAACCGCTGGAAAAGGTGTGGCGGGCGCTGACCGTGCCGGAACTGCTCGCGGCCTGGATGATGCCAAACGACATCACGCCGGAAATCGGCAAGCGTTTTGCCTTCGCCGGGACGGACGCAGCGATCGAGTGCGAAATCCTCGACGCCGAGCCCGAACGCCTGCTGCGCTATTCCTGGCGCGAGCAGCCACGCGATGCGACGCGGCAGGGTCCGCTCGACAGTACCGTCACCTTCACACTCGCCCGCACCGTTTCCGGCGGCACGCATCTGCGCATCGTCCATGACGGTTTTGCTGGGAAAGCGATGCCTGCGGTCGCCATGGCGGGTACCGGCTGCCGGCTTTCGCTGGGATTGCGTGGGGCCGGAAAGCCCATTGCCGCCAACACACCGCGCCTTCTGCTGCGCGCAGCCTGAACACGGAAATCGGAGACGAAAAATGAGCGGTCTTGCCAGTCTGGTGCCGATGGTGATCGAGCAATCGAGCCGCGGCGAACGCGCCTTCGACATTTTCTCGCGGCTGCTGCGCGAGCGCATCATCTTCATCAATGGCGAGATCAACGACGACGTCTCGGCGCTGGTCTGCGCGCAGCTCCTGTCGCTGGAGTCGGACAATCCCGACAAGGAGATCTCGCTCTACATCAACTCGCCCGGCGGCGTGGTGACCAGCGGCTTCGCCATCTACGACACGATGCAATATATCAGCTGCCCGGTATCGACCGTGTGCATGGGTTTTGCCGCCTCGATGGGGTCGTTCCTGCTGATGGCGGGCACGGCGGGGCGGCGCATCGCGCTGCCCAACGCCACCATCCTGCTGCATCAGCCGCTCGGCGGCTTCCAGGGCCAGGCTTCCGACATCCAGCGCCATGCCGAGCGGATCGGCAAGACCAAACGCCATATGGCCGAACTCTATGCGCAGCATTGCGGCCGCAGCTATGAGGAGGTCGAACGCACGCTCGACCGCGACCATTTCATGACCGCCCGCGAGGCCCAGGCCTGGGGCATCGTCGACCACGTCTTCGACACGCGCAAAAAGGCGGCATGAAGCCTGGGTGGGATTGGAATCTGGTCACTGTCGAAGATTTGACGATGCCGGTCTGGTTCCGGGGGCGGCTCGTCCCTATAATCCCGGGATGACCGACACTCATTCGCCCAGGACGTCGCATCGCGTCATCGCTGCCGCGGTGCTCAGTTTCGCCAGCCTTGTGAGCGGCATGGCACTTGCCGACGACAATTCAGCGCAGACGCCGAAAGGCGCCCTGCCTGGCGTGAACAGCGATTATCGCATCGCCAAGCCTGCTCCCCAGCCGGAACCCGACGACGCATTCCCCAGCAATGGCAACGGCACGTTCAAGATCGGCGATACGGATGTCAGGATTTCCGGCAGCATCACGGTCGATATGGCCACGGGCGGGTTTAAGCCCCCGAGGTGAGCAGCCTCCGCTTGGGCCAGTTCAGCCATTTCCCCAAAAGAATAGCCCCGCCGTACCCTAGGGCAAACGGACGGGGCTTTTCTGGATCTAAAATCCATATTTTGCCGGGAGTGTACTGCCGGCGTTTGATTTCGGATGCTTCGCGGCGTCAGCCGACGATCCGACTAGCAGTCTCTAATTTTGGGGGATACGGCAAGTCACGGTTTGTCGGGTGGCGCAAACGCTAAACCCTGGCACTTATGCCTGCCGCGGCTCCAACGAGACGTGGAGCCCTGGGGGACTGTCCGGTGGCGTCATGCTCCACTCCTGTGTCCGTTGCGACATTGTCGTCGCGAAGCGCAAATCGCAAATGCCTGCGGCGTCTCGCAGGCCGCCTTGGGGCGGCGAGGCCATCGAAAGACGGCCGGCTTCGCTGACTGTCCGAGACTGCTCCCCTGAACCAGCCGCGTCAACCTTCAATAGCCGGTTACGGAAAAATGTGATCGCCGGGAGGTTACGTCCAGGTCAGCTTTTTGCACAGCTTTGTCAGGAGCGTGTTCGGCCTTTGTTCTTTCCGCTTGCCCCTTCGCGCGAAAGGCGGTTAAACGACTTCTGTCGGGAATTGTGGCGTCTCTCGACGTGGCGGCAAAAACACCTACATAGGGGATGGCCGGGAAAATCCCGCCTATCCCACGAATTCCAGATCTGAGGCGGCGACCGGCAATGGCCGACCATAAATTCCTTTCCATTCGCGGGGCGCGCGAACACAATCTGAAGAATGTCGATCTCGACCTGCCGCGTGACAGCCTGATCGTCATGACCGGCCTGTCCGGTTCAGGCAAATCCTCGCTCGCCTTCGACACCATCTACGCCGAAGGCCAGCGTCGCTATGTCGAGAGCCTGTCGGCCTATGCGCGGCAATTCCTCGAAATGATGCAGAAGCCTGACGTCGACCAGATCGACGGCCTGTCGCCTGCCATTTCCATCGAGCAGAAAACCACCTCGAAGAACCCGCGTTCGACGGTCGGCACCGTCACCGAGATCTACGACTATATGCGCCTGCTGTTCGCCCGTGTCGGCGTGCCCTATTCGCCGGCCACCGGCCTGCCGATCGAGAGCCAGACGGTCAGCCAGATGGTCGACCGGGTGCTGGCGCTCGAGGAAGGCACGCGCCTGTTCCTGCTGGCGCCGATCGTGCGCGGCCGCAAGGGCGAGTACCGCAAGGAACTGCTGGAGCTGCAGAAAAAAGGTTTCCAGCGCGTCAAGGTCGACGGCGTCTTCTATGAGATCGCAGACGTTCCGGCGCTCGATAAAAATACAAGCACGACATCGATGTCGTCGTCGACCGCATCGTCGTGCGCGGCGATCTGGCCACGCGTCTCGCCGACTCCATCGAGACGGCGCTGAAGCTCGCCGAGGGGCTGGCGGTGGCCGAGTTCGCCGACAAGCCGCTCGATTCCAGCCAGACTGGCGAGGATTCGGTCAACAAGTCGAAGAACGAGACGCATGAGCGCATCCTGTTCTCCGAAAAATTCGCCTGCCCGGTGTCCGGCTTCACCATTCCCGAGATCGAGCCGCGGCTGTTCTCGTTCAACAACCCATTCGGCGCCTGCCCGACCTGCGACGGTCTCGGCAGCCAGCGCGCCATCGATCCCAACCTCGTCGTGCCGGACGAGAACGTGTCGCTGCGCGACGGCGCCGTCAGCCCGTGGGCGAAGTCGACCTCGCCCTATTACGTGCAGACGCTCGAGGCATTGGGCAAGGCCTACAACTTCAAGCTCGGCGACAAGTTCAAGGATTTGAGCACCGAAGCCCAGGACGCGATCCTGCGCGGCACCGGCGAGCGCGAAGTCACTTTCCAGTATGATGACGGGCTGCGCTCCTACAAGACGACCAAGACTTTCGAAGGCGTCATCCCCAATCTCGAGCGGCGCTGGAAGGAAACCGAATCCGCCTGGATGCGCGAGGAGATCGAGCGCTTCATGTCGGCCACGCCCTGCCCGGTCTGCAAAGGCTACCGGCTGAAACCAGAAGCGCTGGCGGTGAAGATCGGCGGCAAGCACATCGGCGAAGTCACCGAACTTTCGATCCGCAAGGCCGACCAGTGGTTCACTGACCTGCCGCCACATCTCAACGACCAGCAGAACGAGATCGCGGTGCGCGTGCTCAAGGAAATCCGCGAGCGCCTGCGCTTCCTCAACGATGTCGGTCTCGACTATCTGACGCTGTCGCGCAATTCCGGCACGCTATCAGGCGGCGAAAGCCAGCGCATCCGGCTGGCGTCACAGATCGGCTCAGGTCTCACCGGCGTGCTTTATGTGCTGGACGAGCCGTCGATCGGCCTGCACCAGCGCGACAATGCGCGGCTGCTCGATACGCTGAAACACCTGCGCGACATTGGCAACACGGTGATCGTCGTCGAACATGACGAGGACGCCATCCTGCATGCCGACTATGTCGTCGACATGGGTCCGGCCGCCGGCATCCATGGCGGCGAGATCATCGCCCAGGGCACGCCGCAGCAGGTGATGGCCAACCCCAATTCGATCACCGGCAAATATCTGTCGGGCGCGCTTGAAGTGGCGACACCCGGCGTGCGGCGTGAGGCGAAAAAAATCGCCGCCTGAAGATCGTCGGCGCACGCGGCAACAATCTGAAGAACGTCACCGCCGAAATCCCGCTCGGCACCTTCACCGCCGTCACCGGCGTGTCGGGCGGCGGCAAGTCGACCTTCCTCATCGAGACGCTGTTCAAGGCAGCGTCGCGCCGCATCATGGGGTCGCGCGAGCATCCGGCCGAGCATGACCGCATCGAGGGCCTCGAATTCCTCGACAAGGTCATCGACATCGACCAGTCGCCCATTGGACGGACCCCGCGCAGCAACCCCGCCACCTATACCGGCGCCTTCACGCCGATCCGTGATTGGTTCGCCGGCCTGCCCGAGGCCAAGGCGCGCGGCTATCAGCCGGGACGCTTCTCGTTCAACGTCAAGGGTGGCCGCTGCGAGGCCTGCCAGGGCGACGGTGTCATCAAGATCGAGATGCACTTCCTGCCCGATGTCTACGTCACCTGCGACGTCTGCCACGGAAAGCGCTACAACAGGGAGACGCTCGACGTGCAGTTCAAGGGCAAGTCGATCGCCGACGTGCTCGACATGACAGTCGAGGAAGGCGTCGATTTCTTCGCCGCCGTGCCCGGCGTGCGCGACAAGCTCGACACGCTGAAGCAGGTAGGCCTCGGCTACATCCACATCGGCCAGCAGGCAACGACGCTGTCCGGCGGCGAAGCGCAGCGCATCAAGCTGGCCAAGGAACTGTCGCGCAAGGCGACCGGCAAGACGCTCTACATCCTCGACGAGCCGACCACCGGCCTGCATTTCCACGACGTCGCCAAGCTCTTGGAAGTGCTGCACGAACTGGTCGACCAGGGCAACACGGTGGTGGTCATCGAGCACAATCTCGAGGTGATCAAGACCGCCGACTGGGTGCTCGACCTCGGCCCCGAAGGCGGTGATGGCGGCGGCGAACTGGTTGCCCAGGGCACGCCGGAAGCCATCGTGCGCGAGAAGCGCAGCTACACCGGCCAGTTCCTCAAGGAGCTGCTGGAGCGGCGCCCCGGAGGCAAGCGCGAAGCGGCGGAGTGATGGTCGGACCCGCTTGGCGTCCGCCGGAGGGCTTTGAATGACCATTAGAAAAGCGGTGGTCGGTGACCTCCAGGCTGTCGTCTCGCTGACCACGGCTGCCTATTCGCCTTACAACGCCATACTCGACGCGCCGCCGATTCCGGTGACTGAAGACTACGCGCCGCGCATCGCGCGCGGCGAGGTCTGGCTGCTGGAGGACGGCGGCGAACTTGCCGGAGTGCTGACACTGGAACGGCATGAGGATCATGCGATGATCTTCTCCGTCGCGGTGTCGCCCGCCTTCCAGGGCAAGGGTTTTGGCATAAAGCTGCTCAATCACGCGGATCAACAGACGCGCTTGTGGGGTCTGCCGGAGATACGGCTCTACACCAATGCGAAAATGGAACGGAACATCGCGCTCTATCTCGCCTACGGCTATCGCGAAACGGGTCGCCGGCCCAATCCCTACCGGCCAGGATGGGTGCTCGTCGACATGGCGAAGGCGACGTGAATGCAGGCCGGAAGCTCCTGGGAAAACAAACTGACCCTGGATGGCGTGGTCCGCTCGTCGCATGCTTACGGCGCCGACTATTTGTCCGAATTCCAGCGCATCCTGCTGCAGCATGTGAAGCCTGGCACGCGCGCCTATCTGGAATGGGGCATGGGCCACACGACGCTGGCGATCCTTGGGCTGAGGGACAGACTGGCCATCGACAACCTCTTTTCGATCGACGACAGCCAGCCTTTCCTCGATCAACTCCTGCCGCAGCTGCCGCAGTGGAGCGGTTTCCATCCAATCTGCCTGGACCTCCAGGGTCCCAAGTTTGGCGACCGCGATCCAGAACTCAATTATTCGACCTGGCCGCTGTGCCTGAAGCGCAAATTCGATTTTATCTTCATCGACGGCCGGCGCCGCATGGAATGCGCGTTCATGGCGACGCTGCTTTGCCATGCAGGGACGATCGTGATGTTGCACGACTATCGCCGCGCACGCTATCAGCCGATCAAGGCTCTCTACGATATCGTCGAGGACGGAAATCAGTTTCGCGTCATGCGGCCGCGCAAGGACCTTTACCCCTCGGGAACGCCGACAATCTTTTCCCCGGATTGGTCACCGCCCACTTGACCGAAATTGCCCGTTGCCACGCCCATAGCGGCAAAACACATTGGAGGAGAAGTCGATGAGCAAATCGGGAACAATCCGCTCCGGCATGGGCGGCTGGACCTTCGAGCCCTGGGACACGTCCTTCTATCCGGACAAACTGTCCAAGGCCAAACAGCTGCAATATGCCAGCCGGCAGGTGCCGAGCATCGAAGTCAATGGCACCTACTATTCCAGCTTCAAGGAGCCGACCTTCGTCAAATGGGCAAGCGAAGCGCCGGACGGTTTCGTCTATTCGCTGAAGGGCAACCGCTTCGTCACCAACCGGCGCGTGCTGGGCGAAGCCGGTGAATCGATGATGCGCTTCCTCGGCTCCGGCGTTGCCGCGCTCGGCGACAAGCTCGGCCCGATCCTGTGGCAGTTCGCGCCGACCAAAAAGTTCGATCCGGACGATTTCGAAGCCTTTTTGAAACTGCTGCCGGAAAGGCAGGATGGGGTCGCATTGCGCCACGCGCTCGAAGTGCGCAACGACAGTTTCATCATGCCGGAATTCGCGGCACTTGCCCGCAAATACAAGGCGGCGATCGTCTATGCCGACCACGCGAAATATCCCGATATCGCCGACGTCACCGGTGACTTCGTCTACGCACGGCTGCAGACCGGCTCGGACGACAATCCCGACTGCTATACGCCGAAGGGGCTCGATGAATGGGCGGCGCGGGTAAAGACCTGGGCGGAAGGCAAGCAGCCGCCCGATTTGCGGCGCGCCGATCCCGCCACCGACGCGCCGGTGCAACCGCGCGACGTGTTCGTCTACTTCATCACCGAGGGCAAGGTGCGCGCACCGTTCGGGGCGATGGCGCTGATGAAGCGCGTAGCCGGCTGACGAGCATCAGTCGGTATCCGCAAGCGCATCAACGCGTTTTGCGCGTGGCAAAGCGCCTATTCGCGGCATCTTCGCCGCGATCGTAACCTTATCGACACTTCCTTGCTGCATGAATGCGGCGACGCCAAGCCGCAGAGCTGAAGCCGCCGCCGGCAGGGAAGAGGGGAATGTCGCTCGACTACACTTCACTTCTGCTGGCTGTTGGTTTCTCCGCCGCTTGCCTGAGCCTGACATTGTTCGGCATGTGGCTGACCGCCCGCACGGAAAAATTCCTGCTGACATGGGCGATCAGCCTGGTGTTCGTGGTCGGCGATATCTTCGTCTATGACGCCTATATCGACATGCCCGGGCGCCTGCTCGGCATCGCCACCCTTGTGCTGCTGCTGCTCGGTTTCTCGACCATGCTGGGTGCGGCCTACCAGTTCAGAACCGGCGGCTCGCCGCTGCCGCGGGCGCTGTGGGGCTGCGCCTCGCTGGCGGTGGCGCTGCCTGCAATGGCGCTCGGCTATGACGGCCTCGGCTTCATGTTCGAGAACCTGTTCGCCGCCTTGCTGCTGTTCGCGACGGCGTTTGAATATTGGAGGGGCCGCGATGAGGCCCCTGCGCTGACGATCGGCATCACCACACTCTACTCGGCCACCGCCGTTTCCTTCATGCTGTGCGCGGCGGTGCTGGCATGGGACGGCAAGCTGGTCCTCGGCCATGCGCCGAGCAACTGGGCGGAGGAACTGAGCCTCATCGTGGTTATTGCCAGCATGACGGGTATTGGCGCCCTGTCGCTTGCCCTCAACCAGGGACGTCTGGCCCGGCACCACCGCCGCAATGCGCTGACCGATCCCTTGACAGGTCTGCTCAACCGGCGCGCACTGTTCGACATACATGGCCGCGTCCCGGTCGGCGCCTTCACGGCTGTGGTCGTCTTCGACCTCGACAATTTCAAAGCCATCAACGACGAATTCGGCCACGCGGCAGGCGACGAGGTGTTGAAGGTGTTTGCCGGGGAACTCGCCGGCAATCTTCGCCAGACCGACGTTGCCGCGCGCATGGGCGGCGAGGAATTCGCACTGGTGTTGAAGCGCACGCTGCCGGAGACGGTCGAGGAAGCAGCAGAGCGCATCCGCACCGCCTTCGCGACGCGCCTGATAGAAACCGAGACGGGATCCCTGAGGTGCACGGTCAGTGCCGGTTTTGCGTTTGGCAGCAAGGAAGGCCTCAGCTTCGACAAGGTGCTCAGCGCCGCCGACAAGGCGCTCTACGACGCCAAGCGCGGCGGCCGCAATCGCGTCACCGCCTCACCCTTCCGGCGCGCGAGCTGACCGCGTATCAATGCCGGGCCGGCGATTTGCTGGATAGGCGAAAGCTGCTCTATGCCGCCATGACGATCTCATTGAAGGTATCGAGGTCGACGTAGAAGACCTTGGTAATCTCCTCGATCAGATCGTCGTATTCGCAGCCCTGTGACCGCAAAATGTTGATGGCGGCGATGATATCGACCCGTTCGGTAAGCCGCCGCTTCTGATAGTCCTCGACGAAACGTTCCATGGCTGTCCCTTAGCCTGTGTGCCCAAACGCGTTTGAACGACAGATCGCAGGAGGGAAGCTAGGAAGCCTTGCTTGCGTGGAACTTGCCCGGCCTTCGCCGCGCCCTCGATCTGCGATAACCAGACTGATACGGAAGCGGCCGACTCACAAAGCCAACAAAAGATTAGCATGCAGCCTCTGGCGCGCCAGAGATGCAGATCGATGGATGGAAGAAATATTGGACTTGCCAGGACTTTGGATCGTCAGCCGAAGTTCGGCACCGATTCTAGACGGTAAGAAACTTCCGTACATCAGCCCGGTCTAAATCTTCCGCCGGGCCAGTATGGACGATCTGACCGCGGTCCATGATGTTGACCTCGTCGGCGAGTTCGCGGCAGAAGTCGAGATATTGTTCGACCAGCAGCACCGCAATGCCGGCCTGGTCGCGCAGGTAACGGATGGCACGGCCGATATCCTTGATGATCGATGGCTGGATGCCTTCGGTCGGCTCGTCGAGCACCAACAGCTTCGGCCGCATCACCAGCGCCCGGCCGATCGCCAGTTGCTGCTGCTGACCGCCGGAAAGGTCGCCGCCACGGCGGCCGAGCATCTGCTTCAGCACCGGAAACAACTCGAAGACATGCGCCGGCACATTGCGGTCGGCACGCTTCAACGGCGCAAAGCCGGATTCCAGGTTTTCGCGCACCGTGAGCAGGGGAAAGATCTCCCTGCCCTGCGGTACGAATGCGATGCCCGACCGGGCGCGGTCATACGCCGCGCTCCGGTCGAGCGCCTTCCCCTCGAAGGCAACGCTTCCGCTCGTCAGCCGGTGGTGGCCGACGATCGATCTCATTAAACTGGTCTTGCCGACGCCGTTGCGGCCGAGCACGCAAGTGATCTTGCCGGCGCCGGCCTTCAGCGAAACGCCGCGCAGCGCCTGGGCGGCGCCGTAATGGAGCGTGGCGTTGGAAACTTCGAGCATCTCAGCGCCTCTTCCAGAAGCGGAGAAACGACAAATCGAAGCGATGGAATTGCACCCGCCAGACCATGCTCATCTCCCGAGATAAACTTCGACGACGCGCTCGTCGGCCGAGACGAAATCGAGCGTGCCTTCCGACAGCACCGAACCCTCGTGCAGGCAGGTGACCTTGACGCCGAGCTCGCGCACGAAATGCATGTCGTGCTCGACCACGATGACCGAATGGTCGCGCGCAATGTCCTTGAGCAGCCGCGCGGTCTCCTCGGTCTCGGCATCGGTCATGCCGGCGACGGGCTCATCGACCAAAAGCAGTTTCGGGTCCTGCGCCAGCAGCATGCCGATCTCCAGCCACTGTTTCTGGCCGTGGCTGAGATTGGCGGCCAGCTCATGGCGCTTGTCGCCCAGCCGGATGATGCCGAGAATGTCATCGATCTGCCGCGCCTCGGCCGCCGAGCGGCGGTGAAACAGCGCCGGAAAGATCGAGCGCGGCCCCTTCAGCGCCAGCATCAGGTTTTCCTCGATCGTGTGGCTTTCGAAGACCGTCGGCTTCTGGAATTTGCGGCCGATGCCCATCATGGCGATCTCGGCCTCGTCATGCCTGGTGAGATCCACCTGGCCGTCGAAGAACACTTCGCCCTCGTCGGGCCGCGTCTTGCCGGTGACGATGTCCATCATCGTCGTCTTGCCGGCGCCGTTGGGGCCGATGATGGCGCGCATCTCGCCCTTGTCGAGCACCAGCGACAGATTGTTGATGGCGCGAAAGCCGTCGAAGGAGACCGAGACGCCGTCGAGATAGAGGATGGTGTTCGACTTGCTCATGGTCCTACTCCGCCGCCTGCGGTTCAGGGTCGGACCAGGCCCATTCGCCTGGATTTCTCGCCGGCGAGCGAGCGGGCTTCGAGGTCGCGGACGCCACTGCAACCTTGGTGTCGGCCTCTTCAGCGGCGGAGACCGCGCGCAACGCCTTAGCATTGCCGCGCCAGCTGTCCCACATGCCGATGATGCCCTTCGGCAAGAGCAGCGTGACGGCGACGAACAGGCCGCCCAGCGCAAACAGCCAGAGTTCCGGCAGCACGCCGGTGAACCAGGATTTGCCGGCATTGACCAGCAGCGCGCCGATGATCGGCCCGACGATGGTGCCGCGCCCGCCCACGGCCGCCCAGATCACCACCTCGATCGAATTGGACGGCTCGAATTCGCCGGGATTGATGATGCCGACCTGCGGCACGTAGAGCGCGCCGGCAATGCCGGCCATGACGGCCGAGACAGTGAAGGCGAACAGTTTTACGTTCTCCGCCCGCCAGCCGAGGAAGCGTGTGCGGCTCTCGGCGTCGCGCACGGCCATCAAGAGCTTGCCGTATTTGGAGCCGACGATCGCCCAGGTGATGAACACGGCGAACGCCAGCATCACCGCGCTCGCCGCGAACAATGCCGATCGCGTGGCGTCGGCCTGCACGTTGAAGCCCAGAATATCCTTGAAATCTGTCAGGCCGTTATTGCCGCCGAAACCCATGTCGTTGCGGAAGAAGGCGAGCAGCAGCGCATAGGTCATCGCCTGGGTGATGATCGAAAGATAGACGCCGGTGACGCGGCTGCGGAAGGCGAACCAGCCGAAGACGAAAGCAAGCAGGCCGGGTACCGCCAGCACCATCAGCGCGGCAAACCAGAAATGGTCGAAGCCGTACCAGAACCACGGCAATTCCTTGTAATTCAGGAACACCATGAAGTCAGGCAGGATCGGGTTGCCATAGACGCCGCGCGAGCCGATCTGGCGCATCAGGTACATGCCCATCGCATAGCCGCCAAGCGCGAAGAAGGCGCC
Source organism: Mesorhizobium oxytropidicola (assembly GCF_056174625.1). NCBI lineage: Bacteria > Pseudomonadati > Pseudomonadota > Alphaproteobacteria > Hyphomicrobiales > Phyllobacteriaceae > Mesorhizobium > Mesorhizobium oxytropidicola. The sequence goes on along the minus strand of NZ_CM149692.1, from coordinate 4,238,773 downwards.
GTGGCCGAGCGAGAGGATGCCGCAATAACCCCACACCAGGTCCAGCGAAAGCGCCAGCAGCGCATAGCAGAGATACTTGCCGGTCAGCGCGACGATATAGGCCGGGACGTAGAAAGCGCTCGCCGGCGATACCGCCAGATTGAGCAGCGGCACGATGATGGCCACCGCCAGCAGGATGAAGATGGTGATGGCGATGCGGCGGTCCGCGCCGGCGGCGAAGAAGCGTCCCGTGATCATGCTTCCACCGCCCTGCCCTTGAGCGCGAACAGGCCGCGCGGGCGCTTCTGGATGAACAGGATGATCAGCACCAGCACGACGATCTTGCCGAGCACGGCACCGGCGTAGGGCTCGAGGAATTTGTTGACGATGCCGAGCGAGAAAGCGCCGACCAGCGTGCCCCACAGATTGCCGACGCCGCCGAAGACGACGACCATGAAGCTGTCAATGATGTAGCCGCGGCCGAGATTGGGCGAGACATTGTCGATCTGGCTGAGTGCGACACCGGCAATGCCGGCAATGCCGGATCCGAGCGCGAAGGTCAGCGCGTCAACCCAGGGCGTCCTGATGCCCATCGAGGCGGCCATGCGGCGGTTGGCGGTGACGGCGCGCATCTGCAAGCCCCAGGGCGTGCGCTTCATCACGTAGAGCAACACGCCGAAGACCGTGAGCGCGAAAACCAGGATCCACAGACGGTTCCAGGTGATGGCGAGCTGACCAACGTTGAACGACCCTGACATCCAGGAGGGGTTGCCGACCTCCTGGTTGGTCGGCCCGAAGATCGAGCGCACCGCCTGCTGCAGGATCAGCGACACGCCCCAGGTCGCCAGCAGGGTTTCCAGTGGCCGACCATAGAGGAAACGGATGACGCCACGCTCGATGGCCAGACCGACGAGTGCCGCGACCAGAAAGGCAAGCGGCAGCGCGATCACCAGCGACCAGTCGAACAGGCCGGGGAAGGATGTGCGGATCACCTGCTGAACGACGAAGGTGGTGTAGGCGCCGAGCATCACCATCTCGCCATGCGCCATGTTGATGACGCCCATGACGCCAAAGGTGATGGCGAGCCCGATCGCGGCTAGCAGAAGCACCGAGCCCAGCGAAATGCCGTACCAGATGTTCTGGCCGGCATCCCAAAGCGCCAATGTCGAATTGATGTTGGCGATCGCGGCGGTCGCGGCTTCCTTGACCGCGCCCGAGGCGTTGGCCTCGACCGAGGTGAGCAGCGAAACCGCGTCACGATCGCCGCGCGCGCCGATCAGCGCGACGGCCGCCAACTTGTCTGCATCGGGCTTGTCTGAAACCAGTATGGACGCCGCACGCGCCTGCTCCAGCAAAGCCTTGACGCTCGCCACGCTTTCACTGGCGATCGCTGCGTCGAGCGGCTCGATATTGGCTGCGTCCGGTGTCTTGAACATGGTGTCGGCTGCGGCGATGCGGACGGTCGGATCCTTGGAACCAAGGGTCAACGTGCCCAATGCATCACGGATGGCGCGACGCAGCGTGTTGTTGACAGTGATCTTGCTTATGTCGTCCACGGAGGCCTCGCCCGCTGCTTCGCCGCTCAGCGTGTCGAAAAGCTGGACGCTGTCGTCGCCTTCCTTGCCGACGAACACCATCGAGTCGGCCGTGCGAACGTAAAGATTGCCGTCCGCCAATGCAGCAAGCGGCCGTTCGACAGCCGGATCGCCCGTGGCTGTCAACTCTTGAACGACAGCTCCCGTCTCGGAAAAGTCGGTCACTGTCGCGAATTTGGCGATGATGGCACGCAGATCGGCTTCCGCGGCGCCGAAGACGACAGCGTCGCCAGCAGGAACAACAGCATCAGGCCAATCGTGCGGAGCAGACTCATGGGCTTTAGGCGACCCTTGAAGGTTGAATTGGGCGTCCGGACAGCGGAGGAAACCGTCCGGACGCGCGCGGTCTGACTAGTCAGCCCTGGGAGGATCAGTTCGTTCCCTTGCCGCCGCACTTGCCGGTGGCAACGTTGAAGTTGCCGCAGGACAAAGGCTTGCGCCAATCGGAGATCAGGTCCTTGGAATCCGGCAGGTAGTCGGACCATTCGTCGCCCATCACCAGGCCAGGTGTCTTCGAAACCGTTTCGAACTGGCCATTGGCCTGGATTTCACCGATCAGAACCGGCTTGGTGATGTGGTGGTTCGGCATCATCGTCGAATAGCCGCCGGTCAGGTTCGGCACCGAAACGCCGATCATGGCATCGATGACCTTATCCGGATCGGTGGTGCCGGCCTTCTGGACCGCCTTCACCCACATATTGAAGCCGATATAATGGGCTTCCATCGGATCGTTGGTGGTGCGCTTGTTGTTCTTGATGAACTTGTGCCAGTCGGCGATGAACTTCTTGTTCTCAGGCGTGTTGACGCTCTCGAAATAGTTCCAGGCGGCGAGATGGCCGACCAGCGGCTTGGTGTCGAGACCGGCAAGCTCTTCCTCGCCGACCGAGAATGCCATGACCGGGATGTCCTCGGCCTTGATGCCCTGGTTGCCGAGTTCCTTGTAGAACGGCACGTTCGCGTCGCCGTTGACGGTCGAGACGACGGCGGTCTTCTTGCCAGCCGAGCCGAACTTCTTGATCGCCGAGACTTCGGTCTGCCAGTCGGAGAAACCGAACGGCGTGTAGTTGACCATGATGTCTTCAGCCGCGACGCCCTTGGACTTCAGATAGGCTTCCAGGATCTTGTTGGTGGTGCGCGGATAGACGTAGTCGGTGCCTTCCAGCACCCAGCGCTTCACCGAGCCGCCATCCTTGCTCATCAGATAGTCGACGGCCGGAATCGCCTGCTGGTTGGGCGCGGCACCGGTGTAGAACACGTTGCGTTCGCTTTCCTCGCCCTCATACTGGACGGGATAGAACAGGATGTTGTCGAGCTCGGAGAACACCGGCAGCACCGATTTGCGCGAGACCGAGGTCCAGCAGCCGAACACAGCCGCGACCTTGTCCTTCGAAATCAGCTCGCGCGCCTTTTCGGCGAACAGCGGCCAGTTGGAAGCCGGATCGACGACGACGGCCTCGAGCTTCTTGCCGAGCAGGCCGCCCTTGGCGTTCTGCTCGTCGATGAGCATCAGCATGGCGTCCTTCAGCGTCGTCTCCGAAATCGCCATGGTCCCCGACAGCGAATGGAGGATGCCGACCTTGATCGTGTCGTCTGCCGCCTTGGCGGGAGCCGACATCAACAGACCGGCGGCGACCACGCTTGCAGAAAACATTTTTGTTATTGTCGAGAAATTACCCCTCATACGGAAGACTCCCAAGCTGGTTGATTGCACCGCAACATTACAATGCAACCCCCATGCCAACCGCTGCACGGATGCTGAAAAACGGCAAATAGCTAAACATTATCAATATGTTATTATATTAGATTGAACAAACAAAGGAGAGCCGGTTAAAAATTGGTTGAGGGAAATTTGCGCAGCGCACAGGGTATCTGCCTAATTTTAGCCCAATTTCGTCAAGTGCCTAGATTTTGACCTACGAGCCCATGCAGCGGACGACAAATGTTGCGGCACAGCGCAAAAATAGGGCAAGCTCGCGCCTCAACCGAGCGACGCCATGGCATCCCTGATTTCACGCATTTTCATCGGCATAGTGCTTCTGGCGGCAGCGACCGGCGCCGCACGAGCCGACTTCAGCGACGGCAAGATGCCTGATGGCACCTATCACTGCGAAGTCTACCTGCTCGGCATGTTCCTCAACCTCGGCGACATCACCATCAAGGGGAATGTCTACACCGGCCCCGTCACCTTCGGCACCGTCCAACAGGGCTATAACTATCAGATGGATGCAAACGGCGTGATCTCGTGGCTGGGACCGCTCGGCGGCTACACCGCCGGCGGCAACTCGTTGTCGATGACCCAGGCGACGCTGGACGGCCAGAGCCCGCCCTCCTTCGACATCATCATGAAGCAGCCCGACGGCGCCTTCACCGCCTCGACCTGCACCCGGGGCAGCAGCCAGTAGGCGAAACCCCGGACATGACCGCCGCCTGAGCGGCCCCCGAGCCTCCATGTCATCTGGATGTTGCCGAAACTGGATAGGCAGCGGTGCGCCGTCACCCCATCCACATCGAGAGGCAGACACATGGCCAATTCCCCGTCTTCATCCTCCCCTGTCATCCGCGACATCATCGCCGAGCGCGTCTCGCGCCGCACCCTCCTGAAAGGCAGCCTTGCATCGGGCGCCCTGGTCGCTGGCGGCAGCTTTGTCGGCTCGCTGTTTGCCGGCGAAACGCATGCGGCTGCCGCACTTTCCACGCTCGGCTTTCCCGAACTGAAGCGCGTCTACGACAAGACCCACGCCGCCGCCGAGGGCTATGAGACAACGATCGTTGCTCGCTGGGGTGATCCGCTTGTCGCCGGCCTGGCGGATTTCGACGGCAACACGATCGCCGCTGACGAACAGGAAAAGCGCTTCGGCTACAACTGCGACTACATCGCCTTCCTGCCGCTGCCCAAGGGCTCGGTGAACTCCGACCATGGCCTGCTTTGCGTCAACAACGGAATACATCTCGCCCAATGTGATGTTCCCCGGCATGACCGAGGACGACGCCGGCAAGACGATGAACAAGGAACAGGTCGATCTCGGCCTGGCGGCGATGGGCCATTCGATCGTCGAAATCATGCTCAAGGACGGCAAGTGGCAAACCGTCGAGGACAGCCCGCTCAACCGCCGCATCACCGCCAACACCGAAATGACCGTTTCCGGACCGGTGGCCGGCCATGCGCTGCTCAAGACATCCGCCGACGCAACCGGCACGAAGGTGCTCGGCACCAGCTACAATTGCAGCGGCGGTTTTACCCCCTGGGGCACGGTGCTGACCTGCGAGGAAGGCGTTTCCGACCTGTTCGGCGGCGACCCAAAAAAGGCGCCGACCGCCGACATTCTCGGCCGCTATGGCTTTGACGGCTCCGACATCTATGGCCGCGGCCGTTTCCACGACCGCTTCAACATCGACAAGGAACCGAACGAGCCGAACCGCTTCGACTGGGTGGTCGAGATCGACCCTTATGATCCCCAGTCGAAGCCGGTGAAGCGCACGGCCCTCGGGCGCATGTCGCATGAGGCGTCGACCGTCGTCCTCAACAAGGACGGCCGCGTCGTCGTCTACATGGGCGACGACGACTATTTCGAATACATGTACCGCTACGTCTCGAACAAGGCCTACGACAAGGCGAATCCGGCTTCCAGCAACGGCCTCCTGGACGACGGCGTGCTGTCGGTCGCTCGTTACGACGCCGATGGCTCGATGACCTGGCTGCCGCTGGTTCACGGCCAGGGCAAGCTCACCGCAGAGAACGGCTTTGCCGACCAGGCCGAGGTGCTGTTGAAGACACGCCTTGCCGCCGACGCGCTCGGCGCAACCCCGATGGACCGGCCGGAGGACATCGAGACCAATCCGGTCACCGGCCGCGTCTACGCCGTCATGACCAAGAACAAGAAGCGCGACGAATCCAAGGTCAATCCGGCCAACACACGGCCCGAAAACCTCTGGGGCCACATTGTCGAACTGATCCCGCCTGGCGGCCGCGGGCCCGAGGCCGACCACACCGCCGACAAATATGCCTGGGACCTGTTCGTGCTCTGCGGCAATCCCAAGGACGCGAAAGTCGGCGCCACCTTCCACCCGACACGTCGGACAATGGCTGGTTCGTCTGCCCTGACAACATCACCTTCGACCCGGCCGGGCGGCTGTGGGTGGCGACCGACGGCGCCAATGATTTCGACCTGCCGGACGGCATCTACGGAGTCGACACGGAAGGCGCGGCGCGCGGCCTGCCAAAGTTGCTGTTCACCTGCCCGCATGGCGCGGAAGCCACCGGGCCCTGCTTCACCCCGGATGGTACGACGCTGTTCCTTTCGGTTCAGCACCCCTCCGAGGACGCCGAAACGCTCGACAAGGCACAGTCGCTGTGGCCCGATTTCAAGGATGGCCACCCGCCGCGGCCGTCGGTCGTCGCCATCCGCCGCAAGGACGGCCAGCCGGTCGGAGCCTGAGATCGCGAGGCGCGAAAAAGGCGCGGAACCGGTCAGGTTCCGCGCCAGCAGGCAGTTGGGAGGGTGGGACTAGATGCTTCTCTCCGACATCTGGGCGGCGATGTAGTCGGCCTGGCGGATCGCCAGCGACACGATCGTCAGTGTCGGGTTTTCGGCAGCACCCGTCGTGAACTGGCTACCGTCCGACACGAACAGGTTCTTGATGTCGTGCGTCTGGCCATGCTTGTTGACGACGCCGTCCTCCGCCTTCTCGCTCATCCGGTTGGTGCCGAGATTGTGGGTCGAGGGATAGGGCGGCGTCGGGAAGGTGCGGGTAGCGCCGACCGCGTCGTAAAGTGCGGTGGCCTGCTTGTAGGCATGGTTGCGCATCGCCGTGTCGTTCGGGTGGTCGTCGAAATGCACGTCAGCGATCGGCATGCCATGCTCGTCCTTCTCGTCGGCATGCAGCGTGATGCGGTTCTCCTCGCGCGGCATATCCTCGCCGACGATCCACAGGCCGGCCATGTGGTCGTAATGGTCGAGCGCGGTGGTGAAGGAGCGCCCCCAGCCGCCCGGGTTGAGGAAAGCCGCCATGAACGGCAGGCCAAGCGACAGCGTCTCGAACTCGTAGCCGCCGACGAAGCCGCGTGACGGATCATGGCGCGCCTCGTCGCGGATGATGCCGGCCATGGTGGTGCCGCGATACATGTGCACCGGCCTGTCGAAGATGGCGTAAACCGAGCCTGTGGTGTGGCGCATGTAGTTCTTGCCCACCTGCCCCGACGAATTGGCGAGGCCATGCGGGAACTTGGCTGATTGCGAATTGAGCAGCAGGCGCGGGCTTTCGATGGAGTTGCCGGCCACGGCGACGATGCGGGCCTTCTGCTCCTGCAGCTTGCCGTCCTTGTCGGCATAGACGACGCCGGTCACCTTGCCGCTGGCGTCGTGGTTGATCTTGATCACCATGGCGTTCGGCCGGACTTCGAGATGGCCTGTCGCCTCGCCCTTCGGGATCTCGGTGTAGAGCGTCGACCATTTGGCGCCCCATTTGCAGCCCTGGAAGCAGAACCCGGTCTGCTGGCAGGAGTTGCGGTCGTCGCGCTCGACCGAGTTGATGGCCATGTTGCCGGTATGGCATTCCTTGTAGCCGAGCTTGTCGGCGCCGGCCTTCAAGACCTTGAAATTGTTGTTGCCGGGCAATCTCGGCCAGTCATTGGTGCCGGTGACACCCATCTTGGCCTCGGCCTTGGCGTAATAGGGCTCCATTTCGGCCAGTGTCACCGGCCAGTCGAGAAGGTTTGCGCCCTTCACCTTGCCATAGGTCGTCGCCGTCTTGAACTCATGCTCCTGGAAGCGCAGCGAGGCACCGGCCCAGTGCGTGGTCGAGCCGCCAACCGACTTGACGATCCAGGCGGGCAGATTCGGGAAATCCTTCGCCACGCGCCAATCGCCGGATGTGGTGCGCTTGTCCTTCCAGGCGAGTTGGGCGAACGAATCCCACTCGTCATTGATGAAGTCCTCATATTCGTGGCGGGCGCCCGCTTCGAGGATGACGACGTCGATGCCCTTCTGTGCCAGTTCGTTGCCGAGCGTGCCGCCGCCGGCGCCGGAGCCGATGATGACGACCACACCGTCGTTCTTGAGATCAAATTGTGCTGCCATGGTTTCCTCCCATGAGATCGGTCAAAAGTGGTTTCGGACAGAGCGGCTCAGAGCCACTCGATGTCGTTGAAACCGCGCGCGATGTAGCCGCCCTTCGAATAGGACTCGCCCTCGTAACCGAAGATCGGCCACACCTCTTTCTGGTTGTAGAGACTGACGACAAGACCGCCGCGCACCGCCTGGAAGAAAGGCGTCTTCTCGATCTCGGTGAGCAGCGCCACGCGCTGTTCTTCCCAGCCGAGCCCGCGATAACCACCCTTGCCGGCCTTCTTGTCGAGTTCGGCAATGCCCTTCTCGATCAGCTCCTTGTGAGCAGGATCCTTGCCGGCTGTCTCATCATGGCCTTTGACGGCGATGGCGTAGTATTTGTCCGGCACCTGGTCGTGCGGATAGATATCACGCGCCACCTGGATCAGCGTCGCCATCGTCTCGGGCTTCAGCGCCGAGGTTTCCAGCCCCCAGGCGTGCTCCGGGCTGATGATGGCGCTGCCGGAAATGACAAGCAGCGCACCGACGCCGCCGCGTTTGAGCAGCTCGCGCCGTGACAGGCCGGGCTTCCTCTCATAGATCGTGACCATTTGTTCCTCCCTGCTTGCTGTTCGCACCCCTTGGGGTGTCTTTGCTGGCGCCGCGCTGGTCGGCGCGGCCGGTTGTCCCCTATTGGAAGCGCCCTCCACGCTGCAGGACCTCGATCTTGTAGCCGTCGGGATCCTCGATGAAGAAAAAGCGGGCGATCAGCGAACCGTCCCGGTCGAACTCGACGATCTTCTTCGGGTTGAGGCCAAGCGCGCCGAGGCGGTCGTGTTCGCTGTCGAGATCGGCGACCGAGACCGCGAGATGGCCGTAGCCATCGCCAAGCGCATAAGGCTCCTGCCGGCCCTTATTGACGGTCAACTCGACTTCGAAAGGCGTATCGGCATTGCTGAGGTAGATCAGCGTGAAGGTCTCGAAATCCAGCCGCTGGGCGACGCCGAGACCGAACGCCTTGTTGTAGAAATCGATGGACCGGGCCTCCTCGAGAACCCGGATCATGGTGTGGATCGCCTTCGCCAAATCAGACCCCGCAGCGTTCGTGCTTCGAAGGTGATTATGCGCGCCGGGGAGATAAGGTGGTGGCAGCCGATTACCACGCATAGGATCGAAAAACGGGTACATGCATTAAGGACGAAAGTCCGATTGCCGTTGTCGACCGTCCGGTCGAAAGTGCTATCGCAGGCAGTGATCAAAAGGCGCCGATGGCCCCGTCGACGCCCAAGACTAACAAAAACGGGAGGTTACGATGTGCAGAGTGTTTGCCGCACAGGATCCGGAAGGCTATCGCCAGATCAACCGGTCGATTCGTATCGATGGCCATTCGACCAGCATCCAGCTCGAGGCGACGTTCTGGGCCTTGCTTGACGAAATCGCCGAAAGCCAGAACCTGACGACGCCGAAATTCATCTCGAAACTTTACGACGAAGCCATCGAGATCAATGGCGAGATCCCCAATTTCGCCTCCATGCTGCGCACCACCTGCGCGCTCTACTGCGCGGCCACCGACCCAGCATGGACGAACGGATGGCGCTGAAGCAGGAAGCCGCCTAGCGCCCTTCCCCAGCGATTTCGAATGCCAGCCGGCTCATATCGGTGAAAAGCGTCTGGCGTTCCGCGTAATCGGTCTGTTCGCCGGTAGCCAGATTATCGACGATGGTCAGCAGCGATAAGGCCCTCGCGCCGAAATGTGCCGCGATGCGGTAGAGCGCACTGGTTTCCATGTCGACGGCTAGGGCTCCGAGTGCTCTCGCTTCGGCATAGCGTGTGCGCGCTTCAGGATGGTAGAATATGTCTGTGCAGACTGTCAGGCCAGCATGGTGGTCGATGCCGAGTTCGGCTGCCTTGGTCAATGCACAAGCGAGCAGGCCCGGATCCGGGCCGGCGTCGGCTTGGTAAAGGCCAAAGACCTGACCGCTCTCGGTGTTTTCCGGCCGTGCCGATTGCGAGATCACCAGGCTGCGCAGCTTGGCCTCGGCGCTCAGGCCGCCACAGGTCCCGGTACGGATCAATGTTCGGGCGCCATAATAGTCAAGCAATTCATGAACATAGATCAGGAACGATGAAACACCGATGCCCGTCGACTGAATGCTGATGTGCTGGCCGCGATAAAGGCCGGTATAACCGAGAGCACCCCGCCGGCGATTGACGCAGCGTGGCGCCTCCAGAAATGTCCGCGCCATCCATTCGGCGCGCTGCGGGTCACCCGGCAACAGCACCGTATCGGCGTAGTCGCCCTTGCCTGCTTCGATATGTGGCGTCAACCGCTGCTCCCCCAAGCCCGCTTGCCCTCTCACCCGCAATCATGGCGTTGTCAGGGCGCTGCGCAAGGCAGACCATCGGAGAAAGCTAAATTAGGACTCCAGCATATCCTTGACGATCGTCGCCAATTGCTTGAGCGAGAACGGCTTCGGCAGGAAGCCGAAATGCGCGTCGGCCGGCAGGTTCCTGGCGAAGGCGTCCTCGGCATAGCCGGACACGAAGACGAACTTGATGTCCGGCTGGCGCTTGCGCAACTCGCCAAGCAGGGTCGGCCCATCCATCTCAGGCATCACCACATCCGAAACGACGATGTCGACCTTGCCGCCCAGGGCTTCGAAGACTTCCAGCGCCTCGACGCCGGAGGATGCCTCATGCACCGTGTAGCCACGCGAGGTCAGCGCCCGCATGCCACCCATGCGCACGGCATCCTCATCCTCGACCAGCAGCACCGTGGCCGACCCCGACAGGTCCTTGGTGCTGTCGACCGGTTTGACCGGCGCGGCACTCGGCGCGTCCCCGGGTTCGGCCGCTTTCTTCGCTTCCGCGATGTGACGCGGCAGGAAGATGCGGAAGGTCGACCCCTTGCCGACTTCGGAATCGCAGAAAATGAAGCCGCCGGTCTGCTTGATGATGCCGTAGACCATGGACAAGCCAAGGCCCGTACCCTTGCCGACCTCCTTGGTGGTGAAGAACGGCTCGAAGATCTTCTTCAGCACGTCGGGCGCGATGCCGCTGCCAGTGTCCTCGACCTCGACCACGACATAGTCGGCCACGGCGAGTTCGCGATATGGGAAGGTCTTGCATTCCTCGGCGGTGACGTTGCGGGTGCGCACGGTGAGATCGCCGCCGGCAGGCATCGCGTCGCGCGCATTGACCGCCAGATTGACCACCACCTGCTCGAACTGGCCGATATCGACCTTGACCGGCCACAGGTCGCGGCCGTGGTCGATCTTCAGCTTGATGTCGTTGCCGACCAGGCGGGCAAGCAGCATCCTGAGATCGGCGAGCACGTCGGTGAGGTTCAGCACTTCCGGCCGCAGCGTCTGCTTGCGCGAGAAGGCCAGCAACTGCCTGACCAGCGAAGCCGCCCGGTTGGCATTCTGCTTGATATTCATGATGTCGGGGAAGGACGGATCCGACGGCCGGTGATTGGTCAACAAAAGGTCCGACGCCATGATGATGGCGGTCAGCACATTGTTGAAGTCGTGGGCGATGCCGCCGGCGAGCTGGCCGACCGCCTGCATCTTCTGGCTTTGCGCCATCTGCCCTTCGAGCGCCTTCTGCTCGGTCGTCTCGACGGCGTAGACAATGGCCGATTCCTCGGCGCCCTCGCCGCCGGTGCCGTCGGCGACGGCGTTGACGTAGAAACGGATGTGCCGGTCTTCGTTGCCGGGCAGGACGGTGTCGATCGGCTCGATGTCGGCCTGCCGCTGCCGGGCTTTCTCGAATGCGGCGGCAAAGGCCGGCCGCTCACGCTCATGGATTACCGTGTCGAGCCGCACGCGGCGATCCACGGCGTCCCGGTCGACGACCGAGGCAAACAGCGACAGGAAGGGCGCATTGGTGCGCAGGATGCGCCCGCTGGCATCGACGCCCGCGATCGCCATCGGCGTCGAATTGAAGAAGCGGGTGAAGCGCACTTCCGAGGCGCGCAGATCGGCCGACGCATCCTCGCCCTGCGTGCGGTTGAGCACGATCGTACGCGTCGGGCCGCCGATACCTTCTCGGCTGGCCGAAACGCGATGCATGAAGCGCACGGGCAGCGCTTGCCCCGTCATCGTCGTCAGGTCGAGATCGATGACCGCGTTGCGCGTCGTGCCGGGGTCGGCCTTGACCGAGCGCACCAGCGCCATGCCGTCGCCGGCAACGATATCCGGCAAGGTCACTGCGCCAGGCGTGAAACTGGCAAGATCGATGCCCAGCCATTCCGCGAGCGTGGCGTTGATGTAGGTGACGCGGCCGTCCTGGTCGGCGGAAAAGAAGCCTGCCGGGGCGTGGTCGAGGTGATCGATGGCCTTCTGCAGATCGAGGAAGAAACGCTCCTGCTCGGCCCGTTCCTGAGAAATGTCGGCGAGTTGCCAGGCCAGCATCGGCAACCGCTGGCCCGGAACGCTGAAGGTGCGGGCACGCGCCCTGTACCAGCGGGCGCCCGGTTCGGCGCCGGGCCGGATCGATTGCGCCAGCCGAAACTCGCCGTCGCCTGGCTGGCCGTCACGCAGGCCGGAGGCCAGCCGGTAAATGGTCACCGAGGCCTCGGGAACATCTGAAAGCAGCCCTTCGACCGTCTTGAGGTCGGCGGCCGAGGACGCTCCGGTCATGTCGGCATAGGCCCGGTTGGCGTAGACGACGCGGCCCTTGGTGTCGGTGACGAGCAGGCCTTGCGCCATCGAATCAACGAACGCCTTGGACAGTTCATCACCGGTCGAGCGCGGCGTGACCTGGACGAAGCCGATCGCGGTGGCGAACAGGAAGCCGACGCCGATCATCGCCAGCACGCCGAGCATGCCAAGCAGGAAGGGATCGCCGAGGCGCTCGCGGAACAGGCCGAAGACGATCGCGGCGCCCGTCAGAACGACGATGAAGATGATGAGCCGGGTGACCGCGCCCGGGCGCGTGTTCTGGTCGACGATCGGTACCGGATAGAAATCGCCGCGCGCTTCCTTGGCCATATGCCCCCTGCTCGTGAAGTCCGATGTTCCGACACCCGCCCCTAATGCATGTCGCCCAAAAGTGACTTCGGTTTTGGGAAAACGACATGCATGAAACAAGGACCTGAAGCGCGTCGCATGAATCGGCTTCAGCGCGACGCGCTTTAGCCGGTTGAATCATATTCTCCTAGCCCGGAAAAGGCCCGGGCGGCAAATGTCAGATAAAAATGATGCTGGCCGGCCTTCCCAGTGTTTCAAGCTGTTCACGATGCGTGAAAGGCAACTTGCGGTGGCCCGCCGCAACGGTCTAGTGTCGCGTCACTTTCCAAACCGATCAGGGGAAACCAATGCAGTGGCTGGATAGCGTGGCGGGCCCTGGTTATGCGGCGGCACTCCTGTGGACCTTCGCGGCGCTGATCCTGTTGGTCATCGTGCTCGTCATCATCAGGCTCGTGCGCAACCTGACATTCGGCACGTTTGTCGCGGGTGGCCGGAACCGCAAGACCCGGCTCGCGGTCATGGACGCCACCGCCGTCGACAGCCATCGCCGGCTGGTGCTGGTGCGCCGCGACGACATCGAGCATCTGCTTCTCATCGGCGGCCCGACCGATGTCGTTGTCGAACGCGACATACGCCTTGCCGCGCCACGCCGTCCGGCGCTGACCGGAGATGGCGGCCTGCAGCCTGTCCCGGCCACCGCGGCCCGGCGGCAAAACCGCGGCCGCCTCAGCCGGCTCCCGCACCGGCACGACCGGCACCGCAGCCGGCCGCGGCGGCGGCGCCTGCCCGCCCGCGCCCGGCAGCGCCACCACCAGCGCCTGCGCCCGCACCGAAACCGGTGGCGCAAACCTATCAGTCGACCAACGTCACGCCGCTGCCTGCTTACGGCTCCGCCAACGCCAATGCCATCAGGCACGCGCCACTGCCGCCGCCAAGGCAGGAGAGCATCGACGACGCGCTGATGAAGGACCTGGAGGTTTCGCTCGACCAGCCGCGCTCCGGCGGCCCGGTCGGCAAACCGGCAGCCAAGGCGCCGCAGTCGCTCGACGATGAAATGACCAAGCTTCTGGGCGAACTTTCAAGCCAGAAGAGATGATTGGCGCCCGATACGCTTCCGCGTGACGCAATGGATTTGTCACGCACTATCAAAAATGGCCGGAAAACCCGGCCATTTTTTTGATAACAACTTCACTGCAACTGCCCTGAGATGCGGCCCAGAAGCAATCCGTCAGTCGTCGCGATAGACTTTTTCGCGGCGCTCATGCCGTTCCTGCGCTTCGATCGACAAGGTGGCGATCGGGCGGGCGTCGAGCCGCTTCAGCGCGATCGGCTCGCCAGTTTCCTCGCAATAGCCGTAAGTGCCTTCATCGATGCGCTGCAGCGCCGAATCGATCTTTGAGATGAGCTTTCGCTGACGATCGCGAGCCCTGAGCTCGATGGCGCGGTCCGTTTCCGAAGAGGCGCGATCCGCGAGATCGGGGTGGTTGGCGTTTTCCTGCTGCAGGATTTCGAGAGTTTCGCGCGCTTCGCGCAGTATGTCATTTTTCCAGGTGACGAGCTTTAGGCGGAAGTAGGATTTCTGCCGTTCATTCATGAACGGCTCGTCTTCGGAGGGTACGTAATCGGCGGTAACGATGTCGTTCATTCGACTCACCCAAACAGCCCCAAATTTGGCGCCTATATATTCGCCGCCAGACGCCTGCACAAGCGCAATCGGCCACCGAGTCACGCATTTGTTAAAGCACCCTTGCGGCGCTGGTCGGAGCGGGATGCCTCTGATTCGATGGAGAAAGTGCCCTCGACCCTTTGCCAACCTGCCTCGTGCGTGATCCATTGCCCGGGGAACACGCACCATTGTGCGCCACGCGCTTCTTATGGCTAATCGCGTATGGCTTCGGCTTTCGACATCATTGGAGGTTGGGTGAGCAGGCTCTATCTGTTGCGACACGCCAAGGCTGGCTGGGCGCTGCCCGGCATGCGCGATTTCGATCGACCGCTTGACGCATCCGGTCGCGCCGATGCCGAGATGATGGGCGCCGCCATGCGCTCACGCGGCTATGTCCCCGACCTGACATTGTGCTCCAATGCCAAGCGCGCCAAGGAAACGCTCGAAGGCCTGGCCGGCCAGAGCGATACCGGCAAGGTCCTGTTTTTCGACACGCTCTACAGCGAAGACGCGGCCGGTTATCTTCGTCTTATCCGGGAGCATGGCGGGCCGGGTTCACTGCTGGTCATCGGCCACAACCCGATGACGGAGGATCTTGCCATGGCGGTTTCGGGCGACGGCGACGAGACGGCACGTGCCACACTCAATCATGGCTTCCCGACCTCGGGCCTGGCGGTCGTGCGTTTCCTGGACGATCTGGCGAAAGCCGCCCAGGAAGCGGGTTATCTCGAAGCGTTTCTGACGCCGGCCGATCTTTGATACCGGTGCCGGCGCCATTTCAAAGCCGGGTTCCAACGCCTATATCGGACGGACCGAGGCCCGAGAGATCACATTTTGGCATCATCGCTGACCACCTTCACCGACGAGGCAAGAATTGCCCTCGATACGCTGTCGGGACGCGCCACCGGGCTTTTTTCTCCGTCGCTGCGGTTGGGCGTTACAGGCCTTTCGCGCGCGGGCAAGACGGTGTTCATCTCCGCGCTGGTCCACAATCTGATCCATGGCGGGCGCCTGCCGCTGTTCGAGGCGCAGAAATCCGGGCGCATCGCACGCGCCTTCCTCGAAGAGCAGCCTGACGACGCCGTACCGCGTTTCCAGTACGAGGACCACATCGCCGCCTTGGTCAACGACCGCGTCTGGCCCGATTCGACGCGCGCCATCTCGGAACTGCGGCTGACCATCGAATATGAATCGGCCTCCGGCTGGAGCCGCATGTTCTCGTCAGGCAAGCTGTCGGTCGACATCGTCGACTATCCCGGCGAATGGCTGCTCGACCTGCCGCTGCTCGGCAAATCCTTCGCCGATTTTTCACGCGAGGCCATCGACATGGCCGCTCTGCCGGTGCGCGAGGATCTTTCGCGGGCCTGGCGGGCGATTTCGGCGGAAATCGACCCGAATGCCGACGCCGACGAGATGACGGCACGCCGCCTCGCCGAAAGCTTCGCCGCCTATCTCAAGGCCTGCAAGCTCGACGAACGCGCGCTTTCGACCTTGCCGCCCGGCCGTTTCCTCATGCCTGGCGATCTCGAAGGCTCCCCCGCACTGACCTTCGCGCCGCTGGCCGGCCTCGACAGGCGTCCGCGCCCTGGATCGCTGCACGCCATGATGGAAAGGCGCTACGAGGCCTACAAGACGCATGTCGTGAAGCCTTTCTTCCGCGAACACATCACCCGCCTGGACCGCCAGATCGTGCTGATCGACGCCATGCAGGCGCTGAACGCCGGCCCCGGCGCCATGGCCGACCTCGAGCGCGCCGTGACCGAGATCCTCAGCTGTTTCCGCCCCGGCCGGGGCAGCTTCCTCACCGACCTGTTTTCGCGGCGCATCGATCGCATACTGGTCGCCGCGACCAAGGCCGACCACCTGCACCACGAAAGCCATGACCGGTTGCAGGCCATCGTGCGGCGGCTGGCCGACCGCGCCGTGGCGCGGGCGAATTCCACCGGCGCCGACGTCGATGTGGTCGCCATGGCGGCGGTGCGGGCGACCCGCGAAGGCACGGTCAAGCAGGGCCGCGAGACCTTGCCCGTCATCATCGGCACGCCGATCGCCGGCGAGAGGATCAACGGCGAAACGTTTGATGGAAAGACCGAAACTGCCATATTTCCCGGCGACTTACCGGACAAGATTGATGCGGTGTTCGACATCTCCGGCCCGGACCACCGGCAGGATTCCGAGGACCCGGCAATCCGCTTTGTCCGATTCCGTCCGCCAAAACTCGAACGCACGGCCGAAGGCGTCACGCTGTCTTTGCCGCATATCAGGCTCGACCGCGCCTTGCAGTTCCTGATCGGAGACCATCTGGCATGACCCTGCCCCGCAAGCCGGCGGCCTTCCGCATCGAGTCGGAAGCCGCGCCAACACAAGAGGCGCCAAAGGCGCGCCAGGCCGAGCTCTCGCGCAAACCCCGCGTGATGAAGGCCGATGTCGCGCTGGTCATACCGGCGGAGGTCGATGTCTTCGACGAGCCCGACATCATTGCCGCCGAACCGCCGCCGGCAATCGCCCCCAGAAAACGCTCGCTGTTCGGCAGCATCTTCTTCGGCGCCATCGGCGTACTGGTTTCGCTGGCTGTCGGCCTGTGGACCGACCAGCTGATCCGCGACCTCTTCGCCCGCGCCGAATGGCTTGGCTGGCTGGCCGCCGGCATGGCCGTCATCGCATTGCTGGCGCTTCTGGTGATCCTGATTCGCGAATTCCTGGCGATCGCCCGTCTCGCCGAAGTCGAAAAACTGCAAAAGCGCGCGCTTGACGCGATCGCCCGCGACGATCCCAAGGCGGCGCGATCGGTGGTCGACGAGCTTTCGGCTTTCGTCGCGGCCAAGCCGGAAACCGCAGCAGGCCGGCGGGCGCTGGCCGAACTGCGCGGCGAAATCATCGACGGCGGCAATCTGGTGCGCCTGGCTGAAGCGGAGATTCTCGGCCCTCTGGACGCGAGAGCCAAGGTGATGATTCTTGAGGCCGCCAAACGCGTCTCGCTGGTGACGGCGGTCAGCCCGCGCGCGCTCGTCGATGTCGCCTATGTCGTGTTCGAGGCCGGACGCCTCATCCGCCGTCTCTCGGAACTCTATGGCGGACGCCCGGGAACGCTGGGTTTCTTCCGCCTGGCGCGCAGCGTGCTGGCGCATCTAGCGGTCACCGGTTCGATCGCCGTTGGCGACAGTTTCGTCCAGCAGATCGTCGGCCACGGCCTGGCGGCACGGCTTTCGGCAAAACTTGGCGAGGGCGTCGTCAACGGCATGATGACGGCGCGCATCGGCATCGCGGCGATGGAAACGGCGCGCCCCCTGCCCTTCAGCGCCGCGAAGCGCCCGGGACTGGGCGATTTCCTCTCGGCACTGACATCGTTTGCCGCAAAGAAGGACACCGAAACGCCCGGCCCCGGCAAATAGTGTTTTCCTCTTCAGGATGGTGAATGGATCGCCGTTTCGAGGCCTTGCAGTGACGAAGCATTAACCAATCTTCTTCATGGTCAGACCGGTTCCAAACAGCCTCTTTGTTGCCGGGTGTCGTCGATGAAAAGCGTAATTCTGTCCAGCGTCTTGCCCCTGGCCGTCGCGATCACAGCAGTCGTCGGTGTCGCCTCGGGGGCTTCCGCTACAGAGCCGGACAAGCAATTCTTCCAGGCAGCCGAAGGCAAATGGGTCGGCCCGGGCGAAATCGTCGCCGGCAAGTACAAGGGCACGAAATTCAACTGCAGCTTCACCGGCTCGACGCCGGACGGCAAGATGGGCATGACGCTCGACGGCGGCTGCCGGGTCGGCATGTTCACCCAGCAGATGTCGGCCAAGATCGAGCGCAAGGGCCGCGATTACAAAGGTTCCTTCATGGGTGGCGCGGACGGCGCAGGCCTCGATATCATCGGCGGCAACGTTGTCGATGCCCGCAAAGTGGTCTTCACCATCAACCGCAACCAGTTGCGCGGCGTCATGCAGGCCCGTATTCCCGACGACAATTCGATGACCGTGACGGTTGCCGTGCGTGTCCAGGACCAGCTGGTGCCGGTCATCGGCATGAGCTTGAAGCGCGTCGATGCCGTCGAAGTCGGCTCCATCACGCCGAACTGAGCGCCTATCGCGCCCCTATCTCGTCTTACGCAATTCCCAAGGCAAAGCGCCATGCGCTTGCCCGCGAAAACCGTTTCACACTTTTCCTGGAATTGCTCGAACACATCCCCAAAAGCAAAGAGGCGGCAGCCCATCGCTACCGCCTCCTTGAACCAGTCGAATCAGGCGCTTAGCCCTTGATGGCTGCCGTCACCTCGTCATACGCCTTGCAGGCGTCGGCGAGCGTCGTGGCGCCCTGGTACTTGGTTGTCACCGCCTGGACCTTGGCGGTCAGGTCAGCCGCCTTGGACGGATCCTTGGTGATCGCTTCCTGCAGCGCGGCAGCCATGTCCTGCGCCTTCTTGGTCGCGATCTCGGCCGTGCATTCAGGTGCCTTCGAACAGGCCGAACCGGCAAGCACCGCCAGGCCGACGGCAACAAGCAAAAACTTCTTCATGTCAGTCATCTCCTCAAAAGGGCGCGACTTGATCGTCGCTCACCCTCCAATGGCCGAAGCCGAGCGTCCTTAGCCCTCGATTGTGGCAACACGCAACGCGCGCATGGCGTAAACTTGTGTAACGTGCCTGCAATATTTGTCCGGGCCGGATTCGGCCTACTGTGTCAGCGGCGGCAAAGTTTAGTTGCGCGGCTGTAGCAGCGCCAGGACGGCTGTCGATGCGGCAAGGATAGCAGTCACGGTCAAAGGCGCTGTAGGGCCATAGGTGTCCACAGCATAGCCGCCGACAACCGCGCCGATGGTGATGGCAACCTGAAAAGAGGCGACCATCAGGCTGCCCGCTGCTTCCAGCGCGTCCGGCGCTGCGCGAGACAAATTTGTCGGCAGCACCACCGGCGCCATGCCGAAGGCGAAGCCCCACAGCGTAGCGAAGCCAAAGGCAACGCCAATGTGCACGCCCCAAAGCACCAATGCCAGCGCCGCAAACGCCATCAATGCGGCGGTAACCACGAGAGCCACGTGGATATTGGCGTCGGCCATGCGGCCACCGGCAATATTGCCGATCACTGCGGCGATGCCAAATCCGAGCAACGCCAGGGCAATTGGCCCGGTTGCAAGGAGCGTCACATGTTCGAGAAAGGGACGCACATAGACCGAGCCGGCAAAATGCCCCGTCATCAGCAAAAGAATAGCAAGCATACCAAGTTGGATGCCACGCCGTGTCAGCCGAAGGACGTCTGCAAGGCTATTGCTCGCCGTTGCAGGCAAAGACGGTAGGCTAAGCAATTGCAGCAACATGGCAACCACGGCCAGCCCCGCTGTCATGGCCATGGCGCTGCGCCATCCCAGCCAGTCGCTGATCAGCGCACCCATCGACGGTGCCGCAATGGTGGCGAGCGAGACGCCGAGGGTGACGATAGCCATGCCCCTACCTGTCGCATTGGCGCCAACCAGCCTCGCGACGACGGCGACCGAAAGCGCCCAGAAAGCGCTGAGAGCGATTCCCAGCCCGGCCCGGCCTAACAACAGCAGCCAGAAATTGGGCGCCAGCGCCGCAAGAATATTGGAAGCGACCGCTAGGGCCATGAGGCCAACCAGCACCGTCTTGCGGTTCAATCGGCCGATCAGAACATTGCTCAACATGGCCGTCACGGCGCCGACAGAAGCGGTGGCGGTGACGACCTGTCCGGCCGTTCCCTCGCTGATGCCGAGATCGCGCGCCATTGGCGTCAGCAGACCTGCCGGCAGAAATTCGGCTGAGACCAGGGCAAAGCTGGTGGCCGCCAATGAAATGACCGCGAACCAGGTGGTTGCGCTCCACGCGGCAGGCGCAGCGGCATCAACGTCTATCGCCGCGTCTTCAAGCTGTAATGTTGTGTCAGTCACGGAAAGATCTCCAAAGTTTGGAGATCTTCATAAACGAGTCTTCTCGGATGATATGTATCTCAAAATCCGAAATCCATGTCTATTCGTCCGGGATTTGTGCGACGCACAACGCCTGGCGAGACATTGGTGATGCGCTTGAAGGCGCGAGCGAAGGACGCCTCGGAATCATAGCCCAAGCGGGTAGCAACCTCGGCCACCGACAAGCCGTTTTGCCCCAACAACTCGCGGGCAAGCTGCATGCGCAAACGGGCGAGATAGCGTGCAGCACCCTCTCCCAGTATAGCGCTGAAGCGCTCGGCGAAAATCGAGCGCGATTGGCCTGCCAGGCTGGCGAGGCTTTCGAGCGTCCAGTTATGGCCGGGGTCTCTGTGCATGGCTGCCAGAGCGCGGCCAATATGGGGGTCGCGGATGGCAGCGAGCCAACCGGTGGTCGAAGCTCCCGTACAATTGACCCAGCAGCGAATGAGCCGGGCCGTCAGCAAGTCCGCCATACGCGACAAGATGGTGGCGCTGCCCATCTGCGGTTGCGCGGCCTCCGCGGTCATGGCCGCCAGCAACGGACCAACCACCGGGTCATTGCCGGCCACGTCGCAACCCTTGATGATAGGCGGCATCAGCGTGATCAATGGGTTTAACGCACAGGTGCCTAAGGCCATTGAGCCGCAGAAAAGGGTGCTTGTCGCGCCCGTGCCTTCCCGTACGACTTCGCAGACGTTGCTCCCCAACTTGGTTACCCGGCAATCATCGAGCGAGCCGCCTGCAACGTCCGGCGCGCTGGCCAGCCGATGGCCGATGCCTTGCGGCAGCAGCGCCAGATCGCCATCGCGCAACTCCTGCCAGCCTTGCGCTTCGGTATGGATCCAGCAAGGACCCTGACCGACAAAGTGAAAACGAAGCAGCGATTGTTGCGGAAACTCTATGCTCCAAGGATGTCGGAGCTCGCAGCGGCCATAACTGACGCCGCTCAAGCGAAAGTCTTGTAGGACTTCGCTGAGCGCATCCATCGGAATATGGGACGGCGGAGACGGCCGGGACGAATGGATAGTCATCCCGCCGATATAGACACCGATCGTCCGGCAGGCAAGCGGAGACGGTTGTTCCACCAGGGGAAACGCTTCAACGGCACCTACCCGTCCTGGCAGGCTCCCCGCCCTTGCCTCCCGCTCCAACTGCATGCAAGGAGTGCTGTCGGACATAGGGACAAGAGGCATGGCAGCGGAAGCGTCGGGCAGCGATCTCATTCAGGTGGTGGCGCTGCTTGCCGCGGGTGTCGTCGCCGTTCCGATCTTCAAACGCATGGGCCTCGGCTCGATCCTAGGCTATCTCGCCGCCGGCGTGGTGATCGGCCCGTTTGGCCTTCGTATCTTTTCCGAATCAGGGGCCATCCTCCACGTCGCCGAGCTCGGCGTCGTCATGTTCCTGTTCATCATCGGGCTGGAAATGCAGCCGTCGCGTCTTCGGGGCCTGCGCCGGGAGATTTTCGGGCTCGGCGCGCTGCAGGTCGGCGTCTGCGCGGTTCTGCTGACCGGTGTCGGTGTGGCCGGAGGCTTTCCAGTCTCGCAATCCTTCGTCGCCGGCGCCGGTTTCGTGCTGACCTCGACGGCGATCGTCATGCAGCTTCTCGAGGAACGTGGCGAAATCGCCTCGCCGAAGGGCCAGCGCATCGTTTCCATCCTGCTGCTGGAAGATCTGGCCATCGTGCCGCTGCTGGCCCTGATCGCGTTCCTGGCGCCGGGCGGCGCCGACACCAGCCTGTCGGAAAGGCTGATCGAGGTCGGCATCGGGCTTGCAGCGATCGTCGGACTGGTGCTGGCCGGACGCTATCTGCTCAACCCCTTCTTCCGCATCCTGGCGGATGCCCGTGCCCGTGAGGTGATGACGGCCGCGGCGCTTCTGGTGGTGCTTGGATCGGCGCTCGTCATGCAGCTCAGCGGCCTGTCGATGGCGATGGGCGCGTTCCTGGCCGGCGTTCTTCTGTCCGAATCGACCTTCCGTCATCAGTTGGAAGCCGACATCGAGCCGTTCCGCGGCATCCTGCTCGGCCTGTTCTTCCTTGCGGTCGGCATGTCGCTCGACCTGCATGTGGTGGTCGCGAACTGGAAGCTGATCGCCATCTATGTCGTCGCCTACATGGTGATGAAGGCGCTCGGCATCTACATCGTCGCCCGCATCCTCAAAACAGGCCATCGCGAAGCGCTGGAACGCGCGGTCTTCATGGCGCAGGGCGGTGAATTCGCCTTCGTCCTCTACTCCGCAGCCGCTGCCGTCGGCATCATCGACAGCCAGGCCAACGCGACGCTGACGGCAATCGTCATCATCTCCATGGTGCTGACGCCGCTGGCGATCATCGCCTTGCGCTATGTCACCCCGCGCGACGAGCAGTCGCTCGACGGGTCGATGTCGCCGACGGCCTGACCGGCAGTGTGCTGGTCATCGGCTTCGGCCGCTTCGGCCAGATCGCCAGCCAGCCGCTGCTGCTGCGCGGCATCGACGTGTCGATCATCGACAACGATGTCGAGATGATCCAGGCGGCCGCCGATTTCGGCTTCAAGGTCTATTATGGCGACGGCACGCGGCTCGACATCCTGCGCGCCGCAGGCGCGGGCCAGGCGCGCGCCGTGCTGATCTGCGTCGACAAGGCCGATGCCGCCGTTCGCATCGCCGAGCTCATCAAGGCTGAGTTTCCCTTGCTTACCGTGCTGGCGCGCGCCTTCGATCGCGGCACCGCTCTGCAACTCATCCGCGTCGGCGTCGACTATCAGCTGCGCGAGACCTTCGAATCGGCGCTGGTTTTCGGTGGCTCGGCGCTGGAATCGCTCGGCGTCGATCCTGAAGACGTCGCCGAGACGATCGAGGACGTCAGGCGCCGCGACACCGACCGTTTCGAAACCCAGCTCGCCGAAGGCATCCGCGCCGGCCAGCGCTTCCTGCGAGGCAACATCGGCACGCCTATTCCGACACCGCTCTCTACGCCGCGCCGCCCTGGTAAGGCCCTCAATGAAGAGACGGCCGGCGTTCTGCACAAATCCGAAACGGCCGATTGAACGAAGGAACCATGCATGGAATTGGACAGCAGGGCCCTGTCGGTCACCAAATTCTGGCGTGACGCCGGCGAGGATGCATGGTTCGAGAAGAACGAGGCTTTCGATGCCGCTTTTCGCGACCGCTTTCTCGATCTGCACTATGCCGCCGCGCGGCGCGAATGCGACGCCTGGTCGGAGCACGCCGAAGGCTCGCTGGCGCTGATGATCCTGCTCGACCAGTTTCCGCGCAATTGCTTTCGCGGCACCGGCCATATGTGCGCCACCGACCCGCTGGCGAAGCATTTCGCTCAAAAGGCGGTCACATCAGGGCATGATCTGGCGCTGGAACCGGAACTCCGCGTCTTCCTGTACCTGCCGTTCGAACATTCGGAAAACCTTGCCGACCAGGACATTTCGGTCGAACTGCACACCGCCAGGGCCGAGTTCAACCTGAAATACGCACTGGAGCATCGCGACATCATCCGACGCTTCGGCCGCTTTCCGCACCGCAACAGGATGCTTGGCCGCGAAACGACACCGCAGGAGCAGGCATTTCTCGACGGAGGCGGATTCTCCGGCTGATCGCTATGACGGCCAGCGACCACCTGATAGAGAGCTCAGATCAGCCACCAATCCCGGCCGGACCGCAGGCGTTCGATGCCTGATGAGTCGACCGCAGCCAATCGCTCCGACACGCTTCGCCCACCAACGGCCAGGTTCGGCGCGATCTCGGCCAGCGGCGCCAGTACGAAGGCGCGCTCCAGCATGCGCGGATGCGGCACTTCCAGCCCGGTCTCATGGATGACGCGGTCACCGAACACCAGAATGTCGATATCGATCAGGCGCGGCCCCCAGCGTTCCTCGCGCACACGCTTCAGCTTCCGCTCGGCGTCGAGGCAGAGGTCGAGCAGTGCCCGTGGCGACAGCCGCGTCGACAATTCGGCGGCGACGTTGAGGAAATCCGGCTGATCGAGCTTGCCCCAGGGCGGCGTGCGGTAGAGCGAGGAGACGGCGGCGACGCGCGTGTCCGCATCGGCATCGAGAATGCGCAGCGCCGAGGCCATCGAGGCAGCTGGATCGCCCAGATTGCCGCCAAGGCTGAGGTAGACGGTGTTACTCGGGCCAGACAACGGTCACCTCGACATAATCAAGCACGCCAGGCACCGGCGCGTTCGGCTTGCGCACGGTGATTTCGGCCCTCCTGATCTGCGGAAACCGCTCCGTCAGCGCCTTTGCCACTTCCATGGCCAGAGCCTCGATCAGGAAGCGCCGTTCGCCGGTGATGATCTTCTCGATCACCGTGAAGGCTATGCCGTAGTTGACGGTTTCCTCGATGGCGTCGTCGACAAGCGCGCGCCCGGGTTCGACCGACAGCACCGCGTCTACATAGAAACGCTGGCCGAGCGCCTCCTCCTCGTCGAGCACGCCATGCCGGGCAAAGAAGGCGCAGTTCTTCAGGCGGATGACATACATGGCTCAGCGTCCCGATGCGGCGGTTTCACGCGCCAGCATAGCATCCGCCACGGCCAGCGCGTCCACGTTGATTGCGACATCATGGACGCGAAACAGATGCGCGCCCTTGAGCCTGAGAATGACGCTGGTCGCCGCCGTCCCGGCGGCGCGGTCGGACGCATCGCGGCCGGTGACGGTGCCGATGAAGCGTTTTCGCGAGGTGCCGGCCATCAGCGGAAAGCCGAGCGCATGGAGCTCGGAAAACCGTGCCATCAGGTCGAGATTTTCCTGCGCCGTCTCCTTGGCGAAGCCGAAGCCCGGGTCAAGCACGATGCGATCGTCCGCAATGCCGTTGCGGCGGGCGATCTCCAGCGATTTTTCCAGGAACGCAAACTGGTCGGCGATCACGTCGGGCAGCTTCTCGCGATCCCGCCCAGTATGCATGATGATGAGCCCGGCGCCGGTTTCGGCGGCGACCCGCGCAATATCGGGCTCGCGCTGCAGGCCCCAGACATCGTTGACGATATGCGCGCCGGCAGCCACCGCCAGCCGAGCGGTTTCGGCACGATAGGTGTCGACCGAAACCAACACCTCACTGGCGCTCGCCAGCGCCTCGATCACGGGCAAGACACGCGCCTGTTCCTCGCTGGCCGATAGGGTGGCGGCGCCCGGCCGGGTCGATTCTCCGCCGACGTCGATGATCTGGGCCCCCTCCCCGATCATGCGGCGCGCCTGGCTCAGCGCCGCTTCGGGCGCATCGAACAGGCCACCGTCGGAAAAGCTGTCCGGGGTGACGTTGAGAATGCCGACGACCACGGCCTTGCCGCCAAGCTCGAGATGGCGTCCATGCGCAAGCTGCCATCGCCTCGCCGTCATTGCTCATCAACCTTAGAGCATGATGCCGAAAAGTGTGAAGCGGTTTTCGGACGACATCATGCTCTACTCCTTTGATTTAGAGGCGGATTCAGATTTCAGGTCGATTCCACCTGAAATCATCCGACTCTATGCTCATCAACGATGTGTGCTCATCAACGATGTGTGATCCGTAAGGGATCAATTCCGTTGCGTCGGCAACGGCCGTAAAGCAAGGTGGGTAAAGAGGCAATATGATGAAACGATCCCTGCTTTGCGCGCTGCTGCTTGCCGTGACCGCCGTCCCGGCGGGCGCGGCCAATCTGGTGAAAACATACAGCTATTTTTCCATTGGCGGCAGCACGCTCGAGGACATCGAGAAGCAGCTCTCCACACATGGGCCGCAGGTCAAAAGCACGGGCTCGCGCCACCCCGGCGCCACCCAGATGGCCTTCACCACCCGTATCAGCTACGCCAAGCAGGCAGGCTCCTGCCGGATCGCCGACGCGGTCGTGACCGTCAAGGTCAAGGTGATCCTTCCGGAATGGCGCCGTCCGCGCAAGGCGGACCCGGATGTGCGGGTGTTCTGGGATACGCTGGCGGCCGACATCAAGCGCCACGAGGAACGCCATGTCGAGATCGCCAAGAACCATGCGCGCGTACTGGAAGACGCGCTGAAGGCGACCTATCCGCAAAAGGATTGCGGGGCGGCCAAGGCCAAGGCGGCCGAAATCACCGCCGCCATCCTCGCCAGGCACGACCGCGCCCAGGTGCAGTTCGATCGCGTCGAAAGCGTCAATTTCGAAAGCCGTATCCTGCGGCTGATGCACTATCGCATCCAGCGCATCGAAAACGGCCAGCTGCCGCCACCGGGCTGAATTTCGTCGACGCCCGCAATGGCGCCGATGCAAGCCAACCGGGCCGAAGCGTAGTGCCAGCTTCGAAAATTTTCGAACGGCAGTCGAAATCGACCTATACGAAACGCCATATCACGGGTTGGCAGGGCACAACCCTCGAGGAACGGGCACCACGACCGATCGCGCGACGGACACACCAGGCAAGCCCAATCGGTGACCGGACAGCGCGCAAAGCACATGGACGAAGACTATGGACCAGGCTGCCGACAAGCAGACCATGGCGGCTGCCGCCACACCGCTGACCGAAAGCGAGAAGAACGCCATCATCGGCGGCGTGCTTTTGTCCATGCTGCTGGCGGCGCTCGACCAGACCATCATCGCGCCGGCCATGCCGACCATCGCGCGTGCGCTCGGCCACGCTGAGTATCTGCCCTGGATGGTCACCGGCTATCTCCTGACCGCGACCGCCGTGGCACCACTCTACGGCAAGATTTCCGACGTCTATGGCCGTCGCCCGACCGTTTACGCGGCGATCCTCATCTTCCTCGTCGGATCGGTGGTGAGCGCCATGGCCCCCAATATGTTCGTGCTGGTGATAGGGCGCGCGATCCAGGGTGCCGGCGGCGGCGGTCTGTTTGCGCTGGCGCAAACCGTCATCGGTGACCTCGTGCCGCCGCGCGAACGCGCACGCTATGCTGCCTGGGTCTCCGGCACCTGGGCCGTCGCCAGCATTGCCGGGCCACTGCTGGGAGGCACCTTCGCGCAACATCTGCACTGGTCGCTGATCTTCTGGATCAACATTCCGCTTGGGCTTCTGGCCATGGCGATCATCAACAAGCCGCTGAAGAAGCTGCCGATTGCAGCCAAACATCACCGCATCGACGGATTGGGCGCAGTACTTTTGGTCATCGCCACCGCACTTCTGCTTCTGGCGCTCAACTGGGGCGGCAGCACCTATCCGTGGTTCTCGCGCGAAATCCTCGGGCTGGTGGCCTGTTCTGCCGTGTTCTGGGTCTTGTTCGCCCTGAGGCTGCTAAGGGCCGCCGAGCCGTTGATCTCGCTTGAGGTGTTGAGCAACCCGATCGTGCTCGCCGGTGCGCTTTCGATGTTCCTGCTGCAGGCGGCGAATATCGGCGCTTCGGTCTACCTGCCGGTCTATCTGCAGACCGTCATCGGGCTCTCCGTCAGCGAATCGGGAATAGCCATGCTCGGCCTTTTGCTCGGCACGGTCGCCGGTGCCGCTTCCAGCGGCCGCCTCATCCCCCGCTTCGTGCACTACAAGCGTATCGCCATGATCGGCATCACTCTGGCCATTGCCAGCATCGGCGTGCTCAGTGCCATTGCGGAACACGCCTCGCTGCTCGAGGTCGAGATCCTGACCACCCTGATCGGCTTGGGCGGTGGAACGACATTCCCGGTCGCGACCGTCTCTGTCCAGAATGCCGTCGACCGAGCCCATCTCGGGGTTGCGACCGGCGTGCTGACCTTCCTGCGGACGCTGGGTGGCGCGCTGGGCGTCGCCCTGCTCGGCGCCGTCGCGCTCGGCTATGGTCTGCCGCTCTCCGCCGAGGGCTCGCAGACGCATATTCAGCTGACATCAGCGTTGCCGTTCGTGATGATCTTCATCACCGCCGGCATCACGCTGATGCTGGGGCTTGTCGCAATGATGTTGATGCCGGAAAAGGCGCTGCGTGGCCGCGACGAGGCGGTCGCGCCCGTTCTCGCAGAATAGAAGCGCTTCTTACCCCACCACGCCGAGCTTCTTCTGCAGGCTGGTCGACGAGGTCGTGTACTGGAACACGATCCGCTCGCCGGGGCTGATGATGCGCTTGGCCGCCTGCGCCATCAGCGCCACTTCGTGGAAGCCTGACAGGATCAGCTTCAGCTTGCCTGGATACGAGTTGATGTCGCCGACCGCGAAAATGCCGGGCACCGATGTCTGGAACTTCTCGGTGTCGACCGGGATCAGGTTTTCGTGGAGATTGAGCCCCCATTCCGCGATCGGTCCGAGCTTCATGGTCAGGCCGAAGAAGGGCAGCATGCGCGTGCATGGCACTTCGATATCGCCGTCCGGGCCACCCTTGATGGTGGCCGATGACAGCTGGCCGTCGGCCCCGGTGAGCCCGGTCACCTGGCCGACCCTGAATTCCAGCTGCTTCATCTCCTGCATGGCATACATTTTGTTGACGCTGTCGGGGGCCGCGCGGAATTCGGGGCGCCGATGGACCAGCGTCACGCTCTTTGCCACCGGCTGCAGGTTCAGCGTCCAGTCGAGCGCCGAGTCGCCGCCGCCGACAATGACAAGGTCGTGGCCGCGAAAATCCTCCATCCGGCGCACCGAATAGAAGACGCTCTTGCCCTCATAGGGCTCGATGCCCGGGATCGGCGGGCGCTTAGGCTGGAACGAGCCGCCGCCGGCGGCGATCACCACCACCTTGGCCTCGAACACCTCGTTCTCGTCGGTGGTGACGCGAAAGCTGCCGTCCTCCAGTTTCTCGAGGCTGGAGACCATGCGGTTGTAGGTGAAGTCCGGCTTGAACGGATGGATTTGCTCGAGCAGCTTGTCGACCAACCCTTGCGCCGAGATCGAAGGCCAGCCGGGAATGTCGTAGATCGGCTTTTCCGGATAGAGTTCCGCGCATTGGCCGCCGGGTTTGTCGAGAATGTCGATCAGGTGGCACTTCATGTCGAGCAGGCCGAGCTCGAACACGGCGAACAGGCCGACAGGCCCTGCCCCGACAATGAGGGCGTCTGTCTTGATTGTTTCGGTCATGCGATGTGTCCCCTTGGGAATGGGGCGAGACTGCATGAGCCGTGGCCTGCTGCCAAGCAGCCAATGTCAAAGAAATTGGAACGTCGGCCGAAGGCGTGTTGAGATTCAGGTCAGGCCGAGCCGAAAATGGCTGATACCGAGAACCGGAGCGGAGCGTATTTCCGTACGTGAACGCAGGAAGCCTGCCGTTGCAGGCCGGCATCACCTGAATATCAACACGCCTTAGCCCTGGCGCTCCGGCACCCGCACCACCAGGCCGTCGAGCGCGTCGCGCACCTTGATCTGGCAGGACAGCCGCGAGTTCGGCTGGACGTCGTAGGCGAAGTCCAGCATGTCCTCTTCCATCGCCTCCGGCTCGCCGACTTCCGCTGTCCAAGCCTCATCGACATAGACATGGCAGGTCGCGCAGGCGCAAGCGCCGCCGCACTCCGCCTCGATCCCCGGCACGGCGTGGCGGATGGCGTTTTCCATGACCGTCGAGCCGTTTTCGGCATCCACGTCGAAATGAGTGCCGTCATGGGCGATGAAGGTCAGTTTGGTCATTTGTCACCTGAGAGTTTCCGCCGAGATAATCACTCCCGCAGACAAGTCAACTGCCGCGCGAAAGCGCCGCTCGGTGACGTTTTTCCACAAACCGGGTCAGCGATTGATGGCGGCGATGAAATCGCGCACTTCGTCGATCAGCTTGCCAAGCCGCTTGAGCGTCTGGCCGTCTTCCGGGCTCCGCTCGATCTCGGTGGCGCAATCGGCGATGGCGAAGGCGCCGACGCCGCGAGCCGACCCCTTCAAACCATGCGCCAGCAGGAGCCGATCCTTGAGATCGGCATCGACTATTTTGTCGCGTACCGACAACGCCTGCTGTACAAACAGCGCCAGCACCTCCTGCTCGAGGGCGCGGTCGCCCATCGTCTGCCGGGCAAGGTGTGCCAAATCGACCGGTCGGGACTGTCTGGTTCCCGATACGTCGCCCCCGGGCATTGAGAAGGCAATGCCGCTTTCGCCACGCATGAACTCGAACTCCGTTTCTTCGGTCGCCTGAAAAACTAGGCGAATCCAATGGACAACGGGTTAATGAATGGCCGGGAAAAATGTTGCGAAAACGGCGCCCAAATCACGCTTCCGTTAACCTTATATTTAAAGTTTTACGTATCTCGCGGAATGCATGTTTTCTTTACCCCCCTGTGTCATTACGATACGAGGGTCCATTTTCAGCCTCCTGCGCGGGGTACGACAAAAGACAATTATAAGCCCGCGGCAGCTAGTACAGGGTAGCGAAGGCATGGCAAAGAAACCAACGACGACGACGAGAAA
Source organism: Mesorhizobium oxytropidicola (assembly GCF_056174625.1). NCBI lineage: Bacteria > Pseudomonadati > Pseudomonadota > Alphaproteobacteria > Hyphomicrobiales > Phyllobacteriaceae > Mesorhizobium > Mesorhizobium oxytropidicola. The sequence goes on along the minus strand of NZ_CM149692.1, from coordinate 4,208,359 downwards.
TCTCGACAGCGACGTGGCCAGGGAACTGGAAAAAGCGCTCGATCTCGACCTCAGCAGCGATGTCGGTAGCGGCGATCTCGATATCGCGGCTTCGATGGAAGATCTGGAGGCGCAGATATCTCAAGCCGCCGACGAACTGGCCCGCGAGGGACGCAGCCAGAAGCCGGCCCCCGCCGCCAATCAGGCCCCCATTGCCAATCAGTCCGCGCCAAAGGCCAAGCCCGCCGAACTGCGCCCCGTCGAGACACGCAATGGCAATGGCACGCAGCCCGCGGGCTTTGCACCGGCCAATGACGATCGTCAGAAAGATTACAAGACACTCCTGCACAGCCTCAACAGGCGCGCCTCCAACACGGTCTACTGGATCGTTGCCTTTGTCTCGCTCGCCTGGATCGCGGGCGCCGGCGGGCTCGCCAACTTGCTGTTCGGACCGAGCATCTGGCGGATCCGCACACTCGACCAGTTCCTTGCCCGGCCCGAGCTGATTGGCCTCGCCATCGCGGCGATCGTACCGATCATCCTGTTCTGGGCCTTCGCGGCGATGATTCGCCGCGCCCAGGACATGCGCATTGCCGCCCAGTCGATGACGGAAGTGGCCTTCCGCCTGACCGAGCCGGAAAACATGGCGCAGGATCGCGTCATGATGATCGGCCAGGCCGTTCGCCGCGAGGTGGCGGCCATGGGCGAAGGCATCGAACGCACGCTTGCCCGTGCCGTCGAGCTGGAAACGCTGGTCCACAGCGAAGTCAACCAGATCGAACGCTCCTATTCGGAAAACGAAACCCGCATCCGTTCGCTGGTCGACGGGCTCGGCAGCGAGCGCGAGGCGGTCGTCACCCATGCCGAGCGGGTCCGCGCCTCGATTTCGGGTGCGCATGAGACGCTCAGGGATGAAATCGGCGCTGCCAGCGACATCATCCGCGACTCGATCCTCAACGCCTCGACCAAGCTGTCGATGACGATCACCAATTCCGGCGACACGCTGATCGACCGCATCAATGAAAGCTCGATGTCGATCTTCGATTCGGTGGAAGGCCGGCTCGATCGTATCACCGACAGGCTTTCGACCTCTGGCGAGGCCTTCGCCAGCCTGCTCGACACGCGCATTGCCAAGCTGACCGATACGACGGACGGCCTGACCCGGTCGCTGACCGATCTGCTCGACGATCGCACCACCGGCATGGTGTCGCTGCTGGGTGGCGCCGCGCGCGCCCTCAATTCGGAATTCGAAGCCAGCCTCAACGGCATCGAACGCACACTCGCCGAACGCGGCCAGGCGCTGATCAGCGAGTTCCAGACCCGCGCCGAGGCGCTGGACACCGGCACGCAGAAGCTCAACGCGGCGCTCGAGGCCCGCGCCCGCCAGATCAACGAAACGCTGGTCGAGCGCGCCCGCGAAATCGCCCACACCTTCGCCGAGAGCAAGGACACGCTGGCCGCGATGATCGATCAAGGCAAGATCCAGATCGGCGCCGACATGGCCGACATCGTCACCTCGACGTCGAGCATGCTGGAAGCCCGCGCCAGCGACTTTGCCGGGCGCATGGAAGCGGCGCGTCATGTCGTCTCGCGTTCCTTCGACAGCGACATCCAGCGGCTTGCCGACGCCCGTGTCGGCATCGAGGAAGCCGTCGAAAACCACAGCCGCAAGCTCTCCGAAAGCCGCGAACGCATGGCCGCCGCCATGCAGGCGGATCTGGAAAAATTCGCCGAAGGCCGCGCCGGCATCGATGCCGCGGTGACCAACCAGGTGCAGAAGCTGGCCGAAGGCCGCAACCTGATCGCGCGCGCCCTCGAAGAGGATCTGCGCAAGGTCAATGAATCCGCGTGCTGCCATCGACGCGTCGCTGGGCAGCCACCTCGAAAGGCTGGAAGACGGCCGCAACCGGCTCGCGCTGGCTCTCAACGAAGACTCTGGGAAACTCGTACAAGCTCGTACGATCATTGATGAAATGGTCGCCGGTCACGTTGGAAAACTCGCTGAAGGCCGCAACATCCTGTCACGCGCCCTGGAAGCAGATCTTGGCAAACTGTCCGACAGCCGCGCCAGCATCGACGGTCTGGTCGCCGGCCAGGTCGAAAAGATCGCCGAGGGCCGTGCGGTGCTCGCCAAGGCCTTGGAGAACGATATCGCCGGCATCAAGAGCCTGATCGAGACCCATTCGACAAAGCTGGCCGAAGACCGCAGCCTGCTCGGCCGTTCTCTCGAGGACGACCTCTCGGGCATCAGGGGCCTGCTCGACGATCATTCGGGACGGCTTGCCAACGACCGCAGCCTGCTGTCGCAGACGCTCGAAGCCGACCTTGCCAAGCTCGCCGAAAGCCGATCGAGCATCGACGGCCTCGTCGCCGGCCAGGTCGAGAAGCTGGCCGAGGGCCGCGACATTCTCAAGCGCGCCCTGGAATCCGACCTCAACACCATCAAGGGTGTCATTTCGAGCCAGTCGGAAAAACTGGCGGAGGACCGCGGACAGCTTTCGCGGGTTCTGGAAGCCGACCTGCAGAATGTGAACAGCGTCATCGCCGACCACATGAACAGGCTGGTTCAGGATCGTTCGACCCTGTCGAAGGCTCTCGAGGACGATCTCGCCAAGCTGGCCGACAGCCGCTCCAGCATCGACGGCCTCGTCGCCGGCCAGGTGGAAAAACTGGCCGAAGGCCGCGACATCCTCAAGCGCGCCCTGGAAGCCGACCTCAACACGATCAGGAGCACCGTTGCCGACCAGTCGCAGAAGCTGGTCGACGACCGCGCGCAGTTCGCCCAGGCGCTCGAAGCCGATCTCGAGACGGTCAACGGGTTGGTCAACAGCCACTCTGAGCGACTTGTTCAAGACCGTTCGACACTGTCGAAAGCATTGGAAGTCGACCTCGGAAACGTCAGCGGGTTGGTGAACAGCCACGCCGAAGACTCGTGCAGGACCGCTCGACACTTTCCAAGGCATTGGAAGACGACCTCGCCAAGCTGGCCGAAAGCCGGTCGAGCATTGACGGGCTGGTTTCCGGCCAGGTCGAGAAGCTCGCCGAAGGCCGAGATATCCTCAAGCGGGCTTTGGAAGCCGACCTCAACACGATCAGAGGTGCAGTTGCCGACCAGTCGCAAAAGCTTGTCGACGACCGCGCGCAGTTCGCACAAGCTCTGGAAGCCGACCTTGAGAGCGTCAGCGGCCTGGTGAACAGCCATGCGGAAAGGCTCGTCCAGGATCGTTCTACTCTGTCGAAGGCCCTCGAGGACGATCTTGCCAAGTTGGCCGAGAGCCGCTCCAGCATCGACGGCCTGGTGGCCGGCCAGGTTGAGAAACTGGCCGAAGGCCGCGACGTACTCAAACGCGCCCTGGAAGCCGATCTCGCCAAACTCGCCGAAAGCCGCTCCAGCATCGACGGCCTCGTCGCCGGCCAGGTGGAGAAGCTGGCCGAAGGCCGCGACATTCTCAAGCGCGCCCTCGAAGCCGACCTGCAGATGCTGACCGAAAGCCGCGGCGATATCGACGGTATCATCGCCGGCCACGTCGGCAAGCTCGCCGAAGGCCGCAACATGCTGAGCCGCGCGCTGGAAGACGATCTCGGCAAGCTCGCCGAGACCCGCAAGGATGTCGACCGTTCGCTGTCCGGCCACATCGATCAGATCGCTGCCCGGAGCACCGACATTTCGGCCGCGATCGCCGCCGATGTGGACAAGATCGAGCAGGCGTTCAGCCGCCAGACCGGCATCATCGAGGAACGCGCCGGAACCATGGAGCGCGCGCTCTCGACCGGCGTCGACAATGTCCGCAGCGTGCTCGAGAAGAGCGCGGTCTTCGTCGCCGGCGCCTTGCGCGAAAAGGTCCTGGAGGTCACCAGCACGCTGCATGAGCAGGCTGGCGCGGCATTCAGTGACGCCGATCGCAAGATCGCCGAGCGCGCAGAGCAGACGTCCGCCGCCCTTCTGGCGCGGGCCGAAGACATCGCCCGCACCTTCGAGGAAGCCGACCGTCGCCTGCACGCCCGTGCGGAAGATACGTCGAACGCCTTGCTCGCCCGTGCCGACGACACCTCCAGCTCGCTGCTGGCCCGTGCCCATGAAACCGCCGATCAGCTGGCCGCCCGCGCCGGCGAGATCGCCGGTACCTTCGACATGGCGGACCAGAAGCTCGCCGCCCGTGCCCAGGCAACCACCGATCAATTGGCCGCCCGCGCTCAGGATACCGCGGATCATCTCGCCGCCCGTGCAAACGAGATCGCCGGGGCCTTTGATGCGGCCGACCAGAAACTGGTTGCCCGCGCCGTCGAGACGGCACAGTCGCTGGCCGCCCGCGCCGGCGACATCCTGCGCAACTTCGAAAGCGCCGACCAGCGGCTCGGCGTGCGCATCGGCGAATCGGCCGAGGCGCTGGCCGCCCGCGCGTCGGACCTTGGCCGCATCTTCGATGCCGCCGATCAGCAATTGGTCTCGCGTATCGCCGAAGGCTCGGATGCGCTGTCCAGCCGTGCTTCGGAAATCGGCCGCATCTTCGACGAGGCCGACCAGCGCCTGGTCGCGCGCATCGCCGACAGCTCGTCGACGATCGGCGAGCATGCGCAGACCATCGTCGGCGCTTTCGCCAGCACCGAGCAGAGGGTCGCCGACCGTGCCCGCCAGACCGGCCAGGAGATGGCCGTGCATGCCCGCGAAATCGAGCAGGCACTTGCCGGTGCCGACGAGCGTCTTGCAACGAGCGCGGCGGCCGCGGCCGCCCGTGTCGAGGAGCAGATCGCCAGCGTCGAGAACCGCCTCGCCTTCACCACCGAGACGATGGGCCAGAGGCTCAACGAGCAGGTGTCGAGCGCCGAGGCGCAGCTCGTCTCGCGCGCCAATGTGATCGCCGAGACCTTCACCGCTGTTGGCCAGCATATCGGCCAGAGCACCAACGATGCCGCCAAGACGATCGGCGCCAACACCCGCGAACTCAACACCATGCTCGCGGCGCGCTCCGCCGAAATGTCTAAAATCCTCGACGAGACCGCGCGGCCGCTGGTCGAGCGTTTTGCCCAGGGCGGCTCGGAACTGCAAAAGAGCATGGAAGAGGTCACCGAACGCGCCACGGAGAAGTTGCGCAGCGAAAATGCAGCCTTGGTCAACGCGCTCGCCAGCCGCACCGCCGAGACCTTGTCGGCGGTCGAAGGCGCCCGCTCGTCGCTGTCGGACAGCGTTGCCGATCTGATCGGCCGCATGACCAACTCCAGCTCGCAGCTCGGCCAGCTGATCGAGCAGGCCGCGGTCAACCTCGGCCAGGTCGACGAACGCCTGACCGGCAGCACGCAGAGCTTCGCGGCCACCACCGAAAAGGCGGCTCAGACCTTCGCCAGCTCGGCGCGTCTGGTCGATTCGAACACCACGAGGCTGACGGAACTGTCTTCGTCGACCTTGCGCGAAGTGGCCTCGATCGCCACCAAGTTCGATGAACACAGCCGTCTGCTGGCCAGCGCCTCGGACCTGTTGAGCTCGGCCCAGAGCAACCTCGAACACACGCTGGAAAGGCAGTCGTCGCTCGAAGATCTCGCCGTCGGCCTGGTCAAGAAGTCGGAAGATCTCGAAAGGGTCATGCGCTCGTTCGAGAACCTCGTCGGCCAGACGCTGCAGAATGCCGAAGGCAAGACGATGGAATCGGCCGACAAGATCCGCAACGCCATCACCGATGTCGTCGATTCCGCCACCAAGCGCTTCGCCGATGCCACCGATGAGATGCGGCGCACCGCGAGCTCGATCAAGAGCGAACTCGACCTGACCCGCGCCGAGCTCAAGAAGGGCGTCATCGAGATGCCGGAAGAGGCAAAGGAATCGACCTCCGCCATCCGCCGCGCCGTTTCGGAGCAGATCAACGCCCTGAAGGAACTTTCGGACATCGTTGCGAAGTCCGGTCGCGGCGGCGGCGATGCCGCTGAGCCACGCCCGCTGCGCCCGGCGCCGCAAGCGCCGGCGGCACGTCCTGCCGAGCCGCCGCGTCGCGCGCCGGCACCGCAGCCGGAGCTTCGCACGCCTCAGGCGCCGCTGGGCGGCGCAGCACTTCGCGGCACGCTCGATCTCGAGCGTCCGGCCGAGACGGCACCGCGCCAGCGTCCTGACGCCGGCGCTCGCACGCCGCAGGGCGGCTGGGTGCGTGATCTCCTGACCGCGGCATCGAACGATGCGGATCTCAGGCCGGCAGCACCACCTTCGGCGCCCGCGGAAGCACCGCGCGCGGCCCCTGCCCAGCGCTCGCCGCTGCATGTTGTGGAATCACTGAACTCGCTGTCCGTCGATATTGCGCGGGCGATCGACCACGATGCCTCGATCGAGCTGTGGAACCGCTATCGGCGCGGCGAGCGGGACGTGTTCACGCGCCGGCTCTACACGCTGAAGGGTCAGCAGACCTTCGACGAAATCCGCCGCAAGTATCAGGGAGAGGCCGAGTTCCGCGCCGCCGTCGACCGTTACTGCGACGACTTCGAAAAGCTGCTCAAGGATGTCTCGCGCAACGACCGCGACAACATCATGGCGCAGACCTACCTGACGTCGGATACCGGCAAGGTCTACACCATGCTGGCCCACGCCAGCGGGCGGTTGCACTGAGCCGAAATTAACAGGCGGGGCCATCGCCCCGCCTGTTTCTGCCTAAATCTCCGGTGCACGTAGAGCCCATCCCAACTGGCTGTTGCGGCCCGGATGCGCTCGCCAAAGCCAAAGCCCGACAGCGCGAAGGCGAAACGACTGCCCTAACCCTCAATGCAAGGGGTTCTGACCGTGAAGACGGCCATCATATTCGACTGCGAATTTCTCTGCCTTGAGGGTTCGCAACGCAGATTCTGGTGCGCAGCCCACGATCCCGATCCGGTCATTGCTCAGATTGGTGCGGTCAGGCTTGGTCTCGAAGACGACTTTCCCCTGCTCGGCACACACAAGGCCTATATCAGGCCGATCGACCGGTTTGGCCAGAGATACGAACTCGACCCGTTCTTCATCAAACTGACCGGCATCACCGAGGAAAACATCGAGACCGAAGGGGTCGCGCTGGGAGAAGCCCTTGCCCAGGTCGACTGGTTTTCCGATGGCGCGCGGTTCTGGTCCTGGGGCAAGGACGAGCTGAACATGATCGCCATCAGCTGCTATGTCGCGGGCATTCAGCCTTCCATCCCGGCCACCCGGTTTGACAATGCCGTAAAGCTGCTGATCGCGGCCGGGATGCCGATCGAGGATCTGGCGAGGACGCCGAGCAACAGGCTTGCGGACTATTATGGCGTCGACCACCCGCCATTGCAGGGACACGACGCGCTCGACGATGCGCTCTCCGTGACCTACACATTGCAGCACCTGTTGAAGACCGGAAAGCTGCGGCCGGATGTATTCGACCGCCTTTAGAGCATTTCACCGTTTCACGGAAACGGCGAATTGCTCTAGAGCGGTTCGCGTTTTGTCTGAATCGGGATTCCCAAGACTGAGCAAATCAGATTCGATGTTCTGACCGTTGGAGGTCGGGACAGATGGCCAAGCCTTATTCGATGGATTTGCGGGAACGGGCGTTGGCTCGCCTTGAAGAAGGCGAGACGAGCCGAGAGGTGGCCGCGGCACTGAAGGTGGCAGTTTCGAGCGTGATCAAGTGGGCGGCGCGCAAGCGTCGGCTGGGCAGTGCGGCACCCGGCAAGATGGGCGGTCATCGACCCTATCTGATTGACGGGGAGCATCGTGCCTTCGTCCTGAGCGAGGTCGAGCGGGATGCCAACATAACGCTTCATGAATTGACGGCCGCACTGGCTGACCGGGGTCTCATCATCCACCCTGCCAGCGTCGGTCGCTTCCTGCATCGCGAGGGCAAGAGTTTTAAAAAAAACCGTTCTGCCGGCTGAGCAACTCAAGCCAAAGCTGATGCGTCGGCGGACGCAATGGATGCGCTATCAGACCCGCATTGACCCAACGCGCCTGGTCTTCCTGGATGAAACGTGGGTCAAGACCAACATGGCGCCGTTGCGCGGCTGGGGTGTGCGCGGCAAGCGGCTGATGGCTCACGCGCCATATGGTCATTGGAAGACGATGACCTTCATCGCCGCACTGCGGCATGATCGGGTAGAGGCGCCTTGGGTCATTGACGGACCCATCAATGCGCAGGCCTTCCGTGTCTATGTCGAAACCGAACTCATCAAGACCCTGAAGCCGGGTGACATCGTCATTCTCGACAATCTCGGATCTCACAAGGGCCAAGCCGTCCGCGACATCGTCAGGGCCGCCGGTGCGCGGCTCTTCTTCCTGCCGCCTTACAGTCCAGATCTCAATCCAATCGAGAAGCTCTTCGCCAAGCTCAAGCACTGCATGCGACGTGCCGCCAAGCGAAGCATCCAGGCCGTACACAGCGCCATCGCCAGCACCCTCGACGTCGTCACCTCAAATGAATGTAACAACTACATCGAAAGCGCCGGATACAAGTCAACCTAAATGCGAACCGCTCTAACTCTTTGTTTTGACGCAATTCCGGACGCAAAACCGCTCACACTTTTGCTGGAATTGCTCTGGGCTGGAAGTGTCGGTGCATCAGGCGCGCCTGACGCTCAGATCACCGAATCGGTCCAGCGAACGATCTGCTTGGCGGCATCCCCAAACGCGCTGTCGAGCGCGCCGACATAGGCAGGGTTGCCACTGCCCGAAACGGGTGCGGATGCCGTGAAGCTCTTGGACGCCCGCACCTCGCCGTTGCGGTCGTTGAGGATGCGCACGAACAGGTCGACCTCGGCATGCTCGCCGCCATCGACCCTGACCTCGAAGGAACGGACCTCGACTATGATCTGATAGTCGATCGCCAGGCCCTCGCCCGGCTTGCCGACACCGGCAAAGCTGCCCGAGCGCTGGAAGGTCTCGGCCAGCCGCGCCTGTACGATCAGCGGCAGGCGGTCGGCCCATTGCGCGCCCTTCAGATACTGGATCGAGCGGTCCGACGGCTTGATGACGATGTTCTGGCTGTCCAGCGCCTTGAGCGCCGAGGGCTGGGCGATCAGGATTTGCTTGCGGCTATGACCATGCGCGTCGACCGAAGGCGCCGACAGCTCAAACGTATCGAGCGGCGCAGGCTTGCCGCCCAGTACCGCACAGCCGGCAAGCGATAGCGCAAGCAACGCCGCAGCCGGTGTCAATCCAACCGTTCTCACCCACACCGACTTCACGCGCGATCCCCGTTGTCCCCGGATCGTAAGATCAACCCGCATCCGCAGGTCATGTTCTTGGGGCGCGCCGACGCCGAAGTCAACGCCGCGCCCTGCCATCGAATTGCCGAACCTCGCCGTCGCCACCCGAAAGAATGCGCTGCGGGTTGCGGCTGAGATCGGTGACCGCCTCCTCGATGCGGCTGATCGAGCGGCGGCTGTCCTGCACCAGCGCCTCGACATTCGACAGACCCTGGCCCGAGAAGCGCGCCAGATTGTCGGTGATGACGCCAAGCCGCGCATTCAGCGTATCGGCAACCTGCTTGAACGACTTCAGCGTATCCCTGGCGTCGGCCATCACGCCATCGGCCTGCCCCGATCCAAGCAAGGTATCGACCTTGGCGAGGATGCCGTCGACGCGCACCGAGGCATCGTTGAGCCGCTGCGCCAGCTGCTTGGCGTCCTTGATCGTCTGGTCGATATCGTCGGCCCGGCTGGCGAATTTGTCGGTCACCTTGGCGATGTCGGCAGCAGCCTTGTTGGCGTTTTCGCTGGCCTGCTGGATGTTGGCCAAGGCCGCACGCACTTGTGCCGGATCAACACCGTCGAGCACGCCATCGACCTTGGCCAGCGTGCCTTGCGTCTGCTTGGCGAAATCATTGACCGATCCGACCGCGGTGTCGACATTCTTGATCACGCCGTCGAGTTGTTGCGACGTCTGCTTGAGGTTCGCGGTCACCGTATCGACATTGGCAACGATGCTCTTGATCTTGTCCCTGTCGACCGCGGTGAGAATCCCTTCTGCGGCCTTCAGCGTGCCGTCGAGCTTGCCGGACAAGCCTTTCAGCTCATCGGACAGCGCACTGACACTGGACAGGAACTTGTCGATGCCGTCGGAATTCTTGGCCAGCGCATCGGAGAACGTCTGCACATTCTGCACGGTCTGCGTCAGTGGCCCGCGAACATCCTTGGTGAAGCCCTCGAGTTCGGTCAGCACCTTGTCGGCACGGGTGAAGATGTTCTGCGCCGTCTGCAGCAGATTGGTCACGGCGGAGGGGTTGGCGATGATCTCCGCGACCTTGCCTTCCTTCTCGGCCTGGTCGAGCAGCTTGACCTCCTTGGGGTCAGCGCCCTTGAGTTCGATGTTGGCCTGGCCGGTGAGGTTGGCAAGGCCGAGATCGGCCTGCGTCGACTTGGTGATCGGGGTCAGCCGGTCGATTTCGGCGTCGGCGATGGCCACAGTCGGATTGTCGAGGTCGAGATAGACGCGCTTGACCACACCGACCTTGACGCCGTTGAACAGCACCAAACTGCCGGGGCCGAGGCCGGAAGCCGAACCCGGAATACGCACGCGCAGCAACGCGGTCTCGCCCCTGTCACCGATCGCCGCCGTCCAGTAGACGAAGGCGAACGCCGCCAGGATCGCAACCAGCGTGAAAATGCCGACAATGACGTAGTTGGCTCTGGTTTCCATGGCTTCACTTATGGCTATGCACGTGCGGCAAGATCAAGTTGCCGGGCGCGTTTTCCGCGGAAATAGGACTTTACCCACGGTTCCTCGCTCTTCAGCATGTCGTCGATGGTGCCCTCGACCAATACTTTCTTCTTGCCCAGCACCGCCACGTGGTCGCATGCGGTAAACAGCGTATCGAGGTCATGCGTGACCATATAGACGGTCAAATCCATGGTGTCCCGCAGCTTGACCACCAGTTCGTCGAACTCCGCCGCGCTGATCGGATCGAGGCCGGACGTCGGTTCGTCGAGAAAGACGATGTCCGGATCGAGCGCCAGCGCGCGTGCCAATGCGGCGCGTTTGATCATGCCGCCCGACAGCTCGGAGGGAAATTTTTGCGCCGCATCCGGCGGCAGGCCGACCAGTTCGATCTTGAGCAGCGCCAGCTCGTCCATCAGCTTCCTGGGCAGGTCGAGATATTCGCGCATCGGCACCTGGACGTTTTCCTGCACGGTCAGGGCAGAAAACAGCGCGCCATGCTGGAACAGCACGCCAAGCCGCATGTCGATGCGAAGGCGTTCCATGTCGCTCGCTTTATCGACATCGACGCCGAACAACTTGATCGTTCCGGATTGCTTGCGCAGCAGGCCAAGGATGGTACGCAAAAGCACCGATTTGCCCGCGCCCGAGGCGCCGACAAAGCCCAGGATCTCGCCGCGTCTGATATCGAGCGAAAGTTTGTCGAGGATCAGCTTTCCGTCGATAGCAACGGTGACGTCGCGCACCGAAAGGACGATTTCGTTCTCGTCCACTTCCTTCATTTTGATGCCATCGCCCTTCGCCATCTGTCAGAACGCGATCGCTGCGTAGAATATGGCGAAAAGCCCATCCAGGATGATGACGACGAAGATCGACTTCACCACCGAGGCTGTCACGTGCTGGCCGAGCGATTCGGCGCTGCCGCCGACCTTCATACCTTCGACAGAGGCGATCGTGCCGATGATCATGGCCATGAAAGGCGCCTTGATCAGGCCGGCAAAAATGGTGCTGAGATCGATGGCGACGCGCAGTCGGTCGATAAACGCCGCTGGTGTGATGCCGGAATAAAGCCAGGCGGCGGCCATACCGCCCCCAAGTGCCGCGAAATTGGCGATGATGGTCAGGCAAGGCAACGCGATGACAAGCGCGACCAGGCGTGGAAACACCAGAACGCCGATCGGGTTGAGGCCGATGACCTTCAGCGCGTCGACCTCCTCGCGCATCTTCATCGAGCCGATCTCGGCGGTGATCGCGCTGCCGGAGCGGCCCGCAATCATGATTGCCGTCATCAGCACGCCGAGTTCGCGCAGGATCAGCACGCCGACCAGGTCAACGACAAGGAGGTCGGCACCGAAATAGCTGAGCTGGTAGGCGCCTTGCTGGGCAACGATGGCGCCGACGATCGCCGACATCAGCACCACCACCGGAATGGCGCCGACGCCCATGCGGTCGATCTGGTTGAAGATCGCCGCCGGGTTGACGCCGTGGCCCCGCCCGAGCTTCATCTGCGCGCCGCGGATGGTGGCGCCAAGGATGTTCATGGAAGCAAGGAAGTCGTCGCGCATCTCGTAGACGCGCCGGCCTACCGCCTCCAGAGCCCGAATGACGATGTTGGGTGGCCGGGCCGGGCCGGATTCGGGTTCGCGCCGGACGGCCTCGCTGACGGCGTCGAGCAGGATGGACGCGATCTCGCTTTGGCCTTGCAGACGGACCTCGACGTTCTTCTTTTCGAAAACGCTGACCAGCCGATCGATCAGCCACGCTCCGGCTGTGTCGATTTTCTCGATATGCGAAAGATCCAGCGCCAAGGTCTTGAAGCCGCTTCGTTTCTCGATTTTGCGCATGTCGGCGTCGATCAGCGCGACGGTCCGTGTCGTCCAGATTCCGGAAAACGCGCAGCCGAGCACGCCGCCCTCCTCGCCGACCGCCACGTGCGGTTGGTGGTCAGCCTCCGAGGCGGTGGTGCCGCTTGCGTCGCGCTTGCCGATGGTCAACATGGCGTCCTGTTTAGCCTGATGGGTCCGACCTTGTCGATTTGCCGACGACCCTTCTCGCACAGCCGGAGCAGAAAAATATGGCGCGTGTCATTTCGGTTGAGGCCGAGCGTTTTCCGATCGCCGGCACCTTCACCATTTCGCGCGGCTCCAAGACCGAGGCCGAGGTCATCACCTGCACGATCAGCCAGGATGGTCACAATGGTCGCGGCGAATGCGTTCCCTACAAGCGCTATGGCGAGACCATGGACGGCGTGCATGCCGCGATCGAGGCCATGCGCGAACGGATTGCCGGCGGCATTGACCGGACCGCCCTGCTCGACGCAATGCCGGCGGGAGCCGCGCGCAACGCCGTCGACTGCGCGCTATGGGACCTCGAAGCCAAGATCAGTGGCCAGCCGGTGGCAAACGCAATCTCGCCGGCTCCGCTGCGTGCGCTCGAAACCGCCTACACGCTGTCGCTGGCCGAACCCGAAGCGATGGCGGCACAGGCCCGCGCCAACGCCGGCCGGCCACTGCTGAAGGTCAAGATCGGCGGCGACAACGACATCGTTCGGATCCAGGCGGTGAGACAGGCCGCGCCTCAGAGCCGAATCATCCTTGATGCCAATGAGGGCTGGACTGACGACAACATCGTCGCAAAGCTCGCTTTTGCCGCGGAGCAAGGCATTGCGCTCGTCGAACAGCCCCTGCCCGCCGGCCGCGACGAAATCCTGCGCCACATCGCGCATCCGCTGCCGATCTGCGCCGACGAAAGCGTGCATGAGGCGAAGAACCTGGAAACGCTGGTCGGCCTCTACGACGCCGTCAACATCAAGCTCGACAAGTCTGGCGGGTTGACCGCAGCGCTCGTGCTGCGCGATCGTGCCCGGGAACTCGGTTTCGGCATCATGGTCGGCTGCATGGTCGGCACGTCGCTGGCGATGGCGCCGGCGGTCCTGCTCGCCCAGGACGCCGATTTCGTCGATCTTGACGGTCCGCTGCTACTTGCCCGCGACCGTGTGCCGGGGCTCGTCTACCAGGGTTCGCTCGTCTCCCCCCCGGACCGGGCGCTTTGGGGCTGAGCGGGCGGCAAGCCCGATCAGTACCAGGCCGACGATCGCGATCGGGATCATCACCAGGAAACCGTCGACGCCGAGACGGTCATAGAGCGGGCCGGAAGCCAGCGTAACGGCAGCCATGAAGAAGCCGTTGAAGAAATAGGCGATGCCTTGCGCGGCACCCGTGCGCTCTTCGGAGACGGTCTCGGCGATCATTCTCTGCAGGCCGATGAGCACCATTGCGACAGACACCGAATGCAGCGACTGCACGGCGAAGAAGCCGGGGATGCCAAGGCCGAGCGGCCATACCAGGGGAAAGATAATCCAGCGCACGATCGAACCGATGCCGGCGATCACCATCACCTTGACGACCGACACGGAGGCGAAAATGCGATTGAAAAACAAAAACATGCAGACTTCGGACACGACGCCCCAGGCCCACAGCAGGCCGACGATGGAATCGCTGATGCCGATCGATTTCCAGTAGATGGAAACGAAGCCGTAGAGGAAGGCGTGGCTGGCGGTGATGATGCCGACGCCAAAGGTGAAGTAGAGGAAATAGGCATTGAACAGGCTCGGCGCCGCATGCTGGATTTCCGCCGCCGATAGCGGTGAGGCCTTGCGCGGCCGCCCCATGCGCGGTGCCAGCAACCCTGCGACGAGGGCTGCGCCAAGGGCAAGGAATATGATCACCGGAACGGCTTGAGGACCGGTGGCCGCCAGGATGAAGCCGCCCGCGACATTGGCGCAAAGATAGCAGATCGACCCCCACTTGCGCATGCTCGCGTAGTTCGAGCCGAAGCGCCGCACGCCCGAAAGTGCCAGCGAATCGGCGATCGGCGATTGTGGCGTCCAGACAATGGTCAGCGCCAGCGATACCGCCAGCACCATCGCGTAGGTCGGCGTCAGGAAATAACCCGCCGAGAGCAACAGCGAGGCTGCCACCAGCGCGACATAGACATTGGCGCGGTCTCTCGCCCGATCGGCGAGCGTCGTCAGCAGCGGTGTCGTCACCACGCGCAGGAACATCGGCGCCGCCAGGATGACCGCGATCTGCTCGGCGTGAAACCCTTTGGCCTGCAGCCAGAGCGGGAAATAGGGCAGATGCGTGCCGAGCGATATGAACAGCGTGCCGAAAATCAGGCTCATGCGCAGCTCGAAATGGCGCGGCTTGACAAGTTGTTCGGGCGAAAGCGGCGGCAGGGACATGAATCGATCCAATTACGCCGCGTACGATCGGCCGGCGACGTAGATCGATCCCTTAACATGGCGGAAAACCAGACGAAACCGGCTGGACTAATCGATTGACGCTTAAAACGGTCGCAACCTTGGCATCAGGCCGCCTGCCCGACCCGATCCTCGATGAGCATCGGGATGAAAGGTTCGTCAAACGACTCCGGCAGCACCTGCGCCCAGGTCAGGATTTCCATCCGGCCATCGAAGTGCTCGACCACGGCCGTGCAGCTTTCCACCCAGTCGCCGGTGTTGATGTACTGGACATCGCCGAAATTCTCGATGGCGGCATGGTGGATATGGCCGCAGATGATGCCGTCGACATGCGAGCGGCGCGCTTCTTCCGCAAGCATGGTCTGGAACGAGCCGATGAAGTTCACTGCTTTCTTGACGTTGACCTTGGCCCAGGACGAGAACGACCAGTAAGGCAGGCCGAGCAATTGGCGCAGCCGCGTCACCACGCGGTTGACGATCATCGCGGCGTCATAGGCGTGGTCGCCGAGATGGGCGAGCCAGCGCGCGTTGTGCACCACGGTGTCGAACTGGTCGCCATGGATGACGAGCAGGCGCTTGCCGTCGGCTGTTTCATGGATGGCGCGGTCGGCAACGACGATGCCGCCGAAATGCACGCCCTGGAACTGGCGGGCGAATTCGTCGTGGTTGCCGGCGATATAGGTGATCGAGGCGCCCTTGCGTGCCTTGCGCAGCAATTTCTGCACGACGTCATTGTGGCTTTGCGGCCAGTGCCAGCTGCGCCGCAGCCGCCAGCCATCGACGATGTCACCGACCAGATAGATGATGTCGGCGTCGTGGTAGCGTAGGAAATCGATCAGGAAGTCGGCCTTCGCCGCCTTCGAGCCGAGATGGACGTCGGAAATGAACATGCTGCGGAAAGTGCGGGGCTCTTGGCCTGACATCGCGATTTCACCCTTGCTTTCAAGCAGCCTATGCCCCGATTCATGCAACAACCGTATGACGGTTGCGATTGGTCCAGCCTAAGGACTAGCTTGCCGGGCAAATCACAGGAGAAATCGTCATGGATCTCGGTATCCGCGGGAAGAAGGCCATCGTCTGTGCTTCGAGCAAGGGTCTTGGAAAAGGCTGCGCGATGGCGCTGGCCGAAGCCGGTTGTGACATCGTCGTCAATGGCCGCAATGCCGAACTGGTGGCGAAAACCGCCACGGAGCTGCGCGAGCGCTATGGCGTGACGGTAACGGAAGTCGTCGGCGACGTCTCCAAGCCAGAAGTGCAGAAGGCGCTGCTCGCCGCCTGCCCGGAACCCGATATCCTGGTCAACAACAATGGCGGCCCGCCGCTGCGCGATTTCCGCGAACTCGACCGCGCCAAGATCCTTGAAGGTGTCACCCAGAACATGGTGACGCCGATCGAGCTGGTGCAGGCCGTCCTCGACGGCATGGCCAAGCGCGGCTTCGGCCGCATCGTCAACATCACCTCGCTCTCGGTCTATGTTCCCATCCCTGGCCTCGACCTGTCGTCGGGCGCGCGCGCCGGCCTGACCTCTTTCCTTGCGGGCGTCGCGCGAACGGTGATCGACCGCAATGTCACCATCAACAGTCTTCTGCCGGGCAAGCTCGACACCGACCGTCTGCGCGGCCCGCATGAGGCCGGCACTGTCGAGGACCCCGCCGCTGCCGCCGCGCGCAAGACCCGTATCAGCGCCGACGTGCCCGCCAAGCGGCTCGGCACGCCGGAAGAATTCGGCCAGATCTGCGCCTTCCTGTGCTCGGTCCATGCCGGCTATCTCACGGGCCAGAACATACCGGTCGACGGCGGTCTCTATGTCAGCGCCTTCTGATCGAAAGGTCCGTTAAGCGGCAGGACTCATCTGGCATGAAACAGCCGTAAGCATCTGACATATCGTGATTTTTGACGTGCCGGCACTTAAAGCTGTCGGCGCGTCAATTAGCGTCGCGAAAAACCTTGGCCGCATGCTAAAAGGACTCCCGAAGCAGGTTTCGAGGGAGCGGCCGCATGGAAGGCGAGAACAAGAAAACGGCACGTTCGGACCTCGACGAAGCCGCCCTTTACTTCCACAAGCACCCGACGCCGGGAAAGCTCGAAATCCAGGCGACCAAGCCGCTCGGCAACCAGCGCGACCTGGCGCTGGCCTATTCGCCCGGCGTGGCGGCCCCTTGCTTGGAGATTCGCGACGATCCGGCGACCGCCGCCGACTACACGGCGCGCGCCAACCTGGTCGGCGTCGTCTCCAACGGCTCGGCCGTGCTCGGCCTCGGCAATATCGGCCCGTTGGCCTCCAAGCCGGTCATGGAAGGCAAGGCGGTGCTGTTCAAGAAGTTCGCCGGCATCGACGTCTTCGACATCGAGATCGACGCGCCGGGGATCGAGCGCATGGTCGAGACGATCTCGGCGCTGGAGCCGACCTTTGGCGGCATCAACCTCGAGGACATCAAGGCGCCTGAATGTTTCGAGGTCGAGGAACAGCTCAAGGCGCGTATGAAGATACCGGTGTTCCACGACGACCAGCACGGCACCGCCATCATCGTCGCGGCCGCCGTGCTCAACGGACTGGAATTCGCCGGCAAGACCATATCGGACATCAAGGTCGTCACTTCCGGCGCCGGCGCGGCCGCCCTTGCCTGCCTCAACCTGCTGGTCTCGCTCGGCGTGCGCATCGAAAACATCTGGGTCACCGACCGTTTCGGCGTCGCCTACAAAGGCCGCACCGAAGAGATGGATCGCTGGAAAGACCCTTATGTGAAGGACACCGAGGCGCGCACGCTGGCCGATGTCATCCCCGGCGCCGACGTTTTCCTCGGCCTTTCGGCCGCCGGCGTGCTGAAGCCGGAACTGCTGCAACACATGGCGCCGAAACCGCTGATCCTGGCGCTGGCCAATCCCAATCCCGAGATCATGCCGGAAGTGGCGCGCGCCGCTCGCCCCGATGCCATGATCTGCACTGGCCGGTCCGATTTTCCCAATCAGGTCAACAACGTCCTGTGCTTCCCCTACATCTTCCGCGGCGCGCTCGATTGCGGCGCCAGCGCCATCAATGAAGAGATGAAGATGGCCGCCGTGCGGGCCATCGCCGCCCTCGCCCGCGAAGAGCCTTCGGACGTCGCCGCACGCGCCTATTCGGGTGAGACGCCGATCTTCGGGGCCGAATTCCTGATCCCCTCGCCCTTCGACCCCAGGCTCATCCTGCGCATCGCGCCGGCCGTTGCCAAGGCAGCCTGCGACACCGGTGTGGCGACACGGCCGATCACCGACTTCGCCGCCTATATCGACAAGCTCAACCGCTTTGTCTTCCGCTCCGGCCTGGTGATGAAGCCGGTGTTCTCTTCGGCCAAGGCATCGAGCGCCAAGCGCGTCATCTATGCCGACGGCGAGGATGAGCGCGTGCTGCGCGCCGCCCAGGTGGTGCTCGAGGAGGGCATCGCCGAGCCGATCCTGATCGGCCGTCCGCACGTCATCGAGGTCAGGCTGAAGCGCTACGGACTGCGCATAAAGCCGGGCGTCGATTTCGGCCTGATCAACCCGGAAGACGATCCGCGCTACCGCCACTATGTCGATCTGCTGATCGAACTCGCCGGACGGCGCGGCGTCACGACGGAGGCCGCGCGCACCATGGTGCGCACCGACAACACGGTGATCGCGGCACTTGCCCTGAAGCGCGGCGATGCCGACGCCATGGTCTGCGGCCTTGAGGGCCGTTTCGAGCGCCATTTGCGCAACGTGACGCTGATCATTGGTCCTCGCGCGGGCATCAAGGACTATGACCTGTCGACGCTGTCCATGCTGATTTCGCAGCGCGGCATCATCTTCCTCACCGACACGCACGTCTCCGTCGACCCGACAGCCGAGGAGATCGCCGAGATGACCGTGCTGGCGGCCGAGGAAATCCAGCGCTTCGGCATCGAGCCAAAGGCGGCCCTTCTGTCGCATTCGGATTTCGGCTCGCGCGATTCACCAAGCGCGCTCAAGATGCGGCAGGCGGCGGCGATCCTGGCGCGCATCGCGCCGGAGCTGCAGTGCGACGGCGAAATGCATGCCGATTCCGCGCTGTCCGAACATCTGCGCCAGCGCGTCTATCCACATTCGCGGCTGAAGGGCGAAGCCAATCTGCTGGTGTTCCCGAACCTCGATTCGGCTAACATCACGCTGACGGCGTTGCGCGCCATGATGGATGCGCTGCATGTCGGGCCGATCCTGCTCGGCACCGGCAAGCCGGCGCACATACTGACGCCGTCGGTGACGTCGCGCGGTGTCGTCAACATGACGGCGCTGGCCGTGGTCGAGGCCGCGCACAAGGCGCAGGCAATCGCCAATCTGGACTAGGCCGGCGCCTGCAGGTTCTGCCTGGGGCCGTTGTCCCATAGGCCAGCAACCGCCTCGTTCCAAAACCGGAGTGTTGCCGGCCAGCAACTTGCGATTGCGGAAATTCGGCCTTGGCCGGAAGCGGATTTCACAGGGAATGCCGACCTGATATGGTCGTGCCATCTGATTTGACGGCGAGGACGTCGTGAAGGGCCTGTTGCTCGCATCCGCATTGTTGTCGCTGATCAGCGGGCAAGCTCTGGCCGCGGATGCCATCAGTGCCGAGCCTGCAACCGTTCACGACTGGTCCGGCGTCTATGTCGGCGGGCAAATTGGCTATGGTTTCGGCAGGACCGACGCAACTTACAATTTGCCGAACACCCCGACAATCCGAGGCTCGCAGGACTACGATACCGATGGTTTCCTGGGCGGCGTCCAGTTCGGCTACAACTACCAAGTCAACTCGGCTGTTCTGGGCGTCGAGGCTGATTTTTCCGGAGCCGACATCAAGGGGCACTCCGACGAGATCCATCTCGGCGCAGGCGATACTTACGACACCAAGGTGGACTGGTTTGGAACGCTGCGCGCGAGGGCCGGCTATGCGTTCGATCGTACCCTGATCTACGGCACCGGTGGGTTGGCGTTTGGCAGCATCGAAAACCGGTATCTCGACGGTCCCTCGAACAGCTTTTCCGAGAAGAACACCAAGGTCGGCTGGACCGTTGGCGCCGGACTCGAGCAGGCGATCTCGGACCATTGGTCGGCGAAGTTCGAATACCAGTATGTCGACCTGCGGGACCAGACCATCGACTATGCCCCGAACTCCAACACCACGTTCGACAACACGTTCAACGCGGTCAAGATCGGCATGAACTACAAGTTCTGACAACCAGCCGAAGCGGTCTATCCTTTGTTGCTCTGCGGATTGAACCCGCCCAATGCCGCGACCAAAGGGCTTTTGGCCAACCACAAGATAGCATCCGAAATAGACGATTAACCGCGAACGGGGTAGCTTGGCGACCACAGGCAAGCGGGATTTGAGGCGGATGACAAGCGCAGGGTTGAAGCGGGCGCATGCTGCCATGCTGCTTGGCCTTCTGCTGTCCGGCGCCACCATCACCGAACCACAGGCCGCCTCGCAGGTTTGCCGTCAGTTGGAGGCCGATCTTGCCGCTGCTTCGCGCGGCGGTGGCGGTGGCCCGGCCATAATCCGGAGATACGATGCCGCGATCGACCGGCAGCGCGAACAGATCTCGAAGGCCCGCGACCAGGCAAGCGATGCCGGTTGCGGGTTTTCGCTGTTTTCCCGCAACATCAATCGATGCGCCGGGCTCAACGCCACCATCGCTCGCATGAACGCCAATCTCGACAGTCTGCAGGCCAAGCGTGCCCGGCTCGCCGGCGGCGGATCACGCCGCGACCGTGGCCGCATCCTGGCCGCGCTCGACGCCAATGGCTGCCGCGACGACACGGTTGCGCCGCGCCACGCGCCGCTGCAGGAAGCGGACCAAGGAGAAGAAGACGGCAACGCGAACCTGTTCAACCAGCTTTTCGGCAACGACAGCCAGCAGAGTGACACACTTGACCAGCCCGATGATGCAGGCGAGGAGCGCAATGTCCGTCGCGTCCTGAACCTGCCCGACATTCCGGACTTTCCGAGCACCGGCGGCGAGTTTCACACCACCTGCGTGCGCACCTGCGACGGCTATTTCTTCCCGATGTCGAACGCTGCCTCGACGAGCGATTTCGAGCGCGACCAGAAGAATTGCGAATCGAGCTGCCCCGGTACCGAGATGCAGGTCTTCTATTCGCGTGGCATGGACGACGATTCCGCCTCGATGACGTCATCCGTCACCGGCAGGCCTTACAGCGAATTGCCGACCGCCTATCTCTACAAGCAGTCCAACATGTCGCGGCCGCCGGCTTGCGGCTGCAACGCCGCGCAGAATTTCCAGATCATTGGCGGCAACCCGCCGTCCCCGCAGCAGTCCCAGCCGGAAACGGACGCGGCACCGTTCGTTCCCGTGCCGGCCTCCAAGCCCGATCCGGGCGCCGACCCGGAGACGCTGGCCAACAGGGAGGGCGGGCTCGACCGCGAAGCCATCAAGCGGCTTTCCGCCAAGCCGGTGACGGCGCCGGTGTCCGCCCTGCCGCCGGAGCAGCGCAAGGTCAGGGTCGTCGGGCCAACGTTCCTTCCCGACCCATCAGCGGCAATAAATCTGCAAGCTCCGGCCCCGAAGGCAGTCCGGTAAGGGCAAGCCTCAGCGGCATGAACAGCCCCTTGCCCTTGCGCCCGGTTGCTTCCCTGATCTTGCCGGTCCAATCCTTCCAGACCGTGCCGTTCCAGGGCTCTTCGGGCAGGATATCGAAGGCTTGATGCAGAAAATCGCGGTCGTCGGCCGAAAATTCGGACCGCTCCTGCGGCCCCTCGCGCAGGATGCGCCACCAGCCCACAGCATCGGCAAGACGGTCGAGATTGCCGCGCACCGCCAGCCAGAACGGCTCGGCCTGTTCGCCGGAGATGCCAAGCACCATCAGCCTGTCGCGCGCCTCGTCGAACGGCATATGGTGCAGCAGCACGCGGTTGAGCACGAACAATTCGTCGGGATCGAACTTTGCCGATGATTTCGAGGTCGCGGCCGGGTCGAAATGGCTGGCGAGTTCAATCAAATCATGCGCGGCCGCGACATTCTCCGAGGTGCCGACCAGCACGGCGAGCGACGCGACGGCCATCGGCTCGATGCCGTCCTCGCGCAGGCTTTCGATGGAAAGCGCCCCGGTGCGCTTCGACAGCCCCTCGCCCGACACGGTAGTCAAAAGATTGTGGTGGCCGAAGACAGGCGGCTCGGCGCCCAGCGCCTTGAACAGCGCGATCTGGACGCCGGTGTTGGTGACATGGTCGTCACCGCGGATGACATGGCTGACGCCCATCTCGATGTCATCGACGACGGACGGCAGCGTGTAGAGATAGGTGCCGTCCTCGCGCACCAGAACCGGGTCGGACAGCGAGGCCAGATCGACCGTTTCCTCGCCGCGCACCAGATCGTTCCAGTGGACCTCGGTGCGCTCCGGCTGCAGCGGATCCCCAGTGAAATTGGGCAGCAGGAAGCGCCAGTGCGGCCGGCGCCCGTCAGACTGGTATTCGGCCACCTGCTCATGTGTCAGCGCCAAGGCCTCGCGGCCATAGACCGGCGGCAGGCCGCGCGTGCGGCGCACTTTTCGCCGGAGATCGAGTTCTTCCGGGGTTTCGTAGCAGGCGTAGAGAACGCCCGCAGCCTTCAGCCGCTCGACCGCCGCGTCATAGACCTCGAAGCGTCGCGACTGATATTCGGTGGCATCCGGGAAAATACCCAGCCAATGCAGGTCATAGAGGATGGCGTCGGCGAATTCCTGCTTCGAGCGGGCGATGTCGGTGTCGTCGAAGCGCTGGATGAAGCGGCCCTTGTTGTTGAGCGCAAACAGCCAGTTGAACAGAGCGGTGCGCGCATTGCCGATATGGATGCGGCCGGTCGGTGACGGGGCGAAACGAACGGTAACTGTCATGAGCGGGGCGTACCGGATGCCTTTGTGATTGACAAGATGCGCCCCCGCGCTGCTCGGCACACATAGAACATGACGCACGCGATGAAAAGACCAAGGCCATGCGAGGCGCTTGGCTCCTTGTCCGACCAGATCAGGTCGTTGAAGGCGATCAGTGGCCGAAGTCGTCGGAACTGAGACGGGTCCAGCGGTCGCCCATCAAGCCGCCGATAAAGATGTCGCCGGAACGCACCGCTTCCGCAACCTCGGGAATGCGTGAGCGGACCATCGTTCCCCCGGCATAGCGGAAGAAAACATTCTTATAGCTGAAGAGTTGCGGCATGAATCTGCTCTGCGCTTGCCCGATGATGCCTGCGCAGCCCATATTCCACGCGTCCGCGATAAGGCCATCCAGCGTTGCGCCCCAGTGAGATCCGGAGGCCTGGATTTGCAGCAGGTTCGCGATGCCGCCGGCTTGACCGTAGAAAGCGTAGCAGCCGAGCATCTTACCAGCTTCGTCGTAGGTCCCGCCGAAATGAAGGGGACCGTCGGCCCGCTTCTCGGCCGCCAATGCCAGCAGCCGTGGCAGTTCCCCATCTTGCCAACGCGGCCGAAGCGCGTAATCGGACATAAGCGTCGGCAACCGCGCCGCAAATTGCGCGGCATCCATCGGCTCGCGATGCACCCGGTGTGACGAGGCATGCTGGACGGACGGCTCGAACCTTTTTCTCGTAAAAGGATCGAATGCCTTGGCGCAAGGATCGAATACAAAGCGAGACAGGCCCGGCCATTTACCGCGCACCACGGCGGAGGCCACCGCGGCCGGGCGGAAAATGCGGGTCCATCCCAGACAATGCACCGGCAGGAGTTGGTATTTCAACGGACGCGCGAAGGCCAGGGATACCCGGTTGGCCGAATCGGTCAGGTGCAGATCGAATTCGCCTTGATGCACGGCGCGCAGCAATTGCGGTCCGGCCGAGCCGTGATCGGTGCCGGTGTCGGCCATGAGCGGACCGATGATCGCGGCTTTCAATTCCGTTCCGTTGAGCTCGTAGCGGGCTTTCAGGACACCGAGGAAGCCACCCAGATCGCCCTGTGGGTTGATCTGGACAAGAGCGATGCTCTCACCGGACTGGCCGGCAGGGTCAAGATAGATCTTTCTCATATACTCGGCCGTCTCCGCGATCGCGCGATCAAGGAGATGACGCCGACGCCGGCGAAACTTCGTCAGAAAGAGTGCGGCGACGCGCTCGAGATCTTCGGCAGCTAGCGGCCGAACCGAGCCGTGGTGGGTCGCCAGCACCGACGGCGCGGCCACCTTTTCCACACCGATATCTTCGGAAGCAAGATGCATCGTGAAGCCGAAATCCTGCGCTGACCAATCTGATCCCAGAGTACGGGCTTACGCCCCCTGGGTTGCTTTTGAGTAAATATGCAGCAACCAGTGGTAGAAAAGACGTGTTGTGCCCTGGCATCATAAACAACGTCTAAACTACCGGGATGCCGCAAGATGCCGCGTAGGTCACTCTAGCTGACAGCGCCTGATGAGGTGGCCTCCGGCCGAAGCCGGAGGCCACCTCAGGTCAGATGACCAGTCCCTTGGTCAGCTCGAGCGCCTGGCGCTCGAACAGACGGCGGTAGATGCCGCCCTTCAGCCGGATCAGCTCGTCATGCGAGCCTTCCTCGACAATGTTGCCACGATCGAAGACCAGCAGCCTGTCGAGCGCCCGCACCGTCGACAGCCGGTGGGCGATGACCAGCGTCGTGCGGCCGACCATCAGCCGCTCCATCGCCTGCTGGATCAGCACTTCCGATTCCGAATCGAGGCTCGATGTCGCCTCGTCCAGGATCAGGATGCGCGCATCGGCCAGGAAGGCGCGCGCGATCGCCACGCGCTGACGCTCGCCGCCCGACAGTTTGACGCCGCGCTCGCCGACCAGCGTGCCATAGCCCTTCGGCAGGCTGATGATGAAGTCGTGCGCGCTTGCCAGCTTGGCGGCATGCTCGATCTCCTCCTGCGTTGCGCTCGGCCTGGCATAGGCGATGTTCTCTGCCAGTGAACGGTGGAACAGGATCGGCTCCTGCTGGACGATGGCGATCTGCCCGCGCAGCGACGCTTGCGCCACCTCAGAGATATCCTGGCCGTCGATCAGGATCCTGCCCGCATTCACGTCATAGAGCCGCTGGATGAGCTTGACGAAAGTCGTCTTGCCCGAACCGGAGTGACCGACAAGCCCGACCCGTTCACCTGGCGTGATATCAACCGAAAAGTCGCGATAGAGCGGCGACCGGTGATTGCCGTAGTGGAAGGTGACGTTGTCGAAGCTGATGGCCCCTTGCGTGATCCGGATCGGTCTGGCGCCGGGCCGGTCCTCGATGCCGAGCGGCTCGGACTGGAAATCGACCAGTTCCTCCATGTCGTTGATCGAGCGCTGCAGATTGCGGATATGCGTGCCGATATCGCGCAAATAGCCCTGCAGCACGAAGAACGAGGTCAGCACGAAGGCGACGTCGCCGGCGCTCGCCTGCCCCCACGACCACAAGAGCAGCGACAGGCCGATCACGGCCGCGCGCATGACCAGCAGCAGCGCCCCTTGCGTGGTGCCGTTGATTGTGCCGCGCACCCAGGTGCGCCGCGTGCGCGCCCGCCATTTGGCGACCACCTTGGCGAGACGGCGCTCTTCGCGCTCCTCGGCGCCAAAGCCCTTGACCACGGCGTTGCAGCTGACAGCGTCGGCGAGCGAGCCGCCGAGTTGCGTGTCCCAGGTGTTGGCGAGCCTTGCCGCCGGCGCGACATAGCCAAGCGACAGCATCGCCGTCACCATGATGAACAGCACGGAGCCCACGGCCACGACCACACCCATCAGCGGCCAGAACCAGCCGAGCAGCAGCGTCGAGCCGACGAGCATGACGACCGACGGCAACAATGCGATCAGGATGGTGTCGTTGAGCAGGTCGAGCGCCCACATGCCGCGTGTCACCTTGCGCACGGTCGAGCCGGCAAACGAGTTGGCGTGCCAGTCGGTTGAAAAGCGCTGAACGCGATGGAAGGCATCGGCGGCGATGTCGGCCATCATCTTCAGCGTCAGTTCGACGATGCCCATGAAGGCCAGGTTGCGCAGCACGACGCCGGTCAGGGCAAGCGCCATCAGTATCGAAAACGCCGTCATCGCGGCATTCCAGGCAATGGCGTCGGCGCCGGCGCTGCTGGCGACGGCGTCGACCAGCCGGCCTGAATAGAGCGGCGTCAGGACGTCGGCCAGCGTCGACAGCAGGAAACCACCCATGATCAGCGAAAGCCGCCAGGGCTGGCGCTGCCAATGGGTGAGCGTGAAACCAAGAACGCTGCGAAAGGCGCTCGCGCGCAAATCGATCTTGAAACGAGCCATGATGTCATTCGGGCGCAAACGAGCCCGATCCCAGTAAGGTCAAAAATTGAAGAAGCCGCGCAAGGGGCTAATGATTGCCCAGAAGCGGAGTGGCATATTTTGGCGTCACGCCCGTAGTCGGGCGGCGACCGGCATCGGCATAAGCCTGTGCTCAATCCGGCGCCGAGGCGAAGGATGGACCTTCGCGGAGCGCCTGATGAGACCTAGGCTTCGCGGCCTCGCATTTCAAATACTGCCATTCGGACCTCCCGCGAATGAATCGCGGAACGGTCTTTATAGTGACGGCCCGACGCATCGCCAAGACGGGCTCACGCCAAAAAACCCATCTGGTCCAACCACTGCGGTTATTTTGCAACAACTGCTGGTGGAAGGTTTCGTCGCGGGCCCGGGCTACGATCGAGGCGCACGTAGCGGCGGTCCGTCGATGCCTTGATACCCAATTTCTCATAGACCCCGTGCTCCGTCACCGGTCGACAGGCTCCAGGGCGAAATCGTGCCGAGCTCGGGATCATCGGGAGTCAAGGCATGTGCCGAGGACGACAAATGGCGCCTCAGCGAACTTTCTTCCGGTGCATCCGTGTCGCGGTCGCCGGATCATTTTGGTCGTCGCGCCACGTCGGATGTGGGAAATGCACCACAAAGTCGCCATTGTAGGAGGCAACCGCCTCGTTGAACACGAGGTTCCCAACCCTTCGCCAGTTCTTGAAGCTACGCCTTTCGCGTATGGGGAAGCCGTGCGTTTCTCCGTCGTCCGTCACGTCGATGTCGAACGACAGCTTCCTTTTCGGCGCGGAATCTCCGGCGTCGTAGATCTGCGCCATGATCTCATCGCGAAAATCGAGATCCGCGCCCGCAACCCTCGGCTGTCTGTCATTGACGCGAAGACGCATGAACGTTGGGGCGCGGGTCGCCTCGCCGGCGGGTTTTCCGAGTTCGGCAACGGGATAGAGTTGGCGAATGCTGGGCTTGCGGTCGACGATGGAGAAGACGATGCCGGTGGTCAGAAGCACCGCCGCGCCTAAGCCACGTCGCCACACCGTTGTGTCAGGTGCGTTGCGGAGTTCGGCGTCGTTGATGGTGCTAGTGTAGTCACCGCCAATGTCCTGCTGGGTGATGAAGTTGGCTGTGCGCAGAGGCGCCGCATGGTCGCTGTCCATGGTCGGAAACAATTTTCCGACCATGGACAGCGAACGCGACCGCCCACGCCGGGTCTCGGTGCAGCATGTGGAATAGCGCGCAACCACAAGTGCCTGGCTGCCTCGCTGGAAGTAGCCGGAATAGCCTGTCTCCTCGGAGATGGTCCACATGCCCGTCAGGCAGATACCATTTGGATGCAGCAGCCGCCGGTAGCCTCTATTGTCTGGCCCCCAGCGCAAATCCGCCGAAGAATCGATCGCACGCGCGGTCGCATCGCGGAATGCGTAGGCACGTCCGAACGGCAACAAGCCGCTCAACACGCTGAGCAAGGTAACCTTGTATGTCGGCAGGGCGGGGCCGCCAGTCTCGCCCCATCTCTGCTGATAAGGGTTCGCGAACAGCGCCTGCCTGACCTCGGCAAAGCGTGAGCCCGCATAGGCCGCGTCTTCGGCCGAGAAGGCCTCGTTGAACGGCGCCTCGCCGCTCATGTCAGGTGCTGTTGCGCGGCATTCATCCAAACACTGCCTTTCCGGCGGCTTCGCCAAGCGACCTGTAGCTTTCCCATTGGTCGTCGTCGAAGAACTGGTCGGCGGTCGATTGGTTGGGGAAGGATGGGTGCGTCGCCGCATAGTTCAGGACGTCGGCCCGGACCTTGGGCGCCAGACTGGCCTTGATAAGCAGCAGCCAGCTGCCCTTATCCTTGTCGTCGGCATAGGAAACCCACGCCAGGGCCGCGCCGCTGGCACTGTCGCGTTTGATCTGTTCGAGCCCGCCGATCGCCTCGGGGTGGCGAACCAGCTTCTTGATCCAGGCCGGGATCGTCGCCTTTACGGCGGCGGCCGCGGCATCGAGGCCGACCCAGGCGCTGGCGCCCGGAGCGGCTGGGCTCGGATCGAGCCAGTTGAGTTCGGCGCCGAAATCCAGCCGCACCTGGCGCATCAGCACGGCAAGGTCGTCCAGCTGATAATTCTGGTCCTGCCCGCCGTCGACGGCGATGATGAACGGCAGCCTGCGGCGGATGAGCTCGTAGAGGCTTGTGTTGTCGAAATGCCCGCCATCGCTCAGATACCAGCGCCTGGCCGAAGGCCCTTCGAAATAGCCGCGCCATTCGTTGAAAAGAATGGTCTGCACCGCGAAGATGGCGGCTGGCAGTCCCTTGATCCGCCGCCAGAGATTGGGCGGGTAGCGCCCGGGACGTTTGCCGGCATTGATACCGCTGTTCCACCAATAGCCCAGCCGCACATTGAACAGGCCGAACAGAAGCGACATCGGCAGGCTGCCCGTTCGCCCGGCGCCGGTGGACAGCGAAGCTGCCGAAATCCCCATCCAGTGCCCGAGGCTGAGCTGCTCGACCGTCGCGGTGTCGCCGTCGGAGGTGGCAAGCACATGGAATTTGTGCGGATCCGGCGCCACCGGCAAAGCGCGGACATTGATCTTGTTGTCGGGCAGGCCGGCCGTCTCTGTTTCCCAGATCGCGTGGTACTGCCGCCCGACGCTGATGCCGCCGGGGCCCAAGCACATCGGCAGGCTCTTGTTCTGGCGCAGCTGCCGTCCGGAAATATGGTCGACCGTCTGGTTGACGCACACGCTGATCAGATGCAGCGGCCCACCCTTGGCCTCGGGATGGTAGCCGCTGAGCGGCGTATCGTCATTGTCGTCCGAAACCTGGACCGGAACCGGCGAGGCCGTACCCTGCGGATGCACGCGAGCATCGTTGGAGGCACCGAGAAAGGTGCGCGTCAGCTTCTGCGCCAATTGTTGCTGCAGCGAAGACAGGTTGACGAAATTGATCGCCCGGCCGAGAGCCACGGATGTAAGCAGCGCTGCAGCCGTCAGCCAGACACCGAAGACCGGGCCGCCATACCTGTCCTCGAAGCTCGCATGCGCGACGACGTCGAGCGCCAGAAACAGCAGCCCCGCTAGCGAGAACGCCAGCAGCGGAATGAACAGCCGGCTTGGTGCCACGCCGAGGCGCTCGGCCGCCTGCTCGACTTTGCTTGGAGCAAGCGCGATGACGATTTTGCGCAGGAATGGCACCAGCGGCGCGATGACCAACAAAACGCCCATGCTCGGCGCGCCGCTGGATTTCCCGATATAATGCGCCAGCGTATCGAGGATGACAAACACAAGGCTCGCCGCAAACAGCAGAAGTGAACTGCCAAGCACGCGGGCCAGGCGGTTGCGATAGAGTGCGGCCAGGCCGCGTTGTCGCGTTTCTTCCTTCCTCAGATCGGCCGCGGCCTGGGCGATGGCCGCCTGCGCGGTGGCGACCAACGCGGCTGCCGCCTGGGCGGCAGCCGCCTGAGCAGCGGCAGTCTGGGCGGCGGCGGTCGGGGCGACGGCAGCCTGGGCGGTTGCAGCCTGGGACGCGGCGGCCTTGGCTGCCGCGGCCTGCCGGAGCGCCTCGGCTTCGCGCTCCTCGGCATCGTCGTGCAGGTCGCCTGGCTGGTCGAGCCAGCGCACCGCATCCTGCCACAGCCAGGCCAGCAATAGCACACCGATGGCGATCAGCCCCCAATTGCCGGTGCCGGTCACGCCGATCGAGGCAATCGCGCAGCAAAGCAGGGTGGCCCATAACAGCAGGGCAAACACCGGGTAAGGCTGTTTTGTGGGCATGTTGGACGTCAGCCAGTAGCCACCGGCGGCCGGCAGCACGGCAAGTGCCAGCACCGCCGCCGACACCAGCCAATAGGGCGACACCGCAATACCATGGATCGCCCATCCCGTTGCGGCGAAGATCGAAAAATGATCCGAGATCCAGCGCAGTGCGCCGAGCAGGCCGAGCACCAGCGCAGCCACGCAGAACAGTTCGGCTGCCAGGTTTCTGGCAATTACGGCGACATTGGTTTCGAGATCCGAGCGGCCGGCGCTGACGAGGTAGTCCGCATGGCGCCGAAGCCACCAGATTTCCGGCGCGTTGGTGTCGCCGAGCACTGCTTCGACGCGCTCGGCCTTTTTGGGGACGTCGTCAGGGATGCGCGTGTAGAGCCGGCCGAGAAAGCCGCCTATATAGCCCCCGCCCGAAACCGTTGCCAGGAAATCGACCTTGCGCAGGATTGGCAGCATTGGCGTGGCCGCCAGGGCCTGCAGAACGCCGAGGCCGTAGGTGGCGCTGCGGATGCCGCCACCAGACAGCGCCAGCCCGATGCAGTCCTGCGGCAGCTTCGTCTGCACCAACCCCACCGCCGTCTTCTCGCCGGCGATTTCGCGCCGATTGTAGATCGCCGCGGCCTCGAGTTGTTCGATTTCGCTCGGATAGGCCGGATAATCTGCCAGGATCGTGTCCGCGGCCTTCTCGGCGATCATGAACACCGGGGTGACGATGAAATATCCGGGGATCTTCTTGAAAACCGACGCGTCAACGACCCTGAGCCCGGCGACGCCATGCACCTGGAAGCGGCTGTCCAGCACCGCGTTCTTGTCCCTTAGTGCCACGACATTCTCTCGCCAGGGATCGGCCCCCATCCGGCAGGTGCCGCAGGCATGATGGCCCCAGGCCTCGTCCTGCACCCATTGCTCCAGTTTCTTGGGATTGTTGGCTATTGCTGTGCCGGGCTGGATCTCCGCCTTCATTCCGGTGATCTTGCCGTTGATCTCGCGCATGCGCTGGACGGTCTCACAGAGCGCGATCAGGTCGGCATTGCCTCCGGCCTTAGGAAAGGAATTGAAGTTGATCTCGGGTACGTCGAATGGATCGGCGCTGAGCAGGTTGACCGTGCCGAGATCGTTGTTGGTGTAGGCTTTCAGGATGACCCAGGTCCAAAGGTTACGCTGCTCCGTGGCCGCGCTCTTGGTGGCCCGGAGCAACTCGTTCGACCAGTTCCAGTAGTAGCCCCGGAAGGCTGCCGGCGCGCCGAAGACGAAGAAATCGGGATTGTCGGGCTTCGTGTTGACCTTGGACGACATCATCATCGCCAGCGCGCCGCCATTGGTCCCGTAGAGCCCGGTCTTGTCTTTATCCCATTGTACCCACAACGGATCGGTGGGGTCGCCGGGCTTGAAGCTGGCACCTTTCAAGGTGGAAAAATCCTGCTTCATCTCGGAGACGATGCTGACCTCGTAGCGGTCCTGCAGGTTGAGGCCGACGCCTGGAAGGTTCACCACCGGCGCAACTGGCTTTCCGGCGCTGTCGCGCGGTCCGGCAATGCCGAGTTTCTTCAATTTTCCGACGTCGCCGATACCACTCAACATCAGCAATTGCGGGCTGTTGAAAGAGCCGCCGGAGACAATGATTTCGCGTTTGGCGAAATAGTGCTCGATAGTTGCGCCCGATGCCGGGTCGTGGCGTTTGCTTGCCTTGTAGAGATACTGGCCGCGCGCGACCTCCACCCCGATCGCCCGCGGCGCCGAGGCCTTGCCGTTCCTGTTCTTGCCGGGTTTGTCAAAGATGAGGCGCATGGCATGCGTACCCGTCATCAGCACCAGCCGGTCCTGGTGCAGTTGGGCCACCTTGAGCAGCCATTCGCGTAAGCCGTAGCGCTGCTCGCCGTTGGTGCCGATCGACAGCAGCGTCAGGCGGGCCCGGGTCTTGATGTCGTCGGCGCGCACGTTCGGATCGAGAAACTGGATGATCTGCAGATGCGCCAGCGCGCGCTTGAAAGCCGAGCGTTCGTCCTTGCCCGCGAGCGCCGACCAGATGACGTTGAACAGGAGCTTGAGCAGCGTGCGGTCACCGCGCGCTATGCCCGCAATGACGATCGGGTCGATGAAGCTGGTCGGCTGCCAGCCTTTTGAGCCGTGTCCGTTCGGGTCGAGTTGCCGGCGCGGGTTGATCAAGGTGGCAAAGACCTGGATAAGCCACAGCAGCCAGCCGAGAATGCGGCCGAGAAAACCCTTGTAGACATTGTAGTAGAGGCACTGCTCGATCTTCGGAAAATAGCCCTGCATCGTCTCCGAACGCCAGCTGTCGTCACCGGTATAGCTGGCGATCTCGTCCCAATCGCTGTCGTTGGGGCGGATGATGATCATCGCATGATGCGCGGTGCAGCCGCCGAGCGCGGCCGCCCTTGGGTAGAAGATGCCACCCTTGCCGCTGCCGCCATTGGCCGAGGGGTCCTTGGCTTTGTTGTATTTGGCGTCCCTGGCCTGAACGGCGTCATTCTCGTAATGGCGAACCGAGAAGTCCCAGCTGGTCGCCGCATCCTCGGTGGCGGCGCCGTTGTAGGCAGGGACGGCGTAAACCTCTTGCGGCTTTGTGCTTCCGGCTAGCGCCGTATCGAGCCCGGCCTCGATGACCAGTACCCGCCTGCCGCTCAGGGCAAGCCGCGCGGCAAGCGGGCCACCGCCGGCGCCGGAGCCGATGACGATGTAGTCGAATGGCGTTGAATCGGGTTTTTTTGCGTCCTCGAGCGCCTGCTGCAAGTCCATTGCCATGTTCGGTTGCCCCCCAACCAGAGAAGAAATCAGAGCGTCGCCAGGAAGGCCTTCAGCTGCCTCTTCTCCTCGTCACTCAACGATTGCGCGAACCAGTGCCCGCGATCCAGCACAAAGTCCGGACACTTGCTGACCCGCATCAATGGAGCTGCTGCTTCAGCCTCGAACGCCTTCCAGGCTCTGCCATCCTCTTCCGACAACTGGTCCTTGTTGATGCGCAGGAAGCCGCGCGTCATGCCGAACACCGCCTGCAGGAGATCGCCAGTGGGCGCTTCCGGATTGAGGTTCATGATCAGGTTCACCGGTGTGCCGGTAGGCACCGGGCCGAGCTTGATGCCACCCAGCTTGCCGTCGACGAAGGCATTGGCCTGGAAGCCGGTAAAGGCGAACAGTCCAGCCAGTGCGAGGAAAACCACGGGGCTGACCCAGCGCTGGTTCTGCAGCGCGAACCAGAGCAGCGCCGCCGCGGCGGCCGCAATCGCCGGCACCAGCCACAGCGAGGGGTAGACCGTATCGAAACGGCTGAGACGCAGAAGCACTGCCACGAGCACGGCGATCAGCGCGAATGCAAAGCCCGCATGGCGCGATCGACCGACGAAAGCCAGAATCAGCGCCGCCAACCCCAGCCCACTCCATAGATACGTGGTCAGGAACGACGTCCAGAACGGACCGATCACCCCGGTGACAAGGGGGTGGATGAAGCGTGGCGAAAAGTCGATGAAGCTGGGCTGGGTCGTTCGATAGATGAAACCGTGGTCGCCTCCGGCGAGCGCCATCTTGCCGCGCAGGTCGCCATCGAGGCGCACGGGGGGCTCGCCTCGCGCTTGTCGGGCCACAGGATCTTGTCGATACCGTCATCGAATGCCTTCAGCCGGCCAACCACCGACGGATCGTGCGTGTACTCGCCGAGCGCATTGTTGTGCAGGAAGGGGGCTGTCGCCCACAGGCTGATCAGCGAGGCGGGTCGGTAGTATCCGGGGCCACCGGCCGGTGGCGCATAGCTGTCGTTGTTGCCCCAGGCATCGACCGGCTTGCCGGAGAACGGGTTGAAGAAATGCACCTCACCCACTGCGGGCAGGTTCTTGTAAGTCTCCGACGAGAAATTGTCCCAGACCTGCCCGCGCATGGCATTGGTCGCAACAGCTCGCCCCGAATTGGTGCCGACAAGGGTGACGGGCACCCGTATATCGGTCGACAGGAAATTGTCCTTGATGAACGGGTCGGACTGATCGGACGCCTGGCTGGCAAGGTCGCTGATCTGCTTGACATAGTCACCATAGGCCGGGCTCTTCTTGAAGCTGTCCCAGTCGGCGAAGTCCATTGGCAGCGTCAGCGCCGGCGACGGGTTGGGCGCAAGCACCTGTTTGTCGGCCCAGTCACGCGCAAAGCTGAGCGAGAAGCCCGCTGGCTGCTTGCTCGAATGGCACACCGCGCAATTCTGGATGAACACGCCGCGCCCCTTGCTGGCATCGGCGCGCTCGGCTTCGATGCGGCGTTTTCCATCCCCCGTATCGGCAAGACGCATGGGCTGCGTGACGGTCTCGCCGGTGTCCTTGGCCACATATGTGAAAAATGCGGCCATGTACGGAATGCGATACTTCTCCGCGGTGCGCCAGTAGACAGAGTTCTTCAGCGCCGTCGCCACAGCGAAGGGGCGTTGCGGCTTGAAGCCAACCACGGTGTTGTGCAGACGTTTCCATTCCTCCGAATAGGTGCCGATGTTCAGGTAGACGCGCGACAGCGCTCCGAAGACGCCGACGCTGTCCGAGCCGTCGAGCAGCACGCGCGGCGTGTGCCGCGGATTTGCCGCCGACTGCGGATCTTCGACGCCGGGAATGAGCAGATTGGAGGCGCTTTGCTCTTCTGGCGGATTGGCCGATGCGCGGGCAAGGCGCGCCGGAAGATCGAAGATCGCGGTGATGGTGTTGGCATTGTTGATGTGGTCGGTGCTGACCAGCGAGGTGTCGATGGTGCCCGGCTGCTGACTGGCAAGGAACTGATAGAGGAAGCTGTCGGCCTTTTTCAGATTGGTGAAGGTGGCCACCGGCTTCCAATACTGGTCGCCGATTGTGCTGGACAGGTTCGACCACTCCGGCTTTTCGGGATTAGCCGGCGGATTGAGCGGATGCGGCGCGATGTGACAGAATCCGCAGGACATGCTGACCCGGAAAGGCCGCACCAGATTGGGGTCGGCATTGATGGAGGAGTCCGTGTAGTAGTTGTCGCCCTTGGGGTTGTTGGCGATCTCCTTCATCCACAGATCGCGCGCCTTCTGCGCGGCGTCCGTCTTGCCGAAGAAGTTCGGATTGGGAAACAGCCGCAAGCCGACGATGCCGCTGGCGTAGCCATAGACTGTCGGATCGACACCATCGTCGGCGAGTTGGGCAAGTACCTTCTCATAGAGCGCCCGATCGCCCGGCTCGAACAATTCACGGCCGGCGTGCGTATCCGGCATCGCAGGGCGAACAGCCGGCTTGGATGTGTCGAAATCTATATCGGTCGGAGGCGGCTGCAGCTTGATCTTGTCGCCATCCGCCTGGTCGAGATAGAGCCCGAGTATGGTCTTGCTTCTGTCTGTTTGGGATTTCATACCCGGCTGGTTGATGAGCCCCGAATCCGCAAACCGCGTGTCGCGCTTGCGCGAGTCAAGGAGAACGAGGAAGTCGGCCAATCCATAGCCGTGCTGCTGTACCCAATCCCAGAACACCTCATTGCCTTCGCCCCAAAGGATCCAGGTGTTCTTGCCGCGAATGGCGTCGCGGGCTTCCTTCGAAACCTTACCTCCGTCGAGATAGTTGAATGGCCGCGGCGTGCCGTCGGGTCCCGGTACCTTGTCGACCTCGCTGAAGAGGTTGCGCTGTTCGGCCGGAAAGCACTGCTCGGGCCGCTTGCTGATGGGTGTTCCTGCCTCGGTCATGCCGCCCTGCGCCTCATCGGGCGGCGCGGACAGATCGATCTGATTTGGCGTGTCGTTCCAACCCGGTTGCGATTGCGGCGTCAGCGACGCGGCAGGATAGTCGGCCGGTCCACATACTGCCATGCAACTGGACGCCATCAGCACCGCCAACGTCAGCGATACTTTGCGAAATTCTCTGGCGGCCGGCCAAACACACCCAAGTTTCGATCTTACCAGATCAAGCATAGCGTCCCCCTCCAGAACCCTACTTGTCCAATCAAGAGCAATATCAGATTTCAAAAAACTTTAAATAAATCAGGCTCCTCGCCTTCCTGCCTGTCCGCCAGAAGACATCCATCGATCTCTGGAAAACCATTGCAGCACGACCAAGATACCGCCGCGCCTATTGGCACAGACGGCGCACCTGTCGGTTATCACTAGGAATATTACAATGCCGCAATTACTTCATCTAACTATATATATGCCGAACATGGCAAGAGATTTCTTGCGCCGCCCCCGCGCCAAGCACGGTCACACCAACATCGAGATTGATTCGTACTCTCCTACCGGAGAGCGGCAGGCCGATCGGAGGACCACCGCGATTCCCGCTTGTGCCCGGCGATCCAAAGCGCGTTCTCAAAGCGTCACCGTCACCCGACAACACAGGACCTCACGGTACGACGAGATAGGCTTTCTGGTCGGCAATCGCGATCGTCACGTCCGTGCCGGAATTGAACTCGACGAAATCGACCTCCATGCCGTCGCTGAAGATGACGCCGCCCTTGCTCTGCCGGGAGGAGACGACCAGTGGCCGGTCGCGGGTGATGACGCCATGGACGAGCGACACACCCGTCGTGTTGCTCGGAAACGGCTCGCGCACCGAGAAGAACAGCTGCTCACCTTCGCGGTCATAGCCCTGCGGCGGCACGGTCGGCACAGATGTGTCGCCATAGGCCGCGGCCAGTCCGGCAGCGCCCGCCATGACAGAACGCAGCCAGCCAGTGGAGCCGGCGCCGGTCGAAATGATGATGCCGCTCGATGACTGGCGCTCGGTCCTGCCGCCATAGGTCAGTTCGTATCGGGCCGAGACATGCGTCGAAGCGCCGACGAACAGGTCGTTGAAGGCAATCAGCCGCCTTCCGTCATTGGAACGCGCCTCGGCCATCACCACCGCCTGGCGCTTGGCCTTGCCGGAAATCGTCAGATCGAGGACCTGTTCGGTGTCGTCGGCATTCCACGGCAAGAGGACACCGTCAAAAAGCGCCGGATTGGGGTTGATGCCGATCAGCGGCTGGTGCGGCAGGTATTTTGCCGTGTTGGAAACCAGCCCGTCCTGGCCAAGCGCAATCACCACATCGGAGCCGAACTCGAACTGCGGCACCAGCTCACGGTCAAGCCGCAATTGCTTGAGGCCCGAGGGCAGTGAACCCATGACCCGGTCGAGCGCGTGATGATAGATATCGTGCGCCGCCTTGACTGGGTCGAAATTCATGCCGGCTTGCCTGAGATAGAAGCGCGCCTGCCCTTGCGTGTTGAAGCGCGTCGTCAGCTCTTCGAGCTCGGTCTTGCGAGTGACGACGATCACCCGGTCGATCGCCCTGTTGCCCTGTTCGCCGGCCACCGGCTAAATCACTTCTCGGTCTTCGCCGGCGCGGCAAGCTGGCTGAGCGCGCTGGTGAGCATATCAGGCGTGATCGACAGATTGCCGACCGAACCGCCCTTCTCCGCCCAGGCCTTGAAGGCCATTGCCGTCAGCACGTTGGCGGGCGCCGACGAATAGACGGTGAGTTCGAGCTGCTGCGCCTTGGCCGCGGCCTCGGCCAGCGTCAGCTTGTTGCGCGCCTCGGTGTCGACCAGGAGCTTGTTGCGTTCGGCCAGTTCGATCTCGGTCGCCAGTTCGCTCTGCTTGATCTCGCGTTCTTTCTCCACCGCATGCGCCCGGCGCGCATAGATCGCCTCGTCGGCCTGGCGCTGCAGCGCCTCGCGATATTCGGTCTGCAGTGCCTTGCGGATTTCCGGTGTCGGCTGGACCGAGGTGATATGGACCTCCTCGATCGACAGGCCCGCGGTCGAGGCGATCGGATCGCCACGCAGCAGCTCGGCAAGATTGCCACCGAGCTTGGTCACCTCGGCCAGCGCCTGCTCGAGCGTCATGCTCGACACCACGGCCCGCGCCCGGCTCTGGATGGCCAGCACGAGGCGCTCGGCGATCTTCTCGCGGCCGTCGCCGGCAATGTCGGATTTGCTGAGCCTGGCGCTGAAATCAAAACCTTCCGCCGCCTTCACCGGATCGACGATGCGGTAGCTGACCGACCCCTGGATCGCCAGATCCTGGAAATTGGCCGTGGTTTCGGTGAAGATGAACGGGTTGTCGAGCGACGTCACCGGCACCATGGCGATGGTCGTGCCCAGCGTGCCGTACCAGAAGCTGATGCCGCGCCCCTGCTCTCGAACCTTGCCGTTCTTGAAGCGGACGATGTGATATTCAGGCGTTCCCTTGAAATAGCTGATGAACATGCAGGCCCCCCAAGCTTCTCAAAATAACCCTCTCGCTATCCGCGATCCCTGAAACGGTTGGTGATGGGATAGCGGCGGTCGCGGCCGAAATTTTTCCGGGTGATCTTCACACCCGGGGCCGCCTGCCGGCGCTTGTATTCAGCGATGTAGAGCAGATGCTCGATGCGCGTCACCGTCGCCCGGTCATGGCCGCGCGCGACGATATCGTCGACGCCCATCTCGTTCTCGACCAGGCATTCGAGGATGTCGTCCAACACTGGATAGGGTGGCAGCGAATCCTGGTCGGTCTGGTTCTCGCGCAATTCCGCCGACGGCGCCTTGTCGATGATGTTCTTCGGGATGACCTCGCCTGACGGCCCGAGCGCGCCCGGCGGCACATGGCTGTTGCGCCAGCGCGACAGCGCGTAGACCTGCATCTTGTAGAGGTCCTTGATCGGATTGAAGCCGCCATTCATGTCGCCATAGAGCGTGGCATAGCCCACCGACATCTCGCTCTTGTTGCCAGTCGTGACCACCATCGAGCCGAACTTGTTGGAGATCGCCATCAGGATGGTACCGCGCGCGCGACTCTGCAGGTTCTCCTCGGTGATGCCTTCCTTGGTGCCCTCGAAAAGCTGCGTCAGCGTATGCAGAAAGCCTTCGACGGGCTCGAAGATCGGCACGATGTCATAGCGGC
The DNA here is from genome assembly GCF_056174625.1 of Mesorhizobium oxytropidicola. NCBI lineage: Bacteria > Pseudomonadati > Pseudomonadota > Alphaproteobacteria > Hyphomicrobiales > Phyllobacteriaceae > Mesorhizobium > Mesorhizobium oxytropidicola. The sequence continues at coordinate 4,169,677 of NZ_CM149692.1, read as the reverse complement.
AGCCGAGCGCCCGGGCGCAATCCTCGGCGTCCTTCAGTGAATCCTTCGACGTGTAGCGGTAAGGCATCATGACAGCGCGCAGCCGCTCTTCGCCGAGCGCGTCGACGGCAAGGGCAGCGCAGATCGCCGAATCGATGCCGCCGGACAGGCCGAGCACGACGTTCTTGAAGCCGTTTTTGTTGACATAGTCGCGCAGGCCCAGCATGCAGGCGCGATAGTCGGCCTCCTCCCGCTCGGGAATCTTCGACATCGGCCCTTCCGAGCAGACCCAGCCATCATCCCCGCGCTTCCACGTGATGACGTCGACCGCTTCCTCGAACTGGCTCATCTGGAAAGCCAATGTCTTGTCGGCGCCGATGGCAAACGACGCGCCGTCGAAGATCAGCTCGTCCTGGCCGCCGAGCTGGTTGGCATAGGTGATCGGCAGCCCGCATTCGATCACCTGGCGGATGACCACTTGGTGACGGACATCGATCTTGGCTCGATAATAGGGCGAGCCGTTCGGCACCAGCAGGATTTCCGCCCCGCTTTCCGCCAGCGATTCGCAGATGCCGACATCGCCCCAGATATCCTCGCAAATCGGAATTCCGATGCGCACGCCTCGGAAATTGACAGGTCCCTGCAGTTCCGGCCCTGCCTGGAAGACGCGCTTCTCGTCGAATTCGCCATAGTTCGGCAGGTCGAGCTTGTAGCGTTCGGCCAGGATCTTGCCGCCATCGGCGACGATGACCGAATTGTGCGTGCCGCTCTTGCGCTTCAGCGGCGTGCCGATGATGACGCCGGGGCCGCCATCCGATGTGTCGGCGGCAAACTCCTGCGCCGCCTTTTCGCAGGCCTTCAGGAAGGCCGGCTTCAGCACCAGATCTTCCGGCGGGTAACCGGCCAGGAAAAGCTCGGTATAGAGCACGAGATCGGCGCCCTGGCGCGCGGCATCGGCCCTCGCCTCGCGGGCTTTGGCGAGGTTGCCGGCGACATCGCCGACGGTCGGGTTGAGCTGGGCGATTGCGATGCGAAGGATGTCAAGCTTCTTGGTCATGCCTGCTGACTTAGCGCGGCAAAATTCGCCTCGCAATGGCGTTCGTTTGGACCACCCCAGACCGATTGATATCGTCAATCGTGTCGAGCCGGACGACCTCGGTCATTGTGACCAGACCAACGATCAGTCGTCGCCCATATACTCGCGCAGCGACTGCGGCGAATGGTTCTCGCCGATCGACATCGCCAGGATGCGCGAAATGTGCCGGCGTGGCAGGCCTGTATCCGTCACCCATTGATTGATCTGGGCCTGGATCTTGTCGAGATCCCTCTTCGAGGTCGGGCTTTCGGCGATGTCGAGGCCGGCATCGCGAAGGGCCGCTGCCATGTCGGCTGAAATGACGAAGGCATCCCAGCCCAGCCAGCGCAGGAAATACTGGCCGGTATTGCCGCCAAGGCGACTGCCATGCTTGCCGAGATAGGCCATCAGCCCGACCTGGTCGTCGGCCGGCCAGTTGGCTAGGAATTCGCCGAAGCCGCCAAATTCCCCAGACACGCATTCGACGAAGGCCGCGTTATCACGCACGGACTTGATCTTCTGCGGGTTGCGCACGATGCGCTGATCGGACGCCAGATCGTGCCAGAAATCGTCAGGCTGGAACAACAGCCGCTTCGGCTCGAAGCGCAGAAACGCCTCCTCGAAGCCCGGCCATTTCTGTTCGATGACGCGCCAGACGAAACCGGCGGCAAAGATCCGCTCGGCCATGGTCGAGAGAATACGATCGTCCGGAATATCGGCGACGGCGGCATTGTCGGGCACCGGCCCCAGCAGCGTCGAAAGCTCCGCCTCGCCGCCCTTGCGTTTTGCCGCACGCAGGCGAATTTTCTGGAAATCGGCCATAGTTCCCTCGCTGTTGGCTTGAATGTACCACTTCCCGCGAGAGCCGGCAGCCTCTACGTCTATCTCCACTGACGACGGAGACGGCTATGTACAAGACAATCGACGATCTGGCGAACCGCTGGCTCAAGCGACGGCCGGACGGCCTCAGCCAACTCGAGAACCGGGTGCTGCAATCGACGCTCGAGCGCACCACGATCTCCAGGGACACCAACAAAGCGGTCGCTTTCCACCAGACCTTTGGCGACCGGCTTGCCGATACGATCGCCCGCATCGGCGGCTCCTGGTCCTTCATCCTGGGTTTCCTGGCCTTTCTGGTCCTGTGGACCGCTGGCAATGTCTGGCTGCTGTCGCGCGATGCCTTCGACCCCTACCCGTTCATCTTCCTCAATCTCGTGCTGTCGATGGTCGCCGCCTTGCAGGCGCCGGTGATCATGATGGCGCAGAACCGCCAGACCGAACGCGACCGCATCGATGCCGCCCACGACTACGAAGTCAATCTGAAGGCCGAGATCGAGATCATGGCGCTGCACGAAAAACTCGATGAACTGCGCCACAGCCAGATCATCGGCATGCGAGACGAGATCGTGCGGCTGGCCGAGATGGTCAAGCGGATCGACGAGAGGCTGGCGCAGCAGCAGTCGGCTTCATGACCGAAGCCATTCATCATTTCATCGAACAGTATGGGCTGCTTGCCGTCTTCCTCGGCTGCGTCGCCGAAGGCGAAAGCGCCGCCATCCTCGGCGGCTTCTTCGCTCACCAGCATGTTTTCGTGCTGTGGCATGCCGTTGCCGCGGCAGCACTCGGCGCTTTCGTCGGCGACACCTTCTTCTTCATCCTTGGCAGAAGTTTCGCCGACAATCGCCATGTCGTCAGGCTGCGCAGGCGGCCCGGCTTCCGCCGCGCCTATCGTCTGCTCAACACCCACCCCAACATTTTCGTGCTGTCGAACCGCTATGTCTACGGCATGCGTCTGGTCGGCGGCATCGCGGCCGGCCTGTCGACCATAGCAGCACCCCGCTTCGTCATCCTCAACGCCATCTCATCGGTGATCTGGGCGGTGCTGTTCAGCACCATTGGTTATGTTTTCGGGCTGGGCGCCGAGCATTTCGTCGGCCAGGCGCTGCTGCGCCACGAGCGGCTGCTGATCGGGCTCGGCATCGGCCTTACCGTGGGTGTGCTTGCCTGGCTTGTCGCCCGCCACATCGCCAAGCGGGAGCGTCGTCGGGAGCAGTGATGCCGCCGGCCTCTATGGGCGCTCGGACGGTCAGATGGGAAAGCCGGTGACCCGCTCGATGAGCGCGATGCCCCAGACGCCGGCGACGATGACCACCGAAATCAGCACCGCCAGCGAACCGCAATCCTTGGCCAGCTGGATGTCGACATTGAACTCGCGGCTGAAGGCATCGCAGGCCGCCTCGATGCCGGTGTTCAGCACCTCGACCATGATCAGCAGCAGCACCGCGCCGATCAGCAAGGCATAACCACGCCAGGAGACCGAAACGAACCACGCCGCCGGCAGGGCAAGCGCAAGGAGCATCAGCTCCTGCTGGAATGCCTTCTCGCTGGCGGCCAGCTTGCGAAACGCCCGCACCGAATTGATAAAAGCGTCGATCAGCCGCTGCATGCCCAAACCTCTTTCCGGATCACCGGCACGGGATAAAGCAACGGCCCGATCAAGGGAATAAGGCATCTCGTCCAAAATTCATTCAGCGACCGCTATCGAAGGCGTCGACTTTTCAAACTGCGGCAGCCCGTCGTCGATCGAATAATAGTCGCCCTTGTCGCCAACGAAGATATGACAGTCGCCCTTGAGACCCGTCGGCTTGTCGAACGCTCCCGCCATCACCGAAATATAGTCTTGAGCCCTTGGCTTCCAGAAAAGCACCGACCCGCATGTCTTGCAGAAGCCGCGCCCGGCGAAAGCGGACGCCTCATACCAGGTGATGCTTTCCGTGCCTTCGATCACGATGTCGGCGTCGGCAACATTGGTCGCGGCATAGAAATGCCCGCTTTGCTTCCTGCATTGCGAGCAATGACAATAGACGACCCCTCGCAGCGCTCCCCTTGTCCGGAAGCGGACCGCTCCGCACAGGCATGATCCCTGGTGACTGTCGCTCATTTCGGCACCCCTTGAAGAAACCTCGTCCAGCATCGTTGCCAGGATTCCAGCTTTGCGGTGGTTGCGCGCAAGCAAATACGACATCGACTGCCGTGATGAATTCGAAATTCAGTTTCATTTCCAGAAGCACGCCGAGCGGATTTCAAATTCAAAGCCGCCAAACTGTGTGCCGCCCCGCGACCATGGTGCGAAAGTTTATGCTTCTACAGCCACAGGTAGAGAAAAACCTGTGGAAGCTGCACGAATTAAGGAAACTTTAGCGCTGCTGCAATTATGGTCACGCCAAGCGAAGGTCGCGGGTGGGGACGCGCCTCTTCGCAAGATGTTCTGGACTATCGGGTCGCGCTCCCCAGCTCGGCGGCCAATGGAACCCGCAAATTCCGCGTCGGGATCCGAGGGGAAGAGTGAATCAGACATGCAGCCCGCAGCCGCCCCAACAGAACAAAACACCGATATCGCATCCGCTGTTGTCGCGACCATGCGCCAGCTGGGCGTGCTCGGCCTGCCGCGCAACTACGAGATCTTCTACGAAGCATTGAACGGCACCAACCGCGAGCTCAGCCTCGCCGTCGTGTCCTTGAGCAACCGGCCGACGCAGGATGAGCTGGATCAGATCGGGCGAGCTTTCTTCGCCCAGAATCACGGCCCGGGCATCGTCGAGCACGCCAGGGACGTCATCGCCCGGGAGCTCGAGGAGGTCGCCGCGCTGTTGCGCAGCGAGCGCAGCCACATCGAAAAATACGGCAGGATCCTCGACGAGACATCGAGCGGTTTGAGTGGCCGCAGCCTGCTTTCACAGGATCTTCTGCAGAAGATCGCCAACGCCATGGCCGTTGCCACCAATTCGACGATCGATCATGGCCGACAGGTCGCCTCGACGCTCAGCGACAAGACGGCGGAACTCGAGAGCGTCAAGTCGAAGCTCGAGGAATACAAGCGGCTGGCCAACACCGATCCGTTGACCCAGATCTGGAACCGCCGCGCCTTCGACAAGGAGATCACCCGAATCTACAACAGCAACAAGGGCATCCTGTTCAATGCCTTGATCCTTGCTGACATCGATCGGTTCAAGGATATCAATGACCGCTACGGCCATCCTGTCGGCGACAAGATCATCCAGATCATCGCCGAGATTTTCCAGACCAGCATTCGCGGCGACATGTTCGTCGCCCGCACCGGCGGCGAGGAATTCGCGCTGATCATTGAGGGCGCCAGCGAAGTCGCCACTTACGAGATCGCGGAGCGCATTCGCGCCCTGATCGAGCAGACGCCATTCACCAGCAGCCAGACCGGCATGAATTACGGCACCGTGACGGTCTCGATGGGCATCTGCATGGCATCGGAGGCCGAAGGCCCGGAGGACCTCTACACAAAGGCCGACCGGGCACTCTACCGGTCGAAGGTCAGCGGCCGCAACCGCGTCACCAGGCATTCGGCGATGGCTGGCCGCGCCGGCAAGAGCTGGCTGCTCTATAAGAAGGACTAACGCCTCCTGCCGATAGCGCCCGCACCGGCGTGGCACAGACCATCAGCTGAAAATGGAAAAGGCGCCGGGTTCCCAGGCGCCTTTTTCTTATAGGCCCAGTGGCCGGGATCAGCCGTTGGCGACCTGCTTGTGCTGCACCGGATGGCTTTTCTTCAGGAGGTCCGACACCAGGAAGGCCAGTTCGATCGCCTGGTCGGCATTGAGGCGCGGGTCGCAATGCGTGTGATAGCGGTCCTGCAGTTCCTCGGCCGTGATGGCGCGCGCACCACCGGTGCATTCAGTGACATTCTTGCCGGTCATCTCGACATGGATGCCACCCGGATGCGTGCCTTCGGCGCGGTGCACCTCGAAGAAGGTCTGCACTTCCTTCAGGATGCGGTCGAACGGCCGCGTCTTGTAGCCGGCTGCCTCGATGGTGTTGCCATGCATCGGGTCCGACGACCAGACCACGCTGCGGCCTTCCTTCTGCACCGCGCGCACCAGCTTCGGCAGATGGTCGGCGACCTTGTCCGAACCAAAGCGGGCGATCAGCGTCAGCCGGCCGGGCTCGTTCTCGGGGTTGAGCAGATCGATCAGTTCCAGCAAGCCGTCAGTGGTCAGCGACGGGCCGCATTTCAGGCCGAGCGGGTTCTTGATGCCGCGGCAATATTCGACATGGGCGTGGTCGGGCTGGCGGGTGCGGTCGCCGATCCAGATCATGTGGCCCGAAGTGGCGTACCAGTCGCCCGAGGTCGAATCGACACGGGTCAGCGCCTCCTCATAGCCAAGCAGCAACGCCTCGTGGCTGGTGTAGAAATCGGTCTCGCGCAGCGCATAATTGGTCTCCGAAGTGATGCCGACGGCCTTCATGAAGTCCATCGTCTCGGTTATGCGGTTGGCGAGCGACTCGTACTTCTCGCCCTGCGGGCTATCCGACACGAAGCCGAGCATCCAGCTATGCACATTCTCCAGGCTGGCATAGCCGCCCTGCGCGAAGGCGCGCAGAAGGTTGAGTGTCGCCGCCGACTGGCGGTAGGCCATTTCCTGGCGGGCGGGATCGGGAATGCGCGATTTGGCGTCGAATTCGATGCCGTTGATGATGTCGCCGCGATAGCTCGGCAGCGTGACCTCGCCCTTGGTCTCATTGTCGGACGAGCGCGGCTTGGCGAACTGGCCGGCGACACGGCCGACCTTCACCACCGGCTGTGCGCCGGCAAAAGTCAGCACGACCGACATCTGCAGGAAGACGCGGAAGAAGTCGCGGATGTTGTCGGCGCCATGCTCGGCAAAACTCTCGGCGCAGTCGCCGCCCTGGAGCAGGAACGCTTCGCCGGCTGCGACAGCCGCGAGCTGCTTCTTCAGCTTGCGTGCCTCACCGGCAAAGACCAGCGGCGGAAAGGTGGCGAGCTGGGCTTCGGTGTTCTTCAGCGCGGCAAGGTCCGGATAGGCAGGAACCTGCTTGATCGGCTTTGCTCTCCACGAATTCGGCGACCATTTCGTCATCGCTGCACCCAACGCTCTTTCCGGCGAGCACCCTCGCCCGCCTTTTCCCGTCCCAATATGGGGTGGCGGCTCCATACACGAAGCCGATTTCCTATTCTAGACCGGAATTTCAGCGCTGGCGAATGCACAAGCGGCGCTGAGGGCGTTGAGATTCAGGTCAGGCCGAGCCGAAAATGGTTGATACCGAGAACCGGAGCGGAGCGGACATTCGGTCCGTGAGCACCGGCCTACGCCGGCCGTAGCCTTAACTGCTACGTCACTCTCATGAATGCATGCTTCGGCCGGCGAAGGCCGGAACCGCAGGTATCAGCCATTTGCAGGCCGGCATCACCTGAATATCAATGCACCTCAGGCCGCCTTTTCGACCAGCCGCGCGAGTTGCGTCATCACCACCGCCGAGCCCGCCAGGCGCTTGTCCGGCGTCGGCCAATCGCGCACGAAGACGACGCTGTGGTCCGGTCGAATCTTGGCCAGCGAACCCTGCTCGCCGATGAACTTGACCAGGCCGACCGGATTGGAGAATTCCCGCTTGCGGAAATGGATGACGACACCCTTCGGCCCGGCGTCGAGCTTCTCGACATTGGCCTTGCGGCAGAGCGCCTTGATGAAGACGATCTTCAGGAGATGCTTCACCTCGTCCGGCAGCGGCCCGAAACGGTCGATCAGTTCGGCGCCGAAAGCGTCGATCTCCTCGGTGTTTTCGAGGTCGCCGAGACGGCGGTAGAGCGCCAGCCGGAGCTGCAGGTCCGGCACATAGCTTTCCGGGATCATCACCGCCGTGCCGACGGCGATCTGCGGCGACCAGCCGCCATCCTGGACCTCGCCGGAATCCTTCACCTCGGCGACAGCCTCCTCCAGCATCTGCTGGTAGAGTTCGAAACCGACCTCCTTGATATGGCCGGACTGCTCTTCACCCAAGAGATTGCCGGCGCCCCTGATATCGAGATCGTGGCTGGCCAGTTGGAAGCCGGCGCCCAGCGTGTCGAGCGATTGCAGCACTTTCAGCCGGCGCTCGGCGGTGTCGGTCAGCTTGCGGTTGGCCGGTAGCGTGAACAGCGCATAGGCGCGCACCTTGGAGCGGCCGACGCGGCCGCGCAACTGGTAGAGCTGCGACAGGCCGAACATATCGGCGCGATGGATGATCAGCGTGTTGGCGGTTGGAATGTCGAGGCCTGATTCGACGATGGTGGTCGACAGAAGCACATCATACTGGCCGTCATAGAAGGCATTCATGATGTCGTCGAGTTCGCCGGGCGGCATCTGGCCATGGGCCACCGCCACTTTCAGCTCCGGCACGGATTCCCGCAGGAAATCATGGATTTCCGCGAGATCGCTGATGCGCGGCACGACATAGAAGGAATGCCCGCCGCGATAACGCTCGCGCAGCAGCGTCTCGCGAATGACCAGCGGATCGAAGGGTGAGATGAACGTGCGCACCGCCATGCGGTCGACCGGCGGGGTCGCGATCAGCGACAGTTCGCGCACGCCCGTCAGCGCCAGTTGCAACGTACGCGGGATCGGCGTCGCCGACAGTGTCAGCACGTGGACGTCGGTCTTCAGGTCCTTCAGCCGTTCCTTGTGCTTGACGCCAAAGTGCTGCTCTTCATCGATGATCAGCAGGCCGAGATTCTTGAACGAGATCGCCGAACCGAGCAGCGCATGGGTGCCGATGACGATGTCGACCTGGCCCTCAGCGATGCCCTTCTTGGTTTCGGCCAGTTCCTTGGCGCCGACCAGCCGCGAGGCCTGGGCGACGCGGATCGGCAGGCCGGAAAAGCGTTGCGAAAACGTCTTGAAATGCTGGCGCGACAGCAGCGTCGTCGGCACCACCACCGCGACCTGAAACCCTTCCATCGCCGCGATGAAAGCGGCGCGCAGCGCCACTTCGGTCTTGCCGAAGCCGACGTCGCCGCAGATCAGCCGGTCCATAGGCTTGCCGGCGCCGAGGTCATTCCTGACCGAGTCGATCGCCGTCTGCTGGTCGTCGGTTTCCTCATAGGGGAAACGGGCTGAGAATTCGTCATAGAGGCCTTCGGCCGGCACCAGCGCCGGTGCGGCACGCATCTGCCGCTCGGCGGCGATGCGGATCAGTTGTCCGGCCATGTCGAGCAGGCGCCGCTTCAGCTTTGCCTTGCGCGACTGCCAGGCGCCGCCGCCCAGCTTGTCCAGCGTCGCCTCGGCGGTATCAGAGCCGTAGCGTGATAGAAGCTCGATGTTTTCCACCGGCAGGAACAGCCGGTCATCGCCGGCATAGTGGATTTCCAGGCAATCATGCGGCGCGCCGACCGCCTCGATCGTGCGCAGGCCGATGAAGCGGCCAATGCCATGGTCGGCATGAACGACGATGTCGCCGGCCGACAGAGCCGAGGCCTCGGCAATGAAATCGGAAGCACGCTTCTTGCGCTTGGAACGCCGGATCAGCCGGTCGCCCAGAATGTCCTGTTCAGCGACGACGACCAGTTTTTCGGTCTCGAAACCAGATTCGAGCGGCAGGACGGCAAGAGCGGCCTGCCCCGGCTCGAGCTGTTCCGCTTGCGCAAGTGTTTCGACCTGCTTGAGATTACCGAGATGATGCTCGGTGAGAATCTGGCCCAGCCGATCAAGCGACCCTTCGGTCCAGCCGGCGATGACGACACGCCGGCGCGCGGCGCGTTCGTCGGCAATATGCCTGACGACGACATCGAAGACGTTGACGTTCGGATCGGCGCGCTCCTCGACGAAGCTGCGGCCATGGCGCGAGCCGGCATGGTAGATCTTTTTCGCACCGGCATCGGGCGCGTCGAAAGGCGTGAAGTCGATCGCTTCACGAGGCCCAAGCGAGGCGATCAGGTTTTCCGGAGAGAGATAGAGCAGATCCGGTGCCACCGGCTTGTAGGGCACGGCATCCTTCAACGCGGCGTCCGCCTGCTTTTTGCGCGCCTCGTAATGGTCGAGGATCAGCGTGTGGCGCTCGGCCAGCGCTTCATGCGCCAGATGGTCGAAAATGACGGGTGTGTCCGGCAGATAGTCGAACACCGTCTCCAGCCGCTCGTAGAAGAACGGCAACCAGTGCTCCATGCCGGCGAAGCGCCTGCCCTCGCTGACCGCCGCATAAAGTCCGTCGTCGCGCTGGGGCGCACCAAAGGCTTCGATGTAGGAGCGGCGGAAGCGGCTGATGGTTTCCGGCGTCAGCGCCACCTCGCTCATCGCCTGCAGCGCCATCGACTTGCGCTGGCCGGTGGTGCGCTGCGTGGCGGCATCGAAGACGCGGATTGATTCCAGCGTGTCGCCGAAGAAGTCGAGCCTGAGCGCCTCGGTCCAGCCGGGGGCGAACAGGTCGAGAATGCCGCCGCGCACCGCGAATTCGCCGATGCCGCGCACCGTCGGCACGCGTTCGAAGCCCGACGTTTCCAGCCGCGACACCAGCGCGTTCATGTCGATCTGGTTGCCGGTCCCGGCATGAAACGTCTGCGCCTCGACCAGGTCGGCGGGCGGAATGCGCTGCAATAGTGCATTGGCGGTGGTGAGGATGACGGCGCGGTGCGGCTTCTTCGCCAGCGCGATCATGGCGGTCAGCGCATCGAGACGCTTGGCGGCGGCGTCCGAGCCGGGCGAGACGCGATCGTAGGGCAGACAATCCCAGGCCGGCAGTTCCAGCACCGGCAGGCCGGGCGCAGCGAAGGCCAGCGCCTCGATGATCGCCGGCAGGCGCTGCCCGTCGCGCGCCACGAACAGCACCGGCTTGTCAGGCGCGATCTCCAGCGCCGCCTGCACCAGCGCGAAGGCTTCATAGCCATCGGCGACGCCGTCGACGATGAACTGGCCGGCACGGCCTTTCGGCAGGCCAATGGTGGGAATGAGGCTCATCAAATCACGGTCTTGTTTGTCGCAATTCCTGTGGAAAAACCGCTTCGCACTTTTCCTGGAATTGCTTGTTCAGAAAGTCATGGTCCGGCGGGACGCCAGGATTTTTTGCAGGACGGCACAATCGATATCCGCCGGCACAGGGCGTTCGCCCGTGATCAGCGGCAGGAAGTCGGTGTCGGGAATGTCGAGGAGCCTCTCATATTGGTCGATTTCCTCTCCGGTCAAGGCACCGATCTCGGCATCGGCGAAGGTGCCGAGGATGAGATCCATCTCGCGCATGCCGCGGTGCCAGGAGCGGAACAACAGCTTGCGGCGGTGGGCGTCCAGCCCCTCGCTTGATCGTTTCGTTCCGGTCATCGTGCCGCATCCTCACTTGCTGCGGCGCATATAGCGTGGATAAAAGGGGCTGTCAGCCTTGCGCTGTAGCCGTCGCGACATAAGCTGACATCATGCGTCCTTCCATCCTTGATCCCTTGTTTGTTCCGATCACTTCGCTTGCCGGCGTCGGGCCGAAGGTCGGCGCGCTGATCGAGAAGGTTGTCACGGCTGATCTTGGTGATCGCGCGGCCCGCGCGGGCGACCTTCTGTTCGTGCTGCCGCATACCGTCATCGACCGCCGCAGCCGGCCCGGCATTGCGGGTTCCGCGGAAGGCCAGATCGTCACGCTCGACGTGCGCATCGACCGTCACCAGCCGCCGCCGCGCGGCAACAAGTCGGTGCCCTACAGGGTCTATGCCCATGATGACACCGGCGAAATCGGTCTGACCTTTTTCATGCCCACGCCGCCTATCTCGAAAAGGCAATGCCCGTTGGCGAGCATGTCGTGGTCTCGGGCCGCATGGAATGGTTCAACGGCCGCCCGACCATGGTCCACCCCGATCATATCGCGCTGGCCAGCCAGGCGGAAAACCTGCCGCTGGTCGAGCCGGTCTATCCGCTCACCGCCGGGCTGTCGGGCAAGGTGCTGCGCCGGGCGATCGGCCAGGCGCTCGCCCGCGTGCCCGAATTCCCCGAATGGCAGGACGGCGCCTTCATGCGCCGGCACACTTTTCCCGCCTTTGCCGATGCGCTGACCCGCATCCACAATCCGGCCGACCCGATCGATGTTTCGATCGATGGTGCTGCCTGGCGGCGCCTTGCCTATGACGAATTGCTGGCGGGCCAGGTCTCGCTGGCGCTGGTGCGGGCAAAGATCCGCCGCCTGTCCGGCCGTCCCCTGGTCGGCGACGGCCGCATCGTCGAGAAACTGCGCGCCGCCCTTCCCTATTCGCTGACATCAAGCCAGGAATTCGCGCTCGCCGAAATCAATGCCGACCTCGCCGACCCCGAGCGCATGCTGCGGCTGCTGCAGGGCGACGTCGGCTCGGGCAAGACCGTGGTCGCACTGCTTGCCATGGCGCGCGCGGTCGAGGCCGGCGGCCAGGCGGCGCTGATGGCGCCGACCGAAATCCTGGCGCGCCAGCATCTGGCGACGATCACACCACTTGCCGCCAAGGTCGGGCTGCGCATCGCCATCCTGACCGGCCGCGAGAAAGGCCGCGAGCGTACCGAAACGCTGGCCGGCCTGGCCAGCGGCGAGATCGACATCGTCGTCGGCACCCACGCACTGTTCCAGGAGACGGTGACCTTCCACGACCTGGTGCTGGCCGTCATCGACGAGCAGCATCGCTTCGGCGTTCACCAGCGGCTTGCCATCACCGCCAAGGGCGATGCGCCCGACATGCTGGTGATGACCGCGACCCCGATCCCGCGCACGCTGGTGCTGACCGCTTTCGGCGACATGGACGTCTCCAAGCTGACGGAAAAACCGGCCGGCCGCCAGCCGATCCGCACCGTCACGCTGCCGCTTGAGCGGCTCGACGAACTGGTCGCCCGCATGGAGGACGCCGTCGCCGGCGGCCAGAAGATCTACTGGATCTGTCCGCTGGTGGAAGAATCCGAAGAGATCAAGCTGATGTCGGCCGAGGACCGCTTTGCTTCGCTGAAGCCGCTGTTCGGCGACCGCATCGGCCTCGTCCATGGCCGCATGAAGGGCGCCGAGAAGGACGAGGCGATGCGCGCCTTCAAGGAAGGTGAGACCCGCATCCTGATCGCCACCACGGTCATCGAGGTCGGCGTCGATGTGCCCGACGCCACCGTCATGGTCATCGAGCATGCCGAGCGCTTTGGCCTTGCGCAGCTGCACCAATTGCGCGGCCGGGTCGGGCGCGGCGACAAGCCCTCCTCCTGCGTGCTGCTCTACAAGGACCCGCTTGGCGAGACCGCAAAACGCCGGCTTTCTGTAATGCGCGAGACCGAGGACGGTTTCCTGATCGCCGAGGAAGATTTGAAGCTCCGCGGCGAAGGTGAGTTGCTGGGCACCCGCCAGTCGGGCACACCGGGTTTCCAAGTGGCGCGCATCGAGGCGCATGCCGATCTTCTGGAGGCCGCCCGCGACGATGCCAGGCTGATCCTGTCGCGCGACCCGGAGCTGCAATCCGACCGCGGCGAGGCGCTGCGCCTGCTGCTCTATTTGTTCGGCCGCGACGAGGCTGTGCGGCTCTTGCGCGCCGGATGAGGCCCTAGCGGCGGGTTGGCCACCGTGCCGTTGATCGGCTCGCCATTCAGCGTCACCATCTTGCTCTTAACTTCGGCGCCACCAGCCCGGCCGAAACGATCAGCTTGGCGCCGTCCTCGATCGTCATGTCGAGCAGCACAATGTCAGACTTCAGCACATACATCAGGAAGCCGGTCGTCGGGTTCGGCGTGCAGGGCATGAACACCGCGATCAGCGGATCGCCTTCCTGATCGAGCTTCTCATTGATCTCGGTTTCCTTCTCGCTGGCGACGAACACCAGCGACCACACACCCTTGCGCGGATATTCGACCAGCCCGACCTGGCGGAACATGTCGCCCTTGTTCGACAGCACGGTCTCGAAAATCTGCTTCAGCGAGCCATAGATGCCGCGCACCAGCGGCATGCGGCCAAGCAGGCGTTCGCCGAAACCGACAATGGCACGGCCGACGATGTTGGCGGTGAGAAAACCGATCAGCGTGATCAGGATCAGTGCGACGATCAGCCCGAACCCCGGCACCGGGAACGGCAGGTAGGTGTCCGGGCTGTAACGCGCCGGAATATATGGCTTTACCCAGGAATCGACCCAGCCGATGAACGACCAGGCGATATAGGCGGTGATCGCCAGCGGCGCGCAGACGACGAAGCCCGTGAGGAAATAGTTCCTCAGCCGGGTCATGCCGGAGGTCTTGGGAGCATCGGACATGGTTCACCGGAGCGCGGGTTGCAGCGCAACATTAGTGAACCGGAAGGCCGTTTGGAACTGCGAAGTTTTTAAAGAGCGCCTGTTGAGGTCCCTACTCCACTGTCACCGATTTCGCCAGATTGCGCGGCTGGTCGACGTCGGTGCCCATGAACACGGCGGCGAAATAGGCCAGCATCTGGATCGGCAGCGCATAGATGATCGGCGAGATGATTTCCGGCACGTCCGGCAAGATAATCGTCTCCATCGTCTTCACGCTTGAGTGTGCCGCCCCCTTGCTGTCGGTGATCAGGATGATCTTGCCGCCGCGCGCCGCCACTTCCTGCATGTTGGACACGGTCTTCTCGAAAATCCGGTCATGCGGCGCAATCACGATGACCGGCATGTTCTCGTCGATCAGCGCGATCGGCCCGTGCTTCAATTCGCCCGCCGCATAGCCTTCGGCGTGGATATAGGAGATCTCCTTGAGTTTCAGCGCGCCTTCCATGGCCAGCGGGAAATTGGTGTCGCGGCCGAGATAGAGCACGTCCTTGTAGCGCGACAGTTCGCGCGCGATCCGCTCGATCTGCTCTTCGAGCTTGAGCACCTGGTTGGCATAGCGCGGCGCTTCCGAGAGCGCGCGCACCAGGACCTTCTCCTCATCTTTCGAGATCGTGCCGCGTGCCACACCGGCGCGCACGGCAAGCGACGCCAGCACGGAGAGTTGGCAGGTGAAAGCCTTGGTCGAGGCGACGCCGATCTCGGGACCGGCAAGCGTCGGCAGCACGACGTCGGATTCGCGCGCCATGGTCGATTCCCGCACATTGACGACGGCGCCGATCTTCATGCCGGCCTTGCGGCAGTAGCGCAACGAAGCCAGCGTGTCGGCGGTCTCGCCCGATTGCGAGATGAAGAAGGCGGCATCGTTGGCTGACAGCGGCATCTCGCGGTAGCGGAATTCCGAGGCGACATCGATGTCGACCGGCAGCCGCGCATAGCGCTCGAACCAGTATTTGCCGATCAGGCCGGCGAGATAGGCGGTGCCGCAGGCCGAGATCGCCAGTCGGCCAATTTTGGCGAAATCGAATGGCAGGTCGAGCGGCTTCGAGACGCCGGAGACGAAATCGACATAATGGGCCAGCGTGTGCGAGATCACCTCGGGTTGCTCATGGATTTCCTTCTCCATGAAATGCCGGCGGTTGCCCTTGTCGACCATGAAGGAGGTCGACAGCGACTGCTGGCGCTTGCGCTCGACCTTTTTGCCGTCGATGTCGAAGATGGCGACGCTGTCGCGGCGCACCACCGCCCAGTCGCCATCTTCGAGATAGGTGATGGAATTGGTGAATGGCGCCAGCGCAATGGCATCGGAGCCCAAAAACATCTCGCCATCACCATGGCCGACGGCCAGTGGCGGACCATTGCGGGCGCCGACGATCAGATCTTCATCGCCCTTGAACATGATGGCCAGCGCAAAGGCGCCTTCGAGCCGCTTCAACGCCTGGTGCGCGGCTTGCACCGGCTTCAGCCCCTTGGCGAGTTCGCGCGCCACCAGGTGCGCGACGACCTCGGTGTCGGTCTGCGACGAGAAGGAGTAGCCGTCACGGACCAGTTCGTCGCGCAGTTCGGCAAAGTTCTCGATGATGCCGTTGTGGACGATGGCGACGCCGTCGGAAAAATGCGGATGCGCATTGGTCTCGTTGGGCACGCCATGGGTCGCCCAGCGTGTGTGGCCGATGCCGATCGTGCCGTCGAGCGGCTCCTCCTTGAGCCGGCGTTCGAGGTTGATCAGCTTGCCTTCGGCGCGGCGGCGGCCAAGTTGTCCCTTTTCGATGGTGGCGACGCCGGCCGAGTCATAGCCGCGATATTCAAGCCGCTTCAGCGCATCGACGATGAGCGGCGCAACCTGCGAATGACCGACGATTCCAACGATACCGCACATGCAGACAGTCCCCGATTCCCCATGGAAAACCAGCGCTATTTAGGGATGGCCGGCCTGCCGTGAAAGTCACATTGCATTTCGTCCGGTGTAACGGACGGTTGTCAACGCATGCATCATGACAGGCCGCTCTTGCAATCCGGTTACTGCAATTGTTCGGTTTTCAGCGATCCGGTTTTTCGTTCCGACAATATTTTGGCTAAGCTTCAGCCATGAATGAGACCCAGCCCACCATTACACTCTGGCGTCCTGTCGGACCTCAGGAATTGAAACTGATCGAGGCGTCGGACATGCGGGCATTTCCGCCACGCCTGCCCGAACAGCCGATCTTCTATCCGGTTCTGTCGGAAGCCTATGCCGTGCAAATCGCGCGCGACTGGAATGTGCCGGCCAGCGGTGCGGGTTTCGTGACCCGCTTTGCCGTGCTGAAAAGCTTTCTCGACCGCTACAGGGTCGAGCATGCCGGCAGCAAGGCCCATCTGGAATACTGGATCCCCGCCGAGGACCTCGATGGTTTCAACAAGGCGATCGTCGGCAAGATCGAGGTGACCGCCGCTTTCGGTGAGGATACGGCGGCTGCCAGCTGACCGTCAGTGGTCGGCGCCAGCGGCTTTCTTCTTCGCCGCGGCGGCCGAAGCAAAACGCTCGCGCAATTCCTTGCCCTTGCCGGGGATCGTCTTCTGGCGGGCCCGGCCGAAGGCCAGCGCATCGTCGGGCACGCTTTCGGTGATGACGCTGCCGGACGCGATGTAGCCGCCCTTGCCGATCGAGACCGGGGCCACCAGCGAGGAATTCGAGCCGACAAAGGCGCCCTCGCCGATGTCGGTGAAGAATTTCGAATAGCCGTCATAATTGCAGGTGATGGTGCCGGCGCCGATATTGGCGCCCGCGCCGACGCGGGCATCGCCGATATAGGTCAAATGGTTGACCTTGGCGCCCTCCTCGACAACAGCCTGCTTGACCTCGCAGAAATTGCCGACCTTCGCCTTGTTCCGGAGATCGGCGCCTGGCCGCAGCCGCGCGAACGGCCCGACATCGCAATTCGATGCAATGGTAGCGCCTTCGATATGGCTGAAGGCATGGATCTTGGCGCCGCCGGCGATCTTCACGCCCGGGCCGAACCAGACATTCGGCTCGACAATGGTGTCGGCGCCGATCTCGGTGTCGTGCGAGAAATAGACGGTCTCCGGCGCGAGTAGCGTCACGCCCGACAGCATCGCCTCCTGACGGCGGCGTGCCTGCCAGATGCCTTCGGCCTGCGCCAGCTCGGCGCGGTTGTTGATGCCGAGCGCATTCTCGAAGCTGGCCTCGGTGGCGACGACGTCGAGACCTTGCGCGCCGGCGATCTCGACGATGTCGGTCAGATAGTACTCGCCCTTGGCATTCTTGTTGCCGACCGCGTCGAGCAGCTTCAGCGCATGGGCGCCGGCCACCGCCATCATGCCGGCATTGCAGAAGCCGATCTTCTTCTCCGCCTCGGAGCAGTCCTTTTCCTCGCGGATGGCAATCAGCTTGCCGCCTTTTTCGACCAGCCGGCCATAGCCGTTTGGAAGAGGCGGGCGGAAGCCGATCACAGCGACGGCCGCACCTTCGGCGAGTTTCAGCCGAGCCAGGTTCAGCGCTTCCGCATCGATCAGCGGCGTGTCGCCGAACATCACCAGGATGTCGTCATAACCCCTTGATATCGCTTCACGTGCGGCAAGAACGGCATGCGCCGTACCCAGGCGCTCTTCCTGCACGAAAGTCTCGGCCTTGGGTGCGAACTTCGCCACCGCCTTGCGCATCTCTTCGGCGCCATGGCCGATGACGATCGCATCGCTGCTGGCACCGGCGGAGTCGGCCGCCTTCACGACATGGGCGACCATCGGCAGGCCTGCGATCTGGTGCAGCACCTTAGGCAGCGCGCTCTTCATGCGCGTGCCTTCGCCGGCGGCGAGGATGACGGACAGGCAGGATCTCTGGCTCATAGGCGAACAACCATAGGAAAAGGGTTGGGAATCAAGACAGGATAGCAGCGGCGCCATGCTGCACCAATGCGGTTAAATTCCGGTGAGGTGGTGAAGAGCAGCTGACTTTCAATCAGCGGGTCTTGGATATTGCAAAAGATTTCGGGAGAAGTTTCTGCTGGCTGTCGTTGCTCTTGCTGCTTGGGATAGTGACGCCGGCATGTTCAGAAAGAGGACACTGTGAATGTTGAGCCGTGACCTGCATGCTTTTGCCGCGTTTGTAATTTTTCTTTGCACATTGACCTGTCCGGGCATCGCCCAAGCCGATTATTCCACCCCACATGCCGAGGTGGTTTGCCAACCCGGCCACGACGTCGCGCTGGTTCGCTTTACAATGACAGTGGACGAAGATCCAATCGTCTACCGTCAACTGCCGGCCAGCGCCGACCAAGGGTTATCGGTGACGCCTACCCTCGGCCAATCGACTTGCACCATGGCCAATGGCTGGACAATCCGCCTTCGCGACGGGCAGGAGCAAGCCTTTGGCTATGGCATGGGCGGCGGCGATCCGCCGGCCTTCTTCAGCCTCTGGATTGCAAAGCGAAAGATTCTATCGCGCAGACAATGGAAGCCCGGCTACGGTGCGGACGAGGACCCTTGGCTGATCGGAATCGTTATTCGGCCGGATCGACTGAGCTATTGCAGTGTCGCCGCCAGCGACAAGGCGCCCGAAAAAGGGGAAATTACCTGTAAGGACGAGCCATTTCAGCTCAATCGCCACAAGGTCGATCACATCGAATATGCGGCGCCAGGGAGCCGGCCACCAATTGGCACCATGTTGTTGGAGCGTGGGACCACCGGGCCGCGTCTCTGCCGAAAATTGCTGCGCCTTCGGCCAAAAGGATTTCAAAGTGTCAGCACCACCATCAACGACACCGCCAACGTCTTCCCTGTGGAGACCGCAGGACAAGATCTCAATGTCGCAACGATCGAGGTGTCGCCCGGCGTGCTTCGCAAGCTTGTCCGTTGGAGCGGGACCAATCATTATTTCGACGGCGACCTTATGCTGCTGGCGCCGGTCACAGCCGACCCTTCAAGAATTCTGAAAGAGAGCATGCTCGATGACGATGGGGACACGTTCTCGGCGGACAAACTGCCATTGGGATGGAGCGTCATAGCCGGACACATGCCAGGGCTCTATCCGGGTGTGAGCTGGCGCTATGTCCACTTCGATACGCAGCGGATCGACGGAAAGCTCTATTTGCTGGCTCAGCCAACCGGTTGGCAAGAGCGACCGACCGCTATCCTCATCCAGCCACTCGCCGACGGATTCAAAAGCGTCTGCATCTTCCAACGTGTCGAACCTCACTTTTGACGGCAGTCAAAAGCGTGCGGCGGATCGCTATCCCAGCCGCCCCAGCACCGGGAAATTCTCCAGCAGCCAATAGGACACGGCCTGCACGCCGCCGGTGAGGAAAAACACACCGGCGACCACCAGCAGCGCGCCGATCGCCTTTTCGACACGGCCGAGATGGACGCGGAATTTGCCGAGGAAGCGCATGAAGGCGCCGGAAAACAGCGCTGCGATCAGGAAGGGGATGCCAAGTCCGAGCGAATAGGCGGCGAGCAGCAGCGCGCCCTCGCCCACGGTTTCGCGGCCGCCGGCCAGCGTCAGGATCGGCCCCAGCACTGGGCCGATGCACGGCGTCCAGCCGAAGGCGAAGGCGAGCCCCATGACATAGGCGGCGACGGCACTGGCCGGCTTGCCCTGTGACTGGAAGCGCGCCTCACGCGACAACAGCGGAATGCGCAGGATGCCGAGGAAATTCAGGCCCATCAGGATGATCAGCACGCCGGCACCCATCGCCAGCGGCTCCTGCCAGACACGCAGCAGCCGGCCGATGGTCGAAGCGCCGGCGCCGAGCGCGACGAACACCGTCGAGAAGCCGAGCACGAAGGCGATCGAGGAATAAAGCAGCGCACCACGCGTACCTTCCCGAGCTGTCACACCCGCATTGCCGCGAAAATCGTCGACCGACACGCCTGCCATGTAGCAGAGATAGGGCGGCACCAGCGGCAGCACGCAAGGCGACAGGAACGAGATGGCCCCCGCCCCGACCGCGCTGACATAGCCGATGTCCAATGCCATTCCAAAACTCCAACTGCTCCCGGGCGGATATAGCGACGGCCAGGCCTGTCTGCCAATCACCATTGTGTGGAAAGTCATCGCCGCATGCGTAGATCGGGACGAAAGCGCCGGCATGGGACGTTGTAATAAAGAGGCCGCGATTTCCCGCGCGTCTCCAAATATCAGCCAGGGAGATTTCCATGAAAACCATAACAATAGGGCTGGCAGCACTTCTGCTCAGCACCGCAGCATCCTTCGCCGCCGAAGCGTGGAAGGAAGCCGATGTCGGAGGCACCAAGATCTACACCGATGCCAAGGGCATGACGCTTTACACCTACGACAAGGACGAGAAGGGCAAGTCGAACTGCTACGACAAATGCGCCGCCAACTGGCCACCGCTGAAGGCCGAGGCCGGCGCGAAGACTTCCGAAGGATGGACAATCGTCGACCGTACCGACGGCACCAAGATGTGGGCCTATGACGGAAAGCCGCTTTACACATTCATCAAGGACAAGAAAGCCGGAGATGTGAGCGGTGATGGCGTCGCAGGCGTCTGGCATACCGCCAAAGCCGACTGAACCCTCATGCCATATCCCGCTCGCCGGCGGGATATGGCCTGGTCGCCGGACATCCTTCCTCGATCCGGCGGCCAGCTTGTTTGTGAACCGTAGCGCCCACGCCTCGGTGCGGCATTGCGGCGGATTCTTCCTCGACTCGATGCAAACATGAAACCGAGCCATTGCAGCCGACTCGGGACCACCATCTCTCCAAGCCAAAATCTGTGATTTCTCCATACACTCTAAGAGTGTATTGCTGCGGACAGCTCCGCAATTTGGGCGCTTCCCCTTGACCGGATGCAAAAGCGCGGCCATGTGAGCGGCAAATAGAACGAGATTTCGTCGCGCGCAGCGGAATTCTTCTGCCGCACCACAGCTGATATGAGACCTCATGGACGTCGTCGTCGTCGAATCGCCGGCCAAGGCGAAGACAATCAACAAATACCTCGGCAGGAACTACAAGGTTCTGGCCTCGTTCGGCCATGTCCGCGATTTGCCGGCCAAGGACGGATCGGTGCGTCCGGATGAGGATTTTGCCATGTCCTGGGCGGTCGACACCGCCTCGGGCAAGCGCCTCGCCGACATCGCCAAGGCGGTCAAGGATGCCGACGGCCTGATCCTCGCCACCGACCCGGATCGCGAAGGCGAAGCCATCTCCTGGCACGTGCTGGAAGTGCTGAAGCAGAAGCGCGCGCTGAAGGACAAGACGGTCAGCCGCGTCGTCTTTAACGCCATCACCAAATCGTCGGTGCTGGAAGCCATGGCCAATCCGCGCCAGATCGATGCGCCGCTGGTCGATGCCTACCTTGCCCGCCGGGCGCTCGACTATCTCGTCGGCTTCACGCTGTCGCCGGTGCTGTGGCGCAAATTGCCTGGCGCCCGCTCCGCCGGCCGCGTCCAGTCGGTAGCGCTGCGCCTGGTCTGCGACCGCGAATCCGAGATCGAACGCTTCATCCGCGAGGAATATTGGCAGATCGCCGCCCTCCTCGGCACGCCGCGCAACGAGACTTTCGAAGCGCGGCTGACCGCCTTCGAGCGCAAGAAGCTGCAAAAGCTCGACGTTGCCAACAAGGCGCAAGCCGACGATATCAAGGGAATGCTCGAGGGCGCGACCTTCAAGGCGCTGTCCGTCGAAGCCAAACCGACCAAGCGCAACCCCGGCCCACCCTTCACCACCTCGACGCTGCAGCAGGCGGCCTCATCGGGTCTCGGTTTTTCGGCCACCCGCACCATGCAAGTGGCGCAGCGGCTCTATGAAGGCATGGAGATCGGCGGCGAGACCACCGGCCTGATCACCTATATGCGAACCGATGGCGTGCAGATGGCGCCCGAGGCGATCTCGGGTGCTCGCGACGCCATCGCCAAGGAATTCGGCCCGAAATATCTGCCGGAAAAGCCGCGCCAGTACACCGCCAAGGCCAAGAACGCCCAGGAAGCGCACGAGGCCATCCGCCCGACGGATTTCATGCGCACCCCGGCATCGGTCCGGCAATACCTCGATTCCGACCAGATGCGGCTTTATGAGCTGATCTGGAAGCGCGCCATCGCCAGCCAGATGCAGCCGGCCGAGATCGAGCGCACCACCGTCGAGATCGAGGCGGTGAACGGCGCCCGCACCGCCGAGCTTCGCGCCGTCGGTTCGGTCGTTCGTTTCGACGGCTTCATCGCCGCCTACACCGATCAGAAGGACGACGACGCGGAAGACGAGGAAAACCGTCGTCTGCCCGAAATCCGCGCCGGCGAGCAGCTTGCCCGCCAGGCGATCAACGCAACGCAGCACACGACCGAGCCGCCGCCGCGCTATTCAGAGGCGACGCTGATCAAGAAGCTGGAAGAGCTCGGTATCGGCCGTCCGTCTACCTACACCGCGATCCTGAAGACGCTCGAAGACCGCGACTATGTCACGATCGACAAGCGCCGGCTGGTGCCGCAGGCCAAGGGCCGCCTGCTGTCGGCCTTCCTGGAAAGCTTCTTCGAGCGCTATGTCGAATACGACTTCACCGCATCGCTCGAGGAAAAGCTCGACGAGATTTCCGACGGCAAGCTCGCCTGGAAAGACGTGCTGCGCGATTTCTGGAAGGATTTTTCCGGTGCGGTCGCCGACATCAAGGAGTTGCGCGTCACCGACGTGCTCGACGCGCTGAACGAGGAACTGGCACCGCTGGTGTTCCCCACAAGGGAAGACGGTTCGAACCCGCGCATTTGCCCGAAATGCGGCACCGGCAACCTGTCGCTGAAGCTCGGCAAGTTCGGCGCTTTCGTCGGCTGCTCGAACTATCCGGAATGCTCCTTCACACGCCAGCTCGGCGACGCTGCCAATCCGAATGGCGAGAATGGCGGCGGCGACGAGGGCACCAAGGTGCTTGGTAAGGACCCTTATACGGCCGAGGAAATCACGCTGCGCTCAGGCCGCTTCGGCCCCTACCTCCAGCGCGGTGACGGCAAGGAGGCCAAGCGTTCGAGCCTGCCCAAGGGCTGGACGCCTGAATCCATCGATCACGAGAAGGCGCTGGCGTTGCTGGCGCTGCCACGCGATATCGGCAAGCATCCGGAAACGTCCAAGATGATCTCGGCCGGGCTCGGCCGCTACGGCCCGTTCGTGCTGCATGATGGCACCTACGCCAATCTCGACAGCATCGAGGATGTGTTCTCGATCGGCCTCAACCGCGCGGTCACGGTGATTGCCGAGAAGCAGTCGAAGGGCAAGAACGGCCGCAACGGTGGCACTGCAGCTGCGCTCAAGGAACTTGGCGACCATCCGGATGGCGGCGGCAAGATCGTCGTGCGCGACGGCAAATACGGGCCTTATGTCAATTTCGGCAAGGTCAATGCCACGCTGCCCAAGGGCAAGGATCCGCAATCGGTGACCATCGAGGATGCGCTGGCGCTGATTGCCGAGAAGGAAGCCAAGGGCGGCGGCGGCAAGAAGCCGTTCCGCAAGGCGGCAGCGGCCAAAGCGCCGGCAACCAAGAAAACAGCGGCCAGAAAGCCGGCCGCGAAGAAAAAGGGTAGGACGGCGTGGCGCGCAGGATCACCGGACGAAGCCACGGCGATCCGCGCACCGCCGACACGAGAGCCAAGGTCAAGGACGACTACAGGCCCTCGCGCGACGAAATCCTGCGCTACATCGCCGAAAATCCCGATCGTGCCGGAAAGCGCGACATCGCCAAGGCGTTCGCGCTGCGCGGCGATGACCGCATCTGGCTGAAGGACATTCTGCGCGACCTGCAGGATGAAGGCGTGCTCACCAAGGAGCGCAAGCGGCTGACCCGCGTCGGCGCCCTGCCCCACGTCGCCGTGCTCGACATTTTTGGCCGCGACGGCGACGGTGTCTTGCTAGCGCATCCGGCCGAGTCCGTGGGCACGGGCGAACCACCCGTCGTCTCGATCCGCGTGTCGCGCAGCGGCAATGGTCCAGCACCGGGCATCGGCGACCGCGTGCTGGCCAAGACCTTTCCGACCGATGATCCGTCCGGCCCTGCCTATACCGGGCGGGTGATGAAGATCTTCGAGAAGCGCACCGATGCCGTTCTCGGCGTCTTTCGTGTGCTGAAGGACGGCACATTCCGCATCGAGCCGGTGGAACGCCGCCAGCCCGAACTGATCGTCGACAAGGAATTCCAGAACGGGGCCAAGAACGGCGACCTGGTCGAGGTCGAGCCCGCGCGCGCCTCCCGCTATGGGCTGCCGCGCGCCAAGGTGCTCAACGTGCTGGGTTCGCTGACCAGCGAAAAGGCGGTCTCGATGATCGCCATCCACGCGCACGACATCCCGCACATCTTCCCGGCCGACGTCATCGCCGAATCCGAGGCCGTGAAGCCGGCAACGATGGATCATCGCGAGGACTGGCGCGACCTGCCGCTGGTCACCATCGATCCGGCCGACGCCAAGGACCATGACGACGCCGTCTTCGCCACACCCGATCTCGACGAAAAGAACCCGGGCGGTGTGATCGCCACTGTCGCCATCGCCGATGTCGCCGCCTATGTCCGCTACGGCACGGCCCTCGACCGCGAAGCCTTGAAGCGCGGCAATTCGGTCTATTTCCCGGACCGCGTCGTGCCGATGCTGCCCGAACGCATCTCCAACGATCTCTGTTCGCTGCGTGAAGGCCAGGATCGCCCGGCGCTGGCGGTGCGCATGACCTTTTCAGCCGATGGCCACAAGATCAGGCACTCCTTCCACCGTGTGATGATGAAATCCGCGGCGAAGCTGGCCTACCCGCAGGCGCAGGCGGCGATCGACGGTGTGCCCGACGACAAGACCGGCCCGATCCTCGACACGGTGCTGAAGCCGCTTTGGGATGCCTATGCGATCCTCAAGCGCGGCCGCGCCGGCCGCCAGCCGCTCGAACTCGACCTGCCGGAGCGCAAAATCCTGCTCAAGCCGGACGGCACGGTCGATCGCGTCATGGTGCCTGACCGGCTCGACGCCCACAAGCTCATCGAAGAATTCATGATCCAGGCCAATGTTGCCGCGGCTGAGACGCTGGAGGCGAAGAAGCAGGCGTTGGTCTACCGCGTCCACGATGCGCCGTCGCTTGCCAAGCAGGAATCGCTGCGCGAATTCCTGCAGACACTTGGCCTGTCGCTGGCGCGCGGCGCGCAGATGCGGCCTAGCCAATTCAACGGCATTCTGGAGCGCGTGCGCGGCGCCGACAATGAGGCGCTGGTCAACGAGGTGGTGCTGCGCTCGCAGAGCCAGGCCGAATACTCACCTGGAAATATTGGCCATTTCGGCCTCAACCTCAGGCGCTACGCGCATTTCACCTCGCCGATCCGGCGTTACGCCGACCTGATCGTGCATCGCGGGCTTAATGCCGCACTCGGTCTCGGCCCGGGAGGACTGACGCAGGACGAAGCAGCTCGGCTCGAAGACGTTGCAATACTGATCTCCGGCACGGAACGGCGTGCCATGGCGGCCGAGCGCGATACGGTCGACCGGCTTATCGCCGCCTATCTCGCCGAGCGCATCGACGACCGCTTCGACGCCCGCATCTCCGGCGTCACCAAATCAGGACTATTTGTCCAATTGCCGCAATATGGCGCGGATGGTTTCATCCCGGTGTCAACTCTGGGCGGCGATTACTATATATACGACGAAACCGCCCGCTCCCTGTTTGGAGAACGCTCGGGCAAAGGCTACCAGCTCGCGGACCACGTCGAGGTCCGGCTCGTCGAGGTGGCCCCAATGGCCGGCGCGATGCGCTTTGAGATGTTGACCGACCCGAAGCCCCTGCCAGGCTCCAGTAAGTCGTTTCACAAGGCTAAGGGCCGCGCTCGTGCGTCGCAATCGCGACCGGGTTCGCGCGGCAGGAGACGATGATGCCAAAAGAATTAGGGATACAAGAACAGGTTTTCGGCGGCGAACATCACACGGGCCGGGTTGCCCGCCCCTTGTGGACGGCGATGAAGCGCGGCCTGTTGGGCCGCTGCCCGAACTGCGGCGAAGGCAAGCTGTTCCGCGGCTTCACCAAGACTGTCGAGACCTGCAGCGTCTGTGGCGAGGAGATCCATCACCATCGCGCCGACGACCTGCCGGCCTATCTGGTCATCGTCATCGTCGGCCACATCGTTCTCGGTGCCTTCATGGGCGTGGAAGCGACGTCGACGCTGTCCACCTGGCAGCACATCGCCATCTGGGTGCCCTTGACCATCGTTTTGTCGGTCGCGCTGCTGCAGCCTGTCAAAGGCGCCGTCATCGGACTGCAATGGGCATTCTATATGCACGGATTCGGTGGCGAAAAGGATGGGGCGGAGTCCCACCACGGCGCCTGAAGCGCTGCTGGCGCAACATACCGACCGTGAAAGGCCACTTTCGTTTGCAAGAAGTTTCCGCTAGGTCCAGCGCATGGAAGCAATGACCAAGGCGGATGTCGACAAGCTCGACAAGGGTCTCGCCGCACATGGCGGCCGGCCCCTGCGTCCGCGTGATGCCGCGACCCTGATCCTGCTCGACCGCAAGGACGATGAGGTACTGGTGCTGATGGGCCGCCGCCACGCCGGCCACGCCTTCATGCCTGGAAAATTCGTGTTTCCCGGCGGCCGCACCGATCCGGCCGACAGCCGCATCGCGACCGCCACCGCCTTGCATCGCGACGAGGAAGCGAAGCTGCTTGCCGGTCCCGGCCGCACCAGTGCTGCGCGAGCCCGCGCGGTCGCCTTGTCCGCAATCCGCGAGACCTATGAGGAAGCCGGTCTGTTGATCGGCCAGAAGGCCGCCTTCGCGACCGACAAGCGTGACTGGCAAGGTTTTGTCGAACATGGCGTAAGGCCTTCGCTCGAAACGCTGCGTTTCATCGCGCGCGCCATCACCCCGCCCAACCGGGTTCGCCGCTTCGACACGCGTTTCTTCAGCGCCTGGCGCAGCGACGTCGCCGTCGAATTGCCGGGCGGTGGCCCGACCAACGAACTCGAGGAACTGGTCTGGCTGCCGCTTGCCAAGGCCAGGGAAGCCGACATACCCGACATCACCCGAATGATCCTGAACGAGCTGGAAAAGCGCCTTGCCCGTGATCCATTGCTACGTCCGGGTGGCCCCGTCCCCTTCTACCGGCTTGTCCGCAACCGCTTCACCCGCGAACTTCTGTAGAGCAATTCCAGGAAAAGTGTGACGCGGTTTTCGGTCCGGAATTGCGTACGATCAAAGAGACAGAGTATTCAGCATCCCATGACGGTCGATACCCAACCACAGGGCGACGAACGCGTACACTGGCTGCCGATGGTGGCGGCGATTTCGTCGATCAGCGTCGTCGGCATCGCCATTGGCCTCGGCATGCCACTGCTGAGCGTCATTCTGGAAACGCGTGGCCACTCGGCTTCGATGATCGGCCTTAACACGGCCGTCGCCGGCCTGGCCTCGATCGCCGGCGCGCCGTTGGCGACGCCGCTCGCCATGCGCTTTGGCGTCGCCTGGACCATGATCGCGATGATCGCCACCGGCGCGCTCGCCTTCGTCGGCTTCCATTTCGCGCCCGACTTCTGGATGTGGTTCCCGCTGCGCATCGTGCTGCATATCGCGTTGACGGTGCTGTTCATCCTGTCGGAATTCTGGATCAGCACCTCGGCACCGCCGCACCGGCGCGGCCTTGTCCTTGGCATCTACGCCACCGTCCTGTCGCTCGGTTTTGCCGCCGGACCGTGGCTGTTCGCGCATCTCGGCAGCTCAGGGTTCAGGCCGTTCGGCGTCATCATTGGATTGGTGACGCTGGCCGCGATACCGGTGCTGGCAGCGCGCAACGAAAGCCCGAGCATTGTAGCCGACGGCGAAACCAGCAATTTCCTGCGCTACATCTGGCTGGTGCCGACCGCGACTTTTGCCGTGCTGGTGTTCGGCGCCGTCGAGACCGGCGGCTTCGCGCTGTTCCCCGTCTATGGCAACCGCATCGGCTATTCCGAAGCCGACGCCGCGTTGCTGCTGACCATGATCGGCCTCGGCAATGTCCTCTTGCAGATCCCGATCGGCATGATCAGCGACCGTGTTTCGGACCGGCGCTATCTGCTGCTCGCCTGCGCCACGGTTGGCCTTGCCGGCACCCTGTTCATGCCTTTCTTTGCCGCGAACTGGCACTTGATGGCAGCGCTTCTATTCGTCTGGGGCGGTGTCGTCGCGGCCATGTACACGATCGGCCTCGCTCATCTCGGTTCGCAGCTCTCCGGTCACGAACTGGCGTCGGCCAATGCCGCCTTCGTGCTCTGCTACGGCGTGGGCATGGTGCTTGGCCCACAGGCGATCGGCATCGGCATGGACAGTTTCGGGCCTTCCGGCTTCGGCTGGTCGCTCGGCCTGTTCTTCGCCGCCTACATGGCGCTGGTTGGCGTCAGGCTGGTGCGCAAGATTTCTCCTTTGACCCTTTGACAAGCGACCGCTGCTGACAGAACCGTGTCAGGAGCCTCAGGGTAAAGAGTGTCCCCAAACATCGGACGTTGAGGACACTCCCATGATCGACAGCGGCTTTGAAACCACATCCCTGCGTATGACGCTCCTGCTGCTTGTGACCTTCCAGGCCCCGGCCGCGGATGTCGACCGCATCATGGACGCGGTGGTTGCGATCGCCCCGCTGGTCATGGGCAAGTATGACCGCAACGCCTATCAGTCGGCGCACGGTATCGAGCGCTACAGGCCGCTCGAAGGAGCCGCGGCCGGCGCCGAAACCGAATTGCGCCGCCGCCCGGGCACGGTCGAGGTTTCCTTCGAACTGCCTGATGACCAGGCGTTGGCGAGCCGTGTTGTCGAGGCGATTTTCCAGGCCCATTCCTATCAGGAGCCGGTGATCCGCATCCAGCCGATCCTCGCCAGCCGCTCCAAGGGGCTCGACGACCGCGCCAACCCGAATCGCTGGTGGAACACCACCGGAGACTGGAAGAAGGTTGCGGTGCCCGAGGCGGAAACCGCCTGATTTATACCTAATGGACGGCCCGGGCGGGCTACATCCGGTCCACCGGGCTTGACTTTCCGGGCACGTTCTTTATGTGTCGCGCCAAGTTTCCCGCGTCCGGGTGTTTTCCCGTGCTCCAGCGGCCAAAACCCCACGAACATAACGGACTGAGATCATGGCCAAAGCCGCAAACATCAAGATCAAGCTTCTGTCGACCGCCGACACCGGTTTCTTCTACGTGACCAGCAAGAACAGCCGTACCAAGACCGACAAGCTGTCGTTCCGCAAGTACGACCCGGTCGCCAAGAAGCATGTCGAATTCAAGGAAACCAAGATCAAGTAATCTGGGTTTCCCTCCGGCAAACAAAAACGCCGCCCATCGGGCGGCGTTTTTGTTTGCAAAGCAGAGCCTGCGGGCTGAGTTCCCTCAGCCGATGCGGTCGCCGCTTTTCGGGTCGAACAGATGCAGCGACACCGGATCGGCGGCCAGCCGCACCGTATCGCCAGGCTTCACGCCGGCGCGCCCCATGGCAAAGACACAGAGCTGCTGGTTGGCCAGCTTGACGTAGAACTGCGTTGAAAGCCCGAGCGGCTCCACCACCACCACCTCGCCCTGCAGCGCGCCGTCATCGGCCAGCCTTATATGCTCGGGCCGCAGACCGATGGTGATCGCGTCGCCGTCCTTGAGCGGCAAGCCATCCGGCAGCCGCAGCTTCTGGCCATCGGCCAGCACGGCATCCGACTTCCCGCCCTTGCGAACCGTCGCCGGCAAAAAGTTCATGCCTGGTGAGCCGATGAAACCGGCAACGAACATATTGGCCGGCCGATCATAGAGATCGAGCGGCGCGCCGACCTGCTGGATCAGCCCGTCATGCATGACGACGATCCGGTCGGCCATGGTCATCGCCTCGATCTGGTCGTGGGTGACATAGACAGAGGTGGTCTTCAATTGCTGGTGCAGCGCCTTGATCTCGGCGCGCATATGGACACGCAGCTTGGCGTCGAGGTTCGACAGCGGCTCGTCGAAGAGAAAGACCTTGGGATCGCGCACGATGGCGCGGCCCATGGCGACGCGCTGGCGTTGACCACCGGACAGCTGCCGCGGCAGGCGTTGCAGGTAGGTGTCCAGGCCGAGCCGCTTGGCCGCACCGTCGACCCTGGCGTCGATGGTCGTCTTCTCCGCCTTCTTCAACAGCAGGCTGAAGCCCATGTTCTTCGACACGTCCATATGCGGATAGAGTGCATAGGACTGGAACACCATGGCGATGTCGCGGTCCTTTGGTGCGACGTCATTGACCAGCCGCTCGCCGATCCGGATCTCGCCGCCGGAGGCTTCCTCCAGCCCCGCGATCATCCGCAAAAGCGTCGACTTGCCACAGCCGGACGGGCCGACCAGGACGACGAACTCACCGTCGGCGATTTCAAGGTCGACCGCATGCAGGACGCGGACGGCGCCATAATCCTTGCGGACCTTATCGAGCGTAACAGAAGCCATCGATCTATCCTTTGACGGCGCCGGCGGTCAGGCCGGTGACGAGATAGCGTTGCAGGAAGGCGAAGAAGATGCAGACCGGGATCAGCGCCAGGATGGACGCCGCCATCATCTGCCCCCAGTCGACGGCGAATTTGCCGATGAAGGTGAGCAGGCCGACGGCAAAAGTCTTCTGGTCGTCGCTGGAAATCAGCATCAGGGCGAACAGAAGCTCGCTCCACGCTGCGGTGAAGACGAAGCCAAGCGTCGCGCCCATGCCGGGCAGCGTGAGCGGCACGATCACCTTGCGCATCGCCTGCGCACGCGTGCAGCCGTCGATCATCGCCGCCTCTTCAAGATCCTTGGGGATGCCGTCGAAGAAGGACTGCATCAGGAAGGTGGCGAAGGCGGTGTTGAAGGCGGTGTAGATGATGATCAGCCCGGTCAGGCTGTTGATCAGGCCGATCTGCCCCATGACGCGGTAGATCGGCGGAATGACCATCACCAGCGGAAAGGTCTGGGTCAACAGCAGCATCAGGGCCAGAGCCGCCTTGCCGCGAAAGGTGAAGCGCGACATGGCGTAGCCGGCGAGCGTGGCAATGACCGTCACCAAGGCCGCGGTCGATACCGAGACGATGACGCTGTTGAGGAAATAGCGCGGGAAATCGGTAGCCTCGAGCACGGTGACGAAGTTCTGCAACGTCATGTGCGACGGCCAGAAGGTGATGCCTTCGGAATAGAGCAGCCGCTCCGGCGTCACCGAGATTTTCAGCGTCCAGTAGATCGGGAACAGGGCGAAGACCACATAGGCCACGATGGCCGCATAGAGGCCGACGCCGCCGAAGAACCGTTGTGAAGCAGAACGTCCCGCGATCATCAGACGTGCCTCACCAGTGAGCGGCGGATAGCGATCAGTGCGATCGCATAGGCAATGAGCAGGACGAGCAGCAGCACGGCCACCGCCGAGGCATAGCCCTTGTCCAGCGACTTGAAGGCGCTGACATAGATGTAGACCGGCACCGTATTGGTCGAGCCGGCCGGTCCGCCCTCGGTCATGACGAAGATCAGGTCGGCGAAGGTGGCGATCCAGATGGTGCGCAGCATCACGGTGATGGCGATGGTCGGCGCCAGGAACGGCAGCGTCACCTTGGTGAAGCGTTGCCAGGGCGAAGCGCCGTCGATCGCCGCCGCCTCATGCAATTCGGACGGGATAGACTTCAGCGCCGCCAGAAGCGTGATGGCAAAGAACGGAATGCCGAACCAGACATTGGCGATGATCGGCCCCCACATCGCCGTGGCCGGATCGGAGAGCACATTGGTCGGCTCCGCCTTCAGCCCGAGCGCGAACAGCCAGTGCGGCAGCGGTCCGACGATCGGATTGAACAGCCAGGCCCAGGTCAGGCCCGACAGGAAGGACGGCACCGCCCAGGGCAGGAACACCAGCGCCTGCACCACTTTGCGGCCCCAGAACGGCTTGTCGAGCAGCAGCGCCAAGCCAAGGCCGAGGAAGAACTGGAAGAACAGGCTGGCGACCGTCCACCACAGCGTGTTGACCAGCGCCTGCCCCAGCACCTGATCCGACAGCATGGCCTGATACTGGCCGAGCCCGACATATTCCGACTTGAAGGCCGAGAATTTGCGGAAGGAATAGCTGATGCCGATGACCAGCGGCACCAACAGCACCACGACCAGCAGGATGATCGCCGGGCTGAGATAGAGCCAGGGCTCGATGGCGGCATGCGACAGCCGCTTGCGGCGCGGCTTGCCGGCGGATCGGATTTCGGACAGGGCGTAGGTCATGGATTTGGCTCTACGGTGGGGGATGAGGGCCGGTAGGCAAACAGCGTCCTTCTCCCCGTTCAACGGGGAGAAGATGCCGGCAGGCAGATGAGGGGCGGCGCGAACCTATCGAGGCGTGGCGCCGCCCCTCATCCGTCACTTCGTGACACCTTCTCCCCGTGAACGGGGAGAAGGAAGAAGTTGCGCCTACTTCTTGTTCTTCGCCAGCCAGTCCTGCTGCTCCTTGGTCAGGAAAGCAGCCCATGCGTCGGCCGCTTCCTTGGCCGTCTTCTGGCCGAGCAGCACTTCCTGGAAATTCTTGATCGCCACCTGGTCGACGAAATTGCCGAGGTTTTCCAGATGCGTCGGCGGCGTCACCATTTCATATTTGGAGCTGTCGCTGAGCTCCGTGAACCAGCCCTTGAACTGTTCGGTCTTGAAATGGGCATCCTGGTCGGCGCCATTGTGGATCGGGACGACGCCGACTTCCTTGGCCCATTCCAGATTGTCCTTGGGCGACAGCAGCGTCGCCATCAGCTTCCAGGCATCGTCCTTGTGCTGGGAATTGGCGAACATCGCCCAGCCGGCATAGCCGAGCGTCGGGTAGGATTTGCCGCTCGGACCAACTGGCAGCGGCGCCACGGCGAAGTCGTCTGCGCTCATCTTGTCGGCGATGCCGAGCAGCGCGTCCGGATCCTGGTTGAGCATGGCGCAGGTGCCGGAATAGAAGCCGGTGACGGTTTCGTTGAAGCCCCAGCTCACCGCATCCTTCGGCGCCAGGCCGTCCTTGTACATGTCGGCCAGCATCTGCAGGCCCTTGACCGAGCCTTCGTCGTTGATGGTCGAGGTGCCGTCTTCGTTGAAGTAGCCGCCTTTGCCGGCGGCGATGTTCATGAACATGTGCATGCCGTTGAAGGCGCCGGGGCCGCCGCGCAGGCAGTAGCCGTACTTGCCCGGAATGGCGGAGATCTTCTTGGAGTCGGCGACGAACTCGTCGAGCGTGGCCGGCGGGCCGTCGAGACCGGCCTGCTTGAACAGCTTCTTGTTCCAGAACAGCGCGTTCACATAGTAGCCGTAGGGGATCATGTACTGGGTGTTGTTGACCGTCGAACCGAACTGCTTGGCACGGTCGCCGAGCGTCTTGGCGTCATCCCATTTGGCCATATAGGGGCCGAGATCCTCGAGCTGGGCATTGTTGGCATAGAGGCCCATCCAGCGTTCCGGCATCTCGACCACGTCGGGCGTGTCGCCGGCCTGCACCATGGTCAGGAACTTTTCGAAGGCCTGGCCCCAGGGCAGCGAGACCAGCTCGACCTTGACGCCGGGATTGGCGGCTTCGAACTCCGCGATCTGTTTCTTCAGGAATTCGGTGCGCGGCGGGCTGGTGATGACTTCGACCATTTTCAGGGTCGAGTCGGCCAGCGCGCCTCCGGCGGAAATCGCCAGCCCCGCAACGGTGGCAAGCATGACGGTCAGTTTTTTCATGTTCAAGACTCCCATTTTGAACCCGCTTGTTATTTTCTGGCTTTTTCGAAGGCCTGGGCGACGTCGGCCCAGAGGTCTTCGACACTTTCCAATCCGACATTGAAGCGGATGGTTCGGGGGCTGACGCCGAAGCGCGCCATCGAATTCAGTCCCGGCGTCTGCTCCAGCGACGCCTTGGCGGGCACGACCAGGCTCTCGTGCCCGCCCCAGCTGACGCCGATGCGGAAATATTTCAGCGCATCGACGAAGACCGGGATGTCGATATCGTCCGTCACCTCGAAGGAGAACAGTCCGGCATAACCGGCCAGCGTCGCCTTGCCGGGATGGTTCGAATAGACGGGATGGTTGACGCGCTCGACATTGGCATGCGCCTTCAGCCGCTCCGCGATGGTCAGCCCGCTCTTCATGTGGTGCGGCAGGCGCAGCGGCAGCGTGCGCAGCCCGCGCAACAGCAGCCAGGCCTCGAACGGCGACAGCTTGCCGCCGAGATAGGAATAGGTCTGCTCGTTGATGTGCTTGATGTGCACGGCCGAGCCCGCCACCACGCCGGCGACCGTGTCGCTGTGGCCGCCGAGATATTTCGAGGCCGAGTGCAGCACCAGATCGACGCCATGCGAGATCGGCTTTTGGAACACCGGTGAGGCCCAGGAATTGTCGATGGTGGTGATGATGCCCTGCTCTTTCGCCAGCCGAGCCAGATGCGCGATGTCCTGCAGCTCGAACATCATCGAGGTCGGGCTTTCCAGGTAAAGCAGCTTGGCACCGGGAAGTGCCGCCGCCACCGCATCCGGATCGGAGCCGTCGACATAGTCGACCTTGATGTCGAGCCGCGGCAAAAGCCGCTCGAACAGCCGGTAGGCATCGCCATAGCAGTTGCGCACCGCAACGATGCGTTCGCCGGCGCCGACGAAGGCAAGCACCGTGGCACTGATCGCCGCCATGCCGCTCGAAAAACCGCGCGCGGCCTCGGCGCCCTCGAGTGCGGCCACGCGCGCCTCGAACTCCATCACCGTCGGATTGTCGCCGCGCGAATAGATCGGCTGCCTTCGTTTGCCGGCAAAGGTGTCGGCCATTTCGGCATAATTGGCGAAGGTGAAGAGCGACGTCTGGTAGATCGGCGGCACCACCGCGCCGCCCGGAAACGGCTCGTCATGCGCCAGCAGTGTCGCCGCCTCGGCAAGATAGTCGTAATCGAAACCGGTCGGATGCTCGTTCATGTCTGGCTCGAAAGTTTGAGTTTGGCCGCACCGCGCTTGAGATCGTCCTCGACGGTGGCGATCAGCTTGAGCGCTTCGGCGCGGGCGCCTTGCGGATCACGTGCGGCGATGCATTCGTAAACGGTGCGATGGTAGGGAAAGCTGGCGTGACCGAAATCGCGCACGCCAAGCGGATGCTCCCAGAAACGGTGGAACAGCTCGTGCATGGCGGCGATGATCTGCTCGAACAGCGGATTGCCAGAGACCCGATAGATCGCCTGGTGGAACTCCCAGTCCTCTTCCGACGACATGCCATCGCGGGTGCGGAACGCCTGCTCCATGATGTCGAGCTTGCGCTCGATCTCGGCAATGTCCGCCGGGCTGGCGCGTTCGGCGCAAAGGGCCGCCGCCTCCGCTTCGAGCGCGCGGCGGATTTCCAGCGTATGCATCAGGCTGGTGAAGTCATTACCGCCGGCCAAGGTCAGCGGCATGTGCAGCATGTCGGGTGACACGGCCGCCTTGAGGTAGGTGCCGCTGCCTTGCCGGCGCTCGACCAGGCCAAGTCCCTCCCACCGCGTCAGCGCCTCGCGCACCGTGTTGCGGCTGACCTTCAGCCGCTCGGCCAGGATGCGTTCGGTCGGAAGCCGCTCGCCGGGCTGCAGGGATTCGGCGCGGACAAAACCCACCAACGCCTTCAGCACGGCGTCATCGCGCGCCGTCGTCTGAATGGGTGGCAGGCTGTTCTGGTCCACAAATCCTCCCGATGCAAAAGTGGTCCAATGGTCCAACCAATTCTGCACGGACGGAGAGACGTGTCAACAGCCGAAACAGGGACAGGCCGAACGACGCGCCTTGGCGCCGTTCGGCCCGTCAGTTCAGGCTTGGGCTCGCGTCGGCGTGACGGCTGCGCGCGTGGCGCGCCAGCGCGCGAACATCTCCTCGCGAATCTGCCTCGAACCCGCGAGCCGATTCGTTGCTTCCGCCAGCACGGCAGGCGAAGCCTGGGCGGGCGTGCCCGACTGGAACGGAGGAGCCGGGGCATATTCGAGTGAGAGCTGCACCGTTTCGGCCTCGGCCTGGCCGAGAAGCCTGGCGACCAGGAGGAGGCCGAAATCGATCCCCGAGGTGACGCCGCCAGCGGTTATCAGGTTTCCGTCCTCGACAATGCGCTCGTTGACTGGAATGGCGCCGAACTCGGCGAGGAAATCATGCGCGTACCAATGCGTCGTCGCCCGCTTGCCTTTGAGCAGGCCGGCGGCACCGAGCACCAGGGCACCGCTGCATACCGAGGTGACATAGCGTGCCTGCACAGCCCGCTCCCGCACGAAATCGAGGACGGCGTGGTCCTCCAGCAGCGGGTTGACGCCGCCTCCACCCGGAATGCACAGCACATCGAGAGGCGGGCAATCGTCGAAGGTCGCCGTTGGGTTGAGCGACAGCCGCGTCGACGACATCACCGGATTGCGATCCTTCCAGATCAGTTCCACCTCGGCGCCCTTTGCCGATGCCAGGACTTCATAAGGGCCGGTGAGGTCGAGCTGCTGGACATTGGGGAAGACGAGGATGCCGAAACGAAGGGTCATGGAACTCTCCATAGGTTGACTCCAGCCAATCTAAGGCATCATGCTTTGGCACGATCGCCAATCACCCCTCGTTTCAAGCCAAATCGCAATGCGCCATATCGAAATCCTTGCCTATCCCGACATCCAGCTCCTCGATGTCAGCGGGCCGCTTCAGGTTTTCGCCAGCGCCAACGACTTCAGGACGCAGGCCGGTGAACCAGCTCCGTACGAGGTCGCGGTCGTCGCCGCCTCCCCGCGGATCAGAACGTCCGCCGGCCTCGTGCTCGAAACCGGGGCGCTGCCGCCGCATGGGTCGAGGATCGACACGCTGATCGTGCCTGGCGGATGGGGCGTCAACGCGGCCTGCGAGGATCCCGAACTGATCCAATGGATAATCGGCCGCTCGCGAGACGCCACGCGAACGGCGTCCGTGTGCAGTGGCGCCATGCTTCTGGCGACGGCAGGACTGCTCGACGGCCGGCGTGCGGTTACCCACTGGGGACGGTGCGCCGAGTTCGCGCGGCGCTTTCCAGCGGTCCGCCTCGAACCCGACCCGATCTTCATCCGTGACGGCAATGTCTGGACGTCGGCAGGCGTGACGGCGGGCATAGATCTCGCCCTTTCCTTCGTCGAGGCAGACCTTGGCCGGCGCGTGGCGCTTGCGGTGGCGCGCGAGTTGGTGGTCTTCCTGAAACGACCCGGTGGCCAGGCGCAGTTCAGCCAGACGCTCAAGCTGCAGCAAGGCGACGAACGCTTCGACCGGCTGCATGGCTGGATTCAGGACAATCTGGACGGCGACCTTTCGCTGCCGAACCTGGCCGAGCGCGCCAATATGAGCCCGCGCAGTTTCTCCAGGCACTATCGGGAGGCAACGGGCCGCACACCTGCGCGCGCGATCAAGGAGATCCGGATCGAGGGGGCGCGACGGATGCTGGAACGAGGCCAGGCCGTCAACCAGACGGCCCGTCGCTGCGGCTTCGGATCGGAGGAGACGATGCGGCGCGGCTTTCTAAGAGCCCTCGGCACAAACCCGCGCGATTACCGCGAACGCTTCTGACGCAAAGGCGCTTACTCGCGGCGGGCGGCCCGAACCAGGTGGTCAGCGCGTCAGCCAGCCCGTCTTGGGTTCCAATCCCAACCCAGGCCACGTAGCCATCGGGCCGAATCAGCACGGCGGCGGGCGCGGCGACCGTCCCGAGGACCGGCAGTTCCCAGGTGCCGTCGTATCCAGCTTCGATCTGCAGGACCCGATCCGCCCAAGGCGCGATGTCCAGTCCGCCAGGTTCGCCGAGGTTGAGAAGTACCGGCCGGGCATCGTGCAGCAAGCTGAAGACCCGCAACGGGCCATTGCGAGTGACCAGATCGAGATCGGGCATTCGCCGCCCAAGCAGTGGATGTCCCTCGCCGAGGTCGTACCGGATGCCCAGACCGGACATCTCCGCGGCGATCCGTTTGCGCGGCTCATCCATGCCGAGCAGCTCGGTAAAGATGTCGCCCAAGGCCTTGGTGCTGGCATCCATGCGACGAAGCGCAACCTGTGCCATCGCGTTGCGCAGCACGCGAGCGGCGATCGGATGGCGCTCGGCGTGATAGCTGTCGAGCAGGCTTTCCGGTGATGTCCGCTTGACCACCTGGGCGAGCTTCCACCCCAGATTGACCGCGTCCTGCACGCCGATGTTGAGCCCCTGCCCGCCCATCGGAGGATGGATATGCGCGGCGTCGCCGGCCAACACGACACGTCTGTCGCGGTAGGCGGCGGCCTGTCGTGTCATGTCGGTGAAAAGGGAGATCCAGGTCGGACTGTGGACCCCGAAATCGGTGCCATAGGCAGCGATAAGCGCCTGGCGGAGATCGGCCAGCGTCGGTTCGCCGCCGACGGTCAATTGCCTCTCGGTCAGCACGACACCCACCCGGTTGGTTTCCTCGATCTTGCCTATGGCATGAATTCCGTAGGCGTCGCTGCGAAAGCCCAATGCCGGTTCCCTAGCCATTTCGACCTCGGCGATCATCCAGCTCATCGTCGGGTCCCATCCGGCGAACTCGATGCCCGCCGCCTTGCGGATTGTGCTGCGCCCTCCGTCGCAGCCGACGAGATATTGCGCCCTCAACCGTCGGCCGCCGGACAGATCCAGGTCGACACCGTCATCATGCTGCGTGAAGTCAGTGACGTCCTGTCCGCGATAGACCGGCACCCCCAACTCTTTGATCCAGTCGGCCAATATCCGCTCGATGTGGTTTTGCCGCAGCGCCAGCAGATAATTGTGCCGGCTGGGAAGGTCGCCGATATCCAAACGGATCATGTGGAAGCCGACGGTCGGGAAGCGCTGCCCCTGCGAGAGGAACCGCTCGGCAATTCCGCGCTGATCGAGAATTTCGATGGTGCGTGCGTGCAGGCCACCCGCGCGCAAGCCGATTAACTGCTGGTCCGGGCGCCGCTCGACACTGGTGACATCGATGCCCGCCAGAGTGAGTTCGCCTGCCAGCATCAACCCGGTCGGACCGGCTCCGGCGATCACCACAGCATGATCAAAAATCATTAATCGTCACTCCCGTTTCGCGCCTGATCTGCGTGGTTTTTACGGGAGGAGCCGGGTCTTGCCGCAAGCCCCTTGTGCGCCATATGTACGAAATGGAAGGGGTGCTCTCCTGCGCGGATCGCTTTGAACGGCCGACAGCCGTGGATCGAAGACGGGAGCCCGGATTGCCTGCAGGCAAAAAATCAGAGTCCTTCGTGCCTTGGCACGAAGTTCTGATGTCTGTTTGGAAGAAGGGGGCCGGTCGGCGTTTGGCAGCGGTACGAGGAGGCCACTATGTGCCAGCGCCGGCCGGCCGACCCCACGGACCCAGGAGATGCGGCGGACCTGAGCATCATGGGGTATTTCTAGGGATCGAGCCGGCTATGTATCCTCGTGCCGGCTTCGTCTTGGCCTGCACATTTGCGCAAGAGCTTATGAAAATCAACAGTTTCTTAACCAAGGCTCGCGAATCGCTTGGATTAAGGTAAATGGCTAACCTTGTTGGATTGACCGCACAATCGGTCTCGGACCGCTACGCCGCCTTGGCAACCACACGGTTGCGGCCACCGCTCTTGGCTTCGTAAAGCGCGAGATCGGCGCGCTTCATCAGCGCCGCCGCCGTGTCCACGCCCTTCAGCACCGACGACACGCCGACGCTGACGGTGACCTCGATCGTCTTGCCGTCGGCACCGATGGCGAAAGGCTTCTGGGCGATTTCGGCGCGGATGCGTTCGGCCACTTTCTCGGCCACAGCGCCATCGGTATCCGGCATCACCACCACGAACTCCTCGCCGCCGAACCGGCAGGCAAGGTCGATGCCCCTGACATTCTTGCGCAGCCGCCGCGCGAATTCCCGCAGCACCTCGTCGCCGCCATCATGGCCATGCGCGTCATTGATCGACTTGAAGCGGTCGAGATCGGTGATCATCACCGACAACGGCCGGCGCCGCGCCACGGCGCGGTCGAACAGCGTCTGCAGATGGCTGTCGAGATAGCGGCGGTTGTGCAGTCCGGTCAGGCCGTCGGTGACCGCCATCTCGATGGTCTGGGTGACGCTGGCGCGCAATTGGTCGTTGTAGCGCTTGCGGCGCACCTGGGTGCGCAGCCGCGCCGTCAGTTCCTGCTGGTCGATCGGCCGCATCAGATAGTCGTTGATGCCGAGTTCGAGGCCGCGGATGATGCGCTCCTCCTCGCCCTCCTCGGCCAAAAGGATGATCGGCACGAAACGCGTGCGGTCAAGCGAGCGCAACTGCGAGCAGAGCCTCAGCGGATCGAAATCGGCGAAGGCCGTCGAGATCATCACGCATTCATAGGACGTCTCGGCGGCCTGAAAGAACCCGGCATGCGGGTCGCCGCTGACGTCAAGATCGGCGCGGTCGCGCAACATTTTCTGGATGCGCTCGACCGACGATTTGCGCTCGTCGATCAACAGCACTTTCGGGATCGTGTCCTCGGACGCGAAATTGCGGCTGAGCAGTTCCTCGATGCCGATGTTGCGCGTCGTCGAGGCGCGCAGCCGGAGCTCGTCGGTGAGAGATTTCAACCGGACCAAGCTCTTGACGCGCGTCATCAGCTGCAGGTCGTTGACCGGCTTGGTCAGGAAATCGTCGGCGCCAGCTTCCAGCCCGCGCACGCGGTCGGACACCTGGTCGAGCGCGGTGATCATCACCACCGGAATGTGCGATGTTGCGGGGTCGCTCTTCAGTCTGCGGCAGACCTCGAACCCGTCCATGTCGGGCATCATGACGTCGAGCAGCACGACATCGACCTTGCCGTTCTCGCAGGTCTCGATCGCGTCGGGCCCATTGGTGGCGGTCAGCACCTCGAAATATTCGGCCAGCAGCCGAACCTCCAGCAGCCTCACATTGGCAGGGATGTCGTCGACGACGAGGATCCGCGCAGTCATTTCACAAGGCTCCGGCTCGGCTGGAATGGCACATCAGGCATCGCCCAGATAGGATTTGATGGTTTCGATGAAACGCGGCACCGAGATCGGCTTCGAAATATAGGCTTCGCAGCCGCCCTGGCGGATGCGTTCCTCGTCGCCCTTCATGGCGAAGGCGGTGACCGCGATGACCGGAATGACGTGCAGATCGTCATCTTCCTTCAGCCATTTGGTCACTTCTAGCCCCGACACTTCGGGCAACTGGATGTCCATCAGGATGAGATCGGGCCGGTGCTTGCGCGCTAGGTCCAGCGCCTCGAGCCCGTTGCGGGTGCGCACCGTCTCGTAGCCGCTTGCTTCGATGAGGTCCCGAAAGAGCTTCATGTTGAGCTCATTGTCCTCGACGATCATGACCTTCTTAGGCATCGACATCCCGTCCCGGCCGTCCCTCCGCTCGAAGGTGACCGTCATGCGCCCCTGGTTGAACGCACCAAACCCTGCTTCACTATACGGCAATATGATTGACGAAACGGAAACCTTCGGGCTGCAAAGCAGCGCGAATTCCACCTCGCCTGCCTGCGCGTCCAAACGGCGCGCCGCGCTGTAAAGGCTTGCCGCAAGCAATTCTTGCCATTACTGCGGAAGAGACTCATTCCACATACCGAAGGTAGTGATGGCAAACGCGGCGTCAATGCGCGAAGAGGCGGAAACCATTGCCGTGAAGGCGCTGGGTTTCGTTGCCTCCGATCCGGAACTGTTGCCGCGTTTTCTGGCGATCACCGGAATAGAAGCGCATTCGATCCGCAAGGCCGCCGGCGAGCCGGGCTTTTTGGCCGGCGTGCTGCAGTTCATCCTCGCCCACGAGCCGACCCTGATGCGCTTTGCCGAGGAGACCGGCACGCCGCCCGCCGCCGTCGGCAAGGCGTTGCGCGCCCTGCCGCTCGGCGACGACAACCATGAGCATTCCATATGAGCGATGATCCGGAGACTGCGCGCCAGATCGAGGAACTTTCGGCCGACGACCGGCCGCTGCTGGTGCTCGACGTCGACGACGTCGTGCTCGAGTTCATCCGCCCCTTCCCGCATTTCCTGAAATCGCGCGGCTACGGCCTGACACTGGCGTCCTTCCGGCTGACCGGCAACATTGCCGAAACGGCCAGCGGCCGGCTGATCGAACAGCCCGAAGTCACGGCACTCCTGGGCGATTTTTTCGACGCACAAGCCGATTGGCAAAGCATCACCGACGGAGCCGCGGAAGCCTTGGCAAGGCTTGGCGACCGCGCGGAAATCATCTTGCTGACGGCCATGCCGCACCGGCATCGCGCCGTCCGCCGCGCCCATCTCGATGCGCTGGGCCTGAGCTACCCGCTGCTGACCACCGAAATGGCCAAGGGACCGGCAGTGGCCAGGCTGCGCGGCAAGAACGGCCGGCCTGTGGTCTTCGTCGACGATCAGCCGCACAATCTGGCATCGGTGCGGGAGAAGGTCGCCGACGCTAGTCTTTTCCACCTGATGGCCGACAATTCGCTGCGGGCGTTCCTGCCGGCGGTCCCGGACGATGTCATCGTCGTCCAGGACTGGCATGAAGCCGCAGCGAAGATCGCGGACGCGCTGGGGCTCTAAAGCAATTCCAGGAAAAGTGTGAAACGGTTTTCCCGGGAAAAGCGCGTAGCGCTTTCCCTTGGGAATTGGAGTGCGCCCCTCGGAGCGGACAGGATCAAGCGGCAGTTTTGACCATCTTCCGGGCGTGTTGGTCTTCGAACTGTTGCGGGCTGAGATAGCCGAGCGCTGAATGCAATCGGCGGGTGTTGTAGACCTCATCAATGAAGCGGGGAAGGTCCTCAGCGACGTCGGTGAAGGTTTCATAGGCCATCGGATAGATGGCTTCGACCTTCATCGTCTTCATGAAGCTTTCCGCTTTGGCATTATCGTAGGATTGCCGCGCCGACCCATCGATCCAATAAGATCGTGCTCGGCGAGAAGATTGCGATAGAGGAGCGCGGCATATTGCGCCCCTCGATCCGAGTGATGGACGCAGCCCGGCGGCGGCTTTCGCCGTTCGATTGCCGCCTTCAATGCTGCAACGGTCAAGCGCGCGTCGATCGAACGGCCGATGGCGTAACCAACGACCTTGCGGGACCAGGCATCCAAGATGACCGCGACGTAGACGAAGCCTGCCGCAATCGCCACGTAGGTTATGTCGCTTACCCAAAGCCGGTTCGGGCCATCGAGTGTCACGTCCTTCGCCAGGTTCGGGAAGATCGGCAATTCATGATTGCTGTCCGTGGTGGCGATGAAGCGTCGCCTGATCCTGGGCTGCAGATCATGCTCGCGCATCAATCGTCTGATCTTCTTGTGGTTCACGACAATGCCGCTCTGCCGCAGCGCCGCCTGCATGCGGCGATAGCCGTAGGCTTCGAAGCTGTCGGAGATCTCACCCATCGTCTCGACGAGCGCTGTGTCATCCACGGCGGTTTCGGGCTGATCGTAGTAGGTTGATCGCGCGATCCCCATCAGCCGGCATCCTTCAGCGATGGAGACACCGCGGGGCCGGTGATCACGGATGTAGGCCCGCTTCTGGGACGTGGTGCGCTTTTCAGAGCCCCCTTTAGAAACTCGATTTCCAAGGCTTGCCGGCCTACCAGCCGCTCCAGCGCGGCGATCCGAGCCTCATAGGTCTGCATCGTCTCGGCCGCCGCTACATCCTCGTCGAAGGCGCCGGCCTCGTATTTCTGGACCCAGATACGGATCAGGTTACGCGCTAGTTCGTGCCGCCTGGCCAGACCATGAAGCGTCTCGCCGGAGAGGAACTCTTGCACTACCTGAC
Source organism: Mesorhizobium oxytropidicola (assembly GCF_056174625.1). Taxonomy (NCBI): domain Bacteria; kingdom Pseudomonadati; phylum Pseudomonadota; class Alphaproteobacteria; order Hyphomicrobiales; family Phyllobacteriaceae; genus Mesorhizobium; species Mesorhizobium oxytropidicola. Next base: position 4,125,967 of record NZ_CM149692.1, on the reverse strand, counting down.
GTTTGAACTCGATGCTGTGCGCGCGATGTGCAGTCATGGCTTCCATCTTTCGAAAGCCCGGCTTCCAAGTCAATTCTGCTTAGTCAAGCTGTCCGCTCCGAAGGGCGCATTCCAAATTGCGTCAAAACAAGTGTCTAGAGCCGAACCCTCAAGGGTTCAGCTTCGCACCGGCCCCGCCATTGTCGCCGCCGCCGCTATTGGCGCCACCGCCACCGTTGGCGCCGCCGCCATTGTCGCTGCCGCTGCTATCGTCCGCGCCGTCGCTATCGTCGACGCTGTCGTCCACCGCCGGATCGGCGGGCTTCAGCATCACGCCATTGACGGTGACGGAGCCGTCAGCCTTGGTGCTGACAGCCCATTCCAGCCGGCCGTCCGGCAGTGTCTTGGCAAACCCCTTCACCATCAGGGCGGCAGGCACGTACTGCCCGACCTCGGGCTCCGTCTTTGCCGCTTCCTGCAGATGCGCCATGATCTTGTCGAAGCCGGCGACATCGACAGTGAGATTTGCGTCGGGCTTCTCACCGAAGCTTGTCATCTCGCCTTCCAGCGCGATCTCCATGTCCTTGTTCTTCACAGTGCTGTGGCCGATGACGACCTTCGGCGCCTTGGCCAGGAAATCGGCCTTGAGCTGGTCGCCGAACTCGGGCGACAGTGGCGGATCCTGATTGAGATCAAAGGCTTCGATCGCCTTCCTCGCCATGCTATCGAGATCGATATTGGCACCGCCGAAGTTCAGGTCGATATCGGTGGGCAGCAGCGCCACGCTCCAGCTCGGCAAAAGCTGCTGCGGTACGGTCAGCCCCGACGCCTTGATGCCGTAGGTGACCTTGCCGCTCTGGGAAACGCCGTCGCTGCCGAACGCGGTGCTGAGCTGCGTCGCCCCGAAAGTGCCGATCGGGCTGTCGACCGCGAAATCCTTGAAGCCATAGGTGCCGTCGATGCGCTCCCACACCGGAAGCGCGGCGAGCAGAAGCGACTTCAGCTGCGCCTGGTTTGCCTTCAGCGTCTTCTCGTCCTCATTGGCCACGGCAAATGCCAGGAGGTCGAGCAGCGGCCTGGTCTGCACGCCCTTGCCGCTGGCTTCCACCGACAATTCCGGCGACTTCACGGTGACCGGAAAATTCAGCCCGTTCTCGGGATCATTCAATTTTATCGTTTCGACGAAATTCGAAACTTTCTGCGACGTGGTGAAATCGACGCCGCCATTGGCAGCCTTGGTGGCGGCGATGGTCGCGGTGCCGGCGCCAGCGCTGGCTTCCATCTGCTGCTTGGCCTCCTTCGATGCGATCGTCATGCCCGCCATCGAACTGGCGCCGCTGATGAAGGCAGCCAGTTTGGGGTCGTAGACGCCGGAACCCTTGCCGTCCTTGATCGAAAACTGCGTGCTTTGCAGCCCCTCGGGTCCGTTGAACTCGAAGGATCCGCTCTGCGAAAAATCCATCGAGACATCCCAGGTCCCGTCGCTGCGCGGCTTGACCAGCAGGGCGTAGGGCGCGAAGTCGAATTTCACCTTTCCCTCTGCGGGAACCGTCGCGGCAAGCGCCTGGAGATCGAACACGATCTTGTAGGCGTCGCCTTCGACCGAAACCTTCAGAATGCCCTTGTCGAGCGCCTGCTTGCCGACATAGCGGGACAGATCATCGGACAATTGCTTCGCCCCCTGGCTGTCGACGGTCTGACCGAAAGCGGGCGCGCAGAACAGAAGCGCGGTAAAGGCAACTGGCAGCATACGGTTCACGGCAATTCTCCGTTGGGTCGAAAGGCAAAAATCGTTTCGTACTTCTGGTAGGGAAATACCATCACAACTGCAAGATGATGACAGTCAGGCAATCGGCCTCAGCACCAGCCGCATCAGCGGCCGGCCCGCCTTGCGTTCCACCAGCCGCTCGAAACCGGCCTTCTCAAACACGCCCGACGAGCCGACGAACAGGCCGATCGAGCGCGAATCGCGCGACAGGTCGATCGGGCAGGCCTCGACAAGCCGTGCCCCGTTGCTGCGGGCGAAATCGATACCGCCTTCGACGAGGCGATGCGTGATGCCTCGGCCCCGTGCCTTGGCGCGGATGAAGAAGCAGGAGATCGCCCAAACGGCCGGATCGGAAGCGTCGGCGGGGTCGATCGGCGCCGAGCCCCTGCCCTTGTTGTTCCATTCGGGCACGTCGGCGCGCGGCCCGATCTGCATCCAGCCGACCGCCTTGCCGTCCTCGAAGGCCAGCAGGCCGGGCGGCGGGCCGGCTTCGATGCGCGCCCTGATATGGTCCTTGTTGCGTTCGCGGCTGCTCTCGCGCCGCGCCGCCGGCGCCAGCCGGAAATGCGTGCACCAGCAGCCATAGCAGGCGCCCTGCTTGCCGAAAAGGTCCTCGAAATCAGGCCAGAGCTCAGGCGCTAGCGGCGCTATGGTCGTGCTCATACGGTTCTCCCCAGGCCAAGCTTGTCGCTGGCCCTGCACTGTCGTACCATTGCCTCTGTTCTCTTTATGTTCGCAGCGATGGCGGCCCCTGTCAACAATCCCGATCACGGTTTTTGCCGTGACTGCCTGACGTTTCAGCGCAGTGAAACGCGCCGCTGCGAGCGCTGCGGCAGCCCTCGCCTTGCCCGCCATCCCGAGCTTTACCGGCTGCATCTGGCCCATATCGATTGCGACGCCTTCTACGCGGCGATCGAAAAGCGCGACAACCCCGCGCTCAAGGACAAGCCACTGATCATTGGCGGCGGCAAGCGCGGGGTCGTCTCCACCGCATGCTACATCGCCCGCATCCGCGGCGTTCGCTCCGCCATGCCGATGTTCAAGGCGCTCGAGGCCTGCCCCGAGGCGGTCGTGATCCCGCCCAACATGGAAAAATATGTGCGTGTCGGCCGCGAGGTGCGCGCCATGATGCAGGCGCTGACGCCACTGGTCGAGCCGCTGTCGATCGACGAGGCGTTTCTCGACCTCGCCGGCACCGAACGATTGCACGGCCTGCCGCCGGCAGTGGTGCTGGCGCGCTTTGCACTGGCCGTCGAGAAGGAGATCGGCATCACCGTTTCGGCCGGCCTCTCCTATTGCAAATTCCTCGCCAAGATCGCGTCCGATTTCCGCAAGCCGCGCGGCTTCTCGGTCATCGGCGAGGCCGAGGCGGTCGGCTTCCTGGCGACGCAGCCGGTGACCATGATCTGGGGCGTCGGCAAGGCGTTCAACGCCACGCTGGAACGCGACGGCATCCGCACCATCGGCCAGCTTCAGACGATGGAGCGTGGCGACCTGATGCGCCGCTATGGCACAATGGGCGACCGGCTCTACCGACTTTCGCGTGGGGAGGACGTCCGCCGCGTCGATCCCGACCAAGACGCCAAGAGCGTGTCGGCCGAAACCACATTCGACACTGACATCGCGTCTCTGGAGGAACTGGTCTCGGTGCTAAGGGGCCTTTCGGAAAAAGTCTCGGCCCGGCTGAAAAAATCTGGCATTGCCGGACGCACCGTGGTGCTGAAACTGAAGACCCAGGATTTCAAGCTGCGCACGCGCAACCGCCAACTCGGCGACCCGACACGGCTCGCCGACCGTATCTTTCAGACCGGAGTGGAGCTCCTTCGCAAGGAAACGGACGGAACGAAATTTCGATTGCTCGGCATTGGCGTCAGCGACCTCTCCGACGACGACAAGGCCGACCCGCCCGATCTGGTCGACGTCCAGTCGCGCAAACGTGCCATGGCCGAAGGCGCCATCGACGCGCTGCGCGACAAGTTCGGCCGCAAGGCGGTGGAAACCGGCTATACGTTCGGCAGGGGCCGCGATGCCCACCCGCCGGAGCCGCTGGAGGACTGAGCGATCAGGTTCGTGTCAAATCTATGCGGCTCGTCACCACGCTCTTGCCGGTTTTCGGATCGGTATCGGTGACCGTCAGCCGGATGCCGTTCTCGCCGCGCTTCTCAACCGTCATCCGCGCCTTGCGATCGCCATTGACCTCTTGAGCCCAGCGGATGCCAAGATTGATCGCGTTGCCCGACCGGCTGCCGTTCAGCTGCGCCGGCCCGGTGCGAGATCCGACATAGACGCCGCTGTATTTCGCACCTGTGACCTTCAGATTGGCGCTGATGGCCCGTGACACCACAACGAGACCGCGGCAATTGCCATCCAGGGAGAGCGAGGTTGAGGTAGCGTTCGACTTGAAGCTGCAGGAAACACTGACGTTCGGCACGTCCGTGGTCACCTGGACAGTGCCCTTGCCGGCGAAATTGCCCTTGAACGACTGGAGAAATTTGGTCTCGTCGGCATGAGCAGCGCCCGCGGCAATCGCCAGGCAGGCAGCAAGCGCGACTTGCGCGAATGGTCTCATGAAACTCTCCTTGTCGATATTGGAAAGGCGGGTTTGCAAAGCAGGGACAAAATATCGAGACTCAACGCCCATGGCCGTATCGGGTTCCGCCCGCGACTGTTTTGCAACGCCATCGCTGCGACTGGCCCAGAAGAATGGAACGACTAGCGATTGCGGCAAAAGCCCCGGCCTGCGAGATAGCTGCCATGGCACCCACCCCTTCGATCCCCAAGGCCGCGTTCTGGATGGCGCTGTCGATTACCTCGTTTCTGGGGATGTCGATCGCCGGCCGCGCCACGACAGCTGAGCTCAACGTCTTCCAGGTGCTGGAACTGCGCTCGGTGATCGGTTTCTTCATTCTGCTGCCGCTGGTTATGACGAGCGGCGGCTTTGCGGCGATGCGCACGCAGCGCCCCGTCGCCCATATCGCCCGCAATGTCATCCACTATACCGGCCAGGCGGCCTGGCTTTATGCACTGACACTGATCCCGCTGGCGGTGCTGATCTCGATCGAATTCACCACGCCGATCTGGACCGCGATCCTGGCGGTGACGTTTCTCGGCGAAAGGCTGAGCCGGCCGAAACTGGCGGCAGTCGTGCTCGGGCTGATCGGCGTGGTGGTCATCGTTCGCCCCGGTGTCGGCTCGGTCGATCCGGGACATCTCGTCGTGCTCGGTGCCGCGGTCTGCTTCGGCATCTCGGTGGTCATGGTCAAGTCGCTGACGCGAACGGACAGCGTCGTGCGCATCATCTTCTGGATGCTGATCATCCAGTCCGTGGTCGGCCTGGTTCCGGCGCTCTATACGTGGCGTAACCCGCCGCTGGAGCTGTGGCCGTGGATCGTACTGATTGCCTTCACCGGCATGTCGTCGCATTTCTGCATGGCCCGCGCGCTCGGCTATGCCGACGCCACCGTCATTTCGCCGATGGATTTCCTGCGCGTACCGCTGTCGGCTCTGATCGGCTGGCTGCTTTACCACGAGCAGATCGACGCGTTCACCGCCGGCGGCGCGCTACTTATCCTGATGGGCAATCTGCTCAATCTGCAGCGCAAGCCGGCACAGGCGGCCGAAGTGGCGGCATCGTAACGCTGCCGCTGCTCAGTTTCCCTCGTCGGGTATGTTGAGAACATGCCCGCAGGCCTTGCAGTGCCAAAGCTGCCGTCCGCGCGTCCATGGCCCTCCAGCCATCAGCGAATCGGCTCTAGACCAGTTCCACTTCGACCACGCCGGGCACGGCGCGCATCGCCGAGGCGATCTGCGGCGAGACGCGGTAGCCGCCCTGCAAGGCGATCTCGACCTCGCCCTGCGCCTCTTCCTTGATCACGATAATGCTCACCTGGCTTTCGCCACGCTGGGTGAGCTGGGACTGGATCATCGAGGCCGGTCCGTCGTTCCTGACGAAAATGCGCAGCGCCTTCTGGATGCGGCTTGCCTCGTCCTCCAGCGATTGCACGGAGTTGATGCGCAAATTGACGCCCTCGGGCCTGTCCTCCGCCGCGACCGTGATGACGACGGAGCGGCCGGCTTCCAGGAGGTCGCGGTACTGGGCCAATGCTTCGGAGAACAGCACGGCCTCGTACTGGCCGGAGGTGTCGGAAAACGCCACCACGCCCATCTTGTTGCCGGTGCGCGTCTTGCGCTCCTGCTTGCTAGTCACGGTACCGGCCAGGCGACCGGCGGAAGCGCCGCGTTTGACGGCGGCCGAGAACTCCGCCCAGTTCTGCACCCGCATCTTCTGCAAAGCCACCTTGTATTCATCGAGCGGATGGGCCGAGAGATAGAAGCCGACGACCTGGAATTCGCGGTGCAGCCGATCCGCGGCGAGCCATGGATCCGTCGCCGGCAGGTTGAGCGCCTGCGACTGTGCGCCCAGCGAGGCGCCGAAAATATCGGCCTGGCCGGAAACGGCATTCTGCTGGGCGAGCGAAGCCAGCCCCATCATCCGTTCGACACCGGCCATCATCTGGGCGCGGTCATGGCCGAAACAGTCGAGCGCGCCGGCCATGATCAGGCTTTCGAAGACCCGCTTGCCGACGATCTTGGGATCGACCCGCTCGCAGAAATCGGCGAGATTCTTGAACGGCTTTTCGCCACGCACCGCAACGATGTGCTCGACCGCCGCATCGCCGACACCTTTCAGCGCCGCCATCGAATAATAGATGCGGTTCTCACCGACCTCGAAAGGCCGGAAGCTGGTCATCACCGACGGCGCCAGCACCTCAATGCCGAGGCGCAGCGCATCCTGGCGGAAGTCGGCGAGCTTGTCGGTGTTACCCATATCGAGCGTCATCGACGCCGCCAGGAACTCGACCGGATAATGCGCCTTGAGATAGGCGGTCTGGTAGGAAACGACGGCGTAGGCGGCGGCGTGCGACTTGTTGAAACCATAGTCGGCGAATTTGGCCAGCAGGTCGAAAATGAAGTCGGCTTGCGGCTTGCTGACGCCGCGCTCGACCGCACCCGAGACGAAGCGCTCGCGCTGCTTGTCCATCTCGGCGCGGATCTTCTTGCCCATGGCGCGGCGCAGAAGGTCGGCTTCGCCGAGCGAATAGCCGGACAGCTCTTGCGCGATCTGCATCACCTGTTCCTGGTAAACGATGACGCCCTGCGTCTCCTTCACCAGATGGTCGATCTTGGGATGGATCGACGCCATCTCCTCCTCGCCATGCTTTCTGGCGTTGTAGGTCGGGATGTTCTCCATTGGGCCCGGACGGTACAGTGCGACAAGCGCGATGATGTCCTCGATGCAGTCGGGCCGCATGCCGATCAGCGCCTTGCGCATGCCGGCACTTTCCACCTGGAACACGCCGACCACTTCGCCGCGCGAGAGCATGGCGTATGTGTCGGGATCGTCGAGCGGGATCGTGGCCAGATCGATGTCGATGCCACGGCGGCGGATCAGCTTTACCGCCGTCTCCAGCACGGTCAGCGTCTTCAGGCCGAGGAAGTCGAACTTCACCAGGCCGGCCTGCTCGACATATTTCATGTTGAACTGGGTGACCGGCATGTCCGAGCGCGGATCGCGGTACATCGGCACCAGCTCCGACAAAGGCCGGTCGCCGATGACGATGCCGGCGGCGTGCGTCGAGGCGTGGCGGTAAAGGCCCTCGAGTTTCTGCGCCATGTCGAGCAGCGTCTGGACGATCGGCTCCTTCTCGGCCTCCTCGGCAAAGCGCGGCTCGTTGGCGATTGCGTCGGCAAGCTTGACCGGATTGGCCGGGTTCTGTGGCACCATCTTGGACAGCTTGTCGACCTGGCCATAGGGCATCTGCAGCACGCGGCCGACGTCGCGCAGCACGGCGCGGGCCTGCAGGGTACCGAAGGTGATGATCTGGCCGACCTGGTCACGGCCGTATTTCTGCTGGACGTAACGGATCACCTCTTCGCGGCGATCCTGGCAGAAGTCGATGTCGAAGTCGGGCATCGACACGCGGTCCGGATTGAGGAAGCGCTCGAACAGCAGGGAGAAGCGCAGCGGATCGATATCGGTGATGGTCGTCGAATAGGCGACCAGCGATCCGGCGCCCGAACCACGGCCCGGTCCGACCGGAATGCCTTGCGCCTTGGCCCATTTGATGAAGTCGGCAACGATCAGGAAGTAGCCCGGAAATTTCATCTTCTCGATGATGCCGAGCTCGAATTCGAGCCGTTCGCGATATTGCTCGACCGTGTAGCCCGGCGTTGGTCCGTGCAAAGCGAGCCGCGCGTCGAGCCCCTCGCGCGCCTGGCGGGCGAGTTCCGCGGCCTCGGCCTTTTCGGCCGCATCCTTGTCGGAGGCATCGCCGCCGGTGAAGCGCGGCAGGATCGGGCTGCGGGTCTTTGGATAGTAGGAGCAACGCAGTGCGATCTCGACCGTGTTGTCGATCGCTTCCGGCAGGTCGGCGAACAGCTTTGCCATGTCGGCCTGGCTGCGCAGGAAATTGTCCGGCGACAGTCGCCGGCGAGTGTCGACGGCGACGACGGAGCCCTCGGCGATGGCGATCAGCGCGTCATGCGCCTCATAATCATCGCGCGAGGAGAAAAACGCCTCATTGGTGGCAACGAGCGGAAGTTCATGCGCGTAGGCGAGATCGATTGTCTGATGTTCGATGACCCGGTCGTAACCGGCAACCCGGTCCAATTCGACATAGAGCCGGTCGCCAAACAGCGCCTTCAGCGTCAAAAGCCGCACCTCGGCCAGATCGCGGCGATCCTCCTTCAAGGCGTTGCCGATCGGGCCGCGCGGCCCGCCGCTGAGGCAGATCAGCCCATCGGCCTTGCCCTCCAGCATCTCGGTTGTCAGGTGCACCGCCTCGCCGGGCGGTGTTTCCAGATAGACGCGGCTTACCAGCCTGACCAGGTTGGAATAGCCGGCTTCGGTCGCGGCGAGCAGCACGACCGGCCGCATCTCCGGGCCCTGCCGGCGGCGGTCGCGCTGGCCGTCGCTGTTTTCACCGGAAAAGGCGAGTGCGGTCTGGCAGCCGATGATCGGCTGGATGCCGTCCTTCACTGCCTTCTGTGCGAACTCCAACGCACCGAACAAATTGTTAGTGTCGGTGACGGCGATCGCCGGGGCTTCGTCCTTGACGGCGTGACCGACGATCTTGCCGAGCTGAAGCGCGCCCTCGAGCAGCGAATAGGCCGAATGCACGCGCAGATGCACGAACGGCCGCGCCGGCGTCTCCGGCCGCGCGGCGGCAATCGCGGCTTCGCGCTTCAGTGGGTCGCGTCGAAGTCTGTCATCCGCCATGGTTTCTCGCGCAGTCGAAGGCTTTGAGTCGATGGAGATGTATTGTCCGGGACCTGGCGATACCAGTCCAGCACAAACGACCGACAATCACAGGCTTCCGCCTCTTCAGGCGAATTCCATGATCACTGCATCAACGGCAAGACTGTCGCCCGGCTTGGCGTTGAGCTTCGACACGATGAGATCGCGCTCCGCCCGCAGCACGTTTTCCATTTTCATTGCCTCGACCACGGCCAGCGTCTCGCCGGCTTTGACCTCCTGGCCTTCGACAACGGCGATCGACACGACGAGGCCGGGCATCGGGCAGAGCAACAGGTTCGACGTGTCCGGTGCCACCTTCTCCGGCATCAGCCGTTCGAGCTCGGCGATGCGCGGCAGCATGGCGCGGGCGGTCACCGACATGCCTTTCCAGGCGATGCGAAGACCGTTGGCGACAGGCCGGATCTGGGCGACAACGGAGCGCTTGCCGACTGTGCCGCGCCAGATCAGGTCGCCCGGCCGCCAGTCGGATGAAACGGTCAGCGCCTTGCCGCCTTCGATCGACAGGTCGATCTGCATCGGGATGGAAATCATGCCTTCGAGGATGGATGCCCGGAGATAGTCGTCGCCGAGCTTCACCACCCAGTCGCGCTTGAGCACTCCCGAATGCGGTGCGAGCCGCCCGCCCAGCCGGTCGAGCCGGTCGCGGCGCAGCAGCTCCACGGCAGTGACGATCGAGGCCAGCACGGCCTTTTCCTCGCTGTTCGGAACAACGGGCGCAAAACCGTCGGGATATTCCTCGGCGATGAAGCCGGTCGATATCGCCCCTTCCCGCCAGCGCGGATGCTGCATCAGCGCCGCCAGGAACGGGATGTTGTGCTCGATGCCGTCGACGACAAAACTGTCGAGCGCTTCCGACATGGCATCGATCGCCTCGAGCCGTGTCGGCGCCCAGGTGCACAATTTGGCGAGCATCGGGTCGTAGAACATCGAAATCTCCGAGCCTTCGGTGACGCCGGTGTCGTTGCGGATGACGATGTCGCCGAATTGCCCCTCCTCCGGTGGCCGGTAGCGCGTCAGCCGGCCGATCGACGGCAGGAAATTGCGATAGGGATCCTCGGCGTAGAGCCGGCTTTCCACCGCCCAACCCTTCAGCTTGATGTCACTCTGCTTTATCGAGAGCTTTTCGCCGGCGGCGACGCGGATCATCTGTTCGACCAGATCTATGCCGGTGACGAGTTCGGTCACCGGATGCTCGACCTGCAATCGTGTATTCATTTCAAGGAAATAGAAGTTCTTGTCCTTGTCGACGATGAACTCGACCGTGCCGGCGCTCTGGTAGTCGACGGCCCTGGCCAACGCCACCGACTGCTCGCCCATGGCCTTGCGCGTCTTGGCATCGAGGAACGGCGATGGCGCCTCTTCCGCGACTTTCTGGTTGCGGCGCTGGATCGAGCATTCGCGCTCGCCGAGATAGAGCGCATTGCCATGCGCGTCGGCCAGCACCTGGATCTCGATATGGCGCGGATCGACGACGAATTTCTCGATGAAGACGCGGTCGTCGCCGAACGAGCTCTTGGCCTCCGAGCGCGCCCGATCAAAGCCGTCGCGCACTTCCGACTGGTCCCAGGCGATGCGCATGCCCTTGCCGCCGCCACCGGCCGAGGCCTTGATCATCACGGGATAGCCGATCTCGCCGGCGATCTTTTCGGCATGATCGGCATTCTCGATGACGCCGAGCCAGCCGGGCACGGTGGAAACCTTGGCGGCATTGGCGAATTTCTTCGATTCGATCTTGTCGCCCATCGCCTTGATGGCCTTGGGTTTTGGGCCGATGAAGACGATGCCTTCCGCTTCCAGCGCTTCGCAAAAGGCGGCGCGCTCGGACAGGAAGCCATAGCCGGGATGCACGGCCTGCGCGCCGGTTTCCTTGCAGGCGGCGATGATCTTTTCAGGCAGCAAATAACTCTGCGCGGCCGGCGAAGGCCCGATATGCACCGCTTCGTCGGCCATCTCGACATGCACGGCATCGCGATCGGCATCGGAATAGACGGCGACCGTGGCGATCCCCATCTTGCGCGCCGTCTTGATGACGCGACAGGCGATCTCGCCACGATTGGCGATCAGGATTTTCGTGAACATGCTGAGGTCATTCCCCTCCGGTCGGTCGTTCCTTTTATGGCCTGTGCTTGCGGGGTCAAGCCGACCGTGCAAATCACTGGCTTTCAATCGATTTGCGATTCCAATTCATCGCTGTGGCCCTTTCTCGGCATCAGCTTCCAGTTGATCGTGTCGAGAAAACCTGAAACCTTGGAAAAAAATTCGCATTTGGAGGACGCCTTATGAAAACCCGCGCCGCTGTCGCTGTCGCCGCCGGAAAGCCGCTGGAGATCATGGAGGTCGACCTCGACGGTCCGCGCGATGGCGAGGTGCTGGTCGAGATCAAGGCGACCGGCATCTGCCACACCGACGAGTTCACACTGTCGGGCGCCGATCCCGAGGGGCGTTCCCGGCCATTCTCGGCCATGAGGGCGCCGGCGTCGTGGTCGATGTCGGCAAGGGCGTCACCTCGGTCAAGAAGGGAGACCACGTCATCCCGCTCTACACCCCGGAATGCCGTCAGTGCCCGTCCTGCCTGTCGCGCAAGACCAACCTGTGCACCGCCATCCGTGCCACGCAGGGGCAAGGGTTGATGCCCGACGGTTCGTCGCGCTTCTCGATCGGCAAGGACAAGATCTTCCACTATATGGGCTGCTCGACCTTCTCCAACTTCACCGTGCTGCCCGAGATCGCGCTGGCCAAGGTCAATCCCGACGCTCCCTTCGACAAGATCTGCTACATCGGCTGCGGCGTCACCACCGGCATCGGTGCCGTCATCAACACCGCCAAGGTCGAGCAAGGCGCGACCGCCGTCGTCTTCGGCCTCGGCGGCATTGGCCTCAATGTTATCCAGGGCCTCAAGCTGGCCGGTGCAGATATGATCATCGGCGTCGACTTGAACAACGACAAGAAGGAATGGGGCGAGCGGTTCGGCATGACGCATTTCGTCAATCCGAAGGAGATTGACGCCGACATCGTCCCGCACCTCGTCAACATGACCAAGCGCGGCGCCGACCAGATCGGCGGCGCCGACTACACGTTCGACTGCACCGGCAACACCAAGGTGATGCGCCAGGCGCTGGAAGCCTCGCATCGCGGCTGGGGCAAGTCGGTCATCATCGGCGTCGCCGGCGCCGGCCAGGAGATTTCGACCAGGCCGTTCCAGTTGGTCACCGGCCGTACCTGGATGGGCACCGCCTTTGGCGGCGCGCGCGGCCGCACCGACGTGCCGCGCATCGTCGACTGGTACATGGACGGCAAAATCCAGATCGATCCCATGATCACCCATCTGCTGAAGCTGGAAGACATCAACAAGGGGTTCGACCTCATGCATGAGGGCAAGTCGATCCGCAGCGTCGTCGTTTACTGAAGCAAGCCACACGCCGCCGACCGACCGGCCAGCGACCTCTGTGGTTCACAACTGGGAGGAGAAAAGAATGGCGGAGAAACTGCATCCGAAAATCGACAATGGCCTGCCGAAGGAGAGCGCGAGCTTTGCCGGCGGCACGCTGGTCTGCGCCTGCACCAGCAAGCCGGTCAAGGTGAAGGTCAAGGGGCAGATCGCCCACAACCATGCCTGCGGCTGCACCAAGTGCTGGAAGCCGGACGGCGCGGTGTTCTCGGTGGTTGCCGTGGCCGGCACCGGCGATGTCACCGTCACCGAGAATGGCGACAAGCTCAAGGTGGTTGACCCCTCAGCGCTGATCCAGCGTCATGCCTGCACCGGCTGCGGTGTCCACATGCACGGCCCGGTCGAGCGCGACCATCCGTTCAAGGGGCTGACCTTCATCCACCCCGAGCGCTTCGTCGAAGATGGCTGGTCGCCGCCGGGCTTCACCGCCTTCGTCTCGTCGATCATCGAATCCGGCGTCGATCCAAAGCGGATGGACGGCATCCGGGCGCGGCTGAAGACAATCGGGCTGGAACCCTATGACTGCCTCAACCCCGGCCTGATGGATTATATCGCCACATGGACGGCGAAGAAGTCCGGCGCTTTGCCGGCCTGAATGGTTGCGGGCCGGTCGTTTCGGACTCGGCCCGCATCGGCCGCGCGAAAGCTGCAACCTGATGGTCATGATCCGCATCAAATTTCGCGACTGGCAAGCCTCGGACATCCACCGTATTCGCAATTTCGGCGAAGACCTCTGGCGAACATTTCGTCACAACAAACGCGTCAGCATTGATATCGGCGAAATCGATAGCTGTGTCGACGAAATCACATTCAGCGCCAGAGGCCCTTATGTGAAAAGAGCAGTAAGGGAAGCCGAGTTGGTTATGCGTGAACATATGGTCGACAAGGAAGCCGAGATCGTCGTCGAGGACGGTATCACGCAAGCATGAATGAGCGCCCTGCCATCTACGTCGACGCCGATGCCTGCCCGGTCAAGGCCGAGGTGGAAAAAGTCGCCGAGCGTCTTGGCGTCGTCGTCACCTACGTCTCCAATGGCGGCCTGCGGCCATCGCGCGATCCGATGATCCGCAACGTCGTGGTCTCCAAGGGCGCCGATGCCGCGGACGACTGGATCGTCGAGAATGCTAAATCCAATGATGTCGTGGTGACCGCGGATATTCCACTCGCCGCTCGCGCCGTGGCGCTGGGCGCGCATGTGCTTGGGCCAACCGGGCGCCCGTTCACGCCCGAAACCATCGGCATGGCGGTGGCGATGCGCGACCTTAAGCAGCATCTGCGCGAGACCGGCGAAAGCAAGGGCTATAACGCCTCCTTCGCGCCGCAGGACCGCTCGCGGTTCCTCGGCGAACTCGACCGCATCTTGCGGCGCGCCCTGAAATCCGCCACACCCGGCTAGAAACCGAGCGCCATCAAGGGTGGAGACCGCCATGGCCGCCGAACCTCCGATCCAGAAACCCATGCAGCGCCATATGCTGTTCGCAATGTCGGCGTGTTTCGGTGCTGTGGCGTTTGTTGTGGCGTTGCTGCTGCACGCCCCGCTCGCCTATTCGATCGGCGCCAACGCATTTTTCGCCACTTACATCATTCTTGTCGTCAGCCAGATGCCAACGTTCACCGGCAAGTATCTGAGCAAGTATGCGCGCGCCACCGACATGCCAGTGCTGGTCATCTTCGCGGTGACGCTTGTCGTCGTTGTGGTCGCCGTTATCTCGTTGTTCCTGCTGATCAATCAGAAGGACAGAGGCAATTCCGTCGAGCTCGGTTTCGCGCTGCTATCGATCCCGCTTGGCTGGTTCACCATCCATGCCATGGCGGCACTGCACTATGCGCATGTCTACTGGATGGACGGCGATGCTGTGGACGCTGAAACAAAGAAGAAAATCCCGGTCGGCGGATTGCTTTTCCCAGGCGACAAGCGGCCCGAAGGTTGGGATTTCCTCTACTTCTCGACCGTCATCGGCATGACGGCGCAGACTGCCGACACCAACATCTCGACCACGCATATGCGTTGCGTCGTGCTTGTTCATTCCATCCTGTCGTTCTTTTTCAACACCGTCATCGTCGCCGCCGCCGTCAATCTCGCCGTCAGCCTGGGTAGTCCGTAATAAATCCGTGATCGGATGAAACATCGGTTTGGATCGCGACGTATCAGGAGGACAATGAGCGCACAGGCCACGCCGCGAGGCCGGGAGACGAGACAAGATGGAATCGGTTGCCAGAAGCCGATCCGCCACCGGGCCGGACGCCCCCGTGTCGAGCAACAGCACACTGATCTACCGGCAATCGCGCTGGACGCGGCTGACGCACTGGATCTGGGCCATTTCGCTGTTCTTCATGCTGCTTTCCGGCCTGCAGATCTTCAACGCCCGGCCACAGCTCTACATCGGCAAGCAATCCGGCTTCGGCTACAACAACACCATCTTCGAAATCGGCGCCGTGAACACCGATGCCGGTCCGCGCGGCTACACAGAAATCTTGGGGCACCGCTTCAACACGACGGGCGTGCTCGGCTGGTCGGGTCCGCCAGGCAACGAGACGGCGCGCGGTTTCCCGTCCTGGGCGACCATCCCGTCCTACTATGATCTCGGCACCGCCCGCGTCATCCATTTCTTCTTTGCCTGGATCCTGACGACGACCTTGATCGTCTGGCTGGTCGCCAGCCTGATCAACGGTCATATCAGGCGCGATCTCGCCCCGCGCCTCGACGACCTCAAGCGCCTGCCGCGCGACATCGTCGACCACGCCAAGCTGAAATTCCATCACACACGCGAATACAACACGCTGCAGAAGATGGCTTATGGCGGGGTGCTGTTCGTGCTGTTGCCGCTGATGATCATCACCGGCCTTGCCATGTCGCCCAGCATGAATTCGGTGCTGCCGTTCCTCAACGAGGTGCTCGGCGGCCGGCAGACGGCGCGCACCATCCATTTCACCGTCATGCTGCTGCTCGTCGGCTTCTTCATCATCCACATCCTAATGATCCTGGCCGCCGGCCCGATCAACGAACTGCGCTCGATCATCACCGGCTGGTACCGCACCGACCCTCCCGCGCATGACGACAAGACGACCGAGAGGAGTGCCTGACATGGCAAAATTCCAGATCAGCCGCCGGAAATTCCTGACCGCCGCCAGCCTCGGCGCCTCCGGCATCATGCTGTCGGGCTGCGACGCCTTCGACAGCCAGTTGAGCATCGGCAGCGGCCTGCGCAGTTTCCTCGAAAACGCCAATGGCCTGACGTACCGCGCGCAACGCCTGCTTGCTGGCCGCGACGCGCTGGCGCCGGAATTCACCGAGGCCGACATCCGCCAGCCGCAGCGGCCGAACGGCGTCACCGCCCCTGACGACGACACCTACAAGGGCCTGCTCGCCAACAATTTCGCCGACTGGCGCCTGGAAGTCTCGGGCCTCGTCGAAAAGCCGCTGTCGCTCACCCGCGAACAGCTTCAGAACATGCCGAGCCGCACCCAGATCACCCGCCACGACTGCGTCGAAGGCTGGAGCTGCATCGCCAAATGGACTGGTACGCCGCTATCGCTGGTGCTCGACCAGGCGGTGGTCAAGCCGCAGGCGCGCTACGTCATGTTCCATTGCCTCGACACGATCGACCGCAGCCTGTCCGGCGACATCAAATATTACGGCACGATCGACCTGATCGACGCCCGCCATCCGCAAACGATCCTCGCCTACGGCCTGAACGGCAAGCCGCTGCCGGTCGAGAACGGCGCGCCGCTGCGCGTCCGCGTCGAGCGCCAGCTCGGCTACAAGATGCCGAAATATCTCTACAAGATCGAACTGGTCGACGGCTTCGCCAATGTCGGCGGCGGCCGTGGCGGCTATTGGGAAGACAATGGCTACGACTGGTATGGCGGGATCTAGCCTCAACACAAAAAGATGATCGGCCCGTGGAAGCCACGGGCCGATCACGAACGCCTGCTATGATTGAGCCCCCCGGCCCTGCTCAATAGCCGGCGTAGATCCACTGACAGTTGTTGTAGGAATCGCAGCTGTAATACCAATAGCCATCGCTGCGCGCCGTTTCGCCGTTCGACGTTGCCATGCTGGCGACGGCATCAGCCTTCTTGGCGTCGGCGCCCATGTCCTTAGCCATCTTGGCCATCTTGCCGGTGTCCATGAGCGTCGGCTTGCCGTCCGTCACTTTGGCACCCTGCTCGGCCACCGGGCCGGCCTCGGCCAGCATTCTGGCTGCGACGAGCATCGCCTCGCCGTCCTTGTCAGCCTTGGCGATGTTGGCCAGCGCCACGGCTGTTTCGACTTTGGTGCGCGCGTCGGCCTGTTGTTGCGGCGTCATCCGCCGGCGAAGGCCAGCGTTGTCGAGCCAAGGCCAAAGGCGAGTGCAAGCGCAAGCATCTTACGAAGCACGGTCATATTTGTACTCCCCAGAGTGGACGTCCCCGCCCGACACTAGAGGAATTTCATGGCCGATTAACCCTATCGAAACCGAGAGGGGTGCCGCGAATTGGAAGCTTGTTCTCTCAGGCGACCTTGTCGAGCAGCGGCTTCAACGCCGGATGGATCTCCGGCGAGGCATGCTTGATGAGGGTCAGCAGCGCGCGCTCATTCTCGTACAAAGGCCGGTTCGCCCCGATATGCTCGACAAGCCATTTGGCTTCGCCGGCGTCGATCGTCTCGGCGCGGCGGGCCAGGGCCTCGGCCGCCCTGTTCTTGGCTTCCCACTCGGCCTCGATGTCATCGGGGGACCGGTAAGCCTCGATGATGCCGGCAAGGCCGCCCGAGACCATGCGGCTGAAGAAGCCGCCGATTTGCGGATCGGCGTGTTCGAGGAAGCTTTCCTGACGCAGCGCCACATCGCGGGTCGGCGCTTCATAACCGGCCGAGCACATGACGAAATTGGCGATCGCCTTGACGAACAGATCGTTCCAGGACGGATCGTTCTTGGCCTGTGCGGTCTGTTCGTTGATCTTGAACAGCACCTCGGCCTCGCCGCGGGTGATGGCGATGTTGCCGTCGCCGCCATGGGCGTGGAGGATGCGGCGCAGCAGCTCGACTTCCGCCTTGGCGATCAGTCCGGGCACCAGCGCGCCACCCAACATCAGCGGCCCCTTGCCGTCGATGACGGCATGGGCGACCTGCTCCAGCGCATAGACGCAAAGCTTGCCCGGCGAGGATCTCGCCTCTTCCAGCACATGGACCAGCAATTCGAGTTCGGTGCGGCTGTCGACCATGCCGTCGCGCGAGATGATGCGGACCAGCCAGTCGGCATTGTCCTGCGAGATGTAGCCGGACGGCTTTTCCTGATGGACGATGTAGTCGGTCACCGCCTCGACGAAGAACGGCGCCCACTCGGCGCACTTGTCCCGCGCCGTCTGGTCGAGCGCAAACAACGCCTCGGCCTCGCCTCGCGTCACCACGCCATCGGCGAACACGTCGCGGCGCAGCATCACCACATCTTCGGAGGCAATGCGATTCTTCGACGTCAGCCCTGCCACCGGCGCGCTCATGATCAGTTCGCCCATTGTCGTCCCCGTCCGCCCCAAAGCGTTACATGGGCCCGATATATCAGGAGTGTCTTGAAAAACCGGCAAACGGCGTGGTTAGCGAAGACTTGTCGGCGCGACGCGCTTTAGGTGTGTAGAGATTCAGGTCAGCCATTTGCAGGCTGGCTGAATATCAACGCACCTTTGATGTCGCTGGGAGGTGACAAGGTGTCGCCGACGGGCTATGGATGGCGCGTCGAGGGCTCGGTTCTGAGTCCTACCTGTTTGCGGGAGAGAGCAGCGAGAGCTGCCGCCGAAGGGGAAATCGCCCGAAATCTCTCAGGCAAAAGAACCGTAGACGGGAAAGACACTCTGGAAAGTCGGGGCTTGCCCCCGCGCCGAAGGTGTAAGCGCCGCTGACAGAGTTCCGGTTGCGCGAGTCTCTCAGGCTTCAGACAGAGGGGCACGGACTGGTCGCCATTCGCGGCCGATTGCGTGCGACTCTGGAGACGACATGACGGGCGACGACAACAAACACCTTCCCCTCGAAGATATCCACGCAGCCGCCGGTGCGCGCTTCGGCGCCTTTGCCGGCTGGTCGATGCCGCTGACCTATCCTGCCGGCGTCATGAAGGAGCACCTGCATACCCGCGAGCATGCGGGCCTGTTCGACATCTCGCACATGAAACTGTTCGAGGTCAGCGGGCCGCAAGCGGTCGCGCTGCTCAACCGCGCCTGCCCGCTGGACGCCGGCGCGCTCGAAATCTCGCAATCCAAACTGTCCTTCTTCCTCAACGAGGCCGGTGGCATCCTCGACGACCTGATCGTCACAAGGCTCGGCGACACCAGGTTCATGGTGGTCGCCAATGCCGGCAACGCCGTTGCCGACGAAAAGCATTTGCGCGCGCTGGCCGCTGATTTCGATGTGAAGGTTGAGCCGCTCGACCGCGTCTTCCTGGCCATCCAGGGGCCCGAGGCCTGGGCCGTGCTATCCCGCGCCGGCATCGAGACTGGCTCGCTGCTGTTCATGCACGGTGTCGAGCCGCGCAAGAACTGGTTCATGAGCCGGTCCGGCTATACCGGCGAGGACGGTTTCGAGATCGGCCTGCCTGAAGCCGATGCGCGCGCCCTTGTCGCGAAGCTGCTGCAAGATGAGCGCGTGCTGTGGATCGGCCTTGCCGCGCGCGACAGCCTGCGGCTGGAGGCCGGGCTTTGCCTGCATGGCCAGGACATCACGCCAGAGACCGACCCGGCCGCAGCCGCGCTGATGTGGGCAATCCCCAAGGACATCCGCGCTTCCGGCGCCTTCATCGGTGCAGACGCCTTGCGCGACGCCGTGGAACGCGGCCCGGCGCAAAAGCGCGTTGGCCTGAAGCCGGAAGGCCGCCAGCCGGTACGCGCCGGTGCTGCTCTGTTCGACGCCGACGGCAATCCCGCCGGCCACGTCACATCGGGCGGCTTCGGTCCCTCGGCCGGCCATCCCGTCGCCATGGGCTACGTCCCGTCCGCTTTGGCCAAGCCGGGCGCAAAACTCTTCGCCGATGTTCGCGGGACAAAAATCCCGATCGAAATCAACCCCTTGCCTTTTACTCCTCATCGCTACCGCAAAGGATAATCCCGATGGCAACGACCTATTTTACCGCAGATCACGAGTGGCTCCGCGTCGAAGGCGGCATCGCCACCGTCGGCATCACCGACTACGCGCAGGAGCAGCTCGGTGACCTCGTTTTCGTCGAACTGCCGGAAACGGGAAAGAAGCTGGCCAAGGGCGACACCGCCGTCGTGGTCGAATCCGTCAAGGCGGCCTCCGACGTCTACGCGCCGGTCGACGGCGAGATCACCGAGGCCAACGGCACGCTGTCTTCCGATCCGTCGCTGGTCAACTCGGCCGCCACCGGCGCCGGCTGGCTGTGGAAGATGAAGCTCGCGGACGAAAGCCAACTCGCCGGCCTCATGGATGAGGCCGCCTACAAAGCCCATATCGCCTGAAATCAGGACTAGAGATGATGACCACAGCACTCACCCCCTTCTCGGCCCGCCATATCGGTCCTGGTGTCAACGACGTCCGAGCCATGCTTGCGGTGATCGGCGTTCCCTCCGTCGAAACGCTGATCAGCCAGGCCGTGCCGCAGTCGATCCGCCTCGACCTGCCGCTGACCCTGCCGGCGCCAGCCAGCGAGGCCGAAGCGCTGGCCGAATTGTCGGCGATCATGGCTGGGAATACGGTGCTGAAGAGCTTCATCGGCGCCGGCTATCACGGCGTCCATGTGCCGCCGGTCATCCAGCGCAATCTGTTCGAGAATCCGGCCTGGTACACCGCCTATACGCCCTATCAGGCCGAGATCAGCCAGGGTCGTCTGGAAATGCTGTTCAATTTCCAGACCTTGGTCACCGAATTGACCGGCCTGCCGGTGGCATCGGCCTCGCTGCTCGATGAAGCAACCGCGGTCGCCGAAGCGGTCGGCATTGCGCTGCGCCACCACCGCGACAAGCGCACCAAGGTGGCGTTCGCCGGCACGCCGCACCCGC
Organism: Mesorhizobium oxytropidicola; assembly: GCF_056174625.1. NCBI lineage: Bacteria > Pseudomonadati > Pseudomonadota > Alphaproteobacteria > Hyphomicrobiales > Phyllobacteriaceae > Mesorhizobium > Mesorhizobium oxytropidicola. The sequence goes on along the minus strand of NZ_CM149692.1, from coordinate 4,105,468 downwards.
AGACGCTGGATGTGGTGCGCACCCGCGCCGAACCGCTCGGCATCGAGATCGACGGCGAGACGATCGACGACAACACGGCCGCTTTGCTCGTCTCCTGGCCCGACACGTTCGGCGTCTATGGCGACCACAAGGCCGCGATCGACAAGGCCCGCGCCACCGGCGCGCTGGTCGTCTTCATCGCCGATCCGCTTGGCCTGACGCTGACCGATGCGCCGGCGAAACTCGGCGCCGACATCGCCGTCGGCCCGATGCAGCGGTTCGGCGTGCCGATGGGCTTTGGCGGCCCGCACGCCGCCTATTGCGCCGTTTCCGACAGGCTGACGCGCCTGATGCCCGGCCGCTTGGTCGGCCAGTCCACGGATAGCAAGGGCCGACCCGGCTATCGCCTGGCCTTGCAGACGCGCGAGCAGCATATCCGCCGCGACAAGGCCACGTCCAACATCTGCACCGCGCAGGCCCTGCTCGCCAACATGGCGACGGCCTATGCGATCTGGCACGGCCCCGCCGGGCTGCAGGCGATTGCCGGGCGCATCCACGCGCTCGCCAACCGTCTCGCAAGCGGCCTCAAGGCGGCCGGCGTTTCGGTGCTCGGCGCCCACCGCTTCGACACGGTGACGGTGGCGGCGAAAGGTAAGGCCGCTGAGATCGCCGCCGCCGCCGAAAAGGCCGGCCGGCTGCTGCGCGTCCTCGACGCCGACCATGTTGGCATCGCCTTTGACGAGACCTCGACCGAAGCCGATCTCGACGCGATCGCTTCCCTGTTCGGCGCCAAGGCCGCCGCTTCAGCCGACAGCACCGTTCCCGGCAAGCCGCGTGGAAAAGAGTTTCTGACCCAGCCGGTCTTCAACGAGAACAAGTCGGAAACCGACATGATGCGCCTGCTGCGCCGGCTGGCCGACAAGGATCTGGCGCTCGACCGCTCCATGATTCCGCTCGGGTCCTGCACCATGAAGCTCAATGCGGCGGCCGAAATGATGCCGGTAAGCTGGCCAAGCATCGCCAATCTGCATCCTTTCGCACCGGCCAGCCATTCGGCCGGCTACCGCGCCATGATCGGCGAGCTGGAAGGCTGGCTGTCGGAAATCACTGGCTTCGACGCGGTCAGCCTGCAGCCCAATGCCGGCAGCCAGGGCGAATATGCCGGCCTGCTCGCCATCCGCGCCTATCACCGCTCGCGCGGCGAAGGTCATCGCACCGTCTGTCTGATCCCCTCCTCCGCGCATGGCACCAATCCGGCCAGTGCGGCGATGGTCGGCATGAGCGTTGTCGTCGTGCGCTGCCTGGAAGACGGCAATATCGACATGGACGATATGCGGGCCAAGGCCAACGAGCATTCCAAAAATCTCGCGGCGCTGATGTTCACCTATCCCTCGACGCACGGCGTCTACGAAGAAGGCGCCCGCCACCTGTGCGCCCTCATTCACGAGCATGGCGGCCAGGTCTATTTCGACGGCGCCAACCTCAACGCGCTGGTCGCGCTCGCCCGGCCCGCCGATATCGGCGCCGATGTCTGCCATATGAACCTGCACAAGACCTTCTGCATCCCGCATGGCGGCGGCGGCCCCGGCATCGGCCCGATCGGCGTCAGGGCGCACCTGAAACCCTATCTGCCGGGCCATGTCACCGAAGGCTCCGCGCATGCCGTGTCGGCAGCACCCTTCGGCAGCGCCTCCATCCTGCCGATCACCTGGATGTATATCCGCATGATGGGCGCAGCCGGCCTGAAGCAGGCGACGGAGACCGCCATCATCTCGGCCAACTACGTGGCGACACGGCTCGCGCCGCACTTCCCGCTGCTTTACAAGGGCCGGCACGATCGTATCGCGCATGAATGCATCCTCGACACCCGCGTGCTCAAGGACAGCGCCGGCATCAGCGTCGACGATATCGCCAAGCGCCTGATCGACTACGGCTTCCACGCGCCGACCATGTCGTTCCCGGTCGCCGGCACGCTGATGGTCGAGCCGACGGAATCCGAGCCCAAGCGCGAGCTCGACCGTTTCTGCGAAGCGATGATCGCCATTGCGGGCGAAGCGGCGAAAGTTGCCAGGGGCGAGTGGCCTTTGACCGACAATCCGCTGGTCAACGCACCGCACACCGCCGCCGAGACGCTGGCCGGCCAGTGGACCCATCCCTACTCGCGCCTGGAAGCGGCCTATCCCGCCGGCGACGCCGACACGGCGGCCAAATACTGGCCGCCCGTGTCGCGCATCGACAATGTCGCCGGTGACCGCAATCTGGTCTGCTCCTGCCCGCCGCTGTCGGATTATTTGGGAGCGGCTGAATAGCTACGCTGAGCGCAAGGCCGGCTTGACCGGTTCGGCCTTGCCCATCCTTCTATGGCTGATGACGCAATTGCGGCCGGCGCGCTTGGCGGCGTAGAGCGCGGCGTCCGCTTCGGCCAGCACCTCGTCGAGGCTGCTGCCGTCGGCGCTGCCAAAGCCGATGCCGCCGCTGACCGTGCTGCGCAACGGACCGTGCGGTGTGGCAACGACTTCGGTGCCGAAGGCAACGCCGATCTTGCTGGCGAGATCATAGGCGCGCTCTTCCGTCATCCGCGACATGACGACGGCGAACTCCTCGCCGCCCAGGCGAAAGGCGTCGACGCCGGTCCTGGCATATTTCCGGATGACGGCGGCGAAGCGGCACAGGACCTGGTCCCCGACCGGGTGACCGTAGACGTCGTTGGTCCTCTTGAAATGATCGAGGTCGAACATGACGACCGCCATGAACGGGCCGAACTGCCGCTCGCCGTGGAGCGACATCAACCCGCGACGGTTCATCAGCCCGGTCAATGGATCGGTCATGGTTTCGGCCTTCAGCTCTATCTGTGCCTGCAGATGGTGAAGCGAGAGCGTCAAGGCGCCGAGGCCGGTCATGCAGGCCACCGCAACGACGGAATTCAGACGTTCGGCCCAGTTGTCGGGCGCCGCCCCCAGCGTCCACTGCCCCTTGGCCATCAGAACCGCGCCGCAAAGGGCAAACGACACCGCACAGGTGCCGCTCAGGAACGAAACCACCAGCAGGATCCGGCGATCGTGACTGCCATTGACCCAGAACATGGCTCCGATCGTCGACAGCAGGACGGTGACCGTCGCGTAGGTGACGATGAAGCCGACACCGTCAAGACCGAGGAAGGTCACGGCCGCGCAGATCGCCATGGCGGCAAGTGTCGGCAGGATCGCACGCCTGTGTTCCGGCACGCCGAGATATTGCATGGCCGAAATGCAGAGGATCAGGAAGCCCAGGCTGAGCAGCGCCAGCGCGATCTGGCAAAGCAGCGGATCGGGCCCCTTGGTGTAGCGCCAGAACAGGATCACATGCGCGACAAGCACGAGGATGCCGCACGCCACCGTCAGCACGAAACGCGCCCGCGGCGCGGTGAGCCAGATGGCAAACATGGTGACGGCCAGGCAGGTGCCCGACAGCGCGGCCGCGAGCAGGAGCGAACTGAAATCCAACATTTCGGGCGGAGGCCTCTCGAGCGTCGGCGGTTACGCCGCATTCTAGGTCAGCGGCTGCCCTCGGACATGGTTTTCAGCCGATCTTTCGACCCAAGCTGCGGTTACGGTTTACAAAGCGTCGACACCGCCTGTCTGGAAATCGCACCAAGGCAGAAGCGAGGATCAAACGCGCATCAGCCCTTGTTCAGCAGTGCGAGATTGGCGTTGACGACCGTCGGGTCGGCCATGCCGGCCTTCGCCTCGAGCAGCAGCGCCCTGGCCTTCTTCTTGTTGCCGCGCAACAGTTGCGAATAGCCCATATTGTTGACGATCTGCGGCTTGCGGCCGGCGACCTTCAAGAGCTGGCCATAGGCACGGTCGGCAAAGTCGAAGCGGCCGAGCTCGTCATAGGAGGCGGCGAGCCCCATCCAGGCCTCGGCATTGTCGGCCTTCAGCTCGACGGCCTTGCGGAAATGCTGTTCGGCGAGACCATAATTGGCGTCGCGAAACTGCGCCTTGCCTTGCGCCAGATCGGATGTGTCGACATCCCTGGCCGCCGGCTGGATCGCGGTCGTCTTGGTCGTGTCGACGTTGTTGTTCGTCGTGCACCCGGTGATCATCAAGACGGCCCCCATCGTGGCCACCGCCGCAAATTTTATCTGACGCATGCCCTGCCCCGTCGCCCGATTTGTCGGGTCGTTCTTCGGGAAAGACACTACAGCACAGCGGTTAAGCTTCGGTGCCGAAATGCATCCAAGATTAGGGCTCGGGAATACCGGCCATTAACCACTGGACCGCGAGAGACCGTTTCGAAATTCGCTCTGGCGAGTCATATGATGGTGGTTTCGAGAACCGGAGCGCAGCGGACATTCAGGTCTGTGAGCACCGGAAGCGCAGAAACCGCCTTCAGATGGCCGCCGGAGTAGAATTTCCAAACGGTCTCTGACGCCTCAAGCAGACGCGAGCGGCGCTCTCACGGCGGGTCCATGGCCTTGAGCGCCGCCGGAACCGGATAGCGGCTGCCGTCATAGCGCAGCCGGTAGGTCCGGCTCACGGACTTGCCGGGATGGGACTGGCACTCGCCATCCTTGTCGGGAGCCGGCTCGTCGGTATCCTTTCGCTCGACCGCGATGATGTCGTGGTAGCCGCGATGGATCGTCGGGCTCATCGCCAGGCTGACCTGGCTCGAATGAAAAGGATCCCGCGCAATTGGTGTCGCCTTCGCCGCCAAAGCCGGCCACGACGAGGCCGTCGAGCACCCCGTGCAGGGCGTTGCCGGCGACGGCGTAGAGCCGCAGGTCGGTTTCATTGAAGGGATTGGGCTGCGAATGATTGGCCATGTCGATGCGCAGGCCGAAGGCGGTGACACCGGGCGCCAGCCCATAACGGGCGGTATCGAATTCGATGCCACGGATGGCGACGGCATCGTCGTTCATCAGCCTGGGCTGGAGCAGGCGCTGACGCACCTGCAAGGTCTTCCTGTCGACGACCAGAAGCTCGATATCGCCAACATGCTGGCCGTCGACGGATTGGACACTGTCGATCAGCGGCACCGCGACCAGCAACAGATCGTCATGGGCGGGCCAGACCTTGCAGACCAGGCCCGGCATACCGTCCTGCGGGACCGCGAGCGGGATGCTGGTATGCGGTTCGAGCGTGAACGAGCGGCCGTCGGCGCTTTTCTGAACCTTGGGATAAGCCTGCCGCAACAGCGCGGCGGTATCACCGCAATCGTCGGCAGCCGCGTGGGCTGGCGACAGGCCGGCGGCGGCCAGAGCGAGGGCAAGAAACAGTATTCGCATGGAGTTCTCATGTCGCAGGGCCGCGTTGGGGCGGGATGATGGTTGTCGGCCCCTGCTCTGGATTTGTCGACTCTCATTTGCTGAGTTTGCAAGTATCCGTAAACCTCATCCAAGCGTTCGGGCGCGCCTGCTTCCCACTGGCAATGCCGAATTGCGGGTAATTCCCTTCACCGTAATTCGGATTCTCAGTTGGAAAACATCCTGGCGCGATTGAAGTGCGTCAGAAGCGCCCTTGTCTGGAACAGAGACAGCATTGCTAAGACCTAAGAACGGTTTTTTCTGCCAGCACCTGATGGCCGATTGCACACAGATCACCGATTGGGTTTGTCATTCTTTCTAAAAGGAAAGAAATAATTTATAAAGACAAGTACAACCATAAGTATTCCAGATATTATTGTGACATATCTTAAAATAGACAAGACATACATCTGCTCATAAGTTACGTAAACAACAATACCCTTGACGCTATAAGGGAAAATTAGCCCCCCCCTACCAGGATCAGTAACTCTTGGATACCCTACGTATGTATTGTCTAGTAGTGTATTTGCGGCAAACGGCTGCTATCCAGGCAGTAGCGATAGCTACCACCAACGCAGATCTAAACCTTTTGAGCATGTTTCACCATTATTCGAATGGATCGTAGACCGTCGTATAAGTTCCTGCGGCGGTAAATGATGCGCCTGCTGCAGCCCCTACCGTTGCGCCGCCGCCCGTCACCTGACCATGAGGACTATCTCCAGTAAAGTAGTCCATGGACCCACCGAGCCCAAGCCCGCCGTGACCCGCAATGTTGCCAAACCATCCTCGTAGGTCGCCAATTGTCTGGGCATTTGAGAATTGGACACTAAGAATTACGGTGACAGTGCACTTTAATCCCTCTTCGCCCCGTATAGACTCACTGTATGGCCGCCTCTGAACATCAGTGAAACTGGCCGTTCGTCATTTTGACGATGATTGGAATGACCGCGATCATCAGCACCACCGGCAGGATGCACACCGTCACCGGTATCGACATCTTGGCCGGCAAGGCGTGCGCCTTTTCCTCGGCCAGCGACATGCGCTTGTGGCGCATTTCGTCGGAGAAGACGCGCAGCGCGCCCGACAGGCTGGTGCCGAGTTCCTTCGACTGCTGCAACAGCGTGGCGAAGGAGCGGACCTCGTCCAGGCTGAGGCGCTCGGCGAGCGCCTTCAGCGCGTCGTCGAGGCTCCGCCCGGCCCGCAGTTCCAGCGACACCAGCTGCAGATTCTGGCTGAGTGCCGGATAGGTCTTGGCGAGTTCCTTCGAGACGCGCTCGATGCCGGACTCCATGCTCATGCCGGCATCCGAGCAGACGATCATCAGGTCCATGAAATCGGGAAAGCCGTTGCGGTATTCGCGCATCTTCTCGCGCACCTTCTGGGTCAGCACCAGGCCAGGCAGGAAATAGCCGGCCACGCCCGACAGGATGACGAACGCCCAGCGGCTGGCCATCGTCGCTTCGGCGCTGGCCATCCACTGGTTGAGGACAAAGGCGCCGATCGCGGCGCCGACCAGCGCCGAGAAGCGGATGATGAAGAACGTGCCGACGGCGCGCGGCTCCATATAGCCGGCCTGGATCAGCTTCATGCGCAACCGGGCGACATTTTCCGGATCGCTCTTGGCGTAGAACTCCTGCGCCCGCTTGACCGCCTTCTCGCGCACGACGCCTGTGTTCTTCTTCTGCAGCGGCTCCGGTTTCGCGGTCACCGCACTTTTGTCGACCTTGAGCCGGCGCTTCACCTCGTTGCGGTCGCCCTTCGCCATGACCATCGGCCACGCGACCGCGACGCTGCCCAGGGCCAAAAGCAGGATGGCCACCGGTATCAGGGAGGTCGGCGCAAGCGAGGCGAGGAACTCGATGAAGCCCTGCATGTCAGAACCTGAAATTCGACATTTTGAACATCATCAGATTGCCCAGCATCAGCCAGGCGACCGACCCGCCGATCAGGTACCAGGTTTTCGGCTCGCCCCAGACATCGCGGTAGAAGCCCGGCATGAGCGCCATGATGGCGGCAAACAAAAGCGCCGGTATCGCCGTCAGGATGTAGGCCGACATGCGGCCTTCGGTCGAGATGGCGCGCACCTTGCGGCGCAACTTGCCGCGCTCGCGGATCGTCAACGCCAGGCCGTCGAGGATCTCGCGCAGATTGCCGCCTGAACTCGACTGGATCGAGACGGCGGTGATGAACAGCGGCAGATCCTCATGGCCAACCCTGTCGAACAGCGAATTCAATGCCGAGACCAGATCGGAACCATAGGTCACCTCATCGGCAATGACGCCGAACTCAGTGCCGATCGGATCGGGCATCTCGCGCGACACCATGGCGACGGCCACCGGCACCGGGTGGCCGGCCTTGAGGCCGCGCGTGATCAGCTCCAGGGCCTCGGGCAGTTGCATGCCGAAACGCTTGAGCCGGCGCTTGCGCTTGAAGCGCATCACCATCACCGGCACCAGCGGCAGCAGCACGACGAACAGGAGAAGCCCCATCAGCAGCGGCAAGCCATGCCAGATGGCGACCAGGCTCATGGCCATCGCCACGCCCGAGGTGATCATCAGGAATTTCGACAGCGGCATGATCATGCCCGACTGCGTGCGCAGCGCGCGGAACCGGTCCGGCGAGAACAGCGAGGTGCCGGCGTCGAGGCCGCGCTCCTTGCGCAGCTGGATCAGCACCTGCTCCTGGCTGATCTTGTTTTCCTGCAGCTTCATGCGCCGGTTGATGGCGGTGCGCTTGTCGCTGCGGCCGGCGTAAAGGAGATAGCAGGCCTCGGCGATCATGATGCCGGTGAGCGCTGCTCCGGCGTAGACGACATAGATCGCGCTCAGCCCGTCGAACACCTGGTTACTCCTGCGGCCGGCCGGGTTCGAAATACCGCCCGGGAAACTCGATGCCCATGGCGCGCATATCCTCGAGGAAGCGCGGCCGAATGCCGGTCGCCTCGAAATAGCCGAGAATGCCACCGTCGGCATCCATGCCGGTGCGCACGAAGCGGAAGATCTCCTGCGTCTGGATGACGTCGCCTTCCATGCCGGTCACCTCGGCGACGCTTGTCACCTTGCGCTTGCCGTCGGAAAGCCGGGTCAGCTGGACGATGATATCGATGGCGCTGGCGATCTGGCTGCGGATCGACTGCACCGTCATCGGCATGCCGGTCATGCCCAGCATCTGTTCGAGGCGCGAAATGGCGTCGCGCGGCGTGTTGGCGTGGATGGTCGCCATCGAGCCTTCATGGCCGGTGTTCATCGCCTGCAGCATGTCGAAAGCCTCCTCGCCGCGGCACTCGCCGAGGATGACGCGGTCGGGGCGCATGCGCAGCGCGTTCTTGACGAGATCGCGCTGCTTCAACTCGCCATGGCCCTCAATGTTGGCGGGGCGCGTCTCCATGCGCGCGACATGCGGCTGCTGCAGCTGAAGTTCGGCCGCGTCCTCGATGGTAATCAGCCGCTCGTCTTCGGGAATGAAGGCCGACAGCGCGTTGAGCATCGTCGTCTTGCCGGTACCGGTGCCGCCCGAGATGATCGTCGTCTTGCGGGCGTGCACCGCCGCCGCCAGCACTTCGGCCATGTTCTGGGTGATGGCGCCGAATTCGACCAGCTTGTGCAGGCCGAGCTTGTTCTTGGAGAATTTGCGGATCGACACCAGCGGCCCGTCGACGCCAACCGGGCGGATGGCGGCGTTGAAGCGCGAGCCATCCAGCATGCGTGCATCGACCATCGGCTGCGATTCGTCGACGCGGCGGCCGACCGCGGCGACGATCTTGTTAATGATTCTAAGCAGATGCGCCTCGTCCTTGAACGGGATATGGACCTGCTGCAGCTTGCCCTTCTTTTCGATGAAGCAGTTCTGGTGGCCGTTGATCAGGATGTCGTTGATATCGGGGTCCTTGAGCAATGGCTCGAGCGGACCGAGGCCGACCATCTCGTCGACGATATCGTCGACCAGCGCTTCGAGTTCGACGGTGTTGATCGCCATTCGCTCCTGGCGGGTTTTTTCCGAAACGAAATCATGCACCTGCCGGCGCATCTCCTCCTTGGGCAAACGCTCCAGCGCCACGAGGTTGATTTCTTCGAGCAGCATCCGGTGAATGCGCACGCGCGCATCGAGCACCTTGTTGGCGCTCTTTGCCGGTGCGACATCCGGCTTTGCCGGCGATGCCTTTCGGCTGGTCGGGATGACGACCGCGTGATGCGCGACCGGCGTTGTATCAGCCGGACGGAGCGGGCGCGCGTCGCGATTCTGCAGGGTTGAAAAACGACTGGTCATCCGGCCTTCCTCTTCAACAGACCCTTGCCGAAGCTGAACAGCGACTTCGACTTGACCCCGGTCGCGACTGCCTCTTCCGGAAGGATGATCTTCTTCAAATCGTTGATGACATTGGCGTTCGGATCGATCTCGTGCAGGGGCACGCCGCGGTCGACCGCCTCGCGCACCAGCCGGTAGTTGTTGGAGATGCCACCGACGAAATGCTCACCTAGGATTTCCTGGACGTCCGCCTGCTTGATGCCATTGTCGAACATCTTCTGCTCGAAACGGTTGACGATGACGTTCGGCTTCACTTCCTTGCCGGCGGTCTCGTAGACCGCCTGGATCAGCCTTTGCGTGTGGCGCAGGCACGGCACCGTCATCTCGGCGACGATATAGAGCTTGTTGGAGCCAAGCAGCACGGTCTCCGTCCACGGAAACCAGGTGCGCGGCATGTCGATGACGACATTGTCGAAATAGGCCGAGACGAGATCCAGCATACGCACCACGACATCGGTCTTGAACGAGCGCATCTCCGCAGGGTGCGTCGGTGCCGCCAGCACGCAAAGGCCGCTGGCATGCTTAGACAGCATCACATCGAGCAGTTGCCGGTCGAGACGTTCTGGCTGGTTCTCGATCTCGGTGATGTCGAAACGCGGCTCGAGGTCGAGATATTCGGCGCAGGCGCCCTGCTGGAAATTGAGGTCGACCACGCAGGTCGAGGCGCCGCGCGTCACCGAATGATGCAGTTGGAACGCGGTCTGCAGCGCCAGTGTCGTGGTGCCGACGCCGCCGGCGGCCGGCATGAAGGTGTAGATCTGCGACTCGGTGTTTTCCTCACGCCCCGGCCCTTGCAGGGCCCGCACGACCGAGCGCACCAGATCGGCAGTGGTGATCGGCTTGACCAGGAAGTCCGCGACCTTGAGCTGCACCAGGATGCGCACGGCGGCGGCGTTGAACTCCTGGGTAACCACGACCACCGGCGCCTTGCCCTCCAGCCGGCGCATGATGCGCTGCAGCGACTCGACCTCCTCCAGCTTCGCCGCGTCCATGTCGACGATGATGGCGCCGAAATCCGTCTCCTGGATCTCGCCGCGCAGTTCGGTGACATTCTTTTCCACCGCCGAGAGCTGGATGATCTCGGAGGCGGCGAATGCGGTCCGCGTGTCCTGCACGAAAGTCCTGTCCGTCGATACGAGCAGGATTTTCCGGGTCTTGATGCCGTTTGCCATTTTTTGTCAGCCTGTGAGCTTGATCGCCCTTTGGGGTCAGTTGCCCGCGGTGCCCGTGGGCGTCTGAGATGCCTTCGCGCCCGCCGCCTGATCGGGCGTGACAGGTCCGGCATCGCCACGCTTGGCAGGCACGAGAAGCCTGGTGTTCTGGACGCCGTATTTCCACGGGTCGACCATCTGCATGACGGTGTTGGCGGCCTGGGCGTTGCCGGCACCCGACGTCACCCCTTCGCTGCGGACATAATCGTCGCTGGTGCAGCCGCCGGCCAAACCGGCAAGAAGCAAGGTGACGCTCGATCTCAGGACCAGACGCATGGCTTCAGTCCTTCGGCAGATCGAGGAAGTGCCCGACCGTGGTGGCGGGAGCGGTCCGTGCGGTGTTGCCATCGGCGAGCGCCAACGCGCGGCCGCTGTCCGACGCCTTCACTTCCTCGGTGTTGTTGAGGAAATAGTCGGCATTGCTGGCCGGCTGCGTGCCGTCGGTCGGCTCGGCCATCTTCTTCGACGGATCGACCGGCTTGACCAGATAGGGCGTGACGATGATGACCAGATCGGTCTCGCGCCGCTGGTAGGATTTCGACGAGAACAGCGCCCCGAGCACCGGCATCTTGCCGAGGCCGGGAATGCGCGACGTGGTGATGTCGTTTTGCGACTGCAGCAGTCCCGCGATCATGAAGCTCTGGCCGTTCTTGAGATCGACCGACGTCCTGGCGCGGCGCACGATGAAGCCCGGCACGGAGATAGTGCCGATGTTGTAGGAGGACGACGCATCGATCGAAGAGACTTCCGGCGCGATGTCGAGGCTCACCAGCCCGTCCTTGAGCACGGTCGGCGTGAAGTCCAGGCTGACGCCGTATTTCTTGTAGGTGACGGAGATCTTGCCGTTGTCTTCCGAGACCGGGATCGGGAACTCGCCGCCGGCCAGGAAGCTCGCCGTCTCGCCGGAACGGGCAATAAGGTTCGGTTCCGCCAGCCGCCGGGCGAGGCCGCGCTCTTCCAGCGCCTTGATGGCGATATCGATCGACACACCGTTCGACAACAGCCGGCCGATGATCTCGCCGGTGCCTGCCGCCGGCACGGTCCCCGGATCGATGGTGACGTCGCGCCCGCCGAGGCCATAGGCGAAATTGGCGCTGTATTTGGCACCGAGATCCTGGCCGGCCTGGCGGTTGATCTCGACAAAGCGGACGTTGAGCTGAACCTGCTGCGAGGACGAGATGTTGACCGAGTTGATCACTTCCTCATTGCCGGAAAAGCGGCTGGCGATCTTGCTTGCCTTGTCCGCCGCCACCGCGTCATCGGCTTCGCCCGACAGCACGACGCGGCCATTGGCCGAGCCGACCTTGATCTTGGCGTCCGGCACGCTGGCGCGGATGGTGCTGGCCAGCTGGTCGGTGTCGAGCGTCACCTCGATGTCGATGGTGCCGACAAGCTGCTTTTTGTCGTCGAACAGCGCAATACCGGTGGTGCCGAGATTGTTGCCCAGCACATAGAAGGATTTGTCGGTCAGCGGATTGACGTTGGCGATCTCCGGATCGCCGATGACGATCTGGTAGAAGGCGGCACTCGTCACGATCGTCTTGGGCTTGCCCTTGGCTACCTTGATCGACGCGTTCTTGGTCGACGAGACATAGACCACATCATTGTCCGCCTTGGCCGCGCCGGGCAAGGTGAGCATCCCGCCCGCAGCCAGAGCAACCGCCATCGCCAGGATGCGCACGAAGCGCAGCCGGCCCGTCATTCGATATAGGGTACGCATCAACATTGCCCTGTCCCGTCCGGTCCCCACCGGCCTTTACTTCTGGTCCCGCGCAGGAACCTGATATTCCTCGGCCTTCGTGCCGCGCGTCACGACGATTGTCTTGAATTTCGGCTTCTCCGGCTCCTTGGTCATCGCATCGAACAGCGAGCCGGCCGCCGCCTGAGCCTTGGCCGCCACCGATCCGCCGAAGGAAGAGATGGTGGTGACGCCGTTCTTGCCATCGCCGCCTTCGCCCGCGGAACGAAGCGACAGCGACAGCGTGCCAACCGTGCGGGCAAGCGCCACTTTCTGCGCACCTTCGGTCGTCACCTCGATGGTCACCGAATTGGAGATCTGTGGCGTCGTCTGGCGCACATCGGCACCCTGGCCGACGCTCAGTACCTTGGCGTCCGCAACGACGATCTCGGAGGTGACGGTCGACCCGGCCGCCCCTTGCGCGTTCTTGGCCACTTCCTGGATTTCGCCGGCATCGCGCGTCAGCACGACATCGACGCGGTCGCCCGGCGTGACGAAGCCGCCGACACCGGCGATCTCGTCGGTGCGGATGGTCACCGCCCGCATGCCGGGTGTCATCATGTTGGAAAGCGTTGCACGGCCGTTCGGACCCGACAGCTTGGTCAGCAGCACCGGTTCGTTGACCTCGATCGGCGACAGCACGATACGATTGCCTTCGCCGAGCAATCCATCGATGGTGGCAAAGGCGCCCTGCGGCAGCGAATCCTGCGGCCACGGGATTTCGATCAGCTTGGCGCGGTCGAGTTCCATGCCGTAGCGCAACGGCGCGTTCGCCACCACGATGGTCTTGAACTCGATCCTGGGCGGTGCCGGAGCGGCGATCGACGCCGTCTTCTCCTCGGCATTGGGCTTGGCCTGGCTCTTGACCCAGAAATCCGCGGCAAAGATCGAGATCGCGCCGAAAACGGCAGCGATGCCGATCATCGTTATGGCCTTGCCCCTCACGCCGAAACCCCTGATGCCTGCAGTTTCTTGTTATGTTGGGCTCACGCTAGGCCGCTTTGTTAAAGAATCAGGAATGCAGAACGGTGGTATTGGACCTATTTCCGCCGGCTTGGTTATCGAATGGTTTTAGGATATGAGGGGTCAAATCCCCGAACGTAACAGGAACCTCCGTCGCTTGGCGCCGCAAAGCGTGGCAGTATCGACGGGTGATTCGCAGCATCGGACCCGATGGCAGGCATGGACGACAACAACGATCTCTTCGGCAATATCGACAAGCAACCACAGCCTGTTCGTACACCCGCGCGCCCGGCGGATCCGCTGGTGCAGGCAGCGGCCAAGCGCCCGGCCGCGACCAAAGATGGCAGCGAGGGCTATAGTGCCGCCGACATCGAGGTGCTTGAAGGCCTGGAGCCGGTACGCCGCCGGCCGGGCATGTATATTGGCGGCACCGACGACAAGGCGATGCACCATCTGTTCGCCGAGGTCATCGACAATTCCATGGACGAGGCGGTTGCCGGCCATGCCACCTTCATCGACGTCGAGCTTTCGGCCGACGGGTTCCTGACCGTTACCGACAATGGCCGCGGCATCCCGGTCGATCCGCATCCGAAATACAAGAAGCCGGCGCTCGAAGTCATTATGACGACGCTGCATTCGGGCGGCAAATTCGACTCCAAGGTTTACGAGACCTCGGGCGGCCTGCACGGCGTCGGCGTCTCCGTCGTCAACGCGCTGTCGGACCATCTCGAGGTCGAAGTCGCGCGAGGCCGCCAGCTCTACCGCCAAAGATTCTCGCGCGGCATCCCCGTAAGCGGTCTGGAGCACCTCGGCGAAGTCCATAACCGCCGCGGCACCAAGACCCGCTTCCATCCCGACGAGCAGATCTTCGGCAAGGGCTGCGCCTTCGAGCCGGCTCGGCTCTATCGCATGACGCGTTCGAAGGCCTATCTCTTCGGCGGCGTCGAAATCCGCTGGACCTGCGATCCCTCCCTGATCAAGGACAAGGACCCGACGCCGGCCAAGGCTGAGTTCCATTTTCCGGGCGGCCTGAAGGATTATCTCAAGGCGTCGCTCGGCGACGACTTCCAGGTGACGCGCGAAATTTTCGCGGGAAAAAGCGAAAAGCAGGGCGGCCATGGCTCGCTCGAATGGGCGGTGACCTGGTTCGGCGGCGACGGCTTCATAAATTCCTACTGCAACACCATCCCGACGGCTGAAGGCGGCACCCACGAGGCCGGCTTCCGCAACGTGCTGACGCGCGGCTTGCGCGCCTATGCCGATCTCGTCGGCAACAAGCGTGCCTCCGTCGTCACCTCGGAAGACGTCATGATCTCGGCCGCCGGCATGCTGTCGGTGTTCATCCGCGAGCCGGAGTTTGTCGGCCAGACCAAGGACAGGCTGGCGACGATCGAGGCGATCCGGATTGTCGAGACCGCGATCCGCGACCCGTTCGACCATTGGCTGGCCGACAATCCGCAGGAAGCCTCGAAGCTGCTCGACTGGGTGATCGCGCGCGCCGACGAGCGGGTGCGCCGCCGCCAAGAAAAAGAGGTGTCGCGCAAGAGCGCGGTGCGCAAATTGCGCCTGCCGGGCAAGCTCGCCGACTGCACGCAGAACGCCGCGGCAGGTGCCGAACTGTTCATCGTCGAAGGTGACTCGGCCGGCGGCTCGGCCAAACAGGCACGCGACCGTGCCAGCCAGGCGGTGCTGCCATTGCGCGGAAAGATCCTCAACGTCGCCAGTGCCGGCAACGACAAGCTGGCCGCCAACCAGCAGATATCGGACCTGATCCAGGCGCTTGGCTGCGGCACGCGCTCAAAGTATCGCGACGAGGATCTGCGCTACGACCGCGTGATCATCATGACCGACGCCGACGTCGACGGCGCCCACATCGCCTCGCTTTTGATCACCTTCTTCTATCAGGAGATGCCGGCGCTGGTGCGCGGCGGCCACCTCTTTCTGGCGGTGCCGCCGCTTTACTCGATCAGGCAGGGCGGCAAGGTTGCGTACGCCCGCGACGACGCGCACAAGGACGAACTCCTGCGCACCGAATTCACCGGGCGCGGCAAGGTCGAGCTTGGCCGCTTCAAGGGTCTGGGCGAAATGATGGCCTCGCAGCTCAAGGAGACCACCATGGATCCGAGGAAGCGCACGCTGCTCAGGGTCGATGTGAACGAAATCGATTCAGCCACCAAGGATAGGGTCGATGAGCTGATGGGCACCAAGCCGGAAGCCCGCTTCCGCTTCATCCAGGAACGTGCCGAATTCGCCGAAACGGAAGTGCTGGATATCTAGCCGTCTGCCGGTCCATAACAGGCTCAACTTGCGGAGACGAGCATGTGACCGGCGCCTGGCTGAAAGCCTATTTCGAAACGAGCCTGGCCGGACTGACGCAACCGACGCGCTCGGACTGGATTTTCGCCCTTAGAACTGTGTCGGCCGGCCTGATCGCGCTTCTCGCTGCCTACGCCCTCAAGCTCGACCATCCGCAATGGGCGATGATGACGGTGTTCATCGTCGCCCAGCCGGTTGCCGGCATGGTGCTGGCGAAAGGTTTTTACCGGTTGCTCGGCACGCTCGCCGGTGGCGTTGCGGCGATCGGCATCACCACGGTGTTCGGCACCAATCCATGGGTGCTGGTGACAGTGCTCGCCGTCTGGATCGGCATCTGCACTCTGGTCTCTTCGCTGCTGCGCAATCCCGAAGCCTATGGTGCCGCACTTGCCGGCTACACCGCCATGATCATCGGCCTGCCTGCCTTCGGACAGCCGCATCTGGTCGTCGATCTCGCTGTCGCGCGTTGCGCGGAAATCGTGCTTGGGATCGTCTGCGCCGGCGTGACCAGCCGGCTGATCCTGCCGAAACTCGCCAGTGATGCCATCATCTCGCGGCTGAAACGCTGCATTCTCGATCTCGCCACCTATGCCGGCGGTGCGTTTTCCGGTGGTGATCCGGCAACGCTCGCCGGCCTGCACCGGAAACTGATCGCCGACACCCAGACGCTTGGCGAGATGCGCGCCTATGCCAGGCTCGAAGCGCCGAGCTTCGCACCGCGCGCCCATCCGGTCCGGCGCACGATCGGGCAACTGCTCTCGGCCCTGTCGGCGGCCCGTGCGCTGCATTCGCACGCCGCTCCGAAGAACGCGGCCCTTATCCCGGTGCGCTCGGAATTGCAGGCGCTTGTGAGCGAGCTAGCCGCCAAGCCCAGCGCCTTGGATGACACCACGCCCTGGGCGGCACGCCTCGACGCCATCTCGGCCAAGGCCCGGCAAATGCCAGATGCCACGACCGATCAGGGCGACGACAGGGTCGGCACCATCACCCGCCTCACCATCGCCGCCGATTTCGCCGAAGCGCTGAAGCAGGTGCTACGCGGGCTCGACGCACTGCGCGCGCCGGTCACGCGCCGGCCGGGTCCCGGCAGCCGGCAGCCTGCCCTGGTGGTGCATCGCGACTATCCCGGCGCGGCGCGCAATGCCATCCGCGCCGCCCTTGCCACACTGCTGGTCGCGGCGTTCTGGCTGACGACGAAATGGTCGGAAGCGGCCGGCACCGTCATTCTCGTTGCCGTCGTGTCGAGCCTGTTTGCCGCTCGCCCCGACCCTGTGCAGGTGTCCTGGGGCTTCTTCAAGGGAACGTTGCTCGCTTTGCCCTTCGCCTTCCTCGTCGGCCAGATCGCATTGCCTGCCCTGCCCGGCTTCGGCTGGTTCGTCCTGTTTGTCGTGCCTATTCTGGTGCCGACGGCACTGGGCATGGCCAATCCGCGCTATGTCGGGATAGCCACGGCCTTCGCCATCAACTTCCTAGCCTTCCTCAGCCCGCATCAGGCGATGACCTACGATCCCGGCCCCTTCTTCGCCGGCTCGGCGTCGGTGCTGGTCGGCATCCTGCTGGCAATCGGCGTCTTCATTGTCGTGCTACCCGCAGATCCGTGGCTCGCAGCCAATCGTATCGTGCGCGCCATGCGCGAGGATCTGGCGCGGCTTTGCCTGCACGAGCGCGTGCCGAGGCGTTCGGCCTTCGAGAGCCTCGCCTATGATCGGATCAACCAGCTGATGCCGCTGGTGCAGAATTCCGGCAGGAAGGGCGAGGCGGTGCTGGGTGGCGGCGTCGCCGCAGTCACGGTCGGCCTGGAGATCCTGCGGCTGCGCGATGCCAGCCAAAACCACGCCATCCCGTCCGAAACCACACTTTCGATCGCCAATTTCCTGAGGGGATTGGCACGCGAACTGCTCTTCCGCGCCCCTGGCGATCCGCAAACAGCGACCATCGCCGTCGCCCGGCAGTATGCCGCGGGCATCGCCCAGCGAAACGCCACCGGCGAAATGCTGCAGATCGCGGCATCACTGCGCATCATTGCCGCAGCGATGGAGGATTTTCCGGATTTTTTCACTAAAAACAGGTCTTAGACGAATGTCATTGCGGGCTAGACCCGCGCATCGGTGTCACGGTCTGGGCCGGCTTTGATTCATCGCCAAGGTCAACTTTGAAGTGCCCCGCGACTCGCAGGATAAGGCTCGAAATGTCCTCTATGGCTTTCTGAAGCTTTGCCTTTTCGGGCGCACGGGGTATCTGACCAGAAGGCAAAGTATATCTGAAAGTGGTCGCATAGGCCTCCAGCCAAACGAGTGACTTCAACTCTGCTTTCTCAGCGTTATCGTCTGGAAATCGCCTTACAATCTTGTCGAGCTGGTGGGCATCGTGACGTTCTATGTGAATAGCCTCTGAAGTCGCGAGTGCCCGGATGATCTGCTCAATCGCCTGCTGGCTGAGATAGGCTGCGTTGCGGGATCCTGATGCAGCAAGGATATGCGCATCCCGGATACACCCGTTCGCCAACCGAAGCGCGCTGGCGATGGTCCACTGGTCAGACATCCAATCGACGTCCGTCCCGGGCGACGTCATAGGCGATCGTGTTTCGCGAATCCCAGCTCGCAGCCAAAGCACTCGATGTGGTGGACAGGATTGTCGCAGGAATTCCGAGTTCGTGTTGAATCGCCCAACCGATCAGTGGGTCCAGCAGTTCCGGTCTGGCATCATCCGGCAAAGCAACGAGAATATCCCAGTCGCTGTCAGGTCGATTGTCGCCCCGGGCCCGGCTGCCGAACAGCCAGATGGAATCGGGGTTCAGACGAACCCTGATTTCATCAATCAGCGGCCGAATCTCGACCGGTACCGTCAGGCGCGTTGAAGATGGATGGCGCATGCTTGAAACATAGTACCGATTTTTTGCGCCGACAACGCAAGCATCAAGACCATCCGGCCGTTCGAAAGGTATCGAGCTAGGCCGCCGCGATCGCCAGCGCGTGACCCCGCGCGTTCTCGCGCAGCGCATCGAGATGGATCGACTTGACCAGGGCGGCAAGATCGCCTTCCGCGGCTTGCCCGCCCAATTCCTTGAGCATCAGCCAGCTGACTTCTTGCACGCCGGCGACGCGCTTGCCATTGGCGACTTCACGCCAGATTTTCAGCGCACGCAGGATGATGGCATGCGTGGCGGCGGCAAGGCCGGCACTGCGGAACAATGCCTGCAAGGCCACATCGTGCCCGCCGGCCAAAAGCGCCCTCACCCGCGGCTCGGATTGCAGGCTGAGCGCGACCAGCGTGGAGCCGAAGAAATCGACCTTGCCATGCGCAATGGTGCGGATGAGGAAGCTCGCGGTGAGATCGCCGCGCAGCCTGAGATGCTCGATCAGCGCGGCATGTTCTTCCTGGTGCGTGCCCTCGATCAGCGTCACCGAGGCTTTGACGCAGGCGTCCCGCATAACGCGGTCGGCACGCGCGGCGCCCATCAACGCCATCACCAGTGGTGACGTCTTCAATGTCTCGCCGAGCTTGATGAGCAGCATATGCCGGCAGTCGGCAGGCAGACGTGCATCCGATATCAGCGCCTCGCGTACCAGCGGCAGATGCCCATGGCGTTCGGCCATGCGGCGAAAGCTCAGCGAAGCGATGTCGGCGCCGCTGTTGGCCAGCAGCACCGCGCAGGCTTCCGCCTCGCCGATCTCGGCGATGGCCGCCGACAGCGCCATCGAGACAACGGGACGGTCGGCGATCAGCTTCTGCGTTGCCTTCTGGCTCGCCGCCACACGGTTGATCAGATCGGCGTCGGTGAGCAGCGGCGAACGCGCCAGCACCACACCGGCGACTTCCGGCTGATCGGAGGCCAGCGCACTGATGATCTGCAGCGGCGCATGCTGGCTCATCGAAAGCGCTTCGGCCATCGCCAGCCGCACCTTCGACGAGGCATCGTCGAGCAGCAGCGTCAGTGCCGCCTCGGCAGCGCAGCGATCCTCGAACGGCAATTCGGAATTGACATAGGCCCGGGCCAGTGCGTTGGCCGCGGCGGCGCGCTCGGACACTCTTGCCGTGTAGATCCACTTCAGGAAATGCGAAACAACAACCATGCCCGTCTGCTTACGCCCCTTGCCGGAAGGTTTCCGGCCCCGCTGAAGACGGTAGGCAGAAATGGTTTACGAACGGTTCACCATGTTCATTAACTGGCTTGCGAGTGCTGGATGCAGCGCCTATCAACCGTCAATCAGCGCAGGAGACTGAAAATGGCCGGGCTATATCTCGAGGAATTTGTCGTCGGCCATGTCTTCCAGCACACGCTGCGCAAGACTGTTACCGAAAGCGACAACATGCTGTTTTCGGTGATGACGCTGAACCCGCAACCGCTGCATATCGACTTCGATTTCGCCGCCAGGAGCGAGTGGGGCAAACCGCTGGTCAACTCGCTGTTCACGCTCGGCCTGATGATCGGCATTTCGGTCAACGACATCACGGTCGGCACGACGGTCGCCAACCTCGGCATGAAGGAAACCACCTTTCCGCATCCGGTGTTCCACGGCGACACGATCCGCGTCGAGACCACAGTCATTTCGGTGCGCGAGTCCAAATCGAAGCCCGATCGCGGCATCGTCGAATTCGAGCACCGCGCCTACAACCAGCATGGCGACCTTGTCGCCAAATGCACCAGGCAAGCGATGATGCTGAAGAAGGCCGCCTGATGCGCTCGCTGCTGTTCGTCCCCGGGGATTCCGAGCGCAAGCTTGAAAAAGGCTTTGGCGCCGGCGCCGACGTCGTGATCGTCGACCTCGAGGATTCCGTCGCGCCACAGAACAAGGCAAATGCGCGCGCGGTCGCGGCACGCTTTATCGCCGAACGCAGGGGACAAACCAGCGCGGCGATTTATATCAGGGTCAACGACCTCTCGACCGGGCTGACGGATGACGATCTTGCGGCGCTTGTTCCCGTGAAGCCGGACGGCATCATGCTGCCGAAGTCCAACAGCGGCCAAGATGTGCAGCAGCTCTCGGCAAAGCTCAGGGTGCACGAGGCCGAGAACGGCCTGGCCGACGGCTCGATCAAGATCCTGCCGATCATCACCGAAACCCCGGCGGGTGTGCTCGCCGCCGCGACCTATGCCGGCGTTAGCGCGCGGCTCGCCGGTCTCACCTGGGGCGCGGAAGACCTGTCGGCGGCGATCGGCGCGCGCACGGCCCGTGACGAGCAAGGCCGCTACACCGATCTCTTCCGCCATGCTCGCCTGGCGACCATCCTTGCGGCCGGTGCCGCCGAGGTCGCGGCGATCGACACCGTGTTCCCGAATTTTCGCGACATGGCGGCCTTTGCTACTGAGTGCGCTGAAGCCGAGCGCGACGGCTTCACCGGCAAGATGGCGATCCACCCCGATCAAGTGCCCGTCATCAACGCCGCCTTCACGCCCTCGACCGAGGCGGTAAAACAGTCGGCGGCAATCGTCGCGGCGTTCGAAGCCGCCGGAAATCCCGGCGTCGTCGGCATCGACGGCAAGATGTTCGACCGCCCGCATTTGCGGCTGGCCGAACGGCTGCTGGCACGCGCCAAGGCAGCCGGGATCTTCGTTTAGAACAATTCCAGGAAAAGTGTGAGCGGTTTTCCGTCCGGAATTGCGTCAGAACAAAGAGTTAGAGCGGTTCACCGTTTCCATGAAACGGTGAACCGCTCTAGTCCCGCGCCAGGACGATGATCCGATCCTCCGGCAGATAGGCCAGCGCTTCCGACTTCAGCGGATTGACGGTGACGCCGCCCAGTGCCCGCTGGTCGGCATCTCCGGCGCGGATGCGCCGGTAGCCTATGGCGATCTCGCCGCGCAACCGCGCCGACTCCGCAATCGTCCAGAAGGTTACCGGCTGATCGATGGCGACATAATCGGCGACCGGACGCATGTAGATTTCAGAACCCTGCTCGTCGAGCAGATCATCGAAGATCGCAGCCAGGTGCTGGTTCTCGGACGCCTGGGCCAACATCAGGCTGACCAGCCGGTTGCTGACGACGAAATCATCGGCCTTGGTCACCGCCGCAAGCTCCCGATTGCGCACGTCGATCATCTCGCTGACGATGGAGATGTGCAGGCCGGTATCATCGGCGATCTTGCGCAGATGCAGCAGCGTCACCAGCGTGCGCGTATCGGCAGGCTGCGCGGCCATGGTTTCGCTGTAGCCGAGGACGAGTACGTGGTCGTAGGACGGCACGTCCAGGTTTGAAAGCGCCGTGCTGCTCGACGTGTCGGTGATGCGGCAGGAGACCGACAGATTGTCGCCGGCGACCGGCAGTCCGGCGACTTCCTGCTCGAGGCCTGGCGTGTCGGCGGCGATGGTCAGGATCGAACCGGGCGCGACGTAGCGCGACAGTTCATAGGTGATGATCGGCCCGCGCCGGTTCCAGCCGAGGATCAGCGTGCGCTCCGGCTTCGCCTCGACGGGCCGGGGGCCACGAATCGCTGCCGCGTCGATCTTGATCCCGGTGCTGCCGAGCTTGATCGCGGCATCGTCCTCGGCGATGACAATGGCGCGCATATCCCCACCGATCACCAGCTCTGACGGCGGGTTGAGATTGACGCTCCCCTTTTGGTCGCAAAGCCCGATCAGCGCGCAGTGCTCATACGCCATCACTGCCTCGCCGAAGGTCTTGCCGGTAAGATCAGGCTGCTCGATCGTATAGATTTCGCAGCCGTCGAAATCGAGCAGCTCCGAATAGACACCGCTGAGGCCCGACTGACGGCTCGAATGCACGACGATGCGCGAGATCAGCTGATCGGCCAGCACCAGCTGCACCTCGGCCCCGCCGACGACCCGGGCGACCTCGGCATTCTTGCCATCGCGAATCTCGGCGGCGATGTTGTAGGGGTCGCTGCGCCGGTTCGGGTCGTTGACCAGCGCCAGCACCGTCTTGATGACCTGCGAATCCGGATCGTCGCCGTCCGGCGACAGCACTATGACCGACCGCGAACTCTGCGGATTGACGATGGCGAGATCATACAGATCGGTCGGATCTCCGCTGCGGCAGATGATGCGCGTGTTGCCCAGTTTGCCAACCTTGGCTGCGATCTCATCCTCCATCGCGACTTTGTCCATATTGGCCATGACGACGATGCGCGGCCGCCGGCGGCTGGCATTGGCAATCACGAGTTCGGAAATCACGTCGAAGATCGACGGCGACCAGTTGAGGATGATGGTGTGGTCGGCCTCGAGCACGCGCGAACGGCCCTTGCGCAATTCATCGAGCTTGCCGTCGACGCCGGCGCTGAGCACGCCGATGAGGGCCGACACGACGAAGATGCCGGCAAGCGTGACGACCAGCATGACGAGGCGGAAGGCCCAGCCGGTGTCGCCGCCCATCGTGCCGGAATCGAGCGTGCGCATCAGCGATTCCCAGAACGCTTCGAAGAAGCCCAGCGGCTCGCCGCCCTCCGGCGCGATACGGGTCACCGCAAGGAAAGCCGCGGCGGCGATGATGATCAGCAGGGAAACGACGGCAAGCCAGCCGATCAGCGCGATCGGGCCGGCGGCCATGCTCTTGTCGAAGCCGTAGCGCAGCCGGGTTCCCAGCGAGTCTCGTTTCTTCATGCCGCCGGTGCCCCCGCACTATCCCCAAGGCCGATGCGCCAACCCCAGCGCAACGCCGAAGCCGCTCTCTTAACCTGTGTTTGGAGGAAGGGGAATCGCTTTCGCGTGGTCACGGCTAAGGATTCCTTCCGTGGTGGCAAACCTGCCGCACGCGGCTGGTAACGGTTGCTACCAGACCATCGGGATCAGGCGGTAGCGCACCCTGGCTGCGTAGTCATCATAGCCGCGCAGTCCGGTGCGAAGGGTCTTTTCCTCGATGAAGGTGCGGATGGCCAGGAGAATGATGAACACGAGCACCGATGCCAGCCCCCACCACGAGCCAAGCAGGAGTGCCGTACCGGCGAAGAAGAGGATGGCGCCGGCATACATCGGGTGGCGGACATAGCTGTAAGGCCCGGTGCTGATCACGCGCTGTCCGCGTTCGTCCTGGATCTTCACCACCGGCGCCGCGAAACTGTTCTCCAGCATGGTCAGGTAGCAGATCCAGATGCCGACCAGCAGGACCAGCGCGCCAACCACCTGCGCCCAGACGGGAACCGCCGACCAGCCGAAACGGAAGTCGAATCCCATGAAGATCTGCCAGCCAAAGATGCCTATGAGCAGTATGGAGAGCAGGACCTTGTCGGCCGCGGCCTGGTTCTTCTGGATAGGAGGGCTCAGCCGCTCATTCATCAGGCCTGGATCGCGCCGCGCCAGCGCCACACCCATTGTGAGACTGAGCCCGACCATCACCACCAGGTAGATCCAGGCACCCGGCCAGGCAAGCGTGCCGGCCGACAGGAAGAGCAAGGCGCCCATGACGCCGAACCAGATGAATGTCTGAAGCACCAATTTCGCGATCATGATCGACCTTCCACGGTATGCCCCTCGCCGGCATTGGCTGAAGTAGACCAGTGGTCTATCATACCGACCAGTGGTCTATAGTTCAAGCGGCCTATCCCGTGCTGGACGGGAATGGCCATCGCGTGCAGAAGGTTCGTCATGCCCCGTGTCATCAAGCATCCGGAACTCAGGCGAGAGGACATTTTGGACCATGCCCAGGCACTGTTCCTGACGCAGGGCTATGACAGAGCGAGCCTCAACGACGTCATTGCTTCCGCCGGCATCTCGAAGGGCGCCTTCTATCACTACTTCCCTTCCAAGGAGGCTCTTCTCGAAGCACTGGCCGACCGCTTCGCCAGACAGGCACTGGCTGGGGTTCAGGGCATAGTCGACGATCCCGGCCTCGACCCGCTTGGCCGCCTGAATGGCCTGCTCAGCCAGTCGCGGCAGGCCAAGATCGAGACCGCGGCGGAGGCCTGGGCTCTTTTCGAGACGATGTTTCAGCCAGAGAATTTGGTGCTGTTCCACCGCATCAACCTGGCGGCCAGCGCGTCGTTTTCACCCCTGTTGGTCAAGATCATCCGGCAAGGTGTCGAAGACGGCACTTTCAGGACCTTCGATCCCGAGGGCGTCGCCGACATCGTCATGCAGTTCGGCTTGGCCACGCATGACGTCGTCGCCAAGGCGATCGCCGGCGGCAGCGACGCCGATATGGAGATCGCGATCGAAGTCCTGGAGAAACGCGTCAGGCTCTACGAGATCGCTCTCGACCGCATCCTCGGCCTTCCCGACGGCAGCATTCGGATCGGAGAGCCCGGTTATATCAGAGCCGTCATGACGGCGCGGCGGAAAACGAGCACCGACAAGGCACGGTGATCGGTCGAGTTCGCAGCCCCTACTCCTTACCCCAGCGTGGCCGGCGCATCGAAAAGACCTCGTCGACGCTGGCATAGTCCATGTAGCCGAGACGGGCGACATTGCCGGCCTTGGTGATGTCGAACAGGCCGTCTTTCAGAAAGGCGTCGTCGATGTGCACGCCGACCACCTCACCGGCGACGATGACGGCGCTCGTCGGGGTTCCGTCTAGCGCCTTTGGGCGAAACACTTCGGTCACCCGGCATTCCAGTGCGGCCGGCGCTGCCGCCACGCGCGGCGGCCTGACGAGACGTGAAGGCGCCATGGCGAGGTCGGCGTAAACGAACTCGTTGACGCCACGCGGCGCGTTGACCGACGTGTAATTCATCTTCTCCGCAAGATCGCGGCCGACCAGATTGGCGACGAACTCGCCGGTCTCCTGGGCGAAGGAGGCGCTGTCTTTCTCGCCCTCAGAGGAAAACCAGACGATGAACGGTCGCGTCGAAACCGCATTGAAGAACGAGTATGGCGCGAGATTGATCTCGCCGGCCTTGTTCAGCGTCGATATCCAGCCGATCGGGCGCGGCGCCACGATCGCCTTCGACGGATCATGCGGCAGCCCGTGCCCTTTGGACGGCTCGTAGAACATTCAGCCCACCCAGGGTCCTGAGTAATCGGCATAGAGTTTTGCAGGATCAGGCCGCGGCCGCTCCGGCGCCGGGCCGGCATAAGAGCCGATATGGATGAAACCGACGACGCGCTCCTGCGGCGCCAGTCCGAGGATCGCCCTGCCCTCCGGCACGTCGGAATACCAGTTGCTGATCATGTTGGTGCCATAGCCCAGCGCGTTGGCAGCAATCATCAGATTCATCGCCGCCATGCCGCCGGACAGGAACATTTCCCATTGCGGGATCTTGGGATTCTCCTTCGGCACCGACACCACGCCGATCACCAGCGGCGCGCGCGAAAAGCGCGCCAGTTCCTGGTTGCGGCGACCCTCGGGCAGCGGCCCTTCCCGCTGTTCGGCAAACGCCGCCAGCTTCCTGCCGATCTCGATGCGGGCATCGCCGCGATAGACGATGAAGCGCCACGGCTCGAGCCGCCCATGGTCGGGCACACGCGTGGCGGCGGCGATCATCGTTGCGATGTCGGCGTCGCTGGGCGCCGGCTCCTTGAGGTCCGGAATCGGCGCTGAATTTCGGCTCAGCAGGAAGTCGATGATCGGCGACGCCATGGGCGCAAGTCTCCTGAAACACTCTGTTTTGAGCTGAAGCGCACCATCGGGAATTCGGGCGGCTCGGGCAAAGGCGCGCAAGCGCCGGGCTGAAGAGTCATCGATTGGACTCTTAAGCCTTGAAATTGCCACCGCCATGGGCTTCAACGCAAGGCATGTTTGAGGGGCGACTGCGTCTTTTCCTGGTCTGGCTCTGCGCCGCGCTGTTCCTGCTGCCGGTCTCCATGGCTGCTGCGCAGCAAAAGGACGGCGTCAGCGACCTGAAACTTCCCGGAATTTCGAGCTATGCGACGCCGAAGAGCGAAACCCCGCTGGCGCTTGGCGGCGGTGGCTCCATCACCTTGTCGGCCCAGCTGACCGACAAGGGCACCGACATCACCCGTGGTCTCGTCTGGCGTGTCTTCAAGCCTGAAGCCGTCAACGGCAAATTGCCGATGGTCGCCTCCGCCCATGGCGGCAGCGCCGTCTTTCAGCTCGAGCCCGGCAGCTATCTGGTCCATGCCTCCTATGGCCGCGCCGGCGCCACCAAGCGCATCACTGTCGGCAAGGAAGCCAAGCGGGAAAGCCTGGTGCTCGATGCCGGCGGCCTGAAACTCGACGCGGTCTTGTCCGGCGGCGTGCGCATTCCGCCGAAGAAACTGCGCTTTTCGATCTATGAGGGCACCGCCGAGGCCAATGGCGACCGCGCGCTGATCATTCCCGATGTCGAGCCAAACAGCGTCGTGCGGCTCAATGCGGGCATCTACCACGTCGTCTCGACCTATGGCGCGGTCAATGCGGTCATCCGCTCCGACATTCGCGTCGAGGCCGGCAAACTGACCGAAGCCACCGTCGAGCATCACGCCGCCGAGATCACGATGAAGCTGGTGCGCGAGACCGGCGGCGAAGCCATCGCCGACACGTCCTGGTCGCTGCTCAACGAATCCGGCGATCCGATCAAGGAGACTGTCGGCGCCTTCGCCTCGATGGTGCTTGCCGAGGGCGACTACACCATCATCGCCAAGAACCGCGACCGCATCTACCAGAAGGATTTCACGGTGGTGGCCGGACAGAACCAGGAAATCGAGGTTCTCGCCACCGAAGCCGCGGCGATGGATCCGGAAGAAGGCGCGGATTAGCCTTCAGCCGTATGCTCCCGATCTCAGGCTGCCAGCTTGGTGCGTGCCGGCAGGAAGGGAATCCGGCGGCGCGGCAGCTGCGGCGCGAGGTCGAACACGCCGCGGTAAAGCCGCTCCAGCAACAGCTTGCGGTCACGCAGCGGCTCCAGTTCGCTCCAGCTCAGCACCTCGCCGACGCGTACATCGATCGCCTTGCCGGACAGCCGCGCGAATTCGTGGATGAGCATCGAAAGGCGCAGTGTCAGCGAGGCCTTGCCGACGAATTTCGCGACGCGGCCGTCGCGTTCAGCCATGTTCATCGGCCCGCTGACCAGATGGAACAGCCTGCCGTTCTGTCCGGAAAAATGCATCGGAATGACGGACGCCTTGGCATCCTGAACCAGGCGTGCCGGAAACATCTTCCAGGGCAGGTCGCGCGCCCGGCCAAAGCCTTTCGGCGCGGTGGCGACACCACCGGCGGGAAACACCACGATGGTGACGCCCTCCTTCAGCAGCCGCACCGCCTCGTGGCGCACGGCCATGTTGTTCTTCAGCGCTTCCTTGGTCTCGGAAAAATCGATCGGCAGCGAATAGGGCTCCATCTCGCGGATCTTGAGCAGATCCTTGTGGATCATCACCCGGAATGGCCGCCCCAGTTGCTCCACCAATGAGAGCACGGCGATGCCGTCGCCAATGCCGAACGGATGGTTGGCCACGATCACCAGCGGTGTGTCCGGCAATGGCGCGGGCGGCCACTGGTCGGCGGTCCGTATCCGCACGTCGATCAGGTCGAGCATGCGGCTGAACACGCGCTCGCCCGATGGCACCACCTGACGGCGCCAGAAATCATAGAGCGCGGCATAACGGTCGCGCCCCGACAGGCCTTCAATGGAATGGATGACCCAGCGCGTTAGCACCGGTTGGTGCGGATTGGCGTAGGAAAGTTCGGGAAATGGTTTTTCGCGCAATTTCAGCTTGAGCATAGCGATTCGTTACAAGATCGGCGTGACAGGGATATGAAAATGGCGGTGGATCGCTCCACCGCCATTCCTGGGACCATGCGGATCAGGCAGCGCGTTTGCGCCTGCGGTCCGGCGTCACCGCTTCTTCGGTCAGCCGTTCGATCGCCTCGACAAGCCCAAGCGATTCCTGGTCGCGCGAGCCAAGCCGGCGCATGTTGACCGTCTGTTCCTCCGCCTCGCGCTTGCCGCAGACGAGGATGACCGGCACCTTGGCCAGCGAGTGCTCACGGACCTTGTAGTTGATCTTCTCGTTGCGCAGATCGGCTTCCGCCAGAAGCCCGGCAGCCTTCAGCTTTGCCACCACCTCGGTCGCATAGCCGTCCGCCTCGGAGGTGATCGTCGCCACCACCACCTGCAGCGGCGCAAACCACAGCGGGAAATGGCCGGAATAGTTCTCGATCAGGATGCCGAGGAAACGCTCCATCGAACCGCAGATGGCGCGGTGCACCATGACCGGCTGCTTCTTCTCCGAATCCGAGCCGATGTAGAAGGCCCCAAACCGTTCCGGCAGGTTGAAATCGACCTGCGTCGTGCCGCACTGCCATTCACGGCCAATGGCGTCCTTCAGCACATATTCGAACTTCGGCCCGTAGAAGGCGCCCTCGCCCGGATTGATCGAGGTCTTGATCCGGTTGCCGGACCGCGTCCTGATCGTCTCCAGCACGCTGCCCATGATCGCCTCGGCATGATCCCACGCCTCGTCGGTGCCGACCCGCTTGTCCGGCCGCGTCGACAATTTGACGCTGATTTCGTCGAAACCGAAATCGGCATAGGTCGACAGGATCAAATCGTTGATGCGCAGGCATTCCGATGCCAGCTGCTCCTCGGTACAGAAGATATGCGCATCATCCTGCGTGAAGCCGCGCACGCGCATCAGCCCGTGCAGCGCACCCGACGGTTCGTAGCGATGCACGTTGCCGAATTCTGCAAGTTTTACGGGCAGATCGCGATATGACTTCAACCCATGCTTGAAAATCTGCACATGGCCCGGGCAGTTCATCGGCTTCAGCGCGAAGACGCGGTCGTCATCGGTGTCGTCGCCGGCGACCGTCACCTTGAACATGGCGTCGCGATACCAGCCCCAGTGGCCTGACGTTTCCCACAGGCTCTTGTCGAGCACCTGCGGTGCGTTGACCTCCTGGTAGCCCTGCTCGTCGAGACGGCGGCGCATGTAGTTGACCAGGTTCTGGAACATCTTCCAGCCCTTGGCGTGCCAGAACACGACACCCGGCCCCTCTTCCTGGAAATGGAACAGGTCCATCTCGCGGCCGAGCTTGCGATGGTCGCGCTTCTGGCCTCCTCAAGCATGGTCTGGTAGGCTTCGAGCTGCGCCTGGTCGGCCCAGGCCGTGCCGTAAATGCGCGTCAGCATCGGGTTGTTCGAATCGCCACGCCAATAGGCGCCGGCCACCTTCATCAGCTTGAAGGCGTTGCCGATCTGGCCGGTCGAGGCCATGTGCGGGCCACGACAGAGGTCGAACCAGTCGCCCTGCGCATAGATCTTGAGATCCTGATCCTCGGGAATGGCGTCGATCAGATCGAGCTTGTAGCGCTCGCCCTTGTCGGCGAACACCTTTTTCGCCCGGTCGCGCGACCAGACCTCCTTGGTGAACGGCTTGTTGCGCGCGATGATCTCGCGCATCTTCTTCTCGATCACCGGAAAGTCGTCTGGGTGAACGGCTCATTGCGGGCGAAGTCGTAATAGAATCCGTTCTCGATCACCGGCCCGATGGTCACCTGCGTTCCCGGCCATAATTCCTGCACGGCTTCCGCCAGCACGTGCGCGGTGTCGTGGCGGATAAGCTCTAGCGCGCGCGCATCGTCACGGGTGATGATCTCGACCTTGCCGGACTTGCCGAGCGGGTCGGAAAGGTCGCGCACGGTGCCGTCGACGGCGTAGGCGACGGCCTTCTTGGCCAGCGACTTCGAGATCGATTCGGCAAGGCCGGCACCAGTCATCGCCGCGTC
Source organism: Mesorhizobium oxytropidicola (assembly GCF_056174625.1). Taxonomy (NCBI): domain Bacteria; kingdom Pseudomonadati; phylum Pseudomonadota; class Alphaproteobacteria; order Hyphomicrobiales; family Phyllobacteriaceae; genus Mesorhizobium; species Mesorhizobium oxytropidicola. The sequence goes on along the minus strand of NZ_CM149692.1, from coordinate 4,075,116 downwards.
GTAGTCGCGGACGGAGCCATCGGGAAATGTCAGGGAAACGGAATTCAGCATATGGTTCTCCTATCCAGTCCCGCAAACGAGCGCGGGTGGTCGTGGGGGCCGGATGCGTCCGGCAAGCGGGCGGGTTTTAGAGGCAGTGCCGCGTCAGGTAAAGAGCGCTGATTGGCCTGGCCGTCAGGAAATGTCTGCAGGGATGTCGCAGGCCTGTCGCCCAGGCTTGCAAACATCCCCGCAATCGTCTGGAATTGTCCACATGGAAAACGCAACACCCAGCCGAACCGCCCTTGGCGTCGCCCGTATGAGGGCTCTGCACCAATTTTCGCCGCAGGCAGGGTTGTTTCGCGATCCCTACGCGATCGCGATTCTGGGTGAAGCTGCGCCCACGGCACAGGAGCTTGAACAAGAGGACGAGCGCCGCCGGCGCATGCGCCTGTTCGTCACCGCGCGCGCCCGGTTCGCCGAGGACTGGCTGGCGGCGGCGGTGCGTCGCGGCATCCGGCAGCTCGTCGTGCTTGGCGCCGGCCTCGATACGTTTTCGCTGCGCAATCCGTATCCGGATCTCAGCGTGTTCGAAGTCGACCACCCGGCCACGCAAGCCTGGAAACGCAAATGTATTGTCGATAGTGGGCTCGCCGAGCCACCCGCCACGACATTCGTGCCAGTCGATTTCGAGCGGCAAAGCTTGTCCGCGGAACTGGCTGCGGCCGGTTTGCGGTCGACCGAGCCCAGCTTCTTCATGTGGTTGGGTGTCGTGCCCTACCTGACGAAAGAAGCGATCTTCAACACGCTGTCCTGGATAGCCGGTGTCCCCGGCTCGGAGGTCGTGTTCGACTATAGCGAACCGGCTGAGAACCGCGATGCGGCGGGACAGGGGGCGCTGGCCTTCCATGCGGCGCGTGTCGCTTCTGTCGGGGAGCCATGGATCAGCTTCTTCGCTCCGACCGAGCTGGCGAAATCCTTGGGCAAGCTCGGCTTCGACGAGATCGAAGATATCGAGAGCGGCGATATCGCCGCCCGCTTTTCCGGAGCACCGAGGGGAATGACGAGCAATTCCGGCGGCCACATCATCCGTGCCCGCCGAACCGCCTGACCGGGTTACTTCACCAGCAGCGGCAGGTCTTTCAGGAACGCCGCCCGCGTCTTGAGGCCTTTTGGCATGTCGGTGCGGGTGGCATCGACAACCAGGCGCGCAAAGACGATCTGCTGGCCGTCCTTTTTCGCCCAGCCAACGAACCAGCCGAGCGAACGCTTGTCCTTGATCTTGTCGGCATCGTTGGCCAGCCTGGTGCTGCCGGTCTTGCCCTGCACCGTCCAGCCACCAGCCTGGAATGTCGGGATGATCGCTGACGTCATGTCGTAGGCCTTGGCCGAGACCGGCAGCTTGCGGGCAAGCAGCTTGCGCAGGAAATCGACCTGCTCGACCGGCGTGATCTTGAGCGAGGAATTCACCCAGGAATGGGTCAGGCCATCATTCTTGCCGGGATTGCCGGAAACGTCGTTGTTGCCGTAGTCGAGTTTCGAGACATAGCCGGCAAAGTTCTCTGCCCCGAGCCGGCGCGTGATCTCCCGCGAGAACCAGATAATCGAATCCCGTTCCCAGATCACCGGATCGACGGTCTTCTGGTCCCGCTTCACGGCGTTGAATTCGGGTTTGTAGTCCCAGCTCGGCGTGTGCTCGTCGCTCAGGATGCCGGCGTCATAGCCGATCAGCGAAAGCGGCACCTTGAACGTCGAGGCCGGGCTGAACCGTTGGTCGCAAGTGCCGTCCTGGTAAAGCACCTTGCCGCTCGCCGCATCGGCGATCAGCGTGCACTGCACATCCCCAAGCGGCGCCGATTGCGCGCGCATCGGGAACCCCAGCAGCCAGGCGAGCAGGAACAGGACTCCAGCCAGGATAAAGGGAAGACGGTCGATGTTACGCATTGATGCTCGCTCCAGAAGGTGTTCGCGAGCGGGCTTAGCGAGGTCTCTTGTCTCGATTTTGTCTCAAATGCGCAGTCTTTGTGCAGGCTTGCGTTAACCCTACCGGATCGTAAACGCGAACTGCCGCCCGAGGCGTGGCCGGTGCAATCATGCCTTCGTTTCGGCGTGCTTGCGGCCGATCCGCCAGTACCGCCACGGCATGAACCAGACATAACGGTCCGCCAGCACTTCCGGCACCAAATCGATGCCATGCGTGCCGAAGGGCCCGCAGCGCAGAACCCGGAAAAATCCCATCCAGCCGCCGGCCCACAGGCCATGGCGGGCGATCGCCTCATGCGCATATTCCGAACAGGTCGGCAAATGCCTGCAGGAATTGCCGACAAAGCCGGACAGCGTCAGCTGGTAGAGGCGCACAAGCGAGGTGCCGAGCAGACGGCCAGGCGTCCTGCGCCACGGGCCGGGCCAGTTGCGGCCGCGCCCCGGCGGCCTGGCAGTGTGGGCATGCCCATGCGGGTCGTGCACCGCGGTCTCCGTATCGCGTTCTTCCCGCGATAGATGTGAGCTTCGTCGGGAGAACGCAATCCCTCCGCCCTTATCCGCCGTGTTGCCATGGGCGGGAGCGGCGAAACGGCTGCCTGTCGACAGGAGGCGCCCAGCGGCCGGTGCCGGCCGGCTCCTCGCTGCGCTTTGCATGGTGCCTGTCGTCGCGCCATTGGAACGTTGCGATCCGCATGACATCACCGAAGATGTTTAGCAACTGGATCATGATCGGTCTCCTTTGACGCGATTAGACCGCCGCTGGCCTTGGCCTTCAAACGAGTATAATTTCCACTTCGGATAACCCTGGATTATGCGAAATGAAGCGCGGACGCCTGCCGTTGACGGCATTGAGGAGTTTCGAGGCGGCCGGCCGGCACCTGAGTTTCAGCAAGGCCGCCGAGGAGCTTTTCGTCTCGCAGGCGGCGATCAGCCGGCAGATAAGGGAATTGGAAACGCTGACCGGCAAGCCGCTGTTCGAGCGGCTTCACCGCCGAGTCGAACTGACGGAAACAGGGCAAAATCTCCTCGATCAGTTGACCACCAGCTTTGACGACATCGACCGTCGGCTGTCGGAAATCGTCAGCAAGCCGGCTCAGAGTCCGTTGCGGGTCAGCGTCGAGCCGTCCTTTGCGGGCGAATTTCTGATACAGCGGCTCAATTCGTTCCAGCAACGCCATCCCGAGATCGACATTTCAGTCGACGCGGACTCCCGGCTCATAGAGTTTCGTGGACACGAAGCAGAGATCGCGATTCGATACGGAGCGCATGCCCGGTCCTGGCCACGCACGGAAGCGCGGCATTTGGTCGACGTGCTGGTGACGCCGGTCCTGTCATCGGGGTTGCTCGCGTCGGGCGCGCCCCTGACATCACCGGCCGACCTGCGGCATTACACCTTGCTCCACGACTACAATCGCGATGGCTGGGCGAGCTGGTTTCAGGCAATGGGCCTTCCGGAGCTCGCCCTCCAGAGAGGACCGCTTTACACGGACGCCGCGCTTGCCATGCAGGCCGCGAAACTCGGGCACGGCGTCGCTTTGGGCGACCGCATCCTGAACGGTGCTGATCTTCGAGCCGGTCTCTTGGTCCGGCCATTCGAAATGGAAGTCCCCTATGGCGCGTATTGGCTTGTCGCCCCTGACTTCCAGCGTCTTAGCCGACAGGCCGAGATTTTTGTGGACTGGCTTGTCGAAGAGCTTCGCGCCGGACCACCGGCCGCCCAAGTCTAAGCCGCTTCTTCGGCGCGCTTCTTTTCGATCTGGCCGATCGCGTCGACCACCGCGTCGAAGGTCAGCATGGTCGAGGCATGGCGTGCCTTGTAGTCGCGCACCGGCTCCAGATACTTCAGGTCGGCGAAGCGCCCCTCGGGCGGTGCGCCATTTTCCTTCAGCATCTTCAACATGGTGTCGCGCACCGTGCGCAATTCCTCGGCACTCGCACCGACGACGTGCTGCGCCATGATCGAGGACGACGCCTGGCCGAGCGCGCATGCCTTCACGTCATGGGCGAAGTCCGTGACCACTCCGTCCGCCATCTTGAGATCGACGGTAACGGTCGAGCCGCAAAGCTTGGAATGCGCCTTGGCGGTCGCGTCAGGATGATCGAGCCGGCCGATGCGGGCGATGTTTCCGGCAAAGCCGAGAATTTTCGCGTTATAGACGTCGTTGATCATTATTTTCCAATCCGTCGCCGCCAAGCGAACAGCGATTGCCGCTGTTGCGTCTTCCTTTCGCTCGCTACGACCTTATATAATGCTGGCAGTCCGGTAACGACAAGGCGATGAGCGCCGCTGTCCTGGCCGGGAAGTTCACGCCGCTTACGGGGCTGGAAACGGGGCGAGTTTCCGACACCGAAAGGTCGTGGTCCGTTCAACTCGTTCCTCCTTGGAGAGGAACTACGGGAGACGCCTTTTATGGATGCCGTCATCAAGAAATTCATGCCCCAGTCCGCCTACATGGAAAAGCCGGTCACCGACCGGCCGAGCGAAGCCGAAGTCGAGGCCGCCGTGCGCACGTTGCTGCGCTGGACCGGCGACAATCCGGACCGCGAGGGGCTGATCGATACGCCCAAGCGCGTGGCCAAGGCTTACCGCGAAATGTTCGGCGGCTACGACATGTGCCCGGCCGAGGAACTCGGCCGCACCTTCGAGGAGGTCGCCGGCTACGACGATCTCGTCATCGTTAGGGATATTCAGTTCCATTCGCATTGCGAGCACCACATGGTGCCGATCATCGGCAAGGCGCATGTCGGCTACCTGCCGGATGGCAAGGTCGTCGGCCTGTCCAAGATCGCGCGCGTGGTCGATATCTTTGCCCATCGCCTGCAGACGCAGGAAGCGCTGACCGCGCAGATCGCCAGCGTCATCCAGGATGTGCTCAACCCTCGCGGCGTCGCCGTCATGATCGAGGCCGAGCATATGTGCATGGCCATGCGCGGCATCCGCAAGCAGGGTTCCACCACGCTCACCTCCACCTTCACCGGCGTCTTCAAGGATACGCCCGAGGAGCAGGTTCGTTTCGTCACCATGGTGCGCGGCGGGGCGTAAGCCCCTCACCGGCGTCACGGTCAACAGGAAAATAGACCGGCGATGTCGGCACTGGAATTTCCCAAAGCTACGTCAGACAAGAAGGCCCTGGAGGAAGGCGCGGTGTTTTCACCGCGCTTCGATGCGGCCGGCCTTGTCACGGTCGTCGTCACCGACGCCGAAGACGGCATGCTGCTGATGGTCGCGCATATGAATGCGCAGGCATTGGCGCTGACGCTGGAAACAGGCATCGCCCACTACTGGTCACGCTCGCGCAACGCGCTTTGGAAGAAGGGCGAAACCTCGGGCAATTTCCAGCACGTCGTCGAGATGCGCACCGACTGCGACCAGGACGCATTGTGGCTGCGCGTCAAAGTATTGGGCCACGACGCAACCTGTCACACCGGCCGGCGTTCATGCTTTTATCGGACGGTGGGCCTGGTCGACGGCAAGGGGACGCTTCTTGACGACGGCAGCAAGCCGCTGTTCGATGCGGAAAACACGTATCGAAAGCCGTCAGCTTGAACCTTCTACTTCACACCAACCACACAGATTCATCATTTCGATACGGCCCGTCCGTATATTAGCCTTGGGACAAGGGAGATCATGATGCTCGAGTGGGCGTCATTGCGGAACAGACCAGATGTCAGGGAGGCCAACGGCCTGACCTCTCACGGCGGCGCTTCCGATACGAAATCTCCCAAGAAAACAGGCATTTCGCTCGCTCTGGGCGGTGGTTGCGCCAGGGGCTGGGCTCATATCGGCGTGCTGCGCGCGCTCGATGAAGCCGGCATTGAAGTTTCGATGATCGCCGGCACCTCGATCGGCGCACTGGTCGGCGGCTGTTATCTCGCCGGCAAACTGGACGAGCTGGAAGAGTTCGCCCGCAGCCTGACCAAGCGGCGCATTTTCGGCCTGCTCGATCTCAATCTGCGCGGCAGCGGCCTGTTCGGCGGCATGAAGCTCGACGCCCGTCTGCGCGAACATGTGAACGGCATCCGTTTCGAGGACCTGCCAAAACCCTTTGTCAGCGTCGCATCGGAAATCCGTACTGGCCACGAGATCTGGCTGTCGAGCGGCTCGCTGATCACGGCCATGCGCGCGTCCTACGCATTGCCTGGCGTGTTCGAGCCGGTGAACTGCAACGGCCGCATGCTGGTCGACGGCGCGCTGGTCAATCCGGTGCCGGTATCGGTCTGCCGCGCCTACGAGCAGCCGCTCGTGGTGGCGGTCAACCTCCACTATGATCTGTTCGGCCGCGCTGCCGTGATAAAGCACAGCGCCGGCGAACTGGTTATCGAAAAAGACGCGCCGCGCGCCGGCCGTGTCGACGCCGAGCACCAGTCGCATCAGAGCCGCCTCGGCATCACCGGCGTCATGGTCGAGGCCTTCAACATCATCCAGGACCGCATCTCGCGCGCCAGGCTTGCCGGCGATCCGCCCGACATGTCGCTGCAGCCGAAACTCAGCCATATCGGCTTGACCGAGTTCCATCGCGCCGATGAGGCGATCCAGCTCGGCTACCAGGCGACGATGGCGCAGATCGGCGAACTGACCCGGCTGCAGACTGTTCTCGCCTAGTTACGCATCGGCCAACCAAGCTTTATAGATTCAGACGCAGCTACGCCCTTGCCGCGTCGACAATGCGGAATTGCACGGTGCGGTTGCCGTTCCAATGATTGCCCGACAGCGAGCCGGCGACATGCACGGTCTTGCCGCGGTTCTTGAACAGGAATTCGCCAAGCACCGTATCGACGGCACGAAAGGCGATCGCCTGGATGCGGCCGCCGCTGTCCGACTGCAATTCGCAGCGGATGTGGTTGGTGCCGACCGGCCGGGCGTCGGCCAGCCGGTGGCGCGGCAGCACGAAAACCGGCGCAACGTGGCCGGCGCCGAAGGGACCGGCCTTTTCCAGCGCATCGAGCAGGCTGAGCGTCGCGCCTTCGGCGGCAAGCGCGCCGTCGATCGCCAGGCTCTCCTCGTCCTGTAACCGAAACACGTCGGCAGCCGCTCGCTCCTCGAAGAACGCCCTGAGCTCACCCAGCCTGGCGCGTTCCACCGTGATGCCGGCCGCCATGCCATGGCCGCCGCCCTTGACGATCAGCCCGGCATCGGCGGCTTCGCGCACCAGCCGCCCGAGGTCGAAGCCCGACACCGAACGGCCCGAGCCGGTGCCGATGCCAATGGCGTTGAAAGCGATGGCGAAAGCCGGCCGGCGCGCATGATCCTTCAGCCTCGAGGCGAGCAGGCCGACAATGCCGGGATGCCAATTGTTGCTGGCGGTGACGACGATTGCCGGGCCGTTGCCGCCGGCGAGCTCGGCATCGGCCTCGGCACGCGCCGCGGCCAGCATCTCCTGTTCCATCAGCTGCCGCTCCTGGTTCAGCCGGTCGAGCGTCTCGGCGATGGTCCGGGCCTCGACCGGATCGTCCGTCGCAAGCAGCCGGCTGCCGAGAGCGGCATCGCCGATGCGCCCGCCGGCGTTGATACGTGGACCGATCAGATAGGCGAGATGAAAGGTGCTAATCGGTTCGCCAATACGGGAAACCCGCGCCAACGCGGCCAGGCCTTCGTTCTTCTGTTGGCGCGCCATTTGCAGCCCTTTGACGACGAAAGCGCGATTGACGCCGGTGAGCGGCACCACATCGCAAACGGTAGCGAGAGCCACGAGATCGAGCAGCGAAAGCAGGTCGGGCGGCGCGGCATCGCTCAGGCCACGCAGGACTTTTGCGGTCTGCACCAAGGTGAGGAAGACAACACTGGCGGCACACAGATGGCCCTGCCCGGAAAGATCGTCGTCGCGGTTCGGATTGACGACGGCGATCGCCGCCGGCAAGGCGCCGCCGACCTGATGGTGGTCGAGCACCACGACATCGGCGCCGGCTTCATTGGCCGCATCGACCGACACGGCACTGTTGGTGCCGCAATCGACGGTGACGATCAGCGTTGCGCCGCGCGAGACCAGTTCGCGCATGGCATCTGGATTGGGGCCGTAACCCTCGAAGATACGGTCCGGAATATAGATTTCCGACGGTATGGAGAAATGCGCCAGGAACCGCTTCAGCAAGGCCGACGAGGCGGCGCCATCGACATCGTAGTCACCGAAGATCGCCACCTTTTCCCTCGCCATCACTGCCGCGGCGATGCGGGTGGCGGCCTTGTCCATGTCGGTCAGCGAGGCCGGATTGGGCAACAGGTCGCGGATCGTCGGATCGAGGAACCGCTCGGTCTCATCGGCGGTAACGCCGCGTCCGGCCAGCACGCGCGCGACGATGTCGGGCACGCCATGGCCTTGCGCGATGGCAAGCGCGACCATGTCCTGGCGTTCGGTCAGCCGGTGCTCCCAGGAGAGACCGGTCGCCGACTGCCTGACATCGAGGAAGAGGCGCCTGTCGCCCATCATGCGCTCTGCCAATCTATGGTTGGCAGCAGGATAGTGCATATCGCCCAAAATGTGTGCAGCGGTTTTGGGATAACGACACGCACAAGCAACAGGCTGAAGCGCCTCGCGAGAACGCGGTCCGCCTCAGGGCCAAAGGCGGGCAAAGCCAAACGGTTCGCGGCGGGTGGCGTCGCAGGAAAATTCAAGAAAAACTACGCTTTCCGCTTTTCAGCCTGGCGCCGGATCCATTCGTCGGCTGCATCCCCCATCGTCTTTTCCAGACCGTCCTTGAGCCAGGCCATGAAAGGCCGGTCGAACCTGAACGTATCGCCGCATTCGCGGGTGAAAAGCGGCGCACATTCTGGGTGTTGCGATAGGATTTCGTGATGGGCGTGGCACGCGAAATCGGATCCGCGTGCCAGTCGAACGCATTCATCGTCAATCCTTGCGCGGCCAGGGTTCAGATGCAGCCATGGGCTAGCAACTGCGGTGCGGCTTCGCAAGCTGCTCTAGAACTTATCCAGATCCTGGTGCCGGGCCTTGATCTCGCGCACGGTGCGTGACGAGGAGCGCAGCACGATCGTGTGCGTGGTGATGTAGGTGCGGCCGAACTTGACGCCGGCCAGCATGTTGCCGTCGGTGACGCCGGTGGCAGCGAACAGCACGTCGCCGCGCGCCATGTCTTCCGCGTGATAGATCCGCTTCGGATCGGAAATCCCCATCTTCGCCGCGCGGGCCATCTTCTCGGGTGTGTCGAGGATCAGCCGGCCCTGCATCTGGCCGCCGGTGCAGCGCAGCGCAGCCGCAGCCAGCACGCCTTCCGGCGCGCCGCCGGTGCCGAGATAGATATCGATGCCGGTTTCTTCCGGGTCGGTGGTGTGGATGACGCCGGCGACGTCGCCGTCACCGATCAGCCGGATCGCCGCGCCCGTGGCGCGCACGGCATCGATCAGCTTGGCGTGGCGCGGCCGGTCGAGGATGCAAGTGGTGATATCGGACACCGCGACGCCCTTGGCCCGGGCCAGGCTCGCGATGTTCTCGGCCGGCGAGGCATCGATATTGATGACGCCTTCGGCATAGCCCGGCCCAATGGCGATCTTGTCCATGTAGACGTCGGGCGCGAACAGCAGGCTGCCCTTCTCGGCGATGGCGATGACGGCAAGCGCGTTGGGCAGGTTCTTCGCGCAGATCGTCGTGCCTTCGAGCGGATCGAGCGCTATGTCGACCGCCGGACCTTTGCCGGTGCCGACCTCCTCGCCAATATAGAGCATCGGCGCCTCGTCGCGCTCGCCCTCGCCGATCACCACCGTGCCCTTGATGGCCAGGCAGTTGAGCTCCTGGCGCATGGCGTCGACCGCGACCTGGTCGGCAGCCTTCTCATCACCGCGGCCGCGCAGCCTGGCGGCCGCGACAGCGGCCCGTTCGGTGACGCGCACCAGTTCCATGGTGAGTATCCGGTCCAGGCCGGCGACAATGTTCTGGGCCACATTCATTTTCGGGAAATCCTCGTTCGCGTAGCGCCTCCCGCCGGAGGCGCGCCTGTTTTGTCAAACGAGCATGACAACGGCAAGACCTGCCGCAAGTTTTATCGAAAGGCCAGCAATATCAATCGATTGAACCGTATTCCCAACAAGATTGCGGCCCGGTCGCAAACGACCGGGCCGCCTTGAAGACGCCCAAACTGTTGGTCTCGCGATCTAGAAAACCGCAAGGTATTTGAGCAGCGAAATGATGCCGATGATGATGACGATAACCTGCACGATCTGTCGCATCCTGGCGTCGAGCGGCAGGCGCTGCACCAGATAGAGAACGAGAATGATGACGAGAAATGTGATCAGAATGCCGATCAACATGGATGAAGCCACGATGCCCTCCTAGAAATGATTTCCTAAAACGGGAGCCGGCAATGCCGACTCAAGACCGACGCTTTCAGTACCAGCGGCGCGATGTGTCGTTGTTCAACGACTGGCCGACGGCGATTCCGGCCAGAAAGCCGAGCAGGCCGATCACGCCGACCACGGCGGTTGTCGTGCCCGGATTTTCTCGCGCGACTTCCGAGACCGCCTGGGCCTGGCTGCGCAGCTGCTGTGCCGTGCGCGATGCGCGCGCCGCGGCCGTTTCGTAAAAATCCGAAGCCTGCTCGCTGGCGTCATCGAGCATTTCCGCGCCCCGCGCCGAAATGCTCTTGTTGATCTTGGTGATTTCCTTGCGCAACTCGGCGATCTGCTTTTCCAGGGTTTTCTGGATATCGTCGATGCCTGGCGTGTCGGATTTGTTGGTATCGGCCATGAAGCGGCTCCCTTGGTTGCTGACCAAGAGAACGGTGCTGCAACGATTTCGTTCCGGTCTATTCGCGGCTGATCGCCAATCGGATCGACCGCTGGCCGGCGGGGATTCTCCCCGGAGACGGAGCTACCCCGCCCGCTCGATGCGGATGACCTGCGGCTTGTCGGTCAGATGGCCGTCCTTGGTGATGCCGTCGACGGCCTTGCGCACGGCAGCCTCGGTGGTCTCGTGCGTCACCAGGATCACTGTCTTCTGCGCCTCGGCCTCGCCATTGACCGCGTGCTGGACGATCGATTCCAGCGAAATATCGTTGTCGGCCATGCGCTTGGCGATCGCGGCAAAGACGCCGATGCGATCATGCACGGTCAGCCGAATGAAATAGCCTCCGGCATGGCTGCGCATCTGCGCTTTCTTGTAGGGCCTGAGCTCCTTCGCCGGCCGGCCGAAGACCGGGCCGTGCTGGAAACCGGGCCGGCTCTTGGCGATGTCGGCGACGTCGCCGATGACGGCCGAGGCGGTGGCGTTGCCGCCGGCGCCGGGACCGGAGAGCAACAGTTCGCCGAGGATGTCGGTCTCGATCGCCACCGCATTGGTGACGCCGTGCACCTGCGCGATGACGGAGGCCGTCGGCACCATGGTCGGGTGCACGCGCTGCTCGATGCCGCTTTCGGTGCGCTGGGCGACGCCGAGCAGCTTGATCCGGTAGCCGAGATCGCCGGCCGCGCGGATGTCGGCCTGGGTGATGTTGGAAATGCCTTCCATATAGATGTCGTTGGCGGCGATTTTGGTGCCGAAGGCAAGGCTGGTCAGGATCGACAGCTTGTGCGCGGTGTCATGGCCCTCGATATCGAAGGTCGGATCGGCCTCGGCGTAACCCAACCGTTGCGCGTCCTTCAGGCAGGCATCGAACGAGATGCCCTCGGCCTCCATGCGGGTCAGAATGTAGTTGCAGGTGCCGTTGAGGATGCCGAAGACGCGGGTGACCGAGTTGCCGGCCATCGCCTCGCGCATCGTCTTGATGACGGGAATGCCACCCGCCACCGCCGCCTCGTAGTTGAGCAGCACGCCCTTCTTCTCGGCGATCTCGGCCAGCGCCACGCCATGCTTGGCGAGCAGCGCCTTGTTGGCGGTGACGACATGGCGGCCGGCTTCGAGCGCCGCCTTCACCGACAGGCGCGCCGGCCCTTCATCGCCGCCAATCAGCTCGATGAAAACGTCGATATCGGCGGTCTGCGCCATCTTGACCGGATCGTCGAACCATTTCGCCGAACTGACATCGACGCCACGGTCGCGCTTCGGATCGCGCGCCGAAACCGCCGACACGACAATGTCGCGCCCGCATTGCCGGGTCAGTTCCGCTGCCTTGTCGCGCAGCACACGCGCCACCGATGCACCGACCGTGCCAAGTCCGGCAATTCCAACACGCAGAGCTTCAGCCATGGAAGGCGACGTCCCTCAAATCAGATCGAATTTTTGCTTACCGGTGGGCGGACAGCGGCACCACATTGTTGGGCTGCTTGGCGCTGCTCGACAGGAAGCGCTTGATGTTGCGCGCCGCCTGGCGGATCCGGTGCTCGTTTTCCACCAGCGCCACGCGCACGAAATCGTCGCCATGTTCGCCGAAGCCGACACCGGGCGCCACCGCCACATCGGCGTGCTCGATGAGCAGCTTGGAGAATTCGAGCGAGCCGAGATGCTTGAACGGTTCGGGGATCGGCGCCCAGGCGAACATCGAGGCGGCGGGTGCCGGAATGTTCCATCCGGCGCGCCCGAAGGAATCGACCATCACGTCGCGGCGCTTGTGATAGATGTCACGCACCTCGGCGATATCGGCGCCGTCACCGTTCAGCGCATGCGCCGCCGCCACCTGGATCGGGGTGAAGGCGCCGTAGTCGAGATAGGACTTCACCCGAGTCAGCGCCGAGATCAGCCGTTCGTTGCCGACGGCAAAGCCCATGCGCCAGCCGGGCATGGAGAAGGTCTTCGACATCGAGGTGAACTCGACGCAGACATCGATGGCACCCGGCACCTGCAGCACCGAAGGCGGCGGATTGCCGTCGAAATAAATCTCGGAATAGGCAAGGTCGGACAGGATGATGATGTCGTTCTTCTTGGCGAACGCCACCACGTCCTTGTAGAAATCGAGCGAAGCGACCAGCGCCGTCGGGTTCGACGGATAGTTGAGGATCAGCGCCAGCGGCTTCGGGATCGAGTGACGAACACCGCGCTCAAGCGCCGGGATGAAGCCATCATCAGGTTCGACCTGCAGCGAACGGATGACGCCGCCCGACATGATGAAGCCGAAAGCGTGGATCGGATAGGTCGGGTTTGGGCACAGGATGACATCGCCGGGCGCGGTGATCGCCTGCGCCATATTGGCGAAGCCTTCCTTCGAGCCGAGCGTGGCCACCACTTGCGTGTCGGGATTGAGCTTCACGCCGAAGCGGCGCTGGTAATAGGCGGCCTGGGCGCGGCGCAGGCCCGGAATGCCGCGCGACGAGGAATAACGATGCGTGCGCGGATCGCGCACCACTTCGCACAATTTGTCGACGATGGCCTTGGGCGTCGGCAGGTCCGGATTGCCCATGCCGAGGTCGATGATGTCGGCGCCGCGCGAACGGGCGCTGGCCTTGAGCCGGTTGACCTGCTCGAACACGTAAGGCGGAAGCCGGCGAACCTTGTGAAACTCTTCCATGGCAGTTCCAGACAGCAAAAGGGGTATTGGGCGCGCGCTATATACTCATTTGCAGGTAGGGTCGAGGGTGGGATCGCATTTGCCTTCGATCTGCTCCAGCGTCTGCGGGCCATGCTTCTTGGCCAGATCCGTCAGTGCCGCCTGATTGCCGGCAGCGCCACCACCACTTTTGGCGCCCTGCGCGTTCTTGGCGGCCTTGAGTTCGGCGAGCTTGGCCTTGCTCTCGTCCGCGGTGAACTGTTTGTTCGCCACTTGTGGCGGGATGTTGAGGTTCGGGAAGGTGCCGGTATCCTTCGGGCCTGCATTCTCGGCCATGGGCACCGGACCACTGGTATTCGTGCTCGAACACCCGGCAATCGCCAGGAGGACGATCGCCGCGCCGATGCGGAAAAAGCGTGCGGCAGCAAAAAAAACAGTCCCGCCAAAATAAATCGTCATATTGTTTCCTTGGCAGCCGAGGTAGAGCGAGATTGGACCCTGTCGGATGTCCCATGTTAATATGTCAAGAAAACGCTTCGGGAGGAACCCCGCGAACCATGTCCAAAACACCCGATTCGGGCAAAGCGGAAGATGACGAGCCTTCGACCGTCGAGCAATATCTGGTGAAGGACCCGGAGCGCTTTGCGTTGAATATGGCGCGTATGATCGAGCAGGCCGGCAAGGCGGCGTCCGCCTGGGCCGAACCGCGCGAACGCGGCGAAGTGCGCGACCACGTCGCCGAGCCGGTCGTCGACATGGTTAAGACCTTCTCCAAGCTCAGCGAATACTGGCTTGCCGACCCGCAGCGCGCGCTCGAAGCGCAGACGCGGCTGTTCGCCGGCTACATGACCGTGTGGGCGAATGCCATCCAGCGCGTCAGTCCCAACGCGGAAGCACCCGACGACGCCGTCAAGCCGGAGCGCGGCGACAAGCGCTTCCAGGATCCGGAATGGGGCCGCAACGCCTTCTTCGATTTCCTCAAGCAGGCCTATCTCGTCACCTCACGCTGGGCGTCCGAACTGGTCGATCACGCCGAAGGTCTGGACGAGCACACTCGCCACAAGGCGAGTTTCTACGTCAAGCAGGTGTCCAACGCCATCTCGCCGTCGAATTTCATCCTGACCAACCCGGAACTGTTTCGCGAAACCGTCGCTTCCAACGGCGAGAACCTGGTGCGCGGCATGAAAATGCTGGCCGAGGACATCGCCGCCGGCAAGGGCGACCTGAAGCTGCGGCAGGCCGACTATTCGCCCTTCGAGATCGGCAGGAACATCGCCACCACGCCCGGCAAGGTGGTCGGCCGTAGCGATGTCGCCGAGATCATCCAGTATGATCCTGCGACCGAGACGGTACTGAAGCGCCCGCTGCTGATCTGCCCGCCATGGATCAACAAGTTCTACATACTCGACCTCAACCCGCAGAAATCCTTCATCCGCTGGGCGATCGAGCAAGGCCATACCGTCTTCGTCATCTCCTGGATCAATCCAGACGAGCGCCACGGCGCCAAGAGCTGGGAAGCCTATATCAGGGAAGGCCTGCAATACGGCCTCGACACGATCGAGAAGGCCACCGGCGAGCGGGACGTCAATGCCATCGGCTATTGCGTTGGCGGCACGCTGCTGGCGGCGGCCCTGGCCCTGATGGCCGCCGAGGGCGACGACCGCATCAAGTCGGCGACCTTCTTCACCACGCAGGTCGACTTCACCCATGCCGGCGACCTGAAAGTCTTCGTCGACGAGGAACAGGTCGCGGCGGTGGAAAAGTCGATGAACGAAAAGGGCTATCTCGACGGCACGAAGATGGCGACCGCCTTCAACATGCTGCGCTCAGGCGACCTGATCTGGCCCTATGTCGTCAACAACTACATGCGCGGCAAGGATCCCCTGCCCTTCGACCTGCTCTACTGGAACGCCGATTCGACCCGCATGGCGGCGGCCAACCACTCCTTCTACCTCCGCAACTGCTACCTCGATAATACGCTTTCGCAGGGCACGATGGAGCTCGCCGGCCACACCATCTCGCTGGGCGACATCACCATCCCGATCTACAACCTCGCCTCCCGGGAAGATCACATCGCGCCGGCGCTGTCCGTCTTCCTCGGCTCGAAATATTTCGGCGGCAAGGTCGATTATGTCATGGCAGGCTCCGGCCATATCGCCGGCGTCGTCAATCCGCCCGCATCCAACAAATATCAGTACTGGACCGGTGGCGCGCCGATCGGCGATTTTAACCAATGGATCGCCACGGCCACAGACCATCCGGGATCCTGGTGGCCGCACTGGCAAAGCTGGATAGAGGCCAAGGACAACACCCGCGTGCCTGCCCGCAAACCCGGCAAGCATATGAAAACCTTGGGCGATGCGCCCGGCACCTATGTGAAGGTGCGTGTGTAACGGACTGTAATGTGTGGTGAGTTGACGGCCCGGCAAAAGCGGGCGAAATGGTGTCGTCAACCATCAAGCAGCCGCAATTCGGCAATCATTGCAAAAATACTTCCAGGCTTGCGGATTTGACACAGGTCTCGTTTCCGGATCGGAGACAAAGGTCACCTCGACGCAGACATCCTAGGGCTGCGCCAAGGACATACCGACCGGACATCGAGGGGGAATTTGACTTTGAAATCAGCAGGATGGAGCCTCGCAAAGGGAGAACGCCGCGCCATCGTGGCAGCGCTCTGCTCCGTGCTCCTGGCCTCCTGCACATCGGCCGGCGACCCGACAATGTCAGTCGGAATGCCCGGCTACAACGCCTCCGCCTCGGACATCAATGCGGCCGCCACCGGCAAGCCCATCGCCACCGCCGATTCGACATCGCAGACGACAACAACGCAAACGACCGTGATGAGCGAAGGCGATAGGGCGCTGCCCGAAAAGGTCGCCTACGTGCCGATGGCCAAGCCGCAGGCCGCCTTTCCGCTGACAGTGCCGGCCGGCGCTGAAACGATCGTGGGACAAACGCCGCAGGCCTTGCAGCAGCCCGCACAGACGGCGCAGCAGACCGACGCGGTCGCCCAGAAGATCGCCGCCGCCGACGCCGCGGTGACAACGCCAAAGCCGGCCGCAGCACCTGTGATGAACAATCCGGTCTATGTGACGGCGGGCGAGGCGCCGCAAGCCGAGGCGCCGAAGAAAAAGGCTTCCTGGCCTCCATGTTTGGCGCCACGCCCGCTTCGGCCACAGCCGCTCCACTGATCAACACGCGCACAGGCGAACAGCCACCGGTGCAGGCCAAGCCCGCGCCGGCCGCACCGGCAAAGCCGATCATCACGCTGGCCTCGGCCGACGCCACGGCAAAACCGATACAGTTGGCTTCGACCGGTGACGACACCGGTCACATCACGGGCAGCGATGCCTTGCCCGGCGTGCGCCAGACGGCGCTGTTCGAGATCAAGCGCAAATCCGGCCTCGACGATGAAAGCGACGTCGACCTCAATGAGGACGAGGGTCCAATCGGCGGCTCCTATCAGGTCGCGTCCGCCGCCGGCATGGCCAGGCTCGCGCCCAACGGGCTGTTGAGGCAGAACGAAAGCGTCGACGTCGCCTGCCTGAAGCCGTCGCTGGTGCGCGTGCTGAAGACGATCGAAGGCCATTACGGCCGCAAGATGGTGGTCACCTCGGGCTATCGCGACCCGGCCCGCAACCGCCGCGCCAACGGCGCCAGAATTCGCTGCACATGTACTGCGCCGCCGCCGACATCCAGGTGCCCGGCGTCTCCAAATGGGAGCTGGCGAACTACATCAGGACCATGCCTGGCCGCGGCGGTGTCGGCACCTATTGCCACACCGAATCGGTCCACGTCGACGTCGGCCCCGAGCGCGACTGGAACTGGCGCTGCCGCCGGCGCAGCGGCGGTGGCGACGACGGCTAGCGGCACGATTTGACAGGCCGGAGCCTGTTGGCAGCCGAGGCCGTTCAGGCAATGTCGCTCCAGTGGAGCATCCCCAAACATTCGAGATTGGCCTAAGCGTCCCCAACTTCGTCATTCTAGGGCGGAGCAAGGAGCGAAGCGACGCAGCGCTGACCCTAGAATGACGAGGCGATGGGCGTTTCTGCTAATCGCCAAGCCGCGCGGCCGTGATGCCCAACCCCGGCGAAATCGCCAACCTGGCAGGTCCGCAAAAAAGTTGTCCAAGGCGGCAACTGACGGGTTGCCGGTTGCGCACAACGTCAGTATAAGCCGCTTCGTCTGAGCGCGCCCATCGTCTAGCGGTTAGGACACCGCCCTTTCACGGCGGTAACAGGGGTTCGATTCCCCTTGGGCGTACCAGCAATTTCAAGCGCTTGAGAAAACCTCCCTGCCCTGTCCAATTTTTGGCCAATATCCCCTCGCGAATCCTGTCATTTGCAATTAGCCACGGCCCTGCGAGTATCGGGCAGATCCGCCCGATATCGGAAAAGCAAGAGGGGATAATGGACGAATCGCCCAAAGCTCCCGAGCCTGTTATCACTCAAGAAGCGTAGCGAATGTGGGCCTCCGTGCCCGCAGACGCGCCGTTGCAAGTGATTTTGCGGCGGTCAGATCTCGACAATCTATTTCTCTCGATACGTGAATGCATCATCGGCCAAAGCGACCTCTCCTCCTGTCTTCAGGCTCTTACCCACGGGGATACTGAAGGCGCTCAGAAGCACTTTGATGCCGCCTTGTTGCACCAGCGGAACGCGATCAGCCAGATCGACAATCTGGTGATGCACGCCATGACAACAGCAAAGCCGGTGCAAAATGGTTGAACCATACGCACGCCTCGTCCCCTCAAACGAGAATCACGAACTTGGCGCCCAAGCCTTTGAATCTGGCGATGGTGGCGGTACATATGATCCTGTGGAGCAGCGCGTTAAAGCCCTCGAAGATGCGATAATCGACATCAAGGTTACGCTCGCCCGCCTGGATGAGCGCGCTAATGCTCTGGCGACGAAAGAGGACGTGTCTGCCTTGGGCAAAGATATTTCCGGCTTGAGGGGCGAGATGAAGGGCACCTTGGGGTTTTGGCAGTTCTTAATAGTTTTTGGAGGTGTCCTGGCGCTCGTGCTTCGCTGGCCAGAACTCTTCCGTCTCGCTGGCATCAGCACTCCGTAGCTGGAAAAATGAAAAAGCCCGCCACCTGAAGGGCAGCGGGCGCTAGTTCGGGAGGCGTCACGAGCAACCCCATTTACTCGTGGATAGTCAAACGGTACGCCTCGCTTGGCTGGATAATAAGCTCGCTCCGGTTGAAGGCTCTGCATATTCAAGCTGCGTGACTTTTCTGCCACAAGATACAGGAAGCCCGCCACCGTGAGGCAGCGGGCTGGCGGTCACGTCTTCTCGCCGTTTGGATTTGGTACCGGTGCCTCTCGCACGTCTCGCGGTGGCGGATCGATATGTTTAGGCTCCGGGGCTGCTTCGTCATCGACAGGCGTCTTATGCGGGTCGGGTGCCGGCCGTGGCTCTTTGGCTTGATTTGGCATCGGTTCCTCCGTCACTTGAAACCCAATAGCCGTTCTCTTTGTTCCGATGTCGCCAACTAAAAGGCCCGCCACCAGCGGCAGCGGGCCAAATTCCGACCCAGTTGGGATTTCAAATCAAGCCGACGGCTTTGCGTTCATCCATCACCTTGCGGTTGGCAGGCTGCACCGCCTTTCAGCGCATCGCCTGGCCATCCCTCTTTTTCGAAACGCTCCCGCAATGGATGAGTGAGCCGGAAGAGGTCGCATCGGAGGACTTCGGCTGCTGCGATGTTCTCTCCCGCCAGCCGCTTTCACTCCGTCCTGGACTATCGCCTGTTCCATCGCCTCTGCTTCTGCCCTGTCCTTGGTGGTGAGGATAGTGCGCCAATAAGGCTTATCGAACACGCTGACGATGTAGGTTGTTGCAGGCTTGTCGGGCATCGCCAAGGCCTTACGTCCTTCGTTCGCATGTTTCGCATATATTAGCATTAACGCATATACATGCCATGCGGCGCCTAGAGCGGAGTCCCAAATGGGTGGCTTTAAGCCTTGGCATGATGCTATTCACGACCATGAGGTCGAATGTTTCGCTTCGGAGAACGGTTTGACAGCGGACCTGGTCTGGGAGTTGATCCTAAAACACGGCAACAGCCGCAAGGCAGTGATCAAAGCTGCGCAGGGTTTAAAACGTGGTGCCAGGCAACACGGCCGATCAGCACCCTACTCCCCTGTGGAGCCGACGCCCCTGACGATGAGCGTGGGCCGACGAAAGCAATAGCCGGCTTGCCCCGAAGGAACCCCCAAGTCGGCTAGGCTGGGCGTCCTATTCACATCCCGATCTGTGGGTATGCAGGGTTCGCGTAGCGCGGTAGTGATCGCATGTAGGCGATATGAGCGGCTTCACGATGCTCTTGTGGAGCGCTTCCGCTGCCACCAGGAAGCTCTCGATTTCAGCCTGCGATAACTGCTTGGAAGGTTTGGTCCTGGCCATTTGGCGATCTCCGTTTTTGAGGGGTTCGCCGCAACAGGAAGGATTATATTCCTGCCCTTCCCTCGCCTGCCACCAGCTACAGGTTGTGTGGCGGATTTACGGATTCTTGAGCATGTTAGCGCATCGTAATAAGCAGACATGCTGAGTAGCTCGTACATGGCTAAAGCTCCGGCGATTCACCCTGCGCCGGGGCCTTTTTGCAGGCTTATGGCATAGCCCAGCAGCAACGGTTATTCGGGCAGGCCTGGATCGCAAATTGGCTCATCGCCAACGCCTACTTCCGACGGAAGTGCATATAAGTCACGAACGCTCGGCGCGCACCGTTTCCACCGACAGCGACCCGGCCGGCAGCGGTCGCACCAGCTCGCCCTCGGGCTTCGACAGGTTGAGCCAGGCCGCCCAGTTCTCTGGCTGCAGGACGACAATCTGCCGGTTGTGAATTGGTGCGACATCCGGCCCTGGCTCCGTCGTCAGCATGGTGAAGGTAGGAGGCTTGTTGCCCGCGCCTTCTCGCCATAGGCCCGCTATCGCCATGAACGGGGCGCCGTTAATTGCGAAGCGATGTTTGGCCTTCGGATATTTCGTGCCGGTGAATTCGAAGAAGCCCGACGCCGGAATGAGACAGCGGTTGCTATTTGCAAATTGCCGGCCTTCCGAGCGGAAGTTGAACACAGGTCCGCCTTTCGGTCCGGAAGGCGGAAATCCGAAAGTCATCGAGGCCAGCTCGATCTCATCGCCCGCGGTGCGCATGATCGGTGCCGGATCGTTGATGCGGACGTCGTCAGCCTTTGGCAGGTCGAGCTCGGTCTGATGGGTCGGGATTTTCAGCGCCAGTGAAGCCATCATCCGGCAATATTCAGCCCAGAGGACATGCTGTTCGTAGTCGTTGCACATGACCGAGGCTCCGGGGATCTGGAGACTACTTATCCAGCAAGGCTATCAGGTTGCCTGCGCCGAAGGAAACCTTCCGCTGCCCAGACCGTAGGGAGCCCTGCCAGCGCGCGTTCTCGCCGGCCGCTGTTCTACACCGCAGCATCGTCTGGCCCGCTCATGCGCCAGGCCATCCGGAAAGCGTCCCGTTTAGGTCAGCTTAAGCTGGTATCGCAATTGCTATGGCATTATATTAAGATGATCTAATAAGGGGGCAACGAACTTCGTGAGACATTCCGAAACCGTCAGTTTTTAAAGCAGGGGCATGGCCGATAACAGACCGTCTGCCCCAGCAGTAGAAATCAGCCAATCCTTAGGCGAGTGGGTTGTTAGGGTCGTAACAACGGACGGCAACAGCTATTCCAGAGCCTTCGAACGTGAGCCAGATGCCATCGCTTTCGCTGAAGATCAGCGTTTGCGTCTGGGATTGCAACCTCCGACGCACGACTAGTCGTGCGGAACTGGCACCTCGCCTTAGGCCTTTGTCTTCCTGGGCTGGCCAGGAGTCAGGAAGCCATCCCTTATCAGGTCCAACGCGTCGAGCGCGTCTTCATCCAACAAGTTTGTCAAGGGCACTCCGCCCACGCGCACAACCTTGCTGTTGTCTATGTCGTAGACCTCCCAGAGCCCATCCATGACTCTTCGGATTGTGTGCCGTCGCTCCATAAGGGATTTCTAATAAACGAGTCACCGAAGCTCCAGCAAGAAAACTCGATCCAAAGAGTTAACGGTGGAAAACCATGATCGCTTTGGCGACAAGGCTTAACTGGCCGGCTAAGCCGCCTGTGTCAGTCGTCACCGCCGCCGCCACCACCCTCGCCGCCACCGCCACCGCTACCACCACCCTCGCCACCACCACCACCACCGCTGCCACCGCCCTCGCCACCCGCATGCTCACCGCTCTGGTGCTCACCTCTCTGGTGGTCACCGCTGTCATCACCGGATTTCTCACCCTGGTCGTCACCACCCTTTTGCTGGCCGGCGGTGGCGCTATCGTCACCATGGTGGCCATTGCTGGCTTCGGTTTCGACCGCATCATCATCGTTCTGGTCGCCGGCGGTGACACCCTGACCATCATCATTTGGCGCGTTGACGGTCGCTGCACCACCGTGATCGGAGACCTGGCTTGCGAAGGCATTAGCTGCCGTGAAAATGCCCAGCGCACCGACAGAAGTCGCTAACAGCAAGGGGAGCTTTTTCATCGTTTTCTCCAATGTCGGCTTGCCAGCCACAGTGACTGATCCCGGCATTATCGTTTCGGGCACATTACGGCGCGATTAAACGCAAAGGAGAAATTTTAGCAGTTGCTAATTTTATGGCCGAGACTTTAGAGACCTCTGATGCATGGACTCAGCCTTAAAATGTAAGCATTCTGGCGAGCGCAAAGAACATATTGCGCAACGGCCAACCGCTCGTCCGGTTTCTTCTACTGGGCAGTTTCGCATCCGCGTCGAGCTTGTTGAAACGCGCTGTTAACATCGTTCGCGGGCGACAGGATGTAGGCATCAACCCGAAGGTGTAAGTTCCACCCGCTCTCAGCCGTGGAGGCGGGAATGAACTTGCTGAAGACGTCGCTTTTGTGCACAGCCATCGTCGGCCTAGTAGAACTATCAGGCGCACGCGCTGAAGATAAGCCTGTTCCGCCAAACAGCGAAATAGCACCACTGCAGCCGCCAGTTCATTGCGAGGGGCAAAATTGCCTGCCTCCGGCCGAAGACCCAGTCCTCGACTGCAAGGGCCAGGATTGCAAGCCGGCTCCGGCGACCGACCAGATGCCAGGCCCGGAGATTGAAAAGGTCAAGTAGACGCATCGGCCGCTGGCGATGAGCAATCGCAACCCTCCCAGGCGTGACCTAGTTGACGATCAAGGGACGTGCGACTCGGGCAACGCCTGTCCACGCAGCCAATCCCAGGTCCCCGCACATCAACGTCCCGAAGCCGGTCCTGCGTGGAGATTGCATACCATCCACGCCCCGCATCAAGCACGTGCTCGAATAGCTGGACGAGGCTCCCTGAAGCGATCGCCTCGCTTGCTAAAGTCAAGCTGCCCAGGGCCACGCCTTGGCCCCGCTCGGCGGCCGCGAGTGCCAGATCGCTGTCGCTGAAATTGGTTCCGTGCCAGGTGCCGTTTGGCTCGAAGCCGACGCCGCGCATCCAGTCCGCCCAGCCGGTCGGGCGCCCGCCCGCTACGGCACCAGGCTTCCGCGATCACACCATAGGCGCTGGCGGCACCGTATATTAGCGTGTGCTTGTGGCGGGCCCGTTTCCGCCTGGCCGGCGCCTCTACCCCAACACCCCCCGCCCAACTGAGCGCCGGCCATTTTCTTAGCACCAGGAAATTCTGGGAAGCTTTGAACCTAACTGAGCGTTTACCGCAGCAGCAGACAGAATCTAGAGGAAGAAGAAGGTGACCCCCGAAAAACTGGCCGCAAAGAGTGATGTCGCTGAGCTGTTATTTTTGATGGGCTCAGAAAAGCGGCTGTTGATTTTGGTTCATTTGGTTGGGGGGGAATTGTCAGTTGGCGATCTCGCCAAGCGAGTTGGATTGAGCCAATCCGCTTTGTCGCAGCACCTTTACAAGCTGATGCGCCTGAAACTCGTAACTCCTCGACGTCAGCGGCAGAACATCTTCTACTCGTGCAAATCCGAGGCTGCCCGCGAAATCCTCCATCTGTTGGATAGTCTTGCAGCGGCCGGCAACTTGCCCTCTTCGCGATTTGAGGATCATGCTGGCGAGACGGCGCGTCAATCAAAGGCGGCATGAGGGTTTCCGGCTCAGCGCGCTGTGGGGACGTGTGCGCCATCGGCCTCGACATAACGGTTGGAATGGCGTTGACGATCAGAGGTCGCGCGACACAGCGGATAACGCCTGCCTAACCGCCGACCAGCGGCACGGTGACAGTGGTCGCGTAGTTGATCGGGAAGGTGTCGAGGTAAGGGAAGTCGACGACAAAGGCATAGGTGGCGGTCAGATGCGCCATGCGGAAGCCGCCGCTCGCCGGATCGATGGCGATCGTCACGTTCACATCCTTCAAACCCAAGGCCTGCAATTTCTGCGTGGCGATCGCTTGGATGTCGGCCTGGGTCAGCGTGTTCTGAAGCTGCAGCGAGCGTGACGATGTCTCCAGCGTATAGCGGACGCTGGAGACGGAGTTCATCGACCAGCCCAAGGCGAAGATCCCGAACAGCAATATGATGAGGAAGGGCGCGATCAGCGCGAACTCCAACCCGGCCCCGCCCGATCGGTTCCGCCTGAACGCGCTAGCCCTACCGAACACGGATCACCTCCAGGTGGCCGATGACGCTCGGACCAGAAAAGACGCCGAAGCTGAAGGGCGGCGTCCAGGTGGCGGATGCCTGGATCTGGACATAGACCGATGGCACTTTTGGCCCGCTGCACAGGGTGGAGGCATCGACCACGGTCGTCCCGCACATGTAGATCCGGCTTAGCGTGACCTGGCCGTCCGCCGGCCGCTTCTCCCAGCTCGAAATGGCAACCGCCTGCGTCGCCGTATCATTGCTCGAGCCTTCCATGATCAGATTGGCGGCGGTCTTCACGCCGGCACGCATCGACAGCGAGCTCGTCACATAGGACCAGCCGTCGATTATACCGAGCAGCGCTACGCACAGGAAAGGCAGGACCATCGCGAACTCGACCGCGGCAACGCCTGAAGCGTCGCCAAGGTTCGGCTCTGGTCGGCGTTCCATGGGAAGCTACTCGACCAGTGCCACGGACTGCGTGGCCGGAATGTCTCGCATTCCGAGGCTCGTGCAATCCTGATTGATGGTTGAATTCCCTGACCATTGGATCGTATTGGCGACGACTTGGGTGCAGCCGTTGTTGCCCGAGAAGTTGCCGAGATAGCTGATCTGCTGTTTTGGGAAGTAGATGGCCCCAGTCAGCAGCGAGTCGGCTGTGCCGTTGAAAGTGCTGGATGCGCTGTTGCCGGTTCTGTCGCCATAGAACAGAACGCCTGAATAGGTGCCCGAAGTCGGCGCGCTGAGCTTCACGGACGCGTTGCCGTTTATGCTGACCGTCGAACTGCCCGACATGAAGATCGTCACCCCGCTGCCGGTGATGGCAGCGTTGGCGTTTATCTTGAGATTGCCCTGGACGACGTAGACGCCGGGTGAGAGCGTGACATTGCCCTTTAGCGTCATGCCGCTGCAATAGGTGCCTGGACTCAGTGTGGCTTTGTTATCGTTCTGGCAGGGATTCGAGGCTGCCGGGGCCGGCAGGTCGGCAAATGGATCGGCGGCAGGCAGCGCATGAATTATCGGCGCCGCGCAGACGGTCGTAACGGGATTGCTGAGGGAAACGCCGCCCCCTGATATCAGGCAATCGGCCTGCAGGCCTGCCGAGCCCTGAAGCTTGACGGCGTCCGAGGCAATCGAATTGGCCATGACCGAGCAGCCGATGAGGGTCACGCTGGTGTTGCCGGAAAACAGCGCCGCCTGCGAAGCGGATGGGTCGAGCGCGAGCACGCAGGCTTTCGACGCGTTGGTGATGAGGGCGACCGCCCTCGCCTGTTCGGGAACCTGAGCTTGCGTGAAGATCGAGGTGAACATCCGGTCGAGCTTCTGGCCGACGATGACCTCGACCGCTTTCTTCGCCGTGTTCGGTCCAGACGCAGGCGGCGTGTTGACGACGATCGTGCCCGAGCCCAGCCCGTTCGTCGCTGCCGACTGTGTCGCGGCCGCGACGATCGTCGGCTTGTCGGAACCTGAGATCTGTTCGAGCGCGCCGGCATAGGCCGCGGCATCCGCCGTCGCCTGCAGCTTCAGGCTGTTGTAGTACCAGTAGGAGGTCTCCACACCGAAGCCGGCGGCGCCGACAACGATCGGCAGGCTGAGGGCGAAGATGGTGGCGACATTTGCACTTGTCCCCCGGCGTATACCGGTTGCCATGAGCCGAATTAGGGTGAAGCAATTCAAAGCCATAGCTTAAATTAGAAAGCACGCATATATGAAGGAACGGCTAAAAAGTTCCGTTCATTTTTTGAATTGGCTTCAAAACACCCGCCCGTTGGCTGACCGGTGCACGCAGACATCGCTGATGAACAAAACGCACCTCACATGAGCGCCAGCGAAGGCAAGCCTCGATGCCTCAGAGCTGCCGGCCCACGATAGGTGCGCCATGCACTGACTGGCGAGCGATCCGTGCCCTCGCCTACCAGTTCACCCTGAACCCGACATTGCCGCCATAGGTCTGCACCCGGTCGCCGAACTTGCCGTCGAAGGTGGCGAACACCGACGTGTTGGAGCTCCAGTTCAGCTTGACGCCGGCGTTGACGGTGACCGCGTCCTCGGCCGCCGCTGCCCCCTGGACAACGAAGGCATAGCCGGGGGCCGCCTGGAAGGTTGGCTCCACCGAGCGGTCGGGATTGAACTCATGCAGCCAGGCGGCACGGCCCCAGGCCTGCAGCGTCTTCGTCTCGCCGATGGCAACCGTCGTGTCGAGCTGCAGGCCGAGCGACACCGGCAGCGAGATGACCGTGCGGCTGTCGAAGTCGAGGCCGAGCGCTCCGTCGCTGGTCGACTTTTCCGAGAAGGCCTGCATCGCCAGTGCCTGGAACTGCAGCCCGGCGAACGGCGTGATGGCGCCGGCGCCGAATGGCTGCCGCCAGCCGGCCTCGAGGCTGGTGCCGAAGCCTGCGCTCATGAAATCGCCGGTCCAGTGTTCTCTGGTGATGGCCGGCACCGGATTGAGCGGATTGGGCGCGCCAGGCACCGAGGTGAAGCGGTCGGTCGTATTGCTGTAGAGATCCATCGCCAGCGAGCCGTTGATGTAGAACTGGCCCCATTTGCGTGCACCATAGGCGCCGGCATGGCCGCCGATGATATTGCCGGACGTTTCGCGATCGGGCACGGCGAAGGATCCCGCGACGCCGCCGAGCGCAAAGCCCATCAGGACGTCGGGATCGCCCTGCGAGTCGAGGCCGACGGCGAAGTTGCCGGACTTGTAGCCAAGGGCCGCGCTGCCGACCACGGGATCGCCGGAAGCCACGCCCGAATTGCCGCCCGCTGTTGCCCAGTAATTCCAGCGCTGCGCATTGGGCGCCTTGGTCAAGGCATCGAACGGATGCGCCTTGCCCGGCGGTTCGGCATAGGCCACCTCCGGCACTTTCAGCGACTGGCTCATCGGATCCGTCGACAGGCCCATGCGCCAGGCATCGGACTGCCGGTTCATCTGGGCCAGGAAGGTGTTGTTGGCGTCGAACTCCGGCTGCTGGAAGCCGCTGATGCCCTCGCCAGAGATGGTGTCGTAGACGGCGCCAAGCTGGTCGAGCGTCGGGATGTAGAAGATCGCATTGGCGATCTTGGTGAAGTTCGGCGACGTCAGATCGGTCTGGATCGCGTTGATCGCCTGACCCACCGCGGTCTGGTTTTCGGTCAGGCCGGTGCGGGCGAAATTGATGTCAACATTGAGGACGACATCCTCAGGATTCGGATATTTCAGCGAATACTGCGCCACCGCGCTCGGGATCGTATCGAGCTTCAGTCCATTGTCGGTGACGCCGCCCTGCGCCTCCAGGATGATGTAGTCCTGGTTGCCTGGCTTTGCCGCGCCGGGATTCATGATGTTGATGCTGACCAGGCCATCGACGTCGGCCGTCCCGCTCACATTGATGCGGTCCGCTTCAGGGTCGAGGTCCAGATCGAGCAGATAGACGCCGCCAAGCGACTGCGACCAGTTGCCGGTGACCTCGGTCGTCATGACGCGGTCGAGACCGCCGGGAGCCGCGTAACCGTCATTGTTGAACTGGCCGGGCAGGTCGAGATAGACCGTGTCGCCCATCAGATAGACCGCGTTGGTCTTGTTGTTGAAGGTGTTGAGACCGGCGCCGAGGTCCATCGATCCGACCGTCAGGTACTTGTTGTCGAACGTTTCGTTGCCGACGCCGCCGCGCATGGCGTAGCCGTCGATCAGCGATATCGAACGGACGATGCCGTTGTTGGTCAGCAGATTGTCCTTGCCGTCCTTGTAGCCGATGCCGGCACCCGCACCTGAACCGCCGGTGATCGTCACGCCGCTGGCGATGGTGACGTTAATGTCGCCATTGTCGGCAATGTCGCCAGTGCCGCCGGCGCTCTGCTCCATCAGCGCGAAGGAATTCTTGCCGGTGACCGCGAGGTCGGCCGTCTGCGTGAAGGTGATGGCACCGCCGGTGCCGCCGCCGCCGGCGCTGCCCATGAAGCCTTGCGGGGCCGCGACCATGGCCATCATCATGCTGCTTGCGGCCGGCGCCTGGTCGAGGCCGAGATAGTTGCCGGAAAAGCCGCCGACGCCGCCACCGCCGCCAATGCTCTGACCGAACACGCCGACCGAATTGTCGCCGGTGATGAGCATGGCGACGTTGCTGTTGATCGTCACCACACCGCCATTGCCGCTGCCGCCGGCGACGGCCTGGACGATGCCGTCGGTGCCCGCGGTCACCACGCCGCCGCCACCACCGACAGACTGCGCGAAGATGCCGACAGAGCCATTGCCGGTAAGCATGATCTGCCCCGTATTGGTGACGGTGACATCGCCGCCCTTGCCGGTCGCGCCGGTGTCGCCGCCGATGAACACCGGCACGCCGATCGCCGCGGCAATCGCCGTGCCGCCTGAGCCGCCGCCGCCGCCGACCGATTGCGCGAAGATCGCGACGGAATTGTCACCGTCGAGCTGCATGGCGCCATTGTTGATGACGGTGACAATGCCGCCGTCGCCGCCGGCGGCACCCTTGCCACCGAGTGCGATGGCGAGTCCGGGCGGACCGCCCGACACGGAATAGGACGCGCCGCCGGCACCGCCGCCGCCACCCACCGACTGCGCCATGATGCCGGTCGAACCAAAGCCCTTTGTGTGGATGATGCCATCGCTGAAATTGGTGACATTGACGTTGCCGCCCTTGCCATTGGCGCCGCCATCGCCGCCGATGCCGAAGGTGAAGGCGCCAGGCGCGGGGCTCGCCGCCACGCTCATGGCGCCCGTGCCGCCGCCGCCACCGATCGATTCAGCGAAGATCGCCACCGACGAGGCTGACACCGTCGTGATGTCGCCACGGTTGTTGACGGTGACCACGCCGCCATCGCCCGAACTGCCGCCGCCGCCACCGACGCCGATCGCAACCGGCACGATGCTGACGCCGAAGGCGCCGCCGCCCGAGCCGCCACCGGCACCGACCGACTGCGCGAAGATGCCGTGTGCGCCAACGCCTTCGACCGTGATCGTGCCATTGGCATTGTTGTTGACGGTGACCGCGCCGCCAGAGCCGGTGCTGCCGGCGGTGGTGCCGTTGCCGACATCGCCACCCTTGCCGCCGACGGCGATGAAGCCGATCGCACGGCCGCCCGAACCGCCGCCGCCGCCGATCGACTGAGCGTTGATGCCGTCCGCGCCGGCGCCATAAGTGTGCAGGCTGTTGTTGTTGGTGACATTGACGATGCCGCCGATACCGGACGAGCCGCCGGCGCCACCGATCGAGATAAGGGCCGGGATCGAGCCGGTGATGCCGCCATTCTTGCCACCGCCCGAACCACCGCCGCCACCCACCGACTGCGCCTGGATCGCGTAGGGATCGATGCCGTGCGTCTCGATCATCGCGTCGTTGATGACATCCACCTGGCCGCCGGAGCCGCTGGCGCCACCCGAGCCGCCGACCGCGATCGCGCTGATGCCGAGCGAGCCGCCGGCGCCACCGCCGCCGCCGATCGATTGCGCGAAAATGCCAACCGAATCATCGGCATGGGTGAGGATGCCGCCATAATTGTTGACCGTGACATGACCACCGGTGCCGCCCGCCTTGCCCGAGCCGCCGAGCGACAGCAGGCCACCGGCGCCACCGCCCGTGCCACCACCGCCGCCGACCGACTGCGCGAAGATGCCGGCCGAATAGCCCTGTTCCGGGTCGGCGCTCGGCGCGCCCTCTGCCGGCGGCGTCGGCGACGTGCCGAATGTCTGGATGATGGCCGTGCCGGCCTGGCTGAGGTCGGTCTTGCCGTTGGTGACGGTGACCGAGCCGCCATTGCCGGCGGCCTTGCCCTGACCGCCAATGCCGACGGTGCCGAGCGCGCCGGCCTCGCCGTCGCCGCCATCGCCGCCGCCGCCGCCGATCGACTGGGCGTGGATGCCGTCCGACTTGGTGCCGTGGGTGGTGATCACGCCTTCATTGGCAACGATGACGGTACCGCCATTGCCGCCACCGGCGCCGTTGCCGCCAATGGCGACCGTGCCGGACCTGGTCAGGCTGCTGGTGCCGAGCGGCTTCAGGAGCAGCGTCGGATCGACCGGCACGTAAGGTATCGCCAGCAGGCCGCCGGTGCCCACATAGGCGTCGCCGCCAATGCCGCCGCCGCCGCCGATCGACTGCGCTACGATGCCGGACGACTTGTCGCCATGCGTGGTGATGAAATCATAGTTGCCGACATCGACGGTCTGGGCGTCATTGCCGGTTCCGCCGGCGCCACCGACCGTCGCCTGGAGGTTCCAGTTCGGCTTGCCACCGGCCGGTTCACAGACCTTCGGAAGGGTGCATTTCGCACCAAGCTGCAGCGAGATCGAATTGGCGCGACCGCCTGTGCCACCGCCGCCGCCGATCGATTGCGCCAGGATGCCGAAGGCGCCCATGCCGTTGGTTTCGATGCCGCCATACTGCCTGATGGTGACGTTGCCGCCCGTGTTGCCGTTGCCGGCCGAGCCACCAACGGCGACGCTGACGTTAACCTGCGTGCCCGCATTGTTGCCGTTCAGGCCGAGCACGCCGGTGATGGCGTTGCCGCCGGAGCCGCCGCCGCCGCCGACCGATTGCGCGAAGATGCCGTAGGCGCCGTCACCATTGGTCACGGTCTGGCCGGCCGCGAGCAAGCCGGTCTGCAACAGGCCGTGATTGGTCACGAAGACGTCGCCTGCAAAGCCTGCGTCGCCACCGAAGCCGCCAACGGTCACACCGGCATTGAAATTGGTTCCGGTGCCGAGCGAGCCGATGACGGCCGAGACGGCCATGCCGCCATTGCCGCCGCCGCCGCCGATCGACTGCGCCTGGATGGCGTGCGATTCGACGCCGTAGGTCGAAATCGCACCGGTGTTGTCGATCGTCACCTTGCCACTGTTGGTGCCGGCGCCGCCGAAGCCGCCGACGCTGGCCGACAGGGTCTTGGCATCGGTGCCGGCAATCACGCCGGAGATCGCCATGCCGCCATTGCCGCCGCTGCCGCCAACCGATTGTGCGAACAGGCCGACGGACTGATCGCCGGTGGTGATGGTCGAGCCGTGGCGCGTCAGCAGAACTTCGCCGCCGGTGCCGCCGCCGCCGCCCTCGCCGCCGACCGCGGCGGTGATCTGGTTGCCGCCCTCACCGAGGTTGAGCGCTGCCGCCACGCTAAGCCCGCCGGTGCCGCCGCCACCGCCGACCGATTGCGCCAGCACGCCGAAGGCCTTGTCGCCGCCGGTCTGGATGATGCCGGTGGAATCGACCGTAACCTTCTCGGCATCGCCACCCGAACCAGCACCGCCACCCAGCGATACCGAGACCGCGCCGTTCTTGCTCGGGTTCTTGCCGAGTGAGCCTTTGATCGTCGCGGCAAAGGAGAACCCGCCATTGCCGCCACCGCCGCCGACCGACTGCGCCAGAATCCCGTTCGCGCCATTGCCTTCGGTCAGGATGTTGTCCACCGAGGTGACGTTGACGATCTTGCCATCGCCGGAGCCCGCACCGGAGCCGCCGACAGACACCGCGATCGCGGCCTTGGCATTCTGGCCGGTGACCGAAACAGCACCGGAGAAGCCGCCATCGCCACCGCCGCCGCCGACCGACTGCGCGAAGATGCCATTCGAATCCCCGCCAACGGTGTGAATGGTCGCGTTGTTGTTGGCGAGCGTAGTGCCGACATTGCTGTTGACGATGACGCGGCCGCCATCCTGGCCGGCACCACCATTGCCGCCGACGCTGACGCTGGCGCCACCGGCGCCGTCGACCACCATCTCTCCGGAAATGGCGAAGCCGCCAGTGCCGCCGCCGCCGCCGATCGACTGGGCAAGGATACCGTTCGCCTTGTCGCCGGTCGTGTTGATCGTGCCGATGTTGTTGACCGTGACCAGCTGGGAAGTGCCACCCTTGGCGCCGCTGCCGCCAACCGATACCGCCGCGGCCGCTTTCTGGCCGGCGCCGGCGATGGTGACCGCGGCTCCGCCATTGCCGCCGCCGCCGCCGACCGATTGCGCCAATATGCCGTTCGAACCGTTCTTGAGGGTGACGATGTTGCCGGTCGAGGTCACGGTGACCGTGTCGGCATTGCCGCCGCCCTTGCCTGAACCGCCGACACCGACGCCGATCGCGCCGGCCCCCGTGGTGATCGCCAGCGCGCCGGAGAAGCCGCCATTGCCGCCGCCGCCGCCGATCGACTGTGCCAGGATGCCGTCGGCCTTCAAACCTTCGGTCCTGAGATCGCCGGTCGAGGTGACGGTCACCGCTTTGCCGTCGCCGCCATTGTCGCCGGAACCGCCGACACCGACGGCCAGACTGCCCGTGCCCTGGCCGGTCAAAGTGCCGGCCACGGCGCCACCGCCATTGCCGCCGCCACCACCGACCGATTGTGCGAAAATCGCATGCGAACCGTCGCCGTCGGTTTCGATATTGCCGTGGCTGGTGACGATCACGACCGCGGCGTCGCCGCCGCTCGAGCCGGAGCCGCCAACCGCGACACTCGCCGCCATATCCTTGCTGCCGGCCAG
Organism: Mesorhizobium oxytropidicola; assembly: GCF_056174625.1. Taxonomy (NCBI): domain Bacteria; kingdom Pseudomonadati; phylum Pseudomonadota; class Alphaproteobacteria; order Hyphomicrobiales; family Phyllobacteriaceae; genus Mesorhizobium; species Mesorhizobium oxytropidicola. The sequence goes on along the minus strand of NZ_CM149692.1, from coordinate 4,042,733 downwards.
CGCAATGGCAAAGCCCCCATTGCCGCCACCGCCGCCGACCGACTGCGCCATGATGCCGAAGGAATCTTCCCTCCGGTCAGGATGTTGTTGTAGCTGGTGACGGTGACGGTATCGGCGGTCGAGCCGGATCCGGCGCCGCCGCCGATGCTGACGCCCAGCCCGCCACCGCCGAGTCCGACGCCGAGGCTGCCGGCGAAGCCGCCCGAACCGCCGCCGCCGCCGACCGACTGCGCGAAGATGCCCGATGAATTGTCGCCCTGGGTCCAGATCGAGACGGTGTTTGCGGGCGGCGGCTGCAGCACCGGCTGGCCATTGGAGTCGACGACGCTGTAGCTGTTGACGATCACCTTGCCAGCGGTCGAGCCGGTGGCGCCCGTGCCGCCGACGCCGACGCCGATGCCGGCATTGCCTGTCGTGGCCGAGCCGGCGACCGCGAAGCCGCCATTGCCACCGCCGCCGCCGATCGACTGCGCCAGGATGCCGTTGGAGAATTTGCCTGTTGTCGTGATCGTGCCGGTGCTCGTCACCGTCACGTCCTTGCCGACGCCGCCGACGCCGCCCTTGCCGCCGATCGCGACCGACGCCGTTGCCGCATCGGGATCGCCGAGCGCACCGGTTACGGCAACACTGAAGCCGCCATTGCCACCGCCGCCACCGATCGACTGGGCGATGATACCGGACGAATTGTCAAAATTGGTCGAGATGTTGCCGGTCGAGGTGACCTTGACGATATCGGCGCTGCCGCCGCCGGCGCCGCTGCCGCCAAACGCCACGCCGACAGCGATCGACTTGCCGCCGCCAAGCGTGCCGGCGAAGCCGCCATTGCCGCCGCCGCCGCCAACCGATTGCGCCAGGATGCCGGCAGCACCCGTGCCGCGAACACCGCCTGATATGAAGCCGGCGCCGGTCGAGATGTTGCCGGTCGAGATGACAGTGACATCAAGGCCGTTGCCGGCCGCGCCACCCTTGCCGCCCAGCGCCACGCCGATACCGGCATCCTTGGCAAGCGCCAGCGAAACGGTCGAACCACCATTGCCGCCGCCGCCGCCGACCGATTGCGCCAGAATGCCGATCGCCTGGTCGCCATAGGTCGTGATATCGCCGGTCGAGGTGACGCGGACGGTTTTCGCGCTGCCGCCGCCGGCGCCATTGCCGCCAAGCCCGACCGCGGCGCTGACGCCCTGCAGCGTGATCGCGCCGGCGCCGGCGAAGCCGCCATTGCCGCCACCGCCACCGACCGACTGCGCCATGATGCCGATCGACTGGTCGCCATGGGTCTGGATGTTGCCGGTCGAGGTCACCGTCACCTCGCCGGCACTCTGCCCGCTGCCACCACTGCCGCCGACGGCCACCGAAGCGCCCAGCGCGCCGGTCGTGAACGTGCCGGCGACGCTGAAGCCGCCATTGCCGCCGCCACCGCCGATCGACTGCGCCAGTATGCCGTCGGACTGTTTGCCATAAGTGGCGATGTTGCCGTAGCTGGTGACGAAAACGTCCTTGCCGACGCCACCGGTGGCACCGCTGCCGCCGACCGAGACCGCGGCCGCGCCGCCAGCACCTTCATAGGAACCGGAAACGCTGAGCGTCACGGCAAAGCCGCCATTGCCGCCGCCACCACCGATCGACTGCGCCAGGATGCCGGTCGAGTTGTCGTCTATCGTCAGGATGTTGTTCTGGGTGACGGTGTTGCCGACCTTCTTGCCATTGTTGACGGTCGCCGTACCAGCGTCGCCGCCGCCCCCACCGGAGCCGCCGAGGCTGACGCCGACACCGACAAGGCCGCCCGCCGCGAGGCTGCCGGAGAAGCCGCCATTACCGCCACCACCACCGATGCTTTCGGCCTGGATGCCGACCGCGTTCTTGCCTTCGGTGACAAGGTTCCAGGTGCCGGTATAGCCGGTGGCGACCGCATGGCCGGCGCCGTCGGCATTGACGGTGACGTTGCCCGCATTGCTGCCGTCCGCGCCCGCGCCGCCAAGGCCGACGCTCGCCGCGCCGCCGCCAAGGGCCGCCGAGATGGTGAAGCCGCCATTGCCGCCGCCGCCGCCGACCGACTGCGCCAGGATGCCGGTCGAATTGTTGCCTTTTGTGTGGATCGAACCGGAACTGCCGACAATGACGTCGGCACCATAACCACCGCCGGCACCCTTGCCGCCAATATTGACGGCAATACCGACCGCGCCGCCGATGGCACCGCCGATCGAATAGCCGCCATTGCCGCCGCCACCGCCGACCGATTGGGCAACGATGCCGCCGGCATTGTTGCCGGCCGTCGAGATGTCGCTGAGGCTCGACACGGTCACGAGTTTCGATGCACCGCCGGCGCCGCCATCGCCACCAATACCGATCGCCGCCGCGAATGTCCCGGTGGCGTTGACCGCCACCGCGATCGCGGCGCCGCCATTGCCGCCCGTGCCGCCGATCGATTGCGCGAAGATACCGCGCGATCCCTGGCCATAGGTGGTCAGCGAGCCGGCGGTCTCCACCGTCACGATGTTGCCGTCACTGGCATTGCCGGCAGCCCCGCCCATGGCGAGCGCAAGCACGCCGACCGCGCCCGAAACCGAAAATCCGCCATTGCCGCCGCCACCGCCAATCGATTGCGCGAAAACGGCATCCGACTGGTCGCCATGGGTGATGATCGAATAGGCGGTATCGTTGGCGTCGCGCAGCACCTCCACCGCGCCGGACGTGCCGCCACTCCCGCCGGCGCCGCCAATCGCCACGCTGAAGCCGATGCCGCCGGAGAAAGCACCGCCGCCATTGCCGCCGCCGCCACCGACCGATTGTGCGAAAATACCGGCGGAATTGACGGAACCGGCACCATTTTTTCCGGTCTCGATATCACCGGCATTGATCACCGTCACCCGCGCGCCATTGCCGCCGGCGCCGCCCTTGCCGCCGGCCGAGAACAGGCCGCCGGAGGTGCCGCCATTGCCGCCGCCGCCACCGACCGACTGTGCGAAGATGCCGGCGGACTGCTTGCCGTCGGTGCTGATCGAACCGGCTGATGTGTTCGTCACTTCGACGATGCCGCCATTGGTGGTCGAGGCGCCGTCGCCGCCAAGCGACACGAGACCGCCTGAATTGCCGCCATTGCCGCCACCGCCACCAATCGACTGCGCCAGGATGCCGTTCGATTCCTGGCCATGGGTGACGATCGCGCCGGAATTGGTGACGCTGACCGTCACGACATTCGCCGGACCGCCATTGCCACCGAGACTGCCGCTGCCGCCCGAGGCGAACAGGCCGAAGTTCGAACCGCCGTCGCCGCCGCCGCCGCCGATCGTCTGGGCCAGGATGCCCTGTGAATTGTTGCCCCAGGTGGTGATATTGGCATTGTTGATCACCTGCACGATGCCGCCATTGCCGCCATTGCCGCCGCCGCCGCCGGAGGACGAAAACAGGCCGAAACCACCGGCACTGCCGCCGCCGCCGCCGCCGATCGACTGCGCGGCTATGCCGTGCGAATAGATGCCGTAGGTGGTGATCGCCGTGCCGACACCGGTGAAGACATTGGCGTTGCCGCCGGCACCTGCCGGGCTGCCGCCGCCCGGATTGAAGACCAGGCCGCCGCCGCCGCCGCCATTGCCGCCATGGCCGCCCTGGCTGATGGCTGCGATGCCCGCCGAATAATTACCCAGCGTTTCGACACTACCGCTGTTGAAATTGACCGTGGCATTGCCACCGCTACCGCCCAGCCCGCCATCGCCGGCATCGCCCGAAATGCCCTTGGCGTCGCCGCCATCGCCGCCATCGCCGCCGACGCTGCTGGCCACGATGCCCGCATTAGGACAAGCTGTTGGCAACACGCAATTGTTGCTCGTCTTGACGGCCCCATCAACGTTGACGGTCACGGTGCCGCCATCCGCGCCATTGGCGCCGTCACCGCCATCGGAGAAGACGTAGCCGTTGCTACCATTGCCGCCGCGGCTGCCGTTGGAAGCGCCGAGAACACCGATGGTGCCGGTCGCGATCACCGCGCCGCTGTTCGGCGTGTTGGTGTTGGCGGTGGGCTGATTGTAGTTGACCACAAGTGTCGGACCGGAATTGCCGGAGGGCCCGCCCGCAGCGACCGGCGGTGGCGCCACGCAGGTCGCGCCGCTCGTAGCGCCGGAATTGACCACGCATTTTTCCGGCTGGGCCGGATTGCTGCCGTTCGCGGGAACCGCCAACGTGATTGTGCAGTCGCTCGCGATGCCGGTGCTGCACGTATAGTGCGCCTCGCCGGGAGCAGCTGGCGCCGCACCTGTCCCCGTCAGCGATATCCGGCTGGGGTCGATCGTCAGCGTGTTGACGTTGAGCGTCGTGACGCCAGGCGCGGTGTAGCTGACGTCAGACTGCGTTCCGGCTCCCGCGCAGGTCTCGACGCCACCACTTGGCCCCGTGCAAGTCGCTTCGGCAGGACCCGTCGAGCCGACGAACAGCGTCAGCGCCATGAGAATGGCCGCTACCGCCGCAAGCCCTGAAAGGCCAAGAAATCTCTGTTTCAACCAGCCAGAAACAAAGCGAGACTCGGCTGCGCCCCTCCCAACACGAGTCATCATCACCCCCCTGACCCGCACCACCCCCGGCGCGAATCTGCCCTTGCTAATGCAACCTAACAGATTGCAATGGCAATAAGCGCTCCTAAGAATAGAGGTGATGTAAATTAGGTGCAGTGTTGCCGTTCAAGCACAGATCCCCATAGCTATCGGCAAGCATTTACGCGCTATTGGAGTAAATAGCGTAGCGCAATAGACCAATGTTTGCTTCAGGCGGAAAGAACTGGAGCCGGCTCAGCAGCCAGCTCAGCCGAAAGCTCTCTTTGTACGGCCAGGAAAAACCTGCGCACCTCATCACTGGCTGTGGCTCTGTCCCTGCCCGACCCAACAACGAGGTCAAGCAATTCGGCTGCCTTAGCCCTCCAGAACGAGGCTGCAGGCTCGCCATGCAGATCGTAGAGCTTGGCTGCAACTTCCCTGACCAAGAATAGCTGACGGTCGATCGGGAATGCACGGACTTTTTCTGGGGACATCTTCCAAACCATGAACTGACGCAACGAATCAACCATTGCTGAACAAGCAATGGCGTAGCCTCTGATGTGGAAACGGAAGCTTAACGCGCAGGTCAATGCGTCGTCATAGGACGAGATGCACGTGATGATCCGCAAACGAGATCATCACCTTCGTTCAAGCAGAATTGGTTGGGAAGCGGAGTGGTTGTAGGGCGAACGGCCTCAAGCCTGCAGCGCCCTCGCCTCGCCGCCACGCTTGCGCGGCGCCATCATGTCGCTGGCCATCAGTCCGGTGACGCGGCAGAACGCCATGAACGCACGGCAGGCATCCTCGGTCTTGACCACGTCAACCGTGGCGCCGAAGCAGGCGTTGAAGGCTTTTTGATACACCGGCCCCTGCCGGCGTGCCGGCCAGTCCTGAAGAAAATCCAGCGCCTGGTCGACGCTGTAAATCTCCTCGACGGGCAAGCCGGAGCCTTGCGCAATGCGCACCGGCACCTCGAATTGCAATCTATCCATCAGGCATCTCCCGAACCGGCGTCGCCCAAGCAACGCCGTTCGTCGTCAAAAGTTGCTTTGACCGGCTAGTGCCACGCAAATGTGTCGTCACTGCGGAAACGGCCGTTCTTGCTGCAAACGGGCCAAGGAAAGTTCGCCGGCACCAGCTAGGCCGGCAGAACTTTCCAAGTTGGCGGCGCGATTACTGGTTGGCCGGGTCGGTCTCCGCGTCGAAGGCCATGCGCACCACGGTCAGCAGAACATAGGCCGACGGCAAGGCAAACATCGCGCCAAGGACGAGCGCTCCGGTTCCCGACAGATAGAGCGTCTCGGCGATCGCCCAATAGACGGTTCCGATACAGATGAACGCCTGCACGGACAGAAAGGAAGCAGCCGAGGCCGCACGCGTCAGGCTTTTGAATGTCTTGATACGTTGTTGCATTGCAATCATCCGGAAATGACGCGCTGCGCCACCCATGCGCGGCTGAAAAGCCGCCGCACGGGTCGCGGGCGCGAATGGCTTGAAACTGGAGGTGAAGTGCGGTCCTGGACCGCTCAGGCCAGCCTGGACGGCGGCGCACGCGGCTGGTTGGTGCTCGCGCTGGGAGCAGAGGCCGTGCCAGATCCGGCAACAGGCACAGCCTGGGAAATCCGGTCTAGCCAAAGGAAAGCAGCTTGCGGAGCCGGCAAGGCCGGATGACCGCCGGCGAATTTGGCCAGCACCGGCCGGGCGGTGCGAACCTCCAATGCCTGAGCCTTGTTGGTGACGCGCAGCAGCGCCGCGACTTCGCCCGACCGTTCGACGCCAACGCTGGCACCGCCCTGTACGGGTCCGCGAAGGTGGGCACGTCGGGCCGGCCGAGGCACAGCATCGCCAGCAGCACCAGGCCCATCAGACATGAGCAGGCTGCGGTCAGCGGCGCTTCAAGCGATCTAGCGCGCTTCAGGGCTGGACGCGATCTCCAAAACATCGTCCCGCCCTAGCGCACGATGGCCGGAAAGGAAAGCAAACCATGTGAAAACCGACAAGAGAGCGCCCTAGCGATACGAATATCCGGGCGGCTCGGGCTGCATCAGGCAGTTCTTCCTTGAACCTTTTGCCTCCAAGTGCCAAATCTGGTGGGATTTTCACGCCAGCACTCCTGCAGCGCCCACCCTTCTATACGGACAAAATGGTCACCTATCTCGACGCCGCCACGGCCCCTCTCAGAAACACCGGCCAGATCCGCCTCTATGGCGAGGACGGTTTTGCCGGCATGCGCAAGGCATGCGACCTCACCGCGCGTTGCCTGGACGCGCTGGTGCCGATGGTCGCGCCCGGCGTCACCACGGACACTATCGACCGTTTCGTCTTCGAGTTCGGCATGGACCACGGCGCGCTGCCGGCGACGCTGAATTATCGCGGCTACACGAAATCGTCCTGCACCTCGATCAACCATGTCGTCTGTCACGGCATTCCAGACAACAAGCCGCTGAAGGATGGCGACATCGTCAACATCGACGTCACCTACATCCTCGACGGCTGGCACGGCGATTCCTCGCGCATGTATCCGGTCGGCACGATCAAGCGCGCCGCCGAGCGGTTGCTCGAGGTCACCCATGAATGCCTGATGCGCGGCATCGCCGCGGTCAGACCGGGTGCGCGCACCGGCGCCATCGGCGCCGCCATCCAGACCTATGCCGAGGCGGAGCGCTGCTCGGTGGTGCGCGACTTCTGCGGCCACGGCGTTGGCCAGCTGTTCCACGACGCCCCGAACATCCTGCACTATGGCAGCGCCAATGAAGGCGTCGAGATGCGGCCCGGCATGATCTTCACCATCGAGCCGATGATCAATCTCGGCCGCCCGCATGTGAAGGTGCTGTCGGATGGCTGGACGGCGGTGACACGCGATCGCTCGCTGTCGGCGCAGTACGAACACACGATCGGCGTGACCGACACGGGCTGCGAGATTTTCACGCTCTCGCCCAACAACCTCGACCGGCCCGGCCTGCCGGCCTGATGTTTTAATACGTCGGGCGACCGCTTTGCCCGACTGATTGGCTGGATGCGGGGGCTGATGGGGACAACGGGCGACGACGACGAGCGGAGTTTCTTTGCCGAGGTGCCGGTTCGGCCCGCGGCGAAGGCCAGGCCGGCTCCAGCCGAAAAACCTGGATATCTCGGCCATCGCGACCGCTTGCGCGAGCGCTTTGCCTCGGCTGGCCCTGATGCCCTGCCCGATTATGAGCTTCTGGAGCTCTTGCTCTTCCGGCTGATCCCGCGCGCCGACACCAAGCCGGCCGCCAGGGCGCTGCTGGCGCGCTTCGGCACGCTGGCCGAAGTGCTCGGCGCGCCCATCAACCTGCTGCAGGAGGTCAAGGGCATCGGCCCGGCGGTGGCGCTCGACCTGAAAATCGTGGCGGCGACAGCGCAGCGCATGGCGCATGGCGAAGTGCATGGCCGCGAGGTCCTTTCGTCCTGGACGCAGCTTCTCGCCTATTGCCGCTCGGCCATGGCCTTCGAAGCGCGCGAGCAGTTCCGCATCCTGTTCCTCGACAAGAAGAACACGCTGATCGCCGACGAGGTGCAGCAGACCGGCACTGTCGACCACACGCCCGTCTATCCCAGGGAAGTCGTCAAGCGGGCGCTCGAACTGTCGGCCACCGCGATCATCCTGGTGCACAACCATCCTTCGGGCGATCCGACGCCGTCGCGCGCGGACATCGAGATGACGAAAGAGATCATCGAAGCAGGCAGACGGCTGGGCATCGCCGTGCACGACCACATCATCATCGGGCGCAAGGGATACGCCAGCATGAAGGGTTTGTTGCTGATCTAGGGCGACAACCAAAAAGGTGGCCCGCTCGTCTTCGCCGACAGGGAAGCAAGAGCGTTTCTCGCATGGCGCATACCGACCAGGTTTTGCTCATCGACTCCTGCATTGACTCCTGCATTCCAGCGCGTTTCTGACCAACCGCTCGACGACATTGGCGGCAGCTAGGACGATGGTCTGGCCGGCATGGGACTTCAGTAGCACAGCGACCTTACGGCGTTTATTTTCATGAAATATCAAATAGTTATGCCACCTGCCATCATCGAGATCGCGCATTGCGACCGCATTTGTCTAAAGTTTACTCCGTACAATTAGGGGTTTCTCATATTACGCTTGCTCTAGCGGTGGGGCGGAGGCGGCGATTCCCCGAGGAGACACCATGACAAACCGAAAAACTCTGTTCGCGGCGCTTGCCGCATTGGCGCTTCTGGCGTCCCCAGCGCTCGCTGGAGCCGGCGGCAACGGGCACGGCAATGGCGGCGGCAACGGGCACGGTAACGGCAACGGCAACGGCAACGGCGGGGGTAACGGCAACGGCAATGCTGGCGGCAATGGCAATGGCAACAGCGGCGCCTCGCATGGCAAGTCGGCATCGGCTCCAGGCCATGTTGGCAAGGTGGACGCGGGCACTACGACCTCCACCACGGTCGACACAACCACTCAGGTCGCATCCGTGCCCAAGGAGAAAAACATCCATGCCAAGCTCGGCCGGCTGAACTCCCTGCAGCGCAACATCAACGCCTATATGAATTCCAAGAGCAAGAAGTTCGCCGGCATCCAGGCCTTTGTGACACAGTCGGCGAAAGCCAAGGTTGCTCAGGCCGCGGCTGAGACGGCAGCCGCCACGGCGGCGGCCGCCCAGGCGCAACTGGATACGCTGAATGCGCAGCTGACCGCGCTGCAGGCGGATCCGACCGCTACGCCTGAACAGATCCAGGCGGTGAAAGACCAGATCACTGCTCAGCAGGCAATTGTCGACGCCGACAACGCGGCGGCCGACGAGGCTGAGGCGGCGGCTGCCACGGCGACCGTCGGTACCGACCAGGCATCACTCGATGCAGCGCTGACGGACATGGCCAACAAGCCGGTCGATGACGAGGTCACGGCCTGGGCCCAGGGTGTCCTTGCCGGCAAGATCGACCAGATGGCTACCAAGATCGAAGCGCAGACCACGCCTTAGGCGTCGACCAGAACGGCAGTATCCTGATTTATCCAAGACAATGCCGCCGGGTCCGCCCGGCGGCATTGCTGTTTCTGGCCGTAGCAGAAAAACGCCCGACGGCCACTCCGCGGCGGCAGCTACTCGCTGAGTTGCTGGAAGGCGCTGCGATGAGCGTTCGATCAGGCGCCACGGATCGAACGAAATTCGGAAATTTGAAAATCATTCAATCATGGAAAGAGCAATCCAATCATCCCCGCCTGATTGGATCAATCTTCCAATGAACAAGTGCGATCTCCATTTTTTTGGAAAACAGTTTCGTTGAGGCGTCGCGCTTCCACTGCTACCGTTTGAAACGCTTCAATCGGAACCAGGCAATTGCAACGCAAGCGCCCTACCATAGCGGATGTCGCACGAACCGCCGGTGTCTCCATCGGCACGGTCTCGAACTTCATCAATGGCACCGCCGGCCTCAGGGAAGACACACGCGAACGCATCGAGAAGGCGGTTGCCGCGCTGATGTACCGGCCGAGTTCCTTGCCCGTTCCCTGCCCGGCCGCGCGCCCCGCAGGCCAAAAAACCTCGATCATCTGCCAAGGCTGCTGGTCGCCGGTCGCGTCAGCGTCGACTTCCTGTGCCGCGTCGACGTGCTGCCGCATCGCGACGACCGCATCACCGCCAGCCATATCGAAAAGGCGCTGGGCGGCCCGGCCGCCAATCTCGCGGTTGCCGCGGCCGGCGTCGGGGCCCCCTACGCGCTTGACGTGGAACTGGCGACAGCGGTCGGCAGGGACGCCGAGAGCGACTGGGCTTTGGGCGAACTCGCCAAACTGGGTGTCCACGCCCTCCCTATCCGCAGCACGCCCAACAACCGGCTTTCCCAAGCGATCGTCATCATCGAGCGCAACGGCAGCCGCACCATCATCAGCGAACCGTTCGAGCTTGGCGAGGTCGACCTGACCGCCAATCTGGACATCCAGCCCGAGCAGCGCCCGGCCTGCCTGCATATCGAAGGCTTTCACTATGAGACGATGACCGCCTCCATCGCGCGCTTTCATCAGGCCGGCTGGAGGGTCAGTCTGCATTCGGCCGGTTTGCCCAGAAGCGCGCGCACGCCCGAAACCTTCACACAGATGGTCAGGCAGATCGATCTGACCTTCATCAACGACGTGATGATGCGCGAGATTTTCGGTTTTCGCACCGGGATGGCGAGCATGATCGAAGAGGTGCGCTTAATGCTGTCACGCATCAAGCCGCGCGGGACGGTCGTGCTCACCCTTGGCGAGTTCGGCGCGGTCGTCTTCCCGTCGGGTGGCGGCCCACAGATCGAGGTGCCGGCACTGCCGGTCAACCGCGTCGATGCCACCGGCGCCGGCGACAGCTTCGCCGGCATCTTCCTGAGCCTGTGGCTGCATGGCGCGTCGCTGGACGCCGCCGCCCGCTATGCCGCGATCGGCGCAAGCCTGACGACCACGGTCGAAGGCGCGCAGGGCTACATCGCGGATTTCGCGACCCTGAAGGCCACCGCCTCGGCGAACGACACTGTGATGGCAAGTTAAATCAAAGACTTATCGGTTTCTGGGCATCCGCCCATCGGACGAAATCAGGAGAGTATGATCATGGCGAAAGCAAAAGTCCTTCTGGTCGGCGAAAGCTGGATGAGCTCGGCGACTCACTACAAGGGCTTCGACCAGTTCGGCAGCGTCACCTTTCATCTGGGTGCAACACCGCTCGTCACCGCCCTGAAGGACAGCGAATTTGATCTTGAGTACATGCCGGCCCATGAGGCCGTCGAAAAGCTGCCTTTCACCATGGAGGGCCTGGCGCAATACAAGGCGATCATCCTCTCCGACATCGGCGCGAACTCGCTGCTGCTCCATCCCGATGTCTGGCTGCACGGCAAGACGGTCCCCAACCGGCTCAAGCTATTGCGCGACTGGACGCTGGCCGGCGGCGGCCTGATCATGATCGGCGGCTACTTCTCCTTCCAGGGCATCGACGGCAAGGCGCGCTGGCACCGCACGGCTGTCGAGGATGCGCTGCCGGTGACCTGCCTGCCCAACGATGACCGGCTTGAGATCCCCGAGGGCTTTCGGCCTGAGATCATCGGGCCCAGGGATCACCCGCTCTTTGCCGGCATCGACGGTGAATGGCCCATTCTTCTCGGCGCCAATGAGGTCGTTGCCCGCGAGCGGGACGATGTCGAAGTCCTGGCCCGGCTGCCGCAGGACCAGGGCGGTCACCCCCTGCTGGTCACGGGACGCCATGGCGAGGGTCGCACCCTGGTCTGGACGTCAGATATCGGCCCGCACTGGCTGCCGAACAGTTTTGTCGAATGGCCCGGCTATGCGCGCCTTTGGACCAACGTGCTGCGCTGGGTGAGCAAGGCCGTCTAACCAATCCGCAATCGCTGGATAACCGTCATGACAGAACCCTTTCTTGTCGCCAGGAACATCGCCAAGCGCTTCGGTGCGCTGACGGCGCTTTCAAATGTCGACCTGGAAATCCGTTCCGGCGAGGTGCTGGCGCTGCTCGGCGACAACGGTGCGGGTAAATCGACCTTCATCAAGATCCTGGCGGGCGCTCATGCACCGAGCGACGGCGAACTCGTCATCGAGGGCAATCCGGTTGCCTTTCATTCGCCCAAGGATGCAGCCTCATCGGGGATCGCAACAATCTTCCAGGAACTGGCGCTTTCCGAGAACCTGTCGATCGCCGAAAACGTCTTTCTCGGCCGCGAATTGAAACGCTCCATTTTGGGCATTCCGTTTCTGAAGCGCCAGGAAATGCGCCAGCGCGTCGATGGCCTGCTGAAGGAACTCGATGCCCATATTTCCGATCCGGAAGCGCCTGTCGGCAGCCTGTCCGGCGGCCAGCGCCAGGCCGTCGCCATCTGCCGCGCGCTCAATCTGAACGCCAAACTGGTCATCATGGACGAGCCGACGGCGGCGCTTGCCGTCGCCGAGACCCGCAAGGTCCTGGCGCTGACGCGGCGGCTTGCCGCGCGCGGCTGTGCCGTCGTCCTCATCAGCCACAACATTTCCGAAGTCTTCGAGGTTGCCGACCGCATCGTCGTGTTCCGGCGCGGCCGCAAGGTGGCCGAACGGCTGGCCACCGAAACCAATCACGAAGAAGTCGTTTCGCTCATAACAGGCGCTCATCCCGACGTGCGGGCGCTCGAAAAAACAAACTGAAACGCACGTCATTTCCAGAGAGGATCAAACCAAAATGCTTTCACAGCTCAAGAAAGTGCTCGCCGCCTCCGCGCTCTCCCTCATTGTTGCAACGGCAGCCCATGCCGCCGACAAGCACAAGGTCGCCTTTGTCCCGCAGCTGATCGGCATCCCCTATTTCAACGCCATGGAAGCCGGCGGCAATCGCGCCGCCAAGGACCTTGGTGTCGATTTCATCTATTCCGGTCCGGTCGACACCAATCCGGTCGACCAGCTGCAGATCGTCCAGAACCTGATCGACCAAGGCGTCGAGGCGGTTTCGGTCAGTGTGCTCGATGCCTCCAGCATCGCCCCCGTGGTCGAGAGCGCCAAGGCGAAGGGCATCAAACTATTCACCAGCGACAGCGATGCACCCGACAGCGGCCGTGCGGTCTATGTGGCGCAGGCGACCGACGAAGGCCTCGGCACCACGATCATCGACGAACTCGTCAAACGCGTCGGTGAGGACGCAACGATCGGCATCGTCTCCGGCGAGGCGACGGCGTCCAATCTCAATGCCTGGATCGGCTTCATGCAGAAGGAAGCCACCGCCAAATATCCGAAGCTGAAGCTGCTGGCGCCGCAATTTGCCGGCGGCACGGCCGAGCGTGCCGCGCAGATATCAGGCGATCTCATGGCCGCAAATCCCGATATCAAGGCCATCATCGCCGTCGCGTCCTCGACCTGCCCGGGCGTTGCCCAGGCCATCGAGACCGCCGGCAAGATCGGCTCGGTCATCGGCGCCGGCTATTGCAGCCCGAACACGGCGCGTTCCTATCTGAAGAGCGGCGCCTTCGGCTTTACCGTGCTGTGGGATCCAGAGCAGCTAGGCTATCTCACGGTCTGGGCCGGCAAACAGTTGATCGACGGCAAGGCCTTCGAGGCGGAGAACAAGATCGCCGGCCTGGACAAGCCCGTCACCTATGACGCCGCCAAGGGCATCCTTTTGCTCGGGCCGCCGGCTGTCTTCACCAAGGACAATGTCGACAAGTTCAACTTCTGAGCCTGACATGAACGCGGTGCGACAGTCTGCAAATGGTCTCTTCGCCATGAACGGACGAGAGTGGTCTCTGCTTGTCGCCTGTTTGCTGGCGATCGTCATCTTTTCTGTCGCATCGCCCCACTACGCCACCTCGGGCAATGCAGCGACGGTGCTGCGCAACAGCGTCGAACTGCTGCTGATCGGCCTTGGCATGACCTTGCTTCTGGCTATGGGCGGCATCGATGTGTCGATCGGCATCGTCATGGGGCTCGCGGCCATCGCCATCGGCCGCGTGCTTGGTGCCGATGGCAATCCGGCGCTGGCGATCATTGTCGGCCCGCTGGTCGGGGCCTTGCTTGGATGCGTGACGGCAACCGTCGTGGTGCTGGGCCGCGTTCCGGCCATCGTCGGAACGCTCGGCCTGCTCGGCGTCTACCGCACCGCCGTCTTCGTCCTGCTCGGCGGGCAATGGCTTTCCGGCCTGCCCTCGAGCCTCACCAATGTTCTTGCAACGACCGTACTCGGTGTCCCCGTGCCTGCCCTGGTGATCGCCATTGCCTATCTCATCGTCTGGCTGGCGTTGCGGCGAACGCCTTATGGGCTGCATCTGCTGGCGATCGGCAATTCGGAGGAAAAGGCGCGGCTGTCGGGCATCCCGGTCATCAAGACCCGCTTCATGACCTTCCTCATCAGCGGCCTTCTGACCGGCATTGCCGCCACTTTCTATGTCGCCACCTACCGCAATGTCGAAATGACGATCGGCGGCACGCTGGCGCTCGATGCCATTGCCGCGGTCATTCTCGGCGGCACCAGCATATTGGGCGGCAAATGCAGCCTGATCGGCACCGTGCTCGGCGTGCTTCTGCTGCGCATACTCCAGAACGGATTGCTGCTGATCGGCGTCCCCTCGCTCTGGCAGCCTGTCGTTACCGGCGTTCTCATCATCGGCGTGCTCGGCTTCGAGGCCGTCTCCAACCGCTTGCCGCTTGGCCTGATACAGCGGGCCCGCGCATGAAGACGCTCCGCAATCTGCAGGGCCCAGCCCTCACCTTGGCCTTGCTCTGCGCGCTCTGGCTGATCGTGATTGTCGGCCTGCTGGCGCTCAGGCCTTCGGTTTTCAATCTCGGCACCGTCACCACCGTTCTTCAGTTCTCGACGATCCTGGCCCTGGTCGGTCTTGGCCAAGCGCTGGTCATCCTGGCCGGCGGCGCCGGCATCGACCTGTCGGTCGGCGGCGCGGTCTCGCTTTCGGCCATCCTTGCCATGCTTTGCCTCAAGCTGGGCTTGCCGCCTATCCTGCTGCCGGCCGTCTGCATCCTGGCCGGGGCGCTGCTCGGTGCGTTGAATGGGTGGCTTGTCAACGGGCTGGCGCTTCTCCCCTTCATTGCGACGCTCGGCACATTCTTCGTCTATTCCGGCGCGGCACTTGCCGTTACCGGCGGCGCCGCCCAGGCAGGTGTGCCCACATGGCTGCTTGTCTGGGGGCGTGGCGTCGTCATGGGCATTCCCATGCCCTTTCTCACACTTGCCATCCCCTGCTTCGTCCTGGCCGGCCTGGTGCTGATCTCGACGGCCTGGGGGCGCTGGATCTACGCCATGGGCTTCAATGAACGCTCGGCCAAGCTGGTCGGCATTCCAGTCGATCGCGTGCGCTTCATTCTCTATTGCTTGAGCGGCGCGCTCGCCGGCGCCGCAGGTCTGGTTTCGCTGGCCTGGCTCGGCAGCGGCAGGCCGAATATCGGCCAGAACCTCGAACTCGAATCGCTGACCGCCGCCATGTTGGGGGGCATCGTCATCACCGGCGGGCGCGGTGGCGTCGGCGGCGTCTTCGCGGCCGTCCTGCTTCTGGTCACGCTGAAGACCGGCCTTCTGCAATTGAACATCAACACGGTTTGGCAGGTGGGGATTGTCGGCGCCCTTCTGGTTTTCGTCCTTCTCGCCGACCGACTTTCCCAACGTTGGAGATCATGATGCCGTCCAAAGAAGAGATCATCGCCGCGCGCGTCGAGGCAGCCGCCGACCGCATCGTCGAAACGCTGAGCGATCTCGTCGCCTTCCCCTCGATCGTGAAATCCAATCCCAAGGAGGCCGGGCCGGGCGAGCGTGACTGCCAGCTCTATCTGCAAAAACGCATCGAAGCGCTCGGCTTCTCCACCGATCTCTGGGATCCGGACGGGCCGGCGCTCTATGAAAAATACAAGGGCCGTGCCGGCGCCAACAAGGGCCGAACCTTCGACGGCCGCCCCAATCTCGGTGGCGTCCTGAAGGGTGCAGGCGGCGGACGCTCCATCATGCTCACCGGCCATATCGACGTCGTCCCACCCGGCGCCGCCAGCCATTGGACGACCGACCCGTTCCAGCCCGTCCTCAAGGATGGATTTCTGCACGGCCGCGGCACGGTCGACATGAAAGGCGGCGTCGCCTGCATGCTGATGGCCGTCGAAATCCTGAAGGAGCTCGACATTCCCCTGTCCGGCGATATCGTGTTCACCACGGTTGTCGACGAGGAGATCGGCGGCATGGGCTCGCTCGCCATGGTCGATCGCGGCTTTCACGCCGATGCCGGCATCATGACCGAACCGACGGCCAACAAAATAGCGCCGCTCTGCCACGGCATATTGTGGGGCAAGATCATCATCGACGGCATAGGCGGCCATGCCGAACTCACGCCGAATGCCTGGTATTCCAGCGGCCCGGTCGATGCCATCCAGCTTTGCCGGCAAATCCTCGACGGCATCGACATTCTCAACCGGCGCTGGATGTTCGATCCCCGGAAAAACCATCCGCTGATGGACCTGCCTAACCAGATCATCGTCACCCAGATCAATGCCGGCGAACACCCTCCTCCATGGCAGGACGCGGCGAGATCATCATTGACGCGCAATACCTGCCGAGCGAGCATGACGAGTTCAGGCTGGGCGGCAACGTCAAGCGCGAAATCGAAGAGCACATCGCCAATGTCTGCCAGGCGGACCCCTATCTGCGAAAGCATCCGGCGCGCATCGAGTGGATCCTCGACGCCGATTGCGCCGAGATCCCGTCGGACAATCCGTTCGTCGGCGTCTTTCAGCAGGCGGTCGAGGAAGCCGATCTGTCACCGACCCTCAGCGGTTTCGGCGCGCACAGCGACATCGGCCTGCCGACCGGCCTTGGCAACACGCCGACCGTCAATTTCGGTCCCGGCGATCCGGCGCAGGCGCATCAGCCCAATGAACGCGTCTCGGTGCGCGATCTCGTCGATTGCACAAAGGCGATTGCGATCGCGGTGGAGAAATGGTGCCGCTAACCCTCAGCCGCCAAATCGCGGCTCCGGAACGCCGGTCACGCCGAGGCCTGATATGGCGAACAGGCTGCCGCGCAGGACGCCGTCGCCGGGAAAGCGCGGCAGCGGTGGTTTGGCCATCGAGGTGACATAGAGCGTGTCGAGTTTTGGCCCGCCGAACATCACGCTGGTGATCTTCTTCACCGGCATGTCGATGATGCGATCGACGGTACCGTCCGGCGCATAGCGCACCAGGCGGCCGTCATAGACCAGCGCATTCCACAGGTACCCGTCGGCATCGACGGTCGAGCCATCCGCAGCACCGCCCTTGCTGGTGTCGACGCGCACGAAGGTGCGGCGGTTGGTGGCGGCACCGGTGGCGATGTCGTAGTCGTAGGCCCAGATCTCGCCGGTCCAGGTGTCGGCGAAATAGAAGGTGCGGTCGTCAGGGCTCCAGCAGGGACCGTTGGAGCAGATGATGCCGGAATCGATCCTGGTAACGGAGAAATCCGGATCGAGCCGGTAGAGCCCGCCTGAAGGTCCCTCCTCCATCGTATCCATCGAGCCGGCGAAGAAGCGGCCGCGCCGGTCGACCTTGCCGTCATTGAGCCGGTTCATCGGCCTGTCGGGCTCCGGATCATGGATCAGCGTCACCTCGCCGGTGGCGAAATCGAGCAGATGGAAGCCGCGCTGCAGCGAGACGACCGCGCCGCTGCCGTCCTTGCGCAGCGCCATCGAGCCGATCTTCATCGGCACGTCCCAGGAGCGGATCTCGCGCCCGTCGGCGGTGGCGCGGAACACGCGCCCGTCGAAACTGTCGATCCAGTACAGGCGCTCCTGTTCGACGTCCCAGAGCGGGCCTTCGCCCAGCGTCGTCTTCACGTCCACCACGACTTCGATCTTCATGCCATCCTCCTGTGTATTTGGTGACCGCGCAGCGCTTGTTCCGGTCGCGTCAGAAAGCGACCTTGTCGCCACCCTTCAGCGACAGGATTTCGCGCGCCTCGTCGGGCGTCGCCACCTCCATGCCAAGCCCTTCGATGATCTTACGCGCCAGCAAGACCTGTTCGGCGTTCGACTTGGCAAGCTTGCCCTTGCCGGCCCACAGGCTGTCCTCCAGCCCGACCCGGATGTTGCCGCCGAGTGCGGCCGATTGCGCGGCAATGCGCAGCTGGCTGGCGCCGGCGCCGAGCACCGACCAGCGGAACTGGTCGCCGAACAGCCGGTCGGCGGTGCGCTTCATATGGGCGACGTCTTCGGGATGGGTGCCGATGCCGCCGAGCAGGCCGAACACCGACTGCACGAAGAACGGCGGCTTCACCAGCCCGCGATCGGCGAAATGGGCGAGGTTGTAGAGATGCGCAATGTCGTAGCACTCGAACTCGAAGCGCGTGCCATTGTCGTAGCAAGTCGCCAGAATGTACTCGATGTCCTTGAACGAGTTGCGGAAAACGAGGTCACGCGTCGCCTCCAGATGCGGCTTTTCCCAGTCGAACTTGAAGGTCTCGTATTTGTCGGCGAGGTGATAGAGCCCGAAATTGATCGAGCCCATGTTGAGCGAGGCCACTTCCGGCTTGAACTGGGCGGCCGGGCGCACGCGCTCCTCGACCTTCATGTAAGGGCTGCCGCCGGTGGTGATGTTGATGGCGGCATTGGTGCCTTGCTTGACGCGCGGCAGGAAGCGGGCAAAGGCCTCCGGCGTCTGGTCAGGCTTGCCGGTTTCCGGATCGCGGGCATGCAGATGCAGGATCGCGGCACCGGCCTGCGCCGCCGCGATCGCCTCCGAGGCGATCTGATCGGGCGTAATCGGCAGATAGGGCGACATGGTCGGCGTATGGATCGCCCCCGTCACCGCGCAGGTGATGATGACCTTGCCCTTGACCGCCGATGCGCCTGATTTGCGGCTGGTTTCTTTCATTGTCCGAACTCCTGATCCGATTTCTTCTTGTGCGCCGCCAGCGCCATCAGCCGGCGATCCCGCCACACCTGCCGCTCACCCAGGCTCTCCCTGGGCAAGCGCCTGCTGCGTTCGGCCTCGACGGTTGTCATGACCTCGCCCGCCCAGTCGACCCGGCGCAGCATCTGCGGAAAAATGTTGGAATAGATGCCCTGGTAGCGATCGACATAATCGCGCACGCCGCCGGGCGCGTTGAGGTCGATGGTCTCGAACGGTCCCATGAACGACCAGCGCAGCGCCAAGCCGTCGCGGATGCCGATATCGACATCCTCGACACTGGCGTAGCCGTCCGCGACAAGCCGGAAAGCTTCCTCCAGCAAGGCGCCTTGCAGGCGGTTCATGATGAATCCGTCAAGCTCGCGCTTCATCACCAACGGCGCATGGCCGGCATCGATGAGGAAGGCGCGAGTCCTTTCCAGCGTCTCGGCGGACGTCCACGGCGCCGGCACAACCTCGGCAGCCGGAATGAGATAGGGTGGGTTGATCGGATGCACGACCAGGCAGCGGTGCCGCCCTTGCAGATGGTCGGTGAATTTCGACGGCAACAGCGCCGATGTGGAACTGGCGATGACCGTTTGCGGCCCGGCAAGCCTGTCGATCAGCGAGAACACCTCCCGCTTCACATCGAGGTTTTCAGGTGTGTTCTCCTGGACATGCGCTGCATCGGCCAGCGCTTCCGCCAGCTCGGCAACGATGGTGATACGGCCAAGCACGGTGTCGACCGACTGCCCGCGCAGCAGGTCGTTCGCGGCAAGGTCGCCGAGCACACCTTCTATGTAGTCGCGCGCGCCCCCCGTCGCAGCAGGCGACTGGTCCCACATGCGCACAGCATGGCCGGCGCGGGCGAAGCTGATCGCCCAGGCCCGACCGATGAACCCGCTTCCGACAATCGCGACATTGGCCATGGATTGGTCCTCACAGTGTTTCGACGTTGCCGTCGACGCCGAGCGACTGGCCCGAAATGTTGATGCCCGCGTCGGACAGCAGGAACGCGACCATCGAGGCGACATCATAAGGACTGGTCATGCGGCGCAGCGAGATGTTCTGCAGGTAGCGCCCGGTCATCTCCTCGTGGCTGATGCCGACCTGCTTGGCGCGAGCCGCGATGACGCCCTCGATGCGCGGTCCCTCGATGATGCCGGGCAGGATGGCGTTGACCCTGATGCCGTGCGGCCCAAGTTCCTTGGCGAGGCTCTGGGTGAAACCGATGACGCCGAACTTGGCCGCCGAATAGGGCGTGCGGAACGCGTAGCCATGGCGGCCGGCGGCCGACGACATCGATACGATCGAGCCCCCACCCGCCGCCTTGATCAGCGGCACGGCGCGGCGCGCGCACAGGAACTGGCCGGTCAGACAGATGTCGATGCAGCGGCGCCAGTCGTCCGGCTCGATCTCGTCGACACCGCCGGTCGGCCCGGCAATGCCGGCATTGTTGATCAGCGCGTCCAGCCCGCCGAGTTTTTCCTTGACCGTCTCGAACAGCCGATCGACGTCCTCATCGCGCGAGACGTCCGCCTTGACCGCCGCGACCAGGTCGATCTTGCCCGGAGCCGCGGCCAGCGCCTCGTCGGAGATGTCGCAGACGACGATGCGCGCGCCGAGTCGCGACAGCGTATCGGCAACGGCGAAACCGATACCGCCGGCGCCTGCCGTCACCAGCACGCGCTGTCCCTTCAGCCCGGCCAGAAATTCGTCCGCCGATGCGGGTGCCTTGGTGCTCATCGTCCTGTCCTTTTCATTGCAGCCGCCGTTCGCGCAGCGCCATGACGGCGCCGAGAACGACCAGCCCGTAAAGAATTGCCCTGGTGGCGTAGGGCAGCGTGGTGCCGGCCAGCAGCATCTGCAGCGCCGTCAAGAGCAGCACGCCGCCGAGCATGCCGAGATAATGGCCGCGCCCACCGGTGATCAGCGCGCCGCCGACCACCACGACCGCAATCGACGGCAAGAGATAATCGTCGCCCATGCCAAGACTGGCCTGGCCGGAGAAGCCAGTCAGCATGATGCCGACAACGGCGGCACAGACGGCTGATAGCATGTAGACCAGGATCAGCGTGCGCTCGACGCCGACGCCCGACAGCCGCGCCACGCGCAGCCCGTTGCCGATACCGTAGACCCGGCGCCCGAACGGCGTGCGTCCAAGCAGCAGCACCGCGCCGACGACAAAGATGATCATCAACAGGACGATCGGCGTCGCGAAACCGAGCTTGGCCGTCATGAACCAGCGCAGCATCGGCGAGGAAAACCCGGCCGGCGTTCCCTGCGAATAGATCAGCGCGAAACCCTGCAGGATACCGTTGGTGGCGAGCGTCATGACGATCGGCGAGATGCCGAGATAAGCGATGCCGAAGCCATTGGCGAAGCCGATGGCGCAGGCCATCATCAGCACGACCGGCAAGGCGTAGAGCAGCGCAGCATCGGAGCCATTGACCATGCCGGCCAGGATGATGCCGGAAATACCGATCGTCCACGGCACGGAAAGATCGAGGCCGCCGGTCAGGATGACCGTCCCCTGCCCCAGCGCCAGCACGGCGAGGAAGGACGACAGCACGAGCAATGAATTCCAGTACCCGGATTGAGGATGGCGCGGCCGAGCCAGACCTGGGTTACGATGACGATGACGAGCAGGCAGACATAGGCGGGCAGCGCATAGCGCAGCGTCTCGGCATTGCGCAGGCGGAAAGCCGGGCGCGGCGATGCCGGACCGCGTGGGCCATTCGACGGTCCGGCGATCTTCAGCCGCCGGTCGATCGGCTCGAGCTGCGAGGGCAAGATTCCGGCGCGCCGGGCGGCGATCCGGGCGCGGGCCGCACGCAACTGCACGGCAAGCACCGATGCATGAGACAAGGATCCGGCAAGGGCCGCCAGCACCAGAATGGTGCCTTCCGCGATGGTCGAATAGTAGGCCGACACATTGAGCACCAGCAGGATGTTCACCACCATCATCAGGATATAGGCGCCGAAGACGGTGCCCACCGGACCACCCTGCCCGCCGCCAAGGCGCGTGCCGCCAACGACGACCGCCGCAAACATCGACAGAAGCAACGGATTGCCGACCAGCGGGTCGCCGCTGCCGGTCTGCGCGCTGATGAACACGCCGGCAAGGCCGTAGCAGCCGCCGGCAATGACATAGACGGCAAAGCGCACCAGCACGACATTGATGCCGACGGCAGCGGCCGAATCCGGGTCGCTGCCGACGGCATAGAGTGCCGTGCCGAAACGGGTTCCCTTCAGCCAGAACCAGGCGAGCAGGACCACGCCGATCACCACCAGCGGCATTGGCAGCCAGCCGCTGATCGCGTCGCCCAGATAGAACGTGCCGAGATCGGGCGACACGAAGCCCCCGGGCTTGTCCATCACCAGCAGCGTGACGCCTTGCAGGATGAACATGGTGGACAGCGTCACCACGATCGGCTGCATGCGCAGCACCGCGATGAAGAAGCCGTTGAAGGCGCCTACCGCCATGCCAACGCCGATGCCGATGGCCGTCCACAAAAGGATGCTGGCGCCTGGCGCCATCGGATCCATGCTCGATGCCAGCACGACATTGACCAGCGAGATCACCGCACCGGCGGACAGGTCGAAGCCGCCCGACAGGATGACGATGGTCTGGCCGATTGCCGCCAGCGCCGAGGTCGCGCCACCGCTGGACAGGAACGACACGTCGAAATAGGTCAGCGGCCCGGCACTGATCCAGTCGACGATGAAAAGCAGGGTCGCAAGAACGATAGCGGCGATCAGCGCGCCGCGATGGCGCACCAGCGCACGGCGCAGGCCGAAGCCAGTGGAAACAGGCGAGGAAATTGCGGCGCTGCTCATGCGGCTTCGTCCCCGGCATGGCCAAGCGCCGGCCGCATGATGGCGGGCTCGGTGATGGCGTCACCTTCGAGCTCGGCCGCGATGCGCCCGTCATAGAGCACCAGGACCCGGTCGCATTGGTGGACCAGTTCGGGAATCTCGGTCGAGTGCAGCAGGATCGAGCCGCCGGCGGCGACGTAGTTTCGCATCATCACATAGAGCTCATGCTTGGTGCCGACATCGATGCCGCGCGTGGGATCGAACAGAAGCAGGATGCGGCTCTGCGCCACCAGCCATTTGGCGATGGCGATCTTCTGCTGATTGCCGCCGGAAAACGCCCCGGCCCGCGTCCACAGCGCGCGGCGGTCGACCTCTACAGTGGCAAACGCCTCCTCGACGGAGCGGATCTCGGCCGCGGCATCGACAAGGCCGAAGCGTGTGAAGCGCGACACCACGGGCAAAGTGGCGTTCTGGCTGCCCGACAGTTTCAGGAACAGGCCTTCGGATTTGCGGTCTTCCGGCACGAGGCCGATGGCCATATTCGGCCGCAACGCATCCGCAGGCGAGCCAAGCCAGACCTTGCGGCCGTCGACAAGCACGTCGCCACGGGTGATTTCAGCCATGCCGAAGCAGGCCAGGAACAGGTCCTGCTGGCCCATGCCTTGCAGTCCGGCAATGCCGAGTATCTCGCCCTGGCGCAGGTCGAAGCGCGCGCCGTCAAGCTTGCGCCCGACCTTGAGATCGCGCACGCCAAGAACCGGCGGGCCGAAAGCCTGGGCGCCGTCGGGCTTGGGCGGGAAGGTCTGTTCGATGCTGCGGCCGATGATCTTTTCGATGACGTCGGCATCCGAAACATCGGCGACCGGCGCGGTGACGATGTGGCGGCCGTTCCTCAGGATCGTCAGCGTGTCGCAAAAGGCGCGCACCTCGCGCATGCGATGAGTGATGAAGACGATAGTGGTGCCCGCCGCCTTCAGCCTGGCGATGATGTCGCCCAGCCAGTCGACATCGCGACCGGCGAGCGTCGAGGTCGGCTCGTCGAGCAGCAGGATGCGCGGCTTGCGGTAGACGGCGCGCGCGATCTCGATCTTCTGCCGCACGGAAAGCTCGAGTTCGCTGACCTCCGCGTCGAGATCGACGGAAAAACCGAGCTCGTCGATGTGGCGGCGGACCGCCTTGCGGGCAGCACCGCGGCGGATCAGGCCGGAGACGCCGACGGGAGCGTAGGGCAACAGCATGTTGTCGAGGACGGAGAGATCGCGCACCAGGGTCATCTCCTGGAACGCCGTCTGCACGCCCAGCGCATGGGCCGTGCGCGGCGCGCCATAGCCGATCTCCTTGCCGAAGACCCTGATATGACCGGCACTCGGCCGCACCAGCCCCGACAGCAGTTTCACCAGCGTCGACTTGCCGGCTCCATTCTCACCCAGCAGCGCATGGACGCTGCCGGGCGCGATGCGGAACGACACGCCGTCCAGTGCGACGGTCGCGCCGAACGCCTTGCTGATACCGTCAATCTCGATAGCGGGGAGCGTGGAATGTTCTGTCATATCCTCGATCGCAGGCTGCGCACTTTTGGACGCCATGCATTGGCGCGGATCGACGATGCACGGACAAGACATCCGTGCATCGTCAGGATCTGCCTTGGGAGGCTCAGTTCTCCGGCTGTCCGACGAGCGCGGCGTTGAGGCCGATCTCGGGCGTCTGGTCGGAAAAGATCGAGGCGAACCAGCCGGGATTGGACACCAGCGACGGCTTGAAGACGTTGCAGCCGGCCTTCATCTCCGCCCAGGTGCCTTCATCGCACAGCTTGATCGTCTCGTTGGTGACGAGCGGCAGCGGCAGGATCGTGGTCTTCGGCACATCCTTGCCCTCGATCGCCTCGACGGCAAGTTTCAGCGCCAGCGCGCCGGAATAAGGTGGCGAGGCATAGGAAATGCGTTGTGCGCCCGCCGGCGCATAGGGCGGAGCCGCACCTTCGACGTCGGTGCCCTCAGGCAGCATCTGGATGCGGCCGCCATTGGAGCCCTCGCCGGCGCAAGGCAAGAGTTCGCTGGCCTTCTTGCCGGCTTCGAGTTGCATCGAGTTTGCGGTGAAGCAGCCGACCTGCATCCACAGACCGTTGATGTCGTTCCAGTTGCGCGTGGCCAGGATCTTGGAAAGCTCGGTGCGGGCGACCGCCTGGCTCCACATGCCGACAGCCTCGCCGACAATCTTGATGTCGGGATACTTGGCAAAGACCTCCTTGGCGGCCTTTGTCCGTTGATCGTCGACCGATGTTCCGGGAACACCGGTGATGGCGATAATGTTGCCCTTGCCATTGAGCTTCTTCACCAGCCATTCGGCGGTTACCCTGCCCGCTTCCAGCTGGTCAATGTGGACGTTGTACGCACAAGGCTCGGTGATCTCTGCGTCATAGGCAAAGACCTTCACGCCCTTGTCGCAGGCGTTCTTGACGACCTGATTGAGCGCGGTCGGCGAGATCGGATAGACGACGATCGCCTCGGCGCCGCTCTGCACCATGGCGTTGATCTGCTGGATCTGGCGTTGTGCGTTGGGTCCGGCGACCTGGACCTGCAGGTCGACCTTGTCGGCAAGGCTCTTGTGAGCGGCCATGGCCTTGACCATGTTTGCCGCCTCAGCCTGCCAGTCATTGCCGATGTAGCTCATGCTGAGAAAGATCTTGTGCTTTTCGGCTGCCTCGGCGGCCGACATGCCAAAGGCGCATACGGCCATGCCGGCCAGCAGCGCGAGCCGCCGGACTTTCAATCCGATACCCATGTGAATTCCTCCCGAAACGAACGACCGAATGCCTCCCAAGGGCACGAGACGTGGCCCTTGTCATTCGATGTCGGCGACCGTATCAGCATTTGATCAAAGATCAATGATAAAATAACTTGACGGCAAAGCGACAGGCGCGGACGCTTGACGCGACAGCCGGAACCCTGCATTCCGGGAACGGGTCGTGGCGCGGCCTTTGCGCGGAAAGATTGGGAAATGGCCGGAGCGGCGTTCAGGAAGCCTGGTGTCGAGATCGTGCCCCTGTCCAGGGAGACCCTGCAGGACAGGGTCTATCGCCATGTCACCGAATTGATCCTCGACGGCAGCATCGTGCCTGGCGAGATGGTGACGGTGCAAAGTCTCGCCGACGCCTTCGGAGTCAGCCCGATGCCGGTCCGGGAGGCGTTGCGGCGGCTGACGGCGGCCAACGCCTTGATGGTTGTTTCAGGCCGCTCGATCGGCATCCCGGCACTCAGCCGCGCGCGCCTGGTCGATCTCCGGAATGTCCGCTTCGAAATCGAGGCGATCGCTGCCGCCTGGGCGGCCGAACGCATCGACGACCAAGGCATCGCGCAGCTTGGCCAGCACCTGGCTGCCCTAGAACAGGCCAATGCGGCGGGAGACGTCAAATCCTATCTCAGAGCCAACTACGCCTTTCACTTCTCCATCTACCGGGCGGCAGGCTCGGAAAACATCCTCAACATCATCGAGAATTTGTGGCTGCAGATCAGCCCCTATTTCAACATGCTGCACGACTCCGGAAACTATTCGACCGCCAACGAGCACCATCAGGCGATGTATGCGGCGCTACGCAACCGCGACGCCGAAGCCGTCCGCCAGGCGATTCGTGCCGATATCGACGCTGCCTTCGACGTCCTGGTCGACCTGCTGAAATAGGATTTGGAAGCCGGCTAGAATAAGCGTGCGCCTCCGCTAACATTCTCCTCGAGTGCGGTTCGGAATTCCCGCTCGAACGCCTGTTGCAGCATGGACGAGACCTGAGCCCTGTTTCTGACCATGTAGATGTCGCAGAGAAGACCGGGACTGAAGGGACGTATCGTCAACTTGCCGGCCCATCGAGTCGCCGAGAACGGGTCGACGATCGACACGCCGAGGCCCTGCGCGACCAGCGCGCATGCGGTATCGGCGAAAGGTGTTTCGAAACGATGGTCGACGGCAACGCCGGCATGATCCAGGATACGCTCTATGTCCTGTCGCGTGCGGTCCTCGCGGCCGAGCGCAATGAATTCCTGCCTTTCCAGCTGGGGCGCGAAAATCACGCTGTCATTGGCGAATGCATGGTCGAGCGGCGCCACACACACGCATTCCGTCTGGAAAATCAGATCGCAGGCGATGGCGGGATCGACCACCGGCATCTGAATGAGACCGAGGTCGATCTCCTTGTTTGCCGTCAATTCCGTGATCCGCAGCGAAGCCGCCGGAAAGATGCCCATGCGCGCCTTCGGGTGGAGACCAGCAAACGACTTCAGGAAACGCGGCAAGACGATGCTGGCAAGCGCCGGATAGACACCGATCATAAGCCGCCCGGCTTCCAACTGCCCGATGTCTCCAGCCAGGCGCCGTATCCTCGCCATTCCCTTGACGATCCGCCCGACCTCTTCATTGAGAAGCATGGCTTCCGCCGTCGGAACCAGACGTCCCGCCCGACGAATGAAGAGCGGGATTTTCAACGCATGTTCCAGGTTCGAGATATGCGCGCTGACCGAAGGCTGGGCGATATGCAGAACCTCGCTCGCGCCGGTGACCGTTCCTGCCTCCATGACGGCTCGAAATGCTTCAAGCTGCTTGTAGTTCATCAGCGATCTCCGGCTCGAGTGAGGCAAAATCTATAGGAAAAAGCTATATTCCGCACAACATTTCATATTGGAATACGTCGGAACTTTCCTTTCTAGTCGAGCGACTAACCCGCTCCAGTGAGTCCTGGATAGGCACTCGCCAACAGCGGAAAAGATCGATGCCTCGCCTGCCCCGTGTGAGGATATCGGTTTTTCCTATCGTCGGCGGCGAGGCTGCGGGCGTTTCAAAAACAAGAGTGGGAGCTTCGCATGATCAGAAATATCATCCTGGCAGCGGCTGTATCGCTGGCTGGCCTTTACTCAAATGGTGAGGCGTCGGCGCAGGACGCGCTCCACATCCGCATCGCAACCGAAGGCGCCTATGCGCCGTGGAACTATACGCTCCCGGACGGCACGCTTGCCGGTTATGAGATCGATCTTGCCAAGGAATTGTGCAAGCGCATGCAGGCGCAATGCGAAGTCGTCGCGCAGAACTGGGATGGGATGCTACCGGCGCTGAACGCCGGAAAATTCGATGCGATCATCGCCTCCATGGGCGTAACGCCCGAAAGGGAGAAAGTGGCCGCGTTTTCGGATCCATACTCGACCGCGCCCAACGCTTTCCTGGCATTGAAGGGCAGCGGCTTGGCGCAGGCCCTGCCCTGGCATGACAAATTCGATCTCCGCGACAAGGCCTCCGGATCAAAGGACATTGTCGAAAAGCTCGACGCAGCACTCAAGGGAAAAGTCCTCGGCATCCAGGGATCGACGACGGCAGGCAAATTTGTCGACGAGTATCTGAAGGACGCGGTCACGGTCAGATCCTACAAGACGCAGGATGAGGCCAATCTCGATCTTCTGGCGGGTCGCATAGATCTCACAATGGCCAACATCACGGTTCTCGCCGAGGCGCTGAAAAAGCCTGACATGGCTGAGGCGGAACTCGTGGGACCAACTTTTCTCCTGGCCAGCGGGACAAGCGTGGCCTTGCGCAAGAGCGACACCGCTTTGAAGGACAAGTTCAATACCGCCATCCATGCGGTCAACGCCGACGGTTTCAACAAGGCGCTGACGGAAAAATGGTTCGGCGTCGATATCTCTGTGAAGAATTGAAACGAACGAGCGCGAGCGCTTCGCGTCTTTTCGCGATTGTCGCCTCTTGACGCGATGAGTGACCCGGCGCGCCGGGTCGCCTTCGCATTCCCCATGACACTCGTCTCAGGGATGCCAACCGCCAATGACCCCTGCCCCACGCTGCTGCGCCCTGCGCGACGAGCCACCGCAATGACAGCCTCCGATTTCGTTCTGGGATTTGGCGAAGCCGGCTGGGGAGCGGCACTGCTTCAAGCCGCGATGATGACGCTTGCCGTGGCATCGACCGGCTACGCCTTCGGCCTCCTGGTGGGAAGCTTCGGCGCGTGGGCAAAGATCAAAGGCGGCGTTCTTCCACGCTTGATCGCCGATGCCTACACCACCGTGCTTCGCGGCATACCCGACATTCTCGTCATCTATCTCTTCTACTTCGGTTCAAGCGCGGTCCTGACACCGCTGGCCGGCCTGTTCGGCATTTCGGGTTTCGTCAGCCTGCCGGGCTTCATGGCCGGTGCGCTGGCGATTGGGCTGGTGTCCGGCGCCTATCAGGCCGAGATCATGCGCGGCGCCTATCGCGCGGTTTCGCCTGGAGAGATCGAGGCGGCGATCGCCGCCGGCATGTCCCGCCTGACGATGTTTCGCCGCATCATCGCGCCGCTGGTGCTGCGGCATGCCCTACCAGGTCTCGGCAATGTGTGGCAGCTGGTGCTCAAGGAATCCGCACTGGTCTCGGTCACCGGGCTCGTGGAAATCCTGCGCCAGGCGCAGATCGGCGCCGGATCGACCGGCCAGCCATTCACATTCTTCTTCGCCGCCGCCGTTCTGTATCTGGCCATTTCGTCGTTCTCGACATGGCTTCTGCGGCAGGCCGAAGGGCGGCTCGCACTCGGCACGAGGCGGACCTGATGGATCTTCCGTTCCTCTACGGGACACTGCTGAAGCTTCTGACGGGAGTGCCGCTGACATTGCAACTCGCAGTATCCTCCGTCGGGCTGGGTGCCGTTCTGGCTGTTATGCTCGCCCTGGCGCGGCTATCCGGCCTGCGGCTCCTGGCCTGGTCCGCGTCCTTCTACGTCTTCATCTTCCGCTCCACGCCGCTGCTGGTGCAGATTTTCCTGATCTATCACGGGCTTGGCCAGTTCCATGCGGTGCGGACCAGTTTTCTCTGGCCTCTCCTGCGCGAACCCTATTGGTGCGCGCTCATCGCCTTGACCTTGAACACCGCCGCCTATTCCTGCGAGATCGTTCGCGGTGCATTGCTGTCGGTTCCATCAGGCCAGATCGAGGCCGCGCGGGCCTGCGGCATGTCGAGCTTCACCCTCCACTGCCGCATTGTCTTCCCGCTTGCCTTGCGCCATGCCTTGCCGGGATACGGCAACGAATTCATCCTGATGATAAAATCGACGGCGTTGGCCTCCATCATCACCCTGATGGAGGTGACTGGTCTGGCAGCGCAGCTCATTTCCGAATCCTTTCGTGCCATCGAAATCCTGATCGTCGCGGCCGCGATCTATCTCTTCCTCAATTTTACCGTCACGCGGCTCGTTCAGTGGGCCGAATACGCGCTGAGCGCCGAGCTGAGGCCGCCTCCAGCTGCGGCACCCAGGCAAGGAGCAACCCTATGACTGACCAGCTTAAGCCGGCCGTGCGCCTGACAGAGCTTCGCAAGAGTTTCGGCGCTTTCGAGGTGCTGAAAGGCATCTCACTCGAGGCGATGGAAGGCGATGTCATCTCCATCCTCGGCTCCTCCGGTTCCGGCAAGTCGACCATGCTGCGCTGTATCAACATGCTTGAAACGCCCGATAGCGGGCGGATCGAGGTCGGCGGAGAGAGCATCCAGTTGATACAGGCGGGTGGCAGGACGCGGCCTGCCGATAGGCATCAGTTGCAGCGCATGCGCGCAAGCATCGGCATGGTGTTTCAGAACTTTAATCTCTGGTCGCATATGACGATCCTGGAAAACCTGATCGAGGCCCCGATCCACGTCCAGAAGCGTTCGCGCGCCGATTGTGTGGAGGAGGCTGAAGCGTTGCTGGAAAAGGTCGGCATTGCCGAGAAGCGCAATCACTACCCCTCCCATCTGTCCGGCGGCCAGCAGCAGCGGGTTGCCATCGCCCGGGCACTGGCCCAGCACCCGAAGGTCATGCTTTTCGACGAGCCGACCTCCGCGCTCGACCCGGAGCTTGTCGGCGAGGTGCTGCGTGTCATGCGCGCGCTCGCCGAGGAAGGCAGGACGATGCTGGTTGTCACCCACGAAATGGGCTTCGCCAGGGACGTCTCCAGCAAGGTCGTGTTCCTGCACAAGGGCGCGGTCGAGGCGGAAGGCTCTCCGCACGACATGTTCACCGCCGGCCGATCCGACTGCTTCCGGCAATTTTTGTCCGGCGGCGGCGGCTTGAAGTAAGCCAACTTTCCCACGCATGCGATACACACGAAAATATCCGAGAAGGAACTGACAGCATGACCACACAGGCCGCCGCGTCTGAAATCGTGATCGTCGGAGGCGGCATCTACGGTGCGAGCCTCGCCTATGAACTGGCGCAGGCCGGCAGGACCGTCACGCTGCTCGAGGCCGACGACATCGCGGCCGGCGCATCGGGCGGCTCCGGCGAACGGGGCGTGCGGGCAAACGGCCGCGACTTGCGCGAACTGCAAATGGCAACGGTCAGCTTTCCGCTCTGGGCGAGATATCAGGAACAGTTCGAAGGCGGCGTTGGCTACCGCCGGATCGGCGGCCTTCATCTCTTCAATATCCCGCGTGGCGCTCACGAGCATGAAGTGCGCGGCACCATGGAAGCCATGGCCATGACACAGAACGCACTTGGCGTTCCCTCCGAGCTTCTTGACCGAGACGAAACGCTGGAACGTGAGCCGAAGCTGTCGGGGGATCTGATCGGTTCGATCTACTGCCCGCACGACGGTGTGTGCGATCACACCTTCGCCACGCGGGCCTTCGCCGAACAGGCGCGCAAGGCTGGAGCGGCCCTGCGCACCGGCACGCGCGTCACCGAAATCCTCCACGACAAAGGGAGGGCAACCGGGGTCAAGCTGGCGAGCGGCGAAGTTGTGCCGGTTGGCGACAAACTCGTTCTCCTTGCCAACAATGGCGTGCTGCCGCTGCTGAAACCGGTTCTCCAGCCGCAGGAAATCATGCCCGTCATCACCCTGATGCCGCAGATGATGTTCGTCA
Source organism: Mesorhizobium oxytropidicola (assembly GCF_056174625.1). Taxonomy (NCBI): domain Bacteria; kingdom Pseudomonadati; phylum Pseudomonadota; class Alphaproteobacteria; order Hyphomicrobiales; family Phyllobacteriaceae; genus Mesorhizobium; species Mesorhizobium oxytropidicola. The sequence continues at coordinate 4,011,200 of NZ_CM149692.1, read as the reverse complement.
CCAACCCGCACGGCAAAAAGATCAATCATCTTCTCGGACATGCCCACCGCAAACTGTCGGTGAAGCAGCTCCTGGATGGGACATTGATGCTTTCAGGCGGCCAGAGCGTTGCCTATACGCCGGAGGGCCATTGGAAGGGGTCGCTCAGCGCAACAGCTCTCGGCCTGACCGATGCCATCGCGACCTTGCCCTTCATCGATGAGTCCGCCTTCCTGAAGGTCGATGCTTCCCGCGTCGAGAGTTGTGCGATTGACGGTATCCCGATCGTCGACACGCCTGCTGCCTTGCACAACACCATCTATGGGTTCGCCTGGACCGGCCATGGCTTCGCCATCGCCCTTGGCTTCGCCAAATACCTTACCGAGTGGATCGTCAGCGGTGAAAAGCCGCAAGCGCTCGAGGTCTTTTCGGGAAAACGATTTCAGGCGCCGCGTTCCAACTAGGGCGTCTCTTCCAATTGTCCTATTGGACGCCACCCTGTTCGAGACCCGTCGACCTCGAAGTACCGTCGTGCCAAAATCGACGTCAGGGCTCCGGCCGGCGAAAAGCAACGTTTTGCACATCAAATAGTCGGCTCTGGAATTTCAACCGAAAATCGAGCATGATGCGGCTTGGTATTTCGCAGGCCTGCTTCGCGCGCCGCGAAATATCCGGAGGAACGGGACATGGCCATTGCGCTTGTACTCGTTTTGATCGTCGTGGGCTCGGTGCTGTTCCACTTCCTGAGCCCATGGTGGTGGACGCCGATTGCCTCGAACTGGGACTATATCGACCACACCATCATCATCACGTTCTGGATCACCGGCGTCGTCTTCGCCGCCGTCGTTCTCTTCATGGCCTATTGTGTTTTCCGCTTCCGGCACAAGGAAGGCAACCGCGCCGCCTACGAACCGGAGAACAAGCGGCTGGAATCGTGGCTGACGATCGTCACCGCGGTCGGTGTCACCTCCTTGCTGGTTCCTGGCCTGTTCGTCTGGAGCCGCTTCGTCAACGTTCCGAGCGACGCCACCGAGATCGAGGTCATCGGCCAGCAATGGCAGTGGAGCTTCCGCTTGCCCGGCAAGGACGGCAAGCTCGGCACGTCGGACACCCGCGACGTATCATCTGAAAACCCGCTCGGTGTTATCCCCGGCGATCCCAACGGCCAGGACGATGTCGTGGTCGAAGCGGCGGATCTGCATCTGCCGGTCGGCAAGCCGGTCAAGGTGCTGCTGCGCTCGATCGACGTGCTGCACGATTTCTACATACCGGAATTCCGCGCCAAGATGGACATGATCCCGGGTTCGGTCACCTATTTCTGGTTCACCCCGACCAGGACCGGAAGCTTCCAGGTCCTGTGCGCCGAACTGTGTGGCCAGGGCCATCCCCTGATGCACGGCGTGGTCATGGTCGACACCGAACAGGACTACCTAGCCTGGCTCGGCCAGCAGCAGACTTTCGCGCAACTGTCGGCGCCCCAGAAAACAGGCTCGGCAGACCAGACGCCGGGCAGGACGATGCCGTCGGGTTTGAAGGTTGCAGCACAGCTCGAAACGGTCGGGTCTCGCTGAAAAGAACACGGAGGTGTTCCTATGGTCGACGTAACACCCGCAGATGCCGTTCCGCCCGCCGAAGTGGGCGAGATGGAACTCTACCATCCGCACAGTTGGTGGACGAAATACGTCTTCTCGCAAGACGCCAAGGTCATCGCCATCCAGTATTCGGCGACGGCAACGTCCATCGGCCTTGTGGCGCTGGTGCTGTCCTGGCTGATGCGGCTGCAGCTCGGTTTTCCCGGAACGTTCGACTTCATCACCCCGGAGGCCTACTACCAGTTCATCACCATGCACGGCATGATCATGGTGATCTATCTGCTCACCGCGCTCTTCCTCGGCGGCTTCGGCAACTATCTCATCCCGCTGATGGTCGGCGCGCGCGACATGGTCTTTCCCTATGTTAACATGCTGAGCTACTGGATCTACCTGCTAGCCGTCCTGGTTCTGGTGTCGAGCTTCTTCGCGCCGGGCGGACCGACAGGTGCCGGCTGGACGCTTTACCCGCCGCAAGCCATCATGAGCGGCACGCCAGGCGGCCAGGACTGGGGCATCATCCTGATGCTCTCCTCGCTGATCCTGTTCATCATCGGCTTCACCATGGGTGGCCTGAACTATGTCGTGACGGTGCTGCAGGGCCGCACGCGCGGCATGACGATGATGCGCCTGCCGCTGACGGTCTGGGGCATCTTCACCGCGACCGTCATGGCGCTGCTCGCCTTCCCGGCACTGTTCGTCGCCTGCGTGATGATGCTGCTTGACCGCACGCTCGGCACCTCCTTCTTCATGCCGGCGATCTCCGAGATGGGCGAGCAACTGCCGCACAATGGCGGCAGCCCGATCCTGTTCCAGCATCTGTTCTGGTTCTTCGGCCATCCCGAAGTCTACATCGTGGCGCTGCCGGCCTTCGGCATCGTATCCGATCTGATCAGCACCCATGCGCGCAAGAACATCTTCGGCTACCGGATGATGGTCTGGGCCATCGTCGGCATTGGCGCGCTGAGCTTCGTGGTCTGGGCGCACCACATGTATGTCAGCGGCATGAACCCCTATTTCGGCTTCTTCTTCGCCACCACGACATTGATCATCGCCGTTCCGACCGCCATCAAGGTATACAATTGGGTGCTGACCCTATGGCGCGGCGACATCCATCTCACCATTCCGATGCTGTTCGCGCTGGCCTTCATCGTCACCTTCGTCAATGGCGGGCTGACCGGGTTGTTTCTCGGCAACGTCGTCGTCGATGTTCCGCTGTCCGACACAATGTTCGTCGTCGCCCATTTCCATATGGTCATGGGTGTCGCCCCGATTATCGTGGTGTTCGGCGCGATATACCATTGGTACCCGAAGGTCACCGGCCGCATGCTCGACGAGACGCTCGGCCGGTTCCATTTCTGGGTCACCTTCCTCGGCGCCTACCTGATTTTCTTCCCCATGCATTATCTCGGCCTGATGGGCGTGCCGCGGCGTTATGCCGAACTGACCGACATGACCATAATGACGGAGTCGGCCCATCACCTGAACTCGTTCATCAGCATCATGGCCTTCATCGTCGGCTTCGCCCAGATGGTCTTCCTGTTCAACCTGATCTGGAGCATCCGCCATGGCCGCGAGGCCGGCGGCAACCCGTGGCGGGCCACGACGCTGGAATGGCAGACGCCGCAAACACCACCGGCGCATGGCAATTTCGGCAAGGACCTGCCGATCGTCTACCGCTGGGCCTACGACTACAGCGTGCCGGGTGCCAAGGAGGACTTCATCCCGCAGAACGTGCCGGGCGCCTTCGCCCCCTCCAGGGAGCCGGCATGAGTGTCATCCTGGTCTTCTTGCTCGTGATCGCCGGCTTTGCCGGCTGGTGGCTTTCGCACCAGCGGCTGACAGCGAAGCCATGGCTCGAACAAGGTCTGGCCAGCGACATTGTCGGCTTCGACCGGTCGGCGCTGCCCACCGCCAAGATCGGCCTCGGCGTTTTCCTCGCCGTCGTCGGCTGCCTGTTCGCGCTCTTCACCAGCGCTTATTTCATGCGGATGGCAGTGTCGGACTGGCAGCCGCTGCCGTTGCCGCGCCTGCTCTGGCTGAACACCGGCGTGCTGGTGCTGAGCAGCGTCGCGTTGCAATGCGCCGTATTTGCCGCGCGCAAAGGCCAGATCGACAACGTCCGGCTCGGCCTTGCCACGGCCGGGTTGACCGCGATCGCCTTCCTGGTCGGACAACTTGTGGCGTGGCAGCAACTGACCGAAGACGGCTACCTGCTCAGCGCCAATCCCGCCAACAGCTTTTTCTACCTGATCACCGGCATGCATGGCCTGCACATACTGGGCGGTCTGATCGGTCTCGGCAGGACGACCGCCGGCGCCTGGAACGGAGTGCGGCCGCAGCGGCTGCGCCTAAGCGTCGAACTCTGCGCCATGTACTGGCATTTCCTGCTCTTCGTCTGGCTGGCCATCTTCGCCCTTTTGGCCGGCTGGGCTGCGACGTTCATCGATATTTGCCGGCAACTGCTGACCTAGGAGATAGGGATGGCTGAGACAGTGACGCACACCGGCCAAATGAGGCCAAGACCAGCTGGCTGGCATGGCATTGCCGCCGACTGGGCCTCCGACCAGCGCGCGTTCAAGAACGTGTCCTGGGGCAAGGCCATGATGTGGATTTTCCTGCTCAGCGACACCTTCATCTTCGGCTGCTTCCTACTCTCCTATATGACCGCGCGCATCTCCACGCGCGTGCCGTGGCCAAACCCGAGCGAGGTCTTCGCGCTGCGCATCGGCGGCCAGGAAATCCCCCTGATCCTGATCGCCATCATGACCTTCGTGCTGATCTCGAGCAGCGGAACCATGGCGATGGCGGTGAATTTCGGCTATCGCCGCGACCGCCGCAAAACCGCGATCCTGATGCTTCTGACGGCTGCGTTGGGCGCGACCTTCGTCGGCATGCAAGCCTTCGAATGGACCAAGCTGATCACCGAAGGGGTACGGCCCTGGGGCAACCCCTGGGGCGCGGCGCAGTTCGGTTCATGCTTCTTCATGATCACCGGCTTCCACGGCACGCATGTGACGATCGGGGTGATCTTCCTGATCATCGTGGCGCGCAAAGTCTGGCGCGGAGATTATGACACCGGGCGGCCCGGCTTCTTCACCAGCCGCAAGGGCCGTTACGAGAACGTCGAGATCATGGGGCTCTACTGGCATTTCGTCGATCTGGTCTGGGTGTTCATCTTCGCTTTCTTCTATCTTTGGTGAGAGGCAGATATGGCTGAAGCAACCGCAAACGGCCTCGGGCAACACGCACTTCACGCACATGATGCGCCGGTGGCGGCCGCCCATGCCGAAGTTCACCAGGAACACCCGATCAAGCTCTATCTGGTGGTCTGGGCGTGGCTGTTCATCCTCAGCACCTGCTCCTATCTGGTCGATTATTCGGCCTGCACGGCTATCTCAGATGGTCGCTGATCCTGATCTTCATGATCCTCAAGGCTGGGCTGATTGTCGCTGTCTTCATGCATATGGCCTGGGAACGGCTGGCGCTCGCCTATGCGATCATCCTGCCGCCGATACTGGTGCTTGTGTTCGTGGCGATGATGCTCTTCGAGGCCGATTACACGCTTTTGACCCGGATGACGTTTTTCGGCGCTGGCCCCTGACCCGCACTCCGGGCCGGCCGGCGACAACCGCAGCCGGAAAGCCCGCGCCGCTTGCTAGTCGGCGGCCTTGAAACAAGCGGCCGCTGGTGCATTTCTCCTGGTACCGGAAACGACAGGAGGAACGAATTGCCCTCGTTTCCGCATGCGTCGCAAACTCAAGCAAGAGGGACGCCAAAAATGACCATCGCAAACAGACTTAGGGAATTTATCGACGGCAAGGGAATTTCCTACGACACCGTCCCGCACCATCGCACATCCACCAGCAGGCAGTCGGCAATAGCCGCACATGTGCCCGGCAGCATCATGGCCAAGTCAGTGGTCGTTCACCACGAACTCGGCTATGCGCTGGCCGTGGTTCCGAGCACGCACAGGATCGAGCTCGGCAGGTTGCAGGACCTCATGGACAGACGCCTCGGCCTCGCCTCCGAAGATGAGGTGGTTTCCCTCTTCGGCGATTGCGACATCGGCGCCGTCCCACCGATCGGCGCGGCCTACGATGTGCCGGTGATCCTCGATGAAAGCCTCGGCAACGCCGCCGACATCTATTTCGAGGGCGGCGACCACCGGACGCTGGTGCATGTAAGCGGCAAGGACTTCCGCAACCTGACCAGGGATGCACGCCAGGCCCGCTTCAGCCACGCTGCCTACTGAACCTGATCCTGTCGCGCCGGCGCGCCCTCGCCGACGCGACAAAAGCTGGAACGGCTCAGTTTGCCGGTCTGGCGGAGGCCGGCGGCTCTACGACCTTGCGGTAGACATGCCAGGTGGCGTGACCGAGGATCGGCAGCACGACCGCCAGTCCCGCGAACACCGGCACGGAGCCGATGATCAGCGCGACAGCGACGATCAATCCCCAGACAGCCATGGTGATCGGGTTCGCCATAACCGCCCGCACCGAGGTGTGGATGGCCTCGTAGGCGCCCACATCGCGGTCGAGCAGCAGCGGGAAAGCAACCACCGTCGTGCACAACACCACGACGGCGAAGACGAAGCCGATGGCGTGTCCGAGGATGATCAGCGTCCAGCCGCGCCCGGTGGCGAATATCTGATTGATGAAGCCGGATATCGATTCCGGCGGCGCCGGGCCAAACAGATATTGGTAGAACATCTGCGCAGTCAGGAGCCACGCGATGAAGATCGCAAACAGCATGATCCCGACCGCCGCGATCGCCGGCAAAGCCGGGGAATTCCGGACCTCGAAAGCGTGCCGCCAGGACGTATCGAGCCCGGCCTCCCGCCTGCGGCTGATCTCATAGAGGCCGATCGCCGCGAACGGGCCGATCAGCGCAAAGCCGGACACCAGCGGAAACAGCAAGGGCAGCGCATTGGCGCCCGATGTCCAGGCGGCGAGCACGACGCCGACGAGCGGGTAGATCAGGCAGAGAAAGACAATATGCGAGGGCTTGACCATGAAATCATCGACGCCGCGCCTGAGTGCGTCGAAGAGGTCGGAAACACCGATCTTTCGAATTCTCATATGCTCCAGCGTCTCGCTGGCACCTGCAATCACGTGAAAGCTCGCCATGACCGTTCCTCCAGATCAGGTCCGGCAAGGTCGGGGGGTTCACGGTGCCACCGATGTGCATGGCTGGCCACGCAAACGCGACCTGCACTGCCCCTAACATACTCTCTTGTGCGGGACTTGTCGCCTTGTTGGTAAGGGTTGGTGGTGGCGGGCGGGACGCTGGCCCCGGAAGTCTTTCTTCGATATTCTCACACAGTGCCGCGCGCCCCTTTTTGGCGCGCCCGGGACGCTGCAGGCACTTTGATTGGCGCAGGATCTCCCGCCCGGAGGTCAGCGAGGCGAAAATCGATCCGGTTTTTCGCAGCTTTGCGCGAGGTCGAAGGTGTAGGTCATGGACGCAAGGACAGTTCTCATACTTGGCCTCGGCATAGTCATTCTGCTGCTGCTGGGATTTTGTGCGCTGCCATCGTAACGGATCAGCGTGCGGTCTTAGCGTGGCACTGCCAACCGTTCAAACGCCGGCTGAAACCAGCGCGCGCATGATGACGGTGTCGGCAAGCAGCGCGGCGAAGATCGCGAAAAGATAGATGATCGAGTAGGCAAACAGCGCCTTGGCGGGCTTCAGTTCCTTTTCGGCAGCGGCCAGGACCTTCCAGGCGTGCCAGATAAAACCCGCGCCCAATACGGCCGAGACGATTCCGTAGTAACCGCTGGCGAATCCGACGGCCCAAGGCAGCACGCCGGCCGGCGCCAGAAGCAGCGCATAGGCAAGGATCTGCTTCTTCGTCGAAGCCGGGCCGGCCACATTCGGCATCATTGGAATGCCGGCGGCGGCGTAGTCGCCGACCTTGAACAGCGCCAGCGCCCAGAAATGCGGTGGCGTCCACAGGAAGATGATCAGGAACAGGACCAGGCTTTCGACGCCGACGGCGCCGGTGGCCGCCGCCCAGCCGATGACTGGAGGAAGAGCGCCGGCGGCGCCGCCAATGACGATGTTCTGCGGCGTCGAGCGTTTCAGCCACATCGTGTAGATGACGACGTAGAAGAAGATGGTGAAGGCCAGCAGCGATGCGGCGAGCCACCCAACCAACAAGCCGAGCGTCATGACCGAAAACCCGGCAAGCACCAGGCCGAAGCCGAGCGCCTCGCCTGGCATGATGCGGCCAGACGGAACCGGCCGCTTTGACGTACGTGACATCAGCGCGTCGATGTCAGCGTCATACCACATGTTGAGAGCCCCGGCCGCCCCTGCCCCGATCGCAATCGCACCGATGGCGATCACGGCGATGATCGGATTCATCGCAACGGGAGCCACCATCAGGCCGACGAAAGCGGTGAAGATGGAGAGCGCCATGACGCGCGGCTTCAGCAGCGCGAAGAAATCGGCGGCCATCGCTTCCGAGAGACGGACGCCGGTGTTGTCCCCGAGGTGGCTTTCCTTAGTCGACATTGCAGGCGACCACCGATGGAAGCAGGCAAGCTAGGCCATGGTCCCGAACTGAACGCCCACGCGGGCGAAAACCGAACCCTGTTTTTGCTTACGCTGTCCCTTTGATTCCAATAAGATCACGGTAAAACAAGGTGTTAGACGAATGGCGGAGGAGCCAGGTCACTTGGAGAACGTTTTCAGATAGGCAATGACGTTGGCCACGTCTGCATCGTTCTTGAGGCCGGGAAACGTCATCTTGGTGCCTTTGACCATGGCCCTGGGATCGTGAAGGTAGGTCGTCAGCGTTGGCTCGTCCCATTTGACGCCGGATTTGCCTGCCGCAATCATGGCATCGGAATATTTAAAATCCGGATGCGTACCGGCCGTGCGGCCGATGACGCCGTGCAGCGATGGACCGATCTTGTTCTTGTCCTCGTTTGCAATGTGGCAGACTTGGCATTTGGTGAAGACCTTCTCACCAGCCGCGGCATCCTGTGCCCGCGACGGATGCGCGATGAAGATCGTAACGGAGACCGCAGCGAAAAACGCTATAGCGCGCATGGCATTCCCTCCCTGATCGCCATTTATGCCTCGGACGATCGAATATCTCTCCCCGGTGGAATTGCAGTACTTACATACCATGGAATCCAGGCGGCGGGTAGAAAAAGCCAAACATTGCGGAGGTTTAGTAACCAGACGCGCTCATGGAGGAGCGGTCCGGCAGGTTCCGGCGATCTGCTCGACCGCCTCTTCGAGCCCGGCAAGGTCGAAATCCGCCTGGCCACGGCCTGACAACAATCCGAACCGCCAGGAAAGCGACAGCCGGCTTGCGGGAACAAGGCGCTTGATGCCGTCGGCGCCGTCGCGCACCAGCATTCGGCCGCGAGACCCGACCGACCAACTCTCGTCGAACTTGCCGCCGCCGTCGACGGAGACCGACATGGTGATCTTGCGGCTGGCCGAAACCTTGTCATTCAATTGCAGCCATTCGGTCCAGCGCGGTTCGCCGTCTGCCCGGCAGGCGATGGTCAGCACCGGGCTATAACTCAAGGCACCGCCGCCCGTGATCAGCTTGTTGGTGCCGTGAAGCGAAGCGGTGACAAGGCCATCGTCGTCCGTGCCGAAGCGCCAGTCGCCCGCAAGCGCGTCGGCTTGCGTGAGATCACAGGCGAAGGCCAGAACAAGCGCCAAGGCGACGGTACGCCCCGTTTCGAAGAATAGGCTCAACGCCCCCTCCAGGAACCACACGGTTTGCAGCAACAGCGCAGATAGTGATTAGCGCTTGGTTTAGCCAAGTGCCACCTACCGCGAAGCGAATCGGCTGTTGCAGTTTCGCAACGAAAAAGGCCGCCCCGAGGGCGGCCTTCGTCGATTCCATCAAGTACGAGAAACTTATTCAGCGTCCTTGGCAGCCTTTTTCTTCGGCGCCGCCTTCTTCTTCGGCTCTTCTGCCTCGTCGCCGGCCTCGCTCGCCTTGGCCTCAGCCTTCTTGGCCGCGGCCTTCTTGGCGGGCTTCGCCTTGGTCGTGGTTTCCGCTTCCTCGTCGTCGGCCATCAGCTCTTCCTTGCTGACCTTGACGTCGGTGACCGAGATCTGGCCGAGCAGGTGATCGACCACCTTCTCCTCGAACATCGGCGCGCGCAGCGCGTTCAGCGCCTCGGGGTTGTTGCGGTAGAACTCGAAAGCTTCCTGTTGCTGGTTGGCCGGGAAGCGGCGAACCTGCTCGAACAGGCCGCGCTGCAATTCCTCGTCCGATACGGTGACACCGGCCTTCTCGCCGATCTCGGCCAGCACCAGGCCGAGGCGCACGCGGCGCTCGGCAAGACGCAGATATTCGGCGCGGGCTTCTTCTTCGGTCGTCTCTTCGTCAGCGAAGGTACGGCCGGCGGCTTCCAGGTCACGGTTGACCTGGGCCCAGATGTTGTTGAACTCGGCGTCAATGAGCTTCGACGGTGCCTCGAACGAATAGGCCGCATCGAGCTGGTCGAGCAGCTGGCGCTTGACCTTCTGGCGCGTCATCGAGCCGAACTGGTTCTCGATCTGGCCGCGCACGATCTCACGCAGGCGCTCCAGCGATTCCAGGCCAAGGTTCTTGGCGGTCTCGTCGTTGATTTCCAGTTCGCCAGGCTTCGACACTTCCTTGACGGTGACGTCGAAGGTCGCTTCCTTGCCGGCCAGATGCGCCGCCTGGTAGTTTTCCGGGAAGGTCACGGTGACCTGCTTCTCGTCGCCGGCCTTGGAGCCGATAAGCTGGTCCTCGAAGCCCGGAATGAACTCCTTGGAGCCCAGCACCAGCGGCTGGTCGGTGCCGGCGCCGCCGGCAAAAGCTTCGCCGTCGATCTTGCCGACATAGTCGATGCTGACGCGGTCGCCTTCGGCGGCCTTGCCGGTCTTCGGCTCGTAGCTACGCGCCGATTCGGCGACGCGCTTGACCTGATCGTCGATCTCGGCGTCCGGCACGTCGAACACCTGGCGCGTCACCTTGATGTCGGAGAGATCCTTGATCTCGATCGCCGGAATGATCTCGTAATTGAGGCGGAATTCGAAATCGGTGCCGCCGGCCAGGATCTTCTCGGCTTCCTTCTCGTCCTCGGTCATGATGACTTCGGGCTGCATGGCGGCCTTTTCGCCGCGGCCGGTAATGATCGAACGGGTCGAATCGTTGAGGATCTCGTTGACCACTTCGGCCATGAACGACTTGCCATAGACCTTGCGCAGGTGCTGCACCGGCACCTTGCCCGGCCGGAAGCCGTTGATGCGAACCTTGTTGCGGGCGTCCGACAGCCGCGCCATCAGCTTGGCTTCCATGTCACCGGCCGGCACGGTGATCTTGATCTCGCGCTTGAGACCGGAGTTGAGCGTTTCGGTGACCTGCATCGTAAAACCTTTGTTTTCACCAATGAGACTGCCACGGCCTCTGCCGTTTACAGCCTGCCGGTATAATCTTGCCGGGAATGGCTTTTGGTACGGAACCTGGCGATTTGACCGAAACTACGGCTCAAACTCTCCCAAACTGCGTTCCAAAATGTGAATAAGTTCTTGTTTTTCCTACTTCTTATCACATTCTGTAGAAGCGGATCGTCGCGTCCCGTCACATTTGACACGCCTTTTGTCACAGGCGAGGCTAATTTTCAACAGTCTTCGCGCTTAGGCGAATAACCAACATTTCGGCCCTGACCCGACATCTCGTCTCTGACATTGACAGAATGATGGCTACATGGGATTGCCGGAGCGCTGCGGGTATGGCGGAACTGGTAGACGCACCAGATTTAGGTTCTGGCGAGAGATCGTGGGGGTTCGAGTCCCTCTACCCGCACCACCCTTCGCTCTGCGAGCTCCGGGTGGCAGGCCATCTGAAACCGTTAGCTTCTGATCGCCTCGTCAAATGACCGCTATCGCGTCGACCTCTATGAGGTAGCCTGGGGACATTATCGCTACCCCGACCACCACATTGGCTGGTTTGTGATCTCCAAACAGCGAAATCTGCGCTTCTTCAATGATCGGAACGTGTTCATCGCGCCTGTAATCGACAATGTAGATCGTGATCTTGCAAACGTGCTCAGGGCGTGCACCTGCCGCATTGAGCGCTCGACCGAGATTGCCGAATGCCAGGCGCGCTTGCGCCGCAAAATCACCATGCCCAACGAGCTTGCCGTGTATGTCTTCGGGCTGCTGACCTGAGACGAATACCAGCGTGGATCCCGTCGCGACGACAACCTGCGTGTACATTTCTGGAACTGGCAGATCATCGGGGTTGATGAGTTCGAGCGGCACTGAACAATCTCCTGCTTCGTTCGACTGAAATCGACATTGGCGATCACCGCGCGCACCGCAGCTATCGGCATGGCCCCGCGCGAAATCTTCGAGGGCGACGCGCCAGCGCCGGCGCGTCAATCATGAGTATGCAGCCTAGTACAGCGGCTCCTCGAACAGCGTCTTGTCGCCATCGACCAGCGCCTTGATCTGCGCGGTACCATCGCTGGCAAGGGCAAGCCGTATCCCGAATGGACGCACACGCATGTCGTTCTGGATCGCCATACCCTGGCCTTCCGGCAGGTAGAAGCGTTCGATGCCGTAATCCGGTGCGATTGTCGCGCCTTCCTCGCGCAGATCCCAGCCGGCCGCGACATGACCTGCAATGTCCGCTTCATCGGCCGCGGCCGGCGCCGGCGGCCTGCCGAACCAGGCGGTGGTCGGCGCCCAATAGCCGTCGGCGCCCTTCTTCAGGCGGACCATGATCGACGTATCGTCGCTGGAAAATTTGTCGGCGGGGATGTTGGCGATCATCTTCACCGGTATGCGCGTGATGCTGTAGCTGAGGATGATGTAGTCGCCGCGCAGCAGGTCGCGCGGATCGACGGGTTCGATCTTCAGGAGCACTTCCTTGCCGCTGCGCAGGATCGCCGCCCGCCCTGCAATGATCCAGCTCAGGAAGCCGATCTGGACGAGCGCCAATACCAGCGCCGAGACAACAAGCCTCTTTCCGGTCATCATGCGGTGGCTCCTCCGGTGGCCGGACCCTTCATGCGTTTTTCGACGCGGATGATGATGATGGCGAGGATGCCGAGCAGCACCGCTGCCGCGAGAAAGAAGCCGGCGGTGTCGAGCATCGACTGCAAGGTCACGACATAGATGATGGCGAGTTCGAAGGCGAAGCCGAGATAGGCCAGCCAGCGCAGCCCGCGGCTTTCCCGTCCCGCCAGCACGATTGCCGCAACGATGCCGGCCAGCGCCACCACCGAGGCGAGGGCGAAGCCGCTATTGTAGCTGCTTTCATCCGCGAGTGAGAACTGGATCATCGCCAGGCCAGTGAGGAAGCCGAACAGCGCATGCAGCGGCAAACGGCCGCCAAGCTGCACGATCCTGTCCACCGGGTCGGGCGCGAAGACGGCAGCCGCGAACAGCAATGCCGACACGACGACCAGCGGGATCGCCACCCGCAGCGTCTCATGATCCGTGACCAGCAGCGTGAGATAGAAGAGCAGCGACAGGATGATCAGGTGGCGAGCGGCCTGGCTGCGGGTCCAGAACGAGATCGCAAACAGCACGATCGCCATGACGACGAAGAAATGCGGAAATTCGCTGCGGTTGTAGTAGTCGTATCCTTTCAGGAACAGCCAGGCATCGGCGATGCCCACCGAAGCGACCGTCAGCGGGTTCGACCTGAGCGCCACCGCCGCCAGCGCCGTGCCGGCGCCCCAGGTGACCAGCGCGGACGCCTCGTCGCCGGACAAGTGATACATCTGGCCGATCAGGGCGATCGAACCGCCGAAGGCCGCCGCCGCCACGATCCACAGCGCTTCGCCGATCGCCGCATGGTCGCGCGTCTTCAGCACCGCGCCGCCGACATAGCCGCCAAGGATGATGGCAAACAGCGCTGCCACCCGCGCCAGCCGCGGGATGGCGTCCCAGTTGGCGGCGACGAAGATCAGGATGGCCGCGCCAAACAGCAGGGCCGCCATCATCGCCAGGATCGAACCGAAGCTCAGTGATTTGCGCGTATTGGCCTCGACGTCACGCGTCAGGGCATCGGCCGTCGCGGCATCGATCAGGCCTGTCTGCAGCCATCGCGCGATGTCGGCTCTGACCCGTGTCGAATAGCCCGCCATGTCCTGCCTCCCCGCTAGGTCGTTTTTTTCAGCCGAACCAGCCAAACCGTTGACGTCACGGCACTTTCCGATTCTGGCTTCTTTGTGTCAGGTCCGTGAAGGCTCGTTAATGTTGCATTGCACAATTTGCATTGCTGCCATGCAGCCATAGCGCTTTTAAATCGATATGAGCCCGCCTATTTATGGTTCGTACACAAACGGAATGATCCGCAAGAAAGACGAAACGAGAACTACCATGAACCTGATCCGCAACTACCGCAACTGGCGCCGCTACAGGGACACCGTGTCCGAGCTGAGCCGCCTGAGCAACCGTGAACTGACCGACCTCGGCATCAGCCGCAGCGACATTCCTTACGTCGCTCGCAAGGCGGTCTAATTCTTCGGACCGCAAATGGTCCGAACAAGTTTCTGAAAAGAGAACGACAATGAACCTGATCCGCAACTATCGTAACTGGCGCGTTTATCGCGAGACGGTTACCGAGCTGGGTCGCCTTTCGAACCGCCAGCTGCATGATCTCGGTATCGTCCGCGACGAAATCAAGATCATCGCCCGCCGGGCGATCTAACGGAATTTCGCTGGGGTCGACCTCCTCCCCGACCTCCAGCGAACGGTCAGCCCTTATCCTCCTCCCGAGGGTTGACCACCAAAACGGCGCCCGCCGCACCTCCTCCCGCGGCGGGCGCTGTTCCCCGGAGCGAAACGGATTTTGCTCCAAAGGGTTTTGCCCCTTTTAAAAATGGCAAAAGAGATTTCGTCAAAGCCGACCTCCTCCCCGGCAATGACGAATAGGCCCGACCTTCACCTCCTCCCGAGGGTTGGCCAACCAAACGGCGCCCGCCGCACCTCCTCCCGCGGCGGGCGTTGTTTCCCCCGGGGCAAAACGGATTTTGCCCAAAAGGGTTTCGCCCCCTTTCAAAACGCGAAAGAGATTTCGTCAAAGCCGACCTCCTCCCCGGCGATGACGAATACGGTCGATCTTCACCTCCTCCCGAGGATCGACCCCCAAAACGACACCCGCCGGACCTCCTCCCCCGGCGGGTGTTGTTGTATTCAGTGCCTGGTTTCGCCATCTGCGTTTGCCCGCACCAAGCACGGCAATTGCAATCGCCGCCCCAAGCGATTATTCCGGCGCTCATGAGCAAAAATCCCATCCATATCATCGGCGGCGGTCTCGCCGGTTCCGAAGCCGCATGGCAGGCGGCGCAAGCCGGCGTTCCCGTGGTGCTGCATGAAATGCGCCCGGTTCGCGGCACGGACGCGCACAAGACCGATGGCCTGGCCGAGCTCGTCTGTTCCAATTCCTTCCGCTCCGACGACGCCGAGAACAACGCGGTCGGCCTGCTGCACGCCGAGATGCGGCTGGCCGGCTCCTTGATCATGAGCGCAGGCGACGCCAACCAGGTGCCGGCCGGCGGCGCGTTGGCCGTCGACCGCGACGGTTTCTCCGAGGCCGTCACGAAAAAGCTCGAAGCGCACCCGCTGATCACCATCCAGCGCGAGGAAGTGCCTGGCCTGCCGCCTGCCGACTGGGACCAGGCGATCATCGCCACGGGGCCTTTGACCGCGCCATCCCTTGCCCAGTCGATTGCCGAGGCGACCGGCGCCGATGCGCTCGCCTTCTTCGACGCCATCGCGCCGATCATCCATTTCGACACGATCGACATGGACACCTGCTGGTTCCAGTCGCGCTACGACAAGGTCGGCCCCGGTGGTACCGGCAAGGACTACATCAACTGTCCGATGGACAAGGAGCAGTACCTTGCCTTCGTGCAGGCACTGGTCGACGGCCAGAAGACCGAATTCAAGCAGTGGGAAGGCACGCCCTATTTCGATGGCTGCCTGCCGATCGAGATCATGGCCGAACGCGGCGTCGAGACGCTGCGCTATGGTCCGATGAAGCCGATGGGGCTGACCAATGCGCACAATCCGACCGTCAAGGCCTATGCCGTCGTCCAGCTGCGGCAGGACAATGCGCTGGGCACGCTCTACAACATGGTCGGCTTCCAGACCAAACTGAAGCACGCCGAGCAGGTGCGGGTGTTCCGCACCATTCCCGGCCTCGAAAATGCCGATTTCGCCCGCCTCGGCGGCCTGCACCGCAACACCTACATCAACTCGCCGACCTTGCTTGATGCCTCGCTGCAGCTGAAGTCGCGCCCCGGTCTGCGTTTCGCCGGCCAGATCACCGGCTGCGAAGGCTATGTCGAGAGCGCGGCTATCGGTCTGCTCGCCGGCCGCTTCGCCGCCGCCGAGCGGCTCGGCCAGGCGCCGTCGCTGCCGCCGCTGACCACCGCCTTCGGCGCGCTGCTCAACCACATCACCGGCGGCCACATCGTCTCGGAGGACGAACCCGGAAAACGCTCCTTCCAGCCGATGAACGTCAATTTCGGCCTGTTCCCGCCGCTGGAGGCTGGCACGAAATTGCGTCCTGACGGTTTCGAGGGCCGCTTCCGCGGCAAGGACAAATCGGTTGCCAAGAAGAAGGCGACGACGGCACGGGCGTTGGCCCACTGCCGTGCATGGCTCGGCTTGCCGGCGCAGACCCTGGCAGCGGAATAAACGGATTTACGTTTAAGCGGCGGCGGGCTAGCTTGCGGCCCTCATCGTCGGGGGCCATCCATGTTTCCGGGTAGATCTGTTCTGGCCTTCGTTATTTTGTCTGCTTGCGCGGGCTGTACCACAGCGCCGGAGGCGCTGCAGTCGCTCGGTGACCGCAACTACATGCGGTATGCGACAGGCAAGCCCTACACGCAGATTGCATCGCAAAGCCAGATGTCTGTCGAAGGTCTGGCAGGCGCGACCATCTACGGGCCGATGATCGGCGCGTATCGCCTGGCGGACGGCGATACGGTCTATCGACATATCGACAACGTGGAATCCACGCGAACGAATGTGGATGCCGGGGTCCTGATGCAGCGCGAAAGCGTTGGCACGCGCTACCGGCTTGCCTATTTTCGCGTTGGTCCCGACGGTATCGTCAAGGATTGGGCGACTGGTGCCTTGCCGGGCGAACGGCTCGGTTGCACATGGTATGCGGGTGGCTTCGTCCAGCAGTGTAGCAGTGAAACGCAGCGCCTGCAGAGCCTTGCCGTCTATAACTCGCTGGTGCGAACATCGAACGATAGACTCCTGCCTTCATGGGGTGTTCCCGTCACTGACGCGCAACAGCCCAAAGCCAGCTGACCGGGCTGGTCGGGCCGTCACGACGGCCATGGCGCACATGACCCGCGAGAGGCCCGATGTTTTGCTCGACGAAGCAGTAGACCGGGTGAAGAGCCGAATTTCGCAAGTGGCGGCACGAGACAATGGTGATGTGGTGGCTTGAAGTCCAATGAACATCACTTGGCGAGAGATCGCTTTTCAACTTGAACCGGATGTCGCGCAGAAGGCAGCGAAGGCCTGGTCGTGGCTTTTGCCAGAGCCTTGGACGCCGCTTGTCTGCTCAATGGTGGGAGGCTTGTTTGTCGAACGACCGAACAGTGGGGTTCATTGGTTGGACACCGGGACGGGCCTGGTCGAGCAGGTAGCTCACAGCAGGACGGACTTTGAGGAGATGATCAGGACTGCTGCCAATCGCGTTGACGAATGGTTCCTGCCACCGCTTGTCGAACGTCTTCACGCCGCCGGGCAAGAAGCCGAAGGCGGGAGAATGCTACGACTTCACCATCCTGCCCGTCTTCGCCGAGGGCAAATTTGACGTCGAGAACATGTTCGTAATTCCGGTCACAGAGCAGTTCATCGGTATGGCCGATCTTCATCGCCAATTAAACGAATTGCCTGACACCTCAAAGGTGCGGATCAAGGTCGTCGACTAGGCTCGTACGCTACTCCGCCGGCTCCGCGCTCGCTCCCGGCAGGCCCGGCTTGCCCGCCTCTGACGGATTTCTCCGCACATAAGCCGCCTTCAGTGTCTCCGAGGTCTCGCGCGAACCGTCATGGCTCCAGCCGGGCGGCTTGATCAGGTAGTTCAGACGCTCGCCCAAAGTCAGTCCAGGCGCGAAGGCATCCCTGAACATGCCGATCCATTCGTGGAACGCCACTTTCAGCGGGTTGAAGGTGCCGAGATTCCTAACGATGCCGTAGCGCGGCCGGTCCTCTTCCAGCTCTTCGACGAAGGTGCCGAACATGCGGTCCCAGATGATCAGCGTGCCGGCATAATTGGCGTCGAGATAGCGCGGATTGGTGGCGTGGTGGACGCGGTGGTGCGAGGGCGTGTTGAAGATGAATTCGAACCAGCCCCACATCTTGCCGATCGTCTCGGTGTGGATCCAGAACTGCCAGACCAGATTGAAGCCGAAGGTGAAGGCAATCACCGCCGGATGGAAGCCGAGCAGCACCAAAGGCGCCTGCAGCACGAACATGAAGGTGAACAGGCCGGTCCAGCTTTGCCTGAGCGCCGTCGATAGATTGTAGTGCTGGCTTGAATGATGGTTGACATGCTCGGCCCACACCCAACGCACCCGGTGCGCGATGCGGTGATAAACATAGTAGCGCAAATCATCGAGCAGGAAGGCGGCCAGGAAGACCCAGACCGACAGGCCGAGATTGAAGAAACGGAACTGCCAAAGCCACAGCAGCGCCCAGTAGGAGACGACGCCAAGCAGCAGCCCGGCGACGACATTGCCGGTGCCCATCATCAGGCTGGTCAGCGTGTCGCGTGTCTCGAACGAGCCCTTGGCGCGGCCGGTGCGCACCAGCCAGAGCTCGATCAGGATGGCGGCGACGAAGAACGGAATGGCGAGCTGGGTGACCTGCGGAAAATCATAGCTGTCCATCACGCGGCCTCGCTGGCGGCATCTGATTGGCGTGCTTCAAGAGCGTTAAGCAAGGCCTGTAGATCGCCGGCATTGGCGAAGCGGAAGCGGCCGCCCTTCCAGGTGAAGTCCTTCAGCCGCATCAGAATTGTGTTCGTCTCTTCGGAACTGGACACCGAGACGTCCGCAGCCGTGACGATACGCGTCAAGAAGCAGTCGCCGATGCTGTGAACGATGCCGGTGCGCCCTCGCCCAAGGTCCAGGAATGCCGTCTTGGCGTCCGCCGTCAGGCGGACTGTTTGCGCCACTTCATCCGGAAAATCCTCGGCGAAACGGTGCAACGCCTGATCCGGATTGGCCAGTGTGGCCGCCTTGCTGCCGCCGGTGAAATGCACCGCGGCAACCGACAGCGCAATGCCAAGGACGACGATCGCGACCAGAACGGGCAAGCTCATGGATTTCCTCCGGGCCGGCCTGTCGTCTTCGGCGACAGTTCCCAGCTCGGCCGAATCCTTAGCATGATTGACGTTTACGTCAAAGTGCCAGCCAGCCCTTGCTCGCGCGCCGCAACAGCAGCCAGTGCCGGCGCAAGGCGGACAGCCTCGCGACGCCGTCGAGCGGTGATTGGCGCGAGCCTTCCATCTTGTCGAGATAGGCGCGCGACAGCGCCAGCGGCAGGAATGCCGGTCGCAACGATGCCGGCAGCCCTGCGGCGCCCTGCTCGAAAGCGAAAAGATGTTCGCGCGCCAGCGCGATCATCGCCGCCACGGCGCGCCGCGCTCCAGGCCTGCCATCGCCGGCAACAAACTCTTCGGGCGACGACCCCGCCGCCGCCAGTATCTCGGCCGGGACAAAACACTGCCCGCGCTTACGGTGCAGCGGCAGCAGAAGCAGGAGGCCGGTCATGGCCTGCGCGCAGCCGGCCCTGCCGGCGAGTTCGGCGAAGCGAGGCGCCTCGGAGGGATCGAGCATCATTGCCGCAAGCTGGATGAGCGCGGCCGCCGTCTCGCCGCAATAGCCTTCCAGATCGGTGCGCGAGGGCATCGGATCGTCATAGAGATCGAAGATGCGCGCTTCGAGCATGTTATCGAAGGCCAATTTCGGCAGGCGATGGGCGGAAATTGTCGCCTTCAGCGCGTCGGCAACGGGATGGCCGATGCCTGTGCCATCATAGTCGGCGGCGATGAGGTCACGCCACCATTGCAGCCGCACCTCGCCCGGCAAAGCTTCATGAATGCGGTCGCGGATGCCGGCAATTTCGGCATTGAAAGCGTAGAGCGAAAACAGCGCATCGCGCTTCTCGGCCGGCGCGTAGAGCACCGTCAGATACCGATCATGGTCGGCGGCGCGCACCGCGTCCATGACGATTTTGGCATTTTCATACATATCAATCGACGGCGATGAGCGCGGCAGCCACGGCGCGGTCTTCCGCCAGAAGCACATTGTAGGTCCGCACCGCGGCGCCCGTCGACATCGGGTCGGAGGCGATGCCTGCCTCCTTCAACGCCAGCCGCAGCGCCGCCGGCAACGGCCGCAAATCCTTGCCCATGCCGACCAGCAGGATCTCGACCTTGTCGGCTTCGGCCAGAAGTTTTTCGAAATCCGCCACCGTCAACGCTGAAGTATCCGCCGGCTCCCAGCCATGAATTCCGGATGGCAGGCACAGCAGCGAGCCGCGATGCGACATGTCGGCAAAGCGGAAACCGCCATTGCCATAGGCCTCGATCGGCGCGCGGCCGGGGAAATGCGCCTCGCGGATGACGATGCCTTTGCCGGTCACCACTTTGTCACCCCTTCGGGGCCGCGCGTCAGGTCGCGACCGCCTTGCCGCCGTTGACCGGCTTCTCCTCATCGGCCGAAGCCTGTGGCCGCAGCTTGAACAGGATCAGCAGCGGTGCCGCGATGAAGATCGACGAATAGGTGCCGAACACGACACCGAACAGCATCGCCATGGTGAAGGAGCGGATGACTTCGCCGCCGAACAGCACCAGCGCCAACAGCGCCAGGATCGTCGTCACCGAGGTGAGCGTCGTTCGCGACAGCGTCTCGTTGATGGCGTTGTTCAACAGCTGCGGCAGCGGCATTCGCTTGTATTTTCGCAAATCCTCTCGAACGCGGTCATAGACCACGATCGTATCGTTCAGCGAGTAACCGATAATGGTCAGGATCGCCGCCAGCGACGACTGGTTAAATTCAAGCCCGGTAATGACGAAGAAACCGAGCGTCATGACCACATCGTGCACCGTCGCCACGATGGCGCCGACAGCGAACTGCCACTCGAAACGGAACCAGACATAGACGAGGATGCCGATCAGCGCGACCAGCATGGCGATGGTGCCTTGCTTGGCGAGTTCTCCGGAAACCGTTGGTCCCACGACCTCGACGCGGCGGAAATCATACTGGTCCTGCAGCTCGCCGCGCACCTTGTCGATGACCGTCTGCTCGGCATTCTCGCCGCCATCCTGCGTGCCGACGCGGATCAACACGTCGTTCGGCGCGCCGAACTGCTGCACCTGCACTTCGCCGATATTGAGTTCCATCAGCCTGGCGCGAATATCGCCGAGATTGGCGTCGCCGCTCTTGGCCTTCACCTCGATCATCGAGCCGCCCTTGAAGTCGATGCCGTAATTGATGTCGACCGTCATGAACAGCACCACAGACAGCACCGACAGGAAGCTCGACAGCGCGAACGTCCAGCGGCGGATGCCCATGAAGGGGATCTTGGTACCCGGCGGAATGAAGGTCACCGGCGCCTTCGGCAATTCCTTCGGACGGGCGCGGCGCAGCCAGATCGACACCAGCAGGCGCGTGAAGGTGAAAGCGGTGAAGACCGTGGTCAGGATGCCGATGGCGTAGGTGATGGCAAAGCCCTTCACCGGGCCGGTGCCGAGATAGAACAGCACCACGGTGGCGATCAGCGACGTGACGTTGGAATCGACGATGGTCGCCAGCGCCTTCGAGAAGCCAGTGTCGATCGCCTGGATCACCGAGC
Organism: Mesorhizobium oxytropidicola; assembly: GCF_056174625.1. Taxonomy (NCBI): domain Bacteria; kingdom Pseudomonadati; phylum Pseudomonadota; class Alphaproteobacteria; order Hyphomicrobiales; family Phyllobacteriaceae; genus Mesorhizobium; species Mesorhizobium oxytropidicola. The sequence goes on along the minus strand of NZ_CM149692.1, from coordinate 3,989,778 downwards.
GGCCGGCACGCCGTTCCTCACGGATACGCTCGTAGATCAGCACGTTGGAATCGACCGCCATGCCGATGGTCAGCACGATACCGGCAATACCCGGCAAGGTCAGCGTCGCCCCGAGCAGCGACAACAATCCGACGATCATCGCCACGTGCACCGCCAGCGCGATGTTGGCGAGGAAACCGAGGAAGCCATAGGCGACGAACATGAAGGCAACGACGAGGATCGAACCGATAATGCCGGCGACCTTGCCGGCATGGATCGAATCCTGGCCAAGGCCCGGACCGACGGTTCGTTCCTCGATCACGGTCAGCTTCGCCGGCAACGCGCCGGCGCGCAACAGCACGGCCAGATCGTTGGCGCTTTCAGCGGTGAAACTGCCGGAAATCTGACCGGAGCCGCCAAGGATAGGTTCGCGAATTTGTGGCGCTGAAATCACCTGATTGTCGAGGATGATGGCGAAGCGCTTACCGACATTCGCCGCCGTCGCCTGACCGAAGCGTGTTGCTCCGCGCGAGTTGAAGGTAAACGACACCACCGGTTCGTTGGTTCGCGAATCAAAAGTTGCCGTCGCCTTGGCGAGATCCTCGCCCGAAACAAGCACGCGGTTCTCGATCAGGTAGGGAACCGGTGGATCGTCCTGCGAATAAAGGATCGATGAACCGCTTGGGGGGCGATTTTTCAACGCATCCTGCACCGGCATCGAATCGTCGACCATCTGGAAGGTCAACTTGGCGGTTTGGCCGATGATCTCCTTCAGCCGCTGCGGATCCTGCAGGCCGGGAACCTGAACCAGGACGCGATCGTCGCCCTGCCGCTGCACGATCGGCTCGGTGGTGCCGAGTTCATTGACGCGGCGCTCGACGACTTCGATCGATTGCGCCAATGCGGACGAGGTACGGTATTTAACGCCGGCGTCGGTGGCTGTGAATTTGAGCACGCCCGGTTCGGAATCGTCGAGCGACATTTCCTGGATGGAGCCGCCGGTGAACAGGCCTGCAGCCACCGGATCGGTCAAAGTCTTCAACGCCTTCTTTGCGGCATCAATCTGAGCTGGGTCCGTTATGCGCACCTGCACGGTCCGGCCCGTGCCGGCAAGGCCGGTGTAGCCTACCTTTGCATCACGCAACAACGTCCGAATCTCGTCGCGTGTCGTCTCCAACTGCGCCTTGATCAGGTCGTTCTGGTCCATCTGGAGCAGGATGTGCGAGCCACCCTGCAGGTCGAGGCCAAGCGTCATCTGCCGCTTCGGCACCCAACTGGGCAACTGTGCCAATGTGCTTGCAGGGATGAGATTGGGCGCGGCGAGGACCACTGTGGCGGCCACAGCCAGCCAGATCAGGATCATCTTGAAGCGCGAAAAATACAGCATATGGCGTCGTCCGTCAGAGCGTGTCCGCGGATCGCTCCGCCTGGAATTGGGTTATTTCTTGGCGTTCTGGTTGGCTACCGGTTCGCCCTTGACGCGCACATCGGCGATCGTCGAGCGCAGCGCCGTCACCTTGGTGCCACCGCCAAGGTCGATCTCGAGCTCGTTGTCGTCGATCACTTTCGTCACCTTGCCGACGAAACCGCCGCCGGTGACGACCGTGTCGCCGCGACGGACCGCCGCCAGCATCTCGCCGCGCTTCTTCAGCTGCGTGCGCTGCGGGCGGATGATCAGAAAATACATGATCACGAAAATCAGGACAAACGGCAAAATGCTGATGAACATATCAGGAGAGGCGCCGCCGATGCCTTGGGCGTATGCCGGTGTCACGAACATCGAGGTACTCCTGAATTTTGAAAACAGCAGCCAACCGTCCTGCGGAGTTTGGCGGCCCCTTGAAATTTGGCCGGAATATAGTCGGTAAAGTTGTCAATGCAACTGCGCGGCCGGGCAAATCGGCTGCTTTTCCGGCTTGTCGGGCCGTGTTAGAGCATGACCGCGAAAAGCGCGAGCCGGTTTTCGGAAAAGATCACGCTCGAACAAAAGGTTGGAACCGGTTTCGAACGCGACGGATTCGAACGCCCCCACCTGCCCGCCCCAGGAAACGAACCAAAAAGACCTGAAATGACCGACAGCAGCATCGACGCCCTCAACAAGAAACTCGACCGCCTGATCGAGGCTGTCGGCCGCCTCGCCCCACCGCCGGTGCCTGAAACGGACCTCGGCGAGGCCGACTGCTTCGTCTGGCAGGCGGATCCCGGCTATCTGGAGCCGGTGCGCAAGGTCAACCGCGTCGACATCGGCCTGATCCGCGGCGTCGACCGTGTCCGCGACATCCTCGTCGACAACACCGAACGCTTCGCCGCCGGCTTTGCCGCCAACAACGTGCTGTTGTGGGGCGCGCGCGGCATGGGCAAATCGTCGCTGGTCAAAGCCGTGCATGCCGAGATCAACGCCAGGGCCAAATCCGACCTGCCGCTCAAGCTGATCGAGATTCACCGCGAAGACATCGACACGCTGCCCAAACTGATGGGTCTGCTGAAGGCGGCGCCCTTCCGCGTCATCCTGTTTTGCGACGACCTGTCCTTCGATCATGACGACACCTCCTACAAGTCGCTGAAGGCGGCACTCGAAGGCGGCGTCGAAGGCCGCCCGGCCAACGTCATCTTCTACGCCACCTCGAACCGCCGCCATCTGTTGCCGCGCGACATGATCGACAATGAGCGCTCGACCGCCATCAACCCGTCCGAAGCGGTCGAAGAAAAGGTCTCGCTGTCCGATCGTTTCGGGCTTTGGCTCGGCTTCCACAAATGTTCGCAGGACGAATATCTCGAGATGATCAATGGCTATGTGAGCCATCATGGCCTTGACATCGACCCCGAGCAGTTGCGCGCGGAAGCGCTGGAATGGGCGACGACGCGCGGCAGCCGCTCGGGCCGCGTCGCCTGGCAGTTCACGCAGGACCTGGCCGGCCGGCTTGGCAAGCCGCTCAAGGATTGAGGCGTGTCACCTGGGCGGCCGCGCCCGTCGCACGTCGCGCGGCGTTTGGCCAATCTCGCGGCGCATCCAATGCGCCAGATGTGACTGGTGCGCGAAGCCCGTCAATTCCGCGACCTCGCTTGTGCTGAGATCGCCTTGCTGCAGCAGGAGGCGCGCGCGTTCGACGCGACGTCGCAACACATAGCGATGCAAGGTGACGCCCGTCGCCACCTTGAACCATGTCCGCAAATGCGAGCTGCTGGCGCCGGCAACCCGGGCTAGTCGATCGATCGAGAGCGGCTCATGCAGAGCGGCCTCAATGTACTCTAGGACGCGCTTGAGCTGGGTGTCCGACAAGCGGTTCGTTCGGTCGATGTCTATATCATCGAGGCCGAGCAGCCTGACCGCGAGCGCGGCGCCAATGCTGTCGGCAAACAGAGAGCCGCTCGGCGCATCGAGATCGCTCTGCAGTGCGCGAGCAAGATGCTCGATGCGCTGGTCACGAAGCAGATGGCGCGTGTCGAGTCGCGTTGCCAGCGCCCTGCCGCCAAGTTCCACCGCTACCCTTTCCATCAGCGCTGGCTGCAAGACAATCTCAATCGTGTCGAACGCGGTTTCAGCCTCGAAACCGCCCTCCTCGCCAGCCGGCACCAGGTCGATATCGCCGGCGCGCCTGACGAAATAGCGCCCGACCTGATTGCAGTAGGAGCGCGTCGCCGCGCTTGCATGCACCATGACACGGTGGTGTGGCGCCCGCGGCAGGCGATGGACGCCCGCCTCAATATGCCGGGAAACCATTGTTACGTCGGACGGGGATCGGGCCGGAGCGGATTGCGGACGCATGCTCTCTCGATTCATGGCGAAACCTGTTCAAGATTTGGCAATTCCCGCGCGATTTTCAATGCCGCGAACCTGTACGCACGCCTCTCCGTCAAGCTTGGAAGAGAGGTTGCCATGAGTTTCTATGTTGTTGTCGGCGCGGGCCCGGTTGGACGCGAGACCGCGCGCCTTCTTGGTGAGGAAGGACATGATGTCGTTCTCACCAGCCGAAGCGTCGGTTCGAACGCGTTGCCGAACGTGCGGACCATACAGGCCGATGCCACGGATGCCTCGGAACTGTCGCGTATCTGCCGAGGCGCCGATGCCATCTTCATGTGTGCCATGGCCACATATCATCGCTGGCCGACCGACTTTTTCCCCATCATCGACGGCACCGTGCGCGCGGCCGAAGCGGTCGGCGCGAAGCTTATCGTGCTCGGAAACCTCTATGGTTATGGGGAAAACGCCGACAGCCCGCTCCGCTCCAACCTGTCCCTGGATCCGACGTCGAGGAAAGGAACAACCAGGACGATCATGTGGCAGCGAGCGGTCCGTGCCGATGTGCCGGCGATCGAAATACGCTCCAGCGACTATCTCGGACAGGGCGCGATCAGCTACTTCTCCCTGGTCGCGCTGCCCTCTATCATTGAGGGCAAGCCCACCGCCTTCATTGGAGATCTCGACGCAAACCATGCCTGGACCTTCACCAAGGACGTCGCGAACACACTGGTCGCGGCCGCCCGCTACACGGGTGAATGGGATCGGGCGTTTCACGTTCCCTCGCAATACGCCTCGCCGCGCGAGCTCATCCAGAAAACCGCGGCGCTGCTCGGACGAGAGGTTTCAGCGATACGCTCCTATTCCGTCGCCGAGATGGAAGCCTTGGGCATGCATGAGGTCATTGAGATGAGCTATCTTTTCGAGAGCCCCTTGCTGGTTGATGCCTCCGACACCGAGGCGCTTCTGGGCGTCAAGGCCAGCAGCCTTGAGGAGATGATCGCCGACACGCTGCGCGATCATCTGTGAGTCTTGCTGGCGGGCTTTTGCACAAAACTGAAAAAGCCCGCTCCTTGCGGAACGGGCTGAGCCGGCGGGCCGGACTGGAGGTCAGACGGCCCGCAAATTGCGTTTTTTATTCTATTCGAGATAGGTCGAAGGATCGACCGGCGCCGAGTTCTTGCGCACTTCGAAGTGCAGCTTCGGCGAGTCCGTCGTGCCGCTCATGCCCGACAACGCGATTTCCTGACCGCGCTTGACCTTCTGGCCGCGCTGCACCTCGATCGAGCTGGCATGGCCGTAGACGGTGACCAGACCGTTCTCGTGGCGCACCAGCACCGTGTTGCCGAATTCCTTGAGCCCGTCGCCGGCATAGATCACGACGCCGTTCTCGGCCGCCTTGATCGGCGTGCCCGTCGGCACGGCGATGTCGACGCCGTCCTTGCCGGATCCGAAACCGGAGATCACCCGGCCGCGCACCGGCCAGCGCATCTTGCCGATACCCGTGGCATCGGGCGCCACCGCTTCGTCGTCCTCAGCCTGCTGGATGACCTTCGCGTCTTTCTTCGGCGGAGTGTAGGATGCCAGCGTCTCCGACGGCGTGGTCTTTGCCGGGGGCTGGGTGGTTGCCGTGGTCACCGGATCGACCTTAGCCGGCTTGGCGCTGGCGACCGTCGCGGTTCCGCCTGCCGGCACTTTCAGGGTCTGGCCGATCTTGAGCAGGCCATCCTTCATGCCATTGGCTTGCTTCAGCGCAACGACGCCGACGCCGGTCTTCCTGGCGATCGAGGACATCGTGTCACCCGACTGGACCGTATAGGTGCCGGCGGCACCGGTTGCCTTGGCGACCTGCGCGGGCTTGGGCTCCTTGGGCTGGCTTGCAGCCGCCGAAGCATCGACCTGCGCGGCAGCCTTGCCCTCTTTGAGCTTCGGCTGCTGCGGCAGGACGGCGACCTTGTCCGGCGCGGTGGCCGGCAAATCGTGCTTGCCGTCCTTCGCCGGCTTCGCGTCAGCGACCTTCGGCTCGGCCTTGCTCGAATAGGCATAGGCCGGAATGACGATCTTCTGCCCGGTCTTCAGTCCCTTGGTCGCGCTAAGCCCGTTGACCTTCATGATGACGTCGGCCGGCACTTTGTAATGCTGCGCCAAGCCGTTGATCGTTTCGCCGTCGCGAACGACGATCTCGGTCGCGTGCGGCCTGCCCGCTTCTGCCATCTTCGGCGCGTCGGGCTGGGCATTCTTGAACGGCTTGGCCGCCGGCTCGACGGTGCCGGTTGTCACCCTGTCGACATGCGGCGCCGGGCGCACCATGGCTGGCGCCGATGCGACACGCACCGGATTGGCAGCAGGCGCGAGTGCCGGCGCGGCCTGAGCTGAAGCGGGCGGCGGCAACGGCCGGCTCGAAACCGGTTCGAGGCTGGAGCGGCTGACCGACTGCGTGTGGCTGCCGTCAAGCGGAGCAGCCGATACATCGCCCGGATAGGGCTGCGCGGCATCCTGCTTGTTGATGATGGCGCGCTGATTGTTGGTCGAGGAAGTGAAGACATCGTCGACGCTGTTGAACCGCGAAGCCTGGGAACTGCACCCGGCGGCGGCACCCGCAATCATGAGAACAGCGCAGCCTCGCGCCAGATTGCGACTGTTTGTCTTCAAAACACTGAGTTGCATCGCACTAACCCGCACAAACGCTGCACCAACTGAGACAGGATTAAAGCGCGTTAATGTTACTGGGCGGTTAACCCATTAGAATCCGACGAAAATTTTCTTAAAACATTTTGGGGATAGCTGGAGGCATGGATCATGAGGCCGAACAGGTGTTCGACCGCGGACCAGTGCTCTGCCGGAAACTAGATCACTGCGGCGACGCTGCGCAGGATCGGCTGCAGCCGCACCATGCCGATGTCCTCGCGCTCGAAACGGCTGCCGACCTTGGTCAGCTTGGCCAGCACCTGCTCGCCCTCCTCCGGCCCGATCGGTGCGATGACGATGCCGCCGCTCGACAGTTGGTCGAGCAGGAAGCGCGGCAAGCTGTCGAAAGCCGCCCAGGCGACGATGCGGTCGAACGGCCCTTCGGCAGGCAGCCCACCGGAGCCATCCGCCTGGCGCACGATGACATTGCCGATACCAAGTGCCTCGAAACGCTGCCTGGCCTGTTCGACCAGCGTCTTGTAGCGATCGACGGTGACGATGCGCGCCGCCAGCCGCGACATCACCGCCGCCGTATAGCCGGAACCGGTGCCGATCTCGAGCACGCGGTTTCCCGCTTCGATGGCGAGGGCCGCGATCACCGCCGCCTGCATGTCGGCGCCTTCGATCGCCTCGCCGCACTCGATCGGCAGCATACGGTCCGACCAGGCGATCTGGTGGAAGTGAGGCGCCAGGAAGCCGCGCCGTGGAGTCGCCTCGAAAGCCGCTATCAGCGCCTTCGGCACGGTGCCCCTGCCGCGCAGGCGCAACAGGAAAGCAGCAAATCCTTCGCGGTCATCGATTGGCAGGTTCATGCAAGCGCCTTGCTCAGCTGATCACGGATCTCATGCGCGGTGAGGTCGAGCTGCAACGGCGTCACCGACACCAGACGATTGCGCAGCGCATGGAGGTCGGTGCCTTGCTTGCCTTCGACCGGCTCGCGGCCGAAGCGCAGCCAATAGTAAGGCAGGCCGCGCCCGTCACGGCGCTCGTCCACCCATAGGCTGTGCACGAGCTTTCCTTGGGTGGTGACGACCGTGCCGACGACCTCATCGGGAAGGCAGTTGGGAAAATTGACGTTGAGCAGCACGCCGTCCGGCAACGGCGTCGCGACGAGCTTCTTCAGCAGCGCCGGCGCCAGCGCCTCGGTGGTCTCGTAGGGTACGACGCGGTCCTCTCCGACGTAAGAGTAGCCCTGGCTGAGAGCGATCGAGCGGATGCCGAGCAGCGCGCCTTCCATGGCGCCCGCGACGGTGCCGGAATAAGTCACGTCGTCGGCGATATTCGCGCCCGAATTGATGCCGGACAGGATCAGGTCGGGCGCACCGGGCAGGATTTTCTTTACGCCCATGATGACGCAATCGGTCGGCGTGCCGCGCACGGCAAAATGCTTCTCGCCGATCTTGCGCAGCCGCAGCGGCTCCGAGATCGACAGCGAATGCGCATAGCCGGACTGGTCCTGCTCCGGCGCCACCACCCAGACATCGTCGGACAGGGTGCGGGCGACGCGTTCGAGCGACGCCAGCCCCTCGGCATGAATGCCGTCGTCATTGGTCAGAAGAATGCGCATTATTTCGCTTCGATCTTTGCCAGACCGCCCATGTAAGGCCGCAGCACTTCAGGAATGGTTACGCTGCCATCCTCATTCTGGTAGTTTTCGATGACAGCAATAAGAGCGCGGCCGACAGCGGTGCCCGAACCGTTGAGCGTGTGGACGAAGCGGTTGCCCTTGCCATCCTTGTCCTTGTAGCGGGCATCCATGCGGCGCGCCTGGAAATCGCCGCAGACCGAACAGGACGAGATTTCGCGATAGGCATTCTGGCCGGGCAGCCAGACCTCGATGTCGTAGGTCTTGCGGGCGCCAAAACCCATGTCGCCGGTGCACAGCACCATGGTGCGGAACGGCAATTCGAGCCGCTTCAGCACTTCCTCGGCACATTGCGTCATCCGCTCGTGTTCGGCCAGCGAGGATTCCTGATCGGTGATCGACACCAGTTCGACCTTGTAGAACTGGTGCTGGCGCAGCATGCCGCGCGTGTCGCGCCCGCTCGAGCCCGCTTCCGAACGGAAACACGGTGTCAGCGCGGTATAGCGCAGCGGCAGTTTCTCGTGCGCGGTGATTTCCTCGCGCACGAGGTTGGTGAGCGGCACTTCGGCGGTCGGGATCAGGCCAAGCCTGCCCTCCCCGTGCGGCGTGAAGAACAGGTCTTCCTCGAATTTTGGCAACTGGTTGGTGCCGAAAAGCACCTCGTCGCGCACCATCAGCGGCGGGATCACTTCCTCATAGCCATGCTCGGTCGTGTGCAGGTCGAGCATGAACTGGCCGATGGCGCGTTCCATCCGCGCCAGGCCGCTCTTCAGCACGGTGAAGCGTGAGCCCGACAGCTTTGCCGCCCGCTCGAAGTCCATCATGCCGAGCGCTTCGCCGATCTCGAAATGCTCCTTCACCCAGTTCGGCCGCGTCGGCAGCTTGCCGACAATGTGCTTGACCACATTGTCATGCTCGTCCTTGCCGACAGGCACGTCTTCGAGCGGCACATTGGGCAGCACCGCCAGCGCGTCGTTCAGCGCCTTGTCGAGTTCGCGCTCGCGCGCCTCGCCATTCTGGATGAAGGTTTTGATCTCGCCGACTTCAGCCTTGAGTTTCTCGGCAAGGGTGGCATCGCCTGAACGCATGGCGTTGCCGATCTCTTTCGAGGCGGCGTTGCGGCGCTCCTGCTTGGTCTGCAGCTCGGTGACGTGTTCGCGCCGCGCCTCGTCCCTGGCGATCAAATCATCGACCGTAGATTGCGCCTCTGCCGCCGACCACGAGCGCTTGATCAGCGCCTCGACAAGGGCCTTCGGGTTGTCGCGAATCCATTTGATGTCAAGCATGATTTGAACGCTCCTGAGCTAAGCTCCGAGGGCGTAAACCGCATCCTTGACCGATGCAAGATGAGGCTGGGCGGCGGTTGTCGTTTTCCGCCGTCGCTGACGGTTTACGAAGCAGCCGGCGCTGGAGGCTCGTCCGGTGTTTTATCCGCCACGGTCTCCCCGGCGTCCTGCTTCTCGCGTGCCAGCCGCTGCTTTTCCTGGTCCCGCTCGATCCATCGCGCGGCCCAGATCGAGACCTCGTAGAGAAGGATGGTCGGAATGGCCAGGCCGATCTGGCTCATCGGATCCGGCGGTGTCAGCACGGCAGCAACGATGAAGGCGATGACGATCGCCCATTTGCGCTTTTCCGCCAGCGCCTTGGACGACAGCATGCCGACGCGCGTCATCAGGCTGGTCACCACCGGCAGCTGGAACACCAGGCCGAAGGAGAAGATCAGCGTCATGATCAGGCTGAGATATTCCGACACTTTCGGCAGCAGCGAAATCTGCACCTGGTCGTCGGTGCCGACCTGCTGCATGGCGAGGAAGAACCACATCACCATCGGCGTGAAGAAGAAATAGACCAGCGAGGCGCCCATCAGGAACAGGATCGGCGAAGCGATCAGGAACGGCAGGAAGGCGTTACGCTCGTTCTTGTAGAGGCCGGGCGCAATGAACTTGTAGATTTGCGTGGCGATCAGCGGAAAGGCGATGACCATGCCGCCGAACATGGCGAGCTTGACCTGCGTGAAGAAGAATTCCTGCGGCGCGGTGTAGATCAGCTCGACCTTGTGCGGATCGAGACCCGCCCATTTCGTCGCCCATTTGAAGGGGACGACCAACAGATTGAACAGCCTCTTGGCGAAGAAGAAGCAAACCAGGAAGGCAACGAAGAAGCCACCGAGCGACCAGATCAGCCGCCTGCGCAACTCGATCAGATGCTCCATCAATGGCGCCGACGACTTTTCGATCTCGTCCTTTTCCTTGTCCGAAACGCTCACTTGGCGGCTCCCGCCGTCTTTTTGGCCACCGGCTTTTTCGCCGCGGCAGGCTTCGGTTCGGCCTTCGCCCCGGTCTTTGCGGCAGTCGTCGTCTTGGCAGCAGCAGTCTTGGCGACGGCGGGCTTCGTCGAAGCGGCGGTTGCAGGCTTTGCCGCTGTCGCGGCCTTTGTCGACGCCTTGGGCGCAGGTGCAGGTTTAGCCGTGACCCCCGGCGCGGCTTTTGCCGTCGCGGTCTTGGCGGAAGTCGCAGCCTTGGACGGCGCTTTTGCTGCCGGCGCTGCCTTGACGGCATTCTTGGCCGCGGATGCCTTCGGCGCCACGGCAGATTCCGTGGATGCCGCTACCACCGATTCATCGGTCATCGCCGGGAAAATCGGCGTTGGCGGCGCGGCCTCTGGCCCGCTGACGCCAGGCATTTCCGTCGCGCCATTCTTCAGCGGCTCGGCTGCCTGCGGCGTCGAAGCGGCGGGTGCTGCCGGATCAGCCGCCGGCTTCGGCTTCATCGCCGCGTCCACACCTGCGCGCACATCGGCTGCCGCTTGCTCGAACGGATTAAGCTGCTTCTTGATCTCGGCAACGGGACTCAGGCCCCTGAGCTCGTCGACCGACTTCTTGACGTCGTCGAGCTCGGCTTCCTTCAGCGCTTCGTTGAACTGTTTCTGGAAGTCGGCGGCCATGGCACGCAGCTTCGCCGTCGTGCGCCCGAAGGTGCGCAGCATATTGGGCAAATCCTTCGGCCCGACGACCACGATCATGACGATCGCGATCACCAGCATTTCGGTCCAGCCGACTTCAAACATGGCATTCTGTTCCGACTAGAACTCTTGGCTCAGCTCTTGCTGGCCTTTTCCTTCACGGCCGAAACGGTCTCATCGGCACGGTGTTCGACGGTGCGCTTGTCCTCGGCGACGTCGTCGTCCGCCATGCCCTTCTTGAAGCTCTTGATGCCCTTGGCCATGTCACCCATCAGTTCCGGAATCTTGCCGCGGCCGAACACCAGAAGCACGATGACCAGCACGATCATCCAGTGCCAAATCGAAAATGAACCCATAGCAAATCTCTCTCGAATGTTTTCCCTGGCGATGATCTATGCGTTTTCGCGTTGGGATTCAAACACAACCGCGACAGAGTTTATGAAAGGCTGGCGGATGTCACGCATTTTCGGCAAGGCGGCCCGCTACCAAACGGCGCATGTAAAGGCGTAAAGCCGCTTTTGATAGACGCCCGCGGTCGAATCTTCCGTGACGCGCGGCGTCAAAAGGCCGAGTTCCTCGAGATCGATATCGGTCAGCGGATCCTCGTCATCGGTCAGCGCGTCGGGGTCGGCCGGCGGCTGCGGAATGGAGAAATTCGACGGCATGCGGCCTGAGAGTAGGCCGGCGCCCTTCAGCTCCTCCATGCCGGGAAGATCGCGGATTTCCTCGAGCGCGAAATGGTCGAGGAAGGTTTCGGTCGTGCCGTAGGTGACGGGACGGCCGGGCGTTTTGCGGCGGCCGCGCATGCGCACCCATTCGGTCTCGAGCAGCGTGTCCAGCGTGCCCTTCGACGTCTCGACACCGCGGATGTCCTCGATCTCGGCGCGCGTCACCGGCTGGTGATAGGCGATGATCGCCAGCACTTCGAGCGCCGCGCGCGACAGCTTGCGCTGCTGCACCGTATCACGGCTCATCAGGAAGGCGAGGTCGCCTGCCGTGCGGAAAGCCCAGGCGTCGCCGACCCGCACCAGATTGACGCCGCGCCGGGCGTAGACCTGCTGCAACTCCGCCATTGCCACGGCGACATTGATGCCGTCGGGAAGGCGTACCGCAAGCTGCTTTTCGCTGACGGGCTCGGCGCTGGCGAAGACAATCGCCTCGGCCATGCGCATGGCCTCCGCCATATGCAGGCGCTCGGCCGGGTTCTGTGCCGAACTCTGGACGGACGCCTGGTCAAGATCGCCCTCTTCCGGCCCATCATCCACCTTGAAGGGGATAACCGAAGCGTTGGCGCGTTCGCTCATGATGCCACCTCGACTGCCTTGATTGCCGGTGCACGGCCGCGCAGATAGATCGGCGCGAACGTCTGATCCTGGCGCACATCCATCGTGCCGTCGCGCACCAGTTCCAATGTTGCCGCGAAGGAACTGGCGATCGCCGTGCGCCTCTCCTCGGGACTGGTCATGTACACGATCAGGAAACTTTCCAGCGTCGTCCAGTCGCTCACAGCCCCGACCAGGCGGGTCAGGATGTCGCGCGCGTCCTTGAGCGACCAGACACCGCGCCTGGCGATCGTCACATTGTTGATCGCCTGCTTCTGCCGTTGCTGGGCATAGGCGGTCAGCAGATCATAGAGCGACGCCGAATAGGCGTTGCGCTTCTCGATGATGACCATTTCCGGCATGCCGCGCGCGAACACGTCGCGGCCGAGCCGGTTGCGGTTGACCAGACGCGCCGCCGCGTCGCGCATGGCTTCCAGCCGCTTCAGCCGGAATTGCAGCACCGCTGCCAGTTCCTCGCCGCTCTCGCCCTCTTCGCCCGGCTGCTTGGGGATCAACAGCTTCGACTTGAGGAACGCCAGCCACGCCGCCATCACCAGATAGTCGGCCGCAAGCTCGAGCCGCAGCGCCCTCGCCGTCTCGACAAAGGTCAGATATTGCTCGACCAGCGCCAGGATCGAAATCCGCGCCAGGTCGACCTTCTGGGTGCGGGCAAGATGCAAGAGGAGATCGAGCGGGCCTTCGAAGCCGGCCACGTCGACGACCAGCGACGGATCGCCGGTGACGCGTGGATCGTCGTTCTCGGCCCACAGGCGGTCCATCGGTGCGGCCTTCGCGGCCTTGCCTTCCAATGTTTCCGCCACTGTCCCTGTCACTTCCTTTTGCTAGGCCACCGCATCGAAATAGGTGGCGAATTCCGCGCGTATCTCGGTTTCCTCGACCGCGTCGTGTTTCTTTATATAGGTCAGTGCCCGCTTTGCACGCTCCAGCGACTTGCCCTCAAGCCCCTTGGTGCGCGATGCGATGCCCGCCATCTCCTCGAAAACGCCATTGCAGTGAAGGACCAGATCGCAGCCCGCCGCAAGGATCGAGGCCGCCTTTGTCGGGAAATCCCCAGAAAGTGCCTTCATCGAGGTGTCGTCACTCATCAGCAACCCATCGAAGCCGATCTCGTGGCGGATGATCTCGTCGATGACCTTGCCGGAGGTGGTCGCCGGGTTGTTGGGGTCGATGGCGCTGTACACGACATGCGCTGTCATCGCCATCGGCAGGTCGTTGAGCTCCCGGAACGGGGCAAAATCATGTCGCTGCAGATCGCTCAGCGAGGCGTTGACTATTGGCAGCTCGAAATGTGTGTCGGCAAAGGCCCGGCCATGGCCGGGAATGTGTTTCATCACCGGCAGCACGCCGCCGGACATCAGGCCTTCGGCGGCAGCACGGCCGAGTTCTATGACCGGGCGCGGCTCCTTGCCATAGGCGCGCGCGCCGATGACGTCGCTGGCGCCTTCGATCGGCACGTCGAGCACCGGCAGGCAATCCGCCGTGATGCCGTAGCGCAAGAGGTCGAAGGCATGCAGGCGCGCCATCAGCCAGGCAGCACGGGCGCCGGCGTCGTGATCGTCGCGCCACAGCGCGCCAAGCGCTCCGCCGGCCGGATAGTTCGGCGCCAGCGGCGGCCGCAGGCGTTGCACCCTGCCGCCTTCCTGGTCGATGAACACCAGCGCGTCCGGCCGTCCGATACAGTCGCGCATCTCGGCGACGAGATCGCGGATCTGCTCGGTCTCGCCAATATTGCGGGCAAACAGGATGAAGGCCCATGGGCATTCATTGCGATAGAAATTGATTTCTTCGCGGGTGAGCGATTTCCCGGCACAGCCGAGGATCATGGATTTTGATTCGGTCATATCAGGAGTCTAGGGCTTCGCGCGGTTAAAGGGAATCGTCGGGGAGTACATGCGGTCCAACGGCAGAAATGCTTCCACATGAAAAACGCCGGGCACATAAAAAGCCGGCGCGACCTGGGGCCGCGCCGGCTTTGAACGGTTGAACGTCGTCTAACGCGACACGAAGCAATTGCCGCCAGCAGCCTTGTAGCTGGTGCACAGATTGATGGCATCGTTGCGCGACTGGGCTACGACGCGGACGCGGTAGAACGTGCCCTTGCCGGCGATCTCGGCCTTGACGATGTTGGCGGTGCGCCCGGCAAGCACGCCGCCGTAGCGGCGTTGCAGGTCCTGGTAGGTCGACTGCGCACTTTCCACGGTCGGCTGCGAAGCAACCTGCATCGACCACGAACCACCACCGGTCGCCGTCGTTGCCGGATCGATGGACGCAACCTGATCGGGCTTAACCTCGCCGACGACGTCGACCGGCTGGTCGGACGGACGCTGCGGCGCGATCGCTACCTTGGCCGGCGTGTTCGCTGACTGCGCCTTGGCCTCAGCCTTGGCCGCCGGTTTGGCTGCCGGCTTGAGGGCCGGCTCGTCGTCCGACTGGGCGGCGGGCGCCACCGTGCCGGTCTGGTCGGCATCGGCGGACGGCGCGACATGCTGCGGCGCCGGATCGGTCGGCTCGGCGGCTGCCACCTGCGGCGCAGCCGGTGCCGGATCCTCGCGTGGCACCAGCGAGCCGTCCGATTTCACCACCATGGTCCTCACCTTGCGCGGCGCGACGGCGACGACATCGGTGTTGGTGCCCTTGTCGGCATCCTGCAGCACCTGCGCGATGCGATCCTCGGACTTGGGCGCGGACGCCCCCGCATTGTCGGCCGGCGCTGCATTGGCGGCCGGTGCCGCGCTGGCAGTCGGCGCGGCATTGCCGTCGTCGGCTCCACCAACGGCAGTACCTTGATCAGCAGAAAGATCGACAGCACGGGCCGGATCCTTCGCCTGCACATCCACCGGGACTTCAGTGTTGGTGACAAGTTTCTGCTGTACCGGCTCGGCGGGCTTCGCGCCCTTGACCACGGCGTCGTAGACCTTGTTGTCCTGGTTCGGCACCACGGTGCCGCCCGGATTTTCCGGCTTGACCTTGATCGGCGAATTGTCGGCCTTGACGATGACAGGCGCTTCGCTGCCGCCCTTGCCGCCGAAAGACAGGGCAAAGGCACCAAGGCCGCCCGCGACCGCCACGGCACCGACGATGGCGGCTATGAACAGGCCGCGACGGCCCGACGGCTTGGCCGCTTGACGCTCGCCGAGACCCGGAACGGACATCGCCTCGTCCAACTCAGGATCATAGTCGAGTTCATCGACGGTGAAGTCGTCCGGCTGCGAGACCGGCTGGCTGCCGGGCAAACTGTCGAGATCGAAGCCGTCGGCGGCATCGGCATAGCCTGTATTCGCCGCTGTGCGCGTGGGCATTTCCGCCGGCCGCGCCGCATAGGTCCGTGCTTCCGGCTGGAAGGCTGGTTTGGGCGCTTCATATGCCGGCGCCTGATAGCCCGAAGTGAATCCGGCATTGTAGGAATCGTCGGCATAGGCAGCGCTGCTTGCGGGTGCAGCGGGAGCCGGCGCAACCTCCACCGAATTCATTTCCGTCAGAAGGCTGGCGAACTCGGCGTCGAGATCGTCATAACCAGCGGTGGCCGGCTCGTCTTCCTCGAAATGCAGTTCCGGAATGTCGAGATCGTCCGCCAGCGCCACGACGCGCTCCGGCACATCGACCGTTTCGACATCGGGCATCTCTTCGTAGCGCGAGGACTGTCGCGGCTGTGGCGCCGATACGGGGGCTGCATAAGGAGCAGCCGCAACCGGCTCGGGCGCACGGTAGGTCGGCACAAGAGCCACTGCCGGGGCCACCGAAGCGGCCGGCTGCGCGGCAAATGCCGGCTGCTGGGGAACCGGCGTCACGCGGCTCCACGAACGGGTCGGCTCCGTCGGAGCGGAGCGCTCGGCCAGCCAATCGAGGGAATCGGCCGGATCCTGCCGGGAGGCAGGCTCGTCGCGCGGATCTAGGCTCCTGGCCAAGGCTGCGTCGAACGCATCATTGTCGAAATCGACATCGAGATCAGCGGCATCCGAACCAGGATCCTGGCCCTGAAGCTCGTCGAGCAGCAGATTGTCGAGATCGGTATCGTGAGCGGCACTGGAGGCATGCAGATCCTCGGGCGCTTGCTCATCGAGATCCCAGTCGAGATCGCCGACAAGATCGGCCGGTTCCTCGGCGGCCTTTGCAGGCGCGGCAGCATATGGAGCAGCATACGGCTGAACGGGAGCGGCAACCGGCTGAGCCACAACGGGCTGAGCGGCGACAGGCTGAGCCACGACAGGCTCCTTGGCCGACGGCAGCGTGCGCGCCGTCATGGCGCCCAGAAGCGCGTTCAACTCGTCTTCGAGGCTGCGTTCGTCCGCCACTGGGGCCGGCGCCGGCTCGGCCATGACGGCCGCTGGCGTTGCTGGAGCTATCGGCTGGACCGCGGCAGCCGCAACCTCGGCGACCGGCTCTTCGGCAGGCTCGGCGAACGCGTCATCCAGGTTCAGATCGAAATCATCTTCCGAAGCGGCTTCGGAGCTCGAGAGTTCGTCCCTCGCATCCTCGGCATGGGCGGACACGTCGTGCGCATCAGCCACGTCAAAGGCCACCGGCTCATCCGCCTGAACGTCAAAATCCACATCGACATCCGCCATCGCGGCCTCGAAGCGACCGTCGAAATCCTCGTCGGAAATCGCCTCAGCCTCGTGCGCGGCGGCTGGCACCAGGTCCGGATAGTCGGCCGTGGCCGCAGCCACAGGGCGCTGATCAGCCGAATGGCCGTCCAGCGTCAGTTCATCTTCGAGCGAAAGCGCGACCGCATCATCGAATTCATGCTCAGGGGCCGGCTCGACAGCCATCGGCACTTCGGCAATGGCATGCTGGGCCTCTACGGCCTCGTCCTCGATCTCGACGGCATGGTCCTCGATGTGAAAATCCTGATCGAGCGACGCGGCGAGTTCTTCCTCGATCGGCAGATCGTCCTCGAAGGGCGAAACGTCATCGAGCGAACTCGCGACGGCGTTGTCGAAATCGGCGTCGAAGGCAGGTTCGACAGATGGCGCGGCTTCGGCTGCGCCGAGATCGGCATGGCTGGCGACGACCGCCTGATCATCGGCACCCGTGAAGTCCAGATGGAAATCGTCGTCGAGCGACAGCGCAAGATCGTCGTCAGCCGCATGCACGGCCGCCGTTTCGAATGCCGGCTCATGAGTCTCGACAACCGGAGCAGCATCGCTGTCGCCAGCGTCGAAGTCGCCCATCAGTTCCTTTTCGAGGTCGATGTCGAAATCGTCCTCTTGCACGGGCTGACTGGCGGCAGCGACCTGCGGCTCGACCCGCGCCTGCTGCTTGACCGGCTGGCGTGGGTCGAATCCCATGATCCTGGTCAGTTCCGCGAACGGATCATCGTCAGCGATGTCGTTGTTGTCGGCTACTCTCAGCTGGGTTCTGTCTGCCATTATTGTTCCCGAACTCGCACTCATTCGGACGCCATGGACGTCGCGCAGGGTTGGCCCTTACCAGCGCAATGTGGGCAAAAGGTGACAGGTTTTTTAGTCAAACCTAACGCATTTCGGTGGGCGCGGCGGCCCCGATCAGCGTCAGGCCGGACGTGAGAACGTCCGAAACAGCCTGCACCAGCCCTAGTCTGGCATGCGTCAATTGTCGGTCGTTAACCTTAACAAAACGTAAGTCCGGATTATCCGTGCCCCGGTTCCAGTGTCCGTGGAAACTGGAAGCCAGATCATAGAGATAAAATGCCAGCCTATGCGGCTCCAGCGCAAGAGCGGCGGATTCGATCAGGCGTGGATATTCGGCGAGCTTGCGGATCAGGCCAAGCTCGCCCTCGTCGGTCAGCAAAGCCGCCGCGGCAGCCAGGCTTTTGCGATCGAAATTCGCCTCGCCCAGCTGCTCGCTGGCCTGCCGAAACACCGAATGGCAGCGCGCCGAGGCGTACTGCACATAAAACACCGGATTGTCCTTGGACTGCTCGGTGACCTTGGCGAAGTCGAAGTCGAGCGGCGCATCGCTCTTGCGGAACAGCATCATGAAGCGCACCGCGTCGCGGCCCACCTCTTCAATAACTTCCCGCGCCGTGATGAAATTCCCAGCCCTTTTTCCCATCCGGACCGGCTCGCCGTCGCGAAACAGCTTGACCAGATTGCAGAGCAGAACCGTGAGCTTCACCTCGTTGCCGGCAATCGCCCGCGCCAAGGCTTCCAGCCGCTTGACGTAACCGCCATGGTCGGCGCCGAGCACGTAGATCAGGTCGACGAAGCCGCGATCGACCTTGTCCTTCAGATACGCCACGTCGGCGGCGAAATAGGTGAACGATCCGTCCGACTTGACCAGCGCCCGGTCCATGTCGTCGCCGACCGCCGTCGAGCGGAACAGCGTCTGCTCGCGGTCTTCCCAGTCGTCCGGCTTCTCGCCCTTGGGCGGCGGCAGCTTGCCTTTGTAGATGTGGCCCTTCAGCGTCAGGTCGTTGATCGCCAAACGGATCTTCCTGGCATTGTCGGCATGCAGCGTGCGCTCCGAGAAGAACACGTCGTGATGCACGTTGAGCAGCGCCAGATCCTCACGGATCATCACCATCATCGCATCGATTGCGCGATCCTTGACGATGGCCAGCGCCTCATCCTCCGGCATTTGGAGCAGGTTGCGGCCGAACTCTTTCGCCAGCGCCTGGCCGAGAGGAACCAGATAATCGCCTGGATAAAGGCCAGTCGGAATCTCGCCGATCTCGTCGCCGAGCGCCTCCCGGTACCGCAGTATGACCGAGCGGCCGAGCACGTCGATCTGTCCGCCGGCATCGTTGATGACATATTCCTTGGTCACGTCGTAGCCGGCAAACGCCATCAGGTTGGCGAGCGCGTCGCCGACGACCGCACCCCGGCAATGGCCGACATGCATCGGGCCTGTCGGGTTGGCCGAGACATATTCGACATTGGTTTTACGGCCGGCACCGATCGTCGAGCGGCCGTAATTGCGGCCCTCGCCCAGAAGCGCCGACAGATGCGCCTGCCAGAAGCCGTCCTTGAGCCGGAGATTGACGAAGCCAGGGCCGGCGACCTCGGCGGCGGCGACATCCTTGTCATCGCGCAACGCCAGCGCCAGCTTCTCGGCCAGCGCACGCGGGTTCTGCCCGGTGGGCTTGGCCAGCACCATCGCCGCATTGGTCGCGAGGTCGCCATGGCTGGCGTCACGCGGCGGTTCGACGGCAATGCGCGACAGGTCGGGCGAAACGCCATCCTTGTCTTTCAGATCGAGCGCTTCGACAGCCTTTGTGACTCGCGCGGTGAAATCGGCGAAGATGTTCATGGGGTATTGCTCTGGTGGCTTTATGGCGAATCCGGCTCGTTGGCCGGCAAAATCGCGCCCGCCCTAGCTCAAATCCGGGGTGCGGTCAAACAAACGCCTGTGTTCCTTGAGCGCGTAGGTGTCGGTCATCCCGGCCAGGAAATCGGCGACGCTGCGCGCCTTGATGCGATCGTCGGCCCTGTCCAGCCCCTCGCGCCAGCCATCCGGCATGGCGCGCGGGTCGGCGAAATAGACGTCGAACAGGTCCCTGACGATCTGCTCGGCGCCGGCGCGCACCCGCATCACCTCCTTGTGCCGGTAGAGGTGCTTGTAGAGAAAGGCTTTCAGTTCCTTCTCGGCTGCGGCCATCTCGGCGGAAAAGGTCACCATCGTCTCGCCCGCCGCCCGCACCGCATCGGCGCTCTGGGGCCTGACTCGTTCCAGATTGGCGGTCGCGCAGACGATGACATCCTCGACCATGGCGGTGATCTGCCGCCGCATCAGTTCGTGGCCGGTGCGCACGTCATCGAGCCCGGGATAGCGTTGGCGCACGCCCTCCAGGATCTTTCCCGGCAGCGAGACCGCCTCCAACATGTCGAGCGTCAGCAGCCCTGACCGCAGGCCGTCGTCAATGTCGTGCGTGTTGTAGGCGATGTCGTCGGCGATCGCGGCACATTGCGCTTCGATGCCGGCGAACCGGTCGAGTTCGAGATCCTGCAGTTCCGAATAATCGCGGATCGCCTGCGGCACCGGCCCTTTCAGGCCCTTGCCGCTGGCGTCGGTCAGCGGGCCATTGTGCTTGACCAGGCCTTCCAGCGTCTCCCAGGTCAGGTTCAGCCCATCGAATTCGGCGTAGCGCGCCTCCAGCCGCGTCACGATGCGCAGCGATTGCGCGTTGTGATCGAAACCGCCCCAGGCCGCGATCTTGTCGTTCAGCGCGTCCTCGCCGGTATGGCCGAAGGGCGTGTGGCCGAAATCGTGCACCAGCGCCACCGCCTCGGCGAGATCCTCGTCGCCGCGCAACGCCCGCGCCAGCGCACGTGCAATCTGCGCCACTTCGATCGAATGGGTCAGTCTTGTGCGGTAATGGTCGCCCTCATGGGCGATGAAGACCTGCGTCTTGTGCTTGAGCCGCCGGAATGCCGTCGAATGGATGATGCGGTCGCGGTCGCGCTGGAACGGCGTGCGGGTCGGGCTTTCGACCTCGACGAACAGCCGACCGCGCGAGCGCGCCGGATCGGTGGCATAGGCCGCGCGCGGCCGATAGCCGAACCCGATGTCGCCCAACTCATTGGTCATGGCTGATGCTGCCGCAGTTGACTTGGCCCCTTGCGCTTCATACCTATCATGTGAAACCGAAAGCAAGGTGACGCCCATGGGCGCTGATGCCAAGACCGCCATGAAAGTGGACATGACCGAAGCCGCCGCCAGGCGGATTGCCAAGATTGTGTCTGGCGAGGCCGGCAAGACGGCGCTGCGCGTTTCCGTCGAAGGCGGCGGATGCTCCGGCTTTTCTTACAAGTTCGACCTGGTCGACACGCGCAACGACGACGACGTCGCCATCGAGAAGGATGGCGCGACCGTGCTGATCGACGATCTGTCGCTGGTCTATATGGGCGGCTCGGTAATCGACTTCGTCGACGATCTGATGGGCCAGTCCTTCCAGATCCGCAATCCGAATGCGGTCGCCTCCTGCGGCTGCGGCACCAGTTTCTCCATCTAGCGGCATGCCTGCCATCGGCGCGGTCCGTCAGGTCGCGCTGTCGGCCGGACGCGATCTTGATTCGACGCTAGCCTTCTGGCGTGACGTGCTCGGCATGGGCGTTCACGCCCGCTACGATCCTCCCGGTATCGCCTTCATCATGGCCGGCGATGTCAGGCTACTGTTCACCGACGGCGTTCCGGCCGGCACGGTCTATCTCGACATTGCAGGCCTCGAAGCCTTCCACGCCGAGGCGAAAGCCGCTGGCGTCCCCTTCACCGCGCCGCCGACGCTCGTGCATCGCGACACCGAAGGCCAATTCGGTCCGGCGGGGGAAAGCGAGTGGATGGCCTTCCTAAAGGACCCGGCAGGCAATACGATCGGCCTCGTCGAACGCCACCCGCCGCAGGAAGAATAAGACCGTCATGAAAATCGTCACCTGGAACATCAACGGCGTTCGCGCCCGCATCGGCAACCTCACCCATTGGCTGACCGAGAGCGCGCCCGACATCGTCTGCCTGCAGGAGATCAAGACGGTCGACGAGCAGTTCCCGCGCGCCGAGATCGAGGCCCTGGGCTACAATGTCGAAACCCATGGCCAGAAGGGCTTTAATGGCGTGGCGCTGCTGTCGAAGCTGCGCTTCGACGAAGTCAATCGCGGCCTGCCGGGCGACGATACCGACGAGCAGGCGCGTTTCATCGAAGGCGTGTTCTCGACCGACAAGGGTGCGCTTCGGGTCGCCTCGCTCTATCTGCCGAACGGCAACCCGATCGATGACGACAAAAAGTTCCCCTACAAGCTGAACTGGATGGCGCGGCTGGAGCGCTGGGCCGAGGAGCGGCTGAGGCTGGAAGAGGCACTGGTGCTGGCCGGCGACTACAACGTCATTCCCGAGCCGATCGACGCACGCTTTCCGGAGAACTGGTTGGGCGACGCGCTGTTTCAGCCGCAGACGCGGCAGGCCTTCCGGCGGCTGCTCAACCTCGGCTTCACCGAAGCGGTGCGCGCAGTCACCGATGCGCCCGACACCTACACCTTCTGGGACTATCAGGCCGGCGCCTGGCAGAAAAACAACGGCATCCGCATCGACCATCTGCTGCTGTCGCCGGAAGCCGCCAACCGGTTCTCGTCGGCCTCGATCGAAAAGCATGTGCGCGCCTGGGAAAAGCCGTCCGATCACGTGCCGGTGGCGATCGACCTCGCCTTGCAGCCGGCCTGACCGGAGCCCCTCCGCCGTCGATTGGTCTGGACGTTGTATCGCCACAAATCGGGCGCATGAGAGAAAATCATCATGGCGGCTGGGGTTCCCATGACCATTCGATTTGTTGTTTGTCCGATCGGCGTGGCATTTGCCACGGCCGCGATGTTGCCGGCCTTCGCCGCCCCGGAATGTCTCGCCAATGGAAAATCCTATCCGGTCGGCCAGGTCGCCTGCCTGACCGTTGCCGACCAGAGCCATCTGGCGCGCTGCGAGATGGTGCTCAACAACACATCCTGGACCAAGGTCGGCGACAGCTGTCCCGAAAACACGATGGCGCCGCATCTGCACGTCACCCCGATCTCGACGCCCGCGCCAAGCATGGTGCCGACAGAGCCGACCGAGAACTGATTTTGCCCATTAGCCGATCTCCCGTTGTGGGGAGATGCCGGCAGACGACCTTACTGGTCCGTGTTGGCGGTGCCCTTAGTGAGGATGTCGTCGGCCAGTGAAATCGCCGTGCGCCGGTCGGCTTCGCCGGCGGCGGCGAAGGCCTCTTCCTGCATGCCGCGAATCCAGGGCTGGTCGGCCGGCGAGGCGCGCTCGAGTGCCGCGGTCATCATCGCCAGGCCGCGAACGATCTTGCCGCTCTGGAACAAGAGATGGCCAAGCGTCGCCTGCGCGCCGGCATGGCCCTTCTCGGCGGCGAGCTGGAACCAGCGCCCGGCCTGCTTGACGCTGGCCTTCACGCCGCCCTCGCCCTTCAGGAACATCTGCCCCATCTCGAACTGAGCGTTCGGGTTGCGGTAGTTGGCGGCGGCGCGCATGTAATATTCCTGGGCCGCCACCTCGTTCTCGGTGACCGGGCTGCCGGGAATGCCCGTGCGCAGATAGTCGCCGAGCGCCACCAGCGCGTCGGAGACGTAGCTTTCCTCAGGCGAGCCGGGCTCAACATCCTGGTCGACGATCTCGGAGAAGAACTTGAACGCCTCATAGTCGTCGCGCGCCACGCCGTCGCCTTCGGCATACATGCGGGCAAGCTTCCAGGTGGCGCCGATCTGGCCGTTTTCGGCGGCGTATTTATAGGCCTCGGCGGCCTGTTCCTTGTGGCCGTTCTTATAGGCGGAGAAGCCGAACTGGAACACCGCCCAGGGGCTCGACTGCGGCTTCACGCCGGTCTTGTCGTCGAACACCTTGTCGTCGAAGGCCAAAGCCTGGCCCACGGCGCCAAAGATCGCGACAGCGACCAGTGCCGGAAGGACAGACGACCTCAACAACTCAGATATCCGCATAGCAGTGTGTTTCTTTCGCACCGCCCGGATGGGTGACCGCGCCGTCGCGGGCAGACCCGACCGTCTGTGCGTATTTCCATATCGCGCCCGACTGGTAGTCGGTCGTGCGCGCCTTCCATGTCTTTGCCCGCGCCGCCAGTTCGGCCTCGGTCAGCGCCACGTCGATCGTACCATTCACCGCATCGATCGAGATCACGTCGCCATCCCGGATGAGACCGATCGGGCCGCCAACCGCTGCTTCCGGCCCGACATGGCCGATGCAGAAGCCGCGCGTCGCGCCCGAGAAGCGGCCGTCGGTGATCAGCGCCACCTTGCCGCCCATGCCCTGACCGTAGAGCGCTGCCGTCGTCGACAGCATCTCGCGCATGCCCGGGCCGCCGCGCGGTCCTTCGTAGCGAATGACCAGGACCTCGCCTTCTCTGTAGTTGCGATGCGTCACCGCCTCGAAACATTCCTCTTCCGAATCGAAGCAGCGCGCCGGGCCGGAGAATTTCAACTCCGCCATGCCCGCGACCTTCACGATCGCGCCTTCGGGGGCAAGGTTTCCCTTCAACCCCACGACACCGCCGGTTTGGGTAATTGGTCTGTTGGCCGGGCGGACCACATCCTGGTGTTCATTCCAGGCAACGTGCTCCATGTTTTCGGCCAAAGTGCGGCCAGTGACCGTCAGGCAATCGCCATGCAGATAGCCATGGTCGAGCAGCGTCTTCATCAACAGCGGAATGCCGCCGGCCTCGAACATGTCCTTGGCGACATATTTGCCGCCCGGCTTGAGGTCGGCGATGTAAGGCGTCTTCTCGAAAATTTTCGCCACGTCGAAGAGGTCGAACTTTATCCCTGCCTCATGCGCGATCGCCGGCAGATGCAGGGCTGCATTGGTCGAGCCGCCGGTGGCGGAAACCACGGTCGCCGCATTCTCCAGCGCCTTCAGCGTGACGATGTCACGCGGCCGGATGTTTTTCGCGATCAGCTCCATGATCTTTTCGCCCGAGGCGAAATTGAAGCGGTCGCGCATTTCGTAAGGCGCCGGCGCGCCGCAGGAATAGGGCAGCGCCAGACCGATCGCCTCGGCGACGGTGGCCATGGTGTTGGCGGTGAACTGCGCGCCGCAGGAGCCGGCCGACGGACAGGCGGCCTGTTCGATCTCGAGCAGCTCGGCATCGCCGATCGTGCCGACCGAATGCTGGCCGACCGCTTCGAACACATCCTGCACGGTGATTTGGCGGCCGCGATAGCTGCCGGGCAGGATCGAACCGCCATAGATGAAGATCGACGGCACGTTGAGCCGCACCATGGCCATCATCATGCCGGGCAGCGACTTGTCGCAGCCGGCAAGGCCGACCAGTGCATCGTAGCAGTGGCCGCGCATGGTGAGTTCGACCGAATCGGCAATGACCTCGCGCGACACCAGCGACGACTTCATACCCTGGTGGCCCATGGCGATACCGTCGGTGACGGTGATGGTGCAGAATTCGCGCGGCGTGCCACTGGCGGCAGCGACGCCCTTCTTGACCACCTGAGCCTGGCGCATCAGCGAGATGTTGCAGGGGGCCGCTTCGTTCCAGCAGGAGGCGACGCCGACCAGCGGCTGCGCGATCTCGGCGGCGGAAAGCCCCATGGCATAGAGATAGGAACGGTGCGGCGCACGCGCCGGACCGACAGTCACGTGGCGGCTAGGGAGCTTAGCCTTTGAAATGACCTTGGCGTCCATTCTCATCCTTGCCGCGGGCGGTGCGGCCTGTCCCATCGCCGAGCCTTTTGGCGCGTGTCCCGAGACCATTTCGAGGTGCGCCGGGTTTATGGCGGGAAATGGGCAATTTCCTCAGGCGGATTTGTAGCGCAGGGGTTGTTCAGAAAGTGTTGCCAAAACGTCACAATCGCACGAGGTGGCACCAGTGCGGCTTATATGCAACGCAGCTTGGATACCGGGGCCAGCGGCAATGCCTGCACAAACGAAAAAGGCCGGGCGACGCCCGGCCTTTTTTCGTTCAATTTCAGTCGGTTACCATTTGACTTTCAATGAAGTCGAAAGCGCCGTGACAAGGTCATTGCCGAAGTCGGCGGTATAGCCATTGTCGTAGACCAGGCCGTCATCTGAGCTTACGGCCGTATGTATCGATCCACTGGTCAGCACGCCGATCGCTCCACCGAAACGGAGTTCGATATTCTGAGTGGGCGTGTAGGCCACGCCACCGCTGAGCGTCCAGGTATCGGTCTGGGCGCTCAGGCCGGTCGTCGTTCCGCGATCCCAGGTGATAACCGCCGCACCGCTCCACTGATCGTTGAATTTGTGGCCGATACCGCCGGAAACCGTCCAGCCATCGCGATAGAGCAAATCAAGCGAGGTAAGCTTTGAAGAGCTGGTTGTGGTGCAGGAAGCCGTGCCGGTCGGGCAAAACGGAATGCTCTGCAGCTCGCTCCAATTCATCCACTTTATGGATCCGAATGCCAGCCAGCCGGGAGCTATGCCCGACTGAAGCTTGAGCTCCAGAGAATCCGGAACTTCCGAGGAACCGCTAACGTTCGTTACCTTGCCCAAATACGGATTGAACGGATTGAGGGCCGCAGGCACCTGAGTCAAATCCAGCGTTCCATCCAAATTGTCGAGCTTGACCGCCGAATTATAGACCAGGCTGGCGCGCAGGGCGATATCCGGAATCTCATAGGCAACGCCGGCTCGCCATCCCCAGCCGTCTCCCTCGAGGTCAAGGCGCCCTATGCCCGCACCGGGAATGGGAGCCACCAATTGTTCTTTGAAGCCAGAAACATTTTCGTGGAACACGCCGCCGATGAAACGAAACTGTCCTTTGCCGAGATCCATCTTGTAAGAACAGGTTCCGCCCACGGCCTCGCTCTTCACCTCGGTGTCAACATTGCTGTTCGCGCCGGCCCAGTTCCGACCTGGGTTGCTGGACGCACCGATCGGCTGGCCGTAGTCGACGAGACAATCGACGGGGCCCATACCCGCCTTGATACCGACGCTCGGCACCCAATAACTTTCGGTATCGCGAGCACTGTTGGAGAAGCCCGGGATAAGGTTAAGGGGGCCGTCAGACGGGTCGGTGTCCTTCACGTTCTTGAGGTTGCGTTGCGGCATCACATAGGTGCCGGTGACCTGACCCGTGACTTGGGCAGGATCGAACAGCAGATCGATGTCGTAACCGCCGCGTTCCAGACCGCCGGCATGCGCCGAACTCATCGCCGTCCCGATCAAAGCCAGCGAAAAACACCCCGCCCCCAAGAGCGCTTTAAGACGCAGATTGAACATGAATCGCCTCCCCGAACCCAACTACAACTCAAGCAAGAACCAATTTGCGTGGGTAGCGCAACAATGATTTCAAGAGGCGTACACGTACGTATTTTTGAGAAAATGCATTTCCCGATGTATGGCCATCAATGCCGTCGAGCCGAAATGCCTGTCTGCGCCCAATGCCCAGCCAAAAACCCAGGAAAATCAGACGAAACCAGCCCAAAAATAACATCTTCAATAGCTAATTTGCCCGCTGTTACATTATGGCAACAATGCGGCGAAAACTTCCGTTAACGTCAACCGTGACGCTACGGAATGCCGGTTTAGAACAGCGTTGGCACTCGCGGATCGGCCGATCGGGCAAACGAAAAGGCCGGGCGCGTGCCCGGCCTTTTCGTCCGAATGTTTAGAACCCTAGAATTTGATCTTGACCGAAGCTGAGCCTGCCAAGAGCAGATCATTGCCATAGGTATAGGTCACGGCATTTGCCGTATCACCAACGCCAGGGAAAGTTGACGATCCGCTGGTCAGCACGCCGATCGAGCCGCCAAGCCTGACTTCCACTTTGTCGTTCGGCGAGTAGGAAATGCCGGTCGCCAAGGCATATGTGTCGGATTGATAACCGGAGACTGTCGAGGTTCCACGATCCCAAGTCAGCGAAACCAGGCCAGATAGCTGGTCAGTGAACTTGTGACCGATGCCGCCCGAAATCGTCCAGCCATCGCGATAGAGCAAATCGAAGGAAACGGGCGAAGGAGCACCTGTCACGGGGCTGCGCACGCCACTGATCGGAATAATGCCAAGCTTGCTCCACTGCTGCCAACGCACCGAGCCAAAGGCAAGCCAGCCTGGAGCTATACCGCTCTGCAACTTGAATTCGAGAGCTTGGGGTATCTCGGCGGAGGCGGACACTGGATATATTCCAGTGGACCCCGGTACGATATTCGCCGGAAACGTTCCGCTAAAGCCTGTCGTATCGACGGTTCCGGAAAGTCCGTCATATTTGTAGCTCGAATAATACATCAGGCTCGCACGCAGAGCGATGTCAGGGATTTCATAAGCGGTGCCCGCGCGCCATCCCCATGCCGAGTCCGTAAGGTGGAATTTCCCTAGGCCCGTGTTGCCAAAAGCCAACAGCGTCTGACGTGACAAGAATGCATCGACATCCTGGTAGGAAACGCCGCCGATGGAATCTTAAAGCGCCTTTCCCGACGTTGAATTTATAGGAGCAGGTGAGGCCGTAATCGTTCGTTTTGACCGAGTATTTGGATGCGGTTGTCGAATATGCGTTGTTCGTTCCGTAATCCGCGTCAGCGCCGTAGGGCTTAGAATAGCTTGCGAGACAGTCCACGGGTTCGAATATGTTGGCCTTGATTCCGATTCGAGGCACAGCGTAGTCACCACCGACGTCTACTTCTGACGTCGACAGACCTGAACCATCTAGGCGCTGCACATTCTTCAGCTTGCGCTGTGGCGACACGTAGGTGACACCAGCGTCGAACGAATATGGGGCAGCATCGAACAACTGGTCGATATTGACGCCGCCGCGGTCGAAACCGCCGGCATGTGCCGTCCCGATCAAAGCAAGCGAATAGCACCCCGCCCCCAGCAGCGCTTTCAGTCGCAGAATAGTCATGAATGTCCTCCCCGAATTCGAGTGCATCAAGCTAGAACCAATTCAGGTTAACGGCGCAACAACGAATTCATGGGGCGTACATGTACATGTTCGCCAAACGCATTTTCGACAAAATGCACAGGCGTACCGTAAGGCTAAAAACGGCCCGAAGCTGGTTTGCCGGACTAGAAAATGAAGAAAAAAAGCCCAAAACGGCTCAAAAAACAGCCGCTTTCAGAGGTTACGCCCCCATTGTTACATTATGGCAACAATGGGGCTAAAGTTTCCGTTTACGTCAAAATTAACGCAGCGGAATGCCTATTTTCGAGGCAAAACACCTCCGCTGAAGGCAGCCGAGCAAGACGAATCCTGCCGCCTCAGCCGGCGTCGCGAACCCTGGTCAAAGCCACCGAAAGCTTGTCCTGCGCATCGCGGTATTCGGCGAGCTTTTCGCGCTCGGCGTCGACGATCTCGGCCGGCGCGCTGGCAACGAACCTTTCATTGGACAGCTTCTTGTGCAGGCGCGCGATTTCCTCGGTCACCTTGGCCAGTTCCTTCTGCAGCCGGGCGGCCTCGGCGGCGAGGTCGATCAGGTTGCCGAGCGGCAGACAGATGGTTGCCTCGTTGAGGACGATCTGCGCCGAGCCCTTGGGTGCCGTGTCAGCCAGCGAGATGTCGCCGACGCGCGCCAGCCGCTTGATCGCCGAGTCCTCGCGAACCAGGCGCTCGCGCGTCACATCGTTGGCGCCGACCACGACCAGCGGCGCGATCGCCGCCGGCGGCACGTTCATCTCCGAGCGCACCGAGCGAATGCCGGAGACGAGATCGACCAGCCAGTTGATGTCGGCGGCCGCATCCGCGTCCTCGAAGTCCGGCGACGGCCATGCCGCATGGCAAAGCAGCGAGCCGCGCTCCTTGCCCTCGCCCGCCGTCTGCGCCCACAGCTCTTCCGTCATGAACGGCATCATCGGGTGCAAGAGCTTGTAGATCTCGTCGAGCACGAAGGCGACGCAGGCGCGGCTTTCGGCCTTGGCCGCCTCGTCCGAGCCCATGAATACCGGCTTCAGCAGCTCCAGGTACCAGTCGCAGAACAGGTTCCAGACGAAGCGGTAGGCAGCACCAGCCGCCTCGTTGAAGCGGTATGAGGTGATGCCGTCCGTGATCTCCCGCGCGGCCCGCGTCAGCTCCGTCAGGATCCAGCGGTTGACCGCCAGCTTGGCATCGTTCAGCCAGAAATCGTCATTGCGCGCGACTTCGTTCATTTCGGCGAAGCGCGTCGCGTTCCACAGCTTGGTGCCGAAATTGCGGTAGCCGGCGATGCGCGCCGGGTCGAGCTTCACGTCGCGGCCTTGCGCCGCCATCACCGTCAGCGTGAAGCGCAGCGCGTCGGCACCAAACTCGTCGATCAGGTCGAGCGGGTCGATGACGTTGCCTTTCGACTTCGACATCTTCTGCCCGTTCTTGTCGCGCACCAGCGCATGCACATAGACGGTGTGGAACGGCTCCTCATCCATGAAATGCAGGCCCATCATCATCATGCGGGCAACCCAGAAGAAGATGATGTCGAAGCCGGTCACCAGCACGTCGGTCTGGTAGTAGGTTTTCAGCTCCGGCGTCTGATCCGGCCAGCCCAGCGTCGAGAACGGCCACAGCGCCGACGAGAACCAGGTGTCGAGCACATCCTCGTCGCGGGTCAGGATCTCGCCCGGCTTAAAGTTTTCCAGCTTGTCCTCGACCCAGGCCTTCCACGGGCCTTCGAGCGCCAGATAATACTCGATCGCCGCACCCAGCGCCTCTTCCTCGGTCTTCTCGACAAAGACGCGCCCATCCGGTCCGTACCAGGCCGGAATCTGATGGCCCCACCACAGCTGGCGCGAGATGCACCAGGGCTGGATGTTTTCCATCCAGTCGAAATAGGTTTTCTCCCAGTTCTTCGGCACGAAATTGGTGCGGCCTTCGCGCACCGAGGCGATCGCCGGCTTGGCGAGTTCGGCTGCATTGGCATACCACTGCTCGGTCAGGAACGGCTCGATCGGCACGCCGCCGCGATCGCCATGCGGCACGGCGTGGCGATGCGGCTCGATCTTTTCGAGGAAGCCGCCGGCTTCCATTAGGTCGACGATCTTCTTGCGCGCGATGAAACGGTCGAGGCCGTCGAGTTCGTCCCACACAGCCTGGCGCTCCGGCGTCACATCGAGACCGGCGAGGAAGTCCTCATTGTCCTTCAGCTTGATGGCGGCTTCGACGGTCAGGATGTTGATGGCCGGCAGCTTGTGGCGCTTGCCGACCTCGAAATCGTTGAAATCATGCGCCGGCGTGATCTTGACCGCACCCGAACCCTTTTCGGGGTCGGAATACTCGTCCGCCACCACAGGTATCTTGCGGCCGACGATCGGCAAGACGACGTTCTTGCCGACCAGATGCCGGTACCGCTCGTCGTCCGGATGCACCGCCACCGCCGTATCACCCAGCATCGTCTCCGGGCGCGTGGTCGCCACGGTGATGAAGGTTTTCGGATTTTCGGGGTCGAAGGTCTCGCCTTCCACGGGATAGCGGAAGTGCCAGAGATTGCCGTTGACTTCCTGCTGCTCGACCTCGAGATCGGAGATCGCGGTCAGCAGTTTCGGATCCCAGTTCACAAGGCGCTTGTCCTTGTAGATCAGCCCTTCCTTGTAGAGCGTGACGAAGACTTCGAGCACGGCCTTGGACAGGCCCTCATCCATGGTAAAGCGCTCGCGCGACCAATCGGCCGAGGCGCCGAGCCGCTTCAGCTGGTTGAAGATGGCGCCGCCGGATTCGGCCTTCCACTCCCAAACCTTCTCGATGAACTCCTCGCGCGTGAGATCGCGGCGGTGGATCTGCTTTTCCATCAGCTGGCGCTCGACCACCATCTGCGTGGCGATACCGGCATGGTCCATGCCCGGCTGCCACAGCACGTTCTTGCCGCGCATGCGCTCGAAGCGCACCAAAATGTCCTGCAGCGTGTTGTTGAGCGCGTGGCCCATATGCAGCGAGCCGGTGACGTTGGGCGGCGGGATGACGATGGTGAAGGCCTCGGCCCCCTCCTCGGCGCCGGCGCCGGCGCGAAACGCGTCGGCCTCTTCCCACACTTTGGCGATCTTCGGCTCGACGGTCTTTGCGTCGTAGGTCTTTTCAAGCATGGGAAAATGGTCCGCGCTGTCGGGATTTTGCTGGTTCGGTGTAAATCGGAAGGTCTTGGCCAAGTCAACCGCAAGGGCCGCCTCGCTTCATGAGAAGCAAATAGGCGTGCCCGTGTTCATTTCAACGGAAGGTCGTGCCCGCACTCGGCGCAAAACTTCGCCCTTGGTGTCCGGTAGGGCTTTCCGCAGGCTGGGCAGTCGGGGCCGTAGTCGGAACGGCGGACATGCAGGAGCCAGAAAGTATGATGAAGTGTTACTCCGGTCCGCTCGCGATAGCGATCGGCCGCCGGATGCTTCATTTCTGTCCACTGGCCGTGCCTGGAGATGAATCTCTTTACCTGAAAATATAGAGTTGCCGGGTCGCCGACGACCTCCCGATACTCATCGTCGGTCAGCATCGGAACCATCGCCCGCAATCGGTAGCTGTACGTCAACTCTCGGTCCATCGGCCAAGGATACCAATCGGATATGGCTTTGAAAGGGCGATATCCTTGACCTCGCAGCCTGGCGGCAATATCCTGCCAAGGCTGCTGTAGGGCGCATCGGCTTCCGGCCGGAGGGGCATTGCCCGCCTACGCTACCTCAACCCCGCAATGCGCCCATGCCGACCCTCGAACACCACAAGAAACAGGCCAAGCTCTATCTCAAATGGCACCGCGAGCGGTATTATCCCGTCGCCGCTGTGATTGGATGGCTGTTGCCGCGTTTTCGCCATTTCAGCGACAGCCAGATCCTCGATCACAGCTTTAAGCTTGCCGATGCCCAGGAACTCGTCGCCAGGAAGTCAGGTTTCGAGAGCTGGCAGGCGCTGAAGGAAGGCCTTCAAACCGTGACCGATCATGCAGCAACAGACGCCGCAAAACCGCATCTCGCCTTTGCCGAGCCACAGCTCTTTGTCTGCGACATCGTAGCGGCCTGTAATTTCTACCGGCAAAAGCTCGGCTTCGAGACGCGCTTCACCTATGGCGAGCCACCCTTCTACGCCCAAATCATCCGCGATGGCGCACGGCTCAACCTGCGCCACGTCGACAAGCCTCCACTCGCCGCCAATTCGACTGATGACCTACTGGCGGCGACGATCGTTGTCGACAACATCAAGGCTCTGTTTCTGGAGTATCAGGCGGCCACGGCCCCGTTCCACCAGACATTGCGGACCGAACCGTGGGGCGCCCGCACGTTCATCGTCAAGGATCCCGACGCCAACCTCATCTGCTTCGCGACCAGCGCGGGCTGACCTCATCGACAAAAACGCCGCCTCACGGGCGGCGTTTCGAGAGTGATCGCTGGAGGAGATTACTGCGCGCCGCGCGCGACGCGCTCGATCTCCTCGCGCACCAGCCTTTCGACCAGCGTCGGCAGATTGTTGTCCAGCCAGTCCTGCAGCATCGGCCGCAGCATCTCCTCGGCCATCTCGTCGAATGTCTTCTTGCTGCGGCTGGCAAAGGCATCGGACAGCTCGCCGAAGGCGGCTGCGACCTGACGGCCCGTGTGTTCGGAAAGGATTGCCGGACGCGCCGTGGGCGCTTCGCTTGCCGCCGCACGTGCCTGGGCGGTGCCTGCCGGAGCGCCGCTTGAAGGAGGCTGCTCGAACGCAGCCTCCACCACCGGTTCGTTCGCCGGCGCCTCGGGCTGGGCGACCGGCTTGCGGATGCTCCTGTCCGGTATCGCTTTCGCTTGCTCTCCGACCGCCGCGATCTCGCGCCGCCAATCGGCAACGATGGCGTCGCTTGTCGCGCTGGCTACCGGGGCGTCAGCCTGTGGGACCCCAGCCTTCGGGACCATTGGCGCATCGGTCCTGACGACAGGCACCGGCTCGGCGGCGATCCTGGCGCTGACCTCGGCAAGCGTCATCGCCGGCTTGACCGGCACAGGATCGGCGCGCGTCTGCGCTTCCATGCGCGCGGGCTCGGGCGAAGGCGCCTGGACTTCCGCGAGCGCGACGGGCTTCCTGACTTCAGGGGCGGCATGCAGTTCGGCACGAAACGCATCGACGTCGGCGGCCGGCGCCTCGCTTGGCGACGGCTCCAGATCCTGCCGCAACTCTTCGGCCTCGCCCGGCTGCTTGCGACCGTTGTCGCTGTCCTCGATGATCCTCCTGATGGAAGCCAGTATCTCTTCCATGGAAGGTTCGCGCTGTGCGCTGCTTGCCGTGGCCATCGTCACATCCGCCGCCCTTGTGACCCCTGTGGGTTTCCGCTCCGACACAAGCCGGATTCGAATCATGGCGACAGCGTAACCGACGGATCGCCGCACGAGAATCCCCAATCTGGGGACATGTGGGATTTCAACAGATTAGAGCATGAAGCCGAAGCAGGACCAGTTTCAAAGAAGGTCCCACTCAAGAGGGCCGAGGCAGGTCAACTCGCCAGTGCGCCTGGCGCAATTCCAGGAAAAGTGTGAAACGGCTTTTCCTGGCAATTGCGCCAGTACCAAGAATTAGAGCGGTTCGACGCTCCGCGAAACGATGAACCGGCCTTAGCGGCCATCCGGCGTACGCACGCCGATCCACTTGTCCTTGACGGCGTTGTAGTGCTCTTCGGGCTTGTATTTGGTCACCGCCAAGCCAAGCCGGTCGACCGACAGGCGACCCATCGCCGACAGTATGGCATAGCTCGCCACGACCACATCGTGTTCGGAATTGGCCTGGTTGATCTTGGCTGTGATGACGGTGGCCTGCGCGTTGAGCACGTCGAGCGTTGTGCGCTGGCCGACATTGCGCTCTTCGATGACGCCGTTCAGCGCCAGTTGCGCGGCGTCGACCACCTGCTTGTTGGCCGAGACGCTCTGCTGCGCGGCTGTGTATTGCGACCATGCGGTGGCAACGGCCTGGCGCACCTGATCACGGCTGACATCGACCTGGATGCGGGCCTCGCCCAGCGATTCCTTGTTCTGGCGCACGACCGCCGAGGTCCGGCCGGCCGAATAGATCGGAATGGTCAATGTCGCGCCGATATTGGCCGAGGTCGAATTGCCGTTCGTTCCGATGTTCGGATTACGATTGAGATAGTCATCCGAGATGCCGGCAGAGGCGGTAAGCTGCGGCAACAGGGCGCCTTCCGCCGACTTCACCGAAAACGCGGCCGCGTCGACCAGATGTTGGGTGGAGAGAATGGCCGGATGTTCGGCCGAACCAATGGCAATCGCCGAAGCGAGGCTCGACGGCAACAGCTTCGCCAATGGCGCAGCCGGCTTGAGCTTGCCCGGCTCGTCGCCGACGATCTGGTGATAGAGCGCGGCGCTGGCCAATGCCTGCGCGCGGGCGGCGCTGAGAGAAGCTACGGCCGAGGCGCGCGACGCATCGGCCTGCGCAACGTCGGTGCGCGTGCCCTCGCCAACCTCGAAACGCGAGCGCGCGGCGCGCGCCTGCTCGGTCAGGAATTGCAGGTTCTGTTCGGTCAGTACGGCGATCTGCCGATCGCGGATCACGTCCATATAGGCGCTGGCCGCATTGAACAGCGTGTTCTCCTCGGTGTTACGCAGGCTCTCCACCGACGCCTTCACCTGGGCTTCCGCGGCCGCCACATTGTTCCTGGTCTGAAAACCGTCGAACAGGGTCTGGTTGATGACGATGCCGACGCTGGCCGACCCCGTTTTGCTGTTGGCGCCGCTGACGCGCGTGTTCACATAATTCGCATCGGCAGTTCCGTTGATGGTCGGGCGCCAGCCGGACTTGGCAATGGCCACGCCTTCGTCGGTGACGCGCACACCGGCGCGGGACGAATTCAGCGTGGAATTGTACTGATAGGCCTTGGCGAGCGCGCCGGTGATGGTCTCCGCCGAGGCGGTCAGGGGCGACAGCGCGGTCGCGGAAACGAGGATGGCGGCAAAAAGGGTCTTGGATACAGACGGCACGGGTATATCCCTCATTCGTTTTCCATGGGAACCGCGCCGCGCCAGCTTCTCGTTAAAGGAGCCGGAGTGGCGTGTCTTTATGTTCCCTGTCGCTCGGTCCCAAAGTGCCCCCAGTCTGAGATCAGCAACGATTGTTCAAGTCCAAGCGACCATGACAAAGCCTTTGCTGCAAGCACAAATCATTCAGAATTCAAAGGCATGCTCACGTTCGAAGCCGGGTAGTGGCTTAATTGCCGCATTAAATGCCCGTCTCCCGGTTACAACCCCCCCAGCCTTAAAAAAAAGTCGCGCCACGCCGGAATTGCCCTGCCCTTCGACCGCGACGAGTCGGCCGCCTTCGGCGAGTTGATCGAGCAGCGGCGCCGGCACGTTCTCGACACTGCCGCCGATGAAGATGACGTCGTAGGGCGCCTTGGCCGCATGACCTTGCGCCAGCGCCCCCTGGACCACGGTCACATTGCCGCAGCCAAGGCCGGAAAGGGTCGACGCGGCGGTTTGCGCTAGGGCCGAATCGCTTTCGAGCGCCACGACTGATCTCGCCAGCCGCGACAATACGGCCGAGGCATAGCCGCTGCCGCTCCCGACATCGAGAACCGAATCGGTTGGGTTGATCTCGGCCAGCTGCATCAGTTTGGCCAGTGGCGATGCTTCCATGAGATAACGCGCGCCACCGGTGCCGTCGGCAATGCGGATGTCCCCATCGATATAGGCGAGATCGCGCTGGCGGTCGCCGACGAAAACCTCGCGCGGCACGGAAAGCAAGGCTTCCAGAAGCGGAGCGCTGGTCACATCGGTGGTGCGAACCTGGCCATCGACCATCTTGACCCGAAGCTCGGAGAAATCAGCGCTCATGTCCCAACCAATCTGCCTGCCGCGCCAGAACCGCGGCTCATTTCGACTGGAACTTCAGGCTCCGGCGCTTGCGCGCGGGAGCCTGGGGCATTGGAGGCCTCGCCCGGAATCGAACCGGGGTGCAAGGATTTGCAGTCCTCTGCGTAACCACTCCGCCACGAGGCCTCGTTGCTCCCGGCGTTCCACCCGGTTCCAATAGGTTGCGGCGAAAATGGCGTCAAGCGGCCACCACGCATTCCACGCGGTTTCCTCTGCAAGAATCCAACCCTCCGAATCAAGCGTCGCAGCCATATTGGCCACAACACATATTAGCAGAGCGTTAAGTATAGCAGGAGATCATGAGAAACTCCACGCCCCGGCCACCGTTGAGAAACGAGGAGGACTGCGCCATGCGGCTGGCAAGCCTAAACAACGCAACGAATGCCTGGGACGGCTTGTCGCGATCGGGATGCGAGGAATTGTTGCGCCATGCCATCGACTGCCTTGCGATAGACGGCACTGCCAGGCTTTCGCCGCGCGACCGTGCGCGCCTTGCCTCGGCTGCCGCCGTTCTCAAGGAAATCCGCGAGGATCTGGAGAGAAGTGCGGGCCGAAAAGCCGATACACAAAAATCCTGAACCCGAACAAGGGCATAACGCGGCCGAAGGACGGCGCGGTCAGCGATGCGGCTTGGCGCCTGTCACTCAATTTGGTCGCCGCCGCCGCTCCCCCCAGACGACGAAGCGGCGCCGGTGGCGCCGCACCATGGCGAATTCGTAGGAAAGCACCAACAATCCGATCGGGACCATCCAGAAGCCGAGAATCGGCAGGAAGCCGAGAATGCCGCCGATGGTCAAAAGAATGCCGATCGTGATTCTGAGGCCGCGCGATTGCGGCATGGCGAAATCGCGCCCGAAAATCGAGATCTTTCGTGCTGGTATCCGGTTTTCGCCTGCTGCCGTCATCGCCAATGGCTGCCTGTATGGTCGCTTGTCTCGTGACTCGAAAATGCCTGTTTACGAAAGCCGCGACCGCCATTTCGGTTCCGCGCCCATCGCCAAGACGGCTAATATGAGGACGGAGCCGACCGATTGCGAGAAACGCCTGAGCGAAAAAGTCTCGGAAAAAAGCGAAATGCTTCTTTGCAAAGCCGAAAGGTGTTTGCTATAGGCTGCGCCACTTGCTCAAAGAGCCTCCGTTCCCCGGTAGCTCAGTGGTAGAGCAACCGGCTGTTAACCGGTTGGTCGCTGGTTCGAATCCGGCCCGGGGAGCCAATATTTCCAATAGCTTAGCGAATCTGCGCTCCCCATCTCCATCGGAGAATGGCACGCAATAGGCACGCGGCGAACAGCTCACCAGCGGGAATATCCACCCTTGAGCATCACTTTGTCCGGGTCTTCCTCGTCCTCTTCGGGCTCATATGAAGCCGGCGCTTCCAGCAAATCGATTCGCCTGAGGTCCGTCCCTCCCATGGGCGCGTCGAGTGAAAGCATTTTGAACGTGTCGTATTCTCGGTTGTACCCCCTGACGTAATCCTTCATGCGAATGCCGACATTGATCACCCAATAGCACCGCTTCGAGCATCGCGTTGATGACATCATCGCGCATGAAGCGTGGGAGCGCTGCGCTGACTGCCCTGCTCACAACCCGAATGACATCCTCTGGATTGTGGCGAATGGCATTTATGGATCGTTCCCTGAGCTTGCGCCGCTCCTGCCACATTTCGACCTTGTCGCGGTTCTTCACCCAATATACGCGCTTGGTAGCTAGGATCTCGGCTTTATGTTCGACTGAATAGCTTGCTTGGTACGCCGCGATTTTTTCGCTGTTGGCCACGCGATAGGCTTTCCAGCCGGCTTTGACGCGGTCTGGATGCCTCAGTTTGAACAGCCGTCTATGTTCGGCCGCTTTCTCTGGATTCTCGGCACGCCGTTTCCGCTGTTTTTCCAACGCAGCAGGAGAACGTCCCTTCGCTAGGAGTTCTTCGCGGTGCTTGGCGTTGTAACGGCGCCTTGCCTCAATGACTTTAATTGGGTCGCGAGCCATCAAGGATGATGGCACTCGCCTACGCGCGGCACAAGTTGAGCGGCTGAATTATGCCCGTTGATCCCGCTATTAGCCCCTACAAAGCGGAAAGCCCGCCACAGTGAGGCAGCGGGCCAAATGCGACAGGTCGTCGTATTTCAATAGTGGTAGTAGTGCCTATGGTGGTGATGCCTGTGGTGCCGGTAGTGCCGGTAATAGTGCCGGTGATGGTATCGATAGTACGGGCGATATTGCTCCGCATAGTACTGGTCACCATAGTAATCTCGGTTGTAATAGTGGCGATAGGGGGCGGAGATCCTCCGAAGCCACCAAAAAAGTCACCGTTATAGCCCCCAAAGGGCGAAAGAGAAATTGCGCTTGCGTCGGTTCGACTACAGCGGCCGTGCCAGCAATCGCGAGCACGGACGCGAGTATCAGCTTCCTCACGGTTACCTCCATCGGTTCGATCGTGAACAACGCGAAGGCTGGCCGACTCGTTCCTCCCGCGACCGGGCTCTGGATCAGTTTCCGCAGTCGCATGCAAAAGCCCGCCACCGTGAGGCAGCGGGCCGATTGCCTTGCGAATCGTGTCTGTGCCGTTAATGCGCTCCCCCGCCCGGCGTCAGAGCGTTGATCAAGTTGACTTGGTCAAAGTCGTCCCATTCGATGAACGTCCTGCACGACGCCATGAACTCGGCTTTGCGCGTGGCTTCAGCGATGTTGACAGGCCGATGGGCGAACGGGGCTTGGCGCGTCTTGGTGACCGCCGCACTAGCGCGCCTGAAGGCCGCTGACTTGGTGTCTTCATCCGGCATCGCATCGTAGTCAGCCAGAGCCGCTGTGTGCGCAGCGATCAGGGCGCCGAGCTGACCAATACCGGGCGCACCACCCTCGCCCCGTCCGTTGTCCCAAGCCTCGTAATAGGCCTTCTTCAGTTTGTGGGTAATCGCCTCTGCCTGACAGGCGATGAAGAAAAGCCGGGCTGCTTCCGTGCTGGTGACGATGATGTTGTCATCGCCGGACTTGCAGAAATGCGTCTCGCACATGTCCATGAGAACGTCGACCATGTTGAACGCGTCGCAGATCTGGCTTTCCAGGCCGGTGAAGGTTACCTTGTTTATTGCGTCAGCCATGGTCATGCCTCCCCTGCCATGCGAACGACCGATGCACCAAGCGCCGGCCCCCACGCCGCCGCCTGTGGCGTCAATAACCGTTGCCGGTCTTGGACGAGGCCCCACGCCGCCAACGCCGGGGCCTTGATCATCACGCCGGCCATGGTCGCTTCCGTCTGCGCCATTATGCCGTCGATTGCGTCGATGAGGGCCTTTGCCGCCGCTTCCTTGCCAAAGCGGCAGGCGTTGGAGGCAATACTGTGAACCGTCTCGAAGCTGGGCAGGATGCACGAGTCAGCAGCGTGGACAAAATGCGCGTAGCCCTCGAATCGGCTGGCGTCGAGTTCATTCCCGAAAATGGCGGCGGCGCTGGGGTGAGGCTTAGGAAGGCTTAGGCTCAGGAGATGGCACCTTCGGGTGTGTGCAATCAGGGTTTCCAGCACACGGAGAGGGCCGATCGCCCAAACCGCCATAACGTTCCACGAGTTTTGCGAATCCGTAAGCGAAGGCGAAAATAAGTGCCAGGACAACCGCCATTCGAACGGCCATGGGGGATTGTAGCAGGATCCCGCGTCCTTAGATGCTTGGAAACAACAAGACGTAGGCGGGTTTCGGAGTTATATCGATTTACGCAATCCTCAGTTGCTAGACTCGCGCGACACCCCGGCAGTTAATTTTACCTCAGACGGAGAGGGAAAAGGTCGCGAACTGGGAGGAATTCAATCTATGGATTACGATTTCGACGCCGGCAATCAACCAGAAAATCAGCCTTACGAAGTCGCCTCATTCGCCAGAAAGCATGGTTTGACAATACCAGCCGCGGACGCAGTCCTTTTCGCAAAGGGGCCATCACGGGAGGCATGCGATGCCGCCGCATTGGCCTTCCTCTGCGCTATCGCCGCACAGGCCAAGAAACAGTCGGCGCGCTAGCCTTTCCGCAACGTACGCAAGGCCCGATGACTGCTGGCTCTGTCCTTGGTGGTGAGGATGGTGCGCCAATGCGGTTTCTCGAACACGCTTACGACGTAGGTTGTGGCCGGCTTGTCGGTCATCTGCTGGCCTTTGCCTTTGGTTCCTTCATTCGCATGCTTCTTATATATTAGCATTGGCACATATATTCGCCAGCCGGCGCCCGCCCCTCGAAGCCTCGCCGGTTAGGCCCGGCGCGCTACTGCCCAACAAGTGCGCGCCGGGCCGCTGCAATCGCGCGTCCCTGTTGCCTTCATCACAATGAACGGCGACACGCGTGACCCTCCGTGGGACATCTTCTCGCATGGAAAGAGCAGTAGGCCTTTACCGATGCCCAGGAAGTCCGCCCTTGCCTGCATCCTGGAGAGCGGCAAATGCAGCTATATCGGCCAGGACGCCTACCGTTCCGGCAACCACAAGCCGGACTTTGACGCATTGCCGTGGGAAGCCGAATACAGGGCCACAAAACAAAAGGCCTAAGAGAAAACCCGCCGGGCGAAGACCCCAACCACCTCAAGCCCGGCGAGCCTACTACCTGATCAGGTACGCGATCAGGGCCGGGATTAGCCGGCACCTTCTCCGAAGCAAGAGCGATGCCAGCACCCTAGTCCTGAAATGGGACAGGAGGCAAAATGACCCACCCCTCCATTCACTGCAGGATCTAGCGATTCTTGGGCTTGATCTCCTCGATCTTGGCGCCCTCGCCGACCCCGTAGACTGACACCCCGACTAGGCGCATAGTTCCCTCATGTCGCTGCCTCAACGCACCGATCTAGCGAACGACAATGGCAAACCTGAAGACCATCTGGCAGCGGCTACTGCTGCCCTTCACGCCGCCGTCAAGGGGCTAGACGCGTCCTTTGAATTGCTGGCCAGCAAAATCAAGCGCCTGGAGAAAGGAGCGTCGCAGCTGTGGCCTACACGGTGATCTGGTACGGGAAAAAGGGCATCGTGGAGAAGACGCCCTTCGATACCGAGAAAGCGGCACGGGACCACGCGCTATTGACCTTTCCAGATCGAAAGTCCGGTATCGTGGCGGTGGAAGTTCGCAAAGACGATGGCACGGTTGTATTCAGTCGAGCTGGAGGCAGTTAAGTCGTTGGGCATTTTGCGTTTTGAGGGATGCCGGCGATCACCTGAATGGGTCGGGTCCGCTGCCGGGGAGACAGCGGACTCGAACTAGGGCCAAGAGGGGGCAAGGCCCTTTATGATCCCTATGCGGGGACCATGGTGATAACACCGGGACGGCTACAAACGTTCCGCCGGCTGAAAGATATATCCGGCTGCCTGCGTTGGCTACCCAGCCGTAGGGGGCCGCACCGGCCCCGTGGTGTTCCACTGACTGAATGAACTCGACTTCCTTCCCGGTCAGTTCCCGCACGGCCTTCAACAGCACCTCATGCAGGGTCCGCGTTGCCCGGTAGTGGTCGCAATGTGGCGATATAAACGGCTTGATAATGCTCGTGTGCAGCGCTTCCGCTGCCACCAGAAAGCTCTCGATTTCTGCCGGCGATAACTGCTTTGACGGTTTTGAACTGGCCATTTGGCGACTCCGTTTTGAGGGGTTCGCCGCAACGGGAGGATTATATTCCTCGCCTCGATCTAGATGGCAAGGCCTATTCGGGCAGACCGGGGTCGTAATGCACAATCGCGTCGAGGATCGTTCGATAGAGGCTGTCCACCTCCTCGTCGATTTCGCCGCGCTTGATCCAGCAGCGAAGCGTGGCGTGGGTCTTCATCGTTGACACATCTCGACGGCGGGAATGCGATTAATCGGAATAATTCGGGCGGAGGCTTCGTTAATTCCTCAGACGGTGCCGGGTTAAGGCAAAGTAGGAACATACTTCATTGAAGCCGCCAGACAGGCTGCGGCTTGCTCTGGCTCAACTCGAAGGACCCCAGAGATGAAAACGGCTGTTTCGACCTCTTTCACAAGACGAAGTGTCGTCGCAGGACTGGCGGTAGCCGCCGCATCGACGGCCGTATTGGCTACAGACAGCGCGCAAGCGCAGGCCAAGCAAACCACGCCTGAGAAAAGTCTTTACGAGCGGCTGGGAGGCGTGTTCGCCATCGCAGCGGTGGTGGACCACTTTAGCGATGCAGTCGTGAAAAACCCCATAGTCGGCCAGAAGTCCAAGAACCCACAGCTGCGGAAATGGCACACCAAGAACCTTGGCAGGCTGCCCGGCCTCGAGTTTATGCGCACACTGTGGGTCTGCGACGTTTCCGGTGGCCCCTTCAAGTTCGTCGCCACCAAGCCCGGCACGACGCCGCTCGGTCTTGAAGAGGCCCACCGGGACTTGCGGATCTCTCCCGCCGAGTTCGATGAGGTCGCAGCGGAACTCGGGCGGACGCTGGACCACTTCAAGGTTCCGAAGCCCGAGAAGGCAGAGGTCCTGGCAGCCTTCGCCGCCCACAAGGATGAGGTTACCGCCGGCTACAAACGGGGCTGAAGCCGCCGGTGCATGCGGCGATCCCGAGTCATGCCGGCTCGCGATCTGTGGCGCGATAGGTTCCGTAGCAAACCTTGATGAGCAGCCCCTCACCACACATGCGGGCCAGATAGCAGCGGGGAATTCCGATCTCAGTCAAGTCGCGCGTCCGCACTTCACCCTTTTCGCGGGCAAATGCGACAGCGCGCTCTCGGAGGGATGGCTTAGGCCCGCCGGCCAATCGGACGCGCTCAGCTCGCTCGCGGTCGCGTTTGCGAATCTCGACGGAAGGTTCTGGCGTAGCATCGAGGGGATCGGCAGCACGTAGTTCGCGGTTTCATTCGACCCGGGGAGCCAACATTTCCAAGCGTCTGAGAGTTTTTCGGCGGAACGGTTACCGTTTGTCGGCCGGTGTTTATGGTAACTTGGCTCGCTGCATCGTGACAGCGCGACCATTGCGGAACCGCATCACAAGATGCGAATTTGCTGATCCGATGTTTCGCAAGGATGCCGCCATGCCCATACGCAAGATTTCGCTCTGCGCCGCTGCGATGACGGTTGCCGCTACAAGCTTTGCCAGCGCCCGGCCGGACACGCGCAAGATGACCTGCGCGCAGACCCAGGCATTGATCCAGAGCCAGCATGCAGCGGTGCTGAGCACCGGGCCGAACACCTATGATCGCTACGTCCGCCAATTCGGCAATGAGTGCGACGCGCCTTCCGTGCCGATGGTTGCCTATGTTCCGACCAGTGGCGGTCAATGCATGGTCTATCGATGCGATGAGCCCTCGGCCGAAGTTCCGAACTAATCGGCGGATTCGCGGCGGAGCCTCGCACAGAACGTCCGCCAGCCTTCAGCAGAGAGACTGAAAGTATCTGCCAGCACCTCTTGCAGTGCTTGCGCGCGGTTGTCCGTCGCGCGATAGATGCGTCCGTTCAGGGAGGAATCATGCGCAAAATCCTGGTATCAGCGCTGCTGGCCGCGGCTGCACTTTATGCAAACTGCGCTCTGGCACTCGACAGCAGCAGCACGCCTGTCGTCGTCACCCCGTTGGCATCGCGCACGACCACCGCGTCCGGCCAGCCGATCACGCTGCCGCAGAAGAATGTGCAGGTGCTGGTGTCGACCTATGACATCGCGGTGGGCGCGACCTTGCCGGTGCACCGGCACCCCTTCCCGCGCTACGCCTATGTCGAGGCCGGAACGCTGAAGGTCACCAATGTCGAGACCGGCAACAGCAACACCTACAAGACGGGCGATTTCATCATCGAAATGATCGGGCAATGGCATCAGGCCACCAATATCGGCGACGGTCCGGTCAAGCTCCTGGTGATCGATCAGGTCGAGGAAGGCGCCAAGAACACCGAATTGCGCCAGTAGCCAATTAGGTTGCGCTCGCACCCAGGAGGCGGGAGGCCGTGTGCCGCCCCCGCCTTCCCGTTCGAGCAATCGCCCTGCACCAAACGCGGAACCCAGCGTTCAACCCCAGGCGCCGACCATCTGTCGTGTCGTCGCGTTCAGTCGGTTGAAGGCGTTGATCAGGGCGATCTGGACGACCAAAGCGGCAAGCGCCTTTTCGTCATAGTGCCGGGCGGCTTCGTCCCAGACATCGTCCGGTACGGCGTCAGGGCGGTCGGCGAGCCGCGTGCCGGCCTCCGCCAATGCCAGGGCCGCCC
The DNA here is from genome assembly GCF_056174625.1 of Mesorhizobium oxytropidicola. Classification (NCBI taxonomy): domain Bacteria; kingdom Pseudomonadati; phylum Pseudomonadota; class Alphaproteobacteria; order Hyphomicrobiales; family Phyllobacteriaceae; genus Mesorhizobium; species Mesorhizobium oxytropidicola. The sequence continues at coordinate 3,945,157 of NZ_CM149692.1, read as the reverse complement.
GCTCGGCGTCGGTGAAGTAAGGCGTCTCGCGCCATGCGGCGAGCGCAAAGATGCGCTCGTCCTTCTCGCCGGCCGTCTTCAGTTCGCGCGCATGCATGTCGACGCAGACGGCACAATTGTTGATCTGGCTGGCGCGCAGATGGATCAGCTTGCGCGTCACATAAGGCACATCAGCCGCCTCCGTCGACTTGTCCAGCGCCAGCAGCGCCTGCAGGGCGCCTGGGATGAGCATCACTGGGTTCTTGATTCTCGCTTGCATGATCTTTCTCCTTTCGAGGGCGTGTTTTGCCGAGCCCGGAGGCAGCGCTTCCGGGTTATTAGCTGATGGATTTTTCGGCTGCCGCCGCGCCGCCAACGGTCAATCAATAACCCGCTAGCTATGGGTTAACTCATAACCATTCAGTTATAATACTGTCAAGCCGGGAAATGTCGTCTGGTCCAAATGGCGGTGCGCCGTTCACGCTTTCGCGCCAGCCGCCCCGGTGCTAGGGCTTTGCGCAACATCATGGAGACCCCTTGACCACACAAACCCGCCCGCCGCTGATCGAAATCTGTGTCGAAGGCATAGATGGCCTGCTGGCCGCGCAGGCGGCCGGGGCCGACCGGATCGAACTCTGCGCCAGCCTCGTCGAAGGCGGCATCACGCCGAGCCTCGGCACGATACACGCGGCGCTCGACCAGGCGACCGTGCCGTTTCACGTCATGGTGCGGCCGCGCGGCGGCGACTTTCTCTACAGCGAGACCGAATACCGCTCGATGCTCGCCGATGTCGCGGCACTCCGCGAACTCGGCGTGCCCGGCGTGGTGTTCGGCTGCCTGAACGCCGATGGCACCATCGACGAGAAGCGCATGGGCGAGCTGACCGAGGCCGCCGGCTCGCTGAACGTCACCTGCCACCGGGCCTTCGACATGACGCGCGATCCCACGGAGGCGCTGGAAGCGCTGATCCGCTGCAAGGTCGGCCGCGTGCTGACTAGCGGCCAGCGCGACACCGCGATTGAAGGCCTGCCGTTACTGGCGGATCTGGTGCGGCAGGCCGGCGACCGCATCATCATCCTCGGTTGCGGCGGGCTCGATCTCGGCAATATCGCCGAGGTGCGCAAAGAAACCGGGCTGGCCGAAATGCATTTTGCAGCACTGAAGGACGTGCCGAGCGTCATGCGCTACCGCAATCCCAAGGTCGGCATGGGCGGCTCCGATCTCGACCGCGAATACCGCAACACATTGACCGACACACCGCTGGTGGCGGCAACGATCACGGCGGCCAAGGCATGACCACTCCGATAGACCGCATAGCGCAGAGCGACGAAGCGGACATACTGGCGCTCAACAACGAACATGCCGCCGAACTGTCCTGGCTCGAAGCCGAGCGGCTGTCGTTCCTGCTCGGCGAGGCTTTTTACGCGCGGCGCATTGGCGATCTCGAAGCCTTCATCATGACCTTCGACCAGGAGGCCAACTACGACAGCCCGAATTTCCTTTGGTTTTGCGAACGCTACGAACGCTTCATCTATGTCGACCGCGTCGTCGTGGCGGCGCACGCAAGGGGCCGCGGCCATGCGCGCCGGCTTTATCAGGACCTGTTCGAGCATGCGGAGCGCGCCGGCCACACGCTGGTCACCTGCGAGGTCAACGCCGATCCGCCCAACCCCGCCTCGGATGCCTTCCACGCCGCGCTGGGCTTCACTGAGGTCGGCGACGCGGTGATCCATGGCGGCAAGAAAGCGGTGCGTTATTACGTCAAGCAGATCGTCGCCTGATTGCTGGCCACATAAAGAAGACGCCCCTAATATAAGCGTTCCACCAAATGGAGGAACCGCGATGCCAAGCAACGTCTTCCGCTTCGACGAAAGCTGGGACATTCCCGAGGGCACGCCTCGGCAAGTGTGGGATGTGCTCTCCGATGCCGAATTGCTGCCGCTGTGGTGGGGCGATGTCTACAAGGAAGTGGTGCCGATCAGCGGCAAGGGCAAGCCATCGGTCGGCTCACGGGCAAGGGCACGGGCGCGTGGCGCCCTGCCCTATGAACTGAACTTCATCATCGAGGTCGCCGAACTCGAGCCTGGCCGGCTGGTCGTGGTGAAAACCTTTGGCGACTTCGACGGGCTGTGGCGGGCCGAACTGTCGCCGTCGGGCAGCGGCACCCATGTCCAGCTGACCTGGCAGGTCACGGTCGAGCGGCCGATCCTCAAATTCCTGGCACCGCTGCTGCGGCCGGCCTTCGCCTGGAACCATCGCTGGACAACACCGCGCGGCGAAGCCGGCCTGCGGCGCTATCTGAGGCTCGGAACAACAGTGTCTCGGCGTGATAAGTCCTGAATCACCAGTTGCGGTTCAACCATTCACGCGCCGGCCGCTCGATGAGGTAGTAGCTGCAAAGCGCGCAGGCAAAGACCGCGGCCAGCATCGGCCATGGGTTGCTGCCTTGCTCATAGACGAATTTGTAGAAGGGCTGCTGCCACAGATAGAGCGAGTATGACCACAGGCCCAACGTCGCCATCGGCCAGGACGACAGCAAATTGGAAAAAATTGGCGTGCTGAAATCGAGCGCGTTGACGGCGAGCGCCAGCAGCGGCACCGCCAGCAGATAGTGGATCGGCGTCGGCACCGGGTCGATGAACAACAGAACCGCAACCGCAGCCGCCGCCAGGGCGACATAGGGGCCCTTTAACACCGCCGGCAGCCGGCCTTCGGCCTTAAGCAGACAGATCGAAGCCGACAGCAGGATCGAGGCGATGTGCACGTCGGTGCGCCAGTAAGTGGCCTCGTAGTCCAGCTTGAAGACCCAGTACGACACCGCGCCATTGGCCATGGCAAGCAAGGCCAGCGCCAACAGCAGCGGGATGACGCGGTTGCGGCTGGAGACGAGCGCGCTGATCAACGCCAGGATGATGTAGGCATGCTCCTCGACGCAGAGCGACCAGATATGGTCGAGCGCCCCGGCGCGGGTGACGAGAATTCCGGCGTAATTGTAGGTGAATGTCAGCGCCGTCAGTGCCGCCTTCCATTTGTAGGCGATGAACGTGCCGGAGAGCGCGACCATGGCAATGACGACGAACACCAGAAGCGCCGGGTAGATGCGCGAGAAACGGCGCTTGAAGAATTTCTTCAGCGGATAGCGTTCGATGAACAGGATTTCGCCCATCAGCCGGCCGCTGAGCACGAAGAAGAATTCGACGCCGAGCACGCCGAGATTGATTCCGGGAACCGGGAAAAAATGGCCGATCAGCACCAGTGCGATCGACAGGCCGCGCCAGCCGTCGAGATAGGCCAACCTTGTCCTGGCCGATCTGTCGACGACGGATCGGGACGGAACCATCTCGGTGGCGGAAATTTCGGACATGCCGATCCCTTCGCATTGGCATGCGAACGGGCACGGCGGTACGCAGTCCGAACCCGGCTCGCATTCCCGCCCCAACCCATACTGCAGTGCAATATATGTTTGTGCAAGTGCGAGATTGCCGCCGATGCAGTTTGCAGGCGAGCACGGACCGGAATTGCTTCAAGCAAAGGGATGGTGGGCTGCGGCGATTCCATAGGGAATTGGGCGGATACCGGCCGCCACAGACGAAAAAGGGCCCGCTAAGGGCCCTTTCCTTGTCCACAACTGCTAGCAGGCGTCAGGCGTTGGCTGCCGCCACCGCACGCTTGGCCATGACCGTGATCAGATTGGCGCGGTAGTCGGCGGAAGCGTGGATGTCGCTCATCAGGTTCTTCGCCGGCACTTTCACGCTATTGAGCGAGGCAGCGTCAAAGCTCTTGGCAAGCGCTGCCTCGATCTCCTTCGAACGGAAGACGCCGTCGTCGCCGGCGCCGGTGACGGCAACGCTGACGCCGTCCTTGCCCTTGGCCACGAACACGCCGACGATCGCGTAGCGCGAGGCCGGGTTGCGGAATTTTTCGTAGGCAGCCTTTGCCGGAGCCGTGAAGGAGACTGCCGTGATGATCTCGCCATCCTTCAATGCCGTTTCGAACAGCCCCTTGAAGAACTTGTCGGCCGGTATTTCGCGCTTGTTGGTGACGATGGTGGCGCCCAGTGCCAGAAGTGCGGCCGGATAATCCGCCGCCGGATCGTTGTTGGCGATCGAGCCGCCGATCGTACCCTTGTGGCGCACCGCCGGATCACCGATCAGCGACGCCAGATGGGCAAGCGCCGGACAGGCCTTGCGCAGCTTCTCGTGATTGGAGACGTCGAAATGCGTGGTGGCGGCGCCGATGGTGACCGTCTTGCCCGACACCTTGATGCCCTGCAGATCCTTGATGCGTGACAGATCGACGAGATCGGAAGGAGCCGCCAGCCGCGTCTTCATGGCGGGGATGAGCGTCATGCCGCCGGAGAGCAGCTTGGCGTCGCCGCTCTTCACGAGTTTGGCGGCGTCAGCGACCGAGGCGGCACGGTGATAGTTGACTGAATACATTTGTCTTTCTCCCTTTGGGGAAAGAGCGAATAGGGGGTAGCGAATAGCGAATAGGAACCGTCCAATCGCACCGCCCTCTCCCTTCCCTATTCGCTACTCCCTATTCGCTATTCGCTGATCAATATTTCGTCGCGGCGCGGATCGCGGCCCAGACGGTGGACGGCGATGCCGGCATGGCGATATCGGCAATGCCGATGGCGTCGGTGATGGCGTTGATGACGGCCGGTGGCGAGCCGATGGCGCCGGCCTCGCCGCAGCCCTTGATCCCCAACGGATTGCCCGGGCATGGCGTGTTCGAGGTCGAGACCTGGAATGACGGCAGGTCGCCCGCCCGCGGCATGGTGTAATCCATGTAGCTCGCCGTCAGCAGCTGTCCGCTTGCGTCATAATGGGCACCTTCCAGCAGCGCCTGGCCGATCCCTTGCGCGATGCCGCCATGCACCTGGCCTTCGACGATCATCGGATTGATGATGTTGCCGAAATCATCGGCCGCCACGAACTGGACGATCTCGGTGGTTCCGGTCTCCGGATCGATCTCGACCTCGCAGATGTAGCAACCCGCCGGGAAGGTGAAGTTCGACGGATCGTAGAAGGCCGTTTCCTTCAGCCCGGGTTCCATCCCTGCCGGCAGATTGTGGGCGGTATAGGCGGCAAGCGCCACCTGGAACCACGGCACGTTCTTGTCGGTGCCGGCGACCTTCAGTGCGCCGTTCTCGATGACGATGTCACCCTCGTCGGCCTCGAGCAGGTGGGCGGCGATCTTCTTGGCCTTGGCCTCGACCTTGTCGAGCGCCTTTGATATCGCCGACATGCCGACCGCCCCCGAGCGCGAGCCGTAAGTGCCCATGCCCATCTGCACCTTGTCGGTGTCGCCATGGACGATCGAAACCGGATCGATCGGCACGCCGAAACGCTCGTTGACCAGTTGCGCGAAGGTCGTCTCGTGGCCCTGGCCATGGCTGTGCGAGCCGGTCAGCACCTCGATCGTGCCGACGGCGTTGACCCGCACTTCCGCCGATTCCCACAGGCCGACGCCAGCGCCGAGCGAGCCGACCGCGGCCGACGGCGCGATGCCGCAGGCCTCGATGTAGCAGCTCATGCCGATGCCGCGCAGCTTGCCTTGCTTGGCCGCCGCGGCCTTGCGCTTGGCAAAGCCGGCATAGTCCGACGTCTTCATCGCCGCATCGAGCGAGGCGCCGTAGTCGCCGGCATCATAATTCATGATCACCGGCGTCTGGTGCGGGAAGGAGGTGATGAAGTTCTTGCGCCGCAATTCGGCTGGCGAGACACCGAGCTCCCGTGCCGCTGCTTCCATCGTGCGTTCCAGGAGATAGGTGGCTTCCGGCCGCCCTGCCCCGCGATAGGCATCGACGGGTGCCGTGTTGGTGTAGACGGTGCGCACATTGGCGTGGATGGCCGCGATGTCATACTGGCCCGACAAAAGCGTCGCGTAGAGATAGGTCGGCACGCAGGACGAGAACAGCGACATATAGGCGCCGAGATTGGCGATCGTGTCGACCTTCAGCCCGGTGATCCTGTTGTTCTTGTCGAAGGCCATTTCCACCGTCGAGACATGGTCGCGGCCATGCGCGTCGGACAGAAAACTCTCGGTGCGGTCGGCGACCCATTTGACCGGCACGCCGGTTTTCTTCGATGCCCACAGGCAGACGATCTCTTCCGGGTAGATGTAGATCTTGGAGCCGAAGCCGCCGCCGACATCCGGCGCGATGACGCGCAATTTGTTTTCCGGCGCGACATTGTAGAAGGCGCTCATCACCAGCCGCGCGACATGGGGGTTCTGCGATGTCGTCCAGCAGGTGTAATGGTCCTCGGCCTTGTCGTAGTGGCCGAGAGCCGCGCGCGGCTCCATGGCGTTCGGCACCAGCCGGTTGTTGACGATCTTCATGCGGGTGACATGCGCCGCCGCCTTGATCGCCGCATCGGTCGCCTTGGCATCGCCGATCTCCCAGTCGAAGATCAGATTGTTCTCGGCCTCGGGATGGATCTGCGGCGCGCCCTTTTCGAGCGCCTTGGTCGCGTCGACAACGGCCTTCAATTCCTTGTAGGTGATCTCGACCGCTTCGGCCGCATCGCGCGCCTGGCCCTTGGTCTCGGCCACGACGATAACGACGGCGTCACCGACATAGCGCACCTTGTCGAAGGCCAGCGGCGACCATGCGCCCATCTTCATCGGCGAACCGTCCTTGGAATGGATCATCCAGCCGCAGATGAGGTTGCCGATGCCGTCGGCCTTGAGTTCCTTGCCGGTCAGCACGCCGATGACACCGGGCATGCCTTGAGCCTTCTTGACATCGATCTTCTTGATCTGCGCATGCGCGTGCGGGCTGCGCACGAAGGCCGCATGCTTCATGCCGGGAACCACCATGTCGTCGACATAGCGGCCGGCGCCGGTGATGGATCTTTTGTCTTCCTTGCGCGCGACCCGAGCGCCAACACCTTCAATGCCCATCAGAAATTCCTCCCAGAAATAGCGAATAGTGAGTAGCGAATATCGAGTAGTGAATGATGGTGAGTTGGAGCTCGGCCAGAGAAAACTGACTATTCGCTACTCACTATTCGCTACTCGCTTCGTTCCTCATGCAGCTTGTTTCGCCTTGGCCTTGGCGGCCCCCTTCGACATCGTCTTCGATGCAGCGAGGATCGCCTTGACGATGTTGTGGTAGCCGGTGCAGCGGCAGATGTTGCCTTCCAGCTCGGCCCGCACCGTCGCCTCGTCGAGGCCTTCGGGATGGCGGTTGATCATGTCGGTGGCCGTCATGATCATGCCTGGCGTGCAGAAGCCGCATTGCAGGCCGTGATGTTCCTTGAACGCGGCCTGCACGGGATGCAGGTCGGCGCCGTTGGCGAGACCTTCGATCGTCACGACGGTCGACCCTGAGGCCTGGACCGCGAGCATCGAGCAGGACTTGACCGCCTTGCCGTCGACATGGACGACGCAGGCCCCGCATTGCGAGGTGTCGCAGCCGACATGCGTGCCGGTCAGGCCGAGATTCTCGCGCAGGAAGTGAACCAGCAGCGTTCGATCCTCGGCAGCTCCGCTGACTCGCTTGCCGTTCACCATCAACGAAACGTCCGACATGGTCCCTCCCTGGGTATCAACCTTGGTCATCACGCTGCCGACGCGCCGCTGGCACTTCGGCCATGCGTTATTCGTACACCGCACAACGCACAAAAAACAGCGCGACGGAAAAGGCGTATCATTGTACTTTCGGTCATGGCCAAGGCCCAAAGGTGCATTCCCCTCGCCCCATTGCCAAAACGCCTATTGGAAGCAACAATATCCTTCGACGCCCGCGCGCCAGAAGCCTTGTAAAAACAGCGCATAAAAACAGCGTCGGAGGAAACGCGGGAGAACGCCGCTGACCAGTTCACGGACGCGCTACGCCTGCGGCTTGTCGGCGCTGACCACGGACGAGCCCGACCCGGATGTTTTCGCACGCGCGGTAGCCAGCGAGGCCGCCGCAATCAACGCCGGCTTTGCCCTCGTGTTCTTTTCCCAGAGCCTTGTCGAGGCCGGCGCCCTGTCGCGAGCGCTCTCGGCCTACGCGCCGGGGCTCCACCATGCCGGCTGCTCCACCGCCGGCGAGATCACGCCACAAGGGCTCGAGGAAGGCCATATGCTGGCGATGCTGCTCCCCTCGGCCGCCTTTACCGCGGTCAGCGCCATGGTCGACAATTTGTCCTCGTCGGGCATGGACAGGATCACCGGCGAGGTCGAGGCCTTGCGGCGCGCGCTGCACGTCCGGGTGGGCGGGGAGCGGACCAGGAACACCTTCGCGCTCTGCTTCATCGACGGCCTGTCCTATGCCGAGGAAGCGGTCAGTTCGGCCATCCACTGGGGTCTTGACGACATACCGCTGCTCGGCGGCTCGGCCGGCGACGATTTGAAATTCGAGACGACGCGCCTGATCTCGAATGGCAGGGTCACCTCGGACAGCGCCATCATCGTGCTGATCGCCACGGAAATTCCGTTCCATGTCTTCAAGACCGACAATTTCGTTCCGACCGACGAAAAGCTGGTGGTGACAGCGTCCGACGCCGATCACCGCATCGTGCGCGAGTTCAACGCCACCAATGCTGCCGAGGAATATGCAGCTTCCGTCGGCATCATGCCGCAGACCCTGACGCCGCTGAGCTTCGCCTCGCATCCGGTGGTGGTGAAGGTGGGCGGCGAATATTACTGCCGCTCGATCCAGCGGATGCACGCGGATGGCTCGCTGTCGTTCTTCTGCGCCATCGACGATGGTGTCGTGCTGTCGATCGCCCAGCCCAAGGACATGGTGGAATCGACGCGCGCGGCCTTGCGCGAGGTCGAGGACAGGCTGGGCGGCATCGACCTGATCCTCGGCTTCGACTGCGTGCTGCGCCGGCTCGATGCACGCAACCGGCAGGTCTTTCGCGACATTTCGGAACTCTACCGGGTCAACAATGTCGTCGGCTTCGGCACCTATGGCGAGCAATACCGGTCGATGCATCTGAACCAGACTTTTACCGGCATCGCCTTCGGCGAACGGCAAGCGGCGGAATAGGGGGCCGCAGAATGCCGCTCAAGGACATAAACGACCTCGATAAGCTGAAGAAGATCAACGCCGCCCTGGTCAGCCGCGTCGAGCGGTCGATGGACCAGCAAGGCAATGCCTTCTCGCTGTTCCAGACCGCGATCTCGCTGGAGAACCGCGTGCGTACGCGCACCGAGGAGCTGCATTCGACACTGCGGCGGCTGGAGCAGTCCAACATCGATCTCAGTGCCGCCAAGGAAAATGCCGAACTGGCGAACCTGTCCAAGACCAGGTTCCTCGCCGCCGCCAGCCATGACGTGCTGCAGCCGCTGAACGCGGCCCATCTCTCCGTCTCGGCGCTCGCCGAGGTGCAGACCAGCGACGAAGGCAGGAAGCTTGTCCGCCAAGTCGAGCGCTCGCTGGAAACGATGGAGGACCTGCTGCGCACGCTGCTGGATATCTCCAAGCTCGACGCCGGCGTGGTGCAGCCCGACATTGGCGACGTCAGCCTGGAGGCGCTGTTCTCGTCGCTGCGCTCGGATTTCCAGCCGGTCGCGGAAATGAAGCGGCTGTCACTGAAATTCCGGCCGGTCAATGCCGTGGTCCGCTCCGACCGCACGCTGCTGCGCCGCATCCTGCAGAACATCCTTTCCAACGCGCTGGGCTACACCCGTTCCGGCGGCGTCTTGGTCGGCACCAGGCATCGCGGCGACACCATCCGCATCGATGTCGCCGATACCGGCTGCGGCATTCCCGAGGACCAGCGCGAGGCGGTGTTCGAGGAGTTCCATCGCGGCACCTCACCGGCCGGTTCGGAACGTGACGGCAACGGTCTCGGGCTCGGGCTTGCCATCGTACGCCGCATGGCCGGTGCGCTCGGCCATCCCGTGACCTTCTCGTCGAAGGTCGGGCGCGGCACGATCTTCCACATCGATGTCCCCGTCGGCATCGGCGCGCCCGCCGACGCCATCGCCAGCGCCACCAGCCTGGAACGGTCGCGCGGCTACGGCCTGTTCGGCACCAAAGTGCTGCTGGTCGAGAACGACATCGAGGTGCTGGAAGCCATGACCTTCCTGCTCGAGCGCTGGCAGTGCCTGGTGCGGGCCGCGACCTCGACCGACGATGCGCTCGACCTGCTCGGCGACACCGATTGGGTGCCCGACATCGTCATCGCCGACCAGCATCTCGACGGCGGCGATCTCGGCACCGCTACCATATCGGAAGTCCGCGACTATCTCGGCCGCGCCGTGCCGGCACTGATCGTCACCGCCGACAGTTCCGAAGCCGTCGCCAAGGCCGCCCGCGCCGGCGGCATTGAATTGATGCGCAAACCGCTGAAGCCGGCGCAGCTGCGCGCGCTGCTGGCGCATTTGCTGGCTTAGGGGCTTACCCTCCCCTTGATGGGAAGGGTCGGCGCGGAGCGCCGGGGTGGGGTGCGGCGCCAAGTTCCCCCACCCCGCTCCGCTTCGCGGATCGACCCTCCCCACAAGGGGGAGGTAAGATCAAAACCCCGCCTGATCCCTGAACAGCTCCGCATTATCCAGCTTCGAAACCTCGATCACCGCTTGCGTGCGGCTATAGACGTTGAGCTTGCGCAATATCTCCGAGACATGCGCCTTGACCGTGGTCTCGCCGACCTGCAACTCGTAGGCGATCTGCTTGTTGAGCAGGCCCTGGCGCAGCATCTGCAGCACGCGCAGCTGCTGTGGCGTCAGCTTGGACAGGCGCTGGACCATGTCGGCGCGGTCGATGCTGTCGGCGTCGGCCGGCTGGCCTTCATAGGTTTCCGGCACATAGATCGCGCCATCCATCACCGAACGGATGGCGGCGGCCAGGTCGCTCTTGCGCGCCGATTTCGGGATGAAGCCGGCAGCGCCATAAGACAAGGCCTCGGAGATGATCCGCGGCTCCTCATACCCCGACACGATCACCACCGGCAGGCGTGGATAGCGGGTCCTGAGCTGCAGCAGCCCGTCGAAACCGTGCACGTCGGGCATTGAGAGATCGAGCAGCGCAAGGTCGAAAGGCTTGGCATCGGCCAAGAGATCGAGCGCCTCGGCGATCGAGCGCGCCTCGACCGTGTCAACCTCCGGATAGGCCATCTGCACGGCGCTGTGCAGCGCCTCGCGAAACAGCGGATGGTCGTCGATGATCAGGAACCGGGCGCGATCGTTGGATGCTGTCATGTGGCTCGTTCCGGTTTACCGGCCACACCATAGCCCCGCAACCATGGCCGGATTATTGGCAAATAGTCTATCGCCAGTGATAGGCCGCTGCAAAAGTGATGGGAACCCTGAATTCCTTATACAGCCTCGGCAAAGCCCGTGCTTTATGAAATGCGACGCCTTGCCCGGTCCCCGAAATCGGTCGAAGGTGCCGCCAGCAACCCGACATGCAACGCAGAGACCGCCATGACCGCCTTCGTCCTCCCCGTGCCGCCAACGCCTTCCGTCGCCATCAGCGGGTCGGCCGAGCGTTTTGCCGTGCGGCGCATCTTCTGCGTCGGCCGCAACTATGCGGCGCATGCGCGCGAACTGGGCAATGATGAGCGCGATCCGCCCTTCTTCTTCACCAAGCCGGCCGACGCGGTGGTCGATTCCGGCACCGCAATTCCCTACCCGCCGCTGACGGCCAATCTGCACCATGAAATCGAACTGGTGGCCGCGATCGGCAAACCCGGCTTCCGCATCGCGCGCGAGCGGGCGCTGGAGCATGTCTGGGGGTATGGCGTCGGCATCGACCTTACCCGCCGCGATCTCCAGGACGAGGCCAAGAAGGCGGCGCGGCCTTGGGACTGGTCGAAGGCGTTCGACCGTTCCGCCCCTTGCGGCCCGCTGGTCCCGACACAAAAGACCGGCCACCCGACGAAAGGCCGCATCTGGCTCGCCGTCGACGGCAAGGTCCGGCAGGACGCCGACCTCACCGAGCTGATCTGGCCGATAGCAGACATTGTCTCGATTTGCAGCGAGGGCGTAGAATTGCAGGCCGGCGACCTGATCTTCACCGGCACGCCGGCCGGTGTCGGCGCCGTGAAGTCGGGTGAGACGATGACCGGCGGCGTCGACGGCATCGGCACGATCGAAGTGACCATTGGCCAGCCGAACTGAGCGCATGAGCGAACTCATCCTGCACAATTACTATCGCTCCTCCACTTCCTATCGGGCACGGATCGCGCTGGAGATGAAGGGGCTAAGCTATGATTACGTCCCGCATCATCTGCGCCATGGCGAGCATCTGGAACCGGCCTATCTCGCGGTCAATCCGCAGGGGCTTGTGCCGGCGCTGGTGCTCGACGACGGCACGCTTTTGACGCAGTCGCTGGCGATCATCGAATATCTCGACGAGATCCAGCCCACGCCGCCGCTGCTGCCGAAGGACGCGCTTGGCCGGGCGCGCGTGCGAATGCTGGCGCAGATGATCGCCTGCGACATCCATCCGGTGAACAATCTGCGCGTGCTGACCTCGCTGCGCACTTTGTTCGGCGCCGGTGACCAGGACATCACCAACTGGTTCCGCCATTGGGTGAACGAAGGTTTTCAACCGCTTGAGAAGATCCTGGCGTCATCGCCTGAGACCGGAACATTCTGCCACGGCGAGGCGCCGGGGCTGGCCGATATCTGCCTGGCGGCGCAGATCACCAGCAACGCCCGCTTCGGCGTCGACCTGACGCCCTACCCGACGATCACCCGCATCAACGCCGCCTGCATGGCACTGCCGGCTTTCCAGAAAGCCGCGCCGCAGAACCAGATCGACGCGGAGTGAGCCTCTACCGGCCCACGCGTAGCGTCAGCGCCCGAGAACAGCAACGCCAGCAGGCCAATGCCGGCGCCCAGCACACAGACGCCGCTCCAGCCCATCGCGCCATAGGCCATGGTCGAGGCGATGGAGCCGAGCGCGCTGCCGAGCGAATAGAAGATCATGTAGCCGCCGACCAGCCGACTACGCGCATCCGGCCGGCGCGAGAAAATCAAGCTCTGGTTGGTGACATGGACGGCCTGTATTGCCAGGTCCAGCACGACGATGCCGGCGACAAGCAGCCCCAGCGACAGGCCCATGAAGGCGATCGGCAGCCAGGCCGCAATCATCAGCAGCAGGCTGAAGCCGGTGACCAGTTGGCCGCGCCCGCGATCGACGAGGCCACCCGTCCAGCGGGCGCCGAGAGCGCCGGCGACGCCGGCCAGCCCGAACAGCCCGATCTCGGTATGCGAGAGGGAAAATGGCGCAGCGCTCAGCGGCAGCACCAGCGGCGCCCACAGCACGTTGAAGCTGGCGAAGATCAGCATGGCGAGCACAGCGCGCACACGCAACAGCGGCTCCTGCACGAACAGCAGCACCACCGAACCCAGCAGGCGCGGATAGGATGTGCGTGGCCGCTCCGCCTCGTGGCGCGGCAGGACGAGGAAGAGAACCAGTGCCATGACCAGCGTCAGCGCCGCCGAGACAAGATAGACCCAGCGCCAGCCGGCGAAGTCGGCGACGACACCGGCGACGAAGCGGGCAAGCAGGATGCCTGTTATGACGCCGCTGGTGACGGTGCCGACCGCCCGCCCCCGCTCGGACGGCAAGGCGAGGTCGGCGGCATAAGCCACCAGCACCTGCACCACCACGGCAAGCAGCCCGACGATTGCGAGGCCTGCCAGCAGCATCGCCGCGCTCGGCGCAATCCCGACCGCGATCAGCGCCACCGCGGAAAGTACCGCTTGCCCAGCGATCAGTTTGCGGCGGTCGAACAAGTCGCCAAGGGGGACGATGAAGAACAGGCCAAGCGCATAGCCGATCTGCGTGACCGTCACCACGATGCCGACCGAGGCCGGCGCGATGGCAAAATCATGCGCCATGGCGTCGAGCAGCGGATGGGCGAAATAGACATTGGCGACGCTCAGCCCACAGGCAATGGCGAAGACCAGTGCTGTCATTCCCGACAGTCCCGGTGATGACGCTGGTGTTAACTGTGGCGGCCCATCGGACCGCTCCGCGCTTGACGTTGCGCTGTTCACCACCTGCATGTTCATGTCGCTCTCCGCAAATAGGTTTCAACTTGAAACCACTTGCTGGATAGACAGAACAGTTTTATCTTGCAACCGATATGATTGATCTGGACCAACGATTGCCATGGTGAAACGAACGAGTCACCACGAAGCGGATTGCCTCATTGCGCGACCGCTGGACGCGATCGGCGACTGGTGGTCGCTGCTCATCGTGCGCGACGCCTTCGACGGCTTGCGCCGCTTCGGCGAGTTCCAGAAGAGCCTCGGCGTCGCCAAGAACATCCTGTCTGCACGGCTGCGCAATCTGGTCACGCACGGCATACTGGAAACGGTTCCCGCGCCCGACGGCAGCGCGCACCATGAATATGTGCTGACGCAAAAGGGGCGCGGCCTGTTCTATGTCCTGGTCGCCTTGCGGCAATGGGGCGAGACCTATTTCTCCGGACCGGGCGAGCCCTACACTTTCATGGTCGACACGCAGAGTGGCCGGCCGATCGGGCGCCTGGAAGTGCATGCCGAAGACGGGCGGCTGCTGGCTCCCGGCGACACCCGACTCGCCGATTTCCGCAATCGGGAAAACAGCTGACCGCCCTGGCCGGTTCGGCGGACTGGTCAGCCTGGCGGAATCGATTTCCGCTTGACCGGCCGGGGAATCGGCTATCGTTTCGGGTAGCACATGCCGTCCTAGGTGGAGTTACCGATGAAAGCCGTCGTCTTCGAGAAATTCGGCGAAGCGCCGACGATCCAGACCGTCCCCGATCCGAAGCCGGCTGCCGATGGCGTCGTCATCAAGGTCGAGGCGACGGGGCTGTGTCGCAGCGACTGGCATGGCTGGATGGGGCATGATGACGGCATCACCTTGCCGCACGTCCCAGGACATGAGCTGGCCGGCGTCGTCGTCGCCGCCGGCAAGCAGGTCAGCCGCTGGAAGGCCGGCGACCGTGTGACAGTACCGTTTGCCGTCGGCTGCGGCCGCTGCTTCGAATGCAGCTCGGGCAACCATCAGGTCTGCGAGCACCAGACGCAGCCGGGCTTCACCGGCTGGGGCTCGTTCGCCGAATATGTCGGTATCGAGCATGCCGACACCAATCTGGTGCGCTTGCCGGAAGACATGGAATTCGCCACCGCCGCCAGCCTCGGCTGCCGCTTCGTCACCTCGTTTCGCGCCATCGTCGACCAAGGCCGGGTGACGCCGGGCGAATGGGTGGCGGTGCATGGCTGCGGCGGCGTCGGCCTGTCGGCGATCATGATCGCCAGTTCCATGGGCGCGAATGTGATTGCCATCGACCTCACCGACGAGAAGCTGGAATTCGCCAGAAAGATCGGCGCCGTCGCCACCATCAATGCGTCCACGACGCCGAATGTGGTCAAGGCGGTCAAGCAGATCACCAATGGCGGCGCGCATATGTCGATGGACGCGCTCGGCCACCCCATCACCTCGTTCAACTCGATCGCCAATCTGCGCCGGCGCGGCCGCCATGTGCAGGTCGGCCTGATGCTGGGCGAACATGCCCGCCCGCAAGTGCCTATGGACAAGATCATCGCCTTCGAGCTCGAAATCCTCGGTAGCCACGGCATGCAGGCCTACCGCTACCAGGCGATGATGGACATGATCCGCAACGGCAAGCTCAAGCCCGAATTGCTGGTCGGCAAGAAGATCAGCCTCGACGAGGCGCCCGCGGCGCTGATGGCGATGGGCGGTTTCGAGGGCATTGGTATCGGTGTGGTGACGAAGTTCTAGGCGCGGCAGTCGCTTCCCGAACTACCTCGCAAACTTCTTCGCCCCGAACACGCACGCCACCACGCCGAGCGTGACGACCACCATCAGCGGACTGACCTGTTCGTGCAGCAGCGTCGCCGCCAGCGCCAGGCCGAAGAAGGGCTGCAGCAGTTGCAACTGGCCCACCGCGGCAATGCCGCCTTGCGCCAGGCCGCGATACCAGAACACGAAGCCGATCAGCATGCTGAACAGCGAGACATAGGCCAGACCGATCCAGGCGTGGGAGCCGACGGCGGCAAAGGACGGCGGCAGCGTTGCAAAAGTCAGTACCAGCATGATCGGCAGCGACAGCGTCAGCGCCCAGCAGATCACTTGCCAACCGCCGAGCCTGCGTGACAGCGCGGCGCCCTCGGCATAGCCCAGCCCGCAGACGACGACGGCGGCGAGCATCAGGCCATCGCCGACCGGCGAGGCCGTTACGCCCTGCGTCAGCGCGAAACCCGCGACGAGCGCGCTGCCAATGCACGAGAACAGCCAGAATGCCGGACGAGGACGATCGCCGCCGCGCAGCACGCCGAAGATCGCGGTCGCCAGCGGCAGCAGGCCGATGAAGATGATGGAGTGGGCCGAGGTGATGTGCTTGAGCGCCAGAGCGGTCAGCAAGGGAAAGCCGACCACCACGCCCAGCGCCACGATCGCCAGCGACACCAGATCGCCCCGCTCCGGGCGCTTCTGCCGGAACAAGAGCAGCATCGCCAGGCCAAGCAGTCCGGCAATCGCGGCGCGGGCCGACGTCAGAAATGTCGGATCGAAATCCACCACCGCCACACGTGTCGCCGGCAGCGAGCCGCTGAAGATCAACACGCCGATAAATCCGTTCAGCCAGCCGCTCGCGGTCTTGTCCATTCCAGACTCCATGTCTTTCGCCCTCTATCGGGCAGATGCCATGGCGCAGCCAGAGACAATGGGGTACAATTTGGCGAAACTGTAATGGACGATTGGGCAGTACAGATGACGAACTTCGCTTTGGAAAAGGACGATGCACCCGCACTCATCACGACCACTCTGGTCGAGACTGTCATGGCGACCATCCGCCAGCGGATCGCCGCGCGCAACTTGACACCGGGAGCCCGACTGCCTTCGATCCGCGCCTTCGCTCAATCCATGCAGGTGTCTAAGTCCACCGTGGTCGAAGCCTATGAGCGGCTCGCCGCCGAAGGCACGATCCGCTCCCGACCGGGCTCGGGCTTTTATGCCGCCGGCTCGCTGGCGCCGCTGTCGCTGGCCGAGATCGGTCCCCGGCTCGACCGTGCCGTCGACCCGCTCTGGGTCTCGCGCCAGTCGCTGGACGCCGGCGACGAGGTGTTGAAACCCGGCTGTGGCTGGCTGCCGGCCGCCTGGATGCCGCAGGCCGGCCTGCGCCGCGCACTGCGCACGGTGGCGCGCGCCGATGATGTCGCGCTTGCCGATTACGGCACGCCGCTTGGCCTGCCACCGCTGCGGCAGTTGCTGGCGCGGCGCATGGCCGGGCACGGCATCGAAGTTTCGCCCGAACAGATCATGCTGACGGAATCGGGCACGCAGGCCATTGACCTGTTGTGCCGGTTCCTGATCGAACCCGGTGACACGGTGCTGGTCGACGACCCCTGCTATTTCAATTTCCACGCTTTGCTGCGCGCCCACCGCGCCAAGGTCGTCAGCGTTCCCTACACGCCATCGGGGCCAGATATCGACCTGTTCGCGCAGGCGCTCGCCGAGCACCGGCCGCGCCTCTACATCACCAATTCCGCCATCCACAATCCGACCGGAGCGATCCTGTCGCCGGTCACCGCGCATCGTTTGCTCAAGCTCGCCGACCAGTCGGACCTGACCATCGTCGAGGACGACATCTTCGCCGATTTCGAGCACACCCCTGCCCCGAGGCTGGCGGCCTTCGATGGCCTGAGCCGCGTCGTCCAGATCGGCAGTTTCTCCAAGACGCTGTCGGCGTCGGTGCGCTGCGGCTTCATCGCCGCACCCCGCGACTGGATCGAGGGCCTGACCGACCTCAAGATCGCTACCACCTTCGGCGGCGGACGGCTGGCCGCCGAACTGGTGTTGACGCTGCTCAAGGACGGCAGCTACCGCAAGCATATGGATCTGCTGCGCGCCAGGCTTGCGCGCGCCATGGCCGAGACCAGCACCCGCCTGAAGGCGATCGGCATCACGCCGTGGATCGACCAGCCGGCCGGCCTGTTCCTCTGGTGCAGCCTGCCCGATGGCGTTGACGCGGCCGAAGTCGCACGCCGCGCGCTTACCGACAATGTCGTGCTGGCACCCGGCAATGCGTTCAGCCTGTCCCAGACGGCCAGCCGTTTCCTGCGCTTCAACGTCGCCCAGTGCGAAGACGCGCGGATTTTCAAGGTGCTTGAGGCGGCGATGGCGCGCTGATCTCAGCGACTAGCACAGACCTCCCGCACGCAGTCACGCAGCCAGCGTTGCGCCGGGTCGGCATCGAGGCGCGGATGCCAGAGCATCGAAATGGTGACTTCCACGGTCGTGACCGGCAGCGGAAAACTGTGCATGCCGGCGCGCGCGCCGGCGGTGTGCCGCTCGGGCACGCTGGCGATCAGCTCCGAGGCGCGCGCCATGGCGAGCGCTGCCGAGAAACCCGAGACCATGCACACGACCGTCCGCTGCAAGCCGAGCGCGCCCAAAGTCTCGTCGATCGGTCCCTTCTCGCGGCCACGCCGCGAAACACTGATGTGCCGGCAAGCCGCATAGCGCTCGGGCGTCACAATACCCTCGCTCAGGGAATGGCCGGCTCGAACGGCGCCGATAAAACGGTCGCGAAACAGCGCCTGGATGCGCACTTCGGGTCCGGTTTCGCCGGCAACGCCGATTTCGAGGTCAATCGCCGCGTCGCGCAGCGACATCACATCCTTGTCGGACTTCGGCGCAAAACGCAGCCGCACCCCTGGCGCATCGGCCTCGATGCGGGCGACCAGACGAGGCCCGAACTCTTCGACGAAGCCCTCATTGGTGCGCAGCGTGAACACCCTGTCCAGGATCGAGGGATCAAGCAATTCGGCGGGATGCAGCAGCGCCTCCGCCTCCTGGACGACAGGGCCGACCTGCCGGCGCAATTCTTCCGCGCGCGGCGTCGCCACCAGGCCGCGGCCGGCACGGACCAGCAAAGGATCGCCCGTTGCCTCGCGCAGCCGCGCCAGCGTGCGGCTCATCGCCGAGGGGCTGAGGCGCAGACGGCGCGCGGCGCGGGCCACGCTGCCTTCCGCCAGCAGCACGTCGAGAGCGAACAGCAGATTGAGGTCGGGCGGCGTCATCGCCGGCTCATAGCATGATGCGGCGTCTCATGCACGGATATGATGCAAATGCTGCGCCTTCCGCCATATCAGCCGGAAGATTAGATCTCCATTGGCTCCGTTTTCGGAGCGAACGGAAAGGAGATCGCCATGGCAGTCGCCGTGCAAAATCGGGACGGGATATCAGCCCCGCAACAGAATCAATCGGTCGGCTGGGCGCTGGCAAGCCTGTCGCTCGCCACGCTGCTGTCGTCGCTCGGAACCAGCATCGCCAGCGTTGGGCTGCCCGCGCTGATGCAGACGTTCGCCGCATCGTTCCAGGCCGTGCAATGGGTGGTTCTGGCCTATCTCCTTGCCATCACCACGTTGATCGTCAGCGCCGGGCGGCTGGCCGACATGTTCGGACGCCGGCCATTGCTGCTTGGCGGCATCGCGCTGTTCACGTCGGCATCGGTGCTCTGCGGCCTGGCGCCGACGCTGTGGCTGCTGATCGCCGCACGCGCCGTGCAGGGGCTTGGCGCGGCGCTGATGATGGCGCTGACTCTGGCCTTTGTCGCCGAGACGGTGAGCAAGGAACGGACCGGCAGCGCCATGGGCCTGCTCGGCGCCATGTCGGCGATCGGCACGACACTCGGCCCTTCGCTCGGCGGTCTGCTGATCGCCGGCCCCGGCTGGCGGGCGATCTTCCTGGTCAATGTGCCGCTGGGCCTGCTGACCTTCGCCCTCGCCTGGCGTGCCTTGCCTGCCGGCAATAAGAGCGCGCAGGCTGCTCAAGGCAAGTTCGACGCGATTGGCACTGTGCTGCTGGCCCTGACGCTGGCCGCCTATGCGCTGGCCATGACGCTTGGCCGGGGCCAATTCGGTGCGCTCAACATCGGCCTGCTAGCCGCGACCGCTCTCGGCATCGGTTTGTTCGCCGTCGCCCAGAAGCGGGTGAAGAACCCGCTGGTCCAACTCGCCAGTTTCCGGGATCCGCAGCTTAGCGCCAGCCTGGCCATGAGCCTCATCGTCGCCACGGTGATGATGGCGACCCTGGTGGTCGCACCGTTCTATCTGTCGCGTGGACTGGGGCTGGATGCCGCGATGGTCGGTGTGGTGCTTTCGACCGGGCCGCTCGTCTCGACCCTGTCGGCGCTGCTGGCCGGACGGCTTTCCGACCGCTTCGGAGCTCACAGGATGATGGTCGCCGGCCTGACCAGCCTCGCCACGGGCACATTCCTGCTCTCGCTCGCCATGACGAAACTCGGCATCGCCAGCTATGTCGTTCCGATCACCGTCACCTGCTTCGGCTACGCCCTGTTCCAGACCTCCAACAATGCGGCCGTCATGAGCGGTGTCGGCGCCGGCGAACGCGGTGTCATATCGGGCCTGCTCAACCTGTCGCGCAATCTCGGCCTCATCACTGGCGCATCCCTGATGGGGGCTATATTCGCGGTCGCATCGGCCGCGGCGCAGCGAGGCATTGGGCAGGAGATCCTGACTTCCGTGGCCGCCGCCCGGGGCATGCAGGTCACTTTTCAGACGGCAACGGCGCTGGTGCTGGTCGCGCTGATCCTCGCCCTGCTCTCGGCCCGCGCCGCTGCCCGCATAGAACCCAATGTTTCGTAAGGCACCACCTGTTTGGCGATAGGCGATCGAAGCGTGAAATCCGGTTGCACACCTCTCCGAGACTGTTTCGAAATTCGCTCTGGCGAGTCATATGGTGGTGGTTTCGAGAACCGGAGCGGAGCGGACATTCAGGTCCGTGAGCACCGGAAGCGCAGAAAACGCCATCAGATGGCCGCCGGAGTAGAATTTCCAAACAGTCTCTCAGGCCCCTGCCCGTTTGCGGCGCTCATAAAGCATGACCAGCGTTTCGGCCGTCAGTGCCGGCTTTTCCTCGCCTTCGATCTCGACGGTGTTGGCTGCCTTCATCAGGTATTGGCCGGGGCCTCTGTCTTCCATGGAAAGCAGCACCGTGCGCAGCCTGATGCGCGCGCCGACCTTGACCGGCGCAAGGAAACGCACCTTGTCGAAGCCATAGTTGAAGGCGGCCTGGGTGTTTTCCGGCACAATGCCCATGCCGAGCGCCAGGGCGCCGATAATCGACAATGTCAGATAGCCATGCGCGATCGTCGTGCGGAACGGGCTTTGCCGCCGCGCCCGTTCGGGTCGACATGGATCCATTGGTGGTCGCCGGTGCATTCGGCGAACTTGTTGATACGATCCTGGTCGACAGTGGTCCATTCCGAGACGCCAAGCTCCTGCCCGGACATCGTCCTCAACTGCTCGTAGGTCGGCGGCGTTTTAGGCCGTACTTCGTTCATTCCTGCTTTCCCGATCGCTTGCAGCGCCTCCGGACCACGAACGGACGGCCCCTGTCAATTCGCTTTGCGCGAATCCGTTCCGCCGTATTCCGGCTGAATCGTGCCACGCCTCGCCATGCAATGGCAGGGCGAATTCGGATTTTCCAACCTTCCGAGTTTGCCGGGAGCTTATCGCGTGGCGCGGATGCAACTATGCGCAAGGTCGCGGAATTGCAAACCCGTATGTCCTGCCGAAGGCGGAACGACTGGCCACGAAAACCTATTTCTGCCCGTAGCCGGCGCGGATTTCCTCCATCGCTTCCTTGATGCGCGCGCGCAGGATTTCGATCGATTCGGTTCCGGATTTGCGAGCCAGTTCAGCCACTTCACCAGCATTCTTGAGCGCGACCTCGAAGGATTTCCTGGCGAACTCCGTCTGCTTGGCCATCAGCTCCTGTGGGTTACCCGGCGCCCGATAGCTCTGCGCCATGTCGGCAATTTCGCGCAGCGTGTCCTGCAGCATTTCGCGTTGCCTCGATAACAGCGAGGTCGCGCCGGCGGCGCCGGCTCGCGCCGATTTCTCCAAGGCTTCGAGGTTCTTGCGGTGATGGGCAAGGATCGCCTCGACATCGACATTGGGCACCTTCAGGTCGCGGCCGAATCTGCCGAACATGTCCATGAAGGAATCGGATTCCGTTTGTTTTGCCATGCTGTCTTCTCCCCTTTGCCGCGGATGCGGCGCCCTCGCAGGGAGCATAGCACTCGGCTGCCGCCTGTCCATTTCGAACACAGGCCCGGCGCTCGATGCGCATCAATTGACCGGGAGCAGCAGCTCGATCGTATAGAGCACGATACCCGCCAGCCCGCCGATGATCATGCCGTTGAAGCGGATATATTGCAGGTCCCGGCCGATATTCATCTCGATCAGCCGCGTCAGTTGCGCCAGGTCCCAGCGCTTGACCTGGTCGGCGATGAATTTCGACACGCCGCTCTTCTGGCTTTCGACGAAGGAGCCGAGCGCGACGACGAACCCCTGGTTCATGTCGGCCCGGATCTGCGCATCGCCGGCAAGATGGCGGCCGACCTCGACGAACATGTTGGCGAGATGCGCGCGGATCACCGAATTCGGCGCCTTGGCGTCCTGCTCGATGAATAGGCTGAGGCTCTCCCATATGTCGCCCGCCAATGCCTTGACTTCGGGTCGGGCGAGGAAATCACGCTTCATCTTCTCGGCGCGCTTAGCATATTGCTTGGACGTCCGCAGCCGCTCGACGAAGCCTTGCGCGAAACGGTCGAACTCGGCCCGCATCGGATGGTCGGGATCGGCCCGCACCTCGTCGAGCAAGGAGCCCGCCGAGGCGACGATCTTCTTCAGGAGATAGGCGTCGGCGCGAAACAGGTTGAACAGCGAAGGCAGTTCCTCGCGGATTTTTTCGCGCATCGTCGCCAGCGCCTGTTCGTCGTTGAGAAAGCGGCCGACGACCTTGATGAACTCGTCGAACAGCTTCTGGTGGCGGCGGTCGTCGGTAAGCGCCGACAAGAGTTCAGCCGCCAGCGGCGCCAGCGGCACCTTTTCGATCTGCTCCAGCATGCGGCTGGTGACGAAGCCGCGCAGGCCGGATTGCTCGACCGCGGCCAGCGTCTGCGGCACCAGCCGCACGACGAAACGCGACAGGCCGGCGGCACGTTCGGCGTCGGCCAGCCAGTCAGCGACGAGTGCTGCAAAATCGACCTCGGCGAGTTTTTCCCGCACCGGCTCCGGCGCCAGGAAATTGGCCTCGATGAAGCGGCCGAGGTTGTCGGCGATGCGGTTCTGGTTTTCCGGGATGATGGCGGTGTGCGGGATCGGCAGCCCGAGCGGCCGCCTGAACAGCGCCACCACTGCGTACCAGTCGGCGAGGCCGCCAATGGTCGCCGCCTCGGCGAAGGCAGCGACAAACCCCAGCCATGGATGGGAGGTCTCGAACGACTTGGCCAAGGCAAACACCAGCACGCAAAGCGCCAGCGCGGCGGCGGCGATGAACTTGGTGCGGCGCAACGCCGAGAGCTTGGCGGCCGCGTCGGCATCGAAACGGACAGGCGCCAGGGACGGAGCCGATTGTGACATGGATGAACTGCTCCTCGTCGAACTCTGGTCGACCTCTGGTCGATCTCGGGGGCGATCTCGGACCTATCTAGTGCCTCGACCGCGAAAATACCCGTGACCGCGGGTTTTCCCGACGTTTTGCCGGGTTGCGCACATAAAGTTGACGAGAATATTCATCTATCATGCGAGGCTAGTCTGGAATTGTTCCAAGGTATAGGCCATATTCGGTCGAGGCCAGTGCGGCGAATCCGAAATCCCGGCTCAGAGCCGCGCCAGCAAAGTGCAGGAATCTGGCGTGGTTGCACCGCGCCGGCGCCTAGTGAGGACAAAATGCGGCTTACACGCCAGACCAATTATGCCATGCGCATCCTGATGTATTGTGCCGCCAACAATGACCGGTTGAGCCGTATCCCCGAAATTGCAGCCGCCTATTCGGTGTCGGAACTGTTCCTGTTCAAGATCCTGCAGCCTTTGGTCGAGCATGGCCTGGTGGAAACGGTGCGCGGCAGGAATGGCGGCGTCCGGCTTGGCCGCGCAGCCGAAGCGATCAGCCTCTTCGACGTCGTGCGCGTCACCGAGGAAAGCTTCGCAATGGCCGAATGCTTCGAGAACGATGCCGCCGAATGCCCGCTGGTCGACAGCTGCGCGCTGAATTCGGCGCTGCGCGAGGCGCTCAACGCCTTCTTCGCCGTGCTTTCCCGCTACACCGTTGCCGATATGGTGGCGGCAAGGCCGAATGTGCGCAACCTGCTCGGCATCGACATGCTGGAGCGCCGCGCCCCAGCCGCCTGATCCCTACCGTGTCATCTTAGGCTCGGTCGGTTGAGATTCAGGTCAGGCCGAGTCGAGAACGGTTGGTTCCGAGAACCGGAACGGAGCGTACTTTCGGGCACGTGAGTACCGGAAGCGCAGGAAGCCGCCGTTCGCAGGCCGGCCTCACCTGAATATCAACCGACCGACGATTGCGGCAGCACGAACGGCATATTGCCCGCCGGCAGCACGCCGACCTTTAGCCGGCAGTCGAACACTTTCTCGATCAGCTCATCGCTCAGCACGTCTTGCGGCGAACCGGTCGCGGCCAGCCGGCCGCGATGCATGACGAAGATGCGGTCGGCATACATGGAAGTCAGATTGAGGTCGTGCAGGATGGCGACCACGCCGCCGCCCCTTCTGGCGAAGTCGCGGGCGATGTTCATGATGATCAGCTGGTGCTTGATGTCGAGGCTGGAGACCGGCTCATCGAGGAACAGATAGCGCGGCTTGCCGTCGAGCACCGGCGCCCAAACCTGGCACAGCACGCGCGCTAGCTGGACGCGCTGCTGCTCGCCGCCCGAAAGCTCCTGGTAGAAACGTCCGGCAAAACCGTCGAGGTCGACGCGGGCCAGCGCCCGCTCCGGCAGCCGCGCATCCTCGCCCGGCAAGGCACCCGAGCGGCCGCCGACAAGGCCGAGCTTGACAATCTCGCGCACCGTGAAGGGAAACGACAGTGTCGTCGCCTGCGGCAGCACCGCGCGATGCACGGCAATCTCGACCGGCTTCATGGCCGAGAGATCGCGGCCGTTAAGGGTGACGCGCCCGGTATAGGCAAGCTCGCCCGACAACGCCTTCAGGAAGGTCGTCTTGCCGGAACCGTTGGGGCCGACGATGGCCGCCACTTCGCCGGGCCGCGCTTCGAAATCGACACCGCCGACGATACGCTTGCCGGCGATATCAACGGAAACATCCCTTGCCTCGATCATCAAAGCCTCACAGGTCCCAGATCTCAGAGATCGACCACGCCGCGCTTGCGCAGCAGGATCCACAGGAAGAATGGCGCGCCTGATATCGCGGTGACGATGCCGATCGGCAATTCCGCCGGCGCCACGATGGTGCGGGCGACCGCGTCTGCCAACAGCAGCAGCGAGGCACCGAGCAGCGCCGAGGCCGGCAGCAGATAGCGGTATCGGCTTCGTCGGCATCGTCGTGCCGCATCTGCTGCGCCTGCTGATCGGTCCGGACAATCGCCGCTGACGGCGACAGACGCACCGACCGCAGCCGAGACACCGATGATCGCCGTGTATTTCAACCGCTGTACCGGGAATGCCGAGATGGCCGGCGGTCGTTTCGCCCAGCGCCAGCGCGTTGAGGCCGCGCGCCAGGAACGGCATCGCCGCCAGTGCCAGTATGATGATCGGCCCGACGGAACCGATCTTCGCCCATGTCGCGCCGCCGAGCGACCCGAGTGACCAGAACGTCAGGTCGCGCAACTGGCGATCGTCCGCCATGAAGATGAGGACACCTGTCAGGGCCATGGCAAGGGCCGCCAGCGCTATGCCGGCGAGCAGCATGGTGGCAACCGAGGTTTGCCCGCGTCGCGTCGCGACCTGATAAAGCACCAGCGTCGTGGCGAGACCACCGAAGAAGGCGGCCAGCGGCAGCGCGAGCGTACCGAACATGGTCGTCACCGGCGCCAGCACCGTGGCGCCAAGCACAATGACGGCCACCGCGCCGAGACTGGAGCCAGCGGAAACACCGATCAGGCCGGGATCGGCCAGCGGGTTGCGGAACAGCCCCTGCATGACGGCACCCGAGACCGCGAGCGCCGCGCCGACCAGCATGCCGAGGATGATGCGCGGCAAGCGGATGTCGTAGACGATCAGGCTGTCACGGGCGCTCAGCGCCGCATCATTCGGGACGGCTCCAAGCAGCCAGTCGCTGAGGACGTTGACGGCCGAAGCATCCGATGCCCCTGACGTCAGCGACAAAAGCATGGCGGCCGCGAGGCCGAGGCACAGCAGCAGGATGACGATGCGCGCGCGGCCCGAGCGGTCGCCTTCGGATGCATTCGCCATCACCTTCACCGGGCCGGCGATCGATTGATCGACCATGACGCTCAGTCCGTGACTTCAGCGCCATAGAGCGAGACGGCTAGCTCGTGGATGGCTTCAGCCGTGCGCGGCCCGAAGCCGAGCAGATAGCCGCCATCGATGCGGATCAGCTTGCGCGCGGTTCCGGCCGGCGTCGAGGCAACAGACGGGTTGCCGAACAATTCGTCGTCCGACACCGGCAGCCCGGCATTGCTCATCATCAGGATCACGTCAGGCCTGGCAGTAATGATCGCTTCGTCGGACATCTGCTTGTAGCCGGAGAAGCCCTCGACCGCGTTGACCCCGCCCGCCAGCTTGACCATACCGTCGGCCGCGGTATCGCTGCCGGCCGCCAGGATCTTGCCACCCTGTATCGACAGCACGAACAGGATGCGCTTGCGCTGCTTGATCGAGGCCGTCTGTTTCTCGGCGGCCGTCAGCTTGGCATCGAGTTCCTTGGCCAGCAGCTCGGCCCTGGCATCGACGCCGAGCGCCTTGCCGACGATGCGGACCTTCTCGAGGATGCCTTCGTGGCTAAAATGCTCGGCACTTCGATGAAGGGTATGCTCGTCTTCTTCAGCACATCGACGGCCTCCTTCGGGCCGCTGCCCTGCAGCGCCAGGATGCCGGTCGGATTGACCGACAGCACACCTTCCGGCGACAGCGCGCGCATATAGCCGACATCGGGCAGAGCGAACGCCGCCTTGGGATAGCGGCTGGTGGAATCACGCGCCACCAGATGCTTCTCCTCGCCAAGCGCATAGACGATTTCGGTGATCGAGCCGCCTATGGCGGCGATCTTCGACGGATCAGGAAAAACGGAGACGCCTTCTGTGGCGCCAGCCGGCTGCAGCGCGGTGAAAGCCAAAGCGAGGCCGACCATCGGGCCGGCGACCATCCTGGAAAAACAGCCCATTGTCGTTCTCCTCAGGCTGCCGTCGGGCTTGGGATGCGCGGCAGGTCCTCGGCCAGGAATCGCCAGTCGTCGCGCTCGCTTTCGCCTTCGTGGCGCTTGCCGAAGAACTGGATGATCATCTCGCCATTGGCGGCGTACACCTCGAGCGAGGTGACATGGCCGTCCTTGGTCGGCTTGCGCACCGCCCAGACTTCATGGATGTGGTCGGTGCGCAGGTGCAGGTGGAAGGTCTCGTCCAGCACGTTGATCCACGGCCCCATCGGCTTGATCGATTTGACCGGGCCGGAATGGATCTGGATGCAGCCGTGGTTGCCGACAAAGCACATGATCGGCATCTCGCCTTCGGCGGCGTGATGGAACATGGCGCGGACCGCGTCATTGTCGAGCAGCCAGGCATAGTCCGTTCCGACCATGCGCACCGCCTGACGGCGGCTGAGCTTCAAGGTCTTCAGCATGCCGAAGAACTGGTGCACGTCGGTCAGCCGGCTCCAACGGTCGCGCAGATCGTCGAGGTTGGCGGTCGTCGCCGTGGCCTCGCCCTCATCGTCTAAGGCTTGCCCGGAGATGGCGACCGTCGGCTCCTGGTTGGACGATTCCAGCGAGGCGACCAGCTTCTGGTAGGCATAGAGGCTGGAGGCCGGCCGCAGATGCACCTTGTGCACCGCCTCGCCCGCCGCATCGAAAAACTGCAGACTGCGGCGGATCTCGTCGCCGTCGCGCTTCTCCACGGCAAAGCCGTGAGCCCAGACTTTTGGGAAGATGCGCAGGTCGATATTCTCGCCAAGCACCATGGCATTGTGGTTGCCGGTGACGACCTTGTCATAGACGCCGATCTTCTCGTGCACGGCGCTTTCATTGCGGGTCAGCGCCATCACCTCGCCGACGGCCTCGAGGCCGGTCAGGAGATCGTTGACCCGTGGCTCGATGCGCACGACGCCGTCGCCGCAATGCGCGGCGACCAGTTCGGCTTCCGAAATACCGAGCTGGGCGGCCAGGTCACGCTCGCGCGCTTTCGGATTTTCCGTCCGTGCCCGCCGGATTTCATGCGGGGCGGGTTTTACGCGCTGGTCCATGTCTCGTCCCTACTGCCTTGCCTTACTTGTTGAGAATGAGCTTGCCCTGACGGGTGATCTTCAGCCGGTAGAGAGCGCCATGATGTTCGATGCCGATCTCATGCTCGCCCTGGAACAGCGTGTTGCTGGACAATGTTCTGACCGCCAGCGGAACCCGGTCGAAACGGGTGACGGGGGCTTCGTCGGAACGGCGGACGCGGTAGCGAAAGTCATTGGGATTGTGGGTGTTCATCTGGGTCGATCCCTTTCCTGTGCCGGGCGTCTGGCTAGGCGTTGCGAAGATCCGATTCATTTCTTGACTTGAATAATCATGTTTACTAGTCAGTGCAATACCGGATTAAATGAGTCAACATTTAACACGCCGGACACGATCAAAAATGCCAGCGAGCCACGGGCCAGCCAGCACGAAACCTGGAATCTGGAGTTGGGGCATGGGGTTGTTGGTAAACTGGGAATGGCGCGGCCGGTCGGCGGCGAGCGGTGTGGCGGCTTTGTTGGCAAGCGTGGCGGCGATCGCCCTGTCCGCGCCATCGGCGCATGCCCAACAAGCAACGCAACCGGCGGGCGAGCAGACGGATCAATCGAAGAAAGCTGACCAGTATAAAGCGACCTCCGCGGGTGCGACGCTGCTCGACAAGATCCTGGTGCTCAGCCGCACCGGCGAGACGGCGATCGAATCGCTGGCCTCGGCCAGCCATCTCGACAAGGAACAGCTCGACCGCCGCATGGCAACGACACCCAACGAAATGCTCTTCGGCGTGCCCGGGGTCGCAGCACAAGCCGACGCCAGGCGCGTCAGCACCAGCATCAACATACGCGGCCTGCAGGATTTCGGCCGCGTCGCGGTGATCGTCGACGGCGCGCGCCAGGATTTCCAGCGCTCCGACCACGGCACCCAGTCGACCTTCTACATCGATCCCGAGCTCATCAAATCCGTCGATGTGATCCGCGGTCCAGTCGCCAACACCTATGGCTCCGGCGCCATCGGCGGCGTCGTCTTCTTCGACACCAAGGACGCCGCAGACTTCCTCAAGCCGGAGGAAACGTGGGGCGCTTCGGTAACCGGACGCTACGAGAGCAATGGCAAGGGCTGGACCACAAGCGCCACCGGCGCCTACCGCGTCAACGAGAACTGGGACGTCTTGGGCAACATCGTCTACCGCAACTATGACGACTACAAGGATGGCGGCGGCGACACCGTCAACGGCACCGGCTTCGACGTGCTGAGCGGCCTGCTCAAGACCACCATCCGCCCGACCGACAACAGTGAATTGAAGCTGGGCTGGGTCGGCTCAAGCGACAGCTGGGACGAAACCAGCGGCGGTGTGCCGGTCAACGATGTCGACCTGAAGTCGAACACATTCACGGCGCGTTACAACGTCACTGACGAAGACAAGAGCTGGCTCGATCTCCACATCAACAACTCCTACAACAAGACCAATCTCGATCTGACCAGCCTCGTTCCGCAAAACCGCTTCGATCCGGTCACAGGTCTTCCGGTGGTGCTGCCAGCAGGCTCGACATCGACTTTCGATGTCGGCACGGCCGCAATCGACATCTGGAACACCTCACGATTCGAGACCGGTGGCGTTGCGCACGAATTGACCTATGGCGGCGACTGGGTGAATGACGACGTCAAGACTGGCGGCACCGCCGGTGGCGACAGTTTCTACACGCCGTCGGGCAAGCGGAATGTGTCCGGCGCCTATGTCCAGGATAAACTCACCTGGGATTGGCTCGAGGTGATCGCCGGGCTGCGTTACGACAGCTACAGCCTCAAGGATGACACCCACGATACATCGGGCGACCGGTTGTCGCCGCGCATCACAGTCGGCGTCTCGCCCTTCGACAACGCCAGCCTTGCCGGCTTGCAATTCTATGGCACTTACGCAGAGGGCTACCGTTCGCCCTCCCTCACGGAGACGCTGATCAGCGGCAACCATCCGGCAGGTGTCACCTTCCCATTCCTGCCCAATCCGAACCTGCGACCTGAGATCGGCAAGACGACCGAATTCGGCATCAATTACAAGCAGAACGATATATTGGAGGCTGGCGACGCGCTCCGCGTCAAGGCGGCATATTTCAACAATGACGTCGACGACTATATCGAAGGCGTGACATTGTCGCCGTTCGCTCCTGGCAGCGGTTGCCCGTTCGGCCCAGGCATTCCGATCTGCTATCAGTACCAGAATTTCGCCAAGGCCAAGATCCGCGGCTTTGAGTTTGAAAGCGTCTACGACGCCGGATGGGGCTATGCGGGACTTTCGGCCTCGATCACGAATGGCCACACCATTTCCTACAAGGGTGTGGAAGCCGATCTCGCCACTATCCCCTCTTCGCAGGTCACCGCCCAACTCGGCCTGCGCTTCCTCGAGGACAAGCTGACCGTCGGCGGCGAAGTGCAGTACAACGGCAAGCCGAAGGGCAATGCGGTGGCCGAGGACTACACGCTGGTCAATGCCTTCGCCAGCTATCAGGCGACCGACAATCTGAAGGTCGATTTCCGCGCCGACAATCTGTTCGACGTCAAATACGCCAATCCGCTCAACGGCAGCACGACAATCGCGGTCTATGAGCCAAGCATAACGTTGAAACTGGCGGCAACCATGCGGTTTGGAGGCTGATGATCATGACGAGCTTGACGACATCCCTTCGTCTGCTGACCTCGGCGTTTGCGGTGTCGCTGGCGATGGTTCCGGCGTGGGCTGAAGGGTCCGCGCCGGTACCCGCGCTGACCCTGGAACTCAATGCCGCGCAGCCTTCCGACAAGGGCTGCCGGCTGACCTTCCTGGTCAACAACAATCTTGGCGCCGACCTCTCCAAGGCGGCGTTCGAGATCGCGCTGTTCAACGCGGCCGGCGTCGTCGACCGGCTCACCGTGCTCGACTTCAAGGACTTGCCGGCAGGCAAGACCAAGGTGACGCGCTTTGATCTCGCCGGCACCGACTGCACCAAGGTCAGCCGTGTGCTGATCAACAGCGCGACCGAGTGTGCCGGCACCGGCGTCGAACCGGCCGCCTGCATGCGCAAGCTGAAGACGGACACCAAGACCGGCATCGCTTTCGGCGTCTGAGACCGGCGTTGGGACTGCATCCCGCATTCACAGGAAATGCCGTGGCCTGGCCTCTGGCCGGCTCCAGTCTGCTGCCGTGCGGGGCAAACGATCTTGATTTGACTTTTGCCCGCTGGTCGCTGCAATTTCCGGCCCGCGACATGCAGGAAATCAGCCCCCTCCCCGACGCTGGCAGCGAGCTGGCGATAGCGCCGGCCGAGCCGCTTGCAGTCGCACGGCCAGCGGCCCGTAACGGCAAATGGCCCGCTACCATCGTCGTCTCCGGCCTGCTCCATGGCGCTGCGGCGGCATTCTTTCTGATCTCGCCTTCCAGCCCATTCAATTCCAGGGATGCGGTGCAATCGGAAGGCAGCGATCAGATCGGAGACAAGGTGGCCGGCAGTGCGTTGGACAAGGATCCGGCGGCAATCAATGTCACGCTGGAGCCGAAACCGAGGCCACCGACAAAACCTTCGCAGCCTGAGCGGCAAGCTGTGAAGCAAGCTGCCGAACCCACCCAGGAAGCAGCCAAGCCTTTGCCGGAAGCTGTCAAACAGCCAGCGGTCACGCCGGACATACTGGTGGCGGCAACCCCGCGTCCTGATAACCAGAGCGTGGCTGCCAAGGCCGAAACGTCGGCAGAGCCGAGTGTCCAGGCTGAGAGCGCCCAGATGCCTGTCGCCATTCCCGAGCAACCACCGATCCCCAGTGCAAGGCCAACTCCGACAGCCGTCCCGGCAACTGCAAGCGAAGCATATGAGGAGCGCGGCACAGCGGACGGCAACGAAACCAAGGCGGCAATTGCGAGCAAGGGCCGAAAGCGAGCCGATACCGGGAACGCGGCGGCGTCCCGCTATAGCGGCGAGGTAGCCAGCAAGTTGGCTCGCGCCAATCGCCGCGTATCGAAATCTGCGCAGACGACAGCCCGCAACAACGCATTGGTGGCATTTGTCGTGCTGGCCAATGGAAACATTGCCGACCTGCAGCTTGCCAAAAGCTCAGGCTCGGCCGAACTCGATCAATTCGCTTTGGAACTGGTGCGAAAACAGGCACCGTTCCCGCCGATTCCTCCCGAGACCGGGCTGATGAGCTGGCGGTTCAAAGCGCCAATCGGCCCCTTCTCGCCTTGACCGATCAAGCAACCACCCAACATCAACGCTCGCGAATAGCCGAAAGGAACCCCATGTACATCGCCATGAACCGCTTCAAGGTGCAGAAAGGCTCGGAAGCCGATTTCGAGGCCGTGTGGAAGAACCGTGATTCCAGCCTTGCCGAGATGAAGGGTTTTCGGGAATTCCACCTGCTGCGCGGCCCGGTCAACGAGACCGAAGGCTACACGCTGTTTGCCTCACACACGGTGTGGGCGAGCCAGGATGATTTCGTCGCCTGGACCAAATCGGAAAACTTCCGCGCCGCGCACAGGAATGTCGGCACGACGAAGGTCCACTATCTCGGCCACCCGCAATTCGAGGGCTTTTCCGTCGTCGAGGGCGCCTGACGTGGCTTTGCCCGAGCAAATGCGAGAACCTCGGGCATCCTCGTCATGATCGCGTCGAACCGCGCCCACCCAGCCGACGCAGCCAGTGGCCAACATGCATGCGCAGCCACTGCCAGGGCCGTCCCCGGGTCAGGTATCGCATCAGCCGCGGATCATCGGCCAGCTCCCTGAACTGACGCACATGCTGCGTCAGGAATGCGGGTATGAAACTGCGCCCGTTGACATCACTGAGCCAGGCTGAATTCTCCAACACATAGTCGACGACATCCGCCGCCAATATGCTCTTGTGGGCTCGGTGGGCAGGCGTCTGCGGTACATGGCCGCCGGCAAAGGCAATGCCGGTGGAGGACATGTTCGACCCGTGCAGGCGATAGAGGCTGAGGCCTTCGGACAGGATGAGGCTGCCGCCGGCCAGATGCGCACATGTGACCGTCAGATAGTCCGCCCCCATCTTGGCCTTGAACGGGAAGGACAAGACCGGTTCCAGCGCGCCACGCCGGTACATGATCGCCGAGCATGGTGACCATAGCCAGCCGGTTGTCGCAGGCGCGAAATAAGTCATTGGATGCTCCGATGCGTAGGCAATCCCGGGCGCTATGCCGGCAAGCTGGCCACCAGGCGCGATGGCAACGCCATCGCCATCGGGCCCGGAGCGCGGTTTGCGCAAGGGAAGGAAAGTGCTGCTCAGCAAGGTGCCGCTGCCGTCGACCAGGAACACATCGGAGCTCGACAGCGCGGCCGAATATGTTGCGTTGAGGTGGGCGGACAGATGCGCCAGGAGAAAATCCGGCAGCCACGCATCGTCGGAATCGAGAAATACCACGAAAGGCGCGTCAGTCGCGGCAAAGCCATCGCGGAATCCCGAGATCTGCCCGCCATTTTGCGAACGCGCCAGCAGGCGCAGGCGCGGATCGTCTATGGCTGCCAGAAGCTGGCGGATATGGTCGGCCGAGCCGTCGGTCGAGGCGTCGTCGACAATGACGCAGTCCCAGTTCCGGTAGGTCTGGGCCAACACCGAGCGGATCGCCTGTTCGACGTAGGGCCGGTAATTGTAGCAGGTGATGACCACCGCCACGCGCGGCAGCTCAAACGGTGGGGACTTGTCTTCCATCTGATCGGTCGCCCCGCTCGAATTGCCGCCCATGCTTATCCCCGGCAACTCGACACAAGGCAAGCGAGGTGTGAATAGTCTTTATGCCGCAGCGAGCAGGCTGGCATTGCCGCCCGCGGCAGTCGTGTCGACGCAGACGGCCCGCTCATGCGCATAGGCGGCCGGGTTGAGCACCTCGCTGACCAGCGGCACGATCGGGCCAATCCGGTCGGCGATGACCTTGCGCACGATGCGCGCCGCCTCCGGCGTGCCGGAGAAAGCGACGACGTCGACGCGCAGCGAGCGCGCTTCGACCGGATCGGGGCGTCCGTCGATCGCAGCCAAAGGCAGTCCCTTGCCGGTCAATGCGGAGAGAGCCGCCGGTGCGCCCGGTGCCACGGCCAGCACCGCATTGCCGGCGGCGAGCGCCTGGATCGTCTGGGCAAGCAGCGTGTCGGCATCCGGCCCCAGGCACAGCACCCGGCCGCGCGGCGACAGCGACAGCGTGTTGGCCTCGCCGGTCGGTCCGGGCAGGTCGACCTGACCGAAATCGATTGCAGCGGCAGCGCCGATTGCCGCCGCGCCCTTGCCGCGCAGGTGCTTCCTCAGGATGGCGATCCGGTCCGGGCGGGTCGACCAGCCACCCAGCGTTGGATCGGGCAGATTGTCGGCCAATTCGGTCGCCGTCACCTTGTGGCCCTCGCCAACTTCCGTGCCAGCTTCCGGCCCCTTGCGGAAGCGGCGCAGATAATGCGGCCCGCCGGCCTTTGGCCCGGTGCCGGACAGACCCTCGCCGCCAAAGGGCTGCGAGCCGACAACGGCGCCGATCTGGTTGCGGTTGACATAGATGTTGCCGGCATGGATGCCATCGACGAAATGCTGGACGCGGCCTTCGATGCGGGTGTGCAGGCCGAAGGTCAGGCCATAGCCCTTGCGGTTGATGGCGGCGATCACCGCGTCGATTTCATCGGCGTCGAAGGTGGCGACATGCAGCACCGGCCCGAACACTTCGCGGTCCATCTCCTCGATGCCTTTGACCCGGAAGACATGCGGCGCGACGAAGCGGCCATCCTTTGGCGCCTCGAGCTTGGCGATCAGCCGGCCTTCGAGGCCCTTCTTCGTGCAATAGTCGCGGATCGAAGCCTGCGCCTCATCGTCGATGACCGGACCGACATCGGTCGAAATCCGCCAGGGATCGCCGATGTTGAGCGCTTCCATGGCGCCCTTCAGCATCTCCAGCATCTTCTTCTCGACATCCTTCTGCACATAGAGCACGCGCAGCGCCGAGCAGCGCTGGCCGGCACTCTGGAAGGCCGAGGCCAGGATGTCGCGCACCGCCTGCTCGGGCAGCGCGGTGGAATCGACGATCATGGCGTTGAGGCCGCCGGTCTCGGCGATCAGCATGGCGTCGGGTGCCGCGGTCTCGGCCAGTTGCTTTTCGATCAGCTTGGCGACCTCGGTCGAGCCGGTGAAGCAGACGCCGGCAATGCGCGGGTCAGCCGTCAGCGGCGCGCCCACCGAGGGGCCGTCGCCGGGCAGAAGCTGGATGATGTCTTCCGGCACGCCGGCCTCGCGCAGCAGTTCGACGGCGCGGAAGGCGATCAGCGGCGTCTGCTCGGCCGGCTTGGCGATCACCGAATTGCCGGTGACGAGTGCCGCCGCAATCTGGCCAGTGAAGATGGCGAGCGGAAAGTTCCACGGCGAAATGCAGACGATGGCGCCGCGCGCTTGCGTGCCTATCTCGGCG
Organism: Mesorhizobium oxytropidicola; assembly: GCF_056174625.1. NCBI lineage: Bacteria > Pseudomonadati > Pseudomonadota > Alphaproteobacteria > Hyphomicrobiales > Phyllobacteriaceae > Mesorhizobium > Mesorhizobium oxytropidicola. Next base: position 3,909,616 of record NZ_CM149692.1, on the reverse strand, counting down.
TTTGCCGCCTCGGCGGCGTAGTAGCGCAGGAAGTCGACGGCTTCGCGCACTTCCGCCACGCCGTCGGCCAACGATTTGCCAGCCTCGCGCGTGGCGAGCGCGAAGAACTCGACAGCATTGGCTTCGTAGAGATCGGCGGCACGGTTGAGGATGGCGGCGCGTTCGGCAACGGGGCGCTTTGCCCAGGCCGGTTGCGCTTCCACCGCGATGCGCACGGCGATCGCGACCTGCTTGGCGGACGCCTCGTGAACCGTGCCGACCACTTCATCGGGCTTGGCCGGATTGACGATCGGGCGCTGCTTGCCGTAGCCGGCGGCGCGCGTAATCGGCTTGGCATGCCAGCGATCCGGTCCGGCAAAGGCCGCCCTGGCCTTGTCGATCGCCGCCAGCGTCACCGTGTCGGTGATGTCAAAGCCTTTCGAATTGCGGCGGCCGATCCCGAAAATCTGAGACGGCCGGGCAATCGCCGGATTGGCGGCAGGGCCCTGGTCCTCGACGGTCTCCAGCGGATCGCGCGCGATATCCTCCGGCTCGACGTCCTCGTCGGTCAGCTGATGCACGAAGGAGGAATTGGCGCCGTTCTCGAGCAGCCGGCGCACCAGATAGGCCAGCAGGTCGGAATGCGCGCCGACCGGCGCATAGATGCGGCAGCGCGTGCCTTCGGCCTGGCGCACCGTCTCGTGCAGCGCCTCGCCCATGCCATGCAGACGCTGAAACTCGAAGGCATCGCGATTATCAGCCATAGACAGGATGGCGGCGACGGTGTGGGCGTTGTGGGTGGCGAACTGCGGGTAGATGCGGTCGGTCATGCCAAGCAGTTTTTTCGCGCAAGCCATATAGGACACGTCGGTGTTGGCCTTGCGGGTGAAGACTGGGTAGCCGTTGAGCCCGAGCGTCTGCGCCCGCTTGATCTCGGTGTCCCAATAGGCGCCCTTGACCAGCCGCACCATGATGGTGCGGTCGTACTTCTTGGCCAGCGCGTAGAGCCAGTCGATGACGAAGGCCGCGCGTGGCCCATACGCTTGCACCACCACACCAAAACCGTTCCAGCCGGCGAGCTCCGGCTCTGCCAGCACGCGTTCGATGACGTCGAGCGACAGATCGAGGCGATCGGCTTCCTCGGCGTCGATGTTGAGCCCCATGCGCGAATGCCGGGCGGCGAGCGCCAGCGACAGCAGCCGCTCGGCCATCACGGGCAGCATCTCCTCCTTCTGCGCCACCTCGTAGCGCGGATGCAGCGCCGAGAGCTTGACCGAGATGCCATGGTTCTGGCGGATGTCAGGGCCGTTGGAGCCGGAATCCAGCGAGGAAATCGCGTCGGCATAGGCCTTGTGGTAGCGCAATGCATCGGCCTCGGTGCGGGCCGCCTCGCCCAGCATGTCGAAGGAATAGAGATAGCCCTTCTGCGTCATCGGCCGGCCGCGCTTGACCGCCTCCGCGATGGTCCGGCCGAGCACGAACTGTTCGCCCATTTCGCGCATGGCGGCGGCCACCGCCTTGCGGATCACCGGCTCGCCCAGCCTGCGCACCATCGAGCGCAACGTGCCTTCGATACCGCCCTCGCCCTCGTCGAGGACACGGCCGGTCAGCATCAGCGCCCAGGTCGAGGCGTTGACGAAGATCGAGCTCGATCCGCCGGAATGGGCGGACCAGTCATGCGGCGCGATCTTGTCGGCGATGAGATCGTCCATCGTCTCGGTGTCGGGCACGCGCAGCAGCGCTTCGGCCAAGCACATCAGCGCCACACCCTCCTTGGTGGAGAGACCGTAGGCAGAGAGAAAAACTTCCATCAGCCTTGGATCGGACGATCCGCGCACCGCCCGTACCAGATCGGCGGCGCGCGCCGAGATCGCATCGCGATCCCCAGCCGAAAGCCCTGTCGCCTCGGCCAGCCGCTTCACGGCCTCGTCTTCGTCGGGAAGATAATTGGCGCGGATCTGCTGGCGGATGGTGTCGAGCGGCATGGCGGGTCCTGTGGAGCAAGCATCAGGGAGCGGGCCGGCGGTCACCGGACCGAATGGCGCAAGCTAGCACAGGTGCAGATTTTGGTCGGTCCAAAGAAATCGACTTCGTAGGTCATTCGATCTATCATCACGCCTGAAATATCAGCATATGGACTGCACTTTCGATGACAGAAGACCAATTGGACCGCATCGACCGGAACATACTGTCGGCGCTGGCAAGCAATGGCCGGCTTTCGATGTCGGAACTGGCGGCAAAGGTCGGTCTGTCGAAGACACCGGTGCAGGCGCGGGTGAAGCGGCTGGAGAAGGATGGCTATATCAGGGGCTATCAGGCAATCATCGACCGCGAGCGCATGGGCGAAGGCCATGTCGCCTTCGTCCAGGTGAAATTGTCCGACACCCGTTCCGCCGCTCTCGACGCCTTCAACCGGTCGGTGCAGGCTGTGCCGGAGATCGAACAGTGCCACATGATGGCGTCGAGCTTCGACTATCTGCTGAAGGTGCGCACCCGGGATATCGCCGCCTACCGCCGCGTGCTCGGCGAGCGCATCTCGGCCCTCCCCCATGTCGCTCAGACCTCGACCTTTGTGGCGATGGAAACGGTGAAGGATCGATGACCATGATCCCGAAAAGTGGAGGCCGGTTTTCGGACAAGATCATGGTCAACAAGAGCCTACTCCGACAGCGTCTTCAGGAACGCCACCAGCGCAGCGCGTTCACGGTCTGAAAGCTGCAGCGGATGGATCTCGGTTGTCCCCTCCACACTGGGTGCCGCCTTGGCGTAATGCGCCACCACTTCGTCGAGCGACGAAAACTGCCCGGCATGCATGTAGGGCGGCCGCGTGGCCGCGCCGCGCAGCGACGGCGTCTTATAGGCGCGGATCAGTTGCGGCGCATCCTTGACCATGAAGCGCAATTCGCCACAGGCGGCGACGTCGCCATCGCGATAGGCGCCGAAACAGTTGAACGGATCGGCTTGGACCTGTGCCACCGCATCGATGCGGCCACGATCCGGCGGCAGGTCCGCGACGGGCGGTACGCCGGTGTTGTGAAAGCTGTTGTCGGTAAAGCGCGGGCCGTTGTGGCAGGTCACGCAATTGGCCTTGCCGATGAACAGTTTCAGCCCGAGGATTTCTTCCCGCGTAAAGACCGCGTCGCCCTTTGGTTCGGCGCCGGTGGCAAGGTCCAGCGCAAAGCGGTCGAAGCGCGTCTGCGCCGGCTCGATCGAACGTTCGAAGGCGGCGATCGCCTTGCCGATATTGGCATAGACGCGGTTGATGGCGTCGCGCTGCGCATCGCTCATCGCGTTCCACGCAGCCCTTTCGACCTCGTTTCCGAGCGGGCTGGCTTTCAGCGGCATGCCGGAAAGGTCGGGCAGCGGCCCGAAAATGCGCTCATAGCGCTCGCCGAAGCGCGCCTTGATGTAGTGCGCGTAAGCCGCGCGGTTTCCCGCCTGCTCTAGCGGGTTTTCCAGCGGCGTCAGCGCTTGCGCCCACAGGCTGTCGCGGCGGCCGTCCCAGAAGAACCAGGGGTCGCGCGCCACGCCGGCCAGCGGCATGGTGCGCCGATTGGTGCGGCCGACGCCGACGGCTTGCGGCAGGTCGTCCTGGAACTGGCGGTCGATCTTGTGGCAGGTCGAGCACGACACCGTGCCGTCGCGGCTCATACCGAGATCGAAGAACAGCGTCGAGCCAAGCGCGGCTGCCGCCGGCACGTCGGCGAAGCGGTTGGTGGTGTCGGGCTTCAACGACGGCAGCGTGTTCAGCGCCAGCGAGGCGATGGTCTTCTTCTCGGCGTCGGAAAAATCCGGCTTGCCGCAGCCGACGAGGATGACGGCGACCATCAGCGCCAGAAAGCAGAAAAGGCGCTTCATCGATTGCTCATAGCACCACGTTGAACAGCACCGTGTCGGAGCCGGCGCCGGACGAGATGGCGAACCGAAGTTGCCACCAGCCGCTCATGGTGAATTTCAGCCCCTCGATGCGGTAACGGCCCTCGCCCAGGTAATCGGTCACCTGCGGGCTGGTCGGCAGGCCGTGATTGTGTTGCGGCATGCCACCGGAGATGGCGATCGCGGCTCGCTCCACCGAAGCCCCTGTCTTTGTTTTCAGCGTCAGCAGCCAGGATTCCAGTTCGCCCTGCCGCACCACGCCCCGTTCCGGTACGAAGCTCGCCATGTACAGCCCGTTGTCGGTTTTCTTCGTGCGCGAGACATCCGGGCCAGCAAGCTGCGCGCTTTGCGGCGCCGTCAGATAGACGACCGCGAGAACGCCGACTAGCAGCGCAGCCAGACCAAGACCCGCCAAGAGATAACGCCATATCGATGCCAAACCGGTTCCTCTTCTGCGGACAACGCTCTGCCGGGTGGATCGCGTCCCGCCAGCCTGTGGGAAAACGCTGTGGCTGAAAAACCCGTCTTGCCAACCATGGCGCTGCCGCCGGCAAAAAGCTACAGCACCGAAATCACTGGAGGATTGCAGATGGCGGGAAACGGCGTCGCCTCGATCGGCGAATGCATGCTCGAACTGTCGGGCCAGACCGGCCCGAACTGGCGCATGGGTTTTGCCGGCGACACGTTCAACACGCTGTGGGCGCTGCATGCGCTGAGCGGTGACCGTCCGGCGACCTATGTCTCGGCCTTCGGCGACGACCCCTTCTCACAAGGCCAGATTGGCTTCTTCGCCGAAAACGGCATCGGCGTCGGTTCCAGTCCGGTGATAGCGGGCGCGCGCCCCGGCCTCTACGCGATCACGCTGACCGGTGCCGAGCGCTCCTTCACCTACTGGCGCGGAGACGCCGCCGCGCGGCAGCTTGCCTCGGATTCCGTCGCACTGTCGAAAAACCTTGAAAATCAGGCGCTTGTGTACTTTTCCGGAATCACTTTGGCAATTCTGGACGATGCCGCGCGCAAAACGTTGTTGGCGGCTGTGGCCAAGGCAAGGGCGGCGGGCTCGCTGATCGCCTTCGATCCCAATTACCGGCCACGGCTCTGGCGTCGGCGCGAGGACGCGCAGGCGGCGATCGTCGAGGCACTCGCCGTCACCGACATCGCGCTGCCGACCTTTCCCGACGAGCAGATGCTGTTTGGGGATGAGACGCCGCAGGCAACAGCTGACCGCCTTGGGCAAGTGGTCAAGAAGTCGTCGTGAAGAATGGCGAACAGCCGGCGCTGATTGCCGAGAGCGGAACATTGCACGACGTGCCGGCGATCCATGTCGCGGCCCCCGTCGACACCACCGGCGCCGGCGATTCTTTCAATGGCGGCTATCTCGCAGCGCGTCTTGCCGGCCATGACCCGCGGGAAGCGGCAAGCCGGGCCCATCGCGTCGCCGCCGCCGTGGTGCAGGTTCGCGGCGCGCTGGCGCCGTTCGAGACGCTACGGGCGGCGTTCGAAAACTAGCCGCCTGGAAAACTATGGGAGGCGGAAACGATATTCCGTCACATGGTGATAGATCGCGCCCGGCCACAGCGTGGCCTGCGGAAAATACGGCCGGTTTGGTGCATCCGGCCATATTTGCGGCTCCAGGCAGAAGCCTGAAAACGCCTTGTAGTTCCGCCCTTCCAGCCCCTTGCGCGGCGTCACATACTGGCCGGTATAGAGCTGGACGCCGGGCTCCGTGGTCCAGACCTCCATCTCGACGCCGGAAGTCGCCCCTTGCGTCCATGCCGCTTGCCGAAGCGGCCCGCGCGTCGAAGCAAGGCAGAAGTTCTGGTCATAGGGCAGCTGCTCGCCCTCGGTCTCCATGCGAAGTGGCCGCGCCTGGCGGAAATCGAAGGGCGTGCCGTCGACCGGCTTGACCACGCCGGTCGGGATCATATCGCTATCGACTGGCAAATAGGCGCCGGCATTCAGCATCATCCTGTGGTCGAGAATGTCGCCGGCGCCGCCATCATCGAGGTTGAAATAGGAATGCTGGGTGAGATTGCACAGCGTCGGCTCCTCGCAGGTCGCCGTCAGCTCGACGCTGAGCGTGCCGGGGATCTTCAGCCGATAAGTGCAGGTGACGTCGAGCGCGCCGGGAAAGCCCATCGCGCCGTCGGGATCGTGCAGCGTCAGCGTGACGAAGTCCCTGCCATGCAGCGAAACCGCCCACGGCCGGTGCGAATAGCCTTGCGAACCACCATGCAGCGTATGCTTGCCGAGGAAATTTTGCTCGGTCTGGTAGCGGTGGCCGGCGATGGTGAAGCGGCCGTCGCGGATGCGGTTGGCATAGCGGCCGACCACCGCGCCGAAGAAGGCGTTGTCGGCCTCATAGGCTTGCAAAGTGTCGTAGCCTAACACCAGCGGCGCATCATGGCCGGTCAGGTGCAAATCCTGGATGATGGCGCCGAGGCCGATGATGTTGGCGGCGAGACCGCCGCCCCTGATGGTGAAGCGGCGCACTGGCTCACCCGCCTGCGTCGTGCCGAAAACCTCGCCGTCCTTCATCGTCATGCCCGCAAACGCCAGTTAGTTCAGAAGATCTCGGCTGGTTCTCGCCCCAGGGTCGGCTGGCCTGGCCCGCCGACCCTGGGAATAAGGTATCAGAGGCCGAGGCCGCCGATACAGACATATTTGGTATCGAGGTAGTCCTCGATGCCCTGATGTCCGCCTTCCTTGCCAAGGCCGGATTCCTTGACGCCGCCGAACGGCGCTTCCGGCGTGGTGATGAGGCCTTCATTGACGCCGACCATGCCGTATTTCAGCCCTTCCATGACACGGAAGGCGCGGCCGAGATCGCCGGTGTAGAAATAGCAGGCGAGACCGAATTCGGTGTCATTGGCGAGCGCGATGGCTTCCGCTTCGGTCTCGAACTTGAACACCGGTGCAACCGGGCCAAAATCTCTTCCTTCATGAAGCGCATCTTGGGCGTGGCGTCGGCGATCACCGTCGGCTGGAAGAACGAACCGCCCAGCGCATGGCGCTTGCCGCCGGCGACGATCTTGCCGCCCTTCGAGGTTGCGTCGGCGATCAGCTCCTCGACCTTCTCGACCGCCTTCTCGTCGATCAGCGGCCCCTGCTGAACGCCTTCCTCGAGGCCGGAACCGACCTTAAGCCCGTTGCTGGCCGCGGCCAGCTTCTCGACGAACTTGTCGTAGACGCCGGCCTGAACCAGGAAGCGGTTGGTGCAGACGCAGGTCTGGCCGGAGTTGCGGTACTTGGCGGTGATCGCGCCGGCGACGGCCCGCTCAATGTCGGCGTCGTCGAAGACGATGAACGGCGCGTTGCCGCCGAGTTCCATCGACACCTTCTTCACGGTGACCGACGACTTCTGGATGAGCAGCTTGCCGACCTCGGTCGATCCGGTGAAAGTGATCTTCGACACCAGGGGGTTGGCGCAGATTTCGTCGCCGATCTCGCTGGCCGAACCGGTCAGGATGTTGACGACGCCCTTGGGGAAGCCGACTTCCTCGGCCAGCGCACCCCATGCGAGACCGGAGTAAGGCGTCTGCGAAGCCGGCTTGACCACGGCGGTGCAACCGGCGGCGAGTGCGGGACCGAGCTTGCGGGCCAGCATCGAGGACGGGAAATTCCAAGGCGTGATGGCGGCGATGACGCCGACCGGCTCCTTGGTCACCAGAATGCGGCGGTCCGCCCATGGCGAGGGCACGACGTCGCCATAGGTGCGGCGGCCCTCCTCGGCAAACCAAAGGATGTAGGCCGCGGCCGAGCCGATCTCGCCCTTCGATTCAAACAGCGACTTGCCCTGCTCGATGGTCAAGAGCTCGGCCAGCACGTCCTGATTGTCCATCATCGCGTCATGCAGCTTGCGCAGCAGCTTCGAGCGCTCGAGCGCGGTCGTCTTGCGCCAGGTCTTGAAGGCGGCGTCCGCGGCTTCGATGGCGCGGCGGGTCTCCGCCTTACCCGACTTCGGCACGGTGCCGATCTTCAGGCCGGTAGCGGGGTTGTTGACGTCGACCGTCAGGCCGCTGTCTGCCTGCACCCATTCGCCGTTAATGAGATTGGCCTGCCGCATGAAATGGCTGGTTTTCTGAAGCATGGTCTATCCTCCGTTCGGCGCACTGACGGGCCGGTCTGTGAAATCTTCGGTGAGCGTGCGCCATGATTGAAGCCGGCACGCCGGAGCCACTGCTCTTTACCTAGGGCAAGGCCCGCAAGCAATCGCAAGATGGCATATAGGGGTTGGGCCAGCCCAAGGCTAGTCCTTCACATGTGAATTAGTTTAAAAAGCTGAGACCTAACCAAAGACATGAACCACCACCGTCAGCCAGAAAGCCGTGGTGACGGCGGCGCAGGCGGTGGCGATGGTCATCTGGTTCGATGCCAGCGCCTGGCCGGTGTTGAACTGCACGGCGATCAGATAGGAATTGATGCCTGACGGCAGCGCCGCGACCACGACCGCCACCTTGGCGGTCATCGGTGGCAGGCCGAGCAGCCAGACGAAGGCAAGAACCAGCGCCGGCATCAGGAACAGTTTCAGCACCGAAAGCGCCAGCGCCGGGCGGACATTGCCGGAAACGCCTAAGCGGCGCAGGCTGAGCCCCATGGCAAACAGTGCCACCGGCCCGGCCGTGTCGGCCAGCGCATCGACCAGCCGCATGACGAGGTCGGGCAGCGGCACGCCGCTCAGCCGCCACGCCAGCCCGAGCAGAATGCCGATAATCAGCGGGTTGATGAACAGCCGCCGCAGGAAGCTGCGCAGCACGCGCAGCGGATGCACATGTTCGCCACTGCCGCGGCCGAACATCTCGAACAGCACGATCGAGGCCATCATCATCACAGGCAGATGCACGGAGACCAGCAGCGACAGCACTTCGAAACCGCTCGGGCCGAATATGCCAAGGATGAAGGGAGCGCCGAGCAGCACCACATTGGAATAGGCCGACGACACGCCGCCGACGACCCCGGCGCGCGCATCGCGCCCGAAGATCCGCGTGGTGACGATATGGCCGGCGGCCCAGGTGATCGCCACCGCCGTGAAATAGGCTCCCCACAACGGCCATGGCGCGACGCCGTGGAAATCGGCGTTCACCATCGTCTGAAACAGAAGCAGCGGCATCGCCACCGAGACCGCGAAATCCGATATCCCTTCGCCGCTCGCCGGCCTGAGATAGCCTGTGAACCCGGCGAGATAGCCGAGCGCAACCAGGCTGAAGACGAATAGGACGGTTTCTGTAAGCGGAGACATTTTTCAGGGATAGGCGAGCCACGCGCGCGGCGCAATCACGCCCGATTTTGATCATGCCCAAATTTGATCATGCTACACTGGCAGCGTTATAGAGGGTTTGGAGTATCAGGGCGGACACCAGCGACAAATGACCTTTGTCGAAACCTCAGGACGCAATTTTCTAGCGCGGATGTGGCTGACGGCCTTCGTCGCCGCGCTGTTTTGTCTTGCCGCGACGGCGCTTGCATTTGCCGAGACGAAGAGCCTCAAGGGCGTGGCGCTGATCATCGGCCAGTCGAACTACCTGCACATCGCTGCCCTGCCCAACCCTGCCAATGACGCCCGCGACATGGCCAAGATGCTGACCGACCTCGGCTTCGACGCCCGCAACGTCACCGATCGCGATGCCGCCAAGCTGAAGCGTGACCTCGAGCGCTTCGTCGAGGATGCCGAGGGCGCCGACGTCGCCTTCATCTATTACTCCGGCCACGGCATCGAAGCCGGCGGCGAGAACTATCTGGTTCCGGTCGACGCCGACGTCTCGTCGCTCAAGGACGCAGGCCAGGCCCTGGTGCCGATTTCCTCGGTCATGGACGAATTGAAGAAGACCGTGCCGGTGACGATCGTGCTGCTCGATGCCTGCCGCACCAATCCGTTCCCGGCGGACGCCGTGGTGCGCCGGGCTCCGACCGCTTCCGCCGAGCCGATCGGTGCCGGCGGGCTGGAACCGGTGCGTGGCGCCAAGACCCTCGCCAATGCGTCGGCGCAAGATGCGAGCCTCGGCACGGTGGTCGGTTTCGCCGCCGAACCGGGTCGCCCGGCGCTCGATGGCGCGGCCGGCGAAAACAGCCCTTACGCCGCCGCCCTGCTGCGCCACCTCGCGGCGATGAAAGGCACGGAGTTCGGCTCCGTCATGCGCATGGTAACCGAGGAAGTCTATCTCGACACCAAGGCCAAGCAGCGCCCCTGGGTCAATGAAAGCCTGCGCCGGCTGCTCTATTTCGGCGTCGCGCCGCCGGAGCCGACCGGTGATGACGGGCTGATCACGGGCGAGAGGCGGCAGTTGCTCTTGACCATTTCCGACCTGCCCGATCCGAAGCGGGCGCAGGTGGAACTGGCCTCGCTGCAGGATGGCGTGCCGCTCGACGCGCTCTATGGCGTGCTGAGGGCGCTCGGTACGGACAAGATCCCCGAGGATCCGACCGACCTTCAGAAGGTGCTTGGCGCCCAGGCCGAGCGCCTGAAGAAAATGATGTCGGAACGAGCCGCACTGCGCACCGACGATCCCGAGATCAAGCGCCTGGTCGCCTCCGCCGACAAGGCGATCGGCCAGGGCGCCATAGTGACGGCACGCAAATTCCTCGATGACGCCGTCGGCAGGGTCGAGCAGAACAGCGGTGCCGTTGACAACGCCGAGGAAATGGTCAGGCAAAAACGCATCGCCGACGCCTCGATCTATGCCAAACGCGCCGATGCCGCCGCATTGGTCTTCGACTACAAATCCGCCGCCAACGACTACGCCAAGTCCTTCTCGCTGGTCGAGAAATGGGACGACAAGCTGCGCTGGAATTACAAGAACCAGGAAGCCGAGGCGCTCAACGCCCACGGCTACGCCACCGGCGATCTTGATGCACTCCAGCGCGCGATCGAAGCCTATCATGTCATCCTGAACTTCATTCCCAATGGCGAGCAGAACAGAGACTGGGCGATCACCCGCAACAACATGGCGGTGGTGCTGCAGACCATCGGCGAGCGCGAGACCGAGACGGCGCATTTAGAAGAAGCCGCGCAGATCTTCCGCGATTCGCTTGTCGTCTTCGAGCGCGAGAAGGACGACCCCAATTGGGCGGCCGCGCAGAACAATCTCGCCAATGTGCTCTTGAAGATCGGCGAACGCGAGAGCGATCCGAAGCGCCTCGATGAGGCGGTGGCGGCGATGCGCGCCGCGCTGGAAAAGCGCCCGCGCGACAAGCTACCGCTCGACTGGGCCGCGTCGCAGAACAATCTCGGCCTGGTGCTCTATGCGCTTTCCGAGCGGGAACCCGCCGGCGAGCATCTGAAGGACGCGGAAGCTGCCTACCGGCTGGCTCTCGAGGAATACACGCGCGAAAAAGCCCCGGTGGAATGGGCGATGGTCGAGAACAATCTCGGCAACACGCTGGTGACGCTTGGCATCCAGCTCAACGACAAGGCCAAGATCAACGACGCGGCCGATGCCTTCCGCGCCGCGCTGAAAGTGCGAACCCGCGAGACCTTCCCGGTTTCCTGGGCAACCAGCCGGCTCAACCTCGGCAACGCGCTGAGTGGTGTCGCCCGCTTCGACCTGGGCACGGACACGCTCGAAGAGGCCGCCGCGGCCTATGACGACGCGCTGACGGTGTTTACCCGCCAGCGCTTCCCGATGGACTGGGCGTCCGCCCAGAACAATCTCGGTTCGATCTACCAGACGCTTGGCCAGCGGACCCGCGATGCGGCCAGGCTCGAACAGTCGGTGGCAGCGTTCCAGGCGGCTCGGCAGGTCTATGTCAGGCGGAAATTCCCGCTCGACTGGGCCATGTGCTATTACAATCTCGGCAACACGCTGCAGCTGCTGGGCGGCGTGACGGACAAGCCCGAGCATTACAGCGAGGCGGTCGACGCCTACGGCAATGCGTTGCGCGAGTACAAGCGCGAGACAAATCCGCGACAATGGGCGCTGGCCCAGGCCGGTCTCGGTTCGACGCTGCACTGGCTGAGCATGAGCAATGCCGATCCCAAGATCCTGCGGGATTCGATCGCCGCGCGGCGGGCAGCACTGGAAGTGCTGACCATCGAGACGGCACCGGTCGACTGGGCCAACGCTCAAAATGGCATCGGCATGAGCCTGCTCAATCTCGGCAATATCGAACGGACCGGCAAATATCTCGACGAGGCCGAGGCGGCTTTCACGGCGACGCTGAAAGTGTTCACCAGGGAGAGCCAGCCCCTGCAATGGGCCTTCGAACAGAACAATCTCGGCGACATCCACTGGAACCGCGCCAGCTATGGCGGCGGCAAGGCCGAGTATCTCAAGGCCATCGAGTTCTTCGAGAACGCCAAGCAGGGTTTTACCGAGGCCGGCTACACCATCCCCATCCCGCTGACCGACCAGAAGATCGATCTGGTGAAAAAGCAAATCGCCAAAAAGTGAGGCTGGGACATCTGCAACGCCCGCTTGTCTTTGTGCCGGCGTTCCGATCCCTATATGCGAATCGCCGGAACCGATGTCGGCTCCTGGAAGGACTGCGATGATCCGATTTGCCCTGGCCCTGCTCCTGCTCGTCATTCCCGTCGCCGCCCATGCCACGGATGCCGGCTGGGCGCTGCTGCGCGATGGCGGCCATGTCGTGCTGCTGCGTCATGCCATGGTCACCGGCACAACCGACCCCGCCAATTTCGACATCGATAGCTGCGCCACCCAGATGAACCTGTCGGCGCGCGGCAAGCAGCAGGCGAGCAAGATCGGCGCCTTGTTTGCCGCTCGCGCCGCGCCGATCGAGCGCGTGCTGTCCAGCCGCTACTGCCGCTGCCTCGACACCGCGCGCATCGCCTTCGAGGCCGAACCGGAGCTGTTTGCGCCGCTTGATCTGTTGAAAGGCGACGATGCGCAGAAGGCAGCACAGATCGCCGCCATCATAAAGGAAATCCGCGCCTATACCGGCTCCGACAATCTGGTCATGGTCACTCATCTGGAAGACATCGTGGCGCTCACCGGCATCTCGCCACGCGAGGGCGAAGCCGTGGTGGTCGAGCCGCAAGGCGATGGTCTGCGCGTGCTCGGCCGCGTCACTTTCTAACGATGACCGGAGCCAGCTGACATCTCACTGAGCAGCCACGCGTCGATGCGGACTTTCCATGTCTCGATCATGTGCGCGAAGACATCCTCCGTCAGTTCAGACAGATAGGATTCTCCCGCCGCGTTCAGAGCCGTGAACGTATAGGCAATCGATGCTTCGGTGCCGCCATCGGCAGCCGAGCGGCAGGCCACTTCAACAAATCCGAAACGCGAGTCCGGCGTGACCCTGACATAGCGGGCACGATGCGCGGCTGGATCCCAGTCGGCGCAGGCCCAGAGCGTTGTCTCGTCGCCGTGGACGGTTCGAAAGACCATGCCTTGCCGTGTTTCTCCACCTTGCGGGTGCAGGAATTCCGGGTCCCAGCCATCCACCCACAAGGTCTCGCCGATCGGCGTGAACAGCGGAAAGACGCGATCGACCGGCCCGGAAAGGACGATGCTGTGGCTGCGTTCAAGATGGCTCGTCATCCGCCTTCCCTTTCCGCTCAGTTAGAAGATGGCGCTTCAGTCAGACGGTGGCTGTCCGCCGCGCCAAGCTCCAACCCGTAGATGCGTTTCAACTGGCTGATCGTTTCGAGCGTCTCCGGCGAAAACGGCGCCTGCCCTTCGAAAGCATGCAGCACGATACCTTCGATGAGATCGCCGAGGCTCATGTCGCGATGCTCCGCCAGGGCCTTGAGCACCTTCACCAACCGCTTTTCCAGGCGCACGCCAGTCTGTACACGCTCGATGTTCATGTCGCGCTCCTACCATGGTACATTGGTACAATCAACTGGATTGACCCATATGTTGCCGAAATGCAACTGCCGAAAGAAGCCACGAATTCGCCGCGACAATGCCGCTTGCGACAACCCGTCGCAGGCTCTATAGCCGCGCTCCCGGTCACGAAAACCGAAGTGAGCACAACGGTTGGAGCTTTCGTCTCCGCCCGTGCAGGCGGCATTGCCGTCCTGTATACGGCGCCGCTTTGGGGATTGGGATCGCGGATGTAGCTCAGTTTGGGAGAGCGCCGGATTTGGATCCGGAGGTCGCAGGTTCGAATCCTGCTGTCTGCACCACGGATAGCTCAGTTTGGTTAGAGCATCAGATTGTTAATCTGACTGTCGAAGGTTCGATTCCTTCTCCATTGGCCTGATAAGCCAGCACCCTGCCAGGTGTTATCTGAAAACGGTCCGAGGACTGGAATGCCGAAGACCTGACGAATGACCGAAGCCTTCGGGCCAAGGCCGTTCCGAAAGGTCCAACGCCATCGGCTCGCGGCCAGGCCCGCGGTGATGGTCAAGGCGCAGTGTCGCCGGCAAGGGAGGCTTCGGCCTCCGGCGCCCGCTTCGCTGACCCGCGATCCGCTCCCGAAGGCCCGCTGCGATTTGATGCCACTGGTCTCCGGATCATTCGTGCCCGGACCATGACGACGTGAAACGAGAAACGAAGTGAAGATCGACGCATGAGTTGACGCCTCGCATGGGGCCATGCCCGACAGGAGTAAGACAATGACTGTTCTCGATAAGGTTCTTGGACGCGAGCGCGTCCTTGTTAAGGAAAACGAACGTGCCCTCACCCTCTACAAGGGGGAGATCAAGGCCGTCCTGCTGCCGGGCGAGCACTGGCTCGCCAACCGGCGCGGAAGCCTGGAAGTATCCCGGCACGATCTGAAGAACCCGGAATTCGTTTCGGCATACGAGAAGGCGTTGTTTGACAAGCTCCCGGATGTGGCCGCGCGTCATTTGACCGTCGTTCGCACCGGGCGCACGGATGTCGCCGTCATCGAGCGTGACGGCAATCTGCATGCCGTGCTGGCGCCGGACCGCAAGCTGGTGCTGTGGACGGATGCCGGGCCGTGGAAGGTGACGATGGTCGACACCTCGGGTGACCTCGCCATCGATCCGGCGGTCATGCGCCGGCTGGGCCAAGCCCGGAAGGCGGAGTTGATGTCCGTCTACCCGGTTGTCGACGGCCAGGCCGGGCTGCTGTTCGTCGACGGCGTCCCGGTCCGGACGCTGGCTGCGGGCGTGCATGGCTTCTGGAACGTCGGACGCATGGTGCAGGTCAAGGTCGTCGACCTCAAGCGCCAGTCGCTCGACGTCGCCGGGCAGGAAGTGCTGACCAAGGATCGCGTCACGATCCGTGTCAACATCGCCGCTGAGTATCGGGTCGTCGATCCGGTCAAGGCGGTGAGTGCTGTGAAGGACTTCTCCGAAGCCCTCTACCGCGCCCTCCAGTACGCCTTCCGCAAGACGCTTGGCGGGCTGACGCTTGACCAGATCCTTGAAAAGAAGGTGACGATCGACGAGGAAGCCGCGGCCAAGGTCCGTGCCGACATGGCCGAGATCGGGGTCGAGGTCAGCGATATCACGCTCAAGGATGTCATCCTGCCGGGCGAGATGCGCGAGATCCTCAACCAGGTGGTGTCGGCCGAAAAGCAGGCCGAGGCCAACGTCATCCGCCGCCGCGAGGAAACGAACGCCACGCGTTCGCTGCTCAACACGGCCCGGGTGATGGCGGAGAACCCGGTGATGCTGCGGCTGAAGGAGCTCGAGGCTCTGGAAACCATCGCCGGCAAGGTCGAGCGGCTGACCGTCCACAACGGAACGGGCGGACTGCTGAACGACCTGGTCAAGCTCCGCGACAGCTGATGCATGTCGCCCGAAAAGTGGTTCCCGGTTTTGGGAAAACGACATGCATCGAAACAAAGACTAACCTGACGTAATGGGAAGGGCCGCCGGGTTGACCGGCGGCCCTTCTTGCGTTTCTTGGGCACGCTTCCCATCTGCGCCCGGACTATCAGGCCTTTTCCTGCCGGGAAAAACCGATTAGACAGCGCCCAAACAAGATGCGGACAGATTCCGCCCGCAAAGAAGGAAAAGCCCTTGTCCACCACGTTCGACAAAGTCGCCAAGATCATTGCCGACACCAGCGAGATCGATATCGACACCATCACGCCCGAGAGCCACACGATCGACGATCTCGGCATCGACAGCCTCGATTTCCTCGACATCGTCTTCGCCATCGACAAGGAATTCGGCATCAAGGTGCCGCTGGAAAAGTGGACCCAGGAAGTCAATGACGGCAAGGCTTCGACCGACGACTACTTCGTCATGAAGAACCTGTGCGCCAAGATCGACGCGCTGGTCGCCGCCAAGACCGCCTGACGTCAAGTTGAGCGCGCGACCTTGACGCGCTCCACCGCCTGACACACAAAGCCGCTCATGAGCAGCCCCCGCGACGTCGTCATCACTGGTATCGGCCTTGTCTCCTCGCTGGGGGAAGGCCCTGACGCCCACTGGCAGAAGCTGGCGCAGCCGGGCCTGCAGCCGGTGCTCGAAGCCGCGCGCTTTGCGCCCTACACCGTCCACCCGCTGCCGGAGATCGACTGGAACCTGCAGATCGCCAAACGCGGCGACCAGCGGCAGATGGAAACATGGCAGCGGCTCGGCACCTATGCCGCCGGCCTTGCGCTGGACGACGCCGGCATCAAGGGCAATGACGAGCTTTGCACGACCATGGATATGGTTGTCGCCGCCGGCGGCGGCGAGCGCGACGAGGCTGTCGATACCGTCATTCTGGCCGCATCCGAGAGCCGCAACGACCGCGACGTGCTGCTCAACGAGAAGCTGACCACCGAACTGCGGCCGACCTTGTTCCTGGCGCAGCTTTCCAACCTGCTCGCCGGCAACATCTCCATCGTCCACAAGGTGACCGGCTCGTCGCGCACCTTCATGGGCGAGGAAGGTGCCGGTGTTTCCGCCGTCGAGACGGCGGCCGCACGGATCCGCTCCGGCCAGTCCACGCACGTCCTGGTGGGCGGTGCCTTCCAGACCGAACATTCCGACATGCTGCTCGGCTACGAACTGGCCGGCTATTTGCATCGCGGCGCCTGGAAACCTGTCTGGCAAAGACAGGGCGCCGAGGGCGGCGGTGTTGTAACTGGCTCCGGCGGTGCCTTCCTGGTGCTGGAACAGCGCGAACACGCGATGAGCCGCGGGCGCAAGATCTATGCCGAGCTCGGACCGGTGGTCTCAGGCCGCGCCAGGCGGTCGCGCGGAGAACTCGACACCGAGATCGCCGCACTGCTGAGCCAGGCGGCGCTGCCAAACGGCAAGCTGCTCGCACTTTCGGGCGCCTCGGGCGCGCATACCGCGACCACTGCTGAGAAAACAGCGCTCGATGCCAATCCGGCGATATCAGCGCGCGGCTTCTCGACGCTGACCGGGCATATGAAGGAAGCGCAGTTTCCGTTCGCCGTTGCGCTGGCGGCACTCGCCGTCGACCGCAAGGCCGCCTACCCCGTCTTTGATGCCGCAACCGAGAAGCCGTTTGACGGCATCCCCGCGAGCATCCTTGCAACGGCGATCGGCTATCACCAATTCGAGGGCATGGCGCTGGTCAACGCCGCGTAAGGCGGCGCCCGCATGCTGCAGAGATAAACCGCTCGAGGGCTTCCCGATGACCAAATTCAAAGATCACATGGGCAGGCCGATCGTCGCCGTCACCGGCATCGGCGTGGTGACCTCGCTTGGTGTCGGCAAAGCCGACAATTGGGCGGCGCTGACCTCGGGCAAGTCGGGCATCCATCCGATCACCCGCTTTCCGGTCGACCACCTCAATACCCGCATTTCCGGCATGGTCGACTTCCTGGACTCGAGCTCGAAAGGCGCCAGCCCCCTCACCTACGAGCTGGCCGAAACCGCCGCGCATGAAGCCGTGGCCGAATCCGGCCTCGATTCCAGCGATTTCGGCGGTCCGCTCTTCCTCGCCTCGCCGCCGGTCGAACTCGACTGGCACGAACGCTTCTCACTCTACAATTCCGACAAGGTTGACGCCGGCGCCGAAAGGCTGCTGCGGGTGGCGCGCGGATTGAAGGAACTCGACATTTTCGAGACCACGCAGTTCGGTTCGATCGCCGATCGTCTCGCCGACCGGTTCGGAACGCGCGGCCTGCCGATCACGCTGTCGACCGCCTGCGCGTCGGGCGCCACCGCCATCCAGCTCGGCGTCGAGGCGATCCGCCGTGGCGAATGCGACCGGGCGCTGTCGATCGGCGCCGACGGTTCGGCCACCGCCGAGGCGCTGATCCGCTTCTCGCTTCTGTCGGCGCTGTCGACCCACAACGACATTCCGGAAAAGGCGTCCAAGCCGTTTTCCAAGGACCGCGACGGTTTCGTGCTGGCCGAGGGCTCCGGCGCGCTGGTGCTGGAATCACTGGAAGCCGCCCTTGCTCGTGGCGCCAGCGTTCTCGGCATCCTGCGCGGCTGCGGCGAAAAGGCCGATGATTTCCACCGCACCCGCTCCAAGCCTGACGGTTCGCCGGCAATCGCTGCGGTTCGCGCTGCCCTCGCCGACGCCGGCCTGAGCAAGGACGAGATCGACTACGTCAACGCCCATGGCACCTCGACGCCGGAAAACGACAAGATGGAGCACCTGTCGCTGTCGACCGTGTTCGGCGAGCGGATCGGCTCGATGCCGGTCTCGTCGAACAAGTCGATGATCGGCCACACGCTGTCGGCGGCGGGCGCCGTCGAGGCGGCGTTCTCGCTGATGACGATGCGCGAAAGTGTCATTCCGCCGACCATCAATTACGACAATCCCGACCCGGCGATCGTGCTCGACGTGGTGCCGAACAAGAAGCGCAATGCCGAGGTTCGCAGCGTTTTGTCGAACTCCTTCGGCTTCGGCGGCCAGAACACTTGCCTTGTCATGGCGCGGGAACCGGTCTAAGCGAGCGCTTTCCGCTCGAACCAAACCGACAGGCCTTATGCGCGCACTGCAACTTATCGAGGACCGCCGTCTTGAAACGGTGGACCTGCCGCCCCCGCCGCCACCCGCACTCGGCGAAGTCACGCTGCGCATCAAGGCGGTGGCGCTGAACCACATCGACGTCTGGGGCTGGCGCGGCATGGCCTTCGCCAAACGCAAACTACCGCTGGTCGTCGGCGCCGAAGCTTCCGGCGAGGTCGAAGCGGTCGGCCCCGGCGTGTCCAACCTGCTGCCCGGACAATTGGTGTCGATCTACGGCGCGCGCACCTGCGGCCTTTGCCGGGCCTGCCGTGAAGGCCGCGACAATCTCTGCGAACATGTTTCGGGCGTTCACGGTTTCCATCTCGACGGCTTCGCGCAGGAGAAGATCAACCTGCCGGCGCGCCTGCTCGTCCCGCCCCGCCCGGCGTGACCGACATCGGCGCGGCTGTGGCGCCTGTGACTTTCGGGACGGTCGAGCACATGCTGTTCGACAATGCCAAGCTGCAGCCCGGCGAAACCATCCTCGTCCATGCGGGCGGCTCCGGCATTGGCTCGGCGGCCATCCAGCTGGCGAAGCGGATGGGCTGCACGATCATCACCACAGTCGGATCGAACGACAAGATCGACAAGGCCAAGGCGCTCGGCGCCGACCATGTCATCAATTACCGCGACGACCGTTTCGAGGGCGTGGTGCGCAAGCTGACCAAGAAGAAGGGCGTCGACGTTGTCTTCGAACATGTCGGCGCCGACACCTTTGCCGGCTCGATGCTGTGCCTGAAGCGCGGTGGCCGCCTGGTGACCTGCGGCTCGACCTCGGGCGTGTCGACGCAGATCAACCTGATGCAGCTCTTCCAGCAGCAATTGAAACTGCTGGGCTCCTTCGGCTGCCGTATGGAGAACATGGCAAACGCCATGCAGAAAATGGCGGCGGGACAGGTCGCGCCGGTCATCGACACCGAGGTCGGCTTCGACGATATCGATGCCGCACTGAAGCGCATGGAAGGCCGTGACGTCTTCGGCAAGATCATCCTGCGCGTCGCCTAAGGCCTTGACTTCGGTGCTCAAGAAGTTTCGCCGCGATCTCAAATTTCGCTACGGCAGGCAGCTGCGCCAGCTGAACTACTGGCTGGTTGCCCGCGCGGCGATGATCATCATCTCGGTTCTGCGCCTGCTGCCGGTCGACAGCGCGCTGAATTTCGCCGACCGCGTTGCGCGCCTCATTGGTCCCCGGGTCGGACGGCACCAGGTCGCCATCGACAATCTGCACAAGGCCTATCCGGACAAGAGCGAGGCCGAGATCCAGGCCATCGCCTCCGATATGTGGGGCAACATGGCCCGCCTTGCCGCCGAATACATCTTCCTGGATGCCCTGTTCGACTATGACCCGGCCGCCAGCAAGCCCGGCCGCGTCGAGGTCAAGGGCACGGAGCATTTCGTCGAGATCGCCGCCGAGAAGCAGCCGCACATCGTCTTCACCGGCCATCTCGGCAATTTCGAGCTGCTGCCGGTGGCGGCGGCCACCTTCGGCATGAACATCACGGCGCTGTTTCGCCCACCCAACAATCCGTATCTTGCCGATTACATCCTTTCGACGCGGCGCTCGACCATGGGATCGCTGCTGCCGTCGATGGCCGGAGCCTCATTCGCATTGGCAGGCGTCCTGGAGAATGGCGGCAACATCGGCGTCCTCGTCGACCAGAAATTCTCCAACGGTCTCGATACGACCTTCTTCGGCCGTCCCTGCCAGAGCAACCGCGTGCTCGGCACCCTTGCCCGCCACTATGACTGCGACGTCTATCCGGCGCGTTGCATCAGATTGCCCGGCAACCGCTTCCGGCTCGAAATCGAAGACAAGCTGGTCTTGCCGCGCACCGCTGACGGCAGCGTCGATGTCCACGCCACCACCCAGATGCTGAACGACGTGGTCGAGCGCTGGGTGCGCGAGGATCCCGGCCAGTGGATGTGGTTCCACAAAAGGTGGGAGATCAGCAACTGGCGGCGCAAGAAGCGGTCGCAGGCAAAGGCGCCGGCCGCGAACAGCTGATCGCCTCCTGTGGAGTGCGTGCCGCAGCAATTTCCGGCACTGATGGGCCTACGATCCAGACATTCGTAACATTGCTGGTCAGGGAATCTTAAACGAGCGCGGTGCAGATACCCCAGGAGATGTTCCTCGACTGGAATGGAGCTCGTGGCATGACGAATATCGAAATGCCGCGCCTGGATCGGGATGGCGTCGAAGATCGTTCGTTCGGCCGTCTTGGCCGGGCATGGTCGCATCTGCGTCAGCATGGCTTGCTTGAGCCGATAAGGCTCGTCCATCGACATGGCCTCGGCGCAAGCCTTGGCTTTGTCCGGCGCAACATCAGGCATATCGTCGCCGACCGTCTCGCCAGGAAATGGGACTGCCGGCACAACGTCGACACGGCCGGCTCGATCCAGCTCGGTGCCCTCAATGTCGTCGGCCCGCACCGCGCCAAGGGCAACGAAGCCGTCTGCACCTCGCCGAAAACCTTCGACTTCATCATGAAGTCGCTGCCTCGCGATCTCGGTGACCATACATTCATCGACATCGGCTCCGGAAAATCGCGAACGCTGCTGCTGGCGTCACGATATCCTTTCGCCGGGATCATCGGCGTGGAATTCGCTAGGGAATTGGTGGACATCGCCCGAAGCAACATCGAGCGTTTCCAGGACCCTTCGCAGAAATGCCGGGCACTCAGCGTCGTCGAGGCCGACGCGGCGGCATACGATTTCCCCGACGCACCGCTGGTGGTCTATTTCTACAATCCCTTTTCCAAGGACGTTTTCGACATCGTCTTGAAAAATCTCGTGTCGTCGCTTGAGCGACGCCCGGCGGGATTGTTTCATCGTCTATGGAAGCTCGAGCCACCGCGCCATCGATTGGGCGAGGCCCGCCATCCTCGAGACCGGTATTTTCAGGGAACTGCCCGTGCCGGCGATGCCCGGTTTCCGCGATGCGATCCGCACCATCGACTATGCGGTCTTTCAGGTTCAGGCCGCGGCGTAATTTCTGTCTTTTGCTCTTTGAACGAACCGCGCAACAGTGCGCGCGGCAAACGGCGTGCCGGCGGTGAACCGCATCAGCGGGCCGAAACTGCCGACCGCGCTCGCGCCGACAAAATGCAGCCCGGGAATGCTGGATTCGAACCCTGCGGAAAGCACCGGCAGCCCCTCCCGGCGGGCAATCGCGGCAAGCATATCGGGCGCGAACAGGCCGAGCTTGGCGATATCGATCCGGTAGCCCGTGCCGAGCAGGACGTGGTCGAACGTGGCCGCATCCTTCTCGAACCGCAGTTCGACGCCATTGTCCTTGGCAGACGCGGCGACGATCCTGCTGCCGGCATTGACCCTTATCCCATCGAAATCCGGCTTCAGCCAACCCGTCGCGCCGGCGCCGAGGCTGCGTCTGTTGAGCCAGGCCCTGGCTGGCTCCGGAAACCGGTGCACGAAGCCTGGGACTTCGACCAGCCAGGAAATCGGGAACGGGCCGACCCTGGAAGGCGATGCGAGCCGCTCCGACAGGAAGTCGCGCAAGCTCCAGCTCTGCTTTCCCGACAGCGCCCGATAGCCCAACCAATGGATGTCGCCATGGCAGATGAGTTCGACGTCGGCGCCACTGCGCTTGAGCAGCACGGCGGATTCGCAGGCGCTTTGCCCGCGCCCGATGACGGCGACGCGCTTGCCGCGGAAGGCCTCATAGCCAGTATGTTCACTGGCATGACTGACCAGTTCTTGTGGGATCCCGTTGAAGACGGCGGGGATCAGTTGCTGGTTCATCAGGCCGGTGGCAACGACGACGCGGCGCGCCTTGACGGCAGCGCCATCGGCCAGTGCCAGACGAAATCCACCGTTCGCCTTCTCAACACGGCCGACCCTGCGTGTATCCAGATCCGGAACCGCCTTGGCCTGGATCCATAATCCATAGTCGACGAAGTTTTCGAGCCACAGCGGTTCGCGGGGCGAGATTCCGAGGACCTTCGCGTAGGAATCAAGCGAGAGCGGACCTTTGGTGTGGCCGATATAGGTCGCGTGCCAGGGCGAACGCAGCCTCATGCCTCTCGGCATATGGTCGCGCCAGAAGGACATCGCGCCACCGAGCGTGAGCGTATCGACGCCTGCCGCCTTGAGGGCGGAAGCGGCGGCCAGCCCGAACGGGCCAGCACCGATCACGGCCACCTCACAGTCGGTCCTGGGCATGAAAGCGGTCATCTCAGTGGTCTCGCCTGTCTGTTTCTGCAGCCGTGGAACTCACTCAGTTACGCGGCCGTCCTAAACATTCCCCGGTTAAGATTGCGGAAAGAGAGGCTTCCTCCGGCTATTGCTCGACTCACAAAAGCCGAAGTAGCCGCCGCGTCAGCACTCTCCAGCCCGTCAAGGGCACGTCGATCAGGCCCGGCATTGGGTCCTTTGCCTGGAATGTCGCCCATGCCCGCACCTTGGCGAATGAGCTGAAATAGGCCCGCTTCGTCAGCCGGCCGCTTGAGATCAGTCTGCCGGCCGCCACCATGTCCCGAACCAGATACATCCACGACGTAGCAGGCCGGGCTGAGGCTGTCGGCACCGTTTGGCCCGATTTGATCGCCCAAAGCATAGCGCCAAGGTCGACGCCGGCGGCGGGGCCCAGTCCAAACCATGTCCAGGGCCGTGGATTGACGTCGAGCACCTTCATCGAACCATCGCGCGCGTCGCGCTTGAATTCGACCTCGACCAGCCCGTGATGCGCGATCGACCCAAGCAGTCGGCGCGCGGCGTCGATCAGTTGCGGTTCATCGACAACCTCCACGAACGTGCTGGTGTAACCGAAGTCGACCGGATATTGCCGCGTACGACGGGCGGTGAATTCCGCCACCGGCGCGCCCTTATTCCAGAGCGCCGCATAGGAGAACTGGCTCTCTCCTCCGCCCGGTATCATTTCCTGAACCACGACATTTCCGCCGCCGATCTCTTCGGCACCCCAGCTGTAGGCCGTCAAAAACGATGCCTTGTCATGGGTCAGAACGGCCTTGGCGCGCGCGAACCGGCTGCGCCCGCCCGTGTTCGGTTTCAGGATGACGGGAAAGCGCAGTTCGGCTGCCGCTGCCTGCTCGAGCGAGGTGATCTCATAGGTCAGCGGAACGGCAAGCCCCAGTTCGTGCGCCCGGCGATAGAGCAGCGGCTTTTCACAAACCCATTTCAGCTGCTGCCATGGCGGCAGCACCACGTCGAATACGGCGGACAACTGGTCGATCGATTGCGACACAAAACGAACTTCAGGATCGCCACCGGCGATCAGAAGGAAGCCACCCAGCCCGTGAACCTTGGCCAGATTGAGCAGGAAGGCGACGGCACCACCGTTATCAGGGCCGGGCCACGTCATTGTCCGCTGGGCATATCGCGAAAAGCTGGGCAACGGGGTGTCGTTGCTCACCAGCCAGACAGGCACTTTCTGGGCGCCGAAGCTCCTGGCCAGCGCCAGCGTCCCGTGCGCCCCGCCAAGAATGAGCACCCCGGCGGACCGGTTGGGAAGACGATCGTCCATCTCTGGCTGGGGATGCATCTGTCAATTCCGGCAAACGGCACGCGATGGCAAGTTTCCCGGCGAACCGATTGACCGCCTGCAATATTTAAGCGACCTCTAATAATTCAAAGCGCCCGGTACTGCTGATTGTCCTTAGTCAGGCAATGGCATGGAAAGCACACCCCTTATCCCTCGGCAATAGCCGTCTGTATCGGAACAGGTAGAACCTTGGCCGATTGTTGTAGCCGCCAGTAGAAAGTCTCGCGCCGGGCACCGGCCCGGCAACGAGAATTCGCGCTTCAATTAATTCGTCACGACAATGCGCGTGTTGCCGAAGCCCACTTCCCGCACCATCGAATAGAAGGTCGCGGCATTGGCCGTGTGCAGCCGCACGCAGCCATGCGAGGCCGGACGGCCGAGCTGCCTGACGGCGCCCGTCCCATGGATGGCATAGCCGCCATGGAAGAACACGGAATAAGGCATCGGCGACATGTCGTATTTACGCGAATACCACATCCGTGCGGTCCGCTGCGGTCGGTACGTGCCACGCGGCGTGAAATAACCCGGACGCGCGGTCGATACGACCCAGCGATAAACCTCCGACCCGTATCGCACCGTCATCGTCTGCGACGACACGTCGATATTCGCTTCCAACATCGCCGCGTAACTTGCGGACGGCGTACCAAACAGCGCGGTTGCCAACATCGCCGCTGCTACGAGAAAGAACTTCCTCATGCGATCAAACCCCTTTGATTGCCCCTTGCCTGCTTGCCATCACGTTGTTTTTCACCTTTTTAATGGCAGTGAACAAATAGCACACAGTCCTTGATCAATTCGCCAATCCAAAGCAGCGAATTTGAACGATTTCCCGCGATAGTTGCCGTAACGACACGTCGCAGGGACTTGATTGCCGGCGGGCTTGCAATGCAACGTCGATCGCTGCTCAACTCTACCGATGAACGAGAGACTCCTCCAAGCAATCGATGACAGGCGCGACGATGTCGTCGCGCTGACCGCCGACCTCATCCGTTTTCCGACCATCAACCCACCCGGCGAAGCCTACCGGCCATGCGCCGAATATCTTGGCGCGCGGCTGAGGAAGCGTGGTTTTGAAACGGAATTCATCCGCGCCGAAGGCACGCCCGGCGACACCGATCGCTACCCGCGCGTCAATGTCGTGGCCCGGTTCGACGGCCGGTCACCCGGCGCCTGCGTCCACTTCAATTCACACATCGACGTGGTCGAGGCTGGTGACGGCTGGACGGTCGATCCCTTTGCCGGCGTCGTCAAGGACGGCAGGGTCTATGGCCGCGGCGCCTGCGACATGAAGGGCGGCCTGGCTGCGTCGATCATCGCCGCCGAAGCCTTCATGGACGTCTATCCCGACTTTCCCGGCGCCATCGAGATATCGGGCACCGTCGACGAGGAGTCCGGCGGCTTCGGCGGTGTCGCCCATCTGGCCGGGCTCGGCTATTTCTCCAAACCCAGGGTCGACCACGTCATCATTCCTGAGCCGTTGAACAAGGACCGCATCTGCCTTGGTCATCGCGGTGTTTGGTGGGCGGAGATCGAGACCAAGGGCGAGATCGCGCACGGTTCGATGCCGTTCCTCGGCGACAATGCGGTGCGCCACATGGGTGCCGTGTTGCAGGCCTTCGAGGACGAACTGTTCCCGGCGCTCGACCGCAAGATGACGCGCATGCCGGTGGTGCCCGAAGGTGCAAAACGCTCAACCATGAACATCAATTCCATCCATGGCGGCCAGACCGAGGATTTCCGGCCCGGCCTGCCCTCGCCCAACGTGCCCGATTCCTGCCGGCTGACCATCGACCGCCGCTTCCTGCTCGAGGAAGATCTCGCCACGGTCAAAGGCGAAGTGACCGGCATTCTCGAGCGGCTGAAGCGCGAGCGCAAAAAGTTCGACTACGAGATCCGCGACCTGATGGAAGTGCTGCCGCTGATGACCGAACGCGACGCGCCGGTGGTCAAGGCGGTGGCGCAAGGCATTCACGCGATCTTCGACCGCGAGCCCGACTACGTCATCTCGCCCGGCACCTATGACCAGAAGCACATTGCCCGCATCGGCCACATCTACGACTGCATCGCCTATGGGCCCGGCATTCTCGACCTCGCCCACCGGCCGGACGAGTGGGTCGGCATAGCGGACATGGTGGAATCGGCCAAGGTAATGGCGATCGGCCTCAACGTGCTGCTGCGCGGCACAACCGAATGATCGGCCTGCGGCGCAAAAACATTTCTCCTGGCGCGGCGCGACAGCACGAAACGCAATTTACTCCCGCGCGAAATCACGCTTCTATCCCCAGGCTTAAGCATTTGAGCACATGGGGAGTTCAGCGATGAAACTGTGGAAGACCCTTCTGGCCGCTGCCGTGCTGGCGCTCGCAACCGCCACTTCGGCGTTTGCCGCCCGGACCGATCTCGTCATCGGCATTCCGCTTGAACCCCCGCATCTCGACCCGACAGCGGGAGCGGCCGCGGCAATCCGGGAGGTCACCTACGCCAACATCTTCGAAGGTCTTACGCGTATCGGCCCGAACAGCGAAGTCCTGCCGGATCTGGCTGAGAGCTGGACCGTTTCAGATGACGGCAAGGTCTACACCTTCAAGCTGCACACGGGCGTGAAATTCCACGACGGGAGCGATTTCAGCGCCGACGACGTGAAGTTCTCGCTCGACCGTGCCCGCGCGGAAAACTCCGTCAACGCGCAAAAGCAGCTCTTTGCCGCCATCGACAAGGTCGACGTGGTCGACCCCGCCACCGTGAAGGTGACGCTCACCCACCCGCAGGGCTCGTTCCTCTACAATATGGGCTGGGGCGACGCGGTGATCGTGTCGCCGAAATCCGCCGACACCAACAAGGAAAAGCCTGTTGGCACCGGCCCCTTCAAGTTCGAGAACTGGGCCAAGGGTTCATCGATCACCCTGGTGAAATCAGATCATTACTGGGGCGCCCCTGCTTTCCTCGAAAAGGTCGAGTTCCGCATCGTTCCCGATGCCGCGGCGGCGGTGCCGGCGCTGCTTTCCGGCGACATACAGGCTTTCCCCTTCTTCGATCCCGACAGCGTCTCCCAGGTCAAGGATGATCCGCGCTTCAAGGTGGTGGTCGGCGCGACCGAAGGCGAGACCATCCTGTCCATCAACAACAAGAAGCCGCCCTTCGACAAGCTGCAGGTGAGGCAGGCGATCTCCTACGCGCTCGACCGCAAGGCGATCATCGACGGCGCCTCGGCCGGGCTCGGCCTGCCGATCGGCTCGCATATGTCGCCGGCCAACAAATATTATGTCGACCTCACCGGCCGCTATCCGCACGACGTGGCCAAGGCCAAGGAACTGCTCAAGGAGGCAGGACTGGAGAACGGCTTCAAGGCCACGTTGAGGCTGCCGCCGACCTCCTATGCGCGGCTCGGCGGTGAGATCATCGCCTCGCAGCTCCGCGATGTCGGCATCAACCTCGAGATTATCCCCGTCGAGTGGGCGCAGTGGCTGGACCAGGTGTTCACCAAGAAGGACTACGACCTGACCATCGTCTCCCATACCGAGCCGAACGACATCGATATCTACGCACGCAAGGACTACTATTTCAACTACGACAACCCTGCCTTCAACAAGGTCATTGCCGATCTGGAGCTGACGTCCGACGAGGCCAAGCGCAAGGACTTGTATGCGCAAGCGCAAAAGATCCTGGCCGACGACGCCGTGGTCGGCTTCCTCTACGAACTGCCCAAGGTCGGGGTTTGGGACGCCAAGCTGCAAGGCCTGTGGGAAAACGCACCAATCCCCGCCAACGACCTGACCAAGGTGAAGTGGTCGGATTGATTTCGCCCTTCCGAGAAATGCGTGGCTCCGGAAGTAAACCTGCTTCCGGAGCCCGCCTTTTTCCGGCACGTTGGAACGGATGACCACCTACCTCCTCAAGCGCCTCGCCATCTCGCTTGCCACGCTGGTGCTGGCGTCCATCGTGGTGTTCGCCGTGCTCGAAATCCTGCCCGGCGACCCGGCGCGGCTGATGCTGGGCATGAACGCCAGCGCCGACCAGGTCGAACTCTTGCGCAACCAGATGGGCCTCAACGCCCCGCTTGCGCTGCGCTATCTGCACTGGGCCAGCGGCCTGCTCAGCCTCGATTTCGGCCGCTCCTACACCTATTCGGTGCCGGTCATCGATCTCGTGCGCGAACGGCTTGCCGTCTCGCTGCCGCTGGCGCTGATCGCGCTGGCGCTCTCCACCATCATCGCGATACCCGTCGGCCTGTTTTCCGCCAGCCGGCGCGGACGCGCCGGCGATACGATTTCCATGGGCGCGGCACAGCTTGGCGTCGCCGTGCCCAATTTCTGGTTCGCGCTGATGCTGATCTACATCTTCGCCGTATGGCTGCGGCTGGTCCCGGCCGGCGGCTTTCCCGGCTGGAGCGCCGGCGTCTGGCCGGCGCTGAAATCGCTGCTTCTGCCGGCGATCGCCCTTGCCTTGCCGCAGGCGGCGATCTTGGCGCGCGTCACCCGCTCGGCGCTGATCGAGGTGTTGAACGAGGACTATATCCGCACCGCCCGCGCCAAGGGCCTGCCCTATCGCGCCGTGCTGTGGCGGCATGCGCTGCGCAACGCCATGATCCCGGTGCTGACCATACTCGGCCTGCAATTCGCCTTCCTGCTCGCCGGCACCATCATCATCGAGAATGTCTTCTATCTCCCCGGCCTCGGCCGGCTGGTGTTCCAGGCGATCACCCAGCGCGACCTGATCGTCGTCGAAAGCGTCGTCATGCTGCTGGTCGCCGCCGTCATTGCCGTCAACCTCATCGTCGACCTTTCCTATGCGGTCGTCGATCCGCGCCTGAGAAGCCGGCAATGACGCTGCACATCGACATCCCTGAGGAGACGTTCAGCTCCATCCTGGCCAAGGCTTTCAGGAACACAGCATTCGTCACCGGCTTCGTCATCACCTTGCTGATCCTGGCGATGGCTGTCGTCTCCTATATCTGGACGCCTTACGATGTGACGAAGCTGGTCATATCAGACAAGACGCAAGGCCCCTCGCTGGCCCATTGGTTCGGCACCGACCATTTCGGCCGCGACATCCTGTCGATGATCATGGTCGGCGCCCGCAATTCAATCGCCGTGGCGCTTGTCGCGGTCGGCATCGGCATGGGCATAGGCGTGCCGCTCGGCGCTTTCGCCGCCGCGCGTGGCGGCTTGGTCGATGAAGCGCTGATGCGCATCAACGATCTGGTCTTCGCCTTCCCGGCACTGCTGTCGGCCATCATGATCACCGCCATCTTCGGGCCAGGTGCCGTCAATGCCATCATCGCAATCGGCATCTTCAACATTCCGGTGTTTGCCCGCGTCGCCCGCGCCGGCGCGTTGGCGATCTGGCCGCGCGAGTTCATCCTGGCCGCACGTGCCGCGGGAAAAAGCAGCACGCAGATATCGATCGAACATGTACTGCCCAACATCGCCACGCTGCTCCTGGTGCAAGGCACCATCCAGTTCGCGCTGGGCATCCTGGCCGAAGCCGGGCTTTCCTATCTCGGCCTCGGCGCGCAGCCGCCAATGCCGAGCTGGGGCCGCATGCTGTTCGATGCGCAGACGCGCATGGTGGTGGCGCCGTGGATGGCGATCTTTCCCGGCATGGCGATCGTCATCACCGTGCTCGGCCTGAACCTTCTGGGCGACGGCATCGCCGACATTCTCGACCCGAAATCGCGGCGGCAGCGATGAGCCTGCTGGAGATCGAGAACCTGTCGCTGACCATCGGCGAGACGCAGATCCTGAAAGACATGGAGCTTTCCGTCGCGCCCGGCGAAGTGATGGGGCTGGTCGGCGAATCCGGCTCCGGTAAGTCGATGACGGCGCTGACGGTGATGCAGCTTCTGCCGTATGCCGCGCGCGCCACCGGCCGCGTCTCGTTCGATGGCATCGATATCCTCGCGGCAAGCGAGGACCAGATGTGCGCGCTGCGCGGCGACGACATCGGCATGGTGTTCCAGGAGCCGATGACGGCCCTCAACCCGGTCAAGACCATCGGTGAACAGGTGGCCGAAGGCATACGCTGGCATACCAAGGCCACGCGCGCGGCAGCCGAGGAGCGGGCGCGCAAAATGCTCGACCGCGTCGGTCTGCCCGAGGCGAAATTCCCGCTGTCGCGCTATCCGCACGAACTGTCGGGCGGCCAGCGTCAGCGTGTCGTCATCGCCATCGCTTGCGCGCTGAAACCGAAGCTCTTGATCGCCGACGAGCCGACCACGGCGCTCGACGTGGTGCTGCAGGCACAGATCCTCGACTTGTTGCTCGACCTTGTCGCGGAGAGCCGTATGGGCCTGCTCTTGATCTCGCACGACCTCGCCGTCGTGACCGAGATGGCCGACCGCATCACCATCCTGCGCCGCGGTGAGGTGATGGAGGCCGGCGACACCGCCCGCACATTGTCCGAACAGCTCCACCCCTACACGCGCCAGTTGGCGCAGGCCTCGATGCACGTGCCGGCACGTGCGAGACCGCATGACGCAAGCCAAAGCAAGCCCCTGCTCCAGGTCGAAAGCGTGACCCGCGACTATCCCGGCCGCCGCGCCTCGCTGTTTCGGCGCGCGCCAACCATTCGCGCCGTTGACGAGGTATCGCTGTCGATGGCGCCGGGCCAATCGGTGGCGCTGGTCGGCCGCTCCGGCTGCGGCAAGTCAACGCTTGCCCGCATGATCCTGGCGCTGGACAAGCCCAGTTCAGGCACGATCCGCTTTCGCGGCCAGACGATCACCGGCAAGAGCGAAGCCGAACTGAAACCCGCCAGGCGCGACATGCAGGTTGTGTTCCAGGATCCCTATGGCTCCTTCGATCCGCGCCAAAAGGTCGAAAGGCTGGTCGCCGAGCCCCTGCACGTGCTGGACAAGAAACCGACGCGCGCCGAGTACCGCGAGATGGTAGCGCATGCGCTGCACGAGGTCGGTCTCGACCAGCGCGACATGGACAAATACCCGCACGAGTTTTCCGGCGGCCAGCGCCAGCGCCTGTCGATCGCCCGCGCCATCATCACCCGCCCCAAGCTGGTCGTCGCCGACGAGCCGGTTTCGGCGCTCGATGTGTCGATCCGCGCGCAGATCCTAGATCTGTTCGCCGAGCTCAACCAGAAACTCGGCATCGCCTATCTCTTCATCACCCACGACCTGACCGTCGCGCGTGCCATCACGGACGAGGTTCTGGTCATGCATGACGGCAAGATCGTCGAACGCGGCAAGACGAACGAGGTGCTCGACCATCCGCGATCAGAAGCGGCCAAGGCACTTGTCAGCGCCGCGCCCGATTTGCATCGGGCGATCGCTCGGAAGATGCAAGAGCAAGGGTGAGTGGGAGCGCTACTCTTCCGGCTTCACCGCATCGACCGGGCTGATGTCGAGCAGGTCGAGCGTGCGGCGCAAGAGGCGCACCTCGCTCTCGGCCAGTTGCGAATCCGCCTTGGCGATCTCAGCCATGTGCTGGGCCAATTGCTTGCGCCGTTCGACATCGAGATCACGAAACAGCGCAATCGCCTGCGAGCCGTTGGTCTCGTAGCCGAACTCGTTGAGATATTCGATGACGGCGTCGATGCTGGTTTCCTGAATGCCGAAGGCGTCCTTGCAGATGCGCCGGAAGGCAACCATCTCGCTCTCGCTGACCGTCCCGTCGGCGAGGATCATGCGGAACAGCATCAGAAGTTCAGCCGACAGGACCGGATCGTCGGCGACCTTGCGCACGCCCGGGTCGCCGTCGAAGATGGAGCGTATCTGGTCCAGCAATGCGAATGCCATCAGGGCCTCTTTCCGGGTTAACCAAATCCAAGCGCGATGCGCTTGGATAGAGGTAGCGCGGAATCGGCCTTGCGCAAACAGGGCTGTCGTGGTCGAACGCGGTTATCCCGCCGACCGGACGTCTCCGCACATCAGATGATCGACCTCACCACCCAGACAATCGTCATGCTTGCGCTCGCCGCCTTTGCCGCGGGCTTCGTCGATTCGATTGCCGGCGGCGGTGGGCTGATCACCATCCCGGCGCTTTTGCTTGCCGGGTTCTCACCGGTCGCGGCGCTTGGAACCAACAAGCTGCAAGGCATGTTCGGCTCCGGGTCGGCGACCATCCATTATGCCTCCAAGGGCCATGTCGACCTGCGTCGGCAATTGCCGTCGGCGCTGCTGGCGGCTACTGGGGGTGTCGTTGGCGCCTTGCTGGCCACCATCGTTCCGGGCGATCTCTTGCGCGCCCTGCTGCCCCTGGTGCTGATCGCCATCGCACTCTATTTCGCGCTCAAGCCCAACATGAACGATGTCGATCGGGCCGAGCGTCTGTCGCCATTCCTGTTCGGACTGACCCTGGTGCCGGCAATCGGCTTCTATGACGGCCTGTTCGGCCCCGGCGCCGGCTCCTTCTACATGCTGGCCTTCGTCGCTCTTGCCGGCTACGGCGTGCTCAAGGCGACGGCGCATACCAAGCTGCTCAATTTCGCCTCTAACATCGGCGGCTTCATTGTCTTCGCCGCTGTCGGCGTCATCTCCTGGAAGATCGGCCTGATGATGGGCGTTGCCCAGTTCCTCGGCGCCCGCGTCGGCGCGAGCCTTGCCATGCGCATAGGCGCCAGGCTGATCAAGCCGCTGCTGGTGATCGTCTGCGTGGCGCTCGCGGTGAAGCTGCTGGCCGATCCCGCCAACCCGCTGCGTGTCATGATTGGTGTGTGATCACGCGCCTGTTACTATGGCGCTGTTCGAATCATGTTGGAGGAGCCACGCATGAATCTCAGCGCGCCTACCCAGATCGTTTTCATCATTTCCCTGGTCATCGCCATCATCGGCATTCTCGCCGCGCTTGGCGTTCTCGCCTTTATCCCGCTCGCATCGGTGTGGATCGTTCTCATTGCCTACATCGTGCTCGCCGCCGGCTGCCTGATGCGCGGCGCCTGACAAGTTTCCCTTGAAGTGGGGACGGAGAGCGCCCGGCCAAAAGCCGGGCGCTTTTGATTCTGACCGAGGCTCTGCTAGGCTTGCCGGGCAGAAGGATGGCCAATGCCGATCGAGATGCAGCGCCGGGAGGAACAGGACCGCTCCATCGCAGGGCGCTTCGAGATGCGCCGGCGCCTTCCCGATCCCGTGCTTGATGGCATCGTCACGGACATTTGCGGCTATCGCGAAACCGCACCCGGCCATTTCCGCAATGTCGAATACGCCTCGCTGACGGTGCCGCTCGTCATCAGCTTCGCCGAACCCTTCGCCATCGGCCTCGGCAAGGCGCCCGGCGACAATGACCGCTTCGCCAGTTTCGCCGCCGGGCTTTTCGCCGGACCGGTGATGATCGAATCCTTCGGTACCGCCTGCTGCGTGCAGATCAACTTCACGCCGCTTGGCGCACGCCGTTTCTTCCGCTTGCCGATGAGCGAACTGACCGACAGCATGGTCGTCCTCGACGACGTGCTGGGCGCTGAGGGTATGGCGCTTCGCGAACAGCTTGGCAATGCACCGGACTGGACGGCGCGTTTCGACCTTGCCGAAGCCTTCGTCACCGCGCGTCTCGCCAGCGCCGCCGAAACGCCGCTCGAAATCGCCTGGGCCTATGACCGCATCATCGCATCGGGCGGCCGAACCCGCATTGCATCGATCGCC
Organism: Mesorhizobium oxytropidicola; assembly: GCF_056174625.1. NCBI lineage: Bacteria > Pseudomonadati > Pseudomonadota > Alphaproteobacteria > Hyphomicrobiales > Phyllobacteriaceae > Mesorhizobium > Mesorhizobium oxytropidicola. The sequence goes on along the minus strand of NZ_CM149692.1, from coordinate 3,875,847 downwards.
GAGAGACTGGGCTGGAGCCGCAAGCACCTCGCCGAAAAATTTACCGACGCAACCGGCATCGGCCCCAAGACGCTGTCGCGCATCGTTCGCTTCAACCGGGCGCTCGGCCTGTCACGACAGCCGACGGCCGGCTGGGCCGATATCGCGCCGATTGCGGCTATGCCGATCAGGCGCATCTGGTACGCGAGTTCCGCGACCTTGCCGGCGAGACGCCGACGGCACTTGTCAGCAGGTAACATTTCTTCAAGACGCTGCAACGGCCTTCGAACAGAGTGGGTTATCGACCCAACCCAGATCAAGGAGGTTCCCATGCCCACCACCACTGAAGCCCCCCGCCTCTACCCCGCCCTGCGCTACAAAAACGCGGCGAAAATGATCGACTGGCTCTGCGAAGCCTTCGGCTTCAGCGTCCGCGCCCGCTACGGCGAAGGCGATGTCGTGCACCATGCCGAACTGGTCTTCGGCGCCTCGATGATCATGCTGGGCAGTGCGCGCGATGACGATTACGGCAAGATGGTCGGCGAACCCGGCACCGGCGGCGGCAAGTCGATCTATGTCGCCGTCGACGATGCCGATACCGCCTATGCCAGGGCGAAAAAGGCTGGCGCGACGATCATCCAGGAACTGACCGACCGCGACTATGGCAGCCGCGAATTCATCTGCCGCGATCCGGAAGGCAGCGTCTGGTCGTTTGGTACCTACTGGCCGAAGGCGGGAGACAAGGGCTGAACGCCAGCATTGGCTTCGGCGAGCCATCATCGATGATTGGCCGAAGCTTCCCAACTTCGTCATCCTAGGGCGAAGCAGCCGCGAAGCGGCGTCGCGGAGACCCTGGGATCCATTCCGTGACCTTGGTCATAGAGTGCAGCGGAGCAGAATTCTGGACCGCGGCGGCGCGTGGAAGTCGCGGCATGGATCCTCGGGTCTGCGCTGCGTCGCTACGCTCCTTGCTCCGCCCGTGGATGACGAAGCGATGGGCGTTCCAGCCAATCGCCTGCGTCGCGAAATTACCGCGCCAACGCGAAAATCGCGTCGCAGTCGAGATGGGTTTCCAGCTCGGCCGCGACGTCGTCCAGCGCCCGTTCGACGTCGGCGCGGTAGTCGATGCCGCCGCCCTTGATGCCGAGGCTTTCGAGGAACTTCCCGCGAAAGCCATCGGCACCGAACAGGCCATGCATATAGGTGCCCAAGACCTTGCCATCAGCCGAGATCGCGCCATCCGCGACGCCATTGATGATCGCCGACGGCCGCATCGTGTCCGGACCGGTGGTGCGGCCGAGATGGATTTCGTAGCCTTCGAGGGGTAGGTCGAATTGTACCGAGCGCGCGCTGACATTGCGCACCGTCTTCTCCGGCTCCATGACCGTTTCGATATCGAGCAGGCCAAGCCCTTCGGTCTCGGTGACGCTGCCTTCGATGCCATCGGGATCGCGCACGCGGTGGCCAAGCATCTGAAAACCGCCGCAAATGCCGACGACATGGCCGCCGCGCTTGCGGTGTGCTGCCAGATCCCGGTCCCAGCCATTCTCGCGAAATTTCAGGAGATCGCCAATGGTAGACTTCGAACCGGGAATGACCACCAGCCCGGCATCCTCCGGCAGCGGTTTTCCCGGCGGCACGAAAACCACCTCGACCTGAGGCTCGGCCTTGAGCGGGTCGAGATCGTCGAAATTGGCGATACGGCCGAGCATCGGCACCGCCACCTTCAGTGCCCGCGCCTCACCCGACGCCAGGCGTTCCAGCACCACCGAATCCTCCGACGGCAGCCGCGCCGCCGCCGTCAGCCACGGCACGACGCCAAAGCAGCGCCAGCCGGTGAAATTCTCGATCGCCTTCAAACCGTCATCGAACAGCGAAACATCGCCACGGAACTTGTTGATGAGGTAGCCGACGATCATGCGCCGGTCCTCTTCCGGCAGGATCAGATGCGTGCCGGCGACCGAAGCGATAACGCCGCCGCGATCGATGTCGCCGACCAGCACCACCGGTACATTGGCACGCGTGGCAAAGCCCATATTGGCGATGTCGCGGCTGCGCAAATTGATTTCCGCCGGCGAGCCGGCGCCCTCGACGATGACCAGATCGGCGTCCTCGCCGACCTTGCCCCGAGAATCCAGCACCGCATCCATCAGGCGGCCCTTCAGCGCCTGGTAGTCGCGCGCCCGCGCCTCGCCGAACACCTTGCCCTGGACGATGACCTGCGCGCCGACATCGGTCTGAGGCTTGAGCAGCACCGGGTTCATGTGCACCGATGGCGCGACGCCGCAAGCGATCGCCTGCAGCCATTGCGCGCGGCCGATCTCGCCGCCGCCTTGGTTGTTGTCACCGGGAATATCGGCGACCGCCGCATTGTTCGACATGTTCTGCGGCTTGAACGGCCGCACCTTCAGGCCGCGCTTCTTCGCGGCGCGGCAGAGGCCGGCGACCAGCACCGTCTTGCCGACATCCGAACCCGTGCCTTGCAGCATGATCGCTTTGGCCATCAGCTTCGGCCCTGCGTAACGGTTCCGGTGATCGTGGATTTCTGCGCCAGCGGCCCGCCGCGCCAGATATAGAGCGCCAAAAGCGGTTCCTTGCCGGTTCGCATGGCGTGGTTGACATTGGCAGCGTGGTGGACGACTTCGCCGGCCTGCCGCTTGCGGAAGCCGCCCTCCCCCATGCGCCATTCCGTACCGCCGGTCAGCGGAATGTAGATTTCCTCGGCGACGTGATGGTGGTCGGGGTAGACGATCTCGGCCCGAGGATCAGCAGGCCGGCCGCCACCTCGTCATTGGCGAAATGGCCACGCGTGCCGAAGACTTCCAGCCAGCCGTAATTGTCGATGAAGGCCTTGCCGAAATCGGCCTCGCTGTAGGTCTGCCCCCAGTACAATGCGTTGCAATGCTCCGCCAGCCATTGCACCAGCGGCTTCGCAGCCATCGGCGCCACGTCTGCCGCGCGATCGAGATGGCGCAGGCAGCCGAGCGGATGCGGCTCCAGCGCGCGGGCCGGCATGTCCCAGCCGACCCGCGCCACGGCGTCGCGCACCAGGGCGTTGTCCACGGAAGTGAGATAGGCGTGGAATCGTTCAAGCAGCTCATCGAATTTTGTCGTCACATCTCGCTCCGGACATGCATTGATGCACAGCCGCTCCGCAGCGGGTCGGGTTGCGCGGCGGCATCATTGGTCTAGATTGGTACGCGCGCAAAGCCAAAAACGACAGGCCAGCGGGCTAGCTGGCATATAGGGAGAGAACGCCATGGACGCCGCGGTCGATGCGAGCACCAGCCAGTTCGAACTCAACGAGGAACAGCGCGCCATCCAGGAGATGGCGCAGGCATTCGCCGCCGACCGCGTCGCGCCGAATGCGCTCGACTGGGATCGCAGGAAGCATTTCCCGGCCGACGTGATCCGCGAGACCGGGCCGCTCGGCCTCGGCGGCATCTATGTCAGGGACGATGTCGGTGGCTCCGCGCTCGGCCGGCTCGACGCCGTGCTGATCTTCGAGGCGCTGTCGCATGCCGATCCGGGCTTTTCGTCCTTCATCTCGATCCACAACATGGTGGCCTCGATGATCGACCGCTTCGGCAATGACGAGCAGCGCCAGCGCTTCCTGCCGAAGCTCACCTCGATGGAATGGCTGGCCAGCTACTGCCTGACCGAGCCGGGCTCCGGCTCGGACGCCGCCGCGTTGAAAACGCGCGCGGTGAAGAGCGGCGGCGACTATGTGCTCAACGGCGCCAAGCAATTCATCTCGGGCGCCGGCGACAGCGATGTCTATGCCGTCATGGTGCGCACCGGCGCCGACGGGCCGAAAGGCATCTCCACGATCGTCGTGCCGAAAGACGCGCCAGGCCTTTCCTTCGGCGCCAACGAGCACAAGATGGGCTGGCACATGCAGTCGACCCGCCAGGTCATTTTCGAGGACTGCAAGGTGCCGGCGGAAAACCTTCTGTCGGGCGAAGGCGCCGGCTTTGGCATCGCCATGGCCGGGCTCGATGGTGGCCGGCTGAACATCGCCGCCTGTTCGCTGGGCGGCGCCCAGTCGGCGCTCGACAAGGCATTGTCCTACACCGCCGAGCGCAAGGCCTTCGGCTCGAAGATCAACCAGTTCCAGGCGCTGCAGTTCAGGCTGGCCGATATGGAGACCGAGTTGCAGGCGGCGCGCATCTTTCTCTATGCCGCCGCCTCGAAGCTCGACCGCAAGGCGCCCGATGCCGGCAAATGGTCGGCCATGGCCAAGCGCTTCGTCACCGACACCGGCTTCAACGTCGCCAACGACGCGCTGCAATTGCTGGGCGGTTACGGCTATCTGCATGACTACGGCATCGAGAAACTGGTGCGCGACCTCAGGGTCCACCAGATTCTCGAAGGCACCAACGAGATCATGCGCGTCATTATCGCGCGCGCCCTGATCGGCCGCTGAAGCCAGCAAACTCCGGGAGTGAGACAATGACGACGATCGCCTTCATCGGCCTCGGTAACATGGGCAATCCAATGGCCGCCAATCTGGTCAAAGCTGGACATGCGGTGAATGGTTTCGACCTGGTGCCGGAAAACCTCACCGTCGCCAAAGAACATGGCGTGACGATCATGGCGAACGCCTTGGCCGCAGTGAAGGACGCCGATGTGGTGATCACCATGCTGCCCGCCGGCAAGCACGTGCTGTCGGTCTACGAAGACATCGCGGCCAAGGCAAAAAAGGGCGCGCTGTTCATCGATTCCTCGACCATTGATGTGGACTCGGCGCGCAAGGCGCATGCGATTGCCGCGAAGCATGGGCTGCTCTCCATCGACGCACCCGTCTCCGGCGGCACCGGCGGAGCGACGGCTGGCACGCTGACCTTCATGGCCGGCGGCTCCGACGATGCCTTCACCGCCGCCGAGCCGATCCTGAAGCCGATGGCCGGGCGCATCGTCCATTGCGGTGGTGACGGTGCCGGCCAGGCGGCAAAGATCTGCAACAACATGATCCTCGGCATTTCGATGATCGGCGTCGCCGAGGCCTTCGTGCTGGCCGAAAAGCTCGGCCTGTCGCATCAGGCGCTGTTCGACGTCGCCTCGACCTCGTCGGGCCAGTGCTGGTCCTTGACCACCTATTGCCCGGTGCCCGGCCCGGTGCCGACCTCGCCCGCCAACAGGGATTACAAGCCCGGCTTTGCCGCGGCCCTTATGCTGAAAGACCTGAAATTGTCCCAGGAAGCAGCACTTGGCGCAGGCGCGGTGACCCCGCTTGGCGCCGAGGCGGCACAGCTCTACGCCCTGTTCAACGCCCAAGGGCATGGCGGCGCCGATTTCTCCGGCATAATTAATTTTCTCAGGGGTGACCCTGCGTAACCAACGGATTTGATCGGCTTTTCCGGATCCATCCGGCAGAAAGACCGCAAATTTAGATTTGCTTAAGCTCTCGATAACTCCGCGGTAACGATGTCCCTATAAAACAGATGGCGAGGCGGACATATCGCATCCGCCCGGCGCTCCGGATCAGGTCTCGCGTACCGGAGCCCGTAAGTTTCGCCAAGTGTTTGCGTAGCGAAACGCCATGCGTATCTGGCAAAGCCGCGTTCCCGATGGAACGCGGTTTTTGCGTTTCTGGAACTATTGCTGCGTCGTCAGATTATATTTTGGTTGCGGCATCTGGACTGGCGAAATGGTCCTCATCGACCAGCACGATTGGTGCCCCTCCCGCCATGACGACAAGCAGGCGCAGGTTCCATTTTCCTGCGCTGCGCAGAGCATGCGACATCACCCAGGCCGATCCACGGCTGCCATGGATGCGCATGCTGAACTGCGCGTCGCCAGACTCGTTTCCAAAGGTCTGGACGCTGCCTAGCACCCAATAGCCGGCGTCAATATTCTCACCGAGTGCAGCCTTGACGCGACCATCGGCGCGAACAGCATCCATGGTTAGCCGGTAGGCGTCGCTGTTCTTCAGGAGACCAGGGACGACGCCGACCAGGGCGGCGGCACCGGCGAGCCCGAGCCCAAATGCAATGAAACCGGCAATCGCCCAGTTGCGTTGGACCCTGCGGAAATGTTCGGCATCGCGCCAGGAAACATTCTGCCACGCCCAACGGCTGCCCTTGGCGCCCAGCACGAAGAGCATGACAATGTTGACCAGCGGGACGAACATCAGCAGCGCGATGAAGGTGTTGTTGGCGATGCCCCAGATCCAGTTGAAGAAAAACGCCCCCCAGTTCCAACGGTCGAGTTCGGGCGGAATTTCTGCGGGCTGGTTAAGCGGTTGTACGGCCATGATGTCCCCCATCGGCAAAGACTGCCCGACGGATTCTAGCGCAGACGCCGCAAAAACCGGAATCGGTTTTCACGTCCGTCTCGGACAGAGGCACGGCGGCCTTGTCCGACCCGACGCTTCAATCAGCTTTTTGTCGACAACCGGCGAAAGTTCGCCTTCACTGCGCGGCTCGCCGGCTTCAGCGCGGCACTGATCGACCGTTCCGCCGCGACACCGTTGAACAGCGACGGCGTGCGGCCCGAAAGGAGTTCCGGCCAGAATCGCGATGCCGACTGCAGGAAGGACATCTGCGCCGCGAACGCGCCTTCGGCCATGGCAGCCGTCTTCTCGTTCACCGCACGCGCGGTTTCGGTGCCCCAGGGCTGGCTGCTGCTGGCGTCCATCGCCATCAAGGGCAGGCGCATCATCGCCACCAGGGGTGCCAGCATCAGGTCCGCACCGATGCTGGCCGCTTCTCGCGGCCGTCGGCTCTTGCCGGTTTTTCTCATGGAAATGAACCCCTTGTCGCAGCCGAGCTGGCCGCTGCCTGACACACACTACGCGCGGAGGATGAGGTTTGTTCCCCCATTGCGACAGCATGTTTCTCGAGGCCGGGCGTCCCCTTGAAGGAACGCCCGGTCGAGGTTTGCCTTACCGCTCGCGCAGATCTGCCTGTGCCAGATCCAGTGCCTTGCCGATCCGCTCGCAGGCCATGTCGATCGTGTCGCGGGTCCAGATCAGCGGCGGTGACAGGATCATCGTGTCGCCGGTGGCGCGCAGCATCATGCCGTTGGCGATGGCATGGTCGCGCACCGTCACCGCCGCACTTCCCGACGGCAGGAACCGTTCCTTGGTCGCCTTGTCCTTGACGATCTCGATCGCGCCCATCAGGCCGATCGAACGCACCTCGCCGACCAGGTCATGCCCGGCAATGCGCTCCTGCAGGGCCTTGGCGAAATAAGGGCCGGTGTCGTTTCTGACGCGGTCGACCAGGCCTTCTTGCTCGATGATCTCCAGGTTCTTCAAGGCCACGGCGCACGCCACCGGGTGTCCGGAATAGGTGTAGCCGTGGTTGAACTCGCCGCCCTTGTCGACCAGCGTCGAGGTGATGCGGTCGCCGACCAGCAGTGCCGACAGCGGCTGGTAACCCGAGGTCAGCGCCTTTGCCGTGGTGATGGTATCCGGCTCGATGCCGAAGGTCTGCGCCGCGAACCATTCACCTGTGCGGCCATAGCCGGTGATGACCTCGTCGAGCATCAAAAGCACATCATATTTGCGGCAGATGCGCTGCACTTCCGGCCAGTAGCTCGCCGGCGGGATCTTGACGCCGCCCGCGCCCATTACCGGCTCGCCGATAAAGGCTGCGACCTTGTCGGCGCCGGCTTCGAGGATGGCATCCTCAACCGATTTGGCCGCGCGCAGGCCGAAATCATGATCGCTCTCGCCCGGCAGCGCCAGTTCGTAGGCATAGGGCATCATCACATGGACGATGTTGGGCACCGCCCCGTTGAGCTGCTTGTGCATGGCATCCATGCCACCGAGCGAAGTGCCGGCGATGGTCGAACCATGATAGGCCATCTTGCGCGAGATGATGCGGTTCTTCTCCGGCTTGCCTTCCAGCACCCAGTAGTGGCGGACAAGACGCAATGCGGTGTCGTTGGCTTCCGAACCGGAGGAGCCGTAGAAGACCTGGTTGACGTTCTTCGGCGCGATCTCGGCCAGCTTCTTGGACAACAGCACCGGCGTCGGCGTCGAGCATTTGAAGAAGGAATTGTAGTAAGGTAGTTCCTTCATCTGCGCATAGGCGGCCTCGGCGAGTTCGTCGCGGCCATAGCCAATGTTGACGCACCACAGGCCAGCCATGCCGTCGAGCAGCTCGGTCCCTTCGGAATCATAGATGAACGGGCCATTGGCGTGGGTGATGATGCGCGAACCCGCCTCACGCAATTCCTTGTGGTCGGTGAAGGGATGGAGATGATGCGCGGCGTCGATCTGCTGAAGCTGCTTCAGCGAATAATTCTGATAGGTCATGTCTGGATCTTTCCTCTGAATTCAGTCCGGCAGGCGCCGGGGCGAATGCATCAGAGGCTGGCGGGCGGCGAATAACCGATGCGGGCGCACAGCCGCAAAAGCTCCGCGCGCAGCGTGCGCGGCGACGGTGTCACCGCGACCCCGAACGTGCAGACAAAGGTCATAGCAGGAGCCATAGACGGCACCTTAGAGCAAAGGCTGGCCGAGGTGAACCACCCTTTGCTTGGCCCATGACGGAATACTCTACGCATGTCGCCTAAAGTGGTCCCGGTTTTAGGAGAACGACATGCATAAGAACAATGGCATAAAGCGCGTCGCGAGGCGCTTTATGCCTTGGTGCTGAGTGCCCGCTGCAGGAAGACATATTTCATCGCGGTCTGCGCCGCTTGCGGCCGCCGGTCACCTCGCCCGCCATGCCCGCCTTCCGTTTCCTCGAAGAACAGCGTCCCGGCGTGGCCGGCCTCCTGCAGGCGAGCCGCCATCTTGCGGGCATGGCCGGGATGGACGCGGTCATCGGCGGTCGAGGTCGTCAGCAGCACCGGCGGATAGGCAGCATTGGCCTTGACGTGCTGGTAGGGCGAATAGGCCGACAGCCACCTGGCGTCTTCCGGCTTCGACGGATCGCCATATTCGGCCATCCAGGAGGCGCCGGGCGGCAACTCGGTGTAGCGCAGCATGTCGAGCAGCGGCACCTCGATGATGACGGCGCCGAAGAGTTCCGGGTGCTGCGTCAGCGAAACGCCGGTCAGCAGGCCGCCATTCGAACCGCCCTGGATGCCGAGCGAGCTTGCCGTCGCGATGCCGCGCCTGACGACGTCCTCGGCCACAGCGGCGAAATCGTCAAAACCGTTCTGGCGATTGCCTTTCAGCGCCGCCTGGTGCCAGGCTGGCCCAAATTCGCCGCCGCCACGGATGCAGGCCTGAACATAGGCATTGCCCTTCTCCAGCCACAGCCTGCCGCGCACGCCGGCATAGCCGGGCAAGAGCGGCACTTCGAAGCCGCCATAGCCGTAGAGCAGCGTCGGCACCGGCCCCTTCTGGTCGCGCCGCCGGACGACGAAATAAGGGATCATCGTGCCGTCCTTCGAGCGTGCCTCGAACTGTTCCGAGATCAAGGGCGCGGCGTCGAACCGCGCCGGCTGCGACTTCACCGTCTCCAGCGTCTCGCCATCGTCGTCGGACCAGATGATTGAGCTCGGCGTCAGGAAATCGGTGAAGGAGAAGGACACGCTCGAACCGAAATGCTCGGCATGGCTGATGCCGACGGTGCCGTTCTCGGGCAGCGCGGCGGGCTTCAGCGACCAGGTGCCACCCTTTCGCTCGCAGACGAGCACCTTGCCGCGCACATTGTCCATCAGGCTGATGAACAAGCGATCCTGCGTGCGGGCAATGCCGCCGATCGACACGCGATAGGCCGGAGCCAGCAGAGTCTCGATGGCGCCAAAACTGCCGGTTTCGATCCAGCGGGCGAAATCGAGCGAATAGAGCCCGTCTGGCCGGCACACCGTGCCGTCCGGCGCCGTCCATGGCGTGCGCACCCCGAACAAGAGCTGGTCCTTGAAAAGCGATGTGTCGGTGACATCGTCGGGCAGCGGAATGCGCCTGTTTTCGCCGGACGGGAGATGCAGGAAGCTGTGCGACGCGAAGAAATCGATTGCCCGCGCCAGAAACACGTGACGCTTGTCACCGTCGAACTCGACGCCGGCGCCGGCGGCGAGATCGTCTTTCTGTGCCTCGAAGATCGGTGTTGCGTCCTCGAGCCCGGTGCCGCGTTTCCAGAGCTTGATCACGCGCGGATAGCCGGACTCGGTCTTGTCAGCGTCCTCGAAGGCCGCCGAGACGATGACAGTGTCCTTGTCCAGCCAACTGAAGCCCGACTTCGAGGCTCGCGCGTGATATCCGCCTTCTACGAACGACTTGGTTTCGATATCGAACTCACGCATCTCGCTGGCGTCGCCGCCATCCGGCGACATCGACAACAGGCAGCGGCTGAAGTCCGGATAGAGCCGGCTGGCGCCGCTGAACACCCATTTTATCCCCTCCTTCGCCGCAAGCTGGTCGAAGTCGATGATCGTTTCCCAGGCCGGCTTCTCGGTCTTGTAGGAAGCGACCGTCGTGCGGCGCCACAGGCCGAGCGCATTGGTCTTGTCCTGCCAGAAATTATAGACATGGCCGGCGATTGCCGCGCCAACGGCAATGTTGTCCTCGGCCGTCATCAGGTCGAGCGCCGTCTCGAACGACGCCTGATAGGACGGATCGCCCTGCAATTCGCCAACCGTGATCTCGTTCTGGCGATGAACCCAGTCCAGCGACTGTTTGGCGGTCCTGTCCTCCAGCCAGAGGAAGGGGTCCGCGGCGCTGGCTTCTGGTTTGGCGATGGGCTTGGTCATGGAATCTCCGATAGGCATTGTTCGGCATGCAACATCGACATGCCGTGTCCGATATTCAATAGCGACGGCATCTCAGCAGAGGATTCAGGCCTTCCCGCGACCAGCGACGCTCGCGACCGCCAGGACCAGGCACATGAGGCCAAGCGTGATCGGCAGGCCTCTTGCACCAAGCAAGTCCATCGCGCTCCCCGCCAGCGGCGGCACGGCAATGCCACCAACGCCCCACATCAGCGAAAAGGCAGCATTGCCGGCGACCAGTGTCGAGCCGGTGAAGCGCTCACCGAGTTCGATGATCGACATCGTGTAGATGCCGTAGGAAACCGCGCCCCAGACAAAGATCATCGGCCAGATCAGCGGTGTTTCGATGAGAAGCGGCAGCAGCAGGCATCCGAGCACCGTCAGGGAAACACAGGCAAGCCGCACCAGGCGTGCGGTCAGCCGCTCTGCTAGCAGGCCTAGCGGCACCTGCATGGCGATGTTGCCGGCGATCATGATCGACAGCAGCGCCGACATGCGGACTTCCGCGATGCCATAGTGGGTGCCATAGACTGGCAGCAAGGCCAGCGCCCCCTGTTCGAAACCCGCGGCCACGATGATCGCGAACAGAAGCAGCCACGCCATCGGCACGAAGCCCAGGACGGAAACCTGATGCCCGGCTTCGTCCACCCTCGGCAGGCGCGGCAGCACCGACGCCAGGCAGATGCCGCACAGCACGAAGGCGCAGATGCCGACGAGGAAGGGCGGCCACCCCTGCGTACCGACGGCAAGCAGGCAGAGCGGGCCGGCCGCGAATCCAGCCGAGATGATCGTCGATAGACGCCCATGATGCGGCCGCGCCGGACCGGCGGCGCCAGGGCGATCACCCAGATCTCGCTCAAGACATAGAGCGGGTTGGTCACCACGCCGATCAGGAAGCGCAGCGGGAACCAGAGATAGACATTCTGCGTCCAGCCGATCAGCGCCAGCACGACAGCCGAGAGCGCGGCGCAAGTGAGCGCGGTGCGCCCTGCCCCGAACCGCTGCGCCAGCCCCGGGATGAGCGGCGAAGACACGATGAAGCCGATCGGCGTCATGGCCGCCGACAGGCCGATCATCGCCGGCGAGACGCCCTGGCGCTGCAGGATGAAGCTCAACAGCGGATAGGACAGCCCCTGCGCGATGGCGAACACCGAGACCGTCGCGATCACACCGGTGATCGCCGCCCATTGCATTTCTTCGCCAGTTTCCGAATCCGCCGCGGCCATGGTCCTACCGTTGGTGCGCGGCAGGATTAGCGGTTCGGCCAAACAGCGGTAAGCCCCGCCGGCGGAAAGCGCTTGCTCCAGCCAGACCCATGTCAGGAGGCCCGGCGTTGCGAGGAACGGTACAGAGCGAAGGCGACCAGGACCGCGTCGAGACCGGCGATCACTACGGGCAGACCCAGCGGACCGATGCCTTGCATCAAGAGGCCGGCGCCCGGCGGGCCGAGAATGCCGCCAACGCCCCACAGCAAGGCGAAGGCCGCATTGCCGGTGACGAGCAGCGTGCCCTTGAAGCGGCTGCCGAGTTCCACCAACGCCATCGTATAGACGCCGTAACCGACAGCACCCATCACCAGCAGCACACCCCAGATCAGCGGTGTCATGATCAGCAGCGGCAGCAGCGCCGCGCAAATTGCCGTCGCCACCGCACAGGCCACGATCATCGGGCGGCCGCCGAACCGCTCCGCCAGCAGGCCGAGCGGGATCTGCAGCAGGATGTTGCCGAGGGACAGCGCCATCACCAGCGCGGCGAGCACGGCCTCCGGCAGGCCATAGCCGGCGCCGAAGACCGGGACCAACGCATAGGTGCTTTGCTGGACGGCGGCCGAGACCAGCACGGCCAGCAGCAGCGCCGGCGCCAGCCGGGCAAAACCGACAAAGCTGCCGGCTGGCTGACCGTCATCCTCGAATCCTGTGAGTTTCGAAGAGACCAGGCGCAGAATGACCGCACAAAGCACGAAGCCGCCAATGCCGACGCTGAAGGGCGCCCAACCCGATGTGCCGACGAAGGTCAAGGTGAAGGGTCCCGCCGCATAGCCGGCGCCCATCAGTGTGTTGAACACACCCATCACCCGGCCGCGCCGCGACGGCGGCGCCAGCGACAGCGCCCAGACCTCGCCGAGGATGTAGAGCGGGTTGATGACGACGCCGATGATGAAGCGGATGAGGTACCAGGCCACCCAGTTCTGCAGATAGCCGATGCCGAGGAAGCACAACGCGCCGATCAGCGAGCAGCCGACCGCCAGGTTGCGCGCGCCGACCAGCCGCACTGCCGCCGGCACGAACGATGCCGACAGGATCAGCCCAAGCGGCATCATCGCCGCCGACAGGCCGATCAGCCCGGGCGACAGGCCTTGCTTCTGCATCAGAAGCGTGAACAGCGGCGAGCTCAGCCCTTGCGCGGCGCCGAACATGGCGAGTGCGGCGGTGACGCCGGCAAGCGCTGCCCACTGCGTTCCCGCTTCGCCTTCGCTCGAGTCGGTTGCCACCATTCCGTCATTCCATGTGAGGTGCCGGCAGCCTCCCGGCCGGCAAGGCTCACCAGCTACCGGTTCGATCCGGGAAAGAAAGGGCCGGCAAGGGAAATCCGCTTGCACCAACAGGGCGGTGATCGGGCGAATGTCGCGGCCACACGGCTGCCGTTCCGGCATGTCGCTTCCCTCGCCCTAGTGGTCGCCGCCTCCGCAATGGCCGGCGGGCCGGCGGTCCATTATGCCGCCCGCTGTTCGCATCTTACGAGGCCCATCATGACCGCCGCCCTACACCCCTTAGAACCGGCTTTGGCACCCGACCGTGCCCGCCGTGGCGGCCGCGCCGGAAAGCGCGCCGGAGGCTCGGCCGCGTTCGAGCAGCCGGCTTTCCGCCAGCTCAGAAACCCGCTCACGCCAACCAAGCTGGTCTCGGAGGACGAGCTGGAATCGATCCACCTCGCCTCCTTGCGCGTGCTCAGGGAAATCGGCGTCGACGTTCTGCACGACGAGGCCCGCCGCATCATGAAGGCGCATGGCGCCGATGTGCGCGAAGGCTCGGAGCGCGTGCGCTTCGACAGCGACATGATCCTCGATCTGATCTCGAACTGCCCGTCGGAATTCACAATCCATGCCCGCAACCCTGCGCATAATGTCCGCTTCGGCGGTAACAATGTGATCCTGTCGATGATGGCGTCGGCGCCGAATTGCTCCGACATCGATCGCGGCCGCCGACCCGGCAACCAGGCAGACTACCGCAACTTCCTGCGCCTGGCGCAGATGCACAACATCCTGAACTGCACCGGTGGCTATCCGGTCGAGCCGACCGACATCCATCCGTCGGTCCGCCACCTCGAATGCATCCGCGACCTCGCCACGCTGACCGACAAGGTGTTCCACATCTATTCGCTCGGCAAGGAGCGCAATGTCGACGGCATCGAGATCACCCGGATCGCGCGCGGCATCAGCCACGAGCAACTGCTCGAGGAGCCGTCCGTCTTCACCATCATCAACACCAACTCGCCGCTCAAGCTCGACGTGCCCATGATGGAAGGCATCATCCAGATGTCGAGCAAGGGCCAGGTCGTTGTCGTCACGCCCTTTACCCTGTCGGGTGCGATGGCGCCGGTCACCATCGCCGGCGCGCTGGTGCAGCAGAACGCGGAGGCACTGTCCGGCATCGCCTTTGCCCAGATGGTGCGCAAGGGCGCGCCTGTCGGCTATGGCGGCTTCACCTCCAATGTCGACATGAAGTCCGGCTCCCCGGCCTTCGGCACGCCCGAATATATGAAGGCGCAACTCGTCGGCGGCCAGCTTGCCCGCCGCTACAACATCCCTACCGCACCTCCAACACCTGCGCCGCCAACACGGTCGACGCGCAGGCCGCCTATGAGAGCGTGTTCTCGCTGTGGGGCGCCATCCAGGGCGGCGGCAATCTGATGATGCACGGCGCCGGCTGGCTCGAAGGTGGCCTGCGCTGCTCCTACGAAAAGACCATTCTGGACATCGATCTGTTGCAGATGGTGGCCGAATTCCTGACCCCGCTCGACCTGTCCGAGGAGGCGCTCGGCTTCGACGCCATCCAGTCGGTCGGCCCCGGCGGCCATTTCTTCGGCACCCAGCACACGCAGGACCGCTACAAGACCGCCTTCTACTCGCCGATCCTTTCCGACTGGCGCAATTTCGAGACCTGGGCGGAAGCCGGCTCGCCGACGGCGCTGGAAAAGGCCAACAAGGTCTGGAAGGAGCGGCTGGCGTCCTACGAGGAACCCTATATGGACCCGGCGATCCGCGAGGAGCTTAACGCCTTCGTCGAAAAGCGCACGGCCGAAGGCGGCGCGCCGACCGATTTCTGATCGTGCCGAGTTGATGAACTGATCATTCGTATGGATCTGATGAACGGTCGACCCCCACTCCGTCGAGCTGCGCTCGACACCTCTCCCCCGATCGACGGGGGAGAGGAAAGGCGCGAGCGTGCAACGGCTGGCTCCCTTCCTCTCCCTCCGGAGGGGGGAGAGGTGGCGCCGCGAAGCGGCGACGGAGTGGGGGAAGCCGCTGATCAAACCCGCAGTCGCCGCAAAACGGGCACCACCCAGCGAGCAAGAAAACTCAGGCAAGGTGACAACCAGGCCGAAGCACTGCTTTGGCTTGAGTTGAAAGCCCGCAAACTTGGCGGCTATCGCTTCACACGTCAGTTCTCCATCGGACCTTTCTTCGCAGACTTCGCCTGCCGCGAAAAATGGCTCGTCGTCGAAATCGACGGCCATCAACACGCTGACAGTTCCTACGACCGCCGCCGGGACGACTTCATGCGCGCCCAAGGCTATTCGATCCTGCGCGTCTGGAACCATGACGTCCTGAAACATCGTACTTCCGTCTGTGAAACCATCCTTGCCGCGCTTGACGGCAGGCTGGCCGAAGATACGGTCGCCTCCGACCTCCGCTTTGTCTTCACGCCACGCTCATCCGATTCAATTTCTCTAAAAACGGACCTATCTTCATGAAATCCCATGTAAAAGCGGTTGTCATCGGCGGTGGTGTCGTCGGCTGCTCGGTGCTCTATCATCTGGCCAAGGCCGGCTGGACCGACATCATGCTGATCGAGCGCTCGGAGCTGACCTCCGGCTCGTCCTGGCACGCGGCGGGCGGCTTCCACACGCTGAACGGCGACCCCAACGTCGCCAAGCTGCAGGCCTACACGGTGCAGCTTTACAAGGAGATCGAGGAAATCTCCGGCCAGTCCTGCTCGCTGCACCTGACCGGCGGCGTGATGATGGCCGATACGCCGGAACGGATGGACTTCCTGCGCCTTGCCCACGCCAAGGGCCGCTATCTCGGCATGGACACCGAGCTGATCACGCCGTCCGAAGCCAAGGCGATGTTCCCGCTGATGGATGAGAAGAACTTCGTCGGCGCCATGTGGGATCCGGTCGAGGGCCATCTCGACCCGTCCGGCACCACCATCGCCTACTCCAAGGCTGCCAAGAAACTCGGCGCCGAAATCGTGCTGCGCAACCGCGTCGTTGATCTCACGCAGCAGCCGGACGGCACCTGGAACGTCGTCACCGAGCAGGGCACGGTCCACGCCGAGCATGTCGTCAATTGCGGCGGCCTGTGGGCACGCGAGATCGGCCGCATGGTCGGCGTCGAACTGCCGGTGCTGGCCATGGAGCACATGTACCTGCTCACCGAGCCGATGCCGGAGGTCGAGGAATTCAACAAGTCGACCGGTCGCGAAATGATCGGCGTGCTCGACTTCAAGGGCGAGATCTACACCCGCCAGGAGCGCAACGGCATCCTGCTCGGCACTTATGAAAAGGCCTGCAAGCCGTGGTCGCCGGTCAACACGCCATGGGATTTCGGCCACGAACTGCTGCCGCCGGATCTCGACCGCATCGCGCCGTCTTTGGAAATCGGCTTCAAGCATTTCCCCGGCATCGAGAAGGCCGGCATCAAGCAGATCATCAACGGCCCCTTCACCTTCGCGCTCGACGGCAACCCGCTGGTCGGACCGGTGCAGGGCCTGACCAATTTCTGGTGCGCCTGCGCCGTCATGGCCGGCTTCAGCCAGGGCGGCGGCGTCGGCCTCGCTCTGTCCAACTGGATGGTGCATGGCGATCCCGGCTTCGACGTCTGGGGCATGGACGTCGCCCGCTTCGGCGAATGGGCCGGCCTGCGCTACACCAACGCCAAGGTGCGCGAAAACTATTCGCGCCGCTTCTCGATCCGCTTCCCCAATGAGGAGCTGCCGGCGGCACGTCCGGCGCAGACGACGCCGCTCTACGACACCATGCTCGCCAACAACGCCGTCATGGGCGATAGCTGGGGTCTCGAAACCCCGCTGTGGTTCGCGCCGAAAGGCAAGGAACCGAAAGACATCGTGTCCTTCCATCGCTCCAACGATTTCGGCCCGATCGGCGAGGAAGTGCGCGCCACGCGCGAGCGCGTCGGCGTCACCGAGATCGCCAACTTCGCCAAATACGAAGTATCGGGACCGGGTGCGGAAGAATTCCTCAACCGGCTGATGACCAACCGCATGCCGAAGACCGGCCGCATTGTGCTGACGCCGATGATCAACGAATTCGGCAAGCTGATCGGCGACTTCACCATCGCCAAGGCCGGTGAAGACCGCTTCATGATCTGGGGTTCGTCGGCCGCGCAAAAATATCATATGCGCTGGTTCGAGAAGCACCTGCCGAAGGATGGCTCGGTGCGCATTCACCGCTTCGACCAGACGCTGGTCGGCCTGTCGATCGCCGGACCGAAGTCGCGAGACCTCTTGCAGAAGCTGGTCGATGTCGACATCTCGACCAAGGCTTTCCGCTTCATGGATTTCCGCGAGATGGCGGTCGGCGGCGCGCCCTGCATGGTCAACCGCATCACCTACACCGGCGATCTCGGCTACGAGATCTGGATGGCGCCGGCCTATCAGCGCCTGGTCTATGAGGCGATCAAGGACGCCGGCGAGGAATTCGGCCTTGTCGATTTCGGCATGCGCGCTTTGCTGTCGATGCGCCTGGAAAAGAACTTCCCGACCTGGTTCCGCGAACTGCGGCCGATCTACGGGCCGTTCGAAGGCTCAATGGACCGCTTCATCAAGCTCGAGAAGAACGATTTCATCGGCCGCGAGGCTGCCGCCAAGGAACAGGCGGAGGGGCCAAAACTGCGCCGTGTCTCCTTCATCGTCGACGCTGCCGATGCCGACGTCATGGGCGACGAGCCGATCTGGGCCAAGGTCAGCAAGGATTTTGGCACGGTGGAAAAGCCGCATGGCTACGGTGCGCCGCGCTTCGACACATCAGGCAAGGAAGTGCGTGGCTCTAAGGCTGCCGAAGGCGCTTCCGCCGTGCGCGGCATCGTCGATGGCGACTGGCGCGTGGTCGGCTGGGTCACGTCGGGCGGTTATGCCCACTATGTCCAGAAGTCGATGGCGCAAGGCTATGTGCCGGCAGCCCTTGCCGAGGACGAAAGCGCCGGCCTGTTCGAGATCGAGATCTTGGCCACCGTCGCCCGGCGCGCATCAACGTCGAGGCGCCTTTCGACCCGAGCGGCGAGAAGATGCGGACCTGAGGTTCGACCATGGACAGCGCTGGGCCAAAGGGCAGCTTTGGCCGCCACCGCAAGATCATGCCGTTCGAGCCCGGCTCGATCGAGGCCCTGCGCGACGCCTCCCGCCAGAAGGCGGCTTCGCTCAATCAGCATGTGCTGGGCTATGGCGCGCAGGCTGAAGCGGAGTGGGCGGCGGCAGGCATTGCCGCCCCCGATCTTCCCGCGATGCGAAAATACCGGCTGGAGCGCATCCGCGCCGAGCTGAAACGGCGCGGCTATGCCGGGGCCCTGCTCTACGACCCCGTCAACATCCGCTATGCGACCGACTCGACCAACATGCAGCTGTGGGTGGCGCACAACCCGACACGGCATTGTTTCGTCGCCACCGAAGGACCGGTGGTTCTGTTCGACTATTTCTCCTGCGAGCATCTGTCCGACCATTCCGGCGTCGTCGATGAGGTCCGCCCGGCTGTCTCCTGGATGTATCTCTATGGCGGCGAACTCACCGAGCAAAAGGTCCGCCGCTGGGCCGCGGGCATTGCCGATCTGGTCAGGGAACATGGCGGCGGCAACAGCCGCATTGCCATCGACCACCTCAATCCGGAAGGCGTCGAGGAACTGGCGCGGCTTGGCGTCTCCATCGGCAATGGCGAAGCGGTGATGGAGAATGCGCGGCTGATCAAATCGCCTGACGAAATCCTCGCCATGCGCCGCGCCATCGTCGCCTGCGAGGCGGCGATGGGCGAGATGGAACAGGCGTTGAAGCCCGGCATTTCCGAGAACGAATTGTGGGCGGAGCTTCATCGCGGCAACATTGCGCGCGGTGGCGAGTGGATCGAAACGCGGCTGCTGTCGTCGGGCCCGCGCACCAATCCCTGGTTCCAGGAATGCTCGTCGCGCGTGATCGAAGCGGGCGACCTCGTTGCCTTCGACACCGACCTGATCGGCCCCTACGGCTTCTGCGCGGACCTGTCGCGCACCTGGCTTTGCGGCGACGCCAAGCCGACCAATGAGCAGCGTGATCTGTTTCGCATCGCCGCCGACCAGATCGAGCACAACACGCAGTTGATGCAGCCGGGCACTTCGTTCCGTGACCTTGTCGAACGCTCGGCCGTGCCGCCAGGAGACTGCTTCCCGACCCGCTACGGCGTGCTCTATCACGGTGTCGGCCTGGCCGACGAATACCCGACGCTGCCGCATGCGAGCGACTGGACACCGGACACGCCCGACGGTGTGCTCGAACCCGGCATGGTGTTGTGCGTGGAAAGCTATATCGGCAGGCTTGGCGGGCGCGAAGGCGTCAAGATCGAGGAGCAGATCCTGATCACCGAGACCGGTAACGAGCAGCTATCAACCTACCCGTTGGATGCGAGGCTGCTCGGCTAACCCGGCAAGCGCTTCGCGCATTGCCTGGACTGTCTTTTCCGGCGTCGTCCTGGCGGTGATGAAGGGCAGGCCCTTGCGGCGCGCCGTCCAACCGACGATCGCGACCTTGTGAGCCGCCGGTTCGAAACGCTGCGCCAGCGCCCAACTCTCGCAGTCGATCGCGGCTATGTCAGCCCTGCCCTCGGCGACAGTGACGATCGAGGCGCGATGACCGCCGCTTGCGCTGCGCGAGGAAAGATATCGAGACTTTCGCCGGCCGCCTGCAGATCGCGCGTCAGCCCGACAATGCCGGACATCGAATCCAGGCTATTGAAGGTGAAGCGCTTGCCACGGATCAGCTCGAGCGGCAGCAAGGCCTTTCCGTCCGCGGGCGATCGCGCCTCCGGCTCCTCGCCTGTCCGCATCACCAACGCGCTCGAATAAAGCTCGCCCTGCCCGCCCTCATAGGCGTCATAGCTTGGCTGGCCGACCACTTGCACATGGCTGGACAGGCCGAGTTCCATCGGCCCCCAGCAGG
Source organism: Mesorhizobium oxytropidicola (assembly GCF_056174625.1). Classification (NCBI taxonomy): domain Bacteria; kingdom Pseudomonadati; phylum Pseudomonadota; class Alphaproteobacteria; order Hyphomicrobiales; family Phyllobacteriaceae; genus Mesorhizobium; species Mesorhizobium oxytropidicola. The sequence goes on along the minus strand of NZ_CM149692.1, from coordinate 3,855,772 downwards.
TCTGCGCGAACAGCAGCGCCGGGTGCAGCCAGAGCTGGTGGTAATCGAGTTCGTCGGGCGACAGTGTCGCCGGATCCGGCGCGATCAAGGCTCCCTCGGCGTCGCGGATGCCGCCCGGCACAGGGGGCAAATCGCCATTGCGGCGCACGATGGTTTGCGGCGCATCGATGCCCTTTTGCCGGAAGGCGTCGCGCAACCGCGCCCATTGCGCGTCAACCTCGCCGCGCACCTCAGGCCAGTCATACATCGGCAGAGCCGCAATCGGATTCATTAAGTTTTCTTTCTAAATCAAGTCGTTAGCGTGTCAGTCGGTGTCAGCGAAATTCCCGCTATTGCACGGTTTTTCATATATAGTACAACATGTCGTACCGAACCGGAGGCATGTTGTACGGGTATGGCCAGCATCATAGAGCGGAAACGAAAAGACGGTTCGCCGTCGTTTATGGCCCAAATAGTTATCAAGCGCGACGGCAAGACGGTCCACCGTGAGAACAAGACGTTCCCAAAACGGCGAGAGGCAGCGGCGTGGGGGAGCTTTCCGTGAGGGCGAGCTATCGAAGCCTGGCGTCGTTGAGGAAATCAAGAAAGAAGACCCAACCCTTGGCGAGGCCATAGGACGATACGAGCGGGAAGCCAAGCGGCTTGGTCGCACCAAGGCTGCGGTCTTAAAGAGCCTCAAAGAATTCGACATCGCTTCCAAACGGTGCTCCGAGATACGCTCTGATCATATCGTTGCACTGGCGCGTGAACTTGCGGAAACTCGACGCCCTTCGACGGTTGCGGGGTATCTCACGTTTCTTTCTGGCGTCTTCAAGATTGCGCGTCCAGCTTGGGGTTATCCGCTAGACGAAAAAGCGATGACAGACGCGACCACCGTGGCGTCTAAACTTGAGATGACTGGCCGCTCCAATCAGCGCGATCGGCGCCCGACCGTGGGCGAGATGAATCGCATTATGGATTTCTTTGCTGCCCGCACGGCACGCAGCCTCCCGATGGAGCGGATAGCAGCATTCGCGTTGTACAGTGCGCGCCGCGAGGGCGAGATAGTCCGCATCCGGTGGGATGACTTAGACGAGGCGCACTCCCGTATTTTGGTTCGTGACGCCAAGGATCCGCGCGGCTCTACCGGCAATAACATATGGACGGAGCTTACCTCGGAGGCGCTGGCTATCATCAAGGCAGCGCCGAAGTCGGGCGAACTAATCTTCCCCTACAAAGGCGACACCATCAACTTCGCATGGCGCAACGCGTGCAACATGCTTGGCATTGCAGACCTGAAGTTTCACGACTTGCGGCACGAGGGGGTGTCACGGCTGTTCGAACTTGGCCGAACAATTCCGCAGGTCGCGTCAGTCTCAGGCCATCGCTCTTGGCAAAACCTGCAGCGCTACACGCATATTCGCGAAACGGGCGACAAGTGGGCGGGATGGAAGTGGCTGGACATCGTCGCGCCGTCGGCGGAAACCGCCTGACAGGGATTGACAAAAAATGTGAAAACGCCTAGTTTGCGAATCCGCTTCAGCACTCTATACGCCAAATATAGCAGGAGCGTCAACATCCTAGCAGTGCGGGGATAAATGTCAACTGGGAAAATGAGCACGGCCCAAGCGGCTGCCTACATTCGAAAATCGGCGTCATGGCTGAACAAGTCGCGAATGTCTGGAACTGGCCCGGTCTACTACAAGGCTGGCGCGGGTGTCAGCTATGACGTTGCTGATCTCGATGCCTGGCTCGCCGGGTGCCGCCGAACTGCGATTTACGACCACGCGAACGACAATGCTCGCGCTGCGGCGAAGGCCGCCTAACCGCCCTGCCCTACAAAAACCACCGCCGAACCAACGGCGGCCACTTCCAAATGGGAAATCATTTTTGAAAATCTTATCGCTTCGACCGGAACCACCGGGCGGCGGAGCCGTGCGTGCACGCTTCGACGTTGAGATGGATGACGGTATCCGCCTGTACGATTTGAAGCTCGTCCAGGCGCGTACTGGCTGGCGCGTCTACGGCCCGCAACACCACGGCGGCGCTGCTGTCACCTTCCCAATCGCTATTGCAGACCAAATCGCAGCGGAGGCAGTCGCCCTTGTCCAGCACCAATCCTAAGGGCGCAACGCAGCCTGAAACCTGTCCCTATAATGTTGGCGATCGCGTCGAGCACCCCAAGTTAGGCCATGGAACAGTCGTCAAGGTCGTGTCGCCTGGTGGTCAAGTAAAATTCGACGGATGCGGCACGGTTAGTTTCGCATTCATGGACTACCTGTCACCATCGGACGTTCCTGAACCGCCGCCAAGGAAGCCGAAGGCTGACAACGACAACCAGCCCGTTGACCTTTGGGCGCGCTACACGCACCCCCCGTTGCCGACCGGGTTGCTTCCTCCTGTCATCGAGGAATACGCTCGCGTCCAGGCCGAGATGATGGGCGTCGATGCTGGTGGGCTTGCTGCGGCGGCTTTGGCCGTCTGTGCGGCGGCAATTCCCGACAGCATCCAGTTGAAGGTGAAGCGCCATGACGACTGGATGGAATCGCCGAGAATTTGGGTCGCGTTAGTTGGCAGCCCGAGCACTAAGAAAAGCCCCATAATCGCGAACGCCACGGCTCCGCTGAAAAAAATCGATCGTGAACTCTACCGCGCTTACGTCGAGGCCAAGGCCGAATACGATGCGCTCGAAAAAGAACCAAAGAAGACCGCGGCGGCACCGAAGCACGTTCGACTCCGGCTCGAGGACACCACCATTGAGGCGGCGCAAGAGGTTTTGAAAGACAGCCCGAACGGCGTTCTCTGCCTTCAGGATGAGCTTTCTGGCTGGTTCGGTTCCATGGACAAATACTCCGGGAACCGCGGTGCCGCGAAAGACCGCGCTTTCTGGCTCCAGTCCTTCAACGGCGGGAACTATACTGTCAACCGGATAGGCCGGGGCGATGTCTGGATTGACAATCTTTCCGTCTCAATGCTTGGCGGGATCCAGCCGGAACCGATGCGGAAAGTGGCAGGCGATGCCGTTGATGACGGGTTGCTTCAGCGGCTGTTTCCTATCGTGCTGGGCAATGCGTCCATCGGGAAGGACGAGCCCACACCGCCAGTCGTTGCCATGTACGCGGCTCTTGTCGATAGGCTCCACGGTCTCAGCAAACCCCTTGTCGGCAGCCTGGTGGAAGTGCCGCTGCGGTTTGACAAGGGAGCGCAAGCTATCCGCAATGAACTGGAGGAAAAACACCACGCGATGGCGGCGGGCTGGGAGGCGGTAAACAAGAAACTTGCCGCCCACATTGGAAAGTACGACGGATTGTTCGCTCGGCTATGTGCCATCTGGCATTGCGTCGAATCTACGGGGAACCGTCCAGCATCCGAGGTGAAGGAGGATACTGCGCGCCGTGTTGCAGCGTTCCTGCACGACTTCCTATTCCCGCACGCCATTGCCTTCTACGCGGACGTGCTAGGCCTTTCCGAGCGCCACGATGCGTTGCTGGCGACAGCGGGCTGGATTCTTGCGCACCAGCCCCCAAGCGTCACCGTTCGGAGCGTCCGCCGCGGCGATAGTGTCATGCGTGCGATGGATAACTACGAGGCGCAAGCCGTGCTGGAACGGCTTGACGCCTTCGGGTGGCTAGAGCCCGTCCCAAGCGCAAGGCGGGACAGCATGCAATGGACCGTACGGCCCGCTGTGCATACGCTGTTCGCCTACCGCGCAAAAGAAGAAGCGGAGCGCAGGCGGAAGGTTCGCGAGATAATTGCGGACGCCGGGGGCCTGAAACAATCAGCTTAGGCAAGTGTCACCGAGTGTCCCTTGTGCGCGTGAGACAGAAACCATCTTCGTTCGCTTTTTAATACATTCGGACGTTGATTTTTCAATCGCCTCACGCACGCAAGGGACGGTTGGTGACGTTCAAAAAGAAACCAGAGGAGAACACATGATGAAAGCACAGCATGAGCAATGTAATTGCAATCGAACCGTTCGACGCTGCCTATCCAGTCCGGCAGGTGGGCGGCAAAACCAATTGGTATCCTTGCCGCGTCTTCGGCTTACTGCATGAGGGCGCCCTCGAAGAAGGCAGGTTTATCGTGGTGACCGAAACCGAAGATGGCGATTTATACACCACCTCGCTGCCGTCCGTGCGGCGGGTTGACGAATAATTGGAGGGCGCCAGTGGCTGCAGCAAGAACCGTCGAGACCAATGGCGAAACCGTTCAAGTTCGCCGCATTTCCTGGCAGTCGCTATGGAAGCTTAGACCCGACTTAAAACCTGCAAACGACAATGAGCCGGGCGTTGACATAAGTCGCCAGCCTCCCGCAAAAGCGCACAACATCTAGGGCCTAGACTGTCTTTTTTATCGTCTGAAGCCTACATCTAGCATATTACGGCCGTGGCAGGCCGCTCTCAATCTGGGGAACTTTCCAACCATGACTATCGCAAACGGCGCACGCCGCGCGGACGCATACCCTATTGCCGCGAATGACAACGTTCCATGGATCCGCGACCATGATGTGCCTATCTTCGACCGCGGCAAGGTTCTGGTGTCACTATTCGCCAAGGGCGAATGGTCGCCGCCGAAACAACCACGTAAGCGCGGCCAGCCTATCCGCCTAGAAGGTGACGGGCCGACGCTCTCACGCCGGATCAATACCGGCATCGCGTGGTACTCGTCTTCGAAATGGCGGAACCGGCCGTCGGGCGATAATCAGAACTGGCCATTGGGCGGACTGCTAAAGACGGTAGCGAAACGACGGATATCTGGCGCTAGCCAATCGATATCGGGCTTTAGTCGACATCTGCCAGGTCGAGCTTCGCGGAACCGACGTCGACAACATCTATGTGCTCGATCAGAAATCGACGCTCGATGACAGCACCGGCAAGATATTATACAAGGGCGCCAAGACGCTAACCGGCAAGCGTGCGAAGCCAGAAGCTCTGGCAACCCGAGCCGATATCGCTGACCCGGACATCACCAAGAAAAAGGCAAGCCCATGCCTAGAAAATGGCAGGGCGACTGGCCGCTTCTGCACAAGATGGATTCCGAGCCGGTTCTATCTCACCTTCGCAAAAGCCTTGGGCCGATACGGGATGCGTTCGAGGCCGCCGTCGTCAGCGGCGACAAGCTTGAGACTATCGGGCGCGATCACTGGGTTGGCAATCTAACTGGCGCAAAGGGCGCAGGCAGAGCGTTAGTGTTTCTCGGCTTCCAAGTAGTGGAACGCGCATGGCGCGAATACAAGATCGGCGCTGCGCGCAAGGCTAGCCGTTGCAAGCGTCTCGCCGAGGAAGCAGGACTCGCATAGTGGGCATACCCATTGTGGCGTCCCAAGAGTTATAGTGAGAGATACAGGCCGCTTCCTTGTGAGGCGGCCTTTTTAGTTCCGGGTTAGCCCGGCGCTGGGCGCCATCCAAGGACGGTACTCAGCGACAAATAGCACGGTGCCTCCCCAGGTCGCCATGCTTCGCCGCCACCCCGCCACAGGTGGCGGCAACCCCCTTTTTGCCTTCCCAAAAAACTTACAGAGGAAAACCAATGAACGCATGGCTCCACCGCGCCTACACGCGCGATGAAGCGGCGACCCTGTGCGGGATGCCGCGCGGCACGTTGGATGTGCTTACGCATCGCGCCCGTGGGGTGTCGGCGCTCTTCACCGAACGGCGTGGCAGCAAGCGCTGGTTTTCCGTAAAAGACGTTTGCGTCCTGCGCATCGCTCACGAACTCGAGCGCGCCGGTCGTTCTTGGTTGATGGCGATCGGCACGGCGTTCGACAATCTCGAAAGACCGCCAGATCCGGACTCGCTGCTGATCGCACCAGCCGTCATCAGGCGTGGATGTGGCTTGCCGCGGCTTATCCCCGACCGAGATGTGCCGCGGCTCAATTTTGAGCGCTCAGAGATCGTCATTCCCATCGGCCGCATCGTCGCCGAAATCACAAAAGAGGCAGCCAAAGTGTGGTCGCCTTAATCACCCGATTTAGCAATCCGACTGCCAATGGCGGCGGTCGTCGATCGACTGCCAGCCTTCAAACCCGACGGTTAAAGGCTGGCAGTACCGTTTTCCCCAATGAGAGGACCATGAATGGCCACCCCGAAACCACCAGAACCAACCCCCGCGCAAGAGATCGAGGCGATTCAGCAAAAGGCTGCAGCCCTTAAAGAGCGCGGTAAGAAATTGCTCGCCGCGCGGATCGAGTTCGAACAAGCCGGAATTAAGCCTGAGCTACCAGTCTCGGGGCACAGCGTCCGCGATCTAGCGGCCTCGATGCTAGATGGTTCTGCGCTGCCAGCCGTTCGCCCACCGACACCGGGGATGCAGCTTCACCAGGCCATTATTGAACAGCAGGCGGTTGCATTCGCGTTAGACGATCTGGCCGAGCAGGCGAACCAAGCACGCAGGCTCGCGGTTGCGGAAGCGCTTCGGGAGACGGCCGACGAATGGCGGGCAATCGTTCGGCGCAGGGCTGAGGCAGTTCTCGAGTTGCGCAAAGCGAACGAGGAAGCGGCCAGCTTCAGGGATCGCCTACGACGCCTCGGAAAATCCACACCCAGTTTGGTTTGCGATGTCGTCACGGGTCCGGTCTTCGGCCCGAAGGTCGTCGGCGATCCGATTTACCAGTTTTTGGAGGCGGCTATCGCTGCCGGGATACTCAACAGGAAAGAAATTTGAACATCATGAAGCACGAATTCTTTAACGGCGCACGTGTTCGCGCCTTCGACAATCCAGCAGTAGCCGAACGTGTCGGCATGCAAATCCGGGCCGCTCTCGGGGACGAAGCGTCCCTGAAGTGGTGTCAGGTGCGCGGGATCGAGCTGAAGGCCTCATCCGAAAATACAGGTCCGGCGGGCGCCTATCTAATGCCATCTGAGCTGGGCGAAGTGTTGCCTCCGCTGCTGGAGCAGTACGGCCTGTTCCGCCGCTTTGCGATGCCGTCGCAGATGAAAAGCGGGAGCAAAGACCATCCGCACAGGACCGGTGGGGCGACAGTTTACAGCCCGACCCAGGGAGGCCTCATTACCGAGTCGAGCCTCGCTTGGGGAAATGTCCACCTCAGTGCCACCAAGCTGGCGACATTGTTCAAGGTCAGCAGCGAATCGCTTGAAGATGCTCCTGACCTGGCCAACGAAGTGGCAGATGAAAGCGCCCGCGCGTTCGCACAGTCGGAAGACACCCTCGGCTTTTCGGGCGATGGTACTGCCGCTTCGTTCGGCAAGATGGGAATCGCGAAGATCCTGGCAGATGGCAGCCATGCGGGTGGCGTCGTAGCGCCGACCAGCGGTCATGACACTTTTGCAGAGATCGACATCACCGATCTTGCCACACTGCTCGCCCGGCTCCCGGTGCGCGCTATGGGCGGCGCAGCCTGGTACTGCAGCCAGCCTGGCTACGCCCTCGTGTTTGCCCGGCTGGCCGCTGGCGCAGGCGGCATTACCGTTTTGAATAACGAGCCCCATTTCTGGAATTTCCCAATCCGGACCACTCCGGCGCTGCCGACAGACACAGGCGATATCAGTGGCCAATCGATGCTGTTGCTCGGCGATCTCCGCCTTGCGGCGGTCATGGGTGATCGCCGGCAGATGACGATCGCGCAATCCAAACTCGGCAGCACGTTTGAAAATGACGCGACAATGATCCGGGTCACTGAACGCGTTGACATCGTTGCCAACGATCTCGGCGATGCAACAACGGCTGGCGCCATGGTTGCGCTGATCGGTAATTAGCGCCAATGACGATGTTCGTTCCATCAGCCAAATTTGCAGAGCTGGCTACGGCCGGCTCGACGGCAGACAAGGCGTGCGGGCAACCGCACGCGCCATGCCAGAGGCATCTGCAGGAAACCGCAAGGTTCGCTACGTCCTGTCCGACGGGAGCGTCGACCGAATGTCGGACACGATCAATCCCAATGGTTGGCAGCTTGATGAGATCAAGCGCAACCCGGTCGTGCTGTTCGGGCATAAAAGCGATGAGCCACCCATCGGCAAACTATCTGGCTTGCAGGTGGTGGGCGGGAGGCTGATCGGCGACGTCGAGTTCGCCGATGCGGAGACCTACGCGTTCGCCGACACGATCTTTCGTCTAGTAAAGGGCGGCTACCTCCGCGCCGGATCTGTGGGCTTCGTCCCGCTCGAGTGGAAGTTCTCGACCGACCAGAGTCGAAAGGGTGGTGTCGATTTCCTGAAGCAGCAGCTTCTCGAATTCTCTGTGACTCCAGTGCCGGCGAATCCAAACGCACTATCCGATGCGCGCTCGAAAGGCCTGATCCCCACATCTCACATGCGCGCCCTAGAGATAGGCACGGCGACGCCCCGCTTGGACGCAGCCAAGCGCCGCTTTCTGGCGCTGACCGGCCGGTCATAATCATAAGTTTGGGAAGCCACGAGACGGGCAAACCCAAGGCCGGCGGCAGGGTTCATGATGGGCTCAACCGCCGGCCTTTCTCTTCGCAACAAGGATACAACTATGCATAACCAAGACCGACAGCACGGCACCGTCGTCACGTGGATCCCCGGCTCGGCATATGGCTTCATCGCGCCCCATGATGGTGGCGCCGATCTGTTCGCGCATGTGACGGCACTCAACGACGGCATGGACGGCCTGCGCGTTGGCCAGCGCGTTTCATACGTCGCCCAACTAGACCAGCGCACTGGCAAGCAGCGCGCGGTGAACGTCGAGGTCATGGACTGATGAGCGGCAAGGTCCATAAGACAGGCGGCGATGATCGCATGGTTGTTGAATCAGGCGGCGTTCTTACGGTCGAAGCCGGCGGACGCTTATTGGCTGAAGCTGGCGCGCTCGTAGAGGTCATGCCCACTTGGAAGACGTTCCCGCTAACCGCGCATGCCATCTCGCCGCTCGAAGCGGGAGTGCTAGTCAAGACCACGAACAGCAGCCCAGTGTCCATTACGGTGCCACTTGGCATTGCGCTTGCGGCACCGGTCACGGTGCATCAGTTTGGCGCTGGTCAGGTGACGTTCGTTGAAGGGTCTGGCGTCCATATCCGATCCCCTGAGACGCTGAAGATGGCAAAGCAAGGTTCGGCCGCCATCCTCTCCCCCACCGACATCGCGGATGAGTACGTGCTCGCCGGCTATCTCGAGCCAGCCTGATGGTGCAGTGCACCCATGGGGGTCTTCGCATTTGCGAAGGACGGGGACTTAGACCGCTTCGGGGCTTACCTTTGGGTTTCGTATCCCCGGTTCAACACACGCGCGCGAAGAGGCCTGAAAATGGGTTCTAGAGGACCAAAATCCGCCGCAGAACTTGCTGTTGTTCCCATCGCTTCGACGCCTGCAAAGGCCGCGCGCAAGGGTCCTTCGGCTCCGAGGCACTTGACCACGGCGACGCGCCGCTGGTGGAACGAGGTGGTCGCCGACTTCCAGTTGGAATCGCACCACCTACGGCTCCTTCAGGGAGCATGCGAGGCTTGGGATCGTGGCCAGCAAGCGCGCACGGCTCTCGCCGATCATGGGCTGACGTATGCGGACACCAAGGGCGATCCGAAAACTCGCCCCGAGGTCGCGGTCGAGCGTGACAGCATGATCCGTTTTGCAAGGCTTGTGCGAGAGCTTGATCTGGACGGCGAAGGACCGGGCGAAAGCTCCCGGCCACCGGCAATCCGAAGCAATAGGTAGGACGATGCCCGTCAAAAGACGAAACCGGAAACAGCGCATCACGCGTATCACTGCGGAGTTGCTGCCCATCGTCGAGCGCCTGGTTTTGTTGCAGGGCCAACATCTGGCCGCAATTCGGGGTGGCGACCAGACTTTCTATTCAGACGGCCGGCACGATGAACTGATCGCGCACACCGTCGAAGTATATGCGGCGCTGAGCATTAAGCCCTGGCAGGACGCATCAGACATCATCGACGAGGCGCTCGCCGCAGTGGCGGGGTGATCCCCCACTAACTAGCCGCAATAGCCACCAAATCACAGGATAATTCCATGAAAACCGCACGCGAAATGCTCGCCACGGCACACAAATCTATGAAGAAGGCCGCTATTGCCGAGCACGCACTCGACATGGCTGACGAACTCGAGCGTATGCACTACGCCTTCGGCAATGCGCTCGAAGGGATGAACGCCGCTGCCGCCGCGGTCGGTTCATTTGAAGAACTGGTCCGCATCCTCAAGTCCGATATTCGAACCGCCAGCAATCTTTTCCAGAGTGGCAGGAAGCGCGCAGCGCGCGAACTGCTGGCGCGGATGGCCGCAGTCCCTGACTTGGACCGATCACCTTGCCGACGTATCAGGTGGAATGGTCTGCCGCGATGTTCGGCCCTGCAGATGCGCAGGCTCACTGACCATGGCCGACGAAGTCATAGTTACAGAATTAACCATCGATTCGCGCGGAGCTGAGGCCGGTTCAGCCGCTTACGTCAAAGCGATGAAGTCCGCGCAGGCCGCTTACGACAAGGCGATGGATAGCGCCAACGCTGCGACTGAGGCGGTTGCAAAACAGACCACGGTCATGACTGGCGCCGCGGGCTCGATCTCATCCACTGCCAAGGCTTGGGACCGCTTCAAGGCCAGCGTCGATCCGGTCTTTGCAGCCACCCAGCGCATGGAACGCGCTCTGATCACGGCCGATGCTGCGGCCAAAAAGCTCGGCGTTGACCAGAACGAAATCAACCGCGTCATGGATCTTGCCAAGACCAAACACCTTGGCGTCGCCGTAGCAGTCGAGGAAGGTGCTCACGCGTCAGCCCTCGGCGCCACTCAATGGGCATCGCTAGGCCACGCTGCACGCTCTGCTGCTGAAAGCATCGCCATGGGTCAATCGCCGATGATGGTGATGACCCAGCAGGCCAATCACTTGTCCTACGCCATGAGTGGACCGCAGGGCATCATTGCGGCCAGCGCAGGCGTGAGGGCGGCATTCGGAACTTGGCTAACGACGCTTCCCGGCATGCTTTCCACCGCGGGTGTTGCAGCAGTTGGCGCGGTCGCACTCTACATGGCCGCGACGCGTGAAGACATCGAGTCAGTCGATGAGATTCTTGAAGGGCACAAGAAGTTGCTCGACGAGGTGGCTAACACATACCCGCATTTGACCGAAGCCTTGAAGAAGTATGCCGATGAGGCCGCCAAGCTTCCCGGCTCCGTTATCGCTGCCGATGCAAAAACACGGATAGAGAACGATCAAAGGTCGTTGGCTGCCTCGCTCGACCACCTTAAGGTCGACCTGAGAGACCTTCAGCGTGCGTCTGACGTGGTCGGCTCGGCTGGCTCTGAAGCATTCGGCAAACTTGCGGACACCATCGACGCAGGCAATGTCAATGTTGATGCCCTCGTGGCGTCGATCGGCGACCTCCGGCTTGATCCGTCGCTCACACCAGACGCTAAGCATTTTGCCGAAGGTATCCAGGCTGCGGCTCTTGAAGCGAAGAAACTCGCCGACACACTGAGCAAGGATCAGGGAATAAAGGGCCTTGTTGTCGACAAGGTGCGCGATCTCCCGTCACTATTTGATGCCGCAGGCAAGGAGGTCGAAAACTTTGCGGCACATGCTCGCGACGCTGACGGCGCAATAGCGAAAATCTTTGGCGGATTTAATGTATCCACCCAAGTTGGATCTTTGCGCAGCTTGTCAGGCGCCATGAGCGATGTAGCAGGGCGATTTGAAGATATAAAACAGGCAACCCAAGACGCCCGACAGGCTCAGCTAAAATCATACACCGACCTGCAAGTGCAATTGCAGGCCACTACCTCGCAAGTCCGCTACTGGCAAGATGCTATCGCCAACTCGAGCGACAAGCGAAATATCCAGCAGTTTTTTGGTGAGACATCGAACATCAAGGGTGCTGGCTCGGCGATAGACGACGCTACCAAATCAGTAATGAGGCTTTTTGATCAGCTCGATAATGGTACTCAGAGCGCTAAGGATGTTTTTGCCGGAATTGAGCAGATAAAACAGGCGCTTGTTAATGACGGGTTTAATGTTGGTCCAGTCCGTAAGTTTATAGAAAGCCTTATTTACGCCAGGACAGAAAGCGACCGCCTGACGGGCGATGTGGATAAATTGGGAAGGGCCATCAAGTCGCTTCCCGACAAGACAGTCACCATCACTGTTGTCACCAAGAAAGTAGGTTCAGGCACTCAGTCGATATACGATGTGCCTGGCGGCCCTGTTGGCGTCACCCGCTATGGCGGTGATCCCGCGCAGCAATCCGGCCCGTCGATGACTTCCTATTCCGTGCCGACCTACGATTCCGGTCAAGGCGGCATGGTCAATACCGGTTCGGGTTCAGGTGGCGGTAGTGGAGTCAACGTCACTCGCTTCGCTACAGGCGGCATTATCCACCCCGGCGACAATCAGCGTGTGTCATTCTTTAAGAACACTGCGGAAACAGTCGGCATCTTCACGCCCGGGCAAATGTCCGCTCTTGCCAACCCGCAATCAGGCTTCACTGGCCGCGATCCGACCACAGAGAACACTCGCTACTATACCGTCTTCATGAACATCGAGGCGAACACGCGCAAGACGTTCAACGCGCTCGATGACATGAAGACTAGCCGGCGCATTTAGCAGCGGCAGCGGCGGGTCTTCGTCGGGCTCTACCGCTGGCACGATGACCCGTATCGGCGGTGAACTCTACGATTCGAACGGGCTGAATTCTGGCGGCCATACGGCGCAACAGGTGGCGGTCTTCAACAGCGTCCTTAAATCAGCCATGTCCAACTATTCCGCTATCGGCGGTATGGGCATTGTCGGATACGGCGCAAGCGGTCTGGCGGCAACGCCGCAGCAGATCGCTGCAAATATTGCCTACAACGGCGGCGGCGGTGTCGGCATTCCGGGCGCCAACGGCTACGAAAAGACGCTCACTCAGACCGCAATATCTATGTACCAACAAGAGGTTCGCCGACATAAGGCCGTTTATGGCTTTGCCACGGGCGGCATCGACAGCAGAGATACCCAACACGTCGAGTTCTTCAAGAGTCCCGGCGAGAAGGTCATCATTGCGCGACCTGACCAGTTCGCAGATGTGCGGTCAGGCTCGGGTAGCGGTGGTGGCGACAACCGGACGATCGTCAACATCAGCCAGACCCACAACTGGAATGGCAATGCGCCTCCGTCCAAGGAGAGCGTGGCCGACATGCGTCGGCAGACGGTCTTGGCGGTACAGGATGCGATGAGGGCTTACCGTGGTCGATAACGGCCTGGCCAAGCTCGCCTTCATGCTCTCGGCTAGCGTCGTGTTGGCGCTAGCGTGGCCGTTCTAAAGGATCGCAGGGGCTTGCCCTGGCACCGTCGGCGATCACGGATGTACTGGCGGCAACGGGCTAACCTGCTATGGCCATTCCAATACCGACGGCCCTTTCGCCTAGCGCCTCTGTACGAGCCTTACAATTCTCGCGGAACAAGCGCCTGATGAGTGCGTTTGGCCGTTCAGGAGATTGTGCTGATGGCCGATGAACAGGACGAAGCACGCACCAAACAGATTGATTTTATCGTTAGGCGGCTGGTGGCTGAGGCAGGCATTACCGAAGCGCAAGCTCATGAGCTTGTCGCCATTCTCGGCGCACACAGTTGGTCTTCGCTGTTGCGAGAGGCGCGGATGATGAAGGGCCGGTAACTGACCTAGCGCCCGATGATATGGTTGACCATGGCCTCGTCGGGCTCGCTGCCGGTGAAGTCCTGAAAGAGCGTCTTAGCATGCGCCGCCCAATGCTCTTCAGCCAGGTTCAACTCTCTCACTGACTTCCTGAAAGCTTCGCGCACGATATCGAAGTCGAAAGCCGAGACGTGCTCGCCGGTATTGCTCTGGTCCATGATGGTAGCCCTCGCGCAACCAAAAGACAGAACGGATTCATAAACCGTTCCTTGTCGGGTTCAACGGGGTTGGACTGTACGTTTTTAACAAAGCAATTGTACTGCCTATGCCGTTGGCCATCAGGTGGGCGCCAGGACGCGCGTGGCGCTTCGGTGGTGTAGGAACAGCGGCTGGCCGGGATGCGCGCTGGCGGGGCTCTGTGGAACCTTATGCCCGCCTTCGGCTTATGTCGGCCATGAGCACGCGCGGCACCGACTTTCTTTACAAGTGGATTTCAAAGCACGTCCCTAAAACGGCGGGCGCCGATGTCATCTCGGTCGCCGAACTGACCGAGCAGCTATTCGCGGAAGCCAAGGCCGCAGGCATCAGCAGCAACGAGATCGAGGAAGACACTGGCAGCGTGTACGAGGCGATCCTGGACGCGATCGTCCATCACGACCCTGGCTTGGCTGACTGATAGGTGCTCGGATATGATCGCCCTCAATGACAAAAGGCTGGACGTTCCAATCTCTGGTCGACAGCAAGATGACGGTGACGGCATTCTGCAACAACTCGGCCTGTCATCATAAGCAAGTGCTCGACCTGGTGAAGCTCCGCGACCGATTCGGCCCGGACGCGCCGGCAATGGAATGGGATATCAGGCCGAAGCTTCGCTGTAAGAAATGCAGCAGCAACGATGTCGGCCTGATCTACACGCCGGACACGTCGCCGAACGCCTATGGCAAGGCGAAGGGCAACTAGTCGACCTCGTCGCGCAGCCGCTTCCTGCGTGTAGGCGCGCGGTACTTCTTCAGCAGCCGCACCTTGTCGGTCTTGACCGTCACCAGCGGCCCCAGGTCAATCGTCACGCCGTCCTCATCCCTTATCGAGGCGGGCTACCCCTGCAAGGTGCCCCATAACGGGTCAATATGTCTGGCACCGCAATTGCATTGACAGATGTGGGGTTGGGTGAGGACCCGTCGCTTCGCAAATGAGGCGGCGGGCCTTTACTTGCGCACTTGCTAAAATAATGAGATTTTGCAGGAGGGAGCCGTTGGGGAACGGCAAAGGGGATTGGGGCAATGTATTTTCCGCAATTTCTGGTGGGAATGCTGACGACGTCTGGCGTCGTCGGGGCTTGGGCCTATGTGGCCACAGGATCTATCTGGAAGGCTGTTGCCTGGGGCATCATCGCTGCGGTTTTATTGCAGGTCGGGTACTTCGCGCTTGTTTTCAGGCTGGTCTATGGGCGGAGAGACATTAAGCAAGAGCAGACGGAGGAGCCTACTCCGGAATCCACCAAACACCAGGTCGTTCCCCAGTCAGCCGCTGCACAGAGACGGTCACTGAAAAAGAGATGACTTCATGAGATGGCGACACAGTATCTTGCTGACGACACGCAGTGTGGACCTATTAGCGTGTCTTATGGCTGCGGCTTTCATCTTAGTTCTATTGTGGCTGGCATTGTCGCCATCAATCAGGGCGCCGGCAACAGTCGGCCACGTCGGCAGTGGCGATCTCGGATTACCTCGTTAGAGTGATCGCTGATCCGCGCCTATGTTCCAGAGCGCAACTTGACGGAACATTAGCAATCTCTAACTATTTTTGCTTGCGGCAAGCGATGCTTCACTCATCACTGCCGAAGATCGGGATCTTCACCGGCTTCCGATCGGCCCGCGCCTCCCGCAAGTGGCGCGGGCTTTTGCGCAATATAGGGGACAGGGATGGCCGAGACGCCTGTAACAACCTACGTCGTCAGCGTCTTCGATGCCCCACTGGCGCACAGTGATCACCACCAAGGACAAACAGGCGGCTTTGGATATGGCCAAGGAAATCGGCGACAAGGTGCGCGTCGAGCAGATCACGCCGAAGCCGAAGAAGCGCTAAAATTACCCGCCCCTTGCGCCTCTAGGTTCTCTTCGATATCATCTGAAGCGTCATGAACATTTTTTCATACCAACGGGCGGGGGTCGGCATACCCCCGGCCCGAATCATTTTCAGGAGACATCGGTTCGGCGCCCCTGAATTTTCTCCATCCAAGATCATTCCACATTCCTCAGCCTCACCGGGCGCCGGGTCTTAAGGTAAACGCAAGCCGGCTCCCCGAAGGGAGTTTGCCTCACCCCGCCAGCGCGCGACCGACAGCAATTCCAATTCCAATCGCCAAGCCGGTAGCGACCTTGCCGCCAAGGTCGACGGCAATGGCGGCAACTGTGTCGCGCCAATCCCTGCGGGGCTGCACGATGACTTTTGAGAGTTCATCGAAGACATGATCGTGTTTCACGGCCGTATCCCTGCATCGTTCAGATGCATATGGATTCCATAAAATAACGATGGAGTCCATATGGATTATTTGGAGGTTTTGAATAGTGTCGACTGGGCGTTTTCGCATTTTTGTACTTACCAAAATAGGCGTTTTCGCATTCGCGCTAAAATGTGTAAACGCTATTCAAACTAGGCGTTTTCACATTTTTTGTGCAACAAAAAGTTGAACTTGACGATTACTTGGAATCACGCAATTCTGCTCACCGTGCAATCGGCACGGTTTGGGGAAACATCATGATTATCGACTTGGGGAAAGTGGACTCATGCGAATCGGCAGAGCGTATTGAAGTGCAGTCAGTACCGACAAGCGGCGAGACAGAGGAACCGCTCAGTCCGGACGGCTGGATTGCGACAGAAACTTGGCGCTTCAAGCTCGGCGAATGGATCACACACAAAGACCAGAGCTTGCCGTCGCTTGTTATGGGGCGGGTTCGAACGACCAAGGGGCACGAGGTTTATGGATTGCGGTCCTTTAAGGACGTGGATCCATGCCGGGATCGCATGATACTGGCGGACAGCCTGGTCCTGATGGCAGACGATCATCCAGACTGGGCCGATTGCTTGCTGGCCAACACGCCGCTTGATCCGCGGGTCGCCGCCTGACCTACAAAGGTCACCGAAAATAGAAACCCCGCCGAAGCGGGGTTTCTTGTTGTGCGGCGTGACGGCGAATTAGGGTTACGAGGCCCGGCATCGCTGTTGAGGGACAAACAAATGCTCCGCCGTCACGAGACTCAACCTGTTGGACCGTGGAAGGTTCCTGCAGGATAGGTCGACCGGGCGGGCCGAAGCCCGCCACCATGTCAGACGAACATGGCCGCAAATGCTGCGACGGCCACTATGAAGCGGGCATCTACCCGCAGACGGAAGCCTCTCCCATAAAGGAAGGTGAATTCCATTTTTGGCTTTCCTTTCGGAAGGCCGGGCGCGCACCGGCAACGAAACCGGGAACGCAGATCGATCTGCAGTGAATTAGGTTTAAGCCCTATAACGGCGGGGTGCCGGATTGGTCAGAGAGGCTTGGCCGCGAATCACGGCTGCATCTGACTTCATATGTATGCTACCCGTCTGTCCGCCCCTTCACAATGCCGTACAACAAAAGTACAACTCGACGGCCGCAATGGCGCAATTCTTGGCCTTACGTCCCATCATACATCGGCAGAGCCGCAATCGATTCACTCATGCCGATATCAAATCATCACGTCTGGAGAAAGGATCGCAAAAACGCGGCGCCCAATCAGAATTGGCCGACACGGGACCCGGGGATGCCCAGAATTATTCCTTGGGCGGCTCGGCGGGCACCGGCGCGGTGCCGAGCCCATTGATGTTGCGCGCCCGGATGCGTGGCTTGAACGCCCGGCCATGCTCAGGCGCGCGCCGCAGCACAGGGTGCACGATCGGCTCCTTCGCCTTGAAGGCATAGGCTCTGATCAGCGCGAAATAGTTCGGATAGGCATAGCCATTGTTCATCCGCAGCCACTCGTCACGGCGCTCACGAAACAGTTTCGGCAGCTTGTACCAAGCCACCGTCGGGGTCTTGTGGTGGACGAAGTGCAGATTGTTGTTGAGGAACAGGAACGACAGCGGCGAGCGTTCGATGATCACCGTGCGGCCTTCCGGGTGCTCGGACCATTGATGCTCGGCAAAGGTGCGGATCGCAATCAGCGACTGGCCGAGCCACACCGGAGCCAGAATGTAGAGCCACATCGGAATGCCGAAGCCGAACTGCACGATCGGCGCCACGATGGCTAGGCCGATCGCATGCAGCAGCCAGGCTTTGCGGATCGCCTTGTCGCCAGCCATCATCTGCTTGAAATCGTCGATGAAGAAGCCGATGCAGGACAGCCAGGGGCCGAGGAAGAACCGGCCGGCCATGGTGTTGTTGATCTTGAGCAGGAACTTCATCGTCGGCGGCAAATCGTCGTGCTGCCACAGCGCCTGGTAATAGCTCTCGGGATCGTCGAGCGGATCGGTCAGCCGCTCGTCGGCATGATGGCGCAAATGCAGCGTCTTGAAGCGGCGGAACGGCCAGACGAGGCCGATAGGCAGGAAGACGAAGGCTTCGTTGATCAGCGCGCTGCGCGTCGGATGGCCATGCAGCACTTCGTGCATGATCGACGACTGCAGTGCCAGGATAAAGCCGAGGAGAGCGAGAGCCACGATGGGATAGGACGACCAGAGCAGGAAACCGGTGGCGAGCCATGTTCCGTAACAGAAGAAAGCGAGAACCACGGTCGGCCACTCGATGGCCGGTGCGTTGCGTCGCTTGATGCTCTTGCCTGTCATGCTATCGACCACTGTCCTTCAGTCGCCGGAACCCCCGATGGTTCCTGACAGCATAGTGTCAGGAGAAGTGATTCCACTCAACGCGACAAAGTATACAAAATGTTGCGATTGCGCATATTTGATCGCACATGTTACACATTGTAAACAAGCTTAGGGATTCATTTACGCCTGAGACGCCCCGCTGGGCTGCTCCGACGCAAATTTTTCCTCAAGATTCGGAGGACCGGACGATGGACAAACGCGACCTGTCAGCAATCTTTCGGGAGCGTCTGAAGCTGCTCCTGACACGGTCCGACCTCAACCAGTCGGCATTCGCGTCAGCGGTCGGCATCGATCGGTCGGCGCTGTCACAGCTGATGTCAGGCGCGTCGACGCGCCTGCCGCGCGCCGAAACGCTGCTCAACATCGCCGCCGAATTCAAGGTGTCGCTGGACTGGCTGCTCGGCCTCAGCCAGGACGAAGGCGTCACCGGCGAAATCCGCGAAAGCCTGGAGATCGAGGAAGCGCCTGACGGTTTCGACCGCACGCTGCTCGCCAAATGGTTCGCCGAGGCCGCGGGCACCAAGATCCGCTACGTCCCGGCCGGCATTCCCGACCTGCTGCGCACCCGTGCGCTGGTCGACTACGAGGCCAACATCACCAACAGGAGCCGCCTGGCGCAGGCCAGCGAGACGCAATACCGCATCGAATACAACCGGCGCCCGGAAACCGACATGGAAGTCTGCATGCCGCGCCACACGCTGGAGATTTTTGCGCGCGGCCTCGGCGTCTGGGACCGTTTTCCCGAGGCCGACCGCCGGCAGCAGCTCGCCCATATGGCGACGCTGCTCGACGATCTCTATCCGACCTTCCGGCTGTTTCTCTACGACGGCCGCATGCGCTATTCGATCCCGCTTACCATCTTCGGCCCCTACCGCGCCGCCATCTATGTCGGCGACATGTATGTCGTGCTGAACGCCACCCAGCCGATCCAGGCGCTGACCCAGCATTTCGACAATCTGATCCGCGCCGCCGACATCAACCCACACGAGGCCGCCGCCTACGCGCGCAATCTGGCCGGGATGTCGTTTCCATCAGGCTCTGCCTGATCGATAGCAATCGGGGCCAGTCGACCGGCCTTGGCCGTCGATATGGCCAAGGACCAGGTCAATCACATTGCCGAAAGGTCGCGGCAAATCATTGACTGGACATAAAGACTTCTTTATATCCTTATTCGAATTCGAAACACGAAAGCCAATCCGATGACCACGACCAATCCGATCGATGCCTTGCTGGCTGAAAAGGGTGTGCTGCTGGCCGATGGCGCCACGGGCACCAACCTGTTCGCGATGGGCCTGGAGGCCGGCGAGGCACCGGAACTGCTGAACGAGACGGCGCCCGACACCATCACCAGCCTGCACCAGAATTTCGTCGATGCCGGCGCCGACATCATCCTGACCAACTCCTTCGGCGGCACCCGCCACCGGCTGAAACTCCACCATGCGCAGGACCGCGTGCATGCGCTCAACAAGCGCGCCGCCGAGATTGCCCGGGCCGTTGCCGACAAGGCCGGCCGCAAGGTGATCGTTGCCGGCTCTGTCGGCCCGACCGGCGAATTGCTGGTGCCGCTTGGCGCCATGACCTATGACGAGGCGGTCGACGCTTTCGCCGAGCAGATCGAGGGTCTCAAGGAAGGCGGCGCCGAAGTCGCCTGGATCGAAACCATGTCGGCGCCCGACGAGATCCGCGCGGCCGCCGAAGCGGCGATCCGCGTCGGCCTGCCCTACACCTATACCGGCTCCTTCGACACCGCCGGCCGCACCATGATGGGCCTGCTGCCGAAGGATATCCATGGCGTCGTTGACGGGCTGTCCGAGGCACCGCTCGGCGTTGGCGCCAATTGCGGCGTCGGTGCCTCCGATATCCTGGCCTCGCTGCTCGACATGACTGAGGCGAAGCCGCTGGCGACCGTGATCGTCAAGGGCAATTGCGGCATTCCCGAATTCCGCGGCACCGAGATCCATTATTCCGGCACGCCGGAACTGATGGCCGACTATGTCCGCCTCGCCGTCGATGCCGGTGCGAAAATCGTCGGCGGCTGCTGCGGCACCTCGTTCCAGCATCTTGCCGCCATGCGCAAGGCGCTCGACGCCCACACCAAGGCGGATCGTCCGACAGTGGAAACAATCGTCGAGCGCATCGGCCCGATGCGCAACAAGGTGGCGACGGAAAACACCGCCGAGACCAGCGAAGCCCGCCGCGAGCGTCGCCGCAGCCGGGCCTGAAGCGATAGATTTCGATTATTCGCTGTTGTCGGCGTAGCTCGATTGCGCCGACTTGAAGTCGACCACATTGTCGCCGCGCATCGTCATCAGCGCGCCGGATGAAGCCGGATCGGTGATCTGTTCGAGCATGGCGCGGAAGCGGTCGTTGGTCAGCGCCGACAGGGCGGTGTGGCGCGCCTGTGCGACATCGTCGCTGATACGCTTGGATTCAGCTGACGGGGCGGATGAAACCGGCGAAGCGTCGCGTGCCGGCGGTATCGAGTTGGCGATAGTCCTGATCTGCAATTCCGGCTCCCTCAAGCCCTGTAAACATGGCTGGTGTAACAAAAGGAAATTGCGATCCGGTACCGGAAATACCGCGCAATTTAACGATCTGAAAATTTGGAAAAAAAGGCCGGCAAGGGAATGACCCCTCGCCGGCCTGCCTCACCCGCCCGTAGGCCGGTTTCCCCTGTCAGAACGATCCCATCTGAAAGAAACCGGCCGTCATCGCCACTACCGGTTACCGCCCAGCGCCGAGGCAAGGCGCACAAGCGAGAGGAACTCGGACCTGTACCCAAACGGGTCGGCTCCTCGGGCGGCAGTGGCAATCTCCATGATCCTGTCGTAACCGAACTTCGCGGTCGCATCCTCGTCGCGCAGCTTCTGGCCGAAGGCGGCAACGGCGACGGAGAAACGCTGGTCGGTGCTGGCCTGGTCGAAGGACGCCACCTCGTTGGCCGAGGTCACCGGCGTGGTGATCAGCTTCGAAACGTCCTCGGTGGGCAGCTTGTAGCGGATCTTGACGAAGGCATATTCGTCCGCATTGGCGACGCCGCCATTGTTGACCGTGGCCTGGCCATAGCGCAGCGGGTCGATCTGCTCGCCGCCGCTGCCCTTCGGCGTGATCTCGTAGATCGCGGTGACCGAGTGGCCAGAGCCGATATCGCCGGCATCGACGCGGTCATTGTTGAAGTCCTCGCGGTTGAGCGCCCGGGTCTCGTAGCCGATCAGGCGGTATTCCGCGACCTTGTTCGGGTTGAACTCGACCTGGATCTTCACGTCCTTGGCGATCGGGAACAGCGTCGAGGAGGCATCCTCGACCAGCACCTTTTCCGCCTCGGCCAGCGTGTCGATATAGGCTGCCGTGCCGTTGCCGTTCTGGGCGATGGTCTGCATCATCTGGTCGTTCAGATTGTCGTGGCCGAAGCCGAACACCGACAGGAAGACACCGCTCTTGCGCTCCTGCTCGATCAGGCGTTTCAGATCATCGTCGTCGCTCTGGCCGACATTGAAGTCGCCATCGGTGGCCAGCATCACCCGGTTGACGCCATCCTTGACGAAGGATTGCTGGGCAAGCTTGTAGGCTTCCTTGATGCCGGCCTCGCCGGCGGTCGAACCGCCGGGCGTCAGATTGTCGATGGCATTGAGGATCTTGTCCTTCTCGGCAGCCCTGGTCGGCATCAGCACGGTGCCGGCCTCGCCGGCATAGGTGACGATGGAGATCGTGTCTTCAGCCCTGAGCTTGCTGACCAGCAGCCGGAACGCCGACTTGAGCAGCGGCAGCTTGTCCGGTTCGTCCATCGAGCCCGAAACGTCGATCAGGAAGACAAGATTGGCCTTCGGCTGCTCGGTCGGCTTGATGTCGAAGCCCTTGATCGCGACGTGCATCAGCTTGGTGTGCTCGTTCCACGGCGTCGGCATGACGCTGACGGTCGAGTTGAACGGCGTCGACGCCGAGTCCGGCCCCCTCCAGTCATAGGGGAAGTAGTTGATCATCTCCTCGACACGCACCGTGTCGGCCTGCGGCACGGAGCCTTCCTTCAGCGAACGGCGCACGAAGGAATAGGAGGCGGTGTCGACATCGATCGAGAAGGTCGAGACCGGATCCTCTAGTGCCGCATGCACCGGATTGGTCTTGAAATCCTGAACGCGGTTGCGGTTCTCCTCCTGCGGTGCGACCTGATCCGCCGGCGCCATGGTCGGCTGTGGCGCCATCAGCTTGGACTCGGCAGCCGGCACGCGGGCAACCCGCGATGCGTAGGGCGCGGTCGTGGTGCCATCCAACGCGAACTCGCCTGTCGGGGCCGGCGCCGGCGCCGGCTTGTAAGCTTGCAAAGTGTCCGACTCCGGCTGGTTGATTGTTGCCGGGGCATCAGCCGGCACACCACGTCCTTGCGCATTCTGCTGCGCCACGCCGCCAACGGCAGTCGATTCGGGTTTCGGCGGTGCGACCGGCGTAGCCAGCACGTCATTGGCGTCGCGGCTTTCCACATCCGCGTCGGCCTCCTTGTCCTTTGCCAACTCTGTCGGCGCCTGCTTCGGCTCGGCCGGCTTCAACGTCGCCGGCTTGTCGGCCAGCGTCTCGGTGATCTTTTCGTCGCCGCCGAATTTGGGCGGCTGTTCCCTCAGCAGATGGAAGGTGGCGTATCCGGCGATCGGCAGGGCGACGAGCCCGGCAATGGCCGGCGTGGCAATGAGTTTCTTTTGCATGATCTCGCTCCAGAGCTTTTGTGCTCGCTCTGTGAGACGAAGACCGCCGACCGATCCTTGGGTGACGGCGGAAATATTTTCCTGATCATAGGCGCGCAGGGCGGCTTCGAAGGCGCGCGCCTTCGCGCTCTCGCCCGGCGCCGGTGCAGCGATATCGCGCAGCCTGTTGAGTTCGTTGTCGTCGACCATGGTCACACTTCCCCGGCTGAACGCATCAGCGTCTTCAGCCGTTTCTTCGCTTCATGGATGTGCCAGGAAACCGTCGTCTCCGAGATCGCCATCGCCTCGGCGGCGGCCGCGTGGCTCAAGCCCTCGCCATAGACCAGCAGCACGGCGTCGCGTTGCTTGTCCGGAAGCTGCCGCACGGCGGCCCACAGCGCCTCGGCCGGATCCTCGCTCTCGGCCGGAGCCTCGCCCGAAATCAGCGCATGGACGCCATAGGCCTCGGTCTTCACCGTCTCGCGCGCGGTCTTGCGCATCATATCGCGCGCCGCATTCATCGTCACGGAATAGAGCCATGTCGTGAAGGCGCCGCCGCCGCGATAGTCGCGGATCGCCTTGCCGAGCCGGACACAGACTTCCTGGGCGATGTCTTCGGCATCGGCCTTCTTGCCGCACCAGCGATAGGCGGCGCGATAGACGAAGTCGTAGTGGCGCTCCAGCAATGTGCCGAAGGCCCCCCTGTCTCCGCCCTTCGCCCGCCCGATCAGTTCGGCGTCGGAGGCTTCGCTCTCATCCAGCATCATCGCCATCATTTGCCTGTTGGACGAAGGCTAATGGCTAATCCTTGGGATGATGGAAAGATTTTTTTGGCAGGCGCCCTCTTCCTTCTCCCCGTTCTACGGGGGGAAGGTGCCCGAAGGGCGGATGAGGGGCGGCGCCAACTCTCGAAAGTTGGTGCCAACAGGTACGCAAAAACCTACAGCAGCGTTTCGGCAAACAGCGTGATCAGCCTTTGCCAGTGCCGCTCGGCGCCGGCTTCGTTGTAGACGCTGTGGTCCGGCACGCACCAGCCATGCGCCATGCCGACATAGTTCTCGATCGCGTGGTCGACTTCGGCGTTCCGCAGTGCTTCCTCCAGCCTTGTCGACTGTTCCGGCGGGAAACTCCTGTCGACGCCGGCCATCCCGACATAGACGCGCGCCTTGATGGACGCCGCCTTGCGGTGCGGGCTGTCGGCGGCATCGCTGGCGAGATTGCCGCCATGGAAACTGGCGGCGGCCTTGATCCGGTCTGGATAGGCCGCGGCGACGTTCAGCGCCCGCGCGCCGCCCATGCAATAACCGACGGTGCCGATCGGCCCGGTGACGCCCTCGACGGAGAGCGCATCGAGAAAGGCCGCGCTGTCGCCGATGGTCATCTCCTGCGTCGTCCCGGTCACCAGCGCCATCAGCGCCGCCTTGGTCTTTTCCTCGGTGAAGGCGGTCTTGGCATCGAACGGACCATAGGGCACGTTGCGGTAGAACAGGTCCGGCACCAGCACCGCATAACCTTCGCCCGCCAGCCGCTCGGCCATGCCGTCAAGCGCCGGGCGCGGACCGAAAGCATCCTGGTAGAGAATGACACCGGCCTTGGCCGGGGACGCCTTGGCCGAGCCGAACAGGCCCGCCTTCGCCACGCCGTGATGGGTCTTGATCCGAAGGTCCTGCTTGGTCATTGCCTGCTCCGTTTTTCAGATGCGCGATACATATCCGCGCGAGCTGCCACGGCAAGGCATTCCTTGAAAGTACCCGTCAACATTTCGTGCAGGATGGCGTGACGCGCTCGCAGACTCCCGAGGCTCGACGTGGAAGGCTGGATCAACCGGCGGCCAATGCGAAGCTCGCCATATGGAAGGCCTGGACATCAGGCGGATAGCGATATTCCGTGCCATAGGGACAGGCATTGCGGTCGAGGCAACCGCCGCTCCGGCATGGTCCGCCATTCGCTCCCCGAACATGCGCAAGGCAGGCCTGATAGGCGAACCCTTCCCTGGAGTATGCATCGACCGGGCAGGATTTCAGGCAGGGTTTTGCGACACAGGCGTCGCAGAGATGGATCATCTCGCCCTGCTGCGGAAGCGCGATCTCGTCCTCGAACAGCAGCGCGCCGCGATAGGCATGCCAAAGCCCGTATTGCGGGTGCATGAGAATACCAAGCGGCGACGGTTTCAGTCCCTCGGCCCGCATCGCCCATTGCTGGAACGGCAGATAGGGTTTGTCGGACGGTGAAACGGCGCGTGCCCCGAATGCCGCCGCCACATCGCCGATGACCTGCCGTGACCAGCTGTCGAGCGGATTGGCGATTTGCTGTGGCTGCCTTTCGCGCCAGCGCAGGAAATGCGGCCAGGGCGCCGCACCCGCTTGCCCGACCAGCAGCACGGATTTTGCCGGTACGCCCGAGGCGCCATGCGCGGCGTCGTCGTTATCGGAAAAAACAAAAACGCCGCGCAGGATGAGGCCGTTGGCGCCAAGCGCGGCCGTGATCCCTTCGATCATGCCGCGCGCAAGAATCATCCCTTCTTGTCCGGATCGGAGAAGGCGCTCCGCCAGACTTCCTTGTGGATGATGTTGGCGACTTTAGCCCCGCCTGACTCGGGCTCCTTTCAAGTGAAGGCGTCGGGCATCGACCCCTTCTTCTTGGCGATGAACTCCTTCAGCGCTTCGTCGATGCTCGGGTCGAGATGCGGCGCCTCATAGCTTTCCAGCCAGCGGCGGGCGAGTTCGTTGGCGCGCTGCGGCGCGGTCTTCTCGCCCTCGGCCAGCCACTGCTCGTAGGAATTGTTGTCGGCAATGTTGGAGCGGTAGAACGCCGTCTGGAAATTGGCCTGGGTGTGGTCGCAGCCAAGATAGTGGCTGCCCGGGCCGACCTGGCGGATGGCGTCCATCGCCTGGCCGTTTTCCGACAGGTCGACGCCCTCGGAGAATTTTTGGGTCATGCCGAGCTGGTCGATGTCCATCATGAATTTTTCGTAGCAGGACGCCAGCCCGCCTTCGAGCCAGCCGGCCGAGTGAAGGACAAAGTTGGTGCCGGCAAGGATCGTCGAGTTCAGCGTGTTGGCGCTTTCATAGGCCGCCTGCGCATCTGGAACCTTGGACGCGCAGAGCGAACCACCGGTGCGGAACGGCAGGCCGAGCCGGCGTGCGAGCTGTGCGGCGCCATAGGACACCAGCGACGGCTCCGGCGTGCCGAAGGTCGGCGCGCCGGACTGCATCGAGATCGACGAGGCGAAGGTGCCGAACAGCACCGGCGCGCCCGGCCGGATCAGCTGCGTGAACGATGCGCCAGCCAGCACTTCGGCCAGAACCTGCGTCAGCGTGCCAGCCACCGTCACCGGGCTCATCGCGCCGGCCAGGATGAACGGGGTAACGATGCAGGCCTGGTTGTGGCGCGAATAAACCTTCAGCGCGCCCAGCATGGTCTCGTCGAACACCATCGGCGAGTTGGCGTTGATCAGGCTGGTCAGCACGGTGTTGTTTTCGACGAAATCGTCGCCGAAGACGAGCTTGGCCATGGCGACGGTGTCTTCGGCGCGTTCCGGCGCCGTCACCGAGCCCATGAACGGCTTGTCGGAATATTTGATGTGGCTGTAGACCATGTCGAGGTGGCGCTTGTTGACCGGCACGTCGACCGGCTCGCACACCGTGCCGCCCGAATGGTGGATCGACGGCGCCATATAGGCGAGTTTCACGAAATTCCGGAAATCCTCGATCGTCGCGTAGCGGCGGACGCCGTCGAGGTCGCGTACGAAGGGCGGGCCATAGACCGGCGCGAAAACAGTGGCGTTGCCGCCGATTTGCACCGAGCGTTCCGAATTGCGGGCATGCTGGGTGTAGACGGACGGCGCGGTCTTCAGCAGCGAACGGCAAAGCCCCTTCGGGAAATGCACGCGCTCGCCCTTGACGTCGGCGCCAGCCTCTTTCCACAGTTGCAGCGCTTCGGCGTCATCGCGGAAGATGATGCCGATTTCCTCGAGCACCGTATCGGTGTTCTTCTCGATCAGCGCCAGGCCTTCCTCGTCGAGCACCTCATAGACGTTGATCTTGCGCTTGATATAGGTGAGCTGCGTGCCGGGTCCGCCGCCGGAGCGCGCCGCGCGCCTGGCCGCCGCTCCGCCGCTCGCACCGCGCCCACGTCGCGCGTTTGACGCTTCCTGGTCGACTGCCGCGTGTTCGCTCATGATCGCTCTTCCCTGAATATGGCCTGGCCTGACGATGGCTGGTCCGTAACCGTTGCGGCCGCATGGCGCGGCTTTCGCCGGATCGTAGCCATGCACCCTATTCGAAACGGCCCGTCCGCGCCAACGCCTGTCGCAAAATCGACAAGAAAACCAATAGATTTTCCAGTCGCTTTCCTTTTGCGGGAAGTCGCAAATCAGCTATGGATACCCGCCCATTGCGGGGTAGGTATGAACGCCAAAATTTTGTGCCTTGCGACACAGTCGCGATGCCGTGAGGAGCTGGATAAAAATGTCCGACGACGAGATCATCCTTTCTGAACTTTCCGACGACGAGTTGGTGCAGCAGATGCACGACGATCTCTATGACGGCTTGAAGGAAGAGATCGAGGAAGGCACGCGCATCCTGCTGGAGCGCGGTTGGGTGCCCTACAAGGTGCTGACCGAGGCGCTGGTCGAAGGCATGCGCATCGTCGGCGAGGATTTTCGCGACGGCATCCTGTTCGTTCCCGAAGTGCTGCTGTCCGCCAACGCCATGAAGGCCGGCATGTTTATCCTGCGTCCGCTGCTCGCCGCCACCGGCGCGCCGAAGCAGGGCAAGATGGTGATCGGTACCGTCAAGGGCGACATCCACGACATCGGCAAGAACCTGGTCGGCATGATGATGGAAGGCGCCGGTTTCGACGTCATCGATCTCGGCATCAACAATGCGGTCGAAAAATATCTCGATGCGATCGAGCAGCATCAGCCCGACATCATCGGCATGTCGGCGCTTTTGACCACCACCATGCCCTACATGAAGGTCGTCATCGACACGATGAAGGAAAAGGGCATCCGCGACGATTATGTCGTGCTGGTCGGCGGCGCGCCGCTCAACGAGGAATTCGGCAAGGCCGTCGGCGCCGACGCCTATTGCCGCGATGCCGCGGTGGCGGTCGAGACCGCCAAGGACTTCATGAAGCGCAAGCATAACGTTCGCGCTTCCGCCTGACCCAAGGCATCAGGATGGAAAGACAAGAAAAGCCGCGCCTTGCAGCGCGGCTTTTTCGTTCCCAGATGATGGACGAGGCTGCCGATCAGTTGGCGACAGTGTCCTTGAC
The DNA here is from genome assembly GCF_056174625.1 of Mesorhizobium oxytropidicola. NCBI lineage: Bacteria > Pseudomonadati > Pseudomonadota > Alphaproteobacteria > Hyphomicrobiales > Phyllobacteriaceae > Mesorhizobium > Mesorhizobium oxytropidicola. Next base: position 3,827,443 of record NZ_CM149692.1, on the reverse strand, counting down.
CGCCCTTGCCGTCGATTTGACGTCCTTGCCGACGCCGCGGACGGTGTTCGCGCAAGCCGTAAGGGCCAAGGCACAGGCAAGAATGGCAATCGGTGCGATGCGCAGCAGTTTCATGGACGGTGTCTCCCTCAACAGATAAATTAGCCCCATAGCAACGAAGGCCGGCTTGACTGGTTCCATGGCCAAAACACAGAAAACGAAACCGAATCAAGACGACAGGCTGCTCGTCATCGCCTGCGGGATGATTGCGCGTGAGGTATTGGCCGTCAAGGAACAGCTCGGGCTCGATCACCTCGAACTGACCTGTTTGCCGGCGGAGTTTCATTTCTATCCCGACCGCATCGCGCCCGCCATGGACAAGGCGATCGAGAAGGCCAAGGCGCAAGGTTACGAGCACATCTTCGTCGGCTATGCCGATTGCGGCACTGGCGGCCTGCTCGACCGCGTCATCGAGAAGCATGGCGTCGAGCGCATGGCCGGCCCGCATTGCTTCGCCTTCTATCAAGGCATGGAGGCCTATGCGAAGGTCGCCGACGACGACATGATGTCCTTCTACATGACGGACTTCCTGTGCCGCCAATTCGACGCCTTCTTCATGAAGCCGCTCGGCCTCGACAAGCACCCCGAGCTGATCAAGGACTATTTCGGCAACTACGAGAAGCTGGTCTATCTCGCCCAGACCAACGACCCGGAACTCGACAAGGTCGCGGAAAAGGCCGCCGCCCTGCTCGGCCTCGCCTATGAGCGCCGGGCGACCGGCTACGGCGACCTGACGCCCGAGCTCGTCCGGGCATCAGCACATGCGGAGGAATTGCGTTAGACGCTCGGATCATCAGATCTTGGTTGGGGATCCGACACGAAGTCGACAACGCGACCGCTTTCGAGCCGGAGTGGGCCTGTTGCGGACCGGTCTTTGCGCATCGCTTCGGCAATCATGGCGTCGACAGTGTCGAGGTTTCCCTGCAGAATTGAGCGGTCGCCGGATTCCCAGTACTGGCCTTCGTCGAAGACATCGAATTTCTGAAAAATAGGGGCAACTTTACGAAGCAGCCCTATGATTTCAATATGAGCCTCCGACCCGGCAAACTGGGTCTTGCAATATTGCTGCATGAAGAGGTGTCTGTCGAATTCGAACCGCAGAGGATCCGCCCGGGGATGCGGCAGAAGTTCCATTCCTGTAACCGGGCCGAGATAGTCCACGCTGCGTTCATCAATGACCCGATTGAGAACCATTTGGGCTTCATTTATTTCCCGAAATGGCCAGCCCCGAGTGGCGGCAACCGCCGCCGCTTCCTGCAACAGCGCAGCATATTTGTCGTCGTCAAGCAGTTGCCCCTCAAAGTGGATTGTCACTCCCACGTACGCCTCCCCGAGAAACGGTCGCAACAATAGCTGTGCTTCTATTCGATCGCCAGCGCCGCAAGCACATCCGCGAAGCTCGCCTTGCAGACGAAACCAAGCCGCTCTTTGGCCCGCGACGGATCGTAGACGCGATCGATCGATGAAAACATCGTCCAGCCCCTCCTGGCATAGAGCCGCGGATAATCCGGGAAGTAGCGTGTTACAACCGACGGCGCATCGGCGATCAATTCCGCGCAGTCTTCCGGTTGGAAAGGCGTGGGCGCGCAGACGATAAAGATATCGAAGCCCAGCTGCGGCGCCTTCTCCAACGCGGCGACATGGGCTTCCGCCGCATCTTCCACCGTCAGCCGGCGGAACAGCAATTCGTTTGCCTTGGTGTTGGCATCGGACTGTTCGATCGCATGCGCCATGTCATCGGCTTCAGGAAAGAAGCGGGCCGTGCGCAGCACGACCACCGGCAGGCCATGCTGAAGATGATAGAGGCGGCAGAGATGTTCGGCTGAAAGCTTGGTGACGCCATAGATGTTGCGCGGCTCGGGCGACATCTCTTCCGTCAGCCAGGCGGCCTTGCGGGCACCGCCCTTGAACCCGTCACGTATCGCCTGCGAGATCATCAGCGAAGTCGTCGAGGTGAAGACGAAGCGCTGCACGCCGGCCGCCACCGCCGCGTCGAGCAGATTCAGCGTGCCCTGAACGTTCGTCGCGACGAAGTCCGCGTTCTCAAAATGCTCGATGTTGGGCTTGTGCAGCGCGCCGCTGTGAATGATGGCTTCGATTCCGTTGTCCCCGACCGCCCGCATGACCAGGTCACGATCGGCGATCGAGCCGATTATCTGCGTTTCAACAGATGGAACCGGGTCAAGACCGATCACCTCATGGCCAAGCGCGCGCAGGCGCGGCGCCAGCGCGCTGCCCAGCCAACCCGACGATCCCGTGAGCAAGATTCGCATGCGTCACCATGATTTTTGACGGTGACGCTGTTAAGCACGGATGACAGGCGCGGGCGACCCGATAAAATCAGGCATCGGCCGGCAACGGCGCCGCTCCAGACATTAACTGCCATTTTTATCACTGCCATTTTATCCAGGGAGTTCCAGATGATCCTTCGTCCACTGCTTGCAGCCATCGGCCTGCTTTGCTGCACCCTGCCCGCCCTTGCCGACGGCCAGGTGCAGAAGCTGATCACGCCTGCCGACAAGGCCCGCCTCGACAAATATGGCGAGACGCGCAAGGCGGCGCTCGCCGAGGCGAAGGCCGGCAACCCGGCCGACGTCAAACAGCTCGATGCCTTGCTGGCGAAGCCGCTGGTATCGTTCTCCGACAAGGACCTGACCGGCAACTGGAAGTGCCGCACAATCAAGGCGGGCGGGTTGAGCCCGCTTGTCATCTATGGCTGGTTCAAGTGCAAGGTGACTGACGATGGCTCCGGCTGGCGGCTGGAAAAGATCAGCGGCTCGCAACGCACCCAGGGCCGCTTCTTCGACGATGGCGAGAAGCGCTCGATCTATCTCGGTTCCGGCTCCGTCAACGACGATCGGGCAAAGCCCTATGGCAGCGGTCCGCAGACCGACCAGGTCGGCTACGCCTTCCGCACCGGCGCCAGGGAATGGCGCATCGAACTTCCCGCGCCCTATTACGAATCGAAGCTCGACATCATCGAGTTCAAGCGCTGAGCGTGGTCATCAAGATTTAACCCCATTCCGGCACAAATTCCGGCCAGCAATGCGCGGCAGGCGGCCGCGTGCAAGGCAGGGAAGCAGGTTATGTCTTCACCGGTTGGAACCAGCGCGCCGATCGTCGTCGTGACCGGCGGCGGCCAGCATGTCTGGGCCATGATCAACGCAATCGCCGATCGCGTTGGTCCTGTCAGCGTCGTCCTCGAAACCCCTGAATCCAAAAAGCAATTGCTGCGCGGTCGGGCTCGCCGCCAGGGCTGGGTCTCGGCCATCGGCCAGCTTGGCACCATGGTGCTGAGCAGGCTGGGCAAGCGGCTCCTGGCTAGCCATAGCGCGCGATTGATCGCGGAGGAGAAACTGGACGTTGAGCCGCGACCAGACCAGGAAATCATCCGAGTGGCCTCGGCCAATGGGCCTGAGTGCCTGCAGGCGATCCAAAAAATCCAGCCAGGCGTTGTGCTGCTCAACGGTTGCCGGCTGATCTCGGCCGGGATGCTGAGCAAGATGCCCTGCCCGGTGCTCAACTATCATGCGGGCATCACGCCGAAATATCGCGGCATGAACGGCGGCTATTGGGCTCTGGTATCAGGTGATGCGCAGAATTTCGGCACGACTGTCCACCTCGTCGACGCCGGCGTCGACACTGGCGGCGTGCTGAAGCAGGCGTGCGGCAGACCGAAAAAAGGCGACACCATCTCAAGTCACGCGCTACGCCAGGCGGCGTTCTCGCGCGACATATGCGTCGAGGCCATCAGCGATGCGCTGGCTGGAAAACTCACGACGATCGATCCCGGCCTGCCTTCGAAACAATGGTATCATCCGACGATCTGGTTCTACGTCTGGACCGGCCTCAGAACCGGAATCTGGTAGGCTTTGTCAGCCCTGAGTCACACAATGCCAGACGGCTTTTTCGGTGCGCCGACCCTGCCTCCTGTGCGCGCCGCGGACGAATAAACGCACCTTTCATTTTACGACATTGAAATGCGTCGCTTTTGAATGCGCGCGCGTCGTCCCATAACAAGCGGCCCCACTGCGCATGCGGCAATGCTCGACAGTTCGAGGAGCGAGAATTCATGGCCGATCTTATCGTCGTCTACTGGCGCGACATTCCTGCCCAGGTCATCGTCAAGAAGGGCCGGCAGAACGCCAAGCGCGAACTGCCGCTGCGCTTCACCGAGGCCATCGACATGTGCGCCATGCGCACCGGCGCCGGCGGCACCGACGACTATCTGGCCGAATGGCGCAAGGCCGATCCGGTTCCCGTCGGCGACGATCTCGAAGCCGAGGTCGAGAAGGCTTTTCTGGACCTCGACACGAAATATGACCGCGAGCGGCTGGTCGCTCTGGTCAAGGCAGGCGGCAAAGACAATGTCTGAGACAAATCCGGCGGTTACCCAGGCCACTCTGGTCAAGAAGGCAGCGCCGAAGTCCGACTACAAGCCGGCCGACGTGTCGCCGCAGCGGCGCGTGCAGCGCTCTTTCGCGGTGAGATTGTGGTCGATCCGGCATTCGCGCCTGCTCGAATGGTTCTATTCCCGTTTCGCCGACATGTTTCTGCTCCTCCACCCTCTGTGGAAGGGCATCGGCTACGGTCGCGTCGAGGCCCCGATCAAATTCGTCGAAAAGCGCGTCAAGGGTTTCATGTTCGATTGCCGCATGTGCGGCCAGTGCATCCTGTCCTCGACCGGCATGTCATGCCCGATGAACTGCCCGAGCAGCTGCGCAACGGTCCCTGCGGCGGCGTGCGCGCCAACGGCAATTGCGAGGTTGAGCCCGACATGCCCTGCGTCTGGGTCAAGGCCTGGGAAGGTTCGCAGAACATGGTCAATTCCGACAAGATCCTGGCCGTGCAGAAGCCGGTCGACCAGTCGCTGCGCGAAACCTCGGCCTGGCTGCGGGTCACCGCGCAGGCGGCCGCCGCCCGTGAAGCCGCGGCCGCGCCGAAGACCGGAGCCGCCGCATGACCGCCCGTCAGCGCGACGAGAACCCCGCCGGCATTCACCTGCCGCTCGATCCCCTGCCCGGTCACTCGTCCCGCGGCCGGCTGGAACGTGTGCTGCGGCGCGGCGAGTTCGCGGTGACGACCGAGCTCAATCCGCCCGACAGCGCCGACCCCGAGGACGTCTATAACAGGGCGAAAATCTTCGACGGCTGGGTCGACGCCATCAACGCCGTCGATGCCTCGGGCGCCAACTGCCACATGTCGTCGGTTGGCATCTGCGCGCTGCTGACCCGCATGGGCTATGCCCCGATCATGCAGATCGCTTGCCGCGACAAGAACCGCATCGCCATCCAGGGCGACGTGCTGGGCGGCGCGGCCATGGGCGTCGCCAACATGCTGTGCCTGACCGGCGACGGCGTGCAGGCCGGCGACCAGCCCGGCGCCAAGCCGGTGTTCGACCTCGATTCCATGTCGTTGCTCGAAACCGTCCGCATCATGCGCGACAACGGCAAGTTCCTGTCCGGCCGCAAGCTGACGACGCCGCCGCAGGTCTTCCTGGGTGCTGCTGTCAACCCGTTCGCGCCGCCCTTCGATTTCCGCCCGATCCATCTCGGCAAGAAGATCGCCGCCGGCGCACAGTTCGTGCAGACGCAGTATTGTTTCGACGTGCCGATGTTCAGGACCTTCATGCAGAAGGCGCGCGATCTCGGCCACACCGAAAAAGTGTTCGTCCTGTGCGGCGTCGGCCCCCTCGCTTCGGCCAAGACCGCCAAGTGGATCCGCTCCAACGTGCCGGGTATCCACATTCCGGACGCCATCATCAAGCGGCTGGAGGGCGCCCAGGACCAGAAGAAGGAAGGCAAGCAGCTCTGCATCGACATCATCAACGAGGTGAAGGAAATCCCCGGTATCTCGGGCATCCATGTGATGGCCTACCGGCAGGAGGAATATGTCGCCGAGATCGTCGATGAATCGGGCGTGCTCAAGGGCCGCCAGCCCTGGAAGCGCGAAATCCGCCGCGACGACCAGATGGTTGCCGACCGGCTCGATCATATACTGCACGACGAGATTACCGAAACGCAGGTGGACATGGTAAAGACCGCGCACTAAGCGCGGCCGGTCACCAGACCCTGGAACGAAACCAGAGACGATATAAAGAAGCACTTTATATCAAGGCGGAGAGACTTCATGACCCGGACCATTGTCGCCTCGGCGACACGAGAGATCATCATCGGCTTCGACCAGCCCTTCTGCGTCATCGGCGAGCGCATCAACCCGACCGGCCGCAAGAAGCTCGCCGCCGAGATGGTCGCCGGCAATTTCGAGACCGTCATCAAGGACGCGTTGGAGCAGGCCGCCTGCGGCGCCACCATGCTCGACGTCAATGCCGGCGTCACCGCCGTCGACCCCAATGCGACCGAGCCGGCGCTGCTGGTGCAGACGCTGGAGATCGTCCAGGGCCTCGTCGACCTGCCGCTGTCGATCGACAGCTCGGTTACCGCCGCGATCGAGGCAGCACTCAAGGTCGCCAAGGGCCGCCCGCTGGTCAACTCCGTCACCGGCGAGGAGGAAAAACTCGAAGCCATCCTGCCGCTGATCAAGAAATACAACGTGCCGGTCGTCGCCATCTCCAATGACGAGACCGGCATTTCGATGGATCCGGACGTGCGCTTCGCCGTCGCCAAGAAGATCGTCCAGCGCTGTGCCGATTTCGGCATTCCCGCTCATGACGTCGTCGTCGACCCGCTGGTCATGCCGATCGGCGCGCTGGGTGACGCCGGCCGCCAGGTGTTCGCGCTGCTGCGTCGGCTGCGCGAGGAGCTCAAGGTCAACACCACCTGCGGCCTGTCCAACATTTCGTTCGGCCTGCCGCATCGCCACGGCATCAACGCCGCCTTCATCCCCATGGTGATCGGCGCCGGCATGACCTCGGCGATCATGAACCCGGTGCGGCCGCAGGAAATGGAAGCCGTGCGCGGCGCCAATGTGCTCAACGGCACCGACGAGAACTGCACCAACTGGATCCGAACCTACAAGGACTACAAGCCGGCCGAAGGCGGCCATGCGGTCGCGGCGCCGACGGCGGTCAACGCCCCTGGCGAGGGCGCCGGCAATGGCGGTCGCCGCCGTGGCGGCCGTGAGGCCCGGATGGGCCGGGGATAAGCGCGCAATCGTGAATTCACCTGCCAACATCACCGATCCACTCGTGCTGTTCATGCCGTCGGGCAAGCGCGGGCGGTTTCCAGTCGGCACGCCGGTGCTCGATGCCGCGCGCCAGCTTGGCGTCTATGTCGAGAGCGTGTGCGGCGGCCGCGCCACGTGCGGGCGCTGCCAGATCGAGGTGCAGGAAGGCAATTTCGCCAAGCACAAGATCGTCTCCTCCAACGACCACATCTCGCCCAAGGGACCCAAGGAAGAGCGCTACGAACGCGTGCGCGGCCTGCCTGAACGGCGCCGCCTCTCCTGCTCGGCGCAGATTCTGGGCGACCTCGTCATCGACGTGCCGCAGGACACCGTCATCAATGCTCAGACCATCCGCAAGGATGCCGACACAAGGGTGATCGCCCGCGATACGGCGATCCGCATGTGCTATGTCGAAATCGAAGAGCCCGACATGCACAAGCCGCTCGGCGATCTCGACCGGCTGAAGATCGCGCTGATGAAGGATTGGGGCTTCAAGAACCTCGAATTCGACTTCTACCTGCTGCCGCAGGTGCAAGGCATCCTGCGCAAGGGCAACTGGACCGCCACCGCCGCCATCCACAAGGATGCCGACAGCGACATCGCGCGCGTCATCGCGCTGTGGCCGGGCCTCAAGAACGAGGCCTATGGGCTGGCCTGCGACATCGGCTCGACCACCATCGCCATGCATCTGGTGTCGCTGCTGTCGGGCCGCGTCGCCGCCTCGTCCGGCACCTCGAACCCGCAGATCCGCTTCGGCGAGGATCTGATGAGCCGCGTCTCCTATGTGATGATGAACCCGGATGGCCGCGAAGGCATGACGGTTGCCGTGCGCGAGGCGATCTCCAGCCTCGTCGACAAGGTCTGCGCGGAAGGCAATGTCCAGCGCAACGACATTCTGGATTCCGTCTTCGTCGGCAATCCGATCATGCACCATCTGTTCCTCGGCATCGATCCGACCGAACTCGGCGGCGCGCCCTTCGCGCTCGCCGTCTGGGGCGCGGTGCGCATCAAGGCCTCCGACATCGGCCTCAAGCTCAACCAGGGTGCCCGCCTCTACATGCTGCCTTGCATCGCCGGCCATGTCGGAGCCGACGCGGCAGCCGTGACGCTGTCGGAAGGTCCGCATCGCCAGGACGAGATGATGCTGATCGTCGACGTCGGCACCAATGCCGAGATCGTGCTTGGCAATCGCACGCGTGTTGTCGCCGCCTCCTCGCCCACCGGCCCAGCTTTCGAGGGCGCCGAAATCTCCGGCGGCCAGCGTGCGGCGCCCGGCGCTATCGAGCGCGTGCGCATCGATCCAGGCACGCTGGAACCAAAATACCGCGTCATCGGCTCGGAACTGTGGTCCGACGAACCGGGCTTCCTCGACAGCGTGCAGGCGACCGGCGTCACCGGCATCTGCGGCTCCGGCATCATCGAGATCGTGGCCGAGATGTATCTCGCCGGCATCATCTCGGAGGATGGCGTCGTCGACGGCTCACTTGCCGCGCGCTCGCCGCGGGTCGTCGCCAACGGCCGCACCTTCTCCTACGTGCTGAAGGAAGGCGAGCCGAAGATCACCATCACCCAGACCGACGTGCGCGCCATCCAGCTCGCTAAGGCAGCACTCTATGCCGGCACCAAGCTTTTGATGGAAAAGCAGAACACCGAGCATGTCGACCGCATCCACTTCGCCGGCGCCTTCGGCTCGTTCATCGATCCGAAATACGCCATGGTGCTGGGCCTGATCCCCGATTGCGACCTCGACAAGGTTTCCGCCGTCGGCAACGCCGCGGGTGCTGGTGCCCGCATGGCGCTCCTGAACCGCGGCTATCGCCGCGAGATCGAGGAGACGGTGAGCCAGATCGAGAAGATCGAGACCGCGCTGGAACCGAAATTCCAGGAGCATTTCGTCTACGCCATGGCGCTGCCTAACAAGGTCGATCCGTTCCCGAAACTGTCGGCGGCGGTGAAATTGCCGCCGCGCAAGACGGTTAGCGAGGACGGTGTCGCCGGCGACGCCACCCCACGCCGGCGCTCACGCGAAGGCCACGCGGCAAGGCGCAGCCGGGAATAGAAGCAACCTTCACAGGTCGCCTCGAAATCCCAAACTCATTTGCATGCAAATGTTTCCGGATCGAATCGATCCGGAAACCAAACCGCTGTTTTCGCGAAATCCACCCGATACATGGCAGGCGCATTTACCCCGCATCGAACGGCGGCCGAAGATAATCCTCGGCTCCCGCTGTTCTTCAAGGGAGATGAAAATGTCGATGTTTGGAAATCTCGGCCGCTTCGGTGTGACCATCAGGCAGACCCATGCCAGGAACAAGGCGATCCGCGCGCTGAACAGCCTGCCGGCGCATGTCCAGAAGGACATTGGCTGGCCGGCATCGCCGCCCACCGACCCGCAGGCCGCGCTCACGTCGCTGCTTCTGGGTACGGCGCGCTGATGACCTTCGCCGACAAATGCAAATTGCTCGGCAGGCGCCGGGGATCTCGGATATCCCCGGCGGCAACCAGCAACCGGCTGCGCGCGGCACTTTTGCCGCGCCGCTGACGCCGGCGTGCATCACGCCGCCGTGTGGACCACTGCGTAAAACTTGACATTTTTGGCCAAGGTACGATCTTCGCAAAAGAGGGGAATTCTCTTAGTCGGCTGCAGCCGAAGTTCGCGTGTCCGCATGCCAAGTTTGAAAAGCCACTTCGTATCCTTCGTGCTGAGGTACAGCCGCAAAAAGGCCTTTTCCAGCCCGGAAAACCTGCAGCGCTGGATCGCGGCCGCGCGCAAGACCGAGGACCATCACCCCCCGGTCTCGCTGCAGCAGCGTCTCGACATCCAGACGCGCACGGTCGACGGCTTTCCGGTTTATGAGATCGCTCCGAGGGCCGGCGAGCAGAGGCGGATTCTCTATCTGCATGGCGGCGCCTATGTCTTTGAGATCACGCCCTATCACTGGCACCTGATCGCCGACATGGCCGACCGGCTGGGCTACGGCATCACCGTGCCGATCTATCCTATCGCCCCGGAACACGACTTCCACGCCATGTTCGGCATGGTCGGCGACGTCTATCGCCAGATGCTCGACGAGACGGAGGCGCAAGACATCATCTTCATGGGTGATTCCGCCGGCGGCAACATGGCCGTGGTGCTGACCATGATGGCCGCGGAAGAAGGCTTGCCCCTGCCCTCGCGCCACGTCCTGATCTCACCCGGCCTCGACATGTCGCTTTCCAACCCCGAGCTGTTCGAGGCCGAGCGCAACGACCCTTGGCTCGGTATCCCCGGCGGCCTCGAAGCGATCCGGATGTACAGCGCCGGCATCGATCGCAGCGACTGGCACATCAGCCCGATCTATGGCGACCTGTCGGTGCTGCCGAAAACGCTGCTTTTGACCGGCTCGCACGATCTCTTGACGCCCGACAACCTGATCTTCGCGAAAAAGGCGCGGGCCGCCGGTGTCGAGATTGATGTCGTCCACGAGGAAGGCATGTTCCATGCCTGGCCATTGATCGACATGCCGGAAGCACGACGCGCACGCCAGCACATCGCGGCGTTTCTCAGCGAGAAGCGCTCGCCGGTCAGGTCAGATAGGAAAACAAGGTTCGAAGCGCCCTCCGCCGAGGCGGCGCAGTAGCGCTTCTGCTTTCGGTCCGATCCTGTTGACGGATCAGAACTTGCCGGTTTCCCGGAACACTTCGAAGGTCGCGCGTATATGGTCGGCCACCGCCTTCACCGGCGCGCTGGCGTCCGGCGCCACCACCATGGCAAGATTGTAGGTGCCGATATCGGGCATGCCGTCCTTCGGGCAGAGTTCGACCATGTCGTTGCCGAGGAAGGATCGCGGCAGCGGCGCGACCGCGAGGTCGGCCATGATTGCGGCACGCTGGCCGGCCGTGTGCGCGCTCATATAGGCGACGCGATAGTTGCGGCCCTCGCGCCCCAGCGCTTCGAGCGCACCGGCACGCCAGGCGCATCCCTCTTCCCACAATGAAACCGGCAGCGGTTCGCGCAGATGCGCACAGCCGCCCTTGGCACCGGCCCAGACGATCGGTTCGGTCAAAAGCACCTCGGCGCCGAGCGCGCTGGTCTTGTAGGAGTTGGTCAGGAGCGTGATGTCGAGCGCGCGGTCGTCCATGCGCCGGCGCAGATTGCTGCTCTGGTCGATGGTGACGTCCACGGCGATCGAGGGATGCGACTGCGCGAAACGCTTCAGCACATGCGGCAGCACGCGCTCGCCATAATCATCCGGCGAACCGAGCCGCACCACGCCGACAATCTCGGGAATGATGAACTTCGACACCACCTCGCGGTTGATCGACAGCAGCCGGCGGGCATAGCCGAGCAGCACCTCGCCATCCGTGGTCAGCGACACCGAGCGGGCGTCGCGCGCGAACACCGAGCGGCCAAGAATGTCCTCCAGCTTCTTGATCTGCATGGAGACCGCGGACGGCGTGCGGAAGACGGCATTGGCGGCGGTGGTAAAGCTGCCGGTCTCGGCAATCGCCACGAAAGTGCGCAAAACGTCGAGATCAAGCAGCGGCAGTGGATGATTGAGTGGGGCGTTCATGGGAACTGACCTTCAATTTTTCTGATACAAAGCATCATTCCATTTCGTTTGATTGAACACCGAATTGGGAGGATAGTCAACTCCATCGAGGCAGGTTGCTGCCACAAGCAGCCACGAAACGACCATGTCACAGACCTGCAATCGACATGAAATGGGGTTGAAACACGCCGCGTGTAAGGCCCCAAGCCTCAAAGGTCGGAATGTCTCCGGCCCGCCACCAAAGGAGAATGAAATGTCTATCCTGTCGTCCCTCGGTCGCATCGCGACTGAATTCAGCGCGGCCCGCGCCCGCTACCAGACCGAACGCGCCATCCGCTCACTGCCGATCGAACTGCAGAAGGATATCGGCTGGCCCGAGGCTTCCGACACCAAGACCGGCATTCGCAACGGCGTTGGATCCTGGGCTGGAGCGAAGTAAACCGTGTGTAGCAAATGCTGAAGGCCTGCCGCGCGGACCCAGCCCGGCAGGCCTTCTCTATTTTGCCCAGGCCTTCCGCATTTTGTTTGCATTCAAATGAGTTTGGGAGCCATGTCGCCGACGCATGGCGCATATGAGCAAGCCGCATAGCGGCTCTGATTTCGAATTAATGCCTTGTAAACAATCACAAATTTCGAGCAGATTGCCCAAATTTGTCGCATTCGGTGTCGCATTTCATATCAAGCGCTTCGCTTTTGCGATTTAGTTTCACGCAGCACAAGCCTATATGACCACCAGCAAACGAGCTGCCCCACTCCATCAAGCGAAGGCGACCCGTCTGAGCAACCGATAGGAGATGATTATGAAGCTTTTTGCCCGCCTCTTCGCCCGCCGCGAAATGAACCTGACCACCGCTCTCGAGCGTCAGCGCCTTGCCAACACCATGCCCGGCCAGACCGGCGCGATGGCCGCGGCGCGCCTCGGCTTCGTCGCCTGACAATTTCCAGGGCAGCGCCTCCCTGCCGCTGCTTCAAGACTGTAACGCCGCCTGGCTCCAGCCACGGCGGCGTTTTTGTTTTGCCTTTGCACATTTTGCCTGTCGCTTGAACAATTGATGCTGCTCCCCCGGAACATGACTGCATGTTCCAAGAGCATGGCCGCACAGCAATTGCCCATTTGCGACCCATGTCGCAAATTTTGTCTCACTGAGGCAGCGTAGCCAATTGACAGCCAAGGTTTTTCCTGATGTCGCTATGCTATTCGCGACATCCTGTTCGCGTCATGGCCAGATGAGGTTCCCGTGAACGCCGTCAAGCATCCGATCAAGCGATCGTTTGTGTTCTTCCTTATTCCTGATTTCACCATGATCGCTTTTGCGACCGCACTCGACCCGCTGCGCTCCGCCAATCGCATGCTCGGCTACGAGGCCTATCGCTGGCGCCTGGCCAGCATCGACGGCAAGCCGGTGCGCGCCTCGAACGGCGTCGAATGCGCGGTCAACACCTCGCTGGAGGAAGAGCGCAAGAAGATGGCCGGGCCCGACAGGCCAAACATGGCCATCGTCTGCAGCGGCATCAATGTCGAGCGCTATCAGAACAAGTCGGCCTTCGCCTGGCTGCGTGAGGAATATAATCGTGGCGTCGCTGTCGGCGGCCTGTGCACCGGCGCGCATATCCTCGCCGCGGCCGGCCTCTTGTCCAACAAGCGCTGCGCCATCCATTGGGAGAACCTGCCGGGCTTTTCCGAGGCGTTCCCGAAGGCCAATGTCTTTGCCGACCTCTTCGAGATCGACCAGAACATCTACACCTGCGCTGGCGGCACCGCCGCGCTCGACATGATGCTGAAGCTGATCGGCGACGATTTCGACGAGAGCCTCGTCAACCGGGTCTGCGAGCAGGTGCTGACCGATCGCGTGCGCAGCCCGACCGACCGCCAGCGCCTGCCGTTGCGCGCGCGCCTTGGCGTGCAGAACTCGAAAGTGCTGACCATCATCGAGCTGATGGAAGGCAATCTCTCCGAACCGCTCTCGCTGATCGAGATCGCCGACCATGTCGACCTGTCGCGCCGCCAGATCGAGCGGCTGTTCCGCACCGAGATGGGCCGGTCGCCAGCCCGCTATTATCTGGAAATCCGCCTCGACCGCGCCCGGCATCTGCTGATCCAGTCGTCGATGCCTGTGGTCGAAGTGGCTGTCGCTTGCGGCTTCGTCTCGGCCTCGCATTTCTCCAAATGCTACCGCGAGCTCTATGCCCGCTCGCCGCAGCAGGAGCGCGTCGACCGCAAGCAGTTGCTGGCGGCCTGATCCGCAGATCAGATCTCGGCGGACTGCGCCTGAGCCGTGTGCATCGCCTCGACGCGGATGTCCTCGGTCAACCGCGCTTTCAGCGCCGAGAATTCCGGACTGGTCTTCAGCGTGTAGTGGCGGGGATGCGGCAGGTCGATGGCGACATCCGACTTGATGCGGCCGGGCCGCGCCGTCATCACGATGACCCGCGAGGCCATGAAGATCGCCTCCTCGATGTCGTGGGTGACGAACAGCACGGTCTTCTTGCGCCGCTCCCAGATGCCGAGCAAAAGCTCCTGCATCAGCCCGCGTGTCTGGTTGTCGAGCGCGCCGAACGGCTCATCCAGCAACAGGATCTCGGGATCGTTGGCGAGCGCCCGGGCGATCGCGGTGCGCTGCTGCATACCGCCGGACAGCTGCTTCGGCCAATGGTTCTCGAACCCCTTCAGCCCGACCAGATCGACATAGGACGCGACGATCCCGTCCCGCTCTTTTGCGCCATGCCGCGTTCGCGCAGGCCGAAGGCGATGTTTTCCGCCACCGTCAGCCACGGGAACAGCGTGTAGGACTGGAAGACCATACCGCGATCCGGCCCCGGTCGGGTCACCGCCTTGCCGTCGAGCAGCACGCGGCCCTCGCTTGGCGCCTCAAGACCGGCGACGATCCTCAGCAGCGTCGACTTTCCGCAACCGGACGGCCCCAGGATGGTGATGAAATCATTGGCGGCAACCGCCAGATCGATCGGCATCAGCGCCTTGACCGGCTGGCTGCCGCGCACGCCGGCAAAGGTGCGCGAGACACCCTCGACGAGAAGCTTGCTCACGCCAGGCTCCACGGAAAGAGCCAGCGGTTGAAGGCCTTGAAGGCGAAATCGGACAACAGCCCGATCAGCCCGATGACGATGATGCCGAAAATGATCTGTCCGGTCGCCAGCCGCGACTGGCTGTTGATGATCATGTAGCCGATGCCGGAGGACGAGCCGATCAGTTCGGCGACGATGACATAAGTCCAGGCCCAGCCGAGCACCAGCCGGAGCGTCTCGGCGATTTCGGGCGCATTGGCCGGCATGATCACCCGTTTGACGATGCCGTTGTTGGTCGAGCCCAGCGTATAGGCGGCCTCGACCAGGTCGCGCCGTGTTGACCCGACCTTGACGGCGACGATCAGGATGATCTGGAAAACCGAGCCGACGAAGATGACCAGCAACTTTTCCAGCTCGCCGATGCCGGCCCACAGGATGAGCAGAGGAATGAAGGCCGAGGCCGGCAAATAGCGGGCGAAGGAGACGAAGGGTTCCAGGAACGCCTCCACCGGCTTCCAGGCGCCCATGGCGATGCCGATCGGCACGGCGACGACCGAGGCCAGCACGAAGCCGCCGAAGACGCGCCAGATGGTGATCAGTATGTCGAGCCAGAAACGGTCCTCGACCAGCAGCCGCCAGCCGTCCCGCAGCATCGACAGCGGATCGGCGAGGAAGATGCGGTTGACGTGGCCGCCAAGGGTGATCCAGGCCCAGAAGGCAATGAACACAACGAAGAAGGCAATGCCGAGCACGGTTCGCAAAGCCGGCGAGACTGGATGCAAGGGGCGCATCTTCAAATCGTCCCCATCTTCAGATCGTCACTTGTCCAGGAGAAGACGGCGGCGCCAGGCGCCGCCGCAGGATGCGCAAAGGCCGGACGATCAGTTGGACACCGCGCTGGTATCGGCCAGCGTGGCGACATCGGGCGCTTCCTTGATCAGCCCCATCTGCAGCAGCAAGTCGCCGGCGGTCTTGGAAAAGTCCAGGAATTCCTTGGTGAAGAACTGCTTGTTCTCGGCCTTGTTGGCCCATTTCAGGTACTTCGCCGAATCCTCGAATTCCTTGGCCGACTGCTTCACGTCAGCGCCCATGATCTCATAGGATTTCTGCGGGTCCTTCTTGATCAGGTCGAGCGCCTCGAAATAGCTGTCGGCAAGCGCCTTGGCCGCATCGGGATTGGCCTTGAGGAATTCGGGCGTGCAGCCGACCGTGTCGAGCACCATCGAGTAGTCGAGCGTGGTCGCCAGTATGTGGCCCTGGTCGGCCTTGTCACGCACCGCCGAAATGAACGGCTCATAGGTGACGGCGGCATCGTTCTGGCCGGCAAGGAAGGCCTGCGCCGCCGCGTCCGGCTCTAGATTGACGACCGTCACATCCTTGGTCGACATGCCGTTCTTGTTCAGCACCCAGGCGAGCATGAAATAGGGCGACGTGCCGGGCGCCGAGGAGGCGACGTTCTTGCCCTTGAGATCGGCGACGGTCTTGATGTCGTTGCGCACGACAATGCCGTCGGCGCCATAGGATTTGTCGAGCTGGAAGATCTGCTTGGTGGTCACCCCGCTGGCGTTCCACACCAGCCAGGTCTCGACCGTGGTGGCGGCGCATTGCAGGTCGCCGCTGGCGATAGCGAGCGGACGGCTGGCCTGAGGCACCTTCTTCAAGGTCACGTCGAGGCCGTGCTTCTCGAAGAGGCCTGCCTGCTTGGCAAGCGTCAGCGGTGCAAAGCCGGTCCAGCCGCTGATGCCGATGGTGACCGATGTGGCGGCCATCACCGGCGCGGACAGGCTGGCGGCAAGCGTCAAAGTCGCGGCAAAAACGGCGATCCGGTTCATGTGAGTTCCCCTTTTGTTTGTCTTGAGGGAAATTGTTCACAGACGCCAATCGGCTTGTCAATCAACAGGAACGTGTTCGGCGGCACGGTCGCCGCGATTGCCTCGTCGCCGACGCTCAGCCGGGCAGAAGCCGTGCCCGTCAATAGCCGTCGCAGACGCACTCGGCGGACGAGATCTGATCGTTCCAGTCGCCTCCGAGATAGCGGGCTCTGCGGCTGATCTCAATCGAACTGCCGCCCATCCGCGTATCCTCATAGGCTATGAGCGTGCAGCCGCGGCTAACGAACACCGACGACACACGATCGTTCCAGAACTGACCGCCACGAAAACTTACCGAATCATTGGGCGCCATTTCGATGGATCGTCCGCGAAAATTCGCGTGCTCGAACATGACGCAGGCAGGCTGGTCGTTGTATTGGGCGCTGGCGCCGTCGGCAAAAAGCACGGACGCGACAGCTGTCAGGATGGCAAGGCGTTTCATCTCTTATTTCCTCGGTTTCGACCGCGGTCCCCACCGCTGGATAGCGCGGTCCGGACCGTTTGCCAATGCTCCAGCCCGCAGCCCGAGCTAGCGACTGTCCAACATCCAGCTGCGGTTGCGCCACATTTTCTCGCCGATCTGGCAGTCGGCGGGTGGCTTGTCCTGCGCCAGTACCACTGGCGGATGATCCGCCTCCTCCGCCGCCCATTGCGGTGACGCCGGACCGGCAAGTTCCAGCACCAGCTTGCGGCGTATGGCTTCGGGAAATTGCGTCCAGTCGTTGACCGGGATCATGAAGGCGCCAGGCCCTCCGATGACGCAGTCGCTGTAGTAGCGGTCGAGATCGTTGACGTCGTAGGCGCCGGAAAAGCCGCCCCGGGTCATCAGCGGCAGGCCGTTGATGATGATGCCTTGCCTGACCACGCCATCGCGGGTGAGATTGACCGGCGCGCCCTGATTGTTGGGTCCGTCGCCCGAAATGTCGATGACCCGCTTGGTCCCCTGGTAGCCGCTTTCGGCGAAAAGGTCGCTGCCGAACTCCAACGCACCGGAGATCGAGGTGCGTCGTGCGCTGTTCGGCGGCTGGGCGGACAATTGCGCGACCACCCGCTCCGCATCGGCACGGTTGGCGATGACCGTCCATGGCACGATGACGCGTTGCCATGTGGTGCCGGCCCATTCGACATAGGTGACGGCGATCTTGCCATAGGCGCCATCGGCGATCGCCTGCAGCACATTGTCATGCGTCAGCGCCGCCGCGTAGCCGTGACGCTGGATCTCGAGCTCGTCCGCCGACATCGACAGCGAAACATCGACGGCCAGCACCAGCTCGACATCGACCGGCTCGTCTGCGCGAGACGGAGGCGCCAGCCAGAGCAGCAACGCCAGCGCCGCACAGCCGGAAAGGAGATGTCTTGCACAAGGGAAAGCAGACATGCCGCAAGGGTAAGCGAAAATCGCACGCTTAAAAAGACAAAAGCCCGGCTCGAAGCCAGGCTTTTGCGATCAGTCCGTTGCTCCGGCCGAAACCTCAGCTGCGCGGCTTGAGGTTCTCCGGGTCGTAGAGCGGCTTGTAGCCGACGCCTGCGACTTCGACCGGATAGGTCTCACCGAAATACTCGACATTGAGCTTGCGGCCTTCCTGCGCATACGCCCGCGGCAGATAGGCAAGCGCGATGTTCTTGCCGATGGTCGGGCCATAGGCGACCGATGTGGTGAAGGAGCGGCGGCCGAGTTCGTCGACCAGCGTCTCACCGGTGGCGGGATCCAGCACCGGCATGGTGCCCACGGGATAACGCGCCACACCCTTGGAATCGGTGTTTTCGGTCATCACCAGCGTGCACAAGGTCGCAGGCTGATGCTCGCGGGCGCGGTATTCCACATGCTTGGCTTTGCCGCAGAAATCGTTCTCCTTGACCTTCGGACGGGCGAGATCGGCTTCCAGCAGATTGTACTCGGTCAAGAGGTCGGCGTTCTGCAGCCGCAGGCTCTTTTCCATGCGCCGCGTATTGGCATAGGTCTCGACACCGAACGGCATGACGCCGGTCGAGCGCAGCGCGTCCCAGACGGCCAGGCCGTCCTCGTAGCGCATATGCAGTTCCCAGCCCTGCTCGCCGACATAGGAGATGCGGAACGCGGTGACATCCTTGCCGCCGATCCTGACCGGCTTGATCGCCGCGAACGGGAAGTTTTCTATCGAAAGGCCCTCGGGATTCTCGACCACTTTCTGCAAGGTGGTGCGGGCATTCGGGCCCCAGATGCCGATGGTGACGTATTTCTCGGTCACATCGGTGATAGTGGCGTCAAAGCCTTTGTCCTGCGCGGTGCGCTGCATGTAGCGGAAGTCACGCGGGCCGGCGTCGGCGCCGTCGATCACCCGGCAGCGATCGGCCATGCGGATGACGGTGAAATCGGCGCGCACCATGCCTTCCTCGTCGAGGAAGTGGGTGTAGATGCCCTTGCCGATGTTGTTGTCGCCGCCGATCTTGGCTGCGCACAGCCATTCCAGCAGCGCGACATGGTCTGGCCCTTCGACGTCATACATCGAGAAGTGCGAGAGGTTGACGATGCCGCAATCCTCGCTCATCGCCAGGTGCTCGGCATTGGAGACGCGCCAGAAATGGCGGTTGTCCCACTCGTTCTCACGTACGGGTACCCGGTTGCCATACTTCTCCAGAAGGTGCTCGTTGGCGGCATAGCCGTGGGCGCGCTCCCAGCCGCCCAGTTCCATGAAATAGCCGCCGAGCTCCTTCTCGCGCTCCCAGAACGGCGAGCGCCTGATGTTGCGGCCCTTGGAGAACGGCTCGCGCGGATGCACCGCCGGATTATAGACCTTCATCGCCGTTTCGGTGCAGCGATCCCAGATGAACTGTTCCTTCGTCTGGTGCGGATAGAAGCGCGCATAGTCGATGGCGTGGTGGTCGATCCCGGTGCGGCCGTCGGTCATCCAGTCGGCGATCAGCTTGCCCATGCCCGGGCCGTCCTTGACCCAGATGGCGACGGCATACCAGAGACCCCTCACCTTCTGGCTTTCGCCCATCGACGGGCCGCCGTCGGCGGTCACCTGCAGCAGGCCGTTGAAGGAATGGCTTTCGTTATAGCCGAGTTCGCCCAGGATCGGTGTCAGTTCCATGGCGCGCTCGAGCGGCGCCAGGATCTGCTCCATGTCGAGGTCGCGCTGCGACGGCGACAGCCGCGCCTCATGCTTTTCGAGCAGGTCGCGCGGATGGCAAAGGCGCGGGTTGTTTTCTTCGTAGTAGCCCCACTCGATCTGGCCGCCTTCGGCGGTCTTGGGATCACCGGTGTCGCGCATATAGGCCGAGTTGCCCTGGTCGCGCAGCAGCGGCCAGCCGATCTCCTTGCCGGTGCCGGCGAACTCGTTGTAGGGTCCGAAGAAAGTCAGCGGATGGTCGATCGGCATCACCGGCAAATCCTCGCCGACCATTTCCGCGATCAGCCGGCCCCAGATGCCGGCGCAGACGATGACATAGTCGGCCTCGATGGTGCCGCGGTCGGTCACCACGGCGCTGATGCGGCCGTCCTTGACCACGAGCGACTTGGCCGGTGTGTTGGCGAAGGATTTCAGCTTGCCCGACGCTTCCGCCTGGTCGACCAGCTTGCCGGCGACGGTCTGTGAGCGCGGGATGACGAGGCCGGCATCCGGGTCCCACAGGCCGCCCTGAACCATGTCCTGTTCGATCAGTGGGAATTTCTCCTTGATCTCGGCCGGTTCGATCAGGCGCGCGCGTGTGCCAAAAGCTTTCGCCGAGGCGATCTTGCGCTTGATCTCGTCCATGCGGCTGTCATCGCCGACGCGCGCGACCTCGAGACCGCCGATGCGCGCGTAATGGCCCATCTTCTCGTAGAAATCGATGGAATAGAGCGTCGTCCAGCAGGACAGGAAATCGTGGCTGGTCGTGTAGCAGAAGTCAGAGGCATGTGCGGTCGAGCCGATATCGGTCGGGATGCCCGACTTGTCGATGCCGACAATATCGTCCCATCCCCGCTCGATCAGGTGGTGGGCGATCGATGCGCCGACAATACCGCCGAGGCCAATGATGACGACCTTCGCCTTTTTCGGAAACTCTGCCATTGCCCGCGACTCCAAAGTGATAAAGCGGGCGGACTATAGGGCGGAGCGGTAGGCCTGATGAAGCCTGTTTGCGACATTGGCAAAAAGCCGAGCGACCCTGAGGGCCGAACACGCTTCCCCTGGCAGCACTGGTGGGGATTCCTTTACGCGACAGAGTTGGATTCGCATTCGAAACTCCCCAGGAGCTTCTCGAAGACAAGCCGCTTGCCTTCGCGCACGCTGTCTTCAAGCGGGTTCGCCTTCGCCAGATGCGCCGCAATCGCGCTGGCCAGCATGCAGCCCGTCCCGCGCATCGATGCGGCAAGGCGCGGTGTGTCGAAGCGGATTGGCTCTTGATCGGAGCGCAACAGAATGTCAGTTGATCGAGGCCCCGATGCGTGGCCGCCCTTGATCACCAGGGCCTGCGCTGCGGCGGCCATCAATTCCTGGCCTTGCAACACTGCGCCGTCCTCGTCCACCGCCAGTTCCGAGCCAACAAGGAGCGCCAGTTCGACGAGATTGGGTGTGACGAGACGGCAAAGCGGCATCAGATCACTTTTCATGGCGGCGATGGCACCTGCTTCCAGGAGCGCCCGGCCTGACGTCGAGGCCAGCACGGGATCGAGCACTGCCGGCACCTGCGGATTTTCGCGCAGCACGGCGGCAACGGCAGCGATGATCTCGGCGGTTGCGAGCATGCCGATCTTGATGGCCGCCACATGGTTGGCCTGCAACGCCGCTCGCATCTGATCTGCGACCAGACTGGGTTGCACATGATGGATTGCCGTGACGGCTTCGTGCGTCTGCACCGTTAGTGCAGTGACAGCAAGGCAGGTGCGCACGCCAATGGAAGAGATCGTCTCGATATCGCGTGCAATTCCAGCCCCACCGCTGGAGTCCGATCCACCGACGACAAGCACATAAGGGTCTCGCTTCAGCGCCATCGGTCCGTCTTTTCGATCCATTCCCGCGTGCGCGCTTCGGGATCGGCATTCAATGTGATGTCGGTGACCACCGCCGCGCTGTCGCCGCCTGAGGCGAAGACACCGTCGAGCCGGTCAGGGTTGAGGCCGCCTATGGCGACCAGGGGTATCGGTGCGACCCGGCGCTTCCACTCGCGGATCCGTTCTATCCCTTGCGGCGCCCATTTCATCTTCTTCAGGATCGTGGGATAGACGGGCCCCAACGCGATATAGTCAGGCTCGGCGGCCATCGCCGTTTCCAGTTCGACATCATCATGTGTGCTCAGTCCAAGCCTTAGACCGGCTGCCCGAATCCGCGCGCGGTCGGCGGTCTGCAAATCCTCCTGGCCAAGATGCACGAAGTCGCAACCTTCCTCGATCGCCAGCCGCCAGTGGTCGTTGACAATGAGTTGGCATTGCTGCTCGGCGCACAAGGCCTTCGCCTTGCTGATTTCGGCGCGCAACCCGGCATCATCCATGGTCTTGATGCGAAGCTGCACCAGCTTGACGCCGAGCGGCACCAGCCGTTCGATCCAGGCGGCGCTGTCGACGATCAGGTAGAAGGGATCGAGCTTCATGAGAAAACTGGCCTGCCGATCGTCGGCGTCGATGGCACGGCGACGTCGCGCGGCTCGATCATGCCCGAGCAAAAGGCCTCACGGCCGGCATCGACCGCCTTGCCGAATGCGCGCGCCATGCCGACCGGATCGGCCGCCTTGGCGACCGCTGTGTTCAGGAGCACAGCGTCAAAGCCGAGTTCCATGACAGTCACCGCGTGCGACGGACGTCCGAGCCCTGCATCCACAATCAGCGGGACCCCAGGAAAATGTCCGCGCATCGAACGCAGCGCCATGATGTTGACAGGTCCGAGGGCGGAGCCGATCGGCGCGCACCATGGCATCAAGACCTTGCAGCCCGCCTCCAGCAGCCGCTCGGCGACGACAAGATCGTCGGTGGTATAGGGAAATACCGTAAAACCGTCCTCACACAGGATACGGGCAGCTTCGACTAGGCCGAACACGTCCGGCTGCAGCGTGTCATGATTGCCGATCACTTCGAGCTTGATCCAGCCAGTACCGAAGACTTCGCGCGCCATTTTCGCGGTCGTGACAGCTTCCTTGACGGAGTGGCAGCCGGCGGTATTGGGCAGGATTTTTACACCCAGCGAGCGGATCAACGACCAGAATTGTTCGCCAGCCCTGCCGCCTGCCATTTCACGGCGCAACGAGACGGTTACCACCGACGTGCCCGACGCCTTGACCGCATCGGCAAGGATGGCCGGCGAAGGGTATTGCGCCGTGCCGAGAAGCAGGCGGGAAGGAAGCGTGGTTCCAAGAAGATCGAACATGCTAGCCTCCCTGCATCGGCGAGAGGATTTCGATCCGGTCGCCGTCGCTCAACTGGAACTCCGCCCGCTTGGCTTTGTGCACGAGGTCGCTGTTGACGGCGGTGGCGAGCCAATCGCCCTCATAGTCGAGCACGGCAAGCAGCTCCGCCAGCGTGGTGGCGGCAACCTCATGCGCTTCGCCGTTGACGGTCAGTTTCATGAGCAAGCTCCCTGGTTCTGTCTTGGCTGAAAACCAGGTCGGCAGCCTGGCGCGCCATGGCGGGGGCGAGAAGAAAGCCATGGCGGTAAAGCCCATTGATTGCAACGATGTCTCCGCTCGTTTCGACGCGCGGCAGATTATCGGGAAAGGCCGGACGAACGCCGACACCGGTTTCAACGACCTCGGCTTCGCCAAAGGCCTGGTGGAGGGCATAGGCAGCACCCAACAGCTCCATCATGGAACGCGCCGTGACCGGTCCGGCGGACTGGCTTTCAATCATCGTTGCGCCGATCATGAAACGCTGGTCAGTGCGCGGCACCGCATAAAGCGGAAGGCGCGGATGCAGCAGCCGGACCGGGCGCGACAGCGAGATGTCAGGCGTGCGCAGGATCAGCATTTCGCCGCGAACGCCGCGCAGCCTGTCATCGGCTGCTGCCATTCCCGTGCAGTCGATCTGCCATTCGAAACCGGAAACAGGCTGGGCGTCGGCCCCGAAGCGGAATTCGACGCCCATGGCCACGAGCTTGTCATGAAGTGCTGCCATCGCCTGGCGCGGGTCGAGATGAGCCTCATCGGGAAACAGCAATCCGCGCCGGAAGCGGCCGGCGAGGTCGGGCTCCAGGAGCGCAATTTCGTCTTCATCGACACGCCGATGCCCCGACGTGCGACTGGCGAACCGGTCGAGCTCGCCAGCATCACGCGGGGCGGCCACGACCAGCGTTCCGGCCCGTGTCACCTGACCCGGCAGCACCGCATCCCACCAGTCAGCGGTGTCGCGTCCGATATCCAGCACCGGCTGCTCGGCGCTTTCTCGCTCACACCATGGCGCCAGCATGCCGCCGGCAAACCACGATGCATTGCCACCGAGGCAATGCCGGGTCTCGACGACGGTCACCGCCGCGCCTCGGATCGCGAGTTCGAAGGCCGCGGTGAGGCCGGCGACGCCAGCCCCTTTGACGAGCACCCTCATGACGGCTCCGGCACCTCTGGCATGAGCGGTACGCCGGTCTTGTCAGCCGGCATGTAGAGATCGCCACCCTCGCGGTATTTCGCCGCCATCGCCGCCATGCCCTCTTTCTGTGCCTCGGCGCGGATGTCGTGGGAGATACGCATGGAGCAGAATTTCGGTCCGCACATCGAGCAGAAATGTGCCACCTTATGCGCCTCCTTGGGCAAGGTCTGGTCGTGGAAAGACCGCGCGGTTTCGGGATCGAGCGAGAGGTTGAACTGGTCCTCCCAGCGGAACTCGAAGCGCGCGCGGGAAAGGGCATCATCCCTGACTTTTGCTGCCGGATGGCCCTTCGCCAGATCGGCGGCGTGGGCGGCGATCTTGTAGGTGATCACGCCGATCTTGACGTCGTTGCGATCGGGAAGGCCGAGATGCTCCTTCGGCGTGACGTAGCAGAGCATGGCGGTGCCGAACCAGCCGATCATCGCCGCGCCGATGCCTGAGGTGATGTGGTCGTAGCCCGGCGCGATGTCGGTCGTCAGCGGTCCGAGCGTATAGAACGGCGCCTCGCCGCAGACGGCGAGCTGCTTGTCCATGTTCTCCTTGATCTTGTGCATCGGCACGTGGCCGGGGCCCTCGATCATCACCTGGCAGTCCTTTGCCCAGGCGATCTGCGTCAACTCGCCGAGCGTTTCCAGCTCGGCGAATTGCGCCGCGTCGTTGGCATCGGCGATCGAGCCGGGACGAAGGCCGTCGCCTAGCGAGAAGGACACGTCATAGGCGCGGCAGATGTCACATATCTCCGCGAAATGCTCATAGAGAAAGCTTTCCCGGTGATGGTGCAGGCACCATTTGGCCATGATCGAACCGCCGCGAGACACGATGCCCGTGACCCGGTCAACGGTCAGCGGGATGTAGTGCAGCCGCACGCCGGCGTGGATGGTGAAATAGTCAACCCCCTGTTCGGCCTGTTCGATCAGCGTGTCACGGTACACCTCCCAGGTCAGGTCCTCGGCAATGCCGCCGACCTTCTCGAGCGCCTGATAGAGTGGCACCGTGCCGATCGGCACCGGCGCATTGCGAACGATCCAGTCGCGGATGTTGTGGATGTTGCGGCCGGTCGACAGGTCCATCACCGTATCGGCGCCCCAGCGGATCGCCCAGACCATTTTTTCGACCTCTTCGGCCATCGATGAGGTGACCGCCGAGTTACCGATATTGGCGTTGATCTTCACCAGGAAACTGCGACCGATGATCATCGGTTCGCTCTCGGGATGATTGATGTTGGCTGGAATGATCGCCCGCCCGCGCGCCACCTCGTCGCGCACGAATTCCGGCGTGACGAAATCGGGAATAGCCGCGCCGAAGCTCTCACCGTCGCGCGGCAGCTTGCCGCGCATGATCTCGCGTCCAAGGTTCTCGCGGATGGCGACGAACTCCATTTCGGGCGTGATGATGCCGGCGCGCGCGTAGGCAAGCTGGGTCACTGCCTTGCCAGCCTTGGCCCTGAGCGGCCGGTTGCGGACCGGAAATTCCGGCGTCAGGCGCTCGCCCACGGCGAATCCATTGTCTTCGGGCCGAACATGGCGGCCGTCATAGGCCTCGACATCGCCGCGTGCCGTAATCCATTCGTGGCGAAGCCGGGCGAGGCCATTTTCGATGCTGGTTTCGACAGTCGGGTCCGTATAGGGGCCGGACGGATCGTAGACGGTGACGGGCGGTTCGCCTGCCGTCGGATGGACGGAGATTTCGCGCATCGGCACCCTGATGTGCGGATGGAGGACGCCGGACTTGTGGATTTTCCGTGAGGCAGGCAGCGGTCCCGTCGAGACGGCTGGGGTGAGGGCATTCATCTTGAGGCTCCTTTGCTCATTGCATTGGAGACCCAGTTCTGTGCCGGAAGGATGAGACGCTTCGGTCGCCCTGCTTGAAAAACAGGACTTCGGGCGTGAACTCCCGCAAAGCGCTTGCACCGTCCCTACGCCAGTATGAACTGGATCAGGTTCAACGGGTCACTGCGCCGCGAAGCCAGCAGTATCTCAGCCCCTTGCCGGGACTCCCCTGGTGAATGCTCCAAGTTGAATGGGCCGGCGCTATTTTGTCAAGCGCATTTGGCCGGCGCGGCAACCGGGACTGATTGCTGTTGTGGACGAAGGTCGGCGGCGAAGCTCAGGCGAAGGCCCAGATATCCTCGGCCTGGAAGCCGACCTGGTAACCCGCCGTCTTCAGTTTGACCACGACCTGGCCGATCTCCGGGGCCGGCAACGCACCAACCTCGACCTTGATCATGCCCGGACGATAGCGTTTGAGGTCGAGTTGTTCGAAGACGATCCAGTCGGCGCCTTCGCAATCGACGAGGAAGGCATCGATGTGGCTGATGCCGTTGCGATCGAGCAAGGTCTGCAGCGTTTCCGAGGGCACCTCGATGTCTTTCAGGTGTGGCGCGAATTTGTTGAAGTTCGCGTCGGCCTCGCCCCAGGCGTTCTTGCCTGACATCAGATTGGTGTCGGTAACCGAGGAGCAGCCGATGAACTCGATCGGCAGCGTGCCCGCCTCGAGCGCGGCGGCATCGAAGGTGTGGACGGTGATCGTGCCTTTCGCCTTGGTGACGGCCACCGGCTCGATGATGAAGCGGTTCGTGTCGGGATAGTTGGCGCGCAGCCGCTTCTGATTGTACGGGATCGGCTCGACCAGCATGGCGCGGGCGCCGGATATCCTGTGCAGCCATGGCGTGACGTCGTCGAACAGCGCGCCGTCGCAAGCGCCGACATTGACCATCTGGAACGGCTGCCCTGCCCCACCGAAGCGTGCCTTCAGCGCCGCCTTGGCCAGGAATTTCGTACCGCGCAGCGAAGGCCCTCGATCGAGCAGGCCTGAGGGAAGGCCGAGCGACAAGGCGATGCGCGCCAGATTGGATAGCGAACTCATGGCTTGTCTCCGGGAATGATGTGCAAGGCGGCGCGATGCTGGCCGCGCGCCACCGCTGCCCACAGCGCCATGAACGGCGTCGCCAGCAGCAGGAAGGGCGGGATCAGGTGTGGAAAATAGATGCGCGTGTCGTGGATCGGGAAGACCGTGAACTTGGCCAGTGCCCCCAGCACCAGCGCCGCGAACAAAATGCCGGCGCGGCGGTCGAGGCGGAAGCCGGCGCGGCTGGCGGCGAACCAGCCGGCCAGTGCCAGCACCGAAACACCGACCCAGCTGTTCAGATTGACGGCACGCAGCAGCGAGGCCGCAAACGCCCTGAGATAGGCGGTGACCGAAAACGCCGGCTCGAAGCCGTCCATATTGTAGTGCTGCTCGATGCTGGAGAACCACAGATGCGGCCACCAGCCGGGATGATGGGCCCAGTGCGAAATGGCGAAATAGGCGACGAAGGACGCGGCAAAGCCGGCCAGCGCGCCCCAGGCCTTTTGCCGGAAAGCGACCAGCAGCACCGCGAAAACGGCAAGGAAAACAATATTGTCCGGCCGCGCCATGAAAGCGAGGAAGAGCAAGATCGCCGTCGCCACCTCGCGGCCTCTGACATAGGCGTAGAGCCCGCCGAGCAGCAGCGCCGACGTCAGCAGGTCCGGCGTCGAGGCCCGCGCCGCATCGCCCAAACCAGCCATGATCAGGACCGCACCGACCACCGGCGCCAGCGCCAAGGCCTTTTCAGAGCGCAACCAGAGCAGCGCGATCGCGCCGAACAACAGCACCGAAAACAGCTGCACCAGGCGCATCGCCTCGACCGGCGACATCACCGCGCTCAGCGTCGACAGGATCTCGGCGTAGAGGAATTTTATTCGGTACATGCCGAGCAGAGAATGGAAGTCGGCGGCATTCTCCGTCATGTGGCTGCGGAAGCCGCCGCCATCGTCGGTCAGCGCTTTGTAATCTCCCGCCGACACGCCTGATTTGACGGTGCTGTAGGCGTAATCATGCAGCGCCTGCACATCGGGATAGCTGCCTTCCTCCGATATTGCGAGATAGGGCAGCATGTCCCAATTGGCGTCGGGCATCACCCATGCCGTGAATGCCGTCAGAAGGATGTAGAGCGCGAAGGCCGCCGCACCGATCGGTGCGGCCAGCCGCGCATAACTCCCCTCGCCCCACGCCAGACCGGCCTGGACAAGGCGGTCGAGCATGTTCTGCGGAGCGGGTGACTTGGTCAGCATCGTTGCTCAACGGACTTTCGTTTTTAACGGACTTGGCTTTTGACGAAATCCTTCACGATCGACACGATGCCGCGCGACAAAAGACTGTCGAAGGCATCGACGAAGCGGTCGACATGCTCGCGCTGGCAGATCAGCGGCGGCTCGAGCCGGATGACGTTGCGGTTGTATTCGGTGAAGGCGACGAGCACGTCGTAGTCGCGCAAGAGCAGTGCGCCGACGAAGCCGGACAGCGAGCCCTTCAGCTTGTCGTCGAGCACGCTTACGATCGGGCGCAGCACCATCGGCAAGGTCTGCGAGAAGTCGTGGAACTCAAGGCCGACCATAAAGCCTTTGCCGCGCACATCCTTGATGATCTTCGGATATTTGTCCTTAAGCGCCTGCAGGCGCGCGAGCAAATAATCGCCGGTAACGGCGGCGTTGTCGATCAGCCCCTCGTCATAGAGCACGTTGAGGCCCTCGATCGAGGTGACGCAGGCCTCGCCCATGCCGCCAAAGGTGGCCATGGCATGGATCATCGCCGTCTTTGGCGTGCCATAGGCCTTCATGTAGACATCTCGCCTGGCGATCATCGCGCCGACCGCTGCCTTGCCGCCGCCAAGCGACTTCGCCAGCGCAGTCACGTCGGGAACCACGCCGTAATGTTCGAAGGCATAGAAGCGGCCCGAGCGGCCGTAGCCGCACTGCACTTCGTCGGCCACCCACAGCACGCCATACTGGTCGCAGAGCGCACGCAGCTTCTGCCAGTATTCGGCTGGTGCCTGGATAATGCCGCCGCCGCCCTGGATGGTTTCGAGCACGATGACGCCGACCTCCGGATCGGATCGGAACAGGCGCTCGACGGCCTCGATATCGCCGAACGGAATGCGCACCGTATTGTTGGCCATCTTGAAGTCGGCACGGTAGAGCTGGCCGTCGGTGATGCCCAGCACGCCCTTGGTTTTGCCGTGGAAGGAATTTTCGGCATAGACCACCTTCGGCCGCTTCGGCCCCGCCGCGCGTTCGGCGAGCTTCACCGCCGCTTCCATCGCTTCGGAGCCGGACGAGCCCAAAAACACCATGTCGAGATCGCCGGGCGAGCATTTGGCGATATTGTGTGCGAGCGCTGCCGCGTATTGCGACATGAAGGCGATGGCGATTTCCTGGCGCTTCTCCTCCTGGAATTTTTTGCGCGCTTCGAGGATACGCGGATGGTTGTGGCCGAAGGCCAGCGAACCGAAGCCACCGAAGAAATCGAGGATCTTGCGACCGTTCTGGTCGATGTAGAACATGCCCTCGGCGCGCTCGATCTTGATCTTGTGGAAGCCGAGCAGCTTCATGAAATGCAGCTGGCCAGGGTTGAGATGCGCCTTGAACAGGTCGGTCATGCGGGCGACGTCCATCGCCTTGGCCTGCTCGACGCTGATCAGATCGGGCTTGGCGATGGTAGCGGGCGACAGCGCCGGCGCGCTCACCATGGTGCGTGCATTCGTCTGTTCCGGCTTGGCCATGACGGTCATTTCAATCTCCTGTCCGCGCTACGACCAGCGTCGTGCGCCGTAAACTGTTTGGCGAGCCCACTATTCGGCGGGCACATGCTTGGTGGCGATGGCGTGCCCGGCCTTCTTGGCGCGGTATTCGCTGTAGGCGGCGATCAGCATGTCCTCGTCGCGATATTGCGGCACCCAGCCGAGCTGACGCTCGGCCTTGGACACATCGAGCACGCATTCCTCGTCGGCGATCAGATATTGCTCCGGATCCATGATCGGCATGTTCATCAGGTCGAGCAGGTCGAGCGTGCGCTTGACCGCCCAGCCCGGTGTCGGGATCAGGATCGATTTCGATCCGGCATGGCGGATCAGGTCGCCGAGCAACTTCTTCACCGGCGGCGGGTTGAGCGAGCCGAGATTATAGGCCTCGTTGGGCACGCCGGCCTTCCAGGCCGCGCGGGCAGCTTCCGCGCAGTCGAACACCGAGATGAACTGATAGGGGTTTTTGCCGGAGCCAATCATCGGCACCGGAAGATTCCAGTCGATCAGCTTGAAGAGTTTTTCGAGAATGCCGAGCCGGCCGGGGCCGATGATCAGACGCGGCCGGAACAGCGAGATCGACATGCCGCGCTTGCGCCATTCGGCCGCCAGTTCCTCAGTCTTCTGTTTCGACCAGCCATATTCGCCAAGCGGCGCGACCGGATGCTCCTCGGTCATCGGCTGGGTGACCGTGTGGCCGTAAATCATGTCGGTCGTGTAGTGGACGAGCCTTAGTGCGCCAGCCTTGTCCATGGCCTGCATGATGTGCTCGGTGCCGTGGAAATTGACCGGGAAGAAGAAGTCGTGCCGCTTGGCCCGCACCTGGATCGGCGACAGCATCTTGGCCGACAGATTGTAGACCATGTCGTCAGCCTTGAGCCCGACCGCGGCGACCGAACCCGGATCGGTGACATCGCATTGGATAAAGCGGACGTTGCGGTAGTGCGCAAGTTCGCTCCTGGCGATGTCGGCGACGACGACCTCTTCGCCATCGGCCACAAGTTTCGGGCAAGGTGACGGCCGACGAAACCGTCACCGCCGAAAATCACATGTCTCATCGAACGATCTCGTTTGCTGGGATCTTGTCGGGCGTGATGGAAGCGGTCTGGTCTTCATGCCCTCGCCCACTTTGCGCGATCAGCACGGTGCCGACGCAGATGCAGGCGATGCCGGCGATGCGCCAGCCATTGAGGTCTTCGCGGAAGACGAAATAGGCGAAGATGGCGACAGCGACATAGGCAAGGCTGAGGAAGGGATAGGCAAAGGAAAGCTCGACCTTGGACAGCACATAGAGGTGCGAGGCCATGGAGATCACGAAGGTGCATAGGCCGAGGAACACCCAGGGGCTGAAGACGATCCGCAGCAGCTTGACGAGCGGATTGACGCCCTCGAACGAGATTGGCCCAAGCGACATCATGCCTTGCTTCAGCATCAGCTGCGCAGCGGCATTGGTCATGACCGTAAAGAGAATGAAGACGATATATTTCATGCTCGCGCACCCACCCCGTGATTTCCAGTAATACAAACCCGAAAAGATTTCGTGAACTCACAAGAATGTTTTGAGTAAACCTTGCAATTAATCATTCACTAACCATGATTCATTCCAATTTTATCTATTCCGCCGCCTTAGCGCCGCGCCGCCGCAGGTCGATGCTGCCAGCCGTACGCGCCCAGAAGTCGGACATGAAGGCGGGGTCGCGCAGCGCTTCCAGTCTCGGCCAGTCCGCAAAGGAAGTAGCAAAGGTCGCAGCACTCATGCGCGCATCCTTGTAGGGATTGACCGCTCCGCCGGCCGCGACCGTGATGCGGTCGAGCTCGCCAAGCAAAGCGAGCGTGGCAGCTCCCTTGTTGGGGAAATCCAGCGTCAGCGTGTAGCCCGGCCGTGGGAATGACAGCAGCGCCGGCGAACGGATCGAACCGAAGCGTTTCAGCACGGTGAGGAAGGAGCCCTGCCCGGCCCGCCGGGCCGCCGCGAGCAGCTCCGGCACAACGGTCCGCGCAGCCTCTTCCGGTCCTACGCTCTGGTGCTGGAACAGCCCTTTGGGGCCGTAAAGCCGGTTCCAATCGCGCACGCCGTCGAGCGGGAAGAAAAAGCCCTGATAGCCGGCCTGGCGCGGTATCGTCGACCGGCCTTTGTTCCACCGATAGGCGGCATTGAAAGCGGTCAGGAACGGCCGATTGAGCACATTGAACGGCGGCTGGAACGGTACCGCAAGGTTGCCGCCGGCGCGCGAGGCCGCATGCGAGCCATGTTCGGCGTGGTTGCCGGTGAACAGCAGCCCGCGCCCGCTGTTGCGGCCGCCGGCAAGCTGGTCGATCCAGGCGACGGCATATTCATTGGCCTGATCCGCCGCCTCGGCCAGATCGAAGAATTCGCCGAGATCGCGAAACGGCGTCGTCGTCTCGACGATGTCGAGCGAAGGAACCCGCATCAGCCGGATCGAAGCCGACAGGATCAGGCCGGTCAGCCCCATGCCGCCGATCGTCGCCGCAAACAGGCGCGGATTGTCCGTGGCCGAGCAACGATAGGTTTTCCCATCGGACCGCAGCAGCGTGAAGCTTTCGACATGGCAGCCGAACGTGCCGCGCCGGTGATGGTTCTTGCCATGCACGTCATTGGCGATGGCGCCGCCAAGCGTGACGAATTGCGTTCCCGGAACCACCGCCGGAAAGAAGCCGTAGGGTGCTGTATGGGCGACGATGTCGGACAACAGCACGCCGGCATCCGCTTCGAGCACACCGGTCTCGGCGTTGAAGGCGCGGATATGGTTCAGCGTCCGCATGTCGACGACCGCACCGGCCCGGTTCTGGCAGGAATCGCCGTAGGAACGCCCATTGCCATAGGCGAGCAGCGACCCTTCCTTCGCCTGGCCGCCCTTCAGCAGCGCAATGGCGTCGTCGGCGCGGATCGCACGCGGCGCAGGCGGCGTGGCAAGGCCGAAGCTCCGAAAACGGTCAGCCATGTCTACCAGCCCCCGATGACCAGCAGCACGGCGCCGATCGCCACCACGATCTGGCTGCGCCAGTCGCGGATGATGAAGACGACCGGGTCGTCATGCATCTCGTCGCGGCGCGCCAGGATCCAGACGCGCATGGTGAGGTAAAGGACGATCGGTGGCAGCGGCCAGATCAGCCAGGGATGCGGATAGAGCTCGCGCACCGCGACGCTGTCCATGTAGAGGGCCAGCACCAGTGCCGAGGAGAAGGCGGAGGCCATGCCGGCCTGGGCGACGATCTCCTGGTCCTCGGTGCGGTAACCGCGCCCGGCAATGCGTTCGCCGGGCGGAATGGCGGTGGTGCGCAATTCGACGAAGCGCTTCACCAGCGCCAGCGACAGGAAAAGAAGATCGAGAAGGCGAGCAGCCAGAACGAAACGTCGACGCCGGTCGCGGCAGCACCCGCGATGACGCGGATCGAGTAGAGGCCGGCCAGCGTCAGCACATCGACCAGAAGCATGCGCTTGAACGACAGCGAATAGGCCGTGGTGACGACCATGTAGCCGCCGAGCACACCGAGGAATTCGATTGGCAAAAACAGGCCGGCGCCGATGCCGATCGCCAACAGCACGACCATCGCACCGAGGCCGAACGGGATCGACAGCGCGCCGCTGGCGAACGGCCTGTTGCGCTTGGTGACGTGTTTGCGATCGAGCGCGAGATCGAAGAAATCGTTGAGGATATAGATCGCCGACGCCACCGCGCTGAACGAGATGAACGCCAGCAGACATTGCCAGATCATGTTGGTGTTGAAGTACTCGTGCGACAGCACCATCGGCACCGCGATCAGCGAGTTCTTGAGCCACTGATGCACGCGCAGCATCTTGACGATGGTCCGCAAAGTCGGCTTCGGCGCCGGCATGGTTTCGGCGCCATGCGCCGCCTGCCAGCGCGCGGCATGGCGGTCGGGCGCAACGACGATCGCATTGCGCGCGGCGTCGAAGACCTGGAGATCGTGGCGGCTGTTGCCGGCATAGTCGAAACCGCCATCGCCATAGGCGGATATCAGCGAGGCGCGCTTCTTACCGGAGGTGAGATTGTCCAAGCCATCGGTCGCCAGCACGCGGTCGAAAATGCCGAGATGGGCTGCTATGGCGTCGGCGAATTTGCGCGGCGTGCCGGTCGCCAGCACGATCTTGCGGCCTTCGCTATGCTCGGTACGCAACCGATCGAGCACTGGCACACGATAAGGCAGCGTTGCGGGGTCGATGTCGATGCGCTGCGCGATCGCCTGCTTCAGCCGCGCCGGCCCGCCGGCCGCCCAGAACGGCACCAGGAAGATATAGAGAGGGTTCTTCTTGAGAAGGAGAAACAAGCCTTCCCACAAAAGGTCGGTCGCGATCAGCGTGCCGTCGAGATCGACCGCAAGCGGTATTGCGTTCCTGTCCGACCGCGCGTCCATGTCTGTCCTGCCCTGCCAGCGTATGATCCGGGAAACCGGAATCTGGTTGCGCGCCGCTTGTCGGCGTCTTGACGCTGGTATAGCGGGGGATGGCGTAGCGAACGTTAAAACGCCTGGTTGCAGGCGGCTGCCGCACCGGTATTTCCGGCGTCATTGTTAAGTAACTGCTACCGGAAAGGATAAAAGGCCGAGCAAATGCCCGGCCTTTCCAATCATGCCGCCACGATTACTTGATGCGGGCGACACCACCCGAGATTTCGACGGTTTCCGAACCGGTCAGGGCCTCGAGGTCGCCATTCGGCAAGGTCACGAAGCAGCCGTTCTGGCAGAACTCGACGGTTTCACCGCCGGCCAGCGCAAGGTCGGTCTTGCTGCCGCCCTCCGTCACGACCAGCGTGCGGGTCTCGGCGTCCTTGTTGACCGCGCTGGCAGCATGGGCCGAACCGCTCACGGCGAGCAAGGCCACGGCAGCGACGAGCGACTTCCACATTTTGCAATATCGGTGTTCCCACCGCCTCTGTTGCATTTCGCAAGGCATTTTCGCCCTTTGCATGGGAGCTTATATGAGATGGAAGCTGAACCGCAACTGAATGCCGCATTCATGCCGCAATCGGCTTTGGCTGTCCGAAGGCATACGTCCGACCTGTTAATTTCGCCAACCGGCACGATATGATGTCGAAGGCGGCGAACGCGAAGAAATGACCATGCACGACAATTGGCTGGAAACGATCGGCGTTGGGGTTGAGTCGCGAAGGATTACCGCGGGGCTGACCCACTATGTGCCCGCATCCGTCAACCATCGGCTTGGAATCCACGTCGGAGCGCCGGTCAACGCGTCGTGCCATTGCGATGGAAAACATCACCGCCGGGTCCAGTCGGACGGCGACATCGATATCGTGCCCGCCGGCCTCGATGGCGACTGGGAGGATGACGCGGACTGCACCATCCTGAGGCTGTGGGTCAGTCCCGCACTGGTCCGACGTGCTGCCGAGGATCTCGAAATCGATCCGGACAGGGTCGTCGTCAATCCGCGGTTCCAGCACCGCGATCCCAGGATCGAACACATCGCCCATGCGCTGGCGACCGGTTTGAAACCGGATGTGCCATCGGATCGGCTGTATTTCGAAAGCCTGGCCAGGGCGCTGGCGGTGCAGATCATCCAGGGTGCTGGGTCAAAGCCGGAAGCCCCAGCCAAGCAAACGCTTTCTTTCGGTCAGAAGCGCAGGCTGGCCGATTTCATCGAAGCCAATCTCGACCTGGATCTTTCGCTGGATGAATTGGCCCAGGTGGCGGCCATCAGCGTCTCGCATCTGAAGGTGCTGTTTCGCCGCACGTTCGGCATGCCGCCCCACCAATACGTCATCCATCGCCGGGTCGAGCGGGCCAGGACCTTGCTGCATCAGGGGAAGATGCCGCTCAGCCAGATCGCGCTCGAGGCCGGTTTCGCGCATCAGAGTCACATGGCGCAAAGCATGAAGCGCATCCTCGGTGTCACACCGGCCGCGCTGATCCGCATGCAGCGATAGCCAGCGGTTCGGCATTTTCGCCGGCCTTTGGCTTTCGCAGCCAATCATCCGTTTTTGTCTTGCGCCGTCTATATCTGGGCGACCCAAGCCCGCCCATCCGGCATTCCTGACATCCCATTGGTCAGATTGAAGGGTACAGGACATGTTTGTTGTGTTGGGCGCTGCCGGAAAGATTGGACGGGCCACCATCGGTGCGCTGCGTCAGCATAACGTTCCGGTCAGGGCCATAGTGCGAAACCCGTCGCATGCCGAAGAGTTCCGTTCGCTTGGTTGCGAAACAGAAATCGCCGATCTGCGCGATGCGCCGGCATTGGCGCGGGCGACAAAGGGCGCCACCGCTGTTCAGGTCATCTGTCCCACCGGCTTCCGCGCCGATGACGCGTCGGCGGAGATGGAATCCACCATCCGGTCCATCGTCACCGCACTGGATCAGAGCCGGCCGCAAAGCATTCTGGCAATCTCGGACTATGGCGCCCAGCTTGCCGCCGGCACCGGCATCACACTCACATTCCATCATCTGGAATCGCAGCTGAAGACAATCCCGGCGGCGCTGACGGTGCTGCGTTCCGCCGAGCACATGCAAAACTGGAACCGCCTGGTTGGCCGGGCGATTGAGACCGGCGTGCTGCCGAGCCTGCATCATCCCGTATCAAAGTCCTTCCCGACCGTATCGGCCGGCGACGTCGGCCTGATGGCGGCTGATCTCCTCCTTTCGGGCGGCGGCGACGCGCTTCGCTTGGTCCATGCCGAGGGGCCTGATCGTTACAGCGCAACCGATGTGGCGCGGACGCTTGGCGAGGTTGCCGACCGCGAGATCGTCGCCCGCGAATTGCCGAGGCAGGACTGGGTTCCGGCCCTCGTTGGCGGTGGCATCAGCACGAGTTACGCCGAACTGGTCGCCGCGATGTTCGACGCCCACAATGCCGGCCGCATAGATGCCGAACACGGCGTCGGCGAGATCAGGCGCGGCAAGACCGATCTGCGCGCGGCATTGTCGGCGCTGATCGAGAACCGCGAACAAACCTAATCGGGATCGGGCTTGCGCACCTTTCGCCCCGATTTGGCGAGCTTTTCGCCTCGGCCGCGGCGTCCGCCTTGGCCTGCTCCTGTTCGGCAAAGTCGGCCTCGATCTTGTCGTCGTCGGTCGGCCAGGCCTTGGGCTTGTGGACCTCGACGACAGCGCGCGGCGTCGAGGGGATCTCGATGTGCTGGTCGCTGAATTTTTCCAGCACGGCAAAGCGGACATCGTTCTGCACGATGTTGCCGTTCATCACATCGGCCAGGAACACACGGATCTCGAATTCGAGCGCCGCAGGTCCAAAATTGGAAAACAGCACGAAAGGTTCGGGGTTCTTCAGCACCATCGGGTGGCCGCGTGCGATCTCCAGCAGGATGGCGTGAACCTGCTTGACGTCGCTGCCATAGGCGACGCCGACCTTGATGTCGATGCGGCCGAGCTTGTTGCGATGCGTCCAGTTGCCGACGGCGTTGTTGATCAGGTTCGAATTGGGCAGGATCACCGACTGCCGCTGGAAAGTCTCGATCTCGGTGGCGCGCACGCTGATCTTCTTGACCGTGCCGCTGACGTCGCCGGCGACGATCCAGTCGCCGACCTTGAACGGCCGCTCGGCCAAAAGGATCAGGCCGGAGACGAAATTCGACACCACATTCTGCAGGCCGAAACCGATACCGAGGGAAAGCGCACCGGCCACCAGTGCCAGGCTGGAGAGATCGATACCCGCCGCCGAGATGCCGACCAGCCCCGCCAGCGCCACGCCGGCATAGCCGACCGCGAGCCGGATCGAGTTGCGCACCCCGGTATCGACCTTGCCGCGCGCCATCACGGAGCCGTCGAGCCAACCCTGGAACCAGCGGGTCAGGAAATAGCCGATGATGAAGACGACGATGCCGGACAAGATACCGGTGACCGAAATCGTCACCGAACCGATATTGATCCCGGTCGCCAGCTTGTAGGCCCAGGCCTGGATGTCGCCGGGCTGGAACCCCCACATCAACAGGATCAGCGGCAGGAAAACCAGCACGATCAATAGGTTGATGGCAACACTGACGACCAGGCCGAGCTGGTCTAGTGCCGTGTCCTCGTAGCTGGAATTGGTCGACAGCCAGCGCCCGACAGTGGTGTTGGCGAAAGCCCCCTCCTCGCCGATCGCCTGCGCCGACAGGAAGCCGATATAGGCGGTGATCAGCGCCGTGCCGGTGACCACGACCTGCAGCGAAACGAACAGGGCAAGGCCGATATAGCCGAGCAAGGCGGCGATGATGGTGAACAGGCCAAGCGCCAGCGCCAGATAGCGCAGCCATGCCGGCCACGGCCGCCAGCTTCCGTCACGTGCCTTGAAGGGCCGCAGCATCGCCATCAGGATCAGGATGATGCCGACGACAATGGTGGCGACGAAACTGCGCGCGATGGTCAGCGACAGCGGCGAACCCATCTTGTCGTTGACGACAGACAGGAAGGTGTTGACGCTGATGACGACCGCCATGGCGGTGGACAGGCGCACCAGCCAGCGCGCCGGCCCGGTTTCGACCGGGATGAGGCGCCAGTTCGGCAGCCGCGGCTCAAGCGCCGCATTGGTCAGCCGGTTGACGCAGAATATCACGCCGATGGCGGTTGCCAGTGCATTGAGGAACAGACCAATGTCGCCGCGTAACACATTGTAATAATTGAAAAGAAGATGGTCGAGCCGAGAAACGAACCGACTGCCAGCGTCGGCAGCAAGGTGGACCAGAAGGCCACCGACAAGCGACTGAGATAGGATGGGTCTTCGTTGGAAGGGTCGGCCTCGAACACGCGCCCGAACAGGCGCCTGCCGCCGACCAGCAGCACCAGCGCCAGCCCGAGCGCCACGAAGGTTGCCGCCAGGATCGCCTGGAACTTGAACTTGAAGGCGAAGGTCAGCCAGGACGACACCGCTTTATAAAAGTTGGCGTATTCCTCATGGGCGTCGGAGAAGACCTGCGGGCTCAACGCATCGGACAGCACGTAGCGCTTGGTCAAAAGGTTGCGGAACAGCGCGCTGCGCATGTTGCCGATCTTGTCGATCAATCCGCTGATACGGATCGACAGGTTTTGCGCGGCGGCGACGACGGCGTTGATCTCGGCCTTTTCCGACGCCAGCGCCTGGCGCTCGCCGGTTACGATGTCGGGCTCCTGCGGCTGACCCGCCGCCGGCGGTGGACCGAGCACCTCGATGCGGTTGTTGATGTCGGTAAGCCGCGAACGGAACGCCAGCGCACTGGTCAGTGCCGCCCGCGACAGATCCTCCAGCTGCAGACGAATATCCACGAGCGAGGCATCGTCCTCACCGTCCTGCTGGATTTTCTTCTCGAGATCGTCGGTCTTGGCCGTCAGGCCCTGGATGACTTTCTGCTGATCGGTGATCAAGCCGGCGGAGCCCTGGCCAAGCGCCTGCGCCATCGCCTCGAACGAAGGCGGCGCCGAAATAACCAGCGCGAGGACCAGGATGAGGCGAAGCAATCGAAAAAGCATGATTTGTGGGCGACTCACCGGCGGCAAAGACATTCAAAAAGCCTGTCCTTGATAAAGACGGCCATATCATGGGCAAGCCGTCGCATCGCGGCGTCGGCCAGTCGAAAGGCCATGGCGCAATATTGGCTTTGCGGATGCGGCCTGCTCTATAGTCTGCCGCATCGCCCGAACCGGATGACAATGATGGCAGAGTACTCGGCCTTTTCGCTGCTCGCGAACGCGCTCAAGGGAAACAAGGACTGGAAGCCGGCCTGGCGCAAGCCGGACCCAAAGGCTTCCTATGATGTCATCATCATCGGTGGCGGCGGCCACGGGCTGGCGACCGCCTATTATCTGGCCAAGGAACACGGCATCACCAATGTGGCGGTGCTCGAGAAGGGCTGGCTCGGCTCCGGCAATGTCGGCCGCAACACCACGGCCGTGCGCTCGAACTATCTGCTGCCGGCCAACACCCGCTTCTACGAACATTCGATGAAGATGTGGGAGGGCCTGTCGCACGAGCTCAACTACAATGTCATGTTCTCGCAGCGCGGCTGCCTGAACCTGGCGCACACACCGGCCCAGTTTGACGACTATGCAAGGCGCGGCAACGCCATGCGCCATCTCGGCGTCGATGCCGAACTGATGACGCCGGCGCAGATCAAGCGCCTGATCCCGGCGCTCGATATTTCCAGCGACGCACGCTTTCCGGTGGTCGGTGGCCTGATGCAGCGGCGCGCCGGCACCGCCCGCCACGACGCGGTGGCCTGGGGCTATGCGCGCGGCGCCGACCGGCGCGGCGTCGACATCATCGAGAATTGCGAGGTCACCGGCTTCCTGCGGGACGGCGACCGCGTCACCGGCGTCACCACATCGCGCGGTGACATCAGGGCCAGGAAGGTGGCGGTGGCCGTGGCCGGCAGCACCGGACGCGTCATGCGGCTTGCCGGTATCGAAACGATGCCGATCGAGAGCCATGTGCTGCAGGCCTTCGTGACGGAATCGCTGAAGCCTTTCATCGACACGGTCGTGACCTTCGGCATGGGGCATTTCTACATGTCGCAGTCCGACAAGGGCGGCCTTGTCTATGGCGGCGACATCGACGGCTACAACAGCTATGCCCAGCGCGGCAACCTGCCCATCGTCGACGAGGTGATGAGCGAGATGCTGGCGCTGTTTCCGGGCCTTGCCCGCGCGCGCCTGCTGCGCTCCTGGGGCGGCGTCTGCGACATGTCGATGGACGGCTCGCCGATCATCACCACCGGTCCCCTGCCCGGCATGTATCTCAACTGCGGCTGGTGCTATGGCGGCTTCAAGGCGACGCCGGCTTCCGGCTGGACCTTTGCCTGGACCATCGCCAAGGATGAACCGCACGACTTCAACGCGCCGTTCACCCTTGATCGCTTCCACCGCGGCCTCGTCATCGACGACAAGGGCCAGGGCGCGAACCCGCGGCTGCATTAGGAATATCCGATGTTGATCACCTGTCCCTATTGCGGCCCGCGCGACGTCATCGAGTTCACCTATCAGGGTGACGGCAACCGCGAACGTCCCGACCCCGCCTCGCAGAATTTCGAGGCATGGAACGCCTATGTCTATGACCGGCTGAACCCGGCCGGCGACCACAATGAGATATGGCAGCATTCCGGCGGCTGCCGCGCGCATTTGCGCGTCGTGCGCAACACGCTGACGCACGAGATTTCGAGCGTCGCTTTCGCGCGCGGCGATCATGGCTCGACCGCGCGCCGCAAGGCGGAGGACAAGCCATGAGCCCGCGCCGCACCGACACTGGCGGCCGCATCGATCGGCTGAAAACGATCCGCTTCACCTTCGACGGCGTTGCCTATACCGGCCATGCCGGCGACACGCTGGCATCCGCGCTGCTGGCCAGGGGCGTCACGCTTTTCGGTCGCTCGTTTAAATACCACCGTCCGCGCGGCCTGCTCACGGCGGGCGTCGAGGAGCCGAATGCGCTGGTGACGGTGCTGAAGGGCGAGGTGCGCGAGCCCAACATTGCGGCGACCATGGTCGAGATCCATGACGGGCTGGTCGCCGTCAGCCAGAACCGCTTTCCGTCGCTGGCCTGGGACGTCAACGCCGTCAACCAGCTTGGCGGCAAGATCCTGTCCGCCGGCTTCTACTACAAGACCTTCATGGGGCCGGTGATCGGTCCGCTGAAGGGCACGCGCTTCTGGATGTTCTGCGAGCACTTCATCCGCCGCGCCGCCGGTCTCGGCAGCGCCGGATCGGCAAAAGACCCCGCCCGCTACGAGCGTATGAATGCCTTTTGCGACGTGCTGGTGGTTGGCTCCGGCCCCGCCGGCCTGATGGCCGCCAAGGCCGCCGCCGATCAGGGCGCGCGCGTCATGCTGGCCGATCTCGAACCGCGTTTCGGCGGCTCGACCAACTGGTCCGGTGAAACCATCGATGGCGCACCCGCCGCCGAATGGGCGCGACGCACCGTCACTCAGCTCGAAGGCCGCGACAATGTCCGGCTTCTGCCACGCACCACGGTCTGGGGTTATTACGACAACAACACACTTGCAGCACTCGAACGGGTCAGCGACCACAAGGAGCAACCCGCCAAGGGCGAACCGCGCCACCGCTACTGGGCGATCCGCGCCAGATCCGTGGTGCTGGCCACCGGCGCCTTCGAACGGCCCCTGGTTTTCCCGGGCAATGACAGGCCGGGCGTGATGCTGGCACATGCCGCCGAGCGATATGTCAACGAATTCGGCGTGCTGTCGGGCGAGCGGATCGCGCTGTTCACCAACAATGACAGCGCCTATCGCGCGGCCGTTGCCTTGAAGAAGGCGGGCGCCGCGATCGTCGCCATCGCCGACGTCCGGTCCGAGCTTTCAGCCGAGATGCGCAAGCTGGCGACGGAAGCCGAGGCCGAGATCTTTGCCGGCCATGCCGTCGTCGCCACAGAAGGCGGCAAGGCGGTCTCCGGCATCAAGGTCCAGCGTTTCGACATGGTCACCGGCGCGCTCAGCGGCGATGAACGAAGCATCCATGCCGACTGCCTGCTGATGTCGGGC
The DNA here is from genome assembly GCF_056174625.1 of Mesorhizobium oxytropidicola. Lineage (NCBI taxonomy): Bacteria > Pseudomonadati > Pseudomonadota > Alphaproteobacteria > Hyphomicrobiales > Phyllobacteriaceae > Mesorhizobium > Mesorhizobium oxytropidicola. Next base: position 3,785,264 of record NZ_CM149692.1, on the reverse strand, counting down.
GGCTGGTCGCCGACCATCCATCTGGCCAGCCAGGCCGGCGCCAAAGCGGAATGGAATGCCGCGCGCCAGGCTTTCCTGCCGCCGAAGCCGACGCAGCAGTGGATCGGCGCCGGTGCCTTTACCGGCAGCTTTTCCACCGCCGAGGCGATCGCCGAAGGCCGGGCCGCCGGTCTTGCTGCCGCAGGTGGAACGAGCACGCCGGCGGCATTGCCCACGGTCGAAGCTCTACCCGGTGACCCCGATCCGGCGCCTGTCTTCGAGATCAGGGCCAAGGGCAAGAGCTTTGTCGACTTCCAGCACGACGTGACCGCCGAAGACGTGCGGCTGGCGCATCGCGAAGGCTTTGTCTCAGTCGAGCACCTGAAGCGCTACACCACACTCGGCATGGCGACCGACCAGGGCAAGAGCTCCAACGTTCCCGGCCTTGCCATCATGGCCGAGGCGCTCGGCAAGCCGATCCCCGAAGTCGGCACGACGCGCTTCCGGCCGCCCTTCGCGCCGGTATCGATCGGCTCGCTGGCGGCAGAGCGCTTTGACGACCTGAAGCCCGAGCGGCTGACGCCGATGCATGACTGGCACCTCGCCAATGGCGCGACCATGTATTCCGCCGGCCTCTGGTACCGGCCGATGATCTACGGACTTTCAGGCGAAACGATCGAGCAGGCCTATGTGCGCGAAGCCAGGGCGACGCGCGAAAGTGCCGGGATCGTCGATGTCTCGACGCTGGGCAAGATCGCCGTGCAGGGCCCCGACGCCGCTACCTTCCTCGACCGCGTCTACACCAACATGTTTTCGACGTTGGCCGTCGGCAAGGCGCGCTATGGGCTGATGCTGCGCGAGGACGGCTTTGCCTTCGACGACGGCACCACCTGGCGGCTCGGCGAACAGGATTTCCTGATGACCACCACCACGGCCAATGCCGGCAAGGTGATGCAGCATCTGGAATATTTCCTCGACGTGATCTGGCCGGAGCTGAAAGTCCACGTCACCTCGGTGACCGACGAATGGGCGGGCGCCGCGATTGGCGGACCGAAAGCGCGGGCAATCCTTGCCGCCTGCGTCACGGGCACCGCTGTCGACAATGCGACCTTGCCCTTCATGGGCATCGTGCGTGGCGAGATATCAGGCGTGCCGGTGATGATTTGCCGGCTGTCCTTCTCCGGCGAAATGGCCTTCGAGGTCTATTCAGGCGCCGGCCATGGCACCCATGTCTGGGAAGCCTTGATCGAAGCCGGCAAGCCGTTCGGGTTGGTCACCTACGGGCTCGAGGCGCTGGGCACGATGCGCATCGAGAAGGGCCATGTCACTGGCGCCGAGATCGACGGCCGCACCACGGCGCGCGACCTGCATCTCGACTGGATGCTGTCGAAGAAAAAGCCTTTCATCGGCTCGGCGATGATGGATCGCGAAGGCCTGATCGCGTCCGATCGGCTCGAACTGGTCGGCCTGATCGCACTCGACAACCGGCCGCTCAATGGCGGCGCGCACATTGTCGAAGCGTTGGACGAGGCCAATCCGCACGGCTCGATCGGCCATATCACCGCCTGCTGCTATTCGCCGGCGCTCGGCAAACATATTGCGCTGGCACTGGTCGAGGGCGGCAAGGCCAGGCACGGCACGCGCGCCCATGTCTCCGATCCCTTGCGCAACCGCTTCGGGCCGGTCGAGATCGTCTCCAACCATTTCTACGATCCTGAAGGGACCCGCATGCATGGTTGAGCGCCAATCCCCGCTTGAGCCGGAGTTTCATGTCGGCTCGCATGGCAATTTCGAGCATGGCGTCGAGATCCTCCTGACCGAGACGCGGCCGGGCTCGATCGTGCAGCTCGCCGCCTGGCCGGGTGAAGAGAAGACGCTGATCGCTGCCATCCGCGCCGTCACCGGGCTTGCCCTGCCCGATGGCGCCGGCGGTGGCCTGAGCGATGGCGTTAAGTCAGTGTTCGGCTTCGCGCCGGGAAAATTCACTGTCGCCGACGAGGCCGAACGGCTAGCCGCGGCTTTTGCCAAGGCGGTGACGCCTTCTATTGGCACGGTGACGGACCTGTCGCATGGCCGCACCGCCATCCGCATCGCCGGGCCGAAGGCCGAATGGATTCTGGCGAAATTCTTTGCCATCGACTTCGCGCTTACGGCCTTCCCGGTCGGCGCCGGCCGTTCGACCGCTCACCACGACGTCTTCGCCCAGATCCAGCGTACTGGCGCCGACCAGTTCGACATCTACGTCTTCCGCTCCTTCGCGCGTTCGTTCTGGAAGGCTCTCTGCCATGCCAGCGAGGAAGTCGGCTACGAAGTACAATAAGGCAGTGGCGGCATAGCCCATTTCGCCGCCGCTTCTGGCCTCAATGCCGGCCGGTTCTGCCGCTAGAGAATCGCGCCGTGGACGGCCATGGTGGAAAAACGTGGCCGCCCAATCGGCCCAAGGGATAAAAATCCGTCTCAGAACTCGGCACATTCGTTTGGTTCGAACATCCCCATGACCGCAGAACTATCCGCCGGCGCACCGGATCGCGCCGATGTGTCGGCCAGAGCCTTGCTTCTGCTGCCGCTGACGGTCGCCTGTGGCGTGTTCATGACCAGCCTCGACCAGAATGTCGTGGTGACGGCGCTGCCCGGCATCGGTGAAAGCCTCGCCCGACCGCCGAGCCAGCTCGGCCTTCTGATCACCGTCTATGTCGCCAGCCTGATCATCTCTATGCCGCTCGGCGGCTGGGCCGCCGACCGCTTCGGCCTGCGCAACGTCTACTGCTTTGCCTTGCTGGTGTTCGCCGGCTCGTCGGCGCTGTGCGGACTGTCCGACAACATCTGGACGCTGGTCGGCGCCCGCGCGCTGCAGGGATTTGGCGGCGCGCTGATGGGCACGCTCGGCCAGGTCGTCATCCTGTCGAGCTTCCCGCGCAACCGGACGCTGAAGATCAATATGTATATTTCGGTGGCCAGCCAGACCGGACCGCTGGTCGGGCCACTCGTCGGCGGCGCGCTGACCACCTACATTTCCTGGCGCTGGATCTTCTTCATCAATGTGCCGTTCGCTCTGGCGGCTGCGATCCTTGCCGCCTCACTGTTTCCGACCGTGACCAAGCCCGTGCGCGCACGCTTCGATTTTCCAGGCTTCCTGCTGGTCGGCAGCGGCATGATCCTGCTGGTGTTCGGCATGGACTCGCTTGCAGCCAAAGACGCCGCCGCCGGCATGATCGCCGGTGAGCTGGCGCTGGCGGTCATCATCCTGTCGATCGCCTCGCTCTACTGCCTGCGCGTGCCCAATCCCCTACTCGACCTCAAGCTCCTGCGCATCCGCACCTTCCGCATCTCGTTCCTCACCGGCGGCGGGCTGGACACGATCGGCCTCAGCTCCGTCGCCTTCCTGCTGCCGCTGATGTTCCAGCTCGGTTTCGGCATGAGTGCGGTGCAGGCGGGATCGCTGACCTTCGTTGCTGCGCTCGGCTCGGTGATCATGCGTTTCTTCATGCCGCGCGTCCTCAACCGGTTCGGCTTCCGCCGCGTGCTGGTCTTCAACACGCCGTTCGTGGCCGCCATGGTTGCCGGCTTCGCCTTGATGCAGGCGACGACGCCGGTCTGGATCGTGCTTGGCTATATCTTTGCTTTCGGCGTCTTTCGCTCCATACAATGGGCGTCGACCGGTAACCTCGCCTATTCCGACATCGCCCCCGAACAGCTCGCCCGCTTCAGCGCCCTCTATTACATACTCTGGCAGCTCGCGGTGGCGGTCAGCGTCGGGCTGGCGGCAGCGATGCTGTCGTTCCTGGCCGGCGGCGGGCCTGCCGTGACCAATGATTTCCGCATCCTGTTCGCGGTCGAGGGCGTCATCACGCTCTGCGCGCTGCTTGCCTACCTCAAGCTGACGCCGCAGGACGGCGCCCATGTCAGCGGGCACGGCCTGCAGATGAATACCGAATAAGGCATGCCGCCTATTCGCTGAACGTCACCCACTCTTCCAGCGGCACGCGGTCGGTGCGGAAGGCGTTTTCCGGCTTGGACGTGTCCTCATAGCCGAGTGCCATGCCGCAGACGACGATCTCCTCATCGGGAATGTTGAGCACCGGCCGGATCTGCCGGTGATAGGGCGCGAAGGCGGCCTGCGGGCAGGTGTGCAGGCCCCTGCCCCGCGCCGCGACCATGATGTTCTGCAGGAACATGCCGTAGTCGATCCACGAGCCCTGGTTGAGGCGGCGATCGATGGTGAAGATCATGCCGATCGGCGCGTCGAAGAAGACGAAGTTGCGGTCATGCTGGGCACGCATCTTGTCGACCTCGCGGCGGCCAATGCCAAGCGCACCATAGAGGCCGAAACCGTTGGCACGGCGGCGCGTAAGATAAGGCTCGAAGAACTGGGTGGGATAGTAGCGATACTCGTCCCAGTCAGCCTTTTCGGCGCGGATACCGGAATTCAGGATAGCATCCGATATCTGTTGCTTGGTCTCGCCCTTGGTGACGTAGACCCGCCATGGCTGCATGTTGGTGCCAGACGGCGCGCGTGCCGCAACGGCCAGAATGTCGCGGATGGTGTCGTCGTCGATCATGTCGGGCAGAAACGCGCGCACCGAACGGCGCGACAGGATCGCCTCGTCGACGATCTCGGCCTCATCCGCGATTCGAGCCTTCTTTTCCAACATGGGCCGTCCCTTAGCCTTTGTGTCGATCGGACGTCCCCACTCGCCGCTCGCGGCCGAGCCTTTGCATGAACCGTCAAAATCCTGCAAGCAAATCTTGAGCATTGGTGAAAATCTACTTGATTTTTTCATGAGCTTGATCTCTCATGAAATTCGGATGGAAATTTTCATGAAATGAGCGTCCTGCCTTCCACTACCCCGCGAACATTGCAGGGACCTGACGAACGCGTGCTGGCCAGCGATATCAGGGCGCTGCGCCGGGCACGCGGGCTGACGCTCGCCGAGATCGCCCTGAAACTCGGCCGCTCGGTCGGCTGGGTCAGCCAGGTCGAACGCGGCCTGTCGACGCCGTCGCTCAGCGATCTCAGGGCCTTCGCCGAGCTGTTCGGCGTGCCGATCAGCCTGTTCTTCAGCCATGACGTACCGGTCGAGAGCGAGCGCGGCGTGGTGGTGCGGGCCGGCAGGCGCCGCACGCTTGGCACCAGCGAATCCGGCCTGGTGGAAGAACTCCTGTCGCCCGATCTCGGTGGTAGCTTCGAGATAGTGCGCTCGATCTTCGCGCCGGGCGCGGAGATGAAGACCCAGCAGCTGCGGCCGACCGAGGAAGCCGGCTATCTCGCCTCGGGCATTTTCGAGATCGAGATAGCTGGTATCTGGCACCGGCTCGGCGAAGGTGATTCCTTCCGCTTCGAAGGCAAGCCCTATCGCTGGCGCAATCCAGGCACCGAGCCGGCGGTTGTCATCTGGGTGGTTTCGCCACCGGTTTATTGAAATAAGACTTGGGAGAACAACATGGCGGGTTTGCCGAGCACGGCGCGCGTGGTGATCATCGGAGGTGGCGTTGTCGGCACCTCCTCGCTCTATCATCTTGCCAAAGCGGGCTGGACCGACTGCGTGCTCTTGGAAAAGAACGAGCTGACCTCAGGCTCGACCTGGCATGCCGCCGGCAATGTGCCGACCTTCTCCTCGTCCTGGTCGCTGATGAACATGCAGCGCTATTCGACCGAGCTCTACCGGGGCCTCGCCGACGCGGTCGACTATCCCATGAACTATCACGTCACCGGCTCGCTGCGTCTCGCCCACTCCTGGGAGCGGATGCAGGAATTCCAGCGTGCCAAGGGTATGGGCCGCTACCAGGGCATGGACATCGACGTGGTCGGCGTCGACGAGATCAAGCTGCGCTATCCCTTCATCGAGACGCACGACCTGAAGGGCGCGCTCTATGACCCGAGCGACGGCGACATCGATCCGGCGCAGTTGACCCAGGCGCTGGCCAAGGGCGCGCGCGATTTGGGCGCCAAGATCATCCGCTTCTGTCCTGTGTCAGGCGTGCGCCGCGAGAAGGACGAATGGGTGGTGGCCACACCGCAGGGCGAGATCCGCTGCGAAATCGTCGTCAATGCCGCCGGTTACCGTGCCGCCGAGGTCGGCAGGATGTTCGGCCGCGAAGTGCCGATGATGGTGATGAGTCACCAATACATCCTGTTCGAGGAAATCCCCGAACTCGCCGCCTGGTCGAAGGAACAGGGCAAGAAACTGCCGCTGCTGCGCGATGTCGATACGTCCTATTATCTGCGCCAGGAAAAGGCCGGCATGAATCTCGGCCCCTATGAGCGCAATTGCCGCGCCCATTGGGCCACCCCTGGCGATCCGATGCCGGAGGATTTTTCCTTCCAGCTCTTCCCCGACGATCTCGACCGGCTGGAACATTACCTGGCCGACGCCGTCGCCCGCGTGCCGATCCTGGGCACCGCCGGTCTGTCCAAGGTCATCAATGGCCCGATCCCCTATGCGCCGGACGGCAATCCGCTGATCGGGCCGATGCCTGGCGTGCCCAATGCCTTCGAGGCCTGCGTCTTCACCTTCGGCATCGCCCAGGGCGGCGGCGCCGGCAAGGTGCTGGCCGAATGGGTGACGCAGGGCCAGACCGAGTGGGACATGTGGTCCTGCGATCCGCGTCGCTTCACCTCTTTTGCCGCCGCACCCGATTATTGCGTCGCCAAGGGCCTGGAAATCTACGGCAATGAATACGCCATCCAATTCCCGCGCCATGCCTGGCCCGAAGGCCGCGACCGGAAACTGTCGCCGATCCACGATCGCATCAAGGCGTTCGGCGGCCGCTTCGATGCCTATAATGGCTGGGAGCGCGCCACCTGGTACGCGCAACCCGGCGACGACATTTCCGAGGAAGCGACGCTAACCTTCCGCCGGGAAGGTCCCTGGCAGCATCGCGTGCGCGAGGAGTGCCTGGCCGTGCGCGACGCCGCCGGCATACTCGACCTGCCCGGCTTCTCACGCTTCAACCTGGAGGGCCCCGGCGCCGCCGAATGGCTGAGCCTGCAGGTCACCGGACTGGTGCCGAAGCCCGGCCGCATCGGCTTGGTCTACTTCGCCGACGACAAGGGCCGCATCGTCACCGAAATGTCCGTCGTGCGCCACAGCGAGGATCAGATGACGCTGATCACCGCGGCGGTCGCGCAATGGCACGATTTCGAATGGCTGAAATCGCGCATGCCCAGGGATGCGGCCTTTACGCTGACCGACCGCACAGAGGACTATTCCACCCAGATCCTGGCCGGCCCCAACTCGCGGAAAATCCTCGCCGATGTCTGCGACGCCGACCTCACTCTGCCCTGGCTGACACATCAGGAAACGAAGATCGCCGGCCGCTGGGCGAAGCTGGTGCGCGTGTCCTTCGCCGGCGAACTCGGCTGGGAAATCCACACCAAGGTCGGCGACACCGCCGCCATCTTCGACGCCATCTGGGCGGCCGGTCAGAAGCACGGGCTGAAGCCGTTCGGTATGTATGCGCTGGATTCGCTCAGGCTGGAAAAAGGCTACCGCACCTGGAAGGGCGATCTGTCGACCGACTATTCCATCCTGCAGGGCGGGCTGGAGCGCTTCGTCAAATGGGAGAAGCCCGACTTCCGCGGCAAGGCCGCACTTCAGAACGAAAAGCAGCAAGGCGTGAAGAAGCGTTTCGTCACGCTGGTGGTCGAGAACCCCGGCGATTGCGATGCGCCCTACATGTCGACGCTGTGGCATGGCGGCCAGATCGTCGGCGAGACCACCTCAGGCGGCTGGGGCCATCGCGTCGACAAGTCCATCGCGCTCGGCATGCTGCGGATGGATTTGACCGAGCCCGGCACCTCAGTCGAGGTCGAAATCTTCGGCGACCGTTTCCAGGCGGTGGTGCAGAAGGATGAGCCGCTCTGGGATCCCAGAAACGAAAGGCTGCGCGCATGAAGAATGTCATCCTCACCGATGGTGGCATGGGCCAGGAACTGGTCCGCCGCAGCAAATCCGAGCCGACGCCATTGTGGTCGGCCAGGGTGCTGATCGACGAACCCGATCTGGTGCGTGACCTCCACGCGGAATTCATCCGCGCCGGCGCGCGCGTCATCACCATCAACACCTATTCGGCGACACCTGAGCGCCTGGCGCGCGAGGGCGCCGAGGAGCTGTTCAAGCCGCTGCAGAGGCGCGGCATCGAGCTGGCCAGGCAGGCTCGCGACGAAGCCGGCGACGCAGCGGTCGCCGGCTGCCTGTCACCGCTTTTCGGCAGCTACGCCCCGGCGCTGACCATTTCCTACAAGGAGACGCTCGACATCTACCGCCGCATCGTTGCTGAGCAGGCGGATGGCGTCGATCTCTTCCTGTGCGAGACCATGGCCTCGGCCAATGAGGCGCGCGCTGCCGTCACCGCCGCCTCGGAAAGCGGCAAGCCGGTCTGGGTGTCGTGGACGCTCGCCGATCATGGCGCACCGCGGCTGCGCAGCGGCGAAACAATCGCCGCCGCGGCCAGCGCGCTCGATGGCCTGCCGATAGCGGCGCGGCTGCTCAACTGCTGCCGGCCGGAAGCGATCGCCGCCGCCTTGCCTGAACTGATCGATCTCGGCGGCCCGGTCGGCGCCTATGCCAATGGCTTCACCTCCACTGAGGCGCTCAAGCACGGCGGTACCGTCGATGTGCTGCACGCCCGCCACGACCTCGGCCCGGACGCCTATGCCGAGCAGGCGATCGGTTGGGTGGAGGCAGGTGCCGACATCGTCGGCGGCTGTTGCGAAGTCGGACCGCCGCACATTGCCGCGCTGCGCGACCGACTGCAGCAGGATGGTTACGAAATTTCGGGAGTTTTGCATGCCTAGACCATCGTCGCGCATTTCCGGCATCGTGCCTTCGGGCAAGGATGGCTGGGAAGTCCATTCCGCCGCCTGGGCCCGCAAGGCAGCCGGCGAGGACATCATCATGCTGTCGGTCGGCGACCATGATTTCGACACGCCGTCGCAAACGATCGAGGCCTGCGTGGCCGCGGTCCGCGGCAGCAACCACCACTACACGCCGTTGCCCGGCCTGCCGCGCCTGCGCCAGGCGATGGCGGCAGCCTCCAGCGCCTGTACCGGCGTCGAGACGACGCCTGACCAGGTCATCGCCACGCCAGGCGGCCAGGCGGCACTTTACGCGGCCGTGCAGGCAGTTCTCGACCAGGGCGACCACGCCATCGTCATTGCCCCTTACTACGCCACCTATCCCAACACGTTCAGCGCCGCCGGCGCCAGTTTCACCGTCGTCGAGACGCCGGCCGAGGATGGTTTCCAGCCGCACGTCGACATGATCCGCGCGGCACTCAAGCCCAACACACGTGCCATCCTGATCAACACGCCGAACAACCCGACAGGTGCGGTCTATTCGCGCGAGCGGCTGGAACAGCTGGCCGAAATCTGCCGCGAGCACGACCTCTGGCTGCTCTCGGACGAGGTCTACTGGACGCTGGGCGGCGGCGAGCACGTCTCGCCGCGTTCGCTGCCCGGCATGGCCGAGCGCACGCTGGTCATCAATTCCATGTCCAAGAGCCATGGCATGACCGGCTGGCGCATGGGCTGGCTGACCGGTCCTGAAGCGATGATCACGCTGCTGATCAATCTCAACCTTGTGACCACCTACGGCCTGCCGGCCTTCATCTCGGTCGCCTGCGCGGAGGCGCTTGAGAACCATTACGGCGTGAAGGACATCGCCGAGCGCTACGCGGCGCGCCGTACCATCTTCCTCGATGCCGTGCGCGGCATGAACGATGTCAGCGTGCGCGGCTCCGAAGGCGGCATGTATGTGATGCTCGACATATCCGAGGTCGAACCTGACGACGAGAAATTCGCCTTCGCCTTCCTCGACAAGGAGAATGTCGGCGTGATGCCCGGCTCCAGCTTCGGCGAAGCCGCCGCCGGCCACATCCGCATCAGCCTCTGCCAGCCGGAGCCGATTCTCCAAGAAGCAGCACTGCGGCTGCGCCGTTTTGCTTCCAGCTATCGCCGCGAGGCCGCATGACCAAGACCATCCCCACCAAGGCCCGCGCCGTGATCATCGGTGGCGGCGTCTCCGGCTGTTCGGTCGCCTATCATCTGGCCAAGCTCGGTTGGACCGACATTGTGCTCCTGGAACGCAAGCAGCTGACCTCGGGCACGACATGGCATGCCGCCGGCCTGATCGGCCAGCTGCGCGGCTCGCAGAACATGACGCGGCTGGCGAAATATTCGGCCGACCTCTACGTCAAGCTGGAAGCCGAGACCGAAGTCGGCACCGGCATGCGCCAGGTCGGCTCGATCACCGTCGCGTTGACCGAGGAGCGCAAGCACGAGATCTACCGGCAGGCGTCGCTCGCCCGCGCCTTCGATGTCGATGTGCGCGAGATTTCTCCCAATGAAGTCAAAGAGATGTACCCGCATCTCAACGTGTCCGACGTCGTCGGCGCCGTCCACCTGCCGCTCGACGGCCAGTGCGATCCCGCCAACATCGCCATGGCGCTGGCCAAGGGCGCGCGTCAGCGCGGCGCCACCATCGTCGAGAATGTGAAGGTGACGAAGGTCCATACCAAAGCCGGCCGCGTCACCGGCGTGTCCTGGGCACAGGGCGAGGACCAAGGCACCATCGAAGCCGACATCGTCGTCAACTGCGCCGGCATGTGGGCGCGCGAACTCGGCGCGCAGAACGGCGTCACCATCCCGCTACACGCCTGCGAGCATTTCTATCTCGTCACCGAGCCGATCCCCGGCCTCTCCCGCCTGCCGGTGCTGCGCGTGCCGGACGAGTGCGCCTACTACAAGGAAGACGCCGGCAAGATGATGCTCGGCGCCTTCGAGCCGGTGGCCAAGCCATGGGGCATGGACGGCATCCGCGAGGATTTCTGCTTCGACCAGTTGCCCGAGGACATGGACCATTTCGAGCCGATCCTCGAAATGGGTGTCAACCGCATGCCGATGCTGGCCACCGCCGGCATCCACACCTTCTTCAACGGCCCCGAGAGTTTTACGCCCGACGACCGCTACTATCTCGGCGAGGCGCCGGAATTGTCCGGCTACTGGATGGCGACCGGCTACAATTCGATCGGCATCGTCTCCTCCCGGCGGCGCCGGCATGGCGCTGGCGCAATGGATCAACGACGGCGAAGCGCCGTTCGATCTGTGGGAAGTCGACATCCGCCGCGCCCAGCCGTTCCAGAAGAACCGCCGCTATCTCAAGGAGCGCGTCTCCGAGACGCTCGGCCTGCTCTATGCCGACCATTTCCCCTATCGCCAGATGACGACATCCCGCAACGTCCGCCGCTCGCCTTTGCATGAGCATTTGAAAGCGCGCGGCGCCGTGTTCGGCGAAGTCGCCGGCTGGGAGCGCGCCAACTGGTTCGCCCGCGAGGGTCAGGAGCGCGAATACCGTTATTCCTGGAAGCGGCAGAACTGGTTCGACAACCAGCGCGAGGAGCACCTGGCCGTCCGCAACAAGGTCGGCCTGTTCGATATGACCTCGTTCGGCAAGATCCGTGTCGAGGGCCGCGATGCCTGTGCCTTCCTGCAAAAACTGTGCGCCAATGACATGGACGTGGCGCCGGGCAAGATCGTCTACACGCAAATGCTCAACCAGCGCGGCGGCATCGAAAGCGATCTCACCGTCTCGCGCCTGTCGGATACGGCCTACTTCCTCGTCGTGCCGGGTGCCACGCTGCAGCGCGACCTCGCCTGGCTGCGGCGGCATGTCGGCGAGGCGTTCGTCGTCATCACCGATGTGACTGTGGCTGAAAGCGTGCTCTGCCTGATGGGCCCGGATGCGCGAAAGCTGATACAAAAAGTCAGCCCCAACGACTTCTCCAATGAGAACAACCCATTCGGCACCTTCCAGGAGATCGAGATCGGAATGGGGCTGGCCCGCGCCCACCGCGTCACCTATGTCGGCGAACTCGGCTGGGAGCTCTATGTCTCGACCGACCAGGCTGCCCATGTCTTCGAGGCGATCGACGAGGCCGGCACCGATGTCGGCCTGAAACTCTGCGGCCTGCACACGCTGGATTCCTGCCGCATCGAAAAGGCTTTCCGCCATTTCGGACACGACATCACCGACGAGGATAACGTGCTGGAAGCCGGCCTTGGCTTCGCGGTGAAGACAGCCAAGGGCGATTTTCTCGGCCGCGATGCGGTCTTGAAGAAGAAGGATGCCGGGTTGAACCGCCGGCTGGTGCAGTTCCGGCTGAAAGACCCGCAGCCCCTGCTCTTCCACAATGAAGCGATCCTGCGCGACGGCAAGATCATCGGCCCGATCACCTCAGGCAATTACGGCCACCATCTCGGCGGTGCCATCGGGCTGGGCTATGTGCCCTGCCAGGGTGAGAGCGAGGCGGATGTGCTGGCTTCGTCCTACGAGATCGAAATCGCCGGCGAGCGGTTTGCGGCGGAGGCATCGCTGAAGCCGATGTATGATCCGAAGGCGGAAAGGGTGAAGATGTAGCGCCCTCTTCCTTCTCCCCTTGTGGGAGAAGGTGGATCGGCGCGCAGCGCCGAGACGGATGAGGGGTGCGCGACGAAGCGCGACTTGAAAAGATTGAAGGATCTCAAGCACTTACTCAAACAAGACAGAGATCCTTCGCGCATCCCTCAAAACCTTGCCAGCTTCGTCCGCACCTTTGCCAGAAACGCCGCCCGCGTTGCCGGCGTCGAGGCATCCATCAAATAATGCGCCAGGAAGAACGTCTTGCAGCGTCTCGCGCACAGGGCTCGCATGCCGCGCAGCAAGGTCTTGCGTCCGGGCTGGCCGACGACGACGCTCCACCAAGTCGGCGCGCCGCAGGTGGTGATGACGCCGACCTTGCTGACATGCGTCATCAGCGATTTGATCCGCCCCTTGCCCGCCGGCAGCTTGAAGGCGACGTCCGTCGCCCACACGCGGTCGAGCCAGCCCTTCAGCATCGCCGGCAGCCCGTACCACCAGGTCGGATAGACGAACAGTATCGCTTCGGCCCAGTTGAGCAGTTCGAAATGCGGCTTCAGCGCCGGATCCTGCGGCGCCTGGTTGTTATAGCCGCGCCGTTCCTCGCAGCCCATCACCGGATCGAATTTCTCGGCATAGAGGTCGAGCAACCGCACCTCCCAGCCCCTTGCCTTCAGCACGTCCACTGCGGTGTCGCGAATCGACGCACAGAAGCTCTCGGGCACCGGATGGCAATAGACCACGAGGACCCGCATCAGAATGCATCCATGCTCGCGGCAACCTTCGCCATGAAGGACTTCCGTGTTTGGTCGGTCGACAGGTTCATCGCGTAGTGCGCGAGGTAGGTCACCGGCGCGCCCGGCTTTACGGTGGCGCGCAGCATGCGCTTGATCAGCCTGCGCGGCGGATCACCCATCACAATGGCGCGGAACCGGCTGCCGCCATAGGTGGTGACGGCCGCGACCTTCCTGATGTTGTGCAGCGACGGCTGCACCTTGCCGTCGACCAGCCTGAACGACACGCCGGGCAGGAAGACACGGTCGAAGAAGCCTTTCAGGATCGCGGGAAAGCCGTAATTCCAGACCGGATAGGAAAGCACCAGCGCTTCGGCGCGCAACAGGCGCTCGACATAGGGCGCCGCCGGATCCGCGGAGCCGCGCGGGTTGTGATAGTCCAGCCTCTCCTTGCGCATCAGCCGTGGGTCAAAATCCTCGGCGTAGAGGTCGCAGTCATCGACCGCGTGGCCGGCCGCCGTCAGCCGCTCGACGATCAGCCGGTGCAGGCCGGCATTGAAGCTGGTCTCGACCGGGTGGGCGTAGAGGACGAGGATGTTCATCAGCCTGCCTTTTGCAGCCCCTTGAACAGGAATGTTCGCCCCGACCGGTAGTCGTAGTCCGGATTTTCCCAGGCGATCATCTTGCCGGGGTTGAGCAGCCCTTGCGGATCTGTCTCTCGCTTGAAGGCGAGTTGCACGGCATCGGTCTGCTTCATGCCGCCCTCTTCCAGCGTGTAGCGGTGCGGGTTGAAGATCGGGCAGCCATTTTCCTCGTGCAGGCGCACGATCTCGTCGAGCCGCGCCTCGGTGGTGAACTTCACCAGCGGCAGGCCGAAACAGGTGATGTTGCCGTCCAGCCGGACGAATTCGAGATGCGAGAACACCTCGCCCGGAAACATCGCGTCCATCTTCTCGACCAGCGCCAGCTGGTTGGGAAAGGGATAGAGCGATTGCAGATAGGTGATGGCGGGATCGACGCGCAGCGCTCTCAGCGTGGTGTGGTTCCAGGCCAGCTCATAGGCCGGCGGCAGGCCCTTTTTCTCCCCTGGCGTCGCGGTCGAGGCATTGAAGATCACCTCGCCGCCCGCACGCCGGGTGAAGGCGAGGAAAGCATCAAGCCCATGCTGCGCCACCATGACGACGCAGATGCTTTGCCCTTCCCTGAAAAATTTCTGGTGGCGCTTGAAATAAAGCTGCGGCACCGGTGCGGCGATCGGCGTGATCAGCTTGGTCAGGATGCCGTCCTGGCACGCCAACGCATTGCCGTAGCGCGCCGCGTCCATGAAGGCATCGAAGCCGACAATGACGTCGACCCACTCATAGGCCGCGGTCAGCGGCATCTCGACTTCGGTGATGATGCCATTGGTACCATAGGCGTGGGTGACCTTGTGCAAATCCTCACCGGTGAGTTCGAGCACTTTCGGCTCGGCCTCCATCGTCACCACGCGCAGGCGCAGCACATTGCCGAAATCGCGCAACCCGCCGAAATTGATCGAGCCGACGCCGCCCGAACCACCGGCGATGAAGCCGCCGATCGAGGCGGTGTTGTAGGTCGAGGGCGAGAGCCTGAGTTCCTGCCCGGAATGCGCGCGTGTTGCCTTGTCGATATCGGCCAGCACCGCGCCCGGCCCGGTCACCACGCGCCCCGGCGCGATCGACTTGATCTCGTTCATTTCGGAGAGATTGAGCACAACACCACCCGACAACGGCATTGCTTGCCCATAATTGCCGGTGCCGCTGCCGCGCGGCGTCACCGGCACGCCATGCCGGTGGCACGCGGCAAGCACACGGATCAGCTCGGCCTCGGTCTTCGGCGTCACGATCAGATCGCCGGTGACATGGTCGAGCTGCTGTTTCAGCACCGGGCTGTACCAGTAGAAATCGCGGCTCTTCTGCTGGACGATGGCCGGATTGTCGTCGAGTTTCATCCCGTCGAGATCGCGTTTGAGCGCCGAAACGTCCATCATTCCACCATCAGTTCGTCGAGTTCGGCATAGTCGGGCAATTGCCGGTCGATCGCCCGGCCGGCGCGCACGACGATGCGATCCGATTCGGGCCGCGACAGCAATTCCGTCCAGCTTCGACCTTTGAACAGGATGAAGTCGGCATCGCCGCCGGCGGCAAGCGTGCCGAAACCATCGAGCCGCATCACCTTGGCTGGCGTGGCAGTGACCGCTTCCGGCCAGTCGGCGACCGGATGATCGAAATGCAGGATGCGCGTCGCCATGCGGTAGACCTCCAGCATGTCGAGATCGCCATAGGCGTAGAAGGGATCGCGTGTGTTGTCGGAAGCGACGGCGACCGGAATGCCCCTCGCCTTCATCTCATGCAGCAGCGTCACGCCGCGCCAGCGTGGCGTGGTTTGGTCCCCGCGCCGGTCCTGCAGATAGAGATTGCACATCGGCAGCGACACGACAGCCAGCCCGGCCTTCGCCACCTTGTCGAGTGTGTCCAGCACTTCGAGGTCGGGTTGCCGCGCCAGCGAGCAGCAATGACCGACGAGGATATTGCCCTCGAAGCCATTCCAGAGTGCCGCCTCGGCGATCTTCTTCAGCGAAATCGCGGAAATATCGTCCGTCTCGTCGGCGTGGAAATCGAGGTCGAGCCCATGCTTGATCGCCTGCGCGAAGACATGGTCGAGCAGCTCTTCCAGATCCGGCACCATATAGGTGACGACGCCGAGCACGCCCTTGGCGCCGGCAACCCGTTTCGCCAGCCTGTCGAACCATTTCTTGTCGCGCACGCCCTCGATGCCGAGCAGGCAGGCGCCCTGCAATTCGATGCGACCGCGCCAGGCCTCGCGCATCGTTTCGAACACCGGCCAGGAGATCTCCTCTTGCGGCGCGACGCTATCGAGATGGGTGCGCAGCGCCATGGTGCCGTGCGCGTAGGCGGAGCGCAGCGAAAAATCCATGCGCTTGGCCAGATCCTCGGCACTCCAGCGCGCGACGCGATCGGCGCCGGCGGCGTTGAGCGCGCCCATGAAGGTGCCATCGGGATTCGGTTTTCTCGGCCAGATATGGCCCTTGTCGATATGCGTGTGACAATCGACGAAGCAGGGCAGCACGATGCGGCCGGCAAGGTCGACGGCGCCGGGTTGCATCGCGGCATGATCACTTACCGCGATAGTGGAGATCTTGCCGTCGGCGACGGCAAGATCGGCCAGCGCAAAGCCATCCCCGTCATAGGCCGCAACGAACCCTGGCGTCAGCGACGCATGAAGCCGGGCATTGGCGAGCCGGTATGAAGCAGAGTTCGGTATCAAGGCCCTACCGCTCCTGCTTCAGTGCGCTCTCGTGCCAGCGCCGCAGAATGAGATGCGAAATCAGCGACAGCACGAGGAAGATCAGAATGCCGGTCAGCGAGATCAGGAACAGCGCCGCGAACAGTCTTGGCGCGTTGAGTCGGTAGCCGGCCTCGATGATGCGCGAGGCGAGCCCCGACGACTGGCCGGTGGCGCCGGCGACGAACTCGGCCACCACGGCGCCGATCAGCGACAGGCCGCCGGCGATCTTCAACCCGCCGAGGAAATACGGCATCGCCGCCGGCAGGCGGAGATAGCGCAGCTGCTGCCAGCGCGTCGCGCCGTTGAGCTTGAACAGGTCGCGCAGATTGCGGTCGACGGAGTTGAGGCCGAGCGTGGTGTTGGACAGGATCGGGAAGAAGGCGACGATCCAGGCGCACAGCAGAAGCTTGGTCGTCTGGTTGTTCACATAGATGTTGATCAGCGGAAAGATCGCCACGATCGGCGTCACCTGCAGCACGATGGCGAACGGGAAGAACGACATCTCCACCCATTTCGACTGCGTGAACAGCACTGACAGGCCGACGCCGCCGATGACAGCCAAGGCCAGGCTGAGGAAGGTGATGCGCAAGGTGACCAGCAGCGAAGAGAACAGCAGGCCAGCGTCATTGAAGAGTGTCTGCAACACCACGCCGGGGCGCGGCAGGATGTATTGCGGGATCTCGTTCCAGACACAGATGCGGTCCCACAGGCAGATCGCCAGGATCATAATCGCCAGCGGCAGAACCCAGCGGCCGACCCGTTCAAACTGCTCCTGGCGCACGCGGCGCGCTTCCTCGGGATCGAGTTGGAGCACCTGCTCGTCAATGACCGTCATGATGCGCGCCTGCTGTTGAATTGATGGCATTGACCAACACGTCCGAGGCCTGCCGGCAAAGCGCCGCATAGTCCGGCGAGGTGCGAAACACCTCGTCGCGCGGATAGGAGGCCTCGATGGCAAGTTCGTCGAACACTCGGCCCGGCCGCGCCGCCATGACGACGACGCGGTTGGAAAGGAACACGCTTTCGAAGACGCTGTGGGTGACGAAGACGACGGTGAAGCGTTCGTCCTGCCACAGCTCCAGCAGATCATTGTTCAGCTTGAAGCGCGTGATCTCGTCCAGTGCCGCGAACGGCTCGTCCATCAACAGCACGCGCGGCTTGGTCACCATGGCACGCGCGATCGACACCCGCATCTTCATGCCGCCGGACAATTCGCGCGGCACGGCGTCCTCGAAGCCGGTCAAGTGAACCCGCGCCAGCATCTCAGTGATCGCCGGCGCAGCCTTGGCGCGGGAAATGCCTTTCAGTCTGAGCGGCAGCCAGACATTGTCGAACACGCTGGCCCAAGGCAGCAGCGTCGGCTCCTGGAAGACGAAGCCGATATTGGCGCGGTCGAGCGAGCCGCCGCCGCGCCAGTCGAGCACGCCGGAGGTCGGCGTCGACAGGCCGGCGATCAATCGCAGCGCCGTCGACTTGCCGCAGCCGGATGGCCCGAGCAGGCTGAGGAAATCGCCTTCCCGGATCGTCAGGTCGACATTGCTCAGCGCCGTCACGCCGTTGGAAAACACCTTGCCGACGCCGCGCAGCGCCAGCAAGGTCGGAGCGACGTCCGATGCCGGCGCTCGCGCCACTTTTTCCCCTATCATGCCCAGGCTGGCCTATTTCTTCAGGTCGAGCCCGACGCCCTTGTTGACGAAGGCCAGCGTGTAGGCCTTCGTGATGTCGATGCCTTCAGGCGTGACCTTGGCCTTGACCATCTTGTCGTAAAAACTCTTGATCCGCGCGTCGGTCATGGCGCCGATGCCGAGCTTTTCCGTGTCGCCCGAATCGGCAAGGCCGAACTTCTTCATCTGGTCGATGGAGAAGGCGATCTGGTCGTCCGTCATGTCAGGATTGTCTTTCTTGATCATGTCGTTGGCGGCCTTGTTGTCGCCGTAGAGGTACTTGTACCAGCCCTTGGCCGAGCCATCGACGAAGCACTGGACGACCTCCGGCTTCTTGTCGATCGTGTCCTGCATCACCTCGATCGTCGTCGAATAGGTGTCCCAGCCATAGTCGGCGAGCAGGAACTGGTTCGGCACGAAGCCGCCTTCCTTCTTGACCGCGAAAGGCTCCGAAGTGACGTAGCCCTGCTGGATCGACTTCTTGTTGGCGAGGAACGGAGCCGTGTTGTAGGTGTAGGGCGCGCGCTTGGCGGCGTCGAAGCCGAGCGCCGTGACCATCCACTGGAAGAAGGTCTGCACGCCTTCATCACCCAGAATGTACTGGTCGGCGTTCTTCAAATCCTCCCACTTGTCCAGCCCCTCGCCGGGGTGGGACATGATGACCTGCGGGTCCTTCTGGAAGTCCGCGGCCACCACACGCATCGGAATGCCTTGCTGGACGGCATCGAAGGCCGACAGCAGATTGCCGCCCATGTAGAAATCGATCTTGCCGGCCAAAAGCATCGGCCGGCCGCTGACCTGCGGGCCACCCTGCATGATGGTGACGTCGAGGCCGCAGGCGGCGTAGGTGCCGTCCGCCACGGCCTGGTAGTAGCCGCCATGTTCCGGTTCGGCCAGCCAGTTGGTGCCGAAGGTGACTTTTTCATTCGCCGCGGCCCCCAGCGTGCTGGCCGCCAGCAGGGCCACCACCGCCACCGAGATCTTCTGTTTTGCGTACATCGACAACCACCCTCTGTTTGCTCCGGCGCCACGCGCCAGGCTCGACACCAAAGATTCAAGAAGCAAGACACATGCCACCGGCGTCTCGCGCCGGGACCCGCCCGCCTGCACCACAGCCATCTGCGAAAGCCGGAAAGGTCGTGCTGCACCGGAGGCATCGTGCCTATTTTTTGAACGCCTGTCCACAATCGCGCCAGCGCCATGCACGGCCGTCTTGAAGCTGTAGTGAATACCGTCTTAGGCTGACGGTATCCAGGAGATTGCCATGTTCAGATTCCTCACCCCGAAGTCGATCAAGCCGCCCTTTGCCCGCTACAGCCACGGCGTCGAAGTGCCGGCGGGCAAGCGGCTGGTGCTGTGCTCTGGCCAGGTCGCGATCACGGCGGACGACCAGATTCCCGAGGACGCCGGCGCCCAGGCAGAGCTCTGCTTCCGCAACATCGAGGCGATCCTTGCAGAGGCGGGATTGGGGCTCGGGGATATCGTGCGCATCAACGCCTACGTTACCGACCGCGCGCATCTGCGGCCCTATATGGATGTCCGCGACCGGCTGTTTTCGAGCCCTGCGCCGGCCTCGACGCTGATGATCGTTTCCGGCTTTGCCCGACCAGAGTTCAAGGTCGAAGTCGAGGCCATCGCTGCCGGGTGATCGACAGGAAGCCTGTACCGCGCTAGGTCTGGCCGTACATCGAAGAGAAATGACATGACTGTAGCCAAAAGACGCGTCTGGTGGGGCGACTACCGGACCACAGAATATGCCTCGATCGATCCGGAGGCGACGATCGCCGTTCTGCCGGTGGCGGCGATCGAGCAGCATGGACCGCATCTGCCTGTTTCGACCGACACCTCGATCATGAACGGCATGCTCGACACGGTCATTTCGCGCCTGCCCGACGATCTCGACATCCGCATCCTGCCGGTCCAGGCGGTCGGCAAGTCGAACGAGCATCTGCATGCGCCGGGCACCCTCACTTTGCCGGCAACGACGCTGGTCGAGGCCTGGACCGAACTTGGCGTGTCCATCGCGCGCGCCGGCGTGCGTAAGCTCATCGTCGTCAATTCGCATGGCGGCAATGAAGAGATCATGGGCATCATCACGCGCGAATTGCGGGTGCGCGAAAAGATGCTGGCCGTGAAGACGAGTTGGCAGCGTTTTGGCCGACCGGCCGGCATGTATACCGAGCTCGAGGACCGCCACGGCATCCATGGCGGCGATGTCGAGACCTCTTTGATGCTGCATTTCCGGCCGGACCTCGTCGACATGGGCAAGGCCGACAATTTCGTTTCCAATGTTGCGAGGGCCGAGAAGGAATTCGCGCTCCTGCGCCACACAGGCACCCACGCCTTTGCCTGGATCGCCAGCGACCTCAACCCGAACGGCGTGGTCGGCGACGCCAGCATCGCTACGGCTGAAAAAGGCCGGCTGACGGCAGAGCATCAGGCTGATGGTTTCATCAGCCTGCTCAGGGATGTGCGCAAGGCGAAGCTGGCCAACTGGCTGAAGTAACTAACCGTCTATTTTAAGCTCGAAGGGCGTGCCTTCGAAGGCGTCGGCGCCGCGCCCGATCGACTGGATCGCCTCGATCATGCGGCCATTGCGCTCAAGCAGCGCATCGGCCACGGCAATGAGCCGAGGGTTGGGTGTTGCCGAGGGCGACAGCGCCCGCAATGTCCGGGCCAGTTCGGCCTCGTCGCGTTTTGGCGCGAGTGCGGCGACGATGATGTAGGCCGAAGCGGTCGAGCGGCTGATGCCGGCATAGCAATGCACGACCATAGGCTTTGTCCGATCCCAGCGGCGGGCGAAATCGAGCAGGTTGCGGACATGCTCCTCGCCCGGCATGGTCATGCCGTCCTGCGCCACCGCGATATCGTGCATGACCAGGTGCAGATGGTTTTCGCTCGATATCGAGGCCGGACGCGTCACATCGGTTCCGACGGAGAGCAGCGACAGCATGCGGTCGGCACCGGTCCTGGCCACCGTTTCCTCTATCTTCGCTAGCGAGCAGACATGGATCATGGTTTTGAACCTTTTTGTCGATCCTCGCGCCGCGTCGCCCATTCGGCAAGGGCCGATTCGAGCCGCTGCCATTCCAGCTCACTCCCCGGCAGGCCGGCGCGCAGGACATGCGGTCGGTCGGAGAAATGCCGAAGCAGGACGCCGCGCTCGCCAAGCGCTGAAAACAGGCCGGCCGCATCCGGCAGGCTGACATAGCGGAACAACGTGGTGCCGCCCGCGACAGGCACGTCGAAACGGCCGAACAATGCGTCAAGCTGCGCGGCTGCCTCGGCAAGCGATGCCCGCATTGCGTCCTGCCAGCCAATATCGGCAAGCGCGCGAATACCATATTCCAGCGTTGGGCCGGCGACGGCCCACGGGCCGAATTGCGTTTCCAGCAATTCTACGGTTGCGGCATCGGAAAGCGCGAAGCCAAGCCGCAGGCCGGCCAGGCCAAAGAACTTGCCGAACGAGCGCAGCACGACGATGCCGCCTTGATCGACATCACCGGCAAGGCTGTGTTCACGCGGGCCGACATCCATGAACGCTTCGTCGACGACCAGCAGCCCGCCTCTGGCGCGCAATCCGGCGGCCAGAACCAGCAGCCGGTCGTGCTCGATGACGCGACCATCGGGATTGTTCGGATTGACGATGATGGCAAGGTCAGCCTGCGCCAGTGCCACAAAATCGCTGACTTCGGCCACCTCGTGCCCGGCGATTGCCGCGGCACGGGCATGTTCGGCATAGGTCGGCCCCAGCACCAATGCCTTGCCGGGCCTGACCAGCGACGCCACGCGCGGCAGCAGGATCTGCGTGCCGGGTGCCGCGACGACATTGGCTGGCGACGGCGCGCCATAGGTTCTAGCCGCGATTTCTGTCAGCTCGTGAATCCGCGTGGCTTCCGGCAATCGCGACAGCGAGGTGGCGGGCAGGTCGAAAAACGGGTAGGAGTGCGGGTTGATACCGGTCGAGAGGTCGACGAAAGGCAGCACGGCGTTGGGGAAAAGCGCCCTCGCCCGGCCAAGACTTCCACCATGGTCCACCGCTCCTTCAAGAAGCTTCATGTCAGTCCTGATCGCTTTCCTGTCATTGGCCGTCGAACGTGTCCTGGGTTACCCGGACTGGCTGTTCCGCGCCATCGGCCATCCCGTAACGTGGTTCGGCAGGCTGATATCCTTTCTCGATCGCAGGCTCAACCGCGCCACTGATCCCGACGCGCTGCGTCGCCAACGCGGTGTCCAGGCGCTGCTGGTCATCGTGCTGGTGCCCGCGGTGGTCGGCCTCGGCGTACAGCTTGTCCTGCTCTGGTTCGTTCCCCTGGGATTTTTCATCGCCGCCCTTCTGGCGACATCGCTGCTGTCGCAGAAGAGCCTCTACGAGCACGTCGAGGCCGTGGCCGATGCGCTCGACAGCGCCGGCCTCGCCATGGGCCGTGTTGCCGTCTCGAGAATCGTCGGCCGCGATCCCGAAGCGCTCGACAGGGCCGCCATCTGCCGTGCGGCGATCGAAAGCTTGGCCGAGAATTTTTCCGACGGCATCGTCGCCCCTGCCTTCTGGACCGGTGTCGGCGGATTGGCCGGCGGCGCTGCCTACAAGGCCGCCAACACCGCCGATTCGATGATCGGCCACCGCACCCCGCGCCATGAGGCCTTCGGCTGGGCGGCGGCGCGCTTCGACGACTGGATCAACCTGCCGGCATCAAGGCTGACGGCGCTGCTGATCGTGCTGGCGGCTTTCCTGGTCAAGGGAGCCGACGCCAGCAGTTCATGGCAGGCGGTGCGGCGCGATGCGAAAAAACACCGCTCGCCCAATGCCGGCTGGCCGGAAGCGGCCATGGCCGGCGCGCTTGGCCTGGCACTTGCCGGGCCACGCAGCTATGGCGGCATCGTGGTCGACGATGTCTTTATGGGCGAAGGCGGCCGCCGCGACGTCGATAGCGACGACATCAGGCAAGCACTGAAACTCTACCACGTCGCCGATTATCTGCTTATCGTGCTGTTCGCGGTGGTCTCGGTCGTCGTTATTCTGGCCTAACCTCACCCCTCGTGAGTTCGCTCTCGAAGGGGAGGATGGGAGCCGGGCTACAACAGGTTCGCGCCTTTCCTCTCCCCCGTCGATCGCAGGGGAATCGCATATGGCGATTTTGGGCTTGAAGTTGGTTTGAGAAGGGATTCTTTGGGAAGGCAGTCCAGCGAGGAGTGACTGCCATTACCAGCCTTGAGAGCTATTTCGGTACGGTGCCTGATCCGCGCGCGGCCAACGCCACACATCGGCTTGGCGACCTGATCGTGATGATGATCGCTGCGAGCCTGTGTGGCGCGACCAGCGCAACGGAGTTTTCGTTGTTCGCGCAAGAGCGCAAACAGGCGCTGTCGCGCTTGATCGACTATGAGGAGGCGCCTAGCCACGACACCTTCTCGCGGCTGTTGCGCCTGCTCGATCCGGAGGCCTTCGGACGGGCGTTCGCCGCCTTTGCCGCAGGCTTTGCCCAGGCACGTCAGGGTGTGGTCGCACTTGATGGCAAGGCGCTGCGGCGGGCCTATGAGAAAGGCCTTGCGGCCAGCCCGCCCCTGACGGTGTCGGCCTTTGCCAGCCAGACGCGGCTGTGTTTGGCGGCGGTCTCGCCCGGCGACGAAGACAATGAGGTCGAGGCTGCCCTCAAGGTCGTCGAACTCATTGATCTTACTGGCCGATTGGTCACGGCCGATGCCCTCCACTGCCACACGCGCATGGCCAAGGCCATCATTCAGCGCGGCGGCGACTATCTGCTCGCACTCAAGGGAAACCGCCGGCATTGGTTGGCTCGGGCCAATCAACAACTGGCCCAGACCACTCCCGCCGTCACTGAGCGGACCGAGACCAGCCATGGCCGCAACGAATGGCGGCAGGCAGAGGTCGTGGTGGCGGCTGAACCAATGATGCCGGGGCACAAGGCCTTCATCCGCATCACCAGCCGGCGCGATCAGGCCGAGCCGCTGACGCGCCTGTTCATGGCCTCAACGCTGCTGTCGCCACAGCAGGCGATCGACCTCACCAGAGCCCATTGGCAGATCGAGAACGCACTGCACTGGATGCTCGACGTTCATCTGCACGAGGACCTCAGTCGTGCCCGCAAGGACAACGCTCCCGCCAACACCGCCCTCATCAACCGCATCGCCAGAAATATCCTTCAGGCCGCCGACATCGACAAAGTCCCCATTAGCCACCGCATCAAGAAATGCGCTTGGAATGACGACTATCTCATCCAGGCAATCGCTCATATGCGATAGCCCTGCCGTCGATCGGGGGAGAGGTGGCTCGGCGAAGCCGAGACGGAGTGGGGGTCGACCAGCTCGGCAGTCGCGTTTTCGCACCCGCCGGGTCGCGCTTGCCTGTCTGAGACCGCGCGTTCGATAACCGCCTTCCCCCAATCCGTCGCTGCTTCGCAGCGCCACCTTTCCCCCCTCCGGAGGGAAAGGAAGGGAGCCCCGCTGGGAGCGTTTGGCGACCTGACTTGAACGCTTACCCACAAAGGGGACAACAGATCTCAAAACTCGATCCCCTGCTGCGCTTTCACGCCCGCCGAAAAATGGTGCTTGGTCACGCCCATCTCGGTGACCAGATCAGCGGCCTCGACCAGCGCCGGCTTGGCGTTGCGGCCGGTGACGACGACATGCAGGCCTTCGCGCCGCGCTTTCAGCGCCGCAACCACCTTTTCGAGATCGAGATAGTCGTAGCGCAGCGCGATGTTGAGCTCGTCGAGCACGACTAGGCTGATCGACGGATCGGCGATCAACTCCAGCGCCTTGGCCCAGGCAGCCTCGGCCGCCGCGATGTCGCGCTTCAGATCCTGCGTCTCCCAGGTAAAACCCTCGCCCATTGCATGCCAGACGACGCGGTCGCCGAAGGCAGCAAACGCATCCTTCTCGCCGGTGTGCCACTTGCCCTTGATGAACTGGACGACGCCGACGCGCTTGCCATAGCCGAGCATTCTGAGCGCCAGGCCGAAGGCGGCCGTGGTCTTGCCCTTACCCGGGCCGGTGTTGACGATGAGCAGCCCCTTCTCGACCGTTTTGCTGGCCACCTCGGCGTCCTGCACCGCCTTGCGCTTGGCCATCTTGGTGCGATGGCGTTCCTCGTCCTTATCGTCGATGTCGGTCATGTCATTTCACCTTGAGCGGCAGCCCCGCCACCATCAGCAGCACCGTATCGGCGATCGCCGCGACCTGCTGGTTGAGCCTTCCGGCATCATCGCGAAAACGGCGCGCCAAGGCATTGTCCGGCACGATGCCTTGCCCGACTTCGTTGGACACCACGAACCAGGGCCCGCGTGGCCGCGACAGCACATCCGCCAGCCGCTGGCATTCGGCTCCAACGTCGTGATCGGCCAGCATGTGATTGGTCAGCCACAGTGTCAGGCAGTCGACCAGCACCGGCTGGTTGTCGGGCAAGGCCTCGAGCGCGCCGGCGAGATCGAGCGGTGCGTCGATAGTCATCCAGCCCTCGCCGCGCCGCGAGCGGTGCAGCGCGATGCGCTCGCGCATTTCGCTGTCGTAGGCCTCAGCCGTGGCGATATAGGCCCATGGTGACGGCAACGCCGTCGCCAGGGTTTCGGCATGCGCGCTCTTGCCGGAGCGCGCGCCGCCGATGATGAACGTCAGCTTGTTGCGATCAGGCAAAGCTGTCGCGCAGGCTGGTCGCGGTGCCGGTGAAGCGTCCGCGCACCACGCCGACGACGGCGCCGAGCACCAGCCAGAACACCAGGTTGGTCACCGTCACCGCCACCACGAACTGGTGATGCAACCCTTCCGGAATCGCCGTCTCGAAGCTGTCGGGCTGTGGCGCGCCGACGATGTGCGGGGCAACGATCAGCGCCACGGCAAGGATGGCGAGCGGCAGTGACTTGCGGAACGCGATCAGGCCGAGACCAGCCGCGGTTGCCGCCACCGTTGCCCACCACCAGATCTGGCGCGGCAAGAGATCGGCCGCCGGCATGGCCGGCAGTTCCGGCGGTAGGCCGAGACCAGGCGCCAGCGTGAACACGGCAAAGCCGGCCAGGCCCCAGAATACGCCCTGGCGCCAATTGCCGATGCCGCCGGCGAATTCCGAAACCGCGACCAGGATCAGCGCGAAGCCGATGCCGGTGACGATATTGGCAAGCACGCTGAAGGCGAAACGCTCGAAACCGTCTGCCGGCGCCCAACCCTCGTCTTTCGCCGGAGCAGTCACTTCAGCCGGGGCCGGCGCCGCAGTGCTCATGGCATTCCCCGCCGGGGCGGCCGTACTCATGGCAGTGGTATCCGCCGCGGCCGGGGCCGCGGCATGGTCGTGCTTATGGCCGCCGCCGGCCTGTTCGTAGACTTCCGCCTTCAGGATCAGCGGCACAGTGGCATAGGCCTGCATGCAGGCGAGGATGACGCCGGCCACGAGCCCTGCGATCGCCGCGATGAACACGACGTTGCGAAACAGGTTCATGATGTCAGATCCTGGTCAGTGGCAGGGAAACGCCATCGAATGGCGATAGTCGTGAGCCGCATTGTGGACCGCATCGATATGCGAAAAGCCGACAAAGCCCATCACGAAAATGCCGAGAAACGCAGCGAGCGCCAGCTGCATGAAGCGCGACTGCGAGGAGACGGAGGCGCCGAGGGAGACGGAAGCGGTATTCATATCTTGTCCTTTCACCCTCCACCCGAGGGCCTGTCAGTTTTGCCGTCGTCGGCAGGTCTCCTGGCTCGCGGATCAGCGCCCTTCTCCACCTTCCCGAAGACGAATCTTCAGTGGCATATGGAGAGGACTACCGCACACAGTTGCGGGGGCAGCCACGGCATTGGGCAAGAATTTCGCCCGCACCGCATTCCCTCTTGGCTCCAAAACGGAACCGACGACTGCATGACTATAGGGAAAATCACGACACGCGGCAAACCAAATTCCGCCGGCAAACAGCGCGATTGCGCCATGCCGTCGCGAGGCGCGACAATTGACAATTCTCCTGGCCGGGTGTCGGCTGGCATCTTCACTGGAAGCCAGCCATGCAGCCCATTGCCAGCGAGCGCGCCCCCTACAACGGCCTGACCCAGGCCGAACCGACGCTGCCTTCATCGGCCTATTGGGATGAAGCAGCCTATCAGCGGGATCTCGATGCCATCTGGTACAAAAACTGGCTGCTCGTCTGCCGCGAGGCCGATCTCGCCCAGCCGCTTGCCTTCCGCCGATTCCGCATCGGCACGCAGGACATCCTCGTGCTGCGCGACGACACCGGCGCGCTGCGCGCCTTCCACAACACCTGCCGGCATCGTGGCTCGCAGCTGTGCCAGGAGAGCGAGGGCCGGCTGAAGACCAGGCTGATCACGTGCCCCTATCATGCCTGGTCCTATTCGCTGCGCGGCGACCTCGTGCGCGTTCCGTCGAAATCGCTGCCGGACGGCTTCGACAAGGCCGACCATCCGCTCTACCGCGTCGCGCTCTCGGTGTGGCGCGGCTTCGTCTTCATCAATCTGCAGGAATATGCGGCGGGCTCCGCCCAGGCATCCTTCGACCCTGCCTCCGGCAATCTCGGTAACTGGCCGCTGGAAACGCTGGTATCAGGCCATGTGCTGCGCAAGGTGATGCACTGCAACTGGAAGATCTTTTGGGAAAACTTCAACGAGTGCCTGCACTGCCCGGGCGTGCACAAGGACCTGTCGCGGCTGGTGCCGATCTATGGCCGCGGCCTGATGAGCCGGCATGACGATCCCGAATGGACGCGCCACGCCGACAATGACGCGCCGGAATTTTCCGGCGGCCTGCGCGCCGGGGCCGAAACCTGGTCGTGCGATGGCCAGGCGCATGGGCCGGTCTTCTCCGGGCTGACACCAGCCGAACGCACCGCCGGCCAGACCTACGCCACCAGCCTGCCGTCGATGTTCATCGTCGGCCATGTCGACTATGTCAGGACCGTGCGCCTTGTGCCGCTCGGTCCCGAACAGACGGAGCTTGTCGCCGAATGGCTGTTCGCGCCCGAGGCCCTCGCCGTGACCGACATCGACAACATCGTCGCCTTTGGCACGCAGGTGCTGGAAGAGGATGCGGCGATCTGCGAGGTCAATCAGAGAGGCCTGCGTTCGATGCGTCACACAGCCGGCGTGCTGATGCCCGAGGAGTACGACCTGCACCGCTTCCACAACTGGGTGCGCGAGCAGCACGCGGCGCTTTCTGCCTGATCCTCACAGAGACTTTGGCAGATATCGCCACGTGACAAAACCGCAAACCGCCGCCAGCAGGCCGAGCGTGACGAACACCGAGCCCAGTCCGAAGAAGGCCAGCACCACCGAATAGACCAGCGGCGGCGTCAGTTCGGAAAAATCGAGATAGGTGCGGTAGACCGCCGCCATCTGCGCCCGCTCATAGGAGCGCACCGAGCGCATGAAGGCAGTCGAGCCCAGCGCGTCGAGCGCGATGGTGAAGAAGGCGCCGCACAGCAGGAAAGCGCCGGTGAGCAACGGCACGCTCTCGCCGACCGTGCCTGCCGCAAGAAGCATTGCCGACATGGCGAAATAGGCAAATGTCGTGGTGCGCCGGCCGCCAAAGCGCTTGCCCGCCTTGCCCCAGAAGATCGCCATGAACAGCAGCGCGTTGCCGGCCGAAACCAGCAGGCCGCCCGCCAGCTTGCCCTCGCCTGTGATCACCATGAACAGCGGCCCGTAGACGAAGAACGTCGTCCAGAAGCAGGAGCGGCCGAAGGCGATCAGCCAGGCAAGCCTCAATCTGGGCTGCGCGACGAAGCGGCCGATATTGGCGAGCGGATTGGCCGGCCGTGTCTTGCCGGGCCGGATCGACGGGTTGTCGCCAAGCCGATAGGTCCAGAACAGCGGAGCCAGCGCGAAGACCGCCACCGCACCATGCGCGGCATAGATGCCGAAGCGCGTGTAGAGGAAGATGCCGAGCGTCGGCCCGCCGGTCCAGGCGAGCATCGACCACGCCATGCGCAGCGATTCGGCCTGCATGAAGTCGGTCTTGCGGATGTGGTCCATGATGTAGAGGTTGAGCGTGATCGAGAGCGCACTAGCGCCCATCACACGGCACAGCATGCCGGCCAGTTGCCCGGCCAGCGTGTGGGTAACGAAGAACAGCGAGCCTATTGCAAGGAGGCAGGCGCCTGCCGTGTAGACCCAGCGCCGGGCAAAGCGGCGGATCAGCATCGGCATGAACAAGGTCACGGACAGGCCGAGCAGCGCCACGATGGTGTAGAGGATCGAGACGATCTGCTCATTGTGCAGAATCTCGTAGGCCTGGATCGGGATGACACTCGACACCGTGGCGCGGGCGAAGGATTCGACCGCGTAGAGCGAGGCGAAGGTGCGCGCATCCGCGGCCTTGAGGGCCGGAAGCCAGATCGGATGGCGGACATGGGTGGACATTGCTTCCCCAAAGCAGAATCACCGGCCAAATCTGCCGTGGTCGTTCCCGGACGATTAAGAGGAAACCGACGTGTAACCGGCGAAAAGCGAAACCGGTCAAAGGCTTCCCGGCTCTGGCCTAAAGCGGCGCTTGATCCGATGCCCCGGCCTTCTTCTGTCCCGTCCAACCGTGATAGTCCTCAGGCGGGGCTGAATCAGATCGCGAGACCATGACCATCCATACGCCGACCGCACCCGTTCCGGAGCCATCAAAGCGCATCGTCGCCATCGACATTGTGCGCGGCATCGCGCTGCTGGCCATGGCGAGCTACCATTTCACCTGGGATCTGGAATTCTTCGGCTACACCGATCCAGGCCTCACCGCTTTTGGCTGGTGGAAGATCTACGCACGCTGCATCGCCTCGACTTTCCTGTTCCTGGTCGGCGTCAGCCTGTACCTGGCTCACGGCCAGCAAATCCGCTGGAACGGTTTTTGGAAGCGCTTTGCAATGGTTGCCGGTGCCGCGGTCGCCATTTCGGTGGTCACCCGCATCGCGACGCCGGACGGATTCATCTTCTTCGGCATCCTGCACGAGATCGCGCTCGCCAGCCTGCTCGGCCTCGCCTTCCTGTGGCTGCCGGCCCTGCTGACGCTTGTCGTTGCCGCGCTCGTGATCGCTGCGCCCGTCTATCTGCGCTTCGAGGCCCTGGACCATCCCTGGCTATGGTGGATCGGCCTATCGGCGACCAATCCACGATCCAACGACTATGTGCCGCTGTTTCCATGGTTCGGCGCGGTGCTTATCGGCATCGGCGTGGCGAAACTCACTTCCGCCTCCGGCCTGCGAGCGCGTCTGGCGAGCCTTGCGCCCGGCCGCTGGGCCAATCCGCTGCTCTTCATCGGCCGCCACAGCCTCGCCTTCTACGTGATCCACCAGCCGTTGCTGATCGGCTGCGTCTGGCTGTTTTCGCAAGTCATGCCCGCCCAGGTCGAAACCCCGCAAGTCAATTTCCTGAAAACCTGCCAGCGCTCATGCGAGCAGACGCGCAACGCAACCTTCTGCACCAGCTATTGCAGTTGCATGCTGACGACGATCGAGGGCGAGGCCACGCTTGATCGGCTTGAGAACAACGACCAGAGTGCGGAATTCCGGGCGCATCTGGGCGATCTGGCCGCCAGCTGCACGGCCCAGACCGAGGACAAGATGGACGAGGGAGGAACGCAATGACCGAACCCCAGCCGAAGCCCGGGGTGATACCGTGGCCGCCGGTGATCTATATCACCGCCATCGCCATCAGCGTCGCCCTCGGTCTTTTCTATCCCCTGCCCTGGATCGGCGACCTTCTCGGCGACCTCCTGTTCGCCGCCGGCTGGGTGGCACTGTTCGGCGTCGCGGCACTCTGGTTCACTGCCATCCGTACCATGATCAGGGCCAGGACAACGCTTAACCCCAACGCAGTGCCGGATCACCTCATCACCACAGGTCCTTTCGGCATCACCCGCAACCCGATGTATCTCGCCAACACGCTGCTGTTGATCGGCGTCGCCTTTGTCTCGGGGATCGTCTGGTTCCTGCCGCTGGCGTTCATCGCCGCCTTCATCACGCAGAAGGTCGCGATCGAGGGCGAGGAAAAGGTGCTGGCGGCGAAGTTCGGCAAGAAATACCGCGACTACGCCAAACGCGTGCGGCGCTGGATTTGAACAGCGTTACGTGTTGACGCCAAGCTCCACCAGCCGCTCCACGCAGGATTCCTCAGCCTGGTCGAGCTCGGCCAGCGTCTCCTCGAGGTCGCGACGTTTCTGGCGCAGGTCCTCGCGCTTTTCCTCGATGCGCTTGATCATCAGCTTGAGCTGGCCAACCTCGCCGGGCGGCTCCTTGTACATCTGGATGATTTCGCGGATTTCGTTGATCGAGAAGCCGAGCCTTTTGCCGCGCATGATCTGCCGGATGAGATGGCGGTCGGACGGACGAAACAGCCGCGTGCGGCCGCGCCGCACCGGTTGCACCAGCCCCTCATCCTCATAGAAGCGCAGCGTCCGCGTCGACACGTCGAATTCGCGGGTCAGTTCGGTGATCGAATAATATTCCCGCAT
Organism: Mesorhizobium oxytropidicola; assembly: GCF_056174625.1. Taxonomy (NCBI): domain Bacteria; kingdom Pseudomonadati; phylum Pseudomonadota; class Alphaproteobacteria; order Hyphomicrobiales; family Phyllobacteriaceae; genus Mesorhizobium; species Mesorhizobium oxytropidicola. Next base: position 3,753,718 of record NZ_CM149692.1, on the reverse strand, counting down.
TGTCGCTCCATGCCGGAAGCCTGGGCAACGCCACGCGGCGTCGCCTTCTGTCCCGAACCAAACCCTTGCCCGCCGGAATCGACATGGCCCCCGTGCAAGCCTCGCACGGCATTTACGTAAAAGTCAATTGAGCGGGGCCCACACCCCAGGGCAATCGCATCGGCTTAACGTGCGTGAGGCTAAGTCGGAAACATCCGCCTGGAGGGTGGACTCACTGGTCCTGCCGCCGCGGCATGTGAGAAGACATTATTGTGGGACTTCATAGAGGATTTTCGCAACGCCGTGCTCCAGTGGCCGCAGGTCAAACCGCACGGTATAATCCTCTTGCCAGCCGGTGTCGGCCTTGCAACTGTCAACCATACTTGCCGCCTCGGCTTTGGTCGGAACGACCAGGAACGTCTTCAAATCCAGGATTTCGGCAACGTCTGCGATTTCGGAAGTCGGAAAGCCGGCGTCCGCCATCATCTTCAGCACAGTGATGTTCTCGGCGATCCCGTTTGTCCAAGATAGGGCAAACATCGCGGGTGCGATCGCCTGAAAGCATCGCTCCGTCCTTATGCGCATCGGCTCTTTTTCGCGAACAAGTGCTTTGATCTGGTCCAGTTGATCTAGCGTCCGCGGTTTTAACGGAAACGTATACGCCGTAAGAGCCAGTCCGTTTGACGCGTCCGTGAACACGGTCCGGGCAAAGTCGGTCCAAGGCCGTGGCGTTCCCGCGCTGGGGCATGTCTGGCCGGCTTTTAGAGTATCGCCACCGGCGAGGCGCGCGTCGATCGCCTCGATCGTCGCGCGATCGAAGCCGCTGCGCAGCGCCTCGGAAACAAACGTCTGACGTTCGCGCGCCCAGTTCGCATCGTTGGTCGTGGAAGCCTTGGCGCAGGCGAGTTCCTGCTGGCGCAGCAACACCATGTAGTCCGCATTGAACAGTGCGACCGACTTAAGCCCTTGCAAAATATCAGCTTGTGAATAGGCGGAATCCGCCGCCGCCGGGCAGACAGCGAACATCCCGAAGATCAGTGCAGTCATAAGTCGGAAGGATACCGCACGCATCATCGCGCCTCCTTGTTGCCAATCGACACGCAGATCATTCAATTCAAATACGGTGGGTGCATTTATCCGGCATTTCACGGACCGCCGGCCACACCGTCCATCTTGGGCAGTATTTTGGCGGAGGCAGAAGCATATATCGTCCGCCTGCCCGGCGGACCACAAGTTTCCGTGCCCCAGAGAGGCCTATGCCTTCACGCGACGCCGAACCACCAGGTTGCCAGGCCGAGGAAGGCGAAGAAGCCGACGACGTCGGTGACCGTGGTGACGAAGACGGCAGAAGCCACCGCCGGGTCGATCTTGAAGCGGTCGAGCAGCAGCGGGATCAGGATGCCGGCCAAGGCGGCGACAAACATGTTGATGATCATCGCCGCCGCGATGATGCCGCCCAGATTGGGATCGCGGAACCAGGCCGCCGCGACAATGCCGATCAGGATGGCGAAGACGACGCCGTTGATGAAGCCGACGCCCATCTCGCGACGGATGATGCGGCCGGCATTGTAGATGTCGATATCCTTGGTCGCTAGCGCCCGCACGGTCACGGTCATGGTCTGCGAACCGGCATTGCCGCCCATGCCGGCGACGATCGGCATCAGCACCGCAAGCGCCACGATGTGCTCGATCGTGCGGTCGAACAGGCTGATCACCGACGCCGCCAGGAATGCCGTCAAGAGATTGATCAGCAGCCAGGGAACGCGCGAGCGCGAGGTCGAAAAAATGCTGTCGGAAAGCTCTTCGTCGCCGACGCCGCCCATGCGCAGCAGATCTTCCTCGGCCTCCTGCTGGATGACGTCGACGACATCGTCGATGGTCAGCACGCCGACCAGGTGCTCGTTCTCGTCGACGACGGCGGCCGACAAGAGGTCGTACTGTTCGAATTCGCGCGCCGCTTCTTCCTGGTCCATCGTCGCCGGAATGGCGTGCCGCGTCTCGTGCATGATCTCTCCGACCTTGACCGTGCGCTTGGTGCGCAGGATCTGGTCGAGATCGATGGCGCCGAGCAGTTTGAAGGTCGGGTCGATGACGAAGATCTGGCTGAAACGCTCAGGCAGGTTCTTGTCCTCGCGCATATAGTCGATGGTCTGGCCGATGGTCCAGAACGGCGGCACCGCGACGAACTCGGTCTGCATGCGCCGCCCGGCGGTCTCTTCCGGATAGTCGAGCGAGCGGCGCAGCCTGATCCGTTCTGTGAACGGCAGTTGCGACAGGATCTCGTCCTGGTCTTCCTTTTCGAGGTCTTCGAGAATGTAGACCGCATCGTCGGAATCGAGTGCCTGCACCGCCTGCGCGATCTGCGCATTGGGCAGATTGTCGACGATCTCCATGCGGATCGCCTCGTCGACCTCGGTCAGCGCGGAAAAGTCGAAATCGGCGCCCAGCAGCTCGACCAGGGCCCGCCGCTGTTCGGGATGCAGCGCCTCGATCAGATCGCCGAGTTCCGACTGGTGGAGATGGTCGACCTCATGCTTGAGGGCCGACGTATCGCGGTCGGCGATCGCAGCCCCGATCAGGGCAAGGAAGGACGAAAGGACTGCACCGTCCTCGCCATAGATGTCGGCGTGGGCGTCGTCAGCCGCCTTGGCGGAGATCGTCTGCTTGTCCTCCACCAGCGCCTCCCGCCATCCCGGAAAAATTGTGTCTCAGGTCTAGAGCATCGGACCTTAAAGCGGAAATCGGTTTCGCGGAAATCCGATGCATCTCGCATGCAGGCGCGATTCGATTTGAGAACTTATCGCTCTAAGGCACGGAATATCAAACGAAACGCGTGTTCCACGCCACCCCGGCGAGCGTATCGCGGATGCCTGACTGGCAATGCCTCTCCCATCAAAAACCAGCCAATCCCGGCTTCAGACGGCGCGACAGCCGATGTCGCTGGGGAAAGAGCACCCCAGCGCGGTTGGGGCAGAATTGTCATGATACGGGTCCAGGCCTGAAACCTGACCTCGGAGTTGCGGCACCACCAGCCCAGGACAAAAACGGCCCTTGAACAGCAAGCCCGGGAAAACGAGCAAGGCAATTGGCGACCGGCGCATGCGCATTGTCGTCGCCGAGCGCAATCCGTTCGTCATATCGGCGCTGCGCGAAATGCTCGAATGCGACGGCCGCTTCGACTTGTTGAGCACCGTGCAAAGCGGCAAGCAATTCCTCGATCTGGCTATCAAGGGCGGGTTCGACGTCGCCATCATCGGCTGGAAGCTTTCCGACATGGACGGCGCCGATGTGCTGGCCGAGGTTCAGAGCCGCAAGCTCGATGTCCGCATTACCGTCTTTTCCAACGACCACGACATCGGCATCCTGAAGCAATGCGTGCGGCTCGGAGCGCAGGGCTACTGTTTCCAGTTCGACGATCCGGCGATCATCTTCGACACCATCCTGGCGGTCGCGCATGGCCGCATCTGCATCCCCTATATCGACATCAACAAGGTCAACGACACGCCGCTGGCACAGCTCACGGTGCGTGAGCGCGAGCTGCTGGCGGTGCTTTCCGACGGCTGGACAAATCTGCAGATCGCCACGCGGACCGGCATTTCCGAGAATACAGTGAAGTACCACCTCAAGAATCTCTACGACAAGCTCGACGTCCGCAACCGGGCGATGGCCGTCGCGCTCTACGCGCGCGAGAGGCGTACCCAGAAGCAGCCTTTCGGGTAGGCCAACCGGGTAGGCTCGCCCCACCCGCGCGCGGCGAGATGTTACCCGGCAAGGTGTTGTTGGCTTTAGCCGTCGAAACGAAACTCCCCCCACCGCTTTGCTGGATCAGGAGGAGTTCGCATCATGGCCGGTTTCACCCATCTTTTCATTCCCGGACCGACCAACATTCCCGAACAGGTTCGGCAGGCGATGAACCTGCCGATGGAGGACATGCGCGCCGCATCCTTCCCCGATCTCACCTTGCCGCTGTTCGAGGACATCAAAAAAGCCTTCAAGAACGAGACCGGCCGCGTCTTCATCTACCCCTCGTCGGGCACCGGCGCCTGGGAAGCGGCGATGACCAACGTGCTCAGCCCCGGCGACCGCGTGCTGATGTCGCGCTTCGGCCAGTTCTCGCATCTGTGGGTCGACATGGCCGAGCGCCTCGGCTTCGAGGTCGACGTCATCGATTGCGAATGGGGCACCGGCGTGCCGCTCGAGCTCTATGCCGAGCGGCTGAAGGCGGACAAGACGCACCGCATCAAGGCCGTCTTCTGCACGCAGAACGAGACGGCGACCGGTGTGACCAGCGACGTTGCCGGCTGCCGCGCCGCGCTCGATGATGCAAACCACCCTGCCCTGCTCTTCGTCGACGGCGTGTCGTCGATCGGCTCGATCGATTTCCGCCAGGAAGAATGGGGCGTCGACTGCGCCGTCAGCGGCTCGCAGAAAGGTTTCATGCTGCCCGCCGGCCTCGGCTTCCTCTCGGTCAGCAAGAAGGCGCTTGTCGCTTCACGGACCGCCACCCACAGGCGCTGTTTCTTCTCCTTCGAGGACATGATCCGCGCCAACGATGCCGGCTATTTCCCCTACACGCCGGCGACGCAGCTGCTGCGCGGCCTGCGCGCCTCGCTTGACCTGATTGCCGAGGAAGGCTTGGACAACATCTTCGCCCGCCATCATCGCCTGGCCGAAGGCGTGCGCAAGGCGGTCGACGCCTGGGGCCTGAAACTCTGCGCCAAGGCGCCGAAATGGCATTCCGACACGGTCAGCGCCATCCTGGTGCCGGAAGGCATCGACAGCGGCGACGTCGTCAAGCGCGCCTACCGCACCTACCAGACCTCGCTCGGCGGCGGTCTCAACAAGGTGATGGGCAAGGTCTTCCGGATCGGCCATCTCGGCTGGCTGAACGAGGTGATGGTGCTCTCCTCCCTGTCCGCAGCCGAAATGGCGCTGCTCGATTGTGGCGTCAGGCTGGCGCCGGGTTCCGGCGTCGGCGCCGCCATCCAGCATTTCCGCGCCTCGGCCGCCGTGCCGGTCGCCGAAGCCGCCTGAGGGAGCCGACGATGAGCCACACCATCAACCACCTCAAGAAACTCCGCCTGCAACGCAGCGAGCTGGCCGTTCCGGGCTCCAGCCCGGAGATGATCGACAAGGCGGCGAACAGCGCCGCCGACTTCGTCTTCCTCGACATCGAGGACGCGGTCGCGCCGCCCGACAAGGAACGCGCCCGCAAGAACATCATCCAGGCGCTGAACGACATCGACTGGCGCGCCAAGGGCAAGACCGTGTCGGTGCGCATCAACGGGCTCGACACCCACTACATGTACCGCGACGTGGTCGACGTCATGGAACAGGCCGGCGATCGGCTGGACACCATACTGGTGCCGAAAGTCGGCGTCCCGGCCGATCTCTATATGGTCGAGGCCATGGTCAACCAGATCGAGATGGCCAAGGGTTACAAGACCCGTGTCGGCCTCGAAGCGCTGATCGAGACCGCGCTCGGCATGGCCAATGTCGAGGCGATTGCCGCGACGCCCGGCCGGCTGGAAGCCATGCATTTCGGCGTCGCCGACTATGCGGCGAGCTGCAAGGCACGCACCGTCAATATTGGCGGCCTCAACCCCGACTATCCCGGCGACCAGTGGCATTTCGCGCTGTCGCGGATGACGGTTGCCTGCCGCGCCTACGGCCTGCGCGCCATTGACGGGCCGTTCGGCGATTTCTCCGATCCGGAGGGCTATATCGCCGGCGCCAGGCGCGCCGCGGCCCTCGGCATCGAAGGCAAATGGGCGATCCACCCTTCGCAGATCGCGCTTGCCAACGACGTCTTCTCGCCGCCGGAAAAAGAGGTCACGCGCGCCAGGCGCATTCTCGAAGTGCTGAAGGAGGCCGAGGCGCAGGGCAAGGGAGCGGCCGCACTCGACGGCAAGATGATCGACGCCGCGTCGGAACGCATGGCGCGCAACGTTCTGGTGGTCAACGAGGCCATCGAACGCGCCGGCCAGATCCGCATCGCGACGCATTGAAAGTTACGGGAGGACGACAATGGACATCCACGAATATCAGGCCAAGGAACTGCTCGCCCGCCACGGCGTACATGTGCCGCGCGGCGGGCTGGCCTACAGCCCCGAGCAGGCCACCTACAGGGCGCGCGAGATCGGCGGCAGCAAATGGGTCTTGAAGGCGCAGGTGCACTCCGGCGCCCGCGGCAAGGCCGGCGGCATCAAGCTCTGCGCCAATGACGAGGAGATCTCCAACGCCGCCGAAGCGATGCTTGGGCGCAAGCTGGTGACCCAGCAGACCGGCCCGCGCGGCAAGCTGATTTCGCGTCTTTATCTCGAGGAAGCTGTCGACATCGCGCAGGAGCTCTATGTCGGCTTCGTGCTCGACCGCAAGGAAGAGCGCGTCATGATCGTGGCATCGGCCGCCGGTGGCATGGAGATCGAGGACATTGTCGAGAAAGAACCCAATTCCATCCTGCGCACATCGGTCGATCCCGGCGTCGGCATGCAGCGTTTCCAGGCCCGCGAGATCGCCTTCGGGCTCGGCCTCGACCACAATCTGATCGGCAAGGCGACCGAGACCATCTTCAGCTGCTACCAGGTGTTCCGCGACTACGACGCCTCGATGCTGGAGATCAATCCGCTGGTGGTGACGCGCGACGGCAATCTGATCGCGCTCGACGCCAAGATGTCGTTCGACGAGAACGCGCTGTTCCGCCGCCCGGAAATTTCCGAGCTGCGCGACAAAAGCCAGGAAGACCCGCGCGAAACCTTCGCCAGCGACCGCGGCCTCTCCTATGTCGGCCTCGACGGCAATATCGGCTGCATCATCAATGGCGCGGGTCTCGCCATGGCGACGATGGACATGATCAAGATCGCCGGCGGCGAACCGGCCAACTTCCTCGACATTGGCGGCGGCGCCTCGCCCGAGCGGGTGGCGAAATCCTTCCGCGCCGTGCTCGGCGACAAGAATGTCGAGACCATCCTGGTCAACATCTTTGCCGGCATCAACCGCTGCGACTGGGTCGCCGAAGGCGTGATCAAGGCGATCCGCGAAGTCGGCGTCAACGTACCGCTGGTGGTACGCCTTTCCGGCACCAAGGCCGAGGAAGGCCGCCGCATCCTGGCCGATTCCGGCGAGGCGGTGATCGTTGCCGACACGCTGGCCGAAGCCGCCGAAAAAGCCGTCGCCGCCTGGCGCGCGGCCGCCAAGAAGAAAAAAGCAGCCTGAGGGAGGTCGAAAAATGGCAATTCTGCTCAACCGCAGCACCCGGGTCATCGTCCAGGGTTTCACCGGCAAGATCGGCAGCTTTCACGCCGAGGACATGAAACGCTACGGCACCAAGCTGGTCGGCGGCGTCACACCCGGCAAGGGCGGCCAGAAGCATCTCGGCCTGCCTGTCTTCAACACGGTCAAGGGCGCGGTGCGCGAGACCCGAGCCGAGGCGAGCATCGTCTTCGTGCCGCCGCCCTTTGCCGCCGATTCGATCATGGAGGCGGCGGATGCGGGCATAAAACTCTGTGTCTGCATCACCGACGGCATCCCCTCGCAGGACATGATGCAGGTCAAACGCTACATGCTGCGCTACCGCTACGAAGACCGCATGCGGCTGATCGGGCCGAACTGCGCTGGCGTCATCACGCCGGGACAGGCGCTGATGGGCATCATGCCGGGCAGCATCTACCTGCCCGGCCGCGTCGGCATCGTCGGCCGCTCCGGCACGCTCGGCTACGAGGCCGCCTCGCAGATGAAGGCGCTCGGCATCGGCGTGTCGACCAGCGTCGGCATCGGCGGCGACCCGATCAACGGCTCCTCCTTCAAGGACATGCTGAAGCTGTTCGAGCAGGACGACGAGACCGACGCCGTGGTGATGATCGGCGAGATCGGCGGACCGCAGGAAGCCGAAGCCGCGATCTGGGCGCGCGACAATATGCGCAAGCCGCTGATCGCCTACATTGCCGGTCTCTCCGCCCCGAAAGGCCGCCGCATGGGCCATGCCGGCGCCATCATATCGGCCTTCGGCGAGTCGGCGCAGGAAAAGGTCGAGATCCTGAAAGAGGCCGGTGTCGTCATCGTACCGACGCCGTCGTCCTTCGGCGAGGTCGTGGCCGATACGCTGGCGCGGATGAAGAAGGCGGCGTGATGGCCGACCGAGCGAAGGCCGCATAGCGCAAGACGTGAAGTCTGTTCCAGCGGCACTGAAGCCGCTGGAGGACGTCGTGCTGTTGCCGCATCTCGGCAGTGCGGCCGAGGAAACGCGGGTGGCGATGGGCATGAAGGTGGTGGTGAACCCTACGGCCTTCTTCGGTCCGCGATCGGGTCGCCTGACAACCGGCGCCGCCCTCGATTCAGGGCGGGCAATAGCAGCAATCGATGCGGACAGATCAGGAAAGCAGTTTGGAACAGAGCAGACGCATCAACTTTCGCGAGGACGAGCGCAGCCTCTTGTTGCGCCTGTTGCTGCAGGTCGCAAGCGCGCGTGAGCCCGAGATCGCCGCCGTTCTGACCGGACGCAAGTCGCTTGTCTCCCTCGCCGCGGAGCAGCGCATCCCGGCGCTTCAGGCGAGCGGCGTATGGTTCCAGTTGCTGGCGATTGCAGACGAGTTGCTTGCCATGCGGGCGCGTCGCGAACTCGAACAAGGCGCGGGTGTCGACGAAGTGCCGGGCTCCTTCGCCAGCGTTATCGCGCAGATGGCGGCCAACGGCCACTCAGCGCAGGAAGTCCAGGCGACGCTCAATGAGCTTTGCGTCGGCCCGACCATGACCGCGCACCCGACCGAGGCCAAACGCGTCACGGTGCTGGAGATCCACCGCCGCATCTATCGCAAGCTGACCGAGCTTGATCAGCCGCGCTGGGCGCCGCGCGAACGCGACCTGTTGATCGCCGATCTGGAAAGCGAGATCGAGCTTCTGTGGATGACGGGCGAGTTGCGACTTGAGCGCCCGACTGTCGAACGCGAAATCGCCTGGGGGCTGCATTTCTTTCGCGAAGTCATCTTCGAGGCAACGCCGCAGCTCTATGGCAAGCTTCAAGGCGCCTTCGAGCGTCACTATCCGGGAGAGCCGATCAGAATTCCCTCCTTCATGCGCTATGCCTCGTGGATCGGCGGCGATCGCGATGGCAATCCCAATGTGACGGCCGCGGTCACCGCCCATGCCATGACCGAATACCGCGATACCGCCATGGGCTGGTATCTGACGCAGGTGCAGCGGCTGGTGACGGTGCTCAGCGCCAGCTCGAATGTTGTCGCTCTGCCGGCCAACTTCAAACCGGTGCTGCAAACCGCGCTTGATAAAAGCGGACAGGCGCACCTGATCGCCGCCCGCAACCCTGACGAACCGCTTCGCCAGTTCGCTTCGGCCTTGCTTGCCCGGCTGGAGGCCACGCGAAATGGCGGTACGGCGGCGTACCACTCGGCAGAGGCGCTTCGTGCTGATCTGAACGGCCTGTCTTGTGTTCTCGAAGCGATCGGAGGCCGCGCGGTAGCCAAGCGTTTCGTCCAGCCTCTGCTCTGGCAAGTCGGAAGCTTCGGCTTCCGTACGGTCTCGCTCGACATCCGGCAGAACTCCACGGTGGTCAACCGGGTGCTGGCCGAGTTGTTTGCGCTGACAAATCCCGCCGATCCGGTCGCGGCTGGCACGCCGCAATGGTCGGCGCGCATTCGCGCAGCCGTCAGCCAGGGCGAGCAGCTGGAGATCGACGCAGGCCGGCTCTCGCCTGAAGCAGGTGAACTGCTTTCGACATTCTCTGTCATCCGCGACCACACCTCCGGCTTGGATGCCGACGCTGTCGGCTCTTTCGTCCTCAGCATGACCCGCTCGGCCGACGATCTTCTCGCGGTCTATCTGCTGGCGCAATATTGCGGACTTTCAACGCCCGGTGGCGGCACAATCAGGCTGCGGATCGTGCCATTGTTCGAGACCATCGCTGATCTACAGGCCGCCCCTGGCATCCTGAATGATTTGCTCGGCGTTTCGCTGGTGAGGCGGACGGTGCGAGATTTCGGCGCGCGCCAGGAAATCATGCTTGGCTATTCAGATTCCAACAAGGACGGCGGTTTCCTCGCGTCCAATTGGGAACTGGCAAAAGCACAAAAGCGCCTCGCTGTCGTCGGGCACAAGCACAAGGTCAGGATCAGTTTCTTCCACGGTCGCGGCGGCTCTGTCAGCCGTGGCGGCGCGCCGACCGGCCGGGCGATCGCGGCGCAACCCGAAGGCACTGTCGCCGGAACCATGCGGGTGACCGAGCAGGGCGAGGTCGTATCGTCGAAATTCGCCAATCGCGGCACCGGGCTCAACCAGCTCGAGATTCTCGCCGCCGGCGTGCTGGCCCACAGCGTCGGATCGCCCGGTGATGTCGAGGCGAAGGAAACGCCGGAGTTCAATGAAGCGCTGGAAGCGCTGGCAGGCATGTCGCAGGCATCCTATGCCGGGCTGATGGCTGAGCCTGGCTTCCTCGACTATTTCAACCAGGCGAGCCCGGTCGCGGAACTGACGCTCCTGAAAATGGGTTCACGGCCGGAGCGTCGTTTCGGCGCCAGCGGCATTGCCGACCTGCGCGCCATTCCATGGGTGTTCGCCTGGAGCCAGAACCGTCATCTGTTGACCGGCTGGTATGGCATCGGCAGCGCGCTCAGCGCTTTCGTCACGGTGCGCGGCGAGGCCGGGCGCGAGCTTTTGGCGCGCATGTTCGAGCACTCGCGCTTCTTCCGCCTGATCGTCGACGAGGCGGAAAAGACGCTTTACCAGTCCGACATGGAGATCGCTCAGCTCTACGCCCGCCTGGTGTCCGACAGCGATGCGGCTCGGCGGATCTACGCCCGCATCGCCGCCGAATACGAGCTGACGCGGCGCCTGATCGGTGACCTCACGGGAGGCGATCTTTCCGCGCGCTTTCCGATGTTCAAGCGGCGCTTCGACAATCTGCGGCGACAGATGGATGACATTCACCGGCTGCAGGTCGATCTGTTGCGTGAAGTTCGGACAAACACCGGCACGGCGGATCAAAAGCAGGCCACCGACGCTCTGCTCGTATCGATCAATTGCATCTCGGCCGGCCTTGGGTGGACGGGATAGGCTCGGTTTTTGCCAAGCCGTGGTCGTTCAAGGCACCTACAGCGCATCGCTTTCGGCGGCAAAGGGCTGGCGCACGAGGGAGAGGCGGCGATCGGCAATCACCCTTGCCGGGCGCCGCTCGCCGAGAATTGAAACCTCCAGAGCCGTGCCGGGCGTGCCAAGCCCCAGCGGCGGCAGCGCCAATGCTATGTCATGGCCAAACGCGTGGGAGTAACCTGCCGCCTGCAGCGTCATCATGAACTTAGTGCGCGCATTCGCGTAACAAGCTTGTGATTTTCGCATCAAGATCGCGAGCGACGGCAAGAGCCTCCAAACTGCCATAAGGGAGCAGACAACTCTCCATTTTGTCGTAGGAGACATGCACGCCATCGGAACGTTCATCAACAAGGACTGTGACTGGAGCGTAAGATCCAGCATCGGGAACGTGCTTGACCATTTCTTTCATGATGAGTGGATTGCCCACCAGGAATCGCATGCTTCTTGGAGTGTCGGCTCCAGTTTCCCGGCGCAGAATGGCGCCCAGGTCGAATTCCGCGAAGAGCATGAGACCTGTGCGGCCGAGGCCGCTTTGTACAACGCGCTCCAATTCCGGAAAGGAATTTGCAGCCCTCGTCGCCTTGAAAAACTCGACCATGTCAGGTTGCCCGACCGCCGACTTGAGCGCGGCCACAACGGCGTCGAATGGTTTGGAACACGTCAGGCTGAAACGCTCAACCTCGACCTTTGCGATTGTCATTTCTTTCTCCGCAACAGCTCTCATGAATAAAGGTGCGACCGAGCGCGCCGCGATTGTGCAAGCACCGATTACCCTTCCAGGAAGGTCCGGACGTGGCTGACAAACAATTCGTGGTACTGAAACAGGGCGCCGTGGCCGGAATCGGGATAGAGGACCAGCTGGGCGTTGCTTAGAGCCTTGAACATTGCGTAGGCGTTGTCCGCCGGCAGCATGGTGTCGTGGCTGCCGCTGACCACAAGGGCGGGCTGATGGATGGCGCGCAGAAGGGCGTGCTCGGGATCTGGTGTGGCGCACCAGGTAATAAGCGCCTTGGCCTGTGGATCCGTCACCGTGCAGCCGTTATCGGTATCCCGATCTTCCTTACGCACCTTCGCCCGCTTCAGAAACGCTCGGCCGGCCGACTGGCTGGCGGACGACTTCGTGAAGAACAGCGGCAGGCGAACGTCCGGCGCCTCGGTTTGGGAAAACGCGTCCTGCAGAACCGCCAATAGGTGCTCCTCTCCGCCTTTCGGAGCGGTGCCGACGAGGATGAGCTTGCGCACCAGCCGTCCGTGCTCGGCAGCGATCTGCTGGGCGACACAGCCGCCGAGGGAAAAGCCCAGAAGGTCGACTTCGGAGAGGCCGAGCAGGTTGATAAAGGCGATCGCGTCTCGGGCCATCGCCGCGATATTGTCCGGCGTTTGGCCTGTCGAGCGGCCGACCCCGGCGTTGTCGAAAACGATCACCGGCCGATCGGCGGCCAGGGCATTCACGACGGCGGGGTCCCAAGCGTCGATGTTACCCGAGAAATGCTGCAGGAGAACAAGCGCCGTTCCGGCCGATGGGCCGAGGCGGCGATAGGCGAAGCGGATTCCGTCGCCTTCGATGTAACGGGTTGGCGCCGCTTCTAGAGTGTCGAGTTCAGTCATGTCATCCTCCAGATGCTTGGCATCAAACAATTGAGTGAGAGTAGCTGGTGCGGTTTTGGCTCGGTCTGAGCCGCTCGCGGCCCAAGGCATTCCGTGGTCCGCCTCGCACGGTGTTGCTCCCGGCACGAAAGTGCCGGGAGCGGTATCGTCACTTCACGAGCGCGGCCTTTTCAATCACCGCGGCGACTTCCTTCGCGTGGACGACCAGGGAGGCATGGCTGCCGGCGACCTCCGTCGTCTGCGCCTTCATCCTGTTGGCGAAGATTTTCTGGACCTCGGGTGCGATGACCTTGTCCTTCGTGCTGATCACATAGAACGACGGCTTGTCGCGCCAGGCTGCCTCGTCGACGGGAGCCTCGAACGCCGTGTGGTTCAACGGGAGCTGATGGTTTGCCAGGGATTCGGCGATCTCCGGAGGAAGGTCGGCCGCGACTGCCGAAGGAAACACTTTGGGATCGATGTAGAGGTCGCCCTTTTCGTCGGGTGAATCGCCGCGGCGCCTTCGGTTGCCGGACCGCTCTTGGCTAAGCTCGCCAGAGATTCTCCCACGTCGGGCGCGAATGCGGAGACGTAGACGAGCGCCGAGACGTTGGGATCGTCACCTGCTTGCGTGATGACCACACCGCCCCAGGAGTGGCCAACAAGAACGGTCTTGCCGTTCTGTTTGGCGAGCGCCTGTTTGGTGGCATCGACGTCCGCTGCGAGGGAGGTGAGCGGGTTTTCGACGAGCGTTACGTTGTAGCCCTTCTTCGTGAGGATATCGGCAACCGGCTTCCAGCTCGTCTGGTCGACGAAAGCGCCATGGACGAGCACGATATTGTGAGCCGCCCCCTTGGGCAGTTGAGCTGATTGGGCGGGGGCCGCGACTGTTGCTCCGGCCATGAGGACGGTGGCGACAGAGAGTAGAAGATTTCGCATTGGTTGCTCCTGTTGAGATGACAGACGACGTGGGTCCGAGGAAGGGCAGGCGTGTCGGCAAAAGTCGCGGTTCTTCCATCCGCCGTTCGGGTGATGGTTGCCGCGCGACCTGTTGGCTCGACTTGCGATCAACTAGTACGTGGAGTCTTTGGACGTTAGGCCTCAATCGTCCGAATATTGTGTCTGACCGTCCGTCGTACTAACATCGGAAAGATGGACATCCTCGCTGAAGTGCTCGATCGCGTTCGCCTTGGCGGAACCTTGCTGTTCCACTTCGAACTCGGCCATCCCTGGAATGTCGCGTTGCCAAAACGCCCCTACGCCCTGTTCCACTATCTCAGCCGTGGCTCGGCTACCCTCGCGCTCGAAAAGGGACGAGAACTCCACATGAGCGAGGGCGACTTTGTGGTCGTCACGCGTGGCGAGCCCCATGTAATCTACTCGGATAGCCGGACGGAGCCGTTGCCGATTGTCGACATTGATCGGCTGGCCGGGCGTCTTGGCCTCATTCGTCACGGAGGCGGCGCGCAGCCGCTCGCGACGATGATCTGTGGTAATTTCACTGTGGCGCGGCCGTCGCGCGGCAGCGTTTTGGAATTGCTTCCACCCCTGCTTCTCCTGAAGCCGACGGAAGACGGAGGATGGCTCGAGGCGATTCTGCAACGCATGGTGAGCGAGGCGGCGTTCGAGCGTCCCGGACAAGGCGTCGCGCTCTCACGTCTGACTGAAGTGCTCTTCGTCGAGGTGTTGCGAAGCTGGATCAAGTCGCTCGGCCCCGGAGAAGGCGGGTGGCTGGGAGCGATGGCGGACCCGCACATAGGGCCGGCCCTTCAGTTGATCCACGAACGACCGGATCGGCCCTGGACGCTTGGCGACCTCGGGCAAAGCGTGGGGCTTGGTCGGTCGGCGTTTTCGGCTCGCTTCACCAAGCTCGTTGGCGAGCCCATGTACCGTTATCTGATCTCACGCCGGATGTCGGAGGCCGCATTTCTGCTCGAAACAAGCGACGAGGGGATTGCACGGATTGCGACCCGTGTCGGCTATGAGACCGCGGCCGCGTTTTCGAAGCTGTTCCATCGACATCACGGCCTATCGCCTGGCCGTTATCGAGCATTTCGCCGCTCTGACGGTGGCCGAGGGCAAGGTGGCGCTCTGGAAGCAGAAGTCGTCGATTGACCTCCCGATCTTGTCGCCGGGCGACAAGATCGGGCCAAGATTGCGCAACAAAACTTAACATCACTTCACGCATGCAGCCATCTTCGCCTGAAATAGTCCGAGCATCGGGGGGCTCTTACTGCCTCGCTGCTCTGGAGCATGCATGTACAAAATGGTTTCTGGGCTCTTCGCCGGCCGGGCCTCTCTCGCGGCGATGGTAATCCTGTTTTCAACGCATTCTGAGATCGTGCTGGCGGCGGACGCCATTGCCGTCGATACTGAGGATTTGACCCCGCCTCCCGATCCATCGCGTTTCGGGCGTTTCGAACAGAAACTGGCCGACTGGCATGTCGTCCTGGGCGGCGGCGCCATCATTGTCCCCAAATATGAGGGCAGCAACGAGTTCAAGGTCATGCCGGTGCCTTTCATATCGGCGACATTCCTCGACACGGTGAGAATCGATCCGACGGGCGCCAACGTCGCCGTCTACGAACACGGGCCGTTCAAACTCAGTGCGCGGCTTGGCTACGACATGGGCCGCAAGGAGGACGATGCCGACCGTCTGCGCGGCCTGGGGGATGTGGACATGGGCGCGGTCGTCGGCGCCAAGGCGGCGGTGAAATTCGGCCCGGCGGAAATCTACGCGCAACTGGACAAGACCATCGGCGGCAGCGACGGCCTGGAGGGCACGCTCGGCATCGAGGTGACCCGGCCGCTATCCCAGTCATTGGTGGTCGGCGCCGGCGCATCGGTCGTCTTCGCCGACGAAAAATACATGCAGGCCTACTTCGGCGTCACGCCAGAACAATCGGCCCGCTCGGGGTTGGCCCAGTATGATGCCGGCGCGGGGTTGAAGCGCGCCGATTTTTCGATTTCCGCCACATATATGCTCAATCGCAACTGGATGGTGCGCGGCCAGGCGGGGGTCGGCATTCTCATGGGTGACGCTGCCGACAGCCCTGTTGTTGTCGACAAGGTCCAGCCCATGGGCATGCTCCTTGTCGGATATCGGTTTTGATGCCCACACATAATGCAATGCAGGCTGCGGCAAGCCGGATCGATTTGAACGCCGAGTTCAAATCGCCGAGGCAAGGCCCGCATATCCTCATTGTCGAAGACGATATCGAGATCGCGCGCATGCTGGGCGAGACGCTCACGGAAAACGGCATGATCGTCGAAATCGCCGGCAACGGCGCCCGCATGAACGCCGCGCTTCGCAACCAGAAATTCGATCTGATCGTGCTTGATATCATGCTGCCTGGCGAGAACGGCCTCAGCATCTGTCGCCGGCTTCGCGCGCAAACGAACGTTCCGATCCTGATGCTGACGGCGCTTGGCGAGGAAATCGACCGTATCTTCGGACTGGAGATCGGCGCCGACGATTATGTGACCAAACCGTTCAGCGCGCGCGAGCTGACGGCAAGGATAAGGGCGTTGCTGCGCCGCACGGCCTACGCTCCCGACGAACGCGACCGCACAAAGGTGCTTCGCTTCAATGGCTGGCGCCTCGATCCCGTTCGCCGGCAATTGCATGATCCGAGCAATGCGCGGGTTGCGACCACCACGCATGAATTCGATCTTTTGCTGGCGTTCTGCCGCAATGCCGGCCGGGTTCTGTCGCGCGAGGAGCTTCTCAGTGTCACCCATGCCGGGCTTGCCGGCCCGATCGAGCGCAGCGTCGACGTCCATGTCAGCCGGATCCGCCAGAAGATCGAAAAGGACGCGCGCGATCCGGTTCTTCTCAAGACTGTCCGGCTGGGTGGCTACATCTTCACCGCCACGGTGGAGGAAGCGTGAGGGATTTGGTCCGCCGCTTCCTGCCGCAGTCGGTGCGTGGGCAGTTCGCGGCGATCATTTTCATCGCGGTGATCGTGATCATGTCCGCCGGATCGGTCGTCGAAGGCCTGATAGAGAATGTCGACCTTCCCGTCGTGGAAGATAGCGCCAGGCGGGCTGCAATTGTCGCTGCCTTGTTGCGCCAAACACCAACCGAAGCCCGCGGCGCTGTTTTGGCCGCAGCAACACGCGCCGGCTTTGATTTCAAGATCCTGCCCAGGCAGCAGATCAGCAATATTCCAGATTCCTACCTGCAATGGCGAAGCATCACATGGCTTCTCCAGATCGAAAGCAGCTCGGTCGCTGGGCGCTGGAAGAGAATCGGCGGCAGGTACGCGTTTGTCATCGATCTGGACCAGCAGAGCGTCCTGGCGCATTTCGGCATGCCCGATTCCTGGCTGACATCAGGCTTCGTCCGCGTCTCGTTCTACAGGTTCATGGCTTTCATCGCCTTGCCCGTGCTGATCTGGCTGTTTGCGGTCTGGGCCGTGACGGAGCCGTTGAAGCGCATCTCGAACGCGGTGGGGGAAGCCGAGATCGAGAATGGCAACGAGCTTTTTCGCCGAACGCGGCTCCATCGAAATGGTCGGCCTGGCGCGCGCGCTGAACAGGATGAGAACGCGTATCCGCACGATGATCGAGAACCGCACGCGCATGTTGCGCAGCGTCAGTCATGATCTGCGCACGCCGTTGACGCGGCTGCGGCTTCGCGCCGAGCGCATGGATGACGGCCCCGTTCGAACCGCCATATTGTCCGACGTCCGGCACATCGAGGATCTGATCGACGAGACCCTGACCTATCTGCGCAACGACGTCTCGACGGAAAAGCTGCAGCGGGCCGACATAGCCAGCGTGCTGCAAACCGTCTGCGCCGAATTCTCCGATGTCGGGTTTTCGGTTTCCTATTCCGGACCCGACAGGCTTCTGGGCTGGTGCAAGCCCAATGCGCTGGCGCGTGCGATCACCAATCTGTGCGACAACGGGGTCAAATTCGCCGGCAACGTCACCGTCGCATTGACTCAGACCGACACGGCGGCGCACATCGCGGTCGGCGACGACGGACCGGGCATTTCGATGACGGCGCGCTCCCGCGTTTTCGAACCCTTCTTCAAAGAAGACATGTCACGCGGCGTTGCCTCGAAACACGGTTTCGGGCTGGGCCTCTCGATCGTCGCGGATATCATCCAGGGCCACGGCGGCAAGATCGAGTTGCACGACAACCAGCCAACCGGCCTCGTCGTGACCGTCGATCTGCCGAACGGGCCCGAGGTCCAGACCTTGTAGAGCGGCCGGCACCGTGCCGGGGGTCTGATGATCGCCAGATTGCCGGAGGTTACCTGAAGGCGTCCGAAGGCTTGCTTCAGGAAATTTGGTGCGGTCGAGAAGACTCGAACTTCCACGGGTTGCCCCACAGCGACCTCAACGCTGCGCGTCTACCAATTCCGCCACGACCGCACGTGGTAGGAGCCGGAACCGACCGGCTCGCGGCGTGTAGCAAATCGTTTCCGGCGAAA
The DNA here is from genome assembly GCF_056174625.1 of Mesorhizobium oxytropidicola. Taxonomy (NCBI): domain Bacteria; kingdom Pseudomonadati; phylum Pseudomonadota; class Alphaproteobacteria; order Hyphomicrobiales; family Phyllobacteriaceae; genus Mesorhizobium; species Mesorhizobium oxytropidicola. The sequence continues at coordinate 3,735,611 of NZ_CM149692.1, read as the reverse complement.
CAAGTGCGCGGCACGCAATAATCTCAGGCGATTGGTATAACGGTCCACAGGATTGGAATGCAGGGCCGGAACTGGACGTTTCCAGCGATTGACGCCATATGGGAGACAGATGCATGTCGCCCGTGCAGCCTGATCACGACGGCACAAGCGAAAAAACGAAAACCCATGACAGAACGCAGCCAGATCGCCACGTCGTTCCTGCCGCTCCCCGGTTCGGCACCGGTCGAGTGGCGCATCGAGCCTGGCCTGACCGCCTATCCCGATGCGCTGGCCTTCATGGAAGCGCGAGCCGAGGCGATCCGCAGCGGTGCCGCCGGCGAAATGGTCTGGCTGGTCGAACATCCGCCGCTCTACACCGCCGGCACCAGCGCCCGCATCGAGGACCTGATCGAGCCCGATCGCTTTCCGGTCTTTCGGCCGGCCGCGGCGGCGAATACACCTATCATGGGCCCGGCCAACGGGTCGCCTATGTCATGCTCGACCTGAAACGGCGGCGCGAGGACGTGCGCGCTTTCGTCGCCGCGCTCGAACAGTGGATCATCGGCACGCTTGCCGCCTTCAACGTGCGCGGTGAACGCCGCGAGGACCGGGTTGGCGTCTGGGTGGTGCGGCCCGACCGCCCTGCCCTGCCGGACGGCTCGCCGGCCGAGGACAAGATCGCGGCAATAGGGATCCGGCTGCGGCGCTGGGTAAGCTTTCACGGCATCGCCATCAATGTCGAACCGGACCTCTCCCATTTCGGCGGTATCGTGCCCTGCGGCGTGCAGGATCACGGCGTCACCAGCCTCGTCGATCTCGGTCTTCCCGTTGGCATGGCCGACCTTGATCTGGCGCTGAAATCAGCCTTCGAAGATGTGTTCGGTCCCGTGGCGGCTTTGCCGGCCGAGGCCGCCCGTAAGACTGGTTGACCCTTTCTGGCCCAACCAACTCAAAGCAGTTGCGCCGACGCCCACAACACGCCGCAGCCATGAATGGTGAACACCGCCAGCAGCGCGCCGGCGATGGCGAAGCGGTCAACGGTGCGGATTGGCTCCAACTCGTAGCGCGGCTTCACGCCGCTGCCGACAGTGAGCAGGCTGAGGATCGAAAAGACCGCTCCCGCCACGATCAGAAAGCCGGAGGAGAAGCCTGCCTGTCGGCCGAGTGCCAGGAAGACGGACAGCAGGAAGAACGAGGCCAGCGCCAGCGCGACCGGCCCCGGGCAGATCTGGCGCAGCACCTGGCCGCCATCGAACTTCCACACCGGCACCAGATTGGCAATGTTGAACAGGGCCGCACAGCCTGCCAGCGCCGCCAGCAGCGCGGCCGCGGCCTTGTGCCCCTCGCTACCGGCAAACGCGCTGGCGGCAATGACGATCGGCACCAGGAAGGCGGAGAAACCCGCCCCCATCAGCGCCACGAAGGCCACTTCGAAACGGCTGTTATAGGGCCGGCCGCCAATGGCGATGCCGCCGAGCAGCGGGATGAAGATCATCCGCGCCTTGCGGTGGCCCATCAGCCGGAATGCCGCCATGTGACCGAGCTCGTGCAGGGCCACGACCGAGGTGAGGATAGCGGCCAGCGCCAGGCCGCCGAGATGGAGGCCGAAGAACGGCCACAGGATCAGTGCCGACAGCACGGCAAAGCCGACCTGGCTCAGCGGATGCTCGAACCAGCCACCCTTGCGATATTGCCCGGTTACCGCCCAACGCTGCAGCTTGGACAGCTCGCGGCGCATGGCGAAGTAACGGAACACCAGAAAGGCAGCGCCGCGGTAACGATCCGTCTGGCTGAGCGTCACCCGCGTGCCGCTGCCTTCGGAGACGAGTTCGGCGGTTTCGCGATAGTCTTTCCAGAACGAGCCATCGAGCGCGGTATCCTCGAGGACGCGCATGGCAAAGCGGCTGCCCTCGACAACGTCTTCAAACCGCGCCCTGCGTTCGATCGGCTTGCCATCGCGGCCTTCCCACGACAGCATGATGCGGGACACACCCTCCCCGTCCAGCGGCTGCGCCGACAGGATCTCGCCGGACCAGCCGGCATCGCTGCCAAGCGGCCACAGCGCCTGCCAGAGGCGATGGCGGTCCATCGCGATCACGCGGCTCATCCGGACCGTGCGCAAACCAAGCGGCACCGTCATCAAGAGAAAGATCAGCCCGAGATTGCTGGCCACCAGAATGGCCGTGACGATGGGCGACACCTGGACGTTGCTCCTGCCTTAGAGGAGCTACCCTAACGTCGCGGCGGCAAGAAAGGTTTAACGGCGGAGCGGTTTTCGTCCGCCGGAAACCAAGGCGGCGAGAGCCGCCAAATCACATGGCGCCGATCCAGATCGCCATGGAAATGAGGAAGGTGCTCATGCAAACCAGTGAGATGACATCCTGAACCAGATCGGTCATAACTCTCTCCTGTTGTTGATATGTTCGCAATTTGTTCTAATTTTGTTTCAATGTCAACGGCCGCAGGGATATGGAGCTAAAGCGGGAATCGGGCACGGTTAGCGAAAGATTAACCGCTCGCTGGGAGGTACGAGTGAAACTGCTGTTGCCTGCACGAGGCGGGCCTTTTCGCGAGGAGCGCCGCGAAGGTTACGATTGCGGGCAGCCACAGACTTCCCGGTTGAAGCCCTGCACGCACCGGTATGAACCGCCATGCGGGCAACCGAAGATCAATGAATAGACGGTCGCCAGGACGGCTGCCAAGAACAGCAATGCAGCAACCCCGAGAATGATCTTTTTCACGGCGGCCTCCGACCAGCGAGTGCCCTAGAACGTACCATCCCGAAGCGCTTCGCGATCACGCCAAGCGTGGTGGATGGCGCACCTCGCCCTTGGTGATCTCAACTCTGCGGCAAGCGATCTTCTCGCCCGCAGTCGGGCAGTTCCCGATAATCCGGAAGTCGCAACTGCGATTGCTGCCATTGAGCCCGCTGCGGGCGGGAAGCCTCCAACGCACCTTGGTGTGAGCCGCGGTGACTAGCCGAGATGGTGTGAATGCCTATGCACCGGTCAGGCCATCTTTGCCATTATCTTGGTCATATCTGCCGTGTCGAACGCCCGCAGTGTCTGAGTTCTGATGTTCCCTAGCGATGCGATAGACAGGGCTAGTGCCGTCGCTGCAATGTCGTCGTCCGCTTCGGCAATCGCTACGACGTCATGCTGGCCAAGCGTCCACAACAGGGTGTGAACCTTGATACCGCTTTTGCTGGCCATCGCCTTGAAGGCCTCAGCACGCTTCTGAGTATCCTTTATCGTCTTGATACCTTGATCTGTGAAATTCGACAGCAGTACGTAGTAAGCCATTCGTTCCTCCCACAGTGGGGAGCGGGCGGGCACTCACGGCGCGTCCGCCGTCTCCCAGAGCCTATGATAACACGAGCCGGGTGTGCGAACCACAGGCGGCCAGACACGCCATCGCGCAGCCTACAATGGGACAACCTTGCCGTCGGCGAGCGTAACGCGCCGATCCATGCGCGATGCCAGTTCGTGGTTGTGGGTGGCGATCAGCGCCGCGAGGCCCGATTGCCGCACCAGCGCCTCCAGCGCTTCGAACACATAAGAGGCGGTGACCGGATCGAGATTGCCGGTCGGCTCGTCGGCCAGCAGCACCAGCGGCGCATTGGCGACCGCGCGCGCTATGGCCACGCGCTGCTGCTCGCCGCCCGACAATTCAGCAGGCCGGTGCGAGGCGCGCTTGCCGATCTGCATATAGTCGAGCAGTTGCGCCGCGCGCTCGGAGGCCTCCTTGCGCGACAGGCCTTTGATCAGCTGCGGCATCATGATGTTTTCCAGTGCGGAAAACTCCGGCAGCAGATGATGGAACTGGTAGACGAAGCCGACATCGTTGCGGCGGATCGACGTGCGCTCGTCGTCGGACAGCCGCCCACAGGCCCGGCCGGACAGGATCACATCGCCGGCGTCGGGGCGTTCCAGCAGGCCGGCCGTATGCAGCAGCGTCGACTTGCCCGTGCCGGATGGCGCCACCAGCGCCACCATCTCGCCGCGCTTCAGCGAAAAATCGGCGCCGTTCAGGATGGTGAGCTTGCGCGGCCCCTGGACATAGTGCCGCTCGACGCTCTTCAGTTCGATAATGACCTCGGCCACTATTCGTACCTCAAGGCTTCGACCGGATCGAGGCGGGCCGCCCGCCATGCCGGAAACACCGTCGCCAGGAAGGACAGCCCAAGCGCCATGATGATGACATAGGTCGTCTCACGCGGATCCATCTTCGCCGGCAGCTGGCTGAGGAAATAGAGTTCCGGGTTGAACAGCACCTTGCCGGTCATCCAGGAGAAGAACTGGCGGATCGATTCGATGTTGGTGCAGATGACGACGCCGAGCAGCACGCCGGCGAGCGTGCCGGTGACGCCGATCGCCGCCCCCGTCATCAGGAAGATGCGCAGGATCGCCCCGCGCGAGGCGCCCATGGTGCGCAGGATGGCAATGTCGTGCCCCTTGTCCTTCACCAGCATGATCAGTCCCGAAATGATGTTGAGCGCCGCCACCAGAACGATCAGCGTCAGGATCATGAACATGACATTGCGCTCGACCTGCAGGGCCGAAAGAAGGTCTCGTTGCGCTGGCGCCAGTCGACCATGTCGATGGGCCTCTGCGCCGCCTCTTCCACTTTCGGTCTCAGCGCGTCGACATTGTCGGGATTGTCGACATAGATCTCGATCGTCTGCGCGCGCCCGTCCATGTTGAAATAGAGCTGCGCCTCCGAGAACGGCATATAGACGATGGAGGTGTCATATTCCGACATGCCGACTTCGAAGATCGCGGCGATCTTGTAGCCCTTCATGCGCGGCGTCGTGCCGATCGGCGTCACGTCGCCATCGGGCGAGATCAGCGTAATGGTGTCGCCCAGCGTCAGGCCGAGATTCTCGGCCATGCGCTTGCCGATGGCGACGCCCTCGCCCGAGTCGAAACCGGCGAGCGAACCCTGCTTGATGTTGTTGGCGACGATGGCGATCTTGCCGAGATCTTCGCCGCGTATACCGCGCACCAGCGCGCCCGTGCCGCCGCCGACATTGCCTTGCGCCAGCACCTGGCCGTCGATCAGCGGGATAGCGTATTTGACGCCGGGCACGCCGTTTATGCGGCCGGCAACCTGGGCGTAGTCCTCGAGCGGCGAATCGAGCGGCTGCACGATCAGATGGCCGTTGACGCCGAGGATGCGCGTCAACAGCTCGGCGCGGAACCCGTTCATCACGGCCATGACGACGATCAGCGTCGCCACCCCCAGCATGATGCCGAGGAAGGAGATCGAGGCGATGACCGAGATCACCGTCTCCTTGCGCCGCGAACGCAGATAGCGCCAGGCAACCGTGCGCTCGAAGAAGGAGAACGGGCCGGCGCCCGCCGATCTTGTCGCCGCCGCCTCGCTCATGCGGCGACACCGAAGCGTTTTTTCGCATCGGCGATCGGCAGCGTTTCGCGCTCGCCGGTCTTGCGATTCTTTATCTCGACCTCGCCGGCGGCCACGCCGCGCGGCCCGACGATCACTTGCCAGGGCAGGCCGATCAGGTCGGCGGTGGCGAACTTGCCGCCCGGCCGCTGGTCGGTGTCGTCGTAAAGCACATCCTTGCCGGCGGCGGTGAAGGCGGCATTAAGCTCATCGCTGACACGGTCGCAATCGGCGTCGCCCACCTTCATATTGATCAGGCCGATGTCGAACGGCGCCACGGCGTCCGGCCAGATGATGCCGTTCTCGTCGTGGCTGGCCTCGATGATCGCGGCGACAAGCCGCGACGGGCCGATGCCGTAGGAGCCGCCGGAGGCGAAATGGTCCTTGCCGTCAGGTCCGGTCACCTTGGCGCCCATCGGCTTGGAGTACTTCTCGCCAAAGTGGAAGATGTGGCCAACCTCGATGCCGCGTGCCGAAACCTTGTCGCTCTCGGGCACCTTTTCCCAGGTCGCTTCGTCATGCATCTCGTCGGTGGCGGCGTAGGGCGTCGTCCACGTCTTGACGATATCGGATATCTCGCCGTCATTGGCGAAGTCGGTGCTGGCGCCCGGCACGGCAAGCGAAAGATAGTCGCGATGGCAGAAAACCTGGCTCTCGCCGGTGTCCGCAAGGATGATGAATTCGTGGCTGAGGTCGCCACCAATCGGCCCGGTGTCGGCGCGCATCGGGATCGCCTGCAGGCCCATGCGCGTAAACGTCCTGAGGTAGGAGACGAACATCCTGTTGTAGGCAGCCCTCGCACCCTCGAAGTCGAGGTCGAAGGAATAGGCGTCCTTCATCAGGAACTCGCGCGAACGCATGACGCCGAAGCGCGGCCGCACCTCATCGCGGAACTTCCACTGGATGTGGTAGAGGTTGAGCGGCAAATCCTTGTAGGACTTCACATAGGCGCGGAAAATTTCGGTGACCATCTCCTCGTTGGTCGGACCGTAGAGCATGTCTCGGTCCTGGCGATCCTTGATGCGCAGCATCTCCTTGCCATAGTCGTTGTAGCGACCGCTTTCGCGCCACAGATCGGCTGACTGGATGGTCGGCATCAGGATTTCCAGCGCACCGGCGCGGTTCTGCTCCTCGCGAATGATCTGGCAAACCTTGTCCAGCACACGTTTGCCAAGTGGCAGCCAGGAGAAGCTACCCTGCCCCTGCTGGCGGATCATGCCGGCACGCAGCATCAGCCGGTGCGAGACGATCTCGGCCTCACGCGGATTTTCTTTGAGGATTGGCAGGAAATAGCGCGACAAACGCATGGACTGGTCCGTGAATGAGAACGGCCACGCCAGAATCGGCGCGACGCAGGCTTGCTTGACCCGGCTTCATAGCCATTTCATGGCGGAATGGAAACCCGGGCATGGCCGCACATCAGTGCGTTGCGGCCCGGAATCCTTCGGTTTCCGGATCAGGCCGCACCGGCGATTGAGCATAGCGAACGTCTTCGGACTTGGCCGTCAATTCTTTGCGCGCGTCAATTCAGGACATGCCGCAAAGGCTCCGTGATCGTTTCGAAAGCAAAGCATGCCATACTATTGTGCAGTGCAGCACGAGAATGCCTGTTTCGAGGCAAAATTCTTCGTGACATTTTCATTCGGCTTAGGCTAGTGTGCCGCGATAACCGAGAGGGCGGAGAAAAATCTGCTCTCCTACGCGGTCAAAGTCTTGGGAGGATGCGATCTAGGCGCGGTTACTCGCTGCCGCCGGAAACCGGAAACAGATCGGACGCGTTTAATTGCAAGGCCTCGTGCCTTGCATTTTTTTTGTGCAATCATCTGGTTAGCGCGGCGAGTTGCCACGGTGCATGACCTTGCGTCAGCCGGCGTACGGCCGCGAGATGTGGTCGCATTTTTGATCCCTGCCCGCAGCGCTCCGATGCCGTAGGAGCACCCTTGCCGAACGATCTATTTTGCCGGGGTCTGGCCGAAATCCGGCACGATGTGGGGGATGTCGTTGAGGCTGTAACCGAGCCCATGTGTCAGGCCATAGAAAATGCCCATCAGGATCGCCGTGGCGATGGTGGTGCGGATCACCGCGCGCAGCATATGCGGCCCGCGCGGCGCGCTTGGAACCGTGCCCAGCGTCACGTCGTGATCGTCGTCCTGTGTGCGGATGCTGAACGGCAGCACGGCAAACAGCACCACCCACCAGGTGGCAAAAAACAGGGCGGTGAACGAAACCCAGCTCATGATTGCTCCAGTTCGATCAGCGTGCCGAAGAAATCCTTCGGATGCAGGAACAGCACCGGCTTGCCATGCGCGCCGATCTTGGGATTGCCGTCGCCCAGCACGCGGGCGCCGGCGGCCTTGAGTTGATCGCGCGCGGCCAGGATGTCGTCGACCTCGTAGCAGAGATGATGCATGCCGCCGGACGGCTCTTCGCCAAGAAAGCGGTGATCGGCGAGCCCTCGCCCAGCGGCTCCAGCAATTCGATCTTGGTGTTGCCGACATTGACGAACACCACGGTGACGCCATGCTCCGGCAAAGCCTGCGGCTCCGTCACTTCGGCCCCAAGCGTGTTGCGGTAGGCAGCAACGGCAGTGGCCAGATCCGGCACCGCAAGCGCGACATGGTTCAGCCGTCCGAGCATGTGCGCGCAATCTCTCCTCTGTCCAATGGCTCGCGTCATACGTCAAATCGGCTGAGATCAACAGCCATCCACGAGGCGCGCACTGTCGCACTTTGGTGAACATTCTCGCGAATCGCTATCGAGGCTGGTCCGCCCGGCAACCGCAAAGTACAAACGGCAATGTCTTACATCCGCCCTGCCCGCGCCCGCGTTTTCACCTTCGATCTCGGATCATTCAAGATTGCCGCCTTGCTCGACGCCGTCGATGTTCGCGACAACCTTGCATCGGCCTTCGCAGCCGGACAATCGCCAACCGCCGTGCTCGAACTCGCGGTTTCGAACTTCATCGACCAGGATCGGTACGAGCATTGTTTCATCCCGACGCTGATCGACACCGGTTCTGAAACGATCCTGTTCGACACCGGATGCGGAGATGAGGGCAGCTCACTGCTGGACTGTTTGAGAGACCTTGGGCTTGGGCCTGACGATATCGACGTGGTGGTCATCACGCACGGCCACCCGGACCACATCGGCGGGCTGGTCAGGAATGGCGAGCCGGTTTTCAGCCGGGCACGCTATGTATTCGGCGCGGCTGAATTCGCTTTCTGGGCCGAGGGAACCGCGGTCCGCGAGGCCAGATTGGCCAACCGTGATCTGTTCAGGCAGATTTGCACCGGGCTGGCCGATCGGGCAACATTCGTGGCGCCCGGAGATGAGGTTCTGCCGGGCATTACCGCCATCGACGCGTCAGGTCATTCCCCCGGTCTCCTGGCATTTCTCGTCGAGAGCGACGGCCAGAAATTGCTGATCTGGTCAGACGCGTTCCTGCATTATGTCGTGTCCATCCAGCAGCCGCAGTGGCATGCCGATTTCGATGATGACAAGGAACAGGCGGTCGAGACCCGCGAGCGACTGCTGAGGATGGCCGCCGACCAGCGCCTGCTGGTCGGCGGCCATCACATGCCATTTCCGGGCCTGGGCTACATCGAATCGGTGAACGGTTCTTTTCGCTGGCTTCCGGTCAGCTATCAGCTGAACGTGTAGCGAACCACTTCCACCTTCACCTGGTGACGAACACCGTCACCAGCGGCTTCTTGCCCCAGGCTTCGTTGGCGGCGCCGCGCACCGCGCGCCGTACCGCCTCCTGCACCAGGTCGAGGTCTTTGCGGCGCTGGCGCGGAATCGAGTCCACCGCACCGACGGCCGCGTCGATCATCAAATCCTCCAGCGTCTCGCCGCTGGCATCAGCCTCGGCGACGCCGATGGCGACAAGGTCGGGGTCGCCGGCGAGCTCGTATTTGTCGTCGAGCACGACATTGACCGCGACATGGCCGGCAAAGGACAATTTGCGCCGGTCGCGAATGCCCATCGCCTGGTCGGTGCCGATCAGATTGCCGTCCTTGTAGATGCGGCCGAACGGTACCTGGTCGATGATGGTGGCAGGACCGGGAGCGAGCCTGAGCATGTCGCCATCGCGCACCTGCGCCACCTGACCGATGCGGGAGGTCGACATCAGCGAGCCCTGCGCCACCAGATGCGCCGCCTCGCCATGCACGGGAACGCCGATCTGCGGGCGCACCCATTCATACATCTTGCGCAACTCGCTGCGCCGGGGATGGCCGGAGACATGCACCAGCGCGTCGCCATCCTCGATGATCTTGATGCCAAGATCGATCAGGCGATTCTTGATCTCGAGGATCGCCTTCTCATTGCCGGGAATGGTGCGCGAGGAAAACACCACCGTGTCGCCCGCCGTCAGCGACACCGACTTCATCTCTTCGCGCGACAGTTTCGCCAGCGCCGCAAGCGGCTCGCCCTGGCTGCCGGTGCAGATGATGACGAGGTTTTCGCGCGGGATGAAGCCGAAATCTTCCTCGGCGATGAATTCCGGCAGGCCGTCCATATAGCCAAGCTCGTCCGCGACATCGATGACCCGCTTCAGCGAGCGGCCAAGCACCAGGCACTGGCGGCCGGCATCGCGTGCCGCCTTGGCGATGGAGACGATACGCCCGACATTGGAGGAGAAGGTGGTGACGGCGACCCGGCCGACGGCACTCTGGATGACGCCCTTGAGCCCTTCACCAACCGCCACTTCCGACGGCGATTCCCCTTCCCGCAGCGCATTGGTCGAATCGCAGATCAGCGCCAAGACGCCCTTGTCGCCATAGGCACGGAACCTCGCCTCGTCGGTCTTGGGCCCGATCGTCGGTTCCGGATCGATCTTCCAGTCGCCCGTGTGGATGACGGTGCCGGCCGGCGAGGTGATCGCCAGCGACATCGGCTCGGGGATAGAGTGCGCCACTGGAATGGCTTCGATCTCGAACGGGCCGACAGTGAATTTCTCGCCCGCCCGGTAGATCGTCAGCGGGATTTTCGGTGCGCCCTGCTCGCCCTGTCGCTTGGCTTCCAGCAGCCCGGCGCTGAACGGCGTCATCCACACCGGCGCCTTCAGCTTCGGCCAGGTGTCGAGCAGCGCGCCGTAATGATCTTCATGCGCGTGGGTGATGATGATGCCGCGCAGATTGGCGAGGTTCTCCTCGATGAAGCGCGTATCGGGCAGCACCAGGTCGACGCCGGGCAGGCTGGCATCTGGAAAGGTGACGCCGACATCGATGACGATCCATTCGCGCGCGCTCGGCGGACCGTAGCCGTAGAGGGCGAAGTTCATGCCGATCTCGCCGACGCCGCCGAGCGGCACGAAGACGAGTTCGGCGTTTTCCGCTTTCGCCATGATTTTTCCCTTCCTGGCCCTTGAGGCCAAGCCCATTATACCCGTGCGGACGCCACCGCGCCGAAATGCACATCGCCGGCGGCGATCGTCAGGACAGTCCCCTCATCGTCGCGGATCACGAAACGGCAGTCCTCGTCAATGGTCTCGAACACCCCACGCACCACATTACCGTCAATTCTGACAGCAACCTCGCCGCCAAGCCCCGCCGCGCGCGCCAGCCAGCGCCGCCTGACAGCGGCAAGACCGCGCCCTTCATCCCACAGGCGGGCATTCTCGCTCCAGGCATCCGACAGCGCCAGGAACAGCGTTTCGGCATCGCATGTCGCGCCGAGCGCGTGCAGCGATGTCGCGGGATAAGGCAAATCGGTTGGATGCGCCACCACATTGACGCCGATGCCGACCGCGACCGCGAAGCGGCCGCCATCCAGTATCGCCGACTCCAGCAGGATGCCGGCGAGCTTCGCACCGGAAGCAAGCACGTCGTTCGGCCATTTCAGCTCGAAACGGTTTTGTCCCTGGCTTGCGCCATCAAGCCCGATGGCGATGCGGCCCTTCGGCACCACGGCATCGAGCGCGTCGGCTAGCGACAGGCCGGCGACGAAACCCAGCGTCGCGGCAAGACGAAGTTCACCGCCGGTGACGACCAGCAAGGTCGCCGCCAGATTGCCTTCGGACGACACCCAGGCGCGGCCGCGCCGGCCGCGCCCGCTTTCCTGTTTTTTGGAAACGACCCACAGCCTGCCCGGGTCGCCTGCCCTTGCGTGGTCCAGCGCCACCGTGTTGGTGGAACCGATACTGTCATGGGCCTCGAGCCGGAACCCTTCCGACGCCGAGGTTGGAGCCAGCCGAAATGCCATCCCGTCAGAAAAATGTCTTGGCGGCGGCTTCGGCATAGGTACCGATCGGCCCGCCGATCAGCACATAGAACAGCACGAAGGCGCCGGAGACGCCGAGCACGAGGCGCAGTTCACTGGCCATCGGTACGAAGCCGCCGACCGGTTCGTCGAACCACATGATCTTGATGATGCGCAGATAGTAATAGGCGCCCACCACCGAGGCCAGCACGCCGATGATCGCCAGCGCGTAGAGGTTGGCGTTGATGGCTGCGAGGAAGACGTACCACTTCCCCCAGAAACCGGCGAGCGGCGGAATACCGGCCAGTGAGAACATCAGGATGGTGAGAATCGTCGCCATGATCGGATTGGTCGAGGCAAGCCCGGCGAGATCGCTGATCTGCTCGACATTGCCTTCCTTGCGCCGCATGGCGAGGATGAAGGCGAAGGTGCCGAGCGTCATCACCAGGTAGATCAGCATATAGATGGCAACGCCGCGCACGCCGGCCTGGCTGTTGGCGGCAAGGCCGACCAGCGCGTAGCCCATATGGCCGATCGAGGAATAGGCCATCAGGCGCTTGATGTTGGTCTGGCCGATCGCGGCGAAGGCGCCGAGCGCCATCGAAGCGATCGAGATGAAGACGATGATCTGCTGCCAGTCGGCGGCGATCGGCTTGAACGCGCCCATGGTGACGCGCACGATCAGCGCCATCGCCGCCATCTTCGGTGCCGCCGCAAGGAAAGCCGTCACCGGCGTCGGCGCGCCCTCATAGACGTCCGGCGTCCACATATGGAACGGCACCGCCGAGATCTTGAAGGCAAGGCCGGCCAGCACGAAGACGAGGCCAACCACGAGACCAAGCTGGCGCTCGCCGCTGCCAAGTGCCGAGGCAATTTCCTGGAAGCCGGTGTTGCCGGTGTAGCCGTAGACCAGGCTGATGCCGTAGAGCAGCATGCCCGACGACAGCGCGCCGAGGACGAAGTATTTCAGGCCGGCTTCGGTCGAACGCAGATTGTCGCGGTTGATCGCCGCCAGCACGTAGATTGCCAGCGACTGCAGTTCGAGGCCGAGATAGAGCCCGATCATGCCGTTGGCCGAGATCATCAGCATCATGCCGAGCGTGCACAGCAGAATCAGCACCGGGTATTCGAATTTGTCGAAATGCTCCGCCTTGGCAAAGCGCATCGACATGACCAGCGTCACCGCCGAGCCGACCAGCGACAGCACCTTCATGAATCGGGAGAAGGGATCCTGGATAAAGGCGTTGCCATAGGCACTGCCCAGCCCGGTGGAAAAGATCAGCCAGGCGCCGGCGACCACCAGCACGGCGACAGCAAGGCCGGTCACGGTATTGGCGGTGTTGGCGCGCGAATAGGCGCCGACCATCAGCAGCGCGAGCGCGCCGATGGCAAGGATCAGCTCGGGCGTCGAGAGCGACAGGCTGGAGAGAAGGTCCGGCGTCATGGTTCGCAAAACCTCTGGTCAGTTCGCCGCCGCGGTCTGCGCGGCGCCGATGGATGCGGTGACATTGGTGACGAGCGACTTGACCGATTGGGCCGTCGCATCGAAGACGGGAGCGGGATAGACGCCAAAGAAGATGACCAGCACGACCAGCGGGTAGATGATGAACTTCTCGCGCGGCGACAGGTCGAGCAGGTTCTTCAGGCTGTCCTTGGTCAGCGCGCCGAAAATCACCCGGCGATAGAGCCAGAGCGCGTAGGCCGCCGACAGGATGACGCCGGTGGCAGCGAAGAACGCCACCCAGGTGTTGACCCGGAACACGCCAAGCATGGTCAGGAACTCGCCGACGAAGCCGCTGGTGCCCGGCAGGCCGACATTGGCCATGGTAAAGACCATGAAAACGGTGGCGTATTTCGGCATGTTGTTGACCAGCCCGCCATAGGCGGCGATCTCACGCGTGTGCATGCGATCATAGATGACGCCCACACAAAGGAACAGCGCGCCCGACACGAGGCCATGGCTGAGCATCTGGAAGATCGCGCCCTGCACGCCTTCCTGGTTCATGGCGAAGATGCCCATGGTGACGAAGCCCATATGGGCGACAGACGAATAGGCGATCAGCTTCTTCATGTCCTCCTGCATCAGCGCCACCAGCGAGGTGTAGATGATGGCGACGACCGACAGCGTGAAGACCAGCGGCGCGAACATTTCGGATGCCAACGGGAACATCGGCAGCGAGAAGCGCAGGAAGCCGTACCCACCCATTTTCAGGAGAATGGCGGCCAGGATGACCGAACCTGCCGTCGGCGCCTCGACGTGGGCATCCGGCAACCAGGTATGCACCGGCCACATCGGCATCTTCACCGCGAAGGAGGCAAAGAAGGCGAGCCATAGCCATGTCTGCATGTTGGCCGGGAATTGGTGCGTCAACAGCGTCGGGATGTCGGTCGTGCCGGACTGATAGAACATCGCCATGATGGCAAGCAGCATCAGCACCGAGCCGGCGAGCGTATAGAGGAAGAACTTGAACGAGGCATAGACGCGCCGCTTGCCGCCCCAGACGCCGATGATGATGAACATCGGGATCAGACCGGCTTCGAAGAAGACGTAGAACAGCACGATATCGAGCGCGCAGAACACGCCGATCATCAGCGTCTCGAGCAGCAGGAAGGCGATCATATAGGCCTTGACGCGCTTCTCGATCGCTTCCCATGACGCCAGGATGCAGAGCGGCATCAGGAAGGTCGTCAGGATGACGAACAGCATGGAAATGCCGTCGACGCCCATATGGTAGGAAATGCCGGAGTCGAGCCAGGCGAATTTCTCGACGAACTGGAAGCCGGCCTGCGAATTGTCGAAGCCGGTCCAGATGAACAGCGAGATGATGAACGTGGCCGTCGTCGTCAACAGCGCAATGGAGCGGATGTTGCGGCGCGCGTTTTCGCTGTCATCCCTTATGAACAGGATCAGCAGCACACCAACCAGCGGCAGGAAGGTGACCAGCGAGAGGATTGGCCAGGCGGTCATCAGAGCATCATCCAGGTGACGAGTGCGGCAACGCCGATCAGCATGGCGAAGGCATAGTGGTAGAGGTAGCCGGTCTGCAGCTTGACGACGCGGTTGGTGACATCGACGACGCGCGCCGAAATGCCGTCCGGCCCGAGCCCGTCGATGATGGTGCCGTCACCGGTCTTCCACAGGAAATGGCCGAGGCGCTTGGCCGGGCCAACGAACAGGAAGTCGTAAAGCTCGTCGAAATACCACTTGTTGAGCAGGAAGGCGTAAAGCCCGCGATTCTGCTTCGCAAGGGTCACCGGCATTTCCGGCGAGCGGATGTAGAACTTCCAGGCCAGCGCGAAGCCGATCAGCATGGCGATGAAGGGCGACAGCTCGACCCACAGCGGCAGTTCTTCGATGTCGTGCAGGATGTGATTGTTTGGCAGCGTGAACAACGACGCCTTCCAGAACTCGGCATAGCCTTCGCCGATAAACGAATTGTGGAAGATGATGCCGGCAAACAGCGCGCCGGCGGCCAGGATGAACAGCGGCACCAGCATCACCGGCGGCGATTCATGCACGTGGTGCATCACCTCATGGCTCGCCCGCGGTTCGCCGTGGAAGGTCATGAAGATCAGCCGCCAGGAATAGAAGGAGGTGAAGCAGGCGGCGATGACCAGCAGGATAAAGGCAAAGCCGGCGACCGAGTTATGTCCGGCAAAGGCGCTTTCGATGATCGCGTCCTTGGAGAAGAAGCCGGCGGTGCCGATGACCGTCACAGGAATGCCGACGCCGGTCAGCGCCAGCGTGCCGATCACCATCATCCAGTAGGTGGTCGGGATCAGCTTCCGCAGGCCACCCATCTTGCGCATGTCCTGCTCGTCGGAGACGGCATGGATGACCGAGCCCGAACCAAGGAACAGCAGCGCCTTGAAGAAGGCATGCGTGAACAGATGGAAGATCGCAGCGCCATAGGCGCCGACGCCGAGCGCCACGAACATGTAACCGAGCTGCGAGCAGGTCGAATAGGCGATGACGCGTTTGATGTCGTTTTGCACGAGACCGACGGTCGCCGCGAAGAAGGCGGTGAAGGCGCCGATGAAGGTCACCACGGTCAGCGCCGAATGCGACAGTTCGAACAGCGGCGACAGCCGCGCCAGCATGAACACGCCCGCCGTCACCATGGTGGCGGCATGGATGAGTGCGGAGACCGGCGTCGGGCCTTCCATGGCGTCCGGCAGCCAGGTGTGCAGCGGCACCTGCGCCGACTTGCCCATGGCACCCATGAACAGCAGCAGACACACGACGGTCATCGCCGTCTGCTTGTCCAGCGCATGGCCGAGGAAGGTCAGCACGGCCGCACCTTGCGGCGCGCCTTCAGCCGGGATGAACGTTGCTGCGTTGGCGAAGATGGTGCCGAGATTAACCGAACCGAACAGCACGAACACGCCGAAAATGCCGAGAGCGAAGCCGAAATCTCCGACGCGGTTGACGACGAAGGCCTTGATGGCGGCGGCATTGGCGGACGGCTTCTTGTACCAGAAGCCGATCAGCAGATAGGACGCGAGGCCCACCCCTTCCCAGCCGAAGAACATCTGCACGAGGTTGTCGGCCGTCACCAGCATCAGCATGGCGAAGGTGAACAGCGACAGATAGGCGAAGAAGCGCGGCCGGTTCGGATCGTGGTGCATGTAGCCGATCGAATAGATATGAACCAGCGCCGACACGGTGTTGACCACCACCAGCATCACCACCGTCAGCGTGTCGATGCGCAGCGCCCAGGGTGCTTCGAGCCCGCCGGACTGGATCCAGCGCAGCACCGGCACGGTGAACACCTCACCATGGCCGAAACCGACGCTGAAGAAGGCAACCCACGACAGCACCGCCGAAATCACCAGGAAGCCGGAGGTGATGTATTCGGATGCCTTGGCGCCGAGCGACGTGCCGAACAGGCCGACGATCAGGAAGCCGAGCAGTGGAAGGAAGACGATGGCCTGATACATGGTGGTTCCGTCAACCCTTCATCATGTTCACGTCTTCGACCGCGATCGAGCCGCGGTTGCGGAAGAAGACGACGAGAATGGCAAGTCCGATGGCAGCCTCGGCGGCAGCGACCGTCAGCACGAACAGCGCGAACACCTGGCCGACGAGGTCATGCAGCGCCGCCGAAAAGGCGACGAAATTGATGTTGACCGCGAGCAGGATCAGCTCGATCGACATCAGGATGACGATGATGTTCCTGCGGTTCAGGAAGATGCCGAACACGCCGAGTGTGAACAGGATCGCCGATACGGTCAGATAATGCGCGATGCCGACGACCATCTCAGAACTCCTTCGCCCGACTTGACCTTGCGGATTTCCATGCCGGTGGCCGGCGTGCGGCCGACCTGGGCTGCGATCGACTGCCGCTTGACCCCTTCCTTGTGGCGCAGCGTCAGCACGATGGCGCCGATCATGGCAACCAGCAGGATGAGGCCCGAAATCTGGAAGTAGTAGAGGTAGTCGGTATAGAGGATGTCGCCGAGTGCGGCCGTGTTCGAGCGCGCGGCGAGATCGGGAATAGGCTTCGAAACCGTCGCGGCCAGCTTCGGTGCGAATGTGTAACCGCCCAGCACCACGATCAGCTCCGCCGCCAGGATCAGCCCGACCAGCGCGCCGATCGGCGCGTATTGCAGGGCGCCTTCCTTCATCTCGGCGAAATCGACGTCGAGCATCATGACGACGAACAGGAACAGCACCATGACCGCGCCGACATAGACGACGAGCAGGATCATCGCCAGGAACTCGGCGCCGGTCAGCATGAACAGGCCGGCGGCGTTGAAGAAGGTCAGGATCAGGAACAGCACCGAATGCACGGGGTTGCGCGACGAAATGACCATGAACGCCGACGCCACGGCGACAAAGGCGAAGAGGTAGAAAAAGGCCGCCTCTAGTCCACTCAGCATTGGGGTTCCCCCGGGTTCCTGTCCGGACACGACGCTTGCGTCCTGCCCGATCTTGCTTGCCACCGCCTCCGGTCGGCAAGTTTCGTTGTGTCCTTAGACGAGGCCCCTCGCCCCGTCCATGCGTCAAATATCAGCGGTAGGGCGAGTCCAGCGAGATGTTGCGCGCCAGCTCGCGCTCCCACCGGTCGCCATTCGCCAACAGCTTGTCCTTGTCGTAGTAGAGTTCCTCGCGCGTCTCCGTCGCGAATTCGAAATTCGGCCCCTCGACAATGGCGTCGACCGGGCAGGCTTCCTGGCAGAAGCCGCAATAGATGCACTTCACCATGTCGATGTCATAACGCACCGTGCGGCGGGTGCCGTCATTGCGGCGCGGGCCGGCCTCGATGGTGATGGCCTGCGCCGGGCAGATCGCCTCGCACAATTTGCAGGCGATGCAGCGTTCCTCGCCATTGGGATAGCGGCGCAACGCATGCTCGCCCCGGAAGCGCGGGCTGGTCGGCCCCTTCTCGTGCGGATAGTTGATCGTCTCCTTCGGCGCGAAGAACTGGCGCATCGACAGGAAGAAGGCGCTGACGAAATCCTGCAGCAGCAGCGATTTGGCGGCTTGGCCGAGAGCGGACATCACGCAAACCCCGTGATCTTGAGGAAGGCTGCGGTGGCGACCACCATGAACAGCGAGATCGGCAGGAACACTTTCCAGCCCAGCCGCATCAGCTGGTCGTAGCGGTAGCGCGGCACGAAGGCCTTCACCATGGAGATGCCGAAGAACACGAAGCAGACCTTCAGCACGAACCAGATGACACCGGGCACCCAGGTGAAGGGCGCGAAGTCGAAGGGCGGCAGCCAGCCGCCGAGGAACAGGATGGTGGCCAGCGCGCACATCAAGACGATGGCGACATACTCGCCGAGGAAGAACAGCAGGAACGGCGTCGACGAATATTCGACCATGTGGCCGGCGACGAGTTCCGATTCGGCTTCCACCAGATCGAAAGGCGGCCGGTTCGTCTCGGCCAGCGCCGAGATGAAGAAGATGATGAACATCGGGAACAGCGCCAGCCAGTTCCAGTCGAGGAACGTGTTGGGCAGGCCAAGCCGCGTGCCAATTCCACCCTGCTGCGACAGCACGATATCGCTGAGGTTGAGCGAACCGGCGGTGAGCAACACGGTAACGATAACGAAGCCGATCGAGACTTCGTAGGACACCATCTGCGCCGCCGAACGCAGCGCGCCGAGGAACGGATATTTCGAGTTGGACGCCCAGCCGCCCATGATCACGCCATAGACCTCGAGCGAAGAGATGGCGAAGACGTAGAGGATGCCGACATTGACGTTGGCGATCGCCCACCCCTGGTTGACCGGAATGACGGCCCAGGCCGAGATCGCCAGCACCGCCGACACCAGCGGGGCCAAAAGGAACACGCCCTTGTTGGCGCCGGACGGGATGACCGGTTCCTTGAAGACGAACTTCAACAGATCGGCGAAGGCCTGCAGCGTGCCCCAGGGGCCGACGACGTTCGGCCGCGGCGCAACTGCACCGCCGCCCAGATCTTGCGGTCGGCGTAGAGGATGTAGGCGACGAAGACCAGCAGCACCACGATCAGCACGACTGACTTCAAGAGGATCAGCAGCGCCGGCAGCACGTAGAAGGAGAAGAAGGTGTCCATGCTTATTCCGCCGCCTGCTTGAAGCCGCTCTTGGCCAGTGCCGAGCATTCCGCCATCACGGCGGACGCCCGCGCGATCGGGTTGGTCAGGTAGAAATCCTTGACCGGTGAGGTGAAGGTGCCCTTGTTCAGCCGCCCGCCGAGTTTCGCCACATTGGCGATATCCTCGGCATTGCCGGCCGCGACCTGATCGATGCGGGCCAGATGCGGGTATTCGCCATAGAGTTTCGCGCGCAGCTGCGGCAGCGAATCGAACGGCAGCTTCTTGCCGAGCACATCCGACAGGGCTCTCAGGATTGCCCAGTCCTCGCGCGCATCTCCCGGTGCGAAGCCGGCGCGGTTGGTCTGCTGCACGCGCCCTTCGGTGTTGACGTAGGTACCCGACTTTTCGGTGTAGGCGGCCGCCGGCAGGATGACATTGGCGCGGTGCGCGCCCTGGTCGCCATGGGTGCCGACATAGACGACGAAGGCGCCGCCGGTCTTGCCCATGTCGATCTCGTCGGCGCCGAGCAGGAACAGCACGTCCGTTTCGCCCAGCATGCCGGCAACATCCTTGCCGCCCTCGCCCGGCACGAAGCCGAGATCGAGGCCGCCGACTCTGGCCGCCGCATTGTGCAGCACGGCAAAGCCGTTCCAGTCGGCGCGGGCGGCGTTGACGGAAGCTGCGAGCTTCGCCGCCTGGCCGAGCACAGCCGTGCCATCGGCACGCGCCAGCGCGCCCTGGCCGACAATGATCAGCGGATGCGTCGCCTTCTTCAGCGTCTCGAAGAACTTGCCATTGCCGTCGGCCAGATCCTTGAGCGAATCCGGTCCGGCGCCGAGCAGTTCATATTCGTAGCGCGTGTCGCCGACATCGCCGATGACGCCGACCGGCAGATTGCCGACCCGCCAGCGCTTGCGGATGCGGGCGTTGAGCACCGAGGCTTCGAAGCGCGGATTGGCGCCGATGATCAACACCGCGTCGGCCTGCTCGATGCCTTCGATGGTCGGGTTGAAGATGTAGCTGGCGCGGCCGAGCGCCGGATCAAGGGCTGCGCCATCCTGGCGGCAGTCGGTGTTCTTCGAACCGAGCGAAGCCATCAACAGCTTCAGCGCGTAGATTTCCTCGACCGCGGCGAGATCGCCTGATATGGCGCCGATCTTCTCGGGCGTCGTCTTCGACACCGCGTCCTTGATTGCACCGAAGGCTTCAGCCCAGCTCGCCGGAACCAGCTTGCCGTCCTTGCGCACATAGGGTCGGTCGAGGCGCTGCGTGCGTAATCCGTCCCAGATGAAGCGGGTCTTGTCGGAGATCCACTCCTCGTTGACCTGCTCGTTGACGCGCGGCAGGATGCGCATCACTTCGCGGCCTCTGCTGTCGATACGGATCGCCGAGCCGACCGCGTCCATCACGTCGATGGATTCGGTCTTGGTCAGCTCCCACGGCCGCGCCTGGAAGGCGAAGGGCTTGGAGGTCAGCGCGCCGACCGGGCAGAGATCGATGACATTGCCCTGCAATTCCGAGGTCATCGCCTGTTCGAGATAGGTGGTGATCTCGGCATCCTCGCCGCGGCCGATCAGGCCGAGCTCGGAAATGCCGGCAACCTCGGTGGTGAAGCGGACGCAGCGCGTGCAGTGGATGCAGCGGTTCATCACCGTCTTGACCAGCGGGCCGATATACTTGTCTTCGACGGCGCGCTTGTTCTCGTGATAGCGCGAGGAATCGACACCAAAGGCCATCGCCTGGTCCTGCAGGTCACACTCGCCGCCCTGGTCGCAGATCGGGCAGTCCAGCGGATGGTTGATCAGCAGGAACTCCATCACGCCTTCCCGGGCCTTCTTGACCATCGGCGTGTTGGTGAAGATTTCCGGCGGCTCGCCATTCGGGCCGGGGCGCAAATCGCGCACGCCCATGGCGCAGGAAGCCTGCGGCTTGGGCGGCCCGCCCTTCACCTCGATCAGGCACATGCGGCAATTGCCGGCGATCGACAGCCGCTCATGGAAGCAGAAGCGCGGCACTTCCGCGCCCGCGTCTTCCGCCGCCTGCAGCAGCGTGTAGTGGTCGGGTACAGTGATCTCTTTCCCGTCGACCTTGAGCTTTGCCATTCGCTTCAAACCCCTGCGGATTTCCCGCAATCTCATTTCCCGGGCGCGGCAGACGCAGCGCCCGGCATTTCATTCACTTCTTTGCGGCCAGCACAGCCGCCTGGGCAGTCCAGTCATCGCGGCCGATGCGGCCGTTGAACGACAGATAATCGTCGACCCAGGCGATCTCCTGCGTCGACCAGGCGGCGATCTGGGCATATGTCCATATGCCAAGCCCGTTGAGCACCTTTTCCAGCTTCGGGCCAATACCCGATATCGCCTTGAGGTCAGACGGTTTCGCCGGCTTGTCCATGGCCTTGGGCTGCCTGAAATCCTCGGGCAGCAGCACGTCGGCTGCCTCGCTTGTTGCCGGAGCGACATTCACCGCAGGCGCCATGGTGGCGGCTTCCTTGGCGGCGATATCGGTGACCTCCTGCGCAAAGGACTGCGCCTCGGCAATCAGGGTTTTCGTTGTCGCTCGCGCTTTGGTGGCGGGGACGCTTGTGTCGTCGAAACTCCCGACGCGCGCCTCGAAATCCTCGATCAGAGGCTGCATCAGGCGCTGTGATGCCTCGGCGGCTCCTGTGAGCGCGCCCAGCCAGACGCCGAAGGCGTGGTTGGCAAGCCCGATACCGAGCGCCGACATCGCCGCCGCACCCGCGACAGGATGCACGAAAAGGTTGATGGCGCTGGCCATCTCCTTCGGCATCATCCTGGTCAGGTCCTGGTTCATCTTCTCGATCTGGTCCAAATTGAGCATCATTGGGTAGGGTGTCGAATACGCCGCCATAGAGTTCTCCTCGTCGTTTCTTCGCTCGCCCCGCCCCGTTATTCCCAAACTCACAAATTCGTCTATTCCGCCGCCACCATCACCGGTTCGGCGCGGTGCGCGTTGCGCGAAAACTCGTCGATGCGGCGCTCCACCTCGCCGCGGAAATGCCGCATCAGGCCCTGGATCGGCCATGCCGCGGCGTCGCCCAGCGCGCAGATCGTGTGGCCCTCGACCTGCTTGGTGACGTCGAGCAGCATGTCGATCTCGCGCTTCTGCGCCTCGCCGCGCACCAGCCGCTCCATCACCCGCCACATCCAGCCGGTGCCTTCGCGGCATGGCGTGCATTGGCCGCAGCTCTCATGCTTGTAGAAGTAGGACAACCGGGCAATCGCCTTCACGACGTCGGTCGACTTGTCCATGACGATGACGGCCGCCGTGCCGAGGCCGGATTTGAGGTCGCGCAGCGCGTCGAAATCCATCGGCGTGTCGATGATCTGCTCGGCCGGCACCAGCGGCACCGAGGCGCCGCCCGGAATGACCGCCAGCAGATTGTCCCAGCCGCCTCGGATGCCGCCGCAATGCGTTTCGATGAGCTCGCGGAACGGGATCGACATCGCCTCTTCGACGGTGCACGGATTGTTGACGTGGCCGGAGACGCAGAACAGCTTGGTGCCGACATTGTTGGGCCGGCCAAAGGACGAGAACCAGGCCGCGCCGCGGCGCAGGATGGTCGGCGCCACCGCGATCGATTCGACGTTGTTCACGGTTGTCGGACAACCGTACAAGCCGACATTGGCCGGGAATGGCGGCTTCAGCCTGGGCTGACCCTTCTTGCCTTCGAGGCTTTCCAGCAGTGCGGTCTCTTCGCCGCAGATATAGGCGCCGGCGCCGTGATGCATGTAGACGTCGAAATCGTAGCCTGAAGTGTTGCCCTTGCCGATCAGCTTGGCCTCATAGGCCTCCTCGATGGCGCGCTGCAGCGCCTCGCGCTCCCTGATGAACTCGCCGCGCACATAGATGTAGGCGGCAATCGCGCCCATGGCAAAGCCAGCGAGCAACGCGCCTTCGACCAGCGTGTGCGGGTCGTTGCGCAGGATGTCGCGGTCCTTGCAGGTGCCGGGCTCGGATTCGTCGGCATTGATGACCAGATAGCTCGGCCGGCCGTCGCTCTGCTTGGGCATGAACGACCATTTCAGCCCAGTCGGGAAGCCGGCGCCGCCACGGCCGCGCAGGCCAGACGCCTTCATCTCGTTGACGATCCATTCGCGCCCCTTGGCAACGATGCCGGGCGTGTTGTCCCAGGCGCCGCGTGCCATGGCGCCGGCCAGCGACTTGTCGAACAGGCCGTAGATGTTGGTGAAGATGCGGTCTTTGTCCTGAAGCATTTTTCGTCTCTCAGACCGGCTTCTTGCCGAAAACGCGGATGTATTCGGCGACGCCGCCCTTGGCGAGCGCCTTGGCCTGCTTGACCCAGTCGTCGCGCTCGATGCGGCCGTGGAAGGAAAGATACCCGTCCACCCAATCGCGCTCGGCCTTCTTCCACGACGCGACCTGCGCGAAAGTGAAGATGCCCAGCGTATGCAGGACGCCCTCGATCTTCGGGCCGACGCCGGAGATCAGCTTGAGATCGTCGACCGCGGCCGGCCTGTCGATACCGGCCGGGCGGTTCTTGTCCTCCAGCGACGGTTTCGCCGGCTTTGCCGCCGGCGTCTTGGCTTCCGGCGCCTTGAAGGCAGTGACCGGTTCGGCCTTTGCCGTCGGCCCGTTGCGCTGCTTGGAGACCTGCTCGACTTCCGGCGCCGCCGTATTGGCGTTGGCGGCCGAATGCGGCGGTGCCGAAACGCTCGCCGCCGTCTCCACCGCCGGCGCCACCTTGGTGGCCGAGGGCGTCTTCAGGGCCGGGCTGGTTTCAGGCGCATCGGTCTTCGGCTTGCTGGCATTGGACGGCGCGACAGGAGCGGCAGCAGCAGGTGCTTGCGCTGCAGGAGCAGCCGGGGCCGGAGCAGTAGCGGCCGCATCCTTGGCCGCCTTGGTCGCCGCCTTGGCTTCCTTGTCGCGGGTCGACTTCAGGATCGCCTTTTCGCTCTTCAGCGTCGTCAGGCCGGAGGCCGGCTCCGAGCCGGTGCGGCCATTCTGCGGTCCCGGCGCCACCGAGGCGCCCTTGCCCGCATCATAGAGATCGATGATTTCAGCCAGCCGTTCCGGCGTCAGGTCCTCGAACGTATCCTTGAACACCATGACCATCGGCGCATTGACGCAGGCGCCGAGACACTCGACCTCTTCCCAAGACAAGGTGCCCTTGTCGTTGGTGTGGAATTGGTCGTGATGGATCTTCGAGCGGCAGACATCCATCAGCGCTTCCGAACCGCGCAGCATGCAGGGCGTGGTGCCGCAGACCTGGATGTGGGCGCGAGTGCCGACCGGATTGAGCTGGTATTGCGTGTAGAAGGTCGCGACTTCGAGCCCGCGGATGCGCGGCATGCCGAGCATGTCCGAGATCGTCTCGATCGCCGCCTTGGTGACCCAGCCTTCCTGCTCCTGCGCGATCATCAGCAAGGGAATGATCGCCGACTGCTCGCGGCCTTTCGGGTACTTCTTGATCCATTGCTTAGCCGCGGCCGCATTCGCCCGGTTGAAGGCGAAGGAGGCTGGCTGGACGCTGGCTTCTGCGAGACGGCGGACTGACATTTAGCGATCGACCTCACCAAACACGATGTCGAGGGAGCCGAGAACGGCGGTGACGTCGGCCAGCATATGGCCGCGGCAGAGGAAATCCATGGCTTGCAGATGCGCGAAACCGGGAGCGCGCAGCTTGCAGCGGTACGGCTTGTTCGAGCCGTCGGAGACCAGATAGACGCCGAATTCGCCCTTCGGCGCCTCGACGGCCGCATAGACCTCGCCGGCCGGCACACGGTAGCCCTCGGTGTAGAGCTTGAAGTGATGGATGAGCGCTTCCATCGACCGCTTCATTGCCTGGCGCTTCGGCGGCACCACCTTACCATCGAGATTGGACACCGGGCCGGTGCTTTCCTTGCCGAGCAAGAGATCGACGCACTGGCGCATGATCCGTGCCGACTGGCGCATCTCTTCCATGCGCACGAGGTAACGGTCGTAGCAGTCGCCGTTCTTGCCGATCGGGATGTCGAAATCCATTTCCGAATAGCATTCATAGGGCTGCGACTTGCGCAGGTCCCAAGGCGCCCCCGAACCGCGCACCATGACGCCGGAAAAGCCCCAGGCCCAGGCATCGGCCAATGAGACGATGCCGATATCGACATTGCGCTGCTTGAAGATGCGGTTGCCGGTCAGCAGACGATCGAGGTCGTCGATCGACTTCAGGAACGGGTCGATCCACTTGCCGATGTCCTCGACCAGCTGGCGCGGCAGATCCTGGTGGACGCCGCCGGGGCGGAAATAGGCGGCATGCATGCGCGATCCGGAGGCGCGCTCATAAAACACCATCAGCTTTTCGCGCTCGACGAAGCCCCACAGCGGCGGCGTCAGCGCGCCGACATCCATCGCCTGCGTCGTCACATTGAGGATGTGCGACATGATGCGGCCGATTTCGCAATAAAGCACGCGGATCAGCTGGCCGCGCCTCGGCACCTCGATGCCGAGCAGGCGCTCGGCGGCAAGCGCGAAGGCGTGCTCCTGGTTCATCGGCGCGCAAATAGTCGAGCCGGTCGAGATAAGGCACCGCCTGCAGATAGGTTTTTGCCTCGATCAGCTTTTCGGTGCCGCGATGCAGCAGGCCGATATGCGGATCGACGCGATCGACGACTTCGCCGTCGAGCTCCAGCACGAGGCGCAAAACGCCGTGCGCCGCAGGGTGTTGCGGCCCGAAATTGATGTTGAAATTGCGGACGGAGGTTTCAGCCATTCTGGCGCCTCAATTCGTCTTGGCTTTTTCGTCCCCGGGCAGCACATAGTCCGTGCCTTCCCAAGGGGAAAGAAAATCGAAATTGCGGAATTCCTGCTTGAGTTCCACCGGCTCGTAGATGACGCGCTTGGCTTCGTCGTCGTAACGCACTTCGACGAAGCCGGTGAGCGGGAAATCCTTGCGCAGCGGATGGCCTTCGAAGCCGTAATCGGTCAGCAGGCGGCGCAGGTCGGGATGGCCGGAGAACAGCACGCCATAGAGATCGTAGGTCTCGCGCTCGAACCAGTCGGCACCGGGATAGACGCCGGTGATCGACGGCACCATCGTCTCCTCGTCGGCCTGCACCTTGACGCGGATGCGCACATTCTGTTTCGGCGACAACAGGTGATAGACGACGTCGAAGCGCTTGGCGCGCGACGGATAATCGGCGCCGCAGACATCGATGATCGAGATGAACTGGCAGCGCGCATCGTCGCGCAGGAAGGTCATCACCTCGACCAGATCGCGCGTCTCGACATGAATGGTCAGCTCGCCATAGGCGATCGCCGCGTCAGTGACGCGGCCGATCAGCTTCTCGCCGAGATAGGTCGACAGTTCGCTAAGGGATGCGGCCATGGATTTACCGTTCGATCGTGCCGGTGCGGCGAATTTCTTCTGCAGGAGAAGAATGCCGTAGAGCAAAGCTTCGGCGCTCGGCGGGCAGCCGGGCACATAGATGTCGACCGGCACGACGCGGTCGCAGCCGCGCACCACCGAATAGGAATAGTGGTAATAGCCGCCGCCATTGGCGCAGGAGCCCATCGAGATGACGTAGCGCGGCTCCGGCATCTGGTCGTAGACCTTGCGCAGCGCCGGCGCCATCTTGTTGGTCAGCGTGCCGGCGACGATCATGATGTCGGACTGGCGCGGCGACGCGCGCGGCGCGACGCCGAAGCGCTCCGAGTCGTAGCGCGGCATCGAGGTGTGGATCATCTCGACGGCGCAGCACGCCAGACCGAAGGTCATGAACATCAGCGAGCCCGAGCGCGCCCAAGTGATCAGCGCCTCGGTCGAGGTGACCAGAAAACCCTTGTCGGCAAGCTCATTGTTGATTTCGAGGAAGAAGGGATCGTCCTCCCCCACCGGCCTGCCGGTGTTGGGATCGATGATACCCTTCGGCTTCGGCGCGACGAGGGTGCCTGAACTGTCGTTCAATCCCATTCCAGCGCTCCTTTTTTCCATTCATAGGCAAAGCCGATGGTCAGCACTGCCAAAAACACCATCATCGACCAGAAGCCGAGCATGCCGATCTTCGAGAAGGAGACGGCCCAGGGAAACAGGAAGGCCACTTCGAGATCGAAGATGATGAACAGGATCGACACCAGGTAGAAGCGGATGTCGAATTTCATGCGGGCATCGTCGAACGAGTTGAAACCGCACTCGTAGGCGGAAAGCTTTTCCGGATCGGGATTGCGGTAGGCCAGCAGGAACGGTGCGGCCAGCAGCGCCAGGCCGACGACCAGCGCCACGCCGATGAACAGGACGATGGGCAGGTACGAACTGAGGAGTGCGTTCATGCAGCGGCTTTCCGTTGGCGCCAATCCACTTTGATTACAGCACCGGACCTTAATGCGGAAGCGTGACAGATTAACCGCTGAACCGTTTTAAGGGGCCTATGCTGCAACGCGGCGAGGGTTAGCGCAGCACTTCCAGCGAAGCAAGTCAAACCTTGTTCAAAACGCGGACCTGGACGCCATATCCGGAGAAACTGGTCCGATCCGCTCCTGTTTGATTTCCTTCGCTTTTCACTCCACTTTTCTCTCCTGACAGGGTTGCCGCCAAAACCCTGCTAGCATGGGCCGGAATCACCCATCGGACCCTCGACCTGGACGCCCTTAGAGTGACAGCTGCATGAAGGAAAAGATCTCGCTTGCCACCGCCCGGCGCATCGCGCTCGCCGCTCAAGGATTTCTCGACCCTCGCCCTGGCGGTACGCCCGACCGCCGCCACTTCGCCCGCGTGCTCTCGCGCACCGGCCTGCTGCAGATCGATTCCGTCAGCGCGGTGGTGCGCGCTCATTATATGCCGCTCTATTCGCGGCTCGGCCCCTACCCGCTCGCTCTGCTCGACAATGCCGCCGTGACGCGCAAGCGCACGGTCTTCGAATACTGGGCGCACGAGGCTTCCTTCCTGCCGGTCGAGACCTACCCGCTGATGCGCTGGCGCATGCAGCGCGCCGAGCAAGGCGACGAGATGTATCTGGGCCTGGCCAAATGGGGCCGCGAGCACGCCGCCTATATAGAAGAGATCTACCGCGCGGTCGCCGAACGCGGCCCGATCGCCGCCTCGGCGCTGGAAGGCCAGAAAGGTTCGGGCGGCTGGTGGGGCTGGAGCCATGCCAAGCATGCCTTCGAATGGCTGTTCTGGGCCGGGCGCATCACCACGGCGCATCGCCGCGGCTTCGAGCGCTTCTATGATTTGCCCGAACGCGTGCTGCCGCCGGCGATCCTCGACCTGCCGGTGCCATCAGCCGAGGACGCGCATCGCGAATTGCTGCGCATTTCCGCCCGCGCCCATGGCGTGGCGACATCAAGCGATTTGCGCGACTATTTCCGCCTGTCGCCGGCCGACATGAAGGGGCGTTTGGAGGAACTGGTCGAGACTGGCGAACTGGTGCCGGTGCGGGTCGAAGGCTGGGACAAGCCGGCTTACCTCCATAAGGATGCCCGTTTGCCCCGCAAAATCGAGGCGCGCGCCTTGCTGGCGCCGTTCGACCCTGTGGTGTTCGAACGATCGCGCTCGGAGCGGCTGTTCGATTTCCACTACCGCATCGAGATCTATACGCCAGCTGAGAAGCGCCAATACGGCTATTACGTCCTGCCCTTCCTGCTCGGCGACCGGATCGTGGCGCGTGTCGACCTCAAGGCCGACCGGCCGGCCAGTGTCCTGCGCGTCCATGCCGCCTACTCCGAGCCTGGCGCACCGCCAGAAACCGCCGCGCAACTGTTCGAGGAATTGAAACAGATGCAGGGCTGGCTTGGGCTCGAACGCATGGCAGTGACGCCAGCCGGCGGTCTGGGCCCGGCGCTGGCCGACATAGCCATGTCGTAGCCGCGCGTTGACACCACTGCCCACAAAAGCCTAAATCCGGTCCAGATGGTCCCTTGCCCGCAACGGCAGGGGCTAAGAGGGAATGCGGTGCGGGACAAAATCCCAAATCCGCGGCTGTCCCCGCAACTGTAAGCGAAGAGCCAAGGCCGAAAGCCACTGGGATGTTCCCGGGAAGGCGGCACCCAAGGCGATGACCCGCGAGCCAGGAGACCTGCCGTCTGCGACAAGAGAATCCGATCGCCCGGCGGGTTTCCGGGCAAGGAGCCCGGCTTTTTGGACCAGAACAGCAGTTTTTCGGCTGGCACAGCGGACAATTCGTCCGCCGACGGCGGTGCCTTGGCCGGCGTCACCGTCATCGTCTGCGCTTCCTGCCGTGACGAAACCGGCTCAGATGCTCATCCCCGCGCCGGCGAACTGCTGGCTGATGACACGCGCCGTGCAGCGTCTGACGACCATATCCGCGTGCGCACGGTCGAATGCCTCGGCAATTGCAAGCGCCGCCTCAGTGCGGCGATCCTGCGCGACGGCTGCTGGAGCTATGTGTTCGGCGACCTGACCGCGACCAGCGGCGCCGACCTCGTCACCGGCGCAAAGCTCTTCGCCACCTCGACGGACGGCCTCATTCCATGGCGCGGCCGGCCTGATTCCCTCAAGCGCGGCCTCGTTGCCCGCATTCCACCTCTCGACCTGTTGAAGGATTGATCATGAGCGCTTCCGTCTCCCGCGTCCCCTGCACCGTCGTCACCGGCTTCCTCGGCGCCGGCAAGACGACGCTGGTCCGCCATCTCCTGGAAAACGCCGGCGGCAAGCGCATTGCCATCATCGTCAACGAGTTCGGCGACATCGGTATCGACGGCGAGATTTTGAAGGGCTGCGGCATCGACACCTGCCCGGAGGAAAACATCGTCGAACTGGCCAATGGCTGCATCTGCTGCACCGTCGCCGACGATTTCGTGCCGGCGCTCGATCAAATCCTGTCGCTGACGCCGAAAGTCGACCACATCCTGATCGAAACCTCAGGCCTCGCTCTGCCCAAGCCACTGGTCCAGGCTTTTCAGTGGCCGACGGTGAAGAGCCGCGTGACGGTCGACGGCGTCATCGCCGTGGTCGATGGTCCCGCACTTGCCGAAGGCCGCGTCGCCAACGATATGGACGCGCTGCAGGCGCAGCGCGCGCAGGATGACAGCCTCGACCATGACGACCCGGTCGAGGAAGTGTTCGAGGATCAGATCGCTTGCGCCGATTTGATCATCCTGTCGAAGAGCGACCTGATGGATGCCGCCGGCTCGGCCCGCGCCAACGCCATCATTGGCGAACATTCCGCCCGTGCCGTGAAGATCGTGCCGACAGCACACGGCAAGGTCGATCCTTCCGTACTGCTCGGACTCGGTCTCGCCGTCGAGGACGACATCGAAAACCGCAAATCCCATCATGACGGCGCCTTCGACCATGAGCATGACGACTTCGACACCTTCATCGTCGACATTGCCTCGATCGCCAATCCGGACGAGTTGGCAAAGCGCGTCGCCACCGCCGCCGAACAGGAAAACGTGTTGCGCGTGAAAGGCTTCGTCGAGGTCGGCGGCAAGCCGATGCGGCTCCTGCTGCAGGCCGTCGGCCCGCGCGTCAACCACTACTACGATCGCGCCTGGACCGCCGAGGACGACCGACGCTCGCGCCTCGTCGTGATCGGCCTGAAGGGGCTGAACCGCCCGGCGATCGAGCGTATACTCGCCGGCTGATTTCAGACACGGGCCGCGATGCATATCCTCACCACGACCTCCGCCTCGCTCGACGATCTCGCCGAGCCGGTCGATCTGCGGCAGACGCCGGCGGATATCGTGGCCTTGTCCTTCACCGACAGCGACCTCGCCGGCCTGGCGGCCGCGTGGAAGGCCAACGCCGGCCGGTTGCCCTCGATGAGGCTGGCCGCTCTGCGCGACCTGCGCCATCCCATGTCCGTCGACCTCTGGATCGACAGCGTCGCCCGCCATGCCAAGATCATCCTGGTGCGCATCCTCGGCGGCTACGACTGGTGGCGCTATGGCTGCGACCAGCTGGCCACGATCGCCCGCGAACGCGGCATAAAGCTCGCGCTGCTGCCAGGTGAGAGCCATGACGAGGACCTCAGGCTGATCGAAGCCTCGACGCTGCCGCGCCAGGAATTGGATAGCCTGCTCGGCTATTTCCGCGAGGGCGGTCTGGCGAATATGAATGCGCTGGTGCAGAGGCTGGCCAGTTTGGCTGGACGGGATACTGCCGTTGTGGAGCCGGTGGCAGTGCCAAAGGCCGGCTACTACGAGCCAAGCCGCGGCGTCTTCCCCTCCCCCTCGAGGGGAGGGTCCGGCCGCAGGCCGGGGGTGGGGTCCTCTCCGAAACGCGCCGACTCAAAAGAAACGCCACACCCGGTCGTACCGACCCCACCCGGCCCTGCGGGCCACCCTCCCCTCGAGGGGGAGGGAAACGCCGCTCCCGTCATTCCCATCCTGTTCTACCGCTCGATGCTGCTCGCCGCCGATGTCGCACCGATCGACGCCCTTTTTGAAACACTGCGCCAGCGCGGCATGCTCCCGGTCCCCATCTTCGTCTCCAGCCTGAAAGACCCGATCTCCCTCGCCTTCGTCGAAACTGCACTGGCCGCACTTAAACCCGCCGCCATCATCACCGCGACCGCCTTCGCCTCCGGTGCTGAGCCCGGCGTCGAAACCCTGTTCGACCGCGCCGGCGTGCCGGTCTTCCAGGTCATCGTCGCCACCACCCGCCGCGACGTCTGGGAAAACAACCAGCGCGGCCTGGCGCCCGCCGACCTTGCCATGCATGTCGTGCTGCCCGAGTTGGACGGCCGCATCCTCGCTGGCGCCATTTCCTTCAAGGGCGAAAGCGATGTCGATCCGGCACTTGGCCACCGCGCCTTCGCCAACCGGCCGGAACCGGATCGCGTGGCGCAGGTGGCCGACCGTGTGGCCGCCTTCATCAAGTTGCAGGAGACGCCGCGCGCCGAGCGCAGGCTGGCTATCCTGATCCCGGATTACCCAAGTGCGCCGGGCAGGACTGGCTATGCGGTCGGCCTTGATGTCCCGTCGAGTGTGCTCGCCATGCTACATGACCTCAGCGAACAGGGTTATGTGGTTGAGGGGATTCCGCAATCGCCGCGAGCGTTGTTGGACTTGCTGGAGCGGGGCAATGATGGGCTGGGACTGGAGGAGTATCTCTCCTTCTCGAAGGAGTTGCACGTTGAGGCAATGACCGCCGTCGAGGCGGCGTGGGGAAAAGCAGAAGAAGAGACAGGTTTGCGCGAGGCGCCCCCCTCTGTCCTGCCGGACATCTCCCCCACAAGGGGGGAGATTGGCAGCTTCAGCGCTTCGCCCCCTCTCGCATCTTTGGAGATTGGCGAAAGCGGAGATAAGGGCGCAATCTCCCCCCAAGTGGGGGAGATGTCCGGCAGGACAGAGGGGGGCGCCTCGCGCAAACCTTCGCTATCAAGCAAAAAGTGCTTCCCCTTCCGCACCGCGACCTTCGGCAACATCACCGTGGCGCTGGCCCCCGATCGCGGCCGCTCGGCCGACCGCCGCGCCGACTACCACGACCCGACCCTGCCGCCGCGCCATGCCCTGCTCGCCTTCGGCCTGTGGCTGCGCAAGTCGCTCGGCGTCCACGCCCTGATCCATGTCGGCGCGCACGGCACGCTGGAATGGCTGCCCGGCAAGACGGTTGCGCTGTCGCAAACCTGTTTTCCCGAGATCGTCACCGGTGCAGTACCTGTCATCTATCCCTTCATCGTCTCCAACCCGGGCGAAGCGGCGCAGGCCAAGCGGCGCATCGCCGCCGTCACGCTCGGCCATCTGCCGCCACCGCTGACCGGCGCCGGACTGGACGAGAACCAGCACAAACTCGAGCGCCTGGTTGACGAATACGCCCAGGCCGACGGGCTCGACCGCCGCCGCCGCGACCGCCTGGCAAAGCTGATCGTCGACACCGCGCAAAAGACTGGTCTCGCCGCCGAAGCCGGCGTTGCCAGGACCGATGCGCCCGACGAGGCGCTGCGCCGCATCGACGCCTGGCTCTGCGACCTCAAGGACTTCGCCATCAAGGATGGCCTGCACATCTATGGCCGGGCGGCTGAAGACGAGCCCGATACCATGCGCCGCCAGAGTGCAGAGGCTGAAAGGTCGGCGCTGCTTGCCGCGCTCGATGGCCGCCACGTCAAGGCCGGTCCGGCCGGCGCGCCAGCGCGGGGCCGGTCCGACGTGCTGCCCACCGGCCGCAATCTGTTCACCTCGGACCCACGCACCATGCCGACGCCGACCGCCTACGATCTGGGCAGGGCGGCGGCGGAAGAAGTGGTGCGCAGCTACCTCCAGTCGCATGGCGACTGGCCGCGCTCGCTGGTCATCGATCTCTGGGGCTCGGCCTCATTGCGCACCGGCGGCGAAGAGATCGCCCAAGGCCTGGCGCTGATGGGCTGCCGGCCGCAATGGGACACTGCCACCGGCCGCATCACCGGCATCGAGGTGCTGCCGCCGGCAGCACTTGGCCGCCCGCGCGTCGACGTCACCTGGCGCATTTCAGGCCTGTTCCGCGACATGTTCCCGACCCAGATCGCGCTGATCGACGCCGCCGCCAACGCCGTTGCCGCGCGCGACGAAGAGGATTCGGAAAATCCGCTCGCGGCCAGGACGCGCGCGGATGGCAAGATCAGCCCCCGCATTTTCGGCACCTCGCCCGGCACCTATGGCGCCGGCGTGGAGGATCTTTTATCGAGCGGCGACTGGGGCGCGCGCGAAGAGATCGGCCGCGCCTATCTCGACGCCACTTCGCACGCCTATGGCGGCGCCGGCGGCGAAGGTATCTCCGCGCCCGGCGCTTTCGAAACCCGCATCGCCGAGGCCGATCTTCTCGTCCACACCGGCGATGATCCCGGCCGCGATATTCTTGAAGGTTCCGCCGACGTCGCCTTCATCGGCGGCTTTTCCGCCGCCCTTGCCGCGCTTGGCCGGAACGCCGACGTCATCGTGCTCGACACCACAGACCCGCAAAAACCCAAGCCACGCTCGATCAGTGAGGCCGTGTCGCGGGTGGTGCGCGCCCGCGCCGTCAATGCCCGATTCATATCAGGCCAGATGCGCCACGGCCCGCGCGGCGCCTCCGAATTCGCCGAAACCGTCGACCGGCTGGTCGGCTTCGCCGAAACCACTCACGCTATTTCAGGCGCGCTGATCGAGGCGGTGCACGATGCCTATGTCGGCGACGCGGAAGTTCGCGCTTTCATCCTGCGGGAAAACCCGGCCGCCGCGAAAATCATCGCCGAACGCTTCCTGTCGGCGCGCCGGCGTGGCCTCTGGCACCCCTTGCGCAATTCCATCGACGACGATCTCGCCGCGCTGATTGCCGAGGCCGAGGCGCTGGGAGTGGCGGCATGAACGCCTTCTCACGTCGCGGCGCCTGTCCGGCCTTGTCGGCGCCGATGCTGACGGGTGATGGGCTGCTGGTACGGGTCAATCCGGTTGCTGGAGGGCTGACGCCGAAGCTGTTGATCGGGTTAGCTGAATCCGCTCTGCGGCATGGCAACGGCATCATGGAAGTCACCGCGCGTGGAAGCTTGCAGATACGCGGTCTGACGGCGGAGAGCGCAGCACTGCTGGCGGCGGAGGTCGATGCGCTGGGCATTGCCGTGCGCACTGGCGTGCCGGTGGAGACCGGGCCACTGGCGGGCATCGATCCGCAGGAGATCGCCGGTCCCCGGCCGCTGGCTGAGCGGATCAGGGTGGCGGTCGAAGAAGCTGGGCTGACGCAGCGGCTTGGGCCGAAGGTGTCGGTCATTGTCGATGGCGGCGGACAACTGACGATGGATGCGGTGACGGCCGATGTGCGGCTGAAGGCGGTGCAGTGCGGCGAAGGCGTTCTGTGGACTGTATCTGTCGCTGTTGACGGCCAAAGCCCGAAACTGCTTGCGACGGTTGAGGACGATGCAGCGCGCGATATCACTGTCGCTGCTCTCCGAATGGTTGCTGAGAAGGGCCGCGACGCCCATGCGCGTGATTTGTCCGAGAGGCAATTGGCGTCTCTGGCGGGTTGGCTATGTTTGACAGGTTTGCGCGAGGCGCCCCCCTCTGTCCTGCCGGACATCTCCCCCACGAGGGGGGAGATTGCTCATGCACGCCCGCCTTCGCCAGTTTCCATGGCTGACGAGGGAAAGCCGGCGCCGAAACTGCCGATCTCCCCACTTGTGGGGGGTGAGGAGTGGTCAGCGCAGCGGACGGAAAGCCAATTGCTTGGCTTTCCGAGCGACGAACGCCCGGAGCGACAGCGGAGGGCCGGGTCCGGCAGGACAGAGGGGGGCGCCTCGCGCAAACCTATCGGCCTTTTCCCCTTAGCCGGCGACATTTTCGCCCTCGGCATCGGCCTTCCCTACGGCAGCATGCCCGCGGACAAGATCATCGCCCTCACCCAACACGCCCTCACCCTCGGCACCACCGAAATCCGCCTCGCCCCAGGCCGCGCCCTGCTCTTCCTCGGCCAACCATCCGCCGCCACCCAGCCCCTGCAACACACCGCCGCCACCCTCGGCTTCGTCACCGCCCCCGCCGACCCGCGCACCCGCATTGCCGCCTGCCCCGGCACGCCGGCCTGCGCCTCCGGCCGCATCGCCACGCGCGACCTCGCCGAGGCGATCGCCGCCGAAAACGCCGATAGCCTCGACTTCACGCTGCACATTTCCGGCTGCGCCAAGGGCTGCGCGCATCCCGGCCCGGCGGCGCTCACGATCGTCGGCGGCGAAAATGGAGCCGGACTTGTCGTGAACGCGACGGCAAAGGCCCTTCCTGCCGGCTACAGGCCGGGCTATGACGCCGCGCGCGGCGTCAGTCGCGTCGCAGCAATGATCCGCAGCGCACGATATCAAGGCGAAACCGCCGCCGCTTGCCTGACAAGGCTCGGGCCGGCGGCAATCGCCGAGGCTTACCGACAGGCCCAAACCAAAAAACGGAAATGAGCATGGCCGCCTACGACTATATCCACGACGGCACGGCGATCTACGAGCGCTCCTTTGCCATTATCCGCGCCGAGGCGGACCTGTCGCGCTTCTCGGACGCCGAGGCCGATGTCGCCATCCGCATGATCCATGCCTGCGGCCAGGTCGAAGCCGCCAAGAATTTTGTCTTCTCCAGCGATTTCGTTGCCGCCGCCCGCAAGGCTCTGGCGGCCGGCGCGCCTATCTTCTGTGACGCGGAAATGGTCTCGCATGGGGTCACCCGCGCCCGGCTGCCGGCCGGCAACGAGGTGATCTGCACGCTGCGCGACCCGCGCACGCACGACATCGCCAAGGCGATCGGCAACACCCGCTCGGCTGCCGCCATCGACCTGTGGGGCGAGCGCATGGCGGGTTCGGTCGTCGCCATCGGCAATGCGCCGACCGCGCTGTTCTATCTCCTGGAAAAACTGCGTGATGGCGCGCCGAAGCCGGCGGCCATCATCGGCATGCCTGTGGGCTTCGTCGGCGCCGCCGAATCGAAGGATGCGCTGGCCGAGAATTCCTATGGCGTGCCCTATGCCGTTGTGCGCGGCCGGCTTGGCGGCAGCGCGATGACCGCCGCCGCGCTCAATTCGCTGGCGAGGCCCGGCCTGTGAACGCGCTTCCAAAAGGCCGTCTCGTCGGCGTCGGTACCGGTCCCGGCGACCCCGAATTGTTGACGCTTAAGGCCGCGAGGGCCTTGGCCGAGGCCGATGTGGTGGCCTATTTCGCCAAGCGCGGCAACAACAGCAATGCCCGCGCCATCGTCGAGGCGCGCTTCCGGCCGGACATGTTGGAGCTGCCGCTGCTCTATCCCGTCACCACCGAAATCGACAAGGATCACGACGACTACCGCGCGCAGATCACTGGTTTCTACGAAGAGTCGGCCGAAAAAGTCGCCGAACACCTCGAAGCCGGCAAAATGGTTGCCGTCCTGTCCGAAGGCGACCCGCTTTTCTACGGCTCCTACATGCATCTGCATGTGCGCCTCGCTCATCGTTTCCCCACGGAAGTCATCCCCGGCGTCACCGCAATGTCCGGCTGCTGGTCGCAGACCGGTGTGCCGATCGTCCAGGGCGATGACGTGCTGACGGTTTTGCCCGGCACGATGAGCGAGTTCGAGCTGACCCGCCGGCTGGCCGACACCGACGCCGCCGTCATCATGAAGGTCGGCCGCAATCTGCCCAAGATCAGGCGGGCGCTGGAAGCCGCCGGCAAGCTGACACGCGCCGTCTATGTCGAGCGCGGCACCATGGCCGGCAGTGTCTCGATGAAGCTTGCCGACAAACAGGACGACAAGGCGCCCTACTTCGCCATCATATTGGTCGCCGGCTGGTCCGGCCGGCCTGGCGCGCTGGGGGCACAGGCATGAGCGGCCGTCTCACCGTCATCGGCCTTGGGCCCGGCAATGCCGATCAGGTCACCCCTGAAGCCAGCCGCGCCGTCGCCGAGGCGAAATTCTTCTATGGCTACAAGCCCTATCTCGACCGGCTGGATCTGCGCCCGGACCAGACCCGCGTCGCCTCCGACAACCGCGAGGAACTCGCCCGCTCCAGGGATGCCTTGATCAAGGCCGCCGAGGGCCATGACGTTGCCGTGGTTTCCGGCGGCGATCCCGGCGTGTTTGCCATGGCGGCCGCCGTCTGCGAGGCGATCGAGGCAGGGCCGGCCGAATGGCGCGCGGTCGATGTCGCGGTCGTGCCCGGCATCACCGCCATGCTCGCCGTTGCCGCCCGCATTGGCGCCCCGCTCGGCCATGATTTCTGCGCCATTTCGCTGTCCGACAATCTGAAGCCGTGGGAGCTGATCGAACTGCGCCTCCTGGCGGCAGCCGGCGCCGGCTTCGTCATCGCGCTCTACAATCCGATCAGCAAGGCCCGTCCCTGGCAGCTTGGCCGCGCCTTCGAATGCCTGACCGCGATCCTGCCCGGCACCACGCCT
This sequence comes from Mesorhizobium oxytropidicola, assembly GCF_056174625.1. NCBI lineage: Bacteria > Pseudomonadati > Pseudomonadota > Alphaproteobacteria > Hyphomicrobiales > Phyllobacteriaceae > Mesorhizobium > Mesorhizobium oxytropidicola. The sequence continues at coordinate 3,697,723 of NZ_CM149692.1, read as the reverse complement.
GTGATTTTCGGCCGCGCCGCCGGCCGTCCGGACGAACGCATCGAGGTCTACCTTTTGGCCGATGTCGACGCGCAGAAGGCCGACATGGCGACCTGCATCATCATCGGCTCGCCGGAAACTCGCATCATCAAGCGCGGCGACAGGCCGGCGCTGGTCTACACGCCGCGCTCGGCAGCGGGCTCGACAAAATGATCGATCATCGCGGCGAGCTCATCGACGGTTTCAGCCGAAGGCACCTCCGGCAGATCAGGCCTGCGCACCATGATCACCTCGATGCCAAGCACTCGCGCGGCGGCAATCTTGCCGTAGGTGGCAGCGCCGCCGCTGTTCTTGGAGACGACGACGTCGATGCGATGCTTTTCGAGCAGCGCGCGCTCGTCCGGCTCGTGGAACGGGCCCCGCGCCAGCAGATAGTCAGCATCGGGCACAGCCAGCTTCGGCTCGACCGGATCGACGCTGCGGATGAGATAATGGTGCTTGGGTGCGGCTTCGAAAGCGGCAACCTCCTGCCGGCCAAGCGCCAGGAAGACGCGGCGCGGCGCCGGTCCAAGCGCCTGCGCGGCATCGCCGGTTGTATCGACCTCCGTCCAGCGGTCGCCTTCGACGGGCTCCCAGCCGGGACGGCGCAGGGCAAGGATCGGCACGCCGGTCAGCCGCGCGGCTTGCGCGGCATTGACGGAGATTCGCGCCGCATAGGGATGCGTGGCGTCGATCAGCAAGTCGGCGCCGGTCTGCCTGAGATAGGCGGCCAGACCATCGGCGCCGCCAAAGCCTCCGCTTCGCACGGGGACGCCTTGCGCGACCGGGCTTTCGGTGCGGCCGGCCAGCGACAGCGTAACCGAGGCGCGTACCGCCAGTCTGCTCGCCAGTTGCCGGGCTTCCGTGGTGCCGCCGAGGATCAGAATGCGGTGGGTCATCATGCCTGCTGAAAGTTCGCGCGGCGCCAGACCGAAATGGCTGACGGTGATCGGCATCGGCGAGGACGGTTTAGCGGGTCTCGGCGACGAGGCCAAGCAGCGGATTGCCAGAGCCGAATTCATCTTCGGCGGCAAGCGGCATCTGGCCCTTGTCGCGTCCTTCGCCAAGGGCAAGCCCTGCCCCTGGCCGGTCCCTTTCGATGCGGGAATGAGCGAGGTGCTGGCGCTTGCCGGCAGGAACGTCTGCGTGCTCGCCTCTGGCGATCCTTTTTTCCACGGCGTCGGCGCCACCCTCGCCCGCAAGGTCGAGCCACGGGATATGCATGTCATTCCCGCGCCATCGGCCATTTCGCTGGCCACCGCCCGTCTTGGCTGGGCGCTGCAGGATATCGAGACCGTCTCGCTGCATGGCCGGCCGCTCGACCTGCTTCGCCCGTTGCTGCAGCCAAACGCACGCATCCTGGCGCTGACATCGGATGGTGAAGCGCCGGCGGCAATTGCCCGCCTGCTCACCGAACTCGATTTCGGCGCCTCGCGGCTGACGGTTCTGGAGGCTCTTGGCGGTCCGAAGAGGACAAGCGCTCCGCCCGCGCCGATGCTTTCGACCTCGCAAACATCAATCCGCTCAACGTGCTGGCCATCGAAATTGATTCGAATCCGCAAGCCCGTGTCCTGCCGCTGACGGTTGGTCTCGCCGATCATCTGTTCGACCATGACGGCCAGATCACCAAACGCGAAATTCGCGCCATTACCCTGTCGTCGCTGGCACCGAGGCGCGGCGAATTGCTGTGGGACATCGGCGCCGGCTCGGGCTCGATAGGCATCGAGTGGATGCTCGCCCACCCCTTGATGCGCACGATTGCCATCGAGGCCGACCCGAGCCGCGCCGCCCGCATCCACCGCAACGCCACCGCCTGTGGCGTTCCCGGACTGGTGGTGGTGGAAGGCAGCGCCCCAAAGGCAGTTGCCGGGCTGGACACGCCGGATGCGATCTTCATCGGCGGTGGCGGCAGCGACACCGGGGTGTTGAAGGTCGCCATCAAGGCACTGCGCCCTGGTGGCCGCTTGGTCGCCAATGCGGTGACGCTGGAGATGGAAGCCCTGCTTCTCGCTCAGCACATAAAACTGGGCGGCGATCTTACCCGGATAAACATTTCGCGCGCCTCGCCGGTCGGCTCAATGCAGGCCTTGCGGCCTGCCATGCCGGTCACCCAATGGAGCTGGGTGAAGCCATGATCGTCGCGGGCATCGGCAGCCGAAAAGGCGTTGGCGTTGAAGACGTGCTTGCCGCGATTGAAACCGCTCTTGAAGCGCACGGGCTGGCCATGACGGCGCTGTCTGCATTGGCCACCGCCGCGCTCAAGAAGGATGAAGACGCGATCGCCGCCGCTGGCCGCACGCTGAACCTTCCGGTCATCATCGTCGACGAAGCGGCACTTCAGGCCGCCGCGCCGGGAACGCTCAGCAGGTCCAGCCTCTCGCAGGAAGTCGCCGGCACGCCCTCGGTTTCCGAAGCGTCGGCCCTTGCCGTTGCCGGGGCCGGCGCCAGGCTGCTCGGCCCTCGCACCGTGCTCGGCCCGGTCACATGCGCCATCGCCATCAGCGGAGACGCGCCATGACTGTTCATTTCATCGGCGCTGGTCCAGGTGCCGCCGACCTCATCACGCTGCGCGGCGCGAAGCTCCTGGCAAGCTGTCCGGTCTGCCTGCATGCCGGCTCGATCGTTGCGCCTGAATTGCTGCAGCATTGCGCGCCGGGCACGAAACTTATCGACACCGCGCCTATGTCGCTCGACGAGATCGAGGCGGCCTATGTCGAGGCCCACAAGGCAGGCTACGATGTCGCGCGCCTGCATTCCGGCGACCTGTCGGTGTGGAGCGCGGTGGCCGAGCAGATCCGTCGGCTGGAAAGGCACGGCATCCCCTACACGCTGACACCAGGCGTTCCCTCCTTCGCCGCCGCGGCGGCCGCACTGCGCCGCGAGCTGACCATTCCCGAAGTCGCGCAAAGCCTGGTGCTGACCCGCGTCTCGGGCCGCGCGTCAAAAATGCCGCCCGGCGAAACGCTGGCCGGCTTCGGCCGCACCGGCGCCACGCTTGCCATTCATCTTGCCATCCACGCTATCGACCGCGTCGTCAGCGAGCTGACGCCGCATTATGGCGGCGATTGTCCGGTGGCGATCGTCTTTCGCGCCTCCTGGCCGGATGAGCGCTTGCTGACCGGAACGCTGGCGACCATCGAGGCACAGCTTGCCGCCGATCCGATGGAGCGCACCGCGATCATCTTCGTCGGCCGCTCGCTGGCGGCGGAAGGCTTTGGCGAGAGTTCATTGTACGACGCCCACTACCAACGGCGTTTTCGCGGACGGGACGGATTGTGAGCGGCAACACCAAAAACAACGGCGAAAACGCCACGCTCGAACAGGCGCTCGCCCGTCTGAACTTCAAGCCGCGCCGGCTGGAGCCGGGCCATGTCTGGCTGGCCGGCGCCGGCCCCGGCGACCCCGGCTGCCTGACGTTGGAAGTGCTGGCGGCTTTGGCCGAGGCGGATGCGCTGGTCTATGACGCGCTGGTCTCGCCCGATGTCGTCGCTGTTGCCGCGAACGCCGAGCTTTTCTTTGCCGGCAAGCGTGGCGGAAGACCGTCGATGAAGCAGGACGACATCACCGCTCTGCTGGTGCGGCTGGCGCGCGAAGGCCGCCGTGTCGTCCGGCTCAAGGGCGGCGATCCCTATATTTTCGGCCGTGGCGGCGAAGAAGCCTTGGCGCTGGCGCGTGAAAACATTCCGTTCCGCGTGCTGCCGGGCCTGACATCCGGCCTCAGCGCGCTCGCCGCCACCGGCATCCCGGCCACCATGCGCGGCATCAACAAGGCGGTGATCCTGGCGACCGGCCACGCCGCCGGCACCGACGACGACATCGACTGGGCGGCGGTCGCCCGAACCGGTCAGCCTGTCGTCGTCTATATGGGCATGGCCAATCTGCCGCTCATCGCAGCAGCTCTGCTCGATGGCGGGCTGGCGCCGTCGACACCGGCGGCGGTGATCGTCGCCGCCACCACGCCGCAGGAACGAACCGTCGTCGCCACGCTCGCCACCATTGCCGAGGAAGCCGCCGCCGCAGGGCTGACCTCGCCGGCGCTGATCGTCGTCGGCGGCATCGTCGCCATGCGCGCGGCATTGACGGGGCAAGCATGACCGCCCGCGCGATCATCATCGGCGCGCCGCGCTCTGGCTCGGGCAAGACCAGCGTCACCATCGGCATTTTGCGCGCGCTCACCCGGCGCGGCCTTAAAGTGCGCGGCGCCAAATCCGGCCCCGACTATATCGATCCCGGTTTCCACACCGCCGCCACCGGCCTGTCCGGCGTCAACCTCGACAGCTGGGCGATGCCACCGTCGCTGCTCAATGCGCTCGCCGCGCAACAGGCCGACGACACCGATTTCGTCATCCTCGAAAGCGCCATGGGCCTGTTCGACGGCATTCCGGCCGCGCCGGGGCGAACCGGCTCGGCCGCGGATCTCGCCCGGCTCTACGGCCTGCCGGTCCTGTTGGTGCTCGATGTGTCCGGCCAGTCGACCACGGCGGCCGCTGTCGCCAAGGGTTTTGCCACCTACGATCCAGATGTGCGCATGGCCGGCGTCGTGCTCAACCGGCTGGGCAGCGAGCGCCACCGGCGCCTGTCCGGTGATGCGATTGAAGCGATTGGCCTGCCCGTCGTCGGCGCCATTTTACGCGACCCTACCCTGAACCTGCCTGAGCGGCATCTCGGCCTCGTCCAGGCCGGCGAGTATGATGATCTGATGGCGCATCTCGACAGGCTGGCGGACATGGCGGAGAAATCGCTCGATCTCGACGCCGTGATGAGGCTGGCAACGCCCCTTACCCCGGCGGCTGGCGGCTTCGGCGATGCGCTGCAGCCGCCCGGTCAACGCATCGCGCTGGCCGAGGATGCCGCCTTCACCTTCCTCTATCCGCATGTTGCCGCCTGTTGGCGCAAGGCCGGCGCGGAAATCGTCCCGTTCTCGCCGCTTGCCGATGAGGCTCCTGACGACAGCTGCGATGTCTGCTGGCTGCCCGGCGGCTATCCCGAGCTTCATGCCGGAAAGCTCGCCGCCGCCGAGACCTTCAAAGCCGGCATGTCAAGATTTGCGGCGACGAAGCCGGTGCATGGCGAGTGCGGCGGCTTCATGGTGCTTGGTGAAGCGCTGGAGGATGCTTCCGGCGAGACGCACCGCATGCTCGGCCTGCTCGGCCATGCCACCAGCTTCGCCAAGAGAAAAATGAACCTCGGCTACCGCGAGGCGCGGCTGCGCGCCGATTGCCCGCTGGGGGCTCAAGGCGCGCGGATCCGCGGCCATGAGTTCCACTATGCGCAGATGACGTCCACCGGCAATGACGAGCCGCTGGCCGACCTCGCCGATGGCCAGGGCAATCCAATCGGGGCCTCCGGCTACCGGCGCGGCCATGTCAGCGGCACCTTCTTCCATGCGATAGCGAGGGCCGGCGCATGAAGCTCCCGAATTTGACCCTTTCGCCACGGCAAATCCTCGACGACATCGCGCTCTGCCTGGTCTTCTTCACCCGCCTGCCCCTGCCCGATCTCGACTTTCGCGGCCGCAGCCTCGCCGCCGCGATCTGGGCCGCACCGGTCGCTGGCCTCGTCGTCGGTCTGATCGGCGCCATCATCTTCGCCACGGCGGAACGGTTTGGCCTTGCCATGGGCCCGGCAGCAGCCCTTGCCCTTGTCTCGACCGTGCTCACCACCGGCTGCCTGCACGAGGATGGACTGTCGGATGTCGCCGACGGCTTTGGCGGCGGCAAATCGCGCGGCCGCAAGCTCGACATCATGCGCGACAGCCGCATTGGCGCCTATGGCGCCATGGCGCTCGCCTTGTCGCTGCTGATCCGCTGGAACGTGCTTTCCGAGCTAGTGGATCCCACTCAGGCTCTCTTTGCCCTTGTTGCCGCACATGCGGCCTCGCGCGGCGTGCTGGGCGCCTTCATGCACCTCTTGCCCCCGGCGCGCTCGGACGGCCTCTCGGCCGGCGCCGGCGCCGTCTCGCTTGAAACCGCGATCGCCGGCGCAGTGCTCGGCGCGATCCCGCTGCTCCTGCTCGGGGTCGGTGGCGCCGTCGCCGCGCTGATCTTGCTTGGCCTGTTCTTTGCCGCTTTCCATGCCCTTTGCCTCAACCAGATCGGTGGCCAGACCGGCGACACGATCGGCGCCTTGCAGCAGGTCAGCGAAATCGCGGTGCTGCTCGTCGCTTCCGTAGCCCTCTCTTGATCCCCCTTGGCCTGATTCCCTTCTGGAGACCTTGCCCCCATGCCCTTCAAATCCCTCGATGAACTGCGCGCCGCCTGCCTCGACCTGCCCGCCGGCAGCGATGCCGCCGCAAAGGCCGTTGCCAGCCGCCAGGACACGCTGACCAAGCCACAAGGCAGCCTCGGCCGGCTGGAGACCATCGCCGCCTGGCTGGCACGCTGGCAGGGCCGCGACATGCCGAAACTCGACAGGGTCAAGGTTTTCGTCTTCGCCGGCAACCATGGCGTTACCGCGCAAGGCGTGTCGGCCTTCCCCTCGGAAGTCACCGTGCAGATGGTGGCGAATTTCGCCGGCGGCGGTGCCGCCATCAACCAGCTCGCCCGCATCGCCGGCGCCGAACTCGACGTCATCCCGCTCGACCTCGATCATCCCACGGGCGACTTCACGCAAGTGCCGGCAATGGACGAGAAAGCTTTTCTCGCTGCTGTCTCTGCTGGCCATGACGCGGTGACGAAAGATCTCGACCTGATCTGCTTCGGCGAAATGGGCATCGGCAACACCACGCCGGCGGCTGCCATTTCAGCAGCGCTGTTCGGCGGCGGTGCCGAAAAATGGACAGGACGCGGCACCGGCGTCGACGATGCCGGCCTGAAGCGCAAGGTGGTCGCCATCGAAGCCGGCCTCAAGCGCCATGCCGCCGCCCTCGCCGACCCGCTGGGCGTTGCCGCTTCACTCGGCGGCCGCGAACTCGCCGCCATCTTCGGCGCCACGCTGGCCGCCCGCCATCTCGGCATACCCGTGCTGCTCGACGGCTTCGTCTGCACCGCCGCCGCAGCCCCGCTGGCAAGGCTGCATCCGACCGGCCTCGCCCATACCATCGCCGCCCATGTCTCCGCCGAATCGGGCCATCGTGGCCTGCTCGAAGCGCTCGGCCTGCCGCCGCTGCTCGATCTCGGCATGCGGCTCGGCGAAGGCTCCGGCGCCTGCCTCGCCGTCAACATCGTCCGCTCGGCGTTGGAGTGCCATGCGAGGATGGCGAGCTTTGCCGAGGCTGGCGTGTCGGAGAAGTAGGTTCGCAACGCCCGGATCACACCCGATGAATGAGCCCTCGCAGATATTCGGAGACCCCAAACAGGGTCTTCGGGACATTTATGCGCAGATTGTCAGAGATTTCGATCGAAAGATCGGAGCTTTTGCGGGCCTGAAATACAACTCACCATGGATATTGGCTACGGAGGATTGGGCGGAACGCTCGGGCCACACGGTCGAAGAACTGCGAGAGATGATTTCTCAATGGCGAATTTCGATCAGATTCGACCAACCGGATCCGAAAACCGTCCAGACTTTTGAAGATCTCCGCAACGCTGCGGAAGAGTGGAGAGCTGAAACCGGCTACAGTGATCCGCCTACCCATCTAACTCCTGAAATGACAAAATTCCCCAATCGCAAGGAACTGAAAGCCCATACCCTTAAGACATGGAGCGCTCTGGGGTTGGCAAGGCAATGGCATAACTATGATGCCACAGACCTCAGTTTTGGCGGAGCTTTTGAAGACAGATTTGGTCACAATGTTTCGGTCACCATGACCTTCAAGCTTGGATATGGCGGGCCGGTTTGGCTGTATTTTCGCTTTCCCTATTACGAGCTTGGCGAGCCCACGTCTTTTGAACTCCTTATGCTCTCGGGTTGGGGAATAAATCGGGCGCTTAAGTTGCCGGAAGCTCCCGAGTTGCAATGGACGGTCGGCAAAAGCAAGACGGACTTTGGAGCTGTCGACGGCGTCATCGCCATAACCCAGGCGATTCTCACTTATCTGCGACCAACTGTGCAATAGCAGTCGAACGGTACTGCCGCCGGACGGCAGCGAAACGTCCCACTTTCAGGGTCTTTCCACCAACTCTTCTAGGAATTTGGTGGGTGCGCACAGGATTGAACTGTGGACCCGCTGATTAAGAGTCAGCTGCTCTACCAACTGAGCTACGCACCCACTCGGCCGGCAAAAACCGGCGTTGGCGGGCATATAGCCGCCACCATCGGTCATGTCTAGCCCTGCCGGAATCATTTCCCGACAAATCGCTGAAGTGCCGCACGTCTCAAACGAATAGCTTGCCTTCCGCCACCTTCACCGCATGGCCGCCGATGCGCGCCGAGGCCAGTTTTCCGCCTTGCACCGTCAGTTCGAGGCGGATGCGCGACGGCCGTCCCATCTCCAGCCCCTGCTCGATCCACAGCTGTGAAACGCCATCCGTCGGACCGTCGAAATGCATGATGGCGCCGGCAAAGGCCGCTGCCGCCGAGCCCGTCGCCGGGTCTTCATAGGAAGGCGTGCCGGGCACGATCATCCGCACATGGAAAGCGCTTTCGTGGTTCACCGTCTCGCGGCAATAGACATAGGGGCTGGCAAAGGCCCACTCGCTCTTGCGCGGCGCCAGTTCCGACCAGGCCTGGTTGTCCAGCCGGATGCGGGCCGCCGCTTCGAGATTGGCGACCGGGATCGTCACGTAGGGCACGCCCGCAGACCAGAAGGCGACGCGGTGATTCTCGAAACCGATCTCATGCGGCGCCAGGCCAAGGGCGGCACCAATCGCCTGCGGATCGGCGGACAGTTCCAGCGGCTCCGGCAATTTGGCGAGATCGAACTCGGCGAAGGTGGCGCCATCATGCGTGCTGACGGCGCAGCGCACCGGGCCGATATTTTCTTCCAGCACGAAGATGCCGGCGCTGCCCTCCCCGGAGAGTTCCGCAAGCGCGATTGCCGAACCCACCGTTGGATGGCCCGCGAACGGCATTTCATAGTCGGGCGTGAAGATGCGGATACGGTTTTTATGCTTGGGATTGTCCGGCGGCAGCACAAAGACCGATTCGGACAGGTTGAATTCGCGCGCGATGGCCAGCATCGCGGCCGTGTCCAGACCTTTGCAATCCAACACCACCGCCAGCGGGTTGCCGGCCAGTCGCTCGGTCGTAAACACATCGTAAAGTAAGTAATTCCGCGTTTGCATTCCTGCCTCAATCCCAACATGGGCGAAATTTAATTTGATATTCGGACCATCAAGCCTGATCTGTGAACAGATAGGGACATTGCGCATCATAGGGGTCCAGCGTGGACCAGATTGTCAATCTGCCAAAGACGGAATCGGATTCCGCCATCGAGACGGCGCTTGGGCTCGATAAAAAGGGGCGAAGCAAGTCGCGCCGGCGTGGCTGGCTCTATGCATTGCTGACCCTGCTCGTGCTTGCCGCCGGTCTTGGCCTCTATCAATGGTATGCGGGCGCGCCCGCCAAGATTGATTACACCACCGTGCCGGCCGCCAAGGCCGACCTCACGGTCCAAGTGTCGGCGACGGGTACGCTGCAGCCGCTCACCCAGGTCGACATTTCCAGCCAGCTCTCCGGCATCATACGCTCGGTCTCGGTCAATGAGAACCAACAGGTGAAGAAGGGCGACGTGCTGGCTGCCCTCGACACCGCCAAGCTGCAGGTCCAGATCGAGCGCGCCGAGGCTTCCGCCAAAGGCGCGGCCGCCAATGTCGAGGACGCCACGGTGACGCTCGCCGAGAACGAGAGCGCGCTGGTGCGCGCCGCCGCCTTGACCAAGCGTGGCATGGCGACGGACCAGTCGCTCGAGGCGGCAACCGCGACGCGCGACCGCGCCAAGGCGGCGCTCGACAGCGCGCAAGCAAATCTCGCCATCGCCAATGCCGATCTGAAATCGCAGCAGACCGACCTTGCCAACAGCACCATCTACGCGCCGATCGACGGCATCGTGCTGACGCGCTCGGTCGACCCCGGCCAAACGGTCGCCTCCTCGCTGCAGGCGCCGGTGCTGTTCATTATCGCCGCGGATTTGCGGAACATGGAACTGGTCGCGGCGGTCGACGAGGCCGACATCGGCGCCGTCAAGTCGGGCCAGCATGCCCGCTTCACGGTCGATGCCTTCCCGGACCGGCCGTTCAATGCCGAGATCCGCGACATCTCCTATGCCTCGGTCACCACGGACGGCGTCGTCACCTACAATGCGCGGCTCGAAGTCGACAACAACGAGCTGCTGCTGCGCCCCGGCATGACCGCCACAGTCTCGGTCGTCACAAGACAGGCCAAGGATGTGCTCACCGTGCCCGCCTCCGCCTTCCGCTATCGCCCGGCGCAGCAAGCAGCGCGCGCGTGGAGCTTCAGCGACCTGTTCACCGGCCGTATGGGCCGTCCCGGCGGCAATCGCCAGCGTCAGGCCGCAACGGCCCCCACCGACGGCTCGCGCACGCTCTATGTGCTGGAGAATGGCCGGCCGCATCCGGTCAACGTCAAGGTCGGCTCGACCGATGGCGAACTGACCGAGATCACCTCCGGCCTGGAAGAAGGCGCGCAGGTCATCACGGCCTCGCAGCCGCGGAGCTGATTCCGTGGCCGCCGGCGCGCCCCTCATCACCTTCGACAAGGTCTGGAAAAGCTACGGCCAGGGCGAGGCCCGGGTGCATGCATTGGCCGGCGTCGACCTTGCCATCAAGCGCGGCGAGTTCGTCGCCATCATGGGCCCGTCCGGCTCGGGCAAGTCGACGGCAATGAACATCATCGGCTGCCTCGACACGCCGACGGCCGGAACCTATTCCTTCATGGGCGTCGACGCCGGCCGGCTCGACCGCAACCGCCGCGCCATGCTGCGCAACCTCTATGTCGGCTTCGTCTTCCAGGGCTACAATCTGCTGGCGCGCACCACCGCGGCGGAGAACGTCGAGCTGCCGCTGATCTATCGTGGCGTGGCCGCCCGCGAGCGCCGCGACCTTGCCATGCAGGCGCTGGCCCAGGTCGGGCTTGTCGGCCGCGAGCACCACACGCCGGCCGAACTCTCCGGCGGCCAGCAGCAGCGCGTGGCGATCGCGCGTGCCATCGTCACCAGGCCGACGCTGCTCGTCGCCGACGAGCCGACCGGCAATCTCGACACCGCCCGCACGCATGAGATCATGGAGCTGCTGACAAAGCTCAACAAGGAGCTCGGCCTGACCATCGCCATGGTCACGCATGAGGCCGACGTCGCCGGTTACGCCGAGCGCACCATCCGCTTCCTCGACGGCCACGTCGCCTCCGACACCATGAAGGTAGAGCTGGCATGATCTGGGAAACCGTCCGCCTCTCGCTGCGCTCGATTCGCCGCAACGTGCTGCGCTCGTTCCTGACGCTGCTCGGCATCGTCATCGGCGTCGCCGCCGTCATCGCCATGCTGACCATCGGCTCCGGCACCACGCAAAAGGTCAAGGCCGACATTTCCAAACTCGGCAGCAATCTGCTGGTCGTCCGGTCAGGCCGCCCGGCCGGTCCCGGCGGCCCTGGCGGGCTCGACCAGGTGGTGCGTCCGCTGGCCGAAAAGGACCTGGAAGCACTTGTCGCGCATCTGACCGGCGCGCGTGCCATCTCGCCAGCCTCGCAAAAGCAGGTGCGGGTCATCTTCGGCACAGAAAGCCTGACATCGGGCGTCACCGGCACCGACAGCGCCTATCTCGATGCACGCGACTGGAAGCTGGTTTCGGGCCGGCCGTTCAGCGATTCCGAAACCCGCTCGGGCACCGGCGTCTGCCTGATCGGCGAGACCGTGCGGCAGCAATTCTTCGGCGCCGGCGATCCCGAAGGCGAGATCATCCGCGTCAACCGCACCTCCTGCAAGATCATCGGCCTGCTCGAGCCCAAGGGCTATACCGGCTTCGGCCAGGACCAGGACAATGTCGTCTTGATGCCGCTGCATGCCTATCAGCGCCGCATCGCCGGCAACCGCGACATCGACAACATCTACATCGCCGCCGACGACAGCACGCCGACCAGCGAGTTGCAGCCGCGCGTCGAGGACATTTTGCGCGATGCGCGCCGCATGACGCCCGACCGCGAAAGCGATTTCGCCATCCGCGACATGACCCAGATCGCCGACGCCATGGCCAGCGCCACCACCACCATGACCGGCATGCTGGGCGCGGTCGCCGGCGTCAGCCTCCTGGTCGGCGGCATCGGCATCATGAACATCATGCTGGTCTCGGTCACCGAACGCACCCGCGAGATCGGCATCAGGCTGGCCATCGGCGCGCATGAAAAGCACATCCTCATCCAGTTCCTGGTCGAGGCGACGGTGCTGTCGCTGCTTGGCGGCATTATCGGCATCCTGATCGGGCTGGCGTTGGCCGGCCTTGCCTCAGCGACGCTGACGATACCCTTCGCGCCAAGCCCTGCCGTCATTCTGCTAGCGGTCGGCTTTTCCGCCCTGATCGGCATGGTGTTCGGCTTCTTCCCCGCCCTGCGCGGCGCCAGGCTCGATCCGATCGACGCGCTGCGGCACGAATAGAGCGGCGGATCAAAATCTTCGGCGTTGCCGACCTGCCGAGCTTCACCCGCCGCGGCACAGCGCCCATCGGGGCTCGAGCCCTCGTGAATGTTGAACACGCAGCGATAAACCCGCTCGCGGCGATTTGAGGGAGTCAGACGTCACCCCTCGTAGAGTCGATCCATATCACTGCCGGAAAATAAATATATTCGTCGTTCTCCAAGAAAATTCTAACCATCCCTCTCCAATTGTGCTGCGGAAGGGAGAATTCCTCACCATCGACGCCATGGACTACCGGCGTACTTTCGAGATACTCGCTGTTTTTATTGCTCATCGACCATGCGGGAGAATCGGAACAATAGCCAAAGCCCCGGTATTTGCCGCCTTCGATGTGCAGTTCGCTGATGAGGACAGGTCCCCGGCCTGAAAATACAGGAGACGCCTCCGTCGGCTTTGTCGGCCATTTGTCGGAGGAGAGCGGGCTGGAGACGGGGTAATAGGCCGCCGGGTAACTGAAACCGAGCCCTCGAACTCCGCGTTTGGGAATTCCGAGGCTCGGCATGCGCTCAGGATCCATGTATGATGAGAAACTGCGCCCTACGCCACCGTCATCGCGCTGCAGGAGCTTTTGCACGACAAGCGTAAGTGCAGGGGTCTCATCGGCGCCCGAAAGGCCCCAATAGCGTGGCGAGCCAGGCGGCCGAAGTTTCGCGAAATATGGCTTCACCTCGTCTGGCAGGCGAAACCGCTCCGAAGCCCAGCAGTTTCGCGCGAAGGTTGGCCAGACCCGCTTCAGGCCCATCGCTTCGACGACGTTTGGCGGCTGAATCGAGTGATACTGCTCACGCGATATCAGATTGGGCGGCCCGTTCTTTCGGAACTCCTCGAACTCGGACCGCGTGGCCTTCTGCACCGTCGCCTTGCCGAAATGCATCTGTGATAACGGGCTGTCATAGGCATCGTCCGAAAGGTAGGCGACGCCAAAATTCAACTTCTCGGCGTTGTCATAGACGATCAGAAGCGGCGTGAAGTCCTCAGGATATTTATAGTCCCCGTGGCGGGCGCCTTACAAGCATTGGGCACCCGCACCACGAGCCCCTTGCCATCACTCATGCGCCGACCATAGACGGTCGGCACCAGCCCGACCTCATGCGTTCCCGAGCCGTCCTTGTAGCCGATGTCGACAACGTTGCAGCCGACGACGATATCGAAATGCTGTGGCTCGCCACGATAGGTCACGTCGACCTTCAGGCGAAAATAGGTGCCGCGATCGACATAGACGGTTTTTGTGAAGGACCAGCGACCGGTCAGAAGCTGACCGCTCGTCGTCAAGGTCGCCCAGAGGACGCCAAGCACGACAAGACCACCAAAGACTAAAGTAGGCTTTCGCAAAGCAACCCTCGCAAGCGCCGCATGATTCGCTATAGTTCGCCTCTTCGCGTTAATTCCCTGTGATCAGCATTGCTAAAATGTGGCGAGGCCGCATCCATGGTCTGTCACAACAGACCCTGCAATGCTAGTGCCTTGGCAAAGGTGGAGGGTCAACGGATGAGCAAGAAGGCACGCGTAATCCTGGCGATGATCATCATCGAGGCCTTCCTTGCAGGCATCTGGTGGTATCTCGCCCGTTACGGCATGGCCAATCCCGACCGCGTCACCGCAGATTTCCAGGCGGTCGTTGGCCAGACCATGGGAATGGCCATGGGTGGGTTGCTGGGCATCGGCTTTATCCTGTTCTTCGTCGCCGCCCGCAATGATCGCAAGGCGGCGCAGGACAAGGCGCTCCGTTAATCCTTGCTCGCAAAATGCCACTCGACCAGTGGCTTCATGTGTGGCGACAGTCCCTCCGGCAGGTCGGCGGCATGGCGGATGATCACCGGCCCTTCGATCTCCGGATCGGTCTCGGTGGCGACGAAAGCTGAGATTCGGCGGGCGATCTCATCGGCCGGCGCTGGCTCGTGATAGCGGCGGAAGATCACCGTGCCGCTGTTCGTCGACAAAGCATGGTAGCGTTCGCCCCGTTGGGCATCCGACAGGTCGAGGCCGGTCTCTTCGCGCACCTCGCGGATCATGTTGAAATCGACATCGACCAGACCGTCGCGGAAATCGACGGGTTCGAAGGAGCCCGCGGCGAAATAGACGCGGCCGGCATTGACCGTTCGCGGTCCCATGCGGATCGCCACCAGCGCATTGTCGCCGGCGACCAGCATGGCATGGGCATAGGCGTGCTCGGCGCCGGAATTCTCGCGCCGCTTCCGCCACAGCATGAAGGTGGAGTAGTTGACCGCGTGACAGCGGCCAATCAGGCGGTTGTCGCGCCAGGCAAGTTGCGACAGCAGCACCACCGTGCCGTCGAACAGTGCCGGATTGGCCGCAATCTCGCGCTGCCAGTTCTCGGCGATCGCCGCTGCATTATCCCTGGCGAAAGGATGCGGGCCGGGATCGAGCCGGACGTCGATGGCATCGACCGGCAGGATGACATTGCGCGGCAGGTCGAAACTCATGCCTATCAAACCATATCCAGCGTGATCACCACCGGGCAATGGTCCGACGCTTTCGGCCGGTCCCAGCCGGCGCGCGGAAAACGCTCGACTTCCTGGCCGGCCGGAAAGATCGTGCGCCAGGGCTGGCCTTTGCGGATGATGTCGGGAACGGCGGTAGCATTCCTCGCAGCAAGTCCCTTGGACAGCAGGATATAGTCGAGCTGGCAGAGATGCCGCTCTTCAGGCCCGCGTGTATGATAGAAGGTCCAGCGGTTCATTTCCGGCCGCCGCTCGACGACGTTCTCGCAGAAGCCGCCAGCCGTCAGCACGTTGATGCAGGACTGGTTCTCGTCGACCACCTCGAAACGATAGCCGTCGACATCGTCGCCCGCGATCTTCACGCGCTGGCGGTAATCGTTCATGTCGCCGCAGATCGCCCAGCGCTTGTCGGCGGCGTGATCCGCACCGAAACGCTCCTCGATGATCCGGCGTACCGCTAGCGCCTCCGCCATGCGCACCGGCATCGTCGCCTCGCGCCCATCGAGCCCGTTGCGTGGCGAGCCCATCGACTTGAAATGCACGAGATAGAGCGTCAGCGGCACGCCACCGACGATGAGGTCGACTTCCAGGCAGTCGCGCCGGAAAATGCGTTCATTGGCCTGGTTGCCGAGCGCCGCCAGTTCCGGCGTGTGCAGCCCGAACTGCTCGTAGGTGACGTAGGCGTGGCTGGTCATGCGCACGAATTCGATCGGCTGGCCCTGCGCGGTCTCGTTGCGCATCATCACCGCGACATCGATGCCGCGCGAATCATTGCCGGACGTGGTGTATTTCTGGCGGTAGCCCTGCCCCACCATCTTGAACAGATAACCATATTCGAAGGCCTTCAACGCCTCGATATTGTCGACCTCCTGCATGCAAATGATGTCGGCCCGGGTGGCGGCGATCGCCAGCGCCGTCAGTTGGCGCGCGTCGTCGGATTGGGCGATGGCGCGGGCCTGCTCCAGCATCTTGTATTCGGCCTCGCTCTGGATATCGAAGAGCGCCAGCGTCCGGTCCTCGTTGAGCTGGTTGCGATAACCGGAAAAATCGAACCTGTTCATCAGGTTCTCGACATTGAAGGTGGCAAGGCGCAGCGACATGCCCCGACCTTTGCCTGCAAGTGCCGGAGAAAACAAGATCGCAGGACCACAAGCCAAGATCGACTGGTCCTGGAGGCATTCGCGCCATGGTTGACGGAACCTTTCCGTTCATCCGCCGTTCAGACGCAAAGATCCACAGTAGGCCCATTCCCAGGGTAGGCGTGGGGCCTGTATCTCTTGGAGAGTGCAATGAATTCGCTCTTTTCTTCGACCATCAAGTCCGGGCTGATTGCGCTCGGCATTGTCTCCGGCATCACGGCACCGTCCGCCGCCGGACCGATCCTGCAGCCGGACCTGTCGATTCCGACCAGCACCGCTGCGCCGACCGTCATGCCGGTCCGCGACGACTGGGCGGGCGGTAACGACCGCCAACTCAACAACGACAACGACTGGAGATGGCGCCGTCATGACGGCGGTCGCAATTGGAACCGTGGCAACTGGAACCGCGATAACTGGGACGGCGGAAACTGGAACCGGCGGAAACTGGAACCGTGGAAACTGGGACCGTGGAAACTGGAACAGCGGCGATGACTGGCGTTGGCGCCGCCATCACCATCGCCGCTATTATGATGACGATGCGGGTGCCGCGATCCTTGGCCTTGGCCTGGGGCTCGGCCTCGGCAGCATGTACAACAACTACAATTACTACGATGCGCCGCGGCCGCGCCGCTACTACCGCGCCGGTCGGCTTTCCAACGCCCATGTCCAGTGGTGCTATAGCAGGTACCGGTCGTATCGTGCCTGGGACAACACGTTCCAGCCCTATGGCGGCCCGCGTCAGCAATGCTGGTCGCCCTATAGCTGAGCAGCGCTGGTTGACGATTACCCATGCGGCGCCGCGCATCGCGGCGCCGTTTTTGTGCACGGGCAAGGCGGAGCCGAAGCCTCACTGGCACGACCGCGGAACAAAACCGCGAACACAGTGACGTGCAGCACGCGGCCACGATCGTTCAGCTGGAGTGATCCTGCTGCGCCCTCGCGGACAGCTGCTTCAACACGTCAAGGAAGACGTTGAATCGCTCCTCACCGATCTCCTCCTCCCATTCCGCGTGCAACCGCCGCAGGCAAGAAAAATCGTCTCGACAAGCTGCCATCCACGCGCGCTCAGGTAGATGAGGCGCCGATCGCTGCCCTCGGGAGAGCGCCGCTCGATATAGCCGAGCTCCTCGAGCTGGATGAGGAGGTAGTTGATCGCCTGCCTCGACATTCGCTTCTGGCGAGCCAGTTCCGACGGCCTTACGCCATCCGGAAGGGGATAGGAGAACACGGCGAAGTGAGCGTCCTGGAAGTCGGTGAAGCCGGCGGCATGAATGGCCTCGTGCATCTGGTTGCGAACGTGCTGCCAGGTGATGCGCAGGAGTGCCCCGAAGAAGGGTGGGCGCAGTTCTCTGTCAGGCTCCGACGATTCTGCCGTCTGGCTGGCGGTTGACATTGTTGTAAAGTCCTTTTACAAAAATACGTAAAGCCACTTTACAACAAGGAGCATGTCGATGGAAGCGGGTACTGAGAGCGTCTTGAGGATCGGTGAGCTGGAATTGCGCTTCCTCGTCACCGACAAGGGTGCAACCGTCTTTGAATTCGTCGTCCCGTCCCGCGCCCGGGTACCGGCGCCCCACTACCATCAGGAGGCGGACGAAACGCTGTATGGACTGGAGGGCATTTTGACGATCACCGTCGATGGCCGAAAGCAGGAACTCGTCGCCGGCGATGCTGTCTTCATTCCGCGCGGAAGTGTCCATCACCACGAGAACCTGCACGACGGTGTGTCGCGGACTTTGGCCGTGCTGACGCCTGGGGCCATCGGGCGCCGCTACTTCGACGAGATTGCCGAGGTGATCAATGTTCCAGGCAAGCCTGACCTGGCCAAGGCGACGGAGGTCATGCTGCGCCACGGGCTGGTGCCAGCATAGGTGCCAGCCGAGGCGGCGCCAATCAGTGCCAGTCGCCCTATAGCTGACCGACCGGAAACAACATGCGGAATGAGAAAAGGGCGGCTGGCGCCGCCCTTTCTTTTGGATAAAGCTTGTCTGGACTTCGCTCAGTTCTTGGCCTTGTCGACCAGCTTGTTCTTCGAAATCCACGGCATCATCGCGCGAAGTTTGGCACCAACCTCTTCGATCTGGTGGCTGTCGTTCATGCGACGGATGCCCTTGAAGCGCGACAGGCCGGCGCGGTATTCCTGCATCCATTCCGAGGTGAACTTGCCAGTCTGGATGTCCTTCAGCACGCGCTTCATCTCGGCCTTGGTCTCGGCGGTGATGATGCGCGGTCCCGAGACATATTCGCCCCATTCGGCGGTGTTCGAGATCGAGTAGTTCATGTTGGCGATGCCGCCTTCATAGATCAGGTCGACGATCAGCTTGACCTCGTGCAGGCACTCGAAATAGGCCATTTCGGGCGCGTAGCCGGCTTCCACCAGCGTCTCGAAACCGGCGCGGATCAGTTCGACCAGGCCGCCGCAGAGCACAACCTGCTCGCCGAACAGGTCGGTCTCGCATTCCTCGCGGAAGTTGGTCTCGATGATGCCCGAACGGCCGCCGCCGACGCCGCAGGCGTAGGACAGCGCCAGGTCGAGCGCGTTGCCCGAAGCGTCCTGGTTGACGGCGACCAGGCACGGCACGCCGCCGCCCTTCTGGTATTCGCCGCGCACCGTGTGACCCGGGCCCTTCGGCGCGATCATGACGACGTCGACGGTCGACTTCGGCTCGATCAGGCCGAAATGCACGTTGAGGCCGTGCGCGAAGGCGATCGCCGCACCATCGCGGATGTTCGGCGCGATCTCGTTCTTGTAGATGTCGGCCTGCAATTCATCGGGCGTTGCCATCATCATCAGGTCGGCCCATTTGGCGGCGTCGGCGACGCTCATCACCTTGAGCCCGTCGGCCTCGACCTTCTTGGCGGTCGCCGAGCCGGCCTTGAGGCCGATGGCGATTTCCTTGGCGCCGGAATCCTTAAGGTTGAGCGCGTGCGCCCTGCCCTGGCTGCCATAGCCGATGATGGCGACCTTCTTGCCCTTGATCAGGTTGAGATCGGCATCACGATCGTAATAGACGCGCATTTTTACTTCCTTCCCGTTTCTAAGATCAGAGGCCCTGCGGCCCGGTTTTTGCTCCGAAAAGAGCGAGAAACTGCTGCGTCGCGCGCACGGCATCGCCGCCGATCGTCGCCTCAGTCAATTCCAGCCGGTCGCCGAGCAACAGACGGATCTGCACGTCGCGGGCAACCAGCCCGAAAAAGGTGCGGAACGCCGTCTCGGCGTCCGCGAAGTCGAGAAGCCCGGCCTGGCGCCCGGCCTCGAGCACCGGCTTCAGCCGCCTGGCCAGCGCGAAGCGGCCATTCTCCAGCACGACCGCGCCGAGATTATCCTTGCCCGAGCCAGCATGCCCGACCGCCACCCGGTTGAGCGCGATCGAGGTATCGCTGGAGATCACTTTCAGCCAGTCGGATGCAAAACGTTCCAGGCTTGCCGTCAGCGAGGCAAGGTCGAGCCCCTTGCCGTCAACCGGCGCCACACGCACCTTGGAGGCCTGCCACTGCACGGTTGCCGTCAACAGCCCGTCGCGGTCACCAAACCATTTGTAGAGGGTTTCCTTGGAGCAGCTCGCCCGCCGCGCCACGGCGGTCATGGTCAGCTGATCGCCCTCCTCGACCAGCAGCCGCAGCGCCGCATCCAGAACGGCCTTCTGCCGCTCCGTCAGCCCCTGGCTGTTGTCGATGTCGGCGTTTGCCAGCAACACGCTCTGTTCCCGTTTGAAGGCCGAGGCCGTTGGCCACCCAAAATCCGTACCGTACGTTACGGTTCGGCATATTGCCCAATCCAATGACAGGCGCAAGAGGGAAAAGTAGAAATATTCGCCTGCAAACAGCGACGCTGCGCAATGGCCGCTTGGTGTTGGCCAGCCTCAATCGCCGGCCGGCGGATGGCGCAGCCGGCCAAGCAGCGCCGACAGCGTGTTCAGCTCCTCCGGCGAAAGCCTAGCGCCAACCAGTTCGGCGATCGACCGTCCGTAGATGGCCCACATCCGCCGACGCGTCTCTCGCCCTTTGGCCGTGATGCGGATGGTCTGGCCGCGACCATCATCGGCCACCGGCAGTTTTTCGACCAGCCCGTCGGCCTCGAGCCGGGCCAGCAAGCGCGAGATGTTGTACTGCGCAAACAAAGTGCGCTCGATCAGTTGAAACGGCCGCAAGCCGCCCTCGCCCGCCTCGGCGAGCTCGTGCAGCACATCGTACCAGGCAAGCGGCGGCAGGCCGCCCTCCTTCAGCGCGTCCTCGGCACTCTCCACCAGCTGGCGCGACACGCGCATCAGGCGAGCCCAGGCCTTGATGGCTTCCGGCGAAGGCGTGGCTCTCTCGGTCATGACCTACCCTAGGCGATAGATGCAGATGCATCAAGCTTGACGATCAATGCATTAGCATCTACATACATGCAATTGCATCGATATTAAAAAGGCAAATCCCATGAAACACGAAATCTGCAAGGTCGCCGACGTCCCTGAGACGGGCAGCTTGATTGCTCCGTTCTTCGGCCGGGAGGTCCATGTCTGGCGCAGCGGCGAACGCATCCGCGCCGCAGCCAATGTCTGCCTGCATTTCGGTGGACCGCTCGACTGCAGGGATGGCAGGCTGGTCTGCCAATGGCACGGCGCAGCCTTCGACATGGCATCAGGCGATCGCCTCGACGGTCCCCCGCCAAAGAATTCCCGCCTGATGTTTCTGTCGACGCGCGTCGAAAACGGTGCGTTGAACTATGTCTGGGGAGAGTGAGATGACCGACAAGCTCATCCTCGTCAGCCACCCTCTCTGCCCCTATGTCCAGCGCGCCGCGATCTCACTGACCGAGAAAGGCGTGCCGTTCGAACGCGTCGACATCGACCTCGCCGACAAGCCGGGCTGGTTCAAGGCGATCTCGCCGCTCGGCAAGGTGCCGCTGCTGCGCGTGCGGCAAAGTGGCGAGGAAACGACGATCTTCGAATCCGAGGCCATCCTCGAATTCCTCGAGGAGACACAGGCCAATCCGCTTCACCCAGCCGCCCCCTATGCACGTGCCCGGCACCGCGCCTGGATCGAGTTCGGCTCGGCCACCCTCAACGCCATCGGCCGGTTCTATTCAGCGCCGACCGAGGCCGGCTTCCTCGCCGAGTCCCGCGGGCTGGTGGGCATGTTTGATCGCCTTGAGGCCGAACTGGCGGACGGCACCGGCCGGATTGGCCCATGGTTCGCCGGCAACCGCTTCTCGCTCGTCGATGCGGTCTATGGGCCTGTCTTCAGATATCTCGACGCCTTCGACCTGATCGGCGATTTCGGCATCCTGGACGGCATGCCGCTTGTCCAGGCCTGGCGGCAGGCGCTGAGTGATCGCCCGTCGATCAGGCACGCCGTGGCGCCGGACTATCCGCAGCGCCTGCATGCCTTCCTGCAAGCGAAGGGATCATTTCTGTCGAGCCTCATCCACCGGAACGATCCGGCCATCGCGCTTCCGTCAATCCTGCCCGCCTGAACGGATCGATCACAGTACCTGCGACCATCGACGCCAGAAACTGCGGGGCCGGCGGGATCTTTGCGATGGTCGCCACCAGCCTGTCGCGGATGAAGGGCAGTGCCGCGGAATCCGACTGGTAGAACGGCGTGAACGCCAGCGACAGCGCCTGGAAGACACGCACGTGCCAGCGCCGCGCCCGGGCATAGGCTTCGAGCGCTGCCTCGATGCTCTGCGTGCGCGCCAGCGCATGGCCGAGCGCCGCCGCGTCGAGCAGCGCCATGTTGGCCCCTTGCCCAAGCTGCGGGCTGGTCGAATGCGCGGCATCGCCGATGACGGCCAACCTGCGGCCGGCGGGAAACTTCATCGTGTGGTGGCCGTAGCGGGCCAGCGACAGCTGGTCGAAACTGTCGATCTGGCGGGTGAACGCCTCGCTCTGCGGCCACAGCCGCACCACCCTCTCCTTCCAGGCGTCGATGCCGACAGCGCGCACCGCGTCTGCATCATCAGGCTTCAAGCTCCAGAAGAAGGCCGCCATCTTTTCGGCACCGAGTTCTGGCCGGCCGATCGGCAGCACGCCGATCATCACGCTGGCCTTATCGTAGCGCTGCAAGAGCGCGTGCTCGTCAAAGCCTTCGCCACGCCAGCCGAGCGACGCCCAGAAGGCACCATAGGTCAGAGGGCGCGGCGCGCCCGCAGCGCCAACGCATTGCCGTAGTTTCGAGCGCGAACCGCTGGCGTCGACGACCAGATCGAACGGCCCTGCCTTTCGTCCCTTGCCACAGATCAGCGTCGCCCGTTCGCCGGCCTCCACCGTCTCGATCTCGACACCGGTTTCGATGGTGATCGCCTCACGCCGGGCGGCGCGAAAGAGCACGCCGAACAGCGCTGCTCGGTGCACCGCCAGGCCGAAACGGCGGCCGCGCTGGGCATCGTAGCGGACGTCGAGCACCGTGCGCCCGGTCGAGGCATCGGCGCCATGCAGCCGATCGATGCGGGCGCCGAGCGCCAGTATGTCGTCGAGCAGGCCGAGATCGGCCAGAACCGTCAGGCCGGTCGGCTGCAGGATCAGCCCGGAGCCGACCGGCTTCGGCTCCTCGAAGCGCTCGAAGATGGTGACCCTGTGCCCGGCACGCTTGAGGTAGAGCGCCATGGCCAGCCCGGCCGGACCGGCGCCTGCAATTGCAATGTCGTAGGAAATGCCGATGCCCCCAAGCCGAACTGGCCGGGACAATCCTTCAGCCGCCTGATGAAATCAAGCCACCGCGCCGAACGCTGCCGGGCTGCTTAAGCCTGTGTTGCGTCGAAACCGGAACGTGCCTCGCGCACGGCATCGTGGTCGAGTCTGCCCATTGCAGCAGATGCTGCAGGGCACCGAACATCGAGCGTCCGAGATCAGTCAGACTGTATTCGACGCTGGGCGGCTTGGTCGGGAACACTTCGCGATGCACATAGCCGTCGCGCTGCAGATCGTAGAGCGTCTGGGTCAGCATGCGTTGCGAGATGTCGGGAACCAGCCGCCGCAATTCGCCGAAGCGATAGGGCTGTTCTGCCAGCGCCGCCATCAACAGCGAACTCCATTTGCCATTGAGCCCCTGGATGACCTCACGGACGGGGCAATCTGCAAGGTTTCCGCCGCCGGTCATGGCCTTGTAGACGTCGAGTTTGGATCTCAGATTGACGATCCGGCTGTCCATGGCTGGTTCCCTGCGTGTGCCTACCTCCCGAAAAACTGCCTTCTTTACGGCACCGGGTCAATTCCTATTTTAGTGCTGGTCTCTTTTTGAGACCACTACCCAAACCGCCATGCTAGCGCAAAATCAGGATCTCCCCATGACCGAAACCCTCCTTGTCACCGGCGCTTCCGGCCAGCTTGGCCGCGCCGTCATCCGCCATCTGCTGGACGCTCAGAAAGTCGCGCCGGCAAGCATCATCGCCACCACGCGCGACCCCGAAAACCTCGCCGATCTGGCGGCACTTGGCGTCACCGTCCGGGCGGCCGACTTCAACGATCCGGCTTCGCTGGAGAAGGCGTTTGCTGGCGCCGACCGCGTGCTGATCGTCTCGACCGGCGATCTCGATCTCAAGACCGGCAGGCGTCTGAAGCAGCATGAGGCGGCGGTGGCGGCTGCGAAGAAAGCAGGCGTTTCGCATCTGCTCTACACCTCGATGCCCAATCCGGAGCCGGTTTCGCCGGTGCTGTTCGCCGGCGACCACTACGGCACCGAGCAGGCGATCAAGGCGAGCGGCATCCCCTACACCATCTTCCGCAATGGCTGGTATCAGGAGAACCTGTTCCTGGCGCTGCCGCACGCCATTGCATCCGGCAAGTGGTACTCCTCGGCCGGCGACGGCCGCATCGCCCACGGCGCCCGCGACGACATGGCCGCTGCGATCGCGGCAGGCCTCGCATCCGGCACAAAGGAGAGCAATATCTACACGCTGACCGGCCCGCACGCCTATACCACGAGCGAGATCGCCACTCTGGTGACGGAAGTCACCGGCAAGCCGCTGGAGGTCATCCAGTTGCCGGATGAGGCGCTGACCGAAGGCGTCAAGGCGGCGGGCCTTCCGGAAGACTTCGCCCGCATCATCGTTTCTTTCGACGCCAACACGCGGTCCGGCCGCATCGCCATGGTGACGGACGCGGTCGAAACGCTTTCCGGCAGGAAGCC
Source organism: Mesorhizobium oxytropidicola (assembly GCF_056174625.1). Lineage (NCBI taxonomy): Bacteria > Pseudomonadati > Pseudomonadota > Alphaproteobacteria > Hyphomicrobiales > Phyllobacteriaceae > Mesorhizobium > Mesorhizobium oxytropidicola. The sequence continues at coordinate 3,673,466 of NZ_CM149692.1, read as the reverse complement.
GCAGACGCTGAAGCAGTTTCTGGAAGCCAACAAGGCCGCCCTGGCTGGCTGAAAACTGCGCGGCGGCCGGTCTTCCTGCCGCCGCGCTATTTCTTGAGCAGGCCGAGCCGAACAAGGCTCTCGCCGGTGGCAGCCAGCGCGTCCTCGCGCGATCGCGGCGCCCAGCCGAGCACACGCACCGCCTTGGCGCTGGTGGCATTCTTGACCTTGCCCAGTTCCGTCACCAGTTGCGCGGCTTCCGCGTTGAACAATCCGACGATCCGCACCAGCCAATCGGGAAGCTCACGCGTCGTGACACGCGCCGCCGCATCGCCGAGCCGCGTTTTCACGGTCTGCGCGATTTCCCGCACGGTCATGAAATCGCCAGCGACCGCCAGGAAGCGCTCGCCCTTGGCGGCCGGATCGGTCATGGCGCGCACATGCAGGTCGGCCACGTCGCGGGCATCGACGACGCCGAAGGACAGACGCGGCAGCCCCGGCATGGCGCCGTTCATCATGCGCTGGACAAATTCGGTGGAGGTCGAATGGTCGGAGCCGAGCACAGGTCCAAAAATGCCGACCGGATTGACGACCGCCAGTTCCAGCCTGCCGCCCTCGGCGGCGATGAAATCCCAGGCCGCGCGCTCGGCAAGCGTCTTCGACTTCACATAGGCGCTGACCTTGCCCTTAGGATCGGTCCAGCTCTCCTCGGTGAACGGCCCGGGCGGCATCTTGCCATAGCCGATGGCCGCGAAGGACGAGGTCAGCACGACGCGTTTGGCGCCAGCGTCCCGCGCCGCCCGCAGCACCCGCAATGCACCCTCACGCGCCGGGATGATCAGATCATCCTCATGCTTGGGCACGCCGGGCGGAAATGGCGAGGCGACATGGAGCACATAGTCACAGCCGGCGACCGCTTGCGGCCAGCCGGCGTCGCTCATGAGGTCAGCGATGGCAAAGGAAAGCCTGTCGCCCGGCTCGGCGCCGCCGGCCTTGAGCATGGCCAGGACATCGGCCTCACGCTTGGCGGAGCGTACCGTCGTGCGCACGCGGTAGCCCGCCTTCAGCAGTTCGACGATACAATGGGCACCAAGGAAGCCCGATCCGCCAGTGACAAGCACCAATTCGCCGCTCACGCCCGCCTCCGCACATGTTCAGGTAAAGGCGACCGAAACGCGTCAGATCGCCACCTGCGTACCGATTTCTACCACACGCCCGGTCGGGATCTGGAAATATTCGGTCGCGTCCGCCGCCGTGCGTGCCAGGCCGATGAACAGCTTGTCCTGCCACACCGGCATGCCGGAATTGGGCGAGGCCTTAAGCGAGCGCCGCGACAGGAAGAACGACGTCGTCATGATGTCGAACTTCCAGCCCTGCTTGCGGCAGATCGCCAGCGCGCGCGGGATGTTGGGCTGCTCCATGTAGCCGAAGGTCAGCGTCACCCGCATGAACAGATCGTTGACCGTCTCCATCTTGACCCGCTCGCTGTCGGGCACCACCGGCTGCGGCGCGGTCACCACCGAAAGGATGACGTTCTGCTCATGCAGCACCTTGTAGTGCTTCAGGCTGTGCATCAGAGCGGTTGGCGCGCTGAGCGGATCGCTGGTCAGGAACACGGCGGTGCCGGACACCAGCTGCGGCTTCTTCTTCAACAGATTGCCGGCGAGGAAATCGAGCGGGATTTCGTTGCGGCGGGTCTTGTCGAACAGATAGCGGCTGCCGCGCACCCAGGTCCACATGCCCAGCACGATGGTGAAGGCCACCGCAAGCGAAGCCCAGCCACCTTCGAACACCTTGACGATGTTGGACGCAAAGAAGCCGACGTCGATGAAGGCAAACAGTGCGGTCAGTGGGATCGCCACCATCAGCTTCCATTTCCAGATGCGGGTCATCACGACATAGAGCAGCACCGTCGTCACCAGCATGTTGCCGGTCACCGAGATGCCGTAAGCCGAGGCGAGCTTGCTGGACTCGCCAAAACCGACCACCAGCATCATCACCACCAGCGCCAGCAACAGGTTGACACGCGGCATGTAGATCTGGCCGGACTGTCTTTCCGACGTGTGCAGGATTTCCAGCCGCGGCAGCATGTTGAGCTGCACCGCCTGCCTGGTCAGCGAGAAAGCGCCCGATATCACCGCCTGGCTGGCGATCACTGTTGCCGCCGTTGCCAGCACCACCATCGGAATCAGAGCCCAACCCTCGTTCATCTCGAAGAACGGATGGCCGACGATGCCATTCTTGGCCAGCACGAAGGCGCCCTGCCCGGCATAGTTGAGCAGCAGGCAGGGAAAAACGATCGCCAGCCAGGCAAGTACGATCGGCTTGCGGCCGAAATGACCGAGATCGGCATAGAGCGCTTCCGCACCGGTCACGGCGAGGAAGACAGCGCCGACCGTGACGAAGGCCACGTCCGGCGAATGGATCAGGAAGGCGACGATATAGTGCGGGCTGATCGCCAGGAGGATTTCCGGATCGTTGATGATATGTTTCAGGCCGGAAAGGCCGATCGCCAGGAACCAGACCGCGGTCACCGGTCCAAACACCAATCCCACCCCACCCGTGCCAAAGCGCTGCACCGCGAACACCATGGCGAGGATGACCAGGGTGAGCGGCACCACATAAGGCTGGAAAGCAGGCGTGACGACGTTCATACCCTCGACCGCCGACAGCACCGAAATCGCCGGTGTGATGACCGCATCGCCGAAAAACAGCGAGGCGCCGACGATACCGATACCCAAAATCACCGCTGAACGCTTCGGGAAACTGCCGCGTGCCAGCGCCATCAGCGACAGCACGCCGCCCTCGCCGCGATTGTCGGCGCGCAGCACGAACATGATGTATTTTATCGTAACCGTAATCGTCAGCGACCAGATGATCAGCGACAGCACACCGAGAATATCGCCGCGATCAGCAACGGTGCCGTGAGACGACGCCACCAGCGCCTCGCGAAAGGCATAGATCGGGCTGGTGCCGATATCCCCATAGACCACGCCCAGCGCGCCCAGCATCAGCACCTTGGTGCTATGCTGTTCGATTTCCGGATGGCTCGACTGTTCGACGGGTTCTGCCTCACTACCAGCATTGGCAAGGGCCATGGACGACACTCCGATAAGCGCGCGGTGCTCTACGCTTGCTGCAATGCAATATCAAGTGCCGTTGCGTGATGGCTCCCATGCTGCCAACGCTAGACTCTTGGGAAATGGCCTGTAAATCCAATGGTCGCGGGTTGAATTCGCGGCTGCGGGGGCATGGCGGGCGCCCAATAATACCTGCCGTATCTGCTTTAGATAGCGACTTGCGTGCCGATTTCCACGACACGCCCGGTCGGGATCTGGAAATATTCGGTCGCATCGGCCGCCGTGCGCGCCAGGCCGATGAACAGCCGGTCCTGCCACACCGGCATGCCGGAGTTGGGCGATGCCTTGAGCGAGCGCCGCGACAGGAAGAACGACGTCGTCATGATGTCGAACTTCCAGCCCTGCTTGCGGCAGATCGCCAGTGCGCGCGGGATGTTGGGCTGCTCCATGTAGCCGAAGGTCAGCGTCACCCGCATGAACAGCTCGTTGACCGTCTCCATCTTGACCCGCTCGCTGTCCGGCACCACCGGCTGCGGCGCGGTCACCACCGAAAGGATGACGTTCTGCTCATGCAGCACCTTGTAGTGCTTCAGGCTGTGCATCAGAGCGGTTGGCGCGCTGAGCGGATCGCTGGTCAGGAACGCCGCGGTGCCGGACACCAGGTGCGGCTTCTTCTTCAAGAGATTGGCGGCGAGGAAATCGAGCGGAATCTCGTTGCGGCGGGTTTTGTCGAAGAGATAGCGGGTGCCGCGTATCCAGGTCCCCATGATCAGCCCCATCAGGCAGGCAACCGTGATCGATACCCAGCCGCCTTCGAAGATCTTCACGATGTTTGCCAGGAAGAAGCCGCTGTCGATGACACCGAACAGCAAGGTCAGCGGCAGGGCGACCGCCAGTCTCCATTTCCACAGCTTGCGCATGACAACGAACAGCAGGATCGTCGTCATCAGCATTTCGCCGGTCACCGAGATGCCATAGGCGGACGCCAGCGAACTCGAGCTGCCGAAACCGACGACCAGCAGCATCACCCCCAAGGCGATGAGCAGATTGACGCGGGGCATGTAAATCTGGCCGAGTTTCATTTCGGACGTATGCTGCACCTCGATGCGTGGCAGAAGGTTGAGCTGCACCGCCTGGCGGGTCAGCGAAAAGGCACCTGATATGACTGCCTGGCTGGCGATGACGGTCGCGGCCGTGGCCAGTCCCACCATCGGCATCAGTGCCCAGTCAGGCAGCATCTGGAAGAATGGATTGGTCGGCCTCCCGCCATTGGCCAGCACAAAGGCACCCTGCCCGAAATAGTTGAGCAGCAAACAGGGGAAAACCACGGAAAACCACGCCAGCACGATAGGCTTGCGTCCAAAATGGCCAAGATCGACATAAAGCGCCTCGGCCCCGGTCACCGCCAGGAACACCGCGCCGACAGTGACAAAGGCGGCCGTGGGTGTGCTGACCAGATAGGCGACCGCGTGATACGGATTGATGGCCAGCAGGATCGATAGGTCGTCCATCAGGTGATAGAGCCCCGCCACGCCGATAGCCAGGAACCACAGCGCGGTCACCGGCCCGAACACCGCCGCCACCTTTCCCGTGCCGAAGCGTTGCACCGAGAACAGGATGGCCAGGATGAGCAGAGTGATCGGCACGACGTAAGCGTCCAGTGTCGGGGTCACCACCTTGAGGCCTTCGACCGCCGACAGCACGGAGATGGCCGGTGTGATGATCGAATCGCCGAAAAACAACGCCGCGCCGCAAAGGCCGATCGCCAGGATCAGTCGCGCGCCTTTGGGATAGGCGCTGCGCGCCAGCGACATCAGCGACAACGTGCCGCCTTCGCCCTTGTTGTCGGCACGAATCACGAAGGCGACATATTTTATGGTCACGATGATCGTTAGCGCCCAGACGATCAGCGACAGCACGCCAAGCACGTGAGCGCGCGTATCGATCCCGGGCGAAGCGTGAAGCGCCTCACGGAAGGCATAGATCGGACTGGTGCCGATATCGCCATAGACAACGCCGAGCGCGCCCAGCATCAGAACCTTGGTGCTGTGCTGCTCGGCCGCGGAATGGCTCGATTGCTCGACGGTTTCGGCCTCGCTACCGCGACTGGCAAGGTCCATGGACCACTCCCCGACAAGCGCGCGGTGCTTCACGCATGCTGCGATGCGACGTCAATTGCACGCTATGGCTGCCATACCTGCAAGCGAAGCTCTACCCCTACCAGCCGCAGGCTCTGAGGAACCGGCCGACCGTGCCGGCCATGCCATACTCCAACGCGTCGGCTGTCAACCCATGTCCGATTGACACTTCGGCCAATGCCGGAATGCGCTTGGCCAGGGCGGGCAGATTGCCGACCGTCAGATCGTGACCGGCATTGACCTGGAGGCCGGCGGCAAATGCCGCATCGGCTGTTTTCCCCAATCTTTCCAGTTCCTTGACCGCCTTTGCGGAATCGGAATGGTAACTGCCATAAGGACCGGTATAGAGCTCGATCCGGTCGGCACCCGTATCACGCGCAGCGGCGATGCCGGCGGGATCGGCATCGGAAAACAGCGACACCCTGAGACCGCCCTTCTTCAGACGTTTGACGATCGGTGTCAGGAATGCCGCATCGGCTGCGAAGTTCCAGCCATGGTCGGAGGTTGCCTGTGCCGGATCATCGGGAACCAGCGTCACCTGTTCGGGCTGATGCTTTTCCACAAGTGCCAGGAAATCCTCGCTCGGGTAGCCCTCGATGTTGAACTCCGCCTGCGGGAACTCATCGTCGATCAGCGCCCTGATCTCGGGCAGATCGGAATGGCGTGTGTGACGCTCATCGGGACGCGGATGGACGGTCAGCCCATGCGCTCCGGCCGCAAGGGCAAGCCGGCCGATGCCGATCACGCTGGGCCATGGCAGGTCGCGGCGGTTGCGCAGCATGGCGATGGCGTTGAGGTTGACGGAAAGCTTTGCGGGCATGGCTGGCGTCCGTGAAACAGGCGGGTTGACGGTGCGCCAAAAGCCACAAATTCAGCCGCGGCGCGCTTGAGACCGGGCATCTATAGCGTCTTTAACGGGAACAGATAGGGGGTTTCCGGTGTTCCAGAAGACCAGCGTTCTTTCGCCAAAGGAGGCCCTGCCGTGAATTTCCTGCAATCCGTGCCGGCGATCCGTCGCATCGACACCGCTCGCGACGACCTGCTCGCCATCGATGTGGTCGGGCATGTTTCGGCGGCCGATGCGGAAAACCTGTTCGGCCTGCTGGAGGCGGCCTACGCGCTACACCAGCGAATCGACGTGGCCGTGCGCATGGTCGATCACGACGGCGTCGACTGGACCGACATTTCCGACGAAACCCTCAAACAGGGTGCGGCCCACGCACTGGACCATATAGGCCGTTGCGCGGCGATCGGCACACCGGACTGGACGCCGGACGCGCGACACGCCTTGCCTGCGGCGTCGCCCATCGAATTCCGGCATTTCAAGGCCGAGGATGAGGAAGAGGCCTGGGAATGGCTCGGCGCCCGGCAGGTCGGTGTGCGAGAAAAGCCGTCGTCGTAGCTCTACCGGACGATGGTCAGCCGTTCGGCGGCCCGGGTGATGGCGGTATAGAGCCAGCGCTGGCGGGTTTCCTTGAAGGCCCAGCTTTCGTCGAACAGCACGATCTCGTTCCATTGCGAGCCCTGCGCCTTGTGCACGGTCAGCGCATAGCCGTAGTCGAAATCGTCGAAACGCTTCTTCTGCTGCCAGGGGATATCGGCGTCGGGATCCTCGAACGCCGCCTTGAGCAGCTTGATCTTGGCAACGCCGCGGTCGGGATCGTCCTCTTCCGGCGAAACCAGCAGGTTGATGCCCGGCTTGATCGTCTCGCGCGACGAGGTCATCACCTTCCACAGCGAACCGTTGAGCAGCCCCTTGGCCGGATCGTTGCGCAGGCAGACCAGCTTGTCGCCGGCCTGGGGATAGTCGGCATTGAAGCCTTTGAGCTCGCGCAGTCGCTGATTGTAGCGGCGGCGCGTGCGGTTGGTGCCGACCAGCACCTGGTCGGCCTTCAGCACCAGCTCCTGGTTGACGTCTTCCTTGCCGATCACCTGCGCCGTGCCATAGTCGCCGCGCATGAATTCGCGGCCCTCGCGCACGTCGAGCGCCAGCCGCAGGATCGGATTGTCGCGCGCCTGCCGGTGGATTTCGGTGAGCAGGAAATCCGGCTCGTGATCGGTGAAGAAGCCGCCGCCGGAAATCGGCGGCAACTGGCCGGGATCGCCCAGCACCAGGATCGGCGTGCCGAAACTCATCAGATCACGGCCGAGCTGCTCGTCGACCATCGAACATTCGTCGATGACAACCAGTTTCGCACGCGAGATCGGGCTCTGCCGGTTGAGCGAAAAGGTCGGCGACATCGAGGTCTTGCCGGTCACCTCGTCTTCCACCGATTCCTCGCCCTTGGGCCGGTAGATCAGCGAATGGATGGTTCGGGCATTGACCGCGCCTTTGGAGCGCAGCACCTGCGCTGCCTTGCCGGTGAAGGCGGCGAACTGCACCTGGCCATCGACATGTTCGGCGAAATAGCGCGCCAGCGTCGTCTTGCCGGTGCCGGCATAGCCGAACAGCCGGAACAGCTGCGGCTGGCCGACCTGCAGCCAGCGGGCGACCGCTTGCAGCGCCTCGTCCTGTTGGGGAGAGAATTCCATCAGCGCGACAGACCGGATTCGCAAGGGAAAGACAAGACAGTCGCCACCATCATCGACGCGTCGCGAACGCCTCAGCGCCGCCGACGGTAAGGCTATCAGGCGCAAACAAGAACGTAAAGAGAACAACCGATAAGACCACTACGACCTATCTGGTCGGTCCGGGATCATTCTCGAGCAGGATCGGCTTGCCATGCGGGGTGGCGTGCGCGGCGCGTTCCCAGGCCTGCGCCATCGCGTCGACATCGGGTTTGGCGGCCAGCCCCTTGGAGGCAAGCAGCCCTTCCAGCGCAGCCAGCCAATGCTCGTAGTAGTCATGGCCGTCGGCTGCCGCACCCGGCTTCTTCACCTCCGCCGACAGGGCATCCGCCCATTCGCTCCAAGAGAACAGGCCCTTGTCATGCAACGCCACCGTCATGGCGAACGCCTCGGCCTGCCAGGGCTCGGCGAAAACCGGCGCGTCGAGGCCAGCGGGCAAATCGGCGGCGGTCCCGTCAGGCCGGCTCAAGATAGCTCTCCCAGGCGTCAATCGACACGGTTAGCGTCGGATCGGCGCCCTCGCCCCAGATCTCCGTGCCGTCGAAAGCCACCGTATAGACCCATTGCTGGTTTTCGCCTTGCCCATGCGCGTTGCTGTCGGGAAAGACGAAGCCGTCATGCACCACCTCGATCGTGCCCCGCTTACCGCGCGCGTAGCGCGGCAGCCTGGTGTGGCCGGTCGGGTCGAAGTTTTTGGTCCGCACGGGATCGCCGGCCTTGAACCGCGCCGGCTCCGCCATCGGCCGGTCGCAAGGGCCGCCCTTGGCCAGCACGGCAGGCACATTTTCCGCCTTCAGCACCCGTTTCGGTGTCGCCGCCGCATCGATCGCCTCGCCGGCTTCAAGATCGCGTTCGCTGACGAAGCCATGGCGCTTGAGCAGCACCTCCAGCGCCTTGATCCAGATCTGGTAGTAGCTGGAGCCATAGTAGTCGGCCGGATGCAGCGATTCCCGCGCGTGCCGGCTCTCATCGATGTTCCAGGCGCCCATGGCGCCGGCGCAGAGCGTCACACCGAGTGCCCGCCTCTCCCAGGCGGCGTGGAAATAGGGCTCGTCCTTTTCGGGCGCGACCGGCCCAAAGCCCATCTGTCCGCCGAGATCCTGCGGCCCGTTCATGCCGGCTCCCCCTCCGGCGCTTTGGCCAGCGCGGTGCCGATCATCGCATCGCGGCTCACCAGTTCGGTCAGCCGATCCTCGCTCCAGCCTTCGGTGCCCTTGGGTCGCATCGGCACGACGAGATAGCGCAGCTCCGCTGTCGAATCCCAGACGCGTATCTTGGTGGTGGCCGGCAGCGTCAGCCCGAATTCATCGAGCACGCCGCGCGGGTCGATCACCGCGCGCGAGCGATAGGGCGGCGCCTTGTACCAGACCGGCGGCAGGCCGAGCACCGACCATGGATAACAGGAGCACAACGTGCAGACGACGAGGTTGTGCGTATCCCCGGTGTTGAACACCGCCTGCATGTGCTCGCCCTGCCGGCCGGTATAGCTCAGCGATTCGATCGCCGCCGTCGCGTCGCGCTTGAGCCAGTCCGCATAGGCAGCATCGCTCCAGGCCTTCGCCACCACCCTGGCGCCATTGCGCGGGCCGATCTTGGTCTCGTAAGTGTCGACGATGACGTCGATCGCCGTTGGATCGATCAGCCCCTTGCGGGTCAGGATGGTTTCCAGCGCACGCACGCGCGCGGCAAACGGATCGAGTTCGTTGTCGTGGTCATGATCATGGGACATGGCCACAAATTACGGTTCCGACCCGCTGGCTGCAAGCATGACGGCTTGGGCCAGCGGAAATCAGCGTCCGCTGGCCGGCTATTCGGCGGCCGTCTTTTGCGGCTCGACCGGGATGTCGTCGTTGATGCCGAACAGCGAAGGCTGCTCGGGATTCTCGACCGCGGGCAAGTCGGGCTTGCGCTTGGGCATCAGCCCGACCAGCCACCCCGAGAAATTCTCCATGTAGACGTAGATCACCGGTGTCACGAACAGGGTCAGCGCCTGCGAGGCGAGCAGGCCGCCGACAACGGCAACGCCCAGCGGCTGGCGCAGCTCGGCGCTGGCACCGGTGCCGAGCGCGATCGGGAACGTGCCCATCAGTGCCGCCAGCGTCGTCATCATGATCGGCCTGAAACGCATCAGGCAGGCCTTGTGGATGGAGTCCTTGGCGGACATGCCTTCTCGTCGCAATTCGAGCGCGACATCGACCATCATGATGCCGTTCTTCTTGACGATGCCGATCAGCATCAGAATGCCGATCACCGCGATCACGGACAGATCCATGCCGGCGAAGCGCAAGGCAACGACCGCGCCCAACACCGCCGACGGCAGGCCGGTGAGGATTGTGAGCGGGTGGATGAAGCTCTCATACAGAATGCCGAGCACGATATAGATGGTCAGGATCGCGCCGCCGACCAGCAGGCCCTGGTTGGCCAGTGAGTCCTGGAAGGTCTTGGCCGTGCCGGCAAAGGTGGTCGAGATCGCCGTCGGCATGCCGATCTGCTCTTTGAGCGCGTTGATGCGCGTCACGCTGTCGCCCAGCGCCACGCCTTGCGGCAGATTGTAGGAGATGGTCACGGCCGGAAGCTGGCCGAGCTGGTTGACCGTCAGGGCGCCGGCCGTGCGATCGACCCGGGCGAAGGCACCAAGCGGAACCAGAGAGCCGCTCGCCGTCCGCATCTGGATGGCGAGCATCCGTTCGGGCGACCACTCGATCTTGGGATCGAGCTCGGTGATGACTTCGTAGCTGTCGGCCGAACCGAAGATCGTCGAGACCTGGTCGGTGCCGAAACCGCCATAGAGGGCGGAGCGCAGCGTGTCGGTATCGATGCCGAGCTGGGCAGCCTTGTCGCGATCGATGACCAGCGATGCCTGCAGCGCATTGTTCTGCAGGTCGCTGGTGACGTCGGTGAAGGTCGTGTGGTCGGCCGCCATCGCGTCATTCAGTTTCTGCGCCCACTGGTCGGTCAGGCCCGTATCGAGGCCCTGAACCACGAGCTGGTAGGCACTGGCCGACGACCGTGAACCGAGCCGCAGGTTCTGCACCGGCTGCATGTAGGTCTCGATGCCTGCCACGCCGGCCAGTTGCTTGCGCAGGTCAGCCTGCACCTTCTCGATGTCGGGCCGCTGGCTCTTGTCCTTCAACTGCACATAGAGCTGGCCCTGGTTCAGTGCATTGTTGCCGCTGCCTGCCGACCATGCCACATGCGAAACATAGGGCGAATGGGAAAAGACGCTTGCCACCTGCCCCTGCAGCTTCACCATGGCGTCAAAAGAAATGTCCTGGCGCGCAATGGTCGTCACCGAGATCTGGCTGATATCCTCCTGCGGGAAGAAGCCCTTCGGCGAGGCCTGGATCAGCCACACCGACGCCGCCGCGGTGCCGACAAAGACGAGGAACACCAGGAAGGTGTGCCGCAGGCAGAAAGTCAGAACCCGGTCGTAGCCGCGTGTGATGAGGTCCTGCTTATGGCCAGGGCCATGCTTGTCGCGATCGGCCTTGGTCACCGACAGCAGCCGCGAGCACAGCATCGGCGTCAGCGTCAGCGACACGAACATCGACGCCAGGATGGCGACCGTCACGACGACGGCGAACTCGTTGAAGATGCGCCCGATGACGCCGCCCATCAGCAGAACCGGGATGAACACGGCCACCAGCGAGATCGAGATCGAGATGATGGTGAAGCCGATTTCGCGCGCGCCCTTCAGCGACGCATCGAAGGCCGACAACCCATCCTCTTCCATATGGCGGAAGATGTTTTCCAACATCACGATGGCGTCGTCGACGACGAGGCCCACCGCCAGCGTCAGGCCCATCAGCGATATGTTGTCGATGGAAAAGCCGAACAGGAACATCGCGCCGAGCGTGGCGATCAGCGAGATCGGCACCGCCACGGCCGGGATAATGGTCGCCGTCACCCGGCGCAGGAACACGAAGATCACCATCACCACCAGCGCGATGGTCAACAGCAGCGTGAACTGCACGTCGTTGACGGCCTGGCGGATGGAGGTCGAACGGTCGTTGAGCAGTTTTATCTGGGCGGCGCCCGGCATCTGGTCCTGGAAGGACGGCAGCATCGCCTTCACCCTGTCGACGACGTCGACCGTGTTGGCATCGGGCTGGCGTTGCACCGCCATGATGATCGCGCGGGTACCATCGTACCAACTTGCGGTCGTCGTCGTCTGCACAGAATCGACGACGCGGGTCACCTCGCCCAGCCGCACCGGGTGGCCGTTCTTGGTGGCGATGATGAGGTTGGAGAAGCCGGCGGCGTCGGTCAGCTGGGTATTGGCGGTGATGGTCAGTTGCTGCTTGTTGTTCTGCAGCACACCGAGAGGCGTATTGCTGTTGGCGGACGCGACCGCCGCCTGCAACTGGTCGATCGAGATGCCGCGCGCGGCAAGCGCGGTCGGGTCGATCTGGATGCGTACAGCATATTTCTGCTGGCCGAAGATCGAGACCTGGGCCACCCCGTCGATGGTCGACAGCGAAGGCGAGATGACGTTTTCGGCAAAGGCATCAAGATCTGTCAGCGGAACCGTGTCGCTGACCAGCGACATCAGGAGGATCGGCGCATCGGCTGGATTGACCTTGCGGTAGCTTGGCGGCGACGTCATTTGCGGCGGCAATGATTTTTGCGTGCGCGCGATCGCGGCCTGCACGTCCGCGGCCGCCGCGTCGATGTCACGGTTGAGCACGAACTGGATGGCGATCGAGGTCTGGCCGAGCGAGTTGGTGGTCGAAATGGAATCGATGCCGGCGATGGTCGCGAATTGCTTGATCAGCGGCGTCGCCACCGATGTCGCCATGGTTTCCGGCGAGGCGCCCGGCAGCGAAGCCGAGACATTGACCACGGGGAATTCGGCGCTCGGAAGTGCCGCCACCGGCAGGAATTTGTAGGCGAACAATCCGCCCAGCACGAGGGCGAACGACATCAGAAGGGTGGCGACGGGCCTGCGAATGCAGAATTCGGAAATCATCGGGCCGCCTCGCCCGTGTTGGTCGCCTCGGCCACCTTGGGTGCGGCCGCCGCGGCGCCCTCGTGCACAGCGGCGCCATTCTTCAGCCTCGTCTGGCCTTCCGTGACCACTTTCTCACCGGCTTTCACGCCCTGGCTGATGGCGCTGTTTTGGCCTTCGGTCAGCGCCACCTGCACCGGCCGCATCTCGACCGTGTTGTCCGGCTTGACCACATAGACGAACGGTCCGTTCTGGCTGGGCTGCACCGCGACGGTGGGAACGGAGGTCATCTGCGGCATGATGCCGGCGTCGAGCACGACATTCACATACTGGCCCGGCCACAGCGAAAGATCGGTATTCGGTATGCTCGCCCGTGTGGCGATCGTGCCCGACGCGGTGTCGACGCTGGAATCGACGAAATCGAGCGTGCCCTTGCCGATCGGCGTCGGGTCGCCGTCCTTGGTCAGGGTCACGGCCCCTTGCTGCGGATTGGCAAGCGCCTTGTGCAGCAGCGCCAGGTTGCTTTCCGGCAGATTGAAGTTGACCTGCAACGGGTCCATCTCGGTGATGGTCACCAGCGGCGTCGAGGTGCTGCTGTTGCCGTTGCTGGTGGTGACGAGATCACCGACGGCAACGCTGACAGCGCCAAGCCTGCCGGAAATTGGCGCGGTGATTGTGGCAAAGCCAAGCTGGACATTGTCGGCGTCGATCGTCGCCTTGTCGGCATCGACGGTCGCGGACGCCGCCTTCTGCGCGGCTACGGCCTGGTCGTAGGTCTGCTGCGTACCGGCCTGCTTGGCGACGAGGTCCTTGGCGCGCTGAAGATCGGAATTCGAACTGGCAAGCAGCGCCTGGTCCTTGGCGAGCGTGGCCTGGTCCTTGGCGAGTTGCGCCTTGAGCGCGCGGTCATCGAGCTGGAACAGAACGTCGCCGGCCTTCACCATCTGGCCGTCCTTGACATCGATCGACACGATCTGGCTGGAGACCCGTCCGTTGATGTTGACCACAGCTGGAGAGGAGACGAAGCCGATGGCATAGCGCCGGATCGGGAAGTCGGCCGTCGTTGCCGTCGCCGAAACAATCGAGGCCGAACGGGCGCCATTGCCGCCGGCCCCCTGCTTGCCCCCTGCTGCCTGCTTGTCGGTTGCCGCTTTGTCCGATGTCGCGACCTGCTTTACGCCGATGAGCTGCTGAACCTTGCCCAGCGCGTCGGGCGAAAGGTAAAGCCAGGCCGCGCCCGCACAGGCGATCGCAAGCAATGAAAGGATGACTTTTCCACGCATCGACAAAGGCCTCTCCGTCCGACACGCCATAGCCAGGTGGTCGTATTCTAGCGCAACTCACGGCTGATTGCCGCGATTTCGCCGATAGATAGGACACGCATTTGTTGGAAAAGGGCCAAAACACGGCATTACGAAGATTTAATGTGCACTGCACAATGGTTGTGCAGCCGGCCATGGCCGCCGGCCGAAGCCCGTTGAACCGTCGGGCAGCCCTATTTGAGCATCGGCCAAAGGGTCGCTGCCAAGAGTACGCCCATGGCGATGTTGAACCATTTCAGTCGCACCGGATCCGACAGGAATCCCCGCAACGCCGTGCCGAATCCTGCCCATATCGAAACGCTCGGCAGGTTGACGATGGTGAAGGCGATCGAGATCAACACCACCGACAGGAACGGATGCTCGGCATTGGCATAGACAGCCATGGCGGTGATCGCCATCACCCAGGCCTTGGGATTGACCCACTGGAATGCCGCCGCATCGATGAAGCGCATCGGCCGCGCTTCCGCCGCACCCTTGCCGCCCAATGAGCGCGACATCGCGATCTTCCAGGCGAGATAGAGCAGATAGGCGGCACCGGCGATCGTCAGTCCAGTGTGCAGCGCCGGAAACGCCGTCAACACAGCGCCAAGGCCGAGGCCGACGGCAAGCAGCAGGACGAGAAAGCCGATGCTGATGCCCAGCATGTGCGGCACCGTCCTGGCGATGCCGAAGTTGACGCCGGAGGCCAAGAGCATGAGGTTGTTCGGCCCCGGCGTGATCGAGGTCACGAAGGCATAGACGAGCAGTGCGAGGAATGCGTCGAGTGACATGTTATCCTCCCAGATACGTCAGCATCATTGTCGCTTTTCGCCGACTGCGCAAAGCCCAGCGCCCGGCCACTGATCGAGCCAGGCGTTGAGCGGATCTCTTTGCGCGGTAGCGGGTTCTACATCCCTTGCGGGCCGCGGTTCATCGCTGCCACGCCGGTGCGACAGATCTCGACCAGGCCGAGCGGCTTCATGATGGCGATGAACTGGTCAATCTTGGTGCCCTTGCCGGTGATCTCGAAGATGAAATGCTCGGTATTGGCGTCGATGACCGAGGCGCGGAAGGCGTCGGCCAGCCGCAGCGCCTCGACACGGGCGTCGCCGGTGCCGGCGACCTTGACCAGCGCCAGTTCCCGCTCCAGCGGCCGCTCCTGTCCGAATTCGTGCGAACGCACGGTCAGATCGACCACGCGATGCACCGGCACGATGCGCTCGAGCTGATGCTTGATCTGCTCCAGCACATGCGGCGTGCCGCGCGTCACGATGGTGATGCGCGACAGGTGCTTCTCATGCTCCGTTTCGGAGACGGTCAGGCTCTCGATGTTGTAGCCGCGACCGGAAAACAGGCCGATGACCCGGGCAAGCACGCCCGGTTCGTTATCGACCAGCACGGAGAGCGTGTGGTTCTCCGGCCGTTCCGTTTCCTTGGCGATGAAGTAGGCGGAGCCGGTCGGTTGAAGGTGCTGTGCGTTCATGACATGGATCTCAAATTCTTGATCTAATTCTTTGTTTGCGCACGGCTTCTTTCGACAAGCCCTGCCTTGGCTATCGGTTTACACCAGTTCCCTGCCCTTGGCGTCGATGGCGTTGGCCACGGCCTCGTCGGTGGCCTCGTCCGGCAACAGCATCTCGTTGTGTGCCTTGCCCGACGGGATCATCGGGAAGCAGTTGGCGAGGTTCGCCACGCGGCAATCGAACAGCACCGGTTTCCTGACCGAGATCATCTCCTTGATGGCGTCGTCCAGCTCGTCCGGCTTCTCGCAGCGTATGCCGTGGCCGCCATAGGCCTCCGCCAGCTTGACGAAGTCCGGCATCGCCTCGGTGTAGGAATGCGACAGCCGGTTGCCGTGCAGCAGCTGCTGCCACTGGCGCACCATGCCCATATACTGGTTGTTGAGGATGAAGATCTTGATCGGCGCCTTGTACTGCACCGCCGCGCTCATCTCCTGCATCGTCATCTGCACCGAGGCATCGCCTGCGATGTCGATGACCAGCGCATCGGGATGCGCGATCTGCACACCGAGCGCCGCCGGCAGGCCATAGCCCATCGTGCCCAACCCGCCCGACGTCATCCAGCGGTTCGGCTTTTCGAAATGATAGTGCTGCGCCGCCCACATCTGGTGCTGGCCGACCTCGGTGGTGATGTAGGTGTCCTTGTCCTTGGTCAGTTCGTAGAGCCGCTGGATGGCGTATTGCGGCATGATCACGTCGTGGTTCATCTTGTAGGCGAGTGAATCGCGACCGCGCCATTTGGCGATCTGCTCCCACCAGGGATAGAGCGCCTTCTTGTCGGCCTTGGCGGTTGCCCGCCACAGCCGCACCATATCCTCCAGCACCCGGCCGACATCGCCGATGATCGGCACTTCGGTGTGCACGTTCTTGTTGATCGACGACGGGTCGATGTCGATGTGGATCTTCTTCGAGTTCGGCGAAAATGCATTGAGCCGCCCGGTGATGCGGTCGTCAAAGCGTGCGCCGATGCAGATCATCACGTCGCAATCATGCATGGCCATGTTGGCTTCGTAGGTGCCGTGCATGCCGAGCATACCGACCCAGTTCTTGCCCGATGCCGGATAGGCGCCGAGGCCCATCAGCGTCGAGGTGATCGGGAAACCGGTGAGGTCGACCAGTTCGCGCAGCAGATGGCTCGCTTCCGGGCCGGAATTGATGACACCGCCGCCCGAATAGATGATCGGCTTCTTGGCACCGGCCATCAGCTCGACCGCGGCCTTGATCTTTTCCAGATCGCCCTGGACCTTGGGCTGGTAGCTGGTGCGCGGTGCGATCTGCGGCGGGACATAAAACCCCTTGGCGAACTGCACGTCCTTCGGGATATCGACCACAACCGGACCCGGACGGCCCGTGGTTGCGACATGGAAGGCCTCGTGGATGGTCGCGGCAAGCTCGTTGACGTCCTTCACCAGCCAGTTGTGCTTGGTGCAGGGCCGCGTAATGCCGACCGTGTCGCATTCCTGGAACGCGTCGGAGCCGATCAGCGAAGTCGGCACCTGGCCGGTCAGGCAGACCAGCGGGATCGAATCCATCAGCGCGTCCTGCAGCGGCGTCACCGCATTGGTCGCGCCGGGGCCCGATGTCACCAGCATGACGCCGGCCTTGCCGGTCGAACGCGCATAGCCCTCGGCCGCGTGGCCGGCGCCCTGCTCGTGGCGGACGAGAATGTGCTCGACATCGTCCTGCTGGAAGATCTCGTCGTAGATCGGAAGAACCGCGCCGCCCGGATAGCCGAAGACATGCTTGACGCCATTGTCCTTCAGCGCCTGCACCACCATTTCGGCGCCCGTCATTTCGCGCCGCTCACTCTGTCCGTTGCTCATCGGTCTGGTCCCGTACTGTCGCCGCTTGGGCGTTGCCATTTGGGTGTAATTGGTCGTTTAGTCGTGTTTCAGGCAATAAAAAAGGCCCCCGAGGGAGCCTGTGTGTTGCGCATGGGAGGTTTTCGCCCGGCGGTTACACCGCCTTGCCCACGCGCCTTCCTACGAGAATGAGTGCCTTTTTCATGGTCGCGGACACTACGGGCGGGCAAGGCGCCCTGTCAACGGCAAAAATCACGCCGGCGATGAAGGCGCTCCGCAATTCGACAAATGGCCGTCACGATTTCGCGATGGACACTGCTTCGTGCCTACATCACGCAAACCCAGACCGGCTCGGGAGCGGCATTTTCCGGATAAGTCCTTGAAGCCACGCGAAACTATGGTGGGGCGTGACGAACGCCGTCCTCTCTGCCGATACTTGATCGTCCGGCTCGGGAGGAGCCACCACGACGGCCAGGATTTCACGGAGGAAGACTTATGCTCGACAAGGCCCCAAGCAAGAAACTGTCCGACCTGCTCGACCAATTCGGCGGGGCGCTGGCCGCCAATGACATCGACAAGGCCGTCGGTTGTTTCCAGGAGGACTGCTATTGGCGCGACCTCGTCACCTTCACCTGGAACATCAAGACCATGGAAGGCCGCGATCAGGTCCGCGACATGCTGGAGAGCCAGTTGTCGAGGACAAAGCCGTCGCATTGGACGCTCGCCAAGGGCGAGGACGCGACCGAGAGCGGCGGGCTGATCGAGGGCTGGATCAGTTTCGAGACCGAACTTGCGCGCGGTTTTGGCCATATCAGGCTGAAGGACGGCAAGATCTGGACGCTGCTGACCACCATGGTCGAATTGAAAGGCCACGAGGAACCGGCTGGCTTCGCACGGCCGATGGGCGCCAAGCATGGCTCGGGCAAGAACCGTCCGACATGGAAGGAAGAGCGTGAGAAGGAAGCCGCCGAACTCGGCTTCAAGACGCAGCCCTACACGCTTATCATCGGCGGCGGCCAGGGCGGCATCGCGCTCGGCGCAAGGCTGCGGCAGCTCGGCGTCCCGACCATCATCGTCGAGAAGAACGAGCGGGCCGGCGACAGCTGGCGCAAGCGCTACAAGTCGCTCTGCCTGCACGACCCGGTCTGGTACGACCATCTGCCCTATATCGATTTCCCAAAGAACTGGCCGGTCTTCTCGCCCAAGGACAAGATCGGCGACTGGCTGGAAATGTACACCAAGGTGATGGAGCTGAACTACTGGTCGTCGACCGAGGCCAAGAGCGCCTCCTATGACGACAAGAAGAAGGAGTGGACCGTCGTCGTCCACCGCGACGGCAAGGACATCACCCTGAAGCCCAAGCAATTGGTGCTGGCGACCGGACAGTCCGGCAAGGCCAATCTGCCGAAATTCAAGGGCATGGAGACCTTCAAGGGTGACCAGCATCACTCCTCGAAGCACCCCGGCCCCGACGCCTATGCCGGGAAGAGAGCCGTTGTCATCGGCTCCAACAATTCCGCCCACGACATCGCGGCCGCACTTTGGGAAGCCGGCGCCGACGTCACCATGGTGCAGCGCTCGAGCACCCATATCTCCAGATCCGACACGTTGATGGAGATCGGACTGGGTTCGCTCTATTCGGAGCAGGCAGTGCAGAATGGTATCACCACAGCCAAGGCCGATCTGATTTTTGCTTCACTGCCCTACAAGATCCTGCACGAGTTCCAGATCCCGGCCTATGCCGAGATGAAGAAACGCGACGCGGCGTTCTACAAGGGACTGGAGAAGGCCGGCTTCATGCTCGACTGGGGCGACGACGAGTCCGGCCTGTTCATGAAATACCTCAGGCGCGGCTCCGGCTATTATATCGACGTCGGCGCCTCCCAGTTGGTCATCGATGGTTTGATCAAGCTGAAAAGCGGCGTCGACGTCGACGAGATCAAGCAGCATTCGGTTGTGCTCAGTGACGGATCGGAACTGCCCGCGGATCTCATCGTCTACGCCACCGGCTATGGCTCGATGAACGGCTGGGCCGCCGATCTGATATCTCGCGAAACCGCCGACAAAGTCGGCAAATGCTGGGGCCTTGGCTCCAACACCACCAAGGATCCCGGCCCCTGGGAAGGCGAGTTGCGCAACATGTGGAAGCCGACGCAGCAGGAGGCGCTGTGGTTCCATGGCGGCAATCTGCACCAGTCGCGCCACTATTCGCAGTTCCTGTCGCTGCAGCTGAAAGCCAGGCACGCCGGACTGCCGACACCAGTCTACGGGCTGCAGAAGGTGCACCACAAGGGATAGCCGGCAAGCTCGGGAGGCCTTCCGCCATCCCGCATCGGCAATGAGAAAAGTGTGCCCCGCGCGGCATGTCCGCCGCGCGGGGTTTCGTTTCAGTCGCGCAGCGACACGCCCTTCGCCTTGGCCCAACGCTCGAGGATCTTGCGCTCGTCCGGGGTAGCCAGACGATTGCCGAAACCGCGCACCTGGACCGCCCGGTGCTGCGGATCGAGCTCGATCGTCAGCAAGCGCTCGATCTTGCCGAGCGCCTTGCGCCGCAGCGCCCAGATCGAGGCATAGCCGGCAATGCATTTGGTCGCATAGGACGACACGCAATGATGCATCGCCCTCGACTCGGCAACGAGGTCCTCCGCCGTCTTCAACTGGCGGATGGAGAACCACTCGCCATGCGCCTTCGCCTCCTTCGGCGGCGGAGCCCATTCCCAGTCCTGCAGGCGCGAGCCGGCCCATGCGTTGTTCTGCACCGGTGCGCCGACGGCGGGTTGAGCCCGCGCGGCGGCACGCCGGCGCATCGCCTCGATGCGTTCGATCGCGGCAAGATCGCGATGCCAGTCCGACATCTGCCGGTTCAGCGAGGCAAGCGTGCGGCCCTTCAACCTATACGCCTTGTCGCGCCGATGCATGGCGGCCATGTAGTCGCTGAGGTCGTCGATCTCCTCCTTCGAGGCAGGGTGCTCGCAGAAGAAGCGCGCCACCTCGCGCCAGAAAGCCAGATCGCCGCGCGGCGTGCGCGCGATTTTCGTGCGCGCAAGTCGCCCAGCCAGCCCGCAATCCTCGGTGTAGGACCGCGCGATCGCAAACCAGAACGCCTCGTCGAAGGCAAAGTCGCCGGCCACGTTGAGGAAGCAATGCACCTCCTTACGCGACAGCCACGCATTGGCGCCCGCCTTGTAGAGCGAGTTGCCGCCCGCAGCCGCGATGTACCACGTCTTGCGCAGCTTTATCTCAGCGGCATCGAGCCCCGAACCGTCAAGCCAGATCGCTTCGAGCGCAGCCGGGACCGGGTAGAGGGCAAAGAGATGACGTGCTGCCGCCAGCCGCAAACGCGCGGGGTCACGCGTCTTCAGCTTCGGACGCCACAACCTGCCATCGCGAACCGCCGTGCCGAAGCCGCGGTGTGCTTCCTCGAGCGCCCGCTCGAAATCCGGAGCGGGACGCGGCATGGCGGAAACCCGCCGCAGCGATGCTTGATATGCTTCAGTGCGTAGGCGCTCGGCGTCCTGCCTGCGCTGGATCATGGACCTGGCCATGGCCGTTCTTCCCGATTGGAACCCTGTCAGCCGCACGCAAATCCAGCGCCGGCACGGAATGTGTCGATCTGGGTTGGCGTGACATTTGACAGGTCTCCTCTGGAGATGACGGTTGGAATGGGCGGGCTCTAGGCTCACAGACAGGTTGGAGCAAGAGACATTCTTCCAATGTTTACAATGGCATGAGGGAGTGTTGCAAAGCCGCATCTCAGGCCTTCAGGCAGCCGCGATCGTCGGCCGGGAGCCTGTCGGCGCCCACCATCTCGTTGATATCAGCGGCATCGAAGCAGCCACGGACAACGACCGCGACGCATGACAGCGTTGCGGTCGTCAGATCGTCAGGAAATCGGAATCCGCTATGGCGCGGGTCAGCCGGTCCGACCGCCGTGGAGGCGCGAAATGCGTGAACAAATTCTCATCTTCGCCTCCTTCAAATCTGCGGCCAATACAGTGCGGCAGACAAAATTGACGCCGCAGGTTGGTCGCGGCTAATACACCGACACTGACATCGCGGCAAGACGGCGACCGGTAGCGGGACGAAGCTCACGCTAATGCGGTCTCGTTACACCTCATGTACTACAATTTTGTGCGCATCCATGCCACGTTGCACATGTTGTGTTGATCGAGGCTAAGAGAGCCGAAAGCGGATGATTCGCGGTCTCCACAAGAAGCATGTTAACTAGTTTCGAGGTGCCGCGTGTCAAGCATAACTCTATCAGTGCTCTTGGTTGCGTTTGGCCTACAGGCATTGGGATACACCGGCACGTGCACTCAAGGCGCCAACGGTCCTTTCATCACAGGAGCTTTTCTAAGCTCACCGCTCCTCCTCGCCTGCGTTGTTCTCGTTAGCATTAACCTCTTGGGGATTCTAAGAGGACGCTCCAGATCAATGACCGTTCTCAATCGCATCGCAGGGTACGCGGTGGTATTATTGTCATTATTTTTAATATACTTTAATCGTGAGGTTATTTACTATACTTTAGTCATAGGCATAGGACCTTGTGGCGATCTCGACTTAGAATACCCTGGCACTTATGACGTCAGGGACCTGGTGGTCGGCCTCGCATTCGGATTCCTACCAGCGCTTGTTGCAGCAATGGCGCTTACAGTCATATTAAGCGACTATTGGCTTCGACGAGTTTCAAACTGATCCACTACCCGGCGACCATGCTTGGCCTCGGCAGGCTCGACCGAACATGCAGCAGCAAGCCGGCCAGGCTCGCCTCGGGGTGCGGCCGGCATCGGTGCGCGAGCGCCTACGGAGCGACAATTCTCCGGCTGGCACGCAGTCACTACGCTTTTGCCGTCGAAACGGAAACACATGGACTGCCTCCCGGCAAGGCTGCGATCAGGGGCGATTAGCGAAATCGTGCACGACGCGCTGCAGCAGCGGCACGTAGTCGCGAAACGCTCGGGTCTTCATGTTGGCGATCTTGCCGCCCTCGTCCCAGATGCGGACCCGCACCGCTTCCTCGTGGAACGGGTTCTTGCGGAACTCGGCTACTTCGCCGGCGCTCATCGGTCCGCCCTGCAATGACAATGTATGGACCGAAGCCTGCGACAGCTTGGAGAAATAGGTCGGGTCGGTGGCGCAGAGATAGCGCTTGGCCGCGACATGCAGCCTGACGCATTCGACGATGACGGGCGGGAAGAACGGCGCCAGCACCTCGCCGCCGGCCTCGTCATGATGCTTGTCCTCGACATCGTCGGGCGAATAGGTGCCGAACTCGCTGGTGTAGTGGCCGATATCGTGCAGCAGCGCGGCCGCTACCAGCGCGTCGGGCGCACCGTCCTGCTCCGCCAGCCATGCCCCCTGCAGCATGTGCTCGGACATCGTCACCGGCTCGCCAAGATAGGATTCCGCGCCCCGGCGCTCGAAAATGTCGGCGATGAATTCGACGATGTTGTCAGCGTTCAAATCCTGGCCGCTCATTCCGCGGCCTCCTTGAAGCTGTGTTCGATCGCGGCGAGCGTCGACAGCAGGCCGTCCTTGTCGGCGTAACAGCCTTGCAGCCAGCGCTTGCCGGTGCCCGAGAATGCCTTGCGGGCATGCATGACGCGGGTGTTGTCGACGATGAAGGCTTGGCCCGCTTCCAGCTTGAACGTCACTTCGAAGGAGGGATCCTCGATCAGTTCGGCGAACCGGCGATAGGCGGCATAATAGGCGTCCATATCGGCGAAGGGCACGTCGACGACAGGTGCCAGCGAGCGGTTGTTGAAGCGGATGCAGATCAGCTCGCCATCCGGTCCGAGCTCGATCATCGGGCGCTTCGCCTGCAGCCGCACGCCGGATGAACCGGCATATTCAAAACGCGCCGGACAGGAACTCAACAGGCGGAAACCTTCGGGGTTTTCGGCCTGCAGCGCGGCCGCCACGGCAAAACCGTCGACCACGCTCGACTCGCCACCCTCCACCGTATTCTCGATGCAGGACAGGATCTGCAGCGTCGGCACCGGATCGCGATAGGGATTGTCAGTATGCGCCTGGAGGCCGAGATTGGTGTAAGCGAGATTGTTCGGATTGACCTCGGCGCGCACTTCGAACCAGCGGCCGTAATTGGTCTCCCTGATATAGCCGAACAGGTCGGAGACCTTGCACAGCGCCCCGGATTCGGCCGGCAGCCCGTCCATCACCGCAAAGCCATAGGTTCTCACCGCCGAAAGCCATTCGCGCAGGACGCCGCGGCTGTGAGAGGCCGCCGCGTATCTGGCGCGCGGCACCGAATTCTGCATCGTCGCCTTGGTCCAGCGCTGGACGATATCGCCCGTCCAACCCGGCTCGCGAGGCTCGTCGCGATCATAGGCGTTGGCACTCAGCCATTGCGTGGGAAAGCTGACGGTTTTTCCTTCCGGCACGAAGCTGACTTCCAGCGCGCCGTCCTTGATCGCGGCCGCGCCGATCCTCGTCCCGGCCGGAATGTCGAGGATGGTGATCAGCCGCTGGCCATTGCCGGCGCTGCGCGTCTTGTCGTCGAGCGCATTGTCGCGCAGCCACATGGCGTGAAAGCGGGTGCGCCTCCCGCCTTGCCAGCCAAGTTCGATTGTTCTGCCTTCGTCGCCAATCAGCGCGTGGGTGAGCATGGAGATCCGTTCCCGTCCTCTACGCCCCGCGGCCCGATCCGCAGGGTTTCGATTGCATGTTGGCCGCGCGGAAGGCATAACTCAAATTATCATTTTTTGGCCAAAGACCATAAATCTCTAATGCCTCGAAAACCCATTCCCGCTCTGCCTCCCCTCGACTGGCTGCGCAGTTTCGAGGCGGCGGCGCGGCTGTCAAATTTCACGGCGGCAGCGGCCGAACTCGGCCTGACCCAGGCCGCCGTCAGCCAGCATATCCGGCTGCTCGAGGAACGATTGAAGACCCGTCTGTTCTCGCGGCTGGCGCGTGGCGTCGCGCTTTCGCCGGAAGGTGCGGCCTACCTGCCGCACATCCAGTCGGCCTTTGCCACCATCTCCAGCAGCACGACGGAACTGTTCGAGCCGCGCGCCGTGCAGACCGTGTCGATCCGGGTACCGATCTCCTTCGCCCTACTGATACTGGTCCCGGCGCTGCCCGACCTCGCCGCGGCGCTGCCCCGCATCCAGCTCGATCTGGTGACCATCCATCGGCCGACCGACTATGATTTGCCGGGTTCCGCGCTCGACATCCGCTTCGGCAACGGGTTCTTTCCCGGACGCGAGGCCGACAGGCTGACCGCCGAGCGGCTCGTGCCGGTGGCAAGTCCGGCCCTTGCCGGGGCCGCCGATTGGACAGCCCTGCCGCTGCTTCTGGTCGCCGGCGCGCGCGAAATGTGGGCGGAATGGTTCGCCGCCGCCGGACTGGCCGGCCACCCTCAACGGTCGCACCGCTTCGACAGCTTCGTCGCCGCGATGGAAGCCGCGAGTGCCGGGGCCGGCGTGCTTCTGGGGTCGCGGCCACTTATCGACGTGGCACTCGAGACCAGGACCCTGGTGCCGCTTTCCAATTTCGAACTCTCCAGCACCTCGGGCCATTTGCTGACCAAAGCGTCGACCGCGCGCCTGACCAGTGCCGAACAGGATTTTCGCCAGTGGCTGCTGAGGTATCTCTCCAGTGAGGCCTCGGCCTGAGCGGCGCGGACTATCGCGACGTCACACCGATGCGCTTCCAGTAGATCAGCGTGCCGGTCAGCCCGCCATGCGGTTTCAGCGCATAGTCCGGTATTTCGCCGGCCAGGGTGAAACCGAGTTTTTCGTAGAGGCCCGAGGCGCCCTCTTCCGTCGCCGTATCCAGCACCAGCAGCGTGCGCCCCTTCTCGACGGCAAGACGCTCGGCGGCCCGCATCAGCCGCGTTCCGACGCCCCTGCCCCGGTAATCAAGACGTGTCATCAGCTTGGCGATCTCGGCCCGGTGCGGCTGGTTGGGCGGAAGGTCGAGTAGCAGCGTGACGGTGCCGACCAAGACCTTGCCATCCCAGGCGCCGAGTACCACCCTTTCGCCTTTTGCCGCCGCGGCCAGAGATCGTTCCCAGAATGCGTTTGCCGCTTCCGGCGCCAGCGGATGCATGAAGCTGACCGAACCGCCGGCGGCAACCGTTTCGACCAGCAGGTCAGCCAGCATCGCCCGCGTTTCCGCACTTGCGCTGAGCGCTCCGATTTCGATGGAATTCATGGCCAGTCCTCTGGAAACGATGAATGGGCTCAGTCGAGATGCCGCACGCGCCGCCGCTTGCGCGCGGCCTTGATGGCGCTGATGCGCTCGGTGTCTTCTTCCCTGAGATGCCGCCCACGCTCCAGGATCTCGAGCGTGTATTCCTCATAGGTCAGGCCGAGCCGCTCGGCCTTGTCCATGCGCATCAGCATGATTTCGCGGCTCGGCGCTTTCCATGCCTTGGCGTGCGCGGCCTGCCAGGCCAGGAAGAGGTAAGGATCGCCCTTGCCCCAGGGCGGTCCCTTGTACTCGTCAAGAGGCGGCCCCCCATTGTGGGAGCGTTTTGGCCGTCTCGCCATGATCTCAGCCCCTGACCAGCGCGACGAGATAGTCGGCGCCCGCCTCCGGGGCATGGAAGGTGCAGTCCGACGGCGCGCCGAGCGCCAGGCAATCGCCGGGCTCCATCCTGTGCACCACATCGCCCTCGGTGAAGTCGAGCCGTCCGGAAATCAGCCAGATCTGCTGCTTGATGAAGGCGTAGGAGGCCGCCGGCAGGCTGACCCTGGCGCCCGCGGGCAGATGCACCTTGATCAGTTCGAGCGGCATGTCGCTGGCCGGTGACAAATGCCGCCTGACATAGCCGGTATCGGGATCGCGCCACACCGGCTGGTCGGCCGCGCGCAGCAGCCCGCCGCCTTGCAATTCGGCCCGCGCGATGAGGGTCGACAGCGTCATGCCGAAGGCCGCCGCGATGCGCACCAGAAGGGTCGCCGTCGGGCTGGTCATGCCGCGCTCGATCGTGCTCAGCATCGCTTTGGAAACGCCGGACCGCTCGGCGAGCTCGGCCAGCGACCAGTCCCGCATGGTCCTTTCGGTGTGGATCCGTCTGCCGATGGTCGAGGAGATGTCGTTCGCTATATCATCCATTCGTCCATTATAGCGAAAGGCTGGGATTGGAGAAGAGCCATTTCGCGACAATTTTCGCCAGGCACTTAATCCTCTCTACACCATCCGACCTCATCCGACCTTAACCCCACTCCTGTAGGGTCCGATCTCCAGGGAAATGGGGATTGGCCAGTCCATGTACGTCGAACGCGAAGCTTCCGTCGGAGAACCGACATCGCAGGAGCGCCGCAACGCAGAGCAGAACGACCGGCGCATCCTGGGCAATGTCGTGCAATGCGACGGCGCGCGTGCCACCATCAGCGCCTATGCCGACGATGTCGACGGCGCGGTGACCGGCCTCTGGACGGTCGGCAAGATGATCTCGATCAATCTGGGCACGACGCGAACCGTCGGCCTGGTCTATGGCATTGGCAAATCGGACCGCGCCTGGAGCAGTGAGGGCCAGAACGCCATCGAGGTCAGCATCGAGCTGATCGGCGAAGTCCGTGATGGTCCCGAGCCCGGCGCCAAGCCGGTCTTCGACCGCGGCATCACCACCTATCCGCATATCGGCGCGGTCGCGCACCGCATCCGCAGCCGTGACCTGCAGGCGGTCTATGATCTGGCCGGCCGCCATTCCATCACCATCGGCTCGCTGTCGCAGGACGAAGCGATCGCTGCCAACATCGCCATCGACGACACGCTGGCGCGCCATTTCGCCATTGTCGGCACCACGGGTGTCGGCAAATCCACAGCCGTTTCGCTGCTGCTGCGCAAGTCGATCGAGGCGCGCCCCGATCTGCGCATCCTGATCCTCGACCCGCACAACGAGTTCGCGAACTCGTTGCCTGAATATTGCGTCAAGGTCGATTCCAAGACACTCGACCTGCCGTTCTGGATGTTCAAGCTCGAGGAATTCGCCGAGGTGCTGTTTCGCGGTCGTGAGACCGACCCGGAAGAGATCGACGCTCTACGCGACCTCATTCCGCTCGCCAAGAACCTCTACCGCAACCCGAATTCGGGCGCCTATCTCAGGCGCGGCAACGATGCGCTGACCGCCGATACGCCGGTGCCTTACCGCATCGTCGACCTGCTCAAGCAGATCGACGAGCGCATGGGCATGCTCGAGAGCAAGAACGAGCGCCCGACGCTAAAATCGCTGAAGACGCGCATCGAATCGGCGGCCGCCGATCCACGCTACCGCTTCATGTTCAGTTCGCGTCTGATCGAGGACACCATCCACGAAACGATCGGCAACATTTTTCGCGTGCCGCATCACGGCCGGCCGGTGACCTGCTTCGAGATGGCCGGCATGCCTTCCGAAGTGGTCAATTCCGTCTGTTCGGTGCTGGCGCGCCTGGCCTTCGATCTCGCTCTGTGGAGCGAGGGCAAGCTGCAACTGCTGTTGCTGTGCGAGGAAGCGCATCGCTACATGCCGGCCGATCCGCGTCTCGGCTTCGCGCCGACCAGGCACGCTCTGTCGCGCATCGCCAAGGAAGGCCGCAAATATGGCTGCTATCTCGGCGTCGTCACCCAGCGTCCGGGCGAGCTCGACCCGACCATCCTGTCGCAATGCTCGACCTTCTTTGCTATGCGGCTCGCCAACGAGCAGGACCAGGCGATCATCCGCTCGGCCATCGCCGACTCGTCCGCCTCCACGCTTGCCTTCCTGTCGTCCATGGGCCAGCGCGAAGCCATCGCCTTCGGCGAAGGCGTGGCGACGACCATGCGGCTGAAGTTCGAAAGATTGCCCAGCCACCTGCTTCCCGGCACCTCCAAGCGCGAAGAGGCCATTTCGTCGAAAAGCGGCGATGATGTCGATCTGGTGGCGATCGTCGAGCGGCTGCGCAACGTGCCGAAACCGACACCGCAGGCGATGGCCTTCGCCGAAGTGGTCGATTCCGGCCGCCAGGCCGGCGACCCTGACTACCGCAAGCCGGCAACCGCCCGCGTGGCGTCGGACGACGATTTCGATATGCGCTACGGCCTGAAACCCGCCACCTTCGGCCTGCGCCCTCAGAACGATTAGGCCTACAGCTCCCTGACGACCGACTTGGGAAGCCGCACCAAGCTTCCAAGGCTCCACATCGCCGAACCAGCTTGGGTAAATCCCGAAAGGGAATTCATCAGGCCGGATTGAATGGCGTGGTTTTCGAGAAGCCGGAGCGGAGCGGACATTCAGTCCGTGAGCACCGGAAGTCGAGAAAGCCGCGTCAGGCAACCGGCCTCATGAATCCTTCTTCGGGATTTTAGGCGCAGACGCGGTTGCGGCCCTGCCTCTTGGCTTCATAGAGCTGGCGGTCGGCGCGGCGGTAGAATTCCTCGGCCGTTTCCTTGCGATCCCAGACGGCAAGGCCGACGCTGGTCGTGATCTTGAGCCGGATATTGCCCGAGAGGATCGACATGTTGGCGATCGCCTTGCGGATGCGCTCGGCGAATTTGGCCAGTAACTCCGCCTCCATATTGGGTGTGACCACCGCAAACTCCTCGCCGCCCAGCCGCGCCACCACGTCGTGGTAGCGTGTCATGTCCTTCAGGCAGCTGGCGACGGCCTTGAGCACCTCGTCGCCGACATCGTGGCCGTGCGTGTCGTTGACCTGCTTGAAATGGTCGAGATCGAGGATCATCAGCCCAACCGGCTTTTCGATGCGCCGGAACTCTTCCAGATATTCCTTGAGCGCATCGTCGAAATAGCGCCGGTTCTGCATGCCGGTCAGGCCATCGGTCAGGGCGGCGTGCTCGAGCGTTTCGGAGCGGGCGCTGAGCGAGACCGTCATGGCGCGCAGCTTGCCTTCTTCCGTCGCCTGTTTGCGGATCAGCGGATAGATGAAGAAGATGCCGAAGAACAGCGCGGTCGCAAGCAGCACGCCCGTCGCGAACAGCAGCTTGTTGAGGTAGATGACCTTGTCCAGGCCCGACTGCGTATGGAGTTCCGTGGCGAAGGATTGCAACAGTCCATAGGCGTGCAGCGTCACCAGGCCAGCGGCCAGGATCACGAAAATAAAGACGAAAAAAGCGGATTCCGCCTTATGGAAACGCATCTGCTCCCCAATGGAAAAGTGCCCATCGACCTTATGGCACGGACCGCCTTACGGAGCGTTAATCCCGGCAACCTCGGCGCGAACCTTTCCATCATGGTCAACTTTTTTAGTTGCATTAGCAACAAGTGTTTGGATCGTGGTTTCGAGATCGTCACCCGGGCGCAATCTCTGCCATTCCGGCCCCAGCTGATGGCGAAACCAGGTCGCCTGCCGCTTGGCATATTGCCGGGTCGCGATCTTGGCGCGTTCGATCGCCTCGGGAAAGCTCAACTGTCCGGCCATCGCGGCCTGCAGGTCGCGAACGCCGATCGCCTTCATCGCCGGCAGATCCGGATCGAGGCCAAGGGCCGCAAGTTGCCTGACTTCCTCCAGCGCGCCCTTGTCGAGCATCTGGTCGAAGCGCCTTTCGATGCGATCTACCAGCGCTGCGCGATCCGGCTCGATGACCAGGAAACGCGCCGTCTGCCTGTCGATGAGCGGCCGGCCGCGCTCTGCCTGCCAATCCAGGATCGACCGGCCGGAGGCGTCGAGCACTTCGAGCGCCCGCACGACGCGCTGGCTGTCGGTTGGCTTGAGCTGCACGGCGGCTCTCGAATCCTCGCGCAGCAGCAGAGCGTGCAGCTTGACCGCGCCTTGCTCCTTCAACTCGTAGCGCCAGCGGTCGCGGATGCGCGGCGGAATGTCGGGCATCTCCGAAATACCCTCGGCCAGCGCACGGAAATAGAGGCCGGTGCCGCCGACGAAGACTGGCCGCCGCGACAGCGTTCCGTCGTCGATGAGTTTCATCACATCGCGCAGCCACGCGCCCGTCGAATAGGCGGTACCGGGATGGACGTGGCCGTAGAGAAAATGCGGCACGCGTGTGAGGTCGGCCGCCTCCGGCCGGGCGGTTAGCACATCGAGAACTGAATAGCCCTGCATGGAATCGGTGTTGACGATGACGCCGCCCGCGCGTTCGGCCAGGTCGAGCGCCAATGCCGACTTGCCGCTGGCGGTCGGCCCGGCTATCAGGATCGCGTTCTTCACGCGGCCTTCGCCCGCATCCGCGCCGGAATTCTCGATGCCGCTCATTGCCACGCTTGTTTCCCGTCCCGCCGACCGCGCTCTGTCGCCGTCACTTGCGAATATGGCCTCGCGGTCGGTGGGCGCAAGCACTGTCGTCTGGCTGGCCGAAGGCATTGCCTGCGATCTTGCCTTGCCGCAAGAGGCTGACGCCGCCGATGTCAATGCTGCCTTGCGCGCCGCATTGGCTGGGCAACCGGTCGATGTGATCGTCCAGCAGGCCGAAACGCGCCGCAAGAAGATCCTCCTCGCCGACATGGATTCGACCATGATCGACCAGGAATGCATCGACGAACTGGCCGACGAGATCGGCGTCAAGGATCGCGTTGCCGCGATCACCGCGCGGTCGATGAATGGCGAGATCGCCTTCGAGCCGGCCCTGCGCGAACGCGTCGCGCTGTTGAAGGGGCTCGATGCCGCCGTCGTCGACCGCATCGTCGCCAATCGGCTGACATTGGCCTCGGGTGGCCTCGCGCTGGTCCAGACCATGCGCGCCAACGGCGCCTGGACGGCGCTCGTGTCGGGTGGCTTCGAAGTGTTCACGACCCGCATCGCCGCCATGCTCGGCTTTCAGGAAAACCGCGCCAATCGCCTGCTCGAACAAGACGGACGCTTCACCGGCCTGGTCGGCGAACCGATCCTCGGCCGCGCCGCCAAGGCAGACGCGCTGCTCGAAATCTCCGCACGGCTTGGCCTGACACCGGCCGACGCCATCGCCGTCGGTGATGGCGCCAACGACCTCGACATGATCCGCCTCGCCGGCACCGGTGTGGCGCTTCATGCCAAGCCTACCGTGGCGGCGCAGGCCAAGGTCCGCATCGACCACGGCGACCTCACCGCACTGCTCTATCTGCAAGGCTATCGCCAGGAAGAATTCGTCCAATGAAACCCATGCGCACCGAGCGTCTGATCCTGCGCAACTGGGAGGATCGCGATCGCAAATTGTTCCATCGGATCAATTCCGACGAACAGGTCATGGAATTCTTTCCGTTCCGCCGCGACCGGGCCGCCGCCGACGCCAAGATGGACGAATTCCGCGCCTGGATCGAAGAGGACGGCTATGGCTTCGCCGCGGCCGAGATTGCCGCGACCGGCGAATGCATCGGTTTCATCGGCCTCCTCGATACCGATCATGTGCCATCCCTGCCGGCCGGCACGATCGAGATCGGCTGGCGGCTGGCGCTCGAATTCTGGGGCAAGGGCTATGTCACCGAGGCCTCGGAAGCCTGGCTGGCCTACGGTTTCGAGACATTGGCCGTCGACGAGATCGTTTCCTTTGCCGTCGCGGAAAACCACCGCTCGACCGCCGTCATGAAACGCCTCGGCATGACGGCCGACCCATCGGCTGACTTCGACCATCCCAGCATTCCCGACAGCCATCCGGAGCTCAAGCGGCATGTGCTCTACCGGCTTTCGCGCGAGGATTGGCAGGCAAGAAAAAAGGCGGCTCGTTAGCCGCCTTTTTTGAAATCGCCGGATTGAAAATCTCAATCCATCCGGATCGTCACAAACCGCAACTCGCCGGTCTTCGACGCCAGCATCAGAAGCGCGTTCTTGCGGCCCTGCTCCTTCAGCGCGCCGATCCGGTCCATGACGTCCTTGGGCGTGGCGACCGATTCCTGCGCGATCTCCGTAATCACCTCGCCGGGCTGGATGCCGCGCTCGGCGGCGGCCGAGTCCTTGGCCACATCGGTGATGACGACGCCGGAAACATCGGCGGCAATGCTGAACTTCTTGCGCGTCTCGTCATTGAGTTCGCCGACGGTCATGCCGAGCACCGAGGCGGTCGAAACGGCCGGAGCCTTGTCGCCCTTTTGCTGATCGGTATTGCCATTCTCGCCACTGGCGAGCTTCTCACCATCCTCGAGCCGGCCGAGCGTGACCTTCACCGTCTGCTCGACACCCTTGCGCACGATCAGCACGTCGACAGCCTTGCCGACTGGGCTTTCCGCGACGACGCGCGGCAGGTCGCGCATTTCATGGATGTCCTTGCCGTCGAACTTGATGATGACGTCGCCGGCCTGGATGGTGCCGTTGTCGACCGGTCCGCCCTTGATGACGCCGGCGACCAGCGCGCCCTTGGCAGTCGCCATGCCGAGGCTCTCGGCGATGTCGTCCGTCACCGGCTGGATGCGCACGCCGAGCCAGCCGCGCCGCGTCTCGCCAAACTGGCGCAACTGGTCGACGACGCCCGAGGCAAGCTGCGAGGGAATGGAGAAGCCGATGCCGATCGAGCCGCCGGACGGCGAAATGATTGCCGTGTTGATGCCGATGACCTCGCCGGCGCTGTTGAACAGCGGTCCGCCCGAATTGCCCCGGTTGATCGCCGCATCGGTCTGGATGAAATCGTCATAGGGGCCGGAATTGATGTCGCGGTTGCGGGCCGAGACGATGCCGACCGTGACCGTGCCACCTAGGCCAAATGGATTGCCGACCGCCATCACCCAGTCGCCGACGCGCATCTTGGTGGAATCGCCGAATTTCACCGCGGTGAGCTTGTGGCCTTTCGGATCGACCTTCAGCACCGCGACGTCGGTCTTGGTATCGGTGCCGACCAGCGTCGCCTTCAGCGTCACGCCATCGGAGAAATTGACCTCGATGTCGTCGGCGTCCGCAATCACGTGGTTGTTGGTGACGACTATGCCTTGTTCGGCGTCGATGACGAAACCGGATCCCAGCGACTGCACCTTCTGCGCGCCATTGTCCTTGTCGCCGCCGCGGTTCTTGAAGAAGTCGTCGAAGAAGTCCTGGAAGGGCGAGCCTTCGGGAAGTTGCGGCATCGGGACCGCACCTGGCCCTTCCGTGCCCTTAACCGTCTGCGAGGTCGAGATGTTGACCACCGCGCCGAGCACGCCTTGCGCCAGGTCGGCCACCGAAGCAGGTCCGTCTGCCGCGAAGGTCGGCGTCACGAAGGACGGGACGGCGACAGTACCGACAAGAAGCGCTGCCGTACCGGCGATGAACGTCCGCCGTGCCGCGCGCAAAAGGAATGTGGATGTCATCGAGAAGCCTCCCGGTCTTTCTGAAAGAGAAAGCGCTGCGGCGAAAACACCGCGTTGCGCCATGTTGGCAAAAAATACGGCACGTTTGCGGCTACGACTACCGGCAGAGGATAAATCCTCCGTTAGCCGCAGACGAAAACCTGACGTTCTCATCCGCCCCGCACCAGCCAGACGATGCCGACACCGATGGCGATCGCGACCAGCCCGGCGATCCGCAATGCATTCTCCGGCATCGACAGCACCTCGCCCGCGAGCTTCTTCGCCAAGCTGGGAAAGCCGCCATAGACCAGGCCCTCAATGACAAGGACCAGGCCTATCGCTGCGAAAAAGTCCTGCACCGGCTATTGCTGGCCGGTGCTGGGTTGTGTCGTCGGCGCGGCAGGTGCCGTCGCCGGTGCAGCCGGAGCCGCTGGCGGCTTCGCCGGCCCTTCCTTGCCGTCCGGATCGCGGAAGAAGCGGAAGAACTCCGAATTCGGCGACAGCACCATGGTCGTCCCGGTGTTGTCCAGCGCCGTGCCATAAGCATTCATCGACCGGTAGAAATCGAAGAAGGCCGGGTCGCGCTTGTAGGCGTCCGCGAAAGTGGCACTGCGCTGGGCTTCGCCCTCACCGCGCAGGATCTCGGACTCCTTCTGCGCTTCGGCAACGATCTCGACCACTTCACGATCGGCGCGTGCGGTGATGCGCTGTGCCGCTTCATTGCCGCGTGCCCGCAGCCGAGCGGCCTCTGCCAGGCGTTCGGCCTTCATGCGGTCGTAGGTCTGCTGTGAAACCTCGACCGTGAGGTCGGTGCGGCGGATGCGGACATCCTCGATCTGCAGGCCGAGCGAGGTGGCGTCGGGCCGGAGCTGATCGCGCACTTCGCGCATCATCACCGCCCGCTCTTCCGAGAGCGCCGCCTCGAAGTCGCGCAGACCGTAGACGCGACGCAAGGCAGCGTCGAGACGGGTCCTCAGCCGCGCTTCAGCCAGTTCGATCTGGCCGGACACCGCGGCACGGAAGACGCGCGGATCCGAAATGCGATAGGCGATGAAGGCATCGACCTCATAGAACTTGCCGCCCGACACCTGGACGCGGATGTTGTCGAGATCGAAGCGCAGCACCCTGTTCTCGATCAGCTGCACCGTATCGGCGTCGAAGAACGAGAACGGCGCCTTGAAGTAGATGCCGGGCTCGCTCTTGACGTCGACGATCTCGCCGAAGCGCAACACCAGCGCCTGCTGGCGCGCATTGACCACGAAGACCGAGGAATAGATCAGGAACAGGATGACCGCGGCGATGACGACGAAGACAGGAAGACGGTTGGCCATCACTGGGCACCTCCCGTGTTCGCGGCAGGTGCGGCCGGAGCCGGCGGTCTGGGCTGCAATGCCGGCAGCGGCAGATAGGGCACGACGCCTTGTCCGTTGCCCTGCTCGACGATGACCTTGCTCGAGTCCTTCAGAACTCTCTCCATGGTTTCCAGATAAAGGCGTTTGCGCGTGACATCCGGTGCCTTTGCATATTCGTCATAGACCGAGATGAAGCGCTGGGCCTCACCTTCGGCTTCCTGCACCACACGGTTCTTGTAGGCGGCCGCGTCTTCGCGGATCTGTGCCGCCTCGCCGCGTGCCTGGCCGAGCTTCTGGTTGGAGTATTGGTTGGCCTGCTCGACGAACTTGTCCTCGTCCTGCTCGGCGCGCTGCACTTCGTCGAACGCATCGGCCACTTCGCGCGGCGGTGCTGCGTCCTCGATAGAGACGGCGTTGATGTTGAGGCCGGCCTTGTAGCCGTCCAGCGTCGTCTGGATGATCTCGCGCACCGAGGCCGCTATGCCCTGGCGGTCATCACGAAAAATGTCCTGCGCCGGCCGGCGGCCGACGGCTTCGCGCATTGCGCTTTCGGCAACCTGCCGCAGCATGCCGTCCGGGTCGGAGACGTCGAACAGATAGGCGCGGGGATCGGAGACCTGGTAGGCCACCGAAAACTGCACGTTGACGATGTTCTGGTCGCCCGACAGCATCAGGCCGTTGCCGCTGGTGTTGCCGCCGCCAATGTCGACGAGCTGCTCGGAAATCTTGGCCGTCTCGACGGTTTCAAGCGGCCACCAATGGAAATGCAGACCAGGCTGGGAGAGTTCAGGCTTCGGCTTGCCGAAGCGCAATTCGACCGCGACCTCGTCTGGCTGCACGGTATAGACGGCCTGGAATGCCCACAGAACGACCAGCACCGCAGCGATCAGCCCGAACACCGCCGGGCTGGCACCGCCGCCACCGGGCAGCGCCCGCCGCAGCCGGTCCTGGCCGCGGCGGATGATGTCTTCGAGGTCGGGAGGCGACCCCTGCGGGCCGCTTGGCCCCTTCGGCCCCTGCCCCCAGGGTCCCTGATTGTTGCCGCCGCCGCCCCACGGGCCGCCGCCTCCGCCGCTCTTGTCGTTCCAGGGCATGAATGTCCTTTCGCTTGGAATTCCCTCAAGCGCCGGAGTTACGGCGCAAAATCCAGTGTTGTTCTTCTATAGGGACGCCACGGCACGCTTTCAACGCGATGGCCCGCCGACATCATCCGTTTTGGGCCGGTAGCGACCCTTTGTCGTCCTTCAATGCACCTTTTGTCTATCAAAGTATTGGGCGGCGGCGCTCGTAAACCGAATAGCGTGTCGCGTGGCTGTCCTTTTCCCCGGCTGGAACCTCCTGCGAACTGACCGCGCGCCATATCTGAAGGTCGATCGGCGGGAAATGCGCGTCGCCATCGACGGCGGCCAGCACATGGGTGACGTGCAGCCGGTCGGCCAGCGGCAGCGCCTGCGCATAGATCTCGCCACCGCCGATGATGCAGACCTCGTCGACGCCGGTCATGCAGCGTCCGCGCACCGTTGCCAGCTGAATCGCCGCCTCAAGCGTATGCGCCACTTCGATGCCCTCGGCGCGCCAGCTCTTGTCGCGGGTGACGACGATGTTCAGCCGGCCCGGCAGCGGCCGGCCAATGCCTTCATAGGTCTTGCGGCCCATGATGATGGGCTTGCCCATCGTGTCGGCCTTGAAACGCTTGAGATCGGTGGACAGCCGCCAGGGCAATCCGCCGTCCCGGCCGATCACGTTGTTCTCGGCAATGGCGACGTAGATCGCAACATGCATCAGTTGGCTTCCCCGCCATTGTTGTCCGATGGTTCGAGCAGCAGGATATCGATGTCGTGCTCGGGGTAAAAATCGCTCGCGGTCATCTCGAAGGTTGTCGGCCCAACCTTTTTGACATTGTCGCCGCAGAACGAGACCAGGGCTTTTGCGTTGCCCTTGTCGATGGTCAGCTTGAACTTGCCGATCGTGCCCGCCGCCCAGTTGCCGCCCGTGGTCAGGATATAGGCGATGCGGCTTTCATAGAATTTGGGATAACCGTCCGGATTGTCCTTCGCCGCCTTGCGCACCGCGTTCTCGAACGTGTCGTCCATGCAGTAGCGGGTCTTGTAGGCGGCGTATGAGCCCTGGAACTGGCCCTCATTGAAGAAACTGACCGAGGACGTGCCGCCGACGCTCGGCTTGTAGCGGTGCGAAACATGGACGTCTTTGTTGGCCGGAAAGGTCGAACGCCACCAATAGGTCGAGCGCAGCTGCCACCATGGCGCGTAGGACGGTGTGGCGCTTTGGTCGCTGTCGCCTTCCGGATCCTCGATGATGATGCCGCGGTTGACCCAGTCGTCGGCGACCGCCTTTGGCAGCTTCGCCAGCGCCGCCTTGGCGGCATCGCCGAACGGGTTGAACGGTACATTCTGCGCCTTGAGGTCGGCGCTGACGTCGATGCCGAGCGCGAACACCTTCTGCTCGAGCTGAGGCTCTGCCGGCGCACCGTCGATCGTCACCTCGAAGCCCAAAAAGTTGTCGCTCTGGTTTTCAGGGATCGCCGGCATTTCTTCCGGATCGCCCGAAATGTCAGGCATCGGAAAAGCGACGATCGCGTCGACATCCTTGTCGGTGTTGTTGTGGAAGACGTAGTCGACCGTCACCTTCTCGGGCGAGATAAAGAGGTCCTCGCTTTGCATCGCGACTGCATCGCTGCGCGACAGGATCAGGCCACCGGTGCCGAGCTCGGCAACCGAATCGTTGGCCAATGCTGGTGCTGCCGACAGGGCCAGCACGGTGGTAAGAACATATCGCAGCATGAAAGCCCCCTCGGCGAGAATGCCGGCAGGACCCTAGCCGTTTCAATGTGGCGTTTCAAAGCCCTTCCACGCTTGCAGACGTGACACGAGCGGTCTGGACTAACAGCTTCCGATCGGGCAGGAGTTCGCCCCATGCGCAAGCTTCTCGTCATCGGCATCGGCGCCGGCAATCCCAACCATATGACCGTGCAGGCCATATCAGGCCTGAACCGTGCCGATGTGCTGTTCATCCCAGACAAGGGCGCCAAGAAGAACGACCTTGCCGAATTGCGGCGCGATATCTGCGACCGCTTCGTCACCAACCCGAAATCGCGCCGCGTCGAATTCGACGTCCCGGTGCGCGCCGAGCCGGCGTCTTCCTATCGCTCCACCGTCGACGACTGGCACGAAGCCATCGCCGCCATCTACGAAGCCCTGATCCGCGACGAGATCGCCGAGGATGGCTGCGGCGCCTTCCTGATATGGGGCGACCCTTCGCTCTACGACAGCGCGTTGCGCATCCTCGAGCGCGTGCGCCTGAGGGATAACGTCGCCTTCGAACTGGAAGTCATCCCCGGCATCACCGCCATCCAGGCGCTTGCCGCCAGCCACAGAGTGGCGCTGAACCGTATCGGCGATTCCGTATTGATCACCACCGGCCGCCGGCTGACCGAGGAAGGCTTGCCCGCCAATGCAGGCTCGGCAGTGGTCATGCTCGATGGCAAATGCGCGTTCAACACGCTGGCCGACAAGGATGTCTTTATCCAGTGGGGTGCCTATCTCGGCACACCGGACGAGATCATTCTCTCGGGCCGCCTCGGCGATGTCGGCGCCGAGATCGAAAAAGTCCGCGAGGAAGCCCGGCGGCAAAAGGGCTGGATCATGGACACCTATCTGCTGCGCAAGCCCGGCGAGCCGAAAGAGAATTAATCCCTTTGTGGCGCCAACGCTGAGATCGGCTCGAAACTCGTCCCGATGAGCGTGAATTTCGAGAACCGGAGCGGAGCGCACATTAAAGTCCGCGAGCACCGGAAGCGCAGAAAATCGCGCTAGTCGCCCGTCGGGGTAGAGTTTCCAGTCGATCTCAGCCCGCATCGATCTCCGCCTGCAGCGCATCCATATGCGTCGCAGCCGCTGCGGTGGCCGCGCGCTCGATGGCGCGGAAACGGCTGACCACCGCCAGGCCGATCGCCGTCAGCTGCGCGCCGCCGCCCTTGCGGCCGCCGGTCTGTGCCGCAACCAGCGGCTTGCCGAACACCCGGTTCATGTCCTCGACCAGGTCCCAGGCGTGCTTGTAGGACATCTCCATGCCGCGCGCGGCGGCCGAGATCGAGCCGAAAGTGGCGATGTGCTCGAGAAGCTCGATCTTGCCCGGACCGATCCGCCCGTCTGGATCGAGATTTATCCGCAAGCTCAGCGATGGCATCTTTGCTCCTTCGCGGTCACCAGGACTCCTACCGAAGCCAACGCGGCGATACCGTTATTCCAAAACAATATAGCGCCGATCGCCGCACCTGTCAGCCATCGACCTCGAGCGGCAGGCCGGCGCCGGTGTTGGCCCGGTCGAAGCTCACTGTCTTGACCACCGCGAAAACCTTGCCGCCGAGCCGCAGTTTCAGCGCCTGCCGCGACTGCTCGGTGATGCGGGCGAGCACGGCTGCGCCATTGCAGTCGATACCGACCTCGACCGCCGGCCCCTCGCCCGGACGGATCGCGACGATCGTGCCGGGCAGGATATTGAGCGCGCTGAGGCCTGTCGGTCTCTCCGTGGCGATCATCACATCGCGAGCCCGAATGCGGATACGCACGGGAGCCCCGGGCTTCATAGCAACACGCGGTACGCGGATCTCGCCAGCGGCCGAGCCAAGCACGGTCATGCCGAAAGCCTCATCGTGACTTAGCACTTTCGTGTCCAGCACCGCACCGCCCTCGCCGCGCTCTTCCGCCGGCAACAAATCGAGCCTTTGCATCACCGCCTCGGTCGGTCCGCTGGCAACGACCTTGCCTTGCGCCAGCATCACCACGTCGCTCGCCAGCCGCGCTACCTCGGCGACCGAATGGCTGACATAGACGATCGGGATCTTCGTCTCGTCGCGCAATCGTTCGATATAGGGCAGGATCTCCGCCTTGCGCGCTTCGTCGAGCGAGGCCAGCGGCTCGTCCATGAGCAGTAGTTTCGGACTGGCCAGCAGCGCCCTGCCGATCGCCACGCGCTGCTTTTCGCCGCCAGACAGCTTTGCCGGGCGCCTGTTCAGCAGCGGGCCGATGCCGAGCAGTTCGACGACGGCATCCATGTCGGCGTAACGCTCCTTCGCCGGTGTAAACCAGCGGCCGTAGCGCAGATTGCCGGCCACGCTCATATGCGGGAACAGACGCGCGTCCTGGAACACCATGCCGATGCGGCGCTTGTGCTTCGGCATGAAAATGCCGGCATCGGTGTCGACCAGCACGCGGCCGTCGACCGCGATGCGGCCCTTGTCGGGCCGGATCAGCCCGGCGATCATGTTGATGAGCGAGGTCTTGCCGGAGCCTGACGGCCCGAACAGCGCCGTCAGCCGCCCGGCGCTCTGGAAGCGCGCCTCGATGGCGACATCGCCGAGCCGATGGCCGATGTCGACCAGCACACTCATTCGATGTCCATCCGCCGGCCGACGCGCCGCGCCAGCACTTCCGAGGCGACCAGTGCCGCCATCGAGATGACGATCGAGATCAATGTCAGCCGCAATGCGCCCTCATCGCCGCCCGGCACCTGCGTGAAAGTATAGATCGCTGACGGCAGCGTCTGCGTTTCGCCCGGAATGTTGGAGACGAAGGTGATGGTTGCGCCGAACTCACCCATCGCCTTGGCGAAGGCCAGGATGGCGCCGGCGATCAGCCCGGGCAGGATCAGCGGCAGCGTGATGGTGGCGAACACCCACAAAGGATTGGCGCCCAACGTTCCCGCCGCCGCCTCCATCTTGCGGTCCACCGCCTCGATTGACAGCCGGATCGCCCGCACCATCAAGGGGAAGCCCATGACGCCGCAAGCGAGTGCCGCACCCGTCCAGCGGAACGAGAAGACGATGCCGAAATGCTCAGCCAGAAAGGCGCCGGCCGGGCCGCGCTTGCCGAAGGTCAACAGCAGGAGATAGCCGGTCACCACGGGCGGCAGGATCAGCGGCAGGTGAACCACACCGTTGAGCAGCGTCTTGCCCCAGAACTGTCCGCGAGCCAGCAGCAGCGCAATCAGAATACCTGGCGGCAGGCTGAAAAGCATCGCCACAGTCGCCACCTTGATGGACAGCCGGACCGCATTCCATTCGTCGGGAGTGAGGTCCAGCAGCCAGGTCATATTGCGCTATCAGGCCCTGTTCAGTTGCTCGGCGTGAGCACGGTAAAACCCTGTTCCTTAAAGAGCGCGCCGGCCTTGGCGGACTGCAGGCATTTCAGGAAAGCCGGCGTATCCTTGTCCTTCGAATCGGCGGTCTGGGCAACCGGATAGATGATCGGCGGATGCGAATCCTCGGGGAAGGTGCCGATCACCTTGACGCCCTTTTCGGCATGCGCGTCGGTGGCATAGACGATGCCGAGAGCGGCCTCACCTGTTGAAACCAGCTTGAGCGCCGCGCGGACGTTTTCGGCCTGCGCCACCTTGCCCTCGACCGAGGACCAGACGCCGAGCGATTCCAGTGCTGCCTTGCCGTACTTGCCGGCCGGCACCGCCTTGAAGTCACCCATGGCGAGCTTGCCGTCACCGACCAGCTTGGCGAGGTCGAAACCCTTCTCGATCTTGGTTTCAACCGTCGAGTCCTTCGGCGCCACCAGCACGATCTCGTTGCCGAGCAGCTTCACCTCGGTGTCGGGCTTGGTCAGCTTCTTGTCGGAGAGATATTTCATCCAGTCGAGGTCGGCCGAGATAAAGACGTCGGCCGGTGCCCCGCCCTCGATCTGCTTGGCGAGTGCCGAACTCGCCGCATAGGAGACGGTCGCGGCCTCGCCGACATCGGCCTCGCAGGCCTTGTTCACCGCATCGAGCGCGTCCTTGAGGCTGGCCGCGGCAAACACCACGACCTTGTCTTCCGCATGTGCGGCCGGCACCGCCGCCATCAACGCCGCCGCAAAACCGCCAATGGCGATCGCCCTCAATCCAAAACCTTTGCGCGTCATCGAAAACTCTCCCTGGTTTGAAATCCGTGTGGCCCGAAGCCTGCCGATCGATATATCCGCATGAATATAACAAGGGAAGGCCCGGCGGCTTGCGAAAACGCCTATGCCCGTTCGATTGTTCTGGTAAGACGGGCGGGAACTTGAAAATGGAGAGCCCGATGAAGATCAGCGCCCGCAACATCCTCAAGGGAACGATCACCGAGATCGTCAAGGGAGCCACCACTTCGCATGTCAGGATCGACATCGGCGGCGGCGCCATCGTCACCGCCTCGATCACCAACGAAGCCGTCGCCGATCTCAAGCTCGAAAAAGGCAAGCAGGCCTATGCCGTGGTCAAGGCCTCGGACGTGATGGTCGGCATCGACTGACGGTCGCCGAACTCAAGGTGTGTTGAGATTCAGGTCAGGCCGGCATCACCTGAATATCGACATGCCTCAAACGGCGATCGGCGCCTTGATCGACGCATCGGCGACATAGTTTTCCAGCCGGAAATTCTCGAAGCGGAAGGCGAACAGGTCCTTCACCTCCGGATTGATCCACATCGTCGGCAGCGCCCTCGGCGTGCGCAACAATTGTTCGCGCGCCTGTTCGAAATGGTTCGATAGAGATGCGCGTCACCCAGCGTGTGGACGAAATCGCCCGGCTTCAGCCCGGTCACCTGCGCCACCATCAGCGTCAGCAGCGCGTAGGACGCGATGTTGAACGGCACGCCAAGGAAAATGTCGGCAGAACGCTGGTAGAGCTGGCAGGAAAGCCGGCCCTCGGACACGTAGAACTGGAACAGGCAGTGGCATGGCGGCAACGCCATGGCTTCCACCTCGGCTGGGTTCCACGCCGAAACGATCAGCCGCCGCGATTGAGGATTGCGGCGTATCTCCTTCAGAAGATTGGCGATCTGGTCGATCGAGCCGCCATGGCCGTCCGGCCAGGAGCGCCACTGCTTGCCGTAGACCGGGCCGAGGTCGCCATTCTCGTCGGCCCATTCGTCCCAGATCGTGACGCCGTGGTCGGTCAGATATTTGATGTTGGTGTCGCCGGCCAGGAACCACAGCAGTTCATGGATGATCGACTTCAGATGCAGCTTCTTGGTGGTGGTGACCGGAAAGCCGCGCGCCAGATCGAAGCGCATCTGGTAGCCAAAGACGGAGCGCGTACCCGTACCGGTGCGGTCGCCACGGTCGGCGCCGTTGTCCAGTACGTGCTGCAAGAGGTCGAGATATTGGCGCATCGGTTCCGGCTCGATTCGAGGGTGTGGGTATTATAGCGGCCAGACAGGCGACCGAACACAGCAAAACGGTAGAAGGGTTGCTCGGCCCACCACTCTTTCCAGACGTTTGCGCCGCCCTTCATTGCCCTAGCGGGCATTCTCCCCCGCTTACGCTACGCTATGCACACATCTTCTGTGATTGGCGTGACTGATCGGCGCGAGGCTTGACTGCCCCGTGGTTCCCCCAATCCGTCGCTGCTTCGCAGCGCCACCTTTCCCCCTCCGGAGGGAAAGGAAAGGAGCTTTTCTGGACGAGCGTTGACGGCAGAAAGCTTGGCTCCTTTCCTCTACCCCGTCGATCGGGGGAGAGGTGGCTCGGCGAAGCCGAGACGGAGTGGGGGTCGACCAGCGCAGGCTGGCCGCAACGCCGGCGCCAGCCTTCGCAAATCGACGCGCGATCGTTAGAGCGAGCCGAGTTTGCCCAGATCCTTGGCCACCAGATAATAGAAGGTCACGCGGCTCTTGGTGTTGTCGGCGTGCATCGCCTTGCAGGTCTTCTCGATCGAGGCGTCGGCCTTGGCCCCGTCGCTGACGCCGAGCTTCTTGGCCACCCAGCTCTCCTTGACGCGCTCGAGCTCCTTCGGGTCGGTGCAGGACACCAGCGAAGAATCGCGGTTCCTCAGCGCAATGCCCAGATGCTTGACGATCTTTTCGACCGCGTCGGCGCTGGCGCCCGCGTCGTATTTCTTCACATCCGCAAGATAGTCGGCCATCAAAAATTCCCCTCGTCGGCGCCACGGATCCGATCGATGAGGGCTGTGGCGCGCTTCGCAACTTGTGCGCTAGGTCGGTAACTCCTCACCGCTCGCAAAGCTTCCGTTGAGACCGCGCCCAAGTCAACCCTTGCCGTCGCTATTTGACACAGGGACAAAGCACCATTGCGGCCTTTCATTTCCGCGCAACGCCCCCTATATTCGTTTTGTCGGCTTGACCGACTATGGCGATAAATGGGCGATGAAATAAGCCGTTCGGACCCGGGGGCGGTACCCGGCGCCTCCACCAAAAGCCGCTGTTGACGACAGAGCGGTTTTTGCTGGGGGCGAAATAGGATCGACGAAGGTGTAAAGATCGTACTTTTGCCCGGCATTGTACCACCGTCATCGGGCTAAACTTATAGTTGCCAACGACAACTATGCGGAAGCTCGTCTCGCTGCTTAATGCAGTGCGAACGCTTCAAATCAAGCCCTAGGGGTTCGCACTTCTAGGCGGGGTTCGGAGGTACCTGGCAACAGAAACCTCCACTTCTCCCCTCCTTCAAACCACGTCATGCGCAACGGCCGCTTTTTGCCGTCCAGACTTCGCAGCGCCGTGGGCCGCGAAGCCGCCGCATCGCGTGTCTCTTTCTCCATGGGCAAAAATGCAAAACGATTCCGATCGATTCTTCGTGCTGACCGGTGGTCCGGGCTCCGGCAAGACCACTTTGATCGCAGCCCTGCGCCGGGCAGGCTTCGCGACTTCCGTCGAAGCCGGACGCGGCATCATCCGCGACCAGTCCTCCATCGGCGGAACCGCCCTGCCCTGGAGCGACCGCGCTCTGTTCGCCGAACTCATGCTGTCCTGGGAGATGCGCTCATATCAGACCGCGATCGATCAGACAG
Source organism: Mesorhizobium oxytropidicola (assembly GCF_056174625.1). Lineage (NCBI taxonomy): Bacteria > Pseudomonadati > Pseudomonadota > Alphaproteobacteria > Hyphomicrobiales > Phyllobacteriaceae > Mesorhizobium > Mesorhizobium oxytropidicola. The sequence goes on along the minus strand of NZ_CM149692.1, from coordinate 3,628,864 downwards.
GACCGGTCTTCTTCGATCGCGGTGTGCCGGACACGCTCGGCTATCTCAGGCTGAGCGGCCTGCCGGCAGCAGAGCACATCAGAACCGCCACCCATGCGTTTCCGCTACAATCCGCGCGTGTTCATCGCGCCGCCATGGCCGGACATTTTCGCGCAGGATGAAGAACGCAAACAGACGCCAGACGAGGCCGAGCGCACCTACCATGCGCTGGCCGGCGTCTATACGGAGCTGGGCTACGAGTTGGTCCCCTTGCCCCTGGCGCCGGTCGAGGCACGATTGCGTTTCGTATTGGCCGAGGCAGGGCTGAAATGAAAAAGGCCGGGAAAACCCGGCCTTTTCATGGGCTTGCAAACAGTGCCTACTCCGCCGGCGCCTCGACCGCCTCGCGCGAGCGGCCGAGCGTCACCTTGGCCAGTGTGAAGGAAATCACGGCGCAAAGCGTGATGCCGGCGACCATCGGTAGCGGCGTGCCGTCGAAGAACACGCCTGCAACGCCCATGGCGAGCGCGCCGATGGCGAAATGCAGCGTGCCCATCAGCGCCGATGCGGTACCGGCGATCTCGCCGTGCTCTTCCATGGCCAGCACCGAGGTGCTCGGGATGACGAGGCCGAGGAAGCCGTAGCCGACGAATAGCAGAGCCGCCATCACGTCGAGCCGGTCGACGCCCGTCGCCATGATCGCCAACAGCACCACCATCGTCGAGGCATAGCCGGTGACTGCCACCCACACCACGCGCTTCAGCCCGAAGCGCCCGGCCAGCAGTCCCGTCAGCTGCGACATGCCGATGAAGGCCACCGCATTGATCGAGAAGAACACGCTGTAGACCGAAGGCGACAGCCCGTAATGGTCGATCAGGATGAAGGACGAGCTCGACAGATAGACGAAGAAGCTCGCAATGCCGAAGCCGGCGATCGCCACCAGGCCGAGGAAATTGCGGTCACCCATCAGGAAACGGTAGCCGGCAAGCGCCGTGCCGAAGGAGGAACCGACGCGTTCTTCTGCCGGCCGCGTCTCCTTGAGCGAGGTCGCGAGCAGGATGGTGGCAAGGGCCGCCGCACCGGTCACCGTCCAGAACACGGCGCGCCAGCCGAAATTCTCGATGATCTGGCTGCCGGTCAGCGGCGCCAGAATCGGCGACACCGAAAACACCAGCATCAACAGCGACATCAGCTTGGCGGCCTCGTTGCCGGTGTGCAGGTCGCGCACGATGGCGCGGGGTATGGCCATGCCGGCACTGGCGCCGAGGCCCTGCAGGAAGCGGAAGGCGATCAGCCACTCGATGGTCGGCGCCATTGCCGAACCGATGCCGCCGACCATGAACAGCGCAAGACCGCCATAGAGCGGCAGCTTGCGGCCGACCATGTCGGAGATCGGCCCGACGACGATCTGGCCAAAACCCATCGACAGGAAGAAGATCAGCAGGCTCATCTGCACGGCGGCCGTGCCGGCGTGTAGATCCGCGCCGATCGACGGCAGTGCGGGAAGATACATGTCGATGGCGAACGGGCCGATGGCGGACAATAGGCCGAGCACGACCGCAATGCGGAGGAATTTGGAACTCATGATATTGGCTTCTTTCGAAATCTGGTTGCCGCCGCCAGGCGACGTCTAACCCTAGGACGTTCCATCCCATGAGACACCGACACTGAAGGAGCGAATTCTATTCGTCCCCGGTGCGAAATCTCTTTATCGTATGTCCACAAAATTAGACACTCTTGTCTAAATCGTCAACCACCTCTATATAGATTTTCATGAGAGCAAGCGTTTCTCCTGACACTTTCCCGCCACGTGGCCATGAGGCCAAGCGTCTGTCGATCGTCGACGCCGCCGCCGGCGTGTTCTGCCGTGAAGGCTTTGCCGGCGCCAATATCGACCTGATCGCCGCTGAGGCCGGCGTCTCGCGCCAGACCGTCTACAACCACCATGGCGACAAGGAAAAGCTCTTCATGGCCGTGGTGCGGGACCTCACCGAGCGCTGCAATGTCGGCATCTTCGCCACCATTGCCACCTTTCCCGACCAGCCAGGCGACCTCGAAGCGGATTTGATCGGCTTTGCCGTGCGCCTGAACCAGAACTGCATCTGCAATCGCGACGGAAAATTCCTGCGCAAGCTGATCCAGACCGAGGGTGAGCGTTATCCCGAATTGTTCGCCGAATGGCGGGAACAGGGTCCGGGCAGGACATGGCCGGCAATCGCCGCCCGTTTCGCCCGCCTCGCCTATGGCGGCTATCTCAGCATCGACGACCCCGACGTCGCGGCGCGCCAGTTCCTCGGCCTGGTCAATGCCGAACTGCAGACCACCTTCATGCTCGGTGGCACGCCGCGCGAGGACGAGGTGGTGCAATCGGCGACGAATGGCGTGCGCACCTTCCTGCGCGCTTTCGGCAAGCGCCCTGCCCCGGGCAGCGTCAAAAAGCACACTGCGCTGGCTAACGCATAACATTGCCGTTGCCGCCGGGCCGCCCTGCCGATCAAATCGTTGGCAATAGTTCTCGCTTCGACGCGGCGGTGGCCTATATCAGGTTTACGCCGCGCTCAAGCTTGATTACAGCTATGCGGACGATTCAACGGAACCCGACCACCACATGGCCGACGACCACATCCGCTACGACATTCTGGCCCAGGAGGCGTTGCGCGGCGTCATGCGCAAGGTCCTGGCCGAGGTCGCACGCACCGGCCTCCCCGGCAACCATCATTTCTTCATCACCTTCCTGACCGGCGCGCCCGGCGTGCGCGTCTCGTCGCGCCTGCGCGAACGCTATCCCGAGCAGATGACCATCGTCATCCAGTTCCAGTACTGGGACCTGAAGGTGACCGACACCGGCTTCGAGGTCGGCCTGTCCTTCTCCGATGTGCCGGAGAAACTGGAAATCCCGTTCTCGGCCGTGCGCGGCTTCTATGATCCCTCGGTCAATTTCGAGCTTGAGTTCGACGTCAAGACCGACGCGCAGCCTGAAGAAGAACCGGCCCAGCCGGCGCCTGAGCCGCTGACCATCGTTTCTGAGAAGAAGCCGAAGGCCGAGAAGAAGGCCGCCGCCGAAGCGGAGAAGAAGCCCGCCGCGGCTGACGCCGGCACCAAGGGCGCCGAAGTGGTTTCGCTCGACGCCTTCCGCAAGAAATAGGCTGGGCGGTCTGCGCCATGGCCGAAATCGTCAACCTCCGTCAGGCTCGCAAGCAGAAGGCGCGGGACGAGAAGCTGCGCGTCGCCGAACAGAACCGGGCCTTGCATGGCCGCTCCAAGGCAGAAAGGCAACGCGACCGGCTGATCGCCGACAAGGCCGAGAAATTTGTCGCCAGCCATCGCCTCGACCCGTCCGGCAAGGACGAACAGTGAGTCCCGGCCGTGAGCGTCGTTGAAAAGCGCTCGGTGACCATTCGCGGCCATCGCACCAGCTATTCCCTGGAAAAGCCCTTCTATGACGATCTCATCGCCATCGCGGCGGCGAGAAAGCTGACACTGGCCGCCCTCGTCGCCGAAGTCGATGAGACGCGGCCCCGCGACACCAACCTGTCCTCGGCGCTGCGGCTGCATGTGCTGGAGTGGGCGAAGCGCGGGGCGAACGCCTAGGCTAGATGCCCTCGACCACGTCCGTCTTTCTCCCGCGTCTGGTGCCGAAGCCAAGCAAGGTCGAACGGTCGCGTTCCTCGGCCTGTTTCCTCGACCGCACGCGCATCAGATCCTTCCAGCCGACATAGCCGACCAGTTGCAGGCTTTCGCGGGTGACGACCGGCAGATGCGAGATATTGGCCATCAACAGCTTGTCGGAGAGGCCTTCGAGATACTCGTCGGGATAGGCAAGCGTCACCTTGCTTCCGGAAAGCAGGTCACTGAGCGTCGTCGTCCTGTGCTTGCCGGCGCGGCGCCAGCGCAGGATCGCCGGCGGGTCGATGAGGCCAAGCACCCGCCTGTTCTCGTCGATGACCGGGAAGCTCGGATGCCGGGTTTCCGGCGCGGTCAGGAACGCCGCCGCGCCATGCAGCGTCATCGTCGCCGGCACGCTCTCGACCTGCGCCGTCATCACCTCGCGCACCCTGGTTAGCGCGAAGGGATCGACGCGATATTCGCGCACCAAATGATGCCCTCGCCTTGCAACCTTTTCGGTCAGGATCGAGCGCTTCATCAAAAGCACGGTCACGGCATGCGCCGTGGCGCAAGCCGCGATCAAGGGAACAAGGACATGCGTGTTGCCGGTCAGTTCCACGGCGAAGAACGTTGCCGTCAGCGGCGCCCGCATCGTGCCGCCCATGGTCGCAGACATGGCCAGCAGCGCCCAGAAACCGGGATCCGCCGTCGGCAGGAACCCGCCGAGCAAGGCGCCCATCGCGCCACCCATGATCAGCAGCGGCGCCAACACGCCGCCGGACGTCCCTGAACCGAGCGCCACCGACCAGATGATGGCCTTGACCACCAGCAGCATCAGCGCCGCAGTGGCAAGCGTGCGGCCATCCAGCATGTCGGCGATGTTGTCATAGCCGACGCCGAGCGCGCGCGGCTCGATCAGTCCGCCGATGCCGACCACCAGGCCGCCGATCATCGGCCACCACATCCAGTGGATGGGCAGTTTCTGGAAGGCGTCCTCGCAGGCATAGACCATCTGGGTGAGCAGCCCCGACAGCAGGCCGGCGCAGACACCGACCAGAACCCAGCCGCCAAGCCCAACGAAGGACACCGCCATGCCGCCCTGGAACGGAAAGATCGGCCCGGGCAGATGCAGCACGGTGCGCTCGACCTCGGCAATGATCGCGGCAACCGCCACGGGGATGAAGGAACGCGGCGTCCATTCGAACAGCAGCAATTCGACCGCCAGCATGATGGCGGCGATCGGCGTGCCGAACACGGTGGTCATGCCGGCAGCCGCGCCTGCCACCAGCAGCGTCTTGCGTTCGTTGTCGCTGACCGGCAGCATCTGCGCGATCAGCGAGCCGATCGCGCCGCCGGTCATGATGATCGGCCCTTCGGCGCCGAACGGTCCGCCGGAACCAATCGAGATAGCCGACGACAGCGGCTTCAGGATCGCCACCTTGGCACCAAGTTTTGAACGCCCAAGCAGGATCGCCTCGATCGCTTCGGGAATGCCGTGGCCGCGGATCTTCTCGCTGCCGTAGCGCGCCATCAGGCCGATGATCAGCGCGCCGATGACGGGGACGATCACGGCGGCAAGCCCGAGCGGCGTATCCTGCAATTTCAGCTCGGCGAGCGTGAACTGGCCGAAATAGGCAATGTTGGTGGCAAGCCGGATCAGTTTCAAAAGCACGATGCCGGCGAACAGCGCCGCCGTGGCCACCACCACCGCTATGGTAGCAATGGTCAGCACGCGCGCGTCGGTGGTGAAATCCCTGAGATGGCTATTTTCGGAGGGCTTCATGGCTGGCTTTCTCGCGGTGGCCGGACCTCGGATATGCCGGCTTGGTCGGCTCGCTATGTATCGTAACACGATATAAATTCAAGCTGGTTTTGCAGCAAAACCGTTTGAGCCTTTTGCCGGAATGGAACAAATGTCTGGAATGACGCAGCCCAAAAAATCACGCCCCGCCATCAAACAGGCCGACTACCAGCGGCTGTCGGAGTTCCGCTACCTGATCCGCCGCTTCCTCGAGTTCAGCCAGATCCAGGCGGAAGACGCCGGGCTGACGCCGCGCCAGCATCAGGCGCTGCTGGCGATCAAGGGCTATCCGGGCGGTGGACCGGTGACGGTCGGCGATCTGGCGGAGCGCCTGCGCATCCGCCATCACAGCGCCGTCGAACTGGTCAACCGCCTGAGCGAAGCCGGACTGGTCGTGCGGGACCAGGACAAGGACGACCATCGCCGCGTGCTGCTGCGGCTGACCGAGCGCGCCGACGATTGCCTGGCCGAGTTGTCGGCCACGCATCTCGACGAGCTTTCGCGCATCGAACCCATGCTGAGGCGCCTGCTCGATCAGGGCCGCGAGTGACGTCTCAGCATGGCACCTGGCATTTTTTTGCGGCGCCGAATCCTTTGGCCTTTCCGCAACGTCTAGCGGATGAACGCCTCGAAGGGCGCAAGGGCAATCAAAAGGAAGACCAGAGATGAAACGTCACCTGATACGCTACAAGATGAAACCAGAACGGGCCGATGAGAACGAGCAGTTGATCAAGACCGTTTTCCAGGAATTGCGCGACAAATCGCCGGACGGCGTTCGCTACATGACCTTGCGCGCCGGCGACGGGACATTCGTCCATCTGGTCGAGACGGAGACCGATGCGCATTCTGATATCCTCACCGGGCTGGCCGCATTCGAGGCCTTTCAAAGCGGCTTCAGGGATCGCTGCAGCGAACGTCCGCAACGCGACGAGATGACCGTGGTGGGTAGCTACCGGATGCTCGAGGAGTAATCGAAGCAGACGAGGTCGCAGAACGGGAGGCTCATGAACATTCCCATTCCTGGCGGGCAGCATGGGCTCTTCGAGCGCCTGTTTGGGGAATTGCGCCCTAAGCTGCACCGTTACTGCGCCCGCATGACGGGCTCGGTCATAGACGGCGAGGATGTGCTGCAGGATGCGCTGGCCAAGGCATTCGAGGCCTTGCCCAGTGCCGGCCCGATCGCCAATCCGGAAGGCTGGCTGTTTCGCATCGCCCACAATGCGGCGCTCGACTTCCTGCGCCGGCGCACCCGCGAAAAGACCTTTGCCGAGGAGGATCCGGACATGATCGTCGACCCGGCAAATCCCACCATCGATCGCCAGGCCGCTTCCGCCGCCCTGCACAGCTTCATGCGGCTTCCCATCGCGCAGCGAAGCAGCGTCATCATGATGGATGTTCTGGGCTACTCGCTGCAGGAGATCAGCGCCACGTTCGACATCAGCATTCCTGCGGTCAAGGCCGCGCTGCATCGTGGCCGCGACCGGCTGCGCCAGATTGCAGACGAACCTGACGACCGCCCTCTCCCGAGACTGGGCGTCGCGGAACGTCAGTTGCTCAATGCCTACATCGACCGCTTCAATGCCCGCGATTTCGACGCGGTACGCGACATGCTGGCGCAAGAAGTGCGCCTGGAGTTGGTGGCCAGGACGCGGCTCAACGGTAAAAGGGAAGCCGGCACCTATTTCGGCAACTATTCCCGCGTCCAGGATTGGCGCCTCGGGCCCGGCTTGGTTGAAAACAGGCCAGCAATCCTCGTCCGCGACCCCAACGACCCGGCGGCCCGCCCCACCTATTTCATCCTGGTGGCCTGGCAGGGCGGCAGACTTGCCGGCATCCGCGATTTTCGCCATGCCCGTTACGTCGCCGACGGCGCCAAGCTACTCGCTCTCTGAGACAAGAGTCCTTCGGGTCAGCGACGGGAAGGCCTTGCCCTACTGCCCTACTGCCCTACTGCCCTACTGCCCTACTGCCCTACTGCCCTACTGCCCTACTGCCCTACTGCCCTACTGCCCTACTGCCCTACTGCCCTACTGCCCTACTGCCCTACTGCCCTACTGCAACGACTTCAACAAATTATCGACCGTGAACGGATTGGACTTAGGCTTGGCCGGCGGCGGATTGTCGTTGGCCTCCGGCAGCGGCGCGCGCTCGACCTTGGGCGCCTGTTCCGCCGCCTTGCGCTCGGCCTCGAGCCTGGCCTTTTCCTGCGTAGCGATGCGCATCGCCTCTTCGGCTTTCTGGCGCTCCTGCTCGGCCTGCGCCTTGGCCGCTTCGTCGGCGGCCTGCTGCTCGGCCGCGGCCTTCGCCTCGGCATCGGCTTTCGCCTTTGCGTCCGCATCGGCCTTGGCTTTCGCTTCCGCGTCGGCCTTCGCCTTGGCCTCCGCTTCGGCCTGCGCCTGGGCTTCAGCCTCCGCTTTCGCCTTGGCGTCGGCCTCGGCTTTCAGCCGCGCCGCCTCTTCCTGCTGGCGCAGTTCCTCGGCGGCCTTGTCGCGCGCGTCCTGCAGTGCCGCGTAATAGCGCACCTCGCGCCGCAGCCGCTGTTTCTCCAGCAAGGCCGCCTGCATCGCCTCGACGCGTTGCTGCTCCTTCTCCAGAGCGCGCTGGGTCAGGAACTGCGCCAGCGGTTCGCTGTCGAACTGCCGTTTGACGGCGCCGAACGGTCCTTCAGCGGTGAAATTGACGGCCGGCTCGGAGCCGACCAGCGCCTCATCGCCAGGCCGGTAGGTGATGGTGCCCTTGGCGGAAACCGTGCTGGTGTTGAGATCGGTCGTGACATCGGCAGACAAGGTCGCAGCCGGGTTTTCGAGGCTGATCGGCGGCGCTCGCAGCGTGCCGCCGGCAATTGTAAAGGCGATGTCGGCATCCTTGGCGGCAAAATTGCCAGCGGCGGCGATCTCGGGCGCGAAGCCCGCGGTCTTGGCCGCGTCGATGTCGCGCCCGATCGCATCCGCCTTGGCCAGCAAAGCGCTGAACGCATCGGGATTGACGCCGGCGACCTGCAAACCCCTGAGCGCCGCCGTGCCGGAACCCGACAGGGCGGCAATCATCGCATCGACCGACTTGCCGCTGGTCGACAGCGTCGTCGAGAAATCGCCACTGCCGCTGATGCCGGCGTCTGGCAGCACATTTGCCAGATCAGCCCCCGCCAGTTTCATCTGGCCGGTGAAAAGCCCGGTGCCCTCATTGTTCTTCAATTCGAACAGCCCGGTCAGCGCCCCGCCAAGCAGTTTCGCCTTGAGGTCGGAGACGCGGATGCCTTCCTGGTCGAGTTTCAGCGAAAAGGCGGCATCATAGGCGGTGGCGAGCGGTCCGGCGGCAAGCGCCGCCGTCGTCAGGTCGAGGTCGGCGGTGAACGGCAGGCTGGATTTCTGGCTGAAGGGCGCTGCCGGCCAGGCGCCACCCTTGCCGCTCTTGTCGGCCCCATTCTTGTCAGCCCCATTTTTGTCGGCAAGGAAAGCGGAATCGCCGAACAGCGCCACCGCCATCGGATCGAGGTCGAGCTCGTCGAGCACCAGCGCACCGGCCAGATGCGGCACGCCCTCCTTGACGTCGACATTGATGTCGCCGGACACCGCCGCCTCGTTGATGGCGCCGCTGACATTGTCCAGCACCAGCAAACCGTTGCCGTAATCGCCTTGTGCCGCGAGCGACGTCGACATGCCAGCGCCCATGCCCGGCAACCCTATGCCTGATGTCATCAGCCAGGGTTCGATGTCTGCGGCATCGAGGTTGATCTTGCCCTTGGCGGTCGGGCCTTGCGGCGTATCGGCGACCGTCCCTTCGAAGCCAGCCTTGAAGTCGTTGCCGGCAAGACTGAAAGTCGTCGCCAGGCCACCGCCAAATGTGCCCTTGGCCTGGATATCCGTGGTTGCCTCGCCCAGCATGCCGAGCGGCAGCGCCGGCAGGCCGTAAAGCGCCAGCAGCGTGGTGGCATCGGGGTTTTTGGCGTTGAAGGTCAGTATCACCGGCGCTTCAAGCAATCTGCCCGGCGCCCCCTTCCCCGACAGCGAAGCGGAAAAGGCCGTGCCGCCGGCCTTGCCTTGTCCGCTCACCGCCAGCCCCGTCGTGCCGTCGCCATTGTCGGCGGCACTCGCCACGAGGTCGACGCGTGCGTCCTGGAACAGGTCCGGATAGGCAGCGGCACGGCTCGCCAGTCCCTTAAGCACCGCATTGTCGGGATAATGCTGCGCGGCAACGTCGATCAGCGGCTTCAGATCGACGGCGACAACCGATGCATCGAGCTTGCCGGTCGGGCTCGCCGGAAAATCCTTGATCCGGCCCGTCGCGCTGATCGAGGCGCCGGCCAACCCGCCGACCGAGAGCCGGTCGACTTCAAGCAAGCCGTCGCGCAGCCTGAGCGCGGTGTCGACCGTGTCGGCGGTCAAACCGCCGGCGCTGACCGGGCCGGCCTTGATCTGGAAATCGAGATCGCTGTTGGCAAAACGGTTGGCGCCCTTGTCGCTGACGAAGATCGAGGCGAAGGCCGCCAGCCCGTCGACATCGAGTTCACCGCCCTCGAGCCGCATCAGCACTGATGGCTTTGCGTCGTCAGGCTGACTGGAATCCATGCGGCCCGAGAATTTCGCCTTGCCGAGGATCAATTCGAGATCGCTGAAGGATTGATGGTTTTCCGCGAGATCGACCTTGGCCTTGAAGCCGGCGGCAGGCAGACGGCGGATCGCTTCGTCGACATCCCTGGACAGCCAGGCGGCAAAACCGGACGGTTGCGCCACGGCCAGCAGCAACGAGCCGGTGAAGCCGAAATGGCCCTGCACGTTGAGTGCAAGCATGCCATCGGCTTCCAGCGTGGTGCGGCCCGGCAAGGTCGCGGCAAGCGATTTGATCGACCAGCCGCTCTCAACGGGCTCGGCGGACAGATGGACATCACGCACCGTCGTGTCGCCCGCCACCACCGCCGGCAGCTTGACCTCGACGGTGCCGGGAATGGTCGGCTTCGGCAGATCGAGCAGCGCCTGCTCCAGCCCGGCAATGCGCTGATCCAGTGTCAGGCCGGCGCCGGCCTCGGCGCCCACCGCCTCGTCGAACTGCACCTGTGCGCCATTGGCCTCGATGGCGAAGTTCGGCTTCTGGCCGAGATCGACCGAGGCCTTGCCGTCGGCGGTGTAGGGATTGTCCAGCGGCCCGGTCTCGAAACGGAATTCGTCGACGCCAAGCTTCTGGTGGTCGAGCGAAAATTTGCCGTTCAGCCGGAAGCCCGGATCGGGCTTGCCGGCGCTGACCTTCACGGTCTCACCATCGGTGCCGCGCAGTTCGGCGCTGTGCTTGTCGGCGCCATTCTTGTCAGCGCTCGAGATCTTGAACTGGCCGGAATAGACCGCGGCACCATTGACGATGCCGGCATTGCCGTCGGTTTCGATGACCAGCGGATAGGCGTCGGGATCGGCCTTCAGCCGCAGCCGCATCTGCCCATTGCCTTCGGCCTTGCCGGTCGACGCCGCGATCGTGGTGCGCAACCCATCAAGCCGCAGCGTGCCGTCCATGCGCCACGGGCCGGCCAGCGACTTGGCCGAAATGGTCGAGTTGATTTCGGAAAAGATATGGCTGCGTCCGCCGGCGGCATGTCGCAGTTCGATCTGCCCTTCCGTCACTGTCAGCTTCTCGATCGAGATCTGGTTGAGGTCGAAGGGCGAGGACGGCCGCATCGCCCAGTCCACCGTCCCATCCCTGGCAATGTCGATCGTCGCCTTCGGCCGTACCAGCCGCATATCGAAGATCAGCACCTCGCCGCGCAGGAAGGGCGCCAGTTCCGCATCCATAGAGAACGTCTCGACGGTCATGGCCGACTGGCCGTTCGGGCCGCCGGCAACGGCGACGTTGGAGAAGGTCACCGAAGGGAACGGCAACAGCCTTGCCGTGGCGTCGCCCTGCACGGTCACCTTGCGGCCAAGGATGGCGCTTGCCTCGCGCTCGAACTCAGCGCGGTAGCCGGTCCAGTCGACAAAGTACGGGACCACCAGCGCCGCGCACAGCACCAGCACGAACAGGCCACCAAAGATCACGAACAGGCGTGCGAGCATCAGCTCCGAACAGGTTGATTGAAATTCTGCCGCACTCTACCCGCATCCGCGTGTCGATAAAGAGGCAATTCATCCAGTATTGCGTCATCCCAAGCGATCTGAAACAAATCCGGCAAAAGTGGAGATTTTTCAGATGTCGGGCAAGAACTGGGACCGCGTGCCGATCGACGCGCAGAGCGTCGATGCGCCGCTTTCGCAGTCGGCGATTTTCCTTGTCGTCACCGTCGCCGGCGAACAGCCGGCCCTGGCCAAGGTTTGTTCCGTGCTCGGCGAACTTGACGACCTAGTCAAGACTGTCGGCTTCCGCGACCTTGGCGGCCGCCTGTCGTGCATCGCCGGCATCGGCCGCGATCTCTGGGACCGCCTCAGCCCCGGCCGGCGGCCGCTGGAGCTGAAACCGTTTGCGCCGATCAAGGGCGCGGTCCATTCGGCGCCTTCGACAGCGGGCGACCTCCTCTTCCACATCCGGGCCGAGCGGCCCGACATGTGCTTCGAGTTCGAGCGCATCCTGCTCGACCGGCTCGGTCCTGATGTGATCGTCGTCGACGAAGTGACGGGCTTTCGCTATTTCGATGCCCGCGACCTGCTCGGTTTTGTCGACGGCACCGCCAACCCGACCGGCCTCGACCTGCCCGCCTCGGCGCTGGTCGGCGACGAGGATGCCGACTTTGCCGGCGGCTCCTATGTCGTCGTCCAGAAATACCTGCACGATATGCAGGCCTGGGCGCGCATTCCAACGCCCGAGCAAGAGGCGATCATCGGCCGCACCAAGATCGACAACATCGAGATCGACGATGACGACGCGCCGCGCAAATCGCACAAGTCGCTGGCCACCATCGAGGATGCCGACGGCAACGAGTACGACATCTTGCGCGACAACATGCCGTTCGGCCGGCCCGGGCAGAACGAGTTCGGCACCTACTTCATCGGCTATTCCAGGTATCTGTGGGTCACCGAAAAGATGCTGCAGCGCATGTATGTCGGCGACCCGCCGGGCGCCTACGACCGGCTGCTCGATGTCTCCACGCCGCAGACCGGCACGACATTCTTCGCGCCGACGCGGCCCTTGCTGCAGGCCCTTGTCGAGGGCGCGCAGCAGCAGCTTCCCGCCGGGCGGTAGGGCGGGGCGACAGACAGCCCCTTACCCACAAGGATCAGCGCGCGTCGCGCTTCGCTTGCGCCACCTTGCCCGCCTTGCGTTGCCGGCCGAGTTCCGCCGGCCGCACCAGCTTCGGCGCCCGCTCGTTGGCCACGGCCCGCATGCCCTTGTGAGCCGTCCGCGAATTGTGCGCCGGACCGCCCGCCGGCGCATGTTGCTTCATGGCCAGTGCCTTGCGTGCATTCCCGACCAGCGAAATGCGAGCCGCCAGTTGGCGCCGCCGCTCGGCCTCGCCGTTCAGCCGCCGCATCGCCATGGCCAGCACCGCCAGTTTCACCTGCGAACCGCCATCGGCCTTTGAGGGCGCAGCCCGTTTCGGCGCGCCCTTGCCGCGTATTTCACGCCGGCGGCGGTGTGCTTCGGTCTGCGCCTTGTCCCGCCGCTCGCGCAGCAGCTTGACCAGGCCGGAAAGGTCGGCATCGGAAAGCTCCTGCACCGCCGGATGGTGCGATTTCTCCACCAGTTCCTTTTCGTCGGCGCTCAGCGCGCGGGCTTCTTCCTTGCGTGAAATGGCCATGACAGTTCTCCTCCGCTGGCGACGCCTGTCTTGTTAGGCTTGCCGCGGAAAGGAGCCTCGACCCGAATGGTGGCACGGTCAAGACGAGCCTTTTTGTGCATCGCGCGTCACGAGCTTGCGGGACCATCGTCCGGAGGGTTCAGGCGCCCTCTCCGACGGCCTCCATCAGCACAGCCAAAACCACTCCCTTGCGAAGGCTTGTCGAGAAACTCTCGGCAATGAACTCCAGCGTCGAATCGTGGAACGTCAAGATGAAATGCCGATAATCTGAAAACAGTTCGGGCGCATGGGACGAATGAACCCGATTTGCCTTTTCCAGGGAGGCGATCCACGACGAGTTGCGGACTTCAAATGCCTCGTAGGCCCGCAAGCCCAACGGATAGAGACGATGGCCACTGATGGCCTCGTCATTCGGCGGGCCGAACTGAAATGCCAGATAAGGGTCAGCCGTCAGGATGGCGACGGACTGGTTGCCTGTCAGCGGCGAAACCGAGCGCGGATTCGTGCCATCGAAAGATGGATCCGGAGTATTGGTGAGGTAGGCGACGAGCAGCCTGCCTTCATCCGCAAACACATGGGGCAGTGGCGCTCCAGCGGACGACAGCGGCACCTCTATCCGCAGCAAGGTCTCGGCAGTCGACATCTAGCGGTCGCCGCCAGGCAATATCTTGCCAGGGTTCATGATGTTTTGCGGGTCGAGCGCCTGCTTGATGGAACGCATGATGTCGACACCATGGCCAAGCTCGGGCCGCAGGAAGCCGATCTTGCCCTGGCCGATGCCGTGCTCGCCAGTGCAGGTGCCGTCCATGGCGATCGCCCGCATGTTGAGCCGCGCGACGAATCTCTCCGACAGCGCGATCTCCTTGGGATCATTGACATCCATCAGCACCAGCACGTGGAAATTGCCGTCCCCGGCATGGCCGACGATCGGCGCGATCAGCCCCATTTCGGCGATGTCGGCCTCTGTTTCGGTGACGCATTCGGCAAAGCGCGAGATCGGCACGCAGACATCGGTCGACAAGCCCTTGGCGCCCGGCCGCAGCGTCAGCGACGACCAGTAGGCATCGTGCCTCGCCTTCCACAGTTTGGTGCGTTCCTCGGCGACGCTGGTCCACAGGAACGGCCCGCCGCCATTTTCCTCGGCAATCATGCCAAAAGTCTCGGCCTGCTCGGCAACGCCGGCATCGCTGCCGTGGAACTCAACGAACAGGCACGGGTTCTCGGGATAGTCGAGCTTGGAATAGTTCTTCATCGCCCGCATCTGCAGCGCGTTGACCAGTTCGATGCGCGCCACCGGAATGCCCATCTGGATCGTCGCGATCACGGCATTGCAGGCCGCTTCGACGCTCGGAAACGGACAGACGCCGCCGGAGATCGCCTGCGGAATGCCTTGCAGCTTCAGCGTCAGCGCGGTGATGATGCCGAGCGTGCCTTCCGAGCCGACCAGCAGCCGGGTCAAATCGTAGCCGGCCGAGCTCTTTTTCGCCCGCTTGCCGGTCGTCACCGTCTCGCCGTCGGCCATGACGGCCGTCAGCGACAGCACGTTCTCGCGCATCGTGCCGTAGCGCACCGCATTGGTGCCGGAGGCCCGCGTCGCCGCCATGCCGCCGAGCGAGGCATTGGCGCCGGGATCGATCGGGAAGAACAGGCCGGTGTCGCGCAGATGCCGGTTCAAATCCTCGCGCGTCACGCCGGGCTCGACCGTGCAGTCGAGATCCTGCGGATTGACCGCAAGTATGCGGTTCATGCGCGAGGTGTCGACCGAGATGCCGCCGCCCGGCGCGTTGGTGTGACCTTCCAGCGAGGAGCCGACGCCAAAGGCGATCACCGGTACACGATGCGCGGCGCAGGCGCGCACGATCTCCTGCACCTCGGCGGTCGTCTCCGGGAAAGCGACGCCATCGGGCGCCTGCGTCGGGATATAGGTGGTGGTGTGCGCGTGCTGCGAGCGGATCGCCTGGCCGGTCTGAAAACGCTCGCCGAGCTGTTGCTTGAGGATGCCGAGCACCGACGCGATGCCTTCCTCGTTGCGTTCGACCGGATTGAGGTCGCTCAGAGCCATGAATTCCTCCGCGAATGGACCAGCGTCCACGCTGGTTATGCGATTATGGATGCGTAGTCTCACCCAACGCGCTCTGTCCAGCACCAGAACAAGGAAGTTTCAATGTCCATCCCCGCCCCCTTCGTCTCCGAGCCCATGGACATCGAGAAGGACTGGATCGATTACAACGGCCATCTCAACATGGCCTATTACAACGTGCTGTTCGACCGCTGCTCGGACGAGGCTTTCGAGGCGATGGGCATGGGGCTGGACTATGTGAGAGAGCGGCGCCTCACCATCTACACCGCAGAAGTCCATGTCTGCTACGTCCAGGAGCTGCATCTGGACCACAAGGTCCAGGTGTCCTTCCAGCTCATCGACCATGACGCGAAGCGCCTGCGCGCCTACCAGGAAATCCGCCATGTCGACGGCTGGCTCGCCGCCACCTCCGAGACGCTGTCGCTGCATGTCGACATGTCGGGGCCGAAGGTCGCGCCCTTCCCCGCCGATGTGCTGGCCAAGGTCGAAGCCATGCGCGCCGCCCATTCGGTGCTGCCGATGCCGGAGCGTGCCGGCCGCTCGATCGGCATCAAACGCAAATAGGACGAAGCCGATATCCATCCAGCTTCCGGCGAGGCATTGGGTCTGACTTCAAAGCCACACCCTGAACTCAAAATCGCAGAGCCCCCGATATCCACCGGCAGCGGTGCTTGAAGCGGGTTTGGACCGGCGTTAACCTTACCGAGGATTTAACGGGAACAAGCCAATTGAGCCGTTGAACGACTCAGCGGAGCGGTCGAAAACCATCCGCATAGAGTTGTTTACGAGCGGCGGGGCGAAGCCGGTTCGAGGGACGTGCATGAAAACCGACATCAAGGTCGAGGTGGACAGGCTGGCCGCTGATCCGCGCATCACCGACTACGATTTCTGGCGTTCGCTCAAGAACGTCGACAACGAGATATTCCATATCGCCAACAACAACGAACCGATCCCGTTCGACATGATCCGCTGGCGCAGCATTTTGAAGCGCGCCCGCCTGAAGCGCGGCCACGCCTAGCCTCGGCGAGTCGGTCTGGAAGACATCGGATAAACCAATCAAAATTGCGCCGTTTACGGCGATCGCTTCACCGCCGCCAGCGGTGAGCGCGCCACCACCGGTGACGACTGGATGATGGCCGTGTTGGTCATCGCATAGGGGATGATGCGGTCGATCACCCGTTCGAGCTCGGCCACCGAGCCGACATGCGCGAGCGCGATGAAACAGTCCTCGCCGG
This sequence comes from Mesorhizobium oxytropidicola, assembly GCF_056174625.1. Taxonomy (NCBI): domain Bacteria; kingdom Pseudomonadati; phylum Pseudomonadota; class Alphaproteobacteria; order Hyphomicrobiales; family Phyllobacteriaceae; genus Mesorhizobium; species Mesorhizobium oxytropidicola. Next base: position 3,612,449 of record NZ_CM149692.1, on the reverse strand, counting down.
TCACCCGGTCGCATTGCACGATCTCCGGCAGCTCGCGGATGATGTCGGCGACAACCGACAATTGCCCCGGCACCGGCCGGATGCGCAGCCACGCCGACAGCTTCAGGCCAAGGGCAGCCGGATTGATCCTGACGCAATAGGCCTCGATCACGCCGTTCTCCTGCAGCCGCTTGATGCGCTCGGCGACACTCGGCGCCGACAGGCCGACCGAACGCGCCAGCTCCGCCGTGCTGGCCCGCGCATCCTTTTCCAGCAGGCGCAGGATCTTCATGTCGGCCGCGTCGAGATCGACATTTTCAGTTCGAAGGCGTTTCACGGTCAAATCCTTGCTTTCGGTAGAGATATGATCCAGCTGATCGATCATCATCCATATAGGCTGCGGAAAATGCCTGCGATACTGATCCGATGGATGATCAAGCGCAAGCTCCCACGGCAGGGCCCTGTGCCTAACCCCGCCTCCACCGGCTCTGGCCTTGGCGGCCTGGCGACAAGACTGCCGCCGCATGTCTGGTTCGGCGTCAGCGCCATCTTCCACTATCTCGGCCCGGCCTTCGCCGTACTGCTGTTCCCGCATGTCGGCGTGCTCGGCATGGCGTGGCTGCGCATCGCCACCGCAGCGCTGATCTTCGCGCCGTTGACGCGCCCCTGGCGAAGCTTCGCCCGCGCCGATCCTCCGACACGGCTGCTGTTGCTGGCTTTCGGCGCCTGCCTGGCGGTGATGAACTGTTCCTTCTATCTCGCGCTCGACCGCTTGCCGATCTCGCTGGTGGCGGCGATCGAATTCGTCGGCACCATCGGCGTCGCGGTGATCGGCTTGAGGAGCGCCCGCAATCTCGCCGCTCTTGCCGTGGCCGTCACCGGCACCTTGCTGCTCATCGACGTCAAATGGTCCAGCGATCCCGTCGGCCTGTTCTGGGCCTTCCTCAACGGCGCGCTGTTCGTCGGCTACATCGTGCTCGGCCACCGCGTCGCCCGTTCCGGCGCCGGCGACGGCATTGCCGGCCTTGGCGCCGCCATGGCGGTCGCCTTCATCGTCGTGCTGCCGATCGGCTGTATCGACGCGCTGCCCGCCTTTTTCTCCCCGCCACTGCTCATCGCCGCCATCGGCGTCGGCATCTGCTCCTCGGTCATTCCCTATGTCTGCGACCAACTTGCCATGTCGCGATTGCCGCGCTCGAGTTTCGCGCTGATGCTGTCGCTGCTGCCGGTGACGGCAACGCTGATCGGCGTCATCGTGCTGCGCCAGATTCCAAGCGTCAGCGATTGCCTCGGCATTGCGCTGGTGGTCGCCGGCGTTGCCTTCCACAGGCCGGCGAGCACGGATTAGGCAAACCGCCTACGCCAGTTTCTCCTTCAAGAAGGCAATCGTCCTGCCCCAGGCGAGATCGGCCGCCTTCTTGTCGTAGCGCGCCGCCGACGTATCGTTGTTGAAGGCATGGTTGGCGCCTTCATAGACATAGACCTTGTATTCGACATGCGCGGCATCGAGTTCCTTCTTGAAGGCGTCGATGCCGGCATTGGTGCGATCGTCGAGGCCGGCATAGTGCAGCAGCAACGCGGCCTTGATCTTCGACGCGTCGGCGGCCTTCGGCTGCATGCCGTAATAGGCGACACTGGCGGCGAGATCCGGCGCGTTGACGGCCAGCATGTTGGCCGTGCCGCCGCCCCAACAGAAGCCGATGGCGCCGACCTTGCCGTTGCCGTCCTTGTCGGCCTTGAGGAAGGCGACGGTCGCCACCGCGTTGGCGACGGTCCGCCCCGGATCGAGTTTGGTGAACATGTCGCGTGCCTTGTCCTCGTCATCGGGCGTGCCGCCGAGCGGCGACAGGAAATCCGGCGCAAGCGCCACGAACCCTTCCAGCGCCACGCGCCGGGCGACGTCGCGAATATGCGGGTTGAGCCCCCGGTTTTCATGGATGACGATGACCGTGCCGAGCTTGCCGGTCTGGTTTGCCGGCTTGACCAGATAGCCCTTCATCTCACCGCCGCTGCCGGGATAGCTGATATCCTCGCCCTTCACCCGCGGATCGTTGTCGGCAACGATCGCCGCCTGGGCGGAATTCGCCGCCAGCATCGGCGCGATGGCCGCCGCCGCGGCACCCGATCCGGCAAGCCTGGTCAATTGCTCCATGAAGCGGCGACGGTCGAGCGTCAGATGCGTGTATTCGTCATAGGCGTCGATCATCGCCTGCGTGATGACGGGTTTTTCGTTGTTGGCGGATTTCGTCACGGGCGCATTCCTCGATCTTAGAGCATGATGCCGAAAAGTGTGAAGCGGTCTTCGGACGACATCATGCTCTATCTCTTTGATTTAGAGCCGGATTCAGATTTCAGGTCGATTCGACCTGAAATCATCCGGCTCTAGGGTCTCGACTTTGGTATCCTTGCCGTTCGCAAGATAGGGGCGAGCCTCCTATCGTCCAGTCACGGCTCGGTGACACTTTCGTTCAGCGGGACGTGCGGTGAGCGGCGGCAACCCTCATCACATTCTTGTCATCGGCGACAAATCCTGGTGGCGCTGCCACAATAGTAGGGGAAACTGACCATCCGGCCGCCCCATGGCGCGGCACGGTCCTGACGGGCCCGATCTGAAAAGGAAACGCCGATGACCATGCCCTCGCCGATCCTGGCAACCGCCCTCATGGTTGCTGCGGCCGCCCTTCTGGCGATGCGCGCGACCGTTGTCGCGGCAAGCCGCAAGTCCATGGTCAAGGTCCGCAGCCGCCAGCGCCATCCGGCAAACACGAAAACCCAAGGTTGAGGTGAGATCATGAACGTCCAGGATATCGTGAACACCGTCTCGCAAAAGGCGGGCCTCGACCAGGCGACGACGGAAAAGGTCGTCGGCACCATTTTCTCGGTTCTGGAGCACGAGGCCGAAGGCACCAGCGCCTCGTCGTTTTTCGCCAAGATTCCCGGCGCCGACGACCTTGCGCACCAGTATGACGTCATGGCCGCCGCTCCTGCCGGCGGTGGCGGCGGCTTCCTGTCGTCGCTGCAAGGCGCGCTTGGCGGCGTTCTCGGCGAAAAGGCCGGCGCTCTGGTCAACGGCCTCGCCGCGCTCAAGGCATCCGGCCTCGATCTGGCGCAGATCCAGAAGGCCGGCGCCACGCTGGTCCAGCAGGCAGAAGCCGCCGCCGGCCCAGACTTGACCAACCAGGTGCTCGGCTCCGTGCCCGGCCTGAAGAACCATTTGGGACTCGGCTAGACGCAGAGACCGCTTTCGGCTGGCGCGACCCCAGCTACTTCGGCAGCGCGTAGGCCATCACATAATCCCCCGGCTTGGTGCCGACCGAGCCGTGGCCGCCGGCGACGATGACCACGAACTGGCGACCGTCGGCGACCGTATAGGTCATTGGCGTCGACTGCCCGCCTGCCGGCAATCGGGCCCGCCAGAGCTGCTTGCCTGACGTCAAATCATAGGCGCGCAGATAGTCATCGACCGCGGCACCGAGGAAGGCGACACCGCCGGCAGTGATCATCGGCCCGCCAATGCCGGGCACCCCGACCTTCAGCGGCAGCGGCAGCGGCGTCATGTCGTAGACGGTACCGTTGCGGTGCTTGTAGGCGATCGCGCCGGTTCTGAGATCGACACCGGCGACATAGCCCCAGGGTGGCGCCTGGCAAGGGATGCCGAGCGGCGACAGGAACGGTCCCATCACTACCGCATAGGGCGCGCCCTCGTTGCGGTTCAGCCCTTGTTCGCTGCCCTTGGTGTCGTCGCCCGGCGGCGGCACATCGGCGCGGGGAATGAGTCTCGATGTGAAGGCGAGATAGGTCGGCATGCCGAACATCACTTGCCGCACCGGATCGACCGCCACCCCACCCCAGTTGAAGGTACCAAAATTGCCGGGATAGATCAGCGATCCCTGCAGCGAGGGCGGCGTGTAGCGGCCTTCATATCGCAATTTGTGGAAGGCGATCCGGCAGGCCAGCTGGTCGAACATGGTGATGCCCCACATATCGGCATCGGTCAGCGGCTTCGGGTTGAAGGAGAGATCGGACGAAGGCTGCGTTGGCGACGCATGGTCGCCCTCGATGGCGCCGCCAGGCGCCGGTACTTCCTTGACCGCAATCACCGGTTCGCCGGTACGCCGGTCGAGCACATAGAGGTCGCCCTGCTTGGTCGGCCCGACCAGTGCCGGCACGATCGTGCCGTCGGCCTTGGTGATGTCGATCAGGCTCGGCTGCGCCGGCACGTCCATGTCCCACAGATCGTGATGCACGGTCTGCCGCACCCATTTCAACTGCCCGGTGTTCAGGTCGAGCGCGGTGATCGAGGAGGAGAATTTCTCGACATTGGCGCTGCGCCCGGCGCCGAGCTGGTCCGGCGTCTGGTTGCCGAGCGGCACGTAGAGCAGGCCGAGCTTCTCGTCGGCGCTCGGCGTCGACCACATGTTGGGCGAGTTGGCGGTGTAGGTCTGGCCGGCCGGCAGCGGCGTCGTCTGCTCAGGATTGCCGGAATCCCAGTTCCAGATCAGTTTGCCGGTGGCCGCATCATAGGCGCGGATGACGCCTGACGGCTCCTGCGTCGAATAATTGTCGTTGACGGCGCCGCCGACGATGATCTTGCCGCCAGCGATCAGCGGCGCCGAGGTCGAGTAATAATAGCCCGACTTCGGATAGGGCATGCCGGTCAACAAATTGAGCGTGCCGGCCTCGGCGAAGGCGGGACATACCTGGCCGTTGGCGGCGTCGAGCGCGATCAGCCGCGCATCCGAGGTCGGCAGGTAGACGCGGGTCGCGCAGGGCTGGCCGGCGGCAATTGCGGCATCGGCATAATAGGACACGCCGCGGCACGTCTGGTGTTGGCGGTCCTTGTCGAGCTTGATCTTGGGATCGTAGCGCCATTTCTCCTTGCCGGTCGCAGCGTCGACGGCGATGGCGAAATTGTGCGGCGTGCAGATGTAGAGCGTGTCGCCGATCTTGAGTGGTGTCACCTGATAGGTGGTCTCGCCAATGTCGTCCGGCCCCTTCACATCGCCGGTGCGGTAGGTCCAGGCCGGCTGCAGACTGGCGACATTGTCCGGCGTGATCTGGTCGAGCGGCGAATAGCGCTGGCCAAATTGCGTGCGGCCATAGAAGTGCCATTCGCCCGCCGGCACATCGTTGCCGAGATTGGCGTTGGGGATCACCTTGTCGGTGTCGAGCGCGCCGGCAATGTCCTTCGGGTCCGTGGTCATCGAATAACCGGCCACCGCCAGCGAGGCCAGCACCGCCAGGATCAGCGGCGCGCGCCCATCAGGACCGGCAAGGCCGCGCCGCGCCCATGGCGTCAACAGCCACAGCGCCACCAGCACGATGATGCCACCGCGCGGGCCGAGCTCCCACCAGTCGAAGCCGGTTTCCCAGACCGCCCAGGCCAGCGTGCCGATCACGATCGCCGCATAGAGCCACAGTGCCGTGGAACGGCGCCGGTAGAGCAGCCAGGCAGCGAGCAGGAAGGCCAGGCCGACGATGATGTAGTACCAGCTGCCGCCCAGCGAGGCCAACCAGACACCACCCGCGCCGAGCGCCAGACCGAGGAGAAAGAGGATGAGGGAGGTGATGGTGACAGCCAAGATGATACTCCTTCGACTGTTGCGCGCTCGCGCGGCCATGGGCAATCCGGCGCACCGTTCCTGCCCTCGGCCCAGCTTTCTCCCGCCTGCCCCGCCTGTCAAGCTGACCCACACGCCAAGGTGGCAATTCATCTTGCTTGCGTCAGGGTTTTCCCGCAGTCTCCACTGGTCATCTCTCCCGTGGAGCAAGCAAAATGCCGTCATTCCTTCCGCCACTGACGCGCATGGCGCTTGTGCTCTACTGCCTCGTCCCGCTCATTGCTGGCACTGTCGCCGCGCCGGCGCAGACAATCAGCGAGATCAACAAGGCGAACGGCTTTCACGAGATGCTGATGGGCATTGGCCGGGTTTCACCGCGGCCGTGAAATCGGCGCCGGGAACGCCGCCACAAAAAGTCCTGGACGCCCTTGCCGCCGCCATGGAAGGTGCCTTCGACCCCAACAAGATGGAGGCAGCCATCGAGGCGCGTATGGCGGACAAGCTCAGCGCCAAGGATCTTTCCGACCTCGCTGCTTTCTATGCTTCGCCCCTGGGCAAACAGGTCACGGCGCTGGAGATCCAGGCTGCCGCACCGGAAGCAAAGGAGGCCAAGAAGATCGAGGGCGCCAAAATCCTCGGCGAGCTTCCATCCAAGGATCCGGCCCGGCTCGCATTGTACAGGACAATGATGGACGATATCTCCGCGGTCGACACTGGCGAAGCCGTCGCCTTGAACATGGGCTATGCGATGCTCACCGAAATGCTGGGCGCGGCCGGAAAGCCCCTGCCCGACGACCAGGTTATGGCCCTGCTGCGCAAGCAAACCGAAGGGCTTCGCCGTGACATCGACAGCGATGCCATGGAATCTTCAGCCTACATCTACCGGGATATGTCCATGGCCGACCTGAAGCTCTATGAGGCCTTCCTGGCCTCACCCGCCGGCGGCCGCTATTACGACCAGATGCAGGTTGCCCTCGGCGCGGTGATGACGGACGAGGCGCGCTCGTTCGGACATCGATTTTTCGTCGCGCTCGGTTACCGCAAGGCTTGAAGCGCAATACCAGGCACTTTACCGGGAACAAAACGTAGACAGTTCTGGTCTTTCCCTCCCGAATCACTACATTCGGGGGAGATGTCCGGCTTTTCGGAAGACATGCCCTTTTTCGATGAACCCAATGCGCGGCCCACGGCCCCGTCGGGCATTGCCGCGCGCGCCATGGCTGCCCGCGGCGGCCAGAACAATGCGCCCGACTATTTGAAAGGCCTCAATCCCGAACAAAGGCTGGCGGTGGAAACCACCGAAGGCCCGGTTCTGGTGCTGGCCGGCGCCGGCACCGGCAAGACCCGCGTCTTGACCACGCGCATCGCCCACATCCTCGCCACCGGCAAGGCCTTCCCGTCGCAGATCCTGGCCGTGACCTTCACCAACAAGGCCGCGCGCGAGATGAAGCAGCGCATCGGCATCCTGATCGGCGAAGGCAATGTCGAGGGCATGCCCTGGCTTGGCACCTTCCACTCGATCGGCGTGAAGCTTTTGCGCCGCCACGCCGAGCTTGCCGGCTTGCGTTCCGACTTCACCATCCTCGACACCGACGATGTCGTCAGGCTGATCAAGCAGCTGATCCAGGCCGAGGGGCTGGACGACAAGCGCTGGCCGGCCAAGCAGTTCGCACAGATGATCGACGGCTGGAAGAACAAGGGCCAAGGCCCGGCCGATATCGCCGAGGGCGACGCGCGCAGCTTCGCCAACGGCAAGGGCCGTGAGCTCTACAAGGCCTATCAGGAGCGGCTGCAGACGCTGAACGCCTGCGATTTCGGCGACCTGCTCTGCCACCCGATCCGCATCTTCCGCGCCAATCCGGATGTGCTGAAGGACTATCACCGGCGCTTCAAATACATCCTCGTCGACGAATACCAGGACACCAACACCGCCCAGTACATGTGGCTGCGCCTTTTGGCCCAGCGGCCGGACGCTGGGCGTTCGTCGACGTCAACGGATTTGCGATCGGCCGAGGGCCGCAAGCCCGACCGGGCGTCCGAGCCGTTGCGAGGCCCCCGCGGAGGGCCCGCGCCGGCAGGCGCGGAACAGCCCGTGAGCGAAAACAAAGTAAACATCTGCTGCGTCGGCGACGACGACCAGTCGATCTATGGCTGGCGCGGCGCCGAGGTCGACAACATCCTGCGCTTCGACAAGGATTTCCCGGGCGCCACCATCATAAGGCTGGAGCGCAACTACCGCTCCACCGCGCACATACTGGGTGCGGCCTCCCACCTCATCGCCCACAATGAGGGCCGTTTCGGCAAGACGCTGTTCACCGACCGCAACGACCCCGAAGACGGCAAGGTCAATGTCCACGCCGCCTGGGATTCCGAGGAGGAAGCCCGCGCCATCGGCGAGACCATCGAGGCCTATCAGCGCCAGAAGCACAATCTCAACGACATGGCGATCCTGGTGCGCGCGTCTTTCCAGATGCGCGCCTTCGAGGACCGCTTCATCACGCTCGGTCTCAACTATCGCGTCATCGGCGGTCCGCGCTTCTACGAGCGCATGGAAATCCGCGACGCACTGGCCTTCTTCCGCGTCGTCGCCAACGGCGGCGACGACCTCGCCTTCGAGCGCATCGTCAACGTGCCCAAGCGCGGGCTCGGTGAAGCCACCATCCGCCAGATCCACGATACGGCCCGCGCGCTGCGCATCCCGATGCTGGAGGCTGCCGGCAACCTCGCCGAAAGCGACGAGTTGAAGCCGAAGCCGCGCGCAGCGCTGCGCGAAGTGGCCGCCAATTTCGAACGTTGGCAGAAGGCGCTGGAAACCAAGCCGCATACCGAGCTCGCCGAGACCATTCTCGAGGAGAGCGGCTACACCGACATGTGGAAGAACGACCGCTCGGCCGAAGCGCCTGGCCGGCTGGAAAACCTCAAGGAACTGATCCGTTCGATGGAGGAGTACGAGTCGCTGCGCTCCTTCCTCGAACATGTCGCGCTGGTCATGGATGCCGAGCAGAATGCCGGACAGGACGCCGTCTCGATCATGACGCTGCATTCGGCCAAGGGCCTCGAATTCGAGACCGTTTTTCTCCCCGGCTGGGAGGAAGGCCTGTTCCCGCACCAGCGCGCGCTCGATGAAGGCGGCCGCTCCGGGCTGGAGGAAGAGCGTCGGCTCGCCTATGTCGGCCTGACGCGGGCCAAGAAGAACCTGCATCTCTGGTTCGTCTCCAACCGCCTCATCCATGGCCTCTGGCAATCCACCATCCCGTCGCGTTTCCTCGAGGAACTGCCGGAATCGCATGTCGAGATCGCCGAAAGCGGCAATTCCTATGGCGGCTACGGCAATCCCTATGGCGGCGGCTCCTTCGCGTCGGGCCGTGGCGGCGGCCGGCAGAACCCCTATGGCGCCTCGCGCTTCGACAATGTCGGCGCCAACACCGAAAAATCCGGCGCCTTCTCCAACACCTATTCGACGCCCGGCTGGCAGCGCGCGCAGGCCAACCGCACCGAAGCGACCGACCGCAACTGGGGCACGCGCTCCGGCCATCAGGTCGAGCGCATCGGCTATGGCGAAACCGACAGCGGCTACGGCGCCGGCCGCACGAGCGTAAAGGGCCGCACCATCGACGGCGAGCTGGTCGCCAAATCCGTTGCCGACAAGCCCTCCCCCTTCAGCGTCGGCGACCGCGTCTTCCACCAGAAATTCGGCAACGGCAACATTTCCGCCATCGAAGGCAACAAGCTGACCATCGACTTCGACAAGGCCGGTCAGAAACGTGTGCTTGATGGGTTCGTCGCGGCGGTGTGAGATTAGCGCTCCCGTTTGACTGCGGTTGCTCTCGGTTTTGCGTACTTGGTGCTAACTTCGAACGAAACCTTATCCGCCAGTCGCAATTGAGACTTTCCAGTGTGGTCCGCCATTTTAAAATAGTAATCTGCGTGGTTCTCACCACCCCGAATAAAGCCGAACCCCTTTTCAGGGTTGAGGCTTATAACGGTACCGATACTTCGAATCTTCTCTGTTTTCTTTATTCTTATCGGCCGCCCGACGTTTAACGCTTTACTTAGGCCGTAAAAGATTTCGTACTCCATACCGGAGCGAACCTTCGGCGCCACGTTTGATAGCGTCCTCTCCCTAAAACACCATCGTATAAAAGGTTCTGAATCCTGCCGATCATCTCCATCACGTTCTTTGTAACAAATAACGTTTTGATCGTAAAGAAACTGCAGAAAGACACCTTCGTTCTCAAAAAATTGAGGCAAAGTCTTGCCGGAGGCATCACACTCCGATATAAATTCATTAAAGGCAGCCAAATATTCCTCAAAAGTAAATTTTCTTTTCCCTTTTAAATACAGGAAGAATTGTAAAAAACGTCATATTCATCTTGTGAATAATAAAACAATAGTTGATCTCTAATTTCTCCAAGCAAGTACTCTGCGTGAGCATCACGAAAGGAAGGGTCGTCAAAATCCTTTTCTGACACATACGCAGATACGTCCGGCTTCTTTTTTAAGATATCCTGAATAGTAGCAATCATACTGGTAATATCACGAGGTCTATAGTAACTAAAACGAAGGAAGGATAGAAATGAATTTGTCCCGCTCTCGCCGGAGACGGACCCGGATTTGACATTCTCTGCGAAGAAAGGAAAGTAGTGATCCCAAGCTTGGCCCAACTTCAATATCGGATTGTCCTGCTGGGCAGATAAGAGGCGATCAGCAACTTTGAACAACAGAGAGTTTCTGTAATCCTTGTATGTAGTCATCCAATTTAGAAAAACAGAATTGTCCCTGAGTTTTGTATTTATATTGTGAAGACCTGTTCTCAGAAAAATATCTGGCCTTACCAGCAATACTACCTTTATTCGTCCTTTGCTATCCTTTATATTCGCGAGAAAATCGTTGTTGATAGACCATACCGCCTCGACCAAGCCCCTAACGCAATCAAAATAGTCGGGATAGGCAATGTCCGATGGCCTAACGTCGATGCCATCAATAAATATTATCATGTTTTCATCTAGCTTTACGCCACTTAGCGCGGCTTCGAACGCCTTGCGTATCTTTAGTAGGTTTGTCTGAAAAATAGAATTCGAATCACCAGCCTGAAAGCCGCTTTTTGCTGAAATACCCGACTCAATACCAGAGTATTTTGCCAGCAACGACGACGCGACCTCTCCAGACTCTACGAAAGTAAGCATTTTGACGATTTCAGGTGCAAATGCGTTCTGGTAGCAATCGTCTATAACTTTCTTCAAAGCACCTAACTTCGTAAAACGCCTGAGAAATTCAGGAGTTCCGGACTGTGAAATTACACTAGACGCGCTCGCCATTAAGAGCAGAGTACGCCAGACTTCAACATACTGGCTCAAAGGCAAGTGGCCTTGACGCTTTAGCTCTATAAATTTTTGATACTCTGTTTGACGAACATCGAATGTTGACACTCTATTATTCTTATAGACATTGTTGGCCAAGTACGTAGCGTAGGCAGTTTTGCCAGTCCCTTTTTCTCCAACAACATAGTATATATTCGGATCAATAATCCGATCTAAAAACTGATCGCCAACAAAATATTTTGACAACAACGCTTTGTTCTCTCGGCGTCGATAGTTCTCAGCATTGCTAAATCCAACATTCAGATTCACAAATGGCTTGTATATGGGCATGATTCCGCCTCGCCGGTTTTGGGGAACGTGTCAGATGTTTGCCTGACTGTCAAAATGGCCACTCTGCAGTGACGCCCGGCGAGTGTGTTGTGCTACTAGCCCACCATTGCAAACAGACGAAGCGGTAGGACCGCACCGCGAAAAGTCGTGGCTGCGTGCAGCCAAGCGCCGTGGAAGCGAGCACTCTTTTTCAGTAGTCTCAGCCTCTTTGGCGTGACAGAGCCTGGACGAAACCGCTCAATTCGCCTCTTTTTCGCCCGCCCCACAGGCCTTGACGCTGTCATCCGTTGTGAAGAGGATTTTCCTTCAGTTACCCCCGCTAAGCCTTCTTCTGGATGGCCCCCTCACCGATACCTTGCCTGGTTCCACTTATGGCCGAGCAGCGACAGGATGATGATCAGCCCGTTGAAGAACTGCACGTAGAAGCCGCTCAGTCCTGCCGCGACGACGCCGGTTTGGATGAAGGACACGGTGACCGCGCCGATCGCGCCACCGGCAACCGTGCCGATGCCGCCCCAGGTCGGGGTGCCGCCGACGAACACCGAGGCCAGCACCGGCAAGAGATAGCCGTCGCCGGCGGTCGGCCACCAGGTGAAGTTGATCATAACCGAGAAGGTGCCGGCGATCGCAGCACCTATGCCGACGAAGACGAACACTTTCACCCGCACGCGCTTGACGTCGATGCCCATCTGCTGGGCGCTGTCGGGATTGTCGCCGACCACCTTCACCTGCGCGCCGAAGCGGTGCCTGTTGTAGAGCATCGCCGATAGCACGACGAAGGCGATGGCCCAGAAGATCTGCACCGGAATGCCGTAAACCTGGCTGGAGAAGATCTTGTAGGCCGGGCTGCCAGCAAGGCCGGTCAGCGCCATCGACTTGCCCTCGTTGATGATCTGGATCAGGCCGCGCAGCAAAAAATTCATGCCGAGCGTGGCGATCAGCGACGACAGCCCGCCATAGACGACCAGTGATCCGACGAGGAAGCCGAGCAGCATGCCGGTGACGAGGGCAGCGGCAATACCAAGGAACGGATCGTAGCCGGCCTGCACCACCAGCGCGAAGACCCAGGAGGCAAACCCCATCGTCGCCGGAAACGACAGGTCGATCTCGCCGCAGGTGACGACGAAGACCAGCGGCACCACCACGAACAGCGCAACAGGCAGCGTCGTCAGCACGGAACTGTAGAGATACCAGGTGGTGAACACGGTCGGGTTGGCGATCATGAACACCGCCATCATGACGATGAACACGGCGAGCGTGCCAAGCGAGGCGCGGTTGTCGAGGACGAAGCCGCGCAGCCAGTGATCGGATGGGTGTTTCCATTCTTTGCGGGCGGATCCGCCATGCGCGCTGAGAGGGCTTTCGAGATCGGGTTCCATGGTCTTGCTCATCGTGCTTGCTGCTCCGCTTCGACGGCCTCGTGCAGTCCGGCCAATCCGCCGGGATGCGCGACGTCTTCCATGAAATTGATCAACTCCTCCGCCGACCTGACCGCGCTGCGGTCGGCGGTCAGCGCCACCTTGCCGCGGTCGAGCACGACGAAGCGGTCGGCGATGTCGAAGACATGATGGATGTTATGGCCGATGAACAGGATCGAGCGTCCGCTCGCCCGCACCTGGCGCACGAAATGGAAGACCTTGGCGGTCTCGGTCAGCGACAGCGCAGTCGTCGGTTCGTCGAGGATGATCAGCTCCGCCTGCTTGTAAATGGCGCGGGCGATCGCCACTCCCTGGCGTTCGCCGCCCGAGAGCTGGCCAACGATCGAGTGCGGCGTGAACACTTTCGAGGTGAAGCCGATCTCGCGCATCAGCCGGCTTGCCTCCTCGATCTCCTTGTTGACCTTCAGCCAGCCCATGAAGCCGGTCAGCTCGCGGCCCATGAAGATGTTGCGCACGATGGTCTGCTGCACCGCCAGCGCCCGGTCCTGGAACACCGTCTCGATGCCGGCATCGCGCGAGCGCGCCGCGCTCCAGCCGCTCACCGGCTTGTCGCGGACGAGGATCTCGCCGCTTGTCGGCCTGACCACGCCGGACAGGATCTTGATCAGCGTCGACTTGCCGGCACCATTGTCGCCGATCAGCCCGACCACCTCGCCGCGGTCGACGCTGAGATTGACGCCGCCCAGCGCATACACCTGACCATAGGACTTCTTGATATCGCGCAGTTCGATGATGCGTTCGGCCATCGGATCCTCGCTTTCATTGTCGCTTGCCGGCCTGTTCGCCGGCGGTCCTGCCGGCCGGGATTGGCCCGGCCGGCAGCCTTGGGAGGTCAGCGCAACGCCTGCTTGGCGAGCTCTGAGACGATCTCATAGTTCTGCGGCGTGACGAAGCCGGCGCCCGTGTCGACATTCATCGGCGCGAGCCCCAGCACCACCTGCTGGCAGAGGCTGAGGATCGGCAGATAGCCCTGCATGAACGGCTGCTGGTCGGCCGTCAGTTGCACCCAGCCGCCCTTGAAGCCCTCGACGATCTGCGGGCTGGTGTCGAAGCCGAAATTGAAGATATCGCCCGGCTTCCGGCCCGCGGCCTGCATGTATGTCGGCACATTGCCGAGCATCTGGCCGCCGGGATAGCCGACCGCCTTGACGTTGGGATTGTTGAGCAACGCCGCGGTGATCACCGGGATGGCGAGATTCGGATCGGCTGCCCACTCGGGTACAGAATTGATTTGAACGACATCGACGCCGGCCTCTTTCAATGCGGCGACTGTCCCGCGCTCGCGTGCGCCTCGGCTCTCATTGTCGAAGGGACCGATCATGATCGCCTTGTCACGGGATTTCAGCCCGGCCAGCTTGAACGCCTCGGCACCGAGCGCGCGGCCCTGCTGCTCCTGCTGGGCGCCGACATAGCCGCCGCCAAACGCCGCCGTCACCTTCGGCACCGGCACGTTCTGGTACATCATCTTGATGCCGTCCTTGTGCGCCTGCTCGGCCAGCGGCATGATCGCGTCGTCGCCGGGATGGCCCATCATGGCGATGCCGCCGGGCTTAACCGCAACCGCCTCGCGCAATTGCTGCACCATTTTCTCGACGTCCCAGCCCGAGAAGATGTAGTCGACCTTCGGCCCGAGATCGGCCGCCGCCTGCTTGGCGCCATTATAGACGATGGTGCCGAAAGCGTCGCCCTCGGCGCCGCCGACGAAGAAGCGGATATGGACATCCTTGCACCATTGGGCGTCGAGCGCCCGTGCCGGCAAGGTCGAGACGGCGGCGCAGAGCGCCGTGGTGGCCGCCATGACGGCCGTGCGCAAAAATGTCGTTCTGATCGCTATGCTCATGCACTTGTCCTCCCATTGTTTCCCTCGTCAGCCGAGGGCTTTGACGATTTGCTGGCATTGGCACTGACGGCCGGCTCCTCCCGCCGGCCAATTCTCACATCAAGTTTGGCTTCACGTCGGATTTGGCAGGTAGCTGGCGCCTCCCCGGCATTGCCTGAGATAGTCCAGCGCCCGCGCCTGCCCGGTGATTTCGAGATCGCCGCGATAGACCGGGTCGTGCCAGCCCTCGATGTCGATGGCGCCCTTGTAGCCGGCCAGCCGCAATTCGCTGATCACCCGCGTCCAGTCGCTGTCGCCGAAGCCCGGCGTGCGCATCTGCACGAAGGGCAGCCGGCCGAAAACGCCGTGCTCGCGGATGACATCCCAACGCACGGTGGCGTCCTTGCCATGGACATGGAAGATGCGCGGTGCCCATTTGCGGATTTGCGGCATCGGATCGATCAGATAGACGAGCTGATGGCAGGGTTCCCATTCGAGGCCAAGGTTCTCATCAGGCAATTCGTTGAACATCAGCTCCCAGGCATCCGGATTGTGGGCGATGTTCCAGTCGCCGGCGGCCCAGTTGCCATCCATGGCGCAATTCTCGAAGGCGATGCGCACGCCCTTGTCGGCGGCGCGTTTTGCCAGCGGACCCCACACTTCGCGGAAGCGCGGCAGGCTGTCGGTCAGCTTCTTGCCGCGCAGGCGCCCGGTGAAGCCGCTGACCATCGAAGTGCCGAACAGATGCGCGTTGTCGATGACCGTTTCCCAAGCCGCAAGCACACCGCGATCGACCTCGCCATCCTCCAGCGGATTGCCGAACACGCCCAGGGAAGAAACGATGACATCGGCATCGCCGATCGCCTCGCGGATCTGGCCGGCAAGGCGTGGAAGGTCCTTGCCGCCCAAGGTCTGCCAGAAGAAGGGCTGGATGCTTTCGAAACCGAGCGGCAGGATCTGCTTGATATAGGCTGCCGGGTCGTCGAGATTGGCCCGCACCATGGTGCCGATCCTGATGTCGAGAAGCGGGTTTGGCATCACAGTTCTTCCCTTGCAATTGCCACGCGCCGACCGGTCTCGGCGCTTTCGATGGCGCCGAAAACCATGGCCAGGCTTTTAATGTTGTCGGCGCCATGCGTTTCCGGCTCGGTGCCGGTTTCGACCGCGCGCATGAAATCCTGGATGATGCCGAGATGGCCGCCGACACGATCGGCAGGGTCGAGCAGCGGCACCTCGATCGGCTGGGTCTTGTCGATGATACCGTCGCGGCCGGACGCAACCACCTCCGCCTTCAGCCCGTCATGGCCGTCCCACAACAGGCTGCCGCGCTCGGCAACGATGCGCCAGCTGCCCTCCCAGCTGGTGCGAAAGCCGTCGGCGCACCAGGAGCCGGCATAGGTAAAAACCTTGCCGCCGCCGAGATCGAAGACCGCACTTGCCGACGAACCCTGCCGATACCAGGAATTGGCCGGCTCCCACTCCTGGCAATAGACGCTGGCCGGTTCGCCGCCGGCCATGTAGCGAGCGGCGTCGAATGTGTGGATCGCCATGTCGAGCAAAAGCACATGCGCCATCTCCTCGCGAAAGCCGCCGAAATGCGGCGCGACGAAGAAATCGGCATGGATGCTGGTCGGCGTGCCTATGGCGCCGGAATCGAGAAAGCGTCGGATGCGCCTGACATTGGCGACATAGCGGCGGTTCTGGACCACCGCATGAATGCGTCCCGCCTGGCGGGCGGCGGCGATGATGGCGCGAGCATTCTCCGGACTGTCGGCCAACGGCTTTTCGGTCAGCAGATGGCAATTGTGGGCGAAGGCTGAAAGCGCGACTTCGCGACGGGCGGCAGGGACCACGACATCGAACACCGCGTCAGGGCTGGTCTGGTCGAGCACTGCGTCGAGGCTGGTGCCGATGACTATGCCGGTGAGGTCGTATTCGCGCGCCCTCGCCTGCGCCCGTTCGGCGTCGAGATCGACAAGGCCGACAATGGCGAGCCCGTCGATCTGCCTCGCGGCATCGAGCCACTGCCTGCTCATCGCGCCACAGCCGACGAGGACGACATTCATCATCCGGCATTCCTCCCGTCCGGTCCCTCCAGACCGATCGTCACGGCATTCACGGCATCACCGTAAACGTTTTTCCGTAAACGTTTACGAGAACACACCCGATAGCGTAGAATGTCAATCGGCTGCTCTCAAAAATCGTCCCGAAGCCTTGGCCTGAGCGGCAGCCGGTGCTAGCCAAGGCAGGGGGAGAATGATCTTTGGCGTCCAGCATTCACGACCTCGCGCGTCATCTGAACATTTCGATCGGCACCGTGTCGCGGGCGCTGAACGGCCGCGCCGACGTCAACGCCGACACCCGCCAGCGCGTGCTCGACGCCGCCAAAAAGCTGAATTATTCACCCAACCAGTCCGGCCGCAGCCTGCGCCAGGGCGCTACCCGTTCGATCGCCTTCATGCTGCAGCCGCATCCGGGCGACCAGCAATATGGCGAACCGTTCTTCATCCCGTTCCTGACCGGTCTGCAGGCGCGGTTCGCCGACTATGACCTGGATCTGATGGTCGTCATGGGTGAGCCCGGCCAATATCAGCAGGAGAGGCTGCGCCGCGTGGTTGAGACGCGCCGGGCCGACGCGGTCGTGTTGGCCAATACACGGCGGGAAGACGATCGGATCGACTATCTCAGCAAGGCCGGCTTTCCCTTCGCCACGCTTGGCCGAAGTCAATCCGGCGGCGACACCTATCCTTCGCTCGATATCGATTTCGAGAAAGCCGGCTGCGACGCGGTCGACCGGCTGGTCGCGCGCGGCCACCGCCGCATTGCCGCCATCCGCCCTTCGCATGATCTCAACTTCGGCTACCTGTTCCTGGACGGCTACCGCAAGGCGCTGCAGCGGCACGGCATCGAAGTCGACCCCGGCCTGATCGCCGACGGCTTCATCAACGAGGCCGGCGGCTACCAGGTGACGCCGCGCGTGATGCTCTCCAAGGACCGGCCCACCGCCATCATCTTCAACAACGACGCCATGGCGCTCGGCGGCTGCAAGGCGCTGGCCGAGATGGGCATCAGGCCAGGCCATGATATCGCGGTGATCGTCATCGTCGACACCCCGCTCTGCCGCTATTTCTCGCCGGCGCTGACTGCCTTTCGCCCGGCGCTGGAGCCGATGGGCCGGCGCCTGGCCGAAATGCTGCTGGCCTCCCTTCCCGCCTTCGCCGGCCCCGAGGGCCCGCGCATCATCCGCGAAGTCTGGCCACTGGAGCTGATCGCGCGCGACAGCGATTGATCACCGCCGGCATCGGGGCCGGATCGGCTTCAATCCACCTTCTTCTCGCCCCGCTCGCCAGCCTTGACGATGTCGCCTATGGTGAACAGGATTTCCTTCAGTTCCGCCCGCCAGTCCTTCTTCTGGCGCAGCAGGAATTCCAGATCCATGCCGAAATGCTTGAACTCCTCGCCTTGCGCGTTCTTCATGATCGCGCGCGCCTGAGGATCCTTCTCCACCGAGATGCGCTGTTCGTACCAGCCGATCGCCTCCGCCTCCTCGATCAGCGAGGTGATCATGCGGGCAAAGGTCCGCACCTTCTGCGACAGTTCTTCAGGCGGTTCGTGATACTGGTCGAAACCCATGTCGTCCTCCGGCGGTTCATCCCCATGAATGCCTGGGAATGCCGCCGGTTCCGCCTCATCGCTGCAATTCCGCCAGCGCCCGCTCCAGCGGCGCCGGCGAAATCTGGATCGGGCCGGAGAATGGCACATCCATGTCCAGGATCAGGTAGATCGCCCCGGCGATCAGCGCGGCGGAAACCGCGAAGGTTGCAAGAGTGATCGCGTTCCTCGGCGCCCTGAACCCGAAACTGGCGAAGATCAGCCCCAGCCACGCAACCAGCATGGCGATCAGCGGCCCGGGGATGGCGCCCTCCGACTGCTCGATCAGCACCCAGCGCATTTCCAGCACTTTCTGCAAGCGCTGGCGGGCATCCTGCAACAGCATGCCATGCGTCGCATCGGGCGGCGCCAGAGCGTTCAGCCTTGTGCCGATCTCCGTCAGCAAATGCTCGGATAGCTGGTTGGACACGACAGGCGTTTCGCTGGTTTTCATCGAGCCCGCCGCCACACGCTGCACATAGGCGACCAGCGGCTGGCGCACCGTGTCGGCTTCAGGGCCATACTGGCGCAGTGACCTGTCGAGAAGGATCAGCTCCGTCGCATAGGCGTGCACATTGTGATCGATCGATTCGAAGGTGTTCTTGGCCGAGTTGATCATCAGGCCGAGCACCAGCGAGGTCATGACGCCGAACAGATTGGCGGCCAGCCGCACCACATTGTTCGTATCGTCGTCGCGATGTCTGGCCGGCAGCCTCGGCCAGATCGCCATGCTGACCAGCGGGGCAGCCACCAGGCACAGGAAAATCACCAGGGCGATCAAGGCTTCGCGCATGAAGCGCATTTCTGCACGGCATGCGCCGATTGCCAATGGAAAGGCACCGATCACACAGCGAAAGCTGCGACGGCGTCAGCCGTTTCCCGCCCCTGTCTCACGATACCGGCGCAGCCCCACCCTCTTCCGTTCGCCGCGCGATGAACTCGTCGAGCACGCCTGATGTGGCGGCAGCCGATGCCGGCGGCTCGAAATCGGCAACCGCGCGCCGCCAGACCCCGGTGGCGCGTTCGCTCGCCGTCTTCGATCCGCTTTGCGTCCAGTTGCCGAAGTTCGACCAGTCGGCGACCAGCGGTTCGTAGAAGGCGGTGCGGTAGCGCGCCATTGTGTGGCCGGCCGAGAAGAAATGGCCACCTGGCTGCACCTCGGCGATCGCCTCGAAGCCGATCGAATCGTCGTCGCCGGGCGTCGCGGCGCACAGTTCCGCGACCGTCTGCAGCGCCTCGATGTCGGTGATCATCTTCTCGAAGGAGACGCTCAGGCCGCCTTCCAGCCAGCCGGCGGCATGGATGCACATCGTCGCCCCTGCCAAGACAGAACCCCACAGCGCGAACTGCGTTTCGTGCGCTGCCTGTGCATCCGAGATGTTGGCCGCGCTGCCGCCGCCGGACCGCCAGGGCAGTCCGGTGAAGCGCGCCAGCTGGCCGGCGCCCAGCGTCGCCTTGACATGCTCCGGCGTGCCGAAAGCCGGCGCTCCGGATTTCATGTCGACATTGGAGGAGAAGGAGCCGTAGACGACCGGCGCGCCGGGCCGCACGATCTGTGCCAGCGTCAGCCCCGCCAGCGCCTCGGCATGCTGCAGCGCCAGCGCGCCGGCCACCGTGATGGGCGCCATCGCACCCGCCAAGCAGAACGGCGTGATGACGGAGACCTGGCCGGCCCGTGCGAAATCGATGATGCCTTGCGCCATCGGAATGTCGAGCTGGCGCGGCGAGTTGGTGTTGATGACGGTGTAGCAATGCGCACCGGCGCTGAACTCGTCCTGCGACAGGCCGCGTGCCAGCCGGATCATCTCGAAACCGTCCTCGACCTGCGGTGTGCCGCGCGCGAAGATGAAGGGGAACTTGTCGGACAGCGTCAGCTGCGCGCGGTTGACGGCATAGTGGCGAAAGCGGTTGTCGACATCCTGCGGCTCGATGCAAGGGCCAAGCATATGCAGCACGTCGAAATGCTGCACCAGCCGCAGCAGATCCTCGAAATCGGCGAGCGTGCCCGGCCGGCGGCCGCGTTCGAGATCGGTGACGTTCGGCGCGCCGCATCCGGCCAGGAAGGTCATCGAGCCAAGTTCCAGCGTCAGGTCGCGGGAACGGTCGCCGGCTCGCGCTTGGATCGACTTCGGCGCCGAGGCGAGTGCCGCCACCACCATGTCGCGGCCAATGCACACCATATCGGTATCCGGGTCGGCCAGCGCTCCGGCGCTGGCGAAAAGCTCTCGTGCCTGCGGCAGCAGCACCTTGATGCCGAGTTCCTCCAGCACGCGCAGCGCCGTGTCGTGGATCGCGGCGACCTGGTCGTCCGAAAAGATCGGCTGCGGCAGGAACGGGTTCTTCAGCGACCGGTAATTGGGTCGGCGGCTGCTCTCGCTGCCGGCCTCGCCTGTGCGTCCGCGCCGGCGTTCGCGCCTGTTGTCTCGTGCCGCGTCATCGATCATCCGAAAATCCTCCTCATTGCCGCATCGCCTTGCCCGAGGGATCGTAGGGCGAGGCCGCGATGATCCGTGCCGGCCGTTCGACGCCGACAATGTGCACCGAAAGCGCCGTCCCCTCCTCGGCAAAATCGTCGTCGACCAACGCCAGCGCGACGCTCTTGCCGATCGTGTAGCCAAAGCCGCCGGAAGTGACGAAACCGACGCGCCGGCCCTCGCGCCAGACCGGCTCGAAGCCGCTGGCGTCGGCGTCAAGCGCATCGATCTCCAGCGTCACCATCCGTTGCGAGGTGCCCGCCTTGCATTCCTTCAGCGCCGCCCCGCGGCCGACGAAATCGCCCTTGTCGAAGGCGATGAAACGGTCGAGGCCGGTCTGGCCTGGCGTGTAGCCTTGTGTGAATTCGCGTGACCAGATGCCGAAGCTTTTCTCCAGCCTGAGCGCATTGAGCGCGTAGTAGCCGACCTCGGCCAGGCCGAGATCCTCGCCTGCCGCGAGCAGCGTGTCGCGCAGTGTGGCATGCATGGCCACCGGGCAACTGATCTCGAAGCCGAGTTCACCGGCGATCGAGAGGCGGGCAACCCGCGCCCGCACCATGCCGATGTCGAACGCGCCGCAGGCCATGAATGGCAGTGCCGCGGTGGAGACGTCCTGATGCGTGGTGCGTTCGAGGATATTGCGGGCATTCGGCCCGGTCAGCAGGAAGCCGCTCATCGCGTCGGAAATGTCAGTGACAGCAACCCCTTCCGCCGCCTGGCTCTCGAACCAGCGCATGTGGAATTCCCTGAGATAGTAGGAACCCATCAGCCAATAGTCACTGCTGCCCCAGTTGATCACGGTGAGGTCGCCCTTCAGCCGCCCATTCGGCCCGAGCATCGGCGCCAGCCGCGCCTGTCCCGCTTTCGGCAGCTTGCAGGCAAGCAGCCGGTCGAGCCATGCCTGGGCGCATGGCCCCGACACCGCATAGCGCGCATAGGCCGAGATATCGACGAGACCGGCGGCGCGCCGGACCTGCAACGCCTCGTCGCCGACGATGTCGAAGGCGTTGGAGCGCTTGAGCGTCGTGTTCTCGCGAAACCCCATCGGCGCGAAATAGGCCGGGATTTCCAGCCCCCACGACGCCGTCCATTCGCAACCCGCGGCACTCATGCCGTCATAGGCGCCGGGGCGTTTCAAAGGCCTGCCCGCGGGCAGCCGCTCATTGGGAAAGGTCATGACGAAGCGGCGCGAATAGAATTGCCGTGTCGTCTGCGCGAGATATTCGCGGTTGGCGGCGAAGGCGCCGTAGCGGGCAATGTCCATGCCGAAAATGTCGGCCTGCGGCTCGCCGTAAATCATCCATTCGGCCAGCGACTTGCCGACGCCGCCGCCCTGGCTGAAGCCGGCCATGACGCCGCAGGCGACCCAGTAGTTTTTCAGGCCGCGCACCGGTCCGACGATCGGGTTGCCATCAGGGGTAAAGGTGAAGGCGCCGTTGACCCATTTGCGGATACCCGCCGTTGCCAGGCAGGGAAAGCGCTCATGCGCCTTGGCGAGCTCCGGGCTGATGCGGTCGATGTCTTCCGGGATCAGCTCGATACCATAATCCCATGGCGCGCCATCCATGTTCCAGTGCTTCGGGTTCTGCTCGTAGACGCCGAGCAGCACGCCCTTGCGCTCTTGTCTTAGGTAGGAAAAACCGTCGAGATCGACGGCGATGCCGATCTCCCGGTCCAGTGCCGCGATCTCCGGAATGTCCTCGGTGATGAAATAATGGTGCTCCATCGGCGTCACCGGCAGGTCGACGCCGGCCATGCGGCCGAGCTGCTTTGCCCACAGGCCGCCGGCGTTGACGACATGCTCGGCCACGATGGTGCCCTGTTCGGTGACGACGTCCCAGTGGCCGTCGGCGCGCGCTGTCAGCTCGACGACGCGGTTGCGCAGGATAATGTCCGCACCGCGCTTCTTCGCGGCGCCCGCATAGGCATGTGTCGTGCCGTAGGGGTCGAGATGGCCTTCGTTGGAATCGTGCAGGCCGCCGAGCACGCCGGTGACGTCGACGATCGGGCAGATTTCCTTGATCTCGCTGGGTGTCACCAGCCGGGCGGTTTCGATGCCGACCGACTGGAACACCGCCCAGGCCGATTTCAGCCACTCCCAGCGCTGGGGATCGCTGGCGATGTTGACGCCGCCGGTCATGTGCAGGCCGATGTCCTGGCCGGATTCGGCCTCGATCTCGCGGTAGAGATTGATGGTGTAGTCCTGCAGAGCCGCGACGTTGGGATCGGCATTGAGCGCATGGAAACCTGCCGCCGCATGCCAGGTCGAACCGGCGGTCAGTTCGGCACGCTCGATCAGCGCCACGTCAGACCAGCCGAACCGCGTCAGGTGGTAGAGCACCGAGGCGCCGACCACCCCACCCCCGATAACCACTGCGCGATAATGCGGCTTCAAGGCTTCCCTCCCGGTCTGTCAGAAGCCGCACCATATACGCACTGGACATAAGTGTCTAGTGCGACCCAGAACACACCTCGCCTGACCGAACCAACACGTGGCGAGGTGATCAATTCGTTGGCTCGGGCACACGTTTCTGTCGGCGCGTGACGAAGCCGGCGGGCATGTACCGCGCGCTGTCACGCAAGCATCATGTTCGCGCCGTAGATCGCTTTGGGGGGCGCGCGCGCGCCATCATCGATGTACGCCTCTTTCAGCTTTTCGTCCTTCGGCCGCTCCGGCACGCTTTGTCACAAAGAGGATTGTCTATGAAACACCTGCACCGAACCGCCTCGCTCGGCGTCGCGCTGGCCCTGTTCACCGCCTTGACGCCGGCACTGGCCGACAGCACCGCGACCGTCGACGCCACCAGCTTTGTCAACAAGGGTCTGGTCGGTGTCGGCCGCATCCCGGCCGCGCAGCGCGACAAGTTCGGCGAGACGTTCGGCTCGGGTTCCGGCATGGCGATCGACACCGCCAGTTGGGCGCATGAAGCGGGCACCTACAAGGGTTCGCTCTGGCTGCTGCCGGATCGCGGCTACAATGTCGCCGGCACCACCGATTACCGGCCACGCCTCAACACCATCGGCATCGAGTTCACCCCGGCGGCAGCGGGCGCTGCCGGCCAGCAGCAGACCGAAGTCAAGGCGACGCTGGCCGACACAATGCTGCTGACCGACGACAAGGGCGCCGACGCCACCGGTCTCGATCCCCTCTCGGATGTGCGCGCCGCGGCTGGCGACATGCCGATGCTGCCCGTCGCCACCAACGGTAAGCTCGCCCTCGACAACGAGGCGATCGTGCGGCTGCCCGACGGCTCGATGTTCATCTCCGACGAATATGGCCCCAACATCTACCGGTTCTCGGCGCAAGGCCGCCTGCTGTCGGCGACCCAGCCGCCGGCGGCGCTGGTGCCGATGCGCAAGGGCGCGCCGAACTTCTCCTCGGACAATCCCGGCCCTGGTGCTGCCGAACCCGATCCGAAGGATCCCGAGACCGGCCGCCAGAACAACCAGGGCCTCGAGGGCATGGCGATGACACCGGACGGCAAGTTCCTGATCGCCGTGCTGCAGTCGGCGACAAGGCAGGATGGCGGCGATTCCGGTTCGACCCGGCAGAACACGAGGGCGCTGGTCTACGACGCCTCCGACCTCACCCATCTCAAGCTGGCGCATGAATATGTCGTGCCGTTGCCGGTGTTCAAGGATGCCAAGGGCAAGACCAAGATCGCCGCGCAAAGCGAGATCGTGGCGCTGTCGGACACGTCCTTCCTGATGCTGGCACGCGACAGCGGCAACGGCCAGGGGGTGAAGGGCGACACCTCGCTGCTGCGCCAGATCTTCGTCGTCGACGTTTCGACCGCGACCGACATTGCCGGCGGCGCCTTCGATGCCGCTGACAAGCCCGTCGCTCCCAAGGGCGTGCTCGATCCTTCGGTGACGCCGGCCAAGCTGACGCCGTTCATCGACATCAACGACAATGCACAGCTCAATCGCTTCGGCCTGCACAATGGCGCGCCGAACAACCACAACAACCTATCCGAAAAGTGGGAAGCGATGTCGCTGGCGAGCGTGCTCGACCCAAAACTGCCCGACGACTATTTCCTGTTCGTCGCCAATGACAACGACTTCCTCGCCCAGGACGGTTTCCAGGTCGGCGCCTCCTACAAGGCCGATGACGGCGCCAATGTCGACACCATGTTCCTGGTCTATCAGGTCACGCTGCCTGGCCTCGCCAAGAAGTAGTCGCATACAAAAGGCGGGCGCGCCCGGCGCGTCCGCCTCAACGACCTCAAACGGCCGACCATGAGGATGCCTATTTCAAGAACTCAGCGTCCTTCGGCACGCCCGCATCGATCGGCTCGGCCGTCCTGCTCGACACGGCCATGATCTTGCCGGCAGCCGACAAATTGGGACGCACGAAAACCGGTGCGGGACCGTTGACGCGGCTGTAGAGGTCGATGATGTCCTGGTTCATAAAGCGCACGCAGCCCGACGATGCGTTCTTGCCGATGGAATCCCACTCCGGCGTGCCGTGCAGCCGGTACATCGTGTCCTTGCCGTCCCGGAAGAGATAGAGCGCGCGGGCGCCGAGCGGGCTCTGAGGGCCGGGCGGCATGCCGTCCTTGAATTTCGCCAGCTCCGGCCGGCGCTGGATCATTTCCGGCGGCGGCGTCCACACCGGCCACTTCTTCCGCGCCTGGACCACGGCGCTGCCGGTCCAGCCGAAGCCGGCCTTGCCGAGGCTGACGCCGTAACGGATGGCCTTGCCGCCATCGCGCACCAGATAGAGGAAATGCTCGGAGACATCGACGACGATCGTGCCTGGTTTTTCACCGGTCGGGTCGGCCACGATCTGGCGCACGAACTTCGGATCGAGCTTGGCGACCGGGATTGCCGGCAGCTGAAAACCCTCGTCGGTGCGCGCCGCGTACATGCTGGCGGCATCACCGAACGCCGTATCCGGTGGCGCCGCGGCCACCGGCGGCGGCGTCACCACCTCCGTCGTGGTGCACGCCGAAAGAGCCACGGAAGCCGCGCCCAAAGCGGACGCACCGAGAAACGCGCGCCGGTTCAGGCGCTCGGAAAACAGCGGACTATCGGACATGAATCCCCCAGCAATTCACAGGATCTGACAAAGAATGCGAGCCCCACGCCCCCAACGACCAATATCCCATTCCGGGGGCTTTGAGAACATGATTAGATCAACACACGCCAGCCGGAATTCTCCAACGCCGCATCGGCCTGTCTCCTTGAATCGGCAATCATCGCGGACTCAGATAAGCCCTCTGCCATGACCGAAAAAATGCCCACGCGCCGGCGCACCGGCGACCTGACCAGCGGCCCGATCCCGCGCACGCTGCTGCTGTTTGCCTTGCCGGTGCTGGGTTCGAATGTGCTGCAGTCGCTCAACGGGTCGATCAATGCCGTCTGGGTCGGCCGCTTTCTCGGTGAATCAGCGCTGACCGCGACCTCCAACGCCAACCTCGTCCTGTTCCTGATTCTCGGCACCGTGTTCGGCATCGGCATGGCGGCCACCATCCTGGTGGCGCAGTCGGTCGGCGCCCGCGACCTGCCCGAGGCGCGCCGCATCGTCGGCACCAGCGCCACCTTCTTCTTCCTGATTTCGGTGGTTTCGCCGTCTGCGGCTGGATCTGGGTCGACGCCATCCTCAACACGCTTGGCACGCCGGCGGACGCCTTGCCGCTGGCGCGTTCCTATCTGCGCATCATCTTCGTCGCCGTGCCGATGATGAACCTCCTGTCCTTCGTCATGACCGTGCTGCGCGGTGCGGGCGATTCACGCACGCCCTTCATCTTCATGGCGCTGGCGGTCGTCCTCGATATCGTGCTCAACCCGCTGCTGATCCGCGGCATCGGCCCGTTTCCCCAACTCGGCATAGCCGGATCGGCGACCTCCACTCTGATCGGCCAGACGGTGAGCGTCATCGCCATCCTTGTCGTGCTCTATGCACGCAAGCATCCGCTGCGGCTGGCCGGTGCCAACCTGGCCCTGCTGCGCCCCGATCCGGCATTGCTGCGGATCATCGTCTTCAAGGGCGTGCCGATGGGGCTGCAGATGATCGTCGTCTCCGCCGCTGCCCTGACGGTGATGGGCATCGTCAATTCCTACGGTTCGCAGGTCGCCGCCGCTTACGGCATCGCCGCGCAGCTGTGGACCTATATCCAGATGCCGGCGCTCGCCATCGGAGCCGCGGTCTCCTCGATGGCAGCGCAAAATGTCGGCGCCGGGCGCTGGGACCGGATCGGGCGCGTCGCCGCCTCCGGCGTCGGCTTCAACCTGGTCCTGACCGGCGCGCTCGTCGCGCTGCTGTGGCTCTTCGACCGCTCGATCCTCGGCCTGTTCCTCAGCAGCGACAGCGCGGCGATCGACATCGCCGCCCACATCAACACGGCCGCATCCTGGTCGTTCATCCTGTTCGGCGTCACCATCGTGCTGTTCGCCACCGTGCGCGCCACCGGTGCGGTAATGCCGCCGCTGATCATCCTGGTGATCTCGGTGCTCATCGTGCGCACCGGCTTTGCCTATTTCATGCGTGGCCTGATCGGCGAGGAAGCGCTGTGGTGGAGTTTCCCGGCCGGCTCGATCACCTCGCTGGTTCTGGCCGCGGCCTATTACCGTTTCGGCGGCTGGCGCACCCTGCACATGATCGAGAACAGGCCGGCCGCCGGCGAACCGCCGGACACCGGGCTTGGCGTGCCGCGCGGCCGCGCCAACATGGCGCCCGAGACGCCGAACGGCTGATCATCGGCCAAACCTAAAAAGGGCCGCGAATAATGCGGCCCTTTTCGCTACGGCATTCCAGATGGTTCTACTTGCAGGGAAAGCCGGGCGCGATCTTGCACTTGCCGGGGCGCGGCTTGTACGGCGGGCGATGATGCGGAGGACGATGGTGGGGCGGCTTGTGCCAGTGCGGCGGCCGATGCGGCGGGCGCACGATGATGGTCGGCGGGCGGACGACATGGGTGCGCTCGATATAGCCGGAACTGGCCCAGCCGCTGACGCCGCCACCATGGATCCTGCACCAGCCCGGCTCGCAGCCGGTGACATCGACCCTGAAGCCGGCCGGCAAAGTTCCAACCTTGGCATATCCAGCGCCGGGCCCGGAACGCACGTTGAGGTTGGTCGTGGTGTGGGCGCTGTAGGCAAAGGCCGTGGCGGATGTTCCGAAGATGGCGGCCAAAATGGTCGCTATCGCAAGCAGAAATCGAAATCTCATCAGACCCTCCATTCGATCCCCGACCGGTCGACGGATTCGACCAGGGGTTGCACCAAAAGGGAGAGAACACGGCGGCAAAGTCAACAAGCGGCCAAGGCCAATCTCCACATTCAGCGGCCCCGTTGCGGAAGTTTTCCCTGACATAGTTGAGGAATTTCCCGCGTGCCGTTTATCGGCCCGGCAACTTCCGCTAACAGTTTACCGTCTTTCGACAATTCGTTGCAGGCGGGGGATCATGGGTAAAGGCAGGGTCGAGGCATTCACCGATGGCGTGGTGGCCATCATCATCACCATCATGGTGCTGGACCTGAAGGTGCCTGAGGGCGAGGACTTTTCGGCGCTGCTGCCGCAATGGCCGGTCTTCCTGTGCTACGTACTGTCCTTCATCAATGTCGGCATCTACTGGAACAATCTGCACAACATGTTCCATACCGTGCAGCGCGTCGACGGCCGGGTCCTTTGGGCGAACCTGCATCTGTTGTTCTGGCTGTCCTTGATGCCCGTAACGACCGCTTTCATGGGCGAGAACCATTTCGCCACGGTCCCGGTCGCGGTCTATGGCGTCGACCTCGCATTGTGCGCGACCGCCTATGCCATCCTGGTCCTGGCGCTGCACCGGCTGCATGGTCGGGAAACCGCCTTCGCCAAGGCAATCGGCAATGACCGCAAGGGAAGGATTTCGCTCGCTGTCTATATCGCGGCCGTTGCGCTTGCCTTCCTCAACCGGTGGATCAGTGTGGCGCTCTTCGTCACCGTCGCCCTGGTGTGGCTTGTGCCGGATACGCGTTTTTCGCGCGTCCTCGAGAAGTAATTCTATTTACGCATCGCCTTCAGCTTTTCCGCCACCGACGCGGCAAGGTCGGCGTAGCGCTCCTCCAGCCGTTCGGCTGCCTTGATGATCGAGAAATCATGGCCGAATTTCTCCAGCGCCATGCGCAGTTTCTCGACGAACTCGGCTTGTTTCTCCAGCGCCGAGAACAGCGTCTTCACCTGGGCTTCGCTGATATCGGGGTTGGCCAGCATCTGCGGCACCTCGCGCCCCATCTGGTCGCCGGTGGCGGTCTGTTCCTTCAGAATTGCGACCCAGTCCGTCAATCGAAAGTCTCCTTTGTGGGGGCAGCATGCGCAGTCACGGCCCGACTGGTCAACCCGAGCACGTGCTGACGCAGGCTTGCACAAGCCTGTTCCGGCGCTAAGTTCGGCGCCATCGAGAAAAGGATCCCGTTGCTCATGATCACCGACGCCGAAATCCAGACTGCCCTGCCCGCTTTTGGCCCAGGCAACACCGCCGTCATCACCGGCGCCGCCAGCGGCATCGGTCTGGCGGCCGCCAAGCGGCTTGCGCTGATGGGCATGAAGATCGTGCTCGCCGACATTGCCGGCACCCGCCTTGACGATGCCTCCCGCGCCGTGTCGGCCATTGCCGGCGACGACACCGTGCTTGCCGTTGCCGCTGACGTTTCGAAGGCCGATGAGGTCGATCGTCTCGCCGACCGGGCATTCGGCGCCTTCGGCGAGGTCTCGCTGCTGATGAACAATGCCGGCGTCGGCGACAATCCCGGAAAGCCCTGGGAAAACCGCGATGCCTGGAAACGGCTGCTCGACATCAATTTCTGGGGTGTCGTGCATGGTGTCGAAGCCTTCGCGCCGCGCATGCTGGCGTCGGCCAGGCCGGGCCTGATCGTCAACACCGGCTCCAAGCAAGGCATTACCACACCGCCCGGCAACCTCGCCTACAATGTCTCCAAGGCCGGCGTGAAGACATTCACCGAAGGCCTGGCGCATGCGCTGCGCAACGAGCCTGGCGCCCGCCTGTCGGCGCATCTGCTCATCCCCGGCTTCACCTATACCGGACTCACCGAGGGTGCGACGGAAAAGCCAGCCGGTGCCTGGACCGGCGAGCAGGTCATTGATTTCATGCTGGAATCCCTGGTCAGGGGCGACTTCTACATCCTGTGTCCCGACAATGATGTGGCGCGGCCGCTGGACGAGAAACGCATGGCCTGGGCGATCGGCGACATCATCGAAAACCGCCCTGCTTTGTCGCGCTGGCATCCGGATCACAAGGATGCGTTCGCCGCCTTCATCAAAGGCTAAAGCGCGTCATGCAGAAGAAACGGATTCACGCGACGCGCTTTAGCTGGTTCTTTTTATGCATGTCGTTCACCCCAAAACCGAGGTCACTTTTGGGCGACATGCATTGATCTTCAAGCCCTCAAGCCGCGTGCTTTTTCGGAGCTCGTTTTTGACCCACGGCCTTCTTTGCGGCCATGGTGGCGATCTTCTCGTCATGCCGTCGCGCCGCCCGCTCGCACCTGTCGCGGATTTCCTCGACCTCGGTTTCGGTCAGGTGCTCGATGCCGATGAAACGGTTGTGCCCCTCGCTGACCCGGATCAGCTCATCGAGCTTGGCCTGGATTGCCGCGCCGTCGCGATTCTGGGTGTTCTGGATCAGGAACACCATCAGGAAAGTGATGACGGTCGTGCCGGTGTTGATCACCAATTGCCAGGTGTCCGAGAAACCGAAGAACGGCCCACTCACCGCCCAGATGACGATGATCAGACAACAGCCGGCAAAGGTCAGCGGCATGCCGGCTATGTGGGCGACCCGATTGGCGATCCTGGTGAAAAGCTTTTCCATCTGTCGAGATCCCTCAATAGCTGCCGCGATGAGAAACAACCGGCGACCGTTTCGGGTTCCCACCGGCGACAAATACGTCAGGCGCAATTGGATACACGCAAAGCGCGCATATAGCGGAAAACACACCTTATCGGTTCAATGTCACAGTAACCGTGCAGGCAAGAGAGCCTGTTCCATCCGCCTCACAGCGGTATACCTCCAACCCCTTCCGCTGCGCCACCCCCGCATGGCGGAAGGGGTTTCAGTCCGCAGAGCGCGGAGCATGGTCCCCCGAAAGCAGGGGCCGGCACCCAGACAGATGGTTGCTCCACTTTCCCGCAGCTTGCTTGCCAGCGTGGGCCTTGGCCTGCTGAAATCCTTGGCAACTGTGACGGCCTGCCCAAACCTTTCTCAGCGGAAGCTTAAAGGACGTCGTTCTCCCAACGATCGAGGAAGGCCTCGATCGGCATAGACTGGATGTCGGGAACCGCCCTCGCGAGTTTCTCGACCGGCCAGTCCCACCAGGCGAGCGCTTCGATCCGCGCCGCTATGTCGGGAGCAAAGCGCGGCCGGAGCGGCTTGGCCCGCACACCGGCGACGATCATGTAGGACGGCACGTCCTGCGTCACCACCGCATTGGCGCCGATGACCGCACCATTGCCGATGGTGATGCCCGGCATGACCACCGCCCCGTGGCCGATCCAGACGTCATGGCCGATGCTCACGGCCTTCGCCTGCCGCCGCTCGCGGAACGCCGCATCGACACCCAGCCAGCGGAAATACTCATTCGGCCGATAGCTGACCTTGTGCTGGGTCAACCGTTCGATCGGATGCTCCAGCGCATTGATGCGGCTGTTGGCGGCGATCGAGCAGAATTTGCCAATGGTTGTGTAGATAGCTTCCGAATGGCGCTCGAAATAGGAGAAATCGCCGACACTCACCTCGCGCAGCACCACCCGCTCGCCGATCGAAGCGTAGCGGCCAAGCTTGCACGCCTTTAGCTCCGCGGTCGGATGGATGCGCGGCTCGGGATCTTTCAGGACGAGGTTTTCGGTGCGGTCCATGCGGCGCTTTACTTCAGAGCAATTGCTCCTGCAAGGTGGGAGCAATTGTCCGACGGCTCAAACAGCGTGCAAGAGTTCGACCACCTACTTCGGCTTGCCTTTGCTCCACACCACATTCTGACCATAGAGCGGGACCGTCGTGACCGACATCTTGGCCGAGCCGTTCTGCACCTGGCGCGAATGCGACAGATAGATCAGCGTCTCATTGGTCTTGTCGTAGATGCGGTTCACCACCTGCTTCTTCCAGATCAGGCTTATGCCTTGCTTGAACACCTCCTCGCCGCCCTCGCTCATGTCGATGTCGCCGATGGTGATCGGGCCGGTCTGGCGGCAGGAGATCGACGAATCGCTGGGATCCTCGAACCAGTTGCCCTTGTGCAGGCGGTCGATGAGGCTGCGGTCGAAATAGGAGACATGGCAGGTCACGCCATCCACCTTCGGGTCCTTGATCGCTTCGACGATAATGTCGTTGCCGACCCAGTCGACGCCGACCTTGCCGACTTCCTCTGCGACAGCGCTGCTGGCGCCAAGCGCAACGCAGGCGGCCAAGGCGCCGCCGATCAGTTTTAGCCCAATCCGTTCGCGCCCAACCAGTTCGAGCAAAGGAGCCTCCTGCGGTTCGAGTTGCCGGTATCAGGTGGGACGCGTTGTGCGGCTTTGCAAGCGGAAGCGTCAATGCCACCGCGGTTGCGGCAACGCGGCGCTTTGCCTGCGCAGGCCCGAACCGCTAAGAGTGTCGCACCGGCGCGGCATCGAGCCGGCGCGATGATTTCTGCAGGCGGACTTTTCTGATGATGCGTTCTATCCTGGTCGGCATTCTCGTCCTGATGGCGGCCGGCATCGGCTGGCTGACCTTCGACTGGTATCGCGGCCATTATGGCGGCGAACCGTTCGGCGCCCCCTTCACCCTGGTCGACCAGAAAGGCGCGCCGATCACCGAAGCCGCCTTCCGCGGCCAGCCCAGCGTCGTCTTCTTCGGCTTCACCCACTGCCCGGAGGTCTGCCCGACGACGCTGTTCGAACTCTCCGGCTGGCTGAAAACGCTCGGTGACGACGGCAAGACCCTGCATGCCTATTTCGTCTCGGTCGACCCAGAGCGTGATACGCCGGCTGTGATGAACGCCTATGTCAGCAACTTCTCCGACCGCATCACCGGCATCACCGGCGACCCGGACAAGGTCCATGCCATGGCCAAATCGTTCGGCATCTACTGGAAGAAGGTCGACACCGGCGATGGCGACTACACGATGGACCACACAGCCTCGGTGTTGCTGCTCAACGCCAAGGGCGACTTCGCCGGCACGATCGCCTATGGCGAAAGCGCCAGCACCGCCGTGGAGAAGCTGAAGCGTCTTGCTGCGAAGGGCTGATACGGATCCGATGACCCAGACGCGGCTGCATTTCACCACCGGCAAGATCGAGGCCGAGCGCGTCTTCGCGGCGCTTGAGCTGGCCTTCGAAGATGAGGGCTTGCCGATCGCCGTGCTGGAGGTTGACGAGGACAAGGACATCCACGAGGTCTCGCTTTACGCCGATGGCGACGTCGACGCCGTCGAGGCACGGGTCAAGGACATTCTCGCCGGCCTCGCTCTGTCGAAGCCGGTCGAGCGAGAGGTGTTGCCCGACATCGACTGGGTGGCGCGCTCGCTGGAAGGGTTGAAGC
The DNA here is from genome assembly GCF_056174625.1 of Mesorhizobium oxytropidicola. Classification (NCBI taxonomy): domain Bacteria; kingdom Pseudomonadati; phylum Pseudomonadota; class Alphaproteobacteria; order Hyphomicrobiales; family Phyllobacteriaceae; genus Mesorhizobium; species Mesorhizobium oxytropidicola. The sequence continues at coordinate 3,579,354 of NZ_CM149692.1, read as the reverse complement.
CGGTGCGCGCCGGCCGTTTCTTCGTCCACGGCGCGCATGACCGCAGGAAGCGCCACAGCGGCGAGCTCGCCATCGAGATCGAGGCCGGTCTTGCCTTCGGCACCGGCCATCACGGCACCACATCAGGCTGCCTGGAAATGCTGGAGAAAGTGGTGCGGCGCGAACATCCGCGCAATGCGCTCGACCTCGGCACCGGCAGCGCCGTGCTGGCCATCGCCGTCGCCAAGCTCGCGCATATTCCGGTATTGGCCACCGACATCGATCCGGTGGCGGTGAAGGTCGCCGCCGCCAATGCGCGGCTCAACCACGTGAAGGCACTCATCGAAACGGTAACCGCGCCTGGCTTCCACCACCCGATCTTCGGCAAGCGCGCCCCCTTCGATCTGATCGTCGCCAACATATTGGCGCGGCCGCTGATGCGGCTGGCGCCGCAAATGGCCGGGCACATCGCGCTTGGCGGCTCGATCGTGCTGTCAGGCATTCTCGATCGCCAGCGCGACGCCGTCATCTCGGCCTATGTCGGCCAGAATTTTCGCCACGTGCGCACGCTGCACCGCGAAGGCTGGGTGACGATCCACCTCAAGCATTGAGGCCGGCAGACACTGCCGGCCCTCGAGGGTCGAATTTCTAGAATTTGATGCCCAGATTGGCTTTGAACCCATTGTCGAAGGCATCCGCCCCGAACTGTCCGGCATAGGACAGGCCAAGCGTGGCGTTGTGCGCCAGCTGCACGTCGAAGCCGGCTTCGACCAGCATCGTATCCCTGGCGATCGGCACGCCGGCAATGGTGAAGTCGTCGCCGCCGGCAAAGGCGACGGTCGACAGCGGTGTCACGTCGCCGAAGGCATGACGCCAGCCGAGCATGCCGCGCGCGGTCGCCGCAACGCCGCCAAGGGTGATGTCGGTCGACGCCCTGACGCCGAGCGTGGTGAAGGTCGCATCTGACGTTGAGCTGCCGCTGGTCAGCGCAGCGGCGCCGCCGCTCTCGGCAAAACCATCCGTGTGCAGGTTGACATAAGCGAAATTGGCGAAGGGCTCGAAGGCAAACGGCCCGGCGTCGGTCTTGTAGGCCAGTTCGCCGAAGGCCTGCGCGGTCGCCGCGTCATAGTCGGCCGACAGGCTGTCGGTGAAGACCTGGAAAGCGACGGAGCGCGATGTCGAGATCCGGTGCCAGGTGTAGGCGGCACCGGTCCTGAACGCGATGGCGCCCCAATTGGTCCCGCCATAGAGGCCGAGGTGGTAGTTGTCGCTGTCGCCGGAAGAATGCCTATCGTCGGCATCGAATGGTGCGGCTGTAGCCGCCCACCACGCCGATCCGCCAGTCGCCGGCCAGGCCGTCGGCGCCAACCAGCAGGCCGCCCGTCGACCGGTCGAAGGCGGCGGCATTGCCGTCACTGTCGGTGCTGCCCCAGGAGCCAAAACCCTGCGACCAAATGGCGAAGCGGTTGGTGTCGGCGGCGACCGGCTGAACGCCGTCCTCGCCATAGGCCATGACCGGCGGCGAGGCTGTCTTGCCGCTGTCGCCGAAGGCACCGCGCAGGCGCGCCGTCACCGCGTCCTGCAGCAAGTGGCTGTCCTGCAGCAGCATGCCCTTGGCCGAGGCATGGACTTCACCGGAAAGCTGGTCGAAAGCGGCCTGCGCCGCCGCGTCGCTCGGCAAGGCGAGCACAGCGCTGACCAAGGCGCTGCTGCCCGCGCTCTCCAGCCCGTCCCCTGTGGCAATCTGGTTCGGCGCCACGCCGGCCGAGCCGAAGGTTTTCGTCTGAGTGACGTCGACATAGACTTGCGTCGCAATGGAGTGGGTGCTCAGTCTGGCGAAGGCGGAGACTTGCGGATCGCCTATCAGGGTGAAGGTTCCGCCGACGCTGACGGCTTGAAGCACGACGTAGTGGGCGCCCGCCACCAGGCTGTCCGGCCCAATATGGTCACGCTCAAGCCGGCGCCCGGGGCTATGCTTGCCGTGCCTACGGCAACGATCAGATCGGCAGCGCCGGCAGAATTCAGTTCGACCGCATAGGTCGAGCCGGATGCGAAGCTGGCGTCGCCATAGACCGCCAGCGTGCCAATGCCATTCTTGCCGGGCGCCACCGTGCCGGAAACAGCGAGCGGGCCAACCGAGCCAGTGCCGCCGAGCGTGGCGCCGCTGTCGACTGTAACGGCCGAACCGATCAGAGAACCTGAAACCAGCAAGGTGCCGGCCTTCACCTCGGTCCCGCCCGACAACGCGTTCGAACCCGACAGCTCGAAGGTTCCCGTCCCGTCCTTGATCAGCCCGTTGGTACCTGTGATGACGCCCGAAAAGATCGTCGAGCTGTTGTTGCCTCCGGTCGTCAGCTTGCCTGTCCCGGCATTGACCGCTCCGGCGCCGGCCAGCGAACCTATCGCCTGGTCGAAATTGTTGAGATCGAGTGTTGCACCGCTTTCGATCGTATAGGCGCTGTTGGCGCTGAAAATGTTGGCGGCGAACAGGCCCGCCTTGAGCGTGCCTTGGGCGACATCGGTGGCCGTGGCATAGTTGTTGTTGCCGGCAAAGCCGTCCACCGTCAGCGTTCCGGCCCCCGTCTTGATGAATGTCCCGCTCGGCGCGCTGTCGTCTCCCATGCTGGCGGAGGTGCTGACGTCGAAGCCGTTTGTGTCGATGGTGCCGCCGGCGGCACCGAACAGGATCGAGACATTGGCAAGGGTGAGGTTCGCGCCCGCCTGCAGCGTGCCGCCGTCGAGCGTGATCGGCCCCACACCCAAAGCATAATCGGCCGTGCTCCGGATCGTTCCCTCCTCGATCCGGGCGCCGGAGCCGAAACTGTTGCTATTGGTGAGCACCAGCGTGCCGGCGCCGGTCTTGACGATCGCGGATGGATCGCTGAGGTCCGAAATCTGGCCGGCATAGGTTCCGGTTGCTCCGGATCCGACGTTGATCGTCTGGCTGAGATCGATGGTCAGGTCGTTGTTGATCGTGACGCCATTCTGGATATCGATCACCGTTCCGCTGAAGGCGGAAAGCACGCCGGTTCCCAGCGCATTATTGTTGCCGAGGCTAAGCGTGCCGCCATAGAGGTTGGTGCCGCCGGTGTAGGTGTTTGCGCCATTCAAGGTAAGCAAGCCATCACCGCTTTTGGTGAGGCCTGCACCTGAGATTGTTCCATCCGCTGTAAAATGAGCCCCGGCAGCAACCGTGAAAACGGTGTCGGACATGAGATTGAAACTGCCGCCGGCGTCCAGGTCGGGAATGAAATTGTTCGTCTTCACGTTGACCGCGGCCTGCCCAGAGGCCTGGAAATTCAAAACACCGTTTGAAAACCGGTAACCGCCGGAGGTGCTCGTGGCATTCAAGTTCAGCGTGCCGACCGTATAGGGTCCGCCAGTCAGGAAAACGGTATAGCCGAGCCCTGGTCCGGCGCATCATGGTTGAAGTTCGCGACCGCATCGGTGCCGTTGGGAACCGTTGCGGGGGTCCAGTTCGCAGCCGTACCCCAATCGCCGCTGTTGTGAGCGAAATCCTCGGCCGAGGCGCCACCTGACATGATCGGCGTTACAGCGGCCGCAATCAGCCCGGCTATCAGCAGAGCCGGAAGCGACGTGGACGACAGAAGCGAGCCCGCAAGCCGCGCATTCACCTCGCCATCGCCGTTGGCACGCGCTGCGCAAACAGAATGTCTCATCCAAAATCCCCCCGACCAACCATCTATTGGCTGAATCGACCCTTGAAGCCCGTGGCGACGCTACGAAAACCGCTGCCGAGAGACAAGCGAATGTAAGCCGTAAAGATTACCGGAACCAAGCAACACAGAGCCCAGACAAGAAATCAGAGCAAATCCGTTGCGAATTTGCATCAATCAATAGTTGGCCACACTAGCAGCGTGGCGGAATTGGTCCGCCAACACCAACATTGACCGGAAGGCCCCACCCCTTGCGGCCAAGACAAGAAAACCCGAAACAGATAGCTTCCCATGCGAAGTGACGCACGCTCAAAAAGCAGTCTTTGCTAACTTTTTCTGGTTACAATTCCCGGGTGCTGGCGGGCGGCGCGGCAATGCCGCGTGGTGTGGGGGCGAACAACGACAACCCAGCCTTCGGGCTGCGGCTGGACCAGCCCCATTCGGTTGTCAGCCAAGCAGCACTGTAGCAGGTTGCGCCAGCTGGAAATCGATTCCGCTTTCCAGGTCCATAGGCTACGGTCACGCTGATATCAGGAGGCCCATCATGTTCCAGACCTTCGATTCTGCGGGCGACCCTGCAGTCGGCAAGCCGCGCGTGGCGCTGCTGCGCCAATGGCTGGCCGCGAATGGCCTCGATGGTTTTATCGTTCCGCGCGCGGACGAGCATCAGGGCGAATATGTCGCCGATCGTTCAGCACGGCTGAAATGGCTGACCGGATTCAGCGGCTCGGCCGGTGTCGCTATCGTGCTGCGTGACCGCGCCTTCATCTTCGTCGACGGGCGCTACACGCTGCAGGTGCGCAGTGAGGTCGATCTCGACATTTTTTCGGTCGAAAGCCTGGTCGACAACCCGCCCGCCGTCTGGCTCAAGGACAATATCGGCAAGGGTGCGCGGCTGGGCTTCGATCCCTGGCTGCACACGATCAGCGAGGTCAAGGCGCTGCAGGCCTCGGCCGACAAGACCGGCGCTGTGCTGGTGCCGCTCGAGAAAAACCCGATCGACATCATCTGGAAGGATCAGCCCGCCGCACCTGTGACCCCGGTCGAGCTGCACCCGATCGGCTTTGCCGGCGAGCTCGCCAAGGACAAGCTGGCGCGGCTGGCGACGGCGATCGGCAAGGACGGCGCCAGCCATGCGGTGTTGACCGACCCCTCCTCCATCGCCTGGGCCTTCAACATCCGCGGCGGCGACGTGCCGCATACGCCGCTGGCGCTCGGTTTCGCCATTCTTGCCGCTGACGGATCGCACCAGCTGTTCATGGACAAGCGCAAATTCTCGCGCCAGGTCGCGGCCTATCTCACCCAGCTCGCCGATCCGCACGAGCCCGGCGAGTTCGAAGCAGCGATCGCCGCGCTTGCCAAGGGCGGCGCCAAGATCGCGCTCGACCCGGTGCTGGCGGCCGACAGGCTGCGCATGCTGGTCGAGGACAATGGCGGCACGGTGGTTGCCGCGCCCGACCCGGCCCGCATCCCGCGTGCCACCAAGAACCAGGCCGAGATCAATGGCTCGCGCGCCGCCCATCGCCGTGACGGTGCGGCGGTGGCCAAGCTCTTGTGCTGGCTGGAGCAGCAAAAACCCGGCTCGCTCGACGAGATCGCGGTCGTCACCAGGCTGGAAGCGAGCCGCCGGCAGACCGGCGAGGAAACGCAAATGCCGCTGCGCGACGTCTCCTTCGACACCATTTCCGGCGCCGGCCCCAACGGCGCCATCATGCATTACCGCGTGTCGCGCGCCACCAGCCGCAAACTGCAGGCGGGCGAACTGTTCCTGCTCGATTCCGGCGCGCAATACCAGGACGGCACCACCGACATCACCCGCACCGTGCCGATCGGCCAGCCGACCGAGGAGATGCGCGAACGCTTCACGCTGGTGCTGAAAGGCATGATCGGCATTTCGACGCTGCGCTTCCCCGGCGGCACGCGCGGCTCGGAGATCGACGCCGTCGCCCGCATGGCGCTGTGGAAGCATGGCTGCGATTTCGCCCACGGCACCGGCCATGGCGTCGGCTCGTACCTGGCCGTGCATGAAGGCCCGCAGCGCATTGCCCGCACCGGCACCGAAAAGCTGCTCGAGGGCATGATGCTGTCCAACGAGCCCGGCTACTACAAGGAAGGCGCCTACGGCATCCGCATCGAGAACCTGATCCTGGTGACGCCGGCCGAACAGGTCGAAGGCGGCGACATCGCCATGCACGGCTTCGAGACGCTGACGCTGGCGCCGATCGACATCCGGCTGGTGCGGACCGACCTTTTGACGCGCGAGGAGCTGCATTGGCTCGACGCCTATCACGCCCGTGTGCTGGCCGAGATCGGACCGATGCTCGATGGCGAAACGCTGGCCTGGCTGGAAAAGGCGACAGCGCCGCTGCCGCACGACGCTAAGATTTGAGCAGTCGCCATTCAGCTTGCGAGGCCCTGCTCCGCAAGCAGTGCCCGCAAGGCTTGAATGTTGGGAGAACTGGCTCCCTTGCGCCAAAACAACACCGTGAGGGCATTGTCTTCGTCCGGAGGCAGTTTGTGCAGCCGTAACATGCGGCTCTCGGGAAAGCCCGCGAGCACACATTTCGGTATCAGCGCTATGCCCATGCCAGCCGCCACGCAACCAAGCATGGCAGGGTATGAACCGAGCTCGATGGTCTGCTCGGCGATGAAGCCCCGGCGCGCGTACCATTCTTCCAGTCGCTTGCGATATACACAGCCATGTTCAAAGGCCATCATGGTTTTGGGCATGTCGCTGCGGTCCTCGACCGAAACGCGCGATGCCGCAGAGACAATGACCAGTTCCTCGTGAAAGGCAGGCTGCTTCTCGAATTGCGCGTCGGCGATCGGCTCGGCTGCGAGCGCCGCGTCGAGTTCGCCGGCAAGCATGGCGGTCGCGAGAGCCTGTGGATAGCCGGTGCGCAGCCGGATCTCTACATCTGGGTAGCGTGCGTGGTACTCGGCGAGCAGAGATGGAAGCCGCGCCGCTGCGGTGCTCTCCATGGCACCAAGGCGCAACGCGCCGCGCGGGCGCGGATCAAGCACTGCCGTTCGCGCTTCCTCGGCGAGCGCCAGCAATCGGTCCGCATAGCCGATCAGCCTCTGGCCGGCAGGCGACACCTGCAGTCGCTTGCCTTCGCGGATAAACAACCGCACGCCCAGATCTTCTTCAAGTTGCCGGATGCGTGTGGTCACGTTCGACTGCACACGCGACAGTTTCTCCGCCGCCCTGGTGATTCCGCCCTCGCGCACCACCATGCGGAAGATGCGCAGATCGGACAAATCCATTCATCTCTCCCGAAGAATAAAAGCATCCCAATTATTCATTTTATATGATGGAACATATCCCGTAAATCGGCTGCCGTCGGCGCCAATCAGGACAGCCGACCAGGGAGATGGAGATGTCGCCCGAGCCCCTCGACATCTGGCCGATCGATCTTGACGCGTTGACGCCGAAGCAGCGTGAGGCCCTTTATGCCGACGCCGTGCGTCGCGCCCGTCAGGAGAGATCGGAGGCGATCTGGTTGAGCATTGCGTGGATCGCTTCGATTTTCAGGAAGCGTGCGCCTGACAGGGAGGCGGCAAAGCGCGTGTGTGGACTCCCTGCCAAAAAATCGATCAGCCGACGAACTGTCGAGCGATAATCAGCACCGCCGCGCCCGCCAGGAACATCGACATCAGCCCGCCGCGCAGCGACACCACGGCCGTGACGACCAGTGCCGCCCATTCGGCGGGTCCGGCATTTAGCAGTTCCGGCGCCACCAGCGTCGTCAGCACCGCCGCTGGCACGGCGTTGAGGCCGGCCTCGACGCGTGGATGGATGTTGTCGAAGCGGGAGATGACCAGATGTCCGCCGATGCGCGTGAGATAGGTGGCGATCGCGCCGGCGATGATGATCCAGAGTGTCGTGCTCATGGCCGTTCTCCCACGCCGCTATGATGCGGTGGCAGGATGACGGCAAGCAGCACGCCGGCAATGGCGCCAATCGAGACGTGCCAGGGCGAGCCGACCGTCTTGTAGGCAATGATCGATGCGCAGGCACTGGCGACCACCACCGGCAGCCACAGCGGCCGTTTGCGAAAACCCATGACGAGGCCGAGAAAATAGATCGGCAGCAGGAAATCGATGCCCAGCGCATGCGTGTCGGGGATCAGCTTGCCGAACACCGCGCCGAGCGCGCTTTCGATCACCCAGAACACATAGACCGGCAGGCCAAGCCCCAGATACCAGGCGAAGCCGACGGTCTGGCCGGATTGCGCCCGGGCTTCGGCCACGGCGTATTGCGGATCGGTGAGGATGAAATAGCCGAGCGCTTGGCAGACGACAGGCCAGTGTGCGATGCGCCGGCCGATGCCGGCTGAGTAGAGCACATGGCGGAAATTGACGGCGAAGATCGACAGCACGATCAGCCACGGCGCGACATGCTGGCCGATGAGCTGGATACCGACCATCTGGCTGGCGCCGCCGAACACCAGTGCGCTCATCAGGAAGGCTTCGAGGACCGAGAAGCCATTGTCGACGGCAAGCGCCCCGAACAGCACCGCGAACGGCGCCGACGCCACCACGACAGGCATGGAGAGCCGGACGCCGCTCCAGAAATCACCGGCCAAAGAATTTTCGCTCAAGGTCTCAGCAGACATATCCCGTTCCCAAGTTGCGCTGATATGTAGGGGCGAGCGGTTGGAAAGTCAGACGAATTCGTTTGAGCCAACAGATCAGCGAAACTGATGTCTTGGGTCGCGCAAGCAAATGAGGTTCCAGATGATCGTTTATGATTTCACCGGCAGGCACGCGGTCGTCGCCGGCGCTGGCGGCGGCATGGGCGAGGCGATCGCGCTCGCGCTGCTCGAAGCCGGCGCGTCGGTTACCGCCATTGACGTCAAGCCCGTTCCGGCCTCGCTGTCCAAATTCGGAGACAGGCTCACTTTTGCACAGGGCGACCTCACCGACGCTGCCTTTGTCGAGCAGGTCGTGAGTGCGGCGGGCCGTGAGCGCGGCGGCATCGACTATCTCGCCAATGTCGCCGGCGTGCTCTGGTTCGGTCGCGACAGGTCGGCACTGGAAATGGATCTCGACGTCTGGGACCAGGTTTTCAACATCAATCTGAAATCCTTCGTGCACACCGCGCGCTCGGTCGTTCCTTATATGCGCTCGGGCGGACGCGGTGGCGCGATGGTGCACTTCTCGACGATCCAATGGTACCGCGGCGATCCGAAACCCCAGGACGCCTATCAGGCATCCAAGGCCGGCGTCTGTGCGCTTTCGAAGTCGCTGGCGATACAGCTTGCAAGCGAGGGCATCCGTTCGAATGCGATTTGCCCGGGCATGGCGCTCACCCCCTTGCAAGCCCGCTGGGATACCGAGGAGAAACGCGCAGCCGTTGCCGACTACACGCCGCTAGGCCGGATCGGCACGCCGCAAGACATGGCCAATGCTGCGCTCTTCCTGCTCTCCGACGCCGCAAGTTACATCACCGGAATTGAGCTCGCCGTTGATGGTGGACTGTTGATGCGGATGTAGCTTGCACTCGACCCCGCGAGTGCCTAATCCAACGCCTTGCCCTCGATCGCCCTGCCCCAGTCGAGCAGCGGCTTGGCGCGCAAGGTGAAATCGACAAGTTCCTCGACCAGCGCCGGGCTGTGGATCGCAGCCGGATCGATGGCGTGGCGGACGGCGAAATGCCGGTTGCGGATGGCAGCGACAAGATCCTGGTCGGTGACATGCTCGAAGCCGCGCGGCGTGCGCTTCATGCGATCCTCTGCATCGAGTTCAAGGCCGTTCTTCTTCAACGCCTTCACCATGGCGCGAAACCTGTCGGGCCATGTCTCGATGGCCCGCCGCATCGCCAGCAGCAGCGCGGCCTCCGGCTGCCACCAGGCGACGCCGGCAAAGCAGCCCTCAAGCCCGATATGAACGTAGAACACGCCCTGCACGGCCTTGCTGCCATCAGGCGACAGGATCGCCGAGACATGCCGGTTATATGGCCGTTTGTCCTTGGCGAATCGCACGTCGCGATTGATGCGGAACAGTGACTTCTTGCGGTCGCCACGCAGACCGAGGCCCGCCACTGCAAAGCACTGCGTCAGCGTCTCGACGAGATCGCCAAGGGGATCGCGCAATTCCTGTTCGAACAGGTCGCGGTTCTCCAGAAACCACTCCCGGCTCTGGTGGAAATCCAGCGCCTTCAGGAACGGAATGGCTTTTGGGCCGAACCCTTTGAACGCCATCACGACTTGCCAACCCGCTGCAGCCAGGTGTCCTCGTCGATCACCTCGACGCCGAGTTCACTGGCAAGCTTGAGCTTGGACCCGGCACCCGGTCCCGCCACCAGCAGGTCGGTCTTGGCCGAAACCGAGCCGGCGACCTTGGCGCCGAGACGCTCGGCCATCGCCTTGGCCTCCGAGCGCGTCATCTTTTCCAGCGAGCCAGTGAAGACGATGGTCTTGCCGGCAACCTCGCTGTCGGCCGAGACGGTGACGATATACGGCTTCGGCTTGACCTGTTCGAGCAGCTTGTCGAGCACGTCGTCATTGCGCTCATTGCCGAAGAAATCGCGCAACGCATCGATCACTGTGTCGCCGATGCCGTTGACCGATGGGAAAACGGTGTGCGGATCCTCCGCTGCCGCCGTCTCCTTGCCGACGCGGATCAGCTCCTCGATGGTGGAAAAGGTCTTGGCAAGCACGGCGGCCGTCGTCTCGCCGATATGGCGGATGCCGAGCGCGAAGATGAAGCGGTCGAGTTCCGGTTCGCGGCGCGAATCGATGGCCGCAAACAGCTTGTCGAGGCCTTCATAGTTGCGATCCTCGACGCTGCGCACATTCTTGCGTGTCTTGCCGGACGCCGCCTCGCGCTGCCTGGCCTGCTCCTCGCGCCGCTCGGCCAGCGCCTTGGTGACGGCGGGGCGACGGTCCCTGAGCGTAAAGATATCGGCGGCCGTCTTGATCAGCCCGGCATTGAAGAACGTATCGATGTTCTCCGCGCCAAGGCCCTCGATATCCAGGGCGCCGCGCGAGACGAAATGGCGCAATCTTTCCACGGCCTGTGCTGCGCAGATCAGCTCGCCGGTGCAGCGCCGCCGCGAATCCTCCTTACCGGTCTTCTCGTTGATCTCGCGCGTGGCCGGCGAACCGCAAACCGGGCAGGTATGCGGGAATTCGTAAGGCACGGCATTGGCCGGACGCTTGTCGATGACGACGCTGACGATCTGCGGAATGACATCCCCTGCCCGCTGGATCACCACCGTGTCGCCAATGCGCACGTCGATACCATCGCGGATTGGCAGGCCATTGCTGTCGAAACCCTTGATATAGTCCTCATTGTGCAGCGTGACGTTCTCGACCACAACGCCGCCGACCGTGACGGGCGCCAGCCGCGCTACCGGCGCCAGCGTCCCGGTGCGACCGACCTGGATGTCGATCTTCTCTACCGTCGTCATCGCCTGCTCGGCCGGGAATTTGTGGGCAACGGCCCAGCGCGGCTCGCCGGTGACGAAACCCCAGCGGCGCTGCAGCTCCAGCTGGTCGACCTTGTAGACGACGCCGTCTATGTCATAGCCGAGCGATGAGCGTTGCTCCTCGATCCGATGGTAATGCGCGACGAGTTCCTCGGCCGACTTCGCCCGCACCATCAACGGGCTGATCTTGAAGCCCCAATCGGCGAATTTCTGCACCGATTCGTACTGAGTCGGCGCCGGATCCGCTGTCGTGTAGCCCCAGGCATAGGCGAAGAATTTGAGGTTGCGGCTGGCGGTGACGGCGGCGTCCTTCTGGCGCAGCGAGCCGGCGGCCGTGTTGCGCGGATTGACGTAATCCTGGCCGCCGGCAGCGGCCGAGCGCTGCTTCAGCGCCTCGAATTCCGCATAGGTCATGTAGACCTCGCCGCGTATCTCGATGGTCTCGGGCCAGCCCGAGCCTTGCAGCTTGGCGGGAATGTCGGCGATGGTTCTCAGATTCGCGGTGATGTCCTCACCGACGGCACCGTCGCCGCGCGTCGCCCCCTGCACGAACATGCCCTTCTCATAGCGCAGCGACGCCGACAGCCCGTCGATCTTCGGCTCGGCGGTGAAGGCGATGTCGAGATCCTTGTCGCGGTCGAAGAAGCGCCGGCCGCGCTCGATGAAATCGGTGACGTCCTCGTCGGTATAGGCCTTGGCGAGGCTGAGCATCGGCACGGCATGGCGCACCTTGGCGAAGCCCTCCGCCGGCGCAGCACCCACCCTGCGCGACGGCGAATCCTCGCGCACCAGGCCGGGAAAGCGTTCTTCGATGGCAAGGTTGCGCCGTCGCAACGCATCATATTCCGCGTCCGTGATCGTCGGCGCGTCCTCGGTATGGTAGCGCCGGTCGTGCCCGGCGATCTCCTCGGCCAGCCGCTGGAGTTCGGCTTCAGCCTCGCTTTCGCTGAGCGTATCGACAGGTTTTTCGGCCATGCTTTTCTCCCCCGAACGGTGGCGCGTCACCATAGATCAGGATTTTGGGAAAATCATTCCTGAACAGCAGGATGGAGCCATATCCTGACTCGGTCCCATATCCAAAATCGGCCATGACGCCGGATGGTCTTATGCCGCGTTTGTATTTTCACGCAGCAGCCGCTCGGCGGCCGCGCGTGCCTCGTCGGTGATGGTGGCGCCGGCCAGCATGCGGGCGATCTCTTCCTGCCGCGCTGTCCTGTCCATCTCGGCAATGCCTGTCGCCACGCGGTCAGTGCTGCCCGATTTGGAGATCAGGAAATGCGTCGCCGCGCGCGCCGCCACTTGTGGCGCATGGGTGACTGAAAGCACCTGCACGCGCTTCGACAGCCGCGCCAGCCTTTGGCCGATGGCGTCCGCCACGGCACCGCCCACGCCGGTGTCGATTTCGTCGAAGACCAGCGTCGGTGCCGAACCACGGTCGGCCAGCGCCACCTTCAGCGCCAGCAGGAACCGCGACAGCTCGCCGCCGGATGCCACCTTCATCATCGGCCCGGGCCGCGTGCCGGGGTTGGTGCGCACCCAGAACTCGATCTGGTCGATGCCCTCTTGCATCCGGGTCTCGGCCTCGCTCTTCATCTCGACGATGAAGGCGGCGCGTTCGAGTTTCAGCGCCGGCAATTCGGCCATCACGGCCTTGGTCAGGCCGGCGGCCGCCGCGTGGCGAAGCGAGGAGAGCTGAGCAGCGGCGATGTCATAGGCCTCGCGTGCCGCGGCGGCCTGCTTTTCCAGCCCATGCAGGCGTTCCTCGCCGGCATCGAGATCGGCGAGATCGGCAACCATCGTGTCGCGCAGTTGCGCCAGATCGTCGACGGCGACACTGTGCTTGCGCGACGCGGCGCGCAGCGAAAACAGCCGCTCCTCCGCCTTTTCCAGCCGCTGCGGGTCGTATTCAGTGGCACGAAGTGCCGCCTCGACACCGGATTGCGCCGCGTCGAGCGACAGCATGGCTTCGTCGAGCGACTTGACCACATCCTCGAGCAGGCCAGGCGCCTCCGTCGCCTTGCGCTGCAGCCGTCTCAGCAGACTGGCGAGCTGCGGCAAGGGCGAGGACGGGCCGGACAGCACATCCTGCGCGTCGTGGATTTCGGACGCGATCTTTTCGGCGCGCATCATATGGGCGCGCAGTTCGGCAAGTTCCGTTTCCTCGCCGGGCTGCGGATCGAGCTTGGTCAGTTCCGCCACCGCAGCGCGCAGATAGTCGGCCTCGCGCGCGGCAGCCGCTACCTTGGCGCGATGGCGCGTAAGCTCCTGCTCGCCGGCGCGCCAGTGCCGCCAGGCCTCGCCGGTCGAACGAACGGCGCCAAGATGGCCGCCGAAAGCGTCGAGCACGTCACGGTGGGCGCCGGGATCGACCAAGGCGCGCTCGTCATGCTGGCCGTGGATCTCGACCAGTGCGCGCCCGACATCGCGCATCAGGGTCACGCTGGATGGCTGGTCGTTGACGAACACGCGGGTGCGGCCGTCGGCCGTCTGCACACGGCGCAGGATGATGTCGCCGTCATCCTCGATAGCGTTTTCGACAAGCAGCGTGCGCACCGGATGGTTGCGCGGCACATCGAACACGGCAATCACCTGGCCTTGCGCCGCGCCATGGCGCACCAAAGAGGCGTCGCCGCGCGCGCCGAGCGCCAGCGACAGGGCATCGAGCAGGATGGATTTGCCGGCACCGGTTTCACCCGTCAGCACGGAAAGGCCCGGCTGGAAGTCGATATCCAGCTTCTCGATCAGGACGATATCGCGGATCGACAGTCTGGAAAGCATCAGAACCCGGACCTCAGGCAATTCCAGGAAAAGTGCGTAGCGTTTTTCCCACCGGAATTGCGTAGAACAAAAAGTTGGGACGGCTCAGCGCTTCAATCAAACCACTGAACCGCCATGAAGCGGCACGCGACCGATTGGAGTCGCAGCGCCGCACTATCTTTTTGTTTCAGCATCGGATCAATCCGAAAAGCGCGTCGCTGCGACGCGCTTTAGGCTCAGGCGCCGGTGATCAGCTTGCCGGCCTTGGAAATCCACGATCCGGCATTCTCGCGCGGCGAAAGCCCATTGCTCTGCAGGAGCTTGTAGGAATCCTTGTACCACGGGCTGTCGGGATAGTTGGTGCCGAGCACCGCGGCGGCCGTCTGGGCCTCCGAGGTCAGCCCCAACGCATAATAGCTTTCGGTCAGGCGGGCCAATGCTTCCTCGACGTGGCGCGTGTTGGAATAGTTCTCCACCACGGTGCGGAAGCGCTTGACGGCGGCAATGTATTCGCGGCGCTCCAGATAGTAGCGGCCGATCTGCATCTCCTTGCCGGCGAGCTGATCGTTGGCGAAGCGGATCTTCTCCTTGGCGTCATCGACATATTCCGATGTCGGCCAGCGCGTGACCAGATCCTGCATCGTCTGCAGCGTCTGGCGCGCTTCCTTCTGGTCCTGCGTCACATCCTTGATCTGGCGATAGTAGCTCAGGCCGATAATGTACTGCGCGTAAGGCGCGTCATCGGTGGACGGATACAGCGCCAGATAGCGCTTGGCCGACGAGATCGCGTCGTCGTAGCTGCCCTTTCGATAGTCGGCGAACGCGCCCATCACCATCGATTTACGAGCCCATTCCGAATAGGGATGCTGGCGGTCGACGGCGTCGAACTTCTTGCTCGCCTCGTCCAGGCGGCCGGCATTCAAATTGGCGAGACCCTGATTGTAGAGAACGTCGGCCGGCTCGGTCTGGTCGACATATTTCGACAGGTCGATGTCTTTCTCCGACGACATGCAGGCCGACAGAAAGAGCGAAGGAACAACCAGCGAAAGCGCCAGGATAACAGACCGCTGGGGCGCTTTCGATCGACCGGCTCGCTTGAAGAACATGATTGGATTGCGCCCTTTCGGCGTTATTTTAATGCCTCTTGCATGCTGTTGTCCCGAAACTGGTCCCCACTTTTGAGCGACATGCACTAATCGACGGCAGCAGCCATAAACCATAACCGCCTTGCCGGGCAACGCTATGTCTAGGCAATCGCGCATTTTTGTGGCGGCGCGGCGGCGCCGGAGCATCCCTGTGATTTCACCGAGCGATGATGCATTCCTGCAACACTAGGGCTTCCCGCCACAAGGTGCGAAAACGTGCGGAGTTCAGATCATCCAGGGTGCGTAGAGCGGCGCATTGACGGCGCTCATCTCTGCCGCGCGACCACGCTCGCGGCGGGTCGTTTCGACAATCTCGAAGGCCGTGCGGTCCGACAGCAGGCGCCGCAACGCGGCGGCATTCATCCTGTGGCCGCCGCGATAGGAGCGGAAGCAGCCGATGAAGCGGGCTCCGGCCAGCGCCAGGTCGCCCATGGCGTCGAGCGTCTTGTGGCGCACAAATTCGTTGGGATAGCGCAGGCCGCCCATGTTGATGACGCGGTTGTCGTCGCCGATCACCAGCGAATTCTCGAGCGAGGAGCCGAGCGCATAGCCGGCGGCCCACAGTCGCTCGACGTCCTTCATGAAGCCGAAGGTGCGGGCCCGCGCAATGTCGCGGCGGAAAATATCGGCATTGAGGTCGGAGGCGAACAGTTGGCGGCCGATTGCCGGGCTTTCGAAATCGATCTCGATCTCGAAACGGGTGCCGTCATAAGGCCTGAACTCCGCCCAGGACGCACCGTTCTCGATACGGACCGGCTTGATGACCCTGATGTAGCGCCGCTTGACCGAAAGCGTCTCGATACCTGCCTGATCAATGGCTTCCACGAAGGCCATGGCGCTGCCGTCGAGGATGGGAACCTCGGAACCGTCGATCTCGATGACGACATTATCGATGCCAAGCCCGAACAGGGCAGCCATGATGTGCTCGACCGTGGCGATGTGCTCGCCCGCGGGATCGCCAAGCATGGTGCACAGATCGGTGGCGCCGACCTCGGCAACCAAGGCGCGGAACTCGCGGCCCTGCCCGTCTCCGTTGACAAGCTGGAACACGATGCCGGTATCGGCATCCGCTGGCAGGAAACTGATGGAAACTTCTTTGCCGCTGTGAACGCCGGTGCCCGTAAGCGACGCGCGCGTCTTCACTGTCGTCTGATAGTCGTGCAAGACAATCCCCATAAGCCCGAAATGCCTAGGTCCGCTTCTCCAGCCCGTGGGCGCGGCTCTTGTGAAAATCGGCAGGCAGGGTCACTTCCCCCGAAATCCCGACACACCGACTATGGTAGGCAGCGAAGATAATGTTCCGGCAGGGAGACTCCAAATCACGGTTTCTTACCCTTTGTAACCGCGGGCCGGAGCGAGCTCTATATTATAACCCTTTGATTTTACTGCATCTAAAACGTTAACAGGCAAGCAATTCCTTGCCTGCCTGTTAACAAATGTTACAGTCCGTTAACCGCTCAGTTGGCCTGGCGGCGCAGGAACGCCGGAATCTCCAGCTGATCGTCGTCCTAAGTCGCCCTGGTCTGCGGCGTCAGCCGACCCTGGTCATCCAGCTGGCCGCGGCGCGGCGCGTAGAGCTGGGCGTCCTGGCTGGCGAGACGACGCACTTCGGGGGCGGCCTGGCGCAGCTTCGGCTCGCGCGGCTGCGCCGGCTGCAGCCTTGCGGGCTCCTCCTCGCGGCGGGTCAGGCCGTTGGTCAGGCGCTTCAGCAGGCCCATCGGTCCGCTGTTGTTCTCGTGGTCCACCGGGCGGCTCTTGGCGTCGACCTCAGCCTTGACGACCGGCGGAAAGTCCTCGACGCGCGGCATGCGCTGCGGTGCCATCGCCACCGGCTGCTGGACCTCACGCAGCATTTCACGCGGCTGCGGGGCCGGCTGCATCTGCTGGACGACCGGCTGCAGCATTGGCTGCGGCTGCTGCGGCGGCGCCTGGAAGATCTTGCTCTGCGGACGGAAATCGTCCGCATGGGCGACAGGAGCCGGACGAGCCTGCGCCATGGCGGCGGCGTTTGCCTCGGCGAGCTGGATAGCCTCGGCGACCGGATCCGCGGCACGCGGCTCGTAGACAGGCTGCTGGACCGGTGCCGGGCGGCTTTCCACGGCAGCCACTGCCGGACGAGCGGCCGGCTTCGGCGGCGCCGTACGGATCGAGATGGGTGCTGCGGCGATTTCAGCCGCCGACTTGTCGATGCCGGTGGCAACCACCGAGACGCGGATGACGCCTTCGAGCTCCTCGTCGAAGGTGGCGCCCAGGATGATGTTGGCGTCCTGGTCGACCTCCTCGCGAATACGGGTCGCCGCTTCGTCGACTTCGAACAGGGTCAGGTCGCGACCGCCGGTGATCGAGATCAGCAGGCCCTTGGCGCCCTTCATCGAGGTCTCGTCGAGCAGCGGGTTGGCGATGGCAGCCTCGGCGGCGGCCATCGCGCGGCCCTCGCCCGAAGCCTCGCCAGTCCCCATCATCGCCTTGCCCATCTCGCGCATCACCGAACGCACGTCGGCGAAGTCGAGGTTGATCAGGCCTTCCTTGACCATCAGGTCGGTGATGCAGGCGACACCG
Source organism: Mesorhizobium oxytropidicola (assembly GCF_056174625.1). NCBI lineage: Bacteria > Pseudomonadati > Pseudomonadota > Alphaproteobacteria > Hyphomicrobiales > Phyllobacteriaceae > Mesorhizobium > Mesorhizobium oxytropidicola. Next base: position 3,561,802 of record NZ_CM149692.1, on the reverse strand, counting down.
GAATAGAGCACCTGGTCGGCCATGGCGAAGGCGTCCGCGAAGGTGGTCTTGTCATTGGCCAGCCGGAACAGGTTCTGGTTGGGGATGACGATCAGCGTGTCGACGCACTTCTGCAGCTCCTCAATGCCCATGTCGGCCGTCTTCATGCGGCGCTGGCCTTCGAAGTGGAACGGCTTGGTGACGACGCCGACGGTGAGGATGCCCTTTTCGCGCGCGGCGCGGGCAACGACCGGAGCAGCACCCGTGCCGGTGCCGCCGCCCATGCCGGCGGTGACGAAGCACATATGGGTGTTGGTGAGATGATCGAGGATCTCGTCGATGCACTCTTCCGCCGCCGCGCGGCCGACTTCCGGCTGCGATCCGGCACCGAGCCCCTCGGTGACATGCGCGCCGAGCTGGATCAGCCGGGAGGCCTTCGACATGGTCAGCGCCTGCGCGTCGGTGTTGGCCACGACGAACTCGACACCGCGCAAGCCCGCGGTGATCATGTTGTTCACGGCATTGCCGCCGCCGCCGCCGACACCGAACACGGTGATGCGCGGCTTAAGCTCGGTGATGTCCGGCTTCTGCAGATTGATGGTCATTGTCTCCGTCCTTTGCCTTTCACGCCGCTTCGCCGCCGCGGCCGCCTATGGGGCTGTCCCCGTCAATTAGAAACTGTCTCTCAACCACTGACTCATGCGATGCAGTTTTCCACCCGTTCCGGTCATCCTGAGACCGGAAATGCCTTTCGCCGGATGGCTCTCGAAGCTCGCCATCTGCGGATAGATCAGAAGCCCGACGGCGGCCGAGAAGGCCGGACCCTTCGCCGCTTCGGGCAGGCCGGCCACGCCGAGCGGGCGGCCGATGCGTACATTGCGTCCCAGGATGCGGCGCGCCGCCTCCGGCAGGCCGGCCAGCTGGCTGGCGCCGCCGGTGAGCACCACGCGTTTGCCGACCGCATTGCCGTAGCCGGACTTGTTCAGCCGGTCGCGCAGGAGCTCGAGCGTTTCGTCGATGCGGGCGCGCACGATGCGCGTCATCACCGAGCGCGGGATCTGCAGCGGCACGTCGCCATCGTCGCCGATCGGCTGGATCGAGACCAGGTCGCGGTCGTCGGCACTGCCCGGCAGCGCCGAACCATGCATCACCTTCAGCCGTTCGGCGGCATCGAGCGAGGTCGAGAGCCCCTTGGCCATATCCAGCGTGACGTGGTTGCCGCCAATGGCGATGGCGTCGCCGTGGACGAACTTGCCTTCCGGAAAACACCGAGATGGTCGTCGTGCCGCCGCCCATGTCGATGCAGGCTGCACCCAGTTCCAGCTCGTCGTCGACGAGCGCCGCCAAGCCGCTGGCATAGGGCGTCGCCACCATGCGTTCGACCGACAGATGCGAACGGTTGATGGAAAGTTCGAGGTTGCGCATCGGGGCAGCGTCCCCCGTCAGCACATGCATATCGACGCCAGCGAGTCGCCGACCATGCCGCGCGGATCGCGCACGCCGCGCTCGGCATCGAGCGAGAAGCCGACGGGCAGCGAATGGATCACCTCGCGCTCGGCCTTCAGCGCCTGCTTGGCGCCGGCGCCGAGCACGCGCTTGATGTCGGCCTCGTCGGCCTCGTGGCCGCCAAGATTGATGGTCGCCGAGAAGCTTTCGCTCTTCAGCCGGCCGGCGGTCATGTTGACGATGAGCGAATCGACCGTCAGCCCCGCCATGCGCTCGGCGGCATCGACGGACAGGCGGATGGCATGCTCGGCCCGGTCGAGATCGACGACCACGCCCGACTTCACGCCTTGCGACTTCTGATGGCCGATGCCGATCACCTGGATCCGGTGCGAGCGGCCGCGCAAAAGCTTGCCGTCATCGTTCGGCTTGAGCTTGGCCACCATGCAGCAGACCTTGTTCGAGCCGACGTCCAGCACAGTGAGAGTGCCGGACCGGCGCGACGAGGCATCGCCTGAACCGCCAAGCCAGCTCATATCTTCGTCTCCGACTTGCGCTTGAGGGTCTTCGGCTTCTCGTTGAGCGCGGCCTCGCGCTGCGTCGCCGCTTCGGGCGTCAGCTCCACGACCAGCCGGTCTGTCAGGCGCATGTCGACAGCAGCGATGTCGCGCGACAGCAAGCCCTTGTCCTTGTCCATTTTGACCAGTTCGGCGAGCGCCTGGTCTTCTTCGTCCTCGGGCAGCTTGACGGTGATGCCATTGTCCAGCTTCAGGTCCCAGCGCCGATCGCCAACGCGGATATAGCCTTTGATCCGGCTCGCGAGGTCGGGATATTTTTCGACCTTGGCCAGGAAGTCAGGCGCCTTGGCCGGCGCGCCGTCGCCGATCAGCAGCGGCAACATCACCTGCTTGCCACCCGAGAACGGCGCGATGACGGCGCCATCCTTTTCGATGACCGAGAGATCATTGCCCTGCTGCCAGAGCGCGAAGGCCTCGCGCTCCTCGACGCGCACTTCCAGCGTATGCGGATAGACCTTGCGCACCGCCGCCACCTCGATCCACGGCAGGCCGGAGATGCGCTCGCGCGCGGCCTCCGCGTCGAAACCGATCAGCGAGGTCCAGCCATCGAGTTCGAGCCTGTCGAGAATGTCGATCTCGGAGGTCTGGCGGTTGCCGACCACCTTGACCTGATCGACGGCGAAACCGGTGCGGGCGGTGATGCTCTGGATGATGCCGTCGGCATGACCGCCGAGATAGGCGCCATAGGCGCCGCTCGAAGCGAGCAGCACCGCCGACATCATCGCGGCGGAGAAGCGCGGCGCCTCGAATTCACCATCGCCCAGGCGCGCCAGGATGCGCACCGGGCGGCGAAGCACGCGCGGCAGCACGAAATGGCCTGATGACAACGACAAGCCGAACAGCGACGGCCCGGCCGCGCCCTTCCCCTTGCCTTGTCCCCATTTCAACGCAGACACGAAGCGTCCTCCACCATCCAACTCAACAACTCACCAAACGAATGCCCGGCCTGGGCAGCGATTTCAGGCACCAAAGACGTCGGCGTCATACCCGGCTGAGTGTTGACCTCGAGCCATACAACCTCGCCATTTTCGGAGTGACGATCGTCATAACGGAAGTCCGACCGGGAAACGCCCCGACAGCCGACAGCTTGGTGAGCCTTGAGCGCCAGTGTCTGTATTTTTTGGTAAATATTCGGTGAAACTTTTGCGGGGCATTCGTGTTTTGATCCGCCCGCGACATATTTTGAATCGTAATCGTAGAAGGAATGGCCCGTCGGAATGATCTCGCAGACGCCGAGCGCCACATCACCCATGACGGCGCAGGTCAGCTCGCGCCCATGGATGTAGCGCTCGACCATGACGGTATCGCCATATTTCCACTCGGACGACCCGACGACCTGCGGCGGATGCGACTGCCCCTCCGACACGATGACGACACCGAAGCTCGACCCCTCATTGACCGGCTTGATCACATAGGGCGGCTTCATCGGGTGCTTGTTCTGGATGGCGAAGCGATTGGCAACCTTCGATTCGGCGACGGGAACGCCGACCGATTTCACGATCTTCTTCGCCTGCTCCTTGTTCATGGCGAGCGCCGAGGCGAGTACGCCGGAATGGGTGTAGGGAATGCCGAGATATTCGAGGATGCCCTGAATGGTGCCGTCCTCGCCGAATGGGCCATGCAACGCATTGAAGGCAACGTCAGGCTTGAGCTCGGCGAGCACGGAGCCGACATCACGCCCGACATCGACACGGGTGACTTGGTAGCCTTCCTGCTCAAGCGCATCGGCACAGGCCTTTCCGGAAGACAGGGACACGGGCCGCTCGGACGAAAAACCTCCCAGCAGGACGGCCACATGCTTGCTTTTCATTCCCCGTCATCCCCTCTCACGGCGGACCAAAAACCAAGATTTCCGCAACATTGAGTCCGAGTCTCCCGGCAGGTTGCCCCCCAGACGGAAAAACGCGGGTAACGCGTCGAACGACTCAAATCAGGAAACACTTTGGAGCAGAGAATCAGAGAGTTGATTCACTGGCAAGTGCTTATGAATCCGAGAGATTCACTTTGTGAGAAAATGGCTGCGAAAACCGTGTCGCTGAGTTTTTGCAGCAACGGTTTTGCGCATTTTGCGAGCGCGTTGAAGTTCATGCATCACATGAACTTCAACACATGTCAGAGAAGCTGACCTAAAAATTCCTGCACGGCATGGCCGGGCCGGAAATTGCCGATGCGCTTGATCTCCCAGTGCAGCCGGATGCCCGAATGTTCGAGCACGCGGGCGCGCACCGTCTCGCCGAGATATTCGAGGTCGTAACCGGTCGCCGTTCCGGTGTTGATCATGAAATTGCAATGCATGGGCGACATCTGCGCACCGCCGATCATCAGGCCGCGGCAGCCTGCCTTGTCGATCTCCTTCCAGGCCGACGTGCCTTCGGGATTCTTGAAGGTCGAGCCGCCGGTCTTCTCGCGGATCGGCTGCACGGTCTCGCGGTGGTTCTGCACCGCATCCATCGCCGCCTTGATCGTGGCCTTGTCTTCGGCAAAGCCTTCGAACACGGCCGAGGTGAAGATCAGGCCGACTGGGGCGGATGAATGGCGATAGGCATAGCCCATCTCGGCATTGCTCAGCGTCTGGATATTGCCCTTGCGGTCGAGCGCACGCACCTCGACGACGCGCTCGCGCGTCTCGACGCCATTGGCGCCGGCATTCATCCTCAGCGCGCCGCCAATGGCGCCCGGAATGCCGTGATAGAAATGGAAGCCGCCAATGCCCGCTTCCAGCGCCAGGGCCGCGACACGCTTGTCGGGCGTGGCGGCACCCGCCTTGATGCTGGTTGGCCCGATGGCTTCGGCCTCACCAAAGCCCTTGGCCGAAAGCCGGATGACAAAACCCGGAATGCCGCCGTCGCGAACCAGCAGGTTTGAGCCGACGCCGACAATGGTCAGCGGAATCTCTTCGGGAACCGCGCGCAGGAACGCGGCAAGGTCTTCTTCGTCGGCCGGCTGGAACAGCACCTCGGCCAGGCCGCCGGCGCGGAACCAGGTGATCTTGTCCATCTCGGCATTCGGCGTGAGGCGGCCGCGCAGGCCGGCAAGCCGGTCGCCGAGTCTGTCGATCAGGGCCTGGCCGTGCATCATGAGGTGGCAAGCTCCTTTGGCAGAGCATAGGCCCATTGGGTGATGTTGCCGGCACCGAGGAAGACGACGAAATCGCCGGGCTTGGCCAGGTCGCGAATGATCGGCGCGATCGCCGTCGGCCCCTCGATGTAGCGCGCGTCGCGATGGCCGCCGGCGCGGATGCGCGACACCAGTTCGTCCGACGTAACACCGTCGATCGGGTCTTCGCCAGCCGCGTAGACCGGCGCCACTATCACCGTATCGGCGTCGTTGAAGCAGGCCGAGAACTCGTTGAAGAGATCATGCAGCCGGGTGAAGCGATGCGGTTGGGCAATGGCGATGACGCGGCCCTTGGTGGCGCTGCGCGCCGCCTTCAGCACCGCCGAGATTTCGACCGGATGGTGGCCGTAATCGTCGAACACGTCGACGCCGTTCCACGAGCCCGTGTGGGTGAAGCGGCGCTTGACGCCTGCGAAGGACGACAGACCCTTCTTGATTGCCTCGCCGGACAGGCCAAGCTCATGCGCGACGGCAATCGCTGCCGTTGCGTTGGAGACATTGTGACGGCCGGGCATCGGCAGGCGCAGGCCTGAAATCGTGCTCTGGCTGCCGGTCTTGCGGTCGCGGATCACCACGTCGAACTCAGAGGTGGCACCCGCCATGCGGTGGTTGGTGAAGCGGACATCGGCCTGCGCGTTCTCGCCATAGGTGATGACGCGGCGGTCCTCGATGCGGCCGACCAGCGCCTGCACTTCCGGATGGTCGGTGCACATTACCCCAAAACCGTAGAATGGCACGTTCTCGACGAACTGGCGGAACGCCTCGCGCACCTTGTCGAAACTGCCATAGTGGTCGAGATGCTCGGGATCGATGTTGGTGACGACCGCGATCTCGGCCGGCAACTTGAGGAACGTGCCGTCGCTCTCGTCGGCTTCGACCACCATCCATTCGCCGTCGCCCATGCGGGCATTGGTGCCATAGGCGTTGATGATGCCGCCATTGATCACGGTCGGGTCGAGCCCGCCGGCTTCAAGCAGCGTCGCCACCATCGAGGTCGTCGTCGTCTTGCCATGCGTGCCGCCGATCGCCACCGCCTGGCGGAAGCGCATCAGCTCGGCCAGCATCTCGGCGCGGCGCACGATCGGCAACAGCTTTTCGCGCGCGGCTTTCAGCTCCGGATTGGATTTCTTGATCGCCGTCGAGACGACCACCACCTCGGCATCGCCGAGATTCTCGGCCTTGTGGCCGACCAAGCATTCGATGCCCTTGTCGCGCAGCCGCTGCACATTGGCGCTGTCGGCCTGGTCGGACCCTTGCACCTTGTAGCCGAGATTGTGCAGCACCTCGGCGATGCCGCTCATGCCGATGCCGCCAATACCGATGAAATGCACAAGGCCGATGGTCTGCGGCATCTTCATGGGTGCGTCCCCTTCCTGAAATCCGTAACGGTTTTTTCGGGACGCAATAGCCTCTGTGAGATCGGCGAGCAACCGTGCCGCGTCCGGCCTGCCGGCCGATTTCGCGCCCGCGGCCATTGCCACCAGCCGCTCAGGCATGTCCATCAGCCCGCCAATAAGGGCTGCGATGCGCTCGGGCGACAGCGTCGATTGCGGGTGCACCTCGCCGCCGCCTGCAGCGGCAAGGGCCGCAGCATTCGCCGCCTGATCGTGGTCGAGCGCATAGGGATAGGGCACCAGCAGCGCCGGCCGGCCGATGACGGCGATCTCCGAGACGGTCGAGGCGCCGGAGCGCGAGATCACCAGATGCGCCGCCGCCATGCGTGCCGCCATGTCGGTGAAGAAGGGCGAGACCTCGACGGCGACGCCAAGGGCGGCATAGGCCGCCTTCACCCGCGCCACGTCATCCGCGCGGGCCTGTTGGGTGATGACCAGCCGCTTGCGCTGCGCATCCGAAAGCAGCGCGACGGCCCCAGGCATGGCATCGGAGAAGAATTGGGCGCCCTGGCTGCCGCCGAACACCAGCAGGCGGAACGGCTCCTCGCCGGTCGACGCCGCATAGGGCGTCTTGGCCGCTTCCAGCACAGCCGGCCTGACCGGATTGCCTGTCGTCACCGTCTTTTCACCGATGGCGCTCGTATCCTGCGGCAGGAAGCCGCCGGCGATGGCATCGACACGGCCGGCCAGCGCCCGGTTGGCGCGCCCCATTACCGCGTTCTGCTCATGGATCAGCGTCGGCACCTTGCGTCGCGTCGCCGCATAGAGCGGCGGCAGAGTCGGATAACCGCCAAAGCCGACCACCGCATCCGGCTTGATCCTGCCGATGATGGCGGAGGCCTGGCGCACGCCGCGCCATATTTTCCAGAAGGCGCCGAGCACGGCGATGGGATTTTTCGAGCCCATCGTCGCCGACTGGATCGGATGGATGGCGGCAGCCGGGAAGTGGCCGGCAAACCGCTCGGCGCGATCGTCGGTTGCCAGATGCACCGTCCAGCCGCGCCCGTTCAGCTCATGCGCCAGCGCTTCGGCCGGAAACAGATGTCCACCGGTTCCGCCCGCCGCGAGAAGGATGACGCCCCTCGCCATGTCACTCCGCCGGCATGGCGCGCTGCGGCATCGTAAAGCCCATTTGCTTGCGCTTTTCCGGCCGCTTGCGCGTCAGCGCCAGCACCATGCCCATCGAGATGGCGATGGCGATCTGCGAGGAGCCGCCATAGGAGATGAAGGGCAGCGTCATGCCCTTGGCCGGCACCAGCTGCAGGTTGACGCACATGTTGATGACGGCCTGCAGGCCGAACACGGTGACGAGGCCGCCTACCGCATAGCGGGTGAAATCGTCATGTTCCTTGAGCGCCGTGTTGAGGCCGCGCAGCACGATGAAGGCGAAGATCGACATGATGAAGAAGCACATGATCAGTCCGAACTCCTCGCCCGCGACCGAGAAGACGAAGTCGGCATGGCTGTCGGGGATGACCCGCTTGACCGTGCCCTCGCCCGGGCCGACGCCGAACCAGCCGCCATTGATCAGCGCGTCGCGTCCCATGTCGACCTGGAACGTATCGCCTTCGCCGGTGAGGAACTTGTCGATGCGCAAGGCAACGTGCGGAAACACCGTGTAGGCTGCAAAGACGCCGCCGACGCCGGCCGCACCCAAAACGATGATCCACAGCCAGGGCAACCCGGCCATGAAGAACATGATGCCCCAGGTGCCGGTCGTCAGCATGGTCTGGCCAAGGTCCGGCTGCGCCACCAGCAGCGACACGACCAGCACCAGCAGCAGCATGGCGAACAGATTGCCTGGAATGTCGGGCTGGCGCTTGTGCTCGGCGAACAGCCAGGCGCACATGATGACGAAGGCCGGCTTCAGGAACTCGGACGGCTGGATCGACAGGCCGGCCAGCGAGACCCAGCGCCGCGCACCTTTCACCTCGACGCCGACATAGAGCACCGCCACCATCAGCACCAGCATCAGGCACAGCATGATCAGCGACATGCGCCGGATCTGCCTGGAATCGAGGAAGGACACGGCCAGCATCACCCCGAGCGCCGGCACGGTGAAGATGATCTGCCTGGTGGCGAAGTGGAAACTGTCGAGGCCGATGCGCTCGGCGACCGCGGGACTGGCGGCGAAGGACAGCACGATGCCGAGGCCCATCAGCGACAGGAACGCCGCCAGGAACCAGCGATCGATCGTCCACCACCAGGTTGCGACAGGACTTTTATCGAGACGGCTCTGCATTATCGTGCCCCTCCGATGGGTTTGACGCCATCTATAGCGCTCGCAGCTTGCCTGAAGGCTTCGCCGCGAACTTCGAAATTCTTGAACTGGTCGAAACTGGCGCAGGCCGGCGACAACAGCACCACCACCTCGCCGCTGTCGTCCTTGGCCGCATCATGCGCGGCGTGCTCGACCGCCGCGGCCAGCGTGCCCGATATCTCGTAAGGCACCGCCTCGCCCAGCGTCGCCGAAAAGGCGGGGGCGGCCTCGCCGATCAGATAGGCCTTGGCGATGCGCGGGAAGAAGCCGCGCAGCGGCTCGATGCCGCCTTCCTTTGGCAGGCCGCCGGCGATCCAGTAGATGCGCGGAAAGCTCGACAGGGCGGGTGCGGCCGCATCGGCATTGGTCGCCTTGGAATCGTTGACGAACAGCACATGGTCCTTGCGGCCGACCTGCTCCATGCGGTGGGCAAGGCCCGGAAAACTTTCGAGCCCGGACTGGATTTCGCCGAGGTCGAGCCCGACCTTCAGGCACGCAGCGACCGCGGCAAGCGCGTTCTGCGCATTGTGCTGGCCGCGCAGCGACCCGATGCCTTCGAGGAAGGCGACCTTGCTGTAGCGGCCGTGTACGGCCTCCATCAGATTGGTGCCGTCGGCGAAGTAGCCGTCGGTCAGCGGCAGCCGCTTGGAAATGCGGATGACCTGCCGACCTGCCCGCTCCAGCCGCTCGGCGATCTGCGCGCACCAGGAATCGTCGATGCCGATGATCGCCGTCTCGCTGCCCGCCACCAGCCGCTCCTTGATCGAGGCGTAGTGCTGCATGGTGCCGTGGCGGTCGAGATGGTCCGGCGTCAGGTTGAGCAGGATGCCGGCCGTCGGATTGATCGAGGGCGCAAGGTCGATCTGGTAGGACGAGCACTCGACGACATAGTGGCGATCGGGCGTCGGCGGATCGAGCGTCATCACCGCGCGGCCGATATTGCCGCCCATCTGGGTGTCACGGCCTGCCGATTTGAGGATATGCGCCGTCAGCGCGGTTGTCGTCGATTTGCCGTTGGTGCCGGTGATGGCGATGAAAGGTGACGTCGGCGCCTGCAAAATCCGCTCGCGGCAGAAAAGTTCGATGTCGCCGATCACCTCGACGCCGGCACCCTTCGCCAGCTCCACCGTCCAATGCGGCTTGGGATGCGTCAGCGGCACGCCGGGTGACAGCACGAAGGCCGAGAATTTCGCCCAGTCCGCACCCCGCAGCTCGGCGGTGGCGATGCCGGTGGCGGCAGCCTTGGCGACGCTGTCGGGATTGTCGTCCCAGGCCAGCACGTCCGCGCCACCCTCGATCAATGCCCGCGCGGTCGCGATCCCAGAGCCACCGAGCCCGAAGAGCGAGACGTGCTTGCCTGCGAAGGATGCGGCGGGGATCAACGAGGTCTTCCTATCTGAGCTTCAGGGTGGAGAGGCCGACCAGCGCCAGGATGACGGCGATGATCCAGAAACGGATCACCACCTGGCTCTCGGTCCAGCCGAGTTTTTCGAAATGATGGTGGATCGGCGCCATCAGGAACACGCGCTTGCCGGTCATCTTGAAGTAGCCGACCTGGATGATGACCGAGAGGATCTCGACCACGAACAGGCCGCCGACGATCACCAGCACGATCTCGTGCTTGGTGGCGACCGCCACCGTGCCGATCAGGCCGCCCATGGCCAGCGAACCGGTGTCGCCCATGAAGATCGCCGCCGGCGGCGCATTGAACCAGAGGAAGCCGAGGCCGGCGCCGATCACCGAGCCGAGCACGACAGCCAGCTCGCCTGTGCCGGGGACGAAATGGATCTGCAGATATTCGGCGAATACCGCATTGCCCGAGAGATAGGCGATGACGCCGAAGGAGGCCGCCGCGATCATGATCGGCACGATCGCCAGTCCGTCGAGGCCATCGGTCAGGTTCACCGCATTGCCGGCGCCGACGATGACGAAGCAGGAGAACGGAATAAAGAACCAGCCGAGATTGACGATGAATTCCTTGGCAAAGGGGAATGTCAGCGACGACGAGAACGGTGCCTGGCCGTTATGCATGATCACCCAGGCGGCGATGCCGGCGATGATGAATTCGAGCCCCAGCCGCGCCTTGCCGGAGAAGCCGAGATGCGACTGCTTGGTCACCTTCAGATAGTCGTCATAGAAGCCGATCGAGCCGAAGCCCAGCGTCACCAGCAGCACCACCCAGACATAGATGCTCGACAGGTTCGCCCATAGAAGCGATGAGCCGATGATGCCGGACAGGATCATCAGCCCGCCCATGGTCGGCGTGCCGGCCTTCTTGAAATGCGTCTGCGGTCCGTCGGCGCGGATCGGCTGGCCCTTGCCTTGCCTGAGCCGCAGCGAATTGATGATGGTCGGCCCGAAGATGAAGACGATCAGCGCCGAGGTGATCAGCGCCCCGCCGGTGCGGAACGTGATGTAGCGGAAGACATTGAAGACCGAGATCTTGTCCGCGAAATCGACCAGCAGTGTAAACATGCGCTTTCGTCCCCCGACTAGGTCAGTTTGCTGGTTGTTGTTTCAGCCGGGTATTTGCCCAGCAGCGCATCGACCAGTTTTGCAAAACCGATGCCTTTCGACGATTTGATCATCACCGCGTCGCCCGGCTTCAGCGCGGCAAGCAGCACCGGCTTCAATTCCTCGACGCCGGCGCGGTATTCCGTCTTGATGTCTTCAGGCAGCGCTTCCGCCAGGGCCCGCATTTCCCGGCCGCCGAGAAAGACGGTCTGCGTGCCGGTGCCGACGATGAGATCGGCAAGGGCGGCATGCAGCTTGGCCGAATGCTCGCCGAGTTCCAGCATGTCGCCGAGCACGGCGATGCGGCGCCCCTCGCCCGTCACCGGCGTCGCGTTGAGCAGCGCCATAGCCGCCGCCATCGAGGCCGGATTGGCGTTGTAGCTCTCGTCGATCAGCGTGATAGGGCCGCCGGGATGCCGCAACACATGGCGCTTGCCACGACCGCGCTCGGCCGAGAGATCGTTCAGCGCGATTGCCACCTTGTCGAGATCGGCGCCAACCAGCTGCGCCGCGCCCAGAACCGCCAGCACGTTCTGCACCATGTGGCGACCGGGGGCCCCGATGCGGGCGATCATGTCATGGCCGCCGATCCGGGCGGCGATGTCGGAATGGTCTGCATACAATTCGCATTTGGTGAGCTTGAAGGTCGAGCGCGCATTCTCGCCGAAACCGTAGACATGCTCGACGCCGGCGGCATGCGCCATCTTGTCGAGCAGCTTGAAGCGCGCATCGTCGCGGTTGAGGACGGCGGCACCTTCGGGCTCCAGCCCCTCGAAAATCTCGGCCTTGGCCTTGGCGATCTCGTCCAGATTGCGGAAGAAACCGAGATGCGCCGCCGCGATGATGGTGACGATGGCGACATGCGGCCGCACCATCTTCACCAGCGGCCGGATTTCGTCGGGATGGTTCATGCCGATCTCGAAGACGGCATAGTCGCAATCGGCGGGCATGCGCGCCAGCGTCAGCGGCACGCCCCAATGATTGTTGAAGGACTGCGCCGATGCATGGACTTTGCCGACGGCCGACAGCACATGGCGCAGCGCTTCCTTGGTGGTGGTCTTGCCTGCCGAGCCGGTGACCGCGATGATCTTGGCCTGAGAGCGGGCGCGTGCCGCGACACCGAGCTTTTCCAGCGCGACCAGCACATCCTCGACGACGATGATCGGCGCGGTCAGCCGGCCAAGCGACGGCAGCTTGCCTTCCGCCACCACCAGCACGCCGGCACCGGCCTTGATGGCTGCGGTGGCGAAGTCATGACCGTCCATCACCTCGCCCTTGATGGCGAAGAAGGCGTCACCCGGCTGCAGGCTGCGGCTGTCGATCGAAATGCCCGATATGCCTTCGGGCATAGGCCGAGCGGCCGCCCGTCCATGGCGGCAACCAGCGCTTCGGAGGTCCACAGCAGACTCATGCGGCACGCTCCCGCAGCGCGGCGCGGACTTCCTCGTGATCGGAGAAATGCAGGGTTTCGGAGCCGATCGTCTGGCCTTCCTCGTGGCCCTTGCCGGCGACGATCAGCGTGTCTCCGGCATGAAGCATGCCGACAGCCTCGTGGATCGCCTTGCGTCGGTCGCCGATCTCGATGGCACCCGGGGCAGCGGCCAGAATGGCGGCGCGGATCGCCTCCGGCACTTCCGAGCGCGGATTGTCGTCGGTGACGATAACGACATCGGCAAGCCGGGTCGCGATCTCGCCCATGATCGGCCTTTTGCCCCGATCGCGGTCGCCGCCGCAGCCGAACACGACCATCACGCGGCCGGTGGTGAACGGCCGCACCGAGGCCAGCACATTTTCCAGCGCGTCGGGCTTGTGCGCGTAGTCGACATAGACCGGTGCGCCGCTGGCGGTGGTGCCGACGAGGTCGAGCCGACCCGGCGCGCCCTTCAGTTTCTCCAAGGACATCAAGGCTTTGGCGACAGGTGTTCCGGTGGAAATGGCGAGGCCCGCCGAAACCAGCGCGTTCGAAATCTGGAAATCGCCGGCCAGCGGCAGGTCGATTTCGTAAAGCACGCCCTCGGCCTCGACCTCAGCGCGCTGGCGGTGGCGTTCGTGCTCGACCCGCTTCAGCGTAAGGAAGGCGCCATGTCGGCCAACCGTCAGCACATTGAGCCCGGCAGCCTGTGCCGCCTGGATGGTCGGCGCCGACCACGGATCGTCGGCGAAGATCACCGCGGGCGCGCCTTTCGGCAGCAGCGTGTCGAACAGGCGCAATTTGGCGTGGTGGTAATCCTCGACCGTCGGATGGTAATCCATATGGTCGCGGCCAAGATTGGTGAAGCCGCCGGCGGCGAGCTTCACACCGTCGAGACGGCGCTGGTCGAGCCCATGACTGGAAGCTTCCATTGAGGCATGGGCTACGCCGGCATCGGCCAATTCCCGCAGCAACTGGTGCAGCGCCACCGGATCGGGCGTAGTCAGCGAGCCATACTCGTTACGGCCTGGCGCGACCACACCAGTGGTGCCGATCGAAGCCGCGGCATAGCCCGCCTGCTCCCAGATCTGCCTGGTGAAGGCGGCGACCGAGGTCTTGCCGCTGGTGCCGGTGACCGCGACCATGGTCTGCGGTTGCCTGCCGAAATAGCGGGAAGCACTCAGCGCCAGCGCCAGGCGCGGATCATCGACCGCCAGCACCGGAACCGGCAGTCCGGCGACGGAACTGCCTTTGCTTGTCACGATCGCCAGCGCGCCACGCCTGGCCGCATCGGCAGCGTAGGCCGCACCGTCCGCCTTGGTGCCGGCGAGCGCAAAAAAGACGACGCCCGGTTTTACCTGGCGGGAATCGGACGAAATCCCGGTAACCTCCAGATCGGCGGAAGCTGTTCCTTCGACTGGCAGGACACCGGCTAGATCTCTGAGCTTCATCGAGTTCCGTTCACCGCAACAAAATAGCGCGCAGTTACCGGCGCGCCCTAAGAATCACTGATAGGAAACCAGCGTTGCACCATTTTCATGGCTGAAATCTGGCTTCACGCCAAGCATGGCCGCCGAACGCCTGATGATATTGCCGGCCATGACCCCAGCATTCGAGGCCGCGACGTCCGTCATGCCAGGCTTTTCCGGGTGCGGGGCGTCGGCAATCGTAAACACCAGGTATTGTGGATCGTCCATCGGGAAAGCGGCGACAAACGTATTGAAATTCAATTCCTTCGAGTAGCGGCCGTTGATGACCTTCTCGGCCGTTCCGGTCTTGCCGCCAACGCGGTAGCCGGGGACCCTGGCGTTTCTGGCCGAACCCTTCTCGGCGTTGAGCGAATAGAGGTAGCGCATGCCCTCGACCGTCTTTTCGCTGACAACTTTCTTGGCCATCGCCATCGCTTCCTCCTGCGTGCGCACCAGGAAGGTCGGATTCATCAGATAGCCGCCATTCATCAGCGCCGCGCAACCGACAGCCGCTTGCAACGGCGTCGTCGACACGCCGTGGCCGAAGGCGATGGTGAACGAATTGACCTGTTTCCAGACCTTCGGTTCGGTCGGGCGGGCGACTTCCGGCAGTTCGGTCTGCATCCTTTCCAAGATGCCAAGGCGATGCAGGAATTCCCGGTGCCCTTCGATGCCGACCAGCTCGGCCTCGCGAGCCGATCCGATGTTGGACGAATAGAGGAAAACCTCCGGCAGCGACAGCACACGGTTCTTGCCGTGGAAATCGTGAATGGCCTGATGGCCGACCCGGATTGGATGCGAAGCGTCGAAACGACTGTTCATCGTCGCCTTGCCGGAATCGAGCGCCATGGCCGAGGTGAAGCTCTTGAAGGTCGAGCCCATCTCATAGAGCCCCGCCGACATCCGGTTCAGCCGGTCCTTTTCCTGTGCATTGTAAGGATTGTTCGGATCGAAATCCGGCACCGAGGCCATGGCCACCACTTCGCCGGTCTTGACGTTGAGCACGACGGCGCCGGCGCCGATCGCGCGGTAGCGCTCCAGGCCGGCGGCGATCTCGTCGCGCACCACATGCTGGATGCGCAGATCGATCGAAAGCTTCACCGGCTTGAGATCCTTGGCCACCGCCAGGCCCGACGCCTGCAGGTCGCTCAGGCCCTGCTCATCGATGTATTTCTCCATGCCGGAGATGCCCTGATTGTCGATGTTGGTCAGGCCGACAATGTAGGACGAGGTTTCGCCGCTCGGATAGAAACGGCGCTTCTCCGTGCGGAAACCGAAACCGGGAATGCCGAGCTGCATGATGTCGGCCTGCTGCTTGGGCGTCAGCTGCCGTTGCAGCCAGACGAAGCCGGCGCCGCTCTTGAGCTTGTGGTAGGTTTGCTCGTAATCGATCTCGGGCAGCACGGTCGACAGCTTCTCGATCGCCTCGTCGGCATCGACGATGCGGCGCGGCTCGGCAAACAGCGACGCCGTCTTGATGTCGGTTGCCAGCACCTCGCCATTGCGGTCGACAATGTCGGGCCGCGAGGCGGTGATCCGGCTCTGCGGGCCGCCCGACAGGTCAGGCGTCTGGAAGCCGAGATAGACCAGACGCCCCGAAATGGTCGAGAAGATGCCGAAGAACACCGCCATCGTCATCACGATGCGCGCCTTGCCCTTGCCGCCTGTCGCCTTGCGGGCGCCCTCGACGACGATAGAACCGTCTTCACCCGTCCTGGCGCGGCGCTTCAGCAGTTTGCCGATCATTGGGCGATGTCTCCGGTCACGACGGGATCCTTGTCGCCGGACGGCGCCTTGTCGGAACTGTCGGCCATGCTGTCCTGGCGCCCCTTCAGGATGTCCTGAATGTCCAGGGCCTTGGCCGGCAGATCGCTCAAGCCGACGATCTGGCGTGCGCTGACCGGCTCGAGTGCGAGCTGCGACTTGTACAGCTCGGCGAGCTTCTGCAGCCGCGACGGCTGGGTGAGCAGGCTCCAGTCAGCCTTGAGCAGGTCGATCGTCTCCTCCTCATAGCGTATCTGGTTATGGATCTTCTGCACCGCCGCCAACTGGTCCTCGGCCTCGCGCTTGGTCTTGTAGGTCAGGGCCGCCGCCGAAACCATGACGGCGATCAGGACAATGTCGCTGGTACGGAACACGTGCTTACCTCTCCCCGGCAGGTTGATGCCGGGAAGCTTTGGAAGGCCGAAAATTGAAAAGTCGCCGCCGCGCGCACGCGCATCGGTGCGGATCGCCGCGCGCAGCCTGGCCGAGCGGGCGCGCGGATTGGCCGCGACCTCGGCATCATCAGCCGTCACGCCGCCACCGGCCTTGCGGAAGGTTGCGGTGCGCGCATGCGCCTCGGGCAGATGACGTGAGCCGGTGGCGACATCGGCCCGGTCGGCGATGAAACGCTTGACGATGCGGTCTTCCAGCGAATGGAACGTCACCACCACCAGGCGCCCGCCGGGCTTCAATGCGCGTTCAGCCGCAAACAGCGCTTTGGCCAGTTCGCCGAGCTCGTCATTGACGTAGATGCGCAGCGCCTGGAAGACGCGGGTCGCCGGATGGATCTTGTCCTTCGGCGCGCGACCGATATGCGTCTCGATGGCGTCGGCGAGTTCCAGCGTGCGCTCGAACGGCCGCTTTTCCCGGCGCGCCTCGATCATGCGGGCGATGCGACCGGCGTGACGCTCCTCGCCGAGGAAACCGAAGATACGGGCAAGGTCCCCGGGTTTGAAGCTGTTGACGACATCGGCGGCGGTGAGCCCCGCCTGCGCCATGCGCATGTCGAGCGGCCCGTCGGCGCGGAAGGAAAAGCCGCGCGCGGCCTGGTCGAGTTGCATGGAGGACACGCCAATGTCGAGCACGACGCCGTCGGCGTTCTCGACATGTTCATCGAGCGTCGAGAACGGCGCCTGCACCAGCCTCAGCCGGCCGCCTGACTGCGCTTCCAGATCGCGCCCGGCAGCGATGGCATCGGGATCGCGGTCGATGGCGACGACCGAAGCGCCGGTCGCCAGAATGGCCTTAGTGTAGCCGCCGGCGCCGAACGTACCGTCGATGATGATGTCGCCCTCCGCCGGCGCCAGTGCCTCGAGCACTTCGCCAAGGAGGACCGGAATGTGGCGGACCGATCCGCCAACGGCGTGGATGTCATCGCCGTGGCCCACCGTCATTCCGGTCGCTCCCCAGGCTTCGTCCCCTGCCGAAGCTGCAAAAGCCTGGCCCGCGCCTGCGCCCCATAGGCCGCAAGCCGTCCCGGCTCCCAGATCTGAAAAAAATTGCCGCGCCCGACAAAGGCCACCTCCGCCGAGATGCCGGTGTGTTCGCGGATGAAATCGCTCATGGTGATACGGCCGTCCTGATCGAGTTTCAGGAACGCTCCATCGCCATGGCAGAAGAACGACATGTCGTCCGCCGTCTGCAGGAAGGGATCTTCCTGCGCGATGCGCTGTTCGTAGCGATCGAGCAGGTCGAGCCCGCCGACATCCATCGCCGGCAGGTCCAGGCAGCGCAGTGCATAGAGCTCCGAATAGCCGCGCTTCTGCACGACGGCGCGGAAATGCGCCGGAACGGACACCCGCCCCTTCGCATCGATCCTGCTCACCGTGTTCGACAGAAACCGGTCCATCACGCGTTACAGCCGCTTGCGCCGCCGCACCCCTTTTCATTGTATCGCACGCGCCACTGCCGCGCGTTCCCTGCCCCGTATCAGCCTCGCCCACACGGGCAAAAACCGGCAAACGCGCAGCCGCCGCGGCTGCCCGATTGGCGTACGCTTTACCCTGACGCGGAACGAAGGCTTTGATGTCTTGATGGGATATCATGGGGCACTATGGGCGTCAACGGGAATGGGCTTCACAAACACGCGCAGCGCGACCAATCCGAGCAGCCGTTACGGCACGTCTCGTCTTTATGGATCATTAAGCCTAACGAAGCGTTTAGAGCCCTCTGGCCCAAAAGACTTGGGCTTGCCGCAAATCACCCGCCCGCATAGCGTCGAGCGACGTCTTCCGCCCAGATAACAAGGATCGAGCTCATGTCCGAGACGGCAAAGTCACGCGCCGCCGAACTGTCCCATTTGCGCAGCCGCGATTTCGCCGCTGGCGATCCGATCCCCTTGCCGCTGACCATGGCTTCGATCTTTCACACGCCCGGCGTCGAGACCGGGGTCGATCAATATGGCCGCTACGACAACCCGACATGGCGCGCCGTGGAACACGTGCTCGGCCATCTGGAAGATGCGCAAGGTGTGAGTTTTCCCTCTGGAATGGCCGCGATTTCGTCGGTGTTTTTCGCGCTGCTGAAATCGGGCGATCGCGTGCTTCTGCCGGCGGATGGTTATCACGCCACGCGCGCGATGGCCGAACGCTTCCTGAAGCCGCTCGGCATAGTTTGCGACACCAGGCCGACGCCGACTTTCCTTGACGGCGGCTTCGAAGGCTATTCGCTGGTTTTCGTGGAAACCCCGTCCAACCCGCGGCTGGACATCTGCGACATCTCGGCGATCGCCAAGGCTGTCCACGAGCAAGGCGGGATCCTTGTCGTCGACAACACGACGATGACGCCCTTCGGCCAGCGTCCGCTCGACTTCGGCGCCGATATCGTCGTCTCCGCCGACACCAAGGCGGTCAACGGCCACTCGGACGTGCTGTTCGGCCATGTCGCCAGCCGCAACGCCGACATCATCACCAAGGTGACGGACTGGCGCGCAATGGCCGGTGGCATTCCCGGTCCGTTCGAGGCCTGGCTTGTGCATCGCGGCCTCGAAACACTGGAGGTGCGCTTCGACCGCATGTGCTCGTCGGCCGAGGCGATCGCGCAACGGCTGAAGGGACATCGCGCGGTCAGTGGCCTGCGTTTTCCCGGCCTGAATGGCGATCCGTCACACAACCTTGCCCGCGCCCAGATGGAGCGCTTCGGCTTCCTCATCTCCTTCGAACTCGCCTCGGAGGATAAGGCCGAGGATTTCATCAACAATTGCCAACTGATTGAGGCCGCGACCTCCTTCGGCGGCGTCCACACTTCGGCCGAGCGGCGTTCGAAGCGAGGCGATGCGGTGCCGCCAGGCTTTGTCCGCCTGTCGATCGGCTGTGAACCGGTGGAAGAACTCTGGAAGGCCATCGAGATGTCGCTGGACAGGATCAGCGGCTGACCGAACCGGTCACGAGCCGACATCCTCAGCTTCGATGTTGCGATGCCCATGCAGCACGCGAAGAATTTCGATTACGTCGTCGTTGACACGATACAAAGTGAGATAGTCGCCAACGACCAGATGACGGATGCCGGGCGCGATGTCGTCGCGCGGCGCGCCTGAGAAGGGAAAGGAAGCCAGTTGCTGCCACCGCGCCTCGAAGCGGTCGAGCAACCGGTCGGCTGCAGCCTCGCTATCGCGGGCAATATGTTGCCAAATCGCGATCAAATCTTCTTCTGCGCGTGCGTTCCGGACGATGGGCAGCAGATTCATGCTGCGCCGTCAGATCGCAAGCGCCTCCGTGCCTCGGCTTTGATTTCATCCATCGATGCAAATCGCCCCGGCCCGCTATCGATGCCTTCCTGCACCAGCTTGCGCAACTCCTCGATCGTATAACCGAAGAGATCGCGGCGGTCCTTCCATTGCCGCAGCGCATCGCGGATGACTTCGCTCGCCGAGGCGTACTCCCCTGCAGCGACCACATCGTCCACCGCTTGCGCCAGTTCCGGCGACAGCGTGATGCTGCGTTTGTCGACCTGTCCCATGATAGGCTCCCGATACCGTTCTCGAACCATGGTACGATTTAATCGCACCAGCTTCAAGCGACGGCCGAGCCTGGCTCTTATGGGCAAACGGATGAAAGACTTGAATCGACAGGCGCACCCGAGGGCGCAACCTGCTGATCTCAAAGGATTTCTCTTTTCGAGGGCGAAACTGCCAGCTGGCCTATAAGCCGGGTTCTGTATGGCCCTCGCCCCTTGCGGGACGAGAACGTGGCGGCCATTCATCTTGGGCGCATGTTGCCATGCGCCTCACGCAACCTACCCGGACGGTGAGCCGGAAACAGCCCTCGAGGGTTGCCCCTCGCACCGCCCCTATTCGGTTTTGCTCCCGGTGGGGTTTACCGTGCCGCTTCTGTTGCCAGTCGCGCGGTGGGCTCTTACCCCACCCTTTCACCCTTACCCCGACAAAGTCGTGGCGGTTTGCTTTCTGTGGCACTTTCCCTGGGGTCGCCCCCGCCGGCCATTAACCGGCACCGTGTCTCCATGGAGCCCGGACTTTCCTCACTCGCGGCCTTTCGGCGTTTGCGAGTGCGGCCGCCCAGCCAGCTGGCACGGCGTATAAAGGGGTTCAGCCGGGAAAACGCAAACGAAAAAGCCGGCTTGTCCGCCGGCTCTCGCAACTTGTAATCAAAGTGCCGCCATCTGAACCTTGACCTTGCTGCAATAGGCGGCCGAGATCGGGTTCATCCGCGTCGCGGCATGGCCGGCATTGTATTTCAAGATCGTGCCACAGGTGGTGCCACCGCCAAGGTTTTGCGCCAAAGCGAGATACTTCATGCCGTATTTGATGTTGGTATCGGGATCGAACAGCCCCTTGGCCGAACCGTTGTATCCCATCATACGCGCCGTCGCCGGCTTGATCTGCATCAGGCCGATCTCGCCGGCGCTGCCGACCATGTTCGGCCGGTAGTTACTCTCGATCGTGATGACGGCCTGGGCCAGCGACACCGGAACGCCGTAGCTCGCCGCATAGCGGGCGACGATCGCGGAGTACTGGCCGCTGCTGGCCACCGCTGCCGTCGACGCCGCGACATTCCTGAGGCCGATCGATGCCGTCGTCGTCATGTCGATGGTTTTGCGGCCGCGCTTGGCCTTGGCGGCGGATTTCTTCGCCTTGGCCCAACTGGCCTTTTCCACCTTCGCGGAAGCCTGCTTCGCCGTTGCCTTCACACTCCTGCTGCTTTTGGCCGAAATGGCCTTGCCCTTGGCGGTCGCCACGACGAGCCCCTGATCGGCCCGCGGGCTTACCGGCGCGGCGTCGGCCGCGTTGATGGCAAAAGTCATTACGCCGGCAGCAAGAGCTGCCGTTACAACGGTCAATTTCTGCATGTGATCCTGTTCTGTCTGGACCACGCGAAGATGTTCGCGCGGCGCTGCTTGATTAATATCGGAACATCCGGGGGCTAGACGTCCGACAAACTGTACGAATTGCCCTTTGAAGCCCGAATTGGCGCCAATGAAGGCGGGGCAAGTCACTTTGAGTGACAGTTTGTAACCTGACAGAGGAAAAGATTACTTGGGCAGCGCCTTGCCCCTGGGTCAGCGGCCCATGGAAGCAAGCAATTTTTGCAGCGTGCGCATGGTCGAGCCGTCGGCCAGCCCGTCGACCAGGCGTGGCCGGAAATGCCGTTGGAAGGCCTCGACGACAATCCGTGTCTGATGGTCGAAAACACCCGATATCTCGACGCCATAGCCATAGAGCACCAGCATCGACTGCAGTGCTTCGACATCGGCACCGCTGTCACCTGGCTTCAGCGCAGTCCCGCGCCTGATGGGTGCGGCCGGCACGAGATGGCCGACACCGGCCTTGAACAGGGCGGCCCAAGGGAACTTCTCGCCCGGATCGATCTTGCGCCCCGGCGCCACGTCGGAATGCGCCAGCACCCGCATGGCGGGGATCGCATGCCGCGCGGCAATCCCCTTGCACAGGCCGATGACCGCCTCGATCTGGCGCCGGGGAAACTCGGGATAGCCCAGCGAATGGCCAGGATTGACGATCTCGATGCCGACCGAGCAGGAATTGATGTCCGTGCGTCCGAACCAGGAACTCTTGCCGGCGTGCCAGGCGCGGTCGCTCTCCCGGACCATCTGCACGATGGGGCCGTTCTCATGGACGAGATAGTGTGATGAAACCTCGCTCGCCGGATCGCACAGCCACGCCTCCGCCCCGGCCCCAGTCGCCATGCCGGTATAGTGCAGCACGATCATGTCGGGCTTCAGCGTATCGCGCCTTGGCCCGAAATTCGGCGACACCCTGACCTCGGCACCAGGCTCGTCGGGCAGGAAGCCGCTCATACGTGCCGCAGGCCCCGCTCGATCATCTCATAGGCGGCGTTGATCGCCGCGACCCTGGTCGTCGCGATCTTGATGAATTCCTGCGGCAGGCCGCGCGCGATCAGCCGGTCGGGGTGATTGTCGGACACCAGCTTGCGGTACCGCTTCCTGACCTCCTCGAACGGCTTGCCGCGCTCGATGCCGAGCACCACATAGGGGTCGCCGGCGCCAAGATTGACGTGCCGGGCCAGGATCGATTCGTAATGCGCCTCGTCGATGCGGAAGATCTCGGCGATACGATGCAGGAAGATGCCTTCGCGTTCATGCACCAGCCCGTCGGCCTTGGCGATGTGGAACAGGCCGTCGAGTATGTCTTCCAGCATCACGCAATTGGAATGCCCGGAGCCGCACAGCTGCGCCATGCGCTCGGCATAAGTTTCGAAACCGGCCACGTCACGTTGGGCGAGATCGAACAGACGCGCAACGTTGCGCGTCTCCTTCGGCGGCACTTCGAATATTTCCTGGAAGGCACGCACCTCATCCTGGGTGACGATACCGTCGGCCTTGGCCATCTTGGCCGACAGCGCGATCATCGCCACCGAAAAGGCGACGCGGCGGCGCAGGTCGGCATCGCCGGAGAACACTGTGCGCACGGCCTCGACAACGTCGGCAACACCCGACGTCGCTGAAGACGATACCCGTGTGATAAACTCGCCGAGGCGGTCCCAAATCGACATGGCCCGCTTCATAGAGCCAACCGGTCCCCGCTATCAAGCCAATAACGGCCTCTGTCAGGTCGGTGAACCAGAGGCACCTTGTCGGTCCCGGTGGCTGCCTTTGCAAGAAAAGGCCGGCGAGACGCCGGCCCTTCCTCCCAAGACACTTGTACTGCTGTACCAACTACTGCGCGGGCGCAGGAGCGGGCGTTGCCGGAGCCGGCTCGGCAGGCTTAGTCGAATTGTCGGCAGGGGCCGCAGGCTTCATCGGCTGCTCCGCGGCCGGCGGATTGGTGCTCTGCGTGGTGGTGGTGTCAGTGCCCTTGCCGCTGTCGCTGCAGGCTGCGACGCCCAGCAGGGCAAGGACGGACACAGAAGCTAGAATGAGCTTTTTCATAATATCTCTCCTTCAATACACGCTCAAAATGCGGTGAGCGCTCGGATAAACAATGCACCACGCGGCTATGAGTTTCGTAACGTTGCGTTTCCGCGTGTAACATCAACGGGATGCGTTGCTGCCGGCGATTTGGCGCATTAACAACGAAAGCTGGAAACGAAAATGCCGGAGACTAAAGCCATGGCCGCGAAATGGGATTTCTGGATCGATCGCGGCGGCACGTTCACCGACGTCATCGGCCGTGACCCGCAAGGCGGGCTGCATCCGCGCAAGCTGCTTTCGGAGAATCCCGAAGCCTATGCCGATGCCGCCATCCAGGGCATCCGCGATCTGCTCGGCGTCGAACCTGGCGTCGCCATCCCGTCCGGCCTGATCGGCGACATCAAGATGGGCACCACTGTGGCCACCAACGCGCTTCTGGAGCGCAAGGGCGACCGCGTGCTCCTGCTCATCACCAAGGGCTTCCGCGATGCGCTCAGGATCGCCTACCAGGCGCGTCCCGACATTTTCGCCAAGGAGATCATCCTTCCCGAGCAGCTCTATGAACGCGTCATCGAAATCGACGAGCGCGTGCTCGCCGATGGCTCCGTCGAACGGCTGCTCGACATCGCCGCGTGCCGGCCGGCGATCGAGCAGGCGAAGGCCGACGGCATCGATGCCGTGGCAATCGTCTTCATGCATGCCTGGAAATATCCCGACCACGAGAAGGCGGTGGCAAAGGTCTGCCGCAAGATCGGCTTCGCCCAAGTCTCGGTCGGCCACGAGGTCTCGCCGCTGATCAAGCTGGTCGGCCGCGGCGACACCACCGTGGTCGACGCCTATCTCTCGCCCATCCTGTCGCGGTATGTGCAAAGGGTGGCGGGAGAACTGGGTGCGGCGCGCGAGAGCGATCAAACCCCTCGCCTCATGTTCATGATGTCCTCGGGCGGACTCACCGCCGCCGACATGTTCCAGGGCAAGGACGCGTTGCTGTCGGGTCCGGCCGGCGGTGTCGTCGGCATGGTCGAGACGGCGAAGCTCGCCGGCTTCGAAAAAGTCATCGGCTTCGACATGGGCGGCACCTCCACCGACGTCGCCCACTATGACGGCGAGTATGAGCGCGCCTTCGACACCGAAGTCGCCGGCGTGCGCGTCCGCGCGCCGATGATGCGCATCCACACCGTTGCCGCCGGCGGCGGCTCGATCCTGCATTACGAGGCCGGCCGTTTTCGCGCCGGACCGGACTCCGCCGGCGCCAATCCCGGTCCCGCCGCCTACCGGCGCGGCGGACCGCTGGCCGTCACCGACGCCAATGTCATGCTCGGCAAACTGCAGCCCGATTTCTTCCCGGCGATCTTCGGCCCCGGCCAGAACCAGCCGCTCGACGTCGAGACGGTTCGCGCGAAATTCGCGACCCTGGCCGACCAGATCGGCGACGGCCGCTCGCCCGAAGCGGTTGCCGAGGGCTTCGTCACCATCGCCGTCGAGAACATGGCCAACGCCATCAAGAAGATCTCCGTGCAGCGCGGCTACGACGTCACCGAATATCTGCTCAACTGCTTCGGCGGTGCCGGCGGCCAGCACGCCTGCCTGGTCGCCGACGCGCTCGGCATGGAAGCGGTGCTGATCCACCCCTTCTCCGGCCTGCTTTCGGCGTACGGCATCGGCCTGGCTTCGGTCTTTGCCTCGCGCCAGCAGGCGCTGCTCAGGCCGCTCGCAGAGGAATCCAGAACCGAGATCGGCAGCCTCATCGCCATCTTGAAAAAGGCTGTCATTGCCGAGCTGGCAGCGCAAGGCATCGCCGAGGACGCGGTTGCCACCAAGCCCGTGCTGCACATCCGCTACGACGGCACCGACACGACGCTGCCGGTGAATTTCGAGAGTGACTCGATTTTCCAGGCAAAGCGCGATTTCGAAATCGCCCACAAGGCACAATTCGGCTTTGTCTATGACGACAAGCCGATGATCGTCGAGACGGTCGGCGTCGAGGGCGCAGAAATCGGCGAAAGCAGCGCCGAAGCCTATGCGCCCGCCGGACCTGCAAGGGTTGAAGCGGGCGCTTCCGGGACGCGGCGCATCTACACCGAAGGCCGGTGGCATGAAGCCGGCATCCATCGTCGCGAAAACCTGCGCCCATCCAATCTGGTCGCAGGCCCCGCCCTCATCATCGAACCGAACCAGACCATCGTCGTCGAGCCAGGCTGGCAGGCCGAAATCACCAACCTCAACCACGTCGTGATCCGCCGCACGGAACGGAAAGCGCGCGCCGCCGCCCTTGGCACAAACGCCGATCCGGTGATGCTGGAGGTCTTCAACAACCTGTTCATGTCGATCGCCGAACAGATGGGTGTCACGTTGCAGAACACCGCCTATTCCGTCAACATCAAGGAAAGGCTGGATTTTTCCTGCGCCGTCTTCGACCACACCGGGGCGCTGGTCGCGAACGCACCGCACATGCCGGTGCACCTCGGCTCGATGGACCGCTCGGTCGAAACCATCATCCGGCTGAATTCCGGCGACATCCACCCCGGCGACGTCTTTGCCTTGAACGCACCTTACAATGGCGGCACGCATTTGCCCGACATTACCGTGGTGACGCCAGTCTTTTCCCTCCCCCTTGAGGGGAGGGTGGCTGCGCAGCGGCCGGGCGGGGTCCTCTCAGAAGGCACCGCAAGAGCGCCGAGCCCGGTCGATCCGACCCCCTCCGGCGGCTTCGCCGCCACCTCCCCCTCAAGGGGGGAGGAAATTCTCTTCTACGTTGCCTCGCGCGGCCATCACGCCGATATTGGCGGCACCGCCCCTGGCTCGATGACGCCGCTCGCCACCACGGTCGACGAAGAAGGCGTGCTGTTCGACAATTTCCGCATCGTCGACCGCGGAAAATTCCGCGAAAAAGAGCTGCATGCGCTGCTCACCGACCATCGTTACCCCGCCCGCAACCCGCATCAGAACATCGCCGACCTCAAGGCGCAGATCGCCGCCAATGAGAAAGGCGTCGCCGAGCTGCGCAAGATGGTCGCGCATTTCGGCCTCGATGTCGTCGAGGCCTATATGGGTCACGTCCAGGACAATGCGGCCGAAAGCGTGCGGCGGGTGATCGAGCGGCTGCCGGACACGTCGGCCTATGAATATCCCACCGACACCGGCCAGGTGATCAAGGTGAAGATATCGGTCGACCGGCAAAAGCGCGAGGCGACGGTCGACTTCACCGGGACGTCACCTGTCATGAAGAACAATTTCAACGCGCCGGAACCCGTTGCCCGCGCCGCGGTCCTCTATGCTTTCCGCGTCATGGTCGAGGACATGATCCCGATGAATGCCGGGTGTCTCAGGCCGATCAACATCGTCATTCCCGACGGCTGCATGCTGAAGCCCGCCTACCCTGCCGCCGTCGTTGCCGGCAATGTCGAGACCTCGCAGCATGTCACCAACGCGCTGTTCGGCGCCATGGGCGCCATGGCCAATGCGCAGGGAACGATGAACAACCTCACCTTCGGCAACAAGAAATACCAGTACTACGAGACGATCTGCTCCGGCTCGCCCGCTGGACACATGAATTCCGGCCGCGGCTTTGCCGGCACCTCGGGCGTGCACACCCACATGACGAATTCGCGCCTCACCGATCCCGAAGTGCTGGAACTGCGTTTTCCCGTGGTGCTGGAGGATTTCCACATCCGGCAGGGCTCCGGCGGCAAGGGCAAATGGAGCGCCGGCGACGGCACCAAACGCACCATCCGTTTCCTCGAGAAGATGGAATGCGCGATCCTGTCCTCGCACCGCAACCGTCCCCCGCAAGGGCTGGACGGAGGTGGCGACGGCAAGGTCGGCTCGACCAAGGTCCGTCGTAACGATGGCACGATCGACGTGCTGGAGGCCTGCGACCAGACGGTGCTCGAGGCCGGCGAGGCTGTTGTCCTGACGACGCCGACGCCTGGCGGGTTTGGCACGCTGTAAAGAACACGTCAACAGGCTGTCACCGGGCTGTCATGACGCTGCGCTACCCGCTTGCGACAAAGCAAATGGGGAATCACTTTGTCATGACGGACGTCTCCTCGGATCTGGTTTTTCGCCGCGGCAAGGAAGTTGGAAAGGCCGTCTACCAGAACCGCGCGCTTTCCAAAGCCGGCATCTCCGAGCGGCTGTTCGCCTTCCTGTTTTCCGGCCTCGTCTATCCGCAGATATGGGAAGACCCCGATGTCGACATGGAGGCCATGCAGCTCGGGCAGGGCCACCGCGTCGTCACCATCGCTTCCGGCGGCTGCAACATCCTGGCCTACCTCACCCGTTCGCCGGCAAGGGTCGACGCCGTCGACCTCAACACTGCCCATGTCGCGCTGAACCGCATGAAGCTTGAGGCGGTGCGCCGCCTGCCCTCGCAGGGCGACCTGTTCCGCTTCTTCGGCGCCGCCGACACCAGCCACAATTCGCAAGCCTATGACCGTTTCATCGCGCCGCATCTCGATCCGGTCAGCCGCCATTATTGGGAACACTGCAGCTGGCGCGGCCGCCGGCGCATCGCCGTCTTCGACCGCAATTTCTACCAGACCGGCCTGCTCGGCTTGTT
Organism: Mesorhizobium oxytropidicola; assembly: GCF_056174625.1. Classification (NCBI taxonomy): domain Bacteria; kingdom Pseudomonadati; phylum Pseudomonadota; class Alphaproteobacteria; order Hyphomicrobiales; family Phyllobacteriaceae; genus Mesorhizobium; species Mesorhizobium oxytropidicola. The sequence goes on along the minus strand of NZ_CM149692.1, from coordinate 3,533,968 downwards.
CATCGCCATGGGCCATCGCACAGCCAAATTCTTCGGCGTCAACCCGGCCCGCATGATGGAAGCCAAAAACATTGGCGAACAGCGTCGCTTCTTCAACGAGGAGTTGGCGCCGGTCTTCGACAAGAAGCTTTTGAAATGGGCAACGTCGCGCAAGGCTTCGCTGTTCGGCCTCGGCATTCCGCCTGCGCAGTATGATTCACTGATCACCTCGGGCGACGGCACCATGGCCAGCGTGCTGAAGGCCCGGCTGGAAAAGCTCGCTTGCGATTTTCCCCTGCAAAACAACTATTTCGCCTGGCAGGCTTTCGCCCGCCGCTATCCCGAGCCCGGCGAGGCCGCCCTGCCCGCCTATCTGGAAAAGCAGAACTACGATACCATCCGCGGCAACATCGACCGCGTCGCCATCCACCACGCCAATCTGATCGAGTTCCTCGCCGGCAAGGATGCCGGCACGGTCGACCGCTTCATCCTGCTCGACGCGCAGGACTGGATGACCGATGACCAGCTCAATGCGCTGTGGTCGGAAATCAGCCGCACCGCCTCGGCTGGCGCCCGCGTCATTTTCCGCACCGCCGCCGAGCCCAGCCTGCTGCCGGGCCGCGTCTCCAATTCGCTGCTCGACCAGTGGGATTATCAGGACGAGGCCTCGCGCGAATTCTCGGCCCGCGACCGTTCCGCGATCTATGGCGGCTTCCACCTCTATGTGAAGCGCGCCGCATGAGCACGACGGAGCTGCCGGCCAGCCATGCCGAACTGATGGACGGCGTCTACCGTTGGCAGCGCCACATCTACGATCTGACCCGCAAATATTATCTTCTCGGCCGCGACCGGTTGATCGATGGGCTGGAGGTGCCGCAAGGCGGCACCGTGCTGGAGCTCGGCTGCGGCACCGGCCGCAACATCATCCTGGCCGCCCGCCGCTATCCCGACGCCCACTTCTTCGGCCTCGATATCTCGGCCGAAATGCTGGAGACGGCCGGCAAGGCGATCGACCGTGAAGGCCTGTACGGCCGTGTTGCGCTGGCCCGAGGCGACGCCACCGATTTCGATGCGGGCGCGCTATACGGCATCGAGCGCTTCGACCGCGTCTTCGTGTCCTATTCGCTGTCGATGATCCCCGGTTGGGAAAAGACGGTGTCGGCAGCCCTTGCGGCACTCGCCCCTAACGGTTCCCTGCATGTCGTCGATTTCGGCCAGCAGGAGGGCCTGCCGGGCTGGTTCCGGACTTTACTGCGCGGCTGGTTGAAAAAATTCCACGTCGCGCCGCGTGAATCCCTGCGCGAAGTCCTAGAATCGGAATCTCGGCGAACCGGCGCAACCTTCCGTTTCCGCACGCTCTATCGCGGCTATGCCTGGCTTGGCGTGATTGGGCAGCGCAACCTCACCTCCCCCTCGATGGGGGAGGTCGCGCCGAAGGCGCGGATGGGGGTGAAGCGCTGAGGCACCCCACCCCGGCGCTACGCGCCGACCCTCCCCATCAAGGGGAGGGTAAAGGGAGCTAATGTAGCGCCTTCACCAGCGCCCCAACCATCGTCTGCGGCCGATAGCCGAGCTTGGCCGGTGTCAGCCCCAGCCGCACGATTACCAGTTGCTCCGACGGAATGATGGCGACGGTCTGCCCGTCATGCCCTTCCATCCAGTAGGTGTCCTTGGGCAGGCCGGCCGCGACGCCGGCGCCGGGATTGTCCTCGTCGCCCGGTGCCTCGATCCACAGCTGGCCCTTGCCGTAGACTTTCGAAGCCGGCGCCGGCTCGCGCATCCAGTCGACGAAGCCGGCCGGCAGCACCTGGTTGCCGTTCCACACCCCGCCTTGCAGCAGGAACTGGCCGAAGCGCGCCCAGTCATGCGCCGTGGCGTAGAGATAGGACGAGCCGACGAACGTGCCCTGCTCATCGGTTTCGAGCACCGCGCTGTGCATGCCGAGCGGCTCGAACAGCGCTGTGCGCGGCCATGTCAGGGCCTTGGCCTTGTCGCCGATCGCGTCCTGCCACAGCCGCGACAGCATCACCGCCGTGCCGCTCGAATAGGAAAACACCTTGCCGACCTCGGCCGCCAGCGGCTTGGATTCGGCAAAGCCCGCCATGTCGGGTTCGAGATAGAGCATGCGCGTGACGTCGGCGACGTCGCCATAATCCTCGTTGAACTCGAGCCCGCTCGACATCGCCATCATGTCGGCAAGGCTGATGGAGGCACGGCCGTCAGCCTTCCACGGTGCAAACAGGCCCTTGTTGTCGACGGCCATCTTGCCGTCCTTAACCAGCGTGCCGATGATGGCGGCGTTCACCGTCTTGGTCATCGACCAGCCAAGCAGCGGCGTCTTGGCGGAAAAGCCGGTGCCATAGCGTTCGGCGACGACGCGGCCGTTCTTCACCACCACGATTGCGCGCATGCCGGTGCCGATCAGCGCCGCGTCGTCGAGCAGCTTGGCAATCACCGGATCCTGCGATGCCTCGACCCGCTCGCCCTCCGGCCAAAGCGCATCCTGGCTGGTCGCTGCGGGCCCGACATGGACCGCCGTGCGCCTTGCCTTGCCGACATCGCCGTCGGGAACCGAGGCGCAGCCCAGCCCGTCGCGCGAAACCGCCTCGCTCTTGCCGAGGAAACCCAGCAGGCCCGCCGAAACCGTCCCCCTGTTCTTGTCGACCGAGACCCGCATCAACCGCAGCAGCGGGTGGCCTGGCGCCTGCACGTCGACGGCAAGCACGTCATTGGGGTCGCGCCCGGCGATGAAGACGTTGGAGCAGACGATCTTGGCCGAATAGCCGGAACCGACGCGGATCAATTCCGGCGGCGCGATGTAAAGCCAGGCAAACAGCGCGGCGACCGCCAGCACGATCAGGCCAAGCAGCCATTTGACGATCTTGACGACCACTCGCATCCGTTGCCTCCCAGGCTCTCGCCCGACCCTTATGTCATCGAATTGCCGCCATTGCTTCCGCAAAATCGGGGCTCTTGTCGAGCGCCGTCAACCGATTATCAACCATGATCGGCGATCACATGGATGCATGTCGCCCAAAAGTGCGCAGCGGTTTTGGGACCACGACATGCACAAAAAGGATATGCTGGACGATGCGTGGGGCGATCGTTCGGAGGGGGCCAGACCGGCCATCAGTTCACAGACCCATCAGCGACCGGCTGATTCCGGCTTGGAAGTTGTGATGCGCCGTCTTGCGGCTCTTTTCATGCTGACGCTGCTTGGCGCCTGCTCGACCGTGGACGATCTGTCGCCGCTGTCACCCTCTTCGTCGAGCAGCCCGACAGTCGCCGTGCGCGCGCCGCGCTTCGCCGATTCCAAGCCGCATGAATGGGACAGCGGCGCACCGTGGAACTATGCCGTTCACGGCACCGACGTCTCCAAGTACCAGACCTCGGTCGACTGGCCGACGGCCAAGGCAAGCGGCATCTCCTTCGCCTTCATCAAGGCCACCGAAGGCGGCGACCGCTTCGACGAGTATTTCAACGAGCATTGGGCGAACACGAAAGCCGCCGGCGTTCCGCGCGCCGCCTATCACTTCTTCTACTTCTGCACCCCGGCCGCCCAGCAGGCGCGCTGGTTCATCCAGAATGTTCCCGTCGACCGATCCGCCATGCCGCCGGTGCTCGACATGGAATGGAACCCGAAATCGCCGACCTGCAGGCTGCGTCCCGACGCCGCCACGGTGCGCAGCGAAATGACCACCTTCCTCGAGATCGTCGAGCGGCATTACGGCAAGAAGCCGATCATCTACACCTCGGTCGACTTCTTCGACGACAACGAGCTGTCAACCTTCCGCGGCTATCCCTATTGGCTGCGCTCCGTCGCCGGCCACCCGCGCGAGAAATACGGCAGCCACCCCTTCACCTTCTGGCAGTACACCGGAACCGGCATCGTTCCCGGCATGACCGGCAAGTCCGACATCAACGTCTTCAACGGCTCGGAAGCCGCCTGGAATAAGTGGCTGCGGCAGAACACCCGTTGACTTCGGGTTCAACGGCAGCACCACCTTGGATACATCCACTCCGGCAGAGCCCCCGTTGAACCAGGTTCAACGGCAGCGAATCCTTGGACTAAGTTGTCCCAGCAGAACTGCCGTTGAACCGGGTCCAACGGCAGCGAGCGGCATTCAACGAAGGACTGTGGCAGAAGAACCGTTGACACCGGGCCTGCCGCCTGCTTTTCGACACAGCCAGCGGTAAAGAGTGCAACCGCCGGTAATTCAGGGCGTTGGGCATCCAGCCAAGCACGACAATGCCCTCTTCGTTTCGAAAGGAAGCTGATGCGACTGCGTTCTCAAGCCCTCGCGGCGCTATTCCTGTGCGCCACGGCCTTGCCGGCGATGGCGCAGGAATGCGGCGGCGACTTCGAAACCTGGAAACAGGGCGTGGCGGCGGAAGCCAAGGCGGCCGGTGTCGGCGCTGTCGGCCTCGACGCGCTGGAGGATGCCACCTTCGACGAGCGGGCGCTGGCGCGCGACCGCGCCCAGGGCGTCTTCACCCAGACCTTCATCGAGTTTTCCAACCGCATGATTTCAGCCTACCGGCTGAAGCAAGGTGCGGCGAACATGAAGAAATACGCCGACATCTTCGCCCGCGCCGACCAGCAGTTCGGCGTCCAGGCGCCGGTCATCACCGCCTTCTGGGCACTGGAGACCGATTTTGGTGCGGTACAGGGCGATTTCCATACGCTGAGCGCGCTGGTGACGCTTTCGCATGATTGCCGCCGCCCGCAGCTGTTCCGTCAGCAGCTGGTGCCGCTTCTCGAGCTGATCGATCGCGGCGTGCTGCCGGCCGACGTCAAGGGCGCCTGGGCCGGCGAGATCGGCCAGACGCAGATCCTGCCTTCCGACTATCTGACGCACGGCGTCGATGGCGATGGCGACGGCAAGGTCGACCTGCGCGGCAGCGTGCCCGATGTGATCATGACCACGGCCAGCAAGGTTCTGTCGCGCGGTTGGAAGCGCGACGAGCCCTGGATCCAGGAAGTGCGCGTGCCGGACGAGATGCCGTGGGACCAGACCGGGCGCACCAACAAATTGCCGCTGACACAGTGGGCGCAGTGGGGTGTCACCAACCCCGACGGCTCGCCGCTGGTCGACAAGGGTCTCAAGGCCGGCCTGGCGCTGCCCATGGGCCGCAAGGGTCCGGCCTTCCTCACCTACGACAATTTCGACGTCTATCTCGAATGGAACCAGTCCTTCACCTATGCGCTGACCGCGGCCAACCTCGCCGCTCGGCTCGCCGGCGCACCGCCGCTTGATCCGCGCACCCCCGAACCAGGCCTCAACAACGAGCAGATGAAAGCGCTGCAGACCAAGCTCGAGGCCCGGGCTACGATGTCGGCACGGTCGACGGCATTCTGGGCACCAACACCCGCGAAGCCATCCGCAAGGAGCAGATGCGGCTGGGGTTGCCGGTGGATGGCTGGCCGACGCAGGAGCTTTTGGCGAAATTGTAGCGAGTAGCGAGTAGCGAGTAGCGAGTAGCGAAGAAGATAATTCCCTATTCGCTACTGGCTATTCCCTATTCGCTAATCAGCCATCGTCTCCAAACTCGCAAACCCCTGCGGCGCATCACCCTCGTCGAAGGGCGTCGTCACCTCGACGAAAGTATCGGGATAGAAGCCGTTGAAGCGGGTCCGGAGCGACAGCGAATAGGCGCCGATATGGCCGATCTCGATCCAGTCGCCGGTATCGACGGTTTCCGGCAGCCAGAATGGCCTGGACAGGATGTCGACGGAATCGCAGGTCGCGCCGCAGACCTTGAACGGCACGATGTTCTTTTCGTCGCCATTGCGGGTCCTGATCGCCGGATCGGGAATGAAACGCGCCGGCAGCGTGATCTTGCCGGTCCATGAATCCGACAGCGATGCCCAGATGCCGTCATTGATGTAGAGCCGCTTGCCCTTGCGCAAAAGCACGCGCACGATCAGCGACAGGCAGCGCGCCACGATCACCCTGCCCGGCTCCGCCACCAGCGGCATCTGGTCGAACTGATATTCTTTCAGGTCTCCGGAAAACCGCGACATGATCTGGCCGAGCGATGGCATCTCGATCAGCTTGCGGTTGGGATCGTGCCCGTACTCGGCCGGAAAGCCGCCGCCGACATCGAGCCCGGCAAGGTCGAAGGTCAGCCGGTTGCGCACCCAGTCGGCCGAGGCCAGCGCCCGCTCATAGGTATCGGGATCCTCGATCTGGCTGCCGACATGGAAGCAGAGGCCGACTTTGTAGCCGGTGCGGTTCAGCCGCTCGGCGAGTTCCACGGCATAGGCCGGACCGGCGCCGAACTTCTTCGACAGTTCGTAGGCCGCCGATCCTTTCGTCTGGATGCGCACGAAGACGCTGATGGCGCCAGGATCGATGTCGAGCGCCCGCACCACGCGCGTCAGCTTGGTGATCTCGTCCTCATGGTCGAGCGAGATGACGCGGATGCCGTATTTCTCCAGCGCCAGCTTGATGTCCGACTGCGCCTTGACCGGGTGCATGTAGAGCATCTCGGCATCGGCAGAGACGGCGCGCACGGCGGCGAATTCGCCAGGCGAAGCGACATCGAAGGCGGTGACGCCGGCCTCGACCAAAGTCTTCAACACGATCTGCTCGCCATTGGTCTTGACCGCATAAGCGGTCTTGCCAGGGAACATGCCCATGAACTGCCTGGCATCGGCCTTCAGCACCTGCGGGCGGAAGCAATAGACCGGATCGTCCGGACGAAGCGCCAGTGCTGCCTCGCGGGCATTCTCGAATCGTTGCATTGACGAATCCTCGATCTCGGCTGCGCACAATTAATCCAAGCTAGCGGCTAATGAAAACAATTCTGTGTCTCGCGGCACTAACGCAGCGGCTCTAGTTTTTGGCAGCATCGTTTGCCAGCGATCAGGTTTCGGGTGGCCCTTGTCATCAGACCGGCTATGCCATCTTCCTGACCGGCCGGCATTAGGGCCGACATGTCGGCCCATCCGGGGGAGGACGATAGACATGGCAATAGCCGCGACATCCGCACCACGCGGACCGATGACGCTCACCGACTGGGGGCAATTGCTGCTGCTTGGGGCCATCTGGGCGGCTCGTTCTTCTTTGCCCGCATCGCGGTGGCGGAACTCCACCCGCTGGTGCTGGTGCTGTTTCGCGTCGCCATCGCGGCGATCGCGCTGCAGATTTATCTCGGCCTGCGCGGCCCGTCCTTCCGCCTCGCCCTTCCGCATGCCGGGCTGTTCTTCCTGCTGGCCTTCACCAACAATGTCGTCCCCTTCTCGCTGATCTTCGCCGGCCAGACTGAGCTTGGCGCCGGTGTCGCCTCGGTGCTCAACGCGACGACGCCGTTCTGGACGCTGATCCTCGCCAACGCGCTGACCTCGGACGAGAAGCTCTCCTGGAACAAGCTCGCCGGCATCGGGCTCGGCGTTGCCGGTACCGCTGTCATGATCGGTCCCGGCCTGCTCGCCGGGCTAGGCGGCCCGGTCTGGGCGAAATTCGCGCTCATCGGCGCGTCTTTGTCCTATGGCGTCGCGCTCATGGTCGCCCGCCGCTTCAAGGGCGTGCCCTCGCCGGTCCTCGCCACCGGGCAGCTGACCGCTTCGACCATCATCATGATTCCGGTCGTGCTGCTGGCGCACGGCCCGGCCGGCCTGTTCTCGGCCTCGCCCTCGGTCTGGGTGGCGGTGCTGGCGCTGGCGCTGCTCTCCACCGCCTTTGCCTACATCCTCTATTTCAACCTCGTCGCCTCGGCCGGCGCCACCAATGCCTCGCTGGTCACGCTGATCGTGCCGGCCAGCGCCATGCTGCTCGGCTTTCTGTTCCTCGGCGAGCGGCTGGAACTGTTCGAGATCGGCGGCGTGGTGCTGATCGCGCTGGGCTTGGTCACCATCGACGGACGGCTGTTCGGCAGACGATAGAGCGCCGCGCGTCTGATTGGACGCGCAAAGGACGCTCTAACGACTTAACCAAATCCCGGCATTGGCGCGAAAGTCGAAGTCGACTTTCGCGGTGGTAGCGCTGCCATGACATGGTAACGACACCGTCCCGCCACAATTTATTCACAGGTCTGAAGCCGGTTTTTGCCGAGAAGTTTCAACGGCTAACGGCGAAACCGAGGTCGCAAATTTCACAATCACGTCGCAATGCAGCACATTTTCCGCTTGCCTGTGGCACAAATGACCCTAGACTCTCAGGCATAGCTCTTTAAGAGGAGGCTATGTCATGGGACTCACGAGGCCAATCAACGCATTGATGATTTGTGCTGCGTTTGCTTTCATCGGCGCCCTCATTATGGGCGTCCTTCCCTGAACCCGCCAAGACGGGGAAGACCAGCACCAGATAGTCTAAGCAATTCGAAAGGCCGGGTTTTTACCCGGCCTTTTGCTGTTCGGCGCTGCCTTACGCAGCGGCCGAGCCTGCTACCTCCGCCTCGTGCGAGCGGATGCCGATCATGTGGCAAATGGCAAAGACGAGGTCGGCGCGGTTCATCGTGTAGAAGTGGAAATCGCCCACCCCGCGCTCGACCAGGTCGAGCACCTGCTCGGCGGCCACAGCAGATGCAACCAGCGCATGCGTCTGCGGGTCGTTCTGCAAGCCGTCGAAGCGCTCGGCCAGCCATGCCGGCACCAGCGCGCCGCAGCGTGCCGAGAAATTGGCGACCTGGGTGAAATTATGCACCGGCAGGATGCCGGGCACGATCGGGATGTAGATGCCGGCCCGGCGCGCGCGCTCGACATAGCGCTCGTAGAGATCATTGTCGAAGAAGAACTGGGTGATCGCCCGCGTCGCGCCATTGTCGACCTTGCGCTTCAGCATGTCGATATCGGTGGCGAAATCAGGGCTTTCCGGATGCTTTTCCGGATAGGCCGAAACCGAAATGTCGAAATCGCCGGCGTCCTTCAGCGCGCCGACCAGCTCAGCGCCATTGGCGTAACCATCCGGATGCGGACGGTAGGCGGTGCCGACGCCGGCGGCCGGATCGCCGCGCAGGGCGACGAAGCGCTTCACGCCCATATCGGCGAATTCCTGGATCACGGCATCGACCTGATGGCGGGCGGCGTCGACGCAGGTCATGTGCGCGGCCGGCGTCAGGCTGGTCTCGTTCAGGATGCGGCTGATGGTGCGGGCGGTGCGCTCACGCGTCGAGCCGCCGGCGCCATAGGTCACCGAGACGAATTTCGGCTTCAGCGGCTCCAGCCTGGTGACGGTGTCCCATAGCCGCGCCTCCATCTCATCATTCTTGGGCGGGAAGAATTCGAAGGAAACCTTGACCTTGTCGCCAATGTCGGGGCGGCGGGAAAAGCGGAACTGGTTCATCAGGCGATTTCCCCTATCGAGTTCACTTTGGTCTGCTCATTGGCGGGATCGGCGATCAGCAGGCGCCGGTCGCGGCCAAGCCAGAGTTTTACGGTAAGCCTGGCCTCGTTGCCGCCGCGCGGCTCGAACTCCTGGGCATCCTCGAGATCAAGCCCCGCTTCCGCAAACCATTCGCCGATTTGCCGGTCGGAAAAGCCGAGGCGCATATGCGCATGCTCATCGCGCAGGAATTCCAGCGTGTGCGGCGCGAAATCGACGATGACCAGCCGGCCCGACGGGCGCAAAAAGCCGCGCCGCCTCGTGGATGGCGCGGGCCGGATCGTCGAGATAGTGCAGCACCTGGTGGATGGTGACGAGATCGAAGGCATCGCGCTCGACCGGCGGCGAGAAATATCGCCCTGCCGCACCTGCGCGTTCGAAACGCCGGCCTTGTCGAGATTGGCGCGCGCCACGGTCAGCATCTCGCGCGACATGTCGATGCCGACGCCGCGCCGGTAGAGCGGCGAGAAGATTTCGAGCAGCCGCCCGGTGCCGGTGCCGAGATCAAGCATCGACTGGAACGGCCGCTTGCCGACCAGCTTCAACATCGCGGCCTCGACGGCGCGGTCCGGCACATGCAGCGAGCGGATATGGTCCCAGCTTGCCGCGTTCACCGAAAAATACTCAGTGGCGCGGTCCTGTCGCTTGCGCTTGACCGAGGCCAGACGTTCGAGATCGCGCTCGACCTGCGGATCTGCGCCGCGAATGCTGGAAATCAGCCCCATGACGAAGTCACGCGCGGAATCGGCATCCGACAGGCGGAAGAAGGCCCACGACCCTTCCTGGTAGCGGCCGATCAGCCCGGCCTCGAGCAAAAGCTTCAGGTGCCGCGAGACGCGCGGCTGCGACTGGCCGAGAATCTCGGTAAGATCGGAAACGGTGAGGTCGCCGCGCGACAACAGTGCCAATATGCGCAGGCGGCTGGATTCGGCCGCCGCCTTAAGCGTATCCACCATAGTGTCGAGCGAGACATGCATCAGCGTATTCTCTTTTCAGCGCATTTCATTTTGAAAAAGATATAAACATATGTTTATGTCGATTTTCAAAACCTTGCAAGCGCTATGTCGCTACCGGACAAGAAAATGCCGCATGCGTGATTTTTCGGTGCGTGCCGACCAAAAATGTGGTGCGGTTCTGGGACAATGACAGGCGCCAACACCGAGATGGGCAGAATGAGCGGGCCACGCGAAATGTTCGAGGCACGCGAGGGCGAACAGCGGCTGGACCAGGATCCGGCAACGATGCCGGCGGATGGCGGCGTCGTCTTCATCGGCCGCATCGCCTCGCCTTGGACGACAAGGGAGAGTTGCCCGAAGAACATGCGCGCGGCCCGCGACACCGGGCAGCCGGCGGTGCTGACCATCGACGCGCCCTATCGCAGCGGCCTGCGGGGACTGGAGCGCGCCAGCCACGTCATCATCCTGTCCTGGCTGCATCACGCGCCGCGCAATCTGATTGTGCAAAAACCCCGCCATGCAGCTGAAGCGAAAGGCGTATTCGGCCTGCGCTCCCCTGCCCGACCGAACCCGATCGGCCTGCATGTGGCAAGGCTCGTCGGGCTGGACATCGCCACGGGGCGCATCGATCTCGACGCCATCGACGTGCTCGACGGCACGCCGGTGATCGACGTCAAGCCTTACTTCGCCTCGACCGACGCCATACCGGAGGCGACCATCAATGGGCGCGAAGAACGATGACGGCACCGACCGGCCGCCGCCGCGCCATCGCCAAGGCGCTGACCGCACTTCTGCCGCTGGCGCCTTACGCCGACATGGAAAAGATCCGCACAGACGCCGGCGCGGTGCATATGAAGACCTTGCCGCCAGGCATCGCCGTGTGGTTGGCAACCATTGCCCACATCCGCCACATGCACACCGATTACGAAAAGCTGCTGGCCGAGGGCTATGACCGCGACTCCGCTCGCTTCTTCGTCATCGAGCAGACAAACATCGTGCTCACCCGCTGGCGCGCGACACGCCTGCTTGACGCCGACGATGAGGAGGAATGAGGCGGCTATTGCCGGGTCAAAACGGCGATCGCATTGTAAGGCTGGCCATCGGCCTGCCCGACCCAGGTCCAGGACAGGTTCCCCTTGAAGAAGCGGACGGTGATGTCGCCGCCGTCGATGCACTTGTCCTGGCCATAAGTGATGCTCTCGTGGAATTCCGCCGACGTCTCATCCCTCGACGTCTGCGACAGCAATCCGCCGCAGCCGAGTGAGGGATAGTCGATCGATCCGCCGTCATCCCTGATGGTCATCGCGATCGACCAGTCGGCACCGGCGTCACCGGCCGGGCTCTGGTGGCCGCTGCCGACCCAGGTGCCGGTCAGAGACGGCGCAGGGACGTTCACCGCGCAAGGGACGTTCTGGAAGATCGGCGTCAGTTCGCTGCCGGTCTTCTCGCAGCGATAGGTCTGGCCGTTTTGGCAGAGCTCTTCGCCTTCTTTGCTACACAGCGCGTTTGCTTCACCCGCGGCGGCGAAGATCATCATGGTTGCGATGACAGCCCCAAGCCTGCCCATATCCCCCTCCAGCTCAGTGTTCCACGACCATAAGGCAATTCTAATCCAGTGTATCGGCCAGATCGTCGTGGAGGACGAACAGCGCCTGATGGCTGGCTCTATGTCTTCTGTCCGGCGCCGATAGGCTGATGACCCTGCGCGCGAGGAGACCCCGATGGACCAGACGACGGCAACACAGGCTTCAAAGCCGCTGCCCACGGTCAGCGACCGCCACATCGACCCGCATGCGTATCCCGACGGCATAGCCTTCCTCGACGGCCAGTACCTGCCGATGTCGCAAGCCAAGGTGTCGGTGCTGGATTGGGGGTTCCTGCATTCCGACGCCACCTATGACACGGTGCATGTCTGGGAGGGCCGCTTCTTCCGCCTCGACCTGCATCTCGACCGCTTCTTCGGCGGGCTGGAGAAGCTACGCATGGCGATCCCTTTCGACCGGGATGGCGTGGCCGAGATCCTGCACAATTGCGTCGCCCTGTCGGGCCATCGCGCCGCCTATGTCGAAATGCTGTGCACGCGCGGCGCCTCGCCGACCTTCAGCCGTGATCCGCGCCAGGCGATCAACCGCTTCATGGCCTTCGCCGTGCCTTTCGGCTCGGTCGCCAATGCCGAGCAGCTGCAACGCGGCTTGCGCGTCGCCATCAGCGACAAGGTGCGCATCCCGCCGGCCTCGATCGATCCGGCGATCAAGAACTACCACTGGCTCGATCTGGTGCGCGGCCTCTACGACGCCTATGACCAAGGTGCCGAGACCGCGCTCCTCCTCGACTTCAACGGCAATGTCGCCGAAGGCCCGGGCTTCAACGTCTTTTGCGTCAAGGATGGCAAACTGTCGACGCCGGCCATCGGCGTGCTGCCCGGCATCACAAGGCGCACCGTCTTCGATCTCTGTAACGAGGAAGGTCTTGCCGCCACCGCGGCCGATGTCAGTGTCGCCGCGCTCAAGGCGGCCGACGAAGTCTTCATCACCTCGACCGCCGGTGGCATCATGCCGGTGACTGAGATCGATGGCGCGGCGATCGCTGATGGCAAGGTCGGTCCGCTAACCAGCCGGCTGATGGCGCTCTACTGGCAAAAGCACGACGACCCGGCGTGGTCGTCTCAGGTGAATTATCCCTGATCAAAGGGTGTCCGTTCAAAAAGATTCCGCCTCGCCTCTGGAAAATCACGGCATAGACCGTATATGCGTGAAAGCGGAGAAGCCTCCGCTTTCACCCAAAATCACGCCCGCAGGGGCAAGGATTCCACATCATGACAAACAAGGTTTGGTTCATCACCGGATCGTCGAAGGGTTTTGGCCGCGTCTGGGCCGAGGCCGCATTGGCGCGTGGCGACCGTGTTGCCGCGACCGCCCGTGACGCCGGCACGCTCGCCGATCTGGTCGAAAAATATGGCGACAACATCGCCGCGATCAAGCTCGACGTCACCGACAAGAAAGCCGTCGATGCCGCTGTCGCCGAGGCGAACAAGCGCTTTGGCCGGCTCGACGTCGTCATCAACAATGCCGGCTATGGCCATTTCGGCGCCATCGAGGAAGTCAGCGAGCAGGAAGCCCGCGACCAGATCGAAACCAATGTGTTCGGCGCTCTCTGGGTCACCCAGGCCGTGCTGCCGATCATGCGGGCGCAGCGCTCCGGCCACATCATCCAGATCTCGTCGATCGGCGGCGTCAATGCCTTCGCCTCGCTCGGCCTCTACCACGCCTCGAAATGGGCGCTGGAAGCCTTCAGTCAGTCGCTCAGCATCGAGGTTGGGGAATTCGGCATCCATGTCACGCTGGTTGAGCCGGGCGGCTTCTCCACCGACTGGTCCGGCGCCTCTGCCAAGGTCTCCAAGCCGATCGAGGCCTATGCGCCTGCCCGCGCCAAGATGGCCGAGCGCCGCGCCAACTCTGTCGCCGGCGATCCCGAGGCGACCGGTCCGGCGATGCTGGCCATCGTCGACGCCGCCGAGCCGCCGCTGCGCGTGTTCTTCGGCGACGGCGGCCTGCCGATGATCCGCCAGGAATACGCCAACCGCCTCGCCACCTGGGACAAGTGGGACCACGTTTCCGTCATGGCGCAAGGCGCGAGGAAGAACCGTAAGGGCTGAGGCCCAGCGCTTCTGCTACGCCGCTCAGTGGGCGGCGTAGCTCTTCGGCCACGAGGAGGGCCCGCGGCTACGCCTAGTAAATCCACTGTTCCGGCACCCGCGCCGAAATCTCTTCGCCGGCGCTGATCGTTCCGGGCTTCTCGACCCAGGCGACCACGCCACGCAACCGCTTCGCCATTTTTGGAAACAACAGTGCGCCGGCTTCGATGTCGGCCATTCCCGCATTTTCGGCGATCGATCGCCCGGCGAGGCGGCATGGTCCGTTCTGGGCGTCGACCTTGAGGGTCACGCCGTCCTTGAAGAACAGCAGCGTGCCCGCCGGCAGCATCGACAGATGCGGCACGCCCTCGATCACCAGATTGGCGCCGACCCATTCCGGCTTGATCTCGGGCAAACCCATCCGCTCGGCGACGATGGCCAGTTCATCCGCCGCCACGATCGACAGCTGCCGCTCGTTGCGCATTTCGGTGCCGCGCGGATACCAGGGCTCGCGCCCCCCCGAGCGGCGCGTCGATCCGGCGTGGAAATCGCCCAAAATGCCGTCGAAGCCGAGCCGCAACTCCTCTACCAGGCGCGTCTGGAAATGATCCGCCGGCGCGACATAGAGCGCTGCAGCGCGGGCGGAAAGTTTCTTGGCCGGGATGATGTCGGCCGGCTTCTCGGCCTCGGGGAAGAGATCCAGCATGGCGTTCCGTCCTTGAATCATGCTCCCCGTTTTTGCTCTTCGGCCGGCAAGGCCGCAAGAGCGGTTTGGGCCAAAATGCGCAGCTCTTCGACCGATGCGCCGTCCCGCGCCTGGATCGACATGCCGTTCATGACGCCGGCGATGTATTTGGCGAAGCTCTCGACGGAGAAGCCTTCCGGCAGGTCGCCCACCGCCCTGCCCTTGGCCAGCCGCTCGGCGATCGCCGCTTCACTCGCCTTGCGATAGGCCTTGAGCTCATCGGCAATGGCTTGCGCCTGCGGTGAGGCCGCCAGGGCACCGCTAACGAAAAGGCATCCGCCGGGCTTGCCGGGCCGGGAATAGGCCTCCGCCGCCCCCAGCAGCAACCGCCGGATCGCCTCGCGCGTCGGCACCGGCGCGCTCAGCGCGTCCAGCGCAAAGCCGATCTCCGTCTCGTGGTAGCGTGTCAGCGCCTTGCGGAACAAAGTCTCCTTGTCAGTGAAGGCGTTGTAGATCTGCGGCGGCGTCAGCCCCATCGCCTCGCGCAGCATGGCCAGCGACGTCGCCTCGTAGCCATGCTCCCAGAACAGATGCATCGCCGCATCCAGCGCCCGGTCGGGATCGAACGCGCGGGGACGACCACCCCTAGCCTTTTCCAAATTATCCATAGTGATCGATACGAAACCTGTTGACTTGCTCAGCGAGCATAACGTAACAATTGATACGAAACATAGCAAGCCGGAAGACGATCTTCCGGCAAGGCCGTGCAGCCCGAGGACAAGGAGAGACCGAATGCCCATCACCGTGACCGCGCCGGAAGGCGTACTGACAGTGGCCGGAGAGCGCGAGATCCTGCCGCGCCTCAGCGCCGCCCTCATCGAAGCCTCCGGCGCCACCGGCAATTCGTTCTTCACCGCGATTGTCGGCGGCACCGTCCACGTCCTGCCGCCCCACCACATCTATGCCGGCGGCGCCAACCGGCCCGTGGTCATGGTCGAGTTGAAATTGCCCAATATCGGACTTGCCTCAGTCGAGGCCCGCAAGGCCTTCATCGACGCCGCCTCCGGGATTGTCGCCGAGCTCTGCGTGCCCGAGCACAGGCCCGAAAACACCTGGATCAACATCGTCAACGCGCCTGACGGCGGCTGGGGCATCGGTGACAGGCAATTTACGGGAGACGCGCTCGTCGCTGCCGCCATGGCCGCCGCGCACTGATGATGGGGAAGATAGGATGCGGCTCTCCCCTTCGCTGTTCTTCACCACCAATTGCGAGCCGGCACTGGCTTTCTACGAACAATGCGGCCTTGGCCGGGGAACCATCCTGCTGCGCTGGGGCGATAATGGCATGCCGGTGCGAACCGAAGCCATGCGCGGAAAGGTCCTGCATGCACGCTTCGAAGGTCCAGGCGTTCTGTTCCATGCCTCCGACAATGACGATGCGGAGCCGATGAAAGGCTCCGCCACGATGCTGGAGTTCGATAACCTCGCCGCCATGCAGGACCTCTTCTCCCGCATGGCCGCCGGTGGCCGCATCACCGTGCCCCTGGCGCGGCAATATTGGGGGAGCAGTTTTGGCATGCTGGTCGACGCCTATGGCGTGCAGTGGATGTTCAGTTGTTCGAGTGAATGAGGATCACGATCTTCTTACCGGAAATGGAATTGGTGCCGCATTGCCGCCGCGTCGGATCGCTTTCATGGTGGTCTGATGCATGTCGCCCAAAAGTGACCTCGGTTTTGGGAAAACGACATGCATAAAAAGACCTGACACTGCGGAGGTTTTCTCATGCGACCGGCGACGGTAATCGGGCTGCTCTGGCTGATTTGGGTGGTCACCTGGCTTGCAGCCGCCATATGGGCTGATCCGGCTCACAAACGCGCCACCATCGGAGCGGAGGTTCGTTATCGTATCTTCTGGCTGGCAGGCACCGTCCTGCTGTTCGTCCCGGCGCACGGCTACGAAGGCAGGTTGAGATTGTGGACGCCAACCCTGGCCGAGGCCTGGGTTTGCATTGCCCTGATCGCCATCGGCCTCATCTTCTCGTGGTGGGCACGCATCCATCTGGGCAGGCTGTGGTCGGCCTCGGTGACCGCGAAGGCAGACCACCGCGTCGTCGATACCGGCCCCTACGGCCTCGTTCGGCATCCGATCTATACAGGATTGCTGCTGGCGCTTCTCGCCACCATGGCGGCGAAAGGCACGGTCTGGGGCATTGCAGGTGTCGCACTGCTCACCATCGGCATCATCATCAAGGCAAAGCTCGAGGAACGTTTCCTGCGCGGCGAACTTGGCCCCGCCTATGACGATTACGCGCGGCGGGTGCCGATGCTGGTTCCCTTCACGCCGGCCTGACACGGCAAGCTGCGCTGCGACGCCGTTCAGCCCGATTTGCTGGTCGCGCTGCCTTGCCGAAAATGGTCGACGCCACCGTCGATTTGAACCCAATCATGTTTCGACTGTTCGAAGACCGACCGGATGGGAGGCGGATATTTCGGGTCGGCCAGCGCGCCGACGGCAACGCCGATCATCGACGGCAGCCTGTCGGCCTTCCAATAGACCGTCGAGCCGCAGTTGGGACAAAAATAGCTATGGACCTTGCCGCCGCTTGCCGCATCGCGGGTGAATTCCTTCGGGGTTCCGGAGATGGCGACAGCCTCGGCCGGATAAAAGGCGCCGACGCCAAAGGGCGCGCCGGTTCTGCGCTGGCAGTCGAGACAATGGCAGGCGACAACCAGTTTTGAGGGTCCTGGAAGCGTCAGCGTGAGAGCGCCGCAACTGCATCGGGCATCAACCATTGGAAACTCTCCTTTCTGAAACGGGATCGCGTTGATTCAAGCCCGCCCCGACACAGGCTGTGTCGAGGGTCAGGTCAGGCTGAACGGGAGTGGAAGACGGGCGCTAAGCGGTCCAACTGGGGACGAAAGTCCGATTGGCCTTTCAGGCCAGAAGTTTCGAAATGCCCTGACGTGTGTTGAGATTCAGGTCAGGCCGAGCCGAAAACGATGGTTTTCGAGAACCGGAGCGGAGCGTACTCAAGTACGCGAGCACCGGAAGCGCAGAAAGCCTTCGTTTGCAGGCCGGCATCACCTGAATATCGGCGCACGTTAAAGCATTCTGATAAGCGCGCCGCCGATCGAATACCCCGCGCCAAAGGCGCAGATCAAGCCGAAATCGCCGGGCTTCATGTCGGCATGGTTTTCCGACAGTGCCACGATGGCGCCGGCACCCGCCGTGTTGCCCAGCCGCTCCAGCACCATCGGCGCACGGTCGTGATCGACATCGTGGCCGAAGGACAGTTTCAGGATCATCGCATTCATTCGCGCATTGGCCTGATGCAGCCAGAATCGCCGGACGGCCTGAGGGGTCAGCCCGTGCTCGGCCAGGAACTCGACGATGAATTTCTGGCCGGCGACGGTGACTTCCTTGAACACCTTGTTGCCGACCTGTTTGATCAGATTGCCTTCCAGATTGATCATGTAGGGATCATCCTGGGCGGTGCGGCTGTGGTAGCCGAGATTGGTGCGGATGTTGTTCGACATCTGCGTCCACAGGCGGGTGTCCAACACCTCGAAACGCCCCGGCCGTTTGTCGCCCTGGGCAAGTCCCTCCACCACCATCGACACCGAGGCGTCGCCGAAGATGAAATGCGTCTGCCGGTCGCGGAAATTGAGATGGCCGGTGATGATTTCCGGCGTCGTCACCAGGATGCGCTTATGCGCGCCCGAGCGCACCAGATTGACCGCCATATGCAGCGCGGCCGCCGCGGACGAACAGCCAAGCCCCATGTCGAAGCCGGCGCCCTTCGTACCCAAGGCCTCCTGCATTTCGATGGCGATCGCCGGATAGGGACGCTGGTGATGCGAGGCCGAGCAGATGATGAGGTCGATCTGGGACGATTCAATTCCGGCATGGTCGAGCGCCTTCCTGGCCGAGGCGATGCCGAATTCGGCTTCCAGCGACAGTGCATCGTCCGGCCGCGCCGGAATGCGCGGCGTCATCCGGGTCGGGTCGAGAATACCTTCGCGCTCGATGACATGACGGGATTTCACACCCGAGGCATGGACGATGAAGTCGCTGTCGGATTTCTGCAGCAGCGCCTCGCCGGTGCGCTGCCGGCGCGCGTTCTCCGTGTCGACCCAGCTGTTGAAGCTCTCGACCAGCTCTTCGTTCGTGATGACAGCTTCAGGAATTTCAGCGCCGATGCCGCTGATGATGACGCGATGCATGTTTCAGTCTGTCCCATCCGCGGGCGTTGCGGCTTCATGTGGGCGCCGAAACGCTTCGGCGCAACACTTTTCTCATCCGGCCGGTTTACGCCGGCTTAAACCAAAGGTTTTGCCGGCTTGAATCCGATCTTACCAGGCGCACAATTTGGTGTTCGTCTGCGGGTTGTTCCAGCAGGCGCCGTCGTCGCGGCTGCGCACAAACTGTCCCGGCAACGGCACGTTGCGGCGGCCGAGATTGACATAACCATAGGCAAAGCCCGGCCCGTCGATCTCCAGCACATAGGTCGGGTAGCCCGGCGCCGAGATGCGGAAGCTGCCGGCATCGTCGATCGCACGGTAGGTGCACGCGAAATAGCCGTCATCCGTGGTGAAGCAGCGCGCCCGCTTGGCCTCGGCCGAAACCGAGAATGCCAGAAGGGCTGCCGCGCACGCGCCGCCACCATAAAGCAATCTTTTCAAAGTCATCATCCACCCCCTGCCATCATGGCCATCATGGCCCCACGCGATGAGTTGGCCATGGCCGCGAAACCGGGTCAAGCAGCGGCAACCGGCCGCTGGCGAAGTGGGTAATTCTTTCCTAGCCGGCCCGCTTGGCGATAATGAAAATTCGCGGGAAACGCAGCAGCACCTTGCCATTCGCGGTCTTCGGATAGGCCTTGGCGATCTTGGCTGTGTAGTTGTCCAGGAACATCTTGCGCTCGTCGACATCGAGCGGATCGAGGAACGGCTTCAGCCCCGTCGACTTTACCCATTCGACGATCGCCTCGGCGTCGGCAAGCGGATGATTATAGGCCGTGTGCCAGATATCCAGCCGGTCGGAGAGTGGCGACAAGAGGTCGTAATAGAACGACACCGGCGGCAACGGTCCGCGCGCCGCGCCTGCCATCTTTGCGGCGAACGGCATTTCGGCGGCGGTCTCGCGCATCACCTGATGTGAAGGCTCAAGCAGATTGTCAGGCATCTGAACGGCCAGCGCGCCACCAGGGGCGAGAAAGCCCATCAGCCGCTGGAAGACTGCCGGATGCTCGGGCAGCCACTGGAACACCGCGTT
The DNA here is from genome assembly GCF_056174625.1 of Mesorhizobium oxytropidicola. Classification (NCBI taxonomy): domain Bacteria; kingdom Pseudomonadati; phylum Pseudomonadota; class Alphaproteobacteria; order Hyphomicrobiales; family Phyllobacteriaceae; genus Mesorhizobium; species Mesorhizobium oxytropidicola. The sequence goes on along the minus strand of NZ_CM149692.1, from coordinate 3,514,113 downwards.
GGCGAAGATCACATTGACCGGCTCGGCCGGCTGCCAAGTCGCCGCGTCCGCCAGGTCGAAGCTGACATTGGGCAGGCGCGCCCTCGCCTTCTCGATCATGTCGGGAGAGGTGTCGAACCCGCTCACCTGCGCATCCGGCCAGCGCTCGACCAAAAGCTCGGTCGAGTTGCCCGGCCCGCAGCCGATATCGACGACCCGGCGCGGAAAATCGACCGGCACTTGCGCGACGAGGTCACGCGCCGGCCGCGTGCGCTCGTCTTCGAATTTCAGATATTGGGCGGCGGACCAGTCGGGCTTTTGTGAAGCAGCGGTACTGTTCATCGATAGACCTCGCGACGGTTGCCCACTTCCACGACCAGGACGACAAGCCTGCTGTCATGGAACTGAGTGATGATCCTGTAGTCACCGACGCGAAAACGCCAAGTCTCTTCCTTGGTCGCGGTCAGGCGCTTAGCAAGCGCCCTCGGATTGGGATGCGTCGAAACTCTCTGATTTAAGAACTCCAGGATGCGTCGTTGATCTTTCGTCGAAAGCTGCTCGATGTCTCGCTCGGCGCGCCGGGTGAACTCGACGCGCCAAGTCATTCAGCGGCAGGCTTCTTGGCGCGCTCCTCGACTTCACGACGTTCAAGCTTGCGGATCATCTCCTTCAGCGGAATGCGAACACCGTCATCATCTTTCAGGCGTTCGTCCGCGATCTTGGCATCCTGCCAATCCTCGATGGCCTCGAGGATAGCATCCACTGCGACCTGATCGGCCGTTCGACCGCTGGCCTTGGCCATGTCGGCCAGAAGCTTCTCGGTCTTGGGCGGCAATTTGATTGTGATCATCGAAAGCTCCGTCAGCCCAATTTAGGTCAAACGACGATCCCTCGCAACGATCCTACCGCGTCAGCCTCTTGTAGGTCATGCGGTGCGGGTTGACGGCTTCGGGCCCGAGCCGGCGGATCTTGTCCTGCTCATAGTCCTCGAAATTGCCCTCGAACCATTCGACATGGCTGTCACCCTCGAAGGCGAGGATGTGGGTCGCCAGACGATCGAGGAACATGCGATCGTGCGAGATGATGACCGCGCAGCCGCCGAAATTTTCCAGCGCATCTTCGAGCGCGGCAAGCGTTTCCGTATCGAGATCGTTGGTCGGTTCGTCGAGCAGCAGCACATTGCCGCCGGTCTTCAGCATCTTGGCCAGGTGCACGCGGTTGCGCTGGCCGCCGGAGAGATTGCCGACCTTCTGCTGCTGGTCACCGCCGCGGAAGTTGAACGACGCGCAGTATGCACGCGTGTTGGCCTCGAACTTGCCGAGCTTGACCACTTCGGCGCCGCCCGAGATTTCTTCCCACACGGTCTTCGAAGGATCGAGCGCATCGCGGCTCTGGTCGACATAGCCGAGCTTGACCGTCTCGCCGACGCGGACGGTGCCGGCATCGGGCTTTTCCTGGCCGGTGATCATGCGGAACAGCGTCGTCTTGCCGGCGCCGTTCGGGCCGATGACACCGACGATGCCGCCCGGCGGCAGTTTGAATTCCAGGCCCTCGATCAGCAGCGTGTCGCCAAACCCCTTCGACAGGCCGTCGACCTCGATCACCACATTACCGAGCCGCTCGCCATGCGGAATGACGATCTGCGTGTCGGTCGGGCGGCGCTTGTCGGCTGCGTCCAGCAGGTCCTGGAAGGCCTGGATACGCGCCTTGGACTTGGTCTGCCGCGCCTTCGGGCTCGACTGGATCCACTCGCGCTCGCGGCCGATGGCGCGCTGTCGGGCGTCGTCCTCGCGGCCTTCCTGCTTGAGGCGCTTGGCCTTGGCTTCGAGATATTTGGTGTAGTTACCCTCATAGGGAATGCCGCGGCCACGATCGAGTTCGAGGATCCAGCCGGTGACGTTGTCGAGGAAGTAGCGATCGTGGGTGATGATCATCACGGCGCCGGGATAGGCGCGCAGATGCTTTTCCAGCCACGCCGTGGTTTTCGGCGTCGAGATGGTTGGTCGGTTCGTCGAGCAGCAGAAGGTCGGGCTGGCGCAGCAGAAGCTGGCAGAGCGCGACGCGGCGACGCTCACCGCCCGAAAGCTTGGTGACGTCGGCATCCTTGGGCGGGCAGCCCAGCGCTTCCATCGCCATTTCGACCTGCTGTTCGAGATCCCACAGGTTCAGCCGGTCCATCTCGTCCTGGAGCTTGGCCGACTCGTCGGCCGTCTCGTCGGAATAGTTCATCATCAATTCGTTGTAGCGTTCGATGATGGCGGTCTTGGCGGCGACGCCTTCCATGATGTTCTCGAACACCGTCTTGCTCGCGTCGAGCGCCGGCTCCTGCGCCAGGTAGCCGACGGTGGCGCCTTCGGCGAGCCACGCCTCGCCGCTCCACTCCTTGTCGATGCCGGCCATGATCTTGAGGATCGTCGACTTGCCGGCGCCGTTGGGGCCGAGAATGCCGATCTTGGCATCGGGATAGAAGGACAGATGAACGTTCTCGAGCACCTTCTTGGTGCCATAGGCCTTGTTGAGGCCGGCCATGTGATAGATGAACTGGCGTGCCACGCGCGCTTTCCCTGAAAACTTGACTGGATTGTCGAATTGAATGGAGGTTGGCCGCTATGTAGGCGATGCGGCGACGAACGGCAATCGCTTTTGCCAGATCAAGCCGAACACACGGACAAGTGTGCGCTGACCGGCGAAGTTTTCCACCGGTCTCAAGGCGCGTTGAAATCCCTGGTTAACCCTTCCGCGTCACAACAGGATCGGGGTGGAATCGCTGGCTGGCCGCGATTCCGGTAGAGAAAGCGGATCGACGGCATTGCTGAACAGTTTCCTGCTCATTGCCGAAGCGGTCGTCTACTTCAGCGTCATGGTGACGCTTTTCCGCTTTCGCAAGCGCATTGGCCTCGGCGTCTTCGTCTGCGCGCTCGGCGTCATGCATTTCCTGGAGACCTATCTCGCCAGCGTCTTTTATGTCGCCTTGCCGTTCGGCATGGTCTCGCCGGGCTCGGCGGTGCTGTTTTCGGCAAGCTGGTGATGCTCCTCCTGCTCTACATCAAGGAGGACGCCGCCACCGTGCGCCAGCCGATCTACGGCCTGCTGCTCGGCAATGCGCTGATGATCGGGCTGGTGCTGCTCTTGCGCCTGCACGTCATCGCTCCCCTCCCCGACGGCAAGCTTCCCGATATCGGCTTCATCGACGAGATGGGCTGGCTGATGGTGTGGGGCACGACGCTGCTCGTCATCGACGCCATCCTGATCATCCTGCTCTATGAGAAACTTGGGCGCCATCTACGCAAGGCTCAGTTCGCGCGCATCCTGACCTCGGTTGCCTGCGTGCTGACCTTCGACCAGGCCGGCTTCTTCACTGCTCTGCATTTCGTCGCCGGCGCGCCGATCGCGGTGTTCTTCGGCGGCTGGTTCGCCAAGATGGCGGCAGCGCTGACCTTCAGCGCCATGCTCGTGGCTTACCTGAAATGGTTCGAGGCCCGCGACATTGCGCTGCCGCGCGGGCTGACCGATATTTTCGAAACCCTGACCTATCGCGAGCGCTATGAAGCGCTGGTCGAACATGTCGGCCGCGACGGCCTGACCGGCTTGCTGCATCGCGGGCGCTTCGACGCCGACGGTGAAGCCGCCGTCGAGGTCAGCCTGCGCACGGCAAGACCCCTCAGCCTGCTGATCGTCGATGTCGATCATTTCAAGTCGATCAACGACCGTTTCGGCCATGCCGAAGGCGACAAGGTACTGAAAGCGGTCGCAAGCCTGCTTCGCGAAGTGGCGAGCGCCGAAGACCATGTGTTCCGGATCGGCGGCGAGGAATTCGCCATCCTCAGTTCGCGCCCGCATCCGGTCGCCAGGCTGTTTGGTGAAAGCATCCGCCACGCTGTCAAGGCATCGGCCGCCACCAGCCGCTTCGAACTGACCGTCAGCGCCGGCGTTTCAACTGTCGGCGAAACGACACGCTGCCTTGCCGACCTGTTCGCGCTCGCCGACCAGCGCCTCTACAAGGCGAAGTCGACCGGACGCGACCGAGTCATCGGTGAGCCGGTCGGCCACGAGCCGGACACCGCCCTTGCCTGGACGAAGTCGGCGCAGTTCTAGTTCTGATCTAGGATTTTCTCTGCCGCGCAATGCCGGTCAGCGTCGAGACCGCCATCAGCGCAATCGCCAGCCATTTCAGCGCGGTGATGATCGGTCCCGCCTGGATGTCATAGGCAATGAACAAAAGAATGCCCGGTACCAGCAGCCCGCACATGATCAGCATGATGCGGTTGATCTGCCAGGACACTTTTGCGGCCAGCGCCTCATCGCCGGTGGCGGGAACCAGCGCCGCGCGCACCGTCTTGCCGCCCACCAGCATGGCCGAAAGGCGCATCGAGATCGGCAGGCCGAGCCCGATGATGAGGAATGCACAAGCGGCCAGCAACAGCGAAAACTTCAGCGCGCTGGTTTCAGCCGGCACCGGAAAAAGCAGCGTCGCCAGCGGCAGGAAGACGGCGAACATGCCGATGGCCGCGATGGCGATGAAGATCACCGCGTTGACGATGGTGAACAGCTGGTAGGTCCAGGCACCGATCGGCTCGGACAGTGTGCGCATGCGCGCCCACTCGGCATCGCTGTAGGAAAAGCCCGGCCACTCCATCCGGGCGTCGTTGATCGAAACCATGCCCTTGGCCCAGAAAGCCAGCCGCGCCAGCGCACTGCTTGTCATGCCATTCATTGCCGCCCCCGTTCAATGATGCCGGGGACAGCATAGCACCACTTCACTGGCCGGCGACAGCCGTCGACGGCGTATCGAAAGCCCGCGGCGTCCTTACTGGAACCCGATCGCGTCAACGGTGCCTGTCGGGCAACCGGCCTTGTTGGTCGGCACCGAGGCCAGCAGCAGGTCCTTGAGCGAGCTGTTCGGGCCGATCGGGCCGGCAAGGCCGAGCGTCAGTTCGCCGATCAGCCGCCGGCCGTTCGAAGGATCGATGACGCAGGATACCCGCACACGGTCCCCTGCCCCTGCGCCGAAGGCGGTGTCGAAGGCGCCACGGATCTGGTCCGCCGTCAGCTTGCCGCCAATGGTCTTGACGAAGAGTTCGCGCACCGGCGAGGCGTTCACCTGTCGCATCAGGCCGAGCGCATCGGAAAAATACTCCTGCTGGCTCTTGCCGTAGCAGGTACCGTGCTTGATCCATTCATGCCGTTCCAACTGGGAGGCCGTGCCCGGCATCACCTGATCAAGCTCCTTGCGGGTGCCGGCGTCGAGATTGACGGGCGGCAGATCCTTCCAGTGGGCCGGATTGTCGTTGGCCTTGTCGCTTGCCCCCACCTGGCAATAGAAATTGCCGTTCGGCTGCGGCCACAGGCCGTGCAAGGTGAAGTTGGTGGCATCGAACTCGTTCGGGCTCTGCGCCCTGCATTCGGTCTTGTTCGACTTGGTCTCGCAAAAAGCCGGCTGCCAGCTCAGTGCGAAGACATATTCGGGTTTTCCCGAGGCGGCAGGCTTGCCTTGTCCGCCAGGTGCCGCCGGCACCGTCGCGGCATTGCTGCCCGACAGATGGCCGCAAGTGACCTTTACCCAGCGGCGTTCCGGATCGGCGCCCGGCACCAGGATCAGATAATGCGTCGGCGCATCCTTGTTGCCGGCAAGCAGCTGGTAGCTCTGTCCGGCATCGGTCGAGACATTGCCGGGGTTCTTGCCGTTCTTGATGGCCTGCGTTGCCGGACAGGCAGCGTCGGCAACGAAGGTGCCGCTCATCTTGACGTCGGCATGCGCAGCATTGGCCAGCGACACCGCCAGCATGGCCAATCCGAAAACGACACCAATGCGCATGAGAAATCCCCGGCTGAGAAAGTGGGCGACAGACTGCCTCTGTCTCCATGTCAGAATTGCGATATTTTGTTGGTCAAACGCAAGAGACATCGTCGCGCGAAGCAGCTGGTGTGGATTGACGCCAAACCGGCGCCGGCGCAAACAAAGCCAGCAACGATAAATGGGGAGATCGGGCTGCCATGCCTTTCAATCAACAACGCATGGTCCGCTCACCGACCGGCGCCGACCTCAGCCTTTTCGTCAGGCATGCCGAAGTCCGGCCACGCGCCGTCGTCCAGATCAATCATGGGCTGGCCGAGCACGCCGCGCGCTATGCCCGCTTTGCCGATTTTCTCTCCGCGCGCGGCTTCCATGTCTATGTCCACGACCATCGCGGCCACGGCGCGACCAAGGCATCAGATGCACCGCTCGGGAGATTCGCCGATAGGGATGGCTCGACCAAGGTGATCGCCGATGTCGATGCCATCCACGATCTCATCGCCGGCGAATGCACGGACCTGCCGGTCATCCTCTTCGGCCATTCCATGGGCGCGTCGGTGGCGCTGAACTATCTTTTCGGAACACTCGCCACGCGTCCATGCCGCCGCGATCTGGAACGGCAATTTCTCGCAAGGGCGGCTTGGGCAGGTGGCGCTCGGCATTCTCGCCTGGGAACGCATGCGGCTTGGTTCCGATGTCCCGTCACGCCTGCTGCCCAAACTCACCTTCCAGGCCTGGGGCAAGGCGGTGCCCAACCACCGCACGCCGTTCGACTGGTTGTCGCGCGACGAAGCGGAGGTAGCGCAATACATCGCCGATCCGCTGTGCGGCTGGGATGCCTCGGTGTCGATGTGGCAGGACGTGGTCTCGATGGCGCTGAACGGCGGCAAGGATGCCGGCTTTGCCGGCGTCCGGCGCGACCTTCCCGTCGCCATCGTCGGCGGCGAGAAGACCCAGCTTCGGAATACGGCAAGGGCATCACCCATCTTGCCAACCGCATGCGCAGGATGGGCTTTTCGAATCTCGTTTCAAAGGTTTACGATGACACCCGCCACGAAAGCCTGAACGAGGTGAACCGCGACATCATCATGGATGATTTCGCCGCCTGGGCCGACAGCGTGTTGAAATAACGACCCGCATCCTTTCGAACCGGCCCGTTGGCCCACTGCAAGGGCCGTGACAGCCGCTGCCGGGCTTGATAGAGGCTCTGCTTTCGCAGCAATCACGGTGATTTATGGCCGAACCACCCCTGAAAGGCGTCCGCGTCGTCGAACTCGCCCGCATCCTTGCCGGGCCCTGGGCCGGGCAATTGCTTGCCGATCTCGGTGCCGATGTCATCAAGGTCGAAAGCCCAGATGGCGGCGACGACACCCGCAAATGGGGTCCGCCCTTCGTCATGAGCCATGACGGGGAGAACCTGTCCGCCGCCTACTACCATTCCTGCAATCGCGGCAAGCGTTCCATCGCCATTGATTTTTCGACGCCTAAGGGTGCCGAGACCATCCGCCGTCTGGTCGCCACATCGGACGTGCTGATCGAGAATTTCAAGCTCGGCGGGCTGAAGAAATACGGGCTCGACTATGACAGCCTGCGCAAGATCAACCCGCGCCTCGTCTATTGCTCGATCACCGGTTTCGGCCAGGACGGACCCTACGCGCCACGCGCCGGCTACGACTTCATCATCCAGGCCATGGCCGGCATGATGTCGATCACCGGCGAGGCCGGCCGCGAGCCGCAAAAGGCCGGCGTCGCCATCTCGGACATCTTTACCGGGCTCTATTCCGTCATCGCCATCCAGGCCGCGTTGCGCCATGCCGACCAGACCGGCGAAGGCCAGCATATCGACATGGCACTGTTCGACACGCAGATCTCGGCGCTCGGCAACCAGAACCTCAACTATCTCGTCTCCGGCAAGTCGCCGGTGCAGATGGGCAACGCGCATATGAACATCGCGCCTTACGAGGTGGTGCCGGTCCGGGACGGCCACATCATCCTGGCGGTCGGCAATGACGGTCAGTTCGCCAAATTCTGCGCCGCCGTCGGGCTCGATGAACTGTCGACCAATCCCGACTTCGCCACCAATCCGGCTCGGGTCGCCAACCGGGTGAAGCTGCGCGAGCACATGATCGAGGCGCTAAGCACGATCGATCGCGATCCGCTGCTGGCAAAGCTGGAAGCAGCAAGCGTGCCGGCGAGCCCGATCAACACGATCGGCCAGATGTTCGCCGACCCGCAGACCATCGCGCGCGGCATGCGGCTCGACCTCGACGACGGCCATGGCAATCTTCTGCCCTCGGTGCGCGCGCCGATGGTGATGTCGGGCACCCCGCTGGTCTATGAGCGCCCCTCGCCGCGACTGGGCGAACACACCGACGAAATCCTTGCCGAACTGGAGAAATCAGCGAAATGAAGACCGGTGGACAACTGATTGTCGACGCGCTGGAAGCGAACGGCACCGACCGCATCTTCTGCGTGCCCGGCGAATCCTACCTCGCGGTGCTCGACGCGTTGCATGACTCGGTGATCCGCACCATCGTCTGCCGCCAGGAAGGCGGTGCGGCGATGATGGCCGACTGCCAGGGTCGGCTGACCGGCAAGCCCGGCATCTGCTTCGTCACCCGCGGCCCCGGCGCCACCAACGCCTCGGCCGGCATCCACATCGCCATGCAGGATTCGGTTCCGCTCATCCTGTTCATCGGCCAGGTCGCCAGCCACGCCAAGGAGCGCGAGGCGTTCCAGGAGGTGGATTACAAGAAGTTCTTCGGCGACATCGCCAAATGGGTGGTCGAGATCGACGATGCCTCGCGCATCCCCGAATTCGTCACCCGCGCCTTCGCCGTGGCGACGTCGGGACGGCCTGGCCCGGTTGTCATCTCGCTGCCGGAGGACATGCTGACCAGCGAAGTCGAGGCGCCGGAAGCGCTCCCCTACACGCCGGTCGAGACGTATCCCGGCGCGGCCGAGCTCGATACGCTGGAAACGCTGCTCAACGGCGCCAGGCGACCGTTCGTCATCCTCGGCGGCACACGCTGGAATGAGGACGCTGTGGCGCACATGCGCGCCATATCAGAGACATGGTCGCTCCCAGTAGGCTGCTCTTTCCGCCGCCAGATGCTGTTCGACCATCTTCATGCGAACTACGCCGGCGACGTCGGCATCGGCATCAACCCCAAGCTGGCGGCGCAGATCAAGGCAGCCGACGTCGTGCTGCTGATCGGCGGCCGTATGGGCGAGATGCCTTCCTCGGACTATACGCTGCTGAAAAGCCCTTATCCCGACCAGGCGCTGGTGCATGTCCACGCCGACGCCGGCGAGCTCGGCCGCGTCTACCGGCCGACACTGGCGATCAACGCCTCGCCCGCCGCTTTCGTCGAAGCCTTTGCCAAGCGCAAGCCGGCGGCCAAGCCTGTATGGGCGGGCGAGACGGAAAAAGCGCATGCTGCCTATCTCGACTGGTCGACACCGCCGGAAAGCGGCCCCGGCCCGGTCCATATGGGCCCGATCATGAACTATCTGGAAAAGATGCTGCCCGACGACGCCATCCTCACCAACGGCGCCGGCAACTACGCCACCTGGGTGCACCGCTTCCACCGCTCCCGCCGCTTCGCCACGCAGGCGGCGCCAACCTCCGGCTCGATGGGCTACGGCACGCCGGCCGCGGTTGCCGCCAAGGCGCTTTATCCGGATCGCACCGTGGTCGCCTTTGCCGGCGACGGCTGCTTCCTGATGAACGGCCAGGAGTTCGCCACCGCAGTGCAATATGACCTGCCGATCATCGTTGTCGTCGTCAACAACGGCATTTACGGCACCATCCGCATGCACCAAGAGCGCGAATACCCCGGCCGCGTCGTCGCCACCGATCTCAAAAACCCTGACTTCGCGGCATTGGCGCGCGCCTATGGCGGCCATGGCGAGACCGTCGAGAAGACGGCAGACTTCGCGCCGGCCTTCGAACGTGCCCGCGCCAGCGGCAAGCCCTCAATCGTCGAGATCAGGCTCGATCCCGAAGCGATCACGCCAACCCGGACGATGACGCAAATCCGCGACAAGGCCTGATCCAACCCAAAAAGGGGGCGGTCGCCCGCCCCCTTTTGTCGACGCGGTTTGCGCTACTTCGCTGCCTCGATCTGGCCGCGGATCTCGCCGTCCTTGTTGGCGGCGGTGTGGACGTTGACATAGTAGTTGCCGGCCGCCAGGTCGGCGGCTTGCGCATCCGTCAGCGTCGCCGACCCCTTGATCGGGCTCTTGAGTTTACCTTTGAACGGGATGACGGGGCCGGCATTCGCCCCCATCGCCGCCGGGCCATGAATATGCGCCGCCGTTGCCGGTCCGCTGAGGCCGGAATATTTGACGTCCCAGCTGAGCTTCTTCTTGGTGGTGTCGAAGGTGAGTGTGGCGGTGCCTTTGCCCTTGGTGGTGACGGGCGGACTCTGCTGGCTGCCATCGAGTGTCGCCTTGTATTTCACCACCTCGGCCATGGCCGGGGATGCGAGCAGGAAAGCGGTCGAAATGGCCAGCGCCGAAAATACCGGCAGGAAAGAATGTGTGCGCATGAAGAACCTCCGATTGGCTGTCGCATGGGTCACGGTCCCCCGACGCGCGCATGCTCCAACGCAACGGCTGGGCGGCGCAATGTTTCCCTGCACACGTTTTTGTGACCGGGAAAGCAAAAAGGGGCGATCGCCCGCCCCTTCCAGCTTCGAGAAGAGAGCCGTCAGACCGCCGCCAGCGCCTGCGTCAGGTCGGCGATCAGATCGTCCGGATGCTCGACACCGATCGACAGCCTGACCGTGGTCTCCAGCACGCCGATGCGCTGGCGCACGTCGAAGGGAATGCCGGAATGGGTCATGGCCGCCGGATGGCTGGCGAGCGATTCCGTGCCACCGAGGCTTACCGCCAGCTTGAAGATCTGCAAGGCGTTGAGAAAGGCGAAAGCCGCCTTCTGTCCGCCCCTGATGTCGAAGGAGAAGGTCGAGCCGGCGCCGCTGCATTGCCTGATGTAGGCGCGGCCCGCCGGTGTGTCCTCGCCCAGGAACGGCAGATAATGCACCTTCTCGACCTTGGCATGATCGCGCAGGAATTCGGCCACCAGGCGCGCATTGTCATTGGCCCGCTCCATCCGGATCGACAGCGTCTCCAGCGAGCGGCCGAGCATCCAGCAGGAATGCGGATCGAGCTGCGTGCCGATCGCGCCGCGCAGCGCCTTGATCGGCTTGGTGACCGCCTTGCTGCCCATGGCCGCACCCGCGATCAGGTCGGAATGGCCGCCGACATATTTGGTCAGCGAATAGACGGAAACATCGGCGCCATGCTCGATCGGCCGCTGGAACACCGGGCCGAGCAGCGTGTTGTCGCAGACGATGATCGGCGTCGTCCCTTGCTTGGAGCCGATCTCGTCGGCGATCATCCGCATCAGCGCGATATCGACCAGGCTGTTGGTCGGGTTCGATGGCGTCTCGATCAGGATGACCGAAACGCGCCCCTTCGCAACCGCGGCATCGGCGGCCGCCCGCACCGCCTTCTCGTCGACGCCGTCGGCGAAGCCGACAGCACCGATGCCGAAGCCGGACAGCGTGCGCGTCAAGAGCGTCTCGGTGCCGCCATAGAGCGGCTGCGAATGCAGGATGACGTCGCCCGGGCGGGCATAGGCGAGCAGTGTGGTGGCGATCGCCGACATGCCCGACGAGAACAGGATGCAGGCATCCGTCCCCTCATAGATCGCCAGCCGATCTTCGACGATCTCGCTGTTGGGATGGTTGAAGCGCGAATAGACCAGGCCTGACGCCGTACCGCTCGGCGGCTCCTTGCGGCCGGATGTGTAGTCGAAGAAGTCTCGCCCCTCTTCCGCCGATTTGAACACAAAGGTCGAGGTCAGGAACACCGGTGGCTTGACCGCGCCCTCCGAAAGCTGCGGGTCAAAACCATAGCTCAGCATCAGCGTCTCCGGATGGAGCTTGTGGTTGCCGATATGGGTTTTCGACGGGCGTGGCGCGGTCATGGCTTTTCCTGCGTTCGAGGGATGTCGCGCCGCAATTTATGCCATCCCGATCAGCCAGTCCTTGCTATTCTTGGGCTCGCGTGGCTGCATATCGGCAACAAACTGCCGAGAGAGAGCAAAAGTGCAGCAGAAGATAGCCGATGATTTCGACCTCAGGATTCTGCGCGAACTGCGAGCGGACGCCCGCATCACCAACAACGAGCTTGCCGAGCGCATTGGCCTGTCGCCGTCGCCCTGCCTGAGGCGAGTGCGACGACTGGAGGAGACCGGCGTCATCAGAGGTTACACCACGCTGGTCGATCCCGCCGCCTTCGGCTGGAGCATGGTCGCCATCGCCACCATCCGGCTCAGCCGCCAGAACGAGGACGAGATCGTGATGTTCGAGGAGGCAATCCGCGGCTGGGAAGAGGTGCTGGAGTGCCACCTCGTCACCGGCTCGCGCGACTATGTGCTGAAGGTGGTGACAGGCAGCCTCGAACAGTATGAGCGCTTCATCAAGGAGAAGATCGCGCGGCTGAAATGCGTCGCCTCGATCGAGACCAGCTTCGTCATGAACACCATAAAGGAACGGCGCCTCTGAGGGCGCCGTTCCATTTTACGTCAGAGCATGACCTTTGCAGGATCACGCTCTGCAAAGTTTACTTGATCGCCTTGTCGGTGATCGCGGTGGTGTAGGCGCCTTTCGGCTCCTTGGTGATGATCTTCTGGTCGAGCAGCGCCTTGGCGGTGCGCTCATAGGTCGCCGGATCGAGCTTGCCGTCGGCATTGTCGACCAGCTTGGCGATTTCGCTCATCATCCGCTTCTGGTGGTTCTCGTCCTGGCCGCCACCGTCCATGACGATGCCTGCGGCTTCGTCATTGTTGTCGATGGCGTATTTCCAGCCCTTCATCGAGGCGCGCACGAAACGCACCATCTTGTCTTCGAAGGCCGGGTCCTTGAGCTTGTCTTCCGAGGCATAGAGACCGTCTTCAAGCAGGTCGTTGCCCATCGCCGAGTAGTTGAACACAGTGAGCTGCTCCGGCTTGTAGCCGGCGTCGATCAGCTGCCAGTACTCGTTGTAGGTCATGACCGAGATGCAATCCGCCTGCTTCTGGATCAGCGGCTGCACGTCAAAGCTCTGCTTGAGAACGGTGACGCCATCCGGGCCGCCATCGGTCTTGAGGCCAAGCTTGTTCATCCAGGCATAGAACGGATATTCATTGCCGAAGAACCAGACGCCGAGCGTATGGCCCTTGAAGTCGGCTTCGGTCTTGATCGGACCGTCCTTCGGGCAGACCAGTTCCATGCCGGCCTTCTTGAACGGCTGGGCGATGTTGACCAGCGGCACGCCCTTTTCGCGCGCAGCCAGCGCACCGCCCATCCAGTCGACGATGACATCGGCGCCGCCACCGGCGATCACCTGCTCGGGCGCGATATCGGGGCCGCCCGGCTTGATGTCGACGTCGAGGCCCTCGGCCTCATAGAAACCCTTGGCCTTGGCAACATAGTAGCCGGCAAACTGGGCCTGCGTGACCCATTTCAGCTGCAACGTCACCTTGTCGGCGGCCATTGCCTGGAAGGCGGCCAGCGACATCGCGCCGGCCAGAACGGGAATAATCAGTCTTTTCATTTTTCTACCCTCTGAAGTTAGTGCCCTAAACCCACCGCCCCTATCCACCACGGACAGAGGGATGCCAAAACGTGACGGCTCTTTCGACAAGAGCGACCACGCCATAAAAGACCGAACCCGCTAGTGCTGCAACTGCGATTTCGGCCCAGACCATGTCGATGTTCATCCGCCCGACCTCGGTCGAGATGCGGAAGCCCATGCCGACGACGGGCGTGCCGAAGAACTCGGCAACGATGGCGCCGATCAGCGCCAGCGTCGAGTTGATCTTCAGCGCGTTGAAGATGAAAGGCGCCGCCGCCGGCAGCCGGAGCTTCAGCAGCGTCTGCCAATAGCCCGACGCATAGGTGCGCATCAGGTCGCGCTCCATATGGCCTGACGCAGACAGCCCAGCGACGGTGTTCACCAGCATCGGGAAGAAGGTCATGATGATGACGACAGCCGCCTTGGACTGCCAGTCGAAGCCGAACCACATCACCATGATCGGCGCCACGCCGATGATCGGCAGCGCCGAGACCATGTTGCCGATCGGCAAGAGCCCGCGCCGCAGGAACGGCACGCGATCGGCGAGCACCGCGGTGATGAATCCGGCACCGCTGCCGACGACATAGCCGAAGATCACCGCCTTGAAGATGGTCTGCCGCACATCGGCGCCGAGCACCGGCAGCGAAGCGGCGATGCGCGCGCCGATGGCGCTCGGCGGTGGCAACAGGATGAAGGGAATGCCGGCGCCCCGCGTCACCGCTTCCCAGATGATCAGGATCCAGGCGCCGAAGACAGCTGGGATGATCAAGCGCAGCGCGGTCCGCTCCCATGTCGCGGTAGGGCGCAAGGAAGACAGCAGGGCCACGAAGCGACAGCCGAGCAGCCATGCAGCCGTAAGCAATATGTAATAGACACGCCCCGCCGTTCCCTCACGACCAGCAATGCCGGCAATGAGGATAACCGCAGTTCCATGGGCGCATACAAAGAGCAGAACCGCTTCAAACAGTTTGTTGGGAAGACGGTCCAACACTGCGACGAGCAACAGCGCTATCGCAACTCCGGCCGCGAAGTTGTTGTAGGGCGCGGCGAAGCGGGGGCCGAAGGCCATGATGGCCAAAAGGCAAACCAGATAAGCGACCAGGGAGAATGCCAAGGCCGTCCGCCAACTTTGCTTGGCGCCCATCATGCCGGCCTCCCACCCATGGCGCGGTCGACGATGCGGCCGGCAATGCCCACCATCATCACAAGCAGCGCCGCCATAATCGAACCAGCGACCAGCGCCGACCAGATGTCGATCGACTGGCTGTAATAGGCGCCGGCGAGCAGCTTGGCGCCGATGCCGGCGACCGCGCCCGTCGGCAGTTCGCCGACAATGGCGCCGACCAGGCTTGCCGCCACCGCCACCTTCATCGAGGTGAACAGGAACGGCACCGAGGCTGGGACGCGCAGCTTCCAGAAGGTCTGCGAGGGGCTGGCATTGTAGGTGTGCATCAGATCGAGATGCATGATTTCGGGCGAGCGCAACCCCTTCACCATGCCGACCGTTACCGGGAAGAACGACAGATAGGTCGAGATCATCGCCTTCGGGATCAGCCCGGTGATGCCGATGGCCGCGAGCACCACGATGATCATCGGCGCCACCGCCAGGATCGGAATGGTTTGCGAGGCGATGATCCACGGCATCAGGCTGCGGTCGAGCGTCGCCACATGCACGATCCCCACCGCAATGATGATGCCGAGCGCGGTACCGAAGGCAAAGCCGAGCAGCGTCGAGGACAGCGTCACCCAGGCATTGTAGACGAGGCTGCGGCTCGAGGTGACGGGCCGCAGGAAAGTGTTTTCGAAGAAGTTCACCGCCACCTGATGCGGCGCCGGCAGTGTCGGCTTCGGCTGCGCCAGCGTCTTGCCGATGAACTCGACGGCGCCGGGGGTTTCGTTGGCACGGGTGTCGAGATCGCGCTGGAACGGCGCGTTGAGGATGACGGCGAAGACGTACCAGAGCACGACCACGCCAGCGAGGATCGAGGTGACGGGGACGAGCTTGTCGCGGAAGGAGTCCATCTAGCGGGCCGCCTCAATCATCATAGCTGTGCCCTGCCCGCAGCCCATCACGCACGCGCGCCGCGATCGCCAAAAACTCCGGCGTTTCGCGGATGTCGAGCGGCCGCTCCTTCGGCAGCGTCGATTCGATAATGTCGCTGACGCGGCCCGGACGCGGTGACATCACCACGATCCGCGTCGACAGATACACGGCCTCCGGAATGGAGTGGGTGACAAAGCAGATGGTCTTGTTGGTGCGCCCCCACAGCTCAAGCAGCTGCTCGTTGAGGTGGTCGCGCACGATCTCGTCCAACGCGCCGAACGGCTCGTCCATCAAAAGCAGGTCGGCATCGAAGGCGAGCGCGCGGGCGATCGAGGCGCGCTGTTGCATGCCGCCGGAGAGTTGCCAGGGGTATTTCTTCTCGAATCCCGAGAGGTTGACGAGCTCCATCGTGCGCTTGATGCGCTCGGCCTGCTCGGCCCTGGACAGGCCGATAATCTCCAGCGGCAGCGCGACATTGCGTTCGATCGTGCGCCAGGGAAACAGCGCAGCCGCCTGGAAGACATAGCCATAGGCGCGTTTCTCGCGCGCCTGTTCAGGCGTCATGCCGTTGACCGAGATCGTGCCTGATGTCGGCTTCTCCAGATCGGCGATGACGCGCAAAAGCGTGGTCTTGCCGCAACCCGACGGTCCGATGAAGGAGACGAACTCGCCCTTGCCGATCGTCAGGTCGACATTGGACAGCGCCTGAACGGGGCCGTCATTGGTCTGGAAGGTGAGGCCAAGTTTGCTTGCCGCGACGACGGCTGGCGAAATCCCTGTCATCGACCGTTGCCTGCCTGTTCCCGCCACAGCGGCGCCGGCCGGATTCCGATTGCTTTTATCGCGATGTTGTTTTCCACTTACCCTGTCCCATTTGGCCCTGTCCCATTAAGCTGTCCCACTCAAATCGACGCCCGGAGTTCCCCGATGTCGCCCAAACCCACTTGTCATCTTATCCGCCCTGAAAGCACTTATGAAGGCAAGCAGGGTTTGACCTATTTCGCCGGCATCGCCACGGAGTCGGTCGGCTCCTCCGGCATCTGCATGCACGTGCTCACCTTGCCGCCCGGCGCCCGCGCCAAGGCGCATCTGCACGAGAACCATGAAACCGCGATCTACGTGCTCTCCGGCGAGGTCCATACCTGGTATGGCGACCGGCTCGAGCACCACATCGTCGTCAAGGCCGGCGACCTCTTCTACATTCCGGCCGGTGTGCCGCATCTGCCGGCCAATCTGAGCAACGCTCCCTCTTCGGCCGTCATTGCGCGCACCGATCCCAACGAACAGGAGAGCGTCGTCCTGCTGCCGGAACTGGATGCGCTGGTCGCCTGACGCTGATGGGATCGCGGTCATTTGCACCGCGCAACTTCCCCCATGACGTTGCCGTCCGCATCGGTAATCGTCAGCTTCTTGGCGTTCTTGGCACTGCGCTTGATGGTGAAATTGGTCGGCGCCTGTCCGTCTTCGCCTTCGGCCTCACATGTCGCCGTCACCACCAGCGATCCGTCTGCCTGCGCTTGCGTCTTCGTGAACGTGCAGGCGCTGGCGGCGGTGATCAATTCCTTGTCCGTCAAAAGCAGCATCTGATCGGCGGCGACTTCCTGGCCGTTGCGGTTGATGCAGCCATATTGGTCGCCATAGGGCTTCGACAGGTCGATGCCTGCCGCGAAAGCCTGGCCAGCAGCCAAAACGACAACCATCGCAACAGACAGACTAAAACCACGCATGCTCATTCCCCCATTGCCCAACGTTAAGAACATGATTGCAGCGGCCCCAGTTCCTCAAGGCCGGGAATGGTTACGAAGAAACCATCCTCTCCCTTGTTGGTGACCACAATTGTTTCGATCGTCGTCCCCGCCTCGCCCTCGGCGGAACAGGTGGAACGCAACGATTGCGTACCCGGCACTGAGGTCAATTGCTGCTCGAACCGGCAACCACTGCCATAGGTCTCGATGCCTTCTGCGGTCAGCAGGATGTAAGCATCGCTGTCCTGATACCCGGCCTTAACGCCGGCACAGCCGACATCATTGCCCCAGGAGCCGGCCAGCACCCCGGCCGCACTTGCCGGACCACCGGCAACAGTAGCCAGGACCAACGAGATGAGCGCGGCCGAACGCGCCAAGCTCAGACTCCGGTCGCCGGAATGCCTGACCGTTCGACCTTGCGCGGCGCGGTGATGTCTTTCCACGTCGACAGCGCCCGGTTGACCGCCGCGTTCGGCTCGCGGCCGACGAACTGGCCATGGCCGGGCTTCGCCTTCACCTCGGCTTCCTCGATCGACAGCTCGCCGCGCGAGAAGACGAAGCGCGGCAGGCCGGTCACTTCGAAGCCTTCGAAGACGTTGTAGTCGATGACAGACTGCTGCTTCTTCGAAGAAATCGTCTTCTTCCGCTTCGGATCCCAGACGACGATGTCGGCATCCGCACCTTCGACGATGGCGCCCTTCTTCGGGTACATGTTGAGGATCTTGGCGATGTTGGTCGAGGTCACCGCGACGAACTCGTTCATCGTCAGCCGACCGGTGTTGACACCCGTGGTCCACAGCATTGGCAAGCGGTCCTCGAGGCCGCCGGTGCCGTTCGGGATCTTGGTGAAGTCGCCGATGCCGTTGCGCTTCTGCTTGGTGGTGAAGGCGCAGTGATCGGTCGCCACCACTTGCAGCGATCCAGCCTGCAGGCCGGCCCACAGTGAATCCTGGTGCAGCTTGTTGCGGAAGGGTGGGCTCATCACGCGCCGCGCCGCATGGTCCCAGTCCTTGTTGAAATACTCGGTCTCATCCAGCGTCAGGTGCTGGATCAGCGGCTCGCCGAACACCCGCATGCCCTTCTGCCGCGCCCGGCGGATGGCCTCGTGGGCTTGTTCGCAGGAGACATGCACAACATAGAGCGGCACGCCGGCCATGTCGGCGATCATGATGGCGCGATTTGTGGCCTCGCCTTCCACTTCCGGCGGCCGCGAATAGGCATGGCCTTCCGGGCCGTTGTTGCCGGCGGCCAGCAGCTTCTGCGACAAAGCGGCGACCACGTCGCCATTCTCCGCATGCACCAGCGGCAGCGCGCCAAGGTCGGCGCAGCGCTGGAACGACGCATACATCTCGTCGTCATCCACCATCAGCGCGCCCTTGTAGGCCATGAAGTGCTTGAACGAGGTGATGCCCTTGTCGACGACGGTGGCCATCTCATCAAACACCTGCTTGCCCCACCAGGTGATCGCCATGTGGAAGGAATAGTCGCAGGCAGCCTTGGTGGTCTTGTTGTCCCACATCTGCAAGGCCTCGAGCAGCGATTGCTGTGGCGACGGCAGGCAGAAATCGACCACCATCGTGGTGCCGCCGGCAAGGGCGGCCCGCGTACCGGATTCGAAATCGTCGGCCGAATAGGTGCCCATGAACGGCATTTCGAGATGGGTGTGCGGGTCGATGCCGCCGGGCATGACGTAGCAGCCGGTGGCGTCATATTCATGGTCGCCATGCAGGTTCGAGCCGATCGCAACGATCTTGCCGTGGCTGAACAGCACATCGGCCTTCCAGCTGCGGTCGGCGGTGACGACGGTGCCGTTCTTGATAACTTTGGTCATTTTCTGTTCCCTTGTTCTCTTCGCGCTTCTTTATGAGCGGCGTTTGGAATTTAGATGTCTAAGTTCACTCCACGATGACGGCCGTCTCCACCACCGCGTGGAACAGAACGTCAGCGCCAGCCGAGGCCCATTCCTTGGTGATCTTTTCGGCCTCGTTGTGTGACAACCCGTCAACACACGGGCACATCACCATGGCGGTCGGCGCGACGCGGTTGATCCAGCAGGCGTCGTGGCCGGCGCCCGAGACGATGTTGCGGTGGGTATAGCCGAGGCGGTCGGCGGCATCGCGGATGGCCTTGACGCAGCCCGCATCGAAAGTCACGGGATCGAAATGGCCGACCTGCTCGATCTTATACTGAATGTCGAGTGCCTCGCAGATCGTGTCGATGCCTTCGCGGATGCGGCCGTCCATGGCATCAAGCACTTCCTTCTCGGGCGAGCGGATGTCGATGGTGAAGACGGTGCGGCCGGCAATGATGTTGCGCGAGTTCGGGAACACTTCCATGTGGCCGACCGCGCCGACGGCATCGGGCTGATAGTCCATGGCGATCTCGTGCACCAGTTCGATCACGCGGGCCATGCCGAGCCCGGCATTGCGGCGCTTGGGCATCGGCGTCGAGCCGGTATGGGCTTCCTTGCCGGTCAGCGTCACCTGCAGCCATTTCAGGCCCTGGCCATGGGTGACGACGCCAATGTCGATGCCTTCGTCCTCGAGGATCGGCCCCTGCTCGATATGCAGTTCGAAGAAGGCGTGAATCTTGCGATCACCGACCTTCTCGGTGCCCTTCCAGCCGATGCGCTCGAGCTCCTCGCCGAATTTCTTGCCTTGCTTGTCGGTATGCTCGTAGACATCGGCCTGGTCGAGCACGCCGGCGAACACGCCCGACGCCATCATCGCCGGCGCGAAGCGCGCACCTTCCTCGTTCGTCCAGTTGGTGACGACGATCGGATGTTTTGTCTTGATGTCGAGATCGTTGAGCGAGCGCACGATCTCCAGGCCGCCAAGAACGCCGAGCACGCCGTCATATTTGCCGCCGGTCGGCTGCGTATCGAGATGGCTGCCGACATAGACCGGCGGGAGGGTTGGGTCCGTGCCTTCGCGGCGGGCAAACATCGTGCCCATCTCGTCGACGCCCATTTCCAGCCCGGCGGCATCGCACCAGCGCTTGAACAGATGCCGGCCCTCGCCATCCTCATCGGTCACGGTCTGGCGATTGTTGCCGCCGGCAATGCCGGGGCCGATCTTCGCCATTTCCATCAGCGAATCCCACAAACGGTCTGAATTGATTCGCAAATTCTCGCCGGGTGCGGCCATTCAAAACCTCTCCAATTGCGCGGCGTCCCCCTCCCCCTCGAGGGGAGGGTGGCCGCGAAGCGGTCGGGTGGGGTCGCCTGACATAAGCTCGACCTTCCCCTTGACCGCCTGCGCGACATGCCAAGCGCTGTTTATGACATCGGGCTCGTCAACGCGAAAGATATCGAAGCCGAGCGAACGCAGATAGGCATCGCGGACGGCGTCGTGCCGCTTGCCCCTTTCATACTCGTGCAGATCGCCATCCACCTCGACCACCAGCTTCACACCAAAGCAGGCGAAGTCGACGATGTACGGCCCGATCGGGCACTGGCGGCGAAACTTTATGCCGATCGATTTGAGATCGCGCAGCTCATACCAGAGCAGGGATTCACCCTTGGTCGCGTGAACTCGAAGCGCGCGCGCCTTCTGGCGCATTTCGTAGCTCACACGAGTGCGGGGCATCAGCGGCGGCCTCGCGGCAAAAGATCAGGTCGGCGTCCGGTCGCACCGACCCCACCCGACCGCTTCGCGGCCACCCTCCCCTCGAGGGGGAGGGATATCCGCGCCCAGATCATCAATCGATCGACCTCAGCACTTCACGCACATGGTCGATCAATTCGTTGATCTGGCCCTTGGTGATGATCAGCGGCGGCGACAGCGCGATGATGTCGCCGGTGGTGCGGATCAACGCGCCGCGCTCGAACGCCTTGACGAAGGCCGAGAAGGCCCGCTTGGTCGGGCTGCCGGCGATCGGCGCCAGTTCGATCGCACCGATCAGGCCAATGTTCCTGATGTCGATGACATGCGGCTCGCCCTTCAGCGAATGCAGCGCGTCTTCCCGATAGGGCGCCAGTTCCTCGCCACGGGTGAGCAGGCCCTCTTCCTTGTAGGTGTCGAGCGTGCCGAGTGCCGCCGCGCAAGCGATCGGATTGCCCGAATAGGTGTAGCCGTGGAAGAACTCGATCATGTGCTCGGGGCCAGTCATGAACGCGTCGTGGATTTCCTTCTTCACGAACACCGCGCCCATCGGGATGACGCCGTTGGAGACGCCCTTGGCGGTGGTCATGATGTCGGGCGTGACGCCGAAATAGTCGGCGGCGAACGGCGCTCCAAGACGGCCGAAACCGGTGATGACCTCGTCGAAGATCAGCAGGATGCCGTGCTTGGTGCAGATTTCGCGCAGCTTTTGCAAATAGCCCTTGGGCGGCAGGATGACGCCGGTGGAGCCGGCGACCGGCTCGACGATGACAGCGGCGATGGTCGAGGCGTCATGCAGGGCGACGATGCGCTCCAGCTCGTTGGCGAGTTCCGCGCCATACTCCGGCACGCCCTTCGAGAAGGCGTTCTTTTCCGGCAGATGCGTGTGCGGCATGTGGTCGACGCCGCCGAGCAGCGTGCCGAACATCTTTCGGTTGGAGACGATGCCGCCAACCGAGATGCCGCCGAAATTGACGCCGTGATAGCCGCGCTCGCGGCCGATCAGGCGGGTGCGCGCGCCCTCGCCCTTCATCCGGTGATAGGCGATCGCCATCTTCAGCGCTGTCTCGACCGATTCCGAACCGGAATTGGTGAAGAAGACATGGTCCATGCCCTTGGGCGCCAGGTCGACCAGGCGGTTCGCCAGTTCGAACACGATCGGATGGCCCATCTGGAAGGCCGGCGCGTAGTCGAGTTCGGCGGCCTGGTGCTGGATCGCCTCGGTGATCTTCGGCCGGCAGTGGCCGGCATTGACGCACCAGAGGCCGGCGGTGCCGTCCAGCACCTTGCGGCCGTCGCTGGTGGTGTAATGCATGTCCTTGGCGGACACGAACATGCGTGGCGCCTGCTTGAACTGCCGGTTTGCCGTGAACGGCATCCAGAATGCGCTGAGATCGTTCGGCGTGACTTTCAGCCGGTTGGACATGACCAAGACTTCCCCTTGTAACCTGTTTCGGTGCGTCCAACGCTTGGTCTTTGCGCCGTTTTCATGCTACGCAAATTTTTGACCGATTGGACAAACGTTAGCACCGCCCTGTCGGCGGTCAAGGGATTACTAGCGGAAATGCGGCTCCTGAAGTGCGTTCCACAGCCCAGAGAAAAACTGGTCCAGAGAATTGGTCCAGATGACCGCCAACATGAGGGTTCGCAACGGTGAACACCGGCACGGAAGCCCCTCGCCGCACCCGCATCCAGCAGGAAAAGCGCGAGCTCATCCTGGAGGCGGCACTCGAAGTGTTCTCCACCAACGGCTTCCGCGGCTCGACCATCGACCAGATCGCCGAAGCCGCCGGCATGTCGAAGCCGAACCTGCTCTATTACTTCCGCCGCAAGGAGGACATTCACGAGACGTTGATGCAGCGCCTGCTCGACACCTGGCTGGCACCGCTACGCGAGCTCGACGACATCGGCGACCCCATGACCGAACTCAGGAGCTACATCAGGCGCAAGCTGGAAATGGCGCGCGATTTTCCGCGTGAGAGCCGGCTGTTCGCCAATGAAATCCTGCAAGGCGCGCCACGCATCATGCCGCTGCTGGCCGGCGAACTGAAGACGCTGGTCGACGAGAAGGCCGCCGTCATCAAGGGCTGGATGCGTGCCGGCAAGATCGCCCGGACTGACCCCTGGCACCTGATCTTCTCAATCTGGGCAACCACGCAGCACTATGCCGATTTCGACGTCCAGGTCCGCGCCGTGCTCGGACCGAACCGCGGCGGCGACGGCCGCTTCGAGGACGCGGCACGGTTCCTGGAGCAACTGTTTCTTGAGGGGCTGAAGCCGAGGGGCTGACCCCTCTCAGGCGCTGCGCCGCTCGGCCGGCAGCGCGTCCAGCAGCTTCTGCAGCTTGGCGATCGAGTTGTGCTCGGCAAGCGGCGTGTAGACGATCAGCTTCATGTCCGAACCGTCATCGATCGACAGGCTCATATGCTCGAACACCATCGCGCCGGCGATCGGGTGGCGCAGATGCTTCATGCCGGACAGGCGGTGCACGACGTCGCGTTGCGGCCACCATTCCCGGAACTCGGGACTTGAGCGCATCATCAGCGCGATCAGCCGCTCGAAATCCGGATCGCCGACATATCTGGCGCTCTCGGCGCGGAACGCGGCAAGGGTTGCACGCGCCAGCTGTTCCCAGTCGACCAGCAAATGCCGCCGGTGCGGATCGGTGAACACGCCGTGGATGATGTTGCGGGCGTCGCCCTCGAGCAGGCCGTAATCGCCGAAAATGGCAACGGCCGCGTCGTTCCATGCCAGTACGTCCCAGCGCGGGCCGACGACATAGGCAGGCTGCAGGACAAGGCTTTGCAACATATGCAGCAAGGGGCCTTCGACCTTTCCTGCCGCGATGCGCCGCCGCTCCGGCTGCTGGCGGCCGGCAAGTGTGAAGAGATGCCGTTTCTCGGCGGCGTCGAGGCGCAACGCCCCGCACAGCGCCGTCAGCACCTCCACGGAAGGCCGCACGTCCCTGCCCTGCTCCAGCCAGGTGTACCAAGTGGTGCCGACGCCTGCGATCATCGCCACCTCCTCGCGGCGCAGGCCTGGCGTGCGCCGCCTGAGGCCGGTCGTGATGCCGGTCGCCGAGGGCGTCAGCCTTTCGCGGCGTGAGCGCAGGAAAGCGCCGAGTTCGCGCCGGCGGCTGTCTTCAGCGGAATGAGAGGGAGCGTCCATGATGTCTATTATAGCAGTACTGATACCAGGATAAAGTTTGAACTGTTTGAGATCCGTGGGACGTCCCATCTTGCGTCTGGAGCAACAGACAGGAGGCTCCCGACATGGACCTGAAAGACAAGACAATCCTCATCACCGGCTCGACCGACGGCGTCGGCCGCGTCGTCGCGCAACGGCTGGGTGCCGCCGGCGCCCGCGTGCTGGTGCACGGCCGCGATGCCGCGCGTGGCAAGGCCGTGGCAGCCGAAATCGAGGCCGTCGGCGGCGGAGCCGAGTTCTTCGCCGCCGACCTCGCCTCGCTGGCCGAAATTCGCCGCCTTGCCGAGGCCGTGCGTGCCCGAACGGACCGGCTCGACATCCTCATCAACAATGCCGGCATCGGCACGGCAGGCGCCAAAAGACAGATCAGCGCCGATGGCTACGAACTGCGTTTCGCGGTCAACTATCTCGCCGGCTTCCTGCTGACCTCGGAACTTCTGCCGCTGCTGAAGGCGAGCGCACCAGCGCGTATCGTCAATGTCGCCTCGGCCGGCCAGCAGGCGATCGACTTTGGCGATGTCATGCTGACCCATGGCTATAGCGGCGTGCGTGCCTACTGCCAGAGCAAGCTGGCGCAGATCCTGTTCACCGTCGATCTGGCGGAGGAACTGAACGGCACCGGCGTCACCGTCAATGCGCTGCATCCGGCGAGCTACATGGACACGACCATGGTCAGGCAGGCCGGCGTGACGCCATGGAGCTCTGTCGAAACCGGCGCCGACGCCATCGTTAATCTGGCGACCTCATCCGCGCTCGCAGGGCGCAGCGGCCTCTATTTCGACGGCCTGCGCGAATCCCGGCGCCGATGCCCAGGCTTACGACGCCAGGGCAAGGCAACAATTGCGAAGCCTGAGCCTCGACCTTGTCGGCCCAGCCTCCCCAGAATCCAGGGAACAGCACTCATGACCAACACCACCGAACACACAGTCATCATCGGCGGCTCCTCCGGCATCGGCCTGGCAACCGCGCGCAAGCTGATTGGGCCCGGCATGAAGGTGACGATCACCGGCCGCAACCAGGACAAGCTCAACGGTGCCTGGAAAAGCCTCGGCGGCGCCGCCGACAAGGCCGCCTTCGATGCTTCGAAGCCGGACGAGGTGCGTCAGTTCTTCGAGCGTCTCGGCCCGTTCGACCACCTCGTCCTGGCGGCGAGCGGCGGCAAGGGCCTCGGCCCGTTCGCGACGCTCGACCTTGCCGATATCGGCAGCGGCGTCGAGGAGAAGGTGCGGCCGCAACTGTCCTGCCTGCAGGCCGCCTTGCTGACGCTCAACAAATCGGGGTCAGTAACCTTCATCTCGGCGGTGTCGGCTCAGGTCACCATGCCCGGCGTCGCCGGCATCGGCGCCGTCAACGGCATGCTGCTGACCGTGACGCCGATCCTGGCTGTCGAACTGAAGCCGCTGCGCGTCAACGTCGTCGCGCCTGGTGTGATCGATACGCCGTGGTGGGATTTTTTGCCTGAGGACCAGCGGCAGGCGGTTTTTGCCGAATATGCCGGCAAGACCCCTGTGGGCAGGATTGGCCGCGCCGAGGACGTCGCCTCGGCGATAGCCTTCCTCGTCTCCAACGGCTTCATGACCGGCCAGGTGCTGACCTGCGATGGTGGTCTGCGGTTCGCGGCGTGACCTCAGCCTTTAAACGGACTGCGCGATCAGCGTCAGGAAACCACCGCTCAGCGCGACATTGCCGACGAAGCCGTTGATGCGCGCCGCGCGGTCCGGGCCTTGATGATCCCAGAAATTGTGGAACATCAGCGTGGCGACGATCAGGAACAGCACCAGCACCGCGCAGGCGATCACGGTCCACAGCCCAGCTATCACCAAGGCGCCGGCAAGGATCTGCAGGACAATGCCGGCCCACAGCGCCAGCCGCGCCTGTGGCACGCCGCGCGCGGCCATCAGCCCGGTGAGGAAGGCCGCGTTCTGGATGTTGCGCAGGCCGGCGAAGACGAAAGCGCCGCCGAGCAACAGGCGGCCGAGAAACAAGAAGGTCGATGGTAAATCGGCAGGCATAAAACACTCCCCTTGAAAACAGTTGGAGCGCCACCTCCTCGACGGCGCTCCAAAACACATCAGGACAAGTCAGGCCGCCTTGGCGGCCGGCATCGGATGAATGGCCTGGAACGGGATGCAGAGCCGGTTCCAGGTGTTGATCATGCCCAGCGCAACGGACAGCTTGACCAGTTCCTCTTCCAAGAAATGCTCGAGCGTGCGGGCATAGAGCTCGTCCGATACGCCATTGTTGGCAATCAGGGTCACGGCTTCGGTCCAGGCGAAGGCAGCGCGCTCACGTTCGGAAAACAGCGGCGATTCCTTCCAGGCCGCGACGAGATAGAGCCGCTGCTCGGTTTCGCCGTCGCGCCGCGCCTCGCGGCTGTGCATCTCGACGCAGTAGGAACAGCCATTGATCTGCGAAGCCCTGAGCTTGATCAGGTGCAGCAGGCCGACCTCCAGCCCGCATTCGTCGACCGCCTTGTTGAGCGCCGACACCGCCTTCATGATCTCGGGCGCCTTGGCGAAAAATTGCAGTCTCGGCTTCATCGTCTTTCCTTTCACATCTGCTTTGGGGTTTGCGGGGTTGAATTGGGTTTCTGCGGCCGCTGGTGGCGCGCAACGAAGGCGCAGCTGGCGGCAAAGGATCTCGGATCGCCCTCTGCCGCGTAGTCCGCCACGATGTCGGACAGCTTCACTTCGGCCAGCGCCGCCCGATAGGCGCGCTCCGCCTTCAGCATCGCAGCATTGATGCCGCAGGGTTTGACATAGGCCGAGGCATCAATCTTGACCGGACCGTTGCGGCGGATTTCGCCGCAACGAAACGCCGGTTCGCGCCCTTCGACCGCCAGCACGATGTCGAGCAGCGTGATGCGTTCGGCCGGCCGCGCCAGCCGGTAGCCGCCAGCCGGACCCGATACCGATTCCAGGATGCGCTCGGCGGTCAGCATGTTGAGATGCTTCAAGAGATAGCTCGGCGACAGTCCGAAGGCCTCGGCCAGGGCCGCGCCCGGCATGGTGCTGTTGCCCTCGACGCTCGCCAGCGTAGCAGCACAGTGGATGGCAGCTTCAACGCCCTCGCCCAACTTCATGATGATGCCGATCTCCTATTTATGGATATATTTTATCGTGGATAATTTTTATCTGCAATAGGGAAATGCGGAAATGCACATGTTCGCGATGGCTTCACAGGACTTGGGTTCCTCGCACCCCGCAAAGCGGGGGAGAGGTGGCCCGGCGAAGCCGGGACGGAGAGGGGGACGACCTTTGTGAAGTCAAAACCGGTGAGGAATCAGGCGCAAGCAAGATGAAAGGCGATCTGAAGCCTGGGTAAGCTCCCAGTCGTCCCGAAAGTCCCTCTCCGTCCCGGCTTGGCCGGGCCACCTCTCCCCACTCCGTGGGGCGAGGAACCCAAGTTCTGCCAAGCAGCCCTACCTGCGCTGGAACAAACCCTACTCCGCAGCCACCTTGGCCATCGGGTTGTTCGGGTGCGTCGTCCAGTTGGCGTAGACCGGCGACACCGGCTTGCCGGTGCGCTGGTCCATCACGCCGGCGGCCAGCGGCTCCATGGTGATGCAATTCTCGACCGGGCAGACATTGACGCAGAGGTTGCAGCCGACGCATTCGGCCTCGATCACCTCGAAATGCCTGACGCCGTCGACCATGCTGGTGATCGCCTGGTGCGAAGTGTCCTCGCAGGCGATGTGGCAGCGGCCGCATTTGATGCAGGCGTCCTGGTCGATACGCGCTTTGGCGACATAGTTGAGGTTGAGATACTGCCAGTCGGTGACGTTGGGCGTGGCGCGGCCGACAATGTCGTCGAGCGAGCGGTGGCCCTTCTCGTCCATCCAGTTTTCCAGGCCGGCGATCATCTCCTGCACGATCTTGAAACCGTAGGTCATCGCCGCCGTGCAGACCTGCACATTGCCGGCGCCGAGCGCCATGAATTCGGCCGCGTCACGCCAGGTGGTGATGCCGCCAATGCCGGAGATCGGCAGCCCATGCGTTTCCGGATCGCGCGCGATTTCGGCCACCATGTTCATGGCGATCGGCTTCACCGCCGGGCCACAGTAGCCGCCATGCGAACCCTTGCCGTCGATGGTCGGCTGAGGCGCGAAGCTGTCGAGATCGACACCGGTGATCGAATTGATGGTGTTGATCAGCGACACCGCGTCGGTGCCGCCGGCGAGTGCGGCGCGCGCCGGCTTGCGCACATCGGTGATGTTGGGTGTCAGCTTGGTGATGACGGGCATGCGGGTGTTGGCCTTGCACCAGCGCACCACCATTTCGATATATTCCGGCACCTGGCCGACGGCAGCGCCCATGCCTCGTTCCGACATGCCGTGCGGGCAGCCGAAATTAAGTTCGATGCCGTCGGCTTCCGTCTCCTCGACCACCGGCAGGATCGCCTTCCAGCTCTCCTCGACACAAGGCACCATCAGCGAAACGACGATGGCGCGGTCGGGCCAATCCTTCTTGACCTGTTTGATTTCGCGCAGATTGACCTGCAGGTCGCGGTCGGTGATCAGTTCGATGTTGTTGAGGCCGAGCAGGCGCCGGTCGGCGCCCCAGATCGCGCCGTAACGCGGGCCGTTGACGTTGACCACCGGCGGACCTTCCTCGCCCAGCGTCTTCCACACCACGCCGCCCCACCCCGCCTTGAAGGCGCGGACGACATTGTAGGCCTTGTCGGTCGGCGGTGCCGAGGCCAGCCAGAACGGATTTGGCGATTTGATGCCGACGAAATTGTTGCGGATGTCTGCCATGACAGGTCCCTTTCAGCCGAGACGAAGAAGCAGTTCAACGGGTGCGAGAATACCGCCTTCAAGCGCGGCGGTGATATTGGCGATCTTGGTGCGGGCATCTTCGCCCATGACCAGGCCGACGCCGGGCGCCGGCTTTTTTCCTTCCGCCTGTGCGGCGGCCATCCGGGCACGTATCGCGGCGAAGAATTCGACGGCGAAAGCACCACGCTGCCTCTCGGCGACGACGGAGAAGCCGGAAGCCGTGGCCGCCGAGCGATAGTCGTCTGGCGTGGCGACAAAGGACATGGTCTCGTTTGACGCCCATGGCACGGGATAGGTCAGCGCGCCGTCCTTAAGCCGCATCACATCGTAGACCGCAAAAACGCCGCCCGGCCTGAGCACGCGCGCGGCCTCGCTCATCAGCCTTGCCTTGTCGGGAAGGTTCATGCCGACATGCAGGATCATGGCCGCGTCAAAGCTGGCGTTGGCGAATGGCATGTCCAGTGCGCTGCCTTGCACGAAGCGCGTCTTCTCGGCCATTCCCGTGCGCTTCGACAGGCTGGTCGCGATGTCGACATAGCTTTGCGTGAGATCGATGCCGGTGACATCGGCGCCGGCATCGTTGGCGGCAAAACGGGCCGGACCACCCACGCCGGAACCAATGTCGAGCAGCCTGGCTCCGGGCTTCAAACCCATCTGGCCAAGCAGTTCCCTGGTGGCGGCGATACCGCCAATGTGGAATTCGTCGACCGCTTCAAGATCGCCGGCACGCAGATGGGCAATGTCCACGCCGGTCTCGGCGAGCGCGGCAAGGATGCGCTGCTCGAGACCCGCTATGTCGTAGTGACGGGCGACGCCCGGTTCCACCGTGGCCATGATCCTTATCCCTGCGTCAGACTCCTGTGTATGCTCTCCGCCGCGTCGCGCCCTTGCGCCACGGCCGAGACGGTCAGGTCGTCGCCACCAAAGATGCAGTCGCCGCCGGCCCAGACCTTGGCCAGCGATGTCCGCCCTTCCGCATCGACCTTGATGCGGCCGGCTTCGAGGTCGATCGAGGCTCCGCTGCCGTTGAGGGCAGCCGGGACAAAACTCTGGCCGATCGCCTTGAACACCTGGTCGGCGACGAGCGTTAGCGTCTCGCCGGTGCCGGCAAGCTTGTCGCCCTTCAATGCCGTGTATTCCAGTTCGATGCCCGACACTTTGCCGCCGTCGGCGATGACGCGCTTCGGCTGCAGCCAGTGGCGAATGGTGACGCCGTTGGCGGCGGCCAGGTCCTGCTCGAACCCGGAGGCATTCATGTGCTCCTGGCCGCGCCGGTAGCAGATCGTCACCTCCTCGGCGCCGAGCAGTTTCGACTGCACGGCGGCGTCGATCGCCGTCATGCCGCCGCCGATGACGACGACGCGGCGGCCGACCGGCAGGCCGGCGAGATCGCTGGCCTGGCGCAGCTCGGCGATGAACTCCACCGCATTGGTGACGCCGGCGGCATCCTCGCCATCGGCGCGCAGCGCGTTGACGCCGCCGAGCCCCATGCCGAGGAACACCGCGTCGTAGTTGCGGATCAGGTCGGAGAGCTGGTAGTCGCGGCCGAGCGCCTTGCCGTTCTGGATGTCGATGCCGCCGATCGCCGTGACATAGTCGACCTCGGCCTGGGCGAAATTGTCGACGCTCTTATAGGCGGCGATGCCATATTCGTTGAGGCCGCCGGCCTTCGGCCGCGCCTCCAGTATGGTGACGTCATGACCATGACGGGCGAGCCGGTGCGCGGCGGCAAGGCCGGCCGGGCCGGCGCCGACCACTGCAACCGTCTTTCCGGTCGGCTCGGGGCGGGGATAGAACTGCTTGTTCTCGGCCATGGCGACATCGGTGGCGTAGCGCTGCAGGCGACCGATCTGCACCGGCTTGCCTTCCGCCACCTCGCGCACGCAGACCTCTTCGCACAGCGTTTCGGTCGGGCAAACGCGGGCGCACATGCCGCCAAGGATGTTCTGGTCGAAAATGGTCTTGGCCGAGCCGATCGGGTTGCCGGTCGAGATCTGGCGGATGAACAGCGGAATGTCGATCGAGGTCGGGCACGCGTTCATGCACGGCGCGTCATAGCAGAAATAGCAGCGGTCGGATTCGACCAGCGCCTCGTGATGATCGAGCGGCGGATGCAGGTCGGAAAAATTGTCCGCGTACTGCTCGGCCGCAAGCCGGCCGCCGACGATACCTTCCTTGAACTGGCCTTCTGGCATTGTCAGTTCCCCATGTTTTCGTTTTGGGGAAGGCTAGCACGTTTTATTTTTTTATCAATTGGTCAATTTTCACCGCAAGCTGCTGAAAAGGCTCGATAAAAACATGATTGTTTTACTCATGTTATGCAGTGGACGGCTGCTCTTGTCGGGCTGGATGGTCCTCGTCGACCGGCCGGCCATGGATAGCCCGGACCTCGTCCGCCACCAGTTGCTGCAGCCGCCACAGATTGCGGTCATGGATGCCGAACGCTTCGAGGTGGCTGACCGTATTGTAGAGATATTCCGCGCCGGAGCCGATATGGCCGCAGGCTCTGGCCAATATGCTCGCCACTCTGTCCAACGGCTGCCCGAGTGACGTTCCCCTGCCCTTGACGCCAACCCAGAAGCCGAGCGCCCGCAGCGCGCCTTGCGCCGTATGCACTGGCAGCCACCGGACCGAGCTGACGCTCTCATGGTCGCTGATCTCACGCCGCAGCAGCCTTTCGATCTGCGCCGGCTTTTCGCCCTCCGGCAAGCGGTAGATCACCCCGTTGCAGCGTCCGCCGCGTTCGAGCGCCATCATCAGCCCCGGCTGCGCGGCGCTGCCGCGCCAGCGCACCATGTCGAGACAGAAGGAGCGATGCCAGCCGAAGGCCGTAGCGAGCCGTTGCTCGACCGATTCAAATTCCGGCTTCCAGATCAGCGAGCCATAGGCGAACACCCAGAGAGGCCCCTCATCCGCTTCGCCGGAAAGCCGCAAGGCAAGGCTCTGGAAATCCCCGTCCTTCAACTCGGTCCAGCTTGGGTCCGGGCCGGGATCGGCCTCTTCCCTGTGACACAGTGCGACAAGCTCTGGCGTGAGCGACATAAGGCGCATGAACAACCCCCTTGCCGTACAAAAATCGAAAACCGCGGGGCGCGCAACCGGGGAACGCATGTCATGGGCAGACATTATTGTCCGGGCGGTTGTCGGATTTCCGCCGCCAGGATCGTCCTGGGGTGGATCGGACAACGATCGATGCTTGAACGGTGAGGAGACCGACCATGCCGAAATCCCCGATGCCCTTCTTCTGGTACGAGCTGATGACAACAGACCTCGACGCCGCCGAAGCCTTCTACACCAAAATTGTCGACTGGACGGCGCAGCCCTTCGACAAGGCGCCCGGCATGCCGCGCTACATCGTCATGAATGTCGGCGAACGCGGCGTCGGCGGCCTGATGACGATGCCCGAGGATGCCGCCAAGATGGGCATGCCGCCCGCCTGGCTCGGTTATATCCACACCAAAGATGTTGATGCTTCGACCAAGGCACTGAAGGCTGCTGGCGGCGCTGTTCATCGCCAGCCCGACGACATTCCGGGCGTCGGCCGTTTTGCCGTCGTCGCCGATCCGCAAGGCGCTACCTTCATGTTCCTGCAGCCCAACGGCCCCGACCAGCCCGTCGTGCCGGCCAGCACGCCTGGCCATATCGGCTGGCACGAGCTCTACACCAGCGATTGGAAGGCCGCGTTCGATTTCTATTCCGGCCAATTCGGCTGGGCCAATGCCGGCGATTTCGACATGGGTCCGATGGGCATCTACCAGACTTTCACGGCCGGCCCTGAATCCGGCGGCGGCATCATGAACAAGCCTGCGCAGATCCCCGTCCCGGTCTGGCAGTTCTATTTCAACGTCACCGGCATCGACGCGGCCGCAAAGCGTGTCACCGACAATGGCGGCAAGATCCTGATGGGGCCGATGGAGGTCCCCGGCGGCAGTTGGATCGTGCAGTGCCAGGACCCGCAAGGCGCGCATTTCGCGCTGATGGCGCCGGTGCGTTGACGGCAACACCGCTGGTTCGAAGCGACGGCCTTTCATCGCACCTCCGATGAAAGGCCGCATGCCTCTGCCTGGCCGTCTTATTCCGGCGTCAGCACCGCGACCTTCAGCTCAGCCTTCTTCGCACCACTGAACTGGACGGTGGCCGGTCCGGCCGCGAGCTTGAAGCGCACGCTCTTGCGGATGCCGGGGCAGGTTTTCACGCCGCTATAGCCCGCCGATTTCACCGCCTTGCCGTCCTGGATGACATCGATCCAGGCCTCGCCCGACAGGCTGATCTGAATGGCGCCTTCGGCCGGCACCTCCACGCTGGCGACGGCACCGAACGTGCCCTCCGCCGGCGCGCGCTCGGGCGGCAGCGTGAAACCGGCTTTCTCCGCCGGGACCAGTGCCAGATCCGCGGCAGCGCCCACCGCCAGCGTCGCTCCAGGCGGTGCTGCGGGCGCCGCGGCAAACAGCGCCTGTTCGCGCGTCACCGGCCATTTGAAGGCCTCGCAGCCGGCGTCCTCCGCCATGGCGAAGCTGGTGCCTGCAAGGAATACGAATAGGCTGATGACGGTTTTTTTCATGGCAAGGGAATCCACATGTTCAGAGTGTCCATACCAATACAACCATAGCGATATAAATGCAACCAGGGCGAGAACAATATCAAAGAGCATACCGGTGAACATTTCCAATCACCGATTGTTGATGGCACGCCATGGGAAGTGAATGGTCCATCGCCGGGCAACAATCTATGGCCGGATCGGGAGGGTGAAAATGGAGTTTTAGATGAAGCTTTTCGAAGGCCTCTCCCGATACCGACCGCAGGCGCTCGGCGTGCTGCGCATCATGACCGCGCTGCAGTTTATCGAGCATGGCAGCCAGAAACTGTTCAACTTCCCCATCAGCGCCGAGTCTCACGCCCTCAACGGGCTGACGACAACCGCTGGTATCCTCGAATTCGCCGGCGGCATTCTCTTGGCTCTTGGCCTGTTCACGCGCCCGGTCGCGTTCCTCCTGGCCGGTGAAATGGCGATCGCCTATTTCATGGCGCACTACCCGCGCGACTTCTTCCCGGCCAACAATGGCGGCGACGCGGCAATCTCCTTCTGCTTCATCTTCCTCTATCTGGTGTTTGCAGGCGCCGGCGCCTTCGCGCTCGACAACCGCAGCAAGGCCTGATGTCGCAAGCGGGGGGGAACCTTCACCCCTGCATCCGTTCGAAATTCGCATCGAACAGCGGCGCCGCTTGAATGCGCGCCGCATGGCGCTTGCCCAGCAACTCGATTTCGAAGCCGTCGCTCTCCTCGGCGATCTCCTTCGGCACATAGCCGACGGCAACGGACTTTTTCGAGTGATGGGCATAGCCGCCCGACGTCACCCAGCCGCGCACCGCGCCGCCGAACCAGATCGGTTCGTCGCCGATGACATCGGCATCTTGCGTCTCGACGATAAAGCTGCGCAGCCGCAATTTGCCGCCTTGCTTGCGCTCGGCCAGCGCTGCCGCCTTGCCGATGAAATCGGCCTCCTTGCCATAGGCGACGAAGCGGTCGAGCCCCGCTTCGAGAGGCCCGTAGATCGGCCGGTATTCGCGCCCCCATGAGCCGTAGTTCTTCTCCAGCCTAAGCGCATTCAGAGCCCGCGAGCCGAACAGACCAATGCCGAATTCTTCGCCGGCCGCCATCAGTGCATGATAAGCCGCACGCTGATATTCCGGCGCCACCCAGATCTCGTAGCCGAGATCGCCGGTGTAACTGACGCGGCCGACCAGGCACGGTGCCATGCCGATATCCATCCTGGCCACCGCCATGAACGGAAATGCCGCGTTCGAAACATCCGCGCGGCTGACCTTGGCCAGCACTTCCCGCGCCTTCGGCCCGGCAATCGCAAGGCCGGTGAGTTTCGCGCCCAGCGCCTCGATATGGACCGAGCCATCCTCCGGCAGATGCGCTTCGAACCAGCGCATATGATACTGCTCGGCAATGCCGGAGCCGGCGAGGAACCAGCCATCGCTGCCCAGATTGGCCAGCGTGAAATCGCCGATCAGCCTGCCGTCGTCTTTCAGCATCGGCGCCAGCGTCATGCGGCCGGGTTTCGGCAGTTTGCAGGCAAGCATGCGGTCGAGCCAGGCGACCGCCCCCTCGCCGGTCACCTTGTATTTGGCGAAGCTCGAAATCTCCGCCAGGCCGACGCCGTCGCGGACCGTCGCAACCTCCCTGGCGACATGGGTGAAATCGCTGGAGCGCCGCCAGGAGAACTCGTCCTTGATGCCTTCCGGCGCATACCAGAGCGGCACTTCCAGCCCATAGGCGACGCCCCATTGGGCGCCCCTGGCCGACAGAAGATCGTAGACCGGCGTCGTCTTCAGCGGCCGTCCGGCGGGTAGTTCCTCATTGGGGAAGCGGATCGAAAAGCGCCTGGAATAGTTTTCGCGCACCTTGGCGTTGGTGTAGGCCATCGTCGCCCAGTCGCCGTAGCGCGCCACATCCATCGCCCAGATGTCGGCGCCGGGGTCGCCCTCGATCATCCAGTTGGACAGCGCCAGCCCGACGCCGCCGCCCTGTGAAAAACCGGCCATGACGCCGCAGGCGACCCAGAAGCCGGGAAGGCCGCGCACCGGCCCGACCAGCGGGTTGCCGTCGGGCGCGAAGGTGAAGGGCCCGTTGATGATCTGCTTGATGCCGGTGTGCTGGAAGGCCGGGAAGTGGCGAAAGCCGACTTCGAGCGACGGCGCGATGCGGTCGATGTCCGGCGCCAGCAATTCATGGCCGAAATTCCACGGCGTCTGATACTCGGACCATGGCTTGTTGGCCTTCTCATAGGTGCCCATCAGCATGCCGCCGCGTTCCTGGCGCAGATAGAGCTCGCCGTCGAAATCAACCGCATGGATGATCTCCGTACCCGTCCTGGCGTTCCAGGCGGCGACTTCCGGCATGTCCTCGGTGATCAGGTACATGTGCTCCATGGCCAGCACCGGCAGTTCGAGCCCGACCATGCGGCCGACCTCGCGCGCCCACAGGCCGCCGGCATTGACGACATGTTCGGCCACCACCTCACCCTTGTTGGTGATGACGCGCCACATCCCGTCGGGCCGCCGCACAATGTCCTCGACCTTGGTGAAGCGCTCGACCTCGGCACCCAGTTTCCGCGCGGCCTTGGCATAGGCATGGGTGACGCCCGACGGATCGAGATGGCCGTCCTCCTTGTTCCTGACGGCGCCGACGAACTGCTTGGGATCGAGCAGCGGCATCAGCTCGGCCGCCTCTCTCGGTGAGATCACTTCCAGGTCGATGCCGAGATAGCGGCCCTTGGCGACGACACCGCGCAGCCAGTCCAGCCGCGCCTCGGTCGCGGCGAGCAGCACGCCGCCGGTCAGGTGCACGCCGGTCGCTTGACCCGACAACTCCTCGATCTCCTTGTAGAGCGAGATCGTGTATTTCTGCAGCTTGGCGACGTTGGGATCGCCATTGATCGTGTGCATGCCGCCCGCCGCGTGCCAGGTCGAGCCGGAGGTCAGTTCGTCGCGCTCCAGAAGCACCACGTCGGCCCAGCCATGGCGGGCGAGATGGAACAGCACGGAACATCCGACGACCCCGCCGCCAATGACCACGACCTTTGCATGCGATTTCATGGATTTTTCTCTGATATCAACGGATTGGATGGGTGAGATGAATAGGGATGGGAGGTATCACGGCTCGCCCTGCCCGATCGCTTCCTTGCGCCTGGCCATGTACGCCTCCAGCGCCTCGCGCACGGCGATATCCATCACCGGCTCGACATAGTCTTCCAACGCCTTCTTCCACAGCCGCGTCGCGCGCGCTGTCGCGTCGAGCCCGCCGCCTTCCTGCCAGGCTTCAAAATTCTGCCAGTTGGACAGCATCGGCTGGTAGAAGGCGGTGGCGTAACGCTCCAGCGTGTGCGGCTCGCCGAAGAAATGGCCGCCTGTTGGCACCGCGCCCAGCGCCTCTACGGCAAGCTCGGCCTCGTCGACCACGATCGGGCGCAGGAACTCCATCATGTGCTGGATCATCTCGACATCGATGATGAATTTTTCGAACGACGCCGTCAGCCCGCCCTCCTGCCAGCCGGCGGCGTGGTAGACGAGATTGCCATGGCCGAGCACGGCGCCCCACAACGCCATCAGCGTCTCATAGGCGCCTTGCGCGTCGGCGGCATTAGAGGCCGAGCCCGGCGTCGTCCGGTAGGGCAGCCCATAGCGCCGCGCCAATTGCCCCGAGGCGATGTTGGCCTTGGTGTTTTCGGGCGTGCCGAAGGCCGGCGCGCCCGACTTCATGTCGACATTGGAGGTGAAGGCGCCATACATCACCGGCGCCCCCGGCCGCACCAGCTGCGTCAGCACGACGCCGAACAGCGCCTCGGCATTCTGCTGCGCCAAAGCACCCGCCAGCGTCACCGGGCTCATCGCCCCCATCAGCGTGAACGGCGTTATCGCCACCGACTGGCCGAACTCGGCCATGGTCATCAGCCCTTCGGCCATCATCTCGTCGAAGCGGCGCGGCGAGTTGACCGAGATGATGGTGGCGATGCCCGGATCGTCGCGCAGCTGGTCGAGCGTCAATCCGCGCGCGATCGCCATCATCTCGATGCCGTCCAGCGCCCTGCCCCGGCCGATCGCCGAGACATGGAAACTCTTGTCCGTCAGCGTCAGATTGGTGAAATAGGTGTCGAGATGGCGCGAATTGGCCGGCAGTTCGACCGGCGCGCAGACCTGGTTGCCGAGCATGTGGACGCAGTTGAAATGCTGCGCCAGCCGGGTGAGATCGGCATAGTCGCGCAAATTGCCGGCGCGGCGGCCGCGTTCCATGTCGTGCACATTGGGCGGGCCGGCAACCAGCGTGAAATTGATCGTGTTGCCGCCGAGATGGATCGTGTTGGCCGGGTTGCGGGGTGTCAGCGTATAGTTGGACCGCGTCGTCTTCAGCGCCTCGTCGACCATGCCGCGATCGATGCGGACATTCGCCGAGGCGTGATCAACCACAGCACCCGCCTTCTCGAACAGCGACAGCGCCCTCGGGCTCATCACCTCGATGCCGAAATTCTCCAAAATATGCATCGACGCCTGGTGGATCGCCTCGATCTGATCTGGCGACAGCAACGCCATCGGCGGATAGGGATTGGTCACGCGCCTTTGCGGCAGTTGCGGGATGGGCACTGGCCCCCGGTTGCTGGTGCGCTCGGCGCCGCGCTTGCGTCTTGGTTCATTCATGCCCGGCATCAAAGCCTCGGCAAACCAGGCAAGCTGTCAGAAATACGCCGTTTACAGGCGTGATTTTAGCCAAGGCGGCATTTTTGTAATTCTCTTTTATAAAAAGCGACAGAAGATGTCGTAGTATCAATATAGCATTTTCCCGAGAGCTGGCGCCGGCGATGCGTTAACGGACACAGCAAGATTCCCTTTATGATTTCGGCCTATTGCTCACCCAATGCGTAGGTCGAGTTTTAGTAAAATTGTAGCGGTTGGCGTGTTGCTGGCATTGTCGGCCTGCGCGACCGCGCCCAGCCACATCAACAATGTCTGCGCCGTCTTCGACCAGAATGACGGCTGGTTCGACAATTGGCAGTCGGCGGCCGAACGCGCCTCTCGGACATACGGCATCCCCGTGCCGGTGCTGATGGCGACGGTGCGCAAGGAATCCGGTTTCAAGAGCAATGCCCGGCCGCCGCGCACCAAGCTGCTCGGCTTCATTCCGTGGAAGCACGTCTCGTCGGCCACCGGCTTCTCGCAGGCGCTGGATGGCACCTGGTCGCAATATCAGCGCGAAACCGGCAACTGGGCGGCGCGGCGCACCAAATTCGCCGACGCCGTCGATTTCGTCGGCTGGTACCATTCCAAGACAGCAGACACCTACGGCGTCGCCCGCAACGACACCTACAATCTCTACCTCGCATACTATCTCGGCTGGACCGCCTATGGCCGCGGCAATCGTGGCGATGCCGGCGTGCAGGGCTATGCCCGGGCGACGGAGAAAATGGCACGGGACTATGCCGAACAGCTACGGCAGTGCAGCAACTGAACGCGCCTCGGCCTTAGCCTCTCAACTCGGCTTCTTGCCGCGCGGACGCTTGGGCGCGGCGGCCGTCGAGCCTGCATCCGTGACATGCGGCGCGTCTTCCGGCACGCCTTCGTGGGCTGCATGCTCCTTGTCGAACTTGATCACCGGTTCCATCTTCGCCAGCACGTCGTCGGCCAGCCAGCACAGGCTCATATGGCCATCGCCGAGATGTTTGACCGGCGGCACCTTGGTTTCACAGAGATTGTCCGGCACCAGCTTCTTGTAGCCGCAGCGCGTCTGGAACGGACAGCCCGACGGCGGATTCATCGCCGATGGGATATCGCCTTCCAGTACGATGTGCCGTTTGACCACGCTGGTGTCGGCGATCGGGATCGCCGACAGCAGCGCCTCGGTATAGGGGTGATAGGGCGGCGCGAAGATCTGGTCGGTCGTGCCTTGCTCGACGATGTAGCCGAGATACATGACGACGACGCGGTCGGCGATGTAGCGCACGACCGACAAATCGTGGCTGATGAACAGCATCGTCGTCTTGTTCTTGCGCTGGATGTCCATCAACAGTTCGGTCACCGCCGCCTGCACCGACACGTCGAGCGCCGAGACCGGCTCGTCGGCCACCACCACCTTGGCATCGCCGGCAAAGGCACGCGCCACGCCGATGCGCTGCTTCTGGCCGCCGGACAGCTGGCGCGGCTTGCGCGTCTCGAAGGCGCGCGGCAGCTTCACCAGGTCGAGCAGTTCGAGCATGCGCTTGCGCCGGTCGGCGACCGTCTTGCCGACGTTGAATTT
The DNA here is from genome assembly GCF_056174625.1 of Mesorhizobium oxytropidicola. Classification (NCBI taxonomy): domain Bacteria; kingdom Pseudomonadati; phylum Pseudomonadota; class Alphaproteobacteria; order Hyphomicrobiales; family Phyllobacteriaceae; genus Mesorhizobium; species Mesorhizobium oxytropidicola. The sequence continues at coordinate 3,474,541 of NZ_CM149692.1, read as the reverse complement.
CTCCAGCGTGCGGATGATCTGCGAACCGACCGAATGGCTGGGGTTCAGCGTGTCGAACGGGTTCTGGAACACCATCTGGATCGACGACACGGTTTCGACGCTGCGGTTCTCGATGCCGGTCGACTGGATTTCCTTGTTGCCCAAAGTTACCGTGCCGGCACTTGCCGTCTCCAGTCCGAGCAGCACCTTGGCCAGCGTCGACTTTCCACAGCCGGATTCGCCGACGATGGCGACGGTCTCGGATTCGCGCGCCATGAAGGAGATCGTCTCGTTGGCCTTGACGACGCGGCCTTCGCTCGAGCCGAACACCTCGCTGCCGCCGACCTTGTAGTACTTCCTCAGATCCTCGATCTTGAGCACCGGTGCGCCGGGCACGACGCGCTCATTGACCTTCTTGGCGCCGGGCGGCAGCGCCTCCCAGTCGATCTCGTTGAAGCGCACGCAGCGCGAGAAATGGCCCTCGTGGCCGGCGACCTCGACCATGGGGATTTCGGCGGCGTTGCAGACGCCCTCGACGAAATGGTGGCAACGCGGGCCGAAATTGCAGCCCTTGGGCCGCTCATGCGGCAGCGGCAATTGCCCGGGTATGGCAATCAGCGGCCGCGAGTTCTTGTCGGCGCCCGGCAGCGGGATCGAACGGAACAGCCCCTGCGTATAGGGATGGCGCATCCGGTCGAACACGTCCTTGATCTTGCCGGTCTCGACCGCCTCGCCCGAATACATCACCGTGATGCGGTCGCAGGTTTCCAGGATGAGGCCGAGATTGTGCGACACGAAGATCATCGACGTGCCGAACTTCTCGCCCAGCCCCTTGACCAGTTCGACGATACCCGCCTCCACCGTCACGTCGAGCGCCGTCGTCGGCTCGTCGAGCAGCAGCAGCGCCGGCTTCGACAGCAGCGCCATGGCGATGACGATGCGCTGCTGCTGGCCGCCCGAGAGCTGGTGCGGGTAGGAGCGCATCATGCGCTCGGGGTCGGGAAGCTTGACCGAGCGCACCATGTCGAGGGCGCGTTTGTAGGCCTCTTCCTTCGACACCTTGTCGTGGATGAGCGGCACTTCCATCAGCTGCTGGCCGACCTTCATCGCCGGATTGAGGCTGGCCATCGGCTCCTGGTAGATCATGGCGATCTTGTTGCCACGGATGGCGCGCAGCTCCTCGTCGGAGAGCTCGCCCATATCCTTGCCCTGGAACTTGATCTTGCCGCCGACGATCTTTCCGATGTTGGAGAGGTCGCGCATGATGCCGAGCGACACGGTCGACTTGCCGCAGCCGGATTCCCCGACAATGCCCATCGCTTCGCCCGGCATGACCGTGCAGGAAAAATCCATGACGGCCGGTATCTCGCCCTTACGGGTGAAGAAGGAGATCGACAGGTTTTCGATCTCGATGATCGGTGCCGCGGGATTTCGAACTGCCTCGTTCATGGGTCGCTCCAATCCAATTTTACCAGATGCGGGCCGAAGCCCGTCAATCAATCTTTCATCGATTGCTCACGCAACGAGTCGGCCAACAGGTTAAGCCCCAGCACGAACGACATCAGCGCGATCGTCGGCGGCAGCGCCGGGTGGATGAAGGAGCGCAGCAGCCGACTGGCGTCCTTGATCGCCGTACCCCAGTCGGGGCTTTCCGGCGCCAGGCCGAGGCCAAAATAACCGAGCGTGCCGAGCAGGATCGTCGTGTAGCCGATGCGCAGGCAGGCATCGACGATCAGCGGTCCGCGCGCATTGGGCAGGATCTCCCACAGCATGATGTACCAGGGCGATTCACCGCGCGTCTGCGCCGCCGCCACATAGTCACGCGTCTTGATGTCCATCACCAGGCCGCGCACGATGCGGAACACGCCGGGGCTGGAGGCGAACACCACCGCCACGAAGATGTTCAACTGGTTGGGGTCGATATGCACGATGTGCAGAGGGTCCCTGTCGAAGACAAGGCCGAGGTAGATCCAGCCGCCAATGATCAGCGTCAGGCCGAGCAGGATGTAGATCCGGTCCGGCCGGTTCTTGAAGCGTGTCCAGAACAGCACGCAGAAGAAGATGATCGGAAACAGGAAGAAGACGCCGGCCAGCGCATAGGGGATCGGCGTGTCCATGATCCCCGGCGTCACCAGGAGGTAGAACAACAGGATAACCGGGAAGGCCAGCACCAGATTGGCCAGGAACGACAGCACGGTGTCGATCTTGCCGCCGTAATAGCCGGCCGGCAGGCCGAGGGTGATGCCGACCATCAGCGCGAAGCCGGTCGCGGCAGGCGCGATGATCAGCACGATCTGGCTGCCATAGACCATGCGCGAAAACACGTCGCGCGCCAGCTTGTCGCCGCCGAAGAGATAGACCAGCCCCGATTGCGGCTCGATGGCGCCGGGCAGCGTGTCCTTCATGACGGGCACCTGCGCCAGCGGATCGAAAGGCGAGATGGTCGATGCGAAGATCGCCGTGAACAGCCAGAACAGGCAGATGCCGACGCCGACGATGCCGACGCCGCTGTCGAACAATTGGCCGTAGAGTGCGAGCTTCTTCTTGTAGGCGAAGCTCGCCCCCATGACGATGACGAGCGCGATCCACACCGGCCAGAAGCGCGAAAGCACTTCGAGGATGATGGTAAAGGCGCCGATATATTGGACCTGCATCCGCTTCGTCCCCTACTGAACCCTGATACGCGGATTGAGAAACGCGTAGCCGACATCGGAAATGAGCTGCGTAATCAAGACGATGAACACCGAGACCAGCGAGCAGCCGAGCAAAAGGTCGATGTCGTTGTTGCCGGCAGCTTCGACCAGCGTGTAGCCGAAGCCCTGGTAGCGGAACATCACCTCGACGATGACGACACCGGTGAGCAGCCAGGGGAACTGCAGCATGATGACAGTGAAAGGCGCGATCAGCGCGTTGCGCAGCGCATGCTTGACCACCACACTGCCGAAGGAGAGGCCCTTCAAGCGGGCGGTGCGGATATACTGCTGCGTCATGACCTCGACCATCGAGGCGCGCGTCATGCGCGCGATGTAGCCGATACCGTAGATCGCCAGCGTCATCACCGGCAGCGTGAAGTTGTAGAAAGTGATGCCTTGGCTGGCGGACGCCGCCGACCCGTTCAGCCAGCCGAGCCATGAGGCGAAGATGACGGTGAAGATGACGCCCGACACATATTCAGGCGTCGCCGTCGAGGCGATGGATGCGACGGACAGCACCCGGTCGGTTCGCGAACCCTCGCGCATGCCGGCCAGGATGCCGATCAGGAGCGAGATCGGAACCATGACCGCCAGCACCCAGAACATCAGGATGCCGGTCGCGCCAAGTGCCGGAAACAGCTTGGAGGCCACCGTCGCCTTGAATTTGGTCGAGCAGCCGAAATCGCCTTGCAGGACGCCGGCGAAGGTCGGCACCACGGGATCGTTACAGAAGGTGAAGCGCTGCGCCGGCTTGCCGGTCGCCGGATCGGTCACCGGTTGCTTGGGCAGGACGCCGAGCCACTGGCCGTAACGGATGAAGAAATTCTGCCGGTAGCCATGCTCGACCAGCCAGCTCTCGAGCTGCTCGGCCGATGTGTGCATTTCGGTCTGGCTGATCGCCAGCTTTTTCAGATTGGGCTCGAGGTTGATCAGGAAGAAGACGATCATCGTCAGGCACAGCATCGTCAATGCCATGGTGCCGAGACGCCTGATAATGAAAGAAAGCATGGCGGCCCCCTGCCGACGGGGTTGGGGTTTGAGCCGGCTCCAAAGCCTTGTCCACCGTTGCCGGCGGGCTGGCTGTCAGACAGGCCCTCGGATGCAATCAGCGCCTGATTTATTGCATGACCTTATCCGGGGAGTCCGCAATTTTTTTGCAGTGCACACTCGTGGCTTCAGATCGCTGCAAGAGAACGAGGGGAAAGGGGCAAGCGCCCCTTCCCCCTTCGATCCGGATCAGGCCTGGTCGAGCCAGACCTTGCCGTAGTCGTGCTCGTAGGTCGGATGCATCTTGTAGTTCTGCACCGCCTTGACCGAGTGGCTGAAGAGCTTGCGCCAGTACGGCTGGATGATGATGCCGGAATCCTGCAGGATCTGCTCGATATCCTTCATCATCTCCTTGCGCTTGGCGGCATCGGCCACCGAAAGCGCGGCGTTGAGCTTGGCATCCCAATCGGGATTCGACCAGGCCGCCTCGTTCCAGGCTTCACCGGTGCGGTAGGCGATGGCCAGAACCTGGACGCCGAGCGGGCGCATGTTCCAGTTGGTCATCGACAGCGGATACTTCGTCCAGTCGTTCCAGAACGTCGAACCCGGCAGCACGGTGCGCTTCACCTTGATGCCAGCGTCGCGCAACTGCGCGGCAATGGCGTCGCCGGTGTTCTTGTGCCAGTCCTCGTCGACGGTGATCAGTTCGTGCTCGAAGTCGGCCTGGCCGGCTTCCGCCATCAGTGCCTTCGCCTTGGCCGGATCTCGCTTGATCTTCGGCAGCTCGAAATATTCCGGATGAATGGCGCAGACATGGTGGTTCTCGGCGACAGTGCCGGCATTGCCGTAGCCAAGCTGGAGAACGACGGCGTTGTCGACACCGAGCTGCAGCGCCTGACGCACCTTCTGGTTGTCATAGGGCTTGTTCTTGATGTTGGTGCGGCAGACGATGGTCGCCGCGGTCACCACTTCCGACTTCACCAGGTTCATGCCATCGAGGATCGACACATAGTCGGCCGAGGTCTCGAAGTTGGTGTGCACTTCGCCCGCTTCGAAGGCACTGACCATGGCAGCCGGATCGGTGCCGTAGTCGATGAACTCGATACCGTCGAGGAACACCTCGCCGTCCCACCACTTGTCGTCGGCACGGCGCTTGTAGACCACCTTCTGGCCGACGTCGTAGGAGACGAGTTCGAACGGTCCGGTGCCGATCGGGCAGGATTTGAAATCGCCACCCTTCTCGTCGAAGCTCTTGTGGACGATGAGACCGGGATAGTCGCACATGTTCGGGATGAGCGCGATGTCGGGCTTGGTGAGCTTCAGCACGACCGTGTGATCGTCCGGCTTGGTCACGGCGCTTTCGTCGAGCTTGTCGTCCTTGACCAGCGAGCCGAGACGGCCAGGCATGGAATTGCCTTCGGCCTTCTTGTCGGCCCAGCGCTTCAGGTTGAAGATGACGTCATCGGCGGTGAAGGGATCGCCGTTCGACCACGTCACGCCCTTGCGCACATGCAGCGTGTACTGCGTGGCGTCGTCATTGACGTCCCAGCTTTCCAGGAGATAGGGGCGGAACGTGTATTCGGTGGTGTACTTGACCAGCGGCTCGAGCGCCTGGCGCTCGGCATCCGCGATTTCCGACCAGTCGGCCTTGCGCGGATCCTTCGGATCCTTGATCCATTGCGCGACCTTCAGCGTGCCGCCCTTCTTGCCCTTCACGTCCTCTGCCTTGGCCGGCGTCGGATCGGCGAGGCCGAGCAGGCCGTAGGCCATGGCCGTCGAGGCGCCGAAGACGCTGGCCATGGCCAGGAATTCGCGGCGGTCCACATTGCCTGCCTTGGCTTCTTCGGCCATGGCCAGGATGTGATCCGGAACGCGATCGCCGTTACTCTTGTAGATCGTCATGACTTAACTCCCATTGTTGGCTTTCCGCCTTTTAACATTCCGCATCCAGGCCATGATGTCAAAGACAGCGTGGGATGGGAACATGTTAGCGAATGTGCAACTTTGGAAGGGGGGCGGTTCGCGTGATAACGACAGTCTTGACGCAAATTTGCTAGTGCGCCCAGATTTCGCCTAAATCTCTTTTAGGCGATTAAACTGAAACATTTACATCAGTTACGACAGCACCAGTCTCGGCCATGGTGAGGGCCAGCCCCTCAATATTCTTTTTCGTAGAAGATGCCGCCCTTGGCCTCGCCGGCGTCGGTCGCCTCGCCACGCAACTTGACGCCGCGCCCGACATTGAGGTCGATGGTCGCCTTGCCCGAACCTGGTTTGTCACCCTTCTGGATGGTCACATAGGTACGGTCGTTGAGGTATTTGCCGGCCGAGACCGCCGTGCCGCCCTGGCTGTCCGTGGTCACGTCGAGATCGTCGACACCGATCGCGCTGCGCAGGTTTTCAAGCAGCGAGGTCGATCCGCCAACGCCGGCCAGCTGCGCGGCGGCTTCGGCCAGTTGCGCGATCTGCAGCGGCGACAGGTTCGACATCGAGCGGCCGAAGATCAATTGCGCCAGCACCTCGTCCTCGGGCAGTGCCGGCACCGAGGAGAAGGTGAATTTCGGATTGGTCGCCTCGCCCGACACCACGATGGTGACGGTGGCGCTGGTCGTCGTCGTTGTCGCGGTCAGGTTGAGGTAGGGCACCAGCGAGCCGGAGAAACCGACGGTACCTTCCGTGAAGGTCAGCCGCTTGCCGAGGATCGACAGCCGCCCGCGCTGCAGGGTGAAGGTGCCGACCGCCTGCGGCGACGAGGCCGGGCCGGTCAGCTTGAGCGAGCCGCCGAGTTCTGCATCGACGCCCCTGCCCTGGATGAAGATCTGGTTCGGCGCGTTGACGGTGACGTCGAGCGCGAGACCGCTGCCGCCGCTCTTGCCTGACGTCGTCGCCGGGCGCAGTGCCTTGTCCTGCGCCCTGACCGCGCTGGGCGCGTTCCTGTGCTTGACATCGAGCGCCGAGAGCGAGCCGGGCAATTTATCCGGAACCGTGATGACGGTCTTGGCGAGATTGACGGTGCCGGCAATCACCGGTGCCGATGTCAGCGGCCCCTTGATCGTCAGGTCGCCGCCGAGATTGGCGGTCACCACGCGTCCATCCGTATAGCGCCCATCGGTGAGCTTGATCGACAGGTCGGCCGGAAAACCTTGCGCGGGGTTGATGCCGACCGTGCCGCTGGCCGACAGGCTGCCGCGCGTCGACAGTGTTCCGGTCAGCCGGTTGATCCTGGCGACGCCGCCGCCAATCGAGACGTCGGCCGTGAGATCGTTGACGGCCAGCCCGGAGCGCGCATCGACCAGCCGCGCACCCGAGGTGCTGATGCTGCCGCCGATGACCGGCGATGTCGCCGGACCACGCACCTGGACATTGACGTTGGCCGTTCCCGTCAGCGCCAGGCCTTGCGCGGCAAGCTTCTGGCTGAGAACGCCGAACGGCACGGCGCCATTGAAATCAAGCACCAGCGCCGGCGTGCCCGCCGTCGTCACCGTGCCGCCGCCCTTGAGGCCAAGGCCGGCGCCATCGCCGACATTGGCGTTGAAGGTCAGTTTGTTGCCGGCGAAGGTACCGGACGAGGAAACGCTCACCGCGCCGACACCGGCACCGCGGGTTTGCGACGTCTGCACGCCCGCCGCGTCTATGTTGAAGGCAACGGAAGGGCTCGCAGGCGCGCCGGTCACCTTGACGGTGCCGGAAATCGAACCCGTTGCGTCTAGCCCAGGCGAGAAACTGTTGGCGAGCGACATCGGCACCTTCGCCAGCGTCGCATTGATGTCGAGCGCCTGCCCGACCTTGCCGGTCACCGTCGCCGTGCCGCCGCCAAGGTTGAGCACCAGCCGGTCCAGCGTCGTCATGCCATTGGCGATGCTGACCGTCGAAGCCTGGGCGATGGCCGCCTTGATACCCTGCACCGTCGCCTGGCCGGAAGCGAGCTCGATGGTGGTGGTGCCATTGGCCACCTTCACCCGGCCAGCGGCCTTGGCCGGAATGCCCTTAACCGTGGCGCCGCCGGAAAAGCCGGTCCAGTCGCCATCGCGCTTCAGATCGACATCGATACCGCTGATCACGGTGCCGCCCGATATGACGGTGTCGGCGCGGATCTTGCCCGAGATCACCGGTGCGGCGAGATAGTTGGCGATCAGCGCATCGATGGAAACCGCCTTCGCCTGGAGATCGCCGCGCGTGATCGAAGCGGTGGCCGCCTTGATGGCGACTTGCGGCACCGCGCCATTCCTGGTGAAGGCAATCGTGCCGCGCACGTCGCCTTCGGCCTTTTCCAGTGCCAGTGCGGCGAGCGGGCCGATATCGGGCAGGTCGAGCGAGATGGTGCCCTCAGGCACGAATTTGTCGTCAAGCGCCAGATCGCCGGAAATCCGGTTCTTGCCCAGCGACAGCAGCAGGCCATTGATGGCGCTCTTGCCGTCCGCCGTTGCCAGCACGGCGCTGCCTTGCAAGGCCTGTCCCGCGACATTGCCGGTCAGTTGCACATTCGCCGCCGGGTTGGCGGCATCCGCCTTGCCCGTGGCGGTGAGCTTCAACCCGGTGATCTCGCGCTCAGCCACCAGCAGTCGATCGCTGTTGACCGTCAGCGACAGATCGGGGGCGATCGCCGGCCCCTGGGCATTCACTGCAAAGGCGATGGCGCCCTTGGCGTCTTTAGACAACAGCGAGACATCGGCGAGAGCACCGGTGATGTCGGCAGCCAGCTTGTTGTCGGCAAGGCTCGCCTGCCCCTGTGCGGTCAGTGCGCCCGACACCAGTTTCAGCCCATCGACATTGATACTGCCATTGGGGTCGCGCTTCAGCGTCGCGCTAATCTGCGCGCGTTCGCCGAGCATGCCGCGCGCCGCCGCCGGCAAGGCCGATGACGGGGCATCCGCACTCAGCGTGAGATCGATGGCACCGTCGCGCAGCGAGACCTGGCCGGCGACCTGGCTGTTCAGCGCATCGCTCTTGAGCGAGCCGCTGTCGATGGCGACGCCGTCCGGCGTCAGCCGGGCGTTTAGCGCGGCCGTAACCTTGCCGGCGATCAGCGGCGCGATCGCGGCATTGTCGAGACCGACCTTGTCCACCGACACCGTACCGGAAACCGGTCCGGCACGGTTCTTGAGATCGAACGCGTCCGAATGCAGCGCCAAGGCAAGCCCGTCCACTCTCGCCGGGCTGGTGGCCACTGAAGGCAGGATCGCGGAGACATCCAGGCGGGCCTGCGTGCTCTCACCCGCCACCTTTGCCGACAAGGACTTGACCTCGATCTTGACCGGGCTCTCAGCACTGCCGACCGTCAGCGGCAGGCTGGGGCCGGATGAGGTGAGATCCACCGAAAAGTCGCTGGCGCCGTTCGGATTGATGGTACCGGAGGCCGTGCCGGAAATCTTGTCGCCGGTCAGCGTCGCATGGTCGAGGGCGACGCCGCCGGCCAAGGTATAGCTGCCGGCCGCATCGACTGCGAGCGGCCCGAGCCCGGCCTGGCGGGTCTGGCTGGTTTCGGCGCCGGCAAGCTGCGCGTTGAACCGGACTTCGGGGGCAGCCGGCATTCCCGTCACTTGCGCCGTGCCACCGAGTGTACCGACGGCATCGAGGCCGGGCACGAAATCATTGGCCAGGGCCGCCGGCAACGCGGAAAACTGTGCCGCGAGATCGAGCGTCTGGCCGGCGGTGCCCGACAGCATCACCGAACCGCCACCGACATCGAGCGCCAGTTTTTCGACGCTGGTCGTGCCATTGGCGATGGTCAGCGTCGAGGGTTCAGCGATTGCAGCCTTGATGCCGCGAACCGTGGCTTCGCCCGAGGCGATCTCAACGCTGGTGGTGCCCTGGGCGATCTTGACCCGGCCGGCGGCGGTCGCTGGAATACCCGCGATCGTCGCGCCGCCGGTGAAATTGGTCCAGTCGCCGTCGCGCTTCAGGTCGACGCCGATGCCGCTGATTTCGGTGGCGCCCGAGGTAACCGAGTCGGCCTTGATGGTGCCGGAGAACGCCGGCGCCTTGAGATAGTTGGCGATCAGCGCATTGACGGCGATCGTTTTGGCCGTCACCTCGCCGCGCGCAATCGAGGTGCTCTTCGCATCAATAGTGACGGACGGCGCGTCGCCCTCCTTGGCGAAGTTGATGGTGCCGTTGATGTCACCCGTCACCTGCTGGCCGGCGAGTGCCGCCAACTGGTCGATTGCCGGCGCCGCCAGCGTCAGCGTTCCGAGAGGCATGAACTTGTCATCGAGCGCCAGGTCGCCCGAAACCTTGTTGTCGCCGAGCGAAACAAGGAAACCGTTGATCGAGCGCTTGCCCTCGCTCGTCACCAGCGCCGCCTTGATGTCGAGCGGCTGGTCGTTGACGGTCCCGGTCAGCGAAACGTCAGCCGAGGGGCTGGCTATGTCGGCCTTGCCGCTCGCCGTCAGCTTGATCGCCTTCACCGTCCGGCCCGAGGCCGTCAGGCTGTCGCTATCGGCGGAGACGGTGAAATCCGGAGCCGAGCGCGGGCCGCTTGCCGACAGGGCGAAATCGACGCCGCCGGCAACCGGCACGCCGACCATCGGCGACAACACCGAAACGTCGCCCAGCGTGCCCTTGATGTCGGCCTGGATGTCGCTGCCTTGCGCGCTGGCGGTGCCGCTGGCGCTCAGCGAACCGGAGGTCAACGAGATCGAATTGGCGGCAAACGCCCCTTGCGGATCGCGGGTGGCGGCGGCCGAGAATTTCACCCGCTCGCCGAGCACCGAGCTGATCTGCGGCGGCAAAGCGGTCGACACGGCATCGGCATTCATCTTGAGCTGCATCGACAGGTCCGCAAGCGCCACCGTCATCGTCAGCGAAGCGTTCAGCGCATCGGAGCGCAACGTGCCCTGGTCGATGGTGATGGCGTCCTTGCTCAGCGATCCCCCGAGGTCGACGTCGACCTTGCCGGTGATCAGCGGCGCCAGCGTCGCCACATCGGTCTTCAGGCCACCCGCGGTCAGCTTGACGGCAAACGGCCCGGCGCGGTTCTGGATGTCGAAGCCGTCGGAATGGATCTGTGCTGAAATATCGTTCAGCTGCGTGCCGCCCGCAACCACAGAAACCAGCGAAGCACCGATGTCGATGATCGGCGCCTTGCCGTCGCCAAAGGCGCGGGCGGTGATGTTCCGGATGACCACCGTGATCGGCTGTGCCGCATTGCCCACGGTGATCGGCACAGGGGCGCCTTTGGCGGCAATTTCAACCGACAGATCGCTGGCGCCGGCCGGGTCGGCGATGCCGGTCGCTGCGCCATGTATGGCATCGCTTTCGATGCTGGCCCGGTCGATGCTGACGCCGCCGGCCGATGTGGCGGTGCCGGCGACATCGAAACTGGTCTTGCCGGCAAAGAGCGGCCGCAAATTTTCCGGCAGGAAAGGCGCGAACTCACCGTCGCCCTTGGCCTCGAGGTGATTGCCCTTGTCGGTGAGTTGATGACGGCCCGTCAGCTGCGTAACGATCTTGCCATCGACCATGAATGTGGCGATGCCGTTCCAGTTGGCAAGCGGTCCCGTGCCCGAGACGGCTATGTCGACCGGCGGCGTATTGGGCAGCTTGAGCAGATTGGCGATGATGCCGCCTGCCGGCTCCGACGCCTTGAGGTCGAGGTCGAGCCTGTTGTCCGCCGGCGCAAAATGGATCTTGGCGTCAACATTGCCTTGCTTGCCGTCATGGCGGGTGACGTTGAGCGTCGTTTCGACCGCCAGCGGCGCGGCGTCGGCCTTGAGCATCCCCTTGGCAGCGAGTTCGGCGATGCCACTGCCGGCCAGCTGCTGGCCAAGGGCAATTTCCGGCAGGTCGATCTCTTTGATGTCGATGGAAACCGGCAGCGTCGTCGTGCCGCCCTGCGCCGGCGGCTGCGTGCCGGCCACCGGCAGACGTGCCAGTTCGATGCGCTCGGCCGCGATGCGGTCGGCGCTGAAGCTTTTCGACAAAAGCGAAAGCGGCGACCAGTCGACGGCCACCTTGCGCGCCACCAGCCACGCGCCCTGGCGGTCTTCCAGCACGACATGATCGACGCTGAGCGCGCCCGACCAGATGCCGTCAATGCCGCTGACGGTGACCTTTCGGTCGTCGTTCGAGGCCAGCCGCGAAATGATGCCGGCGAGATTGTCGCGTCCGCGCTCGGTCTTGGTCAGCACAACGAGTGCGCCGATCGCGCCCGCGACCACGATCAGCAGCGTATAAAGAACAATGCGAAGGATGCGCCGGACCGTCTTCATGTCAAAACGCCTGCCCGATGCCGGCATAGATGCCGAAATGCGGATCGCTGGGATCGCGGTTGAGCGGCACGGCGGCATCAATGCGCAGCGGCCCGAACGGTGTGACGTAGCGCAGGCCGACACCGGCGCCGACCTTGACGTCGGAGAAATTGGGCATCGACCTGGTCGACACCGTGCCGGCATCGACGAACGGCACGATGCCGATCGTGTCGGTGACGGCGATGCGCATCTCGACCGAGGTCTCGAAGAAGGACAGGCCGCCGATCGGCTGGCCGGTGAAATCTTTCGGGCCGATACCCTGATAGGCATAGCCGCGCACCGAACCGCCGCCGCCGGAATAGAAACGCCGGTCGGCCGGAACGTTCTCCAGCCCGGTGCCGACGATCGAACCGACGGCGACGCGCTCGGCCAGCACGAACTTCGAGGCCGTATCCAGCGACTGATAGGCCGATCCCTCGCCCTTCAGCTTGAGGAAGGCCGCGCCGCTCATAATGTCGTAGCTCGGCTCGGCATAGGCCAGCAGCCGGAAGCCCGTGGTCGGATTCAGCCGGTTGTCCCTGTTGTCGTAGACATATTGCAGCGGAATGCTGGCGATCAGATATTTGTGTTTGCCGAACGCATCCGTGATCCTGGAATAGTCGAGCGCCACTTCCGCCGAAACGGTCTGCTTCTTGTCGAGTTCATAGGACAGGCCGGTGCTGCCCTTGACCGAGAAATGGTCGTAGGCGTCCGGATGCTCGAGCACTGTCTTGACGCTGGCGAAGAACTTCGACGCCGGTCCGATCACGCCGGGTTTCTCGAACATGATGCCGGCATTGTAGTTCAGCTCGGACAGTTTGTTGTTGCCGATGCCGCTGATGGCACCGTCGATGCGCAGCTTTTCGGCGTGGCCGAACAGGTTGCGATGCCCCCAATAGCCTTCCAGGCCAAGGCCCTCGGTGTTCGAGAAGGTGCCGCCCAGCCCGAAATAGCGCGGCTTGCGCTCGCTGACCTGGACGCCGATCGGAATGTTGCCGTCGGCGTCGAGCTTGTCGGCTTCCTTGAACGTCACGCTGTTGAAGACCTCGAGTGCCAGCAGCCTGTCGCGCGCGTCGCTGATCTCCTGCGGTGAGTACTGCTTGCCGCGCTTCAGCCCGGTCATGTACTCGGTGAAGTCGCGGTCGACCTTCTCGGTGCCTTCCACCGTCGTCGCGCCATAGCCGGCGACCGGACCGGCTGCCACCGTCAGCGTCACGTCGAGCGTCGAGGTCGCGTGGTCGGCGACGATCTGCCGGTCGGTCACCTTGGCCAGCGGCCTGCCCTGCTCCTTCAGCGTCCGCACGATCAGCGCCTCGGCCTTGAGCACCGCGCCCGACCCGGCGTCGCCGCCTGATATCAGGCCATAATCGGCGCTCATCAGCCCGGCCGCGTCGCCTTCCAGCCTGATGTTGCCAAGCGTGAATTTAGGCCCGGCGGCGATGTTGATCGCCACCGGAATCGGCTGCGGACCCTTGAATTCAGCGTCCGGCGGCAATTCGTCGATCGGCTTGCCGTCGATGGTGATGGTCACCAGGCCTTCGTAGCGGGCATCAGCGTAGAGGGCGGCGACCAGCTGTTCACGGTCGCTGCGCGCCTTTGCCATCAGCCCGAGCGAGCCCGAAACCGGGCGGTCCTCGTCGCCTTTCAGCGACGAGGCGTTTTCAAGCTTCTTGATAAGGTCCTTGTCGGCATCGGGCACGGTGATGGTCACGGCATAGCGCAGCGGGTCGACAATGTCGGCGTCCTCGTCGTTGGACGATCCCCACAGCTTGATGCCGAAAAGCTCGAAAGCAGCCGCAGGCTGCGATTCGGCAACCAGCACGGTCGCGCAAATCATGGCCAAAAGCAGGGCGCGCGGAAGAGCGCGCCCTGGCGCGGTCCCTCCTGACATCTGCTCTTCATGCGCCGGCATTAAGACAACCTAGGTTACAAAACTAAAATTGGAATGAAGTTCTGAAGCGCTCGTAAAGGGGCCACAATCCAATTGTCTGAAATAGGACGGGCTTGGAATTCACACCTTTTGCGTCGCCGCAAGAATGCGTGATCCCCTGTCCTATGGAGGTACTACCGGTCATTGGCCGGAAAGGAAACCGTTGGCAGGCGGAACCCTGCCGCGTCCTTGTGTTGACAAGCTTGACTGAAGCTTGAACATGCCTGGACGTCTGCAATTGTCTGGAGGGTGTTATGGCAATGCGCGCGGCTCGTGGTCTGTCGATCCTGATCCTTCTCTTCTTCGCCTGGGCCAATGTCTTAGCCTGGAACAGCGTCGCGCAAGCGGCCGAGGCCCGGCGAATCGCAACGACCGACAATTCCGATTATTTCGGCTTTGATCTCAGATCCGACCAGAATGTCACCCTCGACCAGTGCAAGACGACATGCCTTGGCGATCCGGCCTGCCGCGCCTTCACCTACAACACCAAGGCCAAATGGTGCTTTCTCAAATCCGACTACAACCAGTTGAAGCCCTTCAACGGAGCGGTTGCGGGCAAGATCGTCAACATCGACGGCGATCCCGATATCGGCGCCCCGCCGGAACTCGCCTTTTTCCCCAACTGGATGGCCGATCAGGCCCAGCAATACCGCAACAGGCTGCTTGGCCCGGCCTTTGACAAGCCGACCGAAGGCATGGCCGCCCTGATCGGCTCCGCCGAACAGGCCGTTCTGACAGGCGACCATCGCTCCGCCATGCAGAAATACGAGTCCGCCGGTCTCGGTAATGCCCGACGATGGCCAGCTCTGGCTCAATTTGGCGCGCGAAACGCTGGCCGTGCAGCCTGCCACCAATACCTCCGAAGCGTCCACCTTCCCGATGAACGCCACTTCGGCCGCCTTCAACGCCTATAAGTTGCTGCGCACCACCAAGACGCGCGCCGACGTGCTGACGCTGCTCGGCGCCGGCCTCGACAAGCGCGATCTCTACCGCCCGGCGCTGCAGGCCTATGAAGCCAGCCTTGCGCTGGTGACGTCGCCGGCCGTGCAGGCCGACTATGCCGATCTGAAGGCCCGCAAGGGTTTCCGTGTCATCGACCACAGTGTCGATGCCGACACCAGCGCGCCGCGCATTTGCGCGCAATTCTCCGAGGAACTGGTCAAAACCGGCGTCGACTATGCGCAGTTCGTGACCGTCGACAACGCGCCGCCGAAAGGCGTCGAGGCCAAGGACAAGCAGATCTGCGTCGAAGGGCTCGAACACGGCCAGCATTATGACGTCACCTTCCGCGCCGGCCTGCCGGCGGCCATCGGCGAAGTGACCGCCGCTCCGGTGGTGCTGTCGATCTATGTGCAGGACCGCGCGCCATCCGCCCGCTTCACCGGCGACAGCTTCGTGCTGCCGGCCGGCGCACGCCGTGGCATTCCGGTCGTCACCGTCAACATGAACGCCGCCGAAATGAAGCTCTACCGCATCGGCGATCGTTCGCTGGCGCAGCTTCTGTCGGGCTACCAGTTCCTGCACCAACTCGACAGCTATGACATCTCCAACATTTCCGAGCAGATGGGCGCGCCGGTCTGGAAGGGCCAGCTCGACATCGTCAACGACCTCAACAAGGAGGTCACCACCTCCTTCCCGGTCGATGAAGCGCTGCCGCAGCGCAAGCCCGGCGTCTATGTGCTGACCGCCCAGGCCGTCAACGACAAGAGCGACGATTACGGTTCGCTGGCCACACAGTGGTTCGTCGTCTCCGACATCGGCCTGTCGACCTATACCGGTCAGGACGGTCTCAATGTCTTTGCCCGTTCGCTGGGCTCGGCCAAGCCTATAGCCGGCGCCGAACTGACGCTGGTTGCCAGGAACAACGAGGTTCTCGGCACCGCGACGTCGGATGCCGACGGCCACGCCGTCTTCAATCCCGGCCTGACGCGCGGCGACGGCGGCATGGTGCCGGCCGTGCTGATGGCCAAGCAGGGCGACAATGATTTCGTCTTCCTCGACATGTCCAAGGCCGGCTTCGACCTGTCCGACCGCGGCGTCACCGGACGCGCGGCGCCCGGCGCGCTCGACGTCTATGCCTGGACCGAACGCGGCATCTATCGTGCCGGCGAGGATGTCCATGTTGCCGCCCTTGCCCGCGATGGCGCCGCCAAGGCGGTGGAGAATCTGCCGCTGACCTTCATCTTCTCTCGTCCCGACGGCGTCGAGGACCGCCGCATCGTCAGCGACGGCGCTTCAGCCGGTGGCCATGCCGTCGACCTGCCGCTCGAACCCAACGCGATGCGCGGCACCTGGTCGGTGTCGATCTACACCGATCCCAAGCAGCCGGCCGCCGCCACGCAGATGTTCCTGGTCGAGGATTTCGTGCCGGATCGCATCGAATTCGACATGAAGGCCGACAAGCAGGAGATCGAGCGCGGCGAAACCGCCAACATCAACATTGACGGCCGCTTCCTCTATGGCGCGCCGGCGGCGGGCCTGGCGCTGGAAGGCGAGTTGACGCTGTCGACGGCGCGCGACTGGGACCGCTTCCCCAACTTCTCCTTCGGCCTCGCCGACGAGCAGTCGGCGGAGCCCACGGTCACGCCACTCACCGACCTGCCCGTGGTTGGCGATGACGGCAAGGCGACCTTTCCGATCACTGTCGACCAGTTGCCCTCGACCACCAAGCTGGTCAACGGTAAGGTGACGGTGCGCATGCGCGAAACCGGTGGCCGCGCCATCGAGCGCTCGCTCAATATCGGCATCCGCCCGCAAGGCCATATGATCGGCATCCGTCCGGATTTCGCCGATGATGAAGTGCCGCAGGGCGGCACGGCCAAGTTCAGCCTGATCGCCGTCGATCCGGCCGGCAAGCGCGAGGCGCTGAAAGGCGCGCAGTGGACGCTGGTCAAGGTCGAACGCAATTACCAGTGGTACCGTAACAACAATTCCTGGAACTACGAGCCGGTCTCCTTGACCAAGTCGATCGCCAACGGCCAGATCGACCTTAGCGCCGATGGCGACGCCACCGTCTCCGTTCCGGTCGACTGGGGCCAGTACCGGCTCGAGGTCGAAACCTCGGACCCCGAAGGGCCTGCCACCAGCTATGAATTCGATGCCGGCTGGTATGTCGCCTCGACCACCACTGAAACGCCTGACGGCCTCGAGATCGCTCTCGACAAGGACAATTATGCCGCGGGCGAGGTGGCCAAGCTGAAAGTCTCGCCGCATTTTGCCGGCGAACTTCTGATCAATATCGGCTCCGACAAGCTGTTGAAGACCATCACGGCCACCGTGCCGGCCGGCGGCAGCACCGTCGACATCCCGGTCGGTGATGATTGGGGCGCCGGTGCCTATGTAACGGCAACCCTGTTCCGGCCGGGCGATGCGCAGGAAACACGCATGCCGGCCCGCGCCATCGGCGTGAAATGGCTGACGGTCGATCCGGGTGCCAAGAAGCTCGCGGTCACGCTGGCGCCGCCGGACAAAACGATGCCGCGCCAGCAGCTGTCGATCCCGGTTTCCGTGGTCGGCGTGCAGCCGGGCACCAACGCCTATGTCATGGTTGCCGCCGTCGATGTCGGCATCCTCAATCTGACCAACTATAAGGCGCCGGATCCGGAGAACTGGTTCTTCGGCCAGCGCATGCTGGGCATGGAGATCCGCGACATCTATGGCCGCCTGATCGACGGCTCGCTCGGCACCACCGGCAAGCTCAGGACCGGCGGTGACGGCGCCAACATGCAGGCGCAAGGCAGCCCGCCCACCGAAAAGCTGGTCGCCTTCTTCTCCGGCCCCGTCCAGCTCGACGCCGACGGCAAGGCACGGATCGACTTCGACATCCCGCAGTTCAACGGCACCGTGCGCGTCATGGCCGTCGCCTGGACCAAGGAAGCGGTCGGCCATGCCCAGTCCGACGTCATCGTGCGCGATCCCGTCGTCATCACCGCCGGCCTGCCGCGCTTCCTGGCGCCCGGCGATGCCGCCGTCATGCGGCTCGACGTGGCCGACACCGACGGCCCAGCCGGCGACTATGCCTTCTCGATCGACACAACAGGCGACCTGTCGACCGGCGACAAGCCCCTGCCCCAGAAGCTGACGCTCGCCCAGGGCAAGCGCCAGACGCTGACCGTGCCGCTGATCGCAAAGACGCCGGGCAATGCCTCGCTCACCATCAAGCTGGCGCATGCCGACGGCACCAAGGTTGAGCAGACGCTCTACGTGCCGGTGCGCCCGGCGCAATTGCCGGTCACCACGCGCCTTGTGGTCGACCTCAAGGGCAATGGCGGCGCGCTGCGCATCGACAAGGAGCTGCTGGCGGCAAGCCTGCTTGACGGCGCTTCCGTCAGTGTCGGCGTTTCGCAGGCGGCTGCCTTCGACGTGCCGTCACTGCTGATGACGCTCGACCGCTACCCCTATGGTTGCGCCGAGCAGACCACCAGCCGCGCCATGCCGCTTCTCTACGTCAACGAGATGGCGTCGGGCATCGGCATGGAAAGCGACCCCGACCTGCATGGCCGCATCCAGGATGCCATCTACAAGGTCTTGAGCTACCAGTCGTCGAGCGGCAGCTTTGGCCTGTGGGGTCCGGGCTCCGGCGATCTGTGGCTCGACGCCTATGTCAGCGAGTTCCTGACCAGGGCGCGTGAGCAGAAATACGACGTGCCGGCGCTGGCCATGAATCAGGCGCTGAGCAATCTGCAGAACTCGCTCGGCTACGACCAGAGCGTACAGGACCGCGGCAGCGAGATCGCCTACGCCCTCTATGTTCTCGCCCGCAACAAGAAGGCCTCGATCGGCGATCTGCGCTACTATGCCGATACCCAGCTCGAAGCCTTCTCGAGCCCGATGGCCGTCGCCCAGCTGGCGGCGAGCCTTGCGCTCTATGGCGACACCCAGCGCTCGGAGGCGACGTTCAAGACCGCGCTGCAGCTGGCCAAGTCGCAGACCGACTACGACTGGTACCGCTCCGACTACGGCTCGGCGCTGCGTGACGGCGCCGCGATGCTGTCGCTGGCGGCGGAATCGAAGCCGGTTTCGTCGATCGTGCCGGAACTGATCAAGCTGGTGACCAGGGGAACGCGCCGAAGTCCGCTGGACCAGCACCCAGGACGATTCCTGGATGCTGCTGGCGGCCCGGGCGCTGAAGGAGGGCAATGACTCGATCACGTTGACCGTCAATGGCGCGCCGCATTCCGGCGGCTATTCCAACCAGGTCAACGGCTCCGAATTGGTCGACAGCCCGCTCGAAATCGCCAACACCGGCAAGACCCCGCTGCAGGCCGTCGTCACCACCGTGGCGTCGCCGATCCAGCCCCTGCCGGCCGGCGGTGACGGCTTCACCATCGACCGCACCTACTACAAGCTCGATGGCACCGAAGCCAATGTGATGGAGGCAACCCAGAACGAACGCTATGTCGTCGTGCTCAAGGTCACCGAGCAGAACAGCTGGCCGTCGCGCCTGCTGGTCACCGACCTGTTGCCGGCCGGCTTCGAGATCGACAATCCCGGCCTGGTCTCCAGCGCGCAATTGACGAACTTCTCCTGGCTGGCACAGACCGACGCCGCCCATCTCGAATTCCGCGACGACCGTTTTGTCGCGGCATTCAACCCTGCCGACGGCGACCACGACCACAATCTGACGCTCGCCTATGTCGTGCGCGCCGTGACGCCGGGCACCTACGCCCATCCGGCGGCAACGGTGGAAGACATGTACCGGCCGCAATTTTCGGCCCGCACCGCCACCGGCATGATGGAGATCAAGGCGCCGTAAGGCGCCGATGGTGACCATCATGCAAATGGCGATTGCGCAGACGACAGCCCCCTTCTCCCCGTCACTATACGGGGAGAAGGTGCCGGCAGGTGGATGAAGGGCAGCGCCATGCTTTCAAGAAAATTCCTGCGCCGCGCCGCCATAACCGCAGCTTCCTGCGTAGGCCTCTTGGCTCTTTCCGCCGCCGCACTCTGGGAGCTCGACCGCGCCTTCCCGCCGCCCTTGCCTGCGGAACTCACGGTCTCCACCGAAGTCCAGGACCGCGACGGCCAGCTGTTGCGCGCCTTCGCCACGCCGGACGGTTACTGGCGGCTCGAAACCCGGCTCGACCAGGTCGACAAGCAGTTCGTCGACATGCTGGTCACCTATGAGGACAAGCGCTTCTGGGATCATCAGGGCGTCGACGTGCTGGCGCTTGGCCGCGCGGCGGGCCAGCTCGTCACCAGCGGCCACATCGTCTCCGGCGGCTCGACCCTGTCGATGCAGCTTGCCCGCCTGATCGAGCCGCGCGAAAGCCGCAGCCTCGGCTCCAAGATCAAGCAGATGCTGCGCGCCATCCAGATCGAGCGGCGGCTGTCGAAGAATGAGATCCTCGAACGCTATCTCACGCTGGCGCCCTATGGCGGCAATCTGGAAGGGGTGCGCGCCGCTTCGCTTGCCTATTTCGGCAAGGAACCGAAGCGGCTCACCGTCTCCGAAGCCGCGCTGCTCGTCGCCTTGCCGCAATTGCCGGAAAAGCGCCGACCCGACCGCAACCTCGAAATCGCCCACGCCGCCCGCGACCGCGTGCTGACCCGCATGGTCTCGTCGGGCCTGATCGGCGAACGCGAGGCCGCACGCGCCGCCCTTGACGATGTGTCGGGCCTGCGCCGCACCTTGCCGGCGCTCGCCGCGCACGCCGCCTATGCAATGCTGCCCAGGGCCGTTCCCGGCCAGCCGCTCAAACTGACCATCCGCAAAAGCGTCCAGGAAGGCCTGGAACAGGTGGCGCGCGATGCTGCCACCAAGCTTGGGCCGCGTCTCTCCGTCGCCATGGTGCTGGCCGACTCGCGCACCGGCGACATTCTGGGCGAAGTCGGCTCGGCCAATTTCTTCGACGCCAGCCGCTCCGGCTGGATCGACATGACCAAGATCGTGCGTTCGCCCGGCTCAACGCTGAAGCCGTTCATCTATGGCCTTGCCTTCGAACAGGGACTGGTGGCGCAGGAAACACTGATCGAGGACAGCCCGGTCGATTTCGCCGGCTACCGGCCAAAGAATTTCGACATGGGCTACCAGGGCGATGTCTCGATTCGCCAGGCGCTGCAATTGTCGCTCAACGTGCCGGCGATCCGCGTGCTCGACGCGGTCGGCCCGGCGCGGCTGACGGCGCGCTTCCGCCAGGCCGGCGTCAACCCGATCCTGCCGATCAACGAAGCGCCGGGCCTGGCCATCGGCCTCGGCGGCGTTGGCGTCACGCTGCGCGACCTCGTCCAGCTCTATACGGGGCTCGCCAATGGCGGCAAAACGCACACGCTGCATGACGGCACCGAGCCGGCGAACGCCGAACGCACCACCGCCACCATCCTCAACGACCAGGCGAACTGGCAGATCATCGACATTCTCTCAGGAGTAAAACCGCCGGAAGGCGCCTTGCAGCGCGGGATCGCCTACAAGACCGGCACCTCTTACGGCTACCGCGACGCCTGGTCGGTCGGCTTCGACGGCCGCTATGTGCTTGGTGTCTGGGTCGGACGTCCCGACGCCAGCGCCGTGCCGGGTCTTTCCGGTTATGTCTCGGCCGCCCCGATCCTGTTCGAGGGCTTTGTCCGCTCGGGCCTGGCCACCGTGCCGCTGCCGGGCAAACCGCCCGGCGCCTTCACCCCCAAGCGCGAGGACCTGCCGGTGACGCTCGCCCGCTTCGGCGCCGGCGCCGATGGCCTGGTGCAGGCGACACCGACCGAACCCGCGCCAACCATCATCTTCCCGCCGGACGGCGCCCGCGTCGACCTTGCCACCAATTCCGCCGATGCCACGCCGCTGGTGCTGAAACTGCAAGGCGGCCGTGCGCCATTCCGCTGGCTTGCGAACGGCAAGCCGCTGGTTGGCCTCGACCGCCGCCGCACCGCGACCTGGCAACCGGACGGTGCCGGCTACTCGACGTTGACCGTGATCGACGCGGCCGGGCGCGCGGCCAGCGTGAAAGTGTTCGTTGAATAGAGTGCGCCAGGCGATTCTGCGCGTTGGCTTTTACGCGCTGACGGTTGCCGCTTCCGTCCCGCCAGCACATGCCACCCCCCTCCCCACCGGCTTCGTCCGCCTCGCCGATATCGCCACGTCGATCCGCCAGGACATGCGCTACGCCGGATCGGGCAATTTCCTGCACCGCAAGGTCAACGGCTATGACGCACCGGTCTGCATTCTCACCCTGCAGGCGGCGCAAGCTCTTGCCGGCGTCCAGCAGGCAATCGCCGCAAAAGGCCTGACACTGGTCGTATTCGACTGCTACCGCCCTGCCCGCGCCGTCGCCGACATGGGCGAATGGACACGCCAGGGCGGCCCGTCCGATCCGCAATGGTATCCCAGGGTCCGGCGTGGCGATCTCATCGCCAAGGGTTATGTCGGTGAACTGTCAACCCATTCGCGTGGCTCGACCGTCGACGTCGCGATTGCGCGGGTCGACAGTCCATCCGTCTCCAAACCCGCTTGCGGCGCCATCGACGCCGATACACTCGACTTCGGCACCGGTTTCGACTGTTTCGACCCGATGAGCGAGACGGCGCACCGCCCGCTCGGCAGTCAAGCGACAGCAAACCGCAAGCTGCTCGTCGAGGCAATGCTTGCCGGCGGTTTCAATAACTATGCCCGCGAATGGTGGCATTTTACGCTGGCAAACGAACCGTTCGCCAGGGAACGTTTTGACTTTCCGGTCGCCGCCAAGTGAGGCGAAAGAGGCACCAGGCCGCAGGAATTGCTGTACAGATGGCCTCTAATTCAGCAAGTTGTTGTATAATTGCAACATAAATTACTGGTAACTAATAATTGCCCTGAAATCGGGCAGACTCAAATTGCAATTTTCTTCCGTAAGGTTACCCATGTCCGTGGGTAGGAGGGCTTCTCATGGAGCTTGCGTCGGGTTTCGACGTCGCGTTTATGCGCGGCGCTGTTCAACTGTGTCCAAAGCGTCGCCGTCTGCTCCTTCTGGGCACGGCACTCGGTTCGACGCTGATAGCGTTCTCCGCCTCTCCGTCCTTCGCGGCCAGCTGCACGCAACCGGCCTCGCCCTCACCAATCACCGTTACCGGCGCGGCGACGCCGATCTCCTGCACCAACACCGTTGCACGCACGGCAACAGTGGCCGGCGACAACGCGATCGGCATCGTGACGACCGGCAACGGCAACACCGTCGACATCACCAACAGCGGACTGCTGACGACAAATCCGACCTCGCTCATTCCCGGCCCCACCTTCTCGCAGTCGAAAGGCGCGCGCGGCATCTATGCCGGCACCAACGGCATTGGCGCCGACATCACCATCAACAACACCGGCACGATCAATTCCTTCAGCGACAGCATCAAGGCGGTCAGCGCCGCCACGAGCGGCCCTGTGTCGAGCAGCGACACGCACATCACCATCACCAATTCGGGCAATTTGACCGCCGGCCCCAATGCCGAGGGCATTTTCGCCAACGCCAGCTATGGCTCCAACAATGCGGTGACGATCGACAACAGCGGCGCCATCCAGACCGGCGCCAGCGCCTCCCTGAACGGCACCTCGTCAGGCATCTTCACCGATGTCGATGGTGACAACGGCAAGGTCAACGTCACCAACAATGGCGCGATCAGCACGACAGGCGCCAGTGCGGCCGGCATCTCCGCGATTGCAAGCTACTATCATGGCGATAACAGCAGCATCGTCATCAACAACAAGTCCGGTGGCACGATCACCACCACCGGCATCAGCGCCTATGGCATCTTTGCCCAGGCTGGCAGCATCGCGCCGAACAATTCACCGCCAAACCCCGACAATGGCGGTACCGTCCAGATCACCAATGCCGCCACTGTCAGCGCTGGCTATATGGGCATCGCCGGCTTCACCTATGGCAGCGGCGGCAACATCACCATCGACAACAAGGGCGACGTCACCTCCGGCACCGGCGGCGCCGATGGCTCCGATGGCATCAAGGCGTCGTCCAACAGCGGCAACTCGACGATCACCATCACCAACACCGGCAACATCGATACCACCAGCGGCGGCGACAAGTCGGTCGGCATCGAGGCCGTCAACGGCCCTGGGTTCACTGGCTCCAACCTGAACATCTCCGTCACCAACTCAGGCAGCATCACGACGGCCGCGGAATCGGTCGGTATCAAGGCGGCCTCGGGCGGCGCCAACAGCGTGGTGACGGTCGACAACAGCGGCGCCATCCAGACCGGCGCCAGCGTTTCGACCATCGGCGGCTCGACCGGCATCTTCGCCGATGCCGATGGCGACAACAGCAAGGTCAACGTCACCAACAGCGGCGCAATCACCACGATCGGCACCAGCGCGGCCGGCATCTCGGCCATCGCCAACTATTACAATGGCAACAATGGCAGCGTCGTCGTCAACAACAAGGCCGGCGGCACCATCACCACGACCGGCAACGATGCCCACGGTATCTTCGCCCAGGCAGGCAGCATCGCGCCGAGCAACAACATTCCGAACCCGAACAATGGCGGTACGGTCAAGATCACCAACGCCGCCACCGTCAGCGCCGGCTACATCGGCGTCGCCGGCTTCACCTACGGCACCGGCGGCAACATCACCATCGACAACAAGGGCAACATCACCTCCGGTACCGGCGGTGCGGGTGGTTCCGATGGCATCAAGGCATCGGCCAATGACGGCAACTCGACGATCGCCATCACCAATACCGGCAACATCGATACGACGAGTGGCGGCGACAAGTCGGTCGGCATCGAGGCCGTCAACGGCCCGGGATTCAACGCCACCAACCTGATCATCTCCGTCACCAATTCGGGTGACATCACGACAGGTGCGGAATCGGCGGGCATCAAGGCCGCCTCGAGCGGCGCCAACGGCATGGTGACCGTCGATAACAGCGGCGCCATCCAGACCGGCCCCAGCGTTACGACCAATGGCGGCTCGACCGGCATCTTCGCCGATGTCAACGGCGACAACAGCCTGGTGAAAATCACCAACAGTGGTGCGATCACGACCAGCGGCACCACCGCGGCGGGCATTTCGGCGATCGCCAACTACTATGGCGTCAGCAGCGGCAAAGTCATCGTGCCCACCAACAATGGCAGTGTCGTCGTCAACAACAAGGCCGGCGGCGACATCACAACCACGGGCAGCGACGCCTTTGGCATCTTCGCCCAGGCCGGCAGCGTTAATCCTGTCGGGCAAAGCCCCAATGCCGACAATGGCGGCACCGTTACCGTCACCAATGCCGCGACCATCAATTCCGGCGGCAAGGGCATCGGCGCCTATACCTACGGTTCGAATGGCACGGTCACCGTCACCAACAGCGGCGATATCTACTCGGCCAACGAGGAAGGCATCTACGCCAAATCGAACGGCAACAGCAGCAATGTCATCATCACCAA
The DNA here is from genome assembly GCF_056174625.1 of Mesorhizobium oxytropidicola. NCBI lineage: Bacteria > Pseudomonadati > Pseudomonadota > Alphaproteobacteria > Hyphomicrobiales > Phyllobacteriaceae > Mesorhizobium > Mesorhizobium oxytropidicola. The sequence goes on along the minus strand of NZ_CM149692.1, from coordinate 3,449,378 downwards.
TTCGGGATCCGTCAACGCCTATGGCGGCGTAGCGGGACTTGCCGCCTATACAAGCGGCGCCGACAGCAACATCGTCATCACCAACAACAAGAATTCCAGCCTCTACGGTGTCGGCTTCGGCGTGATTGCCGAGACCACCGGCGCGGCCAGCACCATCACCGTCACCACCGATGGCGAGGTGTATGGCGAGCTGGGCGGCATCAAGGTCAATTCGACCGGTGGTGCAACCATCAATGTCGGCACATCGGGCTATGTCGGCGCCGACAACTTCCTTGCCATCAAGTCCACCGTTGGAACGGTCGAGATCAACGACAATGGCGTGATTGCTGGCCGGGTCGAGTTGAGCGACGCCGGCAACGTCATGAACATCGATGACAAGGGCACCTTCCGGGCGTTCACCGACAGCACTTTCGGCGCCGGCAACGACACGCTCAACAATTCCGGCGTCGTCAATGCATCAGGCAGCTATTTCGGCTCATCGCCGAACACCGTCGCCCTCACCGGCCTCGAAAACTTCGTCAACGGCAGCCTCGGTTCCGGCCCCGGCCTGACGACGATGATCGACGGCGTGGTCGGCGACAAGCTGACCACCTCCGGCAATTTCACCGGCCAGGGCAATTCGAAGCTTGGCGTCGATGCCAACTTTTTGAACAACACGTCGGACACACTGACGATCGGCGGCAATTCCTACGGACACACCAATTTGGTGGTGAACGTCACCGCCATAGCGCCCGGCGTGCCGACCGCGACCTTCATTCCGGTGGTGACCGTCACCGGCACGACCTCGGACAGCAATTTCGATGTTCCGGCACCGGTCAATGCCGGCCTCTTCGCCTATGACCTCTTCCTTCAAGGCAACCAGCATGGCCTGCGCTATGTCGGTCTCGGCAATGCCGCGTTCGAACTGCCAGCCGGCGTCACCGGCGCGCAGGATGTCTGGCAGGACACGACCGGCTTCTGGCAGGATCGCATGGCCGACCTGCGCACCGAAGCGAGCGGCACCCATAATGCGCATATGCCCGAGGAAAAGCTGACAACACGCATGGGCGGCATCTGGGCGCGCGCTTCGGGTGACTGGTCGAGCCGTGACGCCGATGTCAGCTACACCGACCCGGTTTCGCTGCAGACCGAGACGCTCAATCTCGATCGCAGGCAACAAACCGGCGCTTTCCTCGGTGGCATCGACATGGGCCTGGAAGGGGTCGCAGGCGGCGACATGCTGTTCGGCGTCATGGGCGGCTACGTCACCTCCAGGCTCGACTTCAAGGCAACGGACGACAGTTGGAACTACAAGGGCGGTACGGTCGGCGCCTATGCCACCTATCTCAACGGCGGCTTCTACCTCGACGGCCTCGTCAAGGCCGACTTCCTCAATGTCGATATCAACGACAGCCAGGGCGGCATTGGCGACAAGGCGAGCACCAATGCCACCAACATTGGCGCGCGCCTCGACACCGGCTACCGCGTCGCCACGAGCTGGGGCTTCGTCGAGCCGCAGGCCAGCCTGGAATGGGTCCACACGACCATGGACTCGGTTTCAATCTTCGGCGGCGACATCGACTTCCAGAACGGCAGCAGCGGCCGTGCCAGGATCGGTGTTCGCATCGGCACCGACATGCCGATGAATGGCATGACTGTCAGCCCCGATTTGACGTTGAGCGTATGGAACCACTTCGGCAGCGACAACGCCGTCAACATCGACTTCCCCGGCAATGCCTTCTCGGCCACCGACAGCGCCGGCAACGGCACCTTTGGCGAAGTCGGTGTCGGCGTGAATGTGGCGAGCTCCAGCAACTGGTCCGGCGTGGTGCGCGGCAGCGTCCGCTTCGGCGACCACTACAGCGCCGGGTCCATCGGCGCGGCCATCCGCTACGGCTGGTAGTCCAGCGGATTCTACCTGAAGTTCTTGCGCCGGCCCTCGTGGCCGGCGTAGTCATGAATGGGTCTATCCAGGGAGCAAGCGTGAGCACATCCAAGGCCACCGACGAGGCCCCGGTAAAGCCGGTGGAAAAGGCTCCTCCCGGGCCGGCCGAGCAGCAAACCAATGTCTCGCTGTCGCGCGGCTTCATAAACTGGTTGGAGACGGCGCAATGTTCTCTGGCCTTCACCTCCTACCAGACCGGACAGCTGTTTCTGGTCGGCCTCACCGGCGACAAGAAAGCCTCGATCCACCAGACCAGTTTCACCAGGGCGATGGGTGTGACCGTTGCCGGCCAGCGCATCGTGCTCGCCTCGGACACCGCAATCTGGCGGCTCGAAAACATCCTTGGACCCGATCAGGTTGCCAACAACGTCTATGACCGCATGTATATGCCGCGCGCGGCCTCCTACACCGGCGACCTTGACATCCATGAACTGGCGGTTCGCGAAGACGGGCAGATCCTCTTCATCAACACAAAGTTCTCGTGCCTGGCGACGCTGAGCCCGACGCACTCCTTTCGGCCGCTGTGGAAGCCCTCCTTCATCAGCAAGCTGGTGCCGGAGGATCGCTGCCATCTCAACGGCCTTGCCATGCAGAATGGCCGCGCCCGCTATGTCAGCGCCATCAGCCGCTCGGACTCAGTCAGCGGCTGGCGCGACCGCCGCTGGGAAGGCGGCATGATCATCGACATTGCCGAGGACAGAGTGGTGGTCGACGATCTGTCGATGCCGCATTCGCCGCGCATCCATGACGGTGCGCTGTGGGTGCTCGATTCCGGCCGCGGCTTCCTGGTTCGCATCGACCTCAAAACCTGGGAAAAGCAGAACATCGCTTTTTGCCCCGGCTTCCTCCGTGGCCTGAGTTTTCATGGCCGCTTTGCCCTCGTCACCACCTCGCTGCCGCGCGACGGCCTGTTCAAGGACCTGCCGCTGCAGGCCAATCTGCAGGCGCGCGACGCCGAACCGCGCTGCGCACTCTACATCATCGACCTCCACACCGGCGGCATCGCCGAATGGATCGAGCTCAAGGGCCACATCACCGAGCTGTTCGATATCGCCGTCATTCCGGGCTGCCGCTGCCCTTCCTCGGTGCCGCTCAACAGCCCCAACATGGCCTCGCTGATCACCATCGACAGCGAAGGTTGAGGGGCCGTCCCTCTCCGCGACGTCCTTGTCACCACCTGACTCGCGCCTAGATGAAACCTGGCCAGGTTGCCTTGCACGGCCATGAGGAAGAAATTTCCCCAAACAGCGAAATCTCATCGAAGATTTTCTTCAGGAGGGCAAAAAAGGCAACATTCGATGCATCTAATTTCTATCAATTCGCTAGATTTGGCGCGGGTTCAACGGAGGCAGAAATGACCAAACCTCATTTCAGGAAACTGCTCGGCGCACTGGTCGCCACATCTGTCCAGTTCGGCACGCTCGGTTTCGCGTTCGCCGACACCACCATACTCAACGTGTCCTACGATCCGACGCGTGAGCTCTACAAGGCCTATGACGAGGCTTTCGCCGCGCACTGGAAGGCCGAGACCGGCGAGACGGTGACCATCCAGCAGTCGCATGGCGGATCGGGCGCCCAGGCCCGCGCCGTAATCGACGGCCTCGACGCCGATGTGGTAACGCTGGCGCTCGAGGGCGACATCAACGCCATCGTCTCGAAGTCGAAGAAGATCAATCCCGACTGGCGCAAGAAATTCGAAAACAATTCAGCGCCTTACACCTCGACCATCATCTTCCTGGTGCGCAAGGGCAACCCCAAGGGCATCCACGACTGGAACGACCTGATCAAGGACGGCACCCAGGTGATCACGCCCAACCCGAAGACCTCCGGCGGCGCCCGCTGGAACTATCTCGCGGCCTGGGCCTATGCCAACGCCAACGATGGTGGCGACGAGGCCAAGACCAAGGAATTTGTCGGCAAGCTCTACGCCAATGCTCCGGTTCTCGACACCGGCGCGCGCGGCTCGACCGTCACCTTCGCGCAAAAGGGAATCGGCGACGTGCTGATCGGCTGGGAAAACGACGCCTATCTGGCACTCAACGAATTCGGCGCCGATAATTTCGAGATCGTCTATCCGCCGACATCGATCCTGGCCGAGCCGCCGGTGGCGGTCGTCGACGCCAATGTCGATGCCAAGGGAACACGCAAGGTGGCCGAAGCCTATCTCGGCTGGCTCTATTCCAAGGAAGGCCAGACGATTATCGCCAAGAACCACTATCGTCCGGCCAAGCCTGAACTCGTGGCCCCGGCCGATCTGCCCAAGACCCCCGATATCAAGCTGATCTCCATCGACGACCCGCTTTTCGGCGGCTGGAAGAAGGCACAGCCTTATCATTTCGGCGACGGTGGTATATTCGACCAGATCTATAAGCCGGCCCAGTGAGGTTCGGTAACCCTGAAGAAGCCCGCGAATGGGCTTCTTCAGCCAAGTCTGGTTGAGTAAGAAGGGACGATCCAGAACTCCATGACCACAGCACCCGCGCAGGCGGGGTGGCGATTCAGACAGCCGAGTGTCATTCCGGGTTTCGGATTGACGCTCGGCTTCTCGCTTGCCTACCTCACCCTCATTATCCTCATTCCGCTGTCCGGGCTGGTCTGGCGCTCGGCGTCTCTCGGCTGGGCTGAATTCTGGGCGATCGCCAGCGACCGCCGCACCCTCAATGCGCTGGAAATCAGCTTCGGCACCGCCTTCCTCGCGGCGGCCTTCAATGTCGTCTTCGGCACGCTGGTCGCCTGGGTGCTGGTGCGCTACCGCTTTCCCGGCCGCCGCATTGTCGATGCCATGGTCGACCTGCCCTTCGCCCTGCCGACCGCGGTGGCCGGCATTGCGCTCACCACGCTCTATGCGCCGAACGGCTGGATCGGCAAGTTGCTGATGCCGCTCGGCATCAAGGTCGCCTACACGCCGCTCGGCATCGTCGTGGCGCTCGTCTTCATCGGCCTGCCCTTCGTCGTGCGCACCGTGCAGCCGATCATGGAGGAGATCGACAAGGAGGTGGAGGAAGCGGCCGCCACGCTTGGCGCCAGCCGCTTCCAGATCGTCACCCGCGTGCTGTTCCCGGGCCTGGCGCCGGCCATCATCACCGGCTTTTCGCTGGCCTTTGCGCGCGGCGTCGGTGAATACGGCTCGGTCATCTTCATCGCCGGCAATCTGCCCTACAAATCCGAGATCGCGCCGCTTTTGATCGTCATCCGGCTGGAGGAATACAACTATCCGGCGGCGACCGCGATCGCGGCGATCATGCTGGCGCTGTCGTTCGTCATGCTTCTGGTCGTCAATCTCGTGCAGACATGGAGCCGCAAGCGCTATGGCTGATCCCGAAATCAAATCCTACGAACCCTACCATGAGAGCCGCTCGGCGGCGGTGACCGAGAGCCGTCCCGCACAGGCCGTGTTGATGGCCATTGCTTTCGTCTTCCTCGGCGTCTTCCTGCTTTTGCCGCTGATCATCGTCTTCCACGAGGCGCTGGCGAAAGGCGTCGGTGCCTATACGCAAGCGCTGGGCGAGCCGGACGCACGTTCGGCCATCCACCTGACACTACTTGTCGCCGCGATCTCGGTGCCGCTCAATGTCATCTTCGGCATCTCCGCCGCCTGGGCGATCGCCAAGTTCGAATTCAAGGGCAAGGCGTTCCTGACCACGCTGATCGACCTGCCCTTCTCGGTTTCGCCGGTCATTTCAGGCCTGGTCTATGTACTGCTGTTCGGCGCACAAGGGTTGCTCGGCGAGTGGCTGAAGGGACATGGCATCCAGATCCTGTTCGCGGTGCCGGGCATTGTGCTCGCCACCGTCTTCGTCACCTTCCCCTTCGTCGCCCGCGAACTGATCCCGCTGATGCAGGAACAGGGCAATGGCGATGAGGAGGCAGCGCTTTCGCTCGGCGCCAATGGCTGGCAGACCTTCTGGTATGTGACGCTGCCCAACGTCAAATGGGGTCTGCTCTACGGCGTGCTCCTGTGCAACGCGCGCGCCATGGGCGAATTCGGCGCGGTTTCGGTGGTGTCGGGCCATATACGCGGCCTGACCAACACCATGCCGCTGCATGTCGAAATCCTCTACAATGAGTACAACGCCGTCGGCGCTTTTGCCGTCGCTTCCTTGCTTGCCGGGTTGGCGCTGGTCACGCTGGTCTTGAAAACACTGCTCGAGATGCGCTACGGCGCCGAGCTTGCCGCGACGCGCGGACATTGACAGAGGGATTTGTATGGAAGTTCGCGTTGCCAACGTGCGCAAAGAGTTCGAGCGGTTTCCGGCGCTCCATGACGTGTCGCTCGACATCAAGTCGGGCGAACTGATCGCCCTGCTAGGGCCGTCCGGCTCCGGCAAAACGACGCTGCTCAGGCTGATCGCCGGGCTGGAGCGGCCGACGCGGGAAAAATCTTCTTCGGCGACGAGGACGCTTCGCAGAAGTCGATCCAGGAGCGCAATGTCGGCTTCGTCTTCCAGCATTACGCGCTGTTCCGGCACATGACGGTGGCCGACAATATCGGCTTCGGCCTGAAAGTCCGGCACGGGTCCTCGCGGCCGCCGGCGGCAGAAATCCGCCGCCGCGCCTCCGAGCTTCTCGATCTCGTCCAGCTTTCGGGGCTGGAGAAACGCTATCCTGCACAGCTCTCCGGTGGCCAGCGCCAGCGTGTCGCGCTCGCCCGCGCCATGGCCATCGAACCCAAGGTGCTTTTGCTCGACGAGCCATTCGGCGCGCTCGATGCGCAGGTGCGCCGCGAATTGCGCCGCTGGCTGCGCGAGATCCATGACCGCACCGGGCACACCACCGTCTTCGTCACCCATGACCAGGAAGAAGCGCTGGAGCTTGCCGACCGCGTCGTGGTGATGAGCCAGGGCCGCATCGAGCAGGTTGGCACCGCGGACGACATTTACGACACGCCGAACTCGCCGTTCGTCTATGGCTTCATCGGCGAATCGAGCTCGCTTCCGGTCAAGGTCGAGAATGGCGAGATCTGGCTCGCCGATCGCCCGATCGGGCTGTCGGCGCCGCACGCACCCGAGGGCGACGCGACGCTCTACTTCCGCCCGCACGATGTCGAACTGCTCGACGGCTGCAGCGGCTGCATCGCCGGCACGGTCGCCGCCAGCCGCCGCGTCGCCGGAACACGGCGCGTCGAACTCGAGATCGGCGGCGAGCGCCAGCGGGTCGAGATCGAACTGCCGGTGGATCACCCCGCGGCGCAGAAAAGCCGGGTGGCGTTCCGCCCGGGGCGTTGGAAGCTGTTTCCGGCGGCGTAAGACCACGGGTGATCTTGGTGTGCCAAAAGGACATCTCGGTCCGATAGCAGTGACCTACCCTTTCACCAGCCCTTTCAACGACAGCACCAAGGTCATCGGATTTTTCGGCGAAGCCGCAAAGCCGTAGTGCTCATAAAAGGCTTTCGCCTCGTCCGATATGGCATGAACAAAAATGCCGCGAATCCCGAGGATCATCGCGGCATTGCCAGCGCGCAGGACGGCGTCTTGCAGCAGCGCTGCACCCAGCCCCTTCCCTTGCCAGCCCGCGTCCACGGCAAGACGCCCGAGCACAACCATTGGGATGGGATCCGGCATGTTGCGGCGGATGGAGCCAGGCGCCTCCGCAAGATCAAGCCCACCTGAAGACAGGCAGTAATAGCCGACAACGCGCGGGCCTTCCGCCACCACGTAGGTCCGCGACGCGCCACCGACCTGGTTGGCCCGTGCCCTGCGGCGAAGCCATTGGTCGAGGCTTTCCGTACCGCTTTGGAAAAGTTCGAGATCGTGGTTTTCGGCCAGGGGCGTGGGCGCCGAAAGCATCAGTCCTGCCATGGCTTGGGCGCGTTCATAAGGCGCGCAAAACCTTCCCCGCTTGGCGGTTCATCAAGGATGTCGAGATAATGCCGGTAACTCTCGGGATCCACCTTGATCAGGGTTTGGTCGAGCAGCGTGTCCTCGGCTGCACGGTAGGCGGCATCGATCATGAAGTCGGAACGGGTTTTCCCGCGTAATTTCGCGGCACGGTCAATCAGTATGCGTATATCCTCTCGGATGCGCAGATTGACAGGCTTGGCATGGGTCTCAGGGACGGCCTTTGTCATGGAAGACTCCTTTCCAACACCATAGCACTCCGCATACACAATGTGTATCTATTTTCGCCTTGCCAAGGAGGGACTGAAGGGGTCGGCGAGACAGAGTGACTCCAGTTGAAAGAAAATCCTACGATCCGCCTGTTCGAGCAACGGTTTTTCTAGCAAGGAGCGCCAAGCTCTCGACCCCATACCTCGTCGCGCACCACACGCCACGGCTATGGTCTGGGCATAAACGCATTGCATCCGGAGCCTTTTTCATGAAGCGATTTTTCCTCGGCGTTGCCACGGTTGCCGGCCTGTTCCTCGCATCCTCCCAAGCCTGGTCGGCCGACAAGCTGCTCAACGCCTCCTATGACGTCGGCCGCGAACTGTTCGTCCAGGTCAACAAGGCCTACGTCGCCGGGCATCCGGGCGTCACCGTCGACCAGTCGCATGCCGGCACCTCGGCGCAGGCGCGCGCCATCGCCGAGGGCCTCGGCGCCGATGTCGTCACTTTCAACCAGGTCACCGACATCGATTTCCTGGTCAAGAAAGGGTTCGTCTCCGCCGACTGGCAGAAGGACTTTCCCAACAACGCCTCGCCCTTCTATTCACTGCCTTCGTTCCTTGTCCGCGCCGGCAACCCCAAGCACATCAAGGACTGGAACGATCTGGTGCGCGACGACGTGCAGGTGATCTTCCCCAACCCGAAAACCTCGGGCAATGCGCGCTACACCTATCTGGCCGCCACCGCCTACGCCAAGGAAGCCTTCAAGGGCGATGACGCCAAGGTGAAGGAGTTCATCACCAAGCTGTTCAACAATGTGCCGATCTTCGACACCGGCGGTCGCGCCGCGACCACCACCTTCGTGCAGCGCGAGATCGGCGACGTGCTGATCACCTTCGAATCCGAGACGCGCGGCATCCGCAAGGAGTATGGCGACAACAAGTTCGAGCAGGTCACGCCCTCGGTCAGCCTGCTCGCCAAATTCCCGGTGGCGATCGTCGACAAGGTCGCCGACGAGCACGGCACGCGCGCTCTGGCCAAGACCTATCTCGATTTCCTCTACACGCCCGAAGGCCAGGACATCCTCGCCCAGAACGGCAACCGGGTGCGCGACGCAGCCGTCGCCGCCAAATACAAGGCTGACTTCCCGGACGTGCGTCTGCTGACGGTGGAAGATGTCTTCGGCGGCTGGGACAAGATCCAGAAAGAGCATTTCGCCGCCGGCGGCCTGCTCGACCAGGCCTATGGCAGCCGCTGACGGCTACAGCATACAAAGAACGGGTAAGGGAAAGCCGGCTATGAGCCGGCTTTCTTCGTTTTTGCCATCGGCCATGACAAATACGGCGCTATCCCCGCAAAACGTTACAAAGAATCAACGCGTTTGTGCCTAACGTGCCATTTGGCGTCTTGTTTTCGCGAAATGCCATGGCGCGGCGAAACCGTCATTATTTGCACACAAACAGCCGCCAGATGCGGGGTGGTTGGGGCTTCAACGGGTTGACTCGGGCATGCTGACAAAAAAAGGCAAATACGGCCTCAAGGCCCTCGTGCATCTGTCTGGCCTACCGGCGGGCCAATTGGCCTTCGTCAACGACATCGCCGTCGCCAACAACATCCCGAAGAAATTCCTCGATGCCATCCTCGGCGAATTGCGCAATGCCGGCTTCGTCCTGAGCCGCAAGGGCAAGGAAGGCGGCTATCGGCTCGCCCGCCCGGCCTCCGAGATCAAGATCGGCCATGTCGTGCGCGTGCTGGACGGGCCGCTGGCGCCGATACCCTGTGCCAGCCGCACGCAGTACCAGCGCTGCGAGGATTGCGACGAGGCGACCTGTCAGGTCCGGCACATGATGCTGGAAGTGCGCCAGGCGATCGCCGAGGTGCTGGATAACAGAAGCCTCGCCGCCATGCGCGATGCCGACAACGACGATTTTCCGGTCGAGTTGTCGTCGCAAATCTGAGCCTCTGCGTGGCGCTCGGCGTCGCAAGGTTGCACGGTCCATGCCAACGCAGTAAAGCGGTCTTGGACAACAGGCTGGACCGATGAGGCTGTCGTGGTTCGCAAAATCCCGCAACCACAAGCCGCCATCCGCGGCCACCTTCCGCAGTGAAATCATCGCCGACATTCTCGTTCCGGAACGGGCAGAGGATGTACGCTTCTTCAGCCGCAAAATCGTCCACCCGGCAGGGTGCGCCGGTTCTCGAACCAGGACCTGCGCGAAAGCCTGCTGGCCGCCTTCTATCTTGTGGTCGCGGCTTCGGTTCCGGTGCGCTGGTGGGCGTCGATCTGCGATCGGATGTCCAGGCTTCGCCTGAAACGCCATATGCGCAAGCAATTTCCTGGCTACGCTGCCGCGACGCGCGCAGTGCTTGGCGGCAGCATCGACGCGCGCAAGCTGTTCGAGGCATTGCTCGCGGCGCGCCACCGCCGTCGGCTGCAGCTTGCCGCACACCTCGCCGGCTTCCGATGGGCCCCGACAATCCGGCTGGAGGGACAGGAGGAATTGCAGGCTGCCTTGCAGCACGGCCACGGCGCCATCGTCTGGTGCGACCAGTTCACCTCGCAGACCATCATCGGCAAGCGCGCCCTGCACGAGGCGGGCATCGAGGCACATCAGGTGAGTGTCAATTCCCACGGCGTCTCGGAATCGATGTTCGGCCTGCGTTTCCTGAACCCACCGCTGGTCAAGGTCGAGAACCGCTACCTCAAGAGCCGCATCGTCTTCGAGCGCGACGACGCCTATCAGGTCACCATCCGCATTCAGAAGATCCTGAAGCGCAATGGCGTGGTGCTGATGACCAACACCATCCATGCAGGCTCGACCTTTACCGAGGTCGCGATCGGCGAAAGCGGCTGGACGCATCTTGCGTCGGCGCCAGCGAATTTCGCCGCAAGGGGCAGAGCGGCGCTCTTTGCCATGTCGACCTTCGAGACCGTTCCCTTCCGCGAATACCGGGCCGTCATCAGCCCGGAATTGTTGCCGGCTGAAGCGGAGACGGGATGGGATGGCGCCAAGGACATGGTGCTGCAGGCACGCTATATCCTGCTCAAGCGCGACCGGCTGCTCGAGGCGCTGAAACTGTTTCCCGAACAGATGCTGATCTGGTCCAGCAGTCGAAGGCTGACGGAAGCCTCGGACCATACGATGACAGGCGACGATACCGGCTCATGACCTGGCCAGCCGCCGGATCGCGTCGGCAATGGCACCGGCAACCGGACGCGTCGCATCGATTGTCAGGGCCCGCTCATCCCTTCCTGGCGGCTCCAGGATGGCGAACTGGCTGTCAACCAGGCTTGCCGGCATGAAATGGCCCTTGCGGCTGGCGACCCGCTCACGCGCCGTCGCTGGGTCGATCTCCAGATAGAGGAAGACGATGTCAGGGCAAAAACCGCGCAGGCGTTCGCGATAGCTGCGCTTCAGCGCCGAGCAGGCCGCGACCACGCCCTGTCCTTCGCCAACCGATGCCGCGATGCGCTCGCCGATCGCATCGAGCCAACCCATCCGCAACTGGTCGGTGAGCGGCTCGCCGCTCGCCATGCGGGCGACATTCTCGGGCGGGTGGAGCCGGTCGCCTTCGATGAAGACGGCGCCCATAGCAGCCGCCAGCGCGATGCCGACGGCGGACTTGCCGCAGCCGGCGACGCCCATCACCACAATGGCCGGAGGCACTGAGCCGGGAGCGCCTGTCGGCGCCTGTACTGCTTCTTCGTCCACAGTCAGCGGCTTGCCGGCGCGCGGCCGTAGAGCAGCAGCATGGCGACGATGACAACGCCATAGATGATCTGCCGCCCCGCCTCCGGCATCTGCATGACCGACAGGATGGATTGCAGCAGCGTGATCAGGATGACACCGGCGACGGTGCCGAGATAGGAGCCGCGCCCGCCGAGGATTGAGGTGCCGCCGAGCACCACGGCGGCGATGGACGGCAAGAGATAGGCATCGCCCATCGACTGCGCCGCCTTCGAGGCATAGCCGGCCAGAAGCACGCCCCCAAAGGCCGAGAGCCCGCCGGAGACGGCAAAGGCGATCATCACCACACGTCTTGTGTCGATGCCGGAGAGATAGGCGGCGCGCTCGCGGTTGCCGATGCCGTAGACGGTGCGGCCGAAACCGGTGCGGGTCAGCACGAACACCATTGCCGCCCCTATCAGGGCCCAGATGATGACGGCGTTGGGGACGCCGGGGATGGCAAAGCCGGTGGCCAGATAGCGCATCGCGCCGGTGGCCGAATCCTGCGGCGAGAAGCCGCCGGTGTAGACCACCATCAGCCCTTGCGCGACGGCATTGGTGGCGAGCGTGATGATCATCGAGGGAATGCGCAGATAGGCGACGCCGATGCCGTTGACGATGCCGATCAGCACGCCGCAGAAGATGCCGAACGGGATAGCCAACACCACCCCGGCCGGACCGTAGGCGGCCGCGGCGCAGGCCATCATCGCGCCCGCCGCCACCGACCACGGCACCGACAGGTCGATCTGGCCGAGCAGCACGACCAGCATCATGCCAGTGGCGATGACGCCGAGGAACGAGGCGACCTTGAGCTGCTGCAGCAGATATTCAGGCGACAGGAAGCTGCGCGAGTAGAGACTGCCCAGGAACAGCAACAGCACGATGCAGGCGAATGCGGTCAGCACCGCCGGGTCGGCGCGGCGGATGAATTTCGGCATGCGGCCGGCAATGCCGCCGTCGCTCTTCCCAACCATCGGCGTCGTTTCGCTCACAGGAACCACTCCAGCCGGTTGCGGACCCGAAACAGGGCAAAGGCGCCGAGGCTGACCGCGATCAGCAGGATAACGCCCTGGAACAGCGGCTGCCAGAGCGGATCGAAATCGAACACGAACAACAAATCGCCGATGGTGCGGAAGGCAAGCGCGCCGAAGATGGCGCCGATGGCACTGCCCTTGCCGCCGAACAGCGAGACGCCGCCGAGCACCACGGCGGCGATCGAAAACAGCGTGTAGGCGTTGCCGCTGGCATAGGCCGCGTCGCCCGTATAGGTGAAGAAGGTGAGGAACAGCCCGCCGATCGCCGCCAGCAGCCCGGCCAGCGTGTAGGCGGCGAATTTGCCGCGCCTTATCGGCACGCCCGACATGTAGGCCGCCGTCTCCGAAGACCCCGCCGCGTAGGCAGCCCGGCCAAGCACCGAGCGGCTGAACGGCACCCAGATCACCAGCACGATGGCAAGCAGCACGACGAGGCTCGCCGGCACCACATCGAAGACGCGGCCGGTCATCGCGTCGGCCAGATCCTCATTGACCGAACCGCCCGGGAAGGGCCGCAGCAAAAGGCCGATGCCGTAATAGACGGCCCCGGTGGCGATGGTGGCGACGATCGGCTGCAGCCGGCCGTAGATGACGATGGCGCCGTTGATGGCGCCGCAGAGAAGACCGACCGCCAGCACGGCGATGACGCCGAGCGTCGTCTGCATCGACGTGCCCACCACCAGCCAGGAGGCCAGGCAGTTGGTGAGGAGAAAAATCATGCCGACGGACAGGTCGATGCCGGCGGTGATGACCACCAGCGTCTGCGCCATGGCGACGAAGGCGAGCAGCACGCCCTTGTTCGCCGCCGTCTGCACCACATTGGCGGTGAAGCCGGCCGGATGGTTCGAGGTGTAGATGACGAACATGACGATGAAGATGCCGAGCGCCAGCAGCGTTCCGCGCTGCTCGGCCAGCCAATAGCGCCAATCTTTCACGCGCTTGCTCCCAGGCCCACCGGGCTCTCCTCGCCATGAATGTTGAGCGCGCTGGATATCAGCGCCCGCTCGGTGATCTCGGCGCCGACCAGCTCGCGCTTGACCGCGCCGTCATAGAGCACCAGCACGCGGTCGCAGCAGCCGATCAGCTCGTCATAGTCGGTCGAATAGAACAAGATCGCCGCACCGGCATCCGCCAGCTTGCGCATCAGCTGGTAGAGCTCCTGCTTGGTGCCGACGTCGATGCCGCGCGTCGGATCGTTGAGCAGGATGATGCGCGGCTGGCGCATCAGCCATTTGGCGATGACCACCTTCTGCTGATTGCCGCCCGACAGCGCACCGACCGGAATGTCGAGGCCCGCCGTCTTGATCGCCAGAAGGCCGACCATGTCGTCGATCAGCCGCTGCTCGGCGGCGCGGTCGATGATGCCGCCTTTGGACAGCCTGTCGAGTGCGGCGAAGGACAGGTTTTCGCGCACCGTCATCGGCAGCATCAACCCTTCGGTCTTGCGGTCTTCCGGGATCAGCGCCATGCCGATGCCGTCCTGCCGCGCCTTGGCCGGACTGCCGATCGTCACCGGCTTGCCGTCGATCAGAACCTCGCCGGAAAGGCCGCGCAGCACGCCGAAGAAAGCGAGCAGCAATTCGCGCTGGCCCTGGCCGTCGAGACCGCCGAGACCAACCACCTCGCCTGCCCTGACGGTCAGCGAGATGTTGTCCAGCCGGTCGGTCCATGAGAGCTTGCGGGCTTCGAGCCTGGGTGCGGCTGTCGCTGGCACGGCCGCCGGCTTGGGCGGGAAGATGTGACTGTATTCGCGGCCGATCATCAGCTCGACCACCTCATTGTCGCTCTTCGAGCCGGCCTTGTAGCTGGCGACGTTGCGGCCGTTGCGGAACACCGTGCACTGATCGGCAAGCTCGGCGATCTCGTTCATGCGATGCGAGATGTAGAGCAGTGCCAGTCCTTCCCTGCGCAACCGCTTCAGCACGCCAAAAATGTTCGAGACATCCGCCGCCGCGAGCGCGGACGTCGCCTCGTCGAGAATCAGGATACGCGGCTTTCTGGCGAGCGCCTTGGCGATCTCAACCATCTGCCGGCGCGACAAGGGCAAGTCCTTGACCAACGCCAGCGGGTGGATGTCGCCCGCGCCCGCGCGGGCAAGCGCTTCCTCCGCGATACGGCGTTGCGCCTTGCGGTCGATCATGCCGAAGCGTTTGGGCGGATCTGATATGACGATGTTGTCGGCGACGCTGAGTTCGGGAACCAGCGACAGTTCCTGGAAGATGCAGACGATGCCTGCCTGGTTGGCGGCAGCCGGCGAAGCGAAGGTCACCTCCCGCCCATCCAGTGTCATGCGGCCTTCGTCGGCCGCGACGACGCCCGCCATCACCTTGATCAGCGTCGACTTGCCGGCGCCGTTTTCGCCAAGGATGGCGTGGATGCTGCCGGACGTGACGACAAGCTCCGCCTTTTCCAGCGCTCGCACGCCACCGTAGCGCTTCGATATGCCTTCCATCTGGAAGAGCGGAACCGCACTGTCCATCGGCCCTCCCCGGGGCGCTTTGATCACCAGCGTATAAAGTGACCGGCGCCGTGAGAGATCCCACGGCGCCGGGAGTGC
This sequence comes from Mesorhizobium oxytropidicola, assembly GCF_056174625.1. NCBI lineage: Bacteria > Pseudomonadati > Pseudomonadota > Alphaproteobacteria > Hyphomicrobiales > Phyllobacteriaceae > Mesorhizobium > Mesorhizobium oxytropidicola. The sequence goes on along the minus strand of NZ_CM149692.1, from coordinate 3,434,091 downwards.
GGCCTACTGGTCTGCCTTGGTCTGTCCCATGATTTCCTGCGCGGTGAAATTGATCCCGCAGGTCGGGAAGGAGTTGCCGACGAAGAAATTGTCGGACTGGTCGGGGAAGAAATCCTGACCGGCCTTGAAGTTCGGATCCTCGACGATCGCCAGCGGCAGCTTGACCGACTGCGGGACGACATTGCCTTCAAGCGCTGCGATCGCCGTCTTGATGGCAACCGCCACCTGCGCCGGGCCGGTACCGGCTGACGAGCATTTCAACCCGTCGGCCGCGTGGGCCGCGCAGAACTTGCGGAAGCCGTTTTCGGTCTCGCCGCCGAACGGCACGAACGGATGCTTGGCATCGATCATCGCCTGCACGATGCCGGTGTCACCGCCCTGTCCGGTGACGCCGTCGAAGGGGCCGTTGGTGGCGATTGCGTCGGCCGAAGCCTTTTGCGCAACCCCGTCATCCCACTTGCCGACGACCTCGGTGACGGCCCATTTCTTGCCGGAGGCATCGAGAACCTCGTGGATGCCATTGTGACGGTCGGTGTCGACCGATGTCCCGGCAACGCCGCGCACCTCGAGCACCTTGCCGCCGTTCGGCACATGCGAGACCAGCCATTTGCCCCACAGTTCGCCAAGGCCCTTCTGGTCGACATTGACGTTGATGGCGTCCTTGGTGTCGAGAATGTTGTCGAAGGCAACCAGCACGACGCCAGCTTCCTTGGCGCGCTTGATCACCGGCCCGAAGGCGGTCGGGTTCTGCGCGTTGACGACGATGGCGTCGTAGCCGGAATCGATGAAGTTGTTGATCGCCGAAATCTGCGCCGGCACGTCTTCGCCGGTCGAGACGACCTTGAATTCCTTCAGCTTCGCCGCGACGTCCTTCTGCGCCGCATAGGCCTTCGCGGTCTGCACCATCTGGATGCGCCATGTGTTGGCGATATAGCCGTTGGCGAGCGCAATGCGGTATGGGCCCGCCTTCTTGGGGAACTTGAAGAACAGCGTGTCCGCGGCCCAGGGTGCGAAGCAATCCGGCTCGGCAGCCGGGCCCTTGACAATTTCAGGGCCTGCGGCAATCGCCGACGAGCTCAACATGACGAATGCAGTGGCGGCAACGATGCCACCAACAAGTGACTTGATCATCGATAATCCTCCCGATTGCAGTTCTGATTGTCGGTTCAGTTTTGTGGAATTTCCGCGTTTCTGGGCGGCTCCTCCGCCTTGCCCAGTCACGTCTGCCAGGTGCCGAAGACCTCCGCGATCCCTCCCCTTGCCGCTCCCCCTTCAGCCGGGTGAAATCTATCATATTATCCATAATAAACAAGCTTGAGCTGTTGCTTATGTATAATAAACAGACCTAGCGCATAAATGGCGATACCCGCGCCGCGAAAATGGTAGCGCTACCATGACGTAGTGTAAAGCGCCATTTGCAGGCCTTCTCGAAAGCGGGTTCAGCGCGCTGTGCTCTCCCGGCGCATGAGCTCGAAGCCGAGGTCGACGATCCGCTCCTGCGGCCTGTCACCGGCGATCGCCGCCAGCGCCATGGCGACCGCGCGCCTGCCGATTTCGTAGCGGTAGGTGCGGATGCTGGTGATCGAGGGAAAGGCCACCTGCATCATGTCGAGGTCGTTGAAGCCGACGATGCCGATCGTCTTCGGCACGTCGATCGAGGCCCGATGGCATTCGAACAGCACGCCGAGCGCGATGTCGTCATTGTTGCAGAACACGCCGTCGAGCGTCGGCATTTTGGCCAGCGCGTCGCGGAACAATTCGCGGCCGAGCGGCACGCTGGACAGGACCGGCGTGGTGGTGACCAGGCGCGGGTCGAACAGGCCGGCTTTCTCCATCGCTGCGCGGTAGCCGGCAAGGCGCCGCTGCGAGCGCGGATCCATGCGCGCGCCGATGAAGCCGATCCGCCGGTAGCCCGCCTCGATCAGGTGTTCGGTCGCCGTCCTGCCGCCGTCGAAATGCGAGAAGCCGACCAGCATGTCGACTGGATCGGGCCCGGTCTCCATCACCTGCACCACCGGGCAACCGGCATTCTCCAGCAGTTTTCGCGAGGTTGGCGTCTGGTCGATGCCGGCGACGATCAGCGCTGCCGGCCGCTGCGAGCCGAACACCTGTAAGAGCCGCTCTTCCTCGAGGCCGGAATAGTGCGTGTTGCCGAGCTGGATGCGGAACGGGCTGTCCGACAGGCTGTCATAGATGCCGCGCACCACCTCGGCGAAGACGTTGTTGGTGAGCGAAGGCACCAGCACGCCAAACACCTCGGCGCGCGCCGAGGCCAGCGCCCGCGCATTGGGGTCCGGCACATAGCCGAGCTCATCGACGGCGGCCTGAATCTGGCGGCGCAAATCCTGGCTAACGCGCTCCGGCTCGCGCAGCGCGCGCGACACTGTGATGGCGCCGACGCCGGCCTTGCGCGCGACATCCGCTATGGTCGGGCGGCCGCCGCCCCGGCGCGAGCGCGGCTTGATCAAGGCCACCGCCCGTGCGCGTGACCGCCGAAGCGCGTCGGCAATACGATTATCTGAGCTTTCGCCATCTCACCGGCCCGTTGCCGCACCCCATGGCCTCTGGGGTCGCGCAGTGCCTGCCTATTGTCAAGCCGAGGTGTCTCAGGCTGCCACGACGGCCCGGTGCCTTGCCTTCCACATGAACAGCCCGACAGCCAGTATGTTCAGCAAATTCCACGCGATACCGTTGAGGAAGGCAGCGGCATAGGAACCGGTCAGGTCGTAGATCCAGCCCGACATCCAGCCACCTATCGCCATGCCGAAGATCGTTGCCATCATGACGATGCCGATGCGCTGGCCGGCTTCCTTGGCGGGCAGATACTCGCGCACGATGATCGCGTAGCAAGGCACGATGCCGCCTTGCGACAGGCCGAAGACCAGCGACACGACATAGAGCGAGGCGAGCCCGTCAAACGGGATGTAAAACAGCAGCGACAGGCATTGCAGCACCGAGCCGATGACCAGGGTTTTCGCGCCGCCGATGCGATCAGCGATGAAGCCCGAGGCAAGCCGGCTGACGACACCCGCCGCCATCATGATCGACAGCATGTCGGCGCCATGCGCCATGCCGTAGCCCAGATCCATGCAATAGGCGACGATGTGCACCTGCGGCATCGACATCGCCACGCAGCAGCCGAGCCCGGCGATGACCAGCAGCACCTGTAACGCCGCCGGCGACATGGGAATAGGCTGCACCGACCGGCTTCCCGGCGAGCCGGCGGCCGCGGCCTCCGGCGCGCCGCGCCGCAACATCAACACCAGCGGCACCATGGTGACCAGGCAGAAGATGCCGATCGCGGCATAGGTGAAGCGCCAGCCTTCCGCCTTGATCAGCGTCGGCATGATGGTCGGCCAGAGCGCCCCGGCGAGGTAATTGCCGGCGGCCGCCGCCGTGACGGCGACGCCGCGCCGGCGGTTGAACCAGTGCGAGATGTCGGCGATCAGCGGCCCGAAGATCACCGACGTGCCGACACCGATCAGCACCCCCTGGGCAAGGGTGAATTGCAGGATCGAGGTCGACAACGCGGCAAGCAGCAGGCCCGCCGAGAGCGCCACCGAGGAGATCAGCGCCGGGATCCAATAGCCCATGCGATCGATGGCGCGGCCGACCAGAACATTGCCGGCGGCGAAGCCTACCATGGTCGCCGTGTAAGGCATGGATGCCGCGGCGCGGTCGACGCCGAATTCCGCCTGCACGGCGGGCAGCACCACGACGACGGCCCACATGCCGACCGCCCCGATCGTCGCCAGCACCATCGAGATGGCGAGCCGCGTCCAGGCATAGGAGCTGTCGATGCCGGAGCTCGGCCGGCTCAAATCGGGTCGGGTCAAAGGCGTTTTCCTGTCGGCGGCTACGAAAACCGGCCGCCGTTTGCGCCAATATCGGCGCATTCTGAGCGCGCAGCAACGCCACAGCCGGCAAATCCGTGGCTCCAGACCCGAAGTATGTGCAATGACCTTCCGCCGGGATTTGCGCGCCAATAGCCAGAGCAATCGTGCTGCTGGCTGATCAGCTGTCTAGCGCGACTTGATCACGTGATCGGTGTTGGCCAGCAATTTCCGCACCGCGGCGCGCGCCGCGTCCGGGCGCTGCAGGCGGATGTTCTTCTCGATCGCCTCATGCAACTTCTGCGCATGATTGAGGTCGTCGACCGCCCGCGTCGTATAGGCGAACAGATGATCGAATGCGGATTCGATCAGCACGCCGAGCGGCACCAGAAGATCGTTGCCCGAGGCCCGCAGGATGGCGAGGTGGAAGCGCGTGTCGGCGCGCGTGCGCTCCTGCAGGCTGGCCGCCTCGCCCATCTCGCGGCAAGCCTGGCTGATCTCGGCCATCTGCTCGTCGGTCCGCCGCAGGGCGGCAAAGGCGGTCGCTTCCGGTTCGATGATGTGGCGGAACTCCTGCACCGTCTTCAGGAACACCTCGCGGTCAGGTGACGTCGCGTACCAGGCGAGCACGTCACGGTCGAGCAGGTTCCAGCGCTCCTTCGGCTCGACCCAACTGCCGATCTTGGGACGTGAAGCCAAAAGGCTCTTGGCCATCAGCATCTTGATCGCCTCGCGCACCGCCGAGCGGCTGACGCTGAAGGTTTCCGACCATTTGGCCTCATTGGGCAGGATGGTGCCGGGCGGATAGTCGCCGCGCACGATCCGCAGGCCAATTTCGCTGGCCAGCGAGGTGTGCACGCTGGCGCCGGGAATGCGTGCCGCGTCGGGTCGACGAACGCCAGCCTGGCGCTCGCCGGATGCCGGCTTCTTCGGCGGTTTTTCCTTGTTCGGCTTTGCGTCCCGCATACGCTTCAGAAAGGCCGGTTTGCGGAAGCTGTCAAGCACCACGGGGCGGTTGGGCCGCAAAGCGCGCCGCTATGCACAAGCCAGCCTCATTTAGCCGCTTGCTCAAGCGGTTTTTACATATTTGCGCCAGCTGTGCTCCGGGCGGAAGCCGAGCATGTCGCGCGCCTTGCGGTTCGACAGCAGCGTCTCGTATTCGCCGAGTTCTGCCTTGACCGGCACGTTGGGATAAAACCGCTTCAGGAGTTCGGCCGTCGGCAAGTCGGACGAGGTGTCGTCATTGGCGGCGTTGAACACCTGGTAGCCCAGCCCGTCCTTTTCGATGGCGCGCAGCGTGATCTGGCCAAGGTCGCGCGCGTCGATATAGCTCCAGGCGATGCGCTTGCGGAAGCCGGGATCGGCAAACCATTTCGGGAACAGCGAATATTCATGCGGCTCGATGACATTGCCGATGCGCAGCGCGTAGATATCGGTGCCATTGCGCTGCGCGAAGGCACGCGCGGTTTTCTCGTTGACGATCTTCGACAGCGCATAGCTGTCCATCGGGTCGACGTCATACTCCTCGTCGAGCGGGAAATATTTGGGATCGCGCGGTTCGTTGGCGAACACCAGTCCGTAGGTCGTCTCGCTCGAGGCGACGATCACCTTGCGGATGCCGAGCTTCACCGCGGCCTCGATGACGTTGTAGGTGCCCATCGCATTGATGCGGAACACCTCATTGTCCGGCGTGATCATGATGCGCGGGATGGCGGCGAAATGCACCACCGCATCCACCGGCTGCGGGCGCAGCGACGGATCGAACTCATGCAGGCCCATATAGCTCGACAGCGCGTTGAACACCTGCCCGCTGTCGGTGATGTCGGTGATCAGCGTGCGCACCTTGGGATTGTCGAGCGGCTTGGTGTCGATATTGAGCACCTGGCAGCCCTGCTCGACAAGATATTGCACGACGTGACGCCCAGCCTTGCCGCTGCCGCCGGTGAACATGATCCGCTTCGTCATTCTGGTCTCCACAACAGGCTCTGGAATAACCGTCTATTGTCAGACAATATTGCTTTCTGCAACCGCATATGGCTAAAACGGCATCGCAATTATCGATAATCCGGGATAGGACGACGACATGAACACCACCACCGCGCGCGAAAAGATCGGCTTCGTCGGCCTTGGCCTGATGGGGCATGGCATCGCCAAGAATATCGTCGACAAGGGCTATCCGCTGACATTCCTTGGCCGCAAGAACCGCAAACCCGCGGAGGATCTCCTTGGCCGCGGCGCCAAGGAGGCCGCCACCTCGCGCGATGTCGCGGCAGCGTCCGACATCGTCTTCATCTGCGTCACCGGCTCGCGCGAAGTGGAGGCGATCATTCGTGGCCCCGGCGGCCTCAAGGAAGGCTTGAAAAAAGGCTCGGTCGTCGTCGACTGCTCGACCTCGGATCCGGTCTCGACCGTGGCGCTTGCGGCCGAACTCAAGGCGCTGGGCATCGACTATGTCGACGCGCCGCTGAGCCGTACGCCGAAGGAGGCCTGGGAAGGCACGCTCGACGCCATGGTCGGCGCGCCAGACGCCCTCTTCGCCAGGGTCAAGCCGGTGATCGAAACGTGGGCCGGCCGCATCGTCCATATCGGCGACACCGGCGACGGCCACCGCATGAAACTGCTCAACAATTTCATCTCGCTCGGCTACGCCGCTATCTATTCCGAGGCCTTGGCTTTGGCCGAAAAGGTCGGCATCTCGCCGCCGCGTTTCGACAGTGTCATCCGCAACGGCCGCATGGATTGCGGCTTCTACCAGACCTTCATGCGCTGGACGCTGGAAGGCGACCGCGACGCCCATAAATTCACCATCGCCAACGCTTTCAAGGACTTGACCTATCTGGAATCCATGGCGGGTGCCGCCGGCATCGCCAACCCGCTCGGCAACGCCACCAAGAATTCCTTCGCCGGCGCCCATGCCACCGGCCCGGCCGAACAGTTCGTGCCGATGCTGGCAACGCATATCGCCAAGGTTAACGGCGTCGACCTGATGCCGACCAAGGATGGCAAGAAGCAGACGATTTAAGGCTCAAACTCTTTGTTTTGACGCAATTCCCAAGAGAAAGCGCTTCACACTTTTCCTGGAATTGCTCTAACGGCCGGACGGCTTACCGCCGCCGGCTTCCGATCCCCTCATCGGTGTCGGCGAGCAGCTTGTGCACGGCGTTACGCGCGGCCGCCGGCCGTTGCAGGCGGATGTTCTTCTCGATCGCCTCGTGCAGCTTCTGCGCCCGGTTCTGGTCGCCGACCTGGCGTGTCGTGAAGACGAAGAGATGGTCGAGTGCCGACTCGATCAGCACGCCGAGCGGCACCAAAAGGTCGTTGCCCGAGGCCCGCAGGATGGCGAGGTGAAAGCGGGTGTCGGCGCGGATGCGTTCCGGCAGGTTCGCAGCCTCGCCCATCTCGCGGCAGGCGAGGCTGATCTCGGCCATCTGCTCGTCGCTGCGCCGCATGGCGGCAAAGGCGGAGGCTTCCGGTTCGATGATGTGGCGGAATTCCTGCACGGTGCGCAGGAAGGCTTCGCGGTCGGGCGCGGTCGCGTACCAGGCCAGCACGTCGCGGTCGAGCAGGTTCCAGCGCTCCTTCGGCTCGACCCAGCTGCCGATCTTGGGGCGTGACGCCAAAAGGCTCTTGGCCATCAGCATCTTCATCGCCTCGCGCACCGCCGAGCGGCTGACATTGAAGGTTTCGGCCCATTTGGCCTCGTTGGGCAGGATGCTGCCGGGCGGATAGTCGCCGCGCACGATCCGCAGACCAATCTCGCTGGCGAGCGAAGCATGAACGCTGGATCCGGGAAAGTGTACCGCATCCGCCCTGCGCACGACCCCCGGATCGCGGTTGGCTTGCGCCTTGGCCCGGCTGGCTTGTTTCTTTGCCTTCTCGTCCGGCATCCACGTTCCAGTAGGTCGGTCGTCCGTCACCCGGATTGATCCGGAGCTGCACGGCGCCGATCCCGTTGCCGAAAATCCAAACCACGGACGCGTCAAGGCCGGAGCCTGTTGCCCCTCGCCACAGCGTCTTGTCCAGGAATTCAAAGGGACGGGCGCCCGCTGCCGAGCGCCCCGAAATCATCAGCTTACTTCTGGATGCATGTGTCGACCGTGTCCTTGGTGCATTCGTCGAGGCCGGTGAACACCGGATCGGCGACCTTGGTACCCTTGATGAGATCGATCATCACAGAAGGCGCCTTGTAGCCCATTTCGAACGGCCGCTGGCCAACCAGCGCGGTGACCAGGCCATCCTTGGCGATCGCCACTTCGTCGCCGATCGTGTCGGCGGCGCCGATGACGAAGTCGTTCTTGGCTATCCGGTCCTTGAGCGGCCCGAACAGATCGCGATAGGGCTGCGGGGCGCCGAACAGCGGCCAGCCGCCCATGATGCCGAAGGCATCGAGCTTGGGATTGGCGGCGAGGATGTCGGTCATCGCCTGCACGCCCTTGGCACCGTCATCATTGGTGAACACCGGACAGCCGGCAACTTCCGTCCAGCCGCCTTCGCCGGCAAGTGCAGCGAGGCCTTCCTTGCCCGACAGTGCGTCGCGCATGCCCTGGGCACGGCGCAGGATGTTGTCGGCCGCGGGATTGCCCTCGATGGTGCAGATCGTGCCGCCATTCGGCTTGCCCTTCTTGATATACTCGCCGATCTTGTGACCCATCAGATAGTTGTCGGTGCCGAGATAGGTTTTGCGAAGTGCTGCATCTTCCTTGCTGAGGTCGGCGTCGACGGTCATGATCGGGATCGTCGGATTGGCGGTCTTGATCGTCTGCGCGATCAGTGGCGCGTTGGACGGTGAAATCGCCATCGCCACCGTGTCGGCCTTGCTCAGCATATCCTGGACGATCTGTGCCTCGCCGGCCTCGTCGGAAGTCGACGCCGGACCGGTGTAGAAGCACTCATATTCCGAGCTGGCGTTTTCCTTGTTCCATTTCTCGCAGCCCTGATGGATGGCTTCGAAGAATGGATTGTCGAGACCTTTCACCACGATGACGAGCTGCTTCTTGGCCAAAGCCGGCCCGGCGCCCAGCGCCATGGCGGCGACGGCGGCGAGCAATACTGTTTTCCTCATGTCAGTCCTCCCTTGGAAACAAACGGGCACGGCGTGCCCGCCACACAAATCGACCTGATGCGAAATGGCAGAGCCAACGCTCGTGCCGCCAGGCATGGCCGATAAGCATTTTCAGATGCGACCGGACCGGCAACGAGCCGGAACGGCCGATGACCTCCCGCCGGTCCCGCTGCAACGACGGCTTGGGACCAGGTATCTTTCTCCGACCATCAACTAATAACGGCGCGGCGCCAACGTCAATTGCTATTTGTCCTACAAAACGGATTTTTCGGAACCGTATGTCACTATTCGTCTGACAAATAGCATATTTCGACAATTGACGCACGCGCGAGCATTCGCGTAAATGCCGCTCAACGTTGCTTCCGGGAGGAATGGGGAGCACGATGTAAGAGCTGCGACCTGGAACAGGCAGGCAGCAAGGCATGGGGAGGCTATAGGCTGGTGGCGGTTCTCGAACTCACCAATATCTCGAAGCATTTTGGCGCCATCCAGGCTGTCAACGACGTGTCGCTGTCGATCGAACCCGGCCAGGTCGTCGGCCTGATGGGCGACAATGGCGCGGGCAAGTCGACGCTGGTCAAGATGATCGCCGGTAATTTCCACGCGAGCCATGGCACCATGCGCATGGATGGCAAGGAATTGATCCTGAACAAGCCGTCGGAAGCCCGCCAGCACGGCATCGAGATCGTCCACCAGGATCTTGCGCTCTGCAACAATCTGACGGCCGCCGCCAATGTCTATCTCGGCCGCGAGCTGCGGCGCGGCGTCGGCCCGTTCCGCATTCTCGACTATGCCGCGATGTACAAGCGCGCCGGCCAGCTCTTTGCCGAATTGAAATCCGAGACCCGCCCGCGCGATCTCGTCAAGCAGATGTCGGGCGGCCAGCGCCAGGCGGTTGCGATCGCGCGGACTATGCTGTCGCAGGCCAAGATCGTGCTGATGGACGAACCGACGGCGGCGATCTCGGTCAGGCAGGTCGCCGAAGTGCTCAACCTGATCCGCCATCTGCGCGACCAGGGCATCGCGGTTGTGCTGATCAGCCACCGCATGCCCGACGTGTTCGACGTCGCCGACCGCGTCATCGTCATGCGGCGCGGACGCAAGGTCGCCGACAAGGCAATCGCATCGAGCTCGCCCGAGGAAGTCACCGGGCTCATCACCGGCGCCATCGAGCAGGTCTCGTAAGCGCGGCTAATTTCACCAGGCTGGCGCGTATCGCAGCCGGCAGGAAAGGTCGATAATGGCAGTCACCCTTGACCAGACGATCGCACAGAAGCAGCACAGTTTCCTGTCGCGGCTGTTCTCCACCCAGACCTTCTGGGTGGTGATAGCCGTCATCCTCGCCTGCATTTTCCTGTCGTTCGCCACTGACGCCTTCGCGACGCCGAAGAACCTCTACAACATCACCCGCAACATCACCTTCGTTGCCATCATCGCGCTCGGCATGACCTTCGTCATCATCACCGGCGGCATCGACCTGTCGGTCGGCTCGGTTCTGTGCCTGTCGTCCATGGTGCTGGCCGTTACCATGCATGCCGGCTACTCGATCGAAATCGGCATCCTGGCCTCGATCGCAACCGCACTTGCCATCGGCGCCTTCAACGGCGTTCTGATCGCCTATCTCGGCTTCCCGCCCTTCGTGGTGACGCTCGGCATGCTATCGATCGCCCGCAGCCTGGCCATGGTCGCCTCCAACAACACGGTCGTCTTCCAGTTCGGGCCGGACCACGACAAGTTGCTGGCGCTCGGCGGCGGCGCCTGGGTATTCGGTATCGCCAATCCCGTGCTCTACATGATCCTGCTGGCGCTGATCACCGGCTTCATCCTACGCTGGACCAAATTCGGCCGGCACATCTTCGCCATTGGCGGCAATGAGCACGCCGCCACCCTGACCGGCGTTCCGGTGAAGCAGATCAAGGTCGCCGTCTACATGATCTCGGCGCTGTCGGCCGGCATTGCCGGCATCATCCAGACCGGGTGGCTGGGTGCGGTCACCACCAATCTCGGCACCGGTATGGAGCTGCAGGTCATCGCCGCCACCGTCATCGGCGGCGCCAACCTGGCCGGCGGCGTCGGCACCGCCTTCGGCGCCATTGTCGGCGCGGCCCTCATCGAGGTGATCCGCAACAGCCTTGGCCTGCTTGGCATCAACGCCTTCTGGCAGGGCGTCTTCATCGGCGGCGCCATCCTGCTGGCGGTGCTGTTCGACCGCATCCGCAATTTCAGGCGCAGCGACTGATCGGGTTTGCACCGAAGCGCTATTCGTTCCGGTGCCTATCGCTCAGTCTGAAAATCGGCAGAAGCGGTCCGCCATGGCTACCGGCCAACAGCCGATGCCTTGACGGAAACCGGAAACCGGCCGCACAATCCTCGATGCAGGCGAAGGGAGGCCAGTCGTCTGCGGGAGGATATACCCATGACGGACGCGATCAGGCTCTACTGGGGCCGGTTCGGACATGTTTCTGTCCTGAATGTCGCAAGCGACTTCGTCACCCATGCCCATGTCGAGGCCCATCTGATCATCTGGCTCGAAGGCACCGCCGGCGAGATGACCATCGGCCGCGAAACGGTGCGGCTTGGACCATGCACCGCCGCCGGCATCAATTCCTTCCAGCCGCACAGCCACGTTCTATCGCAAAACGGGACGCCCGGTCTGTTCCTCGCCTTCTACATCGATCCCGACTGGGCGCGCCGCCGCCGCGACCTGCCCTCTTCCGCGCCACTGTTTGCCCAGGCCGCCATCACGCTGGAGCCTTGGCTGCACCAGGCCGCCGCCAGTCTGCTCGACCATCTGACAGACAATGAGAGCGTCGACGATGTCGCCAATTACGAGATCGAGCGCTTCATCGATAGCGTGCTCGATGCCGCCGATGCCTCGGCGCCGCATGAGGCGCGCATCCGCATCAACACCATGCAGGATTTCCGCGTCCGCAAGGCAATCCAGCTGATGAGGGCCAATGTCTGCGAGCGCATCTCCTTCGATGACGTGGCGCGCAGCGTCGGCCTGTCGCGGCCGCATTTCTTCGCGCTGTTCAAGGAACAGACCAATCTGACGCCCAACGTCTACTGGAACACGCTGCGCATGGAGGAAGCGGTGCGGCAGCTGCAGTGGTCGCAGGAGCCGCTGATCTCGGTCGCCTGCAGTCTCGGCTTCACCACGCAAGGCAATTTCTCGCGTTTCTTCCGCGACCACGTCGGCGTGCCGCCGACGCTCTACCGCGAGGCCGCGCGGGCAACGGCCTGAACTGGCCTGCCCGCTTTTTCAGACTCCTTGATACGCGCACAAGACGCTTTGATAAGCGGCGCCCGGACCGGCGCCCTACCCTTGGCCAGCTGTCGCATTCGCAAGGGAACGTCTTATGGCAAAAGTCACCATCTCCAGTGTCATCGACGCGCCGGTCGAAAAAGTCTGGGCACGCATACGCGACTTCAACGGCCTGCCGGGCTGGCATCCGCGCATGGTCGAAAGCCATATCGAGGACGGCAAGGACGCCTCGACCATCGGCTGCGTGCGCAATTTCGAGCTGATCACCGGCGCGCGGCTGCGCGAAAAACTGCTCGACTTCTCCGATGACAACTTCCTCGTCAGCTATTCCATCCTGGAGACGCCGCAGCCGCTCACCAACCACAAGGCGACGCTGCAATTGCGCCGCGTCACCGATGGCGACCGCACCTATGCCGAATGGACCGCCAGCTTCGATGCGGCACCCGAAGAAGCCGACAAGATCGCCGCCGGCATGGGCGCCAATGTCTTCCAGGGCGGCTTCAATGCCTTGAAAAGCCATTTCGCCGGCCAGAGCTGAATTGAACAGGAGTGTTCCATGGCGCTTGCCCTCCAGACATTCTCGACCGTGAAGGACGCCAACGCGGCGCTGAAGGCGGCCGGCACCCGCTATCTCGGCGGGGGTACACTCGTGGTCCGCGCGGCCAATGAAGGCGATGTTTCGGTCTCCGGCCTTGTCAGGTCGACCGACCCGGCTTTGTCGGCCATCACGGTCGCCGGCGGCAAGGTCTGCATCGGTGCCTCAGTGACCATGGCGGCGATCGCCCGTCATCCCGGGCTCGCCATCCTCGCCAAGGCCGCACGCGCTGTCGGCGGCCCGGCGATCCGCAACATGGCGACCGTCGGCGGCAATCTGTTCGCGCCGGCGCCCTATGGCGACTTCGCCGTGGCGCTGCTGGCGCTAGACGCCACGGTCGGCACCGAGGACGGCGAATTGCCGATCGAGGCTTTTCTGTCCGGGCGAGACGACAGCCGCACCATCGTCACCTCAGTCAGCTTCACGCTGCCGAAGGCCGACGGCTTCCGCTTCCTGAAAGTGTCGCGGGTCAAGCCCAAGGGTGTCTCGGTGCTGAGCATCGCCGCGGTTCTGGAACAGGCTGCCGACGGCACCGTGTCTTCGGCGCGGATCGCGCTTGGTTGCATGGCTGACCGGCCGCTGCGTGCCAAGGCGGCGGAAAAGGCGCTCAAGGGAAAGTCGCTTGATCAGAACGGCATCGCGGCGGCACTGGCCGCCGCCACCGAAGGCATCGCGCCGATCACCGATCCGATCGCCAGCGCCTGGTACCGCGCTGAAGTCCTGCCTGTCCATCTCGGCCGGCTGCTGCTGACCTGAAATCACCCGTTGGGGGGCGCGCGTCTGTCCGCTCCGTCGGGCAGACGCGCAAGGAGGAAACATGGCGAAGGTCTCGGTTCAATTCACGCTCAACGGCTCGGAAAAAGCCGAATTCATCGACAGCGGAACGACGTTGCTCAACGCCTTGCGCGACAAGATCAGCGATACCTCGCCGAAAGGCGGCTGCCACCAAGGCACTTGCGGCGCCTGTTCGGTCATCATCGACGGCGAACTCCGGCTTTCCTGTCTGACTTTGGCCGAAACCTGCAACGGGACAGCCATCACCACGACATCGGGCCTTGCCGAAGGCGGCGTGTTGCATCCGCTGCAGCGCGCCTTCCTCGACACTTTCGCCACGCAATGCGGCTTCTGCACGCCGGGCATGATCATGGCCGCCAAGGTGCTGCTCGACCACACGCCCAACCCCAGCCGCGACGAGGTGGTGGAGGCGCTGTCGGGCAACATCTGCCGCTGCACCGGCTACGAGCCGATCATCCAGGCGGTGCTCACCGCGGCCCGTGCCAATTCGCAGAACGCGGCCTGAGGGGAAAGCAACATGGAATTGCGCAAGAATTACTTCGCCGATGTCCGCAAGGACGATCTGCACGAAGTCGGCCAGCCCCGGCCCCGCTCGGATTCGCCCGGCCATGTCACCGGCAAGACCGCCTTTTTCGCCGACCGCACCTTTCCCGGCATGCTGCACCTGAAGATGGTGCGCAGCCCGCACCACCACGCCCGCATCCGTTCGATCGACACATCGGAGGCCGAAAAGCATCCGGGCGTGGTCAAGGTGCTGACCGCCAAGGACGTGCCGCACAATGTCTACACCATCCTGATCCTGATCCAGATCGGCCCCGAGGACGAGACGGTGCTGGCCGACGGCAAGGTGCGCTGGAAGGGCGAAGCCGTGGTGGCGGTGCTGGCCGAGACCGAACGCGCCGCGCAAGAGGCCGCCGCCAAGGTCAAGGTCGACTACGAAGTGCTGCCGGCCGTCTTCGACATGGAGGAAGCGCTGAAGCCCGGCGCGCCGCTGGTCAACGAATATCACGGCCAGAACTATTATCTCTATGACAGCGGCGAGTGCCGCAAGGTACGCTTCGGCGATGTCGAGGTGGGCTTCGCCGGCGCCGACCACATCCTGGAGCAGAGCTACCAATCCTCGCCGATCGAGCATGCGCCGACCGAGACCACCGGCTGCGTGGTGGCGCCCGAAGGCAATGACCGCTTCACCTGCTACACCAACACACAGGCGATGTTCTTCACGCTCGACAACACCTCGATCATCCTGCAGATGCCGGGCTCGAAGCTGCATTTCGTCGGCGGCACGGTGGGCGGCGGCTTTGGCGGCAAGGTCGACGTCATCGTCGAGCCGATCGCCATTCTCGGCGCCAAGCTCACCGGCCGCCCGGTCTCCTTCATCTACAGCCGCGAGGAGGAGATGCAGATCTCATCGCCCCGCGCGGCCGAAAAGGTCGTCATCAAGGACGGGGTGATGAAGGACGGCCGCATCATCGCGCGGAAAGTCACCGGCTACACCGATGCCGGCGCCTACTCCCGCCATTCGCCCTATGGCGCGCAGAAGGGTGCCGGGCACTATCCCGGCCCCTATACCATCCCGAATGTCTGGATCGACACGTACTGCGTCTACACCAACCGCACACCGTCGTCGGCCATGCGCGGCTTCGGCGTCACCATCGGCGATTTCGCGCTGGAGGTGCAGATGGACAAGCTGGCACGGCTGATCGGCATGGACCCGCTCGAATTCCGCTTCATCAATGCCTATCGCGATGGCGACATGAAGGCGCATCGCCAGCCGACGGAGGGGGCGGCCTTGATCGAATGCATGCAGGAAGCCTCGCGCGCCGCCAATTGGCCGGTGGCGGAGAAATACATGGCGATGTCTTCCTACAAGAACGGAGCGTGAGATGGCGATCAAGCGTGGACGCGGCGTTGCCGCCATCAACTATCCCACAGGCATGAATCTTGGCGGCGACCCGACCCAGGCGCTGGTGCATTCGACACCGACCGGCAATTTCATGGTGACGCTGTCGTCTGTCGATCTCGGCCAGGGCATGAAACAGATCATGGCGCAGATCTGCGCCGAGACGATCGGCGTGCCGACCGACCGTGTCGTCGTCGACACCGCCGACACCGATACCGGCCCGCACTGCATGGGCACCTTCGCCTCGCGCGGCACGCACCGCGCCGGCAACGCCGTCATCCAGGCCGCCAAGGAAGCTCGCCAGGTGATGCTGGAAGTGGCAGCCGAGGAACTGGAGGTGAATGCCTCCGACCTCGAGACCGATGGCCAGGGCAACATATTGGTCAAGGGTGCGCCGCAAAAGTCGATCTCGATCTTCGATGTCGCTTTGTCGGCGCATTTCAAGCGCGGCCGCTCGATTTCGGGGCGCGGCATGTTCCTGATCCCGCGCTCCTATCCGGAGAAGGAAACCGGCGCGATGAAGCCGTCGACCTGCTATGCGCATGCCTGCACGGTGGCCGAGGTCGAGGTCGACGACGAGACCGGCGAAGTGACCGTGCTGACGGTGAAGAACGTCTTCGAGATCGGCCGTGCGCTGAACCCGAAAATGGTCGAGCAGCAGCTGGTCGGCGGTTCCTGGATGGGCATCAGCCACGCGCTCTACGAGACGACCGAGCCCTATTATCCCAACCGCGACCATGGCGGCACCGACTTCAACCAATATCTGATGCCGGGTCCGGGCGACCTCGCCGAGACCGAGATCATCGTGCTGGAACGGCCCTCGGCCGACGGGCCTTACGGAGCCAAGGGCCCGGGTGAAATGTGTGCCAATCCGCAAATCCCTGCGGTTGCCAACGCCGTCTTCGACGCCGTCGGCGTGCGCATCGACACGCTGCCGATCACGCCGGAGCGCATTTTGCGCGCGCTCAAGGCGCAAGCGGCGACCTGACATGCCCGAGGTAAACGCCGAGACTGTTGCGACCTCGCCGGAGGCGGTAGCGCAGCATCTCGCCGCCTCGCGCTATCTCGCCGATGACAGCCTGGCCACCGCCATCTTCCTGGCCATCAGACTCGGCAAGCCGTTGCTGCTCGAAGGGGCGCCGGGCGTCGGCAAGACGGAAGTGGCCAAGGCGATCGCCGAGCTGCTCGGCCGCGATCTGGTGCGGCTGCAATGCTATGAAGGCATCGATGCCGCGCATGCGCTCTACGAATGGAACTACCAGCGCCAGTTGCTCGCCATCCGCCATGCCGGCGAACACGAGATCGACATCTATGACGACCGGTTCCTGATTGCCCGGCCGCTGCTCCAAGTGCTGCGCGCACCGGAACAGCGCGTGCTGCTGGTCGACGAGATCGACCGTTCGGACCATGAATTCGAGGCGCTGCTTCTGGAATTCCTCTCGGATTTCCAGATCAGCATTCCCGAGCGCGGCACCATCCGCGCCACCGCACAACCGATCGTCATCCTGACCTCGAACCGCACCCGCGAGCTCGCCGAAGCATTGCGCCGGCGCTGCGTCTACCACTGGATCGGCTATCCAGACGCCGAGCGCGAGGCCGCCATCATCATGCTGCGCGCCGGCGATGTGGCTGAGGCCACCGCACGCGCCGTGGCGGCAGCCGTGCAGACCATCCGCGCCCGGCCGCTGGCCAAGCCGCCCGGCATCGCCGAGGCCGTCGAATGGGCCAATGCCGCGACCATCCTGGAAAAAGGCGGCAGCCCCTGGCCCGAAGCCTTCCGCCGCGCCATCGGCGTGCTGATCAAGGACGAGGAAGATTTGTCCTACATCGCGCCTGAGCTTGGCCGGATTGTCGAGGAGGCGCTGGCGTGAGCCGGGACGTCGACAATCCCTTCTCCCCGTTTACGGGAGAAGGTGCCCCGAAGGGGCGGATGAGGGGCAGCGCCATGGTGGCCAGAGGCCGGCGCTGCCCCTCACCTGCCTGCCGGCATCGGGGGTCGAGCCGCCTGTCTCGACCCGTCCTTCGGACCCCCGTAAACGGGGCGAGGAGAGCCTACCTCCGGCCGCCGCGCCCTTCCTCGGCTTCGCCCGGCGGCTGCGCCACCACGCCTTCGCTAGCGCACCCGAACAAGTTTCCAACTTCATGCAGGCGGTGACCTTGCTCGGCCCCCGCTCGATGGCCGACATCCGCGAAGCCGCACTTGCCACACTGGCACCACCTCCCGACCGCCGCGACGAATTCGAAGCGCATTTCCAGAGCCATTTCTTCGGCAACACTTCAGCCGTGGTCGAAGGCGACGCCGACGAGGAAACCCGCATCAAGGATGATGGCGGCGCCGACGACGAGCGGATCGAGGCCGAGCGCAGCCAGGAAGGCGGCGAGCTATCCTCCGCCCTGGAGCAATTGAGCACCCGTGATTTCCAGCGCGGGGACGACAGGCTGACAGCCTTTCGCCGAAAACTGTCCGCCGCCCTGCCCGCCCGTCGCTCCTTCCGCACCGTGCGCACCCATTCGCGTGGCAAGCTCGATTTACGCCGCTCGCTGCGCGAAATCGTCAGCGCCGATGGCGACATCCCCTCGCCGCTGCTCCGCCGTCGCCAGACCGTGCCACGCAAGCTGCTGCTCTTGATCGACGTCTCCGGCTCGATGAAGCTGCACACGGCGGACTATCTCAAGCTGGCGCATGCCGCCGTGCAAGGCGCGGACCGCGCCGAGATCTTCACCTTCGGCACGCGGCTGACCCGCATCACCCCGGCCTTTCGCATCCGCGACCGCGACCACGCGCTGGCCCGCGCGGCGGCGCAGGTCGACGACTGGGACGGCGGCACCCGCATGGGGCCGACGCTGCTCGCATTCCTCTCCGTACCGCGCTTTTCGTCCTTCGCGCGCGGTGCGGCAGTCGTCATCCTGTCGGATGCTCTGGAGCGCGGCGACCATGGCGAGTTGGAGACCGCGATACGCAGGCTGCGCGCCCGCGCGTTCCGGCTGTCGTTGGCAACACCTTTGGCCGGCGATCCGCGCTTCCGGCCAGCCACGGCGGCGCTTCGCGCCATCCTGCCTGACCTCGACGATCTCATCGACGGCTCTTCGCTGACCAGCCTCACCGATTTCATCCTGTCGCTCGCCCGCCCCGCCCCCACGGCATCGACAATCTGGAAAAGGGTATCGTGATGCAGAAAGCCATCGACGCACATTTCCACATCTGGCGCCAACGGGACCAGCCCTGGCTGGTCGGGCCGATGGTGCCGCGCATCTTCGGCCCCTACGAGCCGATCCGCCGCGACTACCCGATCGAAGAGTTTTTGGCCGACCAGAAAGGCGCCGGCGTCGAGAAGGCCGTCTATGTCCAGACCAACTGGGCGAAGGAGGATTTCGAGAAGGAAGTTGCCTTCCTGCAGAAGACGGCTGGCGAAACCGGCTGGCCGCACGCCATCGTCGGCTATGCCGACATGACGGTCGACGATGTCAGGCCGCAGATCGACCGGTTGATGAAATACAAGCTGCTGCGCGGCGTGCGCATGCAACTGCACTGGCACGAGACGCCGGCCTTCCGCTTTGCCGCCTCGGCCGACCAGGTCATCGACCCCAAGGTGCGCGCCAATGTGGCCAGACTGAAGGATTATGGCCTGTCCTTCGACCTGCAGCTCTTCCCCGCCCAGATGAAAGATGGGCTGACGCTGGTCGGTGAGAATCCGCAAACCAACTTCATCCTCACCCATGCCGGCATGCTGACTGGCATGGAACCGGAAACCACCGAAGCCTGGAAGGCTGGCCTGCGCACGCTGTCGGCAGCGCCGAATTTTTACGCCAAGCTCTCCGGTCTCGGCACCTTCGTCCACCGCAACGATCCGGCGCTGATCGCCTATATCGTCGACAATGCGATCGACATTCTGGGCTCTGGCCATCTGATGTTTGGCTCGAATTTCCCGATCGAGAAGCTGTGGACCAGCCACGCCGAACTGATCAAGGCGCACCGCAATGCGGTGGCAAAGCACGGCGCGGCCGCCGAGGCCGATATCTTCTGGAACACGGCGGAGCGGGTCTACAGGCCGATGTAGCGCTCTTTTCCCTTCTCCCCTTGTGGGAGAAGGTGGATCGGCGCGCAGCGCCGAGACGGTTGAGGGGTGTTCCAGCGGAGTGAGGCGTTGGTGCTTTCTGGAGCACCCCTCATCCGTCGCCTTCGGCGACACCTTCTCCCACAAGGGGAGAAGGGAAGACCCGCAATGAGACGCCGTTACTGCGTCGGCAGCATGCCCTCGACATCGCTTGCTGCGTCGGTGAGCGCTTCCTTGGGCGAGGCCGACTGGTCGACGATGCGCGACAGATTGTCGACGATCGTCTGCGTTACCTTGACACCGTTGGTGCCCGGGAAGGCATACCAAGGAACCATCAGCGGCATCTGGCTGAGCCCGGCCTGGAACAGTGGGTTCTTCTTGTAGAAATCGCCGAGATAGTCGGGAGATTTTGCCGCGAGCTCGTTGTTGGGAACATAGCCGGTGCCCGGCACGACGACGGAAGCGCCATAGGGACCGGCGGCGAATTTCGCGAACTTCCAGGCGGCTTCCTGCTTGGCCGTGTCCTTGGTCAGGATGACCACGGCATTGCCGCCGGTCGGCAGATGGCCATTGACCGGATCGATCAGCGGGATCTTGGCGGTGCGCAGCGTGAACTTGTCGCCGACATTCTTGATCGTGTTGACCAGCGCACCCGTGGTCTGGAATTCGAAGCCGACCTTGCCGGCCGCGAAAGCCTGCTCGCCCGCCGGCTTGGTGAAGACCGGCATGCCGCCCTCCTTCACCATCCGCTCGAGGATCTCGACCGCTTTCTCGCCTTCCGGTCCGTTGAAGGCGACCTTGCTTTCGTCCTCGTTCAGCATCTTGCCGCCGGCGCCGAACAAAAGCGCCGAGAACATCCAGTCGTCGCCCTGCCAGCGGAAGTCGATGCCGTCGACGCCGTTGCCGAGCGCCTTGATCTTGCCGCCGAGCGCGATGACCTCATCCCAGGTCTTGGGCGGATTGTCCGGGTCGCCGCCGGCCGCTTTCACCAGGTCGGCGTTGTAGTACATGATCGGGTTGGAGGTGGCGAAGGCGAGGCCAACCTGCTTGCCGTTGACCTGCGCCAGCTTCAGGATCGTGTCGGAGAAGCCGAGCTCCGCCATATTGCCTTCCTTCTTGACCAGCGGGCCGAGATCGACGGCAACGTCGCGCTCATTGAGCATGCGCAGGCGGTTGAGGCCGATGAAGGTGATGTCGGGCATCTCGTCGGTGCCGGCCTGGCGAAGAATGGTCTGGATGCCTTCTTCATAAGTCGCGGACGGGCTGGCGAACTGGATCTTGATGTCGGGATTTTCTTCCATGAACTTCTTCGAGATCGTGTCCATGACGTTCTTGAAGAAGCCGGGCATCGGGTAGTGAACCGTCAGCGTCGTCTCGGCATAGGCCGGGAGAGCCGTCGCCAGCGACACCGCCGCCGCAGCAAGAATCCTGGAAATATGCTTCATTGGTCGTGCTCCTTGTTGGTCCGGTCAGCCTTTGAGACCGGTCATGGTGATGCCCTCGACGAAGCGCTTCTGCGCGAGCAGAAAGGCGGCGACGAGAGGAAGGGTGATGATCAGCGTGGCGGCCATCAGCGCGCCGTAGTCGTCGCCCGCTTCGGCGGCCCGGAAATACATCAGGCCGAGCGGCGGCGTGGCGTAGGCCTGCTTGCTGACGACGATCAGCGGCCAGTAGAGGTCGTTCCAGTGCGCGACGACGGAAAAGATCGCGAAGGCGGTGACCGCCGGCCACGCATTGGGCACGATGACGCGGGCGATGATGCCGAGTTCCGACATGCCGTCGAGCCGTGCTGCGTACAGAAGGTCGTCGGGCATGGCGCGGAAGAACTGCAGGAACATGAAGATCGCGAACACCGATATGGTGAACGGCGCGACCAGCGAGGTGTAGCTGTTCAAGAGCGACATCCGGTCGAAGGCGACATAGAGCGGCAGCGCCGTCGCATGGATCGGCACCAGCAGGCCGAGCATGACCAGCACCATCATCAGCCGCGCGGCGCGGAATTTCAGCTTGGCCATCGCATAGGCGCAAGGGATGGCGACCACGACCTGGAAGAAGAAGATCAGGCCGCAGACGACGACGCCGTTCCACAGCAGCGTCGCCATCGGCACCTTGGCAAACGCCTTGGCGAAATTCTCGGCGAAGTAGAAATGCTGCGGTATAAGCGACAGCGACGAGGTGAAGATGTCGCTCTGCGTCTTGCCCGCCGTCGAGATCATGAAGATGTAGGGCGCAAGGATCATCAGCGCGCCGAGCGAAAGCAGCGCGAAGCGGATGATGCGGCCGGGCTGGATGCTGCTCATGTGTAGTGCACCCGCCGGTCGAGCACGCGGTATTGCAGGAGCATCAGCACCACCAGGATCGCCAGGAAGACGACCGTCATCGCCGAGGCGTAGCCGACGCGCAGATAGACGAAGCCCTCCTGGTAGATGGTGAAAAGCAGCACTTCGGACGCCTTGTTGGGGCCGCCATCGGTCAGCATCTTCACCGTTTCGAAAACCTTCACCGCATTGGTGATGCTGATGGTGACGACGAACAGCGTCGTCGGTCCGAGCATCGGCCAGGTGACCAGGAAGAATCGGTCGAGCGCCGATTTCGCGCCGTCGACATGCGCGGCGGCATAGAGCTCGCGCGGGATCCCCGTCAGCCCCGCCAGGAACAGCACCATGTTGAAGCCGACCGACTGCCAGATGCCGATGATCGACAGGCTGTAGAGCACGGTGTTCGACGCGCCGAGCCAGTTCGGGCCGGGAATGCCGGCGAGCGAAAGCAGCGCGTTGAGCGGCCCGATCGTCGGGTGGAAGATGTATTGCCAGACGGTCGCCATGGCGACGATCAGCGAAGCGACGGGCAGGAAATAGACGGTGCGGAAAAAACCGCGCGCCCGCCCCTCGCCTTCGATCAGCAGCGCAACCCCGAGGCCAAGCGCGATCGAGACCGGCGCGACGATCGCCGTATAGACTGATGTGTTCCACAGCGATCGGCGGAAGGTGCGGTCGTTCAGGAGATGCGCATAATTCTCGAAGCCGACGAAGCGAAACTTGCCGTAGCCGAGCTCGAAATCGGTGAAGCCGAGGAAGATGACGGCAGCCACCGGCAACAGCACGAACAGCAGCAACAGCACGATGGCCGGCGCCGCCAGCAGCCAGGCGGTGCGGTCTTCGCTGCGCGCACGAAGTGCTGCGGCGCTCGGGACATTGCCCGCCAGCGCGACGCTAGACATAGGCCGGCTCCTGCCGCGCGCCCGCCGCGATGCGCAGCCGCTTTCCCTCCGGCCCGAAGACCATCGCCTGCTCCTGCGCCAGAAGGATCCCCACCTTCATTCCCGCAATCAGGTCTCTTGCTTCATGCGGCACAAGCTTGGCGATGACGCTGTCGCCGGAGGCGTCGAGGCGGCAATGCGCAATGACTTCCGAGCCGAGGAATTCGAGCCGTTCGATCCGCCCGGCAAGGCCGCTCCGCCCGCTGGCGGACAGTTTGACGAATTCCGGCCGGATGCCGAGGCTGACCGGGCCGTTCGCCACTTTCTCCAGCAGGGCCAGCCGGATGCCTTCGAAGCCGACACGGCCGTTCTCGGCCTGCGCCGGAATGATGTTGATCCGCGGCTGGCCGACGAAACGCGCCACCTCGATATGGGCGGGATCGTTGTAGATCACCTCGGGCGCGGCGAGCTGCAGCAGATTGCCGCCGATCATCACCGCCACGCGGTCGGCCATCGACAGTGCCTCGGCCTGGTCATGCGTCACATAAAGTGTCGGCACGCCGGCGCGGCGATGCAGCTCGACGATCTCGCCGCGGGCATGGACGCGCAGATTGGCATCGAGGTTGGAGAGCGGCTCGTCCATGAGGAAGATGCTGGGGTGGCGCACCATGGCGCGGGCCAGCGCCACACGCTGGCGCTGGCCGCCAGACATCTGCCCCGGCTTGCGGTCGAGCAGATGGTCGATCTTGAGCAGACCCGCCATCTCGCGGACATCGCGCGTAATGCCGGTGCGGATCTCCCTCTGGCCGGGCAGCAAGGAGCCAACCAGCGGCAGGCGTTGCGACCGGCTCAGCCGCTTCATGGCAAGCGGCACGGCGATGTTCTGGCCGGCCGTCAGATGCGGGTAGAGCGCGTAGGACTGGAACACCATGGCGATGTTGCGATCGGCCGCGGCAACCGGCGACATGTCCCTGCCGCCGACGAAGATGTCGCCGCTGTCGGCATGGTCGAGCCCGGCCAGGATACGCAGCAAGGTGCTCTTGCCGCATCCGGAAGGGCCGACGAGCGCGATGAACTCGCCGGCTTCCACATCGAGGCTCACGCCATTCAGAATGGCGTTGCCGCCGAAGGATTTCTTCAGGCCGCGAAGCGACAGCGCGCTCATGACGCGACCCGCTTTCGAACCTTGTGCGCCTCGTGTGGATAAACCTCGGCCACCATATCATCGAGGACGTAGGCCATCATGCCGGAGATGGCGACGATCTCGCTGGCGACCGTGTCGCCGAATTGATGGACTACGGCGCCAAGCAGCCGCTCGCCCGGCATGTCGCGCTCCATCTCGCCGACCACGAAAGCCGCTGACGGGCCCCAGACCAGCGATGTGTTTTGGTATTTGCCTTGCCATGCCCGGTGCAGGTGGCCGCTTGCGAACAGCGCAACGTCGTGGGCGGCGATCAGATCGTAGAGGCGCTGGCGCTGCACCGGTCTGACGCTCCAGTAGCCGGTATCGCCCTCACCGGGTTCATCGATAAACAGCGGCTTGTGGGCGAAGAGCGCGACGCGCCGGCCGCCGCGGCTTTCCAGCACGGTCCGCAGCCAGTCGAACTGCGCCTCGTCCTCGGCATCGTCAAACCCCATCAGCAGGCTGTCGAGCCCGATGAGGCGCCAGCTTCCCGCATCCTCCATCCAGTAGTCAGCGCCAACCAACCGACGCCAGCGCTCGAGGCGTCCGGCATTGACCGGCTGCAGCGAACCCGGGAGATGGCCGACATCGTGATTGCCGGGCACCAGCAGCATCGGCGCGGAGATTTCCCGCATCAGATCCATGCAGAAGGCGATGTCGTCATCCTTGTCGGCACCATCGACGCTGAGATCGCCGGTGTGAATGACAAGGTCGGCGCCGCTCTGCTCGATCCAGGCGGCCAGCGGCGCCCAATTGCCGTTGAAGTGCGGCTTGGTCGGGCTGAAATGGGTGTCTGTGATCTGAACGATTTTCATGCAGGCTCCACCATGCGAGCCGCGCCCCCAGGCGAGCGGCATCGCATGGGGGCTTCCTTAGTGACGTTCCATGTCACTTCCTTAACAGCCGCCGGGATAAATTGTGCAATTGCGGGCAGCAGCCGGCGAAGGGTATCAGCCAAGATCGCCGCAGCGCGGAAATACAAGATATTTCAGATACTTGCTGTCGTTAGTCGGCGCATCGGCCGCGCTCACAATCCTGTGACACGCGGCAGGACGTTGGGCTCACTTCACCTCGAATTGCGGATCGACAGGAATCTGCATCGCCGTCACCAGATGGTTGGTCTGGCCGGCCAGCCCGATGATCGACACCAGCTCGCCATGCTGCGCGTCGGTCATGCCCTTGGCCCGGGCGGCGGCCGTATGCGAGTGGACACAGTAGGAACAGCCATTGGCTGTCGACACCGCGATGTAGATCATCTCCTTGGTCAGCGGATCGATGGCGCTATCGGCAACCATCACCGCCTTGAGCTGCTCCCACACCCGCTCCAGCGACGCCGGATCATTGGCCAGCCCACGCCAGAAATTGTTGACGAAATCGGATTTTCGCGTTGCCTTGATATCGTCGAACACGGCCTTCACCGCCGGGATTTTTTCGACCTCGGCATCGCTGAGGAGTCTTGTGGTGGCCATGGCGTTTTTCCTTTGTTGGATCAGTGATCAGGTCGTTGAATCAGGTCACGAGCAAAGATGGCTAATCGGTTTGTCCGATTCAGTTTTTTAGCGCGGGAAAGCACGCGACCGCGGAGGTTGGCCGAAGCACCTCAGCTTCGTCATTCTAGGGCGGAGCAAGGAGCGAAGCGACGCGGCGCAGACCCTAGAATCCATTCCGTGACCTTGGCCAAGGAATGCAGCGAGGCAGAATTCTGCACCGTGGCGGCGCATCCGAGTCCCGGCATGGATCCTCGGGTCTGCGCCGCGTCGCTGCGCTCCTTGCTCCGCCCGTGGATGACGAAGGGAGAGACGACTCCGCCAACTTTCGACGCACACACCAGCCAGAACCCTAATGCACCGCCGCGTACATGATCTTCTCCTCCGTCGCCTCCGCCGGCGAAAACTCTTCAACAATGCGGCCCTGCCGGCACACCAAAATCCGGTCCGACAGGTTCATGATCTCCGGCAGATAGGACGAGATGACGACGACGGCCAATCCCTCGTCGGCCAGCCGGTTGATGATGTGGTGGATTTCGGCGATGGCGCCGACATCGACGCCGCGCGTTGGCTCGTCGAAGATGACGATGCGCGGCTGCTGCACCAGCCCCTTGCC
Organism: Mesorhizobium oxytropidicola; assembly: GCF_056174625.1. Classification (NCBI taxonomy): domain Bacteria; kingdom Pseudomonadati; phylum Pseudomonadota; class Alphaproteobacteria; order Hyphomicrobiales; family Phyllobacteriaceae; genus Mesorhizobium; species Mesorhizobium oxytropidicola. Next base: position 3,408,098 of record NZ_CM149692.1, on the reverse strand, counting down.
GATCACCACTTTCTGCTGATTGCCGCCGGAGAGCTCGACGACGCGGGCATTGTCGTTGATCGCCTTGATGTTCAGCGTCTTCGTCCATTCGGCTGACAGCGCGCGCATCTCCTGCTGGTTGATCACCCAAGCCTTTTCGCGGCCGGCTGCCAAGAGCCCGCCAAACAGGTTCTCGGCAATACCCATCGTCTCGAAAATGCCTTCGCTCTTGCGGTCCTCGGTGACGTAGACGATGCCGTCGGCCACCGCTTCGCTCGGCACGAGATAGCGCACCGGCTTGTCGTCCAGCTCGATCGCGCCACCGCGCAAAAAGTCGCGCTTGTAGATGCCCGACACGATCTTGAACGTCTCGGTGCGGCCGGAGCCGATCAGCCCGAACACACCGGTGATCTGGCCCTCGAAGATCGAGAAGGAATTGTTGCGCACGACATTGCTCATCGAAATGTCCTGCACCGACAGCACCTTCTTGCCGGCCTTGCGCAGCTTGGCTTCATCGCGCTGGCGATAGATCTGCCCGACAGTGTGCGCCCGACCATGGCGGCGACGATCTTGTCGCGGTCGAAGGCCGATGTGTCGTCGGTGATCACCAGTTCGCCATCGCGCAAAATGGTGATGCGGTCGGCAATGGCAAGCGCCTCTTCCAGCGCATGGCTGATGAAGACGATCGACACGCCGCTGGCCTTCAGCCGGCGGATCAGCGCGAAGAAGTGGCGCTTTTCCTCCGGCGTCAGTGTCGCCGTCGGCTCATCGAAGATGATGATCTCGGCATTGTGGTGCACCGCGCGCGCGATCTCGACCATCTGCCGCTTGGCCGCACCCAGCGTCGCCACCATCGCGTTGGGATCGACCGGGAAATTCAGCGACTGCAGGAATTGCTGTGCTGAAATATACGTGCCGCGCAGCCGGTTGAGGAATTTTTCAGTACCGAGATAGAGGTTCTGCGCCACCGTCATCGATGGCACCAGGCTGGTTTCCTGGAACACCATGGCAATGCCGGCTTCGAGCGCCGCATGCGGCGACGCGTAAGCGATCTCCCGGCCCTTGTGGAACATCTTGCCCGACGTGGCGTCGACGACGCCGGCGATGATCTTGGTCAGCGTCGACTTTCCGGCGCCATTCTCGCCGAGCAGCGCGTGGATCTCGCCCTTGCGCAATTCGAAGCTGACATTCTTCACCGCGGGCACGCCACGATAGTTTTTGATGACGTTTTCCAGTCGAACGATCGGTTCCATCAAAAACCTCCCGTATCGACGGCCAGCACACAGTCGCCGCCCCTGGAGGCGATGAACAACCGGTCGTCCTTTTCCGCCACGCTGCAGATGCCGTGGCGCGTGCCGTTGGCGCGGCTGTGCAGGCTGAACTGTGGCTGCATCTTTGCGTCGAGCCTGACCACCAATCCGTAGGACCGGCTCGGCGACCATGGCTTGTGGATGCCCATGGTGCGGATGCCGCCGCATTGCAGCGGCTCGAGGAAGCTGCGGTTGGAGGCCAGCGCCGGCGCGATCCAATAGGCCGGCGGCACCTGGTCGATCATGTCCTGCCGGTAGTGCGTTTCCTGCAGAACGAACTCGATCAGCCGGTTGCGCGGTGCAAACAGCGCCAGCCACGCCCCGCCATCGCCAGCCGGTGCAAGCCGCGCGGGATAGCCGGGCAGATGCGTCAGCACCGTCGAACGGCTGCCTGTCGTGCCGTCGAAACGGATGAGCTGGTGGCGCCAGCTTTCGCTGACGAGCACATCCCTGCCGACGGGATGGAGCCCATAGGGAAAAGCCAGATCGCCGGCCATTTTGCGGAACTCGCCGGCGGTCGCGTCCCGTTTCCAAAGCGAACCAGAGACGCCCTTCTTCATCAGATCGGCCGCCCATTGCGACGGCGTATGCTCGGCAGACCCGTTGGCCAGCCACAGCGTGCCGTCTTCCGCATAGGTGAGCGCGGTGATGCAGCTGATATCAGCCGGCAGCGAAACCTCCTTGCCTGATATCAGCAGCTTGCCGCTTTCCAGCCCAACCGTCAGCTCGCCCGACGGCGACAACGCCAGTGCCGTGATCAGAGACGGAAAGGTCTCGACAATCTTGGGCTCGGCTCCGGCGGCAAGCGAATAGACGGCGCTGCCACTGGAGACGAGCAACTCGTTCCCTGAAACAACCAGATTATCCGGCTCGATCAGCTCCACAAATGCCGGCGCATCATCGAGCCGCGTATTGGGCCGGAAGGCGCCGTCGAGCGGCGGGATGGTCACCGCCTTGCCGCGAAACATGTCCAGGATCGGATCGAGGATCATGATTTCGCTCCCCAATAGGAAGCCGGGCTGGTCCAGTTCGGGTCGGCGCCAGCGATCTTGTAGCGGCCGATGCGGTTGTTGAGGATGCCGCCGACGAACAGATATCCTTTGTGCTCGCGCATCGAGGTGACCATCGGATGCGCACCACCGGTGAGGTCGCCCATCGCCTCGACGATGCCGCCCTTCTCGGTAAATTTCACCACGCCGCCGGTGTTGATGTTGGGGAACAGCCATTCGTCCTGCGGCAGCCGGCGCGTCATGCGCTTGCGCATGTCGGGATGGCGCAGCGACAGGTTGAAGCTCGGCGTGCGCATGCCGAGCCACGCCATCCAGTAATTGCCGTCCGAAGCGCGGTTGATGTTGTCGGGATAGCCCGGCATGTCGCGGATGACGCATTCGGCGGTGCCAGCCTTCGGCCCTTCCAGCCAGTAGCGGTGCACGCGGCAGGCCCAGCTTTCGGCAAAGAACAGCGACTTGCCGTCATGCGCCATGCACACGCCGTTGGTGTAGCGGTAGCCGTCGAGCAGCGTCTTCGTCGAGCCATCCCTGGGGTCATAGACCAGCAGCCGGCCGGTGGCGCGGTTCTCGATCGAGTCCAGCGCCCAGTCGTGGGCGTCATAGCGCTTGGTGGAGTCGGTGAAATAGATGCGGCCGTCGGGTGCGATATCGCAGTCATTGGGATCGCGCAGCCGCGCATCGTCGACGATCGACGTCCAGGAGCGCGATGTCTCGGCCGACAGGCGCTTTACTTCCCGCTGCGGCGAGACGGAATAGAGCCCCATGGCGCCGACGCAGCTGATCAGATTGCCCGATTTGTCGAAGGCGAGCCCCAGCGGGAAGCCGCCAATATGGGCAAAGACTTCCGACTTGACGTAATCCGGCGCGAAGAAGCGGACGATCTCGCCATGGCGGGTGCCGCAATAGAGATGGTCGTCGCGGTCGAGGATGACGTCTTCCGGCCCTTCCAGCTCGCCGAGCCCGATATGGTCCGCCGCCGACAGCCGGTTGTCGAGTTCATAGGGTGTGCCGGAGCCCGGCACCGCCGACTGTGTCTCGCCCATTTTGAGATAGACCGGCGCGACATAGATTTCGTTCAGCACCTTGTGACGGTTCTTCAGCCAGCGGATGTCGATGGTCACCGCCACCGCCAGCATGATGCCGAGCACCATCTGGTTGGTGCCGGTGCCGTAGCCCAGCCGGATCAGCCCGTTGGTCATGGTCAGCACGATGATGGCGCCCATCAGCCCCTTGATCACCGAACCGCGGCCGCCGCCCAGGCTGACGCCGCCGACCACCGCCGCCGTCAGCGCCATGATTTCGAGGTTGAGGCCGGTGCCCGGCCCCGCCCCGCTCAGCCGGCATGCGATGAGGAAGCCGCCGATCGAGGCGCAGAAGCCGGAGAAGACATAGGTCATGAACACGGTGCGGCGCACGCGGATGCCGGCATTGTGCGCCGAGCGCCGGGAGCCTCCGACCGCCAGCACATGCCATCCCGGCCGCGAACGCGTCAGCGCGATATGGGTGACGATGGCGAGGATGATCGCCAGCCACACCGAGACGGACAGCCCCCAGAAGGTGCTGTCGCCGATGAAGTCGAGCACATCCGATGTGGCGGTCGAAAGCTGCACGTCGGCGGCATAGGTGGTGACCAGGATATCGAACAGCGCCCGTCCGAAGATGAAGGTGACCAGCGTGGTGAGAAAGGCGCGCAGGCGCAGGTACCCGACGAGGTAGCCGTTGATGGCGCCGAAGATCAGCCCGGTGGCGAGCGAGGCCGCCAGCGCCAGCCAGATCGACTGTTCGAGAATGAAGAAGACGTAGACGGCGGAAAAGCAGGACAGCGCGAAGATCGAGCCGACCGACAGATCGATGCCACCGCCCAGCATCACCACCGTCATGCCGGTGACGACCATCGAGAATTCGCCGAGCTGGCGGGTCGATTCCTGCAGCGCGTTCAGCTTGAAGAAGCCCGGAATGATCGAGCCGAACACGCTGAGCGTCGCCACCAGCGCCAGGAACGGAATGGCGTTGTCGGTCCAGCGCTTGGTCAGGATCTCGCCCACCAGGTGGTCGGGCACGAGATTGTAGCGCCAGGACTGGAGGCGTTCGCGAAAGGACATCAGGTCACTATTGCAAGAGAAAGAGGTGGCCGGGTAATCGGGCCACCTCGTTGATATCGATTGGCGAGGATCGGCTTACTTCGCCGCTGCTTCAGCCTGCAGCGCCTTCAGGTCCCAGCAAGTATCGGGCTTGAGGTCGGCCTTGGTCGTCGCCTTCTCCAGCGTGTAGATGTAGGTGTGCGAGGTGCCGGCTGGCTGGCCGCTCTGCAGCAGGAACTTGATGATGGCGTTCATGTCGCCCGACTGGCGAGCGAGATCGGTCATCACCACGGCGCCATAGGTGCCGTCCTGCAGCTTGTCGCAATCGGCCGCCTTCTCACCGCCGCCGGTGGTGACCAGGAACACCTTGCCGTCGAGCTTGGCGTCACGGATCGCGGCCGATGCGCCGGTGGCGTCACCATCCCAGAAGTCGATGATCGAGCAGATGTCCGGATTCTGCTGCAGCATCGTCGTCGTCACATTGCGCGAGGTCGTCGCATCCCAGTTGGAGTCGGGCTTGGCCACGACCTTGAAGTCGGGATGCTTGTCCAGCACCTTCATGATGCCGGCATATTGGTAGAGGCTGGAAGAATTCGCCTGGTCGCCCTGCACCAGTCCGATCTTCTTCGACGAGTTTTCGCCGCAACCCTTGATCGCCGCTTCGGCCTCGAGCTGGCCAAGCCGGTCCCAGTCGCTGCCGACAAAGGCGTCGGCCGGGAAGTTGGCCGGGTTGTCGACCAGCAACACATAGGTGCCGGCGGCCTGCGCCTTCTTCATCAGCTTGGAATAGGAGTTGAGGTCCGGCGCGTGGATGATCAGCACGTCGGGCCTGGTGTCCGAGGAGATCGCATCGGTGATCGCCTGAGCGCCGGCATCGACGACCCAGTTCGGGTCGCGAGTTCTCGAAGGTGCCGCCCCAGGCGTCGACTTCCTTCTTCAGGTAATGCGCCCAGCCCTGCGCCAGGTCGAAGCCCATCGCCAGCGGCACCAGCATGACGCGCTTGCCCTTGAGCGCCTGCGCATAGGCCGCCGGGCCCGGATCGTCAGCGGCGAAGGTCGGCGCCACGAAGGCGGTAACCGCGAGCGCCGTCGCGGCGGCCATAAGTGTCTTGATCAGTCTCATGTCACGTCCTCTGGTTCGGTTTTCATTGCCGGCCGATCGTCGCGATCGCGCCGGGTACCCCGAGCAGATGGGCTAGCCCATCTGCTCTAAATGTCGCCCTGCTGCGCGGTCTGTTCGTCGCGCGGATTGATGATGCCGTCGACGATGATGGCGCCGAGCAGGATCGCCGCCTTGATCAGGTTCTGGTAGAGCAGCGGAATGTCGATGATGGTCATGGCGTTGAGCAGGATGCCGATCAGCGCCGCCCCCACCAGCACATTGCGCACCCCACCCCTGCCGCCCGACAGGCCGATGCCGCCGATCACCGCCACCAGCACGATGTCGTAGAGCAGCGTCGAATTGACGATGCGGGTGTTGATCGAGTGCAGGCCGGCCGCCGTCAGCAGGCCGGCGATCAGCGCCACGAAGGCCGAAAGCACATAGCGCAGCACCAGCATCGGCCGCACCGGAATGCCGATGTTGCGGGCGGCGACCGGATTGTCGCCGGCGAAATAGATGTAGCGCCCCCATTTGGTGTAGCGCAGGAACAGGAAGAACAGGAAAGCCAGCCCGGCGAAGACGAAGACCTCGATCGGAATGTCGAGGAAGCGCAGGCCGCCGAGCAGTTCGACCCAATGTCCCTGCGGCACCGGCACGGCATCCTGCGTGATCAGTTGCGAGCGCACATAGCCGAAGACGAAGGAGCCGGTCGCCAGCGTCACGAAGATCGCCGGCACGTCGGCGTAGGCGACGAGAAAGCCATTGAGTAGCCCGATGGCGAGCACGCCGGCCAACACATAGGCGAAGGCCAGCCCGTCCGAGGTCCCGGTGTTGAGCAATTGCAGATACCAGGCGACCGACATCGCCATGATCGCCACAGCCGACAGGTCGATGCCGCGCCCGATGATGACGACCGCCATGCCGAGCGCCAATATGCCCAGCACCGACACGGATCTGACGATGGCGACGAGGTTGTTGGGGTCGATGAAGCCCGGCAGGCCTATGGCCGCGGCAACGAACAGCACCACCGCGATGGCAAAGACAATGCCTTCCTGATTCAGGCTCCTGAGATTTAGCCAGCCAATCGCGTTCATGTCTGCATTTGCCCCGATGGCAGCGCTGCCATCCCTCAAAGAAAGCTAATCGGCTCGGCGCCGGTTCGTCAAATGAATCCGCGTTCAGAACGCGGCCTTGTGCCAATATTCGCCGAGTGGACGCATCGATTGCCGAAAACTGGCGCAATGCCCGGAAACTCCTGCATTTTTGGCAATTGATTGCGCCAATGCCGCCAGCCGCGCAAGCGCCGCGTCGAGACGAAAGCACAGGGCGGAATTTATCTCCGCACCAGGCGAGAAAATCCGATTTTCAGTTCCCCGGCGCGTGGCCGGAAACCTCGGCACCGGCGCCGGCCGGCAGCACCAGAAAACGCAACGCCGCCACCAGCCCGATGGCGCCGATCACGAAAAAGGCGATTCGAAAATCGACGAGGTCGAGCGCCGGCTGCGCCCTGACTATCTGCGACAGGTTGAGGATCGCCGCAGCCACGGCAACGCCGAACAGCATCGCCACCTGCTGCAGCATCGACGACAGCGTCGCCGCCGAACTGCGCTGCGCCGCATCGATATCGGCGAAGGCCAGCGTGTTGAGCGCCGTGAACTGCATCGAGCGCGACAGGCCGGCGATCAGCATCAGCGCCACCACCAGCGCCTGCGGCGTCTGCGGCGAGATTGCCCCGCAAGCCATGATCGAGGCCGAGGCGATGATGCCGTTGACGACCATCACCGAGCGGAAACCGAAACGCCGCAGCGTTGGCGTCGTCACCGTCTTCATGCCGAGATTGCCGAGGAAATAGGCCAGGATCATCAAGCCGGCATCGACGGGCGAGAGGCCGAAGCCAACCTGGAACAAAAGCGGCAGCAGGAACGGCGTGGCGTTGATCGCCACCCGGAAGATGGTGCCGGCGGCCAGCGTCGAGATGGCGAAGGTCAGCACCTTGAACGAGGAAAGGTCGAGCAGCGGATGCGGCGCGCGCCGGAGATGCCGCACCGCCAGCCAGCCGATGACGATGCCTGCCGCGATCAGCAGCACCGTCTGCAGCAAGCCATCCTCCGGGTGTGCGATGCGCTCGAGGCCGTAGAGCAGGCAAGCGAGCCCGAGTGAGGTCAGGAAAAATCCCGGCCAGTCCAACGGCTTGGGATCGGCCTCGCGGTCGCCGGGGATGAAGCGGGCGACCAGCGCCAGCCCGATCAGCCCAAGCGGGATGTTGATGAAGAAATTCCAGTGCCAGGACAGGTAGGTGGTGATGAAACCGCCGAGCACCGGCCCGACCACCGGCGCGAACAGCGCCGGCCAGGTGATCAGTGCGGTGGCGTTAAGCAGCTCGGATTTCGAGGCGTTGCGCAGGACGAGAATACGCCCGACCGGCGTCATCAGCGCGCTGCCCAGCCCCTGCACGGCGCGTGCGGCGACGAATTCAGTCAGGTTTTCCGAGAAACCGCAGGCGAGCGAGGCCAGCGTGAACAGCGCGATCGCCGCGAGAAAGATGTTGCGCGCGCCAAAGCGGTCGGCGAGCCAGCCCGACAGCGGCACGAACACCGCCATGGTCAGCATGTAGACGGTGATGCCGATGCTCATAGCCACCGCCGGCACGCCGAAGGACTGGCCCATCTGCGGCAGCGAGGTCGAGATGATCGTCGAATCCAGCAGCTGCATGAAGAAGGCGATGGCCACGATCAGCGCCACGCGCCGCGCATTGGTGGCCGTTTCGGGTAAGGCTTCGGTGTCGGGAATGGCAGTCATGTCGGTCCGGTTTGAACAGCATTTAGCCGGCAGCGTCCAGACACAGCGCAACAAACTTTCGTGTCGCGTCGTGGCCTGCTATGGGATGCACGGGGCGACCGAGGAAAGTGCGCGCATAAAATGAAGCCCATTTATATCGACTATCTCAATGCCCTCGACATCGAAGCGCTAGATATGACCGATGGCGAAATCATCGCCGCCGTCGAGGCGGGCCTCGTCGCCCAGGGCAAGGGCCAGACGGTAATCGAGCCGCGCGTACACCTCGAACCGGACCCATCCTTCCACGGCCATTTCAACGTGCTGCGCGGCTACGTGGCGCCGCTCGACACGGCGGGCGTGAAGATCGTCGGCGACTATGTCGACAATTATCTGCACGGCCTGCCCTCGGAATTCGGTATCCTCAACCTGTTCGATCCGCGCACCGGCACGCCGCGCGCCATCCTCGACGCCACCGTCATCACCGACATGCGCACCGGTGCCGTCACCGCCATCGGCGCCAAGCACCTAGCGCGCAGGAACTCCAAGGTGCTCGCCCATATCGGCGCGCGCGGCACCGCCTACTGGAACGTGCGACTGCTCGACCATCTCTTCGATTTCGACGAAATCCGCGTCCATTCGCGCCGCCCGGAAAGCCGTGACGGCTTTGCCGCCAAACTCTCCGCCGATCTCGGCAAGACAGTCACGGCGGTCGCCGACTGGGAGAGTTGCATCAAGGGCGCCGACATCGTCGTCGAGGCCTCGCGGCTGCCGGAGCCGCAGCCGCTACTCAAGACCGAATGGATCAAGCCCGGCGCTCTGGTCGTGCCCTATGGCACGATGAGCGCGGTCGAGCTGTCGCTGACCGACATCATGCAGAAGATGGTCGTCGACGACTGGGGCCAGTGCAAGGGCGGCAAGTTCGGCTCGCTGCGCGCGCATGTCGAGACCGGGCGGCTGAGCGAAGAGACGCTGCATGCCGAACTCGGCCAGATTGCCGCCGGCCTCAAGCCGGGACGGCAGAGCGACGACGAGACCATCCTGTTCTGGCATCGCGGCCTGTCGCTCTCCGACATTGCGCTGGGCACGGCGATGCTGGCCATGGCAGGGGAAAAGGGTATCGGCCAGAGGCTGCGTTTCGCATGAGCGCGCTCGTCCTCACCGGAGCCGGTGTCGGCACTGGCGATGTCGCCGCCGTCGCCCGCGAAACGCGCAAGGTGGAGATCGGACCCGAAATCATCGCCAGGCTGGAGAAGGCGCGAAAAGTGCTCGACCAAGCCGCCGCCTCCGGCCAGCAGATCTATGGCCTGAACACCGGGCTCGGCGCCAATCTTGGCACCTCCGTCGAAGGCGACGCCAGCGCCTTCCAGCGTCAGTTGCTGGAGGGCCGCAGCGGCGCGGTCGGCGAAACCCTGCCGGTCGAGACCGTGCGGGCCACCATGGTCGCCCGCGCCTCGATGCTGTCGGCCGGCGGCTCCGGCCTGTCGCCCGCCGTGTTCGTCGCGCTGGTCGATGCGCTCAATGCCGGCGTCCATCCGGTGATGCCGTCGCTCGGCTCGATTGGCGCCGGCGACCTCGTGCTGATGACAGCACTTGCCCGCCTGCTGATTGGCGAAGGCGAAGCCGAGTACCAGGGCCGCCGCATGCCGGCGGCCAAGGCGCTGATGATGGCCCGCCTCGCCCCGATCAGCCTGGCGCCGAAAGATGGACTGTCGCTGATCAACGCCTCGGCGGTCTCCGCCGGCAGCGGTGCCCTCGCGATAACGGATACGCTGTCGGCGCTGGCCCAGCAGCAGCAGGCCGGCGCGCTGACCATGGAAGGATTTGGCGCCAACCGCACCATCCTCGATCCGCGCCTGCAGATGGCGCGGCCGGCCGCCGGACAGCAGGAGGCGGCGAAAGCCCTACACGACCTTCTCGCCCGCGACGAGATGCCGGCGCCCACCACCTTGCAAGACCCGTTGTCGATCCGCTGCATGCCGTCGATCCATGGCGCGCTGATCGAGGCGATCGGCCAGGCAAAACGCGCCGTCGAGATCGAACTCAACGCCGCCGCCGACAACCCGCTGGTGCTGGGCGATGACGAACTGGTGATGTCGACCGGCAATTTCCATACGGCGTCGCTCTCGCTGGCTTTCGAAACACTCAGCCTGGCGATCGCGCAATGTGCCGCCGCGAGCGTCGCCCGCTTCATCCAGCTCACCGGTTCGGGCCGCAACGGCCTGACCAAATACCTGTCGCCCATCGGTGGCGCGTCGGCCGGTTTCGTGCCGCTGCAGAAGACGGCGACATCAATTCTGGCCGCCATCCGCCACAAGGCCAATCCGGTGATGCTCGACTTCCTGCCCGTTTCGGAAGGCGTCGAGGACCACGCGACCCAGTCGCTGCTCGCTGTTTCGAAATGCGCCGGGATGATCGCGCTGTGGCGACGGCTGATCGCCTTTGAATTGATGGCCGCCGCCCAGGCCGTCGACCTGCGTGAAGGGTTGACGCTCGCACCACGCACCGGCGCGATCTATGCGGCGGTGCGCGCGCATGTATCGATGCTGAAGGACGACCGGCCGCTGGGGGCCGACGCCGAGGTGCTCCACGCCATGCTTGCCAATGGAGCGTGGCGAGGCACTGCGACAGTCGGCAAAGAAGCCGAATAATCAGCTCTTTGCGTCTACCCTTTTCATGAACAGGCTGAGCTCGGCCGGATCCATGTGCACGATGTGCCTGTCCTCGGGATAGGCGCCGCTGTTGACGTCGGCGACATATTCCGAGAAGGCCGCCACCCGCTCCGCCTGCAGCCGGTCATACTCGGCGGCGAAATTGCGGTAGACCTTGGAGTGGCGCGGCATGTGGCCCCGGTTCTGGCCAAGGATGTCGTCGGCGAACAGATATTGCGCGTCGCAGCCGGTGCCCGCCCCCATCGACAGCATGATCAGCGAGGTGCGTTCCGAGATCGCCTTGGCCACCTCGACCGGCACCACTTCGATCTCGGCGCCGATGGCGCCGGCGGCCTCCAGCTGCTTCACCGCCTCGAACACCTGGAGGGCTGTGTCGGCGGTCTTGCCGACCGCCTTGAAGCCGCCGGTCCAGGTGGCGCGGGACGGAATGAGGCCGACATGGCCGATGACGGGGATGGCGTCTTCGGCCATACGCTTGATCGTGGCATAGCCGGCGCTGCAATAGACCGCGTCGGCGCTCGCCTTGTAGAGCCGGAAGGCCCAGCGCACGAAATCATCCGCCGTGCCGATCTCGAAGAAGTTTTCGCCCGGCATTGTGAAAAGGCTGGGCGCCGCATCGCGGTACTGCGGGTTGAGCACAAGTTCGGGCGGCACTGAGACTATGTCGACCCCTGCCCGTTCGGCGGCCTCCGCCTCGTCCAGGTTGAGCACGCGCAGCATGGTCAGCTGGCGCTTGCCCTTCATCGCGCGCAGATCGGCGACGGTCGGTCTCTTTCGGCTCATCAAAACGTCCCCTCTGTGATGCTGGATCGAGTTCCACGCGTCAAATCTGGATCATCACCTTACCGGCCTCGATCTTCACCGGATAGGTCGCGAGATTGACGCAGACCGGCGCGCCCTTGGCTTGGCCAGTCTTGTAGTTGAAGCGGCCATTGTGTTTCGGACATTCGATGATGTCGTCCATCACCAGCCCGTCGGCCAGATGCGCCTTCTCGTGCGTGCAATAGCCGTCGGTGGCGAAGAACTCGTCATCCGGCGAGCGGTAGACCGCGAAGGTGCGGCCGCCATGATCGAAGCGGATGACGTCCTCTGCCTCGACGTCGTCCACCGTGCACGCTTCAACCCAATCGGCCATCCCGGTCTCCTCAGCTATTCAGCCGCCGCCGACATATCGACCTCGTGGAACTCGCCGCGATAGGGCCTGGCCGTCGGCGGCAGTTCGCGCTTGAGATAGAAATCCTCGTATTTCAGCTGCCGCAGCAGCACCGGCCAGACCTCGCGATAGGCATGCCACATTGACGGGTTCGGCTCGGGCAGGTCATGCTTGATCAGTTCGTGCAGCCTGGGCAGCGCGTGATACGGCACCATCGGAAACATATGATGTTCGACATGGTAGTTCATGTTCCAATAGATGAACCGGCTGATCGGGTTCATGTAGACGGTACGGGTGTTGAGCCGGTGATCGATCACATTGTCGGCGAGCCCGATATGCTGCAGCAGGCCGGTCGTCACCATGTGCCAGGTGCCGTAGAGGCGCGGCAGGCCGATCAGCACCAGCGGGATCCATGACCCCAGCGCGATCGCAAGGGCGATCGTCGCGACATAGATGGCGACGTGCCAGCGGGCGAAGACCATCGCCTTGTGCTGTTCCATCTCCGGGATGTAGCTCTTCTCTTCGTCCGACAGCGTGCCGAAGGCCTGGCGCACCAGCGTCGGCAGCGAATAGCGGAAATCGAGAATACCGGTGAAGGCCAGTCCCGCCTTCAACAGGTCGGGCGGACGCATGACGGCGATCTCGGCGTCGCGGCCGACGATGATGGTGTCGGTGTGGTGACGGGCATGGCTCCAGCGCCATTGCACGGGATTGCGCATCAGCATGAAGGACGCGATGTGGTAGACGACATCGTTCATCCAGCGCGTGCGGAAGGCCGTGCCGTGGCCGCATTCATGCCAGCGCGAGTCGCTTGACGAGCCGTAGAGCACGCCATAGACGAACAGGAACGGCAGCACCCACCACGTGCCCCAGAACCAGACGATGCCGGCGGCCGAACCCACGATGACAGCGAGCCAGATGATGGTGTCGCGGATCGCCGGGCCGTCCGAGCGCTGCATAAGCTCCTTCATCGCCTTGCGCGGCACGTCGGTGTGATACCACTGGGCCGAGGCAAGTCCGGTCTCGATCGCGGCCCGCGTGCTTTCGCCGACCAGGCTGTAATCGCGCTTTTTTGCCATCGTCGTCACATCGACCTCCAATCGTCATGCACCGCTGGCAATCCGGTTCGCCGGCCGGAGGGCTTGCCTTGGATAAATGTGTCACTCATGCCCTGCCCGCCAGTCTTGGAAAGGTGCCGGAAGGCCTGGGATAGTCCTGCTCGGGCTGGCGGGCGATGGCCGCGATCCTGCCTTCGGCCGCGGCAATCTCACCAGCACCGTCGAGCACCCGGAACACCGCATCGTAGGACCGGGCTTCGCCATGCTCCAGCCAGATCATCTCGCCGCGTTCGCGCGCGGCGAGATCGCCGAGCACATGATGGGTCGAGGGTTCTATGCCCAGCGCATACTGCCCGGCCTGGAAATTCTGCCATTGATAGGCGCAAGGCAGTTGGTCCTTGCGCGTCACCACTTCGAAGCCAAGGCCGAGCCGGTCGTTGACCACCGCCACCGGCACTTGGCCCTTTGCATCGGCGCCCATCTCATGCTGCCAGACCTGCTCGCTGAACCCCATTTGCGGCGCCGGTGCCGTGCGGTAGCCGACCTTCTGTGCCTCGTAGCGCTCGCCGGCATGGCCGGCCCACACCACGTCGCGGATCGGCGCCAGATAGCGCGAGCCCGCGTCGAGCAAGGGATGGCTGACATTGACGTGATAGAAATACATATGCGGCGTGCGGTTGAAGCCGTGATTGACGACACGGTCGGACAGCCGGATCTCATTGCCGCCGACATCGGCCTCGATGCGGCGGATGAGATGCAGATCCTCTCCGAACACCGCCGACTGCTGGACGATGCCCTCGGCCCACAGCACGCAGCGGTCGCCATCCCAGCGCTCGCCATAGCCGGTCAGCCGCGCCGGGATCGTGCCGACGCGTCCGTGCAGCGCATGGGTGACGGTCTTCTTGCCTGGATAGTTGTAGTTTTCTGCCGGCACGTCTTCGCGGCCCAATATGTGGTCGAGGCCGCAGGTGACGAGCAGGCCGGAAAAGGAGCGTGCCCAGGCGAGACCGCTCTCCCCCTCATAATCGTGCAGGCCGGGATGGCGAAAGCCGCTCGGCGAATGCCAGCCGATCGCCTGGCCCTTGAAGTCACAGTCCGAGATATCGAGCGCCCGGTCGACCAGCGCGGTGAAGCGCAGGCCCGAGCCGGTGCGGAACTCCAGCATGCGGATGCCGCGCTCGATGCCGTCGCCAAGCGTCATCAGCCGCACGCCGGCGAATTGCGACAGCATGCCGGACCGCTCCGCCACTTGCCGTCGCGACAGCGTCTTGCCGTAAAGCTCTACCATGTCACGACTGCTTCATTCGCTGCACTGTCATCCTTCGACCGGCGGCGCGAACGGCCTTCACAGGCCGTTGGCACGGAACTTTCCGTCGAGGAATGTCTTGGCGCGTGGCACGTCGTCCTCCGACAGATGCTCGATGATGACCTGGATGTTCGGATGCTTCTCAGCCAGTCGCTTGAGATAGAGGTCGTAGTTCAGCGAGCCGAGGCCCGGCGCCGGCAGTTCGATCTCACCAACGCCGCGGAAGGTGTGGCTTTCCATCGCATCGGCGTCGCCGATATCGGCGTGCTTCTCCGACTTGTCGTCGCCCGAGCGTTTGACGTCCTTGGCGTGAGCGATCTTGATTTTGTCGGTCAACGTGTCGAACACCTGGTTGAGGATCTGGTCCATCTTGTCGATGTTGTGCGTCTCGAAATAATTGGTCGGGTCCATCAGCAGGCCAAGGCCGGGATGGTCGACCTGCGCGAACATCTTCACCGTCTCCTCGACCGAGCCGACGACGTTGTTGACATAGGTTTCGAGCAGGAAGACCGCGCCGTGGTCATAGGCCGTTTGCGCGAGGTCAGCGATCACCTTGCGGCATTCCTCAAAACCTTCCTCGGTCTTGTTCTTGGGGTGATGCACCCAGTCGGATTCGGTGTTGTAGGTGCCGGTCTCCGAGATCACGTAAGGCGAGCCGAAATGGCGGGCGTTGCGGATGATCTCCTTGAGATAGCCGACGCGCTTGTCGCGCTCGGCCTTGTCGGGATGGATGATGTTGGTGTAGCCCGACACGCAGCAGACCGGCAGATTGTGGTCACGGAAGACGTCGCGGACCTTCTTCGCCTTGTCCTTGGTAATCTGCCCGGCCGACAGGTCGACATCCCTAAAATGCAGGTCGAGCTGCACCGTGTTGAAACCGAGACCGCGGATCTTCTTCGCCGTCTCTTCGAGGCCGTACGGGAAATAGCCCGTGAAAATGCCTGCCTGCATCATGGTGTGAATTCCTCCCTGTAAGCGATTCAGTTGTCTGGTGTTTCGGTTGCGGTGATCAGATAGCGATTTCGGAAAGCTTGACCGTGCGGCCCGACGCCATCGAGCGGTAGCCCGCCTCGACCAGCGCCATGGTCTTGACGTTGTCGGCGACGGAAAGCGCCGGCGGCGTGCCGGTTTTCACCGCGTGCTGCAGCTGCTCCATCACCCCGATGAAGGCATGCGGAAACCACATCGTCTCCCAGCTCGGGCTCACCCACTCACCGCCTGTCGTCTCGGCCGAGGCATAGGTCAGCGTCGAGGCCGCACCTGTCGGCCAGCCGATCGTGCCCTTGGCGACGCCTTTGGTACCATCGACACGCCAGTTGATGTGCTGGTCGTCCTTGTATCCTTCCTGGCGCGGGCCGGACCAGACATCCTCCAGCGATACAGCAAGCACGCCGGACGGAAAGCGCAGTGTCGACACGGTGATGCCGTCCAGATGGTCGAATTTGGTGCGCGGGTCCTTGCGCGTCAGCGTCGTGATCTCGTCGGGATCGCCAAACAGGAAGCGCAGCACATCGAGATGATGCACGCTCATATTGGCGAGCGTCAGCCGGTCGTAATCCTCGAGGAACGTCTGCCAGTGCGGGATGGCATGCATGTCGATCTGCGCGAAGACAATGTCGCCCAGCGCGCCGCTGTCCATGATCTGCTTCAGCACACGCATCGACTGGTCGTAGCGCATGTTCTGGTTGACCGAGAGGATCTTGCCGGCCTTCGCCGCCTCGTCGCGCAGCTTGACGGCTTCCTCGACCGACAGCGCCAAAGGCTTCTGCGCCAGGATCGCCTTGATGTGCTTCTGCTTCAGCGCATGGCGGATCAGCGCTGGCTGCAGGTCGGGCGGAAAGGCAAGGTCGATGATCTCGACAGTCTCGTCCTCGATCAATTGTTCCGGCGTATCGTGCACCGTCGGGATGCCCCAGCGCGTGGCGACCATTTGCGCATTCGCCGGCGTGCGCGAGGCGATCGCTACCACGGGGAAGCCCGCTTCGTGATAGGCGGCCAGATGGCACTCGGCCATGATCATGCCGGCGCCGACGCAGCCGATCCTGTATTCTTTCGTGCGGACCTTCACGTCCGGCTCGAAGCCTTTGGCTGTCATGCTTTCCTCCCGAAACTCTGTCCTCGCGGCCGCAATCATCTCGCCAACGCGCCTCCGCTTTGCCCGAAATAATGCACGCGGGCCGGTTCGCAGGATATCGCCACCATGGCGTCAGGCCTGATGTCAGGCTGGCCGCGCAACAGCGCCTTCAGCCGCGCCTGCCCGGCGGCGAGTGTCACCACGGTGTAGCCGCCGAGCGGCTCGACCTCGAACACCCGCGCCGGGCGGCCCTGGCCCCCATCCGCCCACGGCCTGACCTTGATATCCTCCGGCCTCAGCCCGATCTCGACGGCATCAACGGGAGCAGCCTTGTCGGCAATCCGGATCGCGCCTTCGGCCGCCTCAACGCCGCCCTCGCCCCGGGCGGATTTCAGGATGTTCATGACAGGCGAACCGAGCAGCCGTGCCACATAGGTGCTCGTCGGGCGGTCGTAGATCTCGGTCGGGGCGCCGATCTGCCTGATCCTGCCATTGTCCAGTATGGCGATGCGGTCGGCGATCGACATCGCCTCTTCCTGGTCGTGGGTGACGTAGATCAGCGTCTTGCCGAGCTCGCGCTGGATGCGCTTCAGCTCGACACGCGTCTCCTCGCGCAGCCGCGCATCGAGCGCCGAGATCGGATCGTCCATCAGATAGGCATTGGGGTCGCGCACCAGCGCACGCGCGATCGCCACACGCTGGCGCTCGCCGCCCGAAAGCTGCGCCGGCGGCTTGTGCAGGATGTGGCCGATATGCAGCTTGGCGGCGACATCGGCGACGCGCTTTTTGATCTGGAGTTCGGCAACGCCGCGCTCGACCAGCGGAAAGCGCACATTGTCGAGCGCACTCATATGCGGGAACAGCGCCAGGTTCTGGAACACCATCGCCACATTGCGCTCCGCCGGCGACACCGCGTTGACCGGCTTGCCGCCGATAAGGATTTCGCCGGTGTCCGGCGCCTCCAGTCCGAGCACCAGGCGCAGGATCGTCGACTTGCCCGACAGAGGCGGCCCGAAGAAGCAGAAGAATTCGTTGTCGTTGACGGTGAACGAGGCGTCGTCGACGGCGACTGTGTTGCCGTAGCGCTTGGTCACATTGCGAAAGACGATGTCAGCCATCTCAACCTGCCTTCATCGCAAGGGCGCTGGCGGCGTCGAAGATGCGCACCGACGCCGCCATGGGCGCGACGACCGCGGTTTGCCCGATCGAGAGCCCGACATCATTGTCGAAGACCGCTTTGACCGCTCCCTCGCCCTCACCGAGATGGACGATGGTGCGCGCACCAATGCGCTCGACGAAGGTGACCGGCATGGCCAGCCCGCGCCCGTCCTGCGCCAGCGCCACCTGCTCCGGCCGGAAGCCGTAGAGCACATCGCCGCGTGCACCGCGCAAGGCGGCTGCGAGCTCGTCCGGCAGCGGCGTTACGCCCAACGGGCCGAGATCGACGACCAGCCCACGGTCACTCTCCGCCGGCCGGCCCTTGAGCAGGTTCATGCCCGGCGCGCCGATGAAGCGGGCGACGAAGACATTGGCCGGATTGTTGTAGACTTCGAGCGGCGTGCCGACCTGCTGCAGCACGCCATGGTCGATGACGGCGATGCGGTCGGCCATGGTCATGGCTTCGAGCTGGTCGTGCGTGACATAGACCATGGTCTGCCTGAACTGGCGCTGCAGCTGTTTCAGCTCGGTGCGCATGACGGCGCGGAAAGCGGCGTCGACATTGGACAGCGGCTCGTCGAGCAGGAAGATCGCCGGCTCCATGATCGCCGAGCGGCCGATCGCCACGCGCTGCAAGATGTTGACCGACAGCCGGTCGGCCTTGCGGTCGAGCAGCGGCGTCAGCTGCAGCAGCTCGGCGATGGCGCCGACACGGCGATCGATCTCGGCTTTGGCGGCACCCCGCATCTTTGGCCCGTAGCCGAGGTTCTGGCGGACCGTCATATGGGTGAAGATGGCATAGTTCTGGAAGACGAAGCCGACGCCGCGCCGGCCCATCGGCACGCCGGCCATGTCGCGCTCGCCAAACAGGATCCTGCCGCTGGTCGGCTCCTCCATGCCGGCGATCATGTTCATCGTCGTCGACTTGCCGCAGCCCGAAGGTCCGAGCAGCGCCATGAACTCGCCGTCCGCTATGTCGAGGTCCATGGTCTTCAGCGCGGTGAAGTCGCCGAATGTCTTGGTAAGGTTGCGCAGCTCGATCGCGCTCATGCCGCCACCTCCCTTGCCCGCGCCATGCGCTTCATGGCGAACACGGCGACGATGGAGAGCACGATCAGGATGGCGAGCGCGATCGCCGCGACATAGCCCCAGATCAGGTCCTGCGTGGTGACCTTGTAGATGTAGACGGAGATCGTTTCCGTGGCGACGCCAGGGCCGCCACCGGTCATGATGTAGAGCGTGTCGAAAATCTTGAAGTTCTCGATCACCCTTATCGCCAGCGCGATGATGATGATGGTCTTCATCTTCGGCAGCACGATGGTGACGAAGCGCTGCCAGGGATTGGCGCCGAGCAAGGTCGCGGCCTTGATCTGATCCTCCGGCACGCCGACCAGGCCGGCCAGCAGGATGAGCAACATCAGCGGCGTCCACTGCCAGATGTCGGCGATCATCACCGCGATCAGCGCCAGGGTCGGGTCGGACAGCCAGGCGATGGTGACGGGAGAACCGGTGAGCGATGAGAGGATGTCGTTCACCGGGCCGCCCGACTGGAACAGCATGAAGAACATGTAGCCGGCCACCGCCGGCACCACCATCATCGGCATCAGCAGGATCGAATAGAAGATGCGCTTGCCGGGAAAATCGTCGGCGAACAGCGTCGCCAGTGCGAGGCCCAGCAGGAACTCCGCCGGCACGCAGACGATCATGACGATCGCCGTGCGCTTCAGCGCGCTCCAGAACCGGGCATCGGCGCCAAGATCGGTGTAGTTGGCGAAACTGTTCCACATCTCCCACGCGTTCCACCAGCCGAGGCCCGAAAGCGGCGACCAGTCGGTGACGCTGATGTAGAGCTGCATCAAGAGCGGAAAGGCCGAGATGAACAGCACCAGGACCTGCGCCGGCAGCGTCAGCCGGAAGCCGAGCCGCGCGCCTTCGTCTCGCAGGGCCGGCTTTGTCCGCGCGCCCATCTCGCCCTCCGAAATTGTCGTCATCACCGCGCTCATTGCTTGAGCGCCCCAAAGGTCAGCCCGCGGACCAGATGGCGTTGGATGGCGATGCCCATGATGACGGGCGGCACGGCGGCGATGAGCCCGAGCGCCGCCTTGGCACCATAGAGCTGGCCGGTCATCGAGGACGACAGCGAGGCCATGTAGACCGGGATGGTCACCCATTCGCGCGTCGTCAGAAGCAGCGCGATCAGATAATCTGACCAGTTGAGGATGAAGACGAACAGGGCGGCACTGGCGAGCGGCGCACGCATCATCGGCAGCGTGATGCGGGTGAAGACGCGCAGTCGCGAACAGCCCTCGACCAGAGCGGCTTCCTCGATCTCGCGCGGCATGTCGTCGAAGAAGGTCTTCATCAGCCAGAAGGCGAACGGCAGAGTGACGATGCCGTAGATCAACGCCAGCCCCCACCAGCTGTCGGTGAAGTTCAGGAAGGCCCACATGATCATCACCGGAATCATCACCGCCATCGGCGGAAACAGCCTGAGCTGGATGAGCGCCAGCGGCAGGTTCTGTCCGGAGCCGAAACGCGACAGCCCGTAGGCGGCGGCCGTGCCGGCCGACATGGCGATGGCAGTTCCGAACACCGCCGACAAGAGCGACGACAGGATCGGCTTCAGCGCGGTGCGGTCGAGCGCCACGATCAGATTGTTGGTGGATTCGCCGAAGACGAAGCGGAAATTGCTGAGCGTCGGGTTCTTCGGCCACCATGTCAGGTCGGCACCGGTCGCCGACCATTCGGCGATCGGCTTGAAGGCCATCGACACCATCCACAGGATCGGCACCAGCGTGACCGCCATCGCCGCGAGGATCGCGGCGTAGCGGAATATCTCGAAAGGAACGGAACGCTTCATCTGGCTGCTTTTGCTGGTGGCGTTGAGTGCGGAGGGGAAGAGCAGATGCCCCTCCCCTCCGGCTCTGATCCAGGGAGATGGATCAGCTGATCGGATCGAGAACGGTCGGCCAGGCCTCCTTGTTGGTTCGGATGGCTTCGAGCAGTTTGTCCTCGCCAATGCGCCGGGCGATCTTCTTCCACTCGGTCTCGGTATCGGCCATTGCCTGTTCAGCGGTCTTGGCCTTGGTCAGCGAGGCCATGAGGTTTTCGTCGAGCGCATTGTGGAAGGCGGTGGCACCGGGATAGTTGATGGTCGGCACCGTGCGGGCGACCGTCTCGCGCACCACGTCCATGTGGTAGGCGTGATAGGTCTGCCGCACCAGCGGATCGGAGAAATCCGAAAGCCGGAACGGATCGAGATAGCCGCCGGGGTTGGCGCTCATCCAGGCATAGATGCGAGCCGAGCCCAGCCATTGCAGCAGGAGATAGGCCACCTCAGGGTTTTTCGACTGCGACGAGACCATGCCGGTCAGCGAGAACCACAGCACCGAGCGGCTGATCAGCTTGCCGTCGATCTCGCGGCCGGGCGGCAGCATCGAGCCGATCTTGCCGGTGACCTGGGAATCTTTGTTGCCGGCATTGTCGAGGAATTTCGGCAGGTTGGAGAAGGCGCAGGTCATCGCCGCACCGCCCTTGGCGAAATTGCCGTACTGCTCCGGCCAGCCCCAGGAGATCGCATCCGGCGAGTGATGGACGAGCGAGGCGACATATTCGTTGGTGGCGGCGATGCCATGCTCGGAATTGATCAGCGGCTTGCCGTCGTCACCGAACAGGAACTGGTTGGGCGAGGCCATCGAGACATAGCGCTGGTACCAGTTGGTGTAGCCCCAGCCCTGGTTGCGCAGGTCGGTCGAGCCGAACAGGCCCTTGTCCGGGCGCTGGAAGAAGGCGGCGATATCGCCATGCTGCTTCCAGGTCTTCGGCGGCGCCAGATCGTAGCCGTATTTGTCCTTGAAGGCTTTCTGCTCGGCGGCGTCGCCGAACAAATCGGTGCGGTAGACCCAGGTCTGGAAATCGCCGTCCAGCGACACGCCATAGTTCGAGCCGCGGTATTTGTTAAGCAACGACACACCCTTGGCGCCGTCGACATAGCCGGTCTTGGGATCGTCCCACTCAGGCTTATACTGGGCAACGAAGTCGTCGAGCTTGGCGATGCCACCGGTCTCGGCGAGGTCACCGAGGCGGTTCCATTCGGTCGAATAGATGTCATAGGCCCCACCCTTGGTGGAGATGTCCTGCATCGTCTTGGTGAATTCCTGGCCGTTCGGCAGGCCGACGATTTCGATCGGAATGCCAGTTTCCTTTTCCCACAATTCCTTGATCGACGGCGCGCCGGCCGGGAAAGGCTGCGTCAACTGGCCGATCGAACCGTCCGACAGGCCGAGCACGATCTTCGCCGGCGCTTTGCCGGCGCCCTTCAGCGCCTTGGCCGCCTCGATGGCACGGCCTTCGGGCGTGTCGGCGCCATACTGGTAGCGCTCGGCGCCCTCGAAGCCGGTCGGGCCGCCGATCATGCCCGGCGCCAGTGCGTCGGCGGCATAGGCGCGGCCGGGACGGATGAATTGTGGTGCGATACCGGCCGCGGCCACGAACGCCGCCGCTTTTCCTCCGGACGCCAGCAATCGGCGCCGCGATATGCGGATCAGATCAGACATTGGAATTCCTCCCTCAGGGCTCAATGTTTCCTCCACGAGCCCATGAGGGATATTGACGGCAGGATCGGAAGGCTGTCAACATCATAAATAATCAAAATACCTCACAACATCGCAATGGAGCGAGGAAATGTGTCATACCGGGTCCATATACCGCTCCAGATGCCTCGATTTGATGGGAAATGTGTCTTCCCGTCCCGAAATAGCCGTGCCAGTCGATCTGATTTAGCCCGACGGCTTGCGCTTCGGCCAAGGCCGGATACATCATTTCCCATCAGAATCGCCGATGGTGAAGAGTCGTTGCCGTCAGGCCGGCTGCCGGCATTGCGTGATCCTGATGCGTTGAGGAGATGAAGACGGTGCGTTCCACCCTGACCGACATAGCCCGGGAAGCCGGCGTTTCCGCCGCCACCGTCGACCGCGTGCTCAACAACCGGCCCGGCGTGCGGGCCCGCACGCGCGAAATCGTGCTCGAAATGGCGCAGCGCCTTGGCTACATCGCCGAAAGCCCGAATGGGGCACCGCCGCGCGGCTTGCCAGGCGAGGTCATCCGGCTCGACTTCGCGCTCCCGGCCGGCACCAATTCCTTCATCAAGATGCTGCACCGCCACATCGAGGCGCAGGCCCTGGCGCGCCCCGATCTCGACGTCCACATCGCCACCATAGAAGGCTTCAATCCCGACCGCCTCGCCCGCCTGCTGCAGGAATTGCGCGGGCAGACGCAAGGTGTCGGCGTCATCGCGCTCGACCATCCGACAGTGCGTGAGGCGCTGCGCTCGCTGTCGGCCAACGACGTCAAGGTGGTGACCATCGCCTCCGACATCCTGCATGTGCCGAGGGTGGCCTATATCGGCATCGACAACCGCGCCGCCGGGCGGCTGGCCGGCTATCTGCTCAACCGTTTCATGGGGCCGGAACGCCCCGGCAAGGTCGCGCTGTTCGCCGGCTCGCTGTCCTATCGCGGCCATGAGGAACGCGAGATGGGGTTCCGGCACATACTGACCGAGGAATCCCCCAATCTCGAGATCGTCGAGATGCGCGAAATGCTCGACGACCGCGAAAAGGCCTATTCGGAGGCGTCAGCGCTTCTGGACCGGCACCCCGATCTTGCCGCGATCTACAATGTCGGCGCCGGCAACACCGGCATTGCGCGTGCGCTCAAGGAGCGTGGCCGCGCGCAGTCCATGGTCTTCCTCGGCCATGAAGTGACCGACGGCACCAAGGACCTTCTGCTCGACGGCACGCTCGACGCGGTCATCGACCAGAACCCCCGCGTCGAGGCGCGCGAGGCGCTCAACACGCTGACCCATGCGGTCCGGGGACTACCCTATGAACTGCATCAGCAAAGGCTGCAGGTGATCTTCAAGGAGAACATCCCGGAGATCTGAGCGGCAAGCTCTCTGTTTTAGCTCTGACGATCGCCCGGCCGTCCGCGCCAGTGCCGATCGCTACCCTGTCGCCGGAAACAATCCCCGCAATGTCGCAGACCACCAGCGGCATATGGATGTCGTAGAGAAACTCGGCGACGATGGCGCCCACCGCCAGGATCGGGTCCGGCCGCTCCAGAAGAATGCCGGCCGGCGCTGTACCCCGGCGGATCGCTTCGGCCAGGACAGACGATGAGGAGGACGACCCTCGCCCGCTCGGCATGACCAGGATCTTCCCGCGACATTCTGGCCGAGCCCAGGATGCGAACGGTCAATGATTTCACCGGTCTCGGCGTCGATGCCGCCCCAGAAACTGAGCGGCTGTGAGAACACCAACGCCAGGCCATCGGCCTCCCCGGCTAGTTGGAAAGTGCCCGGCCGTTCGACGACTGCGGTTGCGGCCTCCAGCGTCATGAGGCGCTCCGCACGACATGCCCGACTGCCGCGGAGCGGATGCAATCCTTCATCTCGGCGAAGGCGACGGTCACGCCGATATTGCCCGGCGCATAATGCGCCCACTTGCCGGAATTGGTCATCACCACGCCGTCGAGCAGCTGGAGGATGGAGGTGACATAGGTGCAGGTGTCGGCGACCGGGATCAGGCCGAACGCCTCCATGCCGGCCAGCATGCCTTCCTCCTGCAGCCGCGTCAGCGTCGCGCGACCGGTGTTGACGTAGATCGGGATGCCCCGGCCAGGTGCTGCCTCGCGCAGCAGTGGCAACAGGCGCATCCACTCCTCGTGGGAAAAGTGCGGCGTGCCGAGCGACACGGCCGCCAGCGGCGTGCCGTCAGGCACCATCGACAGCCTTGCCAACGCATGATCGAGATCGGCACGGGTGATGCGGATCGTCTCGTCCGGCGCATGGCCGTGGAACGCGTCGTCGAGTGTTCTGGCCTCCGGCGTGATGCCGACCGCATGGAACAGCGCCACGGCACCGGTTGTCGCGGCGGCCGCGCCCAGCGCCTTCAACTGATCTTCGTCGCGCGGCTGTGGCAGGCCTGATATGACCGGAATGCGGTCACCGCTGGCTTGCCCGACGATCAACCCGACGCCGACGAACAGGCTGTCGCTGGGTTCGGCCTCGGCAATGTCCAGTTCGAACAGGATGCGGCCACGCCGGTTCTGGCTGAGATGCAGGCCCCAGGCCGGCGCGCGTCCGGTCATGGCGCAGCAAAGGTCAATGAAGTCGCCATAACGGTTGGTGCGCGCGCCGATCACCGAATTGGCAAAGACGATGGCGTTGGATTCGCCCCAGGCGATCTGTTGCCCGAATTCAGGCCGAAACCGCGTCTGATACGGCGCGCAAGTGAAGGTCGCCTGGCAGCCAAGTTCCAGATGCGCCTTCATCAGCCGCCGCGCCGGCACTTCTTCCGCCGCCGGCATCTTCACCATGCCGGGATGGATGAGGTCGAACGAGCCGACATTCAGCGTCGTTGGCACCTGCACGCGCCCGCCGCCCTCGACCAGCCGTTCGACGAAATCGAGCCCGGCCTTGCCGTGATAGAGGCAGCCATCGATATGGGCGCCCGTGATGTCGAGCAAGCCCTGCGCGCCGATCGCGTTGGAAAAGGCGACGAGGATTTTCATCGCGGCGGCGACGGATGGGCCTTGCTCGCCGTCGAGCATGGATTGGTCGCGCGCTGTCAGTTCTAGCGTCATCGGAAACTCCGGACTTATGCCCGGCTATGCTGTTCCTTATTGCTTGCTATGTGGCAAGAGCCAGAACGAGGATCAGCTCGCAGCGATCAACACCGTACTCTCCGGCGACCAGCGCAGGACCACATCCTGTCCCTCCGCCAGCCTGTCGGCACCGGTGTTCTGCACGATGACCTTCAATGTCTGGCCGGCACGCTCGACGAAATAGGTGCTGTTGTTGCCGGCGAAGATGCGCTTCGATACCTGACCCTTCAGCGTGTTGGCATTGCCATCCGAGGGCCCCGCATCGGTGCCAATCCGAATCCGCTCGGGCCGCACGGCACAGCTCGCCTTGGCACCGGCGGCAAGCGTCGGGCCTGCGCCAGCGGCAATCGCCGTGCCGTCCGGCAGGCGGATACCGTTGCCGGTCGAGTCGCCGCGAAAAATGTTGGCGTCGCCGAGGAAAGTCGCGGCAAACTCGCTTTTCGGCCGGTCGTAGATTTCCTCCGGCGGCCCCTCCTGCACCAGCCGGCCATCGCGCAGAATGCCGATGCGGTCGCTCATCGTCAGCGCTTCTTCCTGGTCATGGGTGACGAAGATGGTGGTGATGCCGATCTCGCGCTGGATGCGCTTCAATTCGATCTGCATGTCGACGCGCAACGCCTTGTCGAGCGCGCCCAGCGGTTCGTCGAGCAACAGCACGCGCGGCTTGGTGACGATGGCGCGCGCCAAGGCCACACGCTGGCGTTGGCCACCGGAGAGCTGGTGCGGCCGGCGGCCGCCGAGCTTGCCTAACTGCACGAGGTCGAGCGCGCGCTGCACTTCAGTGGCAATCACCGCCTTGGCCTCGCCGCGCACCGACAGGCCGAAGGCGACATTGTCGGCGACGCTCATATTGGGAAACAGCGCATAGTTCTGGAACACCATGCCGATGCGCCGCTTCTCGACCGGCACGCGTTCGACGCTCTCGCCGCCGATGGAAATACGGCCGCTGTCGGGAAAATCGAAACCGGCGATCTGCCGCAGCAGCGTAGTCTTGCCGCTACCCGACGGTCCGAGCAGCGCATAAAAGCCGCCATCGGCGAAATCGATGGAGACATCATCCAGCGCCTTGTGCGCACCAAAACTGCGCGAGACGTTTGATACCTGCACGCCGGCCATTATTTCTCTCCGCCGAATTTGAAGAAGCGCGCCGTCAGCAGCATCAGCGCCATCGACACGACAATGATGATGGTCGAGACCGCATTGATCTCGGGCGTGAACCCTTTGCGGATCGCGGCGTAGATTTCGACCGGCAGGGTCGTCTGGCCGGGCGTCGACAGGAAGTAGGAGACGACGAACTGATCGAACGATACGGCAAACGCAAACAGCCCGCCGGCGATGACGCCCGGCATGATCCAGGGCAGTGTGACGCGCATCGTGACCTGCCATTGGTTGGCGCCGAGCGAGCGCGCCGCCTCTTCCAGCTCGGGCGCGAAGGTTTGCAGCCGGGCCGAGACGACGACGATGACATAGGGCAGCGCCAGCGCGACATGGCCGAGCAGGATGGCGAACAGGCCGCGCCCGATGCCGACGCCGAAGAAGAAGATCAGCATCGCCGTGCCGGTGATCAGCCACGGAATGGCGATCGGCGGAAACAGCAGCGCCTGCAGCACTTTCTTGCCGCGGAATTCATAACGATAAAGCGCCAGCGACGCCGCCGAGCCGAGCACCACGCTGATGAGCGTGGTGATGATTGCGATTTCCAGGCTGTTCCAGGTGGCTGATATCAGTTGGTCGTTCTGCCACAGCGAGGCGTACCATTCGGTCGTCCACTCGAACGGCAATTGGTAGAAGGGCGAGACGTTGAACGACATCAGCGCCATGATGATGATGGGCAGATAAAGGAAGGCGAGCAGCAGTCCGATATACAGGCGGCCAAGTCCTTCCAGGATGCGCGTAGTCATCATCACGCAGCCCTCCGCAGCACCGGCGATGCAATCGCCAGGATGACCAGCACCACGGCAAGCAGGATGAAGGAGAGCGCCGCCCCGAGCGGCCAGTTGAACACGGCGACGAACTGGTCCTCGATGACCGTGCCGTAGAAGGTGCCGGTGCGCCCGCCTAGGATGCGCGGTTCCATGAAGGAGCCGACGACGGGTACGAAGATCAGCGCGGCACCCGCAACTAGGCCAGGCATCGACAGCGGAATGATCACCCGCTTCAGCACCTGCAGCCGCGAGGCGCCGAGCGAGCGCCCGGCCTCGATCAGCGAGTCGTCGATGGCTTGCAGCGTGAGATAGCAGGTCAGCACCATGTAGGGCACATAGGAGTGCACCAGCCCGATGATGACGGCGGGATAGGAATACATCAGATCGATGTTGATCTTGAACGGCAGCACCGCGTTGAGCGCCGTGTCGAGGATGCCGCCCTCGCGCAGCACCATTGCCCAGGAGAAGATGCGCACCAGCCCGTTCGACCAGAAGGGCAGGATGACGAGGAGAAAAATCGCCTCGCGGCTGCGCCCCTTCAGCACCTTGGCCAGCACGTAAGCGGCAGGATAGCCGATGACGACGCACCACAGCGTCACCTCGAGGCCGAGGCGCAGCGAGGCGAGCAGCAGGGTCAGGTAGAGGCTTTGCGAGAAGAAGGCGGCGTAGTTGCCAAGCGTGAACGCCCACGGCTTTCCCGACAGCGGCAGCTCGGTCATGAAGGAGAAGAAGACCATGGCCGAGAGTGGTAGGAAGATCGCCACCGTCAGCCAGAGATAGGCCGGTGCCAGCAGCGGCAGCGCCGATCTCAATCCGCTGCGCGATGCGGTCGCGCTCTGTGCTGCCATGCCACCCTCCTCCTCCCCAGGATTGAAGGGCCAGCCGGCGCGAACCGCCGGCTGGTCCGGACGCGCGTATTACTTCACGTCGACCTTGAGCTGCTGCCAGAGCGCCAGATAGGCCTCGCGCTGGGCATCGGTGATCGGTGCCTGGAACTGGATGCGCTTGGCGACCTCGGGATCACCCATCACCTTGCGATTGAAGGCGTCCTCGGGCAGTGCTTCGACCGCCTTGGTGTTGGCCGAGACCGGGGCGCCGACCTTGGTGACCCATTCGACATAGAATTTCGGGTCGATCATCCAGTTGATGAAGGCCTGCGCGCCTTCGACATTCTTGGAGCCGACGGGAATGGAGAAGGCATCCAGCCAGGCGACGGCGCCCTCCTGCGGAATGACCAGCGACACCGGCAGCTTGAAGTGCGTCTTGGCGCGGTCGGCCGAGCCGCTCCAATAGGTGCCGATGTCGATCTGGTTGGAGGCGACCATCTGGTTCCAGTCGTTCTCCGAACTCCAGAAGGTCTTGATCTGCGGCATCAGCGAGGTGAGCTTCGTCTTGACCGCATCCATATCCTTGATGTCGTTGATGTTCTGGCCGGTGGCGATGGCGCCGAACTGCACCGCCTCGACGGCATCGTCGCGAATGACGACGCGGCCCTTATGCGCGGGATCCCACATTTCGGCGATCGACGTCGGCGGCTTGTCGAAGGACTTTTCGTTGATGGCGAGCGCGGTCAGCCCCCACACCCACGGCACGCCATAGACCTTGCCGTCATGGTCGAGCATCGGCGAGCCGGCCTTGTCCTTGCTGATGTCGGCATAGTTCGGCAGCTTCGACACATCGATCGGCTGGATCAGTTTTTCCGCCATCGCCTGGTCGTTGAAGGCGGCGTTGATCATGACGACGTCGTAGAGGCCGGGATTGGTCCGGATCTTGGTCAGCATTTCCTGTTCGGAATTGAAGAAGTCGTTGACGACCTTGTTGCCGGTCGCCTTCTCGAAAGCCGCTACGGCCCACGGCTCGTCGGCGCCGTAGCCCTTCCAGTTGAGCACATGCACTTCGGCGGCACTGGCGGCCAGCGTGAGTGCGGTGGTGAAGACGGCGGTCGCCGTCAAGAGAGCAGTCAGTCTTGGCATGCGCATGTTGGTTCCTCTCTTTGTTTGCCCGCTTCCCGGGCTTGTCAGGCTGTCTGATGGGCCTTCTTTGTCTGGCCCGGCGCGCCGGTCGCGGCGGCCTGGCTCAGGAAAGTCTGGATTTCCGCATCGGTCGGCGCCGATGAACCGCCATGGCGGGTCACCGAAACGGCCGCCGCCGCATTGGCGTAGCGCGCTGCTTCAAAGGGCTGCACGCCCCGCGCCAGCGCACTGACGAAAGCGCCGATATGGGTGTCGCCGGCGCCGTTGGTGTCGATGGCGTCGACCTTGAACCCGGCAATGGTCTGCGCCGTGGCGTCGGCCAGCCTGATATGGCAGCCCTTGGCGGCGCTGCGGATGACGACACCGGCGGCCTGCGGGCAATGCTCTGCAAGCAGCCGCGCCGCGAGGCTCTCGACATCACCAGGGCCGGCAATCTCAGCGGCTTCGGTCGCGTTGCAGCTCAGCCATGTGGTGCGGCCAGCACCCGCGTCAGGATGGCACGCGGAATATCCGAAATGACAGGAGTTGGGTCGAAGACAAAGGGAATGTTTGCCGGCAGCGCCTCGATCCAGTCGGTGAGCGCGTCGCGGCTGCCGGGATAGCTCAGCGTATAGCCTGACGTGAACACCCAATCGCCCGACGCGACCGACACCGGCACCATCATGGCGAGGCTGAGCACGCTTTCGGCACCGGGCCACGAGACGAAAGTACGTTCAGCATCGCTCGAGATCATGGCGACGCAATTGCCGCTGTCCATGGCGGTCGATGGAGGTGTCAGCGTCTCTATGCCCTCGGCGGCGAGAGCGGCGCGCAGGAAATCGCCATTCGGCCCGCTGCCGAGCTGGCCGCCGAACACCACCTTCATACCGGTGCGGCTGGCTGCGACCATCATGTTGAAGCCGCCACCGGCGACCTGGGCAAAGCTCGATGCCGTCTTCTCGGTGCCCGGCGCCGGCAAGGCGTCGATGCGGTAGACATAGTCGACCACCGCGCTGCCTATATGGACGAGACGCCCGCTCATGCCGCCGCGTCCTTGCCGGAACCGGTTTTTGGCGCAAGGCCTTTGGACGTCCGCGCCTCAACCAGATCAGCGGCCAGCGCCTGAACCTCCGCCATGTCGATGCCCTTGAGGCCGTCGACGCGTTCCCTTGGCAACTGCGAAAAACCGGTACAGGCTCCGGCCATGCCGGCCGCGATGGCGCCGATCGTGTCGGTGTCGCCGCCGAGATTGGCGCTGATGATAGCCGCCTGCCAGGGATCGCCGCCGGCCATCTCCAGCACCGCGAAGGCCGCCGGAACCGATTCCTGGCTGGCGACGCCGGTGCCGACCAGATCGGTGATCAGCCGGATTGCATCCCTCATCACCTTGCCGCGCACCAGGTCCTGCGCCCAGACGATCCGCGCGGCGATGTCGCCGCCGGTCACCCAATGGCCAAGCGTCGCCCCTCGCCGCGCCGCGGCGACGGCGCTGCCGGACGCGGCGCGCCAGTCCCCCCCGGCAACGCCGCGGCTGACGGCGGCCGCAACCGCCGCGGCCGAGGCAATGGCGATCGAGGTGTTGTGCGTTGCCCGACAGGTCTCTGCCACCTTGGCGACGAATGCGTCGAGCGGCTCCAGCGGCATCATGATGCCGACCGGCGCGATGCGCATCGCCGCGCCATTGGTGTCGCCGCTACGCCCTGCTTCCTCGGCCGGCACGCCATTGTTGATGGCGTCGATGGCGCGCTTGGTCGAAGGACCCAGCAGATCGTAGCTGCCGCGCGCCTTGACCTCGCGCTCCCAGTCGAGCAGCGCATTGACCCAGCGCGTGTGGTCAAAGCGCTCGCCGGACTCGACCAGGATGCGGCCGAGCAGCAGCGCCTGTTCGGTATCGTCGGTGATGGTGCCGGCCGCGAGACCCTTCGACACCGGATGATCGGCGAAGGGCGCGACGAAATCCTCGACATGGCCGTAGAGTTCGGCAATGCGGGCCGGCGACAAGAGCTGCGTCGGCATGCCGAGCGCGTCTCCCAGCGCTCCGCCGACAAGCGCGCCCATGGCGAGATCAAGCGTGTCCGGCATCGCTCAGAACCTCATATGCAGCGCGAAATGCGCGGGATTGAGCAGGCTGGTGACATATTCGATCGGCCGGTCGTCGGCCGCACGCGTCAGCCGGCGTCCGCGCAGGAAGGGCGTGCCTTGCGGGCAACCGAGGATGGCCGCATCCTCGGCGTTGAGCATCTCGATGCCGACCCATTCCTCGCCATGATCGGGGATGAGGCCGGCACCGCGCAGCGTCTGGTGCAGCGACCCTTCGCGCAGGCCACGCAGCGGCACATCCTCCAGCTCCGGCGACAGCGGCAGGCGGCTGCGCTCGATGGAGATCGCATGACCATCGCTGGCATTGGTGCGCACCCGGTCGACGGCGATGAAGAACGGACTTTCGATCTCCAGCAAGGCAGCGAGATCAGCGTCTTCGATGACCTCCAGCCGCAGCGTCCTTGTCTCGGCATTGGCGCCGGCATTGGCAAGCGCCCGTGACCAGCCGATCGAATCGTCGACCGGCTTGCCGTCGAAGGTGACGAAGGAGCCGATGCCGACCTTGGTGGTGATCAGCCCGCGGCTGGACAGTTCCTCGAGGCCCTTGCGGACCGTGTTGCGGCTGACGGAGAAGCGTTGGACGAGCTCGTTCTCGCTTTGCAGGCGGTCACCGAAGCCGAGCACGCCGGAGCGGATTTCATGCTCCAGAACGGTCGCGATCTGCTCAGGCTTGCCCGTGCCGGGAGACAGTTGAACCGCGCGTCGCTTCATATGCATACCTGTTCAGTGAACCTGTATAGTCCTGTTCAATATATGGCGACAAAGCCCATGTCAATGCGATACCAAGACAGGTCAAAAAGCCCGCAGTGGGTTCCTGACAGTGTGGTAGGTTCCGCGTTGAAGGAGCAACATGTCCCATTCAACAGAGCATAAGAATCCCAAGCTGATCGTGGTGGTCGCGTTCGATCGCGGCGAGGACGGTGAATTGTTTGCGGCCTTCGGCCCAGCCGACCAGCAGAGCGAGGACCGCGCCATACGCACCGCCAGGGCTCTGGCGGCAAAACATGTCGGCGTCATCGCCTGGAGCCGCGATGCCGACCCGACACTTGGCGACTACGGCCCGCCGACACGCTGTTTGTCAGCGGCGAAGTGCCGGATATGGAGTAGCCGGCCGCCTTGGCCGGATCGAGAAAATAAAAAAAATTTTAATTTATGTTCACATAGAGGAACGGTTTGCTCTCGATGCCGTTTGTCTGCAGGTCGTTTATTCCAATGACCTCTACGAAAGGAATTCCCCGATGAACTTCAAGATGCTCACGATGGGCGCGATGGCGCTTGCAATGATGACCGGTTCAGCGCTGGCCGCTGCCAACGGCACCTCCGCGCTCGACAATCCGGAAAAGATGGCGCCTTTCTATACGGACTCCGGCATGAAGACGATGAAGTCCGAAAAGGAATTCAAGACCGCCTGGATGGCCATGAAGGAAGAAGACCGAGCAGGCATGACGAAGGAATGCGGCGACAAGGCCCTCGCCAAGTCGCATGACGATTTCTGCAAGATGACCAAGCAGCTCGGCGGCGCGAACTGACGCACCGCGATTTGGGCGAAGGCCTGAATGGAACAACTGGACGAAGGCGGGCCGAGTGCCCGCCTTTTCCGTGACAATACGGGACATCACGTCATCGTGGCCGGCGATTCACTTCGCGACAACGGCGCGGCAAAGGTGTAACATCAATACCCAGAGTGGCAGAACGCCGCTCGTCTGGCTTTTGCCCATGTTTCAACCCATCGCGAATATCGAGGATGCGCAGACGCTGGCGCAGGCGATCGTCAACACTATCACCGAGCCGTTCCTGGTCCTCGATGAGAAATTTCGCGTGCTGGCCGCCAGCCGCTCCTTCTACAAGACATTCGAAGTCGACCCCGCGCAAACCCAGGGCTCGCTGCTCTACGCGCTCGGCGACGGCCAGTGGGATATTCCGGCCCTTCGCCTGCTGCTGGAGACGATCATTCCCGAGAAGACCGCCATGGACGGCTTCGAGGTCGAGCATGATTTCCCGCGGATCGGCCGCCGCACCATGCTGCTCAATGCCCGCAAGGTGCTTTACGACCACAGTTCAGCGATCACCATCCTTCTCGCCTTCAACGATATCACCGCCCGTCGGGTAATCGAGAGAGAGAAAGAGGAACTGCTCAAGCGCACCGAAGATCTGCTCAACCAGAAAGACGTGCTGTTGCGCGAAATGGAGCACCGGGTTGCCAACAGCCTGCAAATCATCGCCAGCATCCTGCTGCTGAAGGCGCGCTCGGTCACTTCGGAAGAGACGCGCCAGCATCTCAGGGACGCCCATCAACGCGTCCTGTCCGTGGCCGAAGTGCAGCGCCATCTCCACACCTCGGTCGGCATCGACGAGATCGATGTCGGCTCCTACCTTTCGAAACTGTGCGGCAGCCTCGCCACTTCGATGGTTGGCGAGGCCCAGCCGATCGAAGTCACCGTTACGACCGAAGGCGGCAGGATGGATTCGCAAAAGGCAGTCAGCCTCGGACTGATCGTCACCGAACTGGTGCTCAACGCCATCAAATATGCCTTCCCCAAGGAAAAGGACGGTGCTCGGATCCAGGTGAGCTACGAGACCGCGGGCAGCGACTGGAAACTGACGGTTTCGGACAATGGCGTCGGCAAGATCGCCAACGACGTGCCGGCCACCGGCCTTGGAACAGCCATCGTGGAGGCGCTGGTGAAACAGCTCGAAGCCAAGG
Organism: Mesorhizobium oxytropidicola; assembly: GCF_056174625.1. Lineage (NCBI taxonomy): Bacteria > Pseudomonadati > Pseudomonadota > Alphaproteobacteria > Hyphomicrobiales > Phyllobacteriaceae > Mesorhizobium > Mesorhizobium oxytropidicola. Next base: position 3,374,077 of record NZ_CM149692.1, on the reverse strand, counting down.
TGGAAGTCATCAGCGACAACGACGGCACCAGCGTCTCGGTCACCCGGGCAACGTTCACCTCACGGGTGCCGCGCGCGGCGTAAGAACCGCTACCACGAGGCCTGCCTTCCCGACATCGCCTCGATCCTGATCTGATAGAAGAGATGGCTGCCCGAGGGCGAGAGGGCATCGCCAGGCTTCAGTGCTCCCGGCTCCCACCAGTTCGCATGCGTGGCAAGAAGCGACCAGGCAAGCTTGCGGTCGCCATCGACCGGAGCGGTCATCCTTTCGACGCTGGTCCTGCCGGCATCCGGATCAGGCGCTTTGGGCAATTCCTCGAACAGGCCTTCCACCACGACGCTCCTCCAACCATTGACAACACCACCGACATCGTCGACCTGAAGGCAGACATGGGGGTTGGCCCGCATCCAGTCGACTTTCTTGCCGGGAAGCGAGAAACTGAAAATGGAATTCTCGCCGAAGGCGAAATGGACCGGCACCACATAGGGTTTGTGGTCACGCACGCAGGCCAGGCGACCAAGGCGTTGCGTCTTCAAAAGGGCGACGCAGTCCTGCCGCGTCATCTCCTTGATGTTCATCCAATCCCTCTTCCTGTTCAGGCCGCGCGATCGATCCGGCGTATGACCTTGATAGCCTCTGCTTCCGCGATGCCGATCAAGGCGTCTATGCCCTGGATGGTCTCGATATGGCCGCGAGCCGCCACCATCCGCCGCAGGACATGAAGATCATCGCGAATTTCGCAGAGTGTCGTTCTGAGTGTTGCGGGCATTGGGTAGCCTTCCGCAAACTCAACTGTCTCGACGCAAGCCGGTTCCCTCGGATTCAACGCAAAAGCCCGCTCCGGTATACCGGGGCGGGCCTTGGAGGAGGATGAAGGGGTGGGACCCTCTCCTCTTGTTTCCACGGGGGGTGTGGACCGAAATCAACATACTCGAGTCCCGCGGAATGGCGGATCACAAGCCGGCTTGCTTTCATCACGATCCGGTGCGCTCCCTTTGTTTGGCAGTCACGAGATCGCGATTATCCGAAGCCTTGCGAGCTCCTAAATCCGCCCTAGCACGACAAGGACGATGAGGATCAGCAGCACAAGCCCGAGCCCGCCGCCGCCATAGTAGCCCGTTCCATAGAAAGGTCCGCCGCCGAGCCCGCTGAAGCCGCCCAGCAGCGCAATGACAAGGATGATGATGAGTATGGTGCCTAAGCTCATGGTTCCCGCTCCCGTTGGGCGCTGATGCGCCGGTTTGAGCACCGTCGCATGCGGTGTTTCGAAGACGAGAACGTTCGAGCGGCCTTACCGTTCCGCGTGACGGCGCGTGATCGCGAAGAAGATCCGCCGGCAAATTAAAAGGGCCCGCCACCTTACGGCAGCGGGCCCTGACATTTCCTGCTCTAGCGGCGCGAGATCAGCAGGCATAGCTGACGCAGATCGCGATCGTAGCTGCCCGAACTGGCCAGCACGTCGGCGCAGCGCTTCTTCATCCGCGCCACCTGGCTGTCGGACATGTCGGCGACGACGCCTGACAGGCTGGAATTTGACAGACTGCTGGGCGTTGCCCCACCAATGCCCGCGACGCCGGTGCCAACACCGACACCATTTTGACCACCAACCGTGGCACCGAGCCCTGCTGTGCCGCCGCCGCTGCCGCCAATGCTTGCTCCGGCGCCCGCATTGGCACCAGTGCCGCCGCCGATCGATGCCCCGGCGCCGCCATTGACGCCATTGCCCCCGCCGACTGAAGCACCGGCGCCGGCATTGACACCGCCACTGCCGCCGACCGAAGCGCCGGCGCCAACGCCGATTCCGGCAGCGAGGGCCGGCATGCATAGAGCGGCCACGACTGCGCCGCCCGCGAGGATTGTGGAAAGTCTTTTCGTGATGCCAAACATGGCTGTCTCCTTGGGTTGTCTCGAACAACCGGACTTCAAAACCGGCTGTATCACCAACCCGAGCCTCTATCATTGGTTGCTAAAGTACGGTGAGCAACCAGCGGTATAGTTACCCGTGTACCGGCCAATTCAAGACAACTGGACAATTGGGGAGATGTTGATCGGAAATTGGCGCAGAGTTCTTCGCCTGGAAGCCTGAAAGCGGCCCCTGAGCGTCGACGTTACGAACGCGCTCCACAGCAGGAAGCCCGCCTGGGTGGCGGGCTTCCGACCGGCCGGAGGCCAGGAGAGTGCTATCAAAGCCTCACGGCTGGCTGTGCACTTCCACTCCTGGCGGTCTTGGCTTCAGCGGCGGGCGATCAGCAGGCAGAGCTGACGCAGGTCGCGATCATAGGTACCTTCGTTGCCGAGCACGTCGACGCAGCGCTTCTTCATGCGCGCCACCTGGCTGTTCGACATGTCGGCAACGATGCCCTGCAGCTTGGGATTGTTCGGATTGCTGGGGTTTGAGAGATTGCTCGGATTGCTACTCACGCCCACGCCGCTCGTGTCGCCAACATTGGCGTTGAGCCCGGCGGCGACGCCGGTCGAATCGCCGATATTGGCGCCCACCCCGGCATTGATGCCGTTGCTGTCGCCAACGGATGCACCGAGCCCGGCGGTAACGCCGCCCGTACCGCCGACATTGGCGCCGGCGCCGGCATTGATGCCGTTGCTGCCGCCGACGGAGGCGCCCAATCCGGCGCTGACGCCGCTCGAGCCGCCGATATTGGCCCCGGCTCCGGCATTGACGCCATTGCTGCCGCCGACATTGGCACCGGCTCCGGCATTGATGCCACCGCTGCCGCCGATGGAGGCACCGACGCCGGCATTGACGCCGCCGCTACCGCCAACCGAGGCACCGACACCGGCTGCGCTTGCCGGCATGGAAAGAACGAAGACTATTGCACTACCTGCCAACACACTGGCGACTGTTTTGATGGTAAAAGTCATAACACTCTCCTGTTGTCGTTGCGCTAAGGCAGCCGGCGCACAGCCGATTGCTGTCGCAACTACGCAACAGACGAGCTTCAGTTTCAAATCGACGGATGCCTGTGCAGTTAATGGTATCTATTTAAAAAATACAGAAACTATAAGCATAATAAAACTATACTACATATGTAGAAAATATTTTTCCTGCAACATATACATCACCGACATATTTGCAAATATATGAATAAAAACGATTTTTAAGGGCCGCCGACTCCCGGTTGCTGGCAGGCCTCTCTGCTTGGTGCATAGCGCGAAGATCGGACGTCAATCACCGATCAAAGGCATCGGATCCCAAAGGCCGTCAAACACTGATGGCCGTACCTGCCACCAACCTGGAGGGGTGACCAGCCCAGCAGCGACCTATGTCAAGGCAAACGATCCAGTTGGCGCTTTGGAAGCGCTGTTAGCCAATCCCAAGCCAGATGCCCTCAGAATATCCGGTAGAACAGCCTGTAGTGCACACGCTCCATGTAAGCGCGATACTCCGGCTCGGCGGCCAGCAGGGCCTCCTCGCGCAGGATACGATACAGCTGCAGATAGGTGATGACCGCATAGACTGCGAGGTTGTGGAAGGAAAAGGCCGAGAGCAGATAGAGCACATGGCCGGCAAGGTAGCCCGCATAGATCGGGTGCCGCACAATCCTGTAGGCGCCGCCTGTCATCACGCCGCGATTGCCGGGCAGGATGGCGAAGGAACGGCCCAGCGATATCTTACCCCAAATAACGAACAACAGCGCAACAAACTGCAGCGGCGCGGCGAAATAGACCGGAACAAGCGCCACGCCAGGCTGGAGGCTGATCAGCGCAACCCCGAAACTGGCGGTCACGGAGACGATGACCGTAAGCGGATTCCAGTCACGCGTCACCGGACGCCGCGACAGAAGCAGCCAAGTGAAAGTGAGTATCTCGGAAATCGCCACCAGCGCGGCGTTGAGCCGGGTCGGATCCTCCACGACCTGATAGACGCCGCGATAGACGAACAGCCCCGCACAGGCCAGCGCACAGAGGCGAAAGAAGCCTTCGCGCAGGTCGACCAGTATGTCATGCCTTCGCGCGGCGGAGAAAAATCCACCCTCATTGTTATGCGAAAACGCTTCACTTTTTGACGTGAGCAACGCGAGCACCCCGATGATCCCTCGAAGGGACCATTGCATGCAACCATTGCCGGGCGGTTAACCGGAGAGATCGCAATGGTATCAAACGGAGTGACGCCTCCGAAAGCATACGGGGGCAGGACGCCCCCGTACGCCAAGCCAACGGAGTAGGCCGGGCGCTACTGGTGATGCGTATCCAACCTCACCCCAAGTTCAGATTTTCGAAATACTTCGCGAAATCAGGGCGTTGCGCCAGAATCTTACCATCAGCATCGCGCAAGATGCCGGCGGTGAAGAGGTAGTCGCCGATCGCGTCCATCTTGGCCGGATCCATCGTGCCGATGGCGCCGTTTTCTGTGCGCAGGTAGTGGCCGTCGATCAGCGCCTTCAGCGACGCCTCGATCAATGCCGGGTTGGTCAGGGCATCCTTGTTGGCGGCGACCAGCAGCGCGGCGGCTTCCCCGGGATGATCGACGGTGAACTGATAGCCGCGTCGCGTTGCCTGGACAAAAGCTGACGCCAGTGCCGGGTTTGCCTGCAGATACGCTTCGCTCGACGAGATCAGCGTCGTGTGCTCGTCGGGCACGCCATAATCGGCATAGACGAAGCTGCGCTGCTTGATGCCTTTGAGTTCGGCCTCGACGCCCTCCCAGGTCGAGACCTCGAGCGTGAAGTCGACCGAGCCGTTGGCCAACGCTTCATAGGCGGAGGTGCCGAGCGTCACCGTCTCGAAATTGCCCTTGCCGCCATCGTGGCGGATGATGGTCGAGATCAGCGCGTTTTCCCAGGCGCTGCCGAAACCGCCATAGGTCAGGCCGTCAAGATCTTTCGGGCTTTTAATCTCGCTGCGCGCTGCATTGAAGACCACGCGGCCGGTTTCCGACTGCACCACGGCATAGACGGCCTTCAGATCGGCCCCGGCAGTCCTCTGGGTGAACAGGCTGATTGTGCCGTTGATGCCGAAATCGGCGACGCGGTTGGCGACCAGCGTGCCGGCGCCGGTATCGCTGTAGGGCAGGATGTCGACCTCGAGGCCGGCCTCGCGATAGAACCCCTTGTCGCGGGCGACGAACAGCCCGATGTGGTTGGTGTTGACCGTCCAGTCCAGCGCGACGCTGACTTTTTGCGTGGCCGCGAAGGAGCGGTTCGATCCAGCGATCAGCGGAAATCCGCTGGCAAGGGTGAGCAGCAAGGCCTGCCGGCGCGTCAAGTCAGTCATGGTCATGTCCTTTGGATGGTTGCGGGTTGAGCAAAATGTCGAGAATCTCGGCCTCGAGTGCGCCGGCCTGCTGCGCGGCGGCGCCGGTTGGATCGCGGGGGCGCGGCAACGGCACTCCGATTTCACGCAGCACACGGGCCGGGCGCGCCGACAGCACATAGATGCGGTCGGACAGGAACACGGCCTCGCGCACATCATGGGTGATCAGCAGCGCGGTCCAGCGATGGTGCCGCCACATCTGCTCGAGCCAGCGCTGCATGGCCGCGCGGGTCAGCGCGTCGAGCGCGCCGAACGGCTCGTCGAGCAAAAGCATATCGCGCTCCTGCACCACCGTGCGCAGCAATGCCGCGCGCTGGCGCATGCCGCCCGAAAGCTGTGCCGGGAAATGCCGCTCGAAGCCGGCAAGCCCGAACTCGGCAAACAGCGGCGCGACACGCGCCCGCGCCGCTTTGCGTCTGACGCCTTGCACTTCGAGCCCGAGCGTCGCGTTGTCGAGGATGCGCCGCCACGGCATCAGCGCGTCGCGCTGCGGCATGAAGGCGAAATGCCTGCCATGGTCGTCGAGCGGCGCACCGTCGAACAACATCTCGCCCTCGCCATGCTCGGCACCCGTCAGGAGCTGGAACAGCGTCGACTTGCCGGCGCCCGACGGCCCAAGGATCGAGACGAATTCGCCGGCGCCGACGCTGAGCGAAATATCGGCGAGCACGTCGAGCCCGCCAAACGCTTTGTGCACATGCCGCAATTCGAGCCGGCTCATCCCTGCGCCCCCTTCCCTGCCGGCTGCCGGCCGGCCCGTTCCCAGGGCATGGCGAGGCGCTGCAAGAGCACCGTCAGCCCGAACAGGATCAGCGTGAGCGCGGCACTGACGCCGACAGCGGCCAGAACCAGATCGGGGCGGAAATTGTTCTTGGCGTTGAGCATGTAGATGCCCAGCCCCTTCGCCGCGCCGGCATATTCGGCGAAGATCGCGCCGACCACGGCATAGGTGATGGAGATCCTCAAGCCGGCGAAGAAATAGGGCAGCGCCGAAGGCAGCCGTGCCAGCACGAAGACGCGCCAGCGCCCTGCCCCCATGGCCCGCAACATCTGGCCGATCTCGACCTCGGTCGCCTCGTAGCCCTGTACCAGAGCCACCAGCATCGGGAAGAAGGTGACCAGCGCCACCAGCATGATCTTCGGCGCCAGCCCGAAGCCGAACCACAGCACCACCAGCGGCGCGATGGCCACCAGCGGCAAGGTCTGGCTGACGATGAAGACGGGAAACAGCGCGCGCCGCAGCGGCTGGAAGAAGTCGACCAACATCGACAGCGCGAAGGCGGCGCCGAGCGAGCAGGCAAAGCCGATCAGTGTGGCGCGGATGGTGGGAATGGCGTTGTCGATCAGCGCGTCGCGATTGAGCGTCGCCTGTTCGAAGACGCGTGACGGCGCCGGCAGAATCGTCGGCTTGATGCCGGAATAGGTGGCGTAGATCTCCCACGCCACAAGCAGCAACCCGACCGAGATGACGGCGGGTACAGCCTTGGCAAGGGAACCCACGAGCGGGCGCGACGCGACTGATGATGACACCACGGGCATAACCTTTGACGGGGTCGCGCCGAAGCGCGGCCGGCTTAGACAGCCGACGGGCTGTTGGCCGAAACCGTGACGTCGAGGGTTACGTGCCCGGCGCCTGGCCCGAAGCGGCAGAAAGCTTCGTTCAGTGCCGAAAAGATCGCGCCCGTATCACCGCGCAGTTTGGTGCAGAAATTCTTGGAGCGATCGTAGACGCCGGACTGTTTCAGGAAATCGATGCAGCCATAAATCTCGTCCATGTGGTCGCCGGCGCCCATCACATAGAGCGAGAATTGCGCCGCCGCCGGCTGGCCGGTGGCAGCAGCTTTGCGCACGGCGGTGATGGCGGCTTCCTTGCGTGGGCCGAGCGGCCCGACAGGTCCGCCAAACGCGTCGGAGCGGCAGATCGGATCGTCCGGCTCGCCCGGGCAGCCGCGCGAAATGGCCGCCGACAGCACGCAATGCTTGCCGCTCCGCGCCGCCGCCACGAACAGGTCGCGCAGCGCCGGGAACAACACTTCGGGCGGCCCGACCAGCAAGGTCGAGATGTCGTCGGTCTCGATCCTGAGCCTGTCCCGGTAGGGATCGAGCGCGCCGAGCGCGCCCAGGATGACGCCGACGAAATCGTCGGCCATGGGATATAGGGAAATCTGTGCGCCTGAAAACATAGCCCGCCTCGCTCCGCTGGTATTACCCAGATCAGCTTCTAGGGTCTATGGGCTTGCCGCCCCCGTCTCAGCCCGACCGTACGGAGCACCCCTGTGGATGGGCGCGTTAAAGCACCATTCGAACCGAAGGGGAAGCCGTTTTTTCAGCGCACCGCGCCAAAAGCATTGCACCAGATCTGGGTGGCGGCGGGTCGATCACTGGAGACCCGAGCAAGCCGGCTTCGCCCAACACCGTCGATCCGGCAGCAAGCACCACCTCCACCACACCGGGCGACATGAACTCCGATGCAAGCAAGTCATCGCCATAAACGAAGAAAAGCCGCGGGGCATCCGCCCCGCGGCTTTCTTTGTTTCGACATCGCTTCCCAACGATGCGTTTCGCCAAACGTCAGGACGCGGCCTTCTCACGCACCGGCAGCTTCCAGCCCGGCCTGACGAAATGGCAGGTGTAGCCGTTGGGATATTTCTCCAGATAATCCTGATGCTCGGGCTCGGCCTCCCAGAAGGCGCCGGCCGGCGCGACTTCGGTGACGACCTTGCCAGGCCACAGGCCGGAGGCATCGACATCGGCGATGGTGTCTTCGGCCACGTGCTTTTGCTCGTCGCTGGTATAGTAGATCGCCGAACGGTAGCTCATCCCGACATCGTTGCCCTGGCGGTTGCGCGTCGTCGGATCGTGGATCTGGAAAAAGCGCTCCAGCAGCGTGCGATAGCTGATCACGGCCGGATCGAAATTGATCTCGATGGCTTCGGCATGAGTGCCGTGATTGCGGTAGGTGGCGTTTGGCACATCGCCGCCGCTATAGCCGACACGGGTGGAGATGACGCCGGGATAGCGCCGTATCAGATCCTGCATGCCCCAGAAACAACCACCGGCAAGCACTGCGCGTTCGATCGAAGTCGCCATGTCACGTCTCCTCAAAAGGCAATTCCATTCGCGTAGCGGTTTCCCGTCCGGAATTGCGCAGACAAAATTGGATTTCCCAATAAATGGGCATTGTCGCCTGCTTCGTCCAGTCGCATGGAGACGAACGCAGCCATGCGCGAACGATATTACGACGCGGCTAAGGGATCGAACCGCTTCAATTACGCGGATGCCGGGTCCGGCTGTCGGCGTCAAGCGGCAGATACCGCGTGCCAGGCGGAATGGCGGCAAAGCTGATTGCCACAGGCGGCGCCGTGCGCGACCAGTTGAAAAGAACGGTCTTGACCGGCAGGTTGCCCAGCCATGTCCGCAACTGCGGCGGCATGCCATGCCCAGGCCAAACCATCAGCATGCCGTGGTCGCGCAAGCGCTGCCTGGTGATCCAGGGCGCGAACCGGGTATCGAGGTCGGTGAAGATCGACGGCTTGTCATAGGCATTGAGGCCCGCGAGCATGGCCAATTGGGTATCGCCGCCGACAATGTCGAGCCGGCCGGGCGCGGCCGCATGCCAAACCGCCTCGGCCTCGTCCGAGATCGGCTGCGCCGGCCAGCAGACGGCGTCGAGGCGCCCCCGCACATTGCAGCCCGTCCAGCGGAGGGTCGCATAGGCGCCCGACATGGTGACGATGCAGAGGAAGGCACAGATCGCCAGCCTTCGCATCTCGATGGCGCCGAGCCGGTGGCCGAGAAAGGCGAGCACCGTAACACCGACAAGATTGTACATCGGCGCCCCCCAGGACTCGCCGGTGCCGGTGAACAACGAGGCCACCATGATCAGGGTCGCCGGCCCAAGCCCCATCCACACGAGATAGACCAGAATGCCGCGTTCGACGGGAGCTTCCGGAGCGGGCGAGCGCCGCAGCAGCCCCGATATCGCCAGCACCAGGAGGAAGCCTGAGAGCCCGGCCAGTTGGACGCCGATATAGTAGAGGCGCGCGCGGTGTTCGGTTACCCACACGTCACGGTCGGCAAAATAGGTCAATGGCAAGAAGTCGATGCGGTAGAGCGCGATGGCCAGCGGCGCCGCAACGGCGAGAAAAACGGCAAGGCCGAGCCATGGCCAAGGCGTCGCCAGCCGGCTGCGCGCGCGCGCGTCGGACAGCAGCCATAGGGCGCCAAAGGCGAGCAGCAGGCCGGTGGAGAACTTGGCATAGAGCCCGACGCCCGACACCAGCCCAAGCGCCAGCCACCAGCCAGGCCCGCCACCACGGCCGGCGCGCCAAAGCAGCCAGCAGATGGCCGCCCAGAACGGCATCTGCGCATAGTCATGATTGAATTGCGGGGTCGGCCAGCCGAAGAAATAGACCGAGGGCATCAAAAGCACGGCAGCCAGCGCCCGGCGTTGCCCGAGCATGTCGCGGGCCAGCAGATAGACCAGGATGAAGGTCGACGAAATCGTCAGCTGGGCGAGCAGATATTGCGGCCAGTGGAACGATCCGGTCAGAAGATGGCTGATTTCGAGAAGCCAGCCCGGAAGCTGCGGGTGCTTGTAGGTCAAAAGCACCCATTCGCGGCCCCACATGAAACCTTCCACGACATCGCCAGGCGGCGCGGGGTCGATCAGTGCCGGCACCACCGTCCAGCACAGGATCTGCACCAGGCACAGAAGCGCGAGCAAATACCAGGGATGGCGAAGCAGGCCGGGCCAGACCGATGACGAGTCGAGGCCGGTGGCAGTCAGCCCCGCCGGCGCCCAACCATCCATGGAGTCGTCTATTCCCACCATGCGGCGCTTAAACCACATCGTCCGGTTTGCCGAACAGCCCCAACCTCAAAGCTTACGAAAAAGTATACTTGCTGGCCATTGCAAGACCAAGATTGAGCGGGAGTTTCGGCGCTCCGTTGACTTCCCCCGGCAGAACAAGCCCGCCCATCTGATCCTGTCTGAACATCCCGGATATTCGATGCGTCACCAGCATGCCGTCATCCACCACCGCGCGCTCGACTTCTGGCTGGCGCGTGCGGCCGTCCTCGTCATCATCTGTCTGCAGCTCCTGGTGATCAACGATCTTTCGTTTGGCCCCCGCTGGCTGGCGCCGGCGCTCGAGGCCACCCTGCTCGTGCCTCTGTCCGTCGCCACCGCCTGGACACAGGTCGCCACCCTGAAAGCGATCGAGGAAGAGCACTGGTACCTGGTCGGCCGGTTTCGCGTCATGATCCGCAGGACGGCGCTGGTGATGACCGGCGTCGTCAGCGTCATGAATTGCGGTTCACTGGTGTTCCTGGTGCGCGCGCTGCTGGCAGGCCATGCCGGCTCCAGCGGCCAGACGCTGCTGATCGACGCGCTCAATATCTGGGTCACCAATGTCATCGTCTTTGCCCTGTGGTTCTGGAGCACCGACCGCGGCGGGCCGCCGACCTGCGGCCTCGTCAAACGCGCCCAATCCGATTTCCTGTTCCCGCAAATGACCTTGAACGACCGCGAGATCCGCGACTGGCTGCCTGGCTTCGTCGACTATTTCTTCCTCGCTTTCACCAATGCGACGGCGTTTTCGCCGACCGACACCTTGCCGCTCTCCCAGCGCGCCAAGCTTTTGATGATGGCCGAGGCGATGATCTCGCTGCTGACGATCGCACTGGTCGCGGCCCGTGCCGTCAACATCCTCGCCTAAGGTGCGTTGAGATTCAGGCATGAAAACAAAAACCTAAAGCGCGTCGCCCGAATCCGTTCAAAACGCGATGCGCGTTAGGCCCAGAAACGCAAAATAGCCCGCCCAACGAGCGGGCTATTGGATGGTCTGCGACGGTCTCGAAGCTGGAGCGGACGGACGATCCCCTCAATCCGCGCCGAGGTCGCGTTCGAACACCACCTGGTCGCGCAGCGGAATGCCATTCACAGCCGAGCCTTCGGGGTAACCGGTCGACGGCCCGAACGCATCCTGCACGATGCGAAACATCCGAAAGCCCTGTCTCTGGTAAAATCGCAGATTGCCGATATCGGCCGCCGCGGTCGAAACGATCAGGCGCCGGCCGTAGCGCTCTCGACAGCGGGTGATTGCCGCCGCGACGAGGGCACGCCCCAACCCCTCGCTCTGCCTTGCCGGACGGACCGCCAGGCTCTTGAGTTCGAAGACCCCGCCCTCGCCTGTCTCGATGAGCTGCACATGGCCGACGATCCTGTTTCCATCCCGCGCGACCAGCACCTCGCCCTTGTCGATATAGCCGGAAACCTGCGTGGGAGAATCGTCGGCAAGGGTAAACAGCGGCAGCAATATTTCGCGGTCCCCGTCATATCGTTCAATCTGCATCCGTAAGCCCAGGCTGGATTAATGCCGCCGCGAGTTCGGCAGCCTTGCTCCGGGATATAGCAGCGGCCGGTCAGGCGCCACAAACGCAAAAAGCCCGCCCCGGCGTGAGCCGAGGCGGGCTTTGGGTCGATCGAGCCGGCCGGTACGGATTTTCGACGCCGGGCAAGCCTGGAGCTATTCCTCGGAAGCTGCTCTGAACTTCCGCACGATCACTTCGAACAAAATATCCGAAATCCACATCGCAGACACGCCGATCAGGAAGGCGGCGGCAAGCGTCCGAAGGGCAATTGGTGGTGGCTTCACCTCGATCGAACGTCGGTTGCTCCTCGCCTGGATGCCTTCGCAGTCAGGACTGCATGTGAAGAATACTGGCCGTCGATCGCGCCCCGCCGCGTGCAATCTGTCATTCAAACCAGCCAAACGTAACGCTAACCACCAAGACCGCGATCAAGATTGAGAGCGGCACCGCCATGAACAGCCCAGCTTCTAAAAATCGGGTTTCCTTGTCACTGAACATTAGGCATGCCTCATTAAGCTTCGCTCAGATAGAAGCTGCGAAGCCTGTTTCAGTTCCGAATGCCGGCGCCCTGCGATCCACGAGCGATCTGGCTAAACATGGTTGCCTGGAGAGCGAAATCAGTTCGGTTTCCCCAATGATGCCGGCCATCTATTTTGCAATGATACGGGAGGCCAGCGCATCATTCGATTGGTGCTCCATTCCGCCCTAACCAGGGCGCGGGGGGCTTCCGAAGCAAATTAGCGCGCCCAAATGCTGGTGTTCCCGGAGACGCGACAAGGCCCCAATACGAAAAGCCCGCCGGCCGGAGCCAGCGCGCCTTGCCCTTCCTTCGTTCGCATGTTTCGCTGATATGAGCAGGGGTGCATCATCTTCGCCAGTCGGCGCTGCCATCCTCAAGGCCCTGCCGGTCAGGCCCAGTGGCCTTCCGCTGCCAGTCCCCTCTAGCAACCAAGCCGCTGGGCCGCAGGTGACGTGATTTGCGCCTCATATGCGGCATGAAGGCGCCGAACAGAAGGTGTTGCTCGATGCTCCGGACTGACAATGGCGCGGCGCTCAGGCTTTCAGATTTTGCCGATCCTAACGACGCAGTGATTGCCGCAATCGAACTCTATGGGCCGGAAGCGCAGACCGCAGCGGCCTACTGTGCCATGGAAGCACACTTCGCCGGGCGACTGGCCGATTTCCGCCTCTGGTGCGAAGTCTTTCGCGTCTTCAAAACCAGATTCCATTGAGAGGCACATATATCTGGGCCTAAGGCCGCCCCGGCCATCAGCGCGTTCGCGCCGCGCAGCCTGCCGGGAAGATAACGAAGCAACCATCCGCGGCCTTTCAGTCCTCCGTCGCTGGCCTGAACTTCCGCAACCTCGAACAGAATATCCGATATCCACATGGCGCAGACGCCGATGAGAAAAGCAGCCGCCAGCGTCGTGGTGTCGTCATTGGCCAGCGGCAGGCCCGTGGCGCGGGAATATTGGACCACGGGCAGCGTCAGATACGCGGCGGCGAGCGCACCGCAGATCGGCGACGCCACCATTTCGCGCAGCTTGTAGCGGTGCCGCGACAAAGCGCGCAGGACACCGCCGGCCAGACCGGCGACGACGACCGGTCCCTTGATGCCGAGCAGGTCGAAGACATCGTGCATCATTTCATCGCCCTCGCGATGAGGAAGCCGAAGACCGATCCGGCGCCGAAAATGACCAGCCCGGCAAGCAGCATGGCCGAGTCCAGCGGAAATGCGACAACGGTCATGGCTTCCACCCGCACAGTTTTTCGCCCTTGCGGTTGTGCGCCAGCAGCGCCTTGACCTCGGCGTCCGACAGCGCATCGACCGCGGCCGCCGACAGGCGCAGCGGGCTGGACACCCCGCAGAACCCGCCCTCGACGGTCGTGCAGCCGACCATCGCGACCAGGACGGACACCAGCATCAATCCCTTGCCCATGATTTGAGCTCCTTTCGCGCGGTGGCGGCCGGCAGCGCGCCGATATCGTTCTGGACCTGGTCGGCGATGTCGTGCGCCACGGCCTCGGCGGCGGCCTGCCGGGCACGCTCGCTGCGTTCGCCGGCAAGCCGCTGGCGAACACCCCAGCCGAGCGCCGCGAGGATGGCCGCACCGATGCCGAGAAGGGTCGGATTGCCAAGCAGGAAGGACAGCAGCGCGCTCATCGGTTTGGCTCATCCTTGACCAGATAGCCGATGGCGAAGACGGCGATTGGCAGAAGCGTCGCCCATGTCTGGCGTCGTACCAGGAAGGCCAGATGTTGCGCACGAAGACGCCGGAGACCGACACGACCGCGGCGGCGATGGTCGCGGCTGTGAGCTTGTTGGTCGGGCGGATGGTCGGCTGGGTTATGGTGGCCATAATCAGAATATCCCTTGCAAGGCGACGGCAATGTGGTGCCAGGCGGCGTAGACGATGAGCAGGCAGGCGGCGATGACACCGCCTGCCCTGGCGGCGACCGGAATTCCAGAACCGCTCGGCGCCGGCGACGCCGGCTCGGCCGTCGGCGCGTTGCCGTCGGGCGTTTCGACCTCGGGCGGCTGCGGGACCGGTCGCGGAAGCGGCTCGGGCATCGCAGGCTTTACGGGCGCTGGCACTGTCGCCGGGTCCGACATCAGCAAGGCCTGAGCCCGCACCGACCTGACTCGATCGGACCAGCCGCGCCCGAACGTCGCCCATGTCGGCAATCGCCGGAGAAACGCCAGCCGCGCATCGCAAAGCTGGTCGATGACGACGCCGGCCGGCCTTGCCCTGGCCGCCGCGAGCGTCGCTGGGCTGATGCGCCCGTCCTGCGGGACGCCGACGCTTGCCTGCAGGTATTTTGCCGCCCTGCCCGGTCCGCTGTTCACCGCGAAATCGAACACGGCATAGTCGACGCCATCCGGCAATTCGGCGCCGAGCACGGCATCCCAATAAAACCGCCGGTAGACGGTCGCGACCTGGTCATCGCCGATCGTCTTCAGATCGGCCTTGCTGGCATTGGCCTTCACATAGCGGCGTAAATTCGCCAGCGTCACACCCTTCATCGTGGCGCCGCCCGGATCGGCCGGATTGTCCGACCAGCCGCCTTCGGATTTCAAGACGAGCGAAAGCGCCCGCGCAAAGTTGCGGTCCATGGGAGTTCCTTTCGGATGGGGTTGGTTGTGGCTAAAGCCAAGGAGCGCCGAGAAGTCAGCGCGATGCTGATGGCCCGATTGTGTAGGGACCGGTGACTCTAGGTCAGGCCCCGGATTCTGGCGAATAAGCCTAGAGAACGCGAGCTGGCGTCAGGATGGGCTAGTCGCGGGTGGAGTCGCAATCCTTACGAAATCAGGCGCCTCAACCTCGAGGCCGAAGATCGCAAAAATTGAATTGCCGAAGACGGACGCCGCCAATTGTGCGCCGCATCAGCCACGTCAGCCGCTGCTATTTGCCAACGCTTTTCGTCGGCATAAGCCTCCAACTCACTGAAAAAGCTGGCGTCATAGAAGCGGAAACTCTCAGGTTTCCGAAACGCCTTAACGCCAGCGTTAAGGCGCCATTTTACACCGTCTTGCTTGCTGACGTCCACATGGTGCTCGGTTTCAATGACATGGCCCAGACGCTCTTCATCCAGCACCTCGCCTGGTGCAAAAAACGGGATGGTCGAACGCAGGACGCCGTGAGCGTCTGAGACCAGATCCTCGTACCGCACGAGAAGGCGCTCGGTCGGGAACTGTGCGTCCACCCACTTCGCCATGAACGCTGCCCAGCCGTCGGCTTTGTAGCGAGCAAAGGCTCGGAAACTTTCGACGGTGTCCTCGCCTACATCGCCGTCGTCTCGCAGATAGAGCTCGAAGTCAGAGATTGTGGCGGGCGTAAGCGCGCGGTATTGGACCAAATAAGGAACGCCCTCGACAATACGTCCAGACAGTTCGAAGTCATGGTATTTTGTGAAATTGACACCAGACTGAGTGCACGGGAAGGTGTGGCAGCAGGCCGGATCGTCTCGGTAAAAGAAGCAATACCTGAAGCTCTCACCAAAATAATTTTGGACAAGCCGCTCCATCAGATGATGGCCGCTCCGTGGCCAGCTTACGCCAGCGACATACCTCATTCCCACCATGAGCCCTCGAACGCATATAGATTCGGTCTAACCTGCGAGGTGACAGGTGTCTACCGGCTATCGGAAGTGGTCCAAGCCTTTATCTGAATTGCGGAGTGGCGCCGGCCGTGCTTAACGTGGACCATGATCCACGCCGACATCAGCGAATTTGTTTCAAACCCTATCGGAACCGGCATCCAGCGCACTATTCGCGCCATTTTCCGCCATTGGACGGACGGGTTGACGGCATGCTATTTTGACAAAGCGGCGAACAATTTGCGAGTCCTGACACCCGAAGCCTTGGCGGCTGTCCTAGACAATTCAAATGCAACAACTGCCGAAAAAGCAGACCGTGCGGCAAGATCGATAGCAGCGGCCCCAGGCACTCTCATCGGCGACGAAGCCTATGTCCTGATCCCTGAGTTGTTCTGGGATCAGGCACGTTGCGCGTTCTATAAAAAGCGCATTGAGCGCCACCCGTCGCGCTCCTTCGCTATTGTCTATGACCTTTTCCCATGGATGCATCCCAAGGACTTTGGTATCACTGACAGGACGCCATTCGAGCCGTATTTCAACCTGGTCTTTTCGATGGCCTACACCGCTCACATCAGCCAGGAGACCAAGGAAGCCTACGAGATTGCCGGTCGGCTACGAAGGCCCTGGCCACTGCCAATCCTTCATCTTGGCGCCGACGGCCTTTCCGTTGAGAAACAAACTTTCCACCCGAGCCGAAAAACCTTCGTATGCCTCGGATCGATCGAAGCGCGAAAGCGCCAAAGCGATGTCCTGATGGCCTTCGAAGACCTCTGGGACGAAGGCGTCGAAGTCGACTTAGTGTTTGTAGGCAAGTTGGTGGATCACGGTAACGCATCCCTCGGACCAGCGATCGAGGCGGCTAAGGAGAGGTATCCTCAGTTCTCGCACTATCCGGCCGCCTCAGACGAACAGTTGGCACAAATCCTATCCACCGCTCGCGCTACCATTTTGGCCAGCGCTCTTGAAGGTTATGGCATCCCGCCAGTTGAAAGCCTTTACGCCGGCATCCCCGTAATCGTGAGCGACGTCATGCCAAGCACGAGACGGTTGCAACCGTTGGGTCAAATTCGCATCGAGCCCAAACGCCCCGATCGGATCGCAGCGGCGGCAAGAAAAATGCTGGACAATGACGAAGCCCGCAGACTTTGGACTGAAGCGGCAAGCATCTCACTACCAACATGGCGCGACACCGCCCGACAGGTACGGGAATGGGCCACGCACATCGAGATAGTGCATTCTGCTATTGATCGCGACCTAGCCCGGCGCGATCCGATCCCCAAGTCAATGCCCCTAGCAGACATCAGGCCGATTGATCTCGATAAGGACGCTAGATTACAGGCTGAAGGCGCGCGTTGGCTACGCGAAGTGGCAACGTAGAGACGCTAATGTACCATCTTCCTGGCGGTCAACGTGCCGGTATAGGTGATCGCGACCGCCTCGTTTGGTTCAAGCTGAATACAAAGGGGGACATTGGCGCCCAGCGCGGCCGGCAGTATCGATACGCCACCTTGGGTGGCCGCTGTGATTGATGTGGTCGCGGAAGTGTAAACTGTCTCCGGTGACGCGCCAGCCGTATAGGTGTAGGGGGAAGCTCCTGGTGTGATGCCTGCCGCGCCAACCGGGTTGTAGCCCGCATTTCGTTCGATGCGCGTGCTGCCTAGCCAAGCTCCAGCTATCTTGTTCGTACAGCCCACAAACGAGTTGTCGTAAATCATCGCGTCTGTCGGCGTGCCATCCGAGAAAATGCCATACAACAGACCACCAAGGCGGTTGCCTTGAAGGCGTGCGCGAACCACACCAGAATTCAATGAAAACCCGGCAGCAGCACCCGGGCCGTTGATGGTGTTGTTGACGAAGCTACAATCAGAGATCACTGCACCAGTGAGTGTAACCCCGCTCGAACCATTGTTAAGCATAAAGCAGTTTGCAAAATTGACATTTGTCACCGAGGCGCTTGCGCCAGGCGCCATCTGCACTCCGTGAGTTCCTGAAGTGCTGAACCAGCATTGTACGAAATCGCAACTCGTAATCGTGCCCGTGCTCGTGGGGGTAATGGAA
The DNA here is from genome assembly GCF_056174625.1 of Mesorhizobium oxytropidicola. NCBI lineage: Bacteria > Pseudomonadati > Pseudomonadota > Alphaproteobacteria > Hyphomicrobiales > Phyllobacteriaceae > Mesorhizobium > Mesorhizobium oxytropidicola. Next base: position 3,356,275 of record NZ_CM149692.1, on the reverse strand, counting down.
AGACCCGCGCCCAAAGAGGTATCGAACCAGCAATTGGTGAAGCGGCAATAGGCAACGGATTGGCCGGCTGCCGGGGTGATTTGCGCGCCATTGGTCCCAGCGAGGAACTGACAATTGGTGAAGCTGTAGTCCCCTCCGTTGTCGATATAGAGACAGGCAAATGGATGGGCCACACCGTTCCACACCACGATCATATTAGCGATCTCAACTGCAACACCGCCATGGAGCCGGATACCGATGCTAGAGACGTTAGCTGTGCTGATGTTGCCGTTGGCCACGAAAATTGTTGAAACCGCCACCGAGAGAAAGATCCCCTGAAATGTTCCGGTCATATTGAAGTTTGTAATCGAAACGACGTTGGCCGAAATATTGATATAGCTGCCCGCCGTTCGGGTGATGTTAGTCCCGAAGGAAATCCGATCCAGAGTGAACGAGCCGTTCGAAACAGTCAGAAGATCGGCAGTCGCCGAGGTCGTGGTGAGCATGACCTTGGCTTTGCTTTCTCCGAGCCAGCAAGCAAACGACGACGGTGTGATCGCGGCAGAGACCAGATAGTTGCCCTTTGGGAAATAGAGAGCTTTGCCCAAAGCTGCTGCAGCGGCGTCAGCCGCGACGATGCCGGCACGGCTGTCTGAAACGCCCGTAGGATCAACGCCTGTGAAATCGAGAACAGATACCCTCTCCCGGGCGCGATCCTGCATTGTACGCGCCAACGAACTTGTCCCACCTTGTGTGTAAGACACGTCGGCACCATCGATTGCGGCTATGGGCACATAGGCCGTATTGCCGGCATTCCGCTTAAGGAAGGTGTTGGCGACCGGCGCCGGAAGGTTGATTGCAGCCGCCGACGCGGCCGCGGCCGAAGCCGAGCCGGCGGCGGCGGTCGCTGAATTCCCCGCATTGGTCGCGGATGTCGCCGCGCTCGATGCCGAGCCGGCCGCCGCCGTGGCCGCATTGCCGGCGTTCGTCGCGCTGGTGGCGGCCGCGGATGCCGAGCCCGACGCGGCGGTGGCCGAGTTGCCGGCATTCGTTGCGGAGGTCGCGGCATTGGTCGCGCTGGTCGATGCGGCAGTGGCCGATCCGGCGGCGGCGGAAGCGCTGCCGGCCGCAGCCGTCGCCGCCGCCTGAGCATCGCCCAATGCATTGTCGGACAAATAGAGCGACAGCGTGATGTTGTCGGTGCCGATCACCGGCTCATCGGTCTGAAATGAAAAAACCTTGGCGGCATTGGTCGATCCGGCCTGGGTGTGGACCGTGGTGCCCTTCTGTATCGTGCGCGAGGTCCGCGCGTCGGCGGCACGGAACCAAGCCCCTGTGCTTGCTGTGTAAATGCCGTTTTGGGTGGCGTTCGTCTGGTTCTTGACCAGCACGCGGTCACCGGCTTCCGTCAGCACGCCGTCAATCGCCTGGAGGCCAGATAAAGAAATATTGGCCGTGGTCGCCAGTCGCACGGGTTCGCGCTCACCGGTCAACAGGCGAACGGCGGCAGTTGCAGGTCGGGCCATAAGGCTTGCTCCATGAAAAAAGCCCCGCTGAAGCGAGGCTTGAGGATTTCGGGTCGGATGGGTGGACGGGACGGGCGCGCCAACTAACTTGGCCAGCGGCTATCGTTTATTTCCGGTTTTCTCGTCCTGAAAGCGCTCGTGCCTCGACTGGCGTCTCGCCTGAGTCACCAGGTGATGCTTACGGTGACAGTGCACTATTCCCCCATATCTCCGCCCGGTGGTTCACTCCAGCGATATTGGGGACGATTGATTAAAATGGACTGGACTGCACCCCATGGGTGAGACACTGCAATTTCTGTGACAGGTTATCCTGGAGGATGACCCATGGGGTGCAGTCCAGCACTGTCACCGTAATTCACCGTCACCGTAATTCGTTGACGCCTCGCACCAAATCGGCCAGAAAAGAGCATTCAATTATCGAAATTTTCATCGACGAACATCTCGGAAAATTTCTGAGGCGAAAGCGTTACGTTGTTGTCCCGAGCGATTTCGAGGTTTCTTGCCCATAGCCCCCGGATTTCGGCCGGTATTTCCTCGGAAAAATGAACCGATGCGGCAATTGCACCTTGCCAGTGTCCATCGCCACCGTAGAGAGCGTGCAGTTTGGGAGCTATCGCCTTCAAGGATTTATCCACTTCTTCCGGCAACTCCCCAATTACCCATAGAACATAGAATTCCAAGAGTTTAAGCAACGGCTTTCCGTCATAGCGCGGATTATTTTCCATTCTATCTCCTATGCGTCATTGACGGCGTATTGGATAAGCCTTTGACAAACTGCCGATAGGCTAGGTTTTTCTTCTATCGAGGCAAGCCAACCCTCGATGACTTCTCTAGAGATATGTATCTCAAGAAAATATTCCAAACCCGCTTCGACGGCCTCCGGTGGCGATCTTCCCGTGTCTAGCCCGGTAGCAACCATCGCATCCGAATCCTCGGTCCAAGGCTCCGACGCATAAATCGTGTCGTACTCGTCAAACTCCGACAGCCTTTCGACTATCTCTATCAGCCTGCCTACTTTCCCCATCGAGAAAACCCTCCTTTGCCATTCGGATGCAGAACCTTCTGGAAGATGGTACCAGGATCATGCTGAGATCTAGGCACGAGTTGCATCACTCCGGACTCATCGGCGTGATGCCACGAGAAACCATCAGGCGCGTTTTGGGGAGCCAGCCCCCTCGGCGTTCTCCGAAGATTAATTCCATGATTCTGCATGGCTTGAGCGAAAGCCGCTTCTCCCTCCATCGCCTGCAACAGCGCCTCGTTTGCTTCTTGATAATGTAGATCGCGTGAGATACCCGGATATGACGTAGGGGCTAGTCTCATTTCAAACACTACACTATAAAATCGGCCGGTCGGTAGGTGAGTTGCTCTGGCATTCGCCTCTCCTGCGGCAAGTTCCGGCGCAGGCTTGGATAAATCGACGCCTTGATAGAGGTCTGCCCCCTCGGACGCGCCTTCCTCCAACGCCTTGATGCCCGCATCACTTCCCCTGCCCTCAGCGGCAGATGCCCCTGAATCGGCCTGGCGCCTGGTGAGCCTTCTCACCACCTGACCGCCAACCGCACTCAAACCCTCGGCAAGGGCATTGCCACCTGCACCCAACAGTGCTCCGGTGCTCATCTCCGTTACGATGTTCCGGCCGTTTAGAGCGGCATGGACACCGCCGAACACAGCGCCGTCTGCTGCCATGGTCGAGCTTCGTGCGAAAAGGCCGGGTATGCCCTTCAGACCTTCTGCCGCGAACTTTCCCGTGAAGGTGAGGCCCGCGCTCTGAATGCCGTGGCCGGTTGCGAAAGCGCCGAGCAATTTCGCGGCTATGCCGGCCGAGCCGGCACGATCTTCAGCATCCTCGCTTTCGGCTTGCTCGGCTGCCTGCAACTCGCTGTAGCTTTTGTCGGAGAAAAGCCATTTCATTCCCGCGGCGAACTTATCGGCCTGATCGAATGTCGCGCCGTTGGCCGCGAGCCTGACGCTGTCGTTCACAGCCGCAATCGGCTTTTGCCACCATGAGCCGGCGTTGAACCGCACACGGGCGGGGTGCAGGGCCATCTCGATCAAACCGGCCTCGAGGGCCTTTCCCTGAGCTTCCAGCTCTGCCGGCGCGATCTTCGGATTGTTTGCCGCGTTTTGGCGCAGGCGAGCCAAGGCGGACTGGAAAACCTGCCCGGCGAATGTGAAGCGCGCCTCCGGATCGCGCACGGCCTTGAGAAACTCACTCAGTTCGATGATGCGCTGCCGCAATGGCGCGCTCTCATCGACGTATCTCGCGCCGAAGCTGTCCGAGAGCGCCTGCGGAACCGCCAAGACCTTGCCGAAGCCCATCTGCTGTTGAGCAGCCCAGGCCCACGTGATGGCGGCTTGAAAATCCTGGGGCGTTGAGACCTTGCTCCAGTCCGGAGCCTTGCCGGGGAATATCTGGCTGATGTAGGCGACAGGATCGGCGTCGCGGGCGCCCATGATCAATTGGGCGGCGCCGGCTCTTACCTCGTATCGCTCGCGCTCTTCCAGCGAGCCGTTGGGGCTTGGTTCGAAATCCCGAAGCTCGGCATGTATTGCCTGGTTCGGCGCCCGATACATGTCGAAGAAAGACTTGGCGACGCCGGCCGTTGTCCTGAACTGATCGAAATGCTGCGGGCCGTCCTCGGCTCCGTAGATGTTGACGAAATCCTGAGCGGTCGGCTCCTCCTCCGGATATTTGCCCGTGGCGGCGATGACGGCCGGTGCGTTCTGCTCCGCAAGCAGGACCCTTGCACGCGCACCGATCAGTTGGGCTGCGGTGGCGCTGTTGGCCTGGTCCTTCAGCGCCGCAACATCGCCTGGCTTCAGATAGGTGATGGCGTCGAGTGGGATGGCTGTCTTGTTTTCCGGCGTCGTCGAGTCGCTTCCGCCGAACGCCTGCGCCACGGCTTCATCTGGCGTGTGCGTTCCAACGCGATCGCCTTTCGCGGCCGCCGCATTTGCACTGTCCGAGGCACTGGAGCCACCAACGACGGCATCGTCCTTCGTCCGGCCCTGCGCCGCGCCCAGCATCTCGGCAGCCCGCTTCGGGTCCTGGGCGATCATCGCCTGGACCAGCGCCTTGGCCGTGTTGGTGCGCCAGGCGGCTTCCGCCGCTTGCCGGGCAAGCGGGTTGCCGATCTTGGCGATCAGGTCGGACCCGCTCTGCCGGATCGCCTCGAAGTTCGCGGTGTCGTTCGGGTCGCTTTGGGCGATGGCGCTCGTCGACATGGTGTCGACCTTGGTCCACTTGGCCAACTCATAGTCGTCGCGCCGCTGAAGCTGCCGTGCCGCCATGCGCAGCGCGCCGGTTTGACGCAGCGGTTCCTTCTGCCCGGCGAAAGCGGCGCGCTGGCTCTCGGGCATACCCGGCAAGGCGGCGGCAAACAGCTTGTCGAACAGGCCTGTCTTGACCACCCGGCCACTGTACGGATCGACCTGGCCGTACATGACTTCATGCAGGCCGGCGCCGTCGGCCGGCGCATTTGCCGTCACCTCGTCTTCCGCTTGCGCGATCTGGCCGTTGAACCGGCGGCGGGCCAGTTCGGCATCGAACGCCTCCTGCTGGTCCTTCATCTGCTGATAGCGCTCGGCGACAGCGGAAAGGTGATCGCCAAAACCCTGCATGGCGCCGCCGATCGGCGAGCCCTGGGGTATTGCGGCGCGTTGCCGGTATCGAGCCGGCGCTGGGCGATGGAAAGGGGGATGACGTGGACCATTTCAGTAGAGTCCCGAATAGCCGCCGGCTATGGCGGCGCTTGCCCGGGCGAAAAATGCCGAACCGCCGAGGCTCACAGCCTTGGTCGGGTCGTAGATTTTGGAGAGGCCGCCAACGAGCGCGCTGCCGGCGTTGAAGATCGATGCCGTCACCGCCTGCTTGCCGGAGAAGCGCGAAATGGCGGCCTGACTGTTGAGGTTGTTCTGGCGCAGCTGCGAGCTGTACTGGATCGCGTCGAGGTCCATCTGACCTTGCCTGGCATTGGCGTCCAGCACCTCGGTCGGCGAGCCGGATATGCCGACGCCGGAGGCGCCGGCCTGGGCGCGCGCCTGGGCCTGCAGCAGATCCTGCTTGTGGCGCTCCTGGCTCTGTTCGAAGGCCGCGCTTTGTGCCTCGGCCTGCGCCTGCTGCTCATAGGCCTTGGTCTGATAGTCGGCCATCTGCTTCGACTGCTGGCCTTCGACCAGCGCGCCGCCAACCGACAGGGCCGTGCCCGCCAGTCCAAGAAGGGCAAGTGTGCACATGGTTCAGCCTCGTTCGCTCAGAGAGGGAGTTGCGGGAATGAATTTGCTTTTGACGCCGTCCACGGGCGCGCCGAGCGGCGGGCGCGGGTCGAGCGCACCGCCGGGGGTCAGGAAGGAGAGCAGCACCCTGTCCGCCTGCAGCGCCGGCCGGCTGAGCCGGGCGGGCGGGGTGGCCCGAGCGCCGGCCATGGCGGCGCGGCGTGTGGTGGTCAGGTTCACCTTCAGCTCGCCGACGCCGGCGGCGTCGAACAGGCCATTGGCGGTGGCGATGCCGCGGGCGAGCGCATCGGCCTCGAACAGTTCCTGGCGCAGCTGCTCGACCAGACGATGAACGGCGCGCCACCGGTCGACAAGCAGGGCTGCCCTGGCCTTGATCTCCTCGCCGAGTGCGGCGATGTCGGCGCGGGCCTCGCCGCGCGCGGCTTCCGCGCGGCGCTTGCCGGCGGCGTCGATGGTTTTTTCCAGCAGCGCGATCCGGTCGTTGCAGTCGTCGAGCGCGGCACGCGCTGCAGCCAGGTCGCCATCGCCGAAGACCGCGCGGTCCTCGGCTTCAGCCAGTTCGCTCTTGCAGGCGAGCGCGTCGTTGAGGTCGGTGTCGAGCAGAGCGATGACGGCCGCGAATTCGGCAGCCGTCCGCGCCCTGCCGAGGGTTTCGGCATGGGGGGATGTCATTGGGTGGGTTCCCTGTGGGGAGTGTTATCTCCCCCCTCGAGGGGGAGATGGCCGGCAGGCCAGAGGGGGTCGGTACGACCGGATGCGACCTTCTGCGGCGGATGAAGGTTGGCGCCTCGCGTGAGGCGCCGGCATCGTTTCAGGCTAGGAGGTCGCGTCCCGTCGTACCGACCCCTCTGTCGCCTTCGGCGACATCTCCCCCTCGAGGGGGGAGATCAACTACGGCTCGGCGTCGAACACCGGCGTGAACGCCCTGATCGTGCCGGGCGTCGGGTTGACGTGGCGGATGCGTACCCGGCCCTGCCCTTCCCAGCTGTCGTCGATCGGCACCTCGACATTGCCGGTGAACAGCGTCGCCCCGCCGTCGGGTGCGACGATTGAGGGCATGCGCACCGGCTCCCAGCGACCGCGCATGAAGGACTGCACCTCGAGCCCCGTAGTGTCGGTCTCGAGCAGCGACAGGATCGCTTTCGCCACCTTCTTGCGGCGGCCGATGATGGAGCCGTCCTTGCCGCCGACATCGAGTTCCAGCGTGTCGGCGGCCGCCGCATAGGGCAGGCCAAGCTGCCATTTGGCGGCAGTCGAGCCGCCCGGCAGCGTCACCGTGCCACCGCCGCTCACGGTGAGGCCATGGTAGACCTTGCCGTCGGCCAGCACGTCGACGGACTGGCCGGCAAGGTGTGCCGCGCCGCCCACCGTGGCCACCGCGGCGCCCATATAAGTCAGCCCGCAATCGACCTCGAAGGCGTCAGCGACGGCGCCATATTCGAACGGCGCGGTCTTGATCTCGATATAGCGCCTGGTCACGCCGCCGATGGTGCGCTTGACGACCAGCCACAGATCATCATTGCCATCCTGGCCAGGCGTAACACAGGCACTTTCGACAATTGCCCAGTCTACCCCGGTGAAGCTGCCGCCCAGGCGATGCCGATGCATGCCTCTGACTTCCTGGGATGGCTGGTGGGTGTAACCGCCCAGTTCGCCATTATCGAGCGGGAACCACAGCAACGGGTCAGGGTCGGTCTGGAAGGCCAGCTCGACCACGCCTTGCTTGGGGATGTGCTCGGAAATCTGGCCGACATCGTCCGAGGTGAAACGGCTCTGCGCCGTCTGCGTCAGCTCGGCGATGGATTTGCGCGAGCGCGTGACATAGAGAAACGACTGGCCGGCATCGACCGGGCGGATGCGGGCACAGCCGAAGGTGCGCGAGCGCCGGTTCTTGAACGAAGACGGCGTCAGCGCCTCGTCGATGCCCGAGCCCGAAAGCGCGCGCACGCCGCCTGAGGTGCCGATCATCAAGGCGCCGTCCGATTCCGCGATCCACTGGATGTCGTTGGCCTGGCCGCCGCCGGCCTGGACGAACTCCAGCGCATCATCGTCCTTCTCGCCCAACGCGAAATTGTCGAAGTCGCCGGTTTTCGATGCGTAGACCGAGAACTTGCGGCTGAAGGCCAGGCGCTCTTCGTACAGCGATCCGCTTTCGACATACTTCCCAGGCACGAACGTACCCAGCCGCCAGCGTGTGATCGGAGAGAAGTCGGGCAAGGCGTGGCCATAGAGCCTGACCTTGACCACTGTCGTGCTGGTGCGACTTGTGATCTTGGCCCAGCGCCAAACATTGTCGGCGCCGAGCAGTCGGATTGATCGGCCGACATCGGTTGTCTGAAAGCCCGTACCGCCGTTGATGCCGGATATGCTGGACGCGGTAAGGTCGAACGGCGTCATCATGTCGCCGTTCTCGGCCAACGCAACCTCTGAGATCCCGGTGTTGTTGGCGTCGTCCCCGCCGCCACCGGAGAAGTCGAATTTGTAGTATTCATAGGTCGTCTGGTTCTGAAACTCGTAAAAGCGCACTTCCGAGCCGGACCAGCCCCGTTCCCCGCTCCGGCCATCCAGCGAGACGTAATTCACGCCATTGTTTGAACCTGACAGTTTCCATTGTGTCGGCGTGTCGCCCCATTTGGCGGCATCCTCCGATGCAGAGATCCAGTAGGCGTTCGCCGCCTTTCCCTGACCGGCGGGGAACTGGTACTGAAGAAACCCGCTGCTCCCCGTCGACACAGTGACGGAGCCGTTTATTGCCCGGTCAAAGGCCCTCCAACTGGTTGTGCCCGTGCCGTTGTCAGTAACGGTGCCGCTCGGTGTCGTGGCGGAGGTCATCTGCGGCGTGGCGTGGCCAGTATTCGCCGGGGTGAGCGTCGTCGGCGTGGTGTTGATTTCGTCATAGGGGCCATCGAGAAAGGTGAAGTCTGCCAGCGACCAGGTGGTGTGCGCGGTGCGCGTCAGCACCTTGGGCGGATAGTCCTTGTGGCTGATCCACATCTGGTCGGCCGACTGCACATAGGCGAGCTCGAACAGGTCCGCTTCCAGATAGGGCGAGGCGACCTCCACCGTGCCGACGCGCGCACCATAGGCGTAGACGCGGATATAGAGGTCGCCGAATTCGAGCGCGTAGGCCTGGTCGGCCGAGAAGATGAACGGGATCAGCCGCGTCTTCTTGGCCGATGTCTTGACCTCGCCGGCGAAATAGGTGCCGCCGCGCTTGCGGATGCCGCCATGCGGCAGCGTGAGGAAGTTCTCGCATCGGGCAAGCGCCGCCCGATAGAAATCGAGCGACGCGCGGGCATGCAAGCGCGGACTGATTTCACCACGCGTGAAAACATCCTGGACGGGATAAAGCGTCGTCATCAGCGCACCATCCTGCTGTCGCCGCGCTGGCTGGACCAGGAGGCGGTGTAGAACCGGCCACCGCGCTGGATGGCATTGGCGTTGAGTGCCGCATCCAGCGCCCGGTCATAGGCCGAACGGGCAATGTCGATCATGCCCGATTTGTGGGTCAGCGGATGCGCGACCTTGATGGCAAGCGCGGCTACCAGCACCTCGGTGAACAGCGCGTCCCAGTCGTTGGGATCGGTGAGGTTGGCGAGGTAGCGGATGGTCAATGGACCCGGCTGGTCCGAATAGATCAGACCCGCCTCCTGGCGCCACGAGATCGGCACGCCGTCCGGTTCGCCATTGTGGGTCAAGGGCAGCGGCCGCAGGCAGTCGGCCGGCAGTTCATAGGCGACGTTCAAGCCGCAATCATTGCCGCCGCTGTCCGACCCCACCACATTGGCGCGCAGGATCGCGAACACCCAGGCGTATTTGGTCAGTTCGGCTTCGCATGTCAGGTCGAAATGCAGGTTCAACAGGCGCGCCGCCTTGACGTCCTGATCGAGACTGTCGATCGGCGCCTCGTCGAGCACGGCCAGCGCCATATTGGCGATATCGAGCGGGGTGATGGCCATGGCTCAGCGCCTCGTCCATACGGGTCGAGCAAGGGTCATGATTGTCTCCAGGCATGAAAAAAGCCGCTTGGAAGCGGCTTGGGAAAATCGTGGTCGGTGGAGCACCGGCGCCGAAGCTGCCGGGATCCTCACTGCTTCGGAATGGTGATGTCCTTGACCAGCGCCAGCCAGGCCATCTCAGCGGTCTGGTATTTGTCTTCGCTACCGTAGCAGGTCAGCGTGACGGCGCCGAACCGCGCTTCCTGCGCGGCCGCCCAAGCCCGCGTCGGCGTGCCGGATTCGTCGTAGCGGATCGAGGATATCGAGACGATAACGCCGCCTTCCATGAAATTGGTCGGCGGATCGACCACGACGGGGTCGACGCCGAGCTTGTCGAACTCTTCCACCAGATTGTCGGTGAATTCCTTCTGATACGCGTCAAAGAACTGCCGCGACGTCAGCGCTGCGTTGTTCATGGTCAGCATCACCTCGCATTCGCCGCTCTCGCCGCCGCAGGCATCGGACTTGCATTTGAGATCGATGTCCTGATCCTCGATCGCCGCCGACCAGAGCGCATCCTGATAGGTCAGGGTCACACCATGTGTCGGCTCGCTGATCTCGGCGGCGGAAACCGGCACGACAGAAGCAACGACCAGCAACAACACCGTTGGAAGCCGAAGCAAGATCGAGGCCTCTGGTTTCATTCCTTGAGATCCGCTGATGCCGCTTCAGACAGCGTGCCTGACGGCGGACGCGTTTGCCAGCAGGTTGCCGACCGAGAACGGGGCACCCTGCCCCGCCCTCTCGCCTCGGCCCGGTCAGGCCTCCGTCGTCTTCAGCGCGATGAAGGTCATGTTCTTGACGCTCGACGCGGTGCGGTCCCAGTTCACAGCCAGCGCCAGCTCGGTATCGGTGGCGAATTCGCCGGCCGAAGAGGCGTCGAGGAAGCGGGTGCCGGGCACATGCGGCACGAAATGCCGGCGGCCGACCATTTCGGTGACGCCGCCGCCATGACCCTGGCGCGGCTTGCGGTCGAACTCCAGCGGGCCGCCCTCGGTGTTGACCGGCAGCTCGTTCCACAGGATCGCCTTGTCCTTGAACATGAAGGCGGTGTAGACGCCCGCCGTCACCGGAATGTCGTCGTCGACGACGGCGCGCAGCCCCATGTAGTAGGGGATCAGCGGCCCGCCCTGCTCGGACGACGGCACATAGTCGATGAGGTCGGCGAGCTTCAGCGCCTTCATCTGCTTGGAGTGCATCCAGATCGTCTTGAACTTGTCCGCGCGATCGCCCATCAGATAGGCCGCCTCGATGATGTCGGTGTCGACGATGGAGGCGCCGGTGGTGCGCACCAGGTCGCCACCATCATTGGCGATGTTGTCGGCGACGACCCCCTTCAGGATGCCGAGCAGGGTCAGCTTGTTGGCGCGCTGCCAGTACTCGGTCTGCCGCTTGACGATCAGCTTCTGCGGATCGTCGCCCGCCAGGATCGAGGTCAGGTCCGGAACGCCCCACGCCTGGGCGCGGACGTTGCGGGCGGCGACCTCGCGGCGCGAGCCGACCTTCTTCATCTCGATGGAATCGGCCGGATCGTCATTGACCGGCTCGGACGGATCGTTGCCGAGATCTTTCCAGCCGGGCATGTCGACGGAGCGGCCGCCCATCGACAATTTGGACGAGATGGCCGGGTCGGAAAACAGGATTCCGGCCTGGTAGATTTCGAGCGACTGCACATGTTCCTCGAAAGCATATTGCGCATAGACGGACGGAACGATCGCGTCCGCGATGCGGGTGTAGGCATCTGCCATTTTTCTCTTCCTTCAGTTTGGGTTGGTGGTGAAGGTGTGTTGAGATTCAGGTCAGGCCGAGCCGAAAATGATGGCTTTCGAGAACCGGAGCGGAGCGGACATTTGGGTCCGTGAGCACCGGAAGCGCAGAAAGCCATCGTTTGCAGGCCGGGATCACCTGAATATCGACACAGCTTAGAGGGGGTTGTTCGGCATCCAGCGGTCCGGATTCTCCCCGGCCTCGCGAGCCAACCGCCGGGCACGGGCGGGGTCGCTTTTGACGAGGGCTGAAATGGCGGTCAGGTTGCGTTCGCCGGCGGCGTTGCGCTTGAACGGATTGCCTCCGCTGCGCCCGGCGCCGCCGTCGATCGTGTCTTCCCTGAACATCGCCTCGCCAATGGCGTGGAAGGCCTTGGCGATCTGCGGATCGGTCAGCGCCCCGTCAGGCAGAAGGATGCCCTTCGCCTTGTAGGCGTGGACCAGGCCGAGCTTCTTCATCGCCCGGTTGGCGACCTCGAGCTTCTGGCGAAAGCCGTCGCTGTTGGTCGGTCCCCAGTCCCGGACAAGGTCGTCATGGGTGGCTTCCACCGAGCGGGCGAGCGCGATCTCTTGGCGCGCGGCCTGCTCGGCCATGTAGCCGACGAACTTGTCGTGGTAGGCCTGTGCGATCTTCGGGCTTGCACCCGCTTCGACCGCCCAGGCCTTGGACGCATTGGCGAGCTCGTCCGAATAGGCGAAGTTTTCCGGCAGGCCTTCCGGCCGGCGGTATTCGACCTTCTCGGACGAGGTGACCGGACGCATGGTCTCGGGCAGCCGGGCATGAAAACGCTCCCAGTCTTCCCGCGATGCGTCCGGGCCGGGCACGCGCAGGCTCTCACCCTGCTGCCGCTCCAGTTCCGCATAGGATGTGAAAACCCGATCGAGGCTTTCAGGCTTGGTCCAGCCCTTGGTTTCAGCGAGCTTGCGGTTGCCTTCGGAAAGACCGTCAAACCAACTTTTGCCGGCCGCCGGGGCGGACCCATTGTCCCCGTTGGCCGGTGGCCGTACTGGGTTGCCCGCCGGCAGCGCACGCGCCGCCACGGACCCGGCGTCTGCCAGATCTGTCATGTGATGTTCCTCAAAAAGGTTTCGGATAGAGGTGAAATGCCGGCGCGCGTCAGCGCCTGCCATGCAGATCGCTTCTCACCCCGCCAGAAAGGGGAATGCCCTCAAGCGCGGTCAACTCAACTGGGAAGCGAACGGTGTTACGGTTGCGACACCCGGCAGGTGGTTGGCCGGTCGGGATCCAGTATCTTTCGCAGTTCTTTGATTTTCCCGCACAAAGTGTCGGTGTAGTGCGTGAACAGGTCCTGCTGATCCTTGGTGAACCCTTGGGAGAATTCGGCGCGTTCCTTGTCGTCCAGCCGGGTATCAAGTTCCCCGACTATTCCAGCGATCTGATTTCGCTCGACGTCGCGGCCGGACGCCTGTTTGAGGTATTCCAGATAACCGGCACCGGCGAACGCCACAAGGCTGAAGGCCATGAACATCAAGATGAGATTACGGGCTTCCGGCCGCGGCACTGGTCTTTTGAGTTCGGTATTCAACATCGCGGCTGTATAGCCGAGAATCAGGACGCCAATGCTGAGGGCTCCAAATTTCAGAAAACCCATCGCCGTGTCCATGTCGCTCCCCCTTGGCGAACAGCTCAATTCTCCGCCTGAAAACTATAACAGATTTCTCGGCAACTGCCCACTGCATGAGATATTAAACTTTCATCGCGCGTTAATAGCAACAAGACGCAAAGATCGGCTTTCAATTTCATCAAATTGTCGAGAACATTGCTGCCTGCCGCGCATCGCATATCTTGCTGGAAAGGAGTCTCAGCACATCACTGTTGGCGTAGCGATGCGCTGGCACTGTCTCTCGGCTCAACACGTTCAGACATTATCGCCCCAGTTCTCCCACAGCAGCGTCACCGTCCCGGTCACGGCAATCGTCCCGTCGGCATCGATATCCGTGCCGGTGGCAAACGCCAGGTTGAGATAGAGGTCGACAGGCGTCGTCGTCCCATCCAGTGTCGCGGCGGCAGCGATGTCGGCGGTCGAGGCCGTGGAGAGCGCGGCGCCGGCGCCATCCAGCGGGCGCGCCGTCGAGGCCAGCACGTTGACCATGGCCCCAGTGAGCGTCGCGCTCGACGCCGCCGCCGAGCCGAGCGACCAGGTCAGCGCCGCATTGTCGTTGATGGTCGAGGCGCGGGTGGTGAGCACCGCGAACTGCAACCGTGCCGTGCCGCCCTTGATGCGCACCTTGCCGTCGGTGAAATCGAAGAGCTTTTGGGCGGCATAGGCCTGCGCATCGGCAACCGGCACCTGCATGCCGGCGAAGCTGAAGACGGTGCGGAACGCGCCGCCCTGCCCGGTGGTGACGGCCTTCAGGCCGAGCTTGGGCGGGGCAAGGCCGGCCTCGCGGGCGGCGGCACGGACAAGCGTCCGGGGAAGACCTCGGGTCATGGCATTTCTCCATTTTTTGGGGCGAGAAGTGGTGCGCACGGCGCACGGGAAGCCAATTGCTTGGCCTCCCGAACGAAGAGCGCCCGGAGCGATGGCGAAGGGCCGGACTTCAATCCGGCCGAGCCGTCATAGGCTGAATCATTTTGACAAGGACGAGAGCTAGCGCCTTGTTCGAAAGAGGTGTTTTGGCCTCCCCGGTCTATCAACGCCCGAGAAACCATGTCTTATATCGTGAGCGTCCATGCCCCCGTTCCGCCGCAATGCGACCGCACGGGACGATCCATAGGGATTTCAGACCTTTAAGGGAGACCTCGCATGACCTTTCACAAAGCCATGGCCGCCGTGCTGATGACCGCCGCACTTGCCGGCTGCCAGTCGCAGACCGAAGGCCAGCAGCGCGCCACGACCGGCGCGCTCATCGGCGGCGCCGGCGGCGCTCTCGTCGGCCAGGCGATCGGCGGCAACACCAAGAGCACGGTCATCGGTGCGGCCAGCGGCGCGCTGCTTGGCGCCGTCGTCGGCTCGGCCACCACTCCGCAGCGCCGCGGCGACGAGATGTGCCGCTACCAGGACCGCTACGGCCGCATCTACACCGCGCCCTGCGACGACCGCTACTACAACGGCAATTATTGAGACCTCAGCTCCCTTCTCCCCGTTCCACGGGGAGAAGGTGCCCGAAGGGCGGATGAGGGGCAGCGCCGAGGCCTGAAAAGCTGGCACTGCCCTTACCCCCAAAGCATTTCGACGCTATCGTCTCTTCTCCAAAGGGGGTGACGATGCGACTTCTGACAGCCTCACTGCTGGTTGCCTTTTCGGTCTCCGCACAGGCCAAAGAAGCCATGAACATTGACCAGATCAGCGATTGCCTGGTCCTGCCGGGTGACGCCGTCGACAATCACATCAAAGCCATTTTCGAAGTGACCCTGGACAAGGCCGGCAAGGTCAAGTCGGTCACCGTCGTATCCTACGAGCCGCATTCCGAACCGGCGGCACAAGCGGCCCGGCAACTTTCGAGATCGGTCCAGCGATGTTGGCCGCCGGGCGTCAAAACCAGCCCGATGCGCATCACGGTGGATCTGAGCGAAGTCTAGGCATCCAGGACATTCGCCGATGCCAACCTGTCATTTCTGACCGTCTCGCCAATGCCATGGAACATTGGAGGGTGTATTGGCCAGTTCCAGGGGTGGCTCCAGTTCGCCGTACTTCCCTTCGAAGCGTTCACGCCATTCCTGCTCGTCAAGCACGTTGGCGGAATTTCGGACATCCGCAGCACTAACCCGAATCCAAGGGGAGTTGGGCTTAAGCTTGGCATACGCGCCTCCCGCGCCAATAATCGCGGGGCGATGGTCCCAATCAACGAACCGTGGTGGTCTATTGTCTGGTAGTGGTGTCATGTTTGACTCCTTGAATCAATGTTCCCGCACTATAGCACTGACTTCCAGAATATTCATGCAGAAATGGAGGAACATTAGCGCAAGCCCGTTATTTCCAGGCCGCTCCGATTAGTTGCCAAAGGATATTGTCTGCGGCACTGGGTCGATAAATCGGTTTGACGAAGCTATTTCGACGTCGACGAACTTGATCCGCCCTTCAATCTGGCGAACACCTCCCTCCAGAGTGGATCAGTATCGCGACGAGCCGCAGCGTAAAGTGCAGCCTCCTGCCCCTCAAGATCAATCTGCTGAGGGCTACCTTCTTCTAAGCCCCTGCTACGCGTATAAAAATCCTGCCCCCCGAGTTCGTACTTAGCCTTGTAGATGTTCGGCTCCCACATTTGAACTTCGCCCAGCGTGCCGTCATCAAAGCGGACCATTACTTTTCGATCGAAGTAACCGTTGTCTTTTCCAGCCCACTTTTCATCCAGAATTTCGTACCGCTGAGCGAGCCGGGCGACGATCTCATCGGCTTGTGCGGGTGTCTTGACCACGAACCCGGCTCTGACCACGTCAGTCAGCCCCGACGCATCCTCGTATCCCTTGCGTCCAATCTTTTCGTCCGCTGTAGTCCTCTTCTTAATACCCTTGGTCACGAACTCTGCGCCGACTGAATCAGCAATTTCATGGCCGGTGCCCTCAAGATTTGCCTGCCATTTGGGCGCGACCGAGTACAGACCATCCAGCGACGTCGCGGGTTGCTTCGAGAAATCATCAGGCTGTGGCTTGGTCGGCGTGTTTGCCGCTGCGTTTTGTCCGGCGGCCGGTTCCTGAACCGGTCCGGTGGCATCTTCGGAAGTCCGAGCTTTAGCCACTGCCGAAACACCGGCAGATCGTTCTGCTTGCCCGGCCGCCCCGGAACCGGCCCATTCAGCCGCTCGCGCTATTCCTTTGCCAATACCTTCACCCAAGCCCCAGGTCGCCGCATCAGATCCCTGACGCATCATCAAATCTTCAACGTCGTTCGCCGGCTCGTAGTAATCGTCTTCCTTTTTCGGAGATTTCGATGTTGGCTCCGCCCAGTGAAGCAAGGTTGTAGCCAATCTGGTCACTGACCCTGCCTAACGATATCCCCGTATTGGCAGCGAGTTTGCCAAGCGCTTTGGCCTCCGATGCAAATATTGAACTCGTGGATGGCGGTTGATAGCCAGCCTCGACCGGCATGATCCAACCCAGATCAGCGGCAGCCAGTTGCTTACCCACGGCTGCCCGGGCAACAGGGCCGGACGTTTTCGCAAGCAGCGCGCCTATTTTCGCGTTCTTTTCCTGCTGGTACGTACTAGGACTATTACGATTGTCCGAAAGCTCTTGAATGATGTGCTGCGGCACGAGCTGGGAATTCTCGATGCCCAGTCCTTCTTGCGCGGCAAGTGTTATGGCTATCGCCTTGTCGTAAGCTTCCTTGTTATACCCGTCGGGATCTTCGAGCCCGCCACCGATCACGGCTTTCCAGGCTGTGGCGATTGCCGGCACCGACTCCGCGACGGAGCCCCAGGCGTCGGTTCGTCTTCCGGTGAGAACCCCGCATAGCGGCAACGGCGGTTGCCAGGCGATGCAGATTATCTTCCTGCGATCGGCCGGACTCCGAAGTGGCATCAAGAAGGGCGGCATTGACCGCCTTGTTCGTCATGGTCCGCATGTCGAAGACTTGCTTGTTGACGCCGACCTGCCACTCGAGACCCTTCCGGCGCCTGTCGCCCTCGTCGAGGCCATAGATGATCCTGTAAGCATCCTTGCCCGGCATCGTGCCGGAATAGGCGCCGGTGCGCGCAATCTCGTCCGGCGCTTCTGTCTGGCCCGACCGATGGCAGCGCGGATCTCGATCTCCTGAGCGAGCTTGGCCGCTCTCGCCTTTCGAACCAGCGCTTCCTGTTGCGCCTGCGGAAGGTCGTCCCTGAACGCCTGTGCTATACGCTCATCCGGTGTCTGCGTGCCGACACGGTCGTCTTTCCCCGCAGCCATGTTTGGGCTGCTCGACAAGGAACTGTCGGCGGCTTGCGCGCTGTCGCCCGTAGCCCCGCTGCCGGAGGCCGGCGTCCCGACACCAAATATCTCCAGCGCGCGCTTCGGGTCCTTGGCGATCAGCGCCTCGAACCGCATCTTCGCGGCGGTACCGAACCAGTCCCTCACCTTCTGCTGTCTGATCCCCGGGTCGAGACCCATCTTGTCGATCAGGTCGAGCCCTTGCTGGCGTGCCGCTTCGAAGGTGACGTGATCGTCGGGGTTGGCGTTGCCAATGGCGATAGCGCTGGTCTTCAGCGCCGTGTCGACCTCGGCCTGCTCATAATCCTTGCGCCGCTGAAGCTGCCGTGCCGCCATGCGCAGCGCGCCGGTTTGACGCAGCGCTTCTTCTGCCTGGCGAAAGCGGCGCGCTGGCTTTCGGGCATGCCGGGCAAGGCAGCGGCAAACAGCTTGTCGAACAGCCCGGTCTTCACCACCCGGCCGTTGTACGGATCGACTTGGCCATACATGGTGTCATGCAGGCCGGCCCCGTCGGCCGGCGCGTTCGCCGTCACCTCGTCTTCCGCCTGCGCGATCTGGCCGTTGAACCGGCGGCGTGCCAGCTCGGCGTCGAACGCCTCCTGCTGGTCCTTCATCTGCTGGTAGCGCTCGGCGACAGCGGAAAGGTGTTCGCCAAAACCCTGCATGGCGCCGCCGATCGGCGATCCCTGGGGGTATTGCGGCGCGTTGCCGGTATCAAGCCGGCGCTGGGCGATGGAAAGCGGGATGACGTGGACCATTGGCTGTTTCCTGCTCGAATGGCTTTGAACAAAGGGCGCGCGGCGCCGGCGATCACGGCACGGCCGCGGCGACCGCGACTGGCTCCTTCTCACAGTGCGCGGGGAGAGGGTCACGGAACGGTATGGGGGGCAGCGCTAAGTTCCGAAATGCTGGCGCCGCCCCTCACCTGCCTGCCGGCATCCCCTCCCCGTAGAGACGAGGGAGGGGGCGCAGCTTCGCGGACTCCGCCTACCCTTCCGCCCGCGCCGCTTTCTCCAGCGCCGCCAGCTGTGTCTCGTCGAGTGTCAAAAACCCCATAATATGCTGCACCACTTCGGCACGCGCATTGCTGAGCGCGCTGTGCAGCTCGAAGCCTTCGGGCGTCCGCGTCCGAGCCATCCATTCGCCATAGGACGGCCGCCTGTAGTAGCCGACGGTCGCCGCGAGGTCGGCCAGCACCATCTCGCCGTCTTCGCCGGAGAACACGCGCAGATATGCCTTGGTCAGCGCATCCCGCGCCCTGGCCGGGCCGCCGGCCTGGCCGGCGTGGGCGAAGCGTTTGCCGCTCATGCGCCGCCTCCCGCCGGCGCCTGGCCACCGGGCATGGCTTGCCCAGCCTGGCCACCGCCCTGCCCGCCCGCGCCCTGCAGCATGTTCTGCAGGCCGTCGAGCAGCCCGCTGTCGCGCGCCTGCACCGCCGCCGGCACCGCATCCTTGGCGGCCTTGCCCGCACTGGCGATCGCCGCCATGCCGGCCTGGGCTTGCTGGGCCTTGGCCCGCGCATCGCGCATGCCGTCGACCTCTTCCTTGCGCCGGAAGATGCGCTGCGGGCTGCGGCCGGCGCTCTGCACGATCTTGATCGCCTCGTCGCTGTCGATATTGTCCATGACGCCCGGATCGAACTGCGCCATCTGCATGGCCGTCGTCACCACCTGGATGGTGTCGCGCGCCTCGGCCGAGCGTCTGAGCACGTCGAGCGGGCCGGTGAAGGTCGGCCGCACCGTCTTGCCGGCCAGGCTTTCCGGCGGCACGAAGCGGCTGTCCTCCTCGTAGAGGCCCTTGTCCACGAGAATGCCGAGCTCGCGGTCGAGATTGGTGGCGAAGCCCGCCTGGATGATCGAGCCGGAAGGCCCGAGCAGCGCGCCCTTCTCTTCCTGGCGGATCAGCGCTTCGGTCGCCGTCATCTGCGGGTTCTGCACCAGCGTCTGGAACAAATTGACGAACATCATGTCGCGGATCTCGTCGGCTCGGCTTTGGGCATAATTGAAGGCATAGGTCGGGTTCTGCCCGGTGGTGATGGGCGCGATCAACGGCCGGCCATTGTCGTCGATCAGCCCGGGATAATTCTCGCCGGGATTGAGCACCGGCACATAGTCGAGCCTGGCCTTCGAGGCGGTCGCCGGATCGGTGATCTGCTGCAACGCGCGGAGCCCGGAGCGGCGCACCGCGTTTTCCTCGCGCACCGTGGTCAGCGCCTCGATGGCCGGCGAGATGCCATAGGGGTCGCCCTCGTAGCGGCGCCAGTTGAAGGTCGACACCGGAAAGGTACGGAACCCGCTTTCCCTGGCGATTTCCTCCTCGTCCTCGATGACGTGGTAGGAGGCAAACGCCGTGTCGAGATACTGGTACTGATCGCCCAGCCGATACATCCTGCGCTCGTCGCGCGGCTGGATGCACTGGACCAGCGAGATCTTGCTCTCGCATTTGACCGGATCGTCGACCAGCATTTTGATGCGCGCCGGCAGCTTGTCATAGCCGAGCAGCTGCGCCGCCTGCCGCGCCGTGCGCTCGTAACGGCGATGGAAGATGTCGACCTGGCCCCAGCGGTTGCGGCTGAGATAACCCTCGACCACCGGGATCGAGGCATAGTGGATCAGCGTCGAGCCAAACCCTTCCTCGGCATAGAGATAGGCCGGACCGTAGCGCACGACATTGCGCAGGCAGGCTTGCGTGGCGGGGACAAAGTTCGAATTGGCGGAATAGCGCAGCGAGAACAGGAAATCGCGCAAGCTTTCCGCCCATTCCTTTTCCTCGTCGGTCTCCTCATCATTCATCGCCGCCGTCGACAGCCCATGCCATTTTTCCGACTGCGGGATGATCAGGCTTTCGAGCCCGGCGGCGAGGCGATTGGCGGCCGAGTTGATGGTGTTGGCATAGACGCGGCTGCCGCGCCGCTCCTGCCGCTCGGCCTGCGAGTCCGGCCCGCCGCTTCGGCGCCCGTTCCAGACATCGGGCGCATCGGGGTCGCAGAACTCCGCCACCTGCTCCCACACAGCCTCATACTGGCTGCGCTCGGTCTCGAGCTCGGACTGGCGGGACAGGATATCGCGGGCGCGGGAATCGGTCATGGGTGCCTCGCTGGGATGTGGAAAGGGGGTGACGTGGGAGAGCGTAATCTCCCCCCTCGAGGGGGAGATGGCCGGCAGGCCAGAGGGGGTCGGTTCGACTGGGCGCGGCCTCTTGCGGCAGATGAAGGTTGGCGCCCGGTCGTACCGACCCCCTCTGTCGCCTTTGGCGACATCTCCCCCTCAAGGGGGGAGATTACCCGCGTCGCTTCACCAGTCGCCCGTGCCGGCGCCAGTACCACCAGTCCAGCACGCGCTTGCGAAAACTGCGCTTCATCGCGGTCATGGTCTAAAGCCCCAGGAGCACGCGGCGCTGGCCGGTGAGGCTCGACGGCGCGAGGTCGGTCTTGACGGTGCTCTGCGTGCCCTGGCGCTGTTCGAGCTCAGCCCGCAATGCCGCCTCGCGAGCCTTGACAT
The DNA here is from genome assembly GCF_056174625.1 of Mesorhizobium oxytropidicola. Lineage (NCBI taxonomy): Bacteria > Pseudomonadati > Pseudomonadota > Alphaproteobacteria > Hyphomicrobiales > Phyllobacteriaceae > Mesorhizobium > Mesorhizobium oxytropidicola. The sequence goes on along the minus strand of NZ_CM149692.1, from coordinate 3,335,398 downwards.
CTTCGTCCTTGATCGTCGGCGCCGGCGGCAGCGGCTTCAGTTCCGGTGGTTTTTGAAACAGACACATGGTTCCAGCCTTCTCTTGTCCAGTCGTAGAGGAAAAAGTCTTCGCCGTTGCGGCCGTAGCCCGGCAGCAGGCAGCGTTGCGTGGCGCCCAGCCGGCCAAGCCAGCGCAACGCCAGATCATTGGCGGCCAGGGCGCGGGCCTCGACCCGCCAGGCGCCGCGCGCCGCGACCTGAGGCCCGAGCACGGCATGAAAGAATTCGGTGATCCCGGGCACGCAGCGCTTCATCCGGCGCGTGCCCCAGCTCCAGGCGATCCACAAACCGCCGCGCTGCTCGGCCGCGCCAAATCCGGCCTCCGGATTGCCGTCGAGCTCGGCGACATAGGCAAACCCCTGCAGCGCGGTGAGCGCCAAAAGCGCCGGCGACCAATGGTCGAGCTGGCAGTCGATCTCGGCACGGTCTTCGGGCCGCAGATTGGCGGCGATGTAGGAGAGATCGCGCAGCGTGGCGGGGACCATGCGGATGGCCATGGATGGACTTTCCTCCGCGGGAAGCGAAGTCATCGTTCAAGCGAGAGAAAGCGCCGGCGATCCCAGCTTCGTCATTCCAGAGCGAAGCAAGGAGCGCAGCGACGCAGCGCAAACCCCTGGAGCTGCTCGGCAGCCCAAGGGATCCATTCCGTGACATCAAGGCGTTGCGACGATGTGGAGGCGTCGCGTTCCCTCGCAATCGTCGCCGCATCCGCACCGACCATCGCGCAAAAACAAAACCCGCCTCAAGGGCGGGTCGTTGGCGCAAATCAGCACCATGGATAAGAATGTACCATTGCTGCCCTCACGCGGTCAATGGACCGCAGGAAAAAATTCCCATTTGGTGCCGTTCCGGGCCAAAATTACGATGACAATGCACTGCTTCCGCTCGATCGTCCTGAAGCAATAGCGGACTTCGAGAAGCGGAGTCGCATCAGAGAATGAGTGCACTGTCACGGCAATTCCGTTCGTCGGCTGATGTCGCGGAATGGATCCCCGGGTCAAGGCGGTCAAGCCCGAGGATGACGAACCGGTAGGCGTCCCGCCCCTTGAAGGCGGTTCAGAGGCCGTGCCAGTCTAGGCTTTTGGCTTCGCCTTTCTGACTTCCTCAATGGCCATGTTTAACGCCGTTTCAAAGGCGTGCCTTAAGCCAGAGATCTTGTCCTTCCTCAGCGCAGCTGTTTGTTTTGAAATAGGCGCGAGTTCCCAAATGAGCGCGTTGCCTGCCTCCAGCAGGTGAGCCAGAGCTGCATCCGTTGCCTGGCTCGTTTCCAAAAGGTCGCGCGACTTCCCAATGTTCAGCTGCAAATGACGCGTAATCCCTTTCACGTTGCCTGCTTCCGCATGGATCGCCTCTCTGCGCAACTTATGCAGGTACTCCACCGCTGCTCCGATTGGCATTTGTTCCTCCCTTGCTGTCGAAACCTAACGGATCATCATACGCCTCATTCTGAAAGAGGCCGCGCAATATCGTGGGTTTGGCGACTTGGGCGAAACCAACCAGGTCCGGAACTCAAGAATGTTGGAAATTCACTGGTCGAGCTGGCAATCGATCTCGGCGCGGTTTTCGGGGCGCAGATTGGCGGCGATTTAGGAGAGATCGCGCAGTGTGGCAGGGACGATGTGGGGGGTCAAAGCAGGTCACTCGTGCTATACTCAATCAAACGAGGAGAACCCACGGATGGACTTCCCCCAGGACTTGATCGACACGGTAATGCGCCACCTGGATCGGCTGCCACCAACCGACGAACCAAGAATGTTCGATGCCAAGCGTGTGAGGGATGACATCCTGTCGACCAACAGCAAATGGGATGCCGCCTCGGTCACCGCAGCCATCAAGGAGCTAACAGCCAAGGGCGGCGTGGACCCGGTCGGCATCTAGTCCGCGGCCAGTCCTCACTGAAGCGAACTACAAATTAAGGTGCGAGTGTGAATTACAGTGACACTGCGCTGTTTTCCACGCCGCAGTGAGGAGGTTCGCTCCAATCCCATGGGTAACCGATAATAGTGCCACCGTAATTCCGCCAGGCGCCGCGCGCCGCGACCCGAGGTCCAAGCACGGCGTGAAAGAATTCGGTGATCCCGGGCACGCAGCGCTTCATCCGGCGCGTGCCCCAGCTCCAGGCGATCCACAGCCCGCCGCGCTGCTCGGCCGCGCCAAACCCGGCCTCCGGATTGCCGTCCAGCTCGGCGACATAGGCAAAGCCCTGCAATGCGGTGAGCGCCAGCAGCGCCGGCGACCAATGGTCAAGCTGGCAGTCGATCTCGGCGCGGTCTTCGGGGCGGAGGTTGGCGGCGATGTAGGAGAGGTCGCGCAAAGTGGCGGGAATGATGCGGAGGGTCATGGGCGAGGCCATCGTGGTGCACTTCCCGCCTTGGGTGGGGTCTCGGCGGCCTTGACCGACCAAGTCGCCAATGACCTACTTCGGAACGCGCACGAACGAGTATCGACCATCCGGGTCGACGGAGGCGGGAATGGACATTCGATCGACACTGACGGAGCTATGCGAAGCCTTCAACGCCCACGATCTCGATCGCATCATGGCGTTTTTTGCCGACGATTGCGTTCTGGAGATGCCGAGAGGAAGCAAGCCCTGGGGTTCTCGTCTCGAGGGCAAAGCAGACGTACGAGCAGCGCTGGCGTCCCGCTTTGAAGGCTTGCCCGATGTCCACTACGGCAAATCAGAGCATTTTGCGGACGAGGCAGCCGACACCGGCATGTCGAAATGGCTCCTCACCGGCACCACCCGCGAGGGCGTGAAAAAGGAAGTCCACGGCTGCGACTTCTACACGTTTCGCGACGGCAAGGTGATCCGCAAGGATTCGTACTGGAAGATCGTGGAGTAGGAGTTGGGACAGCGCAGCCAGGCCCAGCGCCGTCCGGCTCAATTAGCAAAGGTGCCTAAGTCCTAATCAGCCAGCCGGCTGCTCCTTCGAATGCACGGTTTTGAAGGTCGCTTGGACCTTCTTTGTATCAGAAAACGCCGCTGCAATCTTCTTTTTGGTTTTGTCGATTGCTGCATTCAGTTCGTGGGAATTTGGCTCATTCAGCCGATCGGCGAGGTGATCGAGCTTTCGCCGGGCGATTGGGTCTTGGATCTGGCTGCGATTCATGACTGTTCTCCCTACGAGATGGTTGGTGCTGAACGCGACTGACGTACCTTGGGTTCAACTCGGGAACGAAATAGTGCTTTCGCTTGACCCAGATGAAGCCGTCTGCCCTGGATATGACAGCCACGTCTATCGGGCCGCCGACGGTTTCCATCCCCCTCGAAACCTTCCTCTTTATCGACGTCAGGTTCACCAATGCCTCGGCCATCGTGGCCAGCTCCGGCTTTGGCATGAATTCCACCATATCTTCAATAGCGGACTTTGACTGCGACCGTATGTCAGCAAAGGTAGAATTTGCAAGTTCGCCTAAAAAGGCGTTCTGCGCCTGCTCTGCCTTCGCGCCGAGCGCCGCTTTATCCTCTTCGCTCATTTCGAGGTTAGCCAAAATGTGCGTGCTGATGGACGGCACCGTGTTTATGCAGAACTGCATGATGTAACGCTCGATGCCTTCGTCCAACCCGTAAAGGAAGCGCTCGACCATCTCCTTTTGGGCAAAAGGTATAACGCGGGCACGATCCCCGTCGCGATCGATGTCGACCGTGTTCGTCTCGATATATTTCAGACGGCCGAAGGCCATGCCGTCAATCTCGAACGAAGCAAGACTCGGAAAGATATCCTTCTTCCCGAATCCGGCTACCACGACACCGGTCTCGCCCCCGGACAGCCAATCTTTCAGGACCGCGTTTCTCGCGATACCAACAAGTCGGGCTATCATCGCCTCGGACTCGCCGTGGAAATTCGCTGCCACTATCGAAGTCATGGTCGCCATCTCGGCATCGCCAATGGCCGGAGGGCCTTTGGAGCCGTCCGGGCCCAGAATTTCCCGTCCGGCCGTTTTGCGAGAATGCGCTCGAACAATGCTACCGATTCTTCAAAAACAGCCCGAAGATTTTTCATGAAATCGTCTTGCTGAGCTAGCGGCGGCGCGTTGACCAACTTTTCCAATTTCTCCTGCACGCGTCCCTTAATTCGGTCCAGGACCGGTTCGATCATGTTCGATAGAGAAGCCTCAAGAACCTTCTTCGGAGATTTCGCGCCCCACTCACAGAGGAACCGAAGAAGGTCAAAACCCGCGGCTGGAAGCCGATCGAACTCTTGATAGCGCTGCCTGTAGTCTGCAATCAGCATCGGCAGCGGGGCCTGCATGAACTGCATGCCGTGGTAAATCATCACACCGATCGGCGTGGGGCCGCATAGATCGAATAGCTTGTCAGCAGAGTCATAGATCTTTTGCTCTTCGCTGCCTGCCGAAATGGTGACCGCGCTATCGGTCGCAAGAGCAACAGCCATTTTGTTCAATATTGCAATTTCAGCAGTCATATTAGCCCCTCCTTGAGGGACTAGAGCTGAGTCGCAATGGAAACGCAAAATAAGGCCCAGTGGCCGTAACAATCCCGTTAGTGTGGCTTCCAAATTGTGATCGGATTCTCGCTGGTGATCCGAGCATACATTTCGACACAGTAGCGGTCGCTCATCCCGGATATGTAGTCACAGACCACGCGAGCTTGCCAAGGCTCACTGTCAATAGCTCCGTAGAGTTCTCTCCAGTCGGTTGGCAGCAGACTTCGGTCTCCCATGAAGCACTCGAACAGCGTCTTTATTATCTGGTCTCCGCGCTTCTCCGCTATCTTCAACATGGGGGAAACGATCAAGAGTTCAAACGCGAAATGCTTAAGGGTCTCTACGCTTTTGAAGGTGTCCACATCGAGCTGCACCGATGACATAGATGGGCAGGAGGGAATTGGGGTCACGTTGACCCCGCGGATAAATCGCCCAACCAAATCTGAGGTGAACGAGGTTCGAAGATATCCCTTCTCAGCTAAGGCTTGAGACCCTGCTGAGGTGTGGGTGCCAATTAGGAAAGATAATTCTGCTTCGGTGGCGCCTTCATTCAGCTTCTTGAGCGTAGCGTCATTGAATTGAAGAAGTGGTTTGAATATCTCGCCCAGAATATCGTTGACGTCGGAAACCGTAAACGAGGCATCCACACCAGACGCGCCTGGAAGCTTTGTCGCCAGGCTTTCGCGTACTTTGGCGGCAATTTTTTCCTTGAACTCGTCGTCCTTCGCCATCATAGCCAGCGGGGTCAGAAAATTGGCTTTGAAGGCGTCCTCAATGTCGTAGGTCGAGTATGCGATGTCGTCCGCAACATCCATGATGTGGCATTCAATCGTTCGAAATTTCTCACCGAAGTCTGGCGCTACGTGCGCCTTGATTCGTTCGACCAGTTTTCCTTCCGACGCATAGTATCCTTTGACCGGTTTCTTTTCCGAGCCTTGAGTAACGCGGGCCGCTTCGGTTTGCGGTATAACCCGGTCATACTTTAGGATTGACGCAAGGGATCGATAAGTTAGGTTTAACCCAAGCCTTAGGTCGGTTAGGGACGCCGGATCCACAGCCCGAGGGCCTCGGGATGCGCTTGGGAACTCTGTAGTGGTTTTCTTTTCGATCCTAGCGATGAGTCTCAGTGTTTGCGCGTTCCCCTCAAACCCGCCGTGCCGGAGCATGAGCCTGTCCAGCGTCGCCTCCCCGTTGTGGCCGAACGGCGGGTGCCCTAGGTCATGCGCCAGCCCAGCGAACTCCACCATATCAAGGTTGAGCGGGTTTCGCTTGAAGAAGGGGTCAGTGCTGTTAATTCGGATAGCGATAGATTTTGCTATCTGCGCAACCTCTAAAGAGTGCGTCAGCCGGTTTCGGAAAAAATCACTCTCATGAGAAGGGAATAGCTGTGTCTTGCCCTGCAGGCGACGGAATGACGGGCAATGAATCAGGCGCGCGAAGTCGCGTCTCGACTGGTCCCTGTATTTTTCAACCCCGAGCGTTGCACTCGGGGTAATAACCGCTTCCCTCAGCCAGTCATTTTTTGTGTACAGCTTTGTCCTTGCTGGCATTCCCCCCACCCCGTTCTGTATGCGACGTGACTATCCGGCCCCCTTTTGTGGAGACAGTTAGCGTCACTTCCCCCTTCGAACCGGCTATCTTGACACTCGATACGGACGACAGCCGCTCCGCCGCATAGGCCCGCGCTCCGTGCAAACCTGCTGAATCCACAAATGTCGATTGCCTGGCCATAGATGCTCTCCCTCTGGCGTTCGATCGCCTCACCTTATCCGTTCACGCATTTATAAACAGTCTTGACAGCCCACACGTTCCTGGAAATTTACGATTCGTTTGCCTGGTAGACTCCGGCAGTTATCCGATCGCCGCCACTCCGCTCCATATACGAGTGCCTCCCCGCTTCAGGTCGGCAATTCCCTCGAGTCTTGAAGCCCTTCCGCCCGCAATGCTAGACCCCTCACCGAAACGCCCCCAGCGGGTCGCTCTGCCCCGCCGGCCGCCGCGCCGCCTTGAACTCCGCCGGATCGACCACCGCCTCGCGCAGCATCATCACGCCATAGCGTGTCGCCGCCATCAGGTCGTCGCGCAGTTTTACAACCTGGCCGTCCTTGCGATGGTAGAGCCGAAACTCCTCGAACCAGTCGGTCAGCGTCGAAAACACCTTGAAGCGGCCGGATTGCATGCGGTCGAGCATTTCCATCAGCCCGGCCTCGACCGAGACGGAGCCGTCGGCGAACTGCGCATGGCGCGACAGCATGTTCAGCCCGTGCGCTGAATATTGTTTGGCCAGCGCCACGCCCGCCCCTTCCAGCGTCTCGCGGCGGCCGTCGCGTGGCCAGGCAAAGGGCAGCCATTCGCCCCAGGGTTTCAGGGTCAGCGTCTGCATCGCCGGCGTCTGCTGGGAGGCCCGCACTGCTTTTGTGACATAGACGACATCGGCCTCCGTATCCCAGGCGAGCTCGACGGCGGCGGAAGGATGGTCCCAGCCGAAATCGAGCGCGCCGATGCGCGGCCAGTAGCCTGGTAGCCGGAACGGCGCGCAGGCGATCGACGCCTCGGCCACCGGAAAGATGCGGCCCGAGCCCAGCACCGGAATGCCCCGGGCGCGCGCCTCGCGCTCATGCGCGGGATAGGCGGCAACGATCGCCGCGCGTTCTTCGGGCGAATAATGCGCGGCATCGTCGATGGTCATGAAGGTGACGTGACGGGACATATGAGCCTGCCCTAATTACCTGCCGTGACGAGCTATTGCCATTGATAATACTGTTCATCAATGCGAAGTAGCTGATGACTCGGGGGAGATACATGATCCGCATAGCAATCGTTGTGGCCATTGCAGCCAGTGCATCAGCATGCCAATCGAACGTTCCATATGATACAAGTAAGCAGACTTGCAAGATGTACGATCTCCACGGGTACCAACACAAAGTTTGTGCCCCGGACACACCGAACAAAGTATGCAATGTCTGGTTCAATCCGATTTCCGGTGACGAAAGGATATGGTGCCAACCGCTCACCCGGAAAGCGACCGATCCCAAGGCCCGCGCCAGACAGCTTGCGGGCAGCCAATACCCCTAATTCGACTTCAATCAGCTTTTTTGACGCCCAGGCCTGATCAGCCGATGCGAACGTCACGGGGCGGCGCTGCTTGAGCAAGTCCTGGTGTGGCCCGCCGCGCGCGAGGCGCTGCATGAAGGCTCGGAACGGGCGCTGGCAGGTTTCAGCGAAGATGAAGTGGCGACGCTGCTGGGTTTGCTCAGGCGGCTGAACGAAAACCTCGATCGGATGGTGGCGCGGGAGACGGAGTGAACAAGTTCAGAACCCGAGTTACCAGACCCACTTAGCTCTTATACCCCTCGTTCAAACAATCATTCTTCCAGGCCCAGTCGAAGTCGGCCCGAGACATGGACTGGCCCATGCCCGGCTCGACAAACGGACCGGCGGTGTTGTCGATATAGACGATGAAGCGCGCCTCCTTGGTGAAGGTGCCAACCTTGGCGGTGATGACGCCGCAGGTCTGGCCGGATGAACTGTCGCCGGTAAGCTGGACATGTGAGAATGTGGCGGAAGGATCGCTCACCAGACTGCGCATCTTGCCTTCGGCGGCGGTGATTGCATCGGCGCGCCAATCGCCGCTTCCGGTGCAGGCTGAAAGCAGGGCAGAGAGCAGGAGCAGTTTTGCGATTTGGCGCATGTCAGACCTCGAACGTCGCGCCGGACGCTACTCGACCACCGGTTGCTGCAAAAGCGGCATTGCAAATCATGGTTTCGCGGCGGTTCACCCCTTCGCCAACTTTTCCACCTCCCCCGCCGACAAAAACAGCAGCACCACATCGCTCATGCCAAGCAGCGGCGTGAAGGTGACGATCGTAATCCCGCCGGTCGCATTGGTGCGGGTCAGGCCTTCGGAATAGATGTCAAGCGGCGGTTCCTCGTCGAACCAGACGCCGTGCAGCGTCTCGCCCTGCCATTTCTCGCGGCCCTTCTCGAAACTCTTGAAGGACAGCACGCTCTCGCCGGCCTGGACGTCGCCGCCACCGCCATGGCGCACGACGACGCTGTCGAGGGCGCCGGGCGCGCCGCGGCCCATGATGGTGTGACGAATAGCATCGGCCGGGATCATGCCGGTGCCCCAGGCCGCCTGCTGCTGCGGCGGGCCGACCAGCACGCGCTGCGGGTTGTCGCGCGTGCCCTCGCCGGTGACGCCGGCAGCCCACAGCCGCACGGGCGTGTCGAAAACCTTGCCTTGCCACCACGCGGGATAGCGGCCGGTCAGGTGCATCGCCCATTCGGCGCCGCCGGCCCTGGTCTTACCAAGCTGGTTGCCGGCCATGAACAGCCTTTCGCGGTTGACCGCTCCTGCCGCGTGAAATTCAGCCTGGCGCCGATACGGCTTGTAGGCCGCCAACTGGTTGGCGCGTCTTCGGCGGTCAAGCTCCGCCAGCAGCGCCAGGTATTCCGTCTTCGCGGTGATCGGCGGGCTCTTCGAGGAACGGTTTGACGACGGCTTCGAGGCTGCGGATACGGCTGCGGATCTCTTCATCGCTCAGGGCATCCAGATGGTTGATGGCGACATCGAAATCTTTGGGCAGAACCGACAGCACGATCTTCAGATACTGGTCCGGCTTGTCGGCCCGCACCTCGGCGATGACGCCGGCGCCATACGCGCGGAAGTCCGCGCGCACGGCGGCCAAAAAATCATCGCCCAGCGTCTTCTTCGTCCGTTTCGGACGGGGCGCCTGCGCGGCAGCCTCACGAACGGGCTTGCGCCTCGTCGGCCTCGCCTTGCGGCGTACCGGCCCGGCGGCGGTGTCATCAGCCATCGACCTGGTCCATCACCGTAGCAGCGGCATCGCTGGCCGCCTTGCCCGCCTTCGGCGCCGATCCGGCCGGCTTCCGTCTACGGACGGTTTTCTTCTTTGCCCTCTTGCTGCGCTTCGGCTTTGAGGTCGCGGCAGGTTTTGGCGCACCGACGCGCTTTGCCACGCTGGCCTGCGCCCTGAGACGCGCCAAGACGAGACCGATGGCGTGGCCGCCGATGCCGGCTTGCGGAAAACCAAAGCCACCGGCCGCGTCCCGCACCATGCCGATCAACACGCCGGGCGCGACCAACTCGACCCGGCCAAGACGCGGCTGGGGCGCCGCGCCCTCGAACGCGCCAATGGCGCTGACGACCTCACGGCCGTCATCGTCGGTGATGATGGTGGCGTAGCGTTGGGTCATTGGATTCTCGCAAAGGTCGCGCTCTACGGCGCCCCCCTCTGTCCTGCCGGACATCTCCCCCACAGGTGGGGAGATCGGCTGTCATCCCGGCTTTCGCCAATCACAGACGTTGCAGGAAAGGCGCTGCGCCGAAGCTGCTGATCTCCCCCCTCGTGGGGGAGATGTCCGGCAGGACAGAGGGGGCGCTGTCCCGCCAGCGTTCAAAATCGGCAGTCTCAGCGCCGTCACCAGACAAGGCGCCAGAAAAACAAAACCCGCCTCGGCGGCGGGTCGCTGGCGCAAATCAGCACCATGGACAAATATGTAGCATGGCTGCCCTCACCCGGTCAACGATTTTCTAAGAAAAAATTCCTATTCCATCTTTCGGCACCAATGCGGAGACGCAACCGGCATCGCTTGAGGGGAAGCTGAAAAAACAAAAACCCGCCTCGCGGCGGGTCATCGGCGCAAATCAACACCATGGGCAAAATCATAGCACAACGGCCCTCACCCGACAATCGGATCGGCGACATCAGACCATCCGAAACCTGCATTGCCTAGCCGGCTTTTCATCGACCGGCAGCTGTGGGATCATCAGCTGAAGCTCATGGAATGATTCGCGTCGCACGGCCTTTTAGGAGAGGACGATGGACAGACCAGCCATGGCATCCGTGTTCAGGATGCGGCATGCTCCAGCCTCGGTTTCCGGTGTGCGCAGCACCGGCCAGGGCCAGGCTGACCCGGTGATCCGCGTCAACTCGCTCGGCGACGCGATCCGCTTCGTCGCCAACGCCTACCCCAACTACGACATCAGCGCCGTGGCCATACATTGCGGCGATCCCTCGATCCCGCGCCTCGGCAGCCTGGAGGTCAAGGCGGTGTGGCGCGAATATGGCGAGCGCCTGACGCAGGAATAGAGCACGGTCCCGAAAGGTGGAATCCGGCTTCATCCGCGCCATTACCCGATAGCGTCACGGAAAACGTCGTCGCGCTTTTGCCGTCGCGATGGTTTTGCCGCTGCCATCGAGCGCCTTCACCGATATCTCGTACATATGCGGCCTGGGCGGACAGGGTCCGCGATAGCTGAAGGCTCCATAGGGCAAGGTTTTCTGGCCGCCGAAGACCACGGTGCCACCGCCATGTTTGAAGTCGGGCGCGTCCGTATCGACCATCTTGAACGCCAGCGTCTTCGTCCCGGCGGGAACGCCGGAAAGCGTGATCGGCGGCGACTTCGGATCAAAACACTTGACCGTCGGGCCCCATTCGAAGTTCATCGCCATGTCGGCGGACGCGGCCGTCGTCATCGCCACGGCAAAACCAAAGGCTAGTACAAGACGCAAAACGACCTCCCTGCTTCGCACCCGGCCCTGGCGATCATAGTCTCTTTTCGCACGCAAGGCATCGCGGCGAGGCTCGCGACCGACGGGCAAGACGTCCGCGAGCTGGCCAAACGCCTGCCCTCGGATCGGAAACGCCGCTGGCGCGTTTTAGTTTTGGTCAATGGAGGGAGCAATCGCCATGAACGTCGCCAATCTGCAACTCGAAGGCCTGCTGATGGCCGTCGCATCGATCAACCACGTGCTGGTTCGCAAGGGGGTGCTGACATCGGAGGAGATCGACATTGCGCTGCGCAAGGCCGAGGCCAGTGAAACCGGTGAGGAGCGGTCCAACGGCATGTCGGCGTCGAGCCGCGACGCCGTCAATTTTCCGATCCGGCTGCTTGAGCTTGCCAACCAGTGCCAGCCGGAGGCCGACATGCCGTCATTCTCGAAACTGGCCCGCATGGTCGGCCAGATGAAGGAACCCTATAACGACCAGTTGTGAGGCCAGCCTCACGCCCTGCCCGGCCAGCCCAGGTTCAGCGCCAGCGTCCGTCCCGGTCCGTGGACGGCGGCGAAGAGCAGGCCGGCCAGGAACGAAAAATGGTCGACGAAGAAGCCGAACTCGGCCTGGTTACCGGCCCAGTGGCTGGGGCCGTGGAAGGCAAAGCCCAGGAACAGCACATAGGCCGCCGCGACGAGAGCCGCCTGGGTGAAGAAGGCGCCGCTCAGGAAACACAGCACCAGCGCCACCTCCAGGATCGCCGCGCACCAGGCGAGGAAGAGCGGGAAGGGAAAGCCAGCGGCGGCGATGAAGCCCGCGGTGGCACCCATGCCCATGAACTTGAAGGTCACCGCCATCAGGAAGACGGCGGCGAAGATCAGGCGGGCGATGAGAAGGGCCGCGGTCTGCCACGGCGATTGAGTGATGTCCGGCATGCTGTCTCTCCAGGGTTTGCAATGGATGTCGACCCAAGGACGAGCGACCCTGCGCAGTTCCGACACCGGCCTGGAATTTTTTGCACGATAGCGATGGAGCTCTGGATATCGGCACCGGTCCGGCGCGCACGGACAGGACGCCGTCGCCGGGCCTGAAACCTTGCCGCGACCTGCCCCGAAAGCTACCCTCACAAAGGGGCGCTTGATCAGTTTATGAGGAGAGCCAGCATATGGCGACGGTCCGGTATCTCGTCAGCGATGTCGAGTTGGCGATAGCATTTTACACGAAGCATCTGGGTTTCGTGCTGCAGCAGCAGTTCGGTCCGGCGATGGCCATCCTCAGGCGCGACGACCTGACGCTCTGGCTTGCCGGCCCGATGGCGTCGGCGGCGAGGCCGATGCCGGATGGCCGGACGCCGGAACCGGGCGGATGGAACCGCATCGTGCTGGAGGTGGAGGACCTGCCGGCGCTGGCCGCCCGGATGCGCGAGGCCGGCGTGCCGTTCCGCAACGAGATCATCGACGGCCCCGGCGGCCGCCAGATCCTTTGCGAGGATCCGTCCGGCAACGTCGTCGAGCTTTTTGAACCGAGAGCATGATCCCTCCCGAAGTCCGGTCGCTGGCCTCGGCTTCCGCCTTGGCGCTGTCGGCGCGGCGCTCCCGCGCCGGTGAAATCGGATTATTTCGGTTTGCCGGCTGATGGTATGATCGCTCTCGCCCACGGGGAGGGAATCAAACATGGCCAAGGCCTTGACCATCGGCGCGCCGCAGCATCCGGCGATGAGCGCCGCCTATGGACAGCACTGCCGGGAGATGCTCGTCCCCCACCTCGACGCGCTGCTCGACAAGGTCGAGGCCGCCGGCTGGGATCGCGGCCAGGCCGCGTCGGCGCTCATGTACCTCGCCGCCAGGCGGCTGACGCCAGCCTGAGGTCGGTGCCGGGCCTTGGGCCGAGGCGTTCACGAACAATTAATGATCCTGAAACTTGTCCGTAACCAGCAACGTGGTATCGTTAGCTGGGGCTAATGCACAGGTCCGTCCTGTGCAGCAATTTGGGTGGGTTGGGTTTTGGGCGCGAGCGTCAAGTTCGGGACGATGTCCTATATGGTCGGGTCTCCGGTCCTCGAGTGCAGCGGTTGCGGCGGCACCGGGCAGGTTTTCCAATGCCCGCGCTGGACACGCTCCAACGGCCTTTGCTGTCCTGCCGGCACCCACCAGCGCGGCTGTCCCGGCGCCAGCGCGCCTTGCGCCGATTGCGGCGAGACCGACCAGCACGGCGCCGGCCTGGCCCCTGCATCGGCCTGAAAGCCTGCAATCCGCGTCGGGCAGGCTTCTGTCCGCCATCTGCCATGGAACCAGTAGCGCCGATCGCTGTTATGTCTGATCGCGGCATCCTATATAGCGATGTCCGCACGACCGTGCGGCTCACAGAAAGCGAGGTCCGCCATGCCCGACGATAAATCCAAGATCAAGCAGGACCGCAAGCTGGTTTCGAGCGAGGAGACCTACGAGGTCGCCGCCTTCGCGCGCAAATACGGCATCCCGCAGAGCGAAGCCCAGACCATCATCAAGCGCTATGGCCCGTCGCGCAAGAAGCTCGACAACCACATGGCCGCGCGCGGATAGCAGCCGCGAGCCGCAACCATTTCGCCGTTATGGCGTTGAAGGATGCTGCGGGCCGCGTCGGCCCGGTTGGTGCTGCCAGCCGGGCTCGGCGGTACGATGGACAGGATGTCTTTTCCTGGTTTCTGGCCAACGAAATGGCAGATGAGCCCCCGCCCGTAGCGTGCCAGACTGACAAGAGCCAGACCGAGGGAGGGCCGCGATCATGTCCGACACCACACGCAGGACCGGTAGCTGCCTGTGCGGCGGCGTGCAGTTCGTCGTCACCGGCCAGCCGATACGGGTCGGCCTCTGCCATTGCAAGGACTGCCGCAAGGCGAGCGGCTCGGTCTATTCAGCCTTCGCCATCTGGCCGCGCGATGCCTTCGAGACATCGGGCGAAGTCGCCAGCTATGGCACGCGCAGCTTCTGCCCGACCTGCGGCGGCCGCGTCGCCTGGATCGGCGATGATGAGGTCGAGGTGATGCTCGGCAGCCTCGACGTCGCGCCGACCGACCTGGAGCCGCAATACGAATTGTGGACCAGCCGCCGCGAGACCTGGCTGCATGCCTTGCCCGGCACCGAACAGTTCGAGCATGACCGGTCCCTTGACCGGCCAACGTCGGAAGACGCCGTTCCGCCGCCGCCGAGACCTTTGTCGGACGCCGTCGCCCACGATTGAAAATTGATCTTCCGGGTCCGGAACCCTCCCCTGCCGGCGGCGTTATCCGGCGCCCCTTGCGAGTGCGTTGTTTCACAACCGCTGTTCACTCCTGGGGCGGCATGCCACGGAGACTTCAGTTGAACGACAAGATGTTCCCCCGACCGATCCGCCTGAAATTTGCCCCCGAGCGCGAGCGCGTGGTGCGCAGCGCCTGGGAGGGGCTGGAATGCCTCGGCGACTGGCCGGCCGGCCGAGGCCGGCGATACCAGGCGGCGCTGCGTTGCTGTCGCGATGCACTGGACGGCTGGACGCCGCCGGAAAAGGCGATGCGGGCGATGATCGACGCCGCACGCGAAGCCCACATCCTCCAATAGCGGGAAATCCAATGGCCGATGTGATGCTGTCGACACCGATGCGGATCAAGCCGCATGGCTCGGACACGATCCGCGAAGTGGCGACCCTTCAGGACGCCAGTGAAATCCTGATCGACTGGCCGCATGCCAGCCGCGGCCCTTTCTACCAGGCCGCGCGCGAAAAGATCGAGGCGGCGCTGGAAAACAAGGACGGCACGGCTCAGGCACAGGAGGCCTTCACGGCGCTCTGCGATCACGCCGGCCTGCTGGTCCGCTGATCGTGACCGCCGGCCGGCGCCCCGGCCCCTCTATTGGCGACAAAAAGGGTTGGCCCCTTGTCCCGGCGGCATGACGCCTCGGCCGCTATGCGTAGCGGAGGCGCCATGGAAACGGTCCTGACGGGCCGGCGCCCGGGTCAGCGGGATGTCCCCTCGCCCTTGTCGGTCGGAGGAACAGGCGGATCGGTCCTTTGCGGGCACGCCTCGTAGCGGTGGTCGCGGCCGCCGCAGAAGGAACAGCACATGGCTTCGCGGTCTTCGTTTCCGGGCCACCATTGCGGCGTTTCGTAAGGCTTCCTACTGTCCATGACCAGCAATGCGCGACACGTGGTTTGGTTGCGTCTTGCCCTGCGCAACGCGCCGGCTGTCGCGGAACCGGCGGACAGGTGGCGGGTTTTGTGGAACAATGAGGCTGCGTCAAAACCAAGAGAACCGTCATGTCCGCTCGCCTTCGAATCCTGTCGATAACCTTGGCCACCGTGCTTGCGGCGACCGGTCTGGCCGAGGCCCGGCCCGACAGCCGCAGCATCAGCTGCGCCGGGATCCAGGCCATGATCCAGAGCCATCGCGCTGTGGTGCTGACCACCGGCCCGAACACCTATGACCGCTATGTCAGGCAGTTCGGCAATGAATGCGACTGGCCGGAAGTGCCGATGTCAGCCTATATCCCGGCCCGCGATGGGCACTGCCCGGTTTACCGCTGCGAAGAGCCGGTCAACAACTTCCCGAATTGACGCCTCGCCGTACTGACGGCATAACCATCCGAGCTTCTCCCGCTTCGTCTAATGGTAGGACAGCGCCCTTTGAAGGCGTGAATCGTGGTTCGAGCCCATGAGCGGGAACCAGAAAAACCAGATCGCTGGATTCCAAATCTGCCTTTCTGCCGAATACCCACTGAACAAACGTCTGCGAATTGCCTGAACGGATTCGCGGATCGCCGCCTTCGCAAGCGCCCCACCGTATTTGTAATCCGGGTCCTGGGCCTGGCTTCCGCGATCACACCATAGGCCAACGCGGTCACTTGGTTCACAGTACCACCACAAGCGGTCGATTCCTTTGGGATGTAGCCACTTGAAAAGCCCGCCGCAGGTCGCTCCTGTGGCGGGCTTTTCCTATTGGGACCAAGGTCTTAGGCGCTCCACGCAAAGGTCTGACGTAACCGCTTTGGTTCCGGTATCGTCCATTGGACGTTCCGTTACTTTAGCCAATCGCAATATATGGGTGGATCAGGCTTGGCGGGGTAGAGACCCTCCGCCCCATTCATGGCGGCGGCAGGCGCGCCCTTAGGGATCGCGGGACTTGCCGGGGCGTTGGAACCCCTGCCGCAAAAGCAACTGTCGGCGCCGGCTCATGTTCCGAGGCCGGTCCCTGGCGGGCGCCTCAGCGCTCCTTTGGTTTCGGCGTGATCTCCTCGACCCGCACCTTGTCGCCAATCTCTTTCGCGAGGGCGAAAGCCTTGGTTTTGTCCTTCGTGGTCAAGACCGTACGCCACATCGGCTTTTCAAAGACGCTCACAACATAGGTTGTGGCCGGCTTTTCAGACATCGATGGCTCTCACCTCCTTCATTTGAATGCTTCAGCTATATTAGCAATACCGCATATAACAATCAGCCGGCAGCCGCCCCACGCCGGCTAGGCCCGGCGCACTGCTTTCCCAACGAAGTGTGCGCCGGGCCGCCCCCAAGTCGGGCCGAAAACTCGCGCTCTCGGCCAGAGGTGCGCGGGCCGATCGGAGACCCGATCTTCAGCAGGGGATGCCCCTGCCCTGCTGACAAACATAACTATTAGAGATGACTAATGTTCCATCAAGCCGGCTCCGATCGAACGGACCGGCGCCCGCGGGCCTGCGGCACATCGGATGCCTTCGCCGCCGACAAGCTCCCTCAGCCTCGCGCGACAGTGACGGCGGAGATGGAACTGTGCGCTGACGCGGGCGTTATTGTCCTCACGCTGCCGAGGTTCCAATGCAAACAGCTTGGTTTTCCAAACCCGTGGTGGTTTTCGGTCGGTGTGGCCGGTGCCACCCGCAATCTGTCCAACACACAGCAGGCCATCGAATTGCTGACGACACACTGGCGCGACGCCGGCAGCCTGAAACATCAATCCGCGTTGCGCGCCTGCCGCCGCGCGACAAGCGGCGACGTGCCTGCCGATATCGCCAGGGAGGCTTTCATCGAGGCCGCGCGCGAGGCACACATACTGGTCGAGTAGGCCGAGCCGTATTCACGCACCGCAACCGCTGTTCACAATTTCGTGATCAACGGAACCGTCTGAAACGGCAAGCGTTTTTTTGCAGACGTCTTTTTGTCAGGCAACATCAGGAGGCGTTTATGCGCATCATGAACCTCGTCACGCTCGCCCTCATCATCCTTGGCGGTCTCAACTTTCTGTCAATGGGTGTGACCGGCTATGACGTAATCGGCACAGCCTTTGGGGGCGCCATGCTGGCCCGCCTGGCCTATGTGATCATAGGCCTTGCAGCCATATGGCAGCTCATGCCGGGCTTCCAGAGCTTCACCCTTGGAGAAGTCGATGCCGAAAGGCATCTCCCGCATCATCGGTGACTGGTAAGCCGGGGGCGGCGGAAAACCCGCCGCCCACGCGGCATTCAGATGCCGAAGCCCAGCGCGGCGTCGGCATCGGCATCGACGCCGGCTTGCGGCACGATGATCGATGCCAGCGGCGCGTTGAGGCGCCAGTTGAGACGGCCGGGCGAGCGCTCCAGCTCGGCAGAGCCACCCAGCGACTGCGGCGCCACACGCTTCAGGACGACGGTACCGAACCCCTGGCGCGTGGTCTCGTCGCGCTGCTCGGCGGGATGAGGCGTGGATGTCTCGTTCCAGAGCAGCTGGAACTCGCGCCCACCCGAAACGCCAGAACCCTGTGCACCGGCAGTCTTGACGCCGGCACCCTGGGCGCCGGAGTTGATTGTCCAGGTGATCTCGACCCGGCCGTCTTCGCTGCCCAGCGCGCCATATTTGGACGAATTCGTGCCGAGCTCGTGGAAAGCCATGCCGAGATTCTGCACCGCATTCGACTGCAGCGTCAGCACCGGGCCGGAAAGCAGGATCTGCTCCTCGCGGCCGAACGGCTTCAAATGCTCCTGGATCAGGTCGAACAGACTGGCGCCGGCCCACTCCGAGGTGACGAGCAGATCGTGCGAGCGCGACAGCGCCATGATGCGGGCACGGATCAGTTCCTCGAACTCACGCGGGTCGCTCGAGCGCTTGCTTGTTTCCCTGACCATCGACAGGATGACCGCGAACTGGTTCTTGACGCGATGGTTGACCTCTCGCATCAAGAGCCTGATGCGGCGCTCGCTCTCCTTGGCGGCGGAAATGTCGCGGGCGATCTTCGAGGCGCCGACGATCTTGCCATCGGCGTTCTTGATCGGCGAAACCGTCAGCGAGACGGCGATAAGCGCTCCATCCTTGCGCCTTCGCGTCGTCTCATAGCTCGCCACCCGCTCGCCGGCGCGTACCCTGCCGATGATTTCGGTCTCCTCACTTTTGAGGTGGTCGGGGATGAGCATGAGGATGGACTGGCCCACCGCCTCCTCGGCGCTGTAGCCGAACATGCGTTCGGCCGCCATGTTCCAGCTGGTGATAATGCTGTTCAAATCCTTGCTGATGATCGCATCGAAGGAGGAATCGACAATCGCGGCGAGCCGCCCGTCGGCGAGCGTGTCCAGTCTGTCACTGCCCTTGGTATCCGTCATCACCGCCCGGAATTCCGCCATCACCACTAGCTAGCGCGCTGGCGGATGAAGGCAATCGCCGGCAAAAGAATTGCTGCGGGCGATGCGCCACGAGGCAGCGCATCATGCCCGCGAGCACCTCATCGGCTGGCCGGCTTCGCACCTTCATCGTCAGGCAGCACGCCGAACTCCTGCGATTTGACGCCTTGCTCGGCCGTCAGGAATCCGTCCGAGGAAAGACCGCGCCGCAACAGCTCCCTGACCGCGGCCGAGCGGCTTGGCATGCGCTTTTCGAAGCGCCAGTTTTCCAGCGCCGCCAATTCGTCGGTGGTGAGCATGATCTGCAGTCGTTCGGGGCGTTCGAGTTCAGCCATGTGCGCGCTCCTCGCTCAGGACTAAAAATACAGTGAGTTAGTATCTAACTCATTTACCTTATAATTAGGATAGCGCTCATTACGCGTCAAGACCTGCCAGTGAGCGCTCCACGCATCAAACTCAGGATGCGTATCGAATGCCTGATGCACATTCCTGTAACTATCCTAACTAACTGATTTTATTTGGGTATTATGAAATTTTCACTTGCCAGGCCGGCGCGCCGGGCGCATGAACAGAAAACCGTTCCCTTCGGGAGGTTTCGATGCGGTACGATTACTCCAAGCGCCTGCGCGATGACGTCAATTCAGCGGTCCAGAGGGCATTCAAGACGGCAGGCATCGTCAACATCACGGTGACCGCCGAACAGGTCAGGGTCCAAAATCTGGCCGAAAATGTCGCCCTCGAGGACATAGAGTATCTAGTTCTCCAGGCTGCCCAGCTGCTTGGCGCGGCAATCGAATTCGACGCCTTGAGCAATGGGTTGGCGCTGCCAGGAAATGGCATTGATGCTGAGGAACCTGCAATCAGCGCGCCCGCCTTCTCACAGCCGGTCTCGATCCAGTAGTGCCGCTCTGACCCGGCTCCTAACCGCTGCGCCGCTTCCAACACGTGAATAAACGCCGGACCGCTTTCCGGCCGGGGACCGACCCGCTGGCTCGCGCCTCGATCACATTGCCCGATCACAGTCGCCCGATCACAGTCGCCCGATCACAGTCGATTGAGACAGCTCCGAACACCTTTGGGAATTGAGCGCGCGCGCTATATGGTGCGGCAAAACCCCAACCGGAGCCTCCACAATGACCCTCGCCACACGAAAACTCGGCAGCCAGGGACTGAAAGTCTCTGCCATCGGTCTCGGCTGCATGGGCATGAGCCAGTCCTACGGTCCGGCCGACGAGGCTGAATCCATCGCCACGCTGCACCGCGCCATCGAACTTGGCTGCACCTTCCTCGATACCGCCGAGGTCTATGGCCCGCACACCAACGAGGCACTGCTCGGCCGGGCGCTGAAGGGCAAGCGCGACCAGGTGACGATCGCCACCAAATTCGGCTTCCGCATCGAAAACGGCAAGCAGGTCGGCGGCGTCGACAGCCGGCCCGAACATATCAGAGAGGTTGTCGAAGCCTCGCTCCGCCGGCTCGCCACCGACCATATCGACCTGCTCTACCAGCACCGCGTCGACCCTGATGTGCCGATGGAGGATGTCGCCGGTGCCGTCGGCAAACTGGTCGCGCAAGGCAAGGTGCGCTTCTTCGGACTGTCGGAGGCCGGTGCCGCCAACATAAGCCGGGCGCATGCCGTCTTTCCAGTCTCTGCGCTGCAGAGCGAATATTCGCTGTGGGAACGCAACCTGGAGCCGGAGATCATCCCGTTGCTCAAAAAGCTCGGTATCGGCCTGGTGCCGTTCTCACCCCTCGGCCGCGGCTTTCTCACCGGCGACGTCAAGCGCGCCGAGGACTATCCCGAGAGCGACTACCGCCGCAACGACCCGCGCTACCAGGGCGAAAACTACGACGCCAATGTCGAAGCGGCCACCAAGGTGCGCGACATCGCGGCTGCCCGGGGCGTCAAGCCTGGACAGATCGCACTGGCCTGGGTGCTTGGGAAGGGCAACGGTTTTGGCGTCGACATCGTGCCGATCCCCGGCACCAAGCGCAGACAATATCTGGAGGAGAACATCGCCGCCGCCTCCCTGAAACTCGACGCCGCCGAAATGGCCGCGCTCGACGAGGCGCTCGCGCCAGGAAAAATCTCCGGCCCCCGCTATGGCGAACGCGGCATGGCGATGGTCGACCGGTAGCGCGCTCGGAGCTTGATTCCGAAAGTGAAGCCGGTTTTCTGAAAAAACCACAATCAAACGCTGAGAAGGGCCGATCCCGATTAATATCGCGATTGGCCAGGCCGTAGGGACAGGATTAATCAGCTGGTTGCTTCGATTTCCGAGATCGATGGGAAAGTTTTCGCCGAAAGGTTGCTTTCCGTTTCGGGGCGGACAGTTTGAGGCTTTATCGCTGCCGCGGCTGCCGCGCGTTGGTTCGCAGTCATGCGAACCAACGCTTGACGTCGTGGATTTGATCAGCCTGGGCATCATTCCATGATTGACGCGGCTTTGATGGCCTACTCAGCGCTCACAACGACCAGCTTGCGGTTGACAAACTCCTTGATCCCGGCGTCGCCGAGTTCGCGGCCATAGCCAGACCGCTTGACCCCGCCGAACGGTAGCTCGGGTCGCGACGTTGTCCACATGTTGATGAAGACCATGCCGGACTCGATCCGTGATGACATTCTGCGCGCGCGTTTGATATCCGCCGAAAAGATGCTCCCGCCGAGGCCGAAGTTCGAGTCATTGGCAAGCGCCACCGCCGCATCGTCGTCGTCGACCACGAAAAGCTGTGCGACTGGGCCGAAGAACTCCTGATAGAAGGCGGGGTTGTCCGGGCTCACATCGGTCAGGACCGTCGGTTCGTAAAAGAATCCTGTATAGTCCGCGCGCTTGCCACCAGTCAGAACGGTCGCGCCGTTCGCAACTGCTTCCTCAACCTGACGGCTGAGCCCGTCCAGCCCTTCACGCGAGGCCATTGGCCCGAGGAGCGTTTGCGGGTCCTTCGGGTCGCCCATGGTTGCCCCGCGCATCGCCCCAACAAAGGCGTCGGTAAAGACGTCCGCGATCGAGCGCTGGACGATGAAGCGTTTGGCTGCGCTGCAAGTCTGGCCAGCATTGGCCAATCGTCCGATAACGGCACTTTGAACCGCCTTGCCGAGGTCGGCATCGTCAAGAACCACGAAAACGTCACTTCCACCCAATTCAAGGGTTGATTTCTTCAGCTTCTCGGAGGCGCGCGCCCCGACCTGGCTGCCGGCCCCCTCTGAGCCAGTAAGAGCGACACCTTGGATCCGGTCATCTGCGATCAGTTCGGAAACCTTCGCGGAAGAGATATACAGGTTGGTCACAGCGCCTTCGGGTGCACCGGCCTGACGAACCAAATCTGCAAACACGGCGGCGCATTGAGGCACGATACTGGCGTGCTTGTAGATCACGGGATTGCCGACCGCGATCGCCGGCGCGACAACACGGATAAGCTGGTAGATGGGGAAGTTCCATGGCTCCACCGCAAGCAGCACGCCGACTGGGTGAAACTCAACCCAGCCTTCACCGACATTGCTGTCGACCGGCTGCGGCTTCAGCATCTCGGTGGCTCGATCAGCATAATACCGTGCTATATCGGCACATAGATCGGCCTCCATCTGGCCTTGGAGCAATGGCTTGCCCATTTCCTCGGCCATCGTGTTGGCAAGCCTGTCGCGTTTCTTGGTGATCAACCCCGCGAGTTTGTCGAGAATCGCAAGGCGGGGCGCGCGATCACCGGTGGACCAGTCAGACTTGAAAAGAGCGTGTGCCTTGGCCAGCGCTGCCTCAACTTCGGCGTCGGTATGTTCGGGAAATTCTTGAACTTTTTGCTCTGTGAAGGGGTTGAGGGTTCTGTAAGCCATCGAATTCTCCTTTGGATGTCGAATAGACGCGTGAGCGCAACGAAGCCTCAGAGCCGGACGCCGAGGCTGGGCCCTTCAAGGTGATTAAAGTGCAGCTTGCTAAGTCGCGGCGGCGCCCCACATTTGGGCTTCGACGCTCTTCGTTCAGGGGCGGTAGCGGGGCCCGGGCTGGGAATTGCTAAAGCCAGATGCGAGAATCCCACGCGCCTGCTCGAACGCCTCCCAGGCCGCAATGTCAGGCACTGGCGGGATCGTGATCAGTTCCTTGCGGTCAAACCCGACGAGTGCTGCATCCACCAGATCCTCAACCTCCATGACGTTTGGGACGTTGTTGATGTCGCCACCGGCGCGATCGTAGATTTCCGTTCGCGTGGCGGCCGGCAGCACAGCCTGCACATAAACGCCTTTCGAAGCCACTTCGGCCGCAAGGCTCTGCGTCAGGGTCATCACATAGGACTTCGTTGCCGCATAGACGCCGTGCGCGTATTCGGGCAGCAGTGCCAGGACGGATGCGATGTTGACGATCGCGCCATCCCCCCGTGCGACCATGCCGCCGATGACAGCTGATGTGAGCAAGGTAGGGGCGACAACATTGAGCCGGATCAGTTTGTCCATATCTGCGGGGGCGGCGGCTGCGAAATCGCCGCTCAACGCTGCGCCGGCATTGTTGATGAGTATGTCGATCGGCGGGTCCGCGCGAAGGCGTTGCAGGACCGGTTCAAGTTGAGCGCTGTCGGTCAGATCAGCAGTGATCACCTCGACACCAACGTCGTACGCGTCACGCAGTTCGGCGGACAGCCCGTTCAGACGGTCGGTCGCCCGAGCGACCAGGACAAGGTCGTGGCCGCGAGCGGCTAGACGGCGTGCATAGGTGGCGCCGATGCCGCTGGAGGCTCCGGTTATAAGTGCGGTACTCATGGTGTTTTCCTAAGTTAGGCTGTCACAGCCGATAACCTGCAGGGCGTGTTGGTGAGCCGTGCATGTCTGTTGGGAGACGGAAATATTAGCCACGCGCCTTGAGACTAAGCATGGTGTAATGCTCATAGTGGCCGACGCCATTCTTCACGATCGGATCTTCCGATGTGAGGGCAGCGATATCTTGATCGTCGGCGATTTGGTAAAGCGACACCCCGTAGCCTCCCGTATCGTCAATGACGGGGCCGTGGGCGACGATAAGGCCCTGATCGAGTAGCCTGTTTAAGAAAGCGCCATGCTGGCCCATCCATTCACGCTCGGCGGCGGTCAACGTTGTCAGAAAATCGGCACGCGGCGGTATGTATTTGCAGAGGTAGTACTTCATCTTTGTCTCCTGGCAGGATGGCATCGCAAAGCATTTGACGGCCGTGCGATGCCGGATAAAGGGGGATAGCGAGCAGAACGCGATTCATGATCCTGCGACGCGGGTGCTGTCAGGCTTTCTGTGTGCCTTTGATGAAAGCCGCGATCTGGGCAGAGGTACCTGTCGGGTGTGCTTGACTCTCGATTATGTATCAGGTTCTTTGTTTGGCCGTCGCCACACGCTTCATTATTGAGCTTTCAAACATTTTCGGCGCGTAGTTTTGCAGGAAAAGTATCATCCAGATCATCTTCCCCACCGGGTTGCTGAACTTTGGCTCGTTCGTCCCGATAAGCTTGGTGATGGTATGGATAACCGCATCGGGCTCTTCCGCCGCATCTATATCGGACTGCGTCGCAATTTGTACTTGTTTGCGATAGACATTGTAGTCCGCGATGTTGCCGGCGGCTGACGAGATTGCATTGTGACCGAGGTTGGTTTTGAACCAGACCGGCTCGACCATGCTGACTTTGATGTTAAATTGAGCGAGTTCGAACCGTAGCGACTTGAAATAACCTTCAACGGCGTGTTTTGAGGCCGAGTAGTAGGAAAGGTTCGGTGGGCCGATCAAGGCCACAACAGAGCTGACGGTGATGATCTGACCTTTCTTTTGCCTCCGGAGGTAAGGCAAAATGGCATTCGTAACCTTCACCGTGCCCCAGAAATTGGTCTCAAATTGCCGTCTGCCAAGATCAATAGGCGTCTCTTCGGCTATGCCTGTGAGCATGTAGCCAGCGTTGTTGACCAACACATCAAGTTGCTTGCCATGCTGAAACAGCTCGTCGGCAAACGACCGGATGGAGCTGTCATCGTCGATATCCAGGCGCATAAGTTTGAAGGGCACCTTGGCCGCATATTTTTCCGGATCACGGCTGGTGCCAATGACATCAAGGCCCCGCTTGTGGAGTGTGTTGGCAAGCATCAAGCCAAAACCTGACGATGCGCCCGTTATCAAAACCGTCTTGCTCATTTCATGTCTCTCTTCTGAACAGGCCGCATATTTGCCACCGAACTTGGCGAGCCGCACTCGCCGAACGCGCCAACTTTCAGCGGAACGCGCCAACCTGATGCTGAGGCCTTTGACGCCATCTGCTATTGTCGTGGCGTGATCCGCTTCATAGAATCGGACTATGAATCGTAAAAACAGATCTGCAGCGAATGGCCGACGCGGCTCGGTTTTAGAATACGCGGTTTGGCCGGGCTGGCGGTTGTTGATGCAAGACGCCGGGTTGGCGACGTCACCTGTGTTGCGCCGGGCGCAGTTACCGGGCGATTTGTTTGCGCGAGAAAACGTTCGCCTGGACTCGGAGACCTTCTACAGGCTCTGGGAGGCAATTGGGGCTGAGGCTGGATTCGTTGATCCGGATTTGCCGGCCCCCTTGCGCATTGCCAAAGTGATGTCTTCCGACTGGTTCGATCCAGAACTGTTCGCTGCGTTGTGCAGCGCTAATATGGGCAATGCTCTCGATCGCATTGCGAAGTATGTGCGGCTGATCGCACCCATGGCGATCAAGGTAGAACGCAAGACGGCTGAAGTCATCGTCACGATCGATTTCCTGGACCACACCAAGCACCCGCCAAGCGTCTTTTTGGCGTTCAAGCTGGTATTTTTTGTTCAGCTGGCACGGTTGGCGACGCGCAGTCCTGTGCAGCCGTTGCGAGTGGGTTGGCCGTCGCCGCCAAAAAGTGAATCAGAGTCAGGTCTTTACAGGACCTACTTCGGTGTGCCCGTGACCAGTACGCCATTGGCCACCCTTGTATTCGCGGCGGGGGACATTGAGCGTCCCTTCCTGACGGAAAACAACAATATGTGGTCGTTCTTCGAGCCCGCCTTGCGCCAGCGATTGGCGGACCTGGATAGGACGGCCGGCATGATCGAACGGGTGCGCAGCACGCTGCTCGAGACATTGCCGGCCGGTGAGGTATCGATGCAGGTGGTCAGCCGAAAACTCGGGGTCAGCACCCGCACGCTACAGCGCAGACTGCACGACGAGGGAACCACGTTCCAGGAGACGCTGGACACCTTGCGCGATTCTTTGGCGCGCCATTATTTGCGTACCACCCAAATGTCGAGTGCGGAGATTTCGTTCCTGTTAGGTTTTGAGGATTCTAACTCATTCGCCCGGGCGTTTCATGCCTGGACCGGAAAGACGCCACAGAGGGTGCGAACGGAAATTCGCACTGACCCGTAGCATGCAATCAGGCAGCAGCCCGGTTGTCTTCACGGCGAAATATGAGATGTGAACGGTCCCATCGACTGCTTCGCTTCATCTGGGAGAGAGTCGGCTTCGATCTGAGCGCTCGGATTTTGCCTTAGCCCCCCGCAGCGCCATTGCCAATGTAGTTGGAGGACGACTGGCCGACGAGCGATGCGGTCGAGTTCGTGCCCTCGAGCGTCGCCTGAGCGAGCGCGCTAGGTCCCATTCAAATTGATGTATTCCCCAACGTAAGCATGTGATAGTTAAGAATGTCCTAATGAAAGCATCACGGGGGATGCCATGCCGTCCTTTAGATGGGCTGTTGTTGTCGCGCTTGCCGTGACGCTCAACAATGCGACACCGATAATGGCCGCCGAAACAGTGGGCCAGGCAGTCGTGATCAAGACTGCCGTTACCGGCGCAACCGGACCGCTGGTGGTCAGCGCACCCGTTCATCGCGACGAACGTATCAGGACATCCAATACCGGGCTTGGCCAGTTCGTGTTCCTGGATGGCACCAAGCTGGCGGTGGGGTGGGGTTCTTCCGTCGTCATCGACAAGTACGTGTTCAGCGGTGAGAATTCGGTGAAGAACCTTACCGTCCGCGCCGCCAAGGGAACGTTTCGCTGGATAAGCGGAAGCTCGCCTTCGTCGGCCTACCAGATCGTGACGCCTGCAGGCACAATAGGCGTGCGGGGAACAGCATTCGATGTCCACATCGCGCCCAACGGCACAACCGCCGTCGTGCTCCTGAAGGGGTCGGCCCGTTTCTGCAACGGCGGCGGCTGCAGGGAACTGAAGCGGCGCTGCGATTGTGTGGTCGCGACGCCATCAGGCGCAATGACCGACGTCGTCAAGGTCAATCAATCTGTGCTCACCAGACTCGGCACCTCGCGGGCATTGCCGTTTCTGACCGGCAACCAGCAGCTTTCTGGCAGCTTTAGCGCGACCGGTTGCGGGCTTACGGCCTCCAGTCAGCGTGAGGGCACCGCGCCGCAGCAAAGGCGAGCCTCACCGGCGCCCAATCCGCCCGGCCCACCCAGTCCGGGCACACCCGATCCGCCGAGCCCGCCCAGCCCGCCGGATCCGCCGAGCCCGCCGAGCCCGCCGAGCCCGCCGAGCCCGCCAGGCGACACGGATGACGGCAACAACGGCAATGGAAACGATCCGGGTCACCACGATCCAAGCAATCCCGGAAGAGGCCACGGCAATGGCCATGGCAGGGGATAGCCACTCTTTTTTCTCGGCGCGTCCGGTATTCGACGGTCAGGAATCGGAGCCGAATTGTTGCTCCGCATATCCGGCATTCGCTTCCACCGCCGCTCCCGCCCGTTTGGCAAGAAAATCATCCGGTCTGCGCGATATCCGGCCATAGAAGTCGTGCAAGCCTGCCGGCAGGCTCGCGGCCTTGGCTTTGGCCGCCGCAATGATCTTTCGGCTGCGTGGCGAGCGCGAACGCAACGCCTCGACGATCTTGCCGTGGAGAAGCCGCAACTCCGCAAAATCCGGCGACGAGGCAACATTTTCATCGCCGACGACGGCGTTGATCTTCGTCCTCGCGCTCTTTCCCTTGAGCTCCAGCGATCCCGCGTCGAGCACGGCCCAGCCTGCCAGCGATCGTACTGTGTCGTCGGACGCGAGGATGTCGAAATTCACCATCTTGCACGCTGTCTCGATACGCGCCGCGACGTTCACCGCGTCGCCAACAGCCGAATAGTTGAATCGTGACTCCGCCCCCATGTTTCCGACGCAGGCGATGCCGGTATGGATTCCGATACCGATGCGAACCGTCTGCTCGGCCCCGAATCCGAATGCATCGCTTTCGTTGAGGCGAGCAATCGTCTCGCGCATGGCCAATGCCGCGCGGACGGCCTTGGCAGGATGATCTGCGACATCGACCGGGGCATTCCAAAAGGCCATGATCGAATCGCCGATGAACTTGTCGAGTGTGCCTTCATTGGCGGTGACATGACGGCTGAGCGCGTCGAGAAGCGTGTTCAGAAACCGCACGACGGCTGTGGGCGGCAGTCTTTCGCTGATCTGGGTGAAGTTTCGCACATCGACAAACATCACGGTCAGCTCGCGGTCATCGCCGCCAAGACGAAGTGCGTCGCGCGTGTGCTCGATGCGGTAGAGAAGCGATGGCGACAAATATTGGCCGAAGGCCCGCCGGATCGCGCGCCGCTCCCGGTCAGTCACCAGGAAGCGGAAAGAGGTTGTCGCGAAATGCGTGATCGTGCCCATGACGATCGGCGCAAACGGGTCGAACAGCAGTCCCGCAAGCGAAAAGGCAAGCCATGATGCGACGAGCGCCAGGCCCGTGATCGCCAGGCCGCAGGCGAGCGCAATCGCGGGGCTTACGAAAATCGTGAGAACCACCAGAAGGCTGCCCAGCGTCGCGATCGACGCTATTTCCAGCCCGTTTGCCCAATCGGGCCGCGACAGATAGTGGCCGGACAGTATCTGTTCAACCATCTGCGCGTGGAGCGAGACGCCCGGCACGTTCTCACCGAGTGCCGTGACACGAATATCCTGCAGCCCGGCGGCGGAAGTGCCGACAAACACGATGCTGCCCTCTATCGCGGCCTTTGTTTCGGGCGAGACGCCGCCGGGTGCGAGCACGTCCTTTGCCGAAACATACCGTTCCGCCCTGTCGGGGCTGACATAGAGCCAGAGTTCGCCGGCCGAAGTCACCGGGACAACGAAGTCGCCGATCTTGACGGAGGTCATTATACCCGGCCGGTCCGGCGCGCCGGCAATGACGTAGGTGGAGGCGCCCTGCGCTACCCTTATGGCTTCAAGGGCAAGACCCGGATAAAGCTGTTCGCCATCCGTCAGAAAGAGCGGAGCTGCCCTCACCACGGCGGTCGATCTGCCCGGATTGAGGCTGATATGCCCGATGCCGGCGGCATTGGCCTCAAGCTGCGGCCGCAGCGGTGTGGCTGCCCTGACATGGGGAGGAGCATCGACCGGACTCTCCCCCGTAAAGGCAATGCCAGCCTTCACTTGCGGCCGATAGTTGCCTTCGTTGGAGATGCCGTAACCCAGGATAACTGGCTTGCCGGCGATCGATTGGGCGAAGATTTCGTCATTGTCGGGCAAGCGATCGAGCAAGGCAGGATCGACGCCTGGCACGGCGCGGACGACAGTGCGAGGCGACAGACGATCGGGCTCGGCGAAAACGATGTCGAATGCGATGGCAGCCGCACCAAGCTCCGTCAGTTTGTCGACCAGAGCCGCCATGCGATCCCTGGGCCACGGCCACTGCCCGAACTGCCGCAAGGAAGCCTCGTCGATGTCGACCACGCGGACGGGCATCGGCTCGAACCTGCGAGGTGCCAGTCTCTGATATTGGTCGAACGTCGCTTCGCGGGCCAGCCGCAACGGCTGCGGGTCGCTCGCCCGGACAATGGTAAGCGCCGCGACCAGCGACAAGCCCAGGATGACGCCAGCCAACTGCGCGCGTGTCATGGCTTCTGCACCAGTTGCTGTGCCGCGTACCCTTCCTGCATGGTCCCGCCCCGGGAAATGGCCTTTCGAGCCTCAGGCTAGGCTGCATTGTTCCCAGCGAATTAGCAATCGCTAACCTACCGCCCAACGGAGTAACGCAGGTCCAGCGCCGGCGATTTGCGTCGCCACGAAGAAGCTCGATCGGTTCCACATGATCGGCACCGGTGACGTCAAGCGTGCCGAGGATTGTCCCGAGGGCAACCCGATGCCGCGCTTGACTTGCTCATATGTTTCATAATAAATCATACATAATAAGCTTAAAAAAGACGACGCGTCTGGGAGCATCTATGAAAATTACGGCCATCAAGGCGCTCGTCTGCAATGCGGAAATGCGCAACTGGGTTTTCGTTCGGGTCGAAACCGATGAGCCCGGTCTGTTTGGCTGGGGTGAGGCAACGCTGGAATGGAAGACACGTGCCGTCGTCGGCGCGCTTCAGGATCTTGAGGCACTGCTCGTCGGGCAGGATCCGCGCAATGTGGAGCAGTGCTACCAAATCCTGACGCGCCACGGTTTCTGGCGTCTCGGCGTCGAGGGAATGTCGGCCGTCAGCGGCATCGAGATCGCGCTCTGGGACATTCTGGGCAAGTCGCTGGGCGTCCCGGTCTGGCGGCTTCTCGGCGGCCAGGTCCGCGACCATCTGCGCACCTACACGCATCTCGGCCTCGGCGACATGAAGGCGGTCTATGAGAGCGGGTCGGCGGACACGATCGTCGAACGCGGACGCATCGTCACGCAGGCCGGCTACGACGCGGTCAAGGTCGTCTGCATTCCCTACACCCACTATGTCTCGCCGGCGAAAGCGGTCGACTCCGTCGCCAACATGGTTGGCGCGCTGCGCGAGGCCGTCGGTCCCGATATCGACATCATGGTCGACTTTCACGGACGCCCGGCCTCCGTCAACGCGGCGATGGACTATCTCAAGGCGATCGAACCGGCCCGCATCATGTTCGCCGAAGAGCCGGTGCCGCCCGAAGATGTCGCCGGCCTGGCGCATATCACCGCGCGATCGGCGATACCCATCGCATCCGGCGAGCGGCTGATCGGGCGCCGCGAGTTCACGCAATCGATCGCGGCGCGCGCGTTCAACATTGCCCAGCCCGATATCTGCCATACTGGCGGTCTGCTCGAGACTAAGAAGATCGCGGCGCTAGCGGAAACCGCCGGCATCGGCCTTGCGCCGCACAACCCGCTCGGCCCGATCGCCGGCGTCGCGGCGCTTCACTTCGGCATATCGACGCCGAACGTCATCATCCAGGAGGAGATGTCGGGCGCGGTCGCCTGGTACGACGACGTCGTCACCTGGCCGATCGATCGCAAACCCGGCCGCTGGGACGTGCCCAATCTGCCGGGCCTTGGCGTCACCGTGAATGAAGATGTGATCGCGCGCCACCCCTTCAAGCAGGAAGTGCTGCATGCCCGCAACGCCGTCATGCCCGACGGCACCGTGGTCGATTGGTGAGCGCCATGACAGGCAGGCTTCAGGGAAAGACCGCAATCGTCACCGGCGCCGGTCAGGGCATTGGCGCCGCCACCGCCCGGGCCTTCGCGATGCAGGGGGCAAAGACCGTGATTGCCGAGCTCAATGCGGCAACCGGCAAGGCGCTCGCCGACGAATTGCGTGCCAAGGGCACTGATGCCCTTTTCGTCGAAACCGATGTCACCGACACAGCGGCAGTGGCCGACATGGTGGCAAAGACGATCGCGGCCTATGGCGGCGTCGATGTTCTCGTCAACAATGCCGGCGCCAATGTCTTCCACGAACCTTTGCTGATGCCGGACGAGGAATGGGACCGCTGTCTCAGGCTGGATCTCCAGGCCGCGTGGTTCTGCAGCAGGGCGGTGTTGCCGACGATGCTGGCGAAGGGTTCGGGGTCGATCGTCAACATAGCCAGTTGCCACGCCTTCAAGATCATTCCCCACACATTTCCCTATCCGGTCGCCAAGCATGCGCTGGTCGGCCTGACCCGCTCGCTCGGCATCGAATATGCGGCGCGCGGCATCCGCGTGAATGCGATCGCCCCCGGCTACATCGAGACACCGATCGCGGAAGCCTATTGGAACACCTTTCCAGACCCGGCCGAGGAGAAGCGGCGGGCCTACGATCTTCATCCGCCCAAGCGCATTGGCCGGCCGGACGAAGTTGCAATGACGGCGGTTTTCCTCGCTTCGGACGAAGCGCCGTTCATCAATGCCGAGACGATCACCATCGATGGTGGACGCTCGGTTCTCTACCACGACTGACAACCAAGCAGGGAGGATCCACATGAAAACGACGACAAAGGCTCTGGCAACATTGGCGATACTGGCTGCCGGACTGATGGCTGGCGCGGCAAGCGCCGACGACATCAAGATCGGCTACATCAACAAGATGGGCGAGCATCCATGGTTCGTCGCCGAAGTCGGCGGCGCCAAGAAAGCGGCCGAGGCGGCCGGCGCCACCTTCGTGTCGCAAGACGTCCAGTTCGACTCCAATCTGACGATCACCACCTTCGACACGATGGTCGGCGACGGCGTCAAGGGCATCGCCATCGTCGTTCCCGACAAGGCGCTGGGACCGGTCATCGCCGAGAAGGCCAAGGCGGCGAAAATCCCGCTGGTGGCGGTCGATGACGATATCTACTACCAGGACGGCACCCAGGTCCCCTATGTCGGCATGAATGCCTACAATATCGGTGCGCGGGTAGGCGAAGAACTGGCCAAGCTCTACAAGGCCGACGGCTGGGCCGGCAAGGAGGTGCGTATCGCCTCGATCGAGGACCGCAAGGCCGACACCTGCATGCAGCGCAACAAGGGTGCCGAGGAAGCGTTCCTGAAGGCGGTGCCCGATTTCAAGCCGGCAAACATCCTTCGCGTCCCCTATGACAACACGATGGTCAACGCCATCGACGTCATGACCACCACATTGACGGCCAATCCCGGCGTCACCAACTGGATCTTCTATTCCTGCAACGATGACGGCGTGCTGGGTGCGTCGCGAGCGCTGGAAAATGCCGGCTATGCAGCGGACCAGGGCATGGGCATCGGCATTGACGGCAGCCGCGCCTGCGAAGCCTTCGGATCAGGCAAGCCTTCGGCATTCCGTGGTACGATGTGGCTCAATTCGGCGAACCATGGCGCGTTGGCGGTGAAGATTCTGCTGGCCTCGATCAAGGACGGAACGAAGCTGCCCGTTCAGTCCTTCACCGACCCGGAATACATCACCGCCGGCAATTTTGCGTCGGACTACAAGGCCAAGCTCTGCCACTGAGCCGGACCTGCGTCATGCGTCCCCAGGGGCGCATGACGCTTTCCAGTCGGCAGGTTCGCTGGCTGCAATGCCACCGAACACGGATCGATCCTTGGGAGTGAGCCTTGATGCAATCGGACTTCTTCTCGCTCGACGGCATATCGAAACGCTTCGGCGTCGTGCAGGCGCTCGACAACGTCTCGATCGCTTTCCGGCCAGGCGAGGTGCTCGCTTTGGTCGGCGAGAACGGGGCCGGCAAATCGACGATGATGCGCATTCTCGAGGGCGTGTTCGGGCCGGACACCGGCACCGTGCGGCACGGTTCCACGCCGATCGTTTTCGGCGAACCGCGCGACAGCCACCGGGCCGGAATACGCGTCATCCATCAGGAGCCGGAGATCGTGCCGAACCTGACCGTGGCCGAGAACATTTTCGTCGGCGAATTGCCGCGCCTGGCAGGCGTCCTGCTCGACTGGCGCAAGCTGGAGGAGCAGACCAACCGGGTGCTTGCGACCTTCGGCATGCAGCAGGACATGCGGCCACGCCAACTCTGCGGCACGCTCGGCCCGGCGCAACGCCAGATGATCGAGATCATGCGCGCCATCCGTGCCGGCGGCCGGCTGATCGCCTTCGACGAGCCGACCTCGTCGCTGACCGATGATGAAGCGCGTCGCCTGTTTTCCGTCATCCGCCGGCTGCGCGAGGACGGCACGTCGATCATCTACATCTCGCACCGGCTGAACGAGGTCATCGACCTTGCCGACCGCATTGTCGTGTTGCGCGACGGCAGGCTGGTCGACGATTCGCCGGCGGCCGGCGCCAGCGAGCAGACCATCGCCAAGCTCATGGTCGGCCGCGACATCGCCGATCTGTTCACACGCGAGACCTGGCGGTCCGGGGAACAATTGCTTGATGTGGCGGGATTGACCACCGACCGCGTCAGCGATGTCAGCCTCAGGGTTCGTCGCGGCGAAGTGCTCGGCATCGCCGGCCTTATGGGTGCGGGCCGCTCCGAACTGGCAAAGGCGATTGTCGGCTATGACCGGCGCATCGCCGGCACCATAGCCATGAACGGCGTGCCCGTTCTCCCCAACAGTCCGCATGCGGCGATCGTCGCCGGCATCGGCTTTGCTCCCGAAGACCGCAAGCACGAGGCGTTGCTGCTGTTCCGAAGCATTCTCGACAACGCAGCACTTTGCGTGCCCGACAAGACGTCGAGCTTCGGCTTCTTTAACCGGCGCAAGGCGCTGGAGATTGTCTCG
The DNA here is from genome assembly GCF_056174625.1 of Mesorhizobium oxytropidicola. Taxonomy (NCBI): domain Bacteria; kingdom Pseudomonadati; phylum Pseudomonadota; class Alphaproteobacteria; order Hyphomicrobiales; family Phyllobacteriaceae; genus Mesorhizobium; species Mesorhizobium oxytropidicola. The sequence continues at coordinate 3,301,459 of NZ_CM149692.1, read as the reverse complement.
CCGCTGGCAGCCAAGATGTCGATCAAGGCACCCAACCTCGACGAGCAGGTTTCGAAACTGTCGGGCGGCAATCAGCAGAAGGTCGTTCTGGCGCGCTGGCTTGCCCGGCAGCCGATGCTGCTCATCCTTGACGAACCGACGCGCGGCATCGACATCGGCGCCAAGGTGGAAATCTATCGGCTGATCGACGAGCTCGCGGCAAGCGGCATCGGCATCATCCTGATTTCCTCGGAAATGCCGGAACTGATCGGCCTCGCCGACAGGGTTCTTGTCATGGCGGGAGGCCGCATCACGGCAGAACTTGCCCGCCCCGGCATCGACGAGGCGACGATCCTCAAACACGCCATGCCGCAATCCGCACCAGCGCCCGGAGACCACTTTCAATGAACAGCCTCGAGCTTCGCGCATCGAAAGCGCAGACCGACGCCAGGGGCGTTTCCACGCGCCTTGTGGAGCGCCTTGGCGTTCACAACATCAGCCTTCTGGTGGCGCTCGCCATTCTCGTTGTCATCTTCGGTTCGCTGCGCGGCGATGTGTTCTTCTCCAGCCGAAACCTGCTCAACATCGGTCTCGGCATCACCATTCTCGGCGTGCTGGCGATGAGCCAGACCGTGGTCATCGTCGGCGGCGGTCTCGATATCGCCGTCGGCGCCACTGTCGGTCTGACCACGGTCTCGACGGCAATGGCCATCCAGGCGACCGGGTCGCCGGCGGCCGGCATCGTTGCCGGCCTGGTGCTTGGCGGTCTTGCCGGTCTCGTCAACGGCATCATCATCACCTATGGGCGGGTCAACGCGGTCATTGCCACGCTCGGCACCATGGCGATCTTTCGCGGCATCGCCTTCATCATGTCCGACGGCCAGTCGATCGCCATCTTCAGCGACACGTTCCGGTTCATCGGCATCGGACGCATCCTCGGCCTGCCGTTGCTGGTCTGGATTCTGGTGCTGACGGCGATCGCATTCCACCTCTTCCTCGCGCGCTCGATTGTCGGCCGCAACATCTATGCGCTCGGCGGCAATCCCGTGGTCGCTCGCTTCTCCGGCATCAACATCAACCGCTACCGCGTCGGCATCTACATCATGAGTGGCGTTGCCGCCGGATTGGCCGGGATCCTGCTGGCTGCCCGTACCGGTTCGGGTCAGCCCGTATCCGGATCCCAGGGCCTGGAACTCGAGGCCATCACCGCGGCCGTGCTGGGTGGCTGTGCCTTGCAGGGCGGCAAGGGCACGATTGTCGGCGCGCTGCTCGGCGTCGCCATCATTGGCGTGCTCAACAACGGAATGATACTGACGTCCGTGCCAACCTTCTATCAATTGCTTGCAAAAGGCTCACTGCTGATCCTTGCTGTGGTCATTGCCGAATACCACTTGAACAGGACATGACGATGGGCGCGGCGACCGCTGCAATCGATCAAGGCAAGCAGGACCTTCCTGCCGGGGATGGCGCCACCTTGTCCCTGAAGGATCGCATCGCACGCGATCTCGGACAACGCATCCTCGCCGGCACCTACGCACAGCACGCGGTCCTGCCGACGGAGGCTGAACTGTGCGTCATCTACGGCGCCAGCCGCACAGCACTTCGCGATGCGCTGCTGACGCTTTCGGCCAAGGGCCTGATCGAGGCGCGCAAGCGGGCCGGCACGCGTGTGCGCGTGTCGAGCGAATGGAACAGGCTTGATGCGCAGGTTCTCGAATGGATGCGCGATATCGAGCCTGATCTCGATTTCGTCCGCGGCTTGATCGAGGCGCGGCTGGTCATCGAGCCGGCCGCCGCCCAGCTTGCCGCCAGGATGGCGACCTCGGGCGATCTCGCGGTGATCGAAGCCGCCTATGAGGCCATGCGCATTGCGCCGGAGGACGACCTCGCAGCCTGTCTCGATGCCGATGTCCGCTTTCATACCGCCATCCTGCGCGCCAGCCGCAACCCGGTTTTCGCCAATCTCGGCAACATGCTGGCAGCCGCGCTCAGCTTCTCTTTCCGACTGACCACATCGGCCACCGCCAACTATCAGCAGACGCTCAGCGCCCATGGCGATGTGCTGGAAGCAATCCGCATGCGCAGGGTCGACGACGCTCACAACCAGATGAAGGCGCTGATCGGCATCGCCTCGAACGACCTTCTCGCCGTCGCGCGCAAGGGCCGCCACCAACAGCCGGTCCCCGCTGCCGGTGCCGATCCCATCTGAGTTCGATGATCCGGACCATTGAAATTCGAAATGGCGACCTGTCCGCCGAAATCGTTCCGTCGCTTGGCGCCGGTCTGGCGCGGTTCGACCATGGCCGCACGCCGCTGTTCAGGCCATGGCCTGACGGCGGCAGCACGAACCCATTCGATCTCGCCTGCAACCTGCTCGTGCCATGGTCAAATCGCATCTCGGGCGGCGGCTTCGCCTTCGACAACACATTCCACGAATTGTCCCCAACGTTGCCGGCGAGCCCTTTCCCATTCACGGCAATGGATTTTCAAGCGCATGGGACGTCGATAGCCTGATGCCGGACAAAGCCAGGCTGTCGCTCGTCAGCGAAGGGCCCGGTCCATATCGGTATCGCGCCGAGGTGGCTTACGCCCTGACCGAACGGGCGCTCGATGTGCAGCTTCAGGTCCGCAACGGGGCGCCGGTCAGGCTGCCGTTCGGGCTTGGCATCCATCCGTGGTTGCCAAGAACAGCCCTGACAACGCTTCACGCCCCGGCGTCACAGGTATGCCTCGAACTGCCCAGCCATCTCCCCGACAGGTTCGAGGATGTCGCAACCTGTCCCGATTGGGATTTCGCCACGCCGGCCGCCTTGCCCGGCGGTTGGATCAACAATGCTTTTGCCGGCTGGGCCGGCGTCGCTTCCCTATTTTGGCCAGAGCAAAATCGCGGCCTCAGGATCGAAGCATCCCCGGCTCTGAGCTTCTATCTCATCTATTCGCCATCGCAGGCGAGCGACTTCGTCTGTTTCGAGCCGGTCAGTCATGTCGTGGATGCCCACAATCGCGGTTCGGTCGACAAGTGGAACGGATTGTCGGTGCTTGGCCCTGGCGAGAGCCTGGTGGCCAGTTGCAGCTTCGCTGTCATATAGAGCGACCAGCATGGCCGCGGCGTGCCCGGCGCGCGCCGACAACCAGGGCTCAGATGTCAGGATCGTCGAGAATGCGAGAGAGCGTGCTGCGCCCCAGCGCACTCATGGCGGGGTTGGTGCGACGGTAATACCAGACGAGACCCATGGCCTGCTGGAATGCCCAGGCAGCACCGCGCTTCCACAAGAGGTCCTCGACTTGAAGACCGCTCCGAAAGGTCGCCCTTCGCTCGCGGTCGAGAAGATGCCACACGGCCACCAGATCCAGCGACGGATCTGCTGGTCCGAAACTGCCGCCATCAAGCACTCCGACAAGACGCGCGCCCCGCACGAGAAGGTTTGGTGGGATAAGGTCCTTATGACTCATCACGACAGGCCCAGCGGAGGGCAACTCCCGGAACCGGGCCCACAGATCGCGCAGTCGAGCCACATCAAGAAGGCCCTCGCTGTTTTCAAGGCAAACAGCCATCCAATCGTCATGATCGGGGAGATGTCCACCACGTCCTTGCCCGTCGAAGCGTCGACCTCGCGTGTCGGCCTGGCGCAACGATGCCACGAGGTGTGCAAGGTCAAGGGCGAACGCCGTCGATCCACTTAGCCCGTGTGGCGTGGCAACCTCGCCTTCGATCCACGTCTGCAATGCCCATGGCATTGGATATCGAGGACCGGGCTCGCCGAGCCCAATCGGTTGCGGTGTCGGAAATAAGCAATGTTCTCCGATCTCGACCATGGCAGCGGCCTCCGACCGAAGCATATCGGCGCATTCGGCCCGCTTCATCGCTCGCAGCGGGAACCGCGCAGCGCTCTTAGAGCCAATGCGGAAGATGGCGTTGACGGTTCCCGACGATCCAACTGAGGTGATGTCCTCATGACGATACTGGGGAAACTGATCGTGGATCATCTGGCGGGCGATATCGATGTCGATATTCACCTGATCGTCATGCATCATGAGTTCTCGTCCTGCCGAACTCGACATCAAGGGCAAAAGCGCCGAATGCGCAACAGAGATCGGAATATCGGCTTCTGAAGTCGGACGGGACCTTGCGGCGGACGTCTTCGGTGAAACGCATCCCCACCAGCGCACTCGCAGGGATCAGGTTTCGCCCCTAACCCGCCGCCGCAGCCGCCACCTTCCTCGGCGCAGCTCGCTGCCGGCGCATGCGGCGTTTGGCGACGAGTTTGAGGGCAACCGGCGGCTCGGTCGACAGCGCGCCCGTGACGGCGTCGACCATGCCATGCGCGACGAAATCCGCGTTGATGTCCTGGGCCAGTTTGGCCGCCGCTTCCTTGTCGTCGTTGCCGGTCTCCGACCAGAACACGATCCCCACCCGAAGTGCGGCCTTCGCCCGCTTCAGCCGGCGAACCAGGAAGCGGGCGTGCTTGACGGAATCGCGGTTGAGGAAGCCGACCACCACGGCGTCGATGGTTTCGAGCTCGAGCCGGCGGATGCTGGCGGGTTCCATGTCGGCAAAGCCAACTTTCGACGCGGTCGCGCCCTGGACTTCCAGCACCTGCGCCAGCATTGCTGCGGCGGCATCGTCGAGTTCCCCTCGCCCGCCGGCGCAAAGCACCGACATACCAGTGCCGTCGGGCAGCTCGGCCGCGTCCTCGCCAGCGGCATCGCCGGGCTCGTCCGCCTCCCCGGAGATGTGCGGGCTTTCATCCTCGGCCGCTTCCTCCTTCGCATCGTCTTCGAGATTGGTCACCAGCGTCAGCGCACTGGCCGCCACTTGCCGCCTCTGCAGGTCGCCCATGACGCCGCGCACGCGGTCGCGCTCGCCCAGCAGAAGCGCCGGGATGGCCACCTCGTCGTAGAATTCGACCAGATATTTTTCCTCGAGCATCTCTTCGGCATGGTCGGTGGCTTCGTCCGGATCGCCGGCCAGCAGCCGCTGGTAGAGGCGCGCATGCGGTTCGAGCACCGGCTCGTTGCCGAACAGCACGTCGAGGAATTCAAACTGCGGCACATGCCTGCCCAGCACCACCAGGCAGACGGTGAGCGGCGTCGACAGCACCAGCCCGAGCGGTCCCCACAGCCACGTCCAGAAGATCGCCGCAACGATGATCGCCAGCGGCGACAGCCCGGTTCGCGACCCGTAAAGCCAGGGTTCGACGACGTTGCCGGTGACCAGCTCCATCACCACGAACAGGGCGGCCGTCCACGCGACGAGCTCCCAGCCGGGGGCCACGGCCAGCGCCAGGAACAACGGCAGCAACGCGCCGATGACCGGGCCGATATAGGGAACGAAACGCAGCGCCAGCGCCAGCAGCCCCCACAGCAAGGCATTGGGGATGCCGAGGATCCACAGCCCGATCGCGATCGGTATGGCGTAGACGATGTTGACGACCAATTGCATCAAGAGATAGCGACCGACGCGCTTGCCGGCATCGCGAAGCGCCTCGGTGGTGCGGTGCAGGTCGCCATAGCCGACAAGGCGGATGAAGCGGTCGCGCAAATCCTCCCGCTCGAGCAGCATGAAGATGACGACAACGATGATCAGGCCTGCGGACCCGAGCGGACTGATAAGCGGGCCGACAATGTTCTGCAGAACTTCGAGCGGCCTTTCACGCGCAACGATCTCGACGGGCACGGGCTCGCGCGGTGGCTTGTCCGGCGTGGCAGCCGGCAGCGTGGCGTCCTGCCTGTCGATCTCCTGGCCGACACGCTCGACCACGGTGCTCAACCGCGAAATGATCCCGCCCCCGACGCCGGTTTGCTTGAGCGAGCGGATCTTGGTTAGGATGTTGGTCTGATAGACCGGGATGTTCTGCGCCAGTTCGCTGACCTGCGTGGCGACAATGAAGCTGAACAGCGCAAGCGCCGCGAAGGCGCCGAGCACACTGGCGATGACCGCGGCGATCCGGGGAATGCCGACCCGTTTGAGCGCCGAGACCAGCGGCGCCAGTGCGAAGGTCAAGAGCAGCGCTATGGCGATCGGCAGGAAAACCTCGCGCCCGAAATACAGCGCCGCCACCGTCGTGACGGTGGTCGCCACATTGGGCAACACGGTTCGCGGATGGGGCGCGGCGGCCGCAAGAATGTCGTCCAGCCCTTGAGGCGCCGACGCCGTGCCGTTTCGACGATTGGCCACTCTTTGATGTCTCCCCCTGCCAACAGCATGGTCTGATATATTGAGCCGGCGTGCAACCTTCGCCAACGGCAAGGCGCTGATACTCAACGGGCAACAATCCGGATGGCTCCCACACCCTTGACATTTAGTGCTCGCCTCCATAAATGAGTGATCACTCACTCAAACGGTTTGGAAATGGCCCGCCCCCTCAGTGAAGAAAAGCGCGACGCAATCCTGGCATCGGCTACCGCCCTGGTGGCGATGCTTGGAACAGGTGCGGCCACGGCGAAGATCGCCAGGGATGCCGGCCTCTCCGAAGGCACGCTCTTCAATTATTTCGCCAGCAAGGATGAGCTGCTCAACCAGCTCTACCTCGAGATCAAGGCCGATCTCGGCAAGGCGCTGCTGACTTCGTATCCGTCGCAGGCCAGCCTGAGGGAACGCTGCCGCCATGTCTGGAACAACTTCATCGACTGGGGCGCGGAATATCCGATGAAGCGCAAGACCATGCGCCAGCTCAGCGTTTCCGAGCGGATCACCGAGCAGAGCAGGCAGCAGGGCAACGCGGCCTTCGGCGACATCAACGCGATGATCGAGGAAAGCCTTGTCGACGGCGAGCTGAAGGGCTGCTCGATGAATTTTGCCGGAGGCATTTTCGAGGCGCTGGCGGAGACAACGCTCGAATTCATCGCCCAGGATTTACGGCAGCGCGAACACTACAAACAGGCCGGCTTCACCTTCTTCTGGAACGGCATCTCGAAGTAGCGGCCCAGGCACAATCTCAAACGGCACCGAAGCAACCCACCGAAAGACATCATCAATTCAACCGCAAAAATGAGTGACTACTCACTCTTTTATGTGACAACTCCCTGAAAGGACAAGACAATGCCAAAAATCTGGTTGATCACCGGCAGCGCCCGCGGACTCGGGCGCGATATCACCGAGGCGGCCCTTACCGCCGGCGACAGCGTCGTGGCGACCGCCCGCGATGTCACCCGCCTCGCCGATCTCGAAAGCCGCCACCCCGGCAGCTGCGCAGCTTCGCGCTCGATGTCACCGACCCCGCCGCCGCGCAGGCCGCCGTTGACTTCGCGATCAACACGTTCGGCCGCCTCGACGTTCTCGTCAACAATGCCGGCTTCGGCCATATCAGCCCCTTCGAGCAGACCGAAGCGGTCGATTTCCGGGCGCAGATCGACACCAATTTCTACGGCGTCGTCAACCTCACCCGCGCCGCGCTTCCCGCCATGCGCGGCCAGCGTTCGGGCCATATCATCAACATCTCCTCGGTTGGCGGCCGGACGGCCACGCCGGGCCTCAGCGCCTATCAGGCGGCCAAATGGGCGGTGGGCGGTCTCACCGAAGTCCTGGCGCTGGAACTCGCCCCCTTCGGCGTCAAGATCATCTCGGTCGAGCCGGGCGGCATGCGCACCGACTGGGGCGCCACCGCCATGGCCAATGCCCCGGCCTTGCTGCCCGATTATGAGCCAACCGTCGGTGCCGTGCTCGGCATGCTCAAGGCCTATGTCGGCAATGCCATCGGCGACCCGCGCAAGGTTGCCGATGTCGTCGTCGATCTCACCACGCGCGATACGCTGCCCGCCCACCTGATCCTCGGCAGCGACGCCTTGCATGTGTTTGGCCAGGCGGAGGCGGTACGCCAGCAGGCTGCGAAGGAATGGGCGCCGGTCAGTACCTCCATCGATATCGAAGGCGTCGACCTGTCATTCCTGTCGCGGGTGGCCCAGTCATGAGCACCTGGACCACGCATGACATCCCGCCCCAGCATGGACGCAAGGTGGTGATCACCGGCGCGACAGGCGGCCTCGGTTACGAGACCGCTCTGGCGCTCGCGAAGGCCGGTGCGGACGTGCTGATGACCGGACGCAACGAAGCCAAGGGCAAGGATGCGCTGAGCCGCGTCCAGGCTGCGGTTCCTGGTGCTGCCGTGCGCTATGCCCATCTCGACCTTGCCGACCTGGCCTCGGTCGAAGCCTTCGCCGGCCAGCTTGCCGGCGAATGGGAGGCGATCGACCTCCTGGTCAACAATGCCGGCGTGATGACCCCGCCGACGCGCCACGAAACCACCGACGGATTCGAACTGCAGTTCGGCACCAACTATCTCGGCCATTTCGCCCTGACCGGCCGCCTGCTGCCGATGCTGCGCAACGGGAACAAGACGCGCGTCGTCAATCTCAGCAGCGGCGCCCATCGCATCCAGGCGGCGATCCATTTCGACGACCTGCAATGGCGCAAGCGCTACCGGCCCTGGGCGGCTTACGCGCAATCCAAGCTCGCCATGATCCTGTTCGCCTTCGAACTGCAGCGCCGCAGCGATGCCAATGGCTGGGGCCTGCTGAGCAACGCAGCGCATCCCGGCTACGCCCTCACCGACCTGCAGACCAGCGGCCCGCGCCTGGGCCGCAATGGCAGGTCGTCACCCTTCGATTGGCTTGGCGTGCTGCTCGCGCCGGTCCTTTCGCAATCGGCCGCCGCAGGCTCGCTGCCGACGCTGTTCGCCGCGACAGCGCCCGATGCGAAAGCGGGTGGCTACTACGGTCCGCAAGGTCTGTTCGAAATGAAGGGCAAGGTCGGCGAGGCCAGGATCGGCAGGCACGCGCGCGACACCGCTGTCGCTGCAAGGCTGTGGGACGTGTCGCAGGATTTGACCGGCGTGAGGTGGCCGGGTGCGACGGCCTAATGCGGGCTTTGGCTCACCGCGCCCCATGCCTCGCCAGCGCATGCTCGATCAGCACGTCGATGACTTGGCTGTAACCGATGCCTATCGCCGCCAGCGCCTTGGCGTACATGGAAATGTCGGTGAAGCCGGGCAGCGTGTTGACCTCGTTGACCAGCAGGGAACCGTCGGCGCGCAGGAAGAAGTCGACGCGCGCCATGGCCTCGCAGCCGAGCGCCCGGAAAGCCTGCGCGGCCATCTCCGCCGTCCTGGCAACGACATCCGCCGGGACATCGGCGGGCACTTTGACCAGCGCGCCGTCGGCGTCGAGATATTTCGCCTCATAGGTGTAGAAGCCGTGCTTGCCGGCCGGGATGATCTCGCCGGGCAGCGAGACCGTCAGCGAACCATCGGCCCGCTCCAGCACCGAGCACTCGATCTCGCGGCCTTCGACGAACTCCTCGATCAGCGCCTTGCTGTCAAAGCGCAAAGCCGTTTCGACGGCCTGCTCGAAACCATCCCTATCATTCACCTTGCTCACGCCGAAGGACGAGCCCTGGCGCGCCGGCTTGGCGAAGAAAGGCAGCCCAAGCACCCCGGCAATCTCCTGGAACGAACCGACATTGCCTCGATGCACGGTGACGGAGCGGGCGACCGTAAGCCCCGCCTCACGCAGCAGTCGCTTGGCGACGTCCTTGTCCATGGCGGCGGCGGAAGCCAGGATGCCGCAGCCGACATAGGCGACATCGGCGACCTCGGCATAGCCTTGCACCGAACCGTCCTCGCCGAACGGCCCGTGCAGGACGGGGAAGATGACGTCGACAGGGTCAGGCTGCGTCGCACGGTTCGACACCGCCACCAGCCGGCCCTTGCCGCCTGGCAGCAGGGCGACCTCCATGCCATCCTCCGACACCGAAGCCCCTGCCCCATCGCCGCCAACCTCGGACGACGGTTGCAGCAGCCATCTGCCGTCCCTGGTAATGGCGATCGGCACCACCTCGTAGCGCGTCCGGTCGATCGCCTTCAGCACATTGGCCGCCGACAGCCGCGACACGTCATGCTCGGCCGAGCGCCCGCCATAGAGGATGGCGACCCTGATCCTATCCTTCATTGAAAAGTCTTCCCAGTCATCGAAACCCCTCGAAATCAAATGGTGACGGCAATGCCGCGATTGGCAAAGAAACGATCGAAATCGGCTGGCGCCAACACTGCGTTGGCCTGTGTGGCGCTGGTATGGCCGGACGGGTTGTGAAAGCGAAACCCCTCATCCGACGCCGCGGTGACCAGCACCAGATGGCCACCCTTCGACGGCGGTTCGCGCTCTGGCCAGCGGATTGAACTGCTGACCGAAGCGATGAAGAAGCTTGACAGGGCGAGGATCGCCGGAATGTCCGATGTCGCGACATTGGTCATCACCTGCGCTTCCAGGCCGAATTCCGCCTGCACGAAGGTGACGAAGGGCGCGTAGATCAGCCCCTTGATCGAGCCTTCATTGACGACATAGCCGCCATATCCCGTACAGCGTCTCGCCAGTTGGATCGTCGGCACGATCTCGCCGCGCGTCGCCAGGATCATTTTCAGGCACGCCATGCCGCAGACGTTGGCGGCCCAGACCGCATATTCGTCGAGCGTTTCTGCGCCTGAGCCCCGCCACAACGGATCGCGCCTGAGCGCGGCCTCGGCGCCATCGGCGAGCACGGCCAGCGTCATGTCGGGCGTTTCCCACTGGCTGAAAAACGGCACGGCTTCAGGCAACGGGCTCATACGGGTTCTCGGATGCTCGCATCAGTCTCGTATACGAGAATACGAGACTGATGAAAAGCGGCTTAGAGCCTGTCGAAGTTCAATGGTGTGTTGCGCGGCGCCTACTCGGCCTTCGTCCAGCCGAAGACCAGCCAGGCGTATTTCGACTTTTCGTCGGGCTCGGCGGTGTAGGTCATCTGGATGTCGCCGTCCTTGGCGTAGATGTCGAGCCGGGGCACTGTGTCCAGCTTGAGCCATAGCGAGCTCTTGCTGAAGGACCAGGTTCCGCACCAGACGCAGGCGCCCGATCCCGGATCACCGGGCTGATGGAAATTGTAGCGGCCGTCGGCCGTGATCTCGAGATAGTCGAACGCGCCGTAAAACGCGGTCACTGTCTGCTGGAACTCGGTGGCGGTAGCCTCCTGTTCGTGCGTCGGCGCATCGGTCATGTCGCGCGGCGGCCGGATGGCTGAGCCACTGAGCGTCCATTTGCCGACAAAGTCCTTCTCGGTCGGAAGATATTCCTCCTGAGCCCGTGCCGACGAAATATAAGCAACAGATGATATATTAGGCAGACCCGTGGCCCCGACCGCAAGTAGAAGCGCGGCCGCACAGATCGCCCTGGTCGGGTTTTGCATAAAAACCATTCCTCGACGGTAGGGTAATGGATGTCAGTTCGGGAGTTCTATTGAGCAATTTTTTTACGCGCGTTGCCTCGATGCCGATTCCCGCCGTCATTTGCACGGTTAGCATTGGGGCCACCAATCTGGCAACGCAAAGCACCATCCCCCACAAGTCCGGCCGCCGGAGTCTCACCTTGCAAACGAAAGCCCGCCGGGAGGGGGGTTCCGGCGGGCTTTTGGAAAGCTGATTTCCAGCTTTCACATGTCTGACGGGGGATCAGACGTGGTGACAACTTTTATTGACCGCGGAGGTTCCACCCGAAACAAAAGAATGCCAGCGGCTCGTTCAATTCCACGGAATTCAAACGGTAACAGCGATTTCTTTTCGCGGGACCACGTCCCACTGGAACCTTCCACTGCCGGCCGAGTTTTGTGGCGCGGTCGGGAGGACTTGAATTGGACAGTTTTCAGAGGCTCGAAGCGCTTCTCGATAGCGCCGGCGGCGATGGCATCGACGAAGCGAACGCCTTGCTGCGCCGGTTCGAGGGCAAATCGCAGGAAGTGACTGCAGCCATCGACGACTTCATGCTCGACTTCAAGACCTTGGTCTTCGTCGTCGAGGCCGGCGAGGAGGAGTTCGAGAAACCGGTCCGCCAGCTGGCGCGCGCCAGGCTTTCCAGGCTCCGGCAACTGGTGAACGTACCGGCATAGGAAACCTTCGGCAGCGGCTCCATCACGCCGACCGATACGCCCAGCATGGCGGACGTTGACCCTGGCCGTGAACCCCGCCTTTCAGTGACATTACCGAATTGTATGGACCGCCCGATTGTCAAACCGTCGGATCGGGATGATGCTCGGCGGAGCCTGTCAGCCGCCCGGTACGCTGCCATGAAGGATCGACAGATGCGCATCGAGGTCAGGGGCAAGCGCTTGCGCATGGACCGCCGGCAAGTCCTGCTCGGCATCGCCGGCACGCTGCTGGCCATGGCCAATGTGCCTGAACCCTATGATCCCGACGCCATGCCGCCGATGGACAGCCGCGCCGGCTTCATCGACTGGATGAAGAAGAACCGGGGCGAGGATGCCGGCTTCCTCGGCCAGCGCTGGGACCGCTTCCAGGCCCTGCTCGCCCACAAGGATGTCTGGGACCAGCGCGACAAGCGCGCCTATCTGATGACGCCGCGCGAGGAGTTCGTCACCAAGGCCAATCTCGGCCGCGCCTATGAATGGCACTATCTCGATATCGGCTATGGCGTGACAATCACCGGTCCGCACAGCGTCGCGCGCATGACCAATTCGCTGGAGATAAAACCCGGCGACAAGGTGCTGGAGATCGGCACCGGCTCGGGCTACCAGTCGGCCTATCTGTCGAACCTCACCGACAAGGTGTTCTCGATCGAGATCATCAAGCTGCTGGCGGCAAGGACGCGCGCGCTGTACGACGCGCTGATCGCCAGGGGCTATTCCGAGTACAAGGCGATCGCCACCCGCAACGCCGACGGCTATTATGGCTGGCAGGAGGAGGCGCCGTTCGACAAGATCATCGTCACCTGCGGCATCGACCACATCCCGCCGCCGCTGCTGCAGCAGCTGAAGCCGAACGGCATGATGGTCATCCCGGTCGGCCCGCCCGGCGCCCAGCATGTGCTGAAAGTCACCAAGCATCAGGAAGCGGACGGAACGTTCCAGGTCACGCGCGCCGACATCTACAATGGCGGCACGCTGTCCTTCGTGCCCTTCACCAAGCTCGAAGGCGAAGCCATCAAGGGCACGCACAACGGCCCCTGAACCTCTACCCTCTCCGGGGGCGGCGAGTTTACCCCTTCAACAGGGCAGCCAGCCGTGGAATGCCCTCGGTCACCGCGCGACGGTCGGCCAGCGTGAAGGATAGCCGCAGCGTGTTGCGTCCGGTGCCGTCGGCGTAAAAAGCATTGCCGGGCACGAAGGCGACGCGTGCCTCTTTCACCGAGCGTGCCAGGAGTTCGGTGGCGTCGGCCCCTTCCGGCAGCGTCGCCCAGACGAACATGCCGCCTTCCGGGCGGCTCCAGGTCACGCCGTCAGGCATGTTGGCTTCGAGTGCGCCAAGCAGGCCGTCGCGGCGCTCGCGATAAGCCCCGATCAGCTTGTCCACCTGGCCTTCGAACACGGATTCGGCGACGCGGTGCATCACCAGCTGGTTGATCGACGGGCTGTGCAGGTCGGACGCCTGCTTCATCAGCACCAGTTTTTCCACCACATGGCGCGGCGCGCAGACCCAGCCGACGCGCATGCCCGGCGACAGGATTTTCGAGAACGAACCGCAATAGAGCGTGCGCGCCTTGTCGATGCCGCCGGAGCGCGCGCAGTCGAGCGCCAGGATCGGCGGCACGCCCTCGCCGTCATAACGCAGCGCCCGATAGGCGGCGTCCTCGATGACGGCGATGTCGAGTTCGCCGGCAAGATCGAGCACCGCCTCGCGCTGTTGTTTGCCCAGCGTGTTGCCGGTCGGGTTGGCGAAATCGGGCACCAGATAGGCGAACTTGACCTTGCCGCCATTCGCGGCTGCCGCCGCGCGATAGGCATCGGGCGTCATGTTGCCGCCCTCGGGCCGCAGCCGGTCATAACGCGGCTCATAGGCGTTGAAGGCCTGCAGCGCGCCGAGATAGGTCGGCCATGTCACCAGCGCGGTGTCATTGGGCGACAGGGACAGTTTGCCCAGATAATCCAGCGCCTGCTGCGAGCCGGAGGTGATGAAGATGTTGGCCTCGTCGCAGGCGACGCCGAGCTTGCCCATCTGCCCGGCGATCCAGCGCCGCAGCGGCAGATAGCCTTCCGACACCTGGTACTGCAGGGCAGCTCCCGCCTCCGCGCCGCCCAGCACCTCGGCATAGGCATCGCGGATCGCATCGGCCGGAAACAGCGCCGGATCGGGAATGCCGCCGGCGAAGGAGATGATGTCAGGCTGGTCGAGCAGCTTCAAGAGCTCGCGGATTTCGGAGGCTTTCATGCGCGACGAGCGCGAAGCCAACAGGTTCAAAAGGGTCAAGTCACGCCTCCCCGGACGATTTTCATATAGGTCAATGTAGCTGACCTATATCCGCTTTGTCAGGCAATTTGAATAGTGCCTGAAGCTCTTGCGGTATACGCCAGTCGCTGCGGGGGCGGAACGCCTACAGTGCTTTCTTGTAGCCAAGATGGCTGCCGGTGAAGCCGAGGCTGTCATAGAAGCGGTGCGCGTCCGCCCGCCCCTTGTCGGTGGTAAGCTGGACGAGACTGCAGCCGCGCGCCCGGCACTGATCGATCGCCCATTGGAACATCAGCCGGCCGATGCCGCCCGAGCGCCGATGGCCGGCGACCCGCACCGCCTCGATCTGCCCGCGCCAGGCGCCCTTGCGCGACAGCCCGGCGAGGAAGGTGATCTGCAACGTACCGATCACCTCGCCGCCATCCACGGCCACCGCCAGCAGCTGGTTGGGATCGGCATCGATGGCGTCGAAGGCATCGACATAGCCCTGCGCCAGCGGCAAGGAGGCATCCTCGCGGGCAGCACCCAGCGGATCGTCGGCGAGCATCGCGACGATGGCCGGCAGGTCGGAGGCTTGCGCCTTGCGGAAGGTGATCATGGTGCCGGGATAGCGCGCGGCGGTGGTGGCGGCAATGCGGTATCGAGACGACAGCCTTTGGACGCCAAGCCGATGGCGGTAAACCGGCGAAAGTAGGCGCCGCCCCTCATCTGCCTGCCGGCATCCTCTCCCCGTAAACGGGGCGAGGGACGCTCTTGTCACCGATTTCGCCAATCGCCAACGTTGCGGAAAAGGCGCCGGCGTTACGGCCAGCCCCTTTCGCCCCGTTTACGGGGAGAAATGTCCGGCAGGACAATGAGGGGCGGCGCCGACCTCGCAAGCATGGCGCCCTCCATGCAGGCCTGCGTCCAGCGCCGGATCAGTTCCTCGCCCTCGACACAGCCGACCAGCTTCGGCCATTGTTCAACGCAATCGGTCGCGTGCCTGCATCAGCGCAAACCCCAGGAGGTTGTCGCCCCGCCACAAAAGCGGGTTCGCGGCTTTCTGGTCGTCGGCGGCCAGCCCGATGCCCCACACACGGTCCATCGGGCTCGCCTCGACCAGAACCTGCTCGCCGGTCGACAGCAGATATGTGCGCAGGGCGGCGTTCTGCCGGAATTTCTCGAAACTCCCCTCGCCTACGATGCGCCGCTTTTCGGCGTCCCATCTGGCTTCGTCGAAACCGCGCACCTGCCGGCCGAACTGCTTTGCCTGCTTCGGGCTTCCCGCCTGCAGGATCTGCGCGGCCGTCTCGTCATCGCCGAACAGCCGCGCCTTCTCGGCCATCATCCGATGTTCCGCTGTTGGATAGCTCCGCCCCGCCATTGTAAAGGGCGCCTGCCACCACTGGCTGAAACAGGACGCGGTGATGCTGCCGTCCTTGGAGGGCTGATGTCCCCAGAAGAACAGGAACTTGAGCCGGGATTTTGCCCGGAAGGCGTCTTCGAGTGCGGAACGATCGTAAATCATGGGTGCGACAGAACAGAGCCGGCGGGTGACTTGTCAATACAGATCGCTATGGTCCGCATTGCTCTCGTCATGGCACTACCGGTATCAGTACGACCTCACGAACAACGGCCTGCAATTATGAGCCAATCAGCCCGGATCGAAATCGAAGGCACCTCCCTGGAGGACCTGCGCACCATGCCACATGCAGACCAGGACGCACTTCTGGCCTTCGGTCGGCCTATCTCGTTCACCATGGGCAGCGCCACCGTGCTCGCCGAATTCAACCGGCGCGACGGCACGCTGCTGGTCAACCTTGCCCATATCGACGGTGGCGGCGAAGGCGTTCTGCTCGTCCTTTGGAAGCATACCCGCGCCTTTGCCATCGAACGACAGTTCAGCACAGTCCGCTGGAATGTGCATGCCGCCACATGCGCCAAGCCCAATCCGCGTCTGCAACGTTTCCTTCGCACCCATGAGTTCGCCGAGATCGACGATCCGGATTACGGCCGCATCTTCGTGCGAACCCAGCGGCTTTGATCGCTAAACTTCGCCCTCATACACCCTCTGCGCCTGCATCAACGCCGCATCCAGCCTCTCGCCCTCTGCATAACCATCCAAATTCCCCGGCCGCTCGATGCCGGGCAAGATCCTTGGACACGGCTCGGCCGCGCCAATCACTGTCCGCACTGGGATGACTCCGGCCCACACCGGGTGGCCATAATCTTCCTCATCGTCGGCGACGCCCTTGGCGCGCACCTTGGCCGATGCCTCTTCGATGCGCATGCCGATCACCGTCGTCGCCTTGGCTTCCTGCGCCGAGATCGGCCGCAAGGTTTCGCTGCGGCCGGGGTAGAAGCGGTCGACGACGCCGGCCAGCGCCTTCATCTTGTCTTCCGGCTCGTCGATAATCCGCGCGGTGCCAAAACACATTGCCGAGCGGTAGTTGGCGGAATGGTTGAAGCCGGTGCGCGCCAGCACCAGCCCATCGAGATGCGACACGGTGAGACAGGCCGGCGTGCCGCCGCGCAGCTGGCGCAGCATGCGGCTGGCCGACGAGCCGTGCCAGTAGAGCATGTCGCCCTCGCGCCAATGGATGGTCGGCGTGCAATAGGGCTGGCCGTCGAACGTGTAGGCGACGTGGCACAGCAGCCCGGCATCCAGCACCGCGAAGACGGCCTCGTGGTCATAGCTGCCGCGCTCATGCAGGCGCTTGACCCGGTTGCGGCTGGTGGTCGGAAAGCTGGCGGCGACGTCGTTCACGGCTTGCATCCTCAATTGTTGTCTGGCAACCATGCGCCATGACATTGGTCGACAAAAGGACCAATCCAATGGATAAAAATCAGACCAATATGCCGGATTGGTCGGCGCTGATCCCGGTTCTGCCGGGCGACGGCCCGCGCAGCCGCGAGCTTTATGCGGCACTGCGGCGGCTGATCGAGACCGGCGCGCTGCCCGCCGGCGCCAAATTTCCGACCACCCGCGATCTTGCCCGGCGTTTCGGCCTGTCGCGCTCGGCTGCGGTCGCCTGTTTCGAAATGCTGATCTCGGAAGGCTTTGCAACAGCCAAGGTCGGCGCCGGCACCTTCGTCGCGCCCAATGTGCCGCATCTGCCGGTGACGCTGATGAAGCCGCGCCCGCCGGAGATCGATGTTGCCACGTCGCTGCCTTGCGGTCTCGGCGTCGCGGTGTCCGACCCGCGCACGCTTGATGTGTTCCGCATCCTTCTGTCGCGCCACCTCGCCCGCCCCGCGCCTGAGCATTTCCGCTATGGCGATCCGCGCGGCGGCCTGCCGCTGCGCACCGCGATTGCCACGTATCTCAGGACAGCCCGCGGCGTACGCTGCGACGCCGGCCAGATCGTGCTGACTTCGGGGACACAGCAAGGGCTCGATCTGCTGGCACGCGCGGCGCTGCGTCCCAGCGACGCCGTGTGGATCGAAAACCCTTGTTACCTCATGGCGCACGCCGTGCTGGCCGGCAGCGGCGCCAGGATCATTGGCGTACCGGTCGATGCCGAAGGGCTCGATCCCGAAATCGGCGAAAGCCTTTGCCCGAACGCACGCGCGGCCTATGTCACGCCCTCGCACCAATATCCGCTCGGCGTGACGATGACGATGCGCCGTCGCCTTGCCCTGCTCGACTGGGCGCGGCGAAACGAGGCCTGGATCATCGAGGACGATTACGACAGCGAGTTCCGCTATGCCGGCCCGCCGCTGACCTCGCTGCAAGGCATGGATGGCGCGAACCGCGTCGCCTATCTCGGCACCTTCTCCAAAGTGCTCTTCCCCGGCCTGCGCATCGGCTATGTCGTGGTGCCGGAGCCGCTGCTCGATGCCGTGATGGCGGTCCGCGCACGCTCCGACCGCTACCCCTCGACACTGGCCGAAGGCGCCCTGACCGATCTCTTGAACGAAGGCCATTTCGCCGCCCATCTCAGACGCGTGCGACGTCGTGTGCAAGCCGCGCGCGACGTGCTGGTGGCCGGCCTCGAAGCGCATTGCGGCGATAGGCTCGACGTGACGGTCCCCGAACAGGGGCTGCATCTGATGGCCATGCTGAAGGGCGGCGGGCTGGACACGGCAATTGTCGAAGCGGCAAAAGCGGTGGGCGTCGGCGCCCGGGCCTTGTCCGCCATGTTTGTCGAGGGGGCGCCGAAGCATGGGCTGGTGCTGGGCTTTTCCGGGTTTTCGGATGCGGAATTGATGGGGGCGACGGTTCGGCTGGGCGGGTGCTTCGGCATTGAGTGACAATGGGCGAGCACAGTGCTGCCCCTCATCCGCCTGCCGGCACCTTCTCCCCGTATAGTGACGGGGAGAAGAATGCTGTCGCAAGCCTCGGCGCCTCTTCTGCGACGCTGACAATTGGCGAAATCTGCGATGACAGCCCCTTTCTCCCCGTCACTATACGGGAGAAAATGCCCGGCAGGGCAATGAGGGGCAGCGCAAACGGTCGAAGCCAGGCTCCTGGAACGCCCTCAATCCGCATCACCGGCAGGTTTCGCCTTGCCGCATTGCGCCAGCACCTTGCCGATAGCCCCGCTCGAGCCCTTCAGCGGAAAACTGTTCGCGCCATATTTGGCCGCGCTGACCGACACATCCCCCTTCGAACGTAACAAATCCAGCAGCGGATCGGCTTTCGCCAAATCCACCGTGAAATAACCGTACATTTCCTCGAGCTGCAGCGTCTTGGTCACCGTCTTGCCGTCGGCCTTGAAGTCGAAAGCGCCGCTGATGCCGGGCTCCAGCTGCTGGCCGCTCGCACCGAGATCGTAGCTCAGCACCGGCGTGTCGAAACAGGCCAGCATGAGATGCGCATCGCCCTTCGGTCCACCGCAGACCGAGGCGGTCAGCACGCTGCCGCCCTCGTCTTCCTCCATCTTGGCGCTCCAGCCGCCGCAGGACGCGGCAAAGGCCGGCTGCGCGGCCTGCAATGCGGCCACGGCACCGGCGACGACGAGATAGCGAACTTTCATGACTTCCCCTCCGACAATTGCAGCACCCGTCGGCAGCATATAGGAAAAGCGATCCCGTGACATTGCCCGTTGCGGCAAGGTCGTATGATCCGGGTTTGGAGAGAGCGGTGTTGAGAGCCTGCGTTCGTCTGTGTTTTCTGCTGGCCGCCCTGGTGGCCTTGCCGCTCACAGCCCATGCCGAATGGAAGCCGGTCGAAAAGGTCGAGACCTATGCCATTTCGGGTCAGTCGGGACCGGAACTCTACCGCTCGATCGGCCAGAACGGGCCGAATGTCGGCATTACCCGCGCCATCGCCTACACCAATTTCAAGCTGACCTGGGGGGTCAGGGACTACAAGCCCAGAGGCAAGGACTGCGTGCTGACCGCTGGGAAGCCGAAACTGGTCATCACCTACACCTTGCCAAGCCCTTCCGCGCCGCTGCCACCGGCCGTCCAGAAGAACTGGGAGGTGTTCATCGCCGGCGTCAGCGCCCATGAGAAGGTGCACGGCGCCAGCATGATACAGATGGTCCACGACATCGAAGCCGCGACAGACGGGCTGACCGTCGCCGACGATCCCAAATGCAGCAAGACCAGGGCCGAGGTGGTCCGTCGGCTCGACGCGATCTCGAAGGCGAGGATACAGGCCAGCCGCGATTTCGACCGCGTCGAGTTCGGCCAGGGGGGCAATCTGCAAAAACTCATTCTTGCCCTCGTGAATGGCGGCTGAGCGCCTTCAGGCCTCGGACGCCAGACCCTCGAGTAGCGCAAGACCTTCCGGCCAATCGCCCTGGCCGCTATCGGCATTGATGTGGCCGAACGGCCCGATGACGACCAGGCGGCTGCCCCATTGCGTCGCCCGCGCCTGCGCATACTCCGCCGAGCCATAGGGGTCGTCGGTGCTGGTCACCACCAGCGAGGCAAAGCGCAACCGACCCTCGGGAATTCCGGCGAAAGCCATGCCATATCCGGGAAAGACCGCCGACGCCGGATCGGGAACGGCGACCAGCAAAGCCGCCTTGACCGGCCTTTGCGAAATCTTCTGCCAGTGCGCGATCAGCAGGCAGGACAGGCTGTGCGCGACCAGCACCGGCGGCTCCGGCGCCGCGATCACGGCAGCCTCCAGCGCCGCCAGCCAGTCGGTGAAATCGGGCAGGTCCCAGCTTGACGGCTGGAAGCGCCGCATCGCCGGATTGGCGCTTTCCCAGCGCGATTGCCAATGCGCCGGACCAGAACCGCCGCTCCCCGGCAGGATGATGAAATGCGTCATGTCGCCTTGCTCCTATCGATTGATGGGGCATGGTGGCGTCTTGCACTGGCATCGAGAATGGGAAACGATCGGAAAAATCACGTCCTTGCCGATGGATTCAAGGTGACCATGAAGACCAGCGATGAGCGCACGCCGCTCGACCCGACCGACATAGCCATCATCGAGGCCATGCAGGAGAACGGCCGCATCGGCATATCCGAGCTTGGCCGGCGGGTCGGCCTGTCGCAGCCGGCCACCTCCGAGCGGGTCAAGCGGCTGGAGGAGCGCGGCATCATTGCCGGCTACACCGCGGTGATCGATCCCGCAGGCCTTGGCCTCGGCATGATGGCGATCATCCGCGTGCGCACCACGCATGAGCACATCCGCCCCTGCCTGAAGCAGTTCGCCGAAATGCCCGAGATTTCCGAGGTGCACCGGCTGACCGGCGAGGACTGCTTCATCCTGAAAGTGGTCGTGCCCTCGCCCGCCCACCTTGAAACCATCGTCGACGCCGTGGCGCGCCATGGCGCGGTCACCACGGCACTGGTGCTGCGCAGCGAGACGCCGAAGCCGATCGGCCGTGAGCTGATCCGCAGATCAGGCGGTTAGATGGTTTGAGACGTTTACCCAGCACGTACCCCACCTCACCCCTCCCAACACGGAAGAGAGGAAGGGCGGCGGGGTTGGCGAACGCGCGCCTTTCCTCTCCCCCGTCGATCGGGGGAGAGGTGGCTCGGCGAAGCCCAGACGGAGTGGGGGTCGACCTGGCTCGGCCGCTGTTATTTCAAGCCGGGGCGATATCTCGCTGTGACTGAGGCCTGGGTGTCAGCGGCAGCGCGTTTGAGAGATGGCTTCCCCCACTCCGTCGCTGCTTAGCAGCGCCACCTCTCCCCCCTCCGGAGGGAGAGGAAAGGTGCCAAGACCGGCGAACCAGCGCAGCCTACCGGCTCAGATCAAGCGCCGCACTCAGATCCCCCATCGGCGGCTCGCCATTGGCGGCCAGCGCCTTGTCGCGGGCGACTATGCCCGAGAGTACCGGAAGGTCGTAGCGCGCGGTGATGAAGCGCAGGATCGACGTCGTGTCATATTGCGTGTGGTCGACCGTGCCCATTTTCGCATAGGGCGAGATGATGAAGGTCGGGATGCGGTTGCCCGGACCCCAGCGGTCGGCCTTGGGCGGCGCGACGTGGTCCCAGTAGCCGCCATTCTCGTCATAGGTGACGACCACCAGCATGTGGCTCCATTGCGGGCTCTTCTCCAGATGTGCGACGAGGTCGGCCAGATGCTGGTCGCCCGATGTCACGTCGGCATAGCCTGAGTGCTCGTTGAGATTGCCTTGCGGCTTGTAGAAGCTGACAGAAGGCAGTTTGCCGTCGTCGATCGCCTTGATGAATTCGGCGCCGTCCAGTCCGCCATCCCTGAGGTGCTCGGTCCGCGCGGCAGTGCCCGGCGCATAGGCCGCGAAATAGTTGAACGGCTGGTGGTGGAACTGGAAGTTCGGCACCGGTGTCGCGTTCTTGCCGTCGAGCGCGGCCTGCCAGGCGCCGGCATACCAGGCCCAGTCGATCCCCTTCAGCGACATGAGGTCGCCGATGGTGATGTCGTGCTGCGGCGGCAGCGTCGTCGGCTGCGTCGGATCGGCCAGCGCCTTGTCGCCGCCCTCGACCGGCTTGTTGGCGCTCGGCTGGTACGGCGGCTGCATGGTGTTGACGGCGTGGAAGTCGGGCGTGATGGCGCCGTCATTGACGAATTTCGGCGCACCGCCAAGTGCCGAGGCCGGCGAATTGTCGGCGACTTTCAGCGTCTTGCCATCGGCCTCGACGACGGCGATCTGCGCCTTCACGGGGCTGGTGTCGGCATGCGGATAGACCGGCGCGCAGGCGCAGGCGAGCATGATGTGATTGAGGAAGGAGCCGCCAAAGGCACCTTGGAAGAAATTATCGGCGAGAACGTACTTCTTCGCCACCACCCACATCGGCAAGCCGGAGCCGTCATAATGGCCCATCACCAGGCCGCCGGAATCGGCCCAGGCGGCAAACTTGTCATTTTTCCCGCCATCGATCTGCATCTGCTCCTGGTAGAAGCGATGCCAGAGGTCGCGCGTGATGACGGAGGTCTTCTCGTTGAAGCCGCTGGCGTCGTCGATGGCGAAGCTGGCATTGGCAAGATGCGCCGACTGTGCCTCGGTTACCACGGGCGTCACCCCCTTGGCGGTCAGCCCGCCCCAGGCCGGCGGCAGTTCGGCAAGCGGCTTGCCGTCGCGGTCGAGTTGGCGCGCCTGATCGGCCGAGACGTTGGCCAGCCCATTGGCGCCGGGGAAGCCGCCATAGAGATTGTCGAAGCTGCGGTTCTCGGCATAGATGACGACGACGGTGTCGATCTTGTCGTAGCCGGGAGGGGCGGCGTTGGCAGCGGTGACGACCGATACCAAGGCCGTGCTGGCCAGGAAAAGCGAAGTGAGAAGCCGCGTCATGAAAATCCTCATGGCTAAGGGGATGGCTGGAGGCGTCGTGCATGGCGGGGAGCAACGGGCCATGTCCGAAAACGGTAAGTCGATGCCTTGTAACCTTTGTGACATTTGGCGTTCCGGCGAACACGCTTTCGTGAGGGGCCGAACCAGTCATCAATCCGTTGCAGTGGGCACCTAATGCCAAAAAAACGGACTGAATTCATGACGACAGGACGAGGCAGACGCCTGATGGTCGCGGCCGCCGCCGCATCGTTGTTCGCTTTCGCCATCACTTTGCCGGCGACCTTCGTCCGCGCCGGAACCGGCACCGTCCACCCGGCCCCCTGTCGCGCGCCGATGCCTTCGCCCGAGCGCAGACGCTGACCGCCCTCGGCCGAAAAATGTTCTTCGACCCGGCGCTTTCGGCTTCCGGCAAGCAGGCCTGCTCGTCCTGCCATGATCCGCATCACGCCTTCGGTCCGGCCTCGGCAGCACCGGTCGAAATGGGTGGCCCGAACCTCGACCGGCCGGGCGTGCGCGCCGTGGCGTCGCTGCGCTATCTCCAGGCGGCGCCCGCCTTCACCGAGCATTTCTACGATTCCGAGGACGAGGGCGACGAGAGCGTCGACAATGGCCCGACCGGCGGCCTGACCTGGGACGGCCGCGCCGACCACGGCAAGGACCAGGCGAAAATCCCCCTGCTCTCGCCCTTCGAGATGGCCAACAAGGATGAAGCCGCCGTCACCGCCGCCTTGCGCAAGGCCGCCTATGCCGGCGAATTCAAAGCGGCCTTCGGCGACGACGTGTTCGACCATCCGGGCGATGCCTTCGACGCCGCCGCCGAGGCGCTGGGCACGTTCGAGCAGAGCGCTGCCGATTTCTACCCCTATTCCAGCCGCTACGACGCTTTCCTCGCCGGCAAGGCTGAGCTGACGGCGCAGGAACTGCGCGGCCGGGTGCTGTTCGAGGACGAGGCCAAGGGCAACTGCGCCAGCTGCCATCTCAGCGAACCCGCCAATGACGGCGAGCCGCCGCAATTCACCGATTTCGGCCTGATCGCCATCGCCGTGCCGCGCAATGCCGCCATCCCGACCAATGCCGATCCCGCCTATGTCGATCTTGGCCTCTGCGGCCCGCTGCGCACCGACTTCAAGGGCCGGACCGAGATCTGCGGCCTGTTCAAGACGCCGACGCTGCGCAATGTCGCGCTGCGCAAAAGCTTCTTCCACAACGGCACCTTCCACACGCTGCGCGACGCGGTCGCCTTCTACGCCAGCCGCGACACCGATCCCGGCCACTGGTACCCCAAGAATGCCGATGGCACGGTCAGGCAATATGACGACCTGCCAAAGGCTTACTGGGGAAACTTGAATCAGGATCCGCCCTTCAACGGCAAAAAACCCGGCGACAGACCGGCGCTTAGTGATGCCGAGATCGACGACATCGTCGCCTTTCTGGGCACGCTTACCGACGCCGACCAGCAGGCGGTGCCAGCGAACTGAGCCCTCGCGCCTTGCTCAGTCCCGGCCTGCCCGCCCGCGAAAAGAAGGGGGGTCTCGATCTTACCGGATCTGATGCTCGCCAGCACGCGGGAGTCGTCAAGAAAAGACCTATTCCATTAGCGCTTCCTAAACCGCCTTACGGTATCCCTTGCCACTCGAGGGTGGACGCAAATGAACGCATTCAGGCGAGCGGCCGGATTTGTTGTGATCCTGTTGACCGGCGCGGCGACGCTGGCGGCCTTGCATATCGATGCCCAGCGAAACTTCGCGCTGGCCAAGGAACGCTATCTCGAGAATTCCCAGGCAGCTTCCAGAGCGACCGCCAAGACCGTCGAAGACGCCTTGCGGGCCGTCTATGAAAATGTCCGGACCTTGACCTATCTGCCCAGCGTCCAAAACCTCGACCGGCATGGCACCAATCTGGGCGACGAAGGCCGCGCGACAATCCAGCAGATCTACGACAACCTCGCCAACAACGTCTCCATTTCCGAGGTTTACTTCCTGCCGCTGGATTTCAACCCGGACCGCTTCGATGCGGTGACCGGCAAGCTCGAGGAGCCGATCCTCCAATTCGACCAGCTGATCGTGAACGCCAAGGCGAGATCCCAGGCCGCCGCGGACGCGAAGGCCGGAAAGTTGGACCAGAATGCCCTGATCCGGCCCCCCGAGGAGGTTGAAACCTATGAATACCATGAGCTGGTCAAGCAGCTCGCCTGGCTGAAGACGAACTATCCGAATTCGAGCGCCATTGACGGGTTGAACGTGCCGATCATCGGCACGAAAGAGCTCATCACTTGCGACAACACCGATTTCATCCACACCGGCAATGACGCCGATCGCTCAGGCTTCATCCTTTCGGTTCCCGTCTTCGGCGGGGATGGCAGCCTGCGCGGCTCCGTCTCGGCGATCATGCTCACCTCGGCGCTGCGCAAACTGTTGCCGAGCAGCGACTATGTCATCGTCAATTCAGGCTACGGTTTCGAATCCGACCAGCACAAGATGTCGACGGCGCTGGCGGCGGACTCCCGTGCCTTCACGGCGGCCGACCCCAATCTGATCTATTCCGAAGTCATCCCGCTCTCGCTCAACGATCCCAGGAGCGCATGGCGTCTCTGGGCCGGTTTTCCCAACAGCCGGTTCGACAGCAATCTGGACGTCCAGTCCGTGCGTCAATTCGAACTGGCCGGTTATGCGGCGGTCGCGGTGGTCACGCTGCTGGCGCTGGCCTGCTGGTATGCGATCGGGCGGACGATGACGATGCAGGTCGAGGCTGCCGAGACCCTGGAGCGGCGGGTCGAGGAGCGCACCGCCGAGATCCAGCACCTGGCCACGCATGACATTCTCACCGGCCTGCCCAACCGGGGCCTCTTGGCCGAAACGATGGACGAGGCATTGAGAAGCCTCAGGGACTGCGAGAAGCTGGCCGTCCATTGCGTCGATCTCGATCGTTTCAAACCGGTCAACGACACGCTCGGCCATCCGATCGGCGACGAGCTACTCGGGGCGGTGGCGAAGCGGTTGAAACACCATGCCGGCGAAACCGCCATGGTGGCGAGAATTGGCGGGGACGAGTTCGTCATCCTTCAGCTTCTGCTCGACGGCAACGACGAGGCCGGCGTGCTGGCAAGCCGCGTCATTCATGCCCTGTCCGACGAATTCTCCATCCAGGGTCACAAGATCAACATCGGCGGCAGCATCGGCATCGCCGTCTTCCCCGACGACGGGCAAAATTCGGAAACCCTTATCCGCAACGCCGACCTTGCTCTGTACAAGGCCAAGATGGAAGGCCGCGGAACCTGCAGGTCGTTCGAGCCAGGAATGGACGCGAGACTGCAGGAGCGGCGCCAACTCGAATCCGAACTGGCGCTCGGCGTGAAAAAAGAACAGTTCGTCCTGCATTATCAACCGCTGCACGACGCAAAGACCTCGCAGCTCACCGGCTTCGAAGCGCTGGTGCGATGGAACCATCCGCGCCTCGGCCTGCTGCCGCCGGCGGAATTCATCCAATTGGCCGAGGAGACGGGCGTCATCGACCCGCTTGGTGAGTGGATCATGCGGCGTGCCTGCGCCGACGCCGTGAAATGGCCCCTGCCCGTCAAGGTCGCGGTCAATCTCTCGCCGGCCCAGTTCAAACAGCAGGGGCTGCCGCTCCAGGTTGCAGCGGCGCTTGCGGCTTCAGGCCTGTTGCCGTCACGGCTCGAGCTGGAGATCACCGAGTCGGTGCTGCTGGCGAACAACGAAAACACGCTAAACACGCTGCACAGCCTGCGCGACCTCGGTATCTCCATAGCCATGGACGATTTCGGCACCGGCTATTCTTCGCTGAGCTATCTCAGGTCGTTCCCGTTCAACCGCATCAAGATCGACCGCAGCTTCGTCAGCCTGATGTGCGAGAGCAGCGAAAGCCGGGCAATCGTCAAGGCCGTCGCCGAACTCGGCACCACGCTCGGCATGACGACGACCGCCGAAGGCGTCGAGACCGAGGACCAGTACAGGCTGGTCAAGGAGAATGGCTGCACGGATGTCCAGGGTTGGTATTTTGGCCGTCCAATGCCGGTCTCCGAGCTTCATGCGCTTTTCGAACAGCCGGAAGCCCTGACCGCGTAATCTGTCAGCTCCGCCAGGCCGCCAGATCGGTCAGGATCCGCGCCTTCAGCGCCGGGTCGGCGTAGCTCGCCTGCACCGATGTCGCGGCGAGTTGGCGGATGGTTTCGCCGTCCCAGGCGAAAGTTTCGGCGCAAGCGGCGTAGGATGCCTCAAGCGTGGTGTCGAGCAGCGACGGGTCGTCGGTGTTGATCGAAACCGGGACACCGGCCTTGCGCAAGGCATCGAGCGGATGTTGGGCAAGCGAGGGATAGACGCCGAGCGCCAGATTGGAGACTGGGCAGATGCCGAGCGGAATCTGCCTTTGCGCCAGCAAGTCGACGAGATCCGGATCCTCGATCGTCCGCACGCCGTGGTCGATGCGGTCGGCGCCCAGCAGTTCGATGGCGTCGCGGACACCTTCCGGGCCGCTCGACTCGCCGGCATGAACGGTGCGCCGCAAACCCGCCGCGCCGGCCCGGCGAAACGCCTCGGCGAAGCGCGGGCCGGTGCGGCCGGCAGCCGCTTCGTTTCCGTCGATCGACAGGGCGACGACACGCCTGTGCCTGATGTCGCTCAGCAACTCCACCAGCTCGATTGATTCCGCCGCCGACTGGGTGCGAAGCAGGCTGACGCAAAGCCCGACCGGCGGGTGCCCATCCTGTTCGGCGGCCGCAAAACCCGCATCGAACGCGTCGATCATGCCCGGAAT
Organism: Mesorhizobium oxytropidicola; assembly: GCF_056174625.1. Taxonomy (NCBI): domain Bacteria; kingdom Pseudomonadati; phylum Pseudomonadota; class Alphaproteobacteria; order Hyphomicrobiales; family Phyllobacteriaceae; genus Mesorhizobium; species Mesorhizobium oxytropidicola. The sequence continues at coordinate 3,273,843 of NZ_CM149692.1, read as the reverse complement.
GTTCTTGTGCCAATGCGGCCAGTGCGTCGGGTTGACGATGACGTCGGCGTAGCGCACGCCGCTGCGGCCCATGCGCTGCGCAAACTTGTAGGCGGTCGTGGCGAGCTGCTCGCGCGTGCGAAAAGTTCCGCACAGCCAGTCGAGCATTTCGAGGAAGCTCTTGAGGTCATGGGCTTCGAACAGCCTGTCCCGCGGCGCGCGCAGCGGAATGCCGGCTTCCTCGCAATTCCGGATCACATCGTCGGCCTCGAAGCAGCCCTCGATATGGATGTGCACTTCGGCTTTCGGCAGTCCGATGAAGTCGGTCACTGACGCCTCCCCTCTTGGCCGGCGCCATCAAATCATGAAACGGCCGCGGCCGGTTTCAAGAAATGATTGAAAGAACTGCGCGCGGGCCGCGAGAACAATCGCCTCAGAGATGCTGCCAGATCACCTTCAGCGGCGAACCCATGGCTTGCTCAATCGTCCGCAAGTGCTCGCTGGCCAGCGATGCCACGCCGGATTGACCACGGTCAGCGCGCAGACCCCGAACGCCGCCGGCCAGACATACAGCAAATCATTCAGCGACGAGGCCTTGTGGCAGCACGGCGTGGTGACCGAAAGGTCTTCGAAGCGTGACGCCGCGGCCCGGTCCATCGCTTCGCCCCACCAATCCTCCAGATCGCTGCCGCAGAATGGGCAATGGACACTTTCCGTGTTTGCTCCGGCGTCGAAGAACGTCACGCCTTCCTCGTATTCGACGGCGACATGCTCGGCCAGCGGGAACAAACCGCTGGCAATCTTCATGGCTGCCGCGGCAGCCGGCGCATCGGGGTGCCAGTGCGGATTATAAGGCACAAGACGCAGAAAATTGTCGGACATTGCCGCTCCTCCCGGTCGACGCCTCACAATGCCCTGATAACACCCCCATCCACGCGGATGTTCTGGCCGGTGATGTAGCCTGCGCCCTCCGAAGCCAGGAAAGCAATCGTCGCGGCGATCTCCTCCATCGTGCCATAGCGCTGCATCGGCACGTTGTCGCGGCGCTCTTCGGTGGCCGGCAGGCTGTCGATCCAGCCTGGCAGCACATTGTTCATGCGCACATTGTCGGCGGCGTAAGTGTTGGCGAAGATCTTGGTGTAGGCGGCCAATCCGGCGCGGAACACGGCTGAGGTCGGGAACATCACGTTCGGCTCGGCCACCCAGGCCGTCGAGATGTTGATGATGGCGCCGCCCTTCTGCTTGACCATTTGCGGCGCGACAATGCGCACCGGCCGGATGATGTTCATCAGATAGACGTCCATGCCAGTGTGCCACTGCTCGTCCGTGATCTCCAGGATCGGCGCGCGCGGGCCGTGGCCGCCGCTGTTGACCAGCACGTCGATGCGGCCAAAACTCTCCAGCGTCAGGTCGACGAGGCGCTGCAGATCGTCATTCGACTGGTTGGAGCCGGTGACGCCGAGCCCGCCCAACTCCTTGGCCAGCGCCTCGCCCTTGCCGGAGGACGACAGGATGGCGAGCTTGAACCCGTCCGCCGCCAGGCGCTTGGCCGCCGCCGCCCCCATGCCGCTGCCACCGGCCACGACGACAGCCACTTTTTCTACACTCATTGGATTTTCCTTTTCGCGGACACCGCAAGCGGTGATTTCGGGTTATGAGCGCTGATATAGCTGGTTTTTCCACTCGGTTCGAACCAGAATGCCTGAAATCAACCAGTAGAAAAACTCCTGCATGCCCGAAGCCTTCCTGAGCCTGCCGCCGCTGAATGCGCTGCGCGCCTTCGAGGCTTCGGCGCGCCATCTCAACTTCCGCATCGCCGCCGAGGAGCTGAATGTCACGCAAGGCGCGGTGGCCCAGCACATTCGCGGCCTGGAGACCCATCTCGGCACGAAGCTGTTCGAGCGGCTGCCGCGCGGCCTGGCGCTGACCGACGAGGGCCGCGCCTATGTGCCCAACATCCGCCGCGCCTTCGACCTGATCTCGGAGGCGACGCTGCTGCTGCGTCCCGAGCCGGCGCGGCTGACGATCAGCGTGACGCCGAGCTTCGCCACCAAATGGCTGATCCCAAGGCTGCAGGATTTCATGGCCGACAATCCGCTGGTCGACCTGCGCGTGCTGGCCAGCGAAAGCCTGTCGAGTTTCCAGGCCGACGGCGTCGACATTGCGGTACGGCAGGGCCGCCCGCCCTTCGGCGCCGGCCTGATCGTCGACCTGTTGTTTCCCCAGCAGATCGTCGCCATCTGCAGCCCGGCCCTGCTGCCGGCCGGCACGATCGAAATCCCGGCGGCCGAAATCCAGCATCACGTCCTGCTGCATGACGCGCACAATCTGTGGCCGGAATTCATGGAAAAGGCAGTCGGTCTGAAGATGACCGCTGAACTCAAACGCATGCGCTTCAACCAGACCAGCCTCGCCATCGACGCCGCCATCGCCGGCCAGGGCATTGCGCTGGCCAGCCGCTTCCTGGTCGCCGCCGATCTCGCCGCCGGCCGCCTGGTCCAGCCGGTCAGCGGCGAAATGCGCGGCACCCAGGATTTCTATGTCGTCATGCCCAGAAAACAGCGCCATCCCGAGCCGACGCAAGCCGTGCGGCAATGGCTGCTGGATGCGGGAGATGGACCGCCGGTCTAGATCGGCAGCAACGCGTCCGGCTTCACATTGGCGATCGAGGCGTAGGTATGCGTCTCCCGGACGCCGGGCAGCGGCAGGATCACCCGCTGCAGGAAATCCTGGAACATCGCCATCTCGGCGATGCGCGCCTTGACCAGATAATCGAAGCCGCCAACCACCATGTGGCATTCGATGATCTCGGGCGCCCGCAGCACCGCCTCGGCGAAGCGGTCGAAGACATGCGGCGCCGTATGATCGAGCCGCACCTCGATGAAGACCAGTTGTGCCTGCCCGATCCGGACCGGGTCGAGAACGGCCCGCACCGCCCGGATGAAGCCTTCGGCGAACAGCCGCTTGATGCGTTGCGCCGCCCCGGTCGGCGACAGGCCGACGCGGCGGGCGAGATCGAGCGTCGTGCGGCGGCCATCCTCTTGCAGCAAGCGCAACAGCGAGCGGTCGATGCGGTCAAGATCGTCCATTCTGAATTCACACTTTTTGGCCACAGATAGCGTGATTATCACGCAAAAATCGTGAAAACAGCATATTTCATCACGCTGTCGAGTGGCAATACCGTTGACGGGCAACGCAACCCGATCAAGGCGCAATCCATGACATCGACCATACCGACCTCCCGCAATGCCCTTGCCAAGGGCGACACACCAGTGCTGATCCTGAGCGAAGCCGAGGTGAAAACGTGCATCGACCTGCGCCAACTCCTCGACGCGCTGGCCGACGGCTTCAAGGCGCTGTCCGGCGGCAAGGTGATCAATCCGGCGCGGCCACAGCTCGACATTCCGCAGGCCGGCTATTCGCTGGCGATGCCGGCCTGGATGGCGGGCAGGCATCTGACCGTGAAGATCGTCAACGTGTTCGAAGGCAACATCGCCCGGGCCATCCCCAGCCACCTCGCCACCATCCATCTGTTCGACCCGGAAACGGGCATGCCGGTCTGCGTCATGGACGGCACCTATATCACCGCCGTGCGCACCTCCGGCTCGGCCGTGCTCTCGGTGCGCGAACTCGCCCGCCGCGACGCCAGGGTCGCGACCGTGGTCGGCGCCGGCGTGCAGGCCGGCCAGCACTTGCACCTTCTGCCGCTGGTCCGCGACTTCACCGAAATCCGCGTCGTCTCGAAAGAATTCGCGGATGCGCAGGCACTTGCCGCGCAGCATCCCGGCGTCGTCGCCGTCAGTGATCTCGAGGCCGCGGTGCGCTCGTCGGATGTCGTGTGCCTGGCAACGCATTCCTACCAGCCGGTGATTTCGGCCGAATGGGTGCGGCTCGGCACGCATGTCTCGTCGGTCGGCGTCGCGCCGCCCGGCGGCGAATTGCCGGTACAGCTTGTCCGCCGCGCCAGCCTGTTCGTCGAGACCAGGGACGCCTTCGCGCCTACTCCGGTCGGCTCTTGCGAACTCGATGGCTTCGATCCGCAAACCGGAACCGAGCTTGGCGAAATGCTGCTTGGGCTGCGGCCGGGAAGGACCGGCGCCGGCCAGGTCACCGTCTACAAGGCCATGGGTGTTGCCATGGAAGACCTGGTGGCGGCGGACCTTGCTTATCGCGAGGCAGTTCAGCGAGGATTGGGACGGGTTGTGGCCTTGTAGAGGATGCGCAAGCGACCGAGGCAAGGTCGCGCCGTTTGACTGGATACGAAATCATTTTTACGACTGCTGGATGCAGTCGAATCCTCCCCGAAAAAATCGTCGTCATCGGTGGTGGCATTGCCGGCCTGTCACTGGCTGCCGCCGTCCGGGACTGGGCCGAAGTCATCGTCCTCGAGCGCGAGCCACATCTCGGCTATCACGCCAGCGGCCGCTCTGCCGCGTTGTTCACCGAGACCTACGGCAACCGGCCGGTGCGCGCGCTGACGCTGGCCAGCCGGCAGGCGATCGTCGAGGGCGGCTTCGTCGCCCATCGGCGCGGCGCGCTGCATGTCGGCTGGAAAGGCGACGGAGCCGCGATCGACAAGCTGGCCGATGAATTGCAGGCGCTGGTGCCCAGCGTGCGCCGCCTGTCGGCGGCCGAGCTGCACGCGCTGGTTCCCGCCATTGCCGCTGAAGCCACTTGCGGAGGCGTCTATGAGCCGGACGCGGTGGATGTCGATACAGGCCAGATGCTGGCTGCCTGCGCCTCGGCGCTGAAGGCCGGCGGCGGCTCGATCCGCACCGGCGAGGAAGTGCGCACCATCTCGCAAGACGGCGGCGGCCTGCGGGTGGGAACGAGCGCCGGTGTCTACCCGGCCGACATCGTCGTCAACGCCGCCGGCGCCTGGGTCGATGTCGTCGCTGGCCTGGCCGGGCTTTCCGGTCTCGGCTTCCAGCCCAAACGCCGCACCGCCTTCCTGTTCGACCCGCCTGCCGGCACCGACATTGCCAGCTGGCCGCTGGTGGTCGACCTGCACGAACAATTCTACTTCAAGCCCGACGCCGGCAGGCTGATCGGCTCGCTCGCCGACGAGACCGATACCGAGCCTTGCGACGCCTATCCGGAAGACATCGATATCGCCATCGCCGTCGACCGCATCGAGCAGGCGACCTCGATGCGCATCGGCCGTCCGTCGACGCCATGGGCGGGCCTGCGCACCTTCGCGCCTGATCGCACGCCGGTCGCCGGCTTCGACCCCCGGCTACCCGGCTTCTTCTGGCTCGGCGGCCAGGGCGGCTACGGATTTCAGGTATCGCTGACCTTGGCCAGGCTGAGCGCGGCGCTGATGCGCGGCGAGGCCCTGCCGGAAGATGTGACGGCGCTCGGCGTCACCGCCGCAGCGCTGGCGCCCGACCGTTTCCTGGTTCCGGCGACGACGCCATGAAACCCACATTGCCGCTGCTGCTCAGCCTCAATGGCGGCTATGTCGACACGGCCGGCTTCCTGGCGCTGCAAGGGCTGTTCACCGCGCATGTGACGGGGAATTTCGTCACGCTCGGCGCCTCGCTGGTGCTCGGCATTTCGGGCGTGCTGGCAAAGCTCCTGGCGCTGCCGGTGTTCTGCATCGTCGTCATCCTGACCCGGCTGGCCGGCGAGCATCTGCGCCGGCGCGGACATCAGGCGCTCGGGGTTCTGCTGGCGACCAAGCTGGCGCTGCTCGTCATCGGCGCCGCCCTGGCGATCCGCTTTGGCCCTTTCGCCAGCGGCGACAGCGCGGCCGCGATCGTCACCGGCATGGTGCTGGTCGCCGCGATGGCGATCCAGAACGCGGTGCACCGGGTCCATCTGGCGGCAGCCCCGCCCTCGACGCTGATGACCGGCACCACCACCCAGATCATGATCGACCTCGCCGACCTCATCGGCGGCACGGCCCCGGAGGCCCGCCCGGCGCTCATCGCCCGCCTGCGGCGCATGGCGGCGGCGGTCGCCGTCTTCGCCGCCGGCTGCGCGGCCGCCGCGCTTGGCTATGCCTTCGCCAATGTCTGGTGCTTCGTCGTCCCGCCGGTGATCGCGCTGATTGCGCTGCTGCTGCGGCTTGCGGGACCGGAGGCGGAAACCAGGTAGCAGTCGATCAGCTCTGGCTCGCCGGAATCCTCGTGCAAGCTAGCCCTAGTGCCGCGAGGGCCTGGGTAACAACGGGACCGGAAAAACCGATCGCCCTTTGCAATGCTTCCTTAACGCGTTATAGAAGTTATCTGGCATGCTGATGAAGGCGAGATGACCGTGACGCGAAGGACATGCTTACTGTGCCTTATCCTATTCACGATCTGCTTTAGTTCCATCGTATTTCTCGCGATCAGCGGTCTTGGACAATCGAGCTATGCAGCAACCCTTTCGCCAGTTTTCAATATCTTCGTCGTAGCCTGCATACTTCTTTTCCCCGTCAGCATTGTTAGCCTGATGCTCAGTTTGGCATTTCCACTTTTTGCCAATGATTCTGTTTATCGGTCTCAACTCAGAGGAAATCCGATATTGATCCTTATTTGGCGCGATTTGCTGGTGAAGTACGAGCTATTGGATTGAAATTTCTCGTGGATTGGGATTGAGTGACGGGGCACGAGCTACTGGCGCCCGCCAACGACCTTAGCCGCTGCCGAGCCCTCAACCTTCATCCGTCCAGATCAGGCGCAGCAGGCGCAGCAGCGTCGCCCGCTCCTTCTTCGTCAGCCTCTGCAGAAACCTGTCCTCGTGCCGGCGAACCTGTCGCCGCCAGCCCGGCATGGCCTGTCTGGCTGCTTGCGTCAGGGTCAGCATCCGCACGCGCTTGTCCTCGGCATGGTCGTCGCGTTCGACCAGCCCACGCTCTTCCAGTTCGGCCAGCAGCGGCGCCATGTTGGCGCTCTTCATGCCGAGAAGACGGCACAGTTCCGCCGCGCGTATGCCCGGCCGCTCATCGATCAGCGCCAGCATGCCATAGGTGACGGGGCGCAGGCCCGCATCGGTCAGTTCGACCGCGAAATCATTGAGCGCGACAGCCGAGGCGCGCTTGAGATTGTAGCCGATCTGCGCATCGAGCGCGTCTTCGGACATCATTTCTGGCCCGGTGTGAATCTGGGTTTCGTCCATGCCGCAACCGATCGCCGCGATACCGGCTCTTGTCAAGCGAAAAAGACTATGCGACATAGCAATCAAGATAGCTATGCTCCATAGCAATTTTCAAAGTGGAACGGGAGGACACCGACCATGACCGATGAGACCGTTGCCTTCGATGTCGAGAACGGCATCGCCTGGGTGCGCTTCAACCGGCCGGACAAGCGCAATTGCATGAACCCGGCGCTCAACCGGCGCATGATGGAGGTTCTCGACGAGCTCGAGTTCCGTGGCGATGTCGGCGTGCTCGTGCTGTCGGGCGAAGGCAGCGCCTGGTCGGCCGGCATGGACCTCAAGGAGTATTTCCGCGAGACCGAAGCCAAGGGTCTCGGCGCCGTCCGCAAGGCGCAAGCGGAAGCCTATGGCTGGTGGCGGCGCCTGCGCTGGTACGGCAAGCCGACCATCGCCATGGTCAATGGCTGGTGCTTTGGCGGCGGCTATGGCCCGCTCTTCGCCTGCGATCTTGCCTTTGCCGCCGACGAGGCGCAGTTCGCTTTGTCCGAGATCAACTGGGGCATCCTGCCCGGCGGCGGCGCCACCAAGGTGGTGGTCGACCTCCTGTCTATGCGCGATGCCATGTACCACGCGCTGACCGGCGAACTCATCGACGGCAGGAAGGCCGCCGCCTGGAAGCTGGTCAATGAAAGCCTGCCGCTGGCGCACTTGAAGGCGCGGGTCACAGAGGTTGCCAACATCCTCTTGAAGAAGAACCCGATTGCGTTGAAGGCAACCAAGGACGCCATCCGACGCGTCGCCGAAATGACCTACGACAATGCCGAAGACTATCTTGTGAGGGCGCAGGAGGCGGCGAACTCCCACGACAATGAGGGCCGCAAGGAAGGCATCCGCCAGTTCATCGACGAAAAGAGCTACAAGCCGGGTCTAGGCGCCTACGACAAGGCCAGATGACGCGATAAGCCACCGACGCAATCTGGGAGGAGATGCGCATGCCCGCCTGGACAACGCCCGATCCCGTGGCCCTGCACGCCAGGACGCAGCCGGACCGTGTTGCTTGCGTCGACCTGGCCTCCGGCCGGCGCTGGACCTATGCCGCGCTTGACGAGGCCATCCAGCGCACCGTCGGCGTCCTCGAAACCGGCTACGGCGTCGAACAGGGGCAACGGATCGCCACGCTTGCCCGCAACAGCGCCGACCTTCTGATTCTGCAACAGGCAGCGATGCGGCTTGGTGCCATCTTCGTGCCGCTCAACTGGCGGCTCGCCCGTGTGGAGCAGCAGGTGATCCTGGCCGATTGCGATCCACTGCTGCTTTTGCATGACGCCGTCCCGCAGACGGCGTTGCCCAAGGGTTGCAAGCCTGTCGAAGTCGCTGCCTTCGCGAGAACGGTGGAGGCACAGACGCCGGCGCCGCGCCGTCCCCTGCCCGCCGACGATGCGCCCTCGATCATCCTCTATACGTCGGGCACGTCGGGCCGGCCAAAGGGCGTCATCGTCACCGAGCGCAACGCCTTCGCCACGGCAGTCAATTTCGGCGTGCTGGGCCGGGTCGGCAACGCAAGCATCTTCCTCTGCGACGCGCCGATGTTTCATGTCATCGGCCTCGTCACCAGCCTGCGCCCGCCACTGCTGCAGGGTGGCACGGTGCTGATCTCGCCCGGCTTCGACGCCGCTACCACCAACCGTCGCCTCGCCGATCCGGCGCTTGGCGTCACCCATTATTTCTGCGTGCCGCAGATGGCCAGGATGCTGCGCGACCATCCGGATTGCGCGCCTTCGCGCTGGACCACCCTGACCGCGATCTTCACCGGCGGCGCGCCGAACCCGGCCGCCGAAATCAGCTGGTGGCTGGCGCAGGGCGTGCGCATGGCCGACGGCTTCGGCATGACCGAAGCCGGAACCGTGCTTTGCATGCCGCTCGACGCAGACCGAATCGCAGCCAAGGCAGGCTCGTCCGGCCTGCCGGCGCCGACGATCGGCCTGCGCATTGTCGACGACGATGGCCGCGACGTCGCCGCCGGCGAAGCAGGCGAGATATGGCTGTCCGGTCCCTCGATCACATCAGGCTACTGGAACCGGCCTGAAGAGACGGCCCGCGCCTTCACCGCCGATGGCTGGTTGCGCACCGGCGATATCGCGCGGCGCGATGAGGAAGGTTTTGTCACCCTCGTTGACCGCCGCAAGGACATGTTCATCTCCGGTGGCGAGAACGTCTATCCCGTTGAAATCGAAACCGTGCTGCTCGACCACCCCGGCGTCGCCGAAGCCGCCGTGATCGGCATCGCCGACGCGCGCTGGGGAGAAGTCGGGCGCGCTTTCGTCGTGGTCAAACCCGGATGCGTCGTCGATCCGGCCGATCTGGCAAGCCATTGCGGCGCCCGCATCGCCCGCTACAAGGTGCCGAAAGAGTTCCTGCTCGCCGACGCGCTGCCGCGCACCGCATCCGGCAAAATCCAGAAGCACATCCTTCGCACATGGACAGCACCCGCCGGCGGGCAGGACTGAGCCATTCAGTCGGCCTACGCGGAGCGGAAAATCGCGACCGCCGCCGCAACGATTTCCGCATTGTCCTTGGCCACCGTTCCATCGGCCAGCGTCTTGCCGTCTTCCAGTCCGACCCGCGTCGACCAGCGTTTTTGGTGCGCCAGCTGAACCAATGGCCAGACCGTGGCGTCGACGCCGTGCAACAGGATCGGCCGCTGCACTTCGGCGCGTTCGAGCACGGCGGCGATGCCGTGCGCCTCGTCAAGCGCTGCAGACAAATCCTGGATGTCGATCTCGATGAGGATGCGCAGCACTTGGCTGTGATCGGCAAGGCTAACGAACCGCTCGGCGTCGGCTATCGTGGCGAGCCCGGCCTCGATGCCGACGCCGCGCTGGCGCAACAGCTCCATCACGGCGGGTGCATCGGGCTCCGACAGATTGACCGAGGCATAGTCGGGCAGCTCGCGCCAGCCGGCGATCGCCGCGCGGGTCCGCGCAACATCATCCTCGATCCAGGCGCCGGTCGACACGCCGACCAGCGTACCCGGACAGGCCCGGCGCACCACCAGCACCGTCGCGTCGACGGCGGCCAGGCTTTCGCGCCCGTCGGCGCCGCGCGGATGGATATGCAGTTCAGCCGCGCCAGCGGCGACGCAAGCCGCGGCATCGCTGGCCATGGCCTGCGCATCGAGCGGCAGCTTCGGGTGGAAATCACGCGGACGCGCGCCATTGATGCAGGCCTGGACGATCATCGGGTGCCACCCTCAAAATCCAACCCTACCCTCACCATGTCGCGCGGCAAAGAGCCGGACCTCGAGACTGCTGACAGGGATCAGCCGTGCAGGCCCTGCTTGATCGCCGCCGGAATGTTCATCTGCGCCTGCAGCGAGGGATAATAGTCGGGATCGCCGGCGACCGTCAGCGGATCGAGCTTCTGCGGTTTCAGCGTCGCCGGCGCAATCGCCGCGAGCGGCTTCGCAGCAGCCGACAGGCGGACCAGCGACGGCATGTGCGCCTCGTCGCTGAAGCGCGGCCGAAGATTAAGGTCGTGCGGCTCGTCCTGGTCGAGAACGAGCGTCCACTGCGCCTGGCGGGGCATGGCCTGCGCCCGCAAGGTCGGCGACATGCGTTCGAACGCGATGGCGCGCTCGGCGGCCCCAGCCAGATTGCCCATGGCCTCCGCAAGCAGTGCTTGCGCTTTCGCCAGCCCGAGCCCGGCAACCGCCTCGTCCGCCGAAGCGTCGTCGAGATTGATCAGGCGTCTTTCGCCGGCGAAGGAAATCTCCTCGGCGGTGGCTGAAAACCCCGCCGCCAGTCCCGATGTGGCGTAGCGCGGGACACCGTCGATGACGACAAGGTCGATCTTGGTCTCGTCAGCCGCGAAGAGGCTGGCATAAGGGTCGCCGCCATTGCCCCGCACCAGCATCAGGTCGGCATATTTCCCGGCCTCGATCGAGCCGAGATAGCGATCCCAGCGCAACAGACCCGCCGCGTTGATCGTCGCCATGGCGACGATGTCGCGCTGGCTGAAGAGCCCGCCATTGGCCTGGCTGTATTGCCAGACCACTTTCATCTCGTGCAGCAGGTTCTTGCTGCCGGTCGGCGACCAGTCAGAGCCGATGCCGATACGCAGCCCCGCGGCCTTTGCCGCCGCGATGTCGGCGGTCTGGCCGTAGAGCATCAGGTTGGACAGCGGCGACCACACCATGCCGGCGCCGGCCTGTGCCAGCCGGTCGAAATCCTCGCGTTTGAGGGCGTTACAGTGAATGCCGGTCAGGGACGGCGCTATCGCCCATTCGTCCGGCCCGATCTTGAGATCGAGGAAATGCTTGCGGGCGCTGGCGTCGATTCCCTCGCTGAGATGCAGCAGCATGCATTTGTGCGTCTTCAGATAGTTGAGGAAAATGTCCTTCTTGTCGGCCGCGAAATCGGGGATCTGCGCCTGCGCATCGGCAGGTTGGCGTCAAGGCTCTCCTCGACATTGCGTACCAGGCCGCGATATTTGCGCTTGATGCCGGCGGCGCTGAACAGGGTCAGCCCTTGCGAGGTGGTCGTGCCGCCGGCCAGGCACTTTGCCTCGGTGAACCGCGCGATCGCCGGCGCGATGCCCGGCGCCTTGCCCAGCACCTTCATCGGCTCTGTGACCAGCGCCTGGTATTCGGGCTTGCCTTGCCATGCACCCCGGTTCTTGTAGAGCTTCGGCACCGCCCACAGTTTCAGTATGTCGTAGGCGAGATGATTGTGAAGCTCGATCAGGCCAGGAAAGAACGTGCCGCCGGTCACGACCGGCGACAGATGTTCGAAGCCCGGTGGCGGCGCGACCGAGGCGTCCGTCACGCCGATGATGCGGTTGGCCTCGATCCAGATGATAGCGTCGGCAAGCACGGTGAATGCCGCGTCCATCTGCACGACACGTCCGCGATAGGCACGTTTGCTGGCTTGCATGGAACCCCCCTGTTCTTCAAACCCGGATGAAGGCGCAATACCGGGCTAACGCCGGCAGATCGCGCCACGGCGCAATTCGTCAGGAAAGGTCAAAACCCCACAAAAACATATGGTTAGACCTGTTCGGCGATTCAATTTCTCAATCGGTCTAAGGTGTGTTGAGATTCAGGTCAGGCCGAGCCGAAAATGGTGGTTTTCGAGAACCGGAGCGGAGCGGACATTCGGGTCCGTGAGCACCGGAAGCGCAGAAAGCCATCGTTTGCAGGCCGGCATCACCTGAATCTCAACATACCTTAATTCGACTTCGGCGCCTTCCAGATCAGCGTATGCCGGTCGTCGGGCTGAGGCCGGCTGACGCTGGCGAACTGCGGCGGCGCCATCGCCCGCAGCCAGCGGTCGTCGCCCATGAAGGCGGGAACCCCGAACGGCAGGTCACGTCGCGGGATCACCGCATAGTCGGCCTCGACCAGTTGCGCGCCATAGTTCGCCCCGGTGGCATTGCCGCCGGCGTCGGCGGTGACGATGCCGCGCAGCGTGACGACCGCCGCCCGCCAGTCGTTCGCAAGAACTTGCGGATCGTGGCTGCTGGGATGGGGAAGCTTGAACACCTGGGTTCCAGCCTTGCCAGGCCATTTGGCGACAGCGCGCTGGGCCTGCGCGCCGAAAGCGATGACCGCCTGCACTTGCGGCCCCTTCGCCATGTCGAACAGCGCGTTGCGCCACGCAAGGTGCGCCGGCTCGTCAAGGACATCGTCACCGCCGGCGCTCTGGCTGGGGATCAGCGCATAGGCGAAGGCATTGAGGCAGAGATAGGACCGGACCAGTCCGAGCTTGGCGAGAAAGCCCTGGACCCGCTGGCCGGCATCGCCGACCAATGTCCTCAGCGCCACCCTCTCGGTCGCCCCGGGATCGGATGCGATGCACAGCACCCGCGCCGACCCGTCCAGCCTGCCCCGATAGAAGACCGGCCCCCAATCATACCAGAAGAAGTTCTTGAAGGGGGCGTAGTCGGGCACGCTGGCGAAGTGCTGGGCAAAAGCCGCGGGCGGACCGGGATCGAATTCGACGGCATTGCTCATGTGCCACCTGCAGTGGTTTGAACGCAGCAAGAATTCTTCGATTACTGTACTGACAGTAATTCTATATCCACGTCACATTCAAGTAGCCCTGGAAATTTTCCTTCCAATAATATTCGACCTGCGGCTCCCGGCCGAAAATCGCAAGGACGCGTCATTCGGGCACGGTTGGACAAGCAGGGATCTTGCCTTGTCGACAGATTGACCTGCCATGCCTTCGTTCGGCGGCTTCGACGGCATTTGAATAAAACCTGCCTGTGGATATTTACCCCGCGTTCCGCCAGGCCCGCCAAGATACATTAGGGCGGGATCATGGAGGGACCCTTGACCAGCGATTTTTCAGCCGCCCGTATCCATCTTGAACGCGCCTATCACTACCTGCGCGGCAGTGACGAGACGAGCCGCGCGGCATGCGAGGCCCTCGACCTGCTGATCGAAATGGTGGCGGAGGCACAATACAGGCGGCCCGAGGCCGGGGTGCTGGACTTTCCGCAAGCGACGGCGCGGCACCCGGTCTGATTATGATGCTCTGCGGGCCGGTGCCGCGCTTGCCGACCCGGTTGCGCGCGCCACGATCTGCTCCAGCGGTTCGGGCCGGTGCAGCAGAAAACCCTGGCCCAAATCGACGCCCATATCGCTGAGCATGGCCAGCGTGTCCTGGCGTTCGATCTTCTCGCCCACCACGTCGCAACCGAGGCTGCGGGCGATGCTGGTGATGGCCAACACAATTTCGCGGTCGAAGCGGCTCTCGGCGATGTGCTCGATGAAGGAACCATCGATCTTGATGGCATCGACCGGAAAGCGCCTGAGATATTCGAACGAGCTCATGCCGGCGCCGAAATCGTCGAGGCTGACCCGGCAACGCCGCTCGCGCGCCTTGCGTACGAATGTCTCGGCGGCGTCGAAATTGGTGACGGCAGCGGTTTCGGTGATTTCGAAGCCGATACAGGAATGCGGCGCCCCGGTTTGCTCGATGATGCTGTCGACGAACTCCCACAGTCCCGGATCGCTCAGCGTCTGCGCCGACAGGTTGAAGCCGAGCGTGATCGCGCCGGACTTCATCGCCGCGCCATGCCGCGACAGCGCGGTGCGGATGATCCAGCGATCGAGCCGGGCGGCAATGCCGAAGCGCTCCGCCGCCGGGATGAATTCGCTGGGCGGGATCAGCGTGCCGCTGCGCCCGGCAAGCCGCGCCAGCACCTCGACATGGCGGCTTTCCTGCCAGGGGCGACCCAGCCGGTGGATCTCCTGGCCGAACAGCTTCAGCCGGCCGTCCTCCATGGCGTCGACGGTGTCGGCGGCGAGCCGCGCCGCGTTGAGGCCGCCGGAATTGGCCTCGGCCGAAAACATCGCGAAGCGGTCGCGTCCGGCGGCCTTGGCCGCGTAGCAGGCGTCATCGGCGCAGGCCAGCGCGTCGGCCACCGTGGTGGCCCGGTCGTTGACGATGGCGATGCCGATGCTTGCCGCGAGCCGGCGCGCGGTCGCGGCAAGGCCGAGATCGGCGCCGCGCACGGCCGCCAGTATGGCGCCGGCCAGCCGCTCGGCCTGCGCGGCGTCGCAATGCGGCACCAAAAGGGCAAACTCGTCGCCGCCGAGCCGCGCCGCATGCGCCGATGGCGGCAGGCAGCGGCCGATGCCGGCCGCCACGCTCTTCAGCGCCAGATCGCCGGCGGCATGGCCGGCGAAGTCGTTGAGCGCCTTGAAGTAGTCGAGATCGACATAGAACACCGCCAGCGGCACGCCCGTGGCGATATGGTCGGCAAGCAGCCTGTCGAAGGCCGTGCGGTTCCACAGACCGGTCAACGCGTCGTGACGGGCGGCGAAGGCAAGCTCCTGTTCGCGCAGCTTGTCCTCGGTGATGTCGCGCACCGTGCCGAGGATCTGGCCGGCAGCCCCCGCGGCGGCGACGTAGCGCACCAGCGATTCGATGTGGCGGATTTCGCCGTCGCGCTTGATGATGCGGTATTGCGAGGCGGTAACGCCGTTCGAGCCGGGTGCCGGCTGGTGGGCGCGCTCGGTGGCTTCCTTGTCCTCGGGGTGCAGAAAACTGTGCCACAGATCGGCCGGCACCTCGTCGGTATCGGCGACGAGGCCGAACATCTCCCTGGTGCGGGCGTCCCAATAGCTCTTGTGGGTGGCGATGTCGTAGTGCCAGATGCCGGTGCCGCTGGCGGCGAGCGCCAGGCGGAAGCGCATCGTGACCTGTTCGAGCGCGGCTTCGGCCGCCTTCTGCTTCGAAATGTCGGTCTGCACGCCCATCAGCCTGAGCGGCTGCCCGTCCGCGCCGCGCTCGACAATGCCGCCGCGGTCAAGCACCCACACCCAGTGGCCCTGCTTGTGCTTCAGCCGCAGTTCGGTTTCGATGGCATCGGTCAGCCCGGCAATGTGGCGGTCGCCGCTGGCCAGCGCCCGCTCGCGGTCGTCGGGATGGGTGAGCTGCAGCCAAAGGTCGCTGGTGTTGGCGAGTTCATCTTCCTCATAGCCCAGCATTCGCGCCCAGGTCGCCGAATAGAAGCAGTCGCCGGTGCGAAGATCCCAGTCCCAGACGCCAAGATGGGCGCGCTCCAAGGCCTTGCCCAGAACGCTCCATTGCGACTTTTCTTGCCCGACGTGCCATCGTCTGTTTTCGCCTGCTCCACCCGCGGGCAATCTGCGGCAAAACCAGAGAAGAAACCGTTACCGATCGCGTGACAGACGGCTGACGCGGCTAAAGATCATCCCGAGCGGAAAACGGCCGGTAGCCGGTCCCTGCGCAGCGACACATGCTGCTCGTCATGCCTCTCCCGAAAGCAGGCGCTCGATTGCCGGAACTCGCCCCACCGATCGTCAGCAATCGCAAATCAAGATTCTGCGTGTCAAGTTTTCGTAAAAGCAATCTTGATACCCTGAGACAATCCGCAGACCCATAATATTTGCCTTCGAAGCGGAACGCTCTGCGGTTACGCACATCAAAATCATCCTGCCCCGGCAGCCACTTGATGGGTTCGTTTGGGTGTTAGAAAAGAGCGGTACGGCCACGTGCCTAAGTAAAGTTTTCTTTAGTTGAAAAAAGTAGCTGTCAGGTCTATTTTCACCGGGCCAGCAGAGCAACTCAAAGTGCGAAACAAAACTGCTGGCGGGGAAATCACCAAGCACACCTTGGACAGAGGCGAGCATGACCCAGCTTGGCGCGGTTGGCCGGGCTGGTGCGAGATGTGTTTGCTTGCGAACAGCAATCCATCTCGAAGTTACCTCGGATCATTTGAACGAAACTAACCTGGGAGAGGCATTGCCATGTTGACAAGACATGTCGCGCTGGTTTCGGACGATTCCAGCATCACGAATTCGGAATTGGTTGCGGTCGCGGGCGCCCTGCAGAAGCAGGTGACGCGGGATTTTGGTCCGATATGGGGAATTCAGGCCGACGTCTCGGCATTTGAGAAGCTTGAAGACATGCCGCTCGACTACTGGCCGATCATCATCAAGGACGATATCGGCGATCCCAATGCGGCCGGCTACCATGAGGACCAACATGGGCAGCCTTTTTCGCTGGTCCAGTTTTCAGAGGGCTGGCACCTGACGGCAAGCCATGAACTCCTCGAAATGCTGGGCGATCCCTTTGGCCGGCGACTGGTGGCCGGGCAGTCTCCGGTCGCCACCCAAGGCCGCGTCAAGTTCCTGGTCGAGGTCTGCGATCCCTGCGAGGCGGAGCAGTTCGCCTACACAGTGAACGGCATCACGGTGTCCGACTTCTACACGCCGCACTATCTCGACCCGGTGGCCTCTGCCGGTGTCCGCTACAGCTATACCGGTGCGATAAAGGAGCCGAGGCAGGTGCTGAAGGGCGGCTATCTCAGCTGGTACGATCCGTCGTCGCGACAATGGTGGCAACGCACCTGGTTCGGGGGTACAAAGGCCGCTGATGGAGCGCTGCAGAACTTGAAGGTCGGCAACGGCAATCTGCGGCAGGCGATCGACCGGCTGACGCAAACCAAGCAGGCAGAGGCGCAACGTCGAGGCGCCAAGCCGCCGGGCAAGGCGGCTATGGCGGCGCGCAAGCCCGACATGGCCTTTGCCAACCACGCCGCGGACCTTCGCGCGACGATCGCGGTGGTGACGAAAACGGCCGCCGCGGTGACGAAAAGGCCCAAGTGATCCGCCTCGGTTGCTCGGGTCCCGGCCATTGCAAAGGAGTTGCCCGAGATGGCGAAGAAACCAGGAACAACCGACCAGCCCCCCAGCGCCGGCAATACGCCGGCGCAGATCCAGCGCGCCGAGGAGCTCCGCCGCGAGATCGCCGAAATCGCCAAAGGCGGAAAGTCTGCCGGCAAGCCGACCCCGCGCGAAATGACCGACGCGGCCGCGCGCGCCAAGGCCGGCAAGACCGAAGACTAGCAGGTCAGCGAAGATCGCTGCCCATCGCCTAGAGCAGTTCACCGTTTCACGGAAACGGCGAACCGCTCTCCGCGTCGGTCAGATAGACCTGAATCATGGCAAAAACAATCCAACCAGTCTGTTTATTGCCTCTTGAGCCGTAGGGTTGGCACCCTCCCCGTCTTTCGATTGGCCGGCAAGAACCGGAGTTTTGCGCATCCCCGATCGTCCTAGGGATGGCTCAGGTCATCGGCGACACCGATGCCCCCCGCCAAACACAAAAGGATGCTCCCAATGACCAAACAGGAAGACAACAAGGCCGTCGTCGTCAGATGGTTCACCGACTTCTGGGGTGAAACCTGCGATCTGTCCGTCGTCGACGACATCGCCGCGCCCGACATGCTGCTCAAATATTCACTGCATGAGCCGCGCCGGGGCCGCGACGACATCAAGTCCTTCATGACCGACTTCCGCGCCGCCTTCCCGGATCTCAACTTCTGGGCCACGGCCGATCTTATTGCCGAGGGCGATTATGTCGTCGGCCAGTGGGAGGGCGGCGGCACGCATACCGGCCCGGCCTTCGGCGATTTCCTCGCCGGTTCGCTTCCCGCCGCCACCGGCCGCGCCATGCGCTTCACCGGCACCACCGTGCTGAAGGTGATCGACGGCCGCATCGTCGAGGAGATCGGTCTCGACGACGGCGTCGCGGCGCTGACCCAGCTCGGCCTGATCAAGGCCGCCTGATTTTGCAGGGCCATCGCCGCTCAGGCGATGGCCCCCTTCGACCGCGGCCGAAGCCCGGCAACCTATCGGGGCAGTTGGAAGCGCGACTCCGCCGTCATCAATACTCATGCACTTGACGACGACATCGTCGTCAACGGATCCTTGATGAAAAGGGAAGAATTATTCACATCTAATATTTGGAGATTTTATCAATTTAAAAGTGAAACTGAATCGTAATACTTAATCCTCAAAGTACTCTCAGTAAGGCTTTGGGCGGCTAGCGGGTTTTCCTCGATGAGTGCGCATACCGGGCAGCGGGACGGCGAAAGCCGCTCGCTTGCCGTTTTTGACCTGGACATCGCGGCGACCAGGAGCGGCTGGCTGCTGACTGCCCTGTGCCTGGCTTATGCCCTGGCCGCGCTTTGCCTGCAGCCGAGCCGCTATCTGCACCTGGCGCAATCCTACGCCCAGCCCTTCATCTTCTTCCTGCCCACGCTCCTTGTCGCCGGCCTCGGCCTGTTGGCGCTGACATTTGCCAGGCATAGCCCGACACGGTTCATGCTTGATATGCTCAGGCAGCGCTGGCTGGGCGCCGCACCGGTGATCCTTCTGTTCTTTCTCGGCATCACCGCCTTCACCACCTTCAAGATCGCCATCCCGGAGATCGTTCCGTTCTATGCCGACCGCATGCTGGCGGAGCTTGATCTTGGGCTGCATGGCGCCGATCCCTGGATATGGGCGCACAGCGTCATTCCCGAACCCATCTCGGCCGTCATTTTCATCGGCTACGGATATGCCTGGCACGTGCAATGGTTCGGCACTTTGCTGTTCGTCGCCTTCTGGAACAACCCGGCAGGGCGTTTGCGTTACCTCTGGACGTTGGCGCTGACCACGATCCTGTGCGGCACCGTCCTGGCCATGGCGCTGTCATCCGCCGGCCCGATATTTCATGACCAGTTCTACGGCGGCGATCGGTTTGCCGCATTGCAGGACGCGCTAGCGCAGAACGACTACGCCGCGCCGGTCCACACCTATGCCAGCTATCTGCTCACAGCCTACGCAAGCGGCCGCCCCGAACTGGGCGGCGGTATCTCCGCCATGCCAAGCATGCATGTCGCCTTCGCTACGCTCAACGCGTTCTTCCTGAGCGGTTTCGGCCGCCGCTGGGCTGTCGCCGGCTGGTCCTTTGCAGCACTCATCCTGTTCGGCTCGGTCTACACCGGCTGGCACTATGCCGTTGACGGCTACCTTTCGATCCTTGTCGTGTCCGTGCTCTGGTACCTGACGGGCCGTTTCGTTCTGCCGCAGGCGAGCCGCGACACCACCGTGATAGGACTGCCGCTGCCCGAACCGGCGTCGCAATGACCGGACCAGGCTGAAGCCGGGGGCAGACCGTCCCTCCATTGCCCTTTGGGAGAGCCAGGCGGCATTGGCGCCGCCTGGCCTTGCCGGTTACTGGCTCGGCGCCATCGCGTGTTCGCACGACACTTTCGGGTTCATGTCGGCGAAGGTGCCGGTCGGGTTGCCCTTCCAGGCCCAGACATGCAGTTCGTAAAATTCACCCAGGCCGTAGCGGTTGGGCGCGCTGTTGAAGTTGAACAGCTGTCCGTCCAGCGACGCCGGCCCCTTCGAGGTAATGTATTCGACCGCCACCAGCTTAAGCCGGCCGTCGGCCATCGGTTCGTACATCACGGCCTCGGGACGGGCGATGTCGATCTTGTCGTCCTTCAGGTACTGGCCGTTGACGTAGTGGATGCCCATGGCGCCGCCGGTGATGCCGCTGGCGCAGGGAATGGGCGCATAGCCCTCTTCTGTCGCCGCCTTGACGTCGAGAAACCGGCTGTTGGCGGCCCGCACCTTGTCCGCCAGCGGATTGGGGCCGGACACGGTTTCAGCCGCTTCCTGATGCGCCTGTGCGACGGTGGCGCAGACGGCCAGCATGGCCCCCGCCATGACGAGCCTGTTGCGGAGATTTGATTTCATATCCATTCCATTCTTCTTGAAAAAGCACAGCTGGCCGGCCGCCGGAAATACGGAGGCCCGGCAGGCAAGCGCTGTGGCTGTTGCTGCTTGGAGATCCCGAAATCGATGTGACGACTGCCGGGAAGGATCATCCCTTCGGCAGATACGGGATCGTTCCGGCCAGATCGGTGTCGTCGATCAGCTGGAAACGGCTGTCGCTGCCGCCCTGACGCGCCGAAACGAAAGGCGCATAGGCCGGATCGTTGGTGAAGGCGCGCGCCGCCGCTTCCGACGGGAACGCCATCAGGGCGATCAGCGTGGTATCGAGCGGCTTGCCTTCAAGCGTCTTCACATTGCCGCTGCGCGACAGATATTTGCCGCCATGCTTGTGGACGATGTCGTGCACCGAGGCGGCGTAGGCCGGCACCCATTTCGGGTCGTTCATCTTGATGTCCGCGATAACGTAGGCAGTCATGGTCGTCTCCTGGTTGCGGCGCACAGGGGTATCCCGTGCAACCGGCCAAAGGGCTCGCATGGCGGGACCCTCGCCAACCAGTCCGCGATCTGTACTGGGGTGGTACAGTTTCCGTACTGGCCGCTTCATTCATGAAGGCCTAATGTTCGACCCAGCTTCGAGGGAGGAACGCCAATCATGAGCCAGCACGGATACAAGCAGTTCTGCCCCCTATCGATGGCCGCCGAGGTGCTGTGCACCCGCTGGACGATGGTGCTGATGCGCGAATTGGTGGCGGGCTCGACCCGCTTCAACGACCTGCGCCGCGGCGTGCCAAAGATGTCGCCAACCCTTCTGTCGCAACGGCTGAAGGAGCTCGAGCTGGCGGGGATCGTCGAGCGCAAGGAGGTGCCTGGCGAGAAAGGGATCTTCGATTATCGGCTGACCGAGGCCGGCCGCGATCTGCGCCCGGTCGTCGAGGCGATGGAGTTCTGGGGGCAGAAATGGGTCGAGTCCCGGCTGTCGCTGAAGAACCTCGATCCGTCGCTGCTGATGTGGGACATGCGGCGCAATCTGAACCCCTCGCCGCTCCCCGAAGGACGCACGGTGATACAATTTCTGTATCAGGAGCTGCCGGCTTCCAAGCGCTCGTGGTGGCTGATCGTCGAAAAGCACGGCGAGGTCGACCTGTGCTGGTACGATCCGGGCTTCGACGTCGACCTCTACGTCTCGACAGACCTGCACACGATGACGGCGATCTGGATGGGTTGCTGACCGTCGAGAAGGCCGGCGCAAAGGTTTCCCTGACCGGCGACCAGACTATCGGCAAGAAGATGCAGACCTGGCTCGGGCTTAGCCCGTTCGCGGTGGAGCCCAAGCGCGCGGCATAGGAGAACCGGTTCATGCCGACGAACTCTGACGGCTTAGGCGCGCTTTCGGCCCCTATCACCTGCAAGGTGATAGGGTTGCACAAGGATCTGGCGGGAATGTTCCATTCCTTGTTCAGTTTGAAGACCATATCCAGTGTAAGGGCGCGCTTTCTGTTCAGCACCTCGGTTGCCCGGGGCGATGATCCGATCACCTCGGCCAGAGCACTTCGCGACAGGTTGAACAGTTGCATGTGCGACTGAATGGCTTCAACGGGATCGGGTGTTTCAATCGGGTAGTGCTTGTCCTCATAAGCCTCGATCAGAGTTGCGAGAACATCGAAGCGGTCACCGTCGAGAGAGCCGACCTCCGGCTCATTCTCGAAATATTTGGTGATTTCGGCAATCGCCCAATCGTAGTCGGCTTCGGTCTTAATGGGTCGAATGTTTTCCATCACACCTTCTCCGGATCAATCTTGTCATACTCTTTGTGTGTCCCGACGAATTTGATCAGGACCCGGTGAAATTTGTAGGCGACGTGGACAATCAAGCGGTACTTGTTGCCGCCAATGTCGAAAATGACGCGATTGTCGCCCACGAAATCGACGGTCGCTCCAAAGGCAGCTTTGATGTCGGTCGGGGTTCTCCAATCAGCATTGCCGACAGCCACATACCAGGCCGTCAAGGGAGCTTCGGCCTGATTGTGTTTGGCCCAAAAATCCTTCAGCGCTTTCTTGGCGATTATTTGCATGACCAGATGTAGCAAGTTCCCAAATTGGGAACAAGAGGAATTTCCCATGTTGGGAAAATGCGTGGCAAGCACGCTGCGTCTCCCTCACGGCTCAGCCGCACCCGGCTTGGGCCTCCTGACAGTTGGCAGGAAACGGGTGGCGCGGCCGGCTTTCGGCGGCTTCAATGCGGCATGTTCATCACCCTGGCCAAAGACCTGAAATCCACGCCGCTGCTGGTCCCTGACGACCCGCGCTGGGCGCGCATCGTCGCGCGCGACAAATCGGCGGACGGGCAATTCTGGTATTCGGTGGCGACGACCGGCGTCTACTGCCGGCCCTCCTGCCCGTCGCGGCGCGCCAACCCCGCCAATGTGCAGCTGCACGACACGCTGGCTCAGGCGAAGGCAACCGGCTTTCGCGCCTGCCGGCGCTGCAACCCGGATGGTCCCTCGCTCGAGGCCGGCAATGCCGCGATGGTCGCCGATGCCTGCCGCAGGATCGAGCAGAGCGAGGAAGAACCCTCGCTCGCCGAACTGGCTGATGCCGCCGGCCGCAGCGCCGGCTATTTCCACCGCGTCTTCAAGGCGATCACCGGGCTGACGCCGAAGGATTATGCCGCGGCAAACCGCGCCGCAAAGGTCCGCCAGGGTCTCGAAGACGGCGCCAGCGTCACAGTGGCGATCTACGATGCCGGCTTCAATTCGAGCGGGCGTTTCTACGAGAAATCGACCGGCATGCTCGGCATGACGCCGACGCGCTACCGTGCCGGCGGCGCCAACGAGGACATACGCTTTGCCGTCGGCGAGACCTCGCTTGGCGCCATACTGGTCGCGTCGAGCCGCAAGGGCGTCGCCTCGATCCTGCTCGGCGACGATCCGGACACCCTGGTGCGCGACCTGCAGGACCGTTTCCCCAAGGCGCGACTGATCGGCAACGATAGCGACTACGAGGCGCTGGTCGCCCGCGTCGTCGGCTTTGTCGAGGCCCCACAGCTCGGTCTCGACCTGCCGCTCGACGTGCGCGGCACCGCCTTCCAGCAGCGCGTCTGGCAGGCCCTGCGCGACGTCCCGGTCGGCGGCACGGTTTCCTATGCCGCGATCGCCGAGCGCATCGGCACGCCTAGGGCAATCCGCGCCATCGCCGCCGCCTGCGCCGCCAACAGTCTCGCCGTCGCCATTCCATGCCACCGCGTGATCCGCAAGGACGGCGCGCTGTCCGGCTACGCCTGGGGCGCCGAGCGCAAGCGCGCGCTGCTCGACCGTGAGGCCGAAGGGTCGACGAAGGCCAATCAGCCTTCGCCGGCCTGACGAGGACCGGCGATGCGCACGATGGCAAGGCCTTCCGTCGCCGGTGCGAAGATCGAGAACGCCAACGGCGCAGCCATCGACGCGAAGTCACGCGTGTTGGCCGCTATCGGCGAACTAGTCGATGCCGGCAAGGCCGAGTGGAGCCGCGCGGCGACTGGCGAGGTTGAGCTGCGGCTGCTGTCGGGCGAGGTGTTCCTGTTCGGCGAAGTCACCGTCACGCGTGTCGCCTGACCAAACTCGCCGTAGAGTGCTTACCTTGGCGTCCTTCATCCTCGGAAGCGACGATTTGAATTTGAAAGCAAGCACCGGAGTGAGCGCCAACCGGCACCTGGCTAGGGTTCAGGCATACAGAAGGAGTGAAGGCAATGAACCTCATGCAAACTCAAATGACGACGGCGCACAACGCCCTCGACACCATCACCTACGCCACCGCCCAGTCCGCGATCGGCACCATCCTGGCAGCGCGCAGCCCGATCGGTGTCTGCGCCATCCTGATCGGCTCCAAGGCCGAAATATTGGAGCAGGACCTCGCCGACCGTTTCCCCGGCAAGGTGCTGGTCGAAGACGAGACCGCCTTGCGCGACGATCTCGCCGCGATAGCCCGCTTCGTCGAAACGCCCGGCGCCGGCCTCGATCTGCCGCTCGACATGCGCCACGGCACGCCGTTCCAGCAACGGGTCTGGGAGGTGCTGCGCACCATCCCCTGCGGCGCCACCATCACCTACACCGCGCTTGCCCGGCGGCTTGGCCAACCGAATGGCGCCCGCGCCGTGGCGACGGCCTGTGCCGCCAACGCCATTGCGCTCGGCATTCCCTGCCACCGCGTTGTCCGCGCCGACGGCACGCTGTCGGGCTACCGCTGGGGCATCGAACGCAAGCGTGCGCTGCTGAACCGGGAGGCCCAGATATGAACGCCCCTGCCAAAGTTGCCGCATCCGTGGTCGAAGCCGCCGAGACGCGCATCGCCACTTACGATTGGCCAACCCTTGCCGCCGAACTCGACGGCTTCGGCTGCGCCGTGATGGAGAAGCTGCTCTCGCCCGAAGAGTGCCGGCAGATCGCCGGCCTCTACATCAAGGAAAAACACTTCCGCAGTCACATCCACATGGCCAGGCATGGTTTCGGCAAGGGCGAGTACCGCTACTTCCGCTATCCCTTGCCGGACCTGCTCGGCGGCCTGCGCAGCGCGCTCTACCCCAGGCTGGCCGAGGTCGCCAACCGCTGGAACGAGCGCATGGGCATCGCCCTGCGCTACCCCCCAGCCCATGCCGAGTTTCTCGACCAGTGCCACGCCGCCGGCCAGGTCAGGCCGACGCCACTGTTGCTGCAATATGTGCCTGGCGATTTCAACTGCCTGCACCAGGACCTCTATGGCGATCTCGCCTTTCCCCTGCAGGTGGCGATCCTGCTTTCCAAGCCGGGCGAGGATTTCACCGGCGGCGAATTCGCGCTGACCGAGCAGCGGCCGCGCATGCAGAGCCGGGTCGAAGTGGTGCCCTTGCGCCAGGGTGATGCGGTGGCCTTCGCCGTCCACAACCGGCCGGTGCAGGGAACCAAGGGCAATTACCGCGTCAACCTGCGCCACGGCGTCAGCCGCTTGCGCTCAGGCATGCGCCACACGGTCGGCATCATTTTTCACGATGCCAAGTGAGCGCCGGCTCACGCCTCCCGATAGGGCGGATCGCCAAAGGCATCGCGCAGCCATGCGGTGAGCGCGCGCAGTTTGGCGGATCCGCGCCTGTCCTCGGGACAGGCGATATAGAGGGTGGCCCCTTCAGGCTCGGCACCGACATCAACGACCGTCAATCGCTTGTCGGCGATCTCGGTCCGGATGAAGTAGGCGGGAAGCAGCGCCAGGCCGAGGCCGGCAAGTGCTGCGTCGCGCATCAAAATCCCATTGTTGACGCGCAGCGCGGCTTCCGGGCGGATCGTCACCAGCCGCCGCGAAATCTTGAACCGCCAGTCGGCGGCCCCCCGGATGGAATAGATGATGCCCTTGTGGCGTTTCAGCTCGTCGGTGGTCGCAGGCAATCCGAAGCGCTCGATATAGTCCGGTGAAGCCACCAGGAAGCGACGGCTGGAAGCCAGCTTCCTGACAATGACTGGTCCGTCATCGACGACCGGTCCGTGACGCACAATGGCATCGTAGCCATCGGCCGCCACGTTGACGAAACGGTCGTCGACATCGAGCGTCAGTTCGATCCTCGGATGCCTGGCCAGGAAGCCATACAGCGCCGGGCCGAGGTGGAGGATGCCGAAACTTGTCGGCGCCGATATTCTGAGCGGTCCAGCGAGGTCGCCGCGATGTTCGGCGATTTCGGCGCTGGCGTCGGCCACCTCCTGCATGATGCGCTTGGCGCGCTCGTAAAAACCGCGCCCCGCTGCGGTGATGGAGAGCTTGCGGGTGGTGCGGTCCAGCAGCCTTGCGCCGAGGCTGCGCTCAAGCTCCGACAGCCGCTCGCTGATGACGGACTTGGACAGGTTCATGCGCCTGGCCGCTTCGGTGATCGAACCGGATTCCGCGACGGCGACAAAGGCGGCGGCGGATTCAAGCTTCAGCATTGTTCGGTTTTCCCGAATTCACAATCAGGCGACCGGTGCCTAACGAAATCAAGGGCATGGTGCCATAGTCGAAAACACCGCGATATGGCGGCGACAGAATAAAAGCTCGGGGTAGTGCATCATGTTTCGTCCTTTGGTCATCGTGCTCGGTCTGTTGTCACTCGCCGCTCCGGCCTCCGCGCGCGTGACCCCGTTTCCGACCGGCTTCAAGACGCAGTCGATCGAGACCAACGGCACCAAGCTTTATGTGCGCGTCGGCGGACAGGGACCGGCTGTCGTGCTGCTGCACGGCTTCGCCGATACCGGCGACATGTGGGCGCGGGCCGCGATAAAGCTGATGAAGGATCACACGGTGATCGTGCCGGACCTGCGCGGCATGGGCCTTTCGGCGCACCCGGACGGCGGTTACACCAAGAAGAACCAGGCGGCCGACATCGCCGGCGTGATGGACGCGCTGAAGATCGAGAAGGCCGACCTGGTGACGCACGACATCGGCAACATGGTCGGCTATGCGCTGGCCGCGCAGTATCCCAAGCGCATCACGAAATGGGTCGTCATCGACGCACCGCTGCCGGGCATTGGCGACTGGGACAAGATCAAGCAAAGCCCGCTGCTCTGGCACTTCAACTTCCGCGGCCCGACATGGAGCGGCTTGTCGCGGGCCGCGAACGCATCTACCTCGACCGCTTCTACAACGAACTGTCGGCCGATCCGAAGAAGATCGACGAGGCGACGCGTGTCCACTATGCGAAACTCTATGCGCGGCCGCATGCCATGCATGACGCCTTCGAACAGTTCAAGGCATTCGACCAGGACGCTATCGACAACCAGGCGATGCTTGCCACCGGCGGCAAACTGGCCATGCCGGTGCTGGCAGTCGGCGCGGAGAAATCGGCAGGCACGACACAGGCCGACACTTTGCGGTTCGTCGCGTCGGACGTGACCGGCGCCATCGTGCCCGCCTCCGGCCATTGGATCATGGAAGAAAACCCGGACGCCACGGTCAAGCTCATCACCGATTTCCTCGCCAAATAACCGCGCGAAGTGGCCGATATTATTCTGGCGGCCGCGAACTTGGTGAAATAGGACGCCGCCGGTCATCCATCGGCGGCGACCATCTCCAGGATCCACGGACACGCATAGTAGTCGGCGATGCGGTCGATGACGCCGCCCTCGGCATGAATGCGCACGAGATAGGCCGGCCGCCATTCCCCGCCATGCAGCCTGTCGACGACCAGCACGGCCTGCCCTTCGACCACGTCTGGCCGCATGCGCCATGGCTCGCCGCGCTCATATTCGACAAAATAGGGCGAGCGGGAGAGCAGGCCATTGTAGCAATCCGAGACCCGCAGCCGGGCGTCGGCGCTGGTCAGCGCCCGCACCCCGTCCCAGTCCCTGGCATTGAAGAGTTCAACATAGCGGCCAAGCAGCCGCTCCAGTTCCGGGTCATGTGCAGGCGCCGCGACCGGTTGCGCCGGCAGAGCGGCGAGCTTGGCCCGGCCGCGATTGAGCGCCGATTTGACGCCGCCAGATGTCGAGCCGACCAGGTCGGCGATCTCGTCGAGCGAATGGTCGAAGACATCCTTGAGCAACACACAGGCGCGCTCCTTCGGTGGCAGGTGCATCACCAGTCGCTCGATGGCGCGGCCGGCGCCAGGGCCGGCGGGCTCGACCGGCAGCACGATCTCATCGCTTGCATAGCCTGCCTCGGCCTTGAGCCGCGTGCGGCGGGTGCGGATGAAGTCGATGCAGCGATTATGGGCGATGCGGAACAGCCACGGCCGCAACGCCTGGGTATTGTCTAGCAGACCGATCTTGCGATAGGCCTCGAACAAAGCCTCCTGCATGATGTCCTCGCCGTCGAGAGCCGAGCCGGTCATGCGCGCGCAATAGCGGTGGAGACGGACGCGCAGATGCGAGACCGTCTCCAGGAACGCCCTGTAGCGCAGGTCGAACAGGCCTTCGGGATCGAGGCGCGGCTCAATGCCTTGCCTGGTCTCATGGGAATTGCGGATTTGCTGGTTCATCACAGCACGTCGCTCGGCATTGCCACAGCATCGCGCAAGCGCCGCGCATCCACAAGTCGGCCCATGGTCAGGCCGCTCTGCTGTCGGCGACATTGTCGCCAGCATCCGGCAGCCCAAGCCTCGGCCGCACCCAGGCGGCGAGGCGGCCGATCGCGTCGTCGGCTTCCGGCGCCCGGCCGGCCATCATCTGGAACGTGTGCAGCATGCCGTCGAAGACGTCGAGCCGCGTCTCGATGCCAGCCTGCCGCGCGCGCTCGGCGAACATGCGGCTTTCGTCGACCAGCGTCTCGTCGGCGCCGGCCTGCAGGAAGACGGGCGGAAAGCCGCTCAAATCGGCATAGAGCGGGCTGACCTCCGGATCGAGCCGATCGTAGTCGCCGATGAAGTTGGTCACCAGCCAGTCGACGCCGCCCTTGGCGAAGAAAGGATCCTTTTCGCGGTTGGTTTCGTAGCTGGCAGCGGTCAGCGCCATGTCGAACCAGCCGGACATCATCAGCGTGGCGGCCGGCAGCGGCCGACCTTGCGCGCGCAGGCGCTGCAGGAGGCCATAGGTCAGCACCGCGCCGCAGGAATCGCCCGCAAGCGCGATCGCTTTTGCGTCGAAGCCTTGGTCGATGAGCCAGTTCCAGGCTGCCATCGCCGCCTCGAGCTGGGCCGGATACTTGCCTTGGTTCGCCAGCGGATAGTTGTAGAGCAAGGCCCGGCAGCCGACGGCCTTGGCCAGATGGCCGACCAGCTTGCGGTGGGTGTAGATCGAGCCGCCGAGAAAGCCGCCGCCATGCGCATAAAACAGCACGCGCCGCTCGTCGGCGCCTTTCGGCACGATCCATAGGGCAGGCACACCGCCGGCATCCACCTCGATATAGTCGACGCCGCCGGGTTCGCCGGTCAGCGCCGTCCAACTGGCATCGTTGAACTCGACGAACGCCTGCGGGCTCATTTTGCCGGCATTGGCGGCGATCGCCGCGTAGTGGTTCCTGTTTGCCTCGCTCTCGATGCTCGCCATGACGGTCTCCCAGGGTTGCGGATCGCGGATTGCGACCTTCCAAGCCAGAGACGGATGGGCTGACAAAAAGGATACGTCAGATCAGGATTTTCTCTCTCCTCACCCCGCCGGCGCGTAGCGGTTGACCACCATGCCGCAGGCATAGGCCTTCGAGCCGACCAGCCGGAGGTTCTGAAAACCGCCCTGGTCGAAGATGCGGCGTCCCGCGCCCAGCACGGCCGGATTGACGAACAGCTGGAACTCGTCGACCAGCCCGGCCGCGATCAGCGACGAAGCGAAGCCGGCGCCGCCGAAGACGGCGATGTCGCCGCCCTCGCCCGTCTTCAGCGCCTCGACCTCGCGCGGCAGGTCGCCGCTCACCACCGTCGTGCGTTCCCATCGCGAAGCCTTCAACCTGTCGCTCGGCACTACCTTCCGTGCCTCCACGATGCGCTGGGCGAAGGCGTAGAACGGATCGCGGGGAAACTTCTTCGCCGCATTGCCCCAATGGCTGAGATAGCCCTCCTCCGCCATCTTGCGGCTAAGCAGGATGGTGTCGATGCCGGCGAAGACGGCGTTGAAATCCCGCTTCAGTTCCTCGTCCCAGCCAATGTCGTCACCCCATTCCCAGAGCTGCCAGCGATGGTCTTCGTTCGCGCCGACAAAACCGTCGACCGACATCTGCATATGCAGGATCAGCTTCTTCATCATCGTTTCCTCGTTGTCAGGCCCATGGGAAATAGCTTTACTTTTGGAACCATTTACGTGTGGGAAAAATGATGTCAATAGTAAAGTGATTAAAAATGGAACCATAGACATGTCGACCCGCGAAAGATCCGGCTGCCCGATCAGCCTGTCGCTCGAACTGCTCGGCGACCGCTGGACGCTGCTCATCATCCGCGACCTGGTCTTCGCCGGGAAAAAGCATTTTCGCGAATTCCTGCAGTCGGATGAAGGCATCTCCTCGCGCACGCTGGCCGAACGGCTGCAGACGCTGCAGGACGAAGGCATCCTCACCCGCAGCGACGATCCGAGCCACGGGCTGAAGGCGATCTACCGGCTGACGGAAGCCGGCATCGACCTTCTGCCGGTGCTGGCCGCGCTCGGCGCCTGGGGCAGCAAGCACCGCAAGGCCGACGATCATCTCGCCCGCATCGCCGACGAGTTGGCGGCCGGCGGCGAACCGGCGCTGGAACGGTTGAAGGCAGCGCTGCGGGCCGAGCATCTGGCAAAAACTTGATCGCCGAAGCTCTTGGAGGATGCCCCGAGGGGCGTCGCCCAACCGCGCGGCGGATCATCAGCGATCATCATATTCATCGTGAAGGCGGACCCAATCGCCCAGCGTATGCGATGGGCCATTTTCATTGCGGCCGATGGGAGTGAGGTCCAGATAGCTATACGTCCCGATCAGGTTCTCGCCGCCCCGGCCCCGCACCTGGAACGTGCAATAGATCGTGCCATCGTCATCCCTGTAGAAGACGGTCGTGCCACCGCGATCCTTGCCTGTCATCGCGACCTCTTCGAAATTGAACAGCACCTTGCCCGAACTGATCTGGTCCTCGGTGAACGACACCTGGAAGTCGAAATTGAAATCGCTTCCGAAGGACGAAGCCCAATCGAACTGCCAATTCATCCGTGCCTTGAAATCCATGAGCTCGGCCAGAGGCGCGCGCGCGCAGACGACCAGGGAGACGTCGTGATGCCTGAGATGCTGGTTGGCGGCGTCTATGTGGTCGCAAAGGAACGAACAGCCGGTGCAGCGATAGTCCGCATTGGGCGGAAACATGAAGTGATAGACGATCAACTGGCTGCGCCCCGCAAAGAGATCGGCCAGAGATTTCCGTCCCTGGATCGTATCGAAAACGTAGGGTTTGTCGATGCGCAGCCACGGCAGTGAGCGCCGCTCCGCCGCGAGTTGTTGACGCTGGCGCGTAAACGCCTTTTCTTTTGCGAGATGCGCTTTGTGCGCTTCAAACCAGTCCGAGTAAGGCGCGATGATGTGGTCGGTCATGTCGTGCTCCTTCCGCACTCAGGCGTATGCTGACAGCCTTGCTGCCCGTCTTTAAGACGTTGTTGAAAACCGCGATCCGACATTGGTTGTGCAATTTTCGCGGGAAGAGCGCCGATGACACAGGCGGATGCGGACATGGCGCTTGACATATGTGCACGATTTGTTCTCTATTCGTTCCAATCCATCAGCAACCATGGATATGCAGCCGGATGGAAACGACAGCCACCATCCTGCATGCCGATCTCGACGCCTTCTATGCCTCGGTCGAACAGTTGCTCGACCCGTCGCTGCGCGGCAAGCCGATCGCGGTCGGCGGCGGCGTGGTGCTGGCCGCCTCCTATGAAGCGCGTGCCTTTGGCGTGCGCGGCGGCATGCCGGGGCGCAAGGCGCGCGAGCTCTGCCCGCAATTGATCTTCGTTGGCGGCAATTTCAGCCACTACCAGCGGCTGGGCGACGCGGCGATAAAAGTGCTCGACGATTTCACGCCGGTGGTCGAGCGCATCTCCATCGACGAGGCCTTCGCCGACGTCGCCGGCTGCACGCATCTGTTCGGGCAGCCAGAAGAGATCGCCACGGCGATCCGCCGGCGCGTGCGGGCCGAACTCGGCCTGCCGATCTCGATCGGCGTGGCCCGCACCAAGCATCTGGCCAAGATCGCCTCGCAGGTGGCCAAGCCCGACGGGCTGGTGGTGGTCGATCCCGGCACGGAGCTCGCCTTCCTGCACGATCTGCCGGTCTCGCTGATGTGGGGCGTCGGTCCGGCGACCAAGGCGCGGCTGGCCGAGATCGGCGTCGAGACCATCGGCGAGCTGGCGAGGACACATAGCGGCGCGCTGACGCGGCTGCTCGGCCCCGCCGCCGGCGAAAAACTGGCCGCCCTGTCCTGGAACCGCGACCCAAGGAAACTGGAGACCAAGCGCCGGGCGCACTCGGCCGGCGCGCAATCGGCACTTGGGCAGAAGCCCGCCGTGGCGCGGGTGATCGTGCCGACCTTGCTGCATCTGGCCGACCGCGTCGCCAGCCGGCTGCGCGCCAAGGCGCGGCCTGGCCGCACGGTAACGGTGCGCGTGCGCTTTGCCGATCTCAGCGCCGTCACGCGTTCGATCACGCTCGACCAGCCGATCTCGGCGACGACCATGCTGGCCGAAATCGCCGGCGACCTGGTGCGCGGTGTACTCGCCGACCATCCCGGGGAAAAAACCATCTCGCTGCTCGCGATTTCGGTCTCGCATCTCGAGGAAAGTGCCGAGCTGCAGCTCGACCTGCCGCTCGGCCTCGCCGACGAGAAGCGCCGCCCGGGCAGCCAAAAAGGCCTCGCCCGCTTCGGCGCCGACCGCGCCATCGACAAGATCCGCGAACGCTTCGGCAAACAGGCCGTCGGCTACGGCACGGTGGCGCTGGAAGCGGCGCGCTCGGTGCCCGACGAATTCAGGGAACTGGCGGAAAAGGAACTGTGAGAACGGGAGGCGTCAGCCCCTCGCCCTACGGCTTCCCGATCAACGCCCGGACGTGGCAGGCGCGGCGGTCACGGCGGACAGCAGCTCGCGCTTCACCAGCACCGGCTTCTGATATGTCTTCTTCACGGCAAAGTCCCCCAGCCCAAGCGGCTGGCGGCAGTAACATCCGGCCAGCGCGGCTTGTCAAGAAAATGCGGACTTCGGCCTGGCGAGCCGCTTCTTGTCCTGAGGCTCTCCTGGGGATCAACGCGACAATCGAGGTCACTGACGGGTGAGCCCGGCCCTTTCGCCGTGAAATGCTTGCCAAATCCCGCCATGCCGCCCATACAACGGCTCGGGTGGATCGCCTGTCGAGAGGTCCGCGCCCCCCTCTTTTGCCAGAGATACTGTCCGATGCCTACGACGCCGTACCCTTGGTCGAAGCCGTGACGGCCTCCTCCCCCGCCCCGTCCCTATCGCTTGCCACCCTTGGATGGTCGGAGTTTTTCGGCGACCAGCTTGAACCGGGCGAGGCAAACCTCATCCCGGTCCGTATTGCCATGGTGCATCGAGATCGGCTGGGCGGCCTGTCCCAGACGGGACAAACCGACCTGTCTCTGGCGCCACAGGCCACCACCGGCGACTACGCCGTCGGCGACTGGGTGCTGGTCGAGCCGCATGATCAGCTTGTGAAGCGCCGCCTGACCCGCAAGACGGTGCTGGAACGCCGCACCCAGGGTGGCCGGGTGCCGCAGCTGGCCGCGGCCAATGTCGACACGCTGTTCATCGTCACCTCCTGCAATGCCGACTTCAACATCGCCCGGCTCGAGCGCTATCTGGCGCTGGCCAACGAGGCCGGAACGACACCGGTGATCCTGCTGACCAAGGCCGATACGGCTGAAGACGCCGAGGCGTACCAAAGCCAGGCCGCCGCGCTGCAGCGCGGCCTGGCCGTGGTGACGCTGAACCCGCGCATATCGGGCGCCGCGACCGCCCTCGCCGCCTGGTGCGGCGTCGGGCAGACGGTGGCGCTGATCGGTTCCTCCGGCGTCGGCAAATCGACACTGGTCAACACGCTGGCCGGATCGGCGCAGCAGGCGCCGCAGCAGACCGGAGCCATTCGCGAGCACGACGCCAAGGGACGCCACACCACCACGGCGCGGTCGCTGCATGCCATTGCCGGCGGCGGCTGGGTGATCGACACGCCGGGCATGCGCACGCTGCAGGTCAGCGATGTCGGCTACGGCATCGACACGCTGTTTGCTGAGATCACCGAACTGGCACCGCTGTGCAAGTTCCGCGACTGCACGCATGTGCATGAGCCGGGCTGCGCGGTGCAGGCTGCGTTGAAGGCCGGCACGCTCGATCCGGAGCGCCTTGCCCGCTGGCGCAAATTGTCCGACGAAAACACGCACAACACGCCGGTTCAAACAGGACCTCGCGGCGCCAAGTCCCCCGGCGGTCGTGGCAAACGGCGCTGAACGACCGCCCTACTGCCCTACTGCGGTCTTATGTAGCAAACGCACCAACTTCCCGCACGACCTAAAGGGTGGGTTCCCATAAAATCCGGGCATGGGGCAGCCTAGTTGGCGGCTATGGACATTCACGCAACGGAGCGGAACCTGAATAACAAGATAAGTCGGGGGGTTTCCCGCCGCGTTCCTCCTCCAGTGCCTAGAGGCTATCGAGGTGAAAGAATTACGACTTTAGATTGTTCTCAATATCTCTAATTGCATCTCTTATGGTCTGTATAAATCCGAAACTGGTTGAGGACGCCTTCAATCCTTGACGGAAAGCAGAATTTTCTTCTAGGGTAAACCGCCGGTACTCTAATACGTGCAAAAGAAAGGAGATCACGGTTGACCGCCGAACCTTTGTCATAGACGTCATAAAGTGAGGCAACTGAACAACAATCTCAAACTCTTTTTGGAGAGATTCCTCCAAATCACGGGATTTTTTAACACCGAGCGCCGCTACATGCTCAAAGAGCCCGTAGTGGCCGACCTCCTCCCGTAACGTGTTGCCCGTCATGTCTGCAATTTGTTTGGCTGCGCTATTCACGAGCCGACTTGAGTTTATGTAGGCGCCGAGATTTGCTTCGCTAACAAGCGGCAAATCAAGAAAGCCAGTCGGGGGATTGGGCGCGCTTTCGGCCGCAGACTTTTTGGCCTCCGTAGACGCTTCTAGCGCGGTGGGTTGCTGGGCTGATATTGCGCTAACAGCCTGCCGCTTATTGTCCCAATAGATAAGTGCTAGGCCGGCAAATATGACCGCGAACCCAAACCATATCGGAGGGTTTAACAGCCAGGCTATCATGAAGCCGACCCAGCCGATGCCGTGGGCAAGCGAAACGAGGAAGTCGACGTCACCGCCCAAGCTGACCAAGCGGCGAGCGGCCTCCCAAAGGAGAAAAAACCCGCCGATGATTTTCCGCCAGTGTCGCTCAGCCCACCCCATGGGCGGCAGGTAAGCAGGAATCCTTCCGGTTGTGGAGTCGCCACTTCTCCCGCAAGATGAATGCTTGTGCATTCTGGGGGGATTGGGATGCGGGTTCTATTCTTTGCGCTGTTCATGGTGCTAATTCCACAACTCGCCGCTGCCGCCTCACCACCAGAAAGCGGCGGGCAGGCAGAACAGGCTAGGCCCGAACAACACCAACAGACCCCCGCCACTTCGCCGCCAATAAGCCAACCGCCAGTCGAGAACGCCGACAAACCCGAAAACCCCAACCCACCCTGCGAGGCAGGACAAGACAATCGCAATTCCGACCTTTGCGCCCAGTGGAAGGCTGCGGACGCCGCCAAGGAGTCGGCCGATTGGACCATGCGCTCCTATTGGCTTGTGCTCGCTGGAACAATTGTCGGCGCATGTACCCTCATCGCTGCCGGTGCTGCTGCCAAGTTTGCTAGAGACGCTGCAATCCATACCGAAGCTGGGGCCAAGCAGGCCGAACGAAGCGCCAAGGCAGCGGAAGACGCTATCGTTGCCAGCCGCGAAATCGGTGAGGCTCAAGCCCGTGCCTACATCTCCGTTACCAAAGCTTGGTACGAAAACAACGCGAATGCGCTGCCCAAAATTATAATCCAAGTGCGGAATTCGGGCCAAAGCCCCGCATACGACCTGCAGGCGATCTATCGGCCCTGCACAGAGCCGATAAATGTTGAGCCACCCCTTAAACCCCTCAAGGTCAGTTCCTTTCCGTTGACTGATTTGTGGCCCGCTGGTGCCGATGAAATGTTGTCCTTCGGAGTTCATCCCGACGATGTTGTTGACCCGACTGGCAAGGGTGCGCCGGGGAAGAATTTCGCCATGGTCGAATTGATCCTTGAATATATGACGGTCTTTGACCGGCAGCGCGCGCGGATCGACATGGACACGGCAGTCAGATTGTTTATCCCCAATGTCCCAAAGTGGACTGGGCCTGACCTCAACCAGACCAAGCCGCCACGGCATCCCGTTGCTGTGATGACCAGTTTCACCGCTGGCTGGATTCATGAGTACCGGCGAACAGTGGGCAATGGCCGCCGAGTTATCAAGAAGGGCGAGCCAGACAAGAGAGCGGCACCGAGTAGCGCGATCACCGCGCCACCTTTGGTGCGTTTGCTACATAAGACCGCCCTACTGCCCTGCCGCCCTACTGCCCTGCCCTCAAAGCCGCGCCGTGCCGAAAATCCGATCCCAGAGCAGCGACGTCACGCCGAAATTGGCGTTGTCGTCGATATGGTGATGCACCGCGTGGCGGCGCTTGAGCGTGTAGAGATAGCTGGGATGGGCGGGATGCCAGTGATGGATCATGTGGTGGACTGAGATGTACCAGAGATAGCCCAGCATCAGCCCGCAGCCGACGGCGCTGGCAGTCGCGAAATCCGAGATCAGCCAAACGGGCAGTGCGATCAACGCATGCACGCCGAGACTGAGCCAGGTCGGCGTGCCCACCGGGCTGCGCTCCTCGACATGATGACGGTCGTGCAGATCCCTGATGTAGGGCACGTGATGAAGGACGAAGCGGTGCAGGACGTATTCGATCAACGTCCACAGGCCGAGACAGATCACCACCGTGCCGATCCATTCCGGCGCGCTCTCTTCCCCGGCCTCGATCAGCCCGGCCACCCCCAAAATGGCGATCACCAGCGGATAGACCACGAAGTCGCTGTAGTAGCCGATCAGACTGAGTTGCATTCCGGACGCCCACCTGATTCTCGACGCCGCCCAAAAAACGATGCTACCAGATTGCCGGACTCGCGGGTGAGGTGCAATGCAGATGCATCTGAAACAGCGTCGCAATTTCCCGGTGCAAGTTCGGCCCATCATCCCTGGAGAATCAGCCGATCTCGCACCGGCGCCGCAAACGGGCATGCAAAAATGGCAAAACGCAGTGCGGGCCTGCTGATTTATCGTCGAAACGATGGGGATATCCAGGTGCTTCTGGTTCATCCCGGCGGCCCGTTCTGGGCGAAGAAGGACGATGGCGCCTGGTCGATCCCGAAAGGCCTCGTCGACGAGGGCGAGGACGAACTGGCAGCCGCGCGGCGCGAGACCGGGGAAGAGCTCGGCATCACAATCGACGGCCCCTTCGCGCGCCTCGGCGACTACAAGCAGCCGGGCGGCAAGATCGTCATCGCCTGGTCCGTCGAGGCCCAAGCCGAGATCGATGTCGCCACCATCAAGAGCAACAGTTTCACCATGGAATGGCCGCCGCGGTCCGGGTCGATGAAGGAATTTCCGGAGGTCGACAGAGCCGGTTGGTTCAGCCGACCCGAGGCCGAGGTCAAGATCCTTGTCGGGCAGCGCCCCATGCTGGCTGACTTGGCGAGGCAATTGGATGCCGGGTGACTTTTCATTTGTTCCCGGCTTGTTAGATCAAGGCCGCCACTTCTATCGAAAAACCAGACCCGATCGGCCGGGCCTTGGTTGCCTGGTCCGTTCGATGGCGACGAGAAGCGCGCCCGCTGCCATCAACGGCAAATGGGCATCGGCAAGGCAGAGCGGCAAAAGCATCAGCGCCCAGCAGGTCGCCACGCACCAGCAGGCCAGGGTGAGGCCGAACAGCAGCGGATCGGTGAACGCCGCCACGCCGAAGATCGACAGCCGCGGACGCAAGTGACATCGGGCAAGGCAACGTGCCCGTGCCGGACTGACCTGCCAGGCCAGGCCTGCCGCGGCAACCACCAACCCGGCGCCCAGTTCCGAGCCCGTCGAGCCGTGCAGGAGGTAGGCCGTCAAGATCAGGAACACACAGACGACCGTCCAGATTGACAGATAGCCGGCGATGAAGAGCAGGATCGCTCGCCAGCGATGCCGTGACAGGGAGCGATACCACAAATGCAGAAATGGTCCGGCGAGCGCCGGCGCCATCATCGCGATCACCATCAGCACCGATCCAGCAGCGAGCGCCGGCCAGCCGACTGTTTGTATCGCGAATTCGAGAGCGAACACGCCTTGAGGAATTGTGGCGTTGGGCGGACCGCCGCACAGCAGCGGCAGCGCGACATGAAGCCGGTCACCCCCAACAATCAGCAGCCAAGCACACAGGCTGACGCTCCAGAGCAGAAGCCCGAGCGGGCCGAAACCGCGTGCCTGGAGCCATTGTCTCAGCATCAGCTCGACTGACGATAGATGCTGACGCGCTTGATCGAGACCCCTCCCACTCCGACGGAACTCACCGGCACGAACAGCACGGACAGATTGCTGAGGTCGGCATTGCCGGACAGATGCAGCCGGTCGATTGTGTCGGTGATCTCCAATACTTTCGTCATTCCCGAACCGCCATGCGGTTTGGCCATGTTCGTCGCGGCGCGCGCTCCAAACAGCGACACCACCCCTGCCCGGTTATCGGGATGCGCCGCCGGGTCGGCGCCTTCGGGCAGCCCGACATAGACGTCGAACACGGCGGCATTGTTGTCGCTGGTGATATTCTCCAGGTTGAGAAACACGCGGTCCGGTTCAGGGACAGGCCGCGCCGCGAACTCGTTCAGCTTGAAGCTGTTGGTGACTTTGCGGGCGGTCGGCTTGTCGACCTTGATTGTCGTTGACGTCGGCGCGTTGGAGAGCGTGACGGCCTTGGCGTTGGCGCCAAGCAATTCGACGAGCCACGGAACTGACCTCCGGACCTGCAACGCCTTGGGCGCCTGGTATCATCGCACTCAACGTTCTCAGCCTGATGCCGAGGCGCTGTTGCCCGGCAAAGGGATCGCTGATGTCTTCATAGACATAGTTGAGCCCTGGTGCGGTTGTGTCGAGCATATCTTTCGGCGCAAATCGTTTGCGCGTTCCATCGGGCTGCGGAAGAATGAACTTGTGCCGCCCGGCCGGGCCATTGAGCCATGAGGAGAGGGTCGGGTTCTTGTGACGCGCGTCACGCTTGCGCCAGACCTCCCACAGCCGGTCGATATTGGCATGGTGCAGCCAGAAGATGGGATCGAGCCCTGCCGTCTCCGGCATCGACATGAGGCCCGCGAAACGCCAGTCGTTTGGGTCTTGACCGGCCTGGCTTCCGCCCACTCGCCCATGCACCACATCATGCGGCACCTGCTCGAGCCAGCCTTCGTGATCGCGATCCGCGTCA
The DNA here is from genome assembly GCF_056174625.1 of Mesorhizobium oxytropidicola. Classification (NCBI taxonomy): domain Bacteria; kingdom Pseudomonadati; phylum Pseudomonadota; class Alphaproteobacteria; order Hyphomicrobiales; family Phyllobacteriaceae; genus Mesorhizobium; species Mesorhizobium oxytropidicola. Next base: position 3,234,795 of record NZ_CM149692.1, on the reverse strand, counting down.
TGCTGGAACGGCGTGCGCACACCGCCAAAGCCGGGTGAACCGTTGGTGACGCCCTCGAACTGCCCATCGGTCAGCGCGGTCTTGGTATCCACGTCCTGTGGCCGGATGACCACCACGCCGTCGCCGCGGCCATAGCGTCGTTTGTCAAACAGCGGATTGTCGCCACCATCGGGCCAGACGTTCTTTGCGAAAGCTTCAGGAAGAGCGCGGGGGTTGGCGACGGCCTTGCTGTTGTAGTCCCAGTAAGGCAGCGCCCAGTCCGTCGGCGCGCCGGGCAATTTCTCGATGGCGGCGCGGACAATGGCTTCAAAAGCCGCGAGATAGCCGCGGTGCCAGGGGACGAAATACCAGCCATGATGCTGACACTGGCCTTGATCCTGGTTCTTGAATTCAGGCGTCTGCGGCAGGTGTTCGGCAGGTTTGAGCCAGCCGAACTCACGCCAGATCTGTTCTTCGATACCGTGGATTGCAGCAAGATATCGCCAACTGGTGACATCCGGGAAGGGCCGCGCCTTAAGGGCCTGCACGCCACGAGCATACCACAGCAAAACAGGATCCCAGGGCTGCGCAAGACTCCAGACGTTTCGCCGAATTCGAGCCATCGTCTCCCCCTTTGTTTAGCTATGGAGAGTATATGGCAAAACGCGATCCGAATCCATTTGAATCCAACTTCCCCGCGACAGTAATTCCGGCGGGGTTTCTTCACCGAAGGGCCTGCTGAATGGACCTGTCCCGATTCCATCGGGATGGAAAGGCCCTAGTGTCCGTTGACCGTAAACCTTGCCGCCGTCCACGCCCCGCCCGCCGCGTTCGACTCCACCGCTGCGGCGACAAACTTCACACCCCGCGCGCCGTCGACCACATCCGGCACCTGCGCGGCCCTTGCTGCATCCACCACCCCACCGGACCGATGCGCCCGAATAATATCCGCGGCGTCGCGGTAGAAATTGGCGAAGGCCTCGATATAGCCTTCGGGATGCGCCGCCGGCATTCGCGATACGCGCCGGGCCTCCGCCGTCGAACCATGGCCGCCGCGCACCAGCGTGCGGGTTTCCTCGCCATAGGGCGAAAAGCGCAGTTCCTCCGGCCGACCGCCCGACCATTCCAGCCCGGCCTTGTCGCCATAGATGCGCACGGAGAGATCATTGTAGTGGCCGGGCGAGGTCTGGCTGGCCAGGATCGTGCCGCGCGCTCCATCCGTCCAGCGCACCATCACATGCGCATTGTCGTCGAGCCGGCGCCCAGGCACGGCGGTGAACAGGTCGGCCGACACCGCCTCGGCCTCGCGGCCGGAAATATAGCTCGCCAGATTAAAAGCATGCACGCCGATATCGGCCAGCACCGCAGACTGCCCTGCCCGCGCCGGATCGGTGCGCCACTCCGCCTGCTTCTGGCCCTCGGCGTCAATCGGCCTGGTCAGCCAGTCCTGGATATAGGCGCCATGCACCGACACGATCCGGCCGAGCTCGCCCGCCGCCACCATCTCGCGCGCCTGCCGCACCATGGCGTAGCCGGTGTTGTTCAGCGTGACGACGAAGCGGCGGTTTTTCGCCTTCGCCAGCGCCACGAGCGCCTCGGCGTCGCTGAGCGTGGTCGACAGCGGCTTGTCGCAGATCACGTCGATGCCGGCCTCGAGGAAGGCGGTGGCGATCGGCGCGTGCAGATGATTGGGCGTGACGATGACGACCGCCTCGATACCGTCAGGCCGCACGGCCTCCGCCAGCGCCATGGCATGGTAATCGGCATAGCTGCGTTCCGGCGCGATACCGATCTCGGCGGCGGAAGCGGCGGCATTTTCAGGGTCGGAAGACAGCGCGCCGGCCACCAGCGCGATCTGGTCGTCGAGGCGCATGGCGAGCCGATGCACCGCGCCGATGAAGGCATTGCGGCCGCCGCCGACCATGCCGACCCTGAGCCGCTTGCCCGCCGACCCATCCGACGTTGCGTAGACCATGTTTTCTCCTCCGGGCAGATCATTGGCGACGCGCCAAGCCTCTAGCTCGGCTACCACTTTCGAACACGATTTCCAATTTCCATATTGTAATACGATCGTGCCGCGCTAGCCTGAGATCATGAGTGGGGCGGGCAAATCATCGGGACGATCTCTCAGCGACGAGGCGGCGACGCGCAAGCGTGGGCGCTCGCTGGCGGCGTTGGGCTATATCCAGCCGCAAACCTATGAGGAACTGCGCGCGGTGCTCTCCTCCGGCACCGTGCATTTTCCCAAGCGTCTGCGCCAGGTGGCGATCTTCATGTGGCAGCATCCGAGCGATGTCGCGCTCGGCACCATCGCACAGGTGGCCGCGCAGGCCGGCGTGCAGCCCTCGACGCTGGTGCGTTTCGCCCAGATCTTCGGCTATTCCGGCTTTTCCGATTTCCAGGGCCTGTTCAAGGAGCACGTCAAGGGCTCGTGGCCCGAAGCGCGCGGCGAGCCGCGCACCGAAGCCGAGCCCCATGCCGCCATGCATTTCCTGCATGGCATGGTCGGCGCCTCGCAGGCTTCGCTTGGCCGCATCGAGGCCGGCTTCGATGTCGAGCGTTTCGAGACGATGGTGACACTGCTGGCGACCGCCGACCTGATCTATGTCATCGGCTCCAAACGTGCCTTCCCGGTCACCGCCTATCTGTCGCTGACGCTGTCGCAGCAAGGCGTGCGCAATGTGCTGGTCGACAATGTCGGTTCGTCCGCGCTCGACCAGGTCGGCTGCATCGGCGGCCGAGATGCCGTGCTGGCCGTCTCCTTCAGCCCCTACAATTCGATCACGCCCGACCTCGTCGCCGTGGCGCATGAGCGCAAGGCCCGCATCGTCACCATCACCGACAGCACCTTCAGCCCGCTGATCCCTTTGTCGGACAGCTGGCTGGAAGTGGTGGAATCCGACTTCGCCGGCTTCCGCTCGCTGGCGGCATCGCTGGCGGTCGGCATGGCGCTGGCCCAAGGCGTCGCGGCACGGCGTGGCACATAAGGTGATGCTGGCACAATTGACTATCGGGAATTGCCGTTCCATATTTCGAAAAATAGAAACTTTGTTCCGGGAGGAGGAATGGAGCTTCATCTCAGAGGCAAGGTCGTGCTGGTCACCGGCGCGACGCAAGGCATCGGCCGCGCCATCGCCGAGACGCTCGCGCGCGCCGGCGCCGGCGGGCTGCTGATCACCGGACGCGACGGTAAACGCGGCGATGCCGTGGCGGCGGAACTGTCGGCAACCGGCACGCCGACCATCTTCGTTGCCGCCGACCTTGGAGACCCGCAAACCCCTGCCCTTCTGGCGCAGGCCTGTATCGAGCGCTTCGGCCGCGTCGACGGCCTGGTCAACGCCGCCGGCCTGACCGACCGCGCCTCCTTCCTCGATGCCAGCCTCGACGACTGGGCCTCGCTGTTCGCCGTCAATGCGCGCGCGCCGTTCTTCCTGATGCAGGCTGCCATCGCCGACATGAGGAAGCGCGGGGAGCCCGGCGCCATCGTCAACATCCTGTCGATCAACGCCCATTGCGGCTCGCCTGAGCTTGCCGTCTATTCCGCCACCAAGGGCGCGCTGGCGACGCTGACCAAGAACGCTGCCAACGCCCACCGCTTCGACCGCATCCGCGTCAACGGCATCAATGTCGGCTGGACCGACACGCCGGCCGAACGGGTGATGCAGTCAGAGACGCTCGGCCACGGCCCCGGCTGGCTCGACGCCGCCAACGCCGCGCAGCCTTTCGGCAGGCTGCTGTCGCCAAATGACATCGCCAACCTTGCCGTCTTCCTGCTTTCCGACGCGGCCGGCCCGATGACCGGCGCCGTGATCGATCAGGAGCAGTCGGTGATCGGAGCGAACCGGTGAACGCCGCTTCGGCATCGCCGGAAACACTCGGGCCGGACCTGCTGGACCGGCTTCCAGCCGCTGTCCAGACACCTGGATATGACCGGAAAACCCTCGCACCCGGCATGGCGCATCTCGGCGTCGGCGCGTTCCACCGCTGCCACCAGGCCGAATACACCGACGATTTGCTCGCGCTCCAGTTCGACCGCTGGGGCGTTGTCGGCATCAACATCCGCCCACCTCACCTCGCCGAAACGCTTGGCCGGCAGAGTGGGCTCTACACAAGGCTGATCCGCGAAAACAGCCACATCGAAGCCCGCGTCATCGGCAGCATCGTGAAGGTGGTGGACAGCCAGGACAGCGCCGCGCCGGCGCTCGGCGTGCTCTCCTCATCCGACATCGAACTGGTGACGATGACGGTGACCGAAAAAGGCTATTGCCACATCCCGTCGAGCGGCGCGCTCGATCTCGATCATCCGGACATCGTCCATGATCTCGCCAACCCGCAAGCGCCGCGTAGCGTGCCCGGTATTCTCGCCCGGGCGCTGGAGCTGCGCCGGGCCACGCATGGCCGGTCGATGACGCTGCTCTCCTGCGACAACATCCCGACCAACGGCACCATCCTGGAAACTGCCGTGCGGAGCTTTGCCGAACGGCGCGGCAATGGTCTTGCCGAGTGGATCGCGGCCAACGCCGCCTTCCCGTCCGCTATGGTCGACCGCATCGCGCCGGCGGTGACGCAGAATGACCTCGACAGCGTCGAGCAATGGTTCGGCTACCGCGATGGCGCCGTCGCCGTCGGCGAGCCGTTCCGGCAATGGGTGATCGAGCATAAATTCGCCGGCCGCATGCCGCGCTGGGATCTCGTCGGGGCGACCTTCGTCGACGACGTCACGCCGTTCGAGCATCTCAAGATGCGGGTGCTGAACGGCGCCCAGACGACACTGGCCACGCTCGGCGTGCTGGCCGGCCTCGAACACACTTTCGATGCCATCGCCGACCCGCTGCTGTCGGTCTTCATCAGGCGCATGCTGGTCGAGGAAACGCTGCCGACGCTGATGCCGGTGCCCGGTGTCCTGCCTCTCGCCTATGTCGAGCAAAGCCTCGGCCGCTTGAAGAACACGGCGATCCGCCACCGCAACCACCAGATCGCCACCGACGGTTCGCAAAAGATCGTCCAGCGCCTGCTCAACCCGATCCGCGACCGTTTGCGGCAGGACAAGAGCATCGGCCTGCTGTCGGTGCCGGTTGCCGGCTGGATGGCCTATCTGATCCTGGCCTCGGCGCGCTTCGGCAAACGCTGGCCGGTGTCGGACCCCTATGCCGGCAAGGTTGCTGATATCGCCGACGCAACCGGCCACGATGCGCCGGCGCTGGCCTCCGCCATCCTGGCGATCGATACGATTTTCGATCCCGGCCTTGCCGCGAACGAGACATTCCGCGCGACCGTCACATCGGCGCTGGATGGATTGCTTTCGGACGATCCGATGGCGGCTGTCCGGCACAGTCTGGAACAAGATGAGATCGCAAGGTTGAAACGATCCAAACAATCGTCATTATGAACATCGGCCGTGAAGCCACGACCAGGGGAGGCACTATGAAACTTGGACTGCTCACCGCGCCCTTCGCGGAGACGCCGCTTGGCGAGGTTGCCAACTGGGCAGGCTCTGCCGGCTTCGAGGCGCTGGAAATCGCCTGCTGGCCGAAAACGTCTGGCGCGACCCGACGCTATGCCGGCACCAGCCATATCGACGCTGCCTCGACCTCCGTCACGCAGGCGAAAGAAATCGTCGCCTCGCTGACGGAAAAGAACCTCACCGTTTCCGGTCTTGGCTACTATCCCAACCCGCTGCATCCCGATGCCGCGCACCGCGAGGCGGTGATCGGCCATCTGAAGAAGGTGATCGTGCTGGCCGCCAATATGGGCGTGCCCGTGGTCAACACTTTCTGCGGCGGCGATGCCTCGAAGACCGTCGACGTCAACTGGCAGGACGCGCTGAAAGTCTGGCCCGAAATCGTCGCTTTTGCACGCGACCACGGCATCAAGCTTGCCTTCGAGAACTGCCCGATGATCTTCAGCTATGACGAATGGCCGGGCGGGCACAACATCGCCTATTCGCCACAGGTCTGGCGCCGCATCCTGGAAGCCTGGGGTGGCGAGGTCGGCATGAATTTCGACCCCTCGCATCTGGTCTGGCAGATGATCGACCAGGCCCGTTTCATTAGGGAGTTCGGCCCCTACATGCTGCACGTCCACGCCAAGGATTTGATAATTGATCATGATGGTTTGTACGAGCGCGGAATCCTCTCGGCCGGGATAGGCTGGCAGGTGCCGCGCATGCCGGGGCTGGGCGATGTCGACTGGAGCGGCTTCTTCTCCGGCCTCTACCGCGCCGGCTATGACGGATCGGTCATCATCGAACACGAGGACAGGCGATTTGAAGGCAGCGACGAGCAGGTGAAGCGTGGTTTCCTGCTCGCCCGCGACGTTCTGCGTCCGTTCGTCAAGTGAGGAAAGGAGCATGTCGCCCAAAAGTGCCCAGCGGTTTTGGGGCAACGACATGCCCAGGGAAAGCATGTCGGCAACGACATGCGGAGGACAACGAGTTGAGCTGCCTGAATCTCTTTGTGAGCGACACGGTTCAACGACTTGGAACTGAAACTGAAAAACAATGTGGAGGAAGACTGAAATGAAGAAAATCCTGACCATGGTCCCGCTGCCCACCATTCCACTGCTTGCGGGTGCTGCCTTGCTGGCCTCGGTGGGCGTCTCGGCCGCCGCCGGCAAATACACGATCGGCATTTCCAACACCGTGCAAGGCAATGGCTGGCGCGAGGAGATGGTGTGCGCCATGAAGGCGCAGGCGCTTGCCTCCGGCGAGGTGGCAAAGCTCAACATCGCCCACCGCAACACCGATGCCGCCGGCCAGTTGGAAGACATCCGCAACCTGATCAGCGCCAAGGTTGACGCCATCGTCGTCAACCCCGCCGATCCGGCCGGCATCAAGGCGGGCCTGGAGGAAGCCACAAAGGCCGGCATCGTCGTCGTCGCCGTCGACCAGGCGGTCACCGAACCGTCGGCCTACATCATCTCCAACAACCAGGAGGAATATGCCTATCTCGGCGCCAAATGGCTGTTCCAGCAGATGGGCGGCAAGGGCGAGGTGTTTTACATGCGCGGCGCCGCCGGCGCTTCCGCCGACTCTGACCGCGACAAAGGCTTCAAGAAGGCGCTGGCCGAATTCCCCGACGTGAAGGTCGCGCAGGAAGTCTTCACCGGCTGGCAGCAGGACCAGGCCAAGCAGCAGATCCTCTCCTTCCTGTCGACCGGAACGCCGATCAACGGCATCTGGACGTCCGGCATCGACAACGTCATCGTCGACGCGCTGGTGGAATCGCAGGCGCCGCTGGTGCCGATCGTCGGTGCCGACAATGCCGGCTTCGTCGGCCAGCTGAGCTCGGTCAAGGGCCTCGTCGGCGCTGCCGTCACCAACCCCGGCTCGATCGGCGGTGCGGGTGTGACGCTGGCGCTGCAGATCCTCGACGGCAAGAAGCCGGCCCAGCAGACCGTGCTGGTGCAGCCGCAGCTCTGGGAAAACGCCACCGAGGAAGGCAAGGCCAAGCTGAAGGCCGCCGCCGACCCGTCGCTCAGCCCCGAATGGCCGGTCTCGATCTCGATCCCGGACTGGACGACGTATACCAAGGACCAGATCGTGGCGTGCAAGGGGCCTGGGGAGTAAGGGCTGGGCGCGCTTCTTCCTTCTCCCCTTGTGGGAGAAGGTGGCCTCGCGAAGCGAGGTCGGATGAGGGGTGCTCCAGGGAATGCCGACGTCTCACTCCGCTGGAACACCCCTCATCCGTCTCGGCGCTACGCGCCGATCCACCTTCCCCCACAAGGGGGAAGGGAAAGTCGCCGCTTCGTCCGACTTGCCGCACCACCGCAGAGATCGAGAACCACAAATTTTGACAACAAACCCGTTGCCGCAAAGCCCCCTCCTCGACGCCTCCGGTGTCGCCAAGAACTATGGCGCGGTTGCAGCGCTCCGCAACGCGTCGCTCTCCGTCCTGCCCGGCGAAGTCCACGCTTTGATGGGCGCCAATGGCGCCGGCAAGTCGACACTGGTAAAAATCCTGACCGGGGCGATCTCGGCCAATGCCGGGCGCATCCTGATCCGGGGCGAGGCGCGCGACATCCGCTCGCCCGCCGCCGCCCGCCGCGCCGGCCTGCTGCCCGTCTACCAGGAGCCGTCGCTGATCCCCGATCTCGACGTTCTGTCCAATCTGCGGCTGACCGGCACGCCGGTCGAGCCGTTCCGCGCCTGGGTGCGCGAACTCGGCATAGCCGACCTCGATTTGCGCGACACCGCGCGCGACATTCCGCTGGCTGTGCTGCGTGTGCTGGACCTGGCGCGCGCTCTGGCCGTCGAGCCCGACGTGCTGCTGCTCGACGAGATGACGGCCGCGCTCCCCGCCAACCTCGCTGAAAAGGTGCTGGAAGTGGTGCGCCGCCAGGGCGATGCCGGCCGCGCCGTGATCTTCATCTCGCACCGTTTCGTCGAAATATCGGCGCTCTGCGACCGCGCCACCGTGCTGCGCGACGGCGAGACCGTCGGCGTCGTCGACATTGTGCCCGGCGTCGAGGAAAAGATCGTCGAGCTGATGCTCGGCACACGCATCGTCAAGACCCACGTCGCCGCCCGCAGTGCCGCCGAGAAGGCAGCGCCCGCCCCTGCCCGGCCGCGTCTGGCCGTGCACAATTTGCGCGTCGGCACCAAGCTCAACGACGTCTCCTTCGATCTCAGGGATGGCGAAGTCGCCGGCGTCGTGGCGCTGGAAGGCCAGGGCCAGGACGAGCTGTTCGCGGCGCTTGCCGGTTCGATCCGGCCCTCGGGCGGCACGATCGAGGTCGACGGCAGCCCAGTGAAATTTTCGCACCCGATCGACGCCATCCGCGCGGGGATCGCCTATGTGCCGGGCGACCGTTCCGAGGCGCTCGCCATGCAGCGCTCGGTGCGTGAAAACATCGCGCTGCCCTTCAGCGCCGCCTTGCGCAATTGGGGGCCGATCAACATGCGCAAGGAGCGCGCCACCGTGCTCAGCGCCATCGAGCGGCTGCAGATCGACACCCGCGCCCAGGGCGAAGTGCAGCGCCTGTCCGGCGGCAACCAGCAGAAGGTGACGATTGCCCGCTGGATCGCGGCGGACGCCCGCACCATCCTGTGCTTCGACCCGACGCGCGGCATCGATGTCGGCACCAAGCAGGAGATCTACAAGCTGCTGCGCGAGCTCGCCGGCCACGGCAAGTCGGTGCTGTTCTACACCTCGGAACTGGAAGAGGTGCAGCGCGTCTGCGACCGCGTTATCGTCATCTTCGGCGGCCGATTGGTCGACATTTTTCCGGTCGAGGAGGCCGACGAGCCGGCGCTGATGCGCGCCGCCTACGGCTTGCCGCGCGGCGCCAAGGCCGATATCGGCATTCTGGCGGCCCCCACCGCCTCCGATGCGCCCTCTTCCGACGCCTTGGGAACGACGCCATGAACCATTTCCTGCGCCGCCAGGGCTGGGTCATTGGCCTGTTCGCCCTGCTCATCTTGCTGTTCATCGCCACCAGGATCATCCAGCCCGGCTATGGCAGCGGCGATTTCGGCTCGCTGGCGCGCGCCGTTCTGCCCTACGCCTTTGCCGTTGCCGCGCAGACGGTTGTGGTCATCGCCGGCGGCATCGACCTGTCGGTCGCCGCCATGATGGCGCTGACCAGCGTCACCGCCGCCTCGATGATGGCGGGTGCTTCCGAAGAATACGCGCTGTTCGTGGTGCCCTTCGTGCTCGCCATGGGTCTTGTCCTCGGCGCGCTCAATGGCCTGTTGATCGTCGTCACCCGCGTGCCTGACATTGTCGTCACGCTCGCCATGCTGTTCGTGCTGCAAGGTGCCGCCCTTCTGGTGCTCGACGCGCCGGGCGGCGCCGCTGCCGAATGGCTGAAGGCGCTGATCTCGGGCACCGTGCCGATCCCCGGCCTGCCCGACGCCATCGACGCCTGGCTGCCCAAGGCGCTGCTGGTGCTGATCGTCTGCCTCTGCGTCATCTGGATCCCGCTCCGGCGCTCGCGCCTTGGCCTCTCCATCTACGCCATCGGCTCGAGCGAACTGGCGGCGTTCCGCTCAGGCGTGCCGGTCAAGCGCACCCGCATCATCGCCTATGCGCTGTCGGGCCTGTTCGCCGCCTTTGGCGGGCTGGCGCTGACCATGAGCACCGGCATCGGCGCACCCATCCCCGGCCCCTATCTCTTGGCCAGCGTCGCCGCCGTCGTGCTGGGCGGCGTCGCGCTCGGCGGCGGCAAGGGCGGCCTGCTCGGCCCCATCGTCGCCGTCTTCGTGCTGCGCCTGGTGCGCACCGACCTGACCCTGCTCGCCATCGACCCCAACGTCACCGCCATCATCGAAGGCGCCATCATGGTGGCCGTGGTGATGTTCGGCGCGTTTATCACGATGCGGGGGCGGCAATGAGCGAAAGTAGCGCTCTACGGCGCCCCCCTCTGTCCTGCCGGACATCTCCCCCACAAGGGGGGAGATTGGCGGCTTTGGCGCCCCACTCTTTTCAGCAACGTTGGAGATTGGCGAAAGCCGCGACAACAGCCAATCTCCCCACAAGTGGGGGAGATGGCCGGCAGGCCAGAGGGGGGCGCCGTAGAGCACAATCCTCCCAGAACATCGGGCAAAACCCATGAGCACCACCGCGATCACCCCCGTCCCCATCGGCCGCCGCGTAAAACGCTTCATGGCCGACCGGCCGCTCGTCCCGCTGGTCATCCTGCTGGTCATCCTGGTGGTGATCCTGCAGATCCTGCGCCCCGGCATCGTCAACGAGCGCTGGATCGCCAACACGATAAAGTTCGCCATTCCGCTGGCCATCCTCGCCGGCTGCCAGACCATGACCATGCTGACCGGCGGCATCGACCTCTCGGTCGGCACGGTGGCGACGATGAGCGCCTTCATCATGGCGACGCAAATCGTCAACCAGGACCCTTCTATCGCCTTCCTGCTGGCGATGATGCCGGCGGTGCTGATCGGCCTCGTCAACGGCATCGGCGTTGGCGTCTTCCGCGTCCACCCGCTGATCATGACGCTGGGCACCAGCCTGATCGGCACCGGCTGCCTGCAGGTCTACCAGCGCACGGTGATCGCGTCGGGCGCGAAAATCCCCGACTTCCTCGCCTGGCTCGGCACCGGGGTCACCTGGGGCTTCCCCAACGCCTTGCTGCTGTTCGTGCCGCTGGCAGCCCTCATCGTCTTCACGCTGGCCCGCACCGGCTTCGGCCGCCTGCTCTACGCCGTCGGCGACAATGAGCGCGCCACCCGCCTCTCCGGCGTGCAATACTGGCAGGTCATCACAGCACTCTACGTCACATCGAGCCTGCTCGCCGGCATCACCGGCCTGCTCTATATCGGCCTGATCAAGGCCCCATCGCTCTCGCTCGCCGAACCCCTCGTCCTGCCCTCGGTCGCCGCCGCCGTCATCGGCGGCACCTCCATCTTCGGCGGCCGCGGCGGCTACACCGGCACCATCATCGGCGCCCTCATCCTCACAGTGCTGACGACACTGCTGACGATTTTGCAGATGCCGGAGGGGGCAAGGCGCATCCTGTTCGGACTGATCGTGCTGTTCGTGACGGCGGCGTATTTGCGGATTGTGGAGGAAAGATAGACGGGTGAGCTGGCTGGCCGCAGTGGGGCCGACAGCAGAACTGCCGCTTTGCGGAAGCTGACGCGGTAGAGCATGACCCCGGTCTTCGGTCGCAATTTAGAGCGGTTCGCGTTTTGTCTGAATCGGGATTCCCAAGACTGAGCAAATCAGATTCGATGTTCTGACCGTTGGAGGTCGGGACAGATGGCCAAGCCTTATTCGATGGATTTGCGGGAACGGGCGTTGGCTCGCCTTGAAGAAGGCGAGACGAGCCGAGAGGTGGCCGCGGCACTGAAGGTGGCAGTTTCGAGCGTGATCAAGTGGGCGGCGCGCAAGCGTCGGCTGGGCAGTGCGGCACCCGGCAAGATGGGCGGTCATCGACCCTATCTGATTGACGGGGAGCATCGTGCCTTCGTCCTGAGCGAGGTCGAGCGGGATGCCAACATAACGCTTCATGAATTGACGGCCGCACTGGCTGACCGGGGTCTCATCATCCACCCTGCCAGCGTCGGTCGCTTCCTGCATCGCGAGGGCAAGAGTTTTAAAAAAAACCGTTCTGCCGGCTGAGCAACTCAAGCCAAAGCTGATGCGTCGGCGGACGCAATGGATGCGCTATCAGACCCGCATTGACCCAACGCGCCTGGTCTTCCTGGATGAAACGTGGGTCAAGACCAACATGGCGCCGTTGCGCGGCTGGGGTGTGCGCGGCAAGCGGCTGATGGCTCACGCGCCATATGGTCATTGGAAGACGATGACCTTCATCGCCGCACTGCGGCATGATCGGGTAGAGGCGCCTTGGGTCATTGACGGACCCATCAATGCGCAGGCCTTCCGTGTCTATGTCGAAACCGAACTCATCAAGACCCTGAAGCCGGGTGACATCGTCATTCTCGACAATCTCGGATCTCACAAGGGCCAAGCCGTCCGCGACATCGTCAGGGCCGCCGGTGCGCGGCTCTTCTTCCTGCCGCCTTACAGTCCAGATCTCAATCCAATCGAGAAGCTCTTCGCCAAGCTCAAGCACTGCATGCGACGTGCCGCCAAGCGAAGCATCCAGGCCGTACACAGCGCCATCGCCAGCACCCTCGACGTCGTCACCTCAAATGAATGTAACAACTACATCGAAAGCGCCGGATACAAGTCAACCTAAATGCGAACCGCTCTAGAACGGCGCTAAAACGGGAAAGGGCATATGGGATTTGAGCCCGCAGTCCTGAGGCCAAGAGTGCTTGGAACAGAATAGAGCCTGCCCGGACCAAACCTTGGTTTGGTCGAACGCAAGCCCGGAGCGAAAATGCGGACAAGGGACCGCTGCTCATCCTGCATCAGGATGACGGCGAATACCTCCAGGTCTCGCTCGTGGCAGAGTTTGACGCATGACGCGTAGTCAAGTGTCGATTCATCCGTGCAGGCAGGGCCGCCATTCCCGCCCTGCAGATGTGGACACAGCCCAAGATCCGTTTCTTGATGCCAGCGATAAAGTTGCCGTGCCCCGGGCGTAAAGCGGGTCGTTCCCTGTTGCTGCGCCTGCTGCGAGAGCAGAGCGAGGTTCGCTTCGCATTGAGCAAGCTCGCCGACCGCCCTTATGGCAGCCTCCGACCACGATGCGCCTGCCGCAAACCCCATCGCCGGACACCGGCCGGAACTGTCGCTGGAGATTGCGGCAACGATTGGCACCGCCAAATCCAACGTAAGTCGCAGAAGCCTCAATTCGCGGCCTCGGTGCCGAAGCCAGTCCTCGTACGAAGATACGATGTCGCTTGCCATCGACTTCGGATCGATCCGAGGCAGAACAAGTCGATTGTACCACCAGATAGAGGTCGCATCTCGCTCTATCAGCTCGAGAAGTGCGCGCGTCGCAGCGTCCTCAAGGTTGATGCCCAGCGCAAGGCCGTTCGAGTCGGCAGCCGGCAAAGATGATTCCTCGCCGCCGGGATCATATCCGAGGAAACACAGCCCCGCGGGCACCCAGGCCTGCTCCGTCCCGAGCTTGTCGTCACTCAGGATCCAGTCTTCGGGCGCGGATCTATCCCAGCGGGCCGGAACCATGTTGCGAAGCGCTGGCTGTCGGTTCCCTGCCTCTCGCTGATCATATTGCTCTTCGCTGAAAAGAAGGATGCCCGGCGGCTCGACGAGCCGCCCATGAATCGCGTTGGCACACGACCGGAAAATTCGCCCCTCGGGAATGATCTGGGCGAAGTAGGTCTCGTCCGCCTCATAAAGGCAGCCTTGCAGCGCCTGCTCGACCGTCGTGCCCCAACCAGACACGAAGTAAGTGCTCTCATCGCCATCTCGGGCGGCGCGAACGCGGCCGGCCGCCACGGTCAGAGGACAGCCGAGCAATGGGTCCGAGATCACCACCGGGCCATAAAGAAGACTTGACCCCACGCAGACCTCGAATGTGCGGATCTTTCGCATTGCGAGCGCTTCTGGACGGATTTCGCTTGTCATACGCCCGAAGCTCTTCGTGCAGCAGTTTACACGCTGCCATGTGCGATAGCATCATGCAAATGTGCTAAAGTAGGTTCGGACGTCCGACCCGAGGTATGGATTGACCGCAAAGCATGGATTGACCGCAAACAACGGCACCTTGAAGCGGCGCCTGACTGCGATCGTGGTCGCCGACGTGGTCGGCTATTCGCAACAAATGGCGGAAGACGAGGAAGGCACGTTTACCCGCGTCCGAGCGCTGATGCACGACGAGGTCCCAAGCTACGTTCATCGGCATGACGGCCGCGTTGTAAAGAACACCGGCGACGGTATCGTAGCGGAGTTCCTCAGCGCGGTCGAAGCGGTCCGGTGTAGCGTGGCTATTCAGGCCTATCTCGCCAGCCCCGAGCGATCGTCGCCCGGTCTGTTGCTTCGAATGGGCATAAATTTCGGCGATATTATCGTCGACGGCGACGGAGACGTGTTCGGAGACGGTGTAAACGTGGCTGCACGCCTTGAACAGATCGCAGCCCCCGGAGGCATTTGCCTTTCGGCAAAAGTGCATGAGGAGGTCCGCGCAGGGCTGCAATTGCCCTTCGAATATTGCGGCGAGTTTCAGCTCAAGAACATTCCCCGACCCGTAGCAGTCTACTCGCTTGGTCACAGACCCGACGGCCACGCTCCGAGCATCGGCGCCGGGACTTCGGGCTCGAATACGCCATCGATCCTGGTCCGCCCATTTGTCAGCACCGGCGGCGTCGAACCCTATTTCAGCGAAGGGTTCACCGAAGACGTCATCACCGAGCTGACGCGGTTCACGCAGCTCTCCGTCGCGTCATATCATACCTCGTTGCGGCTCAAGGATGTGGAACTGCCGAAGCTGGTCTCGGATATGGGGCTCGATTTCGAGCTTGCGGGGCGGATCCGCAGGATGGGGAAGCGTATCCGCCTGTCGTGCGAACTGGTTGACGCCACGTCCGGCGGTGACGTTTGGGCCGAGCATTATGACAGCGACGATCAGGACATATTCGATGTGCAGGACGAACTGGTCCGCAAGATCGTGGGCACGGTTATCGGGCGCCTCAAGGCAGCGGGTGCGGAGAAGGCGCGGCGCAAGCCGCCGGCCAACCTGGCGGCCTATGAGTGCGTGCTGCGCGGCAATGCCCTGCCGCTCGGCGACCTCGCGTCCGAAGCGGAAGCCAGGCAATGGTATCAGCGCGCCATCGACCTCGATCCGACCTATGGGCGCGCCCACGCCAAGCTGGCTCACTTCAAGCAATTGGAATGGTTTCGCGACATGGGATCTTCCGACGCCCTGCTCGACGAGGCGCATAAAATTGCCAAGAAGGCGGTGGCGCTGTCCCCCAACGATCCGGTTTGCCTCAACATTCTCGGCTGGGTGCTGCTGCACTTGCGAGACTTCGACGTCGCCGCGCAGCTCTACGCACGGGCCCTCTACCTCAATCCTAACGATCCCGAGCAGGTTTCTTATCTCGGCACCCTCCACACATTCGGCGGCGAGCCGGATCGCGCCATGCAATGGTTCGAGCGGGCGCAGGTGCTCGATCCACTCTACGAACCATCCTGGTATTGGCCGTTTCGCGGCATCGTCCATTTCATTGCGGGCCGGCCCGAACCGGCATTGGTCGCTTTGAGCCGTTCGTCGACAATGCCGACATGGGTTACGGCCTACATGGCCGCTTCGAGTTCGGCGCTTGGCCGGGACAGCGACGCAAAGGTTTTTGCGGCTCGCGTGTTGGCGGGTACGCCCAGCTTTTCCAGCAGTCGATTCGTGGCCAAGGAGCCCTATCGCCTGGAGGAGGATCGGGCCACGCTATTCAAGGGGCTGCTCGCCGCAGGGCTGCCGAACTGATATTGAAGTTTGCTATCGGCAGCCGAAAAGGACCGCAGACGCAAGCTCCTCATGATAGTGCCGACCCTGCGCGTTCTTGTGGTACGTCCCCAGGTAATCCAGCAGGTCCTCTCGCGTGACGACGCCTTCCGGCAGGGCTGGCAGGACCACGGTCAGCTCCGTTGGCGCATCGCACACCAGGTTCACTTTCGCGTCGACGATCTGCTCCAGCACAATCTTAAGTTCGTCGCGAAAAGTAGAATCATTCAGATCTTTTACTTTCGACACTACGCCATTCTTTAAATCTTTGCCTTTGTAGACGATATTGGCACCGGCAAGATCGACAACGTCAAAGGTCTTTCCCGCAGTGTCTATGATCTGCCCTACCATCACACTTCGAAGGCCGCCAGTCTTGTCTTTAGTGCGCAGAGCTATGACGTCCTTGAACGCGAATGCGTTCGGCATGTCGACGGTTATCCGCAAATTTGTGGTCGAAACTACCGCTGCTGATATGGTCGCCGTGAACGCAGGGGGCAAAGCCTTCAGCCAGGCCCCCACGAGCGCCGCGCCAATCTCCTGAGCCTGTCGGCCTTGCTTGAGTTTCACCTTGGGCACAAGCGTTGCTCCTCGCGCTTTGAGGCGTACGAAAACAACCTAGGCCGCTTTTTCTTCGGCTGCAAGAAGAGCCCTCGAGCGGTTCGCCTCCGATGCTTTGCCGTGGACAGACAGAGGTATTGGGAGCATGCTGCCCGTCAGTCAACCAGCATACGGTAGGGATCCATGAGGTTCGCCTGGCTTGTGACTTTTCTCGCCACCACACTGTCCGCGGCCACGATCGTGCACGCGGACGAAGCCCCCGGCGAGCCGCAAGTTACGCAACACACATTCATCGCGCCACTTGCGGACAAGGATAGCTTTGGATCGGCTATCGCCAGCCTGAAGAAGACCAATCTATCGGGGGACGCCCTGCAGGCTGTCGACATGCCGGATCTGGGATTTAGCCTGGTCACGGGAAGCTTTACCGACGAGGAAGCGGACAAGCTTCTGTCGGAAGGATATCAGGAGCCGGACTCACTCGAAGTCAGCCTGTTCGCGGATGGCGGTTGCGAAGGACGAAGTCCGCTAGCGGATGTGACGGGTGACAAGCTCGTGCCGCCGAGCGTTTGCAGAGTCGTCGGGTCGCCCAGTCCTGTGACCAACGGGTCCGCGGTCTGGATCATCGATAGCGGCGTCGACGACGACGTCGTCACAAAAGGGCTTCTTAATATTTCGGAACGGATCAACTGTATGGTCACTCCATGCAGCACGGTCACCAGCCTGCCAGACACTCAAGGTCACGGCACGATGGTTGCAGGCATCATTGGCGGAATGCGTGTGCCAAGTGGAACAAGTGGAAATCAATACCTTGGCATCGTTGGGGTCAGTCCGGGGGTGCCACTCAAGATTGTCAAGGCATTTGAGGGTGAGAAGTCGAAGATCGTCGGACCGCCGCTTGCCGCCCTGCAATATGTCAGTGATCATGCGTCCGCCGGCCAAATCCTGAACATCAGCTGGGGCGCGCAGTTCATGGAGACTGCGAGGAATGGTGGCCAATTGGACCTGCTTGGTCAGATGGATAAGCTGCTGTTTGAGATCGCAAACAAGAAAGTCCGCATTGTGATTGCGGCGGGCAATGCGCAGGAAGACGACGAGGCGTCGTGGGTACAGTCCTTTTTCCCGGCCAATGCGTCGGAATATTTTTCTTCAAACCCGACGCAAGGCTTCATCCAAAGTGTCTCGGCATCCGACAGCGCTTATGTCGCGACCGGCACCGGCACTGGAGCGTGCAGCACGGTTTCAAACGGGTGGTGTGATGTGCTTTGGAATGGCGGCGCTTTTGGCGCGGCCATGTCCGAGCCCGGCGTTGGCGTCCAGGTGCTTTGGCGGAGCACAAACAATCACAAGCTAAGACAGAATATCTGTTCGGGGACATCCCTTGCCGCTCCAGTCCTGGCGGGACTGCTGGCTCGGACCACTGCGAATTTGCAGAAGGCCCAGATCAAAAAGGGCGTGATCCCAAATGCCGATCAGCTTGGATTTTCGACGGCCGGAACGCCGGACGTCACCGTTCCGGAATATCCGAAATGCAATTGACGCGCCGCGCGGCCCTCCAGTGTTTGGGTCTTACCTCGCTGTTTGCGACGAGCGCAGGGCTTACTTCGGCGGTTTTTGCCGGCAACAGCCATCCGCGGCTGCTGATCGTTCATCTTCGGGGCGGGCTTGATGCGCTGGCCGCGCTGCCGCCCCATGGTGATCCGGGTTTCCGGCGGGGACGAGGCAGGGCGAGAGAAGTTGATGCCTCCGACGACGCGTTCGGTGTGAAGCTTGATCCGCTGTTTGCGCTTCATCCGGCGCTGGAGCCCCTTGCTCCGTTCTATCGGCCGGCGAATTGCTGATCCTGCCCGCGACGGGCATCCCGGATATCGGGAAATCGCATGGCGCCGCGCAGAGGGTCTTGTTCGACGGCGATGTCGACGGCGGCGATTTTGGTTGGCCGGGAAGAGCCGCTTCGGTCCTGTCGCAGGGAAGGCAAACTATCTGGCGTGCAGCGCCGGCCGACCTCTCGAATGATCTGCTTTTCGATCTTGTGTTGGCCAATCCGGGATTTGACATCGCCCGCCTTTGCCTCGGCGAGGCGTCCGCTTCAGCCGGAGACGCGGTGCAGACGTTGCTTGCACGGCGACATGCGCTGAGTGCTGCCGGCTTTGCCGCAGCGGCGACCTCGGCGGCGCAGGCGCTGTCCAGGCCGGACGGTCCGCGCGTGGCCCTGCTGCAGTTGGACGGCATCGATACCCACGTTGCTCAGGGAGAGCGTCTTTCGGCGACCCTTGGGACACTGGCGCATGGTGTCGTTGCGTTCTCGGAAGCGGCAGCCGCGATCTGGCGTCAAACCGTTGTGCTCGGCATTACGGAATTCGGGCGCTCCATCCGCTTCAACGAACAAGGCGGCACCGACCATGGTGGTGCCAGCGTGGCGTTCTTGATGGGTGGTGCGATAGCCGGGGGACGGATCACGGGTCGCTGGCCCGGATTGGCGGCAGATCAGCTTCACGAGGGGGCCGACCTGGCGGTCACCACCGATGTCCGCTCGATCATCAACGCGGTGTTGAAAGACCATCTTGGACTCTCAAGCCAGGCAATGGCGACGGTCGCTCCAGACGCATCGGGCCTTCAAGCAATCAAGGGCTTGTTTCAGATTTGATGCACCCTTGGCAAGAACGTGTCGTAGCGCCGACGTCCGCTTGTGAAGCAAAGTGAGAGTGTGATCGGCAGGTCTTTTGCGACAGCCCCGACGCCAAATCGCCACCTACAGCCGTTAGCCCTGCACGAATTCGTAGGCGTGGCACACCAGGCCGTCACCGATCTTTCGTGTGTTGAGCAGGTGCAGCGGCTTGTTGCTGGTCTCGTCGAACAGACGCTGGCCGGTTCCCAGCACCACCGGGAAAACGATGAGCCGAAGTTCATCGGCCAGGTTCTGTTCTATCAGCGTGCGCACGAGCTGATAGCTGGCGTAGACCAGGATTTCCCCGTCCACTTTCCGCTTCAGCTCCGAAATCTCCTTGACCGCATCGCCGTTGAGGACCGTGGTGTTGCTCCACTGAGGACGGTCGAGTGTCGACGACACGACGTATTTGGGGATGCTGTTCATTCTGGCCGCCCATTTGCTGCCCACGCGGACCTCCATAAAGGGCGTCCGGGACGCGAACCACTCGAAGCTCCGCCTGCCCAGCAGCAGCGCCTCGGCGCCCAGCGCTTCCTCCGTCTCGTTGGCGGTCCAGTCTTCGAGGTCCTTGCCCCCTGCGGACTGGCGGAACCAGCCGCCCAGTTCAAAGCCTTCCTCGCCGTCCGGGTCCTGGACCACTCCATCGAGTGTGGTATTTGTGCTGATGACGATCTTGCCCATTTCCGTGCTCCTTTGACGATATTGTCACGGGTGTAGACGCCGCGGCATCGCAAAAGGGGGCACTCGGCGACCGCCCCTTTTGCGCCTTGGCCGGCGTCCATACGGTATGGAACCGCACACAAGGAGGCGTGGCGTTGGCGAGAACGGACCTGATGTCGAGGGCGCAGGCCGGCGACGGCGAGGCATTTCGGGCGTTGACCGAGCCACACCGTCGCGAACTGCAGGTGCACTGCTACCGGATGCTCGGATCGTTTCAGGATGCCGAGGACGCTCTCCAGGACACGATGCTCGCCGCCTGGCGAGGTCTCGAACGGTTCGACGGGCGCGCCTCGCTTCGCACCTGGCTCTACCGCATCGCCACCAACCGGTGCCTCGACGCGCTGCGCTCTGCTCGCCGCCGCCCGGCAAAGCAGTGGGACATTCCGGGAATCGAACCGCCGGAACCCACTCGCCTCGGCGAAGTCCCCTGGCTCGAGCCCTATCCAGACGCCCTTCTGGACGGTGCCATCAGCGTGCCGCTCGGCCCGGAGGCGCGCTACGAACAGACTGAATCCATTTCCCTGGCCTTTGTGACCGCCCTGCAGGTCCTGCCGCCGCACCAGCTCGCCGTCCTCATCCTGCGCGACGTGCTGGGATTCCACGCGGACGAAGTCGCCGACATGCTGGACGCTTCAGTCGAATCGATCAAAAGCGCGCTCAAACGCGCGCGTGCGGGGAATGCAGCATCGGCTGCCGGTGACCACAGCCCGGGACCAGCCGCCTGCCGGCACCTCACCCGCCGAGGACGCGATCGTGGCGAAGTTCGTCAGCGCCTACGAATCCGCCGACATCGACGCATTGGTGGCTTTGTTGACCGACGACGTCTTCCTGTCGATGCCGCCGATGCCGCTGGAATACCAGGGCAGAGACATTGTGGGCCGCTTCTTCGCACCCATTTTCGGCTCGGGACAGAGGTTCGAACTGGTACCGACGCGCGCCAACGGTCAGCCGGCATTCGGCATCTACCGGCACACGCCCACCGGCATCCACGGATCCGGTCTCTTCGTCCTCGCTCTCGCCGGTGACCGGATCGGCGCCATGACCGTCTTCGAAAACACGGCCCTCCCCACATTCGGCCTGCCGCCATCCCTCCCGGGTGCACGGTAGATCGCCCGGCTGCTCCATATCGGCCTGATCAAGCCCCCTTCCCTGTCGCTCGCCGAACCCCTTCGTCCTGCCTCGGTCGCCGCCGCCGTCATCGGCGGCACCTCCATCTTCGGCGGCCGCGGCGGCTACACCGGCACCATCATCGGCGCCCTGACCGTGCTGACGACGCTGCAGATGCCGGAGGGGGCACGGCGGATTTTGTTCGGGCTGATCGTGCTGTTCCTGACGGCGGCTTTATTTAAGGATCGTGGAGGAGCGAGGGGGCCTTGTCGGGCATGCTTGCGCATCGCTGCTCCAAAAGGCACGAGCCGATAGCTGCTGCTTGCTCTTCAAGTTCAGCTCGGGAAGTTGCCTGACGCTTCAGGTATATTCGTACCGCTCTCGGCACATCGCATGAAAAAGAACGAATGCGGCATTTGCCTCCTCTGTTCAATCGCACCTGGCGATCGTACATCTTACATGTGAACTAGCGCCTGGATTGACCATTGTCGGGGGAAAGTCGTGGCCGCATCTTTGCAACAATTGGCGCGCAAGCAGGTCGATGAATTGTCGGAAGTCGAACTCCGTTTTGTCGAAGCCGTATCGGCAGGCACAGACTTTGTCGGCGACGATCCACCTGGCCCGACGGGTCCCATCCGTGCTGCGGTCATTCGCTGGCTTTGCACCGACGGCGCGTGCGCGAAATATGTCCATGCCCGCGGCATCCGCATGTTCAAGAGTGAAATCGAAGGCGCTCTCGAGCTTCAGTTCGTCAAGATCGACTTCCCGGTCGTCTTCGAGCATTGCTCTTTTGACCATGACGTCGACCTTACCAACGCAAAGCTGCCGCATCTACGCTTCCTTAGCTGCCGGATGCACGCGCTAACCGCGGACCAGATAGAGATATCTGGATCGCTTGTTCTCAGTGCAACGCGATTCGAAGGACGCGTGGCCCTGCGCGGCTGCCGCCTGACGGGCAATCTTCGATTGATCGGGTCGCAACTTCGATGGCGCGGCGGCGCATCGCTCGATCTCCAGGGCGCATCCATCGGCGGCGCGGTCACCATGACCGGAAAGTTCCTGGCACTCGATGGGGTCCGCATTTTCGGAGCCTCGATCCAGCGAAACCTCGAAGCGGAAGGCACAATCTTAGCCAAAAGGGATTCCCTGCTCATAGAACTCACCAAGGTTGGTGGAGCGGTACTCCTTCGCCGAGGCTTCCGGGCGATCGGCGGCGTACGGATCTATGAATCCGAGATCGCCGGCTCACTCGACATGCAAGCGGCGCGGCTCGTGTCGCGCGGCGATGCACCCGCTTTGCTCATCTACGGATCGTCGATCGCCAAGTCGGTTCTGCTGCGGCGGGACACTTTGACGGTGGATGGCCGAACCGCCAAGGTCGTCGGTGCCGTGGTGATACAGAACTCGGTCGTCGGCGGCAATCTCGATCTCACCGGCACGCAAATCCGCGCATCCCGCAAGAACGCCCTGGATCTTTTCGATGCGACGGTTCGAGGTCGATTGAAAGCGAATGGACTCGACCTGACGGGTCGCGTAGTGCTGACCCGAGCCAAAATCGCCAACGACATTGAATTCGCCAACGCGAAACTGGTCTCCGAGCAAGACACCACGCTGCTTGGCGTTGCGCTCGATTGCGGAGGGTCGGTGTATCTCAACGGCGCCGATATCACCGGCCGAGTCGACCTCGCTTATCTGTCGCTCGCCAGCGATCTTCAAGCTGAATCCATGACCATCCGGGTACCGAAAGGCACCGCCCTGGCATTGCACTCCGCCAGGATCGGCGGCTTCGCCAATCTGCGAAACGCCAAGATTGACGGCATCGATTTTCCATACGGCACCACCGGATCGGATATCGTGCTGGATGGCGCGGAGCTTACCGCCTCGACCGGTGCCGCTTTGGTGTTCGATAATGGACGCTGCAACGGTTCGATCGCCGCACGAGACTTCACATGCTCGGGTCGATTCAGTCTTGCCTCGGCATTGATTGCCAGAAACCTTGATCTCTCGGGATCGACAATCTCGGTCGAAGGCGGAACGGCTCTCAACGCGGACAACACGACCATCGGTGGAGGACTCAGCCTCGCCGACGGCTTCGTCTCGCGTGGCGAGGTCGCGCTCAATCGCGTGTCAATCGCCGGCAACTTCCAACTGGGCCCTTGTCGGATACTTAGTCGCACTGGGTACGCACTGTCGTTGCGGGCCGCCAAGATTGGCGGCGAATTCTTCTCTTCGATCCGGGGCCGCACACGCCTTCTTGGAACACTCGATCTTTCAAATGCAAGTATCGGAGACGACGTCGACCTATCCGAGGCACAGCTCTTCCGTCGGCGCGGAACCGCGCTATCACTTCACCGCGCGAGCGTAAGGGGCTCGCTTTACTTGAACGACAGATTTCGTGCCAATGGGACAGTGGACCTGCGCGGCGCCGAGGTGCACGGCATCGAGGACGATGAGGCCTCCTGGCCTCGGCCGTCACGGCTGCTTCTCGATGGCCTGAGCTATACGCGCTTGATGCCGCTAACGCCGCATGAGCGCCTGCGATGGATCACGCTACAGCCCGATTCGGGCGCACCGGCGCCGTCCTGGCAGCCGTTCGAGCAACTGACCAAAATCCTGCGTCAACAGGGGCGCGAGCGCGACGCGCGAACGGTTCTGCTGGCCAAGGAGCGCGCGGCAACCCGCAAGATCGAACCCGGCATCCGCCGATGGCTTTCATGGCTTTATGGCTGGGCCATGGGATATGGCTACCAGCCGCAACGCGCCCTAGTCGCGGTCGTACCGCTGGTTGCGATCATGTCGGCGTTCTTCTATCAGGGCGCCGATGCCCTGATGGTGCCGACGAACGATCAGGCGCGAAACGAATGGGCCGCGCACCGCCCGCTTCCAATGGGATATCCGCGCTTCAACCCGATCGCCTATTCGGTGGACATGCTGGTTCCCATCCTGTCGCTGCAGCAAAGGGATGCCTGGCGCCCGATCGCCGAAAAAGAATGCGGGACCCCGCCGTGGCCGTGCGGATTGGCGCTGCGCATCGGGCTGTGGTTCTACATCGCCTTGGGCTGGGTCATTACAACATTGGCCGTGGCTGGGTTCGCCGGCCTGGTTCGAAGGACCTGACGTGGCACACCTGACTGCTTTCGCTATAGCAGGCAATAGTGTTTAGTGACCGCCCCGCAGCGGAGGTCAGCATCGGCTACGCTTACATCGGCCTCCGGCAGTCCGCGCTCACCAAAACCCGACGAGCGATCCAGACGAATGCAGTGACAGCGCACTCGTTATGTCGCCTTATCCGCGCGTCACTCACCCCGCACCATCGCCCCAATCCCTCCTGCAGCGCCCCCTGCTCCCCCCACCCAGAACCAGTGATCCTCCACCTCGACGAACCGCGCCCCCGGTATCCGCGCCGCCAGATACCGCCCGGCTTCAACCCGCACGGCGCGGTCGCCGGTGCGGTGCAGGACTAGCGTCTTGGCCGAGACTTTTGACAGCAGCGGGCGCACATCGGCGTCGCGCAGCGCCTGCAGCAGGCCGGCGACGGTGCCAGGGCTGGAGGCGGCGCGAAGCAGGCCGGCCGACCAGGCGTGCGCCTGGCGGTCGGAGGCGACGCCCGGCGCGAAGGTCGCGAATGGCCGCCTTGCTAGTCCCGCCAATTCGAAAGTCCGACCTGCTGCCAGGTCTTGACGAAAATCGGTGCGCCTGACACGAGGGCAAATGGGGCATTCGCGCCATGGACGACGAGCAGGCGGTGGGCAAGCTGTGAAGCGCTTTTTTCGATTGCTTGCCGCTGTGATAATGGCGTCCGGCGTGGCCGGGTGCACCAGCGTCTCCTACTACGCGCAGTCGCTGGAGGGCCATGTGCAGATCATGGCCGCGCGGAAAAATGTCGGAAGGCTCATCCACGATCCCGCGACGCCCGTGGCATTGCGCACGAAGTTGACGTCGGCGAGCGCCATACGTCGCTTTGCCACGGATGAGCTGGCGCTGCCCGATAACAGCAGCTACCGCAGCTATGTCGACATCGGTCGAGATAACGTGACCTTTGCCGTTTTTGCCGCGCCGCAGTTCTCGCTCACGCCGATAACATGGTGCTTTCCGGTCTTCGGCTGCGTTCCGTACCGGGGCTACTTTTCCCAGAAATCCGCGGCTGAAAGTGCTGCCGAACTGCAGCAACAAGGCCTGGACGTTTACGTCTCGGGCGTCACCGCCTATTCCACGCTGGGCTGGTTCAGCGACCCGCTGCTCAGCACCATGCTGCGTCAGGACGTCATATATCTCGCAGGCCTCATCTTCCATGAACTGGCGCATCAGGAAATCTATGTGAACGGCGACTCCGCGTTCAACGAGGCTTTCGCGGTCGCCGTCGAAACCACCGGGGTGAGGAAATGGCTGCGCGCCACCGGCAATCGCGCCGGATTGCGCAGTTACGAAATCGATCGCCAGCGCAAAGCGGATTTTCTCGGACTGATAGCGAAAACGCGGGACGAGTTGAGGCAGGTCTATGCCAGCCCCCGCACCTCGCAGCAGATGGCTGCCGCCAAAACAGCCGCGATCGACAGGCTGCGGGTGCGCTACCGGCAAATGCGCGACAGGCGCTGGGCCGGATATCGCGGATACGACGCCTGGTTCAATAACCCCATCAACAACGCAAAGCTCGCCGCGACTTCCGTCTACGGCGAACAGGTTCCGGCGTTCCTTCGCCTGTATGATTTGTGCGCAGGCGATTATCCGAGGTTCTATGCTTCCGTTCGGCGGATCGCGGCATTGCCCGAGCCTTCCCGTGCGGAGGCACTGAGGAACGCTACGACGTGTAATTGACGTTGACCAGCACGGCGGCCGGCCTCGCAAGCTCGACCGTGACCAATGCCTGTTCTGGCCGAAACGCAAGGCAGCGGCGCCTGCCTCACCGCCCGCTCGTCATCCCCGCAATCCCCTCCAGCAACGCCCCCTGCTCCCCCACCCAGAACCAGTGATCCTCCCCCTCCACCTCGACAAACCGTGCCCCCGCAATCCGCGCGGCCAGGTACCGCCCGGCCTCGACCCGCACGGCGTGGTCACCCCTGCGGTGCAGGACCAGCGTCTTGGCCGCGACTTTTGACAGCAGCGGCCGCACATCGGCGTCGCGCAGCGCCTGCAGCAGGCCGGCGACGGCGCCGGGGCTGGAGGCGGCCCGGAGCAGGCCGGCCCACCAGGCGCGCGCCTGGCGGTCGGAGGCGATGCTTGGCGCGAAGGTTTCGATTTCCGCCGGGCCGCCCCAGCCGGCGAGCAGGCGCTGTTGCCAGAGATCATATTGCGCCGCTGTGAGCGCGAAGGGATAGTCGGGTGCGTGGCTGCCCTTGGCCAGCGAGCCCCACAGAATGAGGCCGCTCAGGCGGTCGGGGTGGTCGACGGCAAAGCGGATGCAGCCCGGCCCGCCCTCCGAGGCGCCGACCAGCACGGCGCGGCGGCTGCCGGCGGCATCCATCACCGCCAGAATGTCGCGCGCGGTCGCCTCGACGGTCGGGCGGGCGCCGACGCGGTCGGACAGGCCCATGCCGCGCCGGTCGAACAGGATCAGGCGACCGAGCCGCGACACGGCATTGAGCCAGGCGCGGCAGCTCCTGTCTTCCCAGATGCGCTCGACATGCGAGATGAAGCCGGGCACCAGCACGATATCGACCGGGCCGCTGCCAACGGTCTGATAGGCGATATGGATGCCGTCCACCGCGACATAACGGGTTCTCGGCACCTCCGGTTCGGCATCGCTCGCGCGCAGCAGAGCGAGCGTGGCGGGGTCCGGCGCCACGCCGAGTTCCTCGCGCAGCAGCCGCGCGCAGGCCTCGCCCTGGCGCTCGGCCGCGGCCCGGTCGCCGGCGGCCAGATGGGCGCGGATCAGGTGCCGGTGCGCGCTTTCGCTCAAGGGATCGAGGGCGACAAGGCGCGTGGCGTGCAGCACCGCGCCGCGCGCATCGCCCCCGGCGATCCTGGCCTCCACCAGCCGCTCCAGTGCCTGCACCAGCCGGCTGCGCAAGGCCTCGCGGCGGAAGAACACCCATTCCTCGAATTCGGGACAATCCGGCAGCGCGAAGCCGGCGAGGTAGTCACCGGTGTAGAGGCCGGCGGCATCGTCGAGCAGGCCGGCATCGCAGGCGTAATCGAAGGCCTGCGAGTCAGCCGCGACGAACAACGGCGGGCGCACCATCAGGGATGTCGCGCTGGCTGATATGACCTCTTCGCCGAACGCGACGCGGATCTTGTAGAGCGTGCGCCGCAGGCGCGCGCGGGCGGCTTGCGCATCGGCTTCGGGCCACAGCAGCGTGGCGGCGACGTCGCGCGCCACCGGTCCGCCGGCCTCCGCCAGGTAGATGACGAGCGCCGCCGCCTTGCGCAAGGCAAGCTCTATCCGCCGCCCGTCCAGCCGGAACTCCGGAAAACCCAGAAGCCTGAGTTGTATCAGCTCCATCGATCCGCACGCGGCCGCGCAAGGAGAGGACGTTGAGGGGACGCCGGCCGTCTATCCATCCCCGCGATGTCGGGCGATCAGGCCCGATCAACTCCCTTGGAGCGAGAAATGTCACCGGTCAATACATCAAGCCATCGCACCCCTCTTGCCATGGGCGCCGCCCCTGCCAACACCGGGCATGGAGGCTGAACCATGTGCCAGACTTGCCTCTCCTGGTATGCGCGCTGCGTTGCCCCTTATTTCGTCCATGCCGGCTGCTCGGCCGGCGCCTTTTCGCAGATGCGCAGGCGCGTCGTCCCGCGGGCCGAAGGCGTCGTCGTCGAGGTCGGCTTCGGCTCAGGCCTCAACCTGCCCTATTACGACGCAACCAGGGTGCAGCGGCTGATCGGCGTCGATCCCGACGGAACTATGCTCGGCCTCGCCGCGCCGAAGAGCCGCGCCTCACCATTTCCGGTCGAATGCATCCGCGCCGGCGGTGAAAGCCTGCCCTTGGCCGATGGCGTCGCCGATACGGTGGTCGTCACCTATGCCTTCTGCACCATTCCCGACGCCGAGGCGGCGCTCGGCGAAATCCGCCGCGTCCTGAAGCCGACGGGCCGGCTGATCTTCATCGAGCACGGCCAGGCCGAGGGGCCGCGCTGCCGCCGGTGGCAGGAGCGGCTGAACCGGCTGTGGGGATCGATCGCCGGCGGCTGCCACCTCAACCGCGATCCGCTGCGCCTGATCGGTGGCGCGGGCTTCCGCCTGCTCGAAGTGCAGCACGGGCGGTTCCCCCTGCCCTTCTGGCAGTTGGGCAGCCACCACGCCGGCATCGCGGCGGCAGGCTGACCGGCCTTTGCCGCCACTCAGCCCGGCACCCCGGCCGGTCTCTTCGCTCGCTGTCCGCCCTGCTCGGCCAGCGCCGCGCTGCGCTCGACAAATCGCCGCCAGCCGCCGAAGGATGAGATGTCGGACGCACCGCTGAGCCCAACGGTTTCGACCAGAAAACCCTTGGCCGAGCTGCCGTCCTCGAGCTCGATGGTGCCGATGCCGAGCGGCGGCGGGATGGCGGCGACGAAGCGGCCGAACGCGTCGGCCGACAGCCGCCAGACCTCGACCTCGACGGCCCCGCCGCCTTCGGCGACGCGGATCAAGCCAGGCTTGGGCACGGACTGGCCGGCCAGCGCATAAAGCCTGTAGGCGGCGGATGTTTTTGCCGCGCGCGAAAACCGCGCGCCAAGCTGCGTGAGTTGGCCGTTGAGCGGCATCCCCGAAAGATGCGCGCCGACAACCACGAGATCGATCATGCCGTCGTCAGCTGACGACGCTGCGGGCGCAATGCCCGGCTGCGCCCAGCCGGTCGCGCCAAGCGGCAGGCCGCTCGCGGCATGGATGTCGCGGGCAAGTGCCGCCGTCAGCCAGTCCCTGCCCGCCATGGCCAGCAACGTCACGCTCATCGGCAGCCCGTCGAAGCGCTTGCCGGTCGGCACGGCGATGCCGCACATGTCGAGCAGATTGACGAAATTGGTGTAGGTGCCGAGCCGGCTGTTGGTGGTGATCGGGTCGGCGAGCACGGCGTCGAGCGCATAATGCGTCGGCGCGGTCGGCACGCAGAACAGATCGACCGAAGCGATGACCGGGGCGAGCATGGCCTTGTAGGTTTGCAGCGCGTACAGCCCCTTGAAGGCATCGGCCGCCGACAGGCCGCGCGCGCCGCCGATGATCTTGCGCGTCACCGGATGCATGGCCGCTTCGTTGGCATCCATGAAATCGCGGATCGCGGCGTAGCGTTCGGCCACCCAGGCGCCTTCATAGAGCAGATTGGCGGTGGCGTAGAAATCGCCGAACGGGATTTCCACCAGCCGGCAGCCGAGCTTTTCCAGAAGGCCAAGCGCCACCTCGAAGCCCGCCTGCATCGAGGCATCGCCGAAGAATTGCAGATCCGCCTTCGCCGGCACGCCGACGCTCAGCACCGGCGGGCGCGCGGCCAGCGCCGGCACCTTGATCGCGCGCGAATAGGCATCGGCGGCATCCTTGGCGGCCGCAACAGCGAATACCGCATAGGCGTCGTCGACGGTCAGCGCGAACACCGAGACGCAGTCGAGCGTCCGGCAGGCCGGCACCACACCGGCGGCCGAAAGCGCGCCGACCGTCGGTTTCAGCCCGACGATGTTGTTGAGGCCGGCGGGGATGCGGCCGGACCCGGCCGTATCGGTGCCGAGCGCGAAGGACACGA
Source organism: Mesorhizobium oxytropidicola (assembly GCF_056174625.1). NCBI lineage: Bacteria > Pseudomonadati > Pseudomonadota > Alphaproteobacteria > Hyphomicrobiales > Phyllobacteriaceae > Mesorhizobium > Mesorhizobium oxytropidicola. Next base: position 3,205,281 of record NZ_CM149692.1, on the reverse strand, counting down.
TACCGCGCGCCGTCGCCACCGCCGACCCCGACGAGGAGCCGCCGGGCACGAGGCTGGCATCGACGGTGTTCCTCGGGATCGGGTATGGCGTGCGCACGCCGACAAGGCCGGTTGCGAACTGGTCGAGATTGGTCTTGCCGACCACCAGCGCGCCGGCGGCCTTCAGCCGCGCCACCACGGTGGCGTCCTTGTCGGGCACATAGGCATATTCGGCGCAAGCGGCCGTGGTCGGCATGCCGGCGACGTCGATGTTGTCCTTGACCGCGAACGGCACGCCCCACAACGGCTTGGCCACCGGATCGAACGGCCCGAGCTTTTGCGCCTGCGCCAGCATCTCCGCCCGGCTGACCAGATGAATGAAGATACCGGGATCGTCAGCCGCCGCGATGCGCGCATGCACGGCATCGATCATGTCGGCGACACTGACACCAGCCGCATAGGCCGCGTGCAGACTGCCGATGTCGAAACGGATCTCGCTCATGTGGCCTCCCCCAGAATGATCACCGGCAAATCCCACTGGATCAGCACGACGCAGCCGTCCTTCGTCCACACCGAATGCTCGGTGCCGACCGGGTTCAGGATGACGCTGCCGGCTGAATAGTCGCCATTCTCGTCGCTCTGCGTGCCCGCGAGCACGACGATGGTTTCCAGCCCGACATGGCGGTGGCGCGGCACGCCGGCGCCGGCCCGGTAGTCGAGGATCGCCACCGACGGCTCGACCGGCCCGCCCTTGAGCAGCCAGTGCACCGTGATGCCCTCGCGAAAAGGCTCGAACGCCAGGTCGCGCCAGCCGCCACCGACGAGGCCGGCAAAACTCAGATTAGCCATCGGCAAGTCCCTGCAGCACCTGGTCGGTCGTCGCCGTCCAGCCGACGATGGCGCCTTGCGCCCGGATCATGGCGATGGCCGCCGCCTTGAACTCGGGGAAATAGCTTTCCGTCGCGTCTTCGGCGAGCAGGCACTCATAGCCGCGATCATTGGCCTCGCGCATCGTCGTCTGCACGCAGACCTCGGTGGTGACACCGGCGAAAACCAGCTGCCTGGCGCCGAGCCGCTTCAGCTCGTCACCGAAGCTGGTCGCATAGAAGGCCCCCTTGCCGGGCTTCTCGATGACGATCTCGCCCGGCAGCGGCTTGAGTTCGTCGAGGATTGCCGTGCCCGGCTCGCCGACGATCAGCACCCTGCCCATCGGCCCGACATCGCCGATGCGGATCGACGGATTGCCGCGATTGCGCTTGGCCGGCGGCAGGTCGGACAGATCGGCGCGGTGGCACTCCATGGTGTGGATCACCGGCAGGCCGGCGGCACGGAACCCTTCGATCAATTTCTTCACCGTCGGCACGATCGCCGTGACCCGGCTGACATCATTGCCGAGGCTGGCGCCGAAGCCACCCGGCTCGGCGAAATCGCGCTGCATGTCGATGACGACCAGCGCCATCGTATCCGGCTTGAAGGCAAAGGCGAAAGGCAGCGCATCGATTTCCGCCATCAGTGATGTCCCGCCATATGCTCACCGATTGTCTGCACGATCGCCCCGGCGATCGGCGTCTCGTAGACCAGCGCGCCATCCGACATGACGAAAATGCGGTCGGACAGTTCCAGCAGCTCGTCGAGGTCTTCCGACATCAACAGCACCGCGGCACCCGCATTGCGCGCTTTCATGATGCGGGCACGGATTTCGGCCACCGCCGAGAAGTCGAGGCCGAAACAGGGGTTGGAGACGATCAGCAGGTCGACCTCGCCGGTCAGCTCGCGCGCCAGCACCGCGCGCTGCACATTGCCGCCCGACAGCGAGGCGATGGGCGACGACAGCGATGCGGTCTTGACCTTGAACTGCTCGACCAGCCTGGCGCTGAAGGCGCGGATGGCGCTGGCATTGATCCAGCTCACCGGCTTGCCCTTGCCGTCCATGTCGAAGGTGCGGAAGGAGATGTTCTCGGCCACCGTCATTTTCGGCGCGCAGGCATTCTTCAGCGGCTCCTCGGGAATGAGCCGCACATTGAGCGCGCGCGCCTCGGCGCGCGTCGCCGCATAGGCGGAGCCGCGCACCAGCACCTCGCCGGCGTCGCGCGGCCGCTGGCCGGCCAGCACTTCCAGAAACTCCTTCTGGCCGTTGCCGGAAATGCCGGCAATGCCGACGATCTCGCCCGAACGCACGCCGAGATCCTCGATGCGGATCGACTTCAGCCCGGTGCGATCCGGCGCCTTCAGCGATTTGACCTTGAGCACGATCTCGGCATCGGCCTTGGGTGCTGCGCGGCTGTCGAGAGCGGCGATCGGCTGGTCGCCGATCATCATCGCCGCCATCGCCTTGTGGTCGAGATGGGCGACGCGTCCGGTTCCCGTCAGTCTGCCCTTGCGCAGCACGCTGACATCGTCGGCGAAGGCGGTCACCTCATGGAATTTGTGCGAGATCATCAGCACGGTGAGGTCGCCGGCTTTGGTCATGTCGCGCACCAGCCCCAGCACCTCCTGCGCCTCGCCGGGCGTCAGCACCGAGGTCGGCTCGTCCAGCACCAGGAAGGAACGGCCGAGATAGAGCTGCTTGATGATTTCGAGCTTCTGCTTCTCGCCGGCCGCGAGCTCCGCCACCTTGACGTCGAGCGGCAGCTTGAACGGCATGCGCTCCATGAACACGGCAAGCTCGCCGCGCTCCTTGCGCCAGTCGATGATGCCGGGAACCTTTTCGCGCGAGATGACGAGATTCTCAGCCCCGGTCAGCGACGGCACGAGGGTAAAATGCTGGTAGACCATGCCGAGCCCAAGCGCCGAAGCGTCGCGCGGACTGGCAATCGCCACCTCGCGGCCATCGACCAGGATGTCGCCTGAGGTCGGGTGATAAAAACCCATCATGCATTTGACCAGCGTCGACTTGCCGGCGCCGTTCTCGCCAAGCAGCGCGTGGAAGGAGCCTGCCGGCACCTTCACCGACACGGCGTCCAGCGCCGTGAAGCCGCCGAAACGCATGGTCATGCCGATGGTCTCGACGCCGACCGCTTTCCTGTCACTCATCGCGGCCTCCTCACGGCAGTTGCGCGACGAGCGCCTTCGAATTCGACACCGTGCCGAAGACGCCGCCCTGCATCTTGATCATCTTGATCGCCGCCAGATGGTTGCCGTAGTCGGTCGCCCCGCAGCAGTCCTCCAGCATCATGCATTCATAGCCGCGGTCATTGGCCTCGCGCATGGTGGTGTGCACGCAGACATCGGTGGTGATGCCGGTCAGCACGATGTTCTCGATGCCGCGCTGGTTGAGGATCAGCTCCAGGTCGGTGGCGCAGAACGAGCCCTTGCCGGGCTTGTCGATGATCGGCTCGCCCTCGATCGGATAGAGGTCGGGGATGATGTCCCATCCCGGCTCGCCGCGCACCAGGATGCGCCCGCACGGGCCGGGATCACCGATGCCGGCATTGATGCGGCGCGAGCGCCAGCGCTTGTTGGCCGGCAGGTCGGCGAGATCGGGCCGATGCCCCTCGCGCGTGTGGATGATGGTGTAGCCCTTGGCCCGCATCGCCGACAGCACCGCCTTGATCGGCTCGATCGGCGCCCGGACCAGTGAGAGGTCGTAGCCCATATGGTCGACATAGCCGCCCGGCCCGCAGAAATCGGTCTGCATGTCGATGATGATCAGCGCCGTGTTGTCGGGTCGCAGGTCGCCATTATAGGGCCACGGATAGGGCTCGGCATCGATCGTGTGCTGGGTGAATTCGGCTCTGGCGTTCATAGGCAAAACTCCAGTCATTTGGTGCCAGTCATTTGGTGATCGACAATTCGCCCGGCGCGCCGGCAAGCGAGCGTGTCGGCGACGAGGTGGCGATCATGATGATGAGGGTGAGGATGTAGGGTGCGGCGTAGAACAGGTAGTAGCCTTGCGTGACGCCGACCGATTGCAGCGCCGGTCCGAGCGCGCCCGCCCCGCCGAACAGCAGCGCGGCGGCAAAGCAGCCGAGCGGGTTCCAGCGCGCGAAGATGACCAGCGCCACCGCCATCAGGCCCTGCCCCGAAGAAATGCGCTCGGTCCAGCTGCCGGGATAATAGAGCGACAGATAGGCGCCGCCGATGCCGGCGAGCGCGCCGCCGACGCCGGTGGCGGCGAGCCGCACCGTGTCGGGGTTGAGACCCATGGCGCGTGCCGCGTCCGAACTGTCGCCGACGACGCGCACAATGAGACCTGCGCGCGTGTTGCGGAACGCCCACCACAGGATGACCGACAGCACCGCCCCGATCAGGAACAGCACGTTGACGTCGAGTGCCGCCTGCACCTGCGGAATGTCGGACCAGCCGCCGAAGGGAATGGCCGGCAGATTGGGCGCCTTCGGCTTGATGAACGGCTTACCGAAGAAGAAGGCGAGCCCCGAGCCGAACAGCATCAGCGCGATGCCGATGGCGATGTCGTTCACCTTGGGGAATTTGCAGATCCAGCCGTGGAACAGGCCGAAGCACAGGCCGGCGAAGGCCGCGGCGAGCAGGCCGATCCAGGGCGAGTTGGTCATCACCGCGACCGCATAGGCGGTCATGGCGCCGAAGACGAGCGTGCCTTCGAGCCCCAGATTGATCCCGGCCGGACCGCTCGGTGATCGCCTCGCCCAGCGAGACGAAGATGAACGGCGTCGACACGCGGATGGCGCCGCCCAGAATGGCCAGCGGCACGCCCCAGAGGCCGATTTCGGTGGCGTCCATCAGGCAGTCCCCTTCAAGAGATCGGGCCTCTTCCACAGATCGGGATTGAAGGCCTTGAAGCGGCCGTAAAAGGTTTCGCTGAACAGGATGACGATGAAGATCATGCCTTGCAGCACCAGCACGGTGGCGTCGGGCAGGTCGAGGCGGCGCTGGATCAGCCCGCCCGAGGCGTCGATGCCGCCAAGCAGGATGGCGACCGGGATGATGGCCAGCGGATTGTGGCGGGCCAGGAAGGCGACGAGGATGCCGGTATAGCCATAGCCGGCGGCGAGCGAGGCATTGGCGCTGCCCTGCACGGCGGCGACCTCCAGCATGCCGGCAAGCCCGGCGAAGCCACCGGCCAGCGCCGTGAAGCCGACGATCAGCGGCCCGACGGCCAACCCTTGAACCTGCGCTGCCCGCACATTGCCACCGGCGATGCGGGCGGCAAAACCCCAGCGGGTCTTTTCGATGAGCACCCAGGACAGGACGCAGGCGACGACGCCGACGACCAGCCCCCAATGCACGTCCATGCCCGGTATGTTGCCGATACGGTAGATCTCCGCCAGCGGCTGCGTCGACGGCTTGTTGAGCGAGGCCGGGTCGCGCAGCGGCCCTTCGACCAGCTGGTTCATCAGCGCTATGGCGATGTAGGCCATCAGCAGGCTGGAGATGGTTTCGTTGACAGCCCGGTAGTGGCGCAGCGCGCCGACGGCACCGATCCAGATGCCGCCGGCGGCCAGGCCCGCCACGCCCATGGCAAGAATGACGATTGGGGAAGGCGCGCCGCTCAGCGTCACGCCGATGGCAGCGGCGGCAACACCGCCGAGCACGATGGCGCCCTCGCCGCCGATGACGACGAGGCCAAGCCGCGCCGGCAGCGCCACGCACAGCGCCGCCAGAAGCAGCGGTGCGGCCCGCGACAGCGAGTTCTGGATGGAGAACCAGGAGCCGAAACCGCCGCGCCACATGGTTTCATAGAGCAGGACCGGCGACTTGCCGACGAGCGCAATGAACAGGCTGAACAGCGCCATGCCGACGACGAGTGCCGCCAGCGGAATGACGAAAGCCTCCGCCCGCCGCGCGATCCATTCCAGCGCCGCCGGATAGAACCTGGCGCCGAAGAGTGCCGGCACGCCGGCTTCTGTCACCGTATCCGTCATCGCCCCACTCCCCTCAGATCAGGCGGTCGAGCCGACGACGCCCTCGACGAGATAATCCATGCTTTCGAGCTCGATGGCGGTCTCGACGAAGGCCTGGCCCGCGGTGGCGACGACGGCACCCTTGTTGCTCTTCAGCGGCCCCTTGATGACGGAGAAGCCACCCTTCATCATTTCAGCCAGCGTGGCGTCGAACTGCTTGCGCGCCGGCTCGCCGACGGCGGGGCCGAGCGGGCTCATCTTGACGAAGCCGTCGGCCAGGCCGCCGCGGGTGAAGTTGGGCAGCGGCGTGCCGGCGACGAGGTCGTCGACGAACATCTTGTAGACCTTGGCCCAGTTCCACTCGGCGCCGGTCAGGTATTTTTCCGGCGCCAGCGGGCTCTGGTTGGCGTGATAGCCGCAGACGAAGGCGCCGCGGCCGGCCGCGGTCTCGACCACCACCTTCGGGCTGTCGACATGGCAGGTGATGACGTCGGCGCCCTGGTCGACCAGCGCGTTGGTGGCTTCCGCTTCCTTGACCGCCAGCGACCATTCGCCGGTGAAGATGACCTGGCAGGTGATGGCCGGATCGACCGAGCGCGCGCCGAGCAGGAAGGAATTGATGTTGAGCAGCACCTGCGGGATCGGCTTGGCGGCGACGAAGCCGAGTTTCTTGGTCTTCGAGGTGTGGCCGGCAACGACACCGTTCAGATACTGGCCCATGCCGATATAGCCGAAATAGGAGCCGGCATTCATCGGATGCTTGGCCTTGTCCCACATGCCGCCGCAGTGGCGGAACTGCACGTCGGGGAATTTCGCGCACATCGCCAGCATGTGCGGGTCGAAATAGCCGAACGAGGTCGGGAAGATCAGCGAGGCGCCGTCGAGATTGATCATCGATTCCATCGTCTTCTGGACATCGACCGTTTCCGGCACGTTCTCCTCCTCGACGACGGTAATGCCCTCGATGCCCTTCAGTGTCGCCGCCCCCTCGGCATGCGCCTGGTTGTAGCCATAGTCGTCCTTCGGCCCGACATAGATGAAGCCGACTGTGGCGGTGGCGGCAAAGGCCCGCGAGATGGGAAGGGCCGCCGAGGCAAGCCCGAATGCCGCCCCGGCGGCGGAGGTCTTGAGCAACTGGCGGCGGCTAAGCATGAATCTGTCGGTCATCTGAATGCTCCCCTGTAGGACCCTTTCCGGGTCGGTTAACGCCTTCTCAAGAAAGTGCATGCAATCGCCATGCCAGTTCAAATTTATAAATTTATCCAATAAAATCAATGACAGTTGCAACACGCCATGCACAAGCGAGAGGCAATTGCATGCACTTTTTGCCTTGAAAACAGCCAATTTGACATGCAGATTAAAACATAGGCATAGAGGGTGCGACCTGAGTCGGGATCGCGCCGTCTGGCCGCTGGATTTCATGGCTTGGGACGCCGGAGCACGGGAGGCGAAGCGGATTTGTCGGCAAAGCGCGGGTTGATCCGGTCGGGCACGACCGTCGATCAGATGGTGCGGGCGATCGGCGACCGCATCGTCACCGGCGTGCTGCGTCCGGGCGAAAAACTCGACGAGGTTTCGCTGGCCGCCCGCTTCGAGGTGTCACGCACGCCGGTGCGCGAGGCGCTCGGCCAGCTCAGCGCCATGGGCCTCGTCGAAAGGCGACCCAACAGGGGCGCCATCGTCGCCGTCGTTACCCAGGAGCATCTCACCTCGATGTTCGAGAGCATGGCCGAGCTGGAAGGCATATGCGCGCGCTTCTGCGCCGAGCGCATGACCGGCAGCGAGCGCCGCGCGCTCGAGACCGAGCACCAGGCCTCGGCGCGGCTGGTGCGGCTGGGCGCCGAGGAAGACTATGAATATTTCAACACCGAGTTCCACAGCCGGCTCTATCGCGGCGCCCACAGCACCCACATCCAGGAGCTGACGGCGACGACGCGCAGCCGGCTGGCCCCCTTCCGCCGCGCCCAGTTCAGGCTGGCCGGACGCCTGGCCAAATCCTGGCAGGAGCATGATGCCATCGTCACCGCGATCCTGCGTGGCGACGGCGCCGCCGCAGGCAAGGCCGCGCGCGACCACGTCTCCATCGTCAGCGAGGCAAGCGCCGTCTTTGCTGTCGGCGACCAGCCGAAGGCCGCCACCATGCGCCGGTGACGTCAGGCTGAGGGTCCAGCCAGCTTCAATGGCATCGGGGACATGGCCAAGCCGTGTCGCACAACCGGTGCGACAAGCCCCCTCACCAAAACCCGACCAGCGATCTAAGCATCGCAACCGGGCCAACCGCCTCGCGGCACATCTCGCGAAAGCCGGCCCGTCCCGTTGCATCGAGCACATCGTCGTCGATGGCGCGCAGGATGGTGCTCGCATTGCGCCAGCCGATCCTGGCCAGCGCCGAGGCCAGCTCGGCGCGCGCCGGATCAAACGCGGCGCGCTCATCCATCATGCCCGCAACCTGGTCGAGATCATTGCTCGCGTCGAGCGTGTGCCGCGGGATCTCCACCACGCTACGGACGTCGAAAGGCCTGGCAAAGCCGAGGAAATCAGAGATCAGATACAGCGACGTGGCCGCCGATGAGACGAGCTGCTCATAGCACATGAAATGCACCGGGGCGCCGGCGCTGCGAAGCGCATCCATGGCGAAATAGAACTGGTTCCAGTAATCGGCTGGCGACCGGAACCTGTATTCCATTCGCCTTGCTCCGGTAAAATCCTGCCTGACCTCGAACGGGTTGCTGAGAAACGAGCCGAGATTTCCGTTCGGCTTGAAGATCGTGTCGTTCCTGGCAAGGCGATACCACGACAGAATCTGACTGACGGGATCCTTGCTCATGACGACAATGGGCAAGCCGCCATGGTCGATCTCGCGCCCGCTCATCAACGCGGGGAAGACCCCGTGTTTCCAGAACCCCTGATCGAAGACGACCGGGATTTCGAGGTAGCGTTCAATAAGGTGCTTCGCCAGGTTGGTGCCGGATCGCGGCGTCCCCATCACCCGGACGGCAATATTGCCGGGCCGCTCCCGCGCCCCGCCGAGCGTCGACATATCCACAATGGTTCCCATCACGCCCTGCGAAAAACTGGTTGTTCGGCCGCCAACGGGCCAGGCCCCCTGGCCTGCCCGGCCACCACCCGGTTCGGCCCATAAATCCTCGGCGCTAGATCATCTGAAGCGATGCCTGCGACAGGGTCGACGGCCGCGGCGTGGTCGGCTTCTGCGGCGTGGTCGATTGCCGCCACGTGGTCGACTATGGTGGCGAAAAACGCGCGCTCACGGATCGGGCGGTATCGTGTCGCGATGATGTGGCGCAATTCCGCCAGCCAGACCGGATCCGTGCAGGCCTTGGCGACCGCGGCGCACCAGCCTTCAACGTCGCGCGCGGGGATGGTCGGCATCAGCCCTTGCGTCGCCTCCGTCAGCGACGGCGCGTCCGAAATCAGCACCGGAAGCCCGAAATCGAGGCACTCGGCGGCACCCAGGCCCCAGCCTTCGACCGCGGAAGGATAGACGCTGAATTCGGCATCCCGGTAGAGTTCCGCAAGCTCCCGGTCGCTGAGATTGGAGCGGAACTCGACATGCTCAGCAAGCTCCGGATGCTGCGCCATGAAGGCAGTGAGTTCCTCATACATCCAGCCCCATCGACCGCACAGGACAAGCGTCGGCAGCCGGTCTCCCAGCAGCGGCAAAAGCCGGTGCCAGACCTTGAGCAGCAGGATGTGGTTTTTCCGGATCTCGATCGTCGAGCAGTAGAGGACGAATTTGCGGTTCCGGTTTTGCCGTTCGACCGACATCTCCGGGTCGGTGACGCTTTCCCTCAGGAAAGCGCCAGGCGATGCAACCGCGACCTCAGGAATCTGGCGCAGGCCGGAGGCCTTCGCATGGCATTTCACCCTGTCGGCGGTGTATCTCGACACGCAGACGAGCAGCTGCGCATTTTCCAGCTGCCATGCCGTGTTGCGGACAAAACCGCGCGCGTGATGCGGACCGACGAATTGCGGGAAGTCGATCGGAATGAGGTCGTGCATCAGGGTGAAGATGCCGCTTTTGGCCTTTCTCGTGAGCTTCTTGGCGGCGAACTCGTGCACGCTTGCGCTGGACAGAAAGCAGATGGCGTTTTCGTCTTTCAGCGGATCTCCGGTGTCGAGCCTGCTTGGGCGGAGCGCCGACTTCACGATCTTAAAAAGCCGAATGGCCGTCTTGGACAGCTGAAACTTGAGCCCGCGCCTCTTCTCCGAACCCGAGAGGAAGATCGCCGCCACGCGATCGAACTCGCGCCCACAGGCAAAGGGCGCCTCCCGCATGATCGCCAGCACTTTCCACAGCCGCGTCAGATAGGAGCTGCCCTCGCCGCCAATCGGCTGCGGCAGATCACCGTCGACGAGCCGCTTCAGATACCGAAGCTCGGTTTCATCGAGCCTCTGACCCTGCCCCCACGCGTCGACGATGAAGAAGCCGACCGGCGATCCCTTCCAACGAAGCGCCTGGCGAATGAGCGCTGTTTCGACGCGCGGGATACCGACTGGTGGATGCGGCCCCCAGCGAAACGGCAGGGAGGCATCAATATACAGTTTTTTCAATGATTTACCTTCGAGGTTGCTTCACCGAAATCAATCAATCCGGAGGCAACAAAATCCGTGGCGGTCAAAGCCGCATCCTTTCGGATTGTTTGCCTTTGTTCCGAGGCCCGAGGGTTGCAAATGATCGTCCTCAGGTGTTGATTTCTTCTACGTGGGAAATTTACCCACGTCAAGCACACAGAGTTGACTTGTGGGTAATTTTCCCACATATTGACTATCAGCGACTGTGAGAGGAAGGAAACCGAGACATTCCATAGGATTCAGCGGACCGTCCGCCCCCCGCATGGTCCGCGGAAAGCAGCCGTACCCAAAAAAGCTCATACCCCTACCCAACGAGCCCCGTACGGCTGCGCCGGCCGGTTCCGTCTATCGCAAAGGACGGACCGGCCGGATTATTGCTTCCGCACAGGAAGTGCGAGGGACTTCCCCCCATCCGAAGATGCGCAAAGCTATAGGAAATGGAGGCGCTCAGCGTTTCGTGAAGCGATGAACCGCTCCAATTCCACTGCGCAATAACGGCCAGCCGTTGGCGCTGCCCCTCACCTGCCTGCCGGCATCCTCTCCCCATATAGTGACGGGGAGAGTGACGCTGTCATCGGCGGCTTCGCCAATCTCCAGTGTTGCAAAAAAGGCGCCGCCGTTGCGGCCAGCCCCTCTCTCCCGTCACTATACGGGGAGAGATGTCCGGGAGGACAGTGAGGGGCAGCGCCAACCGGTGAAGACTGCCGCGTTCCGCCGAGAGAAATCATGTTGGACTAAGGCCCGCCTGGGCCACCGGGGCCCCCAGGTCCACCAGGCCCTCCCGGGCCGCCTGGCCCATTCGGTCCGCCGGGTCCACCCGGAGTACCTGGCCCATTCAGCCCGCCGGGAGGCTGACCGGGCAGACCCGGTGGGTTCGGCCCAGGTTGGTTCGGCGACGGTCCGCCGGCACCGCGACCACGCGACGCCGACACGATATTGCCCTCGCGATCAAACCCGACCTCGATAAACGCCCTGACGGCACCAGTCGATTTCACGTCGCCATTCTGATTGTCGACGGCGACGCCAAGACCCGATTCCAGCAATTGCCCGCGGCGCTGCAGAAACGTCTCGTAGAGAACATCCGCGACATTGGCCTGCGGAACCGGCGCTTCCGCTTCCAGATGCACCACTCTGTATCCGCCCGTGGCCTTCGAGAGGGTCAGCTGAACGCGCCGATTTGCCAGCGGCGACGAACCGGCTCCGATCTTGAGCTGCCCGACCAGCAACGCGCCCGACCGCACCATCGCCAGGCCGCGAAGCAGATAGGTCTGCTCATCCGGCCTCGCCTCCACCAGGCTGGCGACGATTTTCCCGTCGGGCCGGCGAATGCCGTGAACCGCAACGATATCGCCCACCCCGACCTTCAATCCCTCCGCAAGCTGGCTGATGTCGACCTGCTGTCCCAGCACCCGCATCGATTTGGCTGTTTTGTGCTCCACCGGCCCCACCACCTCGCTGGTGACATGGATGGCTGAGGTCACGATGCGATCGGCCTTTTGCACCACCGCGACGCGCACGACATGCCCGATCTTCAGGCTGTTCGGGGCGACGCGGACGTCGTCGATCCAGACCGGCACGTCAGGCTGGTACTGAACCCGCACACCGTTGACGAAAATGCTGCCGAAGCGCTGGATCGTTCCGACGATGCCGGTGCCGCCGATGCCCTGGTCGCCGTCGGTCCCGGCCGTCCAGCCGGTGCCGCCAATGCCCTGGTCTTTCGACGGTTCGGTCGCCCGCGCAAGCAGACTGAAAAACACCGCCGGCACGGCGGCTGCGAGCGTCAGGAAACCCCGTCTCGTCGGCCTCCCGCTCATGCCGTCTCTCCGCCGGCATCCTTGTTCTCGGGCGTTTCTTCGGCAACGAGCGACGTGCCGTCGGAGGTGAGGATATAGACACCCCAGTTCCACCGGCTGGTCCCGCCCGGATCGCTTTGAATGGCCTGGTTTGCGTATTTGTTCAGGCGCAGCAGCGTCTCCACCGCGATCTCGCGGCTGTAGGCCTCGAGCGACCTGGCCAGCTCTTCCGACAGCCCGTCATAGTGGACGGCGCGCTCGAGGAAGGGCGGCGCGTCGGCCAGGACGTTCTGGACCGAGGCGGCCGCATGATCCCCGAGATTGCGGGCAAAATAGTAGAGCCGGACCTCGCCGTCGCCGCGCGGCACCATTGCCCCTTCCATCAGCACGATCCGGTCCTTGCCGTCGATTTCGACCAGCTTTCGGTCGAGCCAGTCGTCGAGAACTGCTCGCGGCCGCAGGTCGCGGGTTACCGATTCCACCAGGCCGGCAAAGGATGGCTCTCCCGCCTCACTCGTTCGCGCCAGCGGCAACGGCACGCCCTTGGCGTCGACGAACTGCGGATCGGCAAGCCAGCGCGCGACGATGGCGCTGGTCCTGGAAACGGAATCGGGCACCACCCGCACCGGAGCGCCCGCCCCTCTCAGCCGGCTGACTTCCTTCCTGTGCACGCCCGTCAGCAGGCTGACCCTGGAGTCGGTCTGCTGCTTGTCCGGCAGCGCGAATTCATGCTCGGCCACATTGACGTAGAGCTGGCGCAGCAGATCGACGAAGGCCGGAAAGGTCACGCCGCACTTGATGGCCAACCGCACCAAAGGGCGAAGGACCCGGTTCAACGCGTTCTGGACCCCTGCGGCATCCAGATATTGTCCCCCCGATTTGCTCATCGTCGTCCTTCACTTGCCAATCGTGAAATCGGTCATCCATCCCTCGGAAATTCCTGACGAAAATAGCTCGTGGGAAATGCTTCCACAAGGGCGCCGGCCAAAGAAGCGACATCGACGGTCCTTCTGTCACGTCAGTCCAGTTACCCGCACTCTGGCGGGGAACAACGCTTCGACTTGGCCGAAATCATCCAGGGACGAGTTTCACACCAGTTGACACGTGTGAAATTTTCCCACAAATATGATCCGACAGATGCATCAGCCAGCCCATGCTCGTCAAGGAGAAACCTTTTGAAGAAGCCTTATGTCAGACCAACCATAGTCCGGGCCGGAGGAATTTTCGAAGAAACGCCGATTGAAGTTACGGACGGCGCCAGCACGTACGCCGGAAACGGAAAGACTATCGATCCGGTTATTTCGATAACCGCCGACATTGTCTCATCCTATGTCTCGAACAACCCCATTCCCGCCGCCGAGCTTCCTGACTTCATCGGCAAAATACACGCGTCGATCCGCAATATTTCGGATGGTGTTGCCGATGGCGGCCCCGACGAGATCAGATATGCCGTCCCCGTCAAAAAATCCGTGACGCCCGATTTCATCATCTGCCTGGAGGACGGCAAGCGCTTCAAATCGCTGAAGCGGCATATCGAGACGAACTATGGCCTGACGCCGGACCAGTATCGCAAGAAGTGGAACCTGCCTTCCAACTACCCGATGGTGGCGCCAAACTATTCCGCGACGCGCTCGAAACTCGCCAAATCCATGGGGTTGGGCCGCAAATCAAAATAGCCGGCCGGAAGCGGCGGCCCCCTCACAGCGCCAGGCTCCCCTGCTCCGCCTCCTCGGCATTGGGGTCGCCGGGCGCCGTGGCCCAGGCGAGCTCGACCAGCGTCACGGTGCGTTTTCCCGTGCCGTCGAGCTGGCAGACGATCAGGCCTTGCTCCTCGATATAGGTCAGGAGACGCCGCGCACGGCGCAGCGAGTGCGAGCCATAGGCGCGGGCGATCGCGGCGTCGCTCGGGCACGGCCAGCCCTCCTTCGCCGCCCGCGCGATCATCATGAACACGCCCTGCATATCGTCGGGCAGCAGCGAGGCGCGGACGGAAACGTCGCGCCACGCGTCGTCCTGCGTCGTCTCGGAGCCAAGGCCGGCGCGGGCGCGCGTCAGCATGCGGCGGAACTCGGCGAGGTCCGGCACCACCGAGGCGAGGCCCTCGATGCGGCAGCGCACCACGAATTCCTGGTAGAGCACGCCGATCACGCGAAAACCCGCATCGGGCTGCGCCAGAATAGCGCGCAGCACGCGGTCGACCCGCTCGCGCCGCTCCGCCAGATCCTCGGCGCTGATTTGCGGCTCCGCCGGTTCGGGGCGGATTTCCAGCGCCGCCGATTTCGCCGCCATCAGCTGGTCCAGCAGGTCCGGCGACGCCGCCCGGCGCGGCGCGCGCATCGTCTCGGGCGGCGGTGCCGCCAGGATGATGGCGCGGGCGTCCTCAAGGGCTGATTCCGGCATTGCCATCAGCCGCGGCGTGCCGTTGCGCGGGCTTGTATCGGTCGGGCCGATGCGCAGTCCGAGCGGCCGCCGCGACAGCGCCGGCCCCAGCGCCATGAACTGGCCGCGCTCCAGGTCGCGAAACGCTTCCGCCTGGCGGCGCTCCATGCCCAAGAGATCGGCGGCGCGCGCCATGTCGATGTCGAGGAAGGTGCGGCCCATGAGGAAATTGGAGGCTTCCGCCGCGACATTCTTGGCAAGCTTGGCCAGCCGCTGCGTGGCGATGATGCCGGCGAGTCCCCGCTTGCGGCCGCGGCACATCAGATTGGTCATGGCGCCGAGCGAGAGCTTGCGCGCTTCGTCCGAAACCTCGCCGGCCACAGCCGGCGCGAACAGCTGCGCCTCGTCCACCACCACCAGCATCGGATACCAATGGTCGCGGGCAACCTCGAACAGCCCGCCGAGGAAGGCAGCAGCCCGCCGCATCTGGTTTTCGGCGTCGAGCCCTTCGAGGTTGAGCACGGTGGAAACGCGGTGGATGCGTGCGCGCTCGCCGGCCGCCTGCAGGCCACGCTCGGTGTGCTCCTCGGCATCGATCACCAGATGGCCGTAACGCTCGCCGAGCGAGACGAAGTCGCCTTCGGGGTCGATGATGGTCTGTTGCACCCAGGGCGCGCTCTGTTCCAGGAGCCGCCGCAAGAGATGCGACTTGCCGGAGCCCGAATTACCCTGCACCAGAAGGCGGGTCGCCAGCAGCTCCTCGAGATCGAGGTTCGCTGGGGCGCCCGCCGTGGTGTGTCCCATCTCGATCGCAACGGTCATGTCTCGACTCAAAAAGGTCTCCTGCGCGGCATGGGGCTTACCAACCCGGGCGCGGCCCGTCGAGCACCGATGGCCAACCAGCGGGTGTTGCGCACAGTTGTGAGCGAGGGTGAAGCGCCGGCAAGAGCGGCCGCGCCGCCCGGCGCCTGTGGATAGTAACCACCTGTTCACCATAGGCCGGCGTTGCGATTGCAGAGGCCGGCCATCCGTTTAGCCTGAGCTTGCATCGCGCCCCAACGAGATGCACCCCAACGCCCCAAATGGCGGCCGGCGCCTTCAAGTTTCCTTTGTGTATGCGCCGGTCGTCAGTTTTTCCCCAACGCTCTCAGCTTACGCGCCTTGCTGCGGCACCGGCGGCAAATGCGGCGCATCCAGCCCCGCGAAAGGGTCGCGCCAGGCGTCGATGGCTTCGAGCCGGCGATACCAGCTGATGAGCGCGGGATAGTCCTCGAGCGGCAGGCCGGCGACTTCGTTGAAGGGCAGGAACGTCGCCATGCGGAAATCGGCATAGGAGACCCGATCTCCGACCAGCCATTGCCGGTTGCCAAGCGCTGCCTCCAGGATTGCCGCCGTCGAGTGAAACAGCTTCAGCCCCTCCTCGACCAGTTGATGATCGATTGGACCCAAATGATAGCGCTGCTTGGTGCCACGCTCGAAATGCACCATGTCGCAGGCCCGCACGAAATTCTCCTTGCCCCAGCTCAGCCAGCGGATCATGTCGGGCTCGTCATCACCGGTGCGCCAGAAATCGGAACGCGCCGCGCGCGACAGCCGGCAGGCAATGGCGTCCGCCTCCCACAGGCTGCCGTCGGGCCATGCGAGGATGGGAATGGAGAGGTTGGGATTGAGCGGCCGGAATCGCTCCGCTTGCCCCGGCGCAAAAGGCGACGCGAATTCGAAAGTCACCTGCGCCTCGAGGTGACGCGCCACCGCGACCGCCAGGCGCGGATTGGGATTGCGGCTGAAGTACAGTTTCACTTCGCTTCCAGCCGGCATCGGCTCGACCCTGTCACGCATAAATGCCTCTCCTTGTCCTGGCGAACACATCGCCAGACCTAGGACGGAGGTGGCCGATCTAATCCGACAAAGTGTGGGTTGACCACCATCGATGGCGAGGCGACACTTCATCTCGCACCAAGGCAGGAGGATTTGCGATGGACGAGCCCGAACGGTGGCGCCACATGTCGACGGCGCCCAAGGACGGCAGCCGGATCCTGGTCACGGTCCGTCCCTCCGAACAGGGACCGGCGGAAGTCGACCTCGCCTACTGGGCGCGCGGCGACCAGTTCGCCGGTGAAGGCTGGCGGGCGTCGGATTCCTCGCCCGGCCGCGTCGTCGAATATGCCGAGCCGGAGCTTAAATGCTGGATGCCCCTGCCCTCGGCCAATCTCAGCCGCGGCGGCTCGATGCCGGCGCCGTGGGAGGGCGACGACGCGCAGCAGCTCGACGGGTCGGGGATTTAGCAAAAAGGGCGCAGCTGCCGATCTCCCCCCTCGTGGGGGTTGAGGAGTGGTCCGCATAGCGGACAGAAAGCCAATTGCTTGGCTATCTGAACGACGAACGTCCGGCAGGACAGAAGTCCAGCTTGGGTTCCTCGCCCCACGAAGTGGGGAGAGGTGGCTGGCGAAGCCGAGACGGAGAGGGGAATGGCGCTGACCTGTGCTGGAATGCTCCGGCATGAGCGCCTGCGCCCTACGAAGGCCCCCTCTCCGACCGCTTCGCGGCCACCTCTCCCCCGCTTCGCGGGGGCGAGGAACCCAGATCCTGATATGCCGGCGGGACAGCGCCCCCCTCGTCCTGCCGGACATCTCCCCCACTTGGGGGGAGATTGGCAGCTTCGCCGCCGGCTCCTTCAGGTCTAACCCTCAAAACAAAAACGACGCCGTGGCCGGGTTCGGGCCGTCGCGTCCATCAGCCGAATCCATGCCGGCGATCGTCTTCAGGTCCTGCGCGTCTAGCTCGAAATCGAAGACATCGAAATTGGCTGATATGCGATCCTGGCGGACCGATTTCGGGATGACGATCAGCCCTTGCTGCAGGTGCCAGCGGATGATCGCCTGCGCCGCCGACTTGCCGTGCTTACCGGCAATGCCCGCGATGATCGGGTCGCTGAGCAGCCGGCCGCTGCCCAGCGGGCTCCAGCTTTCGGTGTGGATGTTGTGGCGGGCGTGAAATTCCCTGAGCGCGCGCTGCTGGAAACGCGGATGCAGTTCGATTTGGTTGGCCACCGGAACCACGCCGGTCTCGCCGATGATGCGCTCCAGGTGATCCCTGTTGAAATTCGACACGCCGATCGACTTGATGCGGCCCGCCTGCTTGAGCTCGATGAGGGTCTTCCAGGCCTCGACATATCTGTCCCGGCTGGGCACCGGCCAGTGGATCAGGAATAGGTCGATCTGCTCGACGCCGAGTTTCTCCATCGTCTCGTCGAAAGCGCGCAAGGCCTTATCACGCTGGTGGGCGCCGTTGCGCAGCTTCGAGGTGATGAACAGTTCGTTTCTCGGCACCTCTGCGGCGCGGATCGCTTCGCCGACGCCCTCCTCGTTCTGATAACCTTCGGCCGTGTCGATCAGCCGGTAGCCGGCCTTGATCGCCCAGCCCACCACATCAGCCGTGATGCCATGATCGACCTGCCACACGCCAAGGCCAAGCTGGGGAATGGTGGCGCCGTCGTTCAGCGTGATCCGTGCGGGCATGATCGGGTCCTTTGCGAAGAGATGTCCGGGCGGTCGCCCAACGCAGCCTATCTAGGCACGCGTTGGGACTACGGCCAGTCGCCGGTGGACAAATTCACAGCCCCGATGTCTGCGTCAGGGGAACCGGCTCATTTCGGCCGGCGCACCGCCCGCACCACCCCGGTGGATGTGCTGCCGCAGTAGAGGCGGTCGCCGCCATCGGATTCCAGTCCCGAGACGGTCATGCCGGCCGGCATGTCGAGCCGTTCCAGGAGCTTGCCGGTCTTGGGGTCGACACGACGCAGATCGCTCTCGTCGCCTTCCCAGGTGCCGTGCCACAGCTCGCCGTCCACCCAGGTCACTCCGGTGACGAAACGGCTGGATTCGATGCTGCGCAGGATTTTCCCGGTCTCGGGATCGATCTGGTGGATCTTGCGCTCGCGGTACTGCCCCACCCAGAGCGTGCCTTCGGCCCAGGTCAGCCCGGAATCGCGGCCGCGACCGGGCGCCGGGATGGTGGAGAGCACCGCACCAGTATCGGGGTCGATCTTCTGGATGCGGTCATCGGCGAGCTGGTAGAAATACCGGCCGTCAAAGGCGGTGCCGGCATGCGCGGCGACATCGATCGAACGCAGTGGCTGTCCGCTTTGCGGATCGAAGGCATTCAGCCTGTCGCCCGAGGCAAACCAGACGTTCTCGCCGTCAAAGCTCACCCCATGTATCCGCTCCACGCCGGGAAAGGGTCCGTATTCGCGCAGGATTTCGGCCGGTGAATGTTTCATGTCTTGATCCTCAATAGTGGTCGTCCACCCTTCCTAACTACTTGGCAGCGGCGCCGGGAGTAACAAGGTGGTCGTGAATCCTGCCACAGGCGGCGTCATCCAGCGGCGCGCCCTTCCATGGCCGAAAGACTGCACCTTTCCGGCCTCGGCAAGCGGCTCGAGCGCCCGCTGCACGCTGCGCTGGCCGGTTGCGAGCGCCAGCGCCAGCGCCGAGCTCGACCAGGCCTCACCGTCGGCCAGCAAGGCGAGCACCGCCGCGTGGCGCTCCTCGATCGGCCGCGCCAGCACCATCACCGCGCGCGCCTGGCGCGGCGCCAGCGTGAAGCCGCGCTTGGTGGCGCTGATGTCGGCCAGCGCGGCAAGCTCGGCGCGCAGCCGGCCGATCTCGACGCGCAGGCGGGCGCGGTGCGATTCATCGGCATGCTTGCCGCCAAAGGCCCGCGCCACGAGCTCCTCGCGCGAGACATCGCCGGGCCACGCTTCAGCGAGCGCCCGCGCCAGCGCGAACAGCACCGGCCGGCTCGCCAGCGAGACGGTTCTGTCCCCGGCGCGCACGGCGTAGCGAAAAGCATCGACGACGAGCGCCGGCGACGCCTGCAACGCCTCGACCTCTTCGAGCAGCAGCGGCCGTTCAGCACCTTGCGTGATCAGCCGCGCCGCCGGCGTTTCCAGCGCGAGCGATGCGGTGGCGACCTCGGCCATGAGGCCGGGAATGCCGGCCTGGCGGGCGGCGTTGCGTGCCCATTCCAGTGCCGCCCGCGCCGGACGGGTCCTGAGCCGCCGCATGGCGATGCCGGCGACGGCAAGCTCATGCGCGGCCCGCGCGGCCGGCGGCAGCGGCGTCGGGTCGAGCCCGGCCAGCACATGCTCGGCCTCGTCGAGCCGGCCGATCAACAGCAGGCGCCGCACCTTGAGGTGGCCGGCATGTGCCGCGTTCAGCCGGTCGCCATGCTTTTCCAACGTCGTGCGCGCCGCGTCGAGCGCCTTGGCCGGCCAGCCGAGGTCCCGCGAGACCAGCGCGATCTCGGCCTCGGCGACGACGCATCTGGCGCGCGCGACGGCCTCCTTTGGGCTGAAGGCGCGCGCCGCCCGCCGCAACAACAGCTTGGCGCGGTCGAAATCGCCGAGCTGCGCCATGGCGATGCCGCGCAGCGCCAGCGCCGGCGCATCCTCACGCAAGGCAACGCGGTCGAGCGCGCCGAGCGGATCGCCCGCCGCCAGCGCCAGTGCTGCCGCGGTGATCAGCGAGTCCATTCAAATCCCGTCACACTTGTAACTCCCACCCCAACACCGCCCTAACTTAAATCACCACTGCCGGCCAGCAAGCCGCATCGAGCCAAGGGAGACCTAGCCATGTGGCTGAGGCACCACCGGCACGATTGACGTCAATTCCGGCACTCGCTAGCCTGAGCATCTCAGGTATCACTAGTAAGCATCTCATTAGAGGTAGTTGAAAATGCCTGCAACCGACAATCTCGAACACACCGCACGGCCCCGCCACCCCTGCTGCGCCGGGCCGGAGGATTCAAATCCCGTCGCAGATGTAACTCACCCCACCCCGCTTCACCGCTCTAGCCTGGATCCCCAGGTGGCCCGCGACGGCACCACTGGCAAAGGAGAAGACCAATGACCAAGCACATGACAATGCAGACCCCGCCGATCGTTTCCAGGCAGGAATGGGACGCCGCGCGCGAAAAGATGCTGGTGAAGGAGAAGGCGACGCTGCGCGCCAAGGATGCGCTCGCCGCCGAACGCCGGCGCATGCCGTGGATGGAAGTGGACAAGGCCTATGTGTTCGAAGGCCCCAACGGCAAGGCAAGCCTGCTCGACCTGTTCGAAGGCCGCCGCCAGCTGATCGTCTACCGCGCCTTCTTCGAGCCGGGCGTCTATGGCTGGCCCGATCATGCCTGCCGCGGCTGCTCGCTCGGCGCCGACCAGGTCGGCCACCTCGCTCATCTCAATGCCCGCAACACCACACTTGCCTACGCCTCGCGCGCACCGCAGGCCGACATTGCGCGGCTGAAGACGCGAATGGGCTGGGACATACCCTGGTACACAATCACCGACAGCTTCGACAAGGATTTCGGCGTCGACGAATGGCACGGGCACAACGTCTTCATCCATGACGGCGACCGCGTCTTCCGCACCTATTTCATCAACAGCCGCGGCGACGAGGCGATGGGCACGGTGTGGAGCTATCTCGACGCCACCCCGCTTGGCCGCCAGGAAATCTGGGAGGACTCGCCCGAAGGCTATCCCCAGACGCCGCTCTACAGCTGGTGGAACTGGCACGACAATTACGAAGCCGGCGCCGACAAGAAATGGGCCGAAGTGGCCGCCGCCGGCGAAGCCGCGTTCCGCGACAAGGGCGAGTAGCTGGGACTGACGAGAGCGAAGCCCCCTTGTGCCGCGTTGGTCGACCCCCACTCCGTCTCGGCTTCGCCGAGCCACCTGCCGGGGCGAGCCACGGGTCTCGCCCGTCCTTCGGACCCCCCGATCGACGGGGTAGAGGAAAGGCGCCAGGCTTTTTGCGGTCAACGCTCGTCCAGCAACGCTCCCTTCCTTTCCCTCCGGAGGGGGGAAAGGTGGCGCTGCGAAGCAGCGACGGATTGGGGGAACCACCTGCCAATCAAGCATGGCCCTGATCAGTCACGCCAATCACCCATAGCCTAGACGAAAGTGGGGCGAGGAACGCAGATTCTGACGGGCCGCAACCATTAAGGGATTAAGATTATGAGCGATATCCATTCTGGCACCGGTAGCGCAACCCCTGAAAACACAGCCGCCCTCGGCACAGTCGACTGGCTCTGCCTCGCCGCCGCCCCGACTTTCGCGGTGATGGCACTGCTCTCCTGCCTTCAGGGCAGTGACGCGGCTATGCTGTGCATGGGCGCCTCGCCGCTGACCGGCCCGTCTTTAACCGGGATGCCGGCCATGTATCTCTTGATGAGCGCCTTTCACCTGGCGCCTTGGCTGCGGGTGATCTCCGGCCGCCAGATCCGATAGCGCCTGTTCACCGCCGCAGCATCAAACATCCCCATATTTTGGAGAAGACAATGAAGCTCGTCAGGCTGAGAGCGCCGGGTGGCTTGGACAGGCTCGACCTGGTCGAGGAAGATCCGCCCCAGCCAGGGCCTGGCGACGTGATGGTCAGGATCCGCGCCTGCTCGCTGAACATGCGCGACGATTTCGCGGTGCAGGGCAAGACGCCGATGGCCGATGGCCGCGTGCCGCTGTCCGACGGCGCGGGCGAAGTGATCGCCGTCGGCAGCGGCGTCGATGCGCTCAAGCCCGGCGACAGCGTCGTCAGCACCTTCTATCCATGGTGGCTGGACGGCGACATGACGCCCGCCACAAGGCGCGACATTCCAGGCGACAGTTTTGACGGCTTCCCCAGCGAGTATGTCTGCATGCCCGCGCAGGCCTTCACCAAAGCTCCAGCGGGCTATACGCACGCGCAAGCCGCAGCGCTGACCTGCACCGGCGTCACAGCCTGGCGAGGCCTGGTCGTCTGCGGCAAGGTGAAGCCCGGCGATACGGTCCTGGTGCTCGGCACCGGCAGCGTGTCGCTGTTTGCGCTGCAATTCGCCAAGGCCGCCGGCGCCAGGGTTATCGCCACCTCGTCCGACGAGGAAAAACTGGAGCGGTTAAGCCGCCTCGGCGCCGACGCCGTCATCAACTACAATTCCGTGCCGGATTGGGGCCGCAAGGCCCGGGAGCTGACGGACGGACGCGGCGTCGATCACGTGATCGAGGTCGGCGGCCCCGCGACGCTGGCACAGTCGATAGCCGCCTGCCGCACAGGCGGTCACATCGCCCTGATCGGCGTGCTGACCGGCTTTGCCGCCGACGTCTCGATCCCGGCCGTGTTTTCGAACCAGATCCGCATCAGCGGCATTTCCATCGGCAGCCGGGCGGATCAAGAGGACATGATCCGCGCCATCGAGGTCAACGGCATAAAGCCCGTCATCGACCGCCGTTTCCCGCTGCGCGACATCGCCGCCGCCTTCACGCACTACGCAGCCCAGAAGCATTTTGGGAAAGTCTGCCTCGAGCTTTAGGAAGTCCATCAGCAACAGCTAATTGACAGCCCGCGGGAAACGGCGCTCATTGGCCCGTACAGGTGGATCGCAGCATAGGCGGGCGATATCAACCGCCGGCGTCACCTTGGGGAGGATGCCATGCCAACAGTCATCGGTCATCACAACATCACGAAAGACAGCAAGCACTGGTTGAGCTCACCCAAGCGCAAGGAGCTTTTCGGCTCGCTGGGGATCACCAACATCCGCACCTTCGTCGATCCGCAGAACCCGAAACGGGTGGCCGTGATGATGGACGTCCCTGACATGGATAAGATGGCAGCATTGATGCAGAGCAAGGCGGCCGCCGACGCGATGGCGCATGATGGCGTGGTGCCGGAATCGCTGGTGATCCTGGTCGAGGCGAAGGCGTAGCCGCGCCAGATCAGGCACTTCAGGTAGCGATATTGTTCACCGGCAGCAAGGGCTTGGGGAGGTCAGCTTCGCCAAGTCCGGCGCGCAGTTCGATCTCGATGTCACGGCAGATCTGCGAGATCGGAACGTCGTTGGCGTTGCCCTCGAACGGGTTGGCGCTGCTCTCGCCGACCTGGTCGAGCGACATGTAGGCCCAGCCCAGCAGCGTGCTGAACGGGATCGTCAGCCAGATGCCGATCGTGCCGAGCACGCCGCCAAGCTTGCCCATCTCCGCGAACACCGGGACGACGCCGAACGGCAACAGCGTACAGAAGATCATCACGAACATGGAACTGACGATGGCGTATTGGCGCGGATAGGGATTGTTCTTGATGCGGTCGCAGCGCGCCTGCTGATCATGGAAATCGCGGATCAGCTTCGTCAGTTCGACGTAAATCTGCGGGGGAAGCTTGGCGTCCTTGAACTGCGTGTTGACCTGGACCGATTGCATTTCGAGCAAGGCCAACGCCGGCTGCGGCGATTTCAGCACCTTGTCGGCCTGTTCCGCCAGCAGCGGCCGCAATTCGTCGGCGATCGAGCCCTTGTCCTCCCGGATATGGTAGCGCCGCCGGTATTCGATGTTGGCGGCCTTGCCCATGGATTCCCAAGGCATCGGCCGCCGCAGCGAAAAGCGCAGTGCCGTCATCCACGCGATGTGGCGGTAGATGAGTTGCCTGGCCGTCGACACGTCGAGGAAGTCGCGGCAGAAATTGGACCACACCCGGCTGCTGGCGGTGATTTGCGTGAAGGCCTGCAGCGCTTCGCCGCTGCGGGTGAACACCTGCGAATTCTTGAAGCCGGCGACCAGCGACACGGTGGTGCCGAGCACGAGCACGACCGACCATGGCACCGAGAACCCTGCAATGCCGGGAAGACGATAGGCCGCGACCGCCAGTCCGCTCACCACCACCATGTAAATGACGCTGCGCCGCGACCACAGCGCAAAATCAGTCACCTTGTAGGAACGGCCCACATACATCGCATCCCCTCGAAAACATGGATAACAGGCAAATCAAGCTATCTCGCTGTGACGCCTAGCATACCGCGCGCCTGGGATGAATGCCGTTCCCGATACAGTGGGCGCGGGATCTCTCCCGCGCCCAAGCTGCTACCTCAATTGCACTTCGGCTTGGCGCTGTTGCAGGCGTCGACCAGTTCGGCCGGCGGATCCTTGTGGAAGACGGTCTTGTAGGATTCCAGCACGTTGGACTGCACCACCGGCAGCGATTGCACGCCGACCCAGGCGGGCGTGGGTTGCCCGATCAGCGCCTTCATCATGGCCATCGCCTCGGCGACGCCCTGGTCATAGGGGCGCTGCGAACCGGTTGCCTTGAGCG
Organism: Mesorhizobium oxytropidicola; assembly: GCF_056174625.1. NCBI lineage: Bacteria > Pseudomonadati > Pseudomonadota > Alphaproteobacteria > Hyphomicrobiales > Phyllobacteriaceae > Mesorhizobium > Mesorhizobium oxytropidicola. The sequence goes on along the minus strand of NZ_CM149692.1, from coordinate 3,180,606 downwards.
GACCGCCCTTGGCGATCTCGATCGCCGACTGCAGGCCGAGATCGACCGTGGTGATCGGAATATCGATGCCTTGCGCGCGCATCGAGGACAGCGTGTCGAGCGCCGGCTGGTCCCACACCGCGTACAGGCCCTTCACATCGGGGTTGCCGGTGAGGAAGTCGCCGGCGATCTGCGACACTTTCGAGGGATCGGTGAAATCGACCTGCTTCATGACGATGTCGGGCCGGTTCTTCTTCATCCACTCGCTGACACCCTTGGTCCGCTCATTGGTGCTGAAATAGTCAACACCGAAATTCACCAGGCCGATCGTGCCGCCCTTGGGCATGCAGGACGCCAGGATCGTCGCCGCGATCTGGCCATTGCCCTGGCTGTCGGCCGAGATCATCGAGGCAAAATCCTTTGGCGATGAGAGGCCGACCGGAATGCTGTCCATGAACACCAGCTTGATGCCGGCCTCGCCCACCTTCTTGTAGGTCGGCGCCGTCGCGGTGAAATCGACGGGGATGGAAATGATGCCGTCGGGATGCTGCTGGATGGTGTTTTCGATATCGGCGATCTGCTTGTCGACCTGGTATTCGGCCGAGGCCACGCCGGTGACGGTGACGCCGTATTTGGCCAGCGTTTCGCTGATGCCCGCCACTTGCAGCTGCGACCAGTCGAGGTTCACCGTCTGCATGGAGATGCCGACCTTGAACTTGCCGGCCTTGACCTTGCCGGCTTCGTCGTCGGTCAATTTCAGCTCGTCGGGCGAGGCTGCCTTTTCGCCATGCGGGCCTTGCCCGACAATGCCCTTGGGGCCGAGCGTCGCGAGGTCGACGCCGGTCACGCAGGTATCGGGCGTTTGCGCAAAACCTGGGGATGTCGATAGCGCGAAGGCGCTGGCGGCGAGGCTCAATGTGCTGAACAGGATTCGTGCCGAGTGGTTCATGACTTTCCTCCGTTGATATTGATGTTTGTTTTGCCGTTTGGAGCCGGCGGTTTTCTGCTGATTTCCGCGTGCGCGCCTTACCTCCTCGTGAACGCGACCGCGGCGACGATGATTGCTCCCTTGATGACGAGTTGCAGCGACGAGCTGACGCCGAGCAGCACCAGACCGTTGTTGAGCGTGCCGATGATCAGGCTGCCGAGCAGCGTGCCGAGCACGAAGCCGCGGCCGCCGAACAGGCTGCAGCCGCCGAGGATGACCGAGGCGATGACGTCGAGTTCCATGCCTTGCACGACGTCGGGCCGCGCCGCGTGCGAACGTGCCGACAGGATCAGCGATGCGAGGCCCGCGAGCGTCCCGGTCAGCACGAAGGCCAGCGTCGTAACCTGCTTGATGTGGACGCCGGAATAGAGTGCCGCCGTCGGGTTGCCGCCCGCCGCGTAGACCCGCCGCCCGTAGACGCTGTAATGCAGCAGCAAGATGCCGGCGATGGTGACGCCGAGCGTCCACAGGATCGGCGCCGGGATGCCGAGCACCGAGCCCTCGCCGAAGATCGCGAAATAATATTCGTTGGTGATGATCACCGGCTTGGTGTTGGTGACCATCAGCGCCAACCCGCGCGCGCCGCTCAGCGTGCCCAATGTCACCAGGAAGGACGGGATTTCGAGCCGCGTGGTCAAGACGCCGTTGATCAGCCCGATCAACGCCCCGGTGCCCAGCCCCGCCACAGCGCCGACGACCCAGTTGTTGGCGACGAACGCCATGGCCAGCGACGCGCTCATCCCCGAAAGCGCCAGCGTCGAGGCGACCGACAGGTCGATCTGCCTGGAAATGATGACGAATGTCATGCCGACCGCAATGATCGAGACCAGTGTCGTCTGGCGGCCGATGTTGAGAAAATTGTCGATCGACAGGAACCAGGGCGACGCCAGGCTGAAGACGATCAGCATGATGGCGAAGGCGACGTAGAGCATGTAGGGCCGCTCGCCCTGCAGCAGATGCTGCAGCGCCGAGCGTCCGCCCGGTTGGTTGGCGCCGGCTTTTGCCGGGTTTTGCGTGTTGGTCATGCCGCGTGCTCTTCCGATGGCTGCGAAAGTTGAATGAGGTGGTGGAGATCCTCGGCGCTGCCGAATTCCGGCCGCGCGATCGTCCTGGTGATGCGGCCGTCGACGACGATTGAAATGCGGTCGCAGAGCTGCAGCAGTTCGGACAGATCCGACGACACCAGCAGCACACCGCTGCCGGCCACTGCCGCGGCACGAATGACGCCGTAGATCTCCTCGCGCGCGCCGACATCGACCCGACCGTCGGCTCGTCGAGCAGCAGCACGCGCGGCCGCGGCTCGTTCCACTTGCCGAACACCACCTTCTGCTGGTTGCCGCCCGACAGGTTCTTCACAAGGGTCGACGCGCCTGGTGCCTTCACGGCCAGCCGGCGCATCGCGGCATTGGCATGCTCGCTCGCCGGCCGCCGCTGCAGAAAGCCAAGGCGGGAGAAATACGGCAAACGCGGCAAGGTCAGGTTGCGCTCGATCGAATGTTCGAGAACCAGGCCCTGGACGTGCCGGTCCTCCGGCACCAGCGCGATGCCCAGCCCAATCGCCGCTGCCGGATCGATGTCTTTCAACGAGACGCCGTCCAGCGTAGCCTCGCCCGACTGAACGGGCCGCAGTCCAAAGATGGTCTGCAGGATTTCGGTGCGTCCGCTGCCGATCAGCCCGGCAAGGCCATGGATTTCGCCAGCGCGCAATTCGAGGCTGACCCCGTCGAGCCTGTCATTGCTGACGTTCTTCAACTCAAGCACGGGCTTTTGAGATGAACCAGGGGAAGCCGATGACGGCGTGCTTTGCCCGGCGCCGTCCGTCTTCAGCACAGCATGATCCGGCCGACGATCGCGCCGACCAATTGCCGCATATTGGTCTGCGCCGTGACAAAGGTTCCGGCGTTCTGGCCGTCGCGGAACACGGTCACCCGGTTCGAAATGCGGAAGACCTCGTTGAGGCGATGGGTGACATAGATCACCCCGACGCCGCGCGCCGCGACCGCCCGGATCGCCTCGAACAGGATCTTTTCCTCGTCATCGGTCAGCGCCGAGGTCGGCTCGTCCAAAATGAGCAGGCGGACATCGCCCATCAGCGCCTTGGCGATCTCGGTCATCTGGCGATAGGCGAAAGCCAGCGACCCGACCATGGCGCGGGCATCGAGCGGGATGTTCTGCGATTTGAGGAAGGCTTCGGCCTGCGCCACCAGCTGGCGCTTTGTCAGGAAGCCGAGCCGCGTCTTCGGTTCTCGTCCCAAAAGCAGATTGTCGGCAACCGAGAGCGACTCGACCAGGCTCAGATCCTGGTAGACGACCGCCACGCCGGCATCGCGCGACTGGGCGGGCGAAGTGAACGAGACCGGCTTGCCGTCGATCTCGATCGAGCCGCCATCATGCACATGCACGCCGCTCAGGATCTTGATCAGCGTCGACTTGCCGGCGCCGTTTTCACCAAGCAGCGCGTGGACTTCACCGGATTGGATTTCAAGACTGACGCCGCGCAGCGCATTGACACCGCCGAACCGCTTCCTGACGCCCTCGACGCGCAGCAAGGGGGCCTCGGATAGTGGCGCAATCGAACCCGGTTCGATCATGACGCCTGCACTTTCCTCCCTTTGACGCGTCCCCTACCCAGACTGTCGAGAGTCTCTTTTGAGACTTCTCTTACTTTTTTTGTGACTTTTCCATCACCTTGGGGAAATGTCAAACGGAGTCAGGCTGGCGGCCGGAATGAATCCGGCCCGACCTCGCCATGTTCGGTGACGATGGCGTCGAAGCCGTCCATGGCTGAGAAAAAGGCGCGCTTGAGCTTGCCGATCTTGCTGGAGTCGATGACCAGGTAGTTTTCGCGCGCCAGGCTCATCACCTTCTGCTTCACCACCGCCTCGTGGAAATGCTCGCAGGTGGCGCCGCGCTTGGCATCGACGCCGGCGGCGGACAGGAAGGCGGCGTTGATGCCGACGCTGTTCAAAATGTCGAAATCATGCGTGCCCGAGAAAGACGCCGACGCCGGATGATAGACGCCACCCAGCATGATGATCGTGACGTTAGGCTTACGGCTCAGGCGTTCCGCGACATTCATGGCGTAACATATTGCCGTTATTTGATAATTGTCGGGAATGAGATCGATCAGATGGATCAGCGTCGTGCCGCAGTCGATGAAGATCGTCTCGTCGGGCCGTATCTTGCGCACTGCATGCGCGCAGGCTTCGCGCTTCGCCGCCGCATGGCTGTCGGCCGCGGTCGCCAGTTCGTAGGGAACATCGGCCTCGATCTCGGCCGCCGCCAATATGTGACCGCCGAGATAGGCGATCTGCCCCGGGTTGGTGGCGATGTCGCGCCGCACCGTCATCTCGGAGACGCCGAGAAGTGCTGCCGCTTCACTGAGATGGATGACCCGCCGCTGCGACAGCAGATCGATCAGCCGTGCCGTCCTTTGCGCCTTGCGAGCCGTCATGCGTGGGCCTGTGCATCCCGTGAAATGTGAGGATTTTAACAACCGCTCTCATTCAGATGCAAGGCCGGTGTGCAGGTTCGCGCTGCAATGGCTAACGGACGCGCCTGTCTACGAGGTTTTGCTTGGCTGGGATCGGTCGCGGAAACCGTCAGGCCTTGGCGACCGCCCCGAACCGCAACCCGTCCATCAACAGCCTGACCAAGCGCCGCGAGCGGTCGCGCCATTCCGGGGTGTCGGGCGCCGAATAGATGCCCGACAGCGCGTGCAGCACGTCGGAGGCGTCGACATCGCCGCGGATGGTGCCGTCGGCCACCGCCGCCTCGACCAGTTGCCGCAAGGCCTGCGACACTCGGCCGACGTGTCCGAGAACAGCGTCGAATTGGTGCTGAGCAGGATGCGCAGGCTGGTCGCCAGGCCGCGCTTGGTGGCGATGTAGTCGACGAAGCGCTGCATCCACTGCTCCAGCGCGACATCGGACGGATGTTTTGCCGCGAGATCACCGGCGGCCGCGCACAGCCCCTCCGCCTCGCGGCGGTAGACCACCTCGACCAGATGCTCGCGCGTCGGGAAATGCCGGTAGAGCGTGCCGATGCCGACGCCGGCGCGCCGCGCGATCTCCTCCAGCGAGGCATCGATGCCGCGCTCGGCAAACACGGCCGCCGCCACCTCGACCAGCCGGTCGCGGTTGCGCCGTGCATCCGCGCGCAGCGGTTTTTCCACTGCGGCCTTCTCTGCGGCGATGTCGGCGTCTGCCAATTTTTTCTCCACGGACCAAATATGGGGGCTTGAACCCGGCCGGGTCAGCTCCCACTTAATAAACGGAGGCGCCTCCGCTTTAGTGGAGTGCCTTTATCATATAAGAAGGGGAAGCGGTATGTCACGTCTTTCGAACCTGCAAGCCGACATCTCCCCTGCCCGCCTGTTTCCCGGGACATCCGCTGTCATCTCCACCTCCGCCCACACCTGACCTTAAGGTTACCTTGCCCTTCTCCGGCAAGGCACCAGTTCACGTCCCATCCGCGTCAAGCAAACTGGAGCCAGACGCCCATGACCAGCCTTCCCATCACCCTCACCATCAACGGACACCGACACGAGCTGGAGGTCGACCCGCGCGTAACCCTGCTCGACCTCTTGCGTGAGCGGCTTGACCTCACCGGCACCAAGAAAGGCTGCGACCGCGGCCAGTGCGGCGCCTGCACGGTGCTGGTCGACGGCAAGCGCATCAACTCCTGCCTGGCGCTGGCGGTCAGCCATGACGGCGCCGATGTCTTGACCATCGAAGGCGTGGCCCATGGTGAAGAGCTGCATCCGGTGCAGGCCGCCTTCATCGCCCATGACGGCTTCCAGTGCGGTTTCTGCACGCCCGGCCAGATCATGAGCACGCTCGGCCTGATCGCCGAGGCACAGGCCGGCGACGATCCCGAACGCATCCGCGAGGGGCTGAGCGGCAACATATGCCGCTGCGCGGCCTATGGCGGCATCGTCGAGGCCGTCCTGGAAGCCCAGGAGAAACTTGCCACAGCCGACCGGAGGGCAGCGGCATGAGAGACTTCGACTATATCAGGCCCGCCAGCATTCCCGACGCCATCGCGGCGGCGGCCGGACCGGGTTCGGCCTACCTGGCCGGCGGCACCAATCTGCTCGACCTGATGAAGGGCGGCATCACCAGCCCCGAGCGCATCGTCGACATCTCGCGGCTGCCGGAGCTCAACCGCATCGAACGGCTGAACGATGGCGGCCTGCGCATCGGTGCGCTGGTCCGCAATGCCGATCTCGCTCATGACGCGGCGTTCGCAAAAGCCTATCCGGCGGTAGCCGAAGCGCTGCTGTCGGGAGCCTCGGCGCAGCTTCGCAACGCCGCCACTGTCGGCGGCAATCTCCTGCAGCGCACGCGCTGCAGCTATTTCTACGACACCGCCAGCGCCTGCAACAAGCGCGAGCCCGGCGCCGGTTGCGATGCACTGGGTGGCGAGAACCGCCTGCACGCAGTACTCGGCTGGAGCGATGCCTGCATCGCGACCCATCCGTCGGACTTCTGCGTGCCGCTGGTGGCACTCGACGCCGTCGTCGAGATCGAAGGCAAGGAGGGCCGGCGCCACGTCACGCTGGCGGAATTCCACCGGCTTCCCGGCGAAACGCCGCAGCGGGAGAATGCGCTGGAGCCCGGCGACCTGATCGTGGCGGTGCGCCTGCCGGCGGAGGCCGCCTCCTTCGCCGCCAATGCCCGTTACCTGAAAGTCCGCGAGCGCACCTCCTATGCTTTCGCCGTCGTCTCGGCCGCAGCGGCACTTGTCGTCGATGGCGGCAAGATCCGCGCCGCGAGGTTGGCGCTAGGCGGCGTCGCGGCCAAGCCGTGGCGGGCGCGCTCGGCGGAAGCCGTCCTGCTTGGCGCCGATGCCAACGCGGCGACCTTCGCCAGTGCGGCGGACGCCGCCTTGGCCGATGCCAGCCCCTCCGGCGACAATGCGTTCAAGATCGAGCTTGCCCGCCGCATCGTGGTCAGGGCGCTGAAATCTGCCCTGGCGGGAACGCCCGAGCGGCTGCCGGCCCTTCCTGCCTCCCCGTTCTCAAACAATCCCGGAGCGCGCCATGACGCTTGAACTCAGCCTCAACCAGCAGCCCGCCCATATCAGGCAGGGCTCCAGCATCGGCCAGCCGCTGACCCGTCGCGATGGCCTCCTGAAAGTCACCGGAGCCGCGCGCTACGCGGCCGACAACCATCCGCCCGGCATGCTCTACGCCGTGCTTGCTGTCTCCAGCATCGCGCGCGGCCGCGTTGCCTCGCTGGATATCGAGGCAGCCAAGGCGCACAAGGGCGTGGTCGAGGTGATGACGCCCAAGAACCGGCCGGCGCTCGCCGCCGATCCGGACGCCAAGGACCATCCCTTCATGTTCCGGCTCGACCTGCTGCAGAACGACCAGGTTCGCTACCCCAACCAGAGCATTGCCGTGGTGATCGCCGAAACGCTGGAGGCGGCGACCGAGGGGGCGGCGCTGCTCTCGCCGCGCTATGAAGCGCTGCCGGCGCGCGTCGGTCTCGACGGTGCCGAAAGCTTCGTGCCGCGTGGGGTCGGCGTCGGCAATCCGGCCGTCCAGCATAAGGGCGATGTCGAGACCGGCCTGAAATCGGCGAAGACGCGGATCGAGGCCACCTACGAGACGCCGGCCCAGTACCACAACGCCATGGAGCCGCACGCGATCGTCGCCGCCTGGGATGGCGACCGGCTGTCGATCGACACGCCGAGCCAGGGCCTGGCCATGGCGCAGGGCCGCATCGCCGGCCTGTTCGGCATCGCGCCGCAAAACATCCACATCCGCAGCCCTTTCCTCGGCGGCGGCTTCGGGGTCGAAAGGCATGATTTCCGGGCCGCAGGTGCTGGGCATCCTGGCGGCGCGTCTCGTTGGCCGTCCCGTCAAGCTGGTGCTGCGGCGCGAGCAGATGTACGGGCCGGTCGGCCACCGCGCGCCGACGCGCCAGACCCTGCGCATGGGCATGGATGGCGAGGGGCGGCTGACGGCCATCGACCATCACGCCAAGACCACGTCGAGCACCTTCGACGATTTCTTCGAACCGGCGGCTGACGCCTCGCACACGCTCTATGCCAGCCCGGCCATCACCACTTCGCACGAGGCGGTGCGGCTCGACACCGGGACGCCGCTGTTCATGCGCGCGCCCGGCGAAGCCACCGGCTCGATTGCGCTCGAAAGCGCCATCGATGAGGCGGCGCATGCCTGCGGCATGGACCCGCTGGAATTCCGGCTCAGGAACTATGCCGAGGTCGAGCCGATGACCGGCAAGCCGTTTTCCTCCAAGGCGCTGCGCGAATGCTATAGCCAAGCCGCGAAGGCATTCGACTGGGCGAGCCGCCCGCTGCAGCCGCGACTGATGCGCGACGCCGACGGTTTCCTCACCGGCTGGGGCGTGGGCACGGCGACCTTCCCGGCCATCATGTTCCAGGCCGAAGCGCGAGCGGTGCTCAAGGCCGATGGCAGCGGCCTGATGGAGACCGGCGCGCAGGACATGGGGCAAGGCGCCTGGACCGCCTTCGCCCAGATCGCCGCCGATGGGCTGGGGCTCGACATCGACCGGGTCGACTTTAGGGCCGGCAGCTCCGACCTACCCAATGCGGGCATTGCCGGCGGCTCCGGCCATACGGCGACGGCCGGCATGGCGATCCACAATGCCGGTGCCGCCGTGATCGCCAGGCTCGCCGATCTCGCCACCGGCAACGAGGCCTCGCCGCTGTTCGGCGCCGGCAATGAAGGCGTTGTGGCGCGCGGCGGCCGGCTGTATCGCCGCGACGACGAAAGCCGCGGTGAAAGCTATGCCGAGATCCTCACACGCGCCGGCCTGACGGAGATCGAAGGCCATGGCAAGGGCGCCCCGGACCCGGCGTCCCAGGAGACCTATGCCAAGCACGCGCATGGCGCCGTCTTCGCCGAGGTCAAGGTCGATCCCGATTTCGGCCAGATCCGCGTCACAAGGCTGGTCGGCGCCTTCGCCGCAGGGCGGGTCATCAACCCCAGACTTGTGCGCAGCCAGTATTATGGCGGCATGATCTGGGGCGTCTCCTTCGCGCTGCACGAGGAAGCCATCACCGACCGGCGCTCGGGCCGGATCCAGAATGCCAACCTCGCCGAATACCATGTCCCGGTGAATGCCGACGTGCCGTCGGTCGAGGCGATCCTGGTCCATGAGGACGACCCTTACGTCAATGCGCTCGGCATCAAGGGCGTCGGCGAAATCGGCGTCACCGGCACCGCCGGCGCGGTTGCCAACGCGGTCTGGCATGCAACCGGCGTGCGGCCCCGCCGCTTTCCGATCCGCATCGAGGATCTGCTGGGCTGAGAAGTGGCGAACGCCCGGAGCGAAAGCGCCGGACGGACAGGTGGGCCTCCACCTGTCCAACATGAAATAATCCCACCAGCGTCAAGCAACTGGAGCCCGACGCCCATGACGAAAATCCCCGTACATCTCGACATTAACGGCACACATCATCACCTGGAACTCGAACCCCGCGTCACGTTGCTCGACGCCTTGCGCGACAGGCTCGGCCTGACCGGCACCAAGAAAGGCTGTGACCACGGCCAGTGTGGCGCTTGCACCGTACATGTCGATGGCGAGCGCGTGCTGGCTTGTCTCACGCTTGCCGCGCAAGCCGAAGGCCGCGCCATCACCACCATAGAGGGGCTTGCACGGGAGGGCGAACTGCATCCCGTGCAGGCTGCCTTCCTCGAGCAGGACGCCTTCCAGTGCGGCTATTGCACGCCAGGCCAGATCATGTCGGCGGTGGCCTGCATCCGCGAGGGCCATGCCGGCTCTGACGAGGAAATCCGCGAATACATGGCCGGCAATCTGTGCCGCTGCGGCGCCTATCCGCACATCGTCGCCGCTGTCCGCCAGGCAGCCCTGGAGGTCGCATCATGAGGGATTTTTCGTATCTGCGCGCCGGCTCGGTCGACGCCGCACGCCAGGCGGCGGCCCTGCCCGCCGCCATGCTGCTGGCCGGCGGCACCACGCTGATCGACCTCGCCAAATGCGGCGTTGTCGAGCCCGACACGCTGGTCGACATCACCCATCTCAAAGGGCTCGACCGGATCGAACTGAACGAGCGCGGCGCCACCATCGGCGCACTCGCCAAAATGGGCCATGTCGCCGACCATGCCGACATCAAGAGCCGCTACCCCGCCATCTCCGAAGCGCTCTGGCAGGCGGCGTCGGCGCAGATCCGCAACATGGCAACCATCGGCGGCAATCTGATGCAACGCACGCGCTGCCCGTACTTCCGTGATCCCGCGAATTTTTCCGCCTGCAACAAGCGGCAGCCCGGCTCTGGCTGTTCGGCCATCGGCGGCGTCACAAGGGGCCACGCCGTGCTCGGCACCAGCGACGCCTGTATCGCCATGTATCCCGGGGACCTCGCCACCGCTTTGGTCGCCTTCGATGCAACAATTCATCTCGGCGAGCGTAGGCTTCTGGTGGACGACTTTTTCCTGTTGCCGGGCACCACGCCCGACAGGGAACACGCCATCGAGCCGGGCGAGATGATCACCGCCATCGAAATCCCCGGCTCCGCCGCCGCCCGCCGCTCGACCTATCTGAAGATCCGCGACCGGCAATCCTATGAATTCGCCGCCGCGAGTGCCGCCGTCGGACTCGAACTGGAAGCCGATGGCCGCACCATCCGCGACCTGCGCGTCGCGCTCGGCGGCGTTGCCACAAAACCGTGGCGGGCCCGCGCTGTCGAAGACGCGCTAAAGGGCAAGGTGCTGGAGCCGAAAACCGTCCGTGCCGCCAGCCAGCTCGCCGTCGAAGGCGCCGTCGACCATGGCGCCAACCACTACAAGATCGAGCTCGCGCCGCGCGTCATCGCGCGCGCCATCCTCAAATTGGGAGAGACGGCATGACCGTTCACAACATCAGACATGGTGACGCGTCAGACGGCGCACTGGCGGAGGCCGTCGGCGGCCGGCTGTCGCGCGTCGACGGCCCGGCCAAGATCACCGGTGCGGCCAAATACGCCGTCGAGCAACAGCTCGAAGGCCTCGCCTATGCCGTGCTGGTCGAGAGCACGATCGCATCCGGCAAGGTGCGCGCGATCGACACCGCGCAGGCCGAGGCGGCACCGGGCGTGCTCAAGGTGCTGACACCGGACACCATCATCAGCCTCAGGACCGCATCCGACTGGTTCGGCACGCCGCCGCCCGACAAGCCCTATTGCCCACTGGCGCGCGACATCACTTTTTCGGGCCAGCATGTCGCCGCGGTCGTCGCCGAAACCTTCGAGCAGGCGGTCGCTGCAGCCGCGGTCGTCAAGGTCAGCTATGACGAGACGCCTTCCATCGTCGACCTCAGCGACGGCAAGGCCGGCGACGGCATTCCGATCGACGCCATGACCAAGGAATGGGGCGATGCGCCCGCCGCCTTCGCTTCGGCGCCGGTGCGGATCTGCGCCGCCTACAACACGCCGCGCGAATACCAGGCGCCGATGGAGCCGCACGGCCTGATCGCCCGCTGGGAAGGTGATAAGCTTACGGTATGGGAGCCGAGCCAGTGGCTCGACGGCATGGCCCGCACCTATGCCGAATGGTTCGAAGTGCCGTTCGAGAATGTGCGGCTGGTCTCGCCCTATATTGGCGGCGGCTTCGGCTCCAAGGCGCTGGCGCTCAGCCATGGCGCGGTGGCCGCGAGTGCCGCCAAAATGCTGGGACGGCCGGTGAAGCTGGTGATGACACGGCCGCAGACCTTTACCGGCTATGGCGGCCGCGCCGCGACGCGCCAGACGGTGACGATCGGCGCCGACCATGACGGCGTGATCCAGTCGATCGTGCATCGCGGCGTCAATGAAACGTCGATCGACGGCATGTGGGTCGAGCCGCTTGGATCGGTCACCTCGATCATGTACGCGACGCCGAATTTTTCCTCCAAGCAGAATGTCGTGCGGGTGAATTCCGTGGTGCCGGGCGCCATGCGCGCGCCGGGCGAAAACCCCTCGGCCTTCGGCATCGAAAGTGCCATCGATGAACTCGCCTATGAGGTCGGCATCGATCCGCTGGAGATTCGCCTCAGGAACTATGCCGAGCAGGACCCGCACGCGAAAAAGGCGTGGTCGACCAGACAGTTGCGCGAGGCTTTTGCCGCGGGCGCCGAACGCTTCGGCTGGTCGAAACGGACACCAAAACCGCGCTCGATGCGCGATGGCAACCAGTTGATCGGCTGGGGCGTCGCGGCCGGCACCTATCCGGTGCGGCGCGCCTATGGCGAGGCTGTCGTGCGCATCCTGGCCAACGGCTCGGTCGAGGTCGAAAGCTCCTCGATCGACATGGGCCAGGGCACTTACACCATCCTGGCGCAGACCGCCGCCGAGACGGTCGGCGTGCCGGCCGACGACGTGGTAGTGAAGCTCGGCGATTCCCGCTTTGCCCGCGCCGGCGTCAGCGGCGGCTCGCGGCTGGCCGGCGTGATGACTGGGGCCGTCTACAAGGCGGCGACCTCGGCGCTCGACCAGCTGGTCGGCCTGGCGATCAGCGATCCGCGTTCGCCCTTCCATGCGCTGCAAGCCAACACTTTGGTCGTCGCCAATGGCCGCATCGGCTCACCGCGCGGCGACGGCCCCGATCTTTCGATCACCGAACTGCTAAAGAGCGTCGGCCGCACCCACATCGAGGCCACCGGCGACACCATGCCGGCCAATTCGACCGCCGAGGACCGCTACAAGAACTACACCACCATCGCCATGGCGTTGCCGCACACCGAGGGCGACTATTCGCGCCACTCCTGGTGCGCGCATTTCATCGAGGTGCGCGTCGATGAGGACTTCGGCACGGTGCGCGTGTCGCGTGTGGTGTCGGCGCTGGATTCCGGCCGGCTCTACAATCCGAAGCTCGCCGAAAGCCAGTGGAAGGGCGGCATCATCATGGGCATCGGCCAGGCGCTGCTGGAGGAAGGCATCATGGACCGCCGCCACGGCCGCATCGTCAACAACAACCTCGCCGATTATCTCGTACCGACCAATGCCGACATTCCCGACATCGAGGTGATCTCGGTCGGCATTCCCGACCTGCACTCCTCGGTGCTCGGCGGCAAGGGCGTCGGCGAACTGGCGATTGTTGGTGTGGCGCCGGCGATTGCAAATGCGGTGTTCCACGCGACGGGGAAAAGGGTGCGGGATTTGCCGATCACGCTGGAGAAGCTGATCTGAAGGGCGGTGGCTGATCTCCCCCCTCGAGGGGGAGATGTCGCCAAAGGCGACAGAGGGGGTCGCCGCGCGTAAAGCGCCAACCTCGTCTGAAGCGCAGCAGTCCGAGCCCAGTCGGACCGACCCCCTCTGGCCTGCCGGCCATCTCCCCCTCGAGGGGGGAGATGGCCGCTTCGCCGATCACCACTCCAACCCGAACACCAGCTTGCCGAAGTGCAGGCCGCCGGCGGCCATGTGGGCGTAGGCTTCGGCCGCATCATCAGGTGAAAACACCTTGTCGACGACCGGCTCGATCCCCGCTGCACCGACGGCACGGGCGGCGTCGCGAAGATCGGACACCGACCCGGTGTTGTTGCCGACAATTTTCAGCGCCTTGATGATGATCGGCAGCAGGTTGACCGTGGCCTCGGCGCCGGTGACGAAACCGATGGTGAACAGCGTGCCGCCGGGTGCGGTGGCGTTGATGGCGCGGGCGAAGGTGGCGGTGCCGCCGGTTTCGACGACGAGGTCGGCGCCGAGCCCGCCGGTCAGCTCCAGCACCTTGCCGTCCCAGTCTGATGTCGCGCGATAGTTGATGAGATGATCGGCGCCGAGTGCCTTCGCCCGCTCCAGCTTCTCGTCCGACGAAGAGGTGATGATGACGGTGGCGCCGGCTGCCTTGGCAAGCTGCAGGGTGAAGATCGAGACGCCGCCGGTGCCGAGCAGCACGACGACCGAGCCCGGCCCGACATTGGCGGCGCGGATGGCGTTCCATGCCGTGGTGCCGGCGATCGGCAGCGTCGATGCCGCCTCGAAGGAGAGATGCGCCGGGACCGGCACGAGCGAATTGGCCGGCAACGCGACATATTCGGCCAGCGACCCCGGCAGCGAGATGCCGCGCATCTGCGTCATCTCGTAGGGTCGCGGCCGGCCACCGATCCAGCGCGGCTTGGCATGGGCGACGACACGATCGCCGACGGCGAAATTCGCAACGCCCTCGCCCAGCGCGACGATCTCGCCGGCGCCATCGGCGACGGGAATCAGCGGAAAGCTCGGTCCGGGATAATTGCCGCTCGCCACCGCGACATCGACGAAATTGAGGCTCGCCGCACGCTGGCGGATCAGCACCTCGCCGCGCTGCGGTTCGGGTGTGGCGACGGTGGCGGCGCGGAAGGCGTCGAGCCTGGGTTGGCTCAGTTCGATGGCTTTCATGGTTTCACTCCGGTGGGACGATTGAGGGTTGAGTGAACCTATCTGCTGCGCTATTTCTGGATAATCATTCCATTTTGCATTTGAGTACTGCGAAATATGCAGCAATCTCACGAACCTGCGGCCCTTGCCGAAATGGCGGCCTTCGCGGCCATCGCCGAGGCGCGCTCCTTCACCAGGGCGGCAGCGCGCGTCGGGCGCGACGCGACCATCCTGTCGCGGCGCCTGCAATCGCTGGAGGAGCGGCTGGGGGTCAGGCTTCTCCATCGCACGACGCGCAGCGTGTCGCTGACCGAAGCGGGCGCCGAATTCCTGGTGCGCGTGCGCGCCATCCTCGCCTCCGTCGACGAGGCCGAGGCCGCCGCGTCGGCGCATGCCGGCGGCGGCCCGCGCGGCCTGCTCAGGCTGGCGCTGCCCGGCACGTTCGGGCGCATGTGGATCGGACCGCTGCTGCCGCAATTCCTTGCCGAATTTCCCGATATCCGCATCGAGGCCGAATTCTCCAACCGTTTCGCCGATCTGGTCGCCGAGAATTTCGACGTCGCCGTGCGGCTCGGCGCGTTGGAGGATTCGCGCCTGGTGGCGCGCAAGGTGGCGACACGGCGCCGGCTGCTCTGCGCCGCCCCCGCCTACCTCGCCCGAAACGGTCGGCCGCAGACACCGCAGGCGCTGCTCGACCATTCCTGCCTGGGCTTCAGCGGCTTCCAGACCTTTCCGGCCTGGGAGATGACCGATCGCGAGGGCCGGCGCGCACGCGTCGAGGTTTCCGGACCGCTGGTCAGCGACGATGCCGAGGTGCTCGTCGAGGCCGCCGTGCAGGGCCTCGGCCTGATGATGAGCACCGACTGGCTGATCGGCCGCGAGCTCGCCGACGGACGGCTGGTGCCAGTACTCGAGGAGTGGACGCTGGCCGACGAAGGCGCGGTCTATGTCGTCGTGCCCTCAGCCAAGGGACAGGCCGCCAAGACCCGCGCCTTCGCCGACTGGATCGGCAAGCGCTTCGCGCCGGAGCCGCCGTGGCGAGGGTGACGTTGCTGCAACGCTCCCCTTTTCCCCTTGTGGGGTCCGAAGGACGGGGCGAGACAAGCGGCTCGCCCCCGGGCGGTGTCGCCGTAGGCGACGGATGAGGGGTGCTCCAGCTTGGCGCCGACGGCGATCCTTCACGCACCCCTCATCCGTCTCGGCGCTGCGCGCCGATCCACCTTCTCCCACAAGGGGAGAAGGGAAGGCCGCAGCCTCACTTCCCCTGCGCCTTCATGAACTGGCTGAGCAGATCCACCGGCAGCGGGAACACCACAGTGGACGAGCGCTCGCCGGCGATGTCGTGCAGGGCCTCGAAATAGCGCAGCTGCATGGCCTGCGGTTCGGCCGCCAGCATCCGGCCCGCCTCGACCAGTTTCGCCGCCGCCTGCTGCTCGCCATCGGCATTGATCACCTTGGCGCGCCGCAGCCGCTCGGCCTCGGCCTGCTTGGCGATGGCGCGGATCATGCTTTCGTTCAGGTCGACATGCTTGATCTCGACATTCGACACCTTGATGCCCCAGGCGTCGGTGCGCTGGTCGAGGATCTCCTGGATGTCGCTGTTGAGCTTGTCGCGCTCGGCCAGCATCTCGTCGAGTTCGTGCTTGCCGAGCACCGAGCGCAGCGTGGTCTGTGCCAGCTGGTTGGTGGCGGCCATGTAATCCTCGACCTGGATGATCGCCCGCTCGGCGTCGACAATGCGGAAATAAAGCACGGCGTTGACCTTCACCGAGACGTTGTCGCGCGAAATCACGTCCTGCGGCGGCACATCCTGCACCACCACCCGCAAATCGACCTTGACCATCTGCTGCACGAAGGGGACGAGGAGGATGAGGCCGGGCCCCTTGACCCCGGTAAAGCGGCCGAGTGTGAAAACCACGCCGCGCTGATATTCCCTGAGAATACGAATGGCCGCCGACAGAAACACGACCACGACCAGTGCAAGCAGCAGATAGGCCACGTAACCGATGCTCATTGTCTTGCTCCATTCCTTCCCGGATCGCGCCGCCGCACGGTGAGCACGAGATCGCTGATGTCGGTGACCTCGGCGCTGTCGCCGGCCGCGATCGGTTCGTCGGCCTTTGCCCGCCAGCGCTCGCCCAGGGCCAGCACATGGCCCTCGCCACCCTGCCAGTCGAGGATCTCGACGGGCAGGCCGCGCATCGCCTCGCCGCCGACGCGCGGCGGGTTCTTGCGCGCCGCCCAGACATAGGTGCCGGTCAACAGCGCCAGTCCAAGCGTCAGCGCGGCGGCGGGACCGATGACAGCCCAGGACATGGCAAAGCCCGGCCCCTCTGCCCGCAGCAGCATGGCGGCGCCGAACAGAAAGGCGGCCACGCCGCTTAGACCAAGCACGACGGTGGGGTTGAAGGCCTCGATGACGAGGAAGGCGATGCCGAGCAGCATCAGCGCAAGGCCGGTATAGTTGATCGGCAAGAGGTTGAGCGCATAGAGGCCGAGCACGAGGCAGATGGTGCCGATGACGCCGGGCGCGACCGCGCCGGGACTGGTGAACTCGAAGACGATGCCATAGACGCCGACCAGCATCAGGATGACCGCGATGTTCGGATCGGTGATGACGGCAAGCAGCCGGATGAACCAGCCGGGTTCCAGCGTCTCGACCGGCAGCCCCCTGGTCGCCAGCACCACTTTCTTGCCGGCCACATCGACGGTGCGCCCATCGGCCAATTGCAACAGCTCGGTGGTGTCGTGGGCGACGAAGTCGATGACATGCTCCTGCAGCGCCGCATTGGCCGACAGGCTTGCCGCCTCGCGCACAGCCTTCTCGCCCCAGTCACCATTGCGCCCACGCAGTTCGGCCAACGAGCGGATCAGGGCGACCGCGTCATTGGTCACCTTGGCCATCATCGCGTCGCCTGCTGGCCGCCCGCCCTGGCCCTTCTGATCGCCCTGGTCCTTCTGGTCGCCCTGGTCCTTCTGGTCGCCGTTGTCACTCTTGTCGCCGCCCGGAAGCGACGGCAGCCCGCCGATCTCGACCGGTGTCGCGGCGCCGATATTGGTGCCGGGCGCCATCGCCGCGACATGGGTGGCGTAGAGGATGTAGGTGCCGGCACTCGCCGCATGGCCGCCGGCCGGCGCGACATAGCCGATGACAGGCACCGGCGAAGCCAGGATGTCGGCGATCATCTCGCGCATCGAGGTGACCAGCCCGCCAGGCGTATCGAGTTGCAGGATGAGGACTTCGGCGTCCCGCTTGGCGGCGACATCAAGCGCTTCCTCGAGCTGCCTGGTGCTCGCCGGCCCGATGGCGCCGTCAATGGCGACGCTCAGCGCAACCCTCTCGCTCCCGGCCGACGAGAAGGGAGAAAATGCAGCCACGGCGACAAAAGCCACGGCGAGAAGGGCCACCCGCGCGAAGGACACGCTCAAAGCTCCATGGACTCAATATGGGTGGTGTCTTGGCGAAGTCCAATGGGGGCGAAGTCCAATGGGGAGCTGACGTTGGTGATTGGCGACCACGGCCGGGCGCGCATCTCCCCTCGTCGGGGAGATTGGCAGCTTCAGCCGGCTCACCACTATGATCCGGGAGCCACCAGCGGCGTGCGTATGTCCGAAACGAGTTTGACCAGATCGGCTTGGCGTCTCGTGCCGGTTTTGGCGAAAATACGGTTGAGGTGGGTCTTCAAGGTGTTTTCGCCGATGCCGAGCGACACCGCGCTTTGCGACCCGGACAATCCGCTGCCGATGCGCAGCAGCACCCGCGCCTCCGTGGGCGTAAGGTCGAACAGCGTGGTCAGAACGGCCTCCGGCAGTGGCGAGGAGGATGTCGTGGTCGACACGAAGACGGCGGCACAGGCGGGCCGGAAAGCCGCGCGCGCGGTGCCTTCGGTCAACGGCAGCACATAGGCGACCGCGGGCGGCTGGCCCGGAGCCGAAATCGGCAGGCCTATGCCGCGGGCGCCAAGCGAGGCATCCGCATGCCCGGCACTGGCGATCGCTTCCAGCAAGGCGCGGGCCACCGCTGGATTCTGCGGCTGGAGCTGGCCCTTCCTGGAAAGAATGGGACCTTGCTCGGAAAACATCCGATCGGCAGCCCCATTCGCATGGAGGATTGCTCCGTCGGCGCCAGTAAGAACAACAGGCACAGCGAAATGGTCGAGCGTCTGGCGATAGAGATTGGCGGTAATGCGGGTTTGATCGAACAGATCTCCGATCAGGGAAGCACGGCGCAGATGCGGCGAGAGCAAGGCCAGGAAACGCTGTTCTTCAACTGATATTGCCCCCCTGCTGGCCCGCGTGGTGCAGCCCAGGAGCCCGATTCGGTCCGGCGTATGAACGAATTTGACGATACAGCCTTCGCGCAATCCCTGCGGTCCGGCCCAATTCCGAAAAAACGACGTCAGCTGGAGCTCGGCTTCACTCATTAGCGAAAGCGTCGTAACGGGCGTGTCGATGTCGCCGACGACCGCCGCCTTCAGTCCAGGAATTCCATCAAAGTCATAGTCTTCCTGGAGAACCCGCATTTGCGCAGGATCCCAAGGCGACTGGGCCATGAAACGACCATGATTATCGGCAGTTCTGGCAAGAGCAATTGTAGAATAGGCCGCATCGACAGCTTCTGTGATACGGGTCATTACTCCTGACCAGCCCTCCGGATTCAAAACACAATCATATATATCAGCGATAATCGAAGAAAGTACTTCGATCCCCAGCCCTTCCACCACCACCCCTCTCCCTAACATGCCCCGATCTCGCTGCTCAAGATTTCGCGGCGTCATACTTTCGGGTGACGCCACGCGTGATTGAGCTCGACTAAGGGGTTAAGCTGATAAGCTGAACACCAGGTGACTAATGTTGCTGGTTGTTCCGGGAATGGGAAGCATCGCGTTCGATTTTTTTGAAGCCGTGGGGGCTTTGCCGGGGTCTTCGATTGTCGCGAGAGACGGGGTTTTCGTCGACTGATTTGCCGTCGCATCTCAGCGAACGCGATCGATTTCCCCTCTGGCAAGACATCCATGTCGCGGAGATTGCCGGTCGAATACGGCATATCGGAAGACCTGCCTTTCGAAGCTGCGATCGAAGCCACGGCTGTCGGATCACTGGTTCTTCAGCAGATGTCCGGGACGATCAGGCACGCGACGAGGAAGGCGAGCAACATCGCCCGTGACAGCAATGGATAACAACGATGATGGATATCTCCTGCTGATCAACAACACCGACACCGTGTTGAGTGGGGCACAAGCCGGCCGCGAATATGGTGTCGGCCCAGGAGAAGCGGTCCTGGTCACAGCATCGGAAGCGCTGAAATCGGAAGCGCTGAAAATGGCCGGCGCCGACTGGAATGTGTGGACGACCGTGGTGGTCCCACGTGCTGCCCTCATACAGACCTTCCCGCAGATCGATGACAGGCTGGCGTTGAAGATCGGCGCCGACAATGAAGCTCTCGATCTTCTCAAACGGTATTGCCAGTTGCTTGAAACCGGCCGCCCCCTTGTCTCACCCGATCTCATATCGCACGCAACAGAAACGATCGTCGATCTGATCGGGCTGGTGACAGGCGCGAAGGGCGAGGCCGCCGAATTGGCCGGCCCGCGGGGCCTGCGGGCAGCCAGGCTGCAGGCAGTCCTGGCCAAGATCGCGGACAATTTCGCCAGTCCCGGCATCTCCGCGCAAGGCGTCGCAAAGGAACTCGGCCTGTCGGCGCGCTATGTCCAGGATTTGCTTCAGGAGACAGGCTTCAGCTTCTCCGAGCGCGTTCTCGAACTGCGCTTGCAGAGCGCCCATAGGATGCTGTCGCAGAGGAACACTGTCGAGATGCGGGTCGGCGAAATCGCCATGACAAGCGGATTCAGCGATGTGTCTTACTTCAATCGCTGCTTCCGTCGTCGCTTCGGCTATACGCCAACGGGCGCCAGATAGACTTACGCACGTCCGACAACGGCCAGGCGACGCGATTTCCGGTTTCCCTCTCCGTCAGAAGCCGATCCCCAAAGCGCCTGGGGCGATCGATGGTGCAAATTCACCACAAGTGCGCAGAAATGCGCTCGACACCTCTTTCCAGTCCAATTCCAGTGCGGTCCTGCCCAAGACAACGCCTGGCCGTAATGACATGTCGGCTGTGGGCAAACGACTGTCGCGTCGGGGGATTGAATGCAGCAGAATATGTTCGAAAGCCGCAAGGCGTCGCTGACTTTGGTCGCGCCGACGAGTTACCTCAACCTGCGCTCGCAGGCGAGTCGGCTTGCGCTGCGATCCGCAATCGGCATCGCCACGGCTGCGGGCGTGAGCCTGCTGGCACCCGCCCAGGCCTGGGCGGATTGTCTCGTCGGCGCGACCACTGTCCAATGCGACACGACCTCCACCACCGACACGACATTTCCCGCCAACGCACCCAGTGACCGCGCCTATCAGGGCTTGTTGCCCGTGCCGGTCGACGTGACCGTCGATGTGGGAACGACGATAAGCGGGAATGGCCTTGCGGCCACCAACACCGGCACCGGCGGCGTCACAGTCACCAACAATGGCACGATCAGCGTCGATACCGGCAACACGCCGACCGCGGGCGGCACGGCGGCGCTGTCGATCTCGGCGGCCGGCGGCGCGGTCACCTACACGGGTGGAAACATCATCAACCATGGCGCCGGCAACGCGTTCGATGTGTCGCAAACGGCCGGCGCCGGTTCGGTGAGCATCAACGTCTCCGGCAATGTCTTTGCCGCGGCAGGCGAAGGCATTACTGTCCGCGACGTGACCACCAGCACCGGCATTTCGGTGACCACCAACGATGTCACCGTGCTGACGGCGGGCAAGGACGCGATCGACGTCCAGAGCCAGTCGTTGACAGGCGATATCACGGAGGTCGCCAACGGCAACCTCCAGGCGGGCAACGCCGGCATGGTGGCCGCGATCCTCAACGCCGCGGCGACCGGCAACATCGACGTGACCGCCAACGGGTCGCTCGACGCCCGCTTCGGCATCGATGCCGAGAACTTCGGCTCGGGCTCCACCAGCGTCACCACGGTCGGCCCGGTCAATGTGACCACCGGCAACGGCATCTTCGCGCTGTCGACCGGCGGCAATGCCATCGTGAACGCGGGCGATGTCACCTCGACCGGCAACACCGCGATCATCGCCCAGCAGACCAAGGTCGCTGGTACGGGCTTGATCGGCGTGACCGCGGGCAACGTCTCGGGCACGACGGGCATCGATGCGCACAACTTCGGTACGGGCGACATCGGCATCGTCGCCAATGGCACGGTGACCGGCACTGCCGCCGAGGGCATCAAGGCTGTCGGCAACGCCGGCGTGTTCGTGTCTGTGAACCAGACGGTGACTGGCGCGACGCTTGGCCTGAGTTTGGTTGGCGGGACCGGCGGCACGGGGAACATCTCGGTGATCGGCAGCGGCGGGTTCGTCGGCGGCACCGGCGACGCGGCAAACATCAAGAACAACGGCTCGGGCAGTGTCACGGTCGACATCTCGGGCGCGAGCAGTTCCACCGGCGGCGAAGGCATCCTCGTGCGCGACGTGGCGACCAGCACCGGCATCAGCGTGACCACAGGCGCGGTCACCGCGCTGACGGCGGGCAAGGACGCGATCGACGTCCAGAGCCAGTCGTTGACAGGCAATGTCGTCGAGGTCGCCAACGGCAACCTCCAGGCGGGCAATGCCGGCATGGTGGCCGCGATCCTCAACGCCGCGGCGACCGGCAACATCGACGTGACCGCCAACGGGTCGCTCGACGCCCGCTTCGGCATCGATGCCGAGAACTTCGGCTCGGGCTCCACCAGCGTCACCACGGTCGGCCCGGTCAATGTGACCACCGGCAACGGCATCTTCGCGCTGTCGACCGGCGGCAATGCCATCGTGAACGCGGGCGATGTCACCTCGACCGGCAACACCGCGATCATCGCCCAGCAGACCAAGGTCGCTGGTACGGGCTTGATCGGCGTGACCGCGGGCAACGTCTCGGGCACGACGGGCATCGATGCGCACAACTTCGGTACGGGCGACATCGGCATCGTCGCCAATGGCACGGTGACCGGCACTGCCGCCGAGGGCATCAAGGCTGTCGGCAACGCCGGCGTGTTCGTGTCTGTGAACCAGACGGTGACTGGCGCGACGCTTGGCCTGAGTTTGGTTGGCGGGACCGGCGGCACGGGGAACATCTCGGTGATCGGCAGCGGCGGGTTCGTCGGCGGCACCGGCGACGCGGCAAACATCAAGAACAACGGCTCGGGCAGTGTCACGGTCGACATCTCGGGCGCGAGCAGTTCCACCGGCGGCGAAGGCATCCTCGTGCGCGACGTGGCGACCAGCACCGGCATCAGCGTGACCACAGGCGCGGTCACCGCGCTGACGGCGGGCAAGGACGCGATCGACGTCCAGAGCCAGTCGTTGACAGGCAATGTCATCGAGGTCGCCAACGGCAATCTCCAGGCGGGCAACGCCGGCATGGTGGCCGCGATCCTCAACGCTGCGGCGACCGGCTATATCTCTGTGACCGCCAACGGGTCGCTCGACGCCCGGTTCGGCATCGATGCCGAGAACTTCGGCTCGGGCTCGACCAGTGTCATCACGGTTGGTCCCGTTACCGCGACCACCGGCAACGGCATCTTTGCGCTGACGACCGGCGGCACCGCCGTCGTGATCGCGGGGGATGTCACCTCGACCGGCAACACCGCGATCATCGCCCAGCAGACCAAGGTCGCTGGCACGGGCCTGGTCGACGTGACCGCGGGCAACGTCTCGGGCACGACGGGCATCGATGCGCACAACTTCGGCACGGGCGCGACCAGCGTCACCGCCAATGGCACGGTGACCGGCACGCTCGCCGAGGGCATCAAGGCGACCGGCAACAGCGCGGTGAGCGTATCGGTCGCCGACACGGTGACCGGCGCGACGCGCGGCCTCAGCCTGATTGGCGGCACCGGAGGTTCGGGCGACATCTCTGTGACCGGCACCGGCGGGTTCGTCGGCGGCACCGGCGACGCGGCAAACATCCTCAATGGCGGCTCGGGCACGGTCACGGTCGACATCTCGGGCGCCAGCAGCTCGACCGGCGGCGAAGGCATCTTCGTGCGCGACACTTCGGCCGGCGGCAAGATCAGCGTCACCACCGGCGCGGTCACCGCGCTGACGGCTGGCAAGGATGGCATCGACGTCCAGAGCCACTCGGTGATCGGCAATATCACCGAGGTCGCCAATGGCGACATCAAGGCCGGCAATGCCGGCATGGTGGCCGCCTTCCTCAACGCTGCGGCCGTCGGCAACATCGACGTGACCGCCAACGGATCGATCGATGCGCGGTTCGGCATCGACGCCGAGAACTTCGGCTCGGGCTCGACCAAGGTGACCACGGTCGGCCCGGTGACCACGACCAACGGCAACGGCATCTTCGCGCGGTCGAGCGGCGGCGACGTGACGGTCAACGCCGGCGATGTCACCTCCACCGGCACCACCGCCATCGTCGCACGACAGACCGGCGTTGGCGCGATCGCCATCAGCACCAGCGGCACCGTCGAAGGCAGCCTCGCGGCGATCGACGCACAATCAAACGCCGGCCACGCGATCGGCATCACTCTTTCCGGCGCGACGCACAACAGCGCTCAGACGGCCACGGCGCTGGTCATCAACACCGCCGGCGGCGCCACCACGCTCACCAATGACGGCGCGCTGCTTGGCCTGGTGACGCTTGGCGACTTCGTCGACAAGGTGACCAACAACGCCACCTGGACGACCGGCGGCACCAGCCAGTTCGGCGCCGGCTTCGACAGCTTGATCAACGCGGCCTCGGCAACGCTCGTCACCGCCAGCAATGGCGCATCACTCGAGACCACGACCTTCAGCGGCCTCGAATCCCTGTCGAATTCCGGACTTTTGACCATGCAGGACGGCGGCGCCGGTGACCGCACCCTGGTTTCGGGCAGTGTGACGCTGGCGGCCGGCTCGACCTACGCCATCGACATCGGCGGGGCTCAGTCGGATCTGCTTCATGCCTCCGGCACCGCTGACATCACCGGCTCGACGCTGGCGGTCAGATACAGGGCGGCCTGCAGTTCGGTTCCCACTATACGGTGCTGACCGCCGATCTCGGACTGGCCGGCCACTTCGCCGACGTGACGGGGATC
This sequence comes from Mesorhizobium oxytropidicola, assembly GCF_056174625.1. Taxonomy (NCBI): domain Bacteria; kingdom Pseudomonadati; phylum Pseudomonadota; class Alphaproteobacteria; order Hyphomicrobiales; family Phyllobacteriaceae; genus Mesorhizobium; species Mesorhizobium oxytropidicola. The sequence goes on along the minus strand of NZ_CM149692.1, from coordinate 3,156,186 downwards.
ACCAACACCGCGTTCCTGTCGGTGATCGATACCTATGACTTCAACAACGCCTATCTCGACGTGTTGAAGACGCAAAACTTCGCCGATGCCGGGCTGACGCCCAACCAGATCGCCACCGGCCAAGGGCTCGACAGCATTCCGGCATCCGGATCACTGTTCAATGCCGTCGCCGGCCTGGCCACCGACGCCGAGGCACGCGCCGCCTTCGACCAACTGTCGGGTGAGATCCATGCCTCGGCCAAGGGAATGCTGGTGGAGGACTCGAGCTTCATCCGCGACGCCGCCAGCAACCGCATCGCTGCAGCCTTCGGCGATGCTGGTGCCGCCGCATTGCCGGTCATGGCCTATGGCGAAGGCGGGCCGGAAATGGTCGCCGCCGACACCGACCGCTTCGCCGTCTGGGGCCAGGCCTTCGGCTCCTGGGGCAACACGGATTCCGACGGCAACGCCGCCGCCTTCGACCGCTCGACCGGCGGCCTGCTGGCCGGCGCCGACACGCTGGTCGGCGGCTGGCGCGTCGGTCTGCTCGGCGGCTACAGCCATTCCTCCTTCAACGCCGACGATCGTAATTCCTCCGGCAAGAGCGACAACTACCATCTCGGCCTCTATGGCGGCACCAACTGGGGCGCCATCGCCTTCCGCACCGGTGCGGCCTATAGCTGGAGCAGCCTCTCGACACATCGCTCCGTTGCCTTCAACGGCTTCGCGGATGCGCTGTCGGCCGACTACGATGCCGGCACCGCGCAGGTCTTTGGCGAACTCGCCTACAAGGCCGATGCGGGCCGCTTCAAGTTCGAGCCTTTCGCCAATCTCGCTTATGTCAGCGTGCACACGGACGGCTTCACCGAGACAGGTGGCGCTGCCGCACTGACCAGTGCCGGTTCGACCACCGACGCGACCTTCACCACGCTCGGGTTGCGGGGCTCGACCGACTTCGCGCTGGGCGGCATCGACGCCACCGCGCGCGGCACGCTCGGCTGGCGCCATGCCTTTGGCGATGTCACGCCGACCAGCTTCGCCTTCGCTGGCGGCAACGCCTTCACCATCGCCGGCGTGCCGATCGCCAGGGACAGCGCGATCATCGAGGCTGGTATCGACATGAAAATGTCGCCCAATGCGACGCTCGGCCTGTCCTATACCGGGCAATTCGGCGGCGGCACGGTCGATAACGGCGCCAGGGCAAACCTCAGCGTCAAGTTCTGACGACAGCAGGCCACCGGGTCACCGCCAGATTGACGTCGCCGTGCGGCCGATGCGTCCGTCCCTACTCCGGCGACGGCACCGGCGGCTTCGAGGTCAGCGTGGCGCCGGCGGTCGTTCCGTGCAGGAACAGGAAGCCGGCCAGCGCGCCCAGCCCCGGCTCCAGGCAGGTCAGCGTACCGTAGATGCGGGCCGACATGCGGCTCAGCGCCACCATCTCCAGGAAGAACGGCAGCCGGCCCGATCCCGCCGGCTGCTTCCATGAACTGGGCCTATAAGCGCGGCATCCAGACTTCTATCCGCCAGATCGGAGTCCGGCGCAAACAGCCGATCAGCCAAAGGGACGGTATTCTCAAAAAAGCAGGGCGGACTCGCAAAAGATACTTCCGTCAATGTGTAATCGTCGGAGAACAGTTCTCTGCTGCAAATAAATACCTTCGACACATAACTTCTGTTGATTTCCCGAAAAAAAGTTATCGCGTATAGTATCGATCCGATGGTCATGGAAGCCGTAAAGAGCACCCATGCCTGAAACAGGGGATTTGCAAACATCGAGTTGTAACTGGGGGGACGGGACATGCTTGAAGGATTGACGGGGTTCAGGGACAAATTGACGTCGCGGTTTGCGGCCAAATGGTTCGCAGTCGCCGGCTGCCTGCTGCTGATTTTATGCCTGGGACGGACCGCATGGCTGGAGCAGTTTGCCGTTGCCGACCTTGTCACTTGCGACGGCCTGGTTACGCCTGACGGCAAGGTTGTGCCTGAGACACCGCCAGCCGGCAAGGTTACGCCTGAGACACCGCCTGACGGCAAGGTTCCGCCTGGGACGCCGACAGAGGACCAGAAGGCGGCGATGGCCAATGGTGCCTTGCAGTTGCTGGCGGTCCGGCCGACGCCGACGGCCATAAACCACCACGTCTGCATCATTGTCGGCGGTGTCGTGCCACAAGTCGCCGAGGCGCGTCTGGCGGACGACATCATCCGGACGCGCAAAACGCGTGATGAAGCGCAAGCCGGTTACGAAGCCGCAAGCGGATCGGCGCGGGATGGGGCGTGGAACACGCTGCAAGAGACCGACACGGCTCTGCAGAAGGCGCTCACTGCTGCCGCCACCCAGCCGCAACCGATCACCTTGTCGGTGTTCCTGAATGGCAAGACCGCTCCCGAGCTGACCGTCCAGGCCGAAGCCAAGTCAGGCCCGCAGGCCCTTCTGTTCGGCCTGGAGGTCCCCAACGATGCAGAAAAAAGCGGCGCAACCTTCTGGCGCGAACTGCTGAGTGCCCCGACGCCGGGCAAGGACTGGACCAAAATTGGTCAGAAGGCCCTCGCCATCGGTCTGTCTCGGAGCGCAACCACCTTGCAGGATACGAAGACCGAGACCGTCACGGTCATGGTCTACGATCTCCTGACGCTGGCGGTCGGCACCCTTTCGCTTCTGTGCTTTACCGTCTGCTTCTGCGGACTGGCCAGGCAGACGACGATGCTGCGCGACAACAAGCGCACCCAGAACGACGTGCAGATCGCGACCGACGCGTTGACGGCGGCGCAGACGGCGGATGAGGATGCAAAGGCAAAGTTGAAGGACGCCGTCGATGCCGCCGCGGCGGCAAAGACCGGTGTCGCCAACGCAAACGACGCGGCCGCCAAAGCCGCCGACGATGCCGCCAAAGCCGCCGCCGCTGAAGCCGTGGCAAAGGCTGCCGCCGAATCCGAAAGCGCGCAGACAGCCGTGGTCACCGCAACGGCTGTCGCCAACGATGCGGCCAGCACGTTGAAGGCGGCCCAAGCCAAGGCCGATGAGGCGGCCAAGACTGGCAATGTCGAACGGCCGATAGGCCCCTACAGCCTCGCCCGCACGCAAATGGCCTTCTGGATGTTCCTGACGGTGGCCGGGTTCGTGTTCATCTGGCTGACCATGGGCATCTATCTCGGGCTGATCACCAGCGGCATTCTTGTGCTTTTGGGAATCAATGCGACATCCGGAATGGCGGCCATCAGCCTCAACGATGGCAACGACGACACAAGCACCTCGAACTCGTTCTTCCTGGATATTCTAAGCGATGGCAAAGGACCCGTGCTGCATCGTATCCAGGCGGTGGCGTGGACTTGCATCCTGGGAATCCTGTTCATTTGGAACGTCGTCTGGAGCTTCACCTTCGTCAACTTCGACACCAATCTGCTGCTGCTGATCGGTGTGGCACAGAGCATGTATGTCGGTTTCAAATGGCAGGAAGCGCCGGCCGCGCCGCCCGATCAGAATTGATCTGTCGAAAGCATTACGGCCGGGACTTCCCCCGGCCGGGCGGTTCGGCAGCAGCATCGCCGCCGCCCTACTCCGGCGACGGCACCGGCGGCTTCGAGGTCAGCGCGGTGCCGGCGGCCGCGACAATGACGGCGGCGATGCCGGCCAGTTGCGGCGGGGTCAGGCTCTCGTGCAGGAACAGGAAACCGGCCAGCGCGCCCAACCCCGGCTCCAGGCAGGTCAGCGTGCCGTAGATGCGGGCCGGCATGCGGGTCAGCGCCACCATCTCCAGGAAGAAGGGCAATGCGCTCGAAAACAGCCCGACGAGCAGCGCGCTGACCAGGATCGACGGTGCCAGCAGCCCCGTTCCCGCCTGCGCCACGCCGAAGGGCAGCACCAGCACGGCGGCGATCGCCATGCCATAGGCGGTGGTGCGGGTGCCGAGCTCGGCCCCCGCCTTCTGCGCCAGCACGATGTAGAGCGCCCAGAAGCCGCCGGCCGCCAGCGCCAGCATCACGCCGATCGGATCGAGCGGCTGCAGCGAATGGATGAAGGGCGACAACAGGACGATGCCGGCCACCGCAAGCGCGATCCAGGCAAAATCGCTGGCGCGCCGCGAGGTCAGCGTCGCCACCAGCAGCGGCCCGGAAAATTCGAGCGCCACCGCGATACCGAGCGGAATCCTGGCAAGGGCTGCATAGAACAAAAGGTTGAGCGCGCAGAGCGTCACGCCATAGGCGACAAGCCACGGCAAGGTGGCGCGCGACGGCCGCATCTGCCAGGGCCGCAGCACCGCGATCAGCATCAGCGCGCCGATGACCAGCCGCAGCGTCGTCGTGCCTTGCGCACCGATCTGCGGGAACAAGGTCTTGGCGAAGGTGGCGCCGATCTGGATCGACACCATGGCCCCCATCAGCGCCGCGACGGGCAAAGGCGCCGCTTCACGATGGGCAATTGGCGTCGATGTCACTTTGGTTCATCCTTTCCTGCCGTGCCGGGCATCCGCGCGACCCGGCGGCATGGCTGGCACCTATGGCCTCCCCGGGAGGGCCTGTCGTGAGGCACGGGAAGACAGTCGGCTGGGGCAAGCGCTGGGATAGGTCCCGGAAGTCGGGGAACACCCTTCCGGCCACTCACGGCATCGGCTGGGCTGCCTGCCTAAGCGGCGGCGGCAACAGAGCGCTTGAAGACGATGGTGACCCGCGTGCCCTCGCCGGCGCTCGAATTCACGTCGAATTCCGCCTTGGCGTTCTCGGTCAGCGAACGCGCGATCAGCGCGCCGAGCTTGCCGGGCTTGGGCCAGGTCTCGCCTTCGGGCAGGCCGATGCCGTCGTCGGCGATGACAATACGGCAGCCATCGCCGTTGACGATGCTGTGCAGTGTGATCGTGCCGCCGTCGCGCCCTTTGAAGGCATGCTTGAGCGCATTGGTCAAAAGCTCGTTCACCACCAGCCCGGTCGGCATGGCGACGTTGACCGACACCGGATAGGTATCGACCTTCATGTCGAGGCGAATGCCCTCGACCGCATGCGAATTCATCACCGCCGATGCGATCTGGCTGAGATAGACGCCGAGATCGATCTCGTCCTTGTGATCGTCGCCCGACAGCGTCTGGTAGAGGATCGCCAGCGCGTCGACGCGGCCGGCCAGCCTCTCGAACCGCTTCTGGTCCGGCTCCATCGCGTTGCGCGTCTCCAGCCGGATCAGCGCGGTGATCATCTGCAGATTGTTCTTCACCCGGTGCTGCAGTTCGCGCAGCAGCGTGTCCTTCTCGCGCACGCGTTCCTCGACGGAGCCTGCATCCTCGGTCTCGCCATGGGCCGAGACGTCGACCAGCGCCACCAGCCGGAAGCAGAGCTTGCCATTGTCGTCCTCGATGACGTTGGAATAGGCGTCGACGATCGCTGGCGTATGCTCGGCCCGCTCCAGCCGGAACGTACCGACAAAATCGGTCTCCTCGACCAACGCTTCGAACAGCGCGCGGTCCTTCTGCTGGTGCAGGCCGGTTCCGGAAAGCGCCGCCCACTGCTTCTGGGCGAGCCTGGCCGCCTTCAGCCCTGACAGTTTCTCGAATTCCGGGTTGGCATAGACGACGCGCTCCTTCGCGCCGAGGTCCGAAACGGCAATGGCGATCGGCACCTGGTCGAGGAACTTCTTGAACTGTTCGCTTTCCAGCGCGCTGGCAAGGTCCGGCGTATCGAGCAACTGCTCTACCGCTTCGGCCTTCTGTGTATCGGATGTCATCTGCGGCGCCTGTGCTGTGCGTGAGCGCCATCAGTATCAGCGATAGGGTGCGCCTGCCATCACAATGCAGGAGGAGGCTGGCACCTGCCTCCGCGTCAGGGCGCCAAATCGGTTTCGCTCGCCCCAGTCCGCCAAGACGCGCACCGTCGGTTTCAGCCGCCGAACGACACGCCCCGGCGGCGCATTCCGGCCTGCACGCCGCGCACGATCAGCCTGGACAGCATTTCCATGTCCCAGGGCATGCCCGGGCGCCAGACATCGAGCAGCAGGGCTATGCGACCTTCATCGGCGTTGTTGATCACCTCGTGCGGGTAGGTGTCGTCCCACAACATGCCTTCGCCATCGGTGATCCGCTTCTCCTGATGGTCGATCATCATGATGGTCGCCGGGCGGCCATCGGCCTGCCGCGGGATGACCAGGCCAAGATGAAACCGCATGATGCCGCGGAAAGGCCCGCGGTGGGCGGGTATGTGCTTGCGCGGCGCGAGGAACGAAATCGCCGCCGATTTGACTTCCGGGCATTCGGCAAGCAAGCGGCTGAGAACCGGCATCCGCGCAAGGTTCTCCGGAACCACCATGTCATAGGCCTTGAGCACGAACATGCGCCAGTCGAGCCCGTCATTGGCCGAGATATCGGCCTGCTCGGGCATGATGTCGTGGAAGCGCGGGACCTTGCCCAGATGCACGCCAAGCGCTTCGTCGCGTATGTCGCGCCAGGCATTGGTGAATTTCGCCGCGTTCGGAAATTCCGTGGCGGTATCGAGGATCGGCGGCGCGTCTATGCGCTTTTCATAGACACGCCGGATCACATCGGATGCAAGATCGTAGGTACGGGACATCGCATTGCCTCCACGACATTATAAACTGACGGCCCCCGGTTTTGCTTACACATCTTGTTCACTGTGGCGTCATCGTCGCCGCCAGCCGCGGTGCCGGTCTTGACGTCGACGATCTCGGGTTTTGTGCTGTCGACCGTGCCATCCCAGCCGCCGCCGAGCGCCTTGTTGAGGGCGATGTAGTTGGTGGCCAGCAGCACACGGCTTTGCAGCAGGGAATCCTCGGCCGAGTATAGCGAGCGCTGCGCGTCGAGCACGTCGAGCAGGCTGGTCTCGCCGGCCTTGTAGAGCGTGCCTTCGAGATTTGCCGCCTCGCCATAGGATTTCGCCGACGCGGCAAGCTTGCCGATCCGGATGCGCTCCTGCGCCATCAGCACCAGCGCATTCTCGACATCCTCGAGCGCGGTCAGCACCGAGGCGCGGTAGGCGATGAAATACTGGTCGCGCTGCGCGCGGGCGACGTCGGCGGCCGCCTGCAATTGGCCGGCATTGAACAGCGGCACGCTGAGCGACGGCCCGAACGACCAGCCGATCGACGAGTTCTTGCCGAGATCGCCGAGATTAAGCGCTGCCGTGCTGATGTTTCCCGTCAGGCTGACCGAGGGATAGCGCGCCGCCTCGGCCTGGCCGACCTTGGCGGTGTATTGCGCGTACTGCCGCTCGGCCATGCGCACATCGGGGCGCGATAGAAGGATGTCGCTGGGGATGCCGGTCGGCATCGGCAGGCGCGGCGACGGGATCGGCTTGCTGCGCTTCAGCCGCTCGCTGAGTGCCGCCGGTGGCCTGCCGGTGAGCACCGACAGACGATGCACCGCCTCGGCATAGCTCGCTTCCAGCGTCGGCACGGCAGCCTCGGTGCTGGCCGCCTGCCCCATCGCCTTGGCGACGTCGGCGGCTGTCGCCGACCCCGCCAGAGCCATGGTGCGGGTGAGTTCGGCGGTCTGCCGCTGCGACACCGCCGAGCGCCGGGCGAGCGCGATGCGGGCCTGGTAGCCGCGCGCCTGCGTGTAATAGGACGCGACATCGCCGACCAGGGTCAGCAGCGTCGAGCGCAATTCCTCTTGCGCCGCATCGACGCCGTAGCGCGCGGCCTCGACGCCCCTGCGATTGGCGCCGAACAGGTCGAGCTCCCAGCTGGCGTCGAAGCCTGCCTGGTATTCTGCGTAGATGGAATTGGTGCCCGATGTGGTCTCGGCCGACTTGTTGCGCGTCACCGAGCCGGAGCCGTCCACGGACGGCAGCAATGTGCCGGCGCTCTGGCGATAGCTGGCGCGCGCTTCGCGGATCTTGGCCTTGGCCGTGGCGACATCGAGATTGCCGGCGACGGCTTCCGCGACAAGCGTGTTGAGCGTGGGATCGCGCAGCCGCTGCCACCATTGCGACAGCTGCGCCGGCTGGACCGATTTGGTCGGCTTCTCACCGCTCCAGTTCGCCGGCATCGGCAGGATGGGCGTGCGATAATCCGGGCCGACGACGCATCCGGCGAGCAGAACAGCCGTAATCATGGGCACAATGAGCCGCCCCGCGGCCACCGGGCCACGTTCAAAACCTGTCATGGAAAGTTTCCTTATTGCTGGTTGGCCGTCGCCGGCTTCTCGTCGCTGCCCTGCCCAGAATCTTGTTTGGCCGCGCCGCCCTTGAAGATGCGCCGCACCGTGACGAACAGCAGCGGCACCAGGAACACGCCGATCACCGTCGCCGCGATCATGCCGCCCATGACGCCGATGCCGACCGAATTCTGCGCGCCGGAGCCGGCGCCGCTGGCAATCGCGAGCGGCGTGACGCCGAGGATGAAGGCCAGCGACGTCATCAGGATCGGCCGCAGTCGTTGTCGCGCCGCCTCCAGCGTCGCCTCGACCAGCCCCATGCCAGCCGCCTGCCGCTCGATGGCGAACTCGACGATCAGGATGGCGTTCTTGGAGGCGAGGCCGATCGTGGTCAGCAGGCCGACCTTGAAATAGACGTCGTTGGTCTGGCCGAAAAGCGTCGCCGCCGCGAGCGCGCCGAAGATACCGATCGGCACCGACAGCATGACCGCGAACGGGATCGACCAGCTCTCGTAAAGTGCCGCCAGGCACAGGAACACGACCAGCGCCGAAATCGCATAGAGCGACAGCGCCTGGTTACCCGAAAGCCGTTCCTGGTGCGACAGGCCGGTCCACTCATGCGAATAGCCGGCCGGCAGCTGTGCCACCAGCCTGTCGATCTCGTCCATCGCAGCACCCGAGCTCACGCCCGCGGCCGCCGCGCCCTGGATCTCGACCGCCGCCGAGCCATTGTAGCGTTCGAGTCGCGGCGAACCGAATGTCCAGTGGCTGGAGGTGAAGGCCGAGAACGGCACCATGGCACCGCTGGCATTGCGCACCTGCCATTTGTCCAGATCTTCCGGCTGCATGCGGAAATTCGCGTCCGACTGCATATAGACCGGCTTCACCCGCCCGCGGTCGATGAAGTCGTTGACGTAGTCGCTGCCCCAGGCGCTCGACAGTGTGTTGTTGATGTCGGCGAGGCTGACGCCGAGCGCGCTGGCCTTTTCCTGGTCGATGTCGACAGAGAATTGCGGCTGGTCCTCCTGGCCGTTCGGCCTTGTGGCGGTGAGCAGCTTGCTCTGTGCCGCGAGGCCCAGAAGCTGGTTGCGCGTCTGGATCAGCGCGTCATGGCCGGCGCCGTTGACGTCCTGGAGGTAGAAATCGAAGCCGTTGGTGTTGCCGAAACCCTGGATCGCGGGCGGGGCAAGCGCGAAGACCTGCGCGTCCCTGATCTTGCGGAAGGCACCCATGGCACGGCCGGCGACCGCTTGCGCCGCCAAGGCCGGCGATGAGCGCTGGCTGAATTCCTTCAGCGGCACGAAAGCGATACCGACATTCTGCCCGGCGCCGCCGAAGCCGAAGCCGGAAGCGGTGAAGACGCCTTGGACAGCGTCCTTTTCCTCCTTGAGATAGTGGTCTGTCACCTCAGCCAGCACACGCTCGGTCCGGTCCTGCGTCGCACCGACCGGCAGCGACACGCTGGTGATCAGGATGCCCTGGTCCTCTTCCGGCAGGAACGAGCTCGGCAGCCGGGCAAACATCCAGCCCATGGCGATGACGATGGCCAGGAACACGGCGAGGAAGCGCCAGGACCGGTTGATGATGCCATGCGAGCCGTCGCGATAGGCCGTCGTGCCGCGATCGAAGACGCGGTTGAACCAGCCGAACGGACCGGTCTGCGTGGCATGGTCCTTGGGCCGCCGCAGGATGGTGGCGCACAGCGCCGGCGTCAGCACAAGTGCTACCAGCACGGACAGCACCATGGCCGAGACGATGGTCACCGAAAACTGCCGGTAGATGATGCCGGTCGAGCCACCGAAGAAGGCCATCGGCACGAACACCGCCGACAGCACGGTGGCGATGCCGACCAGCGCGCCGGTGATCTCGTTCATCGATTTTCGCGTCGCCTCCTTCGGCGACAGGTCTTCCTCCTGCATGACGCGCTCGACATTCTCGACCACGACGATGGCGTCGTCGACCAGAAGGCCGATGGCCAGCACCATGGCAAACATGGTCAGCGTGTTGACCGAATAGCCGAACAGCGACAGCACGCCGAACGTGCCGAGCAGCACCACCGGCACGGCGATCGTCGGGATGATCGTCGCCCGCAGATTCTGCAGGAAGATGAACATCACCAGGAACACCAGCACGATCGCCTCGGCCAGCGTCTTGACCACCTCCTCGATCGACAGCCGCACGAAGGGTGAGGTGTCGTAGGGATAGACGACCTCGACACCTTGCGGGAAGGTCGAGCTCAGCCGGTTGATCGTCGAGCGCACCGCTTCCGCGGTGCTGATGGCGTTGGCGCCGGTTGCGAGGTTCACGGCGACGCCGGCCGCGGGCTGGCCATTGTATCTGGCTTGCGTCGTATAGCTTTCGGCGCCGAGCTCGACGGTGGCGACATCGTTAAGGCGCACAAGCGAACCATCCGTCTGGCTCTTCAGGATGATGTTGCGGAACTGTTCGGCGGTCTGCAGCCGGCTCTTGGCCGTCACCGTGGCGTTGAGCTGCTGGCCCTTGCGTTGCGGCATGCCGCCGAGCTGGCCGGCCGAGACCTGCGTGTTCTGCGCCTCGATCGCCGAAGCCACGTCGCTCGGCATCAGCGTATATTTGGCGAGCTTGTCGGGATCGAGCCAGATGCGCATGGCATAGCTGGAGCCGAACAGCTGTGTCGAGCCGACGCCCTCGACGCGCTTCAGCGTGTCGTTGATGGTCGAGTCGACATAGTCGGCAAGATCGGTCGAGTTCATCTTGCCGTCGCTGGAGACGAAGCCGATGACCATCAGGAAGCCGGTCGAGGATTTGGAGACGGTGATGCCGTTGCTCTGCACCACCTGCGGCAGCTGCGACTGCACCAGCTGCAGCTTGTTCTGCGTCTGCACCTGGGCGGTGTCGGGATCGGCCGCACTGGTGAAGGTCAGCGTGATCGTGGCCGCACCGGTCGAGGTCGAGGTCGCCGTCATGTAGTCGAGATTGTCGATGCCGGTCATGCCTTGCTCGATGACCTTGGTCACCGAATTCTCGACCGTTTGCGCATCGGCGCCCGGATAGTTGGCGCTGATGTTGACCGTGGTCGGCGCGATCTGTGGGTATTGCGAGATCGGCAGCGTGGTGAGCGCGAGCAGGCCGCCCAGCATGATCACGATGGCGATCACCCAGGCGAAGATCGGCCGGTTGATGAAGAATGCTGACATCGCCTCAGTTCCCGGTCGACTGGCTGCTATCGGCCATCTTGGGCGTGGAAGATATGGAAGAAGAGGTCTGTGCCCGGTCCTTGACCTCGCCGGTCGTCTCGTCGATCGTCACTTCGACGCCCGTCGCGTCGCCGCCGGGGCGCACCAGTTGCAGGCCCTCGACGATGACGCGGTCGCCGTCGCCAACGCCTGAATCCACCAGCCAGTTGTTGCCGACGCTGTTGCGCACGGCCAGCACGCGCGTCTCGACTTTCCCTTGCGCGTTGATGACCATGGCGGTCGCTTCGCCCTTGGTGTTGCGGGTGACGCCGCGCTGCGGCACCAGGAAACTGTTCTGGGCGACGCCCTCTTCGACAAGCGCCCGCACATACATGCCCGGCAGAAGCAGACGGTCGGGATTGGGAAACTCGGCCCGCAGCGCAAAGGTGCCGGTGGTCTGGTCGACATTGGCACCCGCGAATTCCAGCTTGCCGGTCTGGTTGTAGATGGTGCCGTTCTCGAGCTTCAGCTTGACGCTGACATTGGGGCCGCTGAACTTCAGCCGGCCCTCATTGATGGCCTGGCGCAGATTGAGCAAATTGGTGCTCGACTGCGTGACGTCGACATTGATCGGATCGAGCGAACGGATGGTGGTGAGCAAGGTATCCTGATTGGCGGTGACCAGGGCGCCTGGCGTCAGCGACGACTTGTCGATGCGGCCGGCGATCGGCGCGGTGATCTTGGTGTAGTCGAGATTGATGCGCGCGGTTTCGACACTGGCCTTGGCGGACGCCACATCCGCATTGGCCTGGGCCAGCGTTGCCGCGGCATCGTCATAATCCTGTTTGGAAACAACGTTCTGCTTCAACAAGCCGGCATAGCGGTCGAACTTGGCCTGCGCCGTCGGCACCGCCGCCTCGGCCTTCTGCTGGGCTGCCTGCGCGCTGTCATAGGCGGCCTGGTAGCTCGCCGGATCGATGAGATAGAGCGGCTGCCCGACCACCACCTCGCTGCCCTCTTTGAACAGCCGTGCCTGGATGATGCCGTTGACCTGCGGGCGCACATCGGCGGTGAGCGAGGCTGACGTGCGTCCGGGCAGTTCGGCCGTGATCGCCACCGATTGCGGATGCAGCGTGACGACGCCGACTTCCGGCTTGCTTGCACCGGCCATGCCGGCGGGAGCTTTGCTCCCCTCCTGCGAACAGGCCGCCAGAAGAACCGTGGTGATGAGTATCGCCGCGAGCCGGCGGACCGGCAGGGAGGACGGGCTAGACTGGATAGACATGGCCTGGATGATCTTTCGCTGGAGTTGCGGTCGCCGTCTGGCTGTCGGGATCGGAGCGTTCCACCAGCAGCCGGGCGAGATGCCGGCCGAGGAAGCGCTGGATGTCGTCCATGAAGGTGTAGACGACCGGAACATAGACGAGGCTGAGCACGGTCGAGGAGATGAGCCCGCCGATCACGGCGATCGCCATCGGCGCCCGCGTCTCGGCGTCGGCGCCGATGCCGAGCGCGATCGGCAACATGCCGGCGCCCATGGCGATCGATGTCATGACGATGGGCCGTGCCCGCTTGCGCGCGGCGTCGAGCAGTGCGTCGAAGCGGCTCATGCCACGCTCCTTCTGCGCGACCAGGGCGTACTCGACAAGCAGGATCGAGTTCTTGGCCGCAATGCCCATCAGCATCAGTATGCCGATCAGCGGCGATATGCCAAGCGCCTTGCCGGCAATCAGTATGAAGCCGAGCGCACCGCCGATCGAAAGCGGCAGCGCCACCAGGATGGTCACCGGCTGCACGAAGCCGCGGAACAGCAGCACCAGCGTCAGGTACATCAAGAGAATGCCGGCGGCGATCGCGGTGGCGAAGCCGGAAAACAGCTCCTGCATGCGCTGAGCGTCGCCGCGCGCCAGCTCTTGCACGCCGGCCGGCAGATTGCGCATCGCCGGCAAGGCGTGGATGGAAGCGGTCCCCTGGCCGAGCGTCAGGCCGGAAAGATCCGCCTCGACCGTGGCGCTGCGGCTGCGCCCCACCCTGGTGATGCTGTTTGGCCCGGCATTGAAGCCGATATCGGCCACCGCACCCAGCGGCACCGTGCCCTTGCTGCCGATCAGCGGCAGCACCGCCAGTTTCGCCGGATCGTCGATGGCGCCGTCGGGCAAGGTCACGACGATCGCAACCTGGCGGTCGCCGAGATTGAACTTGGCCAGGCTGGTGTCGGTGTCGCCGATGGTGGCGATCTTCACCGTCGCCGCGATCTCGGTTGGCGTGACGCCGCGTTCGGCTGCCCTGGCGCTGTCGGGGCGCACGATCAGTTCCGGTTTGGTCGTCGCCGCGGTCGACTTCGGATTGATGAGGCCGGGCACGGATTTCATCCCGTCGACCAGCGCGTCGCTTGCCTTCTGCAGCGCCTCGCCATCGTCGCCGACCAGCGTGATGGCGACCTTGGCGCCGGCAAAGCCGTCGGCGCCGAACTGGATGCGCCCGCCCGGAATGTCGTTGAGCTTCGGCGAGGCCTCGGCCTCGAACTGCTGCTGGCTGACGCTGCGCTCGCCGCGTGGCTTCAAATTGACGGTGACATTGGCGCTGCGCACCTCGGCCGATGTCGATCCGCGGTTCGGACCACCGCCGGATGAAGCCGCCGTGCCGATCGTGGCGAATATGCTGTCGACGGCCGGCTCGGCCTTCAGGCGCCTTGTGATGTCCTGGACGACGGCGGTCGTCTGTTCGATCGTCGAGCCCGGCTGCAGCTCGACCGAGATCATCGAGCGGCCGCGATCGGTCGCCGCCATGAATTCGGTCGGCAGTTTCGTTGCCAGCCCGATCGAGCCGGCGAAGAAGGCGATGCCGGCGACAAGCGTGATCCAGCGATGGTCGAGCGCCTTGCGCAGCAGCCACAGATAGGTCGGCACCCAGGCCGGCAGGTCGTCCTCGCTGTGGCCGCCGGCGCGCACCAGATAGGCGCCCATCAACGGCGTCAGCATGCGCGCCACCAGCAGTGAGAACAGCACCGACACGCAGACGGCGACGGCGAAGGAGAAGAAGAATTTTCCCGGAATGCCGGGCATGAAGGCGACAGGCAGGAACACCGCGATGATGGTCGCCGTGGTCGCCACCACGGCAAGCCCGATCTCATCGGCCGCCTCGATGGCAGCATGATAGGCGCTGGCGCCGGTCTGGCGCATATGGCGCACGATGTTCTCGATCTCGACGATGGCGTCGTCGACGAGGATGCCGACCACCAGCGACAGCGCCAGCAAGGTGATGTTGTTGAGCGAGATGTCGAACGCCGCCATGACGGCGAAGGTCGGGATCAAGGACAGCGGCATGGCGACCGCCGACACCAGCGTCGCCCTGATGTCGCGCAGGAACAGCCAGACGACGCCAATGGCCAGCAACGCGCCGAGCCACAACGCCTCGAACGCGGCGTCATAGCTCTCCTGCACGAAGCCGGAGGACGAGGTGACTTCGGTGAATTTCGCGGTATCGGTCTTGGCGCCGATGTCGGCGATCGCGGCGCGCGCGGCCTTGACCACGTCGATCTCGCTCGAACCGACCGAGCGGTAGACGTTGAAGGCGACAACCTGTCTTCCGTCGAGATAGGCGGCCTGGCGCGGCTTTTCCCAGCTGTCGACCACGCTGCCGAGATCGGAGAGCTTGACGCCGCCAGCGCCATTGAGCGCGATGTCTGTGTCGGCCAGCGCCTCGACAGAGCCGGCACTGGCCAGCGTGCGCACCGACTGCTCCTGGCCGCCGACGCTGGTGCGGCCGCCCGGCTGGTTGACATTGTTGGAGGCGAGTGTCTGGCTGACATCGCCGGCGCTGATGCCGAGCGCGGCGAGGCGGTCCGGATCGAGCTCGACACGGATGACGCGGTCGACGCCGCCCGAACGGGTGATCTTGGAGACGCCGTCGACGCCGAGCAGCGCCTTGGCGACATCATTGTCGATGTACCAGCTCAGCGCGTCCGGCGACATCGAGGGCGCCTCGACGACATAGGTCAGCACCGAATTGCCGGTCGCGTTCATCTTGGCCACGACCGGCGACTGCGCGGCCGCCGGCAAGCTCGACTGCACTTCGGACACGGCGTTGCGGACATCGTTGGCGGCGGTCTCGGGATCGATGCCCAATGTGAACTCGACCGTGGTGACGGACGAGCCCTCGCTGATCGAGGTCGAGACGTCGTCGACGCCTTCCAGCGTCGCCACGGCGTTCTCGATCACCCGCGCCACCTGCACTTCCATTTCGCTCGGTGCCGCTCCCGGCTGCGAGACGGTGACGGTGACCGTCGGCAGGTCGATGTCGGGCATATTGTTGGTGCGCAGCTGCATGAAGCCGTAGAGGCCGGCGATGGTCAGCGACAGGAACAGCACGATGGTCGGCACCGGATTGCGGATCGACCAGGAGGAAATGGCGTTCATCGCGCCGCCTCCGTCACCTTGCCGGCGGCGCCGGGTTGCGCGTCGGCGATACGCACCAGATTGCCGTCGCTGAGGAAACCGGCGCCGGCGACAACGACGCTGTCACCCTCCGACAGTCCGCTTTCTATGGCGACCCGGCCGTTCTGGTGCGCGCCTATGGTGACGGCGCGCGTGGCGGCCTTGCCGGCGTCGTCGACGACGAAGACAACAGGCTTGCCGTCCTGCCAGACCAGGGCGGCCTCGGCAACGCTGAGCCTTTGCGAGGCCGCTCCCGCGATCGACACGCGGGCGAACATGCCGGGCTTCAGGCCCGAGCCTTCGCCCAGCCCGACATAGACCGTGGCGAGCCGCGTCGTCGAACTGACCGTCTCGGCAATGGAGGACACCTGCCCGGCAAAAGTCCGGCCCGAAGCGTCGACGACGTTGGCCCCCTGCCCGACCGAGACCGATGGAAGGTCTTTTTCGGGGAGAAGCACACCGACTTCCAGCCTGCCGTCGCGGATGATCTTCATCAGCTCGGTGCCGGCCTGGACGATCGAACCGGCGACCGCCGGCCGGTTGGAGACGACGCCGTCGAAGGGCGCGAGGATGGTCGCCTGGTCGAGTTGGGCCTGCAGCCGCTCAGTAGCGGCCTTGGCCTGCTCGAGCGCGGCCCGGCCGGTCTTGACGGCGGTCGCCTTGTCTTCCGCCGTCTCAGCGCTGATCGCCTTGCTGGCCAGCAGCCTGTCGGCGCGGCCGGCGGCGGAGATCGCCGTGTCCAGCGTCGCCTGCGCCTGGTCGACGGCAGCCTTCTGCTCCGCCAGCTGTGCCTTGAGCACCGAGGCGTCGAGCTGCGCGACGACGTCGCCGGCCCGCACATGGTCGCCTTCGCCAACCAGCACTTCGGTCAATTTGAGGCTGGAGGTCTCGGCGCCGATGGCTGCTTCCTGCCATGCGGAGACGGTGCCGGTGGCGCTGATCGACGAGGCGACCGCCTCGGATCGCACCTTTTCGACCGCAACCGTCAGGCTGGCCTGCGGCGCCGCGACAGTCTGCGTGGCCGGTTCAACGGTCGCGCGTCCATAGGCTCTCAGCGCCGCCATCGCCCCCAGGACGATCAGCACGCCGGCCAGGACAAGATAGGTCTTACGCGATCTTGCGGTCATGATGTCCGTGGTCATTGGGCTGCTGCGAAACCGGCAGCGACAGGCGCCAGGCGGCGAAATGCAAGCGCACCGCGCCCTTCAGCGTATCGGCCGGCAGCGCCGCCGGCGTGGCGGCATGGCTGGCGCGCTGGCCGAGCGAGAGCCTCGGGCTCATCGATGCGATCAGCCGCAGCATCATCATGGCTTCCCACATTGCCGTGCTTCCATTGTGGATGATTTTCAAAGGTGGGATGGCGGAGCATGCCGCCATCCCACGAGACCGGCCGGCCCGAGAACGGGTTGGACACCGGGCCGGCCGGAGCAGCCGGACGGAGTTGTCAGCCGTTCCCGGGCTGGGGTGGCGGAAGCTGTCCGCCCTGGTCGGGCGGACCTCCAGGTCCGGCTGCATCTTCCGGCGGGCCGCCCCAGGGACCGGGGGGTGGTCCGTGGGGTCGTTCCGCCGAAGCCAGGATTTCGAGCTGTTCAGGCGACAGCTTGGTGCGCAATTCGGCTATAGCCTCCTTCAGTTTGGCGGCCGAAGCCGCGCGCGCGGTAACCTCGTCGGCCAGCCTTTCCTGGAAGGCGAAGGGATCGGGCTTGCCGCCCGGAGCCGCATCAGGCCCCTTGGCCTCGGCGCCACCCGGGCCGGGGCCACCGGTGCCGCCGGGGCCGCGATCATGCCGTGGCGGCGCAAGCACGGCCTGCAGTGCACTGGTGTAGTCGCGCCAGGCGTCGAGCTGTTCGCTGCGGATACCGACGCGCGTCTCCAGCGCCGCCAGCCGGGCGGCCAGCATGAATTCCGGCGGCGGTCCCATGCGGTGCGCGCCAAAGCCTTCGGGGCCAAAGCCCTGCGGGCCAAAACCCTGCGGACCGTGCCGCATCGGCCCATGCGGGCCATTCTGGCCGAACCACGGCATCGGGCCATGGTCCGGTCCATCCTGAGCGATGACCGGCGGCTCGCCGGCGCCGGCATCGGGCTGTGCCGCCAGCACCGGGTGGATTGCGGCGACGGAAAACAGGCCGAGCGCAAGAAGTCTGCTTCGCATGACGGTGTTCCTTTCTCTCATGCATCGGACATCCCTGAGGATAGGAAGCCTGTTTGTCCGCTTCGCGTCGGCGTGTTGCCGAAGGTTTCCGCAAAGGGGCAATTTGTTTCCGAATGTTTCCCGCCCCCGGCCAGAAACATTGCGTTGCAATTTTCCATGCCGCTCGCGTGTGCGGTCCCTATAATCAGCGCCAAGCAAGGGCACGCATGATGCAATCACAACCCCATATCCTCGTCGTTGACGACGACCGCGAGATCCGCACGCTGCTCGGCCGCTATCTCGACGGCCAGGGTTTTCGCGTCTCGGTGGCGGCGGACCGGCGCGAATGCGAGCAGAAGCTTGGCGCCGGCCAGTTCGACCTCGTGGTGCTCGACGTCATGCTGCCGGACGGGTCTGGCCTCGATATCTGCCGCGGCTTGCGCGACCGCAAGCCGCATGTCCCGGTCATTCTGCTGACGGCGCTGAAGGAGGATGTCGACCGCATCATCGGCCTGGAGCTCGGCGCCGACGACTATCTCGGCAAACCCTTCAACCCGCGCGAACTGACCGCCCGCATCCGCGCCGTGCTGCGGCGCGCGGCACCCGAGGAGGCGCCGGCTCCCCGCCCCCGCATCTACCGCTTCGCCAGCTACCGGCTGGAACCCGACACCCGCAAGGTGACGGACGGGCGGGGCGAGCTCATCGACCTCACCGGCGCCGAGTTCGACCTGTTGCAGGTGTTCCTCGACCGCCCCGGCCGGCTGCTGTCGCGCGACCAGCTGCTTGACCTCACACAAGGCCGCGAACGCGACCCGCTCGAACGCTCGGTCGACGTGCTGATGAGCCGGCTGCGCCGCAAATTCTCGGACACCGGCGACGGGCCGCTGTTCAAGACCGTGCGCAATGGCGGCTACCAGCTCACCGCGCGTGTCGAGACGGTGGAGATCCCGGCGTGAACTCGCTGCGCCGAAGGCTGATCATCCTGCTGGTGGCCTCGATCATCGGCGTCGTCGGCCTCGCCACGACCGTGGCGATCAAGGTGCTCGGCGGGCCATCGCCGGAACTGATCATGGGGGCGGTTGCCCGTCAGGTCCAATTCATGGTGCAGCTGGTTCCCGGCCATGTGCCTGGCGCGGGCGATGCTCCGCTGACCATCCGCGACCACCCCGCCGATGGTCCGGTGGACCGCAAACACACGCGCGTGCTCAACGACATCCTGCGTGACGACGGCCTCGGCCTCTCGGCCGTTGTCAGCCGTACTCCGGGCACTCCCGGCATGGTCGCGTCGGTGGCGCTTCCCGACAAACGCTGGATGATCATCGACGTCCCCGACTTCGATCCGCCGAGGGATGTCTGGCTGGTTCTCGCCGGTTGGATCACGCTGATCGCGCTCGGCGCCACTGCCGTGTCGGTCTATTTCACCAGCGTGCTGGTGCGGCCGCTGGAGATGCTGGAGGCCGCCGTCTCGAAGATCGGCTCGGACGGCTTGCTGGCGCAGTTGCCGGAAGAGGGCTCGGCCGAGGTCAGGGCGACGGCGCATGCGCTGAACCAGCTCTCCTCGCGGCTGCGCACGGCCATGGAGAGCCGTATGCGGCTGGTGGCCGCCGCCGGCCATGACCTGCGCACGCCGATGACGCGCATGCGGCTGCGCGCCGAATTCCTCGACGAGGAGCGCGACAAATGGCTTCACGACCTCGACGAGCTCGACCGCATCGCCGACAGCGCCATCCGCCTGGTGCGCGAGGAGGTGAACCAGGACGCCGTCGAGCCGCTGGACCTGGAAAAGATGGTGCGCGACATCGAAGCCGAAATGGTCACGCTCGGCCATGCCGTCTCGATCGGCCCTCTGGACAAGGTGTCGGTGCGCGCCGGCGCGCTCGGCCTGCGCCGTGCCCTGCGCAATCTGATCGTCAACGCCGCCACCCACGGCAAGGCCTGCACCATTGCCCTTGCGGCCACCGACAGGCGCGCCGTGCTGACCATTTCCGACAACGGCCCCGGCATCCCGCCCGACCTCATCAACAAGGCCTTCGAACCCTTCTTCCGCGTCGACCCCGGCCGCCAGCAATTCATCCCCGGCGCGGGGCTCGGCTTGGCCATCGCCAAGGAGATCATCGAGCGCTATGGCGGCACGGTGACGCTGGAGAACCGCAGGGGTGGCGGGCTGGCGCAGACGGTGGTGTTCAAGGCGGTGTGAAAAAGGGGATGGCGGCCAAGCCAGCCAGCCCGATATCACCAAGCCGATTGTTGCCTAACAATCGCACGTGTCGAACTGCGCCGGGTTCGCGGCAGCCTTCGCAACAGCCATTGTCCGGACCGCGGCGGCGACCTTCTCGCCGCCCCCGTCCCTGCCTTTCGTCGCCCCCACAGGCGCGGCCGAGATGAAATTTCTCGTAAACGCCACAAGCCCCGGCGGTCCCTTCATTGTGGTAAAACCCTGCTTCTTGCAGGCATCGAGAAACTCCTGTGTGCGGCCCTGCTCAATGATCGCGCGTACGTGAAGCACAACCCCCTCGACAGAGAGCTTTCTGGTGTGCCGCGTGGCCGCGCCATTCTTGGGTTTGGATGAACTCGCGCCCGCCGTCGTTTTGGTCGCTTTTGCCATGGGTTCCTCCTTCGGTTGATCCAGCTGTCGATGCTGCCGCCCCGCGACGTCACTCCCCGGTGATCAGCTCCAGCACTTTTGACTTCCTGTCGCGAAAATTATTGTCGTCCACGCGCTGAAGCTCGCGCACCCCGGCCTCCACCTGGCGGCTAATTTCTTGCTGCTCCGCCTTGCTTCGTTCCTCAGCCACGGTCAGTCCTTCCTTTCGAGCGGGCAATTGCATGACCAGCGTTAGCGTATGGATATCCACCCTGTCCGAGGTGGCTAGCAGCGTGCTGCCCTTGACATCGGTACCGCTCAACCGCTGGGCCAGTTCCAGCTTTGGGTTGACGCCGGCATGGAGTGTCGTGGTGAAAACGAGAAGTCTCGCTCATGGAAGGCACGGGTTTCGGATTCTGATCTGTCAAGACATCGGCTTCGGACACCTGACCGATCAGGTTTCCCGACTGGTTGGCCGTGATGAAACTCCTGACGATCTCGATCAGGTCGAGTTTACCGGCTATCGGGTAGGCGCCATTGGGCAGAGGCTCAGCGCCGGCAAGCTCGGCACGGAGCCTGTTGCACACGCGGATCGTCGGAAGATTGGTCAGCAATTCATCGACCCGGTCCGCCTGGACAAACTCCCGCTTCGCCTGCCGCTTGCCTTCGAATGATCCTTCGATGGGGGTGGTCAGGCTCCCACGAGTAAGCACACTCAAAAGATCGACACTGCCGCCCAGTTTATTGGTCTGGGTCATATCGAATACATATTTGTAGACGATGAAGACGGGGGAGTATGTCTTCACGACATACTCGAGTTGCTTGTGTTCGTCATGAAGATTTTTGTAGCCGGACGTGAGGAGAGTCTGGAATACCTGGGACTCGTTCCTTGCCCTCGCCATCGCGATTTCGTCCTTGCTGAGCAAAGCACTGTTGGGCGGCGTGAATCGCGCCAGACGGTCGCGGCTGAGGCTGGCCGCGACTTCCATATTGTGTTGGTCCCTGCCTTGGGAAAGCGCACCGATCAGCAAAGTGATAAAGGCATCGCGCATTTCGCACCGGATCGCCTGGGCGATGCGGGATGTGTCCAATCCCCCGGTAACCTGCTGGGTCGTTGGACGCACGGCGCAGGCAAATAAAACCTGGGCGGCGGCCAACAAAGCGGCCCCGCGACAAATCGCTCGATACAGGCGCAAGTTTTCCCCCGGAGATTTTACCGGATTTATACTGCAAGCGCACAGTAAACCAACAATTGGCGTCTTGTGTCAATTAAAATTTAAGAAACTGCTAATTTAGAAGTACTGACGTCTGGCTGCCAATGATCCGAGGGCGGTGTCGCCAACAAGCGCGCCATGCTGACCATTGCCGACGACGGCCCCGGCATCCCGCCCGACCTGAGGTGGCGGGCTGGTGCAGACGGTGGTGTTCAAGGCTGTGTGAGGCGTAAGCAAGCCGTCTGGTCAGCCGACAAAAGGCGGCGACTATGCTGCATCGCGAAAAGCCAATGATTCCAATTCATTCGCGGGTAAATCGGTATGAACCAAAATAGATAAAATGTAGATTTCTCAAATTTCAAGATTTTTTTACAGAGATTCTAACGCCTCCTGTCTCCGGGGCAGAAGCGCTTCCAATCAACCAAAGCGGGTATACCGATACAACTCGAACCAAAAAGGTTGAAGTGCTATCGAAAATCGCAAGAAACCGAAAAAATGGCGGCTTTTTGCCAATTTCTAGCCTTGCTCACGCAAGTATTTCAGCTCGCTAAATTTTTTGTGTTGCACCGCACAATGCCGTGACCGAACCATCGCCTGGGGAACTCATTTGCGACTGGACATACGCCGTGGAGGATTTCGCCAGCTTGACCAACTTGAGCTGTCCATCCGTCGAATTCGTTCCTGGCTCGGATGGACCCGCAAGGCTCGGGTTTGACGGTACCGGGCCGAGGACAGGTACCGTCCATCTTGGCCCCCGGCTCGAAGCGGCCAGACGGCACGGACATCATAGGGGCGCAAGCTGATGGCAAACGCCCGCGACATCCAACTGGATGCACTGAGGGCCATCGCCGTGACGATGGTGTTGTACTCCCATTTCTTCGCGGCGGGAGGATCTTCCTTTTGGGGCCATATTGGTGTGCGGCTGTTCTTCGTTCTGAGCGGCTTCCTGATCACGCGCCTGCTGCTGGAAGCCCGCGCGGCCGCCGCGTTTGAGACCGGCCCCGCGCTGCGGTCCTTCTACATCAGGCGGGCGCTGCGCATATTCCCTCCCTATTTTGCCGTCCTTGGTTTCGTCTGGCTGGTCGACCTGGAACAGTCCAGGGGATCGCTGGTCTGGCATGCGCTTTATCTGTCGAATTTCTGGTATGCGCTGCGCAATGACTGGACGCCCTGGGTGCTGTGCCATTTCTGGAGCCTGAGCATCGAGGAGCAGTTCTATCTAGCCTGGCCGCTGGTCGTCCTGCTTGCCCCAAGGCGGCGCTTTGAACAGATCTGCATCGGCGTCATCGCGCTGTCGCTGGCCTATCGCTTCTACTGGCCGGTGACCGCCACGCCGGCGCTGGCGCGCGACCTGCTGCCGCCGGCGTCGATGGATGCGCTAGCCTCAGGCGCGCTGCTGGCCTGCTGGCGGTCAAGGGGCGCCGGCCTGCCGCAATGGATGCGGCTGAGCTGGCCTGCCTTCGCGGCGGCGTTCCTGATGATCGAGTGGTTTGTCCCGGCACCTCCCGATCCGACGCTGGAATGGGCCCGTTGGCTGCTGCTGCAGGTCCTGCCCCTGGTGCCGCTGATAGTCATCGTCGCCGCCTGTTCGCGCGGCCTCGGCGGCACCCTTGGCAGGCTTGCGGAGCTGCCGCCGCTGCTGGCCCTCGGCCGCATCAGCTACGGCGTCTATCTCTATCATCCGATATTGCTGTCGCTCGCCGTCAAGTCGCAGCCCTGGATTCCGCTCAATGTCTCGCAACAAGGGCCAGGACGGTTCCTGGTTGCAAGCACCGCCACGATCGTCCTGGCCTCGATTTCCTGGCTGGTTTTCGAAAGGCCGCTCAACAGCCTCAAGCGCCACTTCCCGTATGTCCGGCAAGCGCCCGCCGGTCATGCCGGCTGGTTTGCGAGGCCGGCGGAAGCCTATCCCGGCGGGTCGCCCGATGGCCGCACGCCATCCCTCGACCTCCCGCGAACGGATGCAAGACCATGACCGCCGCGCCGCTCGTCTCCGTCCTGCTGCCGGTCTACAACGCCGGACCCTATCTCGCCGCGGCGCTTGGAAGCATCCTGCGGCAGGACTACGGCCGCCTGGAGGTCATCGCGATCGATGACGGCTCGAGCGACAATTCGCTCGAAATCCTCGAGCGATACCGACAGGCCGACAGCCGCGTCTCGATCATCTCGCGCGAAAATCGCGGCCTCGTCGCGACGCTCAACGAAGGGCTGGCGGTCGCAAGAGGCGAGTTGGTCGCGCGGATGGACGCCGATGACATTGCCTATCCCTGGCGCCTGTCGCGCCAGGTGGCGCTGTTTGAACAGCGGCCCGAGCTCGGCTTCTGCGGTGCCGGCGTCGACATGTTGATCCGCGGCCGCATCGCCAGGGGCAAGCCCGATCCGGTGTTCCAGTTCGGCCGCATGCCCATATTGGCGATGTTCTTCACCATCTTCATGCACCCGACGGTCGTCTACAACAGGAAGGTCATCGAAGACGCCGCTCTCAACTACGACCCGACCTACCGGCACGCCGAGGATTTCGATCTTTTCAGACGGCTGGCCGGCCGCTACCCGGCAGCCATGATGCCCGAAAACCTGCTCGTCTACCGTACTCATCAGGGGAGCGTGACCCACCGGCACAGCAAGGAGATGCGCAGGACGCATTTGCGCATCGTGGCCGAGAACCTCGAGCGCGAGGGCCTCGCGGAAGCCACGCGGGACCTGCGCGACATCGGCGAAGCGGTCAGCCTCGACACGGTTACCCGCGCGGCCGACTTCATTCTCGCGCTGGAGGAGCGGATCTGCTCGCTGCCGGACGAGACGCGGCCGAGCTTCGAGGCCGGCGCGCTCAACCTGTTCTATTTCCTTTATCAACTCGTCGCCGACGAAAAGCAGCCCCCACTGACGCATGAATTGCTGACACGGACCGCGAAGTGGAACGCCATCCGGCGGCGCGAGAAATATGCGCTGCGTCCGGGCGCCTGGGCGCCGTGGCTCAGCCGCGCCTCGCTGTCGGCCGGCAAGCAGGCGGACGCCGTGGAATACTTCTTCAAATCCGCGCCCGCCGCGGCGGTTCTGGCATCTCATCAGGTGGGCTAGAGGCATGACCATCGAAGCCCACCAACCTCTACAGCGCGATCGTTCGACGGCGCTTGGCGCCGCCCCGGCCGGTCTGCGAGCGGAGCGATCAGGCCCGGAAGTCAGCTTCATCATCTGCACGCGCAACCGCGTCGCCGTGCTCGAGGCCTGCATCCAGTCTGTGCAGGCCGCGTGCCGCGCCCATGCCGGCTACGCGGCCGAGCTCGTGGTCGTCGACAATGGCTCGAGCGACCGCACGGCCGAACGCCTGGCCAGCATCGCCGCTATGTCGGACATTCCATTCACGCCCGTTTGCGAGCCACGCCGCGGACTGGCGGCGGCCCGCAACGCCGGATTGCGGCATGCGCGGGGCCGTGTGCTGGTCTTCGTCGATGATGATTGCGCGGTGCATCGCGACTATCTCGCCGACCTGGAGCGACATTATTCTTCCGGGGAACAGTGGCTCATCCGGGGAGGCCGTGTCGAGCTTGGCGATCCCAGGGACCTGCCTTTCACGATCAAGCGATCGCGGGTGCGCGAGCGACTGACGCCCGATATTCATCCCGGCGGCTTCGTGTTGGGCTGCAACATGACGATGCACCGCGACGTCGCGGCCCGCATCGGCTATTTCGACGAGCGCTTCGGCGCGGGCGGGCCATTGCGGTCGGCGGAGGATACCGATTACCTCGTTCGGGCGGTGCTGCTCGGCATCGCGGTCGAGTATGTGCCTGATATGACGATATTCCATCATCACGGCCGGCGGGATCGCAAAGCCATCGAAAAGCTCCACCGCGACTACAGCCTGGGCAATGGCGGGCTCTGCCTGAAACACATTCGCCATGCGCCCTGGCTGCTGCGCCATTTCTACTGGGCCGTGAGAGGGGCTTTCCGGGAATTGGCGGGCAGGCCTGCCTTCGATCGCGAACTCGACCTGTCGCACTGGCCGATCATCGGCATGAATCTGCTCGGCGCGGCCAGATACGCGGCTCTCCTGCTGGCGAGGCGGCCGCAGGCCGAGCCGGTGCCGCAGGATCAACAAGCCAACGCCGAGGCACCGCTCTGATGCCATTGCTCCCGCCCAGCCTGCCGATGCTGTTCCGCGCGTTCGGAAAGCGGCAACTGCGCCTGGTTCCGGCCGTGGTGGCTCTGGGTCTGGTCAGCGCCGCCCTCGAAGGCTTCGGCATCGGCCTGATCATCCCCCTGCTCGGCATCATCATGGGACACGGCGATGCGACGGGAATGGCCGGTTTCTCCGCTGTCCTCCAGCAGGTCGGATCGGGCTTCAGCGAGCGCGACCGGCTTGTCGTCATTTCGGCCGCCATACTCGGCTCGATCATCCTGAAGAACGTCTTCGCCTTCGCCAACACGCTGCTGACGACCTTCATCTCCGGCAAGGCCAGCCATTCGATCCGCAGCGCTTTGTCGGAGCAGCTCCTGCGGGTCGGCTACCCCTTCTTCCTGCGGCAGAGTCCCGGGCGGCTGCTCAACATCATCTCGAACGAATCCTGGCGGGCGTCCGATGCGATCCAGATCATGCTGTCGGCGATCATCAGCGCATCGGCCGCCATCATCCTCCTGGCCTTTCTGCTGCTGCTGTCATGGCGCATGACGCTGCTGGTCACGCTGGGACTGGCGCTCGTCCAGATCGCGCACGCCATCCTCTCGGCCAATCTGAAAGGCCCCAGCCGCAGCGTCGCTTCGCGCAACAGCCACCTCGCCTCGCAGATGCTGCATCTCGTGCATGCCGGACGCCTGATCCGTATCTTCGGCCAGGAGAGCCGGGAGAAGGCGATCTTCGACACCGCGTCCGACGCGGTTCGCCACGCCTCCTTCGTCCTGCAGGTCCGCCAGGGCGCGTTGCCGCCGCTGACGGAGGTTCTCCACGCCATGCTGTTCCTGGCGGTGGTGATCGGCGCCTGGCTGGCGCAGGTGAGTTTCCCGATGATCATCGCCTTCGTCATCCTGCTCTACAGACTGCAACCGCATATGCGCGCCCTGCAGGGGTCGTGGAGCCAGTTGCAGGGCCTCAGCGGATCGCTGGAAGAGGTGACATGGATGCTGGATCCCGCGGGCAAGCCCAGGCCGCCGCAAGGCGACGGACCGTTCCACGGTTTGCGCCAGGGCATCAAGTTCGATGACGTAACGTTCACCTATTCCGGCACGGACCAGCGTGAGGTGGTGCTGCATGCGGCGACGTTCGCAATCAACAGTGGCCGCTCGACGGCGCTGATCGGCCGCTCGGGCGCCGGCAAGACGACGATCGTCAATCTTCTGTGCCGCTTCGTGGAGCCGGACAGCGGCAGGATCCTCGTCGATGGATCACCCCTCGATGGGATCGACGCCAGCCAGTGGCGACGCCACATCGCACTGGCCAGCCAGGAGCTGGAACTGGTCGACGGCACCATTTTCGAGAACATAAGCTACGGGCAGGATGCGGCGACGATCGGCGACGCCGAGCGCGCCGCAAGACTGGCCGAAGCGCATGAATTCATCGAGCGGCTGCCTCAGGGCTACGAGACGCTCGTTGGCTACAGGGGCGTCAATCTGTCGGCCGGACAGAGGCAGCGGATCGCACTGGCCAGGGCCCTGGTGCGCGATCCCGATCTGCTCATCCTCGACGAAGCCACCAATGCGGTCGACGGGCTGTCGGAAGCGGCCATCGTCGAGACCCTGAAGTCGAGGGCGGGACGGCGCACGACCATCGTCATCAGCCACCATCACAGCACCATCTCGTTCTGCGACGACGTGGTGATCCTGAGCGGCGGCCGGGTGAAGAAGCAGGCCCCTTTCGGCGCCCTGGCATCGCTCTCGATGGACGAGCTTTACCAGCATGAACCGCTTGACTGACATGGGTTCGGGCAGCGATTCTCGGTGCGACCCTCGGCCGTCCGAATCAGTGGCCCGTGCTTGCCGCTCGCACCCTGCGCGATCGCACCAATGCCACGCGGCGCCCGGACTCGCTACCGTTCCTTCGCGGCGGACCTGTCGATCCGCCCGGGCCGGTGCCCATCGCTCACTCTCCAGATGCGGCGCCGGCCTCCCCTCTTGGCCCTCGTGCTGGTCATCCGCCGCCTCGCGCAAATGGTTGTGTTCGCGGCGGCGTGAGGGGGCTGGCGCAAGCTTTGCAGAACTTGGGTTCCTCGCCCCACGAATGTGGGGGAGAGGTGGCTCGGGCGAAGCCCGAGACGGAGCGGGGGAATGGCTCGACCTCAACGAAATTCAGAGGGAACCCGCCAGCGTCGCGCGGCCCCCTCTCCGACCGCTTCGCGGCCACCTCTCCCCCGCTTTGCGGGGGGCGAGGAACCCGAGTCTTGGGCGTCGCGCTGCCCCCCACCCCGATCCGCTTTGCGGATCGACCTACCGGGGCGAGCTACGGGTCTCGCCGGTCCCCCAGACCCCCACGAGGGGGAGGGTGAAGATCACCCCGCGATCGCCATCGGCGCCGGGCTCTTGTTGGGGATCTGGATGTCGATCTCCAGCGTCGACATGGTCTCGCCGCGTTCCATCGAGACCTGCAGGTAATCCTGGTCGATCTGCACATGTTTGGCGATCACCGCCATGATCTCCTCGCGCAGGATGGAGACGAGGTCGGGCTGGCTGCGGTTGCGGCGCTCATAGGCGAGCAGCACTTGCAGCCGCTCGCGCGCCACCGGCGCGCTGGAGCGCCGCTTGAAGATGTCGAGCAGGTTCATGCCGCCCTCCTTCCCAAAAGACGATCGAGGAAGCCCTTGCGCTCGAAGGGCACGATGACAGGCAATTCCTCGCCCTCAAGCCTCCTTGCGGCTTCGATGTAAGCCTTGGCCGCCGAATTGAGCGGCTCCGACAGCGTCACCGGCGAACCGAGGTTGGAAGCGCGTAGCACATCCTGGCTTTCGGGAATGATGCCGAGCAGCGGCACCGACAGGATTTCCAGCACATCGTCGATGGACAGCATTTCACCCCGCGCGGCCCGCCCCGCGTCATAGCGGGTGACCAGCACGTGCTTGGCGATCTGCTCGCCCTGTTCGGCGCGCATGGTGCGGGCGTCGAGCAGGCCGATGATGCGGTCGGAATCGCGCACCGACGACACTTCCGGATTGGTGACGATGACCGCCTCGTCGGCAAAGCGCATGGCGAGCTGCGCGCCGCGTTCGATGCCGGCCGGGCTGTCGCAGAAGACATAGTCGAACACCGAGCGCAGCTTGTCGATGACTTCGCCGACGCCCTGCTCGGTCAGCGCATCCTTGTCGCGCGTCTGCGAGGCCGGCAGCAGGAACAGCGTGTCGACCCGCTTGTCGCGGATCAGCGCCTGCGACAGCTTTGCCGTGCCCTGGATGACGTTGACGAGGTCGAACACCACGCGGCGTTCCGCGCCCATGATCAGGTCGAGATTCCTGAGGCCGACGTCGAAATCGACCAGCGCCACCTTCTTGCCGGTCTTGGCCACGGCGGCACCGAGCGCCGCCGTCGAGGTGGTCTTGCCGACGCCCCCCTTGCCCGAAGTGACCACCACTACCTTGCCCATCGAAAAAGCCTCCGTTGTTATCCGTTGTTATTCAGTCAGCCGCATCAGCTCAGTGTTTCGACGCGCAGGCCCTCGCCGTCGAGGAAGGCCTGCACCGGTTTGCCGCGCGACACCCCTTCCATCTCCTCGGCGGTGATGTACCAGCCGTCGACCGACAGAAGCTCGGCCTCGTTGCGGCGGCAGAAGATACGCGCGCCGGTGTTGCCGAGCGCACCCGCCGAAGCGCGCCCGCGCAGCGTGCCGTAGACATGGATCGAGCCGGCGGCGACGATCTCCGAACCGGAAGCGACCGAGCCCAGCACGATGACATCGCCATGCGGATGCATGATCGCCTGGCCGGAGCGGATCGGCGCCTTGATCATCAGCGTGCCCGAATCGTAATGCGAAACCTGCGGCTCGCTTTCGTCAGTCTTGCTTGCGCCAGCCTTGCCCTTCGCAACGCCGCCGGCATCGGCACGCGCGTCCATGCGGTGGTCCGGCGCCCTGCCCTCGGCGGCCTTGCCCTCTGATGTGCCGGAAACCTCTTGCCCACCCTTGCGGCCCGGCAGCAGCCCATCCGTCGTCGCCTCCTTGGCGCCGACCAGCAGAGGCGGCAGTTCCGGCCCGAGCGAAGCCCCGTCGAGCTCGATCGCATAGATGCGGATGCCGCGCGTCCCGAGTTCCGCCACCAACGCGGCGATCTCGCTCGGCCGCGGCTTCAGCACGTTCAAATCCAGCAACACCGGCCGCCCGGCAAAATAGCCCGGCGAGTTGCCGATCCAGTGATCCAGCCCCTGCAGCCACTCCGCCATGGGCGCTTCCGGGGTCAAGGTGAAAGCGACGAAAGAGCGGGCACGAAAGCGAATGGATTTGGCCTCGAGGGGAGCGGCAAAGGTCACGGCTGGCGAATCCTTACTGAGAGGTAAACGCTAGCGAGGGAATGGTTAACGAATGGTTAATGGGGGTGGAGTGGAGGAGCGTCGGAATTAAGGTTCCTGACAGAGCCAGACGGGAGTTCAAGAGTTTGTTAGGTGCTACAGACAGAGCTGGCAGTTTGGTCGGCGGTCGGTGCTACACAAGTGTTGTTAAGAACGGGACAAGCGTCGATTCCATCGCGTTTCGTTATTATGTTAACATCAATCATAGACTAATGCGCCTCAGGGGAAAGATTCGCCCTCGGGGACTTGGGACTAACTCCTTCTTCCTAGCTCAACGCCCACCGTCACGCGATTGCCGCCAAGAACGTTTGATATTTTTCAGTATCGAGATAGAAAAGGCGATTGAACAAATTGAGGCACATCACGCGCTTATCAGAAACCGAAGCCGGGCGAGCCTGGGTTCGTCAGTTCAATGATTTGGCAGATAGGGTGGCGGCGGCAGAAATGCTCGATGCCATGGTCTTGCTCGATAGTGAGCAGGTTTTTGAGGCACAGCGCTGGGGTATTGATCAACTCTACGCTTCTCGAGCTGCCACTGGGCCACTCAAGAAGAAAACTATCGCGCTATACGCTGAGCGTGAATTCGCCGAAAGCGCAATTTTTCAATCCAAGAAGCTAGCTGACAAGAGAGGCAAAGTTCGCCGCCGAGCTGTCGAACCTAGATCTGTTAAGCCCGTGGCACCTCGCCGCGGATCAAGTCGCGTCGGAAGTGAAGGATCAGGGGCATTTGTAATATCCCAGATGGTCGAGAAGCGGCCGGGGAGATTTCTAAACCACCCAGGTCCTGAGTTTATTAGAAAGCGGGGGGCAACGATAATCGGAATCGTCACTGATTTCATAGGCTCGGGGACCCGTGTCTCTGCAATGTTGGACAAATTCTGGCGAGTACCGTCTGTCCGGGCATGGTGGTCGCTTGGATGGATTCGATTTGGGGTCGTCTCTGCCGCCGGCACCAAAGCAGGCTTTGAGAAAGTGATCGCGCACAAAACGCAGCCCCAGGTCTTCATGCAGCACTTAGTCCCGACTGTCGACACCGCTGAACCTGCACAAGCGGCGAGGTGGAACAATCTTATCACAAACTATGGACCTGACGCCGGTCGTGGCGCGCCCGCACAAGGGTTTTTCGACACCAAGGCCTTAGTGGCTTTTACCTATAGAATTCCAAATAATACACCCGCAATTATTCATAGGTCCGAAGGCGGCTGGCGAGCGCTCTATTCTGGCCCGGTTCCGCGAGAAGGAAAACTGGCATTCATGCCATTGTCAGAGGAAGAGCAGATCGCGAATACTGCTGAGGCGGCTGGAATTGTTTTTGACAAATTAATTTCTCCATTAGAGGCTCGTATCGTCTTAGTACTTGCAGCGATCCGCGGCAGATTGCGAAGAGATGCTCTGGTTGAACTTGCCGAGAGAACAAATCTGACGACAGAACAGGTTAAAGAAGCCGTTGCGCAAGCCGATCAGCAAGGGCTTTTGTCCAGCAACAAGCGGCTGACAGACAAAGGCCAAGCCCTTATCGAAGCAGCAGTAAAATCTGAGAAACGAAAAAAAGTCATTCCCTCGAACATGGAACCATACTATCCATGGTCGTTGAGAGTCCCGACGGTTGCATCTAGTCCTAGCCGTCCTTCGGGATGGCCAAAATGATGTGCTGCTGCATGTCGTTATGGGCGATCGGGTTTCCGATCGCCGCTGATAGAGCTGATGATTGTAGTCTGTTACCTGTCGATCCCAGTCGCAAGCGACATCACTCGGCAGGCGGCGAGTTTGGCATCGACAGGTATCACCCCAACCGGGGTGGAATGTAGATGCGTCACCATTGGGACTCTCAACAATTTCGCGAGGGGGCACACGCAGCCGGCAGACCCGACGTCGTAATTGAGGCGGCGATAGCGGCCGGGCGAAGGATCAAGCGGAAAAACCGTGATCTGCCAGTAATCTTGTCTCTTGGTCACCTCGCACACCTAACAGATGTCAGCCTTCCGACCCTCATCGAATTTGTTAACCGAGAAGCAGAGGCCTATAGGGTTTTTAGGCTAAAGAAGCGCGTGTTGCCAGGGGAGACGGCTGCGACCAGACGCTATCGAACGATTTGCGTTCCCGTGCCAGCTTTGATGAGAGTTCAACGATGGATCGCACAAAATATTCTCAACGCGGTGAAGCCACACCCTGCTAGCTTCGCCTTTACTCCCCACCGCGATCTAGTCCAGGCTTGTCGCCTGCACGCAGAATGCAAGTGGCTTGTGAAAATGGACGTCGTTAATTTCTTCGAATCGATTACTGAGCGAGACGTCTACCGTGTCTTTAGATCACTGGGATATGGCGCTTTGATAGCATTCCAGATCACTAGATTGTGCACAAGAACGATACTGAACCAGCCACGAGGCAGGATCGGCAACAATGGAATACTTCCGCATACACGACTTCCTGCTGGTCATCTTCCCCAAGGAGCA
This sequence comes from Mesorhizobium oxytropidicola, assembly GCF_056174625.1. Lineage (NCBI taxonomy): Bacteria > Pseudomonadati > Pseudomonadota > Alphaproteobacteria > Hyphomicrobiales > Phyllobacteriaceae > Mesorhizobium > Mesorhizobium oxytropidicola. Next base: position 3,123,666 of record NZ_CM149692.1, on the reverse strand, counting down.
CCATCGAGCCCGATGCTCGCAAATCTTGCCGTGCAAAGATTGGATGAACGCCTGTCAAAATTTGCTAGCAGCAATGGTTGGACCTACACGCGATACGCCGACGATCTCGCTTTTTCCACTTCCGGCAAGGCTTCGCGCGAGCAGGCACTGAGATTAGTAACGTGGGCAACGGGGGAGCTTAAATCGGTAGGTTTGACATACAATCCTTCGAAAACGCGCATCGTCCCTCCAGGCGCACGCAAGCTGCTTCTAGGGGTACTCGTCGATCGAGATGAACCGAACCTGACAAAGGATTTCAAAGTAAATGTTGAGACACATCTCTACGCGCTCAACCACGACAAAATTGGCGCCCAAGCTCACATGCAGCGACGTGGCTTCGACTCTCTAATCGGCATGCGAAAACACATCGCCGGTCTGATCTCTTTTGCGCATCAAGTAGACGAGGCCTATGCTGCCAAGCTCTATAGGGATTTCAATAATGTTGATTGGTCACGTTGAAATACCCGTAACGGCTACCTGCCCCGGCAAGCCGAAGTGGCTTCGCGACGGCTTGTGACAGGCTGAAACTCAGGTCCCACCAGCGATAAGCGCATCCGCCTTGCAAGCGCCCCACCCCTCAATCACGCTTGAAATACTGCACCTCCCGCTCATGCTTCTCCGCCGTCTCGCGCGTCTTCAGGCGGCACACACGATCCATTGGGCTGCGTGAACTGAGCGTTTCTCTGCCGGGCTGCCTCGATGCCGGCATCGAGGCCCTGTCGTTCGCGTCGAACGGCTGGAAAGGAGACGCGAACGTGAAGTACAAAATTGGCCGAGAGCAGACGGGCTGTTTTAACCTAGGGCAGTGGAACGCGGTAGTTCCCTTCGCTTCGCTGCTCCCAGCAGTTGGATAGTTTGGCCGATCGCCCAACCTGTATATAATTAAACCCGTATGTAATAATGTCCTTCATCATATATTCAGGAGGGGACTTTGGCTAAGGACGATCGGCTACGTTTGCCACCACCAAGATCTGGACGGGCAATTGGTCGCGCGGTTACCGAAAGCGCTGTTGAAGAAATACCACTTGGCGGGCTCCTTACGAAAATATGGAAATTAACCCATCCACCTCGCGAGCAGCGCGAACAAGAAGAATGGCAGGAGCAGATTACTCAACGGACGAACGACAACACAGCCGCGCTGGCAGAGATGGCTGATCACATCAAGCAAGCCTTCGCTGGGTATATTCGCGCCAATACCTATCAACCTTACATCGGCTCAGCCGCGCGGCTTTCCTTCTTTCGCGGAGGGATGCTTCGATCTCTAATGCGCATCGCCCGCGGATCGGGCCAGACACATGATCTGCTGGTGCTCAGGGAACAGCTGGCTGAAAGCAATGCTGAGGTCGCCGACATCCTTCAGTCGCTGCGCATAGCATTCGATAAACTTGTCGACGAGCCAGGTAGCATTGAGTTTGTTCATGCGCTGGACACGGTCTTGCACAGCGACTTCGACAAAATGACTATCCGGAGGGGCATCGAGACTGTCACCAGCATGGACATTTCGGACCCTGCCATCCAGAAGGTCGCCGACACGGTTTGCCGCCAGATCTTGGGCTTCAATCGTGCTGTGGTGGAACTGGGCCGATTTGCAAATGGCAAGCCAGGTTGACGCGTCGCGCCACTGAAGTGGGATCGCCACTAGGATAGGAAATCATGGCTTCTGGGACGGGGATAACGGCTTATCTGGCGATTGCGGCACAGTCGAAACGGCTGCCGCAAATCATTGATCGACAGTGTGGCCGCTGTAGCCTTCGGGCATCGCCACCGCCCCGTCTCAATGCCACCTAAAATACGGCACTTCCCGCTCATGCTTCTCCGCCGCCTCGCGCGTCTCAAACGCCCAAAATTCCGCCGTTTCCCGGTCTTCTCATCCTTCTTGCGCGAATAAAGCCGGCATTTACCGTCCTCGAGTTTGCGTATCACCTCGCCAGCCAGGATTTGGCCTCGATCAGAATTTCCGCCTGACCAAGGCTATCGGTCTTCCCCCGGGAAGGTGCGCCCCCCAACCGCCGATGATGATCCACAGGTCTTGATCATTGCTCGATGATGGGCGCCGGCAAGATCCCGGACCTGTCGCCCAAACGACGAAACCCCACGGATCGGCTGTCTCGCCCCGTGGAGTTCGAGAACGCAGCCATGCTAGCCTCCATCGAGCCGGCTGAAGCTCGGGGGCACGTCATGTTGGATCAATGGAACAATTTCTTCGTCATGGTGGGCGGCGGCGCGGCGGGGCTTGCCGGGTTGATCTTCGTCGCGATCTCGATCAATCCCGAACGCCTTGTCCGCAACACGACGCACAAGAACCGGGCAATCAACATGCTGTCGGGCTTCAGCGCGATTTTCATGGCATGCAGCCTTGCGCTTCTGGGAGGTCAATATCTTCCGGCACTTGGCTTCGAATGGCTTTTCCTCTGGGACATAGCAACATTCATATTCGTCAGAGGCTATGTCGTCGCCATCATGGCGGGGATGAGTTCCATCGGGCTGACCGGGCCGCGGCTGGCGGGCGGCACGCTGTGTTACCTGGCCGAGGTTGCAGGCGCGATTTTCCTTATTCTCGGGCGCGGCGTGGGCCTTTACATCGCGGCCCTTGGAACCATCGTGCTGTTCGCCTTCCTGATTTCAGGCGCATGGCTCCTCATCACCGGCATCTACGAAGAGCCGGCCGAGGGATGAGTTGCGGATGGTCCAGTCTCCCGAAACGGACAATCGGTTCACTGAGATATGTTGGGCACCCTCCAGCGTGGCGTTCCCACAATTTGCCCACCCTTTGCGGCTTTGAAATAGGTCGCCGCGAGATCCTCGTCACACATCGAGGACAAGTATATCTGGATCGACCCACCATCCTGGGTGACCGGGTAGCGTTCGCCGCATGCATCGAGGCGCTTTTCATACAGGCGCATTTGCTTGCGGGTCAGTCGATCGAAGAATCCAGCCTTGCACTTGTCGATCACGTCCTCCGACATGAATTCGTCGCCGCTCGATCCCCAGGCGCAGGCCTGGTGCAACTTGTGAGCTGCCAGGCAACCGGGCGCGGCCTGGATGTCCTGCTCCAATTGAATGCCTTTCGGGCACTGCACGTCCTCCGCGGCTGCGGGAGCGATCAATAGAAGCCCCATCAGGATTGCGCAGCTGGTCCGCATATCGAATTCCCCCGGCGGCCTCTCTCCAGATCGGTTTTTGCGTCCGTCGCAGCTTAGCCGAATGGGCGCAAACGGGAAACATTGTCGCTTCGGGCGGTGTTCTGCGGCCGCGATGTCACGGCCTCCGGCACCCACACCTGGCACCCGTCCCGCACCAACAACCGCCGCCCGGTCCCGTGCCCTGGAACGTCGACCTGGGCGAATGCCAGGCAAGGCGTCCAGATAAATGGAGCGGTCTTTCCCTTGCGTCTGTGCTATGTCGGATAGTGAAGGAGGGGCAAGGTGAACGAGATCCGCAAACTTGCGGCGATCCTTGCTGCTGACGTGGTCGGCTACAGCCGGCTTGCCAGTGCCGACGAAGATCGCACCCTGGCGAGGTTGCGGGCACTGCGCAGCGACCTGATCGATCCGGCGATTGCCGTGCACAACGGGCGCGTAATCAAGCGCACAGGGGATGGGGCGTTGGTCGAGTTCCGCAGCGTGGTCGATGCCGTGCGCTGTGCGATCGAGGTGCAGAACGGCATGGTCGAGCGCAATGCCGGTGTGCCGCAGGACCGCCGCATCGAATTCCGGATCGGTATCCATCTGGGGGATGTCGTCGAGGAAAGCGACGGCGACTTGATGGGTGACGGCGTCAACATCGCCTCACGCCTGGAAGGCGTCGCGTCGCCGGGCACCATTTGCCTGTCCGAGGATGCCTATCGTCAGGTCAAGGCCAGGCTTGACCTTTCAGTCAGCGATCTCGGCAGCACACAGCTCAAGAACATCGCCGAGCCCATCCGGGTCTATTTGCTTCGCGTCGGCGGCGGGTATTCTGTTGCAACGAAGCGATCGGCTGATCTTGAACGGCAAGTAACCCACGAACTAACCCAGTCGATTGCGTATTGCCGCGCGAAAGACGGTGTTCAGCTTGCCTGGGCCAAGGTTGGGAGCGGACCACCTCTCATGAAGGCCGCTAATTGGCTGAACCACTTGGAGTATGATTGGGAGAGTCCCGTCTGGCATCACTTACTAGAGGGGCTTGCAAGCGAACACACCCTTATCCGCTATGACGCGCGAGGGAATGGAATGTCGGATAGGAATGTGGACGAGCTTTCACTTCAAAACTGGGTGAGCGATTTGGAAGCCGTTGCTAATGCGGCACGTCTCACGCGCTTCCCTTTGTTCGGCGCATCCCAGGGATGTGCCGTTTCGATTGCCTACGCTGTGCGCCACCCCAAAAAGGTGTCACATCTCATCCTCTACGGCGGCTTTGCATTGGGTGGACGGAAGCGTTCGCCCGAGGAGCGCCAGAAACGCGATGCTATGACGACCTTGATGCGTTTAGGATGGGGATCGGACGAACCGACGTTTCGTCAATTGTTTTCGTCACAGTTTCTCCCTGAAGGCACCAAAGAGCAGATCGAAGCCTTCAACGAGCTGCAACGACGGACGATCTCGCCTGAGTGCGCAGCACAGTATTTTGAAGTCGTCGGTGATCTCGATGTTCGCGAACTTCTTCCGAAGGAAGGTACCAACACTTGTCATGCACGTTCGCGATGATCGAGTCTGCCCGCTCGAGGCGGGCAGACAAATGGCTGCTGCTATTCCCGGTGCTCGCTTCGTTGCGTTCGATGGCAAGAATCACCTGTTTCTGAAGAATGAGGCGGCTTGCCTACAGTTTTTTGATGAAGTGAGGCGTTTTCTCCTATCATAGCTAGAGTCCGCTTCTGGGCAACGGCAAGATCAACTTCAACGTCCGACATTAGGCGCATTGCTGCCGCTGTACTTAGACGGATTATGGTTAAACCGGTCACGGCAGCGGCTGATGTATCGCCATCGCGACAGTTAGAGGCAAGCACCAAACACCTCCTCCTTAAAGCCGCTTGAAATACTGCACCTCGCGCTCATGCTTCTCCGCCGCCTCGCGGTTATCGAACGTACCCAGATTGCGCCTTTTCCCCGTCTTCTCGTCCTTCTTGCGCGAATAAAGCCGGTATTTTCCGTCCTTGAGTTTGCGGATCATCTCGCTCTCCCTGATCAGGGTTTGGCGCCCTTCCTGTCCTTGAGGCTGCGCGCTGCCTGCTCCACTGCCGCGCGGTCGGTGCCCAGGCGGTCGAGCAGCGCCTGCGCCTCGTCGCCCGATATGCCGGTGCGCATGGCCAGCGCTTCGACCTCCAGCACATCGGTGCTGGCGATCTCACGGGTTTGCGGCAAGGCGTCGTCGGCCGTCAGCGGCAAGGCGGCTTCCCGGTCGATCTCCATTTCGGCCTGGTGCCAATGGCGCTCGTGGTCGCCATGGGCGCCGCCTTCGCGTTGCCAGATTGCGTAGGCACGGTCCCGGATCTTGTCGTTACGGTCGTCGGTCATGGTGGTTCTCCCTTCGTGTCAGGGAGGAACGCCGCGCCGGCGGGATTGATCCAAAAATTTTGCGTGATCGAAATGGCCAGGGATCGCACGCGATTCAAGCAGCCTGCGCCCCCTACTCGCACTGGCGCCTCGGCCCACCGGAATAAGGCTGGTAGCTGTTGTCTTCGGGACGGTAGGAGCGGTAGCGGCTGAAGCAGGACTGGACGTGGTCGTCCGAAAGGTCGGCCGACGCAACCAGGGGTGCCGCGCCGCCTTCGACATAGCTGACCTCGGCGGGCGCGGCCTGGTCGGCGGCGGCAGTGGTGTCGAGATAGGGCGACACGCAGGGCCGCCGCTGGCCGCTGTAGGACATATAGCTGTTGTCGTCGGGATTGTAGGAGCGGTAGCGGTCGGCACACCAGCTGACATGGGCAGGCGGCAGCCTGGCCTGTTGCTCGCCGGCGTCGGGTGCCACCGCGACTGAATTGGTCGGCTCGGGCGACTGCACCCTGGCTGCGGCATCGGGTGCGGCGGGCTGCGCGGCGGCCACGCGCTCCAGACCCGGCGCGGTCTTGTCCACGGGCTGTGCGTCCTTGGTCCACAGCTGCGAGACACTGTCGGCTGGCCTGGCTTGATGCGCGGGCTTGGCGACAATCAGCCAGGCGGCGAAGGCCAGCCCGCTGGCGAAGACCGCAAGGGTCAGGACAAAGCCTGCGACCAGTGCCAAAACCGCTTTCATCACACACTCCTTGAGCCCCTGCTAATAGAATGCGGAGCACCCGGACTGGTTCCAGCGAGCGAGCGTTTGGCAGGGGTGCCTCAAACCGGCAACCGCACATCCCCCGTGAACTCGTTCTCCACCGCCAGCAATGCCTTGACCATCTCCTTGTCGCGCTTACGCTTTTGCAGGGCGCGGGCCAGCAGCCAGTCCAGCGACAGCCGGCCGGCGCCGACGGCGGCCAGCACGAACATGCCGCCTGATATGGCCAGGTCCTTTTCGAAATGCAGCAGATCGTTCTGGCTGGCGAAGTTGGTGTGGAACAGCAAGGCGGTGGCCAGGCAGAACAGGCCGAGCCCGATGCCGCCCAGCCGCGTCAGCAGGCCTGATGCCACCGAGAGCCCTGCCCCCAGTTGCAGCGCGATGGTGGCGACAAACAGCGGCAGGCCGACGCCTTGGGCTGCCATCGCCTTGGCGGCGCCGTCGAAATGGGTGGCCAGCGTCACGCCCTCATGCAGGAAGATGAAGGACATAAGCAGGCGGCCGGCAAGCAGGGTAACGTCCCTGATGTGGTATTTCGTGGCGAGGCCGGTGAGCTTCGCGGCGATGTCGTTCGGTGTCATGGGTCAGCCTCCAATTTTTGGGCACAGGCAAGCGTCGCCCGCCGTGGGACGCGCGAGAACGGCGCCTGACGGATGTGATGCTCGAAAAGGCCGGAGCCGGCTCGAGGGAGAGCGCCGGCTCCGGCAATGGGCGCCAGCCACGAGCGCCCAAACTGGTAAGGGATGGGTCAGTGCCAGCCCCCCACTCCGTCTCGGCTTCGCCGAGCCACCTCTCCCCCAACGTTCTTAGGGGAGAGGAAATGGGTCACGGCCTACTGCGTCACCTTGGTGTCTATGGCTTTCTGCAGGTCTTCCAGTTCCTCGCAGCCGGCAGGGCAGAGTTTTTGCAGCGAGGCCAGCTGCGCCTTGGCCTTGTCCATGTCGCCGGTCTCGATATAGAGCTCGCCCAGATATTCGCGGGCGGCCTTGTGGTCGGGCTTCAGCTCCAGCGCCTTGTTGTAATAGGTCAGCGCGGTGGTGAAGTCGCCGGTCTTGCGCAGCGTGAAGCCGAGCAGATTGTAGACGTCGGCCTGCTGGTTGTCCTGCGCGAGATCGCGCAGATCGGCCAGCGCGCCCTTGTAGTCCTTGGCGGCGATCTTGGCCTGGACGGCGGTGAGGTCGGCGCGTCGGCGCCCTCTATGTCATCCACCGCATAGGCCGGCATGATTGTCGCGACGGGAACCACGGTCAGCACGGCGATGGCGCCGAGCAGGCCGAACAGGGCGTTTCTGCCCAAGAGAAGCTGTTTCATTGTCTTACTCGCTTGGTTTGGGTTGCCGCGTTCAAACTTGAACCGGCGTGAAGCCATAGGCACTGCCGTCCTTGACGAAAACGCCGGTGCCGGGGAACGGGAAGTGCGACCCGGAAATGCGGATGTTGTCCGCGATCACCCGGTCGATGATCTTGTGGCGGGTGGCAATCGCCGTCGGCCCATCCTGGTCGTAGGCGCCCTGCCACTCCGGATGCGGCGCGAGAAGTGCGGGCACATACATGGTGTCGGCCGAGATCATCAGCTGCTCCTTGCCGGAATTGGCGAGGTACACCGAATGTCCAGGCGTGTGGCCGGGTGCGGCGATGATCTGGATACCGGGCGCCACTTCGGCGCCGTCCTCGACCAGCTTCCAGTTCTTCCATTTCGGAAAATTCTCGGCGATGCGCTTGCCCGCCGGCTTGCGCCCATCGGGCAGCTTGGCCAGGCGGCTGGGGTCGGTCCACCAATTGTATTCGGTGGCGTTGACGATCAGCTCGGCATTGGGGAACACCGGCGTGTTGGTGCCCTTCTCCATCAGGCCCCAGACATGGTCGGGATGGAAATGCGAGATCATGATGGTGTCGATCGCCTTGTAGTCGATGCCGGCGGCGGCCATGTTGGCCGGCAGGTGCGTGGCGTTGGCCTGCCACTGGCCGACGCCAGAGCCGGCATCCATCATGATCAGCTTTCCACCCATTTTAAGCACGACGACGGTGAGCGGAATGGGCATGAAGTCGGTGGTCAGCCCCGCCTTGGCGAGTGCCGCCTTGGTGTCTTCGACCGACACATCCTTGATGAAGGCCGGGTCGTGCGGTTTCTTCCAGATGCCGTCATAGATGGCGGTCACCTCGATATCGCCGACCGTGTATTTGTAAAAGCCGACGGTCGGCTCCACCGGTGTCTCGGCGAAAGCGGGGCGGGTGAACTCAAGTTTGCCGGCGAGGCCGAAAGCGGCAGCGGCGGCGGCGGATTGAAGCACTGTGCGGCGTGTCATGCTGAACATTGTGTGGTCTCCTGTGGGTTGCGGTGGCGTCAAGAAATCGCGGAAGGAGCGACGGAGGGCCACGCCACATGGCCCCCCGTCCTGATTGCGGACCGGGTCGGGACCTCGAGGCTGTCCCGACCCCCGAACTCAGTTGCCCCAGATGCCCTGGCCTGGTTCATCCGCATCAGTTTTGGTCGTTGCCTGCATGCCGTGCCGGACCATGTCCGGCTTGCGGATCGCGGCGGTGTAGGTGTTGTCCACGGTGACGGTCGTCGGATTGACGGTGCGGTCGCCAAAATGGTCGCTGCCGGCAAAGACGCTGGTGGTGGCCACGAGGATGGCAACGGCGGTGAGAGCAATGTTTTTCATGTCGATGGTTCCTGTTGTTGAGAGATTGCTTGAAGGTGGGCTCAGCGGCCCCAGAGGCCTTCGTCGTTGTGCCGGTTGATGATGTCCTGCACCGATCCCTGGCTCGGCCCGGTCGTCACCTTGGTGTCGACGCCGTCAGGACGTGCCGTGTAGGGGATCGAGGCGGTGGCATTGGTGTCGACGGAAGCGACAGGCTGGTTGGCATTGTCGGCGCTGAAATGGTCGCTGCCGGCAAAGGCAGCACTCGAGGCAAGCACCATCGCGGCCACGCTGAGAGCGAGCTTGGTCATTTCTAGTAATCCTTGTTTCGTTTCCTCAGGTCGCGGGCCGGCAGATTGGCCCCGCTGAAGGGAAGACCCGGCAAGGCGGTGGTTTATTCCCGGGGGTGGTGAGATTTTTTTGAAGGGCGGGATTCAAGGGGTTTGGACCCGCTGAACTCGGGTCCTCGCCCCATGAAACAGGGATCCCAAAGGCCCGAAGGGGCCCGCGAGGAGGAAGCAGGAAGAGCGCTCAGACACAATTCAGAAACAATATTCAACAGTTCGGAAAAACTGGCGAAAAGATCGGATGGCATAATCATCCTGCGGGGGACTGCGGGACTTCCTTTTCGGAAGCTTCGGTCCGCCACCAACAAGGGTCAAAATTGCAGCGGCGGCACAGCCGAAAATGCCCGCTCGAACGGCAGGAACAGCCGGGCGATGCCCGGCCAGGACGAGAAAGTTTGGAAATGGATCACGGTGTCGATATCGCCGCACTCGACAGGGACACGGCAAGACTGGACGCAGAGCCCGAAACCGGCGTGACAGGGGTCGATGCGCTTATCAGGAGTGCTCAGCGGTCCCTGGCCGCGCACGGCCAGGTCCTGACCGGCGCCGACTTCGCCCGGGCAGGTCAGCCAGGCGAGCGGCTTGATGCCGTCTTCGAACAGCTCGCCGAAACATTCGCCACGCTGCCGGCGGTGATCTCCGAAGGACGTGTCTGGACGTATCAGGAGCTCGACAAGCGGGCCAACCAGTTCGCCCGCCTGCTGGTCAAGCGCGGCGTGCGGCCGGGTGACCGCATCGGGCTCATTCTCGACCGGTCGGCGGAAACCTATGTCGCCTTGCTCGCCGTGGTGAAGGCGGGCGCGGCTTTCGTGCCGCTGGCCACCGCCTTTCCGCAGGAGCGCATGGCGCTCATCATCGACGACGCCAGCGTCAGCCTGATCGTCACCATCGCCACCTATGCGTCGCGGGCCGACCAGTTGCCGGTTCCGCATGTGCTGATCGACAGCGCCGCCGCCGAGATCTCCAAACAGTCCGACGCACCGCTGAAGCCGCACAAGGCGCCGGCCCCCACTGCGGCCGAAGACATCTGCTACATCCTCTACACGTCGGGCACGACCGGCAGGCCGAAGGGTGTGGCCATCCGCCACCAGAGCTTCGTCAACTTCATCCGGGTCGCCGCCGCATCCTACGGCTACCGGCCGGGCGATCGCGTCTACCAGGGCATGACGATCGCCTTCGACTTTTCCTCCGAAGAAATCTGGGTGCCGTTCGTTGCCGGCGCGACCGTGGTGCCCGCACCCGGCCAGATGCCGCTCGTCGGCGAGGAACTCGCGGATTTCCTGCGGCTTCATGACATCACCTGCATGGCCTGCAGCCCGACGCTGCTGTCATCGATGACATCTGATGTGCCCAGCCTGCGCACGCTCTTGGTCGGCGGCGAGGCCTGCCCGCACAATCTGGTGGTGCGCTGGTCGAAGCCGGGGCGGCAGATCCTCAACACCTATGGCCCGACGGAGGCGACCGTCACGGCAACGATGGGTGCGCTGACGCCGGACAGGCCCGTCACCATCGGTGCGCCGCTGCCCACCTATTCCATCGTCATTCTCGACGCTTCGCTGCCGGAGCTTGCCGAGCCTGGCGAACTGGGCGAGATCGGCATCGCCGGCATCGGGCTCGCCGTCGGTTATCTCAACCGGCAGGACCTGACGGAACAGAAGTTCATCCCCGATTTCCTCGGCCTGCCGAACAACCCGTCGCAGCGCATCTACCGCACGGGCGACCTTGGCCGGATCAACGGCGATGGCGAGATCGAGTATGCCGGGCGCATCGACACCCAGGTGAAGATCCGCGGCTACCGCATCGAACTCGGCGAGATCGAGGCGGTGCTGCTCGAACAGCCCGAGATCGCGCAGGCCGCCGTCACCACCTGGGAGATCGAGCCTGGCCGCGTCGAGCTCGTCGCCTATTACGCAGCCAAGGCCGGAGCGCCGGCGCTCTCGCGCGCCGATCTCGCCCAGACGATGAAGCGGCGCCTGCCGGACTACATGGTGCCTTCCTATCTGGAGGAACTGCCGGCAATCCCGATGACGGTGTCGAACAAGGTCGATCTTCGCCAGTTGCCGAAGCCGACAAGCACCAGGCTTTCGGCCGACCGCGCCATGGTGGCGCCCGGCAATGACGACGAACGTTTCCTCGCCGACGCGCTGGCCGCCGTGCTGAAATTCGACGCGGTGTCGGTCGAGGACAATTTCTTCGACGACCTCGGCGCCAACTCGCTGCTGATGGCGCATTTCTGCGCCCGCGTGCGCACCCGCAAGGAATGGGCGACGACGTCCATGCGCGACATCTATCTCTATCCAACTGTCGCGCGCCTGGCCAAGCATCTGAGCGTGGCGGAAGAGATGACGACGGCCACCAATGAGCCTGTTCTCACCCGCCAGGCATCGAATCTTGCCTACTGGAGCTGCGGAGCGGGCCAGCTTTCGTTCTATCTGCTCTACAGCTATGCCGCGCTTTGGGTCCTCGACCACGGCCTCGACTGGGTCTATGACGCACTCGACGAGCCGCTGCAGCTGTATATCAGGTGCGTGGCACTGTCGGCCGGCGTGTTCTTCGGCATGTCCGGCTTTGCCGTTGCCGCGAAATGGCTGCTCATCGGCCGCTGGAAGGCCGAGGCGTTCCCCATCTGGGGATGGCGCTACTATCGCTTCTGGATCGTCAAGACCTTGATCCGCTCGGCGCCCGTCGTGCTGTTCCGGGGCAGCCCGCTCTACAGCATCTATCTGCAGCTGCTGGGTACCAAACTCGGCCACAACGCCGTCATCGAATCCAAATCCGTGCCGGTCTGCACGGATCTGATTTCGATCGGCGCCAACACGATCCTGCGCAAGGAATCGATGATCCTCGGCTATCGGGCCCAGGCCGGCTATATCCACACCGGGCCGCTGACCATCGGCCGCGATGCCTTCGTCGGCGTCGGCTCGACGCTCGACATCGACACCTCGATTGGCGACGGCGGCCAGCTCGGCCATTCGTCCTCGCTGCAGCGCGGGCAAAGCATTCCCGATGGCGAGCACTGGCATGGATCGCCGGCCGTGCCGACCACGGCCGACTATTGCAAGGTGCGCACCGCGAACCCTTATGAGGTCCGGCGCTTCCTTTACGAGGCCGTTCAGCTGTTCCTGCTGTTCGCTGTCATCACCCCGCTGCCGTTCCTGTTCCACAGCTATTGGGAATATGTCGGCGACGACTATCAGGAGACGATCGGTCTTGTCGCCATCGGCACCACGGTCACGCTTTTCGGCTATATCGCCGTGGCCTTTTTCGCCGCCACCGTCCTGCCGCGCGTTTTCAGCCTGATCCTGAAGCCTGGCCGCACCTATACGCTCTATGGCTTCCGCTACTGGCTGCAGACGGTCTCCGAATTCTCCAGCAATTCGCGTGTGCTGGGGCTGCTGTTCGGCGACAGCTCGGCGATCGTGCACTACATGCGCGCCATCGGCTGGAACCTCAACAAGGTGGTGCAGACCGGCTCCAATTTCGGCTCCAACCAGCAGCACGACAACCCGCTTCTGTGCGAGATCGGCACCGAGACCATGGTGTCGGACGGCCTGTACATGATCAATGTGCACAAGTCCGCCTCGGCGTTCAGGCTGGAGCCAACCCGCATTGGCGAGCGCAACTATCTCGGCAACAACATCTACTATCCGCCGGATGGCCGCACGGGCGACAACGTCCTGCTCGGCACCAAGGTGATGATCCCCATCGACGGCCCGCTGCGCGAGAATGTCGGCCTGCTTGGTTCGCCTGCCTTTGAAATCCCGCGCATGGTCAACCGCGACAAGGAACTCATCGCCGGCGTCGACGAGGCCGACCGGCGTCAGCGCATCCCGTTCAAGAACCGTCACAATCTGGTGACGATCCTCCTGTTCATGGCAACGCAATGGGTCATGCTGTTCGCCACGCTGGCGATCTGGGACCGGGCGCTGAACTACTACACCGAATGGAACGAGGTCGCCCTCTTCGTCGCCGTGCTCCTGACCTCGGCGATCACCATTCCGTTCTACATCTTTGTCGAGCGGGCAAGCCTTGGTTTCGGCCGGCTGAAGCCGCAGATGACGACGATCTACGACGTCGCCTTCTGGCGCCACGAACGCCACTGGAAGCTGGCGGATTCGCCGATCGTGCGCCTGTTCGCCGGCACGCCGTTCCGGCCGATGATCCTGCGCATGCTGGGCGTCAAGGTCGGCAAACGGGTCTATGATGGCGGCAGCAACCTGACCGAACGTTCGCTGGTCGAGATCGGCGACGACGTCACGCTCAACGAGGGCTGCGTTATCCAGGCCCATTCGCTGGAAGAAGGTGCGTTCAAGTCGGACTTCATCCGCATCGGCGACGGTTGTACGCTCGGACCTTCCGCCTTTGTCCATTACGGCGTCGTCATGGGCAAAGGATCGGTGGTCGATACGGACTCCTTCGTGATGAAGGGCGAAGAGCTGGAGCCCAACTCGATCTGGCGCGGCAACCCGGCCAAGCTGCATCGGTTCGTCGAGCCGATCGTAGAGGACGGCACCAGGGCGTCGTCCTGACGCCCGATAGCATCGGAGGTCACGTGACAGAGCGATCCGGAAGCACCATCGACATCCGGATCGCTCCGGTGACCCCGGCCAACAGCGCCTTGGTCACTGCACTGCAGCTGGCCCCGGAGCAGATGGATTTCGTCGCAAGCAACGCGGATTCGCTGCGCGAGGCCAAATCCGACAGGGACGCGCGGCCGCGCGCAATCATGGCCGGGGATCGTGTCGTCGGCTTCCTGATGTACGAAGCCCCACGGGATGACGACGAGGCGCGGATTTACCGCTTCATGATCGACCGCGCCTGGCAGGGCAGAGGCTACGGCAAGGCCGCGTTGCACGAGGCGCTGGCCGAAATCCAGGGACTTGGCCACATCAGGCACGTTTCGATTTGCTATGAACCGGAGAACGAAGCGGCACGCCAGCTCTATCGCAGTGCCGGTTTCGTCGAAGAAGGGCTCGACGAGGATGGCGAAATGATCGCCGACCTCGTCCTGCCGGCATCGATGGGCGATCGATGACACCTCCCGCAAATCCTTCCGGGGAAATCTCGCTCGCGCAGGCGCTGGCCGCCATCGCCCCGAATGGGGTCCGCTCCGCATGCCGGATAATCCGCGAAGGCGACGAGACCCATCTGCTGCCCGAGGAAGCGCGTTCGATCCCCGCGCGCCAGCCGGCCATGCGGCGCGCCAGCGGTGCGGCCCGCTGGATCGCGCACCGGCTGCTAGCCGATATCGGCATCGAGAACGTCGCCATCCCGCGCGCGCCATCCGGTGCTCCGGTCTGGCCGGACGGGATAATTGGTTCGCTCGCCCATGACGACGACATGGCCGTGGCGGCGGTCGCGCGCGTTGGCCACATCGTCTCCCTCGGCATCGACGTCGAGCCCGCCGAACCCTTGCCGGACGAGATTTTCGCGATCGTTGCAACCACCGCGGATCGGACAGGCGCGGCGAACCGGCGGCTTGCCGGCCGCATTCTCTTTGCTGCCAAGGAAGCGGTCTACAAGGCGGCCTATCCGCTCGATCGCGAGGTGCTGGGCTACGAGGATATCGCCGTAGACCTCGATGCCGGCCGCGCGACGACGAAGACCGGCCGCAAGGTCAGCCTCGCCTATTGCGTCGCCCCGCGCGTGGTGGTGTTGGCGTTTGTTGGGGAATAGCGCACCGCCCTATTCGCCCAGTACCTCTGTATATTCCCTCACCGCGCCATCCAGCCCGCGTATGCGCCAGACCTCGCCATCGCGGCTCTCGATAGGGCACGGCCCGAGTGGCACCTTGCCGCCGCCTTCCGGCAGGTCGAGCACATAGACGGGATTGCAGATGCCCGACAGGCGAGCCCTCAGCGCTTCCACCAGCGCCTGGCCCTGCGCGATTGTTGTGCGCCGGTGCGCCATGCCGCGCGCCAGGTCGCCATGGTGCAGGTAGTAGGGTTTTACTCCGAGCCGATACATCAACTCGCGGCAGAGTTCCTCCAGCACCTCGACCGTATCGTTGACGCCTTTCAGCAGAACGCTCTGGTTGAGCAGCACGAAGCCCGCCTGCCGCATCGTCCGGCAGGCTGTCTCGGTGGCATCGGTGATCTCGCGCGAATGGTTGAAATGCGTGACGACGGTGACCATCAGCCGGCCCTGCAGCGATTCGACCAGCCCCGAGGTGACACGCGACGGCAGCGCCACCGGCACGCGCGTGTGGATGCGCAGCAAACGCACATGCGGAATGGCCTCGATGCGGGCGCGGATTTCGGCCAGTGCCTTGTCGGGCAGCGACAGCGGGTCGCCACCGGTCAGGATCACCTCGCGGATTTCGGGATGATCGGCGATATAGGCCAGCGCCGGCTCCAGCGCCTCGCGCGTATAGCCGCGGCCGATCGAGGTCAGCGATTCCTTGCGGAAGCAGAACCGGCAATAGACCGCGCATTGATAGGTCGGGAACAGCAGCACCCGGTCGGCATGGCGATGCGTCAGCCTGGGCACCGGGCTGAAATCATGGTCGGCGATCGGATCGCCAAGCTCGCCCTCCGTCTCCACCAGTTCATCCGGTGACGGAATGACCTGCGCGCGGATCGGATCGGCCGGGTCGTTCCAGTCGATCAGGTCGAGATAGGCTTTCGGCGCGCGCACCTTGTGCAGCGCGGCGGCAGCTTGTGCGGCTGCGCGCTCGGCCGGCGACAGCGGCAGGGCGGCAAGGTCGCGCACATGGCGAACGCCTTGGCGGACATCGTCCTGCCAGTCGGGGGCGCGGGTTGCATCTTTGAGGTCGGTCATGACAGGTCTCGGAGTGGTCGCGCGGACCTATCGGCCGGATGGGCGGCGCGGTCAACCACTTGCGGCAGCGCCAATGTGCCCGTCGCGCACTGTCGAATAGGCGGGCACGGCGTTGCCTTACCCTCCCCCTTGTGGGGAGGGTCGCTGCGAAGCAGCGGGGTGGGGTCCTCAGCCGTGACCTCTCTTCCCACCCACGAGCCCCAGCCGCAGTAGGCTCTCGGCCGTGGCGACGATCGCCTCTTCGGCCGGGCGCGGCGTCCAGCCGAGCAGGCGCGTCGCCTTTTCGCTGGTGGCGTCCATCATCACGCCGAGATGCCTGGCCAGCATCTTGGTCGTCGGATCGCCGCGCACCGCCAGCAGGCGGATCACCCAGTTGGGAATCTCCCTGGTCGGCACCTTGGCCGCGGCCGCGCCCATCCTGCGCCGCAGCACCTTCGCGACCTCCGCCATCCACAGGCTGTGGCCCGAAATGCCGATGAAGCGCTCGCCCTTGGCCGCAGGGCTGGTCATCGCCAGCAGGTGCAGATCGGCAAGGTCGCGCACATCGACATAGCCGGAATTGACCCGGGGACAGCCGGGCATGCCGTCCATCAGCCGCTTGATCAGCCCGATCGAATGCGAAAAGTCGGCGGCGAGCACAGGGCCGAGCACGGCGACCGGATTGACGACGGAGAGTTCGAGGCCGTGCCCTTCCCGGGCAATAAAGTCCCACGCGGCGCGTTCCGACAGCGTCTTCGATTTCTGGTAGGGCGCGACAGCGCCGCTAAGGTCAGTCCAGTCAGTCTCGTTGAATGGCCTGGTCTGCGGCGCATGACCCATGGCGACGGCACCAATGGCCGAGGTCAGCACCACGCGTTTCACGCCGGCATCGCGCCCGGCGCGCAGCACCCGCAGCACGCCGTCGACGGCGGGCCTCACCCAGTCTTCCTCGCGCGTCTGGCTGCCGGAGGGCGTCGGCGAGGCGCCATGCATGGCATAGGTGCAGCCGGCGGCCGCCTCCGCCCAACCGGCGCCCGCAGTCAGGTCGGCGGCGACGAAGGACAGCCGATCGCCGGGCTCGGCGCCGCCTTCCCTCAGCATCGCGCGCACCTCGGCTTCGCGTTTCAGCGAACGCACCGTCGTGCGCACCTGGTAGCCGGCGTCGAGCAGCTTCAGGATGCAGTGCGAAGCGATGAAACCGGAGCCGCCGGTCACCAGCACTAAATCGTCAGTCATGTCAGTCTCCTGATGTTCGTTGGCCATCAGCTATGCCCCGCTTCCCGGATTGTGAATGCTTGAAAATCCGCATAAATTGCGCGAGAGTACGAAATGACCGGCGATCCTTTCTCCGACATCCTCAAATTCACTAGCGCGCAAACCATGGTGACAGGCGGCTTCACCGCCGGCGGGCCTTGGGCGTTGCGCTTTCCCGCGCCCGAGAAGATAAGTTCTTCGCCGTGGTGAAGGGCAGTTGCTGGATCCGCCTCGAAGGCGAGGACGAGCCGGTGCATGCGCAAACCGGAGACGTGCTGCTGCTCGCCTCAAGACGCTCCTTCATCCTCGCCAGCGACCTGTCGGTCCCACCGCTGGACGCGATGGCGGTGTTTTCCGGCTGCAAGATCGCGCAGCTCGGCAACGGCGGGGATTTCGCCCATATTGGCGGCCATGTGCTGCTCGACCAAGCGAGCGGGCGGCTGCTGGCCGACGTCTTGCCGCCATGGATCCACATCCAGGCCTCGTCGCCGCAAGCGACGATCCTGCGCTGGATCCTCGACCAGCTGGTGCGCGAGCAGGCGGATGGCCAGCCGGGCGCAAGCCTTGCCTCGGCACAGCTAGCGCAATTGCTGTTCATCCAGGTGCTGCGCGCGCATCTGCAGACGTCGAGCCTGATGCCCGCCGGCTGGCTGCGCGCGCTCGCCGATCCGCGACTGGCACCGGCGCTGCGGCTGATGCATGGCGACCCCGGCCGTGACTGGCATCTGGAGGAACTCGCCAGGGCTGCCGCCATGTCGCGCACCAGTTTTGCCTTCCATTTCAGGCAGACAGCCGGCGTCGCGCCACTGACCTACCTGACGCAATGGCGCATGCATCTGGCCGAGCGCGCTCTGCGCGAGGAAGATACGCCCGTGGCGGTGCTGGCCCGCTCGCTCGGCTACACCTCCGAAAGCGCCTTCAGCAACGCCTTCAAACGCGCCACCGGCACCGCGCCCAAGCGCTATCGGACCGCGGGGAGAGCCGAGCGGTCGGAGGATACGGAGGCTCAGTCGTTGAGCCTGGTGTCCTGAGATAGGGCCATTTTTCGAGCTCCCAGCACACCGGTCCAATAGGCAACCGGTTGCGCGAACGCCTCCTCTCCGTCTCGGCTTCGCCGAGCCATCTCTCCCCCTTTCGTCTACACTATGCACAGATCTTCTGTGACTGGCGTGAGCAATCGACCCGAGGCTCGATTGCCATGTGGTTCCCCCAAACCGTCGCTGCTTCGCAGCGCCACCTTTCCCCCTCCGGAGGGAAAGGAAGGGAGCGTTGCTGGACGAGCGTTGACGGCAAAAAGCTTGGCGCCTTTCCTCTACCCCGTCGATCGGGGGGTCCGAAGGACGGGCGAGACCCGTGGCTCGCCCCGGCAGGTGGCTCGGCGAAGCCGAGACGGAGTGGGGGTCGACCAGCGCGGCATAAGACAATGCATGCGCCAAGCTGCCATATGGCGCAAAAAATCTGGTTCCTCCCCTGCGGACCGGAAGCAAGCACAAGCAAGACAGGTGGACAGCTCGGGGCTGTCCACCTGGCCCCCGTCTGATGCATGTCGCCCCAAAGGGGGCATCGGTTTTCAGGGAACCGACATGCAGGCCCGCGGACAGAGTGAACGTTGGCGTCCGCTGCGGCCAGTCGTCATATGACGGGTATCAGCTCAGAGCGGTTACTCCTTGGCGCGATAGGCTTCCGGCACGACAAACACCTCGTCGGCCCGGCCATAGCCGCCGTCGGCGATCTCTTCCACCAGCACCATCGTGGTGGGGCGCGCGACCTCGCCGAAAAAGTCGACGAACATGGCGGTGGTCCGATGGATGAGGTCTTCCTTCTGCGCCTTGGAGAGTGCGGCCTGCGGTACTTTTATGTTGGCGAACGGCATAGTCGTATTCCTTCTGTTTGAGGTTGGGTTTCAGGCTTTGGGATGGAGCAGGTCGGCAAGGCCGATCCGTTCCAGGAGTTGCGCGCGCACGCGGTCGGCAACGCCGTTGACGATTGCTGCGCCGTCGTCGGAGGGATCGATGTGGACGCGCAGCGGACGCCGCCCGTGCGGCATGGCGACGAGGTCGACGATGGCCGCCGCGATCTCGGCCGGATCGGCATCCGCCGGCTCCAGCGCCGCCAGCCCCTTCAGCGCCTGCTGATCGGCACCGGCATAGGGGCCGGACCAATAGGCGTCGGCGCGCTCCGCATCGGCTGGTGCCGCCGCATGGTGGAAATGCTCCGTGCCCTTGGTGAAGGCGCCCGGCACGACGATCGTCGTCTCGATGCCGAAGCGGGCGAGCTCCAGCGCATAGCTCTGCGCCAGTGCGTCCATCCCGGCCTTGGCGGCGAAATACGGCGCCAGGAAGGGCGGCGTGCCGCCGCGCGTGCTGCTCGAACCGACCCAGATCATCTGGGCCCGGCCGAGAGACCGCATATGCGGCAGGGCCGCGCGGTTGACGCGCTGCGTGCCGACGACGTTGACATCATAGAGCTGCGCCAGCTGTTCGGGCGAAAAGGCTTCCGCCGGCCCGAACCCCATATGCCCGGCATTGTGGATCAGCACATCGAGCCGGCCGGCCTCAGTGACGATCTGCTGGATCGCCGCCTCGGCGGAGGCATCCGAGGTGACGTCGAGCGCAATGGTCTTCAGCGCCAGGCCCTCGTCACGAGCGAACTTTTCCATCTCGGCTACCGCACCACCGCGCGCCGAGGGGTCGCGCATCGAGGCATAGACGGTGTGGCCAGCTCTCGCGAGCGCCCGCGCCGTCATCGCGCCAAAGCCGCTGGAGGTGCCGGTGATCAGAATTGTATGTTGCATATCAGTCTCCTTCAGATCACGCCGCCATTGGCGCGGATGATTTGCCCGTTGACCCAGAAGCTATCCGGCCCGGCCAGGAATGAGACCACGCCGGCAATGTCGTCGGGCTGGCCCAGCCGGCCGAGCGGGATCATCTTGCCAATCGCCTCGATCTGCGCCTCGCTCTTGCCATCCGTGAACAGGGCGGTCTCGACCGGTCCGGGCGCCACCGCATTGACGGTGACGCGGCGCGCGCCAAGCTCCTTGGCGAGGATATGCGTCATTGCCTCGACACCCCCCTTGGTGGCGGCATAGACGCCGTAACCCGGCTGGTAGAGGCCGACGACGCTGCTCGAAAAATTGACGATGCGGCCGCCATCGCGCAGGCGTTTTGCGCCTTCGCGCATGCCCGCGGAACACACCGCCGAGATTGATGGCGATCTGCGTGTCGAAGGAGGCGTCGTCGGTCGCGGCGATCGGCGACAGCTTCATGATGCCGGCATTGTTGACCAGGATATCGACGCCGCCGAAGGCCTTCTCGCCGGCGTCGAACAGGGTGGCGATGCCCGTGGGATCGGCAATATCGGCGTGCACGGCGATCGCCTTGCCGCCTTCGGCTTCGATCGCGCCGACCACCGCTTCGGCCTCGGCGCGGCCCCGTGCATAGTTGACGACGACGGCAACGCCGTCGCGGGCGAGCCGCTGTGCGATCGCCGCACCGATGCCCTTGGAGGCGCCGGTCACGATCGCGGTTCTGGTTTGATTTGTCATGGAAGTCTCTCCGTATTGTCAGTGACACGGATATAGACGTCGCCACCTTCCGGATAATCAGTCGATCCTTGACATCACTATTCGGAAACTGCGAACAAAGCCCATGGATCGCCTGGACACGATGCGGCTCTTCGTTCGCGTTCTCGAGCGGCGCAGTTTTACCGCTGCCGCCGCCGATCTCGGCCTGCCGCGCTCAACCGCGACGGAAGCCGTCCGCCGGCTCGAAGAACATCTCGGCGCGCGGCTGCTGGAGCGGACGACGCGGCAGGTGAATGCCACGCAGGACGGCGAGGCCTATTACCAGCGCTGCCTGTCGATCCTGGCCGAGATCGAGGATGCCGAGGCTGCCTTCCGCAAGGCCGAGCCCTTCGGCCTGCTGCGCATCGACGCCAGCACGCTGCTCACCCGCACCTTCCTGCTGCCGCGCCTGCCGGAGTTTCTTGGGCGCTACCCCCGGATCGACCTGCAGATCGGCCAGAGCGACCGGCTGGTCGATCTCGTGCGCGAGGGCGTCGACTGCGTCATCCGCGTCGGCGAGCCGCCCGACAGCGGCATGATCATGCGCCGGCTCGCAGTCATCCGCGAGATGACCTGCGCCAGCCCCGCCTATCTCTCTCGCCACGGCACACCCGCCTCCCCCGATGCGCTCGACGGCCATCAGGCGGTCGGCTTCGTCTCGTCGCGCACCGGCGAGGTGCTGCCCTTCGAATTCACCGTCAACGGCAAGACGCGCGAGGTCCGGCTGCCGGGCCGCGTCGCCGCCAACAATTCCGACACCGCCGCCGACCTCGCACGGCTCGGCCTCGGCCTCATCCAGGCGCCACGCTATCGTTTCGAGAAGGACCTTGCTCAGGGCATGCTGGTCGAGGTGCTGGCCGACTACCCGCCCTCGCCGACGCCGCTGTCGGCGCTCTACCCGCAGAACCGGCAACTCTCGCCGCGCCTGCGCGTCTTCCTGGATTGGGCCGCGCGCATCTTCGCCGAGGCGAACCTGTAGGGGATAAAGCGGTTTACCTCCAACGACATCGGCTCCCTGGTGCCGCAAATGCAGCCGTCTTCATCACTATGAAGGGGGACGCAAGCCGGCGGCCGTGAAATGGTGCCCGGCATGGCAAACACGGAGATCGGAGGCTGCGATGAAGCGCCTCTACCTCATGCTAGGCTGTCTTCTGCTTGGTCTCTTGCCGGCCGGCAGCACTCGGGCCGCCGGCGCGATCTTCTTCGGCGACGATGAGTCCTACGGATGGTGCTCCGGCTACACAAGCAGGGAAGCCGCGCGCAAATGCGCGCTCACGCAGTGCAAGGACGCCGAAGGCGTCAATTGCCAGCTGGCCCTGGAATGCCAGGGCGGATGGGGGGCGGTCGCCATCGGCGACAATGGCGGTTATGGCATGGTCTGTGAGGCCTCCTCGGAGGTCAATGCACGCATTCAGGCCCAGCTGGCATGCATCTTCGCGGTGAAAGGCCTGTGCCATACGCAAACCACCTTCTCCGAGCGCAACCAGTCCATCAGCCAAGAGGACAACGCGCTGTTTGACCGAACGGTTTTCGCCCAGGTCCTGCTGACCAGGCTGGGCTACTACAAGGGCCTGATCGACGCCAACGCGAAATCGGACACAAAGAGCGCGCTGAGGTCGTTTCAAAGCCAGGCGGGCTTGCCGGCTACCGGCGAACCTGACGAGAAAACGCTCGACCAGCTGACCGCCAAGCTCGGCGGCGCCGGCGCGCTCGTAACGGCCATCCTTGAGGGAAATCGCGATATCGATACTTCGGACTGGCACACGAAGACGGCGGCCCCGCGCGTCGAGGCTGTGCAGGCATCGACGTCGCAGGACATACCGGCCTCCCCGCTCGAGTCATTCGGCGTGAATGAAGAAGCCCTGAACGCAGCCCTGTCGGAAGGTGTCGGCAACATTAATGGCCAGACGGGCAATAATTTCAGTTTCCAGGGAACGTTCACCTGTGGCCGCCTGGCGGGCGACAGCAAGATCAAGTGCACGGCGGCGGTGACCGATCCAGCCAGTCCGGAAGCGGATGTGGTCGATCTCTACCATGTCGATGGATCGGACGTATTCGCCCAGATGGAGGCAATGGCCGACAAGAGGGCGCGCGAGGAAGGCGGCGCCGACCACCTCGACAGGAGGTCGCAGGCGACGTTCAAGACCAAGGATGGAGAAAAACGGGTGGTCGATTTCGGTTGCGTGCAGCGCTTCGGATACCGGGTCTCGCACGGCATCTGCTATATCGAAGTCACGAAAAGCATCGGCTTGATGACGACCGTGGCGCCGCCATCGCCAAATCGCGATCCGGGCGGCGTGAAAGCCACGGATGAAGGGACAGCCGAAATGCAAAGGGCATTCGACCTGTTGGGAGGGATGTCGCTCGCCCTGCTCAACGTTCCGTTGAAAAAGTAGGGGACGAAAGGTTCTCCGCTACAGGCCGCCCGAGCGACAGGCAGCCGTTCCTACCCCCGACACTTCTTGCAGGCGGACCCGTCGCATTCCTTCGCGCGCCCTCTGTCCTGCCGCGAGCAGACAAGGGGAAAACGCCGCCATCGACCCCATCGCCGACGAAACCGTAGGTATTGAAGCAAAATGGCACTATTCTGCGCAGTCTGGGGTCTTGGGACAAGCGGATGGATTTCAGCACGGGCCATGGCTACCTCCTCATCGGCGGCCTTATCCTGGTCGGCGCCGGGCTGCTCATCCTGTCGCTGATCGTCAATCTTCGCGTCGCCCACAGCGTGCGCAACGACGTGCGCCATCGCGAAAAGCTGCTCGAATATTATCGCAACATCTTTTCACAGCTGGGCGTGATCCTGATCGGCATCGGCGTGTCGCTGTTCATCTTCTTCTTCCAGCAGAATTATCAGGACCAGCGCAGACGCGAGACGGAACTGCAGCAGGTTCTCGCCAAGCTGGCGGCGCGCATTGCCCGCGGCGCCCCCGTCGTCGGTTCGCTTGGCGAATTCGACACGCTGCTGGATGAAGGCGGACCCTATGTCGGTCCGGAGCTTGGAGGAACGAACGCCGCGGTCAGCGCGCAGGGAACCGGGCTCGGCAAACAGGTCGCCGAGATCCTGCTGGTCGAGCGCGACGTCGATATCAGGGACTTCGACATCTTGAACCTGTCGCGCGATTTCGAATCGTCGTTCGTCGTCAACGAGCTCGATCCGACACTGTGGTTCAACATCGTGCGCGACGAGAGCGAGATCAAATATGCCACAACCCAGATCGCCCTCGATTACAAGGACCTGCAGGACGCGATCGGCGGTGATCCGGTCGAGGTCGCGGTCGCCAATCCCGAAAAGCAGCGCAAGATCAAGCATGAGGTGCTCGACATCTTTTACGATGCCGACCTGCTGCGCCTGCGCAGCAGGCGATTTCTCGGCCGTGCGTGCTGGCTCTTCAGCAATGGGCGCGGCTTCGTCAGCCTTCGACCGATCGATGCGATCGAGGCCGATGCCAGGTCGCATCAGGAATGGATCGACAGATCGAAGCCGGTGCTGACGCAGGCGAAGTCGGGCAGCGGCGATTGCTTCAAACTGCTCCAATTCGGCCACGCGTCCTGAGCCGGAGCGAGAAAGCGGACGTTGAACTTCCAATGGCCGATGTCGTGAGTTGACCCATTCCGGCCGTCGCACCCCCCTCACCTTACGGAAAGAACCTCCTCGCTCCATCGAAGACATATGGCGGCTGAGCGCAGATTCCCCGCCCTTTCAAAACGGATGCACGACCCAACGCCCCAGGCTATGCTGCCCCCATCGGGCCGACGTCATCCAAGGGGAGGACATGACATGCAGGCAGTGCCGATAGCGCATCAAGCCGCGCAACCCGCGGTCGGCCCCGTATCTTCGGTGACCGGCTATCCGGCCGCCGTCCTGTGCTGGCTGCTTTCGGCTGGTGTCTATATCGCGGCCAAATGGGTGGCGCCTGAAATGCCGCCCTGGGTCTCTGCTTTTGGCGGCTGACGCTTGCTTGCGCCATCCTGCTGCCGATTGTGCACCGTCATCACGACGCGATGATCGGGCTTTTGCGAACGCGCGCGGTGGAGGTCGTCGCCGTGGGCGCGATCGGCCTCACCCTCTGCCAGGGTATGATCTACCATGGCCTCAACGACACCGACGCCACCACGGCCGGCATCATCATGGCGCTGTCGCCTGTCATGACGATGGTGCTCGCCCGTTTGGTGCTTGGCGAACCGCTCGGACTGTGGAAGTCGCTTGGCGCGTTGGTTGCGCTCGCCGGGATGATTTTCATCGTCGCCCATGGGAACCTGACGGCGCTGCTGCAACTCAAGTTCAACGCCGGCGAGCTCTGGATCGTCGGCAGCGCGTTCTGCTGGGGCCTGTACACCGTGCTTTTGCGCCGTGCCAAATTCGGCATCGAACTCCTGCCGATGGTCGTGTTGCTGCTCGGCGCCGGTGCGCTGGTCGCCTTGCCTTTCCATTTGTGGGAATTGTTCAACGACGAACGCTCCGCCATGAACGTCCACAGCATTCTCGCGCTCGCCTATCTGGCAGGTCCGGGCGGCGCCTTGATGTACTATCTCTACAACAAAAGCGTGGAAACGCTCGGCGCGAGCCGGGCGAGCATGCTGCTCTACCTGCAGACGGTGTTCGTCGCCATGCTCGCCTATCTGCTGCTCGGCGAGGGCTTGCACGATTACGATCTGGTCGGTGCGGCCTTCATTGTCGTCGGCATCATACTCGCCACCGTGGTCAAACCCAGGCCAGCTTAACCACGCGTGGGGTAGAAATCTTGCGAGTGATGGCGGAGCCGTTGGCGATTGCGTGCCAACCTCGCCCTGTTGCCCCTGTCAGCCCTTAGTCACCCACGCGCCGCAGCGTGCCGAGATGATTGTCGTCGAGGAAGCCTATGGTCATCGCCGACGCCTTGCCGTCGGGGCCGACGACAAAGCTCACGCCGGTTGGCCTGTCCGGCGTCTCGGCATCGGGGAAGGTCAGGAAAAGATCGCCGTCGAAATGCGCCAGGGAATAGGACCGGGCGCCGGCCGGGCCGACCTTGAGCACGAGGCCGTCTCCCGCATTCGCCACGACCGCGTCGCCGAAGAAGTCGTTGGCGTAGCGGCCGGCATAGGCACTTGCCGGCCTGGCCGGCCTTGCCGGAGACGGCGGCTTGGCATAGGTGGCCTTGGCCGCCTCGACCACCGGGCCGAACATGCCGTTGTAGATGCCGTCCCACGCCTTGATCCAGTCCTTCTCAACTGACCCCTCGAAAACGAGATCGGCAAAACTGTCGGACAGCCCTTCCGGCACGCCTGTCGGAAAGGCGTTGGCGATGATGACGATGCCAAGCTTCTCCTGTGGGAAGATCGTCACCAGCGTGCGTGCGCCGACGCTGAAGGCACCCGCATGGCCCCTCAGGCCATGGCGACCGAATTCGACATTCCAGCCGAGGCCGTAGAACGATGCGCCGCCCGACACAGGGTTCTTGCCCCGCGTCATCAGCGGCACATGCGTCTGATCCAGCGCATCGGCGGCAATCAGCGTCTTGCCGGCATAGACCCCGTCGCCGAGGATGAGGCGCACCCATTGCGAGAGATCGCGTGCGGTGGAACTGACGCCGCCAGCGGGCGCCTGCGCATCCGGATTGCGCTCTATCTTGGCGGCCCAGGCGCCGTCGACCTTGATGTGGAGTGCTGCCCGATTGGCATGCTTGACGAAATCCGCATGACGGGAGCTGGTCAAGGCCATGCCAAGCGGACGGTAGAGCTTCTCCTCGGCGACGTCCTCCCAGGATTTGCCTGTCGGCATGGCTGCGGCGATGGCGCCCTCTGTCAGTCCGAAATTGCTGTAGGAGTAGCCGGCACGGAAGCTCGACGATGGCGGCACGAACCGCAAGCGATGCAGGATCTCGGCGCGGTCGTAGCCTATGTCCTCGAGGTCGTCTCCGGCGGTGCCGGGCAGTCCGCTGCGGTGCGAAAACAGGTCGCGGACGGTGAGTTGGCTGGTCGGATAGGGATCGGCCAGCCGGAAGGCCGGATCGAGGTCGGCGATCTTCGAATCCCAGGACACGATCCCGTCGCTGACCAGCGCCGCCACGACGGTGGCGGAGACCGGCTTGGAGAGCGAGGCAATCTGGAACACCGTGTCCGGATCGACCGCCTCAGGCTTGCCTGCCTCGCGATGGCCGAACCCTTTCAGGAAGACCACTTGGTCATCATGCACGACCGCGATGGCGAGACCGGGCACGCCACCGTCGGAGACGGCGGCTTGCGCCAGCACTTCCAGCTTCGACAGGGCAACAGCGATGCGCTCCGGCGTAATGGTGTCGGCCGACGCGGCACGCGGCCAAAGCGCCAGTACGGCGATGCAGGTCCAGATTCGCCAGTGGCGGAGATTCCGATCAAGCCGCATGCTCGCGCCTCCCCTCCGTGCATTCACCCGACAAACAGTACAGCCTGGCGCCGGCGAGGCCAATGCTGGCTCACCTCTGGACTTTCGCCGCAATCGACCCGCGCTGCGTTTTCGGGCAATCTCCCGACGGCGCATCCATGGGGAGAAGATGCGCCGCCGAGGGAGGATAGCCATGACCAGGACGCCTGCAGCCAGCCTGCCGCGCTATGAGGATGCCGTTGCGCGCTTCCGCATCGAGGACGAAATCGCCAGGCTGCACGGCAACCCGGCAACCGGCATCAATGCCTATGTCGAATGCTGCGGCCGCCACACCGGCGACAACCGGCTGGCGCTGCGCGCGATCTCGGCCGGCGGCGAACTCCGGCTGCTCAGCTTCGACGATCTTGCTGATATGTCGGGCCGCGTCGCCAACCTGCTCAAGGAGTTGGGTGTCGGCCCCGGCGATGTCGTCGCCGGCATGCTGCCGCGCATTCCCGAACTCATAGCGCTCATCCTCGGCACCTGGCGCATCGGCGCCGTCTACCAGCCGCTGTTCACCGCCTTCGGCCCGAAGGCGATCGAGCATCGCCTGGGCTACAGCGGGGCCAAACTGGTGGTGACCAATCCGGCCAATCGCGGCAAGCTCGACGAGATGGAGACCTGCCCACGCGTGGCAATCATTCTTGGCGCCA
Source organism: Mesorhizobium oxytropidicola (assembly GCF_056174625.1). Lineage (NCBI taxonomy): Bacteria > Pseudomonadati > Pseudomonadota > Alphaproteobacteria > Hyphomicrobiales > Phyllobacteriaceae > Mesorhizobium > Mesorhizobium oxytropidicola. Next base: position 3,095,798 of record NZ_CM149692.1, on the reverse strand, counting down.
GCGATGCGCTGCCCCAAGGCGACATCGATTTCCGCGCCGCCCTCGCCGCCGCCTCCCTCGATTGCGAACCCGTGATGCGCAAGGGCGACGACCTGTTCATGATGATGTCGACCTCGGGCACCACGGGCCTGCCCAAGGGCGTGCCGGTGCCGCTCAGCGCCCTGCTCGCTTTCGGCGCCTATATGCGCGACGCGATCGGGCTGCGCCCCGACGACGTCTTCTGGAACATAGCCGATCCCGGCTGGGCCTACGGCCTCTATTACGCCATCACGGGGCCCTTGATGCTCGGCATCGCCACCACCTTCAACGAAGGCGCCTTCACCGCCAAAAGCACCTACGAAATCATCGAGCGGCTCGGTGTCACCAGCCTTGCCGGCTCACCCACCGCCTTCCGCCTGTTGCTCGCCGAAGGACCCGACGCCGCCGCCCGCATCAAGGGCCGGCTGCGTGTGGTGAGCAGCGCCGGCGAGCCGCTCAACCCGGAAGTGATCCGCTGGTTCGACACCCACCTCAATGCGCCGATCCACGACCACTACGGCCAGACCGAGAACGGCATGATGGTCAACAACCACCATGGCCTCGCGCATTCCGTCCGCGCGGGCTCCGCCGGCTTCGCCATGCCGGGCTACCGCATGGTGGTGCTCGACGAGACCGGCCAAGAACTCGGCCCCAACCAACCCGGCATCCTCGCCGTCGACATCGCCAACTCGCCGCTGCGCTGGTTCGACGGCTATCACCAGGCCGAGACACCGGCGATCGCGGGCGGCTATTACCGCACCGGCGACACGGTGGAGTACGAGCCGGACGGCTCGGTCTCCTTCATCGGCCGCGCCGACGATGTCATCACCTCGTCGGGCTACCGCATCGGCCCCTTCGACGTCGAAAGCGCGCTGATCGAACATCCCGCCGTCAACGAAGCGGCCGTGGTCGGCGTGCCCGACCCGCAGCGCACCGAGATCGTCAAGGCCTTCGTCATCCTGGCGCCCGCTTACCAGGGCAGTCCGGAGTTGGCCGAGGAACTGGCGCAACACGTCCGCAAGCGGCTGTCGGCCCACGCCTATCCGCGCGAGATCGACTTCGTGGCGGAGCTGCCGAAGACACCGAGCGGCAAGATCCAGCGGTTCTTGCTGAGGAAGGCGGAGGTGGAGAAACGGCAGGGCTGAGAGGGTCACAAGGGCAGAAATTTCCCTTTGCGCCAAAGACAGCAAGTCATCTTCCAAGCCTCGGAATGACTTAGGCGTTGGCTGCCACGACGCGGGCGACGTTAGGCCGACGTTTGGATTGGAACGAAAACAGAATATTAGGCCGCATGCCAAACACACTCCTCTAGCCGAATTGCCCTCAAGCACATATATTGGCGTCGAAGCGAGGGTTTGAGGATGTCCAGAAAAGGTCAGCACGTCGTTCCGGCTGCGAGCGGATGGAGCGTTAAGAAAGCTGGTGCATCGCGCGCATCGAGCACTCACGCCACTCAGCAGGAGGCAATCGCCGCAGCAACGCAGATTGCCCGCAATCAGCGGACCGAGCTTTACATTCACGGGCGCGACGGACGCATCCGTGAGCGCAATTCCTATGGCAACGATCCCCATCCCCCGAAGGGATGACCGCGCCGCCATTCGAGCGGTCGGTTTTCGTCAACTGTCCTTTTGACGAGGCCTTCGCCCCACTTCTCCAGGCGATCGCTTTTTGTATCACCGACCTTGATTTTTTCCCCCGGCTGGCCCCCGAGAATGCGGACAATGCCGCCAATCGGCTTGACCGCATTCTCGAACTGATTCGCGGATCGAAGTACGGCATACACGACCTAAGCCGGTGCAGGTCGACCGCAGCGGCAGAATACGCGCGGCTAAACATGCCATTCGAACTGGGACTCGATCACGGCTGCGCACGATTTGGCAACGGTCAGATGAGCGAGAAGACCATCCTGATTCTCGAAGAGACTCGCTACGACTACCAGAAAGGTCTCTCTGACATTTCGGGATGGGACATCCATGCCCACGAGGCAGACTACATCAAGGTGGTGCGGATCGTTTCAAGCTGGCTGATCCGCCAGGCAGGCGCCGATCCAGTCGGTCCGGCCAAAATCCAAGGTGACTATCTGACCTTTCAAGAGTGGTATTGGGAGCGCGAGACAGCGCGCGGTGCTTCAGACGACGACATCAAAGCCTATCCTACAGTTCAGGTCGTTACCGCGATGCGCGAATGGGTGGAAGCAGGCCGGCCGGACTAGTCCGGCACGTCCGCAAGCGGCTCTCGGCGCATGCCTACCCGCGTGAAATCGATTTCGTCAGCGAGTTACCAAGGACGCCGAGCGGCAAGATCCAGAGCGGTTCGCCGTTTCGTGAAACGGTGAAATGCTCCAAAAGCCAAATTTTCAGCTTTCCCCGCAATCAGGCCGCGAATTCCATGGCCAATCTGATCTTCAGCTGAGGCGCGCACGAAACAGCGTGCAGCCGTCCGTCAGCCGGGACCTTGAGATATCCCGGAATCCAGCCTCGGTCATCCACGCGCGATACTGACCTTCCGTGTAGGATTCGCCGTGGCGATAAAGGTTCAGGAAGGTGAGATTGAGAAAGACACCCTCGGGCGGGCCGAGGCGGTCGTCATCGACGACACCCCACCCCGCAATTGCGATCTCGCCTCCTGGTGTGAGGCAACGCGCCGCGTTCAGGATCGAACTGCGCGCCTGGTCCGGTGGAAGGACCTGGACGACGGCCTTCAGGATCGCCAGATCGTGCCGACCGATCGATGGCGCGACCGTTATGTCCCCCTCCTCGACGATCACGTCGTCGGCGCCGTATTCTGAAAGGATAGCTGGCGCGACCGCCGCGACCGTCGGCAGTTCCATCAGCGTCGCCGCAATCTGTGGCCACCGCTCGCGCAGTCCGACGAGAATGGTCCCGGCGCCCCCGCCGATATCGATCACCGAACCGATCGCCGAGAGGTCCAACTCGCGGGCCAGATGTCGGCCGAAAATCACCCCGCCCGGCGCGAGCATGCGGCTGAAGGCCGCCGCGGACTTAGGCCCCGCTTCGGAAAAGTCGTGCAACGCGGCCGGCCGGTTCTGCCGCAGCGACTCCGCGGTCAAGAGGTCGGCTCCCCATAGCTCGCGCAGCAGCGCATGGTCGCCGCCGCGATAGGCGGGCTTGGACGCGTCGAGGAAGGCCGACGCTTCGGCTCCGTTGCGAAATTGACCATCCTCGACGTCGAGGAGACCGATGCTGGCGAGCGCGTAGAGCAGCCGCGACAGACGATCGGGATCGACGTTGAGCACGGTCCCAAGGCTGTCGGCAGTCGCGGCATCGCCACCGAGCCGGGTGAAGACGCCGAGGTCCAGCCCGGCTCGAAGCGCCAAGGCGGAGGGCACCGCTGCGATCAGTCTGTCGATCCGATCAGAATCCACCATGTCAGGTCCCCTTGCGCATCCAGGACCGACTTCGCGGCTCCCATAAGATTAGAACCTGCGTTCTCCGGAAAGTGAAGACAAAATCATTGTGTCGAGCGACCGACACGGTGGCATAACGGATACTGCTGGCAAAGTTGAATGAACGTCGGCTTCTGAGAATGTCTATCGCCGCCTCGACCAACTCGAGCGACGTCGGCGGAGCGCCGCCTGTCCTCTTGCAGGTTGGTTCTAGATTACCGCGATGACCCTGCCTGCCTTATTGAGGCGACAACCGACTTGCGCTTGCCGGACTTCGATGCCGCCTCGTCTCGCATAGTCTATTCGCACCTTGATCGGCGCCGTCAGTGCACCTCCACGTCGATGCAGGACACCTGCGCTGACCGCGCGGACACGGACGGCGCCGAGCGGCTTGGCGGCGGACGTGATCGCCGCGCGGCAGGCTTGTACGACCGCGGCCGGCGTGCCGGGTTTCGCTGTCAGCCCTTCCAGGGGTGCAAAGGGGTATCCCCTGGTGAGGTCGCCCTGGCCGTCTTTGGAAGGCCTGAGGACGGGTGGCAGGACGATCGATTGCCTGGTGGTCTTGGTAAAGGCCGTCGCTGTCGTGGCAGAGGTGGTGGCTGTGGTGGCAGAGCCAGTGCCTGCCGTGGCAGCCGTCTGACCACCTGGAGCGGTTGCCGATCCGTTTTCGGCGGACGAAGCGGCGCCCAGGCCGACACCGGTCGAAAGGCCTCCGCCTGGGGTGCCAACGTTGCCGCTGGCACTGACGCCTGCGTTGCCAACGTTGCCGCCGGCGCTAACGCCTGCGTTGACCGACCCGTTGCCTGCGCCGACAGAAGCTCCGACGTTTGCTCCGCCAACGCCGCCGGCGCTTGCGCCGACCCCTACGGATGCGCCTTGCGAACCGGCGCTCACGCCAGCACTGACCCCGAGACCGCCAACCTTGCCGCCCAAACCTGCATCGAGCGCCGAGGCAGGCCCGGTTGCGATACCGATGGTCAGCGCGGCTGCGAAGTATTTTTTCACCGTCATCCTCCTGCGCCATACATTTCGCTCACCTGTCTTTCACGGCGAAAGTGGTCGGATTGGCAGCAATGCGGGGGGCAGAGCAATGGTTGCCAGTTGAACAGGCTGTGGTGACTTTGGGCCCTTCACCTTACGTTTTTTCGGCAGGCCGGGTTTACGGGCGGCGACCGAACGCGATGGTGAACTTGCGAGCGCACTCTTGGAGGTCCCTGCCTTAGGCGCGCGCACCACGGCCGCCGTCCGACGTTTTTCCTTGATGGCGTCGATTTCCTCGCGCGCGGCACTGAGGCTGCGGGCCAAGCCGTTGGCCCTCTCACGCTCCTGGTCCAGCGCCGCACTCAAGTCCATCGAGCTCTGCTTCAAGGCGTCGCGTTCCTTGCGAGCACTGTCGAGGTCACGCATGGTTGAATCTGCTCGTTGACGTTCCAGCTCGAGTGCATCTCTGGCTTGGTTTGAAGCGGCGTCGGCCACTTGTCGGTCCTTCACGCCCTTGGCCTGCTCCATCGCGGCCAGATTTGCGTCTGTCTTGAGGGCATCGATCGTTTGACGAGCCGTGGCGAGTTCTTGTTCCAGGAGCTCAACCTTATGGCGCTCCTCATCAAGCGCCTGCTTCGCAGCGGCGTCGGCCACTTGTCGGTCCTTCACGCCCTTGGCCTGTTCCATCGCGGCCAGATTTGCGCCGGTCTTGAGAGCATCGATCGTCTGGCGGGCCGTGGCGAGTTCTTGTTCCAGGACCTCAACCTTATGGCGCTCCTCATCAAGCGCCTGCGTCGCGGCGGCGTCGGCCACTTGCCGGTCCTTCACGCCCTTGGCCTGTTCCTCTACGGCCAGATTTGCGCTTGTCTTGAGAGCATCGATCGTCTGACGCGCCGTGGCGAGTTCCTGTTCCAGGAGCTCAACCTTATGGCGCTCCTCATCAGGCGCCGGCGTCGCAGCAGCCTGGGAGGCATCCGTGGGGGGCTGCGCTTCAGGCATCGCGCCTTTCTTGCTGTCCCAGAGACCGGCCTCCGCCCTGAAATTTTCGATGGCACGCTGTGCTGTCTCCAGATTGAGCGTGAGAGCTTCGTCCGTTTGCTGCTGCTCTTTCAGGGCCTGCGCTTGCCTTGCCAGTTCAGCCCGTGCCGCGGCCAATTCGCGGCGTAGGGCCTGCTCCTCCTCGCTGGGCACCGTCTGCAAGCCCTTGAGGGCCTGTGTTTCGCTGAGCGTCAGATTGAATATATCGGTTCCGACCACGCCGGGCTGCACCTTTTCAGGTTCTTTCGCGATATCAGTGTTGTCCGAAACGGCGGCCGACGAACGGCCGTAGACCGCGGCAGTCGCGGACGCATCGGGCGTCTGCTGGCTATTTGCCGGAGACGCCAACAGCAGAATGAGGATTGACGAAACGAGGACAGCATGGCGTTGCACCCCATGCGCATCCCGTGAAGGGAAATCAAAGGCCGTCGTTTAAAGGTGAGATCACAGCGTAGACATTTTGACGTAGTACCCTGCAAATGATCCATCACTTGACCTCACCTGGCGCGACCCTCACCCGCGATTGTATTCTCCACTTAGTTCGAGCCACGGCGCTGGATGCCGCGTCACCTGGACGCTATCTTCTATTTCCTCGGCTGTTGTCATTCGAACGAACGAAACGTTTCCCCTGCTCAATGCCGGGAGACAGCTCTGTCCGAAATCAGCGGCGCTTAAGCATGCCCCGGCGGGCGGGCGACCAGATTTACGCAGGCAAGGCTGCGGCCCGGATCGGTCGAGCGCCAAAACCTTGACGGCGCCGTTGCTGTGGCCTCTTGTCCACGTGAGTGAGGCCGACAAGGGAGGTGCCCACCATGGAAAAGATCATCCTGGACTGCGACCCGGGCATGACGACGCGATCGCTATTCTGCTCGCGGCCGGAAACCCGAAGATCGATCTCCTCGGCATCACCACGGTTTCGGGCAACCACAATGTCGAGAACCGCCCGGTGGACCAAGGGCATGACGGTCTGCAATTCCGAGAGGATGGGCGGCATGCGCCATTTCGGCGACACGGCGAGCGAGCAGAGCGACTTCCGCCACACCGTGGCGATGAAGCTCGACCATGCAAAATTTTGCGATCTGATCGTGGATACGCTGGAGCGCTTGACCAGGCAGAAGGCGTGACAATCAAATGGTGATAGCAACGTTCAAGAAGGGCTAAGGCGGCTGAGCCCGTAAGCAATGGCATCTTCGATTTGGTGTTCAAACACCTCGGCGTCTCCCTCTTCGACGATGCCCATGATCGCGCGCTGATAGGCATCCCCTAGTGCCAGCGCCACGATCCCGCCAGCGATTGTCAGTGACCCGCTGGAAGGGACCGCGCCAGGCTCGAGCAACCCCGCTATGCGTTGCCGAATAACGCGCATGCCGGACAGGTCAAACACCGTGGACAGGGCGGGAAAGCGCCATCCGTCAGCGACGATCAAGCGATAGAGCGCCAGCGCGTCCGGCTCAAGAAGGGCCGTAATGAAGGCGTGCAGCTCTTCAGCAAGCCGGTCCGCCCTGGGCTTGTTGATGTCGGGGGGCGCGGCGTTCTCGATCTCCTCGCGCATGTACTCGCACATCGCGGTGACCAATCCCTCAAACAGCGCCTCCTTGCTTGGGAAGTGACGATAGAGGGTCATTTTCGCGATCCCCCCCTTCCGCCGCGACCCGGTCCAGCGTCGTGCCGCCGAGGCCATCCCTCAGCAGAATGGGACGCGCCGCGCGCAGGATCGAAGCCCTCGTCTCGGCCATCCGCAGCCTGCGCGGATCGTCGTCTCGCCACTTTCTAGAGCTTCCTTCTTGCATACGATACGATTCCGTCTTATATGATTTTATACGATACGATTGTGTATCGCCTTATAGCCCATTGAGGTCAACATGCGCAACCCCGCCGATCTGGCCCACCTGTTCGCCGACATCATGAACAGCCACAACGCTGAACGCTTCGCCGAACTGGTTTCTGAAGACTACGTCAACCACAACCCCGGCGTCCGGCCCGGCCTGGCCGGTGTCGTTGAGTTCATGGGACATTGGTTCGAAACCCTTTCCGACACCCACGTCGTCGTCGAGGGCGCCTTTGCCGTCGGCGACCGCGTCGTCGGCCGCTACACCTACACGGCCCGCCACACCGGACCGTTCATTGGTGTTCCGGCATCGGGCGCCGAAATTACCATGCGCTCGATCGATATCTGGCGCATCGAAGGCGATCGGTTCGTCGAGCACTGGGACGAGCTCAATCTGCAGGAGGTTCTACACCAGATGGGTGCCTACCCCACGGGTGCCTACCCCACGGGTGCCAACCCCACGGGTGCCAACCCGACGCAAGGAGCTCCGCGATGAGCATCGCCCTGGTTTTGAACGGGATCATTGCGCTGGCGTTCGCCGGCGCCGGCCTGGCCAACCTCATCAATGCCGGCAACGCCGAAGCGGATTTCCAACGCTGGGGCTATCCCAAAGGGTGGCGTTTGTTGACGGCGGGTCTGGAGGTCGCAGGGGCAGCGGCCTTGCTGTTTCCATCGACGCGCGTCATCGCGCTGGTCGGCCTCACGCTTTTGATCCTCGCCGCGCTGGGCACGCTGATCAAGGCACGCGAGGGCTTCAAGCACCTCGCCCCGGCGATCGGCCTTACTGTCATGATCCTGGCGGACGCAGCCGTGCTGCAGGTCTGGGCCTAAGGATGCAATCCTGAATGTCGCGGCCATTGAGCTCATGAAACGGTGGCAGCGAGAACTGCCGCTGTTTCAGCGCGTCTGCTCCAGTGCGCGGCGTGCTGTTCTGGGCCTCCTGGACAAACCGCGTACAACAGGGAATTCTTTCCATTCGCATCGCGCCGGTTTTTTAGTAGGCTGTCGTGAGGCAAGGTCGAGGATCCGGCGTGACGGAAGTCAACGATCGTCTTCTTGAAAGCAAGATGACCAAGGTGGAGCAGGCGCGAGCCTGGAGCCCACGCGTCATCTCGAAATTCGAGACGCTGATCAGGAGTGCCGACGACCACTCGCTCTATCGCGTTAATCCGCGGTCCTTTGCCCGCGACCGCGCAATCGCCGAGCCTGAAGCAATCGACCTCTTCCTGCACGCCGCCCGCTGTGGCTTGTTCGACATGAGCTGGGATGTGCTCTGTCCCCAGTCCGGGATGGTGCTCGATAGTTTCGGCGCCCTGCGCACGCTGAAGACCCACTACGTCTGTGGCCTGTGCGACGTGTCGGGCGACACCGACCTCGACGACTTCATCGAGGTCACCTTCTCGGTATCGCCGAAGTTACGGCGCCTGCCCTACCACGATCCCGAGACGCTCCCTGTCGAGGATTTTCACTGGAAGCTCCACTTCGGGCATGACGGGCGGCTGCCGGGGCAAGACGTTCGCTTTCTTGACGTTCTGCGCGGCTTCGTTCGGGGCATGACGTTTCTGCCGCCCGGCACCACCACAGTGCTGCGCGCCGACCTGGGACCGGGCGCCCTTTCAGGCGTCAACGTGCAGACGCAGGCCGCATTCGCTGTGCCGATATCAGGCGATCCGGTGTCGGCTCCGACACGTCTGAAGATCGACTATGACGGCAAACGCTTCTTGCCGGCGTTGCCCGCCGTGCCACCTGGTCCGATTGTCATCGAGGTCGCGAATAGGGGGACGGTGCGAGGTTCGTTGCTTGTCATCAACTGGCCGCCCGAGCTTGTCGCGCTGACCACTAAGCCGGCGCTCGATTTCGACCCTTATGTTTCCGGTGGAGCGCTGCTTGCGCGGCAAACCTTCCGCCAGCTGTTCCGGTCCGAACGTGTCGACGAGAAGGAGGGGCTCGGCATCCGGCAGATCACCTTCCTGTTCACGGACCTCAAGGGTTCGACCGCCCTGTATGAGCGCCTGGGTGACCTCAACGCCTATGCTTTGGTCCGCGAGCATTTCGCTTTGGTCAACGTGGCCGTTCAGCAGCATTCCGGAGCGGTGGTCAAGACGATTGGGGACGCGGTGATGGCTGTATTCTCGCGGCCGTCGGATGCGATTTCGGCCGCACTCCACATCTTTGAAGAAATCGATCGCTTCAACGGCGACCATGACGGGCCGGGGATCATCCTCAAGATCGGCGCCCACTGTGGACCGTCGATTGCCGTGACGCTCAACGACAACCTCGATTATTTCGGCCAGACCGTGAATGTCGCCGCGCGCGTGCAGTCCTTGGCGGAAGCCGGACAGGTCTGCATTTCCGAGGCGCTCTATTCCGCGCCCGGGGTTCGCGAAATGCTCGCCGGCCATCGTGTCGTGGCTTTTGACGCGCCTCTTCGAGGTGTGGAGGGTGACGCTACTGTCTATCGCATAATGCGGGGATAGACACGATTGCGTGCCCATTCCCTTTCGCACGGCGCTGTGAACGACCGCTTTGCGGCGCACTGCAGCCATTGGCAAATCGGTTAATTAGAACTCACCCGAGGCCGGTTGGCCAAGCGCCGCGCCATCGGGTGCATGCAGGGCCAAGCCGAGACGCCCGTCGAACTGCAAGGCAAAGTGCTCCGCGGCGACATCCTCCAGGCCGTCATCGACGCGCGCCTCGATGCTTCGTCGCATCTGGCCAAGCTGGGTGAAGATCCCCCGTTGACCCTTCGCGTGGCCGGTCGCTTCGCCCTCAATGCCGTCCAAGCGCGGGCCTGGACGTGGATCCAGAGCCGTTCGCGCATTACGGGGCCGTTGCGCCTGTCACAGCACATTCATTGTTGACGGTTATTTTTGTTGGGACGCCGTTTTCGGCTGCGATGCAGGAAGCGCCATGCTTGTTCATCCTCAGTATGATGGCGATTGGCTCAAAGCCTCCGTGGAGCTTTCGGAGGGTTTTGGTGGTTGGTTTGTCCGCGTATGCGAGAACGAGCAGGAAACTTTCCATCAATTTAGGCGCGAGCGCGATGCGATTGCCTTCGCGGACAGACAACGCATACGCCTTGGGCTGCCCTGTCCGCCGTTGGAGCGGACAGCATCTGACGGCCATAAGGCGATCAGAAAGATCAGCCAAATAGCAGATGCATTAAGAGCCAGGGGGCTCGGTCGGTTCCTCCAGCAGGCGGGCACTCAAATAAGCAGATGGAAATAGCGTCTGCCATCGGAATGTACTTCGTCTTCGACGCTTCTCGACGCCCGCCCGCCTGACGCGGAACAGGGTTCAGTGATTGATCAACTCATCATCGGCGCCGGAATCTAAGTATGGAACGGAGCATAGATATCGGCGATGAGGTGGCACTGACGGCGACTATCCTGATGGTTCGTCGGAGTGGCCGAGCGTGTGTGAGCATTCCAAGCCACAGCCTCCCTTTTGCCATTGAGCCTCCGCGGAAAGCGAAGCCCGGCGACAAGGTGCCAATAACGGGGCACGTAACGCGCGTCGATGATGAGGCCGGTAAGATAACGGTCAAGATTAGCGCTCGAGTCATCGTCGAGATCGACACCGTAACGGCCCACCAAAACTTGTACCCATCCGAACGACAGAAGCCGTTTCGCGAGAGATGGTGATGAACCCCTCAAAAGCCGGAGGCCGCACGGATCGTGCTCTATTTTTGGCGTCGAGTGTCACGAGACATCATTTTTGCGACGATCCTATAATCGCCGACGATATCGCTGAAAGGGTTTCAAAGGCGGCCGAGAGCAATACGATTCAGCGATTTCATGGGTGGGGCAGATCGCCACGGATTGCTGAAAGCAGATGTCAAATCGGAACGGTTCCCAGCTCAACCTATCGAAACCGTGACCGACCTGGCCGACGACGCATTTTCCGCCCTTCTGCTCCTTGGATTTTATGCGCTCGCTATGAAACGTTGAGCAGGCCTCCACACGGGGTCCTCACGACGCTGATAGGGCGCGCCAGGCGTCCGCAACTTGCCTTGGGATTTTCATATTTCCTGAAACGGCTTCTCTCACGCAGCCGGCGGGAGCCGACTTGATTAATCAGTCCGCCATTGGCAACACGGACAATCAGCGCTCGATCGAGGCCCGTCTGGCCGAGGTCAGTGCGCCACGCCATCTGAGGCGTGCAGCAGTCTCCAAGTCAAACCAACCCGCCCATCGAACTGTGCCGCAAAATGCTCGGCGGCGACATCCTCCAGGCCGTCATCGACCAGCGCCTCGATGCTTCGCCGCATCAGGGCAAACTGCATTCGCCGGGCGTGTTCCCGGTCTGCCTCCCGCATGATTGCCGTCACGTGGTAGGCGATGACGGGATGGCCGAGGCACGACAGCAGTGCGCTGGCCTCGGCTGTTACAGCAGTAACCGCGTCTTCGATCTTCATTCTGGCGATCCTCATCAAGAATGATGCTGACGCCTCCCCACAAGGCGACGGTGGTCCGTCGCTCTTTTTAAAGTTCAAGCTGCCGCGCGCTCCCGAAAGCCGCGCGCTAGTCTAGAAATTACTGTCTTCTCCGGGTCCCTCGATCAGCCTCGTTTGGCCAAAAACAGTATCCGTCAAATTTGAGTCAAAGGCGACCGGATAGTTAATCGATGGTTAATGGCGGCGCTTGCTACCCCTCCCCGATCAGGATGTTTCGTCTCGACGTTTCCTGCCGCGCAATCGCCGCAAAGCTGCCCGATGGCTGCCTTGCCTGTTGATCGCCACGAAGAAAGGTTCTGTCATGCGGTTGGTCTGGACGGTCATGTTTGCACTTGTAAGCAGTGCGGCTTTCGCCGCCACGCCCGAGGATGATTACATCGCCGCACGCGACAAGGCGATTGCCGAGATCGCGGCGATGGACAGCGCGAATACCCCCATCGAAACGCTCGACGCGGCCAATGAAAAGGCCCGCGCCGATCTCGAAAAGCGTCTCACCACCCTGCTTGGCCCGTTCACGGTCAAGGATTTTCCGGCGGCCGGCACGATCAATATCGAAAGCCTCAGTTCCTCCGATGTCGGCTTCGGCATGCTGGACGGGCTGCGCCACGGCACCGAGGATGGTCCGAGCATCGTGGCCTCGACACGCGGGCTGGTCGAGCGCTGGCTCAAGTCGCGCGCCGCCGAGACGGATGCCGATCTCAAACTGCCGACCAGCTTCGATGCGGCGCTGAAGCTCGATGCCTTCTACACCCAGGCCATCGGCAGCGACGCCGCCTTCACCAGCACGCTCGATTTTGCGCTGAAGAAGCCCGACGGCGCCGACATGGTGATCGCCCGGCTCGGCGGCTGGGCACAGGATGTCGGGCCGAACTACGACCAGGAGGTCGTCGTCACGGTCGTCAAGGGCAACAGCGTCCTGATCGCTGAAGCGCCGGCGACACCCTCCATCCCGAAGATCGCGGCCTGCGACGCCGTATGGACCGCCGCCGACGCCGCCGCCCAGAAACTGGCCGAAGCAGGCCACCGACGACAGCGACGAGAACACATCCGACGCCGCCAACGCCGCTTGGACCAAAGGCGACAACGACTTCCGCGCCTGCCTGGGCAAGAGCCTGCCGGCGGACGCGGCCTTCCCCGCGCTGCTCGCCCAGGCGCAGGCGCTGGCGGATCACATGGCGGGAAAGTAGGCGCGGCGCCCGCACCCTACCCCCTTGTCACCCTCGCATCCCATCACAATATTGTCGGCGCGCTGGCTTGCTTAAACGCAGTTGCCAGCACCGCTAAAAATGGTTGAAAGGAAGTCCTGCCCGCGCCCCCGGCGCGGCGGGCGGATGAACAGCATGGGAAAATCGGAATGACGACGGATACGAAAGCGACGGAAACCAGGGCATTCGAGGCGGATGTCTCGCGGCTGCTGCACATGATGGTGCACTCGGTCTATTCCGATAAGGACGTGTTCCTGCGCGAGCTGATTTCCAACGCCGCCGACGCTTGCGAGAAGCTGCGTTTCGAGGCCGTCAGCCGTCCTGAATTGCTGGGCGACGACCCCAAGCCGCGCATCTCGATTTCGGCTGATCCGGACAACAAAGAGATCACCGTCGAGGACAACGGCATCGGCATGAGCCGCGACGACATGGCCGAGGCGCTGGGCACGATCGCACGCTCGGGCACACGCGCCTTCATCGAGCGCGTCGGCTCGGGCACGGAAGACACGCAGCTCATCGGCCAGTTCGGCGTCGGCTTCTACTCCGCCTTCATGGTCGCCGACCGGGTCGACGTCATCAGCCGCCTGGCCGGCAGCGATGAGGCCTGGCGCTGGTCCTCCGACGGCAAGGGTTCCTACGAGATCGCGCCCGCCCCGCTCGAAGCCGCACCGAAGCGCGGCACCCGTGTCGTGCTGCATCTCATGGACGACGCCGTGTCCTACACCGGCTCCTACCGGCTCGAGCAACTGGCCAAGTCGCAGTCGGGCCATGTGCCGGTGCCGATCACGCTCATCGAAAAACCCGGCGCCGAGGCGCGCGACATCGCCGACGGCACGGCACTTTGGGTGCGGCCGAAGAGCGAGATCAAGCCCGAGGAATACACCGACTTCTACCGCAGCGTCGCCGGCCAGTATGATGAGCCGGCCGCCACCATCCATTTCCGCGCCGAGGGCCGGCAGGAATACTCGGTGCTCGCCTTCGTGCCGGGATCGCGTCCGTTCGATCTGTTCGACCAGGACCGCAAGGGCCGCATGAAGCTCTATGTGCGCCGCGTCTTCATCACCGACGATGCCGACCTTCTGCCGCGCTATCTGCGTTTCGTGCGCGGGCTGGTCGATTCCGCCGACCTGCCGCTCAACGTCTCGCGCGAGATGATCCAGGAAAGCCCACTGCTGGCCTCCATCCGCAAGGGCCTGACCAACCGCGTGCTCGGCGATCTGACCAAGCTGGCCGAGAACGAGGCCGAGGCATATACCAAGATCTGGGAGAATTTCGGCGTCGTCCTCAAGGAAGGGCTCTACGAGGATTACGAGCGGCGCGAGCAATTGCTGAAGCTCGCCCGCTTCCACTCGACCACATCAGGCGAAGGCTGGCGCGGCCTCGCCGACTATGTCGGCGCAATGAAGGAAGGCCAGAAGGCGATCTTCTTCATGGCTGGCGACGACCGCGCCCGGCTCGAAGCCTCGCCGCAGCTCGAAGGCTTTAAAGCGCGCGGCATCGAAGTGCTGCTGCTCACCGACCCCGTCGACAGTTTCTGGGTGACGATGGCGCCGGACTTCGACGGCAAGCCGTTCAAGTCGGTCACGCAGGGCGTGGCTGAACTGTCCGATATCCCGCTGCTCGACGACGCCAACAAGCCGGATGCGGCGGCAACGCCTGAGGTCGACAGCTTCCTGGCTTTCGTCAAATCAGCGCTCGGCGATGCCGTCTCGGATGTGAAGGCCTCCGACCGCCTGACCGAAAGCGCGGTCTGCCTGGTCGCTCCGGAGCACGGCCCCGACCGGCAGTTCGAGCGGCTGATGAACGCCGCTGGCCGCCTCGACAAGGCGGCAAAGCCGATCCTCGAAATCAACCCGCGCCACGAACGCGTGCTGGCACTTGCCGGCCTCGGCGACGAGGACCAGTCCTTCAAGGACGACGCCGCGCACCTTCTCTACGACGAGGCGCGCGTGCTCGACGGCGACAAGCCGGCGGATGCCAGGGCGTTTTCGCAGCGCCTTGCCCGGCTGATCGGGCGCGGCATCTCGAAGGGCTGAGGCCGCGCTTAGCGGCCGAGCTTCATTGCGCGGCCGCGCCGGCGGCATGCGGTTGGGGTGCCTGAGATGGGTTGGCGTGATGCCGGTCTGCTGGCGGAACACGCGGCTGAAATGGCCGGCATTGGTGAAGCCGCAGCGATAGGCGATGTCGCCGATCTGCAGGTCGCTGCCTTCCAGCAGCGACTTGGCATGATGGACTCTCAGCGCCAGATAGGCGGCCATCGGCCCGATGCCGAGCTCGGTGCCGAAGAGACGCTCGAGCTGGCGGCGCGAGCAGTTCAGGCGGTCCGCGATCTCGCTGACCGAGAGCGTCTCCTGCAGATTGCTTTCCATCAAGAGAAGCGCGCGCTTCACCGCACGGCTCGACGCCGCTGGAAACAGGTCGCCGACGGGCTGCACGTCGCGGCTGCTCCTGATCCGGTCGAGCACCAGGATCTTGGCGGCCTTTTCCGCCGCCTTCTGGCCGATGAACTGGGACACGAAATAGCCGGCGAGGTCGGCGGCACCCGTGCCGCCGGCGCAGGTCGAGCGGCCACGGTCGACGGAAAACAGGCTGTCGGCATGGGCGTTGACATCGGGGAACTGGCTGCGGAAATCCTTGATGTGGAACCAGCTGACGGCGGCGCTATAGCCGTCGAGCAGGCCATAGCGCGCCAGCACGAAGCTTCCCGTGCACAGCGCCGTCAGCGGCACACCCTTCTCGGCGGCCCGCAACAGGAACGCCTCCTTGTCGGAACTCAGGCTGCGGTTGGTGTCGAGCAGGCCGCCGACCACCACGACATTGTCGAAATCCTCCGGATTGCCGATCCCTTTGGTCGGCAGCAATTCGACGCCGCAGCTTGCCCGGATCGGCAGGCCGCGTTCGCCGACGATCTCCCAGTCGAACTCGATCCTGCGGCTGCGGTCGCCCTCATCGCCCGCCAGCCGCAGCGTGTCGATGAACAGCGACAGCGGCGACAGCGTGAAGTCGCGAACCAGGAGAAACGCAAACCGCCTTGCCATTTGTTTCCGGAACCGCCTGTCTTAAGCTTATTCAGCCAGCACATTATCCTGGAACACCGGACGATGTGTTTGCCAAAAGCGGCATCGGACTTCTTGCTTGTTGCCGGCCACGCAGTCCATAGCGCCTTCCCTCGACACGTGCCGTCACGGCTTTAAGGGTCATAGGATCGCCCTCCGGCTCGGACCACGTGCAATTCCAGCGGTCGAGGCGCCGATGGGACAAAGAGAGGTTTGGTCAGCGCCTCGGGAATTTCAATTTCGCAACGATCTGACCCGTCGTTGTAGACCAGCGCTCCTTGCGAAATCCGTAGCGCAATATTCGAACCACGCTGGGGTTCATTGGACCACCTATCCAGGGCCGCTATGCTGTCCGGCACGGCAAACCTTTGAAACAGTTGGATCTCGGGAATGAGGAATTTTGGTCGCAGCATTGCTGACCAAATTCTATAAGGGAGGAACGTGATCGAAAAATCACTCTTGCTTTCCAGGTCATCGATATCGGCCATCACTCGCTGAAGTCCGCCCATGCAACTCAGGAGCATGCGATGGAAATTTGGTGGCCAAGGTGAGAACAGAAGATGGCCGGGCAGTTTGTAGCTCATATTGCCACTTTTTGTTCGCCTCCACGGCCAAGGGCAATCTTGGTCCGAGTCAGTCGGTCGAACGAGAAGCACACCCTTGGTCTCGCGGATTACCGGCCAGAAATTTCTCGCGGGTGAACGGCGAATTGCTTCGTGAAGCTGTGCAATAGCCTGAGCGACGGGGACAGCTTTGGCCAACGCATCGATGGCTGTGGATACATTCGGCCTTTGCTGGCGTATGTATTCCTCCGCCAAGGGCCGATTTAGACTCCTCAAATATCCGCGATAAGTCCGCATATGCTCATTGTGGCCATCATCCTCGCGCTTAGTCACTGATCAAATCCATTTGCCCAACCCGCAACCTATTATTCTATCTATTATCCACTCAACTTCGCAGCCAAATATGGATACCAGTTTCATTTCCTAAAGCTAAACTGAAGAGTGTCTCCGGGTCAAAACAGCAAATGCCCGGACGCACCAACGTCCGGGCTGTCCTTCAAAGCAGAGGCAGGCTCGCTTCACTTCTTGCCGACGCTCGTCGCCGCCTGTTCGATGATCTTGGCGACAGCCGAGGGATCGGAGACATAGACCGCGTGGCTGCCGGGCACTTCGACCGTTGTCGCGCCGGCCCGGGTCGCCATCTGGCGCTGTGCCGGCGGCGGGATCATATGATCGTCGGTGGCGACGAGATACCAGCTCGGCTTCACCCTCCAGGCCGGCTTGGTGACCTTACCTTCGAGCGCCGGAATGCCCACGGAACCTGCGAGTCCGCCATGAAGGCAGCGAGCGAGGGACGCACATCGGCGGCGAAGGCAGCGGCGAACTTGGCCTTGTCGAGCATCAGGAAGCCGTCGACGGGCGGCAGGATCGGCGGCACGGAAGCGCCGGGAGGCGGGTTGGCGATCAGGGTCGAGACCGACTCGCCGGCATCCGCCGCGAAAGCCGCGATATAGACGACAGCAGCCACTTTGGGGTCGGTGCCGGCTTCCGACACCACGACGCCGCCATAGGAGTGGCCGACCAGGATGACATCGCCCTTCGCCTCTGCGATGGCGCGCTTGGTCACCGCGACATCGTCGGCGAGCGAGGTGGTCGGGTTCTGAACGATGGTGACGTCGTAGCCGTCCTTCTTGAGCTGGTGGTAGACGCCTTCCCAGCCGGAGCCATCGACGAAGCCGCCATGCACGAGGACGATGGAATTTGCTGCATTGTTCGACATTTGAGTTCTCCGTTTCAAAGTGTTGTTTGCGTTGGTTGCAGGAGGACTATGCGACGCGGCCGCCGCGCCCGCTTTGAGGCGACCTTCAGGACCGCTTGATTTTCCCTTGAGATGGCTTTGATTTTGCGGCCACGACACGGCTACAGTGTCCAGTGCCGTTATAAGCCGCGTTCCGGAGCCAGCAATTTGCCGTATCTTTTCGAGGATTTCGCCCTGGACGGCGACCGGCGCGAACTGCGTCGCGGCAATGACCTGATTTCCGTCGAGCCGCAGGTGTTCGACCTCCTGCAATATCTGATCCGCAACCGCGAACGGGTGGTCAGCAAGGACGATCTGGTCGATGCGGTCTGGCAGGGACGCATCGTCTCCGACGCCACGCTGGCCAGCCGCGTCAACGCCGCACGCAGCGCCCTGCAGGACAATGGCGAGCAGCAGCGCCTCGTCCGCACCTTCCCGCGCCGGGGCTTTCGCTTCGTCGGCACGGTGCGCGAGGAGGCCGGCGCCGAGGCGAACGCAACGGTCGAGCAGGCGAAGCCTGGCCTCGGTATTCCCGCCCGCCCCTCCATCGCCGTGCTGCCCTTCGTGAACCTGAGCGGCGATGCGGATCAGGACTATTTCGCCGACGGCATGGTCGAGGACATCATCACCGGCTTGTCGCGCATCCGCTGGCTGTTCGTGATCGCGCGCAATTCCTCCTTCACCTACAAGGGCCGCGCGGTGGATGTGAAGCAGGTCGGGCGCGAACTCGGGGTGCGCTATGTGCTGGAAGGCAGCGTGCGCAAGGTGGGAAGCCGCGTGCGCATCACCGGCCAGCTCATCGACGCCGAGGACGGCAGCCATCTGTGGGCCGAACGCTACGACCGCGAGCTGACCGACGTGTTCGCGCTGCAGGACGAGATCACCATCAGCGTGGTCGCGGCCATCGAGCCCAATCTGCGCCGGGCCGAGATCGAGCGCGTCAAGCGCAAGCGGCCCGACAGTCTCGACGCCTACGATCTTTTTCTACGCGCGCTGCCCGACGTTTACACCTTCATGCCGCAGGGCGCCGCCAAGGGTCTGCCGCTGCTCGACCAGGCGCTGGCCATCGAACCGAGCTATGCACTCGTCCACGGCTTTGCCGCCTGGGCGCATCAAACCCTTTTCATCCGCGGCGGCATGCTGGCGGAGCACCGCGAGAAGGCGTCCCGCCATGCCCATGCGGCGATCGAGCACGGCTCGGGCGATGCCATGGCGCTGGCGCTGGCCGGCTTCACCATCGGTCTCGTCGAGCATGACCGCAGGCTGGCCGACGAGGCGTTTTCGCAAGCGCTGGCGCTCAGCGCGTCCTGCGCCTTCGTCTATACGTTCGGCTGCGTGCCGGTGGCCTATGGCGGCGAGGCGGCCCGCGCCATCGACTGGTGCGAGCAGGCGTTACGACTGAGCCCTCTGGACGCCATGAACTGCGTGCCGCAAGGCATGATCGGCTTCGGCAATTTTCTCGCCGGCCGGCATGAGCAGGCCATAGCTGCCGGCCGGCGGGCGGTGGAAATGAACCCCGGCTTCAGCATCCTGCACGGATGGCTGGCCGCACCGCTTGCCAGGCTCGGCCGGATCGAAGAGGCAAAGGCGTCGGCCGCGCGGCTCATGGCCCTCGACCCGCACTTCACGATTGGCGGCTGGTCGGCGGCGGTGGGGCTGGCGCCGGAGATTGTCGGCGAGGTGACCGACGCCATGCGGGTGGCCGGCCTGCCGGCATGATCGCTTCGAACGTGATCGATATCGGGAAAACGCGAGGTAGTTTATCCCGACTCGGCAAAGCCAGTACCCACATAGGCGCTTCGTCGAGTATCTGGCCCTGACACGTCCGGACGTGCCGGCGACGCCGGTCGTTTAAGCACTACTCCGCTCGGCAAGTTGAAATGCCCCGCATAGGCGGATGCCGAAACTTCCCGCCAACCTGGAAGGGCAAATTTAAGCGTTTGCTACTAGGCTGGACCGATGAGCTATTGTTCAGGACAGCTATCCGGGTCGAATTGACCACAACAAGATTCAGTCTTGGCCGCGCGAGCCGGGCCATTTTTTCTACCGCCAACTTGCCGGCGGCGATCGCTTTTGTCGTGCTGCTGATCTGCGCCGTCGTTGCCGACCAGCAAAACAGAAGGGTCTCCGATCAACTGGCCCGCGCCGACGTGCTGGCCAAGGTCAACATCATTCGCGCCAAGCTCGAAGGCAATATAAACGGCAATCTCCAGCTTGTTCAGGGGTTGGTTTCGGCCATCGATACCGAACCCCTATATGGGCCAGCAAAGATTTGCCTCGCTGGCCCGCAATCTGTTCGAACAGAAATCGCAATTGCGCAACATTGCCGGCGCGCCCGACCTCGTCATTTCGTTGATGTATCCGATGCAGGGCAACGAGAAGGCGATCGGGCTCGATTACCGCAAGAACGAAGCGCAGCGCACGGCAGCGCTGCGGGCACGCGACCAGCGGGTGCTGGTGTTTGCCGGCCCGGTCGACCTTGCCCAGGGCGGGCGCGGCTTCATTGGCCGCATTCCGGTCTTTGTGCCGACCGCAGGCGGCGGCGACCGCTTCTGGGGCATCGTCTCGGCGGTTGTCGATGTCGACCGGCTCTACGCGGCGAGCGGGCTGACCGATCCGGATCTCGACATCGATGTCGCGCTCACGGGCAAGGATGCGCTGGGCGGCGGCGGCGAACGCTTTTTCGGTGGCGACCAGGTCATCGCCGGAAATCCCGTATCGGCCGACGTGCAGCTGCCATCGGGCTCCTGGCAGATTTTCGGCCATTCCCAAGGGCGGCTGGCCGGCGGCTCCGAAGAACGAGTGGACCTTGCGGTCGCTGATGTTGCTGGCCGGAGCGCTGGTGGTGCTGCCGATCATGGTGGCCGGCCGGCTATTCGGCGAGAGGCAGAAAAACTACGCCGAGCTGAGGCGCCTGTCCGGGCGCCTGGAGCTGGCACTTGAAGCCTCCGGCATCGGCGTCTGGGAACATGACCTCACCAGCAACGAAATGGTGTGGGATGACCGCGTCAACGAGATCTACGGCAAGTCAGCCGACGGCAAGCCGCGCGGCTATGATGACTGGGCGCATGCGATCCATCCTGAAGATCTCGGGCGGGCAAGACAGGACTTTGATTCGGCCTCGGCCAGAAAAGGCCCCTACTCTTCACAATACCGGCTCCTGCGCCCCGACGGCACCGTCCGCCATGTGCGCACGCGCGCAACCTACTTCCAGGACATCGGCGGCACACCCAAATTGATCGGCGCCGAATGGGACGTGAGCAGCGACGTGCTGCTCAACGAAAACCTCATTCGCGAGCGCCAGTTGACGGAATCGAAGAACGCCGAGCTCAATCTCGCCAAGGCACATATCGAGTATGCGGCGCTGCACGATTCGCTGACCGGCCTTCCCAACCGCCGCTATCTCGATGAGCTGTTGGCCGAAAACGGCGAACCGGACCGGCGCACGGCACTGCTGCATCTGGACCTCGACCGCTTCAAGCAGATCAACGACACGCTCGGCCACGCCGCCGGGCGATGCCATGCTGATGCATGCCTCCAAGGTTATCAAGGCCAATGCGGGCCGTGACGATTTCGTTGCGCGCATCGGCGGCGACGAGTTCGTCGTGGTGAGCCGTGGACTTGACGACGACCAGCTCTCGGCGCTTGCCGGCCGCATCATCGAGGAGATGCGCCAGCCGGTCGATTATCGCGGCCATCCATGCCGTTTCGGGGTCAGCATCGGCATTGCGGCCAACAGCGGCGTCGACGTGAAGCAGTTGCTGGTCAACGCCGATCTCGCGCTTTACCGGGCGAAGAGCCGTGGCCGCAACCGCCACGAATTCTTCAACGAGGAATTGCAGAGCGAGATCGTGCGGACCAAGCAGATCGCCGACGAGATTCTCGGCGGGCTGGAGCGGCACGAATTCGTCGCCTACTATCAGCCGCAGTTCGACGCGAGCACGCTTGAGATCGTCGGCGTCGAGGCGTTGTCGCGCTGGAAGCATCCGCGAAGGGGTATTCTGGCCCCCGACGCCTACCTCAAGGTGGCCGACGAACTCAACGTCGTGGCGCTGATCGACCGCATTGTCCTCAAACACGCGCTGGAGAATTTCGAGCGCTGGTCGCGCAGTCATCTCAACATCCCGCGCGTGTCGGTCAACGTCTCTGCCAGGCGGCTGGAGGACAAGGACCTGATCGAGGGCCTGCGCAAGCTCGCCATCAAGGCGGGAACCGTGTCGTTCGAGCTGGTGGAGTCCATCTTCCTCGATGAAAACGACGATCTGGTCACCTGGAATATCGACCACATCAAGGAGCTCGGCATAGACATCGAGATCGACGATTTCGGCACCGGCCACGCCTCGATCGTCTCGCTGCTCAAGCTGCGGCCGCGTCGCCTCAAGATCGACCGCCAACTGATCACACCCATTGCCGGTTCAATGGCGCAACGGCACCTTGTGGCGTCGATCATCGAGATCGGCAAATCGCTCGGCATCGAAGTGGTTGCCGAGGGCGTCGAGACGATGGAGCACGCGCGTATCCTCAAGGAACTTGGCTGCGATATCTTGCAAGGCTACCTTTTTGGCCGGCCCATGGAGGCCAAGGCCTTCAAGGCCTTCGCCCAGTCGCGCAAATGGCTGGCCGCGGGGTAGTTGGCCCCTAGTCGATAGCGTTGCCCTTTGCCACCGCCGTGCCTGTTGCAGACCAATCGCCGCATCGCTATATAGCCGCTGTCGGAAAAGGCAGAGTTGGTTTGGTAAGCCCAACTCCTCTCGGTAACGAGAGCTCTGGTCTTTGGCTTCGTGCACGAGATCCCCACGACGAACATCGGACGCTGATCGAGCGTCCAATCGTTCGTCCGTGTGGCTCTCAAACTCGAGGAACGCTCCGGTCGAACACATCGACCAAGGAGTAGTTCATGCACAGCCACCACCCAATTTCCTATGACGTTATCATCTCCGGCGCCGGCCCGGTCGGCCTGTTTCTCGCTTGCGAATTGCGCTCGGCGGGCCTCTCCGTGCTGGTGCTGGAAAAGGCCGAGAACCCCAGCTCGCCGCTGAAGCGGCTTCCCTTCGGCATGCGCGGCCTTAACGTGCCCACCATCGAGGCCTTCCATCGCCGCGGCCTGCTGGACGCCATTGCGCCGCCGCCCGCGAAGGACGGCTCGGGTGACGGCAAGCTGGCCGACGCGCACTGGATGCAGCAGCCGCGCCGCCCGGGCGGCCATTTCGCCGGCATCCAGTTCTACCTCGACGCCGTCGACAACTCGAAATGGCCCTATCGCCTGCCAAGCCCGGCGGGCAACAGCATGGCGGTCGAGATGGAGCAGTTGGAAACCATGCTCGCCACCCGCGCGACCGCGATGGGCGTCGAGATCAGGCGCGGCGTCGGCGTCGACGGTTTCGACCAGTCGCACGAGGATGTGACCATCCGCGCCGGCGGCGAGACTTTTCGCGCCCGCTGGCTCGTCGGTTGCGATGGCGGCCGCAGCGCGGTTCGCAAGCTTGGCGGCTTTGCCTTCACCGGCACCGATGCCGAGTTCACCGGCTATTCCGTCGAAGTCGAGTTGGCCGATCCCGACACGCTGAGCCCCGGCCGCCATTACACGCCGACGGGCATGTATACCTACTCCCGGCCCGGCACCATCGCGATGGTCGAGTTCGACGGGGCCGCTTTCCACCGGACAGAGCCGATCACGCTGGAGCATGTGCAGGCGGTGTTGCGCCGCGTGTCGGGCGCGGACGTCACCTTGGCGGCGCTGCGCCTCGCCACGACCTGGACCGATCGCGCCTACCAGGCGACCACCTACCGCAACAAGCGGGTGCTGCTTGCCGGCGACGCCGCCCACATCCATTCACCGCTCGGCGGCCAGGGGCTCAATCTCGGGCTCGGCGACGCGATGAACCTCGGCTGGAAGCTTGCCGCCACCATCCGCGGCGACGCGCCGGCCGGCCTGCTCGACAGCTATTTCGATGAACGGCATCCGATAGGCGCACAGGTTCTCGACTGGTCGCGCGCCCAGGTCGCGCTGATGCGGCCAAGCCGCAGTTCACGCGCGCTCGAAGCCATCATCCGCGATCTCATCGACACGCGCGACGGCGCGACCTATTTCGCCGAGCGCGTCTGGGGCGTGTCGCTGCGCTACGATCTCGGCGGCAGCCACCCACTGGTCGGCCGCAGCGCGCCCGATTTCGAGCTGGCCGACGGGACGAGGCTCGGCGAACGCTTGAGGACCGGGCAAGGCCTGCTGTTGGACTTCGATGCCCACCCTCCCCTGCAAGCGCTGGCCAGCCGCTGGCGCGGCCGGATCAGCTATGTCGCCGAGAATGCCAGGGAGCGGCTCGGCCTGGGCGCCCTGCTCGTGCGCCCGGATGGCTTCGTCGCCTGGGCTGCCGATACTGAGCCTGATCTTGAGGAGGCTGCTCAGGCCGCGTCGAAGTGGTTAGGCGAGGCGGCGACGCTGTGATCTCCCCCTTGTGGGTCCCTCTGGAGGGAAAGGAAAGACGCCAAGGGCGGCGAACTCGCGCCCTTCCTCTCCCCCGTCGATCGGGGGAGAGGTGTCGAGCGAAGCTCGACGGAGTGGGGGTCGACCTGGCTCGGCCATCGTTACTTCAAGCCGGGGCGATGCCTCGCCAGATTGAGGCTCCGTGGCGAGTTGTTAGCGGCAGTGACTTTGAGAACCGCCTTCCCCCACTCCGTCGCTGCTTCGCAGCGCCACCTCTCCCCCCTCCGGAGGGAGAGGAAGGGCGCCTGTCCGAACCGGATAGATGGGTAACAGTTTGAACCGGATACATGGGGAGAGGTGGCGCTGCGAAGCAGCGACGGAGTGGGGGAAGCCGCTCGTCAATCGCGCCGCCGCCGGCAACTCATAAAACGGTCTCATCAAAGCGAGGGCATCGCCCCGGCCTGAAATAATACGCCCGAGCCAGGTCGACCCCCACTCCGTCGAGCTTCGCTCGACACCTCTCCCCCGATCGACGGGGGAGAGGAACCCAAGCTGAGATAAAGCCGCGTTCCTTCACGCCCCCCTCTGTCCTGCCGGACATCTCCCCCACGAGGGGGGAGATCGGGCAGCTTCGGCGCCGCCCCTACCCTCCCGTGACTGAAAAACAAGGTAGGGTGTCGGGTATGACGCCCGCCGTTCGTCCTCTGGATGCAAAACACAGACACACCCCACCAACCACCCGGAGCCTCCCATGACCCCCATCATCACAGCCTTTGAACGCTCGCCCGATGGCGGCAAGGGACTGGCGCGCGATACGCGCGTTCGCTGGGCGCTCGAAGAGGTGGGGCAGCCTTATGAGGTTCGGCTTGTTTCCTTTGCCGGGATGAAGGCGCCTGGCCATCTGGCCATCCATCCCTTCGGCCAGATCCCCACCTATGAGGAAGGCTCTCTGTGCCTGTTCGAGACCGGCTCGATCGTCTTTCATCTTGCCGAGCAGCATGCCGGCCTGCTGCCCAGGGATCGCGATGCCCGCGCCCGCGCGATCACCTGGATGTTTGCCGCATTGAACACCGTCGAGCCGCCGATCCTCGAGTTGACGACGGCAAGAATATTCGAGGCTGACAAGTCCTGGAGCGAGGAACGCCTGCCACTGGTAAAGGACCGTGTTCGCGCGCGGCTGGAGAGGCTCTCGGCTCATTTGGGCGCCGCCGACTGGCTCGATGGCGCGTTCAGTGCCGGCGATCTGTTGATGGTATCGGTGCTGCTGCGCCTGAGAATGTCAGGCATTCTGGACGAATATCAAAATCTGGCCGCCTATGTGGCGCGCGGGGAAGCGCGGCCTGCCTATGCCAGGGCTTTCGCCGCGCAATTTGCCATCAACGCCTCATCATAAGGCTGAGCCGACAGCAACTTGAGCGCTTCGGCGCGACCACAGCGGCGGTGAGCGGGCGTCAGGCGAACGCGGCCGCTGCGGGCGGCGGATCACGGCCGTCAGGCCCTGGAACGGGAACGTATCGGGCATAGGAGGCGCTCAAGCGCGCCTGCCCGTTCGAACGCGACCGGAGTATGTCCTCCAGTTTGAACATGTTTACGAGCGGCACCATCGCGTTGATGACGACTGCACTGTCGCGGGTCTCCTGGTCACCGATCCGGCCACGGCGGCTCTTCAGTTCGCCGGTGATGCTGCCGGCATAGTCCGCCGGCGTCGCCACCTCGACCTTCATGATCGGCTCGAGCAGTTGCACGCCGAGATGCGGCGCGGCTTCGCGAAAGCAGGCGCGGCCCGCAACCTCGAAAGCCAGTGCCGAAGAGTTCGGTCTCGTGCCAGGCGCCGTCCACCAGCGTCGCCTTGACGCCGATCATCGGAAAGCCCGCGAACGGCCCCTGCGACAGGGCGCTGCGCAGCCCCTTTTCGACCCCCGCCACATAGTCGCCCGGAATCGCACCGCCGGGGATCCTGGACGCGAACACCAAGTCCGGATTGTATGCGTTCGGCTCGAACGTGATCTTGACGCGGGCGAACTGACCCGTGCCGCCGAACAGCTTCTTGTGGGTGTAGTCCTGCTGATGGCTGCGGGTGATCGTCTCGCGATAGGCCACCTGCGGAGCGCCGACGTTGACATCGACGTTGAACTCGCGGCGCACGCGGTCGATGACGCCCTCGAGTTCAACTTCGCCAATGAAGGCGATGATCGTCTGACCGGATTCCTCGTCCCACCTGACGTGGAGCCAGGGATCCTCGTCCGCCAGCCTCGACAGGGCGATACGCAGCTTCCCCTCATCGGCTCTCGATTTCGCCTCGATCGCGATTTGCAGCAAAGGCCATGGCGCGGCAGGTTTTTCCATGACGATATGGTTGCAGGTTGACCAGAAGTCCGCAACGGTGAGGACCAGCGCTGTCAACAGCCGCCTCCCTGCCCAGGCGAGACGGCTACGGATACTTCGCCTTTGCGACCGCCGGGTTCAGATCACCCTGCAATTCCTTGGGCAGCGGCAGGCTCGAGCATTGCAGGTGCACGTTGCGGGCGTAGAACTTCCGATGCTTCTGCTCGGCCTCCTTGGTGGCCGCTATGATGCCCAGCCCATACGGGCCAAGTGCCGCGAATTCCCAACCCGGATGCTGTTTCTCGCGAACCGCGTAGTCCGAAGCAGCCGCCCGCGCCTGCTGGCATTGCGGCGACACCCATTTTGGGTCCTGCGGAGACAGCGACGCGCCGTAGTCGACCGGAGAGGTCGCGCATCCCGCCACCGTCGCGGCCAATGTGGACATTGCAATGCGCATCGCAATTCTCATCTCTGAAGCCCTTCCCGGTCTCCGCAGACCTGGCCGGCGTCCCCGCCATGCCAATCACGTATCCGCGATGTCCCGCCCCTGCGCTTGCCATAGGCCTCGCTTCATGTCGATCTTCCCGAAGCCAGATTCGGGCTGTGTGCCGGGAACCAAATGACAGGCGAGACTGTTCAGTTGTAACTTTGACACAGCGCTGACACGCCCAGCCGGTTGGGCACGCGGCGACCTTGAGGAGTTCTCATATGAAGATTTCGTCCAGTTTTCGTTCCATCGCGGTTGCCGCCATCGCCACTGCCGGCATTGGCTTTGCCAGCGCAGCACACGCCGACAGCGGCACGATCCGTTTCGCCGTTTACAAGGCGGCCTTCTTCGTCGGCGGCTCCGGCGGCGAAGGCACGTTCACCTTCCACGGTAAGTCTTATCCGATCTCCATCGGCGCCGTTTCGGGCGGCCTCGCCTTCGGCGTTTCCAAGACCTATTTCCACGGCACGGT
Source organism: Mesorhizobium oxytropidicola (assembly GCF_056174625.1). Lineage (NCBI taxonomy): Bacteria > Pseudomonadati > Pseudomonadota > Alphaproteobacteria > Hyphomicrobiales > Phyllobacteriaceae > Mesorhizobium > Mesorhizobium oxytropidicola. The sequence continues at coordinate 3,068,302 of NZ_CM149692.1, read as the reverse complement.
GCGCCATATCAGGCGCGCCCGCGATGTGACGGGGGTCTATGGCGCGGCGGGTGGCGGCGGCACGATCGGCAAGGGCGCCCAGGTAATCGTCATGACAAACGACAAGGGTGCCCAGCTCGAACTCACCGGCAAGCAGGTTGGCCTGCAGGTCAACGCCGATCTCAGCGGCTTTGCCATCTCGCTGAAGTAATGGCCTCCGCCCTTTCGGGGGCACGCTGGACACCAAAGAGGGCGGCGTCAGCTCGACGACCGCCCTTGTTGTCAGCTCCTCAGCCCCGGCGCTTCCTGCCCCGTGCGCTCGACATATTCCGTATAGCCGCCGCCATAGGTGTGGATGCCTTCGGGCGTCAGTTCCAGCACGCGGTTCGACAGTGCCGCCAGGAAATGCCGGTCGTGCGAGACGAACAGCATGGTGCCTTCATATTGCGACAGCGCCTCGATCAGCATCTGCTTGGTAGCGATGTCGAGGTGGTTGGTCGGCTCGTCCAGCACCAAGAGGTTGGGCGGGTCGAACAGCATCAGCGCCATCACCAGCCGCGCCTTCTCGCCGCCTGACAGCACCCGGCATTTCTTCTCGATCTCGTCGCCGGAAAAGCCGAAGCAGCCGGCAAGCGCCCTGAGCGGCGCCTGGCCGGCCTGCGGGAAATTGTCTTCCAGCGTCTGGAACACGGTGCGCTCGCCTTCGAGCAGCTCCATGGCGTGCTGGGCGAAATAGCCCATTTTCACGCTCGGTCCCCGCGCCACCGTGCCGGTATCGGGATCGGACGCGCCCGCCACCAGCTTGAGCAGTGTCGACTTGCCGGCGCCGTTGACGCCCATGATGCACCAGCGCTCGCGGCGGCGGACCTGGAAGTCGAGCCCCTCATAGATGCTGCGACTGCCATAGGCCTTGTGCACGTTCTTCAAGGTCACGACATCCTCGCCGCAGCGCGGCGCCGGCTGGAACTCGAAATTCACGATCTGGCGGCGCTTGGGCGGCTCGACGCGGTCGATCTTGTCGAGCTTCTTCACCCGGCTCTGCACCTGGGCCGCATGCGACGCGCGCGCCTTGAAGCGCTCGATGAAGGCGATCTCCTTGGCCAGCATCGCCTGCTGGCGCTCGAACTGCGCCTGCTGCTGCTTGTCGGCGATCGCCCGCTGCTGCTGGTAGAATTCGTAATTGCCGGAATAGGCGGTGAGCGAACCGGCATCGATCTCGACGATCTTGTTGACGATGCGGTTCATGAACTCGCGGTCGTGCGACGTCATCAGCAGCGCGCCGTCATAGCCCTTCAAAAACTGCTCCAGCCAGATCAGGCTTTCCAAATCGAGATGGTTGGACGGTTCGTCGAGCAGCATGACATCGGGCCGCATCAGAAGGATGCGGGCCAGCGCCACGCGCATCTTCCAGCCGCCCGACAGCTTGCCGACATCGCCGTCCATCATCTCCTGGCTGAAGCCGAGACCATCGAGCACCTCACGCGCCCGGCCGTCCAGCGCATAGCCGTCGAGTTCCTCGAAGCGATGCTGCGCCTCGCCATATTTCTCGATGATCTCGTCCATCCGGTCGGCCTGGTCGGGATCGGCCATCGCCGCCTCCAGTTCCGCCATCTCGGCCGCCACATCGCTCACCGGCCCAGCGCCGTTCATCACTTCGGCGACAGCGCTATGGCCCGCCATGTCGCCGACATCCTGGCTGAAATAGCCGATGGTGACGCCACGATCGACCTGGACCTGGCCTTCGTCGGGCTGCTCCTGGCTGGTGATCATGCGAAACAAAGTCGTCTTGCCGGCGCCGTTCGGCCCGACAAGGCCGACCTTCTCGCCCTTCTGCAGGGAAGCCGACGCCTCGATGAAGACAAGCTGACGGCCGTTCTGCTTGCTGATGCTTTCAAGTCTGATCATGCGGTTTCCGGCGAATTGGAACTTGGGAGGATTTTCCCCGGGGCCATACGCGATGGCGGCCGCCAGAGGAAGAGGCGCAAGCGCCGCAGCAGGCGGTGCGCCCTTCCTTCCCCCTTGTGGGGTGAGCAGCCGGTTCGCGAAGCGAATTCATCGTGCCAGTGGCACGATGAAAGGCCGGCGAACGCCGGGACGCTGCGAAGAAGCGGGGACCCGGCAGGTGGATCGGCCACCCCCGGCCCTTCGCATGGCTCAGGGCGTTCGAAGCTCGAAAAGCCAAGCAATTGGCTTTTCGTCCGCTGTGCGGACCGCTTCTCACCCCACAAGGGGAGAAGGAAAAAAGCTCCAGACACACTTCAGAAACAAGATTCAACATGCGGGAAAAACTGGCGAAAAGATCGTCTGCGATAACCATCCTCGTAGCAACCGAACAGCGGTCGCCACATCAACGCAAAGGGATGGTCCCGACAATGCAACGACGTTCAACCGGATGGATGGCTGCCCTGACCGGCATTTCGCTCGCCATGCTTGCGGTCGCGCAGTCGGGCGCGGAGGCGGCGGTTACCCGGAGCGAATATTGCAGCCGGCTCGGTCTTCAACTCGACGGAGCCATCCGGACGAAAGCCGAACCCGGTGCCAGTGCGAGCCAGATCGCGCAGGCAACGGCACTGCAGGACAAGGCGAACCGGTTCTGTGCCGAGCGCAAGCAGGCGCAAGGCATCCGGACCTACGCCAACGCCCTGAAACTTCTTGGAGTGACACCGGTCGACCTGGACCAGTGACAGCAGTCATCAAAGGAAAAGCCCATCATGAACAAGCCCCTCCTCTCCGCCCTCGGTCTCGCCATCGCCCTCGGTCTGGCAATGCCGGTTGTCGGCACCGCTAATGCGGCGTCCACGACCACGACGACCGCTCCGGCGACGACGGCCGCAACCGCTCCGGCGGCTCCGGCTGCCGTGGACGCGGCGAAGACGCTGGTCAAGGCGCCCGCGCACAAGCGTCACCGGCACCACAAGAAGCACCACGGGCATGTGCGCAAGCACGCTCACCGGCACGCGGGCAAGAGGCACGGCCACATGCACGTCGCCAGGAAGCACCACCACAAGCGCACCCACAAGAAGCACGGTCACAAGCACGCCAAGGCGGCTTGATCGCTAACTTTCTTTCTGACTTCCTCCCGGGAAAAGGCCGCCACTCGCTAGAAAGCGAGGGCGGCTTTTTCTGTGTGCAAATGGCGAGACTGCCTAGCTGAAAGTGCGCGAAAACAGGCGCATACAGCAATTCCACGATTCAGATCGTGAACCGCCTCAAGCCTCGCCGAGCGCCGCCCGAACCTCCCGCCCGCTCATGCCGCTGTCGAAGACTGAGGTGCCAGGATCGAAGCGCCTGGCCTGCGACAGCGGCCCGACCACGACCGGATCGAAGCCGGCGTCGCTCACCAGCCGCACGGCCAGGGCGACAGCCTCTTCGTCATCGCCGGCAAGTGGAATGCCGATCCTGTCGCCGGCGCGATGCGCCTGCGATTGCAGCGTCGTCCACATCACCGTGCTGAAGGCGCGAACAAGTTTCGCGCGCGGCAGGAGCGGTGTGACGGAAAAGACCACGCCGTCCTTGCGGGCAAGCGCTGCGTCGCCGAAGGCGCCGTCGCGCGGCGGGTCGGGTACCGTGGCGTCGAGCAGCACCTTGTCGCCGAGTGCTGCCGCGATCTCGGCCGCGACATCGGGCCAGGCCCGAAACGGGATGGCCGCCAGCACGGCGTCCGCGCCGGCAACGGCATCGTGGACAGAGCCCGCAGTGGCCTTGCCGCCAAATCCGGAAAGCATCGAGCGCAGCCGCTCGGGATGCCTGACACCGAAACTCACCTCATGTCCGGCCTGCGCCCACAGCCGCCCGACCGTGCCGCCGATCATGCCGGCGCCCAGAATGCCTATCCTCATCGTCGCCTCCTGCTTGACAGTCACGCTCACCACGGCAGCCTTTTGCCGTCGCGGAAAAAGCCGCCGGTCGGGCCATCATCCGGCAAGGTCGCGGCCCACACGATGCCGGCCGCCCCTTGCGCCACCGGGCGTCCGCCCGGCCCGCCCATGTCGGTGGCGACCCAGCCCGGGCAGATCGCGTTGACCAGCACGCCGGCGCCGCGCAGTTCCGCCGCCAGCACGCAGGTCAGCGCATTGAGCGCCGCCTTCGATGTCGAATAGGCCGGGGCGCCTGCCCCCATCGAGGCCAGCGAACCGCCTTCGGAAGAGACGTTGACCAGCCGGCCATGCCCGCCCGCGCTGAGCAGCGGCGCGAAGGCGGCCGCCACCCGCCAGGCGCCGAAGACATTGGTCTCGAATGCCTCGCGGATGACGGTCCAGTCGGGCTGCAAGGCGCGCGAGCCGCTGTCGTAGTGGATGGCGGCATTGTTGATCAGCACGTCGAGCCGGCCGAACCGGCGCTGCACCTCTTCGGCTGCCCTCGCTGCGGCCTCCGGTGCAGCGACATCGAGCGCGATCGCCTCGACATGGCCATCGAGCCCTTTCGCCACCGCCTCGCCCTTGGCGAGATCGCGCACGCCGAGCAGCACGGTGAAGCCGAGTTTCGCCAGCTGGCGGCCGGTCTCCAGCCCGATGCCGCGATTGGCGCCGGTTATGAGGGCGACTTTGTTGGGATGCGTGGTCATTGAGGGATGCCTCAGTTTGTCGTCTCGGGGGAAGATGGCATAGGCGGAATTGATTTATTAGGCGGTGGAGATCGCAATCATTGCGCGATGGAATGCATGAATTGATTGCGCAGGAATCGGGTGTCGTCCGGCATCGCGCCATGCGATCGTCCAGCCATCACGAGGACGGTCCATGCTCACGCTTCACGATTATCTGCCATCGCAGAATGGCTGGAAAGTCCGGGTCCTGCTCGGCCTGCTGGAGATCCCTTACGAGACCCGCATCGTCTCGATTTTCGAGGGCGAGAGCCACACCGATGCCTTCCTTGCGCTCAACCCGGCCGGTGCTGTTCCCGTGCTTCAGCTCGAAGACGGCGGCGCCATCGCCGAATCCAATGCGATCCTCACCTACCTCGCCGAAGGCACGCCCCAGCTGCCGGCGGATCGCTACCGGCGCGCCAAGATCATTCAGTGGCTGTTCTTCGAACAGTACAATGTCGAGCCTGTCATCGGCTCGTTGCGTTTCTGGACCTTGACCGGGCGGCTCGAGCGCAACCAGGCCATGGTTGCCGGCAAGCGCGACGCCGGCGCCCGCACACTCGCCGTCCTGAACCGCAGCCTTGGCGAGACGCCGTTCCTCACCGGAAACGACCTCACCATCGCCGACATCGCCGTCTATGCCTACAGCCACCGCGCCGGGGATTGTGGCTTTTCTCCAACGGACTACCCGGCATTCCTCGCCTGGACCGGCCGCGTGCGCCACGCTATCGGCGAGGGCTATCCCGTCCACCCCTACAGCATCGATCCGCACTCAGGCGCCTGAGAACTGGCTCAATCCCACGCGCCAGAACCTGTCTGTTTACACTGCGGGAGAATAGGGATATTTCATATCCTTAATAGAGTTCGGTCGGCCGGAATCCGTGGATGATCCTGAAAAGCCAAGTCGAATGGGCGCTGCACTGCTGCGCCATCCTCGCCGGCCTGCCCGAGGGGCGCTATCTCTCCACAAAAGCGCTTGCCGAGTTCCACGGCCTTCCCAAGGAGTACCTTTCCAAGGCACTGCAAAGCCTGTCGCAGGCGGGACTGGTCGATACGACGCTGGGTCCGTCAGGTGGATACCGGTTGGCGCGGCCACCGGCCGAGCTGACTTTCCTCGACATCGTGGAAGCCGTAGAGAGCAAGGCGCGGACGTTTGTTTGCAACAATATCCGCGAGAACAATCCGTGTCGTCCCCAGGGCTATTGCGAAAGCGGCCCTTGCCCGGTGGCGCGCATCATGTGGGAAGCCGACGAGGCCTGGCGTGAAAAATTGCGCGCCGTCAGGCTTTCCGACCTCACTGAAGCGCTGGCCCTCGACATTCCGGCGGACCTTTGGAAAAGCAGCTTCGAATGGGTGCTGGAGCGTGCCGGATGACCATGCCCGGTAGCGGCGCGCGACTGGCCTCTCGTCGCGGATAGAACCCGGCATGATCCGGGTTCACAGGAACGGCCGGACGCCAGCAAGGCGTCCGGCCCTTTCAGCCTACTTCTTGGCCGGATAGGTCAGTTCTTTCTGAGCGGTATCGACCACGAACACCGCCAGCAGCTTTGCGGGCTTCGTCTTGCTGCCGTTCTCGCTCACGCTGTGGCGATCGCCCGGCATCTCCGAGAAGCTCTCGCCGGCCTTGTAGACCTTGACCGGGCCGTCATTGACCTGGCTGCGGATGGAGCCTTCCAGGACCGTCGCGTAGATGAAGGCGGAGCTTGGATGCGTATGCGCCGGCGAGGTGCCGCCGGGGCCATACTCGACCAGAATACCCCTAATGCTTTTGCCCGGAACATTCGGCAGTTCATGCTCATAGACGAGGGTGACCTTGGCCGCCTTCTCGCCCGCATGATGGGCCCCTGTGGCTCCGGCCGGGCCGGCCAGTGCTGCCGTCACGACGAGAGCGGCGGCGATTGACTTGATCATTTGAAAACTCCAGTGGGTTGAGCGATGGCCGCGCCTGCCGGTCATTTCCGCGCCGAGGCGGCGAACCACTGTTCGAAGGTGATCCGGCCAAGGCGGGGATCGTTGTCGGAGACCAGCGACGTGTCGTTGAGCCGCGCGCCGAAGTAGAGCGCCTCCGGATCGGCCACGACCTCGCGGGGATCGCCGACTGCCTTGAGGTAGCGGGCAACGAGTTCGCTCATGCGCACACGCTCGGGACCCGAAATCTCGATCATGCCGTTGATCGGCGCGGCGAGCGCGACCCCGGCCATCACGTCGGCGACGTCGTCGGATGCGATGGGCTGCACATAGGCCGGCGACAGATGCACGGCCTCGCCAACCGTCCCCGACTTGGCGATGCCGGCCAGGAATTCCATGAACTGCGTGGAATGCACGATTGTGTAGGGAATGCCGGAAGCCTTGATCAGATTCTCCTGGGCGAGCTTGGCGCGGAAATAGCCGCAGTCCTGCAGGCGTTCGGTGCCGACAACCGAGAGTGCGATATGGTGCTTGACGCCGGCGACCTTGTCCGCAGCGAGCAGGTTGCGGCCCGACGTCTCGAAGAAGTCCATCGCCGCCTTGTCCTCGAAGGAGGGTGAGTTGGCGAGGTCGATCACGACCTCCGCGCCTTCGAGCGCTTCCCGCAGGCCTTCGCCTGTGATGGTGTTGACGCCGGTATTCGGCGCGGCCGCAATCACCTCGTTGCCCTGCTTGCGCAGGCGTTCGGTGGTCTTGGAACCGATGAGACCGGTGCCTCCGATGATGACGATTTTCATAAGATGTCTCCGTTTGCGGTCGCGCCGCTTCGATTGATGGGCCGAGGAAAGGTTTAGTTCAGGCCGGCCTTGTCGAGGCCATAAGCCTTGTCCGCGGAGCCCGGCACGGTCCTGAAGGCGACGTTGACGCGGTTCCAGGCGTTGATGGACATGACCGAGAAGGTGAGGTCGGACATTTCCTTTTCCGAAAGCTGCCCGCGCACGCGCTCGTAGAGCTCGTCCGGGATACCACCTTCGGGGAGCTTCGTGATGGCTTCGGTCCAAGCAAGGGCGGCACGTTCACGCGGAATGAAAAGGGTCGATTCCCGCCAGACGGCGACGTGATGGAGCCGCAGCTCGCTCTCGCCGTGGATCTTTGCTTCCTTGACATGCATGTCGAGGCAGAAGGCGCAGCCATTGATCTGCGAGGCCCGGATGTGGACCAGATCGCGGATCTTCTCTTCGATGGCGCCATGTGTCTCGGCCATGCTGAGATCGATGAGCTTCTTGAACAATTCAGGCGATTGCTGCGCGGCGTTGAGGCGTTGTGTCATGGCTTTTCCCGTTTTGAGGATATCTTGTGTCCTTAAGGATATTTAATATCCATAATAGCTGGACAGTAAAGCGCCACCCGCCTAGGATGCGGACATAAGGCTTATGTCGAAAAGTATGAGGGCGAGGATGGATGTCGTATCGGCGTTGCGAACGTTCCTGCGCGTGGCGCAGACAAAGTCCTTCTCGGCGGCCGCCATCGACCTTGATCTGACGCAGCCGGCCGTGTCGCGGCAGGTCTCCGCGCTGGAGGCGCATCTGAAGACCCGCCTTCTGCATCGCACGACGACCGCGCTTGCCCTGACGGCGGAGGGCGAACAGATGCTGCCGATGGCGCTGCGTGTCATCGAAGCGGTCGAAGCGCTCAACAAGGCCGGCGGCGCCGAAGCGGCGGCCGTATCCGGAAAGGTGAGGCTCAGCCTGCCGACGCCGCTCGGCTTCTTCATCAGCGACCGCTTGACAAGCCTGCTGGAGCGCCATCCGGACCTGCAAGTCGATCTGCTCCTTCGCGACCAGCCGTCGGACCTGGTCGCCAACGCAATCGATCTCGAGGTACGCCTCGGGCCGGTCGGCGACAGCAGCCTGATGTGCCGCCGGATCGGCTGGACAACCGCCTTTCTCGTGGCCTCGCCAGCCTATCTCGAGGGACGCGGCACACCGCGAGTGCCGCAAGACATCAGAGATCACGCCTGCATTTGTTACAGCCGTGGCGGCGATGGCCGGTCATGGTCGTTCTCCAGTGGAGCGGATGAAGTTGTCCTGCGCATCGAGCCCCGCCTTGTCGCCAACAATTCGATGGCCGTCCATCGCGCGGCGTTGGCAGGAGCCGGGCTTGCGGTGCTCTCCCACATTCTGGCCGGGCCGGACATCGAAGCAGGCAGGCTGGTCAGGCTGATGCCGGACTTTCCGCCGACGCGCCTGCCGATCAACGTCGTCTACCCCTCGCGCAAGAACGTGCCGCTGCGTGTGACGACGGTCCTCGACTTTCTTGTCCAGGCCGTCCGCAGCGATATTTTGATGGCATCATCAGCCCCCTCGCAGGCCGAACCATCGCCCCTCATTCCCGCGTCCGAAGGCTCCTACTTCTTGCCCTGCGGATAGATCGTCTCGCCACGCTTCAGCATCGCCACGAAGGTCTCGATCTTCTTCCGGCGTCCCGCCTCGGTCTTCATGTTGTGGGTGCGGAAGGCGAGCGAGAAGCGGTTTTGCGCGCTGAGCTTTTCCAGCATCGCCTTGGCCGCCGGCTCGGCATCGATGGCCGCCTGCAAATCGTCGGGATTTTCATCTCCTTGCCGCTGCCATAAGCGCGCGCCCAGCGCCCGTCAGCCTTGGCGGCCTCGACCTGCTTCAGCCCATGCCCGGTCATGCGGCCCTCCTCCACCAGCCGCGCGACATTGTCGATGTTGATCTTGCTCCAGATGCTCTTCTTGCCGCGCGGCGTGTAGCGCTGGAGAAAACTGTTCTCGTCCAGCCCCTTGCGCACCGCGTCGATCCAGCCGAAGCACAGCACCACGTCGATGGCCTCCTTCGGCGTGATCGACTTCAGCCTCGACCCGACCTTGTGCACCTTGATCCACACCTCGCTTTCCGAGGCGTGGTGCTGGCCGAGCCAGGCGTAGAAACTCGCCGCGTCCGGAAATTCCCGGACCTTGTCGGGATCGACCTTGACCGGCGCCATCAGCGGGCCTGCCGGTTCAGAATTGTTGCTGGCGTCCCTGTCATCTTGCCTCCGTCATCCCGCGATTCCCGGAATCATGGCATGGTCCACTGCCAGTTTTCGTCAGCAATGGGACACGCTGCCGCAAAGTAGGGAACACACTATCCATCGCCGCGTTGCCGCAAGAGTGCAACCGCCCGATGGAGGGTCCCGATGGCAATAGAGACCATTTTCGCCCATGTCAGCTGCTCCAACCTCGAGGCCAGCATCGGCTGGTACGAAAAGCTCTTCGGCAAGCCGCCGCTGCGCCGACCGATGCCGGGGCTGGCCGAGTGGCAGTTCACCGACAGCGCCGAGGTGCAGCTGTTCGAGGACAAGGACAAGGCCGGCACCTCGACGCTGACGCTCGGCGTGCTGCCGCTGGCGCCCGAACGCAAACGGCTGGTGGATGCGGGCCTCCAACCCGGCCCGATCGAGGAAGCCGACCATTTCTGGATCATGCGCATGCGCGATCCCGACGGGAACCTGGTGGTGTTTGCGAGTGCTGAGCGCGACTAACGCTCCCTTCTCTCCCTGCGGCGGGAAGGACAAGCGCTGGCGCCTCCCCGCGCTCTGCTGTACCACAGCGGGTGCCGCATTCGGGGAACACGCTATGAAATCTCTGCTCCTCGCCTTTGCCCTCGCGCTCCCCACAACCGCCCTCGCCGAGCCGATCGAAACCCAAAAAATCATCACCGCGCTGACCGGCGACTTCAACGGCGACGGTGCTCCCGACCTTGCCATGGTGGTCGAGACCGGGCCGACAGACCCGATGGACATCCATTTCTTCCTCAGGGATATCGAGCACAATTACCTCAAGCCCGTCGAAATCGTGCGCGAGCAGATCGGTGGCGATTGGAACGGCTACGACCGGCCGGGCTACGAGAACTCCGACGCCGAGCCGGAGCTGACGATGCTGCCCAACGGCTCGATCAAATTCTATCTGCCGGCGCCGGAGATCGGCAGCGAGCGCACCAACCAGACGCTGACCATCGCCTACCGCAACGGCGCCTTCATCGTTGCCGGCTTCGCCTATGAGTCCGTGGATTACCTGCAGGAGAATGTCGCCAGCGCCTGTGACTACAATGTGCTGACCGGCAAGGGCACCAGCTCGAAGCAGCAGCCGGACGGCAGCACGAAGCACAAGACCGTGTCGGCTGAAGGCCAGATCGTTGCCTTCAAGGACTGGAATTCAGGCGACGCCTTCGCCGCTTGCCAGGAATAACTGGCGCCCTGCCCCTGCGGCCGGCATCAGGCCGGTGGCGGCATTGCCGGCGTCAGGCCGTGGCGGCGCATGATCTCCATCATCGCAGCCTTGTCAGGCGGCCCGCCGGCAGCGGCGTTGAGCAAGCCGAATGCCTCACGAAAATAGTCCGGACCGATCGCCGCCGGCGTGATGACGCACAGCGCCTTGGCATCCCGGGTGCCATTGTTGTCGAAGCGGTGGACGGCGCCGCGTGGAATGCACAGCGCCTCCCCCGGCCCAACCTCGAACGGCTTGCCGTCGACGGTCCAGGTCAACACCCCATCGATGCCGTAGATCGTTTCCTCGTAGTGGTCGTGGCTGTGCGCCGGCGCGGGCAAGCGCTGGGCGCCTGGCACCATCAGCTCGAAAGCGGCGACACTGCCGTTCGAATTTTCGCCCGACACCAGGAAGCGGACCGACAGCCCCTTGGTGCCGATGATCTCATTGGCTGGGTTGACCTGAAGATCCATGGCTGACATTGCGCAAACCCTTCCGGTAAATTACATTTACTAGCAGTCAGTAAACTCAATTTACCGGATCGTCAATGGCCACCTCCACCGAAGTTCTCCAGACCAAGACCACGGACCTTTTGATCGGCGCCCTGCTGCGCGTGCCGGCGCAGGCTATCCAGCGCCGGCTGATCAAGGAGCTCAACGCCGCCGGTTTCGACGAATTGCGCCTGCCGCACATGGCGGTGCTGCAGTTTCCCGGCCCGGACGGCGCGCGCCCCGGCACCATCGCCGAACGTGCCGGCATGAGCAAACAGGCCATCAACCAGTTGCTCAGCAGCCTCGAAAATTACGGCTATATCGTCCGCTCCGACGGCGAAGGCAGCGCGCGCGTGGTGCACGCCACCGAACGCGGCCACGCCGCCTTCTGGAAAATGGTCGATATATTACGCGACATCGAGGAGGAGTGGCGCAGCGAGCTCGGGCCGGAGCGCTTCGACCAGCTGAAAGCGCTGCTGTTTGTCGTCTGGGACAGCCCGCTGGTGCGCTGACCGAAACCGCATTGGTGTACGGCATCATCGGCATTTCCGATGGCGTTATCGGTTTCTTCCGTTTCCTCCGGGCACGCCGACCTGCCAATCCCCTGCCCTTGTCCCAATCCAGCAAAGGCAGAGCGAAATGAACCTTTCGAACCAAAGGATCCTGATCGTCGGCGGCGGCTCCGGCATGGGCCTGGCGCTGGCCAGGCGTTGCGTCGAGGCCGATGCCACAGTCATCATCGCCGGGCGCGGTGAGCAGAGGCTGCGACAGGCGCGCGAGACACTTGGCAATCCCGCCGACCTGCACGTTGCCGTTGTCGACATCGCCCGGGAAGACCAGGTTGCGGCGCTGTTCGCCGAGATCGGCGGGCTCGACCACATCGTCAGCACGGCGGCCGACATCGAAGGCGCCTACAGGCTGCTGCCGGAGCTTGACCTCGCGGCGGCGCAACGCGCGGTCGACAGCAAGCTCTTCGGCCCATTGCTGCTTGCCAAGCACGGTGCGCCACGGCTGGCCGCGAACGGCTCGATGAACTTCGTCTCCGGCATCGCCGCCTACCGGCCGGCCGCGCGCGGCTCGGTCGTCGCCGCCGTCAACGCCGCGCTCGAAGGGCTGGTGCGGGCGCTGGCCGTCGAACTCGCGCCGATCCGCGTCAACGCCGTCTCGCCCGGCTGGGTCGACACCGAGATCTGGGCGCAGGTCGCCGGCGACCGGAAGGCCGAAATGCTTGCCGCGATGGCCGAGCGGTTGCCGGTCGGCAGGGTCGGCCAACCCGAAGACATCGCCGACGCTCTCTTCTTCCTCATCGGCAACGGATTTACCACTGGCACGACGCTGCATGTCGAAGGCGGGCACCGGCTGGTTTAGCCGGTGACGGCATTCGACAGGGAGTTGTTTGAAAACAATGCCTTGGAGCTATCCGCCGATTCAAGTTCTGAACCCGTCTCGAGGCGTTCCGGCACCAGCGTGTCGCGCGCGGCGGCGAGCAATTGCCTGAGCGCCGGCGGCTGGATGCGGCGGCGTCGCCAGATCATCATCAGCGGTGCCGCCTGCGCCCGGCCGGGCCATGGTAGTTCGACGAGGTCACCGCGCGCCAGCGCATCGCTGACGGCGAGACGGGGAATGAGGCCGAGCCCAGCACCCGTCGCCACCAACCGGGCAATGGCGCCGATGCTGCCAACTTCGGCGGCAGGTTTGGGCGGAGCCATATCCGCCTCGGCAAAAGCGGTGTCGAACATGTGCCGGTAGATGCATCCGGGCTCCGTCACCACGAAGCGCAGCGCGGCAAGGTCTGCCAGGTCGCGCGGCGCGGTGCCTTGTCCCGGGGCCGCGACCAGAACCAGCGGTTCGCTCCCTATCGCACGTCTGGCCAGGCGCGCATCGGCGTCCTTCGCACCATCGCGACGCTCGAAGCAGAAGGCGACGTCGATATCGCCGTCCTCCAGCAGGCGTCGCAGCGTGCCGCTGTCGGTCACCTTCATCCGCACGGTGATATCGGGATGCCGGGCCTGGAATCCCGGCAGCCAGGGCGCCAGCCGGGCCGAGGCGATCGTCTCCAGCGCGCCTATGGTCAGTGCCCCGCTGGTGCGCCCGGCAGCCGACAGCACCGCCGCGCGCGCCTCGCCATCGAGCCGCAACAGTTCTTCGGCGATCGGCTGCAGCGCGAGTCCTGCCGGCGTCAGCTCCAGGCCGAACTTCGAGCGTGTGAACAGTGCAGCACCAAGCTCAGCCTCCAGCGCCTGGATCTGATCGCTGACACTCGATTGCGCGAGGTGAACCGCCTCGGCGGCGCGCGTCATGTTGCGGCTGCGCGCCACCGCGAGGAAGGTTTTGAGCAGTCTTGGATGCATCGCCTGGCCGACACCGGCCTATTGCAACTGCGGCTTCTTCAAGAAACTGCCGCGGTCGGCCGATTTGACGCGCAGCCAGGTCTCACGGCCGTCGCGCACCACCCGCATCGGGATCTCGGCGCCGGCCGAACCGCTGTCCCACAGCTTGCGATAGAAATCAGCGAGCCCGTCGACCGCGCCGTCGCGGACCTCGGAGATGACATCGCCCTGGCGCAGGCCGGCCTTAGCGGCCGGACCGCCTTCGGTCACGCTCATCACCACCACCTTGCCGTCGCTTTCGGCCGACAGCGCGCCGAGCCACGGACGCGGCGGCTTGGCCACCTGGCCACGCGTCAAGAGATCGTCGAGAATCGGCGGCAACAGATCGATCGGCACCACCATGTTGATATCGGCGACCTCGCCGGCGCGGCTGATCTGCAGGCGCAGCGAACCGATGCCGAGCAACGCGCCATCGGCACTGAACAGCGGCGCGCCGCCCCAGGACGGGTGCGCCGGCGCGATGAAGATCGCCTCGTCGAGCAGATACTCCCAATAGCCGGCGAATTCCTGCTTGGTGACGATCTTGGCCTCGACCGCCCGGCCGACGCCGTCGGCAAGCACCACCGCGTCGCCGATCCGGGCCTTGCCGGCATCGCCAAGCGCCACGGCCGGCAGGCCGGTCGGCGCCAGCGCCTGGACAAGGCCGAAGCCCGATTCCTGGTCATAGGCCAGCGCATGCGCGGGGATGACGCGGCCGTCATGCGCGGTCAGCCAGACCTCCTCGGCCTCGGTGATGAGATAGCCGATGGTCAGCACCAGCCCGTCATTGCGGATGACGACGCCACTGCCTTCCCTGAGCGTGCCCAGCGCGCCGGCGGTGAAGGCATCCTCGGGAACGGTGGCGCGCACGGCAACGACGGAGCGCGGATTGGGATTGATGGCCATGATTTTGTCCTGCGATGCGAATGTCCGGCGGCTTCTTCTATACGTATGCCTTGGAGGGGATGGTGCAAGGTGCGTATCGCTAGTTCTTCCTTCTCCCCCTGTGGGGTCCGAAGGACGGGGCGAGACAAGTGGCTCGCCCCCGGCGGTGGATCGGCGCGTTAGCGCCAGACAGTTGAGGGGTGTTCCAGCGGAGTGAGGCGTTGGCGTTCCCTAAAACACCCCCGACCTCGCTTCGCGAGGCCACCCCCGGGCGAGCCAACGGTCTCGCCCGCCCTTCGGGCCCCACAAGGGGAGAAGGAAGGGCCAACGTCATCGCCAACATTGACAATAGTTCAACGCAAGTTGAACTTCCGCCTCCGCAGCCCTAGCTGTAGATGGATCCGCTCAATCCCGTTCTCTCCTCCCCAACCCGAGGCCCGACATGACAGACTACACCCCGCCGAAAGTATGGACCTGGAACAAGGCAAATGGCGGCGCCTTTGCCAGCATCAACCGGCCGATCGCCGGACCGACGCATGACAAGGAATTGCCCGTCGGCAAGCACCCGCTGCAGCTTTATTCACTGGCGACGCCGAACGGCGTTAAGGTGACGGTCATGCTGGAAGAGCTTTTGGCGCGCGGCCACAAGGGCGCCGAATACGACGCCTGGCTCATCAGGATCAACGATGGCGACCAGTTCGGCAGCGGCTTCGTCGAGGTCAACCCCAACTCCAAGATCCCGGCTCTGATGGACCGCAGCGGTGCGACGCCGGTGCGCATCTTCGAATCCGGCTCGATCCTGGTCTATCTCGCCGAAAAATTCGGCGAATTCCTGCCCACCGAACAACCGGCGCGTGCGGAAGTCCTGTCCTGGTTGTTCTGGCAGATGGGCTCGGCGCCGTATCTGGGCGGCGGCTTCGGCCATTTCTATGCCTATGCGCCACAGAAATTCGAATACGCCATCGACCGCTTCGCCATGGAAACCAAGCGGCAACTCGACGTGCTCGACCGCCGGCTGGCCGAGACCGAATATCTCGGCGGCAAGGATTACACGATCGCCGATATGGCGGTGTGGCCCTGGTATGGCGGGCTGGCGCTCGGCCGCATGTACAATGATTCCGCCGACTTCCTGTCCGTCCAGGAGTACAAGCACGTTCAGCGCTGGGCCAAGGCGATCGACGCCCGCCCCGCGGTCAAGCGCGGCCGCATGGTCAACCGCGCCTTCGGCGAGCCGGCCATGCAACTGCATGAGCGCCACGACGCCAGCGATTTCGACACGAACACGCAGGACAAGCTGGCCGCCGAATAAGAGGCGGCAACGCCAACCTCACAAGAAAGCCCGCCACGACCCGTGGCGGGCTTTTCTCGACGCTATACTGACGTCACACTCACTGCCACACCATGGATCAGTGCAGCACTTCGACGATCTGACGGGTCTCGGGGTCGACCAGGACAGTCTGGTCGTTGATCACGGCGACTCGGTACTTGACGTTGGGCACTTCGCGCAGTTCGACCTTGTCGGGCACCGGCGAGCCAAGCTTGAGCTCGAGGCCGAGCAGATTGACCGACGCCAGCGGCTGCTTCTTGACATATTCGCGAACCACCGTCTCCTGCTCGGGCTGAACGACGATGGTGTCCGCCATGGCCGCACCAATGCCGCCCATCAGAACGATCGCGGCTGCTGCGCTCGAAAGATAATGTTTCATAGTAACCTCCTTGATAGCTGTCTCGATTCCGCCGCCCTGGAGGAGAACTCGCCCGTCATCCCAAGGTTCCATCTTAATTCATGGAATAAATATGCGGATTGTTCACCAAATGGCAATTTATATTTCCGTCGCATGCTAACGGCAACAGCCTTATATGCTTCGGAAATTCCGCAACTAATTGTGCATAATTTCATGAGAATTTCGCTGAAAATCCCACCTGTTTCGGAAAGAAGCATCGGCGTGCTTCTTTCTGAAGGGGAACTCGACCCGCCATTGCTTAGGAACGGCTAACGTAGAGCGCGCGGTGTCGTTCCCGAATGCGTCGTCCGACGCCACGAAAAAGGCCCGCTTTGCCGGGAGCAGAGCGAGCCTTTAACGGTGCCGGCGGAGGTGGCAGCCTCACCGGTCACATCGGGAAAACGCCGGCGCCGGCATCCGGTTCCAGCCATGAGCGGCGTGCCTGCATCGGATGCAACCATGCCGCCGTGGCGACGTTGTTCCCCGCATTTCCCCGATGAACCTCCAGCAAGGATGATCGAGACATGGCACCCAGACCCTCCGCCACCAAGCACCCGTTCATGCTGATGTTTGTCGTTATCGCGTTGATGGCGCCCTTTGCCGGCCTTGCCTGGCGCACGCGCGAATGGATGGGCTGGTAGACCTTCCCAGGAAGCCGCGTCAGAGGCATGCTTGGGCACCTTCCCCACGGCACTATGGCTGCCTAATTATATCTCATCCGGCTAAAATAGCGGAACATCCAATGGACATTGCCGGAACCGAACAGGGCCTATCGGACCTTTTACGGACACCACCTAAGACCTTGGTCCCACAAGGAAAACCGAGCGGTTCGATGTCGCTGGAGCGAGCCCGTCAAGGGAGACATTGGGCATGAGCGCCTCTCTGGCCTCGTGGCTCCAGCGCAATGTCCGCGCAATGCCTCGGGGATAGCCACCCCGCGACACACCATCAACTTCCGCTCGTCCGAAAAAGGACCGGCAAGCGTGCCGGCATGGACCAGTACTGGATCGACCGCGGCGGATGGCAGGGCGGCGAATTCGGCTTTGCCATGCCGGTGCGCAGCCGCGACATGGCAGAGCCGCTCAGCCGGCGCGAGGTCTACAAGTTCGAATTCCTGGCGTTTGGCATGAGCCTGTTTGCTCCGCCGCCCGGACTGAACGAAGTTCCTCACAAACGGCCTTTGGTCCGATGAAATGTGGAGAATGGCACATCACTGTGGGCATGTCGGACGGCACCATTTTGCTCTTTTCGGCGCCCGCCTTGGCCCCTCGAGAGGGTAAGGAATTATATCTCAATTGGCTAAAATAGTGGAACATCCAATGGACATTGCCGGAACCGAACAGGACTCACCGGACCTTTGCTTCAGTCACCTAAGACCTTGGTCCCAAAAGGAAACGCAAAGGGCCGATGCAGCTCTTCATCGGGAACATCCCGCCTCTGCCGTCGTTTGCCGCAAGGTCTCCGGACCGGACTCGATTTCGGAGGAAGAGCGATGCACCATCGGTCCATCATCACCAGAACAGGCCACGGCCCGGGTACGGCGATCGCCGTGTTGATGGTCGGACTTGTGGCGGTGGGGATTGTATTCCTCGTGCTCGGCGGCGCGCTGTATTTCGGCGAGCAGCCGTCGAACCAAGACGCTCTCTCCTCCATGCCTGCCCGATCGGCCCAGGCAGCCGATAGCAGGGCGGCGAATTGATGGGCCAGCCATCACACATCAAACATCAGAGATTGCGGCGACGGCTGCCCCTCGTTGAAGACGGAGCGGTAGCAATCATGTTGACTCGCAAAAGCACCGGCGATGCCGCCCTCCATGTCGACCGCACGCAACATTACCAAACCGTAATGTAGCGGCAAGACGTCAGACAGATCGCTTCGTCACAGTGTCCACCGGCGAGAGGGGCCAAGTGGAGGAAAATGAAATGTACAGGAAGCTTCTTTCCGCAGCGATTCTGGTCGCGCTCGCGACCGCTCCAGCGCTTGCGGCGACAGAATATTTCGTCGCCCAGAAGGCGAGCGATAAGACGTGTTCCGTCGCCACGACAAAGCCTGACGGCAAGACCGTCATGATGGTCGGCAAGACGTCCTACAAAACCGAGGCCGAAGCGACGGCAGCAATGAAGGCAGCCGCCGACTGCAAGAAAAAGTAGGGTTCCCGAGAAATGCCCGATGGCGCCGCGTGCGCCATCGAAGCCTCTTGCTCGAACATGATCTTTTCCGAAACCGGTTTCCGTTTCGGTTCGGCGTGATCTAAAAGGAATAAATCCATGAACAAATCCATCCTCGCGGCTCTCGGCCTCGCGTTCGCGCTGGTCGTCTCCATGCCGGTTGTCGAAGCCAATGCGGCTGCCACCACTGCCGCCGTGACCGCTGGGGTCACGACGGCTGCCCCGGCCGCCGTTCAAAAGGTCGCCGCCAAGAAGCACAAGAAACACAGGAAGCATTCCAAGAAGCACAAGACGGCAGCCAAGGCCTACTGATACCTGGGCGGTCATCGCCTGCGAAGACCCATCCCGGGTTCATCGGGACGGGTCAGGCTTGGATGATGCCCATCATCCTGCCATCCCTGGCCACCGCCCTGCCCCGGCGATAGACCGTCCGGTCTTTCGGCACGGCCACAACCGCCTCGGGCACGTGCTGCGCCCGCATGGCGACGAAGTCGGCGTTGGCGCCAACGGCAATGCCATAGTCCTCCAGCCCCAGCGCCTTGGCGCCGGCATGGGTCACCACATCGAAGGTGGCCGCCAGTTCGTGGTCCTCGTAGAAGCCGGAGCGGTAGCCGATCATATTTGGCCCGGTTCAGCATGTCGCCATCGCCATAGGGCCACCAGGAATCGCGGATGTTGTCGGAGCCGCTGAACACGGTGACGCCGGCCTGCCGCAGAGCCGCCACCGGCGGGAAGGCATGGTTGCCGGGCGCGTTGGTCATGATCGCCACGCCAGCCGCCGCCAGCCTCGCGCCGGCCTTCTTGAGCGCATCGGCCGGGATGTCGCCCAGCCCATAGGCGTGGCTGACGGCGACATGGCCTGCCATGCCGAGCGCCTTTGCCCGCCCCGCGATCTCCTCGACCTGGAACAGGCCGAGCGTGCCGCCATCATGCAGGTGGATGTCGACGCCGGCGCCATGTTTCTGCGCCAGGGCGAACACCACGTCGAGATGGCCCTTAACATCGCGGTCGAAGCTGGCGGGGTCGAGCCCGCCGATGAGGTCGCAGCCAAGTTTCAACGCCTCATCGAGGAGCTCCGCCGTACCGGGCGAGGACAGAATGCCGCTTTGCGGAAAGGCGACGAGCTGGATGTCGATGAGGTCGCGGTATTTTTCACGCACGGCCAGGATGGTTTCGACATGTTTCAGCCCGACCGAGCTGTCGACCATGACATGGCTGCGCATGGCCAGGCTGCCGTGGCCGATACAGAGTTCGAGCTGGTTCTTCGCCCGATCCGCCATCGGCGCCGCGGCGGCCAGGTTTTGCGCCTGGAAGGCGACACGCTCGCGCACGTCGAACCCATTGGTGCAGGGAATATGCGGGCGCCAGGCGTCGCCATAAAACGAGGTGTCGAGATGGATATGCCCCTCGACGAAGGCCGGCACGACAAGCTGGCCGCCAAGGTCGATAATGATGGGATCGATGGTGGCGTGATCAGATGGGAGCGCCTTGCCGGCCGGCGCGATGGCGCTGAAGCGGCCGCCTGTGACGAAAAAATCCGCCAGCGACCCATCGGCCAGTTTCGCGTTGCGGAAAATCGTCTGTTCGCTCAAAATTGTCTGCTCGCCCATGGGCGCCATCCCCGTTGCAAGCGCCAGGCCTCGCCGCCCGCCCGCCGCGGGTCAATGCGGCTGGGACGAAAAACTGTTTCACACAATTGCCCGGGCGGACCGGCATCTCGAATCCGCACCGCGGGTCCTGCCTATTCCGCTTTCACGGAAGTTTCGGCGGCCCGGCAATATGCAATGGTGTTGTTGCGGCGGTACGAGCCGCCCTGGTTGACGCGGGCGCCGAGCACACCCCAACAATGCGCCCCCCCGCCCGCGTCGACCATGGCACGTGCCTGGACTTGTGATCCGGTCCGGGCAGGCCGGGCTGCTATGATGGGCGTTGCCGCTTCAGCCGCCGACCAGCACCTTCGTTGTCATCAGATTGACACCGGCTTCTGCGAATTCGCCATTGTGCCGGGCAATGATCTGCTCAGCGCTCTCGCTGGCGCTGTCCAGCGTGCTGTGGGCATCGGAAACCACGGTGACGCCGAGCCCTCTGGCGATCGCGCCCGTGACGGTTGCCGCGACGCAAAAATCGGTCTGCGCGCCAAGGAGCACCACAGCGCCGGCCCCCTGCCCGGCGACCCAGTCGCCGAAGGCAGGATTGCTGAAGGCATCGCGCACGGATTTGGCAAAGGTCGGTTCATCATCGGCCTGGCCAAGGGCGGGCCAGACCGGCCAGCCCGGTTCACCCGGCGCCAACGGATCGCCTTCGGGTCCATCATGCCTGACAAAGGCAACCTTGCGCCCACCCCGCCTTGCCCAGTCGATCACCGCCCGGGTCCGCTCTGCAATGACGGGCGCGTCATGGATCGGCGGCTCGTGCACGCCGTCGAACATGCCGGTCTGGAGATCGATGACGATGAGCGGCGCGTTGTCTGTAAGGCTAGGTGCTGACATGATTTTTACATAGCACGGCGGGCCAACCGATCAAGGTTGGGGTGGCGTGATAGCGGTGCCGGTCACGACTGTAGCCGACCTGCCAGTCCGACAAAAGTCAGCAGCGGACCAATGTCGTGCCGGTCGGCTGCCTTCAATGCCAAGATATAGGCCGCCCGCCTTTCGTTCATTTTCAGCAGATCCGCCCCAGCGGTCCAATCGATCGGATCGACGCCGTAGAGCTTCTCAAGCATGGCGTCCGCCAGGATACGGGCATGGCGCCCATTGCCATTCGCAAACGGATGGATGAACACGACCGGTGGTGAAGCCGCACGGCTGCTTCGATAGGCGCATATGTGCCCCGGTTCATCCAGTAGAGCGCATCATCCAGCGCTGCGTGCAATTGCACCCCGATTTGCATGGGATCGACGCCGATGTTCTTGCCGGTGGTCCTGAAGGTTCCTGCCCAGTTCCACACCTCGCCGAACAGCCGCCGATGAAGTTCGATGGCGAAACCGTCGGTGAGGATGTCCTTTCTTCGTGTCCGGGAAAGCCACAGCAGGCCGGACGTGATGTTGGCCTGCTCCAGCTCGTTGAGCTCGGCCTGGGTGGTGATGTGCCTATGCTTCAGTCCGCCGAGCTCGTTGGGATCAAGTGGCGTCGCGCCCTCGGGATAATCGGGCGCAATCGTCATTTGTCCTGCCAGAAATCGGACGGCATTTCATACATCAGTTTGCTCGTCAGGCGGCTCACTTCCTGATCCGTCCGGTTGCCGACCACCGCCTGGTCTTCGAGTGCCATGTGTTTGCCGGCCGTGGCGACAATCGCCTGCGCCTTTTTCCGTGCCTGAGCGACAATGATGGCCTCGATGGTGTCGCGCGGGACGAACGCATAGACGAACCGGCACCCCATCGCCTCGGCCGTGGCCTGCATCGACTTCAGGGTGACGCCGCCTTCGAGTTCGGCCTGTTCTACCTGGGCAATGCGGGCGCGGGTTACGCCCATCCGCCCTGCAAGCTGGGCGCCCGACATGCCGAGCGCCTTCCGCACAGTCCGTATCCAACCCTCCGCTGGAACCTGGATTTTACGGCCTTGGGCGAGATTCACCACCGACTGGTATTGTAGGCGAACGGCCTGCTTAACGCTCATTGTAAACTCATAAGTTGACAGGAAGATACATACTGTAAATATTCACATATACAAAATTATCATAAATGTCAACTTATACATTGACAATTCGGTGAGCGCTGAGCTCTCCAGCATTCACCCTGGCGCGCCGGCAAACAGCACCACGCCATCCCCGCCCGCCGCCGGCCAATCCCTGATGGTGCGGTCGTAGCCGCCGGTCAGCACCGTGCCGTCTGGGGCGAAGGCCACGGCGTAGATCGGGCCGGTCTGGCTGTCGAACATGGCGATCTGGTTGCCGGTTTCCATGTCCCACAGCCGTGCCGTGCCATCGAGCGAACCCGACAGCAGGCGCTTGCCGTCGGCGGACAGCGCCAGCGTATAGACCGTGCCTTCATGGCCTTCGAAACGCCTCACCTCGCGGCCGCTGTCGAGATCCCAGACCTTGATGGTCAGGTCGCCGCTGCCGGTGATCACATAGTGCCCGTCGGCGGTGAACACGGCGCCATAGGTGCCTTGCTCGTGCCCATGCCAGCTGCGCAGCTGCTTGCCGCTTTCGATGTCCCAGAGCTTCAGCGTGCCGTCAATGCTGCCGCTGAGCGCCTGCTTGCCGTCGGGCGAGACGGCGACCGCATTGACCGACCAGTCGTGCCCGGTCAGCACGTGCAGCACGGAATTGTTGACGAGGTCCCAGACGATGACATTGCCGGTGTCGTGCCCGCTGACGGCGCGCTTGCCGTCCGGGCTGATCGCCAGCTGCCTGACGCCGCCATTCTGGCCGGACTGGAAGACATGCAGCACAGCGCCATCGGCAAGTTTGCGCAGCACGATCTCGCCGTCGTCGCCGCCCGTCAGCGCGCTGACGCCGTCAGGCATATAGAGCGCGGTGCGCGCCATGTCCTTGTGGACGCCGAGGTTGCGGATCAGGTGCTTGCCGCCAATGTCCCACAGCTTGATCACACGATCGGTGCTGGCGCTCATGATCGATCGGCCGTCCGGCGCCACCGCCAGCCAGACGACCGCTTCGCGATGGCCGTCGGGCTGCGTCGGCGCCGCCGGCGGCGGTGGCGGCAATGGCGCCACCGTGGGCGGCGGAATGACCGCGACCTCCGGCGGCGACGGGGCGACGGGCGTCGGCACAGGCACGGCCACGGGCGGCGCAGGCGGCACCGGCGCGGCCGGCGGGTTGGCGGCTACAGATGGCGGAGTGGGTGGCGCCTCTGGCGGGGCTGGCGCCGGTGCCGGCTCCGGAGCCGGCGGCGCACTGGCGACATCCTGGCCCTTCGGCTCGGCGGGTTTGGGTTCGGCAAGTTTCGGTTCATCGGGCTTGGGTTCGACCGCCTTGGGTTCGGCTGCCTTGGGCTCGCTGGGCCGGCTGGCAATCTCGCCGCTGCCTTCATGCCACGGGCCGAACCGGTCGACGGCCAGTGCCGCCAGCACAATCAATGGCAAAGCGAGAAAGACCTTGCGCAGGCCGGGCCTGCCGGTCTCCTGCACTTCGGCAGCGCGGCCGAACAGCAGTGCTCCGGCCAGATGCGCAGGGCGCCCCGGCAACAGCCCGGCCCAGAACAGCAAGGCGCCGGCCACGCAGGCAAGTGCCGCCACGGCAAAAACCAGAAGCCGCAAGGAGGCCGCATCCGCTAGCAGCCCGGAAACGCCATGCCAGGCAAAGGCACCGGCGAGCGGATAGACCCGCACCAGGCAGGCCACGGCAGCCGCAGCCAGGACAAGCGCCAGCACCTTGTCAGCCAATCTGTTCATCGCGCTCTCCGCCCGCGGATTTGGATGAGGTTAGCAGCGCCGGCTGTATACCGCAAAGCGCCAGCCTCGCCTCCTGCCCTCATGTATATCGCCTGATATATCCTGGTTTGGGCTGGGGATACGCATAGAAACAATGACTTAAGCGTGAGGGCGCGCGCTCTACATTGCCGATTTATGCCCGATCGGACCGAAGCAATCGGCAATCCTGATGCCAAGATCTTCGATGCTCTGGTTGGGATAATCTGGACTATCCCCAGCCCAACATTGACAGAAGATCACGATGTGTCACACTCGCGACGGGATATAGTGGAGAGCTTGCATTATGAAGAAGATCTACGAGCGGCCGGCTCTGATCAAGAAGGGCAATCTGAAATCGATCACGGCCGCGACCAACGGCCCGGTCGTGACCTCGAATCCTCCGATACCGCAATAAGTCAGCCCGTCAGCATCAGGTCGTCCAGCACCATTTGCCAAGAGTGTTTCGTCGAGAGACGGACACGGGTTACTGCCTTGAGCATCGGCGCGTAGTGCAGCGGCGTCAGCGCCGACAGCGCCAACTGATCGCTGGCGACCAGTTGCACGCCCAGCCAACACTCGATCAGCGCGATCTCCCCTTCAGACTTCAGCCACGCTGCGCTCAGCAGCACCGAGTGGAACCCGAACGGGGTCTCGCGGCTGAACTCGGCCGGGTAGCCGCTGCTGGTATAGGCGACGTGATCGCCCGAGACATTGCCGTTGACATAGCCTTCACTGCCCTTGGTGTGGTCCTGCGCCATGGCGTTGAGGTTGCGCCATTGTAGTCCGGCATGGCCGCACGGGATCTTGCGGAAGCCACGCCCGGTCACGTCGTCGAAGCCGATCGTCCGCAGCGGGGCCCCGCCCGGCAATATTTGCGACGACACCAGCCCGAGATCGGTCGGATAGGGCGAAAGCGCAAGCTGCCGGTCAAGCCCGCCGCCAGAAATCACCACCATGTCGGCCTCGCCGGCAAGGTCGAGCCGGAAGGGTAAACCCGGCGCCAGCGCCAGGCTCTCCAGCTCTTGCCCGTCCGCCATCACCGACAGTGTCGCGGTGCCGTCTGCCACCATCCGGCCGGCCAGGCTGCGCGCCGGCGCCAGGCCGACCGGCTGGGGCAGGTCCTGCGACACAAGCCCGGCGGGCGAGCCCGCCGCCAGCCGGAACTCCTGCGATTGTATCTCGTTGGCGCTGGGCGAGCGCCAGCCCGGCGGCACCGAAACCGCGAACCGGTAGGTGCCGGGCGCGCGGATCACGGCATTGACCGAAGACACTGACATAGCGAAGTTGGCAAAGCCGCCATTGTTTGTCCTGGTTGAAGCGACGAAGCCGCCTTGTTCGTCGAACAGCCGCACCATGATGCCGGCCATCGGCCGGTCGCCCACGCCGTACGTCCCGTCGCGGTCGACATCGAAATAGACGAAGGACGAGTAGTTGACGGTACCGGTGCTGCGCTCCCAGTCGGTGCGCACCGCATAGTCGTTGGTCGGATCCGCCCGGCGAGCCGCGCGGCGCCGGGCTCGCGCCTTGCGCAACAGCCAGACGACGCATGCCGCGACCACAAGAATGGCAGCGGCCGCGAGCAGGATTTCGACCAGGCCGAAATCATGCATGGCGGGAGAGTCTCGATAGTGATCGACGGTCGCTGTTGGGAACGGCGTTCATGGATAATCTGGCTGCGCGATTGCTTTGTCGCAGCCTAGCTTGCGATACAGCCGCTGCACAGATGGGCGCTGGCGATCGGCCGCGTAGCCGTCAAGGCATCGCCAGCGCCATCACGTGCCCGGCCTCGGCGGTGCAGTGACCTGGTCCGTGACCAGGAGCTTTCTCACAAGTCCGACCGGACCGGGTCAACCACCAAGCGCATATTTCACCAGATGGCCCATGGTCAGGGACCTGCCTCCGATAGGCGGTTCCCAGTTCGGATCCTGGATCAGATACGAATGACCGTCTCCATAGGCCAGGCCGACCAGCGTTTCCGCAACGATACGACCTCCCACCGGGCCCAGATGGACCGGCTCCTCGTCGCCCTTGCTGCCCTTTTTCGAAGCGCGCTTGAACCAGTCGTGCTGCGCCTCCGCCAGCACATAGTACCAAAGCGGCGCATTGCCAGCGAATTCCCCATCGATGTCGACTACGCTCTTTGCACCTTTCATCTCGTCGAGGACGGCTTTTCCTATCTTCAGATCGGCATCGGGAATAACAGGCACCCCCATCGCCTGCGCCACGCTCTGTCCGCTTGGCATGCGCAAGGCGAGGCCGCGGAGCAGATTCCGCGCCGCGAGGTTGGCCGGGTCGTTTTTCGGATCGATCGGCTTGGCTTGCAGTTGTTCGAGCGTGAGCGGTGGTGAAGCCGGCACCGTCTTTGAAAACTCGGGAAGGAACCCAAGCGGATTCACCAGCGACGTGTCGATCTTGTACGCCGGCTGAGCCCGATGCTTGCCGCCCTTTTTACCTGACCCGTCAATGTCGAAGAACAAGCTCCAGTCGATGGCCCATTGGGTTGGAAATTCGTCGAAGCCGTTCAGGCCTCTGTTGGCGACGCCCGCGAATATGAAGAAGCGGCCGGCAAGTCCGCGAGCCTTCTCGTCAGGCGTTGCCGACAACGGATCGTCGCCCCCATTCAGCTCGGTATTCAGCCGATAGATCGGCCTCACCATCGAATGGCCAAACCGGTAGCCGGCGACCGAAAATTCCAGGGGCATGTAGGGCGCGTTGCGCCAGTGGAAGAACTGAAGCTTGGGCTTCTTTTCGGCGGCACTGGCAACTGACCGGCGGTGGGGGAGGATTTCGTCGATCAACTCAGCACCGCAGATACGCGGCAGGAAGTCGTTGAGAACCACATACTGATAGTGCCAACGCACCATGCGCTGGACTTCATCGAAGGTGGCTCCTTTCAGTTTTGGCTCGTCCATCAGCCGGTTGTGCAAGCGCATGAATATGCCGTGTAACTGGGAGACGATGACGTTCTCGTCGTTGCGCTTGTCCCCGATGAGTGCGCGGGCCGCGGTAGCGGGATTTTCCGGATCGCGGTAGCGCGGGAGATCCCGCGACGGTGAAGGCTTGTTCAGCTCGAGCAGCTGTTTCCCCAGCCGAAACTTGCCGTCGATATACAAATAGGGCTGGTCTGCCGGCCCACGGCCGTAGACGCTGTCCAGGTCAAGGCGGGGCGTCCTGAAATCCACCAGGCTGTCCGGATCATTCATCTGCATCAGCAAGGACGAAGGGTCGAAAGTGATGTCGTGGTCGATGAACTGACCGAGATAGGTATATCCAGCCGCGATGCCGGTGTTTTCTTCGTCATCCTGAATATGCTTGTCTGTCTCCGCCGCGGCCGTAGGCCTGTTGTCCGCGGTTTTCTCGGGATCGGCCGTCATCGCGTTCCCCAACGCCAGAAGCGCGCTCTGGGAATGAACCGCTGGAGCGAGCTCCCTGAACATCCGGCCGAAGCGGCCTTCGAACAAGGATGACCGGCGCGAGACATCGGCGCCTCTGATGCCGCCACCATGTGGGCTGAACGAACTTTTGGCTGCACTGGATTCCATGGCTGCCTCCGCAAATCATTTCGCTGATAGGAAATACGCGCGCATAAGTGCTGAGCCACGCGCATGCAGCGGCCCTCGGCACCATTTCATGATCAAGATCAACGGAATGGCCAATCGTTCCGCATTTTAACTCTGGGATTGGCCTATGCTTTTCAGTCCATGCTAATATCACAATAAAATATGACGACAGTCAAGATACCGATCAGTAAACTTGATAATTGATGCCAACAAATCTATCGTATTATACAACTCTAGGGAATCATTGCATTTTCACAGAGTTGCTGCTGGGCATTGGACTAGGCGCCCTCTCCAGTGAGGTTCTCAAAACCTGCTTCGGCCGATCAAAAAACCGACAAACAGGCTTTTATTCAAACCCGTTGTACCGGTTGCAATGCTGTGGCATTCCGGCGATCACTGGTGACCTCACCGACGCCCTCAGGACGGACAAGGAAGAACCACCAATCCGGTTTTCTTCGATCTGGATGCCGAGCTTGAGACAGACCGGTGTTCCATCCCCCTATTTCAGCTCTACCCAGACCGGCGCGTGGTCGCTGGCGCCATCCTGCCCGCGCACGTCGCGGTCGATACCCGCCCCCTTCAGCCGGCGGGCGAGCGTCTTCGACAGCAATATGTGGTCGAGCCGCAAGCCCGCATCGCGCGGCCAGCGGTTCCGACGGTAGTCCCAGAAGGTGTAGAGCGTCTCCTTCGGATAGACCTTGCGCAGCGCATCAAGCCAGCCCTGATCGAGGAGGGCCGCGAAGGCAGCACGACTTTCCGGCTGCACCAGCGCATTGTCGTCATAGGAGCGGGTGGCGTAGATGTCGCGCGGCTCGGGCACGATGTTGTAGTCGCCGGCCAGCACCACCGGCAGGCCCGTGTCGAGAAGCTGTTCGGCATGCGCCTCCAGCCGCTTGTGCCAGGCGAGCTTGTACTGAAATTTCGGCCCCGGCTGCGGGTTGCCGTTCGGCGCATAGAGGCAGGCGATGACGATGCCGTCGACCGCCGCCTCGATGTAGCGGCTCTGCCGGTCGGCATCGTCGCCAGGCAGCGCATCACGGGTCAGCACCGGCTCCGCGCCGCGCGCGAGTATGGCAACGCCGTTCCAGGTCGGCTCGCCCTTCCACACCGCGCTGTAGCCGGCACCGGCCAGCGCGGTGCGCGGAAACTGCATATCGCGCGCCTTGAGTTCCTGCAGGCAGACGACATCGGGTTTCGCCAGCGCCAGCCAGGCCAGCAGGTTGTCCAGCCGGCTGTTGATGTTGTTGATGTTGAAGGTGGCGAGTTTCATCGATGGATCAGGAGGCCACGCTGCCCGCCCAACCCCTCACCGTCTCGGCCAGCGTCTTCAGATGATCGGCGGTGGAGAATCCCGAAATGCTCTTACGCGGCTTCAAATCATGGTCGCCATCCTCGAGCCAGATCACCTCGATCGCATCGGACAATCCATAACCCGCCACCTCGTCCCGCGTGCCGAACTCATCGCGCGTGCCCTGGAAGATCAGTGTCGGCGTCTTCAGCCCGGTCAGATGTTTGGTACGCAACTGGTCAGGTTTGCCGGGCGGATGGAAGGGATAGCCGAGGCACAGCAGACCCGAAATCTCGCCTTTGGCGAACATCTCGTCCGCGACCATGGAGGCGACCCGCCCCCCCATCGACTTGCCGCCGATGATGAGCTTGCCGGTCACGCCCTTGGCCCTGAGGTCCGCGATCGCCTTGATATATTCCGGATTGACCGTCTCGGCGCGCGGCGGCGGCTTGCGGTGGCCGTAGCGGCGGGCGGCCATATAGTGGAATTCGAAGCGCGCCACCTGGAAGCCGCCGGTGGCCAGAGCCTTGGCGGTGGCGGTCATCGAAGGGGAATCCATCGACGCGCCGGCGCCATGCGCGAGCAGGATGGTGACGGGGGCGGTGTCGAAGCCGTCGAAGAGGAAGTGGGTCATGGAAACTCCAGCGTTGGCGACCCCTTCTCCCCTTGTGGGAGAAGGTGGCCGAGCGAAGCTCGGTCGGATGAGGGGTGTTCCAGCTTGGCGCACACGCTCATCGACGCCTCGGCAAGCAACAAGCTCGTCAATCTCTCATTCCTTCACGCACCCCTCGTCCGTCTCGGCGCTGACGCGCCGATCCACCTTCTCCCACAAGGGGAGAAGGAAGACGTTTACCCCGCCGTCCGCGCCAGCTGCATATCGACGAACTGCACGCCCTTGGCCGCCACCCCGCCCCATTCCGACTCCGGATCGAGCTCCAGATACCGCACCCAAAGCCGCCGCGCCTCGGCGAGATTGCCGGCGTCGAATTCCAGCCTGGCCAAATTGAACACCGGATCGGCATAGCTCTTGTCGAGCGCGATCGCCTTCTGCAGATGCCTTCGCGCCGAGGCGTCGCGGCCTTGCTCGCTCATCAGTCCGGCGAGGTTGAACCAGGCCTCGACGAAAGCCGGATCGAGCTTTATCGCCCTGGCATAATCATGCGCGGCATCCGCCGCGTGGCCGCCGGCGCGCAGGCAGTTGGCCCGGTTGAACGCGGCGATGGCGTCGCTCGGGTCGATGGCGAGACAGCGCTGGTAAAGCGCGGCGGCGCCATCATGATCGCCGCCCTCCTCCACCGCTTCGGCCTCGGAAAACAGCTCTTCCAGCGTGTCGTCGCCTTGTACCGCGCTGCCCAGATCGAACAGCAATTGGCCGTCAAGCTCGCTCTGGCCGCCTTCGAGATAGATCGCGTCGGGCCGGCCGTGCTGCGAGCCGACATTGAGCGATTTGGCGGTGAGCGAGGCGACCGGGCCGGAGCGGTGCACGGAGCGCGCGATCGCGCCCCAGGTCGCACCGCCGGCCACCAGCCCGGCATATTTGCGCGCCAGGATCAGGTCGCGGAAGGAATAGGGTTCCGCGTCATGCTCGAAGGCATCGAACAGCGAGAGCAGATCGAGATCGGCGCCGGACAGCCTGGATTGGTCGATCAGCGATTGCCTGGACAGTGACGACGCCTCCGGCCCCTTCATCAGGCCGAGCAGGCGCAAAAAACCGTTCTCGCTGATCAACGTGCGCCGGGCCGCACGTTCGGCGGCGACGCGACGCTCGATGTCGGCATCGCCGTTTTTCGTCAATCCAGCCTTGGCGAGAAGTGTGCGGCCGAACACGACATGTGTCGTGCGCCGCGTGATGCCCCGCCTGAGCTGGCCGTGCTGGCGCTCGACCTCGCGAGCCGCCAGCCTCAGCGGAAACGCCGCCAGCGCGCCGATCGTGCCGAAGACGGCCCCCGCGACCGAGACCGCCGGTGCCGTCATTTCTTGCTCTTGCCGACCGCCTTGAGCAGACTGGCCTTCAGCGGATTCTCAGGCGCACCGCCCGCTGCCGCTTTCTTGGCGGCGGGTTTTGCCGCCACTTCGTCGGCCTTGCTCTTCGACTTGGCCGGCGGCTTCGACTGCGAAAGGCTCGCCTTCAGCGCGTCCATCAGATTGATGACATTGCCGCGCTCGGGCGCGGCCGCGATGATCGGCTTGTGACCCTTGAGCTTCTCGCGGATCATCGCCATCAGCGCGATCTCGTAGCGGTCCTCGTAGTTCTTCGGGTCGAAGGTGGTTTCCTTCTGCTTGATCAGCGCTTCGGCCAGTTCAAGCATTTCCTCGTCGGGGTTGCCGGCCGGGATGTTGCCGAAATATTCAGCCGTGCCGCGCACTTCGTTCGGATTCCTCAACGTGCACACGAACATGCCGTTCTCGCGCGCGCCGATCGTCACCACCCGCTCGCGGCTGGACAGCACCAGCCGCGCGATCGCCAGCTTGCCGGATTTGCGCATGGCTTCGCGCAGCACGGCAAAGGTTTCCTCGGCCATCGCGCCATCGGGCGCCAGGTAATACGGCGCGTCCTGGTAGATGACATCGACCTCGCCCTCGTCGACGAAGGCCTCGATGTTCATGGTGTGGTTGGATTCGATCCTGACCGCGTCGAGGTCGGCATCATCGATGATGATGTATTGCTTGTCCTCGTACTCGTAACCCTTGACCAGATCCGAGCGCTCGACCAGCCCGAGTTCGGGATCGACCGGCTTCATGTTGATGCGGTTGTGGGTCTTCTTGTGCAGCTGATTGAACGAGATGCGCTCGCTGGTCGTCGTTGCGGGGTATAGCCGCACCGGACAGCTGACGAGGCTGAGCTTGAGGTAACCTTTCCAACTTGCCCTGGGCGCCATGATACACTCCTACGCGGCCATGCACTGACATTTTTGACTGAGCATGATCTTACCCAAAAACCGGTTCCCACTTTTTGGGATCATGCTCTCTGCAGCGCTTTTCGTCCGAAGGACGATCAAGCCTGCGCAAATCCTACACCGACCCCGCACAATACCGGCAAATCCCTGACGAAATGTTTTAGGCCGCCGGAAGGTCGCGGGGAGGAAGATAATTCAAATTGTCGGAAGCGTCGATGGCGGAGCGCCAGTTCCTCGCCCCCGCGAAGGCGGGGGAGAGGTGGCTCGGCGAAGCCGAGACGGAGAGAGGGAATGGCGCGAACCTGTCCTTGGGCGGGCTCGGGGAGCCATATTCCAACCGTCGGCGCAGCCCCATCTCCGACCGCTTCGCGGCCACCTCTCCCCCGTTTCACGGGGGCGAGGAACCCTAGGTCTTCAAGGCCGGCAAATCCCGCGCAAACTCATCAATATCCGCCCACGGATCGCCCGACGTCTCCAGCAGCCCCGGCAGCGAGGAATAGTTCAGATCCTGCGGCGCATCGATCGCCTCCAGATCGCTCCAGCTCACCGGCGTCGAGGCCGGCAGATTGGTCCGCGCCCGCAGCGAATAGGGCGCTGCTGAGGTGTGGCCGCGGGCGTTGCGGTGATAGTCGATGAAGATGCGCTTCTTGCGGTTCTCCTTGCCCATCGTGGTGGTGAAGGTGTCGGGCGCGGTTGCCGCCAGATGGGTTGATATGGCGCTGGTCGCCTGATGCAGCTTCTTCCAGTTCTGCTTCTTCGTCACCGGCACGGTGATGTGGATGCCGTTGCCGCCCGACGTCTTGGCGAAAGGCACCAGACCCAGCCCTTCCAGCTCGCCCTTGATGTGGACGGCGGCCTCGACCACCTCGCGCCAGGAAATCCCCTCGCCCGGGTCGAGGTCGAAGACGATCTGGTCAGGCTTGTCGAGGCTCAAACGGTGCGTGCCCCAGGTGTGGAACTCGACGACGCCGAACTGCGCCAGCGCCAGATAGCCCTTTGCCCCCTCGACCGAGAGATAGGATTTGGTCTCGCCCTCGGAGTTGGTCGCCTGGAACGTCACCACCGAAGGCGGCATGCCGGTGAAGGTGTGGCGCTGGAAGAAACAGTCCTTTGGCAGGCCGGTCGGGCAGCGCACCAGCGACACCGGGCGGCCAAGGATGTGCGGCAGCATGAAGTCGCCGACCAGCGCGTAGTAGACGGCGATATCGAGCTTGGTCGGCCCGGTCTTGCCGAACAGCCGCCGCTCCGGATTGGTCACCCAGATGGTGGCAAGGTCTGCCTCCGAGATCAGCCGCTTGCGTTTGGCCGAGACCGGCGTCGACAGGCCGACATCCCTGAGACCGCGAAACACGCCATGGCGCAGCGCATTGTCCGCCGTGCGGTTGGCATAATGGATGCGCGCCGAAAACAGCGGTTTCACCCAGTGCATCTCGCGCATGATTTCGCGCGGCACCCCTTCGGGCGGCGTCGCACCCGATGTCAGCGGCTCCAGCCGGGCGAGCAGGTCGGCCGCCGTCTCGGCATCGAAGCCGGTGCCAACCTTGCCGCGATAGTGCAGTTCGCCATCCTCCCACTCGGCCATGCCGAGTGCGGCCAGCCCTTCGGCCGCTTGCGAAATCGTGTAACCCGCGATGACGAAATCGTCCTTCTGCAGCGCCTTGCACTTGGTCCAGCTCTTGGTGCGGCCGCTCTGGTAGATCGCGCTGGCGCGCTTGGAGATGACGCCTTCAAGCCCGAGCTCCGTCGCCTGGTCGTAAAGTCCCTGCCCCGAGCCCTCGACATGGTCGGAGAACTGGATGGCGGAACTGGCGCCAAGGCCGCCAAGCAGTTCGGCCAGCAGCGCCTTGCGCCGGATGAGCGGCACCTTCATCAGGTCCCAGCCGTCGAGGTGCAGCAGGTCGAAGGCGTAGAAATGCAGCTTGCTGCCGGCGCCCTCGGCCAGCGCATCCTGCAGCAGCGCGAAGCGGCTGATGCCCTTGGCATCCAGCACCATGATCTCGCCGTCGACAATCGCCTCGCGGCACGGCAGTTTGGCGAAGGCATGCGGCAGGTCGCCATAGCGCTTCGTCCAGTCGATGCCGCCTCGGGTAATCAGCCGCACCTGCCCGTCGCCGAGATGCGCCATGGTGCGGTAGCCGTCGAATTTGATCTCGTGCAGCCAGAGCTCGTTCGTGTTCTCGGCAGGGCTTTCACCGCCCGGCGGCTTCGGCACCTGCGTCGCCAGCTGCGGCTCGATGCGGCTCAGCGCCGGCGCCTTCACCGCGCCTGGCAGCATACCGGGTTTCAAGGAACCCGGCTTGGGCGCGGGCTTCGCGATCGGCTTCGCGGCTGCCGCCAGTTCCTCGATGCGCAACCCGGATTTCACGCTTTCCGGCCGCGCTTCCAGAATGTTCAGGGCCGTATCTGCGGCGAGATCGCGCTCCTTGAACAGCAGCCAGTTCTTCTTGTTCTCATCCTCGCCGGGCTTGGGCTTCAGCCGGGTCAGCATCCAGCCGCCATTGAGCTTTTCGCCGGCGAGGCGAAACTTGAAGGCGCCCGTGCGAAGGCTTTTGCCGACATCGTCCATCGGTGCCCAGGTGCCGGTGTCCCAGACGATCATCGGCCCGCCGCCATACTCGCCCTCGGGAATGACGCCCTCGAAGTCGATATATTCGAGCGGATGGTCCTCGGTCTCGACCGCCAGCCTCTTGTCGGCCGGGTTGAGCGAAGGCCCGCGCGGCACCGCCCAGCTCTTCAGCACGTCGCCGACCTGAAGTCTGAGGTCATAGTGATCCGCAGTGGCATGGTGCTTGTGCACGACGAAGCGGTTGCCGTCGCCAGTGATCAGCCCGCCCGCCGGCTCCGGCGTCTTCGAGAATTCACGCTTGGCGCGATAGGTCTTGAGTTTGGCGGGAGCGGGCATGGGTCAGGCGGCGGTGGCAGGTGCGCCAGCATGGTGCGCGGAAACGGCGGTCACGCTCTCAATCGTCGGCGGCCGGCGTCAGCTCGAGCTCGGCCGGCGTAAGCCCCTGCCGCAGCTGGGCGAGGCGGAATTCATCGACCCAGTAGGCCTCGCCGTCGACCAGCACGCGTGCCCGGTAGGCGCCGTCCGAGAAGCTTTGCGCGGTGATGTAGACCTTGTGGGCGTCGAGCGCCTTGCGCACCGCGGCGCGCTTGGCATTCTGGCCGATGACGGGACTGAACATGACGCTGCCCTCGGTCGCCCTGGCACGCCGGCGACTGCCCTCAAGGATGACGGAGACGCGCCGTCCTGTCAATTTGGCGGTGCCGGGCCAACCCTTGGTCATGCCAAAAACCCCGCATCCCTGTCGAAATCCGCTCCCTGCGAACGACATTGGTGCGGCGCCGACGAGGCGCGATCACGTCAAACGACAGGGAGCACCATCATGGCCAAGATGCTTGTCATCTACAAAACCCCCGCCGATCCGGCGGCCTTCGACCGGCACTATTTCGACATCCATCTGCCGCTCGCAAAACAGCTTCCCGGGCTGCGGCGCTACGATGTCAGCAAACAGCCGATCGTGAACATGCTACCAGGCGAGACGCCCTACATCGTGGCGACCCTCTATTTCGACAGCCTGGACGCCATGCGTGCGGCCTTTGCCACCGAGATCGGCAAGGCCTGCGCCGTCGACCGGCGCAAATACGCGCCTGACGACCGTGTGACGATGCTGCTTTTCGATTCCAAGGCGATGTGAATCGTTAATTCGCGGGCAGGCCTCAGGGGCAGAAAAACCCGCCGTCTTGCGGCGGCGGGTTTGATGGTCCACGTCGAACGACTGTTTGATGTCAGAACGTGGACGGGAGCGCTAGCGCAATTTCAGGAAAAGTGTGAAACAGTTTTCCAAGGCAAAGCGCAAGCGCTTTGCCTTGGGAATTGCGTCAAAACAAAGAGTTAGAGCGGTTCGCCGTTTCCATGAAACGGTGAAACGCTCTAGCGCCGTCAAGCTGTGGCTGAAATACCTCGGCGGGAACGCCATCGCCGAGCGGCCCTTGTCTCAGACATCCTCACTGTCGAAGATCAGCATATCGGCGCCACCCGTCGCGAAGATCTGGAGATCGGCCGCGGCCGCCTGCCCTTCGGCGCTGGCAAACGCATTCTGGATGGCGGCCAGGTCGTCGAACTGCAAGGTGGCGATCAGATGGACCTTCGCTGGTCCCGCCGGCGTCATCACCGGGCCGCGGCTGATTTCATAGCGCCGCAACCCCGGGATGGTCTTGGCCAGCGGGATATGCTTTTCGCGATAGTAGGCATCGAACGCCGCCGGATCGCTGGGTGTGCCGTACATCACCACCAGGCTTGCCATCATTGCCTCCTGCAATCATTGCGCTGCGGGAGCGTGATGACTTTGCCGGGAGCTTGTCAATCGGCTGGATGACAGCCTCAGTTCTTCAATCGCCGGAATCGCCGCATCACGCCCTGCACGGCCTTGTACAGCCCCGGCTTGGAGCGCACGAAGAGCTCGGTCTTGCCGCGCAGCTTGATATAGGCGGTCGAGCCCCTGCCCTTCAGCGTCACCGCCTCGCACAACTCGGCCAGCACCGCGCTCGAAGCGCCGATATGCTGCTTGTATCCCTGGCTGCCGACCGAGAGGTCGAAATAGCCGAGCCCCTGCTCGCGTGCCCACACCATCAGCTTGCCGATCGTCGTCAGGCCTGGCGAGACGTTGGGAACCGCGTCCTGGTCAATCCCGAGCAGAAGCGCGTGCAAGGTGCCCTTCATGACCAGCACGTAGATGACGGCGAGATAGGCTTCACCGACACGCAGCCCGAACAGCCGCACCGAGCCGTCGGACAGGCCCTGCAGGGCGGCGTTGCGGTAGAACTCGACGACTGGCGCCTGCGTCAGGAGGTCGAAACGCCCGAGCTCGCGGAAGCGGTTGAGCCTGAGCTCCAGAAGCGTGGCGAACTGCTCCTCCACCATGTCAGGCGTCTCGGCTTCGACCAGATCGAGCTTGCCCATCTGTTGGAAGCGGCGGCAGTGCTTGTGGAAATTTTTGGCGAATGACGATTTGCAGATGCGCTTGATCAGCGTCTCCGGATTGCCATCCAGGGCCAGGCCCGAGGCGATCTGGATGGAGTCGCGCACCGCCGAAAGCAGCGCCAGCGGATTGTCGACGCCGTGGATCTGTTGCGGGATTCCCGCGATGTGGAAGCGGTCCGTTGGCGGCAGCACGGCGCACGCCGCCGCCCAGGCGGCGTCCGCACTCTGCCTGGTCCAGGGTCTCGCATCGGCCAATAGCGGCGCTGCGTAGTCGCACACGCCGCCGCTCAGCCATTCGATCACAGTGTGGCCCCGAGCCCGGCGGCGCATCAGCGGCAGCAGCATGACCGGCGCATCCGTGGCGACGTCATTCACCTCGACGACGAGCAGCTCAGCGTTTTCGGGCATCAGCCGTTTGGCGATCCCCTCCACCCAGGCAAAGCCCTGGTGGCCGGTGCACAGGCCAGTCTCTTCAAGGCGCAACCATAGGGGCTTTACGGTGTCGAAGCTGGTGTGCAGCCGCGCCGCATAGCCCGCGACGGCGCCCAAACCGCCGACATCAGAGGAAAGTGGTTGGTCCGGTGCATCCCCCACCGCGACTATTCGCATTGCCTGGCCTGCCACGTACTCTCCTGTCGTTCAGGCCTGCCTTCAACGTCCTCCACGCGAACGCCGCAAACCTCGCATCAGTCCCTGGGCCACATTGAGCAGCCGTGGTTTGGATCGCACGAAGGCCTCGGTCCGGTTGCGGACATCGATTGCGGTGTTCGCCGCCCTGCCCCGCATCGTGTAGCCGTGGCAGAGTTCCACAAGAACCGAACCCTTGGCGCCCATATTTCCCTTGTAGCTCTGGTTGCCGACCGACAGGTCGAAATAGCCAAAGCCCTGCTGGCGTGCCCAGCTCATCAACCTGCCCATGATCAAGAGGCCCGGTGAGACGTTGGGCACGACGCTCTGGTCCATAGCTATCAGCAGAGCATGAACAGTCCCTTGATGGACCAGCAGATATTGAACCGCGATCAGCGCCTCGCCGACGCGCAGCCCGAACAGCCGCACCGAACCGTCCGTCAGGCCCTGCAGAGCTGCGTTGCGGTAGAACTCGACAACGGCCTCCTGCGTCAGCAGATCGAAGCGGCCAAGCTCGCGAAACCGGCTGAGCCGCATCCGCACCAGTTCGCCGAAGATATGCTCCACCTCGGCCGGCGTACCGGCCTCGACCAGTTCCACGCCACCGAGCCGTTCGAGGCGACGCCAGTCCTTGCCGAATTCCTTGACGAAGGAGGGCTTGCAAAGGCGCTTGAGGACGGTTTCCGGGTCGCCGTCGATGGCAAGACCAAAAGTGGTTTGGATGGAATCGCGCGCGGCCGCGAGCAAGGCCAGCGGATTGGCGACGCCGCTGATCCGCTGCGGTATTCCCGTGATATGGAAGCGGTCCGCCGGTGGCAGCACGGAACGCACCGCCGCCCACGCAGCCTGCGCGGATTGTGCGGTCCACGCGCTCGCATCGGCCAGCAGCGGTGCCGAATAGTCGCAGACGCCACAGCTCAGCCATTCGATCACCCGATGGCTGAAGGCTGGCCGCAGCATCAGCGGCACCAGCATTAAGGGCGCACCCGTCACCGCGTTGTTCACTTCAACGATGAGCAGTTCGGCACCTTGCGGCATCAGCCGCGCGACGATCCCCGCAGCCCACGCATAATTCTGGTGACCGGTGCACACACCGCTTTCCTGAAAGCGCAGCCAGAGCGGCCTGACCGCTTCGAGACTTGTGTGCAATCGCGCCGTGTAGGCGTCGTTCGCGAGAACGGCCACAGGATGGGAGGCTTCCCCTTCGGGCAAGCCGTCCACCGCAGCAATTTGCACTGCCTGGCCTGCCAAATCCATCTCCTATCGCCTCGCCGCGGCGAACGTGACCGCCCGCCGCCAGGAACCCAAGCGGCTGTTACGCTGCTGGTCCGGGTGCTCGATATTCCACATACGGTGATGCACGAAATACCATGATGCCGCGAGCACGAAGATCTCGGAGACCGCGGAACCCAGCAGCGCCCACGGCGGGGACGCGATTGCCAGCAGCACGGCGATCAGCGCCAGCCCGACGATCGCGCCGCCCAAGGTTATGAAGGCGACGATGCGGAAATCGCCGAGGATCTCAAGCACGATGCGGGGCATGATGTAGAGCATGATCGGGATAAAATTCGCTGTCACGAAAAGCCCGATGAACCCGACCGAGGCATCCTGGAGAGCCTGGGATTTGATCATCGGCAGGACGAACAGGATGGCGCATCCATAGGCCAGGCCGCCGAGCCCCATGACCACCGACCAGATCTTCGCCTGCGCCCAGACGCGGCGCGTTTCGCCCAGCCGCATCAGCTTGGCCAGCTCCGGCTGCGTCATGTTCACGAAAGCAAGGCTGATGATGCGCAACGGGGCGAACAGCACGATCACCGCCGCCAGCGGTGCATAGGCGGCAGGCCCGGCAATGCCCGCGACCAGCAGCGCCAGGCATTGGCCCTGGATGTTGGTGGTGGTCGCGCTGAACGCCGACCAGCACAGCTGGCGCCACAGCCTGGTATAGCGCCGGCGCGTCGGCATGCGGAAGGAGATGCGGACCGTCCGGCGCGCCAGCCGGACCAGGACGAAGATCCCAATCACATTGGCCGCGGCAAGGGCATAGAACACGGTCTGCAGCGCGGCCCCGGCGAACCAGATCGCCAGCCCCGCGAGCACGGTGCCGGCGATGGTGAAAGCGGCATCGCTGATGGAGACGATCACCTGCTGGCGGCGCGCGAAGAATGCCGTGCGCATATGGCTGCGCAGCGACCATGCGCCGACGAAGCAGCCGGCGGCAATGCCGCTCGGGTCGCCCAGGAGATGCATCAGGACAGCCGTGCCGACGGCCATCAGCAGCGCCACGACCAGGGCCGCCGTTCCGAAGGCCACGTCATGGGCATCGACGCCGGCGCTGTTGGTGCTCTTGCCCATCCATATCGAGGCGGGAACCGCGGTGAGCGACCTGATGTAGGACAGGCCGACGCCGCCCATCACCATGGCGATGGCGAAAAGGCCGTAGCCTTGCGCCGACAGCATGTGCAGCAGCGCGATGTTGAGGGCAAAGTGAAAGCCGCTCTGCATCGCCTCGCCGCCGATCATCAGCACGAGGCGTCGTACCAGATGGATCGGGAACTTCACGGCCGTGTCTCCGCCTGGCGGGTGCTTGCCACCCTGCCCGGCCTTGCGATTGCGGCTTTCAGCTTGTCGGCGGCGATCGCCGCGATCGCGGCGGCGGCAACCGGCTCGCTGAAAATCGTCTCGTAGCGCTTGCGCCCGGCGGCGACAAAACCGCGCCAGGCCTCGGGGGCGAGGATGATCTCCCGCAACTTCGCGGCCAACGCTGGTGCATCGCCCGGCGGAACATGCCAGCCGGTCTCGCCGTCGGCGACCACCTCGACCAGACCGCCGATCGCCGACACCAGCGGCGGACGGCCATAGGCCATCGCCTCGATGGCGACGCGGCCGAGCGATTCCGGACGCCGCGACGGCACGGTGACGATGTCGGCCCAGCGATAATGCTCCGAAGGGTCTGATATGAACGGCAAGGCCCTGACCTGTCCGGTGAGCCCCATCGTTTCGACCAGTTCGGCGAGCGCGCGCTCGCGCTCGACGCTTTCGAAGGCGCCGCCGACCAGCCGCACCTCGATCCTCGACTTCAGTTCCGCCGGCAGCGAGGCGATCGCCTGCAAAAGCACTTCCTGGCCTTTGATCCGGTTGATGCGGCCAAGCAGCAGCACCCGCAGCGGGCGTTGGCCGTCATAGGTCATCGCTTGCGCAGCCGCCGGACCGGCAACGCCATTGTAGACAACGTAGGAGCGCGCGGATCTGGGCTCGCCGAACGTGGCGCGCGTCGCTTTCGAATTGAAGATGAGGTCGGCATGGCTCCAGTGCATCAGGCCGACGAGGATCCGGCGCAGCACGCCTTCGGGAATTTCATGGATGTGCAGCAGCGCCTTGCTGGGCAACAGGCGCGAGGCCAGCGCATAGTCGGCGACGATCGAGGTGTTGACATAGACGAGGTCGCAATCGCGCAACCGCCGCCAGGCCCGCCACAGCGCCACCGGCAGCCGCGCCATCTCGATGGTCGCCAGCCTCAGCATTGCCTGGCGCCGCAGCACCCAGAGCGGCTCGAAAACGATGCGGCTGGCATGAGGCTCCAGGATTTCGACGATCGGTCCGCTGCGCGGCAAGACCACTTCGATGTCGGCGGACGGAAACGCGGCGCGCAACGCGGCGACGCTCTCCGCGAAGCTGCGGTCGGAACCGTAGAGTTCGTAGCCCTGATGGATGCAAGCAATCCGCATCTTCACATGCATCTTTCTGTCAGGGTGGTGGGACGATTCCGCCGCCTGACGCTATCGGCGGCCGGAAACTTCAAGCCAACACCCCTTTGGACTTCCCTCGTTGCCAGTGTGGACATGAAACGGATGTTGAACCCGGGTCACCACACCAATGCTGCACGCCCTCCGCCGATTCTGGCGCGCAGAAGTCCATTTGCAAGGATTATGCCGGGCTAATATATCCATTTGCGGGTCAACAAGCCCCGGCATCGCCTCGTTTCGATACACATACGTTGGGAAGGTTGACCGATAGTGAAACAACCACGACGGTTGGAACAAATATTTTACAACCCGGATGCGACAATGGCTGGAATCGCGCCTGGCAAGCATATTGCAAGGCTGCGGTTTTAAGATGAGACAGCCTTCCTCAGCGGATCGAGCGGACCTGAAAGCGCCAGCAGACATGAAATCGGAACAGCCTTCCATCCTGATCCTGGGAACGCGCGGCATCCCCGCGGCCCATGGCGGCTTCGAAACCTTCGCCGAGAAGCTGGCGCTGTTTCTGGTCGGGCGCGGCTGGAAGGTCGGCGTCTACTGCCAGGACGAGGTGGAGCGGGTCGACCAGAGGGTGCGCCTCGACACATGGCGCGGCATCGACCTCATCCACGTCCAGGTCGCCTCGAAAGGCCCGCGCGCGACGCTGGAATTCGACTGGCAATGCGTGCTCGACGCCGCGCGCCGGCCCGGCGTCTGCCTCGTGCTCGGCTACAATGGCGCGGTCTTCCTGACCTGGCTCAGGCTGATGCGGCGCAAGATCATCACCAATATGGACGGCATCGAGTGGCGCCGCCCCAAATGGGGGCGCGCGGCGCGCACATGGTTCTGGCTCAACGAGTGGATCGGCGCCTGGGCCTCGCACCGCCTGGTCGCCGACCATCCAGTGATTGCCGATCACCTGGCGACGCGCCGGCCGCGCAGCGCCATCTCCACCATCGCCTATGGCGCCGACCCGGTGACGGCGGCCCCCGAGGCGCCGGTGCGCGCGCTCGGCCTCGAGCCTGGAAAATACCTGATCTCGATCGCGCGCATCGAGCCCGACAACAACATCCTGCCGATCGTCGAAGCCTTCTGCAGCCGCAAGCGCGACATGAAGCTGGTGGTGCTGGGCACGCTGTCCGACCAGATCCCCTATCATGTCGCGGTCCGCAAGGCGGCGAACGCCTCGGTGGTCCTGCCGGGCGCCATCTACGACCAGGCGGCGGTGAAGGCACTGAGATATCACGCGCGCGCCTATATGCATGGCCACACGGTCGGCGGCACCAACCCGTCGCTGGTCGAGGCGCTGGCCGCCGGCAACATGGTGATCGCGCACGACAATCCCTACAACAGGTGGGTCGCGGGTGCTGCCGCCATCCATTTCACCGACACGCAAAGCTGCGCCGAGCGCATGCAGCAGGCGATGGAGGACGACGCGCTGGTCAAGGCCTGCGGCGAAGCCGCCAGGACGCGCGCCCGCGAAGCCTTCCGCTGGGACGATGTGCTGCTTGCCTATGAGAACGAAGCCTACCGGCTTCTCGGCGTGAGCGCCCCAAGAACGGCCGCGATCGACCGCCCCTCGCCCGGCGCCGTATGACGGACTGGTCGCGACGGCGGCTTCTCGGCACCGCGCTGTCAACGGCGCTGGTGCCTGCCGCCGCTGCTCTGGCGCCGCTTTCCGTGCCATCCGCTCATGCCGCCGTCGGCGCATGGCCATTCCGCCGCGGTGTCAACGCCTGGCCCTGGTTTGCGCTGACGCGCGAATTTCCGGCACCGCGCACCGACTATGACTGGCCGCCCTTCCAGTCGCAGCGGCCGGTGCCAACCCCAGACGACCTCCGCCGGCTGCGCCAGACAGGGCTCGACTTC
Source organism: Mesorhizobium oxytropidicola (assembly GCF_056174625.1). Lineage (NCBI taxonomy): Bacteria > Pseudomonadati > Pseudomonadota > Alphaproteobacteria > Hyphomicrobiales > Phyllobacteriaceae > Mesorhizobium > Mesorhizobium oxytropidicola. The sequence goes on along the minus strand of NZ_CM149692.1, from coordinate 3,025,592 downwards.
ATCCGCCTGCCCGTCGATCCCGGCCCATTCCTGGCCGGAGACGCCACTACCCGCGGGCAAGTTGCTGGACATGCTGGATGCCGCTGTCAGCGCCACGCTCGACGCTGGTCTCGGCATCATCGTCAACGTCCAGGCCAATGGCGCCACCCACTACTGGAACCCCGATCGCATGGTCTCCAGCACCGAAGCACCCGAATTCGCGGCCTATCGCGGGCTGGTCGGCGAGCTTGCCGGCAGGCTGGACCGGTTCACGCCAGGCATGGTGGCGCTGGAACCGGTCAACGAACCGGCGCAATCCTGCGATTCCAACGTCTGGTCGCAAGTCCAGGCGTCCCTGCTGACGGCGGCCAGGGCGTCATCCCGGACCTTGCCGCTGGTCGTCACCGGCGGCTGCGGCTCGATGGTGAGGGGGCTCTTGGCACTCGATCCGGCGCCGCTGGCTGCCTTCGAGCCGATCCTGTTCACCTTCCACTTCTATGAGCCCTATCTGTTCAGCCATCAGGGCGCGCCGTGGATGCGCGAGCCGGTCTATCACGCGCTGAACAACGTGCCATGGCCGGCCTCCGCCGGTTCGCTTGAGCAGACGCTGACCTCCGTCAAGGCACGCATGGCCGGGGATACCGAGACCTCCGAAGCCGACAAGAAGGCCGCCTATGCGGAAACCGAGCGCGTGCTGAAAGTCTATTTCGACGCTAAGCCCGACCGCTGGTTCATCGACAAATATCTCAGCCAGGCGCGCGACTGGGCCGACAGAAACGGCATCGCGCCGCAGCGCGTCATCATGGGCGAATTCGGCGCCCTGCGCACCGACGCCCACTATGTCGCCGCGCCAAACCCCGACCGCGCCCGCTACATATCAGATGTCAGGCAGAGCGCCGAGGCGGCCGGCTTCCCCTGGGCCTTCTGGGACCTCTTCGACGGCATGGGCATGATGGACGGCACCACGCGCGCGCTGGACCCGGCGATGGTAGAGGCGCTTGGGTTGAGGATGCCGCAGTAGGCACCGCTCCATACAGGCTATCGTCGAGTTCCTTCGCGCCCCCCTCTGTCCTGCCGGACATCTCCCCCACAAGGGGGGAGATCGAACACGCGCCGGCTTTCGCCAATCGCCTATGCTGCAAGGGAGAGCCGGCGCCGAAACTGCCAATCTCCCCCCAAGTGGGGGAGATGCCCGGCAGGGCAGAGGGGGGCGCCGTAGAGCGCTACCTGCTGAAGCCTGGTAACTCCAGTCTCCCCGGTCCGGTCCGAATGGACAACCTCCCGAAAGCTCACACTTTAGAGCAGCCCGCCGCCCCTCAAAACACCATCTTCACCCCGACATTGGTGTCGATGCTGGCATTGTTGTTCAAGGCCGTGCCGTTGATGGCGCCGTAGAGCGAGACGGTGTCGGTCATCTTCCAGTTGCCACCAAGACCAAAGCTGATGCCGAAGAGGTTGCTGTCGCCTTCCGCCACTGTCGAGGCGATGCCGAGAAGGCTGACATCCGTGCCCGAGCCCTGGACGCGCTGCAGGGCGACGACACCGAGGGTGGTGGAGAGGCTCCAGCGCTCATTGTCGAATTCAAGCTTGGCCAGCGCCCGCTCCTCCAGGAAGCCGGTATAGTGCGAGGACACCGTCATGTCGGCGCTGGAGCCGGTTTCGCCGTAGCCCTCGGCGTCGACGCCGAGATAGCGGACGCGCAGTTGCGGCGTCAGGCTGACGCCGGGCTGCAGGGCGACCCGATAGCCAAGGGCGAGTTCAGGCGAGACGAAAGTCGAGCCATAGTCGCCGCTGGCCGTTTCCGTGGCGAGGCCGTTGGTGACCATGCGCTCGGAACGGTTCTTGGCATAGCCGCCAGTAACATTCCCCTCGACAAAGGCGGCACCGGGCGACCAGCTGCCATAGAGCCCTGCATAGTACCATTTGGACTTGAGCGAGGAATTGCCGTCGGTCTCGGTGCGGCTGTCCGCGAGACCGAAGAAGCCGCCGAGGCGCAGCGTGTCCGAGAAGCGATGATCGCCGCCGAAGGCAGCGCCGACGAAATTCATCCAGGAGGCTGCGCTGGCCGCGTCCTGCGAAGCGACGCTCCGCCCGGCCAGGACGCGCGACCAGACGATGTTGCCGGCGGCGTCGCCGACGGCGCCGTTCGAGAAGCCCGAGAACGCGTTTTCCTGGCCTGAGCCGGTCAGCGCCGCGGAGGTAAATGCCCTGTCGACGGCATTGTCGTCGGCATAGGCGAGCGCACCGCCGGAGGAACTGGCAACCGGCAGGGAGGAGGACGACAGCGACAGGGCGTCGCTGGCGATGCCCGAGAGCGAGCGGGTGATGTCGAGCGCGCTGCGCGCGCTGGCCTGCACCGCGGAACCATCGGCGACGATGATCTGGTTTTCCTTCACGACATAGGCGCTGCCGGCGGTGACGATCGCGTTGTCCGCGGCATCGTAGTTGGCGACGTCGAGGACCCAGCTGCCACGGCCGAAGCGGGTGGTGTTGCCGGTGGTGCCGGCATAGTCGATGACACCATCGAAGCGAGCGCCCTTGTCCAGGCCGATGCTATTGCCGTTGCTGTTCAACAGGACCGCCGCGTTGGCACCGGAGATCAGGCCGCTATTGGTCAGCGCGAGCATGCCATTGGCGTAGATTCCGGAATCGGAACCGGCGATGGTCCCCGAATTGTCGATCGTCGTCGTGGCAGCCAGCGAATAGACGCCGTGCAAGCCGGTGATCGTGCCGCTGTTGGTCAATGCCAGGGACCCATTGGCGGCCGCGGAATTAGCAGAGATGGCATCGTCATTCGTGCCGGTAATGCTCCCCGAATTGCTGATCGTCGTGGTTGCGAATCGCGAATAGACGCCGGAGTTCGTTGGTGATCGTGCCGCTGTTGGTCAACGCCAGAGACGCATTGGCGGGTGCGTAGGCGGCAAAGACGCCAAAGCCACCCGTACCGGCGATCGTCCCCGAATTGTCGATCGTCGTGGTGACCTGCGAAAAGACGCCGGACGGGCCAGTGATCGTGCCGCTGTTGGTCAGCGCCAGGGACGCGTTGGCGACCAAGTTGTAAGTTTCGATGCCATAGGTCGCGCCGGCGATCGTGCCGGAATTGGCGATCGTTGTCGTTGCCAGCGAGACGACGCCGATGTCGCCGGTGATCGAGCCGCTGTTGGTCAATACCAGGGACGCGTCGGCGGCAGCGTCTTCCGCATACACGCCATACGCCTGGCCGAACGTGCCGGATATGGTCCCGGAATTGTCGATCGTCGTCGTGGCGAGCCGCGAATGGACACCGTACGCGCCGGTGATCGTGCCGCTGTTGGTCACCGTCAGAGATGCGTCGGCGGCCGCGTTTTCGGCATAAACGCCGGCATCGTAGACGCCGGTGATCGTGCCCGAATTGCCGATCGTCGTTTTGTCGACCAGCGAATCGACACCGTACTCGCCGGTGATCGTGCCGCTCTTGCCGTTGGTCAACGCCAGGGACGCGTTGGCGGCCGGGCTGTCCGCGTAGACGCCAGCGCCCCCCGTGCTGGTGATGCTTCCCGAATTGTCGATCGTCGTCGTGACGACCTGCGAGGAAACGCCGAATGTTGCGGTGATCGTGCCGCTGTTGGTCAACGCCAGGGACGTGTTGGCGTCGGTGCCGTCGGCGACGATGCCCGTGCCATAGACGCCTGAGTTGTAGATGTTGCCCGAATTGGTGATCTTCGTGGTGACGCCGTGGGCCGCGACACCATTCCAATTGCCCGAGTTGCCGATGGCGGAGATCCAGCCCGAATTGTCGAGTGTCAGGTCGCCGCCGGTCCAAATAGCCGCCGAAGCGCCCGAAATCGTGCCGGAATTGACAATAGTCGCACCGACAGTGGTGAAACCGTTGAAGACCGTATAGACTCCGATGTCGCCGCCGATCGTGCCGGTATTGGTCAGGCTGAAAGAGCCGACCGGCGTGTTTTTTATGTAGACTTCGGCGTGGATCCCATAGCCGCTGTCGCTCCAGATGCGCCCCGAATTCGTGATCACGGTGGTTCCGCCCCAGGCCCTGACAGCCGTGCTGTTGGTCGATGGGTCGGTGTCCGTGACGATGTCGCCCGAATTGTCCAGGGTCAGGTCGCCGATGGCCCTGAGGGCGAAGTAGCCGCCCGAGATCGTGCCGGAATTGGTCGCCTTCACCGTGTAGCCGTCGATGCCGAATGCCTGCCCCGCCATGATCCCTGTGTTCGTCAGGTCAAGGTAGTGGTCCCCATCGAGGGCGTACGCGCCTTCGATCCTGCCATCGTTGACGATCGCAGTGATGCCGCCAGAGCCCACGTTTATGGCTCCGCTCGATCCAAAGATGGTGGCGCCCAAGCGATTGGTCAGGGTCAGCGTTCCTTGCAACCGTATTGCCGAGGAGCCGTTGATCGAGCCGGCATTGTCGATCGTGGTGGTGTCGGTGCTCGCCGTATCCCGAACGCTGCCGATCATGCCCGTATTGGTGTTGGTCAGGTCGACAACGCCGCTCGTGCTGACAAGGCAGATCGCCGTCGCATTGGTGTAGGTCTGGTTGCTGAGGGACAACTGGGGGCAACTGGCTCGCGCCACCGCGGGCGCGGCGAGGAGCGCGAGGATCGATGCGGAGGCGAGGAGAAACGGCTTCATCTTCACTGGGCGGGTCTCGATGGCTGGAACCAAATTGCCCCACCCTTGCCATGAATCCTTTGCGCAATCTTCTCATTCCAGAGAGCCGCGTCCGACTTTTTCTGGGAGGACTTTTGCGACTAAGTGCCTGGTATCCATGTCGCGAAGATCAGATGAGGCAACGGTCCAAACCTGGCGTGTTGCGCTTGACAATGGCCGCTGGGAGAAGCGCTGGCGCGGCCGATTTCCCATGGGCGTTCTGGGACCTCTTCGACGGCATGGGCATGATGGACGACACCACGCGCGCTGGGCCCGGCTATGGTCGAAGCGCTTGGGTTGAGGATGCCCGCAGTAGGTCGCCTTCCGGGTGCGGTCGAGTTCCTTGTCGCCCCCCTCTGTCCTGCCGGACATCTCCCCTCAAGGGGGGAGATTGGCAGTTTTGGCGCCGGCTCGTCCTTTACAACATAGGCGATTGGCGAAGGCCATGCGGCATCCGATCTCCCCCCTTGAGGGGGAGATGCCCGGTAGGGCAGAGGGGGGCCTCGTAGAGCGCTAGCTTCGCCCGGCTTGCGCCCCTCGCCCCACACCCCTTGCCGGCCGATACAGCACCAGCGCGATCACCACGAATTTGGTCATCAGCGTCGTCTTCGAGGCAAGGCTCTCGGAGGTGTTGAGCAGGATCAGCCAGCCCAGCATCGTCAGCCAGATGCCGGAATGGCAGCGGCGCGCCACTTCGTGCATGAACAGGGCGAAGCCGACAAACAACAGCAAGGTGAAGAAGGCGCCCTGGTAGAGGACCAGGCGGATGATCGGGTTCTCGATGCCTTGCTCGAGACCACTGATGCGGCGCAGGCTTTCGATAAGGTCGATGTCCGGCCCGACGATCAGGTCGCGCAGTTCCACATGGTTGAACAGCTCGAACATCTCGACGCGGGCATTGGCGCTGCCACTGTCCGACACGAAGCGCTCCAGCAGCGCGTCGAAGAAACCGAATGACGCCGCGACCGCGATGACCACCGGCACCAGCGCGGCAAGGATGAGGCCGAGGGCCGCGCCAAGCAGGTTGACACGCCCCGTGCGCAGGCTACGCAGGCCCTGGATAAGCAAGTAGCAACCGCCGAGCACGATCGTCGTCACCATCGCGGACCGGCCGCCAAACGCGACCAGCGCCGCGAATTGCAGGCCGATCAGCCCGAGCCGCACTGGCATGGACAGCGATCGCGAACCGGAGAGCAGCGCCAGCACATAGACCGAGGTGACCGTGGCATTGGACAGCGGATGCCCCTGAAGCGCCGTCGAGCGCAGGTCGGCCATGAACACCTCGCCGTCGAGGCGATAGGGAAAGATCAGCGTCTTGCTGGCGAACTCGAACAAAGCGAGCAAAGCGTTCACGGTCATGATCGCATGCACGACTGTCTGCATCCGAGCGAATGTCTTCTCGTCGTCCTCGCCCAGCATCATCACCAGCAGCGCCGGCGCCACGAAGGTGTCGATCATGCCGGCCATGCCGGGGCGTTGGCGCGCGATGACGACGACCAGCAGCACGATCGACATGACCGCCATCAGCGTGCTGGCCGGCCGCCGGTCGGCGACGGCAACCATATAGCCGATCGGATTGCCGAAGGTGCAGGCGCGCCAGGCAAACACCAGCACGAGCAGGTAGGTCGAAGGATGGATCTTGGTCGCCGGATTGCCGGTCAGGCCATCGTAATTGTAGCCCACCAGCCACAGCATGCCGCCGGAGATGCCGAACAGCAACGCCACCGTTGCGACCAGGCCAAAGCTGGTCAGCCAGTCGACGGAGCTGCCCGGGCGGACAGCGACTTGACCCGAACCGGCCCAGCCGGCTGCCGGGTTGGTGGCCCGGACAGCAGCCATGTCAGGCCGCCTCGTCGACCAGCAAGGCGCCGGTCGGCAACCGCCCCATGACGGAAATGGCCTGCGAGGCCGCCGTGACGTCGGCCATCGGCGTCGAGTTGAGCGTCGCGACCATGACGATCTCGTCGACCATGGCGACCAGCGGCGAGGCGTTGAGATTGTCGGCCAGCGCGCCGCCGTCGACGACGACGAGGTCGAAGTTGCGGCCCGCCTGAGCCAGCATATGCTGCGTGAAATAGACGCCCTGCGCCTCGGAGAAGACGGCCGTCTGCCGGCCCCTGCCCAGAACCGCGACATTGCTGCCGGCCGTGTAGTGGCTCAGCGCCTCGAAGGCGTATTCGCCGCGCAGCACGTCGAGGAGACCGGGCTGCGGCTCCTTCTTGCCGCCGCTGGCAGTGGTGTCGATGAACAGGACACGGCTGCCCCTGGCAGCCGCGGCATTGGCGAGCAGGCGTGCCACCCGGCCCCGATGCGCGGCGTCTTCCGGCGGCGACGTCAGCAGGACGGACGGCACCAGCGGCCAGTTCGGCGGACGCCGGCTGGAGGCGAACAGGCGCCGCAGCGCCAGGCCCGCGACCGCGTCGGTCTTCTGTCCGGCCGCGGCGGTGGCGCCGCCGAAAGGCCACCAGCGGCGGCCACCGCCCGACCTTGCCGGCAGCACGCCAAACACCGGCGCGTCGATGGCCGATTGCATCTGCGCGCTGGAAAGCACGGTCGGCGAGGAATATTCCGCGATCAGCGCCAGCGCGGTGCCCAGCCCCAGCCCGCCGAAGAGGGCGCCGAACAGCAGCAGCGGCAAAGGCGGCCAGCTCTTCTTCAAGGCGGGCATGGCCTCGGAGATGATGCGCGCATTGGTGCTGTCGACATTGATCTGCTCGCGCGTTTCCTGCGCCCGCTGCAGATAGGTGGCATAGACGGAGCGCACGGCTTCGAGATCGCGCTGCAATTCGCGCAGCTTGACCGAGGCCTGGTCGGTGTCGAGCGACTTGCTCTTCATGCCGGCGACCTTGGCTTCCAGCGCCTGCTGGTTGGCCAGCGCCCGCTCGTAATCGGTCTCGGCGGCGGCGCCGATGCGGCCGAGTTCGCGCGCGATGAGCGCGCGCGTGTCGCGCAGCTGCTGCTGGGCGGCGATCATCGAGGGGTGGCGCGGCCCGAGTTCCGTGCCGAGCTGCGAAACCTGGTCGACGAGCGTCGCCTCCTGCGCCCTAAGGCTCGAAATCACCGACGAGCGCATCGCTTCCGAGGTCGCATCAGGCGCGCCGCCGGACCGGCGCAGCTGGTCGACCTGCGCCTTCAGCGCCGCGGTGCGGCTTTGCGCGGCCGAGAGCTGCGTGTTGATCTCGGTCAGTTCCTGGTCGCTGACCAGGTTGCCCGCCGCCATCACCATGTTGTTGGCGGATTTGTAGGCCTCGACGGCGTTCTCGGCTTTCTGCACGCGCTTGCGCTGTTCGTCCAGCCGCGCGGTGATGGAATCGGAAGCATCCGTGGCCATCTTGGCGCGCGCGCTCGCGTGGTCGGCGAGATAGGCTTGCGCGATGGCATTGGCGAGCTTCGCCGCCTTGTCGGCGCTCTTGGCGGTGACGATCACGTCGAGGACCAGCACCTTGTCGGCCCGCTTCACCGCCAGCACCCGGCGCAGCGCATCGAGTGTCTTGCCCGTCCTGTCGGTTTCGGCCGACCCCGAGCCCAGCACGCCGCCGAGCAAGCGGCTCAACAACCCGCCCTGCCCGTTGAATTCCGGATCCTCGGTCAGCTTGGTTGCCTCGATGGCCTTGAGCAGCACGCCCGTCGACTGGACGACGCTGACCTGGCTTTCCACCATGGTAATGCCGCCATCGGGCGGAACGCGGCTCGGATTGACGTCGTTGGTGACCACCTGCAGGTCTTGCGGATCGATGATGATTTCCGCCACCGAGCTGTACAGCGCCGGCGTCAGCAAGCCATAGGCCAGCGTCACAAGGGTCAGCAGCGCGGCGGTGGCGAAGATCAGGAAACGGCGGCGCACCAATATGCGCTTCAGGTCACCCAGCTCGACGGTCGAGGATGCATAGGACGCCGTCGGCACTGGCTCCGGGGCAGCATATTGCATCGCCTCAGGAGCGTTTTGTTGCGGCAACGAGAGCAGGGATGATTGCAAAGGTCGCTCCGACAACACTCCATGTGCCCCAAAAGAATAAATTGCGGCCTCAGCCTAGCTATTCCTTCAACTGTTAAAACACTGTTAATTATGTTGAGAGCTCGTCTGATTTTCGGCTGGGAGTTTACGCATTTTTGGCACGGAGTTTGCGTAATATTAGGCACAGGCGCTGATACGGGCGCGAGCGAGCAGGAGACGAATGGAAATGGGGCAGCACTCGAGTCCAGCCCTCCCGTGCCGCCATCTCCCCTGCCCTGATATCGAACACCGGCCAGATACCGAACATCAAAACGCCAGGGGTGCGACATGCAAGTGAGCCTGCGCCTGGACAGCGAGTGCGTCCGTGCTTTTCACCTGCTGTTGCTGCAGCGGCTGGCGGCACTGGCGCAGGTCGAGATGTCCGTCGACGCCAGGCCTGCCGGGGGCGGCATTCCCAGCAGCGTCGCGGCATTGTTCCAGCTTGAGACGGTCCTCCATGGCCTGCCGGCGGAGGGGCTCGCCAAGCGGCTGCCGCTGTCGGCGCTGGCGCCCTACCGCACGCAGCCGCCCGCCTCTCCGGACCTGGTGATCGACCTCTGCGGCGATGTGAGCTCGGAAGGAACGCGCGTCTGGCGCGTCACCTATGACGGCGCCGCCGGCGAAGTGGCCCTGCTGGCGCTGATCCTCGACGGCCGCACGCCGATTGCCCGCATCGAGGAGAACGGCGCCACCGTCGCCGAAGGACGCCTGGGCACCGAATATGGCGGCATCGCGCTCGCAGCCTTCCAGGACATGCTGGCGCGCACCGCAAGCCTGATCGTCGCGGCAATGACCGGCGCGGCGCGGACCCTGCCCTTGCTGCCTGAGCCGGCGCAAGCCGGAGGGTCGCCGCAGATACCCTCGCCCACCAAGCTCGGCATCAGGGCGGGCAAGGCGCTGGCGCGGCGCGTCGTCCAGAAGATCTACCACCTCTGCTACAACGCCCCGCACTGGAAGGTCGGCTGGCGCCAGACCAATGGCCGCGACCTGTTCGACCTGCGCGCGCATCCGGCAACGGGCTGGCAGGTGCTGCCCGACGACGGCAGCCGCTTCTACGCCGATCCGTTCCCGATCCTATACCAGGGACAGGTGACGCTGTTCGTGGAGGACTATATCCACCGTCTGGGCCGGGCCATCATCTCCGCCGTGCCTTTCGGTCCATCGGGACCGATCGGACGTCCCGAACCGGTGCTCGACCTGCCCTATCACCTTTCCTACCCCTTCGTCTTCGAGCGCGACGGCGAGGTCTGGATGGTGCCGGAAAGCTGCGCCAACCGCACCGTCGACCTCTACCGCGCCACCGCCTTCCCCGGCGGCTGGGTCAAGGAAGCGACGCTCTTGTCCGACGTCGTCGCCAGCGACGCCACCTTGGTCGAGCATGGCGAACGCTGGTGGCTGTTCGCCACCGTCCGCGACGGCGGCGGCGCCTTCTCCGACGCGCTGCATCTGTGGTCGGCGCCGGATTTTCGCGGGCCGTGGACGCCGCATCCCAAAAATCCCGTGCTGGTCGACATCGCCTCGGCGCGGCCGGCCGGCCGCATGGTCGAACGCAACGGCCAATTGCTGCGTCCGGTGCAGGATTGCCGCAGGAGTTATGGCGCCGCCCTTGGCATCGCACGCGTCGCTCACCTTGATTTGAACGGCATGGAGCAGGTCGTCGAGACCATCTTAACTCCTGGCGCGCTATGGAATGGGCGCAAGCTGCACACGCTCAACGAGGCGGGCGGCCTGGAATTCATCGATGGCTCGGCGATCGCGCCGCGCTGGAAACAACAGGTCCGCCGTTAAGGTAAACAAGTGTTACTACCGGGCACGCGCATGGGTTGCTTGAGGTTGATAAAGGGCTGGAAGATATTTTCCACCACAGATTGTGGAGAGAAACATGACCAGCAGAAAGGGCAGTGACATGACCCCCGCTGAGCCTGCCCCGGCTGAAGTCGACGTGGCGATCATTGGCGCCGGAATGGCTGGCACCACCTTGGCAACGGTCTTGGGAAACGCCGGCCGCAAGGTGGCGCTGATCGACCCGCACCGCACCCATCACGACGAGTTCCGGGCCGAGAAGATCGGCGCGAACCAGATGCGACTGTTCGAGAAGCTCGGTCTCGACAAGATGGTCATGCCTCTCGTCACCCCGTTTACCGACATCGATGTCTTCCGCCTCGGTCAATTCTTCGCACGTGAAAAGAAGTGGGAATACGCGTTCTCCTACGGCGCGCTGATCAATGGCCTGCGCGATGCCTTGCCGTCGCAGGTACCGCTGACGGTCGGCAAGGTAACCGAGGTCTCGACCGGACCGGACCGGCAGCGGCTCGTGCTGGCCGACGGCACCGTCATCAATGCCCGCCTGCTGGTGGTGGCCACCGGCTACAGCGAATTGGTTCGGCGCGCCATCGGTGTCGAGCGCATCGAACTGTCGAAGGCGCATTCGCTGTCGATGGGATTCGACCTCGCCATTGCGCCGCGTGATTGCGCCTATCGGGCCGTCACCTGCTACGGCAAGCGGGCCTCGGACCGCGTCGCCTATCTCACCGTCTTTCCCATCGGCGACAGGATGCGGGCGAACATGTTCGTCTATCGCACCGTCGCCGACCAGTGGACGCGGGATTTCCGCGCCGATCCGCAAAAGATGCTTTGCGAACTGATGCCGGAAATAGCGGCGCAGTGCGGCAATTTCGAAGTGGCGAGTCCCGTCGAGGTCAGGCAGGTCAATCTGACCACGACGCAAGGCCATCGTCGCGACGGGGTTGTCTTCATTGGCGATGCATTCGTGACGACATGCCCGACGCCGGGCGTCGGCATCGGGCGGGTCATGATCGATGTCGATCAGCTCCATTCGGTTCACATTCCGCGCTGGCTCGAAACACCAGGCATGGCGGCGGACAAGATCGGCGCTTTCTACGACGACCCGGTCAAGGTGGCTTCGGATGAGGAAGGCATGCGTGTAAGCGTCTACGCCAAGCAGATCACCACCGAAACCGGGCTGGAATGGCGCGTGCGGCGCCTGCGCAACAACACGGCGCGGCAGCTGATGATCATCGGCCGCAAGGTGCGCCATTTGGGACCGCGGCGGGAGCCCGGAATGGCGTGAGGGTCCTCCCACTCTCTTCCCGCCATCGAAGGCAGAGGCGTCCTCCCTTCTCCTCCCCCCGAGGAGAAGGGAAGCGCCTACCTTGTCTCGGGACGCCGGCCTCGCAGGATTTAGGTTCCTCGCTCCATGGAATGGGCTACGGCATGCACACATTTCCAAGCGGCTGGTCTTTGGCGATGGCGTGCATGGCAGCTTGGCGCATGCATTGTCTTATGCTGCGCTCGTCGACCCCCACTCCGTCTCGGCTTTGCCGAGCCACCTGCCGGGGCGAGCCACGGGTCTCGCCCGTCCTTCGGACCCCCCGATCGACGGGGGAGAGGAAGGGCGCCAAGCTCTTGCCGTCAACGCTCGTCCAGCAAAGCTCCCTTCCTTTCCCTCCGGAGGGGGGAAAGGTGGCGCTGCGAAGCAGCGACGGATTGGGGGAACCACGTGGCAATCAAGCCTCGGGCTGATCAGTCACGCCAATCACACAAGAATGCATAGCGGAGATGAAATGGAGGAGAGGTGGCTCGGCCTTCCCCCTCACCCCAACTGCAGCCCGGCCTTCCTCGCCGCCTCGCGCAGGAACGGCAACCCTACACCGATCACATCGTCGGGATTCTCCGCCACCGGCCGCCACACGGCGAGGCCGCCGGCGATGTCGACGTCGACATGGTTCATGCTTTCGAGCGTAATCGCCCCGGTGTAGCCGATGTCGGCGATGGCCTTCATGCAGGCCGCCCAGTTGAGCATGCCGCGCCCAGGCACGCCGCGATTGGCTTCCGAGACGTGGACATAGCCGAGATAGGGCGCCGCCGCCCGGAAACCGACCTCGAAACTCTCCTCCTCGATATGCATGTGATAGGTGTCGAGGTGGATGAAGATGTTGTCGGCGCCGACGCGCTCGATGATGCGCGTGGCGTCGATGCCGCGGTTGATCAGATGCGTCTCGTAGCGGTTGCAGGGCTCGATGCCGAGCTTCAGCCCATGCGCCTTGGCGGCCTTGGCCGCGCGCACCAGGAAGCGGCACATGCCGTCGATCTCTTCTTCGGTCGGCGCGCGTCCGGATGTCTTGCCGATCGTGCCATAGGTGACGCCGCCCAGCGCCCTGCTGCCCACCGCTTCGCAGACGCCAAAGGCCGGTTCGAGAAAGGCCAGCGCCTCGTCCGGCCGTACTGCCACGTCAAGTGAAGCCGGCAGGCCAAGCGACGGAATAAGCTCGACATTCCACTTCTCAGCGAAAGCCCGCGTGCGCAGAGTGTCGATCTCTTCCGGACGCAGCAGCGGGATTTCGAGCAGGCCGATGCCGAGCCCCTTCAGCCGCTCCATCTGCGGCTCGATCAGGTCGAGGTCCCAGACCGGGGCAATGGCGAAAGTGTGCAGTCCAAAGGTGTTCATTTCAGCCTCTCTGTTCGTGGGCCGCCGCGGCGCTGGTGTCGCCACCGCCGACGATGCGGCCGACGACTTCGTTCATATTGGTTTTCGCCGTGGTGAGATTGGCCTCGGCGCGACCATGGCGCAGCACCACGATGCGGTCCGTGACCGCCAGCACGTCGTTCAGCCGGTGCGAGATCAGGATGACGGCAATGCCTTCCGATTTCAGCCGGCGGATCAGGTCGAGCACGCTCTGCACCTCGCGCACGGCGAGCGCCGCCGTCGGCTCGTCCATGATGACCAGCTTGGGATTGAAGGTCAGTGCGCGGGCAATCGCCACCGTCTGCTGCTGGCCGCCGGAGAACGAGCCGACCGAGCGGTTGATCGACGGCAGATGCGCGCCGAGCCGCTCGATCATCTTTGCCGCCTGGCGGTCCATCTCGGCCTTGTCGACAAACCATGGAAACAGGCCGAACAGCTTCTTCACCGGTTCGCGGCCGAGGAAGATGTTGGCGGCCACGTCCTGCTGCTTGGCCAGTGACAGGTCCTGGTAGATCATCTCGATGCCGAGCTGGCGCCGCTGGCCGGGATCGAGCGGCAAGATATCCCGGCCGTCGAGCTGGATGGAGCCGGAATCGGCGCGATAAATGCCGGTGATGGTCTTCATCAACGTCGACTTGCCGGCGCCATTGTCGCCGACCAGGCCGATCACCTCGCCGGCCTCGACCGAGAGGTCGACGCCATGCAGCACGTCGACCGCGCCAAAACTCTTGCGGATGCCGTTGAGGACAAGGAGGGTCATACGCGTGACTCCTTGCGCACCTGGTACTGGTCGATGAAGACGGCCAGGATCAGCACCGCGCCAATCGCCATCTGCTGGTAATAGGATTGCACGGCAAGCAGCGTCAGCCCGTTCTGCAGCACGCCCATGATCAGCGCACCGATCATGGTGCCGAGGATCGAGGCGCGGCCGCCGAACAGATTGGTGCCGCCGATGATCGCCGCGGTGATTGATGGCTGTCAGCTCGTAATTGATGCCGGCGGTCGGATCGCCGGCATTGACGCGGGCGGTGAACAACAGCCCGGCAAGACCGGCGAGCGCGCCCGACAGCGTGTAGATGATGCGGCGGTGGTGTTCGACGCGGATGCCGGCGGCGCGTGCGGCACCCTCGCTGTCGCCGAGCGCCAGCGTGTGGCGGCCAAAGCGCGTATAGGCGAGCAGGCAGTGCGCGACAACAGCCGTCAGCACCAAAAGGATGACCGGCATCGGCACGCCGAACGGCCGGCCCTGGCCGATATAGACGATTTCGGGCGGCAGGCCGTAGATCGCCCTGCCCTGCGATATGACCAGCGCCAGCCCGCGTGCCAGGCCCAGCATGCCGAGCGTGACGATGAAGGCCGGCACGAAGGCGCGGGTGACCAGTTGGCCATTGATGTAGCCGGCAATGCCGCCGGCGAGGATGCAGGCGAGAACCGCCAGCGGCGACCACCAGCCAAGATTGACTGCGACGAAAGCGCCGGCGACGCCGGACAGGCCCATCACCGAGCCGAGCGACAGATCGAGCCCACCCGAGCCGATGACGAAAGTGGCGGCGATCGCCAGCACGCCGATCGTCGAGGTCGCGAGCAGGATGTTGAGGAAATTGCTCAGCGACAGGAAATACGGCGACAGCACCGCCATGACAGCGCTGAGCGCCACCAGCACCAGCAGCGATTCCAGCCTGATATGAAGCCGTTCGACGGATGCACGCTGCACCCGGGACCAGAATGACATTTGGTTGCACCTTTAAAGAGGGCAATAGGGGAGTAGGGGAGTAGGGGAGTAGGTTAAGAGCGGGAGGCATTCTGAAGTAAAGGCGTTTGCCGCCTACATCCTCTTCCCTACTCCCCTACTGACCTACTCCCCTACTCCCTTCCCTTCCTACTTGACGTACTCCAGCATCGGCTCCTTGCCGGCGTCGATGACCTCTTTGGTCAGCACCAGGGTCGGCACGGCGATGCTGTCTTCGACCTTCTCTCCGGCCAGCGCCTTCTTGACGTTTTCGACCGCCTGCTTGCCGACGAGGTAGGGCAGCTGCGCCACGGATGCATTGAGCCGGCCTTCCTTGATCGACTTCACCGCATCGGAATTGCCGTCGACGCCGATGATGGTCACCTGCGGACCCTTGCCGGCGGCGTAGACGGATTCCACGGCGCCCAGCGCCATGCCGTCATTGGCGCAGAAGATGGCGACGAGGTCGGGATGCGCCGTCAGCGTGTCGGTAGCGATCGATGCGGCCTTGCCGCGATCCCAGTCACCCGGCAGCGAGGCAACGATCTCCAGGCCGGGCGCCAGTTCCTTCAGCTTGTCGGCAAAACCCTTGGCGCGTTTCTCGCCGGTGATGTTGCCCGACAGGCCCTCGATCACCAGCACCGGACCCTTGGCGTCCTTGCCGAGCTTGGAGACGAGATATTCGGCGCCTTGCGCGCCGGCGGCATTGTTGTCGGAGCCGATATGGAAGGTGACCTTGATGCCTTCCTTGTCGAGCACCGCCTGGTCGAGATTGTTGTCGAGGTCGACGATCTTGACGCCGGCCTCCTGCGCCACCTTCAGGCAGGGCAGAAGGTTGGTCGAGTTGATGGCCGCGGTGATCATCGCCGCCGGCTTGCGCTCCAGCATGGTGTTGCACAGGTTCAGCTGCGGCTCGGCCGCCTGGTCGCTCTCGGCCGCCTGCTCGAAGATCTTGACGCCGGCGCCCTTGGCCCCGGCCTCGACGCCCTGGCTCATCGCGCCCCAGAACGGGTTGGCCAGCGTCTTCATCAGCACGCCGTATTCGGCGTCGTCAGCCCTCGCCGAATTCGCGGCGCACAGCGCCATGGCGACGCCAAAAGCGAGAGTAAATCGATTTATCTTCGGGATGAACGAGGTCATCTGTTTCTCCTCCTGTTGATGTCTGATGCCGCGAGCCGTGGCCAGGCGCAGCGCTACTGCGTCGACAATGGGGGCTATTGTCGGTTTCCTCCCCCGGAATGCGGGCCGCTGCCTGGCGAGCCAACGGATTCCCGCATCAAAACCCGGCAAGGTTCGAGCCGCGCTCTCGGCGGGCCCTCCTCGCCTTCAATCCTGGCAAACAGCGCCTCCATGGCGTGGCCTGCGATCTGGCGCACCGGCTGCACCACGGCGGCGATGGCCGGCCAGGTCACCTGCATCCATTCGGCATCGTCGAAGCCGACCAGCGAAATATCGTTGGGGCAATGCCAGCCGCGGCGGCGGAATTCCGACAGCGCCACCAGCGTGCCCTTGAGGAACAGCGAATAGACCGCCGTCGGGCGCCCGCTCCCACCCTTCCTTTCGCCCTTGTCAAAATAGTCGCGCAACTGCGCCCTGAGCGGTTCGACATCGGTTTCGGCAAGCACGACATCGATGCGCACATCCGGCGCCAGGTGCAGCGCGGTGGCGCGAAACCCGTCAAGGCGGGCGCGCACCGTCGCCGCCTGTTCGCCAAGGCCGACCACCAATATATGGCGATGGCCCTTGCCGATCAGTTGGCCCGCCACTTCGGCGCTGGCGGCAGCACTGTCGGCCGACACCGTGTCGAAGGCGTCGTCGGACAGCACGCGGTCGATCAGCACGCCGGTCATGCCATTGGCCTTCATGAAGGCGGCCGCCGGGCCATGCTCGTTGCGCACCGGCGCCAGCACCACGCCGGCTACCCGCCAGTCATGCATGCGGGCGAGGATCTCCGTTTCGCGTGCTTCCGATTCACGGCTCGACGCCGCCACCAGCGTGTAGCCGCGCTGTTCGGCGAGGCTTTCGAGCTGGGTGACCATCTGGCCGAAGAACTCGCTTTCGAATTCCGGCATGATGGCGCCGATGATGCGGCGCTTGGCCCGGCGCATGTCCGAGGCCAGCGGATCGACGCGATAACCAAGCTGTTCGATGGCATCCAGGACGCGTTGCGCATTCTCGGGCTTGACCGTGGTGACGCCGGCCATGACCTTGGAGACGGTGGCGGCGGATACGCCGGCACGGCTTGCCACGTCGTGGATCGACGCACGCCGCTGCTGGTCCTGCCTATGCGCCATTGTTCCTCCTCCCGAGGCGCGGACAGAGGCATTTTCCGTCCGCTGACGAAATGAGTAAATCGATTTTTCGCAGTTGTAAATCGGTTCACCGGCGGTATTTTAACCGCCGAGCCGCATATCACCCGAAACTGTAGAACGGTTTTGGGATAACGAGGTGGGCAAAGCAAAATTGCGCGGCAGCGTCGCGCCGGGAGGAATCGTCATGCCAAACAAGACCTTGCCGCTGGTCATCAGCGCGCCGGAACCGCGCTCGCTGGAGCTGATCTTCACGCCGCCGCAGCTGGCGTGCTTCAAGGCGAAATACCGCATCGTCGAAACCACGCCCGATGGCGTCGCCAAGCTGCCGGCCGATGTGCTGGCGGAAGCCCGCTACATCGTCGGCCAGCCGCCGATCTCGCCGGAAACGCTGGCTGAGATGAAAGCGCTACGCTGCGTCTTCAATGTCGAGTCCAACCTGCTCAACAACATGCCTTACGAGACGCTGTTCGCCCGCGGCATCCATGTTGTCACCACCGGTCTCGTCTTTGCCGAGCCGGTGGCCGAGCTTGGCCTTGCCATGGCGCTCAACCTTGTCCGCAATATCGTCGACGCCGACCTCGCCTTCCGCAAGGGCGAGGAATTGTGGGGCGGCGACGGCAATCTGACGGCGCGGCTGCTTTCGGGCGCCGATGTCGGCATCATCGGCTTCGGCGATCTCGGCCGCGCGCTGAACCGGCTGCTCACCGGCTTCCGCACCCGCACCAAAGTCTTCGATCCCTGGCTGCCGCCATCGATCCTGATCGACAATGGCGTCGAGCCGGCCTCGCTGGATGAGGTGCTGACGCAGAGCGACTTCGTCTTCGTCGTTGCTTCGGTGACCTCCGAGAACCAGGGCTTTCTCGGCGCGGACGCCTTTGCCTCGATGCGCAAAGGCGCTGCCTTCATCCTGCTCAGCCGCGCCGGCGTCGTCGATTTCCCCGCCTTGATGGCGGCGGTGAAGAGCGGCCACATCGTCGCCGCCAGCGACGTCTTCCCCGAGGAGCCGCTGGCGGGCGACCATCCGGTTCGCACCCTGCCCGGCTTCCTGCGCTCGGCCCACCGCGCCGGCGCGCTCGACATTGCCTTCAAGCGCATGGGCGACATGGTGCTGGAAGACATGGACCTGATCGACCGCGGCCTGCCGCCGCTGCGCTCCAAGCGCGCCGAGCGCGAGACGGTGTCGCGCATGCGCTCCAAGCCGGTGGACCGGAACTGACGGAAGGCGGCCGTTTCGCTGGTTTGTCCGTGGCTGGAGAAGCCCCGCACACCATACACAGGCTCACACCCGCGATGGCCGCGCCATGACCGTGTTGGCGGTTGGCGGTCAGGCAATTGCACTATTGCTAATTTAGTGACAACTTAACTAAAGGATGCTGGCATAGGACGGATTCCAACCCACGGGTTGGAAATGGAGGTGGAAAGCGACATGTACTTTCCGCAATTTCTGGTCGGGATGTCTGCAACGACCATCGGCGTTGCGATCTGGGCTTATTTGGCGACCGGGTCGATCTGGGCGACCCTTGGCTGGTTCGTGCTGACGCTGGTCATCCTGCAGGCCGGTTACTTCGGCCTGGTCGTTCGCCTGCTGTTCAGGCGATCATCGAAACCATCGGACGCACGCTCGGCGACAGATTCGACAAGCATGGTCGACATGGTGCTGGAAGACATGAACCTGATCGACCGCGGCCTGCAGCCGCTGCACTCCAAGCCCGCCGAGCGCGAGACGGCGTCGCGCATGCGCTCCAAGCCGATGGACAAGAACTGATGGAAGAGCGGAAAGACGCGTCGGCATTGCGCCGCCCTGCTCGCGCGCTTGACAATGAGTCGGCATGCAACGACCCTCAGCCATTCGAACGGGCGGAGGACTCGAATGCGAAAGACCTATGACAAGCCGACATTCGTCAAACGGCAGAAACTGTCGGCGGTGACAGCGCAGGAAGCGGTCTCGGGCGGCCCAATCGGCCCGGCCGGTTAGTTTCTCGATTTTGAGTGATTGGAGACCTTCCGGCAGGCATCGAAGATCTGCGGCTTCAGACATAGACGAGGTCTTGCGACCTCGCGCGGGGAGAACTGGACAATCCGCAAGCCTCGAAAGCCCTCGCACCGAGATGGTGGGCTTCCTGTCGTGATGGAACGATCATCTCGCTGACAGGTTTTGCAAACGGCCGGGCGGTGGGACGCCCGGCCTACTCCAGAAGGCCCGTCACGATTCGCGTCGGTGGCGGGCCTTTTCGTTTGGCGCCTCCCCACGAGGAGCGGAACTTTCCAAACAAAGCGACGTTGGTCTCCGCAACAATCCGCGAAAGGAAATCCCATGGGAAGCACCAGCGATAAGGCCTCGGGTCTCGCCAATCAGGCCGTCGGAAAGGCCAAGGAAGGTGTCGGCAAGGCCGTCGGCAATGACCGCCTGCGCGCCGAAGGCGCGGCACAGGAAGCCAAGGGCAAGGTCCAGAAGGCCGTCGGCGACGCCAAGTCCGCCGTCAAGGACGCGACCAACAAGACCGCCGCCGCGATCAACAAGAACCTCTGAGGGTTCTTCACTCTTTAAAGACAATCGAAGGCCGCCGTGCGAATCGGCGGCCTTCTGCATTTGCGGATTTCAAAACGGCAGGGAACGCATTGCCATCCCAGAGATTGAGGAATCAGCGCAGCCCGCGCATTGACCCCAGGGATTTTCAGTCATGGCGAAGCAAGCATCCAAGTTGGCCGGGACGGCCGCGACCATCCACGATCAGAAACTGCAGCGCGGCGAAGGCGGCGAACTGCACCAGACCGCGTCGGGTCCGGCGCCGGTGTTGACCACCGCGCAAGGTGGGCCGGTCTCCGACGACCAGAACTCGCTCAAGATCGGTGCCCGTGGCCCGACCGTGCTCGAAGACTTCCACTTCCGCGAAAAGATCTTCCATTTCGACCACGAACGCATTCCCGAGCGCGTCGTCCATGCGCGTGGCTATGGCGCGCACGGCTATTTCGAAACCTATGAATCGCTGGCCAAGTACACCCGTGCCGACATCTTCCAGCGCGCCGGCGAAAAGACGCCGGCTTTCGTGCGCTTCTCCACCGTCGCCGGCAACAAGGGCTCCGCCGATCTTGCCCGCGACGTGCGCGGCTTCGCCGTCAAACTCTACACGCAGGAAGGCAACTGGGACATTGTCGGCAACAACATGCCGGTGTTCTTCATCCAGGATGCGATCAAGTTCCCCGACCTGATCCATGCCGCCAAGGCCGAGCCCAACAGCGACTTCCCGCAGGCGCAGACCGCGCACGACAATTTCTGGGATTTCATCTCGCTCACGCCTGAAAGCATGCACATGATCATGTGGGCGATGTCGGACAGGGCCATCCCGCGCTCGCTGCGCTTCATGGAAGGGTTCGGCGTCCACACCTTCCGGCTGCTCAACACCAAGGATGAATCGACCTTCGTCAAATTCCTCTGGAAGCCGAAGCTCGGCCTGCAGTCGGTCGCCTGGAACGAGGCGGTCAAGATCAACGGCGCCGATCCCGACTTCCATCGCCGCGACCTCTGGGACGCGATCCACGCCGGCAATTTCCCCGAATGGGAGCTGCAGCTGCAGCTGTTCGACCAGGCCTTCGCCGACAGTTTCGACTTCGACATCCTCGATCCGACCAAGCTCATTCCCGAGGAGGTGCTGCCGCCGATCGCGGTCGGCCGCCTGGTGCTCGATCGCATGCCCGACAATTTCTTCGCCGAGACCGAGCAGGTCGCGTTCATGACGCAGAACGTGCCGCCCGGCGTCGACTTCTCCAACGACCCGCTGCTGCAGGGCCGCAATTTCTCTTATCTCGACACGCAGATCAAACGGCTGGGCAGCACCAACTTCACCCATATCCCGATCAACGCGCCGAAATGCCCCTTCCATAATTTCCAGCAGGATGGGCAGATGGCGATGCGCAACCCGGTCGGCCGGGCCAACTATCAGCCCAATTCATGGGATGAAGGCCCGCGTGAATCGCCCGCCAAGGGATTCCGCTCCTTTGCCGAAGCCGAAACCGGACCGAAGGCCCGTTTGCGGTCGGAAACCTTTGCCGATCATTATAGCCAGGCGCGCCAGTTCTACATCAGCCAGCAGCCTGTCGAGCAGGGCCACATCGCCGCGGCACTGACCTTCGAGCTGAGCAAGGTGCAAACACCTGTTATTCGCGAGCGCATCGTTTCCCATCTTCTCAACATCGATGATGCGTTGGCTCGCAAGGTGGCGGATGCGCTCGGCTTGAAGGCAATGCCGAAGCCTGCCGATGCGGCGGTGCCGACGCGCCGGGATCTTCCCGCGTCGGACGCGCTGAGCATCCTCAAGAACGGCCCCGGCCGCTTCGAGGGCCGCAAGCTTGGCATCCTGGTGACCGACGGCACCGACGCCGCCCTGCTCAATGCGCTGAAACAGGGACTGACCAAAGCCGGCGCGAAATTCGAGATCATCGCGCCGAAGGTCGGCGGCGCCAAGGCCAGCGACGGCAGCTGGATCGACGCGCAGCAGATGATCGCAGGCGCGCCGTCGGTGCTCTACGACGCGGTCGCGCTGTTACCGGCGAAGCCCGCAATGGCCGACCTGCTGAAGGAATCCACCGCCCGCGACTTCGTCGCCGACGCCTTTGCGCATTGCAAATTCATCGGCTTCGTCGAGGCGGCGGTACCCCTCTTGGACAAGGCCGGCGTCGCCGAGGATGAGGCGGTCATTCCGCTTGCATCCGCCAGGGATGTCGCGGGCTTCATCACCAGGCTCGGCGACCTGCGCTTCTGGGCGCGCGAGCCGAAGGTGAAGCTGGGCTGACTTCGACTGGGTCTGGCTGCGCTCACGGCACTGCCGGCGCAGTCAGATCCAGCCGCATATCCCTGGCGATTGCGAAGCCCGCTGCGAGATAGACGCCCTCGCCGGCGCAATTCAGGACGGTCCGGAGGCCTGCAGTCTCGTCAGTTGCTTCTCGGCTTCTTCGACAGCGTTGGCCATAACCCTGTCGAAATCGATCATCGCCTCGAGATGGCCATGGTCGGCGATGGATTTCCGCAGCATCCGGATTGCCAGGATCGCTTCGGCCATCGCCTGTTCGATGCTTACCACCATGGTGCGGTTCCTCGCTTCACAAATAAACCCTTCTGGAAGCGAGCGGTTCCACCCGGAGGTCCACCGCGACGCGAGGCTAGCGAGTTGGCCGAACAATGAAGGAGGTCGCTTGGTACGTTTCCGACAGTTCGCGGGACTGGCTAACCGATTGTCGGAAGCGTACAGTCTCTCTGTCGCTGGCCGTTGACTGGGCGCTGGCGCTTGAAAGAGCCGATCGCGCTTTCGCCCCACCGATGGGAAAGCGATGATGCCAAACGGTTCGGCGGACTCAAATCAGCTTTTGATCCTGGCCAAAGTGCTCGACGAGTATTGTCGCCAGGCCGGCATTGGTGACGGTCACGCTGCGCGGGAGCGGCTTGGCCGCCGCGTCATGGAACTGTTCCAGGGCGGCATGGACAAGTCCGCGGAATTGCATGCCGCCATGAACTCCAGCTACGCCGAATGGCTCGGCGAGGTCGATCGCCTGCCTTCATCTTCGCAACAGCCTGTCTTGTGGGCGATCGACCCTGCAATCACGGAACCATCCTCTGCCGAGACTGTTGATTCAGGTGGCGGCGGAGCATTGCGCTTCCCTCAAGCTGATGCGGTGGAGCACTCCGCCAATTCGTCGCCACACCCCTCCACAGAAGAGTTGTAAGCAAGCAGCGCATCCAGCTGCGGGTCCGCTTGTGTTTTCCTTGGCTCTGCTACCGTCCCTGAACGGAATGACTCGCTATCGGAATGTCGAAAGCGTACAGTTCGTCTGTCGCTAGCCACTGAACGGGCGCTGGCGCTTGAGAGTGTCGATCGTACTCCCGCCCCTGCGGGAGCTACGCGATGAATTACGAAATTCCAAAATCGACTGTCACCGGCCAAGCACTGGCTGACGAAACCTCCGCTCAGCCAAGATTCCGAAATGAACTGTTGCGCAAGATGAGCGGGCAGGACCTTGCGCTGCTTGAGCCCGGTCTGCACCGGACAGCTTTGCCGCTGAGAATGCCTCTTGTGACGCCCGACGTGCCGATTGCAGCCGTCTACTTCATCGAGCACGGCATTGCGTCGGTGGTCGCGCGCACGTCCGGCGGCCACGAGGCGGAGATCGGGTTCATCGGCTTTGAGGGAATGGCTGGATATTCGCTGGTGATGGCCGACAACCGCTCGCCGCAAGCCTGCTTCGTGCAACTCGAAGGCGAAGCGATGCGCATTGATGCAAACAGCTTTGACGCGGCTCTGACGACCAGCCCCACATTGCGATTGTTCCTGTTGCGCTTCGTCAATTCTCTGCAGATCCAGACCGGGTATACCGCACTTGTCAACGCGCGGCTGAAGTTGGCGGGTCGCCTGGCTCGGTGGTTGCTGATGTGCGACGACCGCGTGGTGGGCGTGCGGTTTTCCATTACCCACGAATTCCTCGCCACGATGCTTGGCGTAAGACGGCCAGGCGTCACCATCGCCTTGCAGGAATTGGAAGGTCTCGCTCTGATCCGATCGCGCCGGGGTGAGGTTGTCATCCTGGACCGGCCTGGGCTGATTGCGCTGGCGCGCGGCGGATATGGGGTACCGGAAGCTGAATATGCCAGGCTTTTGGGAGAGGTCGGTTCGGAGTCTGAATTGACTGGCTAACGGATTGTCGGAAGCGTACAATTCTCAAGTCGTCCGCCGTCTACGGCACACGGACGCTTGGGAGCCAAATCAGGTGCTTTCGCCCTTTCGGGAGGAAAGTCATGACTGAAGCAGAACAACCAAACATTCTGCCGCCCAATCTTATTCCAGATGGCGTCGAAGTCACCGAGACCATGGGCGAATGGCGTGTTCGGGTCGTCATCAACGGCAAAGCGCATCTGAGCACGTTTGATGTGGAATCCTACGCCCGGTCCTTTGCCGATAGCCAGCGCATGCGCGTAGGGCTGACCCGGCTCGCGTCACGCCTTTAGTGCGAATTGCCTGCGCCAGATTGTCGGTTTGGTACCAATACCAACCAAAGAAATGTCGGAACCGTACGGTTTTCACCAAGTAAACATCGAAGTTTATTAAAATTTAATATTATTCGACCGATACGACATAGTTAATAGACGGCGCCTTGTTTAAGTGCTTAATCAAAATGTCATCAGCTTTTGCACGGGCGCTGGTGCTTGAGAGCGCTTAACATTCTCCCGCCCAAGCGGGAGCTATGCAGTGACCGTCAACCGGCCAAACATGTTTTCCAGAATTCCGATAGAGCGAAGTGGCGGCACCATTTCGGTGCTTTGTACACTTCCTCAAATGGCCGACGCCTTGGCAGACGGCTGGCCATCCGATGGCCCCATGTTTCTGGCGGCACTTGCCGCTCCCGACAGCTACATGAAGGAGTGAACGCGAAATGCCCATCACCCTGCGCACGACACTTTGCGAAACGAGAGATGCGTTGCATGTGCTGCGACAGGCTTTGTATGTCCGTGGGCATATCGACGCCATGGAAGAGATCGACTCCCTCATAGGGGTCGCAGAAGACAAGGCAGTCCACGCGATCGGCACCATTGACCGGACGGAGATTCGAACGCCTGTCCTGGCTGCGGTCGCACATCCGGCGGAGCCGGCAGGTATTGTTCTGCCGATTGCGGGGCCGAAGAACCTTGGCGAGCTTCGGGACCAAGGCATGGGCCTCAGCGCCTATTGCGGCAATCCACGCTGCGGTCATCTGCGTTCGCTGGATCTCGATGGCCTGATCGAGACCTACGGCACCCACTATGATTTCAACACCGAAAGGCGGCTGGCATCGAAGCTCGTCTGCAAACGGTGCCAGAATGTTGGAGGGAGATTGGTCGTCGTTTCCGATAAAAGGCCCCGGTATTGAAGACCGGGCGACGGCCTAACCTCTGAGCCGCTCGTGCTGTGCGCGGACGGAACCTTTTGCATGACAACCCGTTCCTGGTAGCGTCTCGGAAGCCCCCGCCGACAAGGCGCCGGAAAGTTAGTCAAACAACTTTTCATTGAGCCCGCCACTGCCCCCTCGGTGGCGGGCTTACATTTGTCGGTACCAAGGCTCGCTATCCGATTGTCGGAAGCGTACAGTGTCGTTGTCGCTGGCCACTGAACGGGCGCTGGCGCTTGAGAGTGTACATCGTACTCCCGCCCTGAGGGAGTTGAGACGATGAACGACGACACCGACAGCCCAGTCTCTGCCCTCGATTTCCATACCCTTCGCAGCGCATTCAAAAGTCTGGTCGCCGAAGGCTTGCTGCCTGAAGCCATGTGGGTTAGCCATGCCGAGGAAATGGTCAGGCACCTGACCGGATCGAGTGTTGTCGACCCTGAGATTATCCTTCGGATCATCCGCAAGTAGAGCCGGCTTGAAAAGCCGGGATCAGTCCGCGGCATCGTGCGCGTTTGACTTGGATCGGAATGCCCGGTTTCGCTCGGTCTCGAGTGACCGGACCTTCCTGCGGACCTCTTCATTTTGCAACGCCGACCAGCGCATCTATCTCGAACATCGTTTCATGATGCCCGCTGCCGGCAATCGCCTTGTGGGCTGTTGCGAACAGGGATTGCAGATGTTGAGCAGTTCCAACAGGTCGGTGAGTTTCACAGGCTTCTCTCATCGCACAAGGTCGAGAGGCCGGTCCGATCAACGGGCCCGCTCTTGTCAAAGCCTGGGCCCATTGTCAGGCAATGACCCATGAATTGTCGGAAACGTACAATCGAGATTCAGGCGGCGCGGCCAAACTCGTTTTGGACGATGTCGAGAAGCAGGCCGTCATTGTCCCAACCGACAGGCTCTTTCAGTCGCCAATCGCACCCCGAGCGGTCGAAAACGACCGGTGCCGAATAGAGCTGTGCGAAGCCAAGCACCAGCCGTTCGGCGTCGGCGAACGACAGGTCGCCGTGGCGGTCGGCCAATTGAGCGGCCAGGATCGGAACGTTCACAATTCCAAACTCATAGATTGTCTTGACCAAGGTGTAATTCAGGTCGTCGCGCAGTTCGATCGGGTGGTTGTGCATGGCAAACTCCTGTCCGCAGGACTGGGTTTTCCCTCACTTTCACTATGCGCCAGGCGTTTCGCCAAAGCAAGACAATTGTCAAAAAAATATTAATAAAATCAATTAGTTAGTATATTTAGCCAGTGACGTGACCGAGGCCCTTTGAGTAGCAGATGCAACAAATGCATTTGGCTACCTCGGAACCAAACAGGCCATTGGCAGATTGTGAGGCACATAAGTCACTTACTCATTCGGCTCACCGGCTGGATTGCCGGAAGCAGGAGGCCATGATGACCGACAATCTTGAACGCCCCGAACGACTGCAGGTCATGCTGAACAAAGAGGAATTCGCGGCGCTCGACACATGGCGTTTCGATAAGCGCATGCCGAGCCGCGCGGCTGCGGTGCGTGAGCTGCTGCGCCGCGGCCTGGCCGCCGAGGGCTTTCTGCATGCCAACAGCGGCACCCGTTCAGCCGACTTCGGTCTTCTGAGCGGCGAACAGGGCGCCAGCAAGACCAAGCGTGCGGATGGGTGAGGATATCAGGCTACCGCGCCGACGGCGGATCGATGGCGTCCGCCGGGTCTTCGAAGCTTAAGACCTCGATCAGCATTTCGACAGGCGCGACCAGGCCCTCGAGGGTGGCACGTATGCCCAATGTCACCACAACAAGGTGATCTTCAGCCTCGCAATTGTCGTTCGCCAGCCTGGCGGTGAGAGGCCTCTTCACTTGCGGTTGATCCACTCGCTCTCAAGCACCAGCGCCCGTTTCGTGGCCGGTGACCCCTGACCTCTAAGGCGATTGCGAGCGCGCGCAACAACAAATGTGGTGTCGTTTTCGTACCGAGCGGCCCGGTTGCTGGAACGTTTTCTGCCGGCTCGCATTTTGAGTGCCACCGAAGCAAAGGAGAATACCGTGGCCCGACTGCCTCAGGACAAGGACCGGATTGAACGCGCCACCCGCGAAGCTCAATCGATCATTGCCATCGAACGCGAGGCGCGTGAGGCAAAGACCGCCCGGCTGCGAGAGCAGCGGCTTTCATCGGAGGCCCCGGCTTCTGCCGGCGCCACTGCGGCAAAACGCAAGCCCGGCGCCCGAAAGGCGACGCACAAAACTAGCGACGCGAGATGAACTCGTGCTCGACGCTGTATTCGAACACGTCGCCCTCGTCTTCGTCGACCACTCTGAACCAGCGGTTCTGCAAGGCCGGCGTCCAAATCGTTTTGCCGGTGATCTTCTGCAGGGCTTCAAGAGCGGTTGTGCCGCTGGCGAGATGCGATGCCGAAGGCTCACCGCCGTCCATTTCGTGGATCTGATAGCGTGGCATGGCTGTCCTTCCTCTCAGCCAAACTTCGAGAGGTCACCTAGGTTCCTGGAACGAAATTCCTTCGACGAACTTGCTGGCATTATGGGCCTCGGTGCGCGTCACGACCATTGGTGGGTGGCATGAACAAATTCCTTTTCATCGCCGCAGATTTCCTGTCTCGCCCGCCGGGTTTCTACGTCATGATCATCGCCATGGTGGTGTGTACCGCTTTGGTGCCTTTCGGTCTGACAAACGCCGTCACCTATGCGCTATCGGTCGCGGCCATCGTCATCACCGGCGTCGTCTTGATCCAGGGCTACCGCGACACCGCCGCCATCCATGCCAAGCTCGACGAGATTATCGTCGCGCTCAACGACGCCAGAAACGATGTTGTCGGGCTGGAACATGCCGACCCGGAGGAAATCAAGGCCAAGCTCGTCAAGCTCGAAGAAGAGGCGGCGCGAACCGCCACTGACCAGGCGTAAATCGGCAAGACCTACCTGCGCACGATCCACTCCACAATGTCCGGGTCGATCTCGTCAAGTTCGGTCAATTCGCGCGCCAGCACCCGGGCGTGCATGCGCCATTCGCGTTCGGTGATGCGATTTTCCACGACCAATTTCCTGAAGGCGCCGCGAGAAATCTCGCAGTCGAACGCCGTTACCCTTTTGCCTGAATGGTCCTCTGCCATTTCAGCCTCCGCGTCGATGGCGGGAGCACCTGAGTTGGCTACCAAGCGTCCGTGTGCCGTGTGAGGCGGACGACATAAGAAGCGTACGCTTTCGTACAAAAATAGCGAGTCAATTCGCGGTGGGAACGATGGCCCTGCTTCAAGGCAAGGGTCCAAGAGATATGTGGCCCAAGAGATATGTCGGTTTCGTACCAAGCTGAGTTTGGTACGTTTCCGACACTAACGCTGCGGTCGATCTTCTCGTATGCGAAACGGTGAGAGGGGACGCCGTGCATCGAATTCCAGACCGCATTCCTAGGTTTCTTGGTCCCGAGTTCCCCATATCCATGCAATCGTCGGCACGTTGATACGGGCGCGGACGGCTGGGAGATCGGATGGCTCTTGCCCTGCATTGGGCCGCGCCATGACTGAATTTGATCCCGACCGAAATCAATACCAAAACCAGCTGCTGCTGCGCATGAGCGCGGATGATCTCGCATTGCTGGAGCCGCATATGCAGCGTTGCGAATTACCGCTGCGCATGATGCTTGTCACGCCCAATGTCGCGATAGAGGCCGTCTACTTTATCGAACAAGGCATTGGTTCGGTTGTCGCCAGGACGACGAGCGGCCGAGACGCGGAGGTGGGCTTCATCGGCTTCGAGGGCATGACCGGGTCCACCCTGGTGATGGGCGACGACCGTGCCGCGCATGCCTGTTTCGTGCAGCTCGAAGGCGAGGCCATCCGCATCGATGCCGCCCCGTTCAACGCGGCCCTTGCGGCGAGCCCGACCTTGCGCCTGTTCCTGCTGCGCTTCGTCAACACGCTGCACACCCAGGCCGGCTGCACCGCGCTGGTCAATGCAAGGCTGAAACTCGAGGAGCGTCTGGCACGCTGGCTGCTGATGTGCGACGACCGGGTGCCTGGCGAACGCCTTGCCATCACCCACGAATTTCTTTCCATCATGCTTGGCGTGCGGCGGCCTGGCGTCACAGTCGCCCTGCAATTGCTGGAAGGCCGCGCGCTGATCCGCTCGCGCCGTGGCGAGATCGTCATTCGCAACCGCGCCGGACTGCTGGAACTCGCCAATGGCAGTTACGGCGAACCCGAAGCCGAATATGCCAGGCTGATCGGCGAGATCATGCCAGGCTGATCGGAAAGATCATGCCAGGCTGATCGGAAAGATCATGCCAGGCTGATCGGAAAGATCATGCCAGGCTGATCGGAAAGATCATGCCGGGCTGATGGGTGAGATCGTCGCCGGCCGACACATCAAGCGTCGGCATCCTCGCCGAACGTCCCCGCATCCGAAGCCACGGCACTTGCGCCGCGCCCGGTCTCGTCGCTTGCCTCCATGACGACCAGCCGCGCTGGTGGCGAATAGGCAGGCATGCTGATCTGATGCACAGTCCGTCGAACTCTTCCGCCGTGCCCGGACGCTCGAAGAATGGCACACGCGGATCGAGCGGTGTCACGTCGAAGCGCTGCCCGGTCAGGAGGCTCTCGACGACGACATGCTTGTCGAGAATGTCGCCTGGAGACATCAGCCAGCCGCGCACCACCCGCCAGTCCGGATGTTCAGCGACAAAATCATTGCCGTTCTCATGCGCGTCGCAGCCGTCCATGAGAGACAGGCCCAACCTGACATATCTGTAAGGGACCAGGACCGCCGCGCGGCTGCCGGCGCGAAGTCTGGCGAAAAGGCTCAAGGCAGGCGCCGCACGCGCGTCGCTGCCTTGCCCGCGCCCGGCTTGACCGCCCTCGTCTGGAAGTGGGCAACCGTGCCGTTTGCGCCAACTGGCCCATCCCTGCCAACCGGCATGCCGGCATGCTCCAGGCCAGCGAGCTTGCACCTGGTCTGCTCGGCCGCCGCGCCGATCAGGCAATCGATGGCGAACATGGTGCCGGCGTGATCGCTTGCCGCGACCGCCTGGCGGATCTTGCTCAATTGAGTGTAAGTATAGTCGAGAATATCGATCAGCTCTGCGTGGTCCAAAGCACTCTCCATCATTCGATGTCGAGAGGCCGATCCAGGGTCGCTCTTGGCCTGAAGCTACGCCCATTCGCATGGCTTGCATAGGCGATATGTACGAAATCGTACAATTCACGCGCCTGTGCGCCGGCCACGCTATTGGCCAAAGGTCCCATTCGCGACAGCGCGATGTTGTGCGAGATTGGCTGAATATAAGCAATTGCTGAATAATGGTCCGGACGGCTGTCGAGGGGCGGTGTCGTGCCAATCCGCAAGAATCTTGCCGCGAATCTGCGACGGCTGGTCTCCGGCCATGCGTCGGTGGCCGCCGTATGCCGCGGACTGAACATGAGCCGCACGCAGTTCGAGCGCTATCTGCAAGGCAAGAGCGTGCCCAACCGGGCCACGGCGAAACTGATCTGCGCCTATTTCCGCATCGACGAGGATGAACTGTACCGCGCGCCGGAAGCCCCCGCGCCCGCAAACCCGACCCTGTTGCCGATCCACCAGAGGCTTTACGAGAACATGGTGCGTGGCCCGGCTCCAGCCATCGCCGGCGGCACCTATTTCACCTACTTTGCGGTTCCCGACCGTCCCGATCTTGTGATGCGGTCGGTCACCTTCGTGCGGCGCGAGGCCGAACAGGTGACCTTCAGGCGCGTGACCCGCTGGGCCGACGGCCATCGCCAGGGCGGAGCGCGGGCGCCGGGCTGGCACTATGGCGTGGCGATCTCGCGGCTGAACTGGATCTATTTCGCCGGGATCAACCGCCGGCAGACCGGCGAGCCGTCGATCGTGGCCGTGCAGTGGGCGCCGTTCTCGGAGCCGGTCCTGGTCGGCAACGCCTTCATCCTGACCCACGCGGGGCCGGTCAGCGTAAAGGTCATCATGCGCCAGGAGGTCCGCCGGATCAGCCTGAGACAGGCGCTGCAAATGTCGGGGATCGTCAGCCTCGACGACCCGCGCCTCGACCAGCTCGTGGCCAGCCTTTTCCGCGAAGGCTAGAGTGGCATCCCAGGTCAACAAAGATTAGCTTTGGCCAACAAGAGGTTGGCCGGGTCGACAAGGTCGGCCGGGACCGACAAGGGTCGGCTTGGGAATGCAAGGGTTCGCGATGCTCAACAGTTTCGACTATGGCGGCAAGGAAGCCGACACCGTGCACGCGCTGGAGGAGGACATCATCTTCGGCCGGCTGGCGCCGGGCGAACGGCTGGTCGAGGACGTGCTGCTCGCCCGCTTCCCGGTTTCGCGCCACACCATCCGCCAGGCGCTGTACCAGTTGGAAAAGCTCGGCATCGTCACCCGCGAGCGCAACAAGGGTGCCATGGTGCGCCGGCTCTCGCCCGACGAAGTGCGGCAGATCTACGAAGTGCGCGAAATGCTGCAGCGCCAGGCCGCGCTGATGATCCGCCTGCCGGTCAGCGACGCGCTGATCGCGCAACTGGAGGAGATCCACCGCATCTACAGCGGCCATGTCGATGCAGGCTATCTCAGAGGCATCCACGAGGCCAACGACCGCTTCCATCTCACAATGTTCTCGGCCTGCGGCAACGCCTACCTCGTCTCCTCGATCGAACACTATATGCGGCTCAGCCTGCCGGTGCGGGCCAATTCGCTGGCCGACCGAGAAAAGCTCGACGTCTCGCGCCAGCACCACTGGATGATGATCGAGGCGCTGAAGCGCCGGGACAATTGGGTGCTTGCGCAGCTCTGCGTCGACCATCTGCAGCCGAGCAAGGTGTTTTATCTCCAGGAGATCGAGACAGCGCCGGCGGGTGGCGCTAGTTAGAACCGCCCAGCTGAAAACGGCGCGAGTCTTTCGCTGTTGGGCCGCCGGTCGGCGATGAGGTCGCCAACCAGCCGCGCGGTGACGGCCGAGAGCGTCAGTCCGAGATGGCCGTGGCCGAAGGCGTAGATGACGTTGCGATTGCCGGGCGACTGGCCGATGACCGGCCTCGAATCCGGCAGCGAAGGGCGGAAGCCCAGCCATCGCGACGACGGCGGGCCGAGCGTGGGGAAGAACTGGCGCACGCCGCGATCGAGCAGCGCCAGCCGGCGCGGATTGGGTGGCGAGGCCAGGCGGCCGAGTTCCACCGTGCCGGCGACACGCAGCCGGCCGGCCATCGGCGTCATGTAGAAGCCGAGATCGACCGGGCACACCGGACGCGTCAACACCGGCGTCGGCGTCGCGAATTCAAGGTGATAGCCGCGCTCGGTTTCGAGCGGGATGCGGTCGCCGGCCTGTGCCGCCAGCGGCCGCGAAAAGGCTCCGGCGGCGATCACCACCTTGCTGGCGCGCAGGCTGAGGCCGGGGCCGCTGAGTTCGACGCCGCCGGCATCGGCGCGCAGCCTTGTCACCTCGCCCCGCAGCAAGGCGGCACCCCGGTCCGTCGCCGCCTTGAGCAGCCGCGCCATCATGGTTCGGGGATCGGTCAGGTTCATCGATTGCGGAAAGAACAGGCCGCCGCCCTGCACCGCCGGCAGGTTCGGTTCCAGCGCGGCCACTTCACCGGGGCTCAGCACCGCTTGGTCGACGCCGAATTCGGCGCGCAACGCCCGGCTCGACGCGCCGCCGGCAAGATCATTCAGGCGGCGATAGAGGTAGAGGCAGCCATTGCGGCGCAGCAAATCGCCGGCATCGGCCTCGTCAGCCATCTCCTCCCACGCCGGCAGGGAATCGGCCAGCAGGCCGGCCATCGCCACGGCATTGGCATGGGTGGCGGCAGGCAGCGATTGCCTGACGAACCGCAGCAGCCATGGCGCCAGATGCAGCAGCGCCGTCCAGCGCAGCGAAAACGGGCTGTCGGGGTCGAGAAGCAATTTTGGCAACGCGCGCAGCACCGCGGGATTGCCGACCGGCATGCAGGCATATTCGGCCAGCGTGCCTGCATTGCCTGATGAGGCGCCCGAGCCCGGCTCGTTGGGATCGATGAGCAGGACTTCGCGGCCGTCGCTGGCCAGGCGCAGCGCCGTCGCCAGCCCGACCACGCCGGCGCCGATGACGGCGATCTCGACACTCTTCGAAGCTGTCACTTGCTGTTCCCCCATGCCTGTCCTTGTCCCAAAACCGCTGCGCACTTTTGGGCGGCAGGCATCAGACAAAACCCGGCAGCTGCAGGTGCCCGGCCGACAGCAGCTCGGCCATGGTGGTCAGCGCGGTGCGCAGATCGTCCTGCGAGCGCGCAGCACCCACATTGATGCGCACGCCATGCTGGACCGGTTCGCGGCCGACAGCGAAGGCGTCGCCCGGCAGCAGCGCCACGCCGCGCTCCAGGCAGGTGCGGGCAAAGCCGGCACCGCGCCAAGGCTCGGGCAGGCGCAGCCAGGCATGGGTGGCGCTCGGCTGGCTCTGCACATCGTAGCGGCCGAGGATTTCGCTGAGGATCGCCTGGCGCTGGCGCAGTTCGTGTTTCTGCACCTCGATGATGCGCGCTGCCGCGCCGTCCTCGATCATCCGTGCGCCGATCAGCGCCGTCAGCGGGCTGATGCTCCAGCAATTGATGCGCAGCGCCGCCGCGACCTGGCCGGCAATGGCGCGTGGCGCGATGACGAAGCCAAGCCTGAGGCCCGGCGCCAGGCATTTCGACAGCGCGCCGATATGCACCGTCAGCTCCGGCTCCAGGCTGGCGAAGGAGGGCAAGGCCTCGTCGGCCAGCGGCCGGTAGACGTCGTCCTCGATGATCAGGACATTGTGGCGGCGCGCGACGGCGGCAAGCTCGTGGCGGCGCGCTTCGCTCAGCGTAATGGTCGTCGGATTGTGCAGCGTCGGCACCAGGAATACCGCGCGGGGGCGCAGCTGCGCGCAGGCGGCGTCGAAAGCATCCGGCCGCATGCCGCCGCGATCCATGGCGACGCCCCTGAGATCGAGCCCATGCACCCGGCAGAGCGCGTTGATGCCCTGATAGGTCACCTCGTCGGCAAGCACCACCTCGCCCTGCCTGGTCACCGCGCCAAGCAGGCAGTCGAGCCCGTGCTGGGCGCCGGCCGCCAGCACCACGCGGCCGGGGTCGCCATCGCCGGCAACGGTCTTCAGCCAGTCGGCGACGGCCACGCGCGCCCACAGTGGCCCTTCCGGCGGATGGTAGTCCTGCAGCGAGGCATAGTGCGGATCCCTGGGCAGGCGCGGCAACAACACCGCCAGCGCGTCGAGATAGGCCGAGGTGGCGGGCCGGTTGACCGAGAGGTCGATGATGCCGCTCTCGTCGCTCGGCGCCGAGACGAAGCCGGGCCGCTCGGCCGCCTGCCTGGCCGCCACGGTCGTGCCCCGCCCCGGCCGCGCCTCCAGCAGGCCGCGCTGCTGCAGCGTCGCCAGCGCCCGCGTCACCGTGGTGACGTTGATGCCGAGCGCGCGCGCAATGTCACGCTGCGGCGGCAACCGGTCGCCGACCGCCAGCGTGCCCGTGGCAATGCGCTCGGCGATCGCGTCGGCCAGACGACGATAGACCGGACTTTCATCCTCGGTAAGGCGGAGATCGCTGAGCATGCTGGATGGATTCGGGGCTTTCGGCTTCGTCGTGGGCTTAGCATAAGACAATTCGCCGGACAATAGCACTTGTGTGACATGAATTCGGCTTTCCCAGCTGAAAATATCACACAATCGCGGCAAATACCGGCTTGACGGTCAAAGTTGTATGCATCTATGCTCGATTTCAGATAGATTGTGTGAGCATACAAGTTTGAATGACCCGCCGAGACGCGGGCATCCAATGGGACGGAACCATGCATCACAAGCCGCATAGTGTTTCAGCCGCTGCGTTTCGGGATCGCGTCCAATGAGCGCCCTGGCCGCATTATCGCCAGCGCCTGCCGCCGGCCCGGCTTTCGTCGATTTCGTCGATGTCGAGAAATCCTATGACGGCCGCGCCTTCGCGGTGACGCGGCTCAACCTCGGCGTCGCGCGCGGCGAATTCCTGACCCTGCTCGGCCCTTCCGGTTCGGGCAAGACGACGACGCTCAACATGCTGGCCGGTTTCGAACGGCCGACCAGCGGCACCATCACGCTGGAGGGCAGGCCGGTCGACCGCTTGCCGCCCTACCAGCGCAACATCGGCATGGTGTTCCAGAACTACGCCCTGTTTCCGCACATGACCGTTGAGGAGAATGTCGCCTTCCCGCTGTCCGTGCGCCAGGTCAGCAAGGCCGATATCGCGGCCCGTGTGGCGCGCGCGCTGGACATGGTGCGGCTGAAGCAGTTCGGCGACCGCAAGCCGGCGCAGCTTTCCGGTGGCCAGCAGCAGCGTGTGGCGCTGGCCCGCGCGCTGGTGTTCGAGCCGAGCCTGGTGCTGATGGACGAGCCGCTCGGTGCGCTGGACAAGAAACTGCGCGAGCACATGCAGCTCGAGATCAAGCAGATCCACACCATGCTCGGCGTCACCATCGTCTACGTCACCCACGACCAGAGCGAGGCGCTGACCATGTCGGACCGCGTCGCCGTCTTCAACAATGGCGCCATCGCCCAGCTCGGCTCGCCCGACGATCTCTACAACGCCCCGCAAAGCTCCTTCGTGGCGAGCTTCATCGGCGAGAACAACACGCTGGAAGGCGTCGTCGACCGCGTCTCCGGCCAGCAATGCCGCGTGCGGCTGACCGGCGGCGGCGAGCTTACCGCGCTCGCCATCGGCGTGGCGCAAGGTACTGCCTGCCACGTCGCCATCCGCCCGGAGCGGCTGAGCCTGACGCCGGCCGGCGGCAACGCCCTGCCCGCGACCGTCGATGGCCGCATCTATCTCGGCGACCATCTGCGCCTGCTCGCCAGGCTCGGAAACGACCAGGTGCTGACCGTCAAGGTCGGCCCCGAGGCAACCATGGCCAATGGCGAGGCCGTCACAGTGTCCTGCGCGCCGGGTGACTGCCGCGCCTTTCCTGCCGATTCCTCGGCCGCCAAGGCGGGGCCGTCCTGAACCAGCAATCTCAAGAACAGGTCCATCTCAAAAACAGGGGAAGAAAAAATGAAAATCGCAAAGACCCGGCTGCTCGTATTCACAGCGGCCACCGCACTCTTCACCATCGGCCATGCCTTCGCCGACGAATTGTCGATCATGGCCAGCGGCGGCGCCTGGCAGGACGCCCAGCGCAAGGCCTGGTTCGAGCCGTTCAGCAAGGAGACCGGCGCAAAAATCCTCGAGCAGGAATATCTCGGCGATCTCGGCAAGGTCAAAGCCATGGTCGACACCGGCAACGTGCCGATCGATTTGGTGACGGTGGAAACCGCGACCGTGCTGCAAGGCTGCGACGCAGGCATCCTGGAGCGCCTCGACTATGCCAAGATCGGACCGCGCGACAAATTCATCGAAGGCTCGGCGCTGGATTGCGGTGTCGGGCTCGATGCTTACGGCGACATCCTCGCCTATGACCCGACCGTGCTGAAGGAAGCGCCGACCTCGGTGCTCGACCTCTTCGACACCAAGAAATTCCCGGGCAAGCGCGCCATGCGCAAATTCCCGGCGCAGAACCTGGAATGGGCATTGATGGCCGATGGCGTCGCACCCGCCGACGTCTACAAGGTTCTGGCGACGCCGGAAGGCGTCGACCGCGCCTTCAAGAAGCTCGACACCATCAAGAAGGACATTGTCTGGTGGGATGCCGGCGCGCAGCCGGCGCAATTGCTCGCCTCGCAGGAAGTGGTGATGACCACCGCCTGGAACGGCCGCATCCAGAACGCCATCGACACCGACAAGAAGCCGTTCAAGATCGTCTGGAACAACCAGATCCTCGAATACGACATGATCGCCATTCCGAAGGGCGCCAAGAACCCGGATCTCGCCTACAAATACCTCGCCTATATCTCGAAGCCGGAAAACAACGCCAAGCTCGCCAGCTACATCACCTACGGGCCGGTGCGCACCGACGCTGCCTCCTTCGTCGCGGCCGATGCCTTGCCGAAATTGCCCAATGCCCCCGACCATCTTGCCGGCGCCTATCTCGTCGCCGACACCGAGTTCTGGGGCGACTATGGCGAAGACCTGGTCAAGCGCTTCAACGCCTGGCTGGCCCAGTAAGGATGTCGGCCTTGCTGCCCAGCGAACTCGACCGGCCCGCGCTGGCCCGCGGCCGGTCAGCCGCCGACGCTGACCCAAGGTCGGTGTCGGCGGCGCTGCGGCGCGCCGAATTCGGCGACCGGCTGCGCACGCTGGCGCTGGCTGCCCCCCTGCTCCTGCTTCTCGCCTTAAGCTTCGGCATCCCGATCGTGCTTTTGCTGTCGCGCGCCGTCTA
The DNA here is from genome assembly GCF_056174625.1 of Mesorhizobium oxytropidicola. Taxonomy (NCBI): domain Bacteria; kingdom Pseudomonadati; phylum Pseudomonadota; class Alphaproteobacteria; order Hyphomicrobiales; family Phyllobacteriaceae; genus Mesorhizobium; species Mesorhizobium oxytropidicola. Next base: position 2,988,265 of record NZ_CM149692.1, on the reverse strand, counting down.
CGACCCGACCATCGCCGACGCTCTGCCGCGCACCAGCGTGGCCCTTGCCGACTGGAACGGCCAGGGCCTGCCCGGTGATGCCGCCTTCATCGCGCTCGCCGCCGATCTCAGCGAAAACCAGGCCAAGGGCGCCGCCTACGAACTGGCCAAGGCGCTCAACGCCCGCCTGCCCGGCGCCCGCAGCCAGGTGCTGAAAACCGTACGCCAGCTCGAAGCCGCCGGCGGCAAGCCGCCGCTCGACATCATGAAAGCCGTGCCCTTCTGGTCGGCGCCCGGCACCTGGCCGGTGATCGCCAACGGCACCCACGCCATCACCTCGTTCTATCTGTTGAGCGCGCTCGATCTCAGGTGGAACGCCGATGGCGGCATCGAGCGCGTGCCACCCGAACAGGCGATCTTCCTGCAAGTGTTCCTGCGCACCTTCTTCGTCGCGGCAGCGGTGACGCTTGCCACCTTGCTGCTCGGCTTCCCCTTGGCCTATCTCATATCAAGCGTGCCGAAGGGGCTGGCGGCGATCCTGATCGTGGCGGTGCTGTTGCCGTTCTGGACCTCGATCCTGGTGCGCACCGCGGCCTGGACGGTGCTTTTGCAGAAATTCGGCCTCGTCAACGACCTGCTTCTGTGGCTCGGCATCGCCTCCGAGCGGCTCGACCTGATGTACAGCCGTATCGGCCTGATCATCGCCATGACGCATATCCAGCTGCCGTTCACGCTGCTGCCGATCTACTCCGTCATGCGCACCATCGCGCCCTCGCAGATGAAGGCCGCCTATTCGCTCGGCGCAAAACCCTTCACCGCCTTCCGGCGCGTCTATCTCCCGCAGGTTTTCCCGGGCGTCATGGCCGGCTGCCTGCTCACCTTCATCCTGTGCCTCGGCTACTACATCACCCCCGCCCTGATCGGCGGCGCCAGCGACCAGCTGATCAGCAATTTCATCGCCAACTACGTCAATGTCGAACTGAACTGGGAGATGGCGGCCGCACTGAGCTTCATCCTGCTCGTCTTCACCCTGGCCCTGTTCGGCATCTTCGCCCGGATCCTCGGCCTCGACCGCCTGAAGATGGTGTAGCCATGCTGTTGTCGCCCTATCCGACCCCTGGTGAACGCATCCGCGTCGCGCTGCTCTGGCTGTGGTGCGGACTGGTCATCCTGTTCCTGCTGGTGCCGATCCTCATTCCCGTGCCGCTCTCCTTCAACAGCGGCGCCTTCTTCATCTTCCCGCTCGAAGGCCTGTCGACACGCTGGTACGAGGTGGTGCTGGGCACGCAGCGCTGGCAGTCGGCGATCGGCAACAGCCTGATCGTCGCCTTCGGCACGACGCTGATCGCCACCACGCTCGGCACGCTGACGGCCATCGCACTGTCCAACGAGAAGTTTCCCGGCCGCCGCATCGTCATGCCGCTGCTGCTCTCGCCGCTGATCGTGCCGGTGGTGATCACCGCCGTCGGCTCGTATCTGTTCTACGCCCGCGTTGGCCTCGCCAGCACCTATGCCGGCATCATCCTGGCGCATACCGCCCTTGCCAGCCCCTTCGTCGTCGTCACCGTCGGCGCCAGCCTCACCGGCTTCGACCGCAATCTGATGCGCGCCGCCGCCATCTCCGGCGCGAAACCGCTGACCGCTTTCTTCCGCGTGATGCTGCCGCTGATCCTGCCCGGCGTGCTTTCGGGCGCGGCCTTCGCCTTCGTCACCTCCTTCGACGAGGTGGTGGTGGTGCAGTTCCTGGCCAGTGCCGGCCAGCGCACCATGCCGCTCGAAATGTTCATCGGCCTGCGTGAAAAACTCTCGCCCGCCATCACCGCCGCCGCGACGCTGATGATGGCGCTGTCGATCGTGCTGTTGGTGGTGGCGAACCTTCTGGCCCGGCGCGGCCAGGGCCGACGGGCAGCAGCCGGCTGAGGCCGGTTTCGACAGCCATCGGCAATCCGGCGCGGAAACAGTGAAACTTTTCGCGCGGCGTTCTCGTTGCTGCCGGCATCGCCTTCCCAAGGCGATCGCAGACCTCCGATCATGCCCCGCCGGCCCCCTGCTGGTGGGGCTTTTTTTTGAGGCAGCCGGCGCGGAGCAATCACGGAGCCGGGGAAGTTTCAAATCGGCCGGACCCCGGCACCTCTGGTCAACTCCCGGCGCCCTTGCCGCTCCGGCGCCCTCTCGGCCATAATCCGCCCTCTCGCGGAGAACACCGATGTCGCTCAGCCCTTTGCTCCACGCTTCGCCCGTCATCCAGCTCCATGCGCTGATCGCCATCGCCGCGCTGCTGCTCGGCGCCGTGCAACTCCGGCGCACCAAGGGCGACCGGCTGCACCGGGCGCTTGGCCGCGTCTGGGTGGCGCTGATGGCGACGGTCGCCGCCTCCGGCCTGTTCATCTGGACGATCCGGCTCTGGGGGCCGTTCAGCCCGATCCACCTTCTGTCGGTTCTGGTGCTGGTGATGCTGTGGCGCGGCGTGCGCGCCGCGCGCGGCGGCAACATTGCCGCCCACCGCCGCATCATGCAGGGCACCTACATTTTCGGCCTGATCATTACCGGGCTTTTGACCTTCATTCCCGGCCGCACCATGTATGCCGTCGCCTTCGGCCCACAGGGCGCGACGCCACAAAAAGCTGATGGTCTTTGCCGGCCTGGTCATGGCGGCGGCCGCCGCCGGCCTCTATGCCGCGCGCGGTGCACGGGCGGCAGCGCCGCCCATGCGTGGAGAATCGCGGCCCGGAAGCGCATAGAGCCGCAGCTTGCAGGCCGGCTGGACGGCATGCGCCAAGCCGCGATCGAGATGTCAGCCGGGTGGCGGCGACCGGAAAGCCCGCCCTGTCGCATTGTCACCACGAACGGGCCGGCGAAAATCCCCGCTCAGACCGGGCCGGACGCAACGAACGCGACGACGGCGGACAGTTTTTCGCGCTTCACGAGAACCGGCTTTTCGTAAGTCTTCTTCATGGAATGCCCCAATGCCCCAGGAGTTGCCCGCGCAGGTCGCTATGGAAGCCCTTGCTTGTCAAGCAAACGCCCGACAAGGTTTCGTGATCGTCGGCCCGCATTCGCGGCCGTGCCACCGTCGTGGGTCGAGACATCCTGCGATTTTGTCCGCTTCCTTGTTCTGGCCATGTTGCACTGCGAAAGAAATGCTGCATTGCGATATCGGCTGACCGGGCCGACATGCGCGGCGGGCTGGGCACAACGAAGGAGCTATCGTGGCGGCATCGTTCCGGCCTGATATACAGGGATTGCGCGCGCTGGCGGTCGGCGGCGTCGTTGCCTATCATTTCGGCCTCACCGCCCTGCCCGGCGGTTTTGCCGGCGTCGACATCTTCTTCGTCATTTCCGGCTGGCTGATCACCACGCATTTGATGCACGAGATCACCGAGACCGGCCGGCTCGACCTCTGGCGTTTCTATGCGCGGCGCGCCCGGCGCCTTCTGCCGGCGGCCCTGTTCGTCATCCTGGCGACACTCGCCGCAGGCACTTTCATCCTGGCGCCGCAGGAGCAGGCGCTCTATTCGCGCGGCGCCATGTTCGCCTCGGCCTATGCCATCAATCTGTGGCTGCTGCGCTGGTCGTTCGACTATTTTGCTTCGGACGCTGCCAGCAACCCCTTCATCCATTTCTGGTCGCTGTCGGTGGAGGAGCAGTTCTATCTCGTCTGGCCGGCGCTGCTGCTGTTCGCCGCCTGGCTGCATCCCGGCCGGCGCATGGCGGTTGTGGTGATCGGCGTCGCCGGCCTCGCCTCCTTCGCCGCCTGCCTGTGGCTGACCAGCCTCTCGCCGGCCTGGGCCTTCTATTTCTCGCCGCTGCGCGCCTGGGAGTTCGCCGCCGGCGGCCTGGCGACGCTGGCGCCGGCGACCTTGTTGCGGAACCGCGCATGGCTGCGCGCAGCGCAGGGCTGGCTCGGCCTGGCGCTGATCGCCGTCGCCTATCTCTGCCTGAGCGAAGACCTGCCCTTCCCCGGCTGGTACGCGCTGCTGCCGGTCGCCGGCACGGTGCTGGTGCTGCTGAGCGGCGCCGGCGAAGAACACGATAAGCAGACAGCCAGCCCGACCAGCTGGCAGGCCATCACGCCCGCCGCAGCACTGTCGCTGCCGCCTCTGCAATGGATCGGCGCGCTCTCCTATTCGCTCTATCTCTGGCACTGGCCTGTTATCGTCTATGCCGGCATGCTGGCGCCGGATCTCACCATTCCGCAGCGCCTTGGCTGCGGCGCATTGGCACTGGCGCTGGCCTTCCTCACCTATCGTCTGATCGAGAACCCGGCGCGGCGCGGCGGCTGGCTGACCGTTGGCGTTCGGGCGCTGGTTCCAGCGCTGGCGCTGACCGGCGTCGGCATGGCGGTGGCCTATGCCAATGCGCATCTCGCCACAGGCAATATCGACTCGGCCCAGCGCGGCATCGAACAGGCGGCCGAACAGCCTTCCACCGCCCGCGCCACCGACGAAAACTGCCTGCTCGACTTCCACACGGTGAAGCCGAAACCCTGCACCTTCGGCGCGGCGGACGCCGCCCACACCATCGTGCTGTTCGGCGATTCGCACGCCGACCACTGGTCGACGCCGCTGGTCGAGGCGGCCAGACGCAACGACACCAAAGTGGTCACTTACCTCAAATCCTCATGCCGCGCCTCGCGCCTGCCGACCTTCAGCGCGGTGCTGAAGCGCGACTACACCGAATGCGACGCCTGGCGCGAACAGGCAATCGCCGACATCATCCGCCGCAAGCCTCGCCTGGTGGTGATCTCGGAATTCTCGATCGGCAATCTGACGCGCGACATGCCCGCCGCCGGCCGCAAGGCCGAAACCGCGCGCTGGCAAGCCGGCCTGCGCTCCACCTTGCAGGCCTTCAGCCAGGCCGGCGTCGAGACCGCCGTCATCCGCGACACGCCGATCGGCGACAGTTTTGCGGACTCCTGCGTGGCGCGTGCCCTATGGTGGCGCGACGCTCCCTCGCGCTGCGACACGCCGCGGGCGCAGGCCGCCAACGACAGCGCCGCCGCGCAAGAGCGCGCCGTGGTCAAAAGCGTGCCCGACACGCTCTATGTCGACCTCACCGACCGCTTCTGCGGCCCGACCCAGTGCCACGTCTTCATCGGCGGCAGGCTGGCGTTTCGCGACCGACACCATCTGGCGACGGCATTTGCCGAGACGCTGGAGGCGCCGCTGGAGAAGGCGCTGTTTTAGGGGGTGAGCGCCCTTCCTTCTCCCCTTGCGGGGCCTGAAGGGCGGGCGAGACCCGTGGCTCGCCCCGGGGTGGCCTCGCGAAGCGAGGTCCGATGAGGGGTGCTCCAGCTTGGCGAGGACGGCACTCCGTCACCCACCCCTCAACCGTCTCGGCGCTGCGCGCCGATCCACCTTCTCCCACAGGGGGAGAAGGCAAGAGCCGCTCAGCCACCCCTAGCCAACTTCGCCACATAGCGCTCAAGCGTCACCACGCTCGGGCCGGGTTGGCGGGTAGTAGGCTCTTCGAAACGCATGCGCTTTATACTGATGACCTTGAGACGTTTTTGGTTTTGCGATTGATTGGGAGCAGTTTCGGGCCGGAATCAATTCTGAAAAATTTCAACACGTCTGGGATCAAAATAGGTGTCTAGGATGGGCGGGATAGACTTGTTGAAGCGGCTGGCGGTCAATCTTGTTGCCTTGGCGCTGGCCCCGTTTATCGGATCAGTCGCCGTCACCCAGGTCGCCTATGTGTTTCACGTCCATGTGGCAAAGAACCCGATGGCTCCGCTTGTCCTAGGATTCCTCATTGCGCTTATCGTAGCCGCGATTGCGCCAAGGACAGCGTTCTGGCCAAGGTTTCTCGTGTTCACCGGCATTTTCCTCTTGGAACTTGCCTTGTACGTCGTCTTTACCAATACGATGCTGTTCCTTTTAGAGCACTACTGGAGTGGAAATTTGGAGGCGGCCAAACCTTGGCTGCATATCGGCTTGTTGATGCACATCATAACCTTCGTGGCCGGCCTCTTGGTGCTGCGCCGGTTTCGGCTACCAAAACCTACCGAGATCGACGTGGATTGGGCTCGGTAGCCAGTCCATTTGCAAATCCATGGAACGGGACCGCCCCTCGGGGGTTATATTAGATCGACCTTGAGAAGGAGGTAGCCATGAAGAAGCTCCTGCTTGCCTCGGTTATCGCCATTGCTTCGGCGGCGGCGATGATCGCCCCGGCCAACGCCCGCAGTCACGTCTTTATCGGCATCGGCGGCGGCTACAACGACTACTACGGCAATGACTATTATGATGGCTATGGGGACTATGGCGGCCGTTACGTCTACAGCCCCTACGACCCCTACGATGACGGCTACAGGCCGCGTTATTTCCACCGGCACCACCACCGTTGCCACATCGAAGTGATCAATCACTGGCGCCATCATCACAGGATCATCGAGGAAGTCCGCGTCTGCGGATAACTGAACTTGTGAACTGATCCGGCCGGCATTGCCGGTCGGATTGTTTCGCGGGCCCCTCACCGCCCCATCATCATCCCATAATGCACCGCCAGCAGGTCGAGCCCGACCTTCAGCAGCTTCGTCACCACATCCCTTCCCTCGCCCATCTGTTCCGCCAGGCTCTTGATCGAGTCACCCGCGCAACAAACTTTCTGCACCACCGCCGCGACCTCCCAATGGCATAGCGCCCTCGTTGCCGCGGCATGCGCGCGGCCGGCGTCGAGCACGCTGTCGGCGATGCCGCCGCCAAGGCGGCCGCCGTCGACGCGCTCGCTCCAGCGCATCGGTTTCACGCTGGCCTGCTGGCTGCACTGAAAGTCGTCGCGGTAGCGCTGGCCGGCCTCGCGCTGCTGGCGCGACAGCGAGGTGATGCCGAGCAACGGATCCACATTGCGCACCCGCACGATGCCGCCGGTGGAGGTGTAACCGTCATTCGACACTTCGTAGACGCGCCTTGCTTCGGCCGTGCCGGCGTTGAGCCGCTTGCGGCCGAAGGCGTCGTCGCTGAGCGCGAAATCATGGCCGACCTCGCGGCGGATGCGCACCTGCTCTGCCTCGCCCTTGGGGAGTTTGGGGGCCTGCGGTTTGGCGGGTTTGGCCTGTTTGGGCATGGAGGCTCCTTGGGTTGGGGTGTGGTGGTTTTGGTTGGAGAGGGCCGCGGGACAGCGCCCCCCTCTGGCCTGCCGGCCATCTCCCCCACCAGGGGGGAGATCGAAATGCCTCGCGGCCTTCGCCAATCGCCAGCGTTGCAAGGAGAGCGGCGCGGGCGACGCTGCCAATCTCCCCCCTTGTGGGGGAGATGGCCGGCAGGCCAGAGGGGGGGCGCTGTCCCGCCGACCTGTCCGATCATCCCGTCACCTGCTTCGTCGGTACTTGCGCTCCCCGCCGCGCCATCAGCTCGCGCATCGTTTTCCGCTCCCGCACTTCGATGCAAAGCTGGGCGCTCGATGGGCAGAACTGGGCGTTGCCGCTCTTCACCTCGCCGCGCACGAAGCGCTGGATGGCGGTTTGCAGATCGGCAAGTTCGGCGTCGCGCACAGCACTGAGATAGCCGCGCATCTGCATCTCGACGTCAGTCAGGGCGGATTGCGGGAAGCATGCGAACATCGCGGCCAGCGCCTTCGTCGCCTGCTGCAGTTCGGCTGCGGTCATGGCTGCGGATCTCCTCGATGATGGCGTTGGCGGCGTCGGTATGGGTTTTCGGCCGCTGCCAGCCGGGCGGTTTTTTCGGACTGGCTGCACGCGATGAGGAACGCTGCGTGTTGTCGCGAGAGAGCGCCTCTCGTTCTCCTTGCGCCGAAAGATGCCGGTTGTTTTCGCCTGAAAAAGCGGAAGCTTTTTCACTCTGGTTTCTGGAGTCTGGAAAATGCCGCGGCAAAGCGCCGGCATTTGCCGCCCCAGGCGCCTTTGTTTTCAAGGCGGTGGCGGCGCCGCCGCGGGCGCCAGCGGCGGCCCTCGCCTCGCTTTTGACCAGCGCCTTGTGCAGTTCCTTGGTCAGCCTCTTGTGGCCGATCTCGCCCGCCTCGCGCTCGAAGAAGGTCAACAGATCGCCGCTGATGGCACGCCATCTCTTGAGCGACAGCCGCGCCACACGCGCCAACTTGGCGTCGTCGTCGGGCAGCCGGCCGCCGGCGTTCCACATCGCCATCAGCATGAGCATGTAGGCGCCGATCTGCTCGGTGGAGAGTTGCAACGTGTCGCCGACGAAATCGGAGACGTAGAGCTGCATGAAGGGCCGCTCGCTCATGTCTGCCCCTTGCTTGCACGCACGCTAATGGAACCAGCCGCAGACCCGCACGTTATGACGCGACCATGCCAGAGGGAGGTTTGCCGATGACGGCGTTCGTGCCGATTACGCTGCGCTTTTGCGACAACAAGACCATGCTGGTCGGCTCGGTGGCCGACGCCGAGGCGGCATTGCGACACCAGTGGCCCGACAAGACGGCACCCGCCTATATCGAAGCTGCAAGGCTGGTCAGGCTGGCGGTCGTCGAGGGCAGTTGCTGCCCGCGCACTGCCTTCGAAGCCTTCAGCAAGGCCGCCCGGCAACAGGGAATATTGGTGGCCAAGCGCAGAAGCCGGGCGCATGATTGGCTCGACGCCGCCGCCAACCCGTGAAGCCCGCGCGAAGGCGATGCAACCGCTTGGCGGCCTCGCGCGTTTATAAGCGTCGGCTTGAAAGCCGCGCCGAGATCGAGGGTGAACGCCGTGGGTACGATGAAGACGCCGCTCAAAGTAAGCATGGACGGACATGTCGAGGAGATCGACAGCGTCAGCGATGCCGCCGACTTCCTGCAACGCTGGCCGATCGATCGGCGCGGCCATGTCTATCGCAGCGCGCTCAACGCCTGCAGTGCCGCGATCGCGGCGCAGATTTCCGAATCCGACGCGATGAAAGTGTTCACCGGCTTTGCCCGCGTCGCAGGCATCCTGGTTGCCGAAGCTGGCCCGGCCATGCGGCTGGAGCCACGCAGCGTGCAAAGCCGCATGCCCAAACAGGGCCGGCAGATACCGAAATAGGCTCACGCGCAAACCCGCCTCTGAAACCGCGCCTGGTGGTAGCTGCAGTAGCTTTTCAGCGCCTTCGTGCGCATGCCGCAGCACAGCATGTCGGCGCCGGGCCGGCCGCCTGGCGCGTCCCCCTCTTCGGCAACCGAATTGTCCGTATCCTCTTCCAGCGTCAGGTCCAGCGGCGCGCGGCAGCGGGAAAACAGGCAGTCGATGAGGCGCATCGCCACGCCATGCGGCTGGCGGCCGATCGGTCCGCGCTGCGGTGCCGGCACCTTGAAACGGTAGGCTTCGCCATCGGCGATCAGCACCCCCACCTCGCGCACGAACAGACGCGGCGGCAGCCAGGCCGGCGAAGCGTCGCGCCTGGCCCGGGCTTTGTTCTTGCGCGGGATGGTGTCCTCGGCGGCATGGACGCCGGTGCGTTTTTCCGCAACCGCCTTGCCGTTGGCCTTGTCCTTTGCCCGCTTTGCTCCCGCCGGCTTGCGCACTGTCCGTTCGCCGGCAGCTTGTCTCGCGGCCGGCGGCATCCCCCGACCATTGGCAAAGCCGATCGCGCCCAGCATGGCGTTGCGGTGGACGATGCCGATGATGGCGTTGCGCGAGACCGGACTGCCGCGCAGCGCGCTGAACGCCGCGGCGATCCTCGAGGCCGAAAGCCCCTCCTTCAGCCAGCGGGCGATCTCTTGCAGTTCGGCGTCGCTATAGCTTGCCATGTCCAGGCTCCATCCAGGGGTCCGCCTTCGGCAGCACTCGAGAGCGCGCCGTCGGCCAGGCGTCAGGGTTCGTGCCCGGTCCGGGCCACGGTCAGGGTGTTCGGTTCGGAAACCGGCGCGCGGGCCGGATCAGCCGGAGCGGATCGAGTGCCCGGCGGCCAGGCGCGCCAGCCGCGCCTCGGCGGTCTTCCTGTCGGGGGCGGAAACCGCCCTGCCCGTCATCGGCTCGAACAGGATGACGGTCTGCGTGCGGATGCAGGAGCGCGCATAGGGACCGGCAGCGTGCCGGTCGAATGGGGGGCCGGAGCCGAGGGGAGCGGCGGCTCCGGCCGTTCCGGCCGCCGCTGATGGGCGGACCGGACCCGAGGCATCAAAGCGCTCGGGCTTCGTCCCGGCCGGGGAGGACGGCCGGGACGGAAGGGAATGGCTGGCGACTTCGGTCGCCCTGTTTGCCTCACGGGAGGCTGGCGCTACCGCGCCATCAAAGCTGGACAGGTTTTGCATGGCCAGATATAAGCATAACTCAAAAATAGATGCAAGCCATTCTTTCATAGACGAGAGCCGCTTTCATCGCTCACATGGGCGCCATGGCCAAAACGGAACTGTCGATCAAGGTCGGGGCGGCGATACGCCAGGCGCGCAAGCAGCGCGGCCTGGTCATGCGCCACATTGCCGAGCACAACGACACCGATGTCGCTGCCGTCGGCAATTGGGAAACCGGGCGCAATTTGCCCAAGACCGAGAACCTGTTGAAGACCGCCGCCTTCCTGCGCGTCGACCCGGTTGCGCTGGGCAAAGGCGAGGTCGTCTTCCTCGACGATGCCGGCCCGGTGGCCGATGCCGAGATCGTCACCGATGCCGGCCCGATGCCCGCCGGCTCAATGGATATCGAGGTGCTGGGTGCCGCGGTCGGCGGCGACGACGGCGACTTCACCTTCAACGGCGAGCCCGCCGGCTACGTCCAGCGCCCGCCGGGCGTGCGCAACCTGCCAAAGGTGTTCGCGCTGCATGTGCTGAGTGACTCCATGGTGCCGCGCTACGAACCCGGCGACCTGATCTATTGCGGCGGCCGCGACGCCGTGCCCGGCGACCATGTGGTGATCGAGACGTTCCCGGAAGAAAACGAGAAGAACGGCAAGGCCTTCGTCAAGAAGCTGGTCAAACGCACGGCGGGCGAGCTGGTGGTCGAGCAGTACAATCCGCCGAAAACGCTGACCTTCAACCGCTACGCGATCAAGCATGTCTGGCGGGTTATACCGCTGAAGGAACTGCTGGGTATTAGGGGGTGCCTCTTCCTTCTCCAATAGGGAGAGACGGTAAAAAACGGCGCCAGCGCCCCACCATGGCGCGCAAAATCATTGATATGTCTCCGCACCTTCACTTGGCGCCAAGTGCACTAGGCAATTCCCGCCAGAGTAAGCGTGCGGTCGAGCTCGAAAGCAATCTGCCGCATTGAGGGCAGATGCGGGAGTGGGCGGAGCGGAGTGTATCCCGGCCTTCCCGCTTGGTTCATCATTATCGTCATCTCTTCAGGATTTTCAAACCAAACAGGATGGCGAGAGAATTCGACATAGGCTTCATCGGTCAACTGTGGGTCAAGGTGTCCGCCACCATCTTGATTTCGCAACGCGAAGACCAATCGCCGTCGATTCATTGAAGCGCCGCTCGGGGAGCGAAACACCAGCTCCTTCTCCCACCACTCATGAAATTGCAGTTTCTTTTCTGCCATTGGGCCTTCGTCCAAAGTCGGTATCCAGCTGCTTTTTGCACCACCGACAAACCTGATCATCGCCAAAGGCTCGTCCGGAAGCTGGTTTGCGAGGTTTATGGGAGTGGCATAGCTTGAGAATCCGAGTCCGGCGCGGAGCGAAAGCTGTGTCAGCAAGCATTGTTGTGGAGATCCGTCGTGAACAATCATAAACACCGAAGTGGCAAGTCTCCCCGCTTCCGCATGTTGGCCCTGGTCGTAAGCAGAGCAGGACGACCGCAACAAGGCGATCTGGTCAGTCAAGGCCTGCTCTAACTCCTTACGTGGGCGAATCCATCCGGTCTTGTTTTTTGGTTTCCTCGACATCTCTGAACACTTAGCCGCAAAGACCGGTGTGCGCGAGGAGTAAGGCGGCAGAATGATATCAGATCTCTCTTCTCGAGAGTTCTAAGCCAGCATTAAGTTAGTCTTTTAGTGCTTCCGGCAACGACGTGGCAGAGCCTATTGAGATCCGAGCGTGGCCAAGGCGCATGCCCCTCAAGCCCGCCTTGCCCCCTCCACCAACACCTCCCGGTCGCTCAGCATCTGCGCCTCGCTGCGCACGCGCTGGCGCTCGTCGACGAAGGCGGCCTGGATCGAGATCGCCGTGCCCGGCAGCCCGTCGGCGCGGCAGGCCGAGCAGACGATGCGGCCCGAAAGTTCCGCCAGCGGCGTGTTGCCCGTCACCCCGAAACGCCGGAGCTCATCCGGTTTCCACCACCTGTTGCGGCCGCAATCGGCGCATTCGACCGATATCGAGACGACATGCGCGATAACTGGTTTCCTGCCCGGCAATGCCATTGCCCCCACCCCGTTTGTTCCTGATTTGTTCGTATATTCCTGCGTTTTGAGCTGGGAGTCGAGTCGCAGTTTCAACACTTTTCCAGAAGTTTCCCTTCAATGTATTTTTGAGTTACGCTTATATGAACTCGCAAATGTGAGTCGGCAAGGAATTGCCGCATCAGACCCGGGAGCCACGATGGATGCCGCCGATTTCGCCCGCGCCTGCGGTTACACCGGCGACAGCCCTGCCCTGCTCGAAGCCTTCGAGGCGATCCGCCGCAACGGCATCGCGCAGGCCCGCCAGGATCATTTCCGGCGCAAGGCCGTCATCGACGCGCTGAAGCAGTCGGAGCCGCTGTTCCTGGCCGCGATCGGCCCGGCGCTGTCGGCGGACGAAGCCATCGAGGACACCGCCCGCTTCATCGCCTGCTGGCGCAACATGCCGCGCTGGCGCCAGGAGCGGCGCCTGCCCGACCTCGTCAGGGCGAGGCAGCAGCGTCTCGTGGCGCGCTTCTTCCGCCGCTACGGCCATCGCCTGTGGGCGCTCGAAGCGGCTTGAGCCGCCTGCAATTGACCATCCGGCTGGCCTGACCGGCCCTGATTCCGTCGGATTGCTGCGCTGATTGGTGCTTCGAAACCCGCCGGAAGGACACACCATGAAACGCCTTGTTCTCGCCGCCCTTTGGATCATGGCGCTTGCTCTGTCCGCGCACGCCGCCGGCGACACAACCACCGGGCTTGCCGACATCACGGTGCTGATCGTGCGCCATGGCGAAAAGCCCGACAGCGGCCCCGGCCTGTCGCCCGAGGGCGAAGCCCGCGCCCAGGCCTATGTCGCCTATTTCCAGCCCTTCCTACTCGACGGCGTCGCCTTCCGGCCCGATATGCTGGTGGCCAGTGCCGATTCCAAGAGCAGCGCGCGCGAACGGCTGACGCTGACGCCGCTCAGCCAGGCGCTGAAACTGCCGATCGACCAGCGCTTCGCCGACCACGAAGTCCAGAACCTCGTCGCCGCGCTGTCGACTGAAAGCCACGGCAAGTCGATCCTGATCGCCTGGCATCACGGCCAGCTGGCCAAACTCATCAAGGCTTTCGGCGCCGACCCAAAGGCGCTGCTGCCGAACGGCAAATGGCCTGATGATGTCTTCAACTGGGTGGTGGTGCTGCGGTATGATCATACCGGGCAGCTGGAGCCGGATTCGGCGCGGGTGATTGAGGAGAAGTTGCCGGGTTAAAATGACCTACGCTGATGCGAGGCACCCCCCTCTGTCCTACCGCCTCACCCGCGACTTCAACCACCGGTCAAACGCCACCGCCAGGATCAGGATCAGCCCGATCACGATGCTTTGCGTGTAGGACGAGACATTGTTGAACTGCAGCCCGTTCTGCAGCACGCCAATCAGCGCCGCGCCCACCACCGTGCCGCCGACCGAGCCGATGCCGCCGAACAGCGAGGTGCCGCCGATGACCACGGCCGAAATCACCGTCAGCTCGTAGCCGATGCCGGCGACCGCTTCGGAAGAATTGAGCCGCGCCGACAGCACGAAGGCCGCGAGCCCGGCGAAGAAGCCGACGATGACATAGACCGAAACCAGGATGCGGTCGACGCGCAGGCCCGATAGCCGCGCGGCCTCGGCATTGCCGCCGACGGCGTAGACAGCGCGGCCATAGCGCGTGTAGCGCAGCACGATGTGGCACAGGATCGCGGCGATGGCGAAGATGATTGCCGGCACCGGCACCGGGCCGATCAGCCCCGTGCCGAACCAGCGCATCGAGGCGTCGAAGCCGGAGATCGGCCCGCCATTGGAGATGGTCAGCGTCAGCCCGCGAAACACCGTCAGCCCGCCCAGTGTGACGACGAAGGGCGGCACTTTCAGCCTGGTGATGGCGAGCCCCTGCACGCCGCCGGCGGCAGCACCGACGATGACGGCGGCCAGCAGCGCGGCGAACCAGCCATAGCCCTGCGTGCCTGAGGTCGACAGCGACAGCGTGTTGGCGGTGCCGCCCTTGGCGACGACGGCGGCGACCATGCCGCAGAAGGCGAGCAGCGAGCCGACCGAGAGATCGATGCCGGCGGTGAGGATGACGAAGGTCATGCCGAGCGCGATCAGCCCGGTGATCGAGATTTGCCGGGTGATGTTGAACAGATTGATCGGGTCGATGAAGCTCGGCTTCAGCACGGTGAAGACGACAACCAGCGCCGCCAGGAACAGCAGCGGCCCGAAACTCATCAGCAACCGCGCGATCGTCGCGCCGCCGCGCTGGTTCTGCTCTTCGGCGATGCTCATCGTGCCTATCCCTCCGCATCCTGCCCAAGCGCGTCTTGCCCAAGAGCATCCTGCTTGTCGAGCGCCATCAGTTCCATCAGTTTTTCCTCGTTTGCCTCGACGCCCGGCATCTCACCGGTGATGCGGCCCCGGCGCATGGTGACGATACGGTCCGACACCGCCAGCACTTCGGGCAGTTCGGACGAGATCATCATCACCGCAATGCCGCGTGCCGCCAACTGCACCAGGATCTGGTGCACCTCCGCCTTGGCGCCGACATCGACGCCGCGCGTCGGCTGATCGACGATCAGCACTTTCGGATCGCGCGCCAACCAGCGCGCCAGGATCACCTTCTGCTGGTTGCCGCCCGACAGGCCCTCGATCGCCTGCTCGGCCGAGGCCATGCGGATCGACAGCATCTTGCGGAACCCGGACAGCGCATCGCGCTCGCGCCGCTCGGCCATGAAGCCGAAGCCATTGCTGAAGCGCCCCAGCGAGGCGACGGAGAAATTCGGCAGGATGCCCAAAGCGGCAAAGATCGCCTGGTGCTTGCGGTCCTCCGGCACCAGGCCGATGCCGAGCGCGATGGCATCGGCCGGCGAGGCCGGCGCGATTTGTTTGCCGTCCAGCGTGATCGATCCCGCTGCAATGCGGTCGGCGCCAAAGATGGCACGCGCCAACTCGGTGCGGCCGGAACCGACAAGCCCGGCCACGCCGAGGATTTCGCCGGCCTTGAGGTCGATGTCGACACCGTCGAGCACGATGGCATGCGGCGCCTCGGGATCGCGCACGGTGCGCAAGCCGCGCACCGACAAAACGATATCGCCCGCCACCGCGCGCTGCGCAGGCCTTGCGTAGAGTTCGGAAGCCGCGCGGCCGACCATTTTTTCGATGATCCGCGGCAACTGGATCGGTCGTCCCTTGTCGCGGTCGAGATGCCCGGCCAGCCGGCCGTCGCGCAGCACCGTCATGCGGTCGCAGATGGCGGAGGCCTCCTCCAGCCGGTGGGTGACGAACATGATGGCGACGTTGTCCTGGCGCAGCCGGCCCATGATCGACAAAAGCCGCTGCACCTCGGTCTCGGTCAGCGCCGAGGTCGGCTCGTCCATGATGATCAGCCGGCTTTTCAGCGACAGCGCACGCGCAATCTCAACCAGCTGCTGCTCGGCCACCGACAGCGCCGACACCGGCGTCATCGGATCGATGGAGAGGCCGACGCGAGCGATGATTTCTCGCGACGACGCCTCCATTCGCCGCCAGTTGACCAGTCCCAGCGGACCTGTCGGCGCGCGGCCGATGAAAATGTTCTCGGCCACCGTCAGCGTCGGGATCAGGCTGAGCTCCTGGTAGATGGTGACGATGCCGAGTTGCTTGGCATCCTGCGGGCTGGACGGCGCGTAATCGGCGCCGTCGAATAGGATGCGCCCGCTGGACGGCGGCATGACGCCGGACAGGATTTTCAAGAGCGTCGATTTGCCAGCGCCGTTTTCGCCGAGCAGGCCGAGGATTTCGCCGGGACGGATATCGAGCGAGACATCGCTCAGCGCGGTGACGCCGGAGAAGTGCTTGGTGACACCTTCGACGGCGAGCAGGGCGGCTTCAGCTTGCAAGGGTTGCTCCCCGGATTGTGGTAGGTCGCGGGACAGCGCCCCCCTCTGTCCTGAGGGGGGCGCTGTCCCGCCGGCCTTACCAATCAGTCCTACTTCGTCTCGCTCAACCTCTCCGCCTTGTCGAGATTGTCCTTGCCGATGACGATCGGTGTCAACAGCACCAGCTTCTCCTTCGGCTCGGTCTTGTTCTTGGCGTAGGCGACGGCGATCTGCACGGCGGTACGCGATTGCTGGCCGGGGAACTGTTCGACCGTGCCGGCAAGCTTGCCGTCGCGCACGGCAACCAGCGCTTCCGGCAGCGCGTCGAAACCATAGATCTTGACGTCGGTGAAGTTGCGCGCGGCACAGGCCTCGAGCGCGCCGAGCGCCATGTCGTCATTGGCGCAGATGATGGCGTCAGGCTTGCCGTTGGCGGCGAGCCCGGCTTCCGTCACCGACAGCGCTTCGGCCCGCGCAAAGTTGGCGGTCTGCTCGAAGATGATCTGGTACTTGTCCTTCAGCGGATCGAGCACATTGTGCACGCCCTTGTTGCGGTCGATGGCGGGACCGGCACCCGGCTGACCCTGCAGATGGAACAGCTTGGCGCCATTGGGAAACGCCGCCACCATGGCGCTGGCTTCCGCCTCGCCGCCCTTGACGTTGTCGGCGCCGACATGGGCGAGGATGCCCTGGACACCGTCGACGCGGCGGTCGATCGTCACCACGGGAACGCCGGCCTTGACCGCTTCCTCGATGGCCGGCGCCAGCGCGTTGACGTCGAGCGGCGAAATCACGATGGCGTTGACCTTCTGCACCAGCGCCGCCTCGATGTCGGCGGTCTGCTTGGTGGCCGAGTTCTGGCCGTCGCTCTCGGTCAAGTTGACGCCCTGGGCGGCGGCTTCCGCCTTGATCTCGTTCAGCATGTGCACGAAGAACGGAAAGCCGAGATTGGGCACCGAGCCCAGTATGGTGAGCTTGTCCTCGGCGAATGCCGAAGGCGCGGCCAGCACCATCGCGCCCGCGGCCACGGACGTCATCAGGAATTCACGTCTGTTCATGGTTGATCCTCCTCCACAAGAACGCACAATCCCCAAGACCGGATCGGTCTTGGGAAGGGATCATGCGTCGGTTCAAAGTGTTGGAGCATCCTCCTTGCGCGGGACCGCGCATGCCGCTCCAGCTGACCGCCGTTGCAAAAACTGCCTCCCATCGGCATCAGCCTGAGGATGCTAACCCAGGGTCAACCATTTGTGCAACATCGATATAACAGAGCTGGGGAGCCAATTATCGGAATTGTCGGAATTTTGATGGAGCCGGGCTATCTGGCTTCCATTCTCCGGCCACGGCCCTAGTTTGAACCACGCCCAAGCCCATCCCTGGAGAATTGCATGAAGCCGCACATCATCTGCCATATGCTCGCCTCGCTCGACGGCAGTCTCCACCCCAGCCGCTACACCACCAGCCCGGACGGGACCCGGGCCGAGTGGTCAAGTCTTTATGAGCAGATCCATGGGGACCTCGAAGGCGACGCCTGGATCGTCGGCCGCGTCACCATGGCCGAGATGAGCAAGGCCGCCGCGCACCCACCGGCGCATGCCGGCAAGGTCGAGCGGCCGCATCATTTCGCGCAACGCGATGCGGGAACCTATGCCGTGGCGCTCGATGCTTCCGGCAAGCTGCACTTCGCCAAGCCCGATGTCGGCGGCGACCATGTCGTGGTGCTGCTTGGGCGTGACGTTGCCGACAGCCATCTGGCCGAGCTCGCCGCCGACGGCGTGTCCTACATCGTGTCGGAGACGGCCGAGATCGATCTCGCCGCCATGCTCGACGTGCTCGGGCGTGAGTTCGGCATCCGCCGGCTGCTGCTCGAAGGCGGCGCCGGCATCAACGGCTCCTTCTTCGCGGCGGGGCTTGTCGATGAACTCAGCCTGCTCGTCGCGCCCGCGCTCGACGCGCGGGCGGCAAACCAGGGTTTTGTCGAGTTCGGCGAAAGCGGCCTCGCCGGCAAGATGCAACTGTCGCTGACAAGCTGCGAAACGCTGGCGCATGGGCTCATCCACCTGCGCTACGCCGTCAGCCCTGGCTGAGGCCGCGGCGCCTCAATAGCGCATGGCGTCGAGATCGGCGATCAGCGTCGGGCCGGTCGGGTGCCAGCCGAGCCGGGCCTGGGTCAGCGCGCTGGAGGCCGGCAGGTCCACGGGGGCGAACATCGCCATCCATCCAAAGTGTTCCGCCGCCTTTTCCGGCGCGATCGAAACGACCGGCAAATTGAGGCCCCGGCCAAGCGCCTCGGCGATGGCGCGCACCTCGACGCCTTCCTCGCCGACGGCGTTGTAGCGTGCGCCGGGCTGCCGCTTTTCCACGGCAAGCCGGTAGAGCCGCGCCACGTCGAGCAGGTGGCCCGCGGAGAAGCGGTTGCGGCCCTCGCCGACATAGGCCGAGACCCCTTTCTGGCGCGCGATCTCGATGAGCGGCGTGATGAGCCCCTGCTTGACCGGATTGTGGACCTGCGGCAGGCGCATCACCGACACATTGACGCCGGCCTCCAGCAAGGCATTGCCGGCGAGTTCCGAGGCGATGCGCGGATTGGGATGGCTGGCGTTGAAGACGTCCTCGACCGCCGGCTGGCCATGTCCGGGGCTGCCCATGCCGACACCCGACGTGATGACCAGCGGCCGGTCGGATCCGGCAAGGGCGGCACCGAGGGCGGCGATGACACGCTTGTCCTTTTCGCAATTCTCGGCAAAGCGCGAAAAATCATGGTCGAAGGCGGTGTGGATCACGGCGTCCGCCTTGGCCGCGCCGTCGCGCAGACCCTCGGGCTCTTCAAGCGTCCCGCGATGCACCTCGGCGCCTGCGGCAGCCAGCGCTTCGGCGCCGGCGTCGGAGCGGGTGACGCCGACCACCTGATGGCCGGCCTGGATGAGTTCGGGAACGATGGCCGAGCCGATGAAGCCGGTCGCGCCAGTGAGAAAGATACGCATGCAAATCTCCTGCGGTTGCCTGCGTAATATCGACGGTCTATTATTCCATTAAAGTAGTGATCTTATCATGGTATAATCTTTAACAGGGTGCCTGACAGATGCCTTCCCCCGGTTCGCTCGCAGCCTTCCTGAAAGACCGGCGCACCCGGCTCGATCCCGCCTCGTTCGGATTTTCCGGGCGCCGGCGCACGCCGGGGCTGCGCCGCGAAGAGGTCGCGCAGCGCGCCAACATCAGCCCGACCTGGTACACATGGCTGGAACAGGGCCGTGGCGGCGCGCCCTCGGCCGATGTGCTGAACCGCATCGCCAAGGGGCTGCTGCTGACCGAGGCGGAACGCGAACATCTCTTCATGCTGGGGCTCGGCCGTCCGCCCGAGGTCCGCTACCGGGGCGACGAGGGCGTCAGCCCCCGGCTGCAGCGCCTCATCGACACGCTCGAGGCCAGCCCGGCTTTGGTCAAGACCGCGACCTGGGACGTCGTCGCCTGGAACCGCGCCGCCGAGATCGTGCTGACCGACTATGGCACCATCCCCGCCGGCCGGCGCAACATATTGCGCTTCATGTTCCTCACGCCCCACATCCGCGCCAAGCAGCACGATTGGCAAAACCTCGCCCGTTTCGTGGTCGGCGCCTTCCGAGCCGATGCAGCGCGCGCCGGCGCGGTCTCCGAGGTGACGCAGCTGGTGGACGAACTGTGCAGCGGCAGCCCCGAGTTCGCCAAGCTGTGGCAGGAGAACGACGTGCTTGCCCATGGCGACGGAACAAAGCTCCTGAAGCACCCGGAACTGGGTGACATCGAGCTGGAATACTCGTCCTTCGCGGTCGACGGCAGGCCGGATTTGAACCTGACGGTCTACAACCCGGTCGACAGCAAGGTCGCCGACCGTATCCGCGCGCTGGCAAAGCGCCCCAGGGCGTAAAGGCTGGGCTGCGGCGCTGCGATGGCGCCCCTCTTCAAGGCCGCTCGCACACCGCCTTCAGGATCTGCAAGGTCGGCCCCCAGTAGAGATCGGCATGCGGGCGGATTGCCGGTTCGGCGAAGTCGCTGAGCGTCAGGGTCAGCTGCGTGCCCCCGTCAGCCGGCGTCAGGGCGAAGCTGACCAGCGTGTGGTTTTCCGGCGCGTCCGCGAGGCGCGAGGCCGACAGCGTGCTCCAGTAGCTGTAGGCGAACAGCCGCTGCGGCTCGAAGGCCCGGACAGTGCCATGGTTCTCGAACGGCGTGCCGTGCAGCAGGCCGCTGATCACGATCGCGCCGCCTTCATGTCCCTCAAGGCTGACGGTCAGGTCCTCGTCGGACATCCATTGCGGAATCATCGCGGGCGTCGTCAGCACCTGCCAGACTCTGGCCGGTTCGGTATCGATTGCGATGGTTTTGACTATCGGTGCGGATGGATCGGTCACGGCGCGCTTTGGCCTGATGGCTCGGGCGCCAGCACCAGCGCGATCTCCTGCGCCGCCTGCGCCGCGTGGCGGCGTACGGTGGCAAGGTCGAGCATGCTGTAGCTGGTCGCCACATAGGGCACGGTGAGTGCTGCGACCGACTGGCCGAACGGCCCGATGACGGGAAAGGCAAGATCGATGACACCCGGCTGCAGCCCGTCCGCCACCTCCTCATGGCCGGCGGCGCGGATGCGGGCAAGCGCCTCACGCATGTCGGCCTTTTCATCAGGGATACCAGAGGCTTGCAGCCATTGATTGACTCTGTCCTGCGGCTGGAACGCCATCAGCGTGCGGCCGGTGGCGGTGGCAAACAGCGGAAACTCGGCGCCGACGCGCACCCGGAAGCCGAACGCCGCCGGGCTTTCCACCTGCGCCAGGATAAGCACCCGTCCGGCATTGTTGACGCCGAGATTGCAGGATTGCTGGGTCGCGTCGGACAGCCGCCGCATCGACGGCAGCGCCGCCTGGACGAGGCCGCGCAGCGGCTCGTGCCGGTGCGCCAGCTCGAACAGGCGCGGCGACAGGAAATAGAGCCCGGCCGGGCGATCGCGAAAATGTAGCCGCGCCGCTCCAGCGCCTGCAGCACGCGGTAGATCTGGTGGATCGAGCGGCCGACCGCCTCGGAAATCTGACCCTGGTTCAGCCCGTCCTTCTGCTCGGCCAGGAGTTCGATGATGTCGAACGCCTTGTCCAGGGCCGGTACCGAATAGTCCGGCGCGTCAGCAATTTTGCCAGCCATGCAAGCTTTCCAGCACCAGAATCAGGAATTACGGGCAAGTATAGTCAGCGTGCCGCCCCCATCGTAGCCATCATCAGCCGGGCGGTACGCCGGTTGATGTCGTCTGGCACCGGCTGCGCGCCCACCGCCAGGTTTTCGCCCTTCACCACCCGCTCCAGCGACAGCGCCTGCAGCATGAAGCCGATATCCATGGATTCGATCGAATTGCCCTTTGGCTCGACGCCGGCAAGGTTGAACATGCGCCCCTCGGCGACGAGGATGACATGCCTTCCATTGGCGAGATCGAGCCGCCGCAACGTGCCGTCGAGATCGGTGGTGGCGGTGGTCATGGCGGCGAGACCCTCAGTGTCGATCTCCCACGGGAAATGCCCGGAATTGGCGAGCACCGCGCCATCCTGCATGGCGGCGATCGCCTCGGCGGGAAGCACGCCGGCGCGGCCGGTGGCGGTGATGAACACTTGCGCCCATGGCGCCAGGTCGGCCAGCGGCGCCACCCGGTAGCCGTCGAGAGCGGCCTCCAGCGCCTTGATCTCGTCGACCTCGACGACCGCCACGCGGCCGCCGAGTGCCCGCAGATACTGCGCGATGCCGCGCCCGCACCAGCCATAGCCGATGACGCAGAAGCGTCGGCCTGGGATCATCAGATTGGTGACGCGCATGAAGCTTTCGACCACCGACTGGCCGACCGCGTGCTTGTTCTCGCCGATCGCCTTCAGCGGGCTGTCATTGATGACGATGGACGCGAACGGCACCTTGCCGGCCAGTTCGCCACGCAGCCGGTCGCCGCCCGACGTCGTCTCCTCGGTGCCGCCAAGGATGGACGCCGCCCTGCCCCGCTCGACAATGCCGGCGGCAAGGTCGGCGCCATTGTCGAGCAGCATGTCGGGCTCCGCATCCAGCACCCGCGCCAGATTGGCGTGATGGTCGGCGAGCGTATCGGCGCGGCGGCCGAACACGCCGATACCCTGGCTTTGCAGGAAGGCGACGACATCATCCTGCGTCGAACCGTGATTGCCGGTACCGATTATCTCGGCGCCGCCTTCGGCCAGCACTTCGAGCAGCACCGCCGTCTTCGGCTCGATATGCAGCGACATGCCGATGCGCCTGCCGGCGAAGGGGCGGCTGGCACGGAACTCTTCACGCAGCGTGGCCAGCATCGCCATGCGCGAACGGATCCAGGCGACACGGCCGCGACCACGCTCGGCCAGCGCGGCGGTCGCCGGATTGGCTTGGGCTTGGGTCATTCGAAGTCTCCGATCACGATCCACATTTTCCATATGCAAAAAAGTTTTTTGCATATGGCGAATATGACAGAAGATCGTCAGGCCGGCAACCCGGCCGCGAATTTCCAGGCAGGCACCTTGTGCGAGCTTTCATTATACATTATATGCAATTGTATATTGATAGGAATACAGGTGCCCGAGATGACCATGATCCGTGTAAATGACGTGTTGAGCGTCGGTCCCCAGCCCTCGATCTCCGAAATCCGGTCGCTTGCCTTCCATGGCTTTGCGGGAATGATCAACGCCCGTCCTGACGAGGAAGAGGCCTCCCAGCCCGGAAACGCCGCCGAGCGGGAAGCGGCTGGTCACGCCGATGTTTCCTACGCCTTCATACCCGTGACCATGCCGACCATCACCGAGGCGGACATGTGGGCCTTCCAGGCGGCCATGGCCGATGCCGGCGGCCCGGTCTTTGCGCATTGCAAGACCGGCACGCGCGCCCTGACCCTGTATGTACTGAGCGAGGCACTCGATGGCCGTATGTCATCCCAGGATATCGCGGCTCTCGGCTTGAAACTCGGCATCGACCTGTCGGCGGCGTCGCGATGGTTCGAAGCGCACAGGCAACTGCGACCGGAGGTGAAGGGGTTCTTCGATCCCCGGACGGGAAGCGTACAATATGTGGTTTCGGATCCGGGCACCCGAAAATGCGCCATTGTCGATCCGGTTCTCGATTTCGACGAGAAGTCCGGAGCGACCACGACGCGCAACGCCGACGCGCTGCTTTCCTATGTTGCGGAGAACGGGTTGAGTGTCGAATGGATACTCGACACCCATCCTCATGCCGACCATTTGTCGGCCGCGCAGTATCTGAAGCAGAAGACGGGCGCCCCGACCGCGATCGGAGCGCCGGTGGTCGATGTCCAGCGCCTGTGGCGGGGCATCTACAACTGGCCCGAACTTCGTGTCGACGGCTCGCAATGGGACAGGCTGTTCTCGGATGGCGACACGTTCAAGGTCGGTTCCATAGCCGCGCGCGTCATGTTTTCGCCCGGTCACACCCTGGCGTCGATCACCTACGTGATCGGCAACGCGGCCTTTGTTCACGACACCATCTTCATGCCTGACAGCGGCACGGCTCGTGCCGACTTTCCAGGTGGGGACGCGCGCATCCTGTGGAAATCGATCCAGAGGATCCTGGAGCTTCCGGATGAAACCCGCCTGTTTACAGGCCATGACTACCAGCCAGGCGGACGCGCGCCGAAGTGGGAAAGCACGGTCGGCGAGCAGAAGCGCGCCAATGCACACCTGGCCGATGTGGACGAAGAGGCCTTTGCCGGATTGCGCGTGGCGCGTGACCGAACGCTGCCGATGCCGAAACTCATCTTGCATGCCTTGCAGGTCAACATTCAGGCGGGGCGTCTGCCGGAGCCGGAAGCAAACGGTATGCGCTATCTAAAATTTCCCCTCGATGCGTTGCAAGGAGCCGTGTGGTGAGCGAGATCCAGTCTGATGCGGTGAAGATGTCGCCCGCCGCCATGGAATCGCGCGCTGGCGAAGTGGCGGCCTTGCTGAAGACACTGGCGCATCCAATGCGGCTGATGCTCGTCTGCACCCTTGTCGAAGGCGAGTATTCGGTCAGCCGGCTGGAAGAAATGCTCGACATCCACCAGCCGAGCCTTTCCCAGCAACTGACGGTTTTGCGCGACGCCAACATCGTGGAAACGCGGCGAGACGGCAAACAGATCTTCTACCGGCTGACCGCCGAGAAGGCCGCTCAACTGGTTGCAGCACTTTACACGATCTTCTGTTCGGACGGCCGGCCATGACCTCTTATCTCGTATCCCTTCTTGGCGGAGCCCTTATCGGTCTTTCCTGCGCCATCCTGCTGATCCTGAACGGCAGGATCGCCGGCGTAAGCGGGATTGTCGGCAGGATGGTCCAGGGCATCGATGTCCGGACAAACGCCGCCTTCGTCGCCGGATTGCTGCTTGGCCCGATGGTGTACTTCGCGGCCTTTCATCATTGGCCAACCGTGGCCGTGACGGCATCGCTGCCATTGGTCATGCTTGCGGGATTGCTGGTCGGCTTCGGATCCCGGATGGGCTCGGGTTGCACCAGCGGTCATGGCGTGATGGGGCTGGCCCGGCTCTCGCCACGTTCGATCGCCGCGGTCCTGACATTCCTTGCGAACGGCATCGCGGCCGTCGCGCTTCTTCGCGGAGCCGTCTTGTGAGACACAGCAAACTACGGCCTGTCGCCGCTTTGGCCGCGGGCACGCTTTTCGGATTTGGCCTGGCCGTGTCGGGCATGCTCGATCCTGTCCGCGTCCAAGGCTTTCTCGATGTCTTTGGCGCGTGGGATCCGAGCCTGGCCTTCGTGCTGGGCGGTGCCGTGGCGGTTGCGATGGCGGGCATGGCCTCCTTCAACTACGCACAATCGGGAATGGTCGACTGGCAATTGGCCGGGGAATTCATCCTTGGCGGCATCGGCGGCGGCTTGATCGGCATGTTGGCGGCGACGCGCCTGGCGTCCTACAAGAACGCGCTCAACCGCATCTTCGCCGCACTGATCTTTGTCGTTGCGGGCTATGTCCTCTACCGGAGCATCGGCGCGTTCACCCTGGGGTAGCGGCCGATCCGGGCTTCCGCATCATCCCTTGTGTTCGAACACCGCCCCGTAGTGATACGGCGGCAGATCAACCATTCGCAGAAGCCGGAAACCAGCAGCTTCCAGAACCACCGACACAGCTTCGGGTGACATGCGCATCTCCGTCCTGGGGCCGCGCGGCTGACCCAGCACGGTCGTCTGCTCTCGCGGCAGCTGATGCCAATTGACGAGCGCGAACAGGCCGCGCGGCTTGAGCGTACGGGCCACGGCTTGGACGAGCGCCGGCTGATCGGGCACACCGTGGAAGGTGTTGGCGATCAGCACGAAATCGATCTTTTCAGGGATCAGTTCCGCGACTTCGCCGGCATCCGCGACAATCCACTTCAGGACCGAAACGCCGAGCTGCTTCACCTCGGCCTTGGCCGCCACGATCATTTCCGGGTCGAGGTCGAGCGCATAGACGCGACCACTGACGATTTTCGCAAGCGGAGCGGTGAAATAGCCGTCGCCGCAGCACAGATCCAGAGCCGTCATGCCGGGCTCGGCGCCCAACGACAGCAAGAGACCCGACGGGTCTGGCCAAAGCGCCTCCCACCAATCGCGGTCAGGCATGGAGGTGGCGGGAAACATTCCAGTCATGGGCGGACGCTCTAGAAATTGCGCTGCGGGGCAGCTTTGACCGGCAGGCCGCCAAAGGCAACGCCTCCGTTACCGACGGAGCACCGGCAACGGTCATCCAGCCGCGTGCGGCGCGACCGCGGCCGTGCCGCTCTCCTCACCCTTGCGCGATTGCCGGCTGATCAGTGCGACGGCGGCGAAAGCGGCGATGCCGAACAGGCCGACCACGACATTGAGCCACAAGGCCGGGAAAACGCCGATGCCCGATATTATCAAGGTCAGGCCGAACGGGGCGAAAGCGGAACTGAACTGGCGCGCCGCCGTGATCCAGCCGACATAGGACCCGTAGCGCTCCTGGCCGAACAATTCGAGCGGCAGCGTGCCGCCGACAATGCTCATCAGGCCCGAGCCGAAGCCGAAAAGCACGGCAAACAGCATGGCGCCGGGAACGGAGGGCGCCACCACAAGCAGCACCGCAAGGCCGCCGGCCAGGGCGGCGGTCGCGCCGAGCGCCAGCGATGTCTGTGTCAGGCCCCGGCCGAACAGCATGTTGACCAGCCGGCTCGCCACTTGCGACGGGCCAAACAGGCTTGCGACCAGCACCGAGGCGCCGCCGAGGCCGACCAGTGAGCAGCGGCACCATCTGCACGAGGATTGCCGAAAGCATGAACCCCTCTATGGCAAATCCGGCCAGCACCAGGACGAACAGGAGCGACCATCGCCGGCCGGGCACCGGCCCTGACAGGCCTGATGTGACCGGGATGATCCGCTCCCGTGCCTTGCCGATGCGGCCCGAAAGGCGAGCCAGCCACCAATGGATCGGCAGGCAGATAAAGGCGTTGAGCGCGGCAAAGAGAATGAGCACCTCGCGCCAGCCGAGGTGATGATGCAGCAGCGTCGTCAAGGGCCAGAACAGGGTCGAGGCAAAGCCGGCGATCAAGGTGAGATGGGTGATGCCGCGGCGCGCGCCGCCGAGCTGCACGATGGCGACGAAGGCCGTGCTGTAGAGCACGAAGCAGGAGGCAAGCTCCATGGCCAGCACGCCAAGCGCGAAGCCGGCGCGCCCGGGCGCCAGCGCGCACAACAGCAACGCGCCTGCTGCCGCCAGCGATCCCGGCACCATCAGGCGCCCTGCCCCGACCTGGTCCGCCAGGCTGCCCGCGAACGGCGCCAGTATGGCGCTCGCCAGCAGCGACACCGACAGCACGGCGAACACCCATTGCTGCGACCAGGCAAGTTCCGCCGCCACTGCCGGCGCCAGGATGCTGTAGCTGTAATACAGCGTGCCGTAGCCGACGATCTGCGTGGCGCCCAGCGCCCAGATGGCGGAAGCGGGAAATCTTGGCGTCACTCACTCCGCTGCTTCCATCTTGCCAGCGCAACCGCAGCCGCCTTTGCCGGCTGCCTTGGCATCGGCATCCGCCACGCAGCAGGCATCGATCGCCGCCGGCGCCGGCCCGCCGCAACAACCCTGCGAAGCGCGGCCCGCCGGCACCGTGCAGACACCGGTTTCGGGCAGCACCAATTGCACGGCGTCGGCCGCCGCCATGTCGCCGGCGAGCGCCGCCGCGACCGAGCGCACCTGTTCATAGCCGGTCAACAGCAGGAAGGTCGGCGCGCGGCCATAGCTCTTGATGCCGACCGTGTAGAAGCCGGGCTCCGGATGGCTGAGTTCGCGGTGGCCATGCGGTGGCACGTCGCCGCAGGAATGCTCGTTGGGATCGATGAGCGGACCGAGCGCCTTGACGCCCTCCAGCCAAGGATCGAGATCGAGCCTGAGCTCCCTTGTCAGCGACAGATCCGGGCGCTGCCCGGTCGCGGCAATGATGCGGTCGACAGGACCGAGTTGAGCCAAGCCCTCTTCGCCCTGCCCTTCGACGATCAGCCTTCCGTCATGCTCGCGGATGGCAAGGGTCGCAAAGCCGGTCACCAGCTGGACGCGGCCGCTTTCGGCGAGCTCGCGGACGTCGGCGCCGAGTTCGCCGCGCGCCGGCAGCTGGTCGGTATCGCCGCCGCCATAGATGCGCACGAGGTCGGTGCCGCGCACCGCCCAGATGAAGGCCGTGCCGGGCACTTCATCCGTCAGCCTGGCAAGGTCGAGCAAGGCATTGGCGGCCGAATGGCCGGAACCGACAACCAGCGTCGTGCGGCCGGCATAAAGCGCGCGGTCGCGGCCAAGAACATCCGGGATGCCGTAAGCGATGCGGTCGGCGAACTCCGCCTCGCCCTCCGCCGCGATGCCGCCGGCACCGAGCGGATTGGGCGTGCGCCATGTCCCCGAGGCATCGATGACCGCGCGGGCACTATCGCGTCTTGTGCCATCGGCGGTTTCGACCACGAGCATGAAGGGCCGCGTCGCGCGCTCGCTGCCGCGCACCTTGTCGGCGCCCCAGCGCGATATGGCAATGACGCGTGCATTGGTTTCGATCGCCGGCGCGAGTTGGCTGGCGAGCGGCTCGAGATAGTGCGCGACGAGTTCGTCGGCGGTGGGAAAGGCTTCCGCGTCCGGCATCCGCCAGCCATGGCTTTCGAGCAACGTCCTGGCCGCCTCATCGACGCAATAGCGCCAAGGCGTGAACACCCGGACATGGCCCCAATCGCGCAAATTGGCGGCGACACCGCTGCCGGCCTCATAGAGCTTTACCGGCAGGCCCCGGGCTATCAGATGAACGGCGGCCGCCAGGCCAACCGGACCGGCGCCGATGACGGCGATGGGCAGATCGTTGTGCTTGGCCATAGCTTCTATCCTTCCGGTATTATCGAAATAACAGGCAAAAAATCAGGCCGCTGCGTCACCTGTTGCCGGGTTGCAAGCGGCATCGGCGCAGCATTCGTCGGCCAGGAAGCCGATGAGATCGTTCATCATGGGATAGTTGGCGCGGCAGATCAGCGTCGTTGCCTGCCGCTCCTGGCTGACCAGTCCGGTCAGGATCAGGCGGTGCAGATGGTGCGACAGCGTCGAGGCGGCGATGCCGAGGCTTTCCTGCAGGAAGCCGACCGGCCGGCCCGCTTCACCCGCCCGCACCAGGATACGATAGAGGTTCAGCCGCGTCGGATTGCCGAGCGCTTCCAATTGCTTCGCTGCTTGTTCGAGTTTCATCGAAATAGCATGCGGCCGGCGGCGGGAATCGTCAAGCCCTATTTCGAATAATATCGAAATAGCCTTCAGACGACCCGCTTGCCACTCGCGTCGACAACGACCTCGCCGTCCTCCTTGGTGAACGGGCCGATATCCGGATTGGGCAGGATATCGAGCACTGCTTCGGACGGCCGGGCCAGCACGACGCCGAGCGGGCTCACCACGATCGGCCGGTTGATCAGGATCGGATGCGCCAGCATGAAATCGAGGATCTCGTCGTCGCTCCATTTGGGATCACCGAGGTTGAGTTCGTCATAGGGCGTGCCCTTTTCGCGCAGCAACTCGCGCGGCGTCATTCCCATTGCCGCGATCAGCTCGATTAGCTTTTCGCGCGACGGCGGGTTCTTCAGATACTCGATCACTTCCGGCTCTTCGCCGGACTGGCGGATGATCGCCAGCGTGTTGCGCGAGGTGCCGCAGGCGGGATTGTGGTAGATGGTGATGGTCATTGCGCGGCTCTCATTTCTGGCACGGGCTTGGGTTCGGAAAGCAGCCAGCCGGCCAGCGCCATGGCGAGCAGCGCGCCCGCCAGTTCCGCGGCGATGAAGGCCGGCACATCGAGCGGCCGGATCCCAGCAAACGTGTTGGAAAAGGCGCGGGCAATCGCCACCGCCGGATTGGCAAACGAGGTCGAGGCCGTGAACCAATAGGCCGATGTGATGTAGAGCCCGACCAGCCAGGGGATAGCGTCGCTGCGGAAGCGCAGGCCGGCAAGGATGGTGAAAACCAGTCCGAAACTCGCGACCAGTTCGGCCAGCCACAGCCCCTGCCCGCTGCGCACCGTCGCCGAGACCTCCAGCAAGGGCAGGTCGAACATGGCATGCGCGACCAGCGTGCCGGCGAGGCCGCCGAGAATCTGGACAGCGATGTAGCCCAGCACGGCCGGCCAGCCGATGTCGCGCCGCAGCCCGAAAACCAGCGTGACGGCCGGATTGAAATGCGCGCCGGAGACCGGCCCCAGCGTGGTGATCAGCACCACCAGCATGGCGCCGGTTGGAATGGTGTTGCCGAGCAGCGACAATGCGACATCACCCGTCAGCCGGCTGGCCATGATGCCCGAGCCGACCACCGTTGCGACCAGCATGGCGGTGCCCAGCGCTTCGGCTGCGAGACGGCGTCGAAGGTCTGTCATGTCAACCTCAACATTTGCAGGTCACCGCCCCGAGGATCGGCTGGCAAAGCTCCGGCGCGCCGTTGCAGCAATCCTCCATCAGATAGGCCAGCAGATCGCGAAACCCGGTCATGTCGGCCGTGTAGCGGATGCTGCGGCCTTCGCGTTCGGCGTGCACCAGCCCAGCCTGGCCGAGGATCTTCAAATGCGCCGACATGGTGTTCTGCACCGTACCCAGCCTTGTCGCGATCTCGCCCGCCGGCACGCCCTCGGCTCCGGCCCGAACCAGCAGCCGGAACACTTCCAGCCTGGTTTCCTGGCCGAGCGCGGCGAGCGCCAGCAATGCAATTGTCTTGTCCATCAATCCATCTATCCAGATTTATGGATTAATGGCAGCCGACCATGACGCTGCCGTGACAGCCAGGGCTCACGCCTTGCGCCGGGAAGCGGTCGGGCGTGGTTCGCTGAGGTGCGGGCGCCAGCCATGCACGCGGTCGCGCCCCGCGGCCTTGGCGCCGTAGAGCGCCTCGTCGGCGCGCCGCAAGAGATCGGCGATCTCGATCGCGGCACTGCCGTCAAAAGTGCCGACCCCGATGCTGACGGTGACGATGCCCTTTTCGCTGCCGGCATGCGCAAGCCCGAGGTCGCGCACCTTGCCCCTGAGGCTTTCGGCGATGACGAAGGCGCCCCGCGCATCGGTTTCCGGCAGGACGAGCGCGAACTCCTCGCCGCCATAGCGGGCCGCCGCGTCGGCCGGCCGGCGGGCCGTCGCCTCGATGCAGCGGCTGACGGCGCGCAGGCATTCATCGCCCGCCGGGTGGCCGTAATGGTCGTTGAAGCGCTTGAACCAGTCGACATCGATGATCAGCAGGCTGAGCGGCGTCGTGTTGCGCCGGCCACGCGCGAATTCGCGCGCCAGCGCGTCGTCGAAGGCCCGCCGCGTCAACAGTTCGGTCAGCCCGTCGCGATGCGCCAGCAGGTTCAGCTTCTCATTGGCCGCCAGCAATTCGGCCTCGACCTGCTTGGCCTCGGTGATGTCGGAAAACACACTCAGGCTGCCGCCATCGCCGGTCGGCCGGGTCCGCACATCGAGCCAGCGCCCGTCGGCAAGCTGGACCTGGCG
This sequence comes from Mesorhizobium oxytropidicola, assembly GCF_056174625.1. Taxonomy (NCBI): domain Bacteria; kingdom Pseudomonadati; phylum Pseudomonadota; class Alphaproteobacteria; order Hyphomicrobiales; family Phyllobacteriaceae; genus Mesorhizobium; species Mesorhizobium oxytropidicola. Next base: position 2,957,232 of record NZ_CM149692.1, on the reverse strand, counting down.
GTGGCTGGATAATGTCTGCAGGGCCATGATATCCGCGATCCACGCCTCGACCGCGTCGGGCGGGGTGACACTTTCGCCGCGCGCCACCGAGGCGCGCAGGATGTCGCGATGGTGAGCACCGGGTACCCTCAAGTCCGCCGTCTTCGGAAACATGGCGCGGTACTGGGCGTTGCACAGCACCAGCCTGTCCTCGGGGTCGAACATCACCAGGCCGTCGGCCATATGCGTCAGCGCGTCTCCGAGCCTGGCCTGGCTTTCGGCCAGTTCGGTTTCCAGCTGCTTGCGCTGGGTGATGTCGCGATTGTGCGTGATCAGGCCGATGACGGCCCCGGTCCTGTCACGAAACGGCGCCTTCAGCGTCGCCAGCCAGGCATCGGTGCCGTCCGCATGGTGCACGTGCTGTTCGATGGTGGAGGAGACGCCGGACGCCAGCACCGCAAGCTCGTCCTCGCGGAATCCCTGCGCTGTTTCGCTGGGAAAGAAATCGAAATCCGTCTTGCCGATCAGCGCCTTGGCGTTGGCCGCCTGCATCAGCGCGGCGGTCGCCGGATTGGCGGCGATGAACCGGCCCTCAAGATCCTTGACGTTGAGGCAATCAGGCAAGGTCTCGACCACGGCCTTGAAGATGCGCCGCGACTGCAGCGCTTCCAGGCGCCGCCGCTCCTGGTAGATCGCCAGCCCCGACATCGCCACGGAGACAAAGATGAGCAATGTCGAGGGAAACACCACTTTTGGCAGGACCGTCTCGATAACGGACCGCGGCAGGACACTGAGGCCAAGCAGCGATCCGCAGGCCGTCGCGGCACCCAGGATCATGATATCGCGCATGGCGGGGGCGCGGCCCCTGAGCGCAAGATTGCCGGCAATGCCGACCAGCATGGTCGCCGCGATCCCCACCGCGCCGGCGAAAGCGCCGATGCCGCCCTCGAAAGTGCGGAAGGCGCCGGCCGTCACGCCCGCGACGATGCCGGCGACAGGACCGCCGAAGAAGCCGGCAAGGCCAACCATCGTCGCCCTGAGATCGATAAAAACGCCTGGCTGCAACTGCATTGGTGTCAGCATCAGGACGATGGCGCCGGCGCCCATCAGCAGGCCGAAGGCCGCCGCCTTTACCGCGGCCGGCCTGCGGTCCAGCCACACATGCGTGTGGATCCAGACCGAAACGAACATCGCAACGACCGCGAGATTGGCCAGCAATTCAGACCAGGGCGAACCCATGCTTCGTCCCCCTTCCTTCATGCGTCGAGGGTGCGTCGGCAATCAGCGACGCTGCCCTCGTGGATACGCCGGGCAAGAAAACAAAGTGTTACGGACCGGGTTTGGATTGTTTGGATGTGCGGACGGGTGAGTGTCTCCAGGGGTAGCCCACCGCCGCCAGAAGCGGGCCAAGACTTTCCACAATGGCATAGATTCATCCATAAAACAGACACTTAAGCGCGTCGGTTGAATCGATTTCGACCCGACGCGGTTGACGCCCGCAGCAGCGATTATCCGTCGATCGCCAGTGAGCTTGAAAGCGCGCGATAGGTTTCGATCTGTTGCTGCAATGTCGCAATCTTCTGTTCAGCCGTGGCGATAGCATCGGCGCCGGCCAGGAAGCGCCGGGGAAGCGCGGCCTCCTTGTCCAGCGTGATCAGCGCCTGCGCCAGTTTTGCGGGGTCGCCACCCTGTGTGCCGTTCGCCCCTGTCCAGAAGGCCTCCTGCTGCGCACGGCGCGCGCTGTAATCCGCGACGGCGAGATCGGCATATCTGGTCGATGCCTCGGTGAGAAGTTCGGTGCGGAAGAAGCCTGGATTGACGATCATGGTCTCGATCCCAAACGGCGAGACCTCGATCTGCAGCGCTTCCATCCAGCCGTCGAGACCGAACTTGGACGCCGAATAGGCGGTGCAGAATTCGTAACCCACGAGGCCCGCCGTCGACGAGATCGAGATGATCCTGCCGATCCCTGCTTGCGCATCGCCGGCAGAAAAGCGCGGGTGACATTCATCGGGCCGACCAGGCTCGTGGCCAGTTGCAGGTCCATCTGCCGAGGCGACAGTTCCTCGAAATAGCCGGCCTGGAAGCTGGCCGCGTTGTTGACCAGGACGTCGATGCGGCCAAAGCGCTCGATGGTGGCCTTTGCCGCCGTCTCGGCGTCGGCGATGCTGGTGACGTCCAGCCTGACGACCAGAAGCCTGTCGGATTGGCCGACAGCCCCGGCCACCTTGTCTGTATTGCGGCCGCTAGCGACAACTTGATGGCCGGCGGCCAGGGCAGCCTTGGCAATATGCAGGCCCATGCCTCGCCCGGCGCCCGTGATGAACCAAACTTTGCTCATGTTGCGAAATCCCTTCGTTGCCGGGGTTAGATAACCCCTGCTGACGAATGGGATTAGATGGTATTATCGGCATGGACTTAGAAATGGGATTGATGAATGCGAAGGCAGAACGTGAACGACCTGCTGGCCTTTATCGCGGTCGCCCGGGAGCAGAGCTTCACCAGGGCAGCCGCCAGGCTCGGCGTGTCACAGTCCGCATTGAGCTATACCATCCGCACCCTGGAGGAGCGGCTCGGCCTTCGGGTTCTGACCCGCACGACCCGCAGCGTCGGCCTGACGGAGGCCGGTGAGAGGCTTCTGAGCAGCATCGGGCCAAGGTTCGATGAGATCGAGCGCGACATCCAGGCACTGGCGGAGATGCGCGACAAGCCGGCCGGCAGGGTCAGGATCAATTCCGTCGAGCACGCCGCTGAAACCATCCTCTGGCCGGCCATGGCGCGGTTGCTGCCGCAATACCCGGATGTGAATGTCGAGATCATTTCGGACTATGGTTTGATCGACATCGTGGCGGAGCGCTACGACGCCGGCGTGCGACTTGGCGAACAGGTGGACAAGGACATGATCGCGATGCGCATCGGTCCTGATTTCCAACAGGCGGTGGTCGGGGCACCGGCTTACTTCGAAGGCCGGACGTTGCCGGACACACCGCAGGAGCTCACCGAACACCAATGCATCAACCTGCGTCTGCCGACGCATGGCGGTTTCTATATCTGGGAGTTTCGCAACGATGGCCGAGAATTGAAGGCCCGCGTCCAAGGTCGCGCCGTGTTCAATTCCATAAGCTTGATACGACAAGCAGCGCTCGACGGGTTGGGGCTTGCCTACCTGCCATTGGACCTGGTCGAGCCTGAGATCACCGCCGGTCGGCTGCTGCGCGTGCTGGACGACTGGTGCGCACCACGCCCGGGCTATCATCTCTACTATCCCAGCCGCCGCCAGCCCTCACCTGCCTTCGCTCTGGTTCTCGAGGCGCTTCGCTACCATTCCACACCTCACCCCCAGCGCATCGTGCCGACAAAGTCGATGAAGGCGCGCAGCGGCGCCGGCGTGAGGCGGCGGCCGGGGTAGTAGAGGAACGGGCCGGAAAACTCCTGCCACCAGGGTTCGAGCACCGGCTCCAGCCGGCCATCGTCGAAATAGGGCCGCAGCCAGTCCTCGAACAGCGAGACGATGCCGCCGCCGGCGATCGACACCTCAAGCGCCAGCGCCATGGCCGTTCCGGTGCTGACCAGCAGCGGCCCGCTCGGCTCGACGCTCACCACCTCGCCGCCGCGTTCGAACTCCCAGGCCGGCGTCAGGCCGCTCGCGAAGCGCCCGCGCAGGCAGGCGTGATCGAGCAGGTCGCGCGGATGCTCGGGCCGGCCGTGCCGGTCGAGATAGAGCGTCGCGGCGGCGGTGGCGAAGCGCTGCCGGCGCGGGCCGATCGGCACGGCGATCATGTCCTGCTCCAGCCGCTCGTCATAGCGGATGCCGGCGTCGCAACCGCTCGCCAGTATGTCGACGAAACTGTCCTCGGCGGTCACTTCCATCCGGATGTCGGGATAGGCGGCGAGGAAGGGCGGCAACAGGCGCGGCAGCACCAGTTTGGCCGCGACGACCGGCACGTTGAGCCGCAGCGTGCCGGCCGGGCGGCCACGAAAGCCGTTGACCACGTCGAGCGCCGCCTCGACCTCGCCGAGCGCCGGGCCAAGCCGTTCCAGCAGCCGCGCGCCGGCCTCGGTCGGCGCGACACTGCGCGTGGTGCGGTTGAGGAGCCGCACGCCAAGCCCGGTTTCCAGCCGCCGCACCGTCTCTGAGAGACTGGAGGCGCTGACGCTGCCCACCCGGGCGGCTTCGCGAAAACCGCCGGCGCGCGCCACCGCCATGAACGCCTGGAGGTCGCCGAGATCCGTCGCCATTGTTCGCCTTTCCGCACAGGCTGTGCCGATTGCACCATATTATCGCGCAGGCGCGCTTTGTCTACATTGGGCCGATCCACAGGAGATGAGACCATGACCGACATCAGCAAGGCCGGAACCTTCAAACTCGGCGACCGCACCGTAAAACGCCTCGGCTACGGCGCCATGCAGCTGGCGGGACCCGGCGTCTTCGGCCCGCCGAAGGACCGCGACGCAGCCCTTGCCGTGCTGCGTGAGGCGATCGCCAGCGGCGTCGACCATATCGACACATCGGATTTCTATGGCCCGCACGTCACCAACCAGATCATCCGCGAGGCGTTGCACCCCTACCCTGCCGGCCTCACCATCGTCACCAAGGTCAGCGCCCGGCGCGGCGCCGATGCATCCTGGCTTCCCGCAATGTCGCCCAAGGAACTGACTGAGGCCGTGCACGACAATCTGCGCAATCTCGGGCTTGATGTGATCGAGGTGGTCAACCTGCGCTCCATGCATGGCATCCACGGCCCCGCCGAAGGATCACTCGAGCCGCAGTTGAACACGCTCGCCGAATTGCAGCGCCAGGGCCTCATTCGCCATATCGGCATGAGCAACGTCACCCGCGCCCAGATCGCTGAGGGGCGCGGCATCGCCGACATCGTCTGCGTGCAGAACCAGTACAATATCGCGCATCGCGACGACGACGCGCTGATCGATGTTCTTGCCGCCGACGGCATCGCCTATGTGCCGTTCTTCCCGCTCGGCGGCTTCACGCCGCTGCAGTCGGACACGCTGGCCAATGTTGCCAGGAAACTCGGCGCGACCCCGATGCAAGTGGCGCTCGCCTGGCTGCTGCGCCGCGCGCCCAACATCCTGCTCATCCCCGGCACCTCCTCGGTCGGGCATCTCCGCGAGAACCTCGCGGCGGCGGAGTTGGACCTGCCGGCCGACGCGCTCGCCGTGCTGAACGGCATTGCGGACGAGAAGGCAGCCGCCTGAGCGTTTGAACACCCCATTGCCGGGCGACAGTTTTTCCCGGCAAGGGGACGCATTGCGCACAACAACATAGGCCAATCAGAACCCATTGACGTAGTGGGCTTACTCCTTTATAGAACCACTTAGTTCCAGAACTAGATGGTTCCATAATGGCCACTCAAATCTCCCTCGACGACACGTTCGCCGCCCTCGCCGACCCCACGCGCCGGGCGATCCTTGCCCGGCTGCTCGACGGCGAAGCGTCGGTTGCCGAGCTGGCGCAGCCTTTCGCGCTCACCGTGCGCGCCGTCTCCAAACATGTCGGCGTGCTGGAACAGGCCGGCCTGGTTACCCGCAGCCGGGCGGCGCAAAAACATCTCAGCCGCATCGAACTCAAACCGCTGCGCGACATCGACCGCTGGCTGGATGACTATCGCAAGCTGTGGGAAGACCGTTTCGACCGCATGGAGGACCTCCTGCGGCGCGGCGCGGACAGGCCGGAATGAGCGCGCCCGCAACCGCCGACCGCAGCTTTGCCATCGAGCGGATTTTCAACGCGCCGGTCGAACGCGTCTTCCGGCTGTGGACCGATCCGCTTCTGGTGGCGCAGTGGTGGGGCATCAGGGGCTGCACCATCTCTCATTGCGCGCTCGATTTGCGCGTCGGCGGCCGCTGGCGCATCGACATGCTGACCGCCGGTGGCGCGCTCTACCGCAACCAGGGCAGCTATCTCGAGATCGTCGAGAATGTCAGGCTGAGCTATTGCGACGAACCGGATCCTGAAATCCGCGAATGGGCAGGCAAGCCGCCGGGCCAGAGCCGCCACACGGTGAGCTTCACGGCCAGCGGCGCACGCACCCATGTCCATTTCGAGGTGACGCTGGCGACTGCCGCCGACCGCGAACGCCTGCTGGCGCTCGGCATGCGCGGCGGCTGGGTGCAGAGCTTCGACCGGCTGGAACAGTTGATAGGCAAGGGAGTAAACCATGCTGGCTGAGAACGCGAAACCGACGACGCAAGCCGTGTTGTCGCGGGATGGCACGCCAATCGCCTGCGAGCGGCGGGGCCAGGGTCATCCGCTCATCCTCATCGACGGCGCGCTCTGCTCGCGCGCCATGGGGCCGAGCGGCCCGCTGGCCAAGGCGCTGGAAGGCGATTTCACCGTGTTTCGCTACGACCGCCGTGGCCGTGGCGACAGCGGCGACACCGCGCCCTACGCGGTCGAGCGCGAGGTCGATGACATCGCGGCCGTGCTGCGGGCGGCCGGCGGTGAAGCCCATGTCTGGGGCATGTCTTCCGGCGCCATGCTGGCGCTGATGGCGGCAGCCCGCCTGCCCGGCATCAGCAGGCTCGCGCTCTACGAAGCGCCGCTGATCGTCGACGACAGCCGCGCGACCACGCAAGGCGACTGGGTATCGATCCGGCAGGCCATCGTCGACAACAGGCGCGGCGACGCCGTGAGCGCCTTTCTCAAATCGGTCGGCATGCCCGGCCTGCTGATCGCGGTCATGAGACTGACGCCGATCTGGCGCAAACTCAAAGCGGTGGCGCATACGCTGCCTTATGACGGCGCCATCGTCGCCGGCGACCAGCTCGGCAAGCCGTTGGACCCCGCCCGCTGGAACGCGCTCAGTGTGCCGACACTGGTGACCGATGGTGGCAAAAGCCCGCCCTGGATGCGCCATGGCAACAAGGCCTTGGCGCAGGCGCTGCCCAATGCCCGCTACAAGACACTGGCAGGCCAGAACCACATGCTGAAACCCGCCGCGCATGCGCCGGTGCTGACGGCGTTTTTCAACGGGCGGGATTGAGCGGCCAGCCGCCTCAGTGCAATCAGTGTACGGCTTGCAGAGCCATCGCGGCCCGTGTCATCTGTCTGATGCAACCGACCGGATCAGCATGGCATCAAGACCACCACCCACCGGCAGGCCCGGCAAGTCCCCCGGCGTCAGCCTGAACCGCGCGCTGTCAAAGCTCGGCCTGTGCTCGCGCACGCAGGCCGAGGTGCTGATCGCCGACGGCCGTGTGCGCGTCGGCGGCAAGGTGGTGCGCGATGCCACGCTGCGCGTCGACCTGAACTGCGACCGTATCGTCGTCGATGGCGAAAAGCTGGTCGCCGAGCGCAAGGTCTATGTCATGCTCAACAAGCCGCGCGGGCTGGTCACCACCCGCGACGACCCACAACAGCGCGACACCGTCTATGCCTGCCTCGAAGGGCTCGATTTGCCCTTTGTCTCGCCCGTCGGCCGCCTCGACAAGGCCAGCGAAGGCCTGCTGCTGATGACCAATGACACGCACTTCGCCAACCGGCTGATCGACCCGGCCTCGCATCTGCCCAAGACCTATCACGTCCAGGTCGGCACGGTGCCCGATGAAACGATGCTGGACAAACTCCGCGCGGGCGTCACCGTCGATGGCGAGACCCTGACCGCCAGTTCGATCGCGCTTTTGCGCAGCGGCGGCCGTACCGCCTGGCTGGAGATCGTGCTCGACGAGGGCCGCAACCGCCACATCCGCCGCCTGCTCACCGCGCACGGTATCGAGGTCAAGCGCCTCATCCGCATCGCCATCGGCCACTTGCCACTGGGCGACCTCGCCAAGGGCACGGCGCGGCATCTGACGCCGGAGGAACTGGCGCTGCTCGCCGGATGAACAAGCGTCCCGCCCGCCAGGCCGCAAGCGGCCCGGCTCATTTTCCGTCTGGAATTGCGGCGGAACAGGAGATGGAGCGGCCCATCAGGCCTTGTTGGTGATCCACATGCTTGGCGCGCCGACCACGCCGGCGCTCGCCATCGCTTCTTTCAATTTTGGGTTTTTGATAAAGGCCTGCGCCTCGCCGACACTGGCGAAATCATGCGTCACGGTGACGTCATTGGGGTTGTCCGCCGCCTGATAGACGGTCTCGGCCTTCACGCCGTTGGCCTTTTGAACCGGCGCGAACCCGTCATAGACTTTGCGCCAGGCCTTGTAGTCGGACACGGTATGTCTCACGAACAGCGTCGTCATCGTACATTCCTCCCAGGTTATTGGTGCGCCCAAGAGATCGGCGATGGGCCGTCCAGTTTATCGCCTCAAGCAGATCTTTGGCAAACCAGCGAACGAATGGGTAGTGTCTCAGTTTGAAATTTGACGCCGCGCTTGTCGCGATCCGCGCCATACACCTATATGCTTAGCGCAAAGCATGGGAGGTTTCATGGCCAAGCCGACAAATGCCGCAGATATGGCCCGAGCCGTCGGTGTCGATCCGAAAGCGTTTCGACAGGCGTTGCGAAACGCGAACTTCCCTTGGCACAAGCTCAATGATGATTGGATTGTTGATCTCGACAGCGCAGAGCACTCGTCAATGCGCACAGTGCTGGTGACTCTCTTGAAGCGGAAGAAAGCCTCCTAAATGCCCACCGGGCCTAAGGGCCAGAAGCGACCCTGTTGCGCCTAAGCCGGGCAAGCGTGGGCCATACAAACGAAGACTGTGACCTAGAAAAGACTCACCCCCACAAGCCTTTGCGGCAGTTCAAATGCGATCTTATTTCTTGAAGCTTATTTCGGCAGGTCCCAGCTATAGATGGCAAATTTCGGTCGGTAGGAATCGACGTGAAGGTACTTGGGCGCGAAATCTATCTGCCTCCGCTACGACCAGGAGACGCTACTGGCATCCTATTGGTGTTGGTGTTGTTGGCAGTCGTAGTTATTGCGCTGTCGATTTTTCCGATGCAAACGCGAGAGATACAGACGCAAGGAAATTTCGGCTTCGGACCGGAATGGGACTGTGCGTGGCCCGGTAAAGGCGGACCAGTGTGCGTCAAATCTTCCAAAACGCAGACGCCGCCACAAATCCCAGTTAATCGCTGAATTGCTTGGCTACGCCTTCCACCCACAGCCGAAATTCAAACCGAGACACTACCAACGAATGAGAGCCGCCTGACAGGCGCCCCGCGAAAGATTTTACCCCCGCACCGATGATTTCCACCCGCCCGCGCTGTCCTGATCATTAGGCGCTGGAATGGTTCCGGCAGCCGGAGAAGCGAGGTGAGCCATGCAATCGTTGAAAGGTCAAAATGTCGTCGTGGTCGGAGGCAGCCGGGGTGTCGGCCGTTCGATCGTGGAAGCTGCGCTCGGCGAAGGCGCAACCGTGCTTGCCATCGCGCGCGGCATGGAAGCGTTGAAGGAGCTCGCCTGGGAAGCGTCAGGCGTGAAGACGCTTGCCGCCGACGCCACGCAGGAGGCCGCGCCTGACGCGGTGTTCGCCGCGCTGCCGCCGGATGTGCTGGTCATCTGCGCCGGCGCCTTCGCTCCGTCGGCCTGCATCCAGGACCAGAGCTGGGACGATTTTTCGGCGAATTGGGAGACGGACGTCAAGGCATCGTTCCTGTTCTGCAGGGCAGCGCTGCAGGGCCGTTTAAAGCCGGGCAGCCGCGTGGTGCTGATCTCCAGCGGCGCCGCATTCAGCGGCGGACCGCCGAACTCCGGCGGCTATTCCGGCGCCAAGCAAATGCAGATGTTCCTTGCCGCCCACAGCCAGAAGGAAGCCGACCGGCTTGGCCTTGGCCTGCGCTTCATGGCGCTGGCGCCGATGCGCATCATGGCCGGCACCGGCGTCGGCCAGCGCGGCATTTCGAGCATTTCCGCCTATCTCGGCATCAGCCCGGCGGATTTCCTGGCCAGCTTGAGCGATGTGCAGACGCCCGCCGATGTCGGACGCGCCGTGGTCGCGCTGGCCGGCGGCAAGGTGCAGGGCACCGCCTTCACGGTGAGCGGCAGCGGCCTTGCCGCGGCGGCATGAGGCGCGCAGGATGCGAGGCGAATTCCGGCAAATTGCGCGCTTGGCAGGCTCGACATGACAGACGCTCCCGGCCCGCTTGAGCCGCTGAGCCCGACAGGCAGGCCGATCCTCGATCGGCCTGCCTTCGAGCGCCTGACGGCGGCCCACCGCCGTGAACTGAAACTGCATTGCTACCGGATGATGGGCTCGCTGCATGAGGCCGACGATCTCGTCCAGGAGACGTTCCTCAAAGCCTGGCGCGGCCGCGCGCAATTCGATGGGCGCGGCTCGCCGCGCGGCTGGCTCTACACCATCGCCACCAACGCCTGCCTCAACGCCATCAAGGCACGGGCCACGGCGCCTCGCATCCTCGAAGAACCTGCACGGCCGCCAACGGAAGGGCGTGCCGCCGCCGGGCCGGCCGCCGAGCTTTCGTGGCTGGAGCCATACCCCGACGCCGAGCTGCCTGATATCGCCGATAGCGAGCCCGGCCCGGACGCGCGCTACGAGACAAACGAGGCCGTCCGCCTTGCCTTCGTCGCCGCCATCCAGCTTCTGCCGCCCCGGCAACGCGCATCCCTTCTGCTGTGCGACGTGCTGGGCTGGTCGGCGCTGGAGACCGCGCAATTGCTGGGCGGCTCGACCGCCTCGGTCAACAGCGCCCTGCAGCGGGCGCGCGCGACGCTCGGCGAGCGCTATCCCGGGGGACGCCCTTTGCAGCGGTCGCAGCCCAACCCGGAGGAAAGCCTGCTGCTCGAACGCTATATCAGGGCCTGGCAGGCTGCCAATCTCGACGGCTTCGTCGCCCTGCTGCGCGAGGACGCCACCTACCACATGCCGCCATGGCGCGACTGGTACCAGGGCCGCCAGGCGATCCACGGTTTCTTCAGGACCGTGTGGGGCAATTACGCCGGCTACCGCGCCGTGGCGACACGGGCCAATGGCCAGCCCGCCGTCGCCATCTATGCGCGGCGCCATGAGGAGCTGGAATGGCGCGCGCAATCGCTGCATGTCATCGAGCCGGCCGCTGGCGGCATCGCCTCGCTGACGGTCTATGTCGCCCCGCTCGGCCCTGGCCTGTTCGCCGCCTTCGGCCTGCCGCCAATGGTGCAGGAGAGCTGGTCCGAACCGGAGGCGTAATCATTGCATCTCTCTCCTGACAGAAAGCTGGCAGGAGGCCTGGCCTATAGAGCGGTCGGGAAGCCCGGCCGCGGCTTCAGCGATCAAGGAGCCCTGCGATGAATTTCGTCTCTATCCGCATCATCACGTCAGACGTTCAGCGCCTCGTGCGCTTCTACGGTGAGATCACCGGCATGCCGGTGACGGTCTACACGGAGGACTTCGCGGAACTGGCGACACCTTCCTGCACGCTGGCGATCGGCAGCACGCGCACCTTGATGCTGTTCGGCGGCGACATAGCCCGCCCCGCGGACAACCACACCGCCATCCTCGAATTCCGCGTCGGCGACGTCGATGCCGAATTCGCCAGGCTGTCGGATTTCATCAGGGACACGACTGTGCAGAAGCCGACCACCATGCCCTGGGGCAACCGCTCGCTGCTGTTTCGCGACCCCGACGGCAATCTGGTGAATTTCTTCACGCCGGTCACCGCCGAGGCGATCCGGAAGTTCGATAAATAGAGACAAGGCGCAAATTCGTGCAGCGCCAGACGTCTGAAATTAGCGGGAGCCTTCCCCCGTGTTCGTCATCCTAGGGCGAAGCAGGAGCGAAGCTCCGTCGCGGAGACCCTAGGATCCATGCCGCGACCTTGATCGAGTGGTTCAGCGGAGCAGAATTCTGCACCGTTGCAGCGCTTCAGAGTCCCGGCATGGATCCTCGGGTCTGCGCCGCGTCGCTTCGCTCCTTGCTCCGCCCGTGGATGACGAAGGGACGGGCGTTTCCGCGCCGAGCCTGCGCGCCGCTGCCGCTATTTCATATTCCATTTGCGCACGACCGGCTCGCTCGGATCATGCTCGTAGCCGAGCACGCTGGTGCTCGCCGTATCGAGCACGAACAGCGCCCCGCCTTCCGGCGGCAGGCCGAGCCAGCGGGCGGTGAGCACGCGCAGGAAATGCGCGCTGGAGAAGATCAGGATCGAGCCACCAGCGTCGCGAAGCTGCCTGATGATCCTGTCGGCGCGGGCGCCGACATCGGCCGCCATCTCGCCTTGCGGACAGCCGTCGCGAAAGACGTTCCAGCCCGGCCGCTCGGCCAGGATTTCCTTGGTGGTGCGCCCTTCATAGGCGCCGTAGTCCCACTCCTGCAGATCGTCGTTTCTGACGCTTGTCGCGCCAAAGCCGGCCAGCACGCTGGTGTTGTAGGCGCGCTGCGAGGGGCTTGACCACACTGCCGAGAACGACAGGCCCTTGAGCCGCTCCGCCACGCCCCGCGCGGCCGCCTCGCCGGCCGGCGTCAGCGGCATGTCGGTGCGCCCGGTGTGCTGCCCCGAAAGGCTCCACGCCGTTTCGCCATGCCGGACCAGGTGGATTTGGGGTAATGCGTTGCTCATACGCTCGGCCTTTCGTTGGTGTCAGGCCAAGCTGTAGCGATCGGCACAACACTGCGAAAGACCCACCCGGCCATCACAGGTGCATCACCGCTGGCTTACCAATCCGTAAGGTCCCTGCCACCGAGTTTTCATGAACCTGTCATGTCCGCTCGCCTACCTTGATCCATCGCGGGGGTCGCGAGACGAGGGACACTTCAATGAAAATGCTATCTCTGGCGCTGGCTGCGGGTACGCTGTCGGCGGCGTTGGCTGGCGCGCTGTCTGATACCAGCGCCGTCGCCGCGCCTTACAAGCATGTACTGCTCATCAGCGTCGACGGGCTTCATGCGCTCGATCTGGCAAACTATGTCGCCGCAAATCCGACAAGCTCGCTCGCCGCGCTCGCCCATACCGGGATCTTCTATCCGAATGCGCTCGCCAGCGCCCCGTCCGACTCGTTTCCTGGCCTTGTGGCACAGGTAACCGGCGGCACACCGAAATCGACGGGCGTGTTCTACGACGACAGCTACGACCGCACCTATTTCGCACCGGCCTCGGATTGCAAGGGCGAGCCGGGCGCCGAGGTGGCTTTCGCCGAGAACATCGACGTCGATTCGACGCGCCTTGATGGTGGTGGCAAGCCGGGCGATTACCGCAGTCAGATCGACCCGGCAAAGCTGCCGATGACGCTGATCAACGGCAAATGCTCGGTGGTCTATCCGCATGATTTCGTGCGGGTCAACAATGTCTTCGAAATCGTGAAAGCGCATGGCGGCCGCACGGCCTGGTCCGACAAGCACCCGGCCTACGAATGGCTGAACGGACCTTCGGGCAAAGGCGTCGACGATCTCTACGCCTTGGAACAGGACAGCTTGATTCCCGGCACGAAGGTCAAGACGACGGGCAGCTTCAAGGCCGAGCGCGACTTCGATGAAGCGCGGGTCCATGCGGTGATCAACGAAATCAAAGGCCTCGACAGCACCGGCGCGCATCCCGCGGCGGTTCCGACGCTTTTCGGCATGAATTTCCAGGCGGTGAGCGTAGGCCAGAAGCTTCCCAAGGCCGGTCCTGGCGACGAGGCCGGTCTGGTCGGCGGCTATCTGGACGCGAGCGGCGCGCCGAGCAATGGTCTTGCCGGGCAACTCGCCTATGTCGACGGTGCTCTCGGCGAACTGATGGTCGCACTCAAGGACAACAAACTCGCCAATTCGACCCTGATCATACTTGCCTCGAAGCATGGCCAGTCGCCCATCGACCCAACAACGTTCCAGCCTCTGGACGATGATCCCTATACGAAGACACCGGGCTATGCCTTCCACATCGCCGACGACGCCGCGCTGATCTGGCTCAGACCGCAAGACAGGGTGAAAAACCTCGCGGCCGCGCAGGATTATCTCGAGAAATCGAGCAAGGCTGAAGGCATCGCCCAGATCCAGCCGCCGAATGCGCTTGCTCTCGCCTATCAGGATCCGGCCACCGACAGCCGTACGCCCGACTTCATAGCCACCGTCAATCCGGGCGTGGTCTACACATCCGGCTCGAAGATTGCCGAGCACGGTGGCGCCAATGCGAACGACCGCAACGTGGCGCTTCTCATCAGCGCTCCTTCGCTCACGCCGAAGTCGGTGCCGGCTCTGGTGCAGACGACGCAGGTAGCTCCCACCATCCTGCGGGCTCTTGGCTATGACACGAACGAACTCCAGGCCGTGAAGCTCGAAGGCACCCAGGAGCTGCCGGCGGCACCATTCTAAGCCGATCTAAACCGAGGATCATAGCGTTTCACGATTGGCCGCCGGGCATGCTCGGCGGCCAATCGTTTGCGATCGGCAATGTTTGCAGACCGGTGACCGCATCGCTGATGGCAGGCTGCACCGGAATGGCCTCACATTGGCGCGAGTTCCCAAACTGTCCTTGCCTGGCCTTCATCCGCATCAAGCTGGCCCTGTGAGCAGACCGGCAGCGCAACTATATCAGGATGAGCCGCATCAAGGCTCCCGCCACCCCAAGGGCACCGGCCCTTGCACAACAGGTCAGACCATCATGTACAAACATCTGCTCATCGCCACCGACGGATCGGAACTGGCCGACAAGGGCGTTGCCCATGGCCTCACATTGGCAAAAAGCATTGGCGCCACCGTCACCTTCGTCACGGTCTCGGAACAATTCCCGATCTTCGCCTGGGGCGGCGCCATGGCCGGCTTTGCCGCGGGCGATGAACTGGCCACCTATCAGGAAGAGGCGCGCAAATACGGCAAGGAGGTTCTGGCCAAGTGCCAGGCTTCAGCCGACGCGGCCGGCGTGTCCGCCGAGGTGATCCATGTCGAGGACAAACGGCCCGCCGAGGCGATCCTGGAACTGTCGCAGGCGCGAGGCTGCGACCTGATCGTGATGGCCTCGCATGGCCGCCGCGGGCTGGGCAAGCTGCTTCTCGGCAGCCAGACGGCGGAAGTGTTGTCCTACACCACAATCCCGGTGCTGGTGGTTCGGTAATAGACCCGGCGCTCTTCATATGCCCGAAGGTCAAGGCGACGGGGTTCATATTGTACGGATTCAATCCATACTGCGTATCTAGGCAAAGGAGCTACCAATGCCCCGCAACGTCAGTGACAACGGTCGAATCGATTTCCGGATTGCGCCCGAAGCGAAAGCCATGATCGCCCGTGCGGCGGCCTTGTCGAATGTCGGCCTGACCGAGTTCATTACGCGCTCCGCACTGCGTGACGCCCAGGCTGCGATCGAACGAGCCGAACATCTTACGCTGTCAGAACGGGACAGCCTGCGCATCCTCGACCTGCTTGAAAACCTGCCCTCCCCGACCAATCGCCTTATCCGCGCCGCCAAGGCCGGTCAGACCCTCGCGTGATCTCCATCACGTGGCAAGAAGTGCCGATCGGGAAGCAACACAACCGTGCCGCCTTCGCCATTCGTTCGACCGCGCCCGGAGGAAAATAACGAATGGCGGATGACAGTCGCACCAGGATAATCGCCGGGAGAACGCCGGAATCGGCAGCCATGCTGGCGGACGTCAAACGGGCGATGACGATCACCGCCCGCCTCAACCGTTTGACGTTCAGCGACGCGGACGAGATCCGCGCCCTGTTCAGCGAGCTCATCGGCAGACAAGTGGATGACGGCTTTCTGCTGATCCCGCCCTTCTACACGACCGGCGGGGCTGACATCCGCGTCGGCCGCAATGTCTTCATCAACCAAAACTGCACGTTTTATGATCTTGGCGGGCTCGACATTGCCGACGATGTGCTGATCGGGCCGAATGTCAGCCTCATCACCTCAGGCCACCCGCTCGAACCGTCACGGCGGCGCGCCTTCACCACCGCAAAGCCGATCGTCATCGAACGCAACGTCTGGATCGCCGCCGGCGCGACGGTGATCGGTGGCGTGACGGTGGGCGAAAACTCTGTTGTCGCGGCGGGCTCGGTGGTCACGAAGAACGTTCCCCCGAACACGCTTGTGGGTGGAAACCCGGCGCGGGTTATCAGGTCGATTGCCGAGTGAGGGCAACCTCACCACAGCGCCTCCAACGCGAGATACGCCCCCAGCACCAGCAGCCCGCCAAGGAACACCGAGCGAAAAGTCTCGACGCTCATCGTCTGGCGCAGCGCCTGGCCGATGAACATGCCGGCCAGCGCCGGCAGCAGCGCCAGGATCGACCCTGTCAGCTGCGCCGTCGGCGACGTCAGCGCGCCCGTCCTGAACAGGCCGATGGCAAGGGCCGCCGTCGAGACCGTGAAAGACAGGCCGAGCGCCTGGATGAGATCTTCCTTCTCCAGCCGCAGCGATTGCAGATAGGGCACCGCCGGGATGACGAAGACGCCGGTGGCGCCAGTGACCAGCCCGGTCGCCACGCCGACCAGCGGCGACATCAAGGTCTCGTGGCGCGCCGGCGTGATGAAGCCAAGCCTGAGCAGGCCGAGAATGGCGTAAAGCACAAGTGCTGCGCCGAGCCCCGCAGAGGCCGCGCCCGCATGTGCGCCGGTCAGCACCCCTGCCCCGGCGACGGTGCCGAGCATGATGCCGGCCATCATCGTCCACAGCCGCTTGCACAGGCCGCCGAAAGATGGACCGGTAAACAACTGCCAGAGATTGGTGACCAGCGACGGGATCAGCAGCAAGGCGGCGGCCTCGGCCGGCGGCATCGTCACCGCCAGCAACCCCATCGCCACGGTCGGCAACCCCATGCCGACGACGCCCTTGACGAAGCCGGCGGCGAAGAAGACGGCGCCGATCCAGGCGGTGATGCCGGCACTCAGCATGACCGCACCTTCACCACGGGATCAGTCATGCAGCAGCATGTCCGTCGCGTCGGCATCTGGTCGGGGTTTCGCCGGCGCGGCATCGGGGCTAATTGAAGCCGCCGTTCTCGTACATCCCCGCAACCCGAGCTGTGCCTGCGCCATGGCAAGCGAAGCCACAGCGACGGCCAGCACGATCGCCGCGCTTTCAAGAATACCGAGCCCTTGCCGGCCTGAGGCCTTGTCACTCATCGCATATCTCCATCGCAAAAGATTTGACGGACATGCGGCTCACGCACAATGTGGAAGTTGCGCTGTCAGCCTTCGGCTAGGGCGAAGGCTGTTTTGTCGAAGTCAGTCGGCTTTCCGAGCTGCGAGACTGTTTGCAGGGAACAAAAAGATGCGCTTCGATCTGACCGATCTCCGGCTGTTCCTGCTGGTGGCCGAGCGCGGCAGCATCACCCATGGCGCCGAACTCGCCGGGCTGGCGCTGGCCTCTGCCAGCGCCCGCATCAAGGGCATGGAGGATCGGCTCGGCGCGCCGCTGCTGGAGCGCCGCCGCCGCGGCGTGGTGCCGACGGCTGCCGGCCAGGCGCTGCTGCATCATGCGCGCGCCGTGCAGAACCAGATCGAGGCGATGGCCGGCGATCTCGGCGCCTATGCTGGCGGCCTGCGGGCGCGTGTACGGCTGATGGCCAACACCGCCGCCACGGCCGAGCTGCTGCGCGACATCCTGCCCGCCTTCCTCGTCGCGCATCCCGGCATCGACATCGATCTCGACGAACGCCCCAGCCACGAAATCGCCGAAGCGGTGGCGGGCGGCGCCGCCGATCTCGGCATTGCCGCCACCTGGGCCGGCCTGTCGCATCTCGAACAGAAACCGTTCTTCATCGACCGGCTGGTGGTGATCACCGCGCGGAACTGGCCCAGCCTCGAAGGCCATGCCGTCAACCTCGCCGACATCCTGGGCGAATCCTTTGTTGGCCTCAGCCTCGGCCACGCGCTGCAGGAGCACATCACCCGCCAGGCCGCCCGCCTCGGCGGCCACCTGCACATCCGCATCCGCGTGCCTGGCCTCGACAATGTCTGCCTGCTGGTCGCGCAAGGCGCCGGCATCGCCATCGTGCCGGAAAGTGCGGCGCGCCGCTCGGCCCGCAAACTGCGCAGCCTGCGGCTTGCCGACGACTGGGCGACCCGCCAGCTCAATCTGTGCGCCCGCAGCTTCGACGAGCTGACACCGCAGGCAAAGCTGCTGGCCGCGGCCCTGGTCTGAACCGAGGCGGATGGCCTGCCGGGCCTTCACCAGGGCAACGGACCCTCATCGTAGAAATAGCCGCCGGTCGGACCGTTCTCGTCCAGGGTCGCCAGGCGAACAATGATCTCGGCCGCCTGCTCCACCGTGCGGTAGCCAGTGTGTCCGTTGAAGTCCGTCGCGGTATAGCCGGGATCGGCCGAATTGACCTTGATGTCAGCCGCCGCAAGCTCCTTCGAAAACGCAACGGTGGCGGCGTTGAGCGCCGTCTTGGAGCTGTTGTAGCCAAGGATATTGATCGCATAAAATTCATTGGCCGGATCGGTCAACCCGCCGAGTGACCCCAGCCCGCTGGAAACCATCACCACATTGGCGCGCGGAGCTGCCTTGAGCAGCGGCAGGAAGGCCTGAGTGGTGCGGATCGGGCCGAACACATTGACCTCGTAGACGTCCTTGATGATGGCTATGGGCTCTTCGCTGGGAGCGAGCATTGAGCCGAGGACGCCGGCATTGTTGACCAGCACATCGAGACGTCCGTCCTCCTGCAAAACGCGCGTGGCGGCCGCCTTGACGCTGGCGTCGCTTGCGACGTCGATATCCAGCACGCGCACGTCATGGCCCTTCTGCCTGAGCTCGGCTGCCGCCGCTTCGCCGCGCTCCCTGTCGCGGCTGCCGAGCCAAACCCTGTAGCCGGCTTCGCCCAGCCGGCGCGCGGTTTCGTAGCCGATGCTCTTGTTGGCACCGGTCACCAATGCGGTCTTGTCGGTCATTTCCATCTCCAGTTTGATCCGTGGTTGGTCTGCGGCAGAGATGGTGCGGACCGCTGGCCGCCGCGTGCCGAAAACTGGTGAGTTCTTGCCTATTCCTGCCGGAAGCTTGATTGCCGGCCGCGCCGATGCGATCTACAGGCTGTGATGAAATCGCTCGACGACCTCAAAGCGCTGGTGATGCGCCATGCGCGCGGCCGGCTGACCGAAACCGGCATTCCCCGCGTCGCCATCATGAAGGGCGAGGCGACGACCGGGCCGTTGCCGGGGCTCTACGACCCAAGGCTTTGCCTGGTCTTGCAGGGCGCCAAATCCGTCATGATCGGCGATCAGCTGCTGCATTACGATGCCGGCCGCTACTTCATCGCCGCGGTCGAGGTGCCAGCTGTCGGCAAGGTTGTGCAGGCCAGCCCGCAACATCCCTACCTCTCCGTCAGCCTGGCCTTCGACACCACGCTCATCGCCTCGCTGCTGCTCGACATGCCGCCCGTGGCCGAGGCGCCGATCGGCCATGGTTTTGCCGTCAGCCGGGCCGACGAGGCGCTGGTCGATGCGTGGCTACGCATGATTGAGCTCATCGATCATCCGGCCGAAATCCCCGTGCTGGCGCCGTTGCTCGAACGCGAAATCCTGTTTCGGCTGCTGCAGGGACCGCAAGGCGCCATGCTGCGCCAGATTGCCGGCGCCGACAGCCGCCTGTCACAGATTCGCCGCGCGCTGGGCTGGATCCGCGCCCACTATGCCGAGCCGTTCCGCGTCGAGGATCTCGCCCGGACAGCCGGCATGAGCGCCTCGGTGTTCCACCGCCACTTCAAGGCGGTCACGGCAATGACGCCGATCCAGTACCAGAAGCGCATCCGCCTCAATGAAGCGCGCCGGCGCCTGCTCGCCACGTCAGGCGATGCGGCCGGCGTCGCCTTCTCCGTCGGCTATGAAAGCGCTTCCCAGTTCAGCCGTGAATATGCCCGCCTGTTCGGTGCGCCACCCCTGCGCGATATCGGCCGCCTGCGCGCCACGCCAGAGCCCACTGAGCTCGCCTGAACGGCATCGCCATCGTGCCGGAAAGTGCCGCTCGGCCCGCCGGCTTCGCAGCCTGCGGCTCAGCGACGACTGGGCAACGCGCCAGCTCAACCTCTGCGCCCGCAGCTTCGACGAGCTGACGCCGCAGGCAAAGCTGCTGGCCGCGGCCATGGCCTGAACCCGGCAGCTCGAGGACGAGCAGTGGGCGACCCAACTACAGCTCGACGTTTACTCCGCGTTTTCGGCCTGCCGGAGCTGCGTCGGGGAACGCCCGAACACGCGCTTGAATGCATTGCCGAAAGCACTTTCGGAGGCGTAGCCGAGCGATTGCGCCAGACTGCCAACCGAAGCCCCGGACCGACGCATGGCGTCCCGTGCGCGATGCATCCGCCAACGAGTCAGATAGTCGAGCGGTGCCATGCCGACGAGTTCCTTGAAATAACGCGCAAAGCCGGAGCGCGACATGCCGATGGACGTGGCAAGTTCATTGACTGTCCAGCCATGGCCGGGATCATTGTGGATCAGGCTGAGGGCAGCGCCGATGCGTCGGTCGGTCAACGCGCCGACCCAGCCCATGCTGCTTGTGCCTTCCTTGGCGACGTAAGCCCGCAACGTCTGCACGAGCAGGATGTCGCCCATGCGGCGTGTCATCAGCGTCGCGCCCATCGACGCCGCATCGAGTTCTTCGTCGAGCACCGCCAGCGAGCCGCGCAGGATCGTCGCTGCCCGATCGCTTCCAGGGATGTGCATGAATCGGGGAAGGGCATCGAGCAGGAGCTGCGCATTGCCGCCTTCGAACACGAAGCTTCCCGCGACCAGCGCCGTTTCATCACCGCCGTGCCGGGCGACATTCGAATGCTCCCAGTCGAAGAACGACATCCCGTCTTCGGGCTGCATGGAAAGATCGTTGGCGATCACATAGGCAGGGGCGTTGGCCAGCAGAAAAGTATCGCCGGGGCCGAGCGGAAAAGGTTGCTCCTCCGGCAATGCGATCCAGCATCGACCACGAAGAACAGCCGCGAACTTCAGCGCGGGTTTCGCCGGAAAACGAAACGACCATCGCCCGCCCACTTCGAGACGCGTGCAACGCGCGCTCGCGATGTCGAGAAGCGAGAGCACGTCGGATAGGGGATCGATCATGGCAGGATTGGACGATCGCGACGAAACAATGGAGTTTCAAGCATAGATAATCCAGACGCCTTTCACAATATTAGATCGTGAAAGGAGACAATCATGTCTGGAATAAAGGGAAAAGTCATCGCAATCACGGGTGCAAGCAGCGGCATGGGCGAGGCAACCGCGCTTCTGCTGGCCGGGCGTGGGGCCAGGATGGTGCTCGGGGCCCGGCGTTCCGATCGCCTTGAGGCGCTCGTCGATCGTATCGAGAGCGCGGGCGGCAAGGCGGCATTCCTGGCAATGGATGTGAAGAACCGTGAGGATCTCACCAAGCTCGTTGCCCTTGCCTGCGACAGGTTCGGCAAGATCGATGTCCTGATCAACAATGCGGGCATCGGTCCGATCTCGCTCCTCGATGAACTGCGCGTCGAGGATTGGGAGGAGATGATCGACATCAACATCAAGGGTCCGCTCTATGGCATCGCTGCCGCCCTGCCGGTGTTCCGCCGCCAGGGCTTTGGCCACTTCATCAACCTTCTTTCCACAGCCGGGCTGACGATCAGCCCGACAATGGCGGTCTATGCCGGAACAAAGAATGCGGTTCGGGCGATCGCCGAAGGCCTGCGGCTTGAAGCCGGCCCCAAGCTGCGCGTGACGAACATATCGCCGGGCATCGTCCAGACAAACTTCGCCGACTCGATGACCAATCCCAAGGTCAAGGCGGAGATCGAAAAACGCATGGGCGAAATCGCCATCACCCCCGATGCGATCAGCCGAGCCATCGCCTTCGCGATCGAGCAACCGGCCGAGGTCGATGTGGGCGAGATCGTCATTCGGCCCACCGCACAAGCCTGATCGTGCTTCTCAGCAACTCTCTCTTGCTGTTATTAAAAATACACCATAAGGTCTTTTCACATAAGAAAGAAAAATCGTTCAATTTTTCTCATTTGTGAAAGACAGGAACTTTGCGGGAACATCTCGATCTGACCGATCGACGGCTGGTCAAACAGCTGTCGCAGGACGCCCAGCCGGGCATCAACCGCCTCGCCGAGACATTGGCGATTTCGGTGCCGACGGTGCGCTCGCGGCTGCGCAACCTGCTCGACCGCAACCTGCTCAAGATCGTCGGGCTGTTGAACCTGACCGAGCGTCCCGAACTGATCTCGGCCATTGTCGGCATCAATGCCCAGGGCCGCGGCCGGGCCCGCGAGCTGGCGCAGCGCATTTCCGAACTGCCCTTCGTCAACTCGGCTTCGGTGGTCACCGGGCGCTTCGACATCATCGTCGACGTGACGGTGGCCGGTGACGTCGCCGATCTCTACCGTGTCACCAGCGAGCTGATCCCCGGTGCCGGCGAGCCGGGCGAAGTCATGCGCAGCGAGACCTTCGTCGTCATGGCGTCCTGCAACAAATGGGTCAGCCTGCCGGAAGGCTGCTGGTCTGAAGACGCGCGCAAGGAGCCGGCATGAAGATCGCGGTTCTCGGCGGCCTCGGCCTGCAAGGCCGGGCGGCCATCGCCGATCTCGTCGCCAGCGGTGTCGAGGAGGTGACCTGCGTCGATACCGCGCCGGATGGTGCGGCCCGGCTGGCTGATCTGACCGACCTTTCCCGCGTGCGTTTCGTCGTGCCTGAAGGCGCGATCGGACCGGCACTTGTGAGCGTGCTGGCTAACGCCGACGCCGTCATCGATCTGTTGCCGCAGCCATTGATGCGCGAGGCAGTGCAAGCCGCCATCGCCACCCGCACACCGCTGGTCACCACCAATTACGGCAAGGCCATCGCCGACCTGGCGCCGGAAGCCGAACAGGCCGGTGTCTCGATCATGACCGAATGCGGGCTCGACCCCGGCATCGACCTCGTGCTCTACGCCCGCGCCGCAAGGCAGTTCGACGCCATCACGTCAATCGATTCCTATTGCGGCGGCATTCCCGAGCCGAAGGCGATGGCCAAGCCGCTTTGCTACAAGGTGAGCTGGAACTTCGACATGGTTCTGGTCAGCCAGAACCGCGACAGCGTGATGATCGAGGACGGCAAGCGCGTCGAAGTGCCCGCCGCCCGCCAGCACGACAGTGCTTTCATCCATGAGATTGAGGTCGCCGGCCTTGGCCGGCTGGAAGCCTTCCCCAATGGCGACGCGCTGCATTATGTCGAGATGCTTCCGGCCGCCAAGGGCCTACAGCGCTCCGGCCGCTACACGCTGCGCTGGCCGGGATGGTCGGCCTTCTGGGCGCCGCTGAAGGAGCTCGGTTTCCTGTCCGAGGACAAGGTGCCCGGCACCTCCAACAGCCCGCGCGAATTCCTCGGCCGGCTGCTCGGCCCGCAACTGCAATACGGTCCCGGCGAAAAGGATTTGTGCGTGATGCGCAATGTCTTTTCCGGCCTCGAAGATGGCCGTGCCAAGACGGTGACATCCGATCTGATCATCGAACGCGACCTGGTGTCCGGCCTGTTCGGCATGAGCCTCGGCGTCGGCTACCCCGCCAGCATCGTGGCGCAGATGCTCGCGCGGCGCGAGATCACCACACCGGGCCTTTTGAACCCGCTGCTGCATGTGCCCGACGAACCCTTTTTCGACGCGCTGGCCAAACGCGGCATCAAGGTTGCCGAGACGGTGACCTGGGACTGAGGATTTTCGAACGGCCCGCCGCCAAACGGCGCCGCCGCTCAAAAAGCGCCCAAGGAAACCCTCGGGCAAAACAACAAAACGACAACAGGGAGGAATGCCAAAATGAAGATTGCCAGACTTTTCATCGCCGGACTTGCGCTCGCGGGCTTGACCGCTGCCGCCAGTGCCGGAACGCTGGACGAGATCACCAAGCGCGGCGAATTGCGCGTCGCCGTGCAAACGCAGGGACCGCCCTTCTCGCTAGTCGGCGCCAATGGCGAACGCACCGGCAGTTCGGTTGAACTGGCCGAGCTGATGGCCAAGGAAATGGGCGTTAAAATCAAATTCCTCGACTTCGACTGGGACGGCCTGATCCCGGCGCTCTTGTCCGGCAAGGCCGATCTGCTGGTCGCCGACATGACGCCGACGCTGGCGCGCGGCATGAAGGTCGCCTTCACCACGCCCTACATGTATACGGGCAGCACCGTCTTCACCAAGGCCGACAGCAAGTTCAAGACCACCGAGGACTGCAAGGCCAAGGGCACCAAGATCGCCGTGCTGCTCGGCGCCACCGGCGAGAAGGAAGCCAAGACCGCCTTCCCCGATGCCGACATCAAGAGCTACAAGGGCGGCGGCCCGCTGCTGCTCGACGCCGTCAACAACGGCCAGGCCGATTGCGGCGTCAACGACGTCTCGGCGGTCAAGGGCCAGTCGACAGCCTATCCGGCCGGCAGCTTCACCATCATGCCGGACTTGCTGTCGAAGGAACCGCTTGCCTTCGCCACCCGCTATGACGAGCCGGACCTGCTGGTCTGGATGAACCTGTTCCTCAACCAGGTCACGATCGACGGCCGCCTGCAGAAGAACCTCGACTACTGGGTGAATTCCGACGCCTGGAAGAAAGATCACTGAGGAATTAGCGAGTAGCGAATAGGGAGTAGCGAATAGGGAATGGCCGTTCCGGCCACGCTTCGCTGCTCCCTACTCGCTATTCGCTATTCCCTATTCGCTATCACCTCTCACCGCCGCACAGCCATGCTCGAAAATTTCAGTTTCCGCACCATCGTCGAATACCTGCCTTTGTTCGGGCAGGGCCTGGTCACGACCGTCTGGCTGTCGGCGCTGTCCTTTGTCGGCGCACTCGTCGTCGGCATCGTGCTGTGCGCCATGAACTTGCAGCGCGGCTGGCTGTTTCGCGCGCCGGCCAAGGCCTATATCGACGCCGTGCGCGCCACGCCCCTGCTGGCGCAGCTTTACTTCCTCTATTTCGGCCTGCCCCGGCTCGGCTTCGTCCTGCCCGAACTCGTCGTCGGCATCCTCGCACTATCTTTGAACAGCGGCGCCTATATCGCTGAAATCATTCGCGCCGGCATCCTGTCGATCCCGCGCGGCCAGGTCGAGGCGAGCGTCGCTTCCGGCATGACCTATGTCCAGCGCATGCGCCTGGTCGTCCTGCCGCAAGCCTTCAAGGTGACGATCCCGCCGCTGCTCGGCCAGGCGATCGTGCTGGTCAAGGATTCCGCGCTGCTGTCGCTGATCTCGGTTGCCGAGTTGACGCGCGCCGGCCAACTGCTCGCCTCCGACCGCTTCATGCCGGCGGAAGGTTTTGTCACCATCGCCGCCTTCTATTTGCTGCTCTACTATTGCCTGAAGGGACTGGCCGTTCTCTCCAGCCGCTGGCTCGGCACGGCGGGGGCGCGCACATGATCTGGCAACAATTCCTCAGCCTCGCCGGCTCCTATCCCCTCGCCTTGCGCGGCCTCGGCATGACGGTGGTGCTGTCGCTGATCAGCCTGGTGGCGGGCACCTTGCTCGGCTTCGGCCTCGGCATCTTGCGCACCGGTGGCAACCGGCTGCTCTCGGGTGTCATCGGCGCCTGGGTCGACCTGATCCGCGGCACGCCGTTCCTGGTGCAGATCTTCCTGATCTTCTTCATCCTGCCGGAATTCGGCATCGAGCTCGATGCCTTCACCGCCGGCATCATCGCGCTGACCAATCTCGCCGCCTGCTTCATCTGCGAGATCGTCGCCGCCGGCATCCGCTCGGTGCCGACAGGCCAGGTCGAGGCAGCGCTGGCATCCGGCCTGTCGCGCTGGCAGCGCATGCGCCAGGTGGTGCTGCCGCAGGCGATGCGCATCGTGCTGCCACCGCTGGTCGGGCAATATGTGCTGCTGATCAAAGACTCTTCCGTCGTCTCGGCCATCGGCCTGACCGACCTCACCCGCGTCGGCTGGCTGGTGGTGCAACGTGTGCCCAATGGCCTGCTGGTCTTCTTCCTTGTCGGCGTCGGCTATTTCATCGTCTGCTATCCCTTGATCATGCTGGCCCGCCGGCTCGAACGCCGCATGGGCGCGGCGCATGGCGAGGTGCAGCTGTGACATCGAACCCCAGAGGTGCGGCCAACATGACCAAACCAACCCAGACCAAAGCCGGCTTAGCCAAAACCGGCATGATCGACTTTCGCGGCGTCAACAAATGGTTCGGCGCGCTCAATGTGTTGAAGGACATCACGCTCAGCGTCGAGCCGCGCGAAGTGGTCGTCGTCTGCGGCCGAGCGGCTCGGGCAAGAGCACGCTGATCCGCTGCATCAACGGCCTGGAGACGATCAAGGACGGCGACCTCGTCGTCGACGGCCAGCGCCTCGGCGACGCCGCCACCAACATGACGCAGCTGCGCACCGAGATCGGCTTCGTCTTCCAGTCCTTCAACCTCTATCCGCACAAGACCGCGCTCGAAAACGTCACGCTGGCCCCTATCCATGTCCGCAAAATCCCGCGCGCCGAAGCTGAAAAGGCCGGGCGCGACTTGCTGGCCAAGGTCGGGCTGGCCGACAAGGTCAATGCCTATCCCGCACAGCTCTCCGGCGGCCAGCAGCAGCGCGTGGCGATCGCGCGTTGCCTCGGCATGCGGCCGAAAATCATGCTGTTCGACGAGCCGACCTCGGCGCTCGATCCCGAGATGATTTCCGAGGTGCTCGACGTCATGGTGGCCGTCGCCGAGGAAGGCATGACCATGATGGTGGTGACGCACGAGATGGGCTTTGCCCGCAAGGTCGCCCAGCGCGTGGTGTTCATGGACGCCGGCGCCATCGTCGAAAGTGGCACGCCCGACGAATTCTTCTCACATCCCAGGACCGACCGCAGCCGGGCGTTTCTGAGCAAGATTCTCAGGCATTGAGGGCGTGCGGCTTAGGGTTTTCCCTTCTGCGCCCTCGAACCTATGTTAGCGGCGCTCACCTGGCATGCTTGGCTCGCATCTTGCTCAGGAATGCAGTGCTGTCGAACGCAATGGGTGCCCAAATTCTTCCCCGGCAATGAGAGCGTTCTCCAGCGCGCGAACTTTTACCCCATGCTCTTCGCGCAGGCGACACGATGGATCGTGCTGTCGATAAAACCACCCAAGGCTTGCGTAGTTCTTGCGCGGCCCCTTGACGCGCCACGCCTCGGCCCATTCGTCCCGTCCGCGAAGAAGAAGCGCCCGACATAGAGATCGGCGCCGCAGAGATGGCGCACGGCCTGCGCCGCCTTCGGCTCCAGTTCGATGAAGTCGCTTCCATCGGCATGAAGGATGCGCATCGAAGCCTCGCCCGGCTCGAGCCGGTAGCGCCGGCTTGCCGGCATTTCATGGGCGCCGATCCGCATGAGCCCACGCTCGGTGAAGGCATCTTCCGTGACCACGGCGTCGCCGGCGAAGCGGTGGGTCGCGCCGGTCAGGAAATCGATCATGGTGCGGCGGACCTTCCAGTCGCCGACAAGGTGGTCTGTCATTGCCTCACTTGGCCCGCCATGGGGACTAGGTATGTTTCCTCGGCCAGATGCCACAGCGCGGCGCGCGTCCATGAAGCGGTGAACCGCCCTCACCGCGCCTTGCCCATGACGCGCAGCGCGTTGGTGGCGGCGGTATACTCAATGAAATCCCGAGGACACCCGGCGAGCGCGAGGCGGTAGAGCCGCAAGGCCTCCTCGTCGCGATGTTGCAGCCGCAAGAATTCCGCCGTGTAGAAATTCGCCTCGCAGACCTGCTCGCTTTCCTTCGTCGCGTCCGGATTGTCGGCGGCCAGCAGCGTGGCCTCCGGCGTCTGCTGGCCGAGCAGCAGACGAACCACTGCCGCCGGCCATTTGGTCATGTCGAGCTTGGCGTCCGCAAGGATGCTGGGCTGCCCGTGGCGCCGCCGCGCAAGATCCGCCCAGATCGCATAATAGGCATCCCTCGGCCGGATCTGGGCGCCCAGTTCGAGATCGGCCTGCGCGCTGGCGGCCGAGCGAAAGTATAACGCGGCAATACCGCGGTTCTGGTAGGCGCCCGCGAATTTCGGTTCGAGGCGCACCGCTTCATCGAAATCGTCGAAAGCGCCGGCAAAGTCGGCCTTGTAGAGCCGGGCGAGGCCTCGCGTGTCGTGGGCGCTGGCACTGTCGGGCAAGATATGGATCGCCTGATCGCAGTCTCTGATGGCGCGATCATATTGTCCCTTGTAAATCCAGGCGTGGCACCGCCCAGTCCAGGCACTGGCATAGTCCGGAACCAGGGTGATGGCCTTGTCGTAGTCGGCAATGGCATAGTCGAACTGGCGCTTGCGGGCCCAGGCCCAGCCACGGTTCTTGTAGGCTATGGCATATCCGTCATCGATGAGGATCGCCAGATTGTAGTCTGCTATGGCGAGGTCGTATTGCCCCTTCGCAACCCGGGCCAGGCCCCGGTTGTCATAGGCGTGCGCATATTTGGGATCGGCGGCTATCGCCTGATCGTAGTCCGATATGGCACGGTCGAGATCGCCCATGTCCGACCACGCCAGGCCACGATTGTTGTAGGCCTTGGCATAGGTCGGATCGATGTTGATCGCCTTGTCGAAATCCGCTATGGCGCGTTCGGCGTCGTTCTTCTGCGACCACGTCCAGCCACGATCATTATAGGCTACCGCATCCCGGGGATCGGCATCGATGGCCTGCCCGTAATCCGCGATGGCACGATCATAGTTCTTCTTGCCGAACCACAAATCACCACGATTGCGGAAGGTCTCGGCGTCACTCGGATCGATCCTGATGGCCTCGTCGTAGTCTGCCATGGCGCGATCGGTGTCGCCCCGCTTGACCCAGGCGTCGGCGCGCCAGCGATAGGCATCGACATGCTTCGCGTCGAGGCTGATCGCCTGGCTGTAGTCCGCTATGGCGCGTTCCGGATTGCCCTTGGAGGTCCAGGCCAGTCCAAGGTTGAAATACTGGTCGGGATTCTCGGGATCGAGAAACACCGCCTGGCTGTAGCTGGTGATGGCGCTGTCATAGTCGCCCTTGCGCAGATACGCATTGCCGAGAAGGTTGTAGACATCGCTGGTTTGCGGTTCGAGACTGATCGCCTTTTTGAAATCGGCGATCGCGCGGTCTTCGTCGCGCTTCTGGCTGTGCCAGATCAGGCCTCGGTTGCCATATGCGAGAGCGAATTGCGGATTGAGCTCTATCGCCCTGCTGTAGTCGGCGAGCGCCCGGTCATAGTCCTTCTTGTGGCTCCAGGTCAGGCCACGATTGTTGAGGGCATCGGCGTCCTTGGGATCGAGTTCGATCGCCTTGTCGTAATCCGACAGGGCGCGATCATATTCGCCGGCCGCGTCCAACGCGTTGCCGCGATCGAAATAGGCAATTTCCCGATCGCTTGCCGAGGTCGCCTTGTCCTCAATCACATTGGTGCAGGCGACGATCCGGTTGGGCGCGGCAAGCTTGTCATTGGCGCAGACATCCATACGGCTGTCGGCAGCCAGGGCGGGAGCGCCGAGCGACAGCAGGATGGCCAGACCCGCGAGAGGTTGCCGCGCCTTTACAATCGATCGCAGGAATCTGGGAAGCATCATGTCAGCAGTTTTGAAGCACAATTGCCGGTTGTTGGCCCTCTACCGACTTGATCAGGCAAATTCCTGATCGCCGCAAGTCACCGCAAAAAAGAAATCCGCTCAGCCAGGCCCGGTTCCACGCCCGTGCGTCCCGGCCAGATGTTCATCCGATCGCGCATAGCGCGATGGCTGGCCGGCTCCCCCGTCGGGAGCCGGCTGCCTTGTGGGTAGGCTACTTGGGGAGAGCGGCTTAGGCCGCCGTCGGATAATCCGTATAGCCCTTGGCGTCGCCGCCATAGAACGTCGTCTTGTCCGGATCGTTCAGTCCGGCGTTCCGCTTCAGCCTGCTGACGAGGTCGGGATTGGCGATAAACAACTTGCCGAACGCGACAAGGTCGGCATAGCCGTCCCCGACAGCCTTTTCGGCCAGTTCCTTGTCATAGCCATTGTTCACCAGCCAGGCGCCGTTTCCTCCGGCCTTGTGATAGGCGGCCTTCAGTTCTTCGTAGTCGAACGGCCTGTCGCCCTGGCTGAAGTCGCGGGCGCCGCCGGTCGCGCCTTCGACGATATGGACGTACGCCAGGCCGCGGCTGCCCAGGCCCGCCACCGCATGGTTGAACAGCGGCTGCGGATCGGCATCCGAAGTGTCGTTGGCGGGTGTCACCGGCGACAGCCTGATCCCGGTCCTGCCGGCGCCAACGGCGCCCGTGACCGCGTCGACCACCTCGAACAGGAATCGCGTCCGGTTCTCGATGGAGCCGCCATAATTATCGGTGCGATGGTTGGTGCCCGAGCGCAGGAACTGGTCGATGAGATAGCCATTGGCGCCATGGATCTCGACGCCGTCGAAACCCGCTACCTCGATCGCCGCCTTGGCGGCGCGGCGGAAATCCTCGACGATGCCGGGAAGTTCGGCGGCATCGAGCGCACGCGGTTCGGAGGTCTCGGCGAACTCGCCGCTGCCATCCGGCTTGACCAGGAAAGTCTTGGAGTTTGCCCTGATCGCCGACGGCGCCACCGGCTTGCCGCCGCCGGGCTGCAACGTCGTGTGCGAGATGCGTCCGACATGCCAGAGCTGCACCACGATCTTGCCGCCGGCCTTGTGAACGGCGTCGGTGACACGCTTCCAGCCGGCAAGCTGATCCGCGCCATAGAGGCCGGGCACGTTGGCGTAGCCCTGGCCCTGATGGCTGATGGCGGTGGCTTCGGTCACGATAAGCCCGGCCGTGGCGCGCTGGCCGTAGTAGGTCACCGAGAGGTCGCCGGGCACCGCATTGGGCGAGCGGTTGCGCGTCAGCGGCGCCATGACGATGCGGTTCGCCAGCGCGAGATCGCCGGCCCGCAGGGGATCAAAGAGGGTAGCCATGAGAAATGCCTTTCATACATTCGGGGGTAGGATGGGGGAGGATCGTCAGAGATCGGACAAGGCGGCCTGGAAGGCGGCGATGGTTTCTTCGTTGCGCTTGTAGAACACCCACTGGCCGACCCGCCGCGTGGTCACGAGGTCGGCCGAAGCCAGTGTCGCCAGATGCGCCGAGACGCTGGACTGCGCCAGGCCGCGATTGTCGAACTGGCTGGCGCAGACGCCCATTTCGAGCGGATGCGCCTGCGCGGCGAAGTGCTGTTCAGGCTCCTTCAGCCACGCCAGCACATCGCGCCGAAACGGATGCGCCAGCGCCTTCAATATGATGTCGTTGTCCATCTACATCCTGCATCGATCTCAACCGATATATAGATCGGGTGGAGCCGATATGGCAGGAAATCTATGCCATTTTTGGGGTGATCTTAGAAAGCCGCTATCCTGTATGGCGCAGAATCTGAATATGCGCCCGCAGCGAACGAGAATGGAAAAGGCTGCGTCTGTTCGAGCGCTGCCAGACCGCAAGGCACGTTGGCAGCAAGCGGGCTAAATAACTCCCGCATAGGTGCGGAGACGGCTCACAGTCTTTGGCAGACCCTGCATCTCCAGCGTATCCAGATACTCGGAAACCGTTTTCGGTGGATTCTTGAGACGGAGACGGCATCGCTGTACCGACACCAGAACAGCGGCATCATTGATCCCGAACTGATTGAAGATGAACTCGTCGGGATGGATCAGATCCAACAGGTACTTGTCGAGAACCGGCTTAGGGAAGTCCTTCAGATTGAAAGTGACAATGGCATCGGCTGCCGAAACGATAGCTGCTGCCAGGACATGCCGGTCATTTTCATCGGGGAGTGTCAAACTTGGTATCAGTTCCTGATAGCCTTCGACCAGGCAATCCGGCACGGAGCGGTTCATCAGGTCGCGCGTCCTCGCTATCTGCTCCGGCTTAAGGTCTGGCCGGTCTTTAGCGAGGTTCCGCGTCCATTCGTCATGAATATCCTCGGTCCATTTGGCTCGATACAGACTGCCCCCGCGGCGAGTTCCAGCAGAAGGTCTCGCAACGGAGCAAGATATAGAACGCAAGCGTCGTCGCCGCTGGCGAGGTCGCAGCTGAGATCGGCGACGAAGCACTCGCAGTCACACGACCGCCAGCACCTTGCCGGTATCGTGCTGACGCACGAAATCCACGCGCTTGCCATCCCAGTGGTAGCTGTAGTGCCGGCCCTGCACCGGGACGGGGATGACGTCGGGCCAGAAGATGCCGATGCATTGGCCCTCAGGCATGCGCACGCTGTTCCACACCAGCCCGTCGCTGCCGGCGGCACGAAGTGCCCGCCCTTCCGCCTGCGAGGCGGTGTAATCATCGGGTTCGAGTACGCCGGGCACGGCGTTGACGTCGTCGAGGTCGCGGTCGACACTGCCGATCAGCACGCGAAAATCCGCCGTCCAGCCCGGATCTTCATTGGTGGCGCGCATGAAATTCTGGTGATGGTGGATGGTTTCGGCCAGCGCCACATCCTCGCTGTCGCCGGCATAATAGAGGCCGTAGCTGCCATCGGAGAAACGGCCCGGCCGCAGCGTCGAACAATGCACGAAAGGCGCCATGACGAAGCTGGCGCCGGGGCCGGACACCCGCCTTGCGGCCGTAACCTTGCCGAGGTCGCCGATCTCCAGCCGGATGCGCGGATTGGTCTTCTCCTCCACCGAGGCCAGCGCCTCCCAGTCGCGCGGATCGGCAATGTCCTCGAACAGGTCGATCGGCGGATGGATGGAGCGGATGATGCGAAACGTCTGCTGCCAGTGGACGCGGCGCCGGACCGCGAGCCCACTCACCATGCGCCACGCTCCGCATCGAGCCATTCGCGCATCGCCGCAAGGTCGGAGATTTCACCACGCAGCATCAGGTCGAGCGCCGACTGGCCGCCGAAAATGGCATTGGGCTTGCGGATCCAGGCATAGCCGCGCGCCGGCTCGGTGAAAAGATAGCGCAGGCCTTTGTGGATACCCATCAGATGCGCCATGCGTGTGCGCAGGTCGCGGTCGATCCGGCCGATGCCGCCCTCCTTCCAACGCGCCCAGGTGCGCGCCGACATGCCGCCGAGCAGGATGCAGGCCTCCAGATCGGTGAGGTTCCACGCCTTGAACAGATTGACCGTGGTACGCGCCAGTGCGCCCGCCTCTTCTTCCGAAATGGCTGACCCAACCGTGGCCGGCGTGGTGACGATGGACTGAAGCTGCATGCTGCTCACCTCTGCTATTGGCAGAGATATAGCATGTATTTGCCAATTGGCAAGAAGCGCTGAAAATCAGGCTTCTGGAATGGCAGCGTCGCGAGGCAGGATTCCGCACCGCTCCTTTGCATAATCCCAAGCGGAAAAAGGCGGATCGACCCGTCGCCCGGGCGGCGTCTTGATGAACGGATCCAGGCCAAACAGACTGTATGTCTCAAACCGCTGTTCGGCAGTTGCTCCCGGTTTGAAAGCATTTTCCAGTTCGCCGTCGACTATGGCACGGCAGTGCGCCACCGCCTCATCATAGGTTGCGAATTGTCCGTCCAAATACCGATGGCTCTCGTCACGATAATGGAAATTATCGTCGACAAAGACTTGGTAGAGACTCTCGTCGGGCTCTGACTTTTCCAGCTTCCGGCTCATCCGCGGTTCGTGTGGAAAACCAAGAATTTCCGCGACACCATCATAAATGCTCGGCAGTTGGCCGCAAGCAAAGTTCGATAAAGCCGCCACGTCAATTCCTAGATGGCGGCCTCGGATGCCAAACAGATGAAGTGGGCCGGCACTACCGCCGGCCCGAACCGCGTCGCGCCTACTCCGCCGCCTCGTACCCCGCGATGCCCTTGATCTCGAGGAAATCCTCGAGGCCATACTCGGCGTATTCGCGGCCGTTGCCCGACTGCTTGTAGCCGCCGAAGGGCAGGCCGGCGTCCCAGGTCGGGTAGTTGATGTAGACATTGCCCGAGCGCATGCGTGCCGCCACGTCGCGCGCCTTCTGGATGTCCTTGGCCTGGATGTAGGAGGCCAGGCCGTAGACAGTGTCGTTGGCCTGCTCGACCGCCTGTTCGACCGTGTCGTAGGGCAGGATCGCCAGCACCGGCCCGAAGATTTCCTCGCGCGCGATGCGCATGTCGTGCGTGACGTCGGCGAACACGGTCGGCCTGATGTAATAGCCGCGGTTGAGTTCGGCCGGGCGGCCGGGGCCGCCGGCGACCAGCGTCGCACCTTCGTCGATGCCGGCCTGGATTAGGTCCTGGATCTTGTCGAACTGGACCTGGCTGACGACAGGGCCAAGCTTGGTGTTGGCGCCGTCGGCCGGCCCGACCACGAACTTCTCCGCTGCCGCCTTCGCATAGCCCGCCGCTTCGTCGTGACGGTCGCGCGGTACGAACATGCGGGTTGGCGCGTTGCAGGACTGGCCGCTATTGCTGAAGCAGCCGGCGACGCCCTTGGTGACGGCGGTGGCCAGGTCGACATCCGGGAACAGGATGTTGGCCGACTTGCCGCCCAGCTCCTGGTGCACGCGCTTGACCGTGTCGGCGGCGGCCTTGGCCACCAATATGCCGGCCCGGGTCGAACCGGTGAACGACATCATGTCGACGTCGGGATGGCTGGACAGTGCCTGGCCGACGCCGGGGCCGTCACCGTTGACGAGGTTGAACACGCCCTTCGGCACGCCGGCCTCGTCGATGATCTCGGCGAAGATGATGGCGTCGAGCGGCGCGATCTCGGACGGCTTCAGCACCATGGTGCAGCCGGCGGCGAGCGCGGGACCCACCTTGCAGGTGATCTGGTTCAACGGCCAGTTCCACGGCGTGATCAGGCCAACGACGCCGATCGGCTCCTTGGCGATCAGCGCGCTGCCCTTGACGTGGCGGAACTGGAAAGTCTTGAGCACTTCCGCCATCTTGGCCAGATGCGCCAGACCAATGCCGACCTGGCTGTCGAGCGCCATCTGGCGCGGCGCGCCCATCTCGCGCGACACGGCAAGCGCCAGGTCCTTGCTGCGCTTCTTGTAGACGGCGATGATGCGGCTCAGGATATCGAGGCGCTCTTCCACCGAAGTGAAGCCGAATGTTTGGAAAGCGCGCTTGGCGGCGGCCACCGCCTTGTCGACATCGGCCTTGGAGCCGAGCGAGATCTGCGCGAAGGCATCCTCGTTCGACGGATCGATGACATCGAGCGTGTTGGGCACAACAGGATCGACCCACGCACCATCGATATAGAACTGCAAATTGTGTGACATGGTTTTCTCCTTGGGGGTGCCGCGTGGCCGTTCCGGCGGCCGTGATATCCAGCTAGTGATAACGATGCACAAACGCCGCTGTCAAACGCAACCCCCGAAGTGGTTGAGCCAGCGCGCCAGTGATTGAGCCAGAGGCGTTGGGCCAGAGAACCCAGCCGTTTTCGATGGCGTGGGATGAATTACAGCACCGTGTGTCCCGCCTCGACCAGATGCTGTCTCGCCGCATCCTGATCCGCCGCCTTCACCAGCAAATGATCGCCATCGAAGGTGGACACCAGGAAGATGCCCAGCCCGTTTTCTGACAGCGGCTGGATGACCGACAGCACGATGCCGGTTTCGTCGAAAGCAAAAGGCCCCTGCAATTTGAAGGCGACCCAGTCACCATCGTGCTTGACCGTGCCTGGAACACGATCCTGCAGGCACGTGATCGAAAGCTCGTCGTCGGTCCTGGTGATGCTGACGAAGCCCGGCCCGTCCGCCCAGCCGGGAATGCTGTCGCCCGCTCCGAGCCGCGAAATCGCGTACGGCCCGGGAAGTTGCTTCAATTTGACCCTGGCCGCCATCGTCGTATCCATGCCTCCGATTGCCCGCTATCGCGTCAATCCCTTGCTCATATAGACCGTCATGCCACCCATGAATGGCTCCTCCCGGTCGATCGTATAGCCATGGCTTTTGTACAACAACACATTGGCGGCGAAGGCGCCATTGGTCAGCAGGCGCAACTCCGGGCGGCCGGCCTCTAGCGCCTTCTGCTCGGCCCGCTCCAGCAGCAGCCGGCCGATACCCCTGCCCTGCGCCTGCGGCGCGACGCAGACATTCTCGATCCAGAGGTGATCGTCGGCCAGCATGGTTTCGATCATCCCGACAATGCGGCCGTCCGCGACTGCGAGCTCGAAGGGATGCTCGGCAACGGCCTTGTCGTAGTCGGCGCGCATCGGCAGCGGCTCGCGGCCGATCACCGGCACCCATTTGCCATAGGCGGCGCGAACGATGTCCCTGATGGCCGGGGCATCAGCGGGTTCGGCCGGCCGAAACCGGATGGAATTGTTTGTCATCACAAGACTCCAGGCATGAAAAACCCCGCCGGCGTTGTCGCGGGCGAGGCTGGAAACGAACGAACCGGATCTATCCTGCCGGCCTTCGTCGTCACGCAATCAGCTTGCCGCTCCGCACTGGGCGGCGGCGTCGCTTGGTGTGGGTGGGCGCGAGGGCGAACATGACGCCAAGCTGGAGCAGCAGGAGCGCTGCTGTCAAGCCAGCGGTCGAGCTGGCCTTAATACTCCTGCGCCGTCGGCCGAAACAGGATCTCATTGATGTCGACCTCGTCGGGCTGGCTCATGGCGAACACCACCGTCCTGGCGAAGGAATCGGCGGGGATGGCCACGCGGTCATAGAGCGCGCGCACGCCCTCGGCGACATCGGGTTCAGTCACGCTGTCGGGCAGCTCCGTCGCCACGGCGCCCGGCGAGATGATGGTGGTGCGGATGTTGTAGGGTTTCACTTCCTGCCGCAGCCCTTCGGAGATGATGCGCACAGCGTGCTTGGTCGCGGCATAGACGGCGCCCCCCGGCCCTACCTTGTGGCCGGCGACCGACGACACATTGATGATGTGGCCGCTCTTCTGCGTCTTCATATGCGGGAGTGCGGCGGCGATGCCGTAGAGCACACCCTTGATGTTGACGTCGATCATCCGGTCCCAGTCTTCGACCTTGCCGCGCTCCAGCGGCGAATGCGGCATCAGCCCGGCATTGTTGATGATGACGTCGACGCGGCCATGCGTCTTGACCGCGTGGTCGACGAGCCGCCGGACCTGGCCGATATCGGTGACGTCGGTTGAAAGGATCGCGTCCTTGCCAAGCGACAACTCGGCGGCCAGCGCCTCGAGCCGGTCGAGGCGGCGCGCGCCCAGCACCAGCTTCGCACCCTCTTTCGCCAAAAGCCGTGCGGCGGCTTCGCCAAGCCCGCTGCTGGCGCCGGTGATGACGACGACCTTGTCCTTGATGTTGTCGGTCATGGGATTTTCCTTCCGGTTGCGCCTCAGCGATCGATCCGTGCCGCCTGTTGCGGGGAATAGCGCTCTCCCTGCACGGCAATCGCCGAGACCACGTTTTCGATGTCGGCAAGATCGTCCGCCGTCAGCGCGACAGCGGTCGACCCGATGTTCTCCTCGAGGCGATTGAGCTTCGTCGTGCCGGGGATCGGAACGATCCAGGGCTTTTGCGCCAGCAGCCAGGCGAGCGCGACCTGTGCCGGGATCACCTTCTTCTGCGCCGCGATTGCGACGATCGCATCGACCAGCGCCTGGTTGGCCTTGCGGGCCTCTTCTGCGAAACGCGGGACCGTGTTGCGGAAGTCGCTGCTGTCGAACGTCGTGCTGGCGTCGATGGCGCCGGTCAGGAAACCCTTGCCCAGCGGACTGAAGGGCACGAAGCCGATGCCCAACTCTTCGAGCACCGGCAGGATCGCCTCCTCGGGTTCACGCCACCACAGCGAGTATTCGCTTTGCAGGGCCGCGACCGGCTGCACCGCATGGGCGCGGCGGATCGTGCGCACGCCGGCTTCGGAGAGGCCGAAATGCTTGACCTTGCCTTGGCTGATCAACTCCTTCACCGTGCCCGCCACCTCTTCGATCGGGACGACCGGATCGACACGATGCTGGTAGAGAAGGTCGATGCGATCGGTCCTCAGCCGCTTGAGCGAGGCCTCGACGACGTCGCGAATATGCTGCGGCCGGCTGTCCATGCCCTCATGTCCGGCTGTGCCGGTGATGTCGATGCCGAATTTGGTGGCGATCACCACCTGGTCGCGGATCGGCTGCAACGCCTCGCCGACGACCTCCTCGTTCTTGAACGGTCCATAGACCTCCGCCGTGTCGAAGAAGGTGATACCGCGCTCGAAGGCGGAGCGGATCAAGCGGACAGCATCCGCCGTCTCCATCGGAGCCCCGTAGGACTGGCTCATCCCCATGCAGCCAAGGCCGATGGCCGAGACTTCGAGGCCGCTTGTTCCAAGTGTGCGCTTTTGCATTGTCTTGATCCTTTTCGATTCTTGTTGAGGGTCGCCGGCCCGCGTCCAGCCTTCAGGCGTTCGCCCCGGTCGCCACCGCTTGCACCGCCTTGCGGGGCCGCACGATCAGGGCGCAGACGAACAGCAGCGCCAGCGCCAGCATGGCCGAGCCGGCGGTGAGCGCGGTGCCGAAGCGATAGGCAAGCAGCTCCCTGCCATCGAGTGCACCGGCGCCAACCGCCGCCACCGCAACCAGGACGGCGAGGCCGAGCGAATTGCCGAGCTGATGGGCGACGTTGACGACGCCGGAGGCGGCACCGGCATCCCCAGGCGCGACACCGGCAATGCCTGATGTGGTCAGCGGGCTGAGCGTCAGGCCTTGCCCGGCGCCGATCAGCACCATCGGCAGCGCCACCCCGGTCAAATAGGCCGTGTCGAACGAGGCGCGGCTCAGCCACGCCATGCCAAGCAGGCAGAGCGCAAGGCCGCCGGCCAGCAGCCGGCCATTGCCGAACCGGCGCGTCAACTGCGGCACAACCATCGCGACGGCGAAATTGACCATGGTCATCGGCAGGAAGGCCATGCCGGTCAGCGCCGCCCTGTAGTCGAGCACGCCTTGCAGATACTGTGTGGTGAAGAAGAAAAAGCCGATCATGGCGCCCAGGAACAGGATGCGGGCGGCATAGGCGCCGGCACGCTCGCGGCTGACGAACAGCCTGAGCGGCATGATCGGCTGCTTCGCCTTCCATTCGTTGACGACGAAGACGCCAAGCAGCAGCGCGGCACCTGCCAGCGACGCGATCGTACCGGCATTTGTCCAGCCGGTGTCGGCCGAGCGGATGAAGCCATAGACAAGTGCCGTCATGCCGACGGTCGAGGTCAGGGCGCCAATGACGTCGAGTTCGCCGGCGCGCCGCTCGGTTTCCACGATGTACTTGCGCGCGGCGATGATCATGGCAATGCCGATGGGCAGATTGATGAAGAAGCCGACGCGCCAGGAGATCCAGTCGGCAAGCACGCCGCCCAGCACCAGGCCGACGCTGGCCGCTACACCGGCCACCGCGCTGTAGTAGGACACGGCGCGGGTGCGCTCGGGACCTTCCGCGAAGGTGGTCTGCAGAAGCGCCAGCGTCGAAGGCGCCAGGATGGCGGCACCTAGGCCCTGGATCGCCCGCGCGCTGATCATCCAGGCCGCCGATTGCGCCGCACCGATCGCCAGCGAAGCAAGCGTGAACAGGCCAAGACCGACGATGAGCATCAGCCGGCGCCCCAGAATGTCACCCGCCCGCGCCCCGAGCAGCAGGAAGCCGCCGAAGGTCAGCGTATAGGCGCTCTGCACCCAGGCCAGCCCGGCATCGGTGAAGCCGAGGCCTTGGTGGATCCTGGGCAGGCCGGTGAGCACGATCGAGGTGTCGAGCACGATCATCACATAGCTGACGAGGATGATCGCCAGGATGGCTGTCTTGTGCGGTGCGGTGGCGGGCGTGGACATTTTTCTGGCTCCGGCGATCAGGCCTTGTACTGCGCGTCGCTGACATGCTCCATCCAGTCGACGGCCTTGCCGTCGAGCGCTTCCTGGATGGCGATGTGGGTCATGGCGGTGGTGGGGGCCGCGCCATGCCAGTGCTTTTCGCCGGGCTCGAAGCGAACCACGTCGCCCGGCCGTATTTCTTCTATCGGCCCGCCCTCGCGCTGCACGCGGCCGCAGCCGGCGGTGACGATCAAGAGCTGGCCGAGCGGATGGGTATGCCACGCGGTGCGCGCGCCGGGCTCGAAGGTAACGGCATTGCCGGCGGCGCGGGCCGGCGCAATGGCCGCGAACAGCGGATCGATGCGCACCGTGCCGGTGAACCAGTCGCCGGGGCCCTTGCCAGAGGCTTGCGAGCCGCTTCGCTTGATATCCATGGTCTTTTTCCTTCTTCACGCCGGGCAGGACGCTGCCACTGGCTTGAGGGGCCGCCGACTTCGGGCAGCCGCCCATGATGGTGTCTATGTGATGGCGTCTATTTAGCCCCTGCGATTGGTCTGGATTAGGTGCTATATCCGGCATGTACTTATGAGGAATTCTCATCAATGCCGCGAGACAATCTCAACGAGCTGACCGCCTTCCTGGCGGTTGCGCGCGAAAAAGTTTTACCCGGGCGGCGGCACAGCTCGGCGTCTCGCAATCGGCGCTCAGCCACACGGTGCGCGCGCTGGAGGAGCGGCTGGGCGTGCGGCTGCTCACCCGCACCACGCGCAGCGTGTCGCCCACCGAGGCCGGCGAGCGCCTGGTGCGCTCCGTCGGGCCAAGGCTCGACGAGATCGAGGCCGAGCTCACCGCGCTCAGCGCCTTGCGTGAAAAGCCCGCCGGCACCATCCGCATCACCGCCGGCGAGCATGCCGCCGACGCGGTGCTGTGGCCGGCGATCGCCCGGCTTTTGCCGGACTATCCCGACATCAAGGTCGAGATCATCGTCGACTACGGCCTGACCGATATCGTCGCCGAGCGCTACGATGCCGGCGTGCGGCTCGGCGAACAGGTGGCGCACGACATGATCGCGGTGCGCATCGGCCCCGACATGCGCATGGCGGTGGTCGGCGCGCCGGCCTATTTCGCCCGGCGGCCAAAGCCGCGCGTGCCGCAGGACCTGACCACCCACAATTGCATCAATCTGCGCCTGCCGACCTATGGCGGGCTCTATGCCTGGGAATTCGAAAGAGCCGGCCGCGAGCTGAAAGTGCGCGTCGAGGGCCAGCTGATCTTCAACACGGCAGGGCTGCGCATGAATGCCGTGCTCGCAGGCCTCGGCCTCGCCTATCTGCCCGAGGACCAGGTGCGCGCACCGCTGGCCGACGGCCGGCTGGTGCGGGTGCTGGCCGACTGGTGCGCGCCCTTCCCCGGCTACCACCTCTATTACCCCAGCCGTCGCCAAGCGACGCCTGCCTTCTCGCTGCTGGTCGATGCGTTGCGCTATCGGGGCTAGAACGTCTGGACTGTATTCGCGGTCGTTCTATCTTCGCGATCAAGCCTGATCTATGCGGAGCCATCGCCGTGACCGAGACCGACCTCTATCGAGGCTACATCGACTGTCTCAACAATCAGGATTGGGCGCGACTGCATCGCTTCGTTCATGACGAGGTACACTACAATGGCGACCGCGTCGGGCTATCGGGCTACCGCTCCATGCTGGAACGGGATTTTCGCGAAATTCCGGACCTCTATTTCGACGTCCAGCTGCTGATCGCCGATCCACCCTTCATCGCCAGCCGCCTGCAGTTCAACTGTACGCCAAAGGGGACCTTCTTCGATCTCCCCATCAACGGCAAAAAGGTCTCTTTCAGCGAGAATGTCTTCTATGAATTTCTGGATGACAGGATCAGGAATGTCTGGTCGGTCATCGACAAGGCGGCGATCGAAGCCCAGCTTTGATGTAGGTGAATGCCTCCTTCTTGCAGGCGGTGGTAAACTTGCCTACTTTGCGCAGTAGGAGAACACACAGATGGCCAATGTCGAGAAAGTGAGCGTTGCCCTCACCCCTGAAATGGCAACCATGATGCGCGAGGTTGTCGCGGCGGGCGAATACGCCTCGGCGAGCGAAGTCATGCGCGAGGCGCTGCGCGAATGGAAATTTCGTCGGATGCAGCGTGACCGGGCCGTCGACGAGTTGGGCCGGCTTTGGGATGAAGGAATGGCAAGCGGCAACGCCGTCGACAGTGGCGAGGCTTTCGCCCGGATCAAAAGCAAGCTCGATGCAAGGATCGCCGAGCGCACGTCGCGATGACGCTTCGCCTACGACCGGAAGCCGAAGCGGATATCGAAGCCATCGCGCTCTATATCGCCGAGGACAGTCCCTCGGCGGCGTTGCGTTGGTATGATGAGATCCATGCCCATTGCCAGCGCATCTCCGATATGCCGGGAATGGGTGTTGCCCGACCAGAAGTGCGGCCGGGCTTACGCACCTTCCCTGTAAGAAATTACCTAATCCTCTATCGCCAGATCGACGATGGCGCGGAAATTGTACGCGTGGTTCATGGCGCGCGACGGTGGCAAGAATTGCTGTAGCCGGAGGGTTCGTACGACCTTTAGCCCCAATCGTTCGTAAAAATCGATCATTCCAACCACAACAATTCGTTGGAAAGATCGTTTCAGGAATGGCATTCTCCCGGGGTGCTCGCTTGGAGAATTGCATTGTCTTCCCTGACCCACATCGCGAACGATATTCCGAAAAGCCTGATACCGGCCGATCTGGCCGCAGGCCGCAAGCGCCTCGATTCGATGTGGAACGGCGTCATTCCGGGCATCGTGCTGGTGGCGATGATCACGGCCGTCGCCTTCTCGGCGCACAATGTCTCCGGCTTCGCCCTGTTCAGCCCGATGATCCTCGCCGTCGTCGCCGGCATGGTCTATTCCAACGTACTTGGCACCCCGGCGCACGCCAAGGCCGGCATCGCCTTCTCGCAAAAGCGCCTGCTGCGCTTTGCCATCGTGTTGCTCGGCTTCCAGCTGACGCTCGGCCAGGTCGTCTCGATCGGCGCCGGCGGCGTCGGCATCGTGGCGGCGACGCTCGGCGCCACCTTCCTCTTCACCATCACCCTCGGCCGGCTGATTGGCGTCGACCGCAAGCTTGCGCAGCTGATTGCCGCCGGCACCTCGATCTGCGGCGCCTCGGCCATCGTAGCCACCAACATCGTCACCGATGCGCGCGACGAGGACGTCACCTATGCCGTCGCCTCGATCACGCTGTTCGGCACCGTCGCCATGCTCGGCTTCCCGCTGCTGGCCCCTACGCTTGGCCTCGACCAGCACGCCTTCGGCCTGTGGGCCGGCGCCTCGATCCATGAGGTGGCGCAGGTCATCGGCGCCGGCTTCCAGAACGGCACCCAGTCCGGCGAGATCGCCACCGTGGCCAAGCTGACGCGCGTCGCCATGCTGGCGCCGATGGTCATCGCGCTTGGCCTGATGGCGCGGCGCAAGACGAGCGGCGACCAGTCTGCTGCACGGCCGCCCATGCCGTGGTTCGTCGCCGCCTTCGTCGCCGTCGTGGCGCTGAACAGCCTGGTCACCGTGCCAGCCGAAGTGAAGTCGGCGATGGCTCTCGCCACCACCATCATGCTGACCATGGGGCTCGCCGCCATGGGCCTGCAGGCCGACATTTCGCAGCTACGCTCGCGCGGCCTGCGGCCGCTGGTGCTCGCCTTCTCCGCCTTCCTGTTCATCGGCTGCTTCAGCCTGATGCTGGTGAAGTTCGCTTAAGACTTGGAGGCAGCGCTCCACGGCAACGCCGTTCCGCGGTGGTCCTCAATCGCGATCAAGCACGTCCTCGATCATGATCGAGGTCTCTCCTGCGTTCGTATCCGCCGATATCGCGGCATGAACACAGTACCGAACCGCCCGGGCGCCAAACCTCCAGCCCTCAGCCTTGGCGCAGGCGTTTCGGCAACGGAGATCTCAATGAAGTTCTGGACCATGCTTTGCACAATTCTCGTTTCGACGATGCTGATGTTGAACGCGAGCATCGCCGGCGACACCGTCGGCGTTCGCCACTTCGCCGCCCCGTCCAAGGAGCGCGGCATCGATCTCGACGTGACGGTCTGGTACCCGGCGCAGCCAGGTGGCGAGGCGGTCGACCTTGGCGACAGCAAGCTTTTCATCGGCACGTCAGCCATGCGCGATGCGCCGATATCAGGTGGAAAATTTCCGCTGATCCTGCTGTCGCACGGCGCCGGCCTGGCGGGGACCCCGCAGGCGCTGAGCTGGATTGCAACGCCCTTGGCCAGGCAGGGTTTTATCGTTGCCGCGCCGACGCACTCGGGAAATGGCGGGAAGAACAGATCCGCCGTCGAGACGATGAAACTCTGGCTGCGACCCGCCGACCTTACGGCAACGCTGGACGCGATCGGCAAGGACGGCTTTTTCGGCGATCACCTCGAGCAAGGCAAAGTCGGCGTTCTCGGCCTTTCCATGGGTGGCAACACGGCACTCGCAATCGCCGGCGCCCGTGTCGACCCCGAGCTGCTGGCGGCCTATTGCGATACGGACCAGCTCAATGCTTCGCTGTGCCAGTGGGTCAGGCAAAGCGGCGTCGATCTCCACGCCATGGATCTGCGGCGCGCCGGCCGCGACAACGCAGACCACCGCATCCGCTTCGCCATGGCGATCGATCCCGCCCCGGTCGATGTCCTTGACCCCAAAAGCTTCGCCGGCATCAGCATTCCGGTCGCCATCGTCAATCTCGGCCGGCCGGGAAAAATCCCGGCGACCACCGACGCCTCCGGGATCGCGAAAGCGGTTTCAAATGCCAGCTACGCGACGATCGAGGATGCCAGCCACTACAGCATGTTCGGCGCGTGCAAGCCCGGTGCGGCGGCGATCATCGTGTCCGAAGAGATCGGTGATCCCCTGTGCGATGACGGTGGTGGTCGATCGCG
The DNA here is from genome assembly GCF_056174625.1 of Mesorhizobium oxytropidicola. Taxonomy (NCBI): domain Bacteria; kingdom Pseudomonadati; phylum Pseudomonadota; class Alphaproteobacteria; order Hyphomicrobiales; family Phyllobacteriaceae; genus Mesorhizobium; species Mesorhizobium oxytropidicola. The sequence continues at coordinate 2,912,948 of NZ_CM149692.1, read as the reverse complement.
TGGCGAGATTCACGCGCAGTTGATTGATATGGCGGCTGTGGCGTTCGATCGTGCGCTGAAGGCGGAGCGGTAGGCTTGCGAGGCAGCGCCCTACGGCGCCGACGCTTTATCTCAATGGCGAGCGCTCAATCCTCGAAAGAACTCGCCGCCGCATAGATCGCCGCCAGCGTCTCGATGCCCGCCTGGTCGGCCTGGTCGAACCGCCCAGGCAGCGGGCTGTCGAGATCGAGCACACCAAAGACGCCTTCATCATCTTCGAGCAGCACGACCAGTTCCGAGCGCGAATCGGCGTCGCAGGCGATGTGGCCGGGAAAATCGTGCACGTCCTTGATCAGCATCGAGGTGCCGAGCTCGACCGCCGTTCCGCACACGCCCTTGCCGACGGCGATGCGCACGCAGGCCGGCTTGCCCTGGAAAGGTCCCAGCACCAGTTCCTCGTCCGAGGCGAGGAAATAGAAGCCGGCCCAGTTGAGGTCGGGCACCATCTGGAAGATCAGCGCCGCGGTGTTGGCGGCGTTGGCGATCGAGTCGCTCTCGCCCTCCAGCAGTGCTTTCAGCTGAGCAGCGAGGTCGCGGTAGAATGCGGCCTTGTCCGAGGTGTCGATGGCCTTGGCCGCAAACATGGCTTGTCTCCGTGTTCAGAATCGCGGTTGCGTTTCAGCAAGCTCTCTGCACCAAACGACCACCGGACGATACTAGCTTGAATTCCAGTCGCCGCGAAAGTCGGAAGAACATGCCCTGTCCGACACTCGGCAGCACGGCATCGAACCGTGCTGCCTTGATCAAGAAGGCAAGTCCATCAGCCGGCGGGTTTGTACGCGCCGGCAGCCTTCTTGGCGGCCGCGAGCACTGCCTTCATGTCGAGTTCTTCCAGGACAACCATCTCTGTCAGCGAGCCGCTCGCTCGCACCGCAAGGGACATGCCAATCCCCGCTGACTGGTCCGGCACCTCGCCATTGACAACGACGTCATAGATGCCGCGCGTGAACATCACGCTGGTCATCTTGCCGCCAACGCTTTCAAAAAGCGCCTTGACCGCAGCCTGCCTGTCCGAACCTTGCATCAATCCTTTGGCGGCATGAGGCGCATAGTTTGCCAAGATCGTCACTTTCATGGGTATTTCCTCCAAATGTCATTGTCTCGTGCTGCTCCATAATTCGAGCGGCACGGAGCGATTTATTTTTCGGAACAATTGCAGGCGCCCTTGGACGCGTTGGCGGCCAAGGGCCCACTGCCGGACGAATATGCGCTTTGGCTAATATAATGACAATACCGGACAGGCCGATGCTGTCGACAGGAAGGTGTCTGGCTCGATTCCGGCTCGGCCCGCGACATCGAACTCGCGCCGTTGACCCGCTATGTGGTGCTGGAGCTATTTCAGGGGCAGAAAAAGCTCAACGACCACTTCGTGGATCGGCCCGTCCGGGAGGCGGGATAGCTGTCGTTGGCAATAGACCGGAAAGTCGCGCACTTCCTCGCCGCTGGCCGGAAGCCATTCACGATAAAGGTAAAGGGCGGCGGGCTCGAGATTGTTGGTGTTGCCGGGGTAGCGCAGCACCGCGCAGCGTCCGCCGGGGATCACACCGGCCTTCATCTGCTTGTCATTCGGATCGATCGGCTGATCGGTCCCGACACAAATATCCATGCTGTAATCGGCAGGGATCGCCGGCTCCCTTTCGGAACGGAAAATGTTGAAGGTCGGGCTTGTCTCGGGCGACAGGCCCGCCGCCTTGCGCCAGGCGATGAACCGCTGGATGGTGTCCTGGAGTGTTGCCCGGTCACCCCGATGCTCCATGATCGCCACCGGTGTGGGCGGCACTTCGCGGATCGTCACGTCGTCGTGGTCAAAGATTATCTGCATGAGCGTGTTCCTTGCTTTGTCGAAAGGCCCGAAGGCCATGAGCCACGCTCCCCAGTCGGGAGACTTCCGAAACGACGAAGGCGATTGTCCGAACCGTTGCCGAAAGGCGCGGGCGAAGGCATCCGGTGCGTCGTAACCGGCATCCATCGCTATGTCGGTGACGCTTTCGCTCCCGGCAAGCCTGTACGAAGCGCGCTTCAGGCGGGCGAGCTGGACATAGCGATGCACGGACACCCCGAAGGTTGACGTGAACTGCCGGTGGAAATGGTATTTCGAGAACGCCGCGACGCCGCTCAACGCTTCCAGATCCAGATCGCCATCCAGGTGCTGGTCTATGTAATCCATCACCCGCTGCATCCTGGCATGGTAGTTTTCAAGCGCCGCCTTCAACGTCTCTTCTCCGTGGCAACACCAGATAGGCGCTGCCGCACATGTCACGCTCGACCGATCTTGCGGTTTGACACGGGATCGACCGGTGCCGCCAGCGCACTCTCGCAGGTGCGCCGGATGCGCCCGCGCCGCATGTCAATCATCGGCGCGTGCTGAATGGCATCTTCTGGCTGATTCGATCCGGCACGCCGAGGCCGGCCGCAAGGCTGCAGGCGGCATCGTGACCGAGATGGGGCATTCCCCGGGGCATGCGATGATCGACCAGCGCACTGTGGACCGTGGCGCCGGTTCGCCGCAGTATCGGTTGACGGAGAGGCAGGATGGATGCAGGCCTTCGGTCGTCAACGATCACGCCACCGGCTGCTTCCGCCGATCGGAGGTTGCGCCCTGATCGGGGCGCCGCCAACCACCCTACATCGGGCGTTTGGGCTCGCTCTTTGGTGGCGTCGCCGTGTCTGAATCGGATTTCTTGTGCTTGTCGGCGGCAATCCTGCGGATGCGGTCGAAGCGGCTTTCCTCGGTGGTTTCGGTCGTTACGACCGTCTGTGGCTTCTGCACGAACGTGATCATGGATCCGTCTCCTGGGCTAGAGGCCTGCGCGCCGGGAGAAATCCCCCGGCGATAATAACTAACTTCAGTGAGCAGCCGGCGTGGCTGATTCAGATCAGGCCTGGAGGGCGGCTTCGATGAAGCCACCCCGCAGACCGGCTGAATCGTTAGTAGCCGCCCATGCCGCCGCCGCCGCCACCCGCCGGTGCGGCATCCTTGGCGGGAATGTCGGTGATCATAGCTTCGGCGGTGATCAGAAGGGCGGCGATCGAACCGGCGTCCTGCAGCGCGGTGCGCACCACTTTCGCCGGGTCGACGATGCCGGCCTTGATCATGTCGACATAGGTCTCGTTCTGGGCGTCGAAGCCCTGATTGTGGTCCTTGCTGTCGGTGAGCTTGCCGACGACGATCGAGCCTTCGACACCGGAATTCTCGGCGATCTGGCGGATCGGCGCTTCGAGCGCGCGCAGCACGATCGAAATGCCGGCGGTGACATCGTCATTGGCGCCGTTCAGGCCGGCAAGCGCCGACCTGGCGCGCAGCAACGCCACGCCGCCGCCGGGCACGATGCCTTCCTCGACCGCCGCGCGTGTTGCATTCAGCGCGTCGTCGATGCGGTCCTTCTTTTCCTTGACTTCCGACTCGGTGACGCCGCCGACGCGGATGACGGCAACGCCGCCCGACAGCTTGGCGAGCCGCTCCTGCAGCTTTTCCTTGTCGTAGTCGGAGGTCGTCTCCTCGATCTGGCCCTTGATCTGGGCGACACGTGCCTGGATCGTCGCCTTGGTGCCGGCGCCGTCGATGATCGTGGTGGTGTCCTTCTCGATCAGCACGCGCTTGGCGCGGCCGAGCATCTCGATGGTGACGTTTTCGAGCTTGATGCCGAGATCCTCGGAAATCATCTGGCCCGATGTCAGCACGGCGATGTCTTCCAGCATCGCCTTGCGGCGATCGCCGAAGCCAGGCGCCTTGACGGCCGCGACCTTGAGGCCGCCGCGCAATTTGTTGACGACCAGCGTGGCCAGAGCCTCGCCTTCGACGTCTTCCGAGATGATCAGCAGCGGCCTGCCGCTCTGCACCACCGCTTCGAGGATCGGCAGCATTGCCTGCAGATTGCCGAGCTTCTTCTCGTGGATGAGCACATAGGGCTCTTCCAGCTCGACGCGCATCTTGTCGGCATTGGTGACGAAATACGGGCTGAGATAGCCGCGGTCGAACTGCATGCCTTCGACGACGTCGAGTTCGGTTTCGGCGGTCTTGGCTTCCTCGACGGTGATGACGCCGTCATTGCCGACCTTGTCCATCGCCTTGGCGATCATGTCGCCGACGGTGGCGTCGCCATTGGCGGCGATGGTGCCGACCTGGGCGATCTCGGCCGACGACTTGACCTTCTTGGCCTTCGCCTTGATCTCGACGACGACGGCGGCGACCGCCTGGTCGATGCCGCGCTTGAGGTCCATCGGGTTCATGCCGGCGGCAACCAGCTTGGCGCCTTCGCGCAGGATCGAGGCGGCCAGCACCGTGGCGGTGGTGGTGCCGTCACCGGCAAGGTCGTTGGTCTTCGAGGCCACTTCGCGCACCATCTGCGCGCCCATGTTCTCGAACTTGTCGGCAAGCTCGATTTCCTTGGCCACGGTGACGCCGTCCTTGGTGATGCGTGGCGCGCCATAGGCCTTGTCGATGATGACGTTGCGGCCCTTGGGGCCGAGCGTGACCTTCACCGCATTGGTGAGGATCTCGACGCCGCGCAGCATGCGGTCACGCGCGTCGGTGGCGAATTTGATTTCCTTGGCAGACATGATTTTTATCCAGTTCGGTTGATGAAGGCAGAGCCTCCATGATCAATCTCTGAGCGTCCTTGCGCGTCCCGAAGGACACGCGGCGCGCTGATCAGGCAGCCTTCTTGGCGGCGACAGTCTTCTCGGTGGCTGCCTCGCTCTTGTCGATGACACCCATAATGTCGGCTTCCTTCATGATCAGCAGGTCCTCGCCGTCGATCTTGACCTCGGTGCCCGACCATTTGCCGAACAGGATCAGGTCGCCGGCCTTGACGTCAAGCGGCACAAGCGCGCCGTTTTCGTCGCGTGCGCCGGGACCGACGGCGATGACTTCGCCTTGCTGCGGCTTTTCCTTGGCATTGTCGGGAATGATGATGCCGCCCTTGGATTTGATATCGCCTTCGGCGCGCCGGATGACGACGCGGTCGTGGAGTGGCCGAAACTTCATGAAAACTTCTTTCTGGGGCCAGCTTAGGCGGCCGCTTCCCCCATATAGGCGCTTTGGCACTCGATAGATAGGAGTGCCAAAAATTATTCGCGGACCCGATGAAATATTGAAAAGTATTATTTCGACCGGCGATTTCGTGATATCGCGAATGGCATAAATAATTCAAAAAATTGAATTTTGCCGATCAAGCGCCTATTTATCGGACAAGTTCACTTTCACGATTTCAAACGCAAGGGAGATTTGTTCGATGGCCGACGGCAATCAGACGATCATGGAAAAAGCTGAAGCCCGCTTCGTCGACAAGCAGAAGAAGACGGCGGAGAAAAACAAGGCAACCGCCGAATACATGTCCGAAGCGAAGGCCAGGGAGATCAAAACGGCGAAGCTCAGGATTTTGCGGCTGGCCAAGGAAGAGGCCGACCGTGTCGCCGAAGCCTTGAACCCGACGCCGAAGAAGAAGCGGGCGACCAAGAAGGCCGCCACAACGGAGGTCAAGACATGAGCCTGACATTCCCCAACCGCAGCCGCAGCTATGACGAAGCCGGCAAGCGCATCCGTTTCGTCGGCCATGACGGCATGTTCCAGATTTCCTTCTCGGTCGCCGCCGACGCGATGACCCGGATGCAGCCGGCAACCGCGGCCAACGAGGCAGGTTACCTCGCGACATTCGACACCGAGAGCAGCGTCATCCGCGGCGTGGCGTCGAAGGCCTACGACCGCACCCGCAAGAGCATGTATGTGCTCACGGCCGCCGACTTCGGCTGATCAGCCCAATGCATGTCGCTCAAAAGTGACCCCGGTTTTGAGACAACGACATGCATAGAAACAAAGATTAAACCTCGATGCCCTCGATCATCGTGCGTATCTTCGCGGCCTTTTCGAAATGATCGAGGCGGTGGGTTCTGATCCACCATTCCGCTGCTTCCATCAGCAGTTCGGGGTCGTCATTCCTGTTGGCGAAAAACGCGTAGAACGACACGCCGACGGCGGGCCCTTTCTCGGAGATCTTGCGGTCGCAAACCTCCAGTATCTTTTGCCTCAGGCTCGCTCTCACGGGAATCCTCTGGTTTTGGTTCGGTGGGTCTTGGCGCACCCTTTGAGCCGGCAGCCGGAACGTTCAATCCTTGCGCTCCGCCCTCTCCCGGCGCTTGATGTCGCGGACATTCATCTGATCGAGCATGGCGTTGGCGTCGCGCGAGGTCATGCCGACCATCACTCTTTGCCGGACTTCGACCGGCTGGCCGGTGAAGACATCGATGATGGCCCAGCTCTGGGGGAGATCCATGCGCAGCGCGTAGCGGTTGGCCATGCGTTTCAGCCCTGCATCATGAAAAACACCGCACCCAGGACCAGCATCGTCCAGGCGATCACCGACAGCTTCAGCGCCATGCCGCCATGCGTGGCCAGAAGCTCACGCAAACGCGGCACGATGCTTGCCGACGAGGCAGGTGCGGCCAGAACAGCCACACGTGTCTTGACACCGAGTTTTCCAAAGACCGGCAGCAGTGGCGGTTCACGCACGAAATAACCTCGAATGTCGGGGAAAATCGGAGCGAGCAAGCTCGCGCCCTTCCATAGCACTCTTTTCGCGGGCGCCCTGCATGCCAAATGCAAATAGGTGGTTTTAACGTCGGCTCTGCGCCGCCTGAGACGATGGCGCCGAGATATCCCGGCCCACGCCACCAAAGATGCAAGTCCGCAGGTCGTCGCCTTCGCTCTCGAAGGTTCGACGCAGCTTCTCAGCTGAATGATTTTGGAGGCCTCGCCTCGGGATCGAACCGAGGCTTCAGAGATTTGCCGTCTCCAGCGTAGCCGCTCCGCCACGAGGCCATTGCGGTCGACCTAACGGGCAAATGGTTGCGGAAAAGTTAAGCCCGAAGGTTCTTCTGTCGGCACTTTGCGAAATGTCGCCTGGCGTCGTCGCGGCACCGCTGTTCGGCAGGCACTGCGCCACCGAAACCCAAAAGGAACGCGCGGCGCCACGGGAGTTGAAACGCCGATCCGCGCGGGCACAGGTGACCGGCAAGCCGCGACCCAACGGGTGATGCAAAACATCAACCCTCAGCCTTAACTCTTTGTTCTCAAGAACTTCAGGGCGGGAAGCCGCTCCGGCTTTCCTGAAAGCCTGCAGCCCCTCACGCCGCGGCACTGCGGCCTTTCGCGCCGGCCTCGGCCTTGAAGATGCGGAACGTGTTGCGGCCCGCCGCCTTGGCGGCATAGAGCGCGGTGTCGGCCTGCGCGAACAGATCGCAGGGCGCGCCCGACCCGGCAAAGGCAATGCCGACCGAGGCACCCAGCCGCAGCGACTGGCCGCGCACCACGACCGGCTTGCCCACCCTCTCGATGATCTCGCGGGCCACGCCGGAAACGGCAGCCCGGTCGAGATGCGACCCAAGCAGCACCGCGAACTCGTCGCCGCCGACGCGCGCCACCAGATCCGCCGCGCCGCAGCCTTCGGCAAGCCGCTCGGCCGCCGCCTTCAGGCACTCGTCGCCGACGACATGGCCGAACGTGTCGTTGACCGCCTTGAAGCCGTCGAGGTCGATCAGAAGCAGCGCGCCGAGCGGGCGGCTGGCATCCGCCTGCGCCAGCCGCGCCTGGAAGCGCGCGCGGTTGGCAAGCCCGGTCATGGCGTCGAATTCGGCGAGATAGCGCATCCGGTCCGACAGGATCTTCTCCTCGGTGATGTCCTGCTTCATGCCGAAGATGCGCACCGGCACATCAGCCTTGCACTCGACGGTCGCGGTGATGCGAATCCAGCGGCTGTGTCCGGCAAAGGTGGTGATCTCGGCGTCGAGCGTGAAGCCGCTGCGCTCGGCGATCGCGCGGCTGCGCAAACTGTCCAGCGCCTTGCGCGACTCTGCCGGATAGCACTTGATGATTTCGCTGCGGTCGAGCGTGGCGCCACGGGGCAAATCGAACAGATCGTAGACCACATCGGTCCAGTGCAATTGTTCGCTGGGCAGGCTGCATTCCCACACGCCGATCCGCGCGGCGGCCGAGGCGCGGTCGAAGATCTTGCGGCTATGCGCCAGCGAAACCTCCTGCCTGGCGATGAGGGCGGCCTGGGCCGCGAGTTCCGCCTTGAGGCGAGCGATGGCGGTAGCATCGGGGTGCCGTTTGTCGGCGCTGTCGTGCCCTGCCCGTTTGCCGGGCCGTGCCGGGCCTTTCGGGGCGTATGAGGTATCGGGCATGGTGGGACTCCTGGCGGGCGACCACCATGGCGCAACAGCCCTTAAGACTTCGCTGACAATCCCTGGGTTCCTCGCCCCACGGGAGTGGCTACGGAATGCACGCATCTTCTGTGATTGGCGTGACTGATCGGCCCGAGGCTTGATTGCCACGTGGTTCCCCCAATCCGTCGCTGCTTCGCAGCGCCACCTTTCCCCCCTCCGGAGGGAAAGGAAGGGAGCCTTGCTGGACGAGCGTTGACGGCAAAAAAGCCTGGCGCCTTTCCTCTACCCCGTCGATCGGGGAGAGGTGGCTCGGCGAAGCCGAGACGGAGTGGGGGTCGACCAGCGCAGCATAAGACAATGCATGCGCCAAGCCGCCATGCACGCTATCGCCAAAGACCAGCTGCCTGGAAATGTGTGCATGCCGAAGCCAGTCCCGTGGGGGCGAGGCCCCCCGGGCCTTGCCAGCCTCAGCCCTTTCTCTTCCCACAGACAGACCTTCGCCACTTTTCCCCTTGAACACTCCCCCAATCTGGCCTAGCTTGACTTGAGAAAAGGTTTTTCCAAACAGTTTCGATCGGGCTCGGCCAGTGGCCGGGCCTTGTTCCGGCCTGTAAGAGAAAACCTTTTCCCAACTAAGGATTCCTCGGCGCGATGGCAGCGGACGATCACCCTGTTCCGGTCTTTCCCAAGCCCGTCACCTTGCGTGACGTGGCGGCGCGGGCCGGCGTCAGCGTTGCCACAGCCTCGAAGGCGCTCAACGACCAGGGGCGCATGACCGCCGAGACGCGCGAGCGCATCCGCGAGACGGCGCGCAGCCTGGGCTTCAGGCCCAACAGCCTGGCGCAGAGCCTGCTCAGGCGCCGCTCCTTCACCGTCGGCCTGCTCACCAACGATACCTATGGCCGCTTCTCGCTGCCGCTGATGTCGGGCATTTCGGACGCGCTGGTCGACAATGGCGTCTCGGTCTTCCTGTGCAATGTCGAGGAGGATCCGCGTCTCGGCCAGCTGCATGTCGAGGCCATGCTCGACAAGCGCGTCGACGGCATCATCGCCACGGGAAAACGCATCGACCGCCATCTGCCCGTCGATCTCGCCAATCTGCGCATCCCGGTGATCTATGCTTTCACCCAGCCCGACCCCGACGCCGTCGCCTTCGTCTCGGACGATGCCGGCGGCGCGCGGCTGGCCGTCGAACATTTCTGCCGGCTTGGCCGCCGGCGCATCGCCCATGTCAGCGGCCCGGCGAGCTTTGCCGTGGTGCATGCCCGCGCACAGGCCTATCGCGACGTGCTTGCCGAAAACGGCTTGCCGGTGACCGAGCCGCTGCTCGGCTCCTGGTCGGAAGCCTGGGGACATGAAGCGGTGGCGCAGCTGTTCGATGGCAAAAGCCAAAGCCCGGACGCCGTCTTTTGCGGCAACGACCAGATCGCGCGCGGCGTCATCGATGCCTTGCGCGAGCGCGGCCTCGCCGTTCCCGGCGATGTCGGCGTCATCGGTTTCGACAATTGGGAGATTGTCGCCGAAGCCACGCGCCCGCCGCTGACCTCGGTCGACATGAACCTCGCCGCCCTCGGGCGCGAGGCCGGGCTGACCCTGCTTTCCCTGGTCGGCGGCCAGCCCGCCGCGCCGGGCATTCGAAAACTGCCGTGCCGGCTGGTGGTGCGTCAGTCCTGTGGCCGCTCACCGGACGGCTGAAAACGAAAGCGCCGCGTGATCGGCGCCAAGCCGCACACAGCGGCCAACCCTTGGAGGAGGAAAACATGAGGAACCTGATTGCCAAACTGGCCCTGGCCACTGCCGTTCTGGGCAGCGGTCTGGGTGCCGCTGCCGCCGACACCGCCAACATCTGGGTGCGCGCCGACGGCTCGAATTTCATGCCGCGCATCGTCGACGCCTACAACAAGGCGCACAAGGACCAGATCAAGCTCGACATCATCCCCAATGCCGAGATCATCCCGAAATATGGCGCGGCCGCCGCCGGCGGCACGGCGCCCGACGCGCTGTCGCTCGACCTGATCTACACGCCATCCTTCGCCGCCGCCGGCCAGCTGGAGGACATCACCGACTGGGCCAAGTCCCTGCCCTATTTCGCCAGCCTGTCGCCAGCGCATGTCAAGACCGGCACCTACAAGGACCACATTTACGGCCTGCCCTTCTCGGCCGATGCCTCGGTGCTGATCTGGAACAAGAAACTGTTCAAACAGGCCGGCCTCGACCCTGAAAAAGGTCCCACCAATTGGGCCGAGATCGCCGCCGATGCCGAGAAGGTCAACGCGCTTGGCGGCAACATCAAGGGCTTCTACTTCTCCGGCAATTGCGGCGGCTGCAACATCTTCACCTTCACGCCGCTGATCTGGGCCTCGGGCGGCGACATCCTCAGCGAAGACGGCTCGAAGGCGACGCTGGACAGCCCGCAATTGCGCGGCGCCATCGATCTCTACCGCTCGATGGTCAAGAAGGACCTGGTGCCGGCAGGCGCGCAAACCGACACCGGCGCCAACTTCTTCGCCGCCTTCGCCGCCGGCAATATCGGCATCTCGCCGTCCGGCGCCTTCGCCATCGGCGCGCTCAACACCCAATATCCCAATGTCGACTATGGCGTCACCTTCCTGCCGGGCAAGGATGGCGGCTGGTCGTCCTTTGCCGGCGGCGACAATTTCGTCGTCACCAAGGGCACCAAGAAGCTCGCCGTGGTGAAGGAGTTCCTGGACTTCGCCTATTCGCTGGAAGGCCAGACCATCCTCGCCAAATATGGCAGCCTGCCGGTGCGCGGCGACATCGCCAAGGATGCGCTGAAGGAACTCGACCCGCGCTACCAGATCGCCGCCGAAGCCATGGCCAAGGGCAAGACGCCCTATTCGGTGGTGTTCAACGACCTGATCAACTCCGCCAACGGCCCGTGGACGCAGATGGTCAACGAGGTGTTCTTCGGCGACGATGTCGACGGCGCGATAGCGAATGCGCAGGAGACCATGCAGTCGATCATCGACCAGGCGCCGCAGAAGTAGCACCGACCCCACCTCCCCCTCGAGGGGAGGTCGGACCGCAGGTCCGGGTGGGGTCGCCTCGGCAGTGCTCGACGTTCCCCTTTTTTCGTCGGCGCGCTGCGGAGAGGACCCCACCCCCGGCCTTCGGCCGGACCCTCCCCTCGAGGGGGAGGGGACGTAGCGCCAAGGGAATCGCCATGACCACCATCACCGCCACCACCACCGCCCCGCCCCGTGCCCGAAAACTCGTCGGCGCCGGTCGCCGGCAGTGGATCGGCCTGCTCTATGTCGCGCCGGCGGTGGCGCTGGTCATGCTGTTCTTCGTCATCCCGCTCGGCATGACGGCATGGATGTCGCTGCACAACTGGCCGCTGATGGGCGAGCATTCCTTCATCGGCCTCGACAATTATGTCGCCATCCTGCGCGACACCAGGTTCTGGAACGCGCTCAAATTCACCGGCTACTACACGGTGATCGTCACCATCGCGATCTTCGCCATCGCCTTTCCCTTGGCGATCTTCATCGAAAAACCGCGACCGCTGACCAACCTCTACCGCACCTTCTTCTTCATGCCGGCGGTGGTCGGTTTTGCTTCGGCGAGCCTGCTCTGGTCCTGGCTGCTCAACGTCGATTCCGGCCTGTTCAGCCCCGCCGCCTACGACCTCGGCCTGATCGACAAGAAGTTCAACCTGCTCGCCACCTTCCAGCCGGCCTTCTGGTCGATCATCGCCATGGTCGTGTGGAAGGTCGCCGGCTTCACCATGATCATCCTGATGACCGGCCTGCAATCGATCCCGCAAGACCTGCAGGAGGCCGCCGTCATCGACGGCGCCGGGCCATTCGCCAGGTTCCGGGCGATCACCTTGCCGCTGATGCGCCGCACGCTGGCGCTGGCGCTGATCCTGTCGGTCGCCGGCTCGATCCTTGCCTTCGACCAGTTCTACATCATCCTGCGCGGCGGCCCGCGCAACCAGACGCTGACGGCGGTCTACTGGATCTTCAACCAGTCCTTCGTGTCGTTCAAGCTCGGCTATGGCGCGGCACTCTCCATGGTGCTGCTGGTCATCCTGGTGGCGCTCAGCCTCATCCAGCTCTGGCTGCTGCGCAAGCCCGAGGGGCTCGACTGATGGCGCAGGCGATATCAGCCAGGGGCAAGCTCGCCGCGCGCTTTGCCCGGCACTCCACCGGCATCATCGCCTCGGTGCTGTTCGTCGCGCCGATCGTGTGGACGGCGCTGTCGGCCTTCAAGCCGGCGGCCGAAGCGCGCCTGCCGCCGCTGCCGCCATGGCCGACCACGGGCTTCTCGCTCGAAAACTATGCCACGCTCAACTCCTTCGGAGACGGGCTGTGGGTCTCGGCGCAGAACAGCATCTACGTCTCGGTGATGACCGTCATTCTGTCGGTCATCGTCAGCGTGCTGGCCGGCTATGGCTTCTCGCGCTTCCGCTTTCCGCTCAAGGACCTGTTCTTCGTCCTCATCCTGTCGACGATCATGATCCCGTTCCAGTCGATCCTGACGCCGATCTTCCTGGTGCTGACCAAGCTTGGCTTGCACAACACGCTGACCGGCCTGGTCGGCGTCTATGTGACGCTGCAATTGCCGTTCTCGATCTTCATGATGCGCAACGCCTTCGACGCCGTGCCGCGCGAGATCGAGGAAGCCGCCCGCATGGACGGCGCCGGCAACGCCACCATGCTGGTCAAGGTGATGCTGCCGCTGGTCTGGCCAGGTGTCGTCACCATCGCGCTGTTTGCCTTTCTCGGCGCCTGGAACGAGTTCCTCGCCGCCCTGGTGCTGATGACCGACCAGTCCAAATTCACCCTACCGGTGATGATGACGGCACTTCAGTCGGGCCGCTTCGGCGCCATCGACTGGGGCGCGGTGCAGGCGGGCGTCACCGTGATGATGGTGCCGTGCCTGATCCTGTTCCTCGCTTTGCAGCGCTTCTACATCCGCGGCCTGATGGCCGGGGCCGTCAAATAACAGATCGAATGGAGTGAGTTCATGACTGCATCGCCCAAAACCGGAAAACCAAAGCTCGCCTTCCGCCCGCTGCCGGTGCCGCAGGTCGACGTGCACGGCTTCTGGGGCGACCGCGCAGACGCGGTGGCGACCCGCACCGCCGACATCCTCTACGAGCGCTGCGTCGAAGCGCGCATGCTGGAGCAGATAGACCCGGACCGCCCCTCGCCCGGTGTTGTCATTCCCTTCCACTCGCCCTCGCCCGACGAAGCCGACCGCCAGGGCGCCGAATTCACCGGCTCGACGGTGACGACGCAGATGTTCTGGGATTCCGATCTCGGCAAGACGATCGAGACCGCGGCCTATTCGCTCTACCGGCGCAAGAATCCCGAGCTGGAGAAGAAGATCGACGCCGTCATCGACATGTACGGCAGACTGCAGCAGGAGGACGGCTATCTCTCCAGCTGGTACCAGCGCATCCAGCCCGGCAAGCGCTGGACAAACCTGCGCGACTGCCACGAGCTCTATTGCGCCGGCCATCTGATCGAAGGCGCGGTCGCCTACTACCAGGCGACGGGCAAGCGCAAGCTGCTCGACATTATGTGCCGCTACGCCGACCACATCGCCTCGGTCCTGGGGCCTGAGCCTGGCAAGAAGAAAGGCTATTGCGGCCATGAGGAGATCGAGCTGGCGCTGGTCAAGCTGGCGCGGGTGACCGGCGAGCAGAAATACATGGATCTGGCGAAGTACTTTATCGACCAGCGCGGCCAACAACCGCATTATTTCGACGAGGAGGCGCGCGCCCGTGGCGCCGACCCCAAGGCCTATCATTTCAAGACTTACGAATACAATCAGTCGCACAGGCCGGTGCGCGAACAGGACAAGGTCGTCGGCCATGCGGTGCGGGCGATGTATCTCTATCGGGCATGGCCGACATCGCCACCGAATATGGCGATGACTCACTACGCGTCGCGCTTGACCGGTTGTGGGACGACCTCACCACGAAAAACCTCTATATCACCGGTGGGCTCGGCCCGTCGGCGCACAATGAAGGCTTCACCAGCGACTACGACCTGCCCAATGAGAGCGCCTATGCCGAGACCTGCGCCGCTGTCGGCCTGGTGTTCTGGGCGAGCCGCATGCTCGGCATGGGGCCGAACGCCCGCTACGCCGACATGATGGAGCGCGCGCTCTACAATGGCTCGATCTCCGGCCTGTCGCTCGACGGCTCGCTGTTCTTCTACGAAAACCCGCTGGAAAGCCGGGGCCGGCACAACCGATGGAAATGGCACCGCTGCCCCTGCTGCCCGCCCAATGTCGGGCGCATGGTCGCCTCGATCGGCAGCTATTTCTACAGCCTGGCCGACGATGCGCTGGCTGTCCACCTCTACGGCGACTCCACTGCCCGTTTCGACATTGCGGGCACACCGGTGAGCCTGACGCAGGCGAGCCGCTATCCCTGGGACGGCGCCGTCGGGATCACGGTCGAACCGCAAGCGCCAGTGGAGTTCACGCTGCATCTGCGCATCCCGGCATGGAGCAGCAGTGCGAGGCTTGAGATCAATGGCGAGGCGGTCGACCTCGAAGACATGACCAGCGACGGCTATGCCGCGATCCGGCGCGTCTGGAACAAGGGCGACCGCGTCCGGCTCGATCTCGAAATGCCGATCGAGCGGCTCTACGCCAATCCCGAGGTCCGGCAGGATGCCGGCCGCGTTGCGCTGTCGCGCGGGCCGCTGATCTACTGCGTCGAGGCATCCGACAATGACAGCCGGCTGCACCGCCTGACCCTGCCGCGCACGGCAGGCATCGAGGCGCATGAGGCGCCCGAACTGCTGGGTGGCGTGGTGACGCTTTCGGCCACGGCACGCGCCGATGCCGGCGACGCCTGGCAGGACGGGCTCTATCGGGCTGAGCCGCCGGCCAGCGTCGAGACACTCCTGACCGCCATCCCCTATTACGCCTGGGACAACCGCGAGCCCGGCGAGATGCTGGTATGGCTGCGCGACGGCTGAGGCCGGCCGCAAGACTTGCGTTCGGCTATGTCCGGCTTGATTGCGCGGCGGCAGCGGGCAGCGCCGTTTTTGGTGCCGCTTGCGACGCGCTGTTGTCGATATGCGCCCAGGCCGGCCGCTCGAACAGGAACATGCCGAAGCCCACGCGTTTGATGATGAGGTAGAGCACCACCGGGCTGATGGTCGACACCAGCAGCACCGCCAGGCTGAGCATGCCGGTGTCGGTCAAGAGGCCGCTTGCCAGTGCGGCGCCGCGGAACAGCGACATCGGGATGGTGAAGGCGACATAGACGACCAGCGAATGTTCGCCGAGCCAGCGCAGCCATTCCATCGAGGCGAATGTGCAGAGGAAGCCGCCAAGCACGCAGAGCGCCACCGCGCCCGCGACGGCCAAGGTGAGATGCAGTGGCGGCCATGCCGCCAGCCCCATCTGCATGCCGACCGGCTGCATGGCATAGCCCGGCGAATAGACAAGCAGGCCGTTGACGACAGCCCACACGAGCAGACCGGCGACGGCCAGCATCGGGCGCGGTTGCGTCCATTCGACGAGGCGGAACACCAGCGGCGCCATGACGAAGCCGACATAGAAGAACACGAAATAGGCCGCGAATTGTTCAACCGCATAGCTGTCGGGATGCGGTGCCCACATCTGCAGACCGGCAGCGATCGGGATGACGATCCAGGCCGGCACGCGGAACTGCCGCAGAAGTTTGGCGGCAAGGCCGAACACTGCCAGCATGTAGATGAACCACAGCACGCCATAGGGCTGGATGACGGCCATTGCCAAGTCGTGCAGCATGCCGCCGGGATCCCGGCTGAAGATACCGATCTTCAGCCCGATCGAGATGATCGCCCACAGCACGTAGAAATAGAGATAGTGGACGACACGCCGGTCGATATAGCGCCGCCACGGCCGGTCGATCACCTGCGACAGGAACAGGCCGGAGATCAGGAAGAATTCCGGCATGCGGAACGGCGTCGCAAAGCCGATGACATAGTGCAGGAAGCCGACGCCGCCGGTGTACTCGCCAGTGTTGTAGGCCGAATACATCATGACCACGAGGATGATCGAGAGGCCTTTGGCCGTGTCCACCCACGGCATGCGCATCGGGCTGTTCATGGCGAATCCATCCGGGGCCGGCCAACGCGGCCAGCCGTCACTCCGAGATGTCTAGCACCATCAAGCTTCCCAGATCGTAAACGCGGCCGGTTTTGCGGGGATGGACATCTCTCCTCTTACACGGCTACGTCATGCACACATTTCCAAGCGGCTGGTCTTTGGCGATGGCGTGCATGGCAGCTTGGCGCACGCATTGTCTTATGCTGCGCTGGTCGACCCCCACTCCGTCTCGGCTTCGCCGAGCCACCTGCCGGGGCGAGCCACGGGTCTCGCCCGTCCTTCGGACCCCCCGATCGACGGGGTAGAGGAAAGGCGCCAAGCTTTTTGCCCTCAACGCTCGTCCAGCAAGGCTCCCTTCCTTTCCCTCCGGAGGGGGGAAAGGTGGCGCTGCGAAGCAGCGACGGATTGGGGGAACCACTTAGCAATCAAGCCTCGGGCAGATCAGTCACGCCAGTCACACAAGATGTATGCATAGCGCAGCGTAAACGGGGCGAGAGGGCTGGCGGCGCCGTCGCCGCATTGTTTGCAACGCTGGCGATTGGCGAAAGCGGCGGCGACGGCATCCTTCGCCCCGTTTACGGGGAGTTGAGGAGCGGTCCGCGAAGCGGACGAAAAGCCAATTGCTTGGCTTTTCGAGTGACGAACGTTCGGCAGGACAGTGAGGGGCAGCGCTGACCTCGACGGTTATACGCAATGGCCTATGACGCAGTAGAATTACTTTCGGGACTTGGATGTGTTCAAAGTGATGGCAGCCCGCACGAGCGCCTTGAAAGCCTCTTCGTCAACCTCCTCACCCTTCTGAAAATCAATGGCCCGCCGCGTATTCCCTTCAAGACTGGAGTTGAACAGCTTCGCCGGATCGGGCAGTGCCGCACCCTTGGCGAAGGTCAGCTTGACGACGCTCTTGTAGGTCTCGCCGGTGCAGATCATGCCGTCATGCTCCCACACCGGCACGCCACGCCATTTCCACGTCTCGACCACCTCGGGATCGGCTTGATGAATGAGCGCGCGCAGCCGGCCAAGCATCTCGCCGCGCCAGTCGCCCAATTCCCTAATCCTGCCGTCGATCAGCTCCGAGGGAGACTTGCTCTCCTGCGATCCGGTCATGCTCTCTCTCCTCAAAAAATATGAACAATAGAGCGCTCACATGCGCTCGCCAGGCAATTGGCTGGCCTGCTTCACCCAGGCGCTGAATTGCACCTCGTCGAACGCGTCGCCCTCATGGATGTTGAGGTAGCGCGTGTCCTGGCTCCGGGATTCGCCCGGCGGCACCGGATCCAGCGACGTACCGCGAAAGAAGGCCACCTTGATGTATTTGGTGAAGCAATGGAAGCTGAGGAACCAGCCCTCGCCCTCGACGCCGTAGAGCGGCGAGTTCCATTTCACCGCCTTGTGCACACCAGGCACGGCACGCGAGATGAGCGCGTCGAGCCGCCCGCCCATCTCGCGCTTCCAGCCCGGCATGGCCGCGATATAGGCCTGCACCGGAGCATCGCCATAACCCTTGGCGATCCGCGGGGTGCCGCCGGAAAGCAGTTTTGGCTCAGCCTTGGCGGTGGTCGACTTGGCCATAGGCTTTCCTCCTATCCGTTGACGCGCTGCACGCTGCGTCCTTTCCCGACATAGGGCAGCACGAACATATAGAGGCCGCTGAACAGCATAAGGAAGAGCGGCGGCAGTGGCGAATAGACCACCCAGGCGGGCGGCTGTCCAAACGCCATGGTGACGAAATTGGCGACGACGGTCGCCGTGAAGATGATCGACAGCCAGCGATGCGCTTGCCTGATCCATTTGCTCCAGTCCAAAATGACCTCCCGTGAAACGCGTGAAACCGGGCGCGCTACCAGCGCGCCAGCTCCGTGATCTGGATGAGATTGCCGCAGCCGTCGTTCAGCTTGGCGATGGTCGAGCCGGTCACCTCGGTCGGCGCCATGGCGAACGTGCCACCGCGCGCCTTGATGCGCTCATGGTCGCTCTTGACGTCATCGGTGAAGAACATCACCGCCGGCTGGCCCTGCTCGAACATCGCCTGCTGATAGGCCTTGGCCGCCGGCTGGTTGTTGAGCGCCAGTTGCAATTCTGTGCCCTCGGGCTCGTCCGGCGAGGCGACCGTCAGCCAGCGGAACGGCCCGTTGCTGAAATCGGCCTTCTTGGTCAGGCCGAGCACGCCGGTGTAGAAGGCAAGCGCCTTTTCCTGGTCGTCGACATAGATGCTGGTCAGTTTGATCTTCATCGTCTTCCTCCATAGGTTTTGCTGGCGGTGGGCCGCCCGGTGAAATCACCTTCGGTTTTTCAAATCGGCCGGACCAGAGCAATTCCAGGAAAAGTGTGAAACGGTTTTCCCGGGAAAAGCGCGCAGTGCTTTCCCTTGGGAATTGCGTCAAAACAAAGAGTCTAATCCGTCCGGTCGAGAAGCTGCTCCAGTTTCTCGAAGAATTGCGGCCAGCCGGTTCTGGCGCCGCCATAGGCGCGCCGCTGATCGGCCGGAAGCCGGATTGCTCCATGCGCAGATGGGTTCCGGTTGGCGTCGGGGTCAGCGTGAAGGTCACCACGCTCCTGAGATCAAAGGCCGGGTCCGGATGCGCGAGGTTCCAGGTGTAGGACAGCGTCTTGTTCGGCTCGACGGCCAGCACCTCGCAGTCCAACACGCCGCCCCAATCGGCGCTGATGTTGAAGCGGTGGCCGACAGCGGGCTTGAAATCGTTCTTCATCAGCCACTCCTCGATCAGATGCGGTTGCGTCAGCGCGCGCCAGAGTTTTTCCGGCGGATGGGAAATCTGCCGCTCGACGACGACAGTGCGGGTCTCCTGGGCACTATCGTTCACTGGTCCATCCTTTTGAGCAAATCCTCGAGATCGTCGAACCGGCTTTCCCAGAACCCGGCCATCTCACGTGTCCAGTCCATCAGCGGCGCCAGCGCACTAAGCTGCGCGCTGTAATGCGTCTGGCGGCCTTCATGGCGGTCACGCACCAGCCCGGCCTGCTTGAGCAGGCCGAGATGCTTCGACACGGCCGGCTGCGAGACGCCGGACTGGCTCGTCAGCGCCCCCACCGTCTGCTCCCCCTGGCGGCACAGCCGCTCGAAGATCGCCCGCCTGGTCGGGTCGGCGAGCGTCCTGAAGAGCATGTCGTGAGCGTCCGGCATCTGCAATCGATAACCCGTTGGCTATTGGTTGACGTATAACCACAGGGATATATGTTCGTCAAGTGCAAGATTGGAACATGCTGATGATCCTCGTCACCGGAGCCACCGGCCATGTCGGACGCGCCATCGTCTCGAGGCTGGTGTCATCAGGCCATGAGGTCGCCGCGCTGGTCCGCAACGCCGAGGCGGCGCAGAGGCGCCTGCCCCGAGGAACTACGCTGCGTGTCGGCGACTACGAGGATATCTCCTCCCTGAAAGCAGCCTTCGCCGACATCGACGAGCTGGTGCTGATTTCAAGCGATGGCGCCGCGGATGCGGTCATGCGCCATCACGCCAACGCCATCGAGGCCGCAAGGGCAGCTTCTGTCCGCCACATCACCTTCACCAGCATCATCGACATCGGCGAGACGTCGCCCTTCTACTACGCACCCGCCTACCGCGACGCCGAGCGCCAGCTGGCCGCCTGCGGCGTCTCCTCGACCATCCTGCGCTGCGGCCTCTACAGTGATTTCATTCTCGACACATGGCTCGTGCCTGCTCAGGTATCGGGAGAACTTGCACTGCCTGCCGGACAGGGCCAGGTCGCGCCAGTCTCGCGCGATGACGTCGCGGCGGCCGTCGCCTCGGCGGTGGCCAGAGCCGACACATCCCGCACCCTCTACACGATCACCGGAGACCAAGCGCTGGGCTTTGACGAGATCGCCGCCTGCTATGCCGACGCGACAGCACGGCCCCTGCGCTATCGTCCCTGCGCCCTCGGCGACTATCTGGCCTCGACCTCGGCGCGTCTCGACGATCCCTGGCCACAGGCCTTCACCACGCTATGCACCTCGATCGCCGAGGATCGCTATGCCGCGACCTCCAGCGATTTCACCGCGCTGACGGGTAAGCCGCCGGAAAGCTTTCGGGATTTCCTGGTTCGCACGGTCCCCGGAAAGCCTGCGAACGGCTAGACAGCCGCACCGGCGCTGCCGATCTCCCGTGCCACCAGTTCCTGCAGCTGCCACAGATTGCGGTCGCGTATGCCGCAGGCGTCGAGATGGCGGATCGTTTCGAACAGATATTGCGCACCTGAGCCCCAGTGGCCGACGGCCCTGGCCAAAGTCGCCGCCACCGCAGACTTGTCGAGCTTGCCGGCATAGCGCGGATTGGCCGGATCGACGACGAAGCCGAGCGCCTGACTCACCCCGCTTTCGGTGCTGACCCGCAGCCAGCGCGGCACGTTGACGGCGGGCAGGATGGTCATCTCGCGACGCAGCAGCGCTTCCAGATTGGCGGCGACCGGCTCGGCGATTTCGAACACCATGCCCTGGCACTGGCCGCCACGGTCGAGCGCCATCATCAGGCCGGGCTGCTCCGGTGTGCCGCGAAAGCGCTGCACGGTGAAGCAGAACGACCGGTGCCAGCCGCGCGCCACCGCGCGTTCGCCACCCCTCACCTCGCCGGCCGGCTTCCACAGCAGCGAGCCATAGGCGAACAGTTTCAGCGGTCCAGGCGGTGCCGAGGCCAGGATCTCGTCGCGAAACCGCGCATAGTCGGCGTCCGTCATATAGACCATGCCCGGCGTCGGCCCGGCATCCTCGACCACCCGCATGGTCCGCGCCACCAGCGCCTCGGTCAGCGCCATCGGCGCCTTGCGCGGTGCGGACTTGCCCGGTGCGGCGGAAATGGCCTTGCTCATCCTTGCGCTCCCAGCTTTGCCGCCATGTTGCCGAAGGCTGGGGGATTCTCAAGGGCGACCGGCGCGAAATCCGCCGGCCAATGCCGGGCGTGCGCGGCACGCACGCCCGGCTGGTCTGTTCTAAAGCAATTTCAGGAAAAGTGTGAAACGGTTTTCCGTCCGAAATTGCGTCAAAACAAAGAGTTAGAGCAGTCCACCGTTTCCGTGAAACGGTGAACTGCTCTAGTGCTTGGTGCTCTTGCCGCCGATCGGGATGCGCTTCGCCTTGCTCTGCGCCTTCTCGGACTTCGGCAAGCTCACGGACAGGACGCCGTTGCGGAAATCGGCCGCGACCTTGTCCTCGGCGACTTCGAAGCCGATCGGGATGCGACGTTCGAAGCGGCCATAGTACCGCTCGGAGAACTGACGCTCCTTGTCGTCGGTTTCGGAGTGCTTTTCGCCGCGCAACGTCAGGATGCCGTCATCGAGCAACACCTCGATGTCCTTCTCCTCCATGCCTGGTATCTCGGCTGTCACGCGGATCTCCTTGTCGGTTTCGGAGATTTCCACGCTGGGCCAACCGGTGCCGGACGAAGAGAACCTGCCCATGGACGGAAGCCGCGCCTCGAAGCCGCGGAACATGTCGTCGACCAGGCGGCTCATCTCGCGATGCAGGCCCATGAACGGGTCCCGGTCGCCTTCGCGAAAGAGGGTCGGAGACTGGCTGGTGTCGCGGCTCCACGGCATGAGATCACGAATGGTCATTGCACTTTCTCCTTTCTTGATCCTGTTTCTGCTACGTTTGTATGCACTGCCTGCCATGCTCCGGAGGACAATGCGCCATTCTGAAGCCGGCATCTCTGCCAGCTCCATCTGTGCTTGCTGTTTTCGCTCTGCTTCTGGTCCGATCCGCTCAACCTTTGGGAACGCCCTCGCCCGTCGCGGGTCTCCCGCAACGTCATCGCCTCCGGCACATGATGCCCGAGTTCGACGGTCACAAGACCATCGCCCAACGCGGCGTCGCCCATGAAGCTGACGCCCGCGTCTGCACCGGCCCCATCTAGCGCCGGCATGGTCGATCTGGGGTTCGTTGCGAGGGGGTCAAGACCTGGTAATGCAATGTGATCGTCGAATTGCAAAGCCTGCCTAACACCCCATGCGCCTGCGATATCCTCATAGGCCTGGTCAGCATTCGAAAACATGGGCTTGAACGACTGGCTGCACGATCTGCGCGAACGATAGGTCTTTCACACAACAACGGCTAGATGGCCTCCCGCTACGACAGCAGCGGCATCGGCACCTTCAGCCCATCAATCAGCGCATCCCGAAACAGCGCGATCGGGCGGGCCAGCCGTCCGGCGGGCGGGCGGTGCAGCAGCCAGGCGCGCACTTGCGGTTTGAAGTCGGGGCAGTCGATGACCTCCACTTTGTCGCGCCACCTACTGTCGGCGAAGGCGCCGGGCGTGACGATGCCGATGCCGTGGCCGCGCGCAACCAGCGACATTCTGAGATCGACGCTGAGCGCCTCCACGCCGACCTGGAACGGCAGCCTTGCCGCCTCGAAACTCTGGCGGATGAAGGCGCGGAAACCGCAGCCGTTTTCGTTCATCACCCAGGCAAAGCGCGACAGCGAGGCAAGGTCGGCTTTCTTCGGCACGCCAAGGCTGGGCGACGCGACCAGCAGCACCGATTGCGCGCCGAGATCGTCGCAGGCCAGCTCATCCGGCGGCATCAGACCTTCGGCAAGGCAGACCGCCACCGCGTCGAGTTCGCTGCGCGCCACCTGCTCCACCAGCCTTGGCGACCAGCCCGAGGTGATGCGCAGCGTCAGTTGCGGAAAGGCGGCGCGCAGGCTGTCGAGCGGCAGCGCCAGTGCCGCGTCGGAGAGATAGGGCATAACGCCCAGGCGGAACTCACCCTTGACCTCGCCTTGCGGCGACACGCCAGCCTTCAAATCCTCCAGCGAGCGCAGCACCCGCCTGCCATGTTCATAGGCCTCGCGCCCGGACGCCGTCGGCTTCAGCGGCTTCGACTGGCGGTCGAGCAGCGCTGTCGCCAGCCCATCCTCGAGGTTCTGGATGCGCCGGGTGACACCCGGCTGGGTGAGGTTGAGCCTGGCCGAGGCGCCGACGATCGAGCCGGTTTCCACCACGGCGATAAAGGCTTCGAGGTCATGGATGTTCATGCGCATCTCGCATAATCATTATCGATTTGATTGAATTGTAGCATGATAAAGCTTTGGCATAAAGTCCCCTCACAATATGCAACTTCTTGAGGACTCCATGCCTGATACCAATGATGGCCAGCTGTGCGAACGGTTGCCGGCGGCGAGCACCATCACCGGCCTGCAGACGCTGCTGTTTGCCGCCTCCACCGGCATCATCGTCACCAATCTGTTCGCGCCGCAGACACTGGTCGGCCTGATCGGCCCGTCGCTCGGTGCCAGCGCTGCCAGCGTCGGCCTGGTCGCCATGGCGACGTTGCTCGGCTATGCCGCCGGCCTGTTCTTCCTGGTGCCGATGGCCGATCTCGCCGAGAACCGCGCCCTGATCCTGCGCATGCTCCTGACGGCCGCCCTTGCGGCTGGCGTCGCCACCTTCGCACCCACCATCGCCTCGCTGCTGGTCGTCCTGTTCGTCCTCGGCGCCGCCTGCTCGGCGATCCAGATCCTGGTGCCGATCGCCGCCTCGATGGCGCCACCCGGCGAGGCCGGCCGCGTCATCGGCGACGTCATGAGCGGACTGATGATCGGCATCCTGCTGGCGCGGCCGCTGGCCAGCCTGATCGCCGACGCCTGGGGCTGGCGCGCCTTCTACGGCCTCAGCGCCGGGGCACTCGTCCTGCTCGCCGGCGTGCTCGCCTTCACCTTGCCGCGGCGCCGCCCGGAGGCGAATTCGTCCTATGGCGCGCTGATCGCCTCGCTGTTCGGCCTGCTGCGCGACGAGCCGGTGCTGCGGCGGCGTGCGATGACGGCGGCGCTGGTGATGGCGGCGTTCAGCCTCTTCTGGACGGCGGTGGCCTTGCGCCTCGCACAGCCGCCCTTCGGCCTTGGCCAACGCGGCATTGCGCTGTTCGCACTCGTCGGCGCCGGCGGCGCGGTGGTCACACCGCTGTTCGGCCGCGCCGGCGATCATGGCTGGACGCGATCCGCCACCATCTTCTGCCATCTCGTGCTGATCGGCGCGATGGCGCTGGCCGCCTGGGCTGGCTCCAGCGACCCCCTAACCGGATGGCTGCCGCTGGTGCTGATGGGCGTCAGTGCCGTGCTGCTCGACATCGGCGTCACCGGCGACCAGACGCTCGGCCGCCGCGCCGTCAATCTGCTGCAGCCCCAGGCACGCGGTCGCCTCAACGGCCTGTTCGTCGGCATCTTCTTCATCGGCGGCGCCATCGGCTCCTTGCTGGCCGGCATCGCCTGGAGCTGGGGCGGGTGGCCAGCGGTCTGTGCCATCGGCGGCGCCTTTGGGCTCGTCGCCCTGCTGGTCGACTGGATCGGCGGGCCGGAATAGGCACTCGCCGACCCGCGATCTTGCGACCCTGGCACGCCGCTACCGGGGCAGGATCGCCGCCGTCAGCGGGAGCGGGCGAACAATCGCGCCAACCGGCGAATCGCCGGAATCGATGCATCGGCCGCCGGGGAACAATGTTGCCGGCAAAGCGTTTTGGTCCTTGCCGGAGGACGTCATGAACGATGCGTCGGCAAAACCCGCGGGGCCTGTCCTTTCATCGACGGAGCGTGTGAACACGCTGTCGCATTTCCACCGCGCCGAGATCGCGCGCATGGCGGGATGGCGCGATCGCCTCGACAGGACCACGAACTGGGCGATCACCGTGGTGGCGGCGATGCTCTCGGTGTCGCTGTCGACGGCCAGTGCTCATCACGGCGTGCTGCTGTTCGCCATGCTGCTGATCCTGCTGCTTCTGTGGATCGAGGCGCGCCGCTACCGCTTCTTCGACTTCTACCGGGCCCGCGTGCGCCAGTTCGAGCGCCACTATTTCGCGCAGATATTTTCCCCGCAGCCTGACTTCGCCTCGGATTGGCTGCTCATAGTCGGCGAAGGCCTGCGCGCGCCGAAGTTTCTGCTGTCGCACCGGGCCGCGTTGGCACGCCGCCTGCGGCGGAATTACATCTATCTCTTCATGATCCTGTTGCTGGCCTGGGTGCTCAAAATAACGACCCCCAGCCTTCAGGCCGGGGGTGTCGGGACCGGCTTCGTCGGCTCGCTCCGCTATGCTGTCGACAGCGCCGCCCTTGGCCCCATTCCCGGCGTGGCGATCGTGGTCGGCGTGGCTGCATTCTATGCCTGGCTGTTCGCCATCGTGCTTTTCGCGTCCGGCGGCGACGGCGAGCTCACCTTCGGTGACGTCCATGTCTGACATGGACGCCTGACTTCGCTCTATATGCCGAAAAACTGCCTGCCGATCATGTAGCCCAGCGCCGCCACGACCAGCGGAAACAGCGCTGGTGCCGCCTTGCTGAGAAAGGAAGGCTTTGTGTCATTGGGCGGCACATAACGTGCATTGCCGAGATTCTTGGTCATTGCCTACCCCGCGCCAAACCAGTCAGTTTCGCGCATGTCGTTATCCCAAAACCGCTGCGCGGTTCCGGTCGACATGCATTAGAACACGCTCATTAACAGCATGGCCGAATTAACGGGTTGCAAAGAAATTAGATCGAATCGCCGGCTTTGCGTGGTGAAATTCGCAACTCATTTGTCGCCGTTCTCGAACGCCCCGATGCCTTGCGCGATCAGGTTGGTGGCCATCACCAGCGAGATAATGGCGGCCGAATTGAACACCACCACCCACCATTTGCCGCCGGTGAGGAAGCCGTAGCCGTCGGCGATCGCCAGCCCCCAGTCGGCCGAAGGCGGCTGGATGCCGAGGCCGAGGAAGCTCAGCGTCGCGATCGAGAAGAAGGCGTAGCCGAGCCGGGTGATGAGTTCGATCAGGATGGCTTCCCGGACATTGGGCAGGATCTCCAGGAACATGATCGCCAGCCGTCCTTCGCCGGCGAGCCGCGCGGCGCTGACATAGTCGCGCTCGCGCTGTTCGCGCGCGGCGGTGCGCACCGTGCGCGCCACCAGCGGCGCATAGGCAAGGCCGATGACCAGGATGACGGTGAGGTTGGATGGGCCGATCGCCACCAGCGCCATTGTCACCAGCACGATGAAGGGCAGCGACATGACGGCATCGAGCAGCCGTGCGCCGACGGCATCGACCAGGCCGCCAAAGGTGCCGAGCACCAGGCCGATGACGCTGCCGGCGGCCACACCCGCCAGCGTCGCCAGCGGCGCCACCAGCAGGATGTCGCGCGAGCCGACGACGATGCGCGAAAGCACGTCACGTCCGAGCTGGTCGGTGCCGAACCAATGCACCGCGTCGGGCGCCGTCATCATCGACAGGAAATCCTCGGCATAGGGATCGAACGGCACGAATTGCGAGCCGGCAATCGCGCAGGCAACCCAGAACAAAAGCACCGCCGAGCCGATCACGGTCGACGGCGCCACGTCAGGCAGAAGACCACGCAGCCGGCCGAGCCAGGAGAGCCTGATATCGCTGCGCACGGGAGACTGGGCGAGATCGGTCATGGCGCGTTGCGCCGGCGCTGGCGCGGATCGAGCAGCGCCTGCAGGAGATCGCCGATCGCCGCTGTCGACACGAAAATCGCAGCCATCACCAGCACACCGGCCTCGAGCATCGGGAAGTCGCGTGCCTTGGCGGCACTCAGCACCAGATTGCCGAGACCCTGTATGCCGAACAGCGCCTCGATCACCACCAGCCCGCCGAGCAGGAAACCGCTCTGCGTGGCGATGACCGCTACTGTCGGCACCAGCGCGTTGCGCAGCACATGCTTGAACAGCACTTGCGCGGGGCTTAGCCCTTTCAGGATCGCGGTGCGCGTATAATCCGCCGCACGCGCCTCGATCACCCCTGCCCTGGTCATGCGCGCGACATAGCCGATGAGGTTCAGCACCAGCGGCAGCGCCGGCAGAATGAGATGGTAGCTGGACGTCCAGAAGCCGGCCCCGTCCGGCGCCGCCCCGGAGATCGGAAACCAGGCCAGCCACAGGCCGAAGACCATCAGCAGCAAAAGGCCGGAGACGAAGTCCGGCACGATCGAGAGCGAGACGCCGGTCAGCACGATCAGCCTGTCGGCAAGGCTGCCCGAGCGCAGGCCCGCGATGACGCCGGCGCCAATACCGATCGGCACCAGGAAAAGCAGCACGACGCCGGCCAGCGCCGCGGAATTCCTGGTGCTCGACAGGACGAACGGCGCCACCGGCGCGCGCATCGACAGCGAGTTGCCGAAATCCCCCGAAATCGCCCGGCTGAACCAATGCCAGTATTGCTGAAGGATGGGCTGGTCGGTGCCGAGCTTGCGGTTGAGTTCGGCAACCGCCTGCGCATCGGCGAACGGGCCGAGCATGACGCGGCCGACATCGCCGGGCAGCACCTGCCCGGCGAGGAAGACCAGCGCGCTGACCAGCCACAGCGTCAACAGCAGCGCGCCCGCGCGAACCGCCAGTGGCCGCGCCATCGAGGCGATGCGGTTCACACGAACGACACCTTGTCGAGCAGCAGGTGCGAGATGGCGGTGAAGCGCACGCCCTCGACCTTCGAGGAGACGATGCGGCTGTATTGCGAGAAGTAGCTGATGATCAGCGGCGTCTCGTCGAGCAGCAGGATCTGGATCTTGCCGGCGGCGAGCCGCTGCGCCTGCAGGTCGCGGGCCTTGCCATACTCAAGCAGCAGCGCGTCATAGTCCGGGTTGTTGAAATGCGCTGCATTCCAGGCGCCCGAGCTCTTCAGCGTCGCGTTCAGGAAGATGTCTGGCGTGCCGCGATGGCCGAAATCGGTGATGCCGAGATTGGAATCCAGCCATGGCGAGCTGCCGAACGTCGCCGAGCCGTAATAGGCATCCTGCGGCAGCACGTTGAGCTTGATGTCGATGCCGGCCTTCTTGGCGAAGTTCTGGATGATCACGGCATAGTCGGGAATGTCGTAGGCGCGTTCGGTGGTCAGCGTCACCTCGAAGCCGTTGGGCACGCCGGCTTCGCCGAGCAGGCGCTTGGCTTCAGCGATGTCCTGCTTGCGCTGCGGCACCGCCGGATCGGCCGAGGGAAAGATCGGCGCGAACGGCGTGTCGTTGCCGACGATGGCGCGGCCCTTGAGCAGACCCTTGACCACGGCCTCGCGGTCGATGGTCAGCGCCAGAGCGCGGCGGACGCGCTTGTCGGTGAACGGTGCCTGGTCGGTGCGCAGATGCGCCGGATCATGCGAGCTGGCCTGCACACTGAGCAGCTTGAAGTTGGGATTGCCCTCGATCGCGAGTTCCAGGCGCGTGGTGCTGGGGATGACGTCGAGCTGGCCGGCCTGCAGCGCCAGCACCTGTGCCTGCTCGTCGTCGAAGAACTTGATCTCCACGCGGTCGGGCAGCGCCTTGTCGCCCCAATAATCCGGGTTGCGCACGAAGCTGGCGCCCTGCTTGGGACGGAAGGACTCGAGTTTGAACGGACCCGTGCCGTTGAAAGTCTTCTCGAAATCGCCGGCATAGTCGGCCGGCACGATGACCGCGTTGTAGACGTCGGAGGACACGTAGAATGGGAAGTTGCTGTTCGACTGGTCGAGATCGAAGGCGACGGTCTCGTCGTCGACGACCTTGGCGCCGCCCTTGGAGAGGATGCCTTTATAGGCCGACAGAGCGGACGAACCGCTGGCCGGATCGACCAGCCGCTCAAAGCTCGCCACAACGTCCTTGGCGGTGACGGTGCGGCCATCATGGAACTTCACGCCCGGACGCAATTTGAAGGTCCAGCGCTTGGCCGTTTCGTCGGCTTCCCACGACACGGCAAGCTTCGGCTGCAACCCGTCCTTGGGATCGTCGAGGATCAGATATTCGCCGACCTGGCTGATCACGCCGATGCTGGCGGGGTCGGTTATCGTGACGGGATCGATCGCCTTGGTCGGCTGGCCGAGCCCGACGCGGACCGTACCGCCGGTGGTCGCCGCACGTGCGCCTGATGTGAAGAGCCCCTGCGAGGCGGCAAAGCCGGTGAGGCCGAGAAGCGCGGCATATTTCAGAAGGTCGCGGCGCTTGAGGAAGCCTTGCGCATATTCATCCACCGCGACATTCCAGATGTCACCGGACTGGTTGCGCAGCAAATCGATGTCGGAACGTTTCGTCATTGTGTGCCTCTTGTAAATTCTGGTGAGAATGAAGATTGGGAAGAAAGCCGCCGTCAGGCCGGCTGGCCGTCGAGATGGATGCGGTCGACCGCTTGCGGATAGAAGGCGATCAGGCCTTTTATCTTGGGCATCTCGTCGATCGGGTCGCGGTAGCTCCAGGCAATGTCGGGACGAACCGAACCGTCCTTCAAGAGACCCGACCAGTAGGAGGCGATGCCCTTGTAGGGACATCGCGTCGTCGAATTGGACGCAGTCAGCCGCTCCAGCCGGACATCGTCCGCAGGAAGGT
This sequence comes from Mesorhizobium oxytropidicola, assembly GCF_056174625.1. Lineage (NCBI taxonomy): Bacteria > Pseudomonadati > Pseudomonadota > Alphaproteobacteria > Hyphomicrobiales > Phyllobacteriaceae > Mesorhizobium > Mesorhizobium oxytropidicola. The sequence continues at coordinate 2,883,377 of NZ_CM149692.1, read as the reverse complement.
AGAAACGCGTCGGCAGATGGGTCTCGAACAGCAGCACCGGGCGGTGGCTGTCGGCGATGATCTCGCCGTCGAACCAGACCTGCACATGGCTTGAACTGTGCAGCACGTCGATGCGCGCATAAGGATCGCGGGCGTGGACGAAGACCTCTTCTTCCTCCTCGAACCACTGGTCGACCGCCTTCCAGGTGAAGGCGATGCGGCCGGCGAGCGGCGCCAGATTTTCGTCCGGCGGTGCTGTGAACGACCACGCCGCATTGGCGGCGCGCTTGTCGCCGCTGTCGATATCCCGATAGGCGGTCTCGCCGCCAACGGCATGCGGCTCGCGATGCAGCGAGGGTTTCAGCACCGATGGGTCGACCGCGGACGGCGGGAAGAAATAGATCGGCAGGAAATGGTTGGAGCGCAGCACCAGCACATTGCGGCTGTCGGCGATGGTGCGGCCACCGAACTTGACGCGCACACGCTTGGGGCTGTGCAGGACATTGACGAGACGCGGAGCGGTGGCTTCGCGGGGCTGGAGATTTGGCGCTGCGGTCATTGTCGGTCCCTCAGGACACGGCGCGCGCATTGGCGCGCTGCTCGGCGAAACGGTTGGCGGGGCGGGCAAGGCCAAAACGGTCGCGCAACGTGCCCGGCGCATATTCGGTCGGCACCAGGCCGCGCCGCTGCAGTTCCGGCACCACCTGCTCGGCGAAATTCACCCAGTCCTCGGGCAGCAGCGGGAACATCAGGTTGAAGCCGTCGGCGGCACCCGCGACGAACCAGTCTTCGAGCTGGTCGGCGATCTGCTTCGGCGTGCCGGCAACCGTTGGCACCGAGCCGCTGTTGGCGAGCTTGCGGGCAATGTCGCGCAGGCTGAGATTCTGCTTCGACCATTGCTTGACCCGGTTGAGCGAGGTGCGCCCGCCATTGAAGGTGCTCTCGTCCGGCAGTGGCGGCAGCGGCCCGTCCGGCGGATAGGCCGAGAGGTCGATGCCGCTCCAGCTCGACAAAAGGTCGATGCCGACCTGGTCGGGAAGCAGGCTCTGCAGGTATTCCTGCTTGTCGCGGCCTTCGGCTTCGGAGGCGGCGACGATCGGCAGGATGCCGGGCAGGATCTTGAAGCTCTCCGGCCGCCTGCCATGGCGTGCCAGTCGCTCGTTGATGTCCTCGCGGTATTTGATGCCGTCTTCCCTGGTGCTGTAGATGGCGAAATGCGCATCGGCCTGGGCGGTGGCAAAATTCTTGCCGTCCTCGGACGAGCCTGCCTGGACGATCAGCGGATGGCCCTGCGGCGGCCGCGACACGTTGAGCGGCCCGCGCACCTTGAAGTGCTTGCCCTTGTGGTCGATCGGATGGACCTTGTCCGGATCGGCGAAGTAGCCCGTCTCCTTGTTGATGAGCAGCGACTCGTCTTCCCAGCTGTCCCACAGCGCCTTGACGATATCGAGGAATTCGCCGGCGCGTTCATAGCGGAAAGCGTGTTCGATATTGCCGTCGCGGCCGAAATTGCGCGCTTCCTCGTCCATCGCCGAGGTGACGACGTTCCACGACGCCCTGCCCTTGCTGATATGGTCGAGCGAGGCAAACAGGCGTGCGACATTGTAGGGCTCGCTGTAGGAACTCGACGCCGTGGTGATCAGGCCGATATGCTCGGTGACGGCGGCCAGCGCCGACAGCAGCGTCAGCGGTTCGAGGCGGGCGTTGGCGTAGTGGGCGACGCCGCTCTTGACCGAATCCCAGATCGACACATGGTCGGCGACGAAGATGGTGTCGATCCGCGCCCGTTCCGCCGCCTGAACCAGCTCGCGATAATAGTCGAAATCGAGCACCTCGCGTCCCGGCGCGCGGGGGTGGCGCCATGCCATGCGATGGTCGCCCTGCGGGTTGAAGAAGAACGCGCTGAGGATCATGTGCGACATCTCGATTCCCTTCCTTGCGGATGCGGAAAACCGCCAGTGCTGCGGCCCATGGCCGTGCCCGAAAATCTTCCAGTCAGCGAAAGTTAGATTGCGCTCAGGTTTAATTCGAGTAATTTTATAGAGATTGTTCCCTATGAAAGCGGAAGCGATTGCCCCTGATCGTGGCGCGCGCAGAAAGTGGTTTCCGGTCGTCTCATGTCCTCAGTTCTAAACGTCGAGCACCTCTCCGTTTCTTACAGGGGAGCCAGGCACATCCACCGCGCTGTCGATGACATATCTCTGCGCATCGGCCAGGGCGAAGCGCTCGGGCTGGTGGGCGAATCCGGCTCCGGCAAGAGCTCGGTGGCGCTGGCCGTGCTGCGCTATCTGCCCAAGCATGCCCGCGTCGAAGCCGCGCAACTGGCCTTCGAAAATCGCGAGATCCGCGACCTCTCGACCAACGAACTGCGCCGGCTGCGCGGCGACCGCATCGCCGCTGTCTACCAGCATCCGGGCTCGGCGCTGAACCCGAGCATGACCATTGGCGGCCAGATCACCGAGACGATCCTGCGCCATCGCCCGATGCATCACGACGATGCGCTTGGCCGCGCGGCCCAGCTGCTCGGCCGCGTCCGCGTCGCCAACCCGGAGCGGGTGTTACAGCTCTATCCGCATGAACTGTCGGGCGGCATGCAGCAGCGCGCCAACATCGCCATCGCGATCGCGCTCGACCCGTCGCTGCTGGTGATGGACGAGCCGACGACGGCGCTCGACGCCAGCGTCCAGTCCGAGATCATCGCCATCCTCGACGATCTGCGCCGCGAGCACCGCACCAGCATCCTTCTGATCAGCCACGACATCAACCTGATCCGCCGCTCCTGCGACCGGGTCTCGGTGATGCAGTCTGGCTCGATTGTCGAAACCGGGGCCGCGGACGAGGTGTTCGACAACCCGCGCCACGCCTACACACGGGCGCTGGTCGCCGCCATTCCAACGCTCAACCGCACCAAGCGCGACGGCAGGTTGGCCGAGGATGCGAGCCCCGTTGACATGACTTCGGATGCACCGGCCGGAGAACAAGCAGAAAGCACCTCGCCCGCGGCGCAACGCGAAATCGCCGTCTCTTGCCGTGGGATAAGACAATCCTTTGGCGGCCAGCCGGTGCTGCACGGCATCGACCTCGACATCGCCAGCGGCGAGACGTTCGGCCTGATAGGCGAGTCCGGCTCCGGCAAATCGACGCTGGCCCGCATCGTCACCGGCCTGCAGCCGCCGACGGCGGGCACAGTCGAACTGTTCGGCAAGACGGTGGCGCCGCTGGTCGAACGGCGCCAGCCAAGCGAGCGGCGCGACGTGCAGATGGTCTTCCAGTCGCCCGACCGCACGCTCAACCCGCGCCAGCGCATCAACCGCATTCTTGGCCGCCCGCTGCGCCAGCTGGCCGGCTTGCCGCGCCGTGCCGTGCCGCAGCGCGTCGGCGACCTCCTGGCCTCGGTGCGTCTTGCCCGCACGACGGCGGAGCAGAAGCCCGGAACGCTGTCGGGCGGCCAGCGCCAGCGCACGGCCATCGCGCGCGCCTTCGCCGGCCTGCCGAGACTGGTCGTGCTGGACGAGCCGACCTCGGCGCTCGATGTCTCGGTGCAGGCAACCGTGCTCAACCTGCTTAACGATCTGCAGCGCAAGCAGGACACCGCCTACCTCTTCATCAGCCATGATCTCAGGGTCGTGCGCTACATGGCCGACCGGATCGGCGTGCTCTATCGCGGCCGCCTGGTCGAGACCGGTTCCTCCGACCAGATCTTCGCCGGCCCCAACCACCCCTACACGCAGCTGCTGCTGGCGGCGTCCTCCAACGACGGGCAGGCCACCGCCATGGCCGAAGCACAAGCCGCCATCGAAGCCGGCCCCGGCGGTTGCGCCTTCGCCGGCCGCTGCCCCCTGGCTGACGCCGGCTGCCATGCCGCGGAACCTGTCGCCCGGGAAGTTGCAGCAGGCCATTTCATCGCCTGCTGGAAACGCGCCGGCTGAGCGAGCCGTCCCGCCGGCACGGCATTCCAGCCTATCCGCCCTGCCCTGTCCGGTCGGGTGCATCCCTGCCGTTGCGGCAGAGATAATTATCATGTTAAGTTGTTGATCGTTGCATCGGGGCATAAGCCCGCGCCACAATCCCGCGCCAAGACGGGAAGGCTTGTTTGGAGGAGGAACACATGCACGCTGCCGCCCACCATGTGAGCGTCGCCGATGGCGAGGCTTTCCTGTCGACATCGCGCCTGCTGTTCGGCCCGATCACCCAGCGCTTCCCGCGCGGCACGGTGCCGTCGATCCCGCAGCTGGTGTCGGTCAATCTCGGCGCCTGCCGGTTGTCCGAGATCAAGGCCAATTCGCATCTGGTGGTCAATGACCGGCTGTTCTGGCGCAGCTTCGATCCCGACGCGATCAAGATCCTGATGCAGATCAGAGGCCGCAGCCGGTTCGAGCAGCAGCAGGTCGCCGTCGACCTCGGCCCGCAATCGGCGATTATTTATGACCCGGTGCGCAGCTACTCCCTGCAGAACCTCAGTGATGTCGACCAGTTGATCCTGCAGGTGCCGCGCTCGACCTTCGGCGACGACACGTTGGCCCGCCTCTCCGCCCCGCTGCCGTTGCCCGGCAAGGACGACAGCCTGACCCACATCGTCTCCGGCCTGATGCAGATGGCCATCGGCGAGGCGCACAGGCTGGACGAGGCCGGCAGCCGGCGCGTCGGCGAAAGCCTGATCCAGCTGGTCAACGGCCTGATCCAGGCGAAGCCCATGGCGCCCGAATTCCGCCGCTCGCCGCTCGAAGCGCTGCGCGAGCGCATCGTCGCTTATATCGACGCCAATCTGGCGCGCAGCAGCCTGTCGGCGGAGGACATAGCCCGCCACATGGGCTGTTCGCGCCGCTATCTGCACCGCGCCTTCGAGGGCGAAGGCGCCACGCTGGAACGCTTCGTCTGGGACCGCCGGCTGGAGCGCAGCAAGGAGGAATTATTGTCCCCCGCCCGCGCCTCGGCCTCGATCTCCGAAATCGCCTTCGCCTGCGGCTTCAATTCCAGCGCGCATTTTTCGCGGGCCTTCAAGAGCCGGTACGATGTCGCGCCGCGGGAACTGCGCGAGCGGCTGCGGGCGGTGGTGCATTGACGCACGAAGTTTCGATGAAAGTTCCGCGCAACCGCCGACAGCGTCAGCCGTCGCGGCAGAGCGCTAAAGCCGGCAGACCGCCATGACAAAGAACTCGCGGTAGCAGAAGTCCGGATCGTCGAGCAGGCGATCCGGCCGGTCCTTTAGGTCCTGCCAATAGGCCTGGTCGGCGTCAGGCAGGGCGTAGCCCGGCGCGACGCTGGCAAGATAGGCCAGCAGGTCGCGAACATAGTCGCGCGTGAAGGCAGGCGCGGGCGCCCAGCGCTCGACCAACCAGCCCTTGCGACTGACGACCTCCAAGCCCGCCTGCCGCAGACGCGTAGGAAGCGTCGAGCCGCAATCGGTGCCGAGAACGCCTCGGTCGCGAAATCCCTGCAGCCTGGCTGCCATGAAGCGCGCGAACAGGGCCCGATCCATGGGCAGGATCTGCAGGATAGTCGAATCGAAATCCTTGACCGCGAAGATGCCGCCCGGCTTCAACACGCGTTTGGCCTCGCCGACGGCAAGCTCGAACTCGGCGGGCGTCAGATACTGCATGACATTGGCGGACCAGACACAATCGAACGATGCGTCGGCGAATGGCAACGACAGGATGCTGCCGACATGCGTGGCAATTTCCGGCGGCTCGGACAGCGTGCCCGCGAGCGCCTCAACCCGGGCGATGTTTTCGGGCGCGAGGTCAAGCGCGGCGATGAAGCCGGATGGGCCAACGGCCTTGGCGATGAGCGGCAGGAAGCTGCCGCTGCCGCAACCGGCGTCGAGCACGCGCCAGCCCGGGCGGATGCCGGCGTCGAGCAGTGCCGCCTCGTATTCGGGCCGCGACGATTCGAAATGAAGGTCGAGCCAGCCGGCCTCGCTCGCTTCGTGACCGGTGGACGTTTCGTTTCTGACAGACAAATCACTCCCCCGTGATGGCGCATTGCAGATAAAAGCGTGCCGAACGGCATCACGCAATGGCAGTGCTGGTCTGCGTGGAACCGACGCCGGTCTACGCCGGCAGCGACGGCTCGGTGTTAACCTCCAGCGCCTCTTCCGCCTCGTGATCGTCCGGAAGGACATCGCCATGCACCCCCAGCGGCCGGCCGATCCAGACCGGATCGACCAGATGGTCGCGCTTTGGGTTGCTGGTGTTCGGGTGGATGAGGATGCTCAGGCCGCCATGGTTCAGCATCAGCCACGGAACCAGCGTGCCGAAAATCTCGTTGGCGAAGGAGACCTGGTACATGGGCTGGTCATGCGGGCCGACCTGTTTGTCGTGCCAATTGCCCAGGCGCACGCGGAACCGCTCGCCGATGCGCAGCCGCAGCCATTCGGCATGCTGCCGCTCGGCCTGCCCGACGAAGTAGATATGGGCGTGATAGCTGGCGATCTCGGCCAGCGGCCGTGGTCTGTCTTCGCTCATCTCGATGCCCTGCCTAGCAGCGTGGCGACCATCCGCCCATTGAGCCCAAGAACGCGGTTTTAAGCAAGGTCACCCCTCGGCCAATCGCATAAGGCGGCGCCGGCCCCTCTAGCGTGCATGGCAGCTTGGAGCATGCATTGTCTTATGTGGCGCTCGTCGACCCCCACTCCGTCTCGGCTTCGCCGAGCCACCTCTCCCCCGATCGACGGGGTAGAGGAAAGGCGCCAAGCTTTTTGCCGTCAACGCTCGCCCAGCAAAGCTCCCTTCCTTTCCCTCCGGAGGGGGGAAAGGTGGCGCTGCGGAGCAGCGACGGATTGGGGGAACCACGTGGCAATCAAGCCGCGGGCCGGCGCTACCTTATGTAACAGCCTGCCTGCGGCCCCGGCGAGAACGCGCCCCTGCTATCTGATATGTCGCCCATCGCGAACACCAGTAAACGACCGCGACCATATTCGCTCTCGATAATGTGTATGGCTGCCCTTCGAGACTTCCCTTATCAACGACGCAGCTTTTGCCCATCCATGGTTCCTGGACAGCCCCGTTCGGGAAAGAAATGTGTTTGACGCGTTAACTGGGAGGGAAGTCGACAGGCGCCGCCATTGATCCGCCGAGCAGCGGAAGGTGGATCGTTCGTGCCTGAGGACGAGCGTGCGGCGCCAAAGGCGCGCTGAACGGGCGGAACATCTTCAATCCTGCAATCAACGCTGACCACGGAACGGGGCTGGTCGAATGTCGTTTTTTGTCTTTGCACTCATCTTCGCATTCATTCTCTGGCGGCAGCTGGGCAAGAGCCGGCGCCCGGAAGGCGGCGTTCAGTCGGGCGCTTCGCCACTGGCCGCGTCCACCGACGACGATCAGGTCGAGGACATCGCCACCGATGTTGCCGGGCTGGTGTCGAGCTTCCTCGGCCAAAACAGCAAGGACCTGATCGAGCAGGCCGTGGGCCGGGCCATGCGGGACTCCGGGATCGGGACCGACCGCAAATCCACCGAGGCGATAGAGCCGGTCAAGAAGGCAGTCTCGTCAAGGACGACGGCGCCGCAGCCGCGCGACAAACAACGGGCAAAATATCTGCTCGACGGCGACGGCGGCTACCGCCAGCGCACCGACCGCACCGCACGGCTGCAGCAGGCCTTCGGCGGCAAGGGCCTGTGTTCGCCCAGGCATTCGGGGCCGGCGAAAGCGCGGCAGACCAATCGCTCAGCGGGTGGCGGAGCCAACCGGCTCCGCCTGGCCGCACGTCAACAGGATCGGGCACGCGCAGGGCGTGCCGGTACATCAGGAGGGGAATTCATCATGGCAATCACCAGACAGGTCATCACGTCGCTGCAGCGCGACGGCACGGACGCGCTCGGCACCAGGACCGTGGCGATGAAGATCGTCGACGAGAGCATCGTCTCAGGCTCGCTGCTGACGGTGGAAAGCAACCATTTCTGCATCCTGAAGTCGCGCGGCGCGGTGCTCAACGTCTACGAGACCGGCCAATATGCGCTGCAGACGCCGGACAAGCCGCTGGTCGGATCGGTCGTGCAAGGGTTTTTCGGCGGCTCCTCGCCCTGGGTCTACGAGGTCATCTACATCAACCGGTCCAAGCTGCTGGTCCGCAACGAGGGCGTGGCGACATCAGCCGAGATGGCGGAGATGTCCTATGTCGTCGACTACTACATCCACATCGACAGCAAGGAAGAGGCGCTCGATCTCATCACCCACATGCCGTTCGCCGGTGCCGTGATCGACACCAAGGAAATCGCCGACTACGCCGGGCCGGCCATCGAGCAGGCGATCAACCAGATCATCCAGATCACCAAGATGGAGAACGTCAACGAGCGCATCAGCGACGTGCGCGAGGCGGTGAAGGCGCACCTCACCGATTTCCTAAAAGTCTACGGCATTATGCTGAACGACCTCAAGGTGCTGATCATGCCGCGCGACGAGCGCATGCGCGAACTGATCTCGCTGCAGGCGATAGGGCTCACCCCGATCGAGTCGGTCCGCTATTATCTGGCCTTGCGCATGGCCGACAAGGGCCTGGTTTCGGCGCCCAACGCAGCCGCCGGCGTGCCCTTCCACATAGGCGGCCAGCCGACGGGCTTTTATCCCCTGGGCGACGAGGTGGGCGCGACAAGATGAGCCGCTTCTACGAAGCCGGGCCGCTCGCCAGGGTCGGCATCAACCTGTTCTATGGCTACGGCTACAATTTCTACCGCCAGGAAAACCAGCTGCGCGCCGACGACCAGCGCGTGCGCCAGATGGCCTGCTCGCTGCTCAACCGCGCCCGGGCAGGCCTCGACGAGGCCGAGGCCCGCTACCGCCGCGAGAACATCCCGCCGCCGACGCGGGCCAACCCCTTCCCCGACGCGGCAATCGTCGCCAACGCCCAGGCGCTCGAGCGCCTGGGCCGCGAGGTCGGCGCCCTGGAAGGCCTGATCCGCCACCAGCCAGTGCCGGAAAACGACCGCATGACCCAGCGCTACCGCCAGGAAGCCGCCACGCTCGCCGCCTTGGCGGAGAAGGACGCGGTGCTGGTCGGCCAGGCTGAGCTGCTGCGCTCGATGCTGGAAGGCGTGGCGGCGGATGCGATGCTGGCGGGCAGGCGCGAGATTGAGGTGGGGATTGCCGCGATTGCGGCGACGTTGCGGGAGAGGCAGACGTTTTTGTTGTGAGGGGCTGGGACTGGCGACCTTCGCCTATCCTGAATGGCTGCTTAGCGCCTCATTTCGGACCTAGGAGTCGGCCGTGCCAATGCCTGAAAGCAGACATTGCCGACGGACAACGGGCGGGTCACCAAAGCGAAAGCCCTCTTTCTGACCGAAGCCGACATACGCATCCCAGGACGCGAATGGCAGCTTGGCGTCAGAAACGGCCAACCTTCGCCAAGTCGCGAATTACCACAGTTGGGCAGCAAGTTGACGCTCGTTAACGCCCAGCCGGACCAGCCGCTCGACGACCATGCGGGCCTCTTGCCTCATCGCGAGATCCGGCTAATCGAGCTCAGCGCCACACTTGGCGGCCTTCTGGTGCGGGACTCTTCGCCTAGCTAGGAGACGGCGTTCCGTCGCCAGCGGCAGCCTCCCCTCGCTGCTTCATCTGTGTTCGATACCAGATCGACCAGAGCGTTAGCCCGCCGTAGATGCCGTAGCCGATGACCGGCGAAACGACCAGATACCGCTCGATGGGCCAATGCCATGCGAGCCAACTGCGAAGCATCGTCTCCCCCGAGAAGTCCAGCCCCCCAGATGAGCGTCATCAATCGAATCGACGTGCGCAAGCTCGGCCGTTCACGCCAGAGTGCCTCAAAATGCTCCTGGCCGTACTCGCGTTCCCTCGCAACCGTCGCCCGCGCCAGGTAGAAAACCATCGGCTTCCGGAACGCGAGCGACAACAGGAACACGACGCCTATGGCGCCCGACACGAGCGATTCGCGAAGCAGCAGGAGCCGCGCACTGCCTCCGAGCGCCATCACCATCAGCGACAACGCGATACCGAGCAAAACGAGCGCGCTCAGCGCATCGACGCGGCGAAATCTCGCGAACTCGATTAACCCCCACGCGACAGGCGGAACGGCGGACGCATAGAGCGCTCCTATAGTTCCGAAATGAGGAAGCGCCATGCGGTACGCGAGCCACGGCAGCAGCAAATTGACCCCGAGCTCCACAACAAGACCTGCGCGTATCCTCATGATCGCTCCATGCGCCTGGAGGAATGTGCTCTAAGTATAGGATTGCGCCGTATGTGCGTGCAATTCCGGAGGCGGCCTCGCACACATGACGACGCCATTTCAACCCAGCGGCGGCTATTTGCAGCCTTGCTCGACGATGGTCGCCTTCCAGTCCGCCGCGATTCCGTCGAGGGTCTCCTTCGCCGAGCCGCCATCCTTGAGCATGTAGGGTCCGAGACGTGCGTTCATCTGGTCGACGAGCTTGGCGTAGTAGGGCTCCGCCCAGAAATCTTTGACGACAAAGAGGCTCTGGTAGAAAGCGTCGTTGTAGGGAGTAGCGTTGCGGAATCTCGGCGATGCCAAAATCCGCGCGTCGGCAGTATAGCCGCCGAGGTCCGCCCATTTCTGCTGAGTGTCATCGCGAGATAGCCACTCCAGGAACTTCCTAGCTTCCTTCTGCTTGTGCGAATAGGACACGATCGAGATGCCCTGGCCGCCGAGCGCCGTGAAACGTTCCCCACCCGGGCCTGCAGGACTGGCGAAGAACCCTGTGACGGAAGCGTTCGGATTGATCGACGGATTTGCCAGCGCTGGGAAGAAGGCAAAGAAGTTCATGCTCATTGCCGCGAGATTTCCGGTAATGGCCAGGTCTTCCTCTCGATTGGAGGTATTGGCCCAGTCCGGTGGCGTGAAGGAATAGAGTTCCTTGTAAGCCTTCAATGCCCGAACAGCCTGCGGCGAGTTGACGATGCCGTCAACCGCGCAGGTGGCATAGTCGCCGAGTTCACCCCCGTAACTGAACAACTCGGACATGAAGCCCATGATCATCCCGTCGCTGTGCTGCTCCGTATAGATGGCGACGCCGTATCGCGGCGGATTGGCGTGTGGTCGGTAGAAGAACTCGGCGATGTCGCGCAGTTGCATCCAGGTCTTCGGCGGCGCGAGGTCATAACCATATTTCTGCCTGAAGGCCTTCATCTCGGAGGGATCCTCGAACCAGTCCTTGCGATAGGCCCAGCCGACCGCGTCGGCTTCGAGCGGGACGGCCCAGTAACGGCCGCTGCCCTTCGGGTATTCCGAGTAGTAGGTCATTGAGGCGGGCGTCATGACCTTGGTGAGGTCCAGTTGCCGCACGAGATCGGTCAGCTCGGCATAGTGGCCCTCCGTCGCGCCGGCTCCCAGCCACTGCGAATCGCCAACGACCATGTCGTAGGAGTCGCCATGGGCGTTGAATTCCATGAATGCCTTGTCTTGGAAGCCGGGCCAGTTGACGGTCTCGACCGTGACTTTGACTCCGGTCTCCTTCTCGTACTCGTTGGCGAGTTCTTGCAGATAGTTGGCCGGATCCCATTCCGCCCACAGGATGGTGAGCTCGGTCGCTGCTGCCGGCGGACCCGCCGGCAGCAGCGCTAGGCCCGCAAGCAGGCCGATCCACATTTGCTTGAACATCGCGCTCCTCCCGAAGCACCTTGGCTACGGCGCAGCCGCTGCATGCGACAGCCGTTGCAGCAGGCCTCTTGCCTCCACCAGGTCAGGCGTGTCGAAACCCTCGTTGAATGTTGCGTAGGCGGGTGCGAGCAGGTCTCGCGCCTCGCTCGCGCGGCCGTGAACGAACCAGAGTCGAGCGAGGCGAAGCGCGGATCTCAGTTCGGCCAGTTTCGCACCTTGGTCGCGGGCGACAGCCAGAGCTTGGCGAAATGAGGCTTCGACGGCATCGTCTCGCGGGTCTACCCGCAATAGCAGCTCTCCTTTGGCGCTCAACAATTCCGGCAGCTGATATTTGGAGTCGGACCTGGCGAGCGCGTCGAACGCCTGCTCCAGAAGTGCAAGCCCTTCGTTTGCCTCGCCCCGCTCGCCACAGGCGCGGGCCAACGCGCAAAGATAGTAGGCCATCCCCATGTCGGCGCCAGTCACGGCGATCGCCGCGATCCCCTCGCGCAACTGGCGAATGCCATCGTCCAGCTGACCCAGACCGGCAAGCGCCCAGCCGAAGAAGACGCGCGCCTGCCCGAGCAGCAGCGGAATGGCGAACTCGGTGCACACTGCCATGGCCTTCTCCGCCCACCGTCGACCCTCATCGGGCTCGCGCCGCATCAAATGGACGACGCTGAGGGCCATCTGCGCCTGGGCCAGGCTCATCGGGTGCGAGACGCGCTCCGCCAGGGCGACGGCTTCCCGTGACTGTTGGATCGCCCTGTCCTGCTTGCCCCGTATGCAGAGCATCTGTGCGCAGAACGACCTGCAGCAGACCCCGGGATCGTGCCCGGTATAGCCCCACGCGAGGTGGCGATGCCGCTCGTAGTCGTAAGTGGCAAGGCCATAGCTGGCGAAGGATTCCGCCGCCTCGTAGTCGCCGAGATAGAAGTTGACGCCCCAGAGCTGGTGGTGCGCCTCCAGTAGGTAGGCGGAGTCATTGGATGCCTGTGCGAGCTCCATGCCGAGCGTCTTGCATTGCACGGCGAGCGATTCGGCGATGCGCAGGTGGCCGGAAATGGTACGGAAGGCGCTCTCACCGCGGACGGCGGCGAACAGCTGGGCTTTGTCGCCTAGGCGCTCGGCGAGTTCGCGCGCGGTCGCAAATGCCTGCAGAACCTCCGGATCGGCCCAGCCTTTCACGGAGATGAGGGCCGAGCCCATTGCCATCCACAGCGAGAGCTCCTGCCTCAGACGGGTCTCGGAAGCGGGCAAGGTCACAACGAGCTCCAGCCCTTTGCCGAAGTGGGTCGCGGCTTCGCGGTTGGCAGACCTTGCCATCGCTCGCTTTCCTGCCGTCAGCCACCACGACGCGGCCTCAGCCGCCAGACCGGCAAGCGTGTAGTGCTGCGCCACGGTCTCCGGCTCGGCCTCGGCGATCTCGGCGAACTCGGCTTCCAGCGCGGCGGCGACCTTCGCGTGGATCTGTTGGCGCCGGCTCTTCAGCAGGCTCTGGTAGGCCGTATCGCGCACCAGCGCGTGTTTGAATGTATAGGTCGCCTCCGGGGCGGTGCCCCCGCGGAACACCAGCTCTGCGTGTTCGAGCTGGTTGAGGGCATCGTCGAGTCGGTCCTGGCCGGCACCGCTTACTGCGGCGAGCAGACGGTATCTGAAAACGCGGCCGATGCAGGCGCCGATCTGCGCCGTCTCTTTCACGGGCGACAACCGGTCGAGCCTCGCCATCAGCGAATCCTGCAGCGTCGAAGGGATCGCAATCGCCGGCAGCGGCCCGATCGCCAGATATCGATCGCCCGCCTCGATCAGAAGGCCGGAATCGAGCACGGTCCGCGTGAGCTCCTCGACGAACAGCGGCACCCCTTCGGTGTTGGCGAGGATGCGGTCCGCGACGTCGCGGGGCAGCTTCTTGCCACCCGCCACCCGCTCCATGATCGCCGTGCCATCGCTCGGTTCGAGCCGCCCCAGCCGCAGCACGCCGACGTGCGGCCGCGCCTTCCAGCGGGGCTCGAATTCGGACCGCGCGGTGACCACCAGCAAGGCAGGCAGGTCGGCGAGCCGTTCCACCAGTGTGTCCAGCCATTCGGCCGATGTGGGGTCGATCCAATGGGCGTCCTCGACGAGCGCGAGCAGTGGCGCCTTCGTCGCGGACGCTTCGACCAGCCGTATCAAGGTAGCCAGCGTGCGCGCCCTGAGCGTCGGTGCCGGCAACTTCGGGAGCTGGTACCGCTCGCCTGCATCGATCGAAAGCAGAGCCGCCAGTAGCGGCAGCAACTCTCCGGGCTCGACGCCGGTCTCGCCTAGCAGCGCTGCGACCTTATCGAGTCGCGTGTTGGCGTTGTCGTCGCCCATCAACCCTGCCGCTCGCTCCAAATGCGCGATGAGGGGATGGAGCGCGCTGTTGGTGTGGTAGGCCGAGCAAAAATAGCGCAGTTCGGAATGCGGCTCGGCTGCGATCTGGGCGGCGAGCGCCGCGAGTAGGCGCGACTTGCCGATGCCGGCCTCGCCGCTGAGTAGCACGACCTGGCCTTGGCCCGATGTTGCGCAATGCCACCGTTCGAGCAGGAGGGCGAACTCCTCCTGCCGACCGACCAGCGGGGGCAGGACGGTGTGCCGCGCTTCGAACCGGCTCGCGGCGCCCGTCTCCCCAGCGATACGCCAGCACCGCACTGGGGCGCTGAAGCCTTTGAGACTCTGCTCGCCGAGATCGGTCGCGGTGAACAGTCCCGCGACGAGCCTTTGCGTAACCTCGGCGATCACCACAGAGCCCGGCTCGGCCAGGGCCTGCAGCCGAGCTGCAAGGTTGGGCGTATCGCCGACGACCGCCTCCTCTTGCGCCGCACCTTCTCCGATCAGGTCTCCGACGACGACCAGTCCCGTGGCGATGCCGACACGCGCGGCCAGCGGCGTTCCTCCGGGCTCGGTCAGCCGCGCGGTGGCGGACGCGATGGCGAGACCGGCACGCACAGCGCGCTCGGCATCGTCCTCGTGCGCTTGCGGCCAGCCGAAATAGGCGAGCACCCCATCGCCCATCAGTTTGGCGACCCGCCCCTCGTAACGGGCGATCTCGCGCGACACCGCCTGCTGGTAGGCGAGGATGACCTCGCGTGTGTCCTCCGGGTCGAGCCGTTGGGAGAGCTCGGTCGAGCCGACGAGGTCCACGAGCATCACGGTGAGTTGGCGCCGCTCTGCGCGGCAATCCGAGACCACTGGCGGTGACGAAGCCGTCCGAGGCAGGGTCGCGCCGTCAGCGAGGGACGCAATGGCGCTGAGCAACTTGCGCCGATGGCCAATCGACGTGATCCCGAGCGCGGTCAGGTCCTCGGCGGTCAGCTTGGAAAGAACCTCCAGGTCAACGTCGTTGTTGCGGAAGACCGGTGCGTACTCACCCAAGCCGAGGTCTACCAGCCATGCCTCAATATCCACAGTGCCTTCTCCCAGGCGGTAGAGGCTTTGCCGGGAAACTATATCGCAAATGGGAAGCAGGGTCGTCCGTTTTGTGCGACTAGCAATGTCAGTTTTGGGGTCGTCGCGCTGTCCGACGTCCGCGTTGGGGTCGGATCAGGAAGCTGCTCGTGCAGAACTGAAGGTCAGCTTTTATAGATCTCGCTGTTAGGAGCTGGCGGTCCGCTTGCGGCCCCTACCAAGACGTTCGAGACCTTGATGTTAAACAATGGCGTACCTGTCCCCTCACCCCCCAGCCAGCCGCGGCAGCAAAAAATCTCCGCCCCCGGCGGCAGTTCCTTCGACCACGTATCGCGATAAATCGTCCCATCGATCGCCACCGCAATCCCGCGGTCGATCCACGGCTCAAAGCCGGGATACTGTTCAGCCAGTTTCCTGAACAGCTCCCTGATGTCCTTGGCCTCGATCTCGACCTTGCTCTTGCCGCCGGCAAGCTGGCCGAGCGCGCCCCAAAGGGTGACTTCGACCATCGGCGCTACGGTGTGCTGATATTCAGGTGAGGCCGGCCTGCAAATGGCAGGTTCCTGCGCTTCCGGCCTTCGCCGGCCGAAGCACTCGTAGCTCGCCGCGCAGTCAAGGCTACGGCCGGCGTAGGCCGGTGCTCACGTACTTCAAGTACGCTCCGCTCCGGTTCTCGGAACCCGCCACTTTCGGCTCGGCCTGACCTGAATCTCAACACACCTTATCCCTCGCTTTCGCCCCGTCAGCCTCCCCGTTCCGCCTCGATCGCCGCCAGGATGCGGGGCGGCGACATCGGGATGTGGGTCATGCGCACGCCCGCCGCGTTCGAGACCGCGTTGGCGATCGCCGCCAGCGGCGGCACGATCGAGGTTTCGCCGACGCCGCGCACGCCATAGGGGTGGTTGGGGTTGGGGATTTCCAGGATCTGCGTGTCGATCATCGGCAGGTCGGAGCAGACCGGGATGCGGTAGTCGAGGAAGCCGGCGTTCTGCAGCCTTCCGTCCTTGCCGTAAATATACTCCTCGTTGAGCGCCCAGCCGATGCCTTGCGCGGCACCGCCCTGGTACTGGCCCTCGACATAGGTCGGGTGCACCGCCTTGCCGGCATCCTGCACCACCGTGTAGCGGATCACCCGGGTCGAGCCGGTCTCGGGGTCGACCTCGATGTCGCATATATGGGTGGCGAAGGAGACGCCGGCGCCGTCGGCGACGAGCTCGCTATGGCCGGCGATCGGCCCGCCGGTCTTGCCGGATTGAGCCGCGATCTCCTTTAGCGACAGCTTGCCGAGATTGCCATGCTTCTCGCCCTTGGCGACCGCGTGGCCCTGTTCCCAGACCACGTCGTCGACGGAAATATCCACATTTGTGCTGCGCGCTCACGCAGGATCTTGATCGCGTTGCGGGCGGCCGAGATGGTCGCCATGGAGGAGGAGAAGGTGCCGCGGCTGCCGTCGGTCATGTCGTTGTAGCCGAGGGAGGAGGTGTCGGCGACCACCGCCTTGAGCTGGGCATAGTCGATGCCGAGCTCCTCCGCCGCCACCAGCGACAGCGAGGCGCGGGACCCACCCACGTCCACCGTGCCGACGGCCAGCGACACCGAGCCGTCCATGCCGATGTTGAGGTCGACGCAGGTCTGGCCGCCGAAATTGAACCAGAAGCCGCAGGCCATGCCCCTGCCCTGGTTCTTGCCGAGCGGCGCCTTCATGTGCGCATGGTTCTTCACCGCTTCCAGCGTCGGGCCGATGCCGATCGGCCCATAGACCGGGCCGTAGGACGAGCGCGTGCCTTCCTGCGCGGCGTTCTTGATGCGGAAGTCGACCGGGTCCATGCCGAGCTCCTTGGCGAGCTCGTCGACGGCGCTTTCCACCGCGAACGCCGCCATCGGCGCCGAGGGCGCGCGATAGGCCGCCGTCTTCGGCCGGTTGACCAGCACTTCGTAGCCGACCGTCTTGACGTTATCGAGCTTGTAGCAGGCGAACGCCGTCATGGCGCCGATCTCGGCCCAGGAGCCGGCATAGGGGCCGGCGCTGTAGCGCAGCGTCGCTTCCGCGGCAGTGATCGTGCCATCCTTGCGGGCGCCGATCTTGACGTCGATCGAGGTGGCGCTGGTCGGGCCCGAGGCGCGGAACACCTCGTCGCGGGTCATCACCAGCTTCACCGGGCGTCCGGCCTTGCGCGACAGGGCAAGCGCCACCGGCTCGGCCCAGACATGGGTCTTGCCGCCGAAACCGCCGCCGATCTCCGACGAGGTGACGCGCAGCTTCGAGGCTTCCATGCCGAGCAGCTGGGCGCAGTGCTGGCGGTAGACGAAATGGCCCTGCGTGCAGACCCACAGGTCGGCGGTGCCGTCGGACGAGACGCTCGCCACGCAGGCATGCGGCTCGATATAGCCCTGGTGCGTCTGCTCGGTCTTGAAGGAGCGCTCGACGATGAAGTCGGCGTGGCCAAAGCCCTGGTGGACATCGCCATGGCCAAACTGGCTGCGCTTGGTGACGTTGGAGGGTTTTACCGGCTTTTCCTCGAGGCCCTCGGTGAAGATCGTATCGTTGATCAGCGGCGCGTGGTGCTGCATCGCCTCGTCGACATCGGTGACATGCGGCAGGATCTCGTAGTCGACCTCGATCAGCTTCAGCGCCTGCCTGGCGGTGCGGGCATCGACGGCGGCGACCGCGGCCACCGCATGGCCGTCATAGAGCGCCTTGGTGCGTGCCATGCAATTGTCGAGGATGTCGTACATGGCGGCATCGCCATCGGTGAGATCAGGCAGGTCTTTCGCCGTGATGACCGCTTTCACGCCCGCAAGCTTTTCGGCCTTCGAGGTGTCGATCTTGCGGATGATGGCGTGCGCATGCGGGCTGCGCAGCACGCGGCCGACCAACTGGCCGGCCATGTTGAAATCGGCGCCGTAGCGGGCGCGGCCGGTCACCTTGTCGACGCCGTCGGGGCGGACGGGGCGTGTGCCGACGGATGTGAATTTACGCCCGGAAAAACGCGGATCGAAATTCATCTTCAGGCTCCCTTCATCACATGTGCGGCGTCCTGGACGGCGCGCACGATCTTGTCATAGCCGGTGCAGCGGCACAGGTTCCCGGCGAGACCAAAGCGGATTTCCTCCTCGCTCGGGTCGGGGTTTTTCGCCAGCAAATCCTTGGCCGCGATCAGGAAACCCGGCGTGCAGATGCCGCATTGCAGGGCCGCATGCTCGAGGAATTTCTGCTGCAGCGTATGCAGCTGGTCGCCCTGCGCCATGCCCTCGACGGTCTCGATGCGCCGGCCTTCGGCTTCGGCGCCGAGCACCAGGCACGAGCAGACCAGCCGGTCGTCGAGGATGATTGAGCAGGCGCCGCAATCGCCGGTACCGCAGCCTTCCTTGGCGCCGGTCAGCCCGAGCCGGTCGCGCAGCACGTCGAGCAGCGTCTCGTCAGGCTGGCAGAGGTATTCTGTTATGTCGCCGTTGATTGTCGTCGAGACTGCAATACCAGCCATCATTTGCCTCCTGCACGTGAGTAGGCGGTCGTCGCGGCCCGCTTGGCCAGCACACCCGCAACCTTGCGTCTGAACTCGATGGTGCCGCGCTTGTCGTCGATGGGGCGGCAGGCGCCGGCGCAGACTTTTGCCAGCCGCTCGAGCGCTGCTTCGTCCAGCTTCCTGCCGATAAGCGCCTCGGCGGCCTCCTCGACCAGCAGCACCGTCGGTGCCGCCGCGCCCAGCGCCACGCGGGCCGCCGTGACGACGCCATGCTCGTCGATCGTCAGGTTCACCCCGGCGCTGACCACGGCGATGTCCATCTCGGTGCGTGGAATGAACCTGAGATAGGCGTCGCCCGAACGCGGCGCCTGGCTGTCGAGCAGGATCGCCTCGATGATCTCGCCCTTGGCGAGCGATGTCTTGCCCGGCCCGACCGGCACGGCCTCCACGGCAATAGTGCGCTTGCCCGCGGGCCCGGCGATCACCGCCCTGGCGCCAGCCGCCACCAATGCCGGCACGCTGTCCGCCGCCGGCGAAGCGTTGCACAGATTGCCGGTTATCGTACAACGGCCCTGCACCTGCTTCGAGCCGATCAGCTTGGCCGCCTCGACGACACCAGGCCATGCCTTCTTCAAGGCGGCGTTCTCGCCCAGCACGGCGCAAGGAACTGCGGCACCGATGCTGAAGCCATCGGCGGTTTCGCGGATTTCACTCAAGCCCGCGATCGACTTGATGTCGACGATCAGGTCGGGCTCGACAAAGCCGCCCTTCATCCTCACCAGCAGGTCACTGCCTCCGGCCAGGATGGCCGCCGTGCCAGCCGATCCGGCCAGTTGGCCAACGGCATCTTCGATTGAAAGCGGACGTATGTAGCGCATCGTCTCCCCTTGGATATCGCGATTTCAGCGACCGTTATAAACAATCGCCTTATAATGGCTATCCGGTTCGTCATTTGCGACGATTGGTCCAGCCGCCGCAAAATCGAGTCCCAAATCGGCCTGAATTGGCCTACGCCAGTGCATGTCGCCCAAAAAATCTAGGCGCCCGTGTCGGATCGGCCAGACCCCGTTCGTCCTTGGGACATCGAACAGGCATCATGAAAGGACAGGATATGCCCGGAACCGTACGTTTGCACCGTGTTCTCACCACCAGCCCGCAAAAGGTCTATCGCGCCTTCGTCGAGGCCGACGCGCTGGCCAAGTGGCTGCCGCCGAACGGCTTCACCTGCACGGTCCATCACTTCGAGGCCAAGGTCGGCGGCACGTTCAAAATGTCGTTCCGCAACTTCACCACCGGCGGCAGCCATGCCTTCGGCGGCGAGTATCTCGAACTCGTTCCGGGCGAACGCCTGCGCTACACCGACAGGTTCGACGACCCCAATCTGCCCGGCGAGATCCAGGTCACCGTGATCCTGAAGAAAGTGTCGGTCGGCACCGAAATCGACATCACCCAGGCCGGCATCCCCGACGTCATCCCGGTCGAAGCCTGCTATCTCGGCTGGCAGGAATCGCTGCGGAACCTGGCAAAGCTGGTCGAGCCCGAGATCAATCAATAGGCCAGTCCGGACGCTGCGGCGATAGCATGCATTTCAGCTTGGCGCATGCATTGTCTTATGCGGCGCTCGTCGACCCCCACTCCGTCTCGGCTTCGCCAGACACCTCTCCCCCGATCGACGGGGTAGAGGAAACGCGCCAAACTTTTTGCCGTCAACGCTCGTCCAGCAAAGCTCCCTTCCTTTCCCTCCGGAGGGGGGAAAGGTGGCGCTGCGAAGCAGCGACGGATTGGGGGAACCACCTGGCAATCAAGCCTCGGCCTGATCAGTCACGCCACAGAAGATGTGCGCATAGCGTAGATGAAATGGGGGAGAGGTGGCTCGGCGAAGCCGAGACGGAGAGGGGGAACGCCCTATGCGATTGTCCTCGCCTTGCGACCGGCATATCAAGAACGCAGTGGAGGCGCAAAAGCATGACCCTGACCAATCGGGACATTGTCGAGCTGACCGAGTGGCGGCGCAAGCTGCACCGGCAGCCGGAAATCTCGAACGAGGAGGAGAAGACGGCGCAAGAAGTCGTCTCCTTCCTCGCCGACACCGGGCCGGACAGGGTGCTGACCGGCCTTGGCGGCCATGGCGTGGCGGCGGTCTACGACAGCGGCAAGGCCGGCCCGACCGTGCTGTTCCGCTCCGAACTCGACGCGCTGCCGATCGAGGAGCTTTCGGGCGTGCCGCATGCCTCGCAAGTGCCCGGCAAGTCGCATATGTGCGGCCATGACGGGCACACCGCGATCCTGGCAGCGCTTGGCCGTCAGCTCGGCCGCGAGCGGCCGGCCAGCGGCCGCGTCGTGCTGATGTTCCAGCCGGCGGAAGAGACCGGCAATGGCGCGGCCGGCGTCGTCGCCGATCCGCGCTATGGCGAGATCGCGCCGGATTTCGCCTTCTCGCTGCACAATCTGCCCGGCGTGCCGTTCGGCGAGGTGCGGCTCAAGCCCGGCGTGGTCAACTGCGCCTCGCGCGGCATGCGCATCGTGCTGGAGGGCAAGACCGCGCATTCCTCCATGCCCGAAACCGGCATCTCGCCCATGCCGGCGATCTCAGAGCTGATGCCGGCGCTGCCCGCGCTCGGCCGCGCCACCTTCGCCTATGACGATTTCTCCATGGTCACCGTCACCCATGCCGAAATGGGCGAAGCCGTGTTCGGCATCGCGCCGGCGCACGCCGAGGTGTGGGCGACGCTGCGCACCCGCCGCGACGAGCGCATGGCGGATCTCTGTGCCGCCGCCGAGGCGTTGGTCACAGGCATCGCCGCCCGTCATCGCCTCGCCGCCCGCTGGGACTACCACGAGATCTTCGTTGCCAGCGTCAACGCGCCGGACGCGGTGGAACACCTGCAACGCGCCCTCGACGAAGAAGGCGTTGTGCACGGCCAGGAAGCCCTTCCGATGCGCGCCTCGGAAGATTTCGGCCTGTTCGGCCACAGCGCCAGATCGGCGATGTTCTTCCTCGGTGCCGGCGAGCGCCACCCTTCCCTGCACAATCCGGACTATGATTTTCCCGACGATTTGATCCCGATCGGCTCGAAGATCTTCATGCGCACGGCGCGCAATCTGCTGGGCTGAGTTCGCCCGCCCCTTGCTACGCGGACCTGAGGTAAGGGCGCTTCTGGACGCCCCGCTTGGCCTGGTAGCTCGCGGCCGGAACCGGACGGCCGACGCGAAAGCCCTGGATCCTGTCGATGCCGAACTCGCGCATCAGCGCGATCTGCTCGTCGGTTTCCACGCCTTCGACCAGGATCTGGTGGCCGCGATTGCGCACCAGCGCAATGATGTCCTGCAGCATGGCCATGCCCTTCGGCGTGCCGCAGTCGTGCAGGAACGAGCGGTCGATCTTCACCGTGTCGAAATCGATCAGGCGCAGCCACGACAGGCCGGCAAAGCCGGTGCCGAAATCATCGAGCCAGATCTTGATGCCGAGCAGCTTCAGGTCGCTGATGCAGCGCAAAATGTCCGAGTGCATCTCCATCTCGAGACCTTCGGTGATTTCGAAGGCCAGCCTGTTGCCGGTCACGCCGGTCTCGCCCAGTATGGTGGCGACGGACGCGGCGAAGCCAGGCGTCTTGAGCTGGATCGGCGAGACGTTGACGCTGACGACACGCACGTGGTCGTCCGCCAGCAGCTCGGTACAGACCGTCCTTATCGCCCAACGCCCGAGTTCCAGGATCGCGCCGGTGCGTTCCGCAACGGGAATGAACAGGCTCGGCGGCACCAGGGTGCCGTCCAGCATCTTCAGACGCATCAGCGCCTCGACGGCCTCGACCCGGCCCGACACGACATCCTGGATGGGCTGATAGACGAGTGAAACGAGGCCCTGCGCAATCGCGATCTTCAGCAGGGCCGCAAGGTTCTCGCTCTCGTCGCTGCTCTGCGGATCGGTCGGGTCGAACAGCCGGACGCAATTGCGGCCGCCGGCCTTGGCCAGATAGAGCGCGCGGTCGGCCTCGTGGATGATCTTTTCCAGCTTGGCGCCGGCCTGCGTCCTGGTGAACGCGGCACCCACGCTCGCCGTGACGATCGAGACCCCGTCGCGCCTGAGCTCATGGGTGATCGCCAGGCTCTCCACCGTGCGGCAAATGGCTTCCGCAAGCTCCGTGACCTGTTCCTTCTTGTCCATGCGGGCGAGCACGATGAACTCTTCACCGCCATAGCGCCCGATCGAGCCATTGTAGTTCTTGATCAGATCGCTCAGCGCATTGGCGACATGGATCAGGCAGCGGTCGCCTTCCTGGTGGCCGTAGCAGTCGTTGAACTTCTTGAAGAAGTCGACATCGATGAGGATCGCCGCGAACTTGCTGCCGAGCTTTTGCCAGTCGCTCCAATAATCGCGCAGCTTCTCGTCGATGGCGCGCCGGTTCTCCAGCCCCGTCAGCGGATCCGTCCGCGACAGTCTGAGCAGCGCCTTGCCGCGTTCGGTGGCTTCCTTGTGCTGGATCTTGGCTTCCAGCGCGTTCAGGAAGACGTTGTAGCGCTCTTCGTTCAGCTTCCAGTTCACATAGGAGGTGAAGGTGAAGCATGAAACGTAGAACGTCCCGAATACCATTTTGTATGTCAGCGACGCTGGTACGAAATAATTCACAACGTACAAGATGGATAATATGATTGTCGACGTTATGATCGACACCTTGAAGCTGAACGTGAAGAAAAGATTGGCACTCATCATGAAAATGGTGCCGAAAACCATATAGTAGGCGACGCTTTCCTTGTCCGCCCCCAAAGATGCCGGGCACAGCCAACCGATATAGCCGAAGATGATGGCCGCGGCACAGGTCACATCAAGCCATTCCGTGGCGACGCCCCGGCGAAGCTGGGTTTCCAGGGTCAGCAGAGCGGTCAATCCGACCGCGAAGCGCGCTGTGATCGTATAGGCCGCCACGTCAGGTATCAGCAGCAGGTCCGATACCGAAAACAGCACATAGATGACGACGGCGATCCACAGCCCGGGTCTGGCGTCCTTCCTTCGCTTCGCCAAAGCTTCGACGCGGTAAAGGATGCGCAGTTCCGCCGCCCCCAATTCCTGGCGCGGATCATACGGTTCCACATCCGCCACATCGGCCAATCTGGACGACGCGCGTTCGTTCACAAACCCCTGCGAAAGGGGGTTTTGCGCTCCGAACTCTTTTCCGGCTTCTGCCCCCACGCAGGACGACTCCTTGGGACGCGACACGATTGCCACGCGCTAAAATGCGATGGCTCCAGACAAGTTTGCGTTAACTCGAACCCAGAATCTTATCCGCGAGATTGCTAATAAATTGAGATGGTTAGCAGGAAATTAATCATAACGATAAAATGCCCCGAGGCGCCGTTGGCAAATGAAGTATTCTACGCAATAAGTTAACTGACTGTTAACCAAGGAGTCCTGGTGTGCAAACCGTGTTTGATGGCCAAAGCCTGATTACCGCCGAGATGATCGCCGGCAGTCTGCGTAAAGGCACACTCGAGCAACATGGCGAAGCGTTCGAGACCGCCCGCGCCGAGCTGGCCCTCATTCTCCACGCGACACAGCAGCAGATCGAGCAGCAGAAATTTCCCGCCGAGATCGTTCGCCGCCTGCTGTCGCTGCTCAGCGCGCTGCGCGCCAAGGTGCATCCCGACGTCTGGCAGGCCCTGATCCCGGTGGCGCAGAACCACCCGATCCTGAAGTACTTTCTCGAGGATCCGCTGACGCACTGGTCCTTCACCAAGCCCAGGGGCTATTCCGGCGACGCGCAGCTGCTCGACTTCATCTATTGCGACCCGCACGTGGCCGAGAGCGTGGCCAGCGCCTCGGAAATCGGCAAGGCGCTTTACAGCCACACCCAGAACGTTCCGTCATGCGTGGCGGCACGCGAACGGCGCGATCTCCTGACCCGCTATGTCGACGAGACCGCGGCCAGGAACGGACCCGACACCGAGGTGCTGGCGATCGCCGCCGGCCATCTGCGCGAAGCCAATCGTTCCGTCGCCTTGGCCGAGGGCCGCCTCAAGCGTTGGGTCGCGCTCGACCAGGATCCGCAGAGCGTCGGACTGATCGCGCGCGACTTCCAGGGCACCGCGGTCGAAGCCATCGACGGCTCGGTGCGGACCGTGCTGACCAGAAGCCACAAGCTCGGCAAGTTCGACCTCATCTACGCCTCCGGCCTTTACGACTACCTCCAGCACAACGTCGCGGTGAAACTCACCAAGACCTGCCTGCAGATGCTGAAGCCGAACGGCACATTCCTGTTCGCCAACTACGCCGAAGGCACGCCCGACGCCGGCTACCGCGAAACCTTCATGGACTGGGTGCTGCTGCTGCGCTCGGAAGTCGACATGTGGAACATCGTCAACGCCAGCGTCGACCGCAACGCGGTCGAGGCGCAGGTGTATTTCGGCGAGAACCGCAATGTTCTGTATGCGGTGATCGAGAAGCGGGGGTAGAAGGTGGCGCCGACATCCGGCGAGCGCGCTGCGTGAATTGTCGCAGCGGGTTCACAGTCGGCCGACAACGCTTGGATGGGCGGTTCAGGTGGTGGCCGTCCGCCCCCACCGTGCCTGGCAGCACCAGCCCCCCATTAGCCCGCTTGAGCCATACCTGATCGCTCTTCGCATAGATCGTGAAGAGCGTACCACATCGGCAGCCTGCGCCGCTGATGTGGTACTGAGGGAATTGCGGGAGGGCAGCGGGCTGCGATGGTTAGACGGCAATGGCCTCCTTGGGGGATAGCTGATGGGTGTCTAATACTGACTCCCCTCATCGAACGCGACTGCAAGCCTTCTGGCCCGCGCGCCAAGATCGCTATGCTCTTTTAGAGAGTTGAGCCTTATTTTGACGTCCTCATAATCCATGAAGGGTGCAAGATTATCTTTCTTCAGAACATAGACCGTACCTCGGTCACTGCTTCGTACTGTGCTGGTCAAACGCTCCAGTGTCTCGACAAGATTTTCATCTGAAACAATGTTCGCTTCTACGAGCTGACGCGGCCCCTGTTCATCCCCCCTTGCAGCCAGGCGAAAAGGAGGCTGATTGGGTTAGGGCAACTAAGCACCTCACTTGCGGACATCGCGCGATACCGAACGAGCATCAGTTCGGTGATCCGATCCAACTCGGGGTTTGTAAACAGCCACTCGCCTTCTGGACGCGGTCTGCCGCCATAGCGACCGTGTGAAAACGTCTCGTGCCGGAACAGCGATGTCAGCCAACCGATGGCCGCACCTTCGCTGAACATTGTCGTAACCGTATCAGCGCGACGCGTGGGCTCAAGGCGGGAGAGCAGCGACGGTATCAACCGCTCTGCCCGATCCCATAGCGAACTGACCCAAAATTGATCAAATGGATGTCGGCGATACGCGTCATCCATCACTTGCGAGAATGCAATGAGTAGCGCTTCACATTGCTCTGGCTCCAAGACCTCGTAAGCCCCGCCCTTAATGCGCTCGAGCAGGAGTTCGGCTTTGGTGAGCGACCCAGCAGCATGCCCGTCGTAAAGGCGCAGCAGTACCTCTCCTGCTTCATCTGCACCAACCTTGGCCGCCTCCCACATGGACGTAAAATTGCTTTGCGTAAGCGCATGTGATGGGCCTGCCAGAGCAAAATAAAGGCGATAGTGATCGGGGCTGGCAAGACGTCTTTTCCGGATGGCCTCATCACGATCCTGATCGCGGACAGGGCAGAATATTTTTAACCCGTTCCCATCTTGGAGGTAGTCCAGTTCGACACCTGGAAGCTGCTCTGCGAAATTATTCAGGTACGTCAAATTACTAAATTGACCATCTGTCGCCGTTGCACGGAGAGCGGCAAGCTCCCGCGCCTTTTCAGCCTCTTCGACTCGGGCTGTTCCCAATGAAATGGTAGCAGCGGTAGCGCAGTATTCCTCGATCCAACGGTAAAGTGCCGGATTTCCGTCCTTGATAAGTTGAAGCCATACAAGATCGGCGAGGTCGGCCTTTGCCTCACGTAGTGGTGGCCAGAAGAAACGGATCGCATCCAGCGTGCGCACTACCGACCTCGGAGTCCGCAACTGCCGGCCACCCTCGTAGTCAATGACGAGCTTCAATCTTGAAAGTTCGTCTTCATCCTTCACCGAACCTATCAAGTGTAACTCGTCAGTAAACCATTTACGCAGTTGGAATGGTTCCGGCTTGGGAACCATCACCGTCAGCTGGACAATCTTCTCCAAGTACGATTGGCCGCTCTTTACACCGACCGCCTTCTCGATACTGTGCCCCAGGATCTCACTGTCGTAGCAAAGCAAATAAATCACATTGGGGAGGTCGACGACCGAGCGCACGAGCCGCAAAATCTCAATGACCTCCTTTGGCTCAAGCCGATCGACATCGTCTATGGTGATGACAAATCGATGCCTTAGATCACGTAGCGATCTAACCAGCCTGTCTTTGAGTTCAGAGAGCTGAAGTGGGGCCGGCTTTCTACTAACCATTTCCCCAATTGCCTTGAGGCCCTTGCCTATCCATTTGATGAGCCCTAGCCCAGAGACATCCCCTGCAACCTCGATCGCGGACCCAGCCTTGCTTAGACCATTCATAAAGCTCCGGAGCGCCTCTGCGGCCTCTTTGGCTTTGGTAACCGATACCCGAGTGGCATCGCCTGCATTTAGGGCGACTTGATCTAGCTGCCTGGAGAGTTCACCGAACAGGCTGGTGATCAATGCGTCTCGATTGCCGATCAACCAGGGCCGGAAATTGATAACGGTCGGCTCACGTTCCTTGGAAAGTTTCCCCAGTTCATCTCGGATCAGGAATAGAAGGCTCGACTTTCCTGAACCCCAAGCCCCCTCAACCCCAATAACCAAGCCATCTTCAGAAGCGCGATCCACAAGCGAACTCGCGATCCGCTTAGCAACATCGCTAAAACCGAGCTTGTCCTCGTCACCAGAGCTAAGCGCCCGGTCTCCCTTAATAGAATCGCCTTGATCCCGCACCATTCTGTTCTTGTACCCGATGATCTACACAGATCAAACTTGTGTCTGCTTCTGCTAGCCGTCGCACTAGCCGCAAAGCGCATAGATCAACGGGAATCTTAGCCGTCACCCCAAGATCTCGATCTTGTCACTATGCGCCGAGAGACCGCCGGCGCTAGGACGGCCCCATACACAGATTGCCGCTCGAAAACCCGGGCGCCGCACTGGCGCTCCCATCGGTATCGCGGAGCCGCGAATCTGTGCTAAGCCGCCGCCCGATCAACCAACCGAAGGACGACAGCTGTGAGCGAACTGACCGTGGCCGAGGCGACCGAAAATATCTATGCCTCGCTCCGCGCGGACAATGCCGAGATCGACGTGCATATAGCGGCGCTTAAGGCGGCGCTGGCACGCGAGGGGCTGAAACAGGCGGTGTTCGATCCGACCAAGTTGGCGCAGAGCAACCGCTCGGGCCGCAAGTTGATGCAGGCCTATTTTCGCCAGCGCGGCGTGAGCGTGAGCTTTTCGGAGTAGGTGTCGATGCCGCTGGCTGGTGCTGCCAGGCAGAGCCAAGAACGGGCATCGAGCGAGATCGTCTCGCATCCGAGGACAGCCTGCCCGACAGCGGGTCTTGCCGGGGACGTTCGACATCAGACCCTGACCGCACGGGCCGCAATGACTGAAGGCATCCGATCGCAGATCGACCGCATCAGCGCGGCGGTCCTTGAGCTGGATGCGACGGACAGTCGCCGGGCAGCGATCGGCTGGTGGGCGGCGATGGTTGGGGCAGTCATCCTCGCCCGGGCGATCGACGATCCCGCGCTCTAGATGAAGTGCTGGAGCAAACGCGTGCGTGGATCAACGCAGGGCTTGATCAACGATCAGCCAGTTAGCCATGATTGGCCCGATCTATTCGTTTGATTAGTCGCCCAGCCGCCCCTTGCTCAAGGCCCGCGCATATGTCTCCCTGTTCATGAGAGGCAGCTCGCCGGTCGCTTTGGTCGCGGCAATGTAGTTGAGCATCAGCTGCTGGGCTTCCTTGGACTGATCCCTCACAAGAAACTCAGCATGCTCGAGCTGCAAGCCCTCTTCGAGCGGGAGCGAGCTACCAAAGTATATGGATCGCTTAATGGCCCCGCGAGATTTCTTGGGTCGGCGACTCAGATATTCTGCACGTTCTATTGCGCGTTCAAGCACCTTGTCCTGAGGAACGACCTCGTCGACTGCGCCGAGCGCGAGGGCTTCTGCTGGCGTGAACGGCTTGCCTTCGAGAATGGCGGCTAACGATCGCTGGGCGCCAATTAGGCGAGGTAGTCGCTGGGATCCGCCACCGCCAGGTGTAAGCGCGAGGAGGACTTCGGAAAGGCCGATGACAAAGTCTCCGTCCGCCATGATGCGAAAATCACACGCCCAGGCGAACTCCGCGCCAACGGCAAGCGCTGAGCCGTTCAGCGCCGCAATGAAGATCGTCCCGCTAGCGTTCATCTTCAGGAAGGTCGCGTGGAAGCTGTCGAGCTGCAAAAGTGTCTTGAGTCGCGTCATTCCCGCGAGCGTTCTGACAATCGGCACTTTATTGATGAGTCTAGCCATGCGTGTGACGATTCCAGCGAGGCGTGTATTGATAGGCGGGAACCCGACACCACCCTGTTGGAGCCACGTAACATCGGAGTGGCTCGAGAACCGATCGGGGTGCGTGCCGGTGAAGACGACTGCATGAATGTTCGGGTCGCGGTCTGCGCGATCAACTAGCTCTTTAAGTTGCTTGGTAAGCGCAGCATCAAACAGTGCATGCGGGCCTCCATTGATGCGCGCGACAAGGACTGTGCCACGTTCTTCGACATCGATGTGACCATGGGTCCCTGTCTCGGTCTTACTGGATTTCGAGGCCATCGCTGTCTCCAAAACGCTGGAGCTTTCGCCAGCGACCCGTTGTTGCATGACAATGGCTTATATACATTATGATCATAATGCAATGGTGGAAATTGCGAGAGTAGACATGCGCTACGAAAAGGGCTGGAAGGCCGCATCCAACGCCGGATCGTGGAGATTGCAGCACAGAAGTTCCGCGCCACCGGTATCGCGGCCACGGGACTAGCCGGCATCATGAGCGACGCCGACCTGACCAACGGGGCTTTCTATCCACACTTCAAGTCAAAACGGCGCTGGTCGGCGAGAGCGTCGCCACGGTAATGGAAATCCAATCCATCCAGTTGGACGAGGCGCTGTAGGCCGGCGGGATTGAAGCGGTCATTACCGGGTATCTTTCACCCGGGCATCGCGACCATCCCGGCTGGCAATTTCGGCGATGATCTCGTCGACTGTATAAGCAGCATTGATAGTGGCCGCCATGCTGTTGAACATGATTGCGGAAACGATCTGCGCCGAGCGAGGCCGTCTGGAAACGAGGGAATTGTTATCTCATCGTAATGACAACCTTGCCCTTGGCGCGTCCTGTTTCGACGTAGGCCAGCGCCTCATTGGACGCCTCAAACGGAAACACCCGATCGACCACCGGGCGGATCGTTCCGGATTCGATGAGCGCGGTGATCTTGCCCAGCTGGTCACCTTGCGCCCCCATGAAAAGGAACGAAAAGCTCACGCCATGGCGCCTGGCCTTGGCCCGGATGCCGCGACTTAGAAGGCGCAGCACCAGCCTCAGCACCAGATTCAGTCCCTTTTCCCGGGCGAATTCGGGATCCGGCGGACCGGAGATGGAGATGAGCTTGCCGCCCGGTTTCAGCACAGTGAGCGATTTCTCAAGCGTTTCGGCGTCCTGACTGTTCAAGACGACGTCGTAGCCCGACAGGATTTTTTCGAAATCGTCTTTCCGGTAGTCGACGACGACATCGGCGCCGAGCCCCTTGACCAGACCCGCACTCGCCGCGCTCGCCGTCGTTGCCACGATCGCGCCGAGGTGCTTTGCCAGTTGGATGGCGAATGTGCCGACGCCGCCGGAGCCGGCCTGGATGAAGATCTTCTGTCCTTTCCTCAAATTTGCTTTTTCGACGAGCACCTGCCAGGCGGTCAGGCCGACCAGCGGGATCGAGGCCGCCTCTTCCATGCTGAGATTCGCTGGCTTCAACGCCACGTCGGCTTCATCCATGGCAATGAATTCGGCGAACGCCCCGATCCGGCCATCGCGCGGCCGCGCATAGACATCGTCGCCGGGTTTGAACTTGCGGACTTTCGAGCCCACGCGGATGACCTTCCCTGCCACGTCGTGGCCCAGGATGAACGGCCGGCGATAGGGCAGAATGAGCTTGAACTCTCCGGTTTTGACCTTGGAATCGAGCAGGTTCACCCCAGCGGCATGGATCTCGACCAGGACATCGCTGTCCCCGACTTCCGGTTCCGGCATCTCGGCCAGCCGCAGAACGCCCTTTTTGCTGTATTTATCGACGACGAATGCCTTCATGGCAGTGACTTTCTGAAAGTGATTTGGCGTGTCGCCCATGCGTGAAATCGTCTGCCTTCAGACCGGCAGACGGAACTGCTTGCGCAAGCCCATCCAGCCTGCTTCAGGCCGGTAGCTCGTTGATCTTCCGCAGGCTCTTGTCGACCACGGATTCGGGAAGGAAACGGCGCAGGAACCGAACCTGGCCCGCCTGTTTTCCAGCGGTGTAGCGCCTGCGCGGCATTGCATCCGTCGCGGCTTTCACCACCGCTCTTGCGACAATGTCGGGGGCATCGCCGCGTTCTATCCACTTTCGCATCAACGCTTCCATGCGAGGGCGCACCGTATCATAGACCGGAAGCAACCGATCAGGTCTCGTAACATTTTCTTCGAACGACGTTCGGGTAACGCCGGGCTCGACTAGCACCACCCGAATTCCGAACGTGCGTAGCTCGTGGTCGAGCGACTCGGAATAGCCTTCGATGGCATGCTTCGTCGATGCGTACAGCGCGTTAAAGGGAGATGGGATCAGACCCAGAATTGAACTCATGTTGATGATCCTGCCCTTTCCTTGACGTCGCATGGTCGGCAACACCGCGTTCGTCACCCGCAGGACGCCGAAGACGTTCACGTCGAACAGCGCATGAGCTTGAGCGCTTGAGGACTCCTCCGCACCTCCGAGCAAACCGATGCCGGCATTGTTGACGAGCAGGTCAATGCGTTTGGCCTTGGCCAGCACCTCGTCGACCAGTTTTGACACGGAGGCTTCGTCCGTCACATCGCAAGCCAGCATGGTCACCCCATCAGGGCCGTTGCTGGCCGCACGGCGACTGGTCCCGAAGACAGTAAAGCCTGCTCGCGCCAAAGCCTCGGCGCTGGCACGGCCGATGCCCGAGGAGGCTCCGGTCACAATGGCGGTCTTGCCGGAATTCATAGTCATGTCATGCTCCAAAGCCACGAGGGCTAGCTTTTTCTCATTGATTGAATTAAGATCATAATATCAAATTACGACCATAATGCAATGGCAGAAAGGCAAGAGCAGCCATGCGCTACGAAAAGGGCCGCAAGGACGCGTCACGCGGCAGGATCATCGAAGTCGCCGCCGACCGTTTCCGGGGTGATGGCATCGCCGCGTCCGGACTGGCGACCATCATGAGCGACGCCGGACTGACCAACGGCGCCTTCTACCCGCATTTCCAATCCAAGGCGGAGCTCGTGCGTGAAAGCGTGGCGGCGGCCATGGAGCTTCAGGCCCAGCAATTGGCGCAGGCACTGGCCTCGGGTGGCCCGGAGGTGGCCATAGAGGCGTATCTGTCGGCCGAGCATCGAGACAATCCGGGGCAAGGCTGCGCGTCCGCCGCGCTGTTGCCGGAGCTGGCGCGTCAGCCACCGGAAACGCGCGCGGTCTATACCGACCGCTTGCTGGCTCTCGCGCACCAACTGGCCGCCGCAATTCCACAGGCCAAGGATCCGGAAGGCACGGCGCTGGCTGTCTTTGCGACGCTCATCGGTACGCTGCAACTGGCCCGCGCCGTCGAAGGGACGGAGTTATCGGATCGCATCCTCACAGCGGGCAAAGATGCGGCGCGGACGCTGATGCAATCGCGCTAGGACGACGCGCCAACCTTCAGGCGTCCGCACCTTGCTCTCAAAACTGCGCATCAGCCCTTGGGCAAAAACAGTACCGCCAAGATGATGGTCCGGCTGGAGATGACCGGGTGGCACCACGATCAGGGCGCCGCAGGTCGCGAAGCTGGTGGCCCAATACACCGGTCTCGGTTACTTTCAGAAGATGAACCTCCCACTTCGTCGCATCGTCCTCATCGTCGCGCTCCTCAACCTCGCCTATTTCGGGGTCGAGTTCGCTGTGGCGCTCACCATCGGATCAGTGTCTCTGTTCGCCGACAGTGTCGACTTTCTGGAAGACGCTTCGGTAAATCTCCTTGTCCTGCTGGCACTCGGCTGGTCGTTGCGCTCTCGCGCACGTGTGGGGATGGCACTGGCGCTCATCCTGCTCGTGCCGGGTCTGGCTACGCTTTTGACGGCGTGGGAGAAGTTCAACGTGCCAGTGCCGCCGCAGCCGATCGCCTTGACCTTGGCGGGACTTGGCGCTCTCGCCGTCAACCTCTCCTGCGCCTATATGCTCGCCGCCTACCGTCTTCATGGCGGCAGCCTCACAAAGGCGGCATTCCTGTCGGCCCGCAATGACGCCATCGCCAACATCGCCATCATAGCGGCCGGGTTGGTCACGGCTTTCGTCTGGCGCTCCGCGTGGCCAGATTTGGTGGTGGGTTTAGGAATCGCGGTTATGAACGCCGACGCGGCACGCGAAGTTTGGGGGGCTGCCCGTGAGGAACACCGAGCGGTCGCCTGAGCCAGAGCTGTGGGCTACCGGATAGTAGCTCCTGCTAATTGAGGCGTTTCCTCGCAGTTATCCGCAGCAGCTGCCCTTGGCCGATGCAGCCATGTCCTTGAAAATCACGCAGTCCTGGCCGGGACCGCCGGCACAGGCGATGTTGCAGCGGGTCACAAAGCTTTCCAGCCGACGTTCGAGCAAGCGCAGTTCGGCGAGTTTCTGGCGGACCTCGTCAAGATGCACCTGGGCAATGTCGCGCGTCTCGACGCAATCGCGGCTGGTGCTGATGGATAGCTCCATCAGCACGCGCACCTGACCAATGCCGAAGCCAAAGTCCCGGCACTGCTTGATAAACGTCAACCGACCCAAATCGTCGTCGTCATAAATGCGTTGCCCTCCGGTCGTGCGAGGCGCGGGAGGCAGCAAACCGATCTCCTCGTAGTAGCGGATGGTCGGCGTCGTGACGCCGGCAGCCTTGGCGAGCGCTCCGATGGTGAGCACGCGGGCGTGAAGGTTCATCGCAATATACTCCTTGAACCTCAAGTTACTTGAAGGAGTACGCTATATTCGCACTGATCCAAAAGGAAGATTTCGTTGATGGGCTCTTTCGGAAATCGCGTCGCCCTCGTCCGTTGGACGTCGGCAATGCTGGCGATCTCGGCGCTCCTCTTCGCTGCCGCCGTCTTGATGGAAGGGAGCGGGCATCGGGAGCCCGCAAGCATAGCTGCGCAAAACGAAGCGGCCGGGGCTCAAGAACAGGGCGGCCATGATGAAGCGGCCGAGAGCTCTACTGCGAAACAAGGTGGCGAGAGCGCCGAAGTCGGCGAAACGGGCAGTCACCCCGAGCAAACGATCCTTGGCATCAACCTCGAAACCCCTTGGCTGACATGGGGGTTCGTCGGCATTTCGATCGTGCTCGCGGCCGCCGTTCTGAGGCTTGGCAAAGCGACCCTCTTGCTGGCCATTCTGCTGGCGGGTGCCGCGGCAATTCTCGATGGCCGCGAGGTCTTCCTGCAACTCGCTCGGGCCAACGCAGGCGTGGCGAGCCTGGCAGCGCTGACCGCCCTCGCTCACGCTGCGGTGGTCATCCTGGCCGTATTGGCCTGGCAGGCCGCTTCCACCCAAGCTGGCCCGGCAACAGGGAGAAATACGCGATGAGCAGCAGCAAGCCGATCGTTGCCCCTAGAACTCAGGCGGTCGGCGCTCTCCGCATCAGCCCTTTCGGCAAACAACTTGGTCCGGCACGCGATGCGCGCCAGATCCGCCATTCATCGGTATCCAGTGCCGCGACCGAAAGATCCGGCGTCCTTTGCCAGCACCAATTCCGCATCGTCGGTGACATAGCGGACATAGCGATAGTCGCGGATGAAACTGATCCGCCCTTCCCGCCACTCCAGCCACATAAAATAGTCGGGCGTTGGGTTGGCCGGGTCCTCGAACACCGCGATCACCTCCCGGTCCTCAAGCCAGGCCGGCGTGAGCCATAGGCGATCGCTTCTTGCGTAAATTGTGAAGAACATGCCGACATCCGCCGCCCCTGAGCGCGGCGGGTGCAGGGACTGATGGAGTTTCACGTCGTCGGCAAGCAGCGCGCGCAAGCCGTCCCAGTCGCGCTGGTTGAACAGGGTGACATAGCGGACCACAGCGGCGGACGCGATGCGTGCATCGGGGAGCGCGGCAGCATCGGCATTGATCTCCCGAAGCCGGGCGCGACCGCGCGCCAGATGCCCCTTCACGGCATCGACCGTGATATCCAGCAGACCAGCGATCTCGGCCAGCGGCTCGTCGAGCACATCCTTCAGGATGATGACGCTGCGCTGGAGGATCGGAAGGTCCGCAAAGCGCGACACCGCGGTCTCTACGGCTTCCCTGCGCATCAGCGTCTCCATCGGGTCGGCCTTGGCGTCGTCGACAATTTCAAGGGCCGCCTCGATCGGCTCCGCGACGCGGATTGCGCGGCTGCGTAAGAGGTCCAGCGCACGGTTGTGGGCGATCCGGAACAGCCATGGTCGCAACTGCGGCACCTCGCACAGCTCGTCCAGGGCAACGAAGGCGCGGGCAAAAGTGTCCTGCACGACGTCTTCGCCGTCGATGACCGATCCCATCAGACGCGAGCAATAGCGGTGCAGCTCCGGCCGCAGTGCCGCGGCAAGGGCAAGCAGCCCCTCCCGTCGGTCGCGGTCCACTTCAGGCTTTCCGTCGCTCAAGCCGCCGTGTCCTCCATGATCGTTACGCCCGCGTCCCCATTGAGGCCGAAGACGACGCCTTCCGCATATTGCGGGTCCTCCAGCACGGAAATGACCCTGTCGCCGAATGCCCGGGGCGGCATCGGCGCGCCGAAGCGGGTCACGAATTGTTCCGGCGTGATGCCCAGCGAGCCGGCATAGGCCTCGGCCGCAACATCCCCGATTCCCGTGCCGAGGATAATCTGCCTTGGTACGATCGCCTGGAAGCGGATGCCGAGCTTCTTCTCCTGCGCCACGCCATTGGCATATTTGGCCATGAACCAGAGCATGCGCTTGGAGCCGCCATAACCGCCCGACATCTGCGACCCGCCAACGGCAGCCCCGCTCGATCCCACCAACACGCGGCTGCCTGGCTTGAGCGGCAGGTTCAGCGCCGCCTGCAGCCAGTAGAGGCCGGCCTTCACGTCAGTTTCCCAGGCAATGGAGAAATCCTCCCATTTCAGCTGATCCAATCGCCCCATGCGCTGCGTGGCACCAGCGTTCAGCACCACTATATCAGGGCGAACCTCGCCAAGGATGCGATAGGCCGCGTCCTCGTCCGTGACGTCGGCGGAGATCGTGGCGACCCCGAGCCGCGCACCGACCGCCTCCAGCGCCTCGGCGCCACGGGCGACCACGGTCACCTCAGCGCCATGTTCGACCAGTGCCTCGACCAATCCGAGGCCAAGGCCCCGGCTGCCGCCGGTAACCACGATTTTCTTGTCCTTAAGGCTCATCGACCCTGCTCCATTGCTCCACTGTAGCTAAGACGTTTGGGGGGAGGGAAAGAGTCAGGGGGCCGCGATATCCGGAGGTGGTGGCAGTCCGCGACTTGCTGGCAGCGCTGGTGATGAGGCGGGAGAGTTCGCGGCAAATATACGCGCGGCCTCGAGGAGCGTCGTCGCCTCAATCGCCTCCAATCCGGCGCGTGCCCGAAAGCGGACATTCGGGAGATGTCGAGAACTATTTGGCTTCCGCAATCCGGCTCTCCGGCGCCACCGTCAGTACGCCAGAAAGGCACTGGCAGTAACGCGAGCGCTCATCCCTCGGGGAGGGGCCGCGCCGCTTCCATCAAATTATGGCGACTTTGTCCGCAGTCGCACTGTGTCACCCTTCAAATACGTGGCTCGCGAGGCTGAAAAGCGCACCTTCCAACGCGGGCAACTATGCAACCCCAGGTTATTCTGGTTGAAGCAATTTGCTCCGCTCTCCTGCGTGAAACGAGCTGCAACTGCATTCGCATCTTGCCTCGCAACTGTGTTCAACGCAAACAGCTTCATCCGGTGTTTGCAATCGAGTTCATATAGTTGTTAAAGTGCAATCATTTCGATGCTAGCATAAGATGTGGAGAAGGGCGGAGGACGAGATGGTCGCTTTTCAGGTCGAATACCACGCTTTCACGCCAAGACCGAGTTACATACACACCTGTGTTAAAGCAATTTTTCGACTTTGCGTCGTTGCGTATGAGAATACGACTGGGCGTACGAAAGGCAGGACGCTTTCGTTCTGGCCGATTCTTATAGCAACTATTGCGAGTACTCTACTGGGTAAAGTGGAAACTGGATTCGCACAGCCAGACACCATGGAATTTAGACTCTCAACATCGAACCCTACCGACACCCAGGCTCTATCAATAATATCGGAGTCGGTGGTCCAAATTGCCATTCTTTATGCGAAAGGTGAATGCGGCGACCTCCGCATCACTTTATCACTTTCGCATGTTTTTGTTGCGTCCGCTGACAGTTACGGCCAAAGTGCGTTCGCGCAGTATCCAGCCAGCGATCCGCGCCAATTGAAGCCAAGCATCAACGCAGTGCTCCCCCCTGGGCCATATACATTGAATATGCAGGCAAAGGATGACCAGTCGACTAATTGTGACGTCAGCGTGATCGCCGAAGTTGGGCCTATTTCAGGATTGAGCGAAGAGTCCGGGGGGATGTATTCCGAACCCGCCGCGGTGGTCGCACGAAGACACTATGCTGTAACGCGGCGAATATTGGAATCTGGAATAGCTAAATATATCGACCTGTCAGACATCGAGATAATCCACTCACCGGAATGGTATTCGTACTATGAGCGAGAAGTATCAGATGAATACTGTAACAGTTATACCAACGAATTGCGAAAAAAGCAAACTGGAACAGACATATCGCAGCCAGAAGCAACAAAAAACGCCATATATTATAACTATATTCGCCTCATAGAAGTCACCGTCGAAAAATACATCTACGACCATGTTGATCCACACAACGACGTCGGTTTGGCAGGCGGCGATCTGATTTGCAGTAACGTTCCTTTCGAGGTGCCACAAAAACTGACGATTGACGGACTCGGTCGCCTGTTAGAGTCTGACAGTGCCGTTGAGTTCATAGTGGATCTCTCGATTCGGAGCGAAGATCTCCACGGCGAGCGCGACTTCAATCGCGGCTATGGATTAGCTTTGGTGCAGATCGTCGCGGACGCACTTCGGATCCCGTCCCATAGAATGGCGCTTCACGTCAAAGCCGACGACTGCAAGTATGATATTGTTGTAGACTCGTCCTCGACACCTCATTTTGTCGATAAGTATGGTGGATGCTATCGGTGGGCCGGCGAGTCGCCGCCTCCAAACGATTTGAGCGGAATATTGTTTCCGCGTATCACCATCATAGGCGACAGGTCAGGGGTACCGCTTGATCAGGCGTTTCTTTCGGTCTTACCGAAAGACGCACACTTGGAATGGTTCGAACGGTCGGCAACGGCATTCCGCGCCCGTGTGACTGGTACTATTGGCTGGTCCGTTCCAGATGCCGACGGAGCAGAGCAAGCTTATGTCGCCGCAGCGCTTATCGGATCTGTTCAGAGCTCAGAATTGATAGTTCGGGCAGACGCATCGACCTGCGTGACTGGGACAGACTCGCAAACATTCAATCCCAAATGCATATCCGAAGGCCGTGATCCCAAGAAAACCGTGCGCAATGATCTCGCTGCGCGAATTAGCTCAAAATTAGCGACAGAGCTAACTAAATAGCGCGAATGGGAATATATGTCGGGTAGATATACTTTTGTTCGAGGAACGGATAATTATTATGACACGATTGACAATAAATTCGTGGCTCCTCGCAGCAGTTCTGTATCTATTTCTGTGTACCGATCTCCCACCTGCGGCAGCCGCGTCCAACTTAACGACACCACAACAGCTAACAACGCTCAATAAATATGAGAACACCAAAAAATATAACCTTAAACTTCCTCAAGATTCGACCATTAAAATAATTTCTCTCAATTCTGCGGAAAGGTGCGATGCGGCTAGGCTGGTAATTACACGCGATGAACAGACCATCGCATCTTTAAGCATCTGGCCTAGTCACGGATCTACAATATTCGGCGAAGCATACGGCCGTGAAGAACGG
Organism: Mesorhizobium oxytropidicola; assembly: GCF_056174625.1. Lineage (NCBI taxonomy): Bacteria > Pseudomonadati > Pseudomonadota > Alphaproteobacteria > Hyphomicrobiales > Phyllobacteriaceae > Mesorhizobium > Mesorhizobium oxytropidicola. The sequence continues at coordinate 2,844,661 of NZ_CM149692.1, read as the reverse complement.
AGTCCGCTCCTAGAGATTGCCATTCCGGGAGGTGATTATATTATTGCGATCAGCAGTGATGTTACTGACCAGGTACAGTGCAATGTGTTGATTCAGACAAATGTCGACCAGATCAAGGAAACTAGCGGTCCGCATTATGGAGACGAAGATGTTCAGAAGCCGTCACAGCTTCTTAGGTTGACGAGACGCCTAATCGAAACCAACATGCTGGAGCACATTGAACTTGGAAGTCTACGGGTCACTGAAAGTCCTTCATGGACGGGCGGTACGCTGCGAGAGTTTTTGGTTGAATATTGTTCAGCAAATCATACGGAAGAGTTTGGCTCTGACGCGAGGACGAGCGCTAAAAAAAGCACTTTTTTTGAGCTTTCGGTCGATGCTTACATCCACAAGAACTTTCCGGTCGACCGGGTTAATTACACTAGAGTTAGCACGCGGGACATCGTCTGCAGGGCAGACGGGATTAACGTCGATCGGCTAGATATAAAGAAGATAGGCGATATTCTGGTGTCCAGAATGGCGGTGCGTTATCTTGTCAATGTCAGTATATCCGACGCGGAAACGAAAGAAGAATCTCTGCCCGCCTACTCGCGAGAGATCGCGGTGGCAACGGTCATAGCAGATGCTCTCGGCGTCGGAGTGCCGCAGATTGCGTTGAAATACCGACAAGGCAACTGCTCAGGTACGATTGTGTTTGCGTCGTTGACCAAGGTAGCTTTTTCGAATGGTAGTTGCTTAATGAGCGGATCCGAGACGATCTACATCAAAACCTTCGCAGGCGGAATGCGAAAGACTGCTCGCCAGGTTGCACCCAGTCGGGTGACACTCTCGCTCTATGACGCGCTGTCATCAGTGCTGCCCAAGGGCGCTCGCGTCGAATGGTTGCAGAATGAGACGGCCGCGGTTAGGGTAAAGGTGTCGGGCGTCAAGGGATGGGTCTCACCGGACTCGGGATACTGGGAACGAGCTTTTATCACTGCAGCTGTTCTCGGTGAGAACAGCTCGGCTGAGCTCCTAATTGTGGTTGATGGAAGTGTTTGCTCTGGTGCAGGTAGTATCGTCCCGTCGGAGGGAAATTGCCTCAAATCCATGGACGTAGTCCAAGGATACAATCTTAACGACTTTGTCTCGACGTTGGCTGTTCAGGTGGCTGCTGCTCTTACACGCTGATGCCAACGTTAGAGCTTATATGTTGCGTCGGGGCGGTGATTGATGGGAGAGATGGTGAATGTCTAGGGGAGCAATAAGAAGCGCGCTCGTCGCCATTATTTTTTTTGGCTATGTAGCAATTGTTTTTGTGCTTATAGGATGTTGGTTCTTAGGCGGGTTTGATTTTGATGAATTTACGACCAGCGTCGCGGTTATTTTACCTATAGTTGGTGCGCACGTCGGAACGGTGGTTTCTTTCAGTCAAAACAACATCGGAAAGGACAAAGATGACGCTGATACTGTAAGATCTCTTTCCGCCTCAATCGCACTCAGCATTCCGATTGCCTTTCTTACGTTGATGCTTTTTGCAATAATCGCCAAGGCCTTTCATGAAACCAGTATAACGTTCGAGCAGTTCAAGATACTGCTGGCTGTTGTTAATAGCATGTTCGGAGCATATGTAGCAACTTTGGTTACGATCTACTTGAAGGGGACGGACGGCCGAAAAGCAGAAGAAGCAAGCGGGCCGGTCGTGGAAACAAAGAAAACGCCAATCTAGCTACCATGACTCCGTATATTGCAGCACTAAATTCGGGTCGTGAGAGTCCGATTGCGTGATAGGGCAACGAGCGATTCGGCTGTGGTGCAGCTGTTCTCCAGTCCCATCTATGTCTTGCTTGGCCCGCCGGAAGAGGTTCGAACCGCGACGGTGTCGTGCGAACGCACGTCTGCTTTTTGGCCTTCCTCCCCAAAAGGTGCCAGTCCGCCTCCGGCCCCAAACGCGACATTTGGTTCTCGGTCCCTAAGGGTCCGCCGGTGGCGCATCTCTGAAATTGAGCTTGAGACAGTCAGCCGACGGGAGTTTGACTCAATCGCTCAAACCGCCCGCCCCCCAAACTGCGCATCAGCCCATTCGGCAGGAACAGCATCGCCAGGATGATCGTCAGGCCCGAAATCACCGGGTGGTAGTCCGGACCACGATGCGCGAGAGGTCGAACACCGCGTACATGACGAAGGCGCCGAGGATCGACCCGAGCAGCGTGCCGGTGCCGCCGACCACGGACAGGCGCCAAGGTTTGTCGCCAAAGCCTTCAAATCCTGCTCATTTGTGTGAGCGTCGGGCGCGGAAGCCCCGCGCCGGCGCATCCGCTCGGCTGGAGCGTGCCGCGGCCACGTGCTACAATGTGATGGGTTGGGGATCCGCCATGGCACGCGTACGTCGCAAGCCGGAGGCTGCTCAAGCGAGACCGCGGGGCCTGGCTGGTAATCTGATTGCCTTTTTCGAGAAGTATCCGATTGCGACCGCGATCGCCACGATCTCCGCCATCATCGTCGGCATTGTCGGCCTCCTGGATCTCCACGATCGCTTCGCTCCGGCTCCGCGGATCGAAGATGGACTGCATGTGAAGCTGGATGAGGAGGAGCTTGCGCCGCTGTCGGGGGGCACCATGATCAAGGTCGCCGGAGCCAGAGTCTTTTCGGAGGGCGTGAAGCTTCGCGCCCAGCTCTCGCTCAAGACTCCTGCCCCCCGGATTGCCATCAACGCCATCGCCATCGCGCCGATCGACGCTGTGCCGCCCGAGGTTGTTGCGGCCGTGAAAGCAAACGCCGCCCCGCCCAATCGCAAGCCGGAAACCTGGGCAGGGGCGCGGCCGGTAAATACCTATCTCGGCGTCATAAAAGGCGGCGGGACCACGGTCGTCTACAATGACGCGAATGGGCAGTTCTTACCCTGTCGGCCGGAGAACCTCCTCGATTGCAAAGACCGGGCGCAAGTCATCGAGCTCAACCCGACCGATGACACCTATACCCTGGACCTGCGGCTGCGCTATCTCGACGCCACGGTCAAGGGTCTCCAGATCATCGCCAGATACACTATCGATGGGGTTGATCATGAATCGCGTTCTGAGCCTCTGTATCTGCACAACTAGCCTGCTGGCGGGCGCGACATTGCCGGCCGTTGCCGGCATTGCCGATTGTCCGGTGGTTCGAAGCGAACAGCCGCTGCAGAACCTTGAGCATCTGTTCGACCTCAGGGCAGCATCGCCCTACGGCAGCCCCAACGAGGCGCCGTACCTCAACAACGAGGCGATGGAGGAGGACGGACCGGCCGACCAGAACCTCTTGAACATCTGGACGCAGCAGAACCCGGACACGCCTCTGCCCGTGGTGCGTTTTGGGCCGCGGGGAGCGCGACCGAAGTCGAGCTGCCGAGCGGCGACCTCGTGCTGCCAATCGATCGCTGGCCATGCATTCTTGCGCCGGGCGACGAAGCGATGCTGAGCGACGGCTTTACCGACCACTCAACCATGATCTTCCGGATCGAGGCCGACAAGAGGCTGGTGACCTTCATCGATCCGCGGGCCGAGGAGAACTTTCTTCTCTCCGCGAATAGCCTGCTGCAGGACTTTGGCGGCCGCTGGTTCACGGAAGGCGGCCGCAAGCTGTTCTCGGTCCCCTTCGACACCATGGACTCGGTTCTGAAGGAAGCGGTTCTCTTCCAGTCGATGGACGGAAAGACGATGATCGAAACCGCCGCAGCTCTGGCGCCGGGCGTCGCCAGGCCGGATCTCTACTATTGGCGCGACGCCGATTTCTTCGCCACGATGGACGCCTCGCAGGCGACAGGGGATATCGGATACCTCCTCGATCCACAAGCAAGCCCGCTGGTCGCCGCCCTGGGCAACTACGTCATGGCCCTTTCCGGGCTCACCAACCACCAGAACCAGGGGCTGATGGAGGGCTTCGATGAGGCGATCCAGGCCTTTCCGCACATCCTCTCGCGCAACCTCAACTTCCGTATCCTCTACGAACTGTACAGGGCAGGCGAGTACTCCCGCGCCGCCAGTTTCGCGGATTACTATCTCAAGGTGCGCGGCTTCAATGCGGACTTTGCGGTGATCGGCGCCGCCGCCTGCCATGAGATGGGCGATAGCGCCTGCGCGGAAGACCTGCGGGCCCAGGCCCGGGCCGAACTCGATCCGCGCCTGGGACGGATGTTTCGGGGCGAGACTTTTGCCGAAGACCGCGCCATGCTCGACCGGCGCGACTACGAGAACGCCAGCATCTACCTGATGCGCCGTCGCTATGAAATGCTCGAGAGCTGGTGACTTTGGGATGCTGCCCGTTCCCCCTGCGTGACATATCTTGTCGTCATTCTGGACAATTCCATCGCCTAGCGGTGCGAGCGGTTCCCGGTCCATGTGCTTGGGAAAATTGAGGTTGCCAGCTTGAGACAGTCAGCCGACGGAGTTTGACTCAATCGCTCAAACCACCCGCACCCTCCCTGCAAAACTGCGCATCAGTCCCTTCGGCAAAAACAGCATCGCCAGGATAATCGTCAGCCCCGAAATCACCGGGTGATAGTCCGGCACAACAATGCGCGCGAGGTCGAACACCGCGTACATCACGAAGGCGCCGAGGATCGGCCCGAGCAGCGTGCCGGTGCCGCCGACCACGGTCATCATCAGCGGCAACAGCATCCAGTCGAGGTCGAAGACCGAATCCGGCCGACATGGAAGATGTAATAGGTGTAGAGGCTGCCGGCGATGCCGGCGATGAAGGCGCTGCCGGCGAAAGCTGCGACCTTGACCTTGAGCACATCGATGCCGTTGGCCGAGGCCGCCATCTCGTCGTCGCGTACGGCGATCAGCGCCAGGCCATAGCGCGAGCGCATCAGCAGGTGGATGGCGAGCGCCGTGCCCACCATCAGGCCGAAGCCGACCAGATAGTGCGGCAACAGCGTGTCGAAGGTGCCGGCCGGCGCGACGACGCCGAAGGCGCCGCCGGTGAAGTCGCCGCCATTGATGAACATCACCTTGACGATCTCGCCGAAGCCGAGCGTGCCCAGCGCGAAATAGTCGCCACGCAGTTTGGACAGCAGCGGCAGGCCGATGATGATGGCGGCCACCGCAGCGACCAGCCCGCCCAGTACCATCGTCACCGGGTCGAAATAATAGATGCGCGGATAGGCATCATAGAGCGAGCCCCAGAGATAGTTGCCGCTCCACAGGATCGCGGTGGTGTAGGCGCCGAGACCGAAGAAGGCGTGATTGCCGAGGCTGATCTGGCCGCCGAAGCCGGCGACCAGATTCCAGCCCTGCGCCATGATGGCGTAGATGAAGACGAAGAACAGGAAGGAGAACGCGTAGCTGTCGATCGCGCCGGGCAGCAGTGGCAGCAGCGCCAATGCCACGACAACGATTGCAGCGATCCATGTCCAGGCTTGTTTCGGCAAGGCTTGCTTCAACATCTTGGCTCAAGCCTTCTTGTAGGGCCGGCTGAACAGGCCTTCCGGCTTGAACATCAGCACCGCCAGGAACACGCCATAGGCGATGGCGTTGGTCCAGCCGCCTGAGATGAAATACTGCACATAGGCCTCGATGAGACCGAGGATGATGCCGCCGGCGAGCGCCCCGGCGACATTGCCGATGCCGCCCAGCGCCAGCGCCACCAGCGCCTTGAGGCTGAAGATGAAACCGGCGAACGGGTTGAACGGGAATGTGGTCGCCACCGCTACGCCGGCCGCTCCGGCCAGCGCGATGCCGATGGCGAAGGCAATGGCGTTGACGCGGTGCGGGCTGATGCCCATCAGCGTCGCCGCTTCCATGTCTTCGGAGGCCGCGCGCACCGCCTTGCCGACAATCGTCTTGCGCAGGAACAGCACCACCAGCCCGGTGCCGGCGAGCGCGATCAGAAAACCCATCGAGCGCGTGAACGAGGTGCGCACGCCCAATATCTCGATGCCGCTCGCCGTGTAGGAGGTGACCACCGCGGCCGTGTTGCCGCCCCACACCACCGTCATCAGATTCTGGATCAGGAACATCAGGCCAACCGCGATCAAAAGTGAGATGTTGCGGTCCTCCTCGGCAGCCGCGCGGCGGAACAGGCCCTGATAGACCAGCCAGCCGACGCCGAGCCCGACCGGCACCACGATCAGCAGCGACAGGAACGGGTCGATGCCGAGCCCATAGAACAGCGCCCGCACGAAATAGGCGGCGAGGATGATCATCGCGCCCTGCGCCAGGAAGATCAGCCGCATGGTGCCGAAGATGAGGCTCAAGCCCACGGCGGCGACGCCGTACATGGCGCCGCCCAGCGCGCCGTTGAGCGACAGCTGCAGCAGGATTTCGGGAGGCGGGAGGTTGACCATCATTGCACCTCCAACACGCCCATATAGGCCTTCTGGATTTTCAGGATCGGCGATGAGCTCGGCGCCCGTGCCTTGCATGGCAAGCTCGCCGGTCTTCAGCACGAAGCCATAGTCGGCGACCTTCAGCGCCTGGTGGATGTTCTGTTCGACCAAGAGGATGGTGACACCCTGTTTGTGCAGCGTCTCGATCAGCGCGAACATCTGCTGGACCACGATCGGACTCAGGCCCAGCGACGGCTCGTCGAGGATAAGCAGCGACGGGTCCGACATGGTGGCGCGCGCGATCGCCAGCATCTGCTGCTCGCCACCGGAGAGCGAGCCGGCCTTCTGCCCTGCCCGCTCCTTCAGCCGCGGAAACAGCGTGTAGGCCTTCTCCAGCGACTGTTTGAAATGCTTGCGCACCTTGGGCTGGAAAGCGCCGAGCTCGAGGTTCTCCAGCACCGTCATCTGCCGGAACAGACCGCGCCCTTCCGGCACATGCGCGATGCCCATGCCGGCGATCTCCTCCGGCGCCTTGCCGGCCAGCGGCACGCCCGAGAGAAAGATCTCGCCGCGCTTCGGCTTCAGCAGGCCGGAGATCGTCTTCAACAGCGTGGTCTTGCCGGCGCCATTGGCGCCGACGATGGCGACGATGCTGCCGGGTCGACATGGATCGACACGCCCCAGAGCGCGCCGACATCGCCATAGGCGACTTCGAGATTGGTGACTTCAAGCAGCCGGTTCGCCAAGATAGGCCTCGATCACTTTGCGGTTGGCGACGATTTCGCGGGGCGTGCCGTCGGCGATCTTCTCGCCATGGTCGAGCACGATCACCCGGCTGCACACTTTCATGATGGCGTCGACCTTGTGCTCCACCCACAGGATCGAGACGCCCCGCTCGCTGCGCACACGGCGGATGACATCGACCATGCGCTGGATCTCGGTCGGGTTCAGCCCGGCCATCGGCTCGTCGAGCAGGAGCAGCGCCGGGCTTGACGCCACCGCCCGGGCGATCTCCAGCAGGCGCCGGTCGGACAGCGTCATATGCGCGGTGCGGATATCGCGTTTTGCGGTTAGCCCCACCAGTTCGAGCGCTTCCTCGGCGGCGGCTGTCGCATGCTTGACGCGCCTGCCCGAGCCATAAACGGCGCCGACCATGATGTCCTCGAACGCCGTCATGGTGAGGAATGTGCGCACCAGCTGGAAGGTCCGCGCAATGCCCAGCCGGCAGATGCGATGCGGTGCGATACCGGTGATGTCCTGGCCGCGGAAGTGGATGCGCCCTTGCGTCGGCGTGTAGAGCGCGGTGATCAGATTGAACAGCGTCGACTTGCCGGCGCCGTTGGGACCGATCAGCCCGATCAGCTCATTGGCGCCGACGGCGATGTCGATGTTGTTGAGCACGACAAGCCCGCCGAACCGCTTCTGGACCGCCTCGAGGCGAAGCAGGGTTTGGTCAGGCTGCATCGTGTCTCCGTTTCTCCAAATCGTCAGATGCTTGACATCGCAGCGGGCGCCTGGCTTCGCAATCAGGCGCCCGCCTCACCCGCCCGCTGTTCTCAGTCAATCAGCGCTTGTCCCAGGCCGGGGCCGGCTTGTACGTCCAGTTGCCGTCCGGGAAGATCAGCTGATGCTTGCCTTGCCACCATTGCGTGGCGACGCTGGGGATGAGCGCAAAGCCGGTCTGGTCGAATTTGAGGTCACCAACCACCGTGTCCTTGAACTCCTGGCCGAAGATCGCGTCGTGGATCGCGCCGGCATCGGTCGAGCCGGCCTTCTCGATCGCTTGCGCCAGCACCTGTGCGTTGGCGTAGAAGGCGCCGACGGTCACGGAGTCCTTCTTGAACTCGGCCTCGTAGCGGTCGCCGAGTTCCTTGGCGCCATGATAGGGATAGCTTGACGACCAGAAGCCGTCGGTCAGGATGTAATCGGAATCCGCCCCGAGCGCTTCGTGGAACTCGCCCGTCCAGGTGCCCTTCCAGCCGTGCAGGTAAGGCACAGAGAAGCCGAGCTCCTTCATCTGGCGCAGCAGCGTCACCGTGTCGGCCGGCGAGCCGAACACCAGCATGGCGTCGACGTCTGCGGCCTTGAGCTTGGTGATCAGCGCCGAATAATCGGTGGCGCCGATCGCCCAGGGATCGTCGACGGCGAAGGTGTAGCCATACTTCTTGGCCGCCGCCTCGAAGGCGCCGCCAAAGCCCTTGCCGTCTGGCGAATCCTCGGAGACCAGCGCCGGGTTCTTCGGCTTCTCATTGGCCGGCAGCTTGTCCCAGATCTCGAACGGCACCTCCGCGCCCGGCCCCGGATGGAAGAAGAACAGCGCCGAATATTTCAGCTTCAACGGCTGCCATTCGAACGGGAAGGCCGTCGTGATCATGTAGAATTTCTTGTACTTCTCCGCGACGATGGCGCCGGCAATGTTCATCGGTCCCGAATGGGTCGACAGCAGCGCATCGACCTTCTGCACCTTGATCAGGTTTTCCAGCGCCGAGGCCACCTTGCCTTCCGAGCTTTCGTCGTCGGCGACGACGAGGCGCACCGGCAGCTTCTTGCCGGCCGACTTCACCATGATGCCACCGGCCTTGTTGATGTCGGCCACTGCCTGCTCATAGGCCCATTTCTGTTCCTTGCCGTCGCCGGCCAGCGGCCCGGTCAAGGAGATCGGTGCGCCGATGACGATCTCGGTGTCGCCGGCATTCGCCATACCAGTGCCGCCGGCCGCGAACGCGGCCGACAGGGCCAGGCCCGCCAGCATTGCCTTCAGACTGTTTCCCATTTCATCCTCCCAGGTTTTTCGATCGGGCGGACACGGTCGTGCCCGGCCGCATGCCCTCAGACCGTCGCTGCCGCGACCAGGCTGGTGTCGGTGAACTGCTCGAAACTCAGTGCCTTGCCATCCTCCATTTCCCAGACATGGACGACGCGCGCCGACATCGGCTTGCCGGTCTTTTTGTAGACACCCGAATAAGTGCCGATGCCGACGATGGTGGTGCCGCCATCGACCAGTTTTTCGAGCTTCAAGGCGTAGCCGTCCCACTCCTCGCCGATGCGCTTGAAGACGCCATCGATGATGGCGTCGGGGCCGACATAGGTGCCGGCATAGGGAAAGCCGGCCATCTCGGTCCAGGCCGTGCGGCTGGTGACCGGCGCCATCATCGCCGCCAAATCCTTGGCGTCGGAGCCGGCATAGTGCGCCTTGATCGCTTCGTAGTTTTTATTCATGGCGTTCCCCCGCGCGGTCAGACCGGCGCCTTGCCTTCGTCGTAGGCGGTTCTGGATTTCTTCTCGATGTGGGCGCCGGCCGGCTTGTTCTCGATCTTGCCCTGGCTGGTCACGCCGAGGAATTTCCCGGTCGAGAGCATGACGTCCCAATTGTAGAAGAACAGCGAGGCGACCGGGATGATGAACTCGCGGAAACCGAACACATACTGGTTTTCAGCGAACTTCCAGGTCGTCGCCAGATCGACGTCGCCATGGCCGCGCTGGATGCCGACAAGGTTCTGCCAGGCATAGCGCTCGGAAGAGAGATAGATGTGCTCGTAGATGTGATTGGGGCTGTATGTGTAATGCGCGGTGAGCCCGATCAGGTCGCGGGTCGGCGCCGGCGCGATGCCGGTCGGCGCGACCGAGGGATCGCCGAGCACGCCGGCCGACCAGGTCTGCGCCACGCGTGGCTCGCCGGGCGCCTCGCCGGGCTCACGCACCTTTTCGCGCACCGACAGCACGCGGCGCGTGCTGGTGTTGACGATGAAGGCCTCATCTTCCGTTGGCCGGGCCGAGAAGATCATGTTGATAAAGAACACGTTGGACGCGACTTCGAGCGCCTCGTACCAGTCGGCACCCGCTTCGCTGCCCTCACTCCACGCCACGGTGTCGAGCGATGTGAAGGCAAGGTCAATGGTGCGGCCGGTGTCGAGCGTGATCCTGAAAGTCTGGCCGCGCAGCGCATCCGTCGTCGCCAGCCGGTTGGTGGCGATGCCGGCGGCGAAATCATCGAAATGCTTCCAGTCCGCCGGTCTGTTCTGGTCGTTCATCGCACTCTCCACATCAATCGACAAAGGCCCCAATCAATCCACGAAAGCCAACGTCGGCAGGTCGACGACGGTGGCGCCGCCATCGACCGTCAGGATCGAACCGTTCATCATCGCTGCCTCGCTGGATGCAACGAAGCAGATGACGTTGGACACCTCTTCCGGTGTCGCCGGCCGCCCGAGCGGGACGTCCTTCGTCACCAGCCGGTAGGCCTCGTCGATCGAGCCAAGCCCGTGCTTTTCGACAATCAACTCCATCTGCTCGTCTGCCATGTCGGTCGACACCCAGCCCGGGCAGATGATGTTGGTGCGCACGCCCTTGCGGCCATAGTCGCGCGCCAGCGATTTGCCGAAGCCGATGCAGGCATGTTTCATGGTGACGTAGCCGGCCGCGTCCGGCCCGGCGAACAGGCCGGCGATCGAGGCGACAACGACGATGTTGCCCTTTTGCGCGATGAGATCCGGCAGGCATTCGCGAGCGCAGACGAAGGCGGTGTCGAGATTGGTGCGTGTTGCCAGGTTCCAGGTCTCGTCGCTCATCGAGATCGTCGGGCCGACGCCATGGCCGCCGGCATTGGCGACGAGGATGTCGACCGGTCCGATCTTGTCATGCACTTCGGCGAGCGCCGCACGCACCGCTTGGGGATCGGCGGCATCGCCCTGCACCACCAGCCCACCAATATCCCTGGTCAAGGCTTCCAGCGGCTCGCGCCGCCTGCCCATCAGCACCACCTTGGCGCCGTCGGCCGCCATGCGCCTGGCGACCGCCGCACCGATGCCGGTGCCGCCGCCGGTGATGAAGGCCGTCTTTCCAAGAAATCGCATGGTTCCATCCCGATTGCTGAGCGCGCCGGCTATGCGCCGATCTTTCGCTGGGGATAGTGCGGCATCCCCGATTTGGCGTCTTGTCCGAGCGGGAACTTTGTTTTGACTGAGCGCGCACTTCGCGCCTGTCTGGTGAAATGCCGCGCGACCTTTCGATCGCGCGGCGGCTACCCGCCAACTGCCCGCGGCCTATTTCTTCACCGCTTCGAGATCGATGACGATGTCGACATCGGGGCCGAGGCCGAAACCGGCGGCGGCCTTGGCCATCGGGAAGTCCGCGGTGTTGACTTTCCCCGTGGCGGTGAACGCCGCCTTGGTCAGTGTCGCATCCCACGGCGCCGGCGCCTCGTTGACCAGCGTCACGTCGAGCGTGATCTCCTTCGACACGCCGCTGATGGTGAGATTGCCGGTGACCTTGCCGGTCTTGTCGCTGACCTTCTCGACCTTGGTGCTTTCGAAGGAGATCGCCGGGAATTCGGCGGCGTTGAAGAAGTCGGGACCTTTCAAATCGCTGTCGCGCTGGTCATAGGCGGTGTGTACCGAGCCGACATCGAGCTCGGCCTTGACGCTGCTCTTCGACGGATCGGCCTTGTCCATCACGATGGCGCCCTTCACCGCGTCGAACTGGCCATGCGCGGTGCCATAGATGCCATGCTTGATGGTGAAGGTGACCCAGGCATGCTGGCCGTCGATCTCGTAATTCTCGGCATAAGCGGCCGATGCGAAGGCGCACATGGATGCAAAGGCAAAAGCGGCCGTCGGTTTTCTCATTGTCACGTAACTCTCCCCATTGTTGGTTGTGATTCCCTGGCTCAGGAAAAGCCAAGCGCGGCTCCGTGCGGCGCAAACAGCAGCGCCGTCAGGATGGCCAATATCGCCGGTATGGCGATCAGCAGACCGGCAACCAGCGGCCGCAACGGCCGGACACCGGGAACAAGGCCCCGCAGCGGACCGGGCACCAGCGCGGCCATGATCAGCGGCAAGGGTGAAAGCACGAGCGCCACGGGATTGGCCTTGGGCGCCAGCAGCGCCACCTGGATCAGCACGGTGGCGGCGGCAAAGACGAGCATCAGCTTGGTGCCCATGCTCCAGCTGGCGGCCGTGCCGCCGCGCAACACCGCGATGTACTGGACGAGGCACCAACCGCCCGCGAGCGCTGCCAGCGAGCCCAGCAATTGCCCGGTGACGATCGAGGCGCCGAGCACCGAGATGATGGCGCCGGCCAGGCATAGGGCCAGCATGGCTGCAGGCACCAGGAACGGCTCCTCTGCCGGAGGCGACGGCGGGGCTTTCAGGGACAGCAGCATCGCGGCGCCGGCGATCGCCAGCAGGCCGGCGATGAGCGCGGCGATCATCTGCAGGTCCAGCGCACCGCCGGCGATACGGCGCCAGCCGAGCCACAGCAGCGCGGCCGCAAGCATGACGGCGACAAGCTTGCTGGCGACGGCGGCGCTGAGCAGGCGTTCGGGCAAGAGCCCGGCGACGATGCCGGCAAAGGCGAGATAGATCAGCTTCTGGCTGGCCGCGACCGGCGGCACCACGGGCGGGCCAAGCGTATCCCAATAGAAGAACAACAGCAGCGCGGCCGCCACCAGCGAAAGCACGGGCGAGAACGGTGGCAGGGCAAACCGCGCCAGCAGCGCCATCACCATGCCGAGCACAAGCGGCAGCGCCGCCGTGGTGACCATCGGATTGCCCAGCAATGCACTCAATGGCCGACACCTCTTTGACACCTGGCAGGCTCGCGCAAAACGCGCGGCTTGATGCGACCTTGATCTAGGCCAACCGATCGCGAGGCGTCTTGTCCGAGCGGGAACTTTGTTTTGACTGAGCGCGCACTCGCGCCGCCTTCGGCTTGAAGCTGGCCGATACGCTCCATAACCCTCGGCATGACTGCTCATCAGCAATCGAGGAGGATGGCGTGAACGAGAGAATTGTGCCGCCGATCAGCGCCGCAGCAGCCGCCTTCCTGGCGCGTTCGCACCGGCCTTACATCAATGGCCGTTTCGTCGACGGCCTTTCCGGCGAAGGCCTCGCTGTCGACGATTCCGCCTCCGGCGAGATCGTCGCCCGCGTCCCCGAAAGCGGCCCCGAACTGGTCGACCAGGCGGTGCGCGCGGCGCGTGCCGCGCTCGAAGGCCCCTGGGCGTCGATGCGGCCGGTCGACCGCCAGAACCTGATGCTGAAACTCGCCGATGCCGTCGAGGCCGACGCCGATCTGCTCGCTGAAATCGAAAGCATCGAGAACGGCAAGTCGCTCGGCGTCGCCCGCATGCTGAGTGCCGGCGGCACCGTCGACTGGCTGCGCTATTATGCCGGCTGGGCGACCAAGATCGAGGGCTCGACTTTCCAGGTCTCCATTCCCGTGCCACCTGGCGCCAGGCACCAGGCGATGACGGTGATGGAGCCGGTCGGCGTCGTCGGCGCCATCGTGCCATGGAATTTCCCGCTGCTGATCGGCATGTGGAAGATCGCGCCGGCGCTGGCCTGCGGCTGCACGGTGGTGCTGAAGCCGCCGCAGGAAACGCCGCTTGGCCTGCTCAGGCTCGCCGACCTGATCGAGGCATCGGGCTTCCCGCCCGGCGTCGTCAACATCGTCACCGGCAGCGGATCCGTCACCGGCGAGGCGCTGATCCGCCATCCCGGCATCGACAAGCTGACCTTCACCGGCTCGACGGAGGTCGGCAAGCGCGTCGGCCACGCCGCGGTCGACCGTGTCGCCCGCTTCACGCTGGAGCTCGGCTCGAAATCGCCGATGATCCTGCTCGCCGACATGCAGGAAGGCATCGAGCCGCTTATTGCCGGGCTCGGCATGTTCTTCAACCAGGGCCAGGTCTGCACCTCGGCCTCGCGGCTGCTGATCGAGAAGTCGATCTACGACCGCACGCTTTCGCGGCTGGCCGAGATCGCCGACGGGATGACGCTGGGTGCCGGCCGCGACGCTGGGGCCCAGATCAACCCGCTTGTCTCGGCCAAGCACCGAAGAAGCGTCGAGGGCTTTGTCGAGCGCGGCCTGGCGGCGGGCGTCGAACGGGTCAGCGGCGCACGGCCGGTGCCCGGCAAGGGCCACTATGTGGCGCCGACCATCCTGCATAATGTCCGGCCCGACATGGAGATCGTGCGCGAGGAGGTGTTCGGGCCGGTGGTGGCGGCGATGCCGGTCGCCGATCTCGACGAGGCGATCCGCATCGCCAACGACACGCGCTATGGTCTCTCGGCCTCGATCTGGACCCGCGACATGGGCAAGGCGATGACCGCCATCCACGGCCTCAAAGCCGGCACGGTATGGGTCAATTCGCACAACACGCTCGACCCCGCGGCACCGTTCGGCGGCTTCAAACAGTCCGGCATCGGCCGCGAGCACGGACGTGCGGCGATTGAGGGCTATCTCGAAACCAAGACCGTCATCATGCGGTATGCCTGACACGATGAGCGCTGCGTACGACTACATCATCGCCGGCGCCGGCTCGGCCGGCTGCACGCTGGCCAACCGGCTGGTCAATGCCGGTAAGCGCGTGCTGGTCGTCGAGGCCGGCCCGGCCGACAACACCAGGCTCATCGACATGCCCGCCACCTTCGCCAAGGTGATCGGCACGGCGCGCAGCTGGATCTACGAATCCGAGCCGGAGCCCAGCGTCGGCGGACGCCGGCTGCCGGTGCCGCAGGGCCGCACGCTGGGCGGCGGCTCCTCCATCAACGCCATGCTCTACATCAGGGGCCAGCCGCAGGATTACGATGGCTGGCGCGACCTCGGCTGCCCCGGCTGGGGCTGGGACGAGGTGCTGCCGGTGTTCCGGCGGCTGGAGCGCAATGAGCGCCTGGCCGGTGAACGCCACGGCACCGAAGGACCGCTGGCGGTCTCCGATCCCCGCCATCGCCACCCGCTGTCATTGGCCTATATCAAGGCCGCGCAACAGGCCGGCTATCGCTACAATGACGACTTCAACGGCGCCGTGCAGGAAGGCGTCGGCTTCTACCAGACGACCACGGCGAATGGGGAGAGACAGTCGGCGGCAAAGGTGTTCCTGAGGCCGCTGGCCGGCAACGCCAACCTGACGGTGATCACCGATGCGCTGGTCACCGGCGTGACCCTGGAAAACGGTGCGGCGAGTGGCCTCGCCTACACCACGTCGGACGGCCAAAACCATGCGGCGACGGCAAAGGCCGAAGTGATCCTCACAGCTGGCGCGCTGGCGACGCCCAAGCTGATGATGCTATCGGGCCTCGGCCCGGCCGAGCATCTGACCGGGCTCGGCATTCCCGTCATCCGCGACATCCCCGCGGTCGGCCGTGACCTGCAGGACCATGTCGCCGCCCCCGTCTATGCGCTGACGCGCCGGCCGATCTCGCTGCTCGGACAAGATCGCGGCCTGCGCGCGCTGCGCCACGGCCTGCAATACCTGATGTTCCGCACCGGCCTGCTCACCTCCAACGTCGTCGAAAGCGGCGGCTTCTTCGACACCGATGGCGATGGCCGGCCCGATATCCAGTTCCATGTCCTGCCGGTGATGATCGAAAGCGCCGAGCACGGCTCGATCGAGCGCCACGGCATGGAGCTCAACCCGTGTGTGCTGCGGCCAAAATCGCGCGGTACGGTCAGCCTGCGCTCGCGTGATGCGGCGGACCCGATCCGCTTCACCACCGGCTTCCTCTCCGACCCGGACGATCTTGCCTTGCTGCTCGCCGGCATGAAGATCGCCCGCACCATCCTGCGCCAGCCGGCACTGCGGGCGGTGGTCGCCGAGGAACTGTCGCCGGGTGCGGACGCCGACCTTTCCGACCAGGCGATATCGGATCACATCCTCGAACACGCCAAGACGGTCTATCACCCCTGCGGCACCTGCCGGATGGGCAGCGACGACGACGCGGTGGTCGACCCGCAACTGCGCGTGCGCGGCGTACCGCGCCTGCGCATCTGCGACGCCTCGATCATGCCGCGCCTGATCAGCGGCAACACCAACGCCCCGGTGATCATGATCGCCGACCGCTGCGCCGATTTTATTTTGGGCGGGTAAAGCGGCTGTTCAAGCCCTGCCGTTCGCAGCCTGTGCCGGCACGTTGAGCAACTGGCTCGTATTATCGATCGAGAACTGCACACGCCCGCTGGCGCTCCGATGGCCGCCAGCCTGCTGTCCCTGGTGCCGGTCATAGTGCTAAGCCTGCTCGCGCAGCGCTTCATCGTCGATGCGCTACGCGAAAAGCAGGGATCATGAGCACAGTCATCGTTATCGGCCATGTCAATTACGACCAGGTCTGGTCGTTGTCCTCGCCCCTCGCCTCGGGCGCGCGCATCGTCTATTCCGGCCGCAGCGTCAGGCTCGGCGGCGGCGGCTTCCACACAGGCACCCAGTTGGCCAGGCTCGGCAACCAGGTCCGGCTGATCAGCAATCTGATGGATGACGACCATGGCCGGGCAGCGCTCGCCAAATTGCAGGCGAGCGGCATCGATACCGGCTACGTTACCCTATGGGCCGGCGAAACGCGGTTCACCGAAATCCTGCTCGAGCCCAATGGCGAGCGCACCATTTTGAACCCCGGCGGCCAGATGCGCCCGCCCTTCGCCGCACCGGAGCCTGTCAGCGGCGACGCCGCCTACCTCAACGCCCTGGTGCTCGATGCCGGCCTCGTTGCCTCGCTGCGGACGATCCCGCTTGTCATTTCGCAGTTTCCGCTGCGCAGCGCCTCGCCTCGCCCGGCCGACATCGTCATCGGATCGCGCGCCGATTTTCCCGGCGAGGACACGCGAGCGATCTGGGAGCGAGCAGCAGTGATCGCCGGCCCTCGCCTGAAGACGCTGGTGCTGACCGACGGAACGCGCCCGATCTCGCTCTATGACGGCAAGGTGCTCAACCACGTCACGCCGCTGAAGCAGGTCTCCGTGCCCGACACGATCGGCGCCGGCGACTGCTTTACCGGGATCTTCCTGCACGGCCTGCTGCAGGGGCTGAGCCTTGAGCTTTCCGCCGAACAGGCCAGCCAGCAAACCGCCGAATGGCTGTCAGAACGATTCCGTACCGGCTGAGACAGGCGGTCCGGCAAGGCCGACTTTCATGAAAATGTCATAAAAATCAAATGGAAACCGGCATTCGAGTGAACTAGAAAACATGTCCTGGAGAGATCGTGATCGAGGCGGCGGCAAGTCGGCGCAATCGTCGCCATGGTCGGCGTCCTCCATCACCCCGACGATGTCGCCGACCTTGTCGCCCGCGAAATCCATCTTGAAACCGCTGCCTTGCAAGAGACATGATATGTGGCTGAGTGAATTCGAAATCGTCCTGCGCGACCGCGTCATTCCGAACGGCGCCGTCAGGATCGAAGACGGCCGGATCGCCGAGATCCGCGACAAGCCCGTCGAGCATGCCGACATAGAGGGTGGCGGCCGCCTGTTGCTGCCTGGCTTCATCGACATGCATGGCGACATGGTGGAGAGGGAAGTCGAGCCGCGCATCGGCGTGCACGTGCCGATGCCGATCGGCATTGCCGAACTCGACAAGAAGCTCGCCTCCTGCGGCATCACCACCGCCTACGCCGCGCTCTCCTTCATCGGCGCCAGCGTCACCAGCGGCGTGCTGCGCTCGGAAGATCACACATCAGCGATCATCGACACCATCGCCGGGATGAAGGACGACCTCCTGGTCGACCATCGCATCCATGCCCGCTTCGAAGTGACCTTCACCCCGGCGATTCCCAGGCTGCAAAAGCTGATGGATGCCGGCAGGCTGCATTTGATCTCGCTGATGGATCACACGCCCGGACAGGGACAGTATCGCGACGTCGAACTCTACATCGCCCGCATCGCCAAGGAACGCGGCATGTCCGTCGCGGACGCATCCGAGGTCGTCGGCAAGCGCATGGCCGGCCGCAACGGCCAGGGCGATGTGCTGAATGCGCTGCAGGACCTGTCGGCCCGCGCGCGGGCTAGCGGCATCGTGCTCGCCTCGCATGATGACGACACGCTGGAAAAAGTGGAACTGGTCCATGGCCTGGGTGCCGCGCTCTCGGAATTCCCGGTGACGCTGGAAGCAGCACAGGAAGCCCGCAGGCTCGGCATGCACACCGCCATGGGCGCCCCCAACGCGCTTCGTGGCGGATCCTATTCCGGCAATCTTTCCGCCCGCCAGGCCTATGAGGCCGGGCTGCTCGACATGCTGGCCAGCGACTATCATCCGGCCTCGATCCTGCCTGCCGTGCTAGGCCTGGCGGAACTGCGGGGCGATGGCCTTGCGGCGGCGACCGCCCTGACCAGCGCCAACCCGGCCGCGGCGCTCGGCCTCACCGATCGCGGCGCCATCGAGCCCGGCCTTCTGGCCGATCTCGTCGTGGCGGACCGCCATCCCGTGCCCCGCGTGCGCGCCACCTTCCGCGCCGGTCGCATGATCTACGGCGATGGCACGCTTGCACAGGCGGGGAGAGTAGAACGCCTTGCCCTCGCCATGGCTGAACGGCTACCGGCTGCCTCGAGGGAAAGCGCGTAGCGCTTTCCCTCGGGAATTTCGTCAAAAGAAAGAGATAGAGCAAGAGCAATTCCAGGAAAGTATGAGCGGTTTTCCCGGGAAAAGTGTGAAACGGCTTTCGCACAGAAGTTGCGTCAAAACAAAGGGTTGGAACAGTTCGCCGTTTCCGTGAAACGTCGAACCGCTCTAAACGTCGAGCACGACCATCATGCCGCGCACCTCGGCCATTTCCAGCAGCATGTCCTGCAGGGTTTCGACGGTTAGCGCCGCACCGGTTATGGCCACCAGCTCGGCGATACTCTCTCTCATGGAAATAACCGCGACTCCGGTTTTCTCGGAAAGCAGCCGTCCGATGGCTGCGCGGATCTGGGCATTCTGGTCAGGCATGATTCCCCCTTCATGCTGGATGACGATATAAGTTTTCTCCAACGGTATGCTTTTTTCGCAACTTCTGCGAGCTTTAGCCTAGGCTTGCAAGCCGTCTTGGTATGTCTGATCTCCATTATTTGTCCGACAGTTGCTCAGCGACGACAGTAACGGCGGCGCCCACGGCTTGCCGTCCGCTTCCATGACCGCAAGCAGGGCCAACGGCACTTCGTGCCGACTGAGCCCGATGAGGGTCTTGTCTTGCACCGTTATCGGCAATTCCGTGGATGTGTCGAAAATGCAGCACGTGCCTGTCGGCTCGTTCAGAATCTCAAAGCGGTCCAATGCAAACCTCTCCGTCCCCTCGGGAGCCCTGTAACGCACGCCCCCATCAGAGGTTGCATGAGGGTGGACGTTTTTTGCGGCAGTGAACCGCGGACCGCACGACATGCGCCCCGACAGGACCGCCATGGCGCCATGGAAATCGCTTCGCACCATTTTAAATCTTGACGCGTGTCAATTTTTTATAAAACATGCGCAAACGCTGATGGGGCTAGGTCAGCGCTCTGGGAGGAGAAATGCCTGGCATGGAAAAGGTCCCGACCGGGTCCGTTGTCCGCGAGACGTTCGGCGCTCGCAGGGCCGGAGGCCGCGCGGCGTCGCCAATCCCGGTATGGCTCTCGCAGCACCAGCCGCGGGCGTCCGTGGGCATGCCGATGAGACACATCAAACAAACAAGAAGCGGAGGAACAAAATGCGTATCTTCAACGGCCTGACGCTTGGCGCGGGCCTGCTGGCAGCCATCATCTCGGCGCCGTCTTATGCCGAGGACGCACCGAAGGTCGCGGCCATCGTCAAGGGCCTCGACAACCCCTTCTTCCAAACCATGCAGAAAGGCATCGAAGAGCAGGGCAAGGCCAGCGGCGTCAATGTCAGCGTCCAGGCCGCCGCCAATATGGGTGACGCCACCGGCCAGGCCGACCGCCTGACCGCCATGGCCATGCAGGACTTCGATTGCTACCTGGTCAACCCGATCAGCGTCTCCAACCTCGTCCAGGCGCTGGTTCCGGTCGCCCAGAAGAAGAAGCCGATCGTCAACATCGACTCGACCATCGACGCCGAACAGGCCAAGGCCGCCGGCTTTGCCGTCTCCACCTATATCGGCACCGACAATGTCGCCGCCGGCGCGCTGGCCGGCGAGGAAATGCTGAAGCTGGTGCCGAAGGGCGGCAAGGTCGCGCTGATTGCCGGTATCGTCGGCGATGTCGGCTCCAATGCCCGCATCAAGGGCTTCAAGCAGGCCGTCGAAGGCAAGCTCGAGGTGGTGGTGATGGTGAGCGCTGACTGGGATCGCGAGAAGGCGTTGACGGCAGCCACCGACATCCTCGCCGCTCATCCGGACCTCGCCGGCTTCTTCGCCGCCAACGACATTATGGCGCTCGGCGTCGAACGCGCCGTGCAGACCTCGGGCAAGGACGTCAAGGTGATCGGCCTCGACGGCATCGTCGATGCGCTGAAGTCGATCGCAGCCGGCGAGCTCTCGGCCACCGTCGCCCAGTATCCCTATGTCGTCGGCGCCATGGGCGTCGAGGCCTGCCAGGCGGCGGTCAAGGGCAAGCAACTGCCCGCCAACGTGCCCGCGCCCGTGCTGCTGATCAACAAGGCCAATGCCGAGGCCTCGCTGAAGAACTTCCCGCGCCCCGGCGGCGACTATCCCGATCCGCTGCGTGAGCTGTTGAAGTGAGCAATTCCACAGACAACGCGCCCGTCGCCCATTCGGCGGGCGCGGCGGAGGAGAGCCGCCCCTCCCTGTCGGCTCTCCTCCTGGATCCTTCCTTCTGGGCCGACTGGGCGTCCGTCGTCGGCCTGGTCGGTCTCGTCATCATCTTCGGCATCGCCCAGCCGGTCTTTCTCAGCGTCGCCAATTTGCAGGCATTGCTGCTGGCATCGGCGATCCTGGTTGTGCTGTCGATCGGCCAGACCTTCGTCGTCGCGACATCAGGCATCGACCTGTCGCTGGCGGCTGCCGTCATGCTCGGCGCCATCATCCTCGGCCTCGTCAATGCGGCGGGCTACGGCATCGTCATCGCCTGCGTGCTGGCGGTGCTGGCCACCAGCGCCATCGGCTTCCTCAACGGCCTCATCATCACCGTCGGCAAAATCCCCGATTTCGTGGTGACGCTCGGCACGCTGTCGGCCATCACCGGGCTTGGCCTCATCCTGTCGGGCGGCGAACCGACCATGGTCGGCTCGACCTTCCTGTTGAAGCTCGCTTCCGGCTCCTTCGGACCGTTCGGCTATCCAGTCTGGGTGGCGATTGCGGCCGTCATCGTGGCGCATATCGCGCTCTACCATACGCGCTTCGGTGTCCATCTCCTGGCGACCGGCGGCCAGGTCGAAAGCGCCGGCGCGCTCGGCATCCGCACCAACCGGGTCAAGATCGCCGCCTACACCATTTCGGGTTTCTGCGCCGGCCTCGCGGCCATCCTTCTGGTTGCCCGCATCGGTTCGGCCGAACCGCAGATCAACACCAGCCTGCTCCTGAACTCCGTGGCGGCGGTGGTGCTTGGCGGCGTCAGCCTGTTCGGCGGCCGCGCCAGCATCCTTGGCCCGGCCATCGGCGCGCTGATGCTGACAGCGCTCGTCAACGGCCTGACCTTGCTCAACGTCTCGGCCTTCTACCAACCGCTAGCCGTTGGCGCCATCGTGGTGCTGGCAGCACTGATCATGCGGTACCAGAAATGAGCGCCGTCATCCCCTTCCCTGCCTCGGACGCGATCATCGCTCGCGACGGCCTGAGCAAGCATTTCGGCGGCGTGCGCGCCTTCACCGATGTCGCCTTCCAGGCGCGCCGCGGCGAAGTCACCGCCGTCATCGGCGACAATGGCGCCGGCAAATCGACGCTGATCCGCTGCCTGGTCGGCGTGCATGTGCCGGATGCCGGCTCGATCGTCTTCGACGGCCGCGAGCACCCCTTCTCCAATCCGGACGGCGCGCGCAAGGCCGGCATCGAGACGGTGCACCAGAACCTGGCGCTGATCGACGAGCTGACGGTGGCGCAGAACCTGTTCCTCAACCGCGAACTCGTGCGCCGCATCGGCCCCTTCGCTTTCCTCGACCGCAAAGCGATGAAACGCGAGGCCCGCTCGATGCTGTCGCGCCTGTCGATCAACGTACCGTCGATCAACCAGCGTGTGCGGCGCCTATCAGGCGGCCAGCGGCAGGCGATCTCGATCTGCCGCGCCGTCGGCTCCGGCGCCAAGCTGGTGGTGATGGACGAACCGACGGCAGCGCTCGGCGTGCAGGAGACCGCCAATGTCGAGGCGCTGATCCGGCGCCTGCGCGAACAGTCGGTCTCGGTCATCCTGGTCAGCCACAATTTCGATCAGGTGCGGCGCCTGTCCGACCAGATCTGGGTGATGCGGGCGGGAAAGATGGCAGCGACGGTGCGCGCGTCGGAGACCACGGGCAACGAACTCGTCGCGCTGGTCACCGGCGCGGCGTGACCGGGGCAATCATGAAATTGATGTCTGGCCCTCATGGCCGGCCCGAAATGAAATCAAGGGAGTTTGAGAGTGGCACCACTTCGTGTCGGGCTTGTGGGTCTTGGAGAAGTCGCGCAGTCGATCCATCTGCCTGTTCTGGCCGACCAGCGCGACCGCTGGCAAATAGCGGGAGTCCATGACGTCTCGCCAAGCCTGGTGACGCTCATAACGTCGGAATATGCCGGGGTGAAAGCCTATGAGAGCGCTGAAGCGCTGATCGCTTCACCCGATATCGACGTGGTCTTCGTGCTGTCGTCCGACGACACCCACAGCCGCTTCGTGCGCGCGGCCATGCAAGCCGACAAGCACATCCTGCTGGAAAAGCCCGCCTGTCTCACAGTGCGCGAGATCGACGAACTGCTGGCGCTGATGCCGGCTTACCAGAAGACCCTCTTTGTCGGCTACATGCGCCGCTACGCGCCGGCCTATCTCCAGGCCAGGGACGAACTGCCCGCCCACGCCGACATCACCCATGTCCGCATCTTCGACCTGATCTCGGAAGGCCGGCATTTCCTGAAGAAGAGCCAGAACATCCTCTATCCCAGTGACATCGACCCTGCCCTGCTGGCACGCGGCGCCAAGGAGCGTGACGCGCTGATCCGCGAAGTCGTCGGCGCCGACGCACCGGCCGATCTGGTGCGCGCCTATCGCGGGCTGACGGCGCTGTCCTCGCACCACATCTCGGCGATGCGCGGGCTCATCGGCGAGCCTGTCGGTGTCGTTGCCGCGCATCGCACCAATGGCGGCGCCAACACGTCGGTCACCTTCGACTACGGCCATTTCGCCTGTCTCTATGATGCTGTCGTCGACGATCTCGGCCTGTTCGACGCCATGATCGAGGTTCGCTCCAACACCAGGCGTGTGCGCATCATCTACGATACGCCCTACATCCGCAGCTTGCCGACCCGGCTTGAGGTGACCGAGGCCGGCCCGCTCGGCCCGGTGACGAAAAGCTTCGGACCGCTCTATGGCGACGCCTTCTCCAACGAGCTGGAGATTTTCCACCGCCACATCACCGACGGCACCAAGCCGCAGACCGATCTCGCCGATTCCCGCCGGGATCTGGCGCTGATGGCTGAGATTATCGAGAAGATGAAGCAGAGCGCAGGAGACGCCTGAGCCCTGCCGTCAGGGTGTCGGCAGGAACATGTCCCGGCAAAGATTGACTGCTGGCTCTTGCCGAAGCTGGCGGCCTCGCTCATCCATGGCGGGCGACAACAGCCTGGGAGCAATGATGACCGATGCCAGCCTTCATCTCGTCGAAGCGACGATCGAACAACTGCGCCGCGCGCTCTCTTACGGCACCGTCACCAGCGTCGAACTGGTCGCTGCGTATCTCAGGCGCATCGCCCATTTCGACCGTCACGGCATCAGCCTCAACGCCGTCCCGGTGCTCAATCCGGCGATGTTCGAGGAGGCAGCTGCCTCCGACCAGCGGCGGCGCAGCAATGCCTTGCTCGGGCCACTCGACGGCATCCCCTACACCGCCAAGGACAGCTACAAGGTCAAAGGCCTGACGGTGGCCGCCGGCTCGCCGGCCTTCGAACATCTCGTCGCCAATGAGGACGCCTTCACCATCGCCCGGCTCAGGGCCGGCGGCGCGGTGCTGATCGGCCTCACCAACATGCCGCCCATGGCCAATGGCGGCATGCAGCGCGGTGTCTATGGCCGCGCCGAAAGCCCCTACAATGCCGACTATCTGACCGCTGCCTTCGCCTCGGGCTCGTCCAACGGCTCGGGCACCGCGACGGCGGCCAGCTTCTGCGCCTTCGGGCTCGGCGAGGAGACCTGGTCGTCCGGCCGTGCGCCGGCCACCAACAACGCGCTGGTCGCCTACACGCCGTCGCGTGGTGTCATCTCGGTGCGCGGCAACTGGCCATTGGTGCCGACCATGGATGTCGTGGTGCCGCACACGCGGACCATGCCCGACATGCTCGAACTGCTCGACGTCATCGTTGCCGACGATTCTGAGACGCGCGGCGATTTCTGGCGCGCGCAGCCCTGGGTCGCCCTGCCGAAGAGCTCCGAACTGCGGCCGCAATGCTATACCGATCTGACGCTTGCCGGCTCGTTGAAGGGCAAACGGCTGGGCGTGCCAAAAATGTATATCGGCCGCGACAGCGAGGCCGATAGACCGATCGAAACCCGCGCCTCGGTGCTGGCGCTGTGGGAGCAGGCGGCGGCCGACCTCCAACGGTTGGGCGCCGAAGTGGTCGAGGTCGATTTTCCCGTCGTCTCCAACTACGAGCGCGACCGCCCCGGCGCCCGCAGCATGGTGGAGCGCGGACTGGTGCCGCAGGATTTCGCCGACCGCGAAATCTGGGACGTCTGCATCTGGGGCTGGGACGACTTTTTGCGCGCCAATGCCGACCCGACACTTCCCGACCTCGCTTCGGTCGATGGCCCGAAAATCTTCCCGCAGCCGCCCGGTACATTGCCTGATCGCTACGAGGGTGGCTTCGACCTGGCGGAGTATGTCGAGCGCGCCAAATCCGGCATCACGCCCTTCAAGGATATCCCGACGCTTGAAGAGGGACTGAGGGGGCTGGAGGCGACAAGGCGGATCGATTTCGAGGACTGGCTCGACGCGCAGGGCATCGACGCCGTGGCCTTGCCCGCCGCCGCCGATGTCGGCCCCGCCGATGCCGATGTCAACGAGGCTTCGGCTGATCTAGCCTGGCGCAACGGCACCTGGGTCGCCAACGGCAATCTGGTCTGGCGTCATTTCGGCATCCCGACCGTCACCGTGCCGATGGGCACCACCATGGCCGACATCGGCATGCCGGTCGGCCTGACCTTCGCCGGCAAGGCCTATGACGACGAAAGCCTGCTGCGCATGGCCGGCGAATACGAACGTGCCACCCAGCGCCGCACAAGCCCGCCACGCACGCCGGAACTGGTTGATGATGTGTTTTCGGGGCGGACTGCAAAGGCTGGTCGCAGCGAGGCGCCGCCATTTGCCATAGCGCTCGCCGCAAAGACGCTTAGTTCCAGCGACCAGGATGAGATCGCCATCACGCTCGACCTGCCTGTCGAAGCAGCCGAGGCCGGGAACGCCAGCATCAAGGTGCATGTCAACGGAGAGTCCGTCGCGATGCAGCGAAGCGGCGCGCGCTTCACCGGGAGCGCCCTCGTTCCCGCCGCCGAGCACCAGCGCTTCCACAGCGTCTGGCGCGGTTCGTATGGCTCGATCGTGACGGCGGTTGTGCGGCTGGAAGATGAGCGCAGCGCCGGCGCCTATGTGGTTGCGGGCGGGATTGGATGAGCGGAGCGGCCTCCCATTCTTCGTCATCCTAGGGCGAAGCAAGGAGCGTAGCGACGCGGCGCAGACCCTAGGATCCATGCCGGGACTCCAACGCGCCGCCACGGTGCAGAATTCTGCTCCGCTGCACACTTCGATAGACGTCACGGAATGGATCCTAGGGTCTCCGCGACGGAGCTTCGCTCCTGCTACGCCCTAGGATGACGAAGTCGTGGATAGTCGCACAAGTGCCGTCAATGACAATCGCAAACCCGGGAGCACCGCACCGGTCATCCGCCGGCCAAGCGCCTCGCCACAAAGGCCAGGTCCCGCTGAATAACGTCCCGCTTGTCTTGCGACAGACCGGCAAGCAGCTCCTCATCGAGATAACCCGCCCGAATGAGCTGCGCAAACACGTAGAGAAGCTGCGAATAGCGATAGTCGAACGTCCGGTCGATGTCCCGCCGCCGTTCACGCAAATAGTCTTCCAGCTCCCACATATCGGAGGGCTGCGTCACCGCACTGGCCTTGCTTTTGAATTCGGCCATCGTCTTTGCGAGGGCCGCCTCAAGGGCCGTATCGTAGGCATGGCGCGCGAGCTTCTTCTCGGACGCGGACCAGTTGAAATCACTCATTGGATATCTCCGTAGATGTCCCAGCGAATTCGGCCCAGATTCTCACGAAACTTCGCGTGGCGCTACCCCCGCGCAGCCCACACCAACCCACGCTCCACAATCAGCGCCATTTCCGGAACCGCGAACTCATCCGCCGTGTGCCCAAGCGAACTGTAAAACACCTTCCCCGCGCCATACCTGCGCTTCCACACCACCGGCATGACGACGCCGCCAATGCCCGGGAAATGCGCATCGCTGAAGGTGGTCGCCGCCAGCACCTCGTTGCTCGGGTCGACATGCATGTAATACTGCTCAGACCGGTAGGCGAAATCACTGATACCCCTGGTGATCGGGTCGTCCGGTTGTGTGATCACCACACGATAGTCGATGATGTTGCCGGGATGCGCGACCCACTGACCGCCGGTCATGAACTGATAGTCGGGCTCATTGCGAAAACTGTCACCCATCGTACCGTGAAAGCCGCCGAGCCCGCTTCCCTCGCGAACAGCACGCGTCAGGTTCTGCAGCTCGGCCTTCTCGATCGTCGACATGGTGATGACCGGCACTATGAGATCGAAGGACGCAAGCTGCGGGTCGGCGAACATCGCCGTGCCTTCGCCCAGCGTGACCGCGAACCCGTTGCGCTCAAGCAAATCGCGGATGACGTTGGCGCTGCGCTCCGGCGTATGGCCTTCCCAGCCGCCCCAGGCAATGAGGGCCTTCTTCGTCATGCCGTGAACCTCCTGAATCGACCGCCGCGATCGATGGTTACACGGCGCGGCCGTCAGCGCCAGCCCAGGGCCGGCGCGACATGGGTCAGGATCGCCTCAAGGACATGGGCGTTGTAGTCGACGCCGAGCTGATTGGGCACAGTGAGCAGCAGCGTGTCGGCTTCGGCGATCGCCTCGTCCTGCGCCAGCTCCTTGATCAGCACGTCGGGCTCGGCTGCGTAGCTGCGGCCGAAAATCGCCCTTGTGTTCTCCTCGATGAAGCCGATCTGGTCGCGGCTTTCGTTGCCGCGGCCGAATAGGCGCGGTCGCGGTCATCGACCAAGGCGAAGATGCTGCGGCTGACCGAGACGCGCGGCTCGCGCTCATGGCCGGCCGCCTTCCAGGCCTCGCGGTAGATCCGGATCTGTTCGGCCTGCTGGATATGGAAGGGCTTGCCGCTCTCGTCGAATTTGAGCGTCGAGCTCTGCAGATTCATGCCGAGCTTGGCCGCCCATTCCGAGGTCGCGTTGGTGGCCGCACCCCACCAGATGCGCTCGCGCAGGCCTTCCGAATGCGGCTCGAGCCTGAGCAGGCCGGGCGGGTTGGGGAACATCGGCCGTGGATTGGGTTGGGCGAAGCCGACCCCGCGCAGCGTGTCGAGAAAAACCTCGGCATGGTGCCGCGCCATGTCGGCGTCGCTTTTGCCTTCCTGCGGCTGGTAGCCGAAATAACGCCAGCCATCGATCACCTGTTCGGGCGAGCCACGGCTGATGCCGAGCTGCAGCCGCCCACCGGCGATGATATCGGCAGCACCCGCATCCTCGGCCATGTAGAGCGGATTCTCGTAGCGCATGTCGATCACCGCGGTGCCGATCTCGATGCGGCTGGTCTTGGCGCCGACGGCCGCCAGCAGCGGAAATGGCGAGGCGAGCTGGCGGGCAAAGTGGTGCACGCGGAAATAGGCGCCGTCGGCGCCCAATTGCTCAGCCGCGACGGCAAGATCGATGGACTGCAGCAGCGCGTCCGAAGCCGAGCGCACCTGCGATTGCGACGAGGGCGTCCAGTGCCCGAACGAGAGGAAACCGATTTTTTTCATGGCGTTGAAGTATATGCGCGCGGCACATGCTTCAATGCCAAAACGCTGGGGTTACACACCGTCGCCCGTCGCGATACCAAAGTGCGCCATACCCAGGGGATGAACGCCGTGAAGGGTGGAATGCTGAAAGGTGTCCGCATCGTCGAAATCGAGGCGCTTGGGCCGGCGCCCTTCGCCGGCATGCTGCTCGCCGATCTCGGCGCCGACGTCATCGTCGTCCACCGCAAGCAGGCGCCCCTGCCGGGCCTGCCCGAACGCTCGCTGCTCGATCGCGGCAAACGCTCCGTCGCGCTCGACCTCGGGGATGCCGGGGATGTCGCCCTGGTGATGCGCCTCATCGCCACCGCCGATGGGCTGATCGAGGGATTCCGGCCCGGCGTCATGGAGCGCCTCGGCCTCGGCCCGGAGGCCTGCCTGGCGGTCAATCCAAAGCTGGTCTATGGCCGCATGACCGGCTGGGGCCAGGACGGTCCGCTCGCCCGCACCGCCGGGCACGACATGAACTATATCGGCGTGTCGGGCGCGCTCTGGTACGCCTCCTTGCCTGGCGAGCCGCCCATGGCGCCGCCGACGCTGGTCGGCGATATAGGCGGCGGTGCGCTCTATCTGGTGATCGGTATGCTTGCCGGCATCATGAACGCGCGCGCCGGCGGTGAAGGCACCGTGGTCGACGCGGCAATCGTCGATGGCTCGGCCCATATGATGAACCTGCTGATGGTGCTCGGCCAAATCGGCGGCCTCGAAGCCGAACGCGGCCACAGCCTTCTCGACGGGCCGCATTGGTGCCGCGTCTACCGCACCTCCGACGGCGGCTTCATCAGCGTCCAGTGCATCGAGCCAAAATTCTATGCGCTGTTCCTCGACAGACTCGGTCTCGCCGCCGATCCGCAATTCGCCAACCAATTCGACCGCGATCTCTGGCCGGAGCTCGGCAACCGGCTGGCAGCGATCTTTGCCGCAAGACCGCGCGACGAATGGGTCAGGCTGTTCGAAGGATCGGACGCCTGCGTCGCCCCTGTGCTCAGCCCGCAAGAGGCAGCACAGCATCCGCACATGGCCGCGCGCGGCTCATGGCGGACGGTAGACGGCATCCTGCAGGCCGCCGCCGCTCCACGTTTTTCCGGGCAGGCGGAAAAGACGATGGCAAAAAGTCCGGCACGCGACGAACATGGCGCCGAGATTCGCGCCGAACTGGCGGATCCAACGGCACTCCGTTGAGGCCGCTCTGTCGGTTCCAGCCTTTCCATGATTCGCTGGCCTCATGGACAACTGCCCACGCCGGACCCTGCCCTCGAGCGGCCCGCTTCCTATTTCCCGCAATGATGATCGTTGATCTTGTTTATCGCATTCGCGTCCGGCCCTGTCCGATGGTAGGAACAGGCGCCCGCCGCAGTCGTGAACAGCTGCTGGTCGTAATAGCGTGGGCCGCCGAACAGGAAGTTGACGAGATCAGCATCGGCGGGAACGTAGCGTTCCGGCTCGGCCTGGTGGTGGCGATGCTTGGTCCCGGCGAACGCCGATGAGGACACCACGCAGCCCATCGCCAGGGCAACGGCGCAGATCGCAAACCGTTTCGTCGTCATCGGCAATACCCTCCTGGCCATTCGCATTTCCTATATAGGCAAAAATCACCAGCCGAACAAAGGTTCCTTGGTGACGGTTTGCCCGCCCCGCGATTTGCACGCTGCCATTCGCAGGCCGCCCTCTCCTGAATATCAGGCATACCCATCAGTCGGTCTGGATCCAGACCGACTTCGTCTCCAGATACTCATGCAGATGCTCGATGCCGCCTTCGCGGCCATAGCCGGACATCTTCATGCCGCCGAATGGCACCGCCGGATCGATGGCATGGTACATGTTGACCCAGACGGAGCCGGCCTTGATGCGGCGCGCCAGCTTGTGCGCGGTGCCGAGATGCGTGGTGAAGATGCCGGCCGCCAAGCCATAGGGTGTCGCATTGGCGCGCGCCACCGCCTCGTCGAGCGTGTCGAACGGCATCGCCGAAATGACCGGCCCGAAAATCTCCTCGCGCGCAATGGTCATCTTGTCCGACACGGAACCAAAGACAGTCGGTGCGATGAAGTTGCCGCCATCATAGAGCGCACCCGTCAGCCGCGAGCCGCCGGCGACCAGTTCCGCGCCCTCCTCGCTGCCGGCCTTGATGTAGCCCTCAACCTTGCCGGCCTGCCTGGCATTGATCAGCGGCCCGATTTCCGTCTCCGCCTCGATGCCGTGGCCGATGCGCAATTTGCCGGCAAACTCGGCGACGCGGCGCACGAACTCGTCATGGATTTCGCGCGCCACGAACAGGCGCGAACCGGCGATGCAGATCTGGCCCGAATGCACGAACACCGCCATTGCCGCGACCGGAACGGCCTTGTCGATGTCGGCGTCGCGGCAGACGATAACAGGCGACTTGCCGCCAAGCTCCAGCGAAACGCGCTTGAGGTTTGTCACGCCCGCCCGTGCGATCGCTTGTCCGGTCAGCGTCGAGCCGGTGAAGACGATCTTGTTGACGTCGGGATGTTCGGCGAGGCGCGCGCCGGCCTCGACCCCGGTGCCGGTGACAATGTTGACGACGCCGTCCGGCACGCCTGCCTCCTGCATCAGCCGCGCGATCAAAAGCGGCGTCAGCGATGCATCCTCGGAAGGCTTCAGCACGATGGTGCAGCCGGTGGCGAGCGCCGGCGCGATCTTCCAGATCGAGGCGGCGGTCGGCGCGTTCCAGGGAATGATCGCGCCGACGACGCCGACCGGCTCGCGCCTTGTGAAGGAGACGATCTCGCCGGGAATGGAATTGTCGATCGCCTCGCCATGCAGCGCCGTCGCCATGCCGCCATAGAAGCGCAGCATGCCGATGACGCGGCGCCGGTTGGCCAGCGTGCGGGTGATCGGCAGGCCCATGTCGAGCGTGTCGGAAACGCTGAGCTCTTCCCAATGCGTCTCGAACAGATCGGCGATGCGCAAAAGCACGCACTGCCGCTCATAGGGCGAGAATTTCGACCAGGGGCCTTCGAAAGCCGCGCGCGCGGCGGTCACCGCAGCATCAACATCGGCGGCACCCCCGCGCGGCACCGTCGCCAGCACCTCGCCCGTCGCCGGGTTCAACGCCTGCATCTCCTGGCCTGACTGCGCCGCAACCCACTTGCCGCCGATGAACATCGGCCGGAATTCGCCGTGGTAGAGCGTCGTGGCCTTCGCCCGCGGATCGAAATTCAGCGTCATCGCGTCCTCCTCACGAATTCCGCCGCGACTATTACTCCCAGCGCCCATGACCTCAAACAAGGAAAGCTAAAAGGGCGTTCAGATAATCGGCCTGTGCAATCACAGCGACTTCCCCGACGGTGCCGGCCATTGCGTTCTGCAAAATCACAGAATATGCTTGTTGTACGATCGTTCAACAAGCGTGTTTGCGAAGCTCCAATGA
This sequence comes from Mesorhizobium oxytropidicola, assembly GCF_056174625.1. Classification (NCBI taxonomy): domain Bacteria; kingdom Pseudomonadati; phylum Pseudomonadota; class Alphaproteobacteria; order Hyphomicrobiales; family Phyllobacteriaceae; genus Mesorhizobium; species Mesorhizobium oxytropidicola. The sequence goes on along the minus strand of NZ_CM149692.1, from coordinate 2,813,072 downwards.
CCTGCAACCCCCGCTACGAAATCCTGTTCGAGCCGATTCGGATCGGGCCGGTCACCGCGCCGAACCGCTTCTACCAGGTGCCGCATGCCAGCGGCATGACCAACGCGCTTCCGCGTGTGCGCGCCGCCTTTCGCGAGGCCAAGGCCGAGGGCGGGTGGGGCGTGATCTGCACCGGCGCCTGTTCGATCGACCCCAGTTCCGACGACTCACCGCTGCCTTTCGCCACGCTGTGGGACGACAACGATATCCGCGCCCATGCGCTGATGGCTGAGGCCGTGCACCGCCATGGCTCGCTGGCCGGTGTGGAACTCTGGCATGGCGGCGCATCCGTCATGAACCGGGCGAGCCGCCTGCCGCCGCTGTCGCCGTCGGGAATTCCCTGGATGGCCACGCATGTCGGCTTCATGGGCAATATGCGGCCGAAGACGATGGACAAGGCCGACATACGCGAGGTCCTGCGATGCCAGGCCGAGGCGGCGCGCAAGGCGCGCACGGCCGGCTTCGACGTCGTCTATGTCTATGCCGGCATGGGCTATCTCGGCTACGAATTCCTGCTGCCGGAATACAATCACCGCACCGACGAATATGGCGGGCCGATCGAGAACCGGGTGCGCTTCGTGCGCGAGATGATCGAGGTCACCAAGGACGCCGTCGGCAAGGATTGCGGCGTCGCCTTGCGCGTCAGCCTCGAGGAACTGCGTGGCCGGCCCGGCCGCAACCAGCCCTCCGAAGCGCACGAGCTGATCGAACTTTTGGCCGACCTGCCCGACCTGTTCGACGTCAAGATGGATTCCAGCCCGACCGACTGTTCGGCATCGCGCTTCACCGGCGAAGGCAGCCACGAGCCGGTGATCGATTTCGTCAAATCGCTGACCAGGAAACCGGTGGTCGGCGTCGGCCGCTTCACCTCGCCCGACACGATGGTGTCGCAGATCAGGCGCGGCGTGCTCGACTTCATCGGCGGCGCGCGGCCCTCGATCGCCGATCCCTTCCTGCCGGCCAAGATCCGCGAAGGCCGCGAGGCCGAGATCCGCGAATGCATCGGCTGCAACATCTGCATTTCCAGCTGGCATGACGGCGTGCCGGTGCGCTGCACCCAGAACCCGACCGCCGGCGAGGAATGGCGGCGCGGCTGGCATCCCGAGCGCGTCGAGCGTGCCGACAGACCGGAGCGCATCCTGATTGTCGGCGGCGGACCCGCCGGGCTCGAATGTGCGCTGACGCTCGGCCGTCGCGGCCATGAGGTGACGCTTGCCGACGCCAGCCGCAGCTTCGGCGGGCGGCTGACCTTCGAGAAGACGCTGCCCGGCCTGTCGGCCTGGAACCGCGTCGTCGAGTACCGGCTCGGCCGCCTCGGCGAAATGAGCAATGTTTCGCTCTATCCCGAAAGCGCGCTGGGCGTGGACGAGATCATCGATCTCGCGCCGGAGCGCGTGGTGCTGGCGACCGGCGCGCGCTGGACCAATATGCTCTATTCCTCGCTCGAGATTCCGGTCGGCCGGCTCGACCATCCCGACGTATTCACACCCGACGACATCGCCGCCGGCCGGCTCCCGCAAGGACCGACCTTGGTCTTCGATTTCGACAATTATTACATGGGCGGCGCGCTGACCGAGCACCTTGCCGCGCAAGGCATTCCGGTCAGCTATGTCACCCCGGCCGGCCAGGCGTCGGCCTGGACGATCATGACCAACGAGCTGCCGCTGGTGCATCGCGCGCTGGCGCGCCGCAAGGTGCCGGTGACGACATTGCATCTCTTGAAATCCTTCGACGGCGAGACGGCGACGCTGGCGCATCTGTTCACCGGCGAGGAGAGCAGCATTGCCTGCCGCTCGGTGCTGATCGTCGGGCTGCGCATGCCGCGCAACGAGTTGTTCGAGGCGCTAACGGAGCGGGCGGACGCACTCGCGGCCGCCGGCATCCGCAGCGTCGATCGCATCGGCGACACGCTGGCGCCGGGCGCCATCGCCCACGCCGTGCACAGCGGCCACAAGCTCGCCCGCGAGATCGGCACAAAAATTCGCTGGCAGCCCTACCGCCGCGACACGCCGATCGTCGACGCGGTGGCGGATTTCGATATGCGCACAGCCGCTGAATAGGAGCAATTCCAGGAAAAGTGTGAAGCGGTTTTCCGTTTGGAATTGCGTCAAACAAGGAGTGAAGGCCATGGAACGCACTGCCGCACGTCGCAGACCCGGCCGCCCGCAGCGTGAGATCGGCGGCATCGAGCAAAGGCCATGGAAGCAACTGACGCGACCCTACGCGCCGATCGAGATCTTGTCGGCCGACCAGGTCCAGACAATCCACGAAATGGGCCTCACCATTCTCGAGGAGATCGGCATGCGTGTGCTGCAGCCGCGGGCGCGGCAGCTCTATCGCGCGGCCGGCTGCGATGTCGATGAAGGCGAGATGCGCGTGCGCTTCGACCGCGCCATGGTGATGGAACGCGTCGCTATGGCGCCGTCATCCTTCGAGCTGCGCGCCCGCAATCCGGCCAAGAACGTCAAGGTCGGTGGCCGGCACTGCATCCTGTCGTCGGTCGGCGGCCCGGCCTATGTCATGGACAATGATCGCGGCCGCCGTCCCGGCACCTATGCCGAGATGTGCGACTATCTGAAACTGATCCAGTCGTTCAACGTGCTGCATCAGGAAGGCGGCGGCCCGTTCGAGCCGCTCGACCTGCACCAGAACACCCGCCATCTCGATCTCTACTATGCCGAGATCACTTTGCTCGACAAGAATTGGCAGCCGCAAACCCTCGGTCAGGGCCGCGCCATCGACGCGCTGGAGATGGTGGCGATTTCGCTCGGCACGACGCGCGAAAACCTTGCCCGGGAAATGCCTGTCTTCACCGGCATCATCAACACCAACTCGCCGCTGCAGCTCGACGAGCCGATGGCCGAGGGCCTGATCGCGCTGGCCGAACATGGCCAGGTCAATGTCATCACGCCGTTCACGCTGGCCGGCGCGATGAGCCCGGTGACCCTGGCCGGCGCGCTGTCGCAGCAGCATGCCGAGGCGCTGGCAGGCATCGTGCTGACGCAGATCGTGCGCCCCGGCGTGCCGGTCATGTATGGCGGCTTCACCTCCAATGTCGACATGAAGACCGGCGCGCCGGCCTTCGGCACCCCCGAATACACGCAGGCCGCACAGATCACCGGCCAGCTCTGCCGGCTGATCGGCGTGCCGTTCCGCTCCAGCAATGTCACCGCCGCCAATTCGGTCGACGCGCAGGCCGCGTACGAGAGCGCCATGTCGCTGTGGGGCTGCCTGATGGGCGGCGCCAATCTGGTGCTGCATGCCGCCGGCTGGCTCGGCGGCGGGCTGACCGCATCCTTCGAGAAACTGGTCATCGACGCCGAGATGCTGCAAATGATGTCGGCCTATTTCGACCCGCCCGTGGTCGACATCGACACGCTGGCGCTGGAGGCGGTGCGCGAGGTCGGCCCGGCCGGGCATTTCTTCGGTGCGGCACACACCATGCAGCGCTACGAGCGCGCCTTCTATTCGCCGCTGGTGTCGAACTGGGACAATTACGACACTTGGATCGAGCGCGGCCAGGTCACGGCGCGCGAGCGCGCCAATGTCGTGTGGAGGCGCATGGTCGCCGAATACGAGCAGCCGCCGATCGATCCCGGCATAGACGAGGCGCTGCGCGACTATATGGAGCGGCGCAAGCGCGAGGGCGGTTGTCCGTTGAATTGAGGGCAACCTTCGAGGGAGAAATTGCGCAGAACAGGCCAGGGGCAGGCCTCTGCAAAATATCTCAGCCTCGTCGCCAGGCGCTATGTGCCTGATCGCTCGGCGGCCGCTGCGTCATCCGACATCGCAATGCGCATTCCGGGCCTGACGATGACGGGATCGTGGCTCTTGCGGGCGAACACTTCCCGCACCAGCGGCGCGAAGAAATCCAGCGGCCTGGTCGGATAGTCCGGATCGAAGCTCGACTGGTCCCATTTCTCGCAGAACTCCGCGCAGTCGTCGAAATAGGCGCTGTTCCTGAAGGCATCCCGCTTGTGCGGATTCGCACCGACATGCTCGCCATAGTAGATCAGCTGGAAATCGCCATGCTTTTCCACCACCCAGGCGCATTGCTCGCGCACGAAGGGACGCAGGATGGCGGCCGCGTATTCGTCGTGATTGTAGGGCGCGTAGATGTCGCCTATGTCATGCAGCAGCGCCGACACCACCCAGTCGATATCGGCGCCGGCATTCCAGGCGCGCGTCGCCGCCTGCAGCGAATGGCCGAGCCGCGTCACCTTGTAGCCCGACAGAGATTTGTCGAGTTCAACCATGGCCGACAGCAGCCGGTCGGCCGTGCCGGCGGCGTATTCGGCCTCATGCTCGGTCAGGAAGGCATAGTCCTCGCGGTCGCCATCCTTCATCTGGGTGAACTTCACGGTTTCCATCGTCCGGACTCCAATATTTGCGGCAAGAGGCGGTCAGCGATGCATTTCGAGATAGATGTCGTCGCCGTCGACATGAACGGGAAAAGTGCGCGCCCTGAGTTTCTCGTCGACAAGGCATTTGCCCGACCGGATGTCGAACTCCCATCCGTGCCAGGCGCAGCGAATGAGTTCTCCGGCGCGCTCATAGACGAATTCCGCCTTGTCCGTTTGCCTGGTGGTGCCGGATATCGGCCCCTCGCAGAGCTGACCCGCGCGGTGCGGGCAGATGTTGAGCAGCGCGGCATAGCCATCCTCGAGCTGGAATATGCCGATGCGGATGCGACCGATGGTGACGATCCTGGGCTTGCCGACAGCGACCTCGGCGGCCTTGCAGGCAAAAGTCAGCGCCGGAGCGGTTGCGGCGGCACTCATCAGGCGACCCTCGCGGCGGCGGCCGGAGCCTCGATGCGCTTGTAGACCTCCAGCGCATTCAGCCCCATCACCTTGTCGCGCCAGGCCGGTGGAATATGCAGATTGGTCGGCGCGTCAAAGTCCCAGTGCGGATAGTCGGAGGCGAAAAGCAGCGTGTTCTGGCCGTCCATGTGCTCCAGCGTCTCCCACAGATGCCGGACGTTCTGCGGCTGCTCCAACGGCTGGGTGCTGAAGCGGATGTTGCGGCGGCAATATTCCGACGGCAGCATCTTCAGCCACGGCGTCTCCTTGCGCAGCGCCTTGAAATTGGCATCGAGCCGCCACATCAGCGAAGGCACCCACGACACGCCGCACTCGATGACGACGAAATAGAGGTCGGGATATTTCTCGAACACGCCGTTGGAAATCATGCTGACCACATGGGTCATCGCCGGCTGGGCGAGCAGTGCATGCGTTTCCCAGTAGTAGGTCGTCGGGCCGCTGGCGACGGCATTGTGGTTGACGCCGCCCTGGCCGCCGAAATGGATGGCGAAGGGCAGCCCGACCTCGGCGCAGGCTTCGTAGATCGGATGGTAGAAGGGATCGCCATAGGGGCGCTGCGAGCCGTGGCTGGCCAGAACCTGGACGATGTCCTTGTGGCCGCCGAGACGCCGGATCTCGGCGGCGGCGCCATGGGGGTCGGTCGGCGAAATGATGATCGATCCCTTGAAGCGGCTGTCCTTCGGCAGCCACCAGTCGATCATGTAGTCATTGTAGGCTCTCACCAGGGCGTTGGCATAGTGGTAGTTGGCCAGGGTCGAAGCTTCCAGCGGTTCGTCGGCGGTAAGGATCGCGACATCGATGTCATAGAGATCGAGGTGCTTCTCCTTCATGATCAGGTAATTGTCGTCCTCGGTCTCCGGCCGGATGTCGTGCCGCGAGAACCCCTCCGGGTGCAGCCACGGGCGGTGGCCATGCGGAAAGCTTCCCCTCGGCCCGGGCTTCTCGCCACGCACCAGGAAATCGCGCCAGTAGGGTTCGAGATAGGGCAGCAGCACCTCGGCGCTGGACCAGTAATTGTGAACGTCGGTGTCGACGATGAACATGGATGTCTTGCCTGCCATTGGGTGGGATCAGAGTTGCGGCAACCGTGCGCTTCCAGGGCACGGCCGGCAACGCAACCAGCGGCAGGATGTTAATCGAAGAATCCGATTACCCGTTGTCGGAACGGCCTGAAAAGCGTTAGCCATTGCAGGGAATTCCTGGCGCTGGATGGCCGAGATGCAGATCGAACTCTTGGACACGTTCCTCGACCTGATCGAAACCCGCAATTTCAACAGGACGGCGGAGCGCCTTGGCATCACCCAGTCGACCGTTTCGAGCCGCATCCGCACGCTCGAGACACTGCTGGACAAGCAGCTGTTCATCCGCGGCAAGAGCGGCACGGAACCTACCGTCGCCGGCCTGCGGTTCGAGGAGCATGCGCGCGCGGTCAGGCTGCGCTGGCTTGACGCCCGCCGCGAAATCCAGGCGGTCGGCAAGTTCGACCGGCTGATCCGCATCGGCATCCAGTTCGAGCTTTACGAACGCGTGCTGGAAGGGTGGCTGGAATGGGTGCGGGCGACGATGCCCAAACTGGCGATCTATGTCGAGATCGACTACTCCAACCAGATGATCCTCGATCTCACCACCGGCAGCCTCGATCTGGCGGTGCTCTATTCGCCGCAGCACCTGCCGGACATGCATTACGAGCAAATCGCCGAGGAGAATTTCGTCATGGTGTCGACGCGCGGCCTTGCTTTCGGCGCCGTCACGCCGGCCGACTATATCCGGGCCAACTATTCGGCCTTCTTCAACCGCGCCCACAAGCAGATGCTGCCGGAGCTTGAAAACAGCCCGGTCTCGACCGGAAATGGCGGCGCTGTCGCCTATCTCTTGCGAAGTCGGGGCGGGACCGCTTTCGTCACCGAGACGGTGGCGACCAAGTTGCGGCAGGAGGGGGTGGCGGAGTTCGTCGCCGACGCGCCGAAAATTTCACATCCGATCTATTCGGCCGTTCATGTCAGGCACCATCATTCCCATACCCATGTTCGCCTGCTCAAGGCGCTCAAGCAGATGACCGCATAGAAGCTGTCCAAGAAGCAAGAAGGGCCGAGGCAGCCTTGCTCGGCAAGGTGCGAAGCAGCGCTGCCCTCGCATTCAACTGTCCCGCAGCGGCCCCACCTGCGCTTCGAGCATCTCGAACCCCGCCGCTTCCGCCGCCTGCGGCGTCACCACGCTTTCATCGAGGCACCACTCGAGCCAGAGCCCGTCGACCAAAGCGATGAAATTGCGCGCCAGCGACGGAGCGTCGACTTGCCTGCCGCGTGGTATGGCGACAGCGGCGATGTCTTCTGCGAGTTCCGCCCGGTAGGCATCGTAGAGTTCGCGGTGCGCTTCCTTGAGGCGCGGGTTGACGGCGATCTCGCCCCACAGCGACAGCCAGATCAGCAGGTTCTCGCGGCTGAAATATTCGGGCGAAAAGTTGGAGTGCACCAGGGCGGCGAGCGAAGCCTCCGGTGGCCAATCGGACGCCTCGGCGCGGCGGCGCTTGGCTTCGGCGATCTGGTTGTTGACGCTGGCATAGAGCGAGGATTTGTAGACTTCGACCAGCAACCCATCGAGGCTTTCGAAGTGATGGTTGATGAGGCCGCGCGAGACGCCGGCCTCCTTGCAGATACGGTCGATGGTGAAGGCGCCTATGCCGCCGACGGACAGGCAGCGCGTCGCCGCCTCGATCAGCATGGAGCGGCGCACATCTGCCTGTTCGCGGCTGAAGCGCGGCGGAGCCTTCTTCGCGCCGCGCTTCCTTTTTGCATCTTCTGGCTGGGCTTCCGTCATGGACTCCAGCTAATCGATAATGCCCTTCCTGTCCATGAAAGCGCGCTCACGCCTTCTTCTTGAACAGCACTGGATTGGGATGGCCGTCGGGATAGATGACCGGGTCGAAAGCGGTCTTGTGGATGGCGACCAGCGGCTGGTGGCAGATGAAGACGAAGCCCCCGGACTGCTCCATCAGATCCTCCATGCGGTTCGACAGGGCGATGCGCTTGGCCTCGTCGCTTTCCGCCACCAGCTGCTGGTAGCTCGTCTCGAACTCAGCACTGTCGAAGCCGGACCAGTTGTAGGCGCCGATCTGGTCGGGACGGAACCAGACCAGGTTTTCCGAAGGGTCGATGCCGCCGGCAAAATCCATCAGCGCCAGGTCGATGTTCTTGTAACCGTCGCCTTGCGTCTTGTCGCCGACGCCCCAGAAGGCGGCTTCGTCATAGGGCTGGATCTCGACCTTGATGCCGGCCTGTTCGAGGCTGGCCTGGATGATCTGCGCGGTCGCCGTGCGGATGGAATCGTTCATCACCGTCAGGGTCAGCGACAGGTCACTGACGCCGGCCTCTTTGAGCAGCGCGGCCGACTTCTCATAGTCGGGCGCCGCGATCAGATTCGCGGCGCGCGCGAATTTGGTGCCGGGCTGGACGACACCGGTGGAGCGCTTGGTCAGGTCGTCATAGACGCCGGTGAGGACCTGCCCGACATCGACGCCATACTGCACGGCCTGGCGGACTTTCAGGTCCTTGAGGCGCGGGCTGAGCTGGTTGATGGTCAGCCAGACATAACGGGTCGACTGCGCCTCGATCAGGTTTGTGTCCGCAGGCGGTTTCTCCTTGACCGCCTTGGTCGCCGAAATGGCGATCTTGGTGTAGTCGAAAGCGTCGGCCTCATAGGCGAGTTGCGCTGCCTGGTCGTCCGACACGACATAGATCTCGACCTTCGAAAAGTCCGGCTTCGGACCCGGCCAGTCCGGGTTGGCCGTCAGCGTCACCTTCTGCTTCTGCTGCCAGTCCGAGAAGAGATAGGGTCCACAGGTTGCCGGCGGCTGGGTGGTGAATTTGCCGCCTGCCTTCTCGGTGCCGGCGCGGCTGATGATGTGGCCGCCATAGTAAGGCAAGCTGGTGACGAAGATCGGCTGGTAGGGTTCCTTCAGGTGGATGATGCCGGACCTGGCATCGACGACCTCGACGCGGTCGAGTTTTTCGAACTGGTAGGCCCAGGGCGATGCCAGCGCTTTGTCGGCGATGCGCTCGAACGAGAATTTCACGTCGTCAGCGGTGACCGCGCCAAAACCGCCAGACCATTTCAGCCCGTCGATCAGGGTGAAGGCGATGGTTTTCGGGTCTTTCTGCTCCAGCTTTTCCGCGCCCCACAGCGACCAGGGCGAGCCTTTCCTGATGTCGCCGAAATGGTTGAGCGAGACATAGATGCCGCGCATCATGACATCCTCGATGCCGCCATTCATGAAGGCAGGATCGAGGCACTGCAAATCGCCCTCCATGCGGATGCGCAGCGTGTCGCCGGCCGCCGACCAGGCAAAGCTCGGCTTCATCGCCAGGCCGGCGCCGAGTGCGCCGGCCGCCTTCAGGAATGCACGTCTGTCCATGGTCCATTCTGACATCTCAGTTTCCCCTTTGGTTTGCGGAAGCGCGTGAGAAGGCTTCCCGTTCTTGCCCGCCTGTCTCCAGCGGGAAATGGCAGCGCACCATGCGACCGGCGCCCATCGGCCGGTAGGCCGGCGCCTCGGTCTTGCAGCGGTCGCGTGCGATCGGACAGCGCGTGTGGAATTCGCAGCCCGACGGCCGCCGGAACACGCTCGGTATCTCGCCGGTGACGGCGGGGTTGTGGCTGCGCCGGCGCGGGTCGGGTATCGGCTCGGACTGGATCAGCGTCGCGGTGTAGGGATGCAGCGGCGCGGAAAACACATCCTGCGTCGGGCCCGTCTCGACCAGCCGGCCGAGATACATGATGGCGAGCCGGTCGCTGACATGGCGGATCATGGCGAGGTTGTGGGTGACGATCATGGCGGCGAAACCGAGTTCGCGCTTGAGCTCGCCGATCAAATTGAGCACGTCACCCTGCACCGACACATCAAGCCCCGCGGTCGGCTCGTCGGCGAGCAGCAGATGCGGCTTCATCGCCAGGGCGCGCGCAACGCCGACACGGCGGGCCTGGCCGCCCGACAGCTCATGCGGAAAGCGATCGACGAAGGAGGCGGGCAACCCGACCAACGCCAGCAGCGCTTTGGCCGCGGCGCAGCGATCCGGCATCGGCACGCCCTGGATGATCTGCGGTTCGGTGAGCAGCGTGCCGATGCGCAGGCGCGGGCTGAGCGAGGCGACGGGATCCTGGAACATCATCGCCGAACGCCGGCGCATGGCGCGGAAATCGGCCGGCGTCGTCACCTCCCTGCCCTCGAAGACGATGCGGCCCGCAGCGGCCCTGACAAGGCCCAGGATGGTGCGCGCCAGCGTCGTCTTGCCGGAGCCGGATTCGCCGACCAGCCCAAGCGTCTCGCCCGGCATCAGCGACAGCGTCACGCCGTCGATGACGTTGAAGCCGGGCAGCGGGAACGGATTGACCAGCCGGTTGAGCAAGCCGCCGCGAACGAAGCTCACGGACAGGTCTTCGACAGCGAGCAGCGGGCTCATGGCGTCACCGCATGGCAGCGTGCGACATGAGACGCGGCGAGCTTCACCAGAGGCGGCGCGATTGCAGCGCAAGGCGCGAAGGCGCGGTCGCAGCGCGGTGCGTAGACGCATCCCGAGGGCGGCTGGGTCAGATTGGGCAGTGAGCCCGGAATGGTCGGCAACCGGTCCAGCCGTTCGTGGAAGCGGGCGGGATCGCAGGCGAGCAGCGCTTGCGTGTAGGGATGCCTGGCATCGTGGAAGATGGCGTCGACCTCGCCGCCCTCGACCACCTCGCCGGCATACATGACATAGACCCGGTCGCAGAGCTCGGCGATGACGCCGAGATGGTGCGAGACGACGATGATGATGCCGTTATACTCGCGCCTCAATTCGCGCAGCAGATGGATGATCTGCGCTTCCATGGTGACGTCGAGCGCCGTAGTCGGCTCATCCGCGATGAGCAGGCCGGGATCGGTCAGCAGTGCGGCGGCGATGGCGACGCGCTGGCGCATGCCGCCGGACAGTTCATGCGGGAAGCTGCGCATGCGCCGTTCGGCGTCGGCGATGCCGACGCGGCCAAGCATGGCAGCGATGCGCGCACGCTTCTGTGCCCGGCCAAGATCCTTGCGGTGGTGCTGGAAGTCGACGAGTTGGTCGCCGATGGTCAGCACCGGGTTGAAGGCCGTCATCGGATCCTGGCTGACCAGCGCGATCTCGTCGCCGCGCAGCAGCCGTTGATGGTGCGCGTCGAGCTTTGCCAGGTCGACGCCGTTGTAGCGGATCGATCCATCGATGCGGGCATTGGCCGGCAGAAGATTGGCGAGCGCGGTGACCAGCGTGGACTTGCCGCAACCGCTCTCGCCGACAATGCCGATGACCTCGCCGGGATGCGCCTCGATGTCGACATGGCGCAGCGCGTGCACGCTGCCATGCGGCGTCTCGTAGCGGACGCTGAGATCGCTGGCGGCGAGCGAACCGCTCATGCCGGCCTCCGCAATTGCAGGCGCGGATCGAGATAGTCGCGCAGGCCTTCGCCGAGGAAAGTGAAGCCGAGCGTCGCCAGCACCAGCGGCAAGCCGCCGAAGATGACCATGAAGGGTGCCGAGCGGATCGAGGTGTAGCCATCATAGAGGATCGAGCCCCAGGACGGCGTCGGCGGCCGCACGCCCAGGCCAAGGAAGCTCAAGCCGGCCTCGACCATGATGACGACCGGGATATCCATCGACAGAAGGATGATCAGCGGCCCGACCACATTGGGCAGAAGATGGACGAAGATGATGCGCGCGGCACTGGCATCGATCAGGCGTTCGGCGAGGATGTAGTCGCTGTTCTTCAGCGCCAGCGTTTGCGCCCGGATCAGACGGGCATAGCTTGGAAACGAGGTCGCGGCGATGACAATGATCAGCGTGCCGGTGCCCGCGCCGAGCACGGTGATGATGGCGAGCGCGAACATGATCATCGGCAGCGAGTTCAGGCTGTCGAAACTCAGCACCAGTATGGCGTCGAGCCAGCGCGGGCCGTAGCCAGCGATCAGGCCGAGCATCAGGCCGATGGCGCCGGCGATTGCCACCGACACCATGGCGATGGTGAGCGCCGTGCGCGCGCCGTAGATGACGCGCGACAGGAGATCTCGGCCGAGGTGATCGGTGCCGAACCAGTGCTCCACCGATGGCGGCTGCAGCTTGTGCGGCACATCGATCTTGACCGGCGAATAGGGCGCCAGCCACGGCGCGAAGATAGCGGTGACGAGGAAGCCGGTGACCAGAATCAGCGCCACGCAGGTGAACGGATCGGCAAGCAGCGCGCGCAGCAGCACAAACCGTTGTCGGTCCGGAACGGACAGCGAGGCATCAGCCACGGAAGACATCGCGCACCCTCGGATCGAGCCGCGCGATCAAAAGATCGGCGGCGATGGTGATGGAGACATAGATGGCGGTCATGATCAGCACCGTGCCCATGACGACCGGATAGTTGCGGGTGTTGACGGCGTCGGTGATCAGCTTGCCGATACCGGGACGCGCAAACACCGCCTCGACGAAGACGGCGCTGGACAGGATGCTGCCAAGGCCGACGGCGACCAGCGAAATGGTCGGGATGATGGCGATGCGCAGCGCGTATTTGGAGACGATCTTCCATTCGGGCAAACCAAACGAGCGCGCGGTGCGGATATGCGGTTCACCCATCACCTCCATCATCGAGGCGCGCACCATGCGGGCGATGTAGCCGATCCAGCCGAGTGCGATCGCCGCCGCCGGCATGACCAGCGCCTTGGCCTGGCTGACCAAGTCACCAGCCTCGCCGGCACCGATGGCCGGCAGCCAGCGCAGCGTCACGGCAAACAAGAGCAGCGAATAGATGGCGACGACGAAGGACGGCACGGCGATGACGCCGACCGAGAGCACGCCGATGACGGCATCGGCCGCCGTGCCGCGCCGCATCACCGACAGGCAGCCGAGCGGCACGCCGATGAGGAGCGCGACGGCCAGCGCGGTCAGGCCGAGGATCAACGTGTTCGGCAGCGCCTCCAGCACCAGCGTGGAGACGGGCCGGTTCGACCAGACGTCGTAGCCAAGATTGCCGGTCAGCGCGTTGCGGAAGAATTCGATGATCTGCCACCAGACCGGCTGGTCGAGCCCCATGCGCTCGATCAGCAGCCGCTTCAGTTCCGGCGTGGCGCGCGGACCAAGCGCTACCGTGGCCGGATCGCCTGGCACGAGGAAGACGGCCGCGTACATGGCAACCATGACGAGGACGAGGATCAGAAGGCCGAGACCGATGCGCTTCACTGCATATGCGAGCATCCGTCTCTCCCCTCCCTCAGGCGAAATCGCGCCTGATGCGCCGGCTTGCCGAGGCGCTGTGGACGAGCGTGCCCCGTTCTCGCGCCTCGAGCCGCCAACTCAAATTGAAATGGGTGTCATCCGCCGTCAGTTCGGTGACCGCCCTGGCCTCGGTGTCGGCATCGCCGCTGGCGGTCGCCCAGCGATATTCGGTGACGAGTTTCGCCGACAGCGGATCGTCACTGCTGATGCTCATCGTGTCGCTGTTGGCCGACGAGACGGTGATGCCACGATCGTCATAGCGCCGGCGTCCATGGTCGGAGGTCAGCGCGATGGTCTGCACGCCCGAGCCGACATCGTCGGTGACGATGCGGCGATCGAAACCCTCGTTCAGCGTTGTGGTCGGGACCGGCGGCGCCGTTTCGGCCGGCTCGAAACGGACGTCGCGATCCCGAGGTGACGGCGGGCGCACCGGCAGCATCACCATGCTGTCGCCGGTCGCGACCGAGAGCGTCGACAATTTCGGCTGCGGCCATAGGATCGGCCAGTGCTGGTTGGCCAGCGCCAGCCGGATGCGATGGCCCTTGGGCACAATGCGGGCGAAATCGTTGAGCTTGAGCCGCACGCGGAAAGGCGTCCCGACCGGACACGGGGTCGGATGCTCATGGCTGTCGCGATGGCTGAGATTGAGCACGCCATAGGTCATCAGCGCCGAAGTGCCGTCGGGATAGACGTCACAGAGCCGGGCGGCGAGATTGACATGCGGTTCATCGACGGTGACGAGCAGATCGAGCTCCGGCGCGCCGAGCAGGGTCAGGTCGTCGTCGAGCGGAGAAGTGTCGAAGCACAGCGCCATGCCGTCCTCACGGCGCTGATCGATGGGCATGTCGGGACAGGAGCCGCCATAGCCGCCCCAGCGGCCGCAATCGCGCCCGGCGGTCGCTGGCGAGCGGACGGACAGCGTCGCTCCCGGCGCCTGGTCGCGGCTCAGCCCGGCAGCGTTCAGATGCAGCGTACGGCGTTCGATGCGCGGCGACGGCCACTGGTCCTCGGCGGCCCAACTGCCGGCATGGTCGGGCAGATAGAAAGGTTGCGGCCGTTCCTCGCCGGTGACCCAGACGCGGTAGAGCGGCTCGTCCATGATGCCGGTGTCTTCGCCGCAGAGCCAGTGACGCCACCAGCGCAGCGCCTCCTGCAGATAGCCGATCAGCGGTCCCGGCGCGCCACGGCAGGGATAGGCGTGCGACCACGGCCCGACGATGCCGAGTTTTGGACCAGGCAGATGTTCGAGCAGGCGTGGGACGAAGTTGGAATAGCTGTCCTCCCAGCCGCAGACAGCCATGACGGCGCATTCGATCGCGGAATGGTCCTCGCAAATGGAGCCCTGCCGCCAGTAGTCGTCACGGCGCTGATGCGCGAGCCACACTTCCGACAGCGAGCTCGTCGCCGCGAGCCGGCCCATCCACATGGCGCGCCAGGTGTCGCCGACGATCTGCGGATCGGGCGCCATCGCCTTCTTCACCAGCATGAAGTTCGACCACATCTCCTGCTCAGTCAGCAGCGAGCCGCCCATATAGTGGATGTCGTCGGCGTAGCGGTCGTCGGTGGCGCAGTTGGTGATGATGGCCTTCAGGGCCGGCGGCCGGCGCGCCGCGACCTGCAACGCGTTGAAGCCGCCCCAGGAAATGCCGGTCATGCCAACATTGCCGTTGCACCAGGGTTGAGCCGCCAGATGGGCGATGATCTCGCAGGCATCTTCCTGCTCGCGCGGCAGATATTCGTCGGCGAGATCGCCGTCGGAATCGCCCGAGCCCCGGATGTCGATGCGGGCACAAGCAATGCCGTGGCCGGCAAGCCAGGGGTGGATGTCGATGTCGCGCGCAACCGTGCCGTCGCGGCGGCGATAGGGCACCATCTCGACGACGACCGGCACCTTGTCCTCGCTGCTCGGACGCCACAACGTCGCGGCAATGCGGGTGCCGTCGGCCAGCGCGATCCAAAGCGGATCGACGGTTTCGACGGCAAAGGGAAACTCGGTTCGTACCACGGCAGACCGCAAATGCTCTTGTTGAACGTTCGTACAACAAGAGCATTTGCGGCGCAATCCCGCTTCGCTTTTTTAACGTCGAATGCGAACCCTTCCTCGGCAGCCGCGTTGCGCCGGTAAGCTTTCAGGCCGGCCGGAGGCCGATGTCGTCATCGGAAGGCCATGTTCATTTTTTTCATCTTCCAAATTTTGTTGCTTCCTGTGCGCTGCTATATGGCCTGCAGCGGCCGCAGTGCCTTCAATCAGGAATTTCCAATGACGATCAGAGCAAATTCAGCGGCCTCGGCACCGATGCCGCACCCGGACAGGAGGTCCGCCAGCTGGCCGGCGGCATCGACACGATGTTGCGCGGCGACGCGATCAGCGGACGGCCGGTGGACTTTTCGCATGGTGACGTCGACGTGTTCACCCCGACGCCCGGCTCGTTCGAGGTCTTTTCGGCCGGCGTTGAAGCCGGTGGCAAGCAGGCCTACACCGAATATCGTGGCGATCTCAGCATCCGCGAGCAAACTCGCCGGGCGGCTGGCAGGTTTCACCGGAGCGCCTGTCGATGCCCGCGACGGAATGATCATCACGCCGGGCACCCAGGGCGCGCTGTTCCTGGCCGTCGCCTCGACCGTGTGGCGGGGCGACAAGGTGGCGATCGTCCAGCCCGATTATTTTGCCAACCGCAAGCTGGTGGAATTCTGCGAAGGCGAAATGCTGCCCGTGCGCATGGACTATGCGACGGCCCAAGGCCGTTCGGGCCTCGACCTCAGCCAGCTGGAGGACGCGTTCAAATCGGGCGCGAAAATGTTCCTGTTCTCAAACCCCAACAACCCGGCAGGCGTCGTCTACTCCCGCGAAGAGATCGAGACGATTGCCGCTCTGGGAAGCCGGTACAACGCCACCGTTATCGTCGACCAGCTTTACGCGCGCCTCCTGTATCCCGGTGTGGACTACACCCATTTGCGCGCGCAGAAGCTGGATGCGGAGAACGTCGTCACCATCATGGGACCGTCGAAGACGGAATCGCTCAGCGGCTATCGGCTTGGGGTGGCCTTCGGATCGAGAGAAATCATTGCCCGGATGGAGAAGCTGCAGGCAATCGTCTCCCTGCGCGCCGGCGGTTGTAGCCAGGCCGTTTTGCGCACATGGTTCGACGAACCGGCCGGCTGGATGGAGCAGCGCATTCGCCAGCATCAGGCGATCCGCGACGATCTGTTGAAGATCTTCCGAGCGACGTCAGGCATTCAGGTCCGCACGACCGAAGCGGGCAGCTACATTTTTCCGGCTCTGCCTCCCCTGTCCGTCACAGGGGGTGATTTTGTCCGCATCCTGCGCCTGCAGGCAGGAATCATCGTGACGCCGGGAACGGAGTTCAGCCCGTTTTCCGAAAACAGCGTGCGCCTGAACTTTTCGCAGGACCACGACGCCGCCGTTGCCGCCTGCGAGCGTCTGGTGGCCCTCGTAGAAAGGTACCGCGCATAAGGCGCGGAATGACAAACGCGACGGAACCAGGCGAGGCCGAACTATTCAGCGGCGTGAAGAGCCGCGAATTGAAAGCCGGCATTCGTTCCCGCCGCGGTCTCGGTCAGGACATCCAGTGCAAACGCCGCCGAGGCGATGTCGATGAAGATGTCGTAGGACACCGCAGCGAAACGGACCACCACCGCATCGAGATGCAAGGCGCGGGTCTGGGCGAGATCGCCGGCCTTAAGGCTTTCCGGCCTCAGATCGGCCATCGAGATCCGCCGCATCAGCGCCGGCGCTGCCGGACCCGATATCACGAACCACGCCCAACCCTCGTCGCGATAGGCGTCGTAGCCCTTGGAGGGAAGCGCGCTGTCGCGCCACGCCTTGCGCAGCGCGCGCAACCGCGCCCCGCTGCCGCCGGGAGGTGCCGCCAGCAGCACCTCCTGCTGGCCAAGTCGCAGCACTGATGTGCCGCAAGGCAAGGTAAGGGCCGTGTTCACTGCCTCCGGTGCGGACAGGCCTGCCTCAGCGAGCCAACCCAACGTACCGGGGCCACGCAGCCCGAAGCGCTCGGTCTGCGTGCAATCGAAAACGACGTTCTCATTGGCTCCGGGGAGCCCATCTCTTCGCGCAAGGCGTTGCACCAAGGCGTGATGGCGCAGGCTTGGATCAACACCCACGGGATGACTGCCCGATGTCCCGCTATGGCTGATAGAAGCCATCCTACATCTCCTGCCGTTGGTTTTCGGGATCATAGAAAGGCGTGGGCACCACTTTGGCCTGAACTTCCTTACCGCACAGGCCCCGTATGCGCAGGCTGGATCCCGGCGTCGCGTCGCGCGGGTCGGCATAGGCCAGCCCGATCCATTTGCCGAGCGTCGGCGAAAAGCAGGTCGAGGTGACGAAGCCCACCGGGCGACCGTCCCGCAACACGAGGCAGGATTCCGCCAGCCGGATGCCGTGGCCCTCCGGCAGTTCGAAGCCGCACAGCTTGCGCTTCAGGCCCAGTTTGCCGCGCGCCTCGATGGCGGTCTTGCCGACATAGCGCGTCTTGGCCTTCGACAGCGCCCATCCCATGCCCAATTCATCGGGAGTCGAGAGCGCGTCGGTATCCTGGCCGATGATGATGTGGCCCTTTTCCAGACGCAGGATGCGCGAGGCTTCCAGCCCATAGGGTTGCAGACCATAAGGCGCCCCCACCTCCAGCAGCTTGCGCCAGAGCGCCGCGCCGAAGGATTGCGGCACGTGCAGCTCATAGCTCAACTCGCCGGTAAAGCCGATGCGCATGATGCGGGCCGGGCATCCGCCGATCACGCCGCTGCGGCCATTGAGATAGGGAAAGCCGTCCGGCGAGAGATCGATGTCGCTGCCCAGCGCCTCGAGCACCTTGCGCGCCGAAGGGCCGGTGACATTGATGGCGGCGAAGGCGGCGGTGACGTTCTGGATATCGACCCGCATGCCCCATTGTGTGTTCGCGAACAGCATATCGGTGAAGACGCGGGCGACGGCGCCGGTGGTGGCGGTCACGTAGAATTCGGTCTCGGACAGCCGGTAAGCCACCCCGTCATCGATGACCGATCCCATATCGTTCAGCATCAGGCAGTAGCGCACGCGCCCCACCGGCTGCCTGGCATGCGCCATCGTATAGATGCGGTCGAGGAAGGCGCCGGCATCCGGCCCTCGTATCGACAGCTTGCCCAGGGTCGAGACGTCAAGCATGCCGACCTTGTTGCGCACCAGCGTGACCTCGTCGGAGATCGTCTTTCGGACATCGCGATCCCCGCCGTAATGCAGCGGTCGCCACCACGCACCGACCGGTGTCAGCTTCGCGCCGGCGGCGACATGTTCGGCGTGGATCGCGGTATGCCGGTAGGGCACATGGTTCGGGCCGGCCAGCAGTCCCAATTTTTCCGGACCGAATGGCGGCCGCGAAGTCGTGATACCAACCTCGCCCACCGTGCGGCCCGTTTCCGCCGCGACGATCCTGGCCGTTGCCAGGGCGGAATGCCGTCCCTGCGACGGCCCCATGCCGACGGTGGAATAGCGCTTCACCAGCTCAAGCTCGCTATAGCCGTCGCTGACGGCGTTCTTGATGTCCTTGACCTGCAGATCCTCGTCGAAGTCCACGAAATCCCGCCCCTTGGCGTGGTCGGCCAGCGGCTGAAAATGGTTCATCCCTGCCGCGCTGGCATCCGGGAGGATAGCCGGCAGGCCGGCATCATATCCCGCCCCTCGTGCCGCGGCCGCGCCCGCGATCTCGCCGCTGCGCATCACCGCGTTCAGCTCGAAATAGCCTGCCGCCGAGCCGGCGACATGAAACGCTTCCGGCAGACTGCTCAGCACGAATTGCCGGCTGGTCTCGTCAAATCCGAGCTTCGCGCCGGCATGCAACGGCAGCTGGTAAGACGGCGTGTAGCCCGCCGCGATCACGAGATGATCGCACTCCAGTTGCTCCGTGCCACGCTCGGGCGTTCTGAAGCGGATGGCTGTGATATGGCGATTGCCCGCGCTCCCCAACGCTTCCGTGACGGTGACATTCGGGATGATCCGAACACCGCGCTCGACGAGGTTTTTCGCGAGGGTTTTGTCGGATGCATCGGCAGCGGGGTCGAGGATGGCGACCAGAGGCACGCCTGCATCGAGAAGGTCGAGAGCGGCGAGATATCCATCCCGGTTGCCGGCAAAGACCACGGCGCGCCGGCCAGGGCGAACCGCATAGTGGCGCATCAGCCGCTGCGCCGCCGACGACAGGAGGATGCCCGGCAGGTCGTTGTTGCGGAACACCAAGGGCTGTTCATGCGACCCCGCGGCCACCACGACCTGTTTGGCGCGAACACGGTAGAGCATCTCGCCCTGCAGCACCGGAAGCCAGTTGTCGGCAAACCAGCCATTGCAGGTCGCGCCGGTCAGCACCCGCAGATTGCCGAGCCTTTCAGCAGCGTCGCGCAACGCCTGCAAGGTCGCCTCCGCCTCCGCCGTCTCGAGCCCGAAGCGTGCATAGGTCAATGCGCCGCCAAGTTCCGGGTTCAGATCGACCAGCAGCACCTGCGCACCCGCTTCGGCGGCCTTGATGGCGGCCGAAAGCCCCGCCGGACCCGCGCCGACGACCAGCACGTCGGTGTGCAGGTTTTCCCTGAAATAATGACCATGACCGGCGGTGAGATCGACTTTGCCGAGACCGGCCGATCTGCGGATCATCGGCTCCCAGAATTTGAGCCAGCTCTTCGCGCCGGGGCCAAAGAAGCTGCGGTAATAGAACCCGACCGGCATGAAACGGCCCAGCCTGTCGAGCACCGCGCCGCGGTCGCGTTCGGCGGTACCGTTGACGTTCTGGGCCGTGACCTTCAGCCCCTCGGCGATCGGGCGCAGATCAGCCCGCACATTCGGCTCATCAGGCAGTTGCACCAGCGTGTTGGCGTCCTGCCCGGCCATGGTGAGGATGCCGCGCGGACGGTGGTATTTGAAGGAGCGCGACAGGATCCAGCGATCGCTACCGGCCATGGCGGAGGCGATGCAGTCGCCAGCGAAACCTTCGAGCGGTCGGCCGTCGAAATCAAAGCGGATTTTCCGGGTGCGGTCGAGACGCGACCCCCAGGGAAATGGCAGCCGTTCGGTCATGTCAGGCGGGCTTTCGATCGGGAAGATAGGTGGCGACGATCTGGTCGCTGACGGTATGGCGCTCGGCGATCAGCACCGTGTTGGACGGTGTGTGCCGCCACCACTCCCGCATCACGCCGAGCGGGTTCTCGGCGTAGAACAGGGCTTCGATCAGCTGCTCGGGCTGCTCGGCGCTGGCCGCGCGGACCGGTCCGAGATACTGAAATTCGGTGATGTTGCGTGGCCCGTTCACCGGGCAGGTCAAAAGCTTCATCGGGGCCTCGTCAGTGGCTGGCGGCCGTGGCGCCCATCTCGTTCAGCAGCGCGAAGCTGTCGAACCGGCTGAGGTCGAATGGTTTCAGGACATCGGGCACGCGCCCGGTGGCGATGGTCTCGGCCATGCGCTTGCCGGCCACCGGCGTCGCCTTGAAGCCCCAGGTCCCCCAGCCGCAGTCCAGCCAGTAGTTCCGCAGCGGCGACGCCCCCATGATCGGGCTGTAATCCGGCGTCATGTCGGTAATCCCGGCCCATTGCCGCAACAGCTTGACCTTGTGCAGGAACGGGAAGAGATGCAGGGCGCCTTCGGCAAGATGCTCCTTCTGGTCGAGCGTCGAGCGCGTCGAGGCCAGCTGGTAGGGATCGGAGCCGCCGCCGATGACGATTTCGCCACGCGAGGACTGCACCAGATAGGTGTGCAGATTGGCGGATGAGACGAGTATGTCCAGGAATGGCTTTAGCGGCTGCGTCACCATCGCCTGCAGCGGAAAGCAGCGTATCGGCAACCGGATGCCCGCCATGGCGGCGACCTGGCCATTGAGCCCGCCGACGGCCTGCAGCACTTGGCCCACGGCAATTGTGCCGCGGTTCGTCCTGACATGGGTGACCCGGTCACCGGCCTGCTCGAAGCCGGTCACCTCGGTGCGCTGGTGGATCTCCACGCCGCGCGCGCCGGCATGCCTGGCATAGCCCCAGGCCACGGCATCATGGCGGGCCGTGCCGCCATCGGCATGCCAGAGCCCGCCCATCACCTCGTGCTGGCCGCCGAGATCGAGGTTGAGATGCGGGCAAAGTTCCTTCACCGTCCGGACATCGACCACTTCGATCCTTGTGCCCATATGCTTGCCCATCTCGGCACGCAGGTGGAAACTGCGTAGCGTCGCCTCGGAATGCGCGAGCGTCAGCTGGCCGCGCTGCGAAAACATGACGTTGAAGCCGAGATCCCGCGACATCGTCTCGAACAGTTCGACCCCTTCCTTGTAGAAGCGGATCGATTCCTCGGTCATGTAGTTGGAGCGGATCGTGGTGGTGTTGCGCGCCGTATTGCCGCCGGCGAGATAGCCCTTTTCCAGCACGGCGACGTTGCGGATGCCATACACATTGGACAAATAGTAAGCCGCGGCGAGACCGTGACCGCCGCCGCCGATGATCACCACGTCATAGGATCGTTTCAGGTCGGGCGTCGCAGGGATGTCGCGAAAGGGAACATGCTTGGCGCGCAGGCCGTATTTCAGCAGAGAGAAAGGCATGGTTTCCTGCGGTTCAGCGGCTGGGAATGGACCTCAGAAAACCCCGACGGGCGGACTTGGCGCAAGAAATCGTTCTTTACCCAGTGACCTCGTTTCCGTAATGCATGAGAAATCTGAATGAGGTCTCTCCATGCGAAACCTGCCGCATCTCATTTATCTGGAAGCCTTTGAGGCAGCGGCCCGGCATCTGAGCTTCACCCGGGCCGCCGAGGAGTTGAATTGCACCCAGGCGGCGATCAGCCAACGGGTTCGGGCGCTGGAGCAATTCTTCGCCAGGCCGCTTTTCCACAGGCGCAGCAACGGCCTGGAACTCACCGAAGTCGGCACGGCCTATCTGCCGGGAATAGCCGACGCTCTGGATCGCGCCGAGGCGGCGACCGAAGGGATGCTGGGCGCACAGGCGCAGACCAGTGTGACGGTTTCAGCCCCGCTCAGCTTCGTCACACTGTGGCTCGCACAGCACCTGGCCAGTTTCTCCGCCGCCCATCCGCGCATCGAGGTGCGGCTGAACAGCACGATCTGGACCGACCCCAATGTTGAGCTGGCGGATCTGAGCATTCTGGCGCTCGATCCGCTGCAGCCGGTATCGGGTGCCGTGCAACTGGGACAAGAGCGGCTGATGCTTCTCTGCGACCCCGAGACCGGCCGCCAGGCCGCAGCGAAGCCCAGCGCGAACTGGCTCAACGCCGCCCGGCTCATCTACGTGCAGGGCAGGATGCAGCTGCTGGACCTTTGGGCGAAGAAGGAGAACTTCGTGATCGCGCCGCAAAAGGCGCCGATCAAGGCCGACAATGCGGCCGCGGCATTGGAGATCGCGGCATGCGCCGGCGGCATCACCGCCGTCATGTCGACCTATGCGGCAAGCTACCAGGCTTCGGGGCGACTGGTGGCGCCCTTCGGTCCCGGGGAAATCCTGCCCGTTGCCTTGCATGCGGTTCCCAATCAACAGCGCCGGCTTTCGCGGTCCGCGGCGCTGTTCCTGCAATGGCTGTCAGGCGAGATTCCATTCCACCGCTAGATCGAGCATTGCTTCAGCGGCGCCGGCTGGCGTAGCGGGCATGCTGGCGGATCTCCGAACGAGAAATGCCGGCATCCGCCAGTGTGCTGTCCGGAACCCGCCGCAAGCTTGCAAGCGTCTGGCGATAGACAAGCCAGCGGGTGAAACGGTCTCGAAGTTCGTACAACATGATCGTCTCCTTGGCGCACGGAATGACCGCGCACTTGGCTAATCGAAAACGCAAAGCATCTGTGCAAAGCGCATGCATGATCGAAAGGATTGCGCTGGCTTCCCGGCGAAACGGAGCGCTTGCCAGTGTCTCGCCAGGCAGGATTGTCCAATGCCGCCAACGCCTGCATACTTGCGCATCATGCCTGCTTCGCGCTACAGCCAAGGTCGCAAGGCATTTTTCATTTCTGCAAAATGGATATTGGCTGGGACGATCTGAGGCTGTTTCTCGACGTTGCGCGGCTGGGTGGCCTGAGCGCGGCGACGGCAACCACGCGCCTCAGTGCGGCTACGCTCGGGCGACGCGTCACCGCGCTCGAGAAGCAGATCGGCGAACCGCTCTTCGTGCGTCAGCAGACCGGCTACCGGCTGACGCCGGTCGGTGAAGAACTGCTGCGGCGCGCCGAGGACGTCGAGGCGGCGATGCAGTCGCTGACCCGCTGGCGCGAAGGCACCCTGCCCGACCGCATTGTCCGCGTCTCGGCCGGGCCGTGGACCTCGGCTTTCATATCAGCCCATATCGGTGAGGTCTGGACGGTCGATGACGGCATAAGGGTGGAGTTCGTCACCACCACCGACCGGGTCGACATCGGTCGCCGTGCCGCCGATATCGGCATCCGCAGCGAGCGCCCGACCGAGCAGTGGCTGGCCGGCCGTCAGAGCGGCAAGGTCGCCCACGCGCTTTATTCCGGACGCCACCTGGTCAACGGCATCGCCGCCGGCCTGTTCGTCGGCGTCACCGGCGAAGGGGCAAACATCGCCTCGGCGCGCTGGCTGCAAGCCCATCACGGCGACCGCATCGCCGTGCGCGGCAACAACACCCATTCGGTGCGCGAACTGGTGGCCGCCGGCGCCGGCCTTTCGGTCTTTCCATGCTTCGTCGGCGACAGCGATCCGCGGCTGGTCCGCGTCGCCCAGCCCATCCCCGAACTCGAAACCGACCAATGGATCGTCACCCATCACGAGGAACGTCATGCCCCGCCGGTCCGAAAAGTCGCCGGCCGGATTGCCGCCCTGATGCAAGCGCACCAGCCGCTGTTTCGTGGCCAGACGCCGATCCGGTAGGCTCACGCAATGAGTCGGCCCGCGGCAGTCCGCAGCAGCGCTCCGTATTTCTTGCTTCTCCGCGTCGCCGTGAGTGGGGTGGCGGCAACCTTGCAACGGGCAGGCCCGCCAGCGGGGCTGAACTACCCGAGCGTTTGACTGGCCAGCGCATAGGTCACCGGCGCAGTTGCACCGCCGACGGCAAAATCGGTGAGGCGTTTGCCCAGCGACATGGTGAGCACCGTGTCGAAAACCGGCATTCCGCTGTGCGACAGAAAGGCGGCGAACTCGCCACTGTCCATATGGGTGTCGATCCGCAGGAAAGACCCCGAATGGTCGGCCACGTGCGGCCGGACGATCGCCACAGCGTCAGCGTCGCTTTGCGCCACGACCGGCCCCACGACATGGCCCCGCCCGAACGGCCGGCAGAGCGCGAAAGCGGTCAGCGTATCGTCCTTGAAAAGCCCATAGCCGGCCGAGTGCGCGAAAAGCCTTTCGATGAGCGCCGCCCGCCTCACGCCAAATCCTGCCGCGTCGAGCGCGATTATCGCCGGAATATCACTTGCGTCCAAAATCCGGACATCGCCTCGAATATTTGCCGGCCTACCCGTCGTCTGCAAGCTGGCGATGCCCTGGCATTGATAGACGGTCTTCTCCGGCTGGAAGTCGAGGGAGAGATAGAGCCGCCTTGCCGCGCGTGTTGCATTGAGGCGCAGATCGCGCCCGGCGACCTTCTCGAAGACCCGCTTCATCAGCCATTGCCCCGCCCCCAGCGTCTGCAGTCGCGGCGAGGTGATGACCATGCCCACGGTGGCGAAATCGGCACCATGCGCGAACCACATGGCCGAACCGAGAACCCGGCCGATCTCGTCGAGCGCCACGAAACCCTCTCCCGATTCACGCAGGAATTGCCAGTCCTCGGCGCGATGCGGCCATCCCACGGCGAGCGAGTGCGCGTGCAAGCGGTCCAGTTCGACGCCTTCGATGTCGCCGATCCGCATCGAGAAAGTGTCGATTTTCAAGCTTCCGGACGGCTTCAAGTCCATGCCCCTAAAAGATTGTCGCACCGAGCGCGGCACACTGATGGCCACCCTCTGCCCCCAACGCTAACCGAGCGGACCAGTACGATTAGCTCGAAAGCCGCGCGGCAACGCAAGATTCAACTGAAACATTTCAGCTTTCGGCACGCAATCGCGAAAGAATGCACACACTCTCTCTGGAAATCTAGCAGCATATGGTCGACGGCACCGATCCCGGCGAACCCGAACGCTTTGAGGCTGGAATGGACGTCTTCGACATCCTCGATCGTCTCGTCGGCTTTCCATCGGTCGCCGGCAAACCGAACGGCGACATCGCCGGCTGGATCGAATCCTATCTGGCAAAGCACGGAGCGCAGGTCACCCTGCTTCCAGGGCCGGAAGGCGACCGCACCAATCTTTTCGCAACGATCGGCCCCGCCAACGTCCCGGGCTATATCCTGTCCGGCCATATGGACGTCGTTCCCGCCAGCGAGCCGCAATGGAGTTCGAGCCCTTTCGCGCTGCGCAAGGAGGGCGAACGGCTTTATGGACGCGGCACCACGGACATGAAGGGGTTTCTGGCCGCGGTGCTCGCTTCCGTGCCTGCGGTGCAGGGACTGCGCCTTGCCAGGCCAATCCACCTCGCCTTCTCCTATGACGAGGAGGTAGGATGCCGAGGCGTGCCGCATCTGATCGCCCGCCTTCCCGAACTTTGCGCGACGCCGCTCGGCGTCATCGTCGGCGAGCCGAGCGGCATGCGCGCCGTGCGCGGCCATAAGGGCAAGGCGGCCGCCCGCGTGGTCATCAACGGGCGCTCCGGCCATTCCTCCCGCCCCGATCTCGGGCTCAACGCCATCCATGCCATGGCCACTGCGCTGAGCGCGGCCGTGAGCGAAGCCGAGCGGCTGACACACGGTCCGTTCGACGCCGCCTTCGAGCCGCCCTACTCTTCGTTGCAGGCGGGCGTCGTGGCGGGCGGACATCAGGTCAACATCATCCCCGGCACCTGCAGTCTGGACCTGGAGGCACGCGCCATACCCGGCATAGACCCGCCAAGCCTGCTCGCGCCCGTCAAGGCACGGGCCGAGGCTCTTGCGGCCGACGGCTTTCGTGTCGAGTGGACACCGATGAGCGCCTATCCGGCACTGTCGCTGCCGCAGGGTGCGGCACTTGCGACATTGCTGGCCGAACTGACCGGCGAAGCGCCACTCGCCGCCGTCAGCTACGGCACGGAGGCCGGACTTTACCAGGCCGCCGGGCTCGATGCGATCATTTGCGGCCCCGGCGACATCGACCGCGCCCACAAGCCCAACGAATACATCCTTGCCAGCGAGCTCACCGCCTGTCAGCGATTGATCGAGGCCCTGGGCGCCCGCTGCGCGGCATGAAAGGAACGGAATGACATTCCTGTTCAATTCCGACGCGCGCCGCGGGGCGACCTTCGCCGATGCCTTCGCGAGAGAACTGCCGGACGTCCCCTTCACGATGGATGCCGCGACGGTCGCTCCCGATGCCGTGCGTTATCTGATCAGCTGGACCGTGCCAGATAACCTTGCCCGCTACGGCAACCTGGAAATCCTGTTTTCCATCGGCGCCGGCGTCGACCAGTTTCGCCTCGATGCGGTGCCTGCGAATGTGAAGATCGTGCGCATGATCGAGGAAGGCATCGTGCGCATGATGCAGGAATATGTGACGCTTGCCGTGCTCGCGCTCCACCGCAACCTGCCGGGATATCTGGCACAGCAGCGCGCCGGCGAATGGGCTGACATCGCGCAGCTGCAGGCCGGATCGCGCCGGATCGGCGTGCTCGGCCTCGGGCAGCTCGGCCAAGCCGTCCTCGATCGCCTGAAGCCCTTCGGCTTCCCGCTTGCCGGATGGAGCCGCTCGCCGCGGCGGATCGAGGGCGTGACCTGTCATCATGGCGAGCTCGGGCTCGACGAGATGCTCGCCGTCAGCGACATTTTGATCTGCCTGCTGCCGCTGACCGAGGAGACGCGCGGCTTCCTCGACGCCGAGCTGTTTGCGAAATTGCCCAAGGGCGCGGCGCTCGTCCATACGGGCCGGGGGCCGCAGCTCGACCAGGAAGCGCTTGTCGCTGCGCTCGACAGCGGCCATCTTTCCGCGGCGATGATCGACGTCACCGACCCGAACCGCTGCCGGCGGGCCATCCGTTCTGGTCGCATCAAAAGGTCATTCTGACACCGCATATCGCCAGCGTCACCCAGCCCGCCAGCGCCGCGCAGGCCGTCGTCGAAAACATCAGGCGTTACCGCGCCGGCCTTGATCCCATCGGGCTCGTCGACCGGTCGCGCGGCTATTAGAGCAATTCCAGGAAAAGTGCGTGCGGTTTTCCGTCCGAAATTGCTTCAAAAACAAAGAGTTAGAGCAGTTCACCGTTTCTGTGAAACGGTGAACTGCTCTAAAGTCCAACATGAAAGGCCATCCCTTGTCCCTGCTCAAGACCGTCGATACCAGCCCTACCTTTCCGCCGCGCGAGTCCGGGGCGCTGCCCGAACGGCTGATTGCCGGCAACCCCGCTTTCAAGACCTGGGCGCAGGACGCCGCCAAGGACGATCTCGTCCATACCGGCGTCTGGGAAGCGACGCCGGGCGAGACGCGATCGATCAAGGGGGAGACCTTCGAGTTCTGCCACATCCTCTCCGGTGTGATCGAAATCACGCCCGACGGCGGCAAGCCGGTGACCTACCGCGCCGGCGACAGCTTCGTGATGAAACCTGGCTTCACCGGGGTTTGGAAGACCATCGAAACGGTGCGCAAGATTTACGTGACCGTAGGGTAACGGGAGCGCGCGAGGCGCCCGCCTCCGCAACAGATTTTGCCGTCTGTTATCGCCGGCACGCAACAATCATCCGCGACCGATCGTCGAACGGTGCATGCTGCGCTGCTGCCCGCGCTAGGCTCTTCGAGAACAGCTGAAAGCGGGCGCCCATGGGCTTGAGCTTCGATCCGGATACCGTCTCCCTTCCAGTCGGCCATTTCATTGGCGGGAAGCTGATCGCGGCCGAGGGTGAGATCGAGATGCACCGACCGTCGGATGGCAAAGCATACACCGCCTGTCCGATCGCAGGCCCCGACGTGATCGATCGTGCGGTGGACAGCGCCAAGGCGGCGCTGAAGTCCAGCAACTGGGGCAACGTTCGGCCACGCGAACGGACGAAGGCACTCCAGGCCTGGGCCGACCTGATCGAAGAGGCAGCCGGAACGCTGGCCAGGATCGAGGCGCTGTGCTCGACCCGGCCAGTCGGCCAGCTCATCGCCGGCGACATCGCTATCACCGCCGAGCAGATCCGCTTCTTCGCCGAGTTCGCCGACAAGGAAGGCAGCGAGCTCGTGCCGACCGACGACGCCACTCTCGGCATGATCATGAGCGAGCCCTATGGCGTGGTCGGCGCGATCACGCCCTGGAATTTTCCGATCTCGATGGCTGGCTGGAAGCTCGGTCCGGCGCTGGCCGCGGGCAACGCGGTCGTGCTGAAGCCGTCGGAAATGACGCCCTTTTCGGCGGTCTACATGGCACAACTCGCCGTCAAAGCAGGCTTGCCAGCAGGGCTCATAAACGTGGTGCTGGGCGACGGTCCGACGACCGGGACGGCGCTGACCGGCCATGCCGAGATCGCCAAGGTCAGCTTTACCGGCTCGACCCGCGCCGGCTCGGCGATCATGGAGAATGTCGCCCGCACCGGCGTCAAGCCGATGACACTGGAACTCGGCGGCAAGAGCCCGCAGATCGTCTTTGCCGATGCCGATCTGGACAAGGCGGCGACCGCGATTGCCGGCAGTGTCACCTTCAATGCCGGCCAGGCCTGCGTTGCCGGCACGCGCCTGATCGTCGCGAAGAGCGTGGCCGACAGGCTGACGGCCGCGATCCTGGAGAAGATGAAGGCGGCCCGGCCCGGCCCGACCTGGGACGACGCGACCCAGATATTCGCCCATAATCTCGGAGCGGCAGCGGGCGCGCGTCGACGGCATCGTGCGCGCCGCGATCGAGGCCGGCGGCGAATGTCTGACCGGTGGCGGCGTCATGGACAGCCCAGGCTATTTCTACCAGCCGACATTGATCGCAGATGTCGACCAGGCCAATCCGGCAATCGTCGAGGAAATCTTCGGCCCGGTCCTGACCGTCCAGACCTTCGAGACCGAGGAAGAGGCGCTGGCGCTGTCCAGCCACCCGACCTACGGACTGGCTTCCGGCCTGTTCACCTCCGACCTGTCCCGCACCATCCGCTTCGCGCGCAAGCTTGAAGCAGGCACCGTCTGGGTCAACCGCTACAGCCGCTCGCGCGACCATATCCTGCCGACCGGCGGCTACAAGCGCTCCGGCATCGGCAAGGACCTTGGCCGTGAGGCCTATCTCGCCAACCGCAGGACCAAGAGCGTCCTGATCAGCCTCTAGAGAGATGCCGATGAAGTCCTATTCGATCGCTCTGATCCCCGGTGACGGCATTGGCCGCGATGTGACCGCCGCCGCCTGGTCCGTGCTGGAGATCGCGGCTAAACACGCGGGCTTTGCCTTGACCGGAACCGAGTTCCCCTGGTCCTGCAAATTCTACAAGGAAACCGGCCGCATGATGCCGGAGGACGGCATCGAGACCTTGCGCGGCTTCGACGCCATCCTGCTCGGCGCCGTCGGCTGGCCGGCGGAGGTGCCGGATTCCGTTTCGCTGCATGGCCTTTTGCTGCCGATCCGCAAGGCCTTCGTGCAATATGCCAACATCCGGCCGCATCGCCTGCTGCCGGGCGTCACGGGACCGCTGCGGGCGGAAGGTTTCGACATATTGTGCATCCGCGAGAACACCGAAGGCGAATATTCGGGCGCCGGCGGGCGCGTGCATCAAGGCACGCTGGACGAGGTCGCCGTGGAGACCTCGATCTTCACCCGCGCCGGCGTCGAGCGCATCCTGCGCTTCGGCTTCGAACAGGCGCGGACAAGGCGCGGCAAGCTCGCCTCCGTCACCAAGTCCAACGCGCAGAAATACTCGATGGTGTTCTGGGACGAGATCACGCGAAAGCTGGCTGCGGAGTACTCTGACGTCGCCGTGACCAGCTATCATGTCGATGCGCTCGCCGCCCGCATGATCATGGCGCCGGAGAGCCTCGACGTGGTCGTCGCCTCCAATCTGTTCGGCGATATCCTCACCGACATCGGCGCGGCAATCCAGGGCGGGCTCGGCTACGCCGCCTCCGCCAACATCAATCCCGATCGCTCGGCGCCGTCCATGTTCGAACCGGTGCACGGCTCGGCGCCCGACATCGCCCATCTCGGCATCGCCAATCCGATCGCCACCATCTGGTCCGGCGCCATGATGCTCGATTATCTCGGCGAAAGGGCCGCGGCCGACCGCGTCATGAAGGCGGTCGAGGCTGCAACCGCCAGAGGCATAGGCACCATTCCCGGCAAGGACCGCACGGAAGCCATCACCGCCGCGGTCGTTGCCGCACTCACCTGATTGCAAGGTCGTTTCCAATGAAAAACCTGAAAGACAAAAACCTCTTCCGCGAAGCCGGCCTGATCGGCGGACGGTGGGTCGCTGCCGGCTCCGGCAAGACCGTCGATGTCATCGATCCAGCGACGCAGGCTGCCATCGGCACCGTACCGGACATGGCTGGTCCAGAGACCCGTGCGGCCATAGAGGCAGCGGCTTCCGCGTACGGGCCTTGGAAGAAGAAGACCAACGCCGAGCGTGCTGCCCTGCTGGAAGCCTGGCACGGCTTGATGCTGGCGCATCTGGATGATCTCGCGCTGATCCTGACGACGGAACAGGGCAAGCCGCTGGACGAGGCCAAAGGCGAAATCCGCTATGGCGCGTCCTTCGTCAAATGGTTCGCCGAGGAAGCGCGCCGCATCAACGGCCACACCATCCCCTCGCCGACGCAAGACCGGCGCATCATCGTGCTGAAGGAGCCGGTGGGCGTGTGCGGCATCATCACGCCGTGGAATTTTCCCAATGCGATGATCACCCGCAAGGTCGCGCCGGCGCTGGCCGCCGGCTGCACCGTGGTGATCAAGCCGTCCGAGTTCACGCCCTATTCGGCGCTGGCGCTCGGCGTGCTTGCCGAACGGGCGGGCATCCCTGCCGGCGTCATCAACATCGTCACCGGCATGCCCACAGAGATCGGCAACGAGATCATGGCGAACGAGACCGTTCGCAAGATCTCCTTCACCGGCTCGACACGCGTCGGCTCGCTGCTGATGCGCGGCGCGGCCGACAGCGTGAAGCGGCTCAGCCTCGAGCTCGGCGGCAACGCCCCCTTCATCGTCTTCGACGACGCCGATCTCGACCTCGCTGTCGAGGGCGCGCTGGTCTCGAAGTTCCGCAATGGCGGCCAGACCTGCGTCTGCGCCAACCGCATCCTCGTCCAGGCCGGTGTCTACGACACCTTCGCCGCCAAGCTATCCGCCCGCGTCAACGCCATGACAGTGGGGCCGGGCACGCAGCCCGGCGTCGCCATCGGGCCGATGATCAACATGGCGGCGGTCGAGAAGATCAACCGCCACGTCGAGGACGCGCTCGCCAAGGGCGCTGCGATCATCACCGAGAAGCCGGCGTTGCCGGAGGGCCCTCAGTATGTCGCGCCGCTGGTGCTGAGCGGCGCCACCAAGGACATGCAGCTCGCCGGTGAAGAGACGTTCGGCCCGATCGCGCCGCTTTTCCGGTTCGAAACGGAAGAGGAAGCGATCGCGCTGGCCAATGGCACGCCCTACGGACTTGCCTCCTACTTCTACACCGAGAATTTGAAACGCGCCTGGCGCGTCGGCGAGGCGCTGGAGTTCGGCATGGTGGGTCTCAACACCGGCTCGGTCTCGATCGAGGTCGCCCCCTTCGGCGGCGTCAAGCTGTCCGGCCTCGGCCGCGAGGGCGCGCAGGCCGGCATCGAGGAATATCTCGAGATGAAAAGCTTTCACATCGGCGGGCTCGGCTGAAGCAATTCGGCTGAAGCCCGGCCGGTTCGACGCTCACTGGATCCGGTCGAGCGCCTTGTAGTAGAGCCCGACCATCGGCAGGAACCAGGGCTTGCCGGAATAGCCGGGAATGGATGGCCATTCGAGCCCCTTCAGCGGATTGCGGTCCTCGCGGCCGAGCATGGCATCGGCCAGGATCATGCCGAGATGGGTGGAAAGCTGGGCGCCGTGGCCGGAATAGCCCATCGCGTACCAGACACCGTCCTGGTAACCGGCGCGCGGAAAGCGGTCCTTGGTCATGTCGACCAGCCCGCCCCAGCAATAGTCGATCTCGACCTTGGCGAGTTGCGGAAAGATCGCCGCGAGGCCTGTCCGCGATATCTGTCCGCTCCTGGCGTCGGAGCGCTGGTCCGATGTCGCCGAAAAGCGTGCGCGGCCGCCGAAGATCAGCCGCCTGTCCGGCGAGAGCCGGAAGTAGTTGCCGATGTTCATCGAGGTCACGCAGGTCCGGTTGCCCGGCATGGTCGCGGCGATCTCGGCGTCGCTTAGCGGCCGCGTGGCGATGATGAAGCTGCCGACGGAAATGATCCTGCGGCGGAAATAGCTGAAGTCAGGCGTGGTGTAGGCGCCGGTCGCCACCAGCACATTGTCGGCGCTGATGCGGCCGCGCGAAGTGGTCAGCTCATGCCTGTTGCCGGCCTGCTTGCGATCCGTCACCGCCGTTTTCTCACGGATGACGGCGCCATGGCGGGCGGCTGAAGCGGCGAGACCCGCCACATAGCGTCCCATATGCATCATGGCGCTCTTCTTCGACAGCATCGCGCCATGGAAGGGCGAGCCGATCTCTGATTTCAGGTCGGCCGCCGACAGCAGCGCCGTGTCCGGATCCACTTCGGCATGAAGGGCTTCGAAGTTGCGGGCGATCGCATCAAAGTGCTGCGGCTTGGAAGCAAGCTTCAGCTTGCCGGCGCGGCGGAAATCGCAGTCGATGCCTTCCTCGGCAACCAGCGCCTCGATGGTGTCGACGGAGTCGTCGAGCGCCCGGTAGAGCGCGATGGCGCGTTCCTTGCCGAGTTCCGCCTTGGCTGAGAGATAGCTGTGGGCGAGGCCGTTGTTGAGGTGCCCGCCATTGCGCCCTGATGCGCCCCAGCCAACACGCTGCGCCTCCAGCACGACCACCTTGGCACCGGCGCTCGCCAGCTGGCGCGCGGCGGCGAGACCGGTGAAGCCGCCGCCAATGATCGCGGCGTCATAGTGCCCTTCGACCGGGCCTTGCGCCCCGCCGGAAAAGACTGGGGCGGTGTCGTGCCAGTAGGAGACGAACTTCATCGGCAATCCGCCTGTTTCAGAGCCCAACGACGCCAGCGAGACCCGAAATGTCTGATATCTCGACATAGCCGTAGTACGGGTTGGCCGGTTCGTGGCCGCGATTGACCCAGACCTTGTTCTTGATGCCGAGATCGTGCGCCGACATCAGGTCGTAGCGGAACGAAGACGAGCAGTGAAGAACATCCTCCGGGCCGCAACCCAACCTGTCGAACATGTATTCGAAGGCCTTGAAGCGTGGCTTGTAGGCCTGCGCCTGCTCGGCCGTGTAGACGGCATGGAACGGCGCACCGAGCTTCTCGACATTAGACATGATCTGCGCGTTCATGGCGTTGGAGAGGATGACCAACGGAATTTCCTTGGCGACCTTCGCCAGGCCGGCCGGAACGTCGGCGTGGGGGCCCCAGGTCGGGACACGCTCATAGACCATTCTGGCGTCGTCGGCGCTGAAGGCAACACCGTTGCGCTTGCAGGTACGCTCGAGCGCGTTGTGGACGACGTCGGCATAGGGCTTCCAGTCGCCCATGATCTCGTCGAGCCGAAACGCCGCGAAGTTCCTGATGAATTCCTGCATGCGCGGCTCATCGAGCCGACTGCCATAGAGATCGCGCGCCGCTTCCGCCATCTGGAAAAAGGTCAACGTGCCGTAGCAGTCGAAGGTGATGTATTTGGGCCTGAAGGAAGCCATAGCAGTCGATCTCCGGTGGAAGCACGTCCGTGCTGGGATGTATTTCATCATAGGACGGCCGGCAGCGACCCACCTGACCGAAATCGCCCTCCCGAAAGCAGAAAGTTCCGTATCCGCCATCCGGTTTGGCACGCTGTAGCATCTGGCGTGCCGATTGCGGGGCCGCGCGCGGCGTGAAGCGCGTCCGCCACGGACGGTGCCAGCACAAGATGCGGCGCACCCCTCGTGCTACGGCGAAAGATACTGTCCAAGCCAAAGCCTTCAGACGATCTGCGGCGCGCCGATGCCCGAGACTTGGGCTCTAGACGGAAGGATGCCTCATGCCGCAGGGCGAGATCGAACTCCAGGCCTTCGGGCCGCACCATATCGAGGGCGCCGTGGCGCTTTCTCGCCAGGAGAATTGGCCGCATCGCCCGCAGGACTGGCAGATGGCGCTGCAGCTCTCGAACGGCGCGGTTGCGCTCGACGATCAGGGCCGCGTCACCGGAACCATCCTGGTCACGCCCTACGGCATGGATTGCGCCATGATCAACATGGTGATCGTCGACAGGAACGCGCGCGGCAAGGGGCTTGGGCGCCGGCTTATGGATCAGGCATTCGCGCTTGCCGGCAAACGTCCGCTGCGGCTCGTCGCGACGGCAGACGGCATGCCTCTCTATGAGAAACTGGGCTTCGTGCCCTCCGGCATGATCCGGCAGCATCAGGGCAAGGTTGCGGCGCTTGGTGCGCCCGATGGCGTGGAAGCAGCCGGTCCTGACGATCTGCCTGACATCAAGGCGCTGGACCGCGACGCCTATGGCGCCGACCGCGAAGCCCTGATCGATGCGCTGGCGGAGCGCGGCCAATTCGCGGTCATCCGCCGCGACGGCGCCATCGAGGCCTATGCCGCGATCCGCCCATTCGGACGCGGCGAGGTGATCGGTCCGGTGATCGCGGGAAGCACCGACGAGGCGAAGGCCCTGATTGGCTTCTTCGCCGCGTCGCGCCCCGGCGCCTTCCTGCGTGTGGATACCGGCAGCGGGACCGGCATCGCCGGCTGGCTCGAGGAAATCGGCCTCGCCCATGTCGGCGGCGGCGTGGCCATGGACCGTCCACCCAAGACGGGCGTGGAACAGATCAGGCCGAAAGTTTACGCCCTCGCCAACCAGGCGCTCGGCTAGGAGGATAACAATGCTCGCCAATTCCCTGATCGAACTCGACCGCGCCCATCTCATCCACCCAGTCGCTTCATATCGTGGCCATGAGGCGCTTGGCGTCCGTGTCTTGAAATCGGCGAAGGGCGCGACCGTGACCGAAGCGTCCGGCCGGCAACTTGTCGATGGTTTCGCGGGGCTATGGTGCGTCAATGCCGGCTACGGCCACGACAGCATCGTCGAGGCGGCGGCCCGGCAGATGCGCGAGCTCCCTTATGCCACCGCCTATTTCGACCTCGGTTCGGAGCCGGCCATCCGGCTCGCCTCGGAACTGGCCGAGCGCGCGCCAGGCGACCTCAATCACGTCTTTTTCACGCTTGGCGGGTCGGACGCGGTCGACAGCACGATCCGTTTCGTCCGCTACTACTGGAACGCCAAGGGCGAGCCGCAACGCGACCAGTTCATTTCCATAGAGCAGGGCTATCACGGCTCGTCGGTGGTCGGCGCGGGCCTGACCGCGCTCCCCGCCTTTCACGCCGGTTTCGGCATTCCCTTCGAATGGCAGCACAAGATCCCTTCCCCCTATCCCTATCGCAACCCGGTGGGCGAGGACGGCAACGCGATCACCGCCGCATCGCTCGCCGCGCTGAAGGCCAAGATCGAGGCGATCGGGCCGGAGCGGGTCGCCGCCTTTTATGCCGAGCCGATCCAGGGATCGGGCGGTGTCATCGTCCCGCCGAAAGGCTGGATCAAGGCGATGCGCGAGCTCTGCCGGGACTACGGCGTCCTGTTCATCGCCGACGAGGTGATCACCGGCTTCGGCCGCACAGGCCCCCTGTTCGCCTGCACCGACGAGGAGATCGTCCCCGATTTCATGACGACCGCCAAAGGGTTGACCTCGGGCTATGTTCCCATGGGCGCCGTGTTCATGGCCGATCATGTCTACAACGTCATCGCCGATGGCGCGGGCGCCGCGGCTGTCGGCCACGGCTACACCTATTCCGCCCATCCCGTCAGCGCGGCCGTCGCGCTCGAAGTGTTGAAGCTCTATGAAGACGGCCTTCTGGACAATGGCATCAAGGCCGGTGCGCGCCTGATGGCAGGATTGGAGGGGCTGAGGGACCATCCGCTTGTCGGCGACGTGCGCGGTCGCGGCATGCTTGCCGCCATCGAACTGGTGGTCGACAAGGAAAAGAAGACGCCGCTTCCGGCGTCGGCAATGCCGGCACGGCGCATCTTCGACAGGGCGTGGGACAACGGCCTGATCATCCGTGCCTTCGCCAACGGGGTTCTCGGCTATGCTCCCCCGCTCTGCTGCACCGACGCCGATATCGATGCGATCATCGAACGCACGCGCCGGACGCTCGACCAGACGCTGGACGATGCCGATGTCCGCCAGGCACTGGCATGAAGGCGGCGAAATATGTCGTGTCTCGAAATATCGCCGGGGCGGACGATTTCGCAATTTTGTGCCGCGCCCTCACGCCTTTTCGGCGAATCCAGCGCGGGGGAAGTGCCAGACTGCAGTTAAGACAAGGCCAGAAAGCCCGGATTTCCGGGCCTTCGAAAAGGGCCGACGCCCCGGACAGCACGGAATTTTGTTCTGTTCAACACATGCAATTCGGCCGCGCGCAGAGGAGAGCCAGTCTTGGCCAGGGGCTTTAGCGAATTCAAATACTTGACCTTCGATGTGGTCGGCACGCTGATCGACTTCGAAGGCGGCATCACCACCTGCCTGGCCGGAATTGCCGCCGAGGCCGGCGTTTCGATCGATGGCGAGGAAGCGCTGAGCCTCTACCGGCAGGCCCGCTACATGCCCGATGCCGGCCTGTTTCCCGACGATCTCGTACGTGTCTACACAGTCATCGCGCCGCGGCTCGGCCTGCCCACTGACGAAAAATACGGCGTCCGCCTGCGGGATTCGGCCAGCCTCTGGCAAGGCTTCCCGGACAGCGCGGCGGCATTGGTGGACCTTGCGAAGTCGCACAGGCTGATCGCCATGACCAATGCAAGGCGCTGGGCGCTCGATCATTTCGAAAAGCAGCTCGGATCGCCCTTTTTCGCCACCTTTACGGCCGACGATACAGGCACCGAGAAACCGGACCCGGCCTTCTTCCAGAAGGTCTTCGATTTCGTCGCCTCCCGGGGCGACAGCAAGGACGACATCCTGCACGTCGCACAAAGCCAGTATCACGACATCGGCATATCCCGGGCGCTTGGCATGACCAATTGCTGGATCGAGCGCCGGCACGCCCAGAAGGGCTATGGCGGCACGATCGAGCCCGAGCGCTTCACCGCGCCGGACTACCACTTCACCTCAATGGCCGCATTGGCGGCG
Source organism: Mesorhizobium oxytropidicola (assembly GCF_056174625.1). NCBI lineage: Bacteria > Pseudomonadati > Pseudomonadota > Alphaproteobacteria > Hyphomicrobiales > Phyllobacteriaceae > Mesorhizobium > Mesorhizobium oxytropidicola. The sequence continues at coordinate 2,775,675 of NZ_CM149692.1, read as the reverse complement.
GCCGTGCGGGAAAGCCTGAAGGAACGAACCTGAGCCCAAGCCCGGAAAGCCGCAGCAAGACGAGCATCCCGGAAAAACAACCGAAAGGGGAATGATATGACCGACAAGATCACGAACTGGACCAGCGCAGACGATACCATGGTCGAAACCGCCATCCGGCGGGGCGCGAGCCGCCGCGAACTTCTCAAGATGCTGTTGGCCGGTGGTGCCGCGGTTGCCGCGGGCAGCGTGGTGCTTGGCCGTGCCACCCAGGCCGTCGCCGCCACGCCGGTTTCCGGCGGCAATTTCAAGGCCGCCGGCTGGTCGTCCTCGACCGCCGACACGCTCGATCCGGCAAAGGCGTCGCTCTCCACCGACTATGTCCGCTGCTGCTCGCTCTACAACCGCCTGACTTTCCTCGACAAGGATGGCGTCACGCAGATGGAGCTGGCCGAAAGCTTCGACAGCAAGGACGCCAAGACCTGGACGGTGAAGCTGCGCAAGGGCGTCACCTTCCACGACGGCAAGGACCTCACCGCAGACGACGTCGTCTTCTCGCTGAAGCGCCATCTCGACAAGGCCGTCGGTTCCAAGGTCGCCAAGATCGCCGCGCAGATGACCGGCTTCAAGGCGGTCGACAAGTCCACGGTCGAAATCACGCTCGCCGACCCGAATGCCGACCTGCCGACCATCCTGGCGCTGCACCACTTCATGATCGTCCAGGACGGCACCACGGACTTCTCGAAGGGCAACGGCACCGGCGCCTTCGTGCTGCAGACGTTCGAGCCGGGTGTGCGTTCGGTGGTCACCAAGAACAAGAACTACTGGAAGTCGGGCAAGCCCTATCTGGACTCCTTCGAGTTCATCGCCATCAGCGACGACAGCGCCCGCGTCAACGCGCTGCTTTCCGGCGACATCAGTTTCGCCGCCTCGATCAATCCGCGCGCGATGAAGCTTATCGGCGGCCAGCAAGGCTTCGAACTGTCGAAGACGACCTCGGGCAACTACACCGACCTCAACATCCGGCTCGACATGGATCCGGGCAGCAAGGCCGACTTCGTGACCGGCATGAAGTATCTCGTCAATCGCGAGCAGATCGTCAAATCGGCGCTGCGCGGCCTCGGCGAAGTCGGCAACGACCAGCCCGTCTCGCCAGCGAACATCTTCCACAATGCCGACCTCAAGCCGAAGGCCTTCGACCCGGACAAGGCCAAGTTCCACTTCCAGAAGGCGGGCCTGCTCGGCCAGTCCATTCCCGTGATCGCCTCCGATGCCGCGACCTCGTCGATCGACATGGCTGTGATCATCCAGGCCGCCGGCGCCGATATCGGCATGAAGCTCGACGTCCAGCGCGTGCCGTCCGACGGCTACTGGGACAATTACTGGCTCAAGGCGCCGATCCATTTCGGCAACATCAATCCGCGCCCGACGCCGGACATCCTGTTCTCGCTCCTCTACGCCTCCAACGCGCCCTGGAACGAAAGCCAGTACAAGTCGGAGAAGTTCGACAAGCTGATGATCGAGGCGCGCGGCTCACTCGACCAGGCCAAGCGCAAGGAGATCTACGGCCAGATGCAGACCATGATCTCCGAGGAGGCCGGCACCATCATCCCGGCCTACATTTCCAACGTGGACGCCCTCTCCAGCAAGGTGAAGGGTTTGGAGGCGAACCCGCTCGGTGGCATGATGGGCTACGCAATGGCGGAATATCTCTGGCTCGAAGCCTGAGAGGCGCCTGCCGGGGACCGGACGACCGGTCCCCGGCACCTATTGCGCAACATGACTTGGCCGAACGCAACCGCAGGAGCGCTTCAATGACGTCTGGGGTTCTAAACCTCGTGCTGAAGCGGCTGGCGATCGCGGTCGTCACGCTGCTGATCGTGCTGTTCGCCGTGTTTTTCGCCACCAGCATGCTGCCCGGCGACACCGCGTCGATCCTGCTCGGCCAGGCAGCCACCCCGGAGGCGGTCGCCGGCCTGCGTGAGGCCATGCATCTCAACGATCCGGCAATCCTGCGCTTCCTGCTCTGGCTTGTCGGCCTGCTCCACGGCGATCTCGGCACCTCCTACGCCAATGAGATGCCGGTCGCGGCGCTGATCGGCGGGCGCTTCGTCAACACCATGGAACTCGCCGGCATCACCACGCTGCTCTCGGTGCCGCTGGCGCTGACGCTGGGCATCACCGCCGCCATGCTGCGCGGTTCCCTCTATGACCGCGCCGTCACCGTTCTTTCGATCGGCGTCATCTCGGTGCCGGAATTCATGGTCGCGACGCTCGCGGTCCTGCTCTTCGCCGTTTATCTCAAATGGCTGCCGGCCCTGTCCTCGGTCAATGAGGCGCATACGCTGACCGACCTCGTGCGCATCTATGCCATGCCGGTGATCACACTTACCTTCGTCATCTCCGCCCAGATGATCCGCATGACGCGCGCCGCGGTGATCGAAACGCTCTCAACGCCCTATGTCGAGATGGCGCTTCTCAAAGGCGCCTCACGCGGCCGCATGGTGCTCAAGCACGCGCTTCCCAATGCGCTCGGGCCGATCGTCAACGCGGTCGCGCTGTCTTTGTCCTATCTGGTCGGCGGCGTCATCATCGTCGAGACGATCTTCAACTATCCCGGCATCGCCAAGCTGATGGTCGATGCGGTCGCCACCCGCGACCTGCCGCTGATCCAGAGCTGCGCGATGATCTTCTGCCTCGGCTATCTCCTGCTCATCACCGTCGCCGACATCATCGCCATCATGTCCAACCCGAGGCTCAGGTGACGATGGCGCGCGTGGCAGCTTCCCGACGGTCCTTGCTGGGCCACAGCTACAATCTCGTGGGTGTCGTGGCCGCGCTGGTCATCCTGGCGTGGACGCTGATCGCCATCTTCGCGCCCGCCATCATTCCCCATTCGATCGGCGACATCGTCGATGACGATTATTTCGGCCCGATGCGTCAGGGCTTGTGGCTCGGCTCGGACTATCTGGGGCGCGACATGCTCTCGCGGGTTCTGATGGGCGCGCGCTACACCGTCGGCATATCGCTCGCCGCCGTCGTCATCGCCTGCTTCTCTGGCGTGGTGCTGGGGATGATCGCGGCCGTCACCGGCGGCTGGCTCGACACTTGCCTCAGCCGCTTCCTCGACGCCATGAATTCCATCCCCAGCAAGCTGTTCGGCCTTGTGGTCGTCGCCGCGGTCGGCTCGTCGATCCCCGCGCTGATCCTGACGCTCGCCGTCATCTACATACCGGGCGCCTACCGCTTCGCGCGGGCGCTCGCCGTCAACATCAACACCATGGACTTCATGACCGTCGCCCGCGTCCGTGGCGAAAGCATCGCCTACCTCATCGGCTCCGAGATCCTGCCCAACATCATCCGCCCGGTGCTGGCCGATTTCGGTCTGCGCTTCGTCTTCATCGTGCTCTTGCTCTCCGGCCTGTCCTTCCTCGGGCTCGGCCTGCAGCCGCCGCTCGCCGACTGGGGCGCGCTGGTGCGCGAGAACATAGGCGGCCTGCCCTTCGCGGCGCCTGCCGTCATCATCCCCTCTCTGGCGATCGCCAGCCTCACCATCAGCGTCAACCTGCTGATCGACAATTTGCCGCAGAAGATCAGGGACCGCGACGCATGACCAATCTCGTCGAGGTCAGGAATCTGAGGATCGAGGCGACGACCGACGCCGGACGTGTCGTTGAAATCATCAAGGGCGTCAGCCTCGACATCGCCGACGGCGAGATCGTCGCCCTGATCGGCGAGAGCGGCTCCGGCAAGACGACGGTGGCGCTCTCGCTCATGGGCTATGCGCGGCCCGGCTGCCGGATCATCGGCGGCGAGATCAATGTGAACGGCAAGAACATGGCCGCACTGTCCGAAAAGCAGCGCGCCAAATTGCGCGGCACCGACATTGCCTATGTTCCGCAAAGTGCCGCCGCCTCGTTCAACCCCTCGTCCACCATCATGGAGCAGGTGATCGAGGTTACGCGAATCCACGGGCTGATGCCGCCCGAGCAGGCGCGAAAGCGCGCGGTCGAGCTGTTCAGGGCCTTGTCGCTGCCGGACCCGGAAGGAATTGGCGCGCGTTATCCGCACCAGGTTTCGGGCGGGCAATTGCAGCGGCTGTCGGCGGCCATGGCGCTGATCGGCGATCCCAAGCTGATGATCTTCGACGAGCCGACCACGGCACTCGACGTGACGACGCAGATCGACGTGCTGAAGGCATTCAAGTCGGTCATGCGGGCTGGCGGGATAGCGGGGGTCTATGTTTCGCACGACCTCGCCGTCGTCGCCCAGATCGCCGACCATATCGTGGTGCTGAAGGGCGGCGAAGTGCAGGAGACCGGCACCACCGCTCAGATTCTTTCGGCCGCCCAGCACCCCTATACGCGTGAACTTTTGGCTGCGTTCGAGCCGAAGCCGCGGCAAGCGCATGCCGACGCGGATGCCGGCGCCAAGCCGTTGCTGCGCATCGACAATGTGACGGCCGGCTATGGTGCGGTGCGGGCTGACGGACTGCCGCTTATCCGCGCCGTCGATACCGTCAGCCTGGTCGTCGAGAAAGGGCGCAATCTCGGCGTCATCGGCGAATCCGGCTGCGGAAAATCGACGCTGGCGCGCGTCATCGCCGGCATCCATCCGGCGGCGGCCGGCGACATCATCTTCGACGGCAAGCAACTGGAGCGCGCCGCAGGCAAACGCAGCCAGGACCAGCTGCGCGAGATGCAGATCGTGTTCCAGTATGCCGACACCGCGCTCAATCCGGCCAAGCCGGTGGAGGACATCATTTCCCGGCCGCTGGCCTTCTATCACCAGCTCGACAGGCAGGCGCGCTCGAAGCGCGTCGACGAACTGCTCGACATGGTGCGCCTGCCCAGGACGCTGCGCTACCGTCGCCCGTCGGAGCTCTCGGGCGGCCAGAAGCAGCGCGTGAATTTCGCGCGCGCTCTGGCGGCCGGACCCAAGCTGATCATCTGCGACGAAATCACCTCGGCGCTCGACACGGTGGTGGCGGCCGCTGTGATCGAACTGCTCAAGGAGTTGCAGCGCGAGTTGGGCCTTTCCTACATTTTCATCAGCCACGACCTCTCCGTCGTCGAAGCGATCTGCGACGAGATCATGGTCATGTACAATGGCGAGCGGGTGGAGCAGATCACACCCGACAGACTGATGGCCCCCACCCACCCCTATTCCAAGCTGCTGTTCTCCTCCGTGCCGAAGCTCGATCCGACCTGGCTCGATGGCCTCGTCCGCGACCCCGAACTGGTCAGCCAGTACGGCCACCGCTGACGAGACGGCAGAGCCTTACCTCGGGAACAGGCTGGGCAGCGGCATGTGCGCCTTGACGATGGGCGACTTCAGCACGACGAAGCTGAAATACTTGTCGATGCCGATATCCATGTCGGTCAGCCGCTCCATGATCGTCTGGTACTCGGCGATGCCGGCGGTCACGAATTTCATCAGATAGTCGTAGCCGCCCGACACGAGGTGGCATTCGATGACCTGGTCGATCTTCTCGACGACGGCGAGAAAGCGGGCGAAGTCGACCTGGCGATGGTTCTTCAAGGTGATTTCGGTGAACACGGTCAGCGTCTGGCCAAGCTTGCCGATGTTGATCTGCGCCGAATAGCCCTCGATGTAGCCCTCCGATTGCAGTCTCTTGACCCGCATAAGGCACGGGCTCGGCGACAGATGCACCAGTTCAGCCAGTTCCACATTGGTGATGCGGCCGTTCTTCTGCAATTCGTACAGAATCTTGATGTCGATCCGATCCAGTTTCACGGTCGTCTCCGCAGAACGCATGCCACAGCACAAAATGCTGCCTTGCCCATGGACATAAACACTACCACAGCCCTTTGGCCTGTCCATCCAGGCGGATACCGCTTTGAAACGCAGAGGCTCCCGATTTCGACCGGGCTGCCGGAATAAAATTCTGCTTCGGCCTCAACTGCGGCAGCGGCTGCCTGCACAACACGGTAGATTGGCGCGTCAAGGCAGAGAGACCATGCGCGCGCCGCTTCAGCAAATCGAGACATCAAGCGACCTGCCGCGATCCGCGGACGCGGTGGTGATTGGCGGCGGCATCGTCGGTGTCTTCACGGCCTATTATCTGGCCAGGCGCGGCATGCAGGTCGTGCTCGTCGAAAAAGGGCGCATCGGCGCCGAGCAGTCCTCGAGGAACTGGGGATGGTGCCGCCAGCAGAATCGCGACGCCCGCGAATTGCCTATGGCAACCCGAAGCCTTGACCTGTGGGACAGCTTTGCGGCGGAAACCGGCGAAGACACCGGCTTTCGTCGCTGCGGCCTGCTCTATCTCAGCAATGACGATGCGGAACTGGCCGGCTGGGCGCGCTGGCGTGATTTCGCCAGGACGGCCGGCGTCACCACGCATATGCTTGACAGCGCCGAGGCCAGCGAGCGGGGCCGCGCCACGGGCCGGAGCTGGAAGGGTGGTGTCTTCTCGCCGACCGACGGCACCGCCGATCCGTCGCGGGCAGCACCCTCGGTCGCCCGCGCCATCCTCAAGCTCGGCGGCACAGTGCACCAGAATTGCGCCGCGCGCGGCATCGAGACCGAGGGCGGACGCCTGAGCGGCGTGGTCACCGAAAGCGGGATGATCCGGACGAAGTTGGCGGTCCTGGCCGGCGGCGCCTGGGCATCCTCCTTTTGCCGGCAGTTCGGTTTCCGCTTTCCGCAGGCGTCGATCCGCTCCTCCATCCTGTCGGTGTCGCCAGGCGCGGAGGGTCTGCCGGATGCGCTGCACACGGCAAGGATTTCAGCCACGCGCCGTGGCGACGGCGGCTACACGCTCGCCATAAGCGGACGCGGCCGCGTCGACGTGACGCCGCAGCAATTGCGCTTCTCCTCGCAGTTCGTCCCGATGTTCCTGAAGCGCTGGCGCAGCCTCGTGCCCGGCGGGCTGCAGGGCGCGCGCTCGGGCCACGAAACGCTCCGACGCTGGCGGCTCGACCAGCCGACGCCGATGGAGCGGATGCGCATCCTCGATCCGGTCCCGGACCAGGCGACAATCCGCCTGACCCATGCCCGGGCGCTCGAACTTCTGCCGGAGCTCAGAAAGACCAGGATCAGCGCGGCCTGGGCCGGCTACATCGACAGCACGCCGGACGGCGTGCCCGCTATCGGCGAGATTGATACCATTCCCGGTTTCTTCCTGGCTGCCGGATTTTCGGGACACGGCTTCGGCATTGGACCCGGCGCCGGTCACCTCGTTGCCGATCTGGTGACCGGGTCGCAACCGATCGTCGATGCGAAATCCTATGATCCTCGGCGCTTCGATGCTTCCGTGTGGGGGAAGGTCGCCGATTTCTAGGATGATATCCTCATCCATGCGCGGTTTTTCGCAATCGCATCAGCCTTCCCGGAGAAAGGCGCCGACAGGCGCAGGCCGCACAGGCGCCTGCCCGCGAAACCGGCCGACAGCGCCCGGCGTGCAGCCGGCTTGCGCCGCGACAAGTTCGACGGCAGCCAACTGGCAATAGCGCCCCTGGCATCGGCCCATGCCGACGCGCGACAGCGACTTCACCCGGTTGGCCTCGCCGCCACCGAAATCCACACCTTGACGTAAGGCTCCGGCAGTGACGTTCTCGCAGCGGCAGACGATCGCGTCGTCGGGGAGCGCCCGCACCGTCTCCGCAGGCCAGGGAAAGGCGCAAGCCAGGCCGCGGGCAAAACGCTCGAGCCGGGCAAGCTCGCGCAGATCGGCCGCGGTGGAGGGCGCCGGAAATCCAAGATCGGCAAGGCACGCCGCCGCGGCCAGACACCCCGCGATCTCCGCGCCATCCGCCCCGAGGAGACGAACGCCGTCACCCGCAAGATAGACGCCGTTGCCGGCGCGCCCCATCCGATCGGTCTTTGGCAGCCATTGCCGCCACTGCTCATCATAGGTGAAGGCGCATCCCGCCAGGTCGGCGAGATGCGTCTCGGCCCGCAGGTGCCAGCCCATGCCGATCGTGTCGCATTCAGTGAGGCGCTGCCTTCCGCCGGCGTCGCGCCAACACATCGCCGTGACGCCTTGCCCGTCTGCCTCGATCCGTTCGAGGCTCACGCCGGCATGGTAGTGGCCGCCGAGCCGCACCCGCAGAACGAGGCCGCGCAGTGCGACGAGCGGCCGGGCGGCCAGCATCCAGAGCCCTCGCATCTGCTGGTGCCAGGGAGAGGTGTCGAGCACCGCCGCCACATCCGCTCCGGCCTTGATGAGCTGGGCGCCGACCAGCGTCAGCAGAGGCCCCGATCCGATCAGGACGATGCGGTGCCCCAGCGCCACGCCTTGCGCCTTGAGCGCGATCTGCGCCGCGCCAAGGCTGTAGACGCCGGCGCTCTGCCAGCCCGGGACCGGAGCGACACGGTCGGATGCGCCGGTGGCAAGGATCAGGCGGTCATAACTGACCAGCTGCACGCCGCCCTCCCCCAGCACGTGCAGCCGCCCCTCCTGCACGGCAATAACCGAGCTGCCGGCGCGATGGGTGAGTCGCCCGTCTGCCGCCAAGCGGTCGAAGAGCGCATGCAGCGCGCGTGCCTTCGCCGCCTCCGACCCATAGAGCTGCTCCGGCGTGCGGACGAACCCGTCAGGCGGGCGACGATAGATCTGGCCGCCGGCGCGATTGCCTTCGTCGATCACAACCGGATGGAGCCCCGCCTCGACCAGCGCCGCCGCCGCCCTTATGCCGGCGGGGCCGGCGCCGACGATCACGACCCGGGGCGATGAGGTCTCGTTCACGGCCAGCTCTCCGGCGGCGTCGTGCGCAACCGTATGCCTTGCGTGATAAGGGTCGAGCATGCCCGTAGGCGCGGCCCCTCCTCCTGCCACACCCAGCAATCCTGGCAAGCTCCCATCAGGCAGAAGCCGGCCCGCGGCTCGGGTCCGAACTCGGACATTCGCAACGCGTGCCCTGAAGCCAGCATCGCGGTCAGCACGGTGTCGCCCGCGAGCGCGCTACGGATTTCACCGTCGAGAAAGAAATGCAGCTGCGCCCGATCGCGCTCGGCCAGCCGGACGATGCGGCCGGCCGAGATCATTCCGCGGCCTCTCGCACCGGCCCGGGACGCGGCAATTCAGGGAACCGTTCGCAGACAGCATCGAAAGCCGCCTGGACAGCCTCCGCCCCGGAGCGCCCCTTCATGCGGCGGAAGATCTCCGTCTTGGTGAAGAACCGCCAGTGGATCGGCAAATCCCCCGAGTATGGCGGTGAGCCGGTCATAGGCGGCTGGCGTCCACTGCGCTTCGTAGCCTTCGCGCTCCGGACCGAAATGGAAATGGCCGGCGCCCGGCTCGTGATGCGCGCGCCGCCTTTCCGTCGCCTGCTCATCGACCTCGCCTTCGCGAATGACGACGCCATAGTCGCGTTCGGCCGCTATCGGCGAGATATAACCGCGCCGCACATCCTGCGCGACCCGCCAGGGCTCGCGTTCGTACGGATCGCCGCGCCCGCCGCCTCCGGCGGAGCGGATATCGAGCACGTCGCCTGGCTGCAGCACCGCCGTGTCGATGTTGCCCAGCCGCCGCTCGTGCTCTGTCCCCGGATTGACGATCATGTCCGACAGGCCGGCCGCCTTGCCGCCCAGCACGCCCCAGGGACGGAAGAAGCTGCGGTCGCGGTTGCGCGCGGTGATCCTGGAGTCGGGAGCAAAGACGCGGAAGGCCATCTCGGTCGCCAGCCCGCCGCGCCAACGCCCCGCCCCGCCACTGTCCCTGGCGAGCCCGTATTTTCAGGAATTCGACCGGGGTCTCGGTCTCGGTGATCTCGATCGGTGTGTTCTTGAGATAGGCGGCATCCGCACCCGAGCCGTTGGTCCCGTCGCGATGCGGCATCGCCCCGCCGCCGCCTACCACCGGGTTCACCGCCGTGATGACGGTTCGGCTGGTGCGTTCATCCGTGGTCATGACGTTGACGATGCAGTTATTGCCGGCCGGCGCCGCGGGCAGGCGCTCCGGCACCGCCTGCGAGAAGGCGCCGAAGATGACCGACCGCAGCCGGGCGCAGGTGAGCGAGCGCATGCCGACGGCGGCGGGGTGGACCGGATTCAGCACCGACCCCGTGGGGGCGATGCAGGTGAACGGCCGGGTGAGGCCCGTGTTGAGCAGGATTTTCGGGTTGAGCGTATAGAGCACGTAGTAGACGCCCACCAATAGCATGGTGTGGCGCGGATCGCCGCCCGAAGGCACGTTGAGCGAGGAACCGAGCTGCGGATCTGAGCCGGTGAAGTCGAGCACCGCCTCGTCGCCCCTGATCGTCAGCCTCAGCTTCAGCCGGCACGGATTGGCCTCGACGGAATCCTCATCGGCGTAATCGGCGAATTCCCACTTGCCGTCGGGCATGGCGCGCAGCACGTCGCGTGCCTGCGCCTCCGCATGGTCGAGAAGCGCGGCAACGCCGTCGACGAAGCCGGCCTTGCCGAATTTTTTCACCATCGCCTGGATCTTGCGCTCGCCGGTGTTGAGCGCGCCGACCAGCGCCTTGATGTCGCCGATGTTGAGGTCGGGCTTGCGCACATTGGTGCTCATGATCCGCAGGATCATCTCGTCGAAGACCCCTTCGTTCACCAGCTTCATCGGCGGAAAGCGGATGCCTTCCTGATGGATTTCGGTCAGCGCCCGGCTGAGCGAGGCCGGCACCGCACCGCCCATATCGGTGTTGTGGATGTGCCCTCCCGTCCAGGCGACGATCTCGCCATCGACGAAGACCGGCTTCCACAGATGCGTGTCTGGCGCGTGCGTGGCGACGTGGCCGGAATAGGGATCGTTGGTGAACGCAACATCTCCCGGCCGGTAGTCGCCGACCATCGCGATGGCGCGGTGATAGGAAAGCCCGGGATACCAGGTGGCGCCGAGTTCCATCGGCACGGCGAAGGTCGCCCCCGATCGATCCATCAGCATCACCGTAAAATCCTGCGTCTCCTTGACGAAAGCCGAGTGCGCGGTGCGGTGCAGCGTGTGGGCCATATTCTCGGCGGCCGCGCGGGCGTGGTTGGCCAGAACCTGAAGGTTTGTGCGGTCGAACATGGCGTCACTCCGCGAAGGTCAGCAGAAGGTTGAGATGGCGGTCGACCCGTGCCTGCGCTCCGGCGGGAATGGCGAAGGTGGTGTCTTCCTGAACGACCACGGCAGGCCCGTGGAACGTGCTGCCCGACACGAGGGCCTGGCGGTCGTGCAGGTCGACCATTTCGACGTTCAAGTCGGTATAGACCGGGAGCCGGCGCGCCGGGATGGCTGCAACATCCACTTCTTCGGTCTCCGGCAGGGAGAGTTTCGGACCCGCGCCTATGGCGGACAGCCGGACGTTCACAAGCTCGATCTCGCCGTCGGGATCGTGGAAATCGTAGAGCTGCTGATGGGAGAGGTGGAAGGCCTGCTCGATGGCGGCCAAATTGCCGTCCATCAGCCATTCCGGCGAGAGGACGACCTCGATCTCGTAACTCTGCCCGACATAACGCATGTCGCAGGAGAGGTTGAGTTCCGCCGCCGCATCGTGCCCCTGCGCCGCGAGCCAGTCACGCCCCTCGCGCGCCAAGGCCTCGAAGGCCTCGCGAATTCCGCCAAGCGCCACGGCCGACAGCGGGCTGAAGATGGTGCGGATGAAATCGCCGCGCAAATCCGCCACCAGCCCGCCCAGCGCCGACACCACGCCGGGGCGACGGGCGCCATGACGCGCTTCATGCCGAGTTCGCGGGCAAGAAAGGCGCCGAGCATCGGTCCGCCGCCGCCGAAAGGCATCAGCGTGAAATCGCGCAAATCCACCCCGGCGCGCGACGCGAGCTTCTCGACCTCGACGAACATTTCCGACACCGCGATATCGAGGATCGCCTGCGCGGTCTGCTCGACCGGGCGGCCGAGCCGGGCGGCAAGCTCGCCGACCGCGTGCTGCGCCAGTCCGGTGTCGATCCGCAGCTGGCCGTAGGCCATCTCGCTGTGGCCAAGCCATCCGCACACCACCATGGCGTCCGTCACCGTCGGCCTCTCGCCGCCACGGCCATAGCAGGCCGGCCCTGGCGTCGAACCGGCCGATTCCGGTCCGACCCGCAGCACCCCTTGCGCGTCGACAGTGGCGATCGAGCCGCCGCCGACACCGATCGAGCTCACCGACACGGAGGGGATATGCAGCGGGAATTCGCCGATCAGCTCGCCGGTGCCAAACTGCGGCTCGCCGTCGATGATGAGCGCGAAATCGGCCGAGGTGCCGCCAATGTCCAGGGTAAGGATCTTGTCTTCACCAGCCTGGCGCGCCAGCCACGAGGCGCCGATGACGCCCGAGGCCGTTCCCGACAAAAGCATGTTGACGCAGGCGCGCTTGCCCTCGGCGGCGTTCATCAGCCCGCCATTCGACTTGGTCAGCATCGGGCGGGCCGGCACGCCGCGGCCCTTCAGCCGCTCTTCCAGCGCCGTCAGATAGCCGGAGACGCGCGGATGGACATAGCCGTTGAGGATGGCGGTCGAGCTGCGCTCATATTCGCGAATAACAGGCCACACCTCGGCCGAGGAGAAGACGAAGAGATCGGGCGCGAGACGGGTGATCGCCGCCTTGACCGAGGCTTCCTGCGCGGCGTTGCGCCAGGAATGGAGGAAGCAGACGATGATGCCCAGCGCGCCGTTCGCCTTCGCCACGGCCACCGCGCTTTCCACCGCCGCCATATCAGGCGCCTGGGATTCGCTGCCATCGGCGCGCATGCGGGCCGGGATGCCGAACACCATGTCGCGCGAGATCAGCGGATCCGGCCGCGCGCAGAACAGCGAATACATGTCCGGCATGCGCAGCCGCGCCAGTTCGATGACGTCCTCGAAGCCGGCATTGGTGAACAGCGCAAGCGGCGCGCCCTTGCGCTGGATGATGGTGTTGATGCCGACAGTCGTACCGTGCACGAAGCGCGTCATGCGGGCAGGATCGAAACCTTCGCGCTCGGCGAGAAGGGTGAGGCCCGTCATCAGCTCGGCACCGGGATCTTCCGGTGTCGTCAGCACTTTCAGCGAGGCGACGCGCCCGGAATTTGCTTCGAGCGCGCAGAAATCGATGAATGTGCCGCCGATATCGACGCCGACCTTCCAGTCGGCTTCGTTCCGCGCTTCGTCCGCCGCGATGGCACCATCCATGATGCGTCCCTTCCTGTCTGCCAACCAAAGCTGACACGACAGGATGGCCAGGGTCCAAGACGGATGACGCGGAACGATATAAGTCTTACTTATGCCCCTGTCCTGCTTATGCCCTTGCCTTGTCACCGCCCAGCACGATGGAACAGGCCGCGCGGATCTGCTCGCGCATCATCTCATCGGCCCGCGAAAGCGCCCGTGTGCGCGATGTGAGCAGCGCGATCGGAAATTCCGGCCCATTCGCGAGCGGCCGGACGGCAAGCCCGGCAAACTGATGCCAGGGCAGCAGCGCGTCGACCAGGGCGACACCCAGGCCGGCCTGGACGAAGCCGACGGCCGAGATGGAGACATCGATCTCGAGCGACGGCGAAATCGCCACACCCTGCGCGCGCGCCGCGTGCGCCAACTCGTCGGCGGGGCGGGTGTTGCCGCGATAGGATATCAAGTCCTCGCCGGCGAGGTCGGCGAGCGTCAGCTCGGTTTTCCCGGCCAATGCATGCCCGGCGGGCAGCAGGCAGGCGAAGCCGACACTGCCGATCACTTCCGCCTCGATGTCGGGAGGCAGGCGGTCGTCCAAGGCCACGCCGAGACTGGCATCACCGGCGCGCAGCATGTCGACGATGGCGGCGATCGGCGCCATATGGGAGCGCAGCAAGATGTCGGGATGCTGCGCCCGGAAGCTGGTGAAAGCGCGCGGCAAGATCGCCATGGCCGGCGGCGGCGAGGCCGCGACCCGCACCAGCCCTGTCCGGCCGAGGCGCAGGTCGGTGGTCTTGCGGCGCAAGCCCTCAAGCCCCGCCGACAGCCGCTCGGCATCGGCAAAAATCTCGAGCGCCTCCGGGGTCGGCCGCAGCCGGCCCTTCGCGCGCTCGAACAGCGTGAAGCCGAGTTCGTCTTCGGTGTGGAGCAGGATCTGGCTCAAAGCAGGCTGGGAAATGTTCAGCATCCGCGCCGCGGCGGTCACGGTGCCCGCGCGCATCACGGCGATGAACACTTCGAGCTGACGCGCCCGCATTGCCGCTCCATAGGTTAAGCTTATGGCTGTTGTCCAAACCCATCTTTGACGCAATCCTGCGGTGCCGACAAGATCGGCTTTGTCAGGGGATTGTCCGCTCGGCGCAAGGAATAACCATGGATGTGATCGTGCTGGGCGGCGGGCTGATGGGAACGGCTTGCGCCTATTTCCTCGCCGGGCGCGGCGCGCGCGTGACGCTGATCGAGCGCAACCGGGTCGGCACCGGCGCGACCGTCGCCTCCTTCGGCAACATCCGGCGCACGGGACGCCATCTGTCCCAGCTTCCACTGGCGCACCGCTCGCTGCGGCTGTGGGGCGAGGCCGAAAAGATGCTTGGCCGCGACGTCGAGTTCCGCGCCACCGGCCATATCCGCCTGATCTTCGATGAAGGAAGCCTTGCCGACATGCGGGCCTATGCCGAGGCAGCACGGCCCTGGGCGCTCGAGCTGGAAGAACTTGGCCCACGCGAGATCCGTGCCCGCTTTCCCGGCCTCGGGCCCGAAGCGATCGCCGCGTCGTTCTCACCACAGGATGGCAGCGGCAATCCGCGGCTGATCGCGCCAGCCTTTGCCGAAGCCGCCCGCAAACTGGGGGCGCAAATCATCGAGGGAGCCGAGGTCGAGAAGATCACCCATACGGGTTCCGGTTTCCTTGTCGCCACTTCGAAAGGTTCATTCGCCGCCGACTGCTTGCTCAACACCGCCGGAGCCTGGGGCGCGCGCATTGCCGCACAGTTCGGCGAAGACGTGCCGCTCGACGCCCGCGGCCCGCAGATGGGTGTGACCGAGCCGCTGCCGCATCGGATCCTGCCGGTGGTCGGCATCTGGACGCGCGACAAGGACCATGGCGCCTATCTGCGCCAGGTCGAGCGCGGCAACATCGTCTTCGGCGGCGCGGCCGAGAGGGTCGCGGTGGACCTCGATCCGGGCCACGCGGTCGCCGACCCGATGCGGCTGCCGATGCAATTGCGCGCGGTCGCGCGGCTGCTGCCGGCAATTGCAGAGGTCGCGGTCATCCGCACCTGGTCCGGCTGCGAGGGCTATGTGCGGGACATGCTGCCGGTCATGGGAGCTTCGGCGACGACGCCAGGCCTGTTCCACGCCTTCGGCTTCTGCGGACATGGCTTCCAGCTCGGTCCGGGCGTCGGCGACGCCATGGCCGAGCTCATCATGACCGGTGGTTGCGAGACACCGCTCGATGATTTCAGGATCGATCGTTTCGCCCGCGCAGCTTCGCGATGAGTGCTTTCGCGAAGGACGGTTCAGTTCGAGCCTCCGCGCCGGACCTGGCATCTCTGGTTGGTCAGCGAAAATCTGACTGGTGTGGCGTTTCGACCAAGCGCATAGTCGCCGCCAAGCCTGCGCAGCGTTGAGCTTGCGCCGCAAGGACAGGAGGCGGCAATGAGCACAGCTCGCGAGAAGGTCGACCGTCAGCGCCGCCGGCTGCTCGGCGCGGCCGCTCTTGCCGCCGCCGGCCAGTTCGGCATGCCGGTCGTGTTCGGCGCGCAGGCGGCCGGACAACCAGATGCGTCCTTCGGCCCGCTGAAGCAGGTCGATGCCGGCGTGCTCAAAATCGAGTATGCCGAGGCCGGGCCGTCCGACGGCCCGCCGGTCGTGCTCTTGCATGGCTGGCCGTACGACATTCACAGCTTCGTCGACGTTGCACCGATGCTTGCATCGGCGGGGCATCGCGTGCTGGTCCCTTACCTGCGCGGCTATGGGGGAACACTCTTTCGTTCCGCCGGGACATTTCGCAATGGCGAGCCCGCGGCGCTCGCCGTCGATCTCACTGCCTTCATGGATAGTCTCAAGATCAAAACCGCGGTGTTGGCGGGCTTCGACTGGGGCGCCCGGACGGCCGACATCGTCGCCGCTCTCTGGCCCGAGCGCGTCAAGGCGTTGGTTGCGGTCAGTGGCTACCTGATCGGTAGCCAAGAGGCCGGCAAGATGCCCCTGCCGCCGCAGGCCGAGTTCGAGTGGTGGTACCAGTTCTACCTCGCGACGGAACGCGGCCGTCTTGGCTACGAGAAAAACCGGCGCGATTTCAACAAGCTGATCTGGCAACTCGCTTCGCCGAAATGGGCATTCGACGACGCCACCTACGCGCGCAGCGCGGCGGCCTTCGACAACCCTGATCACGTCGATATCGTGGTGCACAACTACCGCTGGCGGCTCGGTCTGGCCGAAGGCGAGGCCGAGTACGCCGAAATGGAGAAACAACTGGCCACCGCCCCGACCATCCATGTCCCGACCATCACGCTGGAGAGCGACGCCAACGGCGCGCCGCATCCAGCGCCGAGTTCATACGCCAAGATGTTCACTGGCAAATATGAGCATCGGCAGATCGAGGGAGGTGTCGGGCACAACCTCCCTCAGGAGGCGCCGAAGGCCTTCACCCAGGCCGTTCTTGACGTCGCCGGTTCGTGAGACCGTCCGGCAAGCATGACGGCCACATCGAGAGAATGGCGATCGAAAGTGTTGAGGCGACGCACAGCCACGCGAAGAGATCGCCGATCCGCGTGTAAAGCGTCGGCCCGGGGCCGAGCGGAAGGTCCGTGACCACCATGGTCAGGCCCGTCGGCGCATCCTTCTTCATGGCGACGACACGGCCCTGCGCATCGCTGGCGATCACCAGGCCATGGTGCGCGGGACGCATCATGGCGAATCCGTTTTCGACGCCGCGCATGATGGCCATTCGCGCATGCTGCCAGCCGTCGATGCCGAAGTCGCCCGCCGGCACGCCTGCTAGCCGGGCCCCCGCATCGGAGCGAATGGTGCTGGGGAAATCCATGTCTTTGCAGATCTCCATCGCGAGTCCGTCGGCCAGGGACCCGGAGGCGTGGCCGGGCGCGTAGCGCTCTTCAAGCCCCGGCACGGGATGCCGCTTGTCATAGCGCTGCGTCGGTCCCGTGGGGTCGAGTGCAAGCGCGAAGTCGGCTGGCGGGTGGTCAGAATGGAAGCCGGCAATGATCCGCGCTCCGGTTTCCCTGGACACGGACGCAAGCGGCGCGATGATGGCCGCCTGCGCCTCAGGGATCGACGCCATGCCGCCTTCCGACGTCACGATGAAACGGGCGCCCTGGCGAGCCGCCTCGCCGATTTCCCGTGCGTAGGCTGTCGTCACCGCAAGATCGTCCGGCAAAGCATGCGCGCGCCAGGCGTTCGTTACAAGGGATCCATCCACGATGCCTGCCACCCGGACGGTGGAAGGCTGGGGCTCGGCCAGACGCGCGAACCCGAACGCCAAGTTCGCCGCGCAGATCGCAACGCCCAGAGTGATGGCGGCGATGGCCTCCCGCCTGGCGCGCAGCGCCAGGGCAAGGGTGTTGGCGAAGAGGCAAATGAGGAACGTGACGGCGTACATTCCGAAGAGCGAAGCGCACTGGATCAGGACGGGCGCTGACATCGTGCTGTAGGCAAACGAGCCGTAGGTGCCGTTCGGCGATGGAAGCTGGCTCAGGAGTTCGAACGCCGTCCAACATGCTGGAAACGCGAAGAGTGTGGCGAACGGATGCGCCCGGTGGTGTACTAAGCGCGCGAACCAGACGGCGGCGCAAAACATGCCAACGTAAAGCAGCAAGACCGGCACGATGATGAAGAGCGGCGGCGTGTAAGGCAGTTGCAGCATGTAGCCGCCGCTTGCCAGGATCGCGGCCGCGCTCGCCGCCATGACCTGCCACATCGGCTGCTTTCCGTAGGCCAGCCACAAGAGCGGCACGGGTGCGAACCAAGCCAGCATCCATACGTCGTCGAGGCCCTGTGACAGGTAGAACATCGCGCCGCCCAGCAGCGCAGCCAGGACGGCGATCATCTTACTCTCCGAACAGCTTCGAATGAAGCGAGACATTGGCGAAGGGCCGTGCGGTAGAGCGCTTTGAACTGTGTCTCACTCGAAAAGCGGTTGGCGCGATGCATCGATACGAAGCCTTGACCTAACGCCGCGAGCGCCAAGGCGATTTCGAGCGCGGGCGTGTCCCCGATGCGTCCCTCTGCCTGCGCCTCTTCGATGCGCTTCATGGCCATGGTCAACACGGGCGAGCGGCCAGCTGCAAAATCGTCTGGAAAGCGGCGCGCCTCGGGAGCGGGCAGGAAGAACGCCGCGTCGAACCGGTGGGATTCCGTGATGGCGAAGTCCAAGTAAGCTTCGCCGAACTCCTCCAGCCATTCCATCGGATCGGATGTGTTGATGGTACGCGCCCGCTCCTCCCAGGCCCGAAGTCCGTCCTCCATCAGAGCGTTCAGCAGAGCGTCCTTGTCGGCGAAGTGGCGGTACATCGCCATCGTCGACATCTGCGCACTCTGCGCCACCTTGCGGATGGTGACTCCCGAGATTCCGTCTTGTTCGAGCACGGCTTTGGCCGCCGCAAAGATCCGGTCCTTAGTCATGTGTGCTTTGTACACGTGTCCGTGTGCAATGCACACAGGGCTGAAGTCCTGCTGAAAACAAACAGTGCTTAAGGTCAGGAGGCAGTCATGACGGAGCGAGCAGGACGGCAACGTCGTGCGATTGGCCGATACTTGGCGCAGAGCCGCCGGCTTCCTAACCCGTTGCTAGGAGTCGGTGACGCACCCGAGTTGGCGGATTATGTCTGCCGACTGGCGTTCCCACCCCCGATGACGTGGTCACGAAAGCGAACCGCTCCTTATGGGGCTTCGTATAGTTCCAGCGGCAATCCATCCGGGTCACTGAAAAAGGTAAACCGTTGGTCTGTATATGGGTCGATCCTGATTGGCTCAACGGCAATGCCGGCGGCTTCCAGGCGCATAATGACGGGATCAAGATTCGCCACGGCAAATGCCAGATGTCTCAGGCCTGTCGCCTCTGGATGGGACGGCCGCATCACTGGTGCAGGGAAGGAGAACAATTCCAGCTGGACGGACCCTATCCGCAGATCGGCCTTCCATGACTGTCGCTCCTCTCGATAGACCTCCCGGATCAAATCGAGGCCGAGGAGTTCGACGTAGAACCGCCGCGACCGGTCGTAATCGGTGCAGATGAGCGCGACGTGGTGAATGGCGTTCAGCATACCAAGAACTCTAGGCCAAGGTGGATTTGAAGCCAACGTCACCATCGAGTACACGGCACTTTGTTGATGTCGCCGTTCGCGAGGGTCGCCTCGTTCATATTCTCGCGTGAGAAGCTCATGCAGGGATAGATTGCCGATGGAGCACAAGGGCAACTGGACCGCCTGTGGCACGTGCTCACGGTGACGCCTCGACGCCTCTCAACGCTTACAGACACTGCACGGTGACGATCCATGCCGCCGCATTGAGAAAAGACGCCGTCGATCTTACCCACCGCTTTAGCTAAGGAACCACGAACCAGCGGACGCCCTACAGATTAGGCAGTGTGGGCACCCGGCCTTTCGATGCCTCTCTCCAGGCCGTCGAGCAAGTGCCGGTACCGCCGCGATCCCCTGATCTCCGAACCGTCGCTGGTTCGAATGCGCACATCGCCGTCCCCCGAGCGGCACGATCTCGACGATCTTTGCCCGATTGACGATCCAGGAACGGTGCACGCGCACGGCATCGACACCGGCCACCGCCAGTTGCGCCTGTAACGCGGTAAGGCTGATACGCGCCAGATGCGTGGTCCCCCGGGCATGCACATCGACATAGTTGGCAGCGGCCCGCGCCCACTCCATCGAGTGCGCGTCGAGCAGGATGGTACGGCCACCCGACTTCAGCGTCATGCGCTCGGTTTCGCCCTGCCCGCCTTGCCGCGACCGACTGCGATTGAACTCGATGCTGCGCATAAGCGTCAGCATCAAAAGGATCGTGGCGTAGGTCAGGACATCCTTGCGGTATTCATAGGCAAGGTCGCTCAGCGGCGCGTGGAAGAAATTGTAGCTCTGCCCCAGCAGAGCGGCGAAGACGGCCTTGCGCAGCAAGACCATGCCGGTGACGTGCAGGACTGAAAAAACGATGCTGCCGGCAATGTGAGCAACAAGCGCGCGCGGCAGGCCCTGCACAGCGAGCGGAAAGCGCCGTTCCCACAATGCCGCCAGCGGCACCAGCGCCATGATCACAAGGACGCTCGAATATTCCAGGATCCAGGGAATGCGTGTATCCAGCGCCCGCCCGTCGCGGACGGCATCGGCATTCAGCGTCGACGCATTGACGAAGGCGATGACAGCCAGAAAGGCGACGGCCCCGAGCAGCACCCGCAGCAGGATGCGGCGTTCGAGATCGGTCGGCTTTACGGCTGGCTCCAGCATGGCAGCGATCATGCCCGAGCAACCCGATCGGGGAAAGGAACATGTTACAGCTTTGGTCCCCGGAGAGCCGCCGCTTGTCCCTCGGCTTTCATTCACTGTCGCCGCTCGTCCCTCCGAGCCATGTCTCATCCCAGGATTGTTCCCACCGCAAACCCTCCGTTGTAGCCATCTGTCCATTGCTGGCGCGAGGTCGACGGACATGGACAGGCGAGATTTCCTGCAGATGATGGTGGCGACAGCTCCCGTCGCAGTCGTTGGATGGAATGACAGTTTCGCAGGTGCCGCCGAAAGCCTGCCAACGCCCCGCATCCGGCCTGGCAATGCCGGTTGGCCCTCACAAACGGCTTGGGAACAGCTCAAACAGGCGGTCGGCGGCCGACTGATCAAGCTGAAATCGCCTTTGACCGCTTGCATCCAAGCGCCCGACAGCGCGGATTGCACCGAACTCTGGAAGAACCTCGGAAACCCTTTCTTCCTCGGCGACGACCCGGCTCTCACCCAGACCCTCGGCTGGGTTGGCGCATGGACTTCTCAACCCAGCGCCTATGCCGTCTCCGCGCATTCGACCGAAGATGTCGTGGCGGCTGTCAATTTCGCCCGTGACCACAATCTGCGCCTGGTGATCAAGGGTGGTGGCCACAGCTATCAGGGAACGTCCAACGCGGCGGAGTCGCTGCTGATCTGGACCCGCCACATGGATGCCGTGATCACCCATGACGGCTTCGTGCCGTCGGGTTGCGAAGGTCGGCAGCAGCCTGTCCGCGCCGTCTCAGTCGGAGCGGGTGTGTTGTGGGGCAAGGCCTACAACGAGGTCACCACCAAGGCGGGCCGCTATGTGCAAGGCGGCGGCTGCCTGACGGTCGGCGTCGCCGGCCTGATCCAGAGCGGCGGCTTCGGCAGTTTCTCCAAGACCTATGGGCTTGCGGCGGCGAGCCTGCTGGAAGCCGAAGTCGTGACCGCCGACGGTGAAGTGAGGATCGCCAATGCCTGCACCAACGCCGAGTTGTTCTGGGCGCTCAAGGGTGGCGGTGGCGGCAGCTTCGGCGTGGTGACGAGGCTGACCTTGCGTACACACGCGTTGCCGGGATTCTTCGGTGCCGTTGCGATGACGATCCAGGCCGGCTCGGATGATGCCTACAAGACACTGATCGCGCGTATCCTGGAATTCTACACCACCGCGCTGCTCAGTCCGCACTGGGGCGAGCAGATCGTCTTGCGCCCCGGCAATTTGCTTGCCATCAACATGCTGTTTCAGGGCATCGATCAGCAACAGGCCGAACTCACGTGGCGGCCCTTTCTTGATTGGCTGGACGCGGGCAATCAGGATTTCCAGCTATCGGCTGATCCTTTTTTCATCTCGGCCCCGGCGCGACATTTCTGGGATCCGCGTTTCCTGGAGAAGGTTCCCGGCATCGTTTTGTTCGACGCCCGCCCCGGCGCCTCGGCCGACAACATGTTCTGGGCCGCCAATCTGGAAGAGGCAGGCCAGGTGCTGCATGGCTATCAGTCAGCCTGGTTGCCCGCCTCGCTTCTCGAGCGGGACCGCCGCGAGGCGCTGGCCGGGATGCTGTTTGCGGCAAGCCGCCATTGGTGCATCTCGCTACACATGAACAAGGGACTCGCCGGTGCACCGGCTGAAGTTGTCGAACAGGCGCGCGATACCGCCATCAATCCGGCAGCGCTGGAAGCCTTTGCGCTTTTGATCAGTGCTGCCGCAGGGCCGCCCGCCTATCCTGGCATCCCCGGCCACGAGCCTGGCGCCGCCAAGGCGGATCGGGATGTCGAAGCCATCGGCAGGGCGATGAGCGAGGTTCGGCGCCTAGTTCCAAATCCCGGCTCTTATGTAGCCGAAAGTGACTTTTTCGAAGAGCGCTGGCAGGATGCGTTCTGGGGAGCGAACTATCCGCGATTGCTTGCCGCGAAAGAGCGCTACGATCCGGACGGCCTTTTCATCAATCATCACGGTGTCGGCAGCGAGCGCTGGAGTGCCGACGGTTTTACGAGGTTGGCTGGACGCTGAACACGCCCGAGACGGAGAAAATTGACGACCGGCCCAAAACCATCCCACGCAAAAAGGCAGAGGCTTACCCGACAACGCTCAATTCAAACTCAAAGAACTTCAGCGTAAGGTACTGATTTGCAAAAGGTTGGTGGGCCCGGAGGCCGCATTAAAATCGTTGATTTTGTTGAGTTTTTCGTGGACCAAAATCAGAAATCTTTCCGTATCGTTCCGCATGGTCCCGTGACGCCATACAGTCGACTTTAGCTAACCTCATTTGCGAACGGTCGGAGTCATGCTCCAGAATGGCCGCAGTGGGCCGGAAGCGGGCAGTACGCTCCGCTATGACTTGGAGAGAAAGCTGACCTCTGCATACAACGTGGCGCAGTGCTCCTTGAACCAGTGGCAAGCATTGGCTTTTCGTTAAGAATGGAAACGGGCGCTCCGGCTGGATCGTCACGCGCCGGCGAGAACGCCAAGCCTGTCCAGAGCAGGTGCAAGCAGCTAAAAATTTCGCTTTTGCAGAAGGCTGCGTCCCTGTGAGATCATAGTCCTTACCGGAACCGGGGGGCGATATCGATGGAGATTCCACGACAGACCGAAGCGTTATCGGGCCGATCCCATTCTCGGAGCACGCCGATCGAACAGCTCCGGCAAGGATTACAGGGCGAACTGGTGTTGCCGACAGACGATGCCTACGACCAGGCGCGCGGGGTCTGGAACGGGGCGATCGACAAACGCCCTGCTGCAATTGTCTTTTGCGCCGATCCCGATGACGTCGTCCATGCCGTGACCTATGCCAGGTCACAAGGCTTTGTCGTGGCAGTTCGCAGCGGCGGCCACAACGTCGCCGGTCTGTCCGTCTGCGACGATGGGATGGTGATCGATCTATCCCGCATGAAGAAGATCGCAGTCGATCCCGAGCGCCGCATCGCCAAGGCCGAAGCTGGTCTGACCCTCGCCGAGTTCGACGCAGCCACACAGGCGCACGGGCTTGCAACGACCATGGGGGTCAACGGCGACACCGGTATTGCCGGCCTCACGCTCGGTGGTGGCTTCGGCAAGCTCGGGCGCAAGCACGGTCTGAGCTGCGATAATTTGATCGCGGCCGAAATTGTCACGGCCGACGGACAGCTTTTGCGAACAGACGCCCGCCAGCATCCCGAACTGTTTTGGGCCCTGCACGGCGGCGGCGGCAATTTCGGGGTGGTGACGACGTTCGAATACCGGCTGCATCCTGTCGGCCCGAACCTTCTCGTGGGCTCGGTGCTTCACGCCTACGATCGGGCGCCGGAGGCCATGCGGTTTTACGACAAATTCTCCCGCGACGCCCCGGACGAACTGAGCGTCGACGCCGCGCTCGTCACACTGCCCTCGGGCGACCGTGCCTTCAGCATCTCGGCATGCTATGTCGGGTCACCCGAAGCGGGCGAACCCGCAATCGCACCGCTGATGAAATTCGGATCCCCCATCGAAAGCCGCCTTCGGGCCGTTCCTTATCTTGAGATTCAATCGGCGGGCGATAGCCTCTTTCCACGCGGACGGCGTTATTACTGGAAGGCACAGTTCCTGCGTGAGATCGGCGATGGCGCGATCGAGGCGCTGCTCGACAGCTACGCGAGAGCTCCCGATCACTCGTCCCTGCTGGTTTTCCAGCAGGTCGGCGGAGCGATCGCTCGTGTGCCGGCATCCCACTCGCCCTACGCCAATCGGGATGCGGCCTTCGACTGCTTCCCGATCGCCATTTGGGACGATCCAGCCGGTGACGAGGCAAACATGCGCTGGGCGCGCGACCTGTGGAATGCGGTCAGACCATTTTCAACCGGCGGCGTTTATGCCAACAATCTCGGTGATGAGGGTGACGAGCGCGTGCGTAATGCCTACGGCGCTAATTATGCGCGCCTCGCCGCTATCAAGAAGCAATACGACCCGACCAATTTCTTTCGATTGAATCAGAATATCAGGCCTGGATAATTCGAAAATCCGTGGGGGAACCGTGCGCAGTCGCTGGACGATCCTTGCTGTCCTGTTTGTCGCCCGCGCCGCAATGGCATTTCAGTTTCAGAGCGTCGGCGCCGTCGCGCCTCTTATCAGCGATAGCGTCGGTGCGAGCCTGGCCGACATCGGCATTTTAATCGGCCTCTATCTTGCACCGGGAGTCGCGTTGGCCCTGCCTGGCGCGACCATCGGCCAGCGCTATGGCGACAAGGCGACCGTTCTCGCCGGGCTCCTAATGATGCTGGTGGGTGAAATGCTGATGGCGGCATCGCCGTTGTGGAGCCTGCAGGTCGGCGGCCGTTTGATAAGCGGCACTGGCGGCGTACTCCTGAACGTCCTGATGACCAAGATGGTCGCCGACTGGTTTGCCGGCCGGGAAATCGCAACCGCCATGGCCATCTACATCAACTCGTGGCCAGCGGGCATCGCCGTTGCTCTCGTGGTGCTGCCGGCAATCGGAACGACATTCGGGGTGACCGCCGTGGGCGTTGCCGTTTCGGTCCTGGTCATCGCCGGCATCGGCCTGATGACCTTCATCTATCGCACCCCGGAGGTATCGCCCGCCAGTGGCATCGAACGCTCTGGCATTTCGGCGGGGACAACCTATGCCCTTATCGCCGCCGGCCTGATCTGGTGCCTCTACAATGTCGGCTTCGCAATGGTCTTCAGCTTCGGTCCGTCGATGCTCGTCGAGCGCGGGTGGTCAAACGCCGCGGCGGGATCGACGATCAGCGTCGTGCTTTGGCTGGCGACCCTTTCGGTCCCCCTGGGTGGCTTCCTGGCCGATCGCACCAAACGCGGCGGCGCGGTTCTAGCCATGGGCTGTTCAGGCTTTGCATTCCTGGTGCTGCTTCTGTCGCGAAACGGACCGGCGCTGCCCCTCGTCATTGCCATGGGGATCGTGTGCGGCTTGCCTGCCGGCGCGATTGTGAGCTTGCCCACGCGGGTGCTCGAGCAGAAGACGCGATCGATCGGGATGGGAGTGTTCTACACCGTCTATTATGCCGGCATGCTGGCTGCGCCGGTGATCGGCGGCAAACTTGCAACCTGGGCCGGCACCGCGGCCGCCGCGCTCGAATTCGGCGCTGCCGCACTCCTCCTTTGCCCTCTGCTTCTTTGGTCATTCCACCGGATCAGCCACGTCCCACAGCCGGTGGTGGTTCCATCCAGGTCAGGCGGCTAGTTGCACTGAGACCGCTGCTACGCTCGATGACGGGAACGGTGACGTTCGCAGGACGATGCGAGAACTGCAGGATTAGCTTTCTCTCGTCTATTGTTCATTTGGCTGGCGGATTCGCGGCATGAGACGCTTGACAAGCGCAACCAGATCGCTCTGTCGCGATACGCCCATCTTGGCAAAAATGTGCTCACGATGATGTCTAGCCGTCGCCTCGCCGACTTGCAGCGTCGCCGCGGCTTCGCGTAGCGTTGCGCCTGCCATCAACTGCTCGAGCTGGCGTGTCTCGGCGGGGGTTAATCCAAACATGCGGGCGACCGTCCCCAACTCGGTCGGCAGAGAGGCTGCGTCGAGCGCGATGAAGACGCCTACAACCTTACGCGATAGCGCTCAATTCAAACTCAAAGAATTCAGCATAAGATACTGATTTGCAAAAAGTTGGTGGGCCCGGAGGGACTCGAACCCCCAACCAAGCGGTTATGAGCCGCCGGCTCTAACCATTGAGCTACAGGCCCCACGCGGGCTGGATTAATGTTTTTCGCTTCCCGGCACAAGGCTTTCCCGACGGGCTTTCGCGGATCGCCCAAATCAACCCATAATCGCGCTCTACGCGACCTTTGCGACTGGATCGCAGACCAAGGAGATTTTCATGACCAAACATCTTTTGCCTCTCGCGCTCGCCGCTGCAATCGCTTTTCCGGCGATGGCTGGAGCCGCCGATTCGCCGACGCCCGCCCGCATCGTTGTTTTCGGGTGAAGGTGAAGCGACCACCCCGCCCGACCTGGCGTTGCTGTCGCTCAGCGTCATGCGCGAAGCCAAGACCGCGCGTGCGGCACTTGACGCCAACAATGACGCCATGGCCGCCGTGATCGCGGCGATGAAGGCTGCCGGCATCAAGGATCGCGACCTGCAGACGGCGGGCATCCAGATCAACCCGCGCTACAACTACACCAACAAGCCCGACGGCAGCCAGGAGGCCGAGCTCGTCGCTTACCAGGTGACCAATACGCTTGCGGTGCGCGTGCGCGACATCGACAAGACCGGCGAGATCCTCGACAAGGCGGTGTCGCTCGGCGTTAACCAGGGTGGCGGCATCTCCTTCACCAACGACAACCCGGCGGCAACCATCGACGCGGCCCGCAAGAAAGCGGTGACCAACGCGATCGCCAAGGCCAAGACGCTCGCGGAAGCCGCCGGCGTGAGCATTGGCCGGGTGCTGGAGATCACCGACCAGAACATCGCGCCGCCGCCGATGGCGATCAACGCCAAGGCCTTCGACGCCGCCGCGGGTGCGGCAGTGCCGACGCAAGCCGGCGAGAACGCCTACAACGTTCAGGTCACCGTTACGTTTGAACTGAAGTAAGCGGTCCTGACGATGCGTGGTCGAGTCTTGCCCGGCCACGCCGTCAGCAAATGCCTTGCATGAAAAACCCGCGGGATCGC
The DNA here is from genome assembly GCF_056174625.1 of Mesorhizobium oxytropidicola. Classification (NCBI taxonomy): domain Bacteria; kingdom Pseudomonadati; phylum Pseudomonadota; class Alphaproteobacteria; order Hyphomicrobiales; family Phyllobacteriaceae; genus Mesorhizobium; species Mesorhizobium oxytropidicola. The sequence continues at coordinate 2,748,771 of NZ_CM149692.1, read as the reverse complement.
TCCCGCGGGGTTTTCGAGCCGCACCCATCCGATGGGACAGGGGCTCCGCTAGTCCCGGCTGATCCTCGAGAGGATCGTGCCGCTGCCGACCTTCGCAGAAGGTCGTGTCTTCAGGCTAACCCTCGCAGAGGGTTATGCCGCAAGCCTCAGCGATAGATGACCGGGCAACCGCGTTCATTGGCGAACACGACGACGACGCGGTCGCCGTCCTGGCGGCCCATGACCTTGACCGTGCGGCGGTTGACGTCGACGATGCGGGCGCGGTAGAGGCCCATGCGCTCGGCCTTGTCGAGGGCACGATCCGGCGAACAGCCGCGGCGCCAGCCTTCACGGCGCCAGTCGTCGCCGCGCCAGTCGTCACGGCGCTCATCGCGGCGATGCCGATAGCCGTCATCACCGGCATAGACGCCGAAGCGCGGATCCTGGTTGTTGCCGAAGCCGAGATAGAGGCTGTCGGCATGGGCGGGAATGGCCGCCAGCGTGCCGAGGCCGACCAGGGCCGAAAGGGCCGCCGTCTTGATCGTGTTGTACATGGTTCTCTCTCCTTGTTGCAGGCTTGCGCCCGTCCTCGTGAAACCGATGATGGGAGAATGCGTCAGCCTGTCTGAACTGTTTACGAACCCGCCGTTCATCTGCGGTTCATGTGGCGGGAAACGAAAATCTTCGCCAGGTTTCGAACAATGCGTCCCCAAAAATCTTGCCCCGGTTCCTGTTCCGGAACCGCGCGGATACGGGCCTCAAGGCTCGTCGTCGAGCATATAGTCAAAATAATCTTCAGGTTCGGCCAGATCGGTCTCGCTCGCCTTGACCCGGCCGCGCATCGAGATGCCGGCCTCATGCACGGTCTCGGCACTGCCCGACACCAGCCGATGCCACCAATAGAGGTCGCGGCCTTCGGCCACCAGCCGGTAGGCGCAGGTGCTGGGCAGCCAGCTGATGGTGCGCACATTCTGCGGCGTCAGCCCGACGCAATCGGGAACGCGCGCCAGCCGGTTGGCATAGTCAGAGCAGCGGCAGGTCTGCGCGTCGAACAGCCGGCAGCCGACACTGGTCCAGTAGATCTCGCCGGTATCCTCGTCCTCTAGCTTCGACAGACAGCATTTGCCGCAGCCGTCGCAAAGCGATTCCCATTCGGCCGGGCTCATCGCTTCCAGCGTCTTTGTTTTCCAGAACGGCGTTTCCATTTTGGGGATGTGGCCCCGGCAGCCGCCGAGGTCAAGCGCGGCAACGGTTGAAATGCGGCTGCAACTCGACCGAATGACACGAAGTTGCCTTCAAAAGGCCGGCCAATCGCCCCGTACGGCATCTATCCCAATCAAACTGGAACCAATCGGGCTAAGAACGGTTTCGGCAAGGATGGGACCCCACAAGGAGAGTTTTCGATGAAACGCCAACCACGGATTCTGGCAGGCACCGCACTTGGCCTGTTGATGGCATCCGCGCCGTTGGGCGCGTTCCCGCTGCAAGGCAATGCCGCATTCGGCCCGGCCCAGCGCACGTCAGCCCCGTTCATTCTGGCGCAAGCCGCTTGCGCCGAGGGCGAATCGGCCGAAGCCTGCGCGCAGAAGCAAGGGAAGAAAAAGCAGGAGCAGCCCGCCCAGGCGGAACAGCCCGCCCAGGCGGAGCAGCCGGCGCAAGGTGAGCAGCAGCCGCGCAAGAAGCGCGACCAGCAGCAGCAGACCGAACAGGCGCCTGCCGAGCAACCTGCACAGGGCGAGCAGAAGCCACGCAAGAAGCGTGACCAGCAACAGCAGACCGAACAAGCCCCCGCCGACCAGCAGGCGCAGCCGGAACAGCAACCGCGCAAGAAGCATAACCAGCAGCAGCAAACCGAGCAGGCGCCCGCCGGCGAGGCCGCTCCCGCGACCGACGAACAGCAGCCGCGCAAGAAGAAGCGCGACCAGCAGCAACAGACCGAGCAGGCACCGGCCGGCGAGGCCGCTCCCGCAACCGAACAGCAGCAGCCGCGCAAGAAGAAGCGCGACCAGCAGCAGCAGACCGAAGCCCCCGCCGAGCAGGCTCCCGCTGGTGAGACACAGCCCGCCAACGACAACCAGCCGGTCAAGCCCGGCAAGAAACACAAGCAGGACCAGCAGAAAGAGGCGCCCGCTGCTCCGGCAGTGACGCCGGAAGCCGCGCCGACGCCGAAGGAAGCCCCGGCAGGGCAAGTAACGACACCCAAGGTTGAACCGGCTCCGGCCGGCGAACAGCCGGCGATCCAGGGCGAGCAGCCCCAGGACAAGACAAAGAAGCACGGCAAGAAACCGGTGGCCGAACAGCCCGCGAACGGCGAGCAACCTGCCACGGGCAAGCAACCGGTTAATGGTGAGCAGCCGCAGACCGGCAAGCAGCCCGCGACGGGCGAGCAACCGGCCAATGGCGAGAAGCCGGCAACCGGTGAACAGCCCGCCAATGGCAACACGGCCGCGCCCGTCCAGGGCGAAAACCCCGTGCAGGGCGAAGCGCCCGCCGACAAGAATGCCGCCCCCATCCTCGACAGCCAGAAGGATGCCGAGCGCAAGGCTGGCGGCCGCAAACATGGCGACAAGGCCGGCCAGAACGGCCAGCAGCAGGATGGTGGCCAGAACGCCCAGCAAGGCGGCGATCAGGGCCAGAAGCCGGTGGTTGCTCCTGTCGACCAGGGTCCGCCGCCCACCGACGACAAGGCAGCCCAGCAGCAGATCAAGCCCGAAAAGATCGTCCCGGTGACTGAGGAAAAGGGCAAGCGCCTCGACCGTGCGCCCGACGAGAACATCCGTGACCGCCGCCGCCCCAAGGGTGTCGACGTGCTCAAGGAGATCGGCGATCGCGTTATCATCCAGCTCGGCGGCCAGACGATCGTCCAGAGCAATGAGGGCTCGCGCATGAATCGCGGTGCCAAGGACGTCTATTACGAGGACCTCCCACAAGGCCGTAGACGCGAGACGGTCGAGCGCGACAATGGCATCCAGATCGTCACCATCCGCAACCGTTACGGCGATGTCATCCAGCGTTCGCGCATCACGCCGGATGGGCGCGAATATGTGCTGAGCTATGTCGACGAGCGGGACTATCAGGATGAGGGCGACTGGCGCGATCCCGGCGACGACCTGCCGCCGATGCGGCTCAACATTCCGCGCCGGCAGTACATCCTCGATTCCGAGGACGTCGAAAGCGATGACGACTACTACACCTTCCTCGACCAGCCGCCGGTGGAGAGGGTCCAGCGTCTCTATTCGATCGACGAGGTCAAGCGTTCGGCCCGCGTGCGCGACATCGCACGTCGCGTCGACCTCGACACGCTGAACTTCGAATTCGGCTCCTCCTCGATCTCCGACACCGAGGTGCAGAAGCTCGAGGGCGTCGCCAGCGCCATGGAGAAACTGCTGAAGAAGAACCCGGCCGAGACCTTCCTGATCGAGGGCCACACCGACGCCGTCGGCACGCCGGAAGCGAACCTTGCTCTGTCGGACCGCCGCGCCGAAGCGGTTGCTGAAGCGCTGACCAATGCCTTCGGCATCCCGCCGGAGAACCTGACGACACAGGGCTATGGCGAAGAGTATCTGAAGATCAACACGCAGGCACCCAACCGCGAGAACCGGCGTGTCGCCATCCGCCGCATCACGTCCCTGGTGGCGCCGGTCGCCAGCAACAATTAGGTCATGATTTCAAAACCATGACCTGGTTTGTGGACTAGATGCGAAAAGCACCCATCCCCGGCTCGATCGGGGATGGGAAGGTTCGTATCCGGGTCCCGGGCTCAAGAAGATTTGTACCGGCATTAGAGCCGGCTCATTGAATCGCGAGCCCGCTCACCCCAGATTCAGGGCTGGGCGTTCCCTGCCCCGTCCCGACTCCAGCGGGATGCATTGAGCCCCGCCGGCCCTCTCCGGCGGGGCTTTTTGCTTTGATCCTATCTTGCAAAGAGCGGCGGCGTGGCCGAAACACGGCCACCTCGCCTTCGTCGTCTCGGCGCTGATGCTGGCCTATATCGACCGGCTGATGGGTCTGAGCAAAGGCAAGAAGGACGAGGTGTGAGGTAGCTCCCTTCTCCCCGTTATACGGGGAAGTGAGACGTGGTCCGCGTTGCGGACAAAGAGCCAATTGCTTGGCTCTTTGAAGGACGAACGCCGGCAGGCGGATGAGGGGCAGCGCCGACAGGTCGTGATTTTCGTCAGTAGATGCTTTTGACTTTTGTATCGGAGTTGGCAAACACCTCGTCCGGCACGAAAAAGTCGCCGGCCAGCGGCCCGGTCGCGCCTGGTGAATAGACCGAGAAATCCGTGACCCCCTCGGCGCGCAGCAGCTCCTCGTCGATGTAGAAATTGCCCGATGTTTCGCGCGACGGCCGCATGAAGATGGCATGCGCGGCATCGGCCATGATGTCGGGCGACCGGCTCATCGCCGCGACCGTCGCGCCGCCGAGCAGATTGCGCACCGCTGCCGTGTCGATGGTCGAGATCGGCCACAGCGAATTGACGGCGATGCCGTCCTTGGCGAACTCCGCGCTCATGCCCAGCGTGCACATCGACATGCCGAACTTGGCCATGGTGTAGGCGACATGGTTCTTGAACCACTTCGCCTTCATGTCGAGCGGCGGCGCCAGATTCAGGATGTGAGGATTCTTAGCTAACTTCAGATGCGGAATGCACATTTTGGACACCAGGAAGGTGCCGCGCGTGTTGATCTGGTGCATCAGATCATAGCGCTTCATGTCGGTTTCCAGCGTGCCGGTGAGCTGGATGGCGCTGGCATTGTTGACGCAGATGTCGATGCCGCCAAATTTCTCCACCGTCCTTGCGACGGCCTCGGCCACCTGCGCCTCCTCGCGAATGTCGCACAGCACAGGCAGCGCCTTGCCGCCGGCCTGCTCGATCTCTTCAGCGGCGGTGTAGATCGTGCCCGGCAGCTTCGGATGCGGCTCGGCGGTCTTGGCGGCGATCGTCACATTGGCGCCGTCGCGCGCCGCCCGCAGCGCGATCGCCAGCCCGATGCCGCGCGACCCGCCGGAGATGAACAGCGTCTTTCCCTTGAGCGACATTTTTCCTCCGCGTGCTGACCCATTCTTCTGAGCCGATCCTTGCCCGTGCGGCTTGCGGATACAAGAGCTTGCCGCGGGAAGCCATGGTGACGCTGCGGAGGCTTTGTTGATCGACAGCGCCCGATATCTATTGGATTTACCGAGGCTCGGGTATATATTCTATACAAACAGGCAGAATATAGAATGGCACTATCGATCAAGAACATGGAAGTGGAGCAACTGGCGCGCGAGCTTGCCCGTCGCCGCCACGTGTCCGTGACAGAGGCTATCCGTCAGAGCCTCGAGCGCGAGGTCGCGCGCGAACGGCTGGTACCGCGCGAAGACGCCAGTGACCTGTTTCAGCGGTTGATGGCGATTGCCGACAGTGCGGGAAAAATCCCCGAACGCGAAGATGCGATGACCGACGACGAAATCCTCGGTTACGACGAGTTCGGAATCCCGACGAAATGATCATCGATTCCTCGGCCTTGGTCGCCATTCTGCGTCTCGAGCCGGGCTACGAACGTTTCGTGCTCGCGATCACGCAGGCCAAGAGACGGCTGCTGGCAGCGCCAACGTATCTGGAAACAACGATGGTGCTCGCGGGCGGCCGGCAAGATGAAATCCTGGATCGGCTAGACACCTTCCTGCGGACAGCCTCGATCGAGACGATCCCCTTCACCGCCGACCACGCAGCCGTCGCCCGCCAGGCTTTTCTGCGTTACGGCAAGGGTCGGCATCCGGCGGCACTGAATTTCGGCGACTGCATCGCCTATGCCACTGCGCGGCTCGAAGCCATGCCGCTATTGTTCAAGGGTGACGATTTCCGGCTGACCGACATCGAAGCGGCAGTCTGAGCAATATCAGACCAGCACCAACCCCTGCCGCATCGCGATCGCGATCGCATCAGTGCGGTTGGCCGCCCCCAGCTTGATCAGGATCGCGGCGACGTGAAATTTCGCCGTGTGGACGGAAATGTTGAGCCGACGCGCAATCACTTTGTTGGGCGCGCCTTCGGCGAGCAGCGCCAGCACTTCCGCCTCGCGCGGCGAAAGCGCAGGCCGGGTGGCATGCTCGTCCAGGACTTCATCCTCGAACGGCGCGCCCGTATGGAAATCCTCATCGCGTCCACGGCCGCCCTCGCCTGTGACGCGATAGCCGGCCGCCGCCAGCCGCGCCGCCGCTGCGATCAGCAGATCGTCCGCACCCGCAGGCATGACCGCAAACACCTCACCGGCGGGCCGCTCGACGCCGGTGCGTCCCGACAGCAGCACCCGTGGCGTGGCGGCCGGCACGGTATCTCCGCTCCTGTCATCGATGATGGCGACATCCGCCCGGCCGCCGGTCACCACCGGCAGCAGGTCGTCGCTGGCGGCAAGAGTGGCGGCTAGGCGCTCGGCGCGCGCGGCATCGCCAAGCGCAATCAGCACCACCAGCCGCCGCGAAGCGGCGCTGTTGCTCACGATCCGGTCGCCGGCGAGCGTTTCCATCAGTCCTCTCAGCTCAGCGGCTTTTCGCCTATGGTCAATGTCACGTCGCGCTGTTCGCCGCCACGCACCACGCCAAGCGTAACGGAGGCGCCGGCACTGTCCGGTCCGAGCCGGCGGATCAGGTCGCGCGGACCATGCACGGCCTCGCCGTTCCACGCCACGATGATATCGCCCAGCGACAGGCCGGCGGCCTTGGCCGGGCCGTTGTCGTCGAGGCTCATCACCATCGCGCCATGGGCGTCGCGGTCGCGCACCGGATGCAGGCCTGCACCGAGATAGCCGCGTGCGACATGGCCCTTCTCGCGCAGTGTCGCCACCGCCCGCTCGATCGTCTCATAGGGCATGACCAGCGCACGGCCGCGCGGCCCGAACAACAGCATGCCGATCAGCGCGCCCTTGGCGTCGAGCACCGGGCCACCCTCGAAGCGGCCGCCGGCGCCGACGGCCAGATTGATGCGCCGGTCGATCGTGCCCCCGCGCATCGAGCGCCAGGCCGGACCGACTTCGCCAACCGAACCCGATACGGCCAGCGCCGAACCCTGGCTGTTGCCAATGGCAATGGCGATATTGCCCGGCCGAACCGCATCGGCCTTGGCAAGGACAGGCGTGCTGGCCGTGTCGGCTGGCTTGAGCAGGGCGACGCCCGTCGAAGGATCGCGACCGACCAGCTCGGCCTTCACCGTCCCGCCCGAAGCCAGCGTCAGCTCGATCTCCTCGCCGGCCTCGACCGCCTCTTCGGCAGTGACGAAATAGCCGTCGCGCCAGTGGAAGGCGCTCGCCGTGCGGTGATGATGGGCAGTGAAGCTCGCGGTCGCCGGTGCCGCCGCGGCGGCAAGGGCGGCAACGGCTTGCGAAAACGCATTCAGATTGAAATCACTCATGATGGTCTCCTGGGGTTCGTCATGTCCCAGATATCGCCCGACGGCGCCCCTGGAGGTACTCGCCTGACGGCTAGTTGGCGGTTTGACTGGCCATCTGGTCAGGTCGCGGCGGTTCCGGCCGCTCCGCACATATAGTCACGATCAAGCTTGAAAACACGGAGCCCATCCATGGCCCTCGCCGCTGCCAAATTCCAATCCGACGATACGCTGCTCGACGCCTATTCCATGACGGTGGCCGACGCGGTCGACCGCATCGGTCCGGCCGTCTGCCGCATCGAGCGTATTGGCGGCCAGGGCGGCCATGGATCGGGTTTCGTCATCGCGCCGGACGGGTTGGTCGTCACCAATTTCCATGTCGTGGGTGACGCAAAAACAGTTCGCGTGTCGATGCCGGACGGCGCCTCCAGCGAGGGCCGCGTGCTCGGGCGCGATCCCGACACCGACATCGCTCTGGTGCGCGCCGACGGCAGTTTTTCCGATGTCGCGCCGCTTGGCGATTCCAAGCGGCTGCGGCGCGGCCAGATCGCCATTGCCATCGGCAATCCTCTGGGCTTCGAATGGACGGTCACATCAGGCGTCGTCTCGGCGCTCGGCCGCTCGATGCGCGCTTCGACGGGCAGACTGATCGATGACGTCATCCAGACCGATGCCGCGCTCAACCCCGGCAATTCCGGCGGGCCACTGGTGTCGTCGGCAGGCGAAGTCATCGGCGTCAACACCGCCATGATCCATGGCGCGCAAGGCATTGCGTTTGCGGTCGCTTCCAACACCGCCAATTTCGTCATCTCGGAGATCATCCGCTTCGGCCGCGTGCGGCGCGCCTTCATCGGCGTCTCGGCCGACACCACCAATCTGCCGCGCCGCGCCGCCCTTTTGTCGCAAGTGTCGACCAGCACGGCCGTGCGGCTGCGCAGTGTCGAAAAGAACGGCCCAGCGGCCAAGGCCGGTCTGAAGGAAGGCGACATCATCGCGGCCATCGACGGGCGCCCGGTCACCGGCGTCGACGACCTCGTGCGCATGCTCGACGCCGAGCGCATCGGCCGCGAGACGCTGTGCACGGTGGTGCGCCGCACCGGCGTCAGCCAGGTGGCGGTGACGCCGGTGGCGCGGGCAGGCTGAGGCCGTCACTCAAGCCCCTGCCGCGCCCGCCGCGTACTGCGCCAAAAATTCCTCGCTGGGCGGGATCGGCTTGATGACGTCGATCAGCACGCCATTGGGATCCCGGGTGATGAAATGGCGCTGGCCGAAGGGCTCGTCGCGCAGCGTGCGCAGGACCGGCAGGCCGGCAGCGAGAATCCGCTCATAGACCGCATCGGGGTCGCGGACTTCGAAATTGATGAGCAGGCCGGACGTGCGCCCCCGCCCCCTCCTGCGGGATCGTCTCGTGGTCGCCCTGGACGATGCCGAGATTGACGCGTTTGTTGTCCACCGATTGCAGGTGCACGTACCAGTCGCTTTCAAACAGCGGCTGGAAGCCGAAATGCTTGACATAGAAGGCCGCCGTGCCGGCAACGTCGCCGGTCATCAGCACCGGGTAATAGCTTGTGGTCTTCATCTTTCTTTCTCCCTGGACATAACATACAGTCTGTATGTAAATTTAATTAACATACAGGCTGCATGTATGCAACAGGACTCCGCGCGCCGTTCCAACCGCGACCGCACCGAGGCGACGCGCGCCGACCTGATCGCGGCGGCGCGAAAACTGTTCACCGAAAAATCCTATGCCGAGACCGGCACGCCGGAGATCGTCACTACAGCCGGCGTGACGCGCGGCGCGCTCTATCATCACTTCGCCGACAAGCAGGCGCTGTTTGCCGCCGTGGTCGAGCAGGAGGCACAGGCGGTGGCGCAAGAGATCGACCGCGCCTCGCCACCCTCGCTCGACGCCCGCGATGCGCTCATCGCCGGCTCAGACGCCTATCTCGCCGCCATGCGCGTGCCCGGCCGCACGCGGCTGTTGTTGCTCGACGGGCCGGCAGTGCTTGGCCGCGCCGCCATGGATGCGATCGACAACCGCCACGGCAATCGGTCGCTGCGCGAGGGCCTGGTCGCGGCGATGCGGGCCAACAGGATGACGAGATTGCCGGCCGACGCGCTGACCGCGCTGCTTGCCTCCGCCTTCGACCGTGCAGCACTGGCCATCGAGGCCGGCGCACCAGCCGAGGATTACCGCGCCGTGCTCATGGTGCTGATTGACGGATTGTCTCCGGGTCGTCCTCGGGCACCTCGCCCGGCTCGAACTCGTTGAAGCAGCCGAGCCCACGCTTGAATCGCTCGATGAGCCAGGCCGCCGCCGGCTTCGGGCTGCTGTCGTTACGATGCATGGCAAACATCGGCGACTTCACCTCGCTAAAGGGTTCGAGATCGAGTTCCACCAACCGGCCACTTGCGAGATCGTCGGCGATCAGCCAGCGCGGCAGGCCGCCCCAGCCCAGCCCCTCGCGCATGAGTATGTGCTTGGTGCGCATATCCGTGAGGCGCCAAGTCCGATAAGCAAAGACACCGAAGTCGCGTCCCTTGGTGCGTTCGGACTGGTCGGTGACGACAAGCTGGGTGTGTTCGCGCACATCCTCGAGCGCCAATGGCTTTGGCAGCAATGCCAGCGGGTGGCTGGGCGCCGCAGCCAGCACGATCGACATAAAGCCGATGCGCACGAGATGGACGTCAACCTCGCCCAGCAGGCCGCCAATGCCGAGATCGGCCTGTCCATTGACGACATGGTCCGGGATCAATCCGAGCGAGCCTATGTGCAGGCGCAGCATCACAGTGGGGAACTGCGCTTCGAATGCCTTGAGCACACGCACCAGAACGGGCGAAGGCAGCGCCGAATCGACCGACAATGCCACTTCGGCCTCCAGCCCGTGATGGTGGCCATCGACGCGCGAACGCATACGCTGCAACACGCCGATCATGCGCCTTGCGTCCTCCAGCATCGCCCGGCCGATCTCGGTCAGTTGCGGCTCGCGCGTGCCCTCGCGTTCGAATAGCTTCAGCCCAAGCTGGGCCTCGAGATTGGCGATGCCATAACTGATGACGGATTGTGCCCGGTTGAGCTTGCGGCCGGCGGCCGAGAAACTGCCGGTATCAGCAACGGCGACAAGGATCTGAAGCTGGTCGAGGGTCGGGTTGGGCTGCATAACTGTATCTATTTTATAGATGGATCGTATAGAAAATATACCAGTTTATCTGATGGATCGATAGCCCCATATGTGGCGGGACAATTCATTCCACTGGAGAGACCCGCTATGTCCATTCTTCTCGTAACTTCGAGCCCGCGCGGCGCTGCCTCGCACTCGACCCGCATCGCTACCGAATTCGCCGAAAAGCTCGTCGCCGGTGATCCGTCGAACACGCTTGTCGTGCGCGATCTCGTCGCCAACCCGCTGCCGCATATCGATGCCGACTACTCGACCGGTATCTACACGCCGGCTGAAGCGCGCACCCCGCGCCAGGCTGAAGTCGTCGGCGTCTCCGACGTCGTGCTCGACGAGCTGTTCGCCGCCGACACGGTGATCCTCGCCACCGGCTTCATCAACTTCAACATCTCCTCGACGCTGAAGTCGTGGGTCGACCACATCGCCCGCTCCGGCAGGAGCTTTGCCTATGGCGAAAGCGGCCCCAAGGGCCTCGTCACCGGCAAGAAGGTCTATATCGTGCTGGCTTCGGGCGGCATCTATTCCGAAGGAGCGGCCGTGCAGTTCGATCACGCCATCCCCTATCTGCGCGGCGTGCTCGGCTTCCTCGGCATGACCGACGTCGATGTCATCCGCATCGAAGGCGTCGGCATGGGCCCTGACGCGGTGACCGCCGCACTCGCCAAGGCGACCGCCAAGGTCGACGCCGTGGTGGCCAGCCAGCAGGTGGCTGCCGCCGCGTAAACAACCGACCATCTGACCTCGAAAGGCAGGCGCCCGCGCCTGCCTTTTTCGTTTCAGCCGGCCTACGAGCGGCCGCCGGTGCCTCACACTTTTCCTGGAATTTCTCTAGTCTTGCGCACTGCGTCTGACCGGCACGACCCGGTCAATCCGCTTGCCGCTCGAATCCTCCACGACCAGATGAATGCTTTGAACCTCGGCTGGAGAAGGTGTCTTCAATTGCACCTGCTTGACGATCCAGCCTCCTTCAAATGCCAGGTCCTTGACTTCGACATTGTCCGTGCCCTGTCCGACGCCATACTGAAGTGGCGCCGTGCCGCCCTTTATCACGGCTCGCACCGTAACCAGCCCTGCAGGGCCGACTGGCTGCGGTGAAAGATCCGGCGTGGACAATTCAAACGGCACCTCCAGATTTGCCTTCGAAGACTCCGCCCCGAAGTAATAGCCGACAATCGTGCCAAACACGCCCAGCAGGAGGGACAAGACTTCCTTCGCCCTCTGAAAGCGACCGTCATTCGCGTCGCTTGGAGCTGGCCCGACCAGCGTGTTGAGGACGAGTGCGACGGCGATTCCTATGGTCACGATCGCGAAGAGATAGGTAATCAGCCCTCTGGCAAGCTCGGGCCTTGCCATTCCCGAAAGAAAGCCGTGATCGACGCCAAGCATCGAAGCGCCGATCATGACAAACAGACTGAGCAGAATCAGAGTTGCAAGGATTACTATCGGATTTTGAAAATTCGCCTGCGAAACATCCTGCTGGGACTCGGCCGGTTTTGGTGTCCCATCGTCCTTGTCTGCCATCACTCCCCTCCTCAGTAGATGCCCTCCATCAGGCCAAATACCATTCCAGCGGAAGCCGGACACAACACCACCCGTATTCCTCGCTCCAACGAACCCTCTTTGGTTGCCTCACACATAGCCGCAGGAATGGACGCTGATGCCAAGTTTCCGAATTTTCGAAATACTTTGTCATAAAGGCGGTCGCCAACGCCCAGTCTAGTCGCCATGATTTTCAGGGCCGACTCGCTGGAACTGTGTGGGAACCAGATGTCGATGTCAGCAACGTCGGGGTATGCCGCCTTTACAAAAGAGGTCATTTTCCCTGCTCGCCGTCTGTGTAAGCTCTGAGCTGTAGGCAACCAGTTGATGGACGCCGTTGGCTCCAACTTTTGTATCAGGCAAGCAGAAATCGCGAAAGCCGGGAAGTGGTAGATTGCAAAGCGATGCAAACTGGGGTCTGGTTCGAAAACGAAATTTCCAAGCATCTGGCGACAATGTAACGACGGTGGCAGTGGCTGCTTCGCCGATAGTTAGAGCTGGAAATGTATAAGCGATTTCAGCATCGGTCCGCATTTTGAAGATTTCGGGATATCCGTTTTCGTAGACGCTGAACTCAGCATTTACGATCAGGATCCTTGCGTATGATCGGGTCAGCAAAAAGCCTTGGGCAACCTGAAGCGCCCTTGCCCAACTCATGCACGCCTCCGTAATGTCGAAGGCGTCACATTCGATGCCAAGTGCAGAAACCAGGAACGTCGCGTTGGCCGGCTCCAGAAAGCCGCGCCCTATCCCGCAGTAGATGACCAGATCTATGTCCCGGGGCACCAGCCCAGCATCGGCGATGGCCGATCGAGCGGCATCACGCAACAGGTCAAAGGCTCTTTCCCGGCACCCATGTCACGGACGTAACGCGACTGTGCGCCGGCTCTTCGGAACAGGCGCTCGATTTTCCGACAATAAGACTCTAATTCTTCTCTATTTTGACTTTGATTGTAATCACGAATATATCTTAGTATATCCTCATTCGAGATCATTCGGGATGGAGTTCTAAACGCAATTGAATCAATACGCATTCCGGCACCCCGAGCACGTCAGGTAGCCGTATTTTTCACCTCGATCTTGATTGCTTCCCGATTCGGTCATTAGCCCCGCCGGTAGCTCGTCTGAAAAACGACAATGAGAAAGGCCGGAAATTATCTCAATTTCGACGATGGCGCACCCTTTAATCCGGTTCGATCCTGCAGCCGGAGTGGAGCGTGACGGCGGAGATCTGCTCCGCACGAGGGGCGGCTGGCCGCATAACATATGATTGCATCGACTTTTGCTAGTTTGCGCGCGAGATGTGCGCTGCCAGGTCGAGGCAACGGCAGGCATAACCCCATTCGTTGTCGTACCAGGCAACGAGCTTGGTCAACCCGCCCTCGGTCTGCATGCCGGCCAGCGCGTCGAAGATCGAGGAATGCGGGTTGCCGCGCAGGTCGGTCGAGACCACAGGCTCGTCGCAATAGGCGAGGATGCCGTCCATCGCATCTGCCGCCTGCGTGCGGAGCATCGTGCAGATGTCCTTGTAGGACACGTTTTCTCTGAACCGGCAGGTGAGATCGATCATCGATACATCAGACACCGGCACGCGCACCGCCATGCCGTTGATCCGTCCTTTCAGTTCGGGCACCAATCGGTGCCGAGCTGTTTGCCGCTCTCGGACGAACGGACGCGCGCTTCCGCGATCGGATCGCGGCCGCCCGTGATGATAATCAGTTGCCGCACGCGACCAATATCGATGCCGTCGCCGAAATGCTCGCCGCATTGCAGCATAGCCTTGCGCAGCGCGCCCGCAACAGTGTTGCGCTGATCCTCAGGGCTGCGGGCGCTGCTCGCGATTGAACAGGCTCTGAGCCTATCCGATGAAATGCCTGAACAGACCCGCCGAAGCGACCCCGATCAGCACGGTGGGCAGCATGGAAAGCCGTGTCGCCGCGATAAAGGTGATGGCCAGCGCCAGGAGATCGGCGGGATTTCGCGACACGAAGGCCGGTGCGATGACCGAGATCAGCACGCAGCCCGGTGCGGCCTCCATCACCGCCGTGGCACGCGCACTGAGCACGCGGTTGCGCAGCACGATATAGCCGCCGATCCGCGTGAGGTAGGTAACGCCGGCCATCAGCACGATGGTGAGAAGGGTTGCCATGTCGATCATGCGTCACCTGCCATCAGCCAGGCAGCGGCGAGCCCCGACACCGCGCCCGCCGCGACATACCACGCACCGGGAATGAAGAGATAGACGAGGGCCGCGACAACCAGGCTGACCAGCCAGGGCCGCGCCGCCGCCACGCTCTTCCACATGCCGCGCATCAGCACCAGGAAGACAGCCGGAAACGCCATGTCGAAGCCATAGGTTTCGACATGGCCGAGCATCGGGCCAAGCAGCGCGCCCGCCGCCGTGAAGCCCACCCAGGCCAGATACATCGCCAGGGCCGCGCCCATATAGTAGCGCGGGCTGAAGGCAGGGGTGATGCCGGCGCTGGCGCGCTGTTTGGCATCGGCCAGGCCGAGCGCCCAGCTTTCGTCGCAGAGGAAGAACAGGGCCGGAAACACCTTGCGCTGCGGCAAATGCCCCAGGAATGGCGCCAGGGCTGCCCCCATCAGGAAGTGACGGCTGTTGACCAGGAAGGTAATGGCGGCGATGAGCGCGATGTGCGGCGGCGAGGTCCAAAGCTGGATGGCCGCGAATTCCGAGCCGCCGGCGAAATTCAATCCGGTCATAAGAGGCAGTTCGACGACGCTGAGACCTTTCTGCGTCGCCTGCGCGCCCAGCACCAGCGCATAGGGAATGGTGCCGAGCAGGACCGGGAGGCACGAGATGACCCCGCGCCGGAACTCCGAACTCGATCCGCCGTCAATCGCCTCGGGCAATGTTGCTTCAGAAACGCTCATGATTTTCCACAGGCTGGCCTCGCGGCCACCGTTTCCGGTTAGGCTTCAGATGGTGATGGTGTCGACGCAACCATATAAAGATGGCTTCGCAATTTGGTTGCGAAGATTGTTGTCTTCGCCCTTATTTTGGCATTCAATGCCGCGATTCATTGAAGATATGGAATTCGTAGCCATGAAGCTTGATGACATCGACAGGCGCATCCTGCGGGCGCTGCAACGTGACGGCCGCATGGCCAACAATGATCTGGCCAATGAGGTCGGCCTGTCGCCCTCGCCTTGCCTGCGACGCGTCAAGCTCTTGGAGGAGGCCGGTGTCATCGACCACTATGTCGCCGTGCTCAACCCGGCCAGCATCGGCAAGGGCCTCACCTTCTTCACCCGCATCTGGCTGAAGACGCAGGACGAGGACACGGTCCAGCACTTCGCCACCGAAGTGGCCAAGCTGCCGCAGGTCATGGAATGCTACCTGATGCTCGGCGACTGCGATGCCTTGGTGCGCGTGGTGGCGGCCGACCTCAACGACTATCGCCGCTTCCAGTCGGAGCATCTGAGCCGCATCAAGGGCGTCCAGAACGTCAAGACCGACGTGCCGAGCTGGACGATCAAATACACATCGGAACTGCCGATCTGACTGGCGTCCGTACGGCGATCCGGCCGGTCGGAAACCGCGTCAATTTCAGACTGGATAAAAAATGCAACCGGATTGTAGGATCGTCTTCCGTGCCATCGTCCTTCGGACGCAAGCAGCGCTCAGCGCTGCCCTCTGGCATGGGAGATTTGCATGAACCTTTCCTATCGTTGGGTCATCGTCGCGGCAGGTGCGCTGATGTCCTGTGTCGCCATCGGCACGATGTTTTCGCTGGCGATTTTCCTCGAACCGATGGCGCTCGACACGCAGTGGTCGCGCGCCGGTATTTCGAGCGCCATGACGCTCAACTTCCTGATCATGGGCCTCGGCGGCTTCGCCTGGGGCGCCCTCTCCGATCGTTTTGGCGCCCGCATCGTGGTCACGATCGGTGCCGTGCTGCTCGGCCTGGCACTTGTGGTGGCGAGCCGCGCCGGCTCGCTGCTGACCTTCCAGATCAGCTATGGCGTGCTCGTCGGGCTTGCCGCCAGCGCCTTCTTCGCGCCGATGATCGCGTTGACCACGGCCTGGTTCGACACCCACCGCGGCCTTGCGGTTTCGCTGGTCTCGGCCGGCATGGGCGTCGCCCCGATGACGATCTCGCCTTTCGCCCGCTGGCTGATCTCGGCCTATGAATGGCGCACCGCCATGTTCGACATCGGCATTATGGCCTGGGTGCTGTTGCTGCCGGCGGTGCTGCTGGTACGCCAGCCGCCAAAGCCTGCTGTTGCCGATGCGGCCTCCGCGCCGGTCGCCGATGGTGCGGGCATGAGCGTCGGCCAGGCGCTGCGTTCGCCGCAATTCATCGTGCTGGGTCTGACCTTCTTCGCCTGTTGTGCCGCCCATTCCGGGCCGATCTTCCATATGGTCAGCTACGCCATGCTGTGCGGCGTCGCCCCCATGGCGGCGGTCACGATCTACAGCGTCGAGGGTCTCGCCGGCTTAGGCGGCAGGCTTCTCTACGGCGTTCTGGCCGACCGGCTCGGCGTCAAGCCGGTGCTGATCGCAGGCCTGGCGATCCAGGCGGTCGTCATTGCCGCCTATCTCTCGGTCAGCCAGCTCGATCAGTTCTATGTGTTGGCCGTCATCTTCGGCGCCACCTATGGCGGCGTCATGCCGCTCTACGCGGTGCTGGCGCGCGAATATTTCGGCCAGCGCATCCTCGGCGCCGTGTTCGGCGCCGCCACCATGGCATCCAGCCTCGGCATGGCCTTGGGACCGCTCGCCGGCGGCATGGTGTTCGACGCCTATGCCAGCTACCACTGGCTGTTCATCGGCTCGGCCCTTATCGGCCTCGGCGCGGTGGGCATTGCAATCGCCTTCCCGCCGCTGCCGCGACGGGAATTGCAGATGGCCTAGAACAACTGGACGGGCGCTGGTGATAGTCCCTCAGCGCCCGCCATTGTCGAAGCTCAATGCCCGAACCAGCGGGCCTTGCGGCTGGAGCCGAAATTCACCTTGTCGACCCGCAAAGCCTCCGATGGTTCGTAGAAAGCACCGGTGGGTTTTGGGCCGGAGAAGAAATCCACATCCACCCTGGCGATCCGGTTGGCACCGAACTCGATGTAGCAGGATCCCGCGCCCGGGTTCCTTGCCGTCGGTTCCTCATGGCGGAGCCTGGCGATCAAGTTCGCCGCAACGGTGCGTGCGGCGCCCTCGGCAAAGACGCCCGCCTTCGGCGCGCCCGTATTGGCCAGATCGCCCAACGCGTAGACGCCGGGAAAGCGGGTTTCGAGTGTGCGCGGATCGATGGTGACCCAGCCGCCCTCGGTGATGCCGGCCTCGACGACGACATCGGGCGCGCGGTTCCGGGGCACGCCCAGGAACAGATCGCAGGGCAGTTCGCCGCCATTGTCGAGCGTCACAGCCTTGCGGCCCTCGTCCACGGAAACCACGCGGGTGCTGGGGATGAAGGTGATGCCGCGCTCGGCGAAGGCGGCCAGAAGCGCCTTCGACGTTTCGGGAGAAGGCGGCACCGGGCTCGACATCGCGTTAACATAGGTGATCTGGCAGTCGCCCCGGACGCCCCTCTCGGTCAGGTAGTCATGCAGCATCAAGGCGCATTCGCTGGGCGCAGGCGGGCATTTGTAGGGCGCGCCGCAGACACCGATCACGGCATGGCCGCGGGTGAAACCGGGCAGTACCTTCGCCATATGGGCGGCGCCCGGAACCGAGTAGAATTCGTTGCGGCCGAGCGTGATGCCGGGTGTGCCCGAGACGTCATAGTCGGCGCCGAGAGCGATCACCAATATGTCCGCCTCGTGCACACCCTTGTCCGTCGTCACGCGCCGCCGTTCCGGGTCGATGGCGGTGACGGTCTCGCGCTTCAACGTGACGCCGGCCTTGGCATAGTCGGCGTAAGGCAGCCGCACAGCCGCTTCGGTTGCGCGGCCGAACATCAGATCAAGCTTGGCAAAGCCGAACACGAAGGAATCCGACTTGTCGATCAGGGTGACAGCAATACTGTCACCCAAAGCTTCGGACAAGGACGTGCTGAGCTCTAGCCCGCCGAAACCGGCGCCAAGGATAAGGATACGGGTTTTCATGCTGTCACCTCCTGTTGCCGGGTGCCCCTTGGGAAGGCTCTGTGCGGCTGCGGGACGATGCGGATATAGGGCTTGGGCTGCTTCCAGCCATCGGGGTACAGGACCTTGGCTTCGTCGTTCGAAACCGAACCCGCGATGATCACCTCGTCGCCCTGCCGCCAGTTCACCGGCGTGGCGACGCGATGCCTGGCGGTCAGCTGCATGGAGTCCACCACGCGCAGGATCTCGTCGAAGTTTCGCCCGGTGGTCATCGGATAGGCGATCATCAGCTTGATCTTCTTGTCGGGACCGATGACGTAGACATGGCGCACCGTCTGGTTGTCGGCTGCCGTGCGCCCCTCGGCACTGTCGCCGGCCGTGGCGGGCAGCATGTCGTACAGCTTGGCAATGGCCAGCATCGGGTCGCCGATCATCGGGAAATTCGGCGCGTGTCCCTGGGTCTCGGCAATGTCATCAGCCCATCCGGCATGACGCTCGACCGGATCGACGGAAAGCCCGATGATCTTGACGCCACGCTTGTCGAACTCGGGCTTCAGCTTGGCCATGTAGCCGAGTTCAGTGGTGCAGACGGGGGTAAAATCCTTGGGATGGGAAAACAGGATGCCCATGAATTGCCCAGCCAGTCGTGGAAGCTGATTGGGCCGTGGGTGGTTTCGGCGGTGAAGTCAGGCGCCATGTCGGCGATACGAAGAGACATTTGATCCTCCTGTGAGCGGTCGGAATTGACTACGGGTGCAGCTTAGGCAACCTATGTTCCGCCAGCGTTCCCCGCTCCACAGGTGCTTGTGACGGCCGATTTCGGGCATGCGGGCCTCGCATCCTGAAAGGACCTTTCGATTGCGTGTCCGAATTCAATTGCTTGGCGGGTTCAGCGTCAGTCTGGACGATCAGCTCATCCCGGCCACGGCGTGGCGGCGGGACCGTGGCGCGGCACTGGTGAAGCTGTTGGCCGTCACCCGCTCGCACCGCATTCACCGCGAACAGGTGATGGAGGCCTTTTGGCCCGATCTCGATCCGGAGGCCGCCGGTGCCAACCTGCGCAAGGCCATTCATTTTGCCCGCCGCGCGCTTGGCGCCAATGACCTTATCGAGCAGACGGCCGATGTCATCGCGCTCGCCCCCGCTGGCGATCTCGAAATCGACGTCGACGCGTTCGAGGCCGCCGCCAGGCTTGCCTTGCGCGGGCAAGATCCCGCCGCCTGTGAGGCGGCCGCCGATCTCTACAGGGGAGACCTGCTGCCGGACGATCCCTATGTCGACTGGTTCGAAACGCCCCGCCAGGCCCTGCGGCAGCGCTATGCCGAGGTGCTGCGGGCCGGCAAGCTGTGGCAGCGCCTGATCGCGCTGGACCCGGCCGACGAGCAGGCGCAATGCGCCCTGATGCAGGCGGCGCTCGACGCCGGCAACCGGGCCGAGGCGATCCGGCTGTTCAATCAGCTCAGCCAAAACCTGCGCATCGATCTTGGCGTCGGCCCGGGCGCCGAAACCGTGAAGCTCTACGAAAAGGCGCTGGCGGTGCCCTCTATCGACCCCGTCGGCTTGAGCGACCGCATCCGCGCCTCGCTGGCCTGGGGCTTGCTGCATCTGCAAAGCGGCGACTTCGCCAGGGCGGGCCAGGTTGGCCGGGAAACCCGCGATCTGGCGATGGGCGCGGGGTTGGCCCGCGAGGTTGGCGAGGCCAGCGCCCTGATCGGCCTGGTGGCCCACATGCAGGGCCAGTGGCGCGAGCTGTTCAGGGCGGAGTTCATCGAATGGGTCCGCTCCAAGCCAGCCTTCGTCTCCAACGTTTTTGACGGGCATCTGTGCCTGGCCGAATTCTGCCTCTGCAGTGCCAAGGGCCACCACGACATCGCCGCCTCGGCCCGGGAGCTCCTGTCGGTGGCCGAGGGCGCCGGCTCGGTCGCCGGGCGCGGCCTTGCCTCGCTCGTGCTGGGCGAAGCAGCGCTCTTCTCGGGCCAGTTGGCCGAGGCCGAACGCATGTTGACCGAAGCCGAAAGACTCTACGCGCAGGTGGGAGCCGTGGCCGGCCGCGTACTGGCGCTGCAGCGCCTGACGGAACTCGCGCTTGCCGGACGCCAGAAATGGCAGGCGGGACGGTTGATCCACCGCGCCACCACCCTTGCCCATTCTTCCTGGCTGGCGCCACATTTGCTGATCAGCCTGAAGGGTCTCGAGGTGCGGGCCGCCACCACCTCCGAGAGGATCGCCGAGACCATTCGCGAAGGTGACCGCATGCTGTCATCGGGCTGCAATTGCCAGCCTTGCTCGATGACCTTCCGTACCGCGGCTGCCGTTGCCCTGGCCGAGGCGGGTGAGATCGAGCAGGTCAACCGCCGGCTCGACGAGGCTGAGCGGGTCGCCGGCATGTGGAATGGCGGCCCCTGGGTGGCGGCCGTGTGGGAGGCGCGCGGCGTGCAGCGCCGGGCCGAGCGTAACGAAACCCGGGCCGTGGCGGCGTTCGAGGAAGCAGCCACGCGCTTTGCCGCGCTTGGCAGACCGATCGACGAGGTGCGCTGTCGGGCACGGATGGCAGATCTGGGCTAGCACCGCCCAAGAGCACGAGTTCAGCTTAAAAAAACGAATAGTCCCAGTTTCTTAACCGGGGTTTCTCGTTCGCGAAAAATGGCTTTGCAGCACGGTGCGAAACTTCTGCATCGTCTTTTCAGTTGTCTGTGCGTCGGCCGCCGCAAAGCCCATGACGAGGCCGTTCTGCTCCGTGCCGTGACGGTACTGGATCGACAGCGCCGAGACGTTGATCCCCTGCTGGAGTGCCGCCTCGGCAACCGCCCTGTCGCTGCATCTGCCGCGAAAAATGCCGACGACCTGGATGCCGGACTCGGTCGTGTGGAAATCCAGCCATTCCCCGAGATGCCTTTGCGCGCTTTCCAGGAAGAACTGCCGTCTCTCCGCGTAGAGCCGCCGCATGCGCCGGAGATGGCGGGTGAAATGCCCCTCATTCATGAAGTCCGCGAGCGCGGCCTGGGTCAGCAAAGGCGCGAACTGGCCGCTGACGCTCAGCGCCGAAACGATCGTATGGTCTATCGCCTTGGGCGCCACCATGAAGCCCAGCCGCATGGCCGGGAAAAGGATCTTGGCGAAGGTGCCGACATAGACCACACGGTTTGACGCGCCGATGCCTTGCAGGGCCGGAATGGGCTGGCCCTGGAAACGGTATTCGCCGTCATAGTCGTCTTCGATGATCCAGGAGCGCCAGGTCTCGGCCATGTGCAGGAGATTGAGCCGCTGTTCCATCGGCATGGTTATGCCGAGCGGGTGATGGCAGGAGGGCGTCACGAAAATCATGCGCGGCACGACAGGCGGCGGATCGAGATTCCAGCCGGCATTGCTGACGCGTAGCGACGCCAGTTTCGCGCCGGCCGAGACAAAGGCCGAACCGGCGCCGTAATAGCCGGGCTCCTCCATCCACACCGTGTCGCCGTCATCGATCAGTAGCCGGGCCAGGAGATCGAACGCCGACTGTGCGCCATTGGTGACGACGATCTGCTCGGCGGTGCACTTCACGCCGCGTGAGGCGGTGAGATAGCGCGCTATCGCCTCGCAAAGCGGCGGATAGCCTTTGACGTGATAGGTGCCGAAAAGATCGATATGGGCGAATTTGGCGCGGCGGCTGAGCAGTTTCGACCAGGTGTTGAACGGAAAATTATCCGGGTCCGGCATGCCGGGATGAAAGGCAAGCATGCCTGGCCGGCCATGATGGTAGGGTTGGGCAAGCATGGTCTGCCCGCGTCGCGATATCGGATTGGCGTCCTCGGCCGACACCTGTTCGGCCGCCACTGAGCGGGTCGGCAGGTCCATGACCACCGAGGGCCTGCGCGGCCGTATGGCGAGATAGCCCTCCAGCGCCAGCTGGTCGCAAGCGGCAATCACCGTGTTGCGTCCAATATTCAGGTCTCGCGCCATGACCCGTGTCGAAGGCAGCGCATGGCCGCTCGGCAGCACGCGCCGTTCGATCAGGCCGCGCAACTGGACATAGAGCTGCCGGTGCAGGTTGGCAGGGCTGTCGCGATCGAGCGCAATGCCGTCGACGGGAAAACTGGTTTTCATCTGGTTCCCAAAAATCAATGGAATCTGGCTCTAACAATGGAACCAAAGGAGTCCTAGGCTCAAGAAAAAGCGTTCGGGTTCAGATGGGGCTGGCCGATGCAGTGCATAAGGGTGGGAGTGATCGGGGCGGGCGGCGTCGCCCAGGTCGAGCACATCCCGAATCTGCTCAAGCTGCACCGGCAGTTCAAGATCCCTGGCGTCTATGATCCGTCGCGAAAAGTCCGCGCCTTCGTCGGTGAGGAATTCGGCCTCGAGACATTCTCCGATCTCGACACGCTTCTCGCCATGCCGCTTGACGCCGTGGTTATCGCCTCGCCGGATGCGCTGCACCGCGAACAGTGCCTCGCCGCCTTCGCCAGGGGCCTGCATGTCTTCTGCGAAAAGCCGCTTTGCTACAGCACGCAGGACATCGATGAATTGATCGCCGCCAGGGACCGCGCCGGAAAGGTGCTCCAGGTTGGCTACATGAAGCGTTTCGACCCGAGCTACGAGGCGGCGCTGAACATGCTGCCCGGCACGGCGCACACACTTCGCTACGTTTCGGTCGAGGTCAACGATCCCGACGCCTGGCCCTTCATCCGGCACGCCTCCACTTGCCGGGGTGACGACGTCGCGGCGGAATTGATTGCCTCGACCGAAGCCAAGCAGCGCGAGCAGGTCGCGCGCGCGGTGCCCGAGGTCGACGATCCCGGCGCCTTTCGCGGCTTTGTCGGCGCCTATTGTTCGTCGATCGTGCACGACGTCAACGCCGTCCACGGCTTGCTCGACGCGCTTGGCGTGACGGACAGTGAAATTGTCGGCGCCTCGCTCTTCGCCAAGGGCGAAGGCGGCCAGGGCGCCGTGCGGTTGCGCGGCGGGCAGGCATTGTGGAACATGGTCCACATCGCCACTCCGGGGCTCCCCGATTATCGCGAGCGCATCACGCTCTATTTCGACAACGCCTCGCTCGAGTTGGAATTCCCCTCGCCCTATCTCAATCATCAACCGACACGGCTGACCGTCCGCACCGGCGACGGTCACACGCTTTCCAGCCGCGACATAAGCAGCGGCTACGAAGAGGCATTCGTCGAGGAGTTGAAAGGCTTCTGGTCGGCGATCGTCGAAGGCTCAGCCGTGCGCAACACCGCCGAGCATGCCCGCCGCGACATGACGCTACTGGCCGGCCTCGCCCGCCATCACCTTGCCCAGTCGAAGCAATCAGGAGTTCGCCCGTGACGGTTCGCATCGGCATCAATCCGATCACCTGGACCAATGATGACGTACCGGAACTCGGCGGCGACACACCGCTTGAAGTCTGCCTCCGCGAAACCAGGCAGGCCGGCTATTCCGGCACCGAACTTGGCGGCAAGTTTCCGCGCCGCTCGGCCGAGTTGAAGCGTATCATGGCACAGTACGGCCTTGCGGTGGTTTCCGGCTGGTATGACGGCCGTTGCGACGAAAAGGATGTCGGTGCGGAGATGGATGCGATCACGCCGCATCTCCAGCTTTTGAAGGATATGGGCTCCACCCATGTCGTCTATGCCGACACCTCGCGCGGGCGCCACAACGCCATCTGGGGGCCGATCTCGCAGCGTCCGGTCCTCAGGCCCGAGGAATGGCCGGCCTACGGCCGCAAGCTGACGGCGCTGGCCGAAAGGATGGCGGATTTCGGCGTTCGCATGGCCTTTCACCACCATATGGGAACCATCGTCGAGACCGATGCCGAGGTCGGCCTGTTGATGCGGCACACCGGCGAGGCGGTCGGCCTGCTCTACGACACCGGCCATTCGATCTTTTCGGGCGGCGACCCGCTGGCTCTCATCAAGGCGCAGGTTAAACGCGTCGTGCATGTGCATTGCAAGGATGCCCGCAAGGCTGTGCTTGATCGCGCCCGCGCCGAGGACATGAGTTTCATGGGCGCGGTCATGGAAGGGATCTTCACCGTCCCCGGCGACGGCTTCATCGACTATCCCGCCATTTTGCGCGTGCTGGCCGACAATGGCTACAGCGGCTGGCTGGTCGTTGAGGCCGAGCAGGATCCCAACAAGGCCAATCCGCTGACCTATGCGACGATGGGCTTCCAAAACCTGTCGCGCATGGCGCGGCAAGCTGGATTTACCGTCATGGAATGATCGAGGCCGCGATGCGGACTCCAGGGAACCAGTGCTGAGGAATGAAACTGGAATAAGGGGCAACTGGACTGCCGACCGTAATTGCGGCGGCGGAAAACAAACAGGAGGTTCTATGTTTTCGCTTGCGAAATTAATAAAGCCTGCGCTCGGCCTGCTGGCCGGCTTCACGATGATGGCGGCAGCCACGACCCTTGCGGCCGCCGACGAGACCCGCGTGGTGTTCGTCACCCACGGCCAGAGCGGCGACCCCTACTGGTCGGTGGTCAAGAACGGCATGGACGATGCCGCCAAGACGCTCGGCGTCAAGGCCGAATATCTGGCGCCCGAAACCTTCGACATGGCCAAAATGGCGCAGATGATCGACGCCATCACGGCCTCGAAGCCGGACGGCATGGTCGTTTCGATCCCCGACGCGGCCGCCCTTTCGGCTCCGGTCAAAAACGCCGTCGCCGCCGGTATCCCGGTCATTATCATCGATTCCGGCGGTTCGAAACTCACCCATGACCTTGGCGGCCTGCTGTTCATGGGGCAGGATGAGTTCCAGGCGGGCGTCATGGCCGGCGAGCGCATCAAGGCGCTCGGCCTCACCAAGGCGGTCTGCGCCAACCACGAGGTCGGCAATTCGAGCCTCGACGACCGCTGCGCCGGCTTTGCCAAGGGTCTGGGCGTCGACGTGCCGGTGATGAACGGCGTCATCGACCCGACCGAAATGAAGAACCGCGTGATCGCCTACATGACCGCTCATGCCGATACACAGTTCATCCTCGCCGTCGGTGCCAGCGGTGCCGAACCGACGCTGGCCGCCCTTGATGAATTGGGCCTGTCGGGCAAGGTGAAGACCGGCACGTTCGATCTCTCCCCCACGATCCTGCAGGCCGTCGTCGCCGGCAAGATGGAGTGGGCATCGACGCCCAGCAATATGCCATGGGCTACATCCCGGTCGCGATGTTCGACCTCTGGAAGAAGTACAAGATCATGCCGATCGCCGACTATCCGACCGGCCCCGGCTTCGTCACCAAGGACACCGCCGCCTCGGTTATCGAGCTGTCGAAACTCGGCAAGCGCTAACACTGGCGGCCGGGGCTTCGCTCCGGCCGCTTTATCAGAGCAATTCCAGGAAAAGTGTGAGCGGTTTTCCGTCCGGAATTGCGTCAAGGCAAGGAGATAGAGCTGTTCAGCGTGAAACGATGAACGGCTCTAGTGAAGGGCAACACAGCCATGGTTTCAGAGATTCGCGACGAGCGGGTCCGGTCCGTCTCACGCCTCAGCCGCCTGTTGAGCAGGCCGGAGCTTGGCGCGGCTGCCGGCACCGTGCTGGTCTTCGTGTTCTTCGCCATCACGGCGGGAAGCTCAGGACTTTTCAGTGCCAAGGGCATCATCAACTTCCTCGAAGTCTCGGCCCAGCTTGGCATTCTCGCCGCACCCGTGGCTCTCCTGATGATCGCCGGCGAGTTCGACCTGTCGGTCGGCTCGATGATCGGCTTTGCCGGCATCCTGATTGCCATCCCCGCCGTTTTCTGGGGCTGGCCGATCTGGCTGTCGCTGCTGTTCACCTTCGCCGTCTGCGGTGGCATCGGCGCGCTCAACGGCCTCGCCGTCGTCAGGACCGGCCTGCCCTCCTTCATCGTGACGCTCGGCAGCCTGTTCATGCTGCGCGGCCTGACCCTTGGCCTCACACGCGGCATTTCAGGGCGGACCCAGGTGTCGGGCGTGCATGAGCTGGCGTTGCACGATCCGCTGAACAGCCTGTTTTCGGGACAGGTGCTTTCCGGCTTGATCGCCAGGCTTGCCGACATCGGCCTGATCGGCAAGCGGGCGGACGGCTTGCCGTCGATATCAGGCATTCCGGTGTCGATCGTCTGGTGGATCGTGCTGACACTGGCCTGCACCTGGCTCTTGACGCGCAGCCGCTTCGGCAACTGGATTTTTGCCGCCGGCGGCGAAGCCAATGCAGCGCGCAATCTCGGTGTCCCAGTGGCCCGCACCAAGATCACGCTTTTCGTCATGACGGCACTCGCGGCCGCCCTGTTCGCGGCGATCCAGGTGCTGGTCACCGGTTCGGCCGACACGCTGCGCGGCACGCAGAAGGAGTTCGAAGCCATCATCGCCGTCGTCATCGGTGGCACGCTGCTCACCGGCGGCTACGGATCGGCCATCGGCGCCATGTTCGGCGCCCTGATCTTCGGCGTGGTGCAGATGGGCATCTTCTACACCGGCATCGACACCGACTGGTTCAAGCTTTTCATGGGCGCCATGATGGTCATCGCGGTGTTGTTCAACAGCTATGTGCGCAACCGCGCCATGAGGAGCCGGTGATGGCCGAGCCCTATGTCGAACTGAAGTCGGTCAGCAAGTATTTCGGCTCGGTCGTGGCGCTCAAGGACGTGTCCTTCGATGTCTGCCCCGGCGAGGTGCATTGCCTGCTCGGTGACAATGGCGCCGGCAAGTCGACGCTGATCAAGACGCTGTCGGGTGTCTACACGCCCGACGAGGGCGAGATCCGCGTCCAGGGCAAGCCGACACGATTTGCCTCGCCCGCCGATACGCGTAACAGCGGCATCGCGACGGTCTACCAGGACCTGGCGCTGGTGCCGCTGATGAGCGTGGCGCGCAACTTCTTCCTCGGGCGCGAGCCGATGCGCAAGTTCGGGCCGATCAGCCAGTTCGACGCCGACTTCGCCAACCGCACCGCCTATGACGAGATGTCGGCGATGGGCATCCAGCTGCGCGATCCCGAACAGCCCGTCGGCACGCTTTCGGGCGGCGAACGGCAATGCCTGGCTATCGCGCGCGCCGTCTATTTCGGCGCCAAGGTGCTGATCCTCGACGAGCCGACATCGGCGCTCGGCGTCCACCAGGCATCCGTGGTGCTGAAGCTCATCGTCCAGTCCAAGGCGCGCGGCATCGGCGTCATCTTCATCTCCCACAACGTTCACCACGCCTATGTCGTCGGCGACCGCTTCACGCTGTTGAAGCGCGGCAGAAGCACCGGCACCTACGCCAAGGGCGAAATCACCCGCGACCAGTTGCTCAATTTGATGGCAGGCGGCAAGGAACTGGTGGATCTGGAACAGGAACTGGCGAAGTCGGCGAGGAATGGGCCGGCCTGAGATACGGCGCCGGCCTGGACGGAGCATTTGCCTTTCGTCTACCCCAGCGTAAGCTTGTTATTGTGCAGTGCAGCAACGATGTTGCTGTAGGTGCATTGTGCTCGGGCTTCCGCCATTCCGGCGGTCTAGGATCTCGATTTGCGGAACATCTCAGATACGATCGCCCGCCTTTCGGCCATGCGAGGCCGGCCGGCATTTTCCCAACCGGGCCATCTCGACAGTCTGTCCGACCTGGCGGCGTTCGGGTCCAATCCAGGCGCCTTGCGGGCACGTTTCTACCTTCCTGAGAACTTGCCGCGCGGTGCAGCGTTGGTTGTCGTCCTGCATGGCTGCACGCAGACGGCTGCCGGCTATGATCACGGGTCCGGCTGGTCGCGCCTGGCGGCAGAGGAAGGGTTCGCGGTTTTGTTCCCCGAACAGCAGCGCGCCAACAATGCCAATCTCTGCTTCAACTGGTTCGTGCCCGAGGATGTCACACGCGATCGCGGTGAAGTGCTCTCCATCCGCCAGATGATCGAAGCCATGGTGACGAAGCATGGCCTGGACCGCCGGCGCGTTTTCATCACTGGCCTTTCCGCCGGGGGCGCCATGGCGGCGGCAATGCTGGCAACTTATCCGGACGTGTTCGCCGGCGGCGCAATCATTGCGGGACTTGCCTATGGCAGCGCATCGACGATCCCGGAAGCGTTCGATCGCATGCGTGGGCATGGTGGCCCGTCTCAGTCGGAACTCCAGCGACGTCTGGCGCAGGCGTCGCCGCATCAGGGAAGCTGGCCGAAAATCTCAATCTGGCAGGGCACGGCCGACCACACGGTGGCGCCGTCCAATGCGGACTCCCTTGTCGCCCAATGGCAGAGCGTTCATCGCGTCGGGGCAAGCCCTGTTCGAAAAGAGACCGTCGATGGACAAACGCGGCAAGTCTGGTGCGACGCCGATGGCCGTGAGGTGATCGAAAAATACACAATTGCCGGCATGGGCCATGGCACCCCCTTGAAGACAGGCGGTGACGACGGCTTGGGCCATGCCGCGCCGTTCATGCTGGAGGTCGGAATATCGTCGACGAGACGTATGGCGGCCTTCTGGGATCTTGCGAGCCGGGATGCACCAAGAGGGGCCAAGCCTAAGGCGGCCGCAGCGAACCCCACTGCGGGTACGGACTTGCGCCCATATATAGCGCCCGAAAAGTCGAGGCCAGCGCGGGTCGAACCTGCCGAACAACCGCGTCCAGATGGTTCACGCGCTTCTGCTACAGGCATTGGCAAGACTATTGAGGATGCGCTTCGCGCAGCCGGCTTGATGCGTTAGCCGAAGGCTGTTCGGCAGAATGGCCCCGCCGCCTTTCGGCAGCGAGGCCCTGTCGATCAAACTCGGTTTACATCGCGAGCGCCATCGCGGCCGATTTCGTTCGAGCGGTAGTTCTCCGCGTCAGCGTCGAAGCCAGTCCAGCCATCGGCCTGGTATTCGCCACGCCGTTCTTGCAGGTTGACAGACGTAGCCTGTCCCAGGATCCTTTCGGCCTCCGGCACCAACTGGTCGTCGACCTTGGCTGTGACCAGAGTGCCGCCGCGGCGCACACCCTCGGCGTAAACATGGGCATCATGTTCCGGGACACCGGAATCGGTGAGGGCACCGACGATGCCGCCTGCCGCGCCGCCAACCACGGCACCGCCCACGGCACCGACCGCAGTGGCAGCCAGCCACCCGGCGGCCACCACCGGACCAACACCCGGTATGGCCATCAGGCCAAGCCCGGCGAGCAGTCCACCGGCTCCGCCGATCGCGGCTCCCAGTCCAGCACCGCCGGCAGCGTCGTCGGCGGCCTTGGACCCGTTGATCTCGTGCTGATTGTCCGAATTGCTGGAAACGATGCTGATGTTGTCACGCGCAACACCGCTGGCTTCCAATTCGCCAACGGCGTCGGAAGCATCATCGTAATTGTCGAAAAGTCCGGTTACGGTTTTCATGATTTTGATCTCCTGGATTTCAGTTTCAGTTGACGCCGGCAACGACGTTGCCCTTGTAGTCCAGCGCCACGGTGGTGTTCTTGCCGTCCTTGTTGGCCTGGCCGCGCCAGATGCCCTGGTCGTCCTTGGTCAGCTTCGACACATCGGCGAAGCCGGCATCCTGGATGCGGCCCTTGGCCTGGTCTTCGGTGAAGCTGTTGGCCCCGGGAAGCGGAGGCATGGGGTCGGGTGCGCCGCCGACCGTGTTCTTGGGCGTCTGCGAATCCGAGGACTGGGTGCCCATGGTCGCCGCGATCTTCTCGATCATCTCCTGGTGCATCTTGAGCGTCGGCACCGTCTGCTGGGCGAACGTCTTCAGCTCCGCGTTGTCGCCGTCCTTGGCGTAGCTCTCGAACAGCTTCACGGCATCGGTGTGCGCGTCGCGCTGCAACTGGACGTAGGGGCCGTCGATCGGATCCTTGCCGTTCTGCAGAGTGTCGACATCACCCTTGAGCTTGGCATCCAGTTCCTTGGGAACCGTCAGCTTCTGCTCGCCGGCGATCGTCTCCAGCTTCGCGTTGGCGGCGCCGTGATCGTCGATCATCTTGTGGGCGAAATCCTTGACGCTTTGATCCTGCACCTTGCCTTCGGCGACCTTGCTGGAATCGACCTCGAACATGCCGCCCGCAGCGGCCTTGTTGACGAAGTCCTGCGCGCTGTCGGCGGCGAGTGCAGGCAGGGCAAAAGCCATGGCTGTAGCTGTGGCCAGTGAGGCCAGAAATAGGCGTGTTTTCATTGGGGAAGGTCCTTTCATGCACACATGTGCTGGGGACCTAACCTGCGCCAGTCGGCTTTGTTCCGGACGGTCAGAGATAATCTGGCGGGACCGGCCGCGAACCGTGTCGGCGGTGATTTCGGGCGGCGGCTGGTCAAAGACTATGCCTGCGAGGCAGCAGCCATCGCCAAGAGGGTCAATGCCCCGCGCCGGCACTCGGCAACGCCCGCCACCGGAGAGCGGGTGCGCCGGCTGCCACTGCGCGATCTGGAGTATTCGCTGGCGGTTTGAGGGATTGATCCAGGCATTGTAGAGCCAGCCGGCTTTACTCCTCAGCTCGCCGCCGTCTCTATCGCCTGCGAACCAGCGATTGCTGAGGCGAAGTCGCGATATGGGCGCAGTGGGCGGCCCAGAAGCGCAGTCAGGCGCTCGACGTCGCCGTCCTCAGGCAACATCCCTTCGGTGAAGAAGCGCTCGCCCATCAGGCGCATGTCGTAGGCCATCCAGGCGGGCAGGAACTGCTTCAGATTCTGCTCAAAGCCCTCTGCATTATCGCCGCCGTAATGGATCGGGCGGGCGAGCACGTCAGACCAGATGGCGGCGATATCCGTCCCAGTCAGTGTCTGCGGACCGACGAGGTTGATCCGGTCGAGCGCAAGCGGCTCTGCGGACTGCTCGCGGCGCAGCAGCTCAAGGGCGGCGATCTCGGCGATATCACGGACGTCAATCATGGCGAGACCCTTGGCGCCGATCGGCATTGGGTAGGTGCCGTAGCCGGTGATGGCGTCTTCGATCATCAGATCGTTCTGGATGAAGTAGGCCGGGCGCAAGATCGTAGCCTTGAAGTCCATCTGCTCGATCATTCGCTCGACGGCGAACTTGCCCGCGAAATGTGGCACGTTCACATAGACGTCAGCGTGGATCACCGACAGATAGACGATGCGCTCGATGCCGGCCGACCGGGCGACGTTGAGCGCGATCAACGCTTGGGTGAATTCGTCCGGTACCACGGCGTTCAAGAGGAACAGGGTTGAAACGCCTGACATGGCTTTGCGCAGCGAATCGACATCGAGAAAGTCGCCTTGCACGACGGATACACCTGCCGGGAAGCTGGCTTTCGACGGATCGCGGACGAGAGCACGGACATCAGCGTCGTGCCTGACGAGGTGTTCGACGACTTGGCGGCCAATATTGCCGGTGGCGCCGGTAACGAGAATGGTCATGAAATTTCTCCTGTTGGGTTGCTTGACACCTCCAATATGTGTGGCTCACTGAGAGCCCAATAGACGGAAATTTTAGACGCACCGTCTCACTGGTGGAACACCCATGGATCTTCTTGCGCTCGCCGATTTCAATCTCGTTGCCCGCCATGGTGGCTTCGGCAAAGCGGCAAGGGCCACCGGCCGGCCCAAGGCAACGCTGTCCCGGCGCGTTGCAGAGTTGGAAAGCAGTCTTGATCTGCGCCTGTTTGAACGCGGTGCGCGTAACCTGAAGCTCACCGAAGAAGGACGGGCGCTGTTCGAGCGGACGGGAGCGTTGCTTGCCGAATTGGACGAGACGACTTCGGCGATTGCCTCGGGCGCCCAGAGACCCAAGGGGAGATTACGGATCAGCGCACCTTTACATTTTTCGCAGACCGCAATGGGAAGGATCGCCGCGGGCTTTGCCCTTAAGTACCCGGAGGTGAAGCTTGAAGTGACGACTGAGGACCGGCCTGTCGACATGATCGAGGAAGGCTACGATCTGGTAATCCGGGTCAATCCAGATCCCGACGAAAGCCTGGTCGGACGGGCGTTTCTCCGCGACCGCCTGATCGTTGTGGCGAGCCCCGATCTTCCTCGCAGCACCGGTGAGCGCGCCGCGCCCGGCGTTGCGCGCGGGGCAGGCGAACTGCAAACATGGCACGTGAAGACACAAGGTGGCCGGTCAACAATTACAATCGAGCCGGTTCTCGTTTTGTCGACGCTCATCATGGTTAGGGATGCCGTGCGAGCCGGCGTCGGTGCAGGACGTCTTCCCATTTCGTTGGTGAGCCACGACTTGGCTGACGGCACACTGGTGAATTGGGGGGATATTGACGGTCCCGAAATCTCGATTTGGACGCTCTACCCATCGCGGCGGCTGCTCAGCGCGCGAGTGTCGGCGTTCTTGGACTTTCTAAAACAGGCTTTCCCAAATGGGACGCCGGACGAACTCGCCGCCTACATTGGCAGGTGATGACCGAAGCCGCTTTCGGGCACCGACAGCCCTATGCAAAAAACAATGGAAGCTGCAAGCGTGCCCTCAATACCTTTGCTAACGTCTGCTGCGCGCTACATCCGCGCCCTGGCCGAGGTGGGGTCATATGGCGAATCCGCGATGACTTCAGCGGTCTTCCATTCCCCCAGTATGGCGACGTCGAGCTTGGTGCCGGGCGTGCCGAGACGTTCGGGCAACAGCGCCAGCGCCACATCATGTCCGAGCGTATAGCCATAGCCGCCCGACGTGATGCGCCCGACCAGTTCGCCATTGAGGTAAAGGCCCTCGGAAGCGAGCGTGCTGGCGCCGTCGGTCTCGATCCTGAGCGTCACCGACCGGCGCTGGTCATTTTTGTCCTTGTATTTCAGGACCGCGTCGCGACCGATGAAGTCACCCTTGTCGAGGCGGATGAAGCGCTCGAGCCCGCTCTCCAGCGCGTTGAGCTCCGGGTTCATGTCGCGGTACATGGCGCGGTAGGATTTCTCCAGCCGCAACGATTCCAGCGCATGCAGCCCGACGAGCCGCAGGCCGTGCTTCTCGCCCTCTCCGAGGATCGCGTCGAGCAATTGCCGCTGGTAGGCCATGGGATGATAGAGTTCCCAGCCGAGCTCGCCTTCATAGTTGACGCGCAGCAGCCGCACGTCGCTGGCAAGGGCCACGCTGCCGGTCTTCACGCCGAACCAGGGAAAGGCCGCGTTCGACAGATCGATCTCGGTCAGCGGTTGCAGAACCTCGCGTGCCTTCGGCCCGACGATGGTGAAGCAGCCGCGCTCGTTGGTGACGTTCCTCAGGCTGACGCTGCCGTCGGCGGGAAGCAGTTTTGACAGATCGTCGAAATTCCAGCGTTCGGCGCGCGGCGTCGAGATGAGATAGAAACTGTCTTCGCCAAGCCGCGCCACCATATATTCGGCCTGCACGCCGCCGCCAGCGGTGAGGTGATGCGCCAGCACGGCCCGGCCGGCCGCCGGCAGGCGATTGGCGAGGATCCTGTCGAGCCATAAGGCCGCGCCCGGCCCCGACACCTCGAACTTGGTCATCGGCGTCATCTCGACCAGGCCGACGGCGTTGCGCACCGCCTGCACCTCCTCGCCGACGAACACGCCTTTGGCGGTCCAGCGCCAGCTGTACTGGTCCTTGGCCTCGACGCCCCTGGGCGCGAACCAATTGGGCATCTCCCAGCCGTTGAGCACACCCCAGACCGCACCCAGTTCGGTCAGCCGCGCGTAGGATGGCGCGGTCTTCTGTGGGCGGGCGGAGGGCATGTCCTGCCCCGGATATTTCTGCTCCGCATGCGTGCCCCAGGCCTCGCGGACCTTCTCGCGCGTCCAGGCCTTGTTGGCGTAGTCGCCGAAGCGGCGCGGGTCGAGATCCGAGGTGTCGAGGCTGTTGGTGCCCTCGACGATCCGCTCCGACAGATAGTAGCCGATCGTGCCGCCCCACAATATGCCGCCCGGCACACCCTCGGCGAGCCACACATTGCGCAGGCCCCAGGCCGGTCCCATCAAGGGAAGCTCGTCCGCCGTCATCTGGAAGGGGCCGCGGACATTGGCCTTGATCCCGGCGCGTCCCAGTGCCGGCACAAGCTGCGTCGCCCGCTCCCAGTTCCATGACACCGCCTCGAAATCCTCTTCGACGAGATCGGCGCCGAACCAGGCGGGAACGCCGTCCTCGGCGAACAGTTTGAGGTGTTCGGTGCGCTCATAGGGCCCGAACATGAAGCCGTCGCCCTCCTCGCGCAGATAGCCTTCAAAACCCTCGTCGCGCAGGATCGGCATTTCCGCGCGTCCCTGCTTTTTGCGCTCCACGATCTCCGGCACCGGCTCGGTGATCCAGTACTGATGCAGGATCGGGATGGCGGGGATGTCGAGGCCGAGCAGCGCGCCGGTCTGGCGTGCGTAATTACCGGTCGCGCAGACCACATGCTCGCAGATGATGTCGCCCTTGTTGGTCGCGACCCGCCATTCGCCGCTTGCGGTCCGCTGAAAGCCGCTGACCTCGGTGTTGAGATAGATCTTGGCGCCCAGATCCCGCGCGCCTTTGGCCATGGCATGGGTCACGTCGGCCGGCGCGATATGGCCGTCATCGGGATGATAGAGCGCGCCCAGCATATGCTTGTTGTCGAGAAGCGGGCACAGCGCCCTCGCCTCCGCCGGCGACAGCAAATGTGCCCGCATGCCCTGGACGTCGGCGACGCTCATATAGCTTTTGTATTCGTCGAGCCGGTCCCTGGAATTGGCGATCCGCAACTGGCCGCATTTGTGCCATCCGACAGGCTGCCCGGTCTCGGCCTCGAGCCCTTCATAGATCTCGATGGTCTTGTTGATCATCCGGCCGATATTGATGTTGCGGGCATAGGACGGGACGAGGCCGGCCGCGTGCCATGTGGAGCCGGCGGTCAGCTGCGTGCGTTCGAGCAGCGCGACGTCGGTCCAGCCGCGCTTTGCTAGGCCATAAAGAATGCCCGCGCCAACACACCCGCCACCGACAACCACCACCCGCGCATGCGTCTGCATCGACCCACCAAATCCCCAGTCATTTCCACTCTGTAGCGTCGAAGCTACAGGCGGCGAAAGACCGTGTAACGTCTTCAAAAACTAGGGGTGATGATAAGCTGGATTTATGCAGGCGGTGCCTGGCCGCCCGTTCCTGTCGCGCCGTCTGGTGCTCGCAGTGCATCATGCTGACAAAATCTGTCACTGCCTTGTTCTATATGCCGGTCATCGACATCAAACAAAGGAACGAACGATGACTGGAACAAACGGCAAGGCCCTGACGATCGCGCAGGCCTATTTCGACGCCATGGCCAACAAGGACGTGGAGCAGATCTCCTCCATTTCTGCTGAGGACGTGGTTTGTATTTCTCCGTTGGGAGAGCTTCAGGGCGTGCAGGCATTCCGCGGCTTTCAGGAAGGCTTCGCCTCGATGATCAAGACGCTGACGCTGCTCGCAGCCTTCGGCGATGATGACCACGCCGTCATTGTCTACAATGCCGAAACCTACCCCGTCCCGAGCGCGGTTGTCGCCGAGCACGTCGTCATCAAGGACGGCAGGATCGCGTCGACCACCGTGATCTACGACGGCACGCCCTTCGCCGAACATCTGAAAACGGTTCAACCGCACTGAGCCGCGCCGGCAGACGGAAGTCCCCAATGACTACCAGCGCCCTTGAGACCGAACGGCCGAGCAGCTTGGCCGAGGTGATCTCCATCCCTGAGAGACGAGTTATGAAACGCATCCAATATGACCGCTATGGCGGCCCGGACTTGATGAAGCTCGAGAATTTCGAGCTTCGCGCGCCGGGCAAAAGCGAGGTTGCCGTCAAGGTCCACTTCGCGGCCATCAATCCCATCGACTGGAAAGTGCGCAACGGCGCGCTGAAGATGGTGACGGGGAAAACATTCCCTCGTGCCCTGGGCAGCGATTTTTCGGGAACCGTCACTTCGGTCGGTCCCGGCGTCTCGCGCGTCAAGGTCGGCGATGCCGTGTTTGGCCTCGCGCCGATCAAGGATGGCGGTGCGATCGGCGAAGCCGTGATCGTGCCGGAAACCTTCCTTGCCAAGATGCCTAATTCGATCTCCTTCGAGGAGGCGGCGTGCCTTGCCACGCCCGGCATCACCGCCTGGAATGGTCTCGTCGAC
Source organism: Mesorhizobium oxytropidicola (assembly GCF_056174625.1). Taxonomy (NCBI): domain Bacteria; kingdom Pseudomonadati; phylum Pseudomonadota; class Alphaproteobacteria; order Hyphomicrobiales; family Phyllobacteriaceae; genus Mesorhizobium; species Mesorhizobium oxytropidicola. Next base: position 2,712,761 of record NZ_CM149692.1, on the reverse strand, counting down.
AAGGCGCAGTTGACGGCAGGCAAGCACGTCCTCATCAACGGCAGCACTGGCGCCGTCGGCGAGTCGGCGGTTCAAATCGCCCGCATGCTCGGTGCAACAGTCTCCGGAAGTTGCAGCGCGGAAGCGATGCAAAGGGCGCGCGACCTCGGCGTTCAGACCGTCTTCGATTATCGCAAGACGGACCTTTCGAAGATCAGCAACCGCTACGACGTCGTCTATGATACCGCCGGCACGATGACCGTCGCCGTCGGTCTCGGCCTGCTGCGCAAGCGTGGTTTCTATCTCGACATCAACCCGACGCCGGCCAAGTTCATCCGCGCGCTGTTCAACCGGCACCTGAAGCCGATCATCTGCACGGCGAGAGCCGACATTCTCGACAATCTCGCCCGCGCGGCGGGCGAAGGGGCACTCAAGCTGCCGGTGGTGGAAATCGTTCGTCTTCAGGATGCGATTGCGCTGGTGACCGCCCTTGAATCCGGCCGCAGACTCGGCGGAAAAGGCTTGGTGTCCATGGCTTGACAGCCTGCTGCCAAAGTTTGGCACGGTGTGTGCTAGGATAGTCCGATGTCCAAGAGCAACCGGCTTTTCGAACTTATGCAGATGCTGCGCCGGCACCAACGCCCGGTGCCGGGCACCGAGCTTGCGCGCGAAGCCGGGGTTTCCTTGCGGACCATCTACCGTGACATCGCCGCCTTGCAGGCTTTGGGCGCTCAGATCGAAGGCGAGCCGGGCTTTGGCTACATCCTAAAGCCCGGCTTCCTGCTGCCGCCGCTGATGTTCACCGAGGAAGAAATGCACGCGCTCACGCTTGGCGCCCAATGGGTAAGCCGGCAGACCGATCCTGGCCTCGCGCGCGCCGCAGAAAACCTGCTTGGCAAGATCGGGGCGGTGCTGCCTGTCGAGCTGCGCCCCACACTGAATGAGAACGCCTTCCATGTCGGCCGTGCGCCAGCCCATGCGAACGAGATCGATTTGCAGATCGTGCGCCAGGCGATGCGCGAGCAGCGCAAGCTTCTCATAAGCTATCGTGACCCCAAGGGACCCGCGACCGAGCGGATCATCTGGCCAATCATGCTTGGCTTTGTCGAGACGAAACGCTTCGTCGCCGGCTGGTGCGAGTTGCGGCAGGACTTTCGGCTGTTCCGCACGGACCGGATTGGCCGAGCTGAGTTACAGGCCGGCCGCTACCCGGGGCGCCGCCGTGATCTGGCCAAGCAATGGCGGGTCAAGGTTGATGGCGAAAACGCAAAACTATCCGGCTGAAGTGAACATCCATTCCTTGCGGCGGACTGTTCGACCCAGCGCCCTACCCGAAAATCCGCTCGCCCTGTTCATCCACCAGCTGGATGCCCTTCTTGATCGAGATGTCGACGGCGTCGTCGAGGCCGGCGAAGCGGTCGGCGCGGATGAATTTGTGTTCCTTCATCACGCCGTCGATCTCCTTGGAGACGATTCCGCAGGTCTGGTACTGGCCGTCGGCCTTGTAGGGCGTGGCGCTGATCAGGAAACCCTTGTGCTCGACCTGCTTGGCGGGTGCCGCACTTTTGGGCTCGGCCGCTTCACCACTGCTGCCACCGCCGAATAGACGTTTCAGAAAAGACATCGCTCAAATCTCCTTGTTCGCCCTGCAAACCGCGGTCCGTTCGCGATTCACGACGTTTTCGTCCCAGCATGCGCGAATGTGCCGCCGCGTTCCAGCCCCCTGATGAAGACCGCGACCAGCAGCTCGATCTGCTGGTCGATCTCGTCGGCCTGCCGGCGCACGGATCTGGCCGCATAGCCGCTGGTGACGATGCCATGCACGCTTGACCACAGCGTGCGCGCGGCGATCCGGCGCGTGTCGTCGTCGAGGTCGAAGTCGCCGCCGGCGAGCACCTGGGCAATGATCTCGAACAGCTGGTCGAGCCGCGCCTCATACGCGTCCGGCTCGGCCAGCGTCGGACGCCGCCTGTTGAAGGCGAGCAGTGCCGGCCAGCTGCCGGGATGCGCCTCGACAAAACGGACATACGCGTCGGCCAGCGCCAGCAGGCGCTGGCGCACATCGGTAGTGCCGCGCTTGGAAAGATCGGCCATCGCCGCTGCCCCTGCCGCACCCAGCCGGTCGAGCAGCCGCATGTTGACGGCACGGTGCACCCCGTCGAGATCGGAAAACAGGTTGTAGACCGAACCGACCGAGATGCCCGCCTGCTCGGCTATGGTCCTGGCCTTCAGATTGTCCATGCCGCCCTCGTTGAGCAGCACCTCGGCAATCGCCAGCACCCGCTCGCCCGTCTCTTCCCTGTCCAGTGCCATATCAATCCTTGTGAATGCGCGCGCCTTGCGCTGCACGCTGGTTCGAACCGCGATTTCCTCTTGTTTACCATACCCGGGATTTCGTGAACAGCGTTCAAAAACCTCTTGAACAATGTTCATTTCCTGTTATGTTGGCTTCGTGAACATTGTTCACGGGAACATTCGAAGGGAGAAGAACCATGCTTAGCCTGATCAGAACATTGCTCGACGGCGCCAGCGCAAGGGCCGAGGACGGCCTCAAGGATCGCTTCGCCATCGACCTTCTGGCGCAGCGCATCCGCGACGCCGAGGCGGGCCTTGCCGCCGCCAAGCAGACGCTTGCTTCGCTGATCGTTCGCCAGCGTGCCGAGCAGGCCGGTCTCGACCAGCTCGAACGCCGCCATGCCGATCTCGAAAGCCGCACGCTCAGCGCGCTCGCCGCCGGTAACAACGGGCTCGCCGAAAGTGGTGCCGCGGCCATCGCCGAGCTGGAGAATGAACGCGAGGTCCGTCGCGCCACCGTGCAGAACCTTGGCGAAAAGACCTTGCGGATGCGCGTTTCGGTGGAGCGGGCGCAGCCGCATCATCGACCTCAACCAGGGCATGATCTCGGCCCGGGCCATCGATGCCGAGCGCAAGGCACAGTCACGCCTGGTCAGGTCGATCGGCAATTCTGGAAGCCTCAACGACGCCGAGGAGCTCTTGGCCCGCATCAAGGGAGCCAGCGACCCCTTCGAGGAGGCCGGCATCCTCGACGAGATCGACGGCGAACTGCGTCACGAAGCGATCCGCGACCGCCTTGCCGACGCCGGTCACGGCCCGGCGGTGAAGGTGCGCGCCAGGGACGTGCTCGAGCGCCTCAAGACCATCAACTGAAACCTGCTTTCGAACCTGACTTCCATCCAATCCAACATCATCGAACCAACGGAGAACTCCAATGAACGCCAATCAGACCTACATCATGTTCAACACCGCCTCGGTCGGTGCCGCCTATTTCATGCTCGGCCTGTCGCTGTGGCTGGCGCCTGTCGACCTCGCGACGAAGGGTTACTGGGCCATGGGCATCCTGCTCTTGACCGGCAGCCTGGTGAACCTGGTCAAGTACCGCACCGACGAACGCCTGTCGGCCGAGATGACCGCCAAGATCGAAAAGGCCCGCAACGAAAAGCTGATCAGCGAATATGTCGGCAAGGAATGATGCCGGCCTGCCTTGACGCAAAAAAGCCCGGGTCTCCCCGGGCTTTTTTGTGCCTTGCAGAACTTGGGCTCCTCACCTCCCACGGGAGTGGGGGAGAGGTGGCGCGGCGAAGCCGAGACGGAGAGGGGGAATGGCTCGACCTTGAATGAGGTCTGAGAAAACTTGCCAGCGCAGCAGCCCCCTCTCCGACCGCTTCGCGGCCACCTCTCCCCCGCTTTGCGCTACGGCATGCACACATTCCGAGCGGCTGGTCTTTGGCGATAGCGTGCATGGCGGCTTGGCGCATGCATTGTCTTATGCGGCGCTGGTCGACCCCCACTCCGTCTCGGCTTCGCCGAGCCACCTCTCCCCCGATCGACGGGGTAGAGGAAAGGCGCCAAGCTTCTTTTGCCATCAACGCTCGTCCAGCAAAGCTCCCTTCCTTTCCCTCTGGAGGGGGGAAAGGTGGCGCTGCGAAGCAGCGACGGATTGGGGGAACCACGTGGCAATCAAGCCTCGCGCCGATCAGTCACGCCAGTCACAGAAGATGTGTGCATAGCGTAGCCGCTTTGCGGGGGCGAGGAACCCAGGTCTTGCTAGATCCGCGCCAGCACCCTGCTCCGCGCCTCAGCGGTGCGTCAGCGCTTCCAGCGCTTCAGCCGCGGCTTCGAGGATGGCGATCGCCTCGGCCTGCTTTTCAGCCGGGGCATCGACGATCTCGCCCAGCGCCGCGCGCAGGCGGTGACGGATGGCGCGGAATTCGTCGCGCGTTTCCGAGCGCTCGCCACGGCCACCACGGCCACCGCGCCGGTCTTCGCCATCGTCGTTCCAGCCGAACCAGTCGCGCGCCTTGGCCATCTTGCGGCCGAAGCGTTCGAGATGGTCGAGCACGCCGTCGATCATCTCGCGATTGTCGGCCAGATGCGCCTGCCCGGCCTCGGTGATGGAAAACACCTTTTTGTTGCCTTCGCTCGACGAGACGGCATAGCCGGCCTTTTCCAGGAAGGTCAGCGTCGGGTAGACCACGCCCGGGCTCGGGCTGTAGATGCCACTGGTGCGCTCCTCGAGCGCCTTGATGATGTCGTAGCCGTGGCGCGGCGCCTCGGCCAGCAGCGACAGCGTGATCAGCTTGAGGTCGCCGTCGGCCAGCATGCGGCCGGCGCGAAACATGTCGCCAGGGCCACCACGACCGCCACCACGACCGCCATGCCCGAACGGGCCGAAGCCGCCGCCCCCTCTGCCGAACTTGCCGGCCACGTGCATGAACATGCGCTCGCCGAAATGACCGCGTCCGAAATCCTTGTGCATTGATTGCTCCTTGAGTTCTATCTTACGATATATCTTAATTAGGCGTGCTCTCCCATTGAGTCAAGATATATCTTACGATGTATCGGAATGTGGCGCCAGAGGCTTGCTTTCGCCGAAACCCGCGGCTAGAAGGCGCTCGAGGGTCGATGACCGCTCCGTAAGCGTCTGACGTCAAGCAACGCATCCAACCCCGGTCCTTCCGGGCAGTTACGCCGACACCGGCGAACGGATGCCACATGCGAGCGATCGGACACTTCAGGGAAACTCCCAAAATGACTGCAAGACATCAGCGCAGGAAGCTGCCTGCGCGCTATGCCGCGATCCTCAGTCCGTTGGTGCTGTCGCTGTTGATGACCTTCATCGTCTCGTTCATCTCGACGCTGAAGAGCCTCGGCTTTCACCCCAGCCTGCCGTCCATCTGGATGACCGCCTGGGGCCTGTCCTGGCTGGTGGCGTTTCCGACGCTGCTGCTGGTGCTGCCCCATGGTGCGCCGCATCGTCGGTGCGCTATGCGAGCCGGCTGGCCGATAGAGCCGGCAGACAAGGGTCCGGAGACACCTTCCGGACCTTTGCGCCTCATCGAATGTTACCAGCCGCCCTTGCGCCGGTTCCAGGCGTAGAGCAGATCGGCGAAACGATCATAGGCAAAGCGCGTCAGCGGCAAGGCAACCGGATTGCCGAAAAGCGTGGCCAGCCAGCCCTCGCCCGGCGTCGCCTGCCATACGGCGATGGCAACATCGGCGCCGACCAGCAAGCGGCCATTCGCATCGGTGGCGTGCAACCGGCGGCGGATGTCTTCCAACGAAGCGCCGAAACGGCCAAGTGCCGCCGGCTCCAGATTGATGTCGCGAAACGCGATCCGCCCAGCCTTGACCGCTGCGATCAGCCGCCGCTTCTGCCGGCTGATGCCCGCATCGCAGACAGGGCAACGCGTGTTGTACCAAACGGTCAGTTCAGGCTTGGGTGTTTGCTTGAGCATGATCTTGGCATGCTCAGCCGTGGCCGTGACGATGATGCAGGTCCGGATAGTGCGGATGCCGGTGGCGCATCGGCGCATGCCGGTGCCAGTGCGAATGCGGCTCGCTCACCGGCCCGTCATGATCGTGCTGGTGGTGTTCGTCATGCACATGGCTGTGCTCGTGTTCCAGCGCCTCATGGTCGTGCTCATGCTCGTGGCGTTCCGACAGATGCAGCCACAGGCCGACGCCCATCAAAAACCCCGCAATCACCAGTTTGAAGGTGACCGCATCGCCCAGCATGACGATGGCCAGCAGCGCACCGATGAACGGAGCCAGCGAGTAATAGGCGCCCGTCCGCGCGGTGCCGAGATGGCGTAGCGCCAGGATGAACATCACCAGGCTGACGCCGATGCCGAGGAAGCCGACGGCCGCCGTCGCCGCGACAATGGCCATCGCGGGAAACGATGCCCCGGCAACAAGTGCCAACCCGACATTGGCCGCACCCGCCACCAGCCCTTTCAGCATGGCGATCACCACAGCGTCGGTGGCCGAAATCCGGCGCGTGAATTGTTGTCCAGCCCCCAGGCCAGGCAGGCCGCCGCCACCAGCAGGGCGCCCGGGTTGAAAGCAACGCCGCCGCCATTCCACGACAACAGCACCGCGCCCGCCAGAATGGCTAAGGCGCCAAAAAGCAGGCGCCGGTCGACATTCTCGCGGTAGACAAGCCAGGCGATCGCCATCGTCGCCAGCCCTTCCAGGTTGAGCAGCAGCGCTGAACTGGACGCCGTGTTGAGACTGAGGCCGAACATCAACAGCACCGGCGCGACGATGCCACCCATGCCGATTGCCAGCGCCAGCCAGGGAATATCCCGGGCGCCCAGCTGCGCTTCGCCGGCCGCCGCCTGCTTGCCGCGAAGCAGGCGGTAGAGAGCGAGGCCGACGCCGGCACCGAGATAGAGCAGGCCGGCCAGCATGAAGGGGTTCACGGCATCGAGCAGCAGCTTGGAAAGTGGCGGCGTCGCGCCGAACAGAACAGCCGAGCCAAGGGCGAGCGGCACGCCGGGCCAGAGATGCGAATGCGTTTCGGACATGATCTCATCCTATAGCGTGCGCGTCACTTGCCGCGCATGGCAGCCTTTGGCCCGATGCATTTGTTGTCGCGAAACAGCGCCCACTCCTCGCACAGGCGCCCTTTGGGCAACCGGCAAAACCCGTATTCATTGCCGGCCTTGTCTTTCCGGATCACCAGGCGCCCGCCGATCTCGCCGCAATGGACGGATGCCGGATTGGCCATGCCGACCGGTTTTTGCGCGGCGGCGCCGGCGGCGAACGGCATCGACGATATCAAGGCGAGGCTGGCGGCCAGATCGAGGCGTTCTTCATCGCGATCTCCCCTGGCCGCAGTCTATCATGGCGACGCGTCCTGTCCTGCGGCAAAGCGCCATCAGGCCGGCACTTGGCCGCTGCCTTCAAGGAGCCCTGTCGCTTGCTTCATCCAAGCGACGAGATGATCTCGCGGTAAGCGAATTCCGGGAAAGCCTTCAGCGTGCGTGACTTGAGGTTTCCGTTCGCGGCCAGCATCAGCGCGAAACGCGCCAGCACCGCATCATCGGGCGCTTCGACCACCGCCACCATGTCGTATTCGCCCATGGTCAGGTAGAACGCCTTGAACGACCCGCCCATGTCTCCCAGCTGCTTCCTGGCGGCGTCGAGGCGCTTGGGCGAATCGCGCACGTTCTTCGCGCCCTGCTCGGTCCAGTTCATCAGCATGATGTAGGTCGTCATGGTACGCCTCCTTCCGGAGCCACGGAGCACGGCGGCTTCGCCGGGGCGGGCATCCGGGTTGTCGCCCAGAAAATGCATCCGACGCGAAATTATCCTCCCGCGGCGAACGTCCCGCAAGGACCACCGCGCGTCGGCGCCGACCAAGGGAAAGCCGGTTTAAAAACCCGTCTGATTGCGGCAATCTCCATCTTGGCCGTCAGCCCGGGAAATCCCCAATGTCCAGAGCCGATCCGGCCCGCAGGAGAATGTCATGCGCGAGACAACAGACCTGCCGCCGGACCGGGTCGACATTCCTGCGGCATGGATCGGCGAGGACATGGCAAAGCATTCTGAACAATGGCTGGTCGAACTGGGCTCGCGCGACGTCGCGGAACTGGAATCGGCGGCCGCCGGTTTTCTCGCCCGCTCACGCGATATCGGCAACCTGAGCAAGGCCGATTTCCCCTTACCCCGGCTTGCCGGCCATCTTTCCGCGCTTCGCCAAAAACTGATCGTCGGAATAGGCTTCGAGGTGCTGCGCGGTCTCCCGGTCGCGGGATATTCCGCTGAAATGACGGCGACGATCTTCTGCGGGATCGGCGCGCATCTGGGAAGCGCACGCTCACAGAATGCCCAGGGCCACATTCTCGGCCATGTCCGCGACATCGGCGCCGACGCCAGGGACGCCACGACACGCATCTACCAGACGGCGGAACGCCAGACGTTTCACACCGATTCCGCCGATGTCGTCGGCCTGCTCTGCCTAAGGGATGCCATGCAAGGCGGCGAGTCGCTGCTGGTCAGCACGGTGACGATCTATAACGAGATGCGCAAAAGACGGCCCGATCTGGTCCGCCTGCTGTTTGATCCGATTGCAACCGACCGGCGCGGCGAGATACCGGAAGGCGAAAAACCCTATTTCGAGATCCCGGTCCTCAACTGGCATGCGGGATTGCTGACCGGCATCTACCAGCGCCAGTACATCGACAGTGCCCAACGCTTCCCGGATGCCATGCGGCTCAGCCCCGCGCATGTCGAAGCGCTGGATCTCTTCGACAGCCTTGCCAATGATGTCAGGCTGAACCTGTCGATGCGGCTTCAGCCCGGCGACATGCAGTTCGTCTACAATCATTCGCTGCTGCACGACCGCATGGGGTTTCGCGATTGGCCAGACCCGGACAAGCGGCGCCATATGCTGCGCCTGTGGCTATCGGTTCCCGGCGACCGCCTGCTGCCTGAGTGTTTCAGGCAGCGCTACGGCTCGATCGAGATCGGCGACCGGGGCGGGATCATTGTCAAGGGGACCCGGCTGAACGTGCCGCTATAGGGCAATTCCGGAAAAGTCTGAAACGGCTTTCCGCTGACGCTTGAAACGAAAAAGGGCGCCAATCGGCGCCCTCAACTCTTCGCAGAGATAAAACTCAACTCAGCTGTCGAGGAAGCTGCGCAGCTTGCGGCTCCGGCTCGGGTGCTTGAGCTTGCGCAGCGCCTTGGCTTCGATCTGGCGGATACGCTCGCGGGTGACCGAGAACTGCTGGCCGACTTCTTCCAGCGTATGGTCGGTGTTCATGCCGATGCCGAAGCGCATGCGCAGCACGCGCTCCTCGCGTGGCGTCAGCGAGGCCAGAACGCGCGTCGTGGTCTCGCGCAGATTGGCCTGGATCGCCGCGTCGATCGGCAGGATCGCCATCTTGTCCTCGATGAAATCGCCCAGATGCGAATCCTCCTCGTCGCCGACAGGCGTTTCGAGCGAGATCGGCTCCTTGGCGATCTTCAACACCTTGCGCACTTTTTCGAGCGGCATGGCGAGCTTTTCGGCCAGTTCCTCCGGCGTCGGTTCGCGGCCGATCTCGTGCAGCATCTGGCGCGAGGTGCGCACGATCTTGTTGATCGTCTCGATCATGTGCACCGGAATGCGGATGGTGCGCGCCTGGTCGGCGATCGAACGCGTGATCGCCTGCCGGATCCACCATGTCGCGTAGGTCGAGAACTTGTAGCCACGGCGGTATTCGAACTTATCGACCGCCTTCATCAGGCCGATATTGCCTTCCTGGATCAGGTCGAGGAACTGCAGGCCGCGGTTGGTGTATTTCTTGGCGATGGAGATGACGAGGCGCAGATTCGGCCTCGACCATTTCCTTCTTGGCGATCGCGGCTTCGCGCTCGCCCTTCTGCACCTGGTTGACGATCTTGCGGAATTCCAGGATCGAGATCGCCGTTTCGGTGGCCAGGTGCTGGATCTCGGCACGCAGGTCCTTGATCGCATCCTTCTCGTTCTTGGTGAATTCCTTCCAGCCGCGCGAGGTCAGATTGCCGATCGCGCGCGTCCAGTTCGGGTCGAGCTCGGAGCCCTGATATTCCTTCAGGAACTCCTCGCGGCGCACGCCATAGCTTTCGGCCAGCCGCAAGAGCTTGCCCTCGTTCTGCACCAGGCGCTTGTTGATGTCGTAGAGCTGCTCGACCAGCGCCTCGATGCGCGCGGTGTTGAGCGAAAGCGACTTCACCGCCTTGATCAGCTGGTCCTTCAACTCCTTCAGCCGGCGGTCCTGGCTGGGCGACAACGTGCCGGCGGCGGCCAGGCGGTTCTCGACCTGCTGGTCCTGCAGCTTGCGCAGCTTCTTGTAGGTGTCGGCGATGACGTCGAGCGTCTCCATCACCTGCGGGCGCAGTTCGGCTTCCATCGCCGCCAGCGACAGGCTCGCCTCGTCCTCGTCTTCCTCGTCATCATCCCCGATGCCGCGCGTATCGGCGCCGACATTGGTGATGTCGTCTTCCTCGTCGCGTCCACGGCGCGACTTTTCCTCGGGCTTGGGCGCTTCCTCGATGCGCTCGACCACCGGCGCCTGCTTGGCTTCGGGGCCGGCATAGGTGGCTTCAAGATCGATGATCTCGCGCAGCAGGATCTTGGATTCGTTGAGCTCGTCGCGCCAGATGATGATGGCCTGGAAGGTCAGCGGGCTTTCGCACAGGCCCGCAATCATCGTCTCGCGGCCGGCCTCGATACGCTTGGCGATCGCGATTTCGCCTTCGCGCGACAGAAGCTCGACCGAGCCCATCTCGCGCAGATACATGCGCACCGGATCGTCGGTGCGGTCGGTCGGCTCTTTCTTGGTGGTGGTGGCGGCGACCGCCGTGCCGGTCTGTTCGGCCAGCTCGTTGGCGTCTTCCTCGGCATCGGCCGCGGTGTCGCCGGCCTCGGCCTCTTCACCCTGCTCGTCATCCTCGACGACGTTGATGCCCATGTCGGACAGCATCGCCATCGTGTCCTCGATCTGCTCGGAGGTCACTTCCTCGGAAGGCAGCACCGAATTCAGCTCGTCCATCGTGACATAGCCGCGCTTCTTGGCGGCCTTGATCATCTTCTTGACAGCATCATCGGAAAGGTCGAGCAGAGGGCCATCGGTGGCGCCTTCGCGTTCGGTCTCGACCTCTTCCTTTTCCTTAGTCGCCATTTTTTTTATCTTCTCCAAGCGGCTGCCATCGAAGCCGCATAAACTGTCGGACCAGTCAAAACCGGATGTGCTCGCTTAAAAACGCGCTTTCACCGGGCCGGTAGCCGCATCTACCTTGTTTGGTACACGTCGTTGCCCAAAGCTGGTTTCCCCTTTTGGGCGACATGCATTAAGTCCAGATTAACCCTGATATCTGTGGCAGGCTGCCTGCCTGTCCAGTCACCAGTACCTCACATCGCTCATTTCCCGTCGGCGCGGGTGCGGGTTAACGTTTCGAATCGTCCTGATTCCGCCATTCTGTCAGAAGGTCAAGCGCCTCTGGCATGATTCGCATGAAAAAAGCGAATCAATTACCCGACTTAGCGCGCCTTGCCCCCTAGGGAAGCCCGGCCACGCTCTCATTCCTGCATTCAGCTGCACTTAGGCTCGCCCGGCCCTGCCCGACGAAACGCCGAATCCTTCGATCAGCGCTTCCGTCGCCTGTACATCCTGAAATTGCGCCTGAATTTCGATCAGATGGCGGAAGTTTTCGTCCGAGGGATCTGCTTCGAGCGCCGCTTCCGCCTGTTTCAGTTCCTTATGTAAGGTGCGCGCGCTGCGCTGCAAGTGCAGTGCCTGGTTCAGAGCGTCGCGGGCGTCGTCGAGTGCCGCCGTCTCCAGCGCCGGCCATTGCCGCGCCCGCCGGATCAGGCCGACGGCGCGCTCCCAGATCTCGGCGCAGCCGGCGCGCTCGATCGTCGCCACCACGGCGTGGCGGTCATTAGCCGTGTCATGCGCCATCGCGTCGAGGATGGCGGCGTGCAGCCGCTGCAGATCGGAATTGGCGAGGTCGAGAAATTCGACATGGGCGAAATTCTCGTCGATCAGCGGTGGATGGTTGACCAGCGCCACGATGATCGTCGCCTCGCGCACCGACATGCCCTCGCTGCCGCGCTTGACCAGCGCCGACTGGCCGAGGCTTTCGGTGATTGCCATGCGGCCGCCACCAGGCTTGGCGAATTGTCCGCCGGGTGCGGCTGCCTTGCCCTGCTGCCCCGGTTTCCAGTCCTGGCGCCCTTGCCGCGCATCGCGCTGCGAGCCGAAGAAGCTCTTTTCCCGCTCGCGCATTTCCTGCTGGTAGTGATAGCGCGTGCTTTCGTCGCGGATGCGGCTGGTCAACTCCCGCAGCGTCTTTCCCAGTTCCGCCCGCCGTTCGGGCGTGTCGAAGACACCGCCCGCCGTCTCGCGCATCCACAACAGGTCGACCAGCGGCCGCGCATCGGCAAGCACGGCGCGGAACGCGTCCGGCCCCTCGGCTTTGACGAGGTCGTCGGGATCCTTGCCTTCCGGCAGCAGCGCGAAGCGCGCCGAGCGCCCGGCCTGCACCGAGGGCAGTGCGAGATCCGCGGCGCGCCACGCCGCCTTCAGCCCGGCTTTGTCGCCGTCGAAGCACAACATCGGCTCCGGCGCCATGCGCCAAAGCAATTCCAGCTGGTTTTCGGTAAGCGCGGTGCCGAGCGGCGCCACGACATTCTCGAAGCCGGCCTGTGCCAGCGCGATCACGTCCATGTAGCCTTCGACGGCAATGACCGTGCCGCCTTTCGCGAGCGCCTTGCGGGCACGGGCGAAATTGTAGAGCACATTGCCCTTGTGGAAGAGCTCGGTGTCGGGCGAGTTCATGTATTTGGCCAGCGCATCGGGCGCCAGCGCCCGGCCGCCAAAGGCGATGATCTTGCCGCGCGAATCCGGGATCGGAAACATGATGCGGTCGCGGAACCAGTCATAGGAGACCGGAATGTCGTCGCCATGCCGCACCAGCCCGCAGGCTTCGATATCGGCTTTCGGCACGCCTTTTGCGGCGAGATGCTCCTTCAGAGCATTGCGGCTGTCGGGCGCGAAGCCGAGCCGGAACGACTGCTGCGTCGCCGGCGTCAGCCCGCGATCCCTGAGATACGCGCGGGCTTTGGCTCCCTCCGGTCCCTGCAGCCGCTCCTGGAAGAAGACGGTCGCCATTTCCATGACGTCGGTCAGGCTGGCGCGCTCTTTCTCGCGCCGTTCCTCCCGCTCGTCGCGCACCGGCATTGGCACGCCGGCCATGTCGGCGATCTTCTCGACCGCCTCGGGAAAACTCATGCCGTCGAGTTCAGTGAAGAACTTGAAATGGTCGCCCGACACATCGCAGCCGAAACAATGGTAGCGGCCTTTCTTGTCCTCGCAGTGGAAGGACGGGCTTTTCTCGCCATGGAAGGGACAGCAGGCCCAATAGTCGCCGCGCGACGCATTGGTCTTCTTGCGATCCCACGCGACGCGTTGGCCGATAACCGATGAAATCGGCACGCGGTCGCGGATCTCGTCGAGAAAGGCGGGCGGAAAGCGCATTGAGGGAACTCGTTTCCCCACCATATAATCATGCCAGCGAAATCCGACGACCCCCAATACGGGCCATACCCGGTTTCCACAGGGCAAAAAGAAAGGCGGCCGTTGCGGGCCGCCCTTCCTTCTCAGTCCAGCTGCCGGAACTTACTGCGCGGCAAGCGCGCCGAAGATGACGCCCGACAGGATGCCGACCAGCACATAGTCGTTGCCGACGCGGATCCATTCCTGGCCGCGGCCGGGGCGATGTAGGCCGTAGCGGCCATAGTCGCGGATCGGCCGGTGCTGCCTCCAGCCCGAATACTTCTGGCCGTTGCGCCAGTGGTTGCGCTTCACGACGACCTTCTTCTTGAAGACGCGCTTCCTCACATCGTTGTGGTGGCCGGGCTTCTGCCAGTCGACCTTGGTGTAATTCGACTGCGGCGCGACCGGCGCGTTCATCGGCGCGGCCTGGCCGGTAAGCGACGTGGCGGCGAGCATCGCGACAGCGAGAGCAGAAAGAACAATGCGTTTCATGGGAAGTCTCCTTGGTTGTCGATGCCCCGAGGAATAGCGGCCAGGGGATGAACCGAAACTGAATGGGAGCATTACAATTACGTAATGAAATCTTCTACTTATTCCTGATATTTGAACATCATCGCAAAGTTGACAGCGAGCAGCGCGGCCGACGCGGCCGATCCGCCGTGATGCCACCGACCGGCGATGCAACCATTTGCGCATCCGTCCATTTTCCGACACGCCCTGTCGCGCACCAACAGCCCCTTGAAATCGACAAAATTTTATTATCCGGCTAAAATATTCCGGCTATTATCCACGGCTGCCATGACCATGATTCGTACCCTTGTTTTCTCTCCTGATCGCCACGATGTCCGCATCGTGGGCGCCGTTCGCATGCAGGCGCCTCAATGAGCGGTTCCGTCGTCCTTCTGCATCTGGCCGGCGCGGTCGCGCTGATGCTGTTTGCCACCCGAATGGTCAAGACCGGCGTCGAGCGCGCTTATGGCGACGTGCTGCGCCACAGGCTGCGCGCAACCATGCGCAATCCGATCATGGCGGTGCTGGCCGGCACAGGCCTCGCCATCGCCCTGCAAAGTTCGACCGCGGTGACGCTGCTGGTCGGCTCCTTCGCCGGTTCCGGCATCGTCTCGGGTGCCGCCGGCCAATTGGCCGTGCGCGGCGCCGAGATCGGCTCGGCGCTCGTGGTCGAGCTTTTGACCTTCGATCTCACGCTGCTGGTGCCGCTCTGCCTGATCACCGGCACGGTGATGTTCATGGCCACCGAGCGGCGCGACTGGCGCCAGACCGGCCGCATCCTGGTCGGCATCGGCCTGTTGATCCTGTCGCTGGAAATGATCGGCCAGGCATCCGAGCCGCTGCGCAACAGCCAGCTGATGCCGGTCATCATCAACTACTTCTCCAGCGATTCCATCACCGCCTATCTCTTGGCTGCGCTGATCACCTGGCTGTTCCAGTCGAGCATCGCGGCGGTGCTTTTGATGGCGACGCTGGCCGGCCGCGGCCTGATCAGCCCGGAACTCGGCGTCGTCCTCATCCTCGGCGTCAATCTCGGCTCCTCGATCATCGCGCCGATGCTGACGCGCTCGACCGGCCCCGCCGTGCGCGTCGTGCCGATCGGCAATCTGCTGATGCGCGGGCTGGGCTCGCTGGTCATGCTGATCCTGTTCATGATCGTCCGCCCGCATGTCGGCTTCCTCGGCGCGACGGCGGCGGACCAGATCGTCAACGCCCACATCCTGTTCAACGTCATCATCCTGCTTGCCGGCCTGCCGCTGGCCGGCTTCGTCTATCGCGCTTCGGAGAAGATCGTGGCGCTCGGCACCAAGCCGGCGCCGGCCGCCTCGCTCGACGTCATCGAGTTGTCGGCGCTCAACGAGAGCGCGCTCGATGTGCCGAGCCAGGCACTGGCCAACGCCACGCGCGAGGTGGTGCGGGTCTGCGAGACGGTCGAGATCATGCTGAAGCGCATCATCGAGCTCTATGAGAGCGCCGACGCCGACAAGATCAAGGCACTTGCCGCCCTCGACGACCGCGTTGACCGCAAGCACGCGGCGATAAAACTCTACCTCGCCAAGGTCACCAAGAACCCGCTGACCGAGGACGAGGCGCTGCGCTGCCAGGAACTGATCGGCGCCTGCGTCAAGCTCGAGCAGGTCGGCGACATCATCGTGCGCAACATGCTGGTGCATGTGAAGAAGAAGATTGAACACGGGCTGGAATTCACCGACGAGGGCTGGAGCGAATTGTCCGCCTTCCACGCCTCGGTGCTGGCCAATGCAAGACTTGCCTTCAACGTCCTGGTCTCGCGCGACCCCGAAACGGCCCGCCAACTGGTGCTGGAGAAGGACCAGTTGCGCGACCGCGAGAAGGAAACCAGCGCCAGCCATTTCGTGCGGCTGCGCGAAGGCACCGCCAAAAGCGTCGAAACCAGCTCGATCCACCTCGACACCATCCGCGACCTGAAGCAGATCAACTCGCTGCTGGCCTCGATGGCCTACCCGGTGCTGGAAGAGCGCGGCCTGCTAACCGGGTCGCGGCTGAAGGCGAGCTGAGGCAAGCGCCGCTTTTCCCTTCTCCCCCTGTGGCAGAAGGTGGCCTCGCGAAGCGAGGTCGGATGAGGGGTGTTCCAGCTTGGCAATGACGGCACTCCGTCACGCACCCCTCAACCGTCTCGGCGCTGCGCGCCGATCCACCTTCTCCCACAGGGGGAGAAGGAAGACCGCCCCCCACCCCCACTCAAGAAAACCTAAAGTCGCGACAAAATTTCTGGATTGCCTGTGCCGCCCATCCGTGGTTTGAGGCCGTTCCAGCCAAGGCTTTCCCCATGTCGCTTCCGCTTATCGCCCTGTTCATCGCCGCTTTTGCTTTCGGCACCACCGAATTCGTCATTGCCGGCGTTCTGCCGCAGGTAGCGGAGGGGCTTGGCGTCTCGGTTCCCTCGGCAGGCTATCTCGTCTCCGGCTATGCCTGCGGCATCGCCATTGGCGGCCCGCTGCTGGCGCTTGCGACCAAGTCGCTGCCGCGCAAAACCCTGCTGCTCGGCCTTGCCATCGCCTTCACCATCGGCCAGGCGGCCTGCGCACTGGCGCCAGACTTCACCTCGATGCTGCTGCTGCGCATTGCCGTGGCAGTCGCGCACGGCGCCTATTTCGGCGTCGCCATGGTGGTTGCCGTCGGCCTCGTTCCCGAGGACAAACGCGGCATGGCAGTGGCGGTCATCCTGTCAGGCCTCACCGTCTCCAACGTCATCGGCGTGCCGGCCGGCACCGCGATCGGCAACATCTGGGGCTGGCGCGCCACCTTCTGGGTGATGGGCGCGCTGGGCGTGGCGGCAACCCTTGCCATGGCAGCCCTTCTGCCGCGTACCGCTGGATATCAGGCCAAGCCCGCCGGCCTCGCCCGCGAGGTTCGCGTCCTGGCGCGCCAGCAGGTCTGGACGTCGCTGATCCTGATGCTGATGCTGATGCTCGGCCAGTTCTGCCTGTTCACCTACATCACGCCGACCCTGCTGGAGGTCACCGGGCTCGACGAGGACCTGGTGCCCTGGGTGCTGCTGCTCAACGGCGTCGGCGCCACCCTTGGCGTCTTCCTCGGCGGCAAGCTGTCGGACTGGAAGCTGATGCCCTCGCTGATCACCATGCTTGCCCTGCAGGCGGTGACGCTGGCGGTCATCTATGCCGTCAGCCCCTACCCGTGCCGATGGTTGTCGCGATCGTCATCTGGGGCGGCCTCAACTTCGCCATCGGCACGCCGATCCAGACCCGCATCCTGGCGTGGACCGCAGATGCCTCCAACCTCGCCTCCTCGCTGATCCCGTCCGGCTTCAATGTCGGCATCGCGCTCGCCGCGTCACTGGGCGCCGCCATGCTCAATGCCGGCTACGGCTACCGCAGCCTGCCGGTCGTCGGCGCTTTGGCGATGCTGGTCGCCGTGGTGGTCGCAGTCGTCTCCCAGGTCTGGGAAGGGCGCAGCAACGCCACGCCACCGCTGACGGCACCCGCCGAGTAGCAGCTTCATCCCTTCGTCTCCTTCAACACGTCGATGAAAGCGCGTAGCGCCGGCGGCACCAGCCGGTGGCCAGGATAATAGAGGAACAGGCCGGGAATGGACGGACACCAATCGTCCAGCACAGTGACGAGCGCTCCCCGTTCGAGATAAGGCTTGGCGGATTTGTCCGAGATGTATGCGATCCCCATACCGCCGGCGGCTGCCTCGGCCATCAACTCCATATTGTCGAGCGTCAAGGCGCCGGGAACATCGATGGCGATCTCCTGGCCATGTTTTTCGAACTCCCAACGGTAGGGCTTGCCGCTCGGCAGACGGAACCGGATGCAGGCTTGATCCCTGAGATCGTCCGGCACGTTCGGGACCGGGCGGCCGGCGAGATAGGCTGGCGACGCGACAGCAATGAAGCGTGTCGGCCCGCCGAAGCGCACCGCGACCATATCCTGCGGCACGGCCTCGCCCAGGCGGATGCCAGCATCAAAGCCTTCGGCGACGATATCGACCAGTCTTCCCTCGGTGACGAGATCGAGCAAAACCTGGGGGCAGCGCTGAAGAAAGGTCGGCACCACGGATCCAAGCAGCAACCGGGCACCGATTTCGCTGGTGTTGATCCGCAGCGTCCCTGACACAAGACCACGGAAGTCGTCGACCTCGGCCAGTGCCGCGTCGATATCCGACAAAAGCGGCCGCAGGCGCGTGACCAGCCGCTCGCCCGCCTCGGTGGGTGCCACGCTGCGCGTGGTGCGGTTGAGCAGGCGCACGCCCATGCCCCGCTCCAACGTCCTCATCATGTGGCTGAGCGTGGAAGGCGAAAGGCCGAGATCGTCGGCCGCCTTGCGGAAGCTGCGATGCGAGACAATCGCGGCGAGCGCTGTCAATTCGGGAAGTCCGGGCTTGCCATTCATGGGAAATCTTCATCAAGCTATATGAAATTGAACGGATAGTATCATGAGTTTGATGGCGTAGTCTTGGCCGAAGTCAGCAATGAAAGGACATTTCCATGACCAGGACATGGTTCATCACCGGCACCTCATCCGGCTTCGGACGGCTTTTGACGGAAAGGCTTCTGGCCCGTGGCGACTGTGTCGCCGCAACGGTGCGCAAACCGCAGGCGCTCGCCGATCTGAAGGCACTCCATGGCGATCGCCTCTGGATCGCTTCGCTTGAAATGACCGACAGCGATGCGATCCGGGCAACGGTCGACAAGGCCTTTGGCGAGCTGGGGCGCATCGATGTCATCGTCAGCAACGCGGGTTATGTTCGGCGCTGCCGAAGAACTGGACGACAGCCAGATCCGCGACCTGATCGATACCAATCTCATCGGCTCCATCCAGTTGATCCGGGCAGCACTGCCGAATCTGAGGAAACAGGGCGGCGGCCGCATCCTGCAAGTCTCCTCGGAGGGCGGACAGATGGCTTATCCCGGTTTCAGCCTCTATCATGCCACCAAATGGGGCATTGAAGGCTTTGTCGAATCCGTTCGGCAGGAGGTCGCGCCGTTCGGCATCGGCCTGACGCTCGTCGAGCCAGGCCCGACGCAGACGAATTTTGGCGCCAGCCTGGTCAGTTCCGGGCCGGCGGATGCCTATGCGAACACGCCGGTCGGCGACCTGCGCCGGGCTTTTTCCGAGGGTTCGTTCGACATCAAGGGAGATCCCGGCAAGATGGTCGAAGCGATGATCGCCTCGGTGGAGCAGGATCCCGCGCCACGACGATTGACCTTCGGCGCCGCCGCCTACGCCTCGATCCGCGGCGCGCTCCGGGGCAGGCTCGCGGAACTGGAGAACCAGAAAGACGCGGCACTCGCCATTATCCACCCCTGACGGCTGCCGCTGAACGGTGGCCTCCGACCCTTACCCGCGCCAGCGCAAGAGACGCATGGCGTTGGCAGTAACCAGCACGGTGGCGCCGGTGTCGGCCAGGATCGCCGGCCACAGGCCGGTGATGCCCAAAATGGTGGTGACCAGGAACACCGCCTTCAGCCCCAGCGCCACGGTGATGTTCTGGCCGATATTGGCCATCACCGCCCGCGACAGCCGCACCATGCGGGCAACGTCCATGACGCGGCCATGCAGGATCGCCGCATCGGCCGTCTCCAGCGCCACATCGGTGCCGCCGCCGATGGCGATGCCGATGTCGGCGGCGGCGAGCGCCGGCGCGTCGTTGATGCCGTCGCCGACCTTGGCCACCTTCAGCCCTTCGCGCTGCAATTCGCCGACGATGCGCTGCTTGTCCTGCGGCAGCAATTCCGCCCGCGCCTCGATGCCGAGCAAAGCGGCTATTGCCTCAGCCGTGCGGCGGTTGTCGCCGGTCAGCATCACCGTGCGGATGCCCTCGGCCTTGAGTGCCATGATGCCGGCCGCCGCATCCGGCCGCGGTTCGTCGCGCATGGCGATCAGCCCGGCCACCATGCCATCGGCGACCAGCACCGACACCGTCTTGCCCTGGCCGTTGAGGCTGTCGACGGCAAGACGCTGCGCTTGCGTCATGTCTGCGCGCTCGCCTGCCGCCGGGCCGGAGCCCAGGAAGACGGCCACGCCGCCGACGCTGCCCTCGACACCCTTGCCGGAGATCGCCTTTGCCGAGAGCGCCGGCGGCACCGGCGCCTTGTCGGCCTTGGCTCTGCCCAGGATCGCCACCGCCAACGGATGGCTGGAGCCCTGCTCGAGCGCGGCCGCCAGCGCCAGCACGCTGCGCTCATCGCGGCTGTAGGCGACGATGTCGGTAACGACAGGCTTGCCCGCTGTCAGCGTGCCGGTCTTGTCGAAGGCCACCGCCGTGATCCGGCGAAAGCCTTCGAGCACCGCACCGCCCTTCATCAGCAGGCCGCGCCGCGCGCCGGTCGCCAGCCCGGCGGCGATCGCCGCGGGCGTCGAGATGACCAGCGCGCAGGGGCAACCGATCAAAAGGATCGCCAGGCCCTTGTAGATCCATTCGTTCCAGTCACCGCCGGCGACGAGCGGCGGCAGCACGGCCACCAGCGCGCCGACCGCCAGAACGCCGGGCGTATAGGTGCGCGAAAAGCGATCGATGAAGCGCTCGGTCGGCGCCTTGGCCTCCTGCGCCTCCTCCACCAGGCGCACGACCCGGGCAATGGTGTTGTCGGAAGCGGCCGCCGTCACCCGCACCTTGAGCACGCCATCGCTGTTGATCGTGCCGGCGAAGACCGGTTCCGTGACACCCTTGCGCTTCGGCGTGCTTTCGCCGGTCACCGGCGCCTCGTCGATATCGCTCGAACCTTCGACAATCTCGCCATCGGCCGGGATGCGGTCGCCCGGCCGCACCACGATGACGTCGCCGACGCCAAGCTGTTCGGCGGGAACTTCAACCGTGCCGCCTCCCCGCTCGACCAGCGCCGTCTTCGGCACCAGACCGGCAAGGCCCTGGATGCTGGCCCGCGCACGGCCGGCGGCGACCCCTTCCAGCAGCTCGCCGATCAGGAACAGCACGACCACGGCTGCCGCTTCTTCCGTGGCGCCGATCATCACAGCACCGACAGCGGCGATGGTCATCAGCATCTCGATCGAGAACGGTGTGCCGGCCAAAGCCGCCATCAACGCGCGCCGCGCGATCGGCACCAGGCCAACCAGCAGCGCTGCCAGGAAGACCCAGCGCTCGGCCGACGGGAACAGGTGGCCCATGCCATGGGCGGCCAGAAGCGCTGCCGCACAAGCCAGCGTCAGCGCCGCGCGGCGGCTACGCCACCACGCCTGCCCCGGCTCGGCGTGGCTGTGGAGGTGGGATGACCCTGCGGCCTCTTCGGTGATTTGCTGGCCATGGTCATGGCCTTCGTGATCATGAGCGGCACGGTCATGCGCCTTGGCCGCTGGCCCACCGGTCCCGGCTCCCGCCTTGACGATGCCGTAGCCCAGCCGCGCCACCTGCCGCAGCACCTTGTCGTCATTGAGCGGCCGGCCATGGCTGACCGTCATGCTGGCGCCGGTCACTGAAACCGAGACGTCGGCGACGCCGTCGAGGCGGCGTACCGCCGTGTCGATCTTGGCCGCGCAGGAAGCGCAATCCATGCCGCCGATCTTGAACCGTGTCTGCTTGAGAGGAGCCGTCATCGCATCACCTGTCTGCTCGTTTACCCGCGCGGCGATGCCGCCGCACGGGCCTTGAACCCTGATGTCAGGCACTGTAATTGCTCTAGTCACTAGAGCTTCAAGAGGCAAAATGCATGTTTTCGATCGGTGATCTTTCCCGCCGCACCGGGGTCAAGGTGCCGACCATCCGCTACTACGAGCAGATGGGCCTGGTCGCCGCGCCCGAGCGATCGGAAGGCAACCAGCGTCGCTACTCCAGGCAGGAGCTGGAACGGCTGGCCTTCATCCGCCACGCCCGCGACCTCGGCTTTGCCGTCGAGGATATCCGCGCTCTGATCGAATTGAGCGGCCACCCTGAGCAGCCTTGCGGCCATGCCGACAAGATCGCCGAAGAACAGCTGATCTCCGTGCGCGAAAAGATCGCCCAGCTGAAGCGGCTGGAAACCGAACTGGAGCGCATCGCCTCCTGCTGCAACGGCAAGACGGTCGGCGACTGCTACGTCATCCGCGCGCTGTCCGATCATGCGCTGTGTGCCGACGAGCACGGGTAAGATGTCCCCTATTGTCGGAGCCGACGCTCGAAAATGAGGACAGGCTGCAGGCTGCCCAACCTCCAACCTACAGCTCGATCCGGAACCGTAAACTCTCGACCCCGCCATAGGCGGCGTCCTCGAAGAAGCGCTCGACGAGTTTGCCGCCATTGGCCAGGATTACCTTGTGCGAGGCCGGGTTGCCCGGCTTGGCGGTGATCTCGACATAGGGCAGGCCAACCGCCCTCGCCTCGTCGAGCATCAGCCGCAGGGCCTGCGTGGCGTAGCCGCGCCGCCGCTTCCACGGCACCACCGCATAGCCGATATGGCCAAGCACATGCGACGGCAGCGTCGCCGTGCCCTTCTGCCAGCGAAAGCCGATCGAGCCGGACGCCTCGCCATCCCAGATCCAGCGGCGGAAGCCCGGCAGGCGCGGCACTTGCGTGCCGTCGGGCAAGGTGATCGGGCCACCCCTGGCTTCGGGATCATCGAGGCTGGCCAGGAACGCCACCGGATCGTCCTCTATGGCCGCAAGCTGCTCGCGCGTCGCCTCCATGAGCCGAACATTGTCCGGCGACCAGCCACGCTCGAGCGCCGCCTTGTAGGACGGCAGATGTTCAAGCGCTGGTTTGACGATCTCGACCATGATCCATGCTCTCCAAGTAAGGCAGGGATAGCCTTCGCTGCCGGAGCGCTCAAGCCGTCTGGAAGCGGATCTCGCTCTGATCGCTTCAGCCCGCGTTTGCCAACGCGACCGCATCCGGGCCAGCCGGAAAGCGGAGTTGACCTGAAGTGTCGTGGACCGCGGCCCAGACGGCTTCGGCGACGTCGCTTTCCCTGGTGATCAGCGCGGGCTGGGCGAAGGCAGCGAAGATCGGTGCCGCGAAATCGGCGTAGGCTTCGGGGATCATGTCTTCGATGCGCACTGAAGTGTTTTGCGTAAACCGCGTTGTTGGCGCGTATCCGGGCTCGACCAGCTTGGCGCGGATACCGAAATAGCCGAGTTCGTGCGCGAGCGATCCGGTGAAACCCTCGATGGCCTGCTTGCTGGCGGTGTAGGCCGCCGCCAGGGGCATCGGTGCCAGCGTGGCGCTGGAGGTGACGTTGACGATCGCCCCGGACCGACGCGCGCGCATCTGCGGGATCACGGCCTGCACCATCGCCATCACGCCAAGCGTATTGGTCTCGAAGACCTTGCGGATGTGCGACATCGTAGTCGCTTCAAAGGCGCCGACCACGCCGATGCCTGCATTGTTGACCAGAACATCGATCGGACCGGCGGCTTTGACCACCGCCGCGATGCTGGCCTCGCTGGTGACGTCCAGGGGCAGGATCCGCAGGCGCTCCGAGCGCGGCAGTATGTCCTCTCGCGGTGTCCGCATGGTGGCAATGACATTCCACCCGTTGGCGAGGAAATGGCGGGCCGTCTCGAGGCCGTAGCCAGAAGAACAGCCAGTGATCAGGATCGTTTGCATGGTAAGCTCCGTTGGTTTCGATAAACCCTTCGTAGGCATGCCAACGCAGACGATCTATAATTGATAGTCCGATTTTTATTTCCAACTGTCCAAAAATCGCTTAGGGCGAGCGAGAGCAGGTGGACGGGGCTATCAGCGGAAGCGTTTGAAGAGGCCTCGCCGCGAGGGAACAGCCTCAGCCGGTTACGCCGACACCGCCGCCGCGGGCGAACCTTCCCGGCGAGCAGCCAAGCCGTTTCCTGAAGGCCGTGCTGAAGGCGCTGGCTGACTCGTAGCCGATCTCATCTGCTATTTTGTCCAAGGTTTTCGAGCCGCGGATGAGAGCATCCTTGGCCAGCGCCATGCGCCAGCGAGCCAGATACTCGATCGGGCCGCAACCCAGCACGTCCACAAAGCGAGCCGCGAACGCCGACCGCGAGAGCCCGGCAACCCTAGCGAGTTCCGCGACCGTCCAGCCCGCCCGGACATCCTCGTGCATTGCGCGCAGCACGCGCGCGAGCACCGGGTCCCGCATCCCGCTGAGCAGGCCAGCTGCGCCGTAGGCGATGCCATGCCATCGCAGCGCTTCCACGAGCAGAACCTCAAGCAATCTCTGCAAAACCATTTCCTTGCCCGGATCTTCGTTCTCGCACTCTTCCATGATGAGCTCGATAACCTTGCCAAGCCTGCCGGAACGCCCCTGCGATACCGGCACGTGAATGACGCTCGGAAGGAGCGCAACCAGGAGCGGGGCGTTGACCGGCTCGATCCGGAACGTACCGCCGAGCGCGACAAAGTCGGGCTCTCCATCTGGGTCACCGTGCCGGATGGCAATGTCCATCGGCGCCCTGAGCTCACAGTCGATGCCCGGATGGCTGCTGAGGGAGAATGGCGGTGTGGAAGGCAAGAGGAGGAAGTCGCCTTTCTCGAACTTGACCGGATCCTGGCCCTCGAACGCGATCCAGCACGTCCCCTCCACGATTATGGTGAAGCCGGGCGCATCATATGCGGCGTAACGGATACCCCATCGGCCACGACCCTTGATGGGCTTGGAAATCGCCGTGCTGGGTTGCAGAAGAACAATGACGTCACTGAGGGGATCCATTCAAGACGATCCATAATTATTTTGCTATTGATAGTTATAGATCGTCCTCCCAGCCTGTCCAGCTTGGCTTGGCCGCGCGCAACTGTGCTGGGTTGACCTGCAGTGCGGCTGGTTGATCGCAAAACGATCGTTACCAGGCGCGCTGAACAAGATGTGTCTCGCCGATGGGCGCGGGACATTTTATGATTGATTGCGGATATAACACCGCCAAAGATTCGCATGGCTTCGGCAGGAGAATTGAACCGGTGCGGTTGAGATCTGTCTCGTTGGGTGTCGTCGTCACCCTCAGCCTTCTCATCATCGTCATTGCCCTGACGGCGACGGTTCGATCCTTCGCCGCGCCCTCGGCTATCCCGGCCTGGCTGCAGGCGCATATCGGCGACAGTGATGGCCAGATCTCTCAAGTGGTGCTGGAGCGAGCGAGCGCGCTTTACCAGAAAAAGGTGGCGCAAGGCGCGGTCAGGAACCCCTGCTATTTCGCCATGGATGCGACACGTCCCGGCGATCTCGGCAATGGCGTGCTCGGGCGCCGGTACTACGTCGTCTGCGAAGCCAGCCAGTCGTTTCGCGCTATCGCATCGGGTCACGGGGCCGGCAAGAACCTGAAGGGCACGGTCGATTTTTCAAACGGCAGGCGGTGCTCCAAGAATTTCGGCAATGCCATGGATTCGGAACTGACGGCCGGTGGCGCCTACATGACCCGGGAGTCGAAAACGTCGTTCAAGGGTTTTTATCGCACCGGCGCCAAACAGGACGCGGCTTTCCTGCGCACCTTCATCCAGTTCGACGGCGAAGGCGAAGCCGCCAATGCCAGGCAGCGCGTGATCGGCGGCCACGCGGCGCAGGTGCTGCGGGCCATGTGCATGCGCAAAAGCCCCAACAGCTCCTATGCCGACCATGATGGTCTGGTGCCGTTCGGCAAGCTGGTGGACTATGCCGGCGGCCGCAGCAATGGCTGCACCAGCTGGTCGCCGGCGGATGCGCAGCAGATCATCGCCATGGTCAAGGACAACCCGACGACGCTCTACATCTACCCGGAATCGCGCGACATCGCCGCCGTTGCGCAGGCGGCGAAAGGCCATTCGCCATCCGGCGAGGCGCATTACTGGAACGCATCCTGCCTGAAGGAAATTGGCGCACCGAAATTCTGGCCGCAAAAAACCCTCGAGCCGATGATCGCCCAGTACAAGAAGGATCATCCCGCACCACCCGCGCAGCCGCTGCCGATGTGCAAGCCGTGAAGTCCGCTCCATAACAGGCTGCGAACCTCACTCACCCCGCGCCGGTTCAGTGCAGGAAATCGAGCACCGCCTCTATGAACTCTGCCGGATACTCGACGTTTGACAGGTGAACCGCGGGCAGGACAACCAGCTTCGCGCCGGGCACCGCTGCGGCGATCAGCTCGCTGTGGCTGGCCGCCGTCACCTTGTCGTGCTCGCCGGCGATCACCAGCGTCGGCCGGTTGATCAGCGCCACCGTGCGACGAAGATCGGCGTCGCGAACCGCGGCGAACAGGCCTGCCAGGCCTTGTCGGTCGATCGCCAGCAGCATAGTACGAAACTCCTCAATCACCGGTGCGTTGGCCGCCACCATCCGCGCGGGGAACCAGTTGTTGAGGAAGATTTCGGCGGTTTCCGACATGTCCGGCGCCTGCCGGACAACGGCAATCCGCTCGTCGAAATAGCTGGCCGGCCCGAGATGAGACGAGGTGTTGCTCAGGATCAGCCGGTCGACGCGTTCGGGCGCATGGATGCCGAGCCACTGCCCGACGAAGCCGCCGAGCGACAGGCCGAGGAAATG
The DNA here is from genome assembly GCF_056174625.1 of Mesorhizobium oxytropidicola. Classification (NCBI taxonomy): domain Bacteria; kingdom Pseudomonadati; phylum Pseudomonadota; class Alphaproteobacteria; order Hyphomicrobiales; family Phyllobacteriaceae; genus Mesorhizobium; species Mesorhizobium oxytropidicola. Next base: position 2,686,520 of record NZ_CM149692.1, on the reverse strand, counting down.
CACACGACCAAGGCCGAGCGCATCGAGCAACTCGATCACGTCGCGGCCAAGCCGGTCGAGCGAAGAGGCGCCGACTGGGACGCTTGACCCGCCATGGCCGCGAAAATCGTAGCGCAGAACGCGGAAATGCCTGGACAATTCGCCGACCTGCCCGTCCCACATGTGCAGCGTGGTGCCGATGGAGTTCGACAGCACCAGCACCGGCTTTGCGGCATCGCCGTCGAAGCGATAGCCGATGCGCGTGCCATCGCCGACAGTCACGAAATTCAGCTCACTCATGATGAAAATTCCTTCTGGAACGTTTGAATGAGGCGGAGCGTAGCCGCGACATGTTTTTGTTGATATTACAAAGATAGGACAAACTCTGTAGTCAAAGCTGACATGACCAACTTCACCTTGCACGATCTGCAATGTTTCGATGCGGTGATCCGCACCGGCGGTTTCCAGCCGGCAGCCGTCCTGCTGCATCGCTCGCACCCGGCGGTGTTCGCCGCCGTCGCCAAACTCGAACGGCAGCTCGATCTAGTTCTTCTGGATCGCAGCGGCTATCGCGTGCGCCCGACCGAGGCGGGGCTGTCGTTCCACCGCCGGGCGCAATCGCTGCTGCGCGAACTGGAGGGCCTGCGGGTGCACGCCGCCCAGCTCTCGATGGGTGAGGAAAGCGAGATCCATGTCGTGATCGGCGACCTCTGCCCGCGCCCGCAAGTGCTGGGCATGCTCGGGCGCTTCTTCGCCCAATGCCCGGGCACGCGCCTGCATCTGCACTTCGAGGCCGTCGGCGGTCCGTGGGAGCGCCTCTTCGACGACGAGGCCGATCTGATCCTGCACTGGATCGACAAGGGCGATGCGCGGGTGGAGTGGGTCGATCTCTGCAAGGTGCCGTTCATTCCCGTGGTGGCGCCTGGCTTTCTGCCGGAACGTATCAAAGAGCCGATCACGCCCGACCAGCTGCAGGCACTCACCCAATGCGTCATGCGCGACACCTCCCGCCATTCGCCACAACAAAGCTATTCGCTGATCGAAGGCGCGCCACAATGCCTGGTGGCCGACCAGGGCATGAAGAAGGAGATCATCCTGCAGGGCCTAGGCTGGGGCCATTTGCCCCGCTTCCTGATCGAGGAAGAGCTCCGCGACGGCCGCCTGAACTCCATTGCCGGCCGCCCCATGCCTGGCCGTATCGAAGAACTCGTGGTGGCGCGCCGCCGCGACCGGCCGCACGGGCCAGTGGCCAACCGGTTATGGGATCATGTCCAGCAGGAAGCGCCGGCCTTACGCCTCGCGCTCGAGCCGCAAGGCCAGACTTGGCGGTGCCCTTAACACCCCCTACTGCAGCAGCCCCTTGACGATGCCGCTCGCCTTGCTGAAATCCATCTGGCCGGCATATTTCTGCTTCAGCGCGGCGATCACCTTGCCCATGTCCTTCTGGCTGGCCGCACCGGTTTCGGCAATCGCCTCGCGTGCCGCCGCCGCGATCGCCGCATCGTCGAGCTGCGTCGGCAGGAAGCCGCGGATGATCTCCATCTCGCCGCGTTCCTGAGCGGCCAGTTCCGGGCGCTTGCCGTCTTCGAAGGCCTTGGCCGATTCCTCGCGCTGCTTCACCATCTTGGCCAGGATCTGCAGGATCTCCTCGTCGCTGGCGGGGTCCTTGCCGGAACCGCGATTGGCGATGTCGCGGTCATGGATGGCGGCCTGGATCAGCCGCAATGTCGGCAGCCGGTGCTTGTCCTGCGCCTTCATCGCGCTCTTCAGGGATTCGGCGATTTTTCCGCGCATTGTGCTTCTCTCCTTCGAACGGCGCGGACCATAACCTTGCCGGGAGCACAAGGCAAATCCCGGATGGGGCGGCAAGCCACTGATATTGTTCGACGAAATAAATCGATCCCGGTCCCTGGCTGTATCATTGACCGTTCTGGCACCTTCCCCTATGTACTCGGCCTTGCATAAGACAATGAATTGACGCGCTGGGGCTCGAGAAATCGGCGCGGCGTCGTTTGCTGCGCGGATGGCCCGCCGGGCCCATGGAACGCAGCCTGATAGGAGTGCCGCCATGGCCGAGATGACGCCCGCCTGGGCAACCGAAAAGCCGACCGCCCTGCTGGTGCTGGCCGACGGCACCGTCATCGAGGGCCGCGGCCTCGGCGCCACCGGTTCCGCCGTCGCCGAAGTCTGCTTCAACACGGCGCTCACCGGCTACCAGGAAATCCTCACCGACCCGTCCTATGCCGGCCAGATCGTCACCTTCACCTTCCCGCATATCGGCAACATCGGCACCAATGGCGAGGACATCGAGGACCTCAACCCGGCCGCCCGCGCCGGCGCCGTCGGCGCCGTGTTCAAGGCCGATGTCACCAACCCGTCCAACTACCGCGCCGCGGGTGGCCTCGACCAGTGGCTGAAGAAGCGCGGCATCGTCGCACTGTCGGGCATCGACACCCGTGCGCTCACCGCGCTGATCCGCGAAAAGGGCATGCCCAACGCCGTCATCGCGCATGCGCCCGACGGCGTCTTCGACCTCGACGATCTGAAGCAGCGCGCCGCCGCCTGGTCGGGCCTCATCGGGCTCGATCTCGCCAAGGAGGTCACCTCGGGCCAGTCCTCGGTCTGGCGCGAGACGCCGTGGGTGTGGAACGAAGGCTTTGGCGAACAGGCTGAGCCCTCGCTGCATGTCGTCGCCATCGACTACGGCGTCAAGCGCAACATCTTGCGCCTGCTTGCCGGCCTCGGCGCCAAGGTCACCGTGGTTCCGGCCAGCACCGGCTCGGAAGAAATCCTTGCCATGCAGCCGGACGGCATCTTCCTGTCCAACGGCCCCGGCGACCCGGAAGCCACCGGCGGCTATGCCGTGCCGGTCATCCAGGATTTGCTCAAGACCGACATCCCGGTCTTCGGCATCTGCCTCGGCCACCAGATGCTGGCGCTTGCGCTCGGCGGCAGGACCGCCAAGATGCACCAGGGTCATCACGGTGCCAACCATCCGGTCAAGGACCACACCACCGGCAAGGTCGAGATCGTCTCGATGAACCACGGCTTTGCCGTCGATGCCGAACTCGCTGCCCGAGGGCGTCGAGGAAACCCATGTCTCGCTGTTCGACGGTTCGAACTGCGGCATCGCGCTCACCGGCCGTCCGGTGTTCTCGGTCCAGCATCACCCCGAAGCCTCGCCCGGCCCGCAGGATTCGCACTATCTGTTCCGCCGCTTCGTCAACCTGATCCGCGAAAAGCGCGGCGAGGAATTGCTGGCCGAACGGGCCTGATCCTGCAAGATTGGCGATTTGCGATAATATCGCTTAACTCGTAGCGATAAATCTGCGATATTGCTCTTCGTGAAGACGATCATCCTTTCGGTATCGGCGGCTCGCGATCTCGACAACCTGCCCGCCGATATTCGCGAGCAGGTCTCCGAAGGTTTGATCGCTTACGCCGTCACCGGCCGTGGAGATGTAAAGCGTCTTTCCGGCAGGGACGGCTACAGGCTGCGGATCGGCCGCTACCGCGTCATATTCGATGAAGATCGCGCCACCATCCTTGCGATCTACATCGGCAAGCGTGAGACGACGACTTACAGTCGGCCATAGGACAGGACATCATGAACGCCCCGCAAATCATAAAGACCTCAACCGGCGAAGAACTGGTCGTCATCCCGAAGGCTGATTACGAGGCATTGCTGCATGCCGCCGAAGAAGCCCTCAAAGACGCCGCGGATGTAGCGATCTACGACGAACGGAAGGCTGAACTCGAAACCGAGAAGGCCCTGCCCGGTGACGTAACCATGGATATTTTGCGGGGTTCCAGCCGCCTAAAGGCGCTTCGCAACTGGCGCAAACTGACACAAGCAGAATTGGCCAGTGCGATCGGTGTCAGCCAGGGCTTCCTGTCGGACCTCGAATCCAATCGCCGCAAGCCATCGGCACAGACCAGCGCGATGCTGGCAAAGACGTTGGATGTCCCTGCCGAGTGGATTGAATCCTAATCCCTGAACTTACGCCACCGGCCGGCCTTCGCTCGCCTCCAGTATGGCGAACCATTGCTGGCGATCGAGCACGATGTCGAGCGCCTTGACCATGGCCGCCAGCCGTTCCGGCCTCATCGAACCCAGCACTGGCACCAGCCGGGCCGGATGCCGCAGCAGCCAGGCGATGGCAACGGCGGCGAGATCGCCGGCGCCGACTTCGGCGGCCACCGCCGCGAGCGCTGCCCGCACCCGAGCTTCTCGGGCTTCCTTGCCGGTGAACAGCGAGCCGCCGCCGAGCGGCGACCAGATCATCGGCGCGTAGCCCAGACGCTGCGCATGGTCGAGGCTGCCGTCGGTCAACGCGGACGTCTTCAGCACCGACATCTCGATCTGGTTGGTGGCGAGCGCGAACGGCAGCCGCGAGGCCAGGAGATCGAACTGCGACGGCGTGAAATTGGAAACGCCGACCGCCCTCACCTTGCCCGCCTTGACCAGTCCGGCCAATGCCGCCGCCGTCTCGTCGGCATCCATCAGCGGGTCCGGCCGGTGCAGCAGCAACAGGTCGAGATAATCGGTGCCGAGATTGCCAAGCGAGCGGTCGACCGAGGCATTTATGTGGGCGGCGCTGGTGTCATAGTGCTTCAGCCGGTTTTGCGGCCGGTTGGCCGAGGCCAGCATGATGTCGCATTTCGAGATCAGCTCGATCTCCTCGCGCTTGCCTTTCCAGCGCGACAGCCCGGCGCCGAACGCCGCTTCCACCTCGTAATTCCCATAGATGTCGGCATGGTCGAAACTGGTCAGGCCGAGGTCGACGGCGGTGGCGATCAGCCGGGCGACTTGATCGGCATCCGGGCGGGCGTCACCGTCGAGCAGGCGCCATGCACCGAAGACCAGCCGCGACAGCGACACCCCTTCCTTGGTCAATGCGATGCGGCTGTCATGGCTCATGCCTGCGCTCCATCTTCGGCGACATCGGTGGTGACATTTGTGACCGTTGCCGGCCTCGCCACCTTGGTGACGAAGACGATAACCGCCAGCAGCAGGAAACACGCACCGACCAGATAGGGCGCCCCGCCGAAGGTCACGGGCGCGCTTGGTCCGGTGAACCAGGAGAAGATCGCGGTGTAGAGCAGCGGCGTGATGATCGAGGTGATCGAGAAGATCGAGGTCATCGCGCCCTGCAGTTCGCCTTGTGCCGAAGGTGGGACCTTGGCGGCGGCGAGGCTTCTGAGCGGCGGATCGGCCAGCGCTTCCAGGCAGCCGACGACGATCACCGCATAGATCATCCAGCCCTGCGAGGCGAAGGCATAGCCGAACGCGCTCGCCGCCGTGAACGTCAGGCCGATCACCGCGGTTCTCCATTCGCCGAGCCTGGGGATCACGCGCGGCAACACCGTGCCCATGACGATCGCGCCGCACAGGCCGAAGGCCCCCAGCGAAAAACCGATCTGCTGCTCGCTCCAGCCATAGCGGTAGTTGGAGACGAACGACCACACCGCCGGATACATCATGTGGCCGAGCGTCATCAGGAAGAAGACCAGCCCGATCCAGCCGATGCCCTGATACTGGCGCATCTGCAGCAGAGTGCCGACCGGATTGGCGCGCTTCCACTCGAAGCGGCGGCGATGCTTTTCATCCAGCGTTTCGGGCAGGAAGAACATCGCGATCAGGAAGTTCACAAAGGCGAGGCCAGCGGCGAAAAAGAACGGCACGCGCGGTCCGAACGTGCCGAGCAATCCGCCCAGCACCGGCCCGATCACGAAGCCGACACCAAAGGCAATGCCGAGCAGGCCGAAATTCTTCGCCCGGTTCTCATCATTCGAGATGTCGGCGATGAAGGCCGACGTCGTCGAATAGCTGGCGCCCGAAATGCCGGCCAGCACACGGCCGATGAACAGCATCGGATAGGACCAGGCGATGGCGCAGATCAGATTGTCGATGGAGAAGGTCAGCACCGAGGCAAGCAGGATCGGCCGCCGGCCGAACCGGTCGCTCAAGCCGCCCATGATCGGCGCGAAGAAGAACTGCATGGCCGCATAGACGAAGAACAGCCAGCCGCCTTCGATCGCCGCTTCACTAATGCCGACGCCGGTCAATTCCCTGAGAAAAGCCGGCAGCACCGGCATGATCATGCCGAAGCCGATAATGTCGAGCAGCAGCGTGGTGAAAACGAGCGCGAGGCCCCGCCTGGCGGTTTTGGGGTCGATCATGACGGGTCAAGCTCCTCCGGCCGCCTTGGCGCAGGCGGACGCACCTTATAGGCGAACCCGCAAAAAGGAACAATGCGAGAACAGGCAGGAATGTTTGATCCTGACACCCCCTGACGGCGTCTTCGCCATCAGGGAATTGCGGTAAGTCGAGTGCTTAAAGCGGTCCACTCATCGTGTTGCAGTCCGACAGCTTGCCGCTCTTGTAGCCGCGCGCCAGCCAGGTCTGCCGCTGCTGCGAGGTGCCATGGTTGAAGCTTTCCGGCACGACATAGCCCTGCATCTTCTTCTGCAGCGTGTCGTCGCCGATCTGCTTGGCCGCGTTCAGCGCGCTTTCGATATCACCCTGCTCCAGAATGCCCTTCTGCGCGGTGTAGTGCGCCCACACGCCGGCGAAGCAGTCGGCCTGCAACTCGATGCGCACCGACAGCTGGTTGGCATCGGCTTCGCTCATGCCTTGCCGCATCTGGTTGAACTTGCCCATGATGCCGGTGAGGTTCTGCACGTGATGACCGACCTCATGTGCGATGACATAGGCCCGCGCGAACTCACCGGCAGCGCCGAACTTTTGATCGAGCTCCTGGAAGAAGGTCATGTCGAGATAGACCTTGTGGTCGCCCGGACAATAGAACGGGCCGGCCGCCGCCGAGGCAAAGCCGCAGGCCGAACGGACCTGGCCGGAAAACAACACCAGCTTCGGGTCCTCATAGGTCAGGCCTTGCGACTTGAAGATGCCGGTCCAGGTGTCCTCGGTCTCGGCCAGCACGGTCGCCACGAACTGCTTCATCTCGTCATTGGCGGGTGCTGTGCCGCTGCCCTGGCCGCCGCCATTGTCGGTGATCTGGCCACCGCCGCCCGGCAACAGGCCGCCATCGCCACCGCCCAGGATCGCCGAGGGATCGAAGCCGAAATACCATCCGGCGATCACCACCAGGATGACGAGGATGATGCTGCCGCCGCCACCCGTCCGGCCGCCGATGGGGAGCTGGAAGCCGCCACCGCCGCCGATCCCGCCGCCGCCGCTGTCGCTGCGGTCGTCCTCGATATTGTCACTCTGACGACGGCCTCTCCAGAGCATGGCAACTCCCCGTGATAAACTTCCTCGTTGCTCCGGCAAGGCCGGCTCAACCCAACAAACAATTATCCCAATGGTTGCGCCAAGTCACAGTGTTTTTCGATGGCCTTTAGGCGATCAAAGCCGGCGAGCGGCCTCGCTCATGCCTTGGATTGAAGCAGACGGAACTCTTGCCGCCAAGTTCGTTGCTGCGACTGTCGCCCCATGGCCGAAGATCGGGAAGACCGCTAGTGTTTGATTTTCTGTGTAGCGAGGGGCGCTTGCGGATCATTGGCCAATTCCTGCCGTTGCTGATGGCATTGGGTTGCCTTGAGATCGGGTCGGCCGGCGCGGTCACGCTCGATTCCAGTGTCGCTGTCACCGATCCCGCCACCTTGCAGGCGCTGGAGCGCGGCGGCCTCTCCATCAGCCGCCTGCTCGGCCCCGCGCTCGGCCTCACCCGCGACGTCGACAATCGCGGCCTGTTTTCCGTGCCGGCCCTGGCCACGGTGCGCGACACTGTCAAGCAGGAGATATCGGACGAGCCGAAGACCAGCCCAGACCCCTATGTCGCCGCCATGGCCAGATCGAGCGACACCAGCCAGAAATTCAATCCGAAATACATCGACGATGACGGCTCGACGCTGGACCTGACCGGCGTCGTCAACCGCATGGATCGCGGCTATCTTGGCCACACCGAATGCGGCGAGATCCGGCTGATCTATCGCTTCCACTATTCGGTCGCCGAAAAGCCGGCCAAGGGCAAGGTGGCGCAGCGCATCTCTTCGCGCCTGCCGCTGACCATGAGCCTGGTGTTCAACGCCAAGCCCGTGCGGGCACAGGCGCGCGCCTCGAAGGATCTGCCGAGCGCCACCGACGTATCCTGCGCCGACGTCGCCCAGCGCTGGCTTGCAGCAGGCCAAAAGGACCTGCCGCCCGAGCAGTTGGCCGCCTGGCTGCGTTCCGACGAAGGGCCGCTGTCCGGCGCGATGCTCAATTCCTCGCAGATCATGCGGCTCGAGCTCAACATGCAGGTGCTGCGGCTCTCGGCCTCGACGCGGCGCGATTTCGGCGGCCACGCCGAATATCTGCTGAAAATCTTCAAATGGAGTCCGGCGACCTCAAGCTTCTATGAATCGAGGATGGAGAACCAGATCGACCGGGCGACGGTGCTGGCCGACAGACCGTCCTTCGCCAAATGGCTGCTTACCGACCGCAACATCTACGACCTCGACCATGGCCGGCTGCTCATCGACGAAAAATTCCTGGCGAAGAGCGCCGTATCCGTCGCACCAGGAGGCTTGAGCCGCTCGCAGAACAACATCGCCTATGGGCTGGTCGACGACGCCGATATCGACAAGGCGCTGAAGGATTACGTCGCCAGGGGCAACACGCTCGCCACCATCAAGTCGGTGGCCGGCTTCAATTTGCGGCTGAACGAGATGAGTTGCACCGGCTGCCACCAGACGCATGGCATTGCCGGCTTCCACTATACTGGCGCCGACCCGGCGAGCGAACCGCGCCGCAACGCCGTCTTCGTGCCGGGATCGGCGGTGTTCTTCGCCGACCTGCCGCGCCGCCGCGCTATCGTCGAGCAATTCGCTGCCGGTGGCCATCCGGATTTCACCAAAGGTTTCGCCGCGCGTCCGGACCAGAAATATGCCGAAGCGCTGAAGGGCACCGACCTCTACAATGGCTGGGGCTCGATCTGCTATCGCGGCGAGGACGCAAGCTTCAAGGACTGGACCTGCGGCTCTGGCCTGCGCTGCGCCGGCGTCCACGAAAGCGCCATCCATCCGGGCTTCGGCACTTGCGTCAGCGAGAAGGGCACCGCGGTCGGCGACCCGGTCGAATTCGGCGAGATCAAAATGTCGACATGGGGCAACGATCAGTATTGCCGCCTGTCACCGGCCACCGCCAAGGCCTGCGCCATCGACCCGGCACGCGACAAGAAGCCGGTGGTCAAGCTCGCCGGCTATGGCGCCGCGCGCCAGCGCTACGACAACCCCGATCAGAAGACCGGCGGCTTTCCCGGCGGCATGCTGCGCAAGGCGACCTGCGACAAGCTTCCCGACGAGGCGACATGCGGCCGTCTCGCCAAGACCGGCTTCAACGACTGCATCGCGTCCGGCAAGGACCACAAATTCTGCACCCGGGAATTCACCAAAACCGCCGGCCTGCGCGCCTGCGACAAGGCGCATCCCTGCCGCGAGGACTATATCTGCACCGCCGGCTACGATGACCTGCCCCAGGACAAGCCCGGCGAAGGCACCTGCATCCCACCCTATTTCATCTTCCAGTTCCGCGTCGACGGCCACCCCAGAAGCTGGGTGCAGGATGTCCGTGAGTGAGAGAACGGTTCGCAGGCAAGTTGAAAGGTCCCGTGGACCTTTCAAAGGGCTCGAACGCCCGGAGCCATAGCGGAGGACAACCGGCCGCTGAACAGACAGCTTCCGCCTGCCGCTGACCACGGCGCGGCCTCAGCTTTTCTGCTTGGCCCCGGCGCTCTTGCCGTCGGAGCTTTTCGAACGTTCCTCGAAACGCGCGGCGCCCTTTTCCAGCGGGCGCCCGGTTTCGGCCTCGGTCTTGCGCTCGTCCTTCGCCGCCGCCTGTTTCAATCCCTTGGCCGCCTGCTTGCCTTTCGCGGTCGGTGCCTGTTCGACGCCCATTGCTTCCTCCCTTGGCGCGACAATCGCGCACTGTCAGGAGCAACGTGCGTAAGGTGCGGCGGTTCCACCTCTCCGGACAACGGCTGGGCGCCTTAGAGAAATTCCAGGAAAAGTGTGAGCGGTTTTCCGTCCGGAATTGCAAAAACAAAGAGTTAGAGCAGTTCGCCGTTTCAATGAAACGGTGAAATGCTCTAGCGCGGCGCCGTCATCGCCTTGCGGAACGCTTCCAGCGTCTCGGCGCTGACATGGTGCTCGATGCCCTCGGCATCGATGCGCGCCGTCTCGGCGCTGACGCCGAGCGAGCGCAGGAAGGCTTCCACCGTCTGGTGGCGGATGCGGCTCTCCTCCGCGACCTTGCGGCCGGCCTCGGTCAGGAACACACCGCGATAGGGTTTTCTCGACACCAGCCCGTCGGCGCACAGCCGTGTCAGCATCTTGGCCACCGTCGGCTGGGCAACGCCGAGCCGCGCGGCGATGTCGACCTGGCGCGCCTCGTTGCCGTCCTCGATCAAATCGGCGATCAGCTCGACATAATCCTCGACCAGCGCGCTGCGGCGCGCTTGGCGCTGCTGCCGGAACCCTTCCGAGTGGACATCGGCGTCGGGCAGTGGCTCACGCGGGACCGGTCTGTTCTTCAGCGCCAATGCGCGCTCCTCCTCGGGAGTTTGGCCGTCGGCGCTTTTATAGCACGGGCTCTGATTCTTCAGGCCGTTTATTTGCATTCCCCCACAGGCGCAACCGGCGTTTCCACTTCGCCGCTTCGCAAACCTGGCCGAGCGCCGACAAAAAGCACAAACAATGAAATATAGCCTATTGCATAATGTTGAGCCATGGCATAGCTTGCCGATATCCCCCATAAGTCGCGGAAGCCTTTTCATGTCAGACGCAGAAGCCACAGCCCCCCGTTCCTCATGGCGGTTCGCCGGACTGGACGAGGACGATCAGCCCAGCCTGCGCGAAGTCAATTCCACCATCGCCGTGCCGAGCTCCGGCGCCTGGTTCCGTCGCCTCTTCGCCTTCATGGGGCCAGGCTACATGGTTTCGGTCGGTTATATGGACCCGGGCAACTGGGCGACCGACCTCGCTGGCGGCGCCCAGTTCGGCTACACGCTTTTGTTCATCATCATGCTGTCCAACCTGATGGCGATCCTCCTGCAGGCGCTGGCCGCCCGGCTTGGCATCGCCACCGGCCGCGACCTCGCCCAGGCCTGCCGCGCCTACTACCCCCGCCCGGTCAATTTCGTGCTGTGGATCGCCTGCGAACTCGCCATCATCGCCTGTGACCTCGCCGAAGTCATCGGCACGGCGATCGCCTTGCAGCTTCTGTTCGGCATTCCGCTGGTCGGCGGCGCCATGCTCACCGCGCTCGACGCCTTCCTCGTGCTGCTGTTAATGAACAAGGGGTTCCGTTATCTCGAAGCCTTCGTCATCGCGCTTTTGATCATCATCTTCAGCTGCTTTGCCATCCAGATCTTCGTCGCCGCCCCACCGGCCGGCACGATCCTGCATGCGATGTTCGTGCCGTCGTCGGAGATCGTCACCAATCCGGCAATGCTTTACATCGCCATCGGCATCATCGGCGCCACGGTCATGCCGCATAATCTCTATTTGCACTCCTCGATCGTGCAGACCCGTGCCTATGAGCGCACCGAAAAGGGCAAGCGCGACGCCATCAAATGGGCAACGACGGACTCCACCATCGCCCTGATGCTGGCTTTGTTCGTCAACGCCGCCATCCTGATCGTCTCGGCCGTCGCCTTCCACGACACCGGCCACCAGGACGTCGCCGAGATCGGCCAGGCCTTCGAGCTCTTGTCGCCGCTGCTGGGCCTCGGCATCGCCTCCATCCTGTTCGCCGTGGCGCTGCTCGCCTCGGGCCTGAACTCGACGGTGACCGCGACGCTCGCCGGCCAGATCGTCATGGAAGGCTTCCTGCGCCTGCGCATTCCCAACTGGGCACGGCGGCTTCTGACGCGCGGCCTCGCCATCGTCCCGGTGGTGGTCGTCACTGCACTTTATGGCGAGAAAGGCACTGGCCAGCTGCTGGTGTTCAGCCAGGTGATCCTGTCGATGCAGCTGCCCTTCGCGGTGGTGCCGCTGGTGCAGTTCGTCTCCGACAAGAAGAAGATGGGCAACCTCGCCATTCCGCGCGGCGTCGCAGCCCTTGCCTGGGTGGTCGCGGCGATCATCCTCGTGCTCAATTTCAAACTGCTCTACGACACGATGTTCGGGGTCGGTTGAGGTTTCGCCGGATGGCGCGACAAACCGCCAAATGGCGCTATCTTTCCAGGCATCATGAGCAACATTGAAGACATCAGGAGATTCTACGCGCGGCTGATGGCGGCCAATGCCGCCTCATCGGATCCACGCCTGGAAGAGGTGTTCGCCAGCGTGCCGCGCGAAGCCTTTCTCGGCCCGGGACCGTGGACGATCGTCGCCAGCGGCGACAAGATCACCACGCCGAGCGCCGACCCGGCCCATGTCTACCAGAACGTCCTGGTGGCGCTCGACGCCGACAAGGGCATCAACAATGGCGAGCCGTTCCTGCACGCCATGTGGATCGGAAAACTGGCGCCGAAACCCGGCGAGGCCGTCACGCATATCGGCGCCGGCACCGGCTACTACTCCGCCGTGCTGGCCAGGCTGGTTTCACCTGGCGGCACCGTCACCGCCCTCGAACTCGACGACAGACTGGCCGAGCTGGCGCGCAAGAATCTCGAAGCCTATGGCAATGCGACTGTCGTCCACGGCGATGCCGTGACCACACCCCTGCCGCCATCCAACATCATCTATGTCAACGCCGGCGTCGTCGCGCCGCCGGCCGGATGGCTGAAAGCGTTGCGCCCCGACGGCCGCATGATCTTCCCCTGGCGCCCGGCCGAGCGCGTCCCGCTTGCTGTGCTGGTGACCCGCACCGAGAAGGGCTTGGCCTGCAATCCCTTCATGCGCTCCTGGTTCATTCCGTGCTTCGGTGCCTCGGTCGCGGATCTTGCGGCGAAGATTCCGACACCGGAGCAGGCCACGCGCAGCCGCTCGATCTGGCTGACGAGCGACAAGGCGCCGGACCGCACCGCCACGGCCATCTTCGGCGACGTCTGGTTCTCGACGAAAGACGTCCGCGCCAAACCCGGCAGATGACGCATCGATGCGCCAATTTGTCCAGAATTTCGCGGGCCCTGTCGGGATGGGTGCGGGCCGGCCGTCCTTGGGCCACAGTCCGGCCGCGACAGCGTGAATGGAGCAAGGGAGAGACCAATGAGAAAGATCATCGCCGCCACCTTCGTCAGCCTCGACGGCGTCATGCAGGCACCCGGCGGGCCGGAAGAGGACCCGGTCGGCGGCTTCATGTTCGGCGGCTGGACCTTCCATTACTTTGACGAGGTGGGTGGCGCGGCCATGGAAGAACTCTTCTCCAAACCCTTCGCCCTGCTGCTCGGCCGCAGAACCTACGACATCTTCGCCGCCTACTGGCCGTTTCAGAAAGATCCGATCGCCGATGCCTTCAACCCCGCGACCAAATATGTAGCGACGCACCGGCCTGACACCCTCGCCTGGCAGAACACGCAATGGCTTGGGGAAGATATCGTCGCGGCGCTGCGCCGCCTCAGCCAGGAGGATGGACCCGACCTGCTCATCCAGGGATCGGGCCATCTGATCCAGACCTTGCTTGCAAACGGGCTGATCGACGAGATCCGGCTGATGATCTTCCCGCTGCTGCTGGGCAAGGGCAAGCGCTGTTCGGCGATGACGCCATGCCGGCCGCCTTCAAGCTTGTGAAGTCGCAGACGTCGAGCACCGGCGTCATCATAGCGACCTACGAACGCGCTGGCGAAATCGAGGTCGGCTCGTTTGTCACGGGGGAAGTCGTCGAACGCCGAACTCGAGCGGCGCAGGAACTGGAAGTAGCTTTGCAAGACCTGGGTTCCTCGCCCCCGCCAGAGCGGGGGAGAGTGGCCGCGAAGCGGCCGGAGCGGGGGCTTCGTAGGGCGGATGCTTATGAGAACTTGGCACCGCAGCGCCAATCCCCCTCTCCGTCTCGGCTTCGCCGAGCCACCTCTCCCCCACATTCGTGGGGGCGAGGAACCCGAGCTCTGGAGCCACTCAAGCCGCTTGCGCTCGCCGCGCCAGCCCGTCGCGTATATGCCGCGCGAATTCCTGCGCGGCAGGCCCAACACCATGCCGTGGCAAATGCAGATTGATGGCAAAATTCGGCAGCGGCGGCAGGCCGGACTCAAAGGGCAAGATGTCGAGATCGGCCGGGACCGTGGACGCCAGCCAGGTGGTGACCGCGAGGTCGGACCGCACCGTCGCCGTCGTCGCGTCGATGTTGCCGTTCTCGAACACCGTGCGCCATTCCAGCCCATGCTCGTTGAGCGCCGAGAGCACGACCGGGCGAAAGGCGCAGGTGTCGGCGACGATCGACACCGGCAGCGGCCGTTTTGCGCGGGCAGTGCCGCCTCTGGCGCCGACCCAGACCAGCCGGTCGACGGCCAGGCATTCGCCTGATGTCGGGCCGACCCTCTCCTCGATCACCGCAAGGTCGATAGTGCCGGCCGCCAGCGCTGCCGCCAGTTCCGGTGACGACGCACAGACCAGCGAGATCTCGACCTGCGGATAGGTCTCGGCATAGGCCTTCAGCACCGGCGCCAGCAAGGTTCCCACCAGATCGTAGGGCACGCCGAGCCGCACCTGGCCGGCGACAGCACTTCCCGCCATCTCGGCCCAGATTTCGTCATTGAGGCTGAGCAGGCGCTTGGCCTTGTCGAACAGCCGCTCACCGGACCGCGTCAGGCGCAGGCCGCGCCGGTCGCGCTCGAACAGGCTGCAGCCAAGCACCTCCTCCAACCTTTTGACCTGCTGGCTGACGGCGCCCTGTGTCAGATGCAGCGCATTGGCCGCCGCTGTCATGCTGGCCTTGTCGGCGACGGTGACGAAAGTGCGCACGAGCGCCGTGTCGAGGTTGCGGATCATGCTGGCATTATAGATGCTAATGCTAAGCATCGCAAACATTGCATTTACTGATGCCCAGCCAAGCCTACCATGGAGCCTCCGACAAAGGACGCCTCATGCTCCAGCCCATCCTGCCGCTCATCCTGTTTGCCTTCGTGGCCACCGCAACGCCGGGCATCGCCACGACCTTGTCGACCGCCTCGGGCGCGCAATTCGGCTTCCGCCGTTCGGTTCCGCTGATGATCGGCAGTGCCGCCGGCCTCGCCACCGTGACGGGGGCGGCCGCCGCCGGGCTCGCCGGCCTGCTGCTTGCGGTGCCGTCGCTGCAGCTTGCCATGAAGATCGCCGGCTCGCTCTATCTCCTGTGGCTGGCGCTCAAGATCGGCCGCGCCGGCCCGCCCAATCTCGACGTGACGATGGCCAAGCCGAACAGTTTTCTTGGCGGCGCCGGCATCCAGTGGATGAACCCCAAGGGCTGGGCGATGGGACTGGGCGCGGCGGCCTCCTTCGCTGCCCTGGCCGACGGCCCGGGACAACTCGCTCTGCTGCTCGGCTCGACCTTCGGCCTCACCGCCGCCATCTCGCTGTCCGTCTGGTGCCTGGCCGGCATGGTGCTGGCCCGGCTGCTCAAGACCGAATGGCAATGGCGCGCGCTGAACATCGTGCTGGCGCTGGTGCTGGCGGCGTCGATCGTTCCGATGTGGCGGTCGGCGTGAGGCGCCGTCCTAGCAAGACTTGGGTTCCTCGCCCCCGCGAGAGCGGGGGAGAGGTGGCCGCGAAGCGGTCGGAGAGGGGGGCTGGCGCCGGCGGCTGGAAGGAATCTTGAAGCCCGTTCACGGACAGGATTGCGCCAGTCCCGTCTCGGCTTCGCCGAGCCACCTCTCCCCCACATTCGTGGGGGCGAGGAACCCAGGCATGGATAGCCTCAAGCCGCGTAGCGCGCCGCCGGCTTGTCGGCGTGCAGGCTGCCGTAGAAGGCCTGGCGGGCGCCGAGGAACGTGTCCAGCTTGCCGGCATCGGCAAGTGCGGGCACGGTGACGGCTTCGCCCCTGGCCAGGCCGACAAGCGCCGCATCGACCATGTCGTCGGCGGTCATGATGATCTCCTTCGGAAGCTGGTCGATATCGCTGCCGGCAAGCTCCCAGAAATCGGTCCGGGTCGCGCCCGGCAGCACCACCTGCACCTTCACATTGCTGCCCGCGACCTCGCGGTGGAGCGCTTCGGTGAAGTTGACGACATAGGCCTTGGTGCCGCTGTAGATGCCGCCAAACGAGGTCTCATAGGCAAGCACCGAGGCGATGTTGACGATGGCGCCGCGGTTGCGTGCCAAAAGCCCCGGCAGCACGGCACGGGTCAAACGGGTCAAGGCGATGACATTGACCTTGATCATGCGCTCGGCCGCGTCGGCGTCGGCCGTTGCCACCACCTGCTGGCCGCCAAGGCCAGCATTGTTGACCAGCAGCGTCACGCTGTCGTCGGCCGATATCGCCTGCTCGACGCGGCGCACATCATTGTCGTCGGAGAGATCGGCGCTGATGACGCTGACCTTGCGATCGTAGGCGTAGCGCAGCTTCTCGGCCAGTTCCTCGAGCCGGTCTGCACGCCGCGCCACCAGCACCAGATCATAGCCCTGCCCCGCCAGTCGGTCCGCATAGACCGCACCGATGCCCGATGACGCGCCGGTGACGACCGCCGTGCCCTTGTTTGTCTGTCCACTCATTGTCCTGTTCCTTCTGTTGCTGCCCGGCGAGACGGGCCGATGTCCCTGGTCCCGCCGCCTGATTTCCAATTAGTGGCATATGCCACTTTCAGGGAAGTAGGTATATGCCACTATCTTGTCAACGGAGGCGACAGAAACTATTTCTGCGGCAGGCCGGCAGACGCCGTTGCCGGCGAGGAACCGTGATGACCAAGACCGCGATGCCGGGATTTAGCCCTTGCAACAATGCAACGTTGCGGCGTGCTGCGCGCAAGCTCGGCCGCTTCTATGACGATGTGATCTCGCCTTCGGGCCTGAAGGGCACGCAATACGGCTTGCTTTACCAGATCCACGTCAGCAACGAGCCGGCGATGGGCACCATAGCCGAGGTGATGGTCATGGATCTGTCGGCTCTCGGCCACACGCTGAAGCCGCTGATCCGCGATGGCTATGTCGAAGCCTTCGCCGACAAGGACGATCGCCGCGTCAAGCGGCTGCGGCTGACACGCCAAGGCCTCGCCAAGCTCGAGGAGGCAACGAAATTATGGAGCACTGCCCAGCAGCGCTTCGAGGCCATGGTCGGCAAGCAACGGGCTGCCGACCTTCGCGCCATGCTGGATGAAGTCGCCGCACTGGACTATGAGTCGCCGGCGGTCGCTCTTCCAGGCTGAAAGAGCGACCGCCAGTCAGATCTGCAGGAAGTTTTCATTCGGCCGGCATCGCGACCGGCCGCGCCAGCATCCGACCAGCCAGCACGATTACCAGCCCGATCAATGGGAAGGCAGCCGCGACCAGGCCGAGATCGGCCGGCGCGCCATAGCGCAGCACGCCACCGCCGACCACCGCGCCCAGCGCCACGCCGAGATAGAGTGCCGATCCATTCAGCGACAGCACGATCGGGGCGGCATCGGGCGCCAGCTTGATGATGCGGCTGGCCTGCGCCGGCGGGAAAGCCCAGCCGACGATGCCCCACGGCACCATCATCGCCATCAGCGCCGGCCCGGCAATGTGCTGCGGCAGGAAGGCCGGGATGACGGACAGCATCACCAGCATGGCCGCACTCAGCGTCAGCGACCAGCCGACGGTGCGGGTGGCGCCAAACCGGTCGGCCGCCTGGCCGCCGGCAATGTTGCCGATGACGGCGCCGACGCCGAAGGCGAGCAGCATGCCGGGCAGCGCGATCTGGCTGAGACCGCCTCCCTCGATCGCCAGTGGCGCGACATAGGCAAAGACGGTGAAGGCGCCGGTCAGCGCCAGCAATGTCGTCACCAGGATCGGCATCACGCCGGGCCGCATGGCAGCGGCCAGCCTACGCTTCAGCGGCAGCCTGGTGCCGACGATGCCGCGCGGCAGCCGGTACCACAGGATGGCGCCGGCGAGCGCGCCGAGCCCGGCAATGGCATAGAAGGTGCCGCGCCAGCCGGCGACGGCCGCGACCAGCGCGCCGAGCGGCGCACCGACGGCGACGGCCACCGTGGTGCCGCCGACGACGACGGCGATGGCGCGTGCCCGGTGATGGTCATCGACCAGCGCCACCGCCGTGCCTTGGGCGGTCGCGGCAAACAGGCCCGACGACAGCGCCATGATGATGCGCGCGATCAACAGCACTTCGAAGGAGGAGCTCAAGGCGGCGGCAATGTTGCCGATGACGAAGAACACCAGCGTCCACAGGATGACGCGGCGCCGGTCCCATTCGCCGGTCAGCGTCGCCAGGATCGGCGTGCCGACCGCATAGGCGAGCGCAAAGGCGGTGATCAGCGTGCCGGCGAGTGGAATGGAAATGCCGGCATCCCTGGCGATGTCAGGAAGAAGGCTGGAGATGACGAAGCCCTCGGTCGAGATCGTGAACGATCCGAGCGCAAGCCAGAAGAGGCGCTTGTCCATGGCTGATGTCCTTAGTTCAAAAGTTATTGAACAATTGGACATAACAGGGCATGATGTCAATGAAGCCAGGGCAAAATAGCTGAAGCCTGCTGACAGCCCTGTGTCAGCACGGATCATATGAGGAGAGGCAGTGTGTACCGGCAGAGCGGGAGGGATGCGTTGAAATCGGCCCGAACTGTGCTTAGGTTCGAGCCATGACGTTACCCCATCCCAATACGGACCAGATCAGCCTGCCGATCGTGCTTGGCGTGCTCGGCGATCCGACGCGGCTCGCCATCGTGCGCTACCTCGCCAGCAAGGAAGGCGTGGCGCTGAACTGCAGCCAGTTCCTCGATCTCGGCTCCAAGACCAATCTCAGCTACCACCTCGCCAAGCTGCGCGAGGCCGGCGTCACCCGCGCTGAAGTGGTGGGCACCAACCGCATGATCACGCTGCGCCGCGCCGACCTCGACGCCCGCTTCCCCGGCCTGCTCGACAGCGTTATAGCGGCGGCCGTCGACGACCCCGCCCTGCCGGCGGTTGGTGGGCACGACCTCGAAGTGTCGGCCTGACTTCGCAGGACTTGGGTTCCTCGCCCCCACGGGAGTGGGGGAGAGGTGGCTCGGCGAAGCCGAGACGGAGAGGGGGGCTGCCGAGACGGTGATCAAGTTCTGCAAGGCATCCGCCCTACGAAGCCCCCTCTCCGACCGCTTCGCGGCCACCTCTCCCCCGCTTTGCGGGGGCGAGGAACCCAAGTCCTGATAGGTTTGCCCTTCCGATCAGTCGTTCGCCAATCCACGGAGCCCCTAAAAATGCGCATAGCCGTCCTCGCCGATATCCATGGCAATGTCCTGGCGCTGGACGCCGTGCTGGAGGACTTGGCGCGGCGTGGCGGTGCCGACCTCACGGTCAATCTCGGCGACAGCGTTTCCGGGCCTCTCTGGCCGCGCGAGACGTTTGAGCGTCTGGAGGCGCTGAACCTGCCGACGGTGCGCGGCAACCATGACCGCCGCGTCGCCGCCGACCCGGCGGACGAGACCATGTGGGCTTCCGACATCTATGCGCAGGAGCGGCTGACCGAGGCGCAGCGGGCGGTGCTTTTCGCCCAGCCGCTGACGCTGGAGATCGCGCCGGGCATCGTCGCCTTTCACGCCCGCCCCGACCACGATGAAAAATATCTGCTCGACGCAATCGTCGACGGCCAGCTGGTGCGCGCGCCGCTGGCGGCGATCCGGCGGCGGCTGAAGGCGCTCGACCCGGCC
Organism: Mesorhizobium oxytropidicola; assembly: GCF_056174625.1. NCBI lineage: Bacteria > Pseudomonadati > Pseudomonadota > Alphaproteobacteria > Hyphomicrobiales > Phyllobacteriaceae > Mesorhizobium > Mesorhizobium oxytropidicola. The sequence continues at coordinate 2,666,864 of NZ_CM149692.1, read as the reverse complement.
TGCCGCATCGCGCTGTGCGGCCACAGCCATCGTGCGGAGCTGGTCCGCATCCCCGACGGTCCGGTGATCTTCAACCCTGGCAGCATCGGCTGCCCCGCCTATGACGATTCCACCCCGCCGGCGCATGTTTCCGAACAGGGTTCGCCGCATGCGCGCTACGGCATCGTCGCCTTGGGCGGCGATGGCCGGCCCGACCGTTTTGAGGCGATCGCGGTCGACTATGACCACGAGGCGGCGGCACGACAGGCCGAACAGGCGGGAAGGCCGGAATGGGCTCACGCGCTCAGGACCGGTTTCATGCCGTGAGCATCCCTGCCCGGCCAGATCCGCGAGCCTGACCCGTAACCTTGCTCAGCACAGTCACTGGGACTAGACACGAAATGCCCTCAGCCAGGCCGGGAGGATTGACCTGGCGAGGGGATCAGCTGGGGCTTCGAAAGAAGCAGCAGGGTTTCTCCCGCCCGCCCAGCACCATGGTCCGCCACCATGGTCCGCTTGAATTTTCGGGCTTACATGGCAGCGCGTCGTCCCTTATAAAACCGGCCGGGCATGCGGCGCCCGATCTCGCCGCGGCATGGTGTCTTGAGTATCAGCGCGGCCAAATGATGAGGCGCACAGTTACGCTCCGAACAACCCTGTACGCGCTGATTGCCGCTCCGTCCCTGCTGGCGGCGCTTACGGCTGTTGTCCCTGCCCATGCCGAAGAGGCGCCCTTCATCTCCATCGTCACCGGCCTTGCGCCTGACGACCTGCTCAATGTCCGCGCCAAGCCATCGGCGATCGGCAAGACCGAGACACGTCTGGCTGCCGGCGCCAGCGTCAAGAACCTCGGCTGCAACGACATTGACGGGCACCCCTGGTGCAAGGTCGAGTCTGACAATCCCAAAGCCAGCGGCTGGGCCCCGGCGCGCTACCTCGTTCCCGTCAATCCGGCGACGGTGCCCCTCGACCAGGCGGACGCAGGCACGGCGCCCGATGCGGCGATGTCGCCGCCGGCGGCACAGCCCGACCTGACGGCGCGGCTCGGCGGCGTGGCCCATCCCGTCACGCCCGAAGCCCCGATGAATTCCGCCGCCGACATCGCCATGCAGGATGCCTACGGCCTGGCGCTGGCGGCGAGCGAAACCCCGCCGACCGGGGAAATCCCCGCCCTCGCCCAGGATGCGGCCGCGGCACCCGATGCCGGCACGGCCGCCGATAGCGGCTCGGCGGCGGGATCGGTCCCCGTTCCCACCCCGCGTCCTGACGGCGCCGCGGCCGCCCTCGACACCCAGACCGTCGCCGAACTGCCGCCGCAGCCGACCTCCCTCGCCTCGGGCGGTGCCGTCGAAATCCCCTGCGCCCGCTATGTCGGCCAGCCGATGACGAGCTGCGCGGCGGCCATCGTGCGCAAGGGCGCCGACAAGGCCGACATCACCGTGACCTGGCCCGATGGCGGCACGCGCCTCATCTCCTTCGACGCCGGCGTGCCGGCCGGCTCGGACGCCAAAAGCGATTTCCGCTTCACCCGCGAGGGCAGCCTGAGCATGATCCGCATCGGCGTCTCCGAACGCTTCGAGATCACCGACACGGTGGCGTTTGGGCACTAGGAGGCAGGGCAGTAAGGCAGTACGGCAATAGGGCAATATGTTTTAAGGGCGCCAGAGCCTCCCCCTACTGTGCCTTACTCCCCTACTCCCCTACTGCCTAATCCCTCATTTTCGGGGTTACATCCGCCAAAACTCTTCCCTATAAGGCCCACCTAGCCTGATACCAGAATCGCGAGCACAACCGGCCGGGTCTTCCCGTCCCGGTTTTTTGTGCAAGCCGCCCGCCGAACGGACCTATGACATGCCAAGACGCACTGACATCAAGTCGATCCTGATCATCGGGGCCGGCCCCATCGTCATTGGCCAGGCCTGCGAGTTCGACTATTCCGGCACCCAGGCCTGCAAGGCGTTGAAGGAGGAAGGCTTCCGCGTCATCCTGGTCAATTCCAACCCGGCCACCATCATGACCGACCCGGAACTGGCCGACGCCACCTATATCGAGCCGATCACCCCTGAAGTCGTCGCCAAGATCATTGCCAAGGAGCGGCCCGACGCGCTGCTGCCGACCATGGGCGGCCAGACCGCGCTCAACACCGCTCTGTCGCTGCGCCGCATGGGTGTGCTCGAGCGTTACAATGTCGAGATGATCGGCGCCGACGCCACGGCCATCGACAAGGCCGAGGACCGCGCGCTGTTTCGCGAGGCGATGAGCAAGATCGGCCTGGAAACGCCGAAGTCGATGCTGGCCAACGCCACCGACGTCAAGAACGCCGACCGCAAGACGCATGAGGCGGAGCGCGCCGCGCTCAAGGCCGAGAAGCCGGACGATCTCGATACTGCGCTCGATGCGCTGGAAACCCGCTGGAACCTCGGCGAAGGCGACCGCAAGCAGCGCTATATCAGCCATGGCATGGCGATCGCCGCGCAGGCGCTCGACCATGTCGGCCTGCCCGCCATCATCCGCCCGTCCTTCACCATGGGCGGCACCGGCGGCGGCATCGCCTACAACAGGGCCGAATTCTACGACATCGTCCAGTCCGGCCTCGACGCCTCGCCGACCACCGAAGTGCTGATCGAGGAAAGCGTGCTCGGCTGGAAGGAATATGAGATGGAGGTCGTCCGCGACAAGGCGGACAATTGCATCATCGTCTGTTCGATCGAGAACATCGACCCGATGGGCGTGCATACGGGCGATAGCATCACCGTCGCCCCTGCCCTCACGCTGACGGACAAAGAGTATCAGATGATGCGCAACGCCTCGATCGCGGTGCTGCGCGAGATCGGCGTCGAGACCGGCGGCTCCAACGTGCAGTTCGCCGTCAACCCGGCCGATGGCCGCCTCGTCGTCATCGAAATGAACCCGCGCGTCTCGCGCTCCTCCGCCCTTGCCTCCAAGGCGACGGGTTTCCCGATCGCCAAGATCGCGGCCAAACTCGCCGTCGGCTACACGCTGGACGAGCTGGAGAACGACATCACCGGCGGCGCGACGCCTGCCTCGTTCGAGCCGTCGATCGACTACGTCGTCACAAAGATTCCGCGCTTCGCCTTCGAGAAATTCCCCGGCGCCGAGCCGGTGCTGACGACGGCCATGAAGTCGGTCGGCGAAGTCATGGCCATCGGCCGCACCTTCCAGGAATCGCTGCAGAAGGCGCTGCGTGGTCTGGAAACCGGCCTGACCGGCCTCGACGAAATCGAGATCCCCGGCCTCGGCCACGGCGCCGTCGCGGCCAATCATGCCGACGACCGCAATGCCATCCGCGCCGCGCTCGGCACGCCGACGCCCGACCGGCTGCGCATGGTGGCGCAGGCGATCCGCATGGGCACCTCGCTGGAAGACGTGCACGCCATGTGCAAGATCGACCCGTGGTTCCTCGAGCAGATCGCCGGCATCCTGGCCATGGAAGCCCGCATCCGCGAGCACGGCATTCCGCAGGACGCCGTCAATCTGCGCATGCTGAAAGCCATGGGCTTCTCCGACGCCCGGCTGGCCTCGCTGACCAAGACCGACGCCGAGGTGATCGCGAAAATCCGTGAAAAACTCGACGTTCATCCGGTCTACAAGCGCATCGACACCTGTGCGGCCGAGTTCGCCTCGCCCACCGCCTACATGTACTCGACCTATGAAGTGCCGTTCGCAGGCAGCCTCGCCAACGAGGCGCAGGTCTCGTCGCGCAAGAAGGTGGTCATCCTCGGCGGCGGGCCGAACCGCATCGGCCAGGGCATCGAGTTCGACTATTGCTGCTGCCATGCCGCGTTTGCCCTGCGCGACGCCGGCTATGAAGCGATCATGATCAACTGCAACCCGGAGACGGTGTCGACCGACTACGACACCTCGGACCGGCTCTATTTCGAGCCGCTGACGGCCGAAGACGTGCTGGAGATCCTGCGTGCTGAAAAGGCCTCGGGCGAACTGGTCGGCGTCATCGTCCAGTTCGGCGGCCAGACGCCGCTGAAGCTGGCGGATGCGCTGGAGAAGGCCGGCATCCCGATCCTCGGCACCTCGCCCGACATGATCGATCTCGCCGAGGACCGCGACCGTTTCCAGAAGCTGCTGCACAAGCTCAACCTCAGCCAGCCGAAGAACGGCATTGCCTATTCGGTCGAGCAGGCCCGCCTCGTCGCCGGCGAACTCGGTTTCCCCTTGGTGGTGCGCCCGTCCTATGTGCTCGGCGGCCGCGCCATGCAGATCATCCATGACGAGAGCATGCTGCAATCCTACCTGCTCGACACCGTGCCCGGCCTGGTGCCGGAGGACATCAAGCAGAAATACCCCAACGACAAGACCGGCCAGATCAACACGCTTCTGGGCAAGAACCCGCTTTTGTTCGACACCTATCTCTCGGGCGCCATCGAGGTTGATGTCGACTGCCTCTGCGACGGCAAGGCGACCTTCGTCTCCGGCATTCTGGAGCACATCGAAGAGGCAGGCATCCATTCGGGCGACAGCGCCTGCTCGCTCCCCGTTCACTCGCTGCCTTCCGAACTGGTCGACGAGCTGGAGCGCCAGACGGCGGCGCTCGCCCGCGCGCTCAATGTCGGTGGCCTGATGAACGTGCAGTATGCGATCAAGGACGGCACGGTCTATGTGCTGGAGGTCAACCCGCGCGCGTCCCGCACCGTGCCCTTCGTCGCCAAGACCATCGGCCGGCCGATCGCGAAAATCGCCGCCCGCATCATGGCCGGCGAGACGCTGGAAGACGCCTTCGCCCATTACGGCGCCATGCCCGACCCGCGCAACCCCGGCCACATCGCGGTCAAGGAAGCCGTCTTCCCCTTCGCCCGCTTCCCCGGCGTCGACATCCTGCTCGGCCCGGAAATGCGCTCGACCGGCGAGGTCATGGGCCTCGACCGCGATTTTGCCCTCGCCTTCGCCAAGAGCCAGCTCGGCGCCGGCGTCGACCTGCCGCGCTCCGGCACGCTGTTCGTCTCGGTGCGCGACGAGGACAAGAAAGGCATCTTGCCGGCGGTGAAACGCCTCGCCGGCCTCGGCTTCAAGGTGCTGGCCACCTCGGGCACGCAGCGCTTCCTCGCCGAAAACGGCGTCGTCGCCGAGAAAATAAACAAGGTGCTCGAAGGCCGCCCCCACATCGAAGACGCCATCCGCAACCGCCAGGTCCAGATTGTGTTCAACACGACGGACGGCCAGAAGGCGGTGTCGGACTCGAAGTCGCTGCGCAGGGCGACGCTGATGCAGAAGGTGCCGTATTACACGACGCTGTCGGGTGCGGCGGCGGTGGCGGAAGCGATCGCGGCGTTGAAGGCGGGGAGCCTGGAGGTTCGGCCGCTGCAGGAGTATTTTGCGTAAGGCAATCAGCTCTCTTCTCCCCGTTCAACGGGGAGAAGGTGCCGGCAGGCGGATGAGGGGCAGCGCTACTCAAGTCCATCTTGAGCAGAAATTGGCAGCTCACGTAAAATGTTTAAAACGTCATCGGAATGCGACTTCTGCAACACTCTCATCCGCTCGATGAGCGAAAGGACCGGAGCTCCTCCCATACGATTTTGGACGAAACGAAGTTGGGTATCGGAGCGGCCGTAAACGAACTTGTCCGCAGCGCCGACAACAGCAGCGTTTGTGGCGCTAACCAACTTGTCTTCCCCAACGCTCTTAATTTTTTCGATCAGTGGTCGATCGCTGACCGCAACAAACAGTCTTCGCGGCCCAATAGGTACAACAAGATGAGAATCTGTACGGCCTAAGACGTTTGTATGGATTACTGGTCGATCCGAAGTGAGGAATTCGTTGCTAGAGCGGTTCGCATTTAGGTTGACTTGTATCCGGCGCTTTCGATGTAGTTGTTACATTCATTTGAGGTGACGACGTCGAGGGTGCTGGCGATGGCGCTGTGTACGGCCTGGATGCTTCGCTTGGCGGCACGTCGCATGCAGTGCTTGAGCTTGGCGAAGAGCTTCTCGATTGGATTGAGATCTGGACTGTAAGGCGGCAGGAAGAAGAGCCGCGCACCGGCGGCCCTGACGATGTCGCGGACGGCTTGGCCCTTGTGAGATCCGAGATTGTCGAGAATGACGATGTCACCCGGCTTCAGGGTCTTGATGAGTTCGGTTTCGACATAGACACGGAAGGCCTGCGCATTGATGGGTCCGTCAATGACCCAAGGCGCCTCTACCCGATCATGCCGCAGTGCGGCGATGAAGGTCATCGTCTTCCAATGACCATATGGCGCGTGAGCCATCAGCCGCTTGCCGCGCACACCCCAGCCGCGCAACGGCGCCATGTTGGTCTTGACCCACGTTTCATCCAGGAAGACCAGGCGCGTTGGGTCAATGCGGGTCTGATAGCGCATCCATTGCGTCCGCCGACGCATCAGCTTTGGCTTGAGTTGCTCAGCCGGCAGAACGGTTTTTTTTAAAACTCTTGCCCTCGCGATGCAGGAAGCGACCGACGCTGGCAGGGTGGATGATGAGACCCCGGTCAGCCAGTGCGGCCGTCAATTCATGAAGCGTTATGTTGGCATCCCGCTCGACCTCGCTCAGGACGAAGGCACGATGCTCCCCGTCAATCAGATAGGGTCGATGACCGCCCATCTTGCCGGGTGCCGCACTGCCCAGCCGACGCTTGCGCGCCGCCCACTTGATCACGCTCGAAACTGCCACCTTCAGTGCCGCGGCCACCTCTCGGCTCGTCTCGCCTTCTTCAAGGCGAGCCAACGCCCGTTCCCGCAAATCCATCGAATAAGGCTTGGCCATCTGTCCCGACCTCCAACGGTCAGAACATCGAATCTGATTTGCTCAGTCTTGGGAATCCCGATTCAGACAAAACGCGAACCGCTCTAGCCCTATCCAATGTCAACACTGACCATTCCATGGCAGCTAAACCAGATATCAAGCGCCGGTTCGACATCAGGTTCGTTGCATGCTTGATGACGCGTTGCGCAGCGGACGACTGCAACTCTTCGGTCATTTGTTCGAAAGATCGGGCCTCATTTTCAGGCTTAAGCGTCTGAAAGAGATTTTCAAAGCCTGGAGCGATCGTCGAAACGAGCTCTCTGATGGCTTCGTGTAGTGTTCTAATATCTGAGGGCATTCGCGACAAAAGCGTGGCAACAAAACCCGACCAGGCGAGGCGTTGTACAACCGAGAATTCTCCACCGTCGAGCATGGTCTTGAGCGCATCAGCAGCCTTGCTGTCTATCGGAGATAGAAACTCGCGCTCCATCTCGTGTGCCACTTCGTCAGGCAGACCTTGAATGGCGTAAAGCCTAGATATGTAACCAGTGCCCTCCGGGTGAACTCGTTTAGGCTTAACCTTATTGCCGAAAGGTTTGCTGAACTCGATCAGCCGACCATCAGGTTGCACCCAGCGCCTCAGGTAGAAAACTGGCAAGAAATGGTGCTTTATCGGTTGAGTTGATCGCATTATTATTAGATCCGTAAATTTTATCAGACAACCAGCGCATCAATATCTAGAAATACATAAAGAAGTCCCGCTAGCACAACCATTTACTATTGGGTCGAAGTTCGCCGACTTTGATTGCGAAATCAGCTCTCGAAACATCACCCCTACGATCGTGACACGTCCTCGCGCCGCCGCCAGTTGTACTAACGTTTAAATCGCTGCGCTAAATCAACAAGGAAGTGACACAGGCAAGATTCTAGTTACGCTGATAACTTGAGTCTGAGGGTCGCTGACATGTCAACAAAACTGGTGCGGCAGAAAATCGCTGAATTTTTGAAAAGCAGCGGCCCAAGCGTGCTTTGCGTCAGAGGCAATTGGGGGACCGGCAAGACGTATACATGGGACGACGAGCTCAAGAAGGCCGCAAAGGTGAAGGACGGCATCGCGCTTGAAAAATATGCTTACGTGTCCTTATTTGGCCTGAATAGTATTGAGGAAGTGCAGCGGCAGATTGGAACACAAACAATCAAGCGGGATCGCATTGGGGAGCCGTTCGACCCCAGCAACCTCAGCGCGGCCTTCGAAGACGGTTTGAGCCTCGCGAAGAAGGCGGCTGGAAAGTTCGGTGGCATCTTCGGCGATGGTTACTATGCCGCAGGCACAGCGCTGATGACGATGCTGATTCGCAATCGCCTTATCTGTATCGACGACCTTGAACGCAAGGGAGAGCGGCTGCGTAGCGCGGATATCCTGGGCTTGATTTCACTGCTGAAGGAGGAGCGCAAATGTAAGATTGCCCTCCTGCTGAACGACGAGCAGCTAGAGGATCGGTCTGAATTCGAGGGGTTTCTCGAAAAGGTGGTCGACTTGAACTTGCGCTTCATTCCTTCGCCCAGCGAAAGTGCAGCCACCGCGCTCGAACACCAAGGAGGAACTCAAACTTTAAAGGATGACCTTCGCGAGCAAACCATCCTTCTAGGGATTGATAATATACGCGTCATCCGGAAGATCCTTGGCATTGTGAGCGACATCGCTCCGATGCTGAAGGATTATAAGCCGGGCGTATTGAAAGCAGTCACGAAATCGCTGGTGCTGTTCGGATGGTGTTATTACCAGCCCGAGGTGGCGCCGCCCCTTAGCTTCGTAAAGGCGATAGGTGAGTATTCTTTCGCGACCCAGCCCCCAAACGAGGAGGTTGTTCGACTTAGAGAGAAGTGGGAGCCGAGGCTAAGGCAATATGGCTACACCCACACGGATGACTTCGACCTAGTCCTTATCGATGGAATTATTAACGGATATTTCGATGCGGATGTCGTGGCCGTCTATGCCGCTGAGCTTAACAAAATTGAGCAATCGGCTGAGGCGAATGCCAAGCTAGAAAAAGCATGGGATTCATTTCGAAACTCCTTTGATGACAACGGAGAGGAGCTAGTCGCCGAGCTGATGGAGTGTTTTAAGGCCAACGCGGAGTTTTATTCATTAGGTACAACGTCCCAGCTCATAAACCTATTTGGCCAGATTGGAAGGCATGAAGACGCAAGTAAGATTTTCGATATTTATCAGAAGGCTCACGACGGCGATGTTAGTGCGTTTGACCTTGACCGCCTCTTCCGCTTTGGCATGGAACTTCCTGAAGACATCCTAGCAAAGGTGAAGAAGGTTAAAGAGGACGTAAAACCTGACCTCTCCAATGACGAGCTTTTCCTAGGCTTGAACAGGCTGGGTTCGGTTCAGATATTGCTGCACAATTAGCGAAATTGCCGGTAGAGGAATACGTTCGAGTGCTTACGACCCATCGGGGTGAGGAGTTGAGGCGAATACGTGAAGGCCTCACCGACTACCTGAATGTCTCAAACCCAACCAATATCGCTATTGAAATTATGCACCGAGCAGCCGACGCGCTACAGGTGATAGCAGCAAGGAGCCCACTAGACAGTGCCAGAGCCCACACGTGGCAGCTCATCCAATGGCAGAAAAAGACGAGGCGTCCTACGGAAGATCTAGCGCCACCGATTCCAGAGACGACAGACGCACCCAATGAGGCGGCGCCTGCCGCTTAATTGGCTGGGAGCATACAGCGAAGTGCATTTTGTTTGTGATAGAGCAAGCACTTCCCGAGAAGACAGGGGGAATTCCCGATCGCCTCTCACCCCACCGCCACGCACTCAATCTCTATATCAAACTCCATCGGCCAAGACGCCACCGGCACAAACGTTCGCGATGGCGCGTTTTCCGGGAAGTACCGCGCATAGACCCGGTTGATGGCGCCGTAGAAGCCGGCATTGACGGCGTAGATGCGCACCATCACCACATTGTCCAAGGAGGTGCCGGCCGCTTCCAGACAGTGTTTCAGCGCCTTGAGCGACGCCTCGGTCTGCACCTCGATGTCGCCCTTGACCAGTCTGCCGGTCGCAAGATCGAGCGGTGGCGTGCCGGAGACGAAGACCAGCCCGGCGGCCTTGGTCACCAGCGACAACGGCACGCCGAGCGCACGCACCGCCGCCGACAGCACCGGCACTTCGACGATTTCCTTGGTCATGACGATCTCCTTGAGGTTGCGACGAGAGAAGGAAAACTCACGCTACCGCCACACATTCGATCTCGATATTAAACTCCATCGACCAGGACGCCACCGGCACGAAGCTGCGCGCCGGCCTTCAGCGACGCCCAAGGCAGCTCCAACTTCGAGGCTTGCCTCTATTTCATCGGCTCCAGCGAAAACGCACCGCTCGCCTGCTTCGTCCAGACATACATCATGACGTCCGGTTCACGCCGGTCGCCTTTGGCATCGAACGTCAGATCGCCCAACACGGTCGAGATCGGCTTGCCTGACCGTATGGCGGCGGCGACAAGTCTTGGCGCCTGGACACCTGCCATCCCGATACCCCCGGCGATCACCTGGACCGCGGCATAGGACTTCAGCGTATAGGCCTCGGGCTCGAAGCCCTGGGAGCGGAAACGTGCGACGACGTTCGCAGCCGCGGGATTGGTCCGGTCCTCGGGTGAAAACACGATCAGGGTGTTTTCGATGGCTGGCCCGGCCAGGACGGTCAGATCCTTGACCATGGCTCCGTCGCCCGAGATGAACTGCACGTGCAGACCAGCCTCGTCGGTTTGCCGAATGAGAGGCCCCAGCTGGCCCGCCAACCCGGCAAAGAAGACAGTCTCGATCTTCGCGGCCCTCATTTTGCGGATGAGGTCGGCAAAGTCGGCTTGATCGTATGGGATTTTGGTGGCCAGCTTTTCAGGGTGCCGCTTTGCGCGCAGTGCCTTCCTGGCTTTGTCCGCCAGACCGTCGCCATAGGGCGTGCCGTCGCTGACAACAGCCAGATTCCGCGCTGGAAAATGACCCGCCATATACTCACCGGCAAACGTCCCCTGAACATCGTCGCGCCCTGCTGTCCGGGCAACGTTCCAAAGTTTGAATTCGGTGAGCGTGGGATTTGTCGATGCCGGGCTGACCATCAGCGTGTTGTTCTTGGCGTAGATTTGCGCCGCCGGGATCGACGCCCCTGAATTGTAGTGGCCGACGACGAAACGAATTCTGTCTTTCGCCAATGTCTTGGCCATGGCGACGGCGGCATCGGGCTTGCCCTGATCATCAAGCACGGTGAGCGCCAGCTTGCATCCTCCTATGCCGCCCTTGGCATTGATGTCGTCCGTTGCGAGTTGGGCACCACGGCGCATTTCGTCGCCGTAAACCGCCCAATCTCCTGTCATGGGGCCGACCACGGCGACGGGAATATCGGCACATTCAGCAGCCGCGGACTGGTGGGTCGCTGACGACATCACGGCCAGCAGTCCAAAGCCCAATAGTGTGAAAAGCCGCGACAATGCAGTCCGCAATTCGCTCATCCCCGCCCCATAAAGTATTTAAAAAGTAATCTCCCGGGAAGAAGCTAGCATGCGCCTTCTGTAAATTGAAAGCCTCCGCTGGAATGGTCGGCCCCTTGGCGATGCGCGCTCACGCCACCGCCACGCATTCGATCTCGATATCGAATTCCATCGGCCAGGACGCCACCGGCACGAAGCTGCGCGCCGGCGGGTTGGTCGAAAAATACTTGGCATAGACCCGGTTAATCGCATTGTAGAAGCCGGAATTGACGGCGTAGATGCGCACCATCACCACGTTTTCCAGCGAGGTGCCGGCCGCCTCCAGGCAATGTTTCAGCGCCTTCAGCGACGCCTCGGTCTGCACCTCGATGTCGCCGCGCACCATCTCGCCGGTCACCATGTCCACCGGCGGCGTCGCCGAGATGAACACGAAGCCGTTGGCCTTCACCGCCGTCGAACAGGGCAGACCGAGTGAGCGCACCTTGTCCGACATGACGGGTACTTCGATGATTTGTTTTTTCATGGTGGTGCTCCCTGGGTTGGCCGGGAGCTTATCCTGCCGGCTGGTGAACGCCAGCGGGGAGGCATGGTCCAGCGGCTACCGCCGCAGACAATCGCATAGGGCGCTCCCCCTCTCCGTCCGCTTCGCGGCCACCTCTCCCCCATTTCATGGGGGCGAGGAAACGCCAATCACCGAGGTCGCGGCACCGAAAAGGCTTGGGTTCCTCGCCCCCACAACGTGGGGGAGAGGTGGCCGCGAAGCGGACGGAGAGGGGGCTGGCGCCGCCCTGTGCGATTGGCTTCACCCCTGCCCCGGATACGGCATGCCGTCCTTATGCAAAAACCGCCCATCCGAACTCGGGCTCATCATGTCGATGTCGGAGCAGGTGATGACATCGTCCGGATTGCGCGAGCCGACTTCCAGATAGCGGGCCGTGACCGACGACCGGTTGATCATGTGATGGCCATTGCCGCTGTTCTTGGCGAAGGTGGCGCAGTCGCCGGCCTTGAGCAGCGTCTCGCCGCCATCCTCGACCAGCGTCAACTCGCCCTCCAGCACATAGACGAGCTCGTCCTCATGGCTGTGCCAGTGGCGCTGGCTCGACCAGCCGCCGGGCGGCAGCGCCATCAAATTGACGCCGAAATCGCGGAGGCCGCCGGCATCGCCCAGGCGCTGGCGCGTGCGGGTGGCGCAAGGGGCGTCGAAGGGTGCGGGGTAGCCGGAGCCCTTGCGAACGGGCACGGTGGATAGGTTGATCTTGGGCATGGGTTCTCCCTCGATTTGACTGGCGCAGTCTACCACGGCAGGCGTGGGCACAGAGCCACCTTGCGGCAGCGGGTTTGCCAGATCTGCCCGAAGTACACACGACTTCGTCATCCTAGGGCGTAGCAGCCGCGAAGCGGCGTCGCGGAGACCTGGGATCCATGCCGCGACATCAATGAGAGGCACAGCGGAGCAGAATTCTGCACCGTTGCAACGCTCCAGAGTCCCGGCATGGATCCTCGGGTCTGCGCTGCGTCGCTCCGCTCCTTGCTCCGCCCGTGGATGACGAAGTGAGGGGCGGCACCAGCGTCTGTCAGGTGCGATTGCCGCACCACCCTCTAATGGCAACACCCCGCCCCATACTGCAGCTGCTCATGCCAGTCCGGCCGGCCCTCCGGCGTGAAATCCATCAGGTTCCACAGGATCTCGCAGGTGCCGATGGCGCGCGGGTCCTGGCCGGGGTCGGTCGGCGCGAAGCCGAGTTCGGAGGACCAGAAATGCCTGATCCCATCACCATCGCGATGGAACACCGACAGCAGCGGGATCTGCGCGCCGTCGGCGTCCTCGGCATTGTAGTCGCGCTTGAAGCTGTTGCCGGCCGACGACAGCAGCCGCATGTTCTTCCAGCCACGATCCCGCCCGAGCGTGACCAGGTTTGCCAAAGGGGTCTTGGCCACCACCGCAAAATTGAAGCCGGCGGCTTCGAGATGGCCGACGGCGCCGTCGAACTGGTCGAGCAGCGCCGTGCAGGACGGGCATGGCTGGTCCGGCCGGGCGAGCTTGGCCGTACCGCCACCGGTCGCCACGTCGCGCGTTTCCTGGGGATGGCGCGGAAACATCATCTGGTAGAGGACGAGCGAATTCTTATCCGGCGCGAACAGCTCCGACAGTTTTGTCTTCGCCGGCTTGCCGTCGGCATCGAGCGCATCGAAGACGTAGTCCTGGCGGATCAGACCGCCCGGCGGCAAAGCGCGCCGCGCCTCGGCCACGGCTTCCATGGCGCGCCGCAGCTCGATTTCCTTCTTCAAGAGCTTTTCGCGGGCGGTGCGGTATTTGGCGGATTCGTTGGGAAAGGTGATCATGATCGGCTCCCTTAAGTCGTCGCCGGCGTCCCGGCGCTGTTGCTCTGCGACCCAAGGACGTTTGGCGAAGACCGGTTCCCGACATTCTTGCGGATGCCACGCAGCGATTGTTGCGGGAACCTCCGCGGCTTCCCAGCATTCTCACCCCGGGTTAAAGCCGGTGGGTACGGGGAAGAGTAATGAACGATGACGAGGTCGACCTGCGCTGCCCGCAAGTGGTGGCCGACAACGCCGCCAAGGGCTTGCGGCTGCGCAGAAAGTTCGGCCGTGGCGGCACCGAGATCGGTGTGGCGCGCGCCACAGAATTGATGAACCGCGAAAAACTCGCACCGTCCACCATCCGCCGCATGGTCAGCTATTTTGCCCGTCACGAGGTCGACAAGCGCGGCAAGAATTACGGCAATGAGGACAACCCTTCGGCCGGCCACATCGCCTGGCTGCTGTGGGGCGGCGACGAGGGCCGCGCCTGGGCGCTGGAGCTCAAAAGAAGATCGGCAATGCGCCGGACATCTGAGCACTAGCCGCTGCTCAGCTGTACCAGTCCACCTCGAACATGCCGACCCGCTCGTAGAGCCGCACGGCGGCGGCGTTTTCGACCGTGTTGGTCTTCAGGTCGACATGGGCGGCACCGCGGTCGCGAAAACTGGCGAAGGCATGCCACATCAGCGCCTCGCCGATGCCCTTGCCGCGTGCCTCGGGATGAACGGCGAGGTCTTTGACGAAAGCTCTTGTCCAGCACAGCGCCGCTGCCGCCAACCGGCCCTTGGCGTCGATGACGAGGAAACACAGCGCCGGGTCGAATTCTGCGTCGCCTGAGATGCGCGGCCACCACTCGTCGAACGGGCCGTCGGTGCCGTCGTCGAACACCTCGCTCAGCAGCGCATGAAGGGGTGGGGCGTCGCCGGGCTCGAAGCAACGCATGGCAAAGCCTTCCGGCCAGTGCGGCGCAACGAGCGTCTCGTCGAGGATCTTGCGCAGCCGGATGTCGTTCAGGGCCGGCGGGCGCGGTTCAGGCATCGCGCTCAGGCGTCGGGCTGCAGACGGTGCCGCTTGCGGTCGACACCCAGCCCGGTCGCCTCGAGCAGGCCCTTGCGCTTGGCGTCGAAATAATAGCCGGTCTGGTAGAGCCAGTCGGCCTTCTTGGCGTTGCCGCCCGCCACCAGCCAGGCGCCACGCAGGTATTTGACGGCGTATTTCAAATTGGTCTCGGCGTCGAACAGGCCCTTGGCCGGCCCGTCATAGCCCATGCCGCGCGCCGTCGCGTGCTTGATCTGCATCAGCCCCCAATGGCCATTGTTGTAGGCCTTGGGATTGAAGGTGCTCTCGCGGTTGACGACATGGCGCACCAGATCGACCGGCACCTGGTAGAGGGCGGCGTATTTGACGATCAGCCGGTCGACGTCACCGCGCATGCCAGTGTGCTCTTCCGGAGCGGCAGGGCTGAGCGGCGCGGACGGGAACTGCACCAGGGCAGCCGGGTTCTGCGGCACGACATAGGCCACTTGCTGCACGCCAGGCAGTTTCTGGCCGCTGCCAGCGACCGCCGGCACGATGAGGCCGGCTGTCGTATAGGTCTCGGCGGACTTGATCACGGGCTGAGCTGCCTTCACCGGCTGGCCTGCCTTGGAGGGCGGCGGCGCCTGCCAGGCACTGGGGCTGGCGATCATGATGGCGGGCACGGCCGGAGCCGTCGGCGTCGCGCCGGCAAAGGCGGCGGTTGCCGCGGCCGGTTGGGCGGTTGGATCAAGCGGTGGCGCTGCGGCCGGGCCAGGCGTCAGTTCGGCGGTTTGAACGGGAGCGATGCCCGAGGATTGCGGCAGCACCGAAACCGTCTCCGGCAGCGGTATGGTGAAGCCGGCATCGCTGCCGGCAACGGTCGCGGTTTCGGTCAGGGCAGGTGCTGCCTTCATCTGCGAGGTCGAGGTGCAGCCGCTGAGACCGGCCGCCGCCACGATCACGCCGATCGCGATAAGGGTTTGTTTTGCTGGCAAGCCGCGTTCGGGTCCGGTTCATCGGGGTGTTAAGAAATCCCTTACACCAGCGATTCCAGGGTAGCAATCGGGGCCATCTGGTGGTTTTCGGGTGGCGGGACTCGGGCCGAACTGCCATATTGTTCCTGATATGTACCAGACGGAATCCCGGATTCCGCCGCTTTGCGGAAAGGAGCGCATCATGGAAACGACATCGTCGATCACAGCCGGCCACGCAGTGTTAGAAACAGTGATCGGTTTCATGGGCATTGCCTGGAGCGAAAAGGGCCTGATCCGGCTCTGCCTGCCCGAACGCAGCCGTGAATCGGTGGAACGGCGGTTGAAGCGCCATGCCGGCGTTTCCGCCTCGACAGTGCAGCCGCCATGGGTGGTCGACCTCATCGCCTCGATCAAGGCTTACGCCGCGGGCGAGGACGTCGATTTCTCCGGCGTCCCGGTCGATCTCGACGGCATCGATGATTTCCGCCTCGCCATCTACGACGCGGCGCGAAAACTCAGCTATGGCGAGACCACCACCTATGGCGAACTAGCCAAGCGCGCCGGCCATGCCGGCCTGCCGCGTGAAACCGGTGCGGCCCTCGGCGCCAACCCCGTGCCGCTGGTCATCCCCTGCCACCGCATCCTGGCGGCCGGCGGCAAGATCGGCGGCTTCTCGGCGCCTGGCGGCTCCGTCACCAAGGAGAAGATGCTGGCCATGGAAGGCGTGCGCGTCGGCCCCCCGCCGCCAGCGCAGGTGTCCTTCGGGTTCTGAACCGCCGACCATTCGACGTCAGGGGAAAGAACGGCCAGAAGATTGCGGCCGTTCTCCTCGGAGGCTCCCTCCTAGGTCCTGCGGATCAGGTCGAGGTTCGTCGCTATGTCAGCCCCACTTCATCTCGCCCTTGGCGGCCTTGGATCCGATATCGAGGGCGACGCCCATACCGAGGCCTGGGAAGCGGGCCTCCATGGCGGCCTTTAGCGCGGCGCTGTCAGTCGCCTTGCTCAGTTCTTGCTCGAAGGTGAGAAGATAGGACTTGGTGAATTCCACGGCCGAAGGACCGGTCGCGGCATCGGGGTCCATATGGCCAGGCACCACCACGGCGGGCTTGCGGGCGGCAATCGCCTCCAGTGTCTTGACCCAGGCGGCACGGCTTTCCCTGGTCTGCGTGTCGGCGGTCCAGACATGAACGCCCGCGAAGATCATCACCCCGCCGAAGACGGCGTTGAGCGACGGCACGAACAGGTAGCGGCGGTTTGCGAGTCCTTCTTCCGCATTGACGATCTCGATCGTCTCGCCGTCGACACTAAGCGTTGGGCCGTCGAATGCTTCGGGCAGAACGATGTCGGACAGCGCCTGGGGGCCGTTTTCCTTCAATTGCGGGCCCCAGACCGCGAGCTTTTTCTCCACACTGCCTTTGATGGCTTCGAGCGTGGCGGAGGCAGCAATCACTTTTGCCTCCGGGAAGGCTTCCCGCACCGGCTTCAGGCTGAAGTAGTAATCGGGATCGGACTGGCTGACATAGATGGTCGTCAGCTTCTTGCCGGTGGCCTTGATGGCCTCGGCGAGCGCCTTGCCGTCCGGATAGGTGAAGCCGCCGTCGATCAGCAGGGCCTCGCTTGGCCCGGACACCAGCACAGGCGCGCGGAAGAAGCCGTTCGGACCCGCCGGGAAATGTTTCCAGCCAAGCGTGGTGCCGGCGGCCTGGCCGCGCTCGGCGGGGGCGAATACGGCGGTTGCGCCGAGGGCCGTTGCGCCGAGGGCCAATGAGGTCTTCATGATCTGTCTCCTCGTGAACATGGAATAGCTCCTTTGACTGGAAATAGGGTCAGGCCGCGTGGCGTGGCCAGCTGTCCGAGAGGGAAGAGCGCAAGCCACGATTGCGCCCCCGATGGAGAGAACAGCGCAGAGGTAACGCCCCTGGATTAATTGATAAATCTCATGTAATAATACAGACTGTATGCTGTAAACTTACAATCAAACTGACAGCGTCCCGTGGAACCAATCAACCTCAACCGCCTCGCCTATTTTGCTACGGTCATCGACGCAGGCTCGTTTACCCGGGCAGCCGAGCGGCTTGGCATCACGAAAGCCGTCGTCAGCCAACAGGTCGCCCGCCTTGAAGCCGAACTGCAGACCACGCTTCTCGTGCGCACGACGCGGAGGCTCGAGCCGACCGAAGCAGGCCGTCTTTTGCATGCACGTTGCGTTCTGATCCTGCGGGACGTTGAAGAGGCCGTCGCCGAGGTTGGCGAGGGCAACACCGAAGTGGCTGGCGTGCTGCGCGTTTCTGCCTCCAATGACTATGGCGCGATCGTGCTGGCCCCGATCGCCGCCCGCTTTCGGCAGAAATTTCCGGCCTGCGGCGTCGAACTGTTCATTTCCGATGCGATAATTGATTTGATCGGCAACAAGATAGACCTGTCCATCCGGGTCGGCTGGCTGGAAGACTCCAGCCAGCAGGCGCGACGCATCGGCACCTTCCGGCAAATCCTG
The DNA here is from genome assembly GCF_056174625.1 of Mesorhizobium oxytropidicola. Lineage (NCBI taxonomy): Bacteria > Pseudomonadati > Pseudomonadota > Alphaproteobacteria > Hyphomicrobiales > Phyllobacteriaceae > Mesorhizobium > Mesorhizobium oxytropidicola. The sequence goes on along the minus strand of NZ_CM149692.1, from coordinate 2,648,837 downwards.
GTCGCATCGCGGGATTTCGCCGCCGGGGTCAAGGTAGACGAACCGGAAGACCTTTCTTCCTTGCCGCTTGTTGCCAATTCCGTCCTTCGCAAGCCGTTCACCTGGAGCTTCAGCCGAGGCGATTTCGAGCGGCGCACCATCACCATGCGCGAGACGTTCTCGATCAACTCGACCCCGGCCGTCCTGGAAGCGACGCTAGCCGGCGGCGGACTGGCGGTTCTGCCGGACTACCTGGTCATCGATTATCTATCCCAGGGCCGTCTCGTCCATATGCTCCCGAACTGGACGCTGCCCTCCGGCGGCATTCACGTCGTCTATCCGGCGGCGCGCTTTCGCCCGCAAAAAGTGACCCGGTTCGTGTCCATGCTCATGGAACACATCCAAGATTGAAAGCAATTTCGTCCCCAGAGGCGCAGTTGTTCGACTGAGCGAAGGCTTCCGGCTCCGCTTGATGAGCCTGCTCCGTTAGTTGTTGTGGAAGAACCGCCGGCGGAAATGCCGGTCATTGTCCGGCCGCTTGCAGTTGTAGACCGGGCAGGACTTGGTGTCGGCGCTCGGCACATAGGCGCGCGTCCTCACCTCGCCCATGGTGCAGAATTGCTGGCTCTGCACGTAGCGGTCATAGAGCGGCAGCCCTGCCACGCGCTTCGACTGGTAGCGCAGGATGACCGCGCCTTGCCGCGCGATCGTCGACTGCACCTTGCCGCAGCTCATATGTGTCGGGTCGTAGCGCGAGATCGCCTGCGCCTCGGCGGCCACCAGCGTCAGGCAGGCGGCAAGCACTATGGTTTTCATGGTCTCCTCCCCTGCGGACCGACCGGCCTCGGCCTCCGACCCCGTTGCGAGGCTTTTACCAGATTGGGGCAATCATTGGGCAACCCTTTGATCACGGCTTTTTTACGCAGTCTTGTTTTTGGAACGAAAGCAGCCTATATCAGCCCCATTGATATTTCGGCCGATCGATCCGGGCCTCGCGATCTTCGCGTTTGCTGACGTCTATCTCCAAAATCTCGATGCACACCGGCTGGACTTGGTCTGGTCAAACTAAAGCAAATGTTGAAGGACTATCTAAAATGGCAACTGGAACGGTCAAGTGGTTCAACGCCACCAAGGGCTTCGGTTTCATCCAGCCTGACGCCGGCGGCGCGGACGTTTTCGTCCACATCTCGGCTGTCGAGCGCGCTGGACTGTCGACCCTGGTCGAAGGCCAGAAGATCAACTTCGAGATCGAGCAGGACCGCCGCACTGGCAAGTCGTCCGCTGGGTCTCTGAGCAAGGCAGCCTGATTTTGCGAATGGCGCGCGCCGGGCGAGAGCCCGGGGCGCGCGGCAAGTCACGGATGTACTGACGGTCGCGCGAGAAGCGCGCCGGAGCGGAAAGACCCGACAGACTGGATCAGCAGATAGCTGCCAGCCCGGACCGGACGCTCCCGATCAGGCTACCGAGGATGGGAAGGCGGGATTTATCCCGCCTTTTTGTTTGTCTGGGGTTAGGCGCCGCTACCGACGCTATAGTCCCACCGGTGGTACTTTTAGCCCAATAGTGGTACCATTCGGCCATGACCAAACTCGAACAAATCGAAAAATCCGTCGCCGAACTAAGCCCCGAGGAACTGAAGGCGTTTGCAGCCTGGTTCGAGGCGCTTCAAGCGGACATGTGGGATCGGCAGATGGAGGCCGACGCGAAGGCGGGCCGTTTGGACAAGCTTGCCGAACAGGCACTGGCTGACCATCGCGCTGGCCGGACGCGGCCTCTGTGAACCACGTCGCCTCTCCATCATTCTGGGAGGCCTATGAAAAACTGCCATCATCGATCAGAGCAAAGGCGGACAGGCGTTTTGCCAGACTGCGTACTGATCCCTTTCATCCGTCTTTGCACTTCAAACAGGTCGGTCGCTATTGGTCGGCGCGAGTTGACGAAAACTACCGTGCTGTTGCCATACGCAACAATGAAGATGTGATCTGGTTCTGGATCGGCACTCATGCCGACTACGACCATCTTTTGAAATAGCTTTCCCTTAGGTGGCTATCCCACCCACCCAATCGGCACATGCCCTGGATCCGCCTCCACGCGGCCAAGCCAGGCCATAACAGCCGGATAGGCATCGAGCTGGAAGCCGCCTTGCTCGGCCGTATGCGTGTAGGCATAGAGCGCGATGTCGGCGATGCTGAAGGCAGCGCCGGCGAAGAAGGCGTTGCTCTCCAGATATCTGTTCATCACGCCGAGCGCCTTGTGGCCGCGCTCCAGCGTCATCGCCAACCGCTCGGGCGTCGCATCCCTGGCGCGTTCGGGAAAGGTCAGCAGCGCCTTGCGCACGGCGATATAGGGCTCGTGGCTGTACTGCTCGAAGAACAGCCATTGATAGGCGAGCCCGCGCTCATATCTGTCCGCCGGCAGGAAGCGCGTGCCTTCGGCGAGATAGAGCAGGATGGCGTTGGATTCGGCCAGCCGGCGGCCGTCGTCGAGTTCGAGCAGCGGCACCATGGCGTTCGGGTTCTTGGCGACAAAGTCGGCTTTGCGCGTGTCGCCGGTATGCGAACTCACCTCGATCGTGGTGAAGGCGAGGCCAAGCTTGGCCATCAGCAGGCGCGGCTTGTAGCAATTGCCGCTGTCGATCATGCTGTACAGTATCATGGACGGTCCCCGGAGCGCTGCCTCGACCAGGCGATTATCGCAGCCGCCGTGCCCTCAACCAATGATTTGTTTTGGCGAGATTATCAGCGGCGCTGATATGTGAAAGCGCTCGCTCAGGGCATGTCGAGATTCAGGTCAGGCCGAGCCGAGAACGGTGGTTTTCGAGAACCGGAACGGAGCGTACTTTTCGTACGTGAGTACCGGAAGCGCAGGAAACCGCCGTTCGCAGGCCGGCATCACCTGAATACCGGCATGCCCTACCCGAACAGCGGCACGACATTGTTTTCCCTGCCCAGCAGCGCGTCGACTGACAGCGGCTCTTCGTTGAAGATGGTGCCGGCCAGCGCCGGGCGGGCGAGAAGAAAACCCTGCAGCAGGTCGACGCCGCCGTCGAGGGCGACGCGCAGATGGACGGGTTGCTCGATGCCTTCGACCAGCACCTTGGCGCCGCGGTCGTGCAGGCTGGAGACCAGCGGGCGGAAGAAGCGTTCGGCGGCGGCGTGGCGGCAGAACTCTCCAAACCAGCCGCCATCGATCTTGACGATGTCGGGGTTGAGCAGGCTCACCCGTTCCTCGGTCGAATGGCCGGTGCCGAAATCGTCGATGGCGATGCGGATGCCGTCCCGCCGCATTTCCCGCACCAGCCGGGCGAGAAGCGCGTCATCCGCCGCCTGTTCGGTGATTTCGCAGACCAGCATGCCGGGGGCGAGGCCGAGCTCGCCGAGATGCCGGCTCATCAGCCGGATTTCGGCCAGCGCCCGCCCGGAATGGTCGTTGACCATCGGATTGTAGTTGAAGAACAGATCGAGCCCGTCGACGCCGATATTGTGGAAATTCCGAAGATGCAGCATCCGGCACATGGTCTCGACAAACAGCCGGTCCGGCGCGGCGACGCTTTCGAAGAACGCCCGCGGCGACCCTGCCCGGCCGGCACGGTGCGGTTCGATCAACCCCTCGACCGCCACCGCGTGCAGCGAACGCCCAAACGGCGCAAAGATCGGCTGGTAGGCGCTGCGCAGGCGGAAGTCGCCAAAGACGCCATATTCGATACCGATTTCGTCGGCGAAGATCGCGTCGCCGACAGTGCGTCGCCGCTCGAACCTCATGGCGCGACCCTGCGCCCGAAGGCTTTTGCCGGCCGCCCTGTACGCGGCGCGACGCCGGGGGCAGTGGACGCATCACTTGCAGCGGCAACCGGATCCGGACTGCTTTTGCCGAAAACGCGAAAGCTGGTCGGCGCCAGTTCCGGCCGCGCCAGCACGAAGCCCTGGACCATCGAAGCGCCGGATTTCTCGGCGAGCTCCAGTTGCCATCCCTCCTCGATGCCCTCGAACACCGTGCGGATGCCCTGTTCCTCGAAGCTTTTCACCATGGTGGTTAAAAGAGCGAAGCCGGCGCCGGACTCCATCAGCTGCGTGATCCAGGTGGCGTCGAACTTGACGATGTCTGGCTTCAACTCCTTGATGCGGTTGATGTCGGAATCGTCGGAGCCATAGTCATCCACCGCGATGCGGAAGCCGTTGGCCCTGAGCGCGGCGACGAAGCCATGCAGGGCCTCCTGCGATGCCGATCGCTGCTCAGTCACCTCGCACACGACGCGGCCCGGATCGATGCCGGCCTCGTGCAGCACCAGCCGCATTTCACGCAAGGCATTGTCGGCGATCGATCGCTCGGTGAACACCGACGGGTCGAAATTGACGAAGATCGACGCCTCCTGCGGCAGGCAGGCGCCGGCATTGAGCAGATGCAGCGTCCTGGTCAGCGCCTCGATATGCAGGCGGTCGGCGGCCGGACAGGTCGAGAAAAAGGTCATCGGCGATTGCGGCTCGCCGTCACGGAATGGCCGGATCAGCCCTTCGAAGGCGGCAACCGACAGCTTGCCCTCCTTGAAGGCGAAGATCGGCTGGAAGGCACTTTGCAGCGTGTAGATACCCCAGACACCTGACGAGGTGCCGTCATCATGACGGATGATATGGGCAAGCCCGATGCTGCGCGACAAGGGTCCCTCGCTCCGCGAATTGGCGGAATGGATTGCGATCCTGCCACTCAAGCCCTTACCGCCCGTTAATGAATTTTTTGTTGCCGCTCACAGGTTGCAATCACGGCTCCTTGAGGCCTGGATCAGCCGACAATGCTTGCACTGGGCGAAATCATGCGACATGAGAAGCGCCGCGGCCGCTCCTGGCCGCGCCGATCTTCTCAAGGAGAGACAGAGGTCATGGCCTTTCTTGCCGACACCCTTTCCCGCGTAAAGCCTTCCGCCACCATCGCGGTGACGCAGAAAGCCCGCGAGCTGAAAAATGCCGGCCGTGACATTATCGGCCTCGGCGCCGGCGAGCCGGATTTCGACACGCCCGACAACATCAAGAATGCGGCGATCGAGGCGATCCGCCGTGGCGAGACCAAGTATCCGCCGGTGTCCGGCATCGTGCCGCTGCGCGAGGCGATCGCGAAAAAGTTCAAGCGCGAGAACAATCTCGACTACAAACCGGAGCAGACCATCGTCGGCACCGGCGGCAAGCAGATCCTGTTCAACGCCTTCATGGCGACGCTGAACCCCGGTGACGAGGTCATCATCCCCCGCCCCTACTGGGTCAGCTATCCCGAGATGGTGGCGATCTGCGGCGGCACGTCGGTCTATGCCGACACCTCGATCGACAATGGTTTCAAGCTGACGGCTGAAGTACTGGAGAAGGCGATCACGCCGAAGACCAAATGGCTGTTGATGAACTCGCCGTCCAACCCGTCGGGTGCGGCCTACACGCAAGCCGAGCTGCGCGCGCTGGCCGACGTGCTGTTGAAGCATTCGCATGTCTGGACGCTGACCGACGACATGTACGAGCACCTGACCTATGGCGATTTCGTCTTCAAGACCATCGCCGAGGTCGAGCCCAAGCTCTACGAGCGCACGCTGACCATGAATGGCGTCTCGAAAGCCTATGCCATGACCGGCTGGCGCATCGGCTATGCCGCCGGTCCGGTCCAGCTGATCAAGGCGATGGACATGATCCAGGGCCAGCAGACTTCGGGCGCCTGCACCATCGCGCAATGGGCCTCGGTCGAGGCGCTCAACGGCCCGCAGGATTTCATCGCCAGGAACAAGGCGATCTTCCAGGGCCGGCGTGACCTTGTCGTCTCGATGCTCAACCAGGCGCGCGGCATCACGTGCCCGTCGCCGGAAGGCGCCTTCTATGTCTATCCGTCCTGCGCCCAGCTGATCGGCAAGAAGACCAAGGCCGGCAAGGTCATCGACACCGACGAAGCCTTCTGCTCGGAACTGCTCGAGGCGGAAGGTGTGGCGGTGGTGTTCGGCTCGGCCTTCGGTCTCGGCCCCAACTTCCGCATCTCCTACGCCACCTCGGACGCGCTGCTGGAGGAAGCCTGCACGCGCATCCAGCGTTTTACGGCCTCGCTAACCTGATCAGCTCAGCCTAAGACAAAGAACCCGGCGTCACCGCCGGGTTTTTTTGTTGCCCTTGAATCAGCTCACGCCTGCTGCTTGGCCTGCCTGGCGGACCGCGCCTCGGCTGGCGCCAGCACGGTGATCAGCAATGCGGCGGTGAGGAATGCGCCGATCGCGGCCGCCAGCATCGCGGCATGGAAGCCGCCGGCATAGGCAATCGTGAAAAGGTCGTGCACGCCACTCGTGCCCACGGCCGCGTCGGTGGTGAAATCATGCCGTGAGATAGCGGACCGGGCGACTGCTTCGGCATTGGCGACACCGGCGTCGCTGAGATATCCGGTCAGCAGGCTGGTCGCCCGCATGCTCATCAGCGCGCCGAGCAGCGCGATGCCGATGGCCAATCCGCCCTGGCGGGTGGCGTTGATGACCGCCGACACCATGCCGGAACGCTCGCGCGGCGCGTAGGACATGGCCGCAGCACTGCCGGTTGGGATCGCCAGCGAGTTGCCGAGGCCGTTGATGGCGAACAATACGCACAGCACCGCGTATGGCGTCGACGGCCCGGCCCAGCACATGCCGAGCATGGAGAGGCCGATCAGCACATAGCCCGCCGTCATCAAAAGCGAATGGCCGTAGCGTGCGCTCAGCCTGCCGATCCATGGCGACACCACGATCTGGACAAGGAAGGCCGGTGCCATGCGCAGGCCGGTCTGCGTCGGCGACCAGCCCTGCACCTGCTGCAGGAACATCGAGAAGAAGAAGACGCTGGTGTAGGAGGTGAAGCCGAGCGCGAACGAGGCGACATTGGCGACGGCAAAGCGCACATCGCGGAACAGGCCGAGCGGCAGCATGGGCCGTGGCGTGCGCGCCTCGAAGCCAAGGAAGACCGCCAGGCCAACGACACCGGCAATGATGGCCGTGATGGTCCAGGCATCGCCCCAGCCGCTCTCGCCGGCCGAGATCAGGCCGAAGGTCAGCGCGCCGAGCCACAGGATCGAGAGCGCCAGGCCGACAAGGTCGAGATGGGCATGTTCGGGATGCGCCGTCTCCTCGATCGAGGCAGCTCCCAGCACGATGGTGAAAAGGCCGAGCGGCAGGTTGATCAGGAAGATGCTCTGCCAGCCGACCGTCTGCACTAGAATGCCGCCCAGCACCGGGCCGACGACCAGAGAAACGGCGGCGAACGAGGCCCAGCCACCGATGACGCCGGCCCGCTCGCGCGGATCCGGGAAAGCCTGCGTCAGGATCGACAGCGCGCCCGGAATGAGCAGCGAGCCGGCAATGCCTTGCACCACCCGGCCGGCCACCAAGGCCGGCAAATTTGGCGCGATGGCGCAGATCAGCGAGCCGGCAACGAAGATGCCGACGCCGGCCAGCCACGAGCGCTTGCGGCCATAGCGGTCGCCGATCAGCCCCGACGACAGCATGAAGGCCGAGAGGCAGAGCGTATAGGCGTCGACCACCCATTGCAGGCCGCCGAAATCGGTGTGCAACGCCTGCTGGAGGGTCGGCAGCGCGACATTGACGATACTGACGTCGAGCAAGGCGACGAACGAGCCGAGATAGACGGCGGCGACGAGCGGCAGGCGGTTCTTTGACATGATGATTTCTGCAGGCGACCAGGCTCAGCTGCCATACTGCTCGCCGGAAACCGCTTCCAGCCAGTCGGCATGGACGCCGTCGAGCGCCTCCTGCATGGCGATGTGCGTCATCGCCGTTTTCGGCCCGGCACCATGCCAGTGCTTCTCGCCGGGCGCGAACCAGATCACGTCGCCGGCCCTGATCTCCCGGACCGGGCCGTCCCATGTCTGGGCAAGCCCGGCGCCCGAGGTGACGTAGAGCGTCTGGCCGAGCGGATGCGTGTGCCAGTGGGTGCGCGCGCCCGGTTCGAAGCTGACCAGCGTCGCTCTCAGCCGCGCCGGCGCCTCCGCCTCGATGATCGGCGTCTGCAGGACCCGGCCGGTGAAGTATTTTTCCGGCGCTATGATGGTCGGCACGCTGCCGCAAGCAATGATCTTCATCGTCTGACCCTGAAACTGGTGGTGAAGGCCCCTCGTCGAGGCAAAATGCATTCTCGGCCGATATCATGTCAGGCGCAACCGACGGTTTCCGCTGCCTTGGCGAAGAAGCGGTTTTTCTCCTTAACCATGAACCTTTGCCGCATGGCGACACAGCGCGAAACAACGGCGAATTCAATGTCTTCTTAACGGCTCGCCAGTAGCCCTGTGCCTGCATTGCAGGGGGCGATGAGATGAGCATACTGGCGACGATCAAGGACCATAGCGGCCGGATCTATCGCGGCATCCAGGCCCTGCTTGTGCTCAGCATCGGCGCGGCCGCACTCGGCGCTTTCGACATCTCGCGCAACCTGCCCTCGGGCAGCCCCTTCGCCGTCTCGATGCTGGCCACCGGCCTTGCCTTGCTGGCGCTGATGTACATGCGCAGCAGCGTCGTCCATCGCTTGCGCTCGGCGGCGGCGGCCGAGGCGGAAAAACATCATTTCCTGACCAGGGACGCCATGACCGGGGCGATGACAAGGCGTTATTTCCTCGAAGCGCTGGGCGACAGCCTGGGCACGATGCGCGACCGGCGCGAGGCGACCTTGCTGTTGATCGACGTCGATCACTTCAAGCAGCTCAACGACACGTTCGGGCATCAGTTCGGCGACCTCGCTCTGGTGCACCTGGTCAAGACATCGGAACGCATCTTTGCCGGCGGCATGGTCGGGCGGCTGGGCGGCGACGAATTCGGCGTCATCATTCCGCATGCCGACCTCGCCGCCATCAACAAGGATATCAGGCAATTGCTCGATACGATGCGGGCCGGCAAATCGCATGAAGGCAAGACCATTCCGCTCTCCATCTCGGTCGGCGTGGCGCTGGCGCCGGCCCATGCCTCCAACACGGCGGAACTGATGCTGGTTGCCGACCTGGCGCTCTATGAAAGCAAGGCGGCTGGCCGGGGCCGCGTCACCGTGTTCGACGAAGAGATGCTGTCCGACAAGCGCTATCGCCGGCTGGTCGAGCGGGAATTGCGCGCCGCGGTCTATCTCGGCGAACTCGAGCTGCACTACCAGCCGATCGTCAACCCGGACGGCTCCGCCTGTGCGTTCGAAGGCCTGATCCGCTGGCGTCATCCGGTGCGAGGGTTGATCTCGCCGGCCGAGTTCATTCCCATCGCCGAACGCTCGACGCTGATCGACATGCTGGGCGAATGGGTGTTCAAGCGGGCTTGCGTCGATATCGGCCATTTCCCCGGGCGCCGCATCTCGATCAACGTTTCCGGCGAGCAGCTGAAGCGCGACGAGATCGTCACCATGTGTGACCGCGTGCTCAGGGAAAGCGGCCGCTCGGCAGCGCAATTCATCATCGAGATCACCGAGACGGTGGCGACCGCCGCCACGCCGGAAATTCTGCGGCGTCTCGAAGCGCTACGCGGTCTCGGCTTCCACATCGCGCTCGACGATTTCGGCACCGGCCATTGCGGCTTCAACTATCTGAAAACCTTGCCCATCGACAGCATCAAGATCGACCGCTCCTACATACGCAGCCTTGCCCACGACCAGGTGGCGCAGATCTTCGTCTCGGCGCTGGCGCAGATCGCCCGCATCCAGGACGTCACCATCGTGGCGGAAGGCGTCGAGACGCAGGAAGAATTCGCGCTGGCCAAGGCGGCCGGCTGCAACCGTTTCCAGGGCTATTTCTTCGGCAAGCCGGCGCCGCGCGACAAGGTGGTCCCCTTGCGCGCCATCAATGCCGAACCCATGGCGCTGAGCGCCTGAGGCCGCAGCACGGCAGCGGATTTCTATTTTCCTTGCCCTGCCGGCAAACAAGTGGGACGATGCATCAGGGCAGGTGGCGACATGAAAAAGAACCCCGCCCGCGACGGTCGAACAGGCCGGCCGCCGCTCAGGACCGATTGACCACGCCTGAACCATGCAAGCCAGTCGGTCCCTAGGGAAACGCCTGAGTGGAGGTCAGCCATGGGTACTCGCGCCGGAGGACGACGCACGGGACCGAAATGCATTGCCATAGTCGGTCCCTTTGCAAGCGGTAAGACGACACTTCTCGAAGCCATATTGGCCCGTACGGGCGCCATCCCCCGACAAAATCCCGTTTCATCAGGCAACACCGTCTCGGATCATTCGCCGGAAGCGCGCGCCCACGCCATGAGCGTCGAGGCGACGGTCGCCACCACCGATTTCATGGGCGAGCAGATCACCTTCGTCGATTGTCCCGGCTCGATCGAATTCTCCTTCGAGGCCGAACCGGTGCTGGCCGCCTGCGACCTCGCGGTGGTCGTCGCCGAGGCCGACGAAAAGAAGATCCCTGCCCTGCAGCTCATCATGCGCAAGCTCGACGATCTCGGCGTGCCGCGCCTCCTGTTCCTCAACAAGGTCGACAAGGCAATCGCCGGCGTGCGCGACACGCTGAAGATGCTGCAGCCGGCAAGCTCTGTGCCGCTCCTGCTGCGCCAGATACCGCTGCGCAAGGACGGCGTCGTCATCGGCTCGATCGATCTGGCGCTGGAGCGCGCCTATATCTACCGCGAATATGCCGAAAGCGAGGTGGCCCAGATACCGGGCGACGACAAGGCGCGCGAACTGGAAGCGCGCTTCTCCATGCTGGAAACCCTGGCCGACCATGACGACCAGCTGATGGAACAATTGCTCGAGGAGATCGAGCCGCCGAAGGACGCGATCTTCGACGACCTCGCCGCCGATCTGCGCGAAGGCGTCGTGACGCCGGTGCTGATCGGCACCGCCGAGAAGGGCAACGGCGTGCTGCGCCTCCTGAAGGCGATCCGCCACGACGCACCCGACATCGAGGCGACCCGCAAGCGGCTCGGCGCCCCGGACGGCGGCGCCACCGTGGTCCAGGTGATGAAGACCATCCACACGCCGCATGGCGGCAAACTGTCGGTGTCGCGCATCCTGTCCGGCCAGGTCGCCGATGGCTCGGAACTCTGGCTGCCTGGCGGCGACACCGCCAAGGTTTCCGGCATCTACAAGATGCTCGGCAAAGACCAGTTCAAGCTCACCGCCGCCAAGGCGGGCGATACCGTGGCGCTGGGCAAGCTGGACGAGGTCAAGACCGGCCAGACGCTGACCTCGGCCAAGGGCGGCACCAAACAGCTGTTCGCGTTCGAGCCGCCGCAGCCGGTCTTCGCCTTCGCGCTGCGACCGAAGGAACGCAAGGACGAGGTCAAGATGTCGGCCGCCATCCAGCGGCTGGCCGAGGAGGATCCCTCGCTCAGCCTGCGCCACAACCAGGACTCGGCCGAGACGGTGCTGTCCGGCCATGGCGAGATGCATCTGCGCGTCGTGCGCGAGCGGCTAGAGGGCAAGAACCAGATCCCCGTCGAAGGTCACGCGCCGGCCGTGCCCTATCGCGAGACGATCCGCAAACCGGCGCAGCAGCGCGGCCGCCATAAGAAGCAGTCGGGCGGCCATGGCCAGTTCGGCGATGTGGTGATCGAGATCAAGCCGCTGCCGCGCGGCACCGGCTTCCAGTTCACCGATACCATTACCGGCGGCGTCGTGCCGAAGACCTACATCCAGTCGGTCGAAACCGGCGTGCGCGACTATCTGAAGTCCGGTCCGCTCGGCTTCCCCGTCGTCGACGTCGCCGTCAACCTGTCGGACGGCTCCTACCATGCGGTCGATTCCTCCGACATGGCCTTCCAGATGGCGGCCAAGCTGGCGATGAAGGAAGGCATGGCCGCCTGCTCGCCGGTGCTGCTGGAGCCGGTGATGAAGGTCGAGATCGTGACGCCGTCGGACGCCACCTCGAAGATCATCGCGCTGATCCCGCAGCGGCGTGGCCAGATCCTCGGCTATGACGCGCGGCCCGACTGGCCGGGCTGGGATGTCGTCGAGGCGACGATGCCGCAAGCCGAGATCGGCGACCTGATCATCGAGCTGCGCTCGGCGACGGCAGGTGTCGCCAGTTACCGCGCCGCCTTCGACCATATGGCCGAACTCACCGGCCGCCTCGCCGACGAAGCAATGAACGCCAACGGCAAGGCCGCCTGATTTCCATTCTGATGTAGCGTCCCCTCGAACCCCGGTTCGAGGGGACAAAAACGAAAAACGACGCCCGGAGGGCCGGACGCCGTTTTGTTTGCGGACCGTTTTCTTGGGAGGGGAAACGGCTGGTCCGCCGCATGTGCAGTGGCCGCGCTTTCGGCGGAAATAGGTTCGGACGCGGTAGCCGCCTGAGCCCGGGCCGTCCGAGTGATGCCCCCATCTCCCGTCCGAACCACACCGCGTCCTATGCTCTACATAGCAGCGGAACGCATCGTTGTCATGTTACCAGAGGTTACATGACACTGTTACGCGGCAATTCTGATGAAATCTCCGGCCATCGCAGCAGGGGTCGGGCAACAAAAAAGCCGGATCAACGAAGATCCGGCTGAGTTTGATTGGAAGTGCCTGTTAAGGCTAACCTCCAGAGGGGAACACTCGAGGGCGCTAATGGGAGGAGAACGCGCCCAGGAGATGATCTACATATCTGCTCTTCATGCCCAAGAAACAAGCATCTATTTTGCAACACACGCATGCAAAAAGACGCAGGCTGTGGTCTAACCCATTCCGGAAGCCAATAGGACCAGCAGAATCGTCAAAACGGAGCGCACTGCCGGGCCTTTGTCGTCATGAAAACGTCATTCCCGGCCGATTTTGCTCCAAAAATCCGAAAAACACCTGATGACCTGGAATCAGGCAGCGGCCGTTCAATTCTAAGGCAACCAGGCAGGAAACAGCCAATGCGTCCTTTTTCAGCGATTGCCGGCAGCGGCATTTTCCTGATCGCAGCGCCCGGTGTGGTTGCCGGGCTTGTTCCCTGGCTGCTCAGCGATCGCTGGGGCTTGCCGTGGTCCACCGTGCCGGGCTTTGTCCTTGCCGGCGGCGTCCTCATCGTCGCCGCGGCCGCCGTGCTGCTGCATGCCTTCGCCCGCTTCGCGCTCGAGGGGCTGGGCACGCCTGCCCCCGTCGCGCCGACAGAGAAGCTCGTGATCGGCGGCATCTACCGCCATGTCCGCAACCCGATGTATGTCGCCGTGCTGTCGATCATCCTCGGCCAGGCGCTGCTGTTCTCGAGCTGGACGCTTGTCGCCTATGCCGTCATCGGCGCTGCCGTCATGGGCTCCTTCGTCAGGTTCTACGAGGAACCGACGCTTGCCCGCCGCTACGGCGCAGACTATGAAACCTATCGCCGCAACGTCCCCGGCTGGCTGCCGCGCCTGACGCCCTGGCGAGGTGAATAAGCCACCAGTGCTACCGATCGTCCGCTAGGGCTAAAATGACCAACTGCGCGCTTTCGCGATGATGAAGTCGCGGAACACGTGCAGCTTGGCCTGGTTCTTCATCGCGTCGGGATAGGCGAAATAGGTGTCGAAGGACGGCACCTCGGTTTCCGGCAAAAGCTGCACCAGACCGGAATCCTTGTTGATCACATAGTCGGGCAGCATGGCGATGCCGGCACCGCCCTGCACCGCGCGCTTGATCGACAGAATGTCGTTGATCTGCAGCGACGGCACGCGCTGACCGCCTTCAAAATCGCCGACCGTCTCCAGCCAGTTCAACTCCGACAGATGCGACGGCACCGGCAGGCCGAAGGTGACGATGCGATGGTTTCTCAACTCCGAGACCGAGGCCGGCTTGCCGTGCTTGGCGACATAGGCGGGTGCCGCGTAGAGGTGGAAATGCACGGTGAACAGGCGGCGCTGGATCAGGTCCGGCTGCTGCGGCTGGCGCAGCCGGATGGCGCAGTCGGCCTGGCGCATGGTGAGGTCGAGTTCCTCATTGGCGAGGATCAGCTGCAGGCTGATCTCGGGATAGAGCTCGATGAACTCCTGCACCCGTTCGGTCAGCCAGCCGGCGCCGAGGCCGACGGTCGTCGTCACGCGAAGCACGCCGGAGGGCCGGTCCTTGGTTTCCGTCAGGCGCGACTTGATGGTCTCGAGCTTCATCAGCACGTCATGCGCCGTACGGAACAGCATCTCGCCCTGTTCGGTCAGCACCAGGCCGCGCGCATGGCGGTTGAACAGCGGCACGCCGACATCATGCTCGAGCGCGCTGACCTGCCGCGATATCGCCGATTGCGACAGATGCAATGTCTCGGCCGCGTGCGTAAACGACCCCGCTTCCGCCGCAGCGTGAAACACGCGTAGCTTGTCCCAGTCCAACGCCATGATTCCCCTCGTTCTGTTTGGCGTCTGAATGAAAAATCAGGCTTTTACACGGCGTTTCTAAGCCGTTTTTTTAACAGTTTTGCAAGCGGCCTATTCCGCTGCTTCGCGATGCACCTCGATACCGGCCAGATACTTTTCCGCTTCCAGTGCGGCCATGCAGCCGAGCCCCGCCGCCGTCACCGCCTGGCGGTAGATATCGTCGGTCACGTCGCCGGCAGCGAACACGCCGGGCACATCGGTGCGGGTCGAATCCGGCGCCGTCCACAGGTAGCCGTTCGGCTTCTGCTTCAGCTTGCCGGCGAACAGCTCGACCGCCGGTGCGTGGCCGATCGCCACGAACACGCCGTCGACCTTGAGATGCGTCTCGGCGCCGGTCACCGCATGCTTCAGCTTCAGCCCTTCGACCGAAGGCGGCAGCGGCGCCTTGCCCGGGCGGCCGGTGATCTCGTCGACCACCGTGTCCCAGATGACGCGGACATTGTCCTTCTTCAGCAGCCGCTCGCGCAGGATGCGCTCGGCGCGGAAGTCGCTGCGCCTGTGGATGACCGTGACGCTCTTGGCGAGGTTCGACAGATAGAGCGCCTCCTCAACCGCCGAATTGCCGCCGCCGACCACCGCGACATCCTTGCCGCGGTAGAAGAAGCCGTCGCAGGTGGCGCAGGCCGAAACACCGAAACCCATGAAATCCTGCTCGGTTGGAATGCCCAGCCACTTGGCTTGCGCGCCGGTGGCGATGATCAGCGCGTCGGCGGTGTAGGTGGTGCCGGAATCGCCCTTGGCGCGGAACGGCCGCACGTTGAGATCGACCTCGGTAATAATGTCGTTGATGATGTCGGTGCCGACATGCTCGGCCTGCTTGAGCATCTGTTCCATCAGCCACGGTCCCTGGATCGGGTCGGCGAAGCCGGGATAGTTCTCGACATCGGTGGTGATCATCAGCTGGCCGCCCTGCTGCAGGCCGGCGACCAGCATCGGCTTCAGCATGGCGCGTGCGGCATAGACCGCCGCCGTATAGCCGGCCGGACCGGAACCGATGATGAGAACGGGCGCGTGCTTGGTGGTCATCTAGAACCTCTGCGGGGCAGACAATCGGGTGTGCCTTGGGGAATAGCGTGAAATGTCGCGGTTAATGTAAGGGTTGCCAATCACGCCAGCAAGACGAACGGGCCGTCGTCCCCGGAAAGCTTCGGCCCAAGCGGTTATTCGCACGATCGCCGCTTTCGTTACCGTTCAAAAATCGCGTTGATGAGGGCTGGCGCCAACACAAAAGTCGTTTAATTACAAAATCGTGAAAGATTCTTGCGCCGAGCTGAGACAGCCATGCCCCTGAAAGCCGACCTCGACGCCATCGACTGGAAGATCCTGCGCGAGTTGCAGGCGGATGGGCGCATGACCAATGTCGAGCTGTCGAACCGCGTCGGCATTTCGGCCCCGCCCTGCCTGCGCAGGGTCAAGCGGCTGGAGGAAGCCGGCATCATCCGTGGCTACCGCGCGCTGCTCAATGCGCCGGCACTCGGCCTCGATGTCGTCGCCTTCTGCCTGGTCGGGCTGCATCATCAGGCCGATGCGGAGCTGCGCACCTTCGCCGAGCGCACACGCGGCTGGCCGATCGTGCGCGACGCCTGGATGGTCTCGGGCGAATCCGATTTCCTGCTGCACTGCGTGGCAAGCGACCTCGGCGCCTTCCAGACCTTCGTCATCGAGGAGCTGACCTCGACGCCGAATGTCGATACGGTGCGCACCGCGCTCACCATCCGCCGGGTCAAGGATGAAGGCCTGGTCTCCTTCGAGCGTCCCTGAGGCCAGGCGAACGCCCGTGCGCCGCCGAATTCCCGGCCTTCGCCACACCGCCGCCGCGTTGGTATTCGACAGACGCTGATGTACAAGGCTGGACGGCTCTGCCGGACTTCGCCGCCCGCTTGGTTTCTTAAGCAATTCCTGAAAAAGTGTGCAACGGTTTTGCACCCGGGATTGCGCAGAAATGGATAGCGAAAGCAGCGTCGTTGAGGGGGCGGCCCGCCATGGGAAGGGGACCATGACTCGATTTTCAAGCCCGGTCTCGGCGCTTATCATCTGCGTGAACGAGGCCGATATGATCGGCCCGTGCCTGGAAAGCATCGACTTCTGCGCCGAGATCATCATCGTCGATTCCGGCTCGACCGACGGCACCGTCGAATGCGTGCAAAGCTATATCGCCAAGGGCTACCCGATTAGGCTGCTGCACAATGACTGGCCGGGTTTTCCGCGTCAGCGGCAATTCTCGCTCAACCATGCAACCCAGCTCTGGTGTCTTTCGATCGACCCGGACGAGCGCGTCGACGACCAGCTGCGGCAGTCGATCGTGGCGATCACACAGGCGGCCGACGACAAGATCAGCGGCTGGTACATCCGCCGCCGCGATTGGTTGAAGGGCTATGGCTATGCGCACCGCTGGGTGCTGCACAACAGGCTGATGCGGCTTTTCCGCCGGGAAGGCGCCACCATGGATCTCACCGCGCGGGTGCACGAAGCCTTCCACGTGCCGGGCGAGACCGGCACGATCGAAGAGGGCGTCCTGCTGCATCGCCGCGAAATATCGGTCGAGGAGGATCTTGCCCGCGCCAACGCCTATTCCGGCCTCAAGGCCGTCACGCTGGTCGAGAAGGGCAAGAAGCCGGGCTTGGTGCGGCTGGTGCTGTCGCCGTTCGGCAACTTCCTGAAATTCTACCTGGCCAAGCGCTACTTCCTGTGCGGCCGGCATGGCTTCGTCTACTCGATGTCGGTGATGATCTATTCCTTTGCCACCGAGGCCAAACTCTACGAAGCCTCGGAACGCAACGATCCCGTATGAGCCGTCAGTCCTGGATCAGGACCCGTTGTCCCGGCCGTGCGCTTCAATGGCTGCGAGCAGGCCACCGAGGTCACAGCTGTCCCGCAGGGGCCTGATGGCGAAGCCGGGTTGAACCGCCGCCTTGCCGTCGACCAGCCAGCCCTGTGCCAGGCCAGCGCGCTGTCCCGCCTGCATGTCGCCCAGTCTGTCGCCGACGATCAGCGACCGCTCGAGATCGAGAGCAAGGCGTTTGCCCGCCTCGATCAGCATGCTCGGATTGGGCTTGCGCATCGGATGATCGGCAACAGCGAGTGGCCCGACGCCGGCCTCGTGGTAGGCGCAGGCAAGCACCATGTCGACGAACACGCCCTGCTCGCCCAACAGTTCGAGCACGCGGCCGTTCACCGCCGCAAAGGCGCTCCAGCCGAAATAGCCGCGCGCAATGCCGGACTGGTTGGTGACCACGATAACCGGAATCCCGACCCGGTTGGCGGCCGCGATCGCTGGCAGCATCTGCGGCCTGAGTTCGATCTCGACCGGATCGCTGGGATAGTCGGTATCGACGTTGATGGTGCCGTCGCGGTCGAGGAACAGCGCCGGCACGTGCCGCGGGAAAATCCGGTCGCCGATCCGCTCGATCCACACACCCGGCTCGGTCAGCGGATGTGGCGTGCCCTTCCTGTCAGCCATTCGACAGGCGCGCTTCGACCACTTCGCAGAGATGATGATAGAGGCACAAATGCCCCTGCTGGATGATCGGCGTCGAGGTCGAGGGCACGTTGAGCAGGATGTCGCAAAGCGGCTTGAGCCTGCCGCCGGTGTCGCCGGTCAGGCCGATCACCGTCATGTCCATCATCCGCGCCTGTTCGGCGGCGGCGAGAATGCTTGGCGAATTGCCGCTGGTCGAGATCGCCAGAAGCACGCCGCCGGCCGAACCATGCGCCTCGACCTGGCGCGAGAACACCGTGTCGAAGCCGTAATCATTGCCCCAGGCGGTCAGCACCGCGGCATTGGCCGGCAGCGCGATGACATTGTAGGCCTTGCGCTCCTTGAGGAAGCGGCCGACCAGTTCGCCGGCTATGTGGATGGCATCGCTGGCCGAACCGCCATTGCCGGCGATCAGCAAGGCCTTGCCTGACGAAAGCGCGCTCACCACGGCGCTCGCCGCGCGCTCCATCTCGCCGGTCAGGTCACGCTCGACCATGGCTGTGATCGCTGCCGCCGAGCGGACCAGATAGTCGTTCAGTTCAGACATCAAAACCTCAGTTTGTAGAGCCGGCGCGCAATTTGCCGATGGTGCCGGTGGTGCTCTTGCCGGCGACGAGATCGACCAGCACGACGCGCCCGCCGGCTTTCTGCACCACATCGGCGCCGACCACCGTGTCGATCGTATAGTCCGCGCCCTTGACCAGGATGTCGGGCAGCAGCGCCTCGATCAGCGCCAGCGGCGTGTCCTCCTCGAAGACAACGACAGCATCGACAGAGGCCAGGGCCGCGAGCACGCAGGCGCGGTCATGCTGGTCGTTGACCGGACGGCCCGGGCCTTTCAGCCGCCGCACCGAGGCATCGCTGTTCAAGCCAAGCACCAGCCGGTCGCACTGGCTGCGCGCCGCGTGCAGCAGGCTGACATGGCCGGCATGCAATATGTCGAAGCAGCCATTGGTGAAGCCGACGCTCAGGCCCTCTTCCTTCCAGGCCGCCACCATGCGCGCGGCCGATGCGGCATCGAGGATGGCGTCCTTGTGGGCGGTCGGTCCGTGCGAGCGGAACAGCGCGCCAGTGAGTTCCTCGACCGTCAGCCGCGCGGTGCCGCGCTTGCCGACCACGACGCCGCCGGCGGCATTGGCGATCGAGGCCGCCGCGACCGGATCGGCACCCGACGCGAGCGCCAGCGCAAAGGTCGCGATGACAGTATCGCCGGCGCCCGAGACGTCGAACACCTCACGCGCCTGGGTGGCGATGTGGCGCGCCTCATCGGGGCCTACCACGCTCATGCCCTTTTCACTGCGGGTGGCAACGACGAAGTCGAAACCGTGGGCCGATATCAACTCCCGCGCCGCCGCCACGATCTCGTCATCGGCGAACACCGCATGGCCGACAGCCTCGCCAAGCTCCTTGCGGTTGGGGGTGATGGCGGTCGCGCCGGCATAGCGCGCATAGTCGCGGCCCTTCGGATCGACCAGCACCGGCTTGCCGGCCTCGCGGCAGATGGCGATCAGTTCGGCGGCGACGCCGTCGAGCAGGATGCCCTTGCCGTAATCGGACAGGATGACGATGTCGGCGCCCGTCAGTGCCGCACGGAAATGGTGGAGCAGCCCTGCCCGCTCAGCCTCGTCCAGCGGCTTGATCTCTTCCTCGTCGAAGCGCAGCACCTGCTGGTTGAGCGCGCTGAAGCGGCTCTTCGAGGAGGTCATGCGGCCGCGCTGCTGCGAAAGCCCCACTGTCTCGGCGCCAAGCTCGCCAAGCATCCGCACCAGGCCGTCGCCGGCCGTGTCGGTGCCGATCACCGAGACCGGAATGGCCCGTGCGCCGAGCGAGACGATGTTGGCCACGACATTGCCGGCGCCGCCCATCGCCAAGCTTTCGCCGCGCCCGTGCAGCACCGGGATCGGCGCCTCCGGCGAAATCCGCTCGATGACGCCGTTGACGAAGCGGTCGAGGATGAGGTCGCCGACCACCAACACGGTGACGCCGCCAAAGCGCGCAATGGCGCGGTGCAGGGGTTCGGGCGAAGGCGGATTGTGCTTGATCATGTTACTGGCAATGTGTGGAAAGGCTGATCTGTGTCGTGCTGAAAATTGTCAATTTACGGGCCGGATCGTCATGCCTGCCGATATACCGCAAATCCACGCAGCGCAACGGCAGCACGGGACCGGCACACTCCAAGCGGTCAGCTTTTCTGCAGGGCAACGTGAACGCCGAGCCCGACCAGCACGGCCCCGCCGGCCCGCTGCATCAGCCGCTGCGCCCGGCTCGAACGCCGCAGCCGGCCGATCACCAGGCCGGCAAGGAACACGCAGACAATGTCGGCCGAGGAGAACATCAAATTGACGATGGTGCCGAGCACGACGAATTGCAGCCAGACTGGAAACGCCGCCGAGGCGTCGATGAACTGTGGCAGGAACGCCATGAAGAAGATCGCCGTCTTGGGATTGAGCACCTCGACGGTGATGCTCTCGAAAAACGCGCGACGCGCCGATTTCCGCTCGATCGCGGGCAACGCCACGTCGCCCTCTACGCGCTTGCGAAACAGCGAGACGCCGAGCCAGATCAAATACAGCGCGCCCACAAGCTTGACCGCCATGTAAAGCGGCGGCACGGCATGAAACAGCACCGACAGGCCGGCGGCGGCGGCAAAGACATGGACATAGCCGCCCAGATGGATGCCAAGTGCTGCCGTCAGTCCCGACCAGCGCCCGCGCGCCATGGTCTGGGCCGCGGCATAGAGCATGGCCGGACCGGGGATATAGGCGAAGATCGCCGTGGTGGCGAAAAACGCAATGAGCAATTCGGTCGACGGCATTTTTTGTCCCTTATGATCCACCCCTGCCCGATTGCAGGCCGTTCAGTCAGCCCGCGGGATGGCTTTGGATTGGCCTGCGCGAACAGCCGCAATGAAAGCCGACATGACTTTTTTGTGGAATGACGGACTGAAAGCGCCGATGCGCGCACCCGGTTCGAAATAGGCCGACGATTCCAGAATATCGTGGTTGTACTCGTCGACTATGACCCAAAGGGGGATAGGGTCAAGGCCGGCGCGGTGACGTTCAATTTCCGGAATGCTAACGGCTACGCGATCGCGGCCCGGCTGCGTAGAGGTGATTGCAAGGATGAAAAGGCGTGCCTCCGGCTTTCCCAGGAAGAACGGCGACGAAGGCGACAGGCCTCGTCTTGCGGCCTTCGGTCTCGCCGTCTCCACGTTGGCGATGCCACAGATATGGATATCGCCAGACGTCCGCGGCGACGGGTTTAATCACGGTCCAATTCCGCAGTGTACTCCTCAAGCATCTCCACATGGTCCAGCGGTGCATCCCCCGCAGCGTAGACTGTCCGGCTGTCGCTGCCGAAGCGAGCCTCATAAGCCTCGATGCTCATCAGGACATATCTCGGCTTGTTGTGACGAGTGATTGAGACGGGCTGCTGGCTGGCAGCCGCAAGCACGTCACCGAGATTCTGTTTCAGATCGGTCGATGGATAGTGTTTCATCAGACACTCCGTTTTGCCCATAATAGACAAAATGGACAAAACAGACAAGCTTGAAAGAGAGACGAGACGACCGCCTTGCTTTGTCGACAGCCCGGCTGGGCTCCCTTATAAGGACCGGAATCGCAAGCAACCAGAGGCCTTCATGATCATCGTCACGGGCGGCGCCGGCATGATCGGCTCCAACATCGTCGCCGCGCTCAACGCCGAGGGCCATGACGACATCCTGGTCGTCGACGATCTCACCGACGGCCACAAGATCGCCAATCTCGCCGATCTCGGCATTGCCGACTATCTCGACAAGGACGATTTTCTGGCCCGCATCGAGGCAGGGGCGCTCGGTCGTGTCGAGGCGGTGTTCCACCAGGGCGCCTGCTCGACCACCACCGAGTGGAACGGCAAGTTCATGATGGAGGTGAATTTTGCTTATTCGAAGCGGCTGCTGCATGCCTGCCAGGCACTGCGCCTGCCCTTCCTCTACGCCTCCTCGGCTTCCGTCTACGGCGGCGGTTCGGAATTTCGCGAAGAACCGGCGCTCGAGCGGCCGCTCAACGTCTATGCCTATTCGAAGAAACTGTTCGACGACTATGTCAGGCGCACCGTCTTCGACACCGATCATTCGCAGGTCGCCGGCCTGCGCTATTTCAACGTCTATGGCCCACGCGAGGCGCATAAGGGCGCCATGGCCTCCGTCGCCTTCCATCTGTTCAACCAGGTCGAGCGCGGCGAAAATCCGAAACTATTCGGCGCTTATGACGGTTTCGGCCCCGGCGAACAGAGCCGCGACTTCATCCATGTCGGCGATGTCGCCGACGTCAATCTATGGCTGTGGAAGCGGGGCTCGAGCGGCATCTTCAACTGCGGCACCGGCCGCGCCCAACCCTTCCGCGCCATCGCCGAAACGGTGATCGACACGCTGGGCAAGGGCGAGATCGAATTCATCCCCTTCCCCGATCACCTCAAGGGCAGCTACCAGAGCTTCACGCAAGCTGATATGTCCCGTTTGCGCGCGGCCGGTTATAATGGCCAATTCCGGACAGTCGAAACCGGTGTCAGAGACTATGTCGAATGGCTGAAAGCCCAACGATCCTCGTGATCGGCCCACGCTGGGTGGGCGACATGGTGATGGCGCAGTGCCTGTTCTCGGCGCTGAAAGAACTCCATCCCAACGCCGCGATCGACGTGCTGGCGCCCGCCTGGGCAGCACCGCTGGTCAAGCGCATGCCCGAAATCCGCCAGCAGATCGACTTGCCGCTGAAGCCCGGCGCGCTGGAATTCACCATTCGCCGCCGCTTCGGCCGCCTGCTGCGCGGTCGCTACGACATGGCCTACATCCTGCCCGGCAGCTGGAAATCGGCGCTGATCCCGTTCTTTGCCCGCATTCCGCGCCGTTTCGGCCATCTGCGCGAGATGCGCTATGGCCTGCTGACCGACATCGTGCCGCTGCCGGACGCCGTGAAACGGCGCACCGCGCAGGCCTATTTCAGCCTCGCCAAGGGCGGCAGTTTCCGCGCTCCTCACCTGACCGTGGATGCCGGCAACCAGGCCACTTTGCTCGACCGTTTCGGGCTGGCGCCGCGAAAGTTCGTCGCCCTGATGCCTGGCGCCGAATTCGGCCCGGCCAAGCGCTGGCCGAGCGAAAGCTATGCCGGCCTTGCCCGCGAATTCATGGGTAAGGGATTGAAGGTCGCCCTGTTCGGTTCGAAGAACGACCGCGACGTCACCGCAGAGATCGCCGCTCTTGCGCCCGGCGTCGTCGACCTCGCCGGCCAGACGCGGCTGGAGGACGCCATCGACCTCATCGCCGCGGCAAGGCTGGCTGTGTCCAACGACAGCGGGCTGATGCATGTCGCGGCAGGCGTCGGCACGCCGATCGTCGCCGTCTACGGCTCGACCTCGCCTGAAAATACGCCACCGCTGGCGGAACGGCGCGAACTGGTGTGGCTGCACCTCTCCTGTTCGCCTTGCCACCAGAAAGTCTGCCCGCTCGGCCATCTCAACTGCCTGAAGACATTGGAAGTCAGGCAGGTCGCGGCGGCGGCGGACCGGCTGCTGGAACTTCCGGCCGAGGCATGAAGGTCCTGATCGTCAAGACATCGTCGATGGGCGATGTCATCCACACCTTTCCGGCCGTCGAGGATGCCAGCCTCCACCGGCCGGATGTATCCTTCGACTGGTGCGTCGAGGAGGCGTTCGCCGGCATCGTCGCGCTGCACCCGGCGATCGGCAGGATTCACACGGTCGCCATCCGGCGCTGGCGCAAGGCGCTGTTCAAGGGGGGCACCTGGCGCGAAGCGGCCGCGCTGCGCCGCACCTTGCGCGCATGCCGCTACGACCTGGTCATCGATGCGCAGGGCTTGCTGAAATCGGCCCTGGTGGCAAGGCAGGCCGGCGCGCCGATCGCCGGCTTCGACCGCTCGAGCGCGCGCGAACCCTCGGCGACGCTGTTTTATGACGTCACCTACGGCGTGCCACGCGACCTGCACGCCATCGAACGGACACGGCGGCTGTTCGGGCTGGCGCTGGGCTATCAGCCCGATCTGTCGACGCTCAACTCCGGCATCGTGCCACCACCCGGTGGCCTGGCCGCCATCACCGGAAAAACCGCCTTCCTGCTGCACGGCACCAGCCGCGAAGACAAGAAATGGCCTGTCGAAAACTGGATCGGAACCGCCCGCCTGCTGGTCGAGCGCGGCATGACGCCGGTCACCACCTGGTCGAACGAGCGTGAGAAAGCCGTGGCTCAAGCCATAGCCAAGGCCGTGCCGTCCACGGTCGTGGTGCCAGAGTCCCCACTGGCCGACATCGCCGCCATCCTCGGCCGCTCAACGCTGGTGATCGGCGCCGATACGGGATTGACCCATCTCGCCAGCGCCTTCGGCCTGCCGACGGTCGCGGTGTTTTTGGCGACCGAGCCGGGTTTGACCGGCCCGCGCGGGCCTTATGCGTCGACGCTGCTAGCTGCAGCAGAGGGGCGTGTGACGCCGGCTGAGGTGATGGCGGAAGTGGAGAGGCTGCTGATTCTTAGATTACAAGCGCCGGCCTAGGACCTTTCAGAATTCGCTCTGGCGAGTCGAATAGCGTGGTTCTTCGGGGTCGCCCCGCGACGAGCGGACGTACTTAAAGTACGTGAGCACCGGAAGCGCAGAAAACCGCTCGCGCATGACCCCGAAAATCGTATCGATTTTCGGAAAGGATCATGCGCCAACTGAAAAACCTACAGCGTCCTTTGCGCGTCCGAGAGGACGCGCGGCGCTGCAGTCGGCCGCCAGAGTAGAATCATCAAAGGTCCTAGATAAACTGCACCTGGACGATCTCATACCCCCTGGCACCACCGGGCGCATTGACCTCGATGGCGTCGCCGACTTCCTTGCCGATGAGCGCGCGTGCGATCGGTGAGGAGATCGAGATGCGGCCGGACTTCACGTCGGCTTCCTGGTCGCCGACGATCTGGTAGGTCTTCTTTTCCTCGGTGTCCTCGTCGACCAGCACGACGGTGGCGCCGAACTTGACCTTGTCACCGCTGAGCTTGGTGACGTCGATCACCTCGGCGCGCGCGATCAGATCCTCGAGCTCGTTGACACGGCCCTCATTGAGGCTCTGCGCCTCCTTGGCGGCATGATACTCAGCATTTTCGGACAGGTCGCCATGCGAGCGCGCTTCGGAGATCGCCTCGATGATGCGCGGGCGCTCTTCCTGCTGGCGCCAACGCAGTTCTTCCTTCAATGACGCGAACCCCTCGCCTGTCATCGGGACCTTGTTCATGATGCCTGACCTTTCCTGCCGCCACCCCCGCGTTTCGGGGAAAGCCTTGTCGATGGGTACAAAAAGAAAACGGTCCGGCAGCCTCGGGCTAACGGAACCGTTTCACCGCAATTTGCTAAGATATAGCAATCTTCTCGGGTTTTTCACGTCCAAAAAATCGGTTTTGCAAAAATCATCCCCGATTCATCAACCGAGGCGGCTAATGAGACAGAGGCAACAATAAAAACGGCCGCGATTGCTCGCGGCCGCTTCGGGAAGCCTTGGGAGCCTGATCAGCTCCGCATGAAATGGTCGATCTGCTCGGACAGCATGCCGTATTCGCGCGATCCCTTGCCGGTGCGCTTCTCGATTTCCATCAGCTGCTGCTGGGCGCCGGCCAAATCGCCGATCTGCAGATGCGCTTCGCCGAGATATTCGCGCACCAGCGTGTAGTTCGGGTCGATGCGCAGCGCTTCCTCGTAATAACCGAGGCCGACGGTGACACGGCCGGAATGGCGGTGCGAATAGCCGAGATAGTTGAGAATGCGGGGATCCTGCTTGTTGGCGGCAAGGGTCAGCACCGAAATCGCCTCATCATAACGCCCGGCCATCGCCAGCGCGTGGCCTGCATCATAGATGCTGTCGTCGTCCAGCATGCCTTCCTGAGGGGCGACACACTTTTTCTTCTTCTTGTCCCAGACCTCTCCCTTCTTGCACTGGGTGACAGTCTGGTCGCTGCCGCCACTGCTACTGCCCGCCGCGAACACCGGGACAGCGAAGAACTGCAGCGCGACAAGAGCAGTCGCCGCCTGGATCAGCATTCTTTTATGCATCGAAGCCTCCTTGAGGGGTGAGAATAGAACACTAACGCCAAGTGCCTCGCGTTTCATCCCGGAAAAAGCAGGGCCGGAAAAAGCCGGGGTGGAGAACATCAGGTGACGGATGCCGCAAATCCGCTATCATCCGGCAAACGACTGACGGAGACGGCCCGTGCAGCGGCGGCTTGAAAAGGACTGGGACCTTACGATCGGCCCCGACACCGTGCGCCTGTTCATCCTCAAGGCCAAGGCCCTGAGTGCCGCCGTCAACGAGGATTACGCCGACGGCGCCGAACACGAGATCGAATTCGACGGCGACACGCACGACAATCATCATCATGACGGCCTTGCCGAGGAAAGCTCGGAAAACCTGACCGAGGAGGAGCTGCGCGAGCTGATCAACGACCTCAATGTCGATGAAGCCGCCGAACTGATCGCGCTCGCCTGGGTCGGCCGTGGCGACTATGACGCCTCGGAATGGGTGGATGCCGTGACGGCGGCACGTGAACGCGCCAACAAGCGCACGGCGAAATACCTGCTTGGCATGCCGCTGCTTGCCGATTGGCTGGAAGAAGGCCTCGAAGCGATCGGCGCGTAACGCTGAAGTAACCGATTGTGATCGCCCCGAAGCATCTGTTCAGGCAACTTCGGCATGCCAGCGCCGTTTCGGATCGATGGCAACGCTGAGCTTCTCCCGATTTTGCACCTTGGCGCTGCCTCTGGCGGCTGCGGTCCTGCTGGTGGCGCCGGCCGACGCCAGACATCGTCACAGGCATTACCAGCCGCTATCCCCTCGGATGGATCAGTCGTCGACACAGCGTCTGGACCAGCAGCCGAGGGTCAAACGGCGCGTGAGAGCGCAGGGTAAGCAGCCGCCAAAGCAGGCGCCACAGGAAACGCAGGAGCAGCAAACCTCGCCCGCCGATGTTCCAGTACCCGAGCCGCGTCCCACGGACGCGCCAAAGGCCGACGCCGCACCGGCGGAAGAGCAAAAGACGGAAGGTCCAAAGGTCCCGGACGCATCCAACCAGCTCAATCAAGAAAAGTCTCGTCAGGGAAAGCAGGCACGTCCCGAGCCATCAGCCCCCGAACCTTCGGCCCGAGCGCCGTCAACCGAAACGGAAAGCGAGCCGGAGCCGCCGGCCGAGGTGCCGATCCCGACACAAAGGCCCGACACCGCTGACCCTGAGGCTCAGCCGCCGGCTGTTGCGCCGCAGCCGCCTGAAAAACCGGCGGATGCCGGCGACGAGAAGATGCTTCCCGACCCGCGCTCGGCCGACCGGCCGGGCGAAAAGATGCCCGCCGAGGAAGTCGCCTGCCGCGCGCGGCTGAAGGCGCTCGGCGTCGAATTCGAGGAGCACAAGGCGGAAAGCAGTCCCGAAATCGGCTGCGCGATCCCCTACCCCCTTGTGCTGAAGAGCCTTGGCAAATCGATCGCCATCGCCCCCGGCACCGAGCTCAACTGCCCGATGGCCGAGGCAGCGGCGCGGTTTGCCGCCGACGTCGTCCAGCCGGCGGCGAAAGCCGAATTCGGTGCCGACCTCAAATCGATCAACCAGGCTTCGGCCTTTGTCTGCCGGCCGCGCCACGGCACCAGGAAACTGTCGGAGCACGCCTTCGGCAACGCGCTCGACATCGCCAGCTTCACCTTGTCGGACGGCAGCAAGGTTGAGGTCGGTCCAACGCCGCCCGAGAAGGACGGCAAATTCCTCAACGCCGTCCGCAAGGCCGCCTGCGGGCCCTTCAAGACCGTGCTCGGACCCGGCGCCGACGCGGACCACGCCTTGCACCTTCATCTCGATCTTGAGCCGAGACGGCATGGCGGCACGTTCTGCCAATAGGCTCACAGGCAGCGCGCCGCAATTCGGCCGCAGGCGTGAACGCGGGCGCAGAGTTTTCCTTTACCCTTGATCGTTAAAATGCCGGATATCCGAACCATGATCCTGAAAAGTGGGAACCGGTTTTCGGAAAAGATCATGGTCAGGCAAAAGTTCGAACCTGATCACGGATCAGGTTCGAACTAGGATTCCGCCAATGGCCGGCAAATTTCGCGCCGTGTTTTCCGCCACCGCGCGCCGATCGAAACCCGTGATGCTGCTGGCCGCCGGCCTCGCCGTCGCGGCGGTTTCGGCCTGCAACACCGGCAGCGTGCTATCGCTGCAGCCGGCTGTCGATGTCGGCGCACAAACTTCGGCCGTGCCGCAATATACGGGCATGCAGCGGCTTGTACCTTCCAACCCCTACATGACGCAGGCCGCCTATCCACGCATGGATGAGCCGATGTCACCGGCTGAACAGATGCCCGCCAGCGAAATCGATTGCCGCCAGCAGTTGAAGCGCCTCGATGTCGCCTACACCGACCTGGCGCCGATCCATGAAGGCCAGTGCGGCATCGACTATCCGGTCAAGGTCACGGCCATCGGCAGTGTCGAGATGAAGCCCGCCGCGACGCTGACCTGCGACATGGCCGCCACCTTCGCCGCCTGGACGAAGAATGAACTCGTTCCCTCCGCCCGCTGGCGCTACTTCTCCGGCGTCAAGACCATCCACCAGGGCTCCAGCTATTCCTGCCGCAACATCGCCGGCGAAGGTGTTTTGTCTGAGCACGGCAAGGGCAACGCGCTGGACGTCATGAGCATCGAACTCAACAATGGCGACGACATTGACGTGCGCAAGCCCGGCCTGTTTGCCTTCCGCACGCGCGGCTTCCTCAACAATGTGCGCGCCGATGGCTGCCAGTATTTCACCACCGTGCTCGGCCCCGGCTACAATTACGACCACCGCAACCATTTCCACTTCGACATCAAGAACCGCAAGAACGGCTATCGCGCCTGCCGCTAGTGCATGTCGCCGGCCCGTACCCTCTGCCAGCGGCACGCGACTCCGCGTAGAGTGACGCCGGAAGGGTCGGGGCGACGGCACGTGAGCCAGCGAAGTATTCAGCGACGCATTGCGATCTGGGTGATGGCCCTGCTGGGCGCCTGGCTGGCGCTTGCCTATCTTGCCGCGCCGGAATTCTGGACGTTCCGGGAGCGCGGCTTTCGCGACCAACGCTTCGAAATGGTGACGCACACGCCGCAAGGCATTCCCGGCGACCCCATCAATATCGGCCTTGTCGGCACCGAGAAGGAGGTGGTCCATGCCTTCGCCGTCGCCGGCTGGGACACAGCCGATGCCGTCACCTTGAGAACCGCCATCGATATCGGGGAAAGTGTCCTGTTTTCCCGCCCCTATCCCGATGCGCCGATGAGCCGCCTGCTGTTCGAAGGCCGCGCCCAGGACCTCGCTTTCGAAAAGCCGGTCGGCGACAGTGCCGACCGGCGCCACCACGTCCGTTTCTGGAAGACCGATACGGTCGGCGACGACGGCCGCCCGCTCTGGCTGGGCGCCGCCAGCTTCGATCGCGGCGTTGGGTTGAGCCACGACACCGGTGCGATCACCCATCACATCGGTCCCGACATCGATGCTGAACGCGACTTCCTGATCGGCGACCTCAACGCAGCCGGTTTGCTGGCATCGACCAGCGAAATGGCGGGCATCGGCGCCACCAAAACCGGCCGCAATGGCGGCGGCGACCCCTATTTCACCGACGGCAAGGCAATCATCGGCGTGCTGAAGCAGCCGCAGTGACCGGACACCAAGGTCAGGTCGTGGTGATCACGACCTTGCCGAATGCTCCCTGCTCCAGACGCTGCAAGGCCCGCGGCACCTCGTCGAAGCCAAAGACCGTATCGATGACCGGCTTGATGCCGAGCGCCTCGATCGCCTGGTTCATCCGCTCGAAGGACCGGCGATGGCCGATCGACAGGCCCTGCACGATTATGCGGTTGCGCATGACGGGCAGGATCGGGAAACTGAGCTCCATCGCGCCCAGGAGGCCGATGATCGACAGCCGGCCGCCCGCGGCCAGCGCGTTCAGCGATCGCCGCGCATTGTCGCCGCCGACCATTTCCAGAATATGGTTCACGCCCAACCCGTCGGTCAGCTTACGCGCGGCTTCGTCCCATGCCGGCTGCGTGCGGTAGTTGATCACCTGCCAGGCGCCGAGCTTTCTTGCCCGCTCGAGTTTCTCGTCGCTGCTCGAGGTGACGATGGCGCGCAGGCCGAACGCCTTGGCGAACTGCAGCGCAAACAGCGACACGCCGCCTGTGCCCTGGATGAGAATGGTCTGGCCAGCCACCGGTCTGGTCGCCTCGGCCATCGCAAACCAGGCCGTCAGCGCCGCGATCGGCAGCGTCGCCGCCTCGCTATCGCCGAGCGATGGCGGCGCCAGCACCGTGGCATCCTCGCCAAGGACAACATGGTCTGAAAGCATACCCGGCAGCGAGGACCCCAACGTATGCGTGTGCAGCACCGGCGGCGCGTCGCCATCCGGCCAGTCGGCGATGACCTGGCCAAGCACACGCTGCCCGACCTTGAAGCGGCTGACCGCGCTGCCGACGGCGACGATCTCGCCCACCGCATCCGATGTCGGCACAAAGGGAAAGGTGAGATCGGGGATCAGCGTGCCGTCGACGATCAGCCTGTCCTTGTAGTTCAGCGACACGGCTTTCGTGCGCACCAGAAGCTCGTGCGGCCCGGGTTCAGGGATCTTGCCCGTTACCTGGCTCAGCCTGGACAGGCCGAAACCGCTCATCTGCCAGGATCGGTTGATTTGGGTGCTCATGACGCTTCGCGCTCCGTGATTGATGGCCACGCGAGACATTTATGCCTTTCGACTATGGAAAATAGGGCTCCCATGCGGCATATTGGATGACTGATTGATAACTAAAATTCGTCAATTGGAATCGTCATGGAATCTGTCGACCTGCAAGGCATCGTCGCATTCGTCCAGGCAGTGGAAGCCGGCAGCTTCACCGGCGCCGGCGAGCGGCTGCACGTGACGAAGTCGGCGATCGGCAAGTCGGTCGCCCAATTGGAGCAGCGGCTCGGCGTTCGCCTGCTCAACCGCACCACCCGCAGCCTCAGCCCGACCAGCGAAGGCGTGAGCTATTATGAGGCCTGCGTCAGGGCGTTGGCCGAAATCGAGGCGGCGCAGTCGCTGCTCGCCTCGCGCCGGCAGATCCCCTCCGGCCGGCTGCGCATCGACGTGCCGCTGGCTTTCGGCCGGCGCTGCGTCGCGCCCGTCCTGTTCGAGATTTCCAGGAAATTCCCTGAGCTGACGGTCGAAATCTCCTTCAACGACCGCCGCGTCGACCTGATCGAGGAGGGCATCGATCTCGCCATCCGCATGGGAGAACTGGACGACAGCCTGTCGCTCGCCGCCAAACGCATCTATGCCCAGCGCTCGGCCATCTGTGCCGCTCCCGCCTATCTCAGGGAGCACGGCAGGCCGCGATCGGTCGAGGATCTCGACCGGCACAGCGTCATCGGCTACGGCCGCGAGGGCATCGTCCGTCCCTGGGTCATCAGGCATGGCGACGGCCATCAGACGACCTTCATTCCCAAGGCGCGGCTGGTTCTCGGCCATGGCGAGCCGCTGCTGGACGCCGCCCTTGCCGGCTGCGGCATCGCCTTCCTGCCGACATGGCTGGCAGCCGACAGCCTCAGGCAGGGCGACCTCGAAATGATCCTGTCGGACTGTCTGGTGGAAAACATCGTCGTGCACGCCGTCTGGCCGGTGACGCGCGCGCTCACGCCAAAGATACGGGTTGTCGTCGACGCTCTCGTCGAACATTTTTCGGCGCCAGCCTGGGACAATGGCTGAAAGACACGTGTCATATTCCAAAATGGCGGCCCGCTATTTTCGAGCGGCCCGCGGCAATGCTATTGAGCCCTCATGCTATACGTTGAAATTGCTATCGTGGTCGTCCTCATCTGTGTGAACGGCCTTCTGTCGATGTCCGAGCTCGCCATCGTTTCATCGCGCCCGGCACGGCTCAAGGCGATGATCGACCGCGGCGTCAACGGCGCCGGCCGTGCGCTGGATCTCGGCTCGAAATCCCGGCAAGTTCCTGTCCTCGGTGCAGATCGGCATCACGCTGGTCGGCGTGCTCTCCGGCGCCTTCTCCGGCGCCACGCTGGGCGACCGGCTGTCGGTGTACCTGGCCTCGATAGGCATGCGCGAAAGCGTCGCCGACCCACTCGGCGTCGGCATTGTCGTTGCAATCATCACCTATTTCTCGCTGATCGTCGGCGAACTCGTGCCCAAGCAGATCGCGCTGCGCGATCCCGAGCGTGTTGCCGCCCGCGCCGCCCCGGCCATGACCATCCTCGCCACCGTCTCGGCCCCGCTGGTGTTCCTGCTCGACATTTCCGGCCGCGCCATATTGTGGCTGCTTGGCCAGCGCGGCGAAAGCGAGGAAAAAGTCACCGACGAGGAGATCAAAATGCTGGTCGCCGAGGCTGAGCATCACGGCACCATCGAATCCGACGAGCGGCGCATGATTGCCGGCGTCATGCGGCTCGGCGACCGCGCCGTGCGCGCGGTGATGACGCCACGCACCGAGGTCGACTGGATCAATCTGCAGTCCGACGACACGGCGATCCGCAAGCTGCTGATGGAAACCCAGCATTCGCGCCTGCCGGCGGGCGACGGCGGCGTCGACGTCATGGTCGGCGTCGTCCAGACGCGCGACGTGCTGGCCGCGATCCTTGCCGGCCGCACGCTCGACCCGCGCAGGCATGTGCGCGCCGCGCCCATCGTCTACGACCAGGCCGACGCGCTCGACGTGCTGCACAAACTCAAGGAATCCGATGTGCCGATGGCGCTGGTGCATGACGAATACGGCCATTTCGAAGGCATCGTCACGCCGGCCGATATTCTCGAAGCCATCACCGGTGTGTTCCGCGCGGACCTCGATGCCGGCGACGAGGAAAACGCCGTCAAGCGCGAGGACGGCTCATGGCTGCTCGCCGGCTATATGCAGGCCGACGAGATGGCCGAGATCCTGGGCATCGACCTACCCGAAAACCGCGACTACGAGACCGTCGCCGGCTATGTGCTGTCGCACATGCACCATCTGCCCGCGACCGGCGAATGCGTCGATGCGCAGGGCTGGCGCTTCGAGGTGGTCGACCTCGACGGCCGCCGCATCGACAAGCTGATCGCCACCCGCTTGCCCGGCACCCACCGCGAGGCGGTGCGCTGATTGTTCGGTGTCGGATTTTGACCCTGGCGGTCATTGATGATGGGCCGGCGGATTGTCCGGCCCGCAACCTCTACCGCTCCGTGAAGGCGCGAGCGAAGGAATCGAGCATCGGCCGTGCCAGATACTCGAAGAAAGTCCGGTCGCCAGTGCTGATGAACGCCTCGACCGGCGTTCCGGGATAAAGCTGCTCGGGTTTCACGCCGGGCGGCAGGTCGGCGGCAATCCTGAGTTTGACGCGGAAATAGGGCTCGTGCGTAGCCTCGTCGACGAGCCGGTCCGCGGAAATTTGTGCCACGGTGGCTGAAACCTCGGGGGTGAGCCGCATGTTCAAGGCGGACAATCGAAGTTTCGCCGGTTGGCCGACACGGACCTGATCGACGTCTTTCGGCCGCAGCCTTGCATCGACGATCAGATCCGGTGCCGTAGGCAGGATCTCCATGATCTTTTCACCGCGCGCAATCACGCTGCCCTTGGCATTGTAGGTCGAAGACACCACGATCCCCGCGGCCGGCGCCTTGATCGTCGTCCGCCGCAGCACCGCCTCGGCTGCCCTGATCTGTTCCTCGATGTCGGCCAGGTTGGAACGAACCTCGTCCAGCTTCGTCAGCGCCTCCTCCACGCGTTGCGTGGTCAGGCGCTCGGTCTGCTCCTGGGCTTCGACGATCTGGGTGTTGGCCACTGCGAGATTGGCCTCCAGCGCTCCAGCCTGCCCGACAAGATCGGCCTCGCTGCGCAAAAGCTGCGAGTATTCGCTACGATTGGTGAGGCCCTTGTCCAGCAGGCTGGTCTTGATGCCGAGCTCCTTCTTCACGATTTCGGCTTGTTGCCGAATGGCCTCTTTCTGGGACTGCAATGCCACGACCGACTGCCGATGCATGGCGACGCGCTGGGCGAGGATCGATTGTTCCGAGCCGAACCGGGCGAGTCTGGCGTCGAATTCCTTTTGCTGTTCTCGAATCAGGGCGTCGAAATCGGCCTGGAGCGATGGTGGCGCCGGTTTGGTGATTGGCGCGAGCCTGTCCAACCCGTCGCGTTCCGCCTCCAGCCGCGCCGTACTCGCCCTAAGCGCGATCGACTGTCTCGTCAGCCGGTTGAGTTCGGCCTGCGCGGCTGTCGGATCCAGCACGATCAGATCCTGGGCCTGTTGCACGCGATCGCCGTCATGGACCAGCAACTCCTCGATGATGCCGCCCTCTGGATGTTGGATCAGGATGTTTCCGCCGGTCGCCGAGATCGTGCCTTGCGTCATCACCGCTCCGGACAATGGCGCGCTGACGGCCCAATAGCCAAGGCAACCCACGAACAGCGCTGTTGCCGCGTACCCGGCGAATGCCACGCGCCTTATGTCGGTACGCGGGTTGCCCTCCCAGGCGAGGCTCTGCGCTGCCATCATCTACGATCCAAAGCGCATGTCATGCGTGCGGATCGTCGTGGCGAACGACCCTGTCACCACCGTATTCGGCTGCGCGGGAAGGCCCTTGCCGACGACCGAATGCCGTAGCACTTCGCTGCTTGGGCCGAAGGCTTCGATCGCGCCGCCGCGCAGAAGCATCACGCGGTCGCAGGACGCGGCAATCGAAGGGCGATGCGTGATCACGACCATCGTGACGCCGGCGGCCTTCGCGGCGGCGAGTACCGCCTCGAGCGCCGCTTCGCCCGTGCCGTCGAGGTGGGTGCTGGGCTCGTCCAGGACGAGAATTCTGGGATTGCCGTAGAAGGCGCGCGCCAGCCCGATCCTCTGGCGTTCGCCGCCCGACAGCATTCTGTCCGACGGACCGATCAACGTCTGGTAGCCGTCCCGCTGCGCCAGGATCAGCTCATGCGCCTCGGCCCGCCTTGCGGCCTCGATGATCGCGGCGTCATCCGCATCGGGGTCGAAGCGGGCGACGTTTTGCGCGATCGATCCTGGAAACAGCTCCACCTCCTGCGCGAGGTAGCCAATGTGCTTTCCGAGCTGGTTTTCGTCCCAGCTCCTGAGGTCGGCGCCGTCGATCCTGACCGCGCCGCCGGTCGGCCGGGCAGCGCCCACAAGCAACCGCGCCAGCGTCGATTTGCCGGCGCCGCTCGGGCCGACGATGGCCAACGCTTCGCCGGCGCCAATTTGGAAGTTCAGCCGCTTGAGGATGGGTTCGGTGCCGGGCTGCGCGTTCGGAGCCATGAAGAAAACGTCCTGCGCGGAAATCGCGCCTGCCGGATCGGGCAGGATCAGTTTGCGCGCTTCAGCCGGACGCGCCCCAAGCGCCGTCTCCAGCCGGTTCCACGCTCGCCGGGCGTCGGCGATCTGCCGCCAGGCGCCGATCAACTGGTCGAGCGGCTGCAGCGCGCGCGACGACACCAGCGAGGAGGCGAAGATCATGCCTGCCGTCATCTGCCCCTTGAGCACCAGCCATGCGCCGGCGCCGAGGATCGCCAGTTGCAGCATCATGCGCAGCGCCCGCGAGGCACCGCTGAAGATCGCATTGGCACTCGAGGAACGGTCATGCAAGGTGAGCGCTGCCGCCACGTGCCGTCCCCAGACCCGCGCGGCGTTCTCCACCATGCCCATGGCGCGCAGCGTCTCCGCATTGCGGGCAAAGGCCTGTTCGGCCTGGCTGGCCAAAGCCGAACGCTCCGCGGACAGGGCGTCGTTCCTGCCGATGGCAAGCTGGTTGGCCACGATCAGCAAAAGCAGAAGCGCTGCGCCGCCGACCGTCACCCAGAACAGCACCGGATGGATGAGATAGAGCAAAGCGAGGAAGACAGGGGCAAAGGGCAGGTCGAACAAAACCGCCACGCCGCGCGACCTGATGAAGGCGCAGACCGAGGCAAGGTCGCGCAGCGGCGACAGGCCGCCGGCATATTTTGCGCCAAGCGAAACGGCGAATGTGCCGGCACCCAGCTTGCGGTCGACGGTCGCTGCAACGCGCTGCGTGTAAACGGCGCGGATCGCGTCCAGCAGCCCGAGGAAAGCGAGCGCGAGAACCGCGATGACCGAAAGATAGACAAGCGTTTCGACGCTGGAGGACGGCAGCACGCGGTCATAGACCTGCAGCAGGTAGAGTGGAATCACCAACAGCAGGATGTTGATCAACAGCGAGAAGACGCCGACATCGGCGATGGCGCGCATGAAGACCGGACGCAGGCCGGATGGTCCAGTCATTTCCACATTCCCCGACGCTGCATGATCCCGAGACCTTACGCGTGGCCCCCGAATTCGGAACCGCCATGCAGCGTGCTGTTGCTGTGCGTGACGATATTGTGCGTGGTGGTGCCGCTGGTGATGTTCAGGGCGTTTGCCGGAGCACTGTCCAGCGTATAGGCGCGGACGTAGTCGATCTTCATCTCGGCCGGCGTGGCCAGATGATCCGGAGGGGTGCCGGCCAAGCCGCCGACCGCGAGATCGACCAGCATGTACATGGGCTTGTTCATGTCGGACGGCGTCGCCGCTTCCGCGACCTCAACACCGTCATAGGTCCAGACGAGCTTGTCCGGCGTCCAGAGCAGGCCATAAGTGTGGAAGCCGTCGGGGTTCGAGACACTCACCGTCGACGTGACCTTGGTGTGCGTTCCCGTCTCATTCGAGTGCGCCGTCATGATCAACGAGTTCGGGGCTTGGCCGATCGTCTCCACGACATCGAGTTCCGGCGGCCACGAACCGTCTTCCGGAAGCAGCCAGAAGGCCGGCCAGGCACCGGCGTTCTCGGGCAGGTCGGCCCGTATTTCGAAATAGCCATAGGTTTGCGAGAAGGAATCGTGGGTCGTCAGTATGCCGGAGGTGTATTCGTAATTGTTGATCAGCGGCTTGATGTCGGCCGGCGCCTGCGCCGCGGTGATGGTGAGCACGCCATTGTTCAGGCTGAACGGGTGGACGGAACTCGTCGGTGCGTAATTGGCGTCGATGTACCATTGCTGCTCGTTGTTGCTGGTCAAGGTGCTGCCGTTCGGCGCTCCCCACCAGAAGTTGGTGTCCCACGTGCCGCCCTGGCTATTGTGAAGGTTCAGCGTGTTGAAATCGTCGCTGAAGGAGAGCTGCATTCCGGACTTGTCGATCGGCAACTCGAACTGGCTGGGCTGCAGCTTGTCGATGGTCGTGTCCTTGAACTCGAGGATCTCGCCGGACCCGAGGTTCAACAGCACGTTCGATCCCGCCTGGATCATGCTGGAGTGGATGGCGTCGAACGACGTGAACCCATAGCCATTCAGGCGAACGGTGTCGGTGGCGGCAAAATTCGCGATCAGGTCGCTTCCATTGCCTTTCGAGACGATGAAAGTGTCGTAACCGCCGCCGCCATCGATGAGCACATCGTTTCCCGCGCCGCCGTCCAGCGTCTGGTGGCCGGCCTTGGCGGTGATTATGTTGTCCAACCCATTTCCGAAAGCATAGTTGTTGGCGTTTGTGACGACGAGGTTCTCGACATTGTCGGGGAGCTTGTAGCTCATCCATGTGCTGATCGTGTCTATGCCTGCCCGGCGGCCTCGGCCACCTTGTTGCTCGCCGCATAGAGGTAATAGATGTCATCGCCTGCGCCACCATGCATGGTGACACCGGTTGATCCGTAGAACGAGTCGTTTCCGGAGCTGCCGTACAAGTCCGGCCCGGCCCCTGCCGCCGAGTACCAATGGGTGGAAGCGCCGCTGTAGGGAAGAGGAACGCCTAAGGCGTTGACGAAGAAGCTCATCGGATAAATCCTTCTCCTGATGCCTCGCCTGCCTGGATCGTTCGATTCCAGGTGGCCGCATCCGGACCAAAACTGCCATTCACGATAGCGTTCCAGAAGCTTGGCACATAGTTCACCATTACATCGACTATTCAGTGACGTTTTCCGGACTGGAGGCACAACAACCCGATGAATGGTCTACAGACCGTAATTTGACCGACGAAATATTTAATAAAATTTTATAGAAGACAGCGATCTACTTACGAATATATTTGGTCCAGTTCACACAGAAGCGCTCCCTGCTTTTTGATGGGGTGGCGCAATTGCCGCTCTGGCAACAATGCGTCGAGACGCCGGGATGGCGCTTCGAAATGGTCGACCTCGACGGCCGCATCGACAAGCTGACGGCCACCCGCCTGCCCGGTGCCCATCGCGAGGCGGTGCGGGCACTCCACTATCGCTACTGCCAATTAATCAACATCCAACGTCTTCAGCCACTGGGCGACGCGCTCGATGGTCTGGCGTTCCTGCGGCCCTTGCATGGTGAAGCCCTTGATCAGGCGCGATTGGGGGGCGTGACTGGCCACAACGTCCAGGCTGTCACCCGGGCCGAAGCCGCCATGCATGATGAACGGTACGATGGTTTTTCCCGCCAGGTCGTGGAACGCAAGGAAAGAGCGTATGACAGGCGGCGCGGTTTCGCCCCAAATCGGGAACCCCAGAAACACCGTCGCATAAGCCGCGATGCTCGGAAGCTGGGACCGGAGCGGCGGCCGGTAGCCGCGATCGCGCTCCCGCCGCGCCTGCTCGACAGTCTCGAAGTAGTCGGCCGGATAAGGTGTGGCCGGCGCGATCTCGAAGAGTTCGGCCGGCACGGCACGGCTGATCTGCCCCGCGATGACACTTGTATTCCCGCTCCGCGTGAAGAACGCCACCAGCGACTTGCCGTCGGCCGACGGCGCGGCTTCGGCCTCTGTGGCCGATACCGCGACGTCGGCCGTGAGTGGCAATAGCAGGGATGACATGAGGATGTCCCGTCGGGTCGGCTTGTCGGTATCGGTCACGGTTCAGACCCCACTCACAGCCCGGTCATCTTCAGTCCCGCTTCAGGCAGACGTTCACCCTGAACCTCGATCTTCGCCAGCGCGTCGGCGAGTTCCCCCAGGTCCTGCACCGTGAGCGTGACGTCGACCGCGCCGAGATTCTCCCCCAGACGGTGCAGTTTGGTGGTGCCGGGGATCGGAACGATCCAGGGCTTCTGCGCGAGCAGCCAGGCGAGTGCGACCTGGGCAGGTGTGGCACCTATGCGCCCGGCGACGGATTTCACGACCTCGACCAGCGCCATGTTGGCCTTGCGCGCCTCCGGCGAGAAGCGCGGCACAAGGTTGCGGAAGTCCGTGGCGTCGAACTTGGTGTTCTCGTCGATCTTGCCGGTCAGGAACCCCGCGCCCAGCGGGCTGAACGGGACGAAGCCGATGCCGAGTTCCTCGCACAACGGCAGGATCTCGGCTTCGGCGCCGCGGTAGAACAGCGAATATTCACTTTGGATGGCTGCCAGTGGCTGCACCGCATGCGCCCGGCGAATGGTCTGGGTACCCGCTTCCGACAACCCCCAATGCTTGACCTTGCCTTCGGCGATGAGGTCCTTGAGAGCACCCGCCACATCCTCGATCGGCACATCGGGGTCGACACGGTGCTGGTAGAAGATGTCGATGCGGTCGGTTTTCAGCCGCTTGAGGCTGGCCTCCGCCACCTGCCTGATGTGCTCGGGCCGGCTGTTGGTGCCGCCACTGCGGGCACCTGTCACGAGATCGATGTCGAAGCCGAACTTGGTGGCTATGGCCACCTGGTCGCGAATGGGGACCAGTGCCTCGCCCACGAGGTCCTCATTGGCAAAGGGTCCATAGGCTTCGGCCGTATCGAACAGGGTGACGCCACGATCATGGGCGGCGCGGATCAATTTGATCATCTCGGCCTTGTCGGCAGGTGGGCCGTAAGCGGAGCTCATGCTCATGCAGCCGAGGCCAAGGGCGGAAACTTCGAGGTCCCCGATTTTTCTGGTTTTCATGGTGATCTTCCTTGTGATTGTTCGGGAGCAAGCGCGGCTCAGGCCTTCTCCGGCGCTTCCACGCCGGAGAACACGAGGACGCTATCGGGAAGGCGTGCCCCCTGGATCTGAATTGACGCGACCGCGGCATTGAGTCCCACCAGTTCGTCCGATGTGAACCGGACCGAGGCGGCGCCGATATTGTCGAGAAGGTGCGGCATCTGCGTCGTGCCGGGAATGGGCACGATCCACGGCTTCTGAGCCATCAGCCAGGCGAGCGCGATCTGCGCGGGCCTGGCCTGCTTCCGCTCGGCCCAGCTCTTAAGCAGGTCCACCAGCGCCAGATTGTGCGGCAGGTTGTCCGGCGCGAAGCGGGTCTCCACCCTGCGGATGTCGCCTTCGGCGAACCGCGTGTTGGCGTCGACGGCGCCGGTCAGGAACCCCACCCCAAGCGGGCTCCACGGCACGAAACCGATGCCGAGTTCCTGGCAAAGCGGAAGGACTTCGCGTTCGGGTCCGCGCCATAGCATCGAATATTCGCTCTGGACGGCCGTGACCGGCAGCGCGGCATGCGCGCGGCGCAGTGTCTTCAGTCCCATTTCGGACAGGCCCCAGTGCAGGACCTTGCCCTGCGCCATCAGATCCTTGACCGCGCCGGCGACGTCCTCGATCGGAACCTGCGGATCGACCCGGTGCTGATAAAGCAGATCGATGCGGTCGGTGCGAAGCCGCTTCAGCATGCCCTCGACGGCAAGTTTGATGTGGTCCGGCCGGCTGTTGAGCCCCGGGAGCCGCTTGCCCGTTTCCAGGTCGATGTTCCAGCCGAACTTCGATGTGATCACCACGCGGTCACGGAACGGCGCGACGCCTTCACCGAGGATGCGCTCCACCTCGTGGGGACCGTAAGCCTCGGCGGCGTCGAAGAAGGTGACGCCCCGGTCGAAGGCCGTGCGGATGATGTTGATCATCTCCGGCCGCGGCGGAATGATTGTCTGATAGGTCCGGCTCATGTTCTGGACACCGAGGCCGATGGCGGAGACCTCCAGCGAGCCAAGCTTGCGCCGTCCGCTCAAAGATTGTGTGCCATTGAGGCCTGTCGCCTGAGCGGTTGCCTGAGCCTGCGAACCGGTGGCGGCGAGAAGCGGCACCGCCGCCAGACTTCCCGCCGCGCTCAGAAAGCCACGGCGCCCCATTCTCATATGTTCGCTTGCCATCTTTCCTCGTCCTTCTCTGAAATTGCGTTCGGACCCTGCTGCAGGCCACGGCATGCGCATAAGATAGGGGATGTGGTACCTTGCGATAATGCGCTATAATCCGTATGGCTCTGTTAGCTGAGCTAACAAATACCCATGCAGAACTTCAACGATCTTGCCGCTTTTGCAGCCGTGGCCCGGGAACGGAGCTTCACGCGTGCCGCGGCAAAGCTCGGTGTGTCACCCTCGGCGCTCAGCCAGACCATCCGCAATCTCGAGGAGCGTGTCGGACTGCGGCTGCTGACGCGGACCACGCGCAGTGTTGCGCCGAGCGAGGCCGGCGAGCGGCTGTTACGCACCCTGGCGCCCCGCTTCGAGGAGATCGAGGCCGAACTGGCGACCTTGAACGAGCTGCGCAAGAAACCGGCTGGAACCGTGCGCGTCACCGCCGGCGAGCATCCGGCGATTTCCGTGCTGCAGCCGGCCCTCAAGCGGTTCCTGCCGGATCATCCGGACGTGCAGGTCGAGATCATCATCGACTACGGCCTGACTGACATTGTCGCGGAGGGTTACGACGCCGGCGTGCGCATGGGCGAGCAGGTCGCGAAGGACATGGTGGCGGTCCGCATCGGCCCCGACATCCGCATGGCGGTGGTCGGTTCACCGGCCTACTTCGCGCGGTTTCCCGTGCCGGAAACGCCGCACGACCTCGCCGCGCACAAATGCATCAACATGCGGCTGCCGACCCACGGCGGACTGTTTCCATGGGAGTTGGAGAAGGATGGCCGGGAGGTCAAGGTCCGCGGCGACGGCCAGCTTGTGTTCAACAGCCTGGGCATGCGCCTGAGTTCCGCCCTGGATGGGCTGGGGCTCGCCTACATGCCGGAGGACCAAGTCCTCCCCTACGTCTCGACGGGGCGGCTCATCCGCGTCCTGGAAGACTGGTGCCCCTATTTCCCTGGTTACCACCTCTATTATCCAAGCCGACGGCACACGTCGCCGGCCCTATCCCTGCTGGTGGACGTTCTGCGGCACCGGAATATCTGACGGATGCCGCGCATATGCGTTCGGCCTGATCAAACCGCGACTTCGATCGGCTCAGCAAGCCTGGGATTCGAGCGTGCGGCGATCAGGCAGCTGGCGACGATAAGGCCGGCGCCCGCAAGCGTGGTCCAGGTCACCGCCTCGTCGAAGAAGAACCACCCGAGCGCGATCGCCCAGATGAAGGCCGAGTATTCCGTCGGGATCAGATATTGCGCTTCGGCACGCGCATAGGCCCAGCTCATCAGGAACTGACCGGCGAGCGACAGGGCCGTTACGCCTGCGAGCGGAAGCCAGAGATTGCTGGGCAGCGCAATGGCGAGCCAGGGGGCTGCAAGCCCGAGCATGACTGCAACGCCAAGGTTCTGGAACAGCATGATCTCAATGGGCTTGGCCAGCAGCGCCTGTCGTCGCGCCAGGATCAGATTGTAGGCATAGAACACCGTCGAGACGAGCACCGCCGCTGTGCCGAGCAAGGCATCTCTGGCGTAGCTTGTGTGCCGAACTGTCCGGCCACGATGATGACAACGCCCGCAATGCCGGCGAGCGAGGCCCAGATCGCCTTGCGCTGTATCCTTTCGCCCAGAAGCAGCGCGGCCAGCAGGAGCGCATACAGCGGCGCCACGAAACTAAGCCCGATCGCCTCCGCCAGCGGCAGCCTCGCAAGACCCCAGAAGAAGCACAGCAGGACAATGCCGACAATCGCGGCGCGCAGCGCATGCAGCTTCAGAACCGAGGGCGCAGGAAGCGAGCGCGGCCCTGCCAGCCAGCCCGCGCCCGCGACCACGGTCGCCAGCATGCTGCGCCACAGCACCGTGTTGTAGACGCCGACCGCGATGACCAGCACCTTCATCGCCGCATCCATGCCGGACAAGAGGAAGATGCCGAACACGCATACGAGCACCGGGATCGTGGGGGAGATTGCGCCGGCCAGGCTGGATGATTTCACGCGGGCTTACTCTAAGTGATGGATGCAGGCTGACATATCAGGGCAAACTGGCAGGGCCAGATGGCAGCCTCGCCCATATGGCGGTCCAACCATGTCGGTTTGTGGCGTGATTGGAGATCCGAACTTTTTTGTAACGCCTGTCGATTTCGCCATGGCCCGTTCGTCGTATCATCGAACCAACCCAACCAAGGAGAAGACCATGCGGTTCATGATGCTGATGATCCCCGGCGGCTACGCGGAGGCGGCGCCCGAC
This sequence comes from Mesorhizobium oxytropidicola, assembly GCF_056174625.1. Lineage (NCBI taxonomy): Bacteria > Pseudomonadati > Pseudomonadota > Alphaproteobacteria > Hyphomicrobiales > Phyllobacteriaceae > Mesorhizobium > Mesorhizobium oxytropidicola. The sequence goes on along the minus strand of NZ_CM149692.1, from coordinate 2,605,822 downwards.
GTCAGGCCCGACGCCAAGGCGGTGGAGGGGATGATGCGATACAATGAGGAGCTGAAGAAGGCCGGCGTGTTGCTGGCGCTCGACGGGCTGCATCCGCCGTCCGAGGGAGCGCGGGTCAGCTTCAAGGCCGGCAAGCCTGTTGTCACCGACGGGCCGTTCGCCGAGGTCAAGGAAGTGCTGGGCGGCTATTGGGTGATTGACGTGCGCTCACGTGAAGAAGCCGTCGAATGGGCCCGCCGCTGCCCCGCAGGCGAAAATGACCTGATCGAAGTTCGCCGCGTCTTTGAAATCAGCGATTTCCCCGAGGACGTCCAGAAGGCGGCGGAAGGTTTTGGCGAGCTGATGGGTTGACGGCCACAGCCACCATCGAAGCGGTCTGGCGGATCGAGCAGCCGAAGCTCACCGCCAGGCTCGTCCGTTATCTCAGGGATATCGGGCTGGCCGAGGAGGTCGCCGGCGATGCCTTCCTGCTGGCGCTGGAGCGCTGGCCCCGGGAGGGCATCCCGCGCAACCCGGCCGCCTGGCTGACTGAGGTCGGCAAGAACCGGGCGCTCGACCGGCTGCGCCGCACCACCATGATCGACGGCAAGCACCGCGAACTCGCCATCGACCTTGCCGAACTGGAACGCGAGATGCCCGACATCGAGGCCGCGCTCGACGAGGATATCGACGACGACCTTTTGCGGCTGATCTTCACCGCTTGCCATCCCTTGTTGCCGGCCGAGCAGCGCGCGGCTCTCGCCCTGCGCCTGCTGGGCGGACTGTCGACGCCACAGATCGCCCGCGCCTTCCTGGTGCCCGAAGCCACGGTCGCCCAGCGCATCGTGCGCGCCAAGCGGGCACTGCGCGATGCCGCCATCCCGTTTGAGACACCGCGCGGGCAAGAGCGGCGGGAACGCCTCGCAGCCGTGCTCGAGGTGGTCTATCTCGTCTTCAACGAGGGCTATGTGGCGACCACCGGGCCGGACTGGCTGCGCGCCGATCTCTGCGGCGAGGCACTGCGCCTTGGCCGTTCGCTGGCGGCGCTGATGCCTGATGAGCCCGAGGTGCAGGGGCTGGTGTCGCTGATGGAGCTCAACGCCTCGCGCTTTCCCGCCCGCACCGGCAAAGCGGGCGAACCGATCCTGCTGCTCGACCAGGACCGCTCCCGATGGAACTGGTCGCTCATCCAACGCGGCCTCGACGGCCTGAACCGCGCCATGACCCTGACGCCGACACCCGGCCCCCATCTCCTGCAGGCGATGATCGCCGCCTGCCATAGCCGCGCGGCTACTGCCGCCGACACCGACTGGATCGCGATATCGGCCTATTATCAGGCGCTCGCTTTGGCGGCCCCCTCGCCCATCGTCGAAATCAACCGGGCGGTGGCCGTCGGCATGGCCTTCGGCCCGGCACAGGGTCTCGCCATTGCTGATGCGCAGAGAGACGAACCACGCCTGAAGGACTCGCACCTCTTGCCCACGGTGCGCGGCGATCTTCTGGAGAAACTGGGACATCAGGCGGAAGCCCGCGCCGCGTTCCGCCAGGCCGCCCAGTTGACCGGCAATGACAGGGAGCGTGCGCTGTTGCTGGCGCGCGCAGGGGACTAGGCACGCTTGCCCTCGGTCCCCACCGCGAGCGGTGCGGCGACGCGGACGCCACCATCGACACCTGTGCGGTTCAGCGCTGGGCTTGTTGGGCCGATGGTCAGCCTGTATCGTTCATGACTGTCTTGGCGGCGGCTCTCGCCTGCAAGGTCGTGCGGCCATGGGAGGCGAGCCTTGAGTTCAGTCCAGGCACAAGACGTCAACCAGATCATTGCCTATGGCAGCGGCAAGACCGCATTGAAATACATCGCCTTCTCGGCGCTTGTTCTCGTCGTCGGGCTCATCGTCGCCTTCGGGACCAAGAACTGGCTATTGGGTCTTCCGGTGGCGGCTTTGGCCGCCGTTGTGCTTGTCTGGCAAACGAACGGATGGCTGACCGCCGAGCCATTTTTGCTGCTGTCGCCGGCCGGATTGCGCCTCAATCTCGACGGCTATGTCTTCTCGACGTCCCCTGGCGGGAGGTGGAGGGCATTTCCTGGCTCGACATTACCTTCGAGGTTGTGAAGAGGCGATGGGGCACGTCTTGGTATCGCTGGGGCAAAGACCAGTACCGGGATGTCACCGCGCTGCAGGTTTCCGAGGCGTTCATGGATGAAACCATCATGCCTCTGTGGAGGGCTGTCTACCGAAACAGCAGGGGGTCAAAGCGGTTCGGCATCGGTCTGGCGACCTTCACATTCGCCCCTAACCTCACGGCCTCGCGCCTGGGCAACATTTTCCCAGCCCAGGATGGCAAACGGTTCGTCGCGCTGCCCCACAAAGTGCTCTCCACCAACGGCGAGCAGCTTCGCGCCGAAGTCGAGGCTCGCTGGCAGGCTTTCGGCAAAAGGACCGACACCGACGCCGGCGCATCGAGATGAATCGCTGAAGAGCCGATACCCGGAAAACCCGGGCGCGCCTCAATGTGCGCCGGGAGGCAGAGGCTTCGGCGCGACGTTGCGCAGGAACGGAACGAGCGCCGTCGCGATGACGAAAGCGACCATGATCACCAGGAACGCATCGGCATAGGCCATGGTCGAAGCCTCGCGATAGGCCAGTTGCCACAGCTGCTTCAGCGCGGCGGTATGACCGTCCGCAATGGCGCCGGGCAATTGTCCGTAGCGCTGGCCGACAGTATCGACGAGCCGCATCGCGGCCTCGTTCTGCGGCGTCAGATGCGAGGCGATGGTCAGGAAATGGAAGTTGGTGCGGTCGTTCAGGATCGCGCCACAAATGGCGATGCCGACGGCACCGCCGAGATTGCGCATCGTGTTGAACAGGCCGCTGGCATATTTCAGCCGTTCCGGCGGCAAGCTGCCAAGGCCGAGATTGACGCTTGGCGCCACCGCAAAGACCTGCGGGAAGCCGCGGAACAGTTGCGGGATCAGAAGCTCGGCAGCACCCCACTGGCTGGTGATGGCGCTAAAACTCCACATCGAGGCGCCGAAGGATGCCAGGCCGAACATCATCAGCCAGCGCGTGTCGAAGCGCTTGGCGAGAAAGATGTAGACGGGCACGCCGACCATCGAGGCGACACCGGTGGAAAACACCGCCACCCCGGTCTGGAAGGCGTCGTAGCCCCTGACATAGCCGAGGAACAGCGGCGTCAGATAGATCGTGGCGAAGATGCCGATGCCGGTGACGAAGGAGAGGAAGCAGCCAATGGCGAAATTGCGATTGCCGAAGGCGCGGAAATCGACCACCGGCTGCGAGTAGGTCAGGCTGCGGATAACGAAAAGGACCATGGTGATGCAGGCGACGATAGCGCCGTTGCGGATTGTGGCATCGTCGAACCAGTTCCAGCGCGAGCCCTCTTCCAGCACATATTCCGCCGTGCCGAGACTGACCGCCATCAGCACGATGCCGATATAGTCCGCGCCCTTCAGCAGTGACGGATCGGCCTTGTCGATCTTGACCAGCAATGCCACGAGGATGGTGATGATGGTGCCTGGAATGACGTTGACATAGAACAGCCAGTGCCAGTTCAACGTGTCGGTGATCCAGCCGCCGATGACGGGTCCCAGCGTCGGCGCGATCGAGGCGATGCTGCCGACCACCGCGGCCGCGTAGACCCGTCTGGGACCCTGGAAATAATGGAACGACGACGTGAACACCGTCGGGATCATCGACGCGCCGAGCAGCCCCTGCAGTGCCCGGAACACGATCATGCTTTCGATGCTCCAGGCGAAGCCGCACAGCATGCTGGCCAGCGTGAAGCCGGCCGCCGAGATGGTGAACAGCCAGCGTGTCGAGAACACCCGGGTGAGCCAGCCCGACAGCGGGATGACGATGATTTCCGCCACCAGATAGGAGGTCTGCACCCAGCCGATCTGGTCCTGCGCCGCCGAGAGGCCGCCACCAATATCCTGCAGCGAGGAGGCGACGATCTGGATGTCGAGAAGCGCGATGAACATCCCCACGCACATCACCATGAACGGCAGTATGCTGACGAAGAAGGATTGCGGGGCGGCGCGCTCTGGCATGGCGTCCTCAGCGCGACGCGGTATCGACGGTCACGACGGTTGACAGACCAGGCCGCAACGCGACCTGCCGCGCCTGGTCCGGGTCAATGGTGATGCGGACGGGAACGCGCTGGACGATCTTGGTGAAATTGCCGGTGGCGTTTTGCGCCGGGATGACGCTGAAGATCGCCCCGGTCGCCGGTCCCAGGCTGGTGACATGTCCTTTCAGCGGCGCGTCGGGCGCGATGTCGGTATAGACCGTCGCCGCCTGGCCGTCGGCCATGCTGCGCAGCTGGTCCTCCTTGAAATTGGCGTCGACCCACAGCCCTGTCTGCGGAACGATCGTCAGGAGGTAACTGCCCGGCGAGACATAGGTGCCGATCTGCGCCAGCCGGTTGCCGACGAGGCCGTCGATCGGAGCGCGGATCTGCGTGAAGCCGAGATCGAGCTCAGCCGTGTCGAGATCGGCCTTGGCGGCCAAAACGGCGGCGGAGGCTTCCGAGATCTGCGTGTTGAGCACATCGAGCTGTTGCCTGGCCGCTGCGAGCCCGGCGCGAGAGGCGGCAACCGACGCCTTCGCCTGGCTGTCGGCGGCAAGACTTCTCTGCGCGTCCTGCTGCGTGCCGGCCCTGGTGCTGGCCAGCACCGCATAGCGTTGCGCGTCCTGGGTGGTGAAAGTAGCAGCCGCACTCTTGGCTTCGAGATCAGCCTGCGCCTGTTCGATCAGCGAATTCTGCAGCGAGACCTGCGCGCGAAGATTGTCGAGGGCCGATTGCTGCTGCTGGACGGATGCCTGCGCACGCTCCACCGCCGCCTTGAACGGCCGGTCGTCGATGCGGATGATGAGCTGGCCGGCGGCGACATGCTGGTTGTCCTCGACGAGGATCTGATCGATATGCCCGGCGACACGTGGCGCCAGCGGCGTGACATTGCCGCCGACATAGGCATCGTCGGTGGAGACGAGGAAGCGGCCGGCCTGCCACCACTGAAAACCATACCAGCCGGCGACGCCGATCGCGATCGCGGCGCCCAGCATGACCAACGGCTTGCGGCGGCTTTTGGCGGGTGCGGGAATCTGGACGACCGATGGCTGCGCCGGCTGCAACTCGGCGGCGGAGAGAACCTTGTTCATTTGCCCCGCGCCTCGTCGCGGCTTTGATCGACATTGTCGATGAGCGGCAGGCCCGTGCCCTCGCTGCTGAAGCGATAGCGCTGCCGCATGCGATCGGTGGCCCTGGGGGCCGTCGCCAGGGTGAAGCCCTCGCCGTCGAGTTCCCTGCCGGTCTGGCGGTCGACCAGCACGGGCTCGGCCCAGCGCCCGTCAGCCTTGTCCACCACGACCAGGCTCGGGCCTTCGGGCGCAAGATGCTTGTTGCCCAGGCGAGCAGGGAGAGCAGCACTGGACGGAAATCGCGCGCCTTGGCGGTCAGCACATATTCATGGCGAAGCGGCCGTTCGCAGTAGGCGCGCTTTTCGAACAGGCCGCGCTCGACCAGGCTGTTCAGCCGGCGCGTCAGAATGTTGGGCGCGATCTCCAGGCTCTTTTGAAACTGGTCGAAGCGCGTCAGGCCCTGAAATGCGTCCCTGAGCAATAGGATGCTCCACCATTCGCCGACATCGTCAAGGCTGCGCGCGATGGGGCACGGGCGGGTTTCGAAGCTTGTTTTGGCAACCATGGCCGGAGTCTCTTTCAATATGAAAGTGACTCATAGCCGAGTTAGTTGCATTATGCAAGTCAGTCGGATGCGACCATGGAAGCTTTCGGCCGCGAGCAGTGATTGCATCATTGGCCGAGTCCGTCAGCCACCAGCACCACCTTGCCGGTCGAGCGTCGCTCGTCCAGCAGCCGGTGCGCTTCGCCGGCCTGGTCGAGCGGGAAACGGCCGCCGATCGCGACGCGCAGCCGGCCGCTCGCGGCCAGTTGGAACAGCTCGGACAGGCTGGCCCGCAGCACATCCGGTGGCAGCAGCGGCAGCAACGCGAAACCCCTCAGCGACTGGTTGCGGCCGATCATGGCTTCCAGATCGGAAGCAGCGAGCCCATAGCGGCCGAGCGCCGCAAAGACCAGTTCGCCACCAGGCGCCAAAGCCTGCAGCGACTGCGCCGTCAGCGCGCCGCCAACGGTGTCGTAGATGATGTCGGCGCCCGCTCCGCCTGTCAGCGCGCGGACGCGCGCGGGCCAGTCCGGCCCGGTATAGTCGATGGCCACATCAGCGCCGAGCGACAAAGCAAGCTCGATCTTGCCCGCGCCGCCGGCAGCCGCGATCACCTTGCTCGCGCCCCTCACCCTTGCAAGCTGGACAAGCAGCGATCCAACGCCACCGGCGGCGGCCGGCACCAGCACCGACTTGCCCTGAGGCGAGCTCTGGCGCAGCAGATGCAGCGCTGCCAGCCCCTGCACCATCAGCGCTGTCGCGTCTTCGAACGAGACGTCATCCGGCAGCGGCACGGCGAGATCGGCCGATATCACCACCTGCTCGGCATACCCGCCATAAGGACGCTGCGAGGCAAACAGCGGTGCCGCGACACGCCTCCCCAGCAGTGCCGCATCCACCCCTTGCCCGACGGCTTCCACGACGCCCGCCACTTCCACGCCGGGAAACATCGGCAGTTGCGGCGTCACCGCGTAACGGTCCGCGCGCATCAGCACCTCGAAGAAGTTTATTCCCGCCGCGTGAACGCGGATCAGTACCTCGCCGGCCTGTGGCACCAGCGCCGGCAGCTCGACGACCTCGAGCACCTCGGGACCGCCGAAGCGGCTGAATTGAACGGCTTTCATGGCAAGCTCCGATCGCACTGGCATCGGCGGTGGTTTGCCACTATCTGCGAAGCCGCGACTACACACTCATTTCTCCCCTGCTGACCAGGAGGTGACCATGGCCGGCTCGCCCACGAAAATGCCGATCAAGAGATTACCGATGCTGCCGGCTGAGCGGGCGCTGAAAGTGATCGCCGGGCGCTGGAAGGCGGTCATTCTCTACCACCTCTTCGATGGTCCAAGGCGGCTGTCGGCGCTGAAGACGATGATGCCAGGCATCACCCAGAAAGTGCTGATCCAGCAGCTGCGCGAAATGGAGGAACACGGCCTTGTCAGCCGCGAGATCTTCGCCGAAGTGCCCGCGCGCGTCGAATATTCGGCGACCAGCCTGGGCCTCAGCCTCGAGCCGATCCTGCTGGCACTTTGCCAGTGGGGCCAGCACCACGCCGACGAGCTGGACGAAAAACACCGCCTCGCCGACTGCATCATCCGGCCACGGCAGGCGCAGCACGCACAGATGGCCTAAATCGAACGGCATGATGGGTTGCCGACGCCGGCTGCCCGTCTCAGATGTTGACAGGACGGATCGGCAAATGCACCGCATAGCTTCGGGCGAACTTCATTGGACCTACACTCTCGGCGACCTGCGCATCACCGCCTTGCGCGATGGCTATGTCGACATGCCGATCCGGCGGCTTCGGCAAGACGGCGACAAGCCGTTTGGCGATGACTTGCCGCCACAAGTCCCGTTGTTTGGCGGTCAACTCAGGCTCTCCGTCAACGCCTTCGCGATTGACGATGGAAACGAGATCATCTTGATCGATACTGGCGCCGCGAATGCCTGGCACCCGACCATGGGCCGGCTTCCCCAGGCGCTGGACGAAGCCGGCATCGATGTCGGAAAAGTCCGCACCGTCTGCTTCACCCATACGCATCTCGACCACATCCATGGTCTTGTGCTTGCCGACGGTCGAGACGCTTTCCCACGCCTGGCGCGCTTGCTCGTTCCGAGGCAGGAACTCGGCCTCTTCCGCACCGAAGCACGGCTGAAGCGATTTCACGACATGGCGGAACCATTCGAAGCTGGAGACCGTCTCGGGACATATGTCGACATGATCGGCGCTCACGGCCATGAAGTGGGTCACAGCTGCTTTCGCGCTTCGAGCGGCGGCGAGAGCATCTTGATCTGGGGCGATACCGTTCACGTCCCATCGCTTCAGTTCGATCGGCCCGAGGTGACGTGGGAATTCGACACGGATCAGGACAAGGCGCGCGAGAGCCGGTTGCGGCTGCTGACGCTTGCGGCGGAGGATCACTGTTTCGTTGCCGGCGCGCATCTGGATTCGCCCGGCATTGGCCGTGTCGTCCGCTCCGGCGGCGGCTTTCGATTTGAGCCGCTATAACTAGAAAGGGCGGCGCAAGCGCCGCCCCACATCCCTTGGGAGGATAATCTCAAAAGGCGATCAGGCTGCCTTGACTTCCTCGGCAAGCACGTCGGCATCGCGGGCCTTCTTCAGCGCCTTTGCCCACCAGGCAACGTCGTTGACCAGCGCGGTGGCCGCCTGGTTCAGGTGCTCGAGGTCTTCCAGCTTCTTCTCGCCCTGGCGGACGGCAAGGAAGTCGCCCCAGGCGATATGAACAGCCGACTTGACCGGCGCCATCTGCAGCTCGACGGCATGGAGGCGGAGCTGCTCGACGGCGCGGGCGCCACCGACGCTGCCATAGCCGACGAAGCCGGCCGGCTTCTTGTTCCACTCGTTGGCGGCGTAGTCGATGGCGTTCTTCAGCACGGCCGTCGGGCCGTGATTGTATTCGGCGGCGGTGAAGATGAAGCCGTCATATTCGGCGACCTTCTTCTGCCAGCGCTGCGCCACTTCGTTGGTCGACGGCACCCAGGCGGAAGAGGCGACTTCGTCGAAGAAGGGCAGCGGGAAGTCCCTGAGGTCGACGACCTCGACATCGATATCGGCATGCGACTTGGCGATCTTGGCGATCCATTGGGTGGGCACATCGGCGAAGCGCGCGGCGCGCGTCGAACCGACGATGATGGCGATTTTCGGCTTTGACATGGGGGGCTCTCCATTCCAGTAAAAAGCTGGTATCGTTTGGATACCGGCGCTATATGAGATACTGTCAACTGCCGACGCAAGGAGGCACCGTTTTGTTACTGAGGCACCCGCACAACACCGAAGACTGCCGCGCGATTTCGGAAATCCTGCAGCGCGTCGGCGACAAATGGACTGTGCTCGTGGTCGGCAAGCTTGGCGGCGGACCGCTGCGTTTCAACGAGTTGCGCGCCGCTGTCGGCGGCATCTCGCAGAAGATGCTGACCACCACCTTGCGCGGGCTGGAACGCGATGGCTTCGTCACCCGCACCGTGTTCCCGACCATTCCGCCGCGTGTCGATTACGAACTGACCGAACTCGGTCACGAACTGTTGATACCGGTCAGCGCGCTTGGCGAATGGGCGCGCAGGAACACGCAGCGTGTGCGCGAGGCACGCGAAAAATTCGACGGCATGCACGGCTGAAACCCTTGCACGGCAAGGGATCCGAAGTTTTGCGTTGCATGAAATTGCCTGGCGGCAGGGAATTCGTGACCCTCTAGACGCAGCTTGGCAGCTTTTGTTCTATAGCGCCGGGAGCAGACCAGCACGCACGCTACTTTGACGACGACAATCGCGAACCAAAGGCAGCGATTCAGCTTCTCGGCGCCAGGCCATCGCAGGGCGTCGTGCCGCAGGGCGTGCATGTCACGGCCGACTTCCGGTCACCCTTGCCGCCTTGCAAGCAAATCGTGTGCGGAAGGTCGTTCTTGACTTCGGCATAGGCGGTGACGCCGAGCAGGCAGACCAAGGCGACAAGGGCTGCCACGAGCCAGCTGTTCAGCATGTGTTGACGCATTGTCTCTCCCCCAACGCCGGCACAATCGGGCGTGAAGGCAACCATTGGATGTCGCGCAACGCATCGCGCGCGGGCGATGTTACAATTGCTCTTGGACTGCAAGAACGGGGGATTGCGAGAACCGGGCTTTCGTCAACCTTCGGCCGGAACGGCCTTCGGCTTGCCTTCGCCGTCCAGCGCCACCATGACGAAATCGGCGTGGGTGACCTTTTCCATCAGGTCGGAGAGATAGCGCTGCGCCCAGGCTTCGACCTTCAGCGTCATCGAGGTGCGGCCGACGCGTTCGACATGGGTGTAGATGCACAGCGTGTCGCCGATCTTCATCGGCTTGGCGAAGGACATCTCCTTGACCGCCGCCGTCACCACGCGGCCTCGGGCGCGCTCGGCGGCGCGGATGCCGCAGGCCAGGTCCATCTGCGCCATCACCCAGCCGCCAAAAATGTCGCCGGCGGCATTGGCGTCCGAAGGCATGGCCAGCGTGCGCAGCGTCAGATCCCCGATCGGCCGTCCTTCCGCGTATTGCACCATGCGAGAAATCCTTGTGAGATGATGGTCATCGACCCCGTATCGCCGCTGCAGGAACAGGTCAACGCGCCACAGCTGCTTTTTCCTCGCCTCCATGGGCCATAGGCTAACCTTGGCATTCGCCCGGTTGTGCCTGATTTTCAGCGGCTTCGGGCTTTGGAGCGGGCTTCCCCCACTCCGTCGCTGCTTCGCAGCGCCACCTTTCCCCCTCCGGAGGGAGAGGAAGGCACCAGTCCGGCCAAGCTCGCGCCCTTCCTCTACCCCGTCGATCGGGGAGAGGTGGCGAGCGAAGCTCGACGGAGTGGGGGTCGACTGCGCGGCGCAAGACCAGGCGCCAGCTGAGAGGCGCACCTCTCAAAAATAACCTGCAAGGTTAGCTCGGATGCGGTCCAGCACAGTGCCACCGGACAGGTCCGGCATAAACGCCTTGCCCGTAATCGCCTCGTAAGCCTGCGCATAGATGCCCGAGGCCTGCTCGACGATCTCGTCCGGTATCCTGGGGATCGGGTCCTTGTAGGGATCGCAACGTGCCGCCACCCATGAGCGGATGAAATCCTTGTCGAAACTCTCCGGCCGCGTGCCGCTTGTGAGCGCCTGTTCGTAGCTCGCCGCGATCCAGTACCGGCTGGAGTCCGGCGTATGGATTTCGTCGGCCAGGATGATCGTCCCGTTCCTGTCGGTGCCGAATTCGTACTTCGTGTCGGCGAGGATCAGGCCGCGCTGGGCGGCGCGCGCCTGGCCGCGGGCGAACAGCCTCAAGGCATAGTCCGAGACGGTGTCCCACTGCGCCTGCGTGAGCAGTCCCTGCTCGATGATTTCTGCCCTCGACAGCGGTTCGTCATGGGCGCCATCCGCCGCCTTGCTCGTCGGCGTGATGACCGGCGCGGCCAGCTTCTCATTGTCGCGCAGCCCGTCCGGCAGGCGCATGCCGTACATGTCACGCTCTCCGCGCTTGTAGCGAGTCAAGATCGAGGTGCTGGTGGTGCCGGCGAGATAACCGCGCACGACGATCTCGACCGGCAGGATGTCGAGCCTTGTCCCGACGACGACATTTGGGTCGGGATATTCGAGCACATGGTTCGGGCAGATATCGGCGGTTTCCTCGAACCAGTAGCGTGCCGTCTGGGTGAGGATCTCGCCCTTGAACGGGATCGAGGTCAGGATGATGTCGAAGGCGCTGAGACGGTCGGTGGCGATGATGATGCGCCGGCCGTCGGCCAGGTCGTAATTTTCGCGGACCTTGCCCTTGTAGTGGCCCGGCAGCTCGGGAATGAAGGCATCCGACAGGGTCCGCATATGATTTCCCGACTTCCTCGGATTGGCTGATGCCATCGCATAAGCCGTCGACCCCATGCATATCAAGCGCGATTGTCGGGTTTTCCCGCAACTCTGGCCAAATACGACAGTCGCTTTTTTCACAACCGATGCCGGAAGGCCCGGCGACGCGGCGAACCCGTCGCGTCTAGGCTGCGGCCAGTTTTCCGGAGCCGCCAATACCCATCATGCAGACTTATGACTTCATCATCGTCGGCTCCGGCTCGGCCGGCTCGGTGCTCGCCGACAAACTGTCGGCTTCGGGCCGCTTTTCGGTGCTGGTGCTGGAGGCCGGCGGCACCGACCGGCGCTTCTATGTGCAGATGCCGCTCGGCTACGGCAAGACCTTCTTCGATCCCGCGGTCAACTGGAACTACAAGACGGAAGCCGATCCCGGTCTTGGCGGCAATGTCGACCACTGGCCGCGCGGCAAGCTGCTCGGCGGCTCGAGCTCGATCAACGCCATGGTGTGGATCCGCGGCGCGCGCGAGGATTTCGACGACTGGCGCGCCGCCGGCAATCCCGGCTGGGGCTATGACGATCTGCTGCCGGCCTTCAAGGCGCTCGAGGACAATGAGGCCGGCGCCGACAAATGGCGCGGCACCGGCGGTCCCCTGCACATCAGTGAAACGGCGAACGCCGTCCACCCGCTGACCAAGCGCTTCCTCGCCGCCGGCCAGCAGGCCGGCCTGCCGCTCAACCCCGATTTCAACGGCGCGGCCCAGGAAGGCGTCGGCACCTACCAGATCTCGACCAAGAACGGCCGCCGCATGTCCGCCGCCCGCGCCTTCCTGCGCCCGGCGATGAAGCGCGGCAATGTCCGCGTCGAGACCAATGCGCTGGCCAGCCGCATCCTGTTCGAGGGCAAACGCGCCGTCGGCATCGAGTATCTGCAGAACGGCCAGACGAAGACGGCGCGTGCCGGCCGCGAAATCATCCTCTCAGCCGGCTCGATCAACTCGCCACAGCTGCTGCAATTGTCCGGCGTCGGCCCCTCGGCACTCTTGAAAGGACTGGGCATCCCCCTCGTCCACGCCAACGAGAATGTCGGCGCCAACCTGCAGGACCATGTCGGCATCAACTACACTTTCAAGGGCAAGGTGCCGACGCTCAACCAGATCCTGCGCCCCTGGTGGGGCAAGCTGCTGGTCGGCATGCAGTACATCCTGACGCGCTCGGGTCCGCTGTCGCTGTCGATGAACCATGGCGGCGGTTTCTTCCGCACCGACCCGGCGTTCTCGCGCCCCAACATGCAGCTCTATTTCCAGGCCTTCTCGACCGTCATCCCGAAGAGCGGCGAGCGGCCGATCCTGACGCCCGACCCCTGGCCGGGCTTCTCCATCGGCCTGTCCAACTGCCGCCCGTCGAGCCGTGGCGAGATCATGATCCGCTCCAGCAATCCGCTGGACTATCCGAAAATCGTCGCCAACGCCTATTCCACCAATGCCGATGTCGAGGAGATGCTGGCGGCGGTGAAGTTCGTGCGCAAGATCGCCTCGATGCCGGCCATGGCGGAAATCATCAGGGAAGAAGTCCTGCCCGGCCCGTCGATCCAATCGGACGCTGACCTGATCACCGATTTCCGGAAACGTTCCGGCACCGTCTATCACCCGGTTTCGACCTGCCGCATGGGGCCTGATCCCACGCGCGCCGTCGTCGATCCGCGCCTGAAAGTGCACGGGCTTGAAGGCTTGCGCGTCATCGACGCCTCGATCTTTCCCGATAACATCACCGGCAACACCAACGCCGCCTCGATCATGACCGGGTGGAAGGGCGCCGAACTGGTTCTGGAGGACCAAAAATGAAGATCACCGACGTCAAGACCTGGGTTGTCGGCAACCCGCCGCCAGGCATCGGCGGCAAGTATTTCATCTTCGTCAAGCTGACCACCGATGGCGGCGTGGTCGGTTACGGCGAAGCCTACAACGCCACCTTCTCCGCCCATGTCACGGCGAAGATGGTCGAGGACATGGCCGAGCGCTATCTCGTCGGCCGCGATCCGCACGACATCGAGAACTTCTTCCGCCGCGCCTATTCCTCCGGCTTCACCCAGCGCCCCGACGTCTCCGGCATGGGCTGCTTCTCGGCGCTCGAAATGGCCTGCTGGGATATTATCGGCAAGGAAGCCGACAAGCCGGTCTACAAGCTGCTCGGCGGCCAGGTGCATGAGACGCTGCGCTCCTACACCTATCTCTACCCGCACACCGGCAGTGTCCATTCCGAGGACGCGCCGGATGGCAGGAACGTCTACAACGACCCCGAAATGGCGGCTGCCTGCGCGCTCGAATATGTCGAGCAGGGCTTCAATGCCGTCAAGCTCGACCCGGCCGGTCCCTATACCGCTTTCGACGGCCACCAGCCGCGCCTCATCGACATCGACGTCTCCACCCGCATGATCAAGGCGATCCGCGAGGCGGTCGGCACACGCGCCGACATTTTGTTCGGTACGCATGGCCAGTTCACCGCCTCGGGCGCGCTGCGTATGGCCCGCGCCATCGAGCCCTATGATCCCTTGTGGTTCGAGGAGCCGGTGCCGCCCGACATGCCGGAGGTTATGGCCCAAGTCGCTCGCGCGACCTCGATCCCGATCGCCACCGGCGAGCGGCTGACGACCAAGTTCGAATTCGCCCGCGTTATCGAAAACCGCGCCGCGACCATCCTGCAGCCGGACCTTGGCCGTTCCGGCGGTATCCTCGAAACCAAGAAGATCGCGGCGATGGCCGAGGCCTACCACATCCAGATCGCGCCGCATTGCTACTGCGGGCCGATCGTCGGTGCCGCCAACATTCAGCTGGCGGTGACACTGCCCAATTTCCTGATCCTGGAATCGCTGAAGCAGTGGGACGGTTTCCACGCCACGCTCCTGAAGAAGAAGATCGAGTGGCAGGACGGCAATGTCATCCCGTCGAAGGAGCCGGGGCTGGGCGTCGAACTCAACGAAGCGGTCTGCGATGCGCATCCCTATACCGGCAAGGATTTGCACCTGCAGATGATGCAGACACCGTTGATGCCGTGAGCGAACGCTACGCCTTCATCGGCCTCGGCCATCTCGGCGGCAACCTTGCCGCCAGCCTGATCCGCAACGGCTTTGCGGTCACGGTCTTCGACCGCGACCCGGCTGCCGTCGAGCGTCTCGTTGCGCTCGGCGCCACCGCCGCCGACAGCCCGGCCGAGGCAGCGGCGCGGGCGGGCAATGCCATCTCTTGCCTGCCCTCGCCCAAGGTCAGCGAGGCGGTGCTTGCCGGGCCCGGCGGGTTGCTCGAAGGCCTGCCCAAGGGCGGTACCTGGATCGAGATGTCGACCAATGGCCGCGACGAGATTGTTCGCCTTGCCGCCCTCGCCTCGGCCAAGGGCGTCGAGACATTGGAATGCCCGGTCACTGGCGGCGTGCATCTGGCGGCAGCGGGAAAAATCACCGCTCTGGTCGGCGGCGATGCCGCGCTTTACGAACGCCATCGACCGGCCATCGAAGCGATGTGCGCACGCTCCTTCCTGATGGGGCCAATCGGTTCGGCGGCGGTGATCAAGGTCATCACCAACATGCTGGCCTTCATCCATCTCGTCGCCGCTGGTGAGGCGCTGATGCTGGCCAAACAGGGTGGCCTCGACCTCGCCCAATCCTACCATGCCATCGTTGCCTCCTCCGGCAACAGCTTCGTCCACGAGACCGAAAGCCAGCTCGTCCTCAACGGCTCCTACGACATCGGCTTCACCATGGACCTGGCGCTGAAGGACCTCGGCTTCGCGCTGGGCATGGGCAAGGATTTCGGCGTGCCACTCGACCTCGCCACGCGCGTCAACACGATTTTCGAGCAGGGCAAGGCGGCCTATGGCGGCGGCGCCTGGTCGACCCAGATCGTCAAATTGCTCGAGGATGCGGTCGGCACCGATCTGCGTGCGCCCGGCTTCCCGCCCAAATTGGAAATCTGACCCGCAGCCGGAAAAGCAAGCAATTTCATCTGCTTGAATCGATAGCCGGATTCAGTTTCGAAACGACTTGAATCAATCTGGCAACGCCTTGATTCAATATCTCAGCGTCAGCGCGCCGGGCAGAATCTCGAAGGTTGCCGGTATGCGCCCGGGCGACTCACCGTCTATGTCGACCAAGGCGCCGTTCTTTTCCACATCACCCAGCGGTTCGACAACCACTTTCTTGCCGCGCAATATGGTGATGGCCGGATGGTTGCGGTGTCGGCCGCCATAAAGCAGGCGGATATCCCAGATCAGCTTCAGCTTGCCCGCCGCGCGCAGGATGACGATGTCGAACTCCCCGTCGGTCAATTCGGCGTCGGGCGCGATCATCATGCCGCCGCCGAAGAATTTGCCGTTGGCCACCGCCACCAGCGCCATGCGCGCCTCGACCGGGGCGCCGTCGTCGACGGTGATCCGCACGTCCTGGAAGCGGTAGCGGATGAACTCGACCACGGTGCGCCACAGGAACAGCGTCTTGGCCGACATCTTGCCCTTGCGCTTGTCGGCATTGACCGCGCGGTCGGTGGCGCCCGACAGGCCAAGGCTGGCGATGTTGATGAAGTGGCGGCTGGCCAGCGCGCCATGGTCGTCGATGTAGCAGACGCGGCCGGCATCGACCTTGCGCCCCTTGGCCGTGGCAATCCGCTTCAAGGTCGCGTCCACCGCCTTTGGCAGGCCGAGCCCGCGCGCGAAATCGATGCCGGTGCCGCACGGCAGCAGGCCAAGCTCGGTCGTCTTGCCGCCCTCTTCGGACGCCTGCAGCAGCCCGTCGGCCACTTCGCTCGCCGTGCCGTCGCCGCCCGCCGCGATCACCAGGTCGAAGCCACTGGCCGCGAGGTCGATTGCAAGCCGTTCGGCGTCGCCCTCGGCTTGCGTCTCGCGCAACTCGAATTCGCCGAAGTGCTTCTTCAGCGAAGCGGCGACTTCAGGCCAATGCCGTTTCAGCCGGCCGCCACCGGCTATAGGATTGAGAACCACCCCGACCTTCAAATACTCGCCCTCCCCGGCGCCGGACATCCATGTCCGATCGTTTGCCGGCATTGAAGCCCGCGCCCGTCGGCGGAGCAAGGGGCGCTGTCGGTCGGAGCACCAAAAAGCGGGGGCAGGCTGTCTAAGGCAGCCGGGGCCGAAATTCCGGGGTTCTTCGCAAACGGTCCCCGATAATCCCGCTATCCACAGGCCCAGGGCCATTCCCCAAGACCCTTACCCGGCGTACGTTAAACCCATCTCAGGCGGCCACTGATCGCCAAGCCGAAAGGCGAAAGTGAAAGGCGGATTTCCTGAGGCCCGTACGGCCCGAAGCGAGAACAGGCTTGCCTGTTTCGAGGGACGGTAGCCGAGACCTACGGGGCCGCGGAAAGCGTGCCAACGCCGACGGCGGACCGATGCTGCCATGAAGGACGGCAAAAACCTTCGATGGCACGCAGGGCAAAGCCCGCAAGGGCCAAGACCAGCGTGGTCTGGAACGGACACTGTCTTCGGGTGGTGGCTGGCAGGACCGTCAAAATCAAGGCCGGCATGGCGCGACGACTTAACGGAAGTTGCTGCCGCGACCGTGTCCTGATCTGACAGGGAGGCGCTGGGAGAAATCCCGGCGCCGACTGTCTTTTGGACCCCTTGATGTGCTTTGCCGGCGATCTTGCCGGCACCGCTTCACCGCGCGCTAAAATCGGTTAGTATCCCCAGCGTCGTCAGAGTCCGTTTGCGAATGGGCTCGTAGAAGGGGGATACTTCATGACGCTGATCCAGAAGCTTGCGGTTGCCT
The DNA here is from genome assembly GCF_056174625.1 of Mesorhizobium oxytropidicola. Lineage (NCBI taxonomy): Bacteria > Pseudomonadati > Pseudomonadota > Alphaproteobacteria > Hyphomicrobiales > Phyllobacteriaceae > Mesorhizobium > Mesorhizobium oxytropidicola. Next base: position 2,588,558 of record NZ_CM149692.1, on the reverse strand, counting down.
ATGCTTTCCTGTTCTTCGGCGTCGTCGCCATCGGTTACATACCGGCGTTCAACGATGCCAACGGCAATCTGTTCGGCCTCTTCTCATTGCAATGGTATGATGACCTGCTACACGCCTTCTCCGGCCTCTGGGCGCTGGCCGCCGCCTTCATCTCGCACCGCCTGGCGGTTTTCTATTTCAAGCTGTTCGGCTCGATCTATCTGTTCGATGGCGTGCTCGGGCTGATCACTGGCTCCGGCTGTCTCGATGCCGGCATCTTCATCAACGGCTTCCGCTCCCTCAACGACATCGAATTCCCCGCCCGCTTCTTCGCCAACCTGCCGCACATCGCCATTGGCGGCTTCGCCGTCTATGTCGGCTTCTGGCTGTCGAAGCGCGTACACGACCACTTCGCCACGGCCTGACCGGCCATGTTCCTGTTCCGCTGGCTGAAGCGCATCATCAAGACGATCGTCTGGCTGATCGTCATCATCATCCTCATCCCGGTCATCGGGCTGAGCTACGGCTTCCTGACCACGCCGTCGCTCGACAAGACGCCGCTGCCGGGCATTGCCGACGGCGCGCCACCCAAGGCGCTGGCCGACAAGGTCCGCGCCGAAATCCCCGGCTACCAAAGGCCGGAAGAATCAACCTTCCTCACCTACCCCGAATGGGCGATCGTCTATGCCGCGCGCGAATATGCCGGCTTCGTCGCCAAAGACCAGCCGAGCAGCTTTCCCTACTGGTCCTATGTCGGCCGCTTCTGGCAGGACTACGCGACGGTGATCCGTGCCAGTTCCCCCTACAAGTTCAACTATGCCAACCACCAGATGCTGGTCATCATCGGCACCAGCCACTCGATCGAGCACATATTGCAATGGGCCTATGAGAACACCGTCGGCCGCATCACCGAGGCGACATCGGCCAAGCGCACCGCCGCCGACATCTATCAGGCCAAGGTGGCGGCCGACTACGCCACCTTCCTCGACCAGGTGCCGTGGTACCAGTTCCCCTATGGCGAGAAACGCGCCGGCCTGTTTGCCGTGCAGCCGGCGCCGGGGGACAGTTCCGTCCGCATCAGCGAGCGCAAGCTCGCTTTCGGTCTGGCCGACACCATCAAGCAGGGCTATGCCGACCTGATCAAGAAGGCGCTCGCCGCCACCTCCGATCCGGCCTTGCTCGACATCCATGTCTGGGCCAAGGGCCCGGTCGGCGAAGCCACCCGCAACGAGCCCGACACCTTGCTGGAACGCGATTACGGCGCCGACGGCACCATCTTCGTCACCAAGCGCTATCAGGTATTCACCGACATGATCCCGCGCCTGATCGACAAGGGCGTCTCCTTCGTCGAGATCGGCGGCAATGACGAGATCATGATGACCGTGCTCTCGACCGACTCGATCGCCGTTCCCGAAGGCATGCGCATCCTGTTCAGCTATCCGCTGCCGGCGGACACCTCGACGCGCCGCACCGGCATGGTCGTTGCCGTGCGCAAGCTGCATCTGGTGCTGCCGTCGCTGATGAAAGCAGGCGCAAAACTCGAACACGTCTACGACTATTGATGCCTTTCGGCCACGCCTGGCCAGGATCAGGCGTACCGCCATGCTCATTCCACAATCGCGGCCAAATCCCGCCTTGTTCGCGCGCGATGGAATGGTGCATGTTGCCTGAAGGGCGACATGCACCTGAATGGGCTGCCGGGGGGCATCTCGAAGGGACAAGACCGTGATCAAGACCGCCCTTGTCGCCATGACCATTGTCGGCTGCGACTGTGACGCAAAGCTTTGCGAATATATTGGCGAGACGCCGGCCAAGTGGTCGACCATCGCCGAGTGCGAAGCCGCGATGAAGAGCCAGATCCTGCACCAGCGCAATTTCAACTATCCGCTGGTCTCCGGCATCTGCCGCACCAAGGGTTCGTCGTCCTCTTCGCAACTGGCCGCCACCGCATCCCGCCCGGAACTGAAGCCTGCCAGCAGGATCGTGCGGACGCAAAGCCCGCTGCCGCCGGAACTGAGCCATCGGCCGAGCGTGCCCGTCGGCTCGCCGACGACGACCGTCGACGCGGACGCTGCGCGGCCCGTCGCCTATGAACAAGTGGTCGACGGCGGCACCGGCGTGCTCTACCGCACCAAGAACGGCTATGCGGTGGTCAAGACCGATCTCGGCCGCGCGGCTTCCGCGACCGCCGACGCGGCAAAGCGTTCGGTGAACTGGCTGGCTGGCCTGGTGCCGACGGGGCTGTAGCCCGCCTACATCTTGACCTTCAGGTTCTCCCAGAACTTGTCGATCAGCGGCTGTTCGGTGGCCAGGTCCCCGCTGCCGACGCGCGTGATGAACAACAGCCCCTGATCGGCAAGGCCGTAGCCGACGATCTCGAAATACGCGGTCTCGGTGCGCGTCTTCACCTCGGCGCGGATGCCGGTCAGTTCCTTGCCGTCGGCGAGCTTGCGCGTCGTCGGCTGCTGCGTCAGTTCGGCGCCGGCTTGCACCGATTCCCTGGTCATCTCCTGCAGCATCAGCTGGTTGAGCGACACCGGGTTCATCTTGCCGTATTCCTGCACGACGACGATCGTGCCGAGCGCCGAGGCCATCAGATATTGCGTGATGTTCTCGCCGAGGTCGGTCTTGGTCACCGAAATGGTGCTCGGATGGACAAAGGAGAAACTGTCGCCGGAAAAGGTGGCGAAGTCGTTGCGTTGCAGCGTCACCTTGCTCTGCTTGCCGCCGGGCAGCGTAATGGTCGTGCTCTCACCGGGATCGATATCGACCGTCACGCCATCGATGGTCAGCTTGAAGGCCTTGAGGTCCTCGGCTCCGGCCGGTCCAGCGCACAGCGCAATAAGGGTGAGGGCCGCCGCTGATAGCATGCGCATCGATTAAGTCTCCTAGGCGTCTACGCCACCTCGCTCAGCGTCTTGATGGCACGGTAGAAGGTCGAGGAAAACAGTTCCGTAGGGTCATAGTGCCGTTTCGCCGCCAGGAAGGCCGGCAGTTCGGGATAGGAGGCCAGCAATTCCCTGGCCGTGTAATGCAGCTGGTAGGGCAGGAAGAACCGCCCGCCATGCTTGATCGTCACGTCGATCAGCGCCCGCGTCAGCGCCCGCATCCTGGCATTGCCGTCGGCATCGGCCGGCTGGTTGATGTAGAGCACCAGCGAATAGGCCGGCTCCGGCGCGTAGGTCAGCGCCACATCCTCCTTGTGGACGATGCGCACCGAGGCATTGAGCACCGGTAGGGACTGGTTGCGCAGGAGATCGCGCGCTGCGGCGATGAATGGATTATACGCAGCGCGTGGAATAAAATATTCGTGCAGTATGTCGGTCTCATCAGTCAGGTCGTTGAACAGATACGGCACCGAATCGTGCATCGGGTTGTTGCGGGTGACGAGGCAGGCCTCACCCTGGGCCATCGCTGTCGTGCGCGCCACCGTGCAGGTCTCGAATTTCGGCTCCAGCGTCTTTTCGGTGAACCACTTCAGCTCCTGGAACAGGCTGCCCCATTTCGCCAGATTGATGATCACCCGCTTCAGTCCGACCGAGCCCGGTTCGCCGATATCAGGCTGGTCCGCCGGCGGCTGGTCGGCCACCTTGTCGTAGCGGTAGACGATCATGTCCTCGAGGAAATTGCCCGGCGCCGTCGACAGATGGCCGTAAAACAGGCCGATATTCTTGTTCGGCTCCAGCACCTCGGCGAAGAACTTCGGGAAGTCGTCGGATCTGATGATTTCGCGCGAGGTGCGGTAGACGGCGTTGTCGACGATATCAAGCGTCGCCTCCAGCACCACGCCGAACAGGCCATAGCCGCCAACGACATGGCGGAACAGCTCGGTGTTCTCGGTTGGCGAGCAGGTCGTCACCGACCCGTCGGCCAGCATCACCCGCATCGAGCGGATCGAGCCGGCAACCGAACCCGCCTGGTGGTCCATGCCATGCGCGTTGACCGACAGCGAGCCGCCGACCGAAAAAATGTCGGTCGACTGCATCGCCTTCACCGCGAAGCGCGGGTGCAGCATGTTCTGGATGTCGTGCCAGCGCGCGCCGGGCTGCAGCGTCATGGTCTTTGCCGCCGCATCCACAGCGACCTTGTTGAATTTCTTGAGGTCGAGCACCAGCGCATTGTCGTCGAAGGCATGGCCGCCCATCGAATGGCGGATGGCGGCCAGCGACACTTTCAACCCGTTGGCCCGCGCGAAGGCCAACGCCTTGGCGATATGGTCCTCCTCGCTGACCTCGACGACGCCATAGATCGGCGTCCGCGACAGGCCGCTGGCGTCGTTGATGTCACCACCCTTCGCCAACCAGGGCAGCGAAGGATCGAAGGCCGGCGGACTGGCGATCGGCTTCAGCGGCAGGGCAATGCCATCGATATCGGCGATGCGTCCGGCATTCTTCGGCCCCGAAGGCCCGCGCGCCAGCCGCGCCAAGGTGGTTCCGCCCCACAGCACCGCGCCGCCGACGACAGCCGCACCGAGTACCAGCCGGCGCGACAGGCGGAACCCGTTCTGTTCGTCAGCCATGCAGATCCCCCGTTGGCCAAGGGATAGCGCGGCTCTTTGGCAAAAACCATAGGGGCGCTGCCGGGGCAGCGTTCCGCCACTTCAGTGGCCCGGCGATCAGTCAACAGGAGCATGAAAATGGCCGATCCCCGAAGGAACCGGCCAAGACTGGAACAGGGTCTGAAAGTACGGTCAGCAGGTCTGCTGACGCATGACGCTCGTGTCTACGAAGCCTTCTTGATCGACGTCACCATGCCGGTCTTGTCGTCGACGGTCACCGCCACCTTGGCGCCGACCTTCAGTTTGCCGACCGCCGCGTCCGGTGACAGCTGGTAGATCTTGCCGTCGTCGAGCGTGATCGACTTGGTCGTCGGGTCGACCGCCTGGATGGTGCCCTGAACGGTCGCGGCATAGGCCGTGCCGAGGAAGGCGAGCAGAGCGGCGGTGGTTACGAGGGTTCTTTTCATCGGATGTACTCCGTGTTGTTTCGGTTTTCCGGGCCGTCGCCTTGGGTAACGACAGCACCGAACGAGCCGACACTGGGCCGGAAAGCCTGCTGGCCGCAAATCACGTTGAGTGAATTTTCGCAAAGGAAATCATAGGCTTAATTCTGACACATTGCTCGCGGGTCAACAGGGCTGGTGTCATCTCGCGCCAATCGCGTCAGCGAATTTTGCCATGAAAAGAGTCTGTTAGACGCCACATGGCTGCAATCATGCCACTGCCGTATTTGCCACCTGGCGAGATCACAAAGATGTTCCGAGAAATCGACAAGGACACGTTTTGTTTCGACGCCGGCTAGCCCTCGTCCTTCGCCCCGATCTTGCGCACCAGCGCCGCCGTCGCCAGCATGGCGCCCATGTCGGAGATCATCGGCGCGACATGCCTGGTGTAATCGAGCGGCACCGAAATCTCCGGCAGCTCGAAGAAATTCTTCGCCTGTGGCAACAGCAGGAAACCGTCGCCGCCGTTAAGCGCGACACGCGCCGGATCGTCCGGCCAGGTTTCGCCGAGCCATTTCAGCGCCTGCGCCAGCCGGCCCATCACCAGCGGCCGCGCCGCCTCGACATTGTCGGTGCGGAATTCGTAGGCTGCATCAAGTTCGGGCACGCCGGATGACAGTTCCTGCATCTTGCTGGCGAACATGCTGCGGAAGAAGCCCATGACCGCATTGGTGCGCCGCGTCGCCACCAGTATCCCCGGAAACGGCTCGACGGCCTCGAACGCGACGATGACCCCCTTGAAGGTTGTCGCCTTGGTCTTGGTCGACGCCCCATCCCAAAGGTCAGCCTCGTAGAGTTCGAACGCAAACCCGTCATAGCGTCCCGATATGATATCGTCGAAGCGGCTCATGCTGGCGCCGCCGACCGTCTCGCGCGGCAACCGGTCGAAGGAATTCGGCGTCACGTCGTGCTGGTAGCGCATATCCCCGATGAAGCCGAAGATGATCGGCATCAGCGTTTCGCGGAACGATTGCTGCAGTCGCGTCGCCGGCTTTCTGGCTCGGAAGTAGACCAGGATCGAAACGATGAAGCCGATGATATAGAGAAACACATGCGGCGTCGAAAACCATTGCTCGTTGGGATCGGCGACCTTGTTGAACAGCCAGGCGATCAGCGCCACGGCCACCAGCACCAGCCCGACGAACAGCGGCACCCGCCAACGCACCTGCCACACCGCCGAAGCCCGCGCCGCCTCATAGGCCTCGATGTTCTTCCGGATGCCGGCGATGACCGTCTCATCCGGCATGAAATCCGCTGCTTCCACCGCCACCCCCCGCTGCCTGACTATGCCCATGATAGCTGGTTGCAGGAGCGACGCCAGCCGGATGGCACTTCTTCCTTCTCCCCTTGCGGGAGAAGGTGGATCGCCGCGCAGCGGCGAGACGGATGAGGGGTGTTCCAGCGGAGTGAGACGCTTGCATTCCCTGGAACACCCCTCATCCCGGCCGCTTCGCGGCCACCTTCTCCCACAAGGGGAGAAGGAAGATCGCGCCCAACCGCTCCTCGACCTTTCCCCTCATCGCACCCTCCAATCCCTCCGCCGGCACCAGCCGCTCACTGCCCCCGTCCCGCAGGCGCACAAACGGATGCATCCGGTAAGCCGCAATCGCACCACGCGACCCCGCATCCGCGCTGACATCCGCGACAAAAATCCCGCCAATGCGCCCCGGCCATGGCTGGCGGGCCAGGGCGGTGCCAAGGAAATCGCCGAGCCCATAGGCGACGACAGTCTCGCCGATCCGCTCCACCGGCTGCACCACATGCGCATGATGGCCGGCGATCAGCCCGACGCCCTGCCCGGCCAGGCGTCTGGCCAATGCCCGCGTCCCGGCACGCGGAAAGTGCCGGAACTCCCAGTCCCAATGCGGCACGGCGCAGAGGAGGTCGAAGCCGTTGCGCGGCCAGCCGGCCAGATCGCTGCCCATCGACACACGCTCGGCAAACAGGCTCTCATCTGCATTGCGCCATAGCGTGAAGGCTGCAAACCCGACATTCACCGGCCCGACCTTGACAGGCTGCACCGGGCCATCGGCGGCCAGTCCGATGATACGGATGCCAAGCCGCTCCAGCGCCGCCACCGTCTCGTCGAAACCGGCGACGCCCTGGTCGAGCGCATGATTGTTGGCCAGCGACAGCACCAGTTTTGCACACGCAATCCCGGTCGCCGCCAGCGCCTCGGTCAGAAACCGCTCGGTCATAGCATGATGCGTGCCGAGCTTTGTGCCGAGCATCGCGCTCGGCCTGTCCACGACAGGGCTTTCGCAATTGCCAATCACCAGATCGGCAGTGCCAAGCAGTGCCTTGATCGCCGGATCGCAATCCGGCGCCTGGCGGTTGGCCACCGCCGAGATGTCGCCGATGAAGGCAAGCCGCACCGTCTTTCCCGGCGGGGGCTCCATCAACGTCCCCGCCATCGGCGCAAACCCGTTGCCGTCGCCGCCAAGCGACGGTTTCAGGAAACGCGGCAGCCAGGACAGTTTGTAGGAAAGCGGATAGTTCGACACGCAATGCCCAATCGTTTGCCTTGTTTAGACTGTCCCGTGGGCGGGTTGAAGCCGTCGGCGATTAACGATGTGGACAGCGCATCGGCGCTGACAGGCGCGACGCCGCAAATAGCCGGCAAATCTGTGTATGGTCGTCGGTGGCAAATGCTTGGGAGCGAAAGATGACACGAATAGCAAGCCTGCTGGCATCCGCATTCATTCTGCTTGTGCCGCTGTCTTCGGCGCATGCCGCCATGCCCGAAGCGGCAACCTCTTTGTTCGAGGCAAAGACCGTGGCCGCGCGCGACACCGCTCTCTCGACGCTGGAAGCCGCCGCGCCGAAAAATCCGGCGTCGGCCTATGCTGCCGGCGCCGGCGAATTCTTCACAGCACTTGAACTGCTCGCCAGCGGCCTGCACCGCCACGGTTTTGAAAGCCCGCAATCCTTCATGCTGCCGCTGATGCAGCTGCCGGTGCCCTCCAATCCCAATCCCGAGCCGCTGACCTACGAAGAGTTCCGCGCCATACTGGTCGGCTTCCGCGACCGGCTGGAAAAATCCGCAGCGACGCTGGGCTCGGTGCCGGCCGACGCCGATATCGGCATGGTCATTGACCTCACCCATGTCGGCATCGACCTCAACGAGGACGGCACCATCGCCCCGGACGAAAGCATGGCGGCCATCATGGCCGCGCTGTCGCACGGCAGCATTTCGCAAGGCGATACCGCACCCGCGCTCACCTTCCGTTTCGACCGCGCCGACGGTTACTGGCTGCAGGGCTATGCCGAGTTCCTGATGGCGCAGGCCGATTTCTGGCTGGCGCATGATTTCAAAAACACGTTCGACGGCTCGTTCCACATGCTGTTCCCGCGCGCCAAGCTGCCGTTGCAGGACATTCTCGTGCCGCCGCCGAGCGAGATGGGCTCGAACATCTTCTCCTCGGAATGGCGCATCGCCGATTTCATCTCGATGGTGCACATGATCAACTGGCCGGTGGTCGAGCCGGAGCGCCGCAAGGCGGCACGCCGCGAATTGCTCGAAATGATCCGCCTGTCGCGCGAGGACTGGAAGGCGATCCGCGCCGAAACCGACAATGACCGCGAATGGCTGCCCGGCCCGCAGCAGAAGGGCGAGAATCCGCTGACCGGCCTCGAAGTCGGCGAGGAACAGGTGCAGGCCTGGCTCGCCGCTCTGACCATGGCCGAGGACCTGCTCGAAGGCCGCGCGCTGCTGCCGCATTTCCGCATCACCGGCAAAGGCATCAACATGAAGCGCTTCTTCGACGAGCCGAAGAACTTCGACCTGGTGCTGTCGATCACCGGACCGGGGATAGCGCCCTATCTCGAGAGCGGCAGGATACTGACCAGCGAGGATTTCGACCAGATCCAGCGCGAGTTCGGCGGCGGCGGGTTTTTGACGTTCGCGTTGTGGTTCAACTGACGAAAGCTTGGGTCCCTCGCCCCCGCAAAGCGGCTACGCTATGCGCACATTTTCTGTGACCGGCGTGACTGATCGGCCCGAGACTTGATTGCCACGTGGTTCCCCCAATCCGTCGCTGCTTCGCAGCGCCACCTTTCCCCCCTCCGGAGGGAAAGGAAGGGAGCGTTGCTGGACGAGCGTTGACGGCAAAAAGCTTGGTGCCTTTCCTCTACCCCGTCGATCGGGGGAGAGGTGGCTCGGCGAAGCCGAGACGGAGTGGGGGTCGACCAGCGCAGCATAAGGCAATGCATGCGTCAAGCTGCATGCCGCAGCGCAAAGCGGAGGCGAGGAAACCCTGCCCCGTGGCTCTCAGAAAATAGCCCCCTGATACAAAACCGCCTCCGCCTCATCAGGCGCAAACCGTCTGGCCAACGTCCGAAACGCGCTGTGCACGCCGTCGCGGTCGATGTTGCAGCTTCTCAGATGCCGCACGGCCAGCGTCGGATCGAAGGCGCTGCGGCCGTGCAGGACACGCTGGTTGTCGAAGACCAGCACTTCGCCCGGCTGCAGCTGCTGCTGGAACTGGTTTTGCGGATCGCAGATCAGCCGTGTCAGCTCGGCCAGCGCCTCGATCAGGCCGTCGATCTGGTCTTCAGGCGCCCATTGCGGCGCCAGGCAGCGGTCATTGTAGCGGATACCGGTGACGGCGCCCGCCGCATCGAGGCTGATGACATGCGCCTCGGCGCTGAAGAACACCTCGCCCGCGTGCTCGCGGTGGAAAATGACGCCGTGCCGCGTCAACAGCTCGAACAGGTCGGGCGTGCACGTCCGCATAAGTTCGGCGATATGAAAACCGTCGACCATCAGCGATGTGCCGCCGCTGCCCGCACCCGTGCGGATGGCGTGGAAGAAGATGAAGCCCGGCGGGGAATAGCGGAACGGCTCGTCCGTATGCGGGATCTGCGCCCGCGCCGTCTCGCCCGCCACCCGTGCATCCGGCCGCGAGATCAGGTCGAACATCTTGCCGTAGCTGGTCTCGCGGATCGGCCCGTAGCGGCCGGCGACCCGCGCCGTCGCTTCCGTCTCGGCCGGCACGCCGGTCAGCATGGCGATGCCGTGATCGCGCAAGGCCCGGAGCGACTGGAACAGCGTTTCGTCATCCGCGACCACCGCATCGAAAGCGAAGCGGCCGAGCCGGGCAGTGAGGTCGCTGTGCCACAGCTGCGGCTGGAAACGGACCGGGCCCGAGCCGCCGGCATGGCCGGCGAGGAAAGCCGCGTCGTAATGCGAGACATGCCCATCCTGCCAGATGGTGGTGACCTGCCCGGGCGTGGAGACATCGAAGCTCGCGGCATGGATGGCCTTGCCGACATCGGCCGGCGTCAGCCACCTCTTGCCCGAGGCGGTGTCGCCGCATTGCGCGCATTCGCAGGCCAGCCGCAGCCAGCGCGTCGAGAGTTTTGCCCAGCGACCGTCCGCCAGCTCGACGGCAATGCGCGCGCCTTCCGCGCGCAGGGCGCGGATCGGCGCGACGGCATGTCTTTGCTGGCTTGCTTGCTTTGGCGTGTCGAGCATCTGGTTTCCCTGCGGTTGAATTTCCTCGACCAGCCTAGGCAAGGAAAATCCTCCATTCAAACGAGTTCCCTTCGTCAAGTTTTGAGATAAATTCAAAACATGACGCTGAGAGATTTGCCGCTATCCGGTCTGCGAGCGCTGGTGGCCGCCGCCAGGGCCGGCAGCCTGACGCGCGCGGCCGAGGAACTGGGCGTCACACCCGGCGCTATCGGCCACCAGATCCGGCAGTTGGAGGAGCGGCTTGGCGCCAAGCTGGTGCGGCGCGAAGGCAATGGCATTGTGCTCACCCGTGCCGCCGAGGCTGCCTTGCCCGACATCGACCGCGGCTTCGACGCGCTCGCCACCGGCATGCGCCGGCTGCGCTTCGAACGGCAGGCAGAGACCTTCACCATCTCGGCCGATCCCTCCTTCGCCTCGCTGTGGCTGGCGCCGCGCCTTGCCATGGTGCGACCGGTGCTGGGACGGCTCGAGGTCCGCATCGTCGCGTCCGTCGGGCTCGACGCCATGGCGGAGGAAGGCGTCGATCTCGCCATCAGTTACCGCAAGGGATCGGCATCGGACATCGCAGCACTCGACCTCTTCACCGAACGGGTCATCCCGGCCTGCGCGCCGGCGCTGGTCGAGGGTCATGCCGGGCCCGGCAGGGCCGACGTGCTAGACAGGATGCCGCTGCTGCATATCGACCCGATGATGGGTGACGATGTCTACCCCACCTGGCGGGACTGGTTCACCGCGGCGGCGCGGCAAAGGAAAGACATAGACCAGGGCCCGCGGTTCGGATTGACCATCGTCGCGGCACAAGCGGCGATCGCCGGCATGGGCGCGCTTCTGGCCAGCGAACTGGTGTTGCGCCGCCATCTCGACGCGGGCCATCTCGTCGAGATCGCGCGCGAGGTGCCGGCACTGACCATCAAGCGCCGCATCGTCTGGCCCGAACACGGCCCGAAGGCGCGCCGCGCCGCAACGGTGGCGGCGGCACTCATGGCGGCGGCCGGAACCGGCATCGACGGCGCCCTGCCCGCTTGAAATGCTGCCCAGGTCTAGCGCGGAAACCCGTGCAGCCGGGCGAGCAGCCACTGCAGCGGATTGCCGACGAAGGCGCGGGTGACGAACGTGTCGTGCGCGGCATCGGAGGCAAGCAAGGCGATGGTGCCGGTTTCAAGGCGGCGCGGCGGATCGGAACTGGCATTGATGCCCTGGCCCGACAGCAACTGCCTGATCTCGGCATTGCCGGAGGCCGAGGATTTGCCATAGGCACTGACGAAGAAACGCTTCCGGTGCTGCGCGACCCAGCTGGCGAAAATGTCGGCCTCGTCGAAGACGGCGTCGAGCAGAATGACGCCGAGCAGGCGGCCATCGATGTCACCATTCCTGAGAATGAAAGCTGCCGGGTTGTAGCCCCCACTGTAGGCCACCAGCACCACCGGCATGGCGTCGAACTTTGCCGCCTTGGTGCCGGTGAGTTTGGCCAATCCTTGCGCCGCCTCGGCCATGAAGCTGGCAAAATAGCCCGGCGTCCAGAAATTGCCGGCGCTGGAATCCTGAGCATTGCTGGCGAATTGCGGCGCCACCAGAACGGCGTTGAGCCCGGAGGCCTCGACCTGCGCGACCACCCGCTGGCGGCCGACCACGTCGCGCTGCAAGGTGGCACCATTGCCGTGGAAGAACACCACGATGACCGCCGGCCTGGCCGGATCAAACCCTTTCGGCACGGCCAGCAACGCCGATCGGTCGGAATAGGTCTCGTCTTCCCAATAAATGCCGCCGCGCGGCGAAGTATGGCCGCGCCTTCCGTCCGCCGCCGTGACGTCGAGAAACGGCGCGGAGCCGTCGGGCAGCTTGCCCCGATAGGGAAAGGGTGACGCCTTGAACGGCACGATGGTCGAGATGCCCTTGTGCAAACGCGCCCCCTGGCTTGCCACCGGAAACGCCGCCGTGGCCAGCAATCCGGCAACGATGGCGCGCCGGTCCGGCATCAGGCCGCCACCAGCCGCAAATCAGGTGCCTTCGACGGCAGCAGCACGGCGAAGAAGGCGGGGATGGCGATGAGGTAGGCGATGGCCGCCCATTGCAGCACGGCGCTCAGGCCAAAGCTGGTGGCGACGATCGGCACGGCGGCCGAACCGATGACCGAGAAACAGCCATTGATGCCCCAGGCCCAGACGAACAGATGCTCCTTGCCGAGCCGCGCCAGCCAGGTCATGGCGGTGGCCATCGGCATGCCCATCAGGAAGGCCGGCGGCGACACCAGCAGGAAACAGAGCAGCAGCCGCACCGCATAGGGATAGGCGCCGATCCAGTCGAGCACCGGCGACAGATAGAAGCCGTACGCAAGCAGCAGCAGGCAGACCGCCAGCAGCACGAGAGGCAGCAGCGTCCTGGCGCGGTCGAAGATGCGCTCGGCGAACAGGCTGCCGAGGCCGGAGAACACCAGCATCGAGGAAATCAGCACCGAGGCCGACACGGTCGGGTTGGCGAGCGCCACGGTGAAGCGGCTGATCAGCCCGACCTCGACCATGATGTAGCCGAGGCCGAGACAGGCGAAATAGAGAATGGTGCCGAGCTTGCCGCGCGAGCGCGAGAACACGATGCGCCAGCCGAAGATGACCGGCAGCAGCACCAGCGATGCCGCCGTGATACAGGCAATGCCGAGCGTCGCCCAGATCAAGAGATAGCCCCAATCGTCCTGGAACAAATCGAGCCGGTCGAGCGTACGCGGCAGGTCGGCGACCTTCACATAGGCGGCGAAATAGGGCTGGTCGTTGCTCAGCGCCCGCGCGTCGAAGACGTAGTCGCCGGCAAGCTTTTCCCAGCCGCCGGTCAAAAGCGCATGCCAGGCCATGCGCTGCAGTTCCGTCGCCGGCAGCACTTGCGGGCCGGTGTCGCCGCCGGCGCCAGCACAGGCGTCGAGCGTCGGATCGGCCGGCGCCGTAGGATCGCAATCCGGGTTAGCTGGCGCGGTCGGGCCGGCAGGTGCGGTCGCGTCGGCGGTCGGCTGCTGCGTCAGTGTCGCATCCTGCCCGCTGCCGAAGATCGAGGCGCGATAATCATCAAGCACCTTTTGCGCGCCCGAACCGTCATAAACCATTCCTGGATAGTAGACTTCTTCCCAGGACATCGACTTGGTGTAGTCGCGCAGCGTCTTGATCTCGGCCTCGGTGAAGCCGCCGCGCTTGAACAGAACGGTCGTGGTCGACAAGTAACTCGACACGGCGAAGACGTCGTTGGCGGCGCCTTGTGGATCAAAGGTTTTCGCCGCCTCGGCGATGGTCGAATAGAGCTTCAGCACCGATTTCGGTGGCTCTTCCTTGTTCCACAAGGTGATCGACAACACGCCGCCATCGGCCAGCGCGTGCATGTAGCTCAGCATCGCCTCACGCGTGTAGGCATATTTCTCCGAGATGGCGAAGCCGCCGGGATTGGACAGGCCGACGCTGTCGGCGAGGCTGAGATCGATGACGTCGTAGCGCTCCGCCGTGTTGGCGAGGAACAGCCGCCCGTCATAGTCGATCACCTTCAGCCGCGGCTCGGCGAGAATGTCGCCGGTGACATCCCTGAGGATCGGATCGCGAAACGCCCGCAACGTCATCGGATTGCTCTCGGCGACGGTCACCGAGGTCGAACCGGCATTGAGCGCGGCCTGCGTGGAGATGCCGCCGCCGAACTGCACGACGAACGTCTTGGGCTTGTCCTTGATGACATAGGGGTAGTGCATCGGCAGATAGCGGAAATAGACCTGCTCGGCCGGCGCCAGATTGCGCATGATGCCTTCCGGCCCGTCGCCGTCGCGATACATGCCGACATAGGTGTTGGCCGGCACGTCGGGCATGCCGAAGGCGGCATTGTCGCTCAGGCCGGGCGCGAAATGCATGTAGGAGCTAGCATAGACCTGCAAGTCGCCGAACGGCGAGACGCTGCGGTAGATGCGCTTGCCGTCCGGAAAATTGCGGGCATAGGCGACGCCCTTGTACTGCGACACGGCAATGTCGGGGATGCCGAGCAGGCCCGGCAGCATGAGGTAGCCGGCGATCGACAGCGCCGCCACGACGACGCCGGCGACGACACTCTTCCAGGCACCGAAGGCGATAAACCACAGGATCGAGCCGACAGCCCACAGCAGCAGCGGCACGACGATGATGGTTTCCGGCGCGAACAGATAGAGCGACACCAGCACGACGAGACCGGCGAGACCAGAGCCGGTGAGGTCGGCGAAATAGACGCGGCCGAAGGCGGTGCGGCTTTTCAGGAAGACGATGCCGAGGAAGAACGCGCCGGCCAGGAACGGCAGGAGATAGAGCAGGAAGTTGGCGAGCAGCCGCCATTTCTGCGCCGGGTCGGACACCAGGAAGATGGCGTTGAACGGCACCGTCTGGGCAACCAGGTTGGCGCCGACGGCGAGCGGGCCGATCAGCAGCAGGGCCGCCGTCGCCGCGCCTTGCCAGTGGCGGTCGAACCAGTTTTTGCCGGCGAAGATGACGACACTCGATAGTGAGAAGCCAAGCATGGCGAGGCTGACCACCAGCGAACCGAAATGCGACCAGCTGCCGACGGCGAACACCCGCATCACCGCGATCTGCAGCGCGATGATGGCGCCGGCGATCAGCCCGACCGCCAGGTAATGCGCGAGCCGAGGCGCCTCCAGCGAGGCGATGCTTGGTCGAGAGGTCGATACGACAGCCGTCATTCAGGCCCCTTGATGCGGCAACTCAACCGTTGTGCGTGCCGACGATCTGGTCGCCTTCGAGCTTGGTGAACGGCACGAACGGCACCACCTTGCCATTATAGATGTCCGAGCGGACGATGTTGAATGTGCCGTCGGCGAGCTGCTGCTTGATCACCTTGAGCACGTGCTGGGCGCCCGGCGGGCCGACCGGGATGACCATCACGCCATTGGGCTTGAGCTGCTGCAGCAGCGACGGCGGAATGTGGTCGATGCCGCAGGTGACGATGATCTTGTCGAACGGGCCGACGCTCTCCCAGCCATAATAGCCGTCGGCATTGCGGCTGGTGACCGAGCCGAACACGCTGTAGCCGCGATCGATCAGCCCGTCATATGTGCGCCGCGTACGCTGCGCCAGCGGATTGATGATCTCGATCGTGTGCACCTTGTCGGTGAGGTTGGCGAGATACGCCGACTGGTAGCCCGAACCGGTGCCGACTTCGAGCACGGCTTCGCCGAACTGCACGTCGATGGCCGTCGTCATGCGTCCGACCAGATGCGGGCCGGAAATGGTCACGCCATAGCCGATGTCGAGGAAGGCATGGTCATAGGCGCGCCCCAGATTCTGCGGCAGCACGAATTCTTCCCGTGGCGTCGAAAGGAAGGCGCGCTTGTTGCGGTCGTCCAGCACGTCCTTGTTGTAGACCATGATCTGGAAGCGATCGAATCGCTCGGCCAAAAACTTCGGATCCTCGCCGCGATTGGCCACCATCCAGTCGATGAACGCTTTTTTGTCGCTCAACGGCACTTCGGCATTGCGGTCGTAGGGCACCGGCAAGGCAGCCCTGACGGTCGCCGGAAGAATGGAGAACGCCGCCGCACCCGCCGACAGCGTCAAGAAATCCCGACGCTTCATGGAAAAAGCCTCCAAAAGTGGCCTTTGCCACCCCAAAACCAAGCACTTCAACCCGATTGCACCGCCTCCCAAAACGAGTCAATGGCCGTCAGGAGACGGGCGTCCAACCGGGGATTTTGTTGCAAGCGGGCAACAGTTTTGCCAGTCGATCGGGTCTTTTTCAGTCACGGCAAGCGACAAGCGACCCACGCTTTGTTCCGGGAAATATGCATTTTTGCTAATTTAACACGGTCCGTTCTGCTTGACTCGGCCGCCAAAAACAGGCAGCAAACCTGCTTCGGAAGGGCTGTAATACCGCGTGCATGATCGTGGACGAGCCTTTTTTGGCACAAAGTCCACGTCTCTCTGTTGGTTTTGAGAGGGATTGGTTAACCAACTTTGTCCATATTTTGAAGCAATCGGCAACCAACGACAGGCGCGGCAAACGCGTCGGGGACCACCTGGGATCACTCACAGAATGGTCGTCGCGGCTGACAAGGCCACGTACGGGGAAAACCGATTGGAGCAAGATTGGTTGCATGGCGTTGTCGAGTAAACACAAAATAATCTGGGACCAGCGCGAGGGCGGCGAGTTCGTCGATGCGCAGCGTGCCCCTTCCTTCAACCCGAAACGGATCGTCCGCTGGGTCGCGGTGCCCGGTGCCAGCGCCGCCGTCGGCCTGTGGCTGATCGGCACCATGGCCGGCCTCAGTTCCGTCGGCGCCTCGCTTTCGGCGACGTCGGGCGGCGGCCTGCCGCAGACGCTGGCCATGCCGGGCTCGCTGGCGATGGCCGATCCGCTGAAGCAGCATTTCCTCAGATCTTCGGCGCCGTTCGTGCTGGCCAATGCCCATGGCGGCGCGCAGGCCCTGCACGACCACGCCGTGCAATGCGGCGCCAGCTGCTTCAAGCTGGCCCGTGTGAGCCCGCTGGCGGAGAAATCCGCGCGCCTCGTGGCGCAGGCAAAGCCGGAGCAGCCAATCCTGAAGTCGAAGGCGCAGGAGCGCTTCGAACGCATGGAAGCGTCGCTGTCGCCGACCAAGCTCGCCGCCGCCTTTGCCGGCGCCGGCAAGCCTGTTGCCACGGCCGACGCCCGCCCGGTGATTTCCAAGGCCGCGCCGCAGATTATCGAGGCGTCGCTGGTGCCGTCGGCCCAGGTTATGGCCAGCCTGTCGGATGACATGCCGGCTCCTGCGGCGGAACGCTTCGCCCGTGCCGACACCGGTTCCGTTGTCGTGCAGACCGCGCCGGCGCCGACGGGCTTTGCCCAGTCGCAAACACCCGACAACGCACAGCTGGCGCTGGCGCTCGTCGAGTCGATGCCGGTCGATGACGAGGCATTCGCCTCGCCGCTGCCGATGACTGAATCCTCGGCCGATGTTGCGGTTGCGCCAGTCGAGACCCAGCAGCAGCAGCCTGGCGACGCCGCCTCGCTGCCGGATGCGCTGACCGACGACGTGCCGCTGCCGAGCCGACGCCCGCAGTACGACACGCCGCAGCCCAAGGCCGTGGAGCAGGACAGACCCGCGCCGCAGCCCAAGGTTGCTCCGCCCAAGATCGCGCAGCAGAAGCCGGCGCCGCAGGCGAAGCCGGTCCAGCAGGCACAGCAGCCGACAAGGCCGGCCCGGACCGGCCGGTCTGGCGAGGGCGGCGATGTGCTCGCCTATGCCAAGCCGGACACGCCTTCGGGCGGCCTCGGTCAGGCGTTCAGGAACCTTTTCAACGGGCCGGGCGGCGGCAGCGGAGCCGGTCACGGCGTCGCCGTCTATGACATCAGCGCCAAGACCGTCTACATGCCGGATGGCCAGCGGCTCGAGGCGCATTCCGGTCTCGGCGCCATGGTCGACCAGCCGCGCTATGTCCACGTCAAGGATCGTGGCCCGACGCCGCCCAACACCTACAATCTGTCGCTGCGTGAATCCCGCTTCCATGGCGTCGAGGCGCTGCGCCTGACCCCGGTCGGTGGCGGCAACAAATACAACCGCAACGGCCTGCTCGCCCACACCTACATGCTGCGCGGCGGCCGCGCCGAGTCCAATGGCTGCGTCGTCTTCCGGGACTATGCCCGCTTCCTCGCCGCCTTCAAGAAGGGCAAGGTCACACGTCTCGTCGTGGTGCCGCGCCTGAACGGATCGCCGACACAGGTGGCGACGGACAACGCCCGCGGCGCCTGACCGCGACAGGCAGGCGCCCTTCGGCACCTGCCTCCTCCTGACAGCCTTCTGTCAGGAGCCGCATCCGGGCATGCGCCTCGCCGCATCCCGCCCTTTCCATTTTCGCCAAGACCCACCATATTCGGGACATGGCCAAATCCCCCCGATAAAGAACGCCGCCGACGGCGGATGACGACCGCGCCGCGCCGAAGCGGCGCAGCCCGCTGACCGATTTCCTCGACGCCTCGGAGCCGCTGCACAGAGGCGGCTTCGCCGAGATGCCGCAGCCCGAACTGTCGGGCACGCCGCTGACCGGCTCGATCGCCGACTGGGCCGAGCAGATCGAACAGGAGGCGGAGCGCGAAGGGCGCCAGACCGGCAAGGGCGACGGCGGCAAAGCGCCAAAGCCGTCGAAGAAGATTCCTGAGCGTTCGTCCGCGCCTGGACGCACGGCGCGCGGCACCTCGATGGGCGGCGCGGCCACGGCGCGCGAACGCACGGCAGCCGGCCTTAACCCGGTCGCCGGCCTCGACATCTCGCTGGAAGAGGCCGAGACGATGACGTCGAGCGGCGTCACCGCGACGGTCGCCGCTCTGTCGGCGCTGATCGAATCCGGCAATCCGCTGCACAAGGACGGCGTGCTGTGGACGCCGCACCGCCCTGCCCGGCCGGAGAAGTCGGAAGGCGGCATCGCCATCAAGATGGTGTCGGATTTCGAACCGGCCGGCGACCAACCGACCGCCATCAAGGACCTTGTCGAAGGCGTCGACAACAGCGACCGCACCCAGGTGCTGCTCGGCGTCACCGGCTCCGGCAAAACCTTCACCATGGCCAAGGTGATCGAGGAGACGCAGCGCCCCGCCTTGATCCTGGCGCCGAACAAGACACTGGCCGCGCAGCTCTATTCCGAGTTCAAGAAATTCTTCCCCGACAATGCGGTGGAGTATTTCGTCTCCTATTACGATTATTACCAGCCGGAAGCCTACGTCCCGCGCACCGACACCTTCATCGAGAAGGAATCCTCGATCAACGAGCAGATCGACCGCATGCGCCACTCGGCGACGCGCTCGCTGCTCGAGCGCGACGACGTCATCATCGTCGCCTCGGTGTCCTGCATCTACGGTATCGGTTCGGTCGAAACCTATACGGCGATGACCTTCCAGATGCAGATCGGCGACCGGCTCGACCAGCGCGCTCTGCTCGCCGACCTCGTCGCCCAGCAGTACAAGCGTCAGGACATCAATTTCGTGCGCGGCTCGTTCCGCGTGCGCGGCGACACGATCGAGATCTTTCCGGCCCACCTTGAGGATCGTGCCTGGCGCATCTCGATGTTCGGCGACGAGATCGAGCAGATCACCGAGTTCGATCCGCTGACCGGCCAGAAGACCGGGGAGCTGAAAAGCGTCAAGATCTACGCCAACTCGCACTATGTGACGCCGCGCCCGACGTTGAACCAGGCGATCAAGTCGATCAAGGAAGAGCTCAAGCAGCGGCTGGTGGAGCTGGAGCGCGCCGGCCGCCTGCTGGAGGCGCAGCGGCTGGAACAGCGCACCCGCTTCGACCTCGAAATGCTGGAAGCCACCGGCTCCTGCGCCGGCATCGAGAACTATTCGCGCTATCTGACCGGCCGCCAGCCGGGCGATCCGCCGCCGACCTTGTTCGAATACATTCCTGACAATGCGCTGGTGTTCATCGACGAGAGCCATGTCACCGTGCCGCAGATCGGCGGCATGTATCGCGGCGACTTCAGGCGCAAGGCGACGCTGGCCGAGTACGGATTCCGCCTGCCCTCCTGCATGGACAACCGGCCGCTGCGCTTCGAGGAATGGGACGCCATGCGTCCGCTTTCCGTCGCCGTGTCGGCGACGCCCGGCGGCTGGGAGATGGAGCAGGCCGGTGGTGTCTTCGCCGAACAGGTCATCCGCCCGACCGGCCTGATCGACCCGCCGGTCGAGGTGCGCCCGGCGAAAAGCCAGGTCGACGATGTGGTCGGCGAGATCCGCGAGACCACCAAGGCCGGCTACCGCACGCTGGTAACCGTGCTGACCAAGCGCATGGCCGAGGACCTGACCGAATATCTGCACGAGCAGGGCGTGCGCGTGCGCTACATGCACTCCGACATCGACACGCTGGAGCGCATCGAGATCCTGCGCGATTTGCGCCTCGGCGCCTTCGACGTGCTGGTCGGCATCAACCTTCTGCGCGAAGGCCTCGACATTCCCGAATGCGGCTTCGTCGCCATTCTCGATGCCGACAAGGAAGGTTTCTTGCGTTCCGAGACCTCGCTGATCCAGACCATCGGCCGCGCCGCCCGCAACGTCGACGGCAAGGTCATCCTCTATGCCGACCAGGTCACCGGCTCGATGGAACGGGCGATGGCCGAGACCAACCGCCGTCGCGAAAAGCAGATGGAGTGGAACGCCGCCAACGGCATCACGCCGGAATCGGTCAAGTCGCGCATCTCCGACATTCTCGACTCGGTTTACGAGAAGGACCACGTCCGCGCCGACATCTCGCAGTTCACCGACCGCGCCGGCGCCATGATGGGCAACAACCTCAAGGCGCATCTCGACGCGATGGAGAAACAGATGCGCGACGCCGCCGCCAATCTCGATTTCGAGAAGGCGGCTCGCATCCGCGACGAGATCAAGCGGTTGCGCGAGATGGAACTGTCCATCTCCGAAGACCCGCTGGCCAAATATGCCGATATGGAAAGCCCGGTCTCGGGCCGCGAAAAGGGGAAGCACAACAAGGGCGTGGCCAAGCACCGCACGGTCGAGGAACAGGAACGTTTCCGCAAGCTCGACGAAGCACGCGCCGCCGAAGAGGCCGCCAGGGCTGCCCGGCCCAACCTCTTCCGCAAGCCGTCGATCGACGACATGGGCCCCGGCACCGACATGCCGACGCCGGCGGGTGCCGTATCGCGCTCGCTGTTCAAGAAGCAGTCGGCAGAGGAAGCGCACGGCTCCGACTTCGGCATTCCGGGCGACGCCACCAAACCGCTGTTCAAGAAGAACTCGCTCGACGAGATGACGGTGCGGCGGACGGAAAAGCCGGTCGAGGGAAAACTGCCGGCGAAGCCTCAGCCGATCTCCCCCCAAGTGGGGGAGATGCCCGGCGGGGCAGGCGCGAAGGATCGCGACGACAAACCAATCGTCCGCCAGCGCGCCGGCATCGGCTCTTACGAGGACCCAGGCGATACGCGCAGAGAGAAGCGCCGGCCGGGCAAGACCGGGCGGCCGGGGAAGTAGCGCTTTTTCCCTTCTCCCCTTGTGGGAGAAGGTGGATCGGCGCGCAGCGCCAGACGGATGAGGGGTGTTCCAGCGGAGTGAGACGTTGGTGTTTCCTGGAACACCCCTCATCCGACCTCGCTTCGCGAGGCCACCTTCTCCACAAGGGGAGAAGGAAACTGCGCTCCACTTGCCTTCACCCCCGCCTTTGGTGTAATCGCTTCGCACACTCAACGTCTTGTCTCGAAAGGAGGGCTCACGTGTTTACGTTTCATCGTCACCATCGTCAGCGTGGCCCGATTTCTGCCCTGCGAGTTCGCTTGCAGGGCTGACCAGGGACGGTCCGGGTTTTTCCCGCTTCGATTTTTTGGTCTGCCCTTCGTGGTGCCGCAACGCCGAGCCTGATGGCTGGCACGCGCACCGTCAAAGTGCATCCGGAGTTGTCTCCGGCAAGACCAGAGAAATCACAATGGCCCTGATCAGCCTCAAATCCCTCGGCGTCACCATGAGTGCGCCGCTTTTCGCAAACCTCGACCTCACCATCGGCACCGGCGACCGGCTCGGCATCGTCGCCGCCAATGGCCGCGGCAAGTCGACCTTGCTCAAATGCCTGACCGGCGAGATGGAGCCGACCTCCGGCGACATCACCCGCACGCGCGGCCTGCGTGTCGGCCATGTCGAACAGTCGGTTTCCCTTGCCCTTCTCAGCCGCACCTTCCACCAGGTGGTGGCCGATGCCTTGCCGGCCGATCAGGCCGAAAGCGAGATGTGGCGCGTCGACGTCGTTCTCGACTCGCTCGACGTGCCCGAAACGACGCGCGAACGAGAAATGCAGGCGCTGAGCGGCGGCTGGCAGAGGCTGGCGCTGATCGCCCGCGTCTGGGTCACCGATCCCGACGTGCTGCTGCTCGACGAGCCGACCAACCATCTCGATCTCGCCCGCATCAGCCAGCTGGAAGGCTGGCTGAACGCGCTGCCGCGCGAAGTGCCCGTCGTCATCGCCAGCCATGACCGCGCCTTCCTCGATGCCGCCACCAACCGCACCCTGTTCCTGCGCCCGGAACAATCGCCGGTGTTCGCTCTGCCCTACTCCCGCGCCAGGCAGGCGCTTGATGAGGTCGATGCCTCGATGGCACGAAAATTCGAGCGCGACATGAAGGTCGCCCAGCAACTGCGAAAGCAGGCCGCCAAGCTCAACAACATCGGCATCAATTCCGGCAGCGATCTGCTGACGGTGAAAACCAAGCAGCTTAGGGAGCGTGCGGAGAAGCTGGAAGACGCGGCGGTATCGGCGCACCGCGAGAAATCGGCTGGTGCGATAAAGCTGGCCAATCGCGGCACCCATGCCAAGGTGCTGATCACGCTCGACGACGCGGCTGTCGAAACGCCTGATGGCACGCTGCTGTTCAGGACGGGCAAGCGCCATATTTGCCAGGGCGACCGCATCGTGCTGCTTGGCCGCAATGGCGTCGGCAAGTCGCGCTTCGTCACTTTGATCCGCAACGCCATCGCCGAGCCCGACACGGTCACGAATGTGAAAGTGACGCCGTCGACGGTGCTCGGCTACAGCGACCAGGCGCTGTCAGGTATCAGCGGCGACGACACGCCGCTGGCGATGGTGTCGCGCCGCTACGATGTCGGCGAGCAGCGCGCCCGCTCACTGCTTGCCGGCGCCGGCGTCAGCATCGAGATGCAGGAGAGAAAGATCGGCGTGCTGTCCGGCGGCCAGAAGGCGCGGCTGGTGATGCTGGCGCTGAGGCTCGCCAACCCCAACTTCTACCTGCTCGACGAACCGACCAACCATCTCGACATCGATGGCCAGGAAGCGCTGGAGGAGGAATTGCTCAAGCACCAGGCAAGCTGCATGCTTGCCTCGCACGACCGCTCCTTCATCCGCGCCATCGGCAACCGCTTCTGGCTGATCGAGAGGCGGAAGCTGATCGAGGTCGAAGACCCCGAGGACTTTTTCCGCGAGGTGGCTGAAGCGGGTGGGTGAAGGAAACCATGCCTCTGCCTGGCCGGCAACCCTCGAATGCCGGCCCGTACTTTCCGGCAGATTGAAAAGGCGCATCCTGAGATTTCGCACACCGAGGGAGGAACCGGTCATGCGTGGGGTGGACGTCGTCAAGAACCTTTATGATGCCTATGCGAAACGCGACATCGTGGGCGCGCTGGCCCACTGTTCCGACGATGTCGTCTTCCGCTGGGTCGCCGAACCGGAGGCACCCTATATCGCGGCAGGTAACGGCAAACAGCAATTCCTTGCCCGCCTCATGGCGCTGGACAGTGATTTCGAATACCGCAGCTTCGTTCCGGTGGACATCATCGACGGTGGCGACAAGGTTGCAGCGCAGGTCGAAATCCACCTGACGCGCAGAACCACCGGCCAGGAGCTGGTCATGCGTACCGCCGATTTCTGGACGCTGCGCGACGGCAAGGTCGTCGAGATGGTGGAGTATTACGACACCGCGCTGGCCGCCTCGGTCTTCTGAAATATTTTCAGCGCTCTGTCGGATCGCCTGAATCTGCCTCGTCCTTGGGATGCCGACACGATGATGCCGGCTTCATCTGAGGAGAAAGCATCATGTCCATTCTGTCATCCCTAGGTCGCGTTGCCTCCCGTTACGCACAGAACCGCGCCCGCCACCGCAGCGAACGTGAGCTGCTGTCCCTGCCGATCGAACTGCGCAAGGATATCGGCTGGCCGGAAATCGTCATCGATGCGCAAAACGGTGCGCGAATCCGCAGGGCTTCCTGACTGACGCACCGGGAGCCACACCATTGATGGCGGCCGCCAGTCAATCATGTGTATCGCCCGAAAGCGGCGTCGCCTGCATCGACGCGCGCCTTTCAAAAGCCTCGAACCAGCGCGTCAGCCGCGCCCGCGCGCGAAACGACGGAAGGTCACGGAACGCCATCCACGACAGCGTGGTGGCGAGGGCTATATGGCCGACATGGAGCGGCGCGTCGTCGTCCATGGTGCTTTCGATCCAGTCGTAGCTCGCCTCGATCTTGTCCCGATATCCCTGCGCAAGAGCGCCATAGCGCAGCGGCTCGGGTCTCCTTTCCGTCTCCCAGCGCAAGGCGATGCCCGCCTGCGCCAGGCCTTGAGCGACCGCCTGCAGCCGCAATGCCTGCCAGCGCGCCTCGCCGTCTTGCGGCAAAAGCTTGCGGCCGTCATGCAGCGTGTCGAGATACGCGCAGATGACATCGGAATCGAAGATCGCCGATGCGCCCGGCCGCAGCAGCACCGGCACCTTGCCGAGCGGGTTTTCGGCGTAGACGCGAGCGTTGCGCAAGGTCGGACTGGTCTCGTGATGAATGACCTCGAGCCGATCGGCAATGCCGGCCTCATGCGCGAAGACGAGCGCCTTGCGCGCGAAAGGCGAATGGGTCTGATAGTAGAGGATCATTGTCGTCCCAGGAGTTGAGCAAGCGGCGTGTGATCCATCCGTTCTAGCCCGCGGGTCGCGAGAATTGCGCTCTGATTGAGGGCCGCCGACGCAAGTTCGTTTAACGTCTTCCGTCAAACCGCCGCTCGCACGGCCTGTCCGTAGCCGGCCGCCAAAAAAATTTCGCGGGCTATGTAGGATTGCCGTCACCTCGTGCGTCCTTGGTTCGCAAGGCCAAGCCAAACGCCCAAACCAGACGCAAAGAGGAGCAAGACATGACTGACCAGACCCCGTTCAGCCCAGGGCAGAAGTGCTCGGCGGATTGACCCCTTATCTGCAGGTGGACGGCGCCTTCAAGGCTGCCGAATTCTACAAGAAGGCCTTCGGCGCGAAACAGGTCTTTGCCTATCCGGCGGACGAGAAAGGCCGCACCATGCACATCCATCTCCACGTCAACGGCTCGACGCTGATGTTGGGCGATGCC
Source organism: Mesorhizobium oxytropidicola (assembly GCF_056174625.1). Taxonomy (NCBI): domain Bacteria; kingdom Pseudomonadati; phylum Pseudomonadota; class Alphaproteobacteria; order Hyphomicrobiales; family Phyllobacteriaceae; genus Mesorhizobium; species Mesorhizobium oxytropidicola. Next base: position 2,563,288 of record NZ_CM149692.1, on the reverse strand, counting down.
TTTCCCGAACACGGCCATCCGCATAAGGCGGCGCAAGGTTACACGCTGCAGCTCCATCTCGACGATGGCGACATCGACAGCTGGTGGCAGCGCGCCGTCGATGCCGGCTGCGAAGTGGTCACGCCGTTGCAGGTGATGTTCTGGGGCGACCGCTGGGGTCAGCTGAACGATCCGTTCGGCGTCGCCTGGGCGATGAACGCGCCGGTCAAGTAGATTCCCTGGCGAGCAGGCGTCGCCCGCCACGGCTGACGCGCTCACCGCGCCGGGTCGTCTCCCCGCCGACCCGGCGCCCGTTTCAGCAAAGGAGAACCCTATGTCCTATGTCGATGGTTTCGTGCTTGCCGTGCCAAAGGCCAAACTCGACGATTACAAGAAGCTGGCCAACCTCGCGGGCCCCATATGGATGGAACACGGCGCGCTCGCTTATGTCGAATGCATCGGCGACGACGTGCCCTATGGCGAGCTGACCTCGTTTCCGCGTGCCGTTCAGGCAAAGGACGACGAGATCGTCGTCTTCGCCTGGGCGGTCTATGAATCCAGGCAAAGCCGCGACACGGTGATGGCCAAGGTGATGGCCGACCCGCGTTTGACACCCGATTTGGGGCCCATGCCCTTCGATATGAAGCGCATGATCTTCGGCGGCTTCCAGCCGTTCATAGAACTGTAGGCCGTAACATCCCGACCGATCGCCAGCTGCCGCATGCCGACAGCAGGGCGCGAAACCTCGTTTCCATCTCTCAAAATAGGACCGACTTATGCGCAAGCTGATCGTATTCAACAGCATCTCGCTCGACGGCTATTTTACCGACGGGCGCGGCGCCATGGACTGGGCGCACAGCCAGGATCCGGAATGGAACGCGTTCGTCGCCGACAATGCCAAGGGCGGTGGCATGCTGGTGCTGGGCCGCGTTACTTATGACCTGATGATCCAGTTCTGGCCGACGCCGATGGCGGCCCAAATCGCACCGGTGGTGGCCGACGCATGAACGCCATGCCGAAGGTCGTGTTCTCCCGCACGCTCGACACGGCGAGTTGGAACAACACCGAGTTGGTCAAAAGCGGGCCGGCCGCGAAGCTTCGGCACCTGAAGCAGCAACCGGGCAACCATATGACGATCCTGGGTAGTGGCAATCTCGTCGCTCAATTGGCCGAGGAGAATTTGATCGACGAATATCAGTTCGTCATCGTCCCGGTCATGCTTGGCGCCGGCAGGACTATGTTCGAAGGCATCGGCAATCGGCTCAACGTGGCGCTGGCGCGGTCGCAAGCCTTCGGCAACGGCAATGTCTTCCTGCGCTATGAGCAGAAGCCGCAGGCCAGCTAATGCATGTTGCCCAAGGAGATCAGGACAACGACTTCAACCAAACATCGTCCTGATTAATCGCGGCACATCTGCCTGGCTCTTCAGTCCAGTTTGTCAAGCAGCGGCTTCAGCCGGTCTCCATAGCGCTTCCACAAATCGACAGAGCCTTGATACATCGGCTGGCGCACTTGGGCGGCGGACGCCGTGCGCACCGGACGATCGGTCTCGTGGAACGACAGCACGGCATCGTCCCATGGCAGGCCGAGATAGTCGATGAGCGCCCGGCTTTGCCCTTCCTGATCGGCGACGAAATCCTCATAGCGCACATCGTGCACGACGCCGGGCAGCACCTTGTGCCAATGCGCCATGATGTCGGTGTAGAGATTGTGGAAGTCGGCGAGCTCGCCGAGGTCGTAGCCATAGCGGTGGCTGTCGCCGCGGAAATGCACCTTGTAGATCGACAGGCAGGTTGCCACCGCATCGCGGGCACAGTGGATGATCCTGGCCTTCGGCATCATCATGTGGATGAAGCCGATAAGCAGGAAGTTGCCCGGCATCTTGTCGGTGACATGGCTGATATGCGGATAGCGGGCATGCAGCATGTCGAGATAGGCCTGGCCTGCCTCGGCGAAATCCGCATCGTCCGTATCCGATACGCCCCAGGGAAAGCCGCCCGGCATGTTGGCCGGGAACTGCTTGCCGACCGACTTCTTCAGGATGCTGAGCTCGCCGGCGCCATAGACCTTGGGATGGCTGGCGATGATCTGCTCGACCAGCGTCGTGCCCGAACGCGGCATGCCGACGATAAAGATCGGCGCGTCATCGGTGATCGGTCTCGGCCTGTGCTTCTCGAAGAAGCCGGCATCGAACACCGTCTTCATCGCCTCGAATTCCGCGCTCGTCCTGACGGGATCATAGTTGATGCCCTTGCGGCGAATGGCATTGCCTTCGGCGAAATAGTCGAAGGCCCTGTTGTAGTCCTTCAAATCGTCATTGGCCTTGCCGAGGCCGAAGGACAGTTGCATGCGTGCGAGGCTGTCCTGCGGTGCCTTGGCGTGCTGGGCTTCCATGCCGGCCAATTCGGCATCGCGCTCCTTCTGGCGCTTGACCTGCGTCAGCATCAGCCAGGCGGTGGCCATGCCGGGGTTGATTGCCAGCGCCTGCCGGAACAGGTCGGCCGCCTCGTCGAGCTTGCCCTTTTCCATCAGCCCGACGCCGAGCCCGTGCAGCAGCTCGGCATCCTTGGGGCGGATGGTCAGCGCTTCGCGAAAAACCGCCAGCGCCTCGTCCAGGCGTCCGGCTTCCTGCAGGGTTTCGGCAAGTCCGATGCGGGCGCGCACATGGAAGGGATTGCGTGCGACCGTGCCGCGATAGATCTCTTCGGCCTCCTCGAACCGGCCGAGCTGCTTCAGCGACGAGCCGAGATTGTCGCGCGCAGCAAGCTGCTCCGGCCGCAGATCCACCGCGCCACGGAAGAAGTCGATTGCCGCGTCGACACGGCCGAGGTCGCGCATCACCGTGCCGAAATTGTTGAGGAAATCGGCATTTGTCGGCTGCAGGCTCACCGAGCGTTCGATGAGATCGAGCCCCTCTTCGCTGCGCCCGGTCTGGTGCAGCAGCAGCCCCAGGAAATGCGCAGCCGCCGCGTGTTTGGGCTGACGCGCCAGGACTTGCCGGTAGATTGTCTCGGCTTCTTGCCGGCGCCCGGCCTGATGCAGTTGCAGCGCCTGCTGCACGTATTGGTCGAGGCCCAGCGGCGGCTGTCCGCCCGCGCCAGACCTGGCTCCCGCACCCGCCGCTCGTCTCTGATCTCTGTTAATGGGAAACCTGCCGTGTTTATCCGCCTGCCGCGATCTAGGCCATTGGCGCGGCAGGTTCAAGTCTCCGCCGGGTTTTGCGACCTTTCCGTCGCCGCACAAGCGATCAGATCAGGCGGTTGGTCTCGGCAACCTGTCTGGCCCGCCTCACCGTGCCATCGGTATCGGAGATCGTGCGCCTTGCGGCCTCATCGCTTCTGATGGTCAGCCGTGCCGACTTGACGATCATCGGCTGGCCGTTGGGGCCAACGGCAATGGCATGTATGGCGATCGGCTTGATGACCGGATTGACCGCGACGGTCTTCCCCCTTGAGCCTCTTGTGGAAACCATGGTTTTGTCCTCATTCCGGAGTAAATAAATAAAATCGAGCCGGGGAAATGCCTCAGCGAATTGTCAAGAATTTTTAGAAATATGCCGACCCATAGCAGAATTATTGGAAGATTTATAGGGATCTATTTTTCAGGCACGGCACGTTTATTTTCTGAATCATCTTGAACAAGCGGCCCGATCGATCTACATAAACGAAATCGTTTTGGCCAGAATTGGCATCTCGCGGCGTCAGAGGTTCTCGACCCGCCAATCTCATTCCAAATCGTCGATACCGGACGCACGGCACATTCGCCGCGCGTCGATTTTTCAATCCGCGAAAGACAGATATGACCACCGGAACCGTGAAGTTCTACAATGGCCAGAAGGGTTTTGGCTTCATTCAGCCGGCCGATGGCGGCAAGGACGTTTTCGTCCATGTCAGCGCGCTGGAGCGCGCCGGCTTTCCCGGCCTCGCCGAAGGCCAGAAGCTTCAGTTCGAACTGGAACGTGACGGCAAGGGCCGCGAGTCGGCCGCCAATCTGCAACTGATCTGATCCGGCCGAATTCGATGAACGCTGACCACGGATGTACTGGCAGCTCTCGAAAGCGGCTTATTTCCAGCGATTGCCGGAAATAGGAAAGCGGGGCTTGTCCCCGCTTTTTTGCTTTCAGGCCATTGTTTTACCTGACGCCCAAGGCGTGAACCAATCGAAGGCCAGGACGATGCCGGACCGCACCACCCATTCCATTGCCCACTTCACCGCGGCTTTCGCGCTCGGTGGCCTGGAAGGACCGTTGCCGGCCGGCGACTACGACATCGATCATGACGAAGAGCTGATCGAAGGCATGTCGCATGTTGCCTGGCGCCGCGTCGCCACCTTCATTCACCTGCCGGCGAGGGCGGTGAAGAATCCGACCACCAGCCAGCTTATCGCCATCGACCACCTCGAACTCGAAACCGCGCTGAAGCGCGACCGGGAGAATGCAGCATGATCCGTTTCCAGCAGAATACGCGTCCGCGCACCGACACGCCCTCGCACCTTTTCGCCATTGGCCAGACGGTGCGCATGAAGAGCCGCACCGGCCTCGTCCAGAAGACGGCCGAACTGTTCCAGATCAAGAGCAGGCTGCCGGTCAAGGACGGCTCTCCGCAATACCGTATCCGCAGCGAGCAGGAGACCTACGAACGGGTCACCACGGAAGACAATCTCGAACCGGTCGACACTCCGGTTGTCGCCAACAATCCGGCGGTCTGAGATCCCGAACGCCAGCCAACACGCACAAGGAGCAGTCCATGTCCAAAGGTCAACAGCGAAGCAATCGCGAAGCGCGCAAGCCGAAGAAGGACAAGGTCGTAGCCAAGCCCGCCTCCCCATTCGGCTCGTCGGTCAAGCAGGCGGAGAGCGGCCTGAAGCCGAAGTCCAAGGGCTGACAGCCCTGGGGGCGCTTCGCATGCGCCCCGTCGCCCCGCTGTGAGCAGGCGCTGACCTGACGCAACAGGCTCACGCAATGCTCTGCAACGGAGGCTTGCTTGAACTTCGTCATCGAGTTCTACCGGTCGCGCGACGCCGAGGAAGCAACACTCGACAAGGTGTCGCTGGAAGCGCCGACCCTGCGCGCCGCCCTGCAGGGCGCCACAGCACTCTTGCACACGCTCGCAATGCCGCAGATCCCGACCGGCTGCGCATCTCCGATGAGCACGGCAGCGAGCTTTACGCTGGCCCGGCCGATGGGACGTATCTGGCTAGGCAACCCCTCGCGCAAGCGCCTCACGAGGGGAGAAGGAAAACCTCAGCACGGCCCATCACCAACGATGCGGTAGTCCGCGGCGCGGGCTTCGCAGGCGTTGGGGAAGCTGCGCATCTCGCCGTGCCGGCGGGCGCAAACGGGCGCGTATTCGCGGGTGCAGAACGTCTGCTCTTCACCGCCACCGCCACCGCCACCGCCACCGCCATCACCGTCGCCGCGGCACGGGCCGTCACGCACGATGCGATAGCCGGCACGGTCGGCAAGGCAGGCATTGGCGAAGGTCTGGCGATCGCCGCCGCGCCGGGCGCAGACCGGCTCATATTGCCTGGTACAGAATTCCGGTTCGGGACGCGGTGGACGCGGGCGTGGTCCCGGCCCGTCATCGACGACGACGGTGCAGGCGGCCAGAAGCGCCGGCAGCAACAGCACGGCAAACCCTTGCCGCGAGAAAATTGACGCCAGGAATTTCATGCTCACCTCTCCCTCGATCCCGTCCCGGATCGCGACCCTCGCCCTTCCCCCGATCCTCGCCATTCCCTTGTCAAATGCAACCCCTGTTTGCAGCCTCACACCGGGAGCGACGTCCGGAACCGAGGCGATCGGCAACGGCTGTCGTTAGCCGCCTCTGGCCCATGCGTGACCGTGGCTGTGGGCCGATGACCCGATCCGCAACCAAGCCTATTTGCGCCCGGTCGACGCTCAGATCGGTCGATTCTTGCGTCGGGATGCGCCCACAGTGGCGGCCCGCGGCGCTATCTTGCAACCTTCACGTTTCCGTGCGATAAATTCCGTGTTCGGGCATTTGCGACCCGGAGAGCGGAACGTTTTGGACGACCTTTCCCCGATACTGTGAATCTCTGACGGCCCCGTTTTCGGCGGGGGGTTTGACCATGCGCCAATGCATGACTGCCGAAGCAACCACCGGGAACTGCCCTCGACGCCAGGTGGCGGGCAGGACCACCAAAGACTGAACGGGTGAAGGAGTTTCCCCAATGGCCCAGACCGGCACCGTTAAATTCTTCAACGCGACCAAAGGCTTCGGTTTCATCACGCCCGACGGCGGCGCCAAGGACGTGTTCGTCCACATTTCCGCGATCGAGGCATCGGGCCTGCGCACGCTCGTCGACGGCCAGAAGGTCACCTTCGACGTCGAGCCGGACCGCATGGGCAAGGGCCCGAAGGCGGTCAACCTCCGCGCTGCCTGACCATCGGCGCCGCGCGTCCCTGACGGCGGGCGAACGAGGGTTCCAAGCTCGCCCAGCCTGTGGGCACGCAGACAGATTTTTAAGAAGGCGCGGCGATTTTCGTCGCGCCTTTTTCATGTCCTCGGCAAAGCAGAAATGCATGTCGCAAAAAAGCGGATCCGGTTTTGGGTCGACGACGTGCATTATAACAAGGGCTTGACGCGCTTTAAGCGCCCCCAAAACTTTCTCTTGCCGATGACGCTAAAATAAAGGACAAATTTCCTCTCGGGCATTTGCCGGCCCGAGACTGGAGTTTATGGGATCAAAGGAGCTTCCCATGCCGCAGACCGGCACCGTTAAATTCTTCAACCATGCCAAAGGCTTCGGCTTCATCACGCCGGACGATGGCGCGAAGGATGTCTTCGTCCATATTTCGGCCGTGCAGGCGTCGGGTCTTCCCGGTCTCGAAGATGGGCAGAAAGTAACGTTCGACACCGAGCCGGACAAGCGCGGCAAGGGACCCAAGGCCGTCAACCTGTCTGTCGGCTGAGCCGGCTTCATGCTGTCGGCCCGAGCAGGGCAGCCCAGCTCATTTCGAGCTTGGTTTTTGTCGCCTCTCTTGGATCGGCAGGTCGAAATCCGTTCAGCCTCCGTTCAGCCACGGTCGCATATTAGCCTTGGGTAAAGCCGGACCGCATCCCTGCAAAACTGCACGGCCCGGTACGAAGGAGACCAAGATGAACAGAATTTTCAAGACAGCCGTGCTGTCCGCCGCCGTGGCCGCCACCATGCTTGTGGCCCTGCCCGCGGCCAACGCCGATGAATGGCGCCATCACCGCCACCACGGCAACGGCGATGCCATTGCCGCCGGCGTGCTCGGCCTCGCCGCCGGCGCCCTGATCGGTGGCGCGCTGGCCAATGACCGGCCACCGCCTGACGCTAACCGCTACTACGATGACGGCTACTACAATGACGGTTACTACGATCGTGACGTGCGGATCCGCCCGGCACCGGTCCGTCGCTACTATGCGGAGCCGCGGGTGGTCTATGCCGACCGTTATGCCGAACCGTGGACGCGCGACTGGTACGAATACTGCTCGGATCGCTACCGCTCCTTCAACTCCCGCACCGGCACCTTCACCGGCAATGACGGCGAGCAGCATTTCTGCACCGCAAACTGAGTGCATGTCGCCCAAAAGTGCGCAGCGGTTTTGGGATAACGACTTGCACCAAACAGAATTCTGAAGCGCGAAAGCGCTTCAGAGCTTCCCTGCCCCAAAAAAAGGCGCTGACCGCAAGGCCAGCGCTTTTTTGTTGTTGCCGGGTGTGTCCCGGGTGTGTTGAGATTCAGGTCAGGAACGGATTCGTCCTGCGCTCCTCGCCAAAACGGCCGCCAGGGCCGTGGCCGCAGATGAAGCCGATATCGTCGCCGAGCGGCAAGAGCTTGTCCTTGATCGAGGCGATGAGCGTTGCATGGTCACCGCCCGGCAGGTCGGTACGGCCGACCGAGCCACGGAACAGCACATCGCCGACATGAGCGAACTTGGCCACGCGGTTGTAGTAGACGACGTGGCCGGGCGCGTGGCCAGGGCAATGCAGCACCTCGAACACGTGGCCGCCGAACGACACGGTCTCGCCCTCGGTGAGGAACCGGTCGGGCACGCAGTTGCGCGCGCCGGCAATGTCGTAACGCCTGCCCTGGTTCTCCAGATTGTCGAGCAAGGACTTGTCGGCGGCATGCGGGCCGATGATGTCGATGCCAAGCGCCTCTTTCAGCTCCATGGCGCCGCCGGCATGGTCGATATGGCCATGCGTGATCCAGATCGCTTCGGCCGTGATCGCATTGTCCTTCAGCACCGCCAGCACCTTATCGATGTCGCCGCCCGGATCGACGACGACACCGTGCTTTTCGTCCATGTCGAACAGGATGGTGCAGTTCTGCTGGAACGGTGTGACCGGCACGATGCCGGCATTGAGCTGACCCATGATCGTCCTTTCAATGTCTCGGCGTGATGTAGAGGTGTCGGCGAAAGGCGTCCACCCCTCGAAAGACGAACAGTCAGTCGCCCCAGAAACGGAAATGGGCGGCCGAAGCCGCCCATTTGAACAAGCCTGAAATCGTCAGGCTTACTTCTTCATGGCGCCCATGACCGCGCCGATGATGCCGGTCAGGATCGCGCCGCCGCCGGCGCCGCCAACGATGTTGTTGAGGTTGAGCGCACTGCCGAGACCGCTCGTCGCCGCCGCTGCCGCTGCCGGGTCGATCGTGCCGTGGCCGAGCAGGCTGCCGAGGATCGCCGCGCCGCCGACGCCGCCAATGGCACCACCCAGGATCTTGGGAAGCTGACCCATCGCCGCGTTCTTGAGCGCAACACCGATCGCCTGACCACCGATGACGCCTGTAATCACCTGAATAATGATCGGAAGAAGCGTGTTCATGTCCATATGATTAGTCCCTCCATAGCTGCCAGCCTCCCGGGCCGACACCATCATGAGACGCCGAATTGGATGAAAGTCAAATGCAGAAACGCTGAAATAAAAAGGGCGGCTCGAAAACCGCCCCTGCTTGCGCGAAAAGCTGTGACTATCGTTATTCTGCGGCGATCGCGTGCTTGGGCTGAACCGCGGCAGAATAGTCATTCATAAGATTCTTGGCGATTTCACCGACCTCGAATCGGTAAGGCCCGATCTCCGACACCGGCGTTACTTCCGCTGCCGTTCCCGTCAGGAAGCATTGCTCGAAGCCTTCGAGTTCTTCCGGCAGGATGGCGCGTTCGATCACTTCCAGGCCGCGATCCCTGGCCAGCCCAATGACCGTGCGGCGGGTGATGCCGTCGAGGAAACAGTCGGGCTTCGGCGTATGGATCTTGCCGTCCTTGACGAAGAAGATGTTGGCGCCGGTTGCTTCCGCGACCTGGCCGCGCCAGTCGAGCATCATGGCGTCGGCATAGCCTTTGGCTTCGGCGGCATGCTTGGACATGGTGCAGATCATGTAGAGGCCGGCGGCCTTCGACTTCGACGGCGCCGTGCGCGGGTCGGGCCGGCGCCACTCCGCGACATCGAGGCGGATGCCCTTCAGTTTCTGTGCCGGATCGAAATAGCTCGGCCACTGCCAGATGGCGATGGCGACGTTGATGCGGTTGTTCTGCGCCGAAACACCCATCTGCTCGCTGCCGCGCCAGGCGATCGGCCTGACATAAGCGTCCTGGAAACCCTGCTTCTTCAACAGCGTGGTCGAGGCATCGTTGAGCTCGGCGACCGAATAGGGAATCTTGAAGCCGAGCAGGCGTGCCGATTCATGCAGGCGCTCGGTGTGCTCGTTGAGCTTGAAGATCTCGCCGCCATAGGCGCGCTCGCCCTCGAAGACCGCGCTGGCGTAGTGCAGACCGTGCGTCAGCACATGGATCTTGGCGTCGCCCCACGGGATGAACTCGCCATTCATCCAGATGAAGCCGTCCAGCTGATCGAAGGGAACGGATGCCATGATAACCTCCCGCGGGCCGCGACCCGCATATCCTAGTGTCGTTGCGTGTTCTTTTTGGCCGCGCCAGGTGATTGGAGACGCCGGCCGGTGTTGCGAAGCGTAAGCGGATAATGGCGCTCTGGCAAACTCAGGAAGTTCCGGAAAAACCGGCCTGCCTTGCCTTTTCGTTCGCAATCCGCCCAAAAGCTTGTCAAAAATTACCATTGCAGGGAAATTACGTCAATAGTACTGACATAATCTCCTGTTCCCATGGAGAAATGATGACGGATCGAAGCCCAGCCGCCGGAAAACCGATCAGGACCGCGATGTCAGTCGAGGACGGCATCGACTTCGCCATCATCGAACTGTTTTTCTTCGCCTACCGCGACTTCACCTCCGATCCCGACCAGATCCTGGCCGATTACGGCTTCGGCCGCGCGCACCACCGGGTGCTGCATTTCGTCAACCGCCGGCCGGGCCTGACGGTTGCCGAATTGCTCGACGTGCTGAAGATCACCAAGCAGAGCCTGGCGCGCGTGCTCAAGCAACTGATCGACACCGACCATGTCGTGCAGTTGCAAGGCCCGCGCGACCGCCGGCAGCGCGAGCTCTATCCGACGGCGAAGGGCCGCGCGCTGGCGCTGGCCTTGGCACGGCCACAGTCGCGCCGCATCCGTGCTGCATTGGAAGATTGCGGCGCCACCGAACGGACCTTGGTGGAACGCTTCCTCGAAGCGATGGTTAATCCGGAACTGAGAGCTCAGATCGACGTTGGGTCCGCAAAAATGTCAGGGAAAAGCCATGGAGAGCACTGAGAGGGTCGATCAGGCGGTCGCACCGGACGACGACGCGCCGCATCTGCTTGTGGTCGACGACGACACCCGCATCCGCAATCTTCTCAAGCAGTATCTGACCGAGAACGGCTTTCGTGTGACCGTCGCCGGCAATGCCGGCGAAGCCAGGCGCAAGCTTGCCGGCCTCGACTTCGACCTGCTTGTGCTCGATGTCATGATGCCGGGCGAGACCGGCGTCGACCTCACCAAATCGCTGCGGGCCGAAAGAACGTCCCGATCCTGATGCTGACGGCGCTGTCGGAAACCGACAGCCGCATCTCGGGGCTCGAGGCAGGCGCGGATGATTACCTGCCCAAACCCTTCGACCCGCGCGAGTTGATCCTGCGCATCAACAACATCCTGCGCCGCGGCGGCCCGGCGACGACGCCCAAGGTCGAACAGTTGGTCTTCGGCCCTTACACCTTCCAGATCGCCAGGCGCGAGTTGAAGCGCGGCGGCGAGGCACTGAAGCTGACCGACCGCGAGCAGGAGATCCTGGCGATCTTTGCCGCGCGGGCCGGCGAAACCATCCCGCGCCACGAGCTGGTCGGTGACGATTCGGAAGTCGGCGAGCGCACCATCGACGTGCAGATCAACCGGCTGCGCCGCAAGATCGAGCGCGATCCGTCCAACCCGGTCTGGCTGCAGACCGTGCGCGGTATTGGGTATCGGCTGAGCGTGGAATAGAATACCGCCTGCGGCACGCTGAACGGCCGCGGATGAGCGAAAAGATCGAATGGCGACCACGGAACTGGAACAGCCGGGGAATGGCGGCTTGAGCGCGCGCGCCACGCGAACGCTCAAGGCAGTGCCGCGCATCTGGAACCGGTTCTGGCGCCTCGTTTCGCTTTACATGCCCAAGCGCCTTTATGCGCGCTCGCTGATCATCGTCATCGCGCCGATGATCCTTTTGCAATCGGTGGTCGCCTTCGTCTTCATGGAGCGCCACTGGGCAACGGTGACGCAGCGCCTGTCGCAGGCCACCGTGCGCGACATCGCCGCCATCATCGACCTGATCGAGACCTACCCGCACGACGCCGACTACGCCAACATCATCCGCATCGCCCAGGACCGCATGCAGCTGAAGGTCGATCTGCTGCCGCCCGATCCCTTGCCGCCGCCTGGTCCCAAACCGTTCTTCTCGATCCTCGACGACGTTCTCTCGTCCGAGATCACGCGCCAGATCAACCGGCCGTTCTGGATCGACACCGTCGGCAATTCCAACATCGTCGAGGTGCGTGTCCAGCTCGAGAACAAGGTGTTGCGCGTCTTCGTGCGCCGCAGCCAGGCCTATGCCTCCAACACCCACATCTTCCTGATCTGGATGGTCGGCACCTCGCTGGTGCTGCTGATGATCGCCATCCCCTTCCTGCGCAACCAGATCCGGCCGATCCTGACGCTCGCCGAGGCCGCAGAAAGCTTCGGCAAGGGCCGGCCGATGCCGCGCGATTTTCGCCCGCGCGGCGCCGAGGAGGTTCGCCGCGCCGGCTTTGCCTTCATCCAGATGCGCGAGCGCATCGAGCGCCAGATCGACCAGCGCACCGCCATGCTGACCGGTGTCAGCCATGATCTGAGAACTATCCTCACCCGCTTCAAGCTGCAGCTGGCACTGGCCGGCGGCAAGACCGAGACCAAGGCGGCGCTCAACCAGGACATCGACGACATGCAGTCGATGTTGGAGGGTTATCTCGCCTTTGCCCGTGGCGAGGCCTCGGAGGATCCGGGACGTTTCGATCTCGAAGCCTATTTCCAAAAGCTCAACGACGAAGCTTCCTTGCGCAAATGCAAGCTGTCGACGACGCTTTCCGGCGATCCGACCGTGCATGTCAGGCCGAATGCTTTCGCCCGGCTGTTGTCCAACGTCATCGGCAACGCTTTCCGCTATGCCAAGACGGTGGAGGTCAGCGCCAATCACGGCCGTGGCTCGCTTGTGGTCACCATCGACGACAACGGTCCCGGCATCCCGGTCGACAGGCGCGAGGACGTGTTCAAGCCGTTCGTGCGGCTCGACGAGGCCCGCAACCTCGACGCCAGCGGCACCGGCCTCGGCCTGTCGATTGCCCGCGACATCGCCCGCAGCCATGGCGGCGACATCACCCTCGACGACAGTCCGCTCGGCGGCCTGCGCGCCGTCATCAAGGTTCCGGCCTAGGCGGAGCATGATCCCGAAAAGTGGAAACCGGTTTTCGGACAAGATCATGCTCCCAAAGGGCTGCTTCATCCGCTCGTCATGAAATCATGGTGAAGAGCGCGCATGAAACGCGCGACTACAGTTGATTCGGCCCAGCCGCCTCACTTCGACGCCGTGCCCGCCCGGGTGCGCTGGAGCGAAGCGAGAGCAGCCGGCTGGTCGCCGTTCCGGCATCGTCTCAAGGCAACCGTCGACCTTTCCAGCAAAGGGCCGCCATGCGCATATTGATGGTCACCGACGCCTGGCGCCCGCAGGTCAACGGCGTCGTCCACACGCTGGAGCGGCTCACCGAAACGCTGAAATCCTTCGACGTCGCGGTGGATTTCCTGACACCCAACATCTTCCGCACGCTGCCCCTGCCGACCTACCCCGACATCAGGCTGGCGCTGACCACGCCCGGCCATGTCGCGCGCCTGATCGACGCCTACAAGGCGGACCACATCCACATCGTCACCGAAGGGCCGCTCGGCATCATGGCGCGCCGCTATTGCCGCAATGCCGGCCGGCCATTCACCACCAGCTATCACACACGCTTCCCCGAATATCTCAGCGCCCGCCTGCCGGTGCCGGAAAGCTGGGCCTATCGCTGGCTGCGCGATTTCCACAATTCCGGCCAGGGTACGCTGGTCGCCACCCAGTCGCTCGCCGACGACCTTTCGGCGCGCGGCTTCAACAAGCTGCGGCCGTGGACACGCGGCGTCGACACCGACCATTTCCGCCCGGACAAGAGGAAGGATCTCGGCTTCCCCGGCCCGGTCTTCCTCTGCGTCGGCCGTGTCGCCATCGAAAGAACCTCTCCGCCTTCCTCGACCTCGACCTGCCCGGCAGCAAGGTGATCGTCGGCGAAGGACCTGAACTCGCCAAATTGAAGGCGAAATATCCCAAGGCGCACTTCCTCGGTCACCGCCCCAATGACGAACTGGCCGAGATCTACGCCTCGGCCGATGTCTTCGTCTTTCCCAGCCGCACCGACACGTTCGGCAACGTCATCATCGAGGCACTTGCCAGCGGCACGCCGGTCGCCGCCTATCCGGTGACCGGGCCGATCGACATTGTCGGCGACGGCTTTGGCGGGGCGGTCTCCAACGATTTGCGCGAGGCCTCGCTCGCCGCGCTTAAGGTCGACCGCGCCCAGGCCAGAGAACGCGCCATGCGCTACAGCTGGAAGGCCTGTGCGGAAATGTTTCTCGACACGGTCGAGGAAGCGCTGGGGATGCCGCGGAGACTTGCCGCCTGACGGCGGCAGTTGTGTGGCCTCTTCAATGCCGCCACTCCTGCTTTTCCCGCAGGAAATCCGGAACTTCGACACCTTGCCAATGCCATTGGACAAGTCTTCCGCGTGAAGTTGTTGAGATGCACTGGAGATCTTGCGCCGGCAAGCTTTGACCCCGCGAGCGCGCTCCTTGCGAGAGCTTGCGCGACAGTTCTTTGCGGTGCATTATTCCGCGTGTAGTTCCTGCGGGATTGACGTCGATTTCAACGCTGGACGAAGCGCCTGCCGTATCGCCGAAGCGTCGCGTCTTGCGCATCAGCAGGACCGTTGCGAGGGTGCTGGGCTATTGCCGTGCGAATGCCTGGCCACTCTTCGTGGCCGCCTGGTTTCCCTGCTTTCTGACGACGCTCTGCCTGACGGCGCTTGCCCTCGTTCTTTTTGCCGAGGGGCAGGCGCCCGCCTGGCTTCTCTGGCTTCTATCGCGAGGCTTTGACCCCTGGACGTGGCTTTCTCCGATTGTTGCCGCGCCGTTCTCGGCGATGGTCTTTGCATTCGTTCTCGACCGCATGGCAAACGCGCCCGAGCCTGGCCGCGTCGTTTTCCGGCGCGGCATAGAAAGCGTCAAACACTTCGCTATCCCTGGCCTGCGCTTCGAGCTCGGCCCGCGGATCCTCCTGGCCGCGTTGCTTCTCGCGGCCATCCAGCTTCTTTGCGGCTTTGCGATCGACGGCGAACACAGACTGCTTGTTGCCGGCCTGTTGGCCACGCATGACCTGCCGCTCGGCCCTGAGGACATCGCGCCTTGGGCGTCGGCGATGGGCGTCTTCAACCTGTTCGCGGGTGGTTTGGTACTTGCCTGGACGTATCTGTTCGTCGGCGATTTTCTCTGGACGGGATCATTCGATCCAATCGGCTGCTGGCGTGCGCTCGACGGCAATCATCTGCGTTTTGTCGCCATAATGTTCATCGTTCTCGCGATCGTTGCCATACTCAAATACGGGCTGATCCTGGCTGCAGGCTTGATCCTAATTCCCGCGGATGCCGCGTCGCCCTCCTTCTTGAGCCTTATGCTGATGCATTTCGCACTCGCCTGGCCGTTCGACGTTCTGCACCTCGTGCTCTCAGCCGCTACGGTCGGAACCATTCTCGGCGCGTTTCGGCCCCAGCCTGCTCGCTGATCCTAGAAGAGCCGCCCGCCATCCGGCACCTTGCGCTCGATGGCGCCCAGCACGACGGCGCCCTCCTCATCGGGAAAACCGAGCGTCAGCACTTCCGACATGAACGGCCCGATCTGGCGTGGCGGGAAATTGACCACGGCGAACACCTGCCGGCCAATCAAGCTTTCGGGCGTATAGTATTTGGTGATCTGCGCCGATGATTTCTTCACCCCAATGTCGGGTCCGAAATCGATCTTCAGCTTGAAGGCAGGCTTGCGCGCTTCCGGAAACGGTTCGGCCTCGACGATCGTGCCAGCGCGGATGTCGACACGATCGAAATCGGCAAAACTGATCTCGGGCTTACGCTCTTTGCTTGCACTCATTCACGTACCGCTCAGGCGTTGCCGTAGGTCTCGAACAGCACACCGGCCAGCGCGTCCTTGGCCGAGGTTCCCGACCAGACGACGAACTGAAAAGCCTGGAAATAGCATTCGCAGGCTTCAAGCGCCGAGGACAAAAGCACCTCGACCTGCTGACTCGAGGGTTCGACCCCGCCGGCCAGAAGCAGCGACTGGCGGAACATGATCGCGCCTTCCTGCTCCCAGAGGTCGAAATGGCCGAACAGCATCTGCTCGTTGATCAGCGACAACAGCCGCATCACTTCTAGCGCGCGGGTCTCCGGCACCTTGATGTCGAAGGCGCAGGCCAGATGCAGCGCCTCGAAATCCTCCATCCAGGAGAAGGAGACGTGATAGTCGGTCCAGCTGCCGGCGACCGAGATCGAGATTTCGTCATCGCCGGCCCGTTCGAAGGACCAGTCATTGTTGTGGGCCACCTGCTCGATAACATCCACCGGATGGATTTCGCGGGAGTATTCGAGTTCGAGAAGTTCCATGGAATGCTTCCTGTGTTCAGGGGGAGCGCCTCACGCTCCGCGGGGCACACACGACGAACAATCTGATCTAGAACTCGGACGGCCAGGACTTTCTTCGCGCTAAGGACTACTTCTCGACGCAAAGACCCCAGACCGGACCCCACCGCCCGGCCGCATGACCCTGCTTCGAATCATGCAACAAATTCAGTCTATTGATCGGGAGTCGCGTGAACAGCCCAATTTTTCGCACTGCGGCATTCGCATGTGGAAAGGCGCTGTCACAAAGATTCATGCAATGCCGTTAAGCGATTCACGGCAAAGCGATTTTCAGGATCGGACTATGTGGAAAAGTTTAACGATTATTTTTTCGCGCGAGGCTTCGCCGCCGCCGCTGGTGCGGCATCACCGGCCAGTTCGGCAAGCTTCACCTCAAGCGCTTCGATGCGGGCGGCAAGCCTGGCATTCTCGTCCCGGGCCTTGGCGGCCATCTCGCGCGCGGCCTCGAATTCCTCGCGCTGCACCACATCCATCGAATTGAGGATGCGCTCCGCCTGCCCCTTGAAGGCCGTCTCGACCTCACGGCGCACGCCCTGGGCGGCACCGGCGGCGTCGGTCATCAGCTTGGCGAATTCATCGAGAATGCGGTTCGGTCCGGTCGACATGGCAAATCCTCGCTTGCTCGAAATGACGTAGTGGCGCTGAGCGCCGAATGCAAGAACGTTGAGGCTTGGTGCGGCATCAAGTCGGACCAGCCAAAATCACTGGCAAGCCTGACCAATAACTATTATTGTTCCTGGACGTTTTGCAGGAGCGCCATCATGGCCATTAGCGCAGACTTAGGCAGTCGTCTCGAGGATATCGTCAACCAGCTCGTGAGCACCGGCCGCTACAATTCGAAGAGCGAAGTGCTGCGCGAGGGCGTTCGCCTCGTTGAAGAGCGGGAGAAGCGGCTCGCCGCCCTCGATGCAACCCTAGCAAAAAGCATTTCCGATGCCGATGGTGGCCGGGTTAAGCCCGGCGACGAAGTGCTGGACAGGCTTGAGGCCAAATACAAGGCAATGGCAGCGAAAACCAAGTGAAGCGGCTGGTCTTTACGGATCAGGCCGAGGCAGACCTCGAAGCCATTGGCGACTACATCGCGCTCGACAGCCCATTTCGGGCCGTCACGTTTATCCAGGAATTGCGCCGCGATTGTGTGGAGTTGCGCACCATGCCGGAGCGATATCCGTTCTTTGAGCGGCATCGATCCTCAAGCATCCGCCGGCGCGTCCATGGCAACTACCTGATTTTCTACCGCGCCAGTGCCGACACCGTGGAAATACTGCATATCCTGCATGGTGGAATGGACCTAGGGGCGATCTTGTTCCCTGACAATTGACGGCGCGACCTTGCGTGACCAGCCAAAGTTCTTCGGTATGGTCTGCGTCGAATTCGACCGCAACCTTCTGTACGGGATGACGCCAAGTCGCCTATTGTGGCGTTTCCATCGCGACTTGCGTCAAGCATGAGTCGTCTCCAATCAGGGTCACCAAATGGCAACGCCCCCGCGCCGACCGACAAATCCGTTCGCAGCCGCCGAGGCGGCCTTCAAGCCGGTCAAGAAACCGGCAGCGCCCATTCGCGAACCCTCATCCGCCCCGAATGTCCGCGAGCTTGTTTCGATCCGGATCGACCGGGCCGTGCTCGATCATTTTCAGGAGGACGGTCCCGGCTGGCAGGACAGGATCAACGACGCGTTGCGGCAGTGGGTGGCCGCCAAGGGCTGAGCTCACCATTCACGGCGCGATGGCTCGCGGTGGATTCGTCGCGACATTTGACGGCGACGACGTTGCCTTGACCCTGCCAAAACCCTGCCGCATGGTCCGCGCCCGAATGCGACCGCAACCGAGAGCTCCCCGTTGAACGAATATTTCCTGCTGCCGCTGGCCTCGCTACCCTTCCCCAACATCAACCCGATCCTCATCCAGATCGGGCCGCTGGCGGTGCACTGGTACGGCGTCGGCTACATCGTCGGCATCCTGTTTGCCTGGTGGTATGCCAAGCGGCTCGCCGCCAACCCGAAACTGTGGCCCGACGGCATCCTGCCGATGAAACCGGAAGACCTCGACGATTTCATCGTCTGGGCCGCCATCGGCGTGGTCCTCGGCGGCCGCACCGGTTATGTGCTGTTCTACGATTTGGCGCGCTACATCGCGCACCCTCTCGACATCTTCGCCGTCTGGCAAGGCGGTATGTCGTTCCATGGTGGCCTGCTCGGCGTCATCCTCGCCATGACGCTGTTTTCCATCAAGCGCGGCATCCGCACCTGGTCGCTGTTCGATGTCGTGGCCGCCGGCGTGCCGGTTGGGCTCGGTCTGGTGCGCGTCGCCAACTTCATCAACGCGGAACTCTGGGGTCGAGTCACCGATGTTCCATGGGGCGTCGTCTTCTGCAACGATCGCCTCCAGCAGGCGCTAGGGCAATGTCCGGCAGGCCTCGACCCTCGCCATCCGAGCCAGCTTTACGAAGCATTGCTCGAAGGCGTGGTGCTGTTCATCGTTCTGCGCATCCTCACCCATTCGCGGCTCAAGCTGAAGACGCCCCGCTTCGTTGCGGGCACCTTCATCGCCGGCTATGGCGCCTCGCGCATATTCGTCGAGTTCTTCCGCCAGCCCGACCAGCAACTCGGCTACCTCCTCCAAACCAACTGGCTGACCATGGGCATGATCCTGTCGACGCCGATGGTGCTGGCCGGCATCTGGGCGATGGCGACGGCCAAGCCGGTGACGCAAGGACAGCCGCAGGCGACATGACGCGGCTGAAGACCCGCATCGTCGACCTGATCGAGGCGCTGGGGCCCCTTCCCGTCAACGAATATATGGCGATGTGCCTGTTCGATCCCGCGGACGGCTACTACACGACGCGCGAGCCGTTCGGCGCCGCCGGCGACTTCATTACCGCGCCGGAGATCAGCCAGATGTTCGGCGAACTCGTCGCCGTCTGGCTCTACCAGGCATGGGCAGCGATCGGCCGGCCGATGCCGGTGACCATCGCCGAGATCGGTCCTGGCCGCGGCACGCTGATGAAGGACATGCTGCGAACGCTGTCGCGGCTCGATCCTGACCTGACCAACGGCGCCGCCTTCGCCATGATCGAGACCAGCCCGCGCCTGACCGAGATCCAGAAGCAGACGCTCGGCGCGACACCTTTCGCGGTTCGCTGGCACGAGACCATCGAGACCTTGCCCCAGCAGCCGCTGCTCATCGTCGGCAACGAATTGTTCGACGCTGTGCCGATCCGCCAGTTCGTCCGCGCCGGCATCGGCTGGCGCGAGCGCATGGTCGGCCTCGACGAGGACACCCTTTGTTTCTTCGCCGGCGCCGGCTCGGTCGACCCGACGCTGCTGCCCGTCGATGCGGCTGAAGCGCCGCAAGGCGCGATCGTCGAGGTGGCGCCGGCGCGCACCGGGCTGATGGCGGCCATCGCCGAGCGCATCGCCCGAAACAATGGCGCCGGGCTGTTCCTCGACTATGGCCATCTGCAGCCGGGTGTCGGCGACACGCTGCAGGCCTTGCGCCGGCACAGTCACGAAGATGTGCTGGCCAATCCCGGCGAGGCCGACCTCACCTCGCATGTCGATTTCGCCGCCCTTGCCGCGACCGTGCGCGCGCATGGTCTCGACGCCCATCTGTCGACGCAAGGCGATTTCCTGCTCGGCATGGGCATTCTCGAGCGCGCCGGTCGGCTTGGCGCCGATGCCGGCCAGTCGGCCCGCGACAAGATCACCGGCGATGTCGAGCGTCTCGCCGGCCCGCAAGCCATGGGCGAGCTGTTCAAGGTGCTCGCAGTCCTGCCGCGCGGTGTGACCGTCCGGCCGTTTGCCACGGCGGATTGACTTTTCACCGCTGCCCCTCCCAATCTCCCGTCCGGTAAAAGAGCGGCCGAACCGCCGGCCGCTTCGCTTCCGGACTTTTTCTTGACGAAACCGCCCACACGGACAACAACGCCCGCATGCTGAATCAGACCAAACCGGATCCCATTCGGTCGCCGCTGCTGGACAAGGCGCAGGCACAAGGCATCCGCCACGGCTATTTCACCCGCGCCGGCGGCGTCTCGACCGGCATCTACCAGGGCCTCAACATCGGCACCGGGTCGGATGACGACAAGGCGCTGGTGGCCGAAAACCGCGCTCGTGTTGCCGCCTGGATGGGCGTAGCGACGAGCCATCTGCTGACCGCCTGGCAGATCCATTCCCCCGACGTCGTTGTCGTGAGGGAACCCTTTGCCGGCGAACGGCCCAAGGCCGATGCCATCGTCACCGACCGCCCGGGCATCGCCATCGGTGCCTCGACCGCCGACTGCGGCCCGGTGCTGTTTGCCGATGCCGGGGCGCGCGTCATCGGCGCGGCACATGCCGGCTGGAAAGGCGCCTTTACCGGCGTGCTCGAAAACACCATCGCCGCCATGGAAAGCCTGGGCGCCCGGCGCGAAAACATCGTCGCCGTGCTCGGCCCCTCGATCGGCCCCGACAATTACGAGGTCGGGCCGGAATTCGTCGCCCGCTTCGTCGGGGCCGACGCCGAAAACATCGGCTATTTCGCGCCCTCCGCCACATCAGGCCATGCGATGTTCGACCTCAACCGCTACACGGTCGACCGGCTTGCCAGGGCCGGCGTGACCGCGGAGGGCCTCGGCCGCTGCACCTATGCCGAGGAAGACCTTTTCTACTCCTACCGGCGCACCACGCACCGCAAGGAGCCCGATTACGGCCGGCAGGTTTCGGCCATCGTTTTGGAGAATGAATAATGGCGCTGCATTTTGAACGATCGGAATTTGACGCGCGGCGCGACCGGCTGATGATCGAGATGGCCGAGAAGAAGCTCGACGCCATCCTGCTGTTCGCGCAGGAAAGCATGTACTGGCTGACGGGCTACGATACGTTCGGCTTCTGCTTCTTCCAGTGCCTGGTGGTGAAGGCCGACGGCTCGATGGTGCTTTTGACCCGCTCGGCCGACCTGCGCCAGGCGCGTCACACCTCGATCATCGACAACATCGTGCTGTGGACCGACCGCAACGGCGCCAACCCGGCGGTCGACCTGCGCAATTTGCTCAACGATCTCAACTTGCTCGGCGCCCGCATCGGCGTCGAATACGACACCCACGGCCTGACCGCCTATAATGGCCGCCGGCTGGACGAGCAGTTGCAGACCTTCGGCCAGATCGCCGACGCGTCCGGCATCGTCGGCCGGCTGCGCCTGTTCAAGAGCCCTGCCGAGATCGCCAAGGCCGAGAAGGCCGCCAACCTCTCCGACGATGCGCTGGACGCGGCACTGCCGCTGATCAAGCAGGGCGGCGACGAGGCGCTGATCCTCGCCGCCATGCAGGGCGCGGTCTTTGCCGGCGGCGGCGACTATCCGGCCAACGAGTTCATCATTGGCTCCGGCGTCGATGCGCTGCTCTGCCGCTACAAGGCCGGCCGCCGCAAGCTCACCAAGAACGACCAGCTGACGCTCGAATGGGCCGGTGTCTTCCACCACTACCATGCGCCGATGATGCGCACGGTGCTGACCGGCAAAGTGTCGAAGCGCCATCAGGAGCTGTTCGACGCCGCGCGTGCCGCCCTTCTCGCGGTGGAAAAGGCGATGACGCCCGGCAATACGTTCGGCGACGTCTTCGACGCCCATGCCCGCACCATGGAGGCGCACGGCCTGACCAAGCACCGGCTGAACGCCTGCGGCTATTCCGTCGGCGCCCGTTTCACGCCGTCCTGGATGGACATGCCGATGTTCTACCAGGGCAACCCCGAGCCGATCGCGCCGCACATGACGCTGTTCGCCCACATGATCATCATGGATTCCGAGACCGAGACGGCAATGACGCTTGGCCGCACCTACCTGACCACCGAATCCCAGCCGAAGCCGCTTTCCCGCCATGATCTCGACTTGATCGTACAGTGAATCCATAATGGGAGGCGTTCTTCGCCAAGGAGTTAGAAGGCAAATGAGACGATCGCATGTGACGACCGTGTCATTGCTTGTGGCATTGGCTGTTGCCTCCTGCACCAACGCAAAGGACGTTCTCGAACCCTCCGCCATCACCCCGCCGGCGACTTCGGGGCCGGCAGCGCCGGGCAGCACGGCGACCACCGTTCCTGCAACGTCACCCGCCGCGCCTGCCACCACCACGGCCGGAGCCACAACCGCCACCACGCCGCTCAACTCGGCCCAAAGCGCTGCCATCCTGTCGAAGACGCGGCTGCAGATCGCACCGATTGTCGGCGCTTCGGTGGAAGCCGCCACTCCGCTGACTGCGGAACTGCAGACGCGCGCCAAGCAGCGTGGAATTACGCTTGCCGGCAGCGCCGACCAGACCGCGACCCATGTGCTGAAGGGCTATTTCTCGGCGATTTCGGAGGGCAAGGACACCACTGTCATCTATGTCTGGGACGTCTACGATCCCTCGGGCAACCGCCTGCACCGCATCAACGGCCAGATGAAGGCGCCTTCCGTGAATTCCGGCGCCGGCGCGGGCGCCGACAGCTGGAAGGCGGTCTCGCCCGCCACCATGCAGGCGATCGCCGACCAGACCATCGACCAGTTCGCTGCATTCCTTGGCGGCAAGGCTGGCTAGGGCATCGGACCCAAAAGTGGAAACGGTTTTGGGGAAAATCCGATGCGCGAACGAGGTAAGGGAGCAGCGAACGTCCGCTGCTCACTGTTGCCAGTTGGTGATGCCGAACAGCTTTCTTGAGTTTAGCCGGCGGATTCCCGATCTCGGCGCTTGCAATACCAGCGCGGGCCGCTAAAAGCCCGGTTAAAAGGTACGGGAGAGTCTGTCAGGCCTTCCCATCCCCCCACCAGGAACGGTGCATGAAACTCTTCGCGGGCAATTCCAACAGGGTGCTGGCCGAAGCGGTCGCCCGCTATCTCAACATCCCGCTGGGCAAGGCCAGTGTCAGGCGCTTCGCCGACCAGGAAATCTTCGTCGAAATCCAGGAAAACGTGCGCGGCGAGGATGTTTTCATCCTGCAGTCGACCTCGTTCCCGACCAACGATCACCTGATGGAACTGCTCATCATGATCGACGCCTTCATGCGCTCCTCGGCCAAACGCATCACGGCGGTGATTCCCTATTTCGGCTACGCCAGACAGGACCGCCGGGCGTCGGGCCGCACGCCGATCTCGGCCAAGCTGGTCGCCAACATGATCACCCGCGCCGGCGTCGACCGTGTTCTGACGCTCGACCTGCATGCCGGCCAGATCCAGGGCTTCTTCGACATCCCGACCGACAATCTGTTCTCGGTGCCGGTAATGGCCCGCGACGTGAAGGCGAAATACAAGCAGCTCGGCAATGTCGTGGTGGTGTCGCCCGATATCGGCGGCGTGGTGCGGGCGCGGGCGCTGGCCAAGCGCTTCGACGCGCAGCTCGCCATCGTCGACAAGCGCCGCGAGCGTCCAGGCGAATCGGAAGTGATGAACATCATCGGCGCGGTCGCCGGCAAGGATTGCCTGCTGATCGACGATATCGTCGATTCCGGCGGCACGCTGTGCAACGCCGCCGATGCGCTCTTGGCCAATGGCGCCACCAGCGTCACCGCCTATATCACCCATGGCGTGCTGTCGGGCGGCGCGGTCGCCCGCATCAGCGGCTCGAAGCTGCAGGAACTGGTGATCACCGATTCCATCCAGCCGACGCAAGGCGTGCTCGACGCCCCCAACATCCGCGTCATCTCGATCGCCGACCTGATGGGCGAAGCGATTTCGCGCACGGCAACCGAGGAATCGGTGTCGAGCCTGTTCGATTAGAGCGATTCCAGGAAAAGTGTGACGCGGCTTTCCCTTGGGAATTGCGTCACGGCGCCGGGGCCTCGAGCCGAGGCGTGGCCCGACGAACGCCTTCGACCGTCTCGCGCGTGCCGCGCATATAACCGCGCGGCGAGGAGCCCAGCATGCGCTTGAACATGGTGATGAAGGCCGGCACGCTGTCATAGCCAAGATCGAGCGCCACCCTGGTGATCGGCTCGCCATCGGCGAGCCGCGGCAGCGCCGCGAACAGGCAGGCCTGCTGGCGCCATGTCGACAGCGACAGGCCGGTCTGGCGCTGGAAGGCGCGCGTGAAGGAGCGCCGGCTCATGCCCGCGGCATCGGCCCATTCGTCGATCGTCGCATGCGGCGAAGGTGCCGCGACGAAGCGCCGGCACAGTATCGCCAGCCTCGGATCGGACGGGAATGGCAGGCCGAGTGGCCGTTCCGGCAAGGTCGGGATCTCATGCAGCAACAGCTTCATGATCAACCCGCCGCGCCCTTCCAACTCGCCACCTTGCGGCAGTTTCTCCGATTCCACGATCAGGCTGTGCATCAACTCGGTGACGCCGACGACGCGCAAGCCTTCCGGCAGCCCCGGGATCGCGCCCGGCATGACATAGACCGAGCGCATCGAGACATCGCCCAGCATCTCGACGGAATGTTCGGTGCCGGCCGGAATCCACATCGCATGGTCCGGCGGCACCATCCAGCGCCCGTGCCGCGTCGTCACCAGCACGACGCCGACCAGCGCGTGCAGCAACTGGCTGCGGCTGTGGCGGTGTTGCGGCACATGGTAACCGTCGGGATATTCGGTCGGCAAAGCCACCGCCGGCCCTGCCACCTCCTCCAGCCATTGCCAGCGGCTCTGGTGCAATTGGCCGAGATCGGCATTGCCGGCGCGGAAGATTTCCCTGCCATGTGGCATCGGCTATGGCCCACTTGCGAAACTATTGGACCAAACCACGAAAGAAGTCGCGCGGCAAGCGGCTTATAAGGCAACCGTCCCTAAGGCGGCCGCAGGAGCGTCCGCCAGCTTGCCCTGCGGGCGTGCCCGCCAAAAAGACCACGGAGCCTGCCTTGACCGATACGACAGCCGCCAGCGTCGCGCCACCAGCGAGCGCCAGTCACACTTCCGCCCAGGCGACGGCCTTCACCGTCATCCTGGCGGTGAGCTTCTGCCATTGCATCAACGACATCATGCAGTCGCTGCTATCGGCCATCTATCCCTTGCTGAAACAGAATTACGGCCTCGATTTCTGGCAGATCGGTCTGCTGACCTTCACCTTCCAGGTGACGGCGTCCTTGCTACAGCCGGTGATCGGCATGGTCACCGACAAGCGGCCGATGCCCTATTCGCTGCCTTATGGCATGGCCTCTTCGCTGATCGGCCTGGTCGTGCTGGCCTATGCCGGCCACTACTATCTGCTGCTGATCGGCGCCTCGCTGATCGGCATCGGCTCGGCGATCTTCCATCCCGAATCCTCGCGCATTGCGCGCTTTGCCTCCGGCGGCCGGTTTGGCCTGGCGCAATCGCTGTTCCAGGTCGGCGGCAATTTCGGCCAGTCCATGGGGCCGCTGCTGGCCGCCTTCATCGTCGTGCCCTTCGGCCAAACCAGCATCGCCTGGTTCGCCGTCGGCTCGCTGATCGGCATCGTCGTTCTGTGGCAGGTCGGCGGCTGGTACAGCCGGCTGCGCGCCGCGCAAGCCACCCGCAAGGCGGCACGCTTCGTCTCGCCCTTCCCGCGCCGCAAGGTGATGAACGCATTGATCGTGCTGACCCTGCTGGTGCTGAGCAAGAACGCCTACATCGCCAGCCTCGCCAGCTACTACACCTTCTACTCCATCCATAAGTTCGGCGTGTCGGTGCAGATGAGCCAGGTGATGCTGTTCCTGTTCCTCGGCGCCTCGGCGCTGGGCATCCTGCTCGGCGGTCCGTTCGGCGACCGTTACGGACAGAAGGCGATGATCTGGTTCTCGATCGTCGGCGTCCTGCCCTTCACGCTGGCGCTGCCTTACGCCAATCTGGAATGGACGATGGTACTGACCGTGCTGATCGGGCTGATCCTGTCCTCGGCCTTCTCCAACATCGTCGTCTTCGCGCAGGAACTGGTGCCGGGCCGCGTCGGCATGATCGCCGGCATCTTCTTCGGCTTCGCCTTCGGCATGGGCGGCATCGCGGCCGCCGTGCTCGGCGTCGTCGCCGACATGAAGGGCATCGATTTCGTCTTCCAGGTCTGCTCGTATCTGCCGCTGCTTGGCCTGCTCACCGTGTTCCTGCCCAACATGAAGGAAGCGAGGAAGGCGCAGGCCGCGGCCTAAACCCGGCGGATCGGAATTCACATGAAAAGGCACCCGCCCGGATGGGCGGGTGCCTTGCCTATCCTGCGGAAGGCCTATGCCTTGAAGAAGGCCAAAAGGTCGGCGTTGATGACATCCGCATGGGTTGTCGCCATACCGTGCGGGAAACCCTTGTAGACCTTGAGCTCGCCCTTCTTGAGCAGCTTGATCGACAACAACGCCGAGTCGGCGATCGGAACGATCTGGTCGTCGTCGCCATGCATGACCAGCACCGGCACGTCGATTGCCTTCAAATCCTCGGTGAAGTCGGTTTCCGAGAAAGCCTTGATGCAATCATAATGCGCCTTGGTGCCGCCCATCATGCCCTGGCGCCACCAATTGTCGATGACCCCTTGCGAGACTTCGGCGCCCGGACGGTTGAATCCGTAGAAAGGCCCGGCCGGAACGTCACGGAAGAACTGGGCGCGATTGGCTGCCTGGGCAGCGCGGAAGCCATCGAACACCTCGATCGGCAGGCCGCCGGGATTGGCAGCCGTCTTGAGCATGATCGGCGGCACAGCGCCAATCAGCACCGCCTTGGCGACGCGGCCGCCCGAGCCGTACTTGGCGACATAGCGCGCCACCTCGCCGCCGCCGGTCGAATGGCCGACATGGATGGCATTCTTGAGGTCGAGATGCGCCGCGAGTTCAGCCACATCGGCCGCATAGGTGTCCATCTCGTTACCGATATCCGTCTGGGTCGAGCGGCCATGGCCGCGCCGGTCATGGGCAATGACGCGGTAGCCCTGTGCCAGGAAGAACAGCATCTGGGCATCCCAGTCGTCGCTGCTCAGCGGCCAGCCATGATGGAAGACGATGGGCTGACCGGTTCCCCAGTCCTTGTAGAAAATCTGCGTGCCGTCCTTGGTGGTGATCGTGCCGCTGCCGGAACCGGATTTCGTCTGCGAAGCCATCTCAATCTCCTTTGATTGTTGTCGCGGTAAACAATATCGCGATATGGATATTGCTAGCGCAGCCCTGAACCCTTGTCTACAAAAAATATGTATCGCGATATCATTTTTCGTGGTACCGAATTTCCTACGTCGGCAAAAGGAACGCGTCGTGCCTCTCCCGTTGGACAACCAGCTCTGTTTCACGCTCTACGCCACCTCAATGGCGATCAATCGCACCTATAAGCCGATGCTTGACGAGATGGGGATCACCTATCCGCAATATCTCGTGCTCAACGCGCTTGCCGAGGCCGACGGCATGTCGGTCGGCTCGATCGCCCACCGGCTCGCTTTGGAATCGAGCACCATCACACCACTGGTCAAGCGCATGGAACAGGCCGGCCTTGTGACCCGCCAGCGCAGCCATACCGACGAGCGCCAAGTGCAGGTCGACCTGACAGTCGCCGGGCGCGCGTTGCTTGTCCAGTGCAATTGCCTGAACGAGACCTTGATCGAACGCTCCGGCATGACGCTGGCGCAACTTGATGCGCTGAACCGACAAATCCAGGCGCTGCGGGATGCGCTGGGTGGCGACCGCTAGCCATTTCGATCCAGCCGTAACTAGCTTTTCTCCCGAAACCCCCAGACGCCTGGAAAGCGCTCTGAGAAGGCGCCTGGAGCCATCGACCGGCCGCGACAGACGCCAGCCCGGCCGAAGGCCTGCGATCACGAAGCGGTGACGGCTGTAACGCACGCTCGGTAGCTTGCGAAGACTGGACATAGGCGTCGGGTAAAGCACTTGCGGCGCGTCCCGGCCGAAATCCCGGCGCGATCTGCCAACCTCTCAAGGATTCCACGATCATGTTGAATAGGCGTTCTTTTTCCACCGCGCTCGTCGCCGGGGTGGCGACGAGCATGCTGGCCGGCTCCGCCAAGGCGCAAGCCCAGACGAGCCCCAAGCTTCGCCCCGAGGTTCGCCCCAGGGTTCGCAACGTCGTCCTCGTCCATGGCGCTTATGCCGATGGCTCGTGCTGGTCGGAGGTGGTTGGCCTGTTGCAGCAGGCCGGCTTCAATGCAACCGTCGTCCAGCACCCGCTGACCACGCTGGAGGCGGGCGTCGAGGCAACGCGCCGTGCGATCGCTCTCCAGGATGGACCGACGATACTTGTCGGACACTCCTTTGCCGGCATGATCGTCAGCGAGGCAGGGGCGGATCCAAAAGTGTCCTCGCTCGTCTATGTCGCGGCGCGCGCGCCCGATGCCGGCGAAGACTACACGGCGCTCGCCAAGACCTTCGCGCCGCCGCCCGCCTCGGCGGGCCTTGTCTGGTCCGCGGGCTATGGCAAGCTCGGCGAGGAGGCTTTCCTGCGGGATTTCGCCGGTGGTATTCCTCGCGAGAAGGCGCGCATCCTCTATGCCGTCCAGGGGCCGATCTCGGATCAGCTTTTCTCCGGAAAGACAACCCAGGCGGCCTGGCGCTCAAAGCCGAGCTGGTATGCCGTCTCGACCGAGGACCGCACCATCAACCCGGATCTCGAGCGCTTCATGGCCAAACGCATGAACGCCAAGACCATCGAGGTGAAGGCAAGTCATTTGTCGCTGATCTCTCACCCGCGTGAGATCACCCAGCTCATCTCGGAAGCCGCTGGGCAGCTCAGCTAGCGAGGTTGGTCCCGGGGCGGTATGAAGTTCAATCGCTTCGGCGACCGGCCCGTTTGAAATGTTGCAATCCCAAGCCGACCGGCTAGCCGGGAATGCTGAACCGCACGAGGTGCCCGCAGGCGCCTCCAGCCTCCGGCTTGCACCTCCGGCCGCCTTCCGCTATAGAGCCGCCACCCGCGTAGACACCCTTGGAGGCAACGCGGCGGAAGGCTGCCTTCCCTTGTGATCCCGAACAAAGCTCCGTCTCAAAGCGGGTGCCCTCATTCGGACCTCCAGGTCTGGCGGCTTTCGACGTTTACGGCTTGGGCACATTGCCTGCCGCAAACGCTCCATAACACGCGAAAGGAAAAGCCATGAGCCACGATACTTACGAGCTCAAGGCCGAAGCGCGCGAACAGGTCGGTAAGGGGTCCGCCCGTGCAGTTCGCCGCAACGGTAAAGTGCCTGCAGTAATCTATGGTGACAAGCAGCCTCCCCTGGCAATCGCTCTCACCTACAAGGACATCTACTACAAGATCCATGGCGGCGGGTTCCTGACCACGATCGCCACGATCGATGTCGACGGCAAGAAGATCCAGGTCCTGCCGAAGGACTTCCAGCTCGACCCGGTCAAGGATTTCCCTGTCCATGTCGACTTCCTGCGCATCGGCAAGGACACCGAAGTCAATGTCGACGTGCCTGTCCACTTCATCAATGAGGACAAGTCGCCCGGCATCAAGCGCGGCGGCGTGCTCAACATCGTGCGTCACGAAGTCGAGTTCCACTGCCCGGCCAATGCGATCCCGGAATTCATCACCATCGATCTCACCGGCACCAACATCGGCGATTCGATCCACATCTCGGCGGTCAAGCTGCCGGCCGGCGTCAAGCCGGTCATCTCCGATCGCGACTTCACCATCGCGACCATTGCCGGTTCGTCGGCGATGAAGCCGGAGGCTGAAGAGACGGTCGAAGCGGCTGCACCTGAAGCGGCTCCTGCCGCCGAAGAGAAGTAACTCTTTCCCGCCCGGAGCAGACGATGCTTGTCTTTGCAGGCCTCGGCAATCCGGGCGCGAAATACGCTGGCAACCGGCACAATGTCGGTTTCATGGCGGCGGACGCTATCGCCCGCCGCCATTCCTTTTCGCCCTGGTCGAAGAAATTCCAGGGCCTGATTTCAGAAGGCACGCTCGGCGGCGAGAAGATCGTCCTGATCAAGCCACAGACCTTCATGAACCTGTCCGGCCAATCGGTCGGCGAAGCGCTGCGCTTCTACAAGCTCGAACTTTCCGCGCTCACCGTCTTCTATGACGAGATCGATCTTGCCGAAGGCAAGCTGCGCATCAAGACCGGCGGCGGCGCCGGCGGCCATAACGGCATCCGCTCGATCGACGGCCATGTCGGCAACGCCTATCGCCGCGTGCGCATCGGCGTCGGCCATCCCGGCGTCAAGGAAATGGTCCAGCACCATGTGCTCGGCGATTTCGCCAAGGCCGACCGCGAATGGCTCGATCCCTTGCTCGATGCGATCGCCGACAATGCCGCCATGATCGTCAAGGGCGACGAATCCGGCTTCATGAACAAGGCAGCCCTTGCCGTCGAGGGCAAGGCCGCACCCGAGCCGGAAAAGCCGGCGCAGAAGCAAGCCCCAAAACAGCAGAGCCACATCCGCCAGGCGCGCCCGCAGCAGGCGCCCGCCAAACTGCCTGAGACCGGCCCGATGGCGGCGATGCTGAAAAAACTGTTCGGTAAAGACTGAAGCGACCGGCGCCGCCTCACCATACGGGCAGCGCCGACCGTGCAGAACTACATTGCGCCGACGGCCATGCCCTTGGTCGTCTCATCGATGGCATCCTTCACCAGCGCGATCGCCTTGACGCGATGACCGCCCTTGTCCGGCAAGGCCGCCTGAAGCTGGTTGAGCGCGGCCTGGAGATCATTCAGCGCCTTGTTCATGTGCGGTTGGGCTGCTTCGGCGCTGGTTGCAAGAACCGTTGCGCTGGTGGCAACGGCCGCCCCAGCCATGCCGAGCATGGCGATATTGCGCAGACTGTCACGACGGGAAAGCTTGAATTCGGTCATTTCAGAACTCCCTCTCTGTGGAACTGTCGTCACGCGACATCGCTAAATTAGCCCGCGCCAGCATCACGCCGTATTTACGAACGCGTGATCGGTGCCCGGCGCCGGCCCGCCTTGCCGGCAGGCGACGTCCCACGCTAGCACTGGCGCGTACTGGCAAGATCGGTAGCAGCGAGACCGGCATGGCGGATGATGTTTCGAATCTGACCGGGGAGGCCAGGCAACTGGGGCTGGCCGGCGATTTCGGGACGGCTCATCAGCTGATCGACCGGGCCACGCTTCTTGCCGGCAACGATCCCGCTCGGCGTGCGACATGCGCGATCGAGCGTGGCCGGCTGTACAATTCGGCAGGACAGCGGGATCTCGCGCGGCCGCTGTTTGAGGAGGCATGGCGGCTGGCACGAGAGGCACGCGCGCATATTCTGGCGGCCGATGCCGCCCACATGCTCGCCATCGTCGGAACACCCGACGACGCCGTCGAATGGACCGCGATAGGCCTTGCCTATGTCGGCGAACATCCGCAGGCAGAGCCATGGCGCGGCCCCCTGCTCACCAATCTCGGCTGGTCCTATTTCGACGCCGGCCGGTTCGAGGATGCATTGCCTGTCTTCGAGCAGGCGGTGGGGGTGCGGCAGTCGCGCGGCCAGGCCCGGGAGCTGCGCATCGCCCGTTACGCGCTCGTCAGGACGCTGCGCGCGCTCGGCCGCCTCGAAGAGGCCCGACGGCTTGCCGAAGAGGTGGCCAGGGCGGCGGAAGTCGACGGCGATCAGGCGCCATACATTCACGAGGAGCTGGCCGAGTGCCACGCCGGACTGGGCGACATGAACCGCGCGCGCTCGAGCGCTCGGCGCGCCCTCGCCGTTCTCGGGGACGATCCCGCCTTTGTCAGCCAGGAGGCCCGCCGGCTCGCCAGACTGCGAGACCTGGCAGGCTGAACGCCGGCCATAGGTTCGCCTCGGCCAGGCCGCCCATTCCCGCTGGGGGCTTGACGTTGATCACCCCTATCGCCCATAGCCCTCATCAAATTTCGCTTTTCCCGATAGGACTGGACACAATGGGTTTCAAATGCGGCATCGTTGGCTTGCCCAACGTCGGCAAGTCGACGCTCTTCAACGCGTTGACCAGGACGGCGGCGGCGCAGGCCGCCAACTATCCGTTCTGCACCATCGAACCGAACACCGGCGAGGTGGCGGTGCCCGATCCGCGCCTGCAGAAGATCGCCTCGATCGCCAAGTCGAAGGAGATCATCCCGACCCGCATCTCCTTCGTCGACATTGCCGGCCTGGTGCGCGGCGCCTCCAAGGGCGAAGGCCTGGGCAACCAGTTCCTCGCCAACATCCGCGAGGTCGACGCCATCGTGCATGTGCTGCGCTGCTTCGAGGATGACGACATCACCCATGTCGAGGGTCGCATCGACCCCGTCGCCGACGCCGAGACGGTCGAGACCGAGCTGATGCTCGCCGACCTCGACAGCCTGGAACGCCGCATCGTGCAGATCCGCAAGCGCGCCGGCAGCAAGGACAAGGAAGCAACGACCGTGCTGCCGATGATGGAGGCAGCACTCGAGCTACTACAGGCCGGCAAGCCAACCCGCATCCTGCTCAAGGGCATCTCGGCCGAGGATTTGCGCATCCTGCAGGGGCTGAACCTTCTGACCTCGCACCCGGTGCTCTATGTCTGCAACGTCGCCGAGGCCGATGCCGCCACCGGCAACGAGCACACCAGGGCCGTGGAAAAGATGGCCAGCGCGCAAGGCGCCGGCACCGTGGTGATCTCGGCCGCGATCGAGGCTGAGGTCGCCCAGCTCTCGGACGAAGAAGAGATGGAATTCCTGTCCTCGCTCGGGCTCGACGAGCCCGGCCTGAACAAGGTCATCCGCGCCGGCTACGATCTCTTGCACCTCATCACCTATTTCACCGCCGGCCCGAAGGAAACGCGCGCCTGGACCATCCACAAGGGTGACAAGGCCCCGCAGGCCGCGGGCGTCATCCACACCGATTTCGAACGCGGCTTCATCCGCGCCCAGACCATCGCCTATAACGACTACATCACGCTGGGCGGCGAAGTGGCGGCCAAGGAAGCCGGCAAGGCGCGCGACGAAGGCAAGGAATATGTCGTCCAGGACGGCGACGTCCTGCTGTTCAAGTTCAACACCTAGTGGCAGCAGTAGATTCAAGCTGAGTGTTTGAATTCACTGTGTGCCCATACCCAAATTCCATCATGCGAACAAATTCCTATTCCATTTCTTAATGGCGCATTTACCCTGTTCGGGCACTGTCTTGTCGCGAGGGAAGCTACATGGCCGACACATCTATCGAATGGACAGACGCGACCTGGAATCCAGTCGCCGGCTGCACAATTCTCACGGCCGGATGTACTAATTGCTACGCCATGCGAATGGCGGCGCGGCTGGAAGCTATGGGCGTCGAGAAGTACGCCGGCCTTACCCGAAAAACTGGTGGCCGCGCAAAATGGACCGGAAAGTTAAACCTGGACCGTGCCTCACTGCTTATTCCGGCCACATGGTCCAAGCCTCGCCGTGTCTTCGTCAATTCAATGTCCGATTTGTTCCATACCGACGTGCCATCGGAATTTATCCGCAACGTGTGGAATATCATGGAGGAGACGCAGCGTCACACGTATCAAATTCTGACGAAGCGTCCTGATCGAATGGCTGATATTTTGTCAAAGGAAGGCTTCAAGGTGCTTCCTAACGTTTGGCTAGGAACAAGCGTTGAGGATGGTCGAGTGCTTCATCGTATTGATGAGCTTCGGTCCGTGCCGGCAGCAATCCGATTCGTTTCCTACGAGCCGTTGATTGGCTCGGTTGCAGGTGGCAGGCTGGAAGGCATTCATTGGGCGATAGTTGGCGGTGAAAGTGGCCCCAATGCGCGACCAATGGACCCTAAGTGGATCGACGAGATTTTCGATCAGTGCACGGACTCCGACGCTACCTTCTTCTTCAAGCAGTGGGGCGGCAAGAATAAGAAAGCGGCGGGTCGGACCTATCGTGAGCGCACGTGGGACGCCATGCCGGAACTTAGGATGTGATCTCCGAAACGTTTGGCCAAACGAACTGCTGCATCCGACGGGTTGGCTATAGCAAAGAACAGCGAAAAACGCTGCGGCTTCTGAACGGGCGGCAGAGGAAACGGATCTAACACCAGCGGGAAAATCTCCTTCAGCCGGTTTTTCACATATGCCTCCAAGCCGGCTACGTCAGCGTTCCGCTGACGGATTTCGGGCTTCTCTAAGCCTTCCAAAAGATCATCGGGCGCTCGCACGGCGCTGTACAATTCGTCTTCCCAATCAGATGTCCCAAGCATTCTCGTCAGGGCACGACGTTTGATCTCATCAACAGCACTAATATTTCGCGCCGCCTGGCGATAGAGCCCCGAAAGGGGGAAAAGGTACCAGACGTCGATAGCCTTTGTATGAGCGATTGCCTTGAGAGTATCCCATTCGACTTCCATACCATAGGGATCTAAGAACATTACCGCTCGCGTCTGCCTCCATCCGTCCCACTTTATCTCATTTTGGATCAATCGGTTAGCATCACCATTTAACACGGTAATATTGCGCCCCTTGTAGACATCGCGCAACGCCTCCAGTGCTTCACAATGCTCATGGCTCTGATCCATGAACACAAACCGGTCGAATCCAGGTGTGATATCGAGAGCGATACGGGCTGAACCCCGGCGTGTTTCCGTTCTAGCAGGCGCGGGCGCATCGAAAAGATCACCGTCCCGAGCCTCGACTCTCACGGTTCGCGACCCTGTGCCCGCAAAAGCGTCAATATACCAGAGTTGGGAAAACTTCCCTCGAAGTGCGGCAGTGTAAGCCTTCAGATATTTCTCAACCAACTCCAGTTTTATTTCTGTATGCTGGCCACCAAATTCGTGATCTGTACCTGTCATCATTTCGTCCCCCCAGAAGCCCAGCAAATAAAACGCCGAAAATAGCAGACTGTCTAGAGATCGCTTAGCGAGAAGGCGCGCCGGCGACCGAGGAGCTTGTCGTCACCCATGGCGATGCCTGCCTGCCGAATGTCATGGCGGCCCAGGGCCGTTTCAGCGGTTTCATCGATTGCGGCCGGCTGGGCGTCGCCGATCGACACCAGGATCTGGCGCTCGCCTGCTGGAGCATCCGCTATAACATCGGCGAGACCTGGATAGAGCCTTTTCTCGAACGCTACGGGCCACCGGAAGCAGAGCCGGCGAAGCTTTCCTGGTATCGGCTGCTCGACGAGTTTTTCTGAGCGGCCGATGCCGGCCCACCCGACCCGGGCTTGTCTTGATTTTGTCATGCCACAGGTCTAAGCGGCTGGCACACGGTCGCGCACACGACGAAGAGCCGTGCAATCCGACACGACGCGCAATCCGAACGCACCTTCGCAGGGGAGATCTGGCGATGATCAAGGCATTTGTCGTGGACAATGATCGCCTGCGCGTCGTCGACGACCTGCTGGCGGATGGCGACAGGGTCGTCTGGGCCGATCTGGTCAGTCCAACCAAGGAAGAAGAAGCCACCATCGAAAGCTGGCTTGGCGTCGCCATACCGACCCGCGAGGAGATGGAGGAGATCGAGATTTCGAGCCGCCTCTACATCGAGGATGGCGCCTACTTCATGACCGCCACTCTGCCCGCCCAGACCGAGGTCGACGACCCCCTGATGTCGCCGGTCACCTTCGCGCTTGCCGGCAACAGGCTGATCACCATTCGCTATCATGAACCCAAGGCCTTCAAGACCTTCCCGCTGCGCGCCGAGAAGGTGGCGACCGGCTGCACCAGCGGCGACACCATCCTCATTGGCCTGCTGGAGGCGATCGTCGACCGTCTCGCCGACATCCTCGAGCGCGCCGGCCGCGACATCGAGGGGATTTCGCGCGACATTTTCGAGGCGCGCTCGACCAAGGTGTCGAAGCGCAACCGCGACTTCCAGGAACTGCTGAAAGCCATCGGCCGCAAGGAGGACATCGCCTCTTCCGTGCGCGACAGCCTGATCTCGCTGCAGCGCCTGGCCGGCTTCCTCGCCCATGTCGCCACCCAGACCAAGATGAGCAAGGATGTCCGCGCCCGCATCAAGACCTTGTCGCGCGACGTGCTGTCGCTCGCCGACCACGCCACCTTCCTGTCGCAGAAGATCTCCTTCCTGCTCGACGCCACGCTCGGCATGATCTCGATCGAGCAGAACGCCATCATCAAGATCTTCTCGGTCGCCGCCGTCATCTTCCTGCCGCCGACGCTGGTCGCCTCGATCTACGGCATGAATTTCGACATCATTCCCGAGCTGAAATGGCAGCTCGGCTATCCCTTCGCCATCGGCCTGATGATCCTGTCGGCGATCCTGCCCTTCTGGTATTTCCGCCGCCGCGGCTGGCTCTGACCACCGCCCCCGGTACCGGCGGCCTCAGGCTGGCTCACCAGAAAGGACTTGACCAAAACGCTGCCGGCCTGCATCCGGGTTGCCCAATCTCTGGGGATTTAACCGGATTGCCGACATGACCGCAAAGACATGGGCCTATGAGGATTTCGTCGAGGGGGCCTCGTTCGACCTCGGCGCCAAACAGGTAAGCGCGGCCGAGATCGTCGAATTCGCCGGCGAATTCGACGCCCAGCCGATGCATCTCGACGAGGAAGCCGGCAAGGCCAGCATCCTCGGCGGCCTCTCGGCCTCGGGCTGGCACACCTGCGCCATGTTCATGCGCATGCTGTGCGACGCTTTCCTTTTGGACTCCACCTGCCAGGGCGCGCCCGGCGTCGATCAGGTCAGGTGGAAGAAACCGGTTCTGGCCGGCGATACGCTCAGGGGCAACCTGGTTGTCCTCGCCAAGCGCCTCTCGAAATCGAAGCCGCAACTTGGCTTCGTCACCATGCGCAGCGAGCTGGTCAACCAACGTGGCGAAAGCGTCTTCGAGCTCGAGAATTCCGTCATGTTCCTGACGCGTGATGCCGCGGGGAATGCGGCATGACCCTGGATGAATTCTTCCGCATCGGCACCACGATGACGCTGGGCTCGCACACATTCGAAGCCGAGGCGATCAAGGCGTTCGCGCGCAAATACGACCCGCAGATCTTCCATATCGACGAGGAGGCCGCAAAGAAGAGTGTGCTCGGTGGGCTCTGCGCCTCCGGCTGGCACACCGCCGCCACCTGGATGAAGCTCAACCTCGAAAACCGCTTGGATGCCGAGGGCGCCAGCTGGAACGGCCCCGGTCCGGTCCCGGAATTCGGCCCCTCGCCCGGTTTCAAGAACCTGAAGTGGCTGAAGCCGGTCTTCGCCGGCGAGACCGTCACCTTCAGCCGCACCGCGCTGTCCCACCGCGCCATCGCCTCGCGCCCCGGCTGGCGAATGCTGTCGCTACGCGCCGAAGCTTTCGATTCGACCGGCGACAAGGTGCTGGAGTTCGAAAGCGCCGTGCTGGTGAAGGTGGAGTAGCAAACCTCTTCCTTCTCCCCGTTCCACGGGGAGAAGGTGCCCGAAGGGCGGATGAGGGGCGGCGCCAGCGGTGGTGTCTTAAACTCGACGGTCGTACTTACCCCTCACCCTGCTGCGCTCGCGTTGCTCGCTCCGCTGTCCCTCTCCCCGTAAACGGGGCGAGGGAAAAGCTGCCTCAATGCCCCTCAAACCCGATCAGCGTCCTGACCGGCACGCCAAGCGCCTCAAGCTTGGCCCGCCCGCCGAGATCCGGCAGGTCGATGACGAAGCAGGCGGCCAAAATATCGGCGCCGATCTGGCGCAGCAGCTTGACCGCCGCTTCCGCCGTGCCGCCGGTGGCGATCAGGTCGTCGACGAGGATCACCTTCTCACCAGGGGCAACGCCGTCCTTGTGCATCTCCATTTCGTCCAGCCCGTATTCCAGGCTGTAGGCGACGCGCACCGTCTCATAGGGCAGCTTGCCCTTCTTGCGGATCGGCACGAAGCCGGCCGACAGCTGGTGGGCGACGGCGCCGCCGAGGATGAAGCCCCGCGCCTCGATGCCGGCGATCTTGTCGACCTTCTGCCCGGCATAGGGATGCACCAGCTCGTCGATGGCACGGCGGAAAGCGCGCGCATTGCCGAGCAGCGTGGTGATGTCGCGAAACAGGATGCCGGGCTTGGGATAGTCCGGAATGGTGCGGATCGCGGCCAGCAGCGTGTCTTCGAGCGAGGATTTCATAAGGCGGCTCCGGATGATCCAGCTGGCAAGTGCGAACGGCGCAGGGACCAAACCCGACGCGACCGACAACGGCTAGCGCGATGTGACGCCCGAGACAAGCGCATCCGGCAAAGGATTGGCCTCGTTCGCTTTGTCCCACGCCTGCGCGACGATCTTCCACTGCCCTTCGCTCTTCACCAGCAACAGCATTTCCATGGACCGGCTGGTCTCGGCACTGTTCTCGATCATCTCGGCCGCGACAGCCGCGATCGCAATGTTGCCGAAGACGCGAATATCGGCCCGAGCACGGTCTCCTGGAGCGATCGCAGCGACGTGCGTGACAGGCCGCGCATCCGCTCGACGAAATCGACAACACCGATGCGTCTTGCCGGGCGGGCCGCCGGATAGAGGCTGGCGCCATC
This sequence comes from Mesorhizobium oxytropidicola, assembly GCF_056174625.1. Taxonomy (NCBI): domain Bacteria; kingdom Pseudomonadati; phylum Pseudomonadota; class Alphaproteobacteria; order Hyphomicrobiales; family Phyllobacteriaceae; genus Mesorhizobium; species Mesorhizobium oxytropidicola. The sequence goes on along the minus strand of NZ_CM149692.1, from coordinate 2,524,903 downwards.
CAGGAAATCGGCGGCGAAATCATCCCACCCTGGGGCGATACTCTCATCCCAGCTAAGGCTGGCAAACTGCCGGTCGATGACGGCCCGTATCACATCCTCGTCCGTACCCATTCCGTTCGCCATGATCCGCTCCTTCCGTTCGGCTCCCTGCACCGGAGATTGGCATGCGGCACTTGTCCGATCGAATTGCAGCCCATCAGCTTCATAACCCGCACGATCTCGATCCGCATCTGTTGAGCGCCGCGCTATGCCAAAGGACGGGTTGCCGAACGCTCGCATAGGGGTAAAAAGGGGCGCCTGAAGCGCCCCTTCCGGTCGAGCCATGGTCGCTACATGACCCATCTTATGCGAAAAATACTGACCGTCATCATGGCAACCTCGCTCCTGAGCTGGGCGCCGGCAGCCGTCTCAGCTGCCGAGCGGGCCAGTTGGACAATCGTGCTACGTCCGGCAGATTTCGTGGTCGGCGACGCGCTTGGACAATTGCATACGCGTCGACAATGGATGACTGGATTCGACGAACGGTCCGGCGCGTTCGAGATTGCTCTGCGCAGGAAGGCAATCGCGATTTCGGCGCCGCGCTGTCGGATGGACTATCTGATTTTGACGATCCCCGTTTATTACCCTGAAAATCCGAAGCAGGCATCCGTCCGCGAGCGTCGCGCAGTCTATGATGCTCTCGTCGCACTGCAGACGAAGGGCAAAGGCAGCGCAACTGTTGGCGTTGAGGCGCCTGAGCCTCTCGCTCGCCAGGGAAAACGAGGTATCGAGCTCCTTGCCTGCAACCTGTACTTTGCCTTTCCAATATCGGTGCAGGTGCCGACGCAATGAGCTGTTGCCGGCTTCAGTCTCCTGGAGCCCGCGGCGGCGAGAACGAAGACAAACCGACGTCCCAGCTGGTGCGCGTAGAGCACCCAAAGCGCGTCGCATGAATCCGCTTCGACGCGACGCGCTTTAGAGCAATTCCAGGAAAAGTGTGAGCGGTTTTTGGAATGCGCCCTTCGGAGCGGACAGCTTGACTAAGCAGAATTGACTTGGAAGCCGGGCTTTCGAAAGATGGAAGCCATGACTGCACATCGCGCGCACAGCATCGAGTTCAAACGTCAGGTAGTGCAAGAGTTCCTCTCCGGCGAGACGCTTCATGGTCTGGCCAGGCGGCACGAACTAGCGCGTAACCTGATCCGTATCTGGGTCCAGAAATACGAGGCCGGCGCCTTCGACGAGGATGTAGCGGCGGCCGAGACGATGCAGACCTATGAGGCTCGGATCGCCGCGCTGGAGCGGCTGGTAGGCCGGCAAGCCTTGGAAATCGAGTTTCTAAAGGGGGCTCTGAAAAGCGCACCACGTCCCAGAAGCGGGCCTACATCCGTGATCACCGGCCCCGCGGTGTCTCCATCGCTGAAGGATGCCGGCTGATGGGGATCGCGCGATCAACCTACTACGATCAGCCCGAAACCGCCGTGGATGACACAGCGCTCGTCGAGACGATGGGTGAGATCTCCGACAGCTTCGAAGCCTACGGCTATCGCCGCATGCAGGCGGCGCTGCGGCAGAGCGGCATTGTCGTGAACCACAAGAAGATCAGACGATTGATGCGCGAGCATGATCTGCAGCCCAGGATCAGGCGACGCTTCATCGCCACCACGGACAGCAATCATGAATTGCCGATCTTCCCGAACCTGGCGAAGGACGTGACACTCGATGGCCCGAACCGGCTTTGGGTAAGCGACATAACCTACGTGGCGATTGCGGCAGGCTTCGTCTACGTCGCGGCATCTTGGATGCCTGGTCCCGCAAGGTCGTTGGTTACGCCATCGGCCGTTCGATCGACGCGCGCTTGACCGTTGCAGCATTGAAGGCGGCAATCGAACGGCGAAAGCCGCCGCCGGGCTGCGTCCATCACTCGGATCGAGGGGCGCAATATGCCGCGCTCCTCTATCGCAATCTTCTCGCCGAGCACGATCTTATTGGATCGATGGGTCGGCGCGGCAATCCTACGATAATGCCAAAGCGGAAAGCTTCATGAAGACGATGAAGGTCGAAGCCATCTATCCGATGGCCTATGAAACCTTCACCGACGTCGCTGAGGACCTTCCCCGCTTCATTGATGAGGTCTACAACACCCGCCGATTGCATTCAGCGCTCGGCTATCTCAGCCCGCAACAGTTCGAAGACCAACACGCCCGGACGATGGTCAAAACTGCCGCTTGATCCTGTCCGCTCCGAGGGGCGCACTCCATTTCCCGGGAAAAGCGCGTAGCGCTTTCCCTAGGAATTGCGTCAAAACAAAGAGTTAGAGCGGTTCACCGTTTCCATGAAACGGTGAACCGCTCTAGGACTTACATGCCGAGGCCGGAACGAAGCTCGGCCTTGGCCACTTCATATTCGGCCTTGAAGTCGTCCCGGTTGAGCAGGACAGCGGCAATGACGCTGCCGGAAATCTTGCCCATCTCGACGTCGGACGCATAGTGGATACCGCCAACCTCGCGGTTGTGAGCATATTCGGCCGCGCGCGCCATGATCTCGGCGCGCTTCTCCGGAACCATGTCGGCCAGGATAATGCCCATCATGGTGCCGACGGTGGCGTGACCGGACGGCCATGAGCCGGAGCTCGACAGCTTGACCGCCGGCTTGACGAGATCGCTGAGCTGGTGCGGACGCGGGCGCTTCCAGACATCCTTTGCCGGATCGACGACGGCGCCTTCGGTCTCGACCACGCGATCGAAAAAGGCGCTGAACTTCGGCAGCTTCTCCTTGGTGAAATTCGGCCCCATCACATTGGCGAAGCGCCAGACATTCTCCTCGGCATCGGCAACGGCGCTGGCCACCATCTCGGGCGTGCGCGTCACCTGCAGTGTCAGCACCTCGCCGAGTTCGGCCTTGGTCTGCGCCGAATCGTTGGCCGGCGGCGGCGGCAGGATCATCGTCAGGTCGATATCCTTGTTGGTGACGAAGGGTTTTGCGTCTTCGGCCTGGGCGGCCGAGCCGATGACCAGCAGCAGCAGACCAGCCGCCAGCGATGCGTATTTCTTCATGGGTGCGATCCTTTGTTCGGAATGACGCAGGATCGCTATGGGCGATGACGGCCATGTGACATCACCGCCTCCGGAAATACAAAAGGGCGCCTTGAGGCGCCCTTTTGTGATCGTATTGGCTTCAGAACGGCTCAAGGCCTCTAGAGATTCAGGTCAGGCCGAGTCGAAAACGATGGTTTCCGAGAACCGGAGCGGAGCGTACTTAAAGTACGTGAGCACCGGAAGCGCAGGAAGCCATTGTTTGCAGACCGGCCTCACCTGAATATCGGCAGGCCTTAGTGCGCCACGCCTTCCCACACCTTGCGCTTTACCAGGTAGACCAGCGCACCGAACACCAGGAGGAAAAACAGCACGTTGATGCCGGTATGCTTGCGGGCTTCCATATGCGGCTCGGCCGCCCACATCAGGAAGGCAGCGACGTCGCGGGAATACTGGTCGACCGTCTGCGGTGCGCCATCATCATAGGTCACCTGGCCGTCGGAGAGCGGCTTGGGCATCTTCAGCGACACGCCGGACATGAAGTACGGGTTGTAGTGCGTGCCTTCGGGGATGACCATGCCGGCCGGCGGCGTCTGGTCGTAGCCGGTCAGCAGCGAATGGATGTAGTCGGGGCCGCCGGCATCATACTGGGTGAAGATGTCGAAGACGAATTGCGGAAAGCCGCGCTCGACGCCGCGCGCCTTGGCCAGCAGCGACATGTCGGGCGGTGCCGCGCCGCCATTGGCGGCCGCGGCGGCCTCTACATTGGCGAACGGCGCCGGGAAATAATCCGACGGCTTGCCGGGACGGTCGAACATCTCGCCGGCATCGTTGGGGCCGTCATGGATGGTGTAGGTGGCCGCCAAAGACTTGATCTGCGCATCCGAATAGCCAAGGCCCGTTGGGCCTTCCAGCGTGCGGAACGCCACCAAATTCATCGAATGGCAGGCCGAGCAGACTTCCTTGTAGACCTTCAGGCCGCGCTGCAGCTGGCCCTTGTCATAGGTACCGATCGGACCCGTGAAGCTCCAGCTCATCTCCTTCGGCTCGTTGATCGGGAAATGCGTGGGTGCTGCCGCGTTGTGCGCCTCTTCGGCCGCGAAGGCGGCGGTGCCGGCGGCCACAAGGCCGATCAGCGCCAGCGAGGTGAGAATCTTTTTCATGCCAAATCCCCTTAGATTCTCTACCGCTCAGCCCTTGGTCTCTGGCGCGGCCGTGGCGCCCGCCGGATGCCCGCTGCCACCCTTGTTCTTTTCGAGCACCGCCTCGGTGATCGAGTTCGGCAGCCTGCGCGGCGTCTCGATCAGGCCAAGCACCGGCAGTACGATCAGGAAGAAGGCAAAGTAGAACAGCGTCGCCGCTTGAGCGTAGCCAACGTAGTTGCCCGTGAACTCACCTATCAGGAGGGTCAACAGACCGCCGCCTTCCGCCGGCTGCGAGCCCAGCCAGCCGAGCAGGATGGCATCGGCCACGAACAGCCAGAAGAACAGCTTGTACCAGGGCCGGTAGACCGCCGAGCGCACCTTGGAGGTGTCGAGCCACGGCACCAGGAACAGCATGACGATGGCGCCGAACATGCACAGCACGCCGCCGAGCTTGGAATTGATCGGCCCGATGTTGAAGGTGATGGCCCGCAGGATCGCGTAGAACGGCAGGAAGTACCACTCCGGCACGATGTGGGCCGGCGTCTTCAGCGGGTTGGCGACGATGTAATTGTCGGGATGGCCGAGATAGTTCGGCAGGAAGAAGATGAAATAGGCGAAGATGAACAGGAACACGATCATGCCGAACGCGTCCTTGATGGTCGCGTAAGGGGTAAAGGCGACGGTGTCGGTCTTCGACTTGACCTCGATGCCGGTCGGGTTCGACTGGCCGACGACATGCAGCGCCCACACGTGCAGCACGACTACGCCGGCAATCATGAACGGCAAGAGATAGTGCAGCGCGAAGAAGCGGTTCAGCGTCGGGTCGTCGACGGAGAAGCCGCCGAGGAGCAGCTGCTGGATCCAGTTGCCGACCAGCGGAATGGCACTGAAGAAGCCGGTGATGACGGTGGCGCCCCAGAAGCTCATCTGCCCCCATGGCAGCACGTAGCCCATGAAGCCGGTCGCCATCATCAGGAGGTAGATGATGCAGCCGAGGATCCAGAGCAGCTCGCGCGGCGCCTTGTAGGAACCGTAATAGAGGCCACGGAAGATGTGGAGATAGACGGCGATGAAGAAGAACGAGGCGCCGTTGGCATGCATGTAGCGCAACAGCCAGCCGGAATTGACGTCGCGCATGATCTTCTCGACCGAACCGAAGGCGAGATTGGTGTCGGACGTGTAGTGCATGGCCAGCACGATGCCGGTCAGGATCTGCGAAACCAGCATGATCGCCAGGATGCCGCCGAAGGTCCACATGTAGTTGAGGTTGCGCGGCACCGGATAGGCGATGAAGCTGTCATAGACCATCCTGGGCAGCGGCATGCGGGCGTCGAACCAGCGTTCGATACCGGTTTTGGGCGTGTAGGTCGAGTGTCCCTCGCTCATCGAAATATCCCCCTGCCTCAACCGATAAGGATCTTGGTATCGGAAATGAATTTGAATACCGGCACAGCCATGTTCTCGGGCGCCGGGCCTTTGCGGATGCGGCCGGCGGTGTCGTATTGCGAACCATGGCACGGGCAGAACCAGCCGCCGAAATCGCCTTCCTGGCCGAGCGGAATGCAGCCGAGGTGCGTGCAGACCTGAACCATCACCATCCAGGCTTCCTTGCCGGGCGTGGTGCGGTTGGCGTCGGTCGCCGGCGCGTCGGCCGGCAGATTGGCGTTGCGGGCGATCGGATCCTTCAGGTCGGAAAGGTTGACGGCCTCGCCGTCCTTCATTTCCTTTTCGGTGCGGTTGCGCACCACAACCGGCTTGCCGCGCCACTTGACGATCAGCGACATGCCCGGCGTCAGCGAGGCGACATCGACTTCAACCGAGGCGAGCGCCAGCGTCGAGGCATCGGGACGCATCTGGTCGATGAACGGCCAGGCGACGGCACCGGCGCCGACCACGGCGGCCATGCCCGTGGCGACATAAAGAAAATCTCGACGATTGGGATCGTGGATGTCGGTTGCGCTCACGGGTGCCTGATCCTTTCGCCTCTTCCGCGCCGGTGGCCGAGCCTTGTTCCCCGCTCAATCACGCCAACCCGACAGCGCATGGCGAACAGGCTAGCGAATTCCTCCGGCATTTGGACTTCGGTTTATGCGTGAAGCCCGTTTTTGTCCAGACGGGTCAAGGCACAAGGGCAGATTGTCGCGGGGACAAAATCCCCTATTGCCCGGCGAGACGGCGAACGGCCGCAAAAGGCGGCTAAACAGCCGGGAAATATCAGCAAAATCCAAGGCCCTGGCTTGCCTCGACAGAGGGCGCCGGTGTGATCTATCTTCCCAGGCATGGCACACGTCATAGACCGTGAGGAATGGGCTGTTCGTTCCGACCATTGGAAGGGCGAACTGCAATGCGGCGCCTACGGTTCCAACTCCTGCCTGATCTTCAACTACCTGCCTGATGAAGGCGGCGGCCCGCGGCTGCACGCCCATCCCTACACAGAGATCTTCATCATCCGCCAGGGCACCGGCCTGTTCACCGTCGGCGACAAGGAAATCGAGGCTTCCGCCGGCCAGATTGTCATCGTGCCGCCCCATACGCCGCACAAATTCACCAATCTCGGTCCAGGCCCGCTGGAAACGACCGATATCCACGAGAATGGCACGTTCATCACAAAGTGGCTGGAGTGACCCCTATTTAGCGCCGAGCCTGACCAGCACGGCCCTGGGGATGTCGTATTCGCGAATGACGCCATCGTGCTTGCGCAGGCCACACAACTCGCGCTGGATGAAATAGCCGTGCACCGCCTCGGCGGCCGCCTTGAGAAGTTTGGGACGCAACTGCTCGTCGGCATTGGCGCGCAACCTGGCCAACGTTTCTTCCACGCGCTGTCCGGCACGGCCGAGGGCCGCCGCTTTCTCTGCCAGGATTTCGTGGCCAAGCGCGTCGAAGGCCGCTTCGGCGGCCGAGGCGCCGGCAAGATGAGATGGCGGACGCAAGGACATTTCAGCCCCTTTTTCGAACGACATGCGATGCGTGACGAATTCTTCACCCAACACCGGCTGAAAGCCAAGCCTTTCATAGAAGCCGAAAGCTTCTGGCGGCGCACGGGTGTTCAGCACGGCAAAATAGCGGCGTGCCCTGTCGATGACGGTCTCGACCAGCATGCGGCCAAGGCCGGCGCGGCGGTGAGGCGCGCTGACGAACAGATGCCGGACCCGGCCCTGGTCCCTGCTCTCGACATAAGGATCGATGTTCAACCCGCACACGCCGGCGAGTTCCCGGCCATGCCATGCCCCGAATAAGGCCTCGCCCCGTTTCCGGAACTTGTTGCCGCCGCTTGCCCAGCCATCCGCCAGGCGCACCAGCATCCAGTAGCCCTCCAACCGGCTCTCGTCCTTCAACCGGTCGAAGGCCGGCGTGGTTGGCCGGAGCCGCTTGAGCACATAGCCGACCTCCGGGCCGACCTCTGGCGATCCACCCATGCGCCTACTCCGCCGGCCGCGTCTCTTCGAGCACGCTTTCCTCGTGATAGAGGAAGCCGCCCGACTGCCGCTTCCACAGCCGCGCATAGAGCCCATCGAGCGCCACCAACTCGTCATGCGTGCCTTGCTCGACGATTCGCCCGCCGTCCAGCACCACCAGGCGGTCGAGCGCGGCGATCGTCGACAGCCGGTGGGCGATGGCGATCACCGTCTTGTTCTCCATCAGCCTGGTGAGGTTCTCCTGGATCGCCGCCTCGATGTCGGAATCGAGCGCCGAGGTCGCCTCGTCGAGGATCAGGATCGGCGCGTCCTTGAGGAAGACGCGAGCGATCGCCACGCGCTGGCGCTGGCCGCCCGACAGTTTCACGCCGCGCTCGCCGACAAAGGCTTCGTAGCCGGCACGATCCCTGTTGTCGCGCAGGCCCAGGATGAAGTCGTGCGCCTCGGCCTTCTTGGCCGCCACGATCACCTCGGCGTCGGTCGCGTCGGGCATGCCGAGCTTGATGTTGTCGCGCAGCGAACGGTGGAACAGGGCGGTGTCCTGGCTGACGACGCCGATATTGGCGCGCAGTGAATTCTGCGTCACCTCAGCAACGTTCTGGCCATCGATGGTGATCGACCCGCCCTCCAGGTCGTAGAGCCGCAGGATCAGATTGGCGAGCGTCGTCTTGCCCGCGCCCGATGGCCCGACCAGCCCGACCTTCTCGCCCGGCTTGACGACAAGGTCGATGCCGTTCAGCACACCGAACCTCTTGCCGTAGTGGAACTCGACGCCCTTCACGTCAATGCGCCCGCCGGCGACGACCAGTTCCCTGGCGTCGGGCGCGTCGATGAGGCCGAGCGGCTGCGAGATCAGCGCCTTGGAATTTTCCAGCACACCGAGATTCCGAAGAATGCCGTTGAGCTGCATCATCACCCGGCCGAGCAGCATGTTGAGCCGCAGCACCAGCGACAGCGTGAAGGCGACCGCGCCGACAGTGATCGAGCCCTCGACCCAGAGATAGACGGCAAAACAACCGATCGCCGTGATCATGATGCCCGACAGCGTCGTCAGCGCCATGCGCACGCCGGTGAGCCTGCGCGTGAACGGACGCAGCGCGTCGAGATAGATGTCGAAGCCGTTGCGGATGTAATGGTCGTCGCCGTCGGCCGAGAACAGTTTCAGCGTCTGCACGCTGGAGTAGGAATCGACGATGCGGCCATTGATCATCGAGCCTGCTTCGGCCGTGGCCTCGGCATGCTTGCGGATCGCCGGCAGATAGAGTTTTGCCAACCAGCCGAAGGCCGCGATCCAGATCACCACCAGCGCCGCCAGTCGCAAGTCAAGGTTAGCGACCAACGCCAGTGTCGTCACCGTGTAGATGAGCATGAACCAGATGACCTCGATGAAGCTTTCCATCAGGTCGCCGGTCGCTTGCCCCGCCTGCCAGACCTTGGTCGCGATGCGGCCGGCGAAATCGTTCTGGAAGAAGGCGTAGGACTGGCGCGAGACGTGCCGGTGCGCCTGCCAGCGCACCAGATTGTAGAAGCCTGGCGTGATCGTCTGCTCGTCGACCAGCGCCGAGAGGCCGACGACGATGGTGCGGATGACCAGCACAACCGCGATCATGAACACCAGCTCCGGGCCGGCGGCGGTCCACAGCGCATGCCAGCTGCGCTCGCCGGGAAGCTGGTCGAGGATGTCGACCAGCCGCCCGACGAAGTAGAACAGCCCTGCTTCGACCAGCGGCGCGATGCCGCCGATAACCAGCATGGCGAAGAAGGCGAACTTCGCCTGGCCGACATAGTGCCAGAGAAACCGGCCGACGCTGGACGGTGGCCGAAGACTCGCCGGCTCCCTGAACGGAAAGACCCAGTTCTCGAACCAGCGATAGACGGCTGTCATCATGCGGCGGCCATCATTCTGCGGCTTGCCCCTTTGCAATGGCATCGTTGGCGATATCAGCCGGGATGTCCTCGAGCAGGAACCCGCCCGACTGGCGCTGCCAGAGCTGCGCGTAGAGCCCGCCCTTGGCGACCAGCTCGTCGTGCGAACCTTCCTCGATGACCCGACCCTGGTCCATCACCACAAGCCTGTCCATCGCCGCGATGGTCGACAGCCGGTGGGCAATGGCGATGACGGTCTTGCCCTGCATGAGCTTGTAGAGATTCTCCTGGATGGCTGCTTCCGCTTCGGAATCCAGCGCCGACGTCGCCTCGTCAAGGATAAGTATCGGTGCATCCTTCAACATAACGCGAGCAATGGCGATGCGTTGCCGCTGGCCGCCGGACAATTTGACGCCACGATCACCGACATAAGCGTCGAACCCCTTGCGGCCTTTGTGGTCCGCAAGCCCGCCGATGAAGTCAAGCGCCTCGGCTCGCCGCGCCGCCTCCACAAGCATCTCCTCAGAAGCATCGGGGCGGCCATAAAGGATGTTCTCGCGCACCGAGCGATGCAGCAGCGAGGTGTCCTGCGTGACCATGCCGATCTGGGCCCGCAGAGAATCCTGCTTCACGCCGGCTATCTGCTGACCATCGATCAGGATCCGCCCACCTTCCAAATCGTAGAAGCGCAGGAGCAGATTGACCAGTGTCGACTTGCCGGCGCCCGAGCGGCCGACAATGCCGACCTTCTCGCCCGGCTTCACCGCCAGCGACAGGTTTTCGATCACGCCTTTCTGCTTGCCGTAGTGGAAGCGGATATGCTCGAAGCGGATCTCGCCCTTGGAAACGCTGATCTCCTTGGCATCCGGCCTGTCCTCGACCAGCCGCGGCAACGAGATCGAGGCAATGCCGTCCTGCACCGTGCCGATGTTCTCGAACAGGCCCGACATTTCCCACATGATCCACTGCGACATGCCCCACATCCGGAGCACCAGGCCGATGACCACGGCGACCGCGCCGATCGTCACCACTTGCCCCATCCACAGCCACAGCGAAATGGCGGTGACCGAGAACAGCAGCAGTGCGTTCAGAATGTAGAGCGTGCCGAAAAGCACCGTCACCAGCCGCATCGACCGGTAGACCGTGTCGAGAAAGCCCATCATGCCTTCCCTGGCGAAGGTGGCCTCGCGCTTGGCATGACTGAACAGCTTGACCGTCTGGATGTTGGAATAGCTGTCGACGACGCGGCCGGTCATGACCGAGCGTGCGTTGGCCTGTTCCTCGCCGACCTTGCCCAGGCGCGGGATGAAGTAGCGCAGCAACAGGATATAGCCGACCAGCCAGACGGCCAGCGGTGCGGCGAGCCGCCAGTCGGCGGAGCCGACGATCCACAGCATGCCGAGGAAATAGACGATAACGTAGTTGAGCACGTCGATCACCTTGATGACGCATTCGCGTACGGCTAGCGCGGTCTGCATCAGCTTGGTAGCGATGCGGCCGGCGAACTCGTCCTGGTAGAAGCTCATCGACTGCTTGAGCAGGTAGCGGTGCACCTGCCAGCGGATGCGCATGGGATAGTTGCCCATCAGCGTCTGCTGGTTGAGCAGCGAATGCAGCCACACCGTGCCCGGCAGCGCGAACAGCACGATGAAGGCCATCGCGGCGAGCTTCCAGCCTTCCGTCTGCAGGAAGGTTTCGCGGTTCTGTGCCGACAGCCAGTCGACGATGCGGCCGAGGAAGCCGAACATCCACACTTCCGCGATGGCGATCGCCGTCACCAGAACCGCATCGACAAGGATATAGGGCCAGGCGCCGCGCGTGTAATGCAGGCAGAAGGCGACCAGCGTCCTGGGCGGCTCGACCGGTTCCGCTGCCGGAAACGGATCGAGCCTTCTTTCAAACCAGCTAAACAACAACATGGGTCATGCCTGTGAAATCTGTTTTCCGCTTACGCGGCGCGTGAACGTACGAAGTCCCCGGGCCTTGTGGCGCCGAGGGCCGACGATCCGGAATCATCCGGACCGTCGGCCCCGCTTCGCGCAATATAGGGGTTCGCGGGCTTTTCGCCGACAGGCTCGCTTGCCGATCCTGACGGCGCGGTGTCGACAAGCCGGATTTTCGCACCCGGCCGGATCAGCCGGATGATCCGGCGCACCAGCGACGGCCGGCTCGGATCGGGGACCGCGCGCGAGAAATCGACATCCGGCAGCATGCCGCGATGCGGCCGACGGCGGACTTCGGCATGGACCGCCGACGAATAGGTGTCGCCGATCAGCAGCGCCCAGGTCGGCAACCGGTGGATATGCAGGCTCCTCGAGCCAGGGACTCTGGGATCGAACATCGGTCCGTCCTCCGTATGAAAATAGAGATGAAAAGGCGAAGCAACATCGTCCGCCGGCATTCGACCGGAGGGACGGATTGCGTCTGTCTGGACACGGCGAGCGTCAGTCCAGACACGTTCAGGTGGGGCGTTCAGCCCTTTTGACTTTTTGAAAAACATCGCAGGATTCCTTCGAGAGCCGAAAAGGTGTTTCGGCGGGAATCGGTGCGATCAAGTCTTAGAGAGTCAGGAGAATTGTCGTACCGAAACCGCCAGCAGGCAGGTAAGCCCACGAGAGGGGCGCTGGATGTGCATGGTCATCATGAGTTTCCCCTCCATCGGTTCGGGTTGACAATGCTGGCCGTATACCCGACTTCGCAAAAAATGGCCACCCGCAGGTCCAGGAATTTCCAAAACCGGGAAGCCCCTGTGGCCGATCTGCCACTTATTAGAAGGACGCGGAAATGAACCGTCGTCTCCGCATCGCGCTCTACCAGCCGGACATTGCCGGCAATACCGGGACAATCCTGCGCTTCGCCGCTTGCCTCGGCCTTGGCGTCGATATCATCGAACCGGCCGGCTTTCCGCTTTCCGACAAAGCGCTCAAGCGCGCCGGCATGGACTACCTCGAAATGGCCGCCCTGACCCGGCATGTCGACTGGCAGGCCTTCGAGCAGTGGCGCAAGGCCCGCGCGGATCGGCTGGTGCTTCTGTCGACCAAAGCCACGACCTCCTACACCAGCTTCAGCTTCGCGGATGGCGACATCCTGCTGTTCGGACGTGAATCGCAGGTGTGCCGGATGCGGTCCATCAGGCGGCGGATGCGCGGCTGACCATCCCGATGCAAGGTGCGGCGCGCAGCATCAATGTCGCGCTCTCCGTCGCCATGGTGGCGGGCGAAGCCATCCGGCAGCTCGGATAGAATCCGCGGGCCGTCGGCAACGCCACCCTTGCCATTGCTTACGGCAGTGGTTTCTCCAGCCATTCTCACCCAGGCGCACATCGCGCTCTCCTGTCATTTGCCGTACCAACATTTCTTCGCTACAAGCTCAACTTAACTTGAGGTCAAGCGGAAAAATGGGAAATGGCTCCAGTAACGGAATTGACAGTCGGCCAAGTGGCCATGCGCAGCGGCGTGGCGGTATCGGCACTGCATTTCTATGAAGCGCGCGGGCTGATCCGCAGCCACCGCACGTCAGGCAACCAGCGCCGCTACGGCCGCGACGTGCTGCGGCGGGTGGCGATCATCAAGGTCGCGCAGGAGGTCGGCATCTCGCTCGCCGAAATCGGCCAGGCATTGGCATCCCTGCCCGAAGGCCGCACGCCGACGCGCGACGACTGGAACCTTTTGTCGACCGCCTGGCGCGACGGGCTCGACCACAAGATCGCCCAGTTGAAGAAATTGCGCGACGGACTGACCGACTGCATCGGCTGCGGCTGCATGTCGATCGACAAATGCCCGCTCAGGAACAAGGGCGACAGACTGGCAAGGGAAGGAACGGGGGCGCGGCGACTGATTGCGCCTTGAGTGGAATGCGGCGCGACAAAGGAGGTACGTCAGTGCTGGGACACCTGATTCAGACAGAGGAAGAGACACAACTCATAACGATCTACCGGATCGACTCCGGCGGCATGCCAACCCTGTACACCTCGGTGAGCTTCGAGGAGGCGCGGAAGATGGGGTTCGAGAAATTCGGCAGGTTGCTTGGAGAGAACCTGGTCTTGGATTCTCAAAGAATGCGCGATCTGTTTTCGTTGTGACAGCAACTAGTCCGCCGCCGGCAAGCGCCGGATGGTGAACTCGATCAAATCACCCGGGCGCTCGAACCAGCTTTCGATCTCGGTCCAGTAGGCTTGCTTGGGGAAGCGCTCGAACCATTCCTTGGCCTTGAGGCGCGCATCGGAGCGCGGCAGCACGAAGGTCTCGCGCAAAAAGCCGTCGCGCGGCATACGCGCGCGTTCGGCCCGGCTCTGGTCGAGCCTTTTCTTCAGGCCATCCAGCGGCGGTCTTGCCGGGGTGCGCACGAAACAACTCCTTGCACCTGGCACATGACCCCGAAACCGGAACCCTGGCTTCGGAAAGGATCATGCGCGAAAGCAAAGTGACTTGACCCTGTTCCCTAAGAGATTAGGGATCGCGCCGGCAAAAGACGAGTCATTTGTAGGGGCGGGCCGCCCCGCAACCGGAGACGGCACTTGGAACGACCTGAAATACCGGCTGGCCTGCCCGCCGACATCGAAGAGAAGAAGATGAAGGCGCGCCTGTGGTTCGAGGCGCTGCGCGAACGCATCTGCGGCGCCTTCGAGCAGATCGAGCAGGATCTCCAGGGCCCTCTCGCCTCATGGTCGCCGGGCCGGTTCGAAAAGGCGCCATGGGAGCGTGACCAGGGCAAGGGCGGCGGCGGCACCATGTCGATGATGCATGGCCGCGTCTTCGAGAAGGTCGGCGTGCACACTTCGACCGTCTATGGCGAGTTCTCGCCCGAATTCAGGAAGCAGATGCCCGGCGCCGAGGAAGACCCGCGCTTCTGGGCCTCCGGCATCTCGCTGATCGCCCATCCCTGGAACCCCAACGTTCCGGCCGTGCACATGAACACGCGCATGGTGGTTACCTCCAGGCAATGGTTCGGCGGCGGCGCCGATCTGACGCCGGTGCTCGACCGCCGCCGCACCCAGGGCGATCCTGACACCGTCGCCTTCCACCGCGCCATGCAGTTCGCTTGCGAGAAGAACGCCGGCGTCGCCGACCATCCGAAATTCAAGACCTGGTGCGACGAGTACTTCTTCCTGCCCCACCGCAACGAGCCGCGCGGCGTTGGCGGCATCTTCTTCGACTGGCTGCATTCGGCCGAGGACAGAGGCGGCTGGAATGCCGACTTCAACTTCGTCCAGGATGTCGGGCGCTCCTTCCTCGTCGTCTACGGCCATCTCGTGCGCGCCAATTTCAACGAGAACTGGACGGACGGCGACCGCGACGAACAGCTGATCCGCCGTGGCCGCTACGTCGAATTCAACCTGCTTCATGATCGCGGCACCATCTTCGGCCTGAAGACCGGCGGCAATGTCGCGTCGATCCTGTCCAGTCTGCCGCCAGAGGTGCGCTGGCCGTAAGATCAGCCCGGGCAATTCCGTCCGGAATTGCTCCAAATCTACGGACACTGGGCAAGCGGTGCACGATGCTTTGATGCAACCAGACCGGCCCTTGCGTGTTATAGTCTTCGCCCCGCTCACGTCCGGGAATTCAATCTGGAATGGACCGTGAGCCAAAAAAGTGGCGGAGCCTCGATTGGTTCCCCGGAGGAAAAGGAGAAATCCGATGAAGGCATTCCACTGCGGGTCGCTCGTTCCCGGCTGTGACTGGCACACCCGTGCCGACGAGGAAGCCGAAGTGATGCGCCGTGCCGTCGAGCATATGCGCGAGACGCATGGCGAGACTGTTATCCGCGAGACGATGGTCGAGGCGATCCGTTCGCGCATCGAGAAGGTTCGCGACGCCGCTTAGGCTTTCGCTCGGCTTTGCTTCGTGAGCGGCGGCAAGCGAACCGCGCCGGCGCTCACCATCGGGTTCAAAAAGCTTTGGCCCGCGGCTCGCGTTTGACGCCATCGCGGTCGCGGCGCGAGACAGATTTTCCAGGTCAAAAAATTATATTTACCTCCGCTAAAGTAAACCCTGCGGTAACCGAACCCGTGTCAATGTCGCGCGGATAATCCGGCTACAGTGGGCTGCCAGAGAAGCCCGTCGCCACCAGGCACTGATCCGGAATGGTGGGGCGAGGTGTTTCGCGCATGCGCGAAAAATCCGGCAATCGATTGGGTTTCCGCACGGCAGCGCCACTGCTGTGGGCGCTCGTCGGGGCGTCCCCAGCCATTGCGCAGGAAATGACGACATCGTTGGTCGACATCCATCAGGGTTCGCCGCTCAGCGATCGCGCGAGAGGCCTGGGCAATGGCGGTTACGAACTGCAGAACGGAACCTTTGTCTCGTTCAACCAATGGTACCGCGCCACCTGGGTCGACATGCATGTCGACCTTTTGACCCAGATCACCGAGGATACCGGCATCCTTTGGGGTTTCGGGACCGGAGAAGAGGGCGAGAAGTATCGGATCGCGCCCAGCCTCAAGCTTGGGTTCCTCACGCAGATGCATCCCAGCCCCAACAGTACGCTTTCCCTGTCGTTCACCACGACCTTCGGCGGCAAGCTCACCGAAAAGTCCTGTGAAGCCGACTATGGCGACTTCGGTACCTACAGCGTCAATTGCCGGCTCGCGGCCAGCCAGATGGCGCCTGAGGAAACCTTGAAATATCTGGTTAACGCTAAACCTGAGAGCCAGCATCTCTGGCTGAACTACCGTGTTACTTTCTGATCGCCGCGAGGCTGCGAATGAGGAATTCATCGCCCGAAAGCGATCGCTCATCCTGGTTGTTGTCTGACTGGAGTAGGAACATGTCGGGTACTTGCATGAAGTTCGGCCTCGCCGCCGCCCTTGTCATCCTTTCGGCGCCATTCGCGTCGGCGCAGGAGGCCCTCGACGCCGATGAAATGGCCGCGCTCTGCCACGGTGGCGGGTCCATATGCGTGAGCGCGACGATCCCGGCCGCGCCGGCGACGCAGACGGTACAGAGCTGGATGAGCCCGACGTCGGCGCCGCATGGGCCGCAGGGTACAAGGGCAAGGGCGTCACCATTACCATGGTCGACGACTTCAGCAGTTCGTCGCGCTTTTCCGGCAATTTCGGCCTCGGGGTTCAAACCCAGCGGCACGGTGAATGGACCCGCGAGGAAGCCAGCATGGTTGCGCCACTGGCAACCATAAGGTCGAAAGACTTCACCACCGGTTCATCAGTCCCGCTGGCGAGCGGCCTGAACGTGCTCAATCTGAGCTACGGCATGTATGCCAAGGCGGGCTACAGCTCAAACCAGATCGGCTGGGCACCGGAGGAAGCTTCCATCATCTCCTACGCCGCCAAAGGGTTGGCCGTTGTCTCGAAGGCGGCTGGCAACGACTCGGTTGCCGTGGGCGGCGTCACCGGCGGCCAGCAGGATTATCTCGACCTGGCCCTGGTCGGCAAAGCCTCGGCGATCTTCGTCGGCGCGCTGTCCACCAACGGCACGACGTCCAACAAGGCCCAGCTTGCCTGGTATTCCAACTACGCCGGCTCGAACACGGCTGTGCAGAGCCATTTCCTCGTCGTGGGTGTCACCGGCGACAAGACCGGCCTTTACGGTACCTCCTTCGCCGCGCCGATCATTTCAGGGTATGCGGCGATCATCGGCAGCAAATTCACCAGCGCGACGCCGACCCAGATCACCAACGATCTGCTCAATACGGCTCGTACCGATACACTGGTCAACTATAACCCCTCCGTCTACGGCAAGGGTGAGGCGAGCCTTTCTCGCGCCCTGGCTCCGGTGGCAATCAGGTAGGCGCGTAGCGTTTCGCTCGACGAGCGCGTCGCCTGAATCCGTTCGAACGTGACGCGTTCTAGGCTTCCAGCGCCTTTGCCGCGCGGTCAAGCAGCGCGCCGCGATCCGGCGCGAATCCCGCCTCGATCCATTCCGTTTCGAGGTTCTTGAGGATTTCGCCGAGCTTCGGCCCCGGCGTTGCGCCGAGCGCCGTCAGATCGGCGCCTTTCAGCGGAAACACCGGTTTTTCCCATTTGAGCGCGAAGGCAAGCAGGCGCGAAAAGCCGCCGGCTTCGAGCAGCGCGTCATTGTTCTCGACGGCGCGCATGCGTGCGGCGGCAAGCGACAGCCGCAGCCGATCGACAAACCCTTGCCGCTCGCCGCGATAGAGCCTTTTTGCCAGTTCGCCCTCGGTCGTCTTCGGCTCGACGGTGGTGGCCAGTGCCCAGTGGCGCAAGCGGTCTGATTCCGCGGTCGAAAACCGGAGCCGCTCGGCCAGCGTCTTCATGCGCGCGGCATCCGGTGGCACGATCGCCTCCAGCCGCAGCATCGGATCAGCCGCCCAGCCCAGATCCTTCTCGGCCTTGGCCAGCCCATGGATGGCGTCGATGCCCCATTTCTCGCTTTCCGGCAGCGCGGCGGTCAAGACACCGGCCTGCCGCATCCACAGCAGCGCCCGCGATGGGTCCGGCGCCGACAGAAGCTTCTTCAGCTCGGACCAGACGCGCTCCGCCGAGAGTTGGGCCAAGCCCTCCTTCAGCCTGGCGCAGGCCTTCAGCCCTTCGGCGTCCGGCCGGCCTTCGCCATACCAGGCGAAGAAGCGGAAAAAGCGCAGGATGCGCAGATAATCCTCGCGGATGCGCGCCTCCGCATCACCGATAAAGCGCAGCCGCCGCGCCTCGATGTCGGCGATACCGCCGACCAGGTCTACGACGGCGCCATCCGCCTCGGAGTAGAGTGCATTGATGGTGAAGTCGCGCCGCTCGGCATCCAGCTTCCAGTCGCGCCCGAACGACACTTTGGCGCGGCGGCCATCGGTCTCGACATCGGCGCGCAAGGTGGTGATTTCATAGGGCTTGCCGCCGGCGACCACCGTGATGGTGCCGTGCTCGATGCCGGTCGGCACCGGCTTGAAACCTTGCGCCTCTGCGCGGCGGATGGTTTCCTCAGGCAAACAGGTGGTGGCGATGTCAATATCGGCGACCGGCTGGCCCATCAGCGTGTTGCGTACGGCGCCGCCGGCGATGCGCGCCTCTTCACCGCCTTCGGCCAGGGCGGCAAGCAGGCGCTGCAAATACTTGTCGGCGAGCCAGTCGGCCCTGCCCGCGATCGAAACACTCACGCATAGAGCCTTTCATAGAGCGTGCGAATGATGCCGGCGGTGACGCCCCAGATGCGCCGGTCGCGATAGGGCATGTCGTAGAAGAACCATTCGAGATCGTTCCACATGCGGCTGTCGCGCTTGTGGTTCACCGGGTCCATCAGGAAGCGCAGCGGCACTTCGAAGGCGGCATCGACCTCCTCAGCGTTCAAGGCCAGCTGGAAGCCGGGCTGCACGATGCCCAGCACTGGCGCGATGCGGTAGCCGCTGCCGGCGACGTAGTCGGGCATGCGGCCGATGATCTCGATACGGTCCTGGTCAAGGCCGATCTCCTCGAAGGTCTCGCGCAGCGCCGCCGCCTCCGGGCTGGCGTCGGTGGAATCGATGGTGCCGCCGGGAAAGGCCACCTGCCCCGAATGGCTGCGCAGCTTTTCGGCCCGCTTGGTTAGCAAAACCGTGGCCTCGCCGTCATGGTCAACCACCGGGATCAGCACCGCCGCATTGCGCAGTGGCTTGCCCTGGTTGAGGCGCGGATGACCTGGATTGAAACGATGGTCGCCATAGTCGTCGTCGGCATGCGCGTCCGGCTGAGCGGCGAAGCGCGCGCGAAAATCCGCCGATGAAAACGGCGCCGGTGAGACCTGGTCCATCATGCGCTCAGCCGTTTCAACTGGTCCGCCGGCATAATCGGGAACACAGCACCCTTCGAGCGCACCGCGAACATCGTCTCGCCGCCGATCTCGACCTCCTCGCCATGCCCGACCAGTTCGTACATGACCGGCCGCCCCACCAGCGCTTCCAGCCGGCCGCGCACCAGCACGTAGGGCTTCAGGCCGCCGGTGTCGTGCTCGTCGACGAAGCGTAGCGGCCGTTCCGGCCCGGCTTCGACCACGTCGCCGACATTGGTGCGGAAGGTGATGATCTGTTCGTCGCCACTGCCCGAAACGTCCATTTCGACGGCGATGAACGGCGCATCGGCGACGCGGATGCCGACCTTTTCCACAGGCGTCACCAGATAGGTCCTGCCGTCGGCGTCCTTGCGCAGCACGGAGGAGAAAGCTGCACCAGCGGCATGCGGCCGATCGGCGTACCCAGATAGAACCAGGTGCCGTCGGCCTTGATCTCCATGTCGAGATCGCCGCAAAAGTCAGGATTCCAGCGCTCCACGGGCGCCGCGCCCTTGCCGGCACGCGCCGCGCGCGAGATCAGCGCTTCCAGGCCGCGCGCCTCGGTTGCCTGAGTAAGGCTTTGTTGGCGATGTTCGTCGTGTTCCGTCATCGTCACGAAATAGTCACTGTTGTTCCGCTTGTCAGCCTAAGTCTGTGATTTAAGTTCGACCATAGGCGCTACGCGAGGCCGAATCGCGGCAACCTATGATATGGTGCAGGCTGGTATTTCCAACCAAAGGGATCGAGCCGAATGAGCGTGATGGTCAAGGAAAGTCCGATCAGCGAAGCGGACATGATCGCCGAGGCCGAAAAGGCGCTGGCCGACATTTCCAGGATCCGCGACGGGGTCGGCCGGGTGATCTTCGGCCAGGAGGCCGTCGTCGAGCGCACGCTGGTGGCGCTGCTGGCCGGCGGCCATGCGCTGCTGGTCGGCGTCCCCGGCCTCGCCAAGACCAAGCTGGTCGAGACGCTGGGCGTCGTGCTCGGCCTTGATTCGCGCCGCATCCAGTTCACCCCCGACCTGATGCCGTCAGACATCCTGGGCTCCGAGGTGATGGAGCAGGACGAGATCGGCAAGCGCTCCTTCCGCTTCATCTCCGGGCCGATCTTCGCCCAGCTTCTAATGGCCGACGAGATCAACCGCGCCTCGCCGCGCACCCAGTCGGCGCTGCTGCAGGCCATGCAGGAGTATCACGTCACCATCGCCGGCGTCCGCCATGACCTGCCCGCACCCTTCCATGTGCTGGCGACGCAGAACCCGCTGGAGCAGGAAGGCACTTATCCGCTGCCCGAAGCCCAGCTCGACCGCTTCCTGATGCAGGTCGACATCCTCTATCCCGAAATCGAGGCCGAGCGCCGCATTCTCCTGGAAACCACCGGCATCGAGGATGCCAAGGCGCAGAACGTGCTGCAACCGGTGCGGCTGAAGGAAATCCAGACGCTGATCCGCCGCATGCCGGTGCCTGAAAGCGTGGTCGAGGCGATCCTCACTTTGGTGCGCTCGGCGCGTCCGGGCCAGGGCAATGCCGAGACCGACAAGCATGTCGCCTGGGGGCCAGGCCCGCGCGCCAGCCAGGCGCTGATGCTGTGCACGAGGGCGCGGGCGCTCTACGACGGGCGGCTGGCACCATCAGTCGACGACGTGCGTGCCCTGGCCGAGCCGGTGCTGCAGCACCGTATGGCGCTGACTTTCGCCGCCCGCGCCGAAGGCACCAGCGTGCGCGACGTGGTGGCGAAGCTCGTGAAAGGGATTTGATGGCGCGCATCGGCGAGGTCCAGGCTCCGGCAGCGACGCGCGACGCGCTCGCCCGTGGCCGGTTGCGGGCTTCGCTTGTGCCCGACCTGCTGGTCGAGGCGCGCCGCATCGTCAACACGGTGATCGCCGGCTGGCATGGCCGCCGCAAGCGCGGCATCGGCGAGAATTTCTGGCAGTTCCGGCCCTATGTCGAAGGCGATTCCTCGCGCATCGACTGGCGCCGCTCGGCCCGCGACGACCACACCTATGTGCGCGACCGCGAATGGGAAGCCGCCCATACGGTGTGGCTGTGGGCCGACCCCTCGCCGTCCATGCTCTACAAATCGACCGGTGCCAGCGTTTCCAAGCAATCGCGCGCGCTGGTGCTGGCGCTGGCCATGGCCGAATTGCTGTCGCGCAGCGGCGAGCGCATCGCCTGGCCGGGCCTGACCGATCCATTCACCGCCCGCAACGGCGCCGAACGCATCGCAGCCCAGCTCATGCATGCCGGCGACTTGCCAGCGAAGCCTGACCTCTCCGATATCAGGCGCTTCTGCGACATCGTCATCGCCAGCGATTTCCTCGATCCCGTCGAGGAGACGATGGAATGGCTCGACGTGCTCGCCCGCCACGGCGTGCGCGCGCATCTGATCGAGGTCGCCGACCCGGCCGAGGAAACCTTCCCCTATGCCGGCCGTACCGAGTTCACCGATCCCGAGACCGGCGACAAGCTGACTGCCGGACGCGCCGAAATGCTCGGCGACGAATACCGCCTGCTCTACACCGCCCGTCGTCAGGAACTGGCCGCCTGGTGCAAGCGGCTCGGCTGGAGTTTTACCGTCAACCACACCGATCGGCTCGCGTCCGACGCGCTGGTGCGCCTGCACATGGCAATGACCGCCGATGGCGGCTATGCCGGTAGCGGTCGTACCCGTCAGTTCGGAAAGGTGGTCGGCGCATGAGCTGGCTGACGCTCTCCTTTGGCGCTCCCATGGTGCTGTGGGGCCTGCTGGCGCTGCCGGTGATCTGGTGGCTGCTGAGGCTGACGCCACCCAAGCCGCAGGCCGAGATCTTTCCGCCGCTGAAGATCCTGGCGCGCGTCTTGAAG
Source organism: Mesorhizobium oxytropidicola (assembly GCF_056174625.1). Classification (NCBI taxonomy): domain Bacteria; kingdom Pseudomonadati; phylum Pseudomonadota; class Alphaproteobacteria; order Hyphomicrobiales; family Phyllobacteriaceae; genus Mesorhizobium; species Mesorhizobium oxytropidicola. The sequence continues at coordinate 2,502,903 of NZ_CM149692.1, read as the reverse complement.
CGCGAGGAGACGCCGCATCAAAGCCCCTGGTGGCTGACGCTGCTCAGGCTGCTGATGGCGGGCCTCGTCGTCGCGGCGCTGGCCGAACCGGTCTTCAACCCGCGCGAAAAATTGCCGGCCGAAGGTGCGGCCCTTGCGCTGGTCATCGACAATGACTGGGCAAGCGCGGCCGACTGGAACAAGCGCGTCGCCACCGCCGAGCGGCTAATCAAGGACGCCGGCTCGAACGGCGTGCCGGTCATCATCGCCTTCACCGCCGAAAAGGCCAATGCCGAGATCGGCCCCTTCGATGCCGCCGCTGCCCTCGACCGGCTGCGCGCCGCCAAGCCGCGGCCGATCCCCACCGACCGGCCCGCCGTCTATGCCCGTGTCGCCGGCGTGCTGGAAACCTTGCCCGGCGCCAGCGTCGCCGTGCTGGCCGACGGCCTCGCGGCCAAGGGCGACGAAGCCGCCTTCAACACACTGTTGTCGAAAAATGCCGCTCGCGTCGTGTGGGCTACCACTGAGCGGCTTTCGCTGACCGGGCTAACCGCCGCCGAGAACCAGGTCGACGGTTTTGCGCTCACCGCCATCCGTGCGCCGGGCGATCCGGCGCCGGCACAGGTCACCGCCGGCGCCTTCGACGACAAGGGCCGCCGCATCGCCGATGCGACGCTGACCTTCGCACCTGGTGAAGCCACCGCCACCGGCACGATGGCGGTGCCGTTCGAACTGCGCAACGATTTCGCCTCGATAGCGCTCGACGGCGAGCGCCAGGCGGGTGCGGTGCGCGTGCTCGACGAAAGCTCCAAGCGCCGCCGCGTCGGACTTTTGTCGCAGGCCGAGGCCGACCAGGCGCAGCCGCTTCTGTCGCCGCTCTACTACATCAGGCGGGCGCTGCAGCCCTTCGCCGACCTGGTTGAACCCTCCAGCGCCGATCTCGCCGACGCCATCCCGCAGATCCTCGACCAGAAGCCGGCGATGATCATCATGGCCGACATCGGCACCATTCCGGCACAGGTCCGGCAAAGGCTGGTCGACTGGGTCGACAATGGCGGCACGCTGGTGCGTTTCGCCGGCTCGCGGCTGGCCGCCGCCGGCAATGACGACGATCTGCTGCCGGTTCGCCTGCGCACTGGCGAGCGTTCGCTCGGCGGCGCGCTGTCATGGACATCGCCGCAGCCGGTCACCGAATTTCCCAAGGCCGGTCCCTTCGCCGACTTGGCACCGCCCACCGAGGTGACAGTAAGCAGGCAGGTGCTGGCCGAGCCGACACCCGACATCGTCGAGCGCACCTGGGCCGCACTTGCCGATGGCACGCCGCTGGTCACCGGGCTGAAGAAAGGCAAAGGCACGCTGGTGCTGTTCCACGTCACGCCCGAGGCGACCTGGTCGAACCTGCCGATTTCGGGCAGCTTCGTCGAGATGCTGCGCCGCATCGTCCAGCTGTCGCGCAACCAGGGCGCGGCGATCGCCAATGCCGAAGCAGCCGCCACGTCGCTGGCGCCCTACCGCATGATCGCGGCAGACGGCTCGCTGGTTCCGCCGACGCCGGATGCAAGGCCGCTGGTGCCGGGCGCCGGCGCGCCGGTGACCTTCGAGAACCCGCCCGGCCTCTACGGCTCCGAGACCGGCGTCTTCGCCCACAATCTGCTCGATGCCGCGAGCACGTTCGCGCCTCTGGCGCGCCCGCAGATCGCGGTGCCGGTCACCACGATCCAATACGCCTTCGACGAATCCCGCAACCTGAAAGGTTCGCTGGTCGCGGCCGCCCTGGTGCTGATGCTGCTCGACACGCTGGCGGTGTTCTGGATGGGCGGCTTGTTTTCGCGCCGGCCGCGCCGCGCCGGTGCGGTGACCACCACCGCAGCGGTGCTGATTGCGCTTGGCGCACTGTTCGGCCATGCCGATTTCGCCCGCGCCGACGATGCCAAGCCGGGCGACGAGGCGGCCATCACGGCGATCTCGAAGACCCGTATCGCCTACGTGCTGACCGGGGTACCGGGCGACGATTCGATCAGCCGCGCCGGGCTCGAAGGCCTGACCCGCTTCCTGATCGAGAAGACCGCGCTGGAACCCGGCGCACCGGCCGGCGTCGACATTGCGAAGGACGAACTGTCGTTCTATCCGCTGATCTACTGGCCGATCGATCCGGCCGCCCCGATGCCGAGCCAGGCGGCGATCGCCCGCATCGACGCCTATATGCAGCAAGGCGGCACGGTGCTGTTCGACACGCGCGACCAGTTCGCCAACGGCATCGGCGCCGATTCCACCAGCCCGGCCACCGAGCGGCTGCGCGACATCCTCGGCAACCTCAACGTACCGCCGCTGGAGCCGGTGCCGTCGGACCACGTGCTGACCAAGTCCTTCTTCATCCTGCCAGAATTTCCCGGCCGCTTCGCCGGCAGCCCGCTCTGGGTCGAGGCCTCGCTCGACGCCAGCAATGCCGACAACCGGCCGGTGCGCACCGGCGACGGCGTCTCGCCGATCATGATCACCGCCAATGATTTCGCCGGCGCCTGGGCGGTCGACGAAAATGGCGACGCGCTGCTGCCGACCGTGCCGGCCGACCCGATGCAGCGCGTCTATGCGCTGCGTGCCGGCGTCAACATCATGATGTACATGCTGACCGGCAACTACAAATCCGACCAGGTGCATGTGCCCATATTGCTCGAACGGCTGGGGCAATAAGGCATGAACTGGTCGATCTCCTTCGAACCGCTGATCTCCTGGCCCATGTTGGCCGTGGTGCTGGTGCCGTTGGCGCTGCTGGCACTTGTCGGCCTGTGGTTTCGCCAGCGCGGCGGCGTCCTGCGCTTCGTCGCCCTGCTGGCGCTTGCCGCCGCTCTGTTCAACCCGGTGTTCCTCAATGAGGAGCGCGAGCCGCTGAAGAGTGTCGTTGCGCTGATCGTCGACCGCAGCCAGAGCCAGGATATCGGCGACCGCACCAAACAGACCGATGAGGCGGTGGCCGGGCTGCAGCAGCGTCTTGGCCGCTTCAAGCAATTCGATGTCCGCGTCGTCGAGGCCGGCAAGTCCGACGCCGCCGAGGAACGTACAGAGACGCGGCTGTTCGGCGCGCTGGAAGGCGCCTTCCGCGACGTGCCGCCGTCGCGCATCGGCGGCGCCATCATGATCACCGATGGCGAGGTGCATGACGCGCCCCCCGGCGCGCCTGACTTCAACGCGCCGCTGCATGCGCTGATCACCGGCAACGACCACGAAAAGGACCGCCGCATCCGCTTCGAGAACGCGCCGCGTTTCGGCATCGTCGGCAAGCCGCTCGACATGACCTACCGCGTCATTTCGACGGAGAACGAGACCGGCCCGGTCGATGTGCGCGTCTCGGTCAATGGCGAGCAGGTCTCGGTCGAGCATGCCACCGTCGGCCAGGCCATGCCGCTGCAGGTGACCATTCCGGGCGCCGGACGCAACATCATCGAACTCGCCATCGACCGCGAACCGGGCGAACTCACCGACACCAACAACCGCGCGATCGCGCTGGTCGACGGCATCCGCGAGAATCTGCGCGTGCTGCTCGTTTCGGGCGAACCGCATGCCGGCGAGCGCACCTGGCGTAATCTCTTGAAATCCGACGCCTCGGTCGATCTCGTCCACTTCACCATTCTGCGGCCGCCGGAAAAGCAGGACGGCACGCCGATCAACGAATTGTCGCTGATCGCCTTCCCGACCCGCGAACTGTTCGTCGAGAAGATCAAGGATTTCGACCTCATCATCTTCGACCGCTACCAGCACCGCGACGTGCTACCGATCCTCTATTACGACTACATCTCCGAATATGTCGAAAAGGGCGGCGCGCTGCTGATCGCCGCCGGCCCCGAATATGCCGGCGAAGCTTCGATCGCGCGCACGCCGCTAATGTCGGCCCTGCCGGCGATGCCGACCGGCGAAGTGGTTGAAAAGGCCTTCTATCCGCGCCTGACCGACCTCGGCCAGCGTCATCCGGTGACGCGCGGCCTCGATGGTTCGGCCACCGAGCCGCCGCACTGGAGCCGCTGGTTCCGCACCATCGGCGTGCAGAACCCGCAGGGCGAAGTGGTGATGAAGGGTGCCGACAACCGGCCCCTGCTGCTGCTCGACCGCAAGGGCGAAGGCCGTGTCGGCATGCTCCTGTCCGACCAGGGCTGGCTGTGGGCGCGCGGCTTCGAGGGCGGTGGTCCGCATGTCCAGCTCTACCGGCGCATCGCCCACTGGCTGATGAAGGAGCCCGAGCTCGAGGAAGAGCGGCTGACCGCCGAGGGTCGCGGCATGGTGCTGGAGATCCGCCGCCAGACCATGGCCGATGATCCAGGCCCGGCGCAGATCATCACCCCTTCCGGCAAGACGGTGACTGTCAAGCTCGACAGATCCGAGCCCGGCGTCTTCCTCGGCAGCGTCCAGACCAACGAGATCGGCCTGTTCCAGGTCGCCAATGGCGATCTCGCCGCGCTCGCCCATGTCGGGCCGGTCAATGCGCCGGAATTCGCCGACGTCATCTCCACCGAAAACCTGCTGAGGGCACCGGCGGAAGCCACCGGCGGCAGCGTGCGCCGGCTGGCCTCGTCCTCGGCCCTTGGCAGCGACGTGACGCTGCCCTCCATCGTACCGGTGCGCTCGGCCGGCGAAGCGTCGGGCAGCGACTGGATCGGCCTGCGCACCACCGACGACAGCGTGCTCAAGGCCGTCTCGCGCGTGCCGCTGTTCGGCGGCTTCCTCGGCCTCGGCCTGCTGCTCCTGGCGATGGGCTCGATGTGGTACCGCGAGGGACGGTAGCGGGGCGCCTCCGCTCTACTCCTCCGGCTCTGTCGTGAACAGCAGCGGGTAGCCCTTGGCCTTGCCAGCGTCGGTGGCACGCGTCGCCTTGGTTTCGGCGACATCCCTAGTGAACACCGCAACCACGCACACGCCGCGGCGGTGCGCGGTGATCATGATGCGGTGCGCCTGGTCCTCGCTGAGCTTGAACTCGCCCTTCAGCACCGTGACGACGAATTCGCGCGGCGTGAAATCGTCATTGATGAGGATGACTTTGTAGAGCTTCGGCCGCTCGGTCTGCGGCTTGACCTTAGTACGCGGTTTTGTGGTGATTTCTGGCATCGGAACCGACAGTTTCGCGATCGACGGCGGGCGCCATGCATTTTGCCAGACGTCAAACCGATCGTCCATTTTGATTGACGCGCAAGCTGGGTCGAGCGCGGTGCTTCACAATCATGTGGGCAATCGCTGACCGCGGTTCAACGGTCCAGATTGGGACGTAGCCGATTGCCGCCGGGATTGGCCCGGCGTTCCAGCCATGCCGCGATCGGCCATCCGGCAATGCAGATCAGCGTCACGGCGAGAAGCACGATCAGCAGCCACGCCTGGACAGGCGTGATGTAGTCCCAGTTGCTGGAAATTATCGGCGCGAACAGCGAGGGCTCGGTGCGGCCACTGGCGGGGTCGGGCACGGGGCTAGCGGTGAGCAGAATCAGCACCCTGGCGACACCGGTGGCAACCAGGCCGCCAATCACCATCGAACGCAAAATGGACGAAAGCCGCTTCTTCATGCGGATTGTCCTACATGGCCGGCGTTGCAAACGGGTTAAGCATGATCGAGATGCGCGGCTGGAAAGCGCCGGTATTCAGTTCGACCATGCATTCGGCAGAAGGCCGCCCCAGCCGGTTGCGGCTGGAACGGCCTTGCTAGAACTGACCTCGAAGCTGATCAGGGCTTCTTCGGAGCAGCCTTCGGGGCCGCCGCGGCGGGGGCCGCCGCTGCGGGGGCTGCCTTGGCGGGAGCCTTCTTGACCGGGCACTTGTGCTTCTTGGTCACCTTGCAGACGGCCTTCTTGGCGACCTTCTTCGGAGCAGCCTTGGCCGGAGCGGTGGTCGTCGCGGCAGCGGCCGGAGCGGTGGTCGTGGTGGCAGCAGCCGGGGCAGCGGTCGTGGTGGCGGCAGCGTTGCCGAGAGCCGGCATCGAGAAGGCAAGAGCAACGGAGAGACCGAGGGCCGACAGGAGGGACTTTTTCATGGCTTCATTTCCTTTTTATGCGGGTCGATTTTGAGCGTCACTGGACCGGGTCATTCGGTGTCACTCCAAGCAGCTTCAAAGCGTTGGCGAGCATCCGGATGCCCTGTGCCTGTTTCTTGGCGGCACAATACCGGTTGCCCTTTCTCTGAAGTGCCTTTGCCGCGGTGACCTGCGTTGCCGTGGCATGGGTTTCGAGGGCTTCATCAAATTGGTGGCTGAGATTGGCGCACCGTTCGCTCCGGGTCAGTGGCGCCTTTGCGTTTGATTGTCCTGCAGCGGCAGTGACCAGGCCAAGGCCCAGCAACGCACCCAACAAACTGATCGACAACCTTGGCATTGGTTTTTCCGTGAACCCGGAGATTTGCGTCGCAGCCGGTAATCTGACCGCCACGGCACCGTTATGCCGCCCTACCTTTTCAGGAGTTTTTCCCGATTGTAGAATTTTGTTTCTGGATTGTGTCTGGCCCGCCCGCCTGATGCGTATCGTCCAAAAGCGGTCCCGGTTTTTGGAGCCGACACGCATGGAAACAAGGAGCTTCGGCACGGCCATTGCTTTCCATGTGGAGAAGGCGGAATTCGTTCTCCCTTGAAATCCAAGGCACTGGCCAACATATGGCCCGAATTCTATCGTGTGGCTCACCTGCCAGAATTCCTTGGCCGGCAATCGAGACAGGGCACCTCGTGAAATCCGACGCACACATACTGATCGTCGACGACGACAAGGGCATCCGCGACCTGCTTCAGGAGTTCTTCCAGAAGCGGGGGCTGCACACTTCGGTAGCCGCCGATGGTACCGAGATGGAGGCCATCCTGCGCCGTGCGCAGGTGGACCTCATCGTGCTCGACGTGATGTTGCCCGGCAAGAGCGGGCTGGAACTGTGCCGCGACCTGCGCGCCCAGTATACGACGCCGATCATCATGCTGACCGCCGTCACCGAGACCACCGACCGCGTGGTCGGCCTGGAGATGGGCGCCGACGACTATGTGCCCAAACCCTTCGACCCGCGCGAGCTCCTGGCCCGCATCCGCGCCGTGCTGCGGCGCAACGGCACCACCGAGCCGAAGCGTCCCACCACCAAGCAGATCTACCGTTTTGCCGGCTGGACGATGGACTGTTCGCGGCGCCGGCTGACGGCGCCCGACGATGTCAGGGTCGAGCTGACCATGGCCGAATTCAACCTGCTGCAGACCTTCGTCAAGAGCGCCCAGCGCGTGCTGACCCGCGACCAGCTCATCGAACTCTCCGGCGGCGACAGCGACTATTCCTTCGACCGCAGCATCGACATCCTGGTCAGCCGGCTGCGGCGCAAGATGGAAGATGACCCGAAGACGCCGAAGCTGATCCTGACGGTGCGCAGCGGCGGCTACCAGTTCCTGCCCGAGACGACCTCCGAATGAGACGTTTCCTGCCGCAGACCTTGCCTGTCTGGGTGCTGCTGATCGTCATTGCCGGCCTTTTGATCAGCCAGGTCGCGACCCTCTATATCGTGTCGCGCGACCGTGCCGTCGCCAACGATGTGGTCGACCTCTACCGCCTCAACGACCGCGCCTTCTCTTTGGTGCAGCTGATGAGCAACGCCACGCCCGAGGAGCGCAAGGCAACCGCGGCGGGCCTGTTCAACGCGACTTACGCCCTCACCGTCTCGGACACGCCGGCGGTCACCTCCTCGATCGCCGGCGACGACGAACTGGCTGAACTCGAAGACATCCTGGTCGGTCGGCTGTCGAAGTTCGGCGTCACCGACGCGCGCGTGCGGCGCGACCCGGCGACGCGCGAGGCCGACGACGCCAGCACCGTATCCGGCCCCGACATCGGCCAGGTCGAGCGCGACCTTCTGGTGCTGGCCGCCGACTTCGCCCAGAGCGACAAGCTGACAGCCTCATTGCGTTTCGCCGACGGCCAGTGGCTGAACTTCACCGAGCCGATCACGCCCGTCGGCCCGATCCTGAGCTTCGACAGCCTGCCGCTCTATTCGCTGATCGCCGGCCTGGTGGTGATCATGTCGATCTGGTCGCTGCGCCGACTGACCGCGCCTTACCGGATGATGGAAACCGCCGTGAACCGGATCGGCAAGGATTTGAAGAGCCCGCCGATCGCCGAGTCCGGCAGCCGCGAGGTGCAGGCTGCAGCCAGGGCAATCAACGCCATGCAGAAGAGGCTGCGCGAATATGTCGAGGACCGCGAACATCTTGCCGCCGCACTCGCGCATGATCTGCGCACGCCGATGACGCGCATGCGGCTGCGCCTCGAGCTGTTGCGCAAATCGGCGGTTCGCGAGGCGCTGGCGCATGATCTCGCCGATGTCGAGAGCATCGCCAGTTCCGTGATCGATTTCGCCACTTTCGAGGTGAACGAGGAAAAGACCGAGCGCATCGACTTCTGGTCGTTCGTGGAATCGATCGCCGACCCCTACCCGGAGGTCTCGTTCGACAATGACGACACCCGTTCGCGCGGCCTGATCTGCATCGCGCGGCCGGTCGCACTTAGGCGCTGTGTCACCAATCTGGTGCAGAACGCTGTCACCTACGGCAAGAAGGCGCATCTTAGCCTGCACCGCTCGGACGGCACGATCACGCTCACCATCCGCGACGAAGGACCGGGCATACCTCAGGCCCAGATCGATGCCGTGTTCGGCTCCTTCGTGCGCCTCGAACAGTCCCGCAACCGCCAGACCGGCGGCCTTGGCCTCGGCCTCACCATCGCCCGCAACATCGCGCGCGCCGCCGGCGGCGAGATCCGCCTGTCCAACCACCCGGATGGCGGGCTGTTGACGGAGCTGCGCCTGCCGCTGGCGGCCTGACGCAGCAATGACGTCAAAACAAGGATAGCGAGGCGCTTACCGCCGCAACACCGCGCTCAGCACATCCCTGATGCCGATGGCGCCGACGAAGCGGGACTGGTCGTCGAACAGCGCCACGGGTGCGGTCTGCGAGCGGTGCATGGCCAGCATCACGGTTTTCAGTGACGTGCCGGGATTGGCCCAGAACACTTGTGCCGCTTCCTCGGACTGAGCCTCGACATCGGCGCAGGACACCCACACTGCCGGCTTGCCATCGCGTTCGGCCGCCGCCACCAGCCCGTGCTCGTCGATCTTGAAGCGTGTCGTCTTGCGCCGGTCGAGCCACACCCAGCCATTGTCGCCGTGATCGAGGTCGCGGCTGTCGCGCATGACGTTCCAGGCGGTGAGCACCGACAGCGGGTTCACGTTGGCGATGAAGTCGCGCACATAGTCGTTGGCGGGACGCAGCACTATGTCTTCCGGCGCACCGGTCTGCACGATGCGCCCGCCCTCCATGATGGTGATGTGGCTACCGATCTTCAGCGCCTCTTCCAGGTCGTGGCTGACGAAGATGATGGTCTTCTTCAGCTCGGCCTGGAGCTGCAGCAATTCGTCCTGCAGTTTGGTGCGGATCAACGGGTCGAGCGCCGAGAACGGCTCGTCCATCAACAGGATCGGCGCTTCGGTGGCGAAGGCGCGGGCCAGGCCGACGCGCTGCTGCATGCCGCCCGACAGCTCATGCGCGTATTTCTTCGACCACTGGTCGAGATTGACCAGCTTGAGCTGCTTATGCACGCGCTCCTTGCGCTCGGCATCCGGCACGCCGGCAAGTTCGAGGCCGAGCCCGACATTTTCCTCCACCGTGCGCCACGGCAACAGGCCGAACTGCTGAAACACCATCGCCACCTGCTTCTGGCGCAGGCGCCGCAAGGTCGGCTCGTCGCAGGTGACCACGTCGACGATCTTGTCGCCGTCCTTGACCAGCACCTGGCCGCGCGACACCACGTTGAGGCGGTTCACGGCCCGAAGCAGCGTCGACTTGCCGGAGCCCGACAGGCCCATCAGCACCGAGATCTCGCCCTCATGCACGGTCAGGCTGGCGCCGGCGCAGCCCAGCACATTGCCGGTTTTCTCCAGGATTTCGGCGCGCGTGGCGCCCTTGTCGATCATGGCCAGCGAGCCGGCCTGATCGGCGCCGAAGACGATATCGACGTTCTTGAAATCGACGGCGACGGTCATTTCTTGCCTCCAACGCCAATGCGGGTCATTCGGTCGAGCACGATGGCGAGCACGACGATGGCGAGGCCGGCTTCAAGCCCGAGATCGATGCGGCGCGAGCCGAGCGCGCGGTTGATTTCGGTACCGAGTCCGCCGGCGCCGATCAGGGCCGCGAACACCACCATCGACAGCGACAGCATGATCGACTGCGTCAGGCCCGCCATGATGGTGGGCAGCGCCGAAGGCAGTTCCACCTTCCACAGAAGCTGGCTCTTGGTGGCGCCGAACGCCTCGCCGGCCTCGATGATCGACTTCGGCACCGAGACGACGCCGAGATGGGTGAGCCTGACCGCGGTCGGGATGACGAAGATGATGGTGACGATGAGGCCGGGCGCGTTGCCGAGGCCGAACAGCGTCAGCACTGGGATCAGGTAGACGAAGGTCGGCAGCGTCTGCATCAGATCGAGCACCGGCAGCATGATGCGGTAGACCTTCGGCTTGTGCGCCGCCCAGATGCCGAGCGGCACGCCGATGGCCATGGCCATCGCCGCGGCGGCGACGACCAGCACCAGCGTCTGCACCGTCTGCTTCCACAGGTTCTGGTTGATGATGAAGATCAGGCCGAGGAAGACGCCGATGGCCAGCGGCCGCGAGCGCTGCAGCAGCCATGCAATGATCGCGATGACCAGTGCCAGCAGCACCGGCGGCACCAGCAGCAGGACGTTGACCAGCCCGTCGAGGATGAAGTTGAGGCCATTGGAGAAGGCCCTGAAGATGGTATCGAAATTGTCGGTCAGGAAGCCGAAGAACGCCTTGCCCCAGGCGCCTATCGGGATCTTGTGATCGACCATGAATTGCGAAATCGGATCCATCTTACCCCTCTTCGTCCAGGAGCCGCCCCTGCTCTCGGCTCGCGCAACGTCATCTTGTCACAGGATATGAAAAAGGGCAGCCTTTTCTAAGATGGCTGCCCTTCCTGGTTCGGCCTTGCCGAATTCAGTCGGCTCAGCTTCCGAGCGCGGTCTTGACCGCTGCCGCGGCATCGCCACCGTCGAAGGTGGTCACGCCGGCGAGCCATGGCTTGACCGCGTCCGGGTTCTTCTTAAGCCAGTCTGTCGCCACCGTGGCGGCGTCGCCACCCTTGAGGATCGCGTCCATCATCTGGCCTTCCATGTCCAGATTGAACTTCAAATTGGCGATGAACTTGCCGGCATTCGGGCACTCGGTGGTGTAGCCCTTGCGCACATTGGTGAACACGGTCGCGGCGCCGAAGCCGCTGTCACCCATGCCGTCGAGATAGGTGATCTTCATGGCGCCCATCACCGGATGCGGCGTCCAGCCGAGGAAGGCGATCCACTCATTGTTCTTCATCGACTGCTCGGCCTGCGTCAGCATGCCGGCCTCCGAGGATTCGACCAGCTCGAAGCCTTCGAGATTGTCCTTCGGGTTCTTGATCATGTCGAGGATGATGCGGTTGCCGTCATTGCCGGCTTCGATGCCGTAGATCTTGCCGTTGAACTTGTCCTTGAACTTGCCAAGGTCGGTCAGCGACTTGACGCCGGCGTCCGCCACATAGGTCGGCACGACGATGCCATAGCCGGCGCCGGTCAGGTTCGTGCTGATGGTCTCGACCGAGCCATCGGCGGTGTAGTCCTTGATGTCATTGGTCATCGACGGCATCCAGTTGCCGAGGAAGACATCAAGGTCCTTGTTCTTCAGCGAAGCCATGGTCACCGGCACCGACAGCTGGATCACCTTCGGCTCGTAGCCGAGCGCGGTGAGCAGCACCGAAGCAACCCCGGTGGTCGCCTGGATGTCGGTCCAGCCGACATCGGAAAGTCGCACGGTCTTGCAGCTTGCGGCGTCACCGGCGAAGGCGGCGCTCGTGGACAACAAAGCCGCCAGGCCGAGGCCGGCGGCGAAGGAATTCATACGCGACATAGACAGTCTCCCATTGTGATTCTTTGGCGAAGCGTAGTTACGGTTTCTCTGCCCGCCTTGTTTCGTCAGCCAAACACCATTCTGGTGTGGATTCAAGCGTTAAGGCAATCACGATCAACGGCGCAGACTGGCCAATCAGCGACACGGTTGACGCTTTTGTCGTGCCAGACATCTTTTTTAGAGGCGAGCCGGCTTTTTCAGGGGAATGCGGTGGCGGCCCCTCCCCGCGCGGAGGCAAGTCAGCTTAAAAGAGCTGTATGGCCAAGCTCTACTTCAACTACGCGACGATGAATGCCGGCAAGACGACGATGCTCTTGCAGGCGTCGTACAATTATCGCGAACGCGGCATGACGACGATGTTGTTCGTCGCTGGCCATTACCGCAAGGGCGATACCGGCCTGATCTCGTCGCGCATCGGGCTGGAGACCGAGGCCGAGATGTTCCGCGACGGCGACGACCTGTTCGCCCGCGTCGCCGAGCACCACGACCACACGACGGTGCATTGCGTCTTCGTCGACGAGGCGCAGTTCCTTGAGGAGGAGCAGGTCTGGCAATTGGCCCGCATCGCCGACCGGCTGAACATTCCGGTCATGTGCTACGGCCTGCGCACCGATTTCCAGGGCAAGCTGTTTTCCGGCTCGCGCGCGCTGCTGGCGATCGCCGACGATCTGCGCGAGGTGCGCACCATCTGCCGCTGCGGCCGCAAGGCGACGATGGTCGTGCGCCTCGGCCCGGACGGCAAGGTTGCCCGCCAGGGCGAACAGGTGGCGATCGGCAAGGATGTCTATGTCTCGCTCTGTCGTCGCCACTGGGAAGAGGAAATGGGCCGCGCCGCGCCCGACGATTTCATCGGCTTCATGAAATCCTGACCCGCGATCCGCCTCAGGCCGCCGACACACGCCGTCGCGGAAACCGCCAGCCCAGCCGGACACCGAGCGTCGCCACGGCGATCAGCACCATGCCGGCCGCCTGCGCCGGCCCGAGCGGATGCCCATAGATCGCCCAGTCGATGATGATGGCAACGACCGGATAGATGAAGGTGATGATGCCGATCACCGGCGTCGTCAGGCGTGGAAAGGCGGAGTTCATCAGCACATAGGCAATGCCGGTGTGCAGCACGCCGATGCTGACCAGCCAGCCCCATGAATGCGCGGGAACATGCTCGCCGATTCCGGCGAAAGGCGCGAGCATGACAATCCCGACGATCGTCTGGCAAAGCACGGTGACCTCCGCGCGCTGCTGGCCCAGACCCTTGGCGAGGATCGTCGCCACCGCATAGAGCAGCGCGGCAACCAATGTCACAGCAATGCCCAGCGCCCATGCCGTGCTGGCCTGCGTATGCGAAACCACCAGCCCGCTGGCCAGCACGACACCAAGGAACGCGCCAAGCATCCACAGGATCTGGTCGAGCGAGATACGCTCCTTGAGGAAGACCACGCCGATGACGACCACGAAGAAGGGCTGCACGTGATAGACGATCGTCGTCGTGGCGATCGACGTCATGGCAAAGCCGGCGAAGAAGGCCGTCCAGCTCAGCACCATGCAGGCGCCGCCAAGCGCTGCCAGCGCAAGGCGGGACGGCGACAGCGTCTTGTCCGGCAAATAGCCCCTGAGCAGGCACCAGGCGCCGAGGAACATGGCGCCGAACACGCAGCGCCAGAACACGATCGTCACGGGATGAAGCCCCGCTTCCGTCACGAAGGCGCCGACCGTGCCGGCGATCGTCATCGCGAAGGCCAGGCTCGCGGCCGGAAAACGGGAAGTTGGCAGGTCCTTCATCGAACGCTCCTCAAAAGGACGAGACCCATCAGGCCAGCAGGATAGCTTTCAAACAAGCGAATAGATTTGGACATAGCTATTCGATATGCTGATAGCACCATGGCTGCTCCGCTTGACCTCAACCTCCTGAAAACCTTCGTCGCCGTCGTCGAGAGCGGCAGCCTGTCCAATGCGGCACCGCGGGTCGGCCGCAGCCAGTCGGCGGTCAGCATGCAGATGCAGCGGCTGGAGGAGATGGTGGGCAACCAGCTTCTGGTGCGCGGTCCCCGAACCGTCACCCCCAACGCCATCGGCGAGGATTTTCTCATCTACGCCCGCCGGCTGCTGAAGCTGTCGGACGAGGCCTGGGCGAGCGTCACGCGGCCGAAGGAGACGGGCAGCGTGCGCCTTGGCGTGCCGGACGACTATGCCGCCTTCCTGCTGCCGCCTGTCCTGTCGCGCTTTGCCGAGGATCATCCGTTGGTGACGGTGGAACTGATCTGCGAACAGTCGACGGCTCTAGTGAAAACCCTGGCGGAAGGGCGGCTCGACCTGGCGATCGTCACCCGCTTGCCGGACCAGCCGCTCGACGTCATCCGGCTGGAACGCTTCGTCTGGGTCGCCTCGCCCAACCATGTTGCCTGGCAGACCGATCCCTTGCCGGTCGCGCTGTTCGAGCCCGGCTGCGCCGCCAGGATGAGCGTCCTGCAGGCGCTTGGCGAAGCCGACCGGTCCTACCGTTGCACCTATTCCAGCGCCTCCCTGCTTGGCCTGATCGCGGTCGTACAGGCCGGGCTCGCCGTTGCTGGCCTCGCCCAGCGCAGCGTGCCCCAGTCGCTGCGCATCATTGGCGTCAATGAAGGGCTTCCCGCACTGCCGGATCTCGAAGTCGGCATCTTGCGCAACCCGCTGTCGACGACGCCGGCGGTCGATCGGCTGCATGATTTCCTGTGCCGCGACCTCGCACAGCAAGCCTGAGATCCTCGTCCGGTCGCACGGGATTGAGCGCCCGCCCGCCTATCCCCAATCCCGCCACGATGCAGCGTTTGTTAAGGCCTCGGCCCTATAAGGCCGTCAGCCAGAGCTCTCCGGGGTCAGCCATGCTTCGAGCCGTTTCCTCAGCCAGCCTTCTTCTCATTGCCACCTCGATTGCCGCCCATGCCGGCGGCGACCCCGTACAGGGCAAGCACGTTTTCAACCGCTGCATGGCCTGCCATGAAGCAGCCAGCGACCGCGACAAGGTCGGCCCGCATCTCAAGGGTGTCGTCGGCCGCACTGCCGGCACCGCGGAAAGCTTTCTTGGCCATTATTCCGAGGCCATGAAGGGCGCGGGCGCCGCCGGTCTCGTCTGGGACGAGGCAAATCTTGCTGAATATCTCCGGGCTCCCAAGCTCAAAGTTCCTGGCAACAAAATGGCTTTTGGCGGCCTGACCAATGATGACGACATCGCCAATGTCATCGCCTATCTGAAGGCCGATCCTAAGCCCTGAGCGAGCGCCGGCGTGGCACGCCGCATCGATATGTTTGTCTGCAACCGGTTCAATTCCCTGCCGAATTCAGCATCTCCGCATCGGTGGGGACCGGTTGCTTTGCCGGCATCAAAGTTCAATGACAGTTGAACTAGTTCCGACTTACCGGCTAATCACGCCATGACCCCACCTTCATTGTCTTTCAAGGCCTTGGCGGATTCTTTTGTTTTCACGCCGCCTCTATCTTCACGTCTTTCAATCCCCGGATGCCCCACATATATTCGCCGCTGTTCGCAACCAGCGACCGGAAGCCGAAGCGGGAGGCCCCTATGGCGACATTGCAGAATTTCGATGCCGAAATTGCCAAGACCAAGCAGGTCGTCCAGGACATGCGCACCAAGATCGAGCAGTCCGGCACCGTGCTCGACACGCTTGCCACCGCTGACAAGAAGATCGGCGACGCCAATTTCGACATCGAGAACGCCCGCATCGAGGATGTGCTGAAGCAGCAGAAGGTGATGGAAGGCAACATTGCCGACCTGATCATCGGCCTTGAGGACGCCACCAACGTCTTCGGCGCCGAGTTCGAGAGCATGAAGAACTACACCGGCTGGGAAAATTTCGTTGGCGTCTTTTCGGCGCAGCGCAAGCAGCGCCTGCGTACCGACCGCGTCCGCAACATGTCGCTGGCCGGCAATCTGCAGGAACTGCTGGCCAAGTCCGAC
This sequence comes from Mesorhizobium oxytropidicola, assembly GCF_056174625.1. Taxonomy (NCBI): domain Bacteria; kingdom Pseudomonadati; phylum Pseudomonadota; class Alphaproteobacteria; order Hyphomicrobiales; family Phyllobacteriaceae; genus Mesorhizobium; species Mesorhizobium oxytropidicola. Next base: position 2,487,026 of record NZ_CM149692.1, on the reverse strand, counting down.
ACCATCGTCGGCATCCTCAAGGCGCAGAAAGAGGTCCTCGACCAGCGCTACAAAACCTCCGAGGCCAGCCTGTCGCAGGTGATCGAGCGCCGCAAAACCACCATGACCAACCTCGAAGCCGTGCAGAAGCGCATCGAGGAACTCAACCCGATGTTGCTCGACATCGAGAACAAGATCGCCGCCTCGACGAGCCAGAAGGACCGCACGCAGCTCGAGGGCGAACGCTCGAAACTGGCCACCGAGTACAACGAGAAGCAGGCCAAGGAGCAGGAACTGCTGGCCGAAAGCCAGACGCTCGAGCGCTACACCTCGATGTTCCAGACCTTCGTCGATTCGCTCAACAACCAGATCGCCGCGCAGTCGACACTGATCAACAAGCTGACCATCGATACCGAGCAGCGCATCGTGCTCTACAAGGCGCTGGAAGATTCGCTGAAGACCGCCGCCCAGCAGGATGTCGCCCACAAGATCAACACGCTGGGCAGCCAGGTCGACAACACCGCGGAAGAAACCATGGCCGGCATCGGTGCCGCTTCGCAGAAGCACATTGGCGACCTGCTTGAAATGCACGAGAAGAACATGGTCGCCAGCGCCGATATCCAGCGCCGCAAGAAGCTTGCCGACGATGCCTTCGCTCGCCGCTTCGATGAGGTGCTGAAGAAGCACAATTCGGCCAACTACGTGCAGTCTTAATTGCCGCGCGCACCGGTGCGACAATCCCAGGGCTGATAGAATGACCCCCGAAAACGACGCGGCGGCGCGGTATTTCTCGGCAATCACGGCCGCGCTCAGCGGCCTTGAAGTGTTCATGCGCGACGACCGCTCGCCGCTTTACCGGCACGGTATCGTCGCCAAGATCGTTGCCGAATACATCGCCCGGCTCGACAAGTCCTTCTCCTGCTGGCGCAACCGGCTGGGCTTCATGGACACGTTCCGCATTTCCCGCGCCGAAAGCGGTTTTCCGGTCTTCCAGAACCTGCTCGAACTGGAAAACGACCGTCGCCAGGCCGACAGCCGGCTCGCCAACATCCCGCTGGCCGGCGAGCTCCGCGAGGAGATGGCCGACTTCATCCTGCGCCACAAGGAATTCCCCGAAGCGCTGCAGAAGTCGATGGCCGAGCGGCTCTATCTCGAGGACGTCAAGAGCGAGCAGACCTTTGGCTCGTTCACGCTGGCGCAGACCGCCAAGGTCTCGGTCAATCCGAAGACGGCATTGCCCTACTATCTCGTTCATTGGGCAACCTTCGACGGTAGCGCCAACCTGCCCCTGGTCTACATGGTGACGGTGGAGGATTCCTCCGAGAATATGGTCCGCCAGCTCGTCGACAGCAACGGCAAGCTCAACGACAAGGTCGATATCCCGCTGCCGGTCGACGGCCTGCTCAATCCCGAGCTTGCCCATCGTTTCGACGATTTCACCGAGAAGAACTCCGCCTACACGCTGTCGCCGGCGACGATTGCGGTGAACCTCGACAAGGATTTCGAGCCGCTGCACCCCAAGCAATTGCGCCGTGTCGTGCTCGGCCCCTTCTATTCGGCGGGGATTACCGACAACAATTCGACGGTGACCGAAGTGCTGGCCAAGGTGCGCAAGCCGGAAAACGCCTGGCTGCTGACCTGGACCATCCAGGAGGTCTATTCCAAGGGCGAGAAGCCCGGCCGCAAGGGGCTGTTTTCCAGCGAGAAGACGACGCAGGAATTCTTCATCAACACCGATGATCTGGAAGCCGCGCGCCAGGGCGTGTCGAGCTACGAGAACCACGCACTGATCCCGCACGAGGCCTACCAGGCGCTCTACGCCGCCGGCGAGGCCCAGAAGATCTTTGGCGGCTACAAGGTCCACATCCTGTCCAACGGACAGGTGATCTCAGATGTCTGACCGTAACACCACGGAGCACACTTCATGGACACCGGCCTGACCACCATCCCGGAAGCGTCGATCGAGAAGCACCGCGCCACCGCGCAGAGCTTCATCACCCGCATCGTCGTGCTGGAGGATCCCTCACGGGAATCCGGCACGGCACTGGCCGGCACCAACCGCCGCTTCGTCTCCACCGTCTCGGTCGGCTCGGTGCGCCGCACCCGCGAGGTCGAACTGTCGAAGACCGTCGGCGCCGTCCACCCCGACGACCAGTTGCTGACCATTCCGCAGCACACGCTTCTGTTCCGCGCCCGGCGCGGCACGGCGATCGCGCTCGCCGTATCGGATGTCTTTGCCGAAGGCTCCGACCTCGAAAGCCTGCAGGCGAAAACACCCGCGCCCCGCTCGAGGGCGACGAGGCCTCCGCCTTCAAGAAGCTCCTGTCCGCTTCGGCCTACATCTCGGCGTTCAGCCTGGCGTCCTATCTGTTCCAGCTGATCGACAGTGACGGCGAGGCGCCCAACGACATCCCGGAGCCGGACTTTCTCTTCGACACGCCGCAGGATGCGGTGAAGTCGATACTCGCCGGGCTCGACAAGGCGATAGCGGGCTCGAAGGACGATGCCGACCTGATGATCAGGGCGCGCGCTTTCGCCCGCGTTGCCATCGACGGGCTGCTGGCCAGAAAAGGCCGCTTCGACGGCATCGGCCCGTTCGAGAACGCCCATATCCGCATCGATGCCGACGATTTCACCCTCGACGGCTTCGACGTTGCCCCCGGCAAGCGCTCCAAGCCGCTGGTGATGACCTTCAAGAAGCCGGAAGAGGTCGTCGGCAACCACATCGCCAAATACCAGTCGGTCAAGCTCGCCAAGATGCTGATGGCCTATGATTTCGAGCGCGAGCTGAACCCGTTCGTCGAGCTCGGTGGCTTCCTGTTCACCTTCATCGGCGACGGCGCCCCAGGCACCGGCAAGACGACGCTGATCCAGATGATCGCCGGCCTCGTCAACGGCTATTGCCAAGTCGCCGGCTATCCCTTCGCCTATGAGAATTTCGGTGTCGACCAGATCTCGTCCTATCAGGGCAAGTCGGGCCAGAACTGCCGCCAGTTCATCAACAATGTCTTGAACCCGCGCGTCATCGGCTTCGGCACCATCGACGACATCGACCAGGTGGCGGCGCGCCGCTCCGACGACCGCGCCTCGGCCGGCCAGCAGGAAATCACCGGCGTTTTGATGGATGCCTTCGCCGGCGCCTCGACCGTCGTGCGCGGCAACTGCTCGTTCGGCATGTTCTCCAACTATCCCGAAAATGTCGACGACGCGCTGCGCCAGCGCGCCGGCGCCCGCTGGCTGGTCGACGGCCCGCAGACTCGCGACGACTATATCGACATCTTCGTGCTGCTCGCCGGCAAGAACCACGAGATCCCTCTGGGCAAGCACGAGCTCTACGCCGCGCAGGAGATCCAGCGCGCTGTCGAGGAAGCCTATGAGGAGCATGAGAAGCCGCAGGAAGACGGGCTGATGAAGGTCTATGAGCGCTACATGAAGGAGAATGGCGCGCCCAAGACCATGGCTGACATCGGCACCTATCTGCACCTGATCAAGGACGCCGAGCCGCGCTTCACCGGCCGCGCCATCAAGAACGTCACCGACGCCATCAAGATGCGCGCCATGGACATCGAGCTGCCTGACGACTGGTTCGAAAAGCCGGAAGCCTTCATACACAAGGGCTACGACGAGAAGAAAGCCATGATCGAGGAATTGCGCGGTCCGTTCTCGATGGACATGGTCATGCAGGAGATCAACCGCTACGCCGACAGCGAGTTCCGCTATTCCGATAAGTCCGACGACGCCGCTGTGGAAAAACTGCTGCGCGACGCGAGGTTGCGTGAGAGGGCGGCGCGCGAGATGGAGGAGATGAAGAAGAAGGGGCTTTGGAATGCGTGAAGCACGCCGACGCCCCCGTCTCCCCTTGTGGGAGAAGGTGTCGCCGAAGGCGACGGATGAGGGGTGTTCCAGAGAACACCAGCGTCTCACTCCGCTGGAACACCCCTCATCCGTCTCGGCGCTGTCGCGCCGATCCACCTTCTCCCACAAGGGGAGAAGGAAGGCTCGCGCCCCTCATCCGCCCTTCGGGTACCTTCTCCCCGTGAACGGGGAGAAGGCATAATGGCCGCCGCCAAAAAACCCGACCTTCTGCGCGACAACGAACTCATCTATGGCCGGCTGCTCACCGTCGACGAGCCGCATCTCATCCAGCGCTACAACAAGGCGCTGGCGGCGTTTGGCCTCAAGCCCACCAAGCTGAAGAGCTTCCAGATCGACCGCACCGGCTTCTCGCCCGAGATCGCCGATGAATGCGGCGACCCTGACTATCTCGATCCCAACGAGGTCAACCGCCGCTTCATCATCCTGACGCCGTCGCAGATCGACCTGCCGGTGGTGCACACGGCCTTCTCCAACACCTCGCAGCTGATGTTCGAGTTCATGTCCAAGAACCAGCGCGCCATCGACGCGCTGACCATCAAAGACGTCATCTACGGCGAGATCGAGGACTCCGTTCCCAAGGTCAACGACATCGAGGACTTGCTGTCGATCAACCAGGTCGAGTTCAAGGTGCTGTCGGCCGAGGACGTGCTGGGCAAGGCCGCCGAACTCGGCAAGCTCGTCGACCGGCTGAAGCAGGAGCCCGACGCCTGGCGCGACAATGCCATGCTGACCCGCATGGTGGAGCTGGCCAAGGTCTGCGGCGATATCCGCGAGAACGCGCTGGTGCCCGACCAGGTGATCTTCCGCCACAATGCCTACTGGACCAGCCATTTCGGCGGGCTCTACGTCTTCGTCGACCCCGGCATGACGACGGTGATCAGCGACCCTGCCGCCCCGGGCTTTCGCCGCTCGCGGCCATGGCAGGTCAGCTATCTCTCGATCAACGACGCCGACAAGGTCTTCAAATTCCTGGCCAGCACCGGCCGCATCGAACTGCCGCGCGCCTCCTGGATCGAAGCCTCGGGCTATCTCGAGCACCGCGCCGAGATGGTGGTGCGCGCGCTGATCCGCGACGCCGAGCCGAACCGCAATCTGACCGATGTCGACAAGGTCTGGCTACAGACCTGGATCCAGAGCCATGCCGACCTGATCACCAAGGACGGCAATTTTCCTTTCCTCAACGCCGCCAAGCGCGAGATCGCCCAGCTTGGCCATCTCAAGATCGACGATGTCTTCCCGCAGCAGCGCTTCCTGGTGATCCGCGCCAAGCCCGACCACCCCGACGCCTGGCTGACCAACCGGCTGATCTCGGATTTCGTGCCGAGCGACTTCGTCTCGCGTTACATCTTCAACAAGCAGGGCTTCTACAAGGACTATGACGGCTTCAGCGACGCCTGGAGATCGCATGTTGTGGACGTTCTGAAAACCACATATTTGAAGGACAAGGTGGCGTTTCGCACACGCCTCTACGGCCTGACTGACTAGAACGAAATGAACCGTCATTTCGTTCTAACTTATTGTTTGGCGCATGATTTTATCCAAAAAGTCTGCAACTTTTTGGCATCATGCTTTGAGGGGATGACACAGCCATGCTCGATCCGATCGTGAACTTCTTCACCCGGATTTTCCAATGGATCGGCCGCGGCATCGGCCTGTTGATCGGCGCTATCCTGTGGCCGTTCCTATGGGCGGGCAGCTGGTACACGCGGCGCGGCTGGATCCTCAAGGCCGTGGTCGGCTTGGCCGTGCTGGTGCTGATCGGCCTCTATGCCAATTTCTTCTATGCCACGCAGTGGTGGAACAAATTCAACCCGAACTACCCTGACACCTACACGTTCGAGAAACGCAATGTTTCCGCCGGTGAGCAGGTGGCCGCCGGGACCGGCACCGACACGGCAAAGACTTGCGGCAACTCTGGCATCGCCCAGGTGGCGGCCGACCTGACCGATTTCAACGTCAACCAGAATGCCTGGATCTCGTCGATGATCCTCTACAAGCTCGGCCTGTTCGGCATCGACTGGGACGATACGCCGTGGATGGACAACAAGGCCTCGTTCCAGCGTGGCATCAACCAGGCTGTGCGACGCACCGCGACCGAGCTTGCCGACAATCTCGGCCGCGTGCGCACGACCTCGCAGATCGATGCCGATTTGCAAGACGCGCGCGGCAATCTGCAATTCGACGAATACACCTGGTATTTTCGGCGTCAGCCCGTTCGGCCCGAAGACGCCGACGCCGAGCTATTACCGCGACGCGGTGCGCAAGCTGCGCTCCTTCAACGCACGGCTGGCCACCTGCCAGGCCACTTTCGATGCCCGCGCCGACAATCTGAAGCAGTATATCGACCGTATCGCGTCGGACATCGGCTCGACTTCCGCCATCCTCAAGGAGCGCGCCGAAAATCACAACAATGGCTGGTTCGACACCCGCGCCGACGACCGCTACTGGTTCGCCTACGGCCAGCTCTATGCCTATTACGGCCTGATGAAGGGTGCCCAGGCCGACTTCGAGGACGTCATCAAGGAAAAGCACCTGCAGAGCCTGTGGGACACGATGGACGCGCAGTTCGTCTCGGCGCTGCGCATCCAGCCCTTCATCATCGCCAATGGCCGCGAGGATGGCTGGCTGTTGCCGACGCACCTGACGACGATGGGCTTCTACATCCTGCGGGTCCGCTCCAACATGGTCGAAATCAGCAACGTGCTGACGCAGTAAGGCTGCTTACCCCGCAATTCGGCGATGGCGAATTTGCGCCGTCGCCTCTGTCGCATTCCGTGCATTGTGCGGCTGTTTTGAGACGGCGGAAGCGCCCCTGCTCTGGCTTCTATACGGCGCGGCAAGCGGAGCCAGAAAGAACCGAGGACAGGTCGGCCGGCCGCAAAAGAATTTTCTCTATAGGAAACATAGTTGCATGGAAGTTGACGCCACGGCAGCGACAGGGTTAGAACATGCCCGCGCGCCCGGTTCCAACCTGCTTGCGATAGAGATCAACCCCGTCCCCTCCACCGTTCAATCCAGAGGAAAGCCGTCATGGCCGAAGTGAAGTCCGACATCGAGATCGCGCGCGCCGCCAAGAAAAAGCAGATCCAGGAGATCGGCCAGAAGATCGGCATCCCGACCGAGCATCTGCTGCCCTATGGCCACGACAAGGCCAAGATCTCAGCCGAATTCATCAAATCGGTGAAAGGCAACAAGGACGGCAGGCTGATCCTGGTCACCGCCATCAACCCGACCCCGGCCGGCGAAGGCAAGACCACCACCACCGTCGGCCTCGGCGACGGCCTCAACCGCATCGGCAAGAAGGCGATCGTCTGCATCCGCGAGGCTTCGCTTGGCCCGAACTTCGGCGTCAAGGGCGGTGCCGCCGGCGGCGGCTATGCGCAGGTCGTGCCGATGGAGGACATGAACCTCCACTTCACCGGCGACTTCCACGCCATCACCACGGCGCACAATCTGCTTTCGGCGCTGATCGACAACCACATCTACTGGGGCAATGAGCTCGGTATCGACACCCGCCGCGTGGTGTGGCGCCGCGTCATGGACATGAACGACCGGGCGTTGCGCGAGATGATCTGTTCGCTCGGCGGCGTCGCCAACGGCTTTCCGCGCGAGGGCGGCTTCGACATCACCGTCGCCTCGGAAGTCATGGCCATCCTGTGCCTGTCCACCGACCTGAAGGACCTGGAAAAGCGCCTCGGCGACATCATCGTCGCCTATCGCCGCGACAAGTCGCCGGTCTACGCCCGCGACCTGAAGGCCGACGGCGCCATGGCTGTGCTTTTGAAGGACGCCATGCAGCCGAATCTGGTGCAGACGCTGGAGAACAACCCGGCCTTCGTCCATGGCGGCCCGTTCGCCAACATCGCCCATGGCTGTAACTCGGTCGTCGCCACCACCACGGCGCTGAAGCTCGCCGACTATGTCGTCACCGAAGCCGGCTTCGGCGCCGACCTCGGTGCTGAAAAGTTCTTCGACATCAAGTGCCGCAAGGCGGGCCTCAAGCCGGCAGCCGCCGTCATCGTCGCCACCGTGCGCGCCATGAAGATGAATGGCGGCGTCAAGAAGGAAGACCTCGGCAAGGAAAACATCGAGGCGGTGAAGAAGGGCTGCGCCAATCTCGGCCGCCACATTGAAAACATCCGCCAGTTCGGCGTGCCGGCGGTGGTTGCCATCAACCACTTCTATTCCGACACCGACGCCGAAATCCAGGCGATGAAGGACTATGTCGCCTCGATGGGCGAAGAGGCGATCCTGTGCAAGCACTGGGCCAAGGGCTCGGCCGGCATCGAGGAACTCGCCAACAAGGTGGTGGCACTGGCCGAATCCGGCGCCTCGCAATTCGCGCCGCTCTATCCCGACGCCATGCCGCTGTTCGAGAAGATCAACACCATCGTCCAGCGCATCTATCGCGGCTCGGAAGCGATCGCCGACAAGTCGGTGCGCGACCAGTTGCACGCCTGGGAGCAGGCCGGCTACGGCCATCTGCCAGTGTGCATGGCCAAGACCCAGTACTCCTTCTCGACCGACCCGAACCTGCGCGGCGCGCCGACCGGCCACACCGTGCCGGTGCGCGAGGTCAGGCTTTCGGCGGGCGCCGGCTTCGTCGTCATCATCTGCGGCGAGGTCATGACCATGCCCGGCCTGCCCAAGGCGCCGTCCTCGGAAAAGATCTTCCTCAACGAGATGGGCCAGATCGAAGGGTTGTTCTGAGAGTCAGGCGTCCGTCGCCAAGTTAGAGACGGTCTTTGGCAGATCAGGTCTTCGCCTGATCTGCTCCCATTTGGCCAATAGCTCCGACTGACACCTTCACGAATCTGTCCAGCATGGCAAAGAACACGTCAAGGCTAAAGCCGAATATAAAGCAAAGTGCAAACAAGCTAAATCCAATATTCGCGAGATCTGTTCCAAACCGCGTGTCCGGAACCCAAAACCAAGCTAGAACCATGCCTGACAGGGCTCCGAGAACAATACGGTGGAAAATGCGCGATTTGCTTGGATCAGGAACGAGGGGATCCAGGATCATACGCAGATAGAAAATGGTTGCACCAATCGCCCCATACAAGCCAGGAAGAATCCACATCGCGTAGGGTGCAATCAAGCCACTTACACTCGAAGCCAATTCGTCCATGCTTGGGATATAGGACGGCCCATATTTTATCGACTCAAAGCAATTATTATATATATTTGCGTAGAAATATTCTTTAGCAACATTGGCGAAATAGTTATAGTGCATGACATCGTCTATAAATCTTACCTGGTCTCTTATAAGATTTTCGGCATCGATTTTCTGAGCACAAAAAGGGCTCTTGTTATAGAGACCCAGCTCGGAAAGCACTGCAACAATGGGCTGAGGGAGAGGTGAAACGGGAACCGCACCATTTTGTGCTGGATTTGGGCCAGGCAAAGAGGCCGGATTTTGTTTTTGCAGCCAAATTAGAGTATCAGAATCTGCGACATTCAGATATCTTTGAAAAGCATAGTAGTAATATAAGAAAAGTTTCGCGCCTATAATTGGGAAACTAGCCTGATCACTATATTTCTCAACCCGACCTGATACCTGAGAGAGCTGCAGGTCAAGTTCTCTAAGATCGTCGAATACTTGGAAATACGCTTGCAAACCAAGCGACTGGCTCTCCAAAGATCCGCTTTTCGTAGCCGAATTTGCAATCTCTTTACGGGCCGCGAGCAGTTGCCGCGAAAGCTGGCCGAATCGCCTGTCAGGATGGGAGACGGACAGCACGCGTATTTCAGATAAAAGGCTTACGCCATTGTTGTATATCTGAGAGAGATGACCTGCAAGAACCATGATTGTGACTGAGAAAACGAGAAGAAGATAAGTTTCTTCTGACTCCGCTTGGTGTCGCCTGGCCTCCAGCCATTTCGTAATTCTAGTAGGGTAGAAAATGGCACGGACTCCATTGCTTTGTTCAATTGACGCCTAAGGACTTCGACCTCTGACGCGCCTAATTTTTTCTCAGGCAGTATATCAACTGCTCCAATAGAAGCATTAAGCTCGTTATCCTTGATGATTCCGGCTTGCGCGGCGTATATCGAAATGAGTCGAGCATCGTTTAACCATCCTTGGATGATTGTGTCGTCTGTTTCAACACGCTTCGACAAGACCCACCTCCGAGTTTATCCAAGCGTGCCTTGCACATAACCATATTGCGAAGGACATCCACATGGGTATCCGGGCGGTCCCGGCGGCTGCGCCCAACACCAGAAATATGGCGTGTAGCAGACTGTACCTGGAGCATGCGGAGGGACTTGAGCAAAAGCAGGCCAAGGAAGAACGGCCGCAACAGCAGCCAGCGTCCCGGCAATCACTATCCACAATACACGCGCTTTCAATTGCTAGCCCCACTGTCTACCAATCGAAGCTCCATTAGAACCCAAACATATGCTCGTGGCAAGTTGATAGCGCGCATGCATGAAATACCGTTCTTTTGCCTCAAATTTTCTTCTTCTTTTCTGTTGATCCTCTTCATTGAAACGATGGAGAAAATTTGCCCCGTTCAGCGCAATTGCTTGAATCGAAATGATTTCTCCAATTGAGGACCAGATCGAAGATCGGTCTGGAGACTCTTGGGCGCCACCGGCAACAAAGGGCGCCGCAGCGATGCGGCGCCCTTTTTGTTTGGGGGATGACCTTACGCCGCGTTGCGCGCCAGCGCCCGCTGGTTGGACGCGTAGATCGTGTCGCGCTCCGGTAAGGCGCCGGTCTTCAGGCACTCGACCCATTCTGCGGTCTTGAGCACCGCGGCGAAGCGCGACTGCAGGATAACAGTCACCACGCGGTGGATCTCCTCGGCCGAGGCATAGCCGGCGCTGTTGGCATAAGGCACCGAGCCGGTCGCATCCGACAGGAACTCGACGGCAAAGCCCATATGGACGGCATGGATGATGGTCGACAGGTCGCAATTATGCGTCATGTAGCCGACCACCGTGAGCGTATCGATGGCGTTGGCGCGCAGCCACGCTTCGAGGTCGGTGCCGGTGAAGGCCGAGGGCAGCATCTTCTCGACATAATGGTCTCGGCCACGCCTGGCGATTTCCGGATGCAGCTCGCCGCCATGGCTCCCCTTGGCGAAGATCGGCGAGGTCTCCGGCGCCATCTGTTTGATAACAACCACCTTGATGCCGGCGGCGGCAGCCGCATCCATAGCGCGCGCCACATTGACGACGCTGTCGCGGAACGGCGGATGCTGGATGGCCAGGTTGCCGCCATCATAGTCGTTCTGGACATCGACGACGATCAGCGCGCGGTGCGGCGTGGTGTTAGCTGGGGCAGACATGGTGTTTTCCTTTCAGGCTTGAATGCGATGGGCGGAAAATAGGCTGGCCGGCGACCGACCAAAAGTGGCCCGATTGACATCATTCGAAAGAATTGGGACAATCCACTTCCCTCACTGGAAACGCCCATGACCGCCCCGATCATCGCCGTGCTCGCCTTCGACGGCATCAGCCCGTTCCATCTGTCCGTGCCTTGCCTGGTGTTCGGCGCCGACCGCACCAGGCTCGGCCTGCCGCGCTTCGACTTCCGCGTCTGCGGGGTTGAGCAAGGCATGATCCAGACCGATGCCGGGCTGAGCATCCTTGTCCCGCACGGACTGTCCGCGCTCGACGATGCCGACATCATCATCATCCCGAGCTGGAAGGATCTCGGAGCGCCTCTGGCCAGGCCGCTCAACGAAGCGCTCGACCGCGCGCACCGGCGCGGGGCGCTGATCGTCGGCCTGTGTCTCGGCACCTTTGCCATCGCCGCCGCTGGCCTGCTTTCGGGGCGGAAGGCGACCACGCACTGGGCCTATACCGACCAGCTGCACGCCCTGCACCCCGACATTTCGATCGATGCCGACGTGCTCTATGTCGACGATGGCGACATCGTCACCTCCGCCGGCGTCGCTGCCGGACTGGATTGCTGCCTGCATATCGTGCGCGCCCGCTTTGGCGCGGAAGTGGCACTGCGGCTCGCCCGCCACATCGTGCTCTCACCCCACCGCCAAGGCGGACAGGCGCAGTTCATCGAACGCCCCGTGGCAAAGAGCGCTGACGCCGACCGCTTCACCCAGGCCCTCGACGCGGTGCGCGCTACACTCGGCGAAACCCACAGCCTCGACAGCGTTGCCGACGCCGCCGGCCTGACACGGCGCACCTTCACCCGCCGCTTCCAGAAATCGATCGGCACCAGTTTTGGCGATTGGCTGACCAGCCAACGCATCGCACTGGCGCAACGCCTGCTGGAAGCCACGGAAAAATCGATGGACATCGTGGCCTTCGAAGCAGGCTTCGGCAGCGCCACCTCGCTGCGCCAGCATTTCGCCGCGAGGCTGAGAACATCGCCGGCGCAATATCGACGCGAGTTTTCCAGGCGTACGGACCAGGGCAAGCGCATGGCGCACGCCTGATCGCTTCAGCCGCGCTTGACCGCCCGCGCCGGATTGCCAACCACCGTTGTGTTCGCAGGCACGTCGCGCGTCACCACCGCACCGGCGCCGACGATGGCGCCCTCGCCGATGCTGACGCCGCCAAGGATGATGGCGCTGCCGCCGATCCAGGCATGGGCACCGATCTCGACCGGCCTGGCGATCTCCAGTCCCGCTTGCCGGCCTGCAGCCTCCTTGTGGTGCTCGGCACAGTAGATTTGCACATTGGGGCCAAGCAGCGTTCCCTTGCCGATGCGCACGCTCGCCGTGTCGAGGATGGTGCAGCCGGCATTGAGAAAGACGCTGTCGCCGAGAAAGATGTTGAAGCCATAGGCGCAGTGGAACGGCGCCTCGATGCGGGCTGCCTCGCCCACGCCGCCGAGCAATGTCTTCAGGCCAGGCCCGAGATTGCCGCGCTGTCTTGGCGGCAATGAATTGTGCTCGAACACCGCGTCGCGCGCCGTGACGCGCAGCGCCTCCAACTCGTCATCGAGGCAAGTGTACCATTCGCCGGCCGCCATCTTCGCGCGCTCGTTTCCAGCCATGGCGGGTCTCCAATTGACGTCGTTGCAAAGCATAGTTGCGACCAGCAGAAAAGCGCCAATCCAAGTACTGGTCAAATATCGGACCTATGGTAGCCTGCCGTCTCAAGGCGTCCTTGCCGGGTGATCGAGGGGGATCAACATGCTCTATCTACTTGCACTTCTGATCGGCGTCATTGCCGGCCTGCGCGCCATGACCGCGCCGGCCGCGGTCGCCTGGGGCGCCTGGCTCGGCTGGCTGCCGGTCACAGGCACCTGGGCGAGCTTCATGAGCCATTGGGCGGCCGTCGGCATCTTCACTATCCTCGCCATCGTCGAGCTGGTCACCGATCAGTTGCCGTCGACGCCAAGCCGAAAGGTGCCGCAGCAGTTCGGCGCCCGCATCATCACGGGCGCCTTCACCGGCGCGGTGATTGGCGCAACCGGCGGCACCACCATAGGCGGCCTGATCGCCGGCGTCATCGGCGCGGTCATCGGCACGCTGGGCGGCGCCGAAGCGCGCGGCCGGCTGGCGGCCGCCTTCGGCAAGGATCCGCCCGCCGCTTTCATCGAGGACGCGGTGGCGATCATCGGCGGCCTGCTGATCGTGGCGGCGGTGGCATGACGGCAAAAACCTTCGACGCCATCATCATTGGCGCTGGCCAGGCCGGCACACCGCTCGCCGGCAGGCTGAACGCAGCCGGCATGAGCGTGGCGCTGATCGAGCGCAAGCTGGTCGGCGGCACCTGCGTCAACACCGGTTGCATTCCGACCAAGACGATGGTGGCGAGCGCCTATGCCGCGCATCTGGCGCGGCGCGCCGCCGACTATGGCGTGACGCTCAGTGGCCCTGTCGGCGTCGACTATAAGGCGATCAAGGCGCGCAAGGACAAGGTTTCGGGCGCCTCCCGCACCGGGCTGGAAAGCTGGATCGCCGGCATGGACAAATGCACGCTTTACCGCGGCCATGCGCGCTTCGAATCCGCCAACACGGTGCGTGTCGGCGACGACCTTCTGACCGCCGGCAAGATCTTCCTCAACACTGGCGGCCGTGCTTCCGTGCCCGATTTGCCGGCATCCACGATATCGACTATCTGACCAACTCCTCGATGATGGATCTCGAGGTCCTGCCGCGCCATCTGGTCGTCGTCGGCGGCAGCTATATCTCGCTCGAATTCGCGCAGATGTTCCGCCGTTTCGGCAGCGAAGTCACCGTCATCGAGAAGAGCCCGCGCCTGACCGGACGCGAGGACGAGGACGTCTCGGCCACCATCCTGTCGATCCTCGAAAACGAAGGCATCGCGGTCCATGTCGGCGCTGATGACATCGGCTTCGCCAAACAGGGCGGCGATATCGCCGTGACCTTCTCAGCCGGCAAGCCGCCGGCCGTCGGTTCGCATGTGCTGCTGGCGCTGGGGCGCACCCTCAACACCGACGATCTCGGCCTCGACAGAGCCGGCGTCGCCGTCGACAAACGTGGCGCCATTATTGTCGACGACCAGTTGCGCACCAACGTACCGGGCATCTGGGCGATGGGCGACTGCAACGGCAAGGGCGCCTTCACCCATACCTCCTACAATGACTATGAGATCGTCGCCGCCAATCTGCTCGACAATGATCCGCGCAAAGTCAGCGACCGCATCGAGGCTTACGCGCTCTACATCGATCCACCACTCGGCCGCTGCGGCATGACCGAGGCGGCGGTGAAGAAATCCGGACGCAAAGCTCTGGTCGGCCAGCGGCCGATGACCCGCGTCGGCCGCGCCGTCGAAAAGGGCGAGACGCAAGGCTTCATGAAGATCCTGGTCGATGCCGACACGCGGGAAATCCTCGGCTGTTCGGTGCTCGGTCCCGGCGGCGACGAGGCGGTGCATTGCGTGCTCGATCTGATGTACGCCAAGGCGCCGGTCGACACGCTGGCGCGCGCTACGCACATCCACCCCACTGTCTCGGAACTGCTGCCCACCATCGCCCAGGAGCTGAAGCCGCTCGTCTGAGGCATCTCAAGCTCCAGACTTTCTGCATTGGTGCATTGCAGCAATGTGCATTGCGCATAGCTAAACTCCTCGCGCAATCTCTGGGTTGAACCGATTCAGTCTGGACGCCCCATGCCTTTGCCGATCCTTGCGCTTGCCATTGCGTCCTTCTGCATCGGCACCACCGAATTCGTCATCATGGGCCTGCTGCCGGAGGTCGCCGCCGACCTCGGCGTGTCGATCCCTTCGGCCGGCCTGCTGGTCACCGGCTATGCGCTCGGCGTCGTCTTCGGCGCACCGATCGTTGCCATGGCCACTGCGCATCTGCCGCGCAAGCCGGTGCTGGTCGGGCTGACTGCGTCGTTCGTCGTCGGCAACCTGCTCTGCGCCATCGCGCCTGACTATTGGACGCTGATGGCCGCGCGCGTCTTCACCGCCTTCGGCCATGGCGCCTTCTTCGGCATCGGCTCAGTCGTCGCCGCAAGCCTGGTGCCGCGCAACAAGCGGGCCAGCGCCATGGCGCTGATGTTTGCCGGACTGACGCTGTCCAACATTCTGGGCGTTCCCGCCGGAACCGCGCTGGGCGAAGCCTTCGGCTGGCGCGCCACCTTCATCGCCGTTGTCGGCATCGGTCTGATCTCGGTCGCGGCGATCGCCTGGCTGGTGCCGTCTGACGTCGCCGAGCCGAGCGGCGGCGGCCTGCGCGGCGAGTTGCGCGTACTGGGTAAATTGCAGGTCTGGCTGGCGATGCTGATCGCCTCGCTGGCCTCGGCCAGCCTGTTTGCCGTGTTCACCTACATAAAACCCTATCTGACCGACGTATCCGGACTGTCGACCTCTGCAGTCACCTGGGTGCTCCTGCTGTTCGGCGCCGGCATGACGATCGGCAACATCATTGGCGGCCGGCTGGCCGACTGGAAGCTGATGCCGACCGTCATCGGCACGCTGCTGTTGATGGCGGTGCTGTTCGTCGGTTTCATGCAGTTCGGTGCCATCGCCAGTGTCGCCATCGGCATCGTTTTCCTCTGGGGACTGCTGATCTTCGTCGTCGTGCCGCCGCTGCAGATCCGTGTCGTCGAGGCAGCGTCGGAAGGGCCAAACCTTGCCGCCACGCTGAACCAGGGCGCCTTCAATGTCGGCAATGCCAGCGGTGCCTGGATCGGCGGCGTGGCGCTTTCCGCCGGCGTTTCCTACGCCCACCTGCCGCTGGTCGGCGCGGTGCTCGCCTTGCTCGCGGTGACCGTCGCGGTGCTGTCGCAAGCCTTGGACCGGCGCTCGCCTCTCCCGCTTCAGGCGGCAGCCGAGTAGCTGCCTGTCGCCCAAAAGTGCGCAGCGGTTTTCGGACAACGACATGCAGCAAGGCAAGAGACTACCCTTGCGCCCATAACGCGGCGGACTGGACCAATCGACATCGGCACCTTCAAATGGGCATGTCTCGTGGCTCCAGAGCAATCCAGAAAAAGTGTGAAACGGTTTTCCGTCCGGAATTGCGTTAAAACGAAAAGCAGAGCGGTTCGTCGTTCCATGAAACGGTGAACTGCTCTGGTGGGAGGACGTCATGCAGAAATCGATCGAACGCATCGCCGGTGACAGCGAGGGCGTTTCGTACGAATTCCCGGTGTTCCGCCTCACAGGCAGCGAAAAGGCGGCGCCCTCGGCCTATCTGCAGGCCGCCCTCCATGCCGGCGAACTGCCGGGCGTCGTCGCCATCGACGCGCTGATGCCGGCGCTGAACAAGGCCGAGGCCGAAGGCCGCATCAAGGGCAACATCACCATCGTGCCCTGGGCCAATCCGATCGGCCGCGCGCAATATCATTTCGGCGAGCACCAGGGCCGCTTTCACCTGGGCACCCGCACCAATTTCAACCGCGGTTTTCCGCTGCTCGCCGCGCCAGACGCCAAGCTCTTGCCCGACACCGCCTTTGGCGGCGCCGACCAGCGGCTGAAGTCACGCCTGGTGCAGCTGTCGCTCGGCCACGACATCGTGCTCGACCTGCATTGCGACGACGAGGGCCTTGCCTATCTCTACATCCACACCAGCCTTTGGCCGGCCATGGCCGATTGCGCCGCCGCCATGGGGGTCGATGCGGTGGTGCTGTGGAGCGAGGACAGCGACGGCACCTTCGAAGGCGCCTCGATCATGCCCTACCAGAACGTCTCCGCCGACCTCGCGAAGTTCGACCGGCGTGTCGCCACCACGGTTGAATATCGCGGCATCCTCGATGTCGATGGCGCCCTGGCCGCCGCCGACGCCGAAGGCCTCTACCGGCTGCTGGTGGCGCGCGGCGTGATCGCCGACAGCACGCTCCCTGCACCCGGCCCGTTCAAGGGCGTTGTCGCCCCGTTGGAAAACATCGACATGATGCCCGCCCCCCGCGCCGGCGCTGTCCTCTACGACGTAAAGCCCGGCGACCGGGTCGCCCGCGGCGCGCGCCTCGCTACGGTCGTCCACGCGCCGGGCGAAGCCGATGGCCGTACTGAGGTATTCGCACCGCAGGACGGCATCATCCTGACCCGCCGCTCGCGCCGCATCATCCGCGCCGGCGAGGACCTGCTGAAGCTGGTCGGCGACAGGAAGAGCGCCGACGCAAGGTCGGGTACGCTGGAGGATTGACCTAGCCTGAGATCGCCTGCCGCGCCTTGGCCTCCAGCCATTCGGCCATCTGCCGGTATGGCACCGGGCCGTGGCTGATGCGGGCGACGCCGAGTTCGGCCAGCCGCTGGCGCGGCGGCACATGCGCCAGCGCGATGATGTTGACTGGCAGGTTCGTCGACTTGCAGAGCGTCTCGATCAGGCCCTCGTCACCAAGACCCGGCGCAAAGAAGCCGCTCGCTCCGGCTTCCTCGAAGGCCTGCGCGCGCTCGATGGCTTGATCGAGCAGCACGTCATCATGCGCATCCGGTTTCGCCTTGAGAAAAATGTCGGTGCGGGCGTTGAGGTAGGCCGGTATGCCGGACGCCTTGACGGCGGCGGCAGCGGCTTCGATGCGTTTCACCTGAACAGTGATGTCGTGCAGGCCTGCGCCGCCGACGATCTGGTCTTCGAAATTGAAACCGATGGCACCGGCGCGCAATGCCAACGTCACTGTGCGAGCAACGAATTCCGGATCGACGCCGTAGCCACCCTCGAGGTCCATGGTCACCGGCAGGTCGACCGCCGCGACGATACGCTTGATGTTGTCGAGCGCTAGTTCCAGCGGAATTTTCTCGCCATCGGCATAGCCGAACGCGGCCGCGACCGGCCAGCTTCCGGTGGCGATGGCCTTGGCGCCGGCCTTCTCGACGATCTTGGCCGAACCCGGATCCCAGGCATTGTAGAGAACGATCGGGTTGCCCTTGACGTGAAGGGAGTGGAACGTCCGCGCGCGCTCGGCCTGGTCGGTCATGGGTGTTTCCCGTCTTGGTATCGTTGGAAGTCAGCTTAGCCGGGACCACCGGCTGTGGCGATGTGCCATGAGCCGGGGAAGCGGCGGCCACCGGACAGACTTTTCAAACCTGTTGCGCATCTGGTTTTTCGCCGCTATGGATTTCGCCATGAATATGCGTTCGACCAAGACCATTTGGTGGTGGGCCTGCTGACAGCGGCCTGTTCGAACGCGCGTGCGTGAAAAGAGAGGGTGGCCGCAACGGAAAGTCCGGGCGGCCATTTGTTTTTTCCAAGCCAGTCCGGGTCCGTTGCCCCAACAAGCCAAATGGAGACGGCAATGACGATGAAGGTTCTGGAAAACGGCGCTGAAAGCTTCGTGACCGCGGGTGGCATCACCATCACCCGTGAGCGCCACGACCGGCCCTATGCGGGTGCGATCGACACCTATGTCGATGGCTTGAACGCGCGCCGGGGTGCGGTGTTTTCCTCCAATTACGAATATCCCGGCCGCTACACGCGCTGGGACACCGCCATCATCGACCCGCCGCTGGTCATCTCCGCGCGGGGCCGCGCCATGCGCATCGAGGCGCTGAACGGCCGTGGCGAGGCCCTGTTGCCGGTCATCGGCAAGACGCTGGGCGGCCTCGCAGATGTCACAATCGCCGAGGCATCGAAGAAGCTGATCCGGCTCGACGTCGCCAAACCCGGCCGTGTCTTCACCGAGGAGGAACGCAGCCGCGTGCCTTCGGTCTTCACCGTGCTGCGCGCCATCACGGCCCTGTTCAAGACCGAGGAAGATGCCAATCTCGGCCTCTATGGCGCTTTCGGCTACGACCTCGCCTTTCAGTTCGATCCGGTCGACTACAAGCTAGAGCGCAAGCCGAGCCAGCGCGACCTCGTCCTGTTCCTGCCCGACGAGATCCTGGTCGTCGACCATTATTCAGCCAAGGCCTGGACCGACCGCTACGACTATTCAGGCGAGGGTTTCTCGACCGAAGGCCTGTCGCGCGACGCAATCGCCGAACCGTTCAGAACCGCCGACCGCATCCCGCCGCGCGGTGACCATGAGCCGGGCGAATATGCCAACCTTGTGCGCAAGGCGATGGATAGTTTCAAGCGCGGTGACCTGTTCGAGGTCGTACCCGGCCAGATGTTCTACGAGCGCTGCGAAACGCAGCCATCCGAGATTTCCCGCAAGCTGAAATCGATCAACCCCTCGCCCTATTCCTTCTTCATCAATCTGGGCGAAAACGAATATCTGATCGGCGCCTCGCCGGAGATGTTCGTGCGCGTCAATGGCCGCCGCGTCGAGACCTGCCCGATCTCCGGCACCATCAAGCGCGGCGACGATGCTATTTCCGATAGCGAGCAGATCCTGAAGCTGCTCAATTCGAAGAAGGACGAGTCCGAGCTCACAATGTGCTCGGACGTCGACCGCAACGACAAGTCGCGGGTCTGCGAGCCAGGCTCGGTGCGCGTTATCGGCCGTCGCCAGATCGAGATGTATTCGCGCCTGATCCACACCGTCGACCACATAGAGGGCCGGCTGCGCGAAGGCATGGACGCCTTCGACGCCTTCCTCTCGCATGCCTGGGCGGTCACCGTCACCGGCGCGCCGAAACTGTGGGCCATGCGCTTCATCGAGCAAAACGAGAAAAGCCCGCGCGCCTGGTATGGCGGCGCAATCGGCATGGTCAATTTCAACGGCGACATGAACACCGGCCTCACCTTGCGCACCATCCGCATCAAGGACGGCATCGCCGAGGTGCGCGCCGGCGCGACATTGCTGTTCGACAGCATTCCCGAGGAAGAAGAAGCCGAAACCGAATTGAAGGCATCCGCTATGCTCTCCGCCATCCGCGACGCCAAGATGGGCAATTCCGCCAGCACCGAGCGCACCACCGCGCGTGTCGGCGACGGCGTCAACATTCTGCTCGTCGACCACGAGGACTCTTTTGTCCACACGCTGGCCAATTACTTCCGCCAGACCGGCGCCAATGTCTCGACCGTGCGCACGCCGGTGCCGGAGGAGGTCTTCGAGCGGCTGAAGCCCGATCTCGTCGTGCTGTCGCCCGGACCGGGCACGCCGAAGGATTTCGATTGCGCCGCGACCATCAAAAAGGCGCGTGCCCGCGACCTGCCGATCTTCGGCGTCTGCCTTGGCCTGCAGGCGCTGGCCGAGGCCTATGGCGGGGAATTGCGCCAGTTGCATATTCCCATGCACGGCAAGCCCTCGCGCATCCGCGTCTCCAAGCCGGGCATCATCTTCTCCGGCCTGCCGAAGGAAGTCACTGTCGGCCGCTACCACTCGATCTTCGCCGATCCGGTGCGGTTGCCCGACGACTTCATCGTCACGGCCGAGACGGAGGACGGCATCATCATGGCCTTCGAGCACCGCAAGGAGCCGATCGCCGCGGTGCAGTTCCATCCGGAATCGATCATGACGCTCGGCCACAATGCCGGCATGCGCATCATCGAAAACATCGTCGCCCACTTGCCGCGCAAGGCCAAGGAAAAGGCAGCCTGACCTCGATGGCCGAAGCCGAGAACACGATGGCGATCGCGGCCAAGGCGGCCGCGAAGCGCAAGGTTGCCAACCTTGCCTTCTGGTCGATCGTGGTCGCCTTTGTCGTGCTCGCGCTGAAAGCCGCCGCCTGGTACATCACCGGCTCGGTCGCGCTCTATTCCGACGCGCTGGAATCGATCGTCAACGTCATTGCCTCGGGCGCCGCCTTCTGGGCGATCCAGGTCAGCTACAAGCCGGCCGACCAGGATCATCCGTTCGGCCATCACAAGGCAGAGTATTTTTCGGCGGTGCTCGAAGGCGTGCTGATCGTGCTCGCCGCGCTTTTGATCCTCAACGAGGTCTGGCGCTCCTGGCAAGCGCCGGCACCCCTTGAAAAGCCGTGGAACGGACTTGCTGTCAACGGCATCGCCACGGTCATCAATGCCTTCTGGGCCTGGACGCTGATCCGCGCCGGCCGGGCCGAAAATCGCCGGCACTGGTCGCCGATGGCAATCACATCATGACCGACGTGGTGACCTCGGTGGGTGTCTTCGGCGGCCTGGTCGGGGCGATCCTGACCGGCTGGCAGATCTTGGATCCGGCACTCGCCGTCATCGTCGCGCTCAACATCCTGTGGCAGGGCTGGCATGTCATCGGCTCGTCGATGAACGGCCTGATGGACCGCGCGGTCGACACCCAGGAGCATATGCACATCCGCGACGTCATCTCGGCCAATTGCAAGGGCGCGCTGGAAGTGCATGACCTCAAAACCCGCATCGCCGGCCGTGCCACCTTCATCGAGTTCCATCTGGTCGTCGATGCCGAGATGTCGGTTGGCGCCAGCCATGTCATCTGCGACCGCATCGAAGACGCGTTGAGGGCCGAAATCCCCTCGGTGCGCGTCACTATCCACGTCGAGCCCGACGACGAGGCGAAGCTGCCGAAAGGCACGACGGCCGTGCCGTTTGCATAGCTTTGCGCCAGCCTGAGGCCTGTCGAGATTCAGGTCAGGCCGAGCCGAGAATGGTGGCTTCCGAGAACCGGAGCGGAGTGTACTTAAAGTACGTGAACCCAGTTCTACTGCGACGCAGTAGAACTGGGAAGCACAGGGAAGCCACCGTTCGCAGGCCGGCATCACTTGAATATCGGCAGGCCTCAAGGTGCGCAGGCGGATTGCGGCATTGGCTCCAGCCGATAGACCTTGTCGTCCGACTTCGTCTTGCCGTCGGCGGCCTTCGAGCAGAGATCGACGATCGGCAGGCTGCTGTTGGGATTGGCCAGCATCATCATGCCGTTGGCGCCGCGCTTGAGGAAGATTTCCTTTTGCGCGATGTCGCAGGAGAAATCGCTCATCTTCGAGCTCGCAGCACAGCGCCACTGGTCGGCCTCGCCCTGGCAGGAATAGGTCTGCGTGACCTTGCCGGACTTCAGCCTGGTGGTGACCGAAACGGCGATGTCGGCGCCATCAGGCCAATTGGCAATGTCACCGCCCGAAGTGTAGGAAGCGAGTTCCACAGGCCCGCGAAAAACCCGGATCGACTGGGCCAGTTGGTTGGGGTGTGAACTCATATGCGCCGCATCGTAGTCGCGGCCGTAGCAGAACGGCTGGTCAGGCTTCAGCCGCACGCGCAACGGGTCCCCGAGCGCCGGATCGATCGGATCGATGCGCGCGAATTCGGCCTTGCAGGTCGCAGCCGGCATCGGGTCCAGGCGGAAATTGTCATCCTCCGAGCCGAGCGCCTGCCTGTCATATTCCGCCTTGCCGAGTTGCTCCTCCGAGTCGGGATCGAGATAGATATCGGGCGACAGGTCGGACAGCAGCACCCGGCCCTTGTCGTCGACCTTCAGCGAGGCCAGCGTGCGGTCGCAATCCATGCCGCAGCGGATCGGGCCGGATGTGCCGTCCTCGGATTCGTGATTGCACCAGCCGCTTGCCCATTGCGGCGCCTTGGCACCGCGCACTGTGGTGGTGACGAAGCCATTGTAGGAGGTGTCGGAATTCGCGGCCGGTTCCTCATTCGGCCGGCTGACCGGGTCATGACCGTAGTAGAAGAAGATCCGTGCCACTTTCTGCTTCGGATGTGCCTTGAGATGGGCCGCGTCATAGACCCGGCCGAAACAGGCGTCCGTCCCGTTCGGGCTGAGTTCCTTGAGTTTAAGCGTATCGTCGGCGACGGCCGTGCCTGCCAGCAAACCAAGCAGCGCGACGCCAAATCCGGCGCCGGCAATTGTCTTCCATTCCCCTGCCCTGAACGTCATGTGACCTCTCCTCGCATCGACAGGACGTTGCGTCAACTTATGCTAGTATTGCGGCCGGAGCCACGCAAATCGCGGTGAAATCCAGGGAGGATGCCATGCGCCGACGCGACATGTTCCGCGCGATTCTTGCAGGAACCGGAACGTTTCTTGGCCTGCGGGCCGTGCAGGCCGCGGCCACGGAACCCGCCAGGCTCAAGGTCGCCTATCACCTGAGCGATGTGGACAAGGTCAACTTCGTGCTCGGTAACATCAAGAACCACTATGAGGGCACGGGCGGCAATGTCGATATCGTGCTGGTCGTGCATGGCCCAGCGCTGGCCGCCTTCAAGTCGAAAGGCATATCGGCCGCGGTCTCCGGCCGTTTCGCCGGCCTGGTGCAGCAAGGGCTTGAGCCGCAAGCCTGCGGCAACACCATGCGGGGCATGGACATTTCGCTCGCCGACCTGCTCGACGGTTTTCATGCCGCCGACAAGGGCGGCGTCGTCAAGCTCGCGGAACTGCAAGGCCAGGGCTATGCCTATCTGCGGCCATAGTGCACAGTCTTGACTCCGGGGCCGGGAACGGCTGGTCTCGCTGAACCCTCCGGAGGACCAGCAGTGCCCGCCACGACCGCGCTTACCATCCCCGATCTCGCCGGCAAGGCGGTGCTGGTCACCGGCGCCTCCACCGGCATAGGCGCGGCGCTCGCGCTGGCCTACGCCGCGCAGAAATCCAAGGTAGCGCTGCATTACAATTCGAGCCGCGATGCCGCCGAGAAACTGGGCAAGACCATTGCCGACAGCGGCGGCGAAGTGTTCCTCGTCCGGGGCGATTTTTCCGTTGCCGCCGATGTCGAACGCGTCGTCGAGGACAGCGCCCAGCATTTCGGCCGCCTCGACGGGCTGGTCAACAATGCCGGCGGCATGCTCGGCCGCGTGCCCTATGCCGAGCAGACCGAAGCGCATTACGACGCGGTGATGGACCTCAACGCGCGTTCGGTGCTGACCGCCTCGCGCAAGGCCATCCCCTGGCTGAAGAAGCAGGGCGGCTTCATCGTCAACACCTCGTCGATCGCCGCGCGCAATGGGGCGGGCGGCGGTGCCGGTCTCTACGGCTCTGCCAAGGCCTTCGTCTCCAATGTGACACGCGGCATGGCCAAGGAACTGATCGGCTTCGGCATCCGCGTCAACGCCGTGGCGCCAGGCACGATCCTGACACCCTTCCATGAGCGCTATTCGACCGACGAGCAGATCAAGGGCATGGTCGCCACCATTCCGCAGGGGCGCGCCGGCACGGCGGAAGACTGCGTCGGAGCCTATCTGTTCCTGTCGTCGGACCTGTTGAGCGGCTACGTCACCGGCCAGGTGATCGAGGTGAATGGCGGCCAGTTGATGCCTTGACCGGCTATCTGCATACTGAAGGCCCGCATACTCTTGTCGGAGACTTCGAAGGGGAGACAACAGAATGTACGGACTGATCGGCAAGATGCGGGCGTCGCGCGGCCAGCGCGACGCGGTCATGGACGTCCTGCGCGCCAGCACCGGCGCCCTGCCCGGCTGCCTGAGCTACATCATCGCCCGCGACCCTGCGGATGCCGATGCGATCTGGGTCACCGAAGTGTGGACCGACGCCGAAAGCCACAAGGCCTCGCTGCAGCTTCCGGAAGTCCAGGCCGCCATCGCCAAGGCGCGACCCTTCATCGCCGGCTTCGAGTTCCAGGTGGAGACTCACCCTGTCGGCGGCTTTGGATTGGCTGACGGCAAGACGGGCTGAGCCGGACGGACGACCCGACGCCTACTCGAAGCGCAGCCCCCGCGTCCCGTCGATAAGGGTGAACAATCGTAGCCGCAGGTTTCGCGAGTTCAGCCCTTGCAATGCCCTCCATATGGACTAAGTTCTGCGGACTAAGTCCATATGGAGCGACCTGCGATGCAGACCGTGAACATTCACAATGCGAAGACCAATCTTTCACGTCTCGTTGATCGAGCCGCCAAAGGTGAGCCCTTCATCATTGCCAAAGCGGGCAAACCGTTGGTCAAAGTCGTGCCTATCGATCAGCCGGCTTCGCAGGCGCGACGGGTCGGCTTCATGGCTGGCCAGTTTTCCGTCCCTGACGATTTCGATCGCATGGGCAGCGAAGACATCGAGCAACTGTTCGGTGGCAAGGCGTGAAACTGTTGCTCGACACCCATTTGCTCCTGTGGGCGGCTGGCGAACCGGAGCAGCTGCCACTTGCGGCTCTCGGCGAGATTGAGAACCCAGACAACGAATTGCTGTTCAGTCCCGCCAGTCTTTGGGAGGTCGCAATCAAGCGGGGACTTGGGCGCGATGATTTCCAGGTCGACCCGCGTTTGCTGCGGCGAGGCCTATTCGACAGCGGTTATCTTGAATTGCCGATCACCAGTGAACACGCCGTCACCATCGACGGACTTCCGGCGGTGCATAAGGATCCCTTCGATCGAATCCTGGTCGCCCAGGCAATCGTGGAAGGCATCACCCTGCTGACAACGGACGATCTTGTGGCTCGCTACCCAGGTCCTATCCGGAAGTTCTGATCAAGGCACTTTGGGACCGCACTTCATTTTTCGGCACGGCGGGGTTCGCATCGCCGTGCTTCGCGTCTAAGACCGAAAAAATGGATTCCTCAGCCCAGCAGCCACCACCCGTCCAGCCCGCCACCGAGCGCATGGCGCGGATGGGCAAGCCTTGGCAATGGATGGTCCTGCTTACCATCTCGGCCCTGTTTGCCGGCGCGCTCGAACTCGCCGCTCTGCCGGCGGCGCTGCTGATCGGGCCGATGCTGGCGGCGATCGTCGCCGGCACCAATGGCGCCACGGTGCGGGTGCCGCGCCTGCTGTTCGGCTCCGCCCAGGCCATTGTCGGCTGTCTCGTCGCCGCTTCGATCTCGGCCGATATCTTCCCCGTCTTCTATCAGGAGTGGCCGCTGTTCCTCAGCGTGGTGATCGCCACGGTCGCGGCCTCGAGCCTGCTGGGCTGGCTGATCAGCCGCTGGCGTATCCTGCCCGGCACCACCGCCGTCTGGGGCTCGTCGCCAGGCGCGGCCACCGCCATGGTACTGATGGCCGGCGCCTTCGGCGCCGACCAGCGCCTCGTCGCCTTCATGCAGTATCTGCGCGTCATCTTTGTCTCGATGACGGCCGCGATCGTCGCCAAGATGTGGGTCGACACATCGGGCATCGAAGTCCCGCCGATCATCTGGTTTCCGCTGATCGATGTCCAAGCCTTCGCCGCCACCATCGGCATCGCAGTCATAGGCGGCCTGGCGGGCAAGCTGTGCCGGCTGCCCTCGCCCTTCTTCCTCGGCACGTTCATCTTCGGCGCCGTCGTCCATCTCGGCCTTGGCGTCGAGATGCAGCTGCCGCCCTGGCTGCTGGCAATCAGCTACGCCATGGTCGGCTGGTCGATCGGGCTGAACTTCACCAGGCCGATCCTGCGCCATGCGACGCGCGCGCTGCCGCAGATCATCGCCTCGATCGTGGCGCTGATCGCCTTTTGCGGCGGGCTCGCCTTCCTGATCAGCCATCTCCTGGGCATCGATCCGCTGACCGCCTATCTGGCGACCAGCCCCGGCGGTATGGACAGCGTCGCCATCATCGCCGCCGCGGCACGGAACGTCGACATCTCCTTCGTCATGGCCCTGCAATCGGCGCGCTTCCTGATCGTGCTGCTCGTCGGCCCGAGCGTCGCGCGGCTGGTGGCCAGAAGCATCCGGGACTGACCTGCTTCAGCGCCATCAGTGCCTTATTCCTCGTCGCCCCCATTTTCGCCCTGCGTGCCGCGGCGCCAATAGGCGGTGACCAGATGCCGGTCGCGTGGCAAGCCCCACTCCTTGCGCACGATCTTGCGGATCTCGCGAAAGTCGGTGAATTCGCATCCCGCCCAGACGAAGAGGTCGTCGGCAAGCGCGGCGTGGCTACGCTCCCGAAGCGCAGCCGGCAGCAGTCCGGCGCCGCCCGCCTCGCGGCCATGCCGATAGAGCCAGGTGATGGCGATGGTCCCGCCTTGCGGCAGCGCGATCCGATCGTCCGGACCATCGACTTCGATGAGCGCCTCGGCGCGGGCTGACGGCGGCAAGTGCTCAAGGATCCTGCCGATGGCAGGCAGCGCGGTGTCGTCGCCGACGAGAAGCAGGGTCTGCGCCTCCGGCGCATCGCCGCCGCCGGGTCCGATCATCCCGATCACATCTCCCGCCTGGGCGCTCTGTGCAAAGGCGGCGGCCGGCGTATCCTGGCCGGGGTGCAGCACGAAATCGACATCGAGCCAGCCGCTTGCCGCATCGATCGCCCGGATCGTGTAGACCCGCACGGTGAGCGCATCGTCGCCCGAGGGCCAGACCAGCAGGCCGTCAGGGCCTATCGAGGGCCAGACCGGCCGCCGGCCACGCGGCGGCAACAGCAGCCGCATGTGCAGGCCGCCATGGGTGAAGCGGCCGAGGTCCGTGCCGGCGAAGCGCAGGCGCTGCATATGCGGCGAAATCCGCGTCGACGACAGCGCCGTGATCTCGCGGAAGAAGACCGGCGTGCCGGCATCGCTGCCGTCGCCTTGCCAGCGCAATCCACTGGTCGTGCCGAGATGCTGCGCGACATGGCCGGCCACCGTCATCTTCATGTAGGAGAGGCAGGTTTCGTCTGTTGCCGCAACGCGGACCAGCATGCCGTGATCCTCGATCGTGGCGCTCAACGACCCATAATACAGGCGAAGCTCCCAACGGTCGGCAGCCCCGGTTTCGATCTCGAATTCGCCGTGTTCGGTGCGCAGACGCTCGATCACCGACCTGATTGCCTCGTCGCTGATGCGGGTCTGCGCGCTCAACTGGTCCATCGCTGAAATCCTTCGATAGCGGTTCAAACGAAGCCGCCGAAAGGTTTCGGCCTCGTCCCCATCGCCGGGCATGCCACAGCGTCGCCGGAGTTTCCACAAGAAACTTGACTTAAGTAATCATATTTTTCCGCGACCCGCAACGGGCGTTATCTGGAACGGGCCTTTTGCCGGACCGCTTACCCATCGGCCGGAGAATTGCCGCCGTTGAAGCGGCCGAACATGCGCGCCATCACCACACCCATAAGGAGCGTGCCCAGCCCCAGCGCGACGACATCGGCCATGGATCGCAGGTCGAAATCTCCGACACGGATCATCAGGAGGTAACCGATCGCGAGGTTCAGGAATCCCCACAAAACGTTCACGGTCGAGGAAGAGTGGCCCTGGCCGCGCGGCTTGGCGAAGGGGCTTTGAAAAGGCCGTCCCATCACGCCGCTGACGAAATGCGGCACGGCATTCGTCAACACCGCGCCACCGAAGAAATAGGACACACAGTCGATCCATTGCATTTCCAGGCACTCCTTTTCGCCAAGAGATCGAGACCCTGCGTCGTGCCGCTTTCGCTTCACATCTGGAAATCACAAGGCCGTGCCCCGCCGGCGACTCATCGCGCCACCGCAAGACGCTCGGGAAGGAAATCGACGAAGACGCGCACCTTCGGCGACAGATGGCGATTGGAGGGCCACAGCATTCGGAACTGGCCACGGCCGTCGACATGATCGTCCAGCAAGGTGCGCAGCCTGCCGTCGCGCAGCGCCTCGCGGACCAGGAAATCGGGCATGCAGGCGATACCGAGTCCGGCGAGCGTGGCGCCCTTCAAGGCTTCCATGTTGTTGCAGGTCAGCATCGAGCGGATCTGTGGTTCGGCGCTTCCGGTGATGAACGGCCACTCCAGCAGCCTGCCGCTGTTGAGAAAGCGGAAGTTTATGCCGAAATGCCTGATGAGATCCGCCGGCTCGCCGGGTATGCCATGACGATCGAGATAGGAGGGCGCCGCGCATAAAAGCATGCGAAAGGGCGCAACGGGTCTCGACACCAATCGTGAGTCCGGCAACTGGCCGCTGCGAATGGCGACGTCGATGCCTTCCTCGATGACATCGACGATGCGGTCGTTGAAATCGATGTCGAGCTCGATTTCGGGATAGCGCGCCATGAACTCCGACAGCACCGGCAAAAGCAGATGATAGGTGACGATCGGGCTCGAGACGCGCAGCCGCCCGTGCGGCGTCTCCCGCGTCCGCGACAGCATCGCCTCGGCATCGTCGATGTCGTCGAGGATGCGGCGCACCCGCTCGTTGAACAGCCTGCCCTCTTCCGTCAGGCCGATGCGCCGCGTGCTGCGTTGCAGGAGCCGCACGCCGAGTTCCTGTTCGAGCCGCGCGACGCTCTTGCCGACGGCGGAGGCCGAAATGCCGAGCGCCCGGCCGGCGGCGATGAAACTGCCGAGTTCGGCCGTACGGGCGAAGGCCAGGAGGCCACTGAGACGATCCATCATTGTCTTCCATTCGAGCGTTTCAGTCCGGTATATCAGGAGATATAATACCATTTTTCCGGAAAGGCCGTCGACCTATCTTGTCGCTACGACCGGCGCACGACCCACGCACATGCCGGCGGATGCCGCTTTAGATAGGAAAATCCATGACCTCGAAGACCCCAACCGGCCCGGCCGAGCGATGGCTTGTGCTCTTGTCGGTATGCCTTGCCGCGATGACCATGCCCTTGACCTTCACCGGCCCGGCCGTCGCGCTTTCCCGCATCGCGGCCGATCTCGGCGGCAGCCCGATCGCGCTCAACTGGGTGACGAACGCCTTCATGCTGACCTTCGGCGCCAGCCTTATGGCGGCTGGCGCGCTGGCCGACAACCAGGGCCGCAAGCGCGTCTTCCTCGCCGGCCTCTGCCTCTATGTCCTGGCATCGCTCGGCGCGATGCTGGCGCCCGGCATCGTCTGGTTCGACATGTTCAGGGCCGCGCAAGGCATCGGCAGCGCCCTGGCCTTCGCCGGCGGCGCCTCCGCACTTGCGCAGGAATTCGAGGGACCGCTGCGGCTTCGCGCCTTCTCCTTCCTCGGCACCAGTTTCGGCATAGGCCTCGCCTTCGGTCCGATCGCCTCGGGCCTGCTCATCTCCGCATTCGGCTGGCGGTCGATCTTTGTTCTGGTGGCAGTGCTGGCGATCGCCTCGGCAGTGCTGGGCCTGCGCACCATCAAGGAATCGCGCGACCCGGATGCCACCGGCCTCGACTGGGCGGGCGCCGGCACTTTCACCACAGCGCTGGCCTCGCTGACCTATGGCGTCTTGCAGGCGCCACAGAGCGGTTGGGCCGATCCCCTCGTCATCGCCCTGCTTGCGGCGGCCGCCCTCTTCTTCGCCGCCTTCGTTATCGTCGAGCGGCGCGTGCGCCGGCCGATGCTCGACCTCACGCTGTTTCGCTTTCCCCGCTTCGTCGGCGTTCAGTTCCTGGCGGCGGCGCCCGCCTATGGCTTCGTCGTGCTGCTGGTGCTGCTGCCGATCCGCTTCATCGGCATTGAAGGGATGAGCGAGATCCAGGCCGGGCAATTGATGATCTGCCTCTCGGGGCCGCTGCTGATCCTGCCCTTGCTTGCCGGCCAGCTGGCACGGTGGGTCGCGCCCGCCACGATCTGCGGCACCGGCCTGCTCATTGCCGCCGCCGGTCTCGTCTGGCTGAGCCTGACACCGCCGGTCGCCGTCGCACTGGTGGCGCCGCTGGTGCTGATCGGTATCGGTATCGCTTTGCCCTGGGGTCTAATGGACGGGCTTGCCGTCAGCGTCGTGCCGCGCGAGCGCGCCGGCATGGCGGTCGGCATCTTCAACACAACGCGCGTGGCTTGCGAGGGCGTGGCAGTGGCCATCGTCATGGCGACCCTGTCGGGCTTCACCGCGGCACAACTCGCCACCCAAGGAGCCTCTTCCAGGGATGCCGCCGCCGCGGCGCAGTTGCTGGTGACCGGCAATGTCGGAGAAACGGCGCGGCATCTGCCGACGGCCAACCCCGCCGCGCTGGTCCAGGCCTATGAGACGGCGTTCGACAGGCTGCTGATCGTGCTGGCGGCAATCACCGTCATCACCGCCCTTGTCGTCTTCCTTGGCCTGCGTCGCGGATCCGCGACGGAACATGAGAACGTGCCGGTGCCGGCGTGCCAGGAAGGACAGCCGCCAGCGAATTCAACCGATCCTCAGGCTTGAAATGCGATCACCGTCGAGCCTGAAGATCATGTCGTCTTCGCCGTTGACGCCGTTTCCCTTGACCGCCATGCGGACGCCGCAGATACGCGCGTCCACCACCAGGACGCGGACTATGCGAAGGTTGGCCTGGATGCCGATATTGTCCGACTGATTCCAGTTTGAAATCTCGTCGCGCCCAAGGAAAGACCGAACCAAATCGCTGACCATGGCATTCGGAGCGAACGTTTCGAGCAAGGCCTCGCTGTCGCCCGAATTGGTGGCTTCGATGAAGCGACGGACCGGTGCAGGTATAGAATCAGGTATGGTCATCCTTTCTTCTCTCCTCTACTTCTTCTCTCCTCCACCGCTTGTCGGCTGATCCTACATCATCAATCCAGCCTATGCATCAGATCATCATCCAGCCAGCGGCCGAAGAAATAGACCAGTTGCTTGTGCCACCATGGCCAGTCATGGCTGACGTCGCCGCCCCAATAGTCGACCCAGGCGGGAATGGACTTGTCGCGCAGGATCTGTTCCAGCTGGCGCGTCTCGACCAGCATGCGCTCTTCCCAGGCGCCCTGCCCGCAGCAGAAGATCAGCCTCAGCGCCTTGAGCCGGGCCAGCAGCTTCGGGTCGATAATGCCGGGCAGATAGTCGAGCGGCGAGTTGTAGAAGATGTCGCCCTCCAGCGCCTTGCCGAAGAAGTCGCGGGCCGAATAGACACCCGACAGCGAAATGACGCCGCTGGCCAGTTCCGGAAAACGGAAGACGAAATTCGAGGAATGGTAGCCGCCCATCGAACAGCCGCAGAACAGCGGCTTCAGCTTGCGCCCGCCATTGGCGGCCGATGCGGTGGACAAGATTTCCGGCAGTGCCTCCTCGCGCACATAGCGGAAATAGGCCTCGTGCCGAGCGATGCGATGGGCCGCGTCGACATGCTTATTGAAGAAGGATTCCGAATCGATGCCGTCGACCGTGAACAGCTGGATGCGGCCGGTGTCGATGAACTCGGCAAGCGCGCCCACCCCGCCGGAATCCTCGAACTGATAAAACCGCCCCTGCGAGGTCGGGGAACACCACGACCGGCCGGCCGGCATGGCCGTAGCGCTTGTATTCCATGTCACGGCCGAGCTTGCCAGAAAAATGCTTGTGATAGGAGATGTCCATGGCCTCAAGCCTTTTCCGCGTGGATATAGGCGACCGCCTCGCGCAGCGCCGACTGATCCTTCGAGCGCATCTGATAGGCGTAATTTCCCATGGCGCGGCTGAAAACCTCTTCTATCGGCTGATGGTGGACGATCTTGTCGCGGTGCGCCGCTAGCACGTCCTCATGGCTGTGCAAATAGTGGAGGTGCCGCTTGCGGCTGGCATAGGCGGTGAAATACTTGCCCTCATAGGGCCCGCCGGCGGCGTCCTTGACCACCATGTCGGCCCATGCCGCATAAACATCGATGTCGAACGTATAGTTGATGGCATCGGTCATCCAGGCGCCGGGCGGCCGCATGTTGACCTCCAGCGCGATGATCCGGTCGTCCCTGGTCTCGAACAGTTCGATGTGGAAGAAGCGCTCGCGCACGTCGAACGCCCTGAGGATCTTGCGGCCGGCCTCCTCGACCGCTGGCCTGATATGGGGAAAGCAGGTGTAGCTCATGTGGCGGTCCTTGTTGACCACCTCCATGACGCTCTGGTCGTAGCGGTGGCTGGCCGCCAGCACCACCTCGCCGTCGCGGTTGACCAGCCCGTCATAGGTCACCACCAGCCCCTCGATGAACTGCTCCATGACGAAGGTCACATCCTCGGGCTTGTCCCGGAAGAACTGGTCGAGCTCCCCTGCGTTGGAGATCTTGAAGGTGTTGGAAGCGCCTGAGCCGCTGTCGGGCTTCACCACCACGGGGTAACCGACGCGGCGGATGAAGGTCATGGCGCCAGCACGGTCGGAGCATTTGCGCTGCGCGATGGTCTCGACGCCGCTCTTGCGGAAGAAGGCGCGCATGCGGCTCTTGCGCTTCAGGTTCTTCACGAAATCGAGCTTGGTGCCGTAGATGTTGAAGTCGGTGCGGATGTTGGCTTCCAGCTCCAGCCAGTGCTCGTTGAGCGATTCGAAGCGGTCGATGCGGCCCCATTTGTGGATGAAATGCCCCATCGCCCGGAACACCGGATCGTAGTCCTCCATGTCGGCGACGCGGTAATATTCCGAAAGTGCCGCCTTCAGTCTGCCGTCCAGCGCATCATAGGGCGCATCGCCAATGCCGAGCACGGTGGCGCCGGCCTTCTTCAGCCGGTCGCAGAAATCGGCGCCGTTGGTCGGAAAATGCGGCGAGAAGAACACGAAATTCATGGACAACCCCCTCCCGGCGGCGGCGCACCGCAGCCCCACCGAAACGCAAGTCTGGCGCATTTGCGACGCGCGGGGAAGAGCTTCCGCGTCAGGGATAATGTTCAACAGATTCAGCCCCCGCTTGCCTCGCACAAGCTGCTCCTGTATGAGAACCCAAATGAACACGCGCGCCGCCACCGCTTCCCGTCAGACCGGTTTTTCCGGCGAGACCGTGCGCGCGCTTGCCTCGACCCTGCTTCTTCTCGGCCTTATCGGCGATCGCCGGGTTCGCTGAAGGAGCGCCCGGCGGTCGAACCGCCGCGCAAGCGCATGCTCCTTGGCCAGTCTCAAAATTGGCAGTCACATCAAGCGAACGAAAATCTGGTAAAGGCGCCACTCGCCAGCAATCCGTGTGAAGACGGATCCGAGGGCCGCCGGGAGAACAAGACGATGAACGCACGAGAACAAATCCGCCCTGCGGTAGCCGGCAAGGATGTGGAACCGACGCGGGGCATGCCCGATGCGGCCCGCAAATACCAACCCTACCCGACCGTCGGCCTCACTGACCGCACCTGGCCCAACAAGGTCATCGACAAGGCGCCGATCTGGTGTTCGGTCGACCTGCGCGACGGCAACCAGGCGCTGATCGACCCGATGGGCCATGAGCGCAAGGCGCGCATGTTCGGCCTGCTGCTCGACATGGGCTTCAAGGAGATCGAGATCGGCTTCCCCTCGGCCTCGCAGACCGATTTCGACTTCGCCCGCTGGTGCATCGAGGAAGGCAACGTCCCCGCCGATGTCTCGCTGCAGGTGCTGGTGCAGTGCCGGCCCGAGCTGATCACCCGCACCTTCGAGGCGCTGAAGGGCGCCACCAACCCGATCGTGCATTTCTACAATTCGACCAGCGAATTGCAGCGCCGCGTCGTCTTCGAAAAGGATGTCGGCGGCATCAAGCGCATCGCCACCGACGCGGCCAAGATGATCACCGACATGGCGGCCAAGGCTGGCGGCGGCTATCGCTTCGAATATTCGCCGGAGAGCTTCACCGGCACCGAACTCGAAGTCGCGCTGGAGATCTGCAACGCGGTCACTGAGATCGTCAAGCCGACATCAGACAACAAGCTGATCATCAACCTGCCGTCGACGGTCGAGATGTCGACGCCCAACATCTATGCCGACCGCATCGAGTGGATGTGCCGCAATCTCGACAACCGCGAAAACCTGATCATCTCGCTGCATCCACACAATGACCGCGGCACCGGCATCGCCACCACCGAACTCGGCCTGATGGCGGGTGCCGACCGCGTCGAAGGCACGCTGTTCGGCAATGGCGAGCGCACCGGCAATGTCGACATCGTCACGCTGGCGCTCAACATGTACACGCAAGGCGTCGATCCGGGCATCGATTGCTCCGATATCAACCGGATGAAGGACGTCTACGAATACTCGAACCAGCTGAAGATCCCCGAGCGCCACCCCTATGTCGGCGAGTTGGTCTACACCGCCTTTTCCGGCTCGCACCAGGACGCCATCAACAAGGGCATGAAGGCGCTGAAGAAAGCCAACACCAGCCTGTGGGAAGTGCCCTATCTGCCGATCGACCCGGCCGATGTCGGCCGCAGCTACGAGGCGATCATCCGCATCAACTCGCAGTCGGGCAAGGGCGGCATCGCTTATGTGCTGCAGGCCGATTACGGCCTCAATCTGCCGCGCAACCTGCAGATCGAGTTCAGCCAGGCGATCCAGGCGATCACCGACGCCGAAGGCAAGGAAGTGCCGGCCAAGCGTATCTATGAGCGCTTCCTCGAAACCTATGTCGACCAGCCGGGCGCGCGCCTGAAATTCCTCGACCACCACACCTATCCGGACACCGTGGTCAAGGGCCGGCGCGTGGTCGAGGCGGTGATCCTCGACAACGGCAAGGAGGTGACCATATCAGGCACCGGCACCGGCCGATCGACGGCTTCGTCGATGCGCTGTCGCGCCATGTCGGCGTCGAGATGTCGGTGCTCGATTATTCCGAACACTCGATGCAGCGCGGCTCCAATGCCTCGGCCATTTCCTATGTCGAAATGGAATATCCCGGCGGCAAGCTGTTCGGCGCCGGCATCAACACCAACATCGTCGCCGCCTCGCTGGAAGCGGTGACTTCGGCCGCCAACCGCATCGTCGGCCGCAAGGCGCGGTAGCTTTACCGACTGGCGCGAGGGATCAGAACAACTCTCGCGCCAGTCATTTTTTCAAGTCGAAACAAGGCCTTGGCCTCGAATGGCTGACACTGGGGGCGGCGTGCTCATTCTGTAGCCGACATCGGCCGCGCCATTAACCACCGGAAAATTATCCGGTTAGGTACGCGATCGCATAATGGGTGTGCACTTGTGTGGTGGTGCGAGCCCTATATGATCGCATCTCAACCTGTGCCGACTTCGAGAGGATCGACACTTGCAGCATGCCACGCCTGCCGCCCCCGCAGTGCGCGAGACACTGGAGCGACTGCTTGCCAGCGAAACGTTCGGACGGTCCGAGCGCGCGCGCAAACTGATCCGTTATCTCGTCGAACGCGAACAAGCTGGCGAAGCCGACAGGCTCAAGGGCTTTTCTATCGCCATGGACGTCTTCGGCAAGGACGGCGATTTCGATCCGTCGACCGATGCCGTGGTGCGGGTGCAGGCAGGCAGGCTGCGCGAGCTGCTGCAGCAGTATTTCGCCAATGAAGGCATCGCCGAGCCCGTCCGCATCGCCATTCCGCGCGGCGGCTACGTGCCGGCCTATGAGCTCAACGCGATCCGTTTGCCGGAAGCAGCCAAACCCGCGGAACAGACGGAAGCGGCAGCGGCTCCATCCGAGCCCGCCGACAATGCCATTCCAGCCGCTGCGTTGCTGGCGCCGGCGGCAGCCCCCGTGCCCTCGGTGGCGCGCCATCTCGGGTTCTTCTGGATGGCGATCGCCGTGGTCATCGCCATGCTCGGCGTCCTGATCCTGCGTCAAGGCAGCGGTGCGCTGCTGGCCGGCGGCGACGTGCCGGCCACGATCGAGACCGCCGGCCTGACCAGCAACATCGCACTATCGGCGATGGCAGAAGCCCTGCCGCTCGTCTACATTGACATCAAGGCCGACGGTGCTGACGCGAGCCGCGTCGCCGCGTCGCTGCGCGCCGGCCTGAGCGGCTTCGATACGATCGACTTCATCGGTCGCGACACCATCAACAGGCACGATGCCGCCAACGACGCCTCCAGCTTCATATTCGACATTCTACCTGGTCCGAACGCGGGCGATATCACGATCGAACTGCAAAGCGTGGCGTCCGGACGAGTGCTTCTTTCACGCAATCTCACCCCGGCCGACAGCGCCCCTGCTGCTGTCGAGGACCGTGTTGCCGACATGCTGAGCTCGGCACTTCCCGCCTCGGGCACGATCTACAATTATATCGAGCAGACCGGCACGCCAAACGGCCTGACCCAATGCCTGCTGCTCAACGACAAATATTATCTCGACCAGAATGCCAAAACCCATGAGGCCGCCTATCGCTGCCTCGAGACGTTGGCCAATTCCGGGGCAAAATCCTCGCTCGTCTATTCGGAACTTGCTTCTCTACAAGTTGAGGCGGTCTCCGATCACTATGCCTACCCGCCCAATGCGACGATCGAAAAGGCCGTCGAGTTTGCTCACCGCGGCGTGCAGATGGGACCGACCAGTCCTTATGCGCATCGCGCCTACGGCTATGTCAGCTCGCGCCTCGGCAATACGGACGAAGCGATCCGCTGGATGCGCAAGGCCTATGAACTCAATTCCTATGATCTCGGCATGGCCGCCGCTTACGGCTATGGGCTGATCTTCGCTGGCCGATACGCGGAGGGAACGCCGATCCTTGCCCATGCGGCCGAGACCTTCAGCGGTCACTCGACATGGTGGGACTACGGACTGTTCGTTGGTGATTTCATGCTGGGCGACATGAACAAGGCCATAGCGGCCAGCATGGCATTGAGAACGACGGCAACGAAATCGCATTATCTGGCAGCGCGTCTGATCGGCGCCAAGGCTGCCGGACAGGACCAACTGGTGACCACACTGCTCGACGAGTTGAACACCAAGTTCCCTAAATTTGCCGCCGATCCGCGCGCGACCTTCGTCGAGCGAAAATATCCGGCCGATCTGACCGAGCGGCTGGTCGGCGCCTTACGCGCCGCCGGACTTGGCAACGCCAGCTGAAGTTCAACAGTCTCCGACCATTTGGACCAATGGAATTGTTGGGCGTTCGCGCGCGTAGAACAAAGCACCAATCGGGCTGATTTGCCGGCTTTGCCAGACGAACCCGTTGAATTACATGCTCGCGCCCGCGAATAATCGCGAAAATTTTACTGGCTATGGCGCTGGACGAAGAGCAATCCAGCCGCATTTGGTGCCCGGTCCCGCGCTTTTCTCAGTCCCGCAACAAGCCCCCAGCTTTCATGATTTCATCGCTCTATGCCGCCGAGCAAGGTGCTGGTTCGAAGACCATCGTTCTGCTGCATGGTTTCGGCGGCTGCCACGATGTCTGGCGCGAGGTGATCGTCTCGCTCGCCGCTTCCGCGCGTACCCTTGCATACGACTTGCCGGGACATGGCATGTCGCTCGACTTTCCCGGTGCCGGGCCTGCTAAGGTCGCGGCAAGGGCCGTTCTTGCCGACCTTGAGGCCCGCAGGGTCAAACGCATCCATCTCGTTGGCCATTCGATGGGCGGAGCGGTAGCGACCTTGATGGCTCTGGCCGAGCCTGAGAAAGTAGCTTCGCTGACCTTGCTGGCGCCTGGCGGTTTTGGCCCGGAGATCAACGGCCCCCTGCTGCGCCGCTATGCCAGGGCACCGGATCTTGCCGAGGTGCGTGTCTGCCTTGACGCGATGTCAGGCCCCGCCAGCACGCCTTCGCCACGTATCACCGATGTGCTGTTCCAAATGCGCAAGCGGCCCGGGCAACTGGAAAAACTTGTCGAGATCGCCGCCGCCATGACCAGGGACGACCGGCAAGGCGTCATCCCGCGCGACCTGCTGGACAGGCTGACCATGCCGGTGATGGTGGT
The DNA here is from genome assembly GCF_056174625.1 of Mesorhizobium oxytropidicola. Taxonomy (NCBI): domain Bacteria; kingdom Pseudomonadati; phylum Pseudomonadota; class Alphaproteobacteria; order Hyphomicrobiales; family Phyllobacteriaceae; genus Mesorhizobium; species Mesorhizobium oxytropidicola. Next base: position 2,448,742 of record NZ_CM149692.1, on the reverse strand, counting down.
GTGGGGCAGTGATGACGCGGTGCTGCCCTTCACCCAGGCGGATGACCTGCCGGCACGCTTTCATGTGCATCACGTGCTGGAGGCCGGTCATATGCTGATCGAGGAAGCGCCCGACCTGATCGCCAGCATCATCCAGCGCAACATGAACCGCCGCGCCAGGCCCGTTCGCGCGAAACTCGCCGCGGCGACCGGCTGAGTTCCCTCCAACGCACCATACCCAGCGCCACGGCCCGTCTATCTCGCCAGTGCATTTTGCCGGCGGCTGTGTTAACCCCGTGTTAACCAAACCCGCGAGGCAGACGCCGATGAAGGACGCAGGCGAAAAGATCGATCCGTCAAGGAAACTGTCCGATGCCATCCGTGATGTGAAGAATGCCTTCGCCGACCGCGACGATGTCGTCATCGACATGCGCGAGGCGCATCGCATGCGCCTCGATCTCCTGGCCGCCGAGCTTGCACCCGTCTTTGCTGACGTGCCCGCCGACATGGACAATTTCGACTTCGTCGTGTCCGCTGGGCTGCAGCCGCGCCTGTGGATCGATGCCGTCAGTCATGTCGCGATGGGGCGCGACCGCCGCACCTACCGCTTCCTCAAGGACACCCGCATCGGCCGTGTGGTGCTTGCTGAATCGACCGAGATGAAACCGGTTGTCGATTCCGTGACGCGCTATGTCGCCGAACGCGTCGTCGAGCGCCAGAGGATGATGGAAGGCGGGGTCGAACCGGCCGTCGCCGGCATGAAGCGCGCCGAAGTGGCGGAAGCCGAACCGCCGCTGCGGTCGATGGCGCGCAGCAAGGGCTGGTCAACTTTCCTGTCCGGTCTTGGCGTGATCGCCGCCGGCGCCCTGGTCGGCCTGGCGGTGTCGGTCGCCCTGTTCTGGGACCGTATCGTGGCGATGGGGCTCAGCCTGCGGCCATAGCGGCTGGCTGCTCCGCGCCAATCTCCAGCGTCTGCAGGTCGGCAGGCGGAATAGCCGGCCCGGTCAGGCCGCGTCGCGTCAGGCGGATGCGCCAGTGGCCCTTTTCGCCATCGATGTCGAACAGATTGTACTGTGCAGCCGGATGCTTGCCGCCCGGCGCCTGGCCGGCAGCGGCGACGCCAACCGCCGGAATCCGGACCGCCCGGGTACCGATGAAAAACAGCGACGGCAGATGCGAATGGCCGTGCAGGACAAGCTCCGCGCCATGGCGGCGGATGATCTTGTGGAAGCGTGAGATGCCGAACAGCCGCTTGTGTTGCGAGACGGCGCCGCGCACCGGCGGATGGTGGATCATGATCGCGCGAAACAGGCCTTGCCCGCCGGTGTCGCGCAGGATCTTGCCGAGCCGCTCGGCCTGCCCTTCCATGAAGAAACCATTGGCCATGAAGGGTGCCGTGGCGCGCGCCGTCGAGACGCCGATCAGCGCGATATTGCCGCGCACGCGCAGATAGGGAAATGCGTTGCGGTCGACCGGTGTGTTGACGCCGTCGCCGCTCATCCAGGCCGCCCATGACCGGCAGACCTTGTCGAAAGCGCCTGGCACATAGGCGTCGTGGTTTCCCGGAACGACGGAAACGTCGTGCGGCGATCCCAGCGTCTCCAGCCAGTGCTTGGCCATCTCGATTTCGCCGTCGAGCGCCAGATTGACCAGGTCGCCGGTGACGGCGAGATGGTCGGGGTTCTGCGCCTTGATGTCGGCCGTGATGGCGTCAATGACGGCATCATGCATGTGGCGGCGGCGGTTGCGCTGCCAGTTGACGTAGCCGAGCACGCGCTTGGAGGCGAGATCGCGATAGGATACATCGGGGAGCGGCCCCAGATGGACATCGGAAATATGCGCGAGCCTGAACATGTTTCTTTCATAGGCGACGCGCACGCGGCTTTCCACCCACGGTTTCGCTAACGATGACGAACGATCCCGAAACCGCTTTCCGCCAGACCGGCTGGCCGGGGTTGCGGGCCAGATTGTTTCACCTCTATTTCGTGCTGCGGCGGCCAATGACGCTCGGCGTGCGCGGCCTCGTCCACGACACGGCGACCAATTCCGTCTTCCTGATCCGCCACACCTATGTGCCGGGCTGGCAGCTTCCCGGCGGCGGCGTCGAAGTCGGCGAAACGCTGGCCGAAGCGCTGGCACGCGAACTCGCCGAGGAAGGCAACATCGCGCTGACCGCCGCTGCGGTGTTGAAGTCGATGCATTTCAACCGTCGCTCCAGCCGGCGCGACCATGTCGGCTTTTACGTCATTGAGCATTTCAGCCAGACAGCGCCGAAGCAGCCGGACCATGAGATCGCCGAGGCCGGTTTCTTCCCGCTCGATCGCTTGCCCAGGGACACGACGCCAGCAACACTGCGGCGGATCGCCGAGGTTTTTGGGGACGAACCCGCGTCGCCCTATTGGTAAGCTTGCCTTAGCTGTTTAAAAGGTTCCGGGCTGTATTGATCAAGAAAATACACGGGGGGCGATTCCATGGATGTCGAGCAAGTAAAATCGGTAAGCGTTTGGCCCTATGTCGGCTTTTACAGTCTTATGATGGTAGGCTTGACCGCCGTGTTTATCGGCATCGCAATGATGTTTTCCTCGCTGCCGGACAGTTTCGGCCATGCGAGCGGCTTCGCCATCACGTTCGGGTCGACCTCTTTCGCCTCTTACAAATTCGTCAAGAGGAACCTTCGGCTTTTCAATCGAGACGAATATTGGAAGATAACGCTTTTTTCGTCTTTGGCCTCGTGCCTGCTTTCACTGGTGTTCCTTGGCCTTGCTGTTGCGGGCGGAGCCATGCCGGGAAGCGATACCATCCCTGCTCTCGGCTGGGTTTTCATCCTGCTGGTTGCCGGGCTTGTCGTCTTTGGCATCAACGCCTGGGGCTATTCCAGCCGCATGGGCAAGAATTTCCTGAAAGCGGAGCTTGCCAGACAGGCGCGCATCAACGCCGAGACCTTCCGGTAAGGTCTCGGCGATTTGCAGCCATCGGCGATTTCAGATCGCGAACCTTGCCCGGTCATGCGGCGCGCCATAGTCGAGTTCCGGCCCGACAGGCACGATCCGCGTTGGGTTGATCGTCTCGTGGCTGGCGTAGTAATGCGCCTTGATGTGATGCAGGTTCACGGTCGCGGCGACACCAGGCACCTGGTAGAGGTCGCGCAAATAGTTCGACAGGTTCGGATAGTCGGCGATGCGGCGCAGATTGCATTTGAAATGGCCGACATATACCGGATCGAAGCGCACCAGCGTGGTGAACAGCCGCCAGTCGGCCTCGGTGATGCGGTCGCCGACGAGATAGCGCTGTTTTGACAGCCGCTCCTCCAGCGTATCCAGCGCCGCGAACAATTCACCGAACGCTTCCTCATAGGCGCGCTGCGTGGTGGCAAAGCCGGCACGGTAGACGCCGTTGTTGACCGCGGGATAGACCAGCGCGTTGATGCGGTCGATCTCAGTGCGCAGGTCCTGCGGATAAAAGTCGAGGCTTGCATCGCCCCATGCGTCGAACGCCGAGTTGAGCATCCGGATGATCTCGGAAGACTCGTTGGAAACGATCGTCTGCTCCTTCTTGTCCCACAGCACCGGCACCGTCACCCGGCCGGAATAGGCGGGATCGGCCTTGGCATAGATCTGGTGGAGGAAATCGAGGCCGTAAAGCGCGTCGCCCGTGGCGCCGTCCTCGACCAGGAATGTCCAGCCATTGGCGCCCATGAAATGATGCACGACCGAGACGGAGATGATGTCTTTCAGTCTCTTCAGCGCGCGAAAAATCAGCGTCCGGTGTGCCCACGGACAGGCAAGCGAGACATAGAGGTGATAGCGCCCGGGTTCGGCCTTGAAGCCGCGTGTGCGGCCTTCGGCCGGCGCCCCGTCAACGGTGACCCAGTCCCGCCATTGCGACTGCGTCCTCACGAACCTGCCGCCGCTGTCCGCCGTATCATACCAGCGGTCCTGCCACCTGCCCTCGACCAGCAATCCCATGCAAATCTCCTTGCGTCCTCACCTCCAATGTAGGCGCAAGCTTGCCCTGTCGAAGACGTCAGGCGCTGAACAGACCGTCACTTGACGGAGACGGCGGACATATCAGGCCAATTGCAGCGGCCGAAAATTGATGCTAGCGGACACTCCGCATGTTCGACTTTGCTTTGATCCGGTTTGACCGACGACGAAAGAGCGCCCGCGCTTGATGAAGCGCTGACTGGCGAATGCTGCCGTTTGCAGCAAACCTTTCCTCCTTTACCGGAACGCAAAGACCATGAGCCTTGCCGACGTGAAATACCTGCCGGAAACTCCGGCGCACGACCCTGAAATCGAAGCCATCAACGACGAGGCCTTCGGGCCCGGCCGTTTCGTGCTGGCCGCCTACAAGATCCGCGAAGCCGGCGGCCACGAGCGGGCGCTGTCCTTTGTCGCGGTTGACGGCGATATCGTCGTCGCCTCGGTGCGCATGACCCGCATCGCCGCCGGCGCCGGCCGCGCGCTGATGCTCGGGCCGCTTGCCGTGCGGCCGGCGTTCAAGAATCTGGGCATCGGCCGCCGGCTGGTGGCGATCGCATTGGAAGCGGCCGTCAAGGCCGGTGCGCCCGCCGTCATATTGGTCGGCGACGAGCCCTATTACGGGCCGCTCGGCTTCAAGCGCATCCCGCGTGGCCAGATCTCGATGCCGCGCCCTGTCGATCTCGACCGCCTTTTGTCGCATGAGATCACGCCGGGCGCGGTTGCCAGGCTCACCGGCGAGGTCGGTCATGCCAGCCAGGCCAGGATCGCCGAGCACGCCTAGAGCAATTTCAGGAAAAGCGTGAAACGGTTTTCCGTCCGGAATTGCTTTAGGCGACGACTTGACCTTGGCCGTCGATCCGGGCCTGATCCGTCCCTGTTTTCATAGGAAAGGACGCCATGAACCCGAACGGCCAGATCGCGATCGTCACCGGCGGCGGCTCAGGCCTTGGCGAGGCAACGGCGCGTGCCCTTGCCGCCAAGGGGGCCCGCGTCGCCATCTTCGATGTCGGCATCGACCGCGCCGCCAAGGTCGCGGCCGAAATCGGCGGCATTGCCGTGCAATGCGACGTCAGCAGCGCCGACAGTGGCGCCGCCGCCGTCGCCGAAGCGGCGAGCAAGCTGGGCGAGCCGCGCATCCTGGTCAATTGCGCCGGCATCGCCATTGGCGTGAAGACGGTCGGCAAGGATGGTCCCCATCCGCTCGATCAATACCGCAAGGTGATCGAGGTCAATCTGATCGGCACCTTCAACATGATCCGCCTCGTCGCCGACCGCGCCGCCAAGCTCGAGCCGCTGCAGGGCGGCGAGCGTGGCGTCATTGTCAACACAGCTTCGGTCGCCGCCTATGACGGCCAGATCGGCCAGGCTGCCTACTCCGCCTCTAAGGGCGGCGTCGTCGGCATGACACTGCCGGTGGCGCGTGATCTTGCCCGTTCCGGCATCCGTGTCTGCACCATCGCACCCGGCATCTTCAAAACGCCGATGATGGCCGGCATGCCGCAGGACGTGCAGGATTCACTGGGCGCCGCGGTGCCCTTCCCGTCCCGCCTCGGCGAACCATCCGAATATGCAGCACTTGCCCTGCACATCGTCGAAAACCAGATGCTGAACGGCGAGACCATCCGCCTCGATGGCGCCATCCGCATGGCGCCGAAATAGCGCTGGCCGACCTCTGTCGGAAGGACCGATCTGCCTGCAGGGCCAAGGTAAGGAAGGAAGCGGATCAGGCGATCTTGCCAAATCCGACCTGCAGCGCCGATAAGCGAATGAAATTGTGGCGAGCGTTTTGATGAAGCAAAATCAAAATAAGGACGTGATCCGCGAGACCGACGCGGAGGCGATCCGGTTGGCGAAAACGCTTCTGCGCAGCGCTCGCTTCGGCGCGCTGGCGGTGCTGGAGCCGCAGACCGGGTCGCCGCTGGCAAGCCGGGTGGGCGTCGCCACCGACATCGACGGCGCGCCGCTGATCCTGGTTTCGATGCTCTCGGCGCACACGCCCGCCATGCTTGCCGATCCGCGCTGTTCCCTGCTGCTCGGCGAGCCGGGCAAGGGCGACCCGCTGGCGCATCCACGCCTGACGCTGATCTGCCAGGCATTGCTGCTCGAGCGTGGCTCCGACGCGCATGCTCGCGCCGAGCGCCGCTATCTCAATCGCAATCCCAAGGCGAGCCTCTATGCCGGGCTCGGCGACTTCTCGATCTTTCGCCTCGAGCCGCAGCGCGCCAGCCTCAATGGCGGCTTCGGCAAGGCCTATCTGCTCGATCGCGCCGATCTCGTCACCAGCGGGCCCATCGTCAAAGAGCTTGCGGCGAGTGAACAATCCGCTGTCGAGCACATGAACGCGGATCATCTTGACGCGATCGCCGTCTATGCGCATCATTTTGCCGGGGCATCTGGTGACGGCTGGAGCATCGCCGGTTTGGACGCCGACGGCATGGATCTGGTGTCGAGAGACAATGTTTGCCGGGTATTCTTCCCGCAACCCCTGGTAGCAGCAGGAGAAGTTGAGACCCGCTCTGGTCGATATGGCTAGGCGCGGTCGGGCTGCCAAGCAGGCAAATAATGAAACTTAATTGCATTTGATCAAAAGCAACACTTGAGATTTGAAAGAAATGTTCTACCCTTCAGAGACGGCGCTGACTCGTCAGGGGCCTATCACAAGTGAATTTATGGATTCAGGCACCATTGCCCCCATGGCGCCTCGATGAGCAAACAGCATGGGGCATTCATGGTCTCGACAAAGCTAATAGCCAACGCAGAATCGGCTGCCGAATTTCTGATGCTGATGGGCAACGAAAAACGGTTGTTGATCATGAGCTACCTGATCGACGGTGAAATGTCGGTCGGCGCCATCGCCGACAAGGTGATGCTCAGCCAATCCGCGCTCTCCCAGCATCTGGCCAAGCTGCGGGCGCTCGACCTCGTGGAAACCCGCCGCGATCGCCAGATGATCTATTACTCCTGCAAATCCGATGCGGTGCGCGAACTGCTTGTCGTGCTGGATGGTATTTTCGGCACCGGCAAGGAGGACCTGTCCCAGATGGCACAGAGATTGCGCCGCGCCGGGACTTGACCGGACGCTCCTGCGGCCGCTTACCTCTTCCGGAGCGTGGCTCGTGCGTTTCTCCCGACGCACGAACCGCGCTTTCGATTTTTGAGCGCAGGATATGGACCCAATTCGCATCGACGACCCCCGGGATTCACGCGTCGCCGCCTATCTTGATATCCGCGAACGCGATCTCGCCGGCCGGCAAGGCCGTTTCGTCGCCGAAGGCAAGGTGGTGCTTGACCTGCTTCTGTCGTCCGGCCGCTTCGGCGCCGAATCCATTCTTGTTCTGGAAAACCGGCTCAGCGGTCTGAACGACATCCTGCACAAGGCGCCCGCGGACCTGCCGGTCTACGTCGTCACCACAACGGTGATGGACGCGATCGCCGGCTTCCACATGCATCGCGGCATCCTGGCCATCGGCCGTAAGGAGACGCCGCAAGCGGCCGGGCCATTGCTGGATGCCTTGCCAGTTCGAGCCTTGGTCGTGGTGCTCGTCGGCATCGCCAACCACGACAATATGGGCGCGATCTTCCGCAATGCCGCCGCCTTCGACGCCGGTGCGGTGCTGATGGACGCGACATGCTGCGACCCGCTTTACCGCAAGGCGATCCGCGTTTCGGTCGGCGCCGCGCTCAAGATCCCATTTGCGACCTTTACCGACACCGCTGGCTTTACCGCGATGCTCGCCGAACGGGGTTTTGCGCAATTCGCCCTGTCGCCGCGCGGACGAACCGATATTCGCGATGCAAGGCCGGCCGAACGCCTGGCGCTCTATCTCGGCACCGAGGGCGAAGGCCTGCCCGAAAGCCTGCTTGCGCGCCTGCAAACCGTGCGGATCACCATGTCGAAAGGTTTTGACAGCCTGAACGTCGCCGCGGCATCAGCTATCGCGCTGCACCATTTTTCGCGCTGACGGATATCGCGCCAAAACCAGTGCCGGTTTGGGAACAGGGATGACACGGCTTGTGCCGATCTCGCTCGGTACGACATCCATCCTGAACGGATCCATCTCATCGGCCAGCGGTATTGGGGCGCCGGTGGACTTTGATCGCGCTTCCCGGGCTCTTTCCACAGTGCTGAACAACTCCATTACAGCATCAAGCAGTGCAAACAGCACCGGGTGGAAGTACCAGAGGCCCAAAAGGGCGATTGCCAGCATGGTGAAGAGGATCGTGCATTTGGATGTGGTGATGCCATGCTACCCGCGCAAGCGGGTGACCCGCGCCGCCGCCTCAGTTCGCGCCCGCCTTCTGCAAGGCCCGCACGCGGTCGGCGAGGCTGCGGTCGCCTCCGCCGGATCGGCTGTCCTGCGGTGCCGCCAGCGCCTTGGCGATCGGTGAATCAGGTCCCTCAAGCTTGGCTGTTAGGTGGACGACTTCAGCCGCCAGCTCGTTCATCTGCTCACGCAGCGCGGCACTGCCATTCGCCGAACCCGGCGATGCAACCGCGCCCAAATCCGCCTTGAGCCGTTTGTTCTCGCGCGCCAGTGCCGTCAGCCTGGCCTCCAGCCGCTCGCGATCGCTGTCGAGCTTGGCAATCGCCTGATCCAGATCATCGCGCCTCTTGGCCTCGTCTTGCCCGGTTTCATCCGGTTTGCCGACCAGCCGCAAGGCCGGTCCGCCGTCCTCGGCTTTCGCCTTTTCGCGCAGCCGCGCCAGTTCCTTTTCGCGGCGATCGAGCTTGTCCTCGCGATCGGCGAGCGTTGCCAGCAGCCGTTCGACCTTCTTGTCGAGTTCGGTCGCCCTTTTCTTCTCCGCCTTCAGGGCATCGCGCGCGGCCTTGCTTTCGGCCGCGATCTCCTGCTGGCGCCGATCCGCTTCCTTGCGCTGGCCGCGCAGCAGCGAGATGTCGCTGGCGAGCTTCTGCAATTCGGATTCCCGCGCCACAAGCTCGATCTGCCGGCTGGAGGAGGAAAAACTGGCATCGTCGTACATTTGCTCCAGCTTTTCGAGCTCGAGCGCCCGCTTCTCCAGCTTGCGTTCGGTTTCCTTGAGCCGCTCCGAAAGCTGATGCAGTTCCTCTTCGCGCTGCCGCAGCGCCTCGTTCTTGGCTCCGAGTTCGGCGAGCGCCTGGTTCTTGTCCGTGCGTTCGATCGCCAGCCCCTTCAACGCCTCGCGGCCGCGATTGATCTCGACGAGCTGTTCGGCCGCTTTCTCGCGCAGCGCCTTGACGTTCATTTCGAGGCGGCGCGTCGCCATGGCGTACTCGGCCCGGACGCGGTCCTTGTCGGCCTGGATCTCGGCCTGCGTCAACGGGATAGAGGCCTCGATGCGCCTGCGGGTCAACGCGACGGCACGCCGCCAGACCGCCGGTGCCACGATCAGCGCCAGAAAGCCGGCACAGAGAAAGCCGAGGGCAAAGAACAGGACCGACTGAACCAAAGGACTACCCGCTATCGGCGGCAACCGCCGGAACTGGACCGCATAGTATTGGCATGGCGGAAATCCGGCGCTGCGGCAAGAGCTTGCCGCGGCGCATTGGGGGTCACAGGCCTACAAATCCCATGGAAAACTCGGCATTGCGGTCATGATGCGTTGGACTTTAGAACGGATTCCACGTCGCCCGCTCGGTCAGTTTCAGATAGCCGAGATTGACACCGAGCCGGGCGCCGACGCCGGTGCGGATCGGCACCAGAAGCACATTGTTGTTCTTCAGCACGTTGAAGCCGACGCCCGCCACCACATAGGCCGACCCGGCAACGCCGCCATAGCGGTTGTAGAGGTTGCTGACATCGTCGAGATTGTAGACCAGCATCATCACCCGGGAGCCCTCGCCGCCGAAATCCCAGCCCAGCGACGGGCCTTGCCAGAACACTTTGTGGTCGCCGGCATTCTTGGTGTAGAGCGTGCCTTCGCCATAGGTCAGGCCGCCGATCAGCGCGCCCGATCCCTCCTCACCCAGCAGATAGCCATTGGGCAGACCGTAGGAGGCGAAAATCTTCTCGACGACGGTGGCGAGACCACCCGACGTCGCGCCGAAGAACTTGTGACCGGAATCGATAATCTCCTGAGCGGTGTATTCCTGGGCCCGCAAGGCTGAGGTCGAGAAAACGAGAACGCCCATGAGCGTGATCGCCATTGAAAGGACGCGGAGAAAGCTCCGGTCATAAAATCGGGAAAACATGCTTCCAATCTCCGTCATGGAGCACTTTCGCCGACGCCTCGCATCCGGTCCGGCTCTTTAGGCGGCCGTTAAGGATGACTGTTAGGGGCAAACTATGCCGTAATCCTTTTTCAACCATTAACTCCCACAGGAAGATGGCGGTTCGAAGGCTGGCTTTTGGGGTCGCGCGGCGCCGGCGGCCTGCGTGAACACGCCATTTGCCCCGACGACAATTTTGGGTTTGTTGCTGTACGTACGAGTGCTGTGTATTCAGAAAGCCTCGGGTTGGAGCTTGATTCGTGTGGGCAGGCGCGACAATCAATCGCTCGGCCACGAGTTGTGGAATTTTGCAGGGATTTTCACCGATGGCCGATCTGTTCACCCTTTCCGCGCCCGACCTGGCGGCGCTTCTGTGCAGCCGCGTCTGCCATGACATCATCTCGCCGGTCGGCGCGATCAACAACGGGCTCGAACTGCTTGACGAGGGCGGCGCCGACGAAGACGCCATGCGGCTCATCCGCCAGAGCGCCAAGAACGCCTCGGCCCGGTTGCAGTTCGCCCGCATCGCCTTCGGCGCGGCAGGCTCCGCCGGCATGCTGATCGACACCGGCGACGCCGAAGCGGTGGCAATCGCCTTCCTCAAGAATGAAAAACCGGAACTGACCTGGAACGGGGCGCGCGCGCTGCTGCCCAAGAACAAGGTCAAGCTGCTGCTAAACCTGATCCTGGTCGGCAATGCCGCCATTCCGCGCGGTGGCAAGCTGGTCGTCACCCTCGAGAATCTCGAAACCGAGCCGCGCATTTCAATTTCGGCAAGCGGCCCGATGCTGCGCGTGCCGCCGAAATTCCTCGAACTGCATTCCGGCCACAAGCCGGAAGAGCCGATCGATGCGCATTCGGTGCAGCCCTACTACACGCTGCTTCTGGCCCGTGAGGCCAGCATGACGATATCGATCCATGCGACGGCGGAAGAAATCGTGCTTTCGGCAGCCTGAGCTGATTTGCCGGACAAGCAAAGTATTTCAACAGCGTAATATTGCCGTGATGGCTCGACCGGAAGCGTTGAGCTTTTCTCCATCGGCCGCGTCGAAGCATCTGCAAAGAAAAGCCTCGCAAACGGTATCTTTCCAAAAATTTTACCTAATGGCTTTTCGGGTTCTTTACCAGATCGGTCTAGGGTGCTCAGCAGATGCCCCGCACGACCGGATTGCCCAAGGGCAAAGAGGACCCGGAAATGAAACGCTGCATGTTCGTCGACGACTCAAGCGTCATCAGGAAGGTTGCAAAACGCATCCTGGGCGGTTCCGACATGGTGGTCATCGAAGCCGCCAGCGGGCTTGATGCACTGGAGATGTGCTCCGCCGACATGCCCGACATCATCGTCGTCGACGGCGCCCTGCCGGACGTGCAGGCGGTTGACCTCATCCGCCGCGTGCGCGCCATGGAAAGCCCGATCAAACCGCAGATCCTGATCTCGCTGGTCGAACTCGATATCGCCTCGATCATGCGGGCCAAGCGCGCCGGCGCCCAGGGCTATCTCTTGAAGCCGTTCAATCGCCCGCAGTTGCTCGAGCGCTTTCGCAACTTGAAGATCGCCGCCTGAGTCGGCACTTCCGGGAAAAGTGCGAAGCGGCCTTCCCTGCACAAATGCATGAAACCAAAAACTGTCGACCATCACACAAAAAACCCGGCCTGAGCCGGGTTTTTCAATGAAGTCCTGACGATGTCCGCCGCTCAGGCGCTGACGCGAATGTCTTCGGGTTCGCGCAGCACATAGCCGCGACCCCAGACCGTCTCGATGTAGTTCTGGCCACCGGACGCGGCGTCGAGCTTCTTGCGCAGCTTGCAGATGAAGACGTCGATGATCTTCAGTTCCGGCTCGTCCATGCCGCCATAGAGGTGGTTGAGGAACATTTCCTTGGTGAGCGTGGTGCCCTTGCGCAGCGAGAGCAGCTCCAGCATCTGGTATTCCTTGCCGGTGAGGTGCACGCGCTGGCCGCCGACTTCAACCGTCTTGGCGTCGAGGTTGACCACCAGGTCACCGGTGGTGATGACCGACTGGGCGTGGCCCTTGGAGCGTCGCACGATGGCATGGATGCGCGCCACCAGCTCGTCCTTGTGGAACGGCTTGGTCATGTAATCATCGGCGCCGAAGCCGAGGCCGCGTACCTTGTCCTCGATGCCGGCCATGCCGGAGAGGATGAGGATGGGCGTCTTGACCTTGGAGAGGCGAAGCGTTCTCAAAACCTCGTAGCCGGACATGTCGGGCAGGTTGAGATCGAGAAGGATGATGTCGTAGTCGTAGAGTTTGCCCAGATCGACACCCTCTTCGCCGAGGTCCGTCGTATAGACATTGAAACTTTCCGATTTCAGCATCAGTTCGATGCTTTGTGCGGTTGCACTGTCATCTTCTATCAGCAGAACACGCATTTAATTCCCCTTTTCTGCTGCCGGACCATTTCACGACCCGTCCGGAACCGGAGCAGTGGTTGCCTTGTGCAGAGGCTGCCATCAAATGGTTAACAAAACCTAATTTCCCGTCCATGACGGTACCAGATTTTTTAACCTCTTTCTACACCCTCTTGAATCTAATAATGAATCACAAACCCAAATTCCTAATGCCACACATTAACAACCCGGACTAAGTGACTCCAGGGACTCATCGACGCGGCTTCGCTTCGGCGACCGGAATTTTTACCCGGCCTTAAGTCCTGACCCGTATGATTAACAATGCCCGTAAACGAATGGTTACCGCCGGCAAAAAACTTTAGGGTTTTGTTTCCCATAGTTCGGGGAAAGCCGGTGGACACGGGCAGCGCCTGGGCCTTTCCAGGTGGTTTGGACGATATGTGCGGGTGTGCGTTTCCGGGAGTACCGAATCATGAAGTCACGTGAAAACCTCGTTCGGCTGAAACAGTTTCAGGTGAATGAGAAGCGGCGGCAGCTGCTGCAGCTCGACATGATGATCGCCGAGTTCGAACGCATGGCCGTCGAACTGGAGCTGCAGATCACCGCCGAGGAAAAGAAAGCCGGCATCACCGACATCAATCATTTCGCCTATCCGACCTTCGCCAAGGCGGCACGCTTGCGCCGCGACAACCTCAGAAATTCGCAAAGCGACCTCGCCCAACAGCGAAGCGCTGCCGAATCACTACTCGGCGAAGCTGAAGCGGAGCTTTCCAAGGCCGAAATGCTGGAGTCGCGCGACACCAAGATTCGCGAGGCCGAAACCGGCGGCCGCAGCGCCATGATCGGCTGAACCGGCCGGCATCCGCATCATCAGCGTGTCCGCACGGGCGCGCACCTGGAGCAATTCCAGGAAAAGTGCCTGGCTGGCCATAGCCTCAATCCGGCTCCGGCTGAATTGCCGCGGAGATCACCGGTCTAAGCGGCCCAATCCCCTTCATTTGCGGCAATCGCCCTGGCGCGGGCATCCTTGATGTCTGGCGCATGCTGCTCCGCCCATGACCTGATCTGGGTGAGCAGGTTCGCCAGATTCTGGCCGAGTTCGGTCAATTCATATTCGACGCGCGGCGGAATGACCGGGAAGACCTCACGCCGCACCAGGCCGTCCCGCTCCAGCACACGCAATGTCTGCGTCAGCATCTTGGGGGTGATGCCTTCAAGCTTGCGGGCAAGCTCGCCATTGCGCAGCCGGCCTTTGCGCAGCGCGCAGACCACCAGGTAGACCCATTTGCTGGCCAGCATCTCGAGCACGGTGTGCGAAGGGCAGGTCCGCCGGTACGCGTCATAGCCAAAGGGAGACGTATCTTCACTATCCATCAGGTACCTATATATCAAGAAGGTACATACTGGACAAGGGTATATTACTATCCAAATGATAGCGGCACCAACCAAGCAGGAGAGATCCCCATGCGTGCCGTTACCCAAAATACCGTCGGCGGTCCCGACGTCCTAATTATTGCCAACCAGCCCGCCCCCTCGCCCAAGGCCGGCGAAGTGCTGGTCCGCGTCAAGGCAGCCGGCATCAATCCGGTCGATGGCGCCGTGCGCGGCGGTTACTATCCGCTGCTCGGCGAGCCGCCCTTCACCCTCGGCTGGGATATTTCAGGAACCGTCGAGGCGCTCGGCGCCGGCGTCACCGGTCTCAAGGTCGGCGACGAGGTGTTCGGCATGCCGCGTTTCCCCAAGCAGGCGGCGGCCTACGCGGAACTCGCCGCGGTGCCGGCCGACGAGATCGCGCCGAAACCGAAGGCGGCAGATCACATCCAGGCAGGCGCATTGCCGCTGGCCGGCCTCACCGCCTGGCAGGGCCTTGTCCGCCATGGCGCCTTGAAATCGGGCCAGCGCGTGCTGGTGCATGCGGCGGCCGGCGGCGTCGGCCATCTGGCGGTGCAGATCGCCAAGGCGCGCGGCGCTTACATCATCGCCACCGCCAGCCCGAGCAAACTCGATTTCGTCCGCAGGCTCGGCGCCGACGAGGTCATCGACTACACCCAGGGCGATTTCACCAGCCGGATCAGCGACATCGATCTGGTGCTGGACCCAATGGGCGGGGAGCACGCCGAACGCTCGCTGAAGGTCATCAGGAATGGCGGCGTGCTGGTGTCTTTGCTGAACCTGAACGACACCACCAGGGCGCTGGCCAGCGCGCGCGACATCCGGGTCGAGCGCATGTCGGTCGTGCCTGACCGCGAGGGCCTGGTGGAACTTGGCCGGTTGATCGACGCGAACAAGCTCACCGTTCATGTCGCCAGGAGCTTCCCGCTCGAAGAGGCCGGCGCTGCCCACGCCTTTCTCGCCACCAAGCCGATCGGCAAGGTGGCGCTGACGGTCTGAGCGTCGGAAGGATCAGGTCCAAAACAAAAGGGCGCGGAGTACCGCGCCCTTTGATCGTGTTCAGGCCGGCTCTAGTGCCGGTATTGCTGGATGCGCGTGGTGCGCAGCCCGGCAAGGCCATATTCGTCGATCGACGCCTGCCAGGACAGGAATTCCTCGGTGGTCAGCTTGTAGCGCTGGCATGCCTCTTCGAGGCTCAAAAGCCCGCCGCGCACCGCCGCAACCACTTCCGCCTTGCGCCGGATGACCCAGCGACGCGTGTTGGTCGGCGGCAGATCGGCAATCGTAAGAGGGCTGCCGTCAGGCCCAATAACATACTTGACTCTAGGTCTAACCAGATCGGTCATCGTACTCTCTACAAAAAACTCAAAGACCCAATCCCCGCCACGTTACCGCCACAGCTTTAAAAATTGCCTAAGCAGACCCTAATGACTAGGTAAGGATCGTGAACGGCGCGTTAGTCTTTTCGCAGGCATTTGAAACATCGGGCTGGAAGCCTTGAATTGGCTGGGAAAAATCCAGCCGATCGCGGATCGCCGGCAATCCGGGAATCGCCTTGCAAGCTGGCGTCGCCTGAAAGCTTGACCTATATTCTCGACATTGGCATTCAGATGCCGCGCAGAATGAAAGCATCATGAACAGTCTCGACCTTCCCGGACATCCCGAAAACACCCGCATTGTCGTCGCCATGTCGGGCGGCGTGGATTCGTCCGTGGTCGCCGGCCTGTTGAAGCGCGAGGGCTATGATGTCGTCGGCGTCACCTTGCAGCTCTACGATCACGGCGCGGCGACGCACCGGGCCGGCTCATGCTGCGCCGGACAGGACATCGACGATGCCCGCCGCGTTTCCGAGACGCTGGGCATTCCCCATTATGTGCTCGACTACGAGGAGCGCTTCCGCAAGGCGGTCATCGACCCCTTCGCCGAGAGCTATGTCGCCGGCGAGACGCCGATCCCTTGCGTGTCCTGTAACCAGACGGTGAAGTTCGCAGACCTCCTGGCCACCGCCAAGGAGCTCGGCGCTGACGCGCTCGCCACCGGCCATTACATCCGCTCCGGCGCCAACGGCGCGCACCGCGCGCTCTACCGGCCGGTCGATGCCGATCGCGACCAGAGCTACTTCCTGTTCGCCACCACGCAGGCGCAGATCGACTATCTACGCTTTCCCCTGGGCGGCCTGTCGAAGCCGCAGGTTCGCGCCATTGCCGAGGAGATGGGGCTGACGGTGGCCGCCAAGCAGGACAGCCAGGACATCTGCTTCGTGCCGCAGGGCAAATATTCCGACATCATCGCCAAGCTGAAGCCGACCGCCGCCAATCCGGGCGACATCGTCCACATCGACGGCCGCGTGCTCGGCCGCCATGAAGGGATATTGCGCTACACGATCGGCCAGCGCCGCGGCATCGGCATCGCGTCGGGCGAGCCGCTCTATGTCGTCCATCTCGATGCCGAACGGGCCCGCGTCGTGGTCGGCCCGCGCGAAGCGCTGGAGACGCACAAGATCTATCTGCGCAACATGAACTGGCTTGGCGACGGGCCGCTCGCCGATGTACCCGCCGGCGGCCTCGAGCTGTTCGCCAAGGTGCGCTCGACCAGGCCGCCGCGTCCGGCGGTGCTGCGCCACGTCGCAGGTGTGACGTCGGTCGAACTGGCCGACGGCGAATCCGGCATCGCGCCCGGACAGGCCTGCGTGCTCTATTCCGACGACGGCAACGAGGCCCGCATCTTCGGCGGCGGCTTCATCGAACGCTCCGAGCGCGGTGCCGAGGCTGAGGCCATGCTGAGCCGGCTCGCAGCCAAGCCAACACAGGTTCCCGCCGAATAGGCGACCGCCGGCCCGGTCGCGCCATGATTACGGCGCGGCCTTTGCCTTCCTTCAGGACTTGGTGTGGGTGACGGTTCCGGCCGTCAGGATGCGCAGCACCCTGATCGCTTCCTCACCGCTGGTGCGGGGTTCGGCGCGCGTCTCGATGCAGTGGATGAAATGCTCCAGTTCGCGCGTCAGCGGCATGCCCTGGGCGACCGCGACATAGGACGGCTCGTTGGTGGTGAACGCCCATTGGCCGCTGTCCTGCCAGACCGCGTGGCGGTAGACGGCAAGCTTGCGCTCCCATGGCTCGACATCGTCGAACACCGCCATCGCCTTGGTGCCGACCACGGTCAGCCGCCGCTCGCGATAGGGGTTGAGCCGCGAGGTGAAAAGATGGCTGCGCAGGCCGTTGGGAAAGCGCATGTGCAGATGCGCGAAATCGCTGAGGTTGTCGAGAAGTGCCGCCCCCTCGCCGCGCACCTCGATCGGCTCGGTGCCGGTGATCGCCAGGATCATCGACAGATCGTGCGGCGCCAGGTCCCACAGCGCATCGTTCTCGGTATGGAACTTGCCAAGGCCAAGTCGGTGCGAGTGGATGTAGCGGACCTCGCCGAGTTCGCCATTGTCGATCAGCCCCTTCAGCGTCTCGAAGGCGGGATGGAAACGCAGGACATGGCCGACCATGAAGACGCGGCCATTGTCCTTGGCCGCCTGCACCGCGCGCTCGGCGTCCGGCACCGTCAGCGCGATCGGCTTTTCCACCAGCAAATCCTTGCCGCTCTCAGCGGCGCGCACGGAAAGATCCGCATGGAACTGCGGCGGCAAGGCCATGACGATGGCGTCGATATCGTCACGCACGAACAGCTGGTCGGGCTCGATCGCCAGGCAATCCTGTTCGCTGGCAAAGCCTTCGGCACGGGCCCGGTTGGCGTCGGAAACCGCGTGCAGCGCGCCGAGCGCCTTGAGGGTGCGGATATGGTTGCTGCCCCAGTATCCGCAACCGAGGACTGCAATGCGCGGCTTCATCTGTTTCAAACTCTAAAAACTCGTGGCCGAGACATAGCGACGTGCCCCTTCGAACTCAACCCCGGCCGTTGCAACCAAATGTCCACGCGGCAAAGCTTTTTTGGGTAATGAGAATATGCGGCGATATGGAATGCTTCGAAGCTTGACAGGCTCGCCCTCCCAACCTTATATCCGCGCGACCTTGGCGAACGCCTCGAAATGCCTTTCGATTTAAGGCGGATTTCGGGCCTTTCGCCGCCTTGGCGGGGTAGCTCAGTTGGTTAGAGCACGGGAATCATAATCCTGGGGTCGGGGGTTCAAGTCCCTCTCCCGCTACCAAAATCAAATAAGTCATTGAAATGACTAATAAATCTTGCAGATATGGTAGCGCTCTCGGACAAAATTCCTCAATAATTTCAATGCTGCCCGAGTGACGCTACCAACAGGATGCAGACGTCGCTGTTAGTTCAAACTACGACGAAGTTCAGCCCGGAAAATTCCGCGCGCCCGGGAAAAATTACGGAACCCGACATGCGCGCGAAGCCGACCCGAGAACATGCTAGCCGGAACATCCGCTTCCGGGGCAAAGTTTGCCTCTATGGCCGTCATGCGGCGCCAAGTTGCCCGCTCTGCCGGCCAGCTCAAGCGGCAGTCTGACCCGTTGCCGACGTCAGCCCGGACAAATACCAGTCGCAGGGTCTCCAGGAAGGAAGAAGCTTCGCCGCTCACAAGGAGTGAGTTCGCGTGGCACGGTGCGCCGGGCGAAGTCTATGAGGTCGCTGGGTGTCTGGAAGACTCGAACGATACGGACTCTTTCTTCGCCGGAAATAATTGCGACCTGGGTGCCGTCGGAACTGAAAGCGGCGCGTATAAGGCTCGGTCGAACGGTCGCTTCGTCCTGGCTGGCAAGGACGGCAATCTGGCGCCCCGATTGCGTCGCCCATAGCCTGACCGTGCGATCTTCGGACGACGCGGTCACGACATACAAACCACTGGCACTGAACTGGGCACTGTCCACCGGGCCGCTGTGGCCCCTAAGAACGGCCTTTTCCAGTCCGCCAGGGACGCTCCAGATCCGCACGGCTCCGTCGCGTGAGGCAGTCAGCAGCGACTGACCGTCCGGGCTGAAGGCGACCACCGTCACCTCGTCGGTATGTCCATGTAGCGTTGCGACGTTTGCTCCGTCCGTGGTCGACCAAATTCGGGCCGTGTGGTCGCGTGAGCCCGTGGCGACCAGTTGACCGTTCGGGTTGAAGGCCGCTGCCGTGATGCGATCCCGATGCCCTACAAGAGCCTTGAGCTCAGCCCCGCCCGGCTTCAGGAGGTGGCCCGCATTGTCTTCCCTGGCAGCGAAGATCAGACGTCCGTCAGGGCTAAGAATGGGCTGCGGCAGCTTGCTGCTTGTATTGATGACGGCCAACTCGGTGCCGGTCGCCGCGTCCCACAGCTGGGCGGTACCGTCGATCGATGCGGAAACAAGCGATTTGCCATCGCGACCAAACTGGATCCGGATCAGGCCGCCATGTGATCGGAACCGGGCGGTCTCGAATCCCCTGGCCACCTCCCAAATTCGGACCTGGCCCTCAAGAGATGCCGTCGCGACGTGTCTTCCATCGGGACTGAACGTCGCGCTTTGAACGATCTCATGGGTATCGAGCCGGATTATCTCGCGCCCGCTCACAACATCCCACAGATGCGCCGCGCTGTCGCCGCCACCGGTCAGCAGGTGGACATTGTCGGGACTGAAGACCGCGAAGGTCGGCCGATATTCATGAGAGAGCGTGGTCGTCAGGGCGCCGTCGACATCCCACAGCCGAGCGGTGCCATCGTGTGAAGCCGTGAGAAGAATGTTGCTGTCAACCGGGCTGAATTCCAGATGCTCTACCAAAAAGTCATGACCGGCGATCGTCATGACCTGCGAGGCTCGTTCAACGTCCCAGATGCGGATCGGCCCATTGACCGAAGCGGTCGCCAGGAAGCGGTCGTCCGGGGTGAAAGCACCGTTCATCTCCTCATCGCGTTCATCCGCACCGATATCGGCCAGCTTCAAACCCGAAACCTCCTGGCCGAGCAGGCCATGCAACGTTCCTGACGCTCCATCCCAAATCCGGGCCGCGCCATCGAGTGATACCGTGGCGATTCGCTGACCCCCGTGACTGAAAATCACGCCGTTCAATTGCGTGTCGCTCTTGTGGCCGGCCAACTTTGCGATCTCCGTCCCTTTCGACACATCGTAAAGGCAGGAAGTACCGCCGAATGAAAGCGGTGACCACGGGCCAGCCAGCAGCCGGCTTCCGTCCGGGCTGAATGCCAGGCCGTAGGGCAGGAAGTTCATTCGGATGGACCGAGTCAGTGCGCCATCTGCGGTGTTCCAGATCGAAACAACGTTCTTACGTGCCGTCGCGAAGCTGCGACCGTCCGGACTGAAGTCAGCCCGTGCATATCCGTCGCTGCTCACACTCAGGACTTTCTTCCCCGTCCGGGCGTCCCAGAGCACAGCATCGCTGTTTTCCCCCGCCGTCAGCACCTGGTTGCCATTCGGGCTGAAGATTGCCGTTGGATAATTACCGACCGGCTGCAGGATGGAGAGCTGTTCTCCCGAGATGGCGTTCCAGAGGCGCGCAGTGCCGTCCCTCGCGGCCGTCAGGATACGGCTGCCGTCCGGGCTGAATTCAGCCCTCTCCACGGCCCCTTCATGACCTCTTAGAACTGCAGTTTCGGCACCGCTGGAGATGTCCCAGACGCCTGCAGTTTTATCATAGGATGCAGTGACGATGTGATCGCCGGTCGGATTGAACGCCGCATCCGTAACGCCGGCGCCATGCCGGAAGATTTTGATCTGGTGGTGCGCCAGCAGGGCCTTGTAGAGGGCTGCCTCCGCTTCAAAGAGATATGGCCGCTCGGACTGGTCTTTCGAGGACAGTGCTTCGAGCGCCAAGAGGATCGCAGCCTCGGTGTTGCCCGTCGCCGTGGACTGCTGCGACAGAAACGAAAGCGAAAGAGACTGGTTACGCAGCGCCTGGTCGCGTTGCCACCTTGCTTCCCCCTGCGCCTTGAAGGCGACCAGTGCGCCTACGCCCGCCAGGAGAGCGAGCATTATCGCCACAATCGCGGCATTGCGCGTACGTCGGGCAAGCCGGTTTGCCGCGGCAGCCGCGAGGCTCCGGCGCTCGGCCTCGCGTTCCAGGCGCTCGCGTTTTGCCTCTTCGGCGGCCTCGATCAGTGCCAGCTCTGCCTGCCGGTCCTTCTCCTCTCTCTGCTGATGGGCGCGCAAAGACGCCTCGATGTATTCAACGACGTCATCGTCGACCTCCTCGCGTCTTGACAGCAGCAGCTCTTCGCCCTCCGCGAGACGTTTGCCGGACGGAAGGAGGAGCTCTCGATTCCTGCTCTCCAGGTGCCAACGGTGGGCGTCGGCCCTGAGGCGGTCGCGCGTCGCGAGGAAGTTCCGGTTTGCATTCACAATGTCACCGGCGCGCGGCCAACGGCTCAACAATGCTTCATGGGCAACGCGGACGAAGACATGCCCCCCGCCGTCCTCATCGCTGACGAGGAGCCGTGCGTCGATAAGGGCCCTGACGAGGGCCGATCGCGCGGGAGTGCCTGCAACTTCGGTGAGCAGGGCCGGACGTGCCGTCACCGTTTCATCGCCGGGACTCGCTGTGGTGAGTGCGCGCAGCACCGCGGGTAAGGCCTCCTGGATCTCGGGCGCGAGCAAGTCTACGACTTCATCGGCGCGGCGCGCGATTGCGCCTTCGAGCCCGCCGAGCGCACGATAATGTGCAAAGGTGAGAACCCGGCGCTCGCGGCCGGCCTCGTACAACGCGTCGAGCACAAACTCGAGAAGCGGCAAAGATCCGGGATCGGCAGCTGCTGCCTTCTGCAGCACATCATCGAGCCGCCCCAACTCGGCACTCTCCTCGAAGCGGAGTCCGGCAACGCCCGCCGGTTCGCGGATGATCTGCGCGATCTCAGGGCCAGTCGGCGGCAGGAGTTCGTAACTGGCGAGGCCGTCCTTGAGCGCCGAGAAACCGGGGATCTCACCACAGCGGTGAAAGAAGTCCGAACGGATCGCCGCTATCACCCAGACCAGTCCGCTCGCGGCTAGCGCCGCCATGAGCCGCACAAGGGCCTCGCGCGTCGCCAGCTCCCTCTCCGTCGTAAACAGCTCCTCCAGCTGATCGATGGCGACAAGCAATCTGATCTGCGAGTGGGCCGACCCGGCGGCCTTCGCAAGTGCCAGTCGCACCATCGCCAGCGCCCGATCCGGCACGCTCCTGCAGAGCAGGGCAAACTGCGCGGCTGTTACTTCGCAGGACAGCTCCGGCACAGCAGTTTCGCTAAGCAATGCTGCAGCCAGCACAGCGAATGCATCCGGCCCTTCGGAGAGGCGGATCAGGCAGCGGCGCCACAAGGATATGCCCGCCACGGCTCCAGGCCGGGTCAATGACGGCAGCAGGCCAGCGCGCAGGAGGGAAGACTTGCCGCAACCGCTCATTCCGTAGATGAGCAGGAATGCCGTTCCGCTGGCTGCCTGCTGCTCCAGTCTTGCAGTGCAGGCAGCAATCGCCCGCGCTCGGCCGAAGAAGAGGTCGGCATCTTCGAATTCGAAGGCATCAAGACCGCGAAATGGCGATCTGACCGGCTGCTCCGAAGCAAGGGGTACGCGGTAGATGCGCAAGGCGTGTGCGACGTTCTTCAGCTTGTGCTCGCCGAGATCGAGGAATTCCAGCGAGAGCCGGTCTTGAGCCTGGGCATGGACCGCCTCCGTGACGCAAATCCCGCCCGGTCGCGACAAGGTTTGCAGATGAGCGACGACCTCGACGGCCTCGCCCGCGATGTGGTCACCCTCGGCGACGACATAACCCAGGTGAACGCCGATGCGGAAGCGCAGTCGCTTTGTCTCGGGAACGTCGAAGTTCCGCCGATCGACCTCATGCTGGATCTCGCTCGCACACCGCATCGCCTCGACAGGGCCAGTGAACTCGGCGACCACGCTCTCTTCGGAGTTCCAGAACCCGCGACCCGCATGTTGAACCAGCAGCCGATCGATAATCTGCCTGTACGCCCGGAAAGTTGCAGCAGAGATCCACCCATCCTTGCTTGTCGGCCGGCCCTCAGCGGCCATTTCGGCGGCCAGGATGGTGGCCATTTTCGGTCCGGCATTTGAGGGAAGGACCAACCTGTAACCGCGCCTCGGCACTGTCTGCACGACGGTCTGCCGATCGTCGTTGAGCGCCGAACGTATCTCGTGAATGCATTGCACCAGGCTGTCATCGGTCACGGCTATTCCGTTCCAGACTGCATTCATCAGGTCGTCTTTGGTGATGACGCGATCTGCGTTTTCCAAAAGGTGACGAAGCACTGCGAAGGCCTGGTGGCGTAGTGCGATTGTCCTGTTGGACTTGTCGCGCAACGTCTCCCTGCTCAGATCGGCGGTAACGCCGTTGAGTACGAACGTCGTGGGGCGCGAGCTATTCAAGCCGGTTCCCTCAAGCACGAAGCCGCAGTCCAATGCTTCGATCTTAGCACGGTTTCGCACTGCGAAGAGTCATCACCAACCAGACCGGCGGGGAGCGCAGATTTCGGCGAATGATCGGAAGTCGTTCGTGACCCGGGAGGCGCCTCGGACCGACAGTTGCTTTGTCAGCGAGAGGCTCGCCATGGACGACTTGGTGCAAATTGCTCGATGTGCGGGTGGAAAATCGGTGCTGCGGCTCGCGGGGGTCTGCCTGCTCACTCTGTTGTTCGCGATCGCGTCACCGGCTCAGTCGACCCACCGTCCCGTGGACGATCTGGCCGAAGTCGATCTGCAGTTGATCCTTGCCGTGGACGTCTCGCCCTCGATGAGCAAAGTTGAGCAAAAAGTGCAACGCGACGGCTACGTCGGGGCCTTCCGCCACGCGGACATCGCGAGGGCACTCAAGTCGGGAGAGCGGGGCAGAATCGCAGTGCTCTATCTGGAGTGGGCAGGGCCACGTCAGCAAACAGTCGTTATGCCGTGGACAATTGTCGAAAGCCTCGACGACGCTCTGACTTTGGCAGACAGGCTCGCGGCGCTGCCGTTGACTGAAGGCCGTGGAACGTCGATTTCCGGCGCATTGTCGGCCGCGCATGTTCTGTTCGCGAAGAGTGGCTTGCGCAGCCCGCGCAGGGTTATTGACGTATCCGGCGACGGACCCAACAATGCCGGTCTACCGCTTCAACTGGTGCACGACGCACTCACAGCCGGCGGCGTGACCATCAACGGACTGGCGATCTCACTGCGCGCAGCCGACACACTCGACAGCTTTGGGCCGCACTTTATCGAGCTGTATTACGAGAGTTGCGTCATTGGCGGTTCTGACGCCTTCGTTGTCGCCGTCGAGAACACGGCCGGCTTTGCGAACGCCATTCGCAAGAAGCTGGTTTATGAAATAGCCGGTTTGCCCGCTAGCGTGCAGCCCGCAACTTATCGGAGCCACTCACGACCGGTCGTCGATTGCGACACGATCGGAGAGACGCCCGGGCGATAGAGGGTCACCAAAAAAAAATCGAGTGACTTCACGACTGCCCCGGCCGGGCTGGTGCCCGAGGCAACCTACGATGGGTGCATTGCTTGCGAGTTCCTATCCGCCTAAGTGTGGCCTAAGTCGCAAATTATTGGCTTCAGAAGCAGGGCCTCGGGCTTCATTGACGCTGCGACCAACACCATATGCTGGTTCATAGCCCTCCAAAACGAGAGAAGCTTGCCCGGCGGGGTCGCACCGCGGCCGTCGGCCGGCAAAGGCTATGAACTAGGAACCTGAAAATCATCATGCCTAAAAATATCAGATCAACTTCGAGAGACGTCCCCCTCATTCAGTTGGGTGTCTATCAGTGCCGCTTCCCGGTGAGCGAAGACCCCTCAGTACCCGGCGGTTACCGTTTTTGTGCTGGGCCAACTTCGCCGGATCGCGTCTACTGCGATCACCACCACAACATTGTGACCGCCGTGGACCCGCGTCGGGCCCGTTCGGGTCTCCATTTCCCTCAACGACGCGCCGCTTAGGCTACGTTTTGGTGGGATGAGCCCTCCGCGCCCTGGCGGCCGGCGTTTCAGTTCAACGAAGCGCGACCTGTCAGACTTGAGGACAGCCTCAGCGAAGTCCGGCATTTCCAGACCTTGGCGCACCTTAGTATCAAGAGCCTGCTCGGGTCGTGGGGCGCCATCTAGCAAAAGCGTTGCCCTCCGTAAGAACTAGCGTCCGCCCTCTCCGTGCTATAAAAATGGACCACCGACGCCGACCTCGACGCCGTCCTAAGGCCGACCGCCATTTCAGCATGCCCAAGGACGTATGTGCCGCACATGGACTCAAGCCACCCGCCCGCACATCCGTTGTTTGGATTGACCCGCGAGGAGGGATCAGCATGTCAGAACGTCTCAACATAGGCCCGCTGCAACCTGGCGAAACGGCGCCCAATGTCGTGCTCGACGCGATTACCCGCGAGGGCAAGATCGCCATCGACGATTTCCGAGGCGAGAAACCAGTGCTGGTTGGGCTGTATCGAGGTCTCCATTGTCCTTTTTGCAGGCGCCATATCGCCATGCTTTCGCAACTCACCCCAGCCCTCAACGAGAAGGGCATCGAAAGCCTGACAGTGGTCAACACGCCCATCGAGCGGGCGCGCCTCTATCTGCGGTACCATCCGATGCTCGGCCTGCTCGCGGCATCCGATCCGGAGCGGGCTTCACACCGCGCCTTTGGATTGCCGAATATGCAGATCACCGAAGACGAGAGCGCATGGCCGCAAAAGGTTTCGATGAGCGATGTGAAGTCGATGCGGGTCGACTTGCCGGGCGAGATGCCGGAACCGATGGACCCGTTTGCGGCGCTCGAATACCTGAACAAAAAGGACAGCTACGATATCACGGAAGCGGATCAACAGATGATGGCCACCGGCATTGGGCAGCTCGTCGGCCAGTTCTTGCTGGACCGCGATGGCGTCGTTCGCTGGACTTCCAACGAGGTGCTCGATGGCGGCCTATTCGGTGCCCCGAACACTCAGGAGCTGATGTCGGCAGCGTCGCAAATCGGAAGGTAAGGCGCGGCTTCGGTAGGCGGGGTTGGGCGCAGGATTACGCGAAGTTGGCGGCCGTCGCCTGATAGGGCCCCACAATCGGCACCGCTCCCGCCTGCCGATGAACCCGGAGGGGCGAGGGGGTCGTCCGGCTTCCCCTGCTACCTTCTTTCGACGGTTCTCAGATGCGCCAGCATCGCATCTGTCGCACCTTCCGGATCGCGGCGAACCAGACAATCCAGGATTGCCTGGTGCTCGTCGCAATACCCCAGGCGGCGTTCCTCCGAGAACGAGCGCTTCTTCATTTCGAACCAAGGGGACTGGTTCGAGGCGCTTGAAACAGCAATGAACCATTTGGCTCGCGTCGAACGACAGAAGATTTGGGCAAGCACTGGCGAGCGCTTTTATGGCCTGTAGTGACTTGGAGGATCTTACCAAGTTCCTGCACGGCGATTGCGTCGTGTTCCGCTCAGCCATAGCAACGCAGGCGGAATCGGCAGTTTAATTGGCGTGGGGAAAGGCGGTAGCGCTCTCCCGCTACCATTTGATCAACAATATCAATCAGTTACGTGACTATCCGCTACCGTCAGCCACACTGATTACTCTCACGCACATCCACGCCACGAACCCGCCAGTCGCCCCGTGCAGACAAACGAGGCTCGACAACAGTGCCCTACTCGGCAGCCATTGCTAGTCGCTGTTCCGGTTCTTCTGTCAAAGCCTCCTGGATCTCATCCGCGGTCGGCTTGATTCGGAACCACGCGGTGTAGAGCGCAGGAAGGAAGAGCAGGATCAACACCGTGCCGGCCGCCGTTCCCCCGATCAGCGTATAGGCCATCGATCCCCAGAAGACAGAGTGCGTGAGGGGGATGAAGGCCAGCACGGCTGCAAGTGCGGTCAGGATGACGGGCCGTGTGCGTTGCACCGTGGCCTCGATGACAGCGTGATAGTCGTCAATGCCGGCAGCACGGTTCTCCTTGATCTGTTCGGTCAGGATCAGCGTGTTGCGCATCAGGATGCCGGCCAGTCCTATCATGCCCAGAATGGCGTTGAACCCGAAGGGCTGGTTGAAGATGAGCAGCATCGGCACGACGCCGACAAGGCCAAGCGGCGCCGTCAGCATGACCATGAACATCGTCGAGAAGGATCGCACCTGCAGCATGATGACGATCAACATGGCGGCTATCATAGCCGGGAAGACCTTGCCTAGCGCGGTGTTGGCCTTTTCAGACTTTTCGATTGATCCGCCCATTTCGATGCGATAGCCGACCGGAAGGGACGCAATCAGCGGCTGAAGCGCCTTCATGATCTGCTTGGAGACCTCCGGGGGCTGGGTCGCCTCATTGATGTCCGCGCGGATCGTGACAACGGGCGTGCGGTCCCGGCGCTTCAGGATTGGCTCCTCCTGACGGATTTCCGAATGCCCGATCTGGTCGAGCGGAATCGAGCGGCCATCTCGGCTCACGAGTGAGAAATCCGCCAGACGTGCCGGATCCAGCCGCTCGCCGCCGGCGCTGCGCGCCACGATGGGGACATTGCGAATGTCCTCGCGGACCTGGGTAACGGGGATGCCGGTGAGAAGGAATTGCAGTTGCTGAGCCACCTCCGCAGGCGAGAGGCCGATGAGATTCAGCCGATCCTGATCCGGGACGAAGCGAAGCACGGGCGTGCGATTGCCCCAGTCGCGGTTGGCCTGCCGCACATCCGGAACGCTCCGCATGATGTCGAGGGCCTTTTCGGAAATGCTGTAGAGTTGCGTGGAATCGGGTCCCATGACCCGGAACTCGACCGGGAACGGTGTGTAGGGGCCGAACACGAGCTGCGTAACGCGGACATACGCCTCGGGTGCAAGACCCTGCGCCACCGCCTCTCGGAGCCGGTTCTTCAACGCCTCACGCGCCTCGGCGTCCGGGGTCAGCACGACGATCTTGGCGAAGGCGGGATCAGGAAGCTCCGGGGCCATCGCGAAGAAGAAGCGCGGAGCGCCCTGACCGACATAGCTCGTGACGATCTTGGCCTCGGGCTGGCTGTCCAGCCAATTTTCGAGCTTCTCGACCGCCGCGGTCGTCGTCTCGATGCTACCACCTTCCGGCAGGCGAACCTCCACCAACACTTCGGGACGGTCGGATGTCGGGAAGAACTGCTGTTTGACGCCGGCCATACCGACGACGGAAAGCGCGAAGGCGATGCCAACGATACCGCAGGTTACGAACTTATGGCGCACGGCAAACGTGATGGCCCGCCGCAAACGTCGATAGTTACGCGTGTCGTAAATAGCGTGGTGACCGCCTTCGACCGGTTTGATCGCGGGCAGCATCCTGACGCCGAGATAGGGCGTAAAGACCACCGCTACGATCCATGAGACGATGAGGGCGAACCCCACGACCCAGAAGATGTTGCCGGCGTATTCGCCGGCCGTCGAGCGCGCAAAACCCACCGGCACGAATCCGGCAATCGTCACCAGGGTTCCCGATAGCATCGGCGCCGCAGTGTGGCTCCATGCATAGGCCGCCGCCTTGATGCGGTCCATGCCCTCTTCCATCTTCACCACCATCACCTCGATGGCGATGATGGCGTCGTCCACGAGAAGACCAAGCGCCAGGATGAGGGCGCCGAGCGTGATGCGATCGAAGAACCGGCCTGTTTCCAGCATGATGAGGAACACGACGGCGAGCGTCAGAGGGACGGCAGCCGCCACGACGATCCCGACGCGCCAGCCCATGCTGATCAGGCTGATCAGCAGCACGACGCCGAGCGCCATAGCGAACTTCAACATGAATTCGTCGACCGCCGAAGTGATGTTGACGGCCTGATCGGACACCTTGTCCAACGTCATGCCAAGCGGCAGGGTCTGTGCGATCGCGGCAGTCTTGTCCTCCAGTGCCTTGCCGAGCGCGCGACCATCCCAGCCCTCCTGCATAACCGCCGCAAGCATGATGGTGGGCTCGCCCTGGCGCCGGATGAGGTATGTGGGAGGATCCTCATAGCCGCGGCTGACCTCGGCGATGTCGGAGAGCTTCAGCGTCCGCCCCCCCGCGACAATCGGCGTGTCGGCGATCGCCTGAACGCTGTCATAGGCGCCGTCGACCCGAATGAAGAGCCGTGGCCCCATTGTGTCGATCGAACCTGCGGGCGTGACCGTGTTCTGCCGCTGCAAGGCAGCGACGATGTCCTGTGCCGACACGCCAAGGGTTGCCAGCTTGGCGTAGGAAAACTCCACGAATATCTGTTCAGGACGTTCACCAAGGATATTGATCTTCTTGACGCCGGGCACGTGCAGGAGGTCCTGGCGGATCACCTCGGCCTGCCTCGCCAGTTCCCGCATCGGCATGCCTTTGGCCTTCAGCGCATAAAGGGCGAAGCTCACATCCGAATATTCATCGTTCACGAAGGGGCCGAAGACGCCGGGCGGCAGGTTGCGGGCTTCATCCCCAGCTTCTTGCGAGCCTGGTAGAACTCCTCCTGCACGGCTGATGACGGTGTGCTGTCCTTGAGCGTGACCGTCATATACGCATAACCTGGCCGTGTGGTCGTCTCCACCCGGTCGTACCAAGTCAGCTCCTGAAGGCGCTTCTCCAACGGTTCGGCGACCAGGTCCTGCATCTCGCGCGCCGTCGCGCCCGGCCACGCCGTCGTGACCGTCATGGTCTTGATGGTGAAGCTAGGGTCCTCCGCCCGGCCGAGCATCAGGAAGGCGTAGGCGCCGGCAGCCACCAGCAGAAGGATGAAGAACAAGGTGACGGCGCGTTCGCGAACAGCGATCGCGGAAAGATTGAAGCTCATCAGTTGCTCCCACTTTCGGACTCAGTCCGAACGAGAGCGCCTTCCTGCAGGAGGTGGGCGCCGAGCGACACAATAGGAACGTTGGAGTTCAATCCGGAGATCACGGCGGTTTCGCTGGTAACACGAACAAGCTGGACGGGCTGAAAGTGTACGGTTGAGGTGGCGCTGTCCAACACCCAAACGCCGGTCTTCCGGCCGTCATCAAGCACGGCTCCCAGTGGCACCTGAACCTCCGGCTGTTTCACCTGGCTTGCGAGCCGAATGGTTACCGTCGCGCCAAGCGGTGCCGTGGCAGCCTCGCCGTCTAGCACATAGCGCGCCTCATACGTGCGGGTCTGGGCATCGGCGGAGTCCGACAGCTGCCGTAGATGCGCTGAATAGCGGCGCTCATCGCCACCATACACGCTGGCCTCGGCTACAGAGCCTATCGCCGGCCGGATCGTTTCGGGAAGCGCGACAACCGCTTCGCGTGGGCCGGCCTTGGCGGTCCGGATCACTGGCTGGCCGGCAGCGATGACCTGCCCCGGCTCGCCTAGCGTTTCAACCACCGTTCCATCCGCGTCCGCCAACAGAACTGCATAGGCCGCCTCGTTCTCGGCGACCCGTGCGTCGGCTTCGGCGGCGGCAAGTTGCGCTTGGGCAGTATCCAACGCAGCTTTCGCTTGCTCGTAGCGCTGCCTTGGAACCCACCCACTGGCGAGCAAACTGGCGTACCGCCGTTCATCCGGCTCAGTCTGAACGACTGTTGCATGCGCAGCAGCAACGGCATTGCGTTTCGCCGAAAGCGCAAGGCGCAGATCGGTATCGTCGATTCGCATCAGCGGCTGACCGGCTTTGACCTCCTGACCGACGTCCACCAACCGTTCCACGATCTTGCCGGGAACCCGAAAGCCGAGATTGCTCTGCACCCTCGCCGCGATGACGCCGGTGAAGCCGCGCTCTGATCCGGTCACTGGCGCTGCCGACACAAGTCGGACGAAAGGCGCTTCCTGCCTTGGGTCGGTCACCAAAGGAGCCTCCTGCGCAGGAGTGGCAAACGTGGCGAATGCCGCCGCCCATGACATCGCCGTCAGGGTCGATCCCAATACGATAACGGTTCTCTTTTCACGCTCGTCGCCCCATCTCAAATTAGATTGCGTTCGACTTCTATATCGATTATAGATTGCGAACGCAATCAAAAAGGAGACCGATGATGCGCGTGAGCCGAATTCAAGCCGCGGAAAACCGCGAGACCGTCATCAATGTCGCAAGCCGCCTTTTTCGCGAGCGCGGCTTTGATGGCATCGGCCTCAAGGATCTGATGAAGGGTGCCGGGCTGACCCAGGGCGCTTTTTACAAGCAATTCGAGTCAAAGGACGACCTGGCGGCGCAGGCGTCCAGGCGGGCGATGGAGAGCGCCACCCAGCGATGGTCGGTCGCGACTACGGCAAACCCTGAGGACCCGCTCGACGCAGTGACCTCATTCTATCTCAGCATGGGCCATCGCGGAGAAAGGATGGACGGCTGCCCGGTCGTTGCGCTCGGCTCGGATGCTGCCAGACAGGGCGCCGAGGTGAAGGCGTCATTCGAGGCCGGGATCAGGGAATACCTTGAAATGCTCGGCAGTTGGGTTGGCGGGGCCGACAATGATGAGGCCGGCGGCAAGGCCAAGGCCATTCTCTCGACAATGGTCGGCGCAGTGCTCCTCTCGCGGGTCGTCAATGACCCCGACCTCGCACAGGCTTTTCTGGATGCGGCGACCGATCAGGTTCGCGAAGCAGCCCGCGCTTGAACGGCGGGCGCAGTGCTGGTGCCGCACTCAACTTGATAGGAAAATAAATGCGACGGATTGTTGTTACAGGCATGGGGGCGGTCACGCCCCTTGCCGCCAATGTCGAAGCGTCATGGTCGCGCCTGCTGGCCGGTCGTTCGGGCGTCCGTAGGCTTCCGGACGATGTGGTGGGAGACCTGCCGGCGAAGATTGGCGGCGTGGTTCCCTCCTTGAAGGAAGACCCCGACGCTGGCTTCGATCCCGATGACGTCCTGTCCGCGAAGGATCAGCGCAAGGTAGATCGGTTCATTCTCTTTGCGCTGGCCGCGGCGGAAGAGGCGCTTGCGCAGGCGAAATGGAAGCCTGTCTTGGAAACGGATCGCCTGCGCACAGCAACGATCATCGCCTCAGGGGTTGGCGGCTTCCCCGCCATCACCGAGGCGGTGCGCACGGTCGACCTGCGTGGTGCCCGCCGCCTGTCGCCCTTTACGGTGCCGTCCTTCCTGGTGAACCTCGCAGCCGGCCACATCTCAATCCGCCATGGCTTCAAGGGCCCGCTCGGCGCGCCAGTGACGGCGTGCGCGGCCGGCATCCAGGCGATCGGCGACGCGGCCCGTCTCATCCGCGCGGATGAGGCTGATATTGCGGTGTGCGGCGGCACGGAAGCGTGCATGAACATCGTCAGCCTCGGTGGGTTTGCCGCCGCACGCTCTCTTTCAACCGGCTTCAATTGGGCGCCGGCTCAAGCCTCTCGTCCTTTCGACACGTCGCGGGACGGCTTCGTCATGGGCGAAGGAGCCGGCGTGCTGGTCATCGAGGCGTTGAGCCATGCGCTGGCGCGCGGCGCAAAACCGCTCGCCGAGCTCGTCGGCTACGGCACGACGGCGGATGCCCACCACGTCACCTCTGGCCCCGAGGACGGAGGCGGTGCGCGCCGGGCCATGGAGATCGCGATTGCCCAGGCAGGGATTTCGGCCCGCGAGGTTCGTCATCTCAATGCGCATGCGACCTCCACGCCGGTCGGTGACTTGGGTGAAATCGAAGCGATCAAGAGCGTATTCGGGCGCGATTTCGCGATAGCTGTCAGCGCAACGAAATCCGCGACCGGACACCTGCTGGGCGCGGCCGGCGGGCTTGGTGCCATTTTCGCGATCCTGGCGCTCCGGGACCAGGTGGCGCCACCGACACTCAATCTGAGCGCTCCAGATCCGGCCGCCGATGGCATCGACTTCGTCGCAAACGAGCCCCGGCCAATGGAGATGGAGTACGCGATCTCCAATGGCTTCGGCTTTGGCGGCGTGAATGCCAGTGCCTTGTTCAAGCGCTGGAACCACCAGCCCGACGCGAGTGCCAGAGGCAGTCAGGACTGAAGCCCTTTGCTCCGACCTTTCATGCTTTCTCCCACTCCGATCCAACGCAAAGAAGGAAATGATTTCCATGAACAAGACCAGTCCTGGCGTCGCCCTCGTCACAGGGGCGTCCTCCGGCATCGGGCGCGCAACCGCCAACACCCTACGGAACGCGGGTTTTCACGTATTCGGAACCAGCCGTCGCACGGCCTCCAAACAGTCCGACGGCGTTACCATGCTGACCTGCGACGTGACCGACGACGCGTCCGTTGCGAAAATGGTCGATGACGTTTTGGCCAAGGCCGGACGCATCGACCTGCTTGTCAACAATGCCGGCATGGGTCTGTTTGGCGGCGCGGAGGAGTCCTCGACCGCCCAGGCTCAAGCGCTGTTCGACGTGAACGTCTTCGGCGTTTTCCGCGTGACCAACGCGGTGCTGCCGGCAATGCGACGCCAAGGGAAGGGCAGAATCGTTAATTTGAGTTCGGTACAGGGGTTCATCCCCGCTCCCTATTTCGCGCTTTACGCGTCGACCAAACATGCCATCGAGGGCTATTCCGAATCGCTCGATCACGAATTGCGCCCGTTCGGCATTCGCGTGTCGTTGGTGGAGCCCGCCTACACCCGCACGTCATTCGAGGACAATCTGGCCGCCCCCGATCAGTCGCTCGAAATCTATGACTCCGCGCGCGCCGGCATGACTGCATCAGTGCGGAAGTCGATGGAAAAGGGCGATGCGCCTGAAGTGGTAGCGAAGACTGTTTTGGCCGCTGCGACCGATCCCGCTCCGAAGAAACGCTATGCGGCCGGGAAAATGGCGCGCCAGGTCAGTTTCCTGCGCCGTTTCGTCCCAGCGTCCGCATTCGACAAGAGCTTGCGGAAGCAGCTTGGGCTGCCGGCCTGATGATTTCGGTCGCAGTCAAAACGAGGTCTCCGAATCCAGATGCTGGTACTAGATAGCCAACGTGTACATTGAGTAGAGTTGGCCATTCAAAAATGATCCTCGTCCAAGACAACGGAGCAGGAACCGCCGATCTGATGAGTGTGGGGAAAGGCGGTAGCGCTCTCCCGTTACCACTTAATCAATAAGATCAATCGGTTACGTTAGCATCCGCTACAGTCAGCCACACTGAGCGCTCTCGCCGACGTCGAAACGTGCCTGAACGGACCTGTTCGTCGGCGAGAGCAATGACTGAACACAGCCACATGCAAGTGCTGAGCATGCGCGCAGCGAATAGCCAAACTCAGCCCAAGCAGGCATGTGGCGGCACCAGAGATTGCACCTGTCTTGGCGATGAGCCCCGCTGAGTTCGGCGCGTTGGGAGGTCATATTTCCACAGGATGGGCGATGGGCTGGTGCTTGGTGAAGCGCGGCAACAGGCCGGTCAACAGCACCAAGACCAGGATGATCGCGAGCTGGATGGCGATGACGGTGCCGAAGGCCTGCGTGATGCTGGTGGGCTCCAGCGCCAGATAGAGCGTGCCCAGCGTTGCGACGCCCAGCGCCAGGCCGGATTGCTGCAGCGTGATGAGGACGCCGCTGCCGACGCCTGCCAGGTGCGCGGGAACATCGGCGAGCACGGCGCGGAACAGGCCTGAAAACAGCATCGATTGTCCGGCGCCGATCAGCACCAACGGCAGTGCCAGCTCGGCCAGGCTAACCTTCGGCCAGCCGGAAACGATGATGCCGATCAACAGCGCCAGTCCAAGCGCCTGCACGATTCCGCCCGCCGCGAGCGCGCCGCGGCCGAAGCGGCTGATCATGCGCGGGCTGACCATGGAGCCGATGAAGAACATGATCGCCATCGGCAAGATGGCGAGGCCGCTTTGAAGGGGACTGGCGCCGAGTCCGTTTTGCACGGTGAGCGCGAAGACGAACATGAAGGCGCCGAAGCCAAGGCTGAACAGCGTGATCATGGCGAGCCCCCGCGACATCGAGGGCAGCTTCAGCAGCGACGGCGGCAGCAACGGCACCTCGCCGCGCGCCTCGGCAGCCCTTTCGACCATCACGGTCAGCACCGCCAGCACCACGGCGCCAGCCAGCATCACCCAGGTCCATGCCGGCCAGCCGAGCGAATGGCCTTCGGTCAGCGGCACCAGAAGGGCCGTCAGCGTGGCGGCGAAAAGCACGGTGCCGGGCAGGTCTATGCCGGCCGGGTGCGGCGAGCGGCTGGCCGGCACGACGAGTCGCGAGGCGAAGAACACAGCGATGCCGAGCGGGATGTTGATGAGGAAGATCGGCCGCCACGAGGTGCCGAACAGATTGGCGCTGACCAGCAGTCCGCCTGCGAGTTGGCCGACGACCGCGGCAATACCCGAGGTCGCGCCGTAGAGCGCGATGGCCCGGGTCTTGCGCCCGGCGGGCAATGTCGCCTGGAAGGTCGCCAGCACCTGCGGCACCAGCATCGCCGCCGTCGCGCCCTGGACCAGCCGGGCCGTGATCAGCACGTCGATGGTCGGCGCCAGGCCGCAGGCCAGCGACGCCAGGATGAAGCCGGAAAGCCCGACCACGAACAGCGTGTGGCGGCCGAAGCGATCGCCAAGCCGGCCGCCCAGCACGAGCATCGCAGCATAGGCCACGCCATAGACGGAAACCACCAGCTCGAGTGCGGCCGGTGTCGGCTTGAGCGAGGCGGAGATGGTCGGCAGCGCGACGTTGACGATGAAGAAATCGGCGATCGGCAGGAAGGCACCGGCGAGCAATACATACACGCCGACCGCATGCAGCTCTCCGGCGAGGGCCATGGAGCGGGGAGAATGCCGGCTGGCGGCGTCTGTTGAACGGGTCATGCGAACCTCCATTTGCTTATGTATAGATAGTTATGTAAATATAATCATTATGCACATATACATACCTACCTTGGCCCTGTAAACTCCGCTCATGAAGACCGACAGCGAATCCTCCGCTGGCAAGGCTCCACCGGTTCGGTGGGCGGACCTGGCCGATCTGATCCTCATCATCGCCCGCGAGATCCAGTTTCGCGGCTACAGCGACGATCGGGCGCTATCCCTCACGCAGTCTGAGGGCATGGTGATGCGTCACCTTGTGGCGCAGGCCTCGGCCACGCCCAGCCAGATCGCGGCGGCGACCGGGCTGCAGCGCACCAACGTCTCCACGGTGCTGCGCGACCTGGAAGGCAAGGGGCTGATCGAGCGGCACGTCGATCCCGCGGATCGCCGCGGCGTCAGCGTCCATCGCACGCTGCGCGGGGCCGAAAACTACGCCCTGGTGCGCAAGGAATGGGGCGATGCCGTGTCTGCCGCCGCCGGCGGCGACACCAGCGGGCTCGACGCCGCGCTCGGCCTCCTCAGGTCCATCGAAGCCGGCCTTACCTCGACGCGGCCGAAAGGCGGCGACGGTCCAGTGCGAGGCTCCGCCCGCCGGCGGGACATCTAGCTCCGGTGCCTTGTTCCGGGATCAAGGACTGTCCTCGATAATCGCAATGAATTCACATTGCACCAGGGAGGGGCTATCCGGCGGCAATGGCCGAACGTGCCGGGCCGGGCGCGACCCCGGATCGGGAAACATGCGAACCCATTCCGTGTTGACGGCATCCCTGTCGTGGCTGTCGCGGAGATAGATCTCCACCTTGATGACATCCTGCGCGCTGCCGCCCGCTGCCTCGACAATGGCGAGCATGTTGGCAAAGACGTTTGCCGACTGATCGGCGATCTCGGCCGGCAACTCGTGCGTGATCGCATTCACGCCATGGATGGCTCCGGAGAACACCATGTTGCCGATCCGGCAGGCGTTGGGAACCGGATGCCGGTGGCTCAGTCCTTTAACCGAAATGCTCGTGCGCATGGTCTGCTGATCCTCCGCGAGATCTGATCTGTGGGATGTTTCCGAGATTGTTGGATCCGGCACGGCAGGACTCTCGGCCGGGCGAACCTGGGCTGGCTACCGTCTCGCCCGCAAGGCCGTGGCTTCCGCCGGCGGAGAGGAAACGCTCGGATCAGTACGCGGCGCCAGAGGGCCAGACGTCAGTTGAATTCCGCGCGTCTCGGGCAGCATAAGAGTTCGCGGCAAAAGCGATGCCATAGCCCAACAACGCAACCAGACCGATGGCCTCGGCCAGGCTGACATATTGCGCGAGGATTCCGATGCTGGATACGGCGGCCGCGCCCGCCGCCTTGCCGGAGTTGTAAGCGAAACTCTGGCCGCTGGCGCGAATGGCGGACGGGAAGAGTTCCGTGAAGAACGGGCCCAGCGCGGCATAGTTGCCGATGGTGAAGAAGCCGAACGGCGCCCCCAGGACAACCAGCAGCCAGCCCGAAAGCGGCAAGAACATGTAGGCGACGGTAACCAGCCAGGAACACACCAGAAAGAGCTGGAATGTCCGCCGCCGCCCGAGATAGTCGGCCAGGTATGCGCTTGCCAGAAATCCGAAAAACGAGCCGCCAGTCACCACGAACACGTAGTAGCCCGAAGTGCTCGGCGACAGTTCGCGCACGGTCTTCAGAAATGTCGGCAGCCAGTTGACGATGGCGCCGCCAACGCCAATCACACCGAATGCCAGCAACGAGGACAACACGGTAATGCGCAGCGTTTCCGGCTGGAATATCGCCCCCAATCCCGGGCGAGTTCCGGACCTCTCGACAAGCTCGCGCGTTTTGACGAAAATCTCCGGCTCCTCGATCCTGCGGCGCAGATAG
Organism: Mesorhizobium oxytropidicola; assembly: GCF_056174625.1. Lineage (NCBI taxonomy): Bacteria > Pseudomonadati > Pseudomonadota > Alphaproteobacteria > Hyphomicrobiales > Phyllobacteriaceae > Mesorhizobium > Mesorhizobium oxytropidicola. Next base: position 2,411,436 of record NZ_CM149692.1, on the reverse strand, counting down.
AGCACCAGCAGGCCGGGAAGAACGCCGATCATCAACAGCACCCGCCAGCCAAACTCCTGGGGCACATGCGCCAGGACCACGCCTGCCAGAATGGCGGCCGCGCTCCATCCGACACCGAATCCGCTCTGGACGGTACCGACGGCCTTGCCGCGATGTTCGGCGCGAATGATCTCGCCCATGAGAACCGCGCCGGCCGCCCATTCGCCGCCAAAGCCCAACCCTTGCAGGATGCGCAGGACCATCAGTTGCTGGAAGTCCTGCGCAAAACCGGCAAGGAAGGTGAAGGCGCAGAACCACAGGATCGTGAACTGCATGATGCGGGCGCGGCCGAAACGGTCGGCGAGATATCCGCAGATCCATCCTCCGATTGCCGCGGAGAGCAGCGTCGCCGTCGCCAGGTAGCCGGCCTGGGCCGTCGTCATCCCCCATGCCGCAATGAGGACTGGCAGCACGAAGCTGAAGAGCTGGGCGTCCATTGCGTCGACTGCCCAGCCGGCGAAGCAGCCCCAGAAGGTGTTCCGCTCCCGCTCCGTCAACTGCTTGTACCAGGTGAACATTTCTTCCTCCCATCGCTTCTTCTGGTTGTTGGGCCGGCTAGACGACCAGTGGTGTGAGACCTCCGTCCATGGTCAGCGAAGCGCCTGTCACGTAGGAGGATCTTGCGCTGGCAAGGAAAAGCGCGGCGTCGGCCACTTCTTCCGGCTTGGCGTAGCGCTGCAGGGGAATGCGTTGTTCGTTCAGCCGCAGCAGCTCTTCCGTCGACTTGCCGGTCATCCTGGATTCGACTTCAAGCGACAGCTGCAGGCGTTCGGTCATGGTGGCGGCGGGGTTGATGACGTTGACCCTGACGCCGACGGAACCCCAGGCCGCCGCCAGACCCGCCGAGGCGAGCATCAGCGCCGCGTTGGCGGCGCCTCCGGGCAGATGCATGGGTGATGCGATCTTGCCGCCGGTGCCGACGATGTTGACGACCGTGCCGGTGCGACGTGCCACCATCAGGGGCAGGACGTGGTCCATGACGTTCATGTAGGTGAAGAATTTCGCGTCCATCGCAATACGCCATTTGTCCGGCGTCAGCTCGTCCGGAGGCACTCTCCTGGCGCCGCCGGCCGAATTGACCAGGGACGCGATCGGACCCACCTGATCCTCGAGCGCGGCGACCATTTCCTTTGCGGCAAGCCCATCCGACAGGTCGGCGGCGAAACTCGCGACCGACAGCCTCTCGGCAGCCAGCGCTGCCTTTGCGGCATCCAGGTTCTGCTGGCTGCGCGAGACAATCACCACGCGAGCCCCTTCCCTGCCAAAGGCCCGCGCGCAAGCCAGTCCTATTCCCTTGCTGCCGCCAGTTATCAGGACGACTTTGCCGTCGAGTTCGAGATTCATCTCAGTGATCCTGTTTTTGGCGATGGGCGTTGTGGACGTTGATCGGGGTTCCCGCCGCGAAGGCGACGATCTGGTCGAATGCATTGCCGTAGGCGAATTCGTAATTGTCGCGTTCGACGTAGCCGAGATGCGGCGTGCACAGTGCGTTGGGCAGCCTGAGCAAGGCGTCGTCCGGATTGGTCAGCGGCTCGCGTTCGAACACGTCGATGGCAGCCTTTCCGGGGCGACCATTGATCAGTGCCGCCACCAAGGCCCCCGGCTCGATCAATTCGGCGCGGCTGGTGTTCACAAGCAGGGCGGTTGGTTTCATCAGGGCGAGATCTCCAGATGTAACCAGCCCGGTGGTCTCGGCATTCAGCCGCAGGTGCAGGCTGAGGACATCCGACAGGCGGAACAGCGCGTCCTTGTCCGACGCGATCTCGAATCCCTCGGCTCTGGCACGAGCCAGCGAGCCCTCGCGGCCCCACACCAGCACATCCATGCCGAAGGCCACGCCGATGCGTGCGACCATCGAGCCCAGCCGGCCGAAACCATAAATGCCCAGGACACGGCCCCTCAAGCCCAACCCGATCGTCGTCTGCCAATGGCCTTGCCGCAGCGAAGCGCTTTCGAACGGAATGTTGCGCATCGCCGCAAGGATCAGGCCCCAGGTGAATTCCACCGTCGAATAGGACGGACGCGATGTGAGAGCGGACGAAACGACGACGCCATGCCTGTCGCAGGCCGCCAGATCGATATGGGGGATGTGACCGTTCTGGCTGATGAGCTTCAAATTGGGCAAGCGGCTGAGCAGGTTTTCATCGATCCGGGTGCGCTCGCGCATCAGCACAAGCACATCCGCATCGAGCAGACGATTGGCCAGGACGTCGATGTCCTCGACGATATCGGTCCAGATCGTAACGTCGTGGCCTTCCAGTTTGGCAAAGCAGTCGAGCGTGCGCACGACATCCTGGTAGTCGTTGATGATGGCGACACGGAGCTTCTTCACGGGAGGATCAATCGCTCTATGCATTGCCCGGCAGATCCGCAACGGAGGTGCCGGCATCGATGGCTTCGCATTTCGCCTCTTCGAAAGCCGCCTTCTTCAGCGCCTTTGCGAGAATCTCGGCCGCCCGGGCAATCGGGATGAAGCAGACGCCGGTTTCGTCGGCGACAACAATGTCGCCGGGGGCAACCCGGACGCCGGCGATCTGGATATCGCCGTTGATCTCCACGGTCTCGATCCGCCACTTGCCGGTGACAGGCGTGATTTCCGTGGCCCAGAGCGGATATCCGACCCGCCGCGAATGTCCGAGATCGCGAATGCCTCCGGAGACGATCGCACCGGCCTCGCCCTGTCTTTTTCCTGCCTGCGCCGAAATTCCGCCCATGTTCGAAACGCCGGCGACGCCGTCGATGACCACCACATCACCTGGCAATGCCAAATTGTGAGCTTCGAACTCCGCCATCCGATTGACGTGGTTTCGCGCTGTTTCGTAGACATGCTCGCGCTGCAGGATGTTGCGTACCGTGAGCGCCGGACCGACAAGCGACGTTGAAGGCAGGGTCGGCTTCAGGGTTGATGCGCCAATCGCGCCGGTGATGCCCAACTCATCCATAATATCCGAAATAACGCTGGTGGCGTCGCCGATCCGTTTGAACCCGTCGATCAGCTCCTTCGGCGGACGCGGAGTTCGCATCAACCGGATGCGGTCAGGGCTGATCTTGCCGGTCAGTTTCGGCAACACGTCCGCAAAAGCGACGTCATTCATGGCGTATCCTCTGGTTTGTACGGAGCTTTTATCACCGGTTGCGAGGCGGGCGTATTCACTCGCATGTGTTCGGCTGCTCGTTCGAAACAGGATTGCTTGCCGCGTTGCGCGCGTCCAATTTAGAATTAGACACAAGCGTCATTTCCTGGGTGAATAACGTGCGCCTCGATCTGAACCTGATCGCAGTCCTTGAGGCCATCATGCTGGAAAGGAATGTAACGCGTGCGGCCGCAAGCCTGGCGATGAGTCAGCCAGCCGTCAGCAATGCGTTGCGCCGCGCCCGCAAGCTGACGAAAGACCAGCTTTTCCTCAAGACGGCGACCGGCGTTCAACCGACGTCTCGCATGGTGGCGATGTGGCCCGAACTTCATCGCTCGCTGACGGCAATCCGCTCTTCGTTCGCTCCCGACGACTTCGACCCGGGATCGGATACGACCAGTTTTCGCGTTGCGGTCACGGACAGTCTCGCGATGGAAGGTGTCAGCGCGATCACGCTTAAGTTACAGGCCTCGTCCCCACGTGCCCGTGTTTCCTTTGCCGTTCACACGCATGAGGGCTCGCTGGACGGGATCGGCCGCGGCACACTCGACTGCGCGGTAGGCATGTTTGCCTCGCTGCCGAGAGAAGTACATGTACGAAGCCTGCGGACGGATCGCTATGTCTGCGTCATGCGCAGCGGGCACGAACTGGCGCAATCCCTGAGCCTCGATCAGTTCACCGCCGCCGCGCACGTGCTGGCAACCCCATCCGGGCTGGAACTGGGGCTTGTGGATGGCTGGCTCAGCCTGACGGGGCGGACAAGGACGATCGTCGCCGTGGTCAATCATTTCGCCGATGCGCTGAGGATTGTCGCGCGGAGCAACCTTCTTACCTGTGTGCCGCTTGGCTTCTTCAACGGACCCTGGCGCGCTATCGCCGATGAGCATGAGTTGGTGGTGCGCGACCTGCCGTTCGAGACAGAGAAATTGCTCTACAAGCTGATCTGGCACGAACGACTGCAGACGCACCCTGCCCACCAATGGTTTCGTTCGCTGGTGGGGGATGTCTGCGGATCGCCCTTCGACGGCTCCCCGACTGAAGACGCAGCACCAGCAACGCAGACATAGTCAGGCTTATGGAGGCCTATCCCTGGCTGTAGTCCAGGGGCACATAGGTGTAGGCGTTATCGGCGTCGCGTCGCACGCGGCCCAACCCGGGGAACGATATGTGAGCACCGCCCACGATATAGCCATTTGCGGCCGCATCCGCGAATGCGAGTTCATGCACGTGTTCGGCCTCGGATGCGTCCCCATCGTACTGGATCGTGACGGAAGGGTCTTTGAACTGCACTGCGGCGACGTGCACGACATCGCCCCACAGGACGATCTTTTCGCCCCTGCTTTCGACCACGTACATGGTGTGTCCGGGCGTGTGGCCGTAAGCTGTTTGCGCACGCATGCCAGGCACGAGGTCGGTATTGCCATCGAAAATGGCGAGCTTGCCAGCTTGCATGTATGGCGTGATCGACGCCACGGCGGCCTCAAAGAAGCGCCTCGCTTCAGCGGGAGCCGCGTGCATGTTTGCCTCGCTTAGCCAGTAATCGGTGTCGCGCTTGTCGACACGGACGATCGCATTGGGAAAAGCTCTTTGGCCCTCGACCATGAGACCGCCAACATGATCGGCGTGCAGATGTGTGAGGTAAAGCTCATCGATCTGCTCCGGCCGATAGCCCGACGCGCGCAGATTGCTCAACAGATGGCCCGTGCTTGGCCCCAGCAGTGAGCCCGCGCCAGCATCGATCAAGACCAGCTTGCCTCCGGTATTGACGAGAAAGCAATTGTGGGAGGTCTCGATGAGGTCGCCGAGATAGTTGCGCTTCAGGGCTTCTTCGATCCGAGCCGGGTCGCCCTGCAGCAGCTTCGTGGCAGGCAGCATATTGCTGCCATCGGATAGCGCCGTTATCTCAAAATCGCCGACCGCCACGCGATAAAACCCGGGTGCCTGGCTTTTCAGCATGGGCGCATTTGCTAACACAGGCGTCACAAAACTGCAGGCCAGACAAAACAGCCGGCAGCCAAAAGAAGCGGCGGGCGGGATCGATGGCGTCACGTTTGCTCAGCCCGGACTGGACCGGGCCTTTCGTGCCGTTGAACAAGCGATCAAGCGTTGTGCGAGGGTTGACCATTTCGGATCTCTGTCTGCTTTCTGTCGAGCCTGCAGATGGACGTATGTCCTTCCGCCTCACCTCTCCGCCCGCTGAAGTTTGGGCGCCGCCACAGGGGGTTCTTGTGCCTACCGTTTACGCGATAGCCAGCCCCGTCCAATTCAAAGTTTAGGGCAGCATCATAATTCCGCTGAATAACGGCCGTTTGTCGCTGCCGTAGTTTGGATGGTTTCGCCTTGCTCACCCGGGCGAATGGCGATGCGAACATTTCCTGATTGAATTCGTCCGCCGACGGCGCATTGGACAGGCTCGAGAAATTCATGACTTCGGAGCAGGTTTGATTGGCGCACGAACGCCGAACACCTATACTGGGAAGATCAGGGGTTCGCCATGAGCAAAGAGTTCAGTGTCGCCGACGCCTATGGCACGGGCCGCGCCATTTTCATGGGACTTGAGCTGCTCGTCGCGCCCGGTGCGCTCGTGCCCCGGCCGGAGACGGAGTTGCTGGGCACGACGGCTCTTGGTGTCTTGCATCAAATGAACCTGCCCGCGCCGCGCGTCGTCGACATGTGCTGCGGCACTGGCAATCTGGCGTGCGCCATCGCCCATCACGTCCCCACCGCGAGTGTCTGGGCGAGCGACCTCACCGACGGATGCGTCGACGTGGCGCGCCGCAACGCCGCCCATCATGGCATGGCGGATCGCGTTTCGGTGCTTCAGGGCGACTTGTTCGGCGCGCTCTCGGGCCTCGGGCTTGACGGGACGATCGACGTTATCGTCTGCAATCCGCCCTATATTTCGGAAAAGCGGCTTGAGGGCGACCGCGCGCATCTGGTCGAGCTCGAGCCGCGGAAGCGTTCGCGGCCGGCCCATACGGCCTCAGCATCCATATGCGGGTGGTGAAGGACGCGCCGCGATATTTGCGGCCTGGCGGCATCCTGCTCTTTGAGGTCGGCCTTGGCCAGGACCGGCAGGTGATGAGCCTGCTGGAGCGCAGCAAGGCATATGAGAACATCCGTGCCGTCTCAAATGAAGCGGGCGAAGGCCGGGTGGCTCTGGGACAAGCCAAGGCGCAGGCATGAGCGTGCGGAAAACCAGCGCAATTCCAGGAACCGATCTGGGCTTTACACCGGCAATCAATTCATCTTGCGGATAATGTATTGCTCGATCCCCTGAATGGAATCGAGGTTTTCAGGCAAGAGTTCGCTGTCTTCGACGGTGATGCCAAAGGTCTCCTCGATAAAGCCGATAATCTCGAGCACCCCCGTCGAGTCGACGATGCCTTGATCGAGCAAGGACGTGTCGTTCACCAATGCCTTCACGTCGCTCACGTAGAAATTCGAAACCAGGAAATTGCGGATCTGCTCGCTGTAGGTTCGGTCCTTGACAGTCAACATGAATTCACCCTCCGTAGCGACACCACCAATTTAGCGACCCGGCCTCATGACAGAGCCGTTTTCTTGAGTTTGCCCGTGTCCGTCATCGGCAGACTGGCCACGATGACGATGGACTTCGGAACCATGAAGTTTTCCAGTCGTTTCTGGCACTCCAGCTGCAGCTGTTTTTCGCCGATGGTTCTGCCATTTTCCATCACGACAAATGCCTTCACCGCCTGTCCAAGGAGTTCGTCGGGAACACCGATGACCGCCGCTTCCCGGACCCGGGAATGTCCATAAGGACGTTCTCCACTTCCTTCGGCGCCACCTTCTCGCCGCGCGATTTTATGATCTCGTCACCACGGCCGACGAAGTAGAGGTAGCCCTCCGTGTCCATCCGGCAGTAGTCGCCGGTGTACAGGACCTGCTCGCCGGGCAGCGGGCCGGGTTTGAGTTTCCTGGCCGTCGCCTCGGGCTTGCCCCAATATCCCTTCATCACCGTTGCGCCGCGAATGACGAGTTGGCCAACGACGCCGGGGCCGACCCGCCTGTCATGTTCGTCAACGATCCACATTTCCGTATTTGGGATCGCGATCCCGACGCTCAGCGGCTTTCGTTTGAGATCCTCCGGCGGCAAATAGGTGCAACGCTTGCATTCGGTAAGGCCGTACATCGAATAGATGCGTGCACTCGAAAACAGCTCCTGAAGCATGAGAATATGCTTGAGCGGCAGGGCCGCCGCGGTGTTTGTGACGTAGCGAATGCTCGAGAAATCCTGATCCCTGAGGGACTTGAGTTCAGAAAGTGCCGCAAAGATGGTCGGCACGCCGGGAAAACCCGTAACCCCCTCTTGCCTGATCAGCCCAAGGACCTGCGCCGGGAAAGCGAACGAGCGTTCGAGCACCAGCCGCGCGCCGGTGCGAAACGCCATGATCATCTGGTACAGGCCGTAGTCGAAAGCGAGAGGCAGGACATTGAGGATCACCTCGTCCTCGGCAAGCTCGAGGTAGGACGCGATCGACGTACACGCGGTCATCATGTTTCTGTGCGTCAGCATCACGCCCTTGGGTTCGCCTGTCGAACCGGACGTGTAGATGATGGCGGCAAGATCGACATCGATGCAGCGCCGCGCCGGCGGTGCATCGCCGCTGCTGGCGACCGCAATGTCCCAGCGCACGGCATGCGGCAGTCGGGAGAGCTCGACGTCATCGATCGATCCGGAAACGATCGTCCGCAGAAGTGACGGGCAGCCGCGCGCCGGCTCGCGGAAGATCGAGTGCAGATGCGCGTCCGTGATCAGCGCTGCCGGGAGGCAGTCGTTGAGCAGGTAATTGAGCTTGTCGCTCTTGGTCAGCGGGTTGACGATGCACACCACCGCATTCGCCTTGAGCACCGCCCAGAAGCTCACCACTGTCTCGACGGTGTTGTCGGCGAAGATCATCACGCGATCGCTGCGCACGACCCCTGACGCGGTCAAATCCCGGGCGATCGCATTAGCGCGGGCTTCAAGCTCGCCATAGGTGACACGTTGCTTGCCGCATACCAGCGCCACCTTGTCGCCGAGCCGGCCGGCGGAGTGGGCGAGATAGTCGTGCAGCAGGGGGACGGCATCATGCAACATGCAAGCACTCTTCCCGATGTTCGCGGTCGACGTCGACGCTGAGCCCACGCACGTGGGTCGCACTGGGACAGCTCGCGACAAACTGCTGATGAAGGAGTTGGGTCGACAGCACGCCGACCAGCGCCATGTTGTCGGCGTTGGAAAGATCACCGTCACCTGTCCTGGCCTGGCACTTGCCGAGCAGGCGCGTGACCGCAGCCGGATCGAAAACATTCGCCTTGCGTATCGCTGTCTCCGAAAGCGCTTCGCGAATGTATTCCGGTGCGGCTTCGTCGGTGAAGCAGAGCGCGTTGGGCGCCCGGAATGGCTGCTTCTTGCGCGTCACGATCTCGGCGGGCACGATCGGCTCCGCCACGCGTTTCAGCACGTGCTTCTCATCGAGGACACGCAGCTTGTAGGAAGGCGGAAGTGAATTCGCGAGCCTCACAAGCTCATCGTCCAGGAACGGGAAGCGCCCCTCGACGGAGTGGGCCATCAGCATTCTGTCGCCTTGCGAGGAAAGCAGATAACCCGACATCAATGTCTGGACCTCGAGATACTGGTCCTGCGCAAGAGGGCTCCAACGCGAAAACGCCGCCGGCAGGCGGGCGAGCAACTCCGACACGGCGTCGTGGCGCTGGGATTCGGCGCGCAGCTCCGCGGAGAAAAGCCGCTTGATGGCGCTGGTGCTGCGCCAGCGCGTGTCATGGGCGAAGCCGGGCGCGTCATGGGCCTCGATACCGCGCCCGAAGAACTGGCGCGCCATCGCTTGCTGTTGCACCGGCGAGCGGGTGAGATAGGGGTAAAGGCGCTCCAGGAGCCGCGAGCGTCGTGTCGATGCCGGCTGGCGTCCCCAGAACCGCCGGACCTTGCCTTCGCGGAACAGGTCGTAGCCGGCGAACATTTCGTCGGCCCCTTCGCCGGTCAGCACGACCTTGATGCCGCGGTCGCGCACCAGCCTGGAGAGCAGGAACAGCGGCGCCGGGGCGGTCCTCAGTATCGGGCGCTCGGTGTGGTAGATCACCTCCGGAAAGATGGCGGCGATATCGCCGCGCGAAACCACCACTTCATGATGCTCACTGCCGGTTGCTTCGGCGACCAGGCGCTGGAATCGGGTCTCGTCATATTCGGCGTCGGCAAAACGCAAGGAGAAGGTCTGGAAGCGTCGGCCGGCGAAGCGCCTTCCCAGTGTCGCCACAAGCGAACTGTCCAGCCCTCCCGAGAGGTAACACCCGACAGGCACGTCGGCGCGCACCATTCTGAGCGCCGTCGCGGCCTCAAGGGCGCCACGCACGCGATCCACCGCGTCATCGCACGACCCGGTGAACTCGCCCTGCGGCGATCCGAAATTTTCGGGGTAGGAAGGCTGCCAGAAGACCTGCTCGCGAACGGTGCCATCCTGGTAGGTGCGGACATGCCCTGGCACGAGCTCATGGATTCCCTGAAATACCCCTTGTGGCGGAACGACTGTCCAGAGCGTGAAGGTCTGATCGAGGCCGGCGGGATCAAAGGCGCGCGGTATGGTCGGATCGGCCGCGAAAATGGCCTTCACTTCACTGGCGAAATAAAGCCGGCCCGCATGCTCACAGACATGCAGGGGCAAATGCCGAAGCGGTCGCGCGACAAGACGAGACGTCCCGCCATCGAGTCCCAGATGGCGATTGCCCACTGGCCATTCATACGCTCGAAGGCCGCTTCGCCCATGCACGATAGGCATGGAGCGCGACCTCCGTGTCGCTGCGGGTTCGGAAGCGGTGGCCGAGCGCAATCAGCTGTTCCCGCAGTTCGACATAGTTGAATATCTCGCCGTTGAACACGATCCAGGTCGTATCGCCTGTGTCCGCAAGTGGCTGCTGGCCGCTGGAAAGATCGACGACGGACAAGCGCGCATGCGCCAGCCCCGCGCGTTTGTCCCGGTACAGGCCGCGCTCGTCCGGACCTCTGTGTGAGAGCACGCCCACCATCCGCATCAGCGCCTCACGCGAAGGAGAAGCCGCCGCGGCGTTCAGTGCCACAATTCCAGCGATGCCGCACATCCCCGGTCAATCCTCGCCAAATTCCACGGACAGCAAAGGCCGCGCGTGAAGATAGTGGGCGGCCCGCCGTTTCGCGTCGATGTCCTTGAAGACTTTCTGAAGCTGGAGCTCGGTGAGGCCGGCAACCGCCGCGACCTCATCGCTCGCGATCCCGTGGTTCAGGCCGTAAAGGCATAGATCCATCAGGTGATAGGGCAGCGCGAAGTAGAACTCCTCCTGGCTTTGCGCCATGGAGAATGTGTCGGTGGTCGGTGCCCGCTGGCGGATTTCCTCGTCCACGCCGAGATATTCCGCGAGTTGATAAACCTGGGTTTTGTAGAGGTGAACGATCGGCATCACGTCGGCGGTTCCGTCGCCCTGCTTGACGAAAAACCCCTGGTCGTACTCAAGAAGGTTCGGTGTCCCCGCCACCGCGTATTTGAGGCGGTCGGCGTGGTAGTATTCCGTCATCTTGCGCAGGCGCTGCTTATAGTTGGTTGCAGCGACGATCTGCAGATAGGCTGCTGGCGAAAGACGCACCGTGTCGACCTTGCCCTCCGGATCCTGGACGGTGAGCCGGGTGATGTTGAGGCCGTTGCTCTCGAGAACCGGCTCGATCACCAGCTTGCATTTCCAGCCTTCCCCATAGTCGGGAACGACGGTCCGGATCGCTTCGAGCTGCCTTCTATAGGCGCCAGTGGCCTCCAGTGCCGGGCCTATGTTTTCCAGGACGTTCTCAATGCCAAGCTGTGCCGCAACACGGCGGCCAAGTCTGAGCGAGTCGCCGGAGGAATCCCGCTCCGGCATGAACAGTCCCAGGACCTTGTCCCTGCCGAACGCGCGCGCGCACAAGGTCGCGACGACGGAGCTGTCGATGCCGCCGGAAAGCCCGACGACCACGCCGCGACGATGGAACGTGCCAAGAACCTGCTTGCGCAAGGTGTCAACGATGCGATCGACCTCCGCACGAGCATCGAGCACCAGCACGTCCTTGCTGAACTGTGAGATCACGTCGATGACAGATCCTCCCTTTTGCGAGACTCGGCCGGGGAGTAGGTCTGCACGACGGCCGTCTCGATGAGCGGACGGTTGGTGGCAAGATTAGGCTCTATGACGAGGTCGATGTGGTTGCCCTTGATCGGAACCACGTCCAGATGGGCCAAAACGCTATCCCAGCCCAAAGTTCGAGGCATTCCCTCCCGACGACAGCGAAACAAGGTGCCGGCGATCGGCAGAGCCGGTTTCGGTCCGTCCAGCCACCGGAAGAAAGACCGCGCCCGCAAGACCTCCTGCAGTTCCAGTTTGGTTCTGAAGCTTGTCGGGTTGAACTCTCCCTTGGCAAAGCGGTCGAGAATCCTGGTGAGATACGCCTCGCGGCCGATGGCAACGGTGATTTTCGCAAGGGCTCGGCAAGCCATTCGGCGGGCCGATATGCGATTCGTGCGAATGCGATGGAATGTGCGGGTAAGTGTCTCCCAATGATTGCTCGGCTCGTCCAGCAGGCTCGTATCGAGGATACCCAAAAACCTTACCGGTCGACCGGCGGCCAGAAGCCGTGCCGCAACCTCGAACGCAACCGCGCCGCCAAGCGAATGGCCAAGAAGTCGCACAGGGCCGGCAGGTTGGGCGCGGTTTATCTGCTCGAGTGCGGCCGCAGCCATGGCGGCGAGACTGTCATGTCCATCCAATATCGCTGCGAGGCCAGGATACCGGATGGGGCTCACCCGGGCGACCTTGCCCATGGCGGCTGCGAAGGCGGCCAGGCTCGGACCATAGCCGACCGACCCTGGAAACAGGAAAAGAACCGGGGGATGACGCTTCTTCTCGCGCCGTTCGCCTGCCTGTGCCGATAAGACCGCCTCAACCATCTCGTTGAAGCTCATTCCGACGGTGAAGGCCTCGAGGCCCAGCTCTTGCCCGATAGCGCTCTCGATCGCCATGACGCAATGCAGCAGCTGCAGCGAATCTCCTCCCGCGTCATCCCAGTTTCCCGCGGCCACGCCGGTGTTGAGAACCTGCATCCACGCGTGCTGCACTATTTGCCTTGTATTCAGTTCGCCTCCCGCGGGGAGCGGTCGGGCACTGGGCGGCTGGTCGGCTGGCGCCGTCTTTCTCTCCGAGCGATCCATTTCGGTGAGTGTTGCCAGGTCGACCTTCCCCCCCAGCAGGCGCGGGATTGCGGCGATGGTGTGCAACCGCAAGGGACGCAGTGGCGCCGGCAACGTCGTTCTGACGAGCTGGCGAAGCTCCTCCGCGAAAGCAGCCCCGGCGAAGCGCTGGGGAACCGCGAATGCGATGAGTTCCTCCGCTGGCGTCACGATTGCCACGGCATCCGCCACCGAAGGTGCGCAACGCAGGACCCGTTCGAGCTCGGCGGGTTCGACGCGCCGACCATTGATCTTGATCTGGCGCCCTTTGCGGCCGACGATCCGCAACAGGCCATCATCATCCAGCCGAACGAGGTCGCCCGTCGCAAAAACTCGAACACCGGGATCGTCCGGATCCGGCCGCGCGGGAACGACGACACCGTTCTCCCAATGACCAAGCAGAACATAGGGGCTTCGGATCAGAAGCTCTCCGCTCTCGCCTGTCCCAACGTTGCGCCCCGTTTCGTCGACAATGGCGAATGCCATCCCGGGAAGCAGCCTGCCAACGGGGACCGAGGCGTCTTGCTCCGGCCAGTCCGGCGGCAAGAACCATTGCGAACCGGTGGTCTCGGTTGACGAGTAGCCGATCTGGATCAGGCACTGGTCGGAAACGGCTTTGCGCAGCAACGCGATGTCCGTCCACGACACTTTCTCACCACCGAGCCGGGCCACTCTAAGTGACTGGAAGGCGTCAGCGGGGCCCTCACTCAAGAGCGCCCGAAGCAGCGCCGGCACAAGATAGGCAACCGTCACGCCTTCGGCTTGCAACCGCGCGCGCACGGCGCGCAGGCCGACCGCCTCCACCTCGAGAAGATGCAATGTGGCGCCCGTCAGCAGCGCGGCGAAAATCTCCCGGCAACCGGCAATCGTGGCAGGTCCGGTCAGCGGCAGGAAAACGTCGTCCGCGTTGATATGGCACGCGTCGACATATTGCCGGACCCGCCACAGCAGGGCGCGTTGGCTGTTGACGATCCCCTTGGGACGTCCGGTGCTGCCCGAGGTGTAAAGCACCATTGCGGGTGCATCGACGGAAACGGAATTGGGTGGTGGCAATGCGGGTCGACTGTTCGGCGCAACGCTGGCGGCTATATCGATCCATATGATGTCCTGTGCCAAATCGACGGAGCGAACCTCGCCGGCGCCTATGATAGCGCCGAGCCGCGCGGCATTCACGATCTCGATGATCCGGGAGCCCGGATCTCTCATGTTGAGCGGAACGCAAGGCCGCCCGGCCATTATGCTCCCCAGCATCGCCACAGGATACCAGGCCGAGTTGGCCTGAAGGATTCCGACCGCCTGTCCTTCGGGGACGACAGCAGCGATACGGTGAGACAGCGTCTCGACAGTCCGGAAAAGCTCAGAATAGGTCAGGCGATTGGCGCCGTCGCTGACCGCGAGCTTGTCGGGATATTGCCTTGCGACATTTCCAAGGTGATCGATGAGGGAAATGTCCGCAAAATCGGGGCCCATCTGTTGATAATGGCGCAAGACAGGCCCGCCCTCGTCGAGAGCATATTCGGGGATATCCGACCATTTGCGGATCGTCGCTGGTCGACAATCCACCTGCAGATCTTGATTCACCGCTTCAGAGTGCAGATACGCTGAAGACATTCAGGGCCCCACCAAGGTGAATGTTGACCATCGCTCGCGATTAAAATCTTTTCATCAATCATACGGATGATGCCTCGATCTTGATCAGGCAGCGCTTTCCCTCCCGGCCTCCCTGAAGTTCTCCAATTTCTCTCCAGCAACAGCCGGTTCGCCCAGAGGTCCCCGACCGTGAAACGCTAGTCCAGGCCAATCCCGTGACCCTCCGGCGGCAGGTTGAAAAGTCATTCAAATGAACGTTGGTGTGGTTTGTAATCTGGCTAAGCTTTGATCTGCAGGTGAATGACTGCTTGCTCGGAGACGTTTGGGCATACCGCCATGATCATCGAGTTGTTTGGGCCGCCTTGTGCAGGTAAGACCACGCTTCTTCGCCGCCTTTGCCGGGAGATGGCGAAACACGGCATCAACGTTAAGACGGTCAACGGCTATCGCCTGATTGAATACGGGTCGGAACAGGATGATGGCCCGGAGGTACGCCATGGCATTGGGCGCATTGGCAGAAAGATCGCCACATCGGGCCCTGTCTTGCTGTCGACCTTGCCGAAGGACGGTGTCGCCGCGCGGCTTCTGGCTTCAATTCCCTTGAGAAGCCGCACATGGTCATGGCGTATGAAGGTCGACATCGCCCTGCTGTGCGAGTCCTGGCGTCAAGCGCAGGAATCGGAAGGTTACTTCATTTTCGAAGAAGGCCTGATCCAGGCTTTGTGCGCGCTGGTTTTGCTGGCACGAACTCCAAGCATCGACGTGGTTCGTGACTGCCTGGCGTTCCTGCCGCGACCGGACCTCCTCATCCAGCTCGATGCGCCGCAGCAAACGTTGCGCCGCCGTCTTATGGATCGGCATGCGCAGCAACCGCTCCTCGAGGTCCTCCTGTTCGAACTCGGCGTGGACAGGGGCTTGAGACAGGCCGATATTTCGAGGGAGATCGGCGAGTGCTTGCGCCAAGATGGATGGCCCTTGATACAAGTCAACGGTGCTGAACCTCACGATTTTGACAAGGTCATCGCGCGAGTCTTGGAAGAGCATGAGACCGCCCCGGTCTAGCGATGTGGTGGTCTCACGCCACCAAAATCCAAAGAACAGAAGCCAGTGCGAAAGGCATCGTCATCGTCCATCTCGCCCCCTACTCCACCGTCACCGATTTCGCCAGATTGCGCGGCTGGTCGACGTCGGTGCCCATGAACACCGCGGCGAAATAGGCCAACATCTGGATCGGCAGCGCATAGATGATCGGCGAGATGATTTCCGGCACATCCGGCAGGATGATCGTCTCCATCGTCTTCACGCTTGAGTGTGCTGCACCCTTGCTGTCGGTGATCAGGATGATCTTGCCGCCGCGCGCCGCCACCTCCTGCATGTTCGACACGGTTTTCTCGAAAATGCGGTCATGCGGCGCAATGACGATGACCGGCATGTTCTCGTCGATCAGCGCGATCGGCCCGTGCTTCAGCTCACCCGCCGCATAGCCTTCGGCGTGGATATAGGAGATTTCCTTGAGTTTCAGCGCGCCTTCCATGGCCAGCGGGAAATTGGTGTCACGGCCGAGATAGAGCACGTCCTTGTAGCGCGACAGTTCGCGCGCGATCCGCTCGATCTGCTCTTCGAGCTTGAGCACCTGGTTGGCATAGCGCGGCGCTTCCGAAAGCGCGCGCACCAGGGTCTTCTCCTCATCTTTCGAGATCGTGCCGCGTGCCACACCGGCGCGCACGGCAAGCGACGCCAGCACGGAGAGTTGGCAGGTGAAAGCCTTGGTCGAGGCGACGCCGATCTCGGGACCGGCAAGCGTCGGCAGCACGACGTCGGATTCGCGCGCCATGGTCGATTCCCGCACATTGACGACGGCGCCGATCTTCATGCCGGCCTTGCGGCAGTAGCGCAACGAAGCCAGCGTGTCGGCGGTCTCGCCCGATTGCGAGATGAAGAAGGCGGCATCGTTGGCTGACAGCGGCATCTCGCGGTAGCGGAATTCCGAGGCGACATCGATGTCGACCGGCAGCCGCGCATAGCGCTCGAACCAGTATTTGCCGATCAGGCCGGCGAGATAGGCGGTGCCGCAGGCCGAGATCGCCAGTCGGCCAATTTTGGCGAAATCGAATGGCAGGTCGAGCGGCTTCGAGACGCCGGAGACGAAATCGACATAATGGGCCAGCGTGTGCGAGATCACCTCGGGTTGCTCATGGATTTCCTTCTCCATGAAATGCCGGCGGTTGCCCTTGTCGACCATGAAGGAGGTCGACAGCGACTGCTGGCGCTTGCGCTCGACCTTTTTGCCGTCGATGTCGAAGATGGCGACGCTGTCGCGGCGCACCACCGCCCAGTCGCCATCTTCGAGATAGGTGATGGAATTGGTGAATGGCGCCAGCGCAATGGCATCGGAGCCCAAAAACATCTCGCCATCACCATGGCCGACGGCCAGTGGCGGACCATTGCGGGCGCCGACGATCAGGTCCTCGTCGCCCTTGAACATGATGGCCAGCGCAAAGGCGCCTTCGAGCTGCTTCAACGCCTGGTGCGCGGCTTGCACCGGCTTCAGCCCCTTGGCGAGTTCGCGCGCCACCAGGTGCGCGACGACCTCGGTGTCGGTCTGCGACGAGAAGGAGTAGCCGTCACGGACCAGTTCGTCGCGCAGTTCGGCAAAGTTCTCGATGATGCCGTTGTGGACGATGGCGACACCGTCGGAAAAATGCGGATGCGCATTGGTCTCGTTGGGCACGCCATGGGTGGCCCAGCGCGTATGGCCGATGCCGATCGTGCCGTCGAGCGGCTCCTCCTTGAGACGGCGTTCGAGGTTGATCAGCTTGCCTTCGGCGCGGCGGCGGCCAAGTTGTCCCTTTTCGATGGTGGCGACGCCGGCCGAATCATAGCCGCGATATTCCAGCCGCTTCAGTGTGGCAAGGAGGAGCGGCGTAACCTGCGAATGGCCGACGATTCCCACGATACCGCACATGGCTTTGCCCCCATAGCCTGCAGAATTCCGGCCCTATCGCCGCAAAAAACCACACTATCCCTCCTTGATTGCGAGCTGATCGTTCATTTGAAGGAGTCTACGGACTTAATCGGCACCTGCACTGTCGTGCTTCCGAAGTGGTGGAGCTTGTGTCGTTGGCTGAGTGAAGCCCGCCCGGCGAACAGTTCGTTCGAATGATGCGCTTCCACCCGCCGAGGCGCATGTTGGGTCAGCCGGCAAACCAAAACACACCCAACAGCCGGTTAGGCCCGGCCGCCTGATGCCCCCCTACAAGAGGCTGTCGGGCCGCTTGATCTATCAGGGAGGCTTACCCGCGAGAGCGCTCCGGACGGCCTCCCATGCCGGCAAGCGAGCGGCGCCAGGTCCACGCAACAGAAGACGTCAAGATAAACACAACAGGGTCACCCGACGAAAAAGCGATCCTGGCATAGATCAGTAAGGCTGGTGGAGGTGATCGGCGACCAACAAAACCTCACAAGTCTCGATGACTTGTCGCTGTTGAGGCGCTGAATCGCTGGCGCTTGGCATCGTTTGATTGCACGAAGACGCTGAACTGATCTCTCGATACAAATGGAGGCTCAGTCCGCGCCTTGCTGGGTCCAGGAATGCGGAAGGGGGATGTAGGGCATGAAGTTCAGGGATCTGATCAAACGTGCCGACAACAATGTGGAGAAGTCATTCGACGACCTCGAAGCTGACTTGGCCGACGCCGTCGACGAGTGCCTTGGTTTGGACGACCTGTCAGCGCTGGTAATGGACGATGCCGCGGGCGAGCCGCCCATGCCAGACGACAACAGCGAACAGGACGACAGCCCGCAGACCGAGGATGATGCTGGCACCGACAATGCCGGCACACAGGAACCCGTGCGACGGCTGACCTCTCATACGCAGAGCCGTATGGCTGCATTGAGTTCCTTTGATGGGCTGTTTCGCGATGCGAAGCTGCATTTCGAGGAGATCAACGCGAAACTGTCCGAGATCGCGAGCACACATCAACTCACCTTTGAATTCTTCCACATCCTTCACGCCGACATTCTCCCGCGCCAACGAACTGGAACTCGCCAATCTAAACCTGACCGCGGAGCAAAGGAGCCTGTCGGACAAGCTCAATGACCTCAACCGAAGGCAGTATGAGCGTGAAAGCATGGTGGAGGCTTTGCAGCAGCGCGAGGCAAGCCTGATTCAGGACGGCGAGGCGCTTCGCGGCGCATTGGCCGCGGCAAGGCTGGAACTCGTGGAGGCCGCGAACACCAACGCAAAGAATGAAGCGGAATTCGGAGACCTCACAAACACGCTTGCCGCCGCAACCGTTGAGGCCGACAGACGCGCGCGCGAGAACAAACTGCTGCGTGAAAAGAATGTCAGCCTGTCGATCGACCTGGAAAAGGCGCTGAAGCGGGAGGACGAGGCGCGGCACAGGCTGGACGCCTTCTCCTCGATCCATGCCACCGAAGCTGCGAAAAATTCCGAAATACTGGGTGCGCTCGGTAAGAGCGAAAAGGAAGCGACACGGCTCCATCACTCGCTCGAGATCACCCAGGCGAAACTGTCGGAGGTGACGGAAACCGCCAGGATCATGGAGGCGGACAAGGATGCCGAGCTCGAACGCTGCCGGGCCGAGATTGGGGATTGCGTTCCGAAGTTCAGAGCCTCAACTCGCGACTTGAGCTCACATCAAGCGCAAATAACGAAGCCTCGGCCGAGATCGACAGGCTCAGGCTTCAATGGAGCGACGCCGTGGCGGAAAAGCAGGTGGCGGATGAAAGGTTGGCTGCCCTCACCAAGGAAGTCGAAACCGACAAGCTGAACCTTTCGAAGATAACCGCCAATTTTTCACAGCTGTCGCTGCAACAGGCATCCGATCAGATACAACTCGATATCAGACGGCAGGAATGCGAGGACCTGCGGGCCGAAATTGCATCGGTCAACGCCCGGATCAGGGATTTGCTGCCCTATGAGAGGCTCCATAGCACCACGAACGCCGTGCCGCATAAGAACGATGTGGCCAAGATTCCGGTGACGGCGGAGCGAACGGTGCGTACCGCCCGCCGCGCCCGCCGGAGGGCGCTCACCGCGTCGTAGGAAGAAGAGCTAATCGCTTTTGCGGCTGGCTTCCAACAGTTCGCCATGTCATTGGCGGAAGGCCCTGGACATCTGATCCGTGAGAGGCTTCAGCAGATAAGACCAGACGCTGCGTTCGTCGGTGCTTATGTGGACCTCTGCCGGCATACCTGGTTTGAGCACCTTGGCATCCGTCAGGCAGGCTGCCTTGTTCTCGACATTGATACGCGCCGAGAAATACGAAAGCTGTTTTTGCTGATCCTTGATCAGATCCGCCGAGATGCGCTTGACCGATCCCTGGCAAGCCGGCGTGGTGCCGGCATCGAAAGCCGGAAACCGGATCGAGACGTGCTGACCTGGACGAACGTCGTCTATGCGCGATGGAGGAATCAGCGCGTCGACGACGAGGTTGTCGGCGTCGGGGACAATCATCATGATCACTTCGCCAGGGGCGATCACGCCGCCGATCGTGTGGATGGAGGATTCCTGCACCGTTCCCGATTGCGGAGCGCGGATGTTGGTTTTGGTCAGTTCGTCTTGCGCGACGACCTTGCGCTCGCTGAGTTCGGTCTGCTTGGCTTCCGTTTCACGAAGTTCGCTCGTTACTTCGCTGCGCCTTTGTTCGTCGAGCTGAAGAATCTGCAACTCGGTCTCGCTGATCCGGGCCTGTGCCTCAGCGACCGCCGCCGCGAGGCGTCCTGATTCTCCATGCGCCCGGGTGGCATCCAATCTGATGTTGCTCAGTCTCTCCTTGGACACCAACTTCTTTGTATAAAGCGCCTGGACATCGCCAAGATCTCCGTCCAGCAGGACCACGGACTGGTCTTCCGCGGCCTGCTGCGCCTTGAGGCCATCGATCTGGCGTTCGAGTTGCTTTGAACGGCTTTGCAACTGTGCCTTCTGCCCCGTCAACGCCGTTGCGCGGCTTTCGAACAGGGTGCGCTCCCCGTTCACCAGTGCAGCCAGTTCCGGATCGCCCATCCGTGTTTGAAGGCTGGACGGAAGCTGCATTTCCGTCAGACCTTGCCGCTCGGCCTCCAGCCGCGCAAGCCGGACGGTGGCGCGATCAAGATCCTCACTGATTATCTGCAGGTTGGCCCGCGTCAGCGTGTCGTCCAGCCTGGCCACCACATCGCCGGCCCGCACATGGTCCCCATCTTGCGCGAAGATGCCGCCGATCGTGCCGCCGGTCAGGTGCTGGACTTTCTTGATGTTGCTTTCGACCACCACGGTGGCAGGCGCAATCACCGCGCCGGCGATCTTCGTCAAACCGAGCCAAAGACCGCCGCCGGCAATCAACATGACGGTGACCGCCGCGCCCAGGATCAGGTTGGCCCTGATACCATCCTGTGCCCCGGCCGAATTCGCCTCGACCCTTCGGCTCCCATCGTCGATCGGAGCAAATAAACCCATCGTCACGTCAGACACGAAACAGCACCTCACGCATGACCGCTCACCCCTTTCTGCATCGGGACAACCGCCGCCGGCCGTTCAGCGGGCGAAGGGAAGGGCCGGATGACGTTGGCCAGGACCTCTTCGCGGGAGCCAAAGGAGTGAAGCGTCCCATTCGCCATGACGAGCACCTTGTCGATATTGGTGAGCGCAGAAGGACGGTGCGCAACAACGATGACGATGCCCCCACGTCGGCGCACGCCCAGGATCGCGCCGGCCAGGGCGGTATCGCCATCGACGTCCAGGTTTGAATTCGGCTCGTCGAGGACGACAAGAAACGGGTCGCCGTAAAGTGCCCTGGCAAGCCCAACGAGTTGCCGCTGTCCGGCCGACAGGGCTGCCCCTCCCTCGCCGACGCGTGTTGAAACCCATTCGGCAATCGCATGATCATCTTGTCGACACCCGCGGCCCTGGCGGCTGCCAGCACGCCCTTGGCGTCACCCTTGCCGCCAAATCGCGAAATGTTATCGGCAACCGTTCCATCAAACAGTTCGACGTCCTGCGGCAGGTAACCGATATGCTCGCCAAGCTGTTCCTGGCCCCATTGGTCGAGCGAGGCTTCGTCCAGCCTTACCGTTCCGCGAAGCGGCTGCCACACTCCCACCAGCGCGCGCACAAGCGTCGTTTTCCCGGAACCGCTCGGGCCGACAATGGCCATGCCCGCGCCTCCAGACAGGTTGAAGCTGACATTGGCCACGGTCGGTTTTTGCTGGCCTGGCGGGGCTATCGTCACTTCCTCGACCGCAAGCATCGCCTGCGGGCGTGGCAGTTCCATGAGCTCGCCTTGGCTACCGAAGGCGGACAGCGCCGCTGTCAGTTGGGAATAGCTCTGACGGAACGCCACAAACCCTCGCCAGTTTGCCATCGCCGCGTCAACCGGGGCCAACGAGCGGCCGAGCAATATGGAGGATGCTATGATCACACCGGGCGACGCTTCACCCCCGATCACGAGGTAGGCGCCAAGTCCCAGGACGCAGGACTGCAAGGCCATCCGCAGCGCCCTCGACAGTGAACCGGTGGCGCCGACAATGTCGGAAAGGCGCTCCTGGTGCGTGAGATATGCGTGATTGATCTCACCCCAGCGGCGGGCGAGGCGGTCCGAAAGGCCCATGGCGCGCACAACCTCCGCATTGCGGCGGCCGGCATCGGCAAGGTTGCGTTGCGACACGAGCGTCTCGGACGCACGCGCCGCCGGTCCGCGGCCAAGGACTTCCGCGATCGCCGTAAGCAGCACGACAACAATCGCACCACTCGTTGCCAGCAGGCCGAGCGCAGGATGCAGAAGATAGATGACCAACAGATAAAACGGTATCCACGGCGCATCGAAGATGACGGTCGGCCCCAATCCTGAAAGGAAAGCGCGCAACTGGTCCAGATCACGAAGCGGATGTATCCGGTTTGCATCCTGGCCGCCGATGAGCGGTAAGGACAGTGAGAGGCCGAAGACCCTTTGCTGCAGCTTCTTATGGAGACGATTGCCGATTCGAACCAGGAGGCGAAGCCGCACGAAATCCAGCAACCCGTAGACCGCGTAGAGGCCCAGCATTCCGATCGTAAATCCGACAAGCGTCGGAACGCTCTGCGAAGGCAGAACGCGGTCGTAGATTTGCAGCATATAGACGGAGCCGGTCAAAGCGAGAATGTTTATGACCGCCGAGAACATACCAACGCCTACCAGCGCGGGCACGGCGTCAAGCATGGCGCCACGTAGATTGGGCGAGCGTATCCCACCGGAACTCATGGCTTGCTACCTCCGACAAGAAGTCGTCGGGTCGGCCGGTCGGTTCCGCCGGCCATGGACAAATTTTGGGTTTTCAGGAGCGTATCCCTCTTTACCTTCTAATATTACGCCCCACTAACGTACGTGGCCTTTCTTTCAAATGTAGCAAAATCGTGGCGCCAGCCCGAGAAAGCCCGAACTGGAGCATTAAATCAGGGGAAAACTGCCGTTTTAGGGTGCATTGGTGGCTGTCGAGGGTCGCGTTCCAGGCTACGGCAGCGACACCGTACCTTCCTTTCGGGAGGTGATTCGCCCCTCAGGCAAATGGCTCCCCAGCCGTTTTCACGGAGCCATTTGAGTGTGCGATGTCGTTTTTAGCGCTTCTTCGCAACAACCAGGAAATGCTGCGCCAGTTGTCCAGGAACGCGAAGAGTTCTGGACACCTTCTCGAAGGGCTCGATCAACGCTCCACAGACCCCTGGCAAGAGGTTTCCCGGCCGGGGCAGATAGCCGTAAGGTGTCATCTCCTCGACACGGAACCCCGACGCGGTCAGGAGTTCCTTGAACGCCGTTGTGCTCAGCGTGTGGCGAATTGTGCGTCCAGACAACCGGTTGAGCAGCCTGCAAACCAGGCCGATGGGTGAAGTCGCGTTCATATGAACATTGCACACAAGTCGCCCGCCGTCCTTCAGATGCTCATTTATCGCCTTCAGCGCATCCGACTTCAGTTGATCCTCTGCGTTCAGGAAGAAGCGAAATGCCGTTACGACGTCGAAGGTCTCGCCGAGAGGCTCCCTCGTCATATCGATGTGACGCAGTCTCACATTGGGTGGAACTTGCGCGCAGTCGAGCATGGGTCTGGAAATGTCGGCGCCCACCACCTCGCCGAAGAGCCCGGCCGCCACGTTGGCGATGCGACCTGTTCCGCATGCGAAATCGAGGCACTTTCGGCCGGCTCCCCCCATTGGGCGAAGAACGTCCAGGATCAGCGGCTTTTCGATTTTCTCCCAAAGCGCGCCATAATAGCCGGACTCGTGTGTTTTGTTGTAATGCGCGCCGTAGCCTGGCGCGCAATGGCTGGCCCTGTAGTCGTTCGACGCTCGGTCGCCTTGTGGGTGGGCCTGCTGGCTGGACGTCAGCTCCTGCCAAACTCGGGACTTACCGGTCTGAGGCCTGGCCCGGCGGAATCCGCGCTGCTGAAGGCGTATCGAAAGCATAATTTGCCGACTGAGCCATTTGAGCCGCGTTCGTCGACGGCGCCGGCTTCACCCCTTGCTTGGAATTGAGCCTCACCTGTATCTCCCGTTACATTGTGTTCGACTGCCCGATCGAACAGTGAGCTCCCCAAGCCCATTTTATCGGACTGCTACCGAGGCGGCCTATTGGATCGCCGCGCTTTGCAGATCACTGTTGAACCGGGCTTCGACGGTATCCCCCGGCATCACAACGGTATCTTCGTCAGCCGACAGCTTGCGCCACTCATCACCTATCTTGCGGACGATCGTGACCTGAGCCTGGATCGTTTCGCCGGCAATCGGCAATGGCTGAGTGGATGCGCCGGTCGGTTGCAGCTTCTCGCTGGCGGCGTGGAGTTTGGCGGTGACATCCCCCAGCCGCGCGTTGGTGTCCTTCAGATCCGTCAGCAAGACAATCTTCCTCTGATTGTCATTGCGTTCGTGCTGCCTGACATAATCCTCCTGCTGGCGCCGCGCTCTCATGAGCTCGACCGTGGTTTGCAGCGCACCGCTCGACGACAGAAGCAAGGCGCGCCTGACATCGGCGAGCCGATTGTTGGTCAGATTGCCTGCGTCAAACGCCTTGGTTACTTTCGCTAGGTCTTCCTGATCCGCCTTCACGCTCTCGGCCTCGACCTGTTCTCGCTTCTGCAGAACCTCGATCTGATCGGCCGCATCCTTCTCGCCCTTCTCAAGAAAAGCCTGCTCCTGCTGGAAATCGCTCAGCGCAATCTTCAGCGCGTCCGCTTCAGCCTGGGCGATCGCGGCGCCGACGCTGGGCGACAGAGGTGACCCTTGTGGTGTCTGCTTGTCGAAATCCGCCTGGCCCTGAAGTTCGGCGCGGATACGGGCGGCGTGAAAATAGTCTTTGGTGTAATCCCCCCAAAGTGTTTCGTAATCGCGCCTGAGATCAACCGGATCGGGCCCGGTCTGGCCTGCTCGTGACCGCAAAAGGCTGAAGCCGCCGGAGACGGCAAGCGCCTGCCGCACGGTCATGAGCGGACGATAGGCCTGTTGTCCCGGGGTAAGCACGTCGCCCATCACATAGATCGGACGATACTCCGCGATGATGGCAGTCACGTCGTCCGGCTTGACGACAACCATCTGCTCGCGTCCATCGGGCAGACGCACATGAAAGATCTTGGTCGGTAAAAGCGTTTGCATGCGCGTCTGCAATTGAGACGCCGTCAAGCCTGCGACCATGATCATCCCGACTGCGGGAAGGGCGATATTGCCGTCCATCTGGACCACCGCGCGCTGCGTTCGCTCCGGGATCGGCGCTATCCCAATCTCGACGGTATCGCCAGGTGACAGTTGATAGGGCTCGGCGTCGCCTGCGATGGCCATCGATGTCAGGGACATCACGGCAGCCGCGGCAAGAATGGTTCGTTTAGTGAAGGCCATTTGCGACAATCTCCTTCTGGTTCGACACCGGCTCCCAAGGCCAATCAACACGAGCAACGAAATCGTACACCGGGCCGCCGGGCACGCCCCAATTGCTCGACCAGACCACCTGTGAGCCATCGGGAGACGGCGAGGCATGCGTCTCGCTCCAGTAGTCGAAGTGCGCGTTTTGCGTGTCCACGATACGGCGGACCTCTCCGCTGCCGTCCAAACGCAGCGCAATGACCTGCTGCGCGTAGGGCGCCCAATCCGGATGCTGCGATATCTGGCTGGTGTCCCGCCATAGCTCAGAAACACCCAGCCCGGCCTGTCCAGGGACCTGAGCGACGCATGCATGGCCTCGCCATATTTCATCAGCGAGGTGACCTTGCCGTCGGCTAACCGGCGTTTGATCACCTGATATTTGTCGGGATCCGATTTGCTGATCCCGACATAGATTTCGCTGCCGTCGGCATCGACCGTCATGTCGCCGTGACCGGGCCGGTGGTGCTCCATCCACTTCTGGCGCAAGACGCCATCGATGGAAAAGACGAAGCTCGGCTCATTGCCGTCCGGCAATGCCTGTGAGCACACAATGTTGATGCCGAGCGGGGAGATCGAGCAGGAGCCGGTGGTTCCTGGAAGCTGGGCAAGATCGATATCCGGGAATTTCTGCCTCAGCTTGAGGTCGTAGCCAAAGACCACCGATTTGCCATCATTGCGCTTTGCACGCACCGCAATGCGGTTGCCGCCGCGGCTCGGATTGCCTTTGTAGGGCCCGAACTTGAGATCGCTATAGGCTGCCGAGGTGAACACGATGTCTTCGTGATCGGTGCGTGGCGCCCAGGTCGAAATCTGCCGGCCAGCAACGCAGATCATCAGCTCGGGATCCCTGGGATGCCATTCGCATTCGGTCGAGCGGTTGCGGTGGAACAATGGAACGTAGCTGTGCCCGTCGAGAAAGCACATGCCACCGCAACCATTGACGATCAGGAGAAGGCTCTGGTCAGCATTCCAGGCCTGTGCGCTCGAGTAACGGTGGGTGCAGTATTTCTTCCCGCAGACACCCGCGAGACCAAGAATTCCGGGTTCGGTGATCCGCACGAGAATCATGCCGGACCATGGATCCGTCGTTTCGCGCAGATAGCCCGGCAGGTTTCTTGCCGCCTGTGCGGGCGACGGTTGCGATGCGCTGCTTTCGCGACCACCGGCCATGTAGATATTCAGGAACATGGCGCCGGCAATCAGCAGCAGCGCCGATATATGCCGGCGGAGCCGGGTCATGTCATGTAACCCATTTCGCGCCTCACCCGGCCTTCACTAAGGCGCGCGCGCCACCATGCGATCGTTTGCGCCAGCCCGTCGCGCAGGCTGGTCTGCGCCCGCCATCCAGTCTCGCCTTCAAACCGCGAGGAATCGGCGAGCAAGGCGCGAACTTCCGAATTTTGCGGCCGCAAACGGCTTTCGTCTCGATGGATCGGTTTTTTGGAACCGCTCAATTCGAGGACAAGGTCCAAGACGTCGGAGACGGTCACGGCGCGTTGGCTGCCGGCATTGTACGCATGGCCGAATTCAAGCCGGGCCAGGCCCGCAGTCAGGAACGCTGCCGCAGTGTCTTCCACAAAGGTCAGGTCACGGATCGGGCTTGTATCGCCGACCATGATCGACGGGCAATTCGGGTCGAGGGCCTGCCGGATGATGGTCGGCACGATGGCGCGCTCACTCTGGCGCGGACCATAAGTGTTGAAGGGCCGCATGATGACCACAGGGACATCGAACGACCTGGCGTAGGACTCCGCCATCATGTCGGCGCCGATCTTGGACGCCGAATAGGGTGACTGTCCCTGCAGCGGATGCGTTTCGCGGATGGGCATGGTCTGGGCGGTTCCATAAACCTCGCTTGTGGAGGTATGCACCACCCGCTCCGTCTCCCATTGACGTGCCGCTTCAAGCACGTTCACCGTGCCCAGGACGTTGGTTTCCACATAGGACTGGGCAGCCGCGTAGGAATATGGAATCGCGATCAGCGCAGCCAGATGAAACACAACGGCCTGGCCGCGCATGACCCGGTTCAGGAACGCGCTGTCGCGGACGTCGCCGCGGACAAGCTTCAGCCGGCTCCGGATGTTGTCGGGCAAATCATCCAGCCATCCATGGCTGTCGAAGGAATTGTAGAGCGCCAGAGCCGTGACATCCGCTCCATTGCGGACGAGCGCTTCGGTGAGATGCGAACCGATAAATCCATCCGCGCCCGTCACCAGAACTTTCTTGCCGTTGTAGCTCATGACTGCGCATTCCCTTGGCTGACTGGAGCGCTTCCTTTTGGGGTTCATACATTGATCGGCTGTGATGGAACCCAGCCGACAACCGCCAGGAAGCCGCGCACCATCCACACGATGTCGGAGGCGATGGTGCGCTGTGGATAGTAGGAGAGGTCGAGTCTGGCTTTGGCGGGGAACATAACCTCCCGGTAAAACAGGATCGGATCCGCGGATCGGGGAAAGAAATGCGCCTCGTGCCGGAAGAGAACCTGGGTTGGCCCCAGCAGGCCGGGCTTGTATTGCAGGACGGCCTCGAGGCCACCCCGGAAACAATCGGCGAAAGCCAGGCTCTCGGGTCGCGGCCCGACGATCGCCATCTCGCCTTTGAGGACGTTCCACAGCTGCGGCAGTTCGTCGAACTTCGTTGCGGCGAGGAATCGGCCCACCGCCGTCATGCGGCTGTCGCCCACGACGGTCAGCGCGAGGCCTTGAGAGCCGCAGTTCACACCGAACTTGCGAAATTTGTACATGCGGAAGGGTCGGCCACCAGCGCCCATACGGGTCTGTGCGAACAAGATCGAGCCTCCGCCTTCGAACAGCAGCGCTCCGGCGATCAGCAGCATCAATGGTGCGAATAGGACGGCCGCGACGCCCGCGACCACGAGATCGATCGAACGTCTCGCCAGCCCGTGTACGGGCCTTGAGACGACGCGCCGATGCACGGAAAGATCTAATGCATTCATGCGGCAGTTCCTGTTTGGGCGCCGCCGTTGAGCGCGGCTGCGAGTGCAGACACAACCGCTTCGGCGACAGGTGAAGTGATCTGGGGATGCAGTGGAATTGTCAGCTCTCGCTGCGCAAAGTCCTCTGTCCGCGGCAAGGTGATGCCGGGGTAACGCTCGCGATAGAACGTCATCTGGTGCACCGGCGGATAATGAATCGTGGTCTGTATCCCCTGCGTCCGCAGTTCGTCGATAACGTCCTGCCGCCTCGCGTAGCGCGGCAGGAGGACCGGCATGATGTGGTAAGCCGACGTCCGGGGTTCGCTGAATGGAATGGTCACGGCCGGGCAATGTTCTGCGATGAGGCGCCGGTAGAGGACGGCCAGGATGCGCCTGATTTCGTTCCACTCTTGCAGGTTCTGCAGCTGAACCAGCCCAATCGCCGCCCGCATCTCGTCCATGCGGTAGTTGAACCCGAGCATCGTGACATCATATTGCGGCGTACGACTGTTCAGCCGCTGATGTGTCCCGCTGGTCATCCCGTGCCCACGGGCCTGGCGAACCCTGTCGAGCAGATCGGGGTCGCGGGCGATCACCGCGCCCCCTTCCGCCGTTGTCATGTTCTTGTTGCCATAGAAGCTGAAAGCAGCCGCGGTGCCGAACGTCCCCACTTCCCTGAGGCCGGGCGCATGCGCGGCATCCTCGATAATATGCAGTCCTCTAACCCGGGCGAACCGCTGCCATTGTTCCCGATTGGCGAGATAGCCCGCGAAGTGAACGAGAATGACCGCCTTGGTGCGTGGCGTGCACCGCGCTTCTGCTTCCGCAAGCGACATCAACGGCACGTCGACCGATTCGATGTCGACAAAGATCGGAGTCGCCCCGACATAGAGCACCGCATTCGCGGTCGCCACGAACGTCAGTGACGGAACCAGCACTTCGTCGCCAGGGCCTATTCCCAGTGCATGCAGGATAAGATGAAGCGCCGCGGTGCAGGAACCAACCGCAACGCAATCCTGCGCGCCATGCATGGTGGCAAAGGTCTGCTCGAACTCTCGTACCCTATCCCCCATGGTAAGCCAGCCGCTGTCAATCACCTTGGACAGGGCCACCTTCTCCGGCACGCCTAGTATCGGGGCGCTCACCAAGAGCATCTTGACCTCCTGAACTCGTTATTTGCGGGTTTTCATGCGGCCGCGGCTGCGACCTCGATCGAGGTCGACTGCTCTTCCCAGGCAACCGCTTGCGCATTCTGGAAGTCATCAACGCGACCGATGTCGAGCCAGAGACCATCATGCTTGTACACGTGCACGGTCGTGCCGCCCTGCATCATCTGCAGCATCAGGTCGTCGAACCCAAATGGGATGCCGGAAGGAATGAACCGCAGGACATCCGGGTTCATGCAGTAAATCCCCATGCTGACGAGATGGGAAAGCGTCGGCTTTTCCCGAAAGAGCTGAACGGCATTGTCGATCTCGTCGATGACGCCGAAGTCCATCTTGATATGGCGGCAGGCCGTGGCGATCGTAACCGGATCCTTGTGCATGCGGTGCGCGGCCACGAACCGGCTGAGGCTCAGATCGGTAAGAACATCGCCGTTGAGCACCACAAATGTTTCGTTCAGTTCATCCCTGATCAGAGAGAGAGGCCCGATGGTACCCAGTGGCTCCATTTCCTGGGTGTATCTGATCTTCAAATTCCATTGCGATCCGTCGCCGCAGACGCTGCGGATCAAGTGCCCGAGATACCCGGTCGTGATATAGACCTCTTCGATACCGTTGCGCCGCAGCCACTTCAGAAGCAGCTCAAGAACGGGCCGGGCCCCTATCGGCATCAAGGGTTTCGGCAGGACCGACGTGAAAGGCCGAAGGCGCGTACCCATCCCACCACATTGAATCACCGCTTTCATCCGATCCTCCCGAGTTTATTCAGCCCGAACATCATCGTTGCGAATGGAGTGCTCGCAGGGTCGCCCACGAGCCAATCCGAACACCTCATCATGAATGGTATGATCACTCTGAATGGGTGTCGTCGTGCATTCGAATGGTAACGATCCCAAGCGTTTCCGGTATTAAATAGCCGCAGGATCAAGGACAGACCCAAGCGCTTTGGACCTGATCATGAGACCAATGAAACCGAATCAGTCTTGCGATCAAAAAACAATGATTTGCCCAGTGCCGAAGCCGGGCCGCGCGCCTCTGGCGAAGGCAGGTGCCGCATCAAAACACTGTGCGGCACACTGGTTTTGGACACTGGAAACGGAAACTCGGCATCGTTCGGCGGGCAGGTACCGCACGCCAGCGTTAAAAAACTAATAGAAGATCGTCGCAAATTAGTATTACATTAGCCATGTGTGATGTGCGTGGATGGGGACGCTGCGGACTTCACTGTGATGGGATGACCAGTGGTTGGACACGATTCTAGGATCGCCGCGGTTCCGTCCATCACACAGGAATGGGAGGTTCCAACGGGTTTTCTCGTCGGGAACCGGGTAACGCGTTGGGGTGGTTCAATGTATCGGATCGTCATTGCCGATGATCACGGCTTGTATCGGCGTGGCCTCCGGCTGGCACTTATGGCTGGAATTCCAGGTGCCGAGATATTCGAGGCTGCGTGTTTCGATGCTGTGGTCAATCTTCTGGAGGAGCAGGCATCCATCGATCTTGCGATCCTCGACCTGAACATGCCTGGGCTGTTTGATCAGCAAGTGCTCAGCGAGGTTCTCTCCGCCTATCCTGGCACACGCTTTGCGATCGTTTCCGGGGACGATTTCCCGCTCGGAGATTCTGACGGCTCTTTCGATCGGGCTCCATGGTTACATCGTCAAATCGCAGAAAGACGAGGAAGTCGTGCTGGCGGTAAATGAGATCCTCGCGGGTCGGATCTATGTACCAGCACTCCTGTCTCGGACGTCTGGGGACCAGAGATCGTATGCCGCCCTGCCCTCGGCGAAAAATCCAATCCGTCGACGCGTGGGCTCGAGCGATCTCGGCAGGCTGACGTCGAGGCAGAAGGACGTCCTCAAGCTGATGGCGGAGGGGTACTCGAACAAGGAGATCGCCCGCAATCTGGATATTGCCGAAGCGACAACCAAAATCCATGCCGCTGCCATTCTGCGCGAGCTCGGGGTACGGAACCGGACTGAAGCAGCTGTTTTGCTGCAAACCTGGCAGTCGAGAAATGTGAGCTGATTTATGCCACCCGAAGCTGGTAGCGGTTTGGACCGGCATGTAGAGGGTAGACCTGCGAGACCGACGCGCTTTGGTCTTTGTTACGGATGCAAGTTTCCCGGATCCGAGGTCGTTTTGCAGCGACATCCACTATAATTCAATTTCCTTCCGCGATAACCGCAAGGAATATCGCAGTCCGTGCTCCGATATTTCCAGTTTCGGGGAGTGACCGACTAGCGGCGTGCCGTCCACGCCGATTATCATGGACCCGAAACCGTGGCGCACGACCTTTGAGTTCTTCCGCCGTCCCGATTCCACCCAATCGAACACGAGGTCGTCGCCTGCGCCGTCGGATGCGAATTGCCACTTAACTTCGACCTTGCCTTGTGAGTCACCCAGCGCACCGTGTTTCACGGAGTTTGTCGTCAGCTCGTGAAGGATCATCGCAAAGCTCTCGGCGGCGCCACTTGGCACTGTGAGGGCGGGGCCACTGATCGTTATGTCCCGTGTCTCCTTGAAAGGCTGCAACTCCTGGGCCACGAGGTCGTGGAGCATCCCGGACAGGCTGGTATGACGAGACAGCAGCAGATGCGTCGCTTCCAGCGTTCGAATCCGATCGACCAGCATCTCCTTGTATTTGGCAACGTCGTTCTCGGGAACATTGATCATGTTCACCAGGGCCGTGATCACCGGGAACAAGTTGCTGAACCGATGGCGCTCTTCGAGCATGATGCGCTCGCGCTTCTTCACGGCGGCGCGAAGAAGCGTGGTTTGTCGACGCTCGGTCAGATCGGCCGCGATCCCGATGCGGATCGCACGATCGCCGTGTTCTTCCTGCCGTCCGCGCAGAGCAACCCAGCGTATGTGACCATCCATCCGCCTGACACGAATCTCGATGTCGTAGTTCACCGCCGACGAGGGTTTTGCCGAGGCAGCCAACTTCGGCCAGTCGGCTGGATGGATGACGGTCGAGAGTTCTTCCAAGCGGCGGACGGGCGTCGGCGGCAGACCGAGAATGTCCCAGAACTTGCCGGAGCCCTCGACCGTCCCTTCCTTGAGATCTATTCGCCACGTACCCAGGCGTCCGGCAGACAGAGCGAGATCAAGCCATTCCTTCTGAGCCCGGAGGGCCTCGCGTGCGGCTCGTCGCTCGGAAATATCGTCGATCACCACGAACACGCTCTCGGTGGATGCCTCGTCAGGCCGCGATGAAGACAGGGACAGACGAGCCCAGAATGCCTTGCCGTCCTTCCGCAGCAGGCGAATATCCGCAGCGGACGACGAGGCGCCGTTATCCAAATCTTTCAACAACCCCCGCACAGCATCTCGATCGTCGCGAAGAACGAGCCCCTCCAGCTTGAGCTGGGCAAGTTCCCCTCCTTCGTAGCCGGTCATCTCGGAAAAGCGTCTGTTCGATTGCAGCAGTTCGCCACGTCGATTGGCATTTGCAAAACCCAAGGCGGCGCGCTCGAAGGCCCAACGATAACGACTCTCGGCGGCATCGATGGCAGCGAGCCTCGCCTCCGCAACCTCGAGCGCCGCGCGCAGATCCTGTCGCAGGCGGTGGAACACAAATGCGATCAGGCCACCGGAGACCAGAAGGAAGATGGCGCTCGTCCAATCTTCAGCAGAGAGTTGGGCGTTCAGAACGCGTCGCATCCACAAGCCGGCGGCCGCCATGAGAAGCGTTGCGGCGATGGCAACCAGACGCCCTTCGAGATAAACGATAACAATAATTATGGGGATAAACGCAATAAACGTCACCCCTTCGCCGACATATATCGTATTTATCGCTTCGAGTACTATCGCTGCTGCAAGCACCAATAGCGAAGCTACATGAGCCAACGGGGTGCTTGACACGTTCGATTTGAGCCAGCGCAGGTACGAACCCATGCTCCCAGACTACAACCTTCTGTCTAGTTCGTCGAGACTAGGCCGCGACGGGGCAGCCTAGTACCACTGCCGGATTGCCATGCCCTTGCCGGCGAATAGAATCAGGCTCGGTTGGGCTCATCAAAAAGGCATGTTCAACGAACGCTGCGGAACAGACTTGCCGCGGATTTCTTCAGACGTGTCGAAAATCAAGCCAAAGGAGTGCATTCCCGTCAGTTGGCGGAATTAAAAGCAAGTAAATCGCACAAGATTTACTTGGATCAGTAGCAACTAGGGTTGGGGTAGAGGCGATGACACTGATTGAGAGGCGCAACGAGGCGGTTGCGATCAGCCAATACATTTCACTGAAGGATACTCGTCACGCACGTCCGATACACCTGTCGGATCGACCGGACGCCAGAATCGGCGGACCGCAGCGACGCAGTTTGGAATCCATAACCGGCATGCTTGACCGCATCGGCTGCGGCTATTTCGTGCTGGACCGCGACAGGAAAGTAATCGAGTGGAACGCAGCCGCTCAAGAGACGCTAGAGCGCCAGGGTGAAGCGGCCGACACGGCAGGCGAGCTTTCCGCCGGACTAAGGCGGCTGGTCGCGAATGTTCCGGTTCACTTTCAGCCGGGCACACTTTCATGGGTGGTGATCCGCAGCAGGGGCGACAGGCCGGTGGTCCTGAATGAGACGGGCGTTGTCACACCGGACGGTACCAGCATCGTCGCATTGCTGGACCGGGAGAACACATCGTCGGCAAACCCTCAGACCTTGCAAAGGATGTTCGGTTTGACCAGTGCGGAAACGCAGCTGGCGTTGCGCCTGGCGCATGGCGATGCGCCCCTGGAGATCGCCCGCAGCTGGCATCTCAGCCGCACGACGATCCGTTCCCAGCTTGCCTCGCTGTTCGCCAAGACCGAGACAAGGCGTCAGGCGGAGTTGGTGGCTCTTCTGGGGCGCATTTCGGTCCTGCCATGAAATTGCAACGGCCGGGCGTCGGCAGCCGCCCGGATTCAGGCGATCGACATCAGGCCAATGCCAACGCGGCGGCATTCTGCGGCCGCGATGGGGCAGATCGTTGGCAGCGCCACCCCACCCTTTCGACGCGCTATCGGCAAAGCAGGATCTCGCAACAGGAGTGACTTGCCATGGTCGAAGCAAATTCGACGGTTCACAAGCTGGCGGATACCGCTCGAGCGCGGTCGGATGGTGCTGTATTGAAACTTGCACGCGCGGGGCCCGTCGTCGTCACAGGCGCCGCCGGGTTCATCGGCTTTCATGTTGCGTTACGGCTCTTGCGGCAGGGCGTTGACGTCATCGGCGTCGACAATTTCACGCCCTACTACGACCTGAGGCTGAAGGAGGCGCGATTTGCACAGCTCTGCGCCGAGCCGAGGTTCACGCCCATGCGGATGGACCTGGCGGACCAGGTACTGGTAAAAGCGCTGTTTTCCGACTTCCAGCCATCGCACTTCGTGCACCTCGCCGCTCAAGCCGGCGTGCGTTATTCGCTCGTCGACCCGCATGCCTATGTGCAGTCGAACATTGTCGCGTTTCTCAATGTCCTGGAGGGCTGCCGGCACGCCGGCGTCAGCCATCTCGTCTATGCCTCGTCGAGTTCCGTTTACGGCGCCAATCGAAGCATCCCGTTTTCCGAGCACCATGGCGCCAGCCACCCGGTCAGCTTCTATGCCGCGACCAAAAGCGCGAACGAATGCATGGCGCATTCGTACAGCCATCTGTTCGGCTTGCCCGTGACTGGATTGCGTTTCTTCACCGTCTACGGGCCTTGGGGCCGGCCCGACATGGCGGTCTATACGTTCACCCATGCCATCGCCGAGGGACGGACGATCGAAATCGCCAATGCCGGCCGCGTATGGCGAGATTTCACTTACATCGACGACATCGTGGAAGGGGTGGTTCGCGTGCTCGCTGCGCCGCCGCGGCCGGATCCGGACTGGGACAGCCTCGCGGCCGATCCCGCCTCCAGTTCGGCGCCATATCGGGTCTACAATATCGGCAACGACCGGCCCGAAGAGATCAACCGTCTGATCGCAATCATCGAGACGGCCCTTGGCCGCCGCGCCCTTCGCGTCAACGTGCCTTTGCCCCCGGGTGACGTCCTGGAAACCCGCGCCGACGTCAGCGACCTCCGCCGTGCTGTCGGCTTCGCACCGGCGACAGCACTCGAGGACGGGGTGCAACGTTTCGTGGAATGGTACCGGGATTTCCATGCAAGGCCCGTCGGCCGAAAACGACAAGCGTTCATTCAGGCATAGGGCGGGAACAGGGCCGGACGGCGAGCACAACGCCGGCTCATTTGACCAACGCTCGATCAGTCCGTCTTGGGATACGCCGGCACCGGAAATGGGCGAAGCTGCTGTCGGGCGCTGGGCCCGGCTCCCAGAAGGCGTCGGGCACGGCGAGTCAGCGGCTTCTCGAACAAGCGATAGGTGATGAGTGCCACACCAAAAGTGATCACCAGCGCCGACGCGATAAAGGCCCACGGGCCGAGCACCAGAATCAAGCCTGTTCGCCAGAAGAAGATGCGCGTGGCGCGGATCACGAATGGATGCAGGAGGTAGAGAGCATAGGACGCGTCGCCGACGCCGGCGCCCCATCGCGCGGCCAGGCTTTCATGCCTCAGCTCGCCCGGCGCCAATGCAGCACTCCAAACGATGAGAGATGCCGGGATGCCGTAAACAATGGGGCGGGAAAGGCCGATCGAGATATCGGGAAAAGCCGCCGCCAGCATCAGGGCGGCCAGTCCCGCTGCAGCGACGCAGGCCCTGATCAAACCGGAGGGCCGCAGACCCGAGGTGCACATGATCCCGATTGTCACGCCGAAAGCGAACTCAAGGATGATCGGATCGGTCCAGAACGCGAATGGCTCTCGCAAAGGCGCCGCGAGACGGCCTGCGAACACCATCCCCACCAGGGTCGTGAGCAGGACGGTAACGGCCCAACGCATGGGCAGCACGATCGCCGCCGTAAACAACACGTAGAAAAGCATCTCATAGTTGAGCGTCCAACCCAGCTCGTAGACAGGCTGAACGACGCCGTCGGGGCGAGTGGCCGGGATGAAGAAGTAGGATTCGATTACAAACCGGAAATTGATGTAGTCCTGGTTGAGAAATGAGGGAGCGAGCAACGCCACGGCAAGGTAGAGCGTGGTGACCGCCCAATATAGCGGGACAATCCGGGCGAGCCGCCGAGAAAGGAAGAGACGCGCGCCACCCGTCTTGGCGAACAACTGTCGCGACGTGTGCACCATGATCAGGCCGGAAATTACGAAGAAGACATCGACTCCAGCGCTCCATGGTATCGGATCCCACGCCTGAAAGGTGCGGCCGGCTTCTAGTTCCAAGCTCGCCGCATCGTGCTGCGCGTGGCGCAGCGCGACCGAGGTGGCCGCGAGGGCGCGCAGGACCTGGACCTGAGTGAGTGTTTCGCGCTGGCTGGGCTCGACTGGCGTCGATCTTTCGGACCGATGGCGCATCGAAGGCGTCGAGGCCGCCGCCATTGGTTCTTGTTCCATGGATGCTCCGCAGCTTGCACAACACCGTGACGCGCCTCGGGAACTCATGCATCCTTCAAATGACGGACACAGACCATAGAATGTAACGGCCGTGCCGGCGGGCGTAGTTGTGTCGAGGGAGGGTGAACGTCGACGCCTCTCCGAGTCTTATGCCTTCAGCCATGCTGGAGGCATCCAAGCCCACCGGCCACATTAACGACCAATATGCGCCCGGGCCTTCGTTAAACTGCCGGCTCAATGATGGGGCCATCACCGTCGGTGGACAGCTCTCATTTGCCAGCCCTCAAGAACCAGTTCCATTGTTGGCCGCCGATCGCGCTCGGCCTGATCGAGAGCAAAACAAAAACCAAGCCCGGCACGATTTTCAGTCGCTTGCCGATATAGATGGCCATGGCAACGCTCCAGATGCTCAGGGCAAGCGCGACACCGACCGCAGCGCCAATCGGGCCGTAAATTGCGACGCCCAGCGCACAGGCTATGATGTTGGCTATCGCACCGGCGATCATGGTCGTTGCGGCGGCCCATTCGTTCCCGGTCATGGTCAGGAGATTCTGCTGAGGCCCACACAGCGCGACAAACACATATCCCAAGATGAGAACCCGCGCGATTGGCGCTCCTGCGGCGTAACCCTCACCGAAGAAGCTCAAAAACGGCTCAGCGATCACCATCATTGGGATGGCTACAACGATGGCGCCACTGGCAGAAAGCAAGGTAGCCCGCGCGAATAGCTGCTGTAGTCCTTTGCGATCGCCTCTTGCATACAGATCGGCAGCTGTTGGAGAAAACATGGTAGCGACGGCGATGCGGGAGAGCCCCACAAGCATCGCGATGTTCAACGCCAAGGCGAAAACACCCGCTTCACGGATATGGTTTGTCCAGCCCAAAACCAGCACGCCGGCCCGGCTGACGAAAACATCGAGCCCGGTGATGAGCATGAGCGGGGGGACGGCAAACCACCATTCTCTCGATGCATAGGTGGGTTTAGCCTGCCTCACGCCAGGCGGTTCAAGTTTCCTGGCGGTGATGAACACCAGCCCAACCGTGATGACCGAACTTGTTACCACCGCCAGCATCACCTCCGGCGCATCCACGGTTCGCAATCCGGACTTGGCCAGGATCGCCACCAACACCAGCAGGAGCCCGTCTCGCACGATGCGTTCCGGCAACAGCGCAGAGACGACGCCGCCGAAAGCACGCACAAGCGTGGCTCCGAGAGCATAAGTCGTAATCAAGGGCACAGCCACCATGCCGAGCATAGTGCTTATCTCAAGCCCTCTTTGCGTATGATCTGAAAAGAACAGGACAGAGGCAATGCCGATCATCCCGAACAGCGCTGCCGCCACCAGCGATCTTTGCAGGGCAAATCTTATCACCCCCCGTGCCAGATCAAGCCTGCCATTGGCTCTATAGGCCGGGACAAAACGCAACAAGGATACATTGAAACCAAGCGTTGCCAGATAGGCCAGCACGGAGGTCCATGCCAGAACGTAGGAATAGATGCCGTAGTTGCGTGGCCCGATGAGGCGTGCAATTGCCAACTGCGCAAGACTGGTTAGCCCAGCGCCGCCGATGTAGATCAACAGGGCGAAAATGCTCGCCCAAGCGAGCCGGGAGCCCATTTCCTTATTCCGCGGCGCCGTTGCTGAAGCAGGAACGAGCGCGGGAGGATTCGGGAACTTCCTTTGATTCTCAGCGGCGGACTTATCTGTCCGTAACAATGCGGAAATGATTTTTTTCTCGACTCGACAAATACTTTTGAAGGTCGATTGGCCGTCAGCATTGTCGACGGAAATGACTTCTCGGCCAGAAATCGCGAGGAGATCATTTATCGATTCAAAAACACCAAGAGAGCGCATATTCACGTTCAAGTCGGCCTCGAAGATTCGTTCCGCCGGCGGCTCGCGCTCCATCCGCTGCCGCAAGCGGCTCTCCACGACCGCATATGGCACCACCAGCCTGACGGTCAGGTCGGCCGGCGGCGCGAGGCTGAGCGCCTTTTTTAACGCTCCATGATCAGCGCCCCCGTTGAACATCGCCAGCGATCCAATTGCTTGAACATACCCTTGATCGAAAATTATTATTTCGGGTGATCGCTCAGCACCATTCCAGCAACGCGATAGGTGCAAGATGTATTGCCATATTCGAGCGCGCCATATTCTGTTTCTTGGCGGTATAAGCCGCACCATCGACAATGAAATTGAAATATCGTTCATTCGGCCTCTAGAGGAAATCAATATTACTACAGTCGAAAATATTGCCGATACAATTCTTGATACGAACAGAAAGATCCCAAGGTCGAATCTTCCGGTCCGTGCGCTGGGCTTATAGTTGAGAGCGACCTTGGCGCGATAACCTTTCCCACGCAGCTGCTGCACGAGCTCATGCGCAAACGTTGTTTTACCGGATCCTGGCGGTCCGAAGAATTCGATGATCATTCTGGGTCAGGCTCATTTGCGGGAACGGGTTCGATTCCTTTTGGGGAAGCGCAGACGACGGTCCTCATCAAACCCTCTCCAACAGGAGGTCGGCGCTATCCCCGAGCCCGTAGCCGGCATGCCTCTTTAAATTCACTTCGGTGAGCACGCTGCCTACTGGAACAGTGACGGGTCCGCCGGCCCGCAGCGACTCCAGAACACCACGGGCAATGCCGCGCCGCGTCCTGGCCCAGCGAACGGCAAAAAGCACCGCATCGGCCCAGCGCTTTAGAAGCCTGGTTTCGGGGCCTCCGAGCCCCAAGGGCCCGTTTATGATGACGACATCGTAGACCGACAGCAATTCATCGGTAAACTGGGATTTATCGACGGTGGACAGAAGCGTCAGCAGGTCATCCGAAAGTGCTGGAGCGGCCATGAGATCGATGCCGATTTCCGGCATTCTCGTGATTGCATCCTTCAGAACGCAGCGTTCACTCACATAGTCTCCAAAGGAATTGTGAGCCTTGATGGTGCTGAATTCGCCACGAAACTCATTCGTGAGCCGCACGTCCTTGCGGTCGAGGTCGAGGAAAAGCACCCTTCCTCCCAGTCGCGTTGCCGCCAGCGCCAGGCTCCATGCCAACTCCGTCTTGCCATCGTCCTGGATGCTGGACGTTACGAGGATGATATGCGGCGGCTGCCCCCTGCCCTGAGTTGGCGCCGCTGTGACGAGAAGGGATGTCGCGGCGCGACTAAACGGCGAGTTCTGCTGACCCAGAACCAGATGCCGCAGCTGTCTGGCATGAACTCCCGAAACTTTGGGAAGCAGTCCGATGCACGGGATCCCAAGCTCAGCTTCGGCTTCGGCTTCGCTGCGCAAGGTCTGATTGAAGCTGTTGCGGACCAAGACGAGGACCGCCCCCATCAGGCCGAACACGATCATGCCGGGCGGAACCAGGAAAACGGGCGACATGGTCTTCGAATTTGACGGCGGCCATGCCGTCGACAGGATCGCTACACCTGGCGAGGGAGCGGCGATGCGCCGTATCAAGTCCTGCTGCCGGCCAAGGAGCTCGTTGTAGTATTGTGTCACGATGGCCACCTGCGGCTCAAGGGCCCGCAACCCGGAAAGCTGGCTCGCCGTGTCGGCCACGGCCGCGTCGAGCATCCCCTTGCGCTCCTCGAGAGCCGCCACCTGGGCGCGGTAGACGTTTGCCTCGGCAGCGATGCGCGCGATGCCCTGCTCCATTTCACGGCTGATCGCGTTGCCCAGATCGTCGTCCGCCGCGGCACCCTGCTGGCGTGCCACCAGGTCCGTCAACACAGGCGATCCGATCGCTTCGGCGATGGCCGACACAGGGGCGCCTGCCTTTCGCAGGTCCTCAATATGGTGAAGGCGTGCTTCCGAGGCGGAAAGATTGGCCTTTGACAAGAAAATCTGTCGGCCGAACTCCGCTGTCTCACCGGCTGCATTGTTGGCCGCGCTTTGATCAACGGCACCGTGTGTCAGCCGGTATGTCTCCAGCCGATCGGTGGCTTCGACCAGATCCTTTTGCACTTGCGGCAGGCCGGCGACCAGCGATTCCAGCTCGAACTGATCCGACGCACGGCGTTTCTGTACGAGATCTTCGATATAGACTTGGGCGAATGTGTTCGCGACCAGCGCGGCACGCGCCGGACTGGCATCGGTGAAGCCGATGGTAATGACGCGCGAGCGCAGCTCTTGTCCGACC
The DNA here is from genome assembly GCF_056174625.1 of Mesorhizobium oxytropidicola. Taxonomy (NCBI): domain Bacteria; kingdom Pseudomonadati; phylum Pseudomonadota; class Alphaproteobacteria; order Hyphomicrobiales; family Phyllobacteriaceae; genus Mesorhizobium; species Mesorhizobium oxytropidicola. Next base: position 2,370,873 of record NZ_CM149692.1, on the reverse strand, counting down.
CTCATTCCGTTCCGCAGCGTCTTCAGCGCGGCAGCGTCCGCTTCCGGACTTCCTGCCGCCGGCTTGCCCTGCGTCCAGACCCGGCTCAGCAGATCGCTCAAGAACGAGCCTGCGGCGGGCGGGACGGCACTGATGCCGCTTTTTGCGGCAAGGTCGGCTGCCTGCGGTTGGCGAAGCGCCGCCAGAACTCGACGCAGGTGGCCTTGCGACGAGAGCATCGTCAGATGGTCATCGATGCTCGATTCCAGCGAGTCTTGGGCGGATGCCGTGCCGCCCGAAGTACCGCCGCTCGGGGCGTCGATGATGATCTGCGTCGTCGCCTCGAACAGCACCGGGCGAGTAAAGCCCGCGAGGCCGGCCAGAATGCCGCCCAGAAGGGCGACGGCAAGCAAGAGCCATTTTCTCGTTGCCAAGGTGACGACGAGTTGGTGGAAGGGAGACGGCGGTTGCATGGGCTCGCGTGGCGGTCGCCTCATCCGCGGATTGGCGTCGAGCGTAGCGACAGCCATGTGCGTAGCGCGCGGAAGCCTGGCGCGGCTGGCTATAGAACCTTCCATTTCAATCCCCTGTCAGTTCAATATCGTAAGAAGGGCGGGTTGCCGGCGCTGATGGCCGCATGGCTTCGTTGCGCCACGCCTGGAACATCAGCAGCGGCCACAGGTCACGGAAATGATCCTGGTTTCCACGCAGATGATCGCGCCAACATGCGTCGACCTTCGCACAGTCGATGACCCCGTCTCCGGATAGGCGTATCGTGGCGATGATATCCGTTGCCCAGTTGCGCAGGGGTCCCTTCAGCCAGGCCCCGACCGGAACGTCGAAACCTTGCTTGGGCCGATCGACCAGTGGGCGCGGTACATAGCGATCGAGGAGCTGGCGAAGTATCCATTTGCCCTTGCCATTTCGGACCTTGGCACTGGTCGGCAGGCGCCAGGCGAATTCAACGACGCGATGGTCCAGGATCGGGCATCGTCCCTCGAGGCTGTTGGCCATGGTGGCGCGATCGAGCTTCACCAGGATGTCGCCCGGCAGATAGCCTGTCATGTCGTCAAACAGGAGACGCGAAAGCAAGTCGTCGAGCTCTGCCGCGCTGGCATTCGATGCCGGTGGCTTGTGATGAAGAAGGCTGTTGGTCGAAGATTCCGTCAGCCGCTGAAGCAGTTGGTCCTCATTTGCCGCCGCGAACAGGCGGGCGAGCCGGTTCAACCGGTCACCGCGCAATCCGTGCCGCATATTCGCCGAAAGCGGCAGGCTGCCGAAAATGTCTTTCTGGGAGGCCTGGGCCAGCAATCCAGCCCCCGCCGCCAACATTCGACGAAATGACGATGGCAACTCATGCTGCCTTCTGAGGCGGGTTGCCAGGAAGTGCCGAGAATAGCCGGCGAAGCACTCGTCGCCGCCATCGCCCGATAGAGCCACCGTTACGTGTTGCCGGGCGAGGCGCGACACCAGCAGCGTCGGTATCTGCGACTCATCGGCAAACGGCTCGTCCCAGATCCGCGGCAGTTCGGGAATGACTTCAAGCGCCGCGGCCGGTGAAAGGTGAAGTTCGGTATGATCGGTGCCCAGATGCCGCGCAACCGCGGCCGCATGAGGAGCCTCATCGAACCCGCTCTCACCGAACGCTATGGTGAAGGTGCGAACGGGCTTTTGGGACTGTGCCTGCATCAGGGCGACGACCGTCGAGCTGTCGATCCCGCCCGACAGGAAGGCGCCAAGCGGTACATCGGCGATCATGCGTTCGTTGACGGCAAGGCGAAGCAGCCTGTCGAGCTCGGTCGTGAGATCCTCGTCGCTGCCGGCGATCGGATCTCGCTGCGCCTTGCTGGCGACATCGGCCAGCGCCCACCAGCGGCGAACGCGATGCGCAAGCGAGCCTGCGCCGCGGGCACTGGCGAAATCCGCCGCTGTCACCGACAGGACTGAACCGGGCGGCAGCTTGAACACGCCCTGCCAGATGCAAAGGTCATCCGGCACCCACCCTTTCGAAATCATCGTTGCCGCCGCATCGACGTCGAGTTCCGGGTTGAAGCCCGGGAAGCACGTGATCGCCTTCAACTCCGAAGCGAAGACGAGCGCTTCACGTGTCGAGGCGACATAGAGCGGCTTCTTGCCCATTCGGTCGCGGGCGAGATGGAGGATCCGGCTCTTCAGATCCCACAGGCCGAAAGCGAACATGCCGGCGAAGCGCTGGAGTGCCGCGTCGAGGCCCCAGCTCTCGATCGCGCACAGCATGACTTCCGTGTCGCTGGTGCCGCGGAAATGGTGGCCCGCCCCTTCGAGTTCGCGACGCAGATCGCGAAAATTGTATATCTCGCCATTGAAGGTAATCACATACCGGCCGCTTGCGGAGTGCATCGGCTGGCGACCCGCCTCCGACAGGTCGACGATGGCCAGACGCCGGTGGCCGAAGGCGATTCCGGCTTCACGGCTCATCCAGAGGGCCTCGGCATCGGGTCCGCGATGACGAAGGGCCATCGCCATCGGCCCGATCGCCCTGAGCGCATTCGTATCGGCCGCATCTGGCGCCAAGAGAATTCCGGCGATCCCGCACATTCTAATATCTCCTCTGGCGAACGGTCGCGGGAATCGCCTGCGGCGTTCCAGCGACGAGGCACAGGGTCAGACAGAACCACACGATCGGATGGCGGATGATCAGGTGCGGAGCACTGAAGACAGCGATCGAGGCTACGAGCGCCACGAGGACGTCCAGTCTCGCACGCCACGCTGACAAGGCGGACGAGCCAAGGATCCACACCAGGGCCAGGACTGAAATTAGGCCGCCCTGAGTGTAGAGATCGAGGATTGTACTATGGGCTTCGAAAGGCCGCGGCAGAAACTGCTGATTGACAACGGGGGGAGTATCAAGGTGCGGGCCTGGACCGAGACCCAGGGATCCGGATCCAGCTCCCTTGTTCAATGCCTCCTCCCAGAGGTAGAGGCGAAGTGCCGCGGTTTTCCGCGGTCGCTTCCCCGCCCTTGTCCTTGGTGAGGCTCTTGGCGAAGTCTTCGGCACTGGCGGCCTCGCTGAGGGCGTAAGGCGCCATTGATATGGCCAACGGAAGGAATCCAACGGCGAACAGCAGGGCAAGTTGCCGTGGAAGGCTGACCTTGCCGCCGTCGCTTGTCAGCCAGGCCCGGACCCGCAGTCCGAGAAGGATCAGGCAAGCCAGGACAGTCGTATAGAGATAGGTATCGCTCTTTGTCAGCCTTCCGACATAGAAGGTGAGGATCAGGCTGCACAACCCGAGACATCTTCCCCAAGGATTGCTTGTGGTCGTGGCAAGATGCAGGGCCAAGGGACCAAGCAGCGCGCAGTAGAGCGCAAGCTGGTTCGGATTGTCGGACCAACCGCAGAAACGGTCCCAGTACCAGGGATCGACGCCAGACTGATGGATCCAGCCGAAACCAAGCCCTAGCTGAACGACAAAGCCTGCGCTCGCGACAGCGATCATCCACCAGGCGATACGGCGTAAACGGAGGGCCGCGTTGGGTTCCGCTGCAGCCAGACAGGTAACGCAGGCCAACAGCACGTACGCCATCGTGTCATGCAACAACGGATCGAGGAACAGTGTGGTCGTTAGAAAGCCGATGATAGACCCCACGCCCAGGGTAAGCGTCAGGATCAGCCAGAAACGGGCAAGCTTGGCCAAAGCCGGCGTAGCCTCAAGTCGGCCGCCTGCTAGGATCCGCGTGATCGACAGCAATATCCAGAGCGAGAGGAACAGTTCGCTGTAGCCGAACGGCAACCCCGGGATGCTGAGTTGCACCGCGTAGGACATCGCGACGCCGAAGGCCAGGAGCGCATCACGGATCATTGCCGCGCCTCACCCAGCCGGGGGTTCCGCGCACCCTCTTCCCTCGAGATCGCGGGCACTGATCGAGCAAGGCTGCCGCGGTATTTGCCGTCGAGTACGGTCTTGTACAGGTCGCAATACTGGTCGACGACCCACGACAGCGAAAAGCGCTCTCGCACCAGGCCGACGGAACGGCTGCCCATGATCTTGCCACGGGCGCGGTCGGACAGAACATCGATTATCCTGGATGCGAGGCCATCGGCATCGCGCGGCGCGACGAGGTAGCCATTCCAGCCATCTTCGACCACGTCATTGCAGCCGGGCATTCTCGAAGCGACGATTGGCAATCCGGACAATCCCGCCTCCAGCAGGACGCGCGGAATTCCCTCGCGATACTGCGTTGGAAACGCGAACAGATCCGCCATGCCAAGCAGGGCCGGAACGTCCCCTCTTGGCCCCAGTGCTATGACATGAGGAGCATATTGCTCGATATCGGACCTGCTGACCGCAAACGGACCTTCGGAGTCTTGCGGACCGACGAGCACGAAACGCGCGTTGGGCCTCTCGGACAGGACGCGGGGGACCGCCTTGATGAGGGTGGGGATCCCCTTCTGGCGAGTCAGCCGACCGACAAAGATTATGATCTCGGCCGACTGCAGCCCAAGTTCTTCGCGCATCGTGGTGGCCGAAGGGCCACGATACCTTGCTGTCGAAAACGCATTCGGGTCGATGCCGGAACTGCGGATCAGCCGCCCTTTGCCGCGCCCCACCAGCCGATAGCGCTCGAAGAAGGCCTGATCGTCGCGATTCTGGAAGACGGTCATGGCTGTCCAAAGTGACGCCAGCCCCTGAAGGCCGCAAAAGACCGGACGCAGCGCCAGCGCCCGCGGTTCCCGTGACGAGAATGTCCAGCCAAGCCCATTGATGGTGCGAATGACAGGAACCTGCCCGCGCACGGCCAAAGGGGTCAGGAGGTTGGGCTTGGTGTCGAAACTTTGAACGATGTCCGGACGCAGTTCGGACATCAATTGCGGACTGCGCTGATAGCGCTCCATTCTCCACCGCCACTGGCAAAGCGGTCGAAAGCAAGCCGGCGATGCGGAATGCCATGGGGTGAAAAGGCGCCTCCGGCATCGCTCGAGACGGCAGTGACCCGAAAGCCCCTTTCACGCAACGCCAGAAGGAACGGAATTCTAAGCCGGTGATCCTCGCCTCCAACGCAAACCAGATGCGGACTCATCCCGTCCCTCCTGGATGCCGGCAGTATCCCAATCGCGCAAAACCGCTGGCCCTATCTGTTTCCATGGCCCGGTTTCATCGCCCCTGCACACACAACACCCAAGTCCACGCTAGGAGCAGGCCTTCGCGCTGTCCTCGTCTGTTTGAATGAAGCAGGTGTTGGACGATACGGCGATGCACCGGTCGCTGCCATTGGATCGATGACTTCGGCTGGAAATCATTCGTTCTAACGATGTCAGGACCAGCATGGTCGCTTACGACATTGCAAAGCCGGTCAGCAAAACAGGGGGTCGTGTTGGAAACGTCGGGACGCCCGCGTTCAGAAGGCTGGTTTCCACGCGCCTTGCCGTCCATTGGCGGACTGACAACAGACCGGGTTATTGCGATAGCTCGCAACAACGGCCTTCCGGACGACTTCACATGGAAACCGGCATCCACCCGTCCTCTTGACATGGACGGACCGACCAACCGCCTCTTCCCACGGATGGGCGACGACTTCTCCGAAAAATCGGCGTTCTTTCACCTGGAGCGGATCGTCGAAAAATACCCGGACAAGATCGCGATCAGTGACGGCTCTACGTCCCTCAGCTTTTCGGAACTGCTTAGCGCAGTCCAAAACCTGGCGGTTGCGATTGCTGGCTCGGCCCCACCGGGCAAGGCGGTCGGGCTTCTAATCGGAAATACCCTCTGGTATCCGGTGGCTATGCTCGCCGCCATGCGGGCTGGCAGGCCCGCCGTGCCGTTGAACCCCCGGGATCCGTTTCAGCGCCTCGCTGCAATTGCCACCAGCGCACGGCTGGCCGCGATCGTCAGGCCAGGGCCGGGCAAGCCGGCCGGCTGGCCGGATGCCTCCTCACTTGAATGGATCGATGCGGCAAGTTGCATGGCCGCGACGCAGGATGGCAGCTTGCCGGCGTTGCCGTCCGAAGTGTCGGTCGATGCCCCGGGAATCGTTCTCTACACGTCAGGCAGCACCGGGGCGCCGAAGGGCGTCGTGAACAGCCAGCGGGCGATCCTCCAACGCGTTCAGCAATATGTGGATGCCTGCCACTTCGGTCTCGACGACGTGTTCATGCCGCTGACCGGGCCGGCGACGATCGCTGGGTGCCGCGAGATGATGACCCCGATGCTGTGCGGCGCCACACTGTACCTCTCCGACATCGAAAGCGCCGGCATTCGCGCCGTCCGTGAAAATTTCGAGAAATGGCGGGTAACGGTCGTCTATCTCGTGCCGGCGCTGCTGCGTGTGTTGATGAATGGTGCCGCGCCCAATGCATTCTCTTCCCTGCGGATCGTGCGGGTCGGCGGAGAAAGATCCTGTGGTCCGACATCGATCGGCTCCGCGACAACGTTCCCGAGTCCTGCCTTGTCCAGATCAGCTATTCGTCCACGGAAACGATTGGCACGCAATGGTTCCTGCCGAGGGACTACCCGGAACGAGGCGCAACGGTCCCGGTTGGCTTCGTCCTACCCGGCATCGAATACACCGTCGTGGATGAGAACGCATGCGAGGTCGCCCCGGGTGATGAAGGAGAGTTGCTGATCAGAGGCAACTACACCACGCTCGGCTATTGGACGGATGGGGAAAACGTCCCTCTTCAGGCGAACTCCGGCAATCCCCGGCTTCGAACCTTCGCAACGGGCGATCTGGTCAAGGTCGACGATACCGGAATGATGTGGATCGTCGGGCGAAAGGGACGCCAGATCAAAATAAACGGAAGACGGGTCGAACCGGCCGAGCTGGAACTCGTCCTGCGCCGGGCGCCTCAGGTGAATGATGCCGTTGCGGTGGTGACGGATGCGAACGAACTGGTGGCTTTTGTCGTCCCCGCAAAACCAGGCGGAAGCGAGTTCATTGCTGAAGTGCGCGAGATGATCAGGACGGCTCTGCCGCCGGCGGTCCATCCAACGCGACTGCATAGCATTGCCGAGATACCGCAGCTCAAGGGCGGCAAGGTCGACAGTGTCAAGCTGCGGGAACTGGATCGCGCACTGAACGCGCAAGACGCCCAGAACACGCCCATCGCCCGGCAGGCGGCGGACCCGCTTGATATCGAAGGCACCGCTGCGGCCGTATGGGAGAGGATACTCCCGGGTAAAAGGGCAACTGGCAGCCGCTGGGACGATGCCGGTGGCGATTCATTGAAGCTGCTGCAATTCGTCATGGAGCTTGAGACGGCTCTGGGGCGGGAACTTAACCTGGACGCATTCACTGTCGGGATGAGCTTTACCGATGTCGTCAGGGCAGCCTCTCCGGGGCAAGACACGACCAGCGCGCTTGTCGAGGCCTCCGACCCGAGGCCCGTTTTGTTCATCGTGCCTGGATCGATCGGCTATGGCCCAAGCCTGGCGGCCTTCGGTGCCGAGATGGGCAATGTCGCCAGGGTTGTTGCCGTGCGCTACGGTGATCTGAACGATCTGCTGAGGGGACATGGCACGATACCGCAGATGGTGGATGCGGTTGTCGACCAGATCAACCAGGTCCAGCCTGATGGCAATGTGAAACTGATCGGCTACTCGCTTGGCGGCGGCGTCGCGTTCGAGGTTGCCGCAAAACTTGTTGCCGCCGGTCGGGCGGTCACGTTCCTGGGAATCCTCGACACCAATATCGGGCCTGTGCAGCACAATTACCGTGAAACTCTCGCACGCACCGCTCAGCGCATCCACGCGCATAGAGTGACGGTGGATCGCATGACTTTGCGGGCTCTGGCAAAATTGTTTGCCCAATTTGGTGCCGAGGCTGTGCTCGCGAGGAGCATCGACTGGCTGAAATGGCGGGCCCTCGCCAGAACGCGATTCATTTTGCGCCTCGAGCTCGAAGAAATCCTGCGGATGCGAGCATTTGGCCAATGGCTCGCGCAACCGAAGCCCGCATTGCCGATTACCGCCACCTTGTTTCGGTGCAGGCGCACAGGCGTTCCGACAGACCTTGGCTGGAGCCCTTTCGTTACCGGCTTGAACATAGTCCCGATCGTCGGCGGGCACCTCGACATGCTCGTTGAACCCCATCTCAGCCACAACCGTCCGTTGATAGAAAGGGCCCTTCTGATGAGTGGCGCATAGCAAATAGACGGTCGCCATTCGCGCTCCACAGTCCTGCGTGGAATGCCAGAAATCGTTGGATAGTCTATAAGCCTCGGAGGCAAGCTGGCCGGCCGAACCGGTAGCGTTTTCTTCACGATGATCAAAGATTCTATCAACAGGCGCCGGTATGTGATTTGTCTCTAATGTATCCTTTCCCGTAGGCAGGTGTGGGGCACCTACCGAATCGGACGAAGGATATTTGCATGACAACCCTCCACTACGCCTCGGGTGGGTCGGCCTCTGAGGTCGCAACCGCCGGATTCAATCTTGTCGACGTTTCATCCGTGGACGAACTCAACGCCTTGCCAGCCGGCACGAAAGGTCTGGTCTGGCTCAATGAAGCCAATGGCGCAACGTCGTCTTTCATTCAGAAAGTCACCCCCTTCATCGGCAATCCGAACGTGTTTGGCTTCTTCCTCGTCGATGAGCCGGACCCCACGGGCAAATGGGGAACCTATGCCACCGCCGCGGATCTGAAGGCGGAATCCGACTGGATCCACACAAACCTGCCCGGAGCCAAGACCTTCATCACCATGATGAACATGGGGTCTTCCGCAAATCCCGATTTTTCAAACACTTTTAATCCTGCCAACACGCATATCGACTATTACGGCGTGGATCCCTACCCGGTGCGTACCGGCACAAGCACGGTCGACTACAACATGATCGACAGGAGCGTGGCCGCGGCTGTCGCCTCGGGTATCCCGGTCAGCCAGATCGTTCCGGTTTACCAGACGTTTGGGGGCGGCAGTTTCACAACCGATACGGGCGGCCAATATGTCCTTCCCACCGTCGCCCAGGAACAGACCATGTTGGACCACTGGGCCAAGGTGGCGCCATCGCCCGCCTTCGACTATGCCTATGCTTGGGGTTCTCAACAGGGCGACACCGCGCTTGGCAACTCGTCGGCGCTGCAAGCCCTCTTCCTTCAGCACAACCAGAGCACGACCAGCACGCCTTCGACCGGCGATACGACTGGCAGCATTGTGCCCCCAACCAGCACCGTGCCCCCAACCAGCACCGTGCCCCCGCCCAGCACCGTGCCCCCGGTCACTGTGCCTTCGACCAGCGATCACACTTTCTATGGCACGGGCGGCGCGGATGTGCTTCACGGCACCACCGGCGTCGACACGTTGATCGGTGGTGGCTACAACGACACCTATTATGTCAACAACGCCGCCGACAAGGTGGTGGAACTGCCGGGCGGCGGCAACGATACCGTGCTGGCGTCGGTGAGTTATGTATTGTCGGCCGGGTCGGAGATCGAACATCTCGCCACCACGAACAAGTCCGACACCTCCCCCATCAATCTCAAAGGAAACGAGTTCTCCCAAACCGTAGATGGCAATGCCGGCAACAACTACATCAACGGCGGTGGCGGGAAAGACGTTCTCACGGGAAATGGGGGCGCGGATGTCTTTGTCTTCAAATCCGCCCTCAATACCAGCAATGTCGACAAGATCACCGACTTCAATGTGGCCCAGGACAAGATCCTGCTCGACCACACTGTGTTTGCCGGCCTTCAAGGCAGCACCCTTTCCACCTCGGAATTCCACGTCGGCAGGGGTGCGCATGACAGCAGCGACCACATCATCTACAACAGTTCGACCGGCGCTCTCTCTTACGACGCCGATGGCGCAGGCGGCGCACACCAGATCCAGTTTGCCACTCTTGCTCCGCACCTGGCGTTGACGGCGTCTTCGTTCCTCGTAATGTGAGCCTTGGGGAACGTCAGGCCCTGATCACAAGGGTCTGACGTTTTCTTGAACATACCCCGGCGGAACGAAATCGCTCCAACGCGCATTAGTCCGTCATGAGCGCTCGGGGCATCGAATTTCTGCAGAAATGGGTGGAGGATAATGTTCCACCCTTTTCGAACCACGATCCGGCCCTTGCGGCGAAACTCGCCGACCAGGTGACGGCGGACGCCATCAAGGCGGGAATTCGCCCCGAGGAAATCTCGGAAGAAGTCGGAAGCATGCTGTCCACCATGCTTGAATTGCTCGATCATCGCGACACTGATCGCGACACTGAATGATTGCGCATCCGGCCACGTTGACCACGGGAGAGCCTGAAGTCTGCTTGGATTTATTTCTACCTGTTGTGGCCCTGACGGGCCGCAAGCTCTTGCCCAGCATGCCAAGCGAGGCGATGATCCGGACAGGTGCCCGCACCGTACTGTCCTACCTCGCTGAGCCGATCTTGCAGAACTTCCGCCGGGCGATGCGGGAAAAATAGCCGGCCGGCGGAGTGCGGTTACTCGCCCAATATGACCCCGGATGCCACGATCTGTGCCGTGCGCTCGGTCAGTTTTCCGCGTTTCACAAGCGTGGGTTTGACGTAGGTCTTCTTCATCATCACGATCCGCTGGCAATGGCACCGGGACTAAACGACCTCGGCACGCCAACGTTCCATGGGACCAGCGGCGGCTGGCTTCGAAGGCAGCCGCCCCTCCTTCACCGTGCGCTCAACGCCACCATCCGGTCGAGCGCCGCGGTCAGGCCGTGCAGCGACACCGGGAATGTCAGCGGCGTCTCCGCGTCTGTCGTGACATTGAGCTTCAGCACCTCGCCTCCCCTCAGCTTTCCAAGTGTCGGCCGATCGATGGAAAACACCGCGATGCAACCCGTTGGCAGGCAGGTCCTGAAGCGCTGCGGGGACAAGGGCGGCTGATCGTCGATCTGGAGCGTCACGCCGGAATCAAGCAAGATGCCGAAGGGCAGAAGCAAGGTAGCCATCGTCGACCCGTCCGTGCGTCTCTGTATCTCCACGGCGAGGAGCCTTTGGCCGTTCTTCTGGACCTGGTCCTGCGAAAGCGAGCAGACCCTCGCATTCTCCTGGACAGAGCAAGCCACGCTCCAGTCCTGGTAGACTTCGCGCAGCGATGACGGGCCATCTGGAACAGCCGCCACCTGTTGCTGTGCCGATGCGGGCGACATCCATGAAAATGCGATTGCCCCCCATGCGCAGGCGGCCTTGAGGCCACGTTTCATGTGCAGACCCATTCACGGATCTTGCATTTGCTACCCGACGCCTGGCAGGCCTGCAAGGCGAGGTCTTCGGCTTCCCGGCGAGTCTTGGCCGAGTTCACACCCCAGGGCGTGAAACGGTTCTCGACCTTGTCGGCCACGGCGAGCGCACCGCAGTGCTTGTAGGGGAAGCCGGTTTCGTCGTCATCATTCCAATGGCGATGGTTGCGGAAGACGGTAACGACGCTGCAGGCCTTTCCGCCGGCGTTTTCGCAATATTTCTGCGCGATGTCCTTCGCCTCCTGCCGCTTGTCGGCGCCCCAGAAGAAGCCGTATTTGCTATCGGCCTGCGAATAGGCGATGGCCGCCCAGATGCCTTTTTCCTCCTGCTGCGGCTCCGACGGTGCCACCAGGTCGGCCGAGACGACTTGTCCGCACCACAACAAGGTCAAGCCCAAAACTGCCAAAGCCCGCAATCTCATGGTCGGCACCCCTTTCCTTGATCCCACTCGCCTTACTTCGCCGCCGAAGCGACGGAGATCACCACGCAGCTTTTGCCCCTCGGCAAGAGAAGGGCTTCACCGGCGTTGCCGCCGAGCTCGTACACTTCGACCTGCCCAAGATGGTCGGTGATCTTGCTGCCTTGCGGAAGAATGGACGGGATGTCGGCACACGGGCTGGCGAATGGTGCCACCCGCACCATCGTCCCCTCGCAACCAGAAGCGGTGGGCGATGCGAAAACGACGCCGGCGGCAGGCCCGCTATAGCGTTCCGTCGCGTAGTCCATGCCGACGAAGGCCTGGACGGCATGCTTGTCGGCGGCCTGGTCGTTCCACAAGGATTTGACGCTGTATTTCGTGCCGGTCGTCAAAATCTGTCCGAGCACCGGATAGATGGTCGAACAGGCCTGCACCCCGGCCTGCTTGACATGCTCGAGGAAAGGCGTGTCCGGAAGCGCCGGGTTGGCTGCCTCAGGCTGCGCGGCCGTCGCGCTGCCGACCAGATTGGCGATCGCGGCATAGTTGCCGGCGGCGAAGCCAAGGCCCGCCACCACGAGCCCCAACAATGAAAATCCGACAACGCGCGGCCACCGCCGCCGCGCGGGTTCGACGAGCCTCTGCCGATCCGCCTCGACGGTCGGGCCGCTACGTTTTGCGGACATGAACTGGTCCTGCTGGCTCATGGTACTGCCCCGGTTATTTGAGTGGCGAAAGGGCTGCTGACAGCCCTTTGAGTGTTGCGGTCACGGTGACTGTCTGGCCGTCGACGGTCGAATAGGAGATTGCCGGCGTCGCATTCTGTGAGATCTTCTGGCGCATGAGGGGGCCGACCGGCAACATGCCGACGCAGACCATCTCGTTGCAGCCGTTCAGGTGGACGTCGATCGCCTGGCCTCGCCCGTCGAACTTCAGCGACACCAGGCCATCGCTCCTGGCATTCGGCGCGGTGCGCAGGATCATGTAGGGCTTGCCGTCCTGCGTGGCGGCCAGCGACCAGCTGAAGGCCATCTTGCCGGACGCATCCTCGATCACTTGCGAAACATTGCAGACCTTCTTGCGGGCCTTGAGGTTCTCGTCGCAGATCAGCGTCCAATTCTCGAACGGACGGATGGTGCGCTGGTAGTCGCCGAGCTTCACGTCGGGCGGCAGCACCACATCCGAAGGCTTGATCCTGTAGGGCGACGCAACCTGCCCGGCGGCCGGTGCGAGGCCGCCGCAGAGCGCCAGGCAAGTCAGTACGGCAAGTCCTTTCATTCCTGCCTCAGTTCAAGGTGAAGCTGATACCGGCGCCGACACCGACATGTCCACCAGCGGCCGTGCCTGAGACATTGCCGCGGATGCGGCCGTCTTCGCTGGTGTAGCCGGCGCCAAAGGCCAACGCGCCCGCGTCCCGCCAGAAGCCGCCACCCGCCGCAACGCTCAGCTTTCCGGGCCGGTCGTCATAGCGCAGCGAGGCTGCGGCGAGCCCGATCGCCGCCGCCTGGCGGGCTTCGTCGCGGATGCCGCCGATGTCCGAATTGAGCTGGCTGAGCTTCTGGTCGGTATAGTTGTTGGCCTGCTGCAACGTCGTGGCGGCCACCTTGTCGGTGTAGCTGTTGGACGTGCTGATTGTGTTGGTCAGGCCCTGGTTCAGCTGGTTGACGTTGACCGCATCGGTACCAGCAACACCGGGGCCGACATTGGAGATGACCACTGGCGCGTTGACGTCGCCACCCTGCAGCGTGATGCTGTTCTTCTTGCTGCCGTCCGGATTGGTGTCATAGACGACGGCATTCTGGGTGAGCGATCCGAGACCCGATTTCAAATCCTCGACAGCCGTGTTGGTGGCATAGAGTTGCGAGCCATTTATCGCATCGGTGCTGTTGGCGTTGATCTGTCCGGCGGCGACATTGGTGATCGTGCGCTCGGCGCCGGCACTGCCGACGCTGACGGTGCCGATCGGAGCGGTGCCGGCGAAGGTATAGGTCTTGCCGTTGATGACGGTGCTGGAGGTGCCGACCGCGGTCTGCGTCACCGAGCCTGAACCCAGCGCCACATCATTGGCGTTGTTGGCCTTGGCGCCCTGGCCAAGCGCCACCGCACCTTGCCCCGTGGCTGTCGAACCATTGCCGGCGGCAAGGCTGTTGGTACCGCTCGCCACGCTCGCCGGTCCGATCGCGACGCTGTCGGTGCCGCTGGCGGTGGAGTCGGCCAGCGTCGAATTGGCGTGGAAATACTTGATGCCGCCGCCATTCGAGATGTTGGTCAGGGCATTGTTGACGGCCGTGAACCCGTCAGAGACGGTCGTATAATTGTTGCCCTGGATGGTGTATGTCGGTCCGGTGATCGATCCGTCGGGATTGACCGTCGTGCCGCCGCCGAACAGGTTGGCGACGTTTTGCGACACGCCCTTGAGCTGCGAGACGTTGACGGCGTCGGTATTGGCCGAGCCCGCCGCGACATTGGTGAGCTTGCGTTCGGCCCCGGCAGAGCCGATCGACACCTCGCCGGCCGACGTTTGTGGGCTTGCCAGCGCATAGGCCGTGTAGTTCGCCTGCGCGCCGACCGTGGTGATGGATTGCGCACCAAGCGCCACGCTGTTGGCGAAGGTGCTGTTGGCGCCCGCGCCGAGCGCCACCGACTGGACGCCGGCCGCGGTCGAATTGGTGCCGAGCGCCAGCCCGTCGGCCAGCATCACATGCGCATTCTGGCCGATGGCCGTGCCGCCAGGCGCGATCTGGTCGACAATGGCGCCATTGCCGATGCCGATGCCATTGTCGCCGTTGACGACCGTTGTCGGGCCGACCGCGACCGATTCCGCCCCGACCGCGAGCGAGTCGCCGGCCGTCGAATTGGCATGGAAATATTTGGTCGACGTCGACGAGACCGAGGCGATGGCGCCTGCGAGCTGGCGCACCGTCACCGCATCCTGATCCTGCGTGCCGTCGGCGACATTGGTGATCTGCCGGTAGGATGTGCTGGTGCCGACCGACACGGCGCCGAGTAGTGTCTTGTCGGTGGTGTTGTACTGGATGAAGTTGGATGGACCGGCAGCGACCTGGCCGGTGGCCGGCGCCAAGGCGCGATCGGAAACCGAGTCGGAACCAAGGGCGACGCTGCCATCGATGCTGGCCTGTGTGCCACGACCGAGTGCGAGCCCGCTGACCCCGGTCGCGGTCGCCTGGTAGCCGACGGCGGTAGAGCCGAGCCCTTGCGCGAAGGAATCGGTTTGCGCCAGTCCCGTCTCGTTGGTGCGGGCGTAGCGGATACCGATGCCATTGGCGTCGGTATAGGCGGTCGACGTGTCGCCGGCGATGTTGCTGATGGTGTTGCCGAGATTGGTGACGCCACTGCCGATGTTGGCAATATCGGTCGTGTTCTGCGTGACCTGCTGGTTGGTGGCGAAGAGCTGCGAGCCGTTGACCGCGTCGGTCGAGCTTCCGCTCAACTGTCCGGCCGCGACGTTCTGGATCTGACGCTCAGCGCCCAGCGAGCCGACCGAGAAAGCGCCGGCCGGCGTGGTGCCGGCGAAGGTGTAGTTCACGCCGCCGATTGTCGCGCCGCCCACCGCCGTGGTGGTGCCGGATGCGGAATTCAGGCCGATCGCCACGTCGCCGGCATTGTTGGCCACGGCGTTGGGTCCGACCGCGACGGAATTCGTTCCAAGGGCCTGGGAATCCGGCAGCGCCGAATTGGCGTGGAAATACTTGATGCCGCCGCCAACATTGATGTTGTTGAGCGTGGTGCCGATGGCATCGACCGCCTGGTTGGTGGCGAAGAGCTGCGAGCCGTTGATCGCATCCGTCGAGGACCCGCTGATCCGCCCCGCGGCGACGTTGGTGATGGTGCGTTCCGCACCGACCGCGCCGACGCTGACCGTCGAGGTCGGATTGGTGCCCTGGAAGGCATAGGTTGTGCCGTTGATCACCGCATTGGGCGTGCCGACCGCCACGGCGGTCACCGAGCCCGAGCCAAGCGCCACGTCGCCGGCATTGCCGGCATTGGCGAGGGCGCCCAGCGCGATTGCATTCTGGGCGCCGGCATTCGCTCCTAGGCCAAGAGCGGTCGCTTGGAAGCCGGTTGCGAGTGCGTTCTGGCCGATCGCGGTGCTGGACGTGGCTGTAGCATTGGCGTTGGCGCCTACGGCGGTGCTGTATTGGCCCGAGGCCTTGGATATAAAGCCCATCGCCGTTGCGTCGAGGGCCGATGCGACGGCGCCGGTGCCGATGGCCGAGGCGTTGACGCCGGAGGCAGTCGCATTGTTACCGGCCGCGATGGCGCTCGTCCCCGACGCGGTCGAGGTGGGTCCGATCGCGACCGAGTCCGTACCCGTCGCAGACGAGTCCGCCAGCGTCGAATTGGCATGGAAATACTTGATGCCGCCGCCGGTGTTGATGGTGTTGAGCGTGGTGCCGATGGCATCGACCGCCTGGTTGGTGGCGAAGAGCTGCGAGCCGTTGATCGCATCCGTCGAGGACCCGCTGATCCGCCCCGCGGCGACGTTGGTGATGGTGCGTTCCGCACCGACCGCGCCGACGCTGACCGTCGAGGTCGGATTGGTGCCCTGGAAGGCATAGGTTGTGCCGTTGATCACCGCATTGGGCGTGCCGACCGCCACGGCGGTCACCGAGCCCGAGCCAAGCGCCACGTCGCCGGCATTGCCGGCATTGGCGAGGGCGCCCAGCGCGATTGCATTCTGGGCGCCGGCATTCGCTCCTAGGCCAAGAGCGGTCGCTTGGAAGCCGGTTGCGAGTGCGTTCTGGCCGATCGCGGTGCTGGACGTGGCTGTAGCATTGGCGTTGGCGCCTACGGCGGTGCTGTATTGGCCCGAGGCCTTGGATATAAAGCCCATCGCCGTTGCGTCGAGGGCCGATGCGACGGCGCCGGTGCCGATGGCCGAGGCGTTGACGCCGGAGGCAGTCGCATTGTTACCGGCCGCGATGGCGCTCGTCCCCGACGCGGTCGAGGTGGGTCCGATCGCGACCGAGTCCGTACCCGTCGCAGACGAGTTCCGCCAGCGTCGAATTGGCATGGAAATACTTGATGCCGCCGCCGGTGTTGATGGTGTTGAGCGTGGTGCCGATGGCGTTGACCGCCTGGTTGGTGGCGAAGAGCTGCGAACCGTTGACCGCATCCGTCGAGGATCCGCTGATCCGGCCCGCGGCAACATTGGTGAGCGTCCGCTCCGCACCCGGCGCGCCGATGCTGACCGTCGAGGTCGGCGTGGTGCCCTGGAAGGCATAGGTCGTGCCGTTGATCACCGCATTGGGCGTGCCGACCGCCACGGCGGTCACTGAGCCCGAGCCAAGTGCCACGTCGCCGGCGTTGCCGGCAGTGGAGTTGGCGCCCAGAGCGAGCGCATTCGCGGCGCTGGCAGTCGCTTGTTTGCCGAGAGCCGTCGCTTGAAGGGCGGATGCGAGTGAGTTCTGGCCGATCGCCGTGCTGGACGTGGCTGTAGCATTGGCGTTGGCGCCGACGGCGGTGCTGAATTGGCCCGAGGCCTTGGATATAAAACCCATCGCCGTTGCGTCGAGGGCCGATGCGACAGAGCTAGTGCCGATGGCCGAGGCGTTGGCGTCGGAGGCGCTCGCATTGTTGCCGGCGGCGATGGCGCTCGTCCCCGACGCGGTCGCGACGGGTCCGATTGCGACCGAGTCCGTACCCGTCGCCGACGAGTCCGCCAGCGTCGAATTGGCATGGAAATATTTGATGCCGCCGCCGGTGTTGATGTTGTTGAGCGTGGTGCCGATGGCGTTGACGGCCTGGTTTGTGGCGAAGAGCTGCGAACCGTTGACCGCGTCGGTCGACGTCAAGCTGATCCGCCCCGCCGCCAGATTGGTGAGCGTACGCTCCGCGCCGGGCGCGCCGATGCTGACCGTCGAGGTCGGATTGGTGCCCTGGAAGGCATAGGTCGTGCCGTTGATCACGGCATTGGGCGTGCCGACCGCTGCGACGGTCACCGAGCCAGAGCCAAGCGCCACGTCGCCGGAGCTTGCCGCCGCCGTCGCGCCATTGCCGAGCGCGACATTGCCCGCAAGGCCGGCAGCGCCCGCGGTCGAGCCGTTGCCCAGGGCCACGGAACCTTGCCCGATGGCCTTGTTGTTGTTGCCGATGGCGACGGCACCGTTGGCCTGGTTGGCGGCGGTGGCTGTTGCCGTGCCGTCGCTGTTGGCGATGTTGTTGGCGCCGCCGGTGAAGGCACCGGTGCCGCTGGCGTAGCTGGGATCACCGATGGAGACAGCGCCGTTGCCGTAAGCCGTGTTGCCGGAGCCGATGGAGACGGCCTTACCGCCGGTCGCCACCGCATTGGTGCCCATGGCGACCGCTTCGGCGGAATCGGCCTTGGCATTGTTGCCGACGGCGATGGCGCTCGTGGCGCTGGCGGTGGAGTTGGCGCCTAGCGCGGTCGCATTCAGGAAGCTGGCATTGGCGTTGAAGCCGAGAGCGGTCGCTTGAACGCCCGACGCAGCTGTGTTCTGGCCGATCGAGGTGCTGGACGTCGCTGAGGCATTGGCGTTGGCGCCGACGGCGGTGCTGTATTGGCCCGAGGCCTTGGCTATGTACCCCATCGCCGTTGAGTCAAGCGCCGACGCGGCGGCCTCACGTCCTACGGCAACGGAATCGGCGCCGCTGGCGACGGATCCCCAGCCTGCGGCTGTCGCATAGTTGTTGCTGGCCGTGGAGCTGGTGCCAAGGGCGGTGGAGTTCCCTCCCGAAGCAACGGAGAAAGTGCCCAAGGCGTTGGCGCCAGCCCCGAGGGCTTGGGCCTGAACACCGAGCGCTACGGAATTAACGCCGTTGGAGATCGTGCCTTGCCCCAGCGCCATCGCGCCGCCTGTGCCCGTGGCTTTGGCGTTCAGGCCGAGAGCCACCGAGTATTGCGCCGACGCAACGGATGAACGTCCTATTCCGATGGCGTCGGCCTGAGATGCCGTGACGTCCGTGCCGATGCCGATGGCGCTCGTACCAGTACTACCTGTTCCGGCAACGGTGCGCGAGCCAAGATAGATGGAATTGATCTGGGTCGCGAGCGACTGGAAGCCAACCGCTACGGCATTCTGGCTGCCCGCATTGGCATTGGTGCCCTCGGCTATTGAATCGGCTCCGTTTTGCACGGCTCCGGACCCAAACGCGATACCGCGCACTCCGTTTGCCGTGCCGCCGCCGCCGAAAACCTGCGCTGATGCCGCCGTGGCGATGCCGCCCAATGCGATCGCACCCAGCGCCGCCGCCAACATCCTGCCGATGCCGAGCATGCCGAGCCCATGCCCCTTGCGGCGCATGCCGAGCACGCGGTGCGCCATGCGCAGCACCGCCATCAGGCGCCGGCGGACCGAGCGGGAACCGTGATCAGCGCCAGCAATCCAATGTCCGGCGAAAGGCGCCGCGCGACGCTGGACAAGCGAGCCACTTGAAATGCGATTGTCGGCCATGGTCCCTCTCCGTTCGCCAGCCGTCAGGAAATGTCTGACAATTCCAGCACCTCGCAGAAAGACACGATTCTGATTTGCCGTATTTCAGGAAATTGCTGTTTTTTGAGAAAAATCAGCGCAACTTCGCAGGAGTTAACGGATAGTTACTTTAGTTCGCGCTTTGATAAGGTAAAGTAAAACAATGTTGAGGCGTGCATACATCACTTACGCTTTGAGTTAAGCTTACCAAAGCGCGCCTGCAATGGCGTTACATGCCGATATTTCTTCATCACAGTAGTAAAATGGCTCTGGCTCGAAAAACCACTCAAATGGGCGATATCGGCGATCGTCATATGGCTTTCGGCAAGCAGTCTTTCGGCAAAGTCCAGCCGCAGATCGAGGACGTATTGATGCGGCGGCACCCCGAACGTGCGGGAGAAAGCCCGCACGAAGTGATAGGATGAAAGGCCGCAAACCGCCGCCATCTCGGCAAGCGCCAGCTTGCGCGTAAAGTTCTGACCCAGGAATTCCTGCACCTTGCGCGCGCCGTGTGTGGAAAGCCCGCCTTTCACGTTCGGCGCCGGCTGTCGCGCGGATCCGGACGCCGGTCCAGAAGGGCCATCATCAGACCGCATCTTTCGGTCCCTTGATATTTCGCAGATGGAATTCAACCCGGGACCGCCCTCCCCGTTCCTCCCAAAAACAATTCGTGATCGATCGAGCCGTGGCTGCAATGTCGCTCCAATTCATTCGATCAGTCCGGCCAGATGGCGAACAATGCGCAGGCTCCATGCCATTCCGAATGACTTCCGTTATGCCTTGGGGCAAAGTGGTGGTGGACGTATTTTGGAAAACTCCGGAAGCTTTGTAGGAAATTCCGGTCTTGGATTATCGGACGGCAGGTGTTGCCACTTTGCCATACCGCGCTTTCAGTTTCTGCCCGGCGCATATCCGGTCTTGGTTGGCGTTCTGCCCCTGTACTTTTTCATGGTAGCGGCCAGATGGCTCTGATCCGAAAACCCCGCGAGGTAGGCGACTTCGGCTATCGCGAACTCACCGCCGGCCAGCAGCTTTTCCGCGAGGTCCAGGCGCAAATTGATCAGATAGCGATGCGGCGGCATGCCGAACGTCCTGGCGAACCTTGCTATGAAATGATTGGGCGAAACCCCCGCTACCGAGGCAAGCTCGGCGATCATGACTTTTCGCGCGAAATTCTCGTCGAGATACTCGCGCACGCGTCGAGCCCCAACCGCAGAGAGCCCACCTTTGGGTGACACGGCCGGCCTGCTGCGGCTCGTGTATGTGCGCAGCAGATGAACGCCGAACACGGTGAGCAGCGAATCCAGATAGAGCTCATTCGGTGGCAGCGTCCCGGTCAGCTCGGCGGTGATCATCTGGGCTATATTGAGCGCCCTCAGGTCGACCGTGCCGAACGCAGGCGGCGCAAGCTCCACGTCGGCGCGATCGGACTCGTGCGCGGCCAGTTCCGACAGCGCTTCCGGCGATATGGAGACGACAGCGTTTTCCCTGGTCTCCGACCAGGCGAAGGTGCTGTCGACCCCCGCGGATTGATGATGAGGCATCCGACCGGCGCATCGTATTCCGTTATCTTGTCGCTGCCGAGCGAGGCTCTGAATTTGCGTCCTGGCCTCAGCACAATGCCCGCGGAATGTTCCATGGCCAGGAACGTCTGCGACCCGGGGCCGCGGACGGAATGGATGACGCTGCCGCGCGCGGTGGCTCTTCTGGGACCAGCACTTTCCGGGATGATGTCCAAGACGTATCGGGCTGTCCGATCGACGCCTCGGGAAACGCCGCTCTCCCGAGCCTCGTCCGCATTTTTCATTGCATCGCCTCGGCCGTCTTGCTGCCGCTCGAATCCCCCTTTGCCCGACCCGAAAACAGCGTAACGCACACAACTCGGCTAGGGAAGAACTCCCCCGCGCAAAGAAAAATTTTTATTCGCGAAAAGACAGAAAAAATGACCGATGGAGGAAGTCGGCGAGCATTCTATTTCATAGGGTTGGCAGGTCTTCGCCATCCCTGAGTTTCGCTCATCAGCCTTGGTGCGGCTTCCGCGAATCCACTGCTTGGTTCTTTGCCACCGAAATCGGCGGCAAGGCAAGACGGGGCGCCGAGCCGACAGCTTGCGGTCAGCTGCTAAAGATCGCCGCGACGTTTCTCGTACAGATCCCAAGTGAGTTCCACAAAAGCCAGGAGGACATCGTCCTGATTCCAGCCGGCCGCGACCGCTGCCTGGACGATTTCGTGGACTAGAGGCAGCAACTGGCGCTGGCATTCGGCCGACATGTCGCCGTCCCCCACGGGAGGCCCCTCGAAGTTGATTTGCATCATTCGGCGCTCCCCCCGCCTCCGATCAAAGTGTTATATCGTTTTTTTCGTTCCCTCTGATATACAACAGACGTGATACCAAAGTACAGCAGGTCCTGGACCACCAAGGCAGCACAGGACGATGCCGGACCACGTTGTCTCTATGCTTTACCTCGGGCCAAGTTGGCTTTCCAAAGCGGGGTTTCCGCGGAACTTCATCGACCCAAACCCTGCCTGGGAATAGATTTCCTCAGCCGAAGCGCCGGCCAGGTCGCGACTGCCATCCGCCGAATGCCAAGCATGACCGCCTGCATTGCCTTCTGCAATCGCTCGCTCGATAGTCCCGGCAATGTTCGAGACTATTGCGACTCACTGGACCCAAATCCTGGCGATCATCTCGGTGGTGATGGCGACCGTCGGCATCGCCCACGCCGTCATGACCAAGGAAGATGTGCGCGCCGCCACCGGTTGGGTCGGCGTGATGGTGCTGTCACCGATCCTCGGCGTGCTGATCTATGCCGTGGCCGGCATCAACCGCATTCGCCGCGCCACGATTACCGCGCAGCGCCCGCTTGCCGGCGACGCAGTATCCGCCAAGGACGAGCGTGACACCGCCGTCGAGGAGGCCCTCATCGTCGAGCGCTACGGTCAACGCTTCACCGGTCTGCGGACGCTGGGCGACAGGGTGGCGCGGCGCGCGCTCACCTCGGGAAATGCCATCGATGTGCTGGAAACCGGCGACGAGGCCTATGCCGCCATGGGCGCGGCGATTGATGGCGCCGAACGCAGCGTCCTGCTCGAGACCTATATTTTCGACAATGACGCCGTCGGCCTGCTTTTCGTCGAATCGCTGGCCAGTGCTGTCGCGCGCGGCGTTACCGTTCGCGTGCTGATCGACGCCGTCGGCGCCCGTTACTCCGTCCCCAGCATCCTGGGCCATCTGCGCCGCGCCAACATCCCCGCCGATGTCTTCAACGGCAACATCGTTATGGGCCTGCGCCTGCCCTACGCCAACCTCAGGACCCACCGGAAGATCCTGGTGGTCGACGGCACGATTGCCTTCACCGGCGGCATGAACATCCGCAAGGGTTTTTCCGCCGAGTTCGCAGGCTCCAGCAGCGCCAGGGACACGCATTTCAAGGTCACCGGACCAGTCGTTGCCGACCTGTTCTCGGTTGCCGCCGAAGACTGGCGTTTCGCCACCAACGAGGCGCTGAAAGGCGATGCCTGGCGTATTGTCCCGCTGTCGCCGGCGCCCGGCCAGCCGATGCTGGTGCGGGCGGTCGCATCCGGGCCAGATGCCAGCAACGAGACCAATCACAGACTGCTGATCGGCGCCTTCTCGGTCGCCCGCAAGTCGATCCGCCTGATGTCGCCCTATTTCCTGCCGGACCGGGAACTGATCAGCGCCTTGATCACCGCCGCCCGACGCGGCGTCGAGATCGATGTCGTGGTGCCCGCGGTCAACAATCTCTTCCTTGTCGACCGCGCCATGACGGCGCAATTCGACCAGATCCTGAAGAATTATTGCCGTATATGGCGCACGGAGGGCCCATTCGACCATTCCAAGCTGCTGTCGATCGACGGCGTCTGGGCCTATGTCGGCTCGTCCAACCTCGACGCCCGGTCTCTGCGGTTGAACTTCGAGATCGATCTGGAGGTTCTCGACGCAGGCTTTGCCCGCGAGATCGAAGCCCGGATTGGCTCGGCAATCGAAACGGCTATCCCTGTCACGCTGGACTCCTTGCGGGCCCGGCCGTTCATCATCCGGCTGTTCGACCGCATCCTGTGGCTGGGATCGCCCTATCTCTAGAAAGGTCTCTCGTCTTTAACAAAACGACGTGTTTGACGGATAGTTTGGTGTCGGCCATGGAACATACGCGCAGAGACTCTATTTGAGGTGCATGGTGGAAGCAGCAGGCATGGCAGGCAGACGGTGCGGATGAACGGACGCAGCCTCCCGGCAACCATGCTTTTGTCCATCCGCGACAGGCGGATGCAGAAGGCAAACGCGGCTGCGCACAAGGCGACCGCCACTACGGGCACGCTGGTCGCCTCCTACAACGTCCACAAATGCATCGGCGTCGATCGCAAGTTCGATCCTGAGCGCACCAGCCGCGTCATCCGCGAAATCGACCCCGATGTCATCGCCCTGCAGGAAGCGGATAACCGTTTCGGCGACCGTGACGGGCTTCTCGACCTGCCGCGCCTCGAGCGGGAAACCGGCCTTGTGCCGGTGCCGATTTCAGCCACCGGCAAGGGCCATGGCTGGCACGGCAATGTCCTCCTGTTCAAGAAGGGCGTCGTCCGCGACGTGCATCAGATCAGGCTTCCGGGCCTGGAACCGCGCGGTGCGGTTGTGGCGGAGATCGACCTCGACGGAAATCGGACCTTGCGCATCATCGCCGCCCATCTCGGCCTGCTGCGCCACTCACGCTCGCAGCAGGCCCGCGTGGTGCTGGACATTATGAGCAGCGCCGATGAAAAGCCGACGCTTCTGCTTGGCGATCTCAACGAATGGCGGCTCGGCAACCGCTCCGCGCTCAACACACTGCATGCGACTTTCGGGCCGCAGCCGCCGGCAGTCCCCACCTTCCCCTCGAACCTGCCGCTTTTGGCGCTCGATCGGATCATGACCAATCGGCACGGAATGATCGCAGCGGTGGAGGCGCATGATACGCCACTTTCGCGCGTTGCCTCCGACCACCTGCCGTTGACGGCCTTCGTTCGCCTATAGACCCGGCTTGCCGCAGATGGCTTCGAAAGACTTGGGATTCATTTTGGAACGCTAATTCTTTCTGCGAGTTGATACGCATAGAACCGCAGGAGGACGAAACATGAAGAAGTTATTTCTGGCTTCCATGGTGGCATTGGCCGCCACAGCCGCAGTCATTGCGCCGACGCAAGCCGCAAGCGTGATTATCCAGTCGGACGACGGCAACCGGTATTCACCGGACGACGAATCCGACAACGGCCAGATTATCGTTCGCCGCCATCACCGGCAGAATTTCGACAACCAGTATGGCGATGACCAGAACGTGCAATATGATGACAACAACGATGGCCAGTATCGCCGCCACCACCGGCATCACCGCTGTCATGTCGAGATCATCAAGCACTGGCGCCACCATCACAGGGTGATCGAGCAGGTTCGCGTCTGCGGCTGACCCGCACCCTGCCTTTTGAGCAAGACGACGTGATCTGCTTGCGAGCAGGAAGCAATCCACAGCGGTAAGCGATGATGCGGCATAGCCACGCCCTTCGAAAGGACGCGGCTATGCCGCATTGCACAATTTCGCCGCCTTGCCCACAATGCGGGCATGGTCCGATCCTCCCTAGCCGTCCTGGTGATCGATGAAAATCGCATCCGTGCCTCGATCATCGAGGCCGGCCTGCGCGAGGCTGGTCATCAACAGGTTACCGTCATCCATGACGTGACCGGCATTGCCCGGCGGATCGCTGAGATCGAGCCGGACGTCATCGTCATCGACCTCGAAAACCCCAACCGCGACATGCTCGAAAACATGTTCCAGCTGTCGCGTGCCGTGAAACGCCCGATCGCCATGTTCGTCGACCGCTCCGACCAGGCCTCGATCGAGGCCGCGGTCGATGCCGGCGTGTCGGCCTATGTCGTCGACGGCCTGCGGCAAGAGCGCGTCAAGCCGATCCTCGACATGGCCGTCAGCCGCTTCAACGCCTTCTCGCGCATGGCGCGTGAGCTGGAAGAGGCGCGCAGCGAGCTCGAGAGCCGCAAGGTCATCGATCGCGCCAAAGGCATATTGATGAAGTCGCGCGGCCTCTCCGAAGAAGCCGCCTATACGCTGCTGCGCAAGACGGCGATGAACCAGAACCGCAAGATCAGCGACATCGCCCAGAGCCTGGTGACCGCCGCCGGGCTGCTGGGACCGGCGGAGGACGAATGAGCATGGGCGCCGAGCACCAGATCACCGCCGGCTTCATGCCGCTTTTCGACAGCGCCGTGCTGGTCGCTGCAAGCGAGCTTGGCTTCGCCGCACGCGAAGGCATTGACCTCACGCTGCACCGCGAGACGTCCTGGGCCAACATCCGCGACCGCATCGCCATCGGCCACTTCGATCTTGCCCATATGCTGGGACCCATGCCGCTCGCCTGCAATCTCGGGCTGACGCCGCTCGCTTCCGAAACCATCGTGCCGTTCTCGCTTGGGCTGGGCGGCAATTGCGTCACCATCTCCAACGCAGTCTGGGCCGGGATAGTGGCGCATGGCGCTGAAGCCGATCTCGATCCGGCACGCGCCGGGACGGCACTTGGCGCATTCATCCGTGAGCGGGTGGAAGCTGGCCGCGAGCCGCTGCGCTTTGCCGTCGTGCATCCGCATTCCGGCACAATTACGAACTGCGCTACTGGCTCGCCGCCTGCGGTATCGATCCCGACCGCGCAATCGAGATCGTCATCGTGCCGCCGCCCTTCATGGCCGACGCGCTGGCCACCGGGCGCATCGACGGCTACTGCGTCGGCGAGCCCTGGAACAGCGCTGCGGTGGCCGCCGGCACCGGCCATATCGTCACCGTCAAGGCACTGTTGTGGAAGAACAGCCCGGAGAAGGTGATCGGCGTGCGCAAGGCCTGGGCGGACGAGAACCCCGAGGCTCTGGCGGCACTGCTGCGCGCACTGCATCATTCAGCCCGCTGGTGCCAGAATCCGGCCAACCACGCCGAATTGGCCGCGGTGATGGCGCAGCCCGGCTTCCTTGGCCTACCGCCCGCGGTGCAGATGCCGATCCTGACCGGCCATCTCCAATTGGGCGGCGGGGCGGAGCGAGATATCGACGACTTCTTCCTGCCCTTCGACAAGGCGGCGAACTTTCCATGGAAGAGCCATGCGCTGTGGTTCTACACGCAGATGGTGCGCTGGGGCCATGTGGCGCACACGCCTGAGAACCTCGCCATTGCCCGCGACTGCTACCGGCCCGACCTCTACCGCTCGGCGCTGAAGCCGCTTGGGGTCGCCCTTCCCGGCGCCAATGCGAAGGTCGAAGGCGCGCTCAAGGTCGCCACCGCGGTCGGCGCGACCGGGGCCGGTCTGGTGCTCGGCCCGGACGGTTTCTTCGACGGCCAGATCTTCGATCCCGACGAGATCGACGCCTATATCGAGCATCAGAAATCGGCCCGCGCGGAAGCCTGATCATTTCCGCGCCATTCTTGTGCATTGCACAAAAATTGTGCGCGCGCTTGTACTGATGAACAATCTTTGGCTTGCTCACCATATTGCTCGGCGCGCCGTCGACGGGCATGAATCGCTGATTTTATTGATGTTTTTCCGTTCTCCGCGAACTGGCACGGTTCCTGCTTTGAAATAACTAGGCCCTTTATGGGTCACGTAACAGGCGTCCAATGGCGGGCGCTACAGGCAAAGCTGCCGCTCAGGTCAACACGCGATCCCGGATGGGCGGACGCGCGCGGCCTGGTCGGCGGCTTTTTTGTTTTGACCGAACACACAATCGACGGCGCTGATCCCGAGCAGTGCCCAACGGGAGATGACGATGACGAAACGCATCAAGACCGAAGCCCCTCTTGAGGGCATGACCCGTCGCAATTTTCTGATGGCAAGTGCTGCCACCGCGGCAACCCTGGCAGCCGCGCGTGCGCTGCTCCCCTCTGGCGCCTATGCCGCGACCGCCGCTCCGGAAGTCACCGGCGCCAAGCTCGGCTTCATCGCGCTGACCGATGCGGCGCCCCTGATGATCGCCAAGGAGAAGGGCCTGTTCGCCAAATACGGCATGCCCGATGTCGAGGTGCTGAAGCAGGCCTCCTGGGGCGCCACGCGCGACAATCTGATGCTCGGCGGAGAGGCCAACGGCATTGACGGCGCCCACATCCTGACGCCGCTGCCCTACCTCATGCACACAGGCAAGGTGACGCAGAACAACCAGCCGATGCCGATGGCGATCGTGGCGCGGCTGAACTACGACTGCCAGGGAATTTCCGTCGCTCAGGAATACGCCGCCACCGGCGTCGGCCTCGACGCCTCCAAGCTGAAGGAAGCCTTCGCCGCCAAGAAGGCCGCCGGCAAGGACGTGAAGGCCGCCATGACCTTCCCGGGTGGCACGCATGACCTGTGGATACGCTACTGGCTGGCCGCCGGGGGCATCGATCCCGACAAGGACGTCTCGACCATCGTCGTGCCGCCGCCGCAGATGGTGGCCAACATGAAGGTCGGCAACATGGACGTGTTCTGCGTCGGCGAGCCGTGGAACGAGCAACTCGTCCATCAGGGCGTCGGCTTCACCGCCGCCACCACGGGCGAATTGTGGAAGGGCCATCCGGAAAAGGCTCTCGGCCTGCGTGCAGCCTTCATCGAGAAGAACCCGAACGCCACCAAGGCGATACTGATGGCCGTCATGGAAGCCCAGCAATGGTGCGAGGCCATGGAGAACAAGGACGAGATGGCCGCTATCATCGGCAAGCGGCAGTGGATGAACGTGCCCGTCGCTGACATCATCGGTCGCCTCAAGGGCGACATCAACTACGGCAATGGCCGCGTCGCCAAGGGCACCGACCTCTACATGAAGTTCTGGAAGGGCGGCGTCTCCTATCCGTTCAAGAGCCATGATTCGTGGTTCCTCGCCGAGAACATCCGCTGGGGCAAATTCGCACCGACCACCGACGTCAAGGCGCTGGTCGATCAGGTCAACCGCGAGGATCTGTGGCGCGAGGCAGCGAAGGATCTCGGCGTGGCGGCCACCGACATTCCGGCATCCTCGTCGCGGGGCGTCGAGACCTTCTTCGACGGCAAGGTCTTCGATCCGGCCAACCCGTCCGCCTACCTCGACAGCCTCAAGATCAAGGCATCGGCTTAAGCGCAACGGCGCTCGCGCGTTGTCGCCCAACGCCCAGGAGTTTTCCAAGACATGTCCATCCAAACCATCGAGGACACCAAGGTGAAGGCGTTTCCGGCAAAGCCCGCCGAACTGGTCACCTTCACAGCCAAGGCCCGGCGCCGCATCGACCCGCTCGCCATTGCCGGCAAGCTGGCGACGGCGCTGGTGCCGCCGGCCGTCGTCATCCTCGTCCTGCTCGTCGTCTGGCAGGTCGCCTGCTCGTCACCCACATCAAGCCTGCCGCCGCCGAGCCAGGTGTGGAACGAGGCATATGACCTGATCGCGCATCCGT
Organism: Mesorhizobium oxytropidicola; assembly: GCF_056174625.1. Lineage (NCBI taxonomy): Bacteria > Pseudomonadati > Pseudomonadota > Alphaproteobacteria > Hyphomicrobiales > Phyllobacteriaceae > Mesorhizobium > Mesorhizobium oxytropidicola. The sequence goes on along the minus strand of NZ_CM149692.1, from coordinate 2,342,411 downwards.
TCTTCGACAACGGCCCGCAGGATATCGGGCTGGCGTGGCGGGTGCTGATCTCGCTGCAGCGCGTCGCCATCGGCTTCGGCATGGCGGCGGTGGTCGGGGTAGCGCTCGGCGCGCTGGTCGGCCAGTCGATCTGGGCGATGCGCGGCCTCGATCCGGTGTTCCAGATTCTGCGCACCGTGCCGCCGCTGGCCTGGCTGCCGCTGTCGCTGGCGGCGTTCCGCGATTCCAGCCCGTCGGCGCTGTTCGTCATCTTCATCACCTCGATCTGGCCGATCATCATCAACACCGCCGTCGGCGTGCGCAACATCCCGCAGGATTACCGCAACGTCGCGCGCATCCTGCGGCTCAACCCGTTCGAGTTCTTCGTCAAGATCATGGTGCCGGCCGCGGCCCCCTACATCTTCACCGGTCTGCGCATCGGCATCGGCCTGTCCTGGCTTGCCATCGTCGCCGCCGAAATGCTGACCGGCGGCGTCGGCATCGGCTTCTTCATCTGGGACGCCTGGAACTCGTCGCGGCTGCCCGACATCATCGTCGCGCTCGCCTATATCGGCGTCACCGGCTTCTGCCTCGACCGGCTGGTCGCGGCGGTCGGCGTCTTCGTCACCCGCGGCACAACGGCAAAATGAGAAGGGCAAGATGACGGCCTATCTGAAGCTCGACCATATCGACAAATCATTTTCGCGCGGCGGTCAGGTCAGCGAGGTGCTGAAGGACATCAAGCTAACCATCAACAAGGGAGAATTCGTCTCCATCATCGGCCATTCCGGCTGCGGCAAGTCGACCTTGCTCAACCTGATCGCCGGCCTGACCAATGTATCCGCCGGCGCCGTGCTGCTCGAAAACAAGGAGGTCGACAACCCCGGCCCGGAACGCGCCGTGGTGTTCCAGAACCACTCGCTGCTGCCTTGGCTCACCGTCTACGAGAACATTAACCTCGCGGTATCCAAGGTCTTCGGCCGCAGCAAGAGCCGAGCGGAGCGGCACGACTGGATCATGCGCAATCTCGACCTCGTGCAGATGGCGCATGCCAGGGACAAGCGCCCGGCCGAGATTTCCGGCGGCATGAAGCAGCGTGTCGGCATTGCACGAGCACTGGCCATGGAGCCGAAGATCCTGCTGCTCGATGAGCCGTTCGGCGCGCTCGACGCGCTGACGCGCGCCCATCTGCAGGACGCGGTGATGGACATCCATTCGAGGCTGGACTCGACGACCATCATGATCACCCACGATGTCGATGAGGCCGTGCTCTTGTCCGACCGTATCGTAATGATGACCAACGGCCCGGCCGCGACCATCGGCGAGGTGCTTGCCGTGCCGCTGGCCCGACCACGCCGGCGTGTCGAGCTTTCCTCCGACCGCACCTTCCTGCGCTGCCGCGAGGCGGTGCTGAAGTTCCTCTACGAGCGCCACCGCTTCGTCGCAGCCGCGGAGTAAGATCATGACCGAAAAACGCGCAATCATCGCCAATTGGCAATCTGCATCGACAATAGGCAGCCTACCGCACTGCACAAATATTATGCTGCCGTGCAAGGCAGTCTGACTAATCTTTGATCCGCTGCCGGGCTCGGTCAAAAGTCGCCCAGCTGCGGTCCACATTGATTTCATTCGATAATCTAGGGCGCTGTCGAATTGGCACGCTTCCTGCTTTGCAGAATGTAGGTCCGCAAGGGCCAAGTGACACGGCGTCCAATGGCGGGCGCCACAGGCAAAGCTGCCGCTCAGGTCAATGCGCGATCCCGGATGGACGGACGCGCGAAGGCCTGGCCGGCGGCTTTTTTGTTTTTTGCGCGATCGACGGCGCTGGTCCAAGCGGCGCCCAACCGGAGACGACGATGACGAAACGGATCGGAACTGGCGCATCCCTCGCGGACTTCACGCGCCGCGATTTTCTGGCCAGCAGCGCGCTGACGGCGGCACTGTTCACCGCCGCGCTCCTGCTGTTTCCGATCGGCGCCAAGACCCAAAGCAAGGACCTGACCGTCGCGAACCCGGTCTCGTTGCCCCCATCGATGCCGCGCCGCTGACCATTCACCCACAAAATATCCGCGGCGCCTCCGACGCCGCAAACCGGAGCCAGACATTGACCGCAAATCTCCCAGCCGCGCCCAGCCAGGACAGTGCTCCCCGGCAGGCGCTTGTGATGTCCACCATCGCCTTCACCGTATGCTTCGCGGTGTGGACGATCTTTTCAATCATCGGCGTGCGCATAAAGCAGGAGCTCGGACTGAACGAGACGCAGTTCGGCCTGCTCGTCGGCACGCCGATCCTCACCGGTTCGCTCGTGCGCATGGTGCTCGGCGTCTGGACCGATCGCTTTGGCGGGCGGCTGGTCTACACCGCGACCATGCTTGCGGCGGCGGTTGCGACCTTCCTGCTGGCTTTCGCGCACACCTACGGGCAGATGCTGGTTGCCGCGCTCGGCGTCGGGCTCGCCGGCGGCTCCTTCGCTGTCGGCGTGTCCTATGTCTCGCGCTTCTTCCCGGCCGACAAGCAGGGCACGGCCCTCGGTATCTTCGGCGCCGGCAATGTCGGGGCCGCGGTCACCAAATTCCTGGCGCCCTTCGTGCTTCTCTCCTGGGGCTGGCAGTCGGTGGCTCTGATCTGGGCGGCAGCGCTCGTCGTCATGGCCGCCATCTTCTGGTTCACCACCGGCGATGATCCCGTCATCCGCGAGCGCCGCGCCGGCAAGGCAGCACCCACGAGAAGCTTCTGGCAGGAATTCGCGCCGCTCAAGAATGTGCAGGTCTGGCGCTTCGCCTTCTACTACTTCTTCGCCTTTGGCGCGTTCGTGGCGCTGTCGCTGTGGCTGCCGCGCTACCTGATCGGCGTCTACGGCTTCGGGCTTGCGACCGCCGGCATGATCGGCGCGGCCTATTCAATTCCCGCAAGTGTGTTCCGCGCCTATGGCGGCGTGCTTTCCGACCGGATCGGCGCCCGGACCGTGCTCTATTCGACGTTCGCCGTCAGTGCCGTCGCGACTCTCGTTCTGTCCCTCCCCTCGGCAGACTACGTCGTGCGCGGCATTAGCGGGCCGATCGCCTTCCATTTCGAGATCGGCCCGCTCGCCTTCATCGCCGTCGCCTGCGTGCTCGGCTTTTTCATGAGCCTCGGCAAGGCCGCCGTCTACAAGCACATCCCGGCCTACTATCCGCAGAGTGTCGGCGCGGTCGGTGGTGTGGTGGGCATGATCGGCGGCCTCGGCGGCTTCATCCTGCCGATCGCCTTCGGCGCCCTCAACGACCTCACCGGCGTGTGGTCGAGTTGCTTCATGCTGCTCTTCGTCATCGTCGTCACCTGCCTTGCCTGGATGCATGTCTCCATCCGGCGCATGGAGCGCGTGGCATCCGCCGAACCTTCACCCCTTTCCTACGCGGCTGAGTGAGACCGGACATGACAGAGAAACTCGTCATCATCGGCAACGGCATGGCGCCAGGGCGCATGCTCGAGCATCTGCTGGAAAAGGCGCCCGGCCGCTACCAGGTCACCATCTTCAACGCCGAGCCGCGTGTGAACTACGACCGCATCATGCTGTCGCCGGTGCTGTCGGGCGAAAAGGATTATGAGGAGATCATCATCCATGGTGACGGCTGGTACATCAAGCACGGCATCACCCTCTACAAGGGCCACAAGATCGTTGCCATCGACCGGCAGGCGAAGACCGTCACCTCCGATCACGGCGTAACCGAGCCGTACGACAAGCTCGTCATCGCCACCGGCTCAGTGCCGTTCATCATCCCGGTGTCGGGCCACAATCTGCCCGGCGTGCTGACCTACCGCGATCTCGACGACGTACGCGCCATGATGCTTGCCGCCCAGTCGCGGGCGAAGGCCGTCGTCATCGGCGGCGGCCTGCTCGGCCTGGAAGCCGCGGCCGGCCTCAACGCCCAAGGCATGGACGTCACCGTGCTGCATGTCATGCCGACGCTGATGGAGCGCCAGCTCGATCCCGCCGCCGGCTACCTCTTGCAGCGCGCGGTGGAGCAGCGCGGCATCAAGGTCATCACCAAGGCCAACACCCAGGCGATCACGGGCGACGGCAAGGTCGAGCAGGTGGAACTCGCCGACGGCACCATCATACCGGCGACGCTGGTGGTCATGGCCGTCGGTATCCGGCCGAATTCGGCGCTGGCGAAAGATGCGGGCATCTCCGTTAACAGAGGCATCGTTGTCGATGCCGGCATGCGCAGCAACGACCCCGACATCTACGCGCTCGGCGAATGCGCCGAGGTCAACGGCATGGTTTACGGGCTGGTGGCACCACTCTATGAGATGGCACGCGTCGCCGCCAGCCAGCTTGCCGGCGACGAGGCCGCTGCCTTCGTCCATTCGGACACGCCGACCAAGCTCAAGGTCACCGGCATCGAGCTGTTCTCGCTCGGCGACTTCGCCGATGGCGACGACCGCCAGGAGATCGTGCTGCGCGACGCTTCGGCCGGTGTCTACAAGCGGCTGGTGCTGAAGGACGACCGCATCATCGGCACCGTGCTCTATGGCGAGACGGCCGATGGCGCCTGGTTCAACGACCTCAAGAAGAAGCAGACCGATATTTCGGAGATGCGCGACACGCTTATCTTCGGCCAGTCCTACCAGGGGGGTGCCCCGCTGGACCCTATGGCGGCCGTTGCAGCCTTGCCGGATGATGCGGAAATCTGCGGCTGCAACGGCGTTTGCAAGGGAAAGATCACCGGCGCGATCACGGCCAAGGGCCTGGCCTCGCTCGATGACGTGCGCGCCCACACCAAGGCGTCGGCCTCGTGCGGCTCCTGCACCGGGCTGGTCGAGAAGCTGATGGTGCTGACCCTCGGCGACACATACAACCCGGCGGCCGTCCAACCCATGTGCTCCTGCACCACGCTCGGCCATGATGAAGTGCGCCGGCTGATCAAGGCCAAGCACCTGAAGACCATTCCCGCCGTCATGCAGGAGCTGGAATGGAAGACCTCCTGCGGCTGCGCCAAATGCCGTCCGGCGCTCAACTACTACCTCGTTTGCGACTGGCCAAACGACTATGCCGACGACTATCAGTCGCGCTTCATCAATGAGCGGGTGCACGCCAACATCCAGAAGGACGGCACCTATTCGGTGGTGCCGCGCATGTGGGGTGGCGTCACCAACGCCGCCGAACTGCGCGCCATAGCCGACGTCGTCGACAAGTTCGAGATCCCGATGGTCAAGGTCACCGGCGGCCAGCGCATCGACATGCTGGGCATCCGCAAGGAAGATTTGCCGGCGGTGTGGGCCGATCTCGGCCAGGCCGGTTTCGTCTCCGGTCATGCCTATGCCAAGGGCCTGCGCACGGTGAAGACCTGCGTCGGCTCCGACTGGTGCCGCTTCGGCACGCAGGATTCGACAGGTCTCGGCATCCGCATCGAAAAATTCATGTGGGGTTCGTGGACGCCGGCCAAGGTCAAGATGGCGGTGTCGGGCTGCCCGAGGAACTGCGCCGAGGCGACCTGCAAGGATGTCGGCGTCATCTGCGTCGACAGCGGCTACGAGATCCACTTCGCCGGCGCCGCCGGCCTCGACATCAAGGGCACCGAAGTGCTCGGTCTTGTGAAGACAGAAGACGAAGCGCTGGAGCATATCGTGGCGCTGACGCAGATGTATCGCGAGCAGGGCCGCTATCTCGAACGCATCTACAAATGGGCCAAACGCATCGGCATCCCCGAGATCAAGCGCCAGATCATGGACGATGGCGAGAAGCGCAAGGCCTACTACGAACGCTTCGTCTTCTCCCAGAAATTCGCCCAGGTCGACCCATGGTCGGAGCGCGTCTCCGGCAAGGACAAGCACGAGTTCCGGCCGATGGCTTCTGTCGGGTTCGCGGAGGCGGCGGAGTGAGCGGGTGTTCCCGAAAAGTGGGAACCGGTTTTCGGTCAAGAACACGCGCAAAAAGGGAATTCACATGAACTGGATCGCCATCGGCTCCCTCTCCGACATCCCCCGCCGTGGCGCGCGCTGCGTTGCCACCCCGCAAGGCAAGGTCGCCGTCTTCCGCACGCAGGACGATCAGGTCTATGCCATCGACGACCATTGTCCGCACAAGGGCGGGCCACTCAGCCAGGGCATCGTCCATGGTGCGGCGGTGACCTGTCCCTTGCACAATTGGGTGATCTCGCTCGAGACAGGCAAGGCGCTCGGTGCCGACGAGGGCGTGGTGCGCACCATTCCGGTCAAGGTCGAGGGCGAACGCCTGTTCCTGGCGCTGGAAGCGCTGGCCAGCCGCGCCGCCTGACCATGGAGATCGATGCAGCACGCGAGGTGAGGACCACCTGCCCCTATTGCGGGGTGGGCTGTGGCGTGCTGGCGAAGGTCGCCGCAGACGGGCAAGTGTCCGTCCGCGGCGACCCCGATCATCCCGCGAATTTCGGCCGGCTGTGCTCCAAGGGCTCGGCACTGGCCGAGACGATCGGCCTCGACGGCAGGCTGCTTCATCCCGAAATCGACGGCCGCCGCGTCGGCTGGGACGAGGCACTCGACCGCGTCGCCTCGACCTTTTCGCAAACCATCGCCGAGCACGGGCCGGATGCGGTCGCCTTCTATGTCTCGGGCCAACTACTGACCGAGGATTATTACCTCGCCAACAAGCTGATGAAGGGTTTTGTCGGCTCGGCCAACATCGACACCAATTCGCGCCTCTGCATGGCCTCGTCGGTCGCCGGCCACCGCCGTGCCTTCGGCTCCGACACGGTGCCGGGAACCTATGAGGATCTGGAAATCGCCGACCTCATCGTGCTGGTCGGTTCCAACCTCGCCTGGTGCCATCCCGTGCTCTACCAGCGCATCGCGGCAGCCCGGGAAAAGCGGCCGGAGATGAAGATCGTGCTGATCGACCCGCGCCGCACCATGACATCTGATATCGCCGACATGCATCTGGCGATCGCGGCGGATGGCGACGTCGCTCTGTTCACCGGCCTGCTCGCCTGGCTCGGCCAGCACAACGCACTCGACCGCTCCTACATCACCGCGCACACGACCGGCTTCGGACAAGCGCTTTTCGCGGCGTCGGCGCTCGATCTTGGCGGAATCGCTGCCGCCACCGGTCTGAGCGAGGACGAACTCACCCGCTTCTACAGCCTGTTTGCCGCGACCGCGAAGACGGTGACCGTTTACAGCCAGGGCGTGAACCAGTCGTCGTCCGGCACCGACAAGGTCAACGCCATCATCAATTGCCATCTCGCCACCGGTCGCATCGGCAGGCCGGGAGCCGGGCCGTTCTCGGTGACCGGCCAGCCCAACGCCATGGGCGGCCGCGAGGTCGGCGGCATGGCCAACATGCTCGCCGCCCATATGGAGATCGACAACCCCGAACACCGCGACCGTGTGCGCCGCTTCTGGAACGCGCCCGATGTCGCGCAAAAGCCCGGCCTGAAGGCGGTCGAGATGTTTCAAGCCGTTGCCGACGGGCGCATCAAGGCGCTGTGGATCATGGCGACCAATCCGGTCGATTCGATGCCGGACGCCGATGCTGTCGAAGCGGCGATCAAGGCTTGCCCGTTCGTCGTGGTGTCGGATGTGCTGGCCAGCACGGACACGGTCCGCCATGCCCATGTTCGACTGCCCGCCACCGCCTGGGGCGAGAAGGACGGCACCGTCACCAATTCGGAGCGCCGCATCTCGCGCCAGCGGTCGTTTCTGGCGGCGCCCGGCGAAGCGAGGCCCGACTGCTGGATCATCGCGGAGGTGGCGCGGCGGATGGGATTTGGCGAGGCGTTTGGGCACGAGACGCCGGCGGAGATTTTTGGTGAGCACGCCGCGCTGTCCGGGTTCGAGAATGATGGTGCGCGGGATTTCGATATCGGTGCGTATGCCGGGGCCGATGCTGAAAGTTATGCATCACTTGAGCCATTCCAATGGCCAGCCCCCAGCCCACGAGGCGGCACTACGGAGCACCAACCCATTCGCTTCTTCGCCAACGGCAATTTCTACACACCCGACCGCAAGGCACGCTTCATCGCCATCCGCGCCACCACCGAAACCCGCGCCACATCCGATTTCCCCCTCATCCTGAACACCGGCCGGATCCGCGACCACTGGCACACCATGACGCGCACCGGCAAAAGCCCGCGTCTGTCCCAGCACATCGCCGAGCCCTTTGTCGAAATCCACCCCGTGGACGCGCAGCACCACGGCATCGGCGACGCCGACATCGTGCGTATTGCCAGCCCGCGCGGCGACGTGCTGGTTCGCGCCTTGATCACGCCCCGCCAGCGCCCGGGCAGCGTCTTCGCGCCGATGCACTGGACCGATCAGTTCGCGGCAAAAGGCCGGCTCGACGCACTGACCGCACCGCTCATCGATCCGGTCTCAGGCCAACCCGCGTTGAAGCATGTCGCGGCCCGCATCGAGAGATTTGTCGCCAAGGCCTTTGGTTTCGCCGTGATGCGCCAGAAGCCGGAACGGATTGACGCGAGCTATTGGGCGGTTGCCAAGTGCCGGGGCGGATGGCGGGTCGAGCTTGCCTTTGCCGACGACGCTATCGACTGGACAGCCTTTGCCGGCTCGCTCTTCGGTGCCCCCGCAGCCGAAATGCTCGCCTATCACGACCGCGACGCCGGCCAGCACCGCATCGCCGCCTTCGATGGCGAGCGCCTCATGGGCGCCTTGTTCGTCGCACCCGGCCCGGTCGCGGTGTCGCGCGGCTGGGCGGCGGAACAGCTTGAAGAAGTCCACGCCAGCCAGCGCGAGCGCTTCCGGATCGTCGCCGGCCGCGCCGGTGCCGAACGGCCCGATGCAGGCGCAACCGTCTGCTCCTGTTTTAGCGTCGGGGCTAACCAGATCGTGGCCGCGGTGACGGCTGGCTGTACGACCGTCGAAGCCATCGGCAGTGCCCTGAAGGCGGGCACCAATTGCGGCTCCTGCCGGTCCGAAATCCGCGCCCTCATCCTGACCAACCGCGTTCAGGCGGCCGAGTGAGCAGCGCCCTCCGGGGCGATTGAGCGGTCCGCAAGACCGCGCCAAACCTGTCCAACTGTTAATTCGACTTCGTCTGGGTTCGGCCATATTGGTGGATGGGGGTGAAAGATGCCGCCATGGATCAGCAATTGGAAATGCCCCTGCAGACGACCGTCTTGCCACGCCGTTCGCGTGGCTGGATTCCGTGGCTGATCTTCATTGCCATTGTCGCCGCAACCGGCGCCTATCTCTATCAGCGTCCGCATGTCGAGGCCAAACAGCCCGGCCGCAGGCGCGGCGCGCAGCCGACAACGATCGGCGCCGCCGCCATCGAAAAAGGCACGATAGACGTCACCCTCGATGCCCTCGGCACGGTGACCTCGCTCTCCACCGTCACCGTCAAGTCGCAGGTCACCGGCCCGCTCATCCAGGTCAATTTCAAAGAGGGCCAGGACGTCAAGAAGGGCGACCTGCTGGCTGAGATCGACCCCCGCCCCTTCCAGGCGGCGCTCGCCCAGGCCCAGGGCCAGCTGGTGCGCGACCAGGCCATGCTCAAAGATGCCCAGCTCGATCTCGTCCGTGATCAGAAGCTGGTGGCGCAGGGGGCGGCGACACCCCAGACCCTCGACGCGCAGGTCGCCCTTGTCGCGCAGGACCAGGGCTCGGTCCAGGTCGACCAGGCGATGATACAGACCGCCACCCTCAATCTCGATTATTGCCGCATCCTCTCGCCAGTCGATGGACGGGCCGGCCTGCGCCAGGTCGATGAGGGCAACTATGTCACCCCAAGCGATGCCAACGGCATCGTCATCATCACGCAAGTGCAGCCGATCAGTGTGCTGTTCACCGTGCCCGAGGATGAATTGCCCGCGATCGCGCAGCGCATGCAGCTCGGCGCCACGCTGCCCACCTCTGCCTTCGACCACGCCGGAGCCAAGAAGCTCGCCGACGGCCAGCTCGAGACCTTCGACAGCCAGATCGACCCGAGCACCGGCACCATCAAGCTGCGCGCGGGTTTCGCCAATGAGGCGCGCCTCCTCTATCCGAACCAGTTCGTCAACGTCGGGCTTCTCGTCGACGAGCACAAGGACGTCGCGATCGCCCCGATCGCCGCGATCCAGCGTGGCCTGCCCGGCACCTTCGTCTATCTGGTCAACCCCGACAGCACGGTCGCCGTGCGCAAGGTCACGCTTGGCGTCACCAATGGCGAGCACGTCGAGATCCTCGCCGGCCTGAACCCCGGCGACCGCGTCGTCGTCGACGGCGCCGACAAGCTCCGCGACGGCGCCCATATCAACCTTCAGCAGGACGGCCAGGCCCCGGCACAGCCCCGGGCGACGGCACCACCCCCCGCGGCGGGCCAGACGCCGGCACAGACACCCGCCCAGACCCCGCCACAGGCAGCAGCCCCATCGGACGGACAGAAGCCAAATGGGGAGACGTCAGACGGACAGGCGCTGGATGGCACGGCGCACAAGCATCAGGGCCACAAGCACCGCCATTCGGAGTCCGGGCAGCAGCAATGAGCCCGTCGCGCGCCTTCATCCTGCGGCCGGTGGCGACATCGCTGTTCATGGTCGCCATCATGCTGTCCGGCCTGCTGGCCTATCGCTATTTGCCCGTCTCGGCCCTGCCCGAAGTCGACTATCCCACCATCCAGGTGCAGACCTTCTATCCCGGCGCCAGCCCTGACGTAATGACGTCCTCGGTCACCGCACCGCTGGAAGTCCAGCTCGGCCAGATCGCCAACCTCAACCAGATGAACTCGGTGAGTTCGGCCGGGTCGTCCCTCATTACACTGCAGTTCAGCCTAGCGATCTCGCTCGATGTCGCCGAGCAGGAGGTACAGGCCGCCATCAATGCCGCCGGCAATCTTCTGCCGGCCGACCTGCCGGCGCCGCCGATCTATGCCAAGGTCAACCCGGCCGACGCGCCGGTGCTCACCCTCGGCCTGACCTCGGCCACAATGCCGCTGCGCGACGTCCAGCAACTTGCCGATACAAGACTGGCGCAGAAGATATCGCAGCTGCCGGGTGTCGGCCTCGTCAGCCTCAGCGGCGGCCAGCGCCCGGCCGTGCGCGTCCAGGCCGATCCGCGCAAGCTCGCTGCCTATGGCCTCAATCTCGACGATCTGCGCACCACTTTGGGCAGCGCCAACGTCAACACGCCGAAAGGCAATTTCGACGGGCCGTCGCGCGCCTACACCATCAACGCCAACGACCAGCTGAAGAGCGCCGACGAATACCGCTCGCTGATCGTCGCCTACAAGGATGGCGCGCCGGTGCGGCTGAGCGATGTGGCCGATGTGGTCGACGCCACCGAGAACAACCGGCTGGCGGCCTGGATGAACAGCACGCCGGCGATCATCCTCAACATCCAGCGCCAGCCCGGCGCCAACGTCATCGACGTGGTCGACCGCATCAAGGCGCTGTTGCCGCAGCTCCAGGCCTCGCTGCCCAACGCCGTCGACGTCAAGGTGCTGACCGACCGCACCACGACCATCCGCGCTTCCGTGCGCGACGTCGAATACGAGCTGACGCTGTCGATCATCCTGGTCGTGCTGGTCATTTTCGTCTTCCTGCGCAGCGCGCGCGCCACGCTCATCCCGAGCCTTTCGGTGCCCCTGTCGCTGATCGGCACGCTGGGCGTCATGTACCTGTTCGGCTTCAGCCTCGACAATCTGTCGCTGATGGCGCTGACCATCGCCACCGGCTTCGTCGTCGACGACGCCATCGTCGTCATCGAGAACGTCGCGCGCTATGTCGAGGAAGGCGCGACACCGCTGCAGGCGGCGCTGAAGGGCTCGCAACAGATCGGCTTCACCATCATCTCGCTGACCGTGTCGCTGATCGCGGTGCTGATCCCGCTTCTGTTCATGGGCGATGTCGTCGGCCGCCTGTTCCGCGAATTCTCCATCACGCTTGCCACCACCATCCTGATCTCAGCCGTGGTGTCGCTGACGCTGGTGCCTATGGCCTGCGCCAAGCTGCTCAAGCCGGTGGCGGCGGTGCGCGAGAACGCCTTGCAGCACGCCAGCCGCGACTTCTTCGACTGGGTGATCCGGGGCTACGGCCGCGCGCTGACCTGGGTACTCGACCGCCAAACGCTGATGCTGGTGGTGGCGGCGGCGACCTTGGTGCTGACGGCGGCGCTCTACGTGGTCATCCCGAAGGGGTTCTTCCCGGTACAGGACACCGGCGTCATCCAGGCCATATCAGAGGCGCCGCAGTCGATTTCCTATGCCGCGATGGCGGATCGCCAGCGGCAGCTGGCCGCCATCATCCTCAAGGACCCCGATGTCGACGGCCTGTCGTCCTTCATCGGCGTCGACGGCACCAACACCACGATGAATGTCGGCCGCATTCTGATTAACCTCAAGCCGCATGAACAGCGCACCGCCGACATCACCCAAGTCATCGCCCGCCTGAAACAGGAAGCCGCTTCGGTGGCGGGCGTGACGCTCTACATGCAGCCGGTCCAGGACTTGACCATCGACGGCCAGGTGAGCCGCACCCAGTATCAATTCGTGCTCCAGGACGCCAATGCCGACGAATTGGGAGAATGGACGCCGAAGCTTCTTGCCAGGCTGAATACGCTGCGGCAGCTCGCCGATGTCGCGAGTGACCTGTCGAACAGCGGCCTTGCCGTCTTTGTCGACATCGACCGCGACCAGGCCGCGCGCTTCGGCATCACGCCGGCGACCGTCGACAACGCGCTCTACGACGCTTTCGGTCAGCGCATGGTCTCGACCATCTACACCACGTCAAGCCAGTCCCGCGTCATTCTCGAGGCCGCACCTTCGGAGCAGGATTCGCTCAAGGCGCTCTCGTCCGTCTACCTGCCCTCGTCGACGGGTGGCGCCCCGGTGCCGCTGTTGGTGGTGGCAACCACCCATATCGCCACCACGCCGCTGCAGATCACCCATATGGGGCAATTCCCCGCGACCACCGTCTCGTTCAACCTGGCGCCCGGTGCGTCGCTCGGCGAGGCGGTTACGGCGATCCAGCAGGCCCAAACCGACATCGGCATGCCGCTCAGCATCATCACCAGCTTCCAGGGTGCCGCGCGCGCCTTCCAGGCCTCGCTCGACAACACGCTGTTCCTGATCCTGGCGGCGGTGGTGACGGTCTACATCGTGCTTGGCGTGCTCTATGAGAGCTTCATCCACCCCATCACCATCCTGTCGACGCTGCCTTCGGCCGGCATCGGCGCGCTGCTGGCGCTGATGATCGCCGGCCAGGATCTGACCATCATTTCGATCATCGGCATCATCCTGTTGATCGGCGTGGTCAAGAAGAACGCCATCATGATGATCGACTTCGCGCTCGATGCGCAGCGCCATGAAGGCAAGGCGCCGCGCGAGGCCATCTACCAGGCCTGCCTGCTGCGCTTCCGACCGATCCTGATGACGACGCTGGCGGCGATGCTGGGCGCCCTGCCGCTGATGCTGGGCACCGGCGTTGGTTCGGAACTGCGCCATCCGCTCGGCGTCTCCATCGTCGGCGGCCTGCTGCTCAGCCAGTTGCTGACGCTGTTCACCACGCCGGTGATCTATCTCTGGTTCGACCGCCTCGCCGCCCGTCTGCGCGGCATCGAACCCAATCTTGCCCGAGCCGCCGATCTTCCCCGCATTCCTGGGGCGGAAGCCAGGCCATGAACCTGTCGGTCCCCTTCATCCGGCGGCCGGTGGCGACGACGCTGCTGACCTTCGGCCTGCTGGCGGCCGGGCTGGTGGCATTTCCGCAATTGCCGGTGGCGCCGCTGCCGGCGGTCGACTACCCCGTGATCTCGGTGTCGGCCTCGCTGCCCGGCGCCAGCCCCCAGGTGGTTGCAAACACCGTCGCCAGCTCGCTCGAGCGGCATCTCGGCGAGATCGCCGATGTCAACGAGATGACCTCGTCGAGCAGCGTCGGCAGCGCGCGTATCACCTTGCAGTTCGGGCTGGACCGCGACATTGACGGCGCCGCGCGCGATGTCCAGGCGGCGATCAATGCCGCGCGCGCCGACCTGCCGTCCAGCCTGCGCTCCAATCCGACCTATCGCAAGGTCAATCCCGCCGACGCCCCGATCCTCATCCTGTCGATGACATCGGACACTTTGTCCAAGGGCCAGCTCTTCGATGCCGCCAGCACCGTGCTGGCGCAGAAGCTCTCGCAGGTCGACGGCATCGGCGAGGTGTCGGTGGGCGGCAGCTCGCTGCCGGCGGTGCGCGTCGAACTCAACCCGCAAGTGCTCTACGATTACGGCATCGGGCTGGAGGACGTGCGCGCAGCCCTCGCCTCGGCCAACGCCCACAGCCCCAAGGGCGCCATCGATGTCGGCGACCAGCGCTACCAGATCTACGCCAACGACCAGGCCAACCAGGCGGATGCCTACCGTTCGCTGATCGTCGCCTACCGCAACGGCGCGCCGGTCAGGCTGTCCGATGTCGGCCAGGTCAACGATTCCGTCGAAAACATCCGCAATGCCGGTCTCGCCAACGGCAAGCCGGGCGTCCTGATCATCCTCAACCGCTCACCCAACGCCAACATCATCGCGACGGTGGACCGGGTGAAGGCGCTGCTACCGACGCTGCGCGCCTCGATCTCACCGGCCATCGACCTGTCGCTGGCGGTCGACCGTTCGACCACCATCCGCGCCTCGCTGAGCGAGGTCGCACAGACGCTGATGATTGCCATCGGCCTGGTGATCCTCGTCGTCTTCGCTTTCCTGCGCGACGTGCGCTCGGCGCTGGTGCCGATCATGGCGGTGCCCGTATCCCTGGTCGGCACGCTGGGCGCCATGTACCTGATGGGCTTCAGCATCGACAATCTGTCGCTGATGGCGATGACGGTGGCCACTGGCTTCGTCGTCGACGACGCCATCGTCGTGCTGGAAAACATCGCTCGCCACACCGCTTCGGGCATGGGCCGCATGGAGGCGGCGATCAAGGGCTCCCAGGAGGTCGGCTTCACCGTGCTGTCGATGAGCCTGTCGCTGATCGCCGTCTTCATCCCGATCCTGCTGATGGGCGGCATTGTCGGCCGGCTGTTCCGCGAATTTGCCATCACGCTGTCGGCGGCGATCCTGGTTTCACTCGCCATCTCGCTGACCACCACGCCGATGATGTGCTCGATCCTGCTTCGCCCCGAGGGACAACGCGAACACGGCCGGCTCTACCGCTTCAGCGAACGTATCTTCGAGGCCATGCTGGGCTTCTATCGGAGGTCGCTGTCCTGGGCGCTCGACAATCCGCTGCTGATCATGGCGGTGCTGGCGGCAACGCTCTGCCTCAATGGCTACCTCTATGTCACCATCCCAAAAGGCTTCTTCCCGCAGCAGGACACCGGACGGCTGACCGGCTCGATCCAGGCCGACCAGGCGACCTCCTTCCAGTCGATGTCGCAGAAGCTCACCCAGTTCGCCGGCATCGTCAGCAAGGATCCCGCCGTCGATGCTGCTGTCGCTTTCACCGGCGGCGGCCAAACCAATTCCGGTTCCATGTTCGTGTCGCTGAAGCCGCTGGCCGAGCGCAAGATCTCCGCCGATCAGGTTATCGCCAGGCTGCGGCCCGAACTGGCTGTGGTGCCAGGCGCCACGCTTTTCCTGCAGGCGGTGCAGGATATCCGCGTCGGCGGGCGCCAGTCGAACGCGCAGTACCAGTACACCTTGCAAGGTGACAGTTTCGACGAGCTGGCGGAGTGGGCGCCGAAGCTGGCGGCGGCGCTGCAAACAGAGCCCAAGCTCACCGACGTCAACTCCGACCAGCAGAACAAAGGTCTTGAAGCCGACGTCACCATTGACCGCGACACCGCAACACGCCTCGGCATATCAGCCAGCGAGATCGACAACACGCTTTACGACGCCTTCGGCCAGCGCCAGGTCTCCACCATCTATGTCCAGCGCAACCAGTACCACGTGATCATGGAGGTGGCGCCGCAATATTGGCAGAACCCCGATGCGCTCGAAAAAAGTCTATGTCAGCACATCGGGCGGATCGGTTGGCGGCTCGCAGTCGAGCAATGCGGTTGCCGGCACATTCGTCGCACCAGGCCGGTCCACCAGCGCCCAGTCGGTCGCCGCCGACGCCGCGCGCAACCAGGCCAACAATTCCATCACCAGCACCGGCAGGACGGCGGCCTCGACCGGTTCGGCGGTCAGCACCGGAGCAGAGACGATGGTGCCGCTGTCGACCGTCGCGCATTACGGCCCTGGCAGCACGCCGCTGTCGGTCAACCATCAGGGCCTGTTCGTCGCCACCACCCTGTCGTTCAACCTGGCGCCGGGCGTCGCGCTCAGCGAAGGCGTCGCGGCCATCAACGCGGCCGCCGACCGCATCGGCATGCCGGCAACCATCCATGGCAGTTTCCAGGGCACGGCGCGCGTCTTCCAGGACTCGCTCTCCGACCAGCCGCTGCTGATCCTTGCCGCGCTGATCGCCGTCTATGTCGTGCTCGGCATTCTCTATGAAAGCTACGCGCACCCGCTGACCATTCTGTCGACCTTGCCGTCGGCCGGCGTCGGCGCCTTGCTGGCGCTGACCCTGGTCAACATCGAGTTCTCGATCATGGCGCTGATCGGCATCATCCTCTTGATCGGCATCGTCAAGAAGAACGCGATCATGATGATCGACTTCGCGCTGGCCGCGGAGCGCAACGAGGGCAGATCGGCGCATGACGCCATCTTCCAGGCATGCCTGCTGCGCTTCCGCCCGATCATGATGACGACCATGGCGGCATTGTTCGGCGCCGTGCCGCTGGCCATCGGCCTTGGCGAAGGCGCGGAACTGCGCCAGCCGCTCGGCATCGCCATCGTCGGCGGGCTGATCCTGAGCCAGATCCTCACCCTCTATACGACGCCGGTGATCTACATCTATGTCGACCGTTTCGGTCGCTGGTGCCGGCAGTTGCGCCTGGCGATGCCGCGCCCGCGGACGCTACGCCCACAGGCGGGCGAATGAACGCCGCCGAGCAGCCTCCTATTGCACCGACCCGGCGCTACAGACAGCCGCGATCTCGCCGATGTTCTGGCAGAAGGCAGGGCTTTCGAGACGCGGGTCTTCGACCAGCGCCTGTGTTTCGCCGGCGGCCGGTTGGCCGGTGAAGAAAACCGGGACAGGCTGTCCGCCGCCATGGATGGTGGCGTTGTAGGCAACAACGCTGGCGGTATCGGCCGACGGAACCACGTCAGTGGCCCGCACCTCCAGATCGGCGCCGACATAGGTCAGGTCGTAATTCGTCGAGGCGGCAAGACTGCCTTGTTCGATGGCATAACGGCCCGGCGCGCTTGCCGTGGTCGCATCGGTCGAGAGCGAGCCGCTGAGCGTGTCGCTGCCGACCAGTCCGAGCCCGCCGACCGCGTAAGTGAGCGGCGGATTGGCCGCTCCCTGCGCCCGGCTTTGCACGTCGGCGACGACAGTGATCGCCCGCTTGCCGATGGTGAAATCGGCGCCGGCAAAGATGATGTCGTAGTTCGAATTGTTGGCATTGGTGATCGTGCCCTGGCCGATCGCATAGATCCCGACATCCTCACCCGAAGCGCGATCGAGCGCGCCGACAAGCGCCGTGCCGCTGCCAAGGTCGGAGAAGCTGTAGTCAAGCGCCGGATCGGCATTGCCGTAGAGCTTGCCCTGGCCGGAATTGGCGGTCACCGTGACCGCCCGCTTGCCGATGCTGAAATTGGCGCCGACATAGGTGATGTCGTAGTTCGTGTTGACGCCATTGGTGATCGCGCCTTGCCCGATCGCATAGGTGCCGACGGTCTCGCCCGCGCCACGGTCGAGCGCGCCGACAAGCGCCGCGCCGCTGCCAAGGTCGGAGAAGGTGTAGCCGAGCGATGGGTCGGTATCGCCGTAGGTCTTGCCCTGGCCGGCATTGGCCGTGACTGTGACCGCTCGTTTGCCGATCGCGAAATCCGCGCTGGCGAAGCTGATATCGTAGTTCGCGTTGGCGGCGTTGGTCAGCGTCCCCTGCCCGATCGCATAGTTTCCGACATTCTCGCCAGCGGCACGGTCAAGCACTCCGACGAGCGCCACGCCCGCGCCGAGATCTGAGTAGGTGTAGCCATAGGACGACGGGTCGGCGTTGCCGTAGGTCTTGCTCTGGCCGGAATTGGCCGTGACCGTGACCGCCCGCCTGGCAATGGTGAAATCCTTGCTGACGAAGCTGATGTCGTAATTCGCATTATTGGCATTGGAGAGCGTGCCCTGGCCGATCGCATAGGTGCTGGCATTCTCGCCGGCGGTGCGGTCAAGCACACCGACGAGAGCAGCGCCCGTGCCAAGGTCCGAGTAGGTGTAGCCGTAGGATGACGGATCGGCATTGCCATAGGTCTTGCCCTGTCCGGCAGTGGCCGTGACGGTGACCGCGCGCTTGCCGATGCTGAAGTTCGAGCCGACATAGGTGATGTCGTAATTCGAATTGTTGGCGTTGGTCAGCGAACCCTGTCCAAGGGCATAGCTGCCGACATTCTCGCCCGACACACGGTCGAGCACACCGACAAGGGCCGCACCGCTGCCAAGGTCGGAGTAAGTGTAGGCATAGGACGACGGGTCGGCATTGCCGTAGGTCTTGCCTTGTCCGGAAGTCGCGGTGACGGTGACCGCGCGCTTGCCGATGCTGAAGTTCGAACCGACAAAGGTGATGTCGTAGTTCGAATTGCCTGCGGTGGTCAGCGAGCCCTGGCTGATCGCGTAGGTGCCGACATTCTCGCCCGAAGCGCGATCGAGGGCGCCGACCAGCGCCGCGCCACTGCCAAGGTCGGTATAGCTGTAGCCAAGGGTCGGATCGGCATTGCCATAGGTCTTGCCCTGGCCGGAATTGGCCGTGACGGTGACCGCGCGCTTGCCGATGCTGAAATCCGCGCCGGCGAAGGTGATGTCATAGTTCGAATTGTCGGCGTTCGTCAGCGTACCCTGGCCGATCGCGTATGCGCCTACAATCTCACCAGAGGCACGGTCGAGTGCGCCGACCAGCGCCACGCCCGTGCCTAGGTCTGAGTAGCTGTAGCCATAGGACGATGGATCGGCATCGCCGTAAATCTTGCCCAGGCCCGAATTGGCCGTGACGGTGACCGCCCGCTTGCCGATGCTGAAATCCTTGCTGACGAAGGTGATGTCGTAGTTCGAATTGTCGGCATTCGTCAGCGTGCCCTGGCCGATGGCATAGGCGCCGACATCCTCGCCGGCAACGCGGTCGAGTGAGCCGACCAGCGCTTCGCCGCTGCCGAGATTGCCATAGCTATAGGTGTAGGACGACGGATCGGCATCGCCATAGACCTTGCCCTGACCCTGATCGACGGTGACGGTGATGGCCCGTTTGTCGATGGTGAAATTGGCGTCGACATAGCTGATGTCATAGTTCGAATTGTTGGCGTTGGTCAGCGTGCCCTGGCCAATGGCATAGGCGCCGGCGTTCTCGCCGGCAACACGATCGAGCGCGCCGACCAGGGCGACGCCAGTGCCGAGGTCCGAAACCGCATAGGTGTAGGAAGCGGGATCGTCATCGCCATAGGTCTTGTGCTGATCGGGATCGGCTGTGACCGCGATTGCCCGCTTGGCGACGGTGAACAATCCGGCGCTGTTGAAAGCGAGCCCGTAGCCGGTCAGGGCGACGAGATCGCCGGCATCGATTGTAATCGTATAAGTCCCGGCTCCGAGTTGCTGAGTGGCAAGCGTGAGTGGGGGTGAGAGCGACGGCGCGCCGCTGAAGGCGGTGGCGGCGCTGTCGCCGAGATAGGCGTTGGCTACCCCTGCCTGATAACCCGACACCGTGTAGGTCAATGTCGGCATGGCGATGTCGCCGTAGACCTTCGAAGCATTTTGGGAGGTGAAGGTCAGCGTCGGCTGGTAGGCGAAGACATAGCGGTTGCCGCTCGCGCCCACCGTTGCGCCGGTCGCCGTATTCCAGACCGCCGTGTTGCCGCTGTCGAGATTGCCGAACGTGTTGCCGGTGGGTGCTGCCGCGTAGACCAGCCAGCGTCCGCTGGTCGCGGTGACGGCATCGCTGCCGCGGTTGTTGATGAACTTGCCGCCTGCCGCCAGCACCGGATTGGTTCCACTGACCTTGGCGCTTGCTGCGATCGTCAGGTCGCCTGATGTCTGCAGCTGGACCTGCCCTGTTGTGTTGGCGCCGGTCGTGGTCACGCCCCGCGCGCTGGCGACGCTGCCGATGGTCAGCCCGCCCAGATCGACGAGGTTGACCGATCCGGCATTGGCGGCAACCGTACCGATCTGGTTGCCGGCATTGGTCAGGTTGAAATCGCCCGTACCGCCGAGCCACAGCGATGCTGCCGCCAGGCTGTTTGTCTGAGTGACCGCGCCGTTCGACGACAGCGCCAGCGTGCCGCCGCCGATCGATATCGCCTGGTCGAGCGCGAAGGTTGTCGCCGCCGTTTCGATCTGCCAGTTGGCGAAGGTGAGGCTGCCGACATAGGTCGAGCCGACCGTCGCAGAAGCCGCGTTTTGCAGCGCCGAAAGGGACGTGATCAAGCTGTCCGCCTCGTCGAGACGCCAGTTGCCGTAGACGTTGAGATTGGTGACATTGCCGCCCGACAGGCCCGTCCGGAACGTCACGCCGTTTTGAGCGCCCGAGCTGTTGCTCGGATCCGCGTCGCGGACTGTGTAAGCCAGCACGCTGTCGTTGATCCAGCCGGTCGGCACGGCGATGTAGTAATAGCCGTTGACGCCAGTGGTGACGGTGCCGATGTCGACGCCGTTCGAGACGCCGGTGACAAAACCGGGGTTCTTCACATAGTAGGGTTGGCGCGTGCCCGACGACAGCGGCGTGACGCCGCTATCCTTGTAGGCGATGCCGGAGATGGCCTGGACGCCGTTTGGATAAAAACTGTTCAGATAGGGATAGAGGCCGCCGGTCCCGCCGCCGAAAGCCGCGCTGAGGGCCGTGGCGCCGCCCGATTGCAACTGCGCCGTGGTCAGGCCGGTGCTGATGACACCGGGCGTGCCGCCGCTGCCCACGCCCGTGGTCGTTCCCGAGGTGGTGGTGTCGAAGTAGACATTGGTGACCGTGCCCCAGGAAAAGCCCACGCTGCCGCCGATGCCGGTGGCGCCCATCGTTCCGTTGACGGCCCCGGTCGAATAACCGTCGCTGAGCGAGCCCAGATTCAATCCGACCAGGCCACCGGTCTTGTCGCCGCCGAGAACCGAGCCGCTGGCATAGACCTGGCTGATCGTGCCGCTGTTGTAGCCTGCAATGCCACCGACGTTGTTGGAATCGCGCGATTGCACCGCCACCGTCGAGAACGACCGGGTGATCGTGCCCTGATTTGTGCCGACCAGACCACCCGACCCGCTGACGCCTTCGAGATACCCGCTTGCCCAAACGCCTGAGATCGTACCCTTGTTCAAGCCGGCTATGGCGCCGGTGTCATACGAGCCGCTTGTATAGCTGTCGACCAGGCCGACATTGCACACCACGCCCGAGCCGCCGACATAGCCGAACAGGCCGACATAATTGGCCGGGATCTGCCTGACCCAGATCTGGTTGATGATGTGGCCAAGACCGTCGAACGTGCCGTTGAAGCCGTTGCCGCCGTTCTGGATATTTGTGTTGCCGTCTGTGCCAAGGGCTATGAAACCCATCAAATTGTTCCAGGAATAGGTGGAACTGGCCTCGATGTCGTTGGCGAGCGCATAGCGGCCGTTCAGCCCGCTGTTGATCGCCTGCAGCTGGTTGATGTCGTAGATCAGTGTGTAGCTCTGCCCGTTGATCGACAGCGCTTGCGCCCCTTGGGTGCCCGTGAAAGTGATCTCCGCGCCGAGCGCGTAGGACATGATGCCGCCGCTGCCGCCATTGTTGGTGACCAGCGACAGACCACCGACGCCGCCGATCGTGGCGCCGGCGTTGAAGACGATCGAGTGATAGGCGCTGAGCGTCAGCGTGTTGGCGCTCCAGGCGATCGGCGCGGCAATGGTGATGTCGCCGGCCTGCGAGCCGCCGCTTCCCGTCGAGATGGTGACATTGGCCAGCGCCAGCTGGTTCTGCAGCGTGGTGACATTAATGACGCTGTCATTGGAACCGGCGGTGAAACCGCCGGTGTCGGCACCATTCGAGATGGTGACGTTGTAGGGGTCGAGCAGAAGATCGCCGGTGTCGCCGAAGCGGGCGCGCAGGTCGACGGAGCCGGTGAAGTCAAGGCGCTGCTTGCCCGACACTTCCGTGAAGCCGCCATTGCCGCCATCAGCCCCACCTTGTGCCGAGATCTTGCCGGCGAACTTGGTCTGCTCGTCGGACCAGACGACGACCGTGCCGCCATCGCCGGTGCCGGTGGCGTCGGCGTTGATCGTCGTGGCCGCATCGATCTCTGTCGTGGCAGCGGTTTGCAGTGTCCCCTTGCCCTGCTTGTCGCCGCCGATCTTGATGGTGCCGCCGCCATCCCTACCCGAGGCATCGACGACGGCATGCTTGAGTTTCACCTTCCGGCCGGTGACCGTGACCTTGCCGCCCTTGCCGCCGCTCTTGGCCGAAGCGTCGAGCTTGCCGGAGATTTCGACCGAGCCGTCGCCGCCGCCCAGCACAATGGCGCCGGACTGGCCTGACACGGTGCGTGCCTCAATGACACCGGACATGTTGACGGCCTGGCGCGCGGCATCGCGCACCGCCGCAGCCTTGAGCTCGACCGTCCCGCAATCGGCGCTGATCGAGCCGGAATTGCTGACCAGCGCGTTGCTGCCATCCGCCTTGGTCGGCACGGAGACCTGCAAAAAGCCGTCGCCGGAAAGGTCGAGCGTCGCCTTCTCGCCAGAACCCAGGCCAACCTTGCCCAGCGGCACGCTGATCGAACCCGCATTGTCGACGCTGCCGCCAATCAGTGCCGCATAGCCGCCACGGCCGATCGAGACGGAACCTTCGTTTGAGACGGCCGCCGAGGCGCCCTTGCCCTGGAACGTCAGCTTGCCGGCCTTGAAGTCGTCATCGCTGATGTCGAGCGAGGAGCCGACGAAGCCGGCGGCACTCACCTTGCCGGTCTTGGAGATGGCGATGCCGTTGGGATTGACGAGGAAGACCTGGCCATTGGCGTTGAGCTGGCCTGATATGGTCGATCTGGTGCCGCCGGTGACGCGGTTGAGCATCGTCGAGGACGATGTCGGCTGGTCGATGTTGACGGTAGCGCCCGCACCGATCGAAAAACTCTGCCAGTTGACGATGGCCGAATTGGTCGACTGCTTGATGCTCAGTTGCGAGGATGACGGGTTCGAGATGATGACGCCGCCCGACGCAACGCTGCCGCCCGTTGGCAGTTCCACCGCCCGCGCCGAGGTGAAGCCGACCAACGCCGTCGACGTCAGCAGCAGCGCCATCAGCGGCGCGCTGGTGCGATTGAGGCGACCTGGGAAGAGGGTCTGGCGCTGCATGTTCCGCCCCGTGCCGCTACTGGACCGCCGCGACCGAACAGACGGACGCGGTCTCGGCCATGCCCTGGCAGACGGCGATGCTGCCAAGCCGGGGATCCTCGACCAGCGTCTGTGTGTCGCCACCCACCGGCTGGCCGGTGAAGAAGACCGGGGCCGGCGCGCCGGCGCCATAAGCATCGGCATTGTAGGCCACCGTGGTGGCCGCCTGCGATGTCGGGATCGTGTTGGGCGCCGAGACAACCAGATCGGCGCCGACATAGGTCAGCTCGTAATTGGCCGAGGCAGTGAGGCTCCCCTGCTCGATCGCGTAGCTGCCCGGTATGCTGGCCGGCGTCGCGGCGGTCGAGAGTGCGCCGGCAAGCGCATCGCTGCCGACCAGGCCCAGCCCGCCGATCGTATAGGTGAGCGGCGGGTTGGCCATGCCTTGCGGCCGGCTTTGCGCATCCGCCACGACCGTGATTGCGCGTTTGCCGATGGTGAAATCCGAGCCGACATAGGTGATGTCGTAGTTCGCGTTGGCCGCGTTGGTCAGCGTGCCCTGGCCGATTTCATAGCTGCCGGCATTTTCGCCGGCGGCCCTGTCCAGCGCGCCGACAAGGGCGATGCCATTGCCGAGATAGGAATAACTGTAGCCATAGGACGATGGATCGGTATCGCCGTAGGTCTTGCCCTGGCCGGCATTCGCCGTGACCGTCACCGATCGCTTGCCGATGCTGAAGTCGGCTCCGACATAGCTGATGTCATAGTTCGAATTGGCGGCACCGGTGAGCGTGCCTCGCCCGATCGAATAATTGCCGACATTCTCGCCGGAGGCGCGGTCGAGAGCACCAACCAAAGCCGCGCCATTGCCGAGATCGGAATAGCTGTAGCCATAGGACGACGGATCGATATCGCCATAGGTCTTG
Source organism: Mesorhizobium oxytropidicola (assembly GCF_056174625.1). Lineage (NCBI taxonomy): Bacteria > Pseudomonadati > Pseudomonadota > Alphaproteobacteria > Hyphomicrobiales > Phyllobacteriaceae > Mesorhizobium > Mesorhizobium oxytropidicola. The sequence continues at coordinate 2,318,258 of NZ_CM149692.1, read as the reverse complement.
CCCTGCCCGGCGTCGGCCGTCACCGTCACCGACCGCTTGCCGATGCTGAAGCCGGCATCGACATAGGTGATGTCGTAGTTCGAATTGGCGGCATCGGTGAGCGTGCCTCGCCCGATCGCATAGTTGCCGACATTCTCGCCGGAAGCGCGGTCGAGAGCACCAACCAAAGCCGCGCCATTGCCGAGATCGGAATGATTGTAGCCATAGGACGACGGATCGGCATCGCCATAAATCTTGCCCTGCCCGGCATTGGCTGTGACCGTCACGGCCCGCTTGGCGATGCTGAAATCGGTGCCGACATAGGTGATGTCGTAATTCGAATTGTCCGCGTTGATCAGCGTGCCCTGCCCAATCGAATAACGGCCGACATTCTCGCCGGCGACGCGATCAAGCGCGCCGACCAGGTCGACGCCGTTGCCGAGATCCGAGTGGGTGTAGCCATAGGCCAACGGATCGGCGTCGCCGTAAATCTTGCCTTGGCCGGCATTGGCGGTGACCGTCACGGCGCGCTTGGCGATGGTGAAGTCGGCGCCGACATAGGTGATGTCGTAGTCGGCATTCGAACTCGCCAGAGTGCCTTGGCCTATGGCGTAGGTACCGGCGTTTTCGCCGGCGACACGCTCGAGAGAACCAACCAGGTCGACGCCATTGCCGAGATCCGAAACGGTGTAGCCATAATAGAGCGGATCGCTGTCGCCATAGGTCTTGCCCTGCCCCGCATTGGCCGTCACCGTGATCGCGCGTTTGCCGATGGTGAAATCCGAACCGACATAGCTGATGTCGTAGTTGGAATTGTTGGCGTTGGTCAGCGTGCCTTGGCCGATCGCATAGGCGCCGACGCTTTCGCCCGCCACGCGATCAAGCGTGCCGACGAGGGCCGTGCCGCTGCCAAGGTCGGAGGTGGTGTAGAGATAGGACGACGGATCGGCATTGCCGTAGGCCTTGTGCTGTCCGGCAGTGGCCGTGACCGTTATCGCCCGCTTGCCGATGCTGAAATTGCTACCAACATAGCTGATGTCGTAATTCGCATTGTTCGCACCGGTCAGCGTCCCTTGCCCAATGGCGTAGGTGCCGACATCCTCACCCGTCGCCCGGTCCAGTGCGCCGACCAGTGCCGCGCCAGTGCCGAGATCGGAAACCGTGTAGCCGAGGGTCGGGTCCGCGTCGCCGTAGGTCTTGTCCTGGCCAGCATTGGCCGTGACGGTGACTGACCGCTTGCCGATGCTGAAGCCGGCGCCGACATAGGTGATGTCGTAGTTCGAGTTCAAGGCATTGGTCAGCGTTCCCTGCCCTATCGCGTAGGTGCCGACATCTCGCCGGCTGCCCGGTCGAGAACACCGACCAGCGCTGTACCACCGCCGAGATCGGATACTGTATAGCCGTAGGACAGCGGATCGCTGTCCCCATAGATCTTGCTCTGCCCCGCATTGGCCGTGACCGTGACCGCGCGCGGCGTCACGGAAAGGTTCGCGCTAACGTAGTTGATTGCGTAATTGCTGTTGGCGAGCGTGCCCTGGGTGATGCCGTAACTGCCGACACCAGATGCCGTCGTCGCCGTTGTCGCCAGCGCGCCGGTAAGGCTGTCGCCATTGACGAAATTTCCCGAGGCCAGTTGATAGGTCAGTGCCGGATTGCCGTCGCCATAGCTGCGGCTCTTGGCATCGGCCGTCACCGTGATGGCGCGCGGTGTCACCGCCAGATTGCTGCCGACATAGCTGATTGCATAGTTGCTGTTGGCAAGCGTGCCCTGCGTGATGGCGTAACTGCCGACACCGGATGCCGTCGTCGCGGTTGTTGCGAGCGAACCGCTAAGGTTGTCGCCATTGACGAAATTGCCCGAAGTCAGCTGGTAGGTCAGTACCGGATTGCCGTCGCCATATGCACGGCTCTTGGCATCGGCCGTCACCGTGATGGCGCGCTGCGTCACCGCCAGATTGCCGCCGACATAAGTGATCGCATAGTTGCTGTTGGCGAGCGTGCCCTGCGTGATGGCGTAACTGCCGACGCCAGATGCCGTCGTCGCTGTTGTTGCGAGCGATCCACCGAGGCTGTCGCCATTGACGAAGTTACCTGATGTCAGCTGATAGGTCAGCGCCGGATTGGCGTCGCCATAGGCACGGGTCCGGGCATCGGCCGTCACCGTGATGGCGCGTTTCGTCACCGACAGGTTGGCACCGACATAGGTGATCGCATAGTTGCTGTTGGCGAGTGTGCCTTGCGTGATGGCGTAGCTGCCGACAGATGATGCCGTCGTCGCTGTCGTCGCCAGCGCACCGCTCAGGCTGTCGCCGTTGACGTAACTGCCTGATGTAAGGTGATAGGTCAGCGCGGGGTTGGCATCGCCATAGATGCGGGTCTTGGCATCGGCTGTCACTGTGATCGCGCGTGGCGTCACCGACAGATTGGCGCCGACATAGGTGATCGCGTAATTATTGTTGTTGAGTGTGCCTTGCGTGATGGCGTAGCTGCCGACGTTGGACGTTGTTGTCGCCGATGTTGTCAGCGCGCCTGTCAGGCTGTCGCTGCCGACAAGACTGCCTGATGTGAGCTGATAGGTGAGCGCCGGATTGCTGCTTCCGTATGTGCGGCTCTTGCCGGCGGCAGTCACGGTGATCGCCCGCTGGGCTATGGTGAAATTGCCCCGACGTAGGTGATGTCGTAGTTCGAATTGTTGGCGTTGGTGACGCTGCCCTGGTTGATGGCATACGTCCCGGCATTGTTCCCGGCCGCACGAGTGAGGCTGCCGGCCAAAGCCACACCGGCGCCGAGGTCAGAGACGGTGTAGCCATAGGACGAGGGATTGGCATCGCCATAGATCTTTCCCTGGCCCGGCGTCACCGTCACCGTCACCGCGCGCTTGCCGATGGTGAGAAGGCCCGCGCTGTTGTAGGCGAAGCCATAGCCGCTCAACGCCGCGAGGTTGCCGGCGCTGACGGTGATTGCGTAGGATCCAGCGCCTACTTGCGTGTTGCTGGGCGGGTTCACGGACGTCACGCTTGGGCCGCCGCTGAAGGTCGTCGTGGCGGCATCGCCGAGATAGGCACCGATCACGCCCGCCTGGTAGCCCGCCACCGAATAGGTCAGCGGCGGCAGGGCAGTGTCGCCATAGGTCTTCGTCGCATTGTTGGACGTGAAGGTCAGTGTCGGCTGATAGGCAAAGACGTAGCGATTGCCGGCCGCGCTCACCGCTGCGCCGGCCGTCGTGTTCCAGATCGCCGTGTTGCCGCTGTCCAGATTGCCGAATGTGTTGCCGGTCGGGTTCGCCGCATAGACCAGCCAGCGTCCGCTGGTGGCGGTGACGGCGTCGCTGCCCCGGTTGTTGATGAACAGGCCGCCAGCGGCCAGCACCGGACTGGTGCCACTGACCGTCGCGTTCGCCGCGATGGTCAGGTCGCCCGTTGTCTGCAGCTTGATGGAACCTGTGGCATTGAACCCGCTCGTGCTGACGCCGCGGGCGCTGGAGGCGCTCGCGACCGTCAGGCTTGCACCGTCGCGCAGATCGACCGAACCGATATTGCCGGCGACGGTGCCGATCTGGTTGCCGGCGCCATTGACCGCGAACGAGCCGGTGCCGCCGAGCCATAGGGAGCCGGCTGTGATGGCGTTGCCGGTCGCGCCTTGGGTCACCGAGCCGTCCGATGACAGCGCCAGGGTGCCGGTGCCGACCGAGAGTGCCTGATTGAGGGCGAAGGTGGTCGCCGCGGTTTCGATCTGGCGGTTGGCAAAGGACAGGCTGCTGACAGAGGTCGATCCTGCCGTGGAAGCATAGGCGCTGTTCAGCGCCGACAGCGAAGCGATCGAGCCGTCCGCCTCGTCGAGGCGCCAGTCGCCATAGACATTGAGGTTCGAGACATTGCCGCCGGACAGGCCGGTCCGGAACGTCACGCCGTTCCTGGCGCCCGAGTCTGCGTCGGCAACCGTGTAGGCAAGCACCGCGTTCGGGACGGTGCCCGTCGGCAGAACGAGGTAGTAGTAGCCGTTGACGCCAGTTGAGACAGTGCCGAGCTTCACGCCGACGGAAACGACAGACACAAGTCCGGGATTCTTTGTGTAATAGGGCTGGCCGGTGCCGGAAATCAGCGGTGTGTTGCCGCCATCCTTGTAGGCAATTCCGGAGATCGCCTGGGCGCCATTCGGATAGAAGCTTTTCAGATAGGGATAGAGGCCACCGGTGCCGCCGCCATAGGCGGCGCTGAGACCGCTCGCGCCGCCATTCTGGAGGCTGGAGGTCGACAGGCCGACGACATTGACCGACCCGCCGGTGGTGCCGCCGCCGATCGCGGGCTTGGCGGTGGATGAGGTGTTATAGGGGCCGGATGTCGATGTGTCATACGCGCCTGTGACTGTGCCATCATAAAGATTGTTGCCGATAAACGCGCCGACAAGCCATCCGCCGCTGACCGCACCGGTCGAATAGCTGTCGGTTATCCTGCCGCCACTGCCGACAAACGAATAGCCATAATTCGATCCGACGAGGCCGCCGACGGCGGCGCCGCCACTGCCGACATCGACGGCACCCATGGCGTAGACGCGATCGATGGTTCCGAAATAGTTGTAGCCCACCGCGCCGCCCGCGGTATTGGTGTCGCGCGCGTTGACGACGACCGTCGAGAAGCTGTCGGACAGTGCGCCATCATTTTCGCCGATCAGGCCGCCCGAACTGGAACCGTACTGCGTCGTGAACAGCTGGCCGGTCGAATAGCTTTGGGTCACCGTGCCGGCATTGAAGCCCACGATCCCACCAAGTGTCTTAAATCCTCGGACCGTCACATTGGTGACGCCGACATTCTGGACAAAGCCGCCCGCGCCGACATAGCCGAACAGGCCGACATATTGGGCGGCGGACTGCGTCACCGACAGCCCATCGACGGCGTGGCCAAGGCCGTCGAAGGTCCCGGTGAAACCGTTGCCGCTGTTCTGAATATTGCTGTTGCCGTCGGTGCCCAGCGATATGAAGCCGAGGCCGCTGTTCCAACTGGACGTGGCGCTGGCATCGATGTTCTTCGCCAGCGCATAGCGGCCGGTCAGGCCACTGTTGATCGCCTGCAACCCGTTGACATCGTAGATCAGTGTGTAGCTCTGGCCATTGACCGACAGCGCCTGCGCGCCTTGCGTGCCGGTGAATGTCGCCGAGGCGCCGAGCGCATAGGAGATCGTGCCGCCAGTGCCGCCATTGTTGGTGACCAGCGACAGGCCACCGACGCCCCCGATCGTGGCGTTCGCGTTGAAGACGATCGAATGATAGGCGCTGAGCGTCAGCGTGTTGGCGCTCCAGGCGATCGGCGCGGCGATGGTGATGTCGCCGGCCTGCGAACCGCCGCTGCCCGTCGATATGGTGACGTTGGCCAGCGCCAGTTGGTTCTGCAGCGTGGTGACATTGATGACGCTGTCATTGGTGTTGGCGGTCATGCTGCCGCCGGTATTGCCGGCGGCATTGGAGATGGTCACGTTGTAGGGGTCGAGCAGAAGATCGCCGGTGTCGCCGAAGCGGGCACGCAGGTCGACGGAGCCGGTGAAGTCGAGGCGCTGCTTGCCGGAGACTTCGGCAAAGCCACCATTGCCGCCGTCAGCCCCACCTTGTGCCGAGATATTGCCGGCGAACTTGGTCTGCTCGTCCGACCAGACGATGACAGTGCCGCCATCGCCGGTGCCGGTCGCGCTGGCGTTGATCGTTGTATTGGCATCGACGTCCGTCGTCGATGCGCGTTGCAGCGTGCCGGAGCCCTGCTTGTCGCCGCCGATCTTGATGGTACCGCCGCCATCCTTGCCCGAAGCATCGACCTTGGCTGCCTTGAGCTTCACCTTGCGGCCGGTGACCGTGACCTTGCCGCCTTTGCCGCCGGCCTTGGCCGAGGCGTCGAGCGTGCCTGTAATCTCGACGGATCCCTCATCACCACCAAGCACGATGGCGCCGGACTGGCCTGACACGGTGCGTGCCTCGACAACGCCCGACATGTTGACCGCCTGGCGCGCCGCATCGCGCACCGCCGCCGCTTTGAGCTCGACCGTCCCGCCATCCGCACTGATAGTACCGGAATTGCTGACCAGCGCGTTGCTGCCATCCGCCTTGGTGGGCACGGAAACTTGCAAGAAGCCGTCGCCGGAAAGATCGAGCGTCGCCCTCTCGCCCGAGCCGAGCCCAACCTTGCCCAGCGGCACGCTGATCGAGCCGGCATTGTCGACGCTGCCGCCGATCAGGGCCGCATAGCCGCCACGGCCGATGCTGATCGAGCCCTGGTTCGAAACCGTGCTTGAGGCTCCATTGCCCTCGAATTTGAGATTTCCGGCCTTAAAATCCTCGTCGCTGATGTCGAGCGAAGACGCGACGAAGCCGGCTGCACTCACCTTGCCGGTCTTGGAGATGGCGATGCCGTTGGGGTTGACGAGGAAGACCTGGCCATTGGCGTTGAGCTGACCGGATATCGTCGATTTGGTGCCGCCGGTGACGCGGTTGAGCATCGTCGAGGACGATGTCGGCTGGTCGATGTTGACGGTAGCGCCCGCACCGATCGAAAAACTTTGCCAGTTGACGATGGCCGAGTTGGTCGACTGCTTGATGCTTAGTTGCGAGGATGACGGGTTCGAGATGATGACGCCGCCCGACGCAACGCTGCCGCCCGTTGGCAGTTCCTGCGCCCGCGCCGAGGTGAAGCCGATCAACGCCGTCGACGTCAGCAGCAGCGCCATCAACGGCGGGCTGGTGCGATTGACGCGGTGTGGTGAGTGGCTTCGCATGCTCACGCCTCAGAACTGGATGGCGCCGGCGAGCGAAAAGCGATCGCTGGTCGGCACATGGTCGTCGCGATGCTGGCGCCCCCATTCCAGGGTCAGGCTGGCATTGGTGGCATCGCCCGCAAGCGCCGTGCCGACCTTCAGGCCAAGCCCATAGGATGCGCCGACAATATCGGCCGTCTCGAGCACGGTCGGCATTTCGAGATGGACCTGCCCGACGGCGCCGAAGACATAGGGCGACAGCGAGACGATGCCGCCGGTGAACGGCATGTACCAGGGCGAGGACAGCTCGCCGCGCAGCACATAGCCGGAATCGCCCTGCAGGGCGCCGGCGTCGAAGCTCGACAGGCCATTGGGGCCGGTGAGCCCGATCTGCTCGGACTGCAGTAGCGGCTTGCCGAACGAGGTCTGCGCACGGGCGTAGAGATCGAGGCCGAGATGGGTGGCCAGCGGCTGGCTGTAGCTGGCCGAGACCTCGAGCTTCGGGAAGTCGGCATCGGCCCCCTGGCGCGACAGCGGCAGCAGCGGCGTGGCGTCGGCGGCCGAGCGCGCGCCGAGCCCGTCAATACCGAACGAGGCCACGACATTGCCGGTGAACACGCCGCCGAGCGGCGTGAACCAGGTTGCGTCCGTGCCGAATCTGATGATGCGCAGCCGATCCTCGGCGATCGGCAGCGAGATCGGCGTCACTGCATTGAGAAAATCGTTCTGCGCGTCGAAGGAGAGTTCGCTGCTGACGGTCAGCTCGCGGCTGCGGATCCAGGGATAGCGAAGCCTCGCCGAATAACGCTCGAATTCACTGCCAAAACCGAGCGTGCCGGGCTCGGCGATCGGGTTGGCGCGTGTGTGGGTGGCCTCCAGATTGAGCGTCAGCCCGTCATAGCCGATCGGCACGACGATGCCGGCGGCATAGTTGCGGTTGCGCGGGGCATCGGTGAACAGGCCGCTCTCACCGCCATCGGGATAGCCGCCGATGCGCACATAGACGAGTTCGCCGAGACCAAGCAGCGAGTTGAAATCGACGCCGACGCCTGTCGACCAGCGCTGCAGCGACGGCGACAGCGAATTGTCGACGGTGGCCTGGCCGCCAAGCGGACGATATTTGCCGTCGATGACCAGTACGCTGGCGCCCTTCGCGGCGCCGGCCTGCAAGGTCGAGCGCAGCCTGGCGCCCGGCGTGTCGCCGGCCAGAAGCAGCTTGCGCTCGATCGCCGACAGCTTGATGCTTTTCTGCCCGACCAGCGGCGCCAACGTTGCCTCGACCCGCCCGCGTATGCGCTCAGGCAGGTTGCTCGTGTCGATCCGTTCGAGATAGCCGTCGACAACGACGAGCCTGAGCCTGGCACCGTCGTTGAGTTTCTGCGCCGGCAGCACGACCCGAACAAGCGCGTAGCCGGCGCGGCCATATTCGGTCTCCAGCGCGCGCGCCGCGGCAAAGATCTCCGCCGCCGTCACCGTACGATGGGCGAGGCCCGAAACGATCTTGCGCGTCGCCTGGGCCATGTCAGGCAGGCCGCCTTCGACGCTGACATCCCTGAGCTTGACCTTCAGCTTCTCGGCGCCCGCCGGCGCCTGGAGGCCGAACCTTCCGGGATGGAGACGCCCACCGTGTTGGCCTGCGGTGGCGGCCGGAAGCTTGGCGGCGTGATCTGGCTGGCGGTCTCGGCGAACGCACTGGCCTGAACCGACAGACATGCCGAGGCGGCCAGCAGGATCAGCCATGTTCCACGCACCGACGGCCCGCCCAAGACAGGCAGGCCGTCGGCATTTTTGCCAATCGCGATCTTTTTCCGATAATCCACTCAGTCACTCGCATTTCGAAGTAGAACGCGGCAAAGCTTCGCCGCCGCGCGATGTCTTATCGCTCGTCAAAACCACGGCTGGTATGCACTCTTGTCCGAAAGGCGTGCCCCCGCCGGTCGGATGAGGCGGAAACTATGCCTGGCCCTGATGAAGGTCAATTCAACGAGCGGCCGTTCGGCTGACTATTATTGGGAGGGGTTTTCCAAGTCATAGCAATCGGTTAGCAGATTGAACCATAAGCCCGTCGTCGTGGATGCGTGTCTCGGCAGGCCCTGTTCTCCGTAATTGGTACGTCTGGACACAAGTGTTGAAGGCTGGAAAATGGGGAACGCAAATTCGCGATACGAGTTGATTCAAGAGATCAGGAGATCCGCGCTGAAACTGGAAGACATAGCGGCCCATCCGGCCTTGCACCGCTACGTTCAGGAACAGTCGCAGTCCCTGATCCGCATCTATGAGGAAACCCCGCGACTGGCTTCCATCTTTGCCACGCAGCAGCGCTGGCTGATGGCCCATGTCGGCCTTGCCATGCACTTCCGGCGCGACCCGAACGACCGCCGCAAGGAGCTGACCGTATCGCGTTTCATCGAGGTCGTGCACAAGAACGCGGTGGCCAGCCGCAACACGGCGGACGCTTTCATCAAGGAAATGCTGCACTACAACATCGCCGAGTATGTGGCGGGCGGCGACGGCCGCACGCATCCCCTGCAACCGACGGCGGCGACAATCGAGAGATTCACCGGCTGGGTGATCGCCCATCTGCGCACGCTTGACCATGTCGATGGCGGCGACCGGCTGGCAAGGTACCTGGACCGGCCCGACATGCTTGCCACGCTGCAGCCGTTGATCGCTGACGGCCTGCTTGCCTCAGAGCCGGTGCGCGAACCCAACCAGACCTTTTCCCTGTTCATCTGGCTCAACAATGGCGGTATCGTCATGGATTGGCTGATGTCCGGCATCGATCCGGACCATGCCGGCCTGGAGCGGATTCCGACCAGCGTGGTTTCGATCGGCGACTTCGCCAAATGGCTCAAACTGTCGCGCACCCATCTCGGCCGCAAACTGCGCACCGCCGAGGAACTCGGCAGCATTGGCTGGCTTGGCCAGCGTGGCCATTCGGTGATGTGGGTGTCGCACAGGTTCTATGAGGAATACATGACCGTGCAGGCCGCCAAGCTGGCTGTCGTCGACAACGCCTTCAAGGCTTGTTTTCCGCCATCGCAAGGCGGTGGCTGAGCGGCGCCGCGCACGGAGCGCTCACGCAATTCGCTCCCACTGTACACATTCACCCACTATTGACGGCCGGCGTCTGGACACGAGCCGCGAAGGCTGAAATTGTATTTTTGCGTCTTCGCGACAAGGGGGCTTTTCGCAGCGGGGGAGAATGGCGCTCACGTTGGAAGAAATTGCCGGCCATCCGGCATTGCATCGCTGTGTTCGCGTCCAGGCGACGGCGATGAACCAGACCTATGAGACGAATCCGCGGCTTTCCTCGGTGTTCGCCACGCAGCAACGCTGGCTGATGGCCCATATCGGCCTCGCCCTGCATTTCAGGCGGGAGCCTGACGACTATCGCATGCAACTGACGGCGGCGCGCTTCATCGACGTGATCCGGCAGAATGCCGTGGCCAGCCGCAACACCGCCGACGCCTTCGTCAAGGAAATGCTGCACTACGGTTTCATCGAATATGTGCCCGCAACCCAGGACCGCCGCATCCGCCCTCTGCAGCCGTCGGTGGCCTCGCTGGAGCCGGTTACCCTGTGGCTGCTGGCGCATCTGCAGACGCTGGACAGTCTCGACGGAGGGAACCGGCTCGCTGTGTTCCTGGCCCGGCCGGACGCACTCGCCATGGTGCAGCCACGGATTGCCGATGGCTTGCTGTCGTCCAATCCAGTGCGCGAGCCCAAGCGGACCTTTTCCTTGTTCACCTGGCTCAACAATGGCGGCGTCGTCATGGACTGGCTGATATCGAGCGTCGATCCCGACCATGCCGGCCTCGATCGGATCCCGACCGGCATCGTCTCGATCGGCGATTTCGCCAGATGGCTGAAACTGTCGCGAACCCATTTGGCCCGCAAGCTGCGTGATGCCGAAAATCTCGGCAGCGTCGGCTGGCTCGGCCAACGCGGTAACTCGGTGATGTGGGTGTCGCGCGACTTCCATCAGGAATACATAACCGCCCAGGCGGTGAAGCTGGCCATTATGGATACCGCCTTCGCCGACGCCTTTGGTCCGACGGCAGGCCGCTGACCGGTGCGGCATCCCCCGTGCGGGGGATGCACGAATTCGTCATGCCCGCTAGCACTCCAATGCCCGCTATGCGCGCGGCGCTATGATTGGAGAGGGACCCAAATGAAAAGACGGTACGAAAAACCGACGCTGGACAAGCGCGGAAAGCTGTCCAGCGTCACGGCGGGATGTGGGTCTTCCGTCTGTCTCACTTGACGCTCGACAAGCTTGATCGACACTGACCCGAGGCACGCCTCGGCGCCTCAGTCGATGTCGAACGAGACGCCTTGGGCAAGCGGCAGCGCCTTCGAATAGTTCACCGTATTGGTGGCGCGGCGCATATAGGCCTTCCACGCATCGGAGCCGCTCTCGCGGCCGCCGCCGGTTTCCTTTTCGCCACCGAAAGCACCGCCGATCTCGGCGCCCGACGTGCCGATATTGACGTTGGCGATGCCGCAGTCCGAACCATCGACACCGAGGAAACGCTCGGATTCCTGCAGGTCGCGGGTGAAGATCGACGACGACAGGCCGGCACCCACCGCATTGTGCTCATCGAGTACCGCGTCGAAATCCGAATATTTCATCACGTAGAGGATCGGCGCGAAGGTCTCTTCCGTCACCGGCGAGACCTGTTTCGGCATTTCGACCAGCGCCGGATGCACATAATAGGCATCGGGGTGGCCGTTCTCGACCCGCGTGCCGCCGGTCACCTTGCCCCCATGGGCGGCTGCTTCCTTCAACGCCTTCTGCATGGCGTCGAACGCCGCCTTGTCTATCAGCGGTCCGACCAGCGACGACGTCTCCAGCGGATTGCCGACCGAAACGCTCTGATAGGCCTTCTTCAGCCGCGGCACCAAGGCATCGTAGACGCTCTCATGCACGAACAGGCGCCGCAGCGTCGTGCAGCGCTGGCCGGCCGTGCCCATGGCGCCGAAGGCGATGGCGCGCAGCGCCATGTCGAGGTCGGCGGTCGGGCAAACGATGCCGGCATTGTTGCCGCCGAGCTCCAGCACGGCGCGGGCAAAGCGCTTGGCCAGGCGCGGCCCGACATCCCGGCCCATGCGGGTCGAGCCGGTCGCCGAAACCAGCGGCACCTTGGGGTGGTCGACCAGGATTTCGCCGACGGCACGGTCGCCGATCAGCACCGGCGCCAATCCTGCCGGTGCGTCCGCGCCGAAACGCTTCACAGCGCGCTTAAAGATCGCCTCGCAGGCAAGCGCCGTCAGCGGCGTCTTCTCCGACGGTTTCCACACCACCGCGTCGCCGCAGACCAGCGCCAGTGCCGCATTCCACGACCATACCGCGACCGGGAAATTGAAGGCCGAAATGACGCCGACCACGCCGAGCGGATGCCAGGTTTCCATCATGCGATGGCCAGGACGCTCGGTGGCGATGGTCAGACCGTACAATTGCCGGGACAGACCGACGGCGAAATCGCAGATGTCGATCATCTCCTGCACTTCGCCGAGGCCCTCGGACGGGATCTTGCCGACCTCGATCGACACCAGCCGGCCAAGCTCGGCCTTGTGCGCACGCAATTCCTCGCCGAGCAGCCGCACCAGTTCGCCGCGCTTCGGGCCCGGCACCAGCCGCCAGGACTGGAACGCCTTGTGCGCGGCATCGATGGTCTTGGCCGCATCGGCCGGCGATATCGTCTTCAGCGCCGCGATCTGTTCACCCGTCACCGGGCTGCGCACGATCAGGTCGCCGCCAACCAGCGTGTCCTTGGCCACACCCAGTTTCGCCAGAAGCTCGGCCGTTTCCTTCGCTATGGTCATTTTTATCCCTTTCAGATCCCATCATATGGCGGTCGAAGCCTCGCGCCATGTCGCCCCGCATGCCGAAAGGCACTTCAGGCGCAGTCATGGCGTGGCCTTACTCGTTTCAGGGGAAAATCGCCACCCGGCATGGTCCAAGGCCAAATTACACGATTGATCCAGGCGACACGATTGAACCAGAGGGGCAAACGCGGCTCAGTTGGCCTTTTTCGCCGGCGCGCGCACGGCACCGTCTTTCATCAAACGGTCGATATGCATGCGGATATGGGCCGCTTCCGCTGCCGTGTTGGCAAGCGCGATGGCGCGGTCGAAGGCGACCCGCGCCTCCTCACCTCGGTCGAGCTGCATCAAGAGCCCGCCCTTGAGGCCGAAGAAGTGGAAATAGCCGGAAAGCCTGTCTTCCAGCGGCTCGATCATGGCAAGCGCGGCTTCCGGGCCGCGCACCTTGGAGACCGCCACCGCGCGGTTGAGCGTGATGACTGGCGACGGCTGCATCTGTTCGAGCAGGCCGTAGAGCAGGTCGATCTCCACCCAGTCGGTGTCCTCGGCCTTCTCTGCCCGCGCATGCAGCGCGGCGATCGCCGCCTGCACCTGGTAGGGGCCGGGTTTGCGATGACGCAATGCCTTGTCGACCAGCGCCAACCCCTCGTCGATCATCTTGCGGCTCCACAGGCCGCGATCCTGGTCCTCGAGCAGAACGATCTCGCCATCTTCGTCGAAACGGGCGGGTGCGCGTGCATGCTGCAGCAGAAGCAGCGCCGTGAGCCCCATGATCTCCGGCTCGGCCTGGAACAGCCGCAGCAGCAGCCGGGCGAGCCGGATCGCCTCTTCGCACAGCGGCGCGCGGGCCGGCGCCTCGCCGCTGTTGGTCGAATAGCCTTCGTTGAAGATCAGGTAGACCATAGCAGCGACAGCAGCGAGCCGCTCCGACCGCTCGACCGCGCCCGGCGTCTCGAACGGCACGCCGGCGTCCGCTATGCGTGCCTTGGCGCGGGTGATGCGCTGCTCCATGGCGCTCTCGCCGACCAGGAAGGCGCGCGCGATCTGCTTGACGGTGAGACCGGAGACTATGCGCAGCGCGACCGCGATCTGCTGCGTTGCCGGCAAATCGGGATGACAGCAGATGAACAGCAGCCGGCAAAATGTCATCGCGGTAATGTGCCCCGTCCAGCCGCTCGGCGATGTCGCTCTCGGCATCTTCCAGATCGGAAATCTGGTCCTCTTCCGGCATCGGCGCCTGCTTGGCGCGCTTGCGCACCGCATCGATGCCGCTGTTGCGGCCGACAAAGATCAGCCAGGCCGCCGGATCGCGCGGCGGCCCGTTCTGCGGCCAGTTCTTCAACGCCCTGAGGCAGGCATCCTGGAAAGCTTCCTCCGCCGTGTCGAGATCGCGGAAATAGCGCAGCAGCGCGCCCATCGCCTGCGGGCGGGCAGAACTGATCGCCGAGCTGATCCAGGCAAGTTCGGTCATACGGCCACCTTGGTGGGATTGAACACCGAGACCGGCCGGATCTCATAGGAGCCGCCGCTCGGGTTGACCTCGGAGAGCTCACGGGCGAATTCGACGGCCTCGTCGAGATCGGCGCATTCCAGCGTGTAGAAACCGAGGAACTGCTCCTTGGTCTCGGCGAACGGCCCATCGATGACCACCGATTCGCCTTTGACTTTCCGCAGCGTCGTCGCCGCCGTCGTCGGCAAAAGCCGCGCCACCGGGCCGAGCCGGCCGGCCCTGGCGTACTTGTCCTGAACGTTGAGGAGATTGGCCATCACTTCGTCGTCCTGCGCCTTGCTCCAGGAGCTGACGACGTCTTCGGAGGCATAGCATAGGATGGCGTAGAGCATGGTTGGTCCTTTTCTGTATCAAAGGACGAAACAGTAGGACCGATCCCGACACGGCGTCGATAAAAAAATCTGACGTGGCGAGCGCCAATTGTTGCGCGTCACCCTTCGTGCGTTTTCAACCACCTCAACACGAGCGCCTCCTCGTCATCGAGACCTTCTATGGACCGCTTGCGCTTGTTGGCTTCCGCCATTTCGGCCAGCAGCCGCCCTTGCGACCAGGCCTCGAAAACCAGCGGATGGATATAGCATTTGCGGCAGACGGTACGGGTGTTGCCCAGCCGCTCGGCCACTCTGTCGATGACGCTGTTCATCACCCGCTTTTGCTGGGCTTGGGCTTCGGGCAGCTCCGTCTGCGCAAACAGCGACGCGGCGTGGATGGTGCCGCCCCAGGTGCGGAAATGCTTGGAGCTGAACGCATCGCCGGCGGCGTCCCTGATATAGCGGTTGACGTCATCGGAGCGGACCGGGCGCCTGTTGCCGTCCTCGTCGAGATACTGGAACAGCTTCTGGCCGGGCAGATCCTGGGCGCCCCGCACGATCCCTGCGATGCGGCGATCGACCAGCTTCAATTTCCATTCCTTGCCGGATTTGCCCTTGAAGGCAAAGCGCAGGCTCGATCCCTTGATGTCGACATGGCGGTCCCGCAATGTCGTCAGGCCGAAGCTCTTATTGTCGCGCGCATAGGCGGCATTGCCGACGCGGATCATCGTGTTGTCGAGCAGCCAGACGACTGCGGCGACGACACGCTCAAATGGCAGGCCGTGACGGCGCAAATCGCTGTCTATCGTGCGCCGCAGGTCGACCAAGCTTTCAGCAAAAGCAACGAGGCTCGAATATTTGGCGCCGTCGCGCTCCTCGGCCCATTGTGGATGATAGCGATACTGCTTGCGCCCCCGCTGATCCCTTCCAGTCGCCTGGATATGCCCATCGGCATCGGGCGAGATCCACACATCCGTCCAGGCCGGCGGAATGACGATCGCCTCGATACGCGCCCTGGCGGCATCGGAGACCGCTTTCCCGTCCGGTCCTGTGTAGGAAAATCCTTTGCTGGTCCTCAGCCGGCGGATACCAGGCTCGGCATCGCTGACATAGGTGAGTGCGGCATCCCTGGCCGAGCTTTGCGCCCCATTCTTCGGCGCAGCGTCTTCGTCGGTCGACCGGCCGTGCGGCAATCCGGATCTCTGCAGCATGTAAGCTCCACGCAAATATGCGTAGATAAGCTGTTGGCCGACTGCTGGTTCCACACACCGTCTGAAAAGCAGGCGATCCCGAACGTGTTGGCGGCTGGCAGGTTACAGCGCGTCCTGCATTTGGTTCAGTGGAGCCGACAGCCGGCGTCGCACCGCGAGCTTGAGCCTGTAACGCAGGCAGCGCCAGGCCTCAGACCGTCGCTTCGGCGCGGCCGCGGCCACCGCCAGGAAGCGCGCGGCCATGGCCAGGCCACCGCGCGCATAGTGGACGCGGGCAATCTTGAGGGATACAAGCCCCTCCCTGGTCTTGAGCGCCGAGACCGGGATGCTGCAATCGGTGAGTGTGCGCAGTTCCCGGCGCCAATCAAGGAAGCGCCGCACCGGGTTGATCGTAAAACGATCGTCGGAGCGCATCGGCGAGACTTCGTAGACCATCACAGGCTGCTCGATCATGGCCAGCGACGCCGTGCTCATCAGCCGCGCCCAAAACAATGTGTCCTCATCATAGGCCAGCCCGACCGGAAACCGCGTTTGGCCGATGAGGTGCCGCGAAGCAAGCACGCTGCCCACCGCGACGGAGCGAATGTCGCCTTTCACATAGGCCGCAGCGTTTGCCAGACAGCCGGCCTGATATCCGTTCGGCACCTTGATCTGGCGGTCCTGGCCATTCACCCGACGCCGGTAAGCGCCAACGATCATGTCGGCTTTTGGCTGGCGATCTGCCTGCTGGAGCAACGCGCGCAAGCCACTTTCAAGATGCAGGTCGTCAGCGTCGATGAGGTACACCCAGGGGTACAGCACCTGCGCCAGTGCAATGTTGCGCGCGCCACCGGCATCGCGACAATTGGCCGGCAGCACACGCAGCGGCAGAGACAATTTCGCCGCGGCCTGCAGCGCGGCGGCAGCCGTACCGTCTATCGATGCATCATCGACGAGCAGAATCTCGCCGATAACCCCCGCCTCGCTGGCGAGGGACGCCAGCGTTGTAGCGATGGTTTTCGCCGCATTGTGGGCAGGGATGACGACGCTGACCGCTTTCAATACCAAACCCCGCGCCCACGCGCATCAATACTGCGATTATTGGTCCTCTCGAAACCGACTAAAGGGTAGCTGCCACGTCACCACTTGAGAAGTCGTCTTTGTTCATGCCGAATTGTACCAGTGGACCACCTTGCGTGAGCAGGTCCCTTTTCACGCCTTTTCGAGCGCGACGGGAATGACGTCGACAGCCTGCTCGCCGACCTGTCCGCCGGTGGTTTTCAGCACGCCGACGATCGGCGCGACATCGGAATAGTCACGGCCGTAACCGACGGTGATGTGGTCATTGCTGGCCCGCATGCCGTTGGTCGGGTCGAATTCCTGCCAGCCGGCGTCACGCCCGCACCAGACCTTGACCCAGGCATGCATGGCATCGGCGCCTTCCAGTCGGGGCTTGCCCTTGGGCGGGATGGTGCGCAGGAAGCCGCTGACATAGCCAGCCGGAATGCCGAGCCCGCGCAGCCCGGCAATCATGATATGCGAAAAGTCCTGGCAGACACCGCGCTTCAGTTTGAACGCATCGCTGGCCCGGGTCCGCACTGTGGTTGCATCACCGTCATAGGTGAAATCGCGGTGAATGCGGTTGCATAGGTTCATTGCCGTGCCGGCGGCCGAGCCGGCGATGCTGTCTCGTGCGTAGGTGGTGATCGCCGCATCGATGCCGGAGTGAGCGCTTCCCGCCAGAAAATGGTGCGGTGACGCGGACGCCAGCGACCGCACCGCGGCCAGTTCCTGCCGCAGCCGCCCGATATCGGGTGAGACATCGAGCCCGGGCTCCGGCCGCGACACCGAAACGCGGGCGCTCATCCTTATGTCGAGCGCGTCATGCGCATCGCGAAAGGCGATGGAGGTGACGTTGTTGCCGAAGAAATCGGAGAAATCCGACCGTTCATTGGGCGCCGGCGCGAAGGACAGGGATGCGGCGATGACCCGCTGCACGCCTGAAATCGTCGACGGCAGCACGCGGATCTGGTGGCGGCCGCCACCCGCCGCCGCGGCATAGTCGTAATGGAGATGAAGCCTGATGTCGTAAAGCATGCAAACTTTTCTGTCCTGACGCAGGTTCTTGTCGCAAAACCGCGCGACACTTTTGCGGAACCTGCTTAGCCGAAATAGGCCTTGGCGAGGCTGTTGTAGAGGCCTCCGATTTCATAGGCGAGTTCGTCCAGCGCCTTTGCCGTCATGTCCGAAGGCTCCTTGATGGCGATCTGGGTGTTAAGCTGCAGGATCTCTTTCGCCGCAGGCGACATGTGCCCCTCGCCGCCGACCGACGGCAACAGGCCAATCTCGGCCTTCAGCCTTTCCAACTGGAACAGGATCGAGCGCGGATTGAGCGGATCGAGCGCAAGAAGGTCGATCACCGTGCGCCGGCCGGCCTGCACCGGATATTGCCGGCGGTGGGTCATGACGCTGTCGCCGATCTCCAGCATCATGTCCAGCGCGCCGTCCGGCGCCTTGGGGCTGGTCAGCCGGGCGAGCGTACGGGCGATCTGGATGCCCCGTTCCAGTCGCCGGCCGATCTCGAGGAACCGCCAGCCGGCGAAACGGTACATGTTCTCGTGCAGCAGGCCGGAAAAACCGGCGAGCTTTCGCAGGATAACGGTCATGGCCCGTGTCGCGTCGTCGCCCGGCGCCACCGTCGTGGCGAACTGATGGATGGTCTTCGACAGGTCCTTCAGCGCCAGCCAGCCATCGGGCGAGAAGCGGTCGCGGATCTGGCCCGCGCTGTAGACCGCGCTGTCCAGCGTGCCGATCAGCCCCGACGGGATCGCCGTCTCGACATCGATGCCGAACGGTTCGAGATAGTCCCTGATATCGGCCAGCAACGGCATATCCGGATCGGATGTCTCGGCCAGCCGCACATGATAGGCGCGCAGGATGCGCACCGTGTCTTCCGAGCGCTCGATATAGCGGCCGAGCCAGGTCAGGTTTTCCGCCGCGCGGCTGGGCAGGCTGCCCGGCCTGGTGCGGGTGAAACTGTCGCCCTCTTGCGGCAGCAGCGTCTCGCGCTCGACCGGCTTGTCGCTGACCACCCAGACATCGGCCGCCTGGCCGCCGCGCTGCATGGCGATCGCCGTCGGGTCGAGCGACAGGCCGACACGGGCGAACCCGCCCGGCATCACCGTCCAGCCTTCGGGCGTGCGCGCCAGATAGACGCGCAGGCTCGCCGGCCGCGGCTCCAGCCAGCCACCGACAAAGACCGGCGTCGTCGACAGCGTCACCGCTTCCTGGCCGACGAAGGCGCCGCCATCGCGTTCGATGCGCGCCACCAGTTCCGCCCGTTCCCCGGCCGATAGCGCCGAGCCGAGCGTGGTCTGGCCGTCATCCTCGAAGGCAAGCCTTGTCGAGAGCGCCGGACCGACCACCATGCGGTCGATATTGGCAAGCACGTGCGCGCGTTCGGTCGGTTGCCCGCACCACCATGTCGCGACGCTCGGCAAGAGCAACTCCTCGCCGCGCAATTCGCGCGCGATCTTGGGCAGGAAAGCGAGCAGCGCCCGCGTTTCCATCAGGCCCGAGCCCAGCGCATTGACGGTGGATACCGCCCCCTGCCGGATCGCCTCGACCAGCCCCGGCGTGCCGATCTGCGAATCCGAGCGCAATTCGAGCGGGTCGGCGAAGGCAGCGTCGAGGCGGCGCCACAACACGCTGATCGGCATCAGGCCGGAAACCGTGCGTACCATCAGCCTGCCGCCGGAAACGGTCAGGTCCTCCCCTTCGAGCAGCATGATGCCGAGATAGCGGGCGATATAGGCGTGTTCGTAATAGGTTTCGTTGAGCGGCCCCGGAGTCAATATGGCGACGCGGCCTTCGCTTTCCCTGGCCATGCCGATCAGCGCATCGCGGAAGCGACGGAAGAAGCCGGCAAGCCGGTGCACATGCATCTCGCCATAGATATCGGAGAGCGCGCGCGTCGTGGCGACGCGGTTCTCCAGCGCAAAGCCGGCGCCGGACGGCGCCTGCGTACGGTCGCCCAGCACCCACCACTGGCCGTCGGGGCCACGGCCGAGTTCGAAGGCACAGAAATGCAGGTAATGGCCGCCGGCCGGCGTGGTACCCACGACAGGCCGCAGATATTCGGGGCTGGCCGCGATCAATCCCGCCGGCAGGATGCCTTTTTCGATCAGCCGGTTGCGCCCATAGATATCGGCGATGGTTTCCTCGAACAGTTCGGCCCGCTGCACGAGACCGGCGCTGATCGCCACCCATTCGCTGTCTTCGATAAGCAGCGGCACATGCGCCAGCGGCCATTCGCGCTCATTGGCGCCAGCCTTGTCGTAGACCCGGTAGTAGACGCCGGCATCGCGCAGATACTGGTCGGCGCGGGCAAAGCGCTGGCCGAGCTTTTCGGCACCGAGATCGTCGAGTGCCTCGATGAAATGCTTCCACACAGGGCGGGGATTGCCTGCAGCGTCGACCATCTCGTCGACGACGCCGTCGATCGGCTGGTAGTGCTCCAGCAGGCTGTGGATCTGCGGCTTGCCGCGTATCCTTTTGTGATTCCCC
This sequence comes from Mesorhizobium oxytropidicola, assembly GCF_056174625.1. Taxonomy (NCBI): domain Bacteria; kingdom Pseudomonadati; phylum Pseudomonadota; class Alphaproteobacteria; order Hyphomicrobiales; family Phyllobacteriaceae; genus Mesorhizobium; species Mesorhizobium oxytropidicola. The sequence continues at coordinate 2,298,138 of NZ_CM149692.1, read as the reverse complement.
TTTGCCATCGCTGATCAGAGTCTTGCCGGCCGCCGAAGGTCAAGGGTCATCGGGAAATCTTCCGCTGGTTGTTCCTCGCGCAGCACATAGCCTGATGGCGTGTGGCCGCGCGGCTCGAAGCGGGCAAGCCGCCGCGCCTCCGCCTCATTGCCATTGACCGGGAAAGTGTCGTAGTTGCGGCCGCCGGGATGCGCGACATGGTAGACGCAGCCGCCGACTGCCCGGCCCGACCAGCGGTCATAGATGTCGAACACCAGTGGCGTGTTGACCGGCAGCGCCGGATGCAGGCCCGAAGCTGGCTGCCAGGCCTTGAAGCGTACGCCCGCCACCGCGACTTCGCGGTTGTCCGTGACCTTCATCGGCACGATGCGGCCGTTACAGACGATGGCATGACGCTCCGGGTTGAGGCCTTCGGTCTTGACCTGCAGCCGCTCGACCGAGGAATCGACGAAGCGCACGGTGCCGCCGATGGCGCCCTGTTCGCCCATGACATGCCACGGCTCCAGGGCCTGCCGCAGCTCCAGCTTGATGCCGGCGTGCTGAACCTCGCCACAGAACGGAAAACGGAATTCGAGCTGCGCATCGAACCATTCGGGACGGAACTCGAAACCGTTGAGCTTGAGGTCGTCGAGCACGTCGAGAAATCCGCCCAGACATGATGCGGCAACATGAACCGGTCATGCAGCGAGGTGCCCCAGCGCACGAAGCGACCGTCGAGCGGGTTCTTCCACGCGCGCGCAATGATCGCCCTGACCAGCAATTGCTGCGCCAAGCTCATGCGCGCATTGGGCGGCATCTCGAAGCCGCCGGAACTCGACCAGGCCGAGCCGGCCGGTCGGCCCATCCGGCGAGAACAGCTTGTCGATGCAGATTTCCGAGCGGTGCGTATTCCCAGTGACGTCGGTCAACAAATTGCGGAACAGCCGGTCGACCAGCCACGGCAAGGGGGCTGCGCCCTGGTCCGGATGCGGCACCTGCGCCATGGCGATTTCGAGCTCGTAGAGCGAATCGTGACGCGCCTCGTCGAAGCGCGGCGCCTGGCTGGTCGGGCCGATGAACAGGCCAGAGAACAGATAGGACAGCGACGGATGCCGCTGCCACTGCAGCACCAGGCTCTTCAACAGATCGGGCCGGCGCAGGAACGGGCTGTCATTGGGCGTCGCACCACCGACCACGACATGGTTGCCGCCGCCTGTGCCGGTGTGGCGGCCATCGATCATGAACTTGTCGGCGCCAAGCCGGGTCAGCCGCGCCTCCTCATAGATCGCCGTCGTCGTCGCCACGCAATCCTGCCAATTGGCAGCCGGATGGATGTTGACCTCGATGACGCCGGGATCAGGCGCCACGCGAATGACATTGAGGCGCGGATCATGCGGCGGGCCATAACCCTCAATATGGACCGGCAGGCCGATCGCCTTGGCCGCATTCTCGGCGGCGGCGACCAGTTCGAGATAATCCTCAAGCGCCTCGACCGGCGGCATGAACACGCACAGCCGCCCATCGCGCGGCTCGACGGAGAGCGCGGTGCGCACCGCGCCGCCGATCTCGGTGATCTCCTGTTCGACCCGGTCCTGCTGGCCGGTCGCGGCGGTAAACGACGCCGCCTGCTGCCGGCGCGCCATCTCATCGGCGCCTTCAAGTTCCGCCGGCGCCGCAGTAGGCAAGATCGCTTCGCGCGCCGGCAGCGGGCCGCGCGGCAGCGACGGATCGACCGGCACGATATAGGGGAACTGCGCCGGCGGCACATAGGGCAGCGTGCCGAGCGGCAAGCGATAACCGACCGGTGAATCGCCGGGTACCAGGAACAGCCGGCCGCGCCGCGTCTTCCATTTTTCCGAGCGCCAGCGCGGCCCCGACGCCTGGCTGTTCCAGCGCTGCACCGGCAGCACATAGCCGGACGGTTTGGTCAGCCCGCGCTCGAACACGCGCGCCATGCGGCTGCGTTCTTCCGGGTCCTCCAGCTTGGAATTGGACGGATCGACATTTTCCGGCAGCTTGCCTTCCTTGAGCAGCCATTCGGCCGGATCCTCATAGGCTTCGCTGACCATGGTCTTGTCGATGCCGAGCTCGCCGGCGATCGCCGTCAGCAGGCTTTCGGCCTGCTGCGGGCCGATACCGGCCGAACTCTTTTCGCGCGCGATCAGCGACGGGTCGCTCCACACCGGCTGGCCATCGGCGCGCCAGTAGAGCGAGAAGGTCCAGCGCGGCAGGCTTTCGCCCGGATACCATTTGCCCTGGCCATAGTGGAGAAAGCCGCCCGGCGCGAAGCGCTCGCGCAGTTTGCGGATCAGCGCATCGGCCTTTTCGCGCTTGGTCGGGCCGACGGCGGCAGTGTTCCATTCGGCGGACTCGAAATCGTCGATCGACACGAAGGTCGGCTCGCCGCCCATCGTCAGCCGCACGTCCCCTGCGCCAAGTGCCGCATCGACCTTGTTGCCGAGCGCATCGAGCGCCTGCCAGCTTTCATCCGAAAACGGCTTGGTGATGCGCGGATGCTCGGCGATGCGGTCGACCCGCATCTCGAAGCCGAATTCGACATTGGCAAAGCTCGCCATGCCGGAAATCGGTGCCGCATTGCGGAAATGCGGTGTCGCGGCAAGCGGCACATGGCTTTCACCGGTGAGCAGGCCCGAGGTCGGGTCGAAGCCGATCCAGCCGGCGCCCGGCAGGTAGACCTCGCACCAGGCGTGCAGATCGGTGAAATCGACCGATGTGCCGGCCGGCCCATCCAGCGCAATGAGGTCGGGTTTGAGCTGGATCAGATAGCCCGACACGAAGCGGGCGGCGATGCCGAGATTGCGCAGGATCTGCACCAGCAGCCAGCTCGGAATCCCGGCACGAGCCCTTGCCGGCGGCCAGCGTTTCCTCCGGCGAGAACACGCCGGTCTCCATGCGCACGATATAGGCGATCTCGCGCTGCAGCCGCGCATTGAGGTCGACGAGGAAATTGACGGTGTTTTTCGCGCTGCGTTCGACGGTTCTCAGGAAGGCCGAGAGCAACGGCCCCGCCGGCTCCGGTGTCCGGTAGATGGCGAGATCGTCGCGGATTTCTTCAGGATACTCGAACGGAAACGTCTCGGCTGACGGCTCGACGAAGAAATCGAACGGATTGTAGACCGTCATGTCGGCGACGAGGTCGACCTCGATCTTCAGCTCGCTCACCGGCTCCGGGAAGACGAAACGGGCAAGGAAGTTGCCGTAAGGGTCCTGCTGCAGATTGACGAAGTGGTTCGCCGGCTCGACCTTCAAAGAGTGGCTGAGCACCTTGGTACGGGAATGCGGTGCCGGCTGCAGCCTGATGATCTGGGGCCCGAGAACCACCGGCCGGTCGTATTTGTAATGGGTCAGATGGTAGACGGCTGCCAAAATTGCCATGGGGCCCCGGAGATCGGCGTTTCAAAATGAATTCGCCGAACCCTGACACATCTGCCGGCCATTCTCCAAGCACAGATGTTGCGGTGCACCTAATTTAAGCAGCCAAAGCTGGCCTAAGGCGCAGCTTAGAAGAACGCCTGGATACCCGTCTGCGCCCGTCCCAGGATCAGCGCGTGCACGTCATGCGTGCCCTCATAGGTGTTGACCGTTTCCAGATTCTGCGCGTGGCGCATGACGTGGTAGCCGATCTGGATGCCGTTGCCGCCATGCATGTCGCGGGCCTGGCGGGCGATGTCGAGCGCCTTGCCGCAATTGTTGCGCTTGACGATCGAGATCATTTCCGGCGCCATCTTGCCTTCGTCGAGCAGGCGCCCGACGCGCAACGATGCCTGCAGCCCGAGCGCGATCTCGGTCTGCATGTCGGCGAGCTTCTTCTGGTAAAGCTGCGTGCCGGCCAGCGGCTTGCCGAATTGCTTGCGGTCGAGACCATACTGGCGGGCGCGGTGCCAGCAATCTTCGGCCGCACCCATCGAGCCCCAGGAGATGCCGTAGCGCGCCCGGTTGAGGCAGCCGAACGGGCCGCCAAGGCCCTTGGCGTTGGGCAGCAGCGCATCCTCGCCGACCTCGACACCTTCCATCACCACTTCGCCGGTGATCGAGGCCCGCAGCGACAGCTTGCCGCCGATCTTCGGCGCCGACAGTCCCCTCATGCCTTTTTCCAGCACGAAGCCGCGGATCTCATCCTTGCCGTTCTCGCCCTTCAACTTCGCCCAGACGACGAACACGTCGGCAACCGGCGAGTTGGAAATCCACATCTTGGAGCCGGAGAGCTTGTAGCCGCTGGCGGTCTTCTCGGCGCGCGTCTTCATGCCGCCCGGGTCGGAGCCGGCATCTGGCTCGGTCAGGCCGAAACAGCCGATCCACTCGCCGCTGGCGAGCTTGGGCAGGTACTTCATGCGCTGCTCGTCCGAGCCGTAGGCGTAGATCGGATACATCACCAGCGACGACTGCACTGACATCATCGAGCGATAGCCGGAATCGACCCGTTCCACTTCTCGCGCGACCAGCCCGTAGGTCACATAGTTGGCGCCGAGCCCGCCGAATTCTTCAGGGATGTTGATGCCGAGCAGGCCGGCATCGCCCATCTCGCGAAAGATCGCGGTGTCGAAGGTTTCGTTGAGGTAGGCGTCCTCGATGCGCGGCGCGAGCTTGTCGGCGGCAAAGGCGGCCGCACCGTCGCGCACCATGCGCTCTTCTTCCGAAAGCTGGTCCTCGATCAGGAACGGGTCTTCCCAGACGAATGCATTCTTGTCGGCGGCCATGGCTTCTCGGTCCTCAAAACGGTGAAGCCCGGCTTATCGGCCCGCGGGCTCAAAAAATCAAACGAAATTGCTTCACGGATCAATGAGCGTTAGGAATGGATCATGAGTGTCCAGCGCCGCCTTTTACCCAACATCAGCGCGCTTGCCGCCTTCGAGGCGGTGGCCCGGCTTGGGTCTTTCACCGCCGCCGCCCAGGAACTGGATCTGACCCAGGGCGCGGTCAGCCGGCAGATCAGGCTGCTCGAAGATCAGTTCGGCCGCCAGTTGTTCGAACGCGACAGCCGCAATGTGCGGCTGTCGACGGCGGGCGAAATCTACGCCGAGGCGGTGCGCTCTGCGCTTGGCCAGTTGCGCGACGCCGCTCTTGGATTGATGAGCAATCGGCATAGTGGCATCCTGAACCTGGCCATCTTGCCGACATTCGGCACTCGCTGGCTGATGCCGATGATCCCCGATTTCGTCGAGAACAATCCCGACATCACCATCAACTTCGTCACCCGCGTCGGCCGCTTCGACTTCGCCAGGGAGAGGCTGGATGCCGCCATCCATTACGGCCTGCCGGACTGGCCGGAAGCGGACTCCACACTTCTGGTGCGCGAAACCGTGGCGCCGGTGGTGTCGCCCGCTTTCCTCGCCGGCCGCGCCATCGCCACGGCGGCCGATATCGGCCGCCTGCCGCTGCTGCACATGGCGACACGTCCTGGCGCCTGGACCGAATGGTTCGAACACCAGGGCCTCAGCGCACCGACCGGCCCCGGCATGCAGTTCGAGCAGTTCGGCACCGCCGCCCAGGCCTGCATGGCGGGGCTTGGCGTCGCGCTGCTGCCGCTGCTCCTCATCGCTGGCGAATTGCAGCGCGGCCAGTTGGTGCCCGCCCCCGGCCAACCCATGCAAAGCCGCAGCGCCTACTACCTCGTCGTCCCGCACGACAAGCGCGGCCATCCGCCAGTCGCCAGTTTTCGCGACTGGCTGCTGGGCCAGCTTGAGAAGGAGCCGGCTGTTCTGGCTTGGTAGGCTACTTCCGCTTCAGCGCATCCGCCAGCGCCGCACCTAACGCACCCTGCTGCATCGGCCGTTCCGGCTGGCGTTGTGGCGCCGGCGAACGCGGTGCCGGCCTGCCGCCACCATTGTCGCGCGGCCCGCCCTTGGATGCACCGCCCTCGCCGCCATCCTTGCGCATGGAAAGCGCGATGCGCTTGCGCTTTATGTCGACATCGACGACGCGCACCTTGACCACGTCGCCGGCCTTGACCACCTCATGCGCGTCCTTGATGAAACGGTCGGCCAGTTGCGAGACATGCACCAGCCCGTCCTGGTGGACGCCGATATCGACGAAGGCGCCGAAGGCGGCGACATTGGTCACTGTACCTTCCAGCAGCATGCCGGGCTTCAGATCCTTGATGTCGTCGACACCGTCGGCGAAGGTCGCCGTCTTGAAGCCGGGGCGCGGATCGCGGCCGGGCTTTTCCAGCTCGGCCAGGATGTCGCGCACCGTCGGCAGGCCGAAACGCTCGTCGACGAAGACGCGCGGATCAAGCGCTTTGAGCGCGGCACTGTCGCCCATCAGCGAACGCACATCGCGCCCGCAGGCGGCGACGATCTTCTTGGCCACGCCATAGGCTTCGGGATGCACCGACGAGGCATCGAGCGGCTCGCTGCCATTGGCAATGCGCAGGAAGCCGGCAGACTGTTCGAAGGCGCGGGGCCCGAGCCGCGGCACCTTGAGCAGATCCTTGCGGCTGGCGAACGGCCCGGTCGCATCGCGATGCGCAACGATGGCGTCGGCGAGCGATGCGCCGAGGCCTGAGACGCGGGCCAGCAGCGGCGCCGAGGCAGTGTTGAGATCGACGCCCACCGCGTTGACCGCGTCCTCGACCACCGCTTCCAGCGAGCGGCCGAGCCTGTACTGGTCGACATCGTGCTGGTACTGGCCGACGCCGATCGATTTCGGCTCGATCTTGACCAGTTCGGCCAGCGGATCCTGCAGGCGCCGCGCGATCGACACCGCGCCGCGCAAAGACACGTCGAGGCCAGGAAATTCCGCCGCCGCCGTCGCCGAGGCCGAATAGACCGAGGCGCCGGCTTCACTGACGATCACCTTCAGCGGCTTCGGCCCGCCATCGGAAGGCATGTCGGACAGCATGTCCGCAACCAGCTTTTCCGTCTCGCGGCTGCCGGTGCCATTGCCGATCGAGATCAGCTCGACCTTGTGCAGGCGGATGAGCTTGGCGAGTTCGGCCTGCGTGCCGCGCACATCGTTCTTCGGCGGGAACGGATAGACCGTCGTCGTTGTCAGCACCTTGCCGGTGCCATCGACCACCGCCACCTTGACGCCGGTGCGGATGCCGGGATCGAGCCCCATCGTCGGCCGCGAACCGGCGGGCGCGGCGAGCAGCAGATCCTTCAAATTGCGGGCGAAGACGTGGATCGCCTCTTCCTCGGCCCGTTCGCGCAGGTCGCGCATCAGATCGAGCGTCAGGTGCAGCGAGAGCTTGATGCGCCACGTCCAGCCGGCGACGTCCATCAGCCAGCGGTCACCAGGCAGACTGCCACCGATGGCATAAGCATTGGCGATCATCCGCTCGACCGGCTTCACCGGCGAGGTGTCATCGGTGTCGACCTCGATGTCGAGCGACAGCACCTCCTCGTTGCGGCCGCGCAGCATGGCGAGCGCACGATGGCTCGGCACATTTGCCCAGCGCTCGACATGGTCGAAATAGTCGGAGAATTTCGCGCCGGCCTCCTGCTTGCCGTCGACCACCCGGGCGCGCATGAAGGCGCGGTCCTTCATGTAGGTGCGCAGCTTGCCGACCAGATCGGCATTTTCGGCGAACTGTTCCGACAGGATGTCGCGCGCGCCTTCCAATGCGGCCTTGGCGTCGGCCACCTCCTCGGTGACATAGGCGAGTGCCGCCTCGGAGGGCACGAGCGCGCGGTTCGCAAGGATGGCCTCGGCCAGCGGCCCCAGCCCGCGCTCCCTGGCGATCTCGGCCTTGGTGCGGCGCTTCGGCTTGTAGGGCAGATAGATGTCTTCGAGTTCCGCCTTGGTGGCCGCCGCCGCGATCTTGGTTTCCAGTTCCTCGGTCAGCTTGCCCTGCTCGCGGATCGAGCCGAGGATGGTGTCGCGGCGGGCGTCGAGCTCGCGCAGATAGGCCAGCCGCTCGGCAAGGTCGCGCAACTGCGTGTCGTCCAGCCCGCCAGTCACTTCCTTGCGGTAACGCGCCACGAACGGCACCGTCGCGCCCTCGTCGAGCAGTTCGATCGCCGCGGCCGCTTGTTCGGGCCGCGCCTTGATCTCGGCCGCGATGATGGCTGCGATGCGCTTGATGTCGGATGCCATGTCGTTCCTGCTCTCATCAAAAGAGCGGCGACCATAGGCGCAGATGCCTGCCCCGCCAACCGCGACGTTTTCCACCGGCGCAGGCGGTCCACAAGAAAGCACGCGGCAAGGAACCGTGCCGGACGGTTCAGACCATCCGGCTCAACGCCTCGAAAAACGCGACAATCTCGGCATCGAGCGGATCGTCGACCGGCACCGGCTGCGACGACATCTTGGCGATGACGACTTCGGTCCTCGGATCGACATAGAGCCACTGGCCGTGGATGCCGATGCCGCAATAGGCCCCGTTCTCGTGTCCAGTCTGGTACCATTTGTTGCGGTAGCGGCCGTTCGGAAACAGGAAAGCCATCGTGCCGCGCCGCCAGGCCTCCGCACTGCCGCCGGTGCTGACCGTGTCGCGCACCCAGGCCTCCGGTACGATGCGGCGGCCATTGGCCATGCCGCCTTGCCGCATCATCTCGCCGATGCGCGCCAGGTCGCGCGGCGTCACCGAAATGCCGCCGGCAGTGCGCGCCGTGCCTTCCATGTCGACGCCGATCGAGGCCTCGCTGACGGCGCCAAGCGGCAGCCACAGCTTTTCGCGCATCAGCTCGGTGAAGCGCTGACCAGACGCGCGTTCCAGCAGCAGGCCGAGCAGGTCGGAATTGGGCGAGCGGTAGCGGAAGGTCTGGCCGTGCGGCTCGGCCAGCCGCTGCAGCGTCAGGATAAATTCGCGCAGGCTTTCTGTGCCGCCGCCCGGGTTCCACAGCGTGGCGCGGCGATAGCGGGCAAAGGCGCTTTCCGGATCGAGATAGGCCTCTTCGAAATCGAGGCTGACACTCATGTCGAGCACGTGCCGGCAACTCGCATCGCCATAGGCCGAGCCTGCGGCTTCCGGGATATACTGCGTCACCGGCGCTTCCGGATCGAACACCCCCTCGCCTTCCAATATCCCGGCGATGATGGCGGTGACCGACTTGCTGATCGAGAAAATGATGTGGCGAGCGCCGAAATCCATATGCGGCGCGAACCAGTCGCCGATGATCTTGCCGCCCTTCATCACGGTCAGTGCATCGGTGCTGGAGCGCGCGAGGAAGTCAGCCACCGTCTCCGGCGCCTTGGCAACCGAGACCTTTTCGCTGAGCAAACCACCGAAATCCCGTGCGGGCGCCTCGGCACCACCCGGTGCCGCAGCCACGCGTGCCGTCGGCACCAGTTCGCCAAGGTTTTGGAACGACCATCGGTTGAACGGGTTTTCGCGCCAGTTGGAAAGCAGCACGTGGTCACGGGCGAAGCCGTAGCGGGTCTCGAACGCGGTCTTGCCGGTCATGGCGTTTCCTTCCATGTCGTTTCTTATGGGGGCTCAGCTCAGAGCAGCGGCGATGGCGTGCACGGCCTTCAGCGTCGCCGTGGAGTAGGCGAGATTGCTGAAATCCGGCCAGGTCGAAAGCTTCACCACGACCATTCCTGTGTTCCAGTCGATATGGATCATCTGCCCGAACACGCCCCGGCACATCAGCGCGCGCGAGCTGGGATCCTCGATCCAGAACTGGTTGCGGTAGCTGCCCTGCGGCAGGCTGGGGGAGAAACCGGGGCCATGCCTGCCATTGCGTGTCGCCTCGATCCAGTCGGCCGGCACGATGCCGCCGCCATTGTCGAGGATCATCTGGCCGAAGCGGCCATAGTCGCGCAGCGTGGCGTTGAAGCCGCCATCGGCCACGGCATAGCCGGCGCTGTCGACGGTGAAGCAGGCGCTTTCGTCGGCGCCGAGCTTTTGCCAGAGTTCTTCCGAAACCAATTGCGCCAGTCGCTTGCCCGTCACCCGCTCCATGAGGAAGGCGAGCACGTCGGTCTCGATCGAGCGGTACTCGAACTTTGCCCCATGCGGGCGGACAATGTCCTTCAAGCCCAGGATCAGCTCAAACATATGCGAGGGCCAGCGGAAGTCCGGATCGCTGCCCGGCGGTACCGGCTTCCAGCCGGTGGCGACATCAACCTGGCCGATGTCGGAATAGCGGTCGGTGTACTCCTCGGAGAAACGCACGCCCGTCGTCATGTCGAGCACATGCTGGATAGTCGCGCCGGCCCAGCCTGTCTCCGCCAGCTCCGGCAGATAGTCGGTCACCGGCCTGGCCGGATCGATCAGGCCGCGCCCGGCCAATATGCCGAACACCGAGCCGGTGACGGACTTGGCCATCGACTGCGACAGATGCAGCGTGCGCTCGTCCATGCCGTTAAAATAGCGCTCATAGGCAACCTTGCCGTGCTTGAGCACGAGGAAGCCGTCCGTATAGGTTTCGTCGAGCAACCCGGCGAGCGTCGAGGCCCTGCCCTCGCTGTCCTCGACCGCCAGCCCGTCGAGATCGGCCTCGGCGCGTTCGAGACGATGGCGATGGCCGTTTCCGCGCCAGACTTCGGCGGTCGGCAGAATTTCGCGGATGTGCTGGAACGCCCAGCGGTTCCATGGCGGCCGGTCCCAGTCGAGCTTCGGCGGCACCATGACGGGCGGCGAGCCCTGCATGATCGGCGGCCGCGGGTCGCTGTTGCGATAGGAGTCCATGAAGGGCATTCCCGGAAACAGAAAGAACCCGGCGGCCTAGAGACGGATGATTTCAGGTCGGTTCGACCTGAAATCTGAATCCGTCTCTAAGTCAGAGAGAGATAGGGCATGATGCCTGGACAAACGGGTACCCGTTTGTCCGAGAAAACCGTTTCACACTTTTCGGCATCATGCCCTGGCCGCCGAGTCCGGCATGCAGCGATTACTTCTGCAGTTCGGTCCAGATCTTGGTGTAGAGTTCCTGCGTCTCCGGCGGGCACATCAGCTGCAGCTCGGCATGCGGCTTGGCGTCGGCCGGGATGACCACTTCCGGCGCGTCCTTCATGTCGGCCGGCATGTACTTGTCCGAGCCGGTGATGGCGTTGGCGTAGCGGTGGAAGGCCGACAGGCCTGCCGCGTTTTCCGGATCCATGATGAAGTTCTGGAACAGCTTGGCGTTGTCGACGTTCTTGGCTTCCTTCAGAACGACGACGTTATCGCTCCACAGGCCAAAGCCTTCCTTCGGATAATTGTAGTGAATGGCCGGATTGGCCAGCCGCTGGCGCAGCGCCGAGCCGTTCCAGTCGCTGGTGGCCTTGAAGTCGCCGGCGCCCATCTTCTCGATGGTGTTGTACTCCATCGCGATCCAGTTCGGCTTGGCTGCGACCAGCGTGTCGCGCACCTTCTTCAACACCGCCTTGTCGGTGGTGCACTGCTGGCCGCCGACATATTTGATCGCCGCGAAGATGACGTCATTCATCTCGGGAACGACATTGACCTTGCCCTTCAACTCGTCCGGCGTGTTGAAGATGATACCCCAGCTGTCGGCCGGTCCCTTGTAGGTATCGGTGTTGACGACGACGCCGACGGTGCCCAGCGCCCACGGCACCGAATATTTGCGGCCGGGATCGAAGTCGGGATTGGCCCATTCCGGCGCGACGTTCTTGAAGTTCTCCATCTTGCCGGGATCGGTTTCGAGCACGAGACCTTCCTTGATCCAGATCGGCACGTAGGTCTGCGACGGCACCGCGATGTCGAACCCGGTGCCGCCCTGGCGGACCTTGGCGAGCGCGGTATCGTTGGAATCGTAATCGGTGATGGTCACCTTGATGTTGTATTTGTCCTCGAACTTCTTGATCACATCGGGGCTGGTATAGTTGCCCCAATTGTAGATGTTGAGCACGCCGTCGGCGCGGGCAAGGCCCGTCGAAGCGAGCAGCGCCAACCCCATGGCGGTCGCTGTTGTCTTCCAGTTCATCGTTCTAACTCCCATTATCGGTTTCAGTCTCGTTTCCTGCTGACGAAGAAAAACAACGTGACGATCGCGACCGAAAGCAGCAGGAAAGCGGTCGATATCGCGTTGATCTCGGGTGTGATGCCGCGGCGGATCTGGCCGAGCATGTAAGTCGGCAGCGTGTCCTGGCCGCCCGATTTGACGAATTCGGTGATGACCACGTCATCGAGCGAGATGACGAAGGCCAGCATCAGGCCGGCGAGGATGCCGGGCCACAAAAGCGGCAGCGTGATGCGGCGGAAGGTCTTCCACGGCGTGGCGTAGAGATCGGCGGCGGCGCGTTCCAGCGTCAGGTCCATATTCTCCAGCCGCGCCCTGATCGGCAGATAGGCGAACGGAATGCAGAACGCCGTATGCGCGGCGACCAGGTAGCCGATGCCGGAATAGCCGGTGAAGATCTTGATGCGCGAGAAGAAGATCAGCAGCGCCACGCCGGTGACGATCTCGGGCACCATCAGCGGCTGGTTGATCGCCGCGTATTTGAAGGTGAGGCCGGGATAGGAGGCGGTGCGCGTGGTGGCGAGCGCCGCCATGGTGGCAAAAATCGTCGACAGCACCGCCGCGATGGAGCCTATCTGGAACGAGCGCAGCGTCGCATCGATGACCTGCGTGTTCTGGTATGCCGACTGGAACCATTTCAGCGAAAAGCCGCCCCATTCGGAGGTCGAGGTCGCCGCGTTGAAGGCATAGATCACCAGCACCACGATCGGCAGATAGAGCACGACGAAGCAGGTCGCCGCGATCGTCGTGAAGCCCGGCTGGTGCTTGATGGAGAAGTTGCTAGCCATGACGCACCCCCGACTTGCCGGCATTGCGCACATAGGCAAGCAGCGCCACCATGACGATGATCATCACCGTGATCGACAGCGCCGAGCCGAGCGGCCAGTTGCGGCCCTGCCCGAACTGCAATTCGATCAGGTTGGACAGCATCATGTTCTTGCCGCCGCCAAGCACGCTCGGCGTCACATAGGCGCCGAGGGCCGGAATGAAGACCAGGATCGAGCCGGCGATGACGCCGGGTTTGACCAGCGGGAAAATGATCTTGCGCAGCACCTTGAAGCGTGTCGCGTAGAGGTCATAGCCCGCCTCGACCAGGCGAAAATCGAGCTTCTCCATGCTGGCGTAGATCGGCAGCACCATCAGCGGCAGGTAGACATAGGCCATGCCGATCAGGATCGCCGTGTCGGTGTAGAGGATCTGGATCGGCGCCGAGATGATGCCGAGCTTCAAAAGGATCGTGTTGATGATGCCTTCGTTGCGGATGATCTGCAGCACGGCGAAGGTGCGGATCAGGAGGTTTGTCCAGAACGGGATGGTGATCAGGAACAGCCAGAGATCCCTGGTCTTTTCGCTGCGCGTCGCCATGAAATAGGCGGTCGGGAAACCGAGCGCCAAGGTCGCCAGCGTCGTCACTACAGCAAGCTTGATCGAGCGCCAGAAAATGGTGACATGCGCTGCCGCGAGCGAAAGCGTGTCGTCGAAAATGTCGCGTTCCAGGAACACCGATGTCCAGGCATCGGGCGAGAACTGCCATTTGACGTCGCCATAGGCGCCGGGCGTCAGGAACGAATAGACGAGCACGATCAGCAACGGGCCGGTCGCGGCGAGCAGGATGACCAGCAGCGCTGGGGCTGACAACAGCCAGCGGTCACGGACATCACGCCGTTCCGCGGCCTTGGCGACTTCTTCCGCGGTGGCCATCAGTCCCTCAGCACTTGCGCGGCGTCGTTGCCGATCAGGATGCCGACCTTGTCGCCGCGCTCGAAACCGCAGCCGGCGCTGCGCGTGTTCTGCTGGCGCACGGTGAAGGCCTCGCCGCTGTCGAGCTGGACATGGATATGCGTGTCGGTGCCGAAATAGACGATGTTCTCGACCGTGCCCGACAGGTCGCCCTTGTCCTTGGTCAGCTTGGCATGCTCGGGCCGCACCACCACGGTGGCGTTGTCCTTCGGCTGGAACCCTTCGGCAACGGTCGCCTCGATGGTCGTGCCGGATTTGAGCGTCGCGCGCGTCTTGCCGTTGCCGGTGCCCGATATGGCGGCGGTGAGGAAATTGGTTTCGCCGATGAAGTCAGCGACGAAGCGTTCCGCCGGCTTGTCGTAGATATCCCAGGGCGAGCCGACCTGCAGGATCTTGCCCGACGACATCACCGCAATGCGGTCCGACATGGTCAGCGCTTCTTCCTGGTCATGGGTGACGAAGATGAAGGTGATGCCGGTCTCATGCTGCAGCCGCTTCAACTCGATCTGCATCTCCTTGCGCAGCTTGTAGTCGAGTGCCGAGAGCGGCTCGTCGAGCAACAGCACTTTCGGCTGCGGCGCGAGCGCCCTGGCCAGGGCGACGCGCTGCTGCTGGCCACCGGAAATCTGCGCCGTGCGGCGGCCCGCCAGCGCTTCCATCTTGACCAGCTTGAGCATCTCGGCGACCCGCGCCTTGATCTCGGCCTTGGGCTTGCCGAGCATCTCCAGGCCGAAGCCGATATTGTCGGCCACCGTCATGTGCGGGAACAGGGCATAGGACTGGAAGACGGTGTTGACCGGCCGCTTGAACGGCGGCAGCGGCGCGATGTCCTGGCCGTAGAGCAGGATTTCACCGGCGGTTGGAAAGTCGAAGCCGGCGATCAGTCGCAAAAGGGTGGTCTTGCCGCAGCCGGACGGTCCCAGCAGCGTGAAGAACTCGTTTTCGCGGATAGATACCGAGACCTTGTCGAGGGCAGCGACCTGCCCCTCACCCGATCCGAAAATTTTACTGACGTTTACTACTTCAATCGCATTCCGATCCGGTTTGTCCGGCACGATTACGCCTCACTGTTGACCCCGCTCTTGCTGGCGGAGCTGTTCCCCTGTTCGATGTGACCACACGCCCGGTAGGTTGGCAAGCCCGGCATTGAATCACAGTTCAGTCAGTCATTTGGCCGGCAAGTCTCGTGTCATCGTCAGGCCTGGTAGGTGACCTTGCCGCCGCAGATCGTCGTCACCGGGCGCAGCTTGTGCAAATTGTCCGGCGCCGTCTTCTCGATATCATCAGACAGGACCACCAGATCGGCCATATAGCCCGATTTCAGCGTGCCCTTGCGGTGCTCGGCGAATTCGGCATAGGCGCCCTCGACCGTGTAGGCGGCGAGCGATTCATGCAGCGAGAAACTCTGGTCGGGGTCGCTCTCTGCCCATGGTTTGCGCATCACTGCCGCCTGGATGCTCAGGATCGGGTCGATCGGCGCCACCGGCCAGTCCGAGGCAAACACGACATGGGCGCCGGCGTCTTTCAATGTTCGCCAGGCATAGCTAAGCGGCCAGCGGGCCGGCCCGATACGCGACACGGTCGGCTCCAGCGGGAAATCCATGGCCCCGGGCGGATGCGACGGCTGCATCGAGGCGATGACGCCGAGTTCGGCGAAACGCGGCACGTCCGATGTGGTGGTGACTTCGATGTGCTCGACGCGATGCCGGCTGTCGCGCTTGCCATTGGCCTTTTGCGCTGCCTCGTAACCGTCGAGCACGGCCCGCACGGCACCATCGCCGATCGAGTGCACCGCGATCTGCAGGCCACGCCTGTCGATGGCGACCGCCAGATCGATGAACTGCTGTGGTGTGAACAGCGGCTCGCCGACCCAGTCCGGACGGTCGGCGTAGGGCTCGACCATGACAGCCGTCCAGGAATCGAGCACGCCGTCATAGAACACCTTGACCATGCCCGACGACAGCCACTCGCTGTTGTAGCGCTCGGCCATGACGGACGCCTTGTCGAGTATGTCGAGCGTCATGAAATTCTTGTAGTGGAAGGGGATCTGCACGCGGCAGGGCAAGCCTTCCTCGGCCTCGATCTCGGCCAGCAGTTCGAGCTGGTAGAGGTTGCCGTCCATGTTCTGGATGGAGGTGATGCCATGGCGCGCGCACCAGGCGAGCCCGCGCCGCATGATGTCGCGATCGGCGGCGCGTTCGGCGGCGGACGGCATCGGATCCGGCTCGCCGCCGGTCGCCAGCCCCAGCCGCACCCGGCCCTCGCCGGCAAGGTCGAGCACCGGGCCGAAGGCCTCGCCTTCGCGCAGTTCGCCCGCTGCCAGGTCATCCTCGCCCATGACGATTTCATTGCCCGGACCAAGCGCGCGGCCCTGCAGGATGCCGGCCATTTCAAGCGCCTTGGTATTGGCCCACATCGTGTGGTGATCGGGCGCCGCCATGCAGAACGGGCGATCGGGCAAAATGGCGTCGAGATGGTGGCGCGTCACCCGCTCGCTGCCGAGCACGGTGTAGTCGACGCCCTGTCCGACCAGCATTTTTGCGTCGGGCTTAGCCGACGCATAGTCACGGATCGCCTTCTGCAGCGCCTCGAAGCCATGGACACCGCCAAGCTGAAGATGCGCGAGCTCGGCCCCTCCTGAGAACAGGTGCATATGGGCTTCGATGAAACCGGGCAGGACCGAACCGCCCTTGGCGTCGATCACCTTTGTGGCCGATCCCTTGAGCTCTTCGATGGCGGCGCGGCTGCCGATGGCGACGATGGCGCCGTCCTTGACGGCAACGGCCTCGGCGGCGGGATTGTCATCGTCCATGGTCAGCACACGACCATTGATGACGATCAGATCCGCACTACGACCCGCACCCGTGACAGACATCGCGACTCCGCGCTTTTGACGACTGACTGAAACCGGCAATCCTGCGCCCAACAGCCTGCCACCCCACCGGAGTGGCGCCATCGGACAAAAATCAAATGCCAGCGCGCTGCCCTCGAAATTCCCCTTGTTATCCCTGGGGACAGCGTGGATAAAGAATGCGACTGATTATTCGCGTTTGTCAACATGCCGAATTTAGAATGTATTGTGGACAGCACCCTGCGCCTGTGTTCAGACCGAGCGGGGAACGAGGGCATCAAGCAGTGAAGCGCAGTCTCGACCGCAAAACCAAAATAGCGCTCGAACCGCGCAAGCAGCCGCGGCAGCAACGGTCGAGCAAGGTGGTCGACCGCATTCTCGACGCGGCGCTTATCCTGACGCGGGAGCAAGGAACCAGGACGCCGACGACGCTCGCCATTGCCCAGCGCGCCGGCCTGTCGGTCGGTTCGGTCTACCAATACTTTCCCAACAAGGAAGCCATTCTTCTGGACCTCGCCAGGCGCTGGCTGTCCTCCTTTCCCGAGGTGATCGAGAAGCGCATCAAGGTCCCGCGGCCCACCAACCGCGAAGAATTCCGGCGCGAGGTGCGCAAGCTTTTCATCGACACGTCCAGCATCTATCTCGAAAACGCGACCCTGATGCCGGTGATCGAGGCGATATCCGGCAACGCCGATCTCAGGCCTATCCAGGACGAATATGACGAGCAGATCATCGCGCTTTACGCCGCCTGGCTGCGGCATGTGAATCCTGCTCTCGAAGACAAGATCGCCAAACGGCTCGGCCTGGTGATGATGGAGGTCGGGCACGCCTGCCGGCTTGTCGGACTGAAGAGAGATCGCAGGACATTCGACCTCATCGAGGACGATGTCGAAGCCATGTGGCTGGCTCTGGTGAACCCCTATCTCAACCTTGACTGATTTCGCATTTCGAGAGGAATTTTATGAAGACTGTCTATTCGCCGCTTCATGCTGGCCATGCCGGCCAGATGGAACTGGTCACATCGGCCATCGTGCCGGGTTTCGAGAAGCCCTCTCGGGCCGAATTCATCAAGGCACGGGTCGAAAGCGAGAAGCTCGGACCGATCGTCCTGCCGCTCGAGCATGACCTTGCCGCCGCCAAGCGTATCCACAAATCAGACTATATCGACTTCCTGCCGACGGTCTGGCCGCAATGGGTGGCCTCCGGTCACGAGGGCACGGCCATGCCTTTCACCTGGCCGACGCGCGGCCTGCGCGGCGACGTGCCGCCAAAGCGTGTCGATGCGCTGCTCGGCTACTATTCCTTCGATGCCGGCGCCACCTTCGTCGAAGGCACCTGGGCCGCGATTAAATCATCCTATGACGTGGCACTGACCGCAGCCGGCCTGGTCAAGGGCGGCGAGAGGTCGGCGTTCGCGCTCTGCCGCCCGCCCGGCCACCATGCCGGCGCCGGGTTCATGGGCGGCTATTGCTACATCAACAACGCCGCCGTCGCCGCGCAATGGTTCCTCGACCAGGGCGCCAAACGCATCTCCATCCTCGACGTCGACTACCACCACGGCAACGGCACGCAGGAAATCTTCTACGACCGCGCCGACGTGCAGGTCCTCAACCTGCATGGTGATCCCATGGTCGAATACCCGTTCTTCCTCGGCCATACCGATGAACGTGGCGCGGGCGCGGGCGAAGGCTTCAACATCAATTATCCCATGCCGTTCGGTACCGACTGGGACGCTTGGAACGCCTCGCTGGAGGACGCTTGCGCCAGGCTCGCCGCCTACGCGCCCGACATCGTCATCGTCTCGCTCGGCGTCGACACTTTCGAGAAGGATCCGATCAGCCAGTTCAAGCTGAAAAGCCCGGACTATCCCAAGATCGGCCGCCGCATCGCCAAGCTCGGCTTGCCGACGCTGTTCGTCATGGAAGGCGGCTATGCCGTCGAGGAGATCGGCATCAACGCCGTCGGCGTACTGACCGGTTTCGAGGACCGGTAAGCCGGCTCGCAAACCAAGGGCTGATAGCGAAGAAAGGGGGCGGCATGACCGCCCTTTTTTGCAAGCTACGTTGCGGCGCCGGTGCTCGGCGCGGCCGTTGGTGCGGCAGCCCTGCGTGAGCGGCCGAGATAGTAGACTGCCGCCGCTGCGATGACGCCCGCCGCCAATATGCCCGCCGCCAGCACCGGCCGATACCAGAACCAGGCAATCGCGATTGTCGTCGTGCCGACCAGGATCGCCAGGAAGAAGGCGATGATGCCGGTTCCCATCCGCGCCATGCTGCCAAGGAACGGGATGACGTCGAGGATCACGCCGATCGGGCTGAGGAACAGCGCAAAGCCGATCGTCAGCAACAAAAGGCCGCCGGCGCGCAGCAGCCAGGTGATCAGCGTGTTGGCGCTGACAGCCTCGGCGAAGATCTTGTCGGCCGGCACCTGGCCGGTATCGACCATCAGCAGCGCATCGCCCGCTTGCGTCTGGTAGGGCTCGAACCGGCTGCCGGCCTGGCGCGCCACGATGCTGACCACGCCGAGCGGCGCCAGTTCGTAGCTGATACGGTAGTCGCCCAGCGCAGGTGTTGTGTTGTCGCTGCCGAGATAGATCTTGCCGTCAACGATACTGAGCGGTTTCGTCCCGGCATAGGCGGCCTTGATCGCCGCCGACTGATTGGACGACAGCGAATAGTCCTTGTCGCCGTCGATGCGGTCGAGCACCGGCGTGTCGAGATCGAAGGCGACGAGCTTGCCCTGCGGAATCTGGAAGGCGCGGCTGTGGATCGCCATCGGCGGATTCTGATGGCCGTCCGGCTTCTTGAAATCCGATGAATCGATCTGCTTGTCGTCCCACACTTTCGAATAGCTGTAGGTGGTCTCCGTCTCCTCCCCGCCGCCAAGCTTCTTGGTGGTCTCGGATTTGGATTCTTCCTTCCACTGATACATCTCGACGCTGCGCGACAGGCGCAGCCCTTGCGCGGCAATGCCGAAATCCGGATCCGACAGGCCGCTATCCGCCGTCACCGGCCCGCTGACATGCACCAGCTTTCCGTCATTGCCTGCATCGACGCTGTCGGCATTGATCGAGACCACGGCGCCGGCGCCCTCGGCCAGCGAGCGCGCCGTCTGCACGGCGCGACCCTCGTTCCAGAACAGCCCGATCACCATCAGCACGACCAGCAGCAGGCCGAAAATGACCCCGCCGACCGCGCGCTTGATCCGCCCGAACCACGAGACTGACGTAACTTCCCGAAATGAATCGCTCATCGTTTCCCCCGAAACCAAAGATAACAAGATTTAAGCGCGGCCGGCGGCCGCGCATCGAGCCGATCAATCGGCATGGATTTGCGCGCCGCAGTCCTTGGCGCCAGCGCAAGTGTGCACCGCTCGCGTGGTGCCGCCATCGCCGACCCGCCACGGTGAAGCGGATAGCGGCGCCTGGCTGTTGCCGCCGAGAAGGTCGAGCGCCCGCATGGCCGTCTGCTCGCCCGCCTCGTCACGCTTGACGACCTCGACCTCCTTGAGGCCGATCGCGGCAAGCTGTGGCATGACCACGTCGGGATCACCGGCAACGACGATCAGCGACGGGTCGAGCGACGACAATGCCAGCGCCTGTTTCTGCACGGCATCGAGCGTCAGCCGGGTACGCGCCGTCATGCGGTTCTGTTGATCTTCGAGCGTCGAACCGCTGCCGACTGCTGAGATCAGCGAACCGAACAGACCTGCCGAGGTCTCCGCCGACCCGGCCAGTGCCCGGCGATAGACCGTTACCGTGCGGTCGACCTCGTCCTGCGCCACCGGCAAGGTGGTCAGGCCGGCAAACCCTTTCAGGATCTCGGTGATCGCCGGACCGGTGTTGGCCCGCTCGACGGTGGTTGCCACGACCAGTCCCGAGCCGGCCTTCATCGGGCTCATGAGATAGCTCGACACGCCATAGGAATAGCCCTTCTCCTCGCGGATCACCGAATTCAGCCGGCTGGAGAAATCATCGCCAAGCAGATTGGCGACCGCGGTCGATTCAGCGCGCTCGCCTTCGTCGGTGCCGGGCGCCGGCCGCGCCACGAACAGCGCCGACTGGCTGGCGCCGGGTTCAGGCACCAGCAGCACCTTCTGACCGCTGTTGAAATGCGCCGCCGGCGACGGTTCGACAGCATAGCCGATGGCATCGCTTGTCCATGTGCCGAATGCTTTTTCAAGGCCGGCCGCGACGGTGGCGACCGGCATCGGGCCGACGCTGTAGAAGGTCACCGCCTTGGGCGTGAACTCCGCCTTGAACGCGGCTTTGGCCTCGTCGAGCGAGATCGACGCCAGCGCCTTCGCCGACCAGTCGACCGCGGCCTTGCCCGGTACCTGCGGAATAAGCGCCGTCTTTGCCGCGCGGCCGGCAACGCCAGGCAGATCCGCCTCGCGCCCGTTCAGCCAGTCGACCGTCTGCGCCATCAGCACGGTCCATTCAGTCTTGTCGAAACGCGGCTTCAGCACCGCGTCGGCAAGCAGGCCGAGACCTTGATCCAATTTTTCCGGCGGCACGCCAAGCGTCATCGTGGTGGCCAGCGCGCCGGCCTGATAGCCGATCCCCGCACCGATATCGCTGGTCGCCTTGGCGAAGTCGGCCGCGCCGCGATCGGCCGCACCCCGCGTCGCCATGCTTGCGGCCAGCTCCAGCAGCCCCTCCTTGCCTTCCGGCACACTGTTCCAGCCGCCTTCGGCGCTCGCTGCCACATAGACCATCGGCGCTTCCGGCATGGTGTAATGGACGAGCTTGATGCCGTTGGAGAGCGTCGCCGTTTCCATCACCGGCAACGCCGCCGAAGGCGCTTGCCCGGCCGGATGCTTCGGAATGTCGAGCGCCACCCGCTCAGGTGCCGTAAAAGGCTGTGGCGTTCCGGACGAGCCGATCAGCGCGTCGGGATAGCCGCCGCGCGGGCCCGGCTTCAGCACCAGCACGCTGGCGTCTTCCGGTTTCAACAGCCGCTTGATCGTCGCTTCGACTTCCGCCACGCTGGCATTCTTGACGCGCGGATCGTCGACCAGCGCGCTCTGCGCGTCGCCGAGAATATCGGCATTGTAGGAGACGGTGCCGGCGCGATCCTTCAGCGCCTCGTTGCCCAGCCGCGCCGCCTGCAATATGCCGTTGCGCGCGCGTTCGACATCAGCCGGATCGAGCGGCGTCTTCTGGAAATCCGCGAAGGCCGCTTTCATCGCGCTCTCGAGCGCTTCCGGCGTCACGCCTGCCGCCGCACCCGCCTCGAAGGTGAAGCGCCCGCCAAGCAGGCCGCCCGTCCAGCTCGCGCTGGCATAGGTGGCGATGCCCTGTTGCGAGACCAGCCGGTTGCGCAGAAATCCATAGTCGCCATTGCCGAGCAGTTCGGCGGCAATGCTGAGCGCGCCATTGTCAGGCGACTGCGCCGCCGGGCCGCTGAAGCCGACCACGACGACGGGGCTCGGCACGCGATCCTCGAGCACCAGCTTGAGGCGGGCCTGGGTAGGTTCCGGAACGGCTGGGCGTGCCACGTCGGCGCCACGCGGTACCCGGCCGAACGTGTCGGCAATCAGCGCCTTGGTGTGATCGACCTTGAGGTCGCCGACCAGCACCAGCACCGCATTGTTGGGCAGATAGTAGGTGTTGAAGAAGCCTCTGACGTCGTCGAGCGTCGCCGCATCGAGGTCGGCGACCGAACCGATGACCATGCGGCTATAGGGGTGCGGCTTCGGGAACAGCCCGGACCAGAACGCTTCCCAGCCCGATGCGCCGGCCTTGTCGAGCACGTTCTGGCGCATCTCGTTCTTGACCACCGAGCGCTGCAGGTCGAGCTTGGCCTGTGTCACCGAGCGGCCGAGATTGGCCATGCGGTCTGCTTCCAGCGACAGGATCATCGGCAGCGACGACGACAGCCCGTCGACATAGAACACGGTGCCGTCCTCAGTGGTCCAGGCATTGATCTCGTTGCCCAATGCGGCGTGGGCGCCGAACACGTTCGGCCAGGCCGGTGTTCCGGAAAACATCAGATGCTCGAACAGATGCGCGAAGCCAGAGCGACCGGCGGGTTCATTCATCGACCCGACGCGATAGCGCAGGTTCATCACCACTTTCGGCGCGCGATGATCCGGCACCAGCACCACTTGCAGCCCGTTGTCGAGCGCATAGGTGACGATTGGCTCGGCCTTGGCGGGCGCTGCCGCACCGGCAAGAACCACAAGCATCACCGTGAACGCCAGGAAAACCTGCTTCATGATCACCCCCATGCCGATGGCTGCGAAACAAGCGCCGCCACCCCTGCCCAGTCCGATCGAAGGGAAGCCCACCCCTGTTGATCAGCGAAAACCTACCGGAATCGGTCGGCCCTCGATACGGCAGTCTCACAACACCCTCTGGCTTTTTGATGTCGGGTTCATGTCGGCGAGTGAAGTGCCCTGAAACGATGAAACCGGCCCGCTTGCCCGCTTCTGAGTCGCACGCGAGTCCACCGGATTCGATTTTGTCAAATCGCGTTTGATGTCGGATTCATCTGCGGGTAGATTAGACCCGAATCAGCCGGTCCTCGGGGGGCGCGGCGACCACCCAAAGTCTCACGTTCCGGAATGTTCCGGCGCCAGACGCGGATGTCTTCGCGTTCCCTAAACGGATTCCGTCTGATTGGCGCGGCCCCGCGCCTCGTGTGCGTCTCGTGAAAGTAACGCGTTTTCGGTTTCGGCGGCTGGCCTCCAGCATCCGGACAGCAGAAACGATTCCGGCCAAAAGCAGCAAATGAGCAGTCCCGCCGCGCTTCTTCAATACGATACATTGGGCTCGCGCCTGACGTCGCGCGGTGATTTGACCAGCTTCTTCATGGAGCTGACCGCCGAGATCGGCGCCGACAGCTACATGCTGGTTGCCATCGTCCACGACCAGGATCGCAACGACGCGCGCATCGTCTCGTCGAACTGGATCTTCGACGCCATCGAACTGACCGGCAAGCGGCTGATCGCCAGCCTTGCCCAGGGGGCCCTCACCGTCGCGCCCGGCATCCGACCGCGGCCGCTGGTGGCGGCAGAGGCACCCGATGCCGACGGGCTGGTCTCCGGCGAAGAGGCCCGCCTTCTCGACGTGCTCGGCCATGCCGAGATTTACTCGCTCAGGCTGAATGTCGGCCGCCAGCGCCTGTTCGCCCTGTTCTCGGCGGCGACGGCTGGCCAGATCGACCAGCCGGCGCTGATGAGGGCACAGCTGAAATGCTGCTACGCGCTCTCGCATATCCCGCAGTTGATCGCCGCGGCTGCGATGCAGGATCCACTGTCGGATCGTGAGCGCGAATGCCTGTTCTGGGTCTCGGAGGGCAAGACCACCGACGAGGTGGCCGTCATCCTTGGCGTCTCCTCCAACACCGTCAACAGCTACATCACCCACGCCATCCAGAAATTCGCGGCCTCGAACCGTGCGATGGCCATCGCCACGGCGATCAGGAGTGGCATCATTTGAAACACGCCGACATCAAGGACGCCGCAGAGGCCCTTTTCAACGAGCAGCGCAGCCCCTTCGGTGCCTTCTCGCTCGGCTCCGAAACGCATCACGCCGTCACCGTTCCCGATGCCGTGCGCCGCTGCCGCTGGATATCCGTCGACATCAACGCCTCGGCCTTCGGCCTGTACTTCGTCAGCCCGTCGCCGGAGCGGGCGCGGCTGGTGCCGTGTTTCGATTCCGACTATCCCGGCATTGCCGTGGCGAGCAAGTTCATCTCGGGCGCCAATGGCGAGGAGATCGTGCGCCACACCCACAACTCGACGGAGCCGCGCTGGTGGACGGATGACGGCATGGCGGCGATGGCTGAAATGTTCGGCAATCTCGCCTGGACCGCACAGATGGCGCCGCTGGCGCCCGGCACCAGCGGCATAGCCTTTCCCGTCCACGCCGATCGCGGCCAATGCGGCCTCGTCGTCTTCCTGGGGTCGGAGATCGCGCTGCCGCAGGATACGCTCTACGAAATCCACGCCCGCTGCTTTTCCCTGTTCGCCGCTGTCGCGCGAATCCGTCCCGGTGACACCGGCAGGATGCGCGCTATCTCCAAGCGCGAACTCGAATGCCTGAAGCTGACCGCCAACGGCAACACCAGCGAGGAGATCGCGCGGCTCCTGAAACTGTCGGTGCACACGGCCAACCAGTATCTGACGCAATCGACGCAGAAGCTCAACGCCGTCAACCGCAACCAGGCGGTCGCCAAGGCGCTGCGACTCGGTCTGATCGAGTAGTTACTGTCGCCTGGCAAAGGCGCTTCAGAAAGCCAGAGGCTCGACTCTACGGATCCGGGCCTGTTCGATCACCGCCTCGAGCAGTGCCGTGTTGTGCTCGGGGTCCTCGCCGGGCTTTTCGAACGACACATAATTGACCGCGACCGAATTGCCGGTATCGCTCAGCGTCAGCTGGAAATAGACAGTCACACCGGGTGGCCTGAGTTCCAGATCGAGCACGATGCGCGGGCTGCCGCTCCAGTCGACATGCGCCTCGCCGCCATGGCCGAGCCTGAGCGTGCCGGGCATGAAGAACAGCTCCACCGCTGAATCGACCAAATCCGACAGGCAGGCGAAATGCTCCAGCCGGATGAAGGCGATGTAGTCGGCGACATCGATCAGCCTCAGTTCGCCGACCACTTGCTCGATGGCGCTGGCGACGATGATCTCGCGGGATTTTGCGTGCGGTTGGCGGTTCATGAAATCTGTCTGCGCTCAGCCTTTTTCGAGTAGACGATCCGCACCAGTTCGGCGACGGCCTGGTAGAATTGCGACGGGATCACATTATCGACCGAAACTTGCTTGTACATGGAGCGGGCGAGCGCCACGTCCTCGAAGATCGGGATGTTGTGCTCCTTGGCGATCTCGCGGATTTTCAGCGCCACCAGATCCTGCCCCTTGGCCACCACCAGCGGCGCCGAATCCTCGTCGCGCACATATTTCAGCGCGATCGAGAAGTGGGTCGGGTTGGCGATGATCAGCGTCGCGCGCGGCACCGCCGTCATCATCCGCTTGCGTGCGCGGTCGCGCGCCAGCGAGCGCAGCCGCGACTTGACGATCGGGTCACCCTCGGACTGCTTGAATTCGTCCTTGACCTCCTGCTTGCTCATGCGCAGGTCCTGCTTCCAGTGGAAGCGCGACCAGACGATGTCGATCGCCGCGATCAGGCCCATGACGAAGACGATCGCCACCAGTATGTCGACCGCAATGCCGCGGATGACGAGGCCGAAAGCGACCGGATTGGTGATCATTCCGGCGAGCAGCTTGCGGTGATCCTCCGACAGCGTGAAGGTGAGCACGGCGATGGCGAAGCCGACCTTTGCCAGGGATTTCAGGAACTCGACCCAGCCCTGGGCACCGAACATCCGGTTCCAGCCCTTGGTGATCGAAATACGCGAGAGCTGCGGCCTGATCCGCTCGCCGACGAATTGCGGCATGTTCTGGAGCACCGAGGCACCGATGCCGGCGACGGTCAAAAGCACCAGCAGGCTGACGACGGCGCGGCCCACTTCCAGCATGACGATCTTGTAGAGCTCGATGACATCGGTCTCGGTGTCCATCGGCCAGGCCTCGGGCTTTTCGAGGAACATCGACAGGAACATGCCGAGGTTGATGACCGCGTCCTTGGCATAGAAGACGGTGAAAACCAGTATGGCGACGAAGGAAGCGAGGATCGCGGTTTCCTTCGAATGGGGCAGCTTGCCCTGTTCGATGGTGTCGCGGACCTTCTTTTCCGTTGCCTCTTCGGTTTTGGAGTCCTTGTCGGTGGCGTCGGACATGCCCTAGGCGGCGTTCTGCGTCGCGGGAAGTTCGAATGCGCCTTCACGTGACAGCCGGATCGTCGTCGTCACGATTGTCTTGCGCGCCGTCATGATGTCGGCGAGAGGAATCCCTTCCGATCCCTGTCCGAGTTCGGCTTCGATCATGCGCCGCGACCGCGCGCCGATAGCCGACAGCACCGATTCGGCGAGCGCGGCCGGGGTACCGCGCAGCGCCAGCGTGACGAGCTCGGTCGACAGTCCGTCGAACAAAAGCACGCGCGCCTTCTGGGTGAGCAGCGGCAGGTCGTCGAAAGCAAACAGCCGGGCCCGCACGCCGTCAAGGTCGGGCGTGCCGGCGGCTTCCAGGTCCTGCATGACCTCCTCGAGCAGCGGCTTGTCCAGTTCGTTGAGCACGCTGGCGACGCGCGCCTGCCCAGCTGACGTGTCCTTGGTCGAGGTTTCCGCCAGCACGCTGGCGCGCAGCCGGTTCTCGACGATCCGGGCGGCGGCGTCCGGAACATTGGCCATCGTCACCATACGCTTGATGATTTCGCCGCGCATCGGCTTCGTCAGCGTCAAAAGCACGCTCGCCGCCGCCTGCGGCGCCAGCTTCGACAGGACCATGGCCGCCGTCTGCGGATGTTCGCCGGTCAGGAAGGTGCCCAACCGGGAGGGTTCGAGCTTTTCGAGATCGGGCCAGATCGGCGGCGGCCCTTCTGGTGCCGCCTCCGGTTTCTTGTTGCCCATGATGGCGCTCATCTCTTCGGGCGACAGCGATTCGTTGAGGATGGTGTCCATCCTGTCGGCGGAATCGAGCAGGCCAGCCCCTTCGGTGAACTCGGCCTCGAATTCGGCGACGATGCGCTCGAGATCGCTCTGCGGAATGGTCCTGAGCAGCCGGGCGCCCTCGATCAGCGCCTTCAGCTCTTCCTGCTTGAAGAATTTCAAGAGGCGACTGGCGGACGGCTTGCCCATCGCCACCAATATGGCGGCTGCCTTCTGCGCGCGCGTCAGGGTCGTCAGCGGCGTCATGCTGCCTCTCGCCTCCGCTGCAACCGGCAAGCCCCACCAGCCATGTTTAGGCGCCCTTCGTGCCGGCGATGATTTCGGTCAGCCTGATGCCGAAGCGCGACGGGTCGCTCTCAAGCACCGTAATCTCGCCGCGCGCGATCTTGCGGCCGTTGACCACGACGTCGACCGGTTCGCCGATGCGGCGGTTGAGCGCCACGGTCGAGCCCTTCTGCAGCGCCATCAGGTCGGCAACCGCCATCTCGGTGCTGCCGAGGATGATCTGGACATCGACGGGGATGTTCATGATGACGTTCGAATTGGCGCCCGCGGCCGCCCTGAACGCCGCGTCAGGGCGCTGCTCCTCCTCATGCAGAACCCCGCGCAATTCCTCGATGGCGCGATCGAGCTGCTCGTCCGGCTGGTCGAGCTCTGCTTCCACTTTGGTCTTGGCCATGCGTCGTCTCCAAAAGCTCAGGCGCGCCCGGCACCGGCCGGCATGAGCCCATCGATGAAATCCTGCCCGGCATCGAAAGGATGCCTGATTCGGACGGTGTAATTCTGCCCCAGTTTGCCGAACTCGCATACGAACAGCGTCTGGCCGCGCGCGCTGAGGCGCGCCCGTGATTGCGCCGTTTCGTCGAAGTCGATGACCTGGCCCACTTCGAGACTGGCGAGGTCGCCAAGCGTCAGCCGCGCCAGCGGCATGGTGGCTTCGAGCGCCACCGTCGAGCGCATCACCTCTTCCGAAAAGCGCTCCCGCCAGCTCGGGCCGTGGTCATCCCCGCCGGCGTTCGCAGCGCTGTCGCGGCTGGCCAGCACGATACGCTGCGGCATTGTCACCGTGACGGTGCCGCTGTCGGCTGGCGTCGATATGCCAAGAACGATGCGCAGTGCCGCGCCATCTCGTAAAACGTGCCGTTTGGCTTCGGCGCCCGACATCGCCCGCGGTACGGGCAGACGCAGGTCGAGCGAGCGCCGCCCCGATCCGTTCAGGGCCTGCGCGACCTGCTGAAACAGCATCGTCGAGACATCAACCTCGATCTGCGACAGATCACGCTCGATCGGCGATGCCGGCGTCTCCGGGTCGCCGCCGAACAGCGTGCAGACCATGATCGCTATCGCCGACGCATCGATCACCAAGGTCATGGCATCAGAAGACGTGGATGATGCCACGATGGTCATGGCAAACGTATCGCCGGCACGCGAGCGCGCCTCCGCGACGCGGCTGACCTCGACACCCCTGAGATCGACTGTGACCGGAACGCCGAGCTCACTGGTCAGGCTCTTTTGCAACAGCGGCGCGGCGCGCTCGGCCATGGCCCGGCCAGTACCGATGACCTGGGCGGCCTCGCCGCTGTCGCCGACCAGACGCTCGATGATCAACGAACGCGCTTGCGCGGGGCTGCCTGGACTGGTCATGACCGTGTCGGCACCGATCTGTCGTGCATCGCTCAAGCGGCCTTCTTCTCGGCGCCGCCGGTGTTCATCGTGCTCTGCTCGACGGCGTCGATGGTTGGCCGCTCATAGGATGAGATGGTCTTGCGGCCGAATTCGATTGCCACCTGCGGCAGCGCACCGTTCATGTAGGCGAGCAGCGTCTGCTTGACGATGATGTAGAGGCGGTTCTTCTTCTCGCGCACCGTCTTGATCTTGGTGGCGACGGGCCCGACCACGGCATAGGACAGGAAGATGCCGAGGAAGGTGCCGACAAGGGCGGCGCCGATCAGGCCGCCGAGGATTTCCGGCGACTGGTCGAGTGCGCCCATCGCCTTGACGACGCCGAGCACCGCGGCGACGATGCCCAGCGCCGGCAGGCCGTCGCCGACCGCGACCAGCGCGTGATAGGCCTTCATCTTGTCGGAGCGGATCGTCTGGATCTCCTCGTCCATCAGCGCCTCGATCTCGTGCGAGCGGGCATTGCCGATGATGATGATGCGGCAGTAGTCGCAGATGAAATTCATCAGATCGTGGTTCTTGAGCACCGTCGGAAAGGCCTGGAAGATGGCTGATTCTTCCGGATTGTCGATATGCGCCTCGACCTCGCTGCGCGACTTCGAGCGCAATTCGCGCATCAGGCTGTGCAGCACGCCGAGCGTTTCCAGATAATCCTGTTCCTTCGGCACCGCCTGCTTGAAGGCTTCAAGAATGCCCTTGCCGGTATCCTTGACCGTCTTCATCGGGTTGGCGACCAGGAAGGTGCCCAGCGCGGCGCCACAGATGACCACGGCTTCCCAAGGCTGGACCAGCACGTGCAGATGCCCGCCCATGGCCATGAAGCCGCCAAGGACGCAGCCGAGCGTCACCACAAGTCCAATGAGAATGCCCACGGCAGGTCCTTCCGCATTTCACGTCAGCTGCAAGGGATAGTCCCCGTGCCTTGTGTGAGGCTTGAATCCGGGCGGCCATGGAGCCGAATGTTGGGCGATTCAGTTTCGCGCAAGGAAGTGAGGTTATTGTCGCGACATTAAGCTTCGGCCGGAGGCATGACGTTGCTCAGTACCTTTACCAGCTATCAGTTGATCACCAAGGACATCGCCAAGTCTATCGACCGCATCGAGCAGCAGCCGACGGTCGATCGCGACACCCAATATTATCTCGCCAACATTACCAAGGTGAAATCGATCGACGATTTCGTCAACAATGACCGGCTGTTCAAATATGCCATGAAGGCCTACGGACTGGAGGACATGGATTACGCCAAGGCCTTCATGGTCAAGGCGCTCAAGGAAGGCGTTTCGGATTCCAACAGCTTTGCCAACAAGCTGACCGACAAGCGCTATGCCGCGTTCGTCAGCGCCTTCAATTTCGCCGCCAACGGCGCCGACGCCACCATCTACAACAAGGCGCAGCAGCTGGTGACGAAGAACTACGCCACGCAGGCGCAGATCGCTGGCCTCGACCCGAATTCGGACTATGTGAAGGGCGAGACGACCTACTACCTCGCCAACATCACCAAGGTGAAGTCCGTCGACGATCTGATGTCGAACAGCCGGCTCTACACCTATGCCCTGGCCGCATACGGTCTGGACTCGGCGACCGAGGACAAGGACCTGATCAAGCAGGTCCTACAAAGTAAGGTGAGCGACCCTGACAGCGTCGCCAACAAGCAGACGAACCCAGCTTACGCAGGACTGGCTGTGGCCTTCAATTTCGAAGCCAATGGCGAGAACGCCACCACCATCAATCCTGCGCAGCAGCCGACCGTCGATAAGTACCTGCGCCAGACCCTTGAGGAGGATGCCGGTCAGACCAATGAGGGCGTGCGGCTGGCGCTTTATTTCCAGCGCAAGGCGCCTGACATCACCAGCTGGTACGACGTGCTGGCCGACACGGCCCTTGCAAGCGTCGTGCGCACCGCGCTGGGGCTGCCTGATTCCTTCGCCACCGCCGACATCGACAAGCAGGCGCAGTTGTTCGAGCAGAAGCTCGACCTCACGGATTTCACCGATCCCGCGAAGCTCACCAAGTTCCTCACCCGCTTCACCAGCATGTACGAGATCAACAACCCAACCTCGACGGCCGTGACGTCGGTCAGCGTGCTCTTCGCTCAGCCGGTCACGGTGGGCATTTCCACCGACCTGATGATGGCCATGCAGAAGTTGAAGTTCTGATCATGCAAGACAGTCTCTACGTCGCCCTTTCCGCGCAGATGGCGCTCGAGCGCCGGCTCGACACGATCGCCGACAATGTCGCCAACGCCAACACCGTCGGCTTTCGTGCCACCGGCGTGAAATTCGAGGACCTGGTGTCGGGCACCGGGCAGAAATCGGTGTCCTTCGCCTCGTCGGGCAAGACCTATCTTTCGGGCGCCCATGGCCCCCTGACCGAGACCGGCAATCCGTTCGACTTCGCCATCCAGGGCGACGCCTGGTTCGCCATCGACACGCCGGCCGGCACCGTCATGACCCGCGACGGCCGCTTCTCGATGAACGAGAATGGCGAGCTGATGTCGATCGAAGGCCATCCGGTGCTCGACGCGGGCGGCGCGCCGATCCAGCTCGACCCCCGCAACGGCCCGCCCAAGGCCGGCGCCGATGGCTCGCTGCGCCAGAACGACCAGCTCGTCGGCTCGATCGGCCTCTACAATTTCGATCCGGGCGAGAATTTCGTGCGCTACGGCAATTCCGGCATCGTGCCTGCGCGCACCCCCGAGCCGGTCACCGATCGTTCCGATGTCGGCATCGCCCAGGGCTTCGTCGAGGAATCCAACGTCAATCCGGTGCTGGAGATGACCCGGCTGATCATGGTCCAGCGGGCCTTCGAGAACACCGCCGCCCTGATGCGGCAGACGGATTCCTCCACCGACGAGGCGATCAAGACGCTCGGCTCGAAGTCGTAGAATGTCGCTCGACCGGTCCTCCATCCGTGCACCCGAAAGACAAGTCCAGCCGGCGCCGGAGGATCGGCTGGCCGCGTTGGAACGGGTTATCAGGCGCTTCAGCAACACCGACGGGCTGGTCAAGCGTGGCGGCCTCGTCACCGAAGTCACGCCCACGCACTACAAGGTGCGCGGCCTTTCCGATTTCGCCAGGCTGGGCGACATGGTCGAACAGCGTGGCCAGGCCGGCGCGCGCCACGGCGAGATCGTCAAGATCAGCCGTGACGAGATCGTCGTCGCGCCCTTCGAACGCAGCGCCGATGCCGGTATCGGTGACGCCGTGTTCCGCCGGGGACCGCTCGCGGTCGCGCCGCACGGCTCATGGCGCGGCCGCACCGTCGACGCGCTCACCCGGGCAATCGATGGCGGTCCGCCGCTGATCAGGGGCGACGACCTGTCGGGCAGTGCCACGACGCCCGGTGCCATGGCACGGCAGCGCGTCGGCACAGCCTTCATGACCGGCGTCAAGGTCATCGACATCTTCACGCCGCTGTGCTTCGGCCAGCGCATGGGCGTCTTTGCCGGTTCCGGCGTCGGCAAGTCGACGCTGCTCGCCATGCTGGCCGGTGCCGACGCCTTCGACACCGTCGTCGTGGCGCTGATCGGCGAACGCGGTCGCGAGGTCCGCGAATTCCTCGAGGACACGATCGGCGACAGCATGGCCAAGACCGTGGCCGTCGTCGCCACCAGCGACGAGAGCGCCATGATGCGCCGGCGCGCGCCTGACACCGCCATGCGCGTCGCCGAGCACTTTCGCGACCAGGGCCACCGTGTGCTCCTGGTGCTGGATTCCATCACCCGCTTCGCCCATGCGTTGCGCGAGGTGGCGACGGGAACCGGCGAGCCGCCGGTCGCCCGCGGCTATCCCGCTTCGGTTTTCACCGAACTGCCCAAGCTGCTCGAGCGCGCCGGGCCGGGCGTGGAGGGCCCCGGGGTTGAAGGTAAGGGCTCGATCACCGCTATCATTTCCGTGCTCGTCGACGGCGACGACCACAACGATCCGGTCGCCGATTCCGTACGCGGCATCCTCGACGGCCATGTCGTGCTCGACCGCGCGATCGCCGAACAGGGCCGCTATCCGCCGGTCAATCCGCTGTCGTCCATATCGCGCCTGGCAGGCAAGGCCTGGAGCGTCGAACAGCGGGCTTTGGTGACGCGGCTGAAGTCGATGATCTCGCGCTTCGAGGACACGCGCGACATCCGCCTGCTCGGTGCCTACCAGGGCGGCGCCGACGCCGAGCTCGACATCGCGGTGCGCCAGGTGCCGCTGATCTACGAGGCGCTGACGCAATCACCCAGGGACCGCCCGTCAGCCGATCCATTCTCCGATCTGGCCCGCCATCTCAAGGGAAAGCTGAATGCCGAATCAGGAGACTGAACGCCAGTATACCGAGCGCATCCTGAACGAGATGATCGCCGAGGCGAACGCCGCCGAGGCAGCTCGGGCCGAGGAAGAGAGAGCCGCCAGGGCAAAGGCTGCCAGCGCCATAGCCGCCAAGACCGCGGCTGTTCTGGCCAGAGCCGCCAAGCCGGCTCTGGCCAGAGCCAGGCCGGCTCTACCCAGATCAGAGCCGGCTCTACCCAGACCCGAGCCTGTTGCGGCTCGGGCTGCCGTGCCCGCCATGCAAGTGGTCCCTCGCGTCGAGCCTGCCGAGATGACGCAGGCAAGCCGCGAATCGCTGATCGACGGCCTGTTTCCCGTCACCGAATGGCCGCAACCACCGAAGGCGCAATTTCCAAAATTGAGCAAGAAGGCGGACCGGCGAAGCGACTTCGTCATCGCCGCTCTCGGCGTCACGCTCGGCCTGATCTGCGCCCTGTTTCCCTGGTATATCTTCTTCAACCAGGAGCAGTTTGGCGTTCAGGCAATCAAGTTCGGCGGCACCGGCACCAATTCGGGACGCGAGGGGGGCGGCGTGGTCGCCTCGCGCAGCGCGCCGCTGACGGTCAAGGACCTTCCCAACACCAGCATCGACCTGTTCGCCACCGGAACGGTGCAGGATGACGCCACCCCAGCACAGCCGCCCGGCGACCAGCCCTTCCCCGCCGATGTCGCGAAATTCCGCATGGTCCATGTCGCCAACGGCCGCGCCATGATCGAGGACGACACCGGCCTGTGGATCGTCCAGCGCGGCTCGACGCTGCCGGATTCGAGCACGGTGTCGTCGATCGAGCAGCGCAACGGCAAATGGGTCATGCTGACCAGCGCCAACCAGGTGATCCAGCTTTCCAGGTGAGGCCGTCGCGGTACGGCCTTGCGGTCGCCCGCAAGGTCCGCGCAAGACTGGCGGCCTAGTCTTTGGGCACATGCCCGGAGATTCCCATGGAGCCTGTTTCCCTTTTCGATCTCGCCGCCAAGCAAGCGCAGTGGCTTTCCGTGCGCCAGTCGGCGATCGCCGGCAACATCGCCAACGCCAACACGCCGGGCTACACGGCAAACGATGTCGAGCCCTTCGAAAAGGTGCTCGACCGTACCGCGGTGTCGCTGCAAACCACCGAGGCCGGCCACCTCGGCAGCGCCGCGACCAATGCCGGCTTCACCATCAAGCCGCAGGAAGATGACGGCGTGGTCATGCCGTCCAAGAACACCGTCGTGCTTGAAGACCAGCTTCTCAAGGCCGGCGAGGTGCGCCGCTCCTTCGAGCTCAACACGGCGATCGTCAAGGCCTTCCACTCGATGATGATGATGGCGGTGAAGAGCTGACCATGGACGCACTGACCGCAGCCCTGAAAGTCGCAGCATCCGGCCTCGGCGCCCAGTCCGAGCGCCTGCGCGTTGTTTCGGAAAACCTCGCCAATGCCCAGTCGACCGGCACCACGCCCGGTGCCGACCCCTATCGCCGCAAGACCATCAGCTTCGTCTCCGAGCTTGACCGGGCCTCCGGCAGCTCGACGGTTGAAGTGAACTCGATCGATCGCGATCCGAGTGACTTTCCCATCGAGTTCCAGCCCGGCAACGAAGCCGCCGACGAGAAGGGCTACGTGAAGATGCCCAACGTCAACGTGCTGATCGAAATGGCCGACATGACCGAGGCCAACCGCTCCTACGAGGCCAACCTGCAAGTCGTGAAGCAGGCGCGCGACCTCATTTCAATGACCATCGACCTGATGAGGAACCAATGATCGTGAATGGCATCGGCGCGCTTAACCTGAAGCCCGGGCTGGGCGATACGGCGACCGACCTGCTTCAGGGCGGGGTCGCGCCGGCGACAGCTGGCAACCTTGGCACTTCCTTCGCCGAAGCGGTGAGCCAGGCAGCCACCAAGACCGTCAACACGCTGCAGAATGCCGAGCAGGTATCGCTCCAGGCGCTCAAGGGCGACGCCGACACCCGCCAGGTCGTCGATGCCGTAATGAGCGCACAGCAGGCGCTTCAGACCGCCGTCGCCATCCGCGACAAGGTCGTTTCGGCCTATCTCGAAGTCAGTCGAATGGGTATTTGAGGAGTTAGGGCATGAAAGCACTTGCCATCGCCGCCACCGGCATGAATGCCCAGCAGACAAATCTGGAAGTCATCGCCAACAACATCGCCAACATCAACACCACCGGCTACAAGCGGGCGCGCGCCGAATTCTCCGACCTGCTCTACCAGGTCGACCGCACGCAAGGCGTGCCCAACCGCTCCAATGCCTCGCTGGTGCCGGAGGGCGTTTCGATCGGCCTCGGCGTCAAGACGACGGCCGTGCGCAACGTGCACACCCAGGGCGAACTGACCAGCACCGGCAACAGTTTCGACATGGCACTGACCGGCAGGGGCTGGTTCCAGATCGAAGGCGCCGATGGCGGCACGCTCTACACCCGCGCCGGCGCCTTCAACACCAACGCCACCGGCCAGTTGGTGACTGTGGATGGTGCCAATGTCATTCCGGCCATCACCGTACCGGTCAATGCCGTTGAGGTCATCGTCAACAAGACCGGCGAGGTCTTTGCCCGCATCGACGGCCAGACGGCCTTGCAGAGCCTCGGCCAGCTTCAGATCGCCAATTTCGCCAATGAGGCAGGCCTCGCGCCGCTCGGCGACAACCTTTTCCAGGAAACGACGGCCTCCGGCCCGGCCAATGTCGGCGTGCCCGGCGACCCCGGCTTCGCCACCATCCAGCAAGGCTATCTCGAGGCCTCCAACGTCGACCCGGTCAAGGAAATCACCGAACTGATCTCGGCGCAGCGCGCCTATGAGATGAATTCCAAGGTGATTCAGGCCGCCGACGACATGGCCTCCGTCGTCTCCAAGAACATCAGGTAAGGGATGATGGCCATACCGATCTCCTGCTCCGCATTCCGCCGCACCGCGCTGATCCTTGCGCTGGTGGCCGGCGGCATGCCGGCTTTCGCCCAGGAATCGGCAAGCCAGTCGGCAACGCAGATCGCCAGCAATCAGCCCGCCGGCGAGGTTGTGCTCATCCCCAACCGCGTCATCTATCCCGGCGAGACCATTGAGCTCACCGCCCTGAAACAGGTGACCCTCATCCCGGGCAAGCACAAGCCCGACGCCATGGCGACCCGTGCCGAAGAACTCCAGGGCAAGGTCGCCAAGCGCACGCTGCTGCCCGGCCGCTACATTCCCTCCACCGCCATCCGCGAAGCCTGGCTGGTCGAACAGGGTGCCGCCGTGCAGGTCTTCTTCATCGCCGGCGGACTGACGATATCCGCGACCGCGGTGACCCTGCAGCCGGGTTCGGCCGGCGACCTCATCAAGGTTCGCAACAGCGACAGCGGCAAGATCCTCTCCGGCACCGTGATGGCCGACGGAACCATCCAGGTCAGCGCTTCATGATCCGCCTGCTTGCCCTTCTGCTCGCGGCCACGCTCGGCCTGCAGCCGGCCCTGGCCGACGGCCTGACGCCCAAGGCCAAGCGCGAGCTCGCCGCCAGGAACGGCGGCGTCGACAATGATCCGGAATATGATCCGGCGACCACCACCCGCATGTTCCGCGTTTCGCCCGGGCCAAGCTCGCTGCCGCCTGGCCAGGTCGCCTCGCGCATCAAGGACATCGCCCAGCTGCAGAGTTCGCGCGACAACCAGCTCGTCGGCTACGGCCTGGTCATCGGCCTCGCCGGCTCGGGCGACAGCCTGCGCAATTCGCCGTTCACCGAACAGTCGATCCGCGCCATGCTCGAAAACCTCGGCATCGCCACCGAAGGCGGCAGTGCGCGCGCCAAGAACGTCGCCGCCGTTATCGTCACCGCCAACATGCCGCCCTATGTGCAATCGGGTGCCCGCATCGACATCGACGTCTCCTCGATGGGCGACGCCACCTCGCTTGCCGGCGGCACGCTGATCATGACGCCGCTGAAGGCGGCGGACGGCGAAATCTATGCCGTCGGCCAGGGTGCGGTCATCGTTTCCGGCTTCATCGCCCAGGGTCAGGCCCAGCAGTTGACGCAAGGTGTGCCGACCGCCGGTCGAGTGCCGAACGGCGCCATTGTCGAGCGTTCGGTGAAGGCCGAATTCGACGACCAGTCGACGCTGACGCTGCAATTGCGCAATCCCGATTTTTCGACCGCCATCCGCATCGCCGACGCGATCAACGATTACACCAGCCAGCGCTTCGGCATGCGTGTGGCGGGCGAGCGCGATTCCCGCACGGTGCAGATCAGAAGGCCGAAGGGCGTTTCGGCCGCGCGCTTCTATGCCGAGATCGAAAACCTGGTGGTCGAATCCGATACGCCGGCCCGCGTCGTCATCGACGAGCGCACCGGCACCATCGTCATTGGCAACGACGTCAAGATCTCGCGCGTCGCCATCAGCCACGGCACGTTGACGGTGCGCATAACGGAAGCGCCGCGCGTCGTGCAGCCAGAACCCTTCTCCAAGGGCGAAACCGCCGTCGAGCCGTTCACCGCCATCGACGCCAGCCGGCCCAATGGCCGCGTCGCCGTGCTCGACGGACCGGACCTGCAAACCCTCGTTTCCGGCCTCAACCGTCTCGGCGTCAAGCCGGACGGCATCATTGCCATCCTGCAAGGCATCAAGTCGGCCGGCGCCCTGCAAGCCGATCTGGTTCTCCAATAGGCGATGCCGATGATCTCTTCCCCCTCATCCCATGAAAGACGCCCTTCCCGCGCAATCCTGTTGGCGGCCGCGGCTCTCGCGGCCATGGCCGTTTCCGGCGGCGCACATGGCGAGGATGTCGTTCGCCAGGTTCTGCCCGGAGCGCAGCCCGCGGTGGCACCCCAGCAGTTGACCCGGGAAAAGGCGCCGGACCAGAGCGAGATCGAGCGCTTCTGCTCCAACATCGCCGACGCCGCCCGCGACCGCCGCTATGCCTTGCAGGCCGAGGAGTTGAAGCAGCTGCAGGCCGGCATCGACGAGCGCATGAAAGCGCTGGACGCGAAAAAGGCCGAATACGAGACCTGGCTGAAGCGGCGCGAGGTGTTCCTGGCCCGGGCCGAGGACGGCGTCGTCAAGATCTATGCCGGCATGAAGCCGGATGCCGCGGCCGAACGCCTGGCAATCGTCAACGCCGACCTGGCCGCGGCCATCCTGATGAAGCTCGATTCACGCAAGGCCAGTGTCATTCTCAACGAAATGGACCAGAAGGCGGCGGCGACGCTCACCGGCATCATGGCCAGCGCAGCCCGAAGGGTAGATCCGTCATGATCCGCAGAATGCTCATCCTGTGCGCGGTCGCGGCACTGTCCGGCTGCGGCACCAATCTCAAGGAGGTCGGCAAGGATCCGGCGATGTCTCCGGTCGGTTCCGGCATCGACGGCGGCAACACGTCGGCCCTCTACAAATACCCCGAGCCGCCTCGGGCGCCGGTGAAGAAGTTCTCGCTGTGGGACGATCGCCAGAGCCGCCTCTTCACCGATCCCCGGGCGCTCTCGCAGGGCGACATCCTGACCGTCAAGATCAAGATCAACGACCGCGCCAATTTCAAGAACCAGAACGACAGGAGCCGCACCGCCAACCGCAAGCTCGGCTTCGACCTCAGCGCGCAGTGGGACAAGTGGAGCACCGCCGGCAAGGGTGCTGGCGCGCTCAACTCCGCCACCGATACAACGGCCGATGGCGAGATCAAGCGATCGGAAACGCTTGAGCTCAATGTCGCGGCGATCGTCACCGATGTCTTGCCGAACGGCAATCTGATGATCACAGGGTCGCAGGAAGTGCGCGTCAACGCCGAGCTCAGGGTGCTGACCATCGCCGGCATCGTGCGGCCGGCCGATATCGGCGCCGAGAACACGATCCCCTACGAACGCATCGCCGAGGCGCGCATCTCCTACGGTGGACGCGGCCGCATCACCGAGATCCAGCAGCCGGCCTACGGCCAGCAGGTTCTCGACCAGGTTCTTCCGTTCTAGGGATTGGAGACCAAAGCGCCGTGGCCAATGTCGAACAGCTTCAGCCTCGCAAGGGTCCTTCCCTTGTCGTGCAAGGCGCCGCGCTGCTGGTGGTGACGGCCGCCGCCATCGGCATGGGCTGGATGTCCGGCGGCTATCTCAAGGGCGTCGGCGCACCGTCATCGGTGCCGGCTGCGCCTGAAAATGAGGGCAAGGTCACCGAACCCGCTGCCGCGCAACAGCCTGGCATGGGGCCGACGCTTGTCGCGCTGGCGCCGATCACCACCAACATCGCATCCCCCGCCGACACCTGGATCAGGATGGAAGTATCCGTGGTCTATGACGCGCCGCAGCCACCGGCGATGACGGAGGACATCCATCAGGACCTTCTGGCCTTCGTGCGCACGCTGAAGATGCATCAGGTCGAGGGCGCCAGCGGTTATCAGCACCTGAAAGCCGATATCGAGGAACGCGCCTCGATCCGCAGCCAGGGGCACGCCAAACAGGTTCTCATCAGGACATTGCTGCTCGAATGAAGAAGTTCCTTCTCGCCGCGGCGCTGATCGCCGCCGCCACCTCCGTCGCGGCGGCGCAGCAGCTGGACCTTGGCGGCATCGGCAAGGCCGACGGCACCACCGTCGGCTACATCATCCAGATGTTCGGCCTGCTGACCGTGCTGTCGGTGGCGCCCGGGCTGCTGATCATGGTGACGAGCTTCACCCGTTTCGTCATCGCCTTCTCGATCCTGCGCGCCGGCATCGGCCTGCAGTCGACGCCGGCAAACCTCATCCTGATTTCGCTGTCGCTGTTCATGACCTTCTATGTCATGGCTCCGACCTTCGATCAGGCCTGGAACACCGGCGTCAAGCCGCTAATGGACAACCAGATCAGCCAGACCGAGGCGTTCGAGAAGATTTCGGACCCGTTCCGCACCTTCATGCTGCACAATGTGCGCGACAAGGACTTCGACCTTTTCGCCGATCTCGCCCGCGAGCGCGGCCAGGTCGTTGCCAAAGAGACGGTCGACCTGCGCATCCTGGTTCCCGCCTTCATGATCTCCGAGATCCGCCGCGGCTTCGAGATCGGCTTCCTGATCGTGCTGCCCTTCCTGGTCATAGACCTGATCGTCGCCACCATCACCATGGCGATGGGCATGATGATGCTGCCGCCCACGGTGGTGTCGCTGCCGTTCAAGATCCTTTTCTTTGTCCTGATCGACGGCTGGAACCTGCTCGTCGGCAGCCTGGTGCGATCCTTCAACTGACCTCGCCGTCTCGGCCCGAAGCGACGATTGCCCGCAAGGATCGCGCAGTGCGCGAGGCGTCGATTTTTTCTCCAATTATTTTTGCTTAACCGTCCAGTTTAGGTCTTTGGTAGGAACTCGCCGCCATAGTCGCTCGCAGATGGCGGGTGACCCAAACGCAACGGTCATTGGCATGATGCCGCTCCGTCATACCGGACAAACCGGTATGTCAAAAAAACACCTGTAAAAGCAAGGTACGAGTAGCCATGGCCAGTATCATGACCAACAGCGCCGCATTGACGGCCCTGCAGAGCCTTAACGCCACCCAGAACAACCTCTCGACCACCCAGGCCCGCATCTCGACGGGCTATCGCGTCTCCCAGGCTTCGGACAACGCCGCCTATTGGTCGATCGCCACCACCATGCGCTCCGACAATCAGGCCATGTCCACCGTTTCGGACTCGCTCGGCCTCGGCGCTTCGAAGGTCGACACCGCCTACACCGGCATGAACAGCGCGATCACCACCATCAACGCGATCCAGCAGAAGCTGACCGGCTCTTATGGTCAGACCGACGCCGCCAAGGAAAAGACCCAGGTCGAAATCGCCGCCCTTCAGGCACAGCTGAAGGGTTACGCCGACTCCGCCACCTTCTCCGGCACCAACATGCTGTCGGTGTCCACCGCTTCTGGCACGGCCGCCGACGTCAAGGTCGTTTCGGCCTTCAACCGCAGCTCCACCGGCGCCGTTTCGCTCTCGACGATCGACGTCAACGTGGAGAGCATCAAGCTCTATGACTCCGGCGCCGCGCCGACCGCCAAGGGCATCCTTGATGCGGCTCGCCTCGGCACCACCGGCGCTACGACCGCCACGGCACAGGTCCCGACCCTGGGTGCTGCTCCCGCGGCCGGCGACACGTATTCGGTCGCCAGCCTGTCGATCTTCTCGGGCACCACGGCCGCCAGCGACGCTCAGATCTCGCAGATGATGAACGTCGTCGACGCCGCGCTCAAGGATATGACGACCGCCGCCACCAAGCTCGGCGCCGCCAAGAGCTCCATCGACCTGCAGAAGACCTTCACGCAGAGCCTGATGGACTCCATCGACCGCGGCGTTGGCCAGCTCGTCGACGCCGACATGAACAAGGAATCGACCCGCCTCCAGGCGCTGCAGGTCCAGCAGCAGCTCGGCGTCCAGGCGCTGTCGATCGCCAACGGCTCGTCGCAGTCGATCCTGTCGCTCTTCCGCGGCTGATCGCTCTCAAACGGCTACATCAGACAAACGGGCCGCGCCAAAAGCGCGGCCCGTTTTGCGTTTGCTCCAGCCCCGCGCAACCCTCGTTTCTTAACCCTCGAAAGCGAGCCTTTAACAGGCCGTTAACCATAACGAGCTAGTCATGGTTAACCATAGCTTACAACGGATTGGCGAATCGGCCCGGTCGGGACGACGGCAATCGATGGGCGGGCGACTGGCTCGCGAGGGCAATGCCGGTTTTTGAGAAAGACCGGCCCGGAAAAAGGAGCGAGTTTCTTGGCGAGCATCATGACAAACGCTGCGGCGTTGACTGCACTTCAAAGCCTCAACGCCACCAACAAATCGCTTGAGCAGACACAGGCCCGCATCTCGACGGGCTACAGGGTCTCCCAGGCCTCCGACAACGCCGCCTACTGGTCGATCGCCACGACGATGCGCTCCGACAACGCAGCCTTGTCGACGGTGCAGGACGCGCTCGGCCTCGGCGCCTCGAAGGTCGACACCGCCTATACCGGCATGAACAATGTTCTGACGTCGATCGGCCAGCTCAAGACCAAGCTGCTCTCCACCATTGGCCAGACGGCCGCGGCCAAGGCAAAGACGCAGACGGAAATCACCACGCTTCAGGCGCAGATGAAGTCCTTTGCCGATGCCGCCACCTTCTCGGGCTCGAACTATCTTTCGGTGACGTCGACGCAAGTCGCGGCCCCCAATGACGGCGTTCAAGCCGACGCCAAGATCGTCTCGTCCTTCAACCGCTCCTCCTCGGGCGCCATCTCGCTCGGAACGATCGACATCGACGTCGAGAGCACGAAACTGTTCGACAACGGTCTCGCGACCGCCGTCAAAAACCAGGGCACACTCGACCGCCAGACGTCCGTATACGCGACAGCGGCCGCCCAGACCCTTTACGACAATGCCTATGCGACCTCGATCGCCGGTGGTGGCACGGACATCGCCGCCAACACCGCTGGCCAGACGGCCGCGGGCGCGGTGGTCCCCAGGATCGACAACGTTTCCGCCTTCAATCTCGACATCACGGCAGCGGGCGTGACCGACGACATCATCACCCAGATGATCGGCAAGATCGACAAGGTCATGAGCCAGCTGACCGACCAGGCCACCATCCTCGGCGCCGCCAAGAGCTCCATCGACCTGCAGAAGACCTTCACGCAGAGCCTGATGGACTCCATCGACCGCGGCGTCGGCCAGCTCGTCGATGCCGACATGAACAAGGAATCGACCCGCCTGCAGGCCCTGCAGGTGCAGCAGCAGCTCGGCATCCAGTCGCTGTCGATCGCCAACAGCTCCTCGCAGTCGATCCTGTCGCTGTTCAAGAACGGCTAATCCAGCCGTAGCAGACAGATACCCCTCCTTTCAATTCACGGGCCGCGCCGCAAGCGCGGCCCGATTTCATTTTCGCACAAGCTTCGAGGGCTAGTGTTCCGGCGGACAATCATGCTGGGAGTCGCTCTATCGTGCCGGAACAGATCCAGAGCATCATCTCGAATCTCCGCGGTTTTGGTGTGAAGCGCCTCGCCATGCTGGCGGGCATCGCCGTTCTGGTGATGGGCGTCATCGGCATCGCCTCGGTCTACCTCAACCGCCCGGCCTACGACACGCTCTATGTCGGCCTCGACCGTTCCGACGTGAACCAGATCGGCCTGGTGCTGGGCGAGGCCGGCATCGGCTTCGACGTCGGCGCCGACGGAACCTCCGTGCTGGTGCCGGCCGGCACCACGGCGCAAGCGCGCATGCTGCTTGCCGAAAAGGGTCTGCCGACCAGCGCCAATGCCGGCTACGAGCTGTTCGACAATGTCGGCGCGATGGGCCTGACCTCGTTCATGCAGCAGATCACCCGCGTGCGTGCGCTGGAAGGCGAGATCGCCCGCACCATCCAGTCCATATCTGGCATCAAGGCGGCGCGCGTCCACATCGTCATGTCCGAGCGCGCCAATTTCCGCCGCGACGAACAGCAGCCCTCGGCATCGGTGGTCATCCGCTATGCCGGCATCGACGCCGAGAAGAGCGCCCAGTCGATCCGCCATCTCGTTGCCGCCGCCGTGCCCGGCCTCTCGGCCGACAAGGTGACGGTGCTCGATTCCAACGGCAACCTCTTGGCCGCGGGCGATGATCCCTCCAACACCAGCGCGGCCCGCACGCTCGGCGTCGAGCAGACCGTGGAGGCGCAGATCGGCGACAACATCCGCCGCGCGCTCACCCCCTATCTCGGGCCCGACAATTTCCGCGCCAGCGTGAAGGCCGAGGTCAACACCGACACCCGCCAGACTGAAGAAACCATTTTCGATCCGAATTCACGTGTCGAGCGCTCGGTGCAGTCGGTGCGTGCCAATGAAAACAGCAACCAGAAGCAGGCTTCGACCCCGGCAAGCGTCGAACAGAACCTGCCGGAGACCCAGGCGACCAGCACCGAGGGTCCGCAGACCACTTCTGCGAACGACCGCAAGGAAGAGATCACCAATTACGAGATCAACTCCAAGAAGATCGCCACGGTCTCCAACGGCTACACCGTCACCAAGATGTCGATCGCCGTCGTCGTCAATCAGGACCGGCTGAAGACGATCCTGGGCAGGGACGCAACCCCGGAGCAGATCGCCAAGCGCGTCGCCGAGATCCAGAAGATGGTAAGTTCCGCCACCGGCCTCGACGACAAGCGCGGCGACGTCATCGACGTCTCGGCCGTCGAATTCATCGACGGGCTGGACGGCGAGGCGATCCCGCAGGCTGGGATGCTGGATTCCATCGGCCAGCACGCCGGCACGCTGATCAACGCCGGCGCTTTCATCGTCGTGGTCTTCCTCGTGGCCTTCTTCGGCCTGCGGCCGATGGCGGCGGCACTGACGGCAAGAGCGACGCCCGCTTTGTCGGGCCCCAATTTCGATGAAGTCCAGCGTTCGCTGCCGACACCGGAGGCAGCCGCTTCCACCGATGCGGGTGCCGCCATCGGCGCCTTGCCCGGCTCGCGGCCCGGCATCACGCCGCTCGATGATCTTCGCCAGAAGATCAGGCCAGCGCCACAGGAGCGGCTCGCCCGCATGGTCGACCTCAATGAGGAGCGCACCGCGCAGATCCTGCGCAAATGGGCGGCCCAGGAAGTCGCGGCGTAAACCATGGCCTCCGCAGCCCTTTTCGATCTTCTCCCTGATTTCGGTACGCGCGCGCCACGCGTCAGCCAGCCGCAGGCCGCGTCCGAGCACAGAACGGAAGCATCCGCACCGCCGGCCGATATCGGCACTCTGATCGCCGAGGCGGTTGCCCAGGCGGAGGCAACGCTGGCGGAACGGCTTGTCGCCGCCCACGACGCGGCGCTGGAAGCGGAGCGTCAGGCGAATGCCGAGGAAGCAAGGAGCTTTCTCGAAAGCTTCGGCGGCGATATCGGCAAGGCGGTCTCGCTGCGCATCGACGCC
This sequence comes from Mesorhizobium oxytropidicola, assembly GCF_056174625.1. Lineage (NCBI taxonomy): Bacteria > Pseudomonadati > Pseudomonadota > Alphaproteobacteria > Hyphomicrobiales > Phyllobacteriaceae > Mesorhizobium > Mesorhizobium oxytropidicola. The sequence continues at coordinate 2,253,371 of NZ_CM149692.1, read as the reverse complement.
ATGGAGACGCGCGTGACGGACCTCGTTGCTTCCACGGTCGCCCGTATCATCGGCGGCGTTGTCAGCGACGATCTGCAAAAGCGCTCGCTCGAGGCGCTCGCCGGCGCAATTCGCGAAGCCGTCGGCGATGGCGAAGCGGTGCGCATCGCCGTCCGCGGACCGCTGTCGCTGTTCGAAACGCTGAAGACATCGCTTGGACCACGCATTGCAAATCTCGACTTCATCGAGGCGCCCGGCTTCGACCTGACGGTGACCATTGACGAGGCCGTGTTCGAGACCCGCATCGCCGAATGGTCGGCAACCCTTTCCGAGGTCCTGTCATGAGCGTCGCCGAGGCCGATCACGGCAGGCACGAGATCATCATCGTGCGGCGGGCTCATGACGATCACGACGAAGCCCATCACGGCGGCGTCTGGAAGATCGCCTTCGCCGACTTCATGACCGCCATGATGTGCTTCTTCCTGGTCATGTGGCTGATCAACGCCGCCAACGAACAAACCAAGGCAGCCGTCGCCAGCTACTTCAACCCCGTCAAGCTCGTCGACCGTGAGTCGAGCCGCAAGGGCCTGGAGGATCTCGGCAATGGGCCGCGCGCGACCGGGATGACGGCCGACGACCCGCAGGAGGCGACAAAAAGTCCGGACAGGACGGCATCGGCGCGGCGGGCTCGTCCAACCGCAAGCAGGACAAGCAGGAGCCGAACAAGGCTGAGCAGTCGGATGAGCATCTGTTCGCCGACCCTTACGCCGTGCTCTCCGAAATCGCCACCGACACCGGCGTCATGCAGAATGTCAGCCAGAAGGGCGATGGCGGCGCGCAGAACGCCGGTCCGGCGACGGGCGCCTCCGGCGGCGCGTCCTACCGCGATCCCTTCGAGCCCGATTTCTGGTCGCAGCAGGTCGCGGCACCCGCCGCCGAGGCGAGTGCCCAGCGCCCCAAGATCGAGGGCGACCCGCTCAAATCAGGCGACAAGGCCGCGGAGACGCAGGTCGCCAAGGTCAAGGCCGTGCCGCCGGCACCGCCAGTCACCGACGCACCGCTCGAGCCTCTGGCGAAGGATGCCAAGACCGCCGCCGCGACGATGGCCAAGGCCGGCGAAACCAAAGCCAACGATGCCAAGGCCAATGAGGCCAAGGCTGGAGACGGCAAGGCCGCGGCTGCCGCCAAGGCGGATGCCGCCGCAGCTGCGCAAGAGACGACCCCGCCTGAAGCCGCGGAGAAGCCGCCGACCGCCGCAGCCGTGAAGGCGGCGGCCGACGTCAAGCGGCAGCTGGCCGATGCCTTCAAGCCCGGCGACAAGCTGCACGACGGCGTCTCGGTCGAAGCCACCGACAAGGGTGTCGTCATTTCGATTACCGATCAGCTCGACTTCGGCATGTTCGAAGTCGGGTCGGCGGTGCCGAGCCGCGAACTGGTGCTGGCGATGGAAAAGATCGGCCGCATCGTCAACAGCCAGAAAGGCACCATCAGCATCAACGGCCACACCGATGCGCGCCCGTTCCGCAGCGCCAGCTACGACAATTGGCGGCTGTCGACGGCGCGCGCGCATTCCGCCTACTACATGCTCGTGCGCGGCGGCGTCGACGAACGCCGCATCACCGAGGTCGCCGGCTTCGCCGACCGCCAGCCGAAGGATCCGGCCGACCCCATGTCGGCGGCCAACCGCCGCATCGAGATCCTGATGACGAGCGGCGGATGATGCGGGCGGCCGTCACCAGCCGGCTAATGGGCCTGTTGCTGCTGGCCGCCGGATATCCGTCGGCCGGCTTCGCCCAGGACACGCTGCAGCCTTACCAGCTGGTGCGCTCGCTGCAGCTCGTCCAGGACCGCATCGCCGCCGGCGATCACGCCGCGATGCCGATGCAGGCCAAGCTGCTTGAGATGACCGATACGCGCCTACGCGAAGCGGATGCGGAGGACTTCAAGGACCCCAAGAATTTTCGCGCGCTGCTGGTCTACGGCATGAGCGGCGGCAATCCGGTGACCGTCGAAGCGGCGGTGTCGCGCGCCACCACGGATCCGGGCAGCCTTGCCATCGCCAAGGGTGTGATCGACTATCTGAACGGCCGGCCCGGCGAAGCGATCGAAGCCCTGAGGCCGATCGATCCGATGACACTGCCCGCCGATCTCGGCGCGTTCCTTGCCCTGGTCAAAGGGTCGCTGCTTGCCGGTGATCAGCCGGCGGCGGCGCTGACGCTGCTCGACGAGGCCAAGCTGCTCAGTCCTGGCACATTGGTCGAGGAAGCCGCCCTGCGGCGCTCGGTCGGCATCGCCGTGGCGCAAGGCGACGCGGCACGGTTCGCGCTTGCCTCCACCCAGTATGTCGAGCGCTACCTCTATTCGCCCTATGCCAGCCAGTTCGCCGATTCCTTCGTCTCCGGCGTCATCACGCTGCACATGTCGATCAGCCAGGACAAGCTGGCCGATATCACCGCGATGATGGATCCCGAGCGCGAGAAGGTGATCTATCTGCGCATCGCCCGCCGCGCCGCGATCGACGGTCTCAGCGACTTGTCGGCCTTCGCCTCGGCTCGGGCCGAGCACGGCCGCGATGGCAACACCAACCAGGGCGATCCGCGCGCCGAGCTTTACTCCAGCCTGTCCACGGTGACTTCCGGTACGATCGAGGACGTGCGCACCAAGCTCGGCAAGATCGACCGCAGCAAGCTGTCGGACGGTGACCGTGCCCTGCTCGATGCCGCCCAGGCGATCGCCGGAGAGGTGGTGGCGCCGCCGGCTTCCCTTCCAGCCGCAAGTCCGGCGTCTGCGGACACTGCACCACAGCCCAAACCCGAGGTCGCCGCCGCACAGGCGGCCGACGAGGCCGGATTGCCGCCCGTCGAGGGCGCCGTCGCCGAACAGCCTGCCGTCGCGCCTTCCGGCGGGACAGCGGCCGCTGCGCCGAACGCGCCGGCGCCTACAGCCGATTCGGCGACGGTCCTGCCGGCATCAGCGCCGGCGACCTCTGCCGGTCCCGACACCACCGATCCGACCGACGCCGCCATGATGAAAACCCGTCGACAGCTCGACCTGATCGACCAGATGCTTGGAGCCGCCCCGAAATGACCCCCAGCCTCGGCCCGGCCCTGCCAGGATTTACCGCCGCGCGTACGGCGGAGCAGCCGGCTACGCCCGGCAAGAAGGATGATTCCGGTTTCGGCAAGATGGTGCATGGCGGCGCGAGCCAGGCGGAAAAGCAGCCGACCACCGAGGCCGGCGGGCGCGATCCGCGCTGGAGCAAGCTTGCCGCCGGTCTTGCGGCACAGGCAGGCGAGGACGAACCGCTGCCGCCCGGCAAGGCAAGGACCACGCCGACCGGATTGACGACCGCGAAATCCATGAAAGACGGCAAGGACGTTGGGGCGGACAAGGACGCCGATGCCGAAACGCCGGCGACCGACGCCGGCGCAACGCCGCTCGACGACCATCTGCCTTTGCTGATGGCGTTTCATGATTTGCGCCATTTCTCGACATCGGCCAAGTCAGCCGATGCAGGCGAAGCCGGACAGGAACCGGTGCTCGGCGGGCAGGTCCTGCCGAAGGCCTATCGGGCGACATCCGCCGCCGGGCAGGACGACCTCGAACCGATGTCGAAGCCCGAGCGGGTCTCGCTCGTCGATGGGCCGCTGACGAAGCTCGAGTCCGCCCGCGACGCCGGCGCCAGCACGCCGCGGCGTGCCAATGCAATCGCCGCCGGCCCGTTGCCCGAGACGGCGGCCGCCGAGGTGCCGGGCGTTGAGCCGAAACAGGTGGCGCCGCAGCTGAAGTCGATCGCCGACGTCCAGTCCTCGTTGCGGTCGGAGCCAGGAAAACCGCCCTCGGCGCAGGCGCGCGTCGACGTGGTTTCCGAGCGCAGCTTCCCTGCCCCGCCGCAGGCACCGATCAGCCAGGCAGCACTCAACGTAATCAATGCCGTAGCGGCCGATGTTAGCCCTCAGCAGGCGTTTTCGACCGCCTCCGCGACCAGCCAGCTGGCCGGCTCTGTTGCCGTTCCGACACATGTGTTGAAGATCGAACTTCACCCGGCCGAACTGGGCATGGTCACGGCCCATCTTCGCCTCTCCGGAGAACAACTCTCGATTGAACTTAAGCCCGAAACACACGATGCCTACCGCCGGCTTTCCAGCGACAGCGAAGCAATCGTCAAGTCGCTGCGCGGGCTGGGCTTCGAGGTTGATAAGGTTACCATCATGCAACCGTCAGTGGCCGTTCCGGCTACAACCCGGACGGATGCAACCGCCACTCTCTCCACCGCACCTGGCCGCGACCAGTCTGCCTTTCAGCCCGGAAACTCCAGCGGCGGCAACAGCGGAGCCGGCGGTCAGCAACCAGGCCAGCAGTCCGCAAGGGGCAACCATGATGACGCGCAAGCACTCGGCCGCGCCGCTTCGCCTTCTCGCGAGCGCGCTGGCGGCGATATGTTTATCTAGCCTCGCCAACACCGCGGCTGCCGCCACCAATCCCTGCGAGCCCGAGATCCTGCGCGCCGCCGACCGCTATGGCGTGCCCGCCGGCATCCTCTATGCCGTCGGCCTGACCGAGACCGGCAACAAAGGCAGTCTTCAGCCTAACGCATTGAATATAGAAGGAAAAGCCGTCTTTCCAAAAAGCCGCGCCGAGGCGCTTGCCACCTTCGCCAATGCGCAGCGCGAGGGCAAGACACTGATCGATCTCGGCTGCATGCAGATCAACCATCACTACCATTCCTCGCACTTCCGCAGCGTCGAGGACATGCTCGACCCGCGCCAGAATGTCGACTACGCGGCGCGTTTCCTGGCCAATCTCCATGCTCGCCACGAAACCTGGTCGATGGCCGTCGCGCGCTATCATGCCGGCCCCGACAACAACCCGGCGCAGAAGGTCTATGTCTGCCGGGTGATTGCCAACATGGTCGCCACCGGTTTCGGCAAGTGGACAACCAACGCCCGCGCCTTCTGCAACCCGTAAGCGTATTTTCTGCTTCTAATACACCCACCGCGCTGCTCTGGGTTGCCGTTTTGACTTGCCCAGAACTTCCCACGCCAAGCATATCTGGCTGCACGCTAATGCAACCGGTGCGATTCCAGACTCCCAAGAAACTAGTTACAAGAAATGACGGTTGTTCAGGATTCTCACCAGCGGTTACGCCTTTCCCCACGGGGCAGATGTGCTGATTCGGAAGGCGGGGCCGATGATCGTGATCGTTGACGAGCGAGAGCTCGTAACTGAGGGATACAATTCACTTTTTGATCGCGAGGGCGTCGCCTGCGCGGGCTTCGCCCCCGGCGAATTCGGCGAGTGGGTGAACTCCGCCGCCGACACCGATTTGCGTTCAGTGCGCGCCTTCCTGATCGGCGACTGCCGCGACGGCGCCATCTCTCCGCGCCAGATCCGCGACCGCACCGGCGCTCCGGTCATTGCGCTCAGCGAGCAGCATTCCCTGGAGAACACATTGCGGTTGTTCGAGAGCGGCGTCGATGACGTCATCCGCAAGCCCGTCCATATCAGAGAGATCCTGGCCCGCATCACCGCCATCCGCCGTCGCGCCCATGAGGATGTCGCCTACACCGAGATCGGCGCCATGCGCATCTTCATGGATGGCCGCGACCCCGAGATCGACGGCCAGCCACTGCCCTTGCCGCGCCGCGAGCGCCGCATCCTCGAATATCTGGCGAGCAACCGCGGCCGCCGCGTCACCAAGACCCAGGTCTTCAACGCCATCTACGGCATTTTCGACGAAGAGGTCGAAGAGAACGTGGTGGAAAGCCACATCAGCAAATTGCGCAAGAAACTGCGCGAGAAGTTGGGCACAGACCCGATCGATTCCAAGCGCTTCCTCGGCTACCGGCTCGTCTTCTGATGCCGCGCCGCGCCAGCCTCGCGCAAGACAGGACGCGTAGCCTCGCTGCCAGTGGCATGGATATTGCGGAGACATCTCGATGAGCCTCTACGGAATGATGCGGACCGGCGTTTCCGGTATGAACGCCCAAGCCAATCGCCTGTCGACAACCGCTGATAACATCGCCAATTCCGACACCACCGGTTACAAGCGGTCCTCCGCCGAATTCTCGACGCTGATCATGCCGTCGACGGGTGGCGCCTACAATTCCGGCGGCGTCACCACGACGATCCGGCAGGCGGTCAGCGATCCGGGCGTACTGCAATACACCACCTCGGTGTCCGACCTCGCCGTCAGCGGTGACGGCTTCTTCGTCGTCCAGGACCCGAGCGGCACACCTTTCCTGACCCGCGCCGGCGCCTTTGTTCCAGATGCACAGGGCAGGCTGGTCAACGCGGCTGGCTTCCAGCTGATGGCCTACAGCTACGCCAATGGCACGCCGGCGGCGACGGTCAACGGCTTCGAAGGCCTGGAGCCGGTTGTCATCTCCGACCAGGGATTGACCGCGACCCCGAGCACGACGGGTAGTTTCAGCGGCAATCTGCCGGCAGGTGCGACACCGGTCGTCGCCGCCAACCTGCCCTCCACCAACTCGGCAGGCGCGCAATACACCTCGAAATCCTCGATGGTCGCCTACGACAATCTCGGCAACAAGAAGCTGCTCGACGTCTATTTCACCAACACCGGCACCGGCACCGGCACCTGGGAGGTATCGGTCTTCGATCAGTCGAAGGCCACGGCCGGAACATCGTTCCCCTACGCCGCCGGCGGCTCACTCGGCACGGCCAATCTGACTTTCGACACCACGACCGGCAAACTCACCGGCACGCCCACCAGCGTTTCATCTACCGTGCCAGGGGGCGCCAGCCTCAATCTCGACCTGTCGACACTGACCCAGCTCGGCACCGGCTTCACCGTTACCGACGCGCAAGTCAACGGCAACGCGCCGAGCACCATCGACAAGGTGCAGATCAGCAAGGATGGCACCATCTACGCCCAGTACAAGGACGGGTCCACCAAGCCGCTCTACAAGATCCCGCTGGCCGACGTGCAGAGCCCGGACCAGCTCAAGGCGCTCCCCGGCAACGTCTACGCGCAAGGCACCGAATCCGGCGCGGTCCGTGTCGGCTTTGCCAATGAAGGCAAGGCCGGTTCGATCATCTCCGGCGCGCTCGAAAATTCCAACGTCGATATCGCCGAGGAATTGACCGACATGATCGCGGCGCAGCGCAGCTACACCGCCAATTCGAAAGTCTTCCAGACCGGTTCCGACCTGATGGACGTCCTTGTCAACCTGAAGAGATAAACCGGGCGTGGCCCGTGAAAGACCAGCATGTCGTTATCTTCCGCATTGAGCATCGCCCAATCAGCGCTTATGAGTACGGCGCGGCAGACCAGCGTTGTCACGCGTAACGTCTCAGACGCTTCCAATCCGGACTATACGCGCCGCATCGCCGTCGTCACCAGCACGGCGCCCGGCGCGCGTTCGGTTGATATCCAGCGCGTCACCAACGACCTGCTGTTCCGGCAGAATCTCAGCGCCTTGTCGGCCTATAGCGGCCAGAACGCGCGCTACAGCGGCATGGATCAGCTGGACGTCTCGGTCAACGGCGTCGACAACGCCTCCTCGCCCTCGACGGCCATCGCCAATCTGCAGCAGGCGCTGCAGCTCTACGCCACCTCGCCGTCCAACCAGAATCTCGGCTCCAGCGTCATCGACGCCGCCAAGCAGGTCGTGCGCTCCCTGAATGAAGGCTCCCAGGCCATTCAGGATTTCCGCACCCAGACCGACGGCCAGATCGACACGGCGGTCAAGGACCTCAACTCGCTGCTCGGCCAGTTCCAGGACGCCAACCAGGCGGTCATTTCCGGCACCCGTTCCGGCACCGATGTTTCCGATGCACTCGACCAGCGCGACGCGCTGCTGAAGAAGATCGCGGACTACGTTCCGATATCGACCTTCACGCGCGGCGACAATGACATGGTCATCACCACCGGTGACGGCACCACGCTGTTCGAGACGATACCGCGCACGGTGAGCTTCACGCCATCGGCCGGCTATGCCGCCGGCGCCGCCGGCAACACCGTCTATATCGACAACGTGCCGGTCTCGGCGGGAAGCGGCGGCAACACCACCGCCAGCGGCAAGCTTGCCGGCCTGCTGCAGTTGCGCGACGGCGTCGCCTCGACCATGCAGAGCCAGCTCGACGAGACCGCGCGCGGCCTCATCACGGCCTTTGCCGAGACCGCGCCCTCAATGCCCAACGCCGCCGGTCTGTTCACCTGGTCCGGCGCCCCGGCGGTGCCGGCCGCAGGCACGCTGGTCAATGGCCTGGCCGGCACGATCAGCATCAATACGGCGATGGATCCAAGCGCCGGCGGCAATCCGACATTGTTGCGCGACGGCGGCGCCAATGGCGCTGCCTACGTCGCCAACACCACCGGCGGCGCTTCCTATTCCAACCTTCTCGTTGCCTATGGCGACCGGCTCGACCAGCCGATGACGTTCGACCCCGCAGCCGGGATTTCGGCAACGTCCAGCGTTTCCGACTACGCCGCCAATTCGATCGGCTGGCTCCAGGGCATGCGCCAGCAGGCTTCGACCGCCGCGGATGCCAAGGAAGCGCTGGCACAGCGCAGCTCCGAGGCGCTGTCCAATGCGACCGGCGTCAATGTCGACCAGGAAATGTCGCTGATGCTCGACCTCGAACATACCTATCAGGCATCGGCCCGGATGATGAAGACCGTCGACGACATGATGACGGCCCTGTTGAATGCGGTGGGATAATCCATGACCTCAGTCTCCTCGGCCGCCCTCACCAACGCCATGCGCTATCAACAGATGCGCATGCAGGCCGACCTCGTCAAAGCCACGAAGGAATCCTCGACCGGCAAGGTCGCCGATGTCGGCTTGGCACTGGGCGGACGCACCGCCCAGTCCGTCACCTTCCAGCGCGACCTCGACCGGCTAAACGTCATCGTCGATTCCAACGGGCTGGTCACGGCAAGGCTTGCGTCGACCCAGACCTCGCTCGGCCAGCTCTCCGGCGTGGCGCAGACCTTCCTGTCCGCCCTGACCACCGCGTCGTCGGGCGACAACTCCGACAGCCTGACCCAATCGACCGGCCAGACGACGATCCAGCAGCTTACCTCGATCCTCAACACCAGCGTCAACGGCGAATATCTGTTTGCCGGCACCAACACCGACGTCAAGCCGATCAACGATTTCACCGCCGCCGGCTCACCGGCCAAGGCCGCCTTCGACGCCTCCTTCGTCGCCAAATTCGGATTCACGCCCAGCGATCCTGCCGCGGCCAACATTACCACCGCCCAGATGGACGATTTCATCACCAACTATGTCACGCCGCAGTTCCTCGGCACGGGTTGGCAGACCAACATGTCGAACGCCACCGACCAGCAGATCGTCAGCCGCATCGCGCTCAACGAAACCACCGAGACGTCGACCAGCGCCAACAGCGACGGCATCAAGAAGCTCGCCATGGCCGCCGCAATGGTCTCAAGCCTGATGTCCACCAACATCAGTCAGGCGGCCAAGGACAGCATCGTCAGCCACTCGCAGACGCTGGTCGGCGAGGCGCTGAGCGGCATCGCCCAGGTCCAGTCGGAGACCGGCATCGTCCAGAAGCGCGTCTCCGATGCCAGCGACCGCATGAAGACGCAGATCGACCTGTTCGAACGCCATATCCTCGATCTCGAAGCCGTCGACCCGGCCACGGCCGCCACCAAGGTCGCGGACCTGACGCAGCATATCGAGACGTCCTTCGCTCTGACAGCGCGCCTGCAGCAGCTCAGCCTGTTGAATTACCTGACCTGACAACTTCCAGCGGAACGGTAGAGCCGACGATGTACCAATTCTCTTACGCCGACGTCCAAAGCACCTCCGTCTCGGACGCCAAGGACCGTGAGCGCGAACTTCTGACCCGCTCGATCGACATGCTGTCGGCGGCCGCCGCGGCCGGCCTGGATTCGATGGAGGCCGTGGAGGCGCTCAATTTCACCAACCGTGTCTGGACCGTCTTCGTCGAGGATCTCGGCTCCAGCGACAATGCGCTTCCCAAGGAATTGCGCGCCAACCTGATTTCCATCGGCCTGTGGCTGCTGCGCGAGGCGGAGGACATCCGCCAGGGCCGCACCAACAATTTCGAAGGGCTGATCGAAGTATCCCAGATCATCCGCGACGGCATTCAATGACCAACACGCTGAAGATATCGCTGAAGCCCAACGAGAAGATCTACATCAACGGCGCCGTCATCCGCGTCGACCGCAAGGTCACCATTGAACTGATGAACGACGTGCAGTTCCTGCTCGAAAGCCATGTGATCCAGGCCGACCAGGCATCGACGCCGCTCAGGCAGCTCTACTTCGTCGTGCAGGTCATGCTGATCAATCCCGCTGGCGCCGATGAGGCCCGCGAAATGTTCCGCCGCTCGCTGCCGCTGCTCATCGCCAGTTTCGAGGACGCCGAGATCTGCAGCGCACTGAAGCAGATCGACCGCATGGTCGGCGAGGATCATATCTACGAGGCATTGAAGGCGATCCGTTCGCTCTATCCTCTCGAACGCCGCGCGCTTGGCGGCAATGACGATGTTCCGGGCGCGCCGCGCCCACTGGCCGTGGGAGCACGCTACTGATGACCGTGGACATGACGACGACGATACCGGTTGGCGCCAATTCGACCACCACCTCGACCTCCAAGACAGCGGTCGACTACCAGTCCTTCCTGAAGCTTCTGATCGCCGAGATGAAGAACCAGGATCCGACCAAGCCGATGGATTCAACGCAATATGTCGCCCAGCTCGCCACCTTCTCGCAGGTCGAACAATCGGTGCAGAGCAACACCAAGCTCGACCAGATCATGCAGTCCTCGGCGCTGTCGCAGGCCGATGCGATTATTGGCCGCTCGATCACGTCGGCCGACGGCAAGACCACCGGAACAGTGGCTTCGGTGACGCTCGCGAGCAGCGGACTGATCGCGGTGCTGCAGGATGGTACCCAGGTCCCCGTCGGCGCAGGCGTGTCGATCAAGCCGGCAAGCTAGGCCAACCTCTGACATGAACGAGGCCGACGCACTCGACATCGTCCAGTACGCGGTGTGGACGGTGCTGACCGCGTCCGCTCCGGTGGTGCTGGTCGCCATGGCTGTCGGCATCGGCATCGCCCTCATCCAGGCGCTGACGCAGATCCAGGAAATCACCTTGACCTTCGTGCCGAAGATCGTCGCAATCATGTTGGTGGTGGCGCTCACCGGCCCGTTCATCGGCGGCCAGATATCGGCCTTCACCAACGTCATCTTCCAGCGCATCCAGAACGGATTCTGAAACCCTGCGAGGGAGCGTGCGGCGGCTTCCCGTCCGGAATTGCCCGAAACCAGCGGCCCGCTTGCGGTTGACCCGGTTCCGGCTAGATTGCCGTGCAGGCCACTCCCGGCCAGGCGATCCTTCTGTCACAATGGCCTGTCGAAATCCCCTGAACCAACCCAGACCGACCGGCGGACCATGTGCGGCATAGCCGGCGTCTGGCGCAAGCGGAACCCGATCGGCTGCGGCGATCTCGCCGATGTCGGCCGCATGATGCAGGCACTGGCGCATCGCGGCCCCGACGATCATGCCAGCTGGAACGACAGCCGGCTGGCGCTCGGTCACCGGCGGCTGTCGATCATCGACCTCTCGGCGCAGGCGCGCGAGCCCATGCTCACCGCCTGTGGCCAGGGCGTGCTGGTCTACAATGGCGAGGTCTACAATTACCAGGCACTGCGCGCGACACTTGAGGCTGGAGGCAGGCGGTTCCGTACGGTCTCGGATGCCGAAGTGGTTCTCGAAGCCCTGCATCACTGGGGGCCGGACAATGCCATTCCGCTGTTCGACGGCATGTTCTCGCTCGCCTATTTCGATGCACGAGCCGGCGCGCTCTGGCTGGCGCGCGATCGCCTCGGCATCAAGCCGATGTCGGTGGCCGAGACGAGTGAGCGGATCCTCTTCGCCTCCGAGGACAAGGCGATCCTTGCCTGTGACGGCGCCGCGCGGACCATCGACGCGCGCGAAATCACCTTGCGTCTTGCCTGGCAAAGCCGCGACTCCAGCTCCAGCCTGTTCGCGGGCATAGAGCGGCTGCCGCCCGCGGGCCTGTGGAAGATCACCGACGCCGGCATCGAGAAGCGCTGTTTCTGGCATGTCCTCGATGTGCTCGACGCCGCCCGCATCGCCGGCGACACCGCCACCGACGCCGAGCACATGGCGTCGCTGGAAGCGCTGATCGAAGACAGTGTCAGGCTGCACTGCATTGCCGATACCGGCCTGGCAGCGGCTTGCAGTGGCGGCGTCGATTCCGGTCTCGTCACGACACTGGCGAAGCGGTTCAGGCCGGAGATGACAGCCTATGTCGTCGATCCGCGCCTCGGTCACAGCGAGGCGGAAGACGCCGAACGCACCGCCCGCCATGCCGGCGTGCCGCTGAACAGGGTGGCCGTCGACAAGGACCGGTTCCTTGAACTCTGGCCACGAACCATCTGGCACCTGGAAAGCGATGGCTGGCATGCAAGCCATGCCTGCCTGCTGGCGCTTGCCGAGCAGTGCCGGGCCGACGGCATCAAGGTGCTGTTGACCGGTGAAGGCGCCGACGAGCTGTTTGGCGGCTACGACTGGCAGGAAGCCAGCATGCGGCCGTGGCGGCCCTGGTCGTGGCCGGGACGGCTGTTTCGCTCCAAGGCCCGGCTTGCCCGCAGATTCGAGCGCCAGCGCCATGCCCCCTTCCGGACATCGATAGCCGGCGGCCATGGCTGGGACCGCAACATCGTGCTCAGGGCACTGTCGCCGGAACTGAATTTCCTTCAGACCAAGATCTTCGACCGGCTCGAGCCGGTCGCGTCGCTCAGCGACCGTGCCTTCCTGGGCTGCTGCCTTCACGACCTGTATGCCCATTTGCAGGATCTGTTGAACAGGCATGACCGGCTCAGCATGGCGGCTTCGGTGGAACTCAGGGTGCCGTTCCTCGAAAACCGGCTGATCGACTTCGCCATCCATCTGCCGAGGCGGCACAAATACCGCCATAGCCAAGGAAAATGGCTTTTGAAGAAAGTCGCGGAAAAACACATTCCGCCTCAGAACGTGACGGCTCGCAAGAACGGCTTCCAGGTATCGGCCAATTTCACCGCGGGCACCGAGGGTCTGCTGCGCGGCGGCTTGCTGCGTGACGTGATGAAATGGCCGGCAGCTTCGGTCGAGGACCTGATCGATCTGGCAAAGCGGGACCAGCCGTCGCGGCTGCGGCTGGTCGGCATGGAGCTTTTCCTTCGCCTGCACGCCGACGGCCAGACCGCCGGCCACCTCACCGAAGCGCTGCACGCGGCGGTCCGGGACGCTCGCTGAAATCATGTCCCCGCAGGGCCGATACAGGCGTGGCCCTCCCCTATCCCTTTGTTGGACCATGATCTTTCGCGCATGACATTCGCCCTTTGCGGCGCGATGCCATAGTTTCGGCAAACGATGCGGAGAAACCGCTGGGATCAGTACGCCGTGGCAGGAACCCATCCATGATTGACGAGAAACCGGACAGCGAAGGCGTTTCGGCGCTGGCGCCGTTCCGGCATGGCATTTTCCGCGCTGTCTGGGCCGCAAGTCTCGTTTCCAATTTCGGTGGCCTGATCCAGGGCGTCGGCGCCGCCTGGATGATGACGACGATTGCCACGTCGCCCTATCAGGTCGCCTTGGTCCAGGCCTCGACCACCTTGCCGATCATGCTGTTCGCGCTTGTCGCCGGCGCCATCGCCGACAGCTTCGACCGGCGCAAGGTGATGCTCGTCGCGCAGACCTTCATGCTGGTCGTTTCGCTGCTTCTGACGGTGTTCACGTACTACAATCTGCTCACGCCCTGGACGCTGCTTGCCTTCACCTTCCTGATCGACAGCGGCACCGCGCTCAACAGCCCGTCATGGCAGGCGTCCGTCGGCGACATGGTTCCACGCAACAAGGTGCCCGCGGCCGTTGCGCTGAACTCCATGGGTTTCAACCTGACACGCAGCGTCGGTCCGGCGATCGGCGGCATCATCGTCGCGGCCGCCGGTGCCGCGGCCGCCTTCGCCGCGAACGCGGTGAGCTATATCGGCCTCATCGTCGTGATGGCGCGCTGGAAACCGGATGTGCCGGTTTCGACCTTGCCGCGCGAAGTCGCTGGGTGCCGCCATGGGGGCCGGCCTGCGCTACGTCGCCATGTCGCCCAACATCGGCAAGGTGCTGGTCAGGGGCGCGGCCTTCGGCTTCAGCGCCGGCGCGGTGCTGGCACTCTTGCCGCTGGTGGCGCGCGATGTCGTCAAGGGCGACGCCTTGACCTACGGCATCATGCTTGGCGCCTTCGGCATCGGCGCCGTCGGCGGCGCGCTGATCAGCGTGCGGCTGCGGCAGCTGCTCTCCAGCGAGACCATGGTGCGCTGTGCCTTCGCCGGCTTCGCCGTCTGCGCCTTCAATGCCGCGCTCAGCCATCACGCGTGGCAGACCTCACTCGGCCTGCTGGTCGGCGGCGCCTGCTGGGTGATCGCGCTGTCGCACTTCAACGTCACCGTGCAGATGGCGACGCCGCGCTGGGTGGTCGGCCGGGTGCTGTCGGTCTATCAGACAGCCACCTTCGGCGGCATCGCACTGGGCAGCTGGATCTGGGGCGTCGTCGCCGACGCGCATGGCGCCGAGACGGCGCTGATCGCAGCCGCCATCGCCATGCTGGCCGGCGGCGCCATCGGCCTCTTGCTACCCCTGCCGCAGCAGCAGGTGCTCAACCTCGACCCGCTCAACCGTTTCAAGGAACCGCACCTCGCGCTCGACCTGAAGCCGCGCAGCGGTCCCATTGCCATCATGATCGAATACATCATCCGCCACGAGGACGAGGCGGAATTCCTCGCCACCATGGCGGAGCGCGGCCGCATCCGCCGCCGCGACGGCGCCCGCAACTGGACGCTGGCGCGTGATCTCGAAAATCCGACGATCTGGATCGAGCACTATCACACGCCGACCTGGCTCGAATATGTGCGCCACAATGGCCGCATCACCCATGCCGACGCCATGGTCGGCGACCGCTTGCGGGCGCTGCACAGCGGCGACGAGCCGCCGCGCGTGCGCCGCGTCATCGAGCGCCCGACGACCGCCGGCACTACGCTGGTGATGGCCAAGGGTCCGATCGAGCACTGACCCGGTGTGGCTGATATCAGTCGGTCAGCCGGCCGACTGGATCATGTAGAGCTTGCGCGTGGTTTCACGGATCCGCCATTCGCCCTTCCATCCCTGCGGCAGAACGAGAAGGTCGCCCGGCCCCAACTCGCGCGCCTCACCGTCGGCGCGGCTCACCTCCACCCGCCCCGAAATGATGTGGCATATCTCCGAAGAACCTGTGCGATCGGCTGTGAAGCGGCCGGGCGTGCACTCCCAGATGCCGATATCGACGGTTCCGTCCGGTGACTGGAAGAGCGAGCGCACCGCCTCGACCTGATTTCCCTCGAGGGAAGTCGGCTTGGGCGAGAACGCTCCGATGTCGGTCTTGGCGAGATCGTGGAAGGTCGACAGATCGATCAAATTGGACTCCATGGATCAGTGGCCCGTGATGCTATCGGCGAGCGCGGCCAGTTTCGATGTATGCGCAAGCCCAGCGGCCTCACGCCCATCAGCGATGCGATAGAGCTGGTACATCGAATGCACGCCGAGCCAGCGGAACGGCTCCGGCTCCCATGGCCTGACCTTGCGGTTGACCCAGGGCAGCTTCGTCAGCTCGGTGTCCTGGCCAAGGACCAGGTCGGCCAGCGTGCGTCCGGAAAGATTGGAGCTCGACACGCCAAGCCCGACATAGCCGCCGGCCCAGCCGATGCGGGTCGTAGGATCGAGCCCGACGGTGGTGCACCAGTCGCGCGGCACGCCGAGCACGCCGCACCAGGCGTGCTCGATGCGGCAGCCCGCCGTCTGCGGCAACAGCGTCGTCAGGATCTGATGCAATTGGTCGATCGTCGCCTGCTGCGTCTGCCCGTTGACGTCGGTGCGCGAGCCGTAGCGATAGGGGACGCCGCGCCCACCCATGGTGATGCGCCCCTCGCGCGTGCGCTGGGCGTAGCAATAGGCGTGCGCGGCGTTGCCGAGAAGCTCGTGCCCTTCCCAGCCAATGTCGCGCCAAAGCGCCTCCGACAGCGGCTCGGTCACGATCTGCGCGCTGTTGAGCGCCAGCCATGTTCGCTCCTCACCGGGGATGCCTGATGTAAAACCCTCCGTCGCGCGGATGATGGTTTCGGCCCGCACCGTGCCGCGGTTCGTCGTCACGCTGCCCTTGGCGATGGACGTCACCGTCGTCTGCTCGTAGATCGGCACGCCCAGGCGCTCGACGGCGGCGGCAAGCCCGCGCACCAGCTTGGCCGGCTGCACGCGCGCCTGGCCGTGGACGACGAAACCACCCATGACATTGCGGATATTGATGCGTGCCCGCGTCGCCGCTTGATCCAGCATCTCGACGCGGTCCGGATCGACATCCCAGGCGCGGATCGTCTCGCACTCTTCGCGCGCGCGTTCGAGCTGCGCGGGGTTGGTGGCCACCGTCAGATTGTCGACGCGGCGGATGTCGGCATCGATGCCTTCCGCGCTCGCCACCCGGATCACCTCGTCGACACAGCCCGCCATCGCCGCCTGCATGGCGCTGACGCCTTGCCGGGTCGAGGTCTTGAGGTACTTTTCACGCGACCAGCTGAAACCACCCGACAGCCAGCCGCCGTTGCGGCCCGACGCGCCGAAACCGGCGAATTCGCGCTCGATCAGCGCGACGCGCAGCGACGGTCTGGCCTTCTTCAGATAGTAGGCGGTCCACAGCCCGGTATAGCCGGCGCCGACGATCGCGACATCGGCTTCGATATCGCCGGGCAAAGGGGGCCGGGGCGCGGGGACCCCTCCCAGATCCGCATACCAGAACGATATGTCGCCGTTTCGCTTGGCCTGCATGGGATGACTTTCAGATGGGGAGCGGGATCAGGTGAGCGTGGTGTCGGCGGTGCTGTCGTCGGCCAGCAGCTTGGCGTCAGCGCCGTGAAAGCAAAGCTCCACTGGTTCGCCCAGGCCAAAACTTTCGCCGGTTAGCGGTGAGCGCACGATTGCGGCGGATCCATCGGCCAACTTCACTTCATATTTCGATTCCGAGCCGAGATAGATGGCCTCGGCGATCGTCCCAGACAGGCGGTTGGTGCCATCGGCAGCACTTTGGCCGGGTCGGCGGATGGCGAGCTTTTCGGGACGCAGCAGCATCACCGGCCTGGCATCCCCATTGATGCGCGTTGATGCCGTTACGGTCTCGCCGGCTATGGTCAGCGCGGTGCTTGTGCCATCGCTTCGCGCCTCGCCACGCAACACGGTGGAATCGCCGATGAAGCGGCCGACGAACAGCGTCGCCGGTTCGTCATAGAGCTGGCGGCCGGTGCCGACCTGCTCGATGCGCCCGCGATTGAACACGGCGATGCGGTCCGACAGCACCAGCGCCTCCTCCTGGTCGTGCGTCACATAGACGAAGGTGGTGCCGAGCTCGCGGTGGATGCGCTTGATCTCAAGCTGCAGCCATTCGCGCAGCTTCTTGTCGAGCGCGCCGAGCGGCTCATCCATCAGCAACAGCGGAGGGTCGAAGACGATGGCACGGGCGAGCGCCACGCGCTGCTGCTGGCCACCCGACAGTTCGCTGGGATAGCGATGCGCGAAGTCGCCCATCTTGACCATGTCGAGCGCTCTGGCCACGCGCGATTGCCGCGTGGCCTGGTCGACGCCGCGCAGCGTCAGCGGATAGGCGACGTTGCGGCCGACGCTCATATGCGGGAACAGCGCGTAGTGCTGGAAGACAACGCCGATGTTGCGCTTGTGCGCCGGCACGCCGACGACGTTCTTGCCGCCGACCAGCAGCTTGCCGCTGGTCAGGTCGGTGAAGCCGGCCACGACATTCAGCGTCGTGGTCTTGCCGGAGCCGCTCGGGCCGAGCAGCGTCATGAACTCGCCGGGCTCGATGCGCAACGACACGCCGTCCAGCGCCTTGAAGCCGCCATAGGCCTTGCTGACCGATTCGAGATCGATCGCCGCGCCCTTGCTCTGCTGTGCCGGCTTCATTGGCGTCCTTTCCGCTCGCGACCAAGAAGCAGCATGCCGCCGCCGATCAGGATCGTGGTGGCGAACAACAGGATGGTGCCGACCGCGGCCACCGTCGGGTCGGCGTCGCGGGTGATCGAGGAGAATATCTGCACGGGCAAGGTCTTGAGGTAGGGGTTGGTGATGAACAGCGACACGACGATCTCGTCGAAAGAGGTGGCGAAGGCGAACAGCAGGCCGGACAGGATGCCGGGCAGGATCAACGGCAGCGTCACCGTGCGGAACGCGGTCAGCGCTCCGGCGCCGAGGCTCGCCGCCGCCGTCTCGAGGCGCCTGTCGAACACTTCGAGACTGGCGGAGACGGCGATCAGCACGAAGGGAAGCGCAAGGATGGTGTGGGCAAGCACGAAGCCCAGCAGCGTGCCGACGAGGTGGGTGTCGAGATAGACGGCATAGATGCCGATGGCCAGCACCACGCCCGGCACCACCATCGGCGTCAGCATCAGCATGCGCAACAGATTGGCCGGCCCGGCCTTCATGCGGTCAAGGCCGAAGGCCGCGAGCGTGCCGAGCACCGTCGCCAGCACCGCCACCACCGAGGCGACCTTCAGCGAGTTGAGGAAGCTCGACGACCAGTCCGGATTGGTGAAGAAGTTCTGGTACCACTGCCAGGAGAAGCCTTGCGGCGGAAACGCCAGCGACTTGTTCTCGTTGAACGACATCGGCACGACGACCAGCGTCGGCGCCACCAGCCATATCGCCACCAGCAGGCAGATGAGGCCGAGGATCGCGCGGGTGAGCGGCTTGATCTCCATCAGCGCCGCCCCGCTTCCCGGTATCGCGTGCGCATCACCGGTGCCGCGAGCGCCAGAAGTACAAAAGTGGTGACGAGCAGCACCACGCCCATGGCACCGCCACGACCCCATTGCAGCAGGCTGAGCACCTGCGTTTGCACCAGCGTCGACAACATGGTCGAGCGCGGTCCGCCGAGCAAAGCGGGGGTGATGTAGAAGCCCAGCGCCAGGATGAAGACGATGATCGCCCCGGCATAGACGCCGGGCAGCGACAGCGGCAGGTAGACGGTAAAGAATGCGCGCGAAGGTCGTGCACCCAGGCTTTGCGCAGCCCGCATCAGCCTGAGGTCGATGCCCTTCATCACCGAATAGAGAGGCAGGATCATGAAGGGCAGAAGCACCTGCGCCATGCCGATCACCACGCCGGTCTGGGTACGGATCAGCCGGATGCCGTCAAAACCGGCCGCCCTCAGCAGCGAATTGATGACGCCCGAATCCTGCAGCAGGATCACCCAGGAGAGCGTGCGCACCACCCCGCTCACCCAGAACGGGATAAGCACGCAGAGCACCAGGACAAGCCGCACGCGCGGCCCGACGGCGGTCATCAGATAGGCGTAAGGATAGGCGCAGATGACGCAGACGATCGTCACCCAGGCCGAGATTGTGAAAGTGCGCTGTAGCACGGTGAGATTGATGGGCGCGCCGAAGAACCAGACATAGTTCTGCACGCCCCATTCCGGCTCCGACAGGCTGCGCAGCACGATGGTGAACAACGGATAGCCGATCACCGCGACGAGCAGGATCAGCGCCGGCGCCGTGAGCGCGAACGGCCGCCATGCCCGTCCCGGCCGCACATCTGCGGTGGGTTGGGGTGGGAGCTCGGACGCGCTCACGATCTGCCTCTCGTTCGCTGGTTCAGTTGCCGGCCATCAGCGCCGACCACTTCTCCTGCGCCACCGCGAAGTTCGGCACCCAGAACTTGAAGTTCTGCTTGTAGCCCTGCTTCTGGCGATCCGGCGTGTTGGTCAGGAAGGCGGCGACGGAAGCGTCGACCTTGGGCTGTGCGTCGCTGTTGATCGGCGTGTAGGAGGTCTTCTCCGCCAGGATTTCCTGCGACTGCTTGCCGAGATAGGCGTTGAGCAGCGCGTAGGATGCGTCCGTATCCTTGACGCCGACCGGGATCGTCATCTGGTCCATCACCACCAGCCAATCCTGCCAGGCCGGCGCGTATTTGGCGCCGTTCTTGACCGCGGTCATGGCGCGGCCGGTCCACATCATCAGCATGTCGGCCTCGCCGGATTCGGCGAGCTGTTGCGATTCAGCTCCCGTCTTCCAGAAAATGGTATCGGGGCCGAGCTTGCGGACCACATCGATGGCCTTGTCGATATCTGCCACCGTCATTGCCTTCGGGTCGCCGCCGGCAACCTTGAGCGCCTGTTCGAGCAAGCCGCCCGTCGGGCTGCCGGAGCCGTCGATCCCGCGCACGCCCGGAAATTTCGCCGTGTCGAAGAAGTCGGCCCAGCTCTTGGGCGGATTATCCTTGTACTTCTCCTTGTTGTACATCAGCACGACGCCGTAGTTCATCGCCGGCACCGAGCATTCGCCGACCTGGCCTTCCGGGATTTTCGAGACGTCGAGCTTCGTCAGATCCAGCTTCTGGAACAGCTTGCCGCAATAGACGTAAGGCGGCAGGTCGTCGGTATCGACGACGTCCCAGGTGACATTGCCGGACTCGACCTGCGCCTGCAGCTTGGCGATCTCGGTCGGGCCGTCATTGAGCAGCTTGACGCCGGACTTGTCGACGAATTCCTTCAGCGCCGCCGTCTGGCCGTCCTGGTAGATGCCGCCATAGGAAACGAACGTCAGCGTCTTGCCCTTGAGCGAACCTTCCTTGACCTCACCTGCGACCGGCTTGTCCTGCGCAAAGGCCGCGCCGGCCACAACGCCGAGCGCCAGAATAGCGCCAAGGCCTGCAAATCTCGACTTAAACATCACACTAACTCTCCCATTCATGCCCGCGTTTTGGATCGAACCTACCTGGCCGCGAGCGGTTTCCAGGCCGTGTATTGATCGAGTTCGGCGCGCACCGAGGTCGGCGGCGCGATGATCCACATCACTTCGGCTCGGCCACTGCCGATGTTCTCTGAGCGATGCGGTGTCGACGTCGTGTATTCGATGCTGTCGCCCTCCTCGAGCACGTGGCGCGCCTCGCCGAGCGAAACCTCGACGACCCCACGCAGCACGACGAGCATCTCGTGCGCGTCGCCATGGGTGTAGCGATCGGGCCCGGTCGAGCCGCCAATGTCGAATTCCCCGACATAGACTTCCATGTCGCTCAACGGCGGGCGCGACAACAGCATCTTGCGGCAGCCGTCGCTGGGCGGCAGGCTCGGCCGTTCACTCCGTCTCAGAACGCCATGGTTTTGCGCTGTGCTTTCCTCGAACAGCATGGCGACGCTCACGCCGAGCGCCGAAGCCATCTGGTTGAGCGAGGCGGTGCTGGCGCCGGTCAGTCCGCGTTCGAGCTGGCTGATGAAACTGGCGCTGGTTCCGGTCGCCTCCGCAAGCTCCCGCAAGGACAGCCGGCGGGCGAGGCGAAGGCTCTTGAGGCGCATCCCCAGAACCTGATGGGCATGCGTCGCGGCCGGTACTTCACCGGTTTTTACGGAAGCCTGGCCGGACCCCTTGCGCATGCCGTCTCCTCACCGCACTTAACATTCTGTACAGTACCACTGTACATCTGGCAAGCCGCGCGTGACGCCAGGAGCGCGCCAATATCCAGGCCGGGCTTGCTCAAATCAGAAGGTGCATCCATGGGAGCAGCCGTGCCTGCCGGTCGACAAAGCGAACGTGGAGGAGAATCCCCTACCCCTCGCCCGACAAATCCCGGCGCGCCTTTTCAAGCTCCTCGGCGTAGCGCCGCATCAGATGCCCCTCGGTCAGCAGACCGAGCACGATGTGGTCGGTGAAATCCTCGACGACCGCCAGTTCCTCGGCGCCGGCGCGCTGGAACGTCTCGGCGGCGGCCTGCACGTTCATGCTGGGCACCAGGACGGCATCCTTGTACTGGGCGAGATCGCGCACCGGCACCTCGCCGCCGGAAGGATCGCTGTGCAGTTCGGCCACGATCAGCACACCGACATATTGATCGCCCGGGTCGACGGCGATGACACGCTGGGCGGATCCGAGCGGGATCTGCCTGCGGAAATCCGCCAGCGCCGTCGAGGCATCGATGGTCTTGATGTCCTTGCGCATCATCGAGCCGACGGTGAGGCTGCGCATCCAGCCGACATCGTGGGCGCTGCGGATGGTTTCGCCGCGCAGATGGAAGCGCCATGTCGAGAACGAATAGCCGAAGGTTTCGCGCACCAGGATCGCCGCCATGATCGAGGCGGCCAGCACGACGCCGGTGAGCGTCAGGTCGCGCGTCGATTCCAGCGCCAGGAAGGTCATGGTCAGCGGGCCGCCGACGACACCGACGGCAAGCGACGTCATGCCGACGACGGCGGCAACCGAGGGGTCGATGCCAGTCGCCGGCGAGACCAGCGCCATCACGCCGGCAAATGCCTTGCCGAGCAGCGCGCCGAGAAACAACGAAGCGAAGAACAAGCCGCCGCGAAAGCCCGAGCCCAGTGAAATGGCTGACGCCGCCAGCTTGAGCACGAAGACGCTGGCGACCACGGTCAAACCATAGTTCATGGCGAATTCGCGGTGCAGCGCGCCGTGGCCGCTGGACAGCACCTGCGGCGTGATCAGCCCCAAAAGGCCGACGATGACGCCGCCGATGACGGGGCGCAGCGAGGCATCGATCGAGAGCCTGTTGAAACCGCGTTCGATCAGCGTCACCAGTTGCATGATGGCGATCGAGGCGGCGCCGCCCAACAGCCCGAGCAGCAGGAACGGCACGTACTGGCTGGGGGTCAGTTGCGGCAGCCCTGATAGCTCGAGCGGAAACGGCACGCCGCCGAACATTTCCGCCGTCAGCGAGGCTGAGATCGCGGCCGTCATGACCGGCGCGACATTGGCGACCGAGTAGATGCCGATGACCAGTTCGAAACCGTAGAAGGCACCGGTGAGCGGCGCGTCGAAGGCGGCGGCGATGGCGCCGGCCGCGCCACAGCCGACCAGGACGCGGACATCGTTGCGGCGCAGCCGGAAGATGCGCGCCAGCCGCGACGCCAAGCCGGATCCGACCTGCGTGTAGCCGGCTTCCAGGCCGACCGAAGCGCCGAAACCGCTGGAGATCATGGTCTGGCCGGCGATGATGAAGGTGTCGGTCAGCGACATGCGCCCGCCATAGAGCGCGTTGGCTTCGATCGGATCGACCGGGGTGCGGAACTTACGCAACCGCAGCCAGATCACCGTCAGCCCGAGCAGGGCACCGCCGACCGCCGGTATCAGCGCCTGCATGGGATTGGCGAGCGAGAACATGCCGGACAGCCGACCGCCGGGCTGAACGCCGAACAACAGCCCGTGCAGATCCTGCACGATCTGGCTCATCGCCGTGACCAGTATGCCCGCCATGACGCCGACGACGCCGGCCAGGATAACCACGGCGATGCCGCGTGCTTCGAGCAGAGGAATGGATCTCAGCAGCACCGCGCGCAGCCGGCGGGCGTAGACTTGTGGTTGGTTTCTGGAAAGCACCAGGCGGCTCGCCGATATCAAAAGGGACGTGGAAGGCTGATACGCCTGGCGACGCGGCATGGCAACCGCGATACCGGCTGCCCCTGTGAGGATCGTTCTCGAACAGTTTAGAGGCGTCTTTTGATCGATCCAGAGCCCAAAAGGCATAAGCGAGCCGGTCATCTGAAATCCGACAACGGATTTCGCAGCGATGCCCCTCCGCCATCTCGCCTGCGCAATCGACGCACCGCATGAGAGGTGGTATTTTAGCCCGTCACTATTTCCCTCAAGGAGGAGAACATGAGTGCGCGGGGGTTCCTTTCATTGGCTGCTTGCACGATTTTTTTGAGTTCGTCCGCAATGAGCAGCTCAAACGTGGATATGCCAGTTAAGCAGAGTATTTCATACCCGATGTCTTTCTCGTCGGGAGGCAATACGGAAAAACAGAGCCGGCCGACAGAAGAATTTCTTCGGACCGCGCAGCAGGACGTCTGCTGTCCCGGCGGCTATCCCTGGTACCGCAATTCAACGAACATGTGTTACGGCAGCTATGAAGATTGCCACGATACCGATGGCGGCGGTTGGTCCTGCAGACAGGTCAATGCCTGCTAGGCCTTCTTAGCTATCCTCCCACAGAGTAGCGGAATTGATCTGACGAGCGCCGCACGAAGCAGGCGGATGTAGACTTCGTTGTGGTTTCTGCGAAACACCGATGCGGCTCGGCAGACCCGAAGCAGCGGCCGATCAGGTCGGCGTGGGTCCGCCGGCCTCATAGAGCACAAGATTGCGCTCGCCGATGCCCAGCGCCGGCCAGCTCGCGCGCCACTCGGCAATGTGCGGCGAGCGGAAATGCGCGTCGAGCGCCGCTTTGTCGCGCCACACTTCGGTGACCCGGATCAGCCCGGTGTCGAGCACGTCGCTTGCATAGGAATATTCCAGGCAGCCATCCTCGGCGCGGCTGCCTGAAACCATACGCTCCATCACCGGCCTCGCCTCCTCGAACCTGTCGGGCGGCAAGCGGATCGTGCCGATGATCAGGAGCATGGGTTTCCCTTCCTTCGCGACATCAAATCCAGCCACTTTCCCACCCTCGCGCAAGCTTGGCCAGCTACCCTCGCCGGGCTGTCCTATGCGCGGCAGTCTATGGTTCGAGGACTTAAATGGCGATCAGCGAAAGCATCCAGCCCGGCGCGGTGGCCAAGAATGGCCGCGATGTCTTCTTCGCGCTCGGCATCGTCATCATCCTGGCCGTGCTGTTCCTGCCGATCCCGGCCTTTCTCATCGATATCGGCCTCGCCTTCTCGATCGCGCTCTCGGTGCTGATCCTGATGGTGGCGCTGTGGATCCAGCGGCCGCTCGATTTCTCGTCGTTCCCGACTGTGCTGCTGATCGCCACGATGCTGCGGTTGTCGCTCAACATCGCCACCACGCGCATGATCCTGTCGCATGGCAATGAGGGCACGCACGCCGCGGGCTATGTCATCGCCGGCTTCTCCAAGCTGGTGATGGCCAGCGACTTCGTCATCGGCCTGATCGTCTTCATGATCCTGATCGTGGTGAACTTCATCGTCATCACCAAGGGCGCCACACGTATCGCCGAAGTCGGGGCCCGCTTCACCCTCGACGCCATCCCCGGCAAGCAGATGTCGATCGACGCCGATCTCTCCGCCGGCATGATCGACGACAAGACGGCGCAGCTGCGCCGCCGCGAACTGGAAGAAGAAAGCTCGTTCTTCGGTTCGATGGACGGTGCCTCGAAATTCGTGCGCGGCGACGCCATTGCCGGCCTCATCATCACCGCCATCAACATCGTCGGCGGCATCGCCATCGGCTATATCAGGCACGGCATGGGCATGGGCGAGGCCGCCGACGTGTTCATCAAGCTGTCGGTCGGCGACGGCCTGGTCACCCAGATCCCGGCGCTGATCGTCTCGCTCGCCGCCGGCCTGCTGGTTTCCAAGGGCGGCACCCGCGGCTCGACCAACCAGGCCGTGTTCGGCCAGCTCGGCGCGCACCCGCGCGCGCTTTACGTGGCGGCGGCACTGCTGGTGTTGCTCGGCCTGATGCCCGGCCTACCGCTGTTCCCCTTCTTTGCGCTGGCAGGTGGCATGGCCGGCCTCGGCTATGTCATTCCGATGCGCGCCAACCGCGTCCTCGCCGCGGCCGAGGCGCTGAAGACCCAGGAAAAGGCGACCAAGGCCGAGGAAGAGAAGAACTCGGTCAAGGCCTCGCTCGCCACCGCCGAGATCGAACTCCTGATCGGCAAGCAACTGTCGACCCGGCTCTTGGTGTCGCATCAGGAGCTGGTCTTCCGCATGGGCAAGATGCGCAAGAAATTCGCCCAGCAATACGGCTTCGTCGTGCCGGAAGTGCGCGTCGCCGATGATTTCGCCATCCCGCCGAAGAGCTACCAGATCAAGGTGCATGGCACGGTGGTTGCCGAATATTCGATGCGCGTCGGCGAGATCATGGTGCTGCTCGGCAACCGCGAGGTGCCCGAAATACCCGGCGAAGAGATCCGCGAGCCGGCCTTCGGCATGCGCGCGTATTCCGTCATGGAAACCTTCGCCGAGGATTTGAAACGCGAGAACTACACCTTCGCCGACAACATGTCGGTGCTGCTCACCCATCTTTCCGAGGTGATCCGCAACAACCTGCCGCAACTCCTGTCCTACAAGGACATGAAGGCGCTGCTCGAGCGCCAGGACCAGGAATACCGCAAGCTCGCCGACGAGATCTGCACCACGCACATCTCCTATCCCGGCCTGCAGGCGGTGCTGAAGCTCTTGCTCGCCGAGCGCGTCTCGATCCGCAATCTGCATCTGATCATCGAGGCCATCGCCGAGATCGCACCGCATGTGCGCCGCACCGAGCAGATCGTCGAACATGTCCGCATCCGCATGGCCCAGCAGATCTGTGGCGACCTTTCGGAAGGCGGCGTACTCAAGGTGCTACGCCTCGGCAACCGCTGGGACCTCGCCTTCCACCAGAGCCTCAAGCGCGACGCCAAGGGCGAGGTGCGCGAGTTCGACATCGATCCGCGCCAGCTCGAGGAATTCGGCCAGGACGCCACCAAGGCGATCAAGAAATTCCTCGAAGCCGGTGAGCGCTTCGTCCTCGTCACCGCGCCCGACGCCCGCCCCTATGTGCGCATGATCATCGAGCGCCTTTTCACCACGCTGCCGGTGCTCTCCCATGTCGAAATCGCCAAGGGCGTCGAGATCAGGGTGCTCGGGACCATATCGTGAGCGTTCTCTCGCAGAGCGTCGTCATCGCGGCGTTCCTCGCCTTCTGCCGCATCGGCGCCTGCTTCATGCTGATGCCGGGCCTGTCCAGCGCCCGCGTGCCGGTGCAGGTCAGGCTGTTCGTGGCGGTTGCCGCCACCGGCGGCCTGCTCGCCTTCCTGTGGGATCGCATCATTCCCTTCGTCGATCCGCGCCCGCAGATCCTGGTGCCGATGATCATCTCGGAACTTCTGGTCGGCGGGCTGATCGGCGCCATGACCAGGCTCTACATGGAAGCGCTGCGCTTCATGGGCTCGGCGATCGCCATGCTGATCGGCTATGGCGGCTCCGGCGGCCCGGCGATCGAGGAGCCGGAACCGCAGGCGGCGCTCGCCGCCATCATCTCGTTCTCGGCGCTGTTGATGCTGTTCGTCTTCGATTTCGACCACGAGATCGTCCGCGCCCTGGTGGCGTCCTACACGGTGGCGCCGGTCAACGTCTTCTTCAACCCGCAGGCCGCACTCGTCGACATCACCGACACCGTGTCGGATACCTTCTTCCTGGTCATCCGCCTCGGCAGCCCGTTCGTCGCCTATGCCATTCTGGTCAATCTGACGATCGGCTTCGTCAACAAACTGACCCCGCAGATCCCGATCTATTTCATCTCCCAGCCCTTCGTCATCGCCGGCGGCATGATCATCTTCTATTTCGCCATCGGCACCATGTTGACGCTCTTCGTCGACGGCTTCGTCGACCTGACTCTGGC
Source organism: Mesorhizobium oxytropidicola (assembly GCF_056174625.1). NCBI lineage: Bacteria > Pseudomonadati > Pseudomonadota > Alphaproteobacteria > Hyphomicrobiales > Phyllobacteriaceae > Mesorhizobium > Mesorhizobium oxytropidicola. Next base: position 2,225,985 of record NZ_CM149692.1, on the reverse strand, counting down.
GAGGTAGCGATGACCACACGCAAGGACCGCCTGAAGAAACTGGTCAAGGTGCAGGAACAGCTGACGGCGCTGCATGAGACCCGCCACGCCACCTTCCTCGCGGCGGCAAACGCGGCGGAAGCCGAAGCCAGGGAACTGATCGGCCATTTCGACCAGGACAATTCGCTGTCCGGCCTGTTCCCCGACCTCTATCACCGCCGCATCGCCCAGGCGGTGGTGCGCCAGGAGAAGAGCCTGGAAAGCGCCAGGCAGGAGGCCGGTCTCATCGCCACGGCAAACGCCCGCACCAACATGGTCGAACGCGCCTACAAGGACGTGCGCAACCGCGACGAACGCGAACGCTCCGACCGCGAGCGGCTGGATCTGATCGCGCAGAAGCGGAACGAGGAGTAGCGGCGGGAATTCAGGCTATGAACCTCGGTGGGGCATTCTAGGTGAAGTGCGCATGGCTAGTCCGCGCCTCTCACCGGCGATTTGGGCGCCAACAAGAATGGGTTCCATGCGAGACTGGATGTTGAACCCAGTGACAACAGCCGACCCCACTGTTGTCTAGCTGCCGACAACTCGAATGCCGTGCATCGTCTCACCATCCTGTCCAACTTAAGAAATGGACAGGATCTCAAGCTCACGCTGTCCTACATGGACAACATCGCCAACGGTTTTGCCAATCAGCGCGATCGCAACTGGTGACCCGTGCGATATGGAAGCTTGAGACGGGTTGGCCTCATCCTCGCCGACGATGCGGAAGGTCTGGGTGCGGCCATCATCACGCTCGAAGGTGACGGTGTGGCCGAAGGCGATCACTTCATTGGACGTCGGCATCGACATAAGCTGGGCCGTACGGACGCGTTCGGCATAATAGCGCATATCCCGAACCGGAACCGCCGATTGCCGTCGCCTTTCGTCGACATCTCCCAGCATGTTGGCGGCCTCGAGCGCCTGCTGGGCGCGAGCCAACTCATCCATCAGCATCTTGAAGCCCACCTCCGTAACGAGGTTGATCCGATCGGAGATAGGGCGAGCCGGCAAGATGGTTTCCGATGCGGCCTCGGCACTCTCCTCCTTGGCAAATGCTACGCTCAATGATCGGCCTCCGTGTGGAACATTGTCGGCAATCGGATAACCCACGGCCGACAATAAAGCTGCAAGAATTTAACAGCAGGCTTTGGCAGAAGCGGAATGTGTAAGGGTCGGCAGTGGCCTGAACACCAGACCGGACCCCTCGGCACATACCCTTGCGGCGCAAAGCGATATCCGATCCCGTCCCGAGCATTCCGCCCTCCTCTCCCCCGCAAGCCTGCCACAAGCTTGTTGAGGCATGGTCTGGCTAAGGAAAACCGGCAAAAGGCGGACTTTCTTGGCAATTTCTCCACCCAGCGACATCGTTATGGATGTCGCCCGAGCTGCCGATCCGATGGATATCGAGGCTGCCCGCGCCGCGCTGACGAAGCGTGCGGGCGGTGCCGCGGGCACGTTCTCGGTCGATACCGCTGCGTCCGTCGATGCCGGCTCGATCCTGTCACGCGCCACGGCTGACAAGGCGGCGGCGACAGCCGATCCGGCCAAGAAATTCAAGAAGTTCGAAGCGATGGTCCTGCAGACCTTCATCCAGAACATGCTGCCCAAGGACACCGAGGGCGTCTACGGCACGGGTCTTGCCGGCGACATGTGGAAATCGCAGCTCGCCGAGCGCGTCGCCGACGTCATGGCCGAGCGCGGCGGCATCGGCATCGCCAAGTCGCTGCTCGCCGACCACTATATGGACGGCAAGCGCAAGGTGCCGATCGGACCGGTCTCGAACGGACCGGAAAAGACCGAGATCGATCAGCAAACCCGTCTGTCCACCTCGCTCGTCCAGGAATTGCAGCGCAAGGCCGCCAGGTCGATGACCGGCGACGAGACAACCATAAAAACAGACATCAAGATCTAGACTGGGAAACGCCATGGCCGACTCTTCCGAATTCACCGCCAACCTGCCGGCGCGCGCCACCGCGTCGGAGGCTCCTATACCGTTCGCGCGGCCGGGAAACCTTGCCGCCATCATCGGCCGCATCGAGGAGGTGGTCGAGGAAGAGACCGCCGGCATCCGCCGCGATACCGGCTACGACCTCAAGGCGTCGAACGCCCGCAAGAGCCGCTATCTCTACGAACTGACCCGCGCCATGAAGGGCGGCAGCGAAGCCGAGTTCCTCGAACAGCACCGCGAAGGCCTGACCCGGCTACGCCAGAAACTGGCGAAGAACGAGGCGGCGATCCTGGCGCATCTGAGCGCCGTCAACGAGGTCGCCAGCCTGTTGCGCAGCGCCATCCAGCGCGCCGAAACCGACGGCACCTACTCCGCCGGCGAATTCGGCCGGATGAAGGGTTAGCGGGCAATGACGCTGGGCTCGGGCTCTGAATGATCAAGGTCATCGCCATCGCGGTCTGGGTCTGCGCCGCCACGCTCGGCGCGGTGTTCTATTCGTTCCAGGCCGCCGGCCAAAGCGGCGTCGGCGAGAAACCCAAGCCGATGCTGGGCGGGCTGGATTACGTCAAGACCGACGTCATCTCGGTGCCGCTGATCCGCGACTCCAAGATCGGTGGCTATTTCCTGGCCAAGCTCGTCTACACCGTCGAGCCGGAACAGATAAAGAAACTGTCGATTCCGGCCGAAGCACTCATCACCGATCAGGTCTACGGCTACCTCTATTCCAATCCCCAGATCGACTTCACCAAGAAGGCGACGATCGACCTCGATGCCTTCCGCGCCGCGATCCGCGACACCGTCAACGCCCGCGTCGGCGCAACCCTGGTGCATGAGGTTCTGATCGATCAGGTCAATTTCCTGAGCAAGGACGAGATCCGCGACAACTGGCTGCGCCACCGGCAGGATTCCGCCACGGCGCCCGAGACGGCCAAGCCGGCCGAAGCGGATGCGCCGCCTGCCCACTGACCACCGGTGCCCCAGACAGATGCCTGGTGCGGCGATAGGAACCAGCCTCCAGGATTCGCGTTGACGTAAACGTCAACCCGAAGCTATATGCGGCAGCGACCGTGATCGCCAGAGATGCCGCAGGGCTTCGGCCGGACCGAAATGCCCTGCGCGACAGACGCAACCAGACAGGAGAACAGCGTGAGCGTTCAGGAGATTGCCGAGAAGATCAAGTCGCGCGTGGCCAGCAGCGGGTTTGATCGTTCCGTAAAGTTCGACACCGGTAGCGACGGCGTCATCGTCATCGACGGCGCAACCGTCTCGAACACCGATGCCCCCACCGACTGCACCATCAAGCTCTCGCTCGACGATCTCGATTCGCTGATCGCTGGCGACCTGAACCCGACCATGGCGTTCATGACCGGCAAGATCAAAGTCGAAGGCGACATGACGGTGGCCATGGCGCTCAGCCAGTTGATCGGCTGACGGCTGTCGCGAGCCGTATGGCGGCTTGTACAGACGAGAAATTAGACAGGACTAAAGCGCGCCAGATGATCCATTTGGGCGCGCTTTGGGCCTTGTCGGGACACCGTCTTCAAGACGGCACTTTCGTTCCACGGGCTTCGGCAATCTTGGCACGAAATCTTCATGCGGCAGAGAACCGCAAGCCGCTCATACCTTTGATTGTGAAATCAACCATTTAGTCTGACCTCGGCTCCAGAAGAGCGGCAAAGCAGCGAGGTCGGTAATGAATTTCCATAGTTTTCGAGCAGCGGCGAGGGCGGTTCTGATCGCTGCCCTGGTTTCGGTGACGGCGGCGGCAGCCGCTGACGAACGTGTCCTGATTTCCTACGAGGCCACACCTTCCCTCGGCTTCGACCTGCCAAAACTGAAGACGGCCGGCTACGCTGAACGGGCCGCCTTTTCGGCTGAGGTGCTTGAGAAAATCGTGCCCAAAATTGTCGCCAGCATAGGCGTCGATCCGGCCGTGATCGAGACGGAAGTCACGCCGGGTGGCTACCTCCTCAAGACCAACGCCTCGCTGCAGACCGAGGCCACGCTCGACGACGCGACCGCCGATCGTCTGGCCGCCGCCTTCGGCTACATTTTCCACCAGCACAGCGTGCTCGTCTCCCGACTGGACGACAGCAGCGGCAGCACCGGCTTCGTCACAGTCCGTTTCCCCAAGGACACGCTCGATTCCACTGTCGCACAGCGGTTCTTTGAAAAGGCCGATGCCACGGAAAAAGGCCTGGGCGGCGGTTACACCGCCTTTGGCGACGAGCAGATATTCCTCAATGTCGTGGACGGCAACGGCAAGCCCTATAGCGGCCTCGACAATGCCGCGTTTCTGGATGGGCTCAAGCGGACAGCGGCCGCGTTCGGGCCGCCGGCTCCGGAAGTATCGGACTCCGGAACGGCGGCGGCCCGCTTCATCGGCAACGACTGGGACAAGGCCCCCAGGGGCGAGGACTATTTGGCCCGCCTCGGAGGCGCCGGTTCACCGGCGGTGACCAGCCTGGATGCCGTGGCGACGGAGTACGCCGCGCTGGTTTCAGCCAGCGCGTTGCACTTCGGCTGGAACTGACAGCTTGCGGCCGGAAGCCTTCAGCGTCCCGTGCACGCCATCGAGCGCCCCGTCCACCAGCTCCAGCGCCAGCAGCCGGTGCCGCTCATAGGGGCCTGGCATCGCCAGCCTGCCTGTTTTGTCGGCCGAGAAGCCGAAGCGTCCATAATAGGGCGCATCGCCGACCAGCAGGATTGCCGCGTGACCGAGACGTGCCGCCTCGGCGATGGCGTGGCGCATCAGCGCCGAGCCGATGCCGGCATTCTTGAGCGACGGATCGACGGCGAGCGGGCCAAGCAGCAGCGCTGCCGGACCGCCCTCGCCCAGCCTGACATCCCACAGCCGCACCGTGCCGGCGACACCGCCCGATGCATCGCGCGCGACGAAGGCCAGCCCTTCCGAGGGCCGACGGCCGCGCCGCAGCTTCTCCGACGATTTTTTCCGCCGCATCGGCCCCATGGCACGATCGAGCAAGGCTTCGCGCGCAGCTATGTCGGCAACGCTTTCGGCGACCATTGCGAAGGCCGGCGCATGAGCTACGATTTCAACTGACATTTCCATTTCCACGATCCCTTCACGAGCGGAGATCTGTTCCACAAGCGAGCCCGGGCGGGCGACAGGCGCCCACCTGGGATGATCTGACCGGTTCTTTCGAACCGTCAGATCACGTAGGATCGGAGAGGCTCGAAGCCGTTGAACGCGACCGCCGAGTAGGTGGTCGTGTAGGCGCCGGTGCCTTCGATCAGCACCTCGTCGCCGATCGTCAGCGACAGAGGCAGCGGATACGGCGTCTTCTCGTACATCACGTCGGCCGAATCGCAGGTCGGGCCGGCGAGCACGCAAGGCGCGGTCTCCGAGCCGTCATGGTGGGTAACGATCGGGTAGCGGATCGCCTCATCCATGGTCTCGGCCAGACCGCCGAACTTGCCGATGTCGAGGAACACCCAGCGCACATTGTCGTTCTCGGCCTTCTTCGAGATCAGCACGACTTCCGACTTGATGACGCCGGCATTGCCGACCATGCCACGGCCCGGCTCGATGATGGTTTCCGGAATGGCATTGCCGAAATGCTTGCGCAATGCCGAGAAGATTGCCTGGCCATAGGCCTGGGCCGCCGGCACATCACGCAAATAGCGCGTCGGGAAACCGCCACCCATATTGACCATCTTCAAGACGATGCCTTCCTCGGCGAGCGTCGCGAACACCTTCTTGGCGTCGGCCAGCGCACGGTCCCAGGCGGTCAGGTCGGTCTGCTGCGAGCCGACATGGAACGACACGCCATAGGCGTCGAGGCCAAGGCCCTTGGCATGGCGCAGCACGTCGACAGCCATCGCAGGCACGCAGCCGAACTTGCGCGACAGCGGCCATTCGGCGCCTTCGCCATCGGTCAGCACACGGCAGAACACACGCGCGCCGGGAGCGACGCGGGCGATCTTGTCGACCTCTTCGACGCAATCGACCGCGAACAGGCGAATGCCGAGCTGATAGGCGCGTGCAATGTCACGCTCCTTCTTGATGGTGTTGCCGAAGGAGATGCGGTCCGCGGGCGCACCCGCGTCCATCGCCATCTCGACTTCGGCAACGGAAGCGGTGTCGAAGGACGAGCCCATCGCAGCAAGGAGGCGCAGGATTTCCGGCGCCGGGTTTGCTTTCACCGCATAGTAGATCTTGGAATCGGGCAACGCCTTCTCGAAGGCGCGGAAATTGTCGCGCACGACATCGAGGTCGACGACGAGGCAGGGGCCGGACGGACGTCGGGTGGCGAGGAAGTCGAGGATGCGCTGGGTAGCCATCTTGTATCTCCAAACACGCCTTTCGGCGCGCACAAGGGTGCGGACGCGGGCTGTCGGCCTCGCGAACACGCGATCAAACAAAGGCGGGACGAAAATTCCATGGAACCAGCCGGTGGAGACCCCGGAACCATGAAACGCCGTCTCGCGGCGATGAACCTTGGCCTTGCCCGGCTTCGGTCCGCTTTGTCTGCCTTGGCTTGGATTGGGAGAACCCCGTTCCGCACTACCGGCAATGAAGGTGTGCCTCTTCAGTAACCCCGGTCTTTGGACAACCGGCAGAGAACCAGAAAGGCCCGCACCGTCGTTGCTTCAAGGTGTCCTCGGGCTGGCGGTTGGCCGCTAGACCGACTGGAGGGGTTGGCTCCAGTTACCTTACCGATTTCCCTCACCATTCGAGGATCGGCGGACACCCACAGGCACGTGCGACTTTGGGCAAGCGCGATATATGGCTGGTTGCCGTCACAATCAATAAAAATCGTATCCAAGGTTGTAAAATTTCTGGCATCGAACAATGTTGGGAGGACCGTATCCGGATATCGAACGATGACAGGCACGCACGGCCCCTACAACGCCTTCCTCGATCTTCGCCAGATGCCGGTGGCTCATGCCGAGCTCGGTCCGCTCGCCGGCCTGCGGCTGGCCGTCAAGGACATTTACGACGTTGCCGGCTACCGCACCGGCTGCGGCAATTCTCGGAAATTCGCCGAAAGCAATGCCGCCTCGCGCACCGCGCCCGCCGTGCAGACGATTCTCGATGCCGGCGCGCGCTTCGCCGGCAAGACGCAGACCGACGAGCTGGCCTTCGCGCTGTTCGGCCAGAACGCGCATTTTCCGTTTCCCGTGAACCCGGCCGCACCCGACCGTGTCACCGGCGGCTCCTCGTCCGGATCGGCGGCGGCGGTGGCGGGCAGGCTGGCCGACATCGCCACCGGCTCCGACACCGGCGGCTCGATCCGCGCGCCGGCGAGCTTTTGCGGGCTGATCGGGCTGCGCACCACGCATGGCCGCATCTCGCTCGATGGCACGATGAAGCTGGCGCCGAGCTTCGACACGTTCGGCTGGTTCGCCGACGACATCGAGACCTACGAGACGGTCGGCAAACTGCTGCTTGGCCGCGACCCGCACCAGCATTCCCTGGACCGCCCGCTATCGCTCCCCTGGCTGGACGAGATGGTCGCCCGCCCGGCGCTTGCCGAATATGCCGGGATGAAGGGGCTGGCGAGCGCGGTTTTCGGTACGCCGGCGACGTCAACCATGCGCTTCAGCTCTTCCCCTGACGACCTTTACTGGTGCTTTCGCCGGCTGCAGGCCAGGGAAGCCTGGGCGTGCATGGCGACTGGATCATCAGCGGCGAGCGCGACCTCGGCCCCGGCGTCGAGGAGCGTTTCGGCTTTGGCCGTGCCGTCGATGACCGGACAGTGCAGGCCGAGAAAGTGCGGCGGCTGACCTTCCGCGGCGAACTCAACGCCCTGCTCGGCAAGGATGGTTTCCTCGTCCTGCCGACGGTGCCTGGCCCGGCACCCTATGTCGACTCGACGCCGGAGCAGTTCCAGGCTTATCGCGAGCGGGCGCTGCATCTTCTATGCCTCGCCGGCCTCTCCGGCTTTCCACAGATCACCTTGCCCATCGGCTCGGTCGCCGGCGCACCGTTCGGCCTGTCACTGCTTGGCCCTTCCGGCAGCGACATTGCCCTGATACGGCTCGGCCGAAAACTTCTCGACGCAGCACAAAGGGCCTGAACCCATGGACACACTGACCCGCATGCGCGCCTTCATCGACGTCGTCGAGGCCGAAGGCTTTTCGGCAGCGGCGCGCAAGATCGGCCGTTCCAAGGCGCTGCTGTCGAAATATGTGCGCGAACTGGAGGACGAACTCGGCGCGCTGCTGCTCAACCGCACGACGCGCCAGTTCTCGATGACCGAGGCCGGCCACACCTATTACCGGCGCGCCTCGGAGATCGTGCGCGAGGTCGACAGCCTGGCCGACGCCGTGCGCGAATCCTCCGGCGACGTGCGCGGCAGGATCAAACTGTCGGCGCCGCGCACTTTCGCTGACGCGCCGATCGGCCAGTCGCTGATCGACTTCGCCAAGCAGCACCCCGACATCGTGCTCGACATCCAGCTCGACGATCGCTTCGTCGACCTGGTCGAGGAAGGCTTCGACCTCGCGGTGCGCATATCGCGCCTGGAGAATTCGTCGCTGATCGCGAGACGCCTGGCGCCGTTTTCGATAAGGCTCTGCGCCTCGCCCGAACTGATCGCCAAGCATGGCATGCCGACGCGGCCGCAGGATCTCGGCCACATGCCCTGCATCGTCGACACCAATGGCCGCGGCCTGAACAACTGGGCGTTCAAGGGCGACAACAACGATCAGCTGAGCGTCGCCGTGTCCGGCCCGATCGAGGTCAACAGCCCGATGGCGGCGCGCGCCGCCGCCTTGTCAGGACTCGGATTTTGCATCCTGCCGGATTTCATTGCCGCGCCCGACCTCAAGAGTGGCCAGTTGGTGACGGTGCTCGACGACCGCATCCTGTCCGGCGGCGGCATCTTCGCCGTCTACCCGCACCGCCGCTATCTGCCGGCCAAGGTCCGCGTTTTCGTCGACTTCCTGGTGCAATGGTTCAGGACGCGTGAGGCCGCTTGACCTGCCTCGGGTTCTTGCCGCGTGCGTGTCGTAGTCCCAAAACCGCTGCGCACTTTTGGGTGACACGCACGGGCGGTCCCAATTTCGCCCCCTTTCTGGTAACCTTCGGTTCCTCTCCAAAGCCAAGGGAATCGCGACCGGGAATGCAACTCAAACGGAACGCAATCATACTGGCTTCGGCCTTGGCGGCGACCTTTGCCGGCACCGGACCGGCTTACGTGCATCCGCACGTCTTCGCCGAGGCACGCCTCGACGTGATCCTCTCCCCGGATCACCAAAGTGTGAAAGCGCTGCGTCATCTCTGGCGCTTCGACGACCTGTTTTCGAGTACGGTGATGATGGAGTTCGACAAGAACTCCGACCTGAAGCTTGACGACAAGGAGCTGAAGGAGGTCGCCGACACCGTTCATGCCTCGCTGGCCGAATTCAACTATTTCCAGCTCGTCACGCAGAACGGCAAGGATGTAACGATGGTGCCGCCGCCACATCTGATGGCCAATTTCGACAACGACCAGCTGATCATCCTGTTCGAGTCCGAGCCCAAGGCGCCGCTCAAGCTGACCGGCACGATCGACATCGGTGTCTACGATCCGACTTTCTACACGGCGATAGACTTCACCGAGGATTCCAACATCACGGTTACAGGCCTGCCGTCGAATTGCACCAGCAAGGTGATCCGTCCGGACCCGGATGAGGCCATCAAGGAAAACCAGAAGACCTTGACGGATGCCTTCTTCAACGACCCGACGGGCACCGACATGAGCAAGATCTTTGCCACCAAGCTCGAACTGACCTGTCAGCCAGAAGGATGAAGCCGGTGACGAAACCGTCCCTGCGTTTGGCATTCGGCCTGTTGGCCCTCGCCTTTGCCGCGATGCACTTCGCTGATGTCGCGCACGCCCAGAGTTCGCTCGGCATCGGCGTCAATGACGGCATGGCGCCGACCACCGGTCCGTTCGCCCACATCCTGATGTGGATCAACCTGCGGCAGCAGGAATTCTACCGCGCGCTTGCCACGGCGATGAAGGCAATGCGCCAGGATAACAGCAAGCTCTGGGTGCTCATCGGCCTGTCCTTCGCCTATGGCATTTTCCATGCCGCCGGCCCCGGCCACGGCAAGGCGGTGATCTCGTCCTACATGGTCGCCAATGAAGTGGCGCTGCGGCGCGGCGTCCTGTTGTCCTTCGTCTCGGCGCTGTTGCAGGGCCTGACGGCGATCGCGGTCATGCTGCTCGCCTATTTCGTCCTGCGCGGCACCACCATCTCGATGACCGACGCGGCCTGGTTCATGGAGATCACGAGCTTTGCCCTCGTCACCCTGTTCGGTGCCTGGCTGCTGTGGCGCAAGCTCGGCCCGTCCATCCTGCGCCTGTTCGGCATGGCTCCGGCCTACAGCCTGTCGGCAGCGCACGCCGGCCATTCGCACGGTGGCCACTCTCATGCCGGGCATTCCCACGCCGGCCATTCGCATGCCGCGCACAGCCATTCGGCACATGCCCATTCGCATGCGCTGCAAGTGCACGACGACCACGTGCATGAGCATTCGCACGATCACCACGACCACGATCACGGCGCGCACGATCATGCGCATCATGATCACGCGCATCACGATCATGCAGATGGCGAGGTCTGCGAAACCTGCGGCCACTCGCATGCGCCCGATCCGGCGCTGCTGTCGGGCGACCGCTTCGACTGGCGCACCGCCTGGTCGGCAGTTGCCGCCGTCGGCATCCGCCCCTGCTCGGGCGCGCTCATCGTGCTGAGCTTCGCGCTGCTCAACGGGCTCTGGCTCGGTGGCCTGCTGTCGGTGCTGGCGATGTCGCTGGGAACCGCGATCACCGTCTCGGCGCTGGCAACGCTTGCCGTGACCGCCAAGAACTGGGCGGTGTATTTCGCCGGCGACGGCCGCATGGGCAATCGCATCCATTCGATCGTCGAGATCGGCGGCGCCGCCTTCGTCTTCCTGTTCGGACTGCTGCTGCTGTCGGCGAGTTTGACGGGCAGCGTTTGATAGAAGCGGGTCAGGCTTGACCCGCGATCTTGCCGCCCAGCTCATCCGCGATATGCGCGCGGATGATCTCGTCAAAGCTCTTCTCGGCGCTGAAGCCGAGTTCTCGTGACCGCCGCGCCTCGAAGCGGGTCGGCCAGCCCTTGACGATCGCCCAGATCGTTTCGTCCGGCACCTCGCGGATCAGGCCTGCCGTCTTCGATCCGGCGATGCGCTCCAGCGCCTCGATCTGCTCGCCGACAGTGACGGCGACACCGGGCATCGTCAGATTGCGGCGCGGCCCGACGGCAGCACCGTCGATGCCGGCCGCATGGATCAGGAAATTCACCGCTGAGCGCGGGCTGGCATGGGTGTGCACGACCGAGCGCGGCACCGGCAGGATCGCCTCTTGCCCGCTCAGCGGCTCGCGGATGATGCCGGAGAAGAAGCCGGAGGCCGCCTTGTTCGGCTTGCCGGGCCGCACGCAGATCGTCGGCAGGCGGATGCCGATGCCGTCGAAGAAGCCGCGCCTGGAATAATCGGCGAGCAACGCCTCGCTCATCTGCTTCTGCGTGCCGTAGGAGGTCAGCGGCGTCGGATGGAATTCATCGGGGATAACATCCGGGAACGGCGCGCCGAACACCGCGATCGACGAGGTGAAGACGACGCGCGGCGCAAAGCCCGCCAGGCGGATCGCGTCGAACAGGGCGCGCGTGCCGTCGAGATTGACGCGGTAGCCGAGATCAAAGTTGGCTTCCGCCTCGCCCGACACGATGCCGGCGAGATGGAAGACGACGTCGGGGCGCGACGCGACCAGGCTTTCGGCGGCACCTGCCTCGGCAAGGTCGCCGGTATGGGTGCTGATGCTGACGCCATCCATCGCCGGCGCCTGCGGCGGCACGATGTCGTGCAGATCGAGCGCGGTGATCTTTTCGGCCCGCAACGTGCCGTCCTTTGCCAGCCGGGCGATGAGTTTGCGGCCGACCATGCCTGCGGCGCCAGTGATCAGAATGCGCATGTCCGAAATCCCTTACTTGCCCTGATTTTTGCGCTGGGTGCGCGCGCGCAGCCAGAACACCAAGAAGAACGCCAGCACGAAGACAACGCCGAAGATGCCGGCCAGCACGGTCGAAAAACTGCCGAGTGCCAGCATCACCGTCGGCAGATAGAAGGCGGCAATGCCGAACAGCAGCAAGATCCAGACCGCCGCGATGGCCGCATTGCGCGTGTCACGGTCCATCATGCCGCACCGGAGCGGCGGTCATTCGTCGGGCTGAGTTTCAAAGCTGGAGAACTCCTGAGGCAGGTCCGATCAATGGTCATCAATCGGGCCTAGTGATGGTGGCTGTGATGCGCGGCCGCATCGTGCTCATGCTGGTGATCGTGGTCGTCACCCTCATCGGCGCATTGGCCGAATTCCGGTTCCACGGTGGCATGGCTGATGCCGTGCTCGCTGGCAAGCCGCTTCTTGATGGTGCTGACCGCCTGATGCGCATCGACGCCCTCGTCAAGGCAGGCATGCAGCGTCGCCATGTTGCTTGACCCATCGATCGACCAGACATGCATATGGTGCACTTCGCGCACGCCCGGGATCGTCGTTTCCAAATCTTTGGCAACCAGGTCCCGATCGAGGCTTGGCGGTACGCCTTCCAGCAGCACATGGGCGGCGGCACGCATCAGCGACCAGGCCGTCGACAGGATCAGCAGCGAGACCAGCACCGACAGGATCGGGTCGATCGGCGTCCAGCCGGTTGCCAGGATGACCAGTGCCGCCACGATCGCCGCCGCCGAGCCGAGCAGGTCGCCCAGCACATGCAGGATGGCGCCGCGCATGTTGAGGCTTTCGCGGTCGCCGCCATGCAGCACCAGGAAGGAGCCGATATTGACCAGCAGGCCGAGGATCGCCACCACCAGCATCGGCCCACCCAGCACCGGCGCCGGTGTGAGCAGGCGCTCCCACGCCTCGTAGACGATCCACAGCGCGATGACGAAGATGGCGATGCCGTTGGTGTAGGCGACCAGGGTCTTGACCCGGCCGAAGCCATAGGTGAGTTGGCCGGTCGCCGGCCGCCCGGCAAGATGGAAGGCATACCAGGCAAGGCCGAGTGCGATGGCGTCGGCAAGCATGTGGCCGGCATCGGCCAGCAGCGCCAGCGACCCGGTGAAGAGCCCGCCAAGCGCTTCCGCCACCATGAATCCCGCCGTCAGACAGGCCGCGATCAGCACGCGCTTCTTGTCGGTCGAGCCATGTACGTGACCGGCGCTGCCGTGATCATGGCCACTGTGGTCGTGGGAATGGGTATGCGCCAAATGGCAAACTCCGTTACGCGCCGAGGCTTATGCGCCGAATTCCGCGCGACAATCCTCGAGCCGTCGCTTCTGCTGGCCGGCGCCGTCGAAATTGGCCGGATCGAGCCACGCTTCATAGGCCTTGCGCAAAGCCGGCCATTCCTTGTCGATGATCGAATACCACGCAGTGTCGCGGTTTTCACCCTTGACGATGAGGTGCTGGCGGAAAATGCCCTCGAACTTGAAGCCGAACCGCTCCGCGGCCCGCTTCGACGGCTCGTTGCGGTTGTTGCACTTCCATTCGTAGCGGCGGTAACCCAATTCGTCGAAGATGTATTTCATGAACAGGAACTGCGCTTCCGTCGCCGCCGGCTTGCGCGAGATCAGCGGTCCCCGATAGATGTTGCCGATCTCGATGACGCCGTAAGCAGGATCGATGCGCATCAGCGTCTGTCGTCCGGCGACCTTGCCGCTCGCCTTGTCGATGATGGCAAAAAACAGCGGATCTTCGCTGGCCTCGACCTTGTCCAGCCAGGGCTGGAAGGCGGCGCGGGTTTCCGGCGGATAATCGGGCAGCCAGGCGAAGCGGCCGTCGACATCGGACACGGAAGACGCTGCATAGAGCCCATCACCGTGCTTTGCGGCGCTCAGCGGTTCAAGCCTGACATAGCGGCCGTCGATCGCCTTGCGCTCCGGACGCGGGCGTGGCTGCCAATTCGCGAGATTTTCCGACACCAAACACTCCAATCCGTTTGACTTTTGCAGGCCGACGCTCACAAAAACGCAACCCCACAGTAAGAACCACACGGACGGGAAAAATGCTCCACACGATTTCGGCCTTCGACCGTCTCGGCGAGGAAAATGCCTTCGCGGTGCTGGCGCGGGCGACAGCACTTGCCCAACAGGGCCGCGACATCGTCAATCTCGGCATCGGCCAACCCGACTTCAAGACGCCGCAGCACATTGTCGAGGCGGCGATCAAGGCGCTGCGTGACGGCCACCACGGCTACACGCCGGCCAACGGGCTGCTGGCAACGCGCGAAGCGGTGGTTCGGCGCACGTTGACCACCACCGGCGTCGAGGTCTCGCCCGAGACGGTGATGATCCTGCCCGGCGGCAAGCCGACCATGTTCGCGGCGATCCTGATGTTCGGCGAGCCCGGCGCCGAGATCCTTTATCCGGACCCCGGCTTTCCCATCTACCGCTCGATGATCGAGTTCACCGGGGCGGCCCCCATTCCGGTGCCGATGCGCGAGGAAAATGGCTTCGCCTTCTCCGCCGAAGAGACGCTGGCGCTGATCACCCCGAAGACCAGGCTCTTGATCCTCAACTCGCCGGCCAACCCGACCGGCGGCGTCACGCCACGCGCCGAGATCGAGAAGCTGGTCAAGGGCCTGGAGAAGCACCCTGATGTCGCCATCCTCTCCGACGAAATCTACGACGTCATGACCTATGACGGCGAAACGCATTGCTCGCTGCTCGCCTACCCCGAAATCCGCGACCGGCTGATCGTCCTCAATGGCTGGTCCAAGACCTGGGCGATGACCGGCTGGCGCATGGGCTGGTCGATCTGGCCGAACGGCGACAAGGGCGCGCATCTCTATGACAAGGTGCGCAAGCTGGCGGTCAATTGCTGGTCCTGCGTCAACGCGCCGAGCCAGTTCGCCGGCATCGCGGCCATCGATGGCCCGCAGGACGACGTCGACACCATGATGCGCGCCTTCGACCGCCGCCGGAAGGTCGTGGTCGAGGGCTTGAACGCTCTGCCCAACATTTCCTGCATCACGCCCAAGGGCGCGTTCTACGCCTTCCCCAATGTCTCGAAGACCGGCTGGAAGGCAAAGAAGCTTGCCTCAGCACTGCTCGACGAGGCCGGCGTGGCGCTGATCGGCGGCCCCGATTTCGGCATTCTCGGCGAAGGCTATGTCAGGCTCTCCTACGCCAACTCCGAGGAAAACATTTTGCGCGCGCTGGAACGGATCGGGGCGTTCCTGGCCAAATAGACATCAAGGCAGGCCGGAACCTTTCCGGATAATTAGCGGCCAGCCACCATGTCGGTGTCATGATCCGTCGGGAGGCTCGCGGGCAAGACTGTGCCTCCATGTCGGGACCGGTTACGATCCGGAGATTGGGATCGAACCGGGGTGCCCTAGATGTTCTATGCAATCCTTGCCTATCACGTGGAAGATGCGATCAAGGCGCTGACGCCGCAGGAAGATGCGGCATTGATGGCCGAGCTGCTGAAGATCAACACACGGCTTCACGAGGAAGGCACGCTTGGACCGTCCGCGCGTCTGGGGGCGACACAGGATGCCTTCACGCTGCGCGGCCCGGGCGACGGCGTGATCATCGACGGTCCTTTCGCCGAGACCAAGGAACAATTGCTCGGCCTCTATGTCGTCGACTGCGTCACGCGGGACGAGGCCATCGCGATCGCCCGCGACCTTCGCCGCGTCAATCCGACCGCGGTTTACGAGATCAGGCCCATCCTGCTGTTCAAGCCCGGCGTGCCGCTGGCAGGCAAATGAGCCAGCGGCGAAAGCCTCGCCAGTGTCCGCTGCTCATCCACGCCCGACGAACGGCATCTTGGTCGCCATGACGGTCATGAACAGCACATTGGCATCCAGCGGCAGGCTGGCCATGTGGACGACGGCATCGGCAACATGCTGGACGTCCATCACCGCTTCGGCGGCGATCGAGCCATTGGCCTGCGGCACGCCGACGGTCATCGGCTGGGCCATGTCGGTCAGCGCGTTGCCGATGTCGATCTGGCCGCAGGCGATGTCATAGGGCCGGCCGTCGAGCGCCAGCGTCTTGGTCAGCCCGGTAATGGCATGCTTGGTCGCAGTATAGGGCACCGAGCCCGGGCGCGGCGCATAGGCCGACACCGAGCCGTTGTTGATGATGCGCCCGCCCATCGGCCGCTGCTTGCGCATGGCGCCGAAGGCGGCGCGGGCACACAGGAACGAACCGGTGAGATTGACGCCGACGATATCGTTCCAGACCTCGACCGGGATCTCGTCGATCGGCGTCGACTTGTAACCCATGCCGGCATTGTTGAAGAGCAGGTCGACGCGGCCAAAGGCTTCCGCCACAGTCTCGAACAGATCATCGACCTCGCCGGCCTTGCTGATGTCGCAGGCCACCGCCAATGCCTTGGCCTCGGCCGGACCGGCCTCGGCGACCGCGGCGTCCAGCACCGATTTGCGGCGGCCGCAGAACACCGTGTTCCAGCCGGCCTTGAGCAGCGCCGTGGCAACGCTCTTGCCGATGCCCGTGCCGGCGCCGGTGACGATGGCGGTTCTTTCCTCGGTCATGGCAGATATCCTCCGGCAGCGCCGCGCGTGCCCGACTGATTTTCAGGGATTTGGCTCGGCAGAAGGCATCGCAAATGACGGCAGCGATGGCAAGCTTAGCCGCCAGGGCATGCCTCAAAAAGTGGAATCCGGTTTTCGGATAAAGCCCCAGCAAAGGGCCGACAAAAAGGGCGGTCATTGGCGACCGCCCTGATCTGAACCGGGCTTGGGAGGAGGAAAAGCCGATCCGACTGTGTAGAACCATGCGCTTCCTGAGTTAACGAAAGGTTAACGCGGGAAAGACGGCCTGTCCCGATCTGACGCTACCAGCGCGGATTGGGCGAGGTCCCTGCTTTGGCCGGCACCTTGGCCGCCGAAACCGTCGCCTCGACATGGTCGACCAGCGCGTCCGGCAGGCCAAGCCGGCCGGCAAGCAGGTCGAGATAGCCGCGTTCGGCGCGCGTGTCGGGATCGATGGTGAGGCGCGACGCCGTGTAGAGTTCGAGCTTCTGCGCATCGGTCTTGGCCTCCGCCACCAGCGTGTCGAGATCGAGCGGGCTTTCCAGCTCCGCCATCAGGAATTTCTCGGCATCGGTCCCGATCCCCGCAAGGCTGAGCTTGCCGGCGATCTTCTTGCGCTCCTCGTCGTCGACATGGCCGTCAGCCTTGGCCGCCGAGATCATCGCGCGAACGAGCGTCAGCGTGAATTCGTCTTCGCCCTGCGGCGCCTGTGACGGATGGAAGGCGGTGTCCTTGGGCGGCGGCAGCAATTCCGGTTCACCAGCGGCGGGCGCCGGCTCCGGCGGATTGCCGGCCTTATAGTTCTGGTAGGCCTTGTAGGCGAGGCCGCCGATCGCGGCCAATCCGCCAAGCTTCACCGCTGCACCGGTCACTTCGCGGCCAGCCCCTGTTCCAAGCAGCACCGCCGCAAGCGCGCCGGCGGCCAGCGGATTGTCCTTGGCCATCTGCACCGCCTGACCCGCCTTGTCGCGGACGGTGCCGCTGGTGCCGGGAATTTGCGAGCCGAGCAGATCGTCGAGAAGCTTCTTGGGATCGAACATTCAGTGCCTCCAGCATGTGCCCGGCCGAACGGGCAGGTTTCGAACGCCGAAGACGTAGGTCCCGAAACTTGACATTGCAATGACAGGACGCCGCTTTGCCGGGGTTCCGTAGCCTGGATCAGGATCCGATATGCGGCCCCTTGCCCCGCGCTTGCGCAAGCTCGACCTGCCGCTGGCGCTCGGCATAGCGCTGGCGGTCCTCGTCGGTACGGGCGTCAAAACAATGCGGGCAAGAGACGCCGGCGGCATATTTCGGCGACGCCAGCCCGCCGGGCGTCAGTGGATGGCGACAGGCACGGCACAGTTCCGCATCGCCCTCGGCGAGACCGTGCGACACCGAAACCCGCTCGTCGAAGACGAAGCACTCGCCTTGCCACAAGCTCTGTTCGGCCGGGACCTCTTCGAGATATTTGAGGATGCCGCCCTTGAGGTGGAACACATCCTCGAAGCCGAGCGACCTGACATAGGCGGTCGCCTTTTCGCAGCGAATGCCGCCGGTGCAGAACATCGCCACCTTGCGGCCTTCGAGCTCAGCCCGGTGCGCTTCCACCCAGGCCGGGAATTCGCGAAAGCTCGCCGTCGCCGGATCGACCGCGCCCTTGAACGTGCCGATCGAGACCTCGTAGGCGTTGCGCGTGTCGATGACGATCGTATCGGGCTGCGAGATCAGCGCGTTCCAATCCGCAGGCACGACATAGGTGCCGGCGCTCGCCACCGGGTCGATGTCCCCGACGCCCATGGTGACGATCTCGCGTTTCAGCCGCACCTTCATGCGGTGGAACGGCATATCCGCGGCTGTGCTGTACTTGACTTCAAGGCCCGCCACCCCGTCGATGGCCTCGATGTAGTCGATGAGTTCGGCGATCGCTGCTTCGTTGCCGGCGACGGTGCCGTTGATGCCTTCATGTGCCAGAAGCAGCGTGCCCTTGATGCCGCGTCCACAGCAGAAGGCTGCGAGCGGCGCGCGCAATTCGTCAAAGGCATCGAGCCTGGCAAACTGGTAAAGCGCGGCGACGCGGACAGGCTGGGATGGAGCGGACGGTGTCATCACCAGAGCAACTAGACGCTCATGGCCGCCGATTCAAGGCGGAGCGGGTTTCATCAGCCCGTCACCCTGTTTGATAGTAATGGCTGGTATGGTAACCCCGCAACGCGTGACATCGCGACACGCTTGGTTTCGTGGACAGGCAAACACCCGTCTGCTAATCGGTTGAAATCACCCTTAGCTATGGAGAGACAGATGCCCAGCAAGACCGAAAAACTCCTGTCCCTCCTCAACGGCCAGCCGGTCATTCCGGTGCTGAAGATCACTGATGTCGCCAACGCCGTGCCGTTGGCCCGCGCCCTGGCGCGCGGCGGCCTGCCGGCGATCGAGATCACGCTGCGGACCGCCGACGCGCTGGAAGCGATCCGGCGCGTTGCGGCCGAGGTCGAGGAAGCCATTGTCGGCGCCGGCACCATTCTCGACAGCAAGCAGTTCGATGAAGCAGCCAGCGCCGGTTCGCGCTTCATCGTCAGCCCCGGCATCACGCGTGAGCTTCTGGCCGCCGCCGCCGACAGCGAGGTTCCGCTGCTGCCCGGCGCCATCACGCCCGGCGAGATCATGGCCGCGCGCGAGGCCGGCCTGCGCTTCCTGAAATTCTTCCCGGCCGAGCAGTCCGGCGGCATCGCCTCGCTGAAGGCTTTCGCCTCACCGCTGGCCGACGTCAAATTCTGCCCGACCGGCGGCATCACCGGCAAGAACGCCGCCGAGTATCTCAGCCTGCCCAACGTCATCTGTGTCGGCGGCTCCTGGGTTGCGCCCGACGACATGGTCAAGGCCGGCAAATGGGACGAGATCGAAGCGCTCGCATGCGCTGCCAGCCAGCTCCGGAAATAATCGGGTCTTCGCTCACCAGGGCAACGGACCGTTCTCGTCGAAATAACCGCCGGTGGGGCCGCCGGCCTTCAGCGTTGCCAGCTGCACGATGACCCCGGCGGCCTGCTGCACGGTGCGGCCACCCTTGTGCGCATTGAGGTCCGTCGCGGTGTAGCCGGGTGCGGCGGCGTTGACCATGATGCCGCGCGGCGAAAGCTCCCGGGCGAAGGCCACGGTGATGGCATTGAGCGCTGTTTTCGAACTGCCATAGCCCATGACATTGGGCGACTGGCTGTTATCAGCGGCGCGCGCGATCGAGCCGAGAGAGCTGCTGACCATGACGATGCGGGCGGCGGGCGACGCCAGGAGCAGCGGCAGGAAGGCCTGGGTGACGCGAACCGGGCCGAAGACGTTGACGTCATAAGTGGCCTTCATGTCAGCGATGTTCTCGCGGCTCGGCGGCCGTTCATAACGACCGTCGGGTCCGAGCGCGTCGACATAGCCAGGCGCAATGCCGGCATTGTTGACCAGCACGTCGAGGCTGGATAGCCGCGTCGTCAAGCTTCTGGCCGCGGCCGCCACGCTGTCATCGCTGCTGACGTCGAGCTCGAGCCATTCGACATCGAGCCCTTCGTTGCGCAACGCCTTTGCCGCGGCCTCCCCGCGCTCGGCATCGCGGGCACCGAGCCAGACCTTGAAGCCTTTTGTCCCCAGCCGGCGAGCGGTTTCAAGGCCGATGCCCTTGTTGGCGCCGGTGACCAGCGCATTCATTTTCGGCGTCATGTCCGTGTCTCCTTCTTGGTGACCTGGATATGACGTGCGCCGGCCAGTTTCGCACGCCGGATACTCGCGTCCTCTTGCCTAATCCTCTCAACCGGTTGCGCGCCGTGCATGGATCGGCAATGCTGAAGACATGGAAGAAGCCTTGCAGGAATTGATCTCGATCGCCGGCCGCCATGCGCATGGGCGGCGCACCAAAACGGCCATCCCGCGTGTCACCATCGGCCGCAGCGAGGTTGCGACCCCGCCGCTGCCCGAGCTTTGCCAACCGACGGCGCTGTTCGTGTTGCAGGGGACCAAGACAGTGCTGATCGGCGACCGCACGCTGCGCTATGGCGCCGGCAGCTATTTCGTCTATGCGGTGGAGACGCCCGCCACCAGCCAGCTGATCGAGGCGAGCACCGCCTGCCCTTACATGGCCATCGCCTTCGCCCTCGATATCGAGCTGATCGCCAGCCTGCTTATCGACCACAGACCGGCGGTCGACGGCGACAGCTTCGTGACCAACCGGGCTGATGACGAACTGCTCGATGCCTGGCGCCGCATGCTGCGGCTGCTCGACCGGCCAACCGAGATTCCCGTGCTCGCGCCCATGCTCGAACGCGAGATCGCATTCCGCCTGCTGCAAGGTCCGCAAGGCGCGAAGCTGCGCCAGCTCGCGCGCGCCGATGGCCGCCTGTCACAGATCCGCCGCGCCACCGCCTGGATACGATCGCACTACAACGAGCTTATCGATGTGACGGAGCTGGCCGCGCTCGCGCATATGAGCAACGCTTCGTTTCACCGCCACTTCAAGGCGGCGACCGCGATGAGCCCGATCCAGTACCAGAAGCAGGTCCGTCTGCTGGAGGCGCGTCATCTGCTGATCGCGGAGCCGGGCAGCGCCGCGCGTGTCGCCTTTGCCGTCGGCTATGAAAGCGCATCCCAGTTCAGCCGGGAATATGCCCGCCATTTCGGACTGCCGCCGGCGCGTGACGCCGCGCGGCTTCTGGCCAGGGGCGAAGCCGCCACCCTGGAAATCGACTGATGCATATCGCCCAAAAGTGGCTACACGCTACCAATGAAAAGCCCGGCCGACTCTCGCCGACCGGGCCATTCTCCGGATCCTTTCGGTTCCGGATCAGTGGCAGACCTTGACCTGCTCGGTCACCCGATGATGGTGAACCCAATGCGTGACCAGCCTGGTCCTGCAATGATGCCGGCCATTCTTGATGATCACGGTTTCGGCTTGCGATGGAGCGATCGCGGCCGATGCTGCAACCAATGCCAGAACGGATGCCAGTAGAATCTTCTTCATGAATATCCCCAGGTTGGAACGTACGCACACTAACCCGGAAATGAGGGAGCCGTTCCGGCTTCACGAGAAGTTCAGCCGCGTGTGATCCGCAGGATCGCGGCATCGCATCTGCCGTACCCTGAAAAGCAAAAAGCCGCGCCGGTTGCGCTGCGCGGCTTCTGCTTTATCTGGACAGCCGGCTACTTCGTCTGGAAGCGGGCAACCGACAGGAACTTGACGGCGTTGCCGGTGAAGCGGCTGGGGTCTGGCGCCTGGGCGTCGGTCTGGAAACCGGCCGTATAGACCTCGCTCGGCGGCGTATGCACGATATTGTAGGCGTAGCCCGGCGCCGTCGTCGCGCTCGAAACGGTGGCGACGTTATCGCCGCTGGTCAGCGCCCAGCGGGCGGCCTGGGGTGCCGCGGCAACCACCATGGCCCTGGGGCCGGGTTTCTGATCGCGGGCGGTGGCCCTGGCTTCCTTGCGGGTCGTCTTCACACCGGCGCCAATCGCGGCGGCCGGATCGGAACCCGCCGGACGGGCGGCAACCGCCTGGCGCGGCGACGCGGCATTGACATCAGACGGGTCGTTGAAGGCCGAGCGCGGCTCTTCGGCCAGCGACGCAACCTTGTATTCGTCGGCATTGCCGACCTGCTTGTACTCGACGGCATTGCCGACCTGGGCGTTGGCCTCGTCGAGCACGGCCTTGACGGCGTCCGGCTTGGCCGGCTCGGGCCGCGCCGAAGGCAGGACCGAGAACGCATCGGTCGCGGTCTTGCCCTGTTCGGCCGTATCCGCCAGCGCCATCAGCACATCCTTGCTGGGCGGCGGCGCGAGTTCCGCCGGCAGCGTGCGTTCGGGACGCCATGTCGGCACGGGGATGTTGTTGACGGCAACCTGTGCCGGATCGGCCGCGGCAGCCGCCGTTACCGCCACGGGGTCAGCCTTGCCGAAAGGCATGTTCGCCGGCGCCTGCGCGGTCGCCACGGCCTGTTCGGTGGTCGACGTCGCGTCCGCCGTGGCGAACGGAACATTCTCAGGCTGCGCGCCGACATCGACCTTCGGCCGCGGTGCGAAATCGGGCAGCGGAATCTCCTTGGCCGGCAGCGCCGCAATGATCGTTTCCGGCGTATCCTGTTCCGGCTCCGGAGTCTGCTCGTCGGCAATCTGCGGAATGTTGGCGCGCTGCGCCTTCTCCGGCGCGACGATGGCGATGCCCGGCAGGTTGCTGCTCTTAGCGGTCGCGGCCGGCTTCAGGCTTCTCGGCTTGGGCGCGGGCTCGGCGGAAGCGGTCTCGACATCGGCGCTGTCGTCGGCTTCGTCGGAGCCGCCGCCACCGAAGAGAGCAGACAGGAACCCACCCGACTTCTTACCGCCGCCGACACTGGCCATCTCGACATTGGGCGTGCCCGAACCCTTGCGTGCCTTGTAGGCGGCCATTGCCTGTTCATAGCCGGGCAGCGGCCGGCCGTCGCTCGGCACATGCAGCGTCTTGCCACTGGGGAACAGGCTGACCAGTTCCTGGCGGCTGATGCCGGGCCAATGGCGCACATTGCCGACATCCATATGGACGAAAGGCGAACCGGAGGTCGGATAGTAGCCGACGCCACCGCCCTGCATCTTGAGGCCGATGTTGCGCAGCTTCTTCAGCGGCACGCCGGGAATATAGAAATCCATCGCCTTGCCGAGCATATGCTGGCTCTTCTCGGCGACGCCCCGGCTGCGGCTGCGCAGCATCGAGTTGGTCGCCGGCGAACGGTAACCGCAGACGACCTGGATATAGTCGGTGGCGCCGCTTTCACGATAGGCCTCCCAGACCAGGTCTAGCAGGCGCGGATCCATCTTGGTCGGCTCGTTGCGGCGCCAGTCACGTAGGATGATGTTGATCTTGCGCAGGCCCTCGGGATCGTAGCGGCCATTGCGCTTGTACACGATCTCCGCCTTCTCATGCGTGTGGAGGTGGTAGAGCTTCAGCGAACGAACTTCGGCCTGGGCGCCGGTGGCGGCCGCGGCAACAAAACCAAAAGCGACAATCATCGCTGCCAGCCATCTCGGCCAGACGCTCAAATGATCATGACG
This sequence comes from Mesorhizobium oxytropidicola, assembly GCF_056174625.1. Taxonomy (NCBI): domain Bacteria; kingdom Pseudomonadati; phylum Pseudomonadota; class Alphaproteobacteria; order Hyphomicrobiales; family Phyllobacteriaceae; genus Mesorhizobium; species Mesorhizobium oxytropidicola. The sequence goes on along the minus strand of NZ_CM149692.1, from coordinate 2,202,446 downwards.
CCCGTTTCTGAGTCGTTCGATTCTGTTCAAATCAAAAGGCCTTGCAGGCTGCCGTTTGTCCCCGGATTTGCCCAAACGGATGTGTCGTTTTCACATCCGAATATCGATCCTAATGGTTAATCATCGCTTATTGAAGCCGAAATGCGGTAACACCATGGCGATATCCCGTCAAAAATTGTTCACAAGACTTCTTGGTAAACCGCTGGTTTAGATCAGGATTCCGGCTTTGGCCGAACACGATCTGTTACCGTTAGCCTTAATGCGTGAACAGAGCTGTCCACAGGCTTGCCATATTCCAACCGAAACCCCCGATACAGGGCCAAATCTGGCATTGCAAGCTGGTCCGGGCCTTGCGGCGGGAGCGTGATCCCGATTTTCGGAAGAGATCAAACGCTCCCAAGGTGTGTTGAGATTCAGGTCAGGCCGAGTCGAAAATGGTGGGTTCCGAGAACCGGAGCGGAGCGTACTTGAAGTACGTGAGCACCGGAAGCGCAGGGAACCGCCGTTTGCAGGCCGGCCTCACCTGAATATCAACACACCTTAGGAGGCGAGACGATCGACGCGGCCGGTTTCCGGATCGATACCGTATTCCTTGAGCTTGCGGTAAAGCGTCGAGCGGCCGATGCCGAGGCGGCGCGCGACTTCGCTCATCTGGCCATTGTAGTGATCGATGGCGAGCTTGATCATCTCGAGTTCGACGTCGGCCAGCGCCCGCACATTGCCGCGTTCGTCGAGCGCCCGCAGCGTGCCGAATCTGGGCTGGAGCACGGCCGGCCGATCCGGCTCGGCCAGCGGAGCGGTATCGCCGGCTGGGACCTCCTCATCGCGGAGCCCTGGAGGCGACACAAAATGAGGTGCTGTGTCGTCCGTTTCGAGATTGACGGTGCCTTCCACCTGCGCCCGGATCTGCGGAAAGTCATCGACGTCGAGCACATCGCCGTCACACAGCACCGAGGCGCGGAAGACGGCGTTTTCGAGCTGCCTTATGTTGCCGGGCCAGTCATAGGCCTGCAGCACGCCAAGCGCTGCCGCCGAAATGCCTTGCAGGCGATGGCGCGGATCGGCAGGCGCCACCTTCTCCATGAAATGCGTGACCAGATGCGGAATGTCGTCGCGGCGGTCGCGCAACGGCGGCACGAAGATCGGGTAGACGTTGAGCCGGTAGAACAGATCCTCGCGGAACTTGCCGTCCTTGACCTGCTGCAGCAGGTTGCGGTGCGTCGCCGAAATCAACCTGATGTCGACCCTGACGGTGGCGCGGCCGCCGACCGGATCGACCTCGCCGTCCTGCACGGCGCGCAGCAGCTTGACCTGGACGTCGAGCGGCAGATCACCGATCTCGTCCAGAAACAGCGTGCCCGAATGCGCCTCGACGAACTTGCCGGTGTGCTTGTCGGTGGCGCCGGTGAACGAGCCTTTCTCATGGCCGAACAGGATCGATTCGACCAGATTGTCGGGAATCGCGCCGCAATTGACGGTGACGAAGGGTTTCGAGCGGCGGTCGCCGCTGCCCTGGATGGCGCGCGCCACCAGCTCCTTGCCGACGCCGGATTCGCCTTCGATCAGGATCGGGATGTTGGATCCGGCCGCTTTCTGGCCGAGGCGGATCACCCTGTCCATGGCCGGACTGTGGGTGATCATATCCTTGAAGGTCAAAAGGCCGCCGCGCTTGCGCGACGTGCGTTTGACCTCGCCCTCGACCGCCTCGACCTTGAGCGCATTGGCGATCGACGCCTGCAGCCTGTCGGGTGAAGCCGGCTTGACGACGAAATCGAAGGCACCGTAGCGCATCGCCGACACCACGGTTTCGATGCCACCCTGGGCGGTCTGGACGATGACCGGAACGGTGATGTCGCGTTCACGCATCGCCTTCAGCACGCCGATGCCGTCGAGACCGGGCATGACCAGGTCGAGGATGACCACGCAGACGTCGCGGGCACCAGTCCCGTCAAGCACTTCGAGGCCGGCGGCACCGCCGTCGACGACGATTGCCGTGTGGCCGAACCGCGTCACCGCCGCCTCGAGCAGCCGGCGCTGCACGGGATCGTCATCGACTATGAGTATGGAACCTGTCATGACTGTCTTGAACTGCCCGCGCTCGAAATCCCCATGGATCATCTTGGCACAGGGTTCTAAATAAGGTTTCAAAAAACCCGGTGAACGAATTCCTTAGGATTTGACCGGCTTCCCTGTTCCCCCTGATTCTGCTGCTTGATTCTGACCCCATAATTCACAGAAGGTATTGTCGATGCGCATGATGTTTGGTCGGCGGCTTGCGGCACCGGCGTCCGGTCAGGGCGCGGCCGAGCTTGGCGATCTGCCGGAATGGAACCTTGCCGACCTCTATGCCGGCATGGAAGCTCCGGAACTGAAGCGTGACATCGCCAAGGCCGCCGCTGACGCGATCGCTTTCGAGACCCGTTGGAAGGGCACGCTCGCCGCCGAGGCCGGGCGCGGCGGCGCCGGCCGGCTGGGCGAGGCGCTGGTCGCTTACGAGAGGCTGGAGGAACTGATCGGCCGCATCGTCTCCTATGCCGGCCTGGTCTATGCCGGCAACACTGCCGATCCGCAGCGCGCCAAGCTCTATGGCGACATCCAGGAGAAGATGACCGACGCCAGTGCACATCTTCTGTTCTTCGCGCTCGAACTGAACCTGATCGAGGACGCCGCGATCGAAAGTGCGCTGGCCGCCGATTCCGCTTTCGGCCACTACCGGCCCTGGGTGCTCGACCTCAGAATGGACAAGCCATACCAGCTCGAGGACCGCGTCGAGCAACTTTTCCACGAGAAGTCGATCACCGGACGCGGCGCCTGGAACCGCCTGTTCGACGAGACGATGACCGACCTTCGCTTCCACATCGATGGCGAGGAATTGACGCTGGAGCCGGCCCTCAACCGCCTGCAAGATGCCGATGGCGAAGTGCGCCGCCGCGCCTCCGAAGCCTTAGCCGCGACCTTCCGCAAGAGCCTGCGCACCTTCACGCTAATCACCAACACGCTGGCCAAGGACAAGGAAATTTCCGACCGCTGGCGCGGCTTCGAGGACATTGCCGATTCCCGCCATCTCGCCAACCGTGTCGAACGCGGCGTGGTCGATGCCCTCGCCACCGCGGTGCGCGAGGCCTATCCGCGGCTGTCGCATCGCTATTACGCGATGAAGGCGCGCTGGCTCGGCATGGAGGTGATGAACCACTGGGACCGCAACGCACCGCTGCCGGAGACGCCGCAGGCGGTGATCGGCTGGGATGAGGCCCGGAACACGGTGCTGTCCGCCTATCAGCGCTTCTCGCCCGAGATGGCCGAGATCGCGCGCACCTTCTTCGACCGCAACTGGATCGACGCGCCGGTGCGCCCGGGCAAATCGCCCGGCGCCTTTGCCCATCCGACCGTGCCGTCGGCCCACCCCTATGTGCTACTCAACTACATGGGCAAGCCGCGCGACGTGATGACGCTGGCGCATGAGCTTGGCCACGGCGTGCATCAGGTGCTGGCCGCCGGCCAGGGCGCGCTGATGGCCTCGACGCCGCTGACGCTGGCCGAGACGGCGTCCGTCTTCGGCGAGATGCTGACCTTCCGCTCGCTGCTGGAGCAAACCACAGACCGACGCGAGCGCAAGGCCATGCTCGCCCAGAAGGTCGAGGACATGATCAACACGGTGGTCCGCCAGATCGCCTTCTACGAATTCGAGCGCAAGGTGCATGCCGAGCGCCGCAACGGCGAACTGACATCCGACAGGCTCGGCCAGTTCTGGCTGGAAGTGCAGGCCGAAAGCCTTGGACCTGCGATCAAATTGCGCGAGGGCTACGAAGTGTTCTGGACCTACATCCCGCACTTCATCCACTCGCCCTTCTACGTCTATGCCTATGCTTTCGGCGACTGCCTGGTGAACTCGCTCTACGCTGTCTACCAGAACGCCGAGCGCGGTTTTCAGGACAAGTATTTCGAGATGCTGCGCGCCGGCGGCACCAAGCATCATTCGCAGCTTCTGGCGCCCTTCGGGCTCGACGCTACCGATCCCGCCTTCTGGCAGATCGGGCTCGGCGTGATCAGTGGCCTGATCGACGAACTGGAATCCCTCGACAGCTTAGATGCCTCTCGCATGGGCAGAACAGTTTAGCCGGAATGCATGTTGGGATCGCACTATTCTTGCGCTAAATATTTGTTCTTGAAGAACTCTAGGCAGAAGTTTTTCCCATAGCTTTCCACAAGCTCTATGATAGCCTTCGCTCAAGCTCAGCCGGAGCGCATGCGGATCGGCGAGGGAAAATCTCAGCCGGCCGTGACGCTCAGGCGAACGCGACAACGGCCGTTGGCCTTGGGCAAGCAAAGCCGATCGCCGACAGCTCGAACCGAAGCCGGCTGTTCTGCGAACCCGCGGAACCATCATCGAGTAGTCCATCGCCGAAGGTCATGACCCACGGCAGACGGATCTGACTGGAGAGAGACAATGGGCACTTTTTTCTACGTGGTCCTGGCGTTCCTGGTAGGCGTGTTGGTTGGCTGGTTCATCTGGGGTCGCCTGCGCGGTGAACTCGACAGTCTGCGCGGCGACCTCGACCGCACCCGCAGCGAGCGCGACAGGCTGCGTGCCGACAGTGACCGGTTGACCGGCGAACTCAGTGCATGCGGCAAGACCCGCACCGACCTCGAGCGCCAGTTGCGCGAGGCGCAGGCCTCCACGGGTGGCGGAGCAAAGGCCGCCAGTCAGCCGCCGGCAGCCCTGTTGTCGACGCCGGCCGCGGCCAAGTCCGCTCCGGCGGCAACCAAGGCTACGCCTGCCAAACCCGCCGCGAAGGCAGCGCCGGCGAAAACCACCGCCGCCAAACCCGCCGCGGCCAAAACCGCCGCGACAAAGGCAGCGGCTCCAGCCAAAACCGCCGCGAGCAAACCAGCGGCCTCCACAGCCTCGGCAGCCAAGAGTTCCGCCGCGCCCAAGCCGGCAGCCGCCAAGACGGCCGCACCGGCTGCAGCCAAGCCAGCGGCGGGCAAGCCCGACAATCTGCGCCGGCTGATCGGCATCGGCCCGGTCAACGAGAAACTGCTCAAGGGGCAAGGCGTGACCACCTTCGCCCAGATCGCCGCCTGGACCCCTGCCGACATCGAGCGGATCGAGCACGCCCTGCAATTCGGCGGACGCGTCGAGCGTGAGCGCTGGGTCGAACAGGCGAAGCTGCTGGCTGCAGGCAATGAAGCGGAGTTCGCCAAGCAATTTCCGAGCGCGGGAACCTCCAGCAACACCTGAACGGTGAACCAGGACCACAGCCGGCGGCGCCATGGCGCCGCCGGTTTGTTTTGCCGGCAAGGTTGACCCAGAGGTCGGCCCAAAGGTCGGCCCAAAGGTCGGCCCAAAGGTCGGCTTTGAGGGGCAAGGTGCCGTTCCCTCGATTGCGCGCGGGCGGCCCCCCATATAGAGCGATCAACGGCTTCATTGACCGCAGCACCCGAGTCCCATGTCCCTGCCCGCCGCAATTTTCCGCAACGACGAAAGCGCGCGCCAGCTGGTTTTCGAGCGGCCGGCCGACATCATCGTGGCGCATGGGGCCCGGGATTTCCGGCCGGCGCTGGAGGCAGCGCAGGCCGCGCACGACGCCGGCAAGTGGCTGGCCGGCTATTTCTCCTACGAGGCCGGTTATCTGCTCGAACCGAAACTCGTTCCCTTGCTGCCGAAGGGACGTCGCGCGCCGCTCATCTGCCTCGGCGTCTTCGATGCTCCGGCCGAAGAAGCGGTGCCGCCGCGCAATGCAGCGGCGACCAACGGCCCGATCTTCGATGCAAGGGCAGCCTGGTCGTTCGAGGACTACGAAAAACGCTTCTCGCGACTGCACCAACACATCAGGCAAGGCGATTGCTACCAGGGCAACCTGACCTTTCCGGTGCAGGCGCAATGGTCCGGCGATCCGCTTGCCGCTTTCGACGCGCTGACCGAGCGCCAACCGGTGAAGTACGGCGCGCTGGTCGCGCTCGGTGACCCGATCGTGCTGTCGCGCTCGCCCGAACTGTTCTTCGAGATCAATGCCGCGGGGATGATCGAGACGCATCCGATGAAAGGCACTGCACCGCGCGGCGCGACCAAGGCAGAGGACGAGCGGCAGAAGAATTTCCTGCGCAATGACGAGAAGAACCAAGCCGAGAACCGGATGATCGTCGACCTCCTGCGCAACGACATCTCGCTGATCAGCGAGGTCGGCACGCTGGAAGTGCCGGAACTGTTTCGCATCGAGAGCTACCCGACCGTCCACCAGATGGTGAGCGACGTCAGGGCGAAGCTGCTGCCGGGCCTCACCATCCGCCAGGTCTTTGCCGCGCTGTTTCCCTGCGGCTCGATCACCGGCGCGCCAAAGATCCGCGCCATGGAGATCCTGCACGATCTGGAGGGCACGCCGCGCGACGTCTATTGCGGCGCCATCGGCTGGATCGCACCCGGCGGCACGATGCGCTTTTCCGTGGCGATCCGCACCATCTCGCTCTTTGCCAGCGGCGAGGCCGTCTACAATGTCGGCGGCGGCATCGTCTTCGATTCGACGCCTGAGGAGGAGTATCAGGAGTGTCTGCTCAAAGCCCGCTTCGCGACGGGGACACCGCCGATTTCGAGTTGATCGAGACCATGCGCTGGCAGCCCGAGACGGGCTTCCTGCGCTTCGATCGTCACCTTGCACGCCTCTATGGCTCGGCGGCGGAGCTTGGCTTTGCCTGCGATCCGCAGAGAGTGGGCGCCTTGCTGGGCAAGGCGGTCGATGGCTGTCGAACCGCCATGCGCACGCGGCTCGCTTTGGCGCGCAACGGCGAAGCGACGGCCTCGGCACAACCCTACGAACCGCTCGCCGCCGACAAGGTCTGGATATTGCGGCTGGCGCGGACGCGGCTCGATTCGGGCAATATGCTGCTGCGCCACAAGACCAGCCGGCGCCAGCTCTACACCCATGCCCGTTCCGAATATCTCGTCACCCAGGCCGACGAGGTGATCCTGGCCAATGAGCGCGGCGAAATCTGCGAAGGCACCATCACCAATATCTTCGCCGATTTCGGCAACGGCGTGCTGGCAACGCCCCGGCTCGATTGCGGCCTGCTGCCTGGCGTATTGCGCGCCGCGCTTCTGGATGAAGGCCGCGCCCAGGAAGCGATCTACAGGTATGACGATCTGAAGTCGGCCAAGGCACTCTTTGTCGGCAATTCGCTGCGCGGCCTGATTCCCGCAAGGCTGGTGTGACCAGGAGAACGCCATGTTCGTCGTTTCGCTGAATTACAAGGTGCCTCTGACCGAGATCGACCGCTTGCAGGCGGCGCATATCGAATGGCTGAAGGCCTGCTATGCGGAGGGCGTCTTCATCGCCTCCGGGCCGAAGAAACCGCGGACCGGCGGCCTCATAATCGCGCAATGCCCGCGCGAGATCCTCGACGCCAGGCTGGCTGCCGACCCCTTCGCCAAGGCAGGCGCCGCGGACTACGAAGTCACCGAATTCCTGGCCAGAATGACCGCCACCGGTCTCGACGCTTTCAAGGAAGCATGAGCTTGGCCAAGGCCCTGCCCACCCACACCCCTTATGATGGCTCGTCGAAGCTGTTCAACATCGGGCTGAAGCCGCTTGAGCCGGCGAACTGGATCGAGGTCGACGGCCATCTGCTGCCCTATCTGGCCGAGAAGCGTCGACTCTACGGCGAAATCCCGGAGCGGGTTTTCGTCGAGGAAGATGGCACGCGCGACGCCCAGCGGGAAGTGCTCGACTTGCTCGGCGCCTATCTTCCGGAGCGATTTCCGGACACCCATCACCGCACCGATGTGGGCAACGAGGTGGTGGGCGCCGCGAACCACCCTGCTTTGCCTCCGGGTCTTGCCGACGCGCCGCTGGTCGCGGCCTCGCTGCTGGTCCAGGAAGACCTGATCCTGATGCGCCGCGACGACAGCGGCTGGCGGCTGGCCGCCGGTTCGCTGTGCTTTCCCTCGTCCTGGTCGCTCACCGAAAAGTTCGGCAAGCCGCTGCAGCAGATCCACGAGCCCGTGCCGGGCTTCGGTCCGGGCACGCGTCCCGCCGAACTGATCAACCGCATGTTCGACGGCCTGCAGGGCCAGGCGGTCGAGCGCTTCAACTGGTCGATCCAGGCCGACAATGCGCTCTATCATCCACTGTCCAATGTCGAGCGCATCGACCGCGCCACCAACCGGCCGACACGCTTCCCCGACGGCGACGTCAACACGCATGCCTTTATCCGCGTCGAACGCCAGACGCTCCGCAAGCTGCCGTCCTCACGCGACATCCTGTTCACCATCCGCATCCATCTCGACCCGCTCGCCGTGCTGGAGCTGCACCCTGACCGGGCGAAGCTCGCAATGTCTTTCGCTGCCCAACTCGAAGCGCTCGATCTCGACCAGCTCGACTACAAGGGCCTGACATCGGACCGCGACCGGCTGATCAAACGATTGAAGACAATGGCCGGCTGAAGCGCCTACAGGCTGCCCGCCAGGAAATCGACGAATGTCCTTGCCCTGACGCTGGCCTTGCGTCCGGCCGGAAACAGCGCCCACAGTTCAACAGGCGGCAGCGCCCAGTCGACCAGGATCGGCCGCACGGCGCCGCTGCGCAGTTCCGCGTCGAACATCCATTCGGAGCCGACCGTGAAGCCGATGCCGGCAACGACTGCCTCACGCACCCCTTCGGCGGAAGTCACGCGCAACCGCCCCTGCCCGGCAAGCGAAACCTCTTCGGCGCCTCGCCGGAACGTCCAGCGATTGGAAACACCTGACTGGACGAAAAGGATCGCCTCGTGCCGCGACAGCTCATCCGGCGCCATGGGTTCGCCCTCGCGCGCAAGGTAGGAGGGTGTCGCCACCACGAGACGACGACAGGTGGCGATCTTGCGCCCGACATGGGCGGCGGCGAAGCTTTCACCCAAACGCAGCATGACATCCACCCCTTCCTCGACGAGGTCGACATTCCTGTCGTCCATAGCCACCTCGACGTCGAGCCTCGGGTGAGCGTCCAGGAAGGCTTTCAGCCTCGGCACGACATGCAGGCGGCCGAAGGTTACCGACGTACCTATGCGCAGCAGGCCGGTGAGTGCCGCCGCCGCGCCCCGCGCCGCGTTCTCGGCTTCGTCCGCTTCGTCGACCGCGCGTTTGGCGCCTTCATAGAAGCTGAGGCCGGCATCGGTCGGTGATAGACCTCGGGTGGTGCGCGACAGCAGGCGAACGCCGAGCCGTTCCTCAAGTTGCGCGATGGCCTTCGAGACGGCTGGCTGCCCGACGCGCAAATGCCGCGCGGCCGCCGAGAACGAGCCGGTTTCGATGACCCTTATAAAGGTGCTCATCGCCATGAGCCTGTCCATCTATTCCACCTCGGAATTAGTTATATGGTGATATTCACTCTACCTGACCCGTTTGGGAATAGCCAATTGGCGGATTGTCATATCCATCCAGCCATTCGGAGAACCAAAATGGGCAAGCTCAACAACAAGGTCGCCATCGTCACCGGCGCCGCGCGCGGCATCGGTGCGGGCATCGCCAAGCGGCTGGCGGCGGAAGGCGCCGCCGTCGTCGTCAACTACGCCACCAGCCATGAGGCCGCCGAACGCACGGTGAAGGAGATCGTCGCCAGCGGCGGCAAGGCGACCGCGGTTCAGGGCGACGTGGCCGAGGCCGCCGATGTCGAAAAGATGTTCGAGGCTGCGAGGATCACATTCGGCAAGCCAAGCATTCTGGTCAACAACGCTGCCACGGCAGTCTTCGGCACCTTCGAGGAAGCGAGCGAGGCGGACTATCGCCGGTTGTTCGACACCAACGTGCTGGGCACCATCCTGACCACCAAGGCGGCGATGCGGCACTTTCCCGAGAGCGGCGGCAGCATCGTCAACATCGGCACGATCTCGAGCTGGAACCCGGTGCCAAACACCAGCCTCTATTCCGCCAGCAAGGCGGCGATCGACACGCTGACGCTTAGCTTGTCGAGAGAACTCGGAGCCCGCAACATCCGTGTCAACATCGTGGCGCCTGGCTATACCCATACCGAAATGACCGAGGGCATGGTTGGCACCGATTTCGGCAATATGCTGATCGCCGGTGTCCCGCTTGGCCAGCGCTTCGGCAAGCCGGATGACATCGCCCCGACAGTGGCCTTCCTCGCCTCGGACGAGGCGGCGTGGCTGACCGGCGAGCGCATCAGCGCGTCCGGCGGCGCTCGCTGATACGACGCCGGCTCAACATCCGCCATCGGGCAGGCCATGGCCTCCCGGTGGCATCGCCGAGCACCTCAACAGCGGCGTTCCCAGGCGTTTCGCTGCTTTTCCCTTTATTGTGACAATGATCTATGGTTTGTCGCGCCGCGGCCAAGCGGCTGTTCCGGAGTGTTTTTTGAGGAGTGCTCGATAAAATGGCGAATGAAAACTGGCCCGTTTACGGTGAGATCACCGGCCCTGTGGTGATGATCGGCTTCGGCTCGATCGGACGGGGAACGCTGCCGCTCATCGAACGCCATTTCAAGTTCGACAAGTCGCGCATGACGGTCCTCGACCCACGCGACACCGACCGCAAGCTGCTCGACGAGCGCGGCATCGCCTTCGTCCAGGAAGCGGTGACCGAGAAGAACTACAAGAAGCTTCTGACGCCGCTTTTGACCAATGGCGGCGGCCAGGGCTTTTGCGTCAATTTGTCGGTCGATACCGGCTCGGTGGACCTGATGCGGCTCTGCCGCAAGCTCGGCGTGCTCTACATCGATACCGTCGTCGAGCCCTGGCTCGGCTTCTATTTCGACGCCAAGGCCGACAATGCCAGCCGCACCAACTATGCGCTGCGCGAGGCGATGATCAAGGAGAAGCACGACAAACCAGGCGGCGCCACCGCCGTCTCCACCTGCGGTGCCAATCCCGGCATGGTCTCGTGGTTCGTCAAGCAGGCGCTGGTCAACCTCGCCACAGATCTTGGCCTTGAGTTCTCGGAGCCGGCGCAGGAAGACCGCGAGGGCTGGGCGAAACTGATGAAGAAGGCCGGCGTCAAGGGCATCCATATCGCCGAGCGCGACACCCAGCGTACCAAGAAGCCGAAGCCGATGGATGTGTTCTGGAACACCTGGTCGGTCGAGGGCTTCATCTCCGAGGGCCTGCAGCCGGCCGAACTCGGCTGGGGCACGCATGAGAAGTGGATGCCGAAGAACGCCAAGAAGCACAAGCACGGCTCCAAGGCCGCGATCTATCTGGAGCAACCCGGCGCCAACACGCGCGTGCGCTCATGGTGCCCGACGCCGGGCCCGCAATACGGCCTGCTGGTGACGCATAACGAGGCGATCTCGATCGCCGATTTCTTCACCGTGCGCTCCAAGAAGGGCAAGGTGCAGTACCGGCCAACCTGCCACTATGCCTACCATCCCTGCAACGACGCGATGCTGTCGCTGGATGAGATGTTCGGCGCTGCCGGCAAGCCTCAGCCGGTGCACCACGTGCTCGACGAGAATGAACTCGTCGACGGCGTCGACGAGCTCGGCGTCCTGCTCTACGGCCACGACAAGAATGCCTACTGGTACGGCTCGCACCTCTCGCTCGCCGAGGCGCGCAAGCTGGCGCCCTATCAGAACGCCACCGGTATGCAGGTCACCTCGGCGGTTCTGGCCGGCATGGTCTGGGCTCTGGAAAACCCGGATGCCGGCATCGTCGAGGCCGACGAGATGGACTACAAGCGCTGCCTGGAAGTGCAGTCGCCCTATCTCGGACCGGTCGAAGGCCATTACACCGACTGGACGCCGCTCGACAGGCGCCCGGGGCTCTTCCCGGAGGACCTCGACCGCAGCGACCCGTGGCAATTCCGCAACATCCTCGTCCGATAGCACCCTGCGCACCATGCGCCATTGCCTTGCAATCGCCCGGAAATCGGGCGATTGAAGAGATGCGGCCTGGGGCAGCGTGCGTCTTGCGGGACGTCCGCCCGTTCCAGCACTTTGGACGTTCGCCTCGTGCCTGCCAAAATCGAAACCGATTTTTGGGCCGATGCGTTTGGAGAGGATTTCAGATGACTATTGCGCGCAAAGTTCTTTCGATGGGCGTGGCGGGTTCCTTTGCCATGATGCTCGCTGCCTGCACGACCAGCGGTCCTGACCAGCCGCCGATGGCAGCCGCGCCGAAAGGCGTCGAGGGCTCGTGGATCGATGCCAAGGGCACCGGCCTGTCGACCTTCACCGGTGGAAAGTTCACGACCGTCGCCACCGACACCGGCCAGAAGCTTGCCGACGGCAGCTACACGATGACCGGCGCCACATCGGTCGAGATCAACGGGACGTCGCTGATCCGCCAGACACCGGTCAGCTTCAACTGCCTGCTGATCTCCACCAGCCAGCTGAACTGCACCAGTTCGTCCGGCCAGAATTTTGTCCTGACGCGACGCGCCTGAACCGGCGAACATCGGACTCATCAAGGACGGCGGCCACAGGCCGCCGTCCTTTTTGCGCCGGCAAATCCCCCGGGTTCTTCGTCAGAAATACCCCGGATTTTGCACTCGCAAATATCCCCGGTTTTGCCCTTGCACATACAGGTGGCATTTCCGCTTGCGTCAGCCGGAACGCGATGGGAACATGGTCAAAACGCTGGCTGTTATATCCCAGTCAAGCACAGGCATTAAACGCCTCTGATCAGCCTACCGGGAGACGAAGATGAAGAAGCTTGCCGCTATTGCCGCCCTGTCCGTATCGACGCTTGGCCTGTCGGCCGGCGCATCCTTTGCCGACTACACATTGAACATTTTGCATTTCAACGATTGGCACAGCCGCATCGAGGGCAACAACAAATACGAGTCGACCTGTTCGGCCGACGAGGAGACCAAGGGCGAATGCATCGGTGGCGCCGGCCGGTTGATCACGGCGATCGCCCAGGAACGCAAGAAGTTCGAAGGGCAGAACGTGCTGCTGCTCAATGCGGGCGACAGCTTCCAGGGCTCGCTGTTCTACACCACCTACAAGGGCACCGTGGAAGAGGAATTCCTCAATCAGATCAAACCCGACGCGGTGACGCTCGGCAACCACGAGTTCGACGACGGCGAGAGCGCGCTGGTGCCTTACCTCGACAAGGCGAAGTTCCCGATCGTCAGTGCCAATGTCGTGCCCAACGACAAGTCCGGCGCAGCCGGCAAGATCAAGCCGTCGATCGTCGTGGAAGTCGGCGGACAGAAGATCGGCATTGTCGGCGCCGTCACCAACGACACGCCCGAACTCGCTTCACCCGGCCCCAACATCGCCATCGCGGACGACGTCAAGTCGATCACCGCGGAAGTCGAGAAGCTCAAGGCGCAAGGCGTCAACAAGATCATCGCGGTGACCCATATCGGCTATAACAGGGAGCGCGATATCATCGCCAAGATCCCGGGCATCGACGTCGTCGTCGGCGGCCACAGCCATACGCTCTTGTCGAACACCGATCCAAAGGCGGCGGGGCCTTATCCGACGATGGTCGACAATCCCGGCGGCTACAAGGTACCGGTGGTGCAGGCGGCCTCCTATTCGAAATATCTCGGCGAGTTCAAGGTGGTGTTCGACGACAATGGCGTCGTCAAATCGGCGAGCGGCGACCCGATCTTTCTCGACAAGTCGATCACGCCGGATCCTGCCGTGCTCGCCCGCATCAAGGAACTCGGCGCGCCGATCGAGGCTCTGAAGAACAAGGAAGTGGCCGAGACCACCGATGTCATCGACGGCAGCCGCGAGAATTGCCGCGCCAGGGAATGCGCGATGGGCAACCTCGTCTCCGACGCCATACTCGACCGCGTCAAGGGACAGGGCGTCGAGATCGTCATCTCCAATGGCGGCGGCCTGCGCGCCTCGATCGACAAGGGCACCGTCACCATGGGTGAGGTGCTGACCGTGCTCCCGTTCCAGAACACGCTGGCGACCTTCCAGATTTCCGGCAAGGACCTGGTCGCCGGTCTCGAGGGCGGTCTCAGCCAGATCGAGGACGGCGCCGGCCGCTTCCCGCAAGTCGCCGGCCTGAAGTACGCCTTCGACAAGTCGGTCGCGCCCAATGCCGGCCGCGTCAAGTCGGTCGAGGTGATGGAGAACGGAGCCTGGGCGCCGATCAAGCCCGACAAGGACTATCTCGTCGCCACCAACAATTATGTCCGCCAGGGCGGCGACGGCTACAAGATCTTCGCCGAAAAGGCCAAGAACGCTTACGACTACGGCCCCGGTCTCGAACAGGTCGTCGCCGACTATCTCGGCGCCCACCGGCCCTACACGCCGAAGCTCGACGGCCGCATCACCGAGATCGCCGCGACTGTCGCGGCGGCCCCCGCCGCCGAGCCCGCCAAACCGACCGAACCGGCAAAGCCGGCCGAGACAGCGCCGGCAACCCCGACGCCCGCACCGGCCGAGGCAGCCAAACCGGCTGAACCGGCGAAGCCCGCTGAACCAGCACCTGCACCAGCCGAACCCGCGAAGCCTGCAGAACCGGCAAAGCCCGCCGAACCAGCACCTGCGCCGGCAGAACCCGCCAAGCCCGCAGAACCGGCAAAGCCCGCAGAAGCAGCACCTGCGCCGGCAGAACCCGCCAAGCCTGCCGAACCGGCAAAGCCCGCTGAAACCGCACCCGCCACGGGCAGTCATGTCATCGTCACCGGCGATACCTACTGGGATCTGGCCAAGAGGGCCTATGGCGACGCGACCAAGTGGAAGCTGATCTATGAAGCCAACAAGGGTCAACGGCCGCATCGGCTTATGCCTGGCGCGACGCTGACCATCCCGGCGAAGTAAAGTCACTTCGTCTGTTTCGACATCAAGCCCGTCCGGGAAACCGGGCGGGCTTTGCATTTTCAAGCTAAGGTGCGGCCAGACGCTGCATTGAAAACCGGCGCGCCATCGCTAGTTTCACGCCGTGTCCGGAGAACCCTTATGACGCTTTCCACTCCTGTCGATCTCAAAGCCGCGAAGGCCCTCGGCCCACGGCCGGCCGGGCACCCGCCGGTCAAGTCCGGCAAGGTCGGTGTCATGCTGGTCAATCTCGGCACGCCTGACGGCACCGACTTCAAGCCGATGTGGCGGTATCTCAGGGAATTCCTGTCCGATCCGCGCGTCATCGAGCTCAACAGGGCGGTCTGGTATCCGATTCTGTACGGCCTGGTGCTCACCACGCGGCCGAAGAAGTCCGGCGCCAACTACGCCCGGATCTGGAACCGGGAGAAGAACGAGTCGCCGCTGCGCACCTACACGCGCGCACAGAGCGAGAAGCTGGCCGAGGCGCTGCGCGACCTGCCGATGTCGTCGTCGACTGGGCGATGCGCTACGGCAACCCTTCGACCGCGAGCGTCGCCGAAAGACTGGTCGCGCAAGGCTGCGACCGCATTCTTTCGTTCCCTCTCTATCCGCAATATTCGGCGACCACCACGGCAACCGCCAACGACCAGCTGTTTCGCGCCTTGATGAAGATGCGGGCCGCACCGGCTATCCGCAGCGTGCCGCCTTACTATGACGAGCCCGTCTATATCGAGGCGCTGGCGCGTTCGATCGAGCAGAACCTCGTAACGCTGGATTTCGAGCCGGAAGTGGTCCTCGCCTCATACCACGGCATCCCAAGGCCCTACTTCGAAAAGGGCGATCCCTATCATTGCCACTGCCTCAAGACGACGCGGCTGTTGCGCGACAGGCTCGGCTGGGACGAGAAGAAGCTGATCACCACCTTCCAGTCGCGCTTCGGCGCGCAGGAATGGCTGCAGCCTTACACCGACAAGACCGTCGAAAAACTGGGCAAGGACGGGGTGAAATCCATAGCCATCGTCAATCCCGGTTTTTCCGTCGACTGCATCGAGACGCTGGACGAAATCGGTCGCGAGGCGGCCGAGACTTTTCATCACGCTGGCGGCAAGAACTTCGCCCACATCCCTTGCCTGAACGACAGCGCCGAGGGCATGGCGGTGATCGAGGCGATGGTGCGGCGCGAACTGTTAGGTTGGGTCTGACACCGGAACAACGGCCACTCCGGGGCGTTGAGGCGCACCTTCCGGAGAACTTGATGCCCCGCAAACTCGACCTCAGAACTGGCCGGCCCGTCTGGTCCGCCTATCGCGCCCCTGCCGTGCCGACGGATAGCCTGACCCGGGACGTCAAGACCGACGTGCTGATCATCGGCATGGGCATCAGCGGCGCCATGATGGCAGAGGCGCTGACAGCGGACGGTCATGCCGTGATCTGCATCGACCGGCGCGGGCCGCTGAAAGGCTCGACCGCCGCGACCACGGCGCTGGTGCAATTCGAAATCGACCAGCCGCTTTCAACGCTCTCAAAGATGATCGGCAAGACCAAGGCACAGCAGGCCTGGCGACGCTCACGGCTCGCCGTTTCCAACCTGGCTGGCCGGATCGAGGATCTCGCAATCGAGTGTCGCCTGCGCCCCACCCAGTCGCTTTATCTGGCCGGCACGGTGCTCGGCCCGGCGGAACTGCGCGATGAAGCCGAAGCGCGGCGTCAAGCGGGCATTGCCGCCGCCTATCTGACGCCGCAGCCGCTGGCGGAGACATTCGGCATCGACCGCGGCGGCGGCATCCTCAGCCATGACAATATAGCGCTCGACCCGCGCAAGCTGACGGCCGGACTGCTGCTCAAGGCGCTGGAACGCAAGGCGCGTTTTTACACGCCCGTTGAAGCGACAGGGATCAAGGACAGTGCCGACGAGGTGGTCGTGACAACGAAGGATGGCCCGACCATCGTGGCACGGCATGTTGTCCTGGCCACCGGCTACGAACTGGTCGACATCGTGCCGGCCACCGCCCACCGGATCATCTCGACCTGGGCGATCGCGACACGCCCGCAACCGCGAAAACTCTGGCCGGGTGCTGCGTTTATCTGGGAGGCGTCAGACCCCTACCTGTACATGCGCGCGACGGCCGACGGCCGCGTCATCTGCGGCGGCGAGGACGAGGATTTTGTCGACGAGACAAGGCGCGACGAGCTGATCGCCGACAAGAGTGCCCGTATTGCCGAAAAACTCGGCCGGCTATTCCCACATCTCGACGTCAGTCCTGAGTTCGCCTGGACCGGTTCCTTCGGCACCACGTCCACCGGACTGCCCTATATCGGCGCCATTCCCAGGCACCCGCGCATTCATGCAGTCATGGGTTACGGTGGCAATGGCATCACCTTCTCGCGTGTCGCTTCCGAAATTATTTCGGCCTCGATAAAAGGACTCGCCGACGCGGATGCAGAGATCTTCACTTTCAACCGCTGAGTGCAGACCCAGAAACAATCCATCATCACCTGATTGTAACGCATCTGAAACACACTTAAGTCTTTGGTGAAGTCGGCTGCGCGGGAATGGCTCTCGCGGCCTGCTTCTGAGGGAGAGCCAAATGGATTTCAGTGGTTTCGATATTGCGGTCATTGTTCTTGTCGCGCTTGTCGTACTGGTGCTTTTCAAAGGCATCAAGACAGTT
The DNA here is from genome assembly GCF_056174625.1 of Mesorhizobium oxytropidicola. Taxonomy (NCBI): domain Bacteria; kingdom Pseudomonadati; phylum Pseudomonadota; class Alphaproteobacteria; order Hyphomicrobiales; family Phyllobacteriaceae; genus Mesorhizobium; species Mesorhizobium oxytropidicola. The sequence goes on along the minus strand of NZ_CM149692.1, from coordinate 2,185,060 downwards.
CCGCAAGGCTACAACTATACCGTCGAACGCTTTGGTCGTTACACCAGGACACTGAGCCCCGGTCTCAACATCATTACGCCCTTCGTCGACCGCATCGGCGCCAAGATGAACATGATGGAACAGGTGCTCGACGTTCCGAGCCAGGAGATCATCACCCGCGACAACGCCATCGTCGGTGTCGACGGCATCGCCTTCTACCAGATCCTCAATGCGGCACAGGCCGCCTATCAGGTTGCCGGCCTGCAGAACGCCATCCTCAACCTGACGATGACCAACATCCGTACCGTGATGGGTTCGATGGACCTCGATGAGCTGTTGTCCAACCGCGACGCCATCAATGAGCGTCTGCTGCGCGTCGTCGACGAGGCGGCGCATCCGTGGGGCATCAAGATCACCCGCGTCGAGATCAAGGACATCAACCCGCCGGCCAACCTCATCGAATCGATGGGCCGCCAGATGACCGCCGAGCGCAACAAGCGTGCGCAGATCCTGGCCGCCGAAGGCCTCAAGCAGTCGCAGATCCTCGAAGCCGAGGGCCGCAAGGAAGCCGCCTTCCGCGACGCCGAGGCACGCGAACGCTCCGCTGAGGCCGAAGCCCGCGCGACCCAGGTGGTGTCGGAAGCGATTTCCAAGGGCGACGTGCAGGCGCTGAACTACTTCGTCGCGCTGAAATACACCGAAGCTCTTGGCAGGATCGGCACCGCCACCAACAGCAAGATCGTGCTGATGCCGTTCGAGGCATCGTCGCTGATCGGCTCGCTCGGCGGCATCGGCGAAATCGCCAAGGAGGTCTTCCGCAGCGAAGGCACGACCGGTGCGCAGCGCCAGTCCGCCCGCCCGCCGGTCGTGCGTCCGACCGATAATTGAAGTCTCCAACAGAGGAGAACACCATGATCGATCGTGTCATTTCCGAACTCGGCCCGTGGAGCTGGATGGTTCTGGGCTTTGTCCTGCTGGTGATGGAAATCATCGCCCCCGGCATCTTCATGCTGTGGATCGGCATCGCCGCGCTCATCATCGGCGCGGTGTCGCTGCTGATCTGGGACGCGGCGATCTGGACCTGGCAGGTCCAGGTTCTCGCTTTCCTGGCGCTGTCGCTGGTCTCGGCCTATGTCGGCAAGAGATTGGTCGGCAGCCGCAATGATCCGACCGACCAGCCGCTGCTCAACCGGCGCGGCGCCCAGATGGTCGGCCGCATGGCGACACTTGCCGAACCGATCGCCAACGGCCGCGGCCGCATCAAGCTCGGCGACACGCTATGGCGCGTCTCCGGCCGGACCTGCCGGCAGGCACGCAGGTGCGCGTGACGAGTGCGGCGGATACCGATCTGGAACTGACGGTGGAACGGGTCTGAATTTTCACAGCACACACTGCACGGCGGCGAGGTGTATTGAGATTCAGGTCAGGCCGAGCCGAAAGCGATGGGGTCGCCCTTGCGACGAGCGGAGCGTACTTAAGTACGTGAGCACAGTTCTATTGCGACGCAATAGAACGGGGAGGCGCAGAAAGCCGCCGTTCGCAGGCCGGCCTCACCTGAATATCAATGCACCTCAGGCTGCGCCGATGCGCAGCAGGTCATGGAAATGCACCACGCCGAGCGGCACATTGTTCCTGGTCACCACCAGCGCGCCGATATTGTGCTCGTTGAGCAGCGCGATCGCCGTGCCGGCAAGCGTCTGCGGGTCGACCGTCTTGGGCGTGCGGGTCATCACCTCGTCGACGATGACGTCGGCCAGGTGGCGGTGCAAATTGCGCGCGACATCGCCGTCGGTGATAATGCCGGCCAATTCGCCATTTGTGTCGACGATCAGAACGCAGCCGACCTTCTTCTGTGACAGCGTCATCACCGCTTCCGGCATCTTGGTGCCGAGAAGCGCCAGCGGAATCTGGTCGCCGACCCGCATGATCTCGGAGACCAGCGTCAGGTTGGCGCCGAGCTGGCCGCCGGGATGGAAGGTGCGGAAATGGTCCGGCGTGAAGCCGCGCGCCTCGAGCAGCGCGATCGCCAGCGCATCGCCGATGACCAGCTGCAGTAATGTCGATGTCGTCGGCGCCAGGCCGTGCGGGCAGGCCTCCGGGGTGCGCGGCAAAAGCAGCACGACGTCGGCCGCACGCGCCAGCGCCGATGTCTCCCCAGCGGTTATGGCGATAAGCGGAATGGAGAAGCGCCTGGAATAGGCGATGATGCCCTTGAGCTCGAGGCTTTCGCCCGACCACGACATGGCGATGATGGCATCGTCCTTGGCGATCATGCCGAGATCGCCATGGTTGGCCTCGACGGGATGGACGAAGAAGGCCGGTGTGCCGGTCGAAGCCAGCGTCGCTGCGATCTTCGAGCCGATATGGCCGCTTTTGCCGACGCCGGTGACGATCAGCCGGCCTTCGATGTTCGAGATCATGTCGACGGCCTGCGCGAAAGGCGCGGCCAGTCCGTTCTCGAGGGCTTCGGCCAGGGCGGCGATCCCGGCCTGCTCGGTTGCCACCGTTCTCAGTGCCGAATCAATCGACGCTTGCCTGTCCAGGGGCTTCTTATCGAGGGATTTCGCGTGCATGGGTGATGCGATTAGCGCTTTGCCGCCCGCCTGTCCAACAGAAATGGCTGTGACGCCCAGTGGGCAGAGACCTCGGACGCGCCACTCGATCCCGCAAACAGCAGCTCTTTAACCGGGCGAACGATCGACGCCTCAACCCTCCGTTAACCATCCCCATTTACGGTTCGGTAAGTATGGCGCGCACAGCGCCGCGCAAGCAGTGGTGGCGATGTCCGGGGCCCAGCCAGAAAAATCAAGAGGACGACAGGGCAAGGCAGTATGTGCCTTGCTGCTGGCGACCAGCATCTTTGCGCTGGCGCGCCCGATGCCGCTCCATGCCCAGGAAACGGAGCTGCGCGGAGAAGTGTCCGAATCGGCGATCCTGTCCGACCAGCAGCGCAAGGCAAGGCAGCTCGCTCTTGCCGCCCAGGGCCAGCAGGCGCCGGGTAATGCCGCGCAGGACGATACGCCGGCGCGCACCTATTTGCCGGCCAGCGCCGGCGCCGTCCCCGACGACACGGGCACCGATGCCGCCACTGGCAGCATCTTCGATCCACCGCAGGCGACCGACGACACCTCCACCGACACTCCGACGCCGCCCAAGCCTCGCCGCCGCCCATCGAGCGCCGGGCAGAACGCGACGGATCAGGACAAGGCCAAAGCGGGCACCAAGACGGCCGACAAATCGAAAAAGAAGAGAAAAACGACGGCTGCAACCACCGACACCACCGCTTCAACGACGGCCTCCACGACGGACGCTGCCGCTACGACCGATACGGATGAGGAGACGGCCAACCGCCGTGCCCTCACCGTCGACAGCGCCGACAGGCAGAAGCTCGACCCCGGCGCCGAGCGCACCGCCGCCATCGAAGGCCAGAACAAGAAGGCCGAAGAGGATCCGTTCGCGCCCAACGGCGTCAAATGGGGCTCCTTCGTCATCCGGCCGTCGATCGAACAAGGGCTGACCGCCACCACGAATGGCGATTCGAGCAGTGCCGGGACATCGGCGCTGCTGTCGGAGACAGCGCTTCGCTTTACCGCCGTTTCCGACTGGCGCGAAAACTCGGCCACCATCGACGGCTATGGCCTGTTCCGCGAAACCCTGTCGGGCTACCGGGTTCACAATGCGCAGGGCCGCATCGAAGGCCAGCTCAATGTCGACCTCGACAACGAGCTGCGCGCCATCGCCAAGCTCGGCTATGAAGCCGTACCGGAGACGGCGTCATCACCCAATGCCATTGCCGGCGTCAGCACGCAGCCGCTGCGGCAGACGATCGACGGCAGCCTCGGCGTCGAAAAGCACATCGGCAAGATGCAGTACACGCTGACCGGCGCGGTCTCGCACGACTTCTATGGCGACGCCGAGCTTTCGGACGGCACCACGCTGTCGCAGAAGGATCAGGACAACACACTTTACACAGCGACATTGCGCACCGGCTACGAAATCTCCCCGGCCCTCACCCCGTTCACCGAAATCGAGGTCGGCCGCCGGGCCTATGATCAGCGCATCGACAATGAAGGCTTCGAGCGCTCCTCGACGCGGCTCGGCGCTCGCGCCGGCGTGCAACTCGACATGGGCGAGAAACTGTCGGGTGAATTCTCGGCCGGCTGGCTGCGGGAAGCGATCGATGACAAGAGCCTGGAGGCGATTTCAGGCGCCACCGTCAACGCCGACCTCAAATGGTCGCCGGAGCGCGGCACCACGATCGGCCTGACCGGCAAGACCACCGTCGAGACCACGACCACATCAGGGGAAAGCGGCGACATCCTCTATTCCGGCCGCCTGACCGGTGAACGCCAGATCCGCGCCAATCTTACCGCAAATGCGGCGCTCGGCCTCGACTGGCGCCACTATGTCGGCATCGATGGCCATGACAGGATCTTGAGCGCCGAGACCGGGCTGACCTGGTGGCTGAACCGCTATGCCGGCCTCACCACAAGGGTGAGAACCGAGAAGCTGACCAGCAATCTGCCCGGCCGCGACTACACCGCCAACAGCATCTATCTCGGCCTGAAAGTGCAGCGCTGAGGTGCTTGCGCACCAACACCAAGGATATGTTGAGATTCAGGTCAGGCCGCGCCGAGAATGGTGGGTTCCGAGAACCGGAGCGGAGCGTACTTAAAGTACGTGAGCACCGGAAGCGCAGGAAGCCGGCATTCGCAGGCCGGCCTCACCTGAATATCGGCATATCCTAAAAAGCCGCGCCGCGGCGCTGTGACGGCTTCATCTCGTCGAGAAGCGTTCGGATGACACCGGCCATGTTCTCGTTCATGTCGCTGCGCCACAGCGCGAAAGCGACATTGGCCTCGACGAAGCCTTCGGGCGAACCGCAGTCGAAGGTGCGGCCCTGATAGTGGTAGCCGTAAAAAGCCTGCTGCTTTTCCAGCTTCAGCATCGCGTCGGTGAGCTGGATCTCATTGCCGGCGCCCTTTTCCTGGCCTTCGAGTATCTTGAAGATCTCGGGCTGCAGGATGTAGCGGCCGTTGATGTAGAGGTTGGAGGGCGCCGTGCCGGTCTTCGGCTTCTCCACCATCTCGGTGATGCGGAAGCCGTGATGCGTGTCCTCGCCGCGGCCGACAATGCCGTATTTGTGAGCCTCTGCCGGGTCGCATTCCTGCACGGCAATGATGTTGTTGCCGGTTTCCTCGTAGAGCTCGACCATCGACTTCATGCAGCTCTTTTCCGACTGCATGATCATGTCGGGCAGCAGAAGCGCGAACGGCTCGTCGCCGACCAGTTCGCGCGCGCACCAGACGGCATGGCCGAGCCCCATCGGCACCTGCTGGCGGGTGAAGCTGGTCTGTCCCGGCGCCGGCTGCAGCCGCTGCAGGCGGGCAAGCTGCTCGTCCTTACCGCGCTGTGCCAGCGTGTCATAGAGCTCGAACTGGATATCGAAATGGTCCTCGATGACCGCCTTGTTGCGGCCGGTCACGAAAATGAAATGCTCGATACCGGCCTCGCGCGCCTCATCCACCACATACTGGATGACCGGCCGGTCGACGACGGTCAGCATTTCCTTGGGAACAGCCTTGGTGGCCGGGAGGAACCGCGTGCCGAGACCGGCGACCGGGAAAACTGCTTTGCGAACTCTCTTCATGCTTTCAATTATCCGTTTGCTGGCCGGCTCCGCAATCCCCGTCTCGCGACATTTTCACGCCGGAATTGAAGATTACTGGGGCGGGCGAGGGAAACTTCCACCGGTTAAAGCATCGAGGGTGTCTTTTCGTTCCAGGCGACACCTATGGTAAACTAATTCCTAACCCGGTTCGGCGATGAATGGTCTTTCCTGAGACAGAGAAGGAGGAAAACATGTCCGTTCGCAATGCCGCAAAACGTTTCACCAGCGTCATGACGGCCGCCAGCCTCTCGCTCGCTCTGCTGATGCCTGCCGGACCCGCCTTCGCCGACGCCGGTTTCCGGCAATGGGTCGCAGGCTTCCGCGCCACCGCTGTCGCGGGCGGCGTTTCCGGCGCTGTCTACGACCAGGCTTTCCGGGACATCAAAGAGCCCGATCCGGTGGTGCTGGAAAAGGCACGCACGCAGCCCGAATTCACCGCACCCGCCTGGGACTATTTCGACAACCGCGTCCATGACCAGTCCGTCGCCGTCGGGCAGCAGATGGCGAAAAAGTGGAAGCCGTGGCTGGACAAGATCGAGGCGCGCTTCGGCGTCGACCGCTACATTCTGCTCGCCATCTGGTCGATGGAATCGAACTATGGCGAGATCCTCAAGCGCGACGACATCATGCGCAACGTCATCCGTTCGCTGGCCACTTTGGGCTATGGCGACCCGAAGCGGTCCAAATATGCCCGCACCCAGCTGGTCGCGGCCCTGAAGATCCTGCAGACCGGCGACATCGATGAAAGCCACCTGATGGGCTCCTGGGCCGGCGCCATGGGCCAGACCCAGTTCATCCCCACCAGCTACCAGCACTATGCCGTCGACATGGATGGCAATGGCAAGCGCGACATCTGGAATTCCATTCCCGATGCGCTGGCGACATCAGCCAATCTGTTGAAGAAGAACGGCTGGCAGGCCGGCAAGACCTGGGGTTACGAGGTCACGCTGCCGGCCGGCAAACTGCCCGCCGGATCGAAGACGCTGGCACAATGGCAGGCGCTCGGCGTCGTCAGAGCCAGCGGCAAGCCGTTCAAGACCCTCACTGACAAGGCGACGCTGAAAGTGCCGGATGGCCGTGGCGGGCCGGCCTTCCTGATGGTCAGGAATTTCTCGGTCATCAAGGCCTACAACAATGCCGACAAATATGCGCTGGCGGTTGGCCTTCTTGCCGACGAGATCGCCGGTGGCAGCGGCCTTGTCCAGGATTGGCAGCGGCCTTTCACCAAGCTGACCTTCGAGGAAAGGCAGGAGCTGCAGAAGCGGCTTTCACAGCACGGGCTTTATGACGGCAAGTTCGACGGCAAGATCGGTGACGGCACGAAAACCGCCATCATGACCTACCAGGCAAAGGTCGGCTTGACCCAGGACGGCTATCCGAGCATGGAAGTGCTCAAATGGCTCAGACAAAAATAGAGCCTGTTATGGACTAGGGAGGAATGTTTGGTCTGGGCTAGGCGCATTGGGACGTTCGTTCGTCGCATGCCGGTGCTTGTCCTGGCCATCGCCGTGCTCGCTATTGCCGTGGCGGGCACCTTCCAGGTGCCGGCCATGGCGCAGGAGCAGCCGCAGCAAAATCGTGGCTGGTCTTTGCGCGATCTTCTATTCCCGCGCCGCAGCGAACGCGTCGAGCCGCCGCTCGACATTCAGAAGGCAAAGCCGAAGCCTCGCAAACCCCGGGTGCCACGTGCGCCGGTCGAACCACAAGTGCCGATAGTTGAGAAGGCGCCGGACGCCCGCACTGTCCTGGTGGTCGGCGACTTCATGGCGTCCGGTCTCGCCGAAGGCCTGGACACCGCCTTTGCCGACAACCCGGCCGTCAGGATCGTCGTCCGCTCCAATGGTTCATCCGGCTTTGTGCGCGATGATTTCTACAACTGGCCAGAACAGATCAAATCGCTGATCGAGACCGAGAAACCGGCCGCTGTGGTCGTCATGCTCGGCTCCAACGATCGCCAGCAGATGAAAGTGGGCGATGTGCGCGAGCAGCCCCGGTCGGAGAACTGGACCAAGGAATATGAGCGCCGCACCGACGAACTCGGCAAGGCCATCGCCACCGCGAAGGTGCCTTTCCTGTGGGTCGGCATGCCGGCATTCCGGGTGCCGAAGATGACGTCCGACATGCTGGCCTTCAACGACATCTACCACAAAGCCGCCGAAAGCCATGGCGGCGAATTCGTCGATGTCTGGGACGGCTTCGTCGACGAGAACGGCGCCTTCATCACCACCGGCCCCGACATGAACGGCCAGCCGGTGCGGCTGCGCGCCGATGACGGCATCAACGTCTCGAAGGCCGGCAAGCGCAAGCTTGCCTTCTACACCGAAAAGCCGCTGATGAAGATACTGGGCCTGGCCGCGCCCGGCAGCGTGGCCCCGGCCACAGCACCGGCAGGCGCGCCGGTCGAAGCGCCGGCGCCTGCCGCCGCACCCATTGTCATCGACCGCACCGTACCGATGCTGCTCAGCGATCCGGCACTCGACGGTGGCACCGAACTGCTCGGCGCCGCCCCGCCGGTAAAAGCCAATCCGGCTCTCCCTGGGGAAAAACTGGTGATCGAAGGCAAGGCGCCGGAGGCTTCACCCGGACGCGCCGACGATTTCTCCTGGCCACCGAAGGCCGAGCCGCCGGCGACAGCCGCAGCGACCGACACGACGACGGCGATCACCCCTTAACGCGGCAGGACGCTCGTCCCCATCAACGCCTCGTCGATCGAGCGTGCCGCCTGGCGGCCTTCGCGGATCGCCCAGACAACCAGCGACTGGCCACGGCGCACGTCGCCCGCCGCATAGAGCCTGTCGACGCTGGTCTTGTAGTCGCGGTCATTGGCCTCGACATTCCGGGAGCGGCGGCTGTCGGTGGTGATTTTCATCTCACCCTCAAGTTCCTTCGCCACGCCGGCTGCGGCCGGTCCGGCAAAGCCGATGGCGATGAAGGCGAGATCGGCACGGATGACGAATTCGGTGCCGGCGATCGGCTTGCGCTTCTCGTCGACCTCGCAGCACTTGACGCCGGTCAGCTGGCCTTCTTCGCCGATGAATTCGAGCGTCGCCACCTGGAATTCGCGCTCCGCACCCTCGGCCTGCGAGGACGAGGTGCGCATCTTGGTCGCCCAATAGGGCCAGACGGCGAGCTTGTCTTCCTTCTCGGGCGGCTGCGGGCGGATGTCGAGCTGGGTGACGCGCACCGCACCCTGGCGGAAGGCGGTGCCGACGCAGTCGGAGGCGGTATCGCCGCCACCGACGACGACGACATGCTGCCCGCCGGCAATGATCGGATGCGACGGCCACGCCACCGACTGGATCGGCTCGCCGCCGACGCGGCGGTTCTGCTGCACCAGATAGGGCATGGCGTCATGCACGCCGCCGAGATCGTCGCCCGGAATGTTGGCCGCGCGCGGCGTCTCCGAGCCGCCGCAATAGAGCACGGCATCATGTTCGGCGAGCAGTTCGGCGACGGGCTTGTCGACACCGACATTGACGCCGCAATGGAAGGTCACGCCCTCGCCCTGCATCTGCTCGATGCGCCGGTCGATATAGTGCTTTTCGATCTTGAAGTCGGGGATGCCGTAACGCATCAGCCCGCCCGGGCGGCTCTCGCGCTCATAGACGTGGACGTCGTGGCCGGCGCGGCCGAGCTGCTGGGCGGCGGCCATGCCGGCCGGGCCGGAGCCGATGATGGCGACCCGCTTTCCGGTCTTCTTCTCCGGCGGATAGGGCCTGATATGGCCGGTCTCGTAAGCCTTGTCGGCAATCGCCTGCTCGACCGTCTTGATGGCGACCGGAATGTCCTCGAGGTTCAGCGTGCAGGCTTCCTCGCAGGGCGCGGGGCAGATGCGGCCGGTGAACTCCGGGAAATTGTTGGTCGAGTGCAGGTTGCGGATCGCGTTGTCCCAGTCCCTGTTATAGACGAGGTCGTTCCAGTCGGGGATCTGGTTGTGGATCGGGCAGCCTGTCGGCCCGTGACAGAACGGGATGCCGCAATCCATGCAGCGCGCGGCCTGTTTCTCGACCTCCTTGTCCGACATAGGCAGCGTGAACTCGCGGAAGTGCCGGATGCGGTCGGAGGCCGGCTGGTACTTGTGCACCTGCCGGTCGATTTCGAGAAAGCCTGTTACCTTGCCCATAGTCCAGTTCCTGCTGTCCAGATGGTGCGGTTTTCGCCGCACCCGTTAACCTCTTGAGGCAGCCATGGCAAGCTTGCGCCCGAGGTCAAACTGTCGATGAAGGGGGCCGGGAAGCCCGGGCTCCCCGGCAATTCTCACAAGTCTATTCGGCCGCGACGCCCATGCGCATGCGTTCCATCTCGATCAGCGCACGGCGGTATTCGACCGGCATGATCTTGCGGAATTTCGGCCGGAACGTCGTCCAGTCGTCGAGGATCTCGCGGCCGCGCACCGAACCCGTATAGTGCACGTGGTTCGAGATCAGCTGGTATAGCCGTTCCTCGTCATGGCTGGTCATGTCACCCGACACGTCGACACGGCCCTTGTGGTCGAGGTCGCCGCCATGGTGCAGCAGCCTCTCCATCAGGTCGTCTTCTTCCGGAACCGGCTCCAGCTCGACCATCGCCATGTTGCAGCGCTCGGCGAAATCGCCGGCCTCGTCCAGCACATAGGCGACGCCGCCCGACATGCCGGCGGCGAAGTTGCGGCCGGTCTTGCCGATGACGACGACGACACCGCCGGTCATGTATTCGCAGCCATGGTCGCCGACGCCTTCGACGACGGCCGCGACGCCCGAATTGCGCACCGCGAAGCGCTCGCCGGCGACACCGGCGAAATAGGCTTCGCCCTCGGTCGCGCCGTAAAGCACCGTATTGCCGACGATGATGGAGTCGGCCGCGACGATCCTGGCCTCTTCCGGCGGCCGGATGACGATGCGCCCGCCCGACAGGCCCTTGCCGACATAGTCGTTGCCGGCGCCGACGAGCTCGAACGAGACGCCGCGCGCCAGGAAGGCGCCGAAGGACTGGCCGGCGGTGCCGGTCAGCTTCACCTGGATCGTGTCCTCACGCAGGCCCTTGTGCTTGAAGCGCTTGGCGACTTCACCCGACAGCATGGCCCCCGTCGAACGGTCGACATTGCGGATGTCGACTTCGATCTTGACCGGCTGCTTGGCCTCCAGCGCGGGCTTGGCCAGTTCGATCAGCTTGCGATCGAGCACGTCATCGATCGGGTGCTTCTGCCGCTCGGTCCTGTGCACCGCTTCGTGCGGCGCATCGGGCTTGTAGAACATCTTTGAAAAGTCGAGCCCGCGCGCCTTCCAGTGCTGGATCATCTCGCGCTTTTCCAGAAGGTCGGTATCGCCGATGATCTGGTCGATATGGGTGTAGCCCATCTCGGCGAGCAGCGCCCTAACCTCTTCCGCCACGTAGAAGAAGAAGTTGATGACATGCTCAGGCGTGCCCTTGAAGCGCTTGCGCAGCACCGGGTCCTGGGTGGCGACACCGACCGGACAGGTGTTCAAATGGCACTTGCGCATCATGATGCAGCCGGCCGCGATCAAAGGTGCGGTGGAGAAGCCGAACTCATCGGCACCGAGCAGCGCGCCGATGATGACGTCACGCCCGGTGCGCAAACCGCCATCGACCTGCAGCGCCACGCGCGAACGCAGGCCGTTCAGCACCAGCGTCTGGTGCGTCTCGGCCAGGCCCATTTCCCATGGGGAACCGGCATGCTTGAGCGAGGTCAGCGGCGAGGCACCCGTGCCGCCGTCGTAACCCGAGATGGTGATGTGGTCGGCACGCGCCTTGGCGACGCCAGCCGCGACCGTGCCGACCCCGACTTCCGACACCAGCTTGACCGACACGTCGGCCGCCGGATTGACGTTCTTCAGATCGTAGATCAGCTGCGCCAGATCCTCGATCGAATAGATGTCGTGATGCGGCGGCGGCGAGATCAGGCCGACGCCCGGCGTCGAATGCCGGACCTTGGCGATGGTCGCGTCGACCTTGTGGCCGGGCAACTGGCCGCCCTCGCCGGGCTTGGCTCCCTGCGCGACCTTGATCTGCATGACATCGGAGTTGACCAGATATCGGCCGTCACGCCGAACCGGCCCGAGGCGACCTGCTTGATCGCCGAGCGTTCCGGGTTCTTGCCGCCACCGGGCAGCGGCAGGTAGCGGTCGGCCTCTTCGCCGCCCTCACCGGTGTTCGACTTGCCGCCGATCTGGTTCATGGCGCGCGCCAGCGTGGTGTGCGCTTCACGCGAGATCGAGCCGAACGACATCGCCCCGGTCGAGAAGCGCTTGACGATGTCGGCCGCCGACATGACGTCGTCGAGCGCGACCTTCTTGCGCCCGGTCTCCTCCGCCAGTCTGATCTTGAACAGGCCGCGAATGGCCTGGGCGCGGGCCGTCTCGCTGTCGATCTGCGCGGAATACTCCTTGAACGTCTCCCACGAGCCCTGGCGCACGGCATGCTGCAAGGTGGCCACCGCGTCGGGCGACCACATATGCGCCTCGCCGCGCATACGGAACAGATACTCGCCGCCGACCTCCAGATTGTTGCGCAGCAGCGGATCGTTGCCGAAACCGTCCGTGTGACGGCTGACGGTTTCGCCCGCGACCTCATCCAGCCCGACGCCTTCGATCAGCGTCGCGGTGCCGGTGAAATACTGCTGCACGAAATCGCTCTTCAGCCCGATCGCGTCGAAAATCTGCGCGCCGCAATAGGACTGGTAGGTCGAGATGCCCATCTTGGACATCACCTTGAGGATGCCCTTGCCGATCGACTTGATGTAGCGCGACACCACCTCGTAGGCATCGACCTCTTCCGGCAACTCGCCGCGCTTGTGCATGTCGGTGAGCGTATCGAAGGCGAGATAGGGGTTGATCGCCTCGGCGCCATAGCCGGCGAGGCAGCAGAAATGATGCACTTCGCGCGGCTCGCCGGATTCGACGACGAGGCCGACGGAGGTGCGCAGCCCCTTGCGGATCAGGTGATGATGCACCGCCGCCGTCGCCAGCAATGCCGGAATGGCGATGCGGTCCGGGCCGAGCTGGCGGTCGGACAGGATGATGATGTTGTAGCCGCCGGCGACCGCCGCCTCCGCCCGCTCGCAGAGCCGGTCGATGGCGCCCTGCATGCCGGCAGCACCCTCATTCGAGCCATAGGTGATGTCGATGGTCTTGGTGTCGAAACGGTCCTCGGTGTGGCCGATCGAACGGATCTTCTCCAGATCGCCATTGGTCAGGATCGGCTGGCGCACTTCGAGCCGCTTGCGGCGCGAATTGCCGACCAGGTCGAAGATGTTCGGCCGCGGCCCGATGAACGACACCAGGCTCATCACCAATTCCTCGCGGATCGGGTCGATCGGCGGGTTGGTGACCTGGGCGAAGTTCTGCTTGAAGTAGGTGTAGAGCAGCTTCGACTTGTCCGACATCGCCGAAATCGGCGTGTCGGTGCCCATCGAACCCACGGCTTCCTGGCCGGTGGTCGCCATCGGCGACATCAACAGCTTGGTGTCTTCCTGGGTGTAGCCGAACGCCTGCTGGCGATCGAGCAGGCTGACATCCTTGCGCAGCGCGCGCGGTTCGACCGGCTTCAGATCTTCCAGGATGAGCTGCGTGTTGGCGAGCCAGGTCTTGTAGGGATGCTTGGTGGCGATCTCCGACTTGATCTCCTCGTCGGGCACGATGCGGCCCTTGGCAAGGTCGATCAGAAGCATGCGGCCCGGCTGCAGCCGCCACTTCTTGACGATCCTCTCTTCAGGCACCGGCAGCACGCCGGCTTCCGAAGCCATGATGACGCGGTCATCGTCGGTAACGATGTAGCGTGCCGGGCGCAGGCCGTTGCGGTCGAGCGTGGCGCCGATCTGGCGGCCATCGGTGAAGGCGACCGCCGCCGGCCCGTCCCACGGCTCCATCAATGCCGCATGGTATTCGTAGAAAGCCTTGCGGTCGGCATCCATCAGCTTGTTGCCGGCCCAGGCTTCCGGGATCAGCATCATCATGGCGTGGCTGAGGCTGTAGCCGCCTTGGAACAGGAATTCGAGCGCATTGTCGAAGCACGCGGTGTCCGACTGGCCGTCATAGGAGATCGGCCACAGCTTCGAGATGTTGTTGCCAAACAGCTCGGAATCGACCGAGGCCTGGCGCGCCGCCATCCAGTTGTTGTTGCCGCGCACGGTGTTGATCTCGCCATTGTGCGCGACCATGCGGTAGGGATGCGCCAGCTTCCACGACGGGAAGGTGTTGGTCGAGAAGCGCTGGTGGACGAGGATCAGCGCGGTCTCGAAGCGCGGGTCCTTGAGGTCCTTGTAGTAGGCACCAACCTGGTAGGCCAGGAACATGCCTTTGTAGACGATGGTGCGCGCCGACAGCGACACGCAATAGGCGCCGATGTCCTGGTTGTCGTTCTCGGCATAGATGCGGCCCGAGATGACCTTGCGCAGCAGATAGAGCCGGGCCTCGTATTCCTCGTCATCGGGAATATCCGCCGTGCGGCCGATGAAGACCTGGCGGTGGAAGGGCTCGGACGCGACGATGTCGGGCGCCTTCGACAGTGAGGAATTGTCGACGGGCACGTCACGAAAGCCGAGCAGCGGCAGCCCTTCGGACTGCGCCGATTCGGCGATGATGTCCTCGATATGGGCGCGCAGCGCCGCGTCCTGCGGCATGAACCAGTGTCCGACGCCGTATTGGCCCGCTGCCGGCAGTTCGATGCCTTGCGCTGCCATCTCCTCACGGAAGAACTGGTCGGGAAGCTGCACCAGCACGCCGGCGCCATCGCCGACCAGCGGGTCGGCGCCGACGGCGCCGCGATGGGTCAGGTTTTCGAGCACGGCAAGGCCGTCCTTGACGATCTGATGCGACTTCACGCCCTTCATGTTGACGATGAAGCCGACGCCGCAGGCGTCGTGTTCGTTGCGCGGATCGTAGAGGCCCCGAGGGGCAAAACCGGTTTGGCCAATATCGGTTCGGCCGATGTCGGTTCGGCCAATGGCGGTTCGGGACGTATTTTTGACGGCAGCCGCTTTCGTCTGCGCGGCCTGGCCGTTCGTCGCAGAGAGCGTCATGTCCGTCATTGTCCTGTCCTCCATTCCAGCCCTTCAGGCGCTGGCCATTCTTAGGTCGCTAATTTGCCTCGGCAAGCGCTTGGCTCACCCTGATCCTTGCGGCACGTCTTTTCGAAATCCTTGCCGAACCAGGCGGCTTTCCGCATGGTTCGCGTCTGGTATCGTACAGGCCAGAGTCTGGCCGTCCACCTGTCGCTCGCAGCAACAGCCGGAGAGGCCAATATGTTACGCCAATCCAGCCTGTTTTGTGCGACAAAATAAGACAGCACTACTGTCCTAAATTTTTATGGCAGAATTCCCCGACGCACACAAGACCGATTTCACAAAAAACTTGGGCTTTCCGCGACATAAAATTACGTGAAGTTGAGGGAAAACGTAAGCTTCAGTCGCCAATCCCTTAGCGCTGAGTTGATTGGCTTCAACGGTTTTCCGGCATCTGGCCCCTTGCGGTTGGGACGTGAAACCGGTCAACTCCCCACCGATTTCCCCCAACACAGGCAGATGCATGTTCTTCGCTTCCGACAATTGGGCAGGCGCCCATCCCAATATCGTTGCCGGCCTGTCGGCCGCGGCCGGCGGCTTTGCCACCGCCTATGGCGACAGCGCGCTCGACCAGGCGGTCTACCAGCGCTTCAGCGAGATTTTCGAGCGCGAGGTCGCGGTGTTCTTCGTGGCGACCGGCACCGCCGCCAACTCGCTGTCACTGACCACCTTCAACAAGCCCGGCGGCATCTCCTTTGCCCACCGAGAATCGCATGTCATCGAAGACGAGTGCGGCGCGCCGGAATATTTTTCCGGCGGCTCGCGCCTGCATGCCGTCGACGGCGCGCTCGGCAAGATCGACCCGCACAATCTGGAGCGGGCCATTGGCCGCTTCGCGCCCGAAATCGTCCACTGGGGACGGCCGATGGCGGTCTCGATCACCCAGTCGACCGAGGTTGGCACCATCTACGGCCTGAACGAGATCGAGACGATTTCAGCCATCGCCAAACAGCATTCCGTGCCGCTGCACATGGATGGCGCCCGCTTTGCCAATGCGCTGGCGGCGCTCGAAACGACACCGGCCGAAATGACCTGGAAACGTGGCGTCGACATCCTCTCCTTCGGCGGCACCAAGAATGGCTGCTGGTGCGCCGAGGCGATCGTGCTGTTCGACCTCGACCGCGCCAAGGAATTGGCCTTCCTGCGCAAGCGTGCCGCTCAGCTGTTTTCCAAGTCGCGCTTCGTCGCGGCGCAGTTCGAAGCCTATTTCAAGGACGGCCAATGGCTCGACACCGCGCGCCACGCCAACGCCATGGCCGCGCGCCTGGCGGCAGCAATCGAGGATTCGGCCCACGCGACACTGGCCTGGCTGCCGCAAGCCAACGAAGTGTTCGCGGTGATCAAGAAGACCGAGGCCGACAGGCTGCAGGCGGCGGGCGCTGCCTTCTACGACTGGCACAAGCCGCACGGCTTTGACGGCCATATCGGCGAGAACGAACTGCTCTACCGCTTCGTCACCAGCTTCGCGACGTCAGCCGAGGAAGTTGATCGCTTTGGCCAATTGATCGCCGGATAGTCAGCTTTCCGGACAACAAAAAAGCGGCGCCTTTCGGCGCCGCTTTCGTCTCGGGAGGAGACGCTTCTATTCCTGGGCTACATTACGCAGCGGTCTTGGCCTCAATCTGCTTGGCCTTGGCCGGAGCCGAGGTGATCGCGATCTTGCGCGGCTTCAACTCCTCGGGAATGTTGCGCTTGAGGTCGACGAAGAGCAGGCCATTCTTCAGCGCGGCACCGACGACTTCAACGTGATCGGCAAGCTGGAAGCGGCGCTCGAAGGCCCTGGAGGCAATGCCGCGATAGAGCAGCTCGGAGCCTTCGCCGGTGCCCTCGTCCTTGCGCTCACCCTTCACGGTCAGCACATTGCGGTGGGCTTCGATCGAGATTTCCTCGTCCGAGAAGCCGGCGACCGCCATCGAAATCCGGTAGGAATCCTCACCGGTGCGCTCGATATTGTAGGGCGGATAGGTCTGCGCGCCATCGGGCTGCGCCAGCGAATCCAGCATTGTGAAGAGACGGTCGAAGCCGACGGTCGAGCGATAGAGCGGGGAAAAATCAACGTGACGCATGAGGTGTTCTCCTGTTGAGCAACATGGTTTGCGTATGGCCGGTGCGAAACCCGTAAGCGGCGTTTCGGCAGGACCAGCGGCCCCAACATTGGCGACCGCAACCCACATCTGGGGAGCGCCGGAAGGCATTTCAAGATTTCGCCGTATGGCAAAAAGCGAAGCGCCCTGCCCTTGATGAACGGCAGATGAACCGTCGCTTCGGCGCCCGTTCAGGCAGCCGCCGCTAAAGTGACGTCAAGATCAAGGATTGGCGGCGCCGGAATTTACAGAGGCGCCGCAACGAGGCCGAACCGGGTGTTAACGTCCCTTCCTCCCGGATCGACAGAGGCCGGAAGCACGCCTTCGAGCGGCTTCCGGCCTTCCCCGTCGCAGTCCTGGCACAACCCGGATTTGCTTTGCTTTTGATGCGTTGGCGTCTATCACCTTGACGAGGCCAGCCGCGACAGGCTGGCACCTGAAGACGCCGAGCACAAAGCGCCGCATGACGGACCTTTTCGACGACACGCCGCTTTTCCACGATACCGAGGGCAATCCGCGACCGGAAAACGCCACCGGCGGCTTCTTCGTCACGCGCGATCGTAAGAAGATCCGCTACGGCCTGTTCGCGGCGGTGACGCGTCCGATGCGGGGCACGGTGGTGCTGCTGTCCGGCCGCAACGAGTGCATCGAGAAATATTTCGAAACCATCCGCGACCTTGCCGCCCGGGGTTTTGGCGTCGCCACGCTCGACTGGCGTGGCCAGGGCGATTCCGACCGGCTGATCCGCGATCGCCAGCGCGGCTATGTCCGCTCCTTCCGCGACTATACGGCCGATCTGGAGCAGTTTTTCGAGGAGATCGTGCTGCCCGATTGCCGCGGGCCGTATTACATCCTCGCCCATTCCGCAGGCGCAGTGATCGCGCTGCTTGCTGCGCCGTCGATGGTGAACCGCGTGCGCCGCATGGTGCTGATCGCGCCGTTCCTGACACTCCCCGACCTGCCGGTCTCGATCACGACGGTCCGCCGCATCTGTTCGATTTTCTGCGCTCTGGGCCTTGGCCGGCTCTATGCCGCCTGGGGTCCACGTCCCAGACACACGCTGCCTTTCGAGGCTAACAAGGTGACGTCGGATCCGCAGCGCTATCGCCGCAATACGCGCATCTATGAGGAGCACCCGCGAATGGCGCTTGGCGGCCCGACGATCCGCTGGCTGCAGGCAGCGGCGAAGGCGTCGGAAGCGGTCAGCGATCCAGACTTCATGGCAAGGATCCAGGTGCCGCTGCTGGTCATCGCGGCCGGCGCCGACCAGGTCGTCTCGACCAGGGCGGTGGAAGCCTACGCCAGAAGTCTGAGGCTCGGTTCCCTGCTGATGATCGACGGCTCCAAGCATGAAATCCTGCAGGAAGTCGACCTCTACCGCGAACAATTCCTCGCCGCCTTCGACGCCTTCATCCCCGGCTCCGACGATCCGACGGCCTGACCGGCGCCGCGGTTCCTTCACAGGCCGGCATAGCTGACACACCGTTGTCAGGATGATCGATCGGCCGCGCCCCGCGGCACGCAAAGCGCTAAAGATTCTGACAGCCCGCGCTGCCCCGGAATGCTCATCTTAATGCGTCGAATTGAACGCCATGGAGATGAAATCATGACCGAGAAAACCTGCGCCGCCTGCGATTGCCAGCTCGACGCCAACCCGATCCGCGTCAAGGTCGGCGGCAAGACCGTCGAGGTCTGCTGCGAGGAATGCGCGAAGGCGCTGAACGAGGCCGGCGCCTCGGCGGCCGGCGCGAGCGAGGATTGAGCCATGCGCACCGATCACGCAGCGGCACAACGCCCGGCTGGCCAGGTCCCGGCGCCGCCGGTCCGCACCGAAACCATCCCGCAGGCCTTGCACACCCAATGCATCGCGGCAGCGAAATGGATCGCCCGCCAGATGGAGAAACGCCGAAGCCGGCTTGCCTTGCTGGAAATGACCGACGAACAGCTCAAGGACATCGGTCTGTCGCGCGGCCAGGCCTATTCGGAGTTCAGGCGGCGCTAAAGCAATTCCGGGAAAAGTGGGAAGCGGTTTTCCCACGGGAATTGCGTCAAAACAAAAAGCAGGAGCAGTTCGCCGATTCCATGAAACGGCGAACTGCTTCTGTGGGATTGAGAGGCGCTTGCCGAGAAGTCTCCTGACAGGATTGGGCAGGCCGCTTGCGTAAACTGACCGTCGTCATTCCGGAATCGTTTTCCGGTACGAGGGAAGAGCACAACGGCTATGTCGCAATTCACGGTTCATCCGCTTCTGGACACCGGCACGGTCAGAGTGCGGGATGTCCTCTGCAGCGGCGAATGCCGGCATAGGAGCGATGAAGAGTGCACGGCGGCGACGCATCTGGTGTTTCCCTATCGCGGCGTCTTCGTGCGCCATGTCGGCCGCAATGACGCGGTCGCTGAAGCCAATCAGCTGCTGTTCTTCAATGAGGCCGAGCCTTACCAGGTCAGCCATCCCGTCGAGGGCGGCGATGCCTGCCTCGACCTCGTCATCGAGGAAGGCCAATTGCGGGAACTGGCGCCGAAGGAGCAGCTGCGCTTTGGCGGCGTCCTGGCGTTTCGTCGCCAGCGCCGGCGCATCGATCCGCGCGCGCAGGCACTGGTGGCGCTGCTGCGCCACAGCCTGCGCCGCAACGTTGCGGAAACGCTGGAGGCCGAGACCCTGGCGCTGACACTGGTGCGGCGCTCGCTCGGCGAGCGTACCTCGCATGTCGCCGGGGCCAGCCCCGGACGGCAGAAGCTGGTCGACCGCGCCAAGCTCGTCCTGGCGTCGGACCTGTCGCGGCGCTGGACGCTGGCCGAGATTGCCGCCGAGGTCGGCGTTTCACCGGTTTATCTGACGCAGATGTTCCAGCAGGTCGAGGCCATGCCGCTCTATCGCTACCATCTGCGCCTGCGGCTGGCGCGCGCGCTCGACCTGCTCGGCCGCTACGACAATTTGACCACGCTCGGCATGGATCTCGGCTTCTCCAGCCACAGCCATTTCAGTGCGTCGTTCAGGCAGGTCTACGGACGCACGCCGGCGGAGTTCCAGCGCTCGATCAAGCTGCGTTAGTGCGGTTCAAGCAAGCGCAGCGATATCAGCCGCGCAAAGCCGCCATGGCGGCCGCATGCAACTCCGGTGTTGCCGCCGCCAGCACATCGCCGCCCTTTTCCGCCGGTCCGCCATCGAAGGTGGTGACGACGCCGCCGGCCTTCTCGATGATCGGGATCAGCGCCACGATATCGTAGGGCTTCAGGCCCGGATCGGCGACGATGTCGACGCTTCCCGATGCGATCATGGCGAAGGCATAGCAATCGGCACCGTAGCGGGCGAGTTGAACCTGCTTCTCGAACGCGTCATAGCGGGTGCGTGCTTCGCCCTTGTACAGCGCCGGCGTCGTGGTGAACAGCGTGGCATCCGCCAGGCTGGTCGTCTTGCGGGTCGAAAGCCTGCGCGGGCCGCCCGGCCCCTCATAGTGCGAGCCCGAGGCGTTGGCGTAGAACAGTTCGCCGGTGAAGGGCTGCGCCATCATGCCGGCGACCGCGTCGCCGTCGACCGTCAGCCCGACCAGCGTCCCCCACACCGGCAGGCCGGAGATGAAGGCGCGCGTGCCGTCGATCGGATCGATCACCCAGACATGCCGGCTGGAGATGTTCTCGCTGCCGTGCTCCTCGCCGAGAATGCCATGGTCGGGATACTGCGCCGATATCAGCGCCCGGATGGCGCGTTCCGCCTCGCGGTCGGCTTCGGTGACCGGGTCGAAACTGCCCTTTTCCTTGTTGGCCACGGCACCCTGGGCGCGAAAGCGCGGCAAGGTCTCGGCCGCTGCCGCGTGCGCGATACGGCGCATGAAATCGATGCTGATATCCAACTGATTCTCCCGCATTGCCGAGTGCCCAACCGGGCTCTGCCGACACTTCCCCGCCAAAACAAGCCTGTTTATCGATTTATTCGCTGCGACAGCTGTTGCCCAAATGTCACATGAACGTCATCGAAACGCAATTTCCACATCACTCTGAATTAAAAAAGCCTGAAGGTCGCTTGACATTTGTGCACCGCACAATACCCTCAATCTCGGACAGGTTTTCCTGTCCATGCCCTCCTTGGGCGTTTCCTCCCTAGACTTCGACCGTATCGTGCAAACGATGCGGTCTTTTTTACGCCGCGATTTCCAATGCATGTCGCCCAAAAGTGCTTAGCGGTTCTGGGGCGACGACATCCATGAAAACAAGACCCGATTTCACTCCGCCGCCAACGGCAGGTCGATGAAATGATGGTCGGGCATTGCCATCAGATCCGCTGAAAATCGCGTCAGATCGTCGGCCAGCGCGTCGAAGCCGGCGACCTTCTCGAATGTCCGTTCGTTCATGTAGAGCCCGCGATTGACCTCGATCTGCAGCGCATGCAGATGGCGCGCCGGGCGGCCGTAATGTTCGGTGATGAAGCCGCCGGCATAAGGCTTGTTGTGGGCGACAGTATAGCCCATCGCGGTCAGCAGGCCGATCGCCGTCTCGGTCAGGGCCGCCGTGGCGGAAATGCCGAAACGGTCGCCGATGATGAAGTCCGGCCGCAGGCCGCTGTCGCCGACACGAATGCTTGCCGGCATCGAATGGCAGTCGATCAGCACGGCAAAGCCGAAACGGGCATGGGTTCTGGTCAAAAGCCGCTTCAGCGTTTCGTGATAGGGCTTGTAGACGGCCTCGATGCGGGCAACGGCTTCGGAGAGCGGCAGGCGGCCGGAATAGATGTCGAGCCCCTCACCCACCAGCTTGGGCACGGTGCCAAGTCCGCCCGCCACCCGCGCCGAGCGGATGTTGCAGAAGGACGGCACCGGCTCGGCGAACATGCGCGGATCGAGTTCCCAGGGCTCGCGGTTGACGTCGAGATAGGCGCGCGGAAAATTCGCCGCCAGCATCGGCGCGCCGAGCGCCACGGCGCCGCCGAACAGCTCATCGACATAGCAATCCTCCGAGCGGCGGATGGCGTTGCGGTCGAGCCTCGCCATGGCGAGGAAGCGTTCCGGATAGTAGCGGCCGCTATGCGGCGAGTTGAACAGGAAGGGGACGCGCTGCTCGACGCCCGATCGGATTTCGAAGGGTTGAACGACCGCAAAATCCTCGGCTGCCGTCTTCAATTTGCACGAACCCGAAAACACCGATGCATCATGGTATGAAAGTGCCACCTTGCTGGCCGCATGTCCAGCATTTCGCCATTCGCATCGCCTTGCCGAATGCGGATAATGCTTCGCCGCGTTCACTTGATGTTTACCGTCACCTCCTCATATACAGGATGGTTAACGGGCCTGCCCGACGGCAGTCTCGAGCGGGTGATTCGGACGGGATATCATGGCACGCATTCTTCTGGCGGAAGACGACGACGATATGCGTCGTTTCCTCGTCAAGGCGCTGGAACGCGCCGGCTATCAAGTCAGCGATTTCGACAACGGCGCCAGCGCCTATGAGCGGCTGCGCGAGGAGCCGTTCTCGCTGCTGTTGACCGACATCGTCATGCCGGAGATGGACGGCATCGAACTGGCGCGCCGCGCCACCGAGATCGATCCCGACCTCAAGGTCATGTTCATCACCGGTTTTGCCGCCGTTGCGCTGAACCCGGATTCCAAGGCGCCGAAAGACGCCAAGGTGCTGTCGAAGCCCTTCCACCTGCGCGATCTCGTCAACGAGGTCGAGAAGATGCTGCACGCGGCCTGAGCCGCCCCTTCCGCTGAGGCATCGGCACCTGTTTGCCGGTGCGGCGAGACGACGCCTTCTTTCCTTTTTCTCGCTATTGACGCGCCGGACCAAAAATGGTGTATGCGCGGCTTCGGATGGGCGTGTAGCTCAGCGGGAGAGCACTGCATTGACATTGCAGGGGTCACAGGTTCAATCCCTGTCACGCCCACCATCCTTTCAAAAACTTAGGCGATAGCTTTGCCAGTCGCGTCGGCACTCCACGACAATGGCCGGATCGAGACACCGTTATCGGTCGCCGTTTCCCACGCCGTCCTGAACAAGCGTGAGCGCCTGGAACCCTTGCCAGCGCAGATAGTCGTTGTTCTTGGCGGACGTCCAATCGGTCGACCGTCATCTATTCGGCCGATGCGCTGGATCCAGCAGGGCTCCACATTGAAACCGATCCTCTCGGATCGTCGGACATCCTAAAAGCCTGTCCAGAAGGCCCCGCCTGACTCCCGGTCGGCGGGGCTTTTCATGCGTTCAACGCGCTAAAACGAGTTGCCGTCGCTAACCACGCGGTCTGGCTCTCGGCCCTGGCGAGCTTTCCGCCGGGTTTGTCGCCAATTTGGCGAATCGCCGATCTCTTAGCCACAGGAGCTTCCCTTTTGCCAGGAGTTCATCGCGGTCGGCATCATCCGCGGTCGTTCGGCCATACGTCGCAGCAATCAGATAGTCGGCTTTGTTCGTTCGATAATCTTCTTTTTGCACAGACATCGTTTCCTCCCGGTCTGCGGCCTTTCCCTCCTTTTGGCCTGACGGGAGGGATTAACTGCCTGTGTCTCGCGCGAGTCTACCAATTGGGGATTGTATTAAAATGATACACGCCAGGCCACGGCGAACCGCGGACGTGGCTCTGGGCGCCGAGATTGTAGATCTCGCAGGGCTGCGTCTCTGCACCTCCGCAAATGCCCGAGGCAGGGGGAATACTTCCCACCCAATTTCGTCAGGCTCAAACGCCCGCGACGGCGCACAGGCTCTTCATTCGCGATACCGCAAGGTCGGGATCGGCCAGCAGGCCTGCCTGGTCGGCAAGCTGAAAGATTTCGGCATAATGGCGGATGCCGCGCGCCGACTGCATGCCGCCGACCATGGCGAAATGGTCCTGATGGCCGTTCAGCCAGGCCATGAAGACGATGCCGGCCTTGTAATATTCGGTCGGTGCCTCGAAGATTTTTCGCGACAGCGGCACAGTCGGCGCCATCAGCGCGTCATAGCCGGCGTGGTCGCCGGCGGCGAGCCTTGCCAGCGCGGCGTTAGCGACCGGGGCAATGGCATCGAAAATGCCGAGCAGCGCGTGTGAATGTTTCTTCCCATCGCCGACGATCAGTTCGGGATAGTTGAAGTCGTCGCCGGTGAACATCACGACGCCGTCCGGCAGCCGGTTGCGCAGCGCGACCTCCTTGCCGGCATCGAGCAGCGATATCTTGATGCCTTCGATCTTGCTCGCGTGGCGCCCGATGATGGCGACCACCGTATCGAGCGCGGTCTCGAAATCGCCGCTGCCCCAATAGCCGTTCAAGGCCGGGTCGAACATGTCGCCCAGCCAGTGCAGGATGACCTTGCCGGAGGCTTGGCTTAAGATGCGGTCATAGACGGCGGCGTAGTCGTCCGGCCCCTTCGCGACAGCCGCCAGCGCGCGGCTGGCCATCATGATCGCCTTGCCGCCCTGTCCTTCGATGAAAGCGAACTGCTCCTCATAGGCGGCGATCACATCGTGCAGTGTCCTGGCCGACGCCGGCGCCAGATGGTCGGTTCCGGCACCCGAGGCGAGATCGGCGCCATCGACGGTGCGGGACTCGGCGATCGACCGGCGGATCAATTCTTTTGCATTTGCCCAGTCGAAACCCATGCCGCGCTGCGACGTATCCATCGCCTCGGCGATGCGGAAGCCGAGCCGCCACAAATGGTGACGGAACGCCATCGTTCTGTCCCAGTCGACCACGGGCCGCGACCACGGATCTGTCATTTCGAGGGGATCGGCAACGACATGCGCGGCGGCATAGGCGATGCGCGAAAACCGCGCGCCGGTCACCGGCTGCACCGGTTGTCCGACAAGCGTGTAACGGGTGCTGCGGCCACCCTCACCAGGCAAGGCAATGTCCATGGATCTCTCCCTTCGCAGCGCCTATAAATGGAACGTTCCAATAAATCAAGAACCTTTAGATTGGGGGCGCATTCGCGAACAAATGCTGCGTTGCAACACGAAAGGCCTTGCAAAGTAAGCCATTTGAGTACGCACAATCGGCTTTTCAGGCCGAGAAAAAATCGCGATTGACTCTCGATTGGAGCAATGATTAGAACGTTCCAATAGATTTGATGAGAAAACCGGGAGGAGATATCTGGGATGGCCAGCCGGGCCAAGGCGACGATCTTCGACATCGCCCGTGAGGCGGGCGTGTCCAAATCGACCGTATCGCTCGTGCTCCAGGGCAGCGGGCTGATTCGGCCTGAGACCGCGGTCAAGGTGCGCAAGGCGATCGAGGATGTCGGCTACGTCTACAACCGCGGCGCCGCCAACCTGCGCAAGGCCCATTCCAACGTCATCGGCATGGTCATCAACGATCTCACCAATCCCTTCTTCGCCGAGCTGGCGGTCGGCATGGAGCGTGTCTTCCAGTCGGCCGGCATCGTGCCTTTCATCGGCAACACGGCAGAGAATCCGGTGCGTCAGGAAGAGGTGCTGAAGTCGCTGATGGAACAGGGCGTCGCCGGGCTCATCGTGTCGCCGGCGCGCGGCACCACGCCAGGCGCTTTCCGGCGGCTGGAGATGGCGGGCGTGCCGGTGGTCTTTGCCATGCGCCGCTTGCCGGAAAGCCGCATCCCGGTGATTGCGCCCGACAATCATCGCGGCGCCTATCTCGCCACCGCCCATCTGATCGGCAAGGGACATCGCCGGCTCGTCTTCTTCGGCGGCTCGTCCGATCTGGTTGTCTATCACGAGCGCCTTGGCGGATTTCGCGAGGCCTGCGAGACGCAAGGCATCGCCGCGCGCGACGCGCTTGTCGTTGAGGGGGAGACCAGCCGCAGAGGTGGTATCGCGTGTCTCGAAACGGCTCTGGCGATGGCTGAACCGCCGACCGCTGCCCTCTGCTTCAACGACGCAGTCGCCTTTGGCGCCATGCTGGCGTTGCGCAAGCGTGGGCTTGAGCCCGGTGCGGATTTCGCCATCGTCGGTTTCGACGACGTCGCCGAGGCCGAGCACTATATGCCGGCTTTGACCAGCGTCGCTGTGGACTCCGCGGGGCTCGGCGAACGCGCCGCCCATGTCATGTTGAAAATGATCCAGTCGCGCACCACCCGCGCCGAAGATCATATCGGCGCGGTCAATCTCGTGGTCAGGGAAAGCTGCGGTCCGGATCGCCGTACGCGAAACAGGCCTGCGGGAACGGGAGGCGCCGCGTGAGTGTCAAATGGGGGCTGATCGGCGCCAGCACGATCGCCAGGCAATTCATGATCAACGCCATCCGCGCGCAGGCCGATGGCAAGATCGCGGCGGTGATGAGTTCCAGCCCGGAGCGGGCCCAGGCATATGCCGTGGAAAACAACATTCCGCTTGCGGTCTCGACGCTTGACGAGCTCCTTGGCGAGGATATCGACGCCGTCTACATCTCGACCACCAACGAACTGCATCTCGAACAGGCGCTTGCCGCCATCAAGGCGGGAAAGCATGTGCTGTGCGAGAAGCCCCTGGCGCTGAACAGCGCCGACGCGCGCAAAATGGTCAGTTCGGCCAAGGCCGCTGGCATCGTGCTCGGCACCAACCATCATCTGCGCAATGCCGGCGCACATCGCGCCATGCGCGAAGCGATCGCAGCGGGGCGCATCGGCAAGCCGATCGCCGCTCGCGTCTTCCATTCCGTCTATCTGCCCGAGGGCCTGCAGGGCTGGCGCATCACCAAGCCGGAAGCCGGCGGCGGTGTCGTGCTCGACATCACCGTGCACGATGCCGACACGTTGCGCTTCGTGCTCGGCGACGATCCGGTCGAGGTCTCGGCCTTCACGCAAGCCGCCGGCATGGCCGGCAGCGGGCTGGAAGACGGCGCCATGTGCATCTGGCGCTTCAAGTCCGGCCTCATCGCCCAGTCGCATGAAGGCTTCATCACCAAATTCGCCGGCACCGGCTTCGAGGTGCATGGTTCGGAAGGCTCGCTGATCGCCAGCAATGTGATGACCCAGAAGCCGGACGGCTCGGTGCTGTTGCGCACGGCCAGCGGTGAAGAGCAATTGAGCTTCGACCGCGAGGATCTCTACGTCAGATCCGTGCGTCAGTTCCATGCCGCGATCCACGGTGTCGGCCGGCCTGCCGCCACCGGAGAGGATGGCATCTGGTCGTTGGCCTCAGCCGAGGCGGCGCTTCAATCGGCCAGTTCCGGCAAGGCCGTCAAGATAGACCCGAAACTCGGGAGCATGAATTGAGCAAGGTCGTTTCCGCAGCACAGGCAGCCAGCCTGATCAAGGATGGCATGACGGTATCCGTGTCGTCGTCGAGCGGCCTCGGCTGTCCGGACGCGGTGCTGGCCGCCATCGGCGAGCGCTTCGACGGGGAAGGCCACCCGAAGAACATCACCACGCTGCACCCGATCGCCGCCGGCGACATGTACGGCATCAAGGGCATCGATCACCTGGCCAAGCCGGGCCTGTTGAAGCGCACGCTGTGCGGCTCCTATCCGTCCGGCCCCTCCTCATCCGAGCCACCGCAGATCTGGAAGATGATCGGCGACAATTCGGTCGCCGCCTACAACGTGCCGTCCGGCATCCTGTTCGACATGCACCGCGAGGCCGCCGCCAAGCGGCCGGGCGTGCTGACCAAGGTCGGTCTCGACACGTTTGCCGATCCGCGTCACCAGGGCTGCGCCATGAACGCGGCGGCAAGCGAACCGATTGTGTCGGTGCAGCAGTTCGACGGCGAGGAATGGCTCTATTTCCGCTCGATCGTCCCGCAGGTTTCGATCATCCGCGCCACCACGGCGGACGAGCGCGGCAACCTCACCTATGAGCACGAAGGCGCCTATCTCGGCGGCCTCGAACAGGCGCTCGCCGCCCGCAACAATGGCGGCATCGTCATCGCCCAGGTCAAGCGCGTCGTCGAGAACGGCACGCTGAAGCCGCATGATGTGCGCGTGCCGGGCGTGCTGGTCGACCATATCGTCGTGGCGCCCGACCAGTTGCAGACGACGCTGACGCCTTACGATCCGGCGATTTCGGGTGAGATCTTCCGGCCGCTGTCGACCTTCCGCAATGCCGAGATGAACGTGCAGAAGGTGATCGCGCGCCGCGTCGCCATGGAATTGCGCGACGGCATGGCCGTCAACATCGGCTTCGGCATCTCGGCCAATGTGCCGCGCATCCTTCTCGAAGAAGGCCAGCACGGCAAGGTCACCTGGGTGATCGAACAGGGGGCGGTCGGCGGCGTGCCGCTGCTCGACTTCAAGTTCGGCTGTTCGTCGAACGCCGACGCATTCATGCCCTCGCCACACCAGTTCATCTATTTCCAGGCCGGCGGCTTCGACGCTTCGCTGCTCTCCTTTCTGCAGATCGATCGCCACGGCTCGGTCAATGTGTCGAAACTATCGGCGCGGCCGCATGTCACCGCCGGCGCCGGCGGCTTTGTCGACATCACCGCGCGGGCGAAGAAGATCGTCTTCTCCGGCTTCTTCAACGCCGGCGCCAAGCTTTCGCTGGCCGATGGCGGCCTCCGCATCGACCAGGAGGGCAAGGTCAAGAAGGTGGTCAACGAGGTCGAGCACATCTCCTTCTCCGGCAAGCGTGCCGTCGCGCAGGGGCAAGACATCACCTATGTCACCGAGCGTTGCGTGATGAAGCTGACGCCGGACGGCCTGATGGTCACCGAACTGGCGCCCGGCATTGACCTCGAGCGCGACGTCCTGGCCCAGGCCGAGATGCCGCTCGGTGTCGCCAACGACCTCAAGGTGACGCCGGCAGCGCTCTACCAGGACCGGCCGATCGGCCTGTCGCTCGATGGCGGCGCCTCGCTCGGAGGCGCGGATGGCTGAGCGCCTCGTTACATTTGAGCAGGATGGCGCCATCGGCATCGTCACATTGCGCCGGCCGGAAAAATTCAACGCGCTGGATATCCCGATGCTGCGCGCGCTGGAAGCCGCGCTCGACGAGGCGGAGATGGCCGAAGGCGTCCGCGTCGTGCTGCTTCGCGGCGAAGGCAAAGGCTTTTGCGCCGGCGGCGATGTCGAGGCGTGGGCGCAGATGAGCGCCGCCGATTTCCAGGTGCAATGGGTGCGGTACGGCCATCGTGTCTTCGACCGGCTAGCTAGGCTCCGCCAACCGACCATCGCCGTGCTCTCGGGCCATGCGCTGGGCGGCGGGCTGGAACTGGCGGTCGCCTGCGATTTCCGCGTCGCGGAAACCCATGTGAAGCTCGGCTTCCCCGAAACCTCGATCGGTGTCGTGCCCGGCTGGTCCGGCACGCAACGCGCCGTACGCCGCTTCGGCGCGCAGACGGTGCGGCGCATGGCGTTGGGCGGCGAGATCCTGCTCGCTCGCGAAGCACTGGCCCTGGGCGTGGTGGACCGGGTGGTTGAAACCGGCAACGGGCTGGCCGAAGCCAGAAGCTGGGCCGAAAAGATCGCCGAGCGCGGCCCGCTGGCAACGGAAGCCGCCAAGCTGATGATCGCGGTGGCCGAAGGCGAGGAAAATGCGGCCGCGACCGAAGCGCTGGCCAGCGGCTTCATCGCGCTTACCGGCGACCTCAAGGCTGGCGTCGGAGCCTTCAAGACCAAGCAGAAGCCGGCATTTTCAAGAAGCTAGAGCAAACAATCCTGATGAACGCCCCCCTCAACATCGCCATGCCCGCCGAGGCGTCAGCCGCACCAAAAACCTATCGGCTGCTGATCGACGG
Organism: Mesorhizobium oxytropidicola; assembly: GCF_056174625.1. NCBI lineage: Bacteria > Pseudomonadati > Pseudomonadota > Alphaproteobacteria > Hyphomicrobiales > Phyllobacteriaceae > Mesorhizobium > Mesorhizobium oxytropidicola. The sequence continues at coordinate 2,155,682 of NZ_CM149692.1, read as the reverse complement.
CAAGCATGTCGACGCCCGCGATGGCCGTATCCTTGAGCGCAAGAGCCCCGGCCATGGCTTCACTGTTTCGCGCTATGCGCAGGCCGGCGAGGCCGAGGTCGAAGCCGCCGTGCAGGCTGGGCACAAAGCGTTCGAGACCGGCCCCTGGCCGCGCATGAAGGCCTCCGAACGCGCCGCGATCCTGTTCAGGACGGCCGACCTGATCGAGGCCCGGCTGGAGGACATCGCCCGGCTCGATGCGCTGGAATCCGGCAAGCCGATCGCCCAGGCGCGCGGCGAGATCGGCGGCGCCGTCGACATCTGGCGCTACGCCGCTTCGCTCGCCCGAACTCTGCATGGCGAGAGCTATGCCAATCTCGGCGACGCCATGCTGGGCGTGGTCGTGCGCGAGCCGATCGGCGTCGTGTCGATCATCACGCCGTGGAATTTCCCGTTCCTCATCGTCAGCCAGAAACTGCCTTTCGCGCTCGCTGCCGGCTGCACGGCCGTGGTCAAGCCGAGCGAAATGACCTCGGCCTCGACCTTCGTGCTCGGCGACATCCTGCTTGAGGCCGGCCTGCCCGCAGGCGTCGTCAACATCCTCGCTGGTCTTGGCGCCGATGTCGGCGCCCCGATGGTCAGCCACCCGCTGGTCGAGATGGTCTCGTTCACCGGCTCGACCCGCGTCGGCAAGATGACAATGGCCTCGGCCGCGCAGTCGCTGAAGAAGGTCTCGATGGAGCTCGGCGGCAAGAATGGCCAGATCGTCTTCCCCGACGCCGATCTCGAGGCCGCGGCCGACGCGGCGGTGTTCGGCGGCTTCTTCAATGCCGGCGAATGCTGCAACGCCGGCAGCCGGCTGATCGTGCATGAAGCGATCGCCGACGATTTTCTTGACGCTGTAAAGGCACTTACGTCGAGAGTGACCGTGGGAGATCCACTGGATGATCGAACCAAGGTCGGCGCGATGATCTCATCCGACCATCTGGCCAAGGTGACAGATTATGTTGCGGCAGCGGCAAACGAAGGCAGCAACGTCTACAGCGGTGGCAAGCAGCTGGTCTCCAATGCCGGCCAATATCTCGATCCGACCATCTTACGCAACGTCACCGAGAACATGGCGATTGCGCGTGAGGAAGTGTTCGGACCGGTGCTCTCCGTGCTGACTTTTGAAACGATTGAAAAGGCGTTGCACATCGCCAACAACACGCCCTATGGTCTGTCTGCAGGCGTGTGGAGCGCCAGCATCGACACTTGCATGTCGGTGGCGCGTGGGGTGCGTTCGGGGACGGTTTGGGTGAACACATTCATGGAAGGTTATCCCGAACTGCCTTTCGGAGGCTACAAGCAGTCCGGTCTCGGACGCGAACTCGGCAAACGCGCCGTCGAGGATTATACCGAGGAAAAGACAATCCAGTTTCATCGCGGCCAGCGCACCGGATGGTGGGTCGGCTGAGTTTGGAAGAACCCGGTGGGCTGCCACCGGTCGTGTAATGCAACAAGGGAGGAAGTACATGTTGCGCAAACTGCTTATCGGAACGGCTCTTGCGACGAGCTTTGCCTTCTCGGCGCATGCCGCGGACGTCAAGGAAGTGCAGATGCTGCATTGGTGGACGTCGGGCGGCGAAGCGGCTGCTCTCAACGTCCTCAAGGGCGATCTGGCCAAGGAAGGCTATGCCTGGAAGGACGTGCCGGTGGCCGGCGGTGGCGGCGACGCTGCCATGACCGCGCTGAAGGCAATGGTCGCGGCCGGCAACTATCCGACCGCCTCGCAGATGCTCGGCTACACCGTGCTCGACTATGCCGCTGCCGGCGTCATGGGCGACCTGACCGAGACGGCGAAGAAGGAAGGCTGGGACAAGTCGGTTCCGGCGGCCCTGCAGAAGTTCTCGGTCTATGAAGGCAAGTGGGTTGCCGCTCCGGTCAACGTCCACTCGGTCAACTGGCTGTGGATCAACAAGGCCGTCATGGACAAGATCGGCGGCACCGAGCCGAAGACCTTCGACGACTTCATTGCCCTGCTCGACAAGGCTAAGGCGGCAGGCGTGATCCCGCTCGCTCTCGGCGGCCAGAACTGGCAGGAAGCCACCATGTTCGACTCGGTCGTGCTGTCGACCGGCGGGCCTGAGTTCTACAAGAAGGCCTTCAACGACCTCGACGACGCCTCGCTCAAGTCCGACACGATGAAGAAGTCGTTCGACAATTTGGCCAAGCTCGTCACCTATGTCGACCCGAACTTCTCGGGCCGCGACTGGAACCTCGCCACCGCCATGGTCATCAAGGGCGATGCCCTGGTGCAGGTCATGGGTGACTGGGCCAAGGGTGAGTTCCACGCCGCCAAGAAGACCCCGGGCACGGACTTCCTGTGCTATCGCTTCCCGGGCACCGACGGCTCCGTGATCTACAACTCCGACATGTTCGGCATGTTCAACGTTCCGGACGACCGCAAGGCCGCCCAAGTCGCACTGGCCACCGCCACACTGTCGAAGAGCTTCCAGTCGGCCTTCAACGTCGTCAAGGGTTCGGTTCCGGCCCGTACCGACGTTCCGGACACCGACTTCGACGCTTGCGGCAAGAAGGGCATCGCCGACCTGAAGAAGGCCAACGACGGCGGCACGCTGTTCGGCTCGCTGGCCCAGGGCTATGGCGCGCCTCCGGCGGTTGCCAATGCCTACAAGGACGTCGTCTCGAAGTTCGTCCATGGTCAGATCAAGACCTCGGACGAAGCCGTGACCGAACTGGTCAAGGCCATCGACGACGCCAAGTAAGCTAGCCAGAAAAACACCTTCCCCGCTTCGGCGGGGAAGGTTTCATCTCAGGATTGGCCGGCTCGACACCATGCCGACCAAAGACCCGTATGCATGGGTCGCCTTGCCGCCTGACGGCAGAGCACGGACGACCCGAAGCGGGAGGAGCTCATGAGCACGGTAGCAACAAGCCAGATCAAGCTGACACCGGAGCGGTCGCGCCCCTCTGTGCGTTCGCGCCTGCAGGACGCCTTGCCGAAGATCGTGCTGGCGCCGAGCTTCGCCATCACCATCGTCTTCGTCTACGGCTTCATCCTGTGGACGATCTATCTGTCCTTCACCAATTCCAAGACCTTCCCGTCCTATGTCATCACCGGCTCGCGCGCCTATCAGCGGCTGTGGGGCTGGACCTTCGACACCGACCCGCCATCGAGCTGGTACACGTCGATCACCAATATGGGCATTTTCGGCTTTCTCTACATCCTGATCTGCCTGGCGCTGGGCCTGTTCCTGGCCATCCTGCTCGACCAGAAGATCCGCGGCGAAGGCGTACTGCGGCCGATCTATCTCTACCCGATGGCGCTGTCCTTCATCGTCACCGGTGTCGCCTGGAAATGGTTCCTCGATCCGGGTCTCGGCCTTGAGCAGACGCTGCATCAATGGGGCTGGACGAGTTTCCATTTCGACTGGATCAAGAACAAGGATTTCGTCATCTACACGGTGGTCATCGCCGGCGTCTGGCAGGCCTCCGGCTTCATTATGGCGATGTTCCTGGCCGGCCTGCGCGGCATTGACGGCGAGATCATGAAGGCGGCGCAGATCGACGGCGCCACCACCTTCCAGCTCTATCGCCGCATCGTCATTCCGCTGCTGCGACCGATCTTCCTGTCGGCCTTCATCGTGCTCGCCCACCTTGCCATCAAGTCGTATGACCTTGTGGTGGCGCTGACCTCCGGCGGCCCCGGCGGCTCGGCCTGGCTGCCTTCGAATTTCATGTACGAATACACGTTCAAGCGCAACGAAATGGCGGTCGGCTCGGCCAGTGCCGTGATCATGCTGATGACCATCGTCGCCATCATCGTGCCCTATCTCTATTCGGAACTGCGGGAGAAGCCGCGATGAGCGCCGTCGCCACCCCTGCCCGCCAGGCCTCCGGCGGCATCAGCACCAAGACCATCAACCGCATCGTCATCTACGGGCTCTTGGCCCTGTTTGCGCTGTTCTACCTGATGCCGCTGTTCGTCATGCTGGTCACCTCGTTCAAGACCATGGACGAGATCCAGAACGGCAACATGCTGGCGCTGCCCAAGGCGCCGACCTTCGATCCCTGGCTGAAGGCCTGGGGCGAGACCTGCGTCGGCCTCACCTGCGCCGGCATCAAGGGCTACTTCTGGAACTCCATCAAGATGGTGGTTCCCGCCGTGCTGATCTCGACCATGCTCGGCGCGCTCAACGGCTACGTGCTGACCAAATGGCGCTTTCGCGGCGCGACGCTGGTCTTCGGGCTGATGCTGTTCGCCTGCTTCATCCCGTTCCAGTCGGTGCTGCTGCCGATGGCGACGATCCTCGGCAGCGTCGGCCGTTTCGGCGTGACGCTGCAGAACTCGGTCGGACAGAGTTTCGGCCTCGGCAATTCGACGGTCAATCTCGTCTTCGTCCACGTCGTCTACGGCATCGGCTTCACCACGCTGTTCTTCCGCAATTACTACGAGGCCTTTCCGACCGAATTGATCAAGGCTGCACAGGTCGATGGCGCCTCCTTTTTCCAGATCTTCCGCCGCATCATGCTGCCGAATTCGATGCCGATCTTCGTCGTCACCGTCATCTACCAGTTCACCAACATCTGGAACGACTTCCTGTTCGCCTCCGCCTATGCCGGCACCGGCGACGCCATGCCGATGACCGTGGCGCTCAACAACGTCGTCAACACCTCGACCGGTGTCGTCGAATACAATGTCAATATGGCGGCCGCGATGATCGCAGCTCTGCCCACCCTGATCGTCTATGTCGTCGCCGGCCGCTATTTCGTGCGCGGGCTGATGGCGGGCGCGGTCAAAGGCTGACCAATTCAGAAGGAACGACCATGGCTTTTCTGGAAATTGACGGGCTGAAGAAGCGTTTCGGGAATGTTGAGATCCTGAAGGGCATCGATGTCGAGCTCGAAAAGGGCGGCTTCCTGGTGCTGGTCGGCCCGTCCGGCTGCGGCAAGTCCACGCTGCTCAACACCATTGCCGGGCTGGAGCAGATCACCGAGGGCGAGATCCGCGTCGAGGGCCGCGCCATCAACGATCTGCATCCTTCGAAGCGCGACATCGCCATGGTGTTCCAGAGCTACGCGCTCTACCCGAACATGACGGTGGCCGGGAACATCTCGTTCGGCATGGAAATGCGCGGCGTGCCGGCCGACGAGCGCCAGAAGGCGATCGACAAGGTGGCGAAGGTCCTGCAGATCGGCCACTTGCTGCAGCGCAAGCCAAGCCAGCTTTCCGGCGGCCAGCGCCAGCGCGTCGCCATGGGCCGTGCGCTGGTGCGCGACCCCAAGCTGTTCCTGTTCGACGAGCCACTGTCCAACCTCGACGCCAAGCTGCGCGTCGACATGCGCATCGAGATCAAGCGCCTGCATGCCACGACAGGCACCACCATCGTCTACGTCACCCACGACCAGATCGAGGCGATGACGCTGGCGACCAAGATCGCCGTCATGCGCGACGGCGAGGTGCAGCAGTTCGGCACCCCGGCCGAGATCTACAACAACCCCACCAACCTGTTCGTCGCCGATTTCATGGGTTCCCCGGCGATGAATCTGATCCCGGCGACCATCGCCACATCGGGCAATGCGCTGTCCGTCGTGCTGCAGCGCGAGGCGCGCGAGCCGATCACACTGCCGATGGCCAACGCGCCGACGGGTCTCTCGGCATTCCAGGGCAAGCCGATCATCTTCGGCGTGCGGCCGGAAGCGCTGACCGATCCGGAGGGTGCCGAACGCAACGCCTCCAACATTGCCACCGCCGACCTGCACATCGAAGTCGTCGAGCCGGCCGGCTCCGACACCTTCGCGGTGACCAATCTCGGCGGCAAGCCCGTTGTGGCGCGGCTGCGCGCCGACGCCAACATCCAGCCGGGCACCAGCACGCCGCTCGCCTTCAACCTGACCAAGGCGGTGTTCTTCGATCCGGCGACCGAGAACCGCATCCGCTGACGGCTATGGCAAATCCAGACATCGTCATCATCGGCTCCGGCATTGGCGGCGCCACGATCGCCTCCGGTCTGGCCGGCAGTGGCGCCTCGATCCTGATGCTGGAGCGCGGCGAGCCCTTGCCGGCAACCTCGCATGCCCGTGACACGCGCTCGATCTTCGTCGACGGCCACTACCGGCCCAAGGAGATGTGGCGCGAGGCCGGCGGCGCTGCCTTCAACCCCGGCAACTACTACTATGTCGGCGGCAACTCGAAATTCTACGGCGCGGTGCTGATTCGCTACCGCAAGGAAGACTTTTCGGCCATGGAGCACTTCGGTGGCGTCTCTCCGGCCTGGCCGTTTTCCTACGACGAGTTCGAATCCTGGTATTCCAAGGCCGAGCAGCTGTTTCGCGTGCGCGGCACGCTGGGCGAGGACCCGACCGAGCCGTTTCACTCGATCCCCTACGCCTTCAAGCCGGTGCCCGACGAAGCGCCGATCGCCCGCGCCCGCGCCGAACTCAAGGGGCTTGGCCTGCATCCAGCCTCACTGCCGCTCGGCGTAGACATCAATACCTGGCTGAAGGACGGCAAGACCGGCTGGGACGCTTTCCCCAACACCGGCCAGGGCAAGATGGACGCCCAGACAGCGCCACTGGCGGCAGCGCTCAAGGACAGCAATATCCGGCTCGAGACCGGCTGCTACGTCGAATATCTCGAAGCATCGCCCGATGGCAAAAGCATCGTTGCGATCCATTACCGCCAGAATGGCGAGCTGAAGAAACTGTCGCCCAAGCTGGTCATCCTCTCAGCCGGTGCGGTCAATTCCGCCGTCATCCTGCTGCGCTCGCCCTCATCCGATGGCAAGGGCCTCGCCAACCGCTCTGACCAGGTCGGCCGCAATTTCATGAACCACAATTCCAGCGCCATGCTCGCGATCGATCCGCGCCGCAGGAACGATGCCGTCTACCAGAAGACGCTGATGCTGAACGATTACTACCTGTCCGACGGCAAGGGCGGCAAACCGCTCGGCAACGTCCAGCTGCTCGGCAAGATCGACGGCAACATGCTCAAGGCCAATGTGAAGACGATACCGAAATTCGTGCTCGATTACATGGCCGGCCACGCCGTCGACTGGTATTTGATGTGCGAGGACCTGCCCGATCCGGAAAGCCGCATCATGGTCGACGGCAAGGACATCGTCATGCAGTGGCGGCGATCCAACATGCAGTCGCTCGACGGGCTGACCAAGGTGATGCGCGAAAACTTCCGCGCCTGCGGCTACCCCATCGTGCTGTCGCGCCCCTTCGACAAGCGCACCCCCTCGCACCAGTGCGGCACGGTGAAGATGGGCGACGATCCGGTGACCGCGCCGCTCGATCCGTTCTGCCGCGCGTTCGACCACCGGAACCTGTTCGTCGTCGACGGCAGTTTTCTGCCGAACTCGGCTGCGGTTAACCCAGCGCTGTCGATCGCCGCGCAGGCGCTGCGGGTTGCTGATCACATCCGCAAGGTGGAGCTTGGCGCATGACCCGCCCGGCGGCCATCGTCACCGGCGGCGCACGCGGCATTGGGCTGGCCTGTGCCGAGGCATTGGCCGACGCCGGCTTTGACATTCTCGTCGCCGATCTGGCCGAGAAAGCCGCAGACGAACTCGCCGCCAACATCTCAGCGCGCGGTGCGAAACTCGCCTATGTCAGCTGCGACATCGCCAATCTCGACAGCCACGTTGCACTCGTCGATGCCGCGATGCACGCCTTCGGCCGCATCGACTGCCTCGTCAACAATGCCGGCGTCGGCGCTGTCGTGCGCGGTGATCTGCTGGAGCTGAAGCCGGAGAATTTCGACCGTACGCTGGATATCAACCTGCGCGGCACGGTCTTCCTCAGCCAGGCCGTCGCCAGGGCGATGCTGGCCACACCGGGCGATCATCCCCGATCGATCATCACCGTCACCTCGGTCAGCGCCGAGATGGCCTCGCCCGAGCGCTCCGAATACTGCGTCTCGAAGGCCGGGCTTTCGATGTGGGTGAAGAACCTGGCGCTGCGGCTCGCCCCGGAAAACATCGGCGTATTCGAGATCCGCCCGGGCATCATCCGCACCGACATGACTGCAGGCGTGACCGCCAAATACGATGCCTTGATCGACAGCGGGCTGGTACCGGCCAAACGCTGGGCGAAGCGTCAGACATCAGCGCGGTGGTGGCAACGCTTGCCTCGGGCAAGCTCGGCTTTTCGACCGGCTCGATCATCAATGTCGACGGCGCGCTCTCCGTGCCGCGGTTGTAAGGGTGATGCCATGACCGACTACATCATCGTGGGCGCCGGCCCGGCCGGCTGTGTTCTGGCCAACCGGCTGAGCGAGGATCCCTTGAATTCAGTACTGCTGCTCGAAGCCGGCGGCAAGGACTGGCATCCCTACATCCATATGCCGGCGGGCTTCGCCAAGATGACTAGGGGTATCGCCTCCTGGGGCTGGTCGACCGTGCCGCAGAAAAACATGAAGGACCGCGTCTTCTGGTACACGCAGGCCAAGGTGGTCGGCGGTGGCTCCTCCATCAACGCCCAGATCTACACGCGCGGCAATGCCCGCGACTACGATGCCTGGGAGAGGGAAGAGGGTCTCGCCGGCTGGGGCTACCGCGACGTGCTGCCCTATTTCAAGCGCGCCGAGAACAACCAACGCTACGCCAACGATTTTCACGGCGACCAGGGGCCGCTCGGCGTATCCAACCCGATCTCGCCGCTGCCGATCTGCGAGGCCTATTTCCGCGCCGGCCAGGAGATGGGCATCCCCTTCAACCCGGATTTCAACGGCGCCAGCCAGGAGGGCGTCGGCTACTATCAACTGACCCAGAAGGACGCCCGGCGCTCCTCTGCTTCGGTCGCCTATCTCAAGCCGATCCGTGCCCGCAAGAATCTGACGGTCAAGACCGATGTGCTGGTGACCCGCGTCGTCGTCGAGAGAGGCCGCGCCATCGGCGTTGAGGTCGTCGACAAACCGGGCGGCGAGAAGAAATCCTGCGTGCGGAGCGCGAGGTGATCGTCTCGTCCGGCGCCATCGGTTCGCCAAAACTGCTGATGCAGTCGGGCATCGGCCCTGCCGATCATCTGAAATCGGTGGGTGTCACGCCGGTGCACGACCTGCCCGGCGTCGGCTCGAATATGCAGGATCATCTCGATCTGTTCGTCATCGCCGAATGCACCGGCGATCACACTTACGACAATTACGCCAAGCTGCACCGCACGGCCTGGGCTGGCCTGCAATATCTGCTGCTGAAGAAAGGCCCCGTGGCCTCCAGCCTGTTCGAGACCGGTGGCTTCTGGTACGCCGATCCGACGGCCGCCTCGCCCGACATCCAGTTCCATCTCGGCCTGGGCTCCGGCATCGAGGCCGGCGTCGAGAAGCTCAGGAATCCCGGCGTCACCTTGAACTCGGCCTTCCTGCGGCCGCGCTCGCGCGGCACGGTGCGGCTGAAGAGTGCCGACCCGGCCGACCATCCGCTGATCGATCCGAACTACTGGTCCGATCCCTATGACCGCGCAATGTCGATCAAAGGGCTGCGGCTGGCGCGCGAGATCATGCGCCAGAAGGCGCTTGCTCCTTACGTGCTGCGCGAAGTGCTGCCCGGCCCGTCGCTCGCCAGCGACGATGAACTCTTCGACTACGCCTGCCGCACGTCAAAGACCGATCATCATCCCGTCGGTACCTGCCGCATGGGCCATGACGAGATGGCCGTTGTAACCCCGGACCTGCGGTTGCGCGGCATCGAAGGCTTGCGCGTCTGCGACGCCTCGGTCATGCCGCGCGTGCCCTCCTCCAACACCAATGCACCGACCATCATGGTCGGCGAAAAGGGCGCCGACCTGATCCTCGGTCGCGAACCGCTGCCGCCGGCGGTGTTTTCCGGCAACCGGGCCGCTTAAGGGGGAAGAAAATGATCAGGCACTGTGTCTTCGTCAGGTTTCGCGGCGATGTCCCCGAGGACGAGCGCGCGGCGATCCACGCCGACCTCGAAGCGCTGCGGCAAGTGATCGACGGCATGGACACCGTCCACTTCAGCGCCAATGTCAGCCCCGAGCCTTTCGCGCGCGGCTTCAGCCATGGCTTCACCATCGATTTTCGAGATGCCGCCGCGCGAGACGCCTATCTCGTGCATGAAGCGCACCAGCGCGCCGGCGCAAGACTGGTCGCCGCACTCGAAGGCGGCACGGACGGATTGATGGTCTTCGATCTCGATCTTACGAAAAAGTGACCGCCGCTTCTTCGAAAGCCGGCTGATCGCTGTTCTCTTTTGCGAGCAGGGCGACATATCGTTCCCTGGGGAGCCAAAGGAGGACGCGTTGAATCTCACCGCCGAGCAGAAGAAAACCGTTCTGGCCTCATTCCTGGGCTGGACGCTCGATGCTTTTGATTTCTTCCTTCTGACATTCCTGCTCACCGATATTGCGAGTGAATTCCACACGGATGTCCCGGCAGTCTCAAAGGCACTGTTCCTGACCTTGGCGACGCGCTTCATCGGCGCGTTTTCTTTGGCATGCTCGCCGACAAATATGGGCGCAAGCCCATCCTGATGCTCAACATCGTCAGCTATTCGGTGATCGGCGCGCTCGCCGCCTTCTCGCCCAATCTCGGCATTTTCCTGGCCCTGCGCGCGCTGTTCGGCATCGCCATGGGCGGTGAATGGGGGCTAGGCAGCTCGCTCGCCATGGAGTCCATCCCGCCCAGCGCCCGCGGCATGGTCTCGGGCATCCTGCAATGCGGTTATCCGGCCGGCTATCTCCTGGCGGCGGTGGTCTATGGCCTGCTTTATCAGCAGACGATCGGCGGCTACACGGTCGGCTGGCGCGCCATGTTCCTGCTCTCCTTCGTGCCGGCCCTCATCGTGCTCTTCATACGCTCGCACGTGCCGGAATCGCCGGCCTTCGTCGAGGCGCAGAAATCCGTGAAGCCGGGGCTCCTGGAAACGCTGCAGAAGCACTGGGGGGTCGCGCTCTATGCCGTCGTGCTGATGATGTTCTTCAATTTCTTCAGCCATGGCACCCAGGACCTCTACCCGACCTTCCTGAAGAAGCAGCACGGATTCGACCCGCACACGGTGAGCTGGATCACCATCGTCGCCAATCTCGGCGCCATCGTCGGCGGCCTGACATTCGGCGCGCTGTCCGAGAGGATCGGCCGGATCAATGCCATTACGCTCGCCTGCCTGATCGCTCTGCCGGCAATCCCTCTGTGGGCCTACAGCTCGACGCCGTTCATGCTCGCCATCGGCGCCTTCGTCATGCAGATCGCGGTCCAGGGCGCCTGGGGCGTCATTCCGGTGCATCTGAACGAACTGTCGCCGGGTGCAGTCCGCGCGACCTTGCCCGGCTTCATCTATCAGGCCGGCAATCTCGCCGCGTCCTATGGTGGTCCGTATCAGGCCGGAATCGCTGAAGCCGCGGGCGGCAGCTACGGTTATGCGCTGGCGCTGTTCGCCGGCGTGGTCGCCGTCTGCATCATCGTCGTCATCCGCTTCAGTCCGGAACGGCGCGGCCAAGTGATGACGGTTCTGGAGCGCAGCTAACCAAGCCTCAGCGCGATAACCCCGGCGACGATGCTGAGCGCGGCGGCGCCGCGCCAGCCCGTCATCTTCTCGCCGAGCGCGTAAACCGAGATCAGCATGGCGAACAGGATCGAGGTCTCGCGCAGCGACACCACCGAGGCGATCGGCGCCTTGGTCATCGCCCACATCACGATCCAGTAGGCCGCACCACTGAGCACGCCGGTGAACAGCCCGGTCTTCCAGTCGCGCGCCAGAACCGGAAGCGCCTTGGGTCCGCGGAAAATCAGGCACAGCACCAGCGCGCCAAAGGCATCGCAGATGAACAGCCAGGCGGCATAGCTTTGCGCGGTTGCCGCCAGCCGCGCGCCGCTGCCGTCGGACAGCGTGTAGCTGGCGATGAAGACAGAGGTGCCGAAGGCAAAGCCAACCGCGCGCAGGTTCAGCTTCTCCAGATGCACGCCGCCGCGAAATGACATCACCAGCGTGCCGGCCGACAACAGCAGGATGCCGACTATGGCGAGCGGGGCCGGCACTTCGGCGACGACGAACATGCCGCCAATCGCGGCCAGCAAGGGCGCCGTGCCGCGCGCCAGCGGATAGGTCTGGGCGAAATCGCCGGCCTGGTAGGCGCCGATCAGGAAGGTGCGGTAGCCCATGTGGAAAATGACGGAGGCGATAATGTAGGGCCACACTTCCGCCTCCGGGAACTCGACGAAGGGCAGCACCACGAGTGCGGCGGCGCCCATGCCCAATGTCATCAGCGTGATCGACAGGAAGCGGTCGAGGTGGACTTTGACCAGCGCGTTCCAGATCGCGTGCATGGCGGCGGCGGCAAGCACCGCGAAGAAGACGAAAAGCGTCATTTCGGCCTTATCGACCTCCCAAGCCGAGCGGCGTTTCGAGATCGATGTCGATCCGGACCGGGAAGTGGTCGGACGCCACCTCGCCTATGTCGGATCCGACCGAGCGCACCCGTCCGGCGAACATGCCGCCGACGAAACAATGGTCGAGCCGCCGCTTTGCCAGCCTACCGTCGATGATCTTCTCGTGGGTGTGGAAGTCATCAGCCGGTTCGATCGCCACGGCGGCGGCATCGACGAAGCCGTCGAGATAGGCAGCGCCGCGATGATAGGGCGTGCTGCCGACGATGCGGCGATATTCGGCGCTGCCCGGCTCCATGTTGAAATCGCCCAGCCAGATCGCCGCCAGCGGGTTTTCCGGCTCGGCTTCGCCACTGGTCCAGTTGCGCGAAGGCTCGTCGTCAGTGCCGCTCCACGGCCCGCCCTCGGACGGCGCGCGGCGATGTTCGGCAAGCAGGTAGTCGATTTGCTCCAGCCGCTCCTCGGCGGCGATATGGGCGAGATGCAGCGAGAACACCCGCACCGGGCCGGCCGGTGTGAGGATCATGCATTCGAGCGCGGCGTTGCGCGTGTTGAGTGGCCTGAGCGTCCGGCGCATCGGCAGCGCATGCAGCCGCGACCAGGCGATCGGCAGCTTCGACAGCACCATCGTGCCGAACTGCCGGCGCCGGTTGACCAGACGGCCGTCGCGACGCTCGCTGGCATCCATGTCGAAGGCCGGCCCGTAGACCCAATGATAGTTCGGGAGCAGGCGCGACAGCAGCTCGGGCTGGTCGTCGAAATGGCTGCGCTGCCAGTGCCGCTCCACCTCTTGCAGGGCAATGATGTCGGCGCCGTCGACGATCCGCGCCGCGCGCGAAAGATCGTAGCGACCGTCGCTGCCGAACCCGTACTGGATGTTGTAGCTGATCAGCTTCATTGCTTATCCGGCTCACTTTCGGTGATGGCAGTAGCGGCTCAGTGGATTGGTTGCAATGTGCAGGAGAATGCAAGCGGCTTATGCCAGAAGCACTCCCCCGACCCTGCTGCGCGATCTTGCACCGATTCCGGACCGCTCCGGTATCCTCCGCACGTCGGAAAACGCCGCGAGGCGCCTTACCGACGCCGGCGGCTCAGGTCCTGACGATGAGCCGTCCTAATAGGTCGTCAGCGGCTGGAACCGGCCAGCCGGAGACGCCGCCAGTTCCGCCCAGTCGATCTCTTCCTCCAGCCGGTGATAGGCCTCGTCGCCGATTGTGCCGTTGCGGCGCAATTCCTCCAGCGTGTCGCGCTGGCGATCGATGGCGTAGAGGCGCAGCCGGTCATATTCGGTTGCCGCCTGCGCGTCCTCCGGGTTTTCCGCAACGATGCGCTCAGCCTCGTACTGCTCGCGCACGACAGCTGCCGCGGCCGATGTCTTTCGGCTCAGCACATCGAGTGCCGCCTGCATGATGGCAACGCGCGCCTGCGCCACCTCGTTGTCGACCGTCCTATCCGGATCGAAGTTGAGTACCCGCAGCAAAGGCTTGAGCGTCATACCCTGCAGCACCAGCGTGCCCAGAACCACCGCGAAGGCGGCGAGCACGATCGGATCGCGGCCGGGAAAGCCGGCCGGCAGCGCGATGGCCACCACCAGCGTCACCAGCCCGCGCATGCCGCACCAGCCGACGAGCACGGCGCCGCCAAAGGTCGGCACATCCCGCTTTTTGTCTTCGCCGCCGAAGCGGGCAAACCACCGTATGATCGCAACATAACTCGCCACCCAGACAAGGCGTGCCACGATGACGACGACCAGCACTGTTGCTGCGAACAGAAAGGCCTCGCCTTGCCCTTCGCCCGAAAGCCGGCCGACAATCGATCGCGCCTGCAGGCCCATCAGCACGAACGCCAGCACGTTGAGCACGAACACCGCCGTCTCCCACACCGAATAGGTGCTGACGCGCCGCCTTGCCGACATGCGGCGTGGCGCCCTGCGCGCAAGGGTGATGGCGTAGACGACGATGGTGATGATGGCGGAAAGGCCGAGCTTGTCGGCCAGGATCCACACGCCGAACGTGCCGGCGAACTGCACGACTGTGCTGCTCGCCGCATCTTCGATCCGGGTGAGCGTCAGCAGCGATAAGCGGCCAAGCACATAACCCGCGACCAGGCTGCCTATGGTTGACAACAGGATCGTCGGAATGGCGTTGCTTAGCATGATCGAGCCGAGCGCGGCCGAGACCGCCAGCCGGTAGATCAAGAGCGCTGTGGCATCGTTGAGCAGGCTCTCGCCCTGCAGGATGGCGGTGATGCGGTGCGGCACCTTGAACTGCCCGAGCACGGCGGATGCCGCCACCGCATCCGGCGGCGCGACGATGGCGCCGAGCGCGATTGCCGCGGCGATCGGCAGGCCGGCCATCTTCCAGCCGACGAAGGCAACGATCACAGTGGTGAAGACAACGGCGCCAAGCGCCAGCAGCAGCAGCGGCAGCCGGTAGCGCTTCAGGTCGCGCAGCGACGTGTCATAGGCGGCATCGAGGAGCACCGGCGCGATGAACAGCGCAAGCGCCAGTTCCGGATCGATCTCGATCATTGGCGCACCAGGCACGAAGGCAATGGCGGCTCCGGCCAAGGCCAGCAGGGACGGATAGGGAATCTCCAGCCGTCGCGACAGCGCCGTCAGCGCGACAGCAGTCAGAAGCAGGACAAGCGTCAGTTCGAAAAGAGCCATAGGCGGTTACTTCTGTAAGACGGAGTGCCGGTGCAAATATTCGTGCAGGATGCGGTGGATTGGCCATCAAACTCAAGCCCTCTGGCCATACGTCTCAACCGCCTCCTGCCTTACAAGATCGGTATGATCCTCATCGGCCAATATGACTCGCCCTTCGTGCGCCGTGTCGGCATCGCGCTGACCCTGTACGGCATACAATTCGAGCACCGTCCGTGGTCGGCCTTCGGCGATGCCGACAAGATTCGGCCTTACAACCCGCTGACGCGGGTGCCGACACTGGTGCTGGACAGTGGCGAGGTGCTGATCGAAAGCCATTTGATGCTCGACTATCTGGACGGTTTGGTCCCAGCCGATCGCAGGATGTTTCCGGCGACGGAGCCGACGCGCCATCAGGCGCTGAAGGTTTCGGCCCTGGCCACCGGCCTCGGCGACAAGGCCGTCAGCCTCTTCTACGAGAAGCGGCTGCATGAGCAGGTCTCCGACGTCTGGGCCGGCCGCTGCCGCACGCAGATCGCGGCAGTGCTTGCCGTGCTAGAAACCGAGCGAGCCGGCCGGTCGACACCTTACTGGTTCGATGACCGCATCGGCCACGCCGACATCGCGGTTGCTGCGGTGCTGCGTTTCATCGGCGAGGCGCATCCGGGTCTGGTGTCGCTGGCTGATTTCCCGGCGCTCGACGCGCACGCTGCGCGGATGGAAGCGCTGCCGGTCTTCCAGGCGATTTCGCAGCCCTTCATCGCGCCAGCTTGAAGCCGGGCCAGCATAACAATCAGCCTTGACCTTTGAAAACCAGCGGTCGTTTATTACTGATCGCCAAAGTCATGTCGCAACAATTGGCTGATCGAGGACCCCCAATGCTGAGATTGTCTGCAACGCTGTGCACATTGATACTGCTCTCGCCGGCGGCTGGCGCTTCCGCGTTATATGATGAGTTGGCGGCGGCTAAGATCAAACTACTAGGAACGACGCGACCGGACCCAGGCATGGGACTTTGGGCGCAGCAGACTAACGAGACGTTGATGTCTCTCATCGAAGGGAAGTGGATCGACCTTGGTTATTCCGACCTGGCCAGCGAAGACAAGATGAAGCAATACTGCGATAAGTTTGGAGAGTCCTTCAAGAAACTGACGGACTATTCGTTCGACATTATTGGTCCGATTACCCGCTCGAAGCACGCGATCCACAGAGAGTACATTTTCAAAACGGGGATATCCTACAACTACCGATGGAACATCGAACAGCAAATTGAGGTGCTCGGCAGTGGAAACGGTAAGGAAATTCTGAAGAACGCCAACGGGACGAGTGCATTGCTGATGATGTCACCCAATACCCTGCTGGAGATCGATTTCAGCTTCGCGCAGCCTATCCTTTGGGGACGTTGCCCCACCGAATAGAACACTGGCCTCGCTTGGCTTCCTTGGCTATCCAAGCCGGTGTTGCGGTTCTTAATGCAGCACCAGCATGTCGTCCGATGAGAACGAAATCTCGGCCTTCTCGCCGACGGCAGGCGGCGGCGTTGCCGGGCTGTTGAACGTGTCGAGCGACACCGTGTTGCCGCCAATGCCGACGCGAACGCGGATCACCGAGCCGAGGAAATGCACTTCGGAGATCTCGCCGGACAGGCTGGAATCGCGACCGGGCTGACGGCCGAGCGAAATCGCCTCGGGACGCAGCGCCAGCGTCAGCGTATCGCCCGACTTGGATCCGTTGAGCTTGCCCTTCAGCGAGACCTGTTCGGAATTGACCCGCACCGTGCCCGCCGCTGCGTCGGTGACGGTGCCTTCAAGCACATTCAGTGTGCCAACGAAATTGGCGACGAACTTCGTCGCCGGGCGGTTGTAGATCTCGAACGGCGTACCAACCTGCTCCGCCTTGCCGCCATACATGACGGCGATGCGATCGGAGATCGACAGCGCCTCTTCCTGATCGTGGGTAACGAAGATGGTGGTGATGTCGAGCTTCTTCTGGATCGACCGGATTTCTTCACGCAGCGAGACACGCACCTTGGCATCGAGCGCCGACAGCGGCTCGTCGAGCAGAAGCAGCTTCGGCTTCGGCGCGATGGCGCGCGCCAGCGCGATGCGCTGCTGCTGGCCGCCCGAGAGCTGGTAGGGGTAGCGCTCAGCCATCTGCGGCAGCTTGATGATCTCGAGCATCTCGGCGACGCGCCGGTCGGCGTCCGGCTTGTTCATGCCGCCAACTTTCAGCCCGAAAGCGATGTTCTGTGCCACGGTCAGGTTCGGGAACAGCGCATAGGCCTGGAACACCATGCCGACATTGCGTTGGTTGGGCTTCAGCCGGGTAATGTCCTTGCCGGCGACGACGATCTTGCCGGCCGATGGCTCCTCGAAGCCGGCGACCATGCGCAGCACCGTGGTCTTGCCGCACCCGGATGGTCCGAGGAACGAGACGAACTCGCCCGGTGCGACATCGAGGCTGAAGTCCTGGACCACGGTGTTGGTGCCGTAGGACTTTCGCACATGCTGGATGGACAGGAATGGCTCGACCATGGCTTTTCTCTCGATCAATTCGGGCGGTTCGCCGATTTCGGCGCGAAGCGGGACAGGATCTGGATCAGCGACATGCAGCCCCAGGTGATGGCGAAGGCGATGATGGCAAGCGCCGCCGGCTCATAGGCGCGGTTGGCGCCGATGTTCTGCAGGTAGGGCCCAAAGGCCGGCCGGTTGAGCAGGCTTGCCATGGTGAACTCGCCGATAACGATCGCGAAGGTCAGAAACGCGCCCGACAACACCGCGATCAGCACATTGGGCAGGATAACCTTTGTGATGATCGTCGACCAGCCGGCACCAAGTATCTGCGCCGCTTCGGTCAACGTGCGCACGTCGATGGTGCGAAGTCCGGTATCGACCGCGCGGTACATATAGGGCAGCGACAGCGTCGCATAGCCGATCACCAGCAAGGAACTGGCGCCCAGATCGCTGGCAAGGAACGGCAGTGGCGAATTCGAGCCGTACATCCTGATGTAGCCGAAGACGATAACGATGGCCGGTATGACCAGCGGCAGCAGCGTGATGAATTCCACGATTGGCCGCAACTGCGGCAACCGCAGCCGGATCCAGTAGGCCGCCGGCACCACGACCAGCACGCCCAGGATGATGGTGAAGATCGCGGCAATCACCGAATACATGAACGTTGCCTGGAACCGTGGGTCGCCCAACACGATCTGATAGGCGTCGAAGGAATGGACGCCGCGCCGCAGGCGCAGCGAAAACTCGAACGTCGCGAGCAGAGGAATGAAGAAATATGCCGCGCTAAGCGCGAAAACGACCCAAGCCCAGAATTTTCCCGACTTCATTTGAGCCACCTCTCAGAACGCGTCCGGAACCAGATGTAGAAGACATTGGCCAAGCCCGTGATGACGATCATGCCGAAGGCGATGGCGTAGCCGAGTTGCGGGTTGTGCAGCACGTCGCCATTGATCTGAGAATACAGCTTGATGGGCACGATGTTGAGCGCCGGGCCGGCAAACGCATAAGCCGTGGCAATGGCGCCGAAGGAATTGGCGAACAGCAGGATGACCGTGCCGAGAAAGCTTGGCCACAACACCGGTATGACCACCATGCGCCAGTACTGCGCCTGGGTGGCACCGAGTGTGGCGGCCGCCTCGCCCCATTCCTTCTTCAAACCATCGATTGCCGGCACGATGATGACCACCATCAGCGGAATCTGGAAGAACAGGTAAACCACGATCAGCCCGGCCGTGGTCAGGAAATTGAACCCCATCGCGTAGATGTTGAGGTTGAACACATCGCGCAGGAGCGCCGTCACAATACCGACGCGACCGAGCGTTGCTATGAACGCGAAGGCGAGCGGCAAGCCGGCGAAGTTAGAGGCCACCCCAGAGAATGTCAGGGTCGCCGACCGTATCCAGTTGGGCAGGCCGCCGCGCACGATAGCGATAGCCAGCGCGAGTCCGGCAAATGCACCGATAATGGCCGACCAGAAACTGATCTTGATCGAAACCCAGTAGGCATTGCTGATGGACGGGTCGCTCACCAGTTGCAGGAGGTTATCCAGCGTTAGGTGGCCATCCCCGTCTTGAAAGGCGCCAACGACAAGATAAAGCGTCGGCAGGATCAGGAACATGATGGTGAAAATGAAGAACGGCGCCACACCGATCCATTGCGTCGGGAACCGGAAAGCGGTCGCCGCATTCGGCGGCGCGGGCTTGGTGGCAATCGTTCGATTTGAAAGCGAGAGATCGGTCATGCGCCGGCTACCGTCTTCGAGGGAAGGCCGGGCGGCCTCGCGACCGCCCGGTGGATCATCCAAGTCTTACTTGACGTTGGCGCCGACAACGGCGTCCCAGTTCTTGCTGATGGCTTCCTTGGCCTTGCCCTGCTCATCGAGCGTCGGGAACGCGGCCGCGGCATAGGATTCCGCCGGCGGCAGCTTGGCCAGCACATCAGCCGGGATCTTGCCGGCCTTGGCGAGATCGTTGAAGCGGATCGGGTGGCAATAGCCCTTCAGCCAGCCGATCTGGCCTTCGTCGGAATAGAGGTATTCCATCCACAGCTTGGCCGCGTTCGGGTGCGGCGCGTAGGCGCTGATCGCCTGCACGTAGACACCAGCGACAACGCCGGT
The DNA here is from genome assembly GCF_056174625.1 of Mesorhizobium oxytropidicola. Lineage (NCBI taxonomy): Bacteria > Pseudomonadati > Pseudomonadota > Alphaproteobacteria > Hyphomicrobiales > Phyllobacteriaceae > Mesorhizobium > Mesorhizobium oxytropidicola. The sequence continues at coordinate 2,136,081 of NZ_CM149692.1, read as the reverse complement.
CTTCGGCACGATGACGTCGACGGGCGGGTTGCCCTTCAGCGTATCACGGCCAGCAAGCGCGTTGTAATCCCAGTTGATCAGGATCGGGGTCTGGCCCTGGGCGAGCGTTGCGGGCTTACCGACGACCGGGACGAAATTGCCGGCGGCGTTGAGCTTCTTGAAGAAGTCGAGGCCGGCGGTGCCGGCGGCTTCACCAGCAGCGGCGCCCGTCGACAGACCGGAGGCATACACCGCCTGGATGGCCTGGTTCGAAGCGCGCGGATCACCAGCGACAGCAACCGCGTTGGCGAATTCCGGCTTCAGGAGATCGGCCCAGTCCTTCGGCGATTCCTTGATCAGGTCCTTGTTCACCATGAACGACAGAACGCCGTAATAGTCGCCGTACCAGGCGCCATCGGCATCCTTGGCGCTGTCCGGGATCGAGTCCCAGGTCGACACCTTGTAAGGCAGCAACAGGCCGTCCTTCTTGGCGGTCGGGCCGAAGGACAGGCCAACGTCGATGACGTCGGGCGCCTGCGGGCCCTTATTGTCCTTGTTTGCCTTGATCGCCTCGACCTCGTCGCCGGAGCCGGCATCGGGGTTGAGTTCGTTGACGGTGATTTCCGGATACTTTGCCTTGAAGCCGGCGATGACGTCGCCGTAGCCGCACCAGTCATGCGGCAGCGCGATGGTGGTGAGCTGGCCTTCAGCCTTCGCGGCCTTGACGAGATCATCCAGCGAAGCCGCGGACGAAATCACCGACGACACCATAAGGGTCGCGGCCGAAAGGGAAAGCACCTTCCCCGTGAATTTGAACATGTGTTCTCTCCGTTGAACTGACGCCGTTGGACGCCTGCGATGCGGTATCGTTTTCATGTGACAGCCAGATGAAAGCTTTATGAAACCATTGGCCGGCAGCAGAAAAAGTTAACTCTTTTTAACGGGCTGTAGCAATTAGCCATCACTTATTTTTCCGGCTAATCACTTTCCGCCTTGCATTTCATCCTTTCCCCCTTGGTTTGCCCTGATTTTCCAGATCAATTTTCGGCAATGACGATGCCGTCAGATCGTCCCTGCGATGGCGTTTTCCAGCAGCGTCAGCGCCGCCTTCTTGGTCAGCTTGACCGGGTTGCCGCCGGCGGTCGGATCGACCACCGCCATGTCGGCGATCAGCGCCTTGCGCTTCTTGTCCATGTCGAGCCCCTTGATCAGGCCGGGCAGGGCGTGCGGCACCTTCAGCTCCTTGCGCAGCTTGATGATCGCCTTGGCGAAGCCGTCAAAACCGCCCTTGATGCCACAATAGGCGGCGAGCCGGGCAATACGCTCCTCGATGGAGTCGCGGTTGAAGGCCAGCACATAGGGCATGAACACGGCGTTGGTCATGCCGTGATGGGTGTCGTAGAGCGCGCCGATCGGGTGCGACAGCGAGTGGATGGCGCCCAGTCCCTTCTGGAAGGCGGCAGCGCCCATGGCGGCCGCACTCATCATATGGGCGCGCGCGACAAGGTCCTTGCCGTTGGCATAGGCCTTGGGCAGGTTCTCGAACACCAGCCGGACACCCTCGACGGCAATACCGTCGGCCATCGGGTGATAGCCCGGCGCGCAATAGGCTTCCAGGCAATGGGCGAGCGCATCCATGCCGGTGCCGGCGGTGATGAAAGCCGGCATACCGACCGACAGCTCCGGATCGGCAATCACGATGGCCGGCAAAAGCTTCGGATGGAAGATCACCTTCTTGGTGTGCGTCGCCTCATTGGTGATGACGCCGGCGCGGCCGACTTCCGAGCCGGTGCCTGCGGTGGTCGGCACGGCGATGATCGGCGCGATCGCGTCCGAATTGGCGCGCGTCCACCAGTCGCCGACATCCTCGAAATCCCACACCGGCCGCGTCTGACCGGCCTGGAAGGCAATCAGCTTGCCAAGATCGAGCGCCGAGCCGCCGCCGAAGGCGATGACGCCGTCATGCTTGCCCTTCTTGAACACGGCGATGCCGGCGGTGAGGTTGGAATCGACCGGGTTCGGCTTCACCTCGGAAAACACGCCATAAGGCACCTTGGCGTCGTCGAGGATCTTCAGCGTCGAAGCGACGACCGGCAGCTTGGCCAGCCCCGGATCGGTGACGAAGAGCGGCCGCTTGATGCCGGTGGCTTCAAGAACCTCGGGCAGTTCCTTGATGCGCCCGGCGCCGAAGCGGACTGTGGTTGGGTAGTTCCATTTGGAGATCAGCTTGGACATTTTTTGTCTTTCAAAAAAATCAGATGGCTTCGCGCAGGTGGAAGGATTTCGGCCGGGTCAGATTGTCGTAGCCGATGGCCGACAGTCCCGCGCCCTTGCCGGTGTCCTTGACGCCGGTCCAGACCAGCGCCGGATCGAGATAGTCGCAGCGGTTCATGAACACCGTGCCGGTCTCGATGCGGTTGCCGATCGTCACCGCATGCTCGGTATCTCTGGTCCAGATCGAAGCTGTCAGTCCGTATTGACTGTCGTTCATCAGCGCGATCGCCTCCTCGTCGTTGCGCACCTTCATGATGCCGACGATCGGGCCGAAGCTTTCCTCGCGCATGACGCTCATCTGGTGGTCGACCTCGGTCAGCACTTCGGGAGCCAGATAGGGCGAGCCAGCTCTGTCGTTAGCCACCTTCATGTTGACATGCGCCTTGGCACCCTTGCGCAACGCTTCGGCCTTCTGCTCGCGGATCAGGTCGGCGAAACGCGCCTGCGCCATCGGCCCCATCGTCGTCGCTTGCTCCAGTGGATTGCCGACGACATAGTTCTTGGTCTCGGCGATGAAGCCCTCGACGAACTCGTCATAGACCTTCTCATGCACATAGACGCGCTCGATGCCGCAGCAGCACTGGCCGGAATTGTAGAAGGCACCGTCGACCAGATTGGCAACCGCATGATCCATCTTGGCGTCGGGCAGCACATAGGCCGGATCCTTGCCGCCAAGCTCGAGGCCGAGCGTCATGAAGGTGCCGGCCGCCGCCTTTTCGATGGCACGGCCGCCACCGACCGAACCGGTGAAATTGACATGGTCGATCTTGCCCGAGCCGAGCAGCTTTTCGGTCTGGGCATGGTTGAGCACGACATTCTGGAACACGCCCTTGGGCAGGCCGGCTCTGTCGAAGGCCTGCTGAAAGCGCTCGCCGACCAGCAGCGTCTGCGCCGCATGCTTGAGGATGACGGCGTTGCCGGCCATCAGCGCCGGCACGATGGTGTTGACGGCGGTCAGATAAGGATAGTTCCAGGGCGCGATCACCATGACCACGCCGAGCGGATCTTTTTTCACGTAGCGGCGGAAGCCATCCTTCGGGTTGGAGGCTGGCACGGATCTAAGCGCCTGTTCGGCGATCTCGACCATATAGTTGGTGCGTTCCTTGACGCCGCCGAACTCGCCGCCGTAACGCACCGGGCGCCCCATCTGCCAGGCGATCTCCGGCACAATCTCGTCGGTCATCGCGACCAGCGCTTCGAGCATCGCAAGAATGTACTTGCCGCGTTCGACGATCGGCGTCTCGGCCCACTTCTCCTGCGCCGCCTTCGCGCGCTCGACCGCGGCATTGATCGCCTGGTCTGTAGCCACAGGCCGCTCGGCATAGATCGAGCCATCGATGGGAGATATCAACTTGACCGTTTCGGTCATTCCTTCAGTCCTCGCACTTCATGAAATCTTGATTTTTGACGCCGCCCGCCATTCAGACGATGGCCAGGGGGCGGCGCCGACATAGTTTAGTACCGCTCAAACCCTCTGTGCAGTTCCCAATCCGTAATGCGCCGGTCGTATTCGAACTGCTCCCACTTGGCGGTGTGGACATAATGTTCGAGCACGTCCTCGCCGAGCGCCTGCTTCAGCATCTTCGACTTGGCCAGCGTCTCGGTGGCGTCGCGCAGCGTCTTCGGGATCTCCGGCAAACGAGAGGCCTGATAGGCATCGCCGACGAAAGGCTTCTGCAGTTCAAGCTTCTCGTCGATGCCGGCGAGGCCGGCGGCGATCAGCGCCGCGAAGGCGAGATAGGGGTTGAGGTCGGCGCCGCCGATGCGGCATTCCATGCGGATGCCCTTGGTGCCCTCGCCGCACAGGCGGAAGCCGGCGGTGCGGTTGTCCTCGCTCCACATGATCTTGGTCGGCGCGAAAGTGCCGGCCTGGAAGCGCTTGTAGGAATTGATGTAGGGCGCCAGGAACCAGGTGAACTCCTTGGCATATTTGAGCTGGCCCGCCGCCCATTGCTGGCCAAGGGTGGATAGTGTCCAGTCCGCCTTCTTGTCGAAGAACAATGGCGTCTTGCCGTCGGCGCTCCACAGCGAATTGTGGATGTGGCTGGAGTTGCCGGCGAGGCCGTAATTGTACTTTGACATGAAGGAAATCGCCTTGCCTTCGGACTCGGCGATCTCCTTGGCACCGTTCTTCAGGATGACGTGACGGTCGGCCATGTCGAGTGCTTCGGCATAGCGCACATTGATCTCTTCCTGGCCCGGTCCCCATTCCCCCTTGGAATTCTCGATCGGGATGCCGGCGGCTTCCATCTCGTTGCGAAGCCGGCGCATGACGCCTTCTTCCTTGGTGGTGATGCCGATCTGGTAGTCACCGATATAGGGCGAAGCGGTGTCGAGGCCCTGCCAGTGCTTCTTGCGGGCGGAATCATAGGTCTCGTTGAACAGGTAAAATTCGAGTTCGGAAGCGAAATAGCCGATATAGCCGCGCTCGGTGAGCCGCTTGACCTGCTTCTTCAGGATGGCGCGCGGCGAATGTGGCAGGTCGCCATGAGTGTGGTGATCGAGCACGTCACAGATCACAAGCGCGGTCTTCTCCAGCCACGGGATGCGCCGCAGCGTGGCGAGATCCGGCTTCATGACGAAGTCGCCATAGCCCTTCGACCAGCTTGCCGCCTTGTAGCCGGGCACCGGCTCCATATCGATGTCGGCGGCCAAGAGATAATTGCAGCCATGCGTCTCGTCATGCGCGGAATCGACGAAATACTGCGCCAGGAAACGCTTTCCCGCCAGCCGCCCCTGCATGTCGACGATGCAGGCCAGCACCGTGTCGATCTCACCGCTGGAGACCGCTTTCTTCAACTGATCGAACGAGAAATTTCCGGCCATTCCTTTGGCACTCCAGCGCTTGGTCATTGAAAGGGGATAAACGAAACCATGGCCGGCGCGATGCCGGCCATGGCTTTGATGGTCGATGTCAGTGGCCGGTCTCGCCGACCGCCTGTTCTGCTGCCTTGATCGCCGCCTGACGCGCGGCGATGATGTCGCCGAGCGGCGGGCCCTGGAAGCGGTTGCGCTCGAAGGCGAACCAGACGATCGCCGTCAGGATGAAGAAGCCGACGGTGATGTAGAGCGCCCAGTCGTTCGGCGGCTGGATGCCGATGACGAAGATCAGGATCATCGACACGATCGACAGGACGGCAAACAGCATGAAGACGCCGCGCCCCATGTTCCACGGCCCCATCTTGTCCCACTTCGGCGTGCCCCAGGCCAGCATGCCGAGCACGATTGGCACGGTGAAGGACAAGAACAGGAAGATGACGGTGCAGGACACCACGATGGTGTAGGCCGAAGTACCGGCGACCGAAACCAGCGTCGAGCCCCAGACGAACAGCACCGACAGGATCGACGCCGTCCAGATCGCCGCCACCGGCGTGCGGTAGGTTGGGCTGACCTTGGCCAGAGCCGAGGAACCCGGCAGGCCGCCGTCACGCGAGAAGGCGAAGATCATGCGCGAGGCCGACGTCACCGTGGCGAGACCGCAGAGCAACTGCGAGACGAACACGACGAGATAGACGAACTCTTTGATACCGGAGGGAACGCGCTGGTCGAAGGCCCAGAAGAACACGTTCCAGCCCTGCTTGGCAGCGTCGTCCATGTTCGGGATCATCAGCACAAAAGCGGCCAGGAACAGATAACCAAACAAGGCCGACCAGACCACGGACATGACCATGGCGCGCGGCACGGAAGATGCCGCCTTGATGGTTTCCTCCGACGTATGCGCCGAGGCATCATAACCGGTGATCGTATAGATCGGCAGCAGCAGGCCGAGCGCGAACACCCAGGCATTCGACACCGACGGCCAGACGCCGCCGCCTGCATCACCTGAATAATTGTGGAAGGTGAACAGACGGCTGACATCCCAATGCTCGGCGAAAATCAGGCAGACCACGGCGATGAGGATCGCGCCGAAGAAGATCAGATAGCCCGAGAAATCGGTCAGCTTCGCGGTCAGCTTGATGCCGAGGTGGTTGATCAGCGCCTGGAGACCGGTGATGACGACCAGGAAGATCATCTGGTTGGTCAGCGTGCCCTCGATGCCGAGTGCCGGCCCGAAGGCGCCGACGAAGAACGTCCAGGTGCCGACATTGATGGCGCCGAGCACGGTGATCAGGCCAAGCAGGTTGAGCCAGGCCGTCACCCAGCCGGTGCCGCGATTGCCGAGGATCGACCCCCAGTGGTAGAGGCCGCCGGCTGTCGGATAGGCCGAGCTGATCTGCGACATGGCGACGGCGAAGGTCAGCGATACGAAGCAGCCGACCAGCCAGCCGACGCCGATGCCGATGCCGCCGGCGCCGGACGTGCCCTGCGCCAGCGAATTGATGCCGCCCGACAGGATGCAGATAATGGAGAAGGAAACCGCGAAATTCGAGAAGCGGCTGAGGCGCCGCTCCAGTTCCTGGGCGTAGCCCATGCTGTGGAGGGCCTTTACGTCCTCCGCCTTGTCTGAATCTGTATAACCGGGTGTTGTCATCTCGGAATTCCCCTATGGTTCTCTGCTGGACCGGTCCTGCATACCGACGATGCAGGCCAGCACGGCGTAAATCCCGTCGCCGGAAACTTCTTCTTCAACGGATCGGACAAGAAATTCCCGGCCACTTGATAACATCTTTCAAACTGAAAACTGATGGTCGACGGGGTGCCCGATCGGCCTGAGCCGATCGGGCGATATTGCCTTGCCGTTAGCCGGCTGTCTGGCCGACCGCTTTTTCCGCAGCCGCGATCTCCGCCGCGCGACGAGCAATGTCGGCACCGATCGGCGGACCCTTGAAGCGACGCGATTCTATGCCGAACCATAGAACCACGAGCAGAATGATCAGTCCGATGGCGTAGTTGATCAGGATGTCGAAGGGAGGCTGGATGCCGGCATACATCAACACCAGGACACCGAGCACGGTGATGACCGCGAACGGCTTTGACCAGACGCCGAGACGGAACGGACCGAACTCAGTCCAGCTCTTGCCTTCCGCAAGAAGTCCGGCTGCGATCGGCATGGCATAGGAGACGTAAAGGAAGAGAGCGCAACCGGCAGCGAGCGCCGCGAAAGCCGGCGAATAGAGCGTGGCGGCGATCGAGAGCACCACGCCGAGCCAGATGGCAGGTACCGGCGTGCGCCAGGTCGGCGAAACCTGCTTCCACAAGGACGACCCAGGCAGACCTCCGTCACGCGAAAAGGCGAAGATCATACGCGAGGTCGAAGTGAGCCCGGCCAGCGCGCACAGATAGTTCGACAGCACGATGGCGATGCCGAGCAGAGCCTTCAGCCAGGTTGGCGCCGGCAGGTTGTTGAACAGGTTGAACCAGGCGTTGCCGCCATCCTTGGCGGTCGCGACCAGATCGGGGCTGGCGAGAACGAAAGAAACCGCCATCACGAAGCCGAAGACGAGAGACCACAGCACAGCGTGGATCATGCCTCTAGGCACAGCGACACGGGCGTTGTGTGTTTCCTCGGCGGTGTGCGCCGAGGCGTCGAAGCCGGTGATGGTATAAAGCGGATAGAGAAGACCGATGAGGAAGGCCACGAGCGCCGTACGAGCCGTCGGAACATAGCCACCACCGGGATCGCCGGTCGTGTTGACGAAAGTCGTCAGCCGCGCAAGATCGAAGCCATGCGCGCCCCAGATCAGGAAAGTCAGCGTCAGCACGACCGCAACAACGAGGATGAGATAGCCGGAAAAGTCGGTCAACATCGTCGTCGTCTTGATGCCGAGATGATTGAAGAGGCCTTGGGTGACGGTAATCAAGACGACTGCCGCCGTCTGCTGCCAGAACCCCCAGGTCGATGTGTCCCAACCGAAGATCGGACCCGCGACGAGCCCTTGAAACAGCAGATAGACGCCGACATTCACCGAAGCCACGACGAAGATCAGGCCAAGCAGGTTGATCCAGGCCGTTGCCCAACCCCAGCCGCGTCCACCGAGAATCGACGACCAGTGATAGAGGCCGCCGGCGGTCGGATAGGCCGAGCCGATCTGGCCGAGCGAGGCCGCGACGATAAGAGCGAAGACACCGCCGATGACCCAGCCAACGGTCGCCTCGAAACCGCTGCCGGTACCCATGGCCAGCGGAAATGAGGTGATGCCACCGGCCAGAATGCAAATGATCGAGAAGGATATGGCGAAGTTGGAGAAGCCGCTCATGCGGCGGGCCAGTTCCTGGGCGTAGCCCATACTGTGAAGGATCTTTACGTCCTCCGATTTCTCTGTGTGATCCGTTGTCATGCTGGAGTTCCCCTTATGGTTCTTAGCTGGCCGATTGAACTGACTTTCCCATTGCGCGTTGTCGGGAGCCCTTGGCCTCCACGGGCTCCAGATTCGAAAAAATGCCCGTGAGCAGATCCGCCCATTTCCGCTGCCCGGTCTCGCCGGCGATTTCATCGTTGCGGATTTCGATCATCGCACAGGGCAGCCCGCGCGAGCGTGCATGCCGTTCCAGCGTGAAATAGACGCGGTCAGCAGGCGAATACGGCTCGTTGACGCCGACGGTGATGCCGGCAAGCCGCTTGAGCGCCGATATCAGCGGTGACGCCAGCCGGCGGTCCTCATCATGGATAATGCCAATATGCCACGGCCTGGTGTAGCCCTTGTAGACCGGGGTGAAGGAATGCACGGAGACCAGGCGGGTCTCCTGGCCGCGCGCCAGCCTGTCTTCGACGATATGCTCGATGGCGCTGTGAAACGGCTGCCATGACAGGGCGACCCGTTCGGCGCGCTGCTTTTCCGTCAGGCCGGTATTGCCCGGTATCGCCGTGGTCTCGCTGACCGGCGGCACAAGGTCCGGCGCGTCGAGCGGCCGGTTGCAGTCGATGACGAGACGGGAAATGCGGGTTTCGACCAGCGTCGCATCGAGCGCCTGCGCCATGCGCAGCGCCACCGGCAGCGCGCCGGGATCCCAGGCGATGTGGCGCGACAAGTCTTCGGCGGCAAGGCCGAGCGTACCGAATCCGGCGGGCAGGAAATTGGAAGCGTGGTCGCAGGTCAGCACGAAAGGGCTCGATCCGCTCGGGTTGGTAACCCTCACGGTATCGGACGATGCAAGGCTGGCGGGCCGTGCTTTCTCCATAGTCTGCGGTCCCCGGGGAGCGCTGTATCGTATGTTACGTATTTTGCCTCATTGCGTCCCTATGGATGATTTCATACACTTTGCCCGGCTTTGTCAAATGCGATCTCGTGGGCCAGGCCAAGGGGTGGGGGAAAAGATGATTTCCAGCATTGCCGAACTGATCGCCGACCGCCTCGGCACGATGCCGGCCGGCGAACGGCGCGCGGCGCAGACGCTGATTGCGAGCTATCCGATGATCGGCCTGAAGACAGTCGCCGAATTCTCGACCGCGGCCGGCGTCTCCTCGCCGACGATCCTGCGTTTCGTCGCCCGGCTCGGCTTCCAAAACTATCCGGAATTCCAGTCGAGCCTGCAGGACGAACTGGCGGCGCAGCTGCAGTCGCCGGCGATACGCACGCTGAACCCGCCCTTGCCCGGCGGTGGCACGGTGTCGCCGATGCTGGAAGCGACGCTCGACAATATGCGCGAGACCTTCCGCCACCTCTCCGACAAGCAGCTTGCGGATATCGCCGCGCGGCTTGCCGACCGGCGTGGCAAGACATTCCTGATCGGCGGCCGCTTCACCGATCCGCTGGCGCGTTACATGGCCGCCCACCTCGCCGTCATCCAGCCCGATGTCTTTCACCTTGCCGGCCAGGAGAGCATGTGGCGCGACCGGCTGATCGACATGGGCAAGCGCGACGTGCTGGTGATCTTCGACATCAGGCGCTACCAGGACAGCCTCGTCCGCTTCGCCGAGAAGGCGCATCAGCGCGGCGTCCAGATCGTGCTGTTCACCGACCAGTGGCTGTCGCCGATTGCCCGTTTTGCCCGCCACGTCATCGCCGGACGAACCGCTGTGCCGTCCGCATGGGATTCCTCGGCAGCACTTTTCGTCGTCGCCGAAACGCTGATCGGTGCCGTCACCAGACAGCTCGAGGCCGACGGGGCCCGGCGTATTCGGGAAATGGAAGGGCTGCGTTAGGGCAAAGATGGGAAGTTGATGTCTTGTAGCGCGGGACACAACATCCGCGCGGCGCAGTAAGCCTATTTCAGCAATCGGCCTTCGATCGACCAACGCGCGGCAAGGAAATTCAGCACCGCCGCCACGATGACGCCGCCGATCTTTGCCGGCCACACTCCGGCGATGCCGGCGAACAGTGCGATCGACAGGCTGGAGACGCCGAGCGAAATCAGCGCCCCGAGCGAAACGAAACGCAGGAAAGCATCATGCAGCCGGATGGCGTGGTTGCGCTCGAACGACCAGAAGCCGTTGGCCACGAAGGAGAAGACGACGGCGATCGACCATGAGATGACGTTGGCCGGCAGCGGCGGGACATGCAGCTTGAGCAGCAGGAAAAAGCCGGCAAGGTCGATCGCCGTGTTCGCCAGCCCGACAATGGCAAAGCGCACGATCTTGCTGCCGGTCGAACGGCGGGGCTGGTCCGTGCCGCTCATCCCTTGCCGTCCATGATCTCGACACCGGCGCGGGCGAGGCTGGCGCCGAAGGCGTCCGAGGCCAGGACCGCGTATTCCACCTCGCGCACGCCTTGCATCGGGTCGCGCGCCCGCAGCGTCTCGTCGACATGGCCGGGATGGCACATGAACAGGCCTCGTTCCGGCAGCGCCTCGACAGCGGCCTGCAGAACCGGAGCAAATCTATCGGGTTGCCGCCAGTCATAGATGCCGGTCAGCGGCGCGAAAAGGGCGAACCCGGCGCGCGCCATCGAGCGGTTGAAGCCGGCAGCCACGGCAGCGATTGCCGCGACTTTCGGCGCCACGGCGGCATTGCCCAGCGCCGGCGCACCGCGCAGCGCCGGCCTGCCGCCAGCTTCGGAAAAATGCGCCCGCAGCCATTTGCGCACGACGGGCAGGAAATGCACGTGCTGGTGCCCGTCTATGAAGTCAGGTTGGCGGCCAAGCGCTTCGACGAAGCGGCTGTACTGCGCGTCGAGCTCGGCATGGACATCCCGCTCGTTAATGTTTCCGCGCAGGACCGGCAGTGCCAAGGAACGCAGCGGCGGCAGCCGGCCTTCCGGCGCCAGGCTCGACCGGCCGGTGACAGCCGATTGGTCCGTCAGGGTCAGGTGCAGCCCGACCGCCTTACGACCACACAGCGGCTTTATGCGCTCAGCCTCCACAGGCCATTCCGGAAAGCCGGTCATGCAGCTGGTGCCGGTCAGGCGCCTGCGATCGAGCAGGTCGAGAATCGCGGTGGAGACGCCAGGCGCCAGGCCGTAGTCGTCGGCAATCAGGCGGATGCGCCGCGTCATGGGCCTGGTGGCCTGTCCGAAACGTCGCCGCGCACGACATCGCGCACGAGATAGACCGGCCGGTCCTTGCTTTCCGAAAGCGTGACCCAGACATATTCGCCGATCAGGCCGAGCAAGGTGAGGTTGAGACCGCCGAGCAGGACGACGGCGACCATAAGGCTGGGATAGCCGGGGACGGCGATGCCGTAGAACAGCACCTCGAAGAACACTTTGGCTCCGTAGATGATGCCCGCCAACGCCGCGAGCATCCCACTCAGGCTGATGATGCGCAGCGGAATGACGGAAAACGACGTAAACCCTTCCAGCGAGAAGGCGATCAGGTTGAGCCGGCTCCATTTCGACGTGCCGACAGCGCGGTTTTCCGGCGAGTATTGTATGGCTTTCTGGCGAAAGCCCGCCCAGGCGAACAGGCCCTTGTTGAAGCGCCGCTTGTCGCGCAGGCTCGTCAGTGCGCGCACCACGGCGCCACGCATGACGCGAAAATCCCCCGCGTTCTCCGGAATGTCGAAACGCTGGCTGCTGTTGATCAGGCTGTAGAACAGCTTCGCGAGTTGGCTGCGCCGCCAGCTGGCCTCGCGGCGGTCGTTCTGCGCGAAGACGACATCGATATCCGGGTTTTCCACCAGCTCGGCGATCATCCTCAGGCTGGTGTCCATCGAATGCTGCAGGTCGGCGTCCATGACCAGCGCCATGTCGCCGCGCGACTGGTCGAGGCCGGCGAGCACCGCGACCTCCTTGCCGAAATTGCGGCTGAGCCGCACGATCTCCCAGGACCCCGACAGCGCCCGCGAAAACCGCTCGGCGCCATCGTCGCGGCTGCCGTCGTCGACCAGGATCTTGTGGACTTCCATGCCGAAGCGCTGCGACACTTCGGCTTCAAGCTTGTCGAGCAATGCGGCAAAGGCCGACGCCGATTGTGCCTCGTTGAAGAACGGCGCCACGATATCGAGAACGGGCCGCGACTTAGCCATTTGCGACAGGCCTTTCATTCATCATCTTGCCTCGCGTCACCTTGTCTCCTGCTTTCGCCCAGAACCACCAGATCAGGGAGCTGGCGATAACGGTGACCGCGATCGGCCGGAACCAAGGGTAGGTGAAATCCTGGATATGGCGCTCGACGCCGGTTAGCCCTGTCAGGAACAGGGTCACCGCGAGCACCGACGCCAGAGCACCGCCGCGTTCCTCGCGCCACAACAAGGCGACAGCGAGACCGGCGGGCACGGCGATCATGGCATAGGTGTTGGGCTCGACGCGCGGGTTGAAGACACACATGTAGAACGTCGCCGTCAGGAAGATGGCGAGACCAGCCGTTCCGCGTTCGAGCTTGCGGTCGAACCAGATGACGGCTGAAAGCGTGAACAGGGCCATGACGATGCGCACGATCGTGGCGCCGAATTCCGGGAGGGGCAGCCCCACACGGGTGAACGGCGCCGTGAAATCGGTGGGAACGAAATGGCTGGTGTTGTCGACGGCCATCGAGGTCAGCATCTGGCCAAAACACGATACTGGTCGTTGAGATAGCTTGCGGGAGCGAAAGCGTAAGGCAGTGCGAGCACGAACAGCACCGCCAGCACTAGCACCGGTATCAGCCGCAGGCGCAGGGCGCCCACCAACAACAGCATGATGATCGCTGTCGGCTTGGCGATGATGGCGACCGAACCCCAGAAGAAGGTTTCGGCGCGCCGTCCTTCGAGCGCCGACAAGGTGAGAAGCCAGCAGGCGCCGGTCAACAGGATCGTCGCCTGGCCGTTGCGGATCGCCCCCAGCGCCATCGGCAGGGCAAGGAACAGCCCGAAGGACAGCAACCATGGCAACTCCCCGCCGCCGAGCTTGCGCACCTGCCGCATCGCGGCGAAGGTCAGCACCGCGAAGCCGATGATATGCCACACCAGGCCGCCCAGATGTGGGCCGAGCTTGAACAGCGGAACATAGAGCGCGGCAAAGGCCGGGGCGTAGAGATACCCCATCTCGGACTGAAGATCATAGAGCGGCCGGCCGGCCAGAAATTCCTGGCTGCCATATCTGTAGGCCGACAGCACGCTGCGCGTGTCGGGCGCCAGCAGGACGAGGACAAGAACGACCAGGAACGCTCCGATCCACAGGCCAAGTCCCAAACGGTCGAAAACCAGCTTGGACATCGTCATCAAGACACCCCACAACACCCGGAACAGGCTCGGTCCAGCACTGTCCCGGCATACGATGGCGGCGGCATATCACGGACAAAGCGGCGAGGCATAGGGGGATTGATCGGCGCATCTTCGCCACCCCGAAGCAGGCGACCTGACTAGTCGCCTGTAAATTCAGGCAGGCTAAAATAGGGATTGCTCGGGTCGTATCGATGCTTTGGCTCACCCTTGCCGGTTGAAACAGCCCCCGGGATGAGCACCCCTTTCGGTCCGAATTGATAGTCGATGCCGGCACAAAGGTAAGCGAGATCCTGGTAGCCGAAACCGCGCAACGCAATACCACTGTCGAATGCTGCTGCTTTGAGTTGCTCGGGCGTGAGCGGGGCTATCGTCCTGTCGCGGTAGGCTTTGATCTTGGCCTTGTTGAGCCTGGACGACTGACATTCGGCACCGACCACCCGCGCCAGCATGATGTTCCTGACCGCGGTCGCGGCGGGGTCGTCCAGGGGAGCGGAATATTTCTTGAGAAAGTAATTCGTATTCGGATCGTTCGTCATGGCCTTGCGCCAAAACGGCGGAAACTTGTCGGCAGCCTGCGCACCGATGGTGCCGACCATCGACAGCAGGACGATCGGCACAAACCACCATCTTCTCATAAGCAGCCCCCGTTTCTTTGCAGTTGCCGGACTTCATCTCACTCGGTCATGGTCACTCAAGGCCGGATGAAAACCTTGCCGTTGGGCTTGGCCAGTTCCGCCGGCACCCGCGCGATTGCCTCGGCGAGCGGCACGACGGCTGTCACGTCGGTCGACCAGCGCCCGTCGGAAAAACGCTTCTGCGCTTCCAGGATCGCCGAACCGCGCCGCTCCTTGAATTGCCGCATCCATTCGCTCAGCCAGAAGCCCTCGATATGCTTGTGCTGGAAGATCAACTGGCCGGGCTCGCGGATGATGGTGGCGTCGGTGTCGAGCCGGCCATAGATGATCCAGCGCGCCCGTTTCGGCATCGCATGGAAGATGGCCGAGGCCAGCGGCCCGGTGACCGCGTCGAGGAAGATGCGCGGTTGTTCGGCCTTCATCACCTCGCGCAGCATGGTTTCGAAATCCGGCGCCTTCTCGTTGACCACATGGGCCGCGCCGATCTCCTTGAGCAGCGCGATCTGCTCGTCGCGGCGCACGGTGACGATAGGCCGAAACCCTTCCTCCCTGGCAAGGCCGATGATCAGCTTGCAAAGCTGGCTGGCGCCGGCGGTCATGATGAAGGCCTTTTCGCCCTCCTGTTTGACGATGTCGAACATGGCGATGGCGGTGAGCGGATTGACGATCATTGCCGCGCCATCCTCGTCGCGAACCGTGTCGAGCAGCGGAATGCAGGCTGCCGCCTCGGCGACGGCAAATTCAGCCCACGAGCCCCAATTGCTGAGGCCGGTGGCGAAGGCGACGCGCTTGCCGACGAGGCTCTTGGCATAGGGCTCGTCGCCGCCGGCGACGACGGTGCCAACACCCTCGAAGCCAGCCGGCCGGCCCTTGGCGCGCGGCTGGCCGTACTGGCCCTTGATGAAGGCGACATCGGATGGGTTGATCGAAGCCAGGCTGACCTTGATCAGCACTTGGCTCTGTCCGGGCGACGGCACCGCGATGCTGCCCGGCTCGAGATAGGGCTCCATCGCCTCGAGCAAACTGCCGCTCGGCGTCTTGGTGTAGCCGTCGCCGACCAGGAGCAGTGCCTTCATTTCGGAGGGGATGGTCATCGGTGACACTCCTTGGTTGTTGGCAGAAGGACCATAGCGCAGAGGACCGAGCTGCTGCTCAGACCTTCTCCTGCGTGTATTTCCTCAGCTCCGTCCGCGCCACCTGGCGGCGATGCACGGCGTCGGGCCCGTCGGCGAGGCGCAATGTCCGCAGATGCGTCCACGAGCGCGCCAGCGGCGTGTCCTGGCTGATGCCTTGCGCGCCGAACATCTGCACCGCCTCGTCGGTAACCTTGAGTGCGACGCGCGGTGCGATGACCTTGATCTGGCTGATCCATGGGGCAGCGGCGCGCGCATCGCCCTGGTCGATCATCCACGCCGCCTTGAGGCACAGCAGCCGCGCCATCTCAATTTCCATGCGGCACTCGGCGATGATGTCGAAATTGGCACCGAGTTTTGCCAGGGGCTGACCGAAGGCCTCGCGGCGCACCGAGCGTTGACACAGCATCTCCAGCGCCATCTCGGCCTGGCCGATGGCGCGCATGCAGTGATGGATGCGGCCGGGACCGAGCCGGCCTTGTGCGATTTCGAACCCCCTGCCCTCGCCGAGGATCAGGTTTGTTGCCGGGACCCTGACATTGTCGAAGCGCAGGTGCATATGGCCATGCGGCGCGTCATCGTCGCCATAGACCTGCATGGCGCGGACCTTGGTCACGCCTTTCGTGTCCGCAGGCACCAGGATCATCGAATGGCGGCGGTGCTGCGGCTCCCCGTCGCCGCCGGTCCGCACCATGACGATGTAGATGGCACAGCGTGGATCGCCGGCGCCCGATGCCCACCATTTTTCGCCATTGAGCACATAGTCTTCGCCTTGCCGGTCGCAGCGCATCGAAATGTTGGTGGCGTCGGACGAGGCAACATCCGGCTCGGTCATCAGATAGGCCGAGCGGATTTTTCCGTCCAAAAGCGGTTCAAGCCATGTTTTCTTGTGGTCGGCCGAGCCGTAGCGCTCCAGCACCTCCATATTGCCGGTGTCGGGGGCCGAGCAGTTGAAGGTCTCGGCACCGAGATGCGCCTTGCCCATCTCCTCGGCGAGATAGGCGTATTCGACGGTGGACAGGCCGTAGCCGCGTTCCGAGCCGGTCAGCCAGAAATTCCACAGGCCACGCTCTTTTGCGGTCTTCTTCAGTCCTTCGAGGATCTCGCTCTGGCGGGCGCTGTAGGTCCAGCGGTTGCCTGCCTTGCCCACCTCGCCCAAAAATTCCTTGTCGAGCGGCATGATCTCGTCGCGCACCATGGCCGCGACGCGCGCGTGGATCGGCTTCAGCCGCTCGGTCATGCCGAGATTCATCTCCGTCATCGGTCGCTAACCCTTCATAGAGGCCCGGCATTTTGTCAGTGGCAAGGATGACCGTACTTCGGATAGCCTTGTCAACGCGAACTGTTTTGCCCGCATGCCGTGCGCGGAGGATTGTGATGGCCTATCTCGACGAGCTGTTTTCGGTGGCCGGCAAGACCGCGCTGGTGACGGGCGCGGCGACCGGCATCGGCCGCATGGCGGCGACAGCGCTGGTCAGAGCCGGCGCCAGCGTCATGATCGCCTCGCGCAAGGGCGAGGATTGCATCAAGGTCGCCAATGCGTTGAACACGCTCGGCGCCCCGGGTCGGGCCGAGGGCTTTGCCGGCGATGTCTCCAGCGAGGCTGGCATCGCCGCGCTCGTCGCCGAGGTCAAGGCACGGACCGACAGGCTCAACATTCTGGTCAACAATGCCGGCGTTTCCTGGGGCGCGCCGCTGGAAAGTTTTCCCTATTCGGCATGGGCCAAGGTGTTCGGCGTCAATGTCACCGCGGTCTTCCATCTGACGCGCGAATTGCTGCCGTTGCTCGAAGCAGCCGCCAGCGACGCCGATCCGGCCCGGGTGATCAATCTGGGTTCGGTGATGGGCACGCAGCCGCTGGCCGACGACGCCTATTCCTACACGGCGTCCAAGGCCGCAGTGCATCATCTGACGCGCACCTTGGCGCTGGAGTTCGCCGCCCGCCGCATCACCGTCAACGCCTTTGCTCCCGGCCCCTTCCAGAGCCGCATGACGGCCTTTGCCACCGGTACGGATGAGCAGGCTAGACATGTCGGTAGTCATGTTCCGATCGGCCGTATCGGCGCGGCGGATGACATTGCCGGCGCAACGCTCTATTTGTGCAGCCGTGCAGGCAGCTATGTCACCGGCGCCATCCTGCCGATCGACGGTGGGCAGTCGGTGCAGCATGGATTGACCTTGTTCAAGGAATGACATTTTCCGGCCGTAGAAGCCGGAGGTGAACTGGAGGACATGAGCGTGGAACCGATCAGTCTCGATGTGCTTCTGGCCAGTGTCGGCAAGGAAGTCGGCATCTCGCCGTGGCGGGTGGTCACGCAACGCATGATCGACCAGTTCGCCGACGCCACCGACGACCACCAGTTCATCCACTGCGACCCTGAGCGGGCCAAGCGCGAGACGCCGTTCGGCGGCACCATCGCGCATGGCTTCCTGTCGCTGTCGCTGTTGTCGGCAATGACGTTCGAGACCATGCCGCCGCTGGAAAACGGCAAGATGGGCGTCAACCATGGCTTCGATTCGCTGCGCTTCCTGGCGCCGGTGAAGACCGGCGCGCGCATCCGCACCCATTTCGTACTGGCCGATGTCAAGGTCAGGCCATCCGGCTGGGTGCAGACCGCGCATGACGTGACGATCGAGATCGAGGGCTCGAAGAAACCGGCGCTGACCGCCCGCTGGCTGACGCTGACGCTGATCGAACGCCAGCCCGAGACCGCATGAGCGACGCCAACGCGCTCGACCGGGCAGCGCTTGCGCCTTACCTCGAGGCGGAAATCCCCGGCTTTTCCGGGCTTGCTTCAATCGAAAAATTCAAATCCGGCCAGTCCAACCCGACCTATCTCCTGACGGCGGCCAGCGGCCGCTATGTGCTGCGCGCCAAGCCGCCGGGGCAATTGCTGAAATCGGCGCATCAGGTCGACCGCGAATTCCGCGTGATGAAGGCGCTTGCCGGCACCGCCGTGCCGGTGCCGGCAACGCTGCATCTGTCGGCCGAGGACTCGCCGATCGGCCGCATGTTCTATGTCATGGATTTCCTCGACGGCCGCATCTTCTGGGATCCGGCACTGCTTGAGGCGCGCGACAATGACGAGCGCGCCGCGATCTACGACGCCATGAACGGCACGCTCGCGGCGCTGCACGATGTCGATGTCGAGGCCGTGGGTCTCAGCGATTTCGGCCGGCCGGGCAATTATTTCGAGCGGCAGCTGGCGCGCTGGACCAGCCAGTACCGGGCTTCGGAAACCGGCACCATTGCCTACATGGGCCAGTTGATCGCCTGGCTGGAAACGCATATGCCGGCTGATGACGGCCTGATATCGCTGGTGCATGGCGACTACCGGCTGGACAATCTGATCTTCGCGCCGGACCAGCCAAGGGTCATCGCGGTGCTCGACTGGGAACTGTCGACGCTGGGCCATCCCTTTGCCGACCTCGCCTATCAATGCATGCAATGGCGCCTGCCGCATGCTTCGGGCTTTCGCGGCCTGGGCGGCATCGACCGCGCGGCGCTCGGCCTGCCCTCGGAAGAAGACTATGTCGCCGCCTATTGCCGGCGGCGCGGGCTCAGCGATATCGGCAACTGGACCTTCTTCCTCGCTTTCTCCTTCTTCCGTTTGGCGGCGATCTGCCAGGGTGTCTACAAGCGCGCGCTGGACGGCAACGCCTCCAATCCGGAAAAGGCCAGGACCTATGGCGAGGCGGTGAAACTGCTTTCGCATCTCGCCGCCAGACTGATCGACAAGCAGAATTGATGGGGAGACGGGATGGGCCGCTTTGACGGAGCAACGGTGCTGATCACGGGTGCCGCCGGCGGCCTCGGCAGGGGTGCCGCGAAAGGCTTTGCCGCCGAAGGCGCCCGGCTGGTGCTGTCGGACATCGACGAAAAGGCGCTCGCCGGTCTTGCCGCGACCTTGCCGGCCGAAACCGCGATCCTGGCCGGCAACGTAGCGGAGGAGAAACTGTCCGAGGACCTGGTCAGGCTGGCGGTCGAAAGATTCGCCCGGCTGGATGTCGCCATCAACAATGCCGGCATCGTCCAGAGTTTCGTGCGCCTGCCGCAGGTGCCGTCGGACGAAGCCCGCCGCGTGCTGGAGATCGACCTGCTCGGCGTCTTCTATGCCATGAAGCATCAGATCCCGCAGATGGAGCAACAGTTCAAGGCCACGGCCAAGGGCGGCGCCATCGTCAACATCGCCTCGGTTGCCGGGCTGGTCGGCGCGCCAAAGCTTTCGGTCTACGCCGCCGCCAAGCATGGCGTCGTCGGGCTGACCAAATCGGCCGCCGCCGAATACGCGACCAAGGGTGTGCGCATCAACGCCATCTGCCCTGCCCACACCAGGACGGCGGTGGTTGACAGCTTCGTGCGCGTCTCCGGCGCGCCGGAGGCAGAGGCGTTGGCCGAACTGACGCGCGGCGTGCCGATGAAGCGCGTGGCGGAAGTCGACGAAATCACCACCGCCATCCTGTTCGCCGCCGACCCGGCCAACTCCTTCATGACCGGCCATGCGCTGGCCGTCGACGGCGGCGTCGGGGCGATCTGATACCTACCGCTTGGGAACCCGCGGCGCCCTTGTCCGTTTCCGTACAGCGTATATAATTTAGCCAGATACCATCAACCCCAGACACCCACCGAGAGGCCCCAGACTTGCCGCCGAGCGTCCAGAAACGCCGCGAAAAACAGAAGGCCGAGCTGCGCTCCGAGCTGGTCGAGGCCGCGCACAAGCTCGTCCGGGAAGAAGGCTATGAAGGCCTGACCATCCGCAAACTGGCCAAGCGGGTCGGCTATGCGCCGATGTCGGTCTATTCCTATTTCGCCGACAAGCAGGACATTCTGTTCGCGCTGGCCGAAGATGCCTTCGAGACGCTTGCCCGCCGCATCGAGGAGCATCCGTCCGACGATCCGATCGAGGCCTTGCAGGCGGTGATGACCGAATATGCCGCCTTCGGCCTCGGCAATCCCAACGAATACCGCACCGTCTTCATGACCGAGAAGACCAGGCCGCCGGAAGGCCAGAGTTTTCAAGAAATGCACGAGGCCAACCCGGCGATGAAGGCGCTGATCAGCCGGGTCGAGGCCTGCGTCGCCGCCGGAAAATTGCAGGGCGATCCGCGCGCCATCGCCACCATGCTGTGGGCGGTCGGCCACGGCACGATCTCGCTGTTGATCACCTTTCCGTTCTACCCCTTCGGCGACCCGCATGCTTTCGTGAAACGGATGTGCGATTTCCAACTGGCCGCACTCAGCACGCAGAACGTGCCGCCGCTGACCGAGACTCCGGTCAACTGCTGAACGCCAACTCCTTCGTTTCCATACTTCCTCGCGACCTTCCCCGGCCTACCGGAGGGCGAATTTCTTGGTTAACAAAATTTTACCGTACGCGTACGATTTTGGCTTGAACTTCGCGATCGGCGGACGTATCTGTACGTAGCACCGTACATGTACGGAAAAGATTTACCCGTCGAAAACGGAGACTGACAATGAAAAAGACCCTCCTCACCCTCGCCGCCGTGCTGGCACTTTCCGGCTCGGCCTTCGCCGCCAACACCACCCACCCGGTCAAGCACGTGCCGGCCGCGACCTGCGTCGACACCAAGACCAATGTGAAGCTGGATTGCGCCTCGACCGGCTCGGTCGAGAAGAAGGGCGCCACGGAAAACAATGCTGAAGGCAAAGGCCCGCGCCTCGGCATCGGCATCAACCCGTGGATCGTGCCGAGCGCGTTCTAAAGTTTTGCGCGCTTCTGGCCGGCACGAGCCGGCCAGAAGCATATGTCAGCCGAGCGTGACCGGCAGCCTGGCCGCCGAACTCTCGAAGGCCGCGTCGATCAGCTTCTGCATAACGGCGGCGCGCCGGAAGGACGGATCGCCATTCTGCCCGGCATCCAGCGCATCGACAAAACGCCGGGCGTTGCGCTTGACATCCGGCAAGGCTAGCTCACGCCAGAGCTGAACATCGACGTCCTTTCCCAGGCATGCCGACAGCCGCGCTGCTTTGCCATCGGTCTCGACCTTGAGCGCTCCTTTGGTGCCATGCAGCGTCAGCGACAGGTCATTGCCATGGCCGGTTGTGTAGCGGCTCGCCATGATCGTCGCCAGCGCGCCGGATGTGAGCCGTGCCGTCATCGCCACACTGTCATTGGCGTCCAGCACATAGTCGCCGATCCGATCGCCTTCGGCCTTCGGAAACGTCACCAGATCGGCATTCAGGCTGACGATATCCTGGGCCGCGCCATAGGTGGCGAAGTCGAGGATGTGGATACCGACATCGCCCAGAACCCCGGTCGAACCGTGCCGGCTCGACAGGCGCCACAGCCATTTGTCCTCGACGCGCCAGTCCCCCCAGGATTTGCTGACCAGCCAGCTCTGCTTGTAGCTCGCCTCGACATGGCGCAATTCGCCGATCGCGCCCGCCAACACCAGACGCCGTGCTTCCTGGATCGCCGGTGAATTGCGGTAGGTGAGATTGACCATATTGACGAGGCCTGCGGCCTCGGCCGCTTCGGTCATGGCAAGCGCATCGGCATGATTCGGCGCCAGCGGCTTTTCGCAAAAGACATGTTTTCCCGCGGCAAGCAGCGCCAGCGTCGTCGCTTTGTGCACACCGTCCGGCGTTGCGTTGATGGCGGCGTCGAACTCGCCCCAGGCGATCGCCGCTTCAAGGCTCTCGAAAGAAACGCCGATCTGGTTGGCAGCGGCAAAGGCCGCCGCGCGGCCAGGCAGCTGATCGACACAGGCGACGATACTGCAGCCAGGAACCTTTGCGAACTCTTCGATATGATGTCCGGCGATCCAGCCGGTGCCGAGCAAGAGCAGGCGATGCATCAGATCAGGTCCCTCATTAACTCAACCCCTTGTCGCCATCGGCATGCAGGCGCAGGCCCTTTTGCACGATCTTCTCCTTGGCCTTGTTCGTCGGCACGTTCGGCGCATTGGTGATGCCGGCCCATGCGGGCGCCGGGTTATGCGCCCAGTGCACGGCATTGCGCAGCACCTGCTGCACGCCCTCATTGTGATAGATCGGATAGGTCTCGTGGCCGGGCGAGAAATAGAAGATGCGGCCCGCGCCGCGCTGGTAGGTCAGCCCGGAGCGGAACACCTCGCCACCCTCGTACCAGGAGACAAACACCGTCTCGAGCGGCTCCGGCACCGCGAACGGCTCGCCATACATTTCCGTCTCGCCGATCTCCAGGCATTCGCCGATGCCTTGTGCGATCGGGTGGCTGCGGTTGATTGCCCAGACGCGCTCACGCTCTCCCGCCTCGCGCCATTTCAGCGAACAGGGCGTGCCCATCAGCCGCTTGAAGATCTTCGAATAGTGGCCGGAATGCAGCACGATCAGCCCCATGCCTTCCCAGACCCGTTTCTGCACGCGCTCGACGATTTCGTCCTTGACCTCGCCATGGGCGGCATGGCCCCACCACAAAAGCACATCTGTGGCCGCCAGGCGCTTCTCGCTCAGGCCGTGCTCGGGCTCCTGCAAGGTGGCGGTGGTCGCCTCGATGCCCTTGTCGTGGTTGAGCGCGGCGGCGATCGTGCCATGCATGGTCAGCGGATAGAGGTCGCGCACGGCGGCATTGGTCTGCTCATGGACATTCTCGCCCCAGACAACAGCTTTTATCGGCATTTTTCCTCTCCAAAGCGCTTTGAATATCTCAACTGGCGATATCTTGGGAAGATGCCTTTCGACCAAAATTGCTGAAAATCAGCGCTTGCGGGGTTTCCGTCCAGGGACGGTCTTGGCCTTGCCAGGCTTGGCGGGCCCGCCGGGGATCGCCGAACTGGTGATGGACACCGGATCGCTGGCCGGAAACGTGTCCTCGAGGCCCTCCTCGAGTTCCTCTTCCGCGCTCGACGCTTCGTGTTGCTCATGCTCAAGCGAGCGGACGGCCGGTGTCTTTTTCACCGGCGACTTCGGCGCGGACTTTGACGGCATCGGCATTTCTCCCTCGACCTGTTGCCGCACAACGAACGCGGGCGGCAAACGTTCCGGGATCAGCCAGCCGCGTCGCGGGCTCCCTCGGACAGGAAAGTAAAGACATAATCCGAGAAGGAACGCCAGCATTCGACCCGGAAGGCGTCAGCGGCGGTGCGCAACAGCACGATCTCGGCCTTGCCGAGGATGGTGCGCGAAGCGGCGCCCACCGGGAAGGCGTCGAGCGACAGATCCTGCGGGCAACCCGAATTGATCGTGGCTTCGGCCGCCGGACCGGTGACCGAGATCGCGATGTTGCGGTGTGAAATGCCGACCGCCGAATGCAGCGCGGTGACCGTCGCACAGTCGGCGAGCGGATCGTTTGCGCCCTCGTCGATGACAAGCCACTCGTCGGGGCCGAGCCACAAAGCGGTGCGGCCTGCCTTCGACGCGGAAGTCTTCGGCTTCTTCGGCAAGGTCAGGCCGAGCGCCTTGGAAAGCGCCGCGACCGAAGCCTCCGGCGCGCGCAGAGAGATGCGCTCCGCCGGCGGCAGCACCTCGACCTTGACGCCTGTCGCGGAGACGGCGCGTCCAGCCAATGCCGGACGGCGGTCGACCGAAGGCGATGCGGCCGCAGCCGTTTTCTTTGCAGCAGCCTTAGCCATTGAGGCGGCCTCCCGTCTCGTCGAAGAACACCATGCCGGTAACCTCCACTTCGATCACCCCGTTCGGCATAGGCACATAGAGCGTGTCGCCCATCCGGTCGCGGCCGCCGGCGACCAGCGCCAGCGCGATCGAGCGGCCGCAATTCTGCGACC
This sequence comes from Mesorhizobium oxytropidicola, assembly GCF_056174625.1. NCBI lineage: Bacteria > Pseudomonadati > Pseudomonadota > Alphaproteobacteria > Hyphomicrobiales > Phyllobacteriaceae > Mesorhizobium > Mesorhizobium oxytropidicola. The sequence goes on along the minus strand of NZ_CM149692.1, from coordinate 2,111,875 downwards.
AGTAGCTCGAAGTGACATGACCGATCATCTTCATCGGGATCGCCTGCTTGGGATCCTCGACGATCTGCGCGCCCTCTTCCAGCACCACCTTCGGGTCCTTGGTTTTCAGGCCAACCAGTTGCTTGCGGCCCTTGGCGACCAGATCCGGCCGCGCCATACCGCGGATGCCGACGAAGTCGGTCTTCTTCTTGCCGACCGCCCAGTCGAGACCGGCGTCGTTCGGCGTCACCGTGCCGTCCGTGTCCTGGCCAACGATGATGTAGCCCTTCTCGGCGCGCAGCACGTGCATGGACTCGGTGCCGTAGGCGGTAGCGCCATGCTTCTGGCCTTCGGCCCACAGCGCTTCCCAGACGGCCTGGCCGTAATCGGCCGGCACATTGACTTCGAAGCCGCGCTCGCCGGTGAACGACATGCGGAACAGCCTTGTCGGCACGCCGCAGATCTTGCCTTCGCGCACCGACATATGCGGCAGCGCCTCATCCGACATGTCGATGCCTTCGACCAGCGGTGCGATGATGTCGCGCGATTTCGGCCCCTGCACCGCGATGACAGCCCACTGCTCGGTGATCGAGGTCAGCCACACATTGAGATGCGGGAATTCGGTCTGGAGATAGTCCTCCATGTGGTTCATGACGCGCGGCGCGCCGCCGGTCGTCGTCGTCACATGGAAACGGTCCGGCGCCAGCCTGCCGACGACGCCGTCATCATAGATGAAACCGTCCTCACGCAGCATGATGCCATAGCGGCAGCGGCCGGGTTCCAGCTTCTCCCACGGATTGGTGTAGAGCAGCTCCATGAACTTGGCCGCATCCGGTCCGACCACCTCGATCTTGCCGAGCGTCGAGGCATCGAACAGGCCGGCCGTCGTGCGGACCGCGACGCATTCGCGGTCGACCGCGGCATGCATGTCTTCGCCGGCCTTCGGGAAATACCAGGCGCGCTTCCACTGGCCGACATCCTCGAACACCGCACCTTGCGCCTCGGCCCACGGATGCGTCGCCGTCTTGCGCGTCGGGTCGAACAGCGGCCCGCGCGCATGGCTGACGATCGCGCCGAAAGTGACCGGCGTATAGGGTGCGCGGAACGTGGTCAGGCCGACCTCGGGGATCGGCTTGCCCAGCGTTTCCGCCGCGATCGCCAGACCGTGCATGTTCGAGGTCTTGCCCTGGTCGGTCGCCATGCCGTTGGTGGTGAAGCGCTTGACGTGCTCGATCGAGCGCATGCCTTCATGCACCGCCTGGCGGATGTCCTTGGCGGTGACATCGTTCTGGAAATCGACGAAGGCCTTGACCGTCATGTCCGGGCCGGCGCCGGGTGCGGCACCCAGCATGCCGCGCGACCAGCTCTCCGAGGCGTCGACCTTCGGCTTCGTGCCCTTGGTGGTTTTGGCGCCGGCATCCTTGGCCGCAATGGCGCCGGCCGCATAGGCTTCGTCCATCGTTGCCGACAAGCCGTCCGTGCCGTTGCAGGCGCCGACGGAAACGCAGTCCTGCGCATAGGTGCCCGGCACGAAGCGCTTGGTCTCGTCGTTGAAGGCGACCTTGCCGCGCGACTGCGAAAACAGGTGTACCGACGGCGTCCAGCCGGCCGACATCAGGATCGCATCGACGGGAATGGTGCGCTCGCCGCCGCCATTCTTCGGCTGCACGGTCATCGACGACACCCGCAATTTGCCGCCGGCACGGATCACCGCGCGGCCGAAATTGACCTCGATGCTGAGCGCCCGCGCCTCGTCGATCACCGGACCGGTCGGATTGTCGCGCAGATCGACGATCGCCGCGATGTTGACGCCGGCCTTCTTCAGGTCGATCGCCGCCGCGTAAGCGGAATCATTGGCCGTGTAGACGCCGACATTCCTGCCGACCGCTACGCCATAGTGGTTGAGGAAGGTGCGCGCCGCACCCGCCAGCATGATGCCCGGCCGGTCATTGTTGGCGAACACCATGTGGCGCTCGATGGCGCCGGAGGCCAGGACGACGCGCTTGGCCCTGATCTGCCACAGCCGCTCGCGCGGCAAATCATGGCCGGGAGCCTTCAAATGATCGCTGACACGCTCGACCAGCCCGACGAAGTTCTGCGCGTAATAGCCGAACGCCGTGGTGCGCGACAGCACGCGGACATTGTCCATGGCGGCGAGCTTGGCGATTGCTGCTTGTGCCCAGACAAAACCGTCCTGGCCGTCGATCTTCGCACCGGTTTCGAAACGCAGACTGCCACCGAACTCGGCCTGCTCATCGGCGAGGATGACGCGCACACCGGTCTCGGCCGCCGCCAATGCCGCTGCGAGGCCGGCGGCACCGCCGCCCAGCACCAGCACGTCGCAATGCGCGTAGCGCGAGGAATAATGGTCGGGATCGGGCTTGTCCGGCGAAACGCCAAGGCCGGCGGCTTCGCGGATCTTGGGCTCGTACAGGCTCTTCCAGGCCGCCTTCGGCCACATGAAGGTCTTGTAGTAGAAACCGGCCGAAAACATCGGCGACGCCAGGTCATTGACCGCGCCGACATCGAAGGACAGCGACGGCCAGCGGTTTTGCGAATTGGCGGCGAGCCCGTCATAGAGCTCCTGCACGGTGGCGCGCACATTCGGCGTCTTGCGCGCGTCGTCGCGCACGATCTGCACCAGCGCATTGGGCTCTTCCGCGCCGGCCGACAGGAAGCCGCGTGGCCGGTGGTACTTGAACGAGCGGCCGACCAGATGCACGCCATTGGCGAGCAGTGCGGAGGCCAGCGTGTCGCCCTCGATGCCGGCATAGGACTGGCCGTCGAAGCTGAACCGCGCGGTCTTGGCCTGGCTGAGGCGACCGGCTCTCGGGATGCGGAACGCGCCGCTCATTTGGCAACTCCCGGCAGCTTGGCGGGTTTGGGTTCGCCGGCCTTGTAGGTCATGACGAACTTGTCGGTGACGGTGTCGCGCACGGCGTTGAAGAAGCGCGCGCAGCCATGCATGTGCCGCCAGCGCTCATAGATGATGCCCTTGGGGTTCGAGCGGATGAAGAAGAACTTTTCGAAGTCGTCGTCGCTCTCGCCGGCAATGTTGGCCGAGCGCGCAATATGCGCCTCGCCGGCGTTGCGGAATTCGAGCTCCGGGCGCTCTTCCTCGCAATAGGGGCAGCGGATGAGAAGCATTCTGTTCGTTCCTACAATTCGCCGTGGCCGATGGCCGGTTGGTTGCAAAGCCTCTCGACGGCCATCAGTGCGCCACCGCCGCCGCCGCCGCCTCGTCGATCAGGCGGCCGGTGCGGAAGCGCTCGATGGTGAAGGGCGCGTTGATCGGATGCGGATCGTCCTTGGCGATGGTGTGGGCAAAGACATGGCCCGAACCGGGCGTCGCCTTGAAGCCGCCCGTGCCCCAGCCGCAATTGACGTAGAGGCCGGGCACCGGCGTCTTGGCCAGGATCGGCGAGCGGTCGGGCGTCACGTCGACAATGCCGCCCCAGGAGCGCAGCATCTTCATGCGCGTGAAGATCGGGAACATCTCGCAGATGGCGTCGAGCGTATGCTGCAATATGTGCAGACCGCCGGTCTGCGAATAGGAGACATACTGGTCGGTGCCGGCGCCGATCACCAGTTCGCCCTTGTCGGACTGCGAGATATAGGCGTGCACGGTGTTCGACATCACCACGCAGGGCACCACCGGCTTGATCGGCTCCGACACCAGCGCCTGCAGCGGATAGCTTTCCAGCGGCATGCGCACGCCGGCCATGTTCATGATGACCGAGGAATGGCCGGCCGCGACGACGCCGACCTTCTTGGCGCCGATGAAGCCGCGCGTCGTGTCGACACCCATGACCGCGCCGTTCGGCGCACGCTTGACCCCAGTGACCTCGCAATTCTGGATGATGTGCACGCCGCGCGCCGAAGCGCCGCGTGCATAGCCCCACGCGACCGCATCGTGGCGCGCCGTGCCGCCGCGGCGCTGCAAGGCGGCACCGACGACCGGATAGCGCGCATCCCTGGAGATGTTGAGCGGCGGGCAGAACTCCTTGGCCTGCTCCGGCGACAGCCATTCATTGTCGATGCCGTTCAGCCGGTTGGCATGGACATGGCGCTTCAGCACCTGGATGTCGTGCACATTGTGCGCCAGCATCATGACGCCGCGCGCCGAATACATGACGTTGTAGTTGAGCTCTTGGCTGAGCCCGTCCCACAGTTTCAGCGCATGGTCGTAGATGCCGGCGCTCTCGTCATAGAGATAGTTGGAGCGGATGATGGTGGTGTTGCGGCCGGTGTTGCCGCCGCCCAGCCAGCCCTTTTCCAGCACCGCGACATTGGTGATGCCATGCACCGTGGCAAGATAATAGGCGGTGGCCAGCCCATGACCGCCGGCGCCGACGATGATGACGTCGTATTCCTTCTTGGGCTCCGGCGAGGACCACTGCTCCTCCCAGCCCTTGTGGCCGCGCATGGCCTCGCGTGCGATGGCGAATACCGAATATTTTTTCAACGTCCCAGCCTCGCGCCAACAGATCTAGCGGATTGCAGCCGGGCTTTTGTTCGGCCCGGCGCGCGAGGTGTATCACTAGCGAAACGGCGCTTCCACCCTTGCGCTGTTTGCGACGGCGCTTGCCGTTTTGCGCCACGACGAAAAAGAGGCATGCGGGCTGGCTGTCGTGACGGCCTTCAGCCACATTGCCTGTCGCGAATCTTCGGAGAGCGATCGTGGGCAATGCCTGGTGGAATTTGACGTTGCGCTTCCTGCTGGAGCTTGCCGCCCTGGTTGGTCTCGGCATTGCCGGCTGGACCCTCTCCGACGAATGGTGGCGCTGGGTCCTCGCTTTGGCCCTGCCGCTCATTGCGGCCGTGCTGTGGGGCACCTTCGCGGTGCTCAACGACCCAAGCCGGTCAGGCCGCGCACCGGTGCCTGTGCCGGGCACAGTGCGGCTCGCGCTCGAACTGATCATCCTGTTCGGCGGCGCTGCCGGATTCTATGCTGCGGGTTACACGACCACGAGCATCATCATGGCTGTGCTGATTGTCATCAGCTACGCCTTCTCGCTCGATCGGCTCGGCTGGCTGCTGAAGCAATAGTGCAGGACGACGACACCTTCGCAGGTATCGGGTGGTTCCTCCCCGCCCCATCTGCGACCAAGCATCCCGATTGCCGCTGAGACCAGCGCGAAAAACAGGGATGCAAAAGATGCTCGCACTCGCCAACAAGATCGCCATCGTCACTGGCGCCAGTTCCGGCATCGGCCGCGCCACGGCAAAACTCTTCGCCGAGGAAAGCGCTAAGATCGTCGTCGCCGCCCGCCGTCAGGCCGAGCTCGACACACTTGTCGCCGAGATATCGGACGCGCAAGGCACGGCCGTCGCCCTTGCCGGTGACGTCAGGGACGAAGCCTATGCGAAGGCGCTTGTCGATCTGGCGGTCGAAAGCTTCGGCGGCCTCAACATCGCCTTCAACAATGCCGGCGCCGTCGGCTTGATGGCGCCCCTGCCCGACATGATGCCGGCGACATGGCACGAGACCATGGACATCAACCTGACCAGTGCCTTTCTAGGGGCGAAATACCAAATACCCGCCATGCTGGAGCGCGGCGGCGGCTCGCTGATCTTCACCTCCAGCTTTGTCGGCTACACCGCCGGCATGCCGGGCATGGCCGCCTACGCCGCCGCCAAGGCCGGCCTGATCGGCCTGACACAGGTTCTGGCCGCCGAATACGGGCCGAAAGGCCTGCGCGTCAACGCGCTGCTGCCGGGCGGCACCGATACACCGGGCGCGACGACAACGACGCCCGAAGCCCGCGCTTTTGTCGAAGGTATCCATGCGCTGAAGCGCATGGCGCAGCCGGAGGAGATCGCCCGCTCGGCGCTTTACCTTGCCTCGGACGCTTCGAGCTTCACCACGGGAACCGCGCTGTTTGCCGATGGCGGCGTCTCGATCAACCGGACGTGAAGGGTTTTTGCATCGAACAGGCCGGTTCGCCGCTTTGACGCAGGCGGCCGGTCTTGCTTTTTCCGCGCGATTTGGCGATTCCGTTTTCTCATCGAAACGGGTCCCGAAACCATGATGCTGATCCGAACCTATGTGGCCGCGAGCGCAATCGAGGGCGTCGGCATGTTCGCCGCCGAGCCGATCCGGAAAGGCGCCTCGATTTGGCGGCTTGACCCGGATTTCGACCGGCTGATCCCGATGGACAAATATGAGGCCGCACCGGAGCCCCTGAAGGAATTGCTCGACCGCTATGCCTATCCGAGCCCGGATCGGCCGGGTTTCATGGTCTATGAAGTCGACAATGGCCGCTTCATGAACCATTCGGCGACGCCGAACACCGACTTTTCGCAATATGGCGGCGCCACCGCGACCCGCGACATCGCAGCGGGTGAAGAGATCACCTGCGACTACGGCGAATTCTTCGAGGATTTCGAGCGGCTGCACCTGGCCACCGCGTAGTTGGCGCCCTATCTCGGGGCGACCGTGGCAATTTGGCTGTTGTCCTTCATTTCGACTGTGGACAGCGCGGCCTGATTCTGCTATCAGCCGCCACAATTCGTGGTGTCGACCGCCGCGGAGGCTAGTGGCTATGGCCACTTGCCTGTTGATATCAAACCCGAAAGACAGGATTGCCCGTGCAGGTACTCGTCCGCGACAATAACGTTGATCAGGCGCTTCGCGCGCTCAAGAAGAAGATGCAGCGCGAAGGCATTTTCCGCGAAATGAAGATGCGCGGTCACTACGAGAAGCCTTCCGAGAAGCGCGCCCGTGAAAAGGCGGAAGCCGTGCGCCGCGCCCGCAAGCTGGCCCGCAAGCGCGCCCAGCGCGAAGGCCTGCTGCCGATGACGCCGCGTCCGGTGGCTGCTGGTGGTGCCGCTGGCGCAGCGCGTCCGCCGCGCTGATTATCGCCAATATTTCGTCCTTTTCGAAGGATACTGAGGTGGCGCGATGCGGAATCGCCGCCACCTTTTTATTTTGATTGTGACCCGGCCCGGAGGGGGGATCCGGACCTGAACGACGCGGCTTGAAGTGAGGACAGGGCAGACATGAACGCAACAAGCGTGGAGCGCGGGACCGCATTGCGTGGTTTCGCCCTGACAGCCGCCCTGCTTTCCGGATTGGTGCTTGCCGGCTGCCAGACATCAGGCCCGACCGGCGAGTTCAACAACATCGACAAGGCGCAAGGGTCGAGCGAGAACATCTCCTCGCTGTCGGCGGTCATCCAGCGCAATCCCCAGGATCCTGAAGGCTACAATGTGCGCGGCTCGGCCTATGGCCGTGGCGGCCAGTACCAGGCAGCGCTCAAGGACTTCAACCAGGCCATCCAGCTCAATCCGAATTTCTACCAGGCCTATTCGAACCGGGCGCTTATCCAGCGCTTCCTTGGCAATCAGGCGGCCGCGCTCGACGACTACAACAAGTCGATCCAGATCAACGGCAATTATGACGCCGCCTATATCGGCCGCGGCAATCTCTACCGCAAGGCGGGCCGCACCCAGGACGCCTTCAACGATTTCCAGAAGGCGATCCAGCTCGACACGACGGATGCGCGTGCCTACCACAATCGCGGCCTGATCTATCAGAGCCAGGGCCAGCACAAATTCGCCATCGAGGATTTCTCGACCGCCATCTCGCTGGCGCCGGATGCCGCCGAGCCCTACAACGGCCGTGGCCTCTCCTATCTGGCGACGGGCGACGAGGACAACGCTTTCTCCGATTTCAACATGGCCATCAAGCTCGACGGCAAGAACGCCGAGGCCTGGGCCAACCAGGCGCTGATCTACGAGCGGCGCGGCGACAAGGCGAAGGCGGCGAAGTCCTACAAGGAAGCCGTCCGCCTCAACCCGAGCTACCAGCCGGCCAAGGACGGCTTGTCGCGCGTCGGTGGCAGCGCCAGCTGAGATCGGCTTCCGCTTAACCGGCTAAGCAGTACGGGTTGCTTGCGTGTCCAAAAGGACACGCGGCGCCGAAGATCGCCGCCAATCCGGCAACCGCGCGTTAACCCCTGCGACAATGCGTTAACCCTTGCCTTGTTCACGCCAAGTTTTCGACGGAACGCTCTGGCCATTCAAGCCGTTATTTCCAGGCGATTTGCGAAAGGACCCTCCCATGATCAAGAAACTCGTCTGCGCCGCTGCCCTTGCAACGACCGTATTCGCTGCCGCCCCGGCCAGCGCCGGCAAGCTGCAACTCGGCACGCTCGACTGCACCATCGATGGCGGCACCGCCTACATCGTCGCTTCCAACAAGGGCGTGTCCTGCGTCTTCCGTCCCTACCATCACGGACCGTCGGAGATTTACACCGGCGTCATCTCCAAGATCGGTGTCGATCTCGGCCAGACGCATCAGGGCCAGCTCGTCTGGGCGGTTTTTGCCGCGACCCGCGACCGCGATGCGGGTGACCTTGCCGGCAGCTACTACGGCGTCAACGCCGAGGCGAGCGTCGTCACCGGTGGCGGCGCCAATCTGCTGGTCGGTGGCTTCGACAGCGCCTTCATGCTGGAGCCGCTCAGCGTCCAGGCACAGACCGGCGTCAATCTCGCCGTGGCCGTGACCTCCCTTGAGCTGATCCACTCGCTGAAGTGATTGCATGGAGCCAAGCGCTCCTCTCTACCCTGCGGCGCGGAACCGGATAGGATGGTTCCGCGCCGTTTTATTTTTGAGGGGGACAGTATGCCGAAGACAGCCATCGCTGCTGCCGTGATTGCCATCGTGCTTGGCGCGCCACAGGCACGAGCACAGGACCGGGGCATCGAACTCGGCACGCTTGAATGCGCCATATCGGGCGGCACCGGCTTCATCTTCGGCTCGAGCAAGGATCTGAGCTGCACCTTCACCCGGCCGACAAGAGCTTCGCGCCGGAAGCCTATTTCGGCGCCGTCAACAAATACGGTCTCGATATCGGCACGACAAAGCAGGCGGTGATGCAATGGCTGGTGCTGACGCCGCTGAAGAACATCTACGCGCCGGGTGCACTGGCGGGCGACTATATCGGCGCCAGCGCCGAGGTGACGGCGGCCGTGGGGGCCGGCGCCAATCTGCTGGTCGGCGGTTCATCGCAGGCCTTCACCCTGCAGCCGCTCAGCCTGCAGACGCAGACCGGAATCAATCTCGCCATCGGCGTCAGCCAGTTCCAGCTGCGCAGCACCGAGAATTGATGGCGTCGACGTCGGAGGCGGCTTCGGCCAATCTCGAACGTTGCGATGGTCCACCGAAACGAACCGCTTGAACTCAACCGTGGTTGAGGTCTTACAAACCTGCCCCGACTGAGCAGCGCCTGGATGCGGCGCTATTGTCGCGCATGGTCCTGCCGGAAAGCCTTGCTGGCTTCTGGTGGCATGCGCCGGCATCGAGATATGCAGGACTGGGGTGGACATGACTGAAATCAGCACAAACAGGGTCGACTGGCGCGCATTGTGGGCGAGCGGCGATCTGGCGCGCTTCTGCTTCATCAGCCTCGGCATCCTGCTGCACGCCACCAACGAGACGATGGTGGCGACCGTCATGCCGGCCATGGTTGGTGAACTGGCCGGGGTGCAACTCGTCGGCTGGTCGCTGGCGATCTACGAGCTCGGCGCCATCGTCGCCGGTGCCGCGGCCGGACGTCTGGTCAGCTATGTGGCGCTGCGTACCAATATGGTGGTCGCGGCCCTGCTCTATGCGGCCGGGGCGCTGATCTGCGCCACCTCGCCTTCCATGCAACTGTTCCTGGCCGGCCGTCTGATCGAGGGGCTGGGCGGCGGCGCGCTGGTGTCGCTCGCCTTCGTCTCGGTCGAGCGGCTGTTCTCGCGCGCCATCTGGCCGCAGCTTTTCGGCATCATGTCGGCGATCTGGGGCGTTGCCGCCTTCAGCGGCCCGTTGCTCGGCGCGATCATGACCGAGCTTTTGTCATGGCGTTGGGCCTTCGGCGTCTTCACTTTCGGCGGCACCGCCATGGCGCTGGCCAGCTTCCTCGTGCTCAACACCCCGGAAGCAACGCGACCCATCGCAAGCACGGGCAAGACACCGCCCTTCCCGTTCGCCGCCCTTGCCTGCCTTGCCGTTGCCGTGGTGCTGATCGCCTCTGCCGGCGTCGACATTGCCCTGCTGCGCTCCTCGCTGCTGATCGTGCTGGGCCTCGCCGGCCTGGCGCTATTCTTCGCCATCGACGCGCTGAAGCCGCGCTCCCGGTTGTTCCCGTCGCGGCTGTTCTCGTGGCACACGCCAGTCGGCGCCGGCATGACCATGGTCGCAGCCTTTTCCGTGGCCACCTGCTCCTTCGGCGTCTACGGGCCGCTGCTTTTGACCAGCCTTCATGACATTCCGCTTCTGACCACCGGCTACATCATCGCCGCCGAATCGATCGCCTGGTCGATCCTGTCGATCCTCGTCGCCAACGCCCCGCCGCAACGCGAGCGGTTGATCATCGTCGTCGGTGCGCTGATGATCGCGGCCGGTATTGCCGGCTTTGCCTATACGATACCCCTCGGCTCGATCCCGCTGATCCTGGTCTGCGCCCTGTTGCAGGGCGGCGGCTTCGGCATTGCCTGGCCGTTCCTGACCCGCGTCATCGTCGCCTCCGCCCCGGACGAGGAGCAGACCATCGCCTCGGCCGCGGTGCCGACCATGCAGCGCATCGGCTACGCCGTGGGTGCTGCCCTTGCCGGCATCGTCGCCAATGCCAGCGGCTTTTCGCAAGGGCTGAACCATGACGCGGCGGCCAATGTCGCGAGCTGGCTGTTCCTCGCTTTCGTCCCGCTTGGCATTCTCGGCTGTTTCGCCGCCTTGCGGGCATCCACGGCCGCAAACCGGCCGCTGGAAGCCATCGGCTGAAGCAGCTTCAATCGATGGGGCTGTCTCAGTCGACCCGCAGGCGGTAGCCGACACCGGTTTCGGTGGTGATGTGGTGCGGCTGGTCGGGGGTCTTCTCGATCTTCTGCCGGAGCTGCCTGACATAGACCCTGAGATATTGCACGTCGGTCGAGTCGCCCAGATCTGCTTCAGGATGAAATGGTGGGTCAGCACTTTGCCGGCATGCTGCACCAGGATGCGCAGTATGTCGTATTCCTTCGGCGAGAGTTTTATCTCCTTGCCCTCGACCTTGACGATGCGCTTGACCAGATCGACGCTGAGGTCACCGCTCTGGAAGACCGGCTTCTCGCCCTGCTGCTGGAACTTGTGCCGCAGCGCCACGCGGATGCGCGCCACCAGTTCGTTCATGCCGAACGGCTTGGTGACATAATCGTCGGCGCCGAGTTCGAGCGCGTTGACGATGCCGGCCTCGTCGGTGCGGCTGGAGAGGATGACGACGGGAATGTCGAGGCCGTCGTCACGCCATTTGCGCAGCAGCTCATGGCCGCTCATGCCGGGCAGGCCGAGATCGAGCAGCACCAGGTCCGGCTTTTCCTGGTCCATCAATTCGATCGCCGCCTTGGCGTTCGGCGCCTCGCTGACCGCATAGCCCTGGCTGCCGAGGCCGACGCGCAGCAGTTTGCGGATCGGCGGTTCGTCATCGACGACCAGTATCCTGACATTCGTGTTCGTCATGCCAAATCACCCACATCCCAAATCACCCACATCATTGTCGTCCGTACTGGCGGCGCCGAGATCGGGCGGGTTCGTCGGCTTCGGCATTTTGATGGTGAAAACCGCACCCGAACGGTCGGTTCGGTTTGCCGCGGTGATCGTGCCCCCCATCGCCTCGATGAAGCCGCGGCAGATGGACAGGCCGAGCCCGGTGCCGGCGCGAACCTGGTCGCGCTTGCGCACCCGGTAGAACGTGTCGAAAATCCGTTCCAGATCGCCAGGAGGAATGCCCAGCCCCTCATCCATGATCTGCAGGATGACGGAACCATTGTCGGTCCAACCCTGCACGCGGATCGTCGAGCCTGCCGGCGCGTATTTCGCCGCATTGTCGAGGAGATTGAACAGCGCCTGCTCGAACAGCACGGGATCGACCTTCAACATCGGCAAATCCGCCGGGATGTCGATCTCGGTCTTGTGCTCGGCGATGATCTTCTTCGCCCTTTGCAGGGCGGAGCCGACGATGTCTCCGACGTAGTGGAAAGCGAAGTTCGGCTCCATTGCGCCGGACTCGATCTTGGTCATGTCGAGCAGGTTCGCGATGAAGCGGTTCAGCCGCTCGGATTCGTCGAGCACGGTCGTCAGCAGCTCCGCCCGGTCCTGTTCGGGAAGAGCGGGCGCGAATTCCCGCAGCGTGCCGGCCGCGCCCATGATGGCGGCGAGCGGCGTCTTCAGATCATGCGAAATCGAGGTCAGCAGCGCCGAGCGCAGCCTGTCCGCTTCGGCGGCGAGCTTGGCCCTGTCGACATCGGCGACGAGCTGGATGCGTTCGATGGCGACCGCCGCCTGGTCGGCCAGCGCGTCGAGCAGGCGCTGCTGCTCCGGCGTCAGCAGTGGGCCTTGCTTGTCATTGTCGAGACCGACGACACCGATTGCCGTGCGCCCCGTCCGCAACGGCAGATAGAGCCGCTTGGCGCCGGGCAGCGTATCGGCGCCACGCCCGGCGGCGCGGTTGTGCTCCCAGGCCCAGCGGGCGGCGGCAATGTCGGCCTCGGCCAGCGTGTCGTCGGGCGGATAGCCGGCCTTGACGGTGATGGTGCCGTCTTCAGGCAGAAGCAGCACCACCCGCAGCTTGAGCATCGAGGCGATCTGGAAGGCGGTGGCCCACAGAACGTCGTCGAGCGTGCCGGCACCGGCGAGCTTCTTGGAAAAGAGGTAGATGTCCTCCGTGGCCCGCGCCCGCGAGCGGGCGGCGATCGCCTGGCGCTGCACGCGCACCGTCAGATTGCTGGCAATGACGGCGACGACCAGGAATACGCCGAGCGCGACAATGCTCTCCGGATCCCGGATCGTCAGCGTGTAGCGCGGCTCCAGGAAGAAATAGTTGAAGGCAAGGGCGCTGAGGAGACAAGCGTACAGAGCCGGCAAGAGACCGCCGGTCACCGCCGACGCCAGCACCCCGATGAGGAAGATGATCGCGAGGTTGCGAACATCGAGAAACTGGTCGAGCAGCACGGCGAAGGCGAGCGAGCCGGCGACATAGGCCGTGGCCAGGAGATAGGGCCAGATTTGGAATGGCGTCTGCTCGTCCGCGGTCCTTACGTTCCTCGACGTCGCCTCGGTGCTGCGTTCGTTTCCCGAAATGACATGGACGCTGATGTCGCCGGCATTGCGGATGAGATCATAGGTCAGCGAGCCCTCGATCAGTTCGCGCCAGCGCGAGCGGGTCGGCCGGCCGACCACGATATGGGTGAAATTGTTCGCCGTCGCATAGCGCACGATGTCCTGCGCCACATTCTGACCCGGAATGGTCGTCACCTCGGCGCCAAGCTGCTGGGCGAGGCGCAAATTGTTTGCCAGCCGGTCCTTGTCCTCCTCGGGCATGCTGGCCGAGCGGGGACTGTCGACATGCAGTGCTGTCCACGGGGCACGCAACCGGTCGGCCAGCCTGCGCGCATAGCGGATGCGGGCCGCACCGCCCAGGCGCGCGTCGAGGCAGACGAGGACCCTTTCCCCGGCCGCCCAGGGCCCTTGGATGGCATGGGACTGCATGTGATTGAGCAACTGCTCGTCGACGCGCTGGGCAGTGCGGCGCAGCGCCAGTTCCCTGAGCGCCGTCAGATTGCCGGGCGAGAAATAGTTCTCGATGGCGCGTTGCGCCGTGTTGGGGAAGTAGACCTTGCCTTCCTCGAGCCGCTTGATCAGGTCGTCGGGGGTGAGATCGATGATCTCGACATCGTCGGCCTGGTCGATGATGGAGTCAGGAACCGTCTCGCGGACCCTGACCTTGGTGATCTGGGCAACAACATCGTTCAGGCTTTCGACATGCTGGACGTTGAGCGTCGTGTAGACGTCGATGCCTTGCGTCAGGATTTCCTGGACGTCGAGATAGCGCTTGGGGTGGCGGCTGCCGGGCGCGTTGGTGTGGGCGAGTTCGTCGACGAGAACCAGCGCCGGGCGCCGGGCGAGGATGGCGTCGATATCCATCTCGTCGAGGACGCGCCCCTTGTAGTCGACATTGCGGCGGGGAATGACCTCATAGCCGTCGACCAGGGCCAGGGTTTCCTTGCGGCCATGCGTCTCGACGATGCCGATCACCACATCGATGCCGTCGGCCAGCCTGGCACGGCCAGACATCAGCATCTCGTACGTCTTGCCGACACCGGGGGCGGCACCGAGGAATATTCGCAGACGGCCGCGCCCCTCCCGCTCGGCATGCTCGAGCAGCGCGTCGGGGGAAGGTCGGTTTTCGTTGCTTCTGTCTTCCGGCATCAGGATCGATCATGGAGAGGTCCGGGGATGCTGTCGATCCCCGGCCCTCGCCATCACCTATTTCGCGGCGTCCAGCGCCAGGTTGAGCGCCAGCACATTGACCACCGGCTCTCCCATGAAGCCGAGTTCCCTGCCTTCGACCTGGCCGTCGACAAGTGTCTTGACCTTGGCTTCGTCGATGCCCCTGGCCTTGGCGACGCGCGGAACCTGGAAATACGCGGCATCCGGGCTGATGTGCGGATCGAGGCCGCTGCCGGACGTCGTCACCAGGTCCATCGGCACAGGCTGGTTCGGATTCTCCGCCTTCAGCTTCTCGGTGTCGCCCTTGATGCGCTCGATAAGCTTGGGGTTGGTCGGGCCGAGATTGGTGCCGCCCGACGCCGTGGCGTCGTAGCCGTTGCCGGCGGCCGAGGGCCGGCCATGGAAATATCTGTCGCTGGCGAAGGACTGGCCAATCAGCTCGGAGCCGATGACCTTGCCATCCTTCACGATCAGGCTGCCATTGGCCTGGCGGGGGAACAGCGCCTGCGCAATGCCGGTCATGCCCAGGGGATAGACCAGGCCGGTCAGCACGGTGAAGAAGACGATCATGATGATCGCGGGTCTGATTTGCTTGAGCATCGGAATGATCCTTATGCAAGGCCAAGGGCCGTGACGGCCATGTCGATTATCTTGATGCCGACGAACGGGACGATGATGCCGCCGAGGCCGTAGACCAAGAGGTTGCGGCTGAGCAGCGCGCCGGCACCGATCGCACGATATTTGACGCCTTTCAGCGACAGCGGGATCAGCGCGATGATGATCAGCGCGTTGAAGATGATCGCCGACAGGATGGCGCTCTGCGGCGTCGCCAGATGCATGATGTTGAGCGCCTGCAGCGGGCCGGTGGTCTGTCCCGGTGCGATGTAGAAGACGGCGAACATGGCCGGGATGATGGCAAAGTACTTGGCCACGTCGTTGGCGATCGAGAATGTCGTCAGCGAGCCGCGCGTCATCAAGAGCGCCTTGCCGATCTCGACGATCTCGATGAGCTTGGTCGGATCGCTGTCGAGGTCGATCATGTTGCCGGCTTCGCGCGCGGCAACCGTACCGGTGTTCATGGCGACG
Organism: Mesorhizobium oxytropidicola; assembly: GCF_056174625.1. NCBI lineage: Bacteria > Pseudomonadati > Pseudomonadota > Alphaproteobacteria > Hyphomicrobiales > Phyllobacteriaceae > Mesorhizobium > Mesorhizobium oxytropidicola. The sequence continues at coordinate 2,096,559 of NZ_CM149692.1, read as the reverse complement.
CCGACGTCGGCCTGGGCCAGGGCGGGCGCATCGTTGGTGCCGTCGCCGCACATGGCGACCAGCTTGCCCTTGGCCTGTTCGTCGCGGATCAGCTTCAGCTTGTCCTCGGGTGTCGCCTGGGCAAGGAAGTCGTCGACACCGGCTTCCGCGGCAATCGCGGCCGCCGTCAGCGGATTGTCGCCGGTGATCATCACCGTGCGGATGCCCATGCGGCGCAGTTCCGTGAAGCGCTCGCTGATGCCGCCCTTGACGATGTCCTTGAGATGGACGACGCCGAGCAGGCGCCCGTCACGCTCGACCGCCAGCGGCGTGCCGCCGGACTTGGCGACCTCGTCGGCGATCGCCTGGAGATCCCGCACGGACTCGCTGCTTGGGCGCGTGCCGTGAGCGGCGACCGTCGACTGGTTGACATGGGCAAGCACGGAATCGACCGCGCCCTTGCGCACCGACGAGCCGTCGACATCGACGCCGCTCATGCGGGTCTGCGCGGTGAAGGGAACGAAGGTTGCGTGCAGCGTTGCCATGTCGCGGGCGCGGATGCCGTATTTCTCCTTGGCTAAGACGACGATCGAGCGGCCCTCCGGCGTTTCGTCGGCAAGCGAGGCAAGCTGCGCCGCGTCGGCCAGTTCCTGCTCGGTGACGCCCTTGACCGCACGGAATTCCGTCGCCTGGCGGTTGCCGAGCGTGATCGTGCCGGTCTTGTCGAGCAGCAGCGTGTCGACGTCGCCGGCCGCCTCGACGGCACGGCCGGACATGGCCAGCACGTTGAAGCGCACCAGGCGGTCCATGCCGGCGATGCCGATCGCCGACAGCAGCGCGCCGATCGTGGTCGGGATCAGAGTGACGAACAGGGCGACGAGCACGGTCACCGAGATATAGCCGCCCGAATAGGCGGCGAAGCTCGGGATCGTCGCGGTAGCCAGCACGAAGATCAGCGTCATGCCGACGAGCAGGATGTTGAGCGCGATCTCGTTCGGCGTCTTCTGGCGTTCGGCACCTTCGACCAGCGAGATCATGCGGTCGAGAAAGGTGTGGCCGGAGGCGGCGGTGATGCGCACGCGGATCCAGTCGGACAGCACCTGCGTACCGCCGGTGACCGCCGAGCGGTCGCCGCCGGATTCGCGGATGACGGGCGCCGACTCACCGGTGATCGCCGCTTCATTGACCGAGGCGACGCCTTCGATCACCTCGCCGTCCGACGGGATGATGTCGCCGGCCTCGACGAGGACGATGTCGCCGACCTTCAGGCTGGTGCCGGGCACCAGCTTGAACTTGGCTCGGTCCTCGCCGGCCAGAAGCTTGGCCTGGGTCTCGGTGCGCGCCTTGCGCAGCGAGTCGGCCTGCGCCTTGCCGCGGCCTTCAGCGACCGCTTCGGCGAAATTGGCGAACAGCACGGTAAACCACAGCCAGATGATGATCTGCAGCGTGAACTTGAAATCGCCGCCGCCGGTGATGAGATCCCTGACAAAGAGAACGGTGGTCAGCGCCGAGACGACGGCGACGACGAACATCACCGGGTTCTTGATCAAGGTGCGCGGGTTCAGTTTCCTGAAGGCCCCGCCGATGGCGGGCCACAAGATGCGGGCATCCATGATGCTCGCGGATTTGGACTGGCTCATTTGTTGGCTCCAGTATCTGAAATGTTGGCGGGCACCGATCGATCGGATGCCGAAGGAAGATGCGGCGGCCCATAGACCAGCAGCCAGATCACGATCATGGCTGCCGCAATGCCGAGGAATGTGGACACGGTCGGGAAAGGAGGGGGGATTCTCCCCCTCTCTGTCGGTCCGACGCTCAACGTTGCGACGCGTGTTTTGAACCAGGACATGGCGGCCTCAGAAGGTCTGCCCGTGGATCATGGCCAGGTGTTCGACGATCGGTCCGATCGCCAGCGCCGGGAAGAAGGTGAGGCCAACGACGATCAGGATGACGCCGACCAGCAGGCCGACGAAGAGCGGACCGTCGGTCGGGAAGGTGCCGGCGGAGGCCGGAACCGTCTTTTTCGCCACCAGCGAGCCGGCGATGGCAAGCGCTGGGATGATGACGAAGAAGCGCCCCACCCACATGGTGATGCCGAGCGTGATGTTGTACCAGGGCGTGTTGCCGCTGAGGCCGCCAAAGGCCGAGCCGTTGTTCGCCGCCGCCGAAGTGTAGGCATAGAGAACTTCGGAGAAGCCGTGCGGACCGCCATTGGCCATCGAGGCCACAGCACTTGGCAGCACGACCGCGATGGCCGTGAAGACCAACATGACCAGAGGCAGGGCGAGGATGGCGAGCATCGCCATCTTGACCTCCTTGGCCTCGATCTTCTTGCCGAGATATTCGGGCGTGCGGCCGACCATCAGGCCGGCGACGAAGACGGCGATGACGATGAACATCAGGATACCGTAGAAACCGGCGCCGACGCCGCCGACGATGACTTCGCCGAGCTGCATGTTGATCATCGGTATGAAGCCGCCGATCGCGGTGAACGAGTCATGCATGGCATTGACCGCGCCGCAGGAGGCGGCCGTCGTGATGACGGCGAACAGTGCCGACAAGGCGATACCAAAGCGGCTCTCCTTGCCTTCCATGTTGCCGCCGTCGATGCCGAGCGCGTGCACCAGCGGATTGCCGGCGGCTTCCGCCCAGTAGCAGATGGTGACGCCGGCGATGAACAGGACACCCATCGTTGCCAGGATCGCCCAGCCCTGGCGCTGGTTGCCGACCATGCGGCCGAACACGTTGGTCAGCGAGGCGCCAAGCGCGAAGATCGTCACCATCTGGATGAAGTTGGAGATCGCGTCGGGGTTTTCGAAAGGATGCGCGGCATTGGCGTTGAAGAAGCCGCCGCCATTGGTGCCGAGCATCTTGATGGCGACCTGCGAGGCGACAGGGCCAAGGGCGAGCGTCTGTTTGGCGCCTTCGAGCGTGGTGGCGTCGACATAGGGGCCGAGCGTCTGCGGCATGCCGAGCCAGACATAGACAAGGGTCAGCACGATGCAGGCCGGCAGGAGGATGTAGAGTGTGCAGCGGGTCATATCGACCCAGAAATTGCCGATCGACTTGACCGAATGCCGGGCGAAGCCGCGGATCAGCGCCACCGCGATGGCGATGCCGACCGCCGCGGACATGAAGTTCTGCACGGTCAGGCCAGCCATCTGCACGAGGTAGGACATCGTGCTTTCGCCGCCGTAATTCTGCCAGTTAGTGTTGGTCACGAAGCTGACGGCGGTGTTGAAGGCAAGGTTCTGCTCAACCGCTGTCATGCCGGCCGGATTGTAGGGCAGGACGCCCTGCAGGCGCAGCAGGACATAGAGCACGAGGAAGCTGGCCAGGCTGAAGAACATGATGCCGGCCGCATAGGCGGTCCAGTGCTGCTCCTCGCGCTCGCTGGTTCCCGAAATGCGGTAAAGTGCCCGTTCGACGGGCCGAGGATCGGCGAGAGGAATGTGCGATCGCCGTTGAAAACGCGGTACATGTAGCCGCCGAGCGGCTTCACCAGCAGAACGACGACCACGCAGTAGGCGAGGATCTGTATCCATCCGTTGAGAGTCATGGCTGTAGCTTTCCGTGCCTTGCTGTTGCCGTCAGAAGCGTTCTGGGCGAACCAGGGCGTATGTCAGGTAGGCGAGCAGGAACAAGGTCACACCGCCGCCGAGGATATAGTCGAGAAGCATGTTTCGATCCTCCGGCTCAAAGAATGTCGCAGACTTTTATGTAGGCGACGGAGAGAGCGAAAAACAAAATCTCCAGCCCGATAACGACGATATCCATCGTGTGTATTCCTTATCTTCGTTTTATTTGCGCATTGCGCTGTGCACCTGCAGTCGGCAGGCGGAAACCAAATGGAACCACTCCGCCACGACAGATAATCGCGACCGAGCTGTGTGTTCCCTGGAGGATATGGACCCGATCGCCATAAAGGTTCGAGACGGCGCGGACCGGAAAGAAATAGGAATTTTATAAAGATTTTTTGCCGGACGGCTCGTCGCGATCACTCATTGGCTGAACGGGCGGAACGAATCCTCCAGCGGGAGATTGTCGACCAGAGGGCTCACCAAAGGGATATGACGATGGCAAAACAGAAAATACTCGACGACCTGTTTCACGACACGCTGAAGGACATCTATTTCGCCGAAAAGAAGATATTGGCGACGCTGCCGAAAATGACCAAGGCCGCGCAAAGCGCCGAGCTGAAAGCCGCCTTCGAAAAGCACCGCACCGAAACCGAAGGCCATGTCGCCAGGCTGGAGAAAGTCTTCGGCGTCATCGGCAAGAAGCCGGTCGGCAAGACCTGTGCGGCCATCATGGGCATCACCGAGGAAGGTGCCGAGATCATGGAAGAGTACAAGGGATCTCCCGCGCTCGATGCCGGCCTGCTGGCCGCCGCGCAAGCGGTCGAACACTACGAGATCTCGCGCTATGGCACGCTGAGGACGTGGGCCGGTGAACTCGGCCTGAACGAAGCCGTGACGCTTCTCGAAGCGACGCTGAAGGAAGAGAAGGCTACGGACCAGGCGCTGACCACGATCGCGGAGTCGGCTGTCAACGTCGCGGCCGAAGCAGCATAAATCTTCACGCACAGGATCAGGGGAGCCGCGTCAGGAATAAGCTAACGTGGCTCCCGCATCATGCTGAGATAGGTCGGGTCGAACTCGGCGATTTCCTGCAGCCGGTGCCAGTCCAGAATGGTCACCGCGTGGTTTGCCCAGCTGACGACGCCGACCTTGCGCAAGGCGCCGATAACCCGGTTCATGTGCACCACCGACAGGCCAAGCACGTCGGCCATCTCCGCTTGCGAGAGCGGCAGGTGGAAGCTCATGCCGTTGGTGCGCTGCACCACCTGCAACCGCACGAAAAGCTCACAGACCAGATGCGCCAGATGCGAAGTCTTGGAGCGCCGCCCCATGGCGACGATCCATTCGCGGTGGATGGCGCCGTCGACCAGCGTGTCCAGCCACAACAGCCGGGTCAAATGCGGCGCCTGCTCGGTGATGGTGCGTAGCCGGCCGTGATCGGCGAACATGACATGACAGGGCGACAAAGCGACGATGCCGTGATCCATCGTCTTCAGCAGGAAGGCATGGAGATCGACGAAGTCGCCGGGCACCTGCAATGAGGTGAACTGCCGGCCGCCATTCTCCAGCACCTTATAGCGCGCCGCCAGCCCGTCGAGGATCAGCGTTGAATAGGTCGGCCGCGATCCCGATGCGACAATGTCCTGGCCGGTGGCGAAATGCCGCTCGAAGGTCATGGCGCCAGCCAGCAGCGCCTTCTCGGCGTCTGACAGCGCGTCATGCTGACCCAGGTTCAGGTAGAGGGATTCAAGCACCGCAACCTCCAGCGAAAGGGCCTGAGAAGCCGATCGCCATGTGTTCTGTCGGAAGCAAAAGGCGGCTTGGGATGGACTAGGCCTTTGGAAGCTTACGGGCATTAACATTTGTTAGGCCTGCTTGTTCCACGGCAAATGCCGCCCGCTGATGGAACAACTGCTTAGCCCGCGAATTGTCGATTGACTATCTCGCCATTTCATCAGCCTGAGGTTCAGCCCATCATGCCTCGATACTATCTCGACCTCTACAATGGCGACGGTCTGACGGTCGATGATGACGGCCAGGTCTTCGAAACGCGCGAGCGGCTGCGGCGCGAAGCGATCCGCATCCTGCCCGACATCGTCCGTGATGAGATGATCGAGAACGACCGCACGGCCATTACCGTCAAGGTGCGCGACGAGAGTGGACGCCGTATCTTCGAGGCATCGCTCGTCGTCTCTTCGGGGTGGTGCGACTGACGGCCCTCCCCGATATCGATGACAAAAGTCTTCCGACCATCATTTGTAATCGCCGTCCCCGCCGCGACGCTGCACCATGCGGGGCCGGAAGAGGCGGCGATTTGTTCCGAACCGCCCCCTGCGGGATGGAGGTAGCAGCAGATGAACCGTGCAAAAGTCGACACCCAGCGCGACGAGCGCGCCAAACGTGAATCGCAGATCGTGATCGATGCCGAGCGGGCGGCCCGCGAAGCAAAGACAGCCAGGCTGAGAGAGTTGCGCCTTGCCGCGCAGTCAGCGCAGGCGCCTGATCCGACGAGGCCCAGGCCGGCACGCAGGCGGGCACCTTCGAAAGGTTGATCGCCTCTCGACAAACATTATCGAGAGATAGTTGCGATCTTCGTGCAGCAAAAGCAAAGCCCGGCTCGGGAGGTCCAGGCCGGGCTTTCAGTGACGGTCGATGCGGAATTGGCCACCACGAGCGGATGGCCTCAAACTCAGGCGGCGTAGCCGCCACAGCCGCGCGCGACGGCGCGCGCCACGATCACCGGCTCGATCTCGGGCCAGAGAATGCCAGTGGCTTTCGCGAATGCGACGAGCGCACGGCGCGCTTCATCCCTGGTGATGCAGCCTTCCAGCGCAAGGCCACACGCTTCGACAGCATTGCGATAAAGCGGACCACGGCGCGACGTCGTCCAGTCGGTCAGGAAATCGTGCATTTCGGCCAGCGAGGCAATCTCGCGCTTGAAGCCAAGGCCGACGGTGAGCGCCACCGGCGAATGAAACAGCTTGTCGTACATGAAACGGCTCCTGATTGTCGCAGCGCCAGGAGAAATATCCGGGCTGGTCCACGGACGGGACGCCGTGAAACGCGCGGCAAGGCGGGAGGTTCCAAATGGACGCTTTTGTTCCTCCACGCCGATGGCCCGTAGGGCTACATCAGATGCCCGGTCCACCTGATGTCCGGCATGTTTCCCCCTCAAGGAGGAAACAGCATAGCAAGAATCCGGCGTCCTTTATCGCCTGAAAGGACACGAAGTGGTGAACGTGATGCGCACGGTTGGATATATGGCTCGGCGTTCCTGGCCTCCTGCGTTGGCTGCCTGGATAGCCTTCAGCACTTCCGTCATCGGCGAATTCCTTCTTGGCTCCTAGCCTCTGTTCGTACTGCCTGCTGAGTTTGAACCCGCTGCGTTCTCGCTGAGGCGCAAAGCCTGGAAGGTCAGACCGAAAACATCTAGAATCCGTCATCGTTGATTGAACCGGTCAGTAGCCCGTGAGCTCGCCGGCCGTCGGGGGCTCGGGGACCTTGCCGCCCAGTATGCGGGACATGATCGCCGTCAGCGTTGCCGGATCATTGTCAAAGCCTCCGTGGCTCGTCGGGCCGGTATCTTTGCCTACCGAATAGCTTGTCGAGAGCTGTTTGTATGAAGCCGTGAAAGAGTCATAGATCTGCATCCCGGCTAGCGGCGTGTTTGGAGCGTCTTCATAGGCGCGTGACACCAGGTAGAGCAGGGAATGACTATAGGAGGGGAGCGGCGCGACGCCGACTTTATCGTCGAGCTCGAGCCGGCCATCGAGGTTGTACATATACAGCTTGCCCACGAGCGGACTGTTTTTCCTCAGGTAAGGACCGTAGAGCGCATTGAAGAAATCGACGGTACAGGCGGGCGCCATGAGATGGATAGTTTCCAACTCGATGTTGGCAAGGCCGATATCTTTGAATACTTCAAGGAATCGGCCCAGTATGATCGCGCCGGCGCTGTGTCCAACCAGATGTAGTTTCGGCGCCGTCCAGCCTTGTCCAGCCCCTTGAGCAGCATCGACAAGCCATACAGTCCGCCACCATAGCCGTCCTGTCGATTCTGCAGGAACGCGGCCCTTGCGTCCTGCTTCATGTTGCGCCAGGCACGTGTGCCCAGCGGCTTCCCGATGGTTTCGAACAAGACGTCGCCGAGGATTCCGCCGGCGCGCGCGTTGGCGGTTTGAGAGAGTGGCCCGAACGCCTCGTCGATGAACCCCGAACCCCACATGAGATGAAAGTTATAAATCCGGTTTCGAGAGAAGATTTCGTTGCGCTTCCAAACAGCGATCCGATTCGCTTCGTCATCCGGCGTGTTCAAACCGCCATGCGCGTAGATCAACAGATGGTCATAGCCTTTGCCGGTGTCTTTGCCGACGTCCTTGTTGGAGTTCGGATCGACAATCCGCTTGATCGTCTCGTCCATCTCGGCTGCCGTCGGCGATGCGTAGCGGCCGTCGAGCACGTAGCGACCATCATCTATATTGATAAAGTGGCCGACAATGTCGCCCCGGTTGGGGGCGCTTGCGGCGTTCGGAACGACCACGCCGGAGGGGACGCTTCGCGGAAAGGCGCTGAAGGCCGACGGCGCGCGGACACCGAGTTGCAGTACCCAGGCGTCCATCATCGTTGCCGCCCAGTCCTCATAGAGCCAATGGGCCACGCCACCGCGCCCCCATTCAGATCCCCATGAGTTCAGCACCCAAAAACCTTCAGCATCATAGCCGACCAGGGCGAAGGCATGACCGCCAGCAGCTGGCCCGCCGGGCTTGATCTGGTACTCACCCGTCCACCCGTCGGCCGTTTGCCTCTTTTGCGGGCTGGTCCAGTTCTCGTGGATATGCGCCGACACATAGATCGCGCCGACCTCGTCGATCGCGGCATGAAAGTCGGTAAGATCGGGCTGCAGCCGGTAATAGGCACCAAGGCGCGTCCCTCTAGCATCCTTGGCCATCTCGTAGGTCAGGGTCCAGTTCCCATCATCAGTTCCGTCGGGAGCAAGCGCTTCGCTGCAAGCACCGTTTCGGTAAAATCCCTTTATGGCACCCGGATGCTCGATCCGACATAGCTGGTACCGGCCCACTCGTCGTTCCGCTTAGCCATTTCGTAAAGCATGCGCGCGCTGACTCGCTTGGCGGCGGACTGCAACTCCTCGCGATGCAGTAAGCAGTCTAGGGCATGCGCCAGCGCATGCCCGGTGCAGCTCTGCAAGCCTCCCTGGTTCCTGACCGTGAACGCAATTCTTGGATAAATGCTGGGCTCCAGCGCGCGAAGGCGTGGCTGATAAATGCGATCCCGGATGTCCGGCAGATCGGGAAGGACGGTGAGGCGGCGGCCATGAAGGCGGCTATTCTGTCTAAATGTCCGATTGCCGAGCCGCAGCGGCATGCCGAGGGCGTCCGGCGTCAGTGCTGCGGCATCGGCGGGCAAGCCCCCGCCACCGGGAGCGGTCGATTCTGCGCCGAGCCTGGCTGCGGCGTCGTCAACAGGTTCACCTTGCTGGCTACCCCCGTTGGATTGAGCCTGGCGGGTGGGTGCGGCCGGAGCCTTTGCAGTATTCTTCGAAGTACCCGCCACCATCGCCCCTTTCGCAATCATTGCTCGTGAAAAGAGGCCCGCCGAAGGTTACGGATACATCTTCTTGATCATGGCCACGTCCTTGTCCGACACCGCAGTGTTTTGGTTGGTAGGCCCAAGGCCATCCGAGAAAAGGGCTCCGTCGAATGCATAGAGCATGATGGATTTCGGGTCAAAATCGGTGGCTGTTATGCCTTTCGGTGAATATTTCTCCAGGACATTGACCCTGATGTCTTCCGGACTCCAGTAATTTGGGGGGCCCTGGAAATATTTCATTACCGCAGACTCATTCCAGGTGCGCGTAAATTTGGGTGATTGATGCTCATGGATACAGCCAAGGGCGTGGCCGAATTCATGCGTGACCACCCTGTGGTATTCTTCTTCGTCCGTGTCATCACGCAACCAGCCGTAATTCATCGTCGGCTGGTTGGTGGGAAAGTAGCTCGCGTTAAGGGCATCCCGACCGATTGCGGACCACGAGCCGTTGTCGGCAAAGAATGAAATCCGAATTTCGGCGTCTCCCTGGCTAACGAATTTCAGCTTGACATCGGCATATTTTTGCCACTCGAGCGCGACTGCTTTCACCTTGGACTTCATCTTGGCGCTACCGTCCAGAAACCGGCAACGCAATGTTGTCCCCGGGCTCCATTTCTTGGAGTTGACCAGGGCCATCCTGGCGACGCCCAGAACCCCGCTGGCCTTGAGCTTCTTTCGCCTCCCGCCGCCTCAATCATCTGCTCCCGCATCCGCCGCCGCACGAAGCGTTCTTGATCAAGTTCATCGGGTATAATGCGTTCAAAACAAATCTTCACCGGCGCATCTGCCGTCTGGACCGGGTTACGCGGTACGACTTTTGATCTCCTGGCCATTTACAGTTTCCTCCCCGTAGTCTGGAACTCTGTTGTTGTTTACGAAATGATAAAGGCGATGATAATCACACGTCTTGTGGCACTTGCCTAGCGTCTTTCATTTGAAACGTAGTGATCCCGCATCGTCATCTGCCTCACGGCCAATAAGTACCTGAGCCGCCCGACACTTATCCGTCGCGGCTGACCGGATTTCATCGTCGGTGAAGGGCAATCAGAGGCTACCTTCAGTTCGCGCTAGACTATGCCAGATCGAAACAATGAAGCTGATATCGATGTGCTTCTAGTGACCATCGTACGTTGGTCCCTTTTGGTTGCGGGACTTGCTATGCAGGTAAACTTTTCGCTGTCATTTGGTGTGCCGCCCCCCTGAGCGAGCCACAGTGTGGCGGGGCGTTTCTCAAGCGTGCAGATGACTTCAGACGGATAGGGGTCTTGGTTTGTCAACCGTTTCAAAGACTTGAAAATTTATGTGGTGGGGACGCGGGAGAAAGTTCGAACCCGCCCTCCTACGCCAAGGCTTCGGAGGGCATCCTGCTTCGTTCCAGCGCTTTCTCCAATCCTGCGAAGCTCGAAGAGCGAAGCAGGATGGCGGAGAGAGCGGGATTCGAACCCGCGTTACGGTCTCCCGTAAACACACTTTCCAGGCGTGCGCCTTCAACCACTCGGCCACCTCTCCGTCCTTGCCTTCGCGCCGGCCGGTTTCGCCGCGCGGGTTGGGGAGATGCATCTCCTTCGGCCGCGGTGCGGAATGTCCGCGCCATGGATGCCGCCCAACCAGCGGACATCCTTCCCCGGCACCTGAGCCGTCGAAGCAACAGGCGCGGGGCTCATCTAGTCGATCCCGCGCCGAATGCCAAGCCATAAGCGCAGTCTATTCGCTTTGCCGGCCACATGGTGTTTCGCGAGGCCACCATCGCACCCGTTTCCGGGGTGTCGGCCCCGAATGATGTGCACAGGCAAGGCCGCAGGACCCGCCGCGCTTGACTTCGCCGCCGGCCACCTGTCGAGTGGAGCAGAGGCTTTGCGGGGGCATCGTCCCGACATGACATCAAGCAGCGAACAACCGGGCCGTGGGCAGGCGCCAGCCAGCCGCCCGGGTGGCGACCTTTTTTACGTCCCGGTGGGCTGGCTCATCTTCGTCATGGCATGGTCGGTCTATGGCCTGGCCTCGGCCTGGTGGCTGGTCGGCAATTCCGGCGTGCCGGACAAGATCCTCTACTTCCTGCTTGGCGGGCTCGCCGCCGATGTCATCATCATCCTGTGGGGGCTTTACCTGCTCGGCCTCGCCTTTGGCCGCTCGGGGCGCTTCCCCCGCCATTTCACTGTCTGGCAGATCGCCCTCATCGTCTGGGTGCTGGCTAGGCAGGCCTATGTGCTTGTCGTGCCGGAGTTCGTCTTCTCCGCCAGGAGCCTGGGCATCTCCGCCATCGAAATCGGCATCGGCCTGCTTTGCATCTACCTGCTGCGCGGCGGCTCCGGCGCCGAGACCGTCTACGCCAAGCCGCAAACCGAAGCACCGCCGGTCGGCGTTTCCATTGTCGCTGCCTTGCTCGGCATCATTCGGTGCCGTGGGCGGCTTCCTTGCCGGTTCGGTGATCGCCGATGTCGCCGAGGTGAGCTGCTTCGAGGGTGGCTGCGGCTATTTCGCCGCCTTCTTCGGCCTGGGCGGGCTGGTGGTCGGCGCCATCGGCGGCGGCATTCTCGCCGTCTGGCTCGTTCATCGGCGCAGGCGCAAGCCGGTGACATAGGGAGAGAGCGAACCTTCAAATTCGCGTATCGCGGTTGCGGGCAAGCCATGCGCACTCTATTTCTCGCTGGTGCCGGAGATCCTGTCCAGGATCGGCCGGGGGAGAGCTTGATGTTTCGCTTCATTTTTCGTCTCGCCGCCATGGTCGCGCTGTCGGTTTCCGTCATCATGGCGGTGCTCGACACGACGCGCACGGTGGCGGCTTCGGCGCTTGTGCTGACCCCGCTCAATGCCAGCTGGCTGGCCGTCTCGCCGGACACGCGGGCGGCCTTCGAAACCTTCGTCCGCGCCAAGGCCAGCCCGCTGCTGTGGGATGGCGCCATCGCCTGGGTGCTTAACCAGCCGGGCTTTGCCGTGTTCGCGGTGCTGGCCTTCCTGCTCTACGCCATCGGCTACAGGCGCCAGCGGCGCACAGGCCAATTCGCCGCCAACTGATCAATTTTCTTGCTACCCGCCCAGGGAAGGAAGCCCACGCATGTTCTTTCTCAGCGACATGCTGAACAAGAAGCTCAATATGCCGAAGCCGTCCGAGGCTTTGCCGGGTCGTGCCAAGGCGATCCCGACAATTTCCAAGCACCATGTCCTGAAAAGGCCGCTCAAGGGGCCCTACCCCGAGGGGCTGGAGACGGCGATGTTCGGGCTTGGCTGCTTCTGGGGCGCCGAGCGCCTGTTCTGGCAGACCGAAGGCGTCTGGGTTACCGCCGTCGGCTATGCCGGCGGCATCACGCCCAATCCGACCTATCAGGAAACCTGCACGGGGCTGACCGGCCATGCCGAAGTGGTGCTGGTCGTCTTCGACCCCAAGATCGTCTCCTATGCCGACCTTCTGCGACTGTTCTGGGAAAGCCATGACCCGACGCAAGGCATGCGCCAGGGCAATGATGTCGGCACCACCTACCGCTCCGCGATCTACACATCCGGCGATGCGCAATTCCAGGCGGCGAACGCCTCGCGCGACGCCTATCAGGCGGCGCTGCGCGGTGCCGGTCACGGCCGGATCACCACCGAGATCGCGCCGGCGCCCGCCTTCTACTTCGCCGAGGCCGATCACCAGCAATATCTGGCAAAGAACCCTTACGGCTACTGCAACCTCAAGGGCACGGGCATCGCCTGCGCCATGCCGGCCGCCACCGCCTGACGGCTGGAGCAATTCCAGGAAAAGTGTGAAGCGGTTTTCCCGGGAAAAGCGCATAGCGCTTTCCCCACAGGAATTGCGTCAAAACAAAAAGTTAGAGCGGTTCGGCGTTTCCGTGAAACGATGAACCGCTCTTGCGCGCAAGGATCGCCTTGCGGCACGGTCTGCCCGTGGCACGCTTTTCCAAAAGGTCAAAATTCCGCGTGAATTTTGTTTCGGGCCGTGCCAGATTGCCCAGGAGCGGGAGGGGAATACACTCCTGGCTGACGTCGCGTGGTTGCCGGTGAACCGGGCAGCCAGGCGGTGCGTAACGGAAAAAATAACCGACAGGGTGTGGATCACATGAAACGTATCGTTCTCGGCCTCCTGGCCGCAACCGCAATGGTTCTTCCGGCTTTCGCCGCGGATGTCCAGCCGGCCATCCTCTACGATCTGGGCGGCAAGTTCGACAAATCCTTCAACGAGGCTGCCTTCCATGGCGCCGAGAAATTCAAGACCGAGACCGGCGTCCCCTATGTCGAATTCGAGGTCTCCAACGCCTCGCAGCGCGAGCAGGCGCTGCGCCGCTTCGCCGAGGACGGCCACAACCCGATCGTCATGGCCGGCTTTGCCTGGGAGGATGCGCTGAAGAAGGTCGCGGCCGAATATCCCGACCTGAACTTCGCCATCATCGACGACGCCGTCGACCTGCCCAATGTCCGCTCGCTGGTGTTCAAGGAGAATGAAGGCTCCTACCTCGTCGGCATCATGGCGGCGATGGCATCGAAGACGAAGAAGGTCTCCTTCATCGGCGGCATGGACATCCCGCTGATCCGCAAGTTCGAATGCGGCTATGTCGGCGGCGCCAAGTCGGCCGGCGCGACCGACGTCATCCAGAACATGACCGGCGACACGCCGGCCGCCTGGAACGACCCGGCCAAGGGTGGCGAAATCGCCAAGACGCAGATCGACCAGGGCTCCGACGTGGTCTACGCCGCGGCCGGCGGCACCGGCGTCGGCGTGCTGCAGGCGGCGGCGGATGCCGGCAAGCTCGGCATCGGCGTCGATTCCAACCAGAATGGCCTGCAGCCAGGCAAGGTTCTGACCTCGATGATGAAGCGCGTCGACGTTGCCGTCTACACCGCCTTCATGGATGGCAAGAACGGCACCTTCAAGGGTGGCCTCGAGAATCTCGGCCTCAAGGAAGGCGGCGTCGACTACGCCATGGACGACAACAACAAGGCGCTGGTCACCCCTGAGATGAAAGCGGCGGTCGAAAAGGCCAAAGCCGACATCATCGCCGGCAAGATCCAGGTGCACGACTACACGGCCGACAACGCCTGCCCCTATTGATCGGCAAGCACTCATTTTGCGAACCGCCGGGCTTTGGCCCGGCGGTTTTGTTTTTGGAAGACGTCTGACGACCGAGGCAAGAGTGAAGCGATCATAGAACCCATGGCCGACCGTGACGTCGTGGCGGGGGCACGATTGCGCGTTGCCGCCTTTTTCGAGGGCAGCGCGAGGACGCCGGACGAGGACGCCGCCGGGCTCCGCACGCTGCTAATCGGGGACGGCTTCGAGACGGCGTTGGTGGCGCGGGTCGACGACGTAGCGGTCGGCACATGCCTGCTGGTCCGCCACGAATTGGAGCCGGCGCACGACCTGACGCCATGGTTGGCCGGCTTGGTCGTCGATCGCAACCACCGCAACAAGGGGATCGGCAGTGCGCTGGTCGCGGCCATCGAAGCGCATGCGGCGTCGATCGATGTGGAGAGGCTCTACCTCTATACGTGGGAAGCGCGTGATTTCTATTCCGCGCTCGGTTGGGTGGTCGTCGAGCCGTTCGAGCAGGACGGCCACCCCATGTTGCTGATGTCGCGCGAGCTCGGGCTATAGCCGACCCACTAGATAGCCGAGCGCGAAGACCACAATCAGCACGATGGCGACGAAAAATCCGCGCCGGCCGCCGAGCGAATGCACGCCAATGCCATATGGCGGCAGGGACAGGCTTCGGATCACCGTTCGCGATTTGGCATCATTGCCCAGACCAACGCTGCGCATCTGCGGCAATTCGGCGAGGCGTTGCGTGACCAGTGCCCAATGATTGGCGGGCAAGGCAGGTTTTTCGACGCGGTCGAAGACATGCATGCGTTCGGCAAGCCGCACCACCGCGTCGCGGAAGGCGGGATCGATCTCGAGGTCGCGCTCGGCCCGCTCGCGCTCCGCGTCGTTCATCAGGCCGAGCACATAGTCGCCGGCCCTTGCGATACGGTCGCTTTCACTGGCCATGATTTGCGCCCTCCCCTTTTCCTCACCAGTGTGGCGGCTTGGTTACGGGCACGTCGGGTGCCGACTGTTCCTCCAGCGCCAGGAAACGGTCGGTCAGGGCGTCGAGCTTACGCTGCATGCGTTCGACCACCTTCCACTGCTCGGCGATCTGGCCCGACAATTCCTCGATGGTCTTTTCCTGCTCGGCGGCGCGGATTTCCAGCGTCGTCAGCCGGTCGGCGGGCATGATCATTTGCAGTCCCTGATGCTGCACCACAACGCCTTGCATCGTGATGCGAATTTCGACGTCGTCATATTAGCGAATATGAAGCTGGCGGACACGTTGGAAATTGACAAGCGCACCGGGATTTGCCGAGAGTGGATGCTGCTCCGGCCGATTGGCATGGGCGGAGCGTCATGCTAGGCGTTTTGACCAAGCGATAAAAAAATAAGAGTGGGACTGGCTGCATGGCGCAAGCCGCAATCGAACTGATCGGCATCAACAAGAGTTTTGGCGCCGTGCGTGCCAACCGCGACATCAATCTGGAGATCGCGCGCGGCACCATCCACGGCATCGTCGGCGAGAACGGCGCCGGCAAGTCGACGCTGATGTCGATCCTCTATGGCTTCTACCAGGCCGACAGCGGCGAAATCCGCGTCGGCGGCAAGCCGGCGTCGATCAAGACGCCCAACGACGCGATCGCGCTCGGCATCGGCATGGTGCACCAGCATTTCATGCTGGTCGATAATTTCACGGTGCTGGAAAACATCATTCTTGGCGCCGAAAGCGATGCGCTGCTGAAGCACAGCATCGCCAAGGCGCGTTCCGAGCTGGAGCGGCTGGAGCGCGAATACGGGCTCGAGGTCGATCCCGACGCCATCATCGAGGAACTGCCGGTCGGCCTGCAGCAGCGCGTCGAAATCCTCAAGGCGCTCTATCGCGGCGCCGAAATCCTGATCCTCGACGAGCCGACCGGCGTGTTAACGCCGGCCGAGGCCGACCACCTGTTCCGCATCCTCAAGCAGTTGAAGGAGCAGGGAAAGACGGTGGTGCTGATCACCCACAAGCTGCGCGAGATCATGGCCATCACCGACACCGTCTCGGTCATGCGCCAAGGCACGATGGTGGCGACCCGCGAGACCAAGAAAACCACCGTCGAGGAACTGGCCGAACTGATGGTCGGGCGCCGTGTGCTGCTGCGGGTCGAGAAGGGCGAAGCCGAAGCCGGCGCCGTCAAGCTCGCGGTCAAGAACCTGACGGTCAAGGATTCCCGTGGCGTCACCATGGTCGACGATATCTCCTTCGACCTGCGCGCCGGCGAGATCGTCGGCATTGCCGGCGTCGCAGGCAACGGCCAATCCGAACTGCTCGAGGCGATTTCCGGCATCAGGCACGCCGTTTCCGGCTCCGTCATGTTGGACGGCAAGCCGATCGATCTCACCGGCAAGGCCGACCCCGGCGAACTGCGCGACCGCGGGCTCGCTCACGTGCCGGAGGATCGCCATCATGTCGGGCTGGTGCTGGCCTTCGAGGAAAACGAGAATTCCATCCTCGGCTATCACGACGACCCCCGCTATCTCAAAGGGCCGTTCCTCAACGTCGATGCCATCATGGCTGACGCCAAGGACAAGATAGAGAAATACGACATCCGGCCAAGCAATCCGCGGCTGAAGACGGCCAATTTCTCCGGCGGCAACCAGCAGAAGATCGTGCTCGCGCGGGAAATGGAACAAGACCCGGGTGTTTTGATCGTCGGCCAGCCAACGCGCGGCGTCGATGTCGGCGCCATCGAATTCATCCACAAGCGCCTGATTGCCATGCGCGACCAGGGCAAGGCCGTGCTGGTGGTGTCGGTCGAGCTCGACGAGATCCGCTCGCTCTCCGACCGCATCCTGGTGATGTTTGCCGGCCGCATCGTCGGCGAGCGCGGCCCGGAGGCGACCGAGGGCGAGCTTGGCCTGCTGATGGCGGGCGTCGAGCAGGAGGCCGCCGCATGAGCACGCCTTACGCCAAACTGCCGGCCTGGGCCGATTATGGGCTGATCCCGCTGATCAACCTTTCGGTGGCTTTCATCGTCGCCGGCTTCGTCGTGCTCCTTGTCGGCGAAAATCCGTTCCGCGCCGCCGTCATCCTGGTCGAGGGCGCCTTCGGCAAGGG
Source organism: Mesorhizobium oxytropidicola (assembly GCF_056174625.1). Taxonomy (NCBI): domain Bacteria; kingdom Pseudomonadati; phylum Pseudomonadota; class Alphaproteobacteria; order Hyphomicrobiales; family Phyllobacteriaceae; genus Mesorhizobium; species Mesorhizobium oxytropidicola. The sequence continues at coordinate 2,079,272 of NZ_CM149692.1, read as the reverse complement.
AACCGGCATCGCCTTCACCCTCTTCTATGCCACCACCTTCATCTTCACCGGGCTTTCGGTGGCGGTGGCGGCGCATTGCGGCCTGTTCAACATCGGCACCGAGGGGCAGGCCTACATTTCTGGCCTTGGCATCGCCATCGTCTGCCTGTCCTTCGACAGCACGCTGCCCTGGTGGCTGACATTTCCACTGGCCATCGTCGCTTCGGCGGTTGTCGGCGCTTTGTGGGCGCTGATCCCCGCCTACCTGCAGGCCAAGCGCGGTTCGCACATCGTCATCACCACCATCATGTTCAACTTCATCGCCGCCTCGATCATGGTCTATCTTCTGGTCGGGCCGTTGAAGCCGGCGGGGTCGCAAGCCCCGCAGACGCGCAACTTCTTCGCGGGCGCCGAACTGCCGAAGCTCAACTGGATCATCGAACTGTTCGGCGCCAAGATCCGCTCGGCGCCGCTCAACGTCACCTTCCTGCTGGCGCTGCTCATGGCCTTCCTGGTCTGGCTGCTGATCTGGCGCACCAAGCTCGGCTATGAGATGCGCACCTACGGTCATAGCCCGAAGGCCGCCCGCTATGCCGGCATTTCCGAAACCCGCATCATCATCACCGCGATGATGATCTCCGGCGCGCTCGCCGGCATGATGGCGCTCAATCCGGTGATGGGCGACCAGCACAATGTCGCGATCGACTTCGTCTCCGGCGCCGGCTTCGTCGGCATCGCCGTGGCGCTGATGGGGCGCCTGCATCCGGTCGGCATCGTGCTGGCGGCGGTCCTATTCGGTATGCTCTATCAGGGCGGCGCCGAACTCGCCTTCGAGATGCCGGCGATCAGCCGTGACATGATCGTCATCATCCAGGGTCTGGTGATCCTATTCGCCGGCGCGCTGGAACACATGTTCAGGCCTTACATCCAGGCGCTGTTCGCCTCGTTCAGCCCGAGGTCGGTCGGCATGGAAGCGATCAAGGGAAAGGGCGCCTGAGATGGATGTCTTTATCGCCATCGTGCAGATTTTGGACTCGACCATCCGCCTATCGGTGCCACTGCTGCTCGCCTGCCTCGCCGGCCTCTTTTCCGAGCGTTCCGGCATCTTCGACATCGGGCTGGAAGGCAAGATGCTGGTCGGCGCCTTCGCCGGTGCCGCCGCGGCTTCCGTGTTTCATTCGGCCTTTATCGGCCTCGGCATGGCGATCCTGATTTCGGTCGCCTTTGCCATGGTGCATGGCTTCGCCTCGATCACCCATCGCGGCAACCAGATCGTGTCCGGCGTGGCGATCAATTTCATCGCTGCCGGCTCGACCATCATCCTCGGTCAGGCCTGGTTCAGCCAAGGCGGGCGCACGCCGGCGCTGCAACCGGGCGAGCGCTTCGACGCGATTGTCTGGCCCGGCGCCGAAGCTGCCAAGGATGTGCCTATCATCGGGCCGATCTATGCGGAACTGATTTCAGGCCATTCGCTGCTGGTCTACCTCGCCTTCCTGATGGTGCCGTTCACCTGGTGGGTGCTGTTCCGCACCCGCTTCGGCCTCAGGCTGCGCGCCGTCGGCGAGAATCCGGCCGCCGTCGACACCGCCGGCATTTCGGTCGCCTGGCTGCGCTATCGGGCGCTGATCTGCACCGGCATCCTCACCGGCGTCGCCGGTGCCTATCTGTCAATGGTGCAGAATGGCGGCTTCGTGAAGGACATGACCGCCGGCAAGGGTTACATCGCGCTGGCCGCGCTGATCTTCGCCAAGTGGAAGCCGGTCAACGCCATGTTCGCCTGCCTTTTGTTCGGCTTCCTCGATGCGGCGGCAATCCGCCTGCAGGGCTCGCCGCTGCCGATCATCGGCAAGGTGCCGGTGCAGTTCATGCAGGCGCTGCCCTATATCCTCACCGTCATCCTGCTCGCCGGCTTCATCGGCAAGGCCATCCCGCCGCGCGCCGGCGGCGTGCCCTACGTCAAGGAACGCTAGGCCCGGCGCGAGGCACGCACCGGGTTTTGGACACGATCATCGGAGAGAACAACTGAAATGTCGCATGATCTGTTCGAAGCGGCCAGGACCGCCATGGCCAAGGCCTATGCGCCCTATTCGAAATTTCCGGTGGGCGCGGCCTTGCGCACCGAGGACGGACGCGTCTTCACCGGCGCCAACATCGAAGTCGCCTCTTATCCGGAAGGCTGGTGCGCCGAAAACCACCGCGCTTGGCCACTACATCATGGCCGGCGGCGGCAAGATCGTCGAAATCGCGGTCCTTGCCGAGCGCATGGCTAAATGCTCGCCCTGCGGCGGCTGCCGCCAGCGGCTGGCCGAGTTCTGCCGCCCGGAGACAAAACTCTACCTCTGCGACAACACCGGCGTGGCCGAGACCGTGACCATGGGCGACATGCTGCCCTACGGCTTCCGCGGCGACATTCTCAAATGAAGAGTTGGCTCAAATGAAGAGCGGGCTGCAATGACCGAAAAAACGGTGGACCATCTGATCGAAAGGCTGGACGGCCTGGCGCCGTCGACAGCGTTGGTGCTGGGGTCGGGCCTCGGCGTCCTTGTCGACCGGATCGAGCACCCGATCCGCGTCCCCTATGCCGACCTGCCGGGTTTTCCCAGGAGCGGCGTCAGCGGCCATGCCGGCGAAGTGGTGGCCGGGCTGTTTGCCGGCACACCGGTGCTGATGCTGTCGGGCCGCGCCCATTACTATGAACATGGCGATGCGGCGGCTATGCGCCCGGTGCTGGAAGTGCTCGCCGGCATTGGCATCACCAAACTGATCCTCACCAACGCCGCCGGTTCGGTCGATCCGGACATGCCGCCGGGCTCGGTGATGCTGCTCACCGACCACATCAATTTCTCGGGCAGCAATCCGCTGATTGGCGAGCCCAGCGACCGCCGCTTCGTTGGCCTGACCGAAGCCTATGATGCCGGCATCCGCAAGGCCATCGAGCGCGCCGCGAAGGCGACCGGCACCGTGCTGCACCAGGGCGTCTATATGTGGTTTTCCGGCCCCTGTTTCGAAACCCCGGCCGAGATCCGCATGGCGCGCATCATGGGCGCCAATGCGGTGGGCATGTCGACCGTGCCGGAAGTCATTCTCGCCCGCTTCCTTGGCCTACGCGTCGCCGCCTGCTCGGTCATCACCAATCTGGCGGCCGGCATGACCGGAGCGGAACTTTCGCACCAGGAGACCAAGGACATGGCGCCGGTCGGCGGGTCTCGGCTGGCGACGGTCCTGCACAGAGTGTTCCGCGACGGGCTGCTAGAGAGCTGATGCTTACGCAGGAAATCATCCGCCACAAGCGAGACGGCCACAGGCTCTCGGCCGGTGAAATCGTAGCCTTCGTCGACGGCGTGACCTCGGGCGCCGTCACCGATGGCCAGGCCGCGGCTTTTGCCATGGCGGTGTTCTTCAACGGCATGAGCCGCGACGAGGCCGTGGCCTTGACGCTGGCCATGCGCGATTCCGGCGATGTGCTCGATTGGTCGGACCTGCCCGGCCCGGTCACCGACAAACATTCGACGGGCGGCGTCGGCGACAATGTCTCGCTGATGCTGGCGCCGATCGTCGCTGCCTGCGGCGCCTATGTGCCGATGATCTCGGGCCGCGGCCTTGGCCATACCGGCGGCACGCTGGACAAGATGGATGCGATCCCCGGCTACGCCAGCCAGCCCGATATCGCGCTGTTTCGCCGGGCGGTGCTGGAAACAGGCTGCGCCATCATTGGCCAGACCGCCGATCTGGCGCCGGCCGACCGCCGGCTCTATGCCATCCGCGACGTCACCGGCACCGTGGAATCGGTGCCGCTGATCACCGCCTCGATCCTGTCGAAGAAGCTGGCCGCCGGCCTGGGCTCGCTGGTGCTGGACGTCAAGGTCGGCAATGGCGCCTTCATGGAGAAGTCGCGCGACGCGACCGCGCTCGCCAACAGCCTGGTCGAGGTCGCCAGTGGCGCCGGGCTGAAGGTCTCGGCACTGATCACCGGCATGAACGAGCCGCTGGCGTCCGCCGCCGGCAATGCCGTCGAGGTGCGCAACGCCGTCGATTTCCTCACCGGCCGTCTGCGCGACAAGCGCCTAGAGGACGTGACCCTGGCGCTAGCCGCCGAAATGCTACAGTCGGCGGGACTGGTGTCATCCAACCAGGATGGCTTACGCCGCGCCACCGAGACGCTGACCAGCGGCCGCGCCGCCGCCACCTTCGCGCGCATGGTGGCGGTGCTTGGCGGCCCCACGGATTTCATCGAGAAGCCGGAAAAATATCTGCCCGACGCGCCAACCGAATTCGCGGTGAAGGCGACAACAAACGGGTTCGTCACCGGCATCGCCACCCGCGACATCGGCCTTGCGGTGGTTGGCTTGGGCGGCGGGCGCACAAGGCCTGACGACAAGATCGACCCCAGCGTCGGCATCACCAGGCTGCTGCCCATAGGGGCGGAAGTTCACGCCGGCGATGCGCTGGCGCTGGTCCACGCCTGCTCGCCCTCCGATGCCGAGGCCGCCGCCGCCGCCGTGGTTTCAGCCTATGCCATCGGCGCTTCGAAACCGCCGGCCGACAAAACCGTCATCCGGCGGATCCTGCCGCGCGGTTGATTATTGGACGAGCAGCAGCGTGCCGTTTTCGGCCTGGTATTTGCCAAGTCGGCTGAGAAAGCTCATGCCGATCAGATTGGTGCGCAACGCCTTGTCGTCGAGCACGATGGCCTGCACACCGTCGACGCTGATGCTGCCGATCTGCAGCCGGTCGATCATCACCACCGCCGCCTTGATCGAGCCGTTGGCGGTGTTGACCTCGTGGCTGAAATCGGACGGATTGAGCGACAGCCCGATCCGGCGCGCCGTCGACGTGTTGACCGCGACCAGTGTGGCGCCGGTGTCGATCATGCCGTCGACCTGACGGCCGTTCAATTTGAAAGTCGACGAGAAGTGTCCGCGCCCGTCCGCGGCGACGACAACCTTGCGGCCGGTCGGCAGCGGTGCCGCCGGCTTGTCGGGAACGGACGCCAGGCTGACCTCCGGTTGAGCCTCGGTAGCGGGCTTGGCCGTCACCGCCGATTTCAGCAGGGTTTCGAATATCTGCGGATTCGACTGATAGACGACCGGGATCGATGCCGATGCTCCGGCAAAGACGCTGAGGATGAGAAGCTTGCGCAGCATGGATCGGCCTTTGTGATCGCCGATCCTTTAGCCCGGGATGGTGTTTGCCGCTTTAACAGGCGCCAAAACCGCGCCGTTTCGTAAACATTCGGTAAATAGTACCAGGCAACTTTGCCTGGTACTATTTCGTCCCGTACATGCGGTCGCCGGCGTCACCGAGGCCGGGCATGATGTAGCCCTTCTCGTTGAGCTGGCGGTCGATGGACGCGGTGAAGACCGGAACGTCCGGGTGCGCCTTGGTGAAACGCTCGATGCCTTCGGGCGCCGCCAAAAGGCACAGGAACCGGATGTTGGTGGCGCCACGCCCCTTCAGCTTGTCGATCGCCGCGATTGCCGAATTGGCGGTCGCCAGCATCGGGTCGACGACGATCACCAGCCGGTCGGCGAGATCGCTCGGCGCCTTGAAGAAATATTCGACCGCCTCCAGCGTCTCGTGGTCGCGGTAGAGGCCGATATGGGCGACGCGGGCCGCCGGCACCAAGTCGAGCAGGCCTTCCAGCAAGCCGTTGCCAGCGCGCAGCACCGAAGCGAAAACCAGCTTCTTGCCCTCCAGCGTCGGCGCTTCCATTTCCTCGATTGGGGTCTCGATGGTGGTGGTGGTCAGTTCGAGATTGCGGGTCACCTCGTAGCCGAGCAGCAGCGATATCTCGCGCAACAGCCGCCGGAAGCCGGCCGTCGAGGTCTCCTTTTTGCGCATGATGGTCAGCTTGTGCTGGACAAGCGGGTGGTCGACGACGGTGACGCCCTTCATGGTGTTCTCCTGATGCGTGTCGCCCGGCGCGCGGACGCGCTTCAGGCAGCTGGAACGACCCTAACGACAATGCACCGGCCAAGGAACCGCTTAGCGGCAACCGACCACAGCTTTGTCGGAAGAAAATCAGCGCGCCGCGCCGTTCAGCCGGGCGAGAAGTGCTGTCTTGGTCTTCCTGTCGACGAAGGCGGCTTCGATGGCGGTTCGGGTGACGGCCGCCAGCGCTTTCTCGTTCATCGCGAAATGCTCCGCCGCGATATCGTATTCGCGCTTCAGCGAGGTCCAGAAATAGGGCGGGTCGTCGGAGTTGAGCGTCACCTTGCAGCCGGCCGCCTGCAAGGCGGGAAACGGATGGTCGGCAAAATTGTCGAACACTTTGAGCGCGATGTTGGAGCCGGGGCAGCATTCCAGCACGATGCCCTCGTCGGCGATGCGCCGCACAAGGTCCGGGTTTTCGATGGCGCGCACGCCATGACCGATGCGCGAGGGGCGGATATGGTCGAGCGCCGCCTGCACGGTCTCCCAGCCCGTCAGCTCACCGGCATGGATGGTGATGCCGAGCCCGGCCTCGCGGGCGATCTCGAAAGCCCTGACATAGTCTTCCATCTCGCCCATGCGCTCGTCGCCGGCAACGCCGAAACCGGTGACCAGCGGATGCCCGCAGCGCGCCGCAAAGCGCGCCGCCTGTTCGATCGATTCGACGCCGACATGGCGCACGCCGGTGACGATCATGCGGCCCTCAATGCCGGTCTTGGCCTTGGCGCGCAGCATGCCTTCGCCGAGCGCGTCGGTATAGGCCTTGGGCGACAGGCCTGCCTTCCTGGCATGGTCCGGCGAGGTGAACACTTCGGAGTAGATGGCGCCGTCACGGGCCAGGCTGGTCAGATAGTGGTCGGCCAGCCGTGCGTAATCCTCCTCGGTGCGGAACAGATCGGCGGAAAAATCGTAAGCCGCGAGAAAGGAGGTGAAGTCGTGCCAGACGAAGGAACCGTTCTGGATATAGGGCGAGGTATCCTTGCCGTATTTCTGCGCCTGGCGGATGACAAGTTCTGGCGCCGCTGCCCCTTCAATGTGGCAGTGCAGTTCCGCTTTCAAAGGCATTCAAACATCCCGTCGGTCAGTCCAGGTCTTGAAAACCCACCACCTGGAAGCGCGGCTGAACACCGCGCCTTAAACAATAGCGCCCACAGCATCGATCGGCTATGGTCCCGCCGGTTTTATGACGGATCAAAAAAATGTCAGTTGAGAGAACCACGGCCGCCGGCGGCATGGAAACCTCCTATGGTTTCAAGCGTGTAGGGGAAGGCGAAAAGCAGTCCCTGGTCAACGATGTTTTCCACAAGGTCGCCAACCGCTACGACCTGATGAACGATCTGATGTCAGCCGGCCTGCACCGGCTGTGGAAGGATGCCATGGTGACGTGGCTCAATCCGCCGAGGCGGGCGGGCTGGAAGGTCCTGGATGTGGCCGGCGGCACCGGCGACATCGCCTTTCGCATCGTCGATGCCAGCCATGGCAACGCGCATGCCACCGTGCTCGACATCAACGGCTCGATGCTCAGTGTCGGCCGCGATAGGGCGCAAAAGAAGGGCCTGTCCGGCAACACCGATTTCGTCGAGGCCAATGCCGAGGAACTGCCCTTTGCTGACGCCACATTCGACGCCTACACCATCGCTTTCGGCATCCGCAACGTGCCGCGCATCGATGTCGCGCTCGGCGAAGCGTTCCGCGTGCTGAAGCCGGGTGGCCGCTTCCTGTGCCTGGAATTTTCCGAGGTCGAGATGCCGCTGCTCGACAAGGCTTATGAAGCCTGGTCGTTCAACGCCATTCCCAGGATCGGCAAGATGGTCACCGGCGACGGCGAGCCCTATTCCTATCTGATCGAATCGATCGCGAAATTCCCCAACCAGCAGAATTTCGCGGCAATGATCTCCCGCGCTGGTTTCGACCGCGTTTCCTTCCGCAACTATTCCGGCGGCATTGCCGCGCTGCATTCGGGCTGGAAGCTTTGAGGCTGGCCCGCATTTCCCATCCCCGATATGGCTCGTGCCGGTCGCAACGACCGGCCAGGGTGCAGCCATGAGCAGCGTCGGCGCTGGTTTCAGGCTCGCACGGGCCGGCTGGGTGCTGGTGCGCGAGGGCGTCATCGCCGCTCTGCCAGGCGAGGAACTGTCCGGCCTGCCGAAATTCGGCTGGCGGCTGGCGCGGCTGTTCACCCGCCGCCGCGCGCTGGCCTATGAGCGCAGCGACCGCTTGGCCAAGGCGGTGGTCCGGCTCGGCCCGTCCTATGTCAAGCTCGGCCAGTTCCTGGCGACGCGGCCCGACGTCGTCGGCAACGACATGGCGCTCGACCTCGCCATGCTGCAGGACAAGATGCACACCTTCCCGAAGGCCGAGGCGGTCGCCGCCATCGAAGCCTCGCTCGGGCGCAAGGTGGGTGATCTCTACGCCGAGTTCGGCGACCCGGTCGCCGCCGCTTCCATCGCCCAGGTCCATACCGCCGAAACCATCCATGACGGCGTTGCCACCAAGGTCGCGGTGAAAGTCATCCGTCCCGGCGTGCGCCGCCGCTTCTTCCATGACCTCGAAAGCTATTTCCTTGCCGCCCGCCTGCAGGAGAAATACATCCCCTCCTCACGCCGGCTTCGGCCTGTCGAGGTGACCGAGACGCTGGCGCAGACCACCAAGATCGAGATGGATTTGCGCCTCGAGGCGGCGGCACTCTCCGAACTTGGCGAAAACACCAGGGATGATCCCGGCTTTCGCGTGCCTTACGTCGACTGGGAACGCACCGGTCGCGACGTGTTGACCATGGAATGGGTCGACGGCGTCAAGATGAACAACATCGCAGGCCTGGAGGAGGCCGGCCATGATCTGAAAGCGATCGCTGCCAACCTCATCCAGTCGTTCCTGCGCCATACTTTGCGCGACGGCTTCTTCCACGCCGACATGCATCCGGGCAATTTGTTCGTCGAGGCAAACGGCACCATCGTCGCCGTCGACCTCGGCATTGCCGGACGTCTCGGCAAGAAGGAGCGCCGCTTCCTCGCCGAAATCCTCTATGGCTTCATCACGCGCGATTATCTGCGCGTCGCCGAAGTGCATTTCGAGGCCGGTTACGTGCCGCGCCAGCACAATGTCGCGGCCTTCGCGCAAGCGATCCGCGCCATTGGCGAGCCGATCCATGGGCAGCCGGCCGAGACCATCTCCATGGCCAAACTTCTGACGCTGCTGTTCGAAGTGACCGAACTCTTCGACATGGCGACGCGACCGGAACTGATCCTGCTGCAGAAGACCATGGTGGTGGTCGAGGGCGTGGCGCGCACGCTCGACCCGGCCTTCAACATGTGGAAGACGGCCGAGCCGGTGGTCGGCGGCTGGATCGCCGGAAACCTCGGCCCGCGCGGCATGATGGTCGATGCGCGCGACGGCGCCAAGGCGCTGCTGACGCTCGCCCGCCAGGCGCCCGAGCTTGCCGCGCGCACCGACCGACTGTCGCGTGAGATTGACCTGATGGCCGAGCACGGCCTGCGCTTCGACGAGACCACGGCGCGTGCCATCGGCAAGGCCGAGGCGCGCTACAGCCGCTCCGGCCGCATGGCGCTGTGGGTGATCGCGCTGACGCTGGTCTATATAGCCTGGAAGATTCTTTAGGCCTGGAAAGCGAAGCTCGAGCCCGCAACTTGCTGCAGATTGATTGCATTGCTATCATCGCCATCGGTTAAGATGAGCAAAGTGCAATCACATGGCAAGCATCACGATCCGCAACCTTGACGGTGAGGTCAAGGAGTTACTGCGCCGGTTGGCGGCCGAAAACAACCGCTCCATGGAAGAACAGGCGCGGGTGATGATCCGGGCCGCCGTCGACGGTCAGATCGGGTCCGGCCGCATCGACCAGATCGAAAAGACCTTGCGCGATTTGGCCAGCGCGCACGTTGCGGCCACGCCGGTTGCCTCTTCGGCAAGCAAAATCCCTCCGCGGGGCAGCCTCTCTGGCAAGCGCATCCTGCTCATCATCGGCGGTGGCATCGCCGCCTACAAGGCGCTGGACCTGATCCGCCGGCTGCGCGAGCGCGGTGCTGGGGTGCGCGTGGTAATGACTGCTGCTGCACAGGAATTCGTCACCACCCTATCGGTTGGCGCACTCTCGGCCGACCATGTCTTCACCGAACTGTTCGACCGCAATGACGAGCACGATGTCGGCCACATCAGGCTGTCGCGCGAGGCCGACCTTCTGGTGGTGGCGCCCGCCACCGCCGATCTGATGGCCAAGCTTGCCAATGGCCATGCCAACGATTTGGCCTCCACCGTGCTCATCGCCACCGACAAGCCGGTGTTGATGGCGCCGGCGATGAACCCAAGAATGTGGGCGCATCCGGCCACGCGCCGCAACCGCGCGACATTGGGCAAGGACGGCATCCGCTTCATCGGCCCGGCCAGAGGCGAAATGGCTGAAAGCAATGAAGCCGGCGAAGGCCGCATGGCCGAACCGCTGGAGATCGTCGCCGCGGTCGAGGCGCTGCTCGAAGCCGGCCCCAAGCCGCTGGCAGGACGCAAGATCATCGTCACCTCCGGCCCAACACACGAACCGATCGACCCGGTGCGCTATATCGCCAACCGTTCCTCCGGCAAGCAGGGCCACGCCATCGCCGCGGCATTGGCAAGGCTTGGCGCCGATGTGCGCCTCGTCTCCGGTCCCGTAAACATTGCCGACCCGGCCGGCGTGAAGACCATCCATGTCGAGCGTGCGCAGGAGATGCGCGATGCGGTCGAACAGCTTCTGCCGGCGGACGCCGCGGTGTTCGTCGCCGCCGTCGCCGACTGGCGCAGCGAGAATTCGGCCGGCGAGAAGATCAAGAAAGTGGCGGGCGAAGGCCCCCCCGTGCTGCGCATGGTGGAGAACCCCGACATCCTTGCCGGCGTCGGCCATCACAGCCAACGGCCCGGCCTGGTCGTCGGCTTCGCCGCCGAGACGCAGGATCTTTTGCGCAATGCAGAGGCCAAGCTGAAGAAGAAGGGGGCCGACTTTATCGTCGCCAACGACGTCTCACATGAAAGCGGCGTCGGCCCCACCGGCGTCATGGGCGGCGACCGCAACAAGGTGCGGATCGTCTCAAAGACGGGGGTCGAGGAATGGCCCGAAATGACCAAGGACGAGGTCGCGGCGCGGCTCGCCGCACTCATCGCCGAGCGGTTGAAGACGATCGTTGTTTGAAGAGTGTTGGCGGGAAAACCCTGCCGCCAACATAGCCGCTGCTTGCCATACGCGGCGTCAGTTAGGCGCCGCGTATTAGATACCCTGACTCAGGCCGTCAGTTCGACAACAGTTCCGCCGTGCGGGCGAGCGCCCCGCCGAAACCGTTGAGCGGAATGGAAAAGCTCACCGCTTGCCCGGTATCGGCCGCGAAGGCGTCGATCTTCAGCGTCGTGCCGTTCTTGAGCAGCGGCGTGACATTGGCATCGAACGCCACCGGCACCAGGCAGCCGACCACCTGGCAGGTGTTGAACGCCAGGCTGCCGTCGAGCTTCTGGTCGTCGATGGTCAGGGTGACGCCCTTGGCCAGCGCCAGCCCGAACGGCAAGGCAAGGGTTCCGGTGGCATCATCGCCGGTCTTGCTCGACAGCTCGATCGCCAGCAGCCGCTGGTTGCTCTGCTTGTTGAACTGCTGATGCGACAGGCTGCAGACCTTGTTCGTGCCCGATATCTGGCAGTTGACCGTCCAGTCGCCATGGGTTTCGGACAAGGCCGATGCCCCGCCGGGCAGCTGCGGCGCGTCAGCCGCGGCGGGCGGCGCCGCCACCTTGTCGCCCTTGGTCTGCGCGCCCACGGCCGGCAGACCGGCGATGCAGGCCGCACCCAGCATCGCAACAAAATATGCGTATTTCCTCATCAAGACCTCTCCCGCCCGGCTCCGTCTCGAGCCAGTCTGGAAACTGACCTTGCGAGACGCGCTGGCTGCATTCTGTTTGACCGTTTCCCCGAAGGCGCCGTTATACCTGACGGACATGCCGACACCATTGACGCCATTCAGCTCGAGGCCAGCGCCGACCCGATAGAGCGGCGAATCGATCGCCTCCGTCAAGTGCAATGCGGGGTTGCCGGGTAGATTCTCCGCAGCCACGAAGCGACCTTTATTGGGGCAACTCCACCTGGCCTTCCATGAAGCGAATGCCGCAGTGTCGCCGGGCGCGACGTCCATGCCGATCTCAAGCATTGGCGTCGTCGGCAATTCGCGGTCGCGGTCGGATGGCCAGCAGGGGGCGTGATCGATTTCAAGGCGACCGATGGGCCGGCCATGGCATCGTCGGGCGAACGCCCTATATATGGCGGATGAACAGGATTTTTCGCGGGAATGGGCGGATGTCGGCGCGTCGACCATCGGTGAAACTTGCATCAGCGGCGCTGGTCGCGGCTTTCGTGGCCGGCTTTGCTCTGCCCGCTTCAGCGCAGGTGCTCAATCCCGCGGCCAAAAGCAACGCGTTGATCCAGCAGAACGATTTGCAGATCTTGCAGAACCGGGTGCAGCGGCAGCAATTTCAGCAGCAGCAACAGCAGTATCGCGCCCAGGACCGCGTGATCGTCCAGCAGCCGCCGCCGGTGGTGCCGCAGGTCAGGTCGAGCTGCCAGACGCAGATAATCGGCAACACCGCCGTGAGCACCTGTCGCTGACAGGCGGACCACTCTTTTATTTAGCCGACTTACATGATAGGGGCCTTCAGGTGCCCCTGCGGCAGTTTGGGTTTTGCAAAGGCGCCGCATCACGCTATGGGGCACTGCACCGACTGGATTGTTACGAATGGCAGCCACCAAGAAAAAGGCCGTGCGCAAGGCCAAGAAGGGCGAGCGGATCCGCCAGGTCGCGGCGATCCCCTTTCGGTTGACCTCGGGCGGCGATATCGAGGTGATGTTGGTCACGTCGCGGACGACGCAGCGCTTCATCGTCCCCAAGGGATGGCCGATGAAGGGCAAAAGCGGCCGCAAGGCAGCCACCATCGAGGCGATGGAAGAAGCCGGCGTGCTCGGCAAGACATTGAAGCAGCCGGCGGGCACCTATTCCTACTGGAAACGGCTGGCCAACAACTTCATTCGTGTCGACGTCATCGTCTATCTGCTTGAGGTGACCGAGGAACTGGCCAACTGGCAGGAAGCCAAGCGGCGGCAGCGGGCCTGGCTCGCTCCAGCCGATGCGGCGATGCTCATTGACGAGCCGGACCTTTCGACGCTTGTGGCGACCTTGACGATTCCCAAACAGGCGCCGATCGACGCTGCCTGAGGCAGGCCCTTACCCGCTCTTGTCGCCATCTTCGGGAAAAGGCCGCAGCGGCTTGCCGGTGTAGGCCCACAGCCATTCGCGCGGCAGCGGCCCCTTGTTGCGCTCACTCTGCTGCGACTGCTCCCAGGCATGTGCCAGGATGCCGACGGAACGCGACAGCACGAAGAGCCCGCGCGTCAGCGGCGGCGGGAAGCCGAGTTCGCCATAGATGACCGCCGTGGCGCCATCGATATTGAGTGGGATTTTTTTGCCCTTGCGCCGCGCGACATCAGCCTCGATCGCCTGGGCGATGTCGGCGAACCGTCCATTGACCACGCCGCGCGCGGCAAAATCCCGGGTCAGTTCAAGCAGCCGCGGCGCGCGCGGATCGATTGGGTGAAAGCGGTGACCGAGCCCCGGCACATAGCCCTTTTCCTCGGCGAAGAACCGGTCGAGCCGTGCCGGGACCGCCTCATCCAGCGCCATTCCGCCATCGATCGCCACGGCGACATCACCGTAGAAGGACAGCGCCTGCTCGCCGGCGCCGCCATGCACATCGCCGAGCACGTTGATGGCCGAAGCCATGGCGCTGTTGATGCCGACGCCACAGGTGGCGGCCATACGGGCAATGGCGATCGACGGTGCCTGCGGGCCATGATCTACGGCCGCACCCAGCGCTATACCGAGCAAGGCTGCCTGGTCCTCGCTGGGCAGTTCGCCACGCAACATCAGCCAAATCATTGCCGGGAAGCTGACGCGACCGATCAGGTCCTGGATTTCATAGCCGCGCAGCCGGATGACGCCGGGGCTCATCTCGATGATGCCGGTCTGCCACCATTCCTCGCCGCGCTCACGGCCTGACTTCTTCTCCGCGCCGCTCATGCCCGGGCCTTTGCTTTGGCGCGTGGCGGCAGGCCGGCGAAAATCTCGTCCATATGCGCGCCGAGCGCCGGCGGCGGCTTCGTCGGCAACGGCGCCTCACCATCGACCATGAAGCCGCCGCGCAGCACGGTCAGCGGCCTGTCCATGCCGGCAACATCGTCAAAATTCGCCGTCACCTGGCGCGCCAGCACCTGCGGTTCGGCCAGCACTTGCGGGATCGTCAGCACCCTGCCCGCCGGCACGCCGGCACGGTTGAACGTCTCTTCCCATACAGCCGCCGAGGCGTCTGCAAGAGCCTCCTCGATCTCGGCTTTCAGCGCCGTACGGTTGTGCTTGCGTGTCTCGCGCTCAGCGAAGCGCGCGTCCGAGGCCAGCTCCGCCCGCCCAATCAGCCGACAAAGCGTTACGAACTGCTCCTGCTTGTTGGCGGCAATGTTGAGCAATCCATCGCCGGTGCGGAAGGCGCCGGAAGGTGCCGCAGTCATGTTCTCATTGCCCATCGGCTTGGGATCGACTCCTGCCGTCAGGTAGTTCGATACCGGCCAGCCAAGCGCGGAAAGCGTGCATTCGAGCATCGAGACGTCGAGAAAGGCGCCCTCGCCCGATGTCTTCTGCCTGACCAGCGCCGATGCGATCGCGAAGGCACCGACCAGCCCGCCCAGCGTATCGGCAACGGGATAGCCGACGCGCAGCGGAGCGGTTTCCGGCGTGCCGGTGATGCTCATGATGCCCGACAGGCCCTGGATGATCTGGTCATAGGCGGGATTGTCGCGCATCGGCCCGGTCTGGCCGAAACCCGATATCGCGCAATAGACGAGGCCGGGGCGGACCGCCTTCAGCGCCTCATAGCCAAGGCCAAGCCGATCCATCACGCCGGGTCGGAAATTCTCCACCAGCGCATCGGCACTGGCGACCAGGTCGAGGAAGCGCTCGCGATCCGCTTCATTCTTCAGGTCGAGCACCACGGATCGTTTGCCGGCGTTCTGCGCCAGGAACGAGGCGCCCATGCCGGCTTGATTGAGCCTTGGCGAGCCGCCGAGCTGGCGCGCCAGGTCGCCGCCTTGCGGTCCCTCGACCTTGATCACATCGGCCCCCAGCAGCGCCAGCTGATAGGCACAATAGGGCCCGGCCAGAACATTGGTCAGGTCGAGGACGCGGATACCGGAAAGCAGGTCTGTCATGTCTTCTCAAATCGGTCAGGCATCGCCCGGCACATGCTCCGGTCCGCGCCGCCGGCGATGCTCGATGAAGGCCCAGATATGCGGCCCGACCAGGCCGATGAAGGCGAGCGTCAGCAGCGTCAGCGACAGCTTGTGCGTATAAAACACCGACCAGTCGCCATTCGAGATGGTCATTGCCCGGCGGAACTGAGTTTCAGCGAGCGGCCCGAGGATCATGCCGATGATGACGGGCGCGGTCGGGAAATCGAAGCGCCGCATCAGGAAGCCCGCCGCCCCCAGCAGATAGAGGATGACGAGGTCGATCGGCGACTGCGAGATGCCATAGGTGCCGACGGTGGCGAACACCAGGATGCCGGCATAAAGCTGCGGCGCCGGTATCTCCAACAGCCGCACCCACAGCCCGATCAGCGGCAGGTTGAGGATGACGAGGATGACATTGGCGATGAACAGGCTGGCGATCAGGCCCCAGACCAGGTCGGCCTGCGTCGTCAAGAGCAGCGGGCCGGGATTGATGCCGTAGCTCTGGAACGCCGACAGCATGATCGCCGCCGTCGCCGAGGTCGGCAGGCCGAGCGTCAGCATCGGCACCAGCACGCCGGCTGCGGACGCATTGTTGGCGGCCTCGGGACCGGCAACGCCCTCGATGGCGCCGACCGTGCCGAATTCCTCCTTATGCTTCGACAGCTTCTTTTCGATGGCGTAGGACAGGAAGGTCGGGATTTCGGCGCCGCCAGCCGGCATGGCGCCGATCGGGAAGCCGATCGCGGCACCGCGCAGCCAGGCCTTCCATGAGCGGCCCCATTCGGCCGCGGTCATGTAGAGCGAACCTTTCAGCGGCACGATCTCGTCCTTGCCGGCATAGCGGCGCGAGGCCATGTAGAGCGTCTCGCCGACCGCGAACAGGCCGACCGCGGCGATGATGACGTCGACGCCATCGAGCAGTTCGGTCGAGCCGAAGGTGAAGCGCGGCTGGCCGGTCTGCAGATCGACGCCGATCATGCCGATGACGAAGCCGGCAAACAGGCTGGTGAGCCCGCGCACCGAGGACGAGCCGAGCACGGCCGAAACCGTGATGAAGGCCAGCACCATCAGCGAGAATACTCGGCCGGGCCGAAGGCCAGCGCGAACTTGACCACCACCGGCGCCAGAAAAGCGACGCCCAGCGTTCCGATCGTGCCGGCAACGAAGGAGCCGATCGCCGAGGTGGCGAGTGCGGCACCGCCACGGCCGGACCGCGCCATCTTGTTGCCTTCCAGCGCGGTGACGATGGTGGCGCTTTCGCCCGGCGTGTTGAGCAGGATCGACGTCGTCGAGCCGCCATACATGGCACCGTAATAGATGCCGGCGAACAGGATGAAGGACGCCTCCGGCGCCACCTGATAGGTGATCGGCAGAAGCAGCGCGATGGTCAGCGCCGGCCCGAGGCCGGGCAGCACGCCTATGGCGGTGCCGAGCGTGGTGCCGAGCAGGCACCACATCAGGTTCATCGGGGTGAAGGCGACCGAGAAGCCGTGGGCGAGATGGCCAAGCGTTTCCATGGCGTCAGCCTCCCAGAGCGCCGATGATCGCGTCGATCACCGTGTTCAGCTGGTTCTCGATGAAGCCGGCACCGATGTTGACGCCAAGCGCCCTGGCGAAGCCGAAATAGGCGGCCAGCGCCAGGATAAGGCCAGTGAGCGCGTCACGCAGCGTGTGCCTGCTGCCGAAGCCGTAGCAGACGAGAACGAACATGATGACCGATGCCGCGGTGAAGCCGAGCGGCCGGATGAGCAGCAGGTTGGCCAGAAGACCGATGACGACGAAGCCCATCGCCTTCCAATCGGCCGGCGTTTCCTTTTCCTCCTCCGGCTGCCAGCCGCCGCGAAGTGCTGCGAGGATGAGCAGCAGGGAAAGCACCATCAGGCCGACCATGGTGAGATAGGGAAAGACGGTCGGGCCTACCTTGGAATAGAGCGGCGACACCGGAATCGCCAGCGTCTGCCAGGCCACGGCGCCGGCACAGGCCAGAAGGCCGATGCCAACAAGCAATTCCGGCACGGCAAGGCGCGAGGGCGCCGCCGGCTGGTTGATGGTGCTCATGAATGTCCCTCCCCCGGTAGTTGGCCAAGACAGCCGGCAGCCGCTGCCGGCTTCACGTACCTTCACTCATTGGCCGACCGCACTCTCTCCTGCGATCGGCTGGAATAGAAAAATGAGGGACGGCTCGCGCCGTCCCCCTGGGGAAATCAGGCGAGGCCGAGGTCCTTGAGGATGGCTTCGATGCGCGCCGAATCCCCGGCGACGAATTTCGCATAGTCGTCGCCGGTGAGCAGGATGGGCGTCCAGTTGCGGTTCTTGCACTCCGTGGCCCAGGCATCGCTCTTGGCCATGGTCTCGACCAGCGTGATCATCGCCGCCTTGTCGGCGTCGGACACGCCGGGAGGCGCGAAAACGCCGCGCCAGTTGAACAGTTCGACATCGATGCCGGCTTCCTTCAGCGTCGGCGCGTCGATGCCGTCCTGGCGCTTGTCGGCCGAGATGGCGAGCAGCCTCAGAGCGCCCGCCTTGATCTGCTCGGAGAATTCGCCAAAGCCGGAAATGCCGGCCGCCACCTGGTTGCCGAGCAGCGCCGACAAGGCCTCGCCGCCGCCGGCGAACGGCACATAGGAAAGACTGGTCGCCGGAACACCGACCGTCTTGGCGATCAGGCCGAACAGGATGTGGTCGGAGCCACCGGCGGAACCGCCGGCCACCGGAACCTTGGTCGGATCGGCCTTGAGCGCCGCGACGAAATCGGCGGCGGTCTTGAATGGCGATTCCGCCGGCACCACCAGGGCCTCGAATTCGCCGGTGAGACGGGCGATCGGCGTGACCTGCGTCAGATTGTTGGCGGCCTTGTTGGCGATGATGGCGCCGACCATGACCATGCCGGCGACCATCAGCGAATTGCCCTTGCCGTTCCACTGGCTGATGAACTGTGGCAGCCCGACCGTGCCGCCGGCGCCGCCGACATTGGTGATCTGCGAGCCCGAGATGAGCTTCTCTGCGCGCAGCACCTGATCCATCGTGCGCCCTGTCTGGTCCCACCCGCCGCCGGGTGCCGCCGGCACGAAAATCTGGATCTGCGGTGCGCCTTCAGCGAAAGCGGGCGTGAGATGAAGTCCTGCAAGGCCGGCAGCACCTGCCGCCGCCGTGCTCATCAAAAATCTGCGTCTGTTCAGCATGGGATTCCTCCAGATCACGACACCTCCTCCGGTGCCTGCCAAACGCGCCTGCATTCACAGACCCGTGATCGAGTTCAAGCAGATGTTACTGAGTTCTGTCAACGGGAACGATATTCTGCTGGACAGAACGGTCCAGTGGCCGACAGAGTGGCTCCGCTCGGGCTTCTCCGAACTGGGAACCGCGATGGACCTACTAAGCAGATCGACTGATGCGGAAAGCCGGCGCGCCTCGGCCGAAGGTGTTGCGGCACTTGATCGGGCGATTGCCATCCTCGATGCCTTCACCGCGACCGATCGCTCGCTCAGCCTGGCCGAAATCGCGGCGCGTACCGGCCTCTACAAGAGCACGATCCTGCGGCTGGCGAATTCGCTGCTGCGCGGGCAGCTGCTCGAGCGCCTCGACGATGGGCGTTACCGCGTCGGGCCGGCCACCTTTCGGCTGGGCGCGCTCTATCAGCGTTCGGTCGTGGCGGTCGACATCCTGTTGCCGATCATGCGCGATCTTTCCGAGCGAAGCTGGGAAAGCGTTGCGTTCTATGTCCGCTCGGGCGACGTCCGCACCTGCCTCTATCGCGTCGAATCCAAGCATCCGATCCGCTATACCATTCGCGAGGGCGACGTACTGCCCTTGCTGGTCGGCTCGGGCGGGCGCGTGCTTGCGGCGTTTTCCGGCCAGATGGGTGAACCCTACGAGACCATCCGCAGGACTTGCAACTGCCTCGCCGTCGGCGACCGCGATCCCGAGACGGCGGGCATCTCGGCGCCGGTGTTCGGACCGGGACGCATCCTGCTCGGCGCCTTGACGCTGGCTGGCCCGAGCACGCGCGTCGATGCCGCCTTCCTTCAGCGCATGAAACGTCCGCTGCTCGAGGCGGCGGCTCGCGCGACCCGCGCCTTCGGTGAGGATGCCTCCATGCTCGAACAGGCAAGTCTTGCGGCAGAAGCTCTGCCCTAGCTCCGGCGGTTGCGATCTGCAAGAGGACCGATAAGCTTCGAATACAAACTGATTCAACTTTAAGCAGTCACTTGACGTTGCGTAATATTCGACTGCCCACGTCAAGAAAAGGCTTCATAGAGAACGGAACTATTTATTTGCTGTTAAGCCCGGCGTGATAACCCGATTGCTGTCGCCATTTGAGCGACATGAGGGAAGAACAGCGTCTTAAACCGACGGGTTTAACAGTCGGACAGACGCGCTGACAGGATCATGGCCCGTCCGTGAATTCGATGAAGCTGTCATCGAGGAACGCCAACCCCCGTCTTCTCGGGCTCGTCTGGCCGTTCATCGCCGTCGTCCTCATCCAGGCGCTGGTCGCCAGCCTCAGCCTCTACACGCTTTCGGCGGTACGCGCCTATGTCGGCGGCGAAAGCCAGTGGTCCAAGGGGCAAAAGCACGCCATCTATTTCCTCAGCCTCTATGCCGACACCGGCAATGAGGAGTTCTTCGGTGAGTATCGCGAAGCGATCGCCGTTCCGCTGGCCGACCGCTCGGCCCGCTTGGCGCTCGAGCAGCCCGACCCCGATACAGAGGCGGCGCGCGCAGGCTTTCTGCAGGGCAGAAACCACCCGGACGACGTGACCGGGATGATCTGGCTATTCCAGAATTTCCGCGGCTTTATCTATCTCGACACCGCTATCCGGCACTGGACCGCTGCCGACGCGATGATCCTGGCCATCCAGCAGCTCGGCGACGCGATGCACGCGACGTTCAGCAAGGGGCAGGCGTCACCGGCTGAGATCAACGCCTGGAAGACGGATATCCATCAGCTAGATCGTCAGATCAGCCCCCTTTCCAAGGCTTTCTCGGACAGTCTCGGCGAGGGGTCACGCTTCATCCGGATGCTGCTCACCTTCGCCAATCTCGTCACCGCCGCCTTGCTGATCCTGCTTGCCGTGTTGCGCACGCGCAAACTCCTGGCCCAGCGCCAGGCCTTCCAGCTGGCGCTCAATGCCGAGCGCGAGCGCGCCCAGGTCACGCTGGCTTCGATCGGCCAGGCTGTCATCAGCACCGGCCGTGACGGGCGGCTGGACTACATGAACGCAGTTGCCGAGAAACTGCTGGCCTGCCCGTTCGGCACTGCCAGGGGCAAACCGATCGCATCGCTGTTTCGCCTCGTCGACAAAGACACCAGCGTTGAAGAAACGCAGCTGGTCGATCGTCTCCTGGCCGGCGAACCGCGCCGTTCCAGCGCCCGTCCGCAATTGCTGCAGCGGCCGGACGGCTCTGTTGTTCCTGTCGCGCTGACCGGCGCACCGCTGCTGGTTTCCGGTGAGGTCGTCGGCGCGGTGCTCGCCTTCCACGACATGACGCGCGAAGAGGACTATATCGAGCGGCTTTCATGGCAGGCTTCGCATGACGCGTTGACCGGGCTCGCCAACCGGCGCGATTTCGAAAGCCGGCTGGAAAGGACGATCGTCGAATTGCAGGGCCAGCCCCGGCAGCATGCCTTGATGTATCTCGATCTCGACCAGTTCAAGCTGGTCAACGATACCTGCGGCCATGCCGCTGGTGACCAATTGCTGCGCCAGATCTCCGCGCTGCTGACCCACGAATTGCGGCCGGGCGACGTGCTGGCCAGGCTGGGCGGCGACGAATTCGGTGTGCTGCTCGTGGACAGTGACTGCGAAACCGCCGCCGACACCGCCGAACGGCTGCGCACAGCCGTGCAGGACCTGCATTTCGCCTGGGATAACAGGCCCTTCAACACCAGTGTCAGCATCGGCATGGTACAGATCGCCGATGCGCACGTGACAATCGAGGAGACGCTGCGTGCCGCCGATGTCGCCTGCTATATGGCCAAGGAGAAAGGCCGCAACCGGGTCCAGATCCACAGCGATGGCGACATGGCTTTGCGCCAGCGTTTCGGCGAGATGGCCTGGGTGCAGCGCCTGCACGCCGCGCTTGAGCAAAACCGCTTCAGGCTGCATGCCCAGGAAATCTGGCCACTCAACGACGACGCCGCCGAGGCGGGAGCGCATATCGAAATCCTGTTGCGGCTGACCGACGAAGACGGCAGCTTCGTCACCCCGCAAAGCTTCATTCCCGCGGCCGAGCGCTACGGCCTGATGCCGTCGATCGACCGCTGGGTGGTGCGTAACACCTTCCGCATCCTGGCCGCACGGCAAGCCGATCCGACCATCGCGCCGATCGCCACATGCGCCATCAATCTTTCCGGCGCGACCTTCGGCGACGAGACCTTTCTCGGCTTCCTGCGCGAGCAGTTTCTCGTCCATGGCATTTCACCGGCCATGATCTGCCTCGAGATCACCGAAACCAGCGCCATCGCCAATCTCACCAACGCCATGCGCTTCATTGCCGATCTGCGCGGCCTGGGCTGCCGCTTCGCACTCGACGATTTCGGTTCCGGCATGTCGTCCTTCGCCTATTTGAAGCACCTGCCGGTCGACTACCTCAAGATCGATGGCAGCTTCGTCAAGGACATGCTGGACGACCGCATCGACCGCGCCATGGTCGAGATGATCCACCACATCGGCAAGGTCATGGGCAAGCGCACCATCGCCGAATTCGTCGAAAACGACGGCATCGCCGCGGCCCTGAAGGCGATCGGCGTCGACTATGCCCAGGGCTATGGGATCGCCAGACCGAAGCCTTTCGATGCCTCGACGGAGCTGCTTGGGCGGGGTGTCACGCCGGCCGCGGAGAGCGCCGATCCATGGGCCGATCTGACACGGAAGCTGCGCCGCAAGGCCGGTTAGGCCTCACCCCGGTTTAGGGCCGTCGCTCCAGCAGGATGGTCGGGGCATCGTGATAGAGGGTCCGCGTCACCTCGCTGTAGCCGCACTTCCTGGCGACATTCTGTGAAGCCGTATTTTCCGGATCGATGATGCAGACGGTTTTGGTACGTCTGAAGGTCTCGTCGCCCCAGACATGCACGCGACTGACGATCTCTGTGGCAAGGCCCGACCCGTGCACGGCCGGCGCCAAAGCCCATCCGGCCTCGGGAATGCCTTCGATCGACGGTTCCATGTCGCGCTTCAGGTCATGAAAGCCGGCCTCGCCGACGAAGCGGCCTGTCGCCTTCTCCTCGATCGCCCAGAAGCCGTAGCCCAGCAGCGACCACAGGCCGGCATGACGCAGGAAGCGCATCCAGCTTTCCTCGCGCGTGCGCGGCTTGCCGCCGATGAAACGGGTGACGACCGGATCGGCCCACATCGCGACATAGGCGTCGAAATCCTCGATCCGGTGCGCCCTCAAAATGGTTCGCTGCGTCTCGATGACGGGTGCGATGGTCGCTTGCGGATTGTTCATGGGACTTGCCTCGCTGATGGTGCCTGCGCTTAGCAAATCGCCCCTGCGGTGCAAGGGCCAGCACGAGACGCGCCATCATCCAGGCAAGCCGTATGGCCAGGTGCTATGGGAATTCTGCCTGACAGTGTTATTTTCCCGGCACGCTGATTCAGCCCCCGGGGACGCGACCTTTTTCGGACACGCGCTGGGGCCATCAAACCCAGGGGAAGAAGCATGGACACGACAGACCTTGTGCTTGCCATTGTCCATCATCTGCTGGTGTTTTCCTTGGCAGGGATCATCGGTGCCGAATTCGTGCTGATCCGCGGCGACCTGCCCGCCGTGACACTCAAGCGGCTCGCCGGCATCGACCGCCACTACGGCATCATCGCCGCGCTCGTCATCATCGTCGGTATCGGCCGTGTCTTCTGGAGCCTCAAGGGTTGGGAGTTCTACGTCTACAACTGGGTGTTCTGGGCCAAGATGGCGGCCTTCGGCCTTGTCGGCCTGCTATCGATCATCCCGACTGTGCGCTTCATTTCTTGGAACCGGCAGGCCAGCGCCAATCCCTCCTTCGCCGTGCCAGCGGGCGAACTGGCCTCGGTGAAGACCTATATCCGCGCCGAGGCCTTCGTCTTCCTGCTGATCCCGGTCTTCGCGGCAGCGATGGCGCGCGGTTACGGCACCTGATCGCCAGAGACCGCCGTTTCAAGCGGAGCGATCTCCACCAGTGGCGCCGGAATGCTGGTCGTCTTCTCCTCGGCCTTACAGATGTCGGCGATGACGCAGGCCGGGCAATCCGGCTTGCGCGCCTTGCAGACATAGCGGCCATGCAGGATCAGCCAGTGATGCGCATGGCGCATATATTCGTCCGGGATGATCCTCAGCAGCCCCTGCTCGACCTGTTCGGGTGTCTTGCCGGGCGCCAGGCCAAGCCGGTTGCCGATGCGGAAAATATGCGTGTCGACCGCCATCGTGTGCTGGCCGAAGGCCATGTTGAGCACGACATTGGCGGTCTTGCGCCCGACGCCCGGCAGTTTGACCAGCTCGTCGCGGTCATCAGGCACCGCGCCGCCATGGTCGCGGATCAGTGCTTGTGAAAGCGCGATGACGTTCTTGGCCTTGTTGCGCCACAGCCCGATAGTCCTGATGTAGTCACCGACCTTGGCCTCACCCAGCGCCAACATCTTCTGCGGCGTATCTGCGGCTTTGAACAGGGCTCGTGTCGCCTTGTTGACGCCGGCGTCGGTCGCTTGCGCCGAAAGCACCACCGCCACCAGCAGCGTGAAGGCGTTGACATGTTCGAGTTCGCCCTTCGGCTCCGGTCGCTGGACCGAAAAGCGGCGGAAGATCTCGTGCACTTCGGCCGGACTGTAGCGCGACGTCTGCCGCACCGGCCGTGGGCGCGGCTTGGCGTTCGAACCATCACGGCGGCCGGCCGGCAGCTCATTTTCGGGCATGGAAGAATCTTTGGACTTGGGGCTCGCCATTTCCCTCCTATAATATCCTGTCATGAGCGACACAAACGCCTCGTTCCAGGCTGACGAGCCCTTCTTTCACGCATTGCTGACGCCGCACCGGTCGCTGGGCAGGACAGGCTTCCTGGTCCTGATGGGCGCGCTGCTGTTCGGCTGGCTGGTGACCGGCACGTTTTTCTTGTCGCGCGGTGCCTGGCCGGTGTTCGGCTTCTTCGGCCTCGACGTGGTCGCCGTCTACATCGCCTTCCGCGCCAATTATCGGGCCGCCCGCGCCCGCGAGGAGGTTTCGGTCTCGCGCACCAGCCTCGACATCCGCAAGACGGCCCCCTCGGGAAAATCGGAAGCGCACCGCTTCAACCCGTTCTGGGCGCGGTTTTCGGTCGCCCGTCATGCCGAAATCGGCATCACCAAAATGACGGTCGAAGGCCAAGGCCAGAACGTTCCGATCGGTGGCTTTCTCGATCCCGAGTCCCGCGAGAGCTTTGCCACCGCCTTCTCACGCGCACTGGCGACCGCCAAGGCGCGCTGAATCTAGAAACGATAGCGCAAAAGCCTGCCGACCTTGCGCAGCGCCGGAATGTGCTTCCAAAGCCGCACGAACAGTTTGGCGGACCAGCCCATGCGGGCGGCGTGTTCCGGCTTGTAGGCGGAGATATCCTCGACGAACCGCAGCTTCGGGACCGCCAGTTCCAGCTCGTGTGGATCGTCGATCGCCCAGTGAACTTCCGCGCCCGTCACCTTGACGGTCGGATTGAGGCGAAGCAGCGTCAGGCCGAAACGGCTGTAGGCGTCGAACATCAATTCGCCGCCGGCAAGATGCGAGACCAGCCGCGAAACCAGGCGTAGCCCTTCGTCTGCGGGAAGATAGGGCGTCAGCCCCTCCGCCACCACGATGGCCGGGCGGTTGCGGGGCACGTCGGCCAGCCAGCCGGGCTCGGTCACCGACGAAGCGATGAGGTGGTAATGGTCGCGGGACGGGTAGAGCCTGCGCCTGAGCTCGATGACCTCCGCATAGTCGACATCGAACCAGTCCACGCCTGGTGGTGGATCGACACGGAAGATGCGCGTATCGAGCCCGCAGCCAAGATGCAGCACGATGGCGCCAGGATTTCTGGCCAGGAAATCCTCAACACGAACGTCCAGCGTCTTGGCCCGGATCGCCAGGCCGATGCCGAGATTCTCGTCTACCTTGAGCCTAGAGAAATCATAGTCGATCTTGCGCACCGCCTCGTCGGCGAAATGATCCGCAAGCAGCGAATGGGACAGCCGGCTCTCCAGCGCCTTGCCATAGAGCGTCATCAGCAAGGTTTCCCTGGCCCCTGTCAGATGCACTTTCTCGCCAGCCATAAGCGACTCCTGGCACGAAACCCCGAGTCTATCTGGGCATGCGCGGCAAGAAGGCAAGTTTCGGGTGGCGATCGGCGCCCCAAGGGGCGATATTCCTGGTCAAGGAGACAGTTCGATGAGCACACAGACAGCCGTCCTCAAGAAGGACATCACGCCGCAAGGCAGCGACTATGAGATCGTGCGCCGCGCCATCGAGAAGATCAGCCTCGACTATCGCGACCAGCCTTCGCTCGAGGAACTCGCGGAGGAGGTCGGCGAGACGCCGACCGGCCTGCAAAAACTGTTCACCCGCTGGGCCGGCCTGTCGCCAAAAGCCTTTCTGCAGGCGGTGACGCTCGACCATGCGCGCCGGCTGCTCGATTCCGGCATGCCGCTGCTCGAAACCTCGTTCGAACTGGGCATGTCCGGTCCCGGCCGGCTGCATGACCTGTTCGTCACCCACGAGGCGATGTCGCCGGGCGACTACAAGACACGCGGCGCCGGCCTCACCATCCGCTACGGCTATCACCCCTCGCCTTTCGGCACCGCCCTGATCATGGCCACCGACCGTGGCCTTGCCGGCCTCGCCTTCAGCGACCCCGGCGAGGAACGTGCGTCCTTCGCCGACATGTCCAGCCGCTGGCCGAACGCCATCTATGTCGAGGACATGGCCGCTACTGGTCCTTATGCCGCGCGCATCTTCGACTCGACATTGTGGCGCCCCGACCAGCCGCTGCATGTCGTCATGATCGGCACCGACTTCCAGGTCCGCGTCTGGGAGGCGCTGCTGCAGATCCCGATGGGCAAGGCGCGCACCTATTCCTCGATCGCCGCCAGCATCGGCGCGCCAAGCGCCAGCCGGGCGGTCGGTGCCGCCAATGGCGCCAACCCGCTCTCCTTCGTGGTGCCTTGCCACCGCGCCATCGGCAAGTCCGGTGACCTCACCGGCTACCATCGGGGCCTGACCCGCAAGCGCGCCATCCTGGGCTGGGAGGCGGGCCAAGTGTCGTCGTAAAATGTCGATTTTTCAATTGCGACCCAAGAAATATATGAATAGTCACACTATTAAGTATTAGTGCGATTTCTCATCGAAATTTCTGGATACAACCGAGGACAACCATCGGTTTCTTCATGGTCATTATTGCCGCGAATTATTTAAGTTTACGCTAAATTAACCACGATAAAGCGATCATGACTCATATTAATTCGGGCGATCCGACTTAATAGGAGGTCTCGATGAAATTGTTTCGCACCGCCTTCGGTGCAGCTTTGCTGGTCGCATGTCTGGACCAGACTGCATTGGCGACGACGCAAAATGTCATTTTCAATGGCACGATCTCCCCGACCTGCACGCTTGTCATTGCCACCAATGGCACGATGACGGTCAGTCCCGACCTCCAGACCCTCAGCTCCCACAACAGCGGCGGCTCGGCCGGAACCGTCACGCTGACGACGACCGGCGGCGTGTCGCTGAGCGTCGATCCGGTTACCACCACGACGGTGCCGGCGGCCGACACCACATCGACCACCTGGACACCAACCTACTCTTCCGCCGGTGCGCACTCCATCGTCGAGACCGGCTCGGCGACCGCCATCAGCTCGCCCGGCGCCGACCTAGTTTCGGTCCATCTCGCCGGCACCAAGGGCGGCAGCAACCGCTTCGCCAACGGAAACTATCAGGCAACGGTAACGCTTCGCTGCGAGTAGCGCCCGGGAAGGAGGCATCCTTGACACTTTTCGAACCCTGGCGACGGCGCTGGCCGTCGGCCTGATCCCCGTTGCCGCGGCGGCGCAGTCGATGTCGCCGATGCGCGGCGAGGTCAACAGTTTCACCGACGTCTTCGCGGTCCGCGTATACCCGGCCAATCCATACGACCAGAAGATCAAGGTCGAAATCCACGTCTACGATCAGGATTTTCAGCCGGTGGACGCCAGGATCTCTCCGAGTGCCTTCCAACTGGGTTCCCAGGCTTCCCGCCCTGTCCTTGTGGTCGTGCCTTTCGGCGGCGCCGCCGAGCGTAAAGTGCGTATCTGTACCGAAAGCATCCCCTTCCCCAATCAACAGACGCAGATAAGGGCACAGATATGCGGAAAGTTTTTTGGGCACCGCAAGTCCTGACGCTGGCAGTCGCGGTTGCTGTGACAAGCACCGTTCCAACCCAGGCCCAGGACCAGATCTACAATCTCAACCAGAACGAGAACGGCTTCAATTTGCCCGGTGTCACCTTGCCTCAGGGCCAGGACGAGGTCCATGCCGCGGACGGCACCACTTGCCGTTCCGCCGTTTCCGGTTCCGGTGCCTATATGGATCTCGGCGTCATCAGAGGCAACAACCAGACGGACAATGGCGTCGCCACCTATGGCCGGGTGGTGATCCCGATCGGGCGTACACCGACGCGTCTCGACTGCAGCCGGTTGTACGAACTTGAGGTCCAGCGCCTGCAGCTGGAGCTGAAACTGCTCAAAATGGGCCTCGGCGGCGACGGCCCGACGGGAAGCGTGGCCGCCAGCGCTCCCGCTACCGCGGCCGCATCACCGGGATGGGCCAACGAAGGCTGGAGCATCAGGACCGGAAACAGCGATGGCAAGAGAAAGAAGAAGAAGAAATAGCCGCGCGCTGCTGGCGATGGCAGCCCTTGCCGGCCTCAGCCAGCCTGCGTCCGCGGCAATCATCGGCACCTGCACCATCACGGTCGGGGCGTCGGGAACGATGAAGGCAAATCCCGGCCTTAACGTGTTCGGCTCCAAGCAGGCCGGCGGATCGAGCGCGGGCGCCACCATCACCGCCAGCTCGCTGCTTTGCACCTTGCTCAACCTGCTCGATTGTTATTCCGTTTCCGCACCGGCGCCCGCATCGTTCTCGTCGGCGCCAAGCGGCGGCGGCACCAATGTCAACTTCAGCACCGTCTACCGCCTCGACGGCACCGGCGTCGACACCTCCGGAAGCGTGCCGCAGCGCGTCGTCAACGGCACCCACACTATCGAGGTTGACCTCACCGCCACCAAATCATCGGGCATCTTTCCCGCCGGCAGCTATCAGGGCACGGTCACCGTGCGCTGCGAGTGAGGCGACAAATCGCCTTTTGATATCCACATGGTCTGGCAAGTCACCGCATGACGCGCTAGCTTCCCGCGCAACCGGGGTGCCGGTGCAGCCATAGTGATGCATCGGCGCACCTCGCCATCTTCGATCCACATCGTGCTTTCCGAAAGTCGATCCTGATTTCCGGCCAGCGCTGGCAGGGAGGCACTTTCTTGATAGTCGTCATCGGCTCGATCAACCTCGACCTAATCGCCAAAGTCCACCGCTTGCCGACCCCCGGCGAAACGGTGAGCGGCTCCGGTTTCGCCACAGCGCCCGGCGGCAAGGGCGCCAACCAGGCGCTGGCCGCCGCACGCGCCGGTGTTCCCGTGCGCATGGTCGGCGCCGTTGGCAGGGACAGTTTCGCCGCCGAGGCGTTGGCATTGCTGCGCGAGGCCAAGGTCGACCTGTCAGGCGTGGGCGAAACCTTTGCCTCGACCGGAACGGCGCTGATCATGGTCGGTGACGACGGCGAGAACATCATCGCCGTGGTGCCCGGCGCCAATGCTTCCGTGGTGCCCGGTGACCTTTCCAAGGCCTTCCTGAAGAAGGGCGATGTCGTGCTGCTCCAGCACGAGATCCCGCTGGCGACCGTCGATGCCGCGCTCGACCAGGCACGGGCCGCCGGCGCCATCACCGTGCTCAACACCGCTCCTTTCCAGGGCGATGCGGCGGCTTTCCTTGGCAAGGCCGATTATGCCGTCGCCAATGAGACCGAGTTCGACCTCTATGGCGAGGCGCTGAAGCTGAGCGGCCGCGACCGCGCGGCGCGCATGCGCGACTTCGCCGCGAAAACCGGCCGCACCATCGTCGTCACGCTCGGCAGCGACGGCGTCATGGCGGCGACACCGAATGATTTCCTGACCGTTGCGGCCATGAAGATCACGCCTGTCGACACGGTCGGCGCCGGCGACACCTTCTGCGGCTACTTCGCCGCCGGCCTGTCGTCCGGCCTTGCGCTCGACAAGGCACTGGCACGGGCCGGTACGGCTGGCTCGCTGGCATGCCTCAAGCCCGGTGCCCAACCGGCGATCCCGCTGGCCAAGGATGTCGATCAGGCCTTGCAGGAAGCCAGCTGAAATGATGCGTCCCCAGACGAAACATGCCGTGCCGCCGGCCGGCGATATCTGCCGCCTGTCGGCCATCGCGCTTGCCGATGCGATCCGCCGCAAGAAACTGTCCGTGCGCGAGGTGGTGACCGCCTTCCTCGATCGCATCGAGGCGGTCAATCCGCTGGTCAATGCCATCGTCTCGTTGCGCGACCGCGGCGACATCCTGCGCGAGGCTGACGCAGCCGATAGCCGGCGGGTGAGCGAAACCGGGACGCTCTTCGGCCTGCCGATCGCAATCAAGGACCTTGCCTCGACGACCGGGCTCAGGACCTCCTTCGGCTCGCCGATCTTCGCCGATTTCGTGCCGCAGGAAGACGATTTCTTCGTCGAGCGCATCCGCGACGCCGGCGCCATCATCATCGGCAAGACCAATGTCCCCGAATTCGGGCTGGGATCCAACACCTACAACAATGTCTTCGGGCCGACGCTGAACGCCTTCGACCCGGCACTCACCGCCGGCGGCTCGAGCGGCGGTGCGGCGGTGGCGCTGGCGCTCGACATGGTGCCTGTCGCTGACGGCAGCGACTTCGGCGGCTCGCTACGCAATCCGGCAGGCTGGAACAATGTCTACGGTTTCCGCCCGTCGCAGGGGCTTGTGCCCGGCGGACCGGACTTCGAGGTCTTTCATGCACAGATGGGCGTCGAAGGGCCGATGGGCCGCAACGTCGCCGACATGGCGCTGCTGCTCGACGTGCAGGCGGGCTACCATCCGCAGGCACCCCTGTCCTATGAGAAACCGGGCTCGTTCCTCGAAGGCCTCGCAATACCGCCGACCGGCGGCCGCATCGCCTGGTTTGGCGACCTCGGCGGCCATCTGCCGATCGAAGCGGGCATCCTCGATCTGTGCGAGGCGGCACTCGGCCGGCTCGCGGGCCAGTCCTTCGCGGTCGAACCCTTGCTGCCGGATTTCGATTTCGAAGCACTGTGGCATGCCTTCGTCACGCTGCGCCAGGCCAGCAGCGGCTGCGCCCTCAAGGTCCATTACGACGACCCCTCCAGGCGCGGCCTGCTGAAGCCGGAAGCCATCTGGGAAATCGAGAACGCGATGCGGCTGACGGCGCCGCAGATCCGCGCGGCCTCAGTGATCCGCACCTCCTGGCATCGCACGCTGCTGTCGATCTTCGACCGCTTCGATCTCATCGCCCTGCCGACCGCGCAGGTCTTCCCTTTCGAGATCGGCACGCACTGGCCAAGCGAGGTCGCCGGACGGCCAATGGACAGCTATCACCGCTGGATGCAGGTTTCCGCCTTTGCCACGCTGGGCGGCTGCCCGGCGGTCAGCGTACCCGTCGGCTTCGATGACAGGGGGCGATCAATGGGCATGCAGCTGATCGGCCGGCCGCGCGGCGACCTCGCCGTGCTGAGGGCGGCCGCAGCCTATGAGGCGACACAGCCCTGGCAAGCCGGCGCTTGACGCGAGCGCATGGGTGCAGCGCTTCGTGGACGGCTTGCGCAGAGGCTGTCGCCATGCATTGATTGTCGTCCACTACGCCGCATTGGCGGCATTTTGAGGAAAAATCATGTCGCTGGAACTCTACGCCGCCTATGTCCTCGCCTGCATCGTCATCATCCTGGTGCCCGGTCCGACGGTCACGCTGATCATTGCCAACAGCATCCGCCATGGCGCCCGCGCCGGCCTTGCCAATGTCGCCGGCACGCAGGCCGGGCTTGCCATCATGATCGCCATCGTCGGCATCGGCCTCAACACGCTGATCGCGGGCATGGGCCACTGGTTCGAATGGGTGCGGCTGATCGGCGCCGCCTATCTGATCTGGATGGGCGTCCAGATGTTCCGCTCCAAGGGCACGCTGAACGCCGACGGAACGGCGAGAAGGCCGCGCGGCGGCTTCTTCCTGCAGGGCCTGCTGGTGGCGCTGAGCAATCCCAAGACGCTGGTGTTCTTCGGCGCCTTCTTTCCGCAGTTCATCGCGCCGCAAGGCAATTATACGCTGCAGATCGTCGTCATGGGCCTGACCGCCATGATCTTCGCCGCCCTGTCGGATTCGACCTATGCGCTCGCCGCCAGCCGCGCCGGACGCCTGCTGTCGGCCAGCCGCATCAAGCTCATGTCCAGGATCAGCGGCAGCTTCCTGGTCGGCGGCGGCCTTTGGCTGGCGTTTTCAAGGTCGAAGTAAAAACTCCCTTCCCTCGCCCCGTTCACGGGGAGAGGGTGGTCGCGAAGCGATCGGGTGAGGGGCAGCGCCAAGGCTGCAAGTAAAATATCAACGTTTGCGTCGCCCCTCATCCCCCTGCCGGGACCTTCTCCCCGTGAACGGGGAGAAGGGAGTTTTCACAGCCGCCCCAGCCTCTCCACCAGCAGCGCGAAGAAGCCGTCATGGTCGATATCGCGCATCACCATGGCGTTCTTTTCCCGCTTGGTCACGCCCCACCAGTCGATCACGGTCATGCCCATGGTCAGTTCCGAGGCGGTTTCCACGCTGACATTGCAGTTGCGGCCCTTGAACAGCTCCGGCTTCAGAAGATAGGCGATGACGCAGGGGTCGTGCAGCGGCCCGCCATCGGTGCCGTATTTGCCCTCGTCGTAACGCTCGAAGAACTCCAGCATCTCGGCGGTCGCGGTGCCGACCTTGGTGCCGAGCGCGCGGAAGGCCTGCGTGCGCTTGGTCGTCGTCAGCGCCTTGTGGGTGACGTCGAGCGGCATCATCACGATCGGGATGCCGGACTTGAACACCAGATCGGCGGCCTGCGGATCGACATAGATGTTGAATTCGGCCGCAGGCGTGACGTTGCCGCCCTCGAAGAAGCCGCCGCCCATCAGCACGATTTCCTTGATGCGCGGAGCGATGCGCGGTTCGCGGATCAGCGCCAGCGCTATGTTGGTCAGCGGCCCGAGCGGGCAGAGCGTGATGGTGCCGCTCTCTTCCTTCATCAGCGTCTCTACGATGAAATCGACGGCATACTGCTCCTGCAGCTTCATCGTCGGTTCGGGAAGCTGCGGCCCGTTGAGGCCGGTCTTGCCATGCACTTCCTCGGCGGTGACCAGCGTGCGCGCCAGGGGACGGATGGCACCGGCATAGACCTTGATCTCAGGCCGGCCGGCCAGTTCGCAGATCTTGCGGGCATTCTTTTCGGTGAGCTTCAGCGGCACGTTGCCGGCAACGGCAGTGATGCCGACGATCTCCAATTCGCTGCTGCCGAGCGCCAGCAGAATGGCGACGGCATCGTCCTGGCCGGGGTCGGTGTCGATGATGATCTTGCGTGGTTGGGGCATTTCAATTCCTTGTTTGGCTGGCCGTGAGCTCACCGGATCGAGAGCACGCCTGAAGGACGACCTCGGCGCTTCTCCTTGCATCCGCACGTCGTTTCAAGCGCCATGTTGATTATTCCTGTGAGTCCAAGGCCTGGTCTTTTTGGGCGGGTCTTGTGGTGGCTTGAACTTGGTCGCGGGGCGGACCATATCAAGGCCATCGGGAAAAATGCCATCTGGGTTTTTCCACTTTATGTCGCTCTTGAGAGGACAGTGTAACATGAGCCGAATGACGCCTTTCTCCAGCCCGCTTCTCCTTGGTTTCGACGCCATGGAAAAGACCTTGGAGCGCTTGGCAAAATCCGGTGACAGCTACCCTCCCTACAACATCGAACGGCTCAGCGGTGCCGACGGCAAGGCCGAAAGGCTGCGCATCACGCTCGCCGTCGCCGGTTTCGCCGAAAGCGATCTCGATGTGACAACGGAGGAAAACCAGTTGGTCGTGCGCGGCCGTCAGACCGACGACACCGAGCGCGAATTCCTCCATCGCGGCATCGCCGCGCGCCAGTTCCAGCGCTGTTTCGTGTTGGCCGACGGCATGCGGGTGATCGCGGCGGAGCTGAAGAACGGCCTGTTGTCGATCGACCTCGATCGGCCGGAGTCCGAACGGCTGGTACGGAAAATAAACATATCGGTGAAAGACTGATCTTTACCGATGGCTCTCATGCGGGATGGCCTATTGCCCCGGGAAAGGGCGGCGTCCACGCGCCAAGGAGGCTTGAAATGACCAGAACTGAAACGATCACCATGACCAATGGCGAATTCGCCCATCTCGGCGAAGGCTCGGTCGCCTATCTGCGCAAGGTCTCGAGCGATGACCTGCTCGGCCGCTTCCCGAACATCGGTGAAATCGCGCCCGGCCTGGAGCTGTGGGCCCTGTTTGCCGCAAACGGCCAGCCGATCCTGCTTTCCGATGCGCGTGACCGCGCACTGGCCGGCGCCATGGAAAACGACCTGACCACCGTTGCCATTCACTAAAGCAATTCCAGGAAAAGTGTTTGGCGGTTTTCCCGGGAAAAACGCATAGCGTTTTCCCTTGGGAATTGGAGTGCGCCCCTCGGAGCGGACAGGATCAAGCGGCAGTTTTGACCATCTTCCGGGCGTGTTGGTCTTCGAACTGTTGCGGGCTGAGATAGCCGAGCGCTGAATGCAATCGGCGGGTGTTGTAGACCTCATCAATGAAGCGGGGAAGGTCCTCAGCGACGTCGGTGAAGGTTTCATAGGCCATCGGATAGATGGCTTCGACCTTCATCGTCTTCATGAAGCTTTCCGCTTTGGCATTATCGTAGGGATTGCCGCGCCGACCCATCGATCCAATAAGATCGTGCTCGGCGAGAAGATTGCGATAGAGGAGCGCGGCATATTGCGCCCCTCGATCCGAGTGATGGACGCAGCCCGGCGGCGGCTTTCGCCGTTCGATTGCCGCCTTCAATGCTGCAACGGTCAAGCGCGCGTCGATCGAACGGCCGATGGCGTAACCAACGACCTTGCGGGACCAGGCATCCAAGATGACCGCGACGTAGACGAAGCCTGCCGCAATCGCCACGTAGGTTATGTCGCTTACCCAAAGCCGGTTCGGGCCATCGAGTGTCACGTCCTTCGCCAGGTTCGGGAAGATCGGCAATTCATGATTGCTGTCCGTGGTGGCGATGAAGCGTCGCCTGATCCTGGGCTGCAGATCATGCTCGCGCATCAATCGTCTGATCTTCTTGTGGTTCACGACAATGCCGCTCTGCCGCAGCGCCGCCTGCATGCGGCGATAGCCGTAGGCTTCGAAGCTGTCGGAGATCTCACCCATCGTCTCGACGAGCGCTGTGTCATCCACGGCGGTTTCGGGCTGATCGTAGTAGGTTGATCGCGCGATCCCCATCAGCCGGCATCCTTCAGCGATGGAGACACCGCGGGGCCGGTGATCACGGATGTAGGCCCGCTTCTGGGACGTGGTGCGCTTTTCAGAGCCCCCTTTAGAAACTCGATTTCCAAGGCTTGCCGGCCTACCAGCCGCTCCAGCGCGGCGATCCGAGCCTCATAGGTCTGCATCGTCTCGGCCGCCGCTACATCCTCGTCGAAGGCGCCGGCCTCGTATTTCTGGACCCAGATACGGATCAGGTTACGCGCTAGTTCGTGCCGCCTGGCCAGACCATGAAGCGTCTCGCCGGAGAGGAACTCTTGCACTACCTGACGTTTGAACTCGATGCTGTGCGCGCGATGTGCAGTCATGGCTTCCATCTTTCGAAAGCCCGGCTTCCAAGTCAATTCTGCTTAGTCAAGCTGTCCGCTCCGAAGGGCGCATTCCAAATTGCGCCAAAACAAAGAATTGGCGATCGGTTGGCTGAAACGAAAAGGGCCGCTCGCGGCGGCCCTTGGCAGTCTTTTTCAAAATCCAGCTTCAGGCGGCGTGCGAGGCCTGCGTGTCCGACAACAGCGCGTGGATCGCCGTGGCGTCGCGCGTCCCTCTGATCTTGGCCACCGTGTCGGCGTCGCGCAGCACCCGCGCGATGCGTGACAGGGCCTTGAGGTGATCGGCGCCAGCCCCTTCCGGCGCCAACAGCAGAAACACCAGATCGACAGGCTGGTCATCCAGCGACTCGAAATCGACCGGCGTTTCCAGCCGGGCGAAAACACCGGCAATGCGCTTCACGCCGGCGAGCTTGCCATGCGGAATGGCGATGCCGTTGCCGACACCGGTCGAGCCCAGCCGCTCACGCTGCAGGATGGTGTCGAACACTTCCCTCTCCGGAATGCCCGAAATCCCCGCGGCCCGTTCGGACAGCAATTGCAGAAGCTGCTTCTTGGAGTTCGCCTTCAACGCCGGCAAAATCGCCGGAACGCTGATAAGATCGCTCAGATCCATGCTTGAAAATCCCTTGTTCGCCTGCCGTCACCAGTCCCCACCCCTCGTGCGGCTGGCTTTTATCCCTGTGCGACCTTGGTCGTGGACGGGTCGATCCAGCCAATGTTTCCGTCGGGCCGGCGATAGACGATATTGAGATGATCGGTTCCGGCGTTGCGGAAAACGAACACCGGACTGTCCTTGGTATCGAGCTCGATGACCGCCGAGGCCACCGACATAGTCTTAAGCGTCATGGTCGATTCGGCGACGATGGCCGGCGCGAAATCCTCCGGGATCTCCTCGTCGTCATCGGCCAGCGGCGCCATCACCGTATAGGCGATGTCGGTCAACCCGTCATTGCCATTGCCCGAATTGTGCGATTTGAGACGGCGCTTGTAGCGCCGAAGCCGGGTCTCCAGCCGATCGGCCGCGGCCTCGAAGGCCAAGGTCGGATCCTGGGCATCGCCCGTGGCCTGCAGCGAAGCGCCGGAATCCAGCCGGATCATGCAATCCGCCGAATAGCGTGAACCCGATTTGATGACGGTGACGTGTCCCGCAAAACCGCGATCGAAATATTTGCCGATCGCTTCGCCGACACGATCGTTGATGCGTGTGCGGAACGCATCGCCGATATCCATGTGTTTTCCCGATATGCGCAGATTCATCTGAAAACTGACCTTCCTTGCTCAGGCTTCAAACTGGCCCGAGTTTATACTCGTGATCCGTGCGCACAAGCTTTGCGGCGTCACTCGCGCCGATTTAAATCCGAACTTTCCGGTTGATCACAAGCCGCCCTTTTGACCGTCCCGAGGCCATTGTCGTGACGGACCATCCGCTAGCGGGCATCGGGCCCGTCTCATGCGGGCGGGCTTCTAGCCACTTCCCCGCGGCTTGTCAATGAAGCTCGAAAGCTGTGGAAAATCGGGAATTCTTTGTTTGACGCAATTCCTGTGGGAAAACCGCTTCACACTTTTCCTGGAATTGCTTTAACGCCCTGCGCTGGCGAGCGCCCGCTTCTCGCGCCGGCGCTGCACGGAAGACGGAGTATTCATGCCTTCCCGATACTTGGCGACCGTGCGCCGGGCGATATCGACGCCGCTCTCCTTGAGCATGTCGACGATCGCGTCGTCCGAAAGTACATCGACGGGTTTCTCCTCGTCGATCAGCTGCTTGATACGATCCCGCACCGCCTCTGAGGAATGCGCGTCGCCGCCGCCCGACGCGGCGATCGAGGCGGTGAAGAAATAGCGCAGTTCGAACACGCCGCGCGGGGTCAGCATGTATTTGTTGGCGGTGACGCGGCTGACGGTCGATTCGTGCATGCCGATGGCGTCGGCCACCGTGCGCAAATTGAGCGGCTTCAGCTGGCGCACGCCATGGACCAGGAACGCATCCTGCTGGCGCACGATTTCCGAGGCCACTTTGAGGATCGTCTTTGCCCGCTGGTCGAGGCTGCGCGTCAGCCAGTTGGCGTTTTGCAGGCACTCGGCCAGGAAATCCTTTTCCGCCTGGTTCTTCGCGTGCGGCGACACCTGGGCGAAATAGATATGGTCGACCAGCACGCGCGGCAGTGTTTCAGCGTTGAGTTCGACGGTCCAGCTGCCGTCATTGGCCGCGCGCACCTCGACATCGGCGACGATGGCGTCGCTGGCGCCGCCCGAAAACGCCATGCCCGGGCGCGGGTCGAGTGCCCGGATCTCGGCCAGCATGTCGAGCAAATCCTCTTCGTCGACGCCGCAGATCCGCTTCAACGTCTGGAAATCGCGTCGCGCCAGGAGCTCGAGATTGGCAACCAGGGCCTTCATCGCCGGGTCGAGGCGGTCGCGCACCGCAAGCTGCAGCGATAGGCATTCGGCAAGGTCGCGGGCGAACAGGCCGGCCGGATCGAAAGTCTGGCACACCGCCAGCACCTTGGCCACGGCCGCTGCGTCAGTGCCCAGGCGCGCGGCGACCTCGGCCAGGTCAGCGCGTAAATAACCGGCCTCGTCGAGCCCGTCGGCGAGGTCGGCCGCGATCAGTCGCGCCGCCGGATCGGCGAAGGCAAGTGCGACCTGCTCGCCGACATGGTCACGCAAGGTGATGGCGCCCGCCGCCATGTCGCCGGCGTCGAGCCCCTCGGACGAGGAGCCGCCGCCATTGCCGGAAGCCGATTTCCATTGCGCCGTCAGGTCGGGTCCGAGCCGCTCGCTGGTGCCGGGATCGTCGGGAAACAGGTTCTCCAGCGACGTATCGAGTTTCTCCGAGATCGCCTCGGCGCTCCATCCCGCCTCGTTCTCGAACCAGTCGCCCTCGACGGCCGCTTGCGGCTCCGCATCGATCTTCTGCGCCTGGTCGCTCGCCGCGTCATCCTGCGGCTCGGCGCGCTCCAGAAGCGGGTTGCGCTCGATTTCCTCGTCGATGAAGTGCTCGAGTTCGACATGGGTGAACTGCAGCAGCCGAATCGACTGCATCAGCTGCGGCGTCATCACCAGCGACTGCGATTGTCGGAGCTGTAGTTTCGCCGCCAACGCCATGGTTCGGTTTCAAACGCCTCCTCTACGCGTCCTGACTTGCCGCAAATTTCGCGGCCGACCATAGAAACTGGCCCGGCTTTTGCTTGTCAAGGCAAAGCCTAGCAAAAGCCGCTTACCGGAGCGTTATCTCGGAGCAAAATCGCCGAAAATCAGGCCGTCGCACGCAAAAAATCGTGTCAGGAAACAAATTTCACGCCCAAGGCAATTCCAGGCCAAGTGTGTTGCGGCTCGCAATTGCGCGGGAAAAACGCGTCAGAGCGTAAAACCCTCGCCGAGATAAAGCCGCCGCACATCCGGGTTCGCCACCACTTCGTCGGCGCGGCCATGGGTCAGCACCTGACCGGCATGGATGATGTAGGCGCGGTCGATCAGGCCGAGCGTCTCGCGCACATTGTGGTCGGTGATGAGGACACCGATGCCGCGTGCGGTCAGGTGACGCACCAACTGCTGGATATCGGCAACAGCGATCGGATCGATGCCGGCAAAGGGCTCGTCGAGCAGCATGTAGGCCGGGCGCGTCGCCAGCGCGCGCGCGATTTCCAGGCGCCGCCGCTCGCCGCCAGAGAGCGACATGGATGGCGCCTTGCGCAGATGGCTGATGTGGAATTCCTCGAGCAGTTCGTCGAGATTGCGCTCGCGCACCTTGCGGTCCTTTTCGACCACTTCGAGCACGGCGCGGATATTCTGCTCGACATCGAGGCCGCGGAAGATCGACGCCTCCTGCGGCAGATAACCGATGCCGAGACGCGCACGACGATACATCGGCATCGAGGTGACGTCGAAGCCGTCGATCTCGATCGTGCCTTCAT
This sequence comes from Mesorhizobium oxytropidicola, assembly GCF_056174625.1. Classification (NCBI taxonomy): domain Bacteria; kingdom Pseudomonadati; phylum Pseudomonadota; class Alphaproteobacteria; order Hyphomicrobiales; family Phyllobacteriaceae; genus Mesorhizobium; species Mesorhizobium oxytropidicola. The sequence goes on along the minus strand of NZ_CM149692.1, from coordinate 2,040,209 downwards.
CCACCGGCACCAGGCCGGTGACCATGTAGAAACAGGTCGTCTTGCCGGCGCCGTTGGGGCCGAGCAGACCGACGGCCTCGCCGGCACGCACGCCGAGCGTGACGCCGCTGACGACTTTGCGGCCCTTGTAGCTCTTGGTCAGGCCCTTGGCGATCAAGGTTCCCTTGAACTTCGCCTTGTCGACGGTGATCGTGGCCGGAGCCGAAACCTTAGCCGCGGCTCGTCCCGGAAGACGCGCCGTCAGCGATGACAGGCTGGCCATCAGGGGTTCGTCGCTCCCGATTTCGGCGGCGGCGTGATCGACATCTGGACACGCTGCCCAGAGCATGGATCAACCTGGGCCAGCCCGCTTTTCATCTGGACGGTCAGCTTGCAGCCGACCAGGACGTTGTCGTTCTGCGACAGAACGACCTTCTTGCCCGAAAGCACCAGCACCTGACTCTTCATATCGAAGCTGCCCTGATCGCCGGTCGCGACCTGCTGATCCGACTTGATGTAGATCTTGTCGGAGATCTCCAGATGGTCGATGTTGGCCGAGCCCGTCATCGCCGCGCCCGCGGCTTCCGTGCCCTTGGCCGCGGCATTGGGATCCTTGATATAATAGACCATCATCTTGCCGGCCTTCATCAGCGTCGGCCCTTGGACGACGGTGACATTGCCCGTGAAGATGGCGACATTTTCGGCCTGCCGGACTTCAAGCTGTCGCTTTCGATCTGGATCGGCTTGTCGCCAGACAGTTTGAGGCCTGATACCTGACTGGTGGCGCTGGACTGCGCCAGCGACGGCACAAGGCTCAGCAGGAGCAACGCCGAAGTTGCGGCCGCAAGCCGTGTCGAACTATTGAGCCACATTCGCTTCTTCGCCCTTTGCCTCAGCCGCCTTCGCACTGGCGGGATCGATGTTGACGCGCACCCTGTTCTCGAACACCAGGACCTTGCCATTGTCCTGGACCGACAGGGAATTCGCTGTGATCTGCGACCCGCCACTGCTGACGTCGACGGGATCATCCGTCTTCATAGTGCCTTTGCCCATGTCGAGGAAGACCGATTTGAACTTGGCTCGCATGCCGTCGGTCGTGGTGATCGTGACGTCGCTGGTCATTTTCATCGTATTGCCGTCGCGATCGTAGGTACCGCGCGAAGCTTTGATCGCGGCGACATTGTCCGGACCGACCGGCACCTTGGCGTCTATGCCTTCGAGTTCGATGATGCCTTGCGTGTTGACATCCTGTATCGCCCGCAGGGCGGTCATCGATAGGGCTGCTTCTGCTTGGTGAAGCCGTTGAGCTTGGGATTGGCCATCACCAGCTTGCCGTTGGAAAAGGCGGCGCCTTCGGCCTGCACCGCGACGGAGACCGGTGCGGCCAGATAGGAATAGACCGGAAAGGCGACGGCGATTAGCGCCGCGGCCAGGGGCACGGCGAATTTGAGCACGCGCACACGGCGCGAATGACGCTGGGCGCGGTCGAACGCATCGCCCCGCTCCCAGCCATCCGCCGGGGGAGCCAACTCCATCTCGGGGCTGGTCGGTTCATTCGATCGCGCTAACATGACTGCTTTCTTCTAAACCCCTGCCCGCCAGCGAGCACCGCCTATAGGTGGGGGGCCGGCGCCCTCAAGCAAGCACAAGCCCACGAAAACCGCAAAAATGTGACAACTGTTGTTGTACAAACGAAAACGAGGTCGGCACAACAGCCGCCACTTCATAGCAGAAATGAACGTCCTTGCGCCGTTTTTTCATCGCCGCCGTTGCTCCCCTTTACCTTGCGTCCCTTGCGCAGGCCAGTCACAAAACAGACAGCGTTGGGATCGCGGCGGGCGGATTGCCGCGCCATGGGCAAGACGGAACTGCTTCCCGATGAGGACTTCATGGTCTAAAAGCGTCTCTTCCCGCCGACTGTGAGGCTGACCATGGCATTGAGAGCCGACGACCTGATCGACCGCCGCCGTTTGCGGCGCAAGCTGACATTCTGGCGTGTTGCGGCCATCGGCATCGTGGCAATCGGGGTGATTGCGCTGTCGGCCTGGTTCTATCGCGACGATCTTGGCGGCTCGTCTGTCGACCATATCGCCAAGGTCAGGATCGAAGGCACGATCACCGAGGACGAGGAGCTCATCAAGCGGCTGGAGAGCATCCGCAAATCGTCGAAGGTGAAGGGCGTGATCCTGGCGATCGATTCACCCGGCGGCACCACCGTTGGTGGTGAATCCATCTACGAGGAAGTGCGCAAGGTGGCCGCCGACAAACCTGTCGTGGCCGAGGTCGGCACGCTCGCCGCATCGGCGGGCTATATGATCGCAAGTGCCGCCGACCACATTGTCGCCCGCAAGACCTCGATCGTCGGCTCGATCGGCGTGCTGATCCAGTATCCTGACGTCAGCGGCCTGATGGACAAGCTCGGCGTCAAGCTGGAGGAGGTGAAATCCTCGCCGCTCAAGGCCTCGCCGTCTCCCTTCAAGCCGACCAATGACGACGAGCGCGCCATGGTCCGCAAGCTTATCCTCGACAGCTACGACTGGTTCGTCGGCATCGTCGCCGAACGCCGCAAGATGACCCACGAACAGGCGCTGGCGCTCGCCGACGGGTCGATCTTCACCGGCCGCCAGGGTGTCGCCAACGGGCTGATCGACGCCGTCGGCGGCGAGACCGAGGCGGTCGACTGGCTGGCGACCAAGGGTGTCGACGCCAAGCTCAAGGTGGTCGAATGGAAGGATACGGACCGGCGCGGCAGCTTCCTGTGGTCAAAAGCCATGGTGAAAATGGTCGGCAGCGCGGTCGGCCTACCGGACTCCAGCGGCGATATCATCCACGAACTTGGCGCCGACCGCTTGTTTCTTGACGGCCTCGTTTCCGTCTGGCACCCTTGAGCGCGGTTTGGGATAGCTGAAAAAGCCAATAAAATCATCCTCATAATTTCGACCGAACTGCTTTCACGGGGACCCGTCTGATGATCAAGTCCGAACTTGTGCAGATTATTGCCACGCGCAATCCGCATCTTTTCCTGCGCGACGTCGAAAACATTGTCGGCGCGATCTTCGACGAGATCACCGACGCCCTTGCCGAAGGCAACCGGGTCGAGCTGCGCGGCTTCGGTGCTTTTTCGGTGAAAAACCGCCCCGCCCGCACCGGCCGCAACCCGCGCACCGGCGAATCCGTCGAGGTCGAGGAGAAATGGGTGCCGTTCTTCAAGACCGGCAAGGAACTGCGCGAAAGGCTGAACGGCGGCAAGTAGGCGCGCCTTCAGCGCCAGCTTCCGACGGAAAACACAATGCTCAATCGTTTCATGCTCATCGTGGTCTTCGTGCCCCTGGCGATCATTCTGATCGCGCTTGCCGTCGCCAACCGCGAACTCGTCGCCTTCACGCTGGACCCGTTCAATCCCGGCAATCCGAAGCTGACGCTCACCTTGCCGCTGTTCATTTTCCTGTTCCTGGCGCTTGCCATCGGCATGATCGTCGGCAGCCTGGCGACCTGGGTCAAGCAGGGCCGCTACCGCAAGCTGGCGCGCCAGCGCGGCGTCGAGGCGGAAAACCTGCGCCAGGCGGTCAGCCGCGCGCCCTCGGCACCGCAAGGGCCGGTCCCAGGGTCAGCCCAAGGACAGGCATTGCCGAAGCCGACCAATTGATGAGCCGGCCGGCGCCTTTCTTTCCACGGAGCCTTTCATGCTGACCATTTCGGCCGCCGAGGTCGATCATGCGCTGACTTTTCCCGGGCTGGTCGAGACGTTGCGCACAGCGTTCCGCGACGGTGCGGTGCAGCCCGTCAGGCACCATCACCCGGTCGAACGGCCGGATGGTGCGGCCTCGACCTTGCTCTTGATGCCGGCATGGACCGATTTCAACGCCGCCGGCACGTCTTCCGGCGGCCATATCGGCGTCAAGATCGTCACTGTCTCGCCCGACAACAACGCCATCGGCAAGCCGTCGGTGATGGGGCTCTATCTCCTGCTCGATGGTGCCACCGGCGAACCGGAAGCCTTGATCGACGGCCAGCGGCTGACCCAGTGGCGCACGGCCTGCGCCTCGGCGCTGGCGGCTTCCTATCTGGCACGCGAGGACGCCTCCAGGCTGCTGGTGATCGGCGCCGGTGCACTGTCACCCTTTCTCGCCAAAGCGCATTCGGCCGTGCGGCCGATCAAGACCATCCGCATCTGGAACCGGACGTTGGCCAATGCCGAGAAGGTCGCGACCGATCTGCGCGCCGATGGCTTCGCGGCAAGTGCTGCAAGTGATCTCGATGCCGAACTTGGCGAGGCCGACATCATCTCCTCGGCGACGATCACCACCAAGCCGCTGATCAAGGGCGCGCTGCTGAAGCCGGGGGCTCATGTCGACATGGTCGGTGGTTTCACGCCGACCATGCGCGAAAGCGACGACGATGCGATCCGGCGCGCCCGCGTCTATGTCGACACCCGCGCCGGCGCCACCAAGGAGGCCGGCGACATCGTCATCCCGCTTGCGTCGGGCGTGCTGAAGCCGGAAGCCATCCTTGCCGACCTGCACGAACTGGCGCGCGGCGAGAAACAGGGACGCCAAAGTTCCACCGAGATCACGCTGTTCAAGTCGGTTGGCGCAGCACTCGAGGACCTTGCCGCCGGCATTGCCGTCTACAACGCACTCAAGCCGTAGCCTCGGCAAGCTTCTTCGCGGCACCCATCGCCTCGGCGATCAGATGAAAATCGTGATCGTTGATTTCGAACAGGCCGAAGCGAAGCTGATACCCCCAGTTCGACTTGCCTGCGGTGAAGTCCAGCCGGTCGAGCAGCGGCTTGATCGGCGCTTCTTCTGCCGCCATCCACTCGACATCGCGGCGGAACGGCGTGAAGCCGCCGCCCATTTCGCCTTGATAGGGCTCGCCTTCCCGCACCGTGCCGATTGCCGTGAAAGCCTGCAGGCCGTCCTTTTCGCCCAAAACGGTGGTCGGCGAATAATAGACGATGCCATCGCCAGGCTTGACGCGGCGTAGCGGTGCCGCCTTGCCGTGGTTGACCTGCATGAAGCCGTCCTCGCGGCCGCACCGGACATGCTGCGCCGACGCCACCGCGATCCAATACGCGCTCATTTCTGTTCCCCATTAGCCTGTTCCCCGTCGGACAGCCAATAGACGCGCAGGCGGTGATTGTCGGGATCGAGCGCGACGAAAGTGCGGCCGAAATCCATGTCGGTCGGTGTCTGCAGGATCTTCAGCCCGCGCCCCGACCAGTCGGCATGTGCGGCGTCGACCGCTTCGGGCGTCTCCAGCGCAAACACGATCTCGGAACCGCCACCTGCGGCCGCCGCTGCCGGCTCGACCGTATGGCGCGACCAGAGGCCGAGCTTGAAGCCGTCGTCGAGCACGAACAGCACGAAGGTCGGCGCGCTTTCAACCGGCTCGCGCCCCAGCAGAGCGCTGTAGAAGGCGCCGCTCCGCAGCGGCTGGTCGACATAGAGGATGACGAAATTCGGGGTGGTCATGCGTATTCTCCAAAGTTCAGCGCTTCGACGTACTGAACTTAGAATAGGCTACTGTCAGATTCTGGCAGTAGCCCTCATCACCCACGCGGCTTGTCGAGCGTCGCCCGCCATTCCTTGAGCAGCACCTGGCGGCGACGCGGATAGCGCGCATCGATGGCGTTGAGGCCGGATATACGATCGGTACGAAAATGCCGGAAATCCTGCCGCGTCTCGCACCACGCCACCATCACCCGTACCTTGTCGAAGAAGCCGAGCGCGAACGGCCAGACGACGCGTTGCGAAGCAGCACCCCCGGCATCGCGATAGATAAACCGAGTTTTCGTTCGTTGCGGATGGCCTGCCGTACCGTGCCGAGATCGATGCCCTCCACGGCTTGCGCCGGCGGCCCGACCAACAGGGTCGAGGCATCGAGATCCTCGCGTAAATCATCCGGCAGCACGGCCGCAATCTTGGCCAGCGCGTTGGCGGCCGCGGCCGACAGGCGCCGATCCGGCTGCTTGGCGACCCAGCGCGATCCGAGCACGATGGCCTCGATCTCCTCGTCGCTGAACATCAGCGGCGGCAGCATGAAGCCGGGCTTCAGCACATAGCCCAGCCCCGCCTCGCCCTCGATCGGCGCGCCTTGCCCCTGCAACGTGGCGATGTCGCGGTAGAGCGTGCGGATCGAAACGCTCATCTCGTCGGCAAGCGTGCGCCCGCTCACCGGCCGGCGATGCCGGCGCAGGATCTGGATCAGGTCAAGCAGGCGTTCGGAGCGGGACATGATTCTCGTGGTTTGCAGTCTTCACGATAATATATCTCGCTCCGAGGCGCGCCGCCGTCTGAGCTTGACGCCGCCGCGACGTCAGAGGTGGAACACCTTGACCTCGTTGCCGCGTTCCAGGGCCTTGTTGGCCACGAACATCTGCGTCTTCGACATTTCAGCCTCACGCTCGGCAAGGACACGCAGCATCGCTTCCAGCCGGCGCAGCGCGATGACCTTGTTGCGGTGCTGCGAGCGTTCGTTGCGGGCCGTGACGACAATGCCGGTTGGCAGGTGAACGGCCCGCACGGCGCTGTCGGTGGTGTTCTGGTGCTGTCCGCCAGGACCCCCGGCGCGCAAGGTTTCGAAACGGACATCGGACGGTGCGATCGAAACGGTAGCGGCATCCGCCAGATCCACCACCTGCACACCGACGAACCAGTTCTGCCGCTTGTGGCCTGGGCGCACCGGGCTCTTGAAGACGAACTTGACGGTGCCGCAATAGTCCTGCGCGAGCGCTTCGGCGTTGCGGCCCTCGAGGCTCAGCACGGCGGATTTGGCGCCATGCCGGTCCGGTCTGTGACCAAACGTGACCTCGACCGCGCAACCAAGCCGATCGGCCTCCTTCTCGATGATCTCGACCAGCGCCATCAAGGCGATGCGGCATTCGACCGGTCCGTTGCCCGAGGTGACGAGCATGTCAATCGCGGCCATGGTTCGCCCTCCTTGCCACGCGTTCGCGCGATGGCTTCTTGCGCGTTCGGTCGGGCGGACCTTCCATCGCCTTCTTGTAGGTCACCAGCGGTTTCATCGCCGCAAGCGTCACGACCAGGCCGGCATCGGCAAGATCCTGCACCACCTGCCCGGCATCCTTGTAGGCGGAAGCCGCTTCCTCGATGACCAGGTTGCGGTCGTCGCAGATCAACTGCCCGCCCCACGCATTTCTCAGCAAAGCGTCGCGCTCCGACCTGTTGCGCCCGGCACGGCCATGCATGGTGGCACGGTCGTACTTGCGGCCGGCGCCATGCGAAATGCCGCCCAGCGACGGACCCGTCGCGTCGAGTGCCCGCACGACATAGCTCAGGCTGGCACGCGAACCGGCGATCGGTGCGACATCTCCAGCCCGTACCGCGGCCGAGCCCTTGTGGTGGACGAAACGATCGGCCCGGTCGCGGACAAGGTTATGCGGCACATCGGCCACCAGCCGGATTTCGCTGCGCAAGGCGCTGGCCGCGCGCTCGGCGATCAGCCGGCGGTTGAGCGACGCCCAGGTGACGCAAAGGTCATGCTGGCGACGCCAGTCCCTGCCCGCGGCGGACTCAGGATCGAGCCCGACCGTCACTGCCGACTGGAAATCCAGCATCTGTCCGAAGACAAAGGCACCAAGTCCGCGCGAGCCGGAATGCACCAGCAGATAAAGCTTCTGGCGATCGAACAGGCCTTCCCCAGCCACATCGGCCTGGTCGACCGCCTGCAGCTCGCAGAAATGGTTGCCGCCGCCGATCGTGCCCAGCGCTTCCGGATAGAGATCCGTCGGCAAATCCGAGGCGGCGAGCGCCGCATGCGGATCGATGTCTTCGGCTTCGATCCGGCGCAGGCATTCGACGGCCTTGTCGATCCTGAGCTTACGCAATGGCAGATCGAGCTCGAACAGTGACATGCCGCAGCCAATGTCATTGCCGATCAGTTGCGGATGCAGACGCTGCGACAACACGGCAATGCCGGTCGGACCGTATTTGCCGGGATGCAGGTCCGGAAAGGCCGCAACCGAAGTGACGCCGGGCAAGGCCGCGACGGTTTTCAGCTGCTGAAGTGCCGCGCCTTCGATCCATGTCTGCGGCGAAAAACAATGCTGGATATGCGCGGCAGGCGCGGCGCACGACGAAGGGAGGCCTGGGCCCCCGATAAAATTGCCCATGATAAGAACACTTCTGGATAAGGTCACAAACCGGACGCCGTCAGGCATCCGTTCGACCGGCTTCAGTCAGCGAAATGCTGGCTTACGCCGGAACCCTCGAGGGGTGCGCGGTGAAGATGCTCGTCATCTTTCGCTCCCATTCCAGAAACAACAATGGCGCCCTCATAAACCAAGCGCGCGAAAAAACAAGCGCGATGCCGCAACACCGCCGCCCACTTCGAAGACGAAGGCTTCCAGCTGCACCAATCGACCTGCGGGCCATCGCTTGTTGCACCGCCGCTGTCCTCATGCCAAAAGCGGCACGCCGCTCGGAGATGCTCCTGCTTGAAGTCTTTTCGCGACAAACGCCGCGACAACCGCCCGCCCGCGAAAGGCGGAGCCGGAGAGGCGCGTCCTCACGAGACGCGTGGGGCCCCACGGCCGGACGCCAGGCCGCGTGGGCGGGCTGAGATCAGAAACGACGATCGCACCGAACCGAAATCCGCACCGCGCATCCTCGCCCGCCGCGAAGGGGCGCTGCCCGCTGAACAACTTCCGGTAATCCTCGAAGTGGCGCCCAACGCTGATTACGCACTGCTCGACAGTGGTGCCGGCCAAAAACTCGAACAATACGGCCCTTATCGCATCGTCCGGCCCGAGGGCCAGGCGATCTGGCAGAAAGCCTTGCCGGCAAAAGATTGGGAGCGTGCCGACGCCATCTTCACCGGCGACACCGACGAGGAAGGCATCGGCCGCTGGCGTTTCCCGAAGACGCCGCTCGGTGAGACCTGGCCGATGAAGCATGACGGCATCGATTATCTCGGCCGTTTCACCTCGTTCCGCCATGTCGGCGTCTTTCCCGAGCAGGCCTCGCACTGGGACCATATGGCCGGGCTGATCGCGGCGGCGAAGCGGCCGGTCAAGGTGCTCAACCTGTTCGGCTATACCGGCCTCGCCTCGCTGGTGGCGGCCCGTGCCGGCGCCGAAGTCACCCATGTCGATGCCTCGAAGAAGGCGATCGGCTGGGCGCGTGAAAACCAGGAGATGGCAGGGCTTGGCGGCAAGCCGATCCGCTGGATCGTCGACGACGCGGTGAAATTCGCCGAGCGCGAAGAGCGCCGCGGCAGCCGCTACGACATCATCCTGTTCGACCCGCCGGCCTATGGCCGCGGCCCAAGGGCGAGGTCTGGCAATTGTTCGAGGACCTGCCGGATCTGACCGACCTCTGCCGCGCGATCCTGACCCCAAAGCCGCTTGCCGTGGTGCTGACCGCCTATTCGATCCGCGCCTCCTTCTTCGCCATCCATGCCTTAATGCGCGATACCTTTGCCGGCATGGGCGGCAGGGTCGAGTCGGGTGAGCTGATCATCCGCGAAAAGTCCGCCGGCAGGGCGCTTTCGACCTCACTGTTTTCGCGCTGGGTGGCCTGAATGCCCGGGAGTCCTGAATGAACGAGCGGCACGTCGGCGCACCCGGCCAGGTGAAGGAAGTCACCAGCCTCGCCAATCCGCTGATCAAGGACATCAAGGCACTCGCCTTGAAGAAGTTCCGCGACCAGCAGAACGCCTTCATGGCCGAGGGGCTGAAGCTGGTGATCGATGCGCTCGACCTGGGCTGGCAGATCAGGACGCTGGTGTTCGCCAAGGCCGGACGCGGCAATGCCGCCGTGGAAAAGGTCGCGGCGCGCACGGTAGCCGCCGGCGGCACGGTGCTCGAAGTGTCGGAAAAGGTGCTTGTCGCCATCACCCGCCGCGATAATCCGCAAATGGTGGTCGGCGTCTTCACGCAGAAATTCCTGGCCCTCAGGGAAATCCGTGCCGACAATGGCGATGTCTGGGTGGCGCTCGATCGGGTGCGTGACCCCGGCAATCTCGGCACTGTCATCCGCACCGTCGATGCCGTCGGCGCCAAGGGCGTCATCCTGGTCGGCGACACCACCGATCCGTTTTCCGTCGAGACGGTGCGCGCCACGATGGGGTCGATTTTCGCCGTGCCGGTGGCGAAGGCAACGACCGAGGCTTTCCTTGCCTGGCGCGGCGGCTTTTCGGGCCTCGTCGCCGGCACCCATCTAATGGGTGCGGTCGACTACCGCTCTGTCGATTTTTCTCGCGGACCGGTGCTGCTGATGATGGGCAATGAGCAGCAGGGCCTGCCGGAAAGCCTGGCGGCGAGTTGCGACAGGCTGCTCAGGATTCCGCAGGCGGGCCGCGCCGATTCGCTCAATCTCGCCGTCGCCACCGGCATCATGCTGTTCGAGATCCGGCGCGGCGCGCTGAAGCTCGAACCAATCGCCGACCAGCAATGAAGGTTGCCCGCCCGTGAGATCATGGTCCCCCTACGCGCTGCTCGTTGTCGCGGCAATCGCGCTCGATCAGTGGATAAAACATCTGGTCGAGACCGGCCTGCCCTTCCAGGAGAAGCTCGATCTGGTGCCGTTCCTGGCGCTGTTTCGCACCTACAATACCGGCATCGCCTTCTCGATGTTCTCCTCCTTCGGCGACACCGGCCTCGTGGTCATCGCCGTACTGGTCGTGGCTTTCGTGCTCTATCTCGCCACCCGCACGCCATCAGGCCACGTCATCGCGCGCACCGGCTTTGCCCTGATCATCGGCGGCGCGCTGGGCAATCTGATCGACCGCGCCGTCTACGGTCACGTCATCGACTACATCCTGTTCCACACGCCGGTCTGGTCCTTTGCCATCTTCAACCTCGCCGATGCCTTCATTTCAGTGGGCGCGGCACTGGTCGTTTTCGACGAACTCATCGGCTGGCGGCGCGAGCCCAAGACTTCGAATGCCAAGTCTTCGAACGCCAAGTCTTCGAACGCCAAGCCTTCCAAAGATTGACCCCGCGCGGCCATCGCCGCACAGTCCAGGACGCCAAGCAAGCTCGCGGAGAAAAGATGTCCGAAACCTTCAAAGCCATCCTCGTCTCGCGCGACGCCGATAAGAAACAGTCGGTCGCCGTGACCGACCTCACCGACGCCGACCTGATGGAGGGCGACGTCATCGTCGCGGTCGAGGCGACGACGGTGAACTACAAGGATGGGCTGGCCATCACGGGCAAGGCGCCGGTGGTTCGCCGCTGGCCGCTGGTGCCGGGCATCGACTTCGCCGGCACGGTCATCTCGTCCTCCAATCCCGACTGGCGCAAGGGGGACAAGGTCATCCTGAATGGCTGGGGTGTCGGCGAGACGCATTTCGGCGCCTATGCCGGGCGTGCCCGCGTCAAGGGCGACTGGCTGGTGCCGCTGCCGCAAGGCATCAGCGCCCATGACGCGATGGCGGTCGGCACCGCCGGCTACACAGCCATGCTCTGTGTCATGGCGCTGGAGCGGCACGGCATCCTGCCCGACCGCGGCCCGGTCGTGGTGACGGGTGCCGCCGGCGGCGTCGGTTCGGTCGCGGTCTCCATCCTGTCCAGCCTCGGCTACCATGTCATTGCGTCGACCGGGCGCAATGCCGAAAGCCCCTATCTGATCAACCTCGGCGCCGCCGAGGTGATCTCGCGCGACGAACTCAGCCAGCCCGCCAAGCCACTGGCCAAGGAACGCTGGGCCGGCGGCATCGATTCGGTCGGCAGCCACACGCTGGCCAATGTGCTGTCGATGACCTCCTATGGCGGCGCGGTTGCGGCTTGCGGCCTGGCCGGCGGCATGGATCTGCCGTCGAGCGTCGCCCCCTTCATCCTGCGCGGCGTCTCGCTGCTCGGCATCGATTCGGTGATGGCGCCGAAGGCTGTGCGCCTGGAGGCCTGGCGGCGCATCGGCGCCGATCTCGACCTGGAGAAGCTCGCCAGCCTGTCCACGACCATCGGCTTCGGCGGCATCATCGATGCCGCGCGCGATATCGTCGACGGCAAGATCCGCGGACGCGTCGTCGTCGACATGTAGACCCGCCTGGCCGGTCGCACGCAGCGGACGGAATTGCCAGATCCGGTGGCAAATCCGCCGCTACCGGGGCAAAAACGCCCTATCCGCTAAAATTCGAACGATCCGCCGCAATTTTCCATAATCTCTGTCTGGCAAGGGTTTCGCATGATCGCGGAATCCGACAGCCAGCAGGCAAACAAAGGCGACGATGTCGATGCGGTTCCGGCGCCGGCGCGGCGGTTTATCGCCGCGCCGCCGCTGGTGCCCGAGCAGCCATTGGCCAGTCGGGAAAGCCTGCCGCTGCTCACCTTCGTTGCCATCATGGTTCTGGCGGGCCTCGCGCATCTGACCGGGGCGCCGATCTTCATCAGCCTCGCCTTGCTGGCCACCGGCCTCGCCGGCCTTGGCCTGCATCTGCATGCCAGGCGCAGCGTCCACCGGACCGTGGTGCTGCTGGACGAGACCACCGCCCGCAGCCGCGCCGAGATCGAGACGCTGGCCGACCGCATGTGGGAAATGCAGGAAAGCGAGGAGCGCTTTCGCGGTCTCATCGACGCGCTTGGCGATCTCGTCATCCATCGCGACCGCGACGGCTACATCGTCTATGCCAACAAGGTGTTCGCCGATCTGGTCGAAACCGATCAGCGCGATCTTGCCGGCAAGACCTTGGCCGAACTCGGCATCGAGGTCGGCATCGTCCCCGACGCCGCCTTTTCCGACCATGAGTGCCTGAGTTCCACCGACGTTGCCATCCGCACGCCAAGCGGCCCGCGCTGGTTCTCGTGGATCGAACTGTCGGTGCGCGACAAGGAGAGCGGAGCGGTTTCGCATCGCGCCATCGCCCGCGACATCACCGCCCGCAAGCGCGCCGAATCCTCGCTGATCACCGCGCGTGAGCGGGCCGAATACGCAAGCCAGGCCAAATCGCGCTTTCTCGCCACCGTCAGCCATGAAATCCGCACGCCGATGAACGGCATCATGGGCATGGCGAGGCTCCTGGCCGACACCAGCCTGTCGCCGGAACAGCAGACCTATGTCGGCGCCATCTCGACCTCGGCCAGCGCCTTGCTCGCCCTGATCGAGGACCTGCTCGACTATTCCAAGATCGAGGCCGGTCGTTTCGATCCGGAACCGCAGCCAATGTCGGTGCGCGAGATCGCCGACAACATCGTCGAATTGCTCGCCGCGCGCGCCTTCGCCAAGGGTATCGGCCTCGGCTGCCATGTCGAACCGGATGTACCGCAATTGATCACCGCCGATCCGGGCCGCGTCAGGCAGGTGTTGCTCAACCTGATCGGCAACGCCATCAAGTTCACCGACAGCGGCGGCGTGCTGGTCAGCGTCGCGCGCGCCCGCACCGAGACCAGCGACCGCATCTGTTTCACCATCACCGACACCGGCCCCGGCCTGCGCGAGGAGGACATGGAGCGCATCTTCGAGGAGTTCGAGCAGGCCGACGGCACCTCGACGCGCGCGCATGGCGGGGCGGGGCTGGGACTTGCCATCTCCAAGCGCCTGGTGGCTGCCATGGGCGGCACGATTTCGGTCTCCAGCCGGCTTGGCCAAGGATCGGAATTCGTCTTCGAAATCCCGGCCACGGAGGCCACCGGGGCGCCGCAGGGCCGGCAGAACGTGCTTGCCGGCAGGCGCGCGGTGATCCTGTCCAGGAACGCCGTCGAGGCCGACGCCATCGCCCGCACCATCCGCGCCAATGGCGGCACGGCCGGTATCGCCACCACCGTGGCGCAGGCCGCGCCCTTGGCCGAGGGCTGCGACGTGCTTCTGGTCGACGCGGCCATGGAGGAGAGCGACGGGAGAGTGCTCAAGCGGTTGCGCCAAAGCGGCTTTTCCGATTGCGAAGCCATCACGCTGATCGCGCCGACCGACCGCGGCATGCTTGGCGAGTTCCGCGCCAGCGGCTACGCGACCTTCCTGGCCCGACCGGTGCGCGGTGGAACACTTTTGCGTGTCCTTTTGACCAGCCATGCACCGGCCCTTGCCCAGCCACAGCCGGAAAAGCGCCGCACCCCGGCGCTTCGCGCCTCAAGCGACCGCCAGCAAGGCCTGTCCGTGCTGATCGCCGAAGACAACGACATCAATGCCATGCTGGCCCGCGCCACGCTGTTGAAGGCGGGGCACCGCGTCAAGGTGGTCGGCAATGGCAAAGCCGCCGTCGAAGCCGTCACTGGCGCCGGGCACAAGCACCGCTTCGACGTTGTGCTGATGGACCTGCATATGCCGATCATGGACGGGCTGGACGCCATTGCCGCGATCCGCCGCCATGAGGAGGAAATATCAGCGCCGCCCGTACCGATCATGGTGCTGTCGGCCGACAGCCAGGAAAAGACCCGCCATGCGGTGCTCGCCCATGGCGCCAGCGGCTTCGTCACCAAGCCGCTCGACCCCGACGCGCTGGTCAATGCCGTCGAGGGCCAGGTCGCCGCTTGATCTGCTTTTTCCATCCGTGCGGTTGATGCATGTCACTCAAAAGTGACCGCCGATTTGCGAGGACGATGTGCATGAAAACAAGGACCTTGAGCGCTACGCATGGGGTTCGCGCGGACGAGACATGCCTCGGCTCTCCTCACCGAACGTAGCCGGTTGACCGTTTTCGCCAGCCGACGAAGTATTGCCCGCGACGCCGTATCACGGTACTGTCACAATCCTGTTGCACCTACACCGTATCCCCGTGCCAAGAGGGATGGCTCGAAGGAGAATCACTCGTGCATACAGTTATGCCGGAATGTGACACTCGGCCAAACGCCAGCAGCGCCTTGCTTGCCGGACGTAATGTCGATTCCGTCATAAAAGGCGCAGCACTCGGCCGTATCGGCAATCTCGAAGTGCGGCTCGCCCGCAACGAGGCCGAGATCGCGGCCGCGCAGGAAGTGCGCTACCGGGTATTTTACGACGAGCTTGGCGCCCGGAAGGACCTCTTCCAGGCGCAGGACCGTCGCGACGCCGACCGCTTCGATCCGCTCTGCGATCATCTTCTGGTCCTGGATACGACGCTTTCCGGTCCCGAACATCGCCGTATCGTCGGTACCTATCGCCTGCTGCGGCAAGAAATCGCGGCCACCGCCGGCGGCTTCTATTCCGAAGGCGAGTTCGAGCTGACCAAGCTCATCGCCCGTCATCCCGGCCAGCGTTTTCTCGAACTCGGCCGCTCCTGCGTTTTGCCGCAATACCGTTCGAAGCGCACCATCGAGGCGCTGTGGCAAGGCATCTGGGCCTACATCAACCACTACGAAATCGGCGTGATGACCGGCTGCGCTTCCTTCCATGGCACCGTGCCGGCCGCTCACGCGGAGGCGCTCACCTATCTTGCCCATCACTGCCGCACCAACTCCGCCTGGGACGTGCGCGCGGTTTCCGATCGGTACTGCTCCATGGATCTGATGCCGATCGAGGCGGTCAATGCCAAAGCAGCGATCGCGGCAATGCCGCCTCTGGTCAAGGGCTATCTGAGGGTCGGCGCCCGCATCGGCGATGGCTGCGTCATCGACCGCGAATTCTCGACCGTCGACGTCTTCGTGGTGATGCCGGTCAAGGAGATCGGCGCCCGCTACGTCAACTATTATGGCGGCGAAGCGCAGCGCTTCGCGGCGTAGCGAATAGCGAATAGCGAATAGCGAATAGCGAATAGCGAATAGCGAATAGCGAATAGCGAATAGCGAGAGCTACGCCGCAATCCCGAGGACTGCTATCCCTATTCGCTACTCCCTATTCGCTACTCACTTCTTTTCACGGAATATCTTCCGGCCGTCGGCCGGGCCGGCTCTTGTAGGACGGAAACGACCAGCCGAAACGCAGCGCGCCGCCGCGTACGGCGAGTGCCACGACGAAGCCGGCCAGCCCCGAGACGATCTGCGGCAATCCGGTGACATCGCCCAGTGTGAAGATGGCGGCGCCCGCCAGGGCGGCCGTGACGTAGATTTCCGGCCTCAGCAGCACCGATGGCTCGCCGGCCAGGAGATCGCGCAATATGCCACCGAAGGTCGCGGTGAGCATGCCGGTGATGATCGAAACCACCGGCGAACCGGTGATTGCCAGGCCTTTTGCCGCGCCCATCACCGAAAAGGCGGCCAGCCCGATGGCGTCGAGCCACAGCAACAGCTTGTAGCGGGATTCGACGCGGTGCGCGGTGAAGAAGACCAGAACCGCCACGACAGCGCAGATCAGCACATAGTCGCGGTTTCCCACCCAGAAGACCGGCACATTGAGGATGAGATCACGAAAGGTCCCTCCGCCAATGCCGGTGACGCTGGCCAGGAACAGGAACCCGATAATGTCGAGCTGCTTACGCGAAGCCGCCAACGCCCCGGTCGCCGCAAAAACGGCGACGCCGGCATAGTCGAGAAGGGCGATGGGATGCATGAGTGAGCGAATAGCAAGTAGTGAGTAGCGAATAGGGAATAGCACGAAGCCAGTTGGCCGCTATCAACTATTTCCCTACTCGCTATTCGCTACTCGCTATCACGCATCCTTCTCCGCCTCGTCATTCACCGGCCCCGGCTCGACCGGCGCCTCGGCGGCGACTTTCGGGCCGCCCTTGGCGACGCCGACCATGGCCGGACGCAGCACGCGCTCACCAATCGAATAGCCCGGCTGCACGACCTGGACCACGGTGTTGGCCGGGACATCGGGATTGGGTACTTCGAACATGGCCTGGTGGAAATTGGGATCGAACTTCTCGCCTTCCGGCGCGAGTTTCTTGACCCGTGCCGTTCCAGCGCCGACAGCATGGCGCGCTCGGTCAGGTCGACGCCTTCGATCAGCGCCTTGAAGCCGGCGTCGCCCGACGCCTTGGCCTCCGCCGGAATGGCGTCCAGCGCGCGGCGCAGATTGTCCGACACCGACAGCATGTCGCGGGCGAAATTCGCAACCGCATAGGTGCGCGCGTCGTGCACGTCGCGCGCGGTGCGGCGGCGCAGGTTCTCCATCTCGGCCGCGACGCGCAGCGCGCGGTCCTTCAGCTCTTCATTTTCCTTCAGCAGCCGCACAAGCGCTTCATAATCGCCGTCAATGCTGCCTTCCGTGCGCTCGGCATTGGCCTCGGCCGCCTCGGCTTCACTGGGCGCGCGTTCGTCTTTGTCTGGTCGCTCATCGCCGTTTCCCGTCATCTCGAATGGTATGGATTTTGTGCCCGATATCGAGGTTTGGAAGCCAAAAATCAAGGGGTAAGCGACCGTTAGGCCTTTGGCCGGAAATGAGCGGCGATCAATGGCGATCCTTCGATTTTAATTCAAATTTTACCAAAACTGCCGGCTTGGCTTGCCACAGAAGCGTGATGAGGGAACCATTCCCTTGCTGGAGGAGTTTCCGAGCCGACACAGGATATTGTAGTGATGACCCGCGACAAGGCCGAAAAAGGAGAAAAGCTCGCCACCGAAGTCAGGCGCCAGTTCGGTGCCGAGGCGATGACGCGCTTTCTGCGCACCTTGCCGGCTTTCCGTGCCGAAGCCGACATTCCCAATCACTTCAGGGAGTTGCTTGACCATCTCGATCGGATGGAGAGCAAAAGCCTCGGTGGTGGCCGCCAATAGGGGGCACCCCGGCCGGGCATCCCGGCCTCTCAGGGCTCTGGAGGACCTACCCAGGAGCGCCTGTCGCGACAATTACGCACAGTAATTTTGCGTGAAGGTTGCCTTGCGGCGGCCACACGCCCCGCTTATGCTTCCTGATGAACATGATTTCCCCCGATGCGGCCGCCAACAGCAAGCGCGCCTGGCTGAAGATTCTGGCGCGCTACAAGAAGCCGGACCGGCGACGCAGCGCCATCGAACTCGCCATCACCCTCATTCCGTTTGCCACGCTTTGGGCGCTGTCCTCGGCGGCCTATGCCTATGGCCATTGGTGGGGGCTGATCCTGATCCTGCCGGCGGCCGGGTTCCTGGTGCGCATCTTCATGATCCAGCACGATTGCGGCCATGGCTCTTTCTTCGCCAATCGATACGCCGACGACTGGATCGGCCGCGCGCTCGGCGTCCTGACGCTGACGCCCTATGATTGCTGGCGGCGCGCCCACGCGACGCATCATGCCAGCGCCGGCAATCTCGACGAGCGCGGCATGGGCGACATCCGGACGCTGACCGTTGCCGAATACCGGCAATTGTCCTGGCGCGGGCGCCTCGCATACCGCCTTTATCGCCATCCGCTGGTGATGTTCGGTCTGGGACCGATCTGGCTGTTCATCTTCTCGCAAAGGTTGCCCATCGGCATGATGCGCGGCGGCCTGACGCCCTGGGTGTCGTCGATGACCACCAACCTCGCCATCGCGCTTGCGGCAGCCCTTCTCATCTGGGCCGTCGGCCCCGGTGCGTTCCTGGTTGTCCATCTGCCGATCGTCATTCTCGCCGGCTCGGCCGGCATCTGGCTGTTCTACGTTCAGCACCAGTTCGAGGAGACGGAATGGGCGAAGGATGACGACTGGGAGTTCCAGCATGCCGCCCTGCACGGCTCGTCCTATTACGACCTGCCGCCGGTGCTGAACTGGTTCACCGGCAATATCGGCGTCCACCATGTCCACCACCTCTCCGCCAAGGTGCCGGGCTACCGGCTGCAGGAAGTGCTGCGGGACTATCCAGAGCTGCGCGGCATCGGCCGCGTCACGCTGCTCGACAGCCTGCGCTGCGTCAAACTGGCATTGTGGGACGAAAACCGCCGCAAGCTGGTCTCGTTCCGAGAAGCACGAGCGACGATGTAGAACGACCGCCGCCGTGGCGCGGCGGTGGGAACAAAAATCCTGTTCAGGCTGCCTGGCGCTCGTCGCGCATCAGGATCTCGCCATGGCGGATTTCGGTGCCCAGCACCTTCAGGCATTCGCGGATGAAGTTGGACAGGCCAGGCCAGCCCTTGGCTGAAACGAGATTGCCGTCGACATGGGCACCGGTCGGCGCGACGTCGATATAGATGCCGCCGGCCAGCGTCACTTCCGGCTCGCAATAGTGCAGTGCCGCCACTTCCCTGCCCCGCACCACGCCGTCGACCGCGATCAGGATCTGCACGCCATGGCAGATGGTGAAGATCGGCTTGCCGGCCTCGTGGAAATGCCGCACCAGCGCCTGCACCCGCTTGTCGATACGGATGTATTCGGGGCCGCGCCCACCCGCCGCGTAGACGGCATCGTATTGGGCCGGATCCACCTCGGAAAACGTCTTGTTGAGGATGTAGTCGTGGCCAAGCTTTTCCGTATAGGTCTGATGGCCTTCGAAGTCGTGCAGCGAGGTTTTCAGGACATCGCCCGCCTTCTTGTCCGGGCAGACGACATGCACCGTGTGGCCGACGGCATGCATGGCCTGTTCAAAGACGAAGATCTCATACTCCTCGCTGAACTCGCCAACGAGCATCAATATTTTCTTGCCAGCCATTCCCGGTTCCTCCCTTGTGGCCATATTTATTTCGGATCGTGAAATAATAGACCTATCCTAAGGGCAGGGCAGCGAAAGGGAAAGTGCAAATCGCACAATTGGTACGACCAGTTTTCTTCATTCTCTGCCAAAGACGCTCCAGGCAGTCTTGCTTCTAACGAAAACAGCACCGCTGGTTCGACCAGAGCGGCAGTCAGGCCGCTGCCTTAATCATATCTGCCGCCTTTTCGGCGATCATGATGGTCGGCGCATTGGTGTTGCCGCCGATCAGCGTCGGCATCACCGAGGCGTCAACGACCCGCAAGGCCTCGAGCCCGTAGACCCGCAACTGCGGATCGACCACCGCCATCTCGTCGACGCCCATCTTGCAGGTGCCGGCCGGGTGATAGATGGTGTCGGCGCGGGCACGGATGTGGGACATCAACTCCGCGTCGCTCGAAACACCGGCGGTGTAGATTTCCTTGTGGCGATATCTGGCCAGCGCCGGCGCCTCCAGGATACCGCGCATCATCCTGACCCCCTTGAGCAAAAGCTCGGCGTCGCGGTCGTCCGAAAGAAAGCGCGGATCGATGCGCGGCGGTGCCATGGGATCATGTGTCGACAGCCCGACCTCACCGCGCGAATGCGGCCGCAGCACGCAGACATGGCAGGAAAAGCCATATCCCATATGCAGCTTGCGGCCATGATCATCGACGATCGCGATGCAGAAATGCAGTTGCAGGTCGGGCCGTTCTATCGCCGGATCGGATTTGAGGAAGGCACCGCCTTCGGCATAGGGCGTGGCGATCATACCGCCGCCATCTTTCCGCCAGCGCAGCATGTGCCGCAGCAGGCCGGGCAGGCCGCGCAGGCCGATGCCCATCATGTCGGCATCCCTGGACGTCCAGCCCAGGATGAAATCGAGATGATCCTGCAGGTTCTTGCCGACACCGGGCAGTTCATGAATGACCGGGATGCCATGCACGGCAAGCTCGGCAGCGGGGCCAATGCCAGACAGCAACAGGAGCTGGGGCGAACCGAAGGCGCCACCACAGACGATCACCTCGCGCCTGGCTTTCGCAACGGCTTCGCCCTTGCCCGCGCGATACCGCACGCCGGTGGCGCGCTTGCCATCGAGGATGACCGTCGTGGCATGCGCCCCAGTGATGACGGTAAGGTTCGACCTGTTCATGGCCGGTTGCAGATAGGCAGCGGCCGCCGAGCAGCGCTCGCCATTACGGCCTTCGCCCCAGAATTGCGTCACCTGATAAAGTCCAGCACCTTCCTGTTCCAGCCCGTTGAAATCGTCATTGCGGTGGATCTGGTTTTCGCCGCAGGCCTCGACAAAGGCGCGGGAGAGCGGACGTGGCTCTTGCTGCTCGGCAACCCGCAGCGGCCCGTCACCGCCATGCAGAGCATCAGCGCCGCGTTGATTGCCTTCCGCCCGCCGGAAATAGGGCAGCACCTCGTCCCATGACCAGCCGTCGCAGCCGAGGTCGGCCCATTCGTCATAGTCGCCGCGGTGCCCGCGCGTATAGAGCATGGCATTGATGGCGCTGGACCCGCCCAGTGCCTTGCCGCGCGGCTGAAAACCCCTGCGGCCGTTGAGACCCTCTTGCGGCACCGTCTGGAAGGCCCAGTTGTTGATCTTCGGCCGTCCCGGCAGCAGCGCGATGATGCCGGCAGGCGCGCGGATCAACAGGTTCTTGCCCTCGCCGCCGGCTTCGATCAGGCACACCGTTTTCGACGGATCTTCGGAAAGCCGCGCGGCAAGCGTGCAGCCGGCGGATCCGCCACCGGCGATGACATAGTCGAAATCCATGATCTTCTCCTCCCGCCCGGCGGATGTTTCCGTCCGGACAGCCAAGAGAAGGCCTGATCACAGCCGATGTAAAGACGCGCGCGATTACCGCTGCGTCAGCTGTTGCGAACGCGCCGCCAGGAGTATTTCGGTCCCTTCGGCTCCGACGCTTCGGTTGGCTGATAGTAGAGGCCCAGCCCGCCGACGCGGCCCTCTTCCAGGCGCTTCAACAACACTGGATTGGAGATCTCGAACTCGTCGAAACCGAGACGCAGCATATGCGGCAACGGATCGACCAGCACCTGGCCGGTAGCGCGAACGGCACCTTCGAAATGATAGCGGCTGCGCAGCAGTTCAGCCTTGGAGAAGGAGCGCCCGTCGCTGAAGGCCGGGAAGACCAGCGCCACCAGCGACAGCTGGTCGAGCAGGTCAGCAATCTTCTCGAGCAGATCGCCGGGCTGCAGCACCACGCCGAGCCGCTCCTTGGCCGACCGGCGCACCTCCGGATCAAGGCCGAGGAATGCCTGCAGCGGCAGGATGAAGCGGCCATTGCCGGAAAGCGCGTCAGCACTTTCGGCATAGGCCCATTCGTCCTCGCGAAACCCCTGCGGGGTCCAGAGCCGGGTCTCCGGTGTCGTCGTTTCGGTCATCAAAAAGGTCCTAAATATTCAAACGAGCCAAGGATGTGTTGATATCCAGGCCAGGCTGCGCCGAAAATAGCGGCTTCCGGGGTCGCCCTTGCGACGAGCGGAGCGTACTTGAAGTACGTGAGCACCGGAAGCTGCCGTTTGCAGGCCAGCCTCACCTGAATATCGGCATATCCTACAGGGATGCGTCGGTCAGCGACACTTCCAGCCCCGACAGGTGAATGCCGCACTCGGTCTTGGCATGACCGGCCCAGCGGCCGCTGCGTGCGTCCTCGCCCGGCTGCACCGGTTGCGTGCACGGGAAACAGCCAATCGACAGATAGCCATAGGCGACCAGCGGATTTTCGCGCAATGCATGGGCGCGCATATAGTCGGCCTGGTCCGACGTCGTCCAGTGCGCCAATGGATTGATGCGGATGCGCGCGCCGACCGCCTCGAACACCGGCAAAGCCGCCCGCGTCGAGGCCTGAAAACGCTTGCGGCCGGTGAACCAGGCGCGAAACGGCGCCACGCCACGCGCCAGCGGCTCGACCTTGCGCACGTCGCAGCAGGCATCTGTGTTGCTCTGGTGCAGATTGCCCGTCGGATCGATCCGCTCGAGCGCGGCTTCGTCCGGCTTGATCACCCGAATATTGGTCAGACCGAAATCGGCGACGAGCGCGTCACGGTAGCCGAGCGTCTCCTCGAAATGCTTGCCGGTGTCGAGGAAGATGACCGGCAGCGTGCGGTCGATCTCGGCGATCATGTGCAGCAGCACCGCCGAATCCGCCCCGAAGGACGACACCGCGGCGATCTCGTCGCGAAACAGTTCGCGCGCCGAACGTTCGATGATCTCGAGCGGCTTCAGATGGCCGTAGAGCGCATCCAGCCCCGCCGCTTTGGCGGCGACGCCGTCATCGACATCGGCGATACGGTCAAGCGGCCTTGGTTTCGCCAGCATAGAGCGCCTCCTTGAACGGCGCGGGACCGACACGGCGGTAGGCGTCGATGAATTTTTCCTGTGGGTTGAGCCGGAGGCCGAGATAGGTCTCGACGATCTGCTCGATGGCGTCGGTGATCTCTTCCGACGAGAAGCCGCGGCCGATGATCTCGCCAACTGACGTGTTCTCGTCGGCCGAGCCACCCAGCGTCACCTGATAGAGCTCGGAGCCCTTCTTCTCGACGCCGAGTATGCCGATATGGCCGACATGGTGATGGCCGCAAGCATTAATGCAGCCGGAGATCTTCAGCTTCAGTTCGCCGATCTCGCGCTGCCGCTCCAGTGAGGCGAAGCGCTGCGAGATTTCCTGCGCGATCGGGATCGAGCGTGCGGTGGCCAGCGCACAATAGTCGAGGCCCGGGCACGAGATGATGTCCGATATCAAATTGGAGTTGGCCGTCGCCAGCCCGATGTCGACGAGCGCGTCATAAACGGCTTTGAGGTCGGCGCGCGCCACATGCGGCAGGATCAGGTTCTGCTCATGGCTGACACGCAGCTCGTCGAAGGCATATTTCTCGGCGATGTCGGCAACCGCTTCCATTTGGCTGTCGGAAGCATCGCCCGGCACCTCGCCGATGCCCTTGAGCGAGATGGTCACGGCCGCATAATCGGGATGGCGGTGCGTCACCACATTCTGGTCCAGCCACTCCGAGAAGCCCTTGGAATCGAGACGCGCCAGCTTGACCGCCTGGTCGCCTTCCGGCCGATCAGCGAGCGCCGGCGGCGCGAAATAGGCCTCGATGGCGCGGATATCGGCATCCGGCAGCTTCAGCTCGGCGTCCTTCAATTCCTGCCATTCGGCCTCGACCTGGCGGGTGATCTCCTCGACGCCGGTCTCGTGCACGAGGATCTTGATGCGCGCCTTGTACTTGTTGTCGCGGCGGCCATAGAGGTTGTAAACGCGCAGGATCGCCGTGCAGTAGGACAGCAGGTCGGCTTCCGGCAGGAAGTCGCGGATCTTCCGAGCCACCATCGGCGTGCGGCCCTGGCCGCCGCCGACATAGACGGCAAAGCCAAGCTCGCCGGCGGCATTCTTCTTCAGATGCAGGCCAATATCATGCGTCTGGATGGCGGCGCGGTCGCGCTCGGCACCCGTCACCGCGATCTTGAATTTCCTGGGCAGGAACGAGAATTCCGGATGCACCGACGACCATTGCCGCAAGATTTCCGCATAGGGACGCGGATCGGCGACCTCGTCGGCGGCGGCACCGGCAAAGTGATCGGCGGTGACGTTGCGGATGCAGTTGCCGCTGGTCTGGATGGCGTGCATCTCCACACTTGCCAGATCGGCCAGGATCGCCGGAATGTCCGACAGCGCCGGCCAGTTGAACTGGATGTTCTGGCGCGTGGTGAAATGGCCGTAGCCCTTGTCGTATTTGCGGGCGATGTGGCCGAGCATGCGCAACTGCTTGCCGTTCAGCGTGCCATAGGGCACCGCGATACGCAGCATATAGGCGTGTAGCTGCAGGTAGACGCCATTCATCAGCCTGAGCGGCCGGAACTGGTCCTCGGTGATCTCGCCGGACAGCCGGCGCTGGACCTGTTCGCTGAACTCGGCGACACGGGCCTGGACAAAATCGTGGTCGAACTCATCGTAACGGTACATGCTTCGTCTTTCAGGGCGCGTCCGCCCGTTTCACTCGAATCTGGCTATGCCGCCCGCTCGGCCTGCTTGCCGAGATCGCCGCGGATGGTCGGGCCCGCGGCGCGGATCTTCTCGCGCAGCCGCACCGGCTCGACGACACCGTCGACGACTTCCGCGTCGATCAGATTGACATCGACCACCTCATTGTCGGCATAGGCCTTGGCGCCGATCGCCTCCAGGCGATCCTCGGCCGCCTTGTCATGGGCAAGGTCGGCCTGGCCCACCGTCTCGGCCCAGCCGCCATCGGCGTACCAGACGGCGATGCCGTCGGTCAGGCGGTTGGCGGTCAGTATCTTCATGGCTGAACTCTCTCACTCGCGGCTGGGACCGCGCCTTCATTCCTGTGTGCCGCGAGCGGCTCGGACCGTTCAAAATTGGCACCCGCGACCGCATCGCCAATGATGGTCATGACCGGGCCGGAAAGATCGCCACGCGCTTCCAGTGACGGCAGATCGGCCAGTGTGCCGTGGAAACGGCGGCGGTTGGCCAGGCTGGCATTTTCGACCACGGCGACCGCCGTGTCCGGCGACAGGCCGGCTTCGATCAGCCGACCGGCGACTTCGGCCGCGACCGAACGGCCCATATAGACGGCAACGGTGGCACCGGAAATCGCAAGCTTGGCCCAATCGGGCAATGAATTGCCCTTGAGATCGTGGCCGGTGGTGAACACCATCGACGACGACACGCCGCGCAAGGTCAGCGGCAGTTCGAAATCGGCGGCGGCGGCGAAGGCCGCGGTGACACCGGGAACCACCTCATAGGCGATGCCGGCTTCGCGCAGTGCCGCCATCTCCTCGCCGGCGCGGCCGAACACCAGCGGATCGCCCGACTTCAGCCGCACGACGCGCTTGCCCTGGCGGCCGAGCTCGACCAGCAGCGCGTTGATCTCGGCCTGGCTCTTGGTGTGGCAGCCCTTGCGTGTGCCGACGGGAAGGCGCTCGGCATCGCGGCGGCCCATGGCAACGACCGCCTCCGGCACCAGCGCGTCATGGACGATGACATCGGCTTCCATCAACAGGCGGTGGGCACGCAGGGTCAGAAGATCCTCGGCGCCGGGACCGGCGCCGACCAGGGCGATGTGGCCCGAAGCCGGTGCGTTCGACAGCAGAAGATCCACGGCGGCGTCATGCGCCTGCGACAGCTGGCCGGCTTCGACGGCTCGGGCCGGAGCACCCTGGAAAAAACTGCTCCAGAAGCGTCGGCGGGCATTGCCTTTCGGCAGCACTTTCTCGGCCGCGCCACGCAGCGAAGCGGCGAGCGTTGCCAGCGATCCAAGCGACGGCGACAGCATCTGATCGATGCGGCTGCGCAGCATCTGGGCAAGCACCGGGCCTGCGCCTTCAGTTCCGATGGCAATGGCGACCGGCGCGCGGTTGACCAGCGCCGGGGTGAAGAAATCGCAGAGCTCCGGCCGGTCGACGGCATTGACGGGGATGCCCAGTTTGCGCGCGTCCGCGGCGACACGGCGGTCGAGCATCTCGTCGCCGCTGGCGGCAAACACCATGACCGCACCTTCGAGTTGCGAGGCATCGTAGGCTGCCGCAACATGGCTGGCGCCGGACTGAGCGATGAAGGCAAGCAGTTCCGGTTCGGCATCTTGGGCGATGATGCGCAGCACCGCGCTCGATTGTCCGATCAGCCGCGCCTTGGCCAAGGCTTCCTCGTCGCCGCCGACAATGGCCACGGCTTCGCCCTCGACCCGCACGAAGACGGGAAAGGCGTTGAGCTTGGCATTGGCATGCGGCATGAGAAAAGCAATCCGGGAACAGTGTCGCAGTTTTACGCCCGGGCGCGAAAAACCAGAAGCAAAGCACTCGCGCATCCTGTGATGACAGGCAATCGCTTTTTCGCAACTGCGAAAGGCAGGAGAAAAATATTCCACATCCAGGGTGCGGACGGATTCAAGCCGCTGAAACGGGCCTTGATTTCAGGTCTTTTTAGCCGCCTGCCCGCGGTCGCGCAAAATAGTTTTTTCTAATTTCTACCAATTTAGTAGATTAAAGTCGTCTGCTGGCGGCTCCCGTCTTTGATGCCGCATGCCGAGGCGCAATACGCTTGTGAATTCAGCCCGACAGCGGGACTGCTGGCGCGGCCGGCCAAGCATTTGTCGCCCCACCGTGGATTTCACACCCCTTGCGGGTTGCATCACCGTCACCCCTTCCACCATATTGCAAAACAGGCGCCGGCTTCGGGCGGCGCACATCCGACATCCCCAGCTTGAAAGGCGCTCCATAGACAATGCCGCATGACACGCCCCTTATCGCCACTATCGTCGCCGGTCTGGGGCTGGCTTTCGTCTTCGGGGCTCTCGCCAATCGTTTCCGCATTCCGCCGCTGGTCGGCTATCTCGTAGCCGGCGTGCTGGTTGGGCCGAACACGCCCGGTTTCGTCGCCGATGCCGGCCTTGCCAATGAATTGGCCGAAATCGGCGTCATCCTGTTGATGTTCGGCGTCGGCCTGCATTTCTCGCTGAAGGATCTGCTGTCGGTCCGCGCCATCGCCGTTCCCGGCGCTATCGTCCAGATCGGCTTTGCCACGGCACTTGGCGCCGGCCTGTCCTGGATGCTCGGCTGGTCGATGGGCGCGGGTCTGGTGTTCGGCCTGGCGCTGTCGGTCGCCTCGACCGTGGTGCTGCTGCGCGCGCTGCAGGAGCGCCGGCTGATCGAAACCGAACGCGGCCGCATCGCCGTCGGCTGGCTGATCGTCGAGGATCTCGCCATGGTGCTGGCGCTGGTGCTGCTGCCGGCCCTTGCCGGCGTGCTCAGCGGCCAGGAACAGGCGGATGTGCACGCGAGCGGCCTGCTGTCGCTGCCGGCCAGCTACGGCATCTGGGGTGTCGTCGGCATTACGCTCGCCAAGGTCGCCGCCTTCGTCGTCGTCATGCTGGTGGTCGGCCGCCGGGTCATTCCGTGGATCCTGCACTACGTCGCCCATACCGGGTCGCGTGAACTGTTCCGGCTGGCTGTGCTGGCGATCGCGCTCGGCGTCGCTTTCGGCGCGGCGAAACTGTTTGGCGTGTCGCTGGCGCTCGGCGCCTTCTTCGCCGGCATGATCATGAGCGAATCCGAGCTAAGCCACCGCGCGGCCGAAGAATCGCTACCGCTGCGCGATGCCTTTTCGGTGCTGTTCTTCGTCTCGGTCGGCATGTTGTTCGACCCGTTCAGCCTGTTCAGCAACGGCCTGCCGATCCTGGCGACGCTGGCCATCATCGTCATCGGCAAGTCGCTGGCCGCGTTCGTCATCGTCGTCGCCTTCGGCTATCCCCTGGCGACAGCCTTGATGATTTCGGCGAGCCTTGCCCAGATCGGCGAATTCTCCTTCATCCTGGCCGAACTCGGCGTCGGGCTGAAACTTCTGCCCGAACAGGGCCGCGACCTGATCCTGGCCGGCGCCATCCTGTCGATCGTGCTCAACCCGCTGATGTTCCTGATGATCGACTGGATGAAGCCGTGGCTGGAAGCGCGTGCCGCCAGGACAGTACCGCCGGCGGACGCCAAGCCGGTCGGTCCGGCGACCGAACCCGGCCAGATCGCCTCGGTTGCTGCAGCATCCAAAAAGGAAGACGGACCGCCGCCGAAAACGGCACTCACCGGCCATGCCATCCTGATCGGCTATGGCCGTGTCGGTGGCCTGGTCGGCGCGGCGCTGAAAGGAGCAGCCCTGCCCTTCCTCGTCATCGAGGACGCCGACAAGACGCTGGCCAAGCTGAAAGCCGACGGCGTCGAAACCGTCGCCGGCAATGCCGCCAACGCCGAAGTGTTCGCCGCCGCCAATCCCGAAGGCGCCAAGCGGCTGATCCTTGCCATCCCCAATGCGTTCGAGGCCGGCCAGATCGTGCTCAGGGCACGCGCCGCTAACCCCAAGATCAACGTCGTCGCCCGCGCCCATTCCGATGCCGAGGTCGAGCATCTCAAGGGGCTCGGCGCCGACACGGTGATCATGGGCGAACGTGAAATCGCGCGCGGCATCGTCGAAGAAGTGCTCGGTCACAAGCCATCCGCGACTGAGCCGTCCGCCGCCTGATCACGCCACGAACGCAGAACCGCCATTGCGTGCGATGCTGCTGAGGTACTGCGCGGGAGGCTTGCCGAGCGCCTTTTTGAACATGGTGATGAAGGCTGTGACGGAATCATAGCCGAGATCGCCCGAAACCCGCTGGACACTGGCGCCGGAAGCCAGCTCCCTGATCGCGACGATCAAGTGCAATTGCTGCCGCCAGCGGCCGAAGCTCAAGCCGGTCTCCTTCACGATAAGACGCGCAAGACTGCTCTCGCTGAGCGCGACGCGATTGGCCCACTGCGCCAACGTGCTGCGGTCGGCGGGATCGTCCGCCAGCGCTTCGGCGATCCGCCGCAAGCGCGGCTCGGAGGAGATCGGCAGATGCAATTGCTGGACCGGCATGTCAGGCAGTTCGGCGAGCAGCACGCTTCCCAGGAAAGCGCACCTCGCATCGTCAGGCGCGCAATCCGACAGTTCGATGATGAGCTCGCGCAGCAGCGGCGAGATCGAAAGCGTGCAGCACCGATCCGGCAGGTCTGCCGCGCCCGGCTCGATGTAGACGAAGAAAATCCGCGCATTGGCCGTCGCGATGTTGCTGTGCTCCATGCGGCTTGGCACCCACACGCCGCAATGCGGCGGCACCATCCACAGGCCGCTGGGGACGCGGCAGGTGACGCCGCCGTTGAGCGCGAAGACGAGTTGCCCCTTGCGATGCCAATGCTGCGACACCTCGGCCTTGGTCTCGGTGACATCGACGCGCACGGCGATCGCCGGAGCAAGGACGTCATCGACGTCGAAATCGAGCCATGGGTAGCGAAGCGGCTGTCTCATGAATGACAGTTTTTAGCGATCAATTGCGTTTATATCTAGATTATTCGTCAGCGTAAATCGGTAGGCTCGGGTCGTTCTCGCCAATTGGCAAAGGTGTACCCCATGCTCGCCCTCACCGTCTGTTCCGACAACGCAGCCGGATTGAAGCTCGCCGAAGTGGACGAGCCACAGCCTTGCCCGAACGAAGCGCTGGTCGCCGTCCACGCAACCTCGTTGAACCGTGGCGAACTACGGCTGCTCGCCATACGCCCGGACGGCTGGATACCTGGCCAGGACGTCGCTGGGATTGTGGAGCGGGCGGCAGCCGATGGCTCCGGGCCGGCCGTTGGTACCCGGGTCGTGGCCTTGGTCGACGAGGCCGGCTGGGCCGAACGGGTCGCCGTTCCGACCGACCGTCTCGCCGTCCTGCCGGAGAAGGTCAGCTTTGTCTCGGCGGCCACGCTTCCGGTCGCGGGCACGACGGCGCTCAGGACCTTACGTCATGGCGGTGACCTCATTGGCCAGCAGGTGCTGATCACCGGTGCGAGCGGTGCGGTCGGCCGCTTCCAGATCCAGATCGCCCGCGAGCAAGGCGCTTCGGTGACCGCGATCGCCGCCGCCCGGCATGCCGACGATCTCCGTGGCCTCGGAGCCGGGCAGGTGGTCGAGGCAATCGAGCTGGCCGAGGGGCCGTTTTCGCTGATTACCGAGTCGGTCGGCGGCGAAAGCCTCGCCCACGCGATCGAACGCGTCGCCCCCGGCGGGACCATCGTCATGTTCGGTTCAAGCAGTGGCGAGCTCACGCCGGTTGGATTCCGCCAGTTCGTTCCAGGCCACGAGGGCGCGAGGCTTCAGACGTTTGCCTACTACACATCCGGCTCGGGCATTGGCGCTGATATCGCCGCGCTGCTCGCCCTGGTCCCGGCTGGCCGGCTGGAAACCCGTGTCGCCTTGACCGTGCCGTGGACGGATATCGCTCAGGCCCTGGACGCACTGCGGCAGCGCAGCTTCAGCGGCAAGGCCGTTCTCACCATCGCCGGATAAGCAATCCTCGGCCTGAAGTCGACCGCCTAAACGTGCTGGCCGCCATTGATGTGGATTTCCGAGCCGGTCACGTAGGACGCCTGCTGCGAGCACAGGAAGAAGATGATGTCGGCGACCTCGGCCGTGGTGCCGAGGCGCCGCAGTGGAATCGTCTCGACGATCTTGTCCGTGCCCGGCGACAGAATCGCGGTGTCGATTTCGCCCGGCGCAATGGCGTTGACGCGGATGCCGTGCGGGCCGAAATCATGCGCCATCTCGCGCGTCAGCGAGCCGAGCGCCGCCTTCGAGGTGGCGTAGGCCGTGCCGGCGAAGGGGTGCACGCGGGTGCCGGCGATCGAGGTGACGTTGACGATCGAGCCCTTGGCCGCGGCTAACTCTTTGAACAACCCCCGCGCGAGCATGATCGGTGCAAAGAAATTGACCTGGAACACGTCGCGCCAGACATGCATCGGCGTGTCGATCGAGTCCATACGGCTGTTGCCGTCCTTGAGCTTGGGCGAAATGCCGGCATTGTTGACCAGCGCGTGCAACTGGCCGCCATGCGCTTCCAGCCGATGGCGGATTTCCGAGACGGCGATGCCGACATCTTCCTGGTCGGCGAGATCGACCTTGATGTGGTCTTCCGGGCCTGCCGGCCACGGGCAATCCTCGGCAAAGGCCTGGCGCGAACAGGTGATGACACGCCAGCCTTCGCGCGAAAAGCGCTTGACCGTGGCATGGCCGATGCCGCGGCTGGCGCCGGTCAGCACGATGGTTTTTCTTGTGTCGAGTTCAGCCATGTCGCGGTCTCCGGCGCGTGATCTAACCGAATATGGTTACAATGGCGAGAGGTCGTCATGAGACCAGTGAGCCGGCCGTGCCGTAGCTTTTCAATAGCAGGTCGGACAATCGACAAGCAGGCCGAGATTCAGAAGAAAGGCCAAACCGGCCAGCGACCAAAGAACCCATAAAAACGTGGTACGCGAGCGCCCGGCCAAGCGCGCAACGACCCACGCCAGACCATAAGGCAGAAAAATCCCCATGATGAAGGAACCGTATATCGCACCGACTCTTTCCTGATCGAGGTACGCCGGATTGGGAAAGTAGAGGTATGGCAGGTGCCGAGTGACAACAACAAGGACTGTCATCCCAAGCAGCGACAACGATTGCCACACGCTTAATCGCTTGTAGTCTTTCACACCATTGGGCTGAAAAGGCTCGCTGGTCATCAGCCGCCGCCCAGAATATCCAGGATCGAGGTCTGTTTCTTCTTCTTCAGCGGACCGCCAACATTGCCCGGCGGCACCGGATGCCCGACCGAAGCGGTGGTGCCGTCATCCGCCGGCATGTTGAAGCCATCGGCGTCGACGGTCTGGGCAGGCCGCGCCATGCGGGCCGGCGCTGGCGCCTGGGTCGCCGGCGCGGCCGCCTGTGAGGATGGCGCCTGCTGGCCAACCGACGCTGAGGGAACCGGCGCCGGCTGGTTGTTGTCGGCGGACGGTATGTCGTCGGGCACGATCGTATCGGCCGGCGTCGATTTCCAGGTGCCGGGCAGCGGCCGCACCGGCACGCCTTCGTGCGCGGCGACCATGAATTCGTGCCAAGCCTGCGCCGGCAGCGCGCCGCCGGTGACCTTCTTCATCGCCGTGCCGTCATCATTGCCGAACCACACGCCGGTGGTGAGATTGGCGGTGTAGCCGACGAACCAGGCATCGCGCGAATTCTGGCTGGTGCCGGTCTTGCCGGCCGACGGCCAGGCAAAAGCCGCCTTCTTGGCGGTGCCGATCTCGACGGTGCCGGTCATCATCGAGTTCATCATGCCGACGATCTCGGGTTTCACCACACGCGGCGCGCTGCCGCCGCCGCTGTCGTAGAGCACCTTGCCCTCGGCGGTCGTGATACGGCGAATGAAATGGATGTCCGGCTTGTAGCCGCCATTGGCGAACGGCACATAGGCCGAAGTCAGCTCCAAGGGCGTCACTTCC
This sequence comes from Mesorhizobium oxytropidicola, assembly GCF_056174625.1. Taxonomy (NCBI): domain Bacteria; kingdom Pseudomonadati; phylum Pseudomonadota; class Alphaproteobacteria; order Hyphomicrobiales; family Phyllobacteriaceae; genus Mesorhizobium; species Mesorhizobium oxytropidicola. Next base: position 2,008,008 of record NZ_CM149692.1, on the reverse strand, counting down.
GAAGTGCCGAGCGCGATCGAGGTGTTGGCCTGCAGCTCAGACTGGATGCCCATGCGATGCGCGGCCTCCACCACCGCGTTCGGCCCGACCTCCATGGTCAGCTGCGCGGCGACCGAGTTCAGCGACTTGGCCAACGCCGTCGCCAGCGTGACCTTGCCAAAATACTTGCCGCCGTAATTGTCCGGCGTCCAGTTGCCGATCTTGATCGGCGCGTCATTGCGGATGCTGTCTGGCGTGCGGCCCCCTTCAAGCGCCGCCATATAGACAAACGGCTTGAACGCCGAGCCCGGCTGCCGGCGCGCTTCCGAAGCGCGGTCGAACTGGCTGGTCGAATAGTCGTAGCCGCCGACCATGGCGCGCACCGCGCCGGAATCGTCGATCGACACCAGCGCGCCCTGGGTGACGTTGAGCTTCTTGCCGCTTTCATCGATCAGCCGGCGGATCGACTGTTCGGCGAGCTTCTGCAGGTTCAGGTCGACGGTTGAGTCGATGACGATGTCGCCGCGCACGTCGCCGATCAGGTCGGGCAGTTCTTCCATGATGGTGTCGGCGACATAGTTTTCCGAGCCGGTCCAGTAGGACGGCGAACGCGTTGCCGGCGCGCTCAGCGCCGTCTTCAACTCCTTGTCGCTGATCTTGCCCTCTTCGCGCATCGCTGCGAGCACGAGCTGCGAGCGCTCCTCGGCGGCCTTGGGATCGCGCGCCGGCGACAGCCGCGACGGCGCCTTTAAGAGCCCGGCAAGCAGGGCGGCCTCCGACAAAGTGACATCGCGCGCGCTCTTGCCGAAATAACGCCGCGACGCCGCCTCGACACCGTAGGCGCCGGAACCGAAATAGACCCGGTTGAGGTACATTTCGAGGATCTGGTCTTTGGTGTGCTTGTGCTCCAGCCACAGCGCCAGCAACACCTCCTGCACCTTGCGCTCCAGCGTGCGGTCAGGCTTCAGGAACAGGTTCTTGGCCAATTGCTGCGTCAGCGTCGAACCGCCTTGCGAGAAATGCCCGCCAAGCAGATTGGTCACCATGGCACGCGACAGGCCGATCGGGTCGACGCCGAAATGCGAATAGAACCGGCGGTCCTCGATGGCGATGACGGCTTCCGGAATGTAAGGCGACATTTCGTGCAGGCCGACCGCCTCTCCGCCGCTCATGCCCCTGTTGGCGAGCAGTTGGCCATCGGCCGAGACGATCTTGATGTTGGGAGCACGGTCGGGGATCGACCAGGTGGTGGCCGCCGGCATCTTGGCGCCGTAGTAAATGACGACGCCCGCCACAGCGATGCCGCCCCAGATGGCGAGCACGAAGCACCAGTAGAACAGCCGGCCAAGCACGCCGAACAGGCCGCGGCGGCTCCTGCCGCGCCCGCCGCGCGACGATTTCGCCTTCGACGATCTGCGTTTGGCGGAGGCTTTGCGGTTGCTCGGCACGACGCGGTCCTCCTCGCTCACCGAAAGGCCCGTCTGGGATCGCGTCTGAGGCGGTCCCTCAAAACTGGGCTCAATGCGGCTGTCTCTGCGGTTCGCCATGCCTTGCGCTTAATATCCCCGGTGCTAACGGCGTCCGGGTTGAAGAGTAGATGCGGCGATTTAAGGGCGGGTTAAGTCGGAAAAATTCAAAGCGATTGATAATCAAATGCCTGGGGTCCGGCAGTTGGTGCGCAGTTGGCGCTCTGTTCAAGGCCCTGATTTTGACGCTGGCAAGCGGCCCGCCGCGATGGAACAGTCCGGGGCGCAGCCCCAAACCACTCTCAACCGCGACCCATGCAGTCGCGGACATGTTCCGCATTAGGGCGCGATCGCAAATGGTCACAGCTTCGCGTTCGACCGCGCCCCAAATCACCCATCACCAGGTGATCACCTGGTGGACATGCGTCAGCCGATCGCCGCACGGACCGAGAGCGCTGCCCTGGACGATTGCATAACCTCGCCGACATGGCAGTAGCAGACGATCTCGTGCAGTTGGTGGTCGGTCAGCTCGAAGAAGCGCTTGGCTTCGCCATAACTGTCGTCTTTCAGACCCTCGTCGTGCAAAATGGGGTCCGTGAAGGCAACCGCTATCGGCGAGCCATCGCCTCGCATGACATCGCGCTCCGGCAGCGCACGGTATTCGGTCCCGGCAAGCGCGGTCAGCAGCCGGCTGGGCTCACGTTCAAGAAGCTCGGCCCAACGTGCGAGACGTTGGGTTCGGCTCATTACCGGCTGTGTGTTGACCTCGGCCACTGCATGCAGTTGGTCCAGTGTTTGGTGTTTCATGGCAACCTCCTAGTAATAGTTGGTTGACCCCAAACGCCCTGTATCGACATCATAGCGCCGAAGCGTCGATCCGTCATTCTAATTCCATGTGGGCGCAAGCGCGCTTCCGGCACTACGCCGATGCAATGGCCCCGTCTTGCCGGCAATTTTCAACCCCACCGAGTATCGACGACAGCGCGAAAAAGGCCAGCGTCTGCTCCTCGCAGGTCACCGCCACGACGCTGTTCGACCGGTCGATGTCGAGGCCTTTCGGGCCGCCTTCCTCGGGGCTGGCCCTGCCGCGCAGGAAGGTGTCCTCGTCGAGCACGGTGACCGAGCGCGCGGGCGCTCGCGGTCCCGTCCAGTCACCGTCTCCCGCATAGACATGCACCATCCGGCTGCCCGCGTCGGCGACGAGGATATGCCGGTCGTCGCCGGTGAAGCGCACGCCGTGCGGATAGCCGGCATTCTGCAGGACGCCGGCAGGTTCGGTGTCTGGTCCAAGCGACGCGGACATGCGGTAGAGTTTCACATCCTGGGTGCCGTGGCTGCTGACCGCGATCCAGCGGCCGTCATGGCTGAGGGCAATGCCGTCCGGTATATCGAGACCACGTTCCAGCAGCCGCTGGTTGCTCGTCGTGCGATAGCCGAGCCACCGGTTGACCACGTGTCGGGTGACCAGATGCGTGTAGTTGTTGCAGACCAGCAGGCTGACGCGGCCGTGCGACTCCAGCCTGACGGCAATCGAACCCGGCGAATTCAGTTTGCATAGCCGCCTGCCCTTCACCCGGCGCATGGCTGATATCGCGCGGCTTTGGCCGGCCGGTTCCTCGCGCGGCAGGCTGAAGATCGCAACCAACCCGTCGCGGTTGGCGATCGCCAGGGTGCGGTCATCGATGAAATCCAGGCCATGGATTTCGCCCATATCGTCGGATGTCAGCTCCATGAAATCGTGGATCGTGACTTCAGGGCCATCGGATCCGGCCCTGATGTCGACGCGCAGGACCAGCAGGCGCTTGCGCGCATAGCCGGCAATTGCCAGCAATCGATTGTCCGGTGAAAAGCGTAGATCCTCCGTGCGTCCGATCGCCGAAAGCGCCGCCCGCACCGCCGCGCTGACCTTGAAGGCGATCCCGGGGATCATTCGCGACCCGCCCAGGATATCGAACGATGGAAAGGACCGAGAAGTGTCTAATTGTTCCCGGTCCATCGACGACTGTTTGCCCCGCTTTGATGGTGCCGACTAAGCCCGATCGCGCCCTCGACGGTCAAGCGCAATACGGGGATTCCCAGGCCTTGACGGTCAGAGACCCGCCGCCTTCGCCAGATAGGGCGCCAGCGCCAGCGCGTAGGTCGCCGTCATATGGTGATAATCGCGCCAGACGACGATGTTGCCGACAACAGCGGCGCATGTTTCCTTGCCGCACAAGGCATCGTTCATGTCGACGACACGGACATCAGGCAATGGCGCGGCGGCGAGCGCAAACACGTTGCTTGCCTCCACTTCCTTGCGCGCGGTGATGCATTTGCCAGGGTCGGCGGCCAGGCAGTCACCGGGATCGAACTTGACGAAGGGCGTGTTGCGGATGGCGATGATCTTCACACCCGCTTTGTTCAACTCGCTCCAGATGCTGCGCAGGCCTTCGATCATCGCCGGCTCCGGCGTGTCGGAGTAGCGCGACTGGCTGGTGAACATCAGCTCGGGCCGCAGCTTGCCGATCTCGGCCAGCACATTGTCGCGCCATTGCGCACAGGCTTCATAGGGCTTGCCGTTTTCCGTCACCGCGGCGCGAGTAAAGGGGCAAGCCGCCTTGGTGAAGGTGACCAGTTTCCATCTGTGGTCCCTGGCGATCTTGTCGATAGCGGGAACCCATTGCGCCACGTGCGAGTCGCCGGTGACCACAATGGTCCGGCTTCCCTCGGAATCGCCAAGCTGGCAGCCCACCGGCTCCGTGCTGTCCTGCTCCTGATGGCATTTTCAGGCGGTAGACGACCGGCACGTCGCGCTTCAGCTTGCCAAGCGGCGGCAGCAGCTCGACACCGCCCGGAACCGCGGCATTGGCCAGCAGCGCCGCGGGACCTGGATAGTTCGGGGTTCCGATCAGGCTGATGTCGACGCCTTGACGGTCCAGTGCATAGCCAAGCCCACCGGACGCTATCACGCAGACGGCAATCGCAGCCGAACCGTAGGCCAAGGGGCGCCATTCTGTCCGCGATTGCGGCCGGCGGTACCGCTGTTCGACATAGCGGTATGACAGCTCCGAGATGCCGAGCGTCAGCGCAATCAGCCCAAGCCCCGCAAGCACTCCGACAGCGGGGCGATCTGCCGTGTAGAAGACAATCAGCGGCCAGTGCCAGAGATAGATCGAATAGGAGCGGTCGCCGACATAGCGCAGGATCGTGACGTCGAGGCCGCGCAACCGGCCAAGCCTGATATCGCCAGCCGCTATGACCAGCACGGCGCCCAGCGTCGGCAGCAAGGCGTGGAAGCCGGGAAACGGTGTCGAGGCGGAAAACAGCAACGCCGAAACTACGATGGCGCCGATGCCTGCCGCCGCCATCGCAAGGCGCAACGGCGCGGCCAGCGGGAACCGGCCGCCGGCCAGCGCCGGCAGCCCGCCCAGTGCCAGTTCCCAGAGGCGGGTATGGGTGACGAAATAGGCCCAGGCCGGATCGGCTTGGGTCACGACCACCGAGGCCGCCAGGGATCCGGCGAAAACAAGGGCCAGTGCGACCAGCAATGCAGCCTTCGGGGATCGCCCGAGACGCCGGGCAAGCCAGATCACTGCCGCCATCAGCAACGGCCAGACGATATAGAACTGCTCCTCGATCGACAGCGACCAGTAGTGTTGCACCGGGCTTGGCGTTTCCGCCGCCCCGAGATAGTTGACCGCCTGCAAGGCAAGCCGCCAGTTCTGCACATAGAGCGCGCTGGCCGCGACCTGGATGGCCGTCTCTTCCCATCGCGCCTTGGACAGAAACAACAGCGTCCCGGCGAGCGTGACGAGAAGGGCCAGGACCGCCGCCGGCAACAGCCGCCGCACCCGCGACGAATAGAATGTGACCAGCCAGGCGCGGCCGCCGGCTGTCGCCATGCGGGCAAGCAGACCGGTGATGAGAAAGCCCGAGATGACGAAAAACACGTCCACCCCGACATAGCCGCCGGGAAGAACCGTGGGCCAGAGATGGAAAACCACCACCAGGGCGACGGCAACGCCGCGCAACCCCTGGATTTCGGGGCGCCAGCCATGCTCCTCGCTTCTATCGATCAAGGCTGCCCGCCATCTGGAAATCGAGCGATGTGATGACCCCCATTTTTCAGATCGGCTCGAACGTCACATCCGGCTGGTCAGGACCACCGGCTTGCCGCAGCAGGGCAACCAGGTGTTCGCGCCTGTCGACCGGCTGTTTTCGCCAGTTCGAGGCATTCGTTACATGCAGCCAGCCATCAACCACCATGAAAAAGTCCTCATGCTGATCATCTCCCTCGCCGAAGCGAAGCAAGCTGTTCTGCGTGAACCTGACCGACGCCGGATCTATCGACCGGTAAAGCAGCGGCCAGTTGCCGCCGCCGGAATCCATATGAAACCTGTAGCTCGGGGCGAAATCCAGCGGTCGCCGCAGCAGGCTTCCGTCGAAGAAGCAGAAGCCAGGCCATAGGAACCAGCCGCCCGGCGTCGGCGTGTCGTGCCGCATACTGCCATAGAGGCTCTTGCCTTCAAGCCGGTCACGGATCGAAAACGGTCCCGTCGGAAAGATATCATGGTCGATGAAGCCGAAGAGCTTCGGCCCGAAGCCAGTCATGAAATTCCGCACGATCCAGTTGAGTGCCTGGCCATGCGATCTGCTGACGACAAGCCTGTTCCTCGGCAAGGCGACATAAGGCACGTGCTGGCGACGGCAGAGGTCGCGGATGGCGTCCCTTGCCTCCTCCTTCTTGCTGTTGTCAAAGACGATGTAGCTCTCGTGCTCGGCCAGGTATCGGCGCACGAGATGGATTTGCCATGCGATCACATCGGGCCGGTTGAAGGCGACGCTGGCGACGACCGCGTTGCGAAACGCTTGCTGTCGCCCCTGCAATTCACTGACCGGCGCGGATGTCCTCAGGAAGCGAAAAGTCCGCCAGCGATAGCGTAGCAACGCCTCGCGTCGTGGCGGCCTGTTCAGCCGCTCCCATTCCGCAATGGAAATCCTGGGCGGATTTTCACCTTCCGGCGCGTCGGAAGCCCCCATAGCGCGCTCCTGCATCCGCCAATTATCGGCAGGCTCAGTTCTGCTGGATCGAAATGCCCTTGTCGTCGATCTTGAGTTCGACGCCTTTCGGCTTCGTCTGCTCGCGGTAGACATAGATGCCGAGAGCAATGACCACGACGACGAGCGCGCCAATGAGGAGATAGAGTGTGTTCTGCTTCATGGCGCGCTCTTTCGGTTGCCGAGCCTCACGCTCGCTTCAGGACCTTGACCAGCACCAAAAGGATGATGGCGCCGATCGTGGCGTGGATGATGGAAGCGAGAATGCCGCCGCCGATGGAAAAGCCGATCCGCGGCAACAGCCAGCCGGCGATAAACGCGCCGACGATGCCGACGATAATGTTGCCGATCAGGCCGAAGCCGAAACCGGAAACGATGAGACCGGCGAGCCAGCCGGCGATGGCACCGATGATGATGAAGACGAGAAGGCTTTCGACACCCATAACGATTTCCTCCGAGCAAAAGCGCGATGGCGGAGCGGAAGGCTCCGAATCGGCCCCGATATCAACGGCTTCAAGCTATTCGAAAGCAGCTGGCCTCGCCAGCTTCGCGCTCACTGGTCGTCATCGTCACCGGCAGTGGGCCGCCAGCTGGTCGGTTCGACCTTCTTTTGCGTGTGGCTGTCGGTATAGACCCACCAGCCGCCATCGCGATATTGCGCGATGGATTCGTTCACGACGCCGTCGCTGTCTTTCCACATGACAGAAACCTTGGAGCCGTCTGTCGGCGCTGTCGATATCGGCTTTCGGTCGGCCATCCAATCCCCCATTGAGCCGTTAACCTGCGCCGACAAAACGCGGCGGCCGGCATCTGGTTCCAGCCGGCCACCGACCAGGAGGGTTTCAAGCCATCAGCTGTGAGCGAAGATATCCTCTTCGTCCCAGCCCATCAGGTCAAGCTTGGCCCGCGTCGGCAGGAAGCGGAAGCAGGCATCAGCCTCCTTGGTCCGCCCCTCGCGCGCCAGCCGCCCGGCCAGCACATCGCGCAACCGGTGCAGATAGAGCACGTCGGACGCGGCATATTCGAGCTGTTCGGGCGACAGCGTCTCGGCCGCCCAGTCCGATGATTGCTGCGCCTTGGAGAGGCCGACGCCGAGAAGCTCGAAGCAGATGTCCTTCAGCCCGTGCCGGTCGGTATAGGTGCGGGTCAGCCGCGAGGCGATCTTGGTGCAGAACACCGGTTCGGGCATTACCCCGAACGCGTTGTAGAGCACGGCAAGGTCAAACCGGCCGAAATGGAACAGCTTCGTCACGTTGCGGTTCTTCAGCAGGCTGACGAGGTTTGGCGCCTTCTTCTGGCCCGGTGCGATCTGGATGACATCGGCGCTGCCGTCGCCAGGCGAGATCTGCACCACGCACAACCGGTCGCGATGCGGGTTCAGCCCCAGCGTTTCCGTATCGATGGCCACCGCCTCGACATTGTAATGCGAAAGGTCGGGCAAATCATGCTTGTGGAAACGGATGTCGGCCATTGTCTTCTCCGGTCGCGGCGTTCCCCGTCCTCGCCGCGATCCGGTGAAAAATCAACAAGAAAACGACTTTTCCGCCGCTCAGCGCGTCAGCGCATCCAGAATACGCGCCCAGGAGCGCTGGCCCTTGTGGAAGGAGGAGAGCTCATATTTCTCGTTGGGTGAGTGGATGCGGTCATCGTCGAGGCCGAAGCCGACCAGCAGCGATTCCATGCCAAGATAGGTCTGGAAGTCGCCGACGACGGGGATCGAGCCGCCGCTGCCGGTCGTCACCGCCGGCTTCGGCCATTCGTCCGACAGCGCGTTCTTGGCCTTGGCCAGGAATGGCGAGTCGTAGGAAAGCTGGATTGCCGGCGAGCCGCCATGCGGATGGAATTCGACCGAACAGTCGGCCGGAATGCGGTCCTTGACGAATTGCTGGAAGGCCGCGCGGATCTTGGCTGGATCCTGCTTGTGGACGAGGCGGAACGACACTTTCGCCGAGGCTTCCGCGGCGATCACCGTCTTGAAGCCCTTGCCGGTATAGCCACCGATGATGCCGTTGAACTCGGCCGTCGGCCGCGCCCAGGTCAATTCCAGCACCGAGCGACCCTTTTCGCCCGACGGGATGGACAGGCCGACAGGCCCGAGGAAGGTCTCGGTCGTCTCGCCAAGCGTCTCCCAGGATTTCAGCACCTGCGTCGGCGTTTCCTCGACACCGTCATAGAAACCCGGAATGGTGATGTGGCCATCCTTGTCGTGGATGTCGGCCAGCACCTTGGCCAGGATGCGGATCGGATTGGCGGCGGCGCCGCCATAGAGGCCGGAATGCAGGTCGCGGTCGGCGGCCTTGACCGTGATCTCCTCGCCGACCAGCCCGCGCAGTGCCACACAGATCGACGGCGTGTCGCGGTCCCACATACCGGTATCGCAGACCAGCGCGAAGTCGGCCTTGAGCTCCTCGGCATTGGCCTCGAGGAACGGTTTCAGCGACGGCGAACCGGACTCCTCCTCGCCTTCGAACAGGATGGTGACACGGCACGGCAGATTGCCATGCACCTGTTTCCAGGCGCGGCAAGCCTCGACAAAAGTCATCAGCTGGCCCTTGTCGTCGGCAGAGCCGCGCCCGGTGATCACCTTATGCTCAGGCCCAACCTCCTTCACCGCCGGCGCGAACGGATCGCTTTCCCACAATTCGATCGGGTCGACCGGCTGCACGTCGTAATGGCCATAGAACAGCACATGCGGCGCGCCTGCCGGCCCCTCATGATGCGCAACCACCATCGGGTGGCCTGGCGTGTCGCGCACGCTGGCATCGAAGCCGATCAGCTTGAGCTCCGCCACCAGCCATTCCGCCGCCTTGCGGCAGTCGGCGGCATAGGCCGGATCGGTGGAGATCGACTTGATCCTGAGCAGGCCGAACAGGCGTTCCAGGCTCTGGTCGAGATTCTTGTCGAGACGGTCGAGAACGGGGGAAACTGCGGACATTTGGCAAGCCTTTCGATTCAGTGCCGGAACCGTAAAGGCAGAGCGGCGAAACGAAAAGCCCGGGACCATTGGACCACGGCGCCAGTCGGCTGCCGCGAGGCAAAAAGACCGCCGTGGTGGAGGGGGAACCACGGCGGCCTCATACTCGAAACGATGCGGCAGCCCGGAGAGGGGGGATAGGCTGCCGCAATTGTCCGGGATAGGCGGGGGACGGGCCTTGCTCCGGACTTCGGCGAAAACTGCCGATAACGTGTATTTGGGTCTCCGAACGTGGCGATTCAAGGGCATCAACGTTACACTTTTGTAACGTGCTCGTGAGCGGGCTTATAGAACCCCAATCTGTCAGGGTGTTGCCGGAACCGATACCTGGCGGTGTCTTTGGCATGGACCAAGCCATCGCGCCGCGCTATCCCTGCCGGCATGAAAAAAGGCGATCATCTCTTCCTCATCGACGGTTCCGGCTACATCTTCCGGGCCTATCACGCACTGCCGCCGCTGACCCGCAAATCCGATGGCCTTCCGGTCGGTGCCGTTTCCGGTTTCTGCAACATGCTGTGGAAGCTGATGCAGGATGCCCGCAACACCGATGTAGGCATTGTGCCGACGCATTTCGCGGTCATTTTCGATTATTCCTCGAAAACCTTCCGCAACGAGCTCTACCCCGAATACAAGGCCAACCGTTCGGCGCCGCCGGAGGACCTGATCCCGCAATTCGGCCTGATCCGCCAGGCGACCAAGGCCTTCAACCTGCCCTGCATCGAGATGGAAGGCTTCGAGGCCGACGATCTCATCGCCACCTATTGCCGGCTGGCCCGCGAAGCCGGCGGCGACACCACCATCATCTCCTCCGACAAGGACTTGATGCAGCTGGTCGGCGACACGGTCGGCATGTACGACCCGATGAAGGACCGTCAGATCGGCATCCCCGAGGTCATCGAGAAATGGGGCGTGCCGCCGGAGAAGATGGTCGACCTGCAGGCGCTGACCGGCGATTCCGTCGACAATGTACCCGGCGTGCCCGGCATCGGGCCGAAGACGGCGGCGCAACTGCTGGAGCAGTTTGGCGACCTCGACGGACTGCTGGCCCGCGCCGGCGAGATCAAGCAGGACAAAAGGCGCGAATCGATCATCGCCAACACCGACAAAGCGCTGATCTCGCGCCAGCTGGTGACGCTGAAGAACGACGTGCCGGTGACCGACGGGCTGGACGATTTCGTCCTGCATGCGCCGGACGGGCCGAAGCTGATCGGCTTCCTCAAGACCATGGAATTCACCTCGCTGACCCGCCGCGTGGCGGAAGCGACCAGCACCGAGGCCGGCGACGTCCAGGCCGTCGCCGTGACGGTCGAACGCGCCGATAACGCGCACGGCCCTGATGTCGGCGCCGGAGCGCCAGTTGTGGCCCGCAACGGTGCCGAGCCGGGCCAGGCCAACGGCGCGGCAACCACGACAGCCACGACGGACGTGGCAAAGCAAGGCGACACCCCTTCCCTGCTCTCAGCGTTGCGGCTGGAGCGTGCGGCCACCGGCAAAATCGACACGGCGGCCTATCCCTGCATTCGCGATATCGCGACGCTGAAAGCCTGGGTCGCCGAGGCGCGCGAGGCTGGCATCACCGCCTTCGACGTCAGGGCGACGTCGGGTGATCCGATGCAGGCCGAACTGATCGGCATGGCAATCGCCACAGCGCCCGGCCGCGCTGCCTACATTCCCTTCGCCCACAAGAGCGGCAATGGTGACCTGCTCGGCGGCGGCACGCTCGAAAACCAGATCCCGCTTCGCGAGGCGCTGGCCGTGCTGAAACAGCTGCTCGAGGACAGATCGGTCCTCAAGATCGCGCAGAACCTGAAATACGATCTGGTCATCATGAGCCGCTACGGCATCGATGTCGCGCCGTTCGACGACACCATGCTGATCTCCTACGTGCTCGATGCCGGTACCCCGCACGGTCATGGCATGGACGCACTGGCCGAGAAATGGCTTGGCCACACCCCGCTCCAGCTCAAGGACGTGACCGGCTCCGGCAAGAGCTCGGTCGGTTTCGACCAGGTCGACATCGACAGGGCGACGGCGCACGCCGCCGAGGACGCCGATGTGACGCTGCGGCTCTGGCTGGTGCTGAAGCCACGGCTTGCCGCCAAGGGGCTGGTCTCGGTCTATGAGCGGCTGGAACGGCCGCTGGTGCCGGTGCTGGCGCGCATGGAACAGCGCGGCATTTCGGTCGACCGGCAGATCCTGTCCAGGCTGTCGGGTGAACTGGCGCAGGGCGCTGCCCGCCTGGAAGAGGAAATCTACCAGCTCATCGGCGAGCGCATCAACATCGGCTCGCCCAAGCAGCTCGGCGACATCTTGTTCGGTCGCATGGGCCTGCCCGGCGGTTCCAAGACCAAGACCGGCCAATGGTCGACCTCGGCGCAGCTGCTGGAAGACCTCGCCGCCGAGGGCCACGAACTGCCGCGCAAGATCGTCGACTGGCGCCAGCTGACCAAGCTGAAGTCGACCTATACCGATGCGCTGCCCGGCTTCATCCATCCGGATACCAAACGCGTCCACACCTCCTATGCGCTCGCCGCGACGACGACAGGCCGGCTGTCGTCCTCCGACCCGAACCTGCAGAACATTCCGGTGCGCACCGCCGAAGGCCGCAAGATCAGGACCGCCTTCATCGCCGACAAGGGCAACCGGCTGGTTTCGGCCGACTACAGCCAGATCGAACTGCGTGTGCTTGCCCATGTCGCCGAAATCCCGCAATTGCGGCAGGCCTTCGCCGACGGCGCCGACATCCACGCCATCACCGCGTCGGAAATGTTCAACGTGCCCGTCGAAGGCATGCCTTCCGAGATCCGCCGCCGCGCCAAGGCGATCAATTTCGGCATCATCTACGGCATCTCGGCCTTCGGTCTCGCCAACCAGCTGTCGATCCCGCGCGAGGAAGCCAGCAACTACATCAAGAAATACTTCGAGCGCTTCCCCGGCATCCGCGACTATATCGAGGAAACCAAGGCCTATGCCCGCGAGCACGGCTTCGTCGAAACCATCTTCGGCCGCCGCATCCACTATCCTGATATCAGGTCGTCCAACCCGTCGCTGCGCGCGTTCAACGAGCGCGCCTCGATCAATGCCCGCCTGCAAGGCACCGCCGCCGACATCATCCGCCGCGCCATGGTGCGCATGGAGGAAGCGCTGGACAAGGCGAAACTATCGGCCCGCATGCTCCTGCAGGTGCATGACGAACTGATCTTCGAAACGATCGAGGCCGAAGTCGAGGCGACGATCCCCGTCGTGCGCCATGTCATGGAGAACGCCGCGATGCCGGCCGTATCGATGTCGGTGCCGCTGCACGTCGACGCGCGTGCCGCGAACAACTGGGATGAGGCGCATTAGCGCCAACTTCGTCATCCTCGGGCTTGACCCGAGGATCCATGCCGGGACCTCACTCGAAAATCGCGGCGGAGCAGAACTTGAGTTCTGCATCGCTGCAACACGTCCATGTCACGGAATGGATACCAGGGTCTGCGCGCGTCGCTTCGCTCCTTGCTTCGCCCTGGTATGACGAAGCGAAGGCTTAGGCAGCCTCAGCCCGGCACTTTGCACATACGCCGCGAAATTCGATCACCGCCTTCTTGGCGGCGAAGCCGGTCGAACTGACCCATTCGTTCAGCCGGTGGTCGACGTCGTGATCGGACATCTCCGTCACCTGCCCGCAAGTGTCGCAGATGGCGAAGGCGGTCATTGAATGGCTGTGGTCGTGCGGTTCGGCGCAGGCAACGAAGGAATTGATGCTTTCCAGCCGGTGCACGAAGCCGGACTTCACCAGCGTGTCGAGCGCCCGATAGACTTGCAGCGGCGCGCGAAAACCGCGCTCGCGCAGCTGGTCAAGCAAGGTGTAGGCGCTGAGCGGCCCGCTGGCGGCCTCGAGTTTCTCGAGCACGCACACCTGGTTTTTCGTCAGCACATCCCTTGCCGCCATGGTTCTGTTCCAACTTGTCCTGCGCCGTCCCCGGGCTGTTTGCCCGTGCAAACCGCCTGGTCCCAATCAGATAGCGACGAACCGTCGTCTTTGCTACTCTTCTGTTGTTGTCCCGGGCCGATCGATGACGTGCCGGCACATTTGACGATGATAGGGTTGATGGCGCAGCGACATTCAAAATACTGACAAAATCCTCGACGAGGGTGGTTTCGCTTGGGAAATTCGACCGGGCTTGGGGAAGCGATATGATCAAATTGACACGCCGGACGCTGCTTGTCGGCACGTCCGCGCTGATGGCGACCGGTACGGTATCGTTCCGGGCACTGGCGGCATCGCGCACATATCATGCGCTGCTGGTCGCCTGCACTGAATATCCTGCCCTGCCGCAGAGGAACTGGTTGATCGGGCCGAAGAACGATGCCGGCCTGGTGCACGAGTATCTGCTGAAGAACGTGCCCGACCCGGTGCGGTTTGCACCCGAAAACGTCACGCTGCTTGCCAAGGACGTGCCCGGAGCCAATGGCTTGCCGACCCATGCGGCGATAAAGGCGGCGCTCGCTGACCTGGCGGCCAAGGTTCAGCGTGACGATTTCGTCTATCTGCATCTGTCCGGCCATGGCGCCCAGCAGCCTGAAAGGGTCAAGGGCGACGAGACCGACGGGCTCGACGAGATTTTCCTGCCGGTCGACATCGAGAAATGGATAAACCGCGACGCCGGCGTGCCGAACGCGCTGGTCGACAATGAGATCGGCGATGCGCTCGACGCCATCCGCAACAAGGGCGCTTTCGTCTGGGCCGTCTTCGACTGCTGCCATTCCGGCACCGCGACTCGCGCCGTCGAGGTCGACGACGAGCTGGAACGCAAGGTTGAGTTCGCCGACCTGGTAGGCGGCGACGAGGCTGCCAGGGCGGCCGCCATCAAGACCTATGAGGACACGGTCGCAGGCGCTTCGCGCGGCCTCGACGAGAATGGCGCGCGCAAGCCGGCCTTCAACCTGACGCCGACCGGCGGCGAGCCGATCACCAAGGGCAAGCTGGTCGCCTTCTACGCCGCGCAGACGGTGGAGACGACGCCGGAGATGCCGTTGCCCAAGGGCACGACGGATGCGCCGCGCTTCGGCCTGTTCACCTTCACCATCCTGTCGAAACTGGCGGAGAATCCAAACGTCACTTATCGCCAGCTTGGTCAGGCTGTGCTGCAGCAATATTCAGCCGACAGCCGCACCCGGCCGACACCGCTGTTCGAGGGCGAACTCGACGCGCGCGTCTTCGGCACTGACAAGACCGACGCCGTCATGCAGTGGCCCATCGTCGTCAAGGACGGCGAGGCGACGATCGGCGCCGGCCTGCTGCATCGCCTCACGCCGGGCAGCAAGCTCGCCATCCTGCCGTCGGCGCTGTCGTCGCTGTCCGACGCGGTCGGCTATCTGGAAGTGCAATCGGCCAAGAACCTGGAGAGCCACGTCAAGCCGGTCGAGTTCGAAAAGAAGCCGGCACTCAAGCTCACCGACATTCCCGCCAACGCCTATGCACGGGTGGCGGAGATCGCCGTCGATTACAAACTTGCCGTCGCGCGGCCGGCCGCGACCAAGGGACTGGAGAAGGAAACCGAGCTGGTCAATTCGGTTCTCGACGAGCTGGCCGCGGCCAAGGAGACCGGCTTCAACATCGAGCTGGTCGATCCCGGCAAGAGCGCCGAGCTGCGCTTCGCGGTGATGCGTGAGAATGCGATTACAGGCGCCGCTGGGGACGCCTCCGACAAGCCGGCGCTGTGGTTCCTGCCGGCATCGGGCGACGTGACCCTGAAGGACGGCAGCAAGCCGCCGCTGATCATCATCCATCCGGACGACCGCCAGAAGCTGGTCGACGCCACGACCAGGAATTTGCGCACCATCTTCCGCGCCACCGGGCTGTCGCGGCTGGCGGCGGCCTCCGACTACAAGCCCGAGGATGTCGACGTCCAGTTCCAGGTCAAGCGCCGCGACAAGGATGGGCTTGAACCGTTGCAGGCTTCCGCTGTGCCGCGCGTCTCGCCGGGGGACGAGGTGCATGTGCTGGCCAAGAACAGCTCGGACCAGCTGGTCGACATCAACGTGCTCTATGTCGGCAGCGACTATTCGATCACCCACATTGTTGCCGAGCGTCTCGCCCCGCAAGCCACGCTGGAGGAAGGGTTGCTCGCCTTCACCGACACCAGCTTCGGCATGGAGCGGATGATCGCGGTGCTGACCGAGGCGCCGCCGGAGAGCGAGAAGGAGGATCTGAGCTTCCTGGCGCAGGACGGCGTCGCGTCGATGACGCGCGGGCTCGGCCCCGCCAGCTTCTCCGACATGCTCGCCGATATCGGCGCGGCGCCGCCGACCCGTTCGGTGATGCGGCTTGCCGACAAGAGCGGCCCGAAGGGCGCGGTGATGATCTTCCCGATGGAGACGGTGCCGCGCGCCTGAGTTCGGGCGCCGGACAGCACGGCCCGGTATCGCCGGCCCTTGCGCGATTGGCGCGATATGAGAACATTCCCGGCCGCAGCCATGGCGCATGATGGCCGGACAAAAGCAGATAGGATCGATTGTGCAGAATTCCGTATTTTCCTGGCGCGGGGCGGTGGTCGGCTTGGCCGGCAGCCTGTTGCTGATCGCCAGCGCTTCGGCAGAGGACGCTTGCGGCCTGTGCGTCAAGCAGATCGTCACCAACTCGGAACTGGCGACCTGTTTTCTTGATCAGTACGACCAGATCGCCAAAAGCAACAGCAACGCTGTCGTGGTCGATCTCTCAAGCTGTGCCTCGCGCGGCATCGTCGAGGCATTGCCATCACCGACAAAGGCGCCTGCGGAACCGGACGTGCAGTTCATGGTTTCGCGCCCGCAACTGCAGTGCCTGAAGAAGCAGCTGGAGACGCCGGGCATCGTGCTTGATCCCTCCGCCACCATCCAACTGGACAACTGCAAATGAAGAAGCCGGGGGCACGACAAAGCAGGCAGAGGTGGCAGCGCCCGCCAAGGCGCCGGCGGCGAAGCAGACACTGCCGGAAACCACCGAAGGCTTTCCCTGGCCAAGCAGCCATGAGATCAAGAAGGAGAGCAATCCCTTCACCGATCGCGATTGGCGCATGCTGGTCTATGCCTGGTCGGGCTTGCTGGTGCGTTTCGCCATCATCTTCACACTGGCATTCTCGGTCTATCAGTTCCTGGCCAACCAGGAGCAGAAGCGCGTCGAGCAGACCATGTCGCTGGTCGAGCTCTGGGAAACCAAGGACTACCAGCAGGCGCAGCGGGCATTGAAAGACCGTCTCGCGGCACTCAATGCCAAATACGACAATCTGCTCAGCGCCAATCCCTCGCCGACCGAGGAACAGGTGTTCCGTCAGCGCATCGGCATCGAGGCGATGACCGCCTCCGGTGGCGACATGCCGCTCGCCGACTTCAACGAGAATTTCGACCGCATCGTCTATTTCCTCAACCGCCTGTCCTTCTGCGTCGACGGCAACCTGTGTTCGCGCAAGGTGACCGATGCCTATTTCCGCGACTACGCCGTCTCGTTCTGGAGTTATTTTGCCGGCTATGTCGACAAGCAGCGCAAGGGTGGTTCGCCGACTTTCGCCACGGCGATTGAAGCCTATGTGCGCAACGGGCAACCGGCGGCCGACGCCAAATAGCGATGGAAAACGCCCGGGTCAGCGTCCGCCTCATGCGTGCCTGCAGGTGGCTGGCCATGGCTGGAGCTTTGGTCACGGCCTCGGCCGTCCGTGCCGAGGACGCCCGGATTTCCATCTCGACCTCGACACTGGCGGCCATACCGCACGGATCGCCGACCTCGCCTTCACACCTGATGGCGAGGATCTGGTCTCGGCATCCGACGACAAGACCATCCGCATCTGGGACTGGCAAAGCGGTGTGACGCTGCGCACCATCCGCGGCTATCTCGGCAATGGCAACGACGGCAAGATCTTCACGGTCGCGGTCTCGCCGGACGGCAAGACGATCGCCGCCGGCGGCTATTTCGGCGCTGGCCTCGGCGACAAGCCGCCCTATGGCGACATCAGACTGTTCGACTTCGCCACCGGCAAGATGAAGGCCGTGCTCAAGGCCGCCGACTACGCGACCTATGACCTCGCTTTCTCTCCCGATGGCAAGGCGCTGGCTGCCGGCGGTGCTGATGGCGTCGTCTATCTCTGGAAACAGGACGACAAGGCCACGTCAGGCTGGACGCTGGACAAGAAGTTCGATGCCGATTCCTGGCACATCGACAAGCTGGCCTTCGCCGCGGGAGGAACCCGGTTGGCGGCAACGACGACCGACAACGGCATCCGGCTGTGGGACGTCACCAAGGGCGAGGAGATCGCCTTGCCGGCTGATGCCGAGCCATTGCGGGACATCAGCGTCATGGCGCTGGCGGCCTCGCAGGACGGTAGCCTGTTCGCCACCGGCAGCAAGGACGGCCAGGTCCAGCTCTGGCGCGCCGCCGACGGCACGCTGGTGCGTGCCATGCCGAAGCAGGACTTTCTCATCGGCTCGCTAACCTTCGCCAAGGGATCGCTTCTGGTCGCCTCCTGCGGCTATCGCTGCGCCGACAAGCATCGCTCTGTCGTCTGGAACACCGACAGCGGCGAGAAGCTGCTCGACTACGGCGGCCATGACGGCACGGTCTATGCCGGCGCCGCCAATGCCGACGGCTCGCTGGTGGCGACCGCCGGCGGCACCCGCAACGCTATCCAGGTCTGGGATCCGGCGACCGGCGAACGCAAGGCCTTGCTGCAAGGGGTGGGAGAGCCTGTAACCGCCATCGGCATCGATGCGGTAAACGGCATCATCGCCTGGGGCAATGCCAACCCCTGCCCCGAGCGCGTCGCTTGCCCGGAGCAGTTGGGCGCATTGGACAAAAGGCTGGAACTGCCCACCACCGAACGGTTCTTCGAGAATCCGCAGCCGTTGACGGAGCCGGGCTCCTTGCCCGCGCCGCGCTGAGCGACGGCGAGTGGTCGCTGCATGCCACAGCCGGCGGCAAGGACGCGCTGGAAAACGCGGTGCTGGAGATCGCCAATGGCGGCAAGGTGGTGCGCTCGATCGAGAACGACGCCACCAACGGCTTTGTCCATTCCGCCTTCACGCTGATCGACAACGGGCTTGGGCTGATCACCGGCGGCAATGACGGCACGCTGCTCGAATACAAGGCCGCGACCGCCAGGATTGCCGGCGAATTCACCGGCCATACCGGCGAAATCAACGCCATGGTCGCCTCAGAGAAAGCCGGCCTTCTGGTCACCGGCAGTGCCGACCAGACGCTGAGGCTGTGGAACCTGAAGACGCACGAGCTGATCGTGTCGATGTTCTTTGCCGGGTCGCAATGGATCGCCTGGATGCCGCAGGGCTACTACTATTCCTCTGACGAGGGCGACAAGCTGATCGGCTGGCACGTCAACCAGGGCCGCGACCATGAAGGCCGCTTCATCCGCGCCGGCCAGCTGAAGAAATATCTCTGGAGCCCGGAAATGGTGCGCAGGGCGATCATCCTGCGCAGTGCCAAGCAGGCGGTCAAGGAGATGCGGCCCGGCGTCGACAATGAGCTGCAGAAGCTGTTGCAACGCAAGCCGCCGGAGTTCGGCATCCGCCTTGCCGACGACCAGAGCAAGGTCCGCGACGGTTATGTCGCCGTTGAGATCACAGGCGCCAAGGAGGCGGGCGCCGATGTCGCCGGTTTTTCGATCCTGTCGAACAGCCGCAATGTCGGCGACATCGCCACACGTTCGGCCGACGGCAGCAAGACAACAGTCGAGGTGCCGGTCGAGGATGGCCAAAACACCATCCGCATCACCGGCATCAACGAATATGGCTATCTGACCGAGCGCAGCGTGACGGCGCTGGCGAGGAGGACCGAGAAGGCCGAGGCCAGGGGCAAGCTCTATGTCGCCGTCATCGGCGTCGACAAATATCCGTTCCTGACCGACGCCTGTTCCGGCCATGCCTGCGATTTGCGCTACCCCGTCGACGACGCCACCGAATTCCTCAAAGTGGTCGCACAGAAATCGGCGCCTTTGTTCTCATCGATGGAGACGCTGGTTCTGGTCAACCGCGAGGCGCTCGACGAAAGCCCCGACAAGGCCCAGCAGACCTACACGGTCGCCAGCGCCGACAACATCATGGAGCCGGACTCGCACACGATCGACGACCAGCTCGCCGATTTCCTCGACAAGCCTGGCGAACACGACACCACCATCATTTTCGTCGCCGGCCATGGCATCAACATCGACGAGGACTACTATTTCATCCCGACCGATGGCCGCAAACAGGATGCCGACCGCTGGAAGCGTTCGTCACTTGTCGATTGGGGTGATATCCAGAAATCGGTCGAACGGGCCAAGGGCATGCGCTTCATGCTGCTCGACACCTGCCACGCCGCCAATGCCTTCAACCCGCGCCTGGAAAAGGATGCGCGGGACGCGCGCATCGTCGTGTTCTCCGCCACCGCGGCCAACAACACCGCCGCCGAATTGCCGGAGCTCGGCCACGGCGTCTTCACCTATTCGATCCTCGAAGGCCTGCGCGGCAAGGCGCGGACATCCGACGGCGGCGTGACGCTGTTCGGGCTCGCCGATTTCATCTCGCGCGAAGTGGTGCGGCTGACCGCGTCGAAGCAGAAGCCGTTCTATTATGTCGGCGGCGTGGAGAACATCGTGTTGGCCGAGCCGTGATAACCCGCCTGCTGACGGTCATCATCTTCTCTCTGGTTCTCGGCGGCACGGCACAGGCCGCCCCGATCGTCTGCCCACCCGGTAGCGAAAACTTCCCCACCCTTCTACGACGACGCCACGCTGTTCAAGGACGCCATCGCCAGCGTCGCCACTATCCAGCCCTCCAACCAGCGGCTGACCGGCATCACCGTGCCGCATCATCTTTTAGCCGCCGAACTGGTGGCGCTCGGCTTCCGGGCAGCCTCCGGCTTCCGCTACAAGCGCATCGTCATCCTGTCGCCGGACCATTTCCACAAGACGCACAAGCTCTACGCCACCACTGTGCGCGGCTTCGACACCGTGCTTGGCCCGGTCGCGGCCGACACCGAAGCCGTGCGCCTTCTGGAAGCGCATGGCGACATGGTCGAAGAGTCCTGCCTGTTCGACAAGGAGCATGGCGTGCGCGCCATGCTGCCGTTCCTGCACCACTATTTCCCGGAGGCGAAGATCGTGCCGGTGGCAATGTCGGTGAAGGCGAAGCGCGGCGACTGGGACAGGCTGGCCGAGGCGCTGAAACCCCTCGTCGACCAGGACACGTTGATCGTCGAATCCACTGACTTCTCGCACTATCTGCCGCAGCATGACGCCAGGCGTTTCGACCAGCAGACGCTGAACATGCTGGCCGCCGGATCGCTCGACGGCATAGCGGCACTTCGCCAGCCAGATCATGCCGATTCCGTCGGCGCGCTCTACATCCAGACCAGGCTGCAGCGCGAACTGTTCGGCGCCCAGCCGCTGGTGATCGCCAACGAGAACTCGCAGGAACACACGTCCGACTATGTCGAGCGCACCACCAGCTACGTGGTGGCGTTGTTCGGCGCCTTTGGCCCCGGCTTCAACAACCCCGCGCGGCCAAAGGACAGGATCTACTATCTCGCTGGCGACGTGAATTTCGGCCGCGCCATGAAGAAGATCCTGGTCCGTGACGGCGTTGCCGACAAGATCGTCGACAGCGTCCTGGCGCTGACCGGATCGCGGCCGCTCATCGTCAATCTCGAAGGCGTCATCCTGCCCAACGTGCCGGAAGCGATCGACGACATGACGCTGGCCATGCCGGAAGACCTCGCTGCCAGCATGCTGAAGCGGCTGCATGTCGCCGGCGTCAGCCTCGCCAACAATCACGCCTATGATCTCGGCCCGTCCGGCTATGCCGAGACGCTGCGCGCCCTGGACGAGGCCGGCATCCCGCATTTCGGCCAGGGCGAGACGCTGGCGCTTGCCGATCTCGACCTTGTCGGCCTGACCGACATCGACACCAACGGTTCGAAGAACACCGACCTGTTGACCCCTGCCTTGCTTGACAGGCTGCTGCACGAAAATGCCGAACGGCCGGTCGTCGCCTTCGTCCACTGGGGCCGCGAATACAAGACCGAACCGTCGGCGCGCGAAGACATGCTTGCCGATCAGATGCGGTTGCGTGGCGCTTCAGTCATTGTCGGCGGCCATCCGCATGTATCGAGCGAGGCGATCGTCCCGCTTGCCGGCGGCGATGTGGCGGAGGTCTATTCGCTCGGCAATTTCCTGTTCGACCAGAGCGCAGAGCGCTCGTCCGGGATCGATGCTGGAACTGCGCGTCTTCGCCCAGGGCACGATCTTCACCCGCCTCATTCCGCTGCCCAACTATTTCGAGATGGGACGCAAATAGGCGACTGCCGTTTTTCGACGTGAAGGTGTGTTGAGATTCAGGTCAGGCCAAAACGGCTGATGCCGAGAACCGGAGCGGAGCGTACTTTTCGTACGTGAGCTCAGTTCTACTGCGACGCAGTAGAACGGGGAAGCGCAGGTATCGGCCGTTTGCAGACCGGCCTCACCTGAATATCAATACACCTTAGCCGCAGCCGGCCATCTGGCGGGGCAGATAGCACGCCGCCGGCTCGGTCTTGGTCTCGAACAGCGACTGCTTCGGCCGGAAATAGAAGAAGGTCACCGGCTTGCTCTCGCGCACGCTGCCGTCGGCAAAATGCGCGGCGATGCTGAAACTGTGGATCGACGACATCGCCGACCACATTTTCAGCCGCGCCGTGTAGGCGCTGACATTCTTGTTGCCGCGCACCGGCATGGCGATCGTGTAGTTCTGCTTGCCGATCGGGAATTCGATGTTCTGATAGCGCATCGCTTCCGGGCTGCCACCGCCGCCATCGCCGCATTCGGCCATCGATTCAGGGGTCTCGAAGACCGCCATGGTCATCTGGGCGCGGAAGGGCTCGCTCTGCTGGTAGACATTGCCCTGATCGTCGGCCCAGGAATAGTCCAACTTGCCGATCGCATTCAGCGTCATCGCCTGGTTGAAATTGCCGAGATAGTCGCCAACCTCGCCGAACTTGATCTTGTTGGTGAGCTGGCTGCGGCAGACATTGAGACTGTCGACCGAGGGACAGGGAAAACGCCCCGTTTCCAGGCTCGCCGTATCGACGCCGGCCTCGTCGAGCACGCTCTTGATCGACACGTCGACGCCGTCGCCGAAACCGCCTATGTCCTTGGTGAACATGCGGCTTGGCTGGCCGGTCGGATTGCCCTCCTCGTTCACCGTGGTGAACTGGATAGACATCTTCATGTCCTTGGCGTCGCCCCAGCCATTGTTGACGATCGAGAAGTCCGGCCGGAAGCCGATGCAGCCGAAATGTTCCGAGATCGACAGCATCGGCTTGCGGTAGGCATCGCTTGCCGCGACCTTCATTTCCAGACTGTCGAGCTTGACCCTGGACTCGTCTGTCGTCTTCAGGTCGACCTCGGCAAAGGCCGGCGTGTCCTCCCAATCCGGACCGTCATAGACATTGGTGGTGTTGACCGTTCCGGTGCCGTTCCAGGCGTCATTGTAAAGATTATCCGCGGGATAGATCGCGATGTCCTCATCCCGCACCAGATGCTGGTATTGTGTCTGGGCCTGCTGCGTCATGCGCTGGTCCACGATGACGCCGATCTCGACCTTGTCGGCATCGCCACCGCCGGCCTGAGCTTTGAGCAGGCCACCGACCCTGGCATCGGCCAGAACGTCCGGGCGCGAACCGCCGACTTCCTTGCCCATCACCCATTGCGATTCATAGACCGTACCGCCAGCAAGCCGGGTCTGGCCTTTGCCGTTCTTCAGCCCGTCGACAAAAGAGCCGGCAAAGATCTCGCCTGTCTTCGACAACAAACGGCCCTCGCCATTCGGGATGCCGTCAACGAATTGGCCTTCATAGCGATTGCCGTCGGCATCGATATGAATACCTTTTCCGTCGAGTTCTCCCGAAAGCCAATGGCCGTCGAAAACCTCGCCTGAGCGCAGTTCGAGCCGGCCTTGCCCATCGGGCCGGCCGTTCCTGACATCGCCGAAATAGCTGGAATAGACGGTCTTCGGGTCATAGCTCGCCGAGCCACGCACCCGCCACACCAGCCTGCCCTTGCCGTTGATGGTACCATCCTCGGCGATCGTCTTGTCAGGCGACTGGCCCGCCGCCGGTTCCCAGACGAAGTCGAGGTTCTCTTCCGGATGGAAATCCCAAACGCGGACGGTCCTGCGCAGCACGGAGCGTGTGTCGGCCTGGTAGAGGATCTGCACGCGCTCCGCCCAGGCGCCGCCGACAGGGGCGGGATCGGCGAAAGCCGCCGAAAGCATCAGCGTGGCCAGCATCGATACGGCCGCGACCCCGAACACTGCCCTTGCCCGCGCCATCCCTTGAGCCCCTTGGATGCCTCGCCCCCTTGGCTAGGCAAGCGTAGTCGGGGTGCCTGCCTGGTGCAAGAGAAGCCGTGCGGAAGGATCGGCACGAAAAAAGGCGGCGGGATTGCTCCGCCGCCTTTTTGTAACCGCGCGTACGCGTTTTATTTGTACAGGCTGTTGATCCACTGGACGTTGGCGGCGTTCAGGCGCACGGCGGTGTTCGCTTCGGGGCTTTCCGCCACGTTGACGCCGGTGATGATGCGCTGCTTGGACTTGGTGTCATAGGCATAGACCGAGCTGCCGCTCGACCCCGGGAACGTATCGCAGTCGTACTGGAAATATTCCGGAGCGATGTTCTCGGCATGCACTTCGCAGCTTGCCTTCCACATCGTGCCCATCGGCTTGTCGCCGGGATAGCCGACGAGGTTGGCGGTGAAGTCGCCGAGATCGTCATAGTTGGCGTAACCCAGCCAGCCGAGATTGGTGCCGACATCCTGCTTCAGTGTGATGATGCCGAGGTCCCACGGGATCACCGAACCGTAATAGCCCTGGTAGTTGTCGATGAAGCCCTGCAGCACATAGGCGCTCTCATAGGTGAAGGCGCCGAACGGTGCGTCGTCGGCGGTGCTGCCGTTGAGGCCCGGCACGAACAGGTATTCGGAGAGCCAGTCCTTGTCCTCGTGACTGTAGAGGCAGTGCGCCGCGGTAAGCACGGTGCGCGGGCCGATCAGCGTCGCCGAACAGCTGCCATAGCTGCCCGTCTTTGCCGATTTGGCTTCGAGATAGCCGATTGCCGAGAACGGATAGGTCTTGGTGTTCTTGACCTGCTCGCGATCGTCGGGGCCGAAAACCTGGCGGCCGGCTTCGCCTTCGCCAAGCCCGGGGTCTTCGGTCTTGCGCGGGCCACCTTCAGCTCCATTGGCCGGCGCGTTCAGTTCCTTGATGATGAGCTCGCGCAGAGCTTCGCTCGGCTCGATCTTGATCTCCTTGCCATCGGCGGACCGTCCGACGATGCCATAGGATTTGACAGCCGTCTTCTCGTCGGTAAGCGGCGCGGCGCGGCTGTCTTCATCGGTAAGTTTCGGTGTCGTGATCGGTTTTGCCCGACCGGCCTTGAAGTCGCCTGAAGTAACGTCCCGCATGCTTTCGCCATTACCGGCACTGGCGGAACCAGGGTCGGCGGCGAAGACCGGGACCGTCCACATTGCGGTGGAAAGCAATGCAGACGCAATGAGTGCGTTTGTCAGTTTTGTCATGGTGAGACTCTCCCAAAAGTCAGCAAGGACTGGATCAAAATACAGAAATATTGTCGAGATCGTGGTGGTACCGAAAAAATGGTTAAGGCAATCGGCGCACGTACCGGATCGTTGTTTGCCACGGTCAATCTAAGCCCCCGCCAAAAGACCCTATCGCGACATACTGCCTAAAATAATCCTAGATTGGCAATGACAAATCGCTTCCACGTAGCCCGTGGGGGGCTATAGGATTTTGTGCGGGTTCTGCTCGCGGGCACGGTTAGCAAAAGTGGGATTCGGTTTTGTGACCGATCGCGCGCCGTTTCGATACGGCACGCGTGCGGATCGCCGAACTGGCAGCACCTCGTTGCACAATGCCCGGCGTCGATCCGCGCGGGAGAATTGTCTCAGGAGGTTCAGGTGCACATCACAAATCGGTTCGGGCCAATCGTTGCCGCATCGCTGCTTGGCATTGCCGCTGCCGTTACTTCAATCAACACCGGCCGGGCGGATGAAAACACCGCAAGGCCCGAAGCGGCGGTCTCGCCGATGCAGCGGGTGACCGAGGCCAGGGCCAAGGCAGCGGCGGAGAACCCCGACGGCGCCGACCGGGTCTATGGCGGCAACCAGGCCGAAAAGGGCGCCTATCCTTTCCAGGTCGCGCTGCTCACCACCGCCAGGCTGGACGAGAACCCGGCCTCGCAGGCCAATGCGCAATTCTGCGGCGGCAGCCTGATCGCGCCGCAATGGGTGCTGACGGCGGCGCACTGCCTCAACGACAAGGGCAAGCCGATCTCGCCTGATGCGGTCACCGTGCTGACCGGCGCCACCGACCTCAGCGAAGGCAAGCGCCACAAGGTGCTGCAGGTCATCGTCAACGAGGGCTACAGCGAACAGACGCTCGACAACGACCTTGGCCTGCTCCGGCTTGCCGAGCCGGCCGATGCGCCGACCATCAAGCTCACCCATGACGCGACCCCCGACACCGGCAAGACCACCGTCACCGGCTGGGGCAAGATGCAGGACGGGACATTCCCGACGACGCTGATGGTCGCCGACCTCGATCTGCAGCCGAACAGCGCCTGCAACAGCGGCATCAAGGCCATCTATGCGCATGATCTGAAGGCGGCGCTTGGCGATCTGTCCCACCGCATGCGCTATTCGGAAAAGGGCATCGATGCCGCCGCCAACGCGATTGCCGCCGACATGACCGACCCGCTGACCGGCAACATGATCTGCGCCGGCACCACCAGCGGCGTGCGAGACGCCTGCAACGGCGACAGCGGCGGCCCGCTGTTCATGACCGGCGCCGGCGGCCCGGTCCAGGTCGGCGTCGTCAGTTGGGGCGAAGGCCCGGCCGACGGCAGTGCGGCCTGCGGCCACAAGGACGCCTATGGCATCTACACGCGGCTGGCCAATTACGGCGGCTGGATCGAGGCGAAGATGAAGACCCCTGCTCCGGCGCCGGAAAAGCCGAAAGCCGGGCTTGGCACCGCCCAGAAGCCCAAAACGCCCTGACGCCGGCGCGCTCCCGGGAAAAGCGCGTGTCTGCCACCTTCACCGTCAGGCGCGCCACACCGCAGGACGAAGCCGGGGTAAGCGAGTTGCTGCTCGCTTCCTACCCCGGCTCGATGCGCACCGCCTACGATCAGGCCGTTCTCGAAGGCGCGCTGCCTTTGATCACACGCGCGAACCCGGCACTGCTTTCTTCCGGCACCTACTATCTCGCGGCAAATGACGATGACCTTGCCGTCGGCTGCGGCGGTTGGTCCCGGGAACTGCCAGGAAGCTCCGAGGTGACACGCCCGCCCTCGCGCATATCAGGCATTTCGCCACACATCCCGAGTGGCTGCGTCGGGGGATCGGACGCGAATTGTACCGACGTTGCGCGGAAGATGGCCGGTCGTCCAGCGTGCGTCGTTTCGAATGCCAGGCCAGCCTCAACGCGGAGGGGTTCTATGCCGCTTTGGGTTTTAGAACGGTGAGGCGGATCGAACTGCGCATTGGCCCTGGGCCGATGTTGCCCTCCATCCTCATGGAACGGGCCATCTGAGGAAATCAACGGCTGGCCACGACCCGCCAGTGGGTACGCTCCACTCCCCAGCGCCATTTGGCAACAAACGGCGAGAGAGACCCCCGCCGTTTGTTGCCGGCTTGTCGGACAACCCTATTTCCTCGGCGGGCCTTTGCGCTCGGCGGAGGCCGCCCACAGATTGATGTCGGATTCGCGCGCGTAGCTGTCGATCTCGGCCAATTCGGCATCGCTGAAGTCGAGCACCTTCAGGGCACCGACGCAGTCCTCGACCTGCTCGGGCCGGCTGGCGCCGATCAGCGCCGACGTCACCTTGCCCTTGCGCAGCACCCAGGCCAGCGCCATCTGCGCCAGCGTCTGGCCACGCTTGCCGGCAATGGCGTTGAGCGCCTTGATGTTGGCGATGGTGCGGTCGTTGATGAAGGCCGACTTCAGCGACTTGCCCTGCGAGGCGCGGCTGCCCTCGGGGATGCCGCCGAGATATTTGTCGGTCAGCATGCCTTGCGCCAGCGGCGAGAACACGATCGAGCCGACGCCGAGCCCTTCCAGCGTGTCGAGCAGGCCGTCTTCCTCGACCCAGCGGTTCAGCATCGAATAGCTCGGCTGGTGGATGACGCAGGGCGTGCCGAGCTGCTTCAATATATCGGCGGCTTCGCGGGTGCGCTGCGAATTGTAGGACGAGATGCCGGCATAGAGCGCCTTGCCCGAGCGCACCGCATGGTCGAGCGCGCCCATCGTTTCTTCCAGCGGCGTGTCGGGATCGAAGCGGTGCGAGTAGAAGATGTCGACATAGTCGAGCCCCATCCGCTTCAGGCTTTGGTCGAGGCTGGCCAGCATGTATTTGCGCCCGCCCCATTCGCCATAGGGTCCCGCCCACATCTCGTAGCCAGCCTTGGTCGATATAATCAGCTCATCGCGATAGGCAGAAAAATCGGTGCGCAGGATTTCGCCGAAAGCGGTCTCGGCCGAGCCGGGCGGCGGTCCGTAATTGTTGGCGAGGTCGAAGTGGGTGATGCCGAGATCGAACGCCTTGCGGGCGATCGCCTGCTTGGTCTTGTGCGGCGTGTCATTGCCGAAATTGTGCCACAGCCCGAGCGAGATCGCCGGCAGCTTGAGGCCGGAGCGCCCGCACCGATTGTAGATCATTTTCTCGTAGCGGTTTTCGGCGGCGATGTAGGGCATGGGAAATCCTTAGGGATGAGGCGGCGCGGGGATCGCCGGAAGGAACGATTGAATCGATGCTCGCCCTCTCCTTACCCCCTCCCCGGCGAAACGGGGAGAGGGAGATTTGAAAATTATCGATAATCGCCAGGTCTACTTTTTCTTGGCCAGCAACTCCTTGGCTGCCTTGACGCCGAGTGCGGCCGGCCGCTCGCAAGTGGTCTGCATGGCGACGAATTTTCCCGTCTCGCCGGAACGCAGGATGCCGGTCATGACATCGACGGCATGCAGCGCCAGTTCCATCGAACAGCGGTGCGGCCGCCCCTCGACGATCGCCAGCGCCATGTCGGCGAGGCCTGATGTGCGGTAATTGGCCATCATGCCTTGGCCGTGCATCTCATTGGGCACGCCAAGCGGATGCTTCCATTTCGGCAGTTTCTTGACCGGCTTGCCCTCTTCGGTGAAGCGCACGTCGCCGCCGAAGAAATTCGGATCCGGCACGAACACCGTGCCCGCCTCGCCATAGAGTTCCATCGGTGCGTGGCCGTGAGCCCAGACATCCCAGCTGGTGTTGAGCGTCACCACGGCGCCGTTCTCGAACTCCAGCAACCCATGGATGGTGGTCGGCGTGTTGACCGGGATTTTTTCGCCCGCGCGCGGTTTCGATGAAATCGTCCGCTCCTTGGCAGGGGTTGTCGCGAAAGCCGCCACCTGCTTCACCGGCCCGATCAACTGGATGAGATTGGTGATGTAGTACGGCCCGATATCGAGCACCGGTCCGGCGCCCGGCTGGAAGAAGAAATCCGGATTGGGGTGCCAGTGCTCCATGCCGTGGCCCATGACATGGCAGGTGCCGCTGGTGATCTTGCCAAGCTTGCCCTCGTCGATCAGCTCACGCACCAGCTGGTGCGCGCCACCGAGGAAGGTGTCGGGCGCCGAGCCGATGCGCAGCCCCTGCTTCTCGGCCCGCGCCTTGAGGTCCTGGCCCTCCTTGAGCGACAGCACGAAAGGCTTTTCCGAATAGACGTGCTTGCCGGCGTCGAGCACCCGTTTCGACACCTCGTAATGCACGGCCGGTATCGTCAGATTGACGATGATGTCGATGTCATTGGCCTTGAGCAGGTCCTCGACAGTCTCGGCGCGCAGCTTGAACTCCTTCGCCCGCGCCCTGGCCGCGTCCATGTTGATGTCGGCGCAGGCGCGCATCTCGATGCCGCGAAACAGCGGCGCCAGTGAGAAATACGCCTTCGAGATGTTGCCGCAGCCGATGACGCCAATACCCAGTTTCTTTGCCATGATGATTGTTCCTAGTAAGCCTTGACGGATGCGAGCGAGCGGCGGGCGAAGCGCTCGATGTCGTTGGGGTTGTCCTGTTCCATGACAAAGTACTTTGCCGCGCTCTTGGCCCGCAACAGTTTGATCAGGCCCGCCCAGTCGATCGTGCCATGGCCGACATCCGACCAGCCATCCTCGTCCAGTCCTTCGCCCGGCCTAGCAATGTCCTTCACATGCACGGCGACGATGCGCTTGCCATGCTTTTCGATCCAGGGCAGCGGATCGGCGCCGCCACGCACCACCCAGGCAAGGTCCATCTCCCAGCCGATAGCGGGGGCGGCAGACAGGATGTGATCCTGCGGCACCGAGCCGTCGGCGAGTGCCTTGAACTCGAAATCATGGTTGTGCCAGGCAAAGCCATAGCCCGCCTTCGAGGCGACGTCGCCGACCTTGGCCAGGCGTTCGCCGAAGCCGCGCCAGCCGGCGGCATCGGACGGCCTGTCCTCGGCCATCAGATAGGGGCAGATCAAAAGCTTGATGCCGAGCGCTTCGGCTGTCCTGCGCACGCCGTCGAAATCCTTTTCCAGCGCATCGATGGAGAAATGCCCGGTCGGCATGGAAAGGCCGTTCTTATCGAGTTCGGCGCGGAAAGCTTTGGGATTTTCATAAACGCCGCCGAAGCCTTCGACTTGCGTGTAGCCGAGCTTGCCGAGTGTGGCGAGCACGCCTTCCCAGGGCTGGAAGTTGCGGGCGCTGTAAAGTTGGAATGACCAGTTCATCGTCTTTGTCCGTTCTGCTTGTGGGTGGGTCTCTTGGGGGATGGATCTCTTGGGGGGACGGATCCTGGGGGAAAATTAAAGGCGGTTGCCGGTTTCGGCATCGAACAGCGAGGCCCGCATCGGGTCGAAACCGATGCTCACCGCATCAGCATTGCTTGGCGTGCGCTCCGATGTCACCCGGACGGTGAAATTCTGCTTGCCGAGCTTCAGCCAGACCAGCGTGTCGGAGCCCATCGGCTCGACGACTTCGACATTTGCGTCAGCCGTAAACGGCCAGCCGGTGCCGCTGTTGAAGGCGACATGCTCGGGCCGCATGCCGAACACGGCCGGCCCCGGCACCGGCTCCTTCTCGAAGGCGTAGGTCGCGAGCGGGATGCGCACATCCTCGACGACGAAGTGCCAGTCGCCCTTGTCCTTCTCCAGCCTGCCGTCGATGAAATTCATCGCCGGCGAACCAAGGAAGCCGGCGACGAAACGGTTGACCGGGCGGTTGTAGATGGTCTGCGGCGCGTCGAGCTGCTGGATCACGCCGCCCTTCATCACCGCGATGCGGTCGGCGAGCGTCATCGCCTCGATCTGGTCGTGGGTGACGTAGATCATGGTGTTCTGCAGTCTGCGATGCAGCAACTTGATCTCGACGCGCAGCTCCGAGCGCAATTTGGCATCGAGGTTGGACAGCGGTTCATCGAACAGGAAGACGTCGACATCGCGCACCAGGGCCCGCCCGATCGCCACGCGCTGGCGCTGGCCGCCGGAAAGCGCCGAGGGCTTGCGTTGCAGCAGCGGCTCGATCTGCAGAATCTCCGCGGCGCGCGCGATGCGTTTGGCGATTTCTTCCTTGGGCAGGCCCGCGACCCGCAGGCCGAAGGACAGGTTCTTCTCCACCGTCATTTGCGGATAGAGCGCATAGGACTGGAACACCATGCCGATGCCGCGATCCTTGGGCTCTTCCCAGGTGACGTTCTTGCCCTTGATGAAGATGCGGCCCTCGGAAACGTCGAGCAGGCCGGCAATGCAGTTGAGCAAGGTCGACTTGCCGCAGCCGGAGGGGCCCAAAAGCACGACGAATTCGCCTTCGGCGACATCGAGATTGAGCGTCTTCAGCACCGACACCGCGCCGAAATTCAGCGACAGGTCCTGGATCGATACGCTGGTACCGTTTTGCGTCATATCCATCAGCCTTTCACCGCGCCGGCGGCGATGCCGCGCACGAACCATCTTCCGGAGACGAAGTAGATGATCAAAGGTACCGCCGCCGTCAGAATGGTGGCCGCCATGTTGACATTGTATTCCCTCACGCCGGTCGTGGTGTTGACGATGTTGTTGAGCTGCACCGTCATCGGCCAGTTGGACCGGCCGGCAAACACGATGCCGAACAGGAAATCGTTCCAGATGCCGGTGACCTGCAGGATGACGGCGACGACGGTGATCGGCACCGACATCGGCAGCATGATGGAGAAGAAGATGCGCCAGAACCCCGCACCGTCGACCCGCGCCGCCTTGAACAGCTCGACCGGCAGGGCTGCGTAGAAATTGCGGAACAGCAGCGTCAGGATGGGCATGCCGAAGATCGTGTGGACGATGATGATGCCGGGAAGGGTCGCAAACAGCCCGACGGAGCTCAGCCCGATGATCAGCGGATAGATCACGACCTGATAGGGCACGAAGGCACCGAAGACGAGCAAGCCGAACAGCAGATTGGCGCCCTTGTATGGCCAGAAGGTCAGCGCGTAACCGTTGATCGACGCGCAGATGATCGAGATGATCACGCTCGGCACGGTGATCTTCAGCGAATTGTAGAAGCCGGGGCTGAGGCCGTTGCAGTCGCGGCCGGTGCAGGCATGGAGCCATGCGTCGGCCCAGGGCTGAAAGGTCGGCTCGGCCGGAAGGCTGAAAAGATGTCCCAGCCTGATCTCCGGCATCCCCTTCAGCGATGTGACGATCATGATGTAGACCGGGATGAGGAAGAAGAGAGCAGCAATGACCAGGAATACGTAGATCCCGATACGGCCGGGCGATACGCGCCGCGGTTTCGGCCCGAAGGGCGCCACGCCGGCCTGATCCGGCGCGTCCTGGACGGGTTGAATTGCGGTGATCTGGCCGGCGGTCATACGCGCGCCTCCTGCCGGCGATTTCGCCGCCACAGGACAAGTCCGCTGAAACCCAGAACGACCAGCACCGGCAGCAGCATCATCGTTGCCGCGGCCATGCCCTGGCCGACATTCTGACGGACGGTGATGAGCTGGATGACGTAGACCGCCGGCATCGATGTGGCGATGCCGGGGCCGCCGCCGGTCATGGCAATGACCAGATCATAGACGCGCACCACGCCGACACATTGCAGAACGAAGGCGGTGGCGAAGGCGCCCTTCATCATCGGCGCGACGATCGACAGATGCGTGCGCCATGTCGGGATGCCGTCGACCCTCGCCGCTTTCCAGATCTCCTCGTCGACGCCGCGCAAGCCGGCAAGCAGGATCGCCATCGTCACGCCCGAACCCTGCCAGATGCCCGCCACGACCAGCGCGTAGATCGCGGTGTTGGCATCAACCAGAGGGGCGAAGCTGAAGCTCGACCAGCCCAGATTGCGCATTGCCGCCTGCAGGCCGAGATTGGGGTCGAGCACCCATTGCCAGACGAGGCCGGTGACGATCAGCGACATGGCGAAGGGATAGAGGAAGATCGAGCGGAACAGGTCTTCCTGGCGGATGCGCTGGTCCATGAAAACGGCGAGCAGATAGCCGAACACCATGTTGCAGCTGATCGACATCAGGCCGAAGAACCAGATGTTGTTGACCGAGACCAGCCAGCGGCTGTCGGCCCGAAGGCGCCTGTACTGCGCCAGGCCGACGAAATCGTAGGTTGGGAAGAGCTTCGAACTGGTGAAAGACCAGAGCACCGAGAAGCCGATACCGATCACGAACACGCCGACGGCAACGAGAATCATCGGTATCGTGCCGATGACGGCGGGCAGGTGAAATCTCTGCCTCCAACTCCTCTGCATCGTCCGTTTTTCTCCGCTTCTACCGACACGCTGGCCATCTGCCGGCGCGCAAGCCAGCCTTCCGAACCGCCACAGCTTCCGATCCGGCGATTGTCAGCCCGCCGACAAAGCCTTCTTGCTTGGCGAGCGAGTTAGGCCGAGGCGCCGCCGCAAGTGCGGCGCCTCGGATGCTGATCGGCTCCTAGTCGGAATTGCCGATGATGGTGGCGAACTTCGCGGTGGCGTCGTCAGCCGTCATGGTATCGTCGGCGAAGAATTGCGCGACGAGTTCGTTGAGCTGCTGGTTGGTGTTCTCGGTGATGAACCGGTTCGTCGCGGTGACGATGTTGGCCGGGTCTTCCACCGCTTTCAGCGACTTCTGCATGCACGGATCGGCCGTCGACATGTCGACATCGCCACGCACCGGCATCGACCCCTTGGCGTTGTTGAAGGCGACCTGCACCTCCGGGCTGATGAGCAGTGCGGCAAGACGCTTCTGCGCTGCCTCGACATCCGGATTATTCTGCTTGAAGAAGACAATGATATCGCCGTCAGTGCTGACCACCGGCTTGGCCTCGTTCAGGCCGATCATGCAGCCGAAATCCTTGACGCCGGTCATGCCGGCGGCCGCGAATTCGCCGCGCGCCCAGTCGCCCATCACCTGAAGTCCCGCCTTACCGGTGATCACCAGATTGGTGGTGTCGTTCCAGTTGCGGTTGGCGTAGCCATTGTCGGTGTACTGCTTCAGCGCCCTCAACTGCGTGAAGACGCCTTTCATCTCGGGGCCGCCGGCGATTTCGGCGCTCTTCTTGGTATACATCTCGTCACGCTTGGCGACACCGAGAGCCTCGGTGACCATGTCCTGGAAGAGCAACTGGATCTGCCAGCCGTTTCCGTCGCCGCCGATTGCGAAGGGAATGAAGCCGGCCTCCTTGATCTTCGGCGCGGCCGCGATGAAATCAGCCAGGCTCTTCGGCTCCGGCACACCGGCTTTCTCGAACACCGGCTTGGAATACCAGGCCCAATAGTTCGAGTGAATGTTGACCGGGACGCACCACCAGTGGCCGTCAACGAGGCAGGCGCTGCCGATCGCCTTCGGTCGAATGACCTGATCCCACTTGCCGGCGGTCGCGATGTCGGTGAGGTCGAGCAGCTTGCCGCCCGAAATCAGTTCCTCGTACTGCCGACCGGGATTGAACTGGGCCGCACCGGGCGGATCGCCGCCGAGCACGCGCTGCATGACGGTCGAGCGGGCGGTTTCGCCCAGAGCAATCGCGCTGTCCACCCACTTGTCGCCATGGCCGTCATTGTCGAAGGCCTTTGCGAACTGCGAGACCGCTGCCGACTCGCCTTTCGACGTCCACCAGTGGATGACTTCCAGGTCCGCGGCCCTGGCCGGGACGGCAAACTGCAGCGCGGCCGATGCTGCCAGAGCAGCGGTCAAAATCCTGTATCGCATTTCGGTTCCTCCCAGAATCTGAAACGTTACAGATTTTGGATAAGGCAATTGCAGGGATGACGCAACCCTGAGCAGGCGGCCTGTCCGATATTTTTTCGAGTCGCGAATAAAATACGCCATCGACCATCTCGTTGTGCGTCGCAATATGAGCGATCGCAGCGCAAAACAAACAGTTCAGCTGCGGAAGCCGGAAAAATGGGGCTGGCAGGCCCCTTCGCCTTGTATTCCCAAGATAAATCACGATCCCGTGTCCGCCTGCCTGTTCGCCAATGGGCGATCGAGATTGGCAATCTGTAACGTTTCAGTATATTGCCAACTTCGCCGGGTTTGAAATTGTGCGATGCCGCAAATTGCGGCGATTGCCGACCCGCCCTGCGACTGCTATGCGCCTGATGGGCGGGACGAATGGACAAACGGCGTACGGAAAAGAACGACGAGACGTCGGCCAAGGAGCGGCCAACGCTGAAAACGCTTGCCTTCATGACCGGGCTCGGCGTCACCACCGTATCGCGCGCCCTGAAGGACGCTCCGGAGATCGGCGCCGAGACCAGGCGCCGCGTCCAGCTGGTCGCCAAGCAGATCGGTTACCGGCCCAACCGCGCCGGCGTGCGCCTGCGCACCGGCAGGGCCAATGTCATTAGCTTGGTACTCAACACCGAGCGCGAGATCATGAGCTTCGTCTCGGACATCATCTACGGCGTTTCGGAAGTGCTGGCCGACACGCCCTATCACCTGATCGTCACGCCCTATTCGCGCTCACAGGATCCGCTCGACCCCATACGCTATCTGGTCGAGACCGGTTCCGCCGATGGCGTCATCATTTCACGCACGCAGCCAAATGATGCCAGGGCTCGCTATATGCTGGAGCACGGCATTCCGTTTGCCACGCATGGCCGCACCGACATGGGGCTGGTTCATCCCTATCATGATTTCGACAATCACGCCTTCGCGGTCGAAGCCGTACGGCGCCTTGCGAGCATGGGACGCCGCAAGCTCGCTCTGCTGACGCCACCCGTCGGACTGACCTATCACGGCCATACGGTCAACGGCTTTGCCGATGCGCTGAGCGAGGTCGGCGCCAGCGAGATCCCGTTCAGCACCGTATCGATCGACCATTCGATCGAGCAGATCAGGACGAGGACCGCGCAGCTGATGCGTCGCGATGTCAGGCCGGACGGTTTTGTCAGCAGCGCCGCCGCCGCCACGCTCGCGCTCGTCGCCGGCATCGAGGATGCCGGCCTCAAGCTTGGCCGTGACGTCGATATCGTCTCCAAGCAATCATCGGACCTTTTGCATCTGTTCCGGCCCGAACTGCTGATCGTCAACGAGAACTTCCGGCTGGCGGGCTCGGAGCTTGCCCGCTCGGTTCTCGGCTGGATCGGCGGCGCAGCACCCGGCTCGCTGCAAAGTCTCAGCGTGCCAAGCGAAGTTCTGGCTTACAAGCGTTCCACGGACTAGAGCAATTCCAGGAAAAGTGTGAAGCGGTTTTCCGTCCGGAATTGCGTCAAAAACAAAGAGTTAGAGCGGTTCGCCGTTTCCGCGAAACGGCGAAATGCTCTAGCCCGCAGCGCCGCTGCCCCACGGGCCGTGGAATGCGCCCTGCTCGCCGATGCGTTCGAAGCCATGCGCACCGAAGAAGTCGCGCTGCGCCTGGATCAGGTTCGAGGTGCCGCGGCCCTGGCGATAGCTGTCGAAATAGGCAAGTGCCGAAGACAGCGCCGGCACCGGCGCACCGGCTTCGGAAGCCTTGGCCACGATACGCCGCAGCGACGGATGCGCCTGCTGCATCAATGAGATGAAAGCCGGCGCCATCAAAAGATTGGTGGAAGCGCCGCCGCTGCTGAACGCCTCGGCCATCGTGTCGAGCATCTGCGAGCGGATGATGCAGCCGGCGCGCCAGATCCTGGCGATGGTCGGCATCGGCAGGTTCCAGTTGAACTCCTTTGAGGCGCCGCTCATCACCGCAAAGCCTTGCGCGTAGGCGGCGATCTTGCCGGCGAACAGCGCCAGTTCGAGGTCGTGCAGCAGAGCGTCCTTGTCGCCGGAAATTTTCGTCACACCGATGTTGCCATAGGCCTTTTCCGCCGCCTGTCGCTCGTCCTTGATCGACGACAGCACGCGCGCCGCCACCGCCGCCTCGATCGCGGTCGCCGGAATGCCAAGCTGCTGCGCCTCGATGACTGACCATTTGCCGGTACCCTTCTGGCCGGCGCGGTCGAGGATGATGTCGACCACCGGCTTGCCGGTCTTGGGATCGTCGGCGGCCAGCACCTTGGCGGTGATCTCGATCAGGTAGGAATTGAGCCGGCCCTTGTTCCAGTTGGAGAACACCGTGCCGATCTCTTTCGGCCCCATGCCCAGACCATCACGCAGGATGCCGTAGATCTCGGCGATCATCTGCATATCGGCATACTCGATGCCGTTGTGGATGGTCTTGACGAAATGGCCGGCGCCATTGGTGCCGAGCCAGGCGGCACAGGGCTCGTCCTTGAACTTGGCCGAGATGGCGGTCAGCACTTTTTCGACCCGCTTCCACGAATCCTCGGTGCCGCCGACCATGATCGATGGGCCGTGGCGCGCACCCTCCTCACCGCCGGACACGCCCATGCCAATGAAGGTCAGGCCCGAGCCGGACAGTTCGGAGAAGCGCCGCATCGTATCGCGGAAATTGGCGTTACCGGCATCGATGACGATGTCGTTGTTGGACAGCACGCCGCGCAAGGCTTCGATCTGTTCATCGACCGGCTTGCCGGCCAGCACCATGATGATGATCGGGCGCGGCGGCCGGATCGCGGCGGCAAGTTCTTCCAGGCTGTAGCAAGGGACAACCATGTCCTTCAGCGCGCCGGCATTCTCGACAAAGGCGTCGGTGCGTGCCCTTGTGCGGTTGAAGACGGCGATGCGGTGCCCGTGTTCGGCAATGTTGAGCGCCAGGTTGGAGCCCATCGTGCCAAGGCCGATCAGGCCGATTTCGGCTTTTTCCATCGTTTCTTCCCTGCTTTCGGATCTTGTTGGTTGGAGCCCGCGATTTGGCGGGATGATTGACGGGCCTTTCGGGCCGCGTCAACCGCCTCGCCGAATTGTGTTGCAAGCAAGACACCCGGCCGCTTGGCAAGCGGCCATATAGGCCATCACGGCCTGATGTCCACCGGCGCCTCGATCTTCACGATCTCGAAATCCGAAACCAGGATGTCGATGCGCACTGTCCAGCGGCCGGGAACCGGGATGACGAGGTTGTCGACACGCCAGCTGCCATCGCCGGGCTTGGTCGCCGCGCGCTTTAGCGGCTCGATGCCGGAATCGGATTTCGACAGCACCAGCGTCACTTCCTTGGCGTCGAGCGGCCCGAAATCGCCGGTCATGATGATCATCGAGGCGGCGACCGGGCCGGCATGGCCTGGCGTGATGCTGAGATCGGCCATCGCCTGCAGCGCGTGGATGTGGACCGAAACAGGCTGCGCCGCCGCGATCGCCAGCGCCCGCGGCGGCGGCGTGAAGCGCCAGCCCGCGGCAACGCCGAAGATCGCCAGCACGATCAGCATTTCGACGCCGATCGAGCGGGTGAGCCTGCGCTGCACTTCCGTTGCTCCCGCCTCGGCCGAGGCGGTGAGTTTCCAGCGATTGACGGCGGCGAGCGTGAACAGGAAGACCAGCAGCGCAAGCTTGACCAGCAGCAACCGGCCATAAGCGGTGCCGATCAAGGCCGAGGGCGTCTGCACCTGGATGACGGCGAGCACGATGCCAGCCACGGCAAGCATCGCCACGACAGGCAGGATCGCTGAGGAGAATCGGCGCAGGAAACCGACGGCATCAGTCGTTTGCCGCTTCAGCGCGAGACCGAGCGGCACCAGGGCGCCGGCCCAGAAGGCGATGCCGACGCCATGCACGAACACCATCGGCCGCGTCAGCCATTGCGGCTCGGCCGCACTGGCGTGGCCGCTGGCTGCAAGCGCGACGCCGACGCCGGCAAGGCCGGCAAGGGCAAATGGCTTGGCGAACACACGCGGCCCGGCCAGCGACAGCAGACCGAGCCCAAGCGCAATCAGGGCGACCAGCACCGCCCAGCCGAAGCTGGTGCCAAGCCCGGTCCGCCAGATCACCGGCTGCGCCAGATGGGAGAGTGGCGCCCCGAGCGCGTCAAGACCCTGAAAGCCGAGTGACAAGGGTGCCGCCACCAGGCAGCACAGGATCGCGGTCGCGACAAAACGCTGACCGGTCCGTCCGTCGCCCGCGAGCCAGGCAAGGGCAAAAGCGCCGCCAACCCCGAAGAAGAGGCCAATGTAGAGAAGGACCTTGCCGATCCAGACCGCTGACCGCAGCGGCCAGTCGACGGCTTCGGACACGGCGGGCGGTTCGCTTGGCGCGCCAATGGAAAACAGCAGCGAGCCGCCGACCGGATGGCCGTCGGCGGAAATGACGCGCCAGCTCAGCACATGCGTGCCGGATTTGAGCGCTTGCGGATTGTCGATCTCGACCGTCTGGTCGGTGAGGCGGAAGGATGTCAGCGGGACAGGCGTGCCATCGGGCCTCACCAGGGTCAGCACCAAGGGTGAACCGGCTCGCTGAAGGTCAGCGAGAATTGCGTCGGAGCCTGCGTCAGGACCGCACCGTCGGTCGGATCGGTCTTGATCAGCGCGGCATGGGCAAAAGCCTGATCTGTCGATGCCATGACCATGAGCCCCACGAGCAGGGCCAGCAGCCCGCCGGCGATCCAGCCGACGAACTTGCTGTTGGTATCGACCATTCGAGAGGATATTGCGGTCATGCCATGCCACGGGGATGCGGCGCGCTCCGCAAGCAGAGCGCGCCAGGGGAGAAAGCTATTTCTTCGGCGTGAGCTTGATGCCGGGCGCCGGGTTTTCGAGCGCGTCTTCATCCTGCCCGGCCGCCGGGATTTCGATCCAGCGGTCGGCGGCATCGCCGCATTCCTGCACCACCGGGAAGTAGAGCTTCTGGCCGACGGGCATATCCGCCATCAGCGTCGCGCGGAAGACAAACTCGTCGTAGAATTCATCCGGCAGATTGCTGCCGCTCCAGTCGACTTCCTTGACGCCGTCGGTCACCGCCTGGCCATAGAGCTGGTAGGATTTTTCATATTTGCCCTTCTTGGTCTGCAGCGTCCAGCCGGGTTTCGGCATCGGCTTGACCGCGATCACCCCCTCCGGAATCTGCACGCGCACGGCGGTCGTCGCCTTGCCGTCGCAACCATGCGGCACGCGCAGCACAGCCTTGTAGGTCGAACCGACCGCCGCTTCCTGGGTTTCGAGCGTGATGTGCGCAAAGGCGGCATTCGTCCCCAGCACGAGAATCGCGCCGGCTGCCAAAAGATACTTGTTCATGATGGTCCCTCTAAAATCTTGATCGGTACGATGGCCGGTTCAGTCGTTGTCTTCTTGAGGCGCCGCGCTGCCCATGGCCTGCACGGCGAATTTGATCGTCACCGTCCCGGCCTTTTCGAAGGTCAGCGTGGCGGCGAACATCTCGCCTTGCTTGGGTGGCTGCTTCAAATCCATGAACATCACATGATAGCTGCCGGGACCCAAAACGACCTTGCCGCCGGCTGGAATCTCCAGGCCGCCGACAACGGGCCGCATGGTCATGACGCCGTCCTTGACACCCATCTCATGCAGTTCGGCCTTGTCCGAGATATCGGAGGAAATCGACAGCAGCCGGTCCGGCGCGCTGCCGTTGTTTGTAATGGTAAAATAGCCGCCGGCCACCTTGGCGCCGGCCGGCGTGGCGCGTGACCAGGGATGGCCGATCTCGATATCGCCGACCTTGAACTCATGCGCCAGGACGGACTGGGCGCCGACGAGCATGATCGCCAGAGCCAGCGCGGCCATGCCGAGATGCTCCTGGAAGCGGGACAGAGTGCGGCTGAACAGCGTGCCCGCCGCTGTGGGGGAAGAATGGGACATGGTTGCTCCATGAAGTGATGATCGCGCCGTGGCCGGTCGCGAGCCGTTTGATCTTTGGATGGGTGCGCCCGCGAAAGGTTCCGACGGGCAAAAGGGCTCAGGCCGCCGGCGGCGGCGCGCGCGGGTTCGACGGCGAGCGTTCGCGCGCGAAGTCGAGATGAATGCTCGCCGGAAAGACGAAGGCGACCGCTTCAACGGAAAGGCTGCCCAGGGCCAGACCGGCATCGGGCGGCGGCGCGAAGGCCGATGAAAACATGCCGCAGCCAAGCGTGCAGCAGGCCGGCAGATGGGACGGGTGCTGGTCACCGCCGGGAAGCTGGGTGGCGCCATCGCGGCTACAGATGACGTTGCCGAAAGCGTCGAGCTGCGCGGCATTCGGGCCGGTGCCGAAGGCGCCGAGCGTCGACTGGAGCAACAGCAGACAGGCCGCGACAAGCGCGGCCGGCATGCTCCAGCGTCTCCCCCGGCGGTTCAAGCCATCTGCCTCTTCAAGCAATTCCTGGAAGGATACGTATCATGGCCGCGGCAGGTCGAAAATCGCCAATTCGATGCTGCGGCAACGCGGCTCAGGATTTTTGCGGCGGACGGCTTTCCGGTATCGATGTCAGCAATGTCTGCCTTGCCGACTTCAGGTGTTTACGGCAGGCGGCGTCGACCTTGCCGAGATCGCGTGATTTGAGCGCCTCGATATAGGCAAGATGCTCACCGATCGCGACTTCGTTGCGCTCGCGCTCCTGCGCCTTGTTCCACTGGTAGTGGTAATGGAAGATCATCGCGATGACGTCATAGAAATCGACGATGAAGCGGTTGCGCGAGGCACGGTGAATGAGCCGGTGGAAGCGCTCGTCCAGCTCGGAAAACGCGTTGAAGCGCGTGGCGATCTCTCGTGCCAGCTGCCGGTGTTCGTCCTCCAGCCGTTCGAGATCGGCCCACACCGGGCTGTCCGTCGGCAGAGCGGCGAAGGCAGCCGCCGAGCGCAATTCGAACATCTCGCGGATCTCGGTCAGTTCGAGCGCGAAGGCCCGCGTAAAACCCTTCAGCACCCAATGGCTGTTGCGGCGCTTCTCGATCAGGCCGAAGCGCGAGAAGCGGATCAGGAACTCGCGCACGCTGGTGGTGCCGACGCCGATCTCGCGCGCCAGTTCAAGCTCGTTGATCTGCATGCCGGCCTCGGCGCCGCCGGCGAGCAGGCGCCGCATGAATGAGCGCTCGATGATCTCGGCCAGCGTGTCGGTCTCTTCCTCGGGGAAGAAGTCGTCGGGACGCGGGTCGCGCAGCACCGTCTTGGCGCGCTTGTTCCAGGCGATCAGCCCGGTTTCCTCCATGCGCGCCAGGATGCTGCGCACGGTGGTGCGGCTGACGCCGAGCAGTGTGCCCAGTTCCGGTTCCGACGGCAGGCTGCGCGTTTCGTCGAGCAGCCTGAGGCACCTGTTGTAGGCGTCCTTGTAGACGTTGTTGCTCTTCGACATCCCCTGACCCAACCATGCCGGCGCTTGCGGCGGCCGGCTTGAAGCGCAATATGACGTTCCCGTGACCCTGAGAAGCAGGAATCGCTTTCGCCGGGGTCCGGTTCATTGTTTGCAGCGCCACCACACACCCGGGGCACGCGGAACGCTCGCGAAAAAACAATTGACGCAAAACTGTTTTTTCACGATAAAAGACATTAACTCTTAACAGGCGCGTGTCAATCAGCGCATCCCAGGATCACCCAGGAAACCGCCCGTGAACGTCTCGAACACCATTCTTCTGTCCCCCGCCGACAATGTCGCCGTTGCCAATGGCCGCATCGAAATCGGCACTGCTCTGCCGGGCGGCGCGCTTGCCTCCGCAATCATCGAGCCCGGCCACAAGGTGGCGATCAAGCCGATTGCCGCCGGTGAAGCCGTGGTCAAATACGCCCAGGCGATCGGCCGCGCCACGCAGGACATCGCACCCGGCGAACACGTTCATTCGCACAATCTGGTGTTCGAGGCCGGTCGCCTGCCGGTGGTGCCGCCGAGCGAGGCCGAGCACGCAACCGAGGCCGACCGCGCCCGCACGTTCATGGGTTATCGCCGCGCCGACGGCCGCGCTGGCACGCGCAACTTCATCGGCATCATCGCCAGCGTCAATTGCTCGGCCACCGTCTGCCACTCCATCGCAGACACCGCCAACCGGACCTTGCTGCCGAAATATCCCGGCATCGACGGTTTCGTACCGATCGTCCACGGGCAAGGCTGCGGCATGAGCGGTACTGGCGACGGCATGATGGTGCTGCACCGCACGCTCGCCGGCTATGCCCGCCACCCGAATTTCGGCGGCGTGCTGATGGTC
This sequence comes from Mesorhizobium oxytropidicola, assembly GCF_056174625.1. Classification (NCBI taxonomy): domain Bacteria; kingdom Pseudomonadati; phylum Pseudomonadota; class Alphaproteobacteria; order Hyphomicrobiales; family Phyllobacteriaceae; genus Mesorhizobium; species Mesorhizobium oxytropidicola. The sequence goes on along the minus strand of NZ_CM149692.1, from coordinate 1,965,099 downwards.
GGCCTCGGATGCGAGGTCAACCAGCTCACCCTCTACGGCCAGAAAGGTGCGGCTGCCGGCAAACGCCATTTCAACATCCAGGACGCCGGCGGGTCACGCAAATCGGTGGAAAAGGCGATGGGCGTGCTGGCCGAAATCGCCGAGGAAGTCGGCCAGTTGAAGCGCGAGCCGATCCCGGTCAGCGAGATCGTCGTCGGCCTGCAATGCGGCGGCTCCGACGGCATGTCGGGCATCACTGCCAATCCGGCGCTGGGCGCGGCTGTCGACATACTGGCCGGCGTCGGCGGCATCGGCATCCTCTCCGAGACCACGGAAATCTACGGCGCCGAGCACCTGCTCGCCTACCGCGCGGCGACGCCCGAGATCGCCAAGAAGCTCGACGGCTATGTGAAGTGGTGGGAAGATCACGTCGCCAAGCATGGCGCTTCGATCGACAACAACCCGTCGCCCGGCAACAAGCGCGGCGGCCTCACCACCATCCTGGAAAAGTCGCTGGGCGCGGTCGCCAAGGGCGGCCAGACGCCACTCAATGGCGTCTTCGGCTATGCCGAGAAGGTCACCGGCAACGGACTGGTGTTCATGGACACGCCCGGTTACGACCCGGTCTCGGCCACCGGCCAGGTCGCCGGCGGCGCCAATGTCATCGTCTTCACCACCGGTCGCGGTTCCTGCTTCGGCTGCCGGCCGACGCCGTCGATCAAGGTCGCCACCAACTCGACCATGTATCACCAGATGGAAGAGGACATGGACGTCAATTGCGGCGTCATCGCCTCGGGCGAAAAGACCATCGCCGGCATGGGCCGCGAAATCTTCGAACTGATCGTCGAGACGGCTTCCGGCCGCAAGACCAAGAGCGAGGATTTCGGCTATGGCGACAACGAGTTCGTGCCCTGGCATCTCGGCGCGACGCTCTGAATTCAACGCATATGTGGTAGAACTGCCGGGCTGGACAGCGCCCGGCAACGGGGGAGGGTTTGCATGGAAAAACGCCGCATCGGCAAGACGGCGCTCGAGGTCACCGAGGTCAGCTTCGGTGGCGCCGCGATCGGCGGCCTTTACCGCGCCTGTTCGCGCGAGGCGGCGATGGAGACACTGCAAGGCGCCTGGGAGGCCGGCTTGCGCTATTTCGACACCGCGCCCTTCTACGGCTTCGGCCTGTCGGAACGCCGTTTCGGCGATTTCCTGCGCTACAAGCCGCGCGATTCCTACGTGCTGTCGACCAAGGTCGGACGTCTGTTTCGCCCGGTGCCGGAAGGCCAGGTGCCCGATCATTCCTATGTCGATCCGCTGCCATTCGCGCTCGACTACGACTATTCCTATGACGGCATCATGCGGTCGGTCGAGTTCAGCTATGCGCGGCTTGGTCTGAACAAGATCGATATCCTCTATGTGCACGACATCGGCGTCTACACGCATGGCGTCGAGAAGACCGAGCTGCACTTTCGCCAGTTGATGGATGGGGGGCTCAAGGCGCTCGAGGAGCTGAAGCGGGCCGGTACGATTTCCGCCTATGGGCTTGGCGTCAACGAAGTCCAGATCTGCCTCGACGTCATGCGCCGGGCGCCGCTCGACTGCATCCTGCTCGCCAGCCGCTATTCCTTGCTCGACCGCAGCGCCGAAGCCGAACTGCTGCCGCTGTGCCGCGAGCAGCAGACGTCACTGGTGATCGGCGGCGTCTTCAACTCCGGCATATTGGCGACCGGGCCGGTGCAAGGCGCGCATTTCGACTATCTGCCGGCCAGCCGCGATATGCTCGACCGGGTCGATGCCATGGAGAAGATCGCCGGCGAAGGCGGTTACCCTCTGGCGGCGGCAGCGTTCCAGTTTCCCCTGCACGAACCGACGGTCGCCACCGTGCTGACCGGCACCGCCAAACTGGCGAACCTGACACGCAACCTCGACCTGCTCGACATCGACGTGCCGGAGACGGAATACCAGAAATATCGTCCCTACACGGTGGTGCAGGAGCTGGCGTGAAGGCGGCACTATGGGCTTTGGTGGGAGAGGCACGACTTCACAAACCCGCGACCCGACAGAAAGAATGAATGTTCCATATTGACTAACACATGGAATTAATATTCCATGCGTTAGCGGAACGGAACGGGAGCGTTTGGCTGCGTCCGGGGAGGAGCGGCGTGTGAATGTGTCTGTGCCCGCCATGGGAGGTCGGGTGCGAAACACCGCTTGCATCGTCCAGGTCGATGCACTATCAAAAACAGCGTAAATGTTTTTTATTGATAAAGTTCTGTTTGGGCCACGCCTATCCGAACGGAGCTTCCGTAACGTTCACCAGGCGACTTAGGGAGGAATCCTATGAAATTCGTGACCAGCATTCTCAACCGCCGCGCCGTGATGGCTCTGGCAGCAGCCTCGATGCTCGCCGGCGTCATGCATTCGGCGCCGGTTTCGGCGGCGGACGTGACCATTCCGATCATCGTCAAGGACACCACGTCCTTCTACTGGCAGATCGTGCTCGCCGGTGCCCGCAAGGCCGGCAAGGATCTCGGCGTCAACGTGCCGGAGCTCGGCGCCCAGGCTGAAACCGACGTCAACGGCCAGATCTCCATCCTTGAGAATGCCGTCGCCGGCAACCCGGCCGCCGTCGTCATCGCGCCGACCGAAGCCAAGGCGCTCGGCAAGCCGATCGACGAGGCAGCAAGCAAGGTCAAGGTGATCGGCATCGACTCCAGCGCCGACTCCAAGGCCTTTACCTCGTTCCTGACCACCGACAACGTCCAGGGCGGTCGCGTCGCCGCGGACGGTCTTGCAGCGGCCATCGGTGCGGCCAATGGCGGCAAGGTCGAAGGCAAGGTTGCCCTGATCACCGCGCTGCCCGGCGCCGGCTCGCTCGAGCAGCGCGCCCAGGGCTTCAAGGAACAGCTCAAGGCCAAATATCCCGGCCTCGAACTGGTCGCCGACAAATATGCCGACGGCCAGGCCACCACTGGCCTCAACATCGCGACCGACCTGATCACCGCCAATCCGGACCTGAAGGGCATCTTCGCCTCCAACCTGATCATGGCGCAGGGCGTCGGTCAGGCGATCGCCGAGAACAAGCTTGCCGGTAAGGTCGGGCTGATCGGCTTCGACAGCGACGAGAAGCTGATCAAGTTCCTCAATGACGGCGTCATTTCCGGCCTCGTCGTCCAGGATCCCTATCGGATGGGCTATGACGGCATCAAGACCGCGCTCGCCGCTTCGAAGGGCGAGAAGGTCGAGGCCAATGTCGACACCGGTGCCAACCTCGTCACCAAGGCCAATATGAAGGAACCCAAGATCGACGCGCTGCTCAACCCGAAGCTCAACTGAGCCCCGGCATAGCCGCTCTGGTTTCCGGGGCCTCGCGCCCCGGAAACGACAGCCATATCGCTTGGAAATCCGCCAGCCTGGGCTAGGTTGCTCTTGCGGGCATTTCAAAGCCTCGCCGCGTGCCAGATCGTGAGACCAATCTGGGAGGCCAATCTGGGAGGATTGTCATGACATCGACGGCGCAAGACCTGCATCCAGCCCCTGTGCTGGAGCCTGGCAGAACGATCCTCGAACTGCGCGGCCTCGAGAAGAAATATCCCGGCACCCATGCGCTGAAACCGGTGACGCTGGCCTTCAAGTCCGGCGAAATCCACGCCATTGTCGGCGAGAACGGCGCCGGCAAATCCACCTTGATAAAGCTTCTGACCGGCGTCATGCCGCGCACTTCCGGCGAGGTCATCTGGGAAGGCAAGCCGGCGCCGCTGGCGACCCCGCATGAGGCGATGGCGCTCGGCATCAACGCCGTGCACCAGGAAGTCGTGCTCTGCCGCCATTTGACCGTCGCCGCCAACATGTTCCTCGGCGAGGAGAATTCGCGTTTCGGCATCCTGCAGCAGCGCGCCATGGTCAAGGAAGCGCAGAAGATCATCGACGATCTCGGCTTCGACCTGCCGGCGCATGTCGTGCTCGGCGACCTCACCATCGGCCAGCAGCAGCTGATCGCCGCCGCCCGCGCCACCGTGCGCGGCACCAAATTCCTGATCTTCGACGAGCCGACCGCCTACCTCACCCGCAAGGAGGCCGACCAGCTCTTCACCCTGATCCGCCGGCTGAAGTCCGAGGGCGTGACCATCATCTATATCAGCCATCGCATGGAGGAAGTCTTCGAGCTCGCCGACCGCGTCTCCGTGCTGCGCGACGGCACGCTGGTCGGCACCAGGAACATCAGCGAGACCAACGACGCCGAACTGGTCAAGCTGATGATCAACCGCTCGATCGAGCAGGTCTACCACAAGGAGCATTTCACCCCCGGCGCTGCGATCGTCGAGACCAGGAACCTGTCGGGCAAGGGCTTCGAAAATGTCTCGATGACGGTCCGCGCCGGCGAGATCGTCGGGCTCTACGGTCTGATCGGCGCCGGCCGCAGCGAATTCGTCACCACGCTCTATGGGCGTCACAAGAAGTCGGCTGGCCAGATCCTGTGGGAGGGCAAGCCGGTCCAGATCAATTCCGAGCATGACGCGATCAAGCTCGGCATGGCGCTGGCGCCGGAAAGCCGCCGCGATCAAGGCCTTTGCCTCAATTTGCCGGTCGGGCTCAATCTCAACCTGCCGATCTACAAGCGCATCTCCAACAATCTGTTGATCTCCGGCGCGCAGGAAAAGACCGAGGCCGACCGCCAGATCGCCGACCTCCGCATCAAGACGCCGACGCGCCATGCGCTGGCCTCCAGCCTATCGGGCGGCAACCAGCAGAAGATCGTCATCGGCAAATGGCTGGCGCATGGCGCCAAGCTGTTCATCTTCGACGAGCCGACCGTCGGCGTCGATGTCGGCACCAAGGCCGAGATTTACCGCCTGTTCGGCGCGCTCTTGTCGAAGGGCGCCGGCATCATCCTGATCTCGTCCTATCTGCCGGAAGTCTATGAGCTGGCCGACACGCTGCACGTGTTCCGCCGTGGCAAGCTGGTGGCGACACACGGATTCCGCACCGCCGATCACGAGGAAATTCTCACACAGGCGCTCGCCGAGAAACAAGAAAAGCTGGGAGGAAAGATATGAGCACCGAGGCGATTCCTGCCGAAAAGCCCAAGCGCAATTACAACGCCCTGTTCGGGCTGACGCTCCTGGCGCTGCTGGTGCTGCTCTGGGTCATCCTGTCGCTGTCGACATCGAGCTTCGCCTCGGCCAACAACATCTCGAACCTTTTGCGTCAGGGTTCGATGATCGCCATCCTGGCGGTTGGCCAGACCTTTGTCATCATCACCGGTGGTATCGATCTGTCCGTCGGCGCCGTGGTCGGCTTTGCCACCGTCATTGCGGCGATGCTGATCAATGCCGGCGTGCCGGTCTTCCTCGCCATCCTGATCACGCTGCTGGTCGGCGTTGCCATCGGCCTTTTCCATGGCTTCGGCATCGTCAAGATGGGCCTGCCGCCCTTCATCATCACGCTGGCGACGCTGACGTCGCTGCGCGGCATCGGCCTTCTGATGACCAACGGCAACTCGATCTCCATCAACAACGATGCCTTCCAGGAGTTCTCGCGCAACTCCTTCCTCGGCGTCCCCAATCTGTTCTGGATGGTCATCCTGGTCGGCATTCCCGCCTACATCTTCCTGCATCATAGCCGTTGGGGCCGCTACCTCTTCTCGGTCGGCTCCAACGCCGAAGCCTCGCGCCTGTCCGGTGTCAATGTCCAGCGCACCATCTACATGGCCTACACGCTGTCGGGCCTGTGCGCGGCTTTTGTCGGCGTGTTGCTCGCCTCGCGCATCGGCATCGGCAACCCGACCCAGGCCGAGGGCTGGGAACTGCAGGCGATCGCGTCCTCGGTGATCGGCGGCACCTCGCTGTTCGGCGCGGTCGGCTCGGTGCACGGCCCGCTGCTCGGCGCCTTCATTCTCGCCACCATCAACAACGGCGCCAACCTGCTCAACGTCAATGCCTTCTGGCAGCGCATCATCACTGGCGTGCTGATCATCGTCATCGTCTATTTCGACGGCCTGCGCCGCCGCGGCGGCAAGTGATCACCACCAAGACCGATCGCCGGCCCGCCATGAAATGGGCCGGCGTTTTACAAACCCTGACTGGATTGAAGCATGAAAGCCGTCGTCTGCCGCTCGCCCGGCGATCTTGTCCTGGAAGACCGCCCCGCGCCTGTCGCACCGCCTGCCGGCTGGGCGCTGATCGCGGTCAGCCATGTCGGCATCTGCGGCACCGACTACCACATTTTCGAGGGCAAGCACCCGTTCCTCGCCTATCCCCGCATCATGGGCCATGAAGTGTCGGGAACGGTCGTCGAGACCGGTGACGGTGTCGACCTTGCCGTCGGCGAACCGGTCGTCATCAATCCGTATCTCTCCTGCGGCAAATGCATCGCCTGCCGGCACGGCAAGCCGAATTGCTGCGTCAGGATCGAGGTGCTCGGCGTCCATCGCGACGGCGCCATGTGCGAACATATTCTTGTCCCGGCGCAAAATCTCTATCCGGCCAACGGCCTGTCGCTGGCCGACGCTGCCGCCGTCGAATTCCTCGCCATCGGCGCGCATGCCGTGCGGCGCGCCCGCGCCGAGCCCGGCGCCCGCACGCTGGTCATCGGCGCCGGCCCGATCGGGCTCGGCAACGCCATCTTTGCCCGCATCGCCGGGTTCGACGTGACGCTGCTCGACATGAGTACGGAACGGCTCGCTTTCGCCGAAAACGAACTTGGTTTCAGTATCCTCGACGGCTCGCACGGAGCGGTGCCGGATCTGGTCAGGGAAGCGACATCAGGCGAAGGCTTCGACGTGGTCTTCGACGCCACCGGCAACACCCGGTCGGTGCAATCGGCCTTCGCCCATGTCGCGCATGGCGGCACACTGGTGCTGGTCAGCGTCGTCAAGGACGACATCGTCTTTTCCGATCCGGAATTTCACAAGCGCGAAATGACGCTGGTTGGCAGCCGCAATGCGCTCAAGGCCGATTTCGACCACGTCGCCGCCTCGATCCGCAACGGCGCCGTGCCCATGGCCAAGCTGGTCACCCACCGCACCACACTCGATGGCACGCCGCGCGACCTCGCCCGCTGGGCGCATGAAAAGTCTGGCCTGATCAAAGCTGTGATCGAGATCGGATAGTCGGCAGAGTTCGGCTCACAGCGCCGACAGTTTCAGCTCGACCCGTTCCGCCGGAAAGCGCGACTCCGAAAACTGGATCGGCTGGCCGTCCGGCGTGACGTTGACGGCCACCGTGACCAGCACGATGGCGCCCGGCTGCAGGTCGAGGTCGGCAAGGTCGGCCGCATCGGCGTGGCGCGCCGACAGCACGGTCGATTGCCGGAGATAGTCGTCTATGCCGAAGCGGGCCAGCGACGCGGTGATTGAGCCCGTCTCAGCCATCGCCTTGTCGATGCCGGCAAAGCGTCTGGCCTCGAACCAGCCGGCAGCGCGCGACACAGCCCGTCCATCGGCCTCGCCGCGTGTCTCCAACCTGATCACCTCGGCGCCCCTGGCCAGGCCAAGCCCCTCGGCGACACGCTGGCTCGCCGGCTCGACCGCAGAGGCGAGCAGCACGATGTGCCGTTCCGAGGTCTGCCCCTGCAGGCCCGTTGAAAAGCGCGTGCGCGCGCCGATCGGATAGGACAGCCGCTTGCGCGACAACACGAAGGTGCCGCGCCCCTGCTCGGCCCGCAGCACGCCTTCCTGCACAAGCGCCGATATGGCGCTGCGCACCGTGTGGCGGTTGACGCCATAGCGCTCGGCCAGTGCCACCTCCGGCGGCAGCGCCGCATTCTCGGCGAAATCGCCGGTGGCGATCGCCTGCAGGATCCTGTCGGCGATCTGCCGCCACAGGGAGACGCCGCTACGTCGTTCGATGCTGTCGGCTTCCTGTCTTCCGATCATGAATCGCCCCCAAGCTTCTACTGTTTGTCATCCACCCGTCATGGACTCGCGTTAGGTAATATGTATAATTTGTATAGTTGTCTATATCAATAGACAAATTTAGCAAAGAGGAATGCTGCCGATGCGAGGACAGGAAGCCCGCGACCAGGCCGAACGCAAGGCCGCCATGGCGACGCTCGCGCAATCGAGCGGTGACGACATCGTCCGGCTCTGGAACGAGGCCGGCCTGCCTTCGCAAGCCGAACTGCTGCGCGGTCCCGAGACCGGGCTGGTGACGCTGCGCGGCCGCATCGGCGGAGGTGGCGCGCCGTTCAATGTCGGCGAGGCGACCGTCACCCGCGCCACGGTCCGGCTGCCGTCCGGACAGGTCGGCCATTGCTACGCGCTTGGCCGCGACAAGCAGAAGGCGAAGCTCTCGGCAATAGCCGACGCGCTCTGGCAGGACCCCGCCCGCCGCGCCGAGGTCGAGGCCAGGCTGATCGCGCCTTTGCGGTCGGCGCTCGCGACTGCCCATGAAAAACGCCGCGCCGAGACGGCGGCGACGAAGGTGGATTTCTTCACCATGGTTCGCGGAGAAGACTGATGGATATCGCAGCGCAATCGATCGAGGGCGGTTTCGCCGATCCGGTGTTCAACGCCCAGACCGTGTTTCGCGCGGTCATGGATGCGATGGCGCGGCCGGGCAGCGTGCAGCCTCTGCCGGCCTTGGCCCGCCCGCCCGCGCCGCTCTCGACAACATCAGGCGCCATCGCGTTGGCGCTCTGCGACAACGACACGCCGCTTTGGCTCGACCCGGCCTTGCACGCGTCTGCCGCGGTCATCTCCTGGCTTGGCTTCCACTGCGGCGCGCCGCTGGCCAACACACCCGCCGACGCGCATTTCGCCTTTGTCGCCACGCCGGCCGAGATGATGGCGCTCGACGGTTTTTCGCAGGGAACGCAGGATTATCCCGACCGCTCGACCACCCTGATCCTCCAGGTCAGCGATCTCACCTCGGGCGCTCCGCTGTTGCTCGAAGGCCCCGGCATCGAAACCAGCACCGCGATGGCGCCGTCGCAGATGCCGCGTCATTTCACTGAACAGTGGAAGCAGAACAACAAGCGCTTTCCGCGCGGTGTCGACATCATCCTCGCCACGCCAGAAGGCATAGCCTGCCTGCCGCGCACGACGCGCATCAAGACGATGGAGGCGTAAGATGTATGTCGCGGTAAAAGGCGGCGAGGCCGCAATCGCCAACGCCCACAGCCTGCTTGCCGACCGCCGGCGCGGCGACCGTTCGGTGCCGGCACTGCGCCTCGACCAGATCGTCGAACAGCTGGCGCTCGGCGTCGACCGGGTGATGAGCGAAGGCTCGCTCTACGACCGTGAACTGGCGGCACTCGCCATCGTCCAGGCGCGCGGCGACATGATCGAGGCGATCTTCCTGGTGCGCGCCTATCGCACCACGCTGCCACGCTTCGGCTATTCCAGGCCGATCGACACCGGCACGATGCGGGTCGAGAGGCGCGTGTCGGCGACCTACAAGGACCTGCCCGGCGGCCAGCTTCTCGGCCCGACCTTCGACTACACGCACCGGCTGCTCGATCCCGAGCTTGCCGCCGGCGCCGATGTCGCCGAGCCCCTGCGGCGCGAGACGGAAGCGCAAGCCATGCCGCGCGTCTCGGCGATCCTCGCCCGCGAAGGCCTGATCGAACCGGATGGTGAGATGCCGCAGGACCACGTGCCGGGCGACATCACCCGCGAGCCGCTGGAATTCCCGATGGCGCGCGATATCCGCCTGCAGGCATTGTCGCGTGGCGATGAGGGTTTTCTCCTGGCGCTCGGCTATTCCACCCAGCGCGGCTACGCCCGCAACCATCCCTTTGTCGGCGAAATCCGCATCGGCGAGGTCGAGCTGGAACTCGACGTTCCCGAACTGCCTTTCGCAGCGCCACTCGGTACGGTGCGGGTCACCGAATGCCAGATGGTCAATCAGTTCAAGGGCTCGGTCAAGGCGCCGCCGCAATTCACCCGCGGCTACGGCCTGGTCTTCGGCCAGAGCGAGCGCAAGGCGATGGCCATGGCGCTCTGCGACCGGGCTTTGCGAGCCTCCGAACTTGGCGAGGACATTGTCGCCGCCGCCCAGGACGAGGAGTTCGTCATATCGCATTCCGACAACGTCCAGGCGACCGGTTTTGTCGAGCATCTGAAGCTGCCGCACTATGTCGACTTCCAGGCCGAACTCGATCTGGTGCGCCGTATGCGCGCCGAATACGAAGCCCGCGAAAACCCCGCGAAGGTCGAAGAGAAGCGGGAGGCCGCGGAATGATCGAAGGCCTGTCCCACATGACCTTCATCGTCCGTGACCTCGACCGGATGACTGCCATTCTCGAGGGCGTGTTCGACGCGCGCGAGGTCTATGCCAGCGACGCCGCGCTGTTCTCGCTGTCGCGCGAAAAATTCTTCCTGATCGGCGACATCTGGATCGCCATCATGCAAGGCGAGGCGCTGCCCGAGCGCAGCTACAACCACATCGCCTTCAAGATCGATGACGCCGATTTCGACCGCTACGCCGAACGCGTCGGCAGACTAGGCCTCGACATGCGCCCGCCACGCCCACGTGTCGAGGGTGAGCTCGATCTATTTCTACGACGACGACAACCACATGTTCGAACTGCACACCGGCACGCTCACCGAGCGGCTGGCGCGCTATGCCAAGGGATTGGAGGCTGCGCAATGAACTTAGTGCCCGCCTCCATGGCCGCCACCGTCGTGGGAATGACCGCCATAGCTATCATACCCGGAGTAGTCACCATTGCCGATGCCTATGGACTCACCGTGAGAGCCCCCTTTTGGCGCGGGAAGAATCATGCGCCGAAGGAAAAAGAGAACGACGCCGGCGAACACCAGAAACACAATTCCGAGATGCATCCATCCGGTGGAGTTCATCTGAATTCGCCCCTGTTTCCGCGTCCTGGACGCCAATTCAATAGCACAATGTGGATGTGATCGCCATGACCGACATCGCCACCTACAACTTCGCCTACCTCGACGAGCAGACCAAACGGATGATCCGCCGCGCGATCCTCAAAGGCATCGCCATCCCCGGCTACCAGGTGCCGTTCGCCTCGCGCGAAATGCCGATGCCCTATGGCTGGGGCACAGGCGGCGTCCAGGTCACCGCCTCGATCATCGGCCCAGACGATGTGCTGAAGGTCATCGACCAGGGCGCCGACGACACCACAAACGCGGTCTCGATCCGTGCCTTCTTCAAGAAGGTCGCCAATGTCGCTGTCACCACCGACACCGCCAGCGCCACCATCATCCAGACCCGCCACCGCATCCCCGAACATCCGCTCACCGCTGGCCAGGTGCTGGTCTATCAGGTGCCGATCCCCGAGCCGCTGCGCTTCCTCGAGCCGCGCGAGACCGAAACGCGAAAAATGCATGCGCTGGAGGAATACGGCCTCATGCATGTGAAGCTCTATGAGGACATCGCCAAGCACGGCCGCATCGCCACCACCTACGCCTATCCGGTCAAGGTCGAGGGCCGCTATGTGATGGACCCCTCGCCGACGCCGAAATTCGACAATCCCAAGATGCACCGCTCGCCGGCGCTGCAGCTGTTCGGCGCCGGCCGAGAAAAGCGCATCTACGCGGTACCGCCCTTCACCGATGTCGTTAGCCTCGACTTCGAGGACCATCCGTTCGAGGTGCAGACCTTCGATCAACCCTGCGCGCTGTGCGCGGCCGAGAACGTCTATCTCGACGAGGTCATCCTCGACGACCATGGCGGCCACATGTTCGTCTGCTCCGACACCGACCACTGCGAGAAGCGGCGGGCCGACGGCCATCGCGGCCACCTTGCCCCTGAAACCAACCCTGCCCCAGAAACCCATTTTGCCTCAGAAACAGGGGAGCCGGCACAATGACCGACGAACCGTTGCTGCGCGTTTCGGCGCTGTCCAAATTCTACGGCTCGCGCGTCGGCTGCGACAACGTCTCCTTCGACCTGTGGCCGGGCGAAGTCCTGGCTGTCGTCGGCGAATCCGGTTCCGGCAAGACGACGCTGCTCAACTGCCTGTCGACGCGGCTCTTACCTTCCTCCGGCACCGCCAGCTATCGCATGCGCGACGGCCAGTTCCGCGAGCTCTACCGCATGAGCGAGGCCGAGCGCCGCTTCCTGATGCGCACCGATTGGGGCTTCGTCCACCAGAACCCGGCGGACGGCCTGCGCATGACGGTGTCGGCCGGCGCCAATGTCGGCGAACGGCTGATGGCGGTCGGCGACCGCCACTACGGCAAGATCCGCGCCACCGCCGTCGACTGGCTGTCGCGCGTCGAGATCGAGCAAGATCGCATCGACGACGAGCCGCGCGCCTTTTCCGGCGGCATGCGCCAGCGCCTGCAGATCGCCCGCAACCTCGTCACCGGCCCACGGCTGGTGTTCATGGATGAGCCGACCGGCGGCCTCGACGTCTCGGTGCAGGCGCGCCTGCTCGACCTCTTGCGCGGACTGGTCACCGACCTCGGCCTGGCGGCCATCGTCGTCACCCACGACCTGGCGGTGGCGCGTCTGCTGTCGCAGCGCATGATGGTGATGAAGGACGGCCGCGTCGTCGAAAGCGGCCTCACCGACCGCGTGCTCGACGACCCGCGCGCGCCCTACACGCAGCTTCTCGTTTCTTCCATTTTGCAGGTGTAACCATGCCGACGCCCCTCGTTGTCTCCGACGTCGCCAAGAGCTTCACCATGCATCTGCGCGATGGCATCAAACTGCCTGTCGTCGCCGGTGTCTCGTTCTCGATCAAGGCGGGCGAATGCACTGTGCTTGGCGGCCCGTCTGGTGCCGGCAAGAGCTCGATCCTGAAAATGCTCTACGGCAACTACGCCGTCGACGAAGGCCAGATCATCGTCAGGCACGAGGATGGATTGATCGATCTCGCTCATGCCAGCCCGCGCACCGTGCTTGCCGTGCGCCGGCAAACGATCGGTTATGTCAGCCAGTTCCTGCGCACCGTGCCGCGTGTTTCGGCGCTGGATGTCGTCGCCGAGCCGCTGGTCGAGCGCGGCGAGGAGCGCGAGACAGCCAGAGGCAAGGCGCGCGCCCTGTTGGCGCAGCTCAACTTGCCGGAAAAGCTCTGGGCACTGCCGCCGGCGACCTTCTCCGGCGGCGAGCAGCAGCGCGTCAACATCGCGCGCGGCTTCATCACCGAGCACCCGATCCTGCTGCTCGATGAACCGACCGCCTCACTCGATGCCACCAACCGCGACGTTGTGATTGCACTCATCGCCGCCAAGAAGGCGGCAGGCGTCGCTCTGCTTGGCATCTTCCACGACCATGATGTGCGCGAGGCGGTGGCCGACCGCATCATCGACGTCACCGCTTTTGCTCCGGGAAAACTCGCCGCATGACAAGGAAATTGTCGGAGACGCCGCTGGTTCACCCAACGGCGGAAGTGCACAATTCTACGCTCGGCCGCTGGACCGAGATCGCCGACCGCAGCCGGGTTTCGGAAAGCGAACTCGGCGATTATTCCTACATGATGCAGGACTGCGCCGTGTGGTGCGCCACGATCGGCAAGTTTGCCAACATCGCGGCAAGCGTGCGCCTCAATGCCACCAACCACCCGACCTGGCGGCCGACGCTGCACCACTTCACCTACCGCGCTTCGGACTATTGGGACGATGCCGAGCACGAGAGCGAATTCTTTGCCCAGCGCCGTGCCAAGCGCGTCACCATCGGTCACGACACCTGGCTCGGCCACGGCTCGACCGTCCTGCCGGGAGTCACCGTCGGTGATGGCGCGGCGGTCGGCGCCGGCGCCGTCGTCTCGAAGGATGTCGCGCCCTACACCATCGTTGCCGGCGTGCCGGCAAAGCCGATCCGCGAACGCTTCGACCGCCGCACCGCCGGACGCTACCAGGCGCTTGCCTGGTGGGACTGGGACCACGCCAGGCTGCGCGCCTCGCTCGACGATTTTCGCGAGCTCTCTGCGGAAGCGTTCCTGGAGAAATACGAGGGATAGTCCCTCACATCATCGTCATGTGAGAGCCTGTTCACATCCTTGACACATGACTCGGACAGGACGCCATCTCCCCCAAGGAGATCGCTATGTTCGACGTTGTCACACCCTCACTCGCCGGATTCTTTGCCGGCTCCAATCCGATGCCGCCGACGCATCTCGGCACGCGCTACGACACCTCAGGCAATTTCCTGACCGAGCCCGGCAACACCGTCGTCAGCCATCTCGTCAGCGGTTCGCCGTCCGAGGCCGTGGTGCTTGCGGTGCGCGACAAGATGCTGGCTATGCCCGACGCCGACCGGCTTGCCTTCACGCCCGTCTCCAGCCTGCACATGACGCTGTTCCAGGGCATCATCGAATATCGCCGCCGCCTGCCCTACTGGCCGCAGAACGTACCGCTCGACACCAGCATTGACGCCATGACCCGGCTTTATCTGGAACGGCTGAAGGGTTTCGAAGGCTTCGGCCCGTTCAGCATCAAGGTGGTCGAGGTCGTGCCCACAGGCCTCACCGTGGCCGGCGCGACGGACGAGGACGTGCGCATCATGCGTCGATGGCGCGATGCCCTGGCAGGGCCATTCGGCTACCGGCATCCCGATCACGACGCTTATGTCTTCCACATCACCTTCGCCTATCAGATCCAGCGTCTGGCAGACGACAGGGCGGCTGCGTGGCAGACGCTGTTCGATGATGGCCTTGCGCTTTTCGCAAGGCAGGCGCCGGTGATCGAGATCAAGCCACCCGCCTTCTGCGCTTTCCGCGACATGAAGCATTTCGAGGAATTGCTGGTGCTCGGCTGATTGTCCGCAAGTCGCCGGTCGTCGCGCCTGTGGAGCGTAACAAAACTGACATGCTGGCGACACGGCAGGTTCATGTGGCTGCGCTAGGCGAATGCCTGACGATCAATAAGGTCCGGACTGGAACCTGCCTATGTCAGCAAGCTCTGCCACGCTCGAAATCCGCGGTGTCAGCCGACGATTTGGCAAGAACACCGCCGTTAGCGACGTCAACATCTCGATCCCGCAGGGTCAGATGGTCGGCGTCATCGGCCGTTCGGGCGCCGGCAAATCGACCCTTCTTCGCATGATCAACCGTCTTGTCGACCCCAGCCAGGGGTCGATTTTTTTTGACGGCGCCGAGGTCTCCCAGCTGCGCGGCTCGCCGCTGCGGCGCTGGCAGCGCGACTGCGCCATGATCTTCCAGCAGTTCAACCTGGTGCCGCGCCTCGACGTGCTGACCAATGTGCTGCTTGGCAAGCTGAACCACCGTTCGACCCTGTCCAACCTTCTCGGCATGTTCTCGCGCGCCGAATGCGCCGAGGCCGTCGCCGCGCTCGAGCGGCTCGACATAGCCCGCACCGCACTTCAGCCCGCCGGCACCCTGTCCGGCGGACAGCAGCAGCGCGTCGCCATCGCCCGCGCCCTGATGCAGCAGCCCAAGGTGATCCTTGCCGACGAGCCGATCGCCTCGCTCGACCCGCTCAACGCCAAGGTGGTGATGGATTCGCTGCAGGACATCAATCTGCGCGAAGGCATCACCGTCGTCACCAATCTGCATACGCTCGACACCGCCCGCGCCTATTGCAACCGCATCATCGGCATGGCCGCCGGCAAGGTCGTCTTCGATGGCCCGCCCGAAGAGCTCAATCGTGAGGCCGTTCGCCTCGTCTACGGCGCCGACAGCAATGGCGTAGAGATATCGGAGGCCATCACCTCCACAAGCGTTGCCTTCAAGCAAAAGATCGCTGCATCCGCCGGACCGCTCGAACCTGCATTCCCAGGTTACTGAGTTCAAGAAAGAGCGGCTCGGATCGTCCGCCCACGTCAAGGGCACTTGTCAAGATCAAGAACGCTGCCGGCGCGGGGCCGGAACTTACAGGAGAGACATCAAATGTTCAGGAAGATGGTTTTCAGCGCCGTTTCGGTGCTTGCCATGGCGACCAGCATGGCCCACGCCGCCGATCTGAAGGAATTCCGCGTCGGCATCCTCGGCGGTGAAAACGAAACCGACCGGCTGCGCAACTACCAGTGCCTGGCCGACCATTTGAAGGCCGAATTCGGCTTCGAAAAGGTCTCGCTGTTCCCCGCCGCCGATTATGACGGCGTCATCCAGGGCCTGCTCGGCGGCACGCTCGACTTCGCCGAACTCGGCGCCTCGGGCTATGCCAGCGTCTATCTTAAGGATCCGAAGGCTGTCACCCCGATCCTCACCACCAAGCAGACCGATGGTTCCACCGGTTACTATTCGATCGGCCTGGCTCTGAAGACCTCGGGCATCACCGACATCAAGTCGGCCAAGGGCAAAAAGCTCGGCTATGCCGATCCGGATTCGACCTCCGGCTACCTGATCCCGCTGACGCAGATTCCGAAGACCACCGGCGCCTCCAACGAAGCCTTCTTCGCTTCGACCCAGTTCAATGGCGGCCACGAGAACAACATCCTGGCCGTGCGCGACGGCAAGGTCGATGTCGCGGTGGATGATTCCTCCGGCATCGGCGACTTCAAGAACGGTTACACCTCCGGCACCTTCCACAAGGAAGTCGCCAAGGGCGCCGTCGACCCCAACGACTTCGTCGAAGTCTGGCGTTCGGGCCTGATCCCGAACGGCCCGCTGGTCGTGCGCACCGCGCTCGGCGACGACATGACCGCCAAGCTTGCCAACTTCTTCACGCAGCTGCCGCAGAAGGACAAGGCTTGCTTCGAAGGCGTCGAAGGCGGTGATTTCACCGGCTACGTCCCAGTGAAGCCCGACTTCTACAGCGTCATCGTCGAAGCCCGTAAGGCAGCCATCGGCGGCTAACGGCGAAATCGGAAAGGGCGGTGTCTGAAAACACCGCCCTTTTTGCATCTCCGATCATGGCCCTTTCCGTGACAGCCGCTCCTTTGACAGCCCCTTCTGGCGCCACCCACCAGATGGCCGATGCCTGGCGACGCCAGACGTCGCTGCGCCGGTTCTACACAGTGCTTGGCGTCGGCCTGCTGCTCGCCGCGATGTTCGCCAGCATGTGGTTCGCCGACGAGGCCAATGCCGGCCATTTCTTCGACCGGCTGCCGCATATTCTGGATTTCTTGAGCTGGCTCATCCCCAAGGACTGGAACGATGTCTGGCGGGCACTGTTCGACGTTGCCTCGCCGCATGACACCGGCACGCAGGAATTCAACTTCCCGCTCGGCCGTATCTATGTCTGGGGCGGCTTCTACATCCCCGAATATTTCGAGCTGATGATCACCACGGTCAATGTCGCCTTGGTCTCGACCTTCATCGGCTTCATCTTCGCGGTGCCGTTCTCGTTCATCGCGGCGCGCAATCTGACGCCCCATCCGCTGCTGCGGCTGATCGTCAAGCGCTTCATGGAATTGCTGCGCGCCTTTCCGGAGATCGTCATTGCCGGCCTGTTCGCGGCCATCGTCTCGATCGGCCCGATCGCCGCCATCATCGCCATCGGCCTGCATTCGATCGGCGCGCTCGGCAAGCTGTTCTACGAGATCAACGAAAACATCGACATGCGTGCCGAGGAAGGTCTGCGCGCGGTCGGCGCCAACTGGTTCGAGCGGGTGCGCTTTGCCGGCCTGCCGCAGGTGCTGCCCAATTTCATGTCCTACACGCTGCTGCGCGTCGAGATCAATGTCCGCATCTCGACCATCATCGGCGCCGTCGGCGGCGGCGGCATTGGCGAGGAATTGAAGCTCTCCATCTCGCGCGGCTTCGGCGCCAAGACGCTGGCACTGGTGCTGCTCCTGTTCACGACCATCTTCATCATCGACCAGTTTTCCGCCTGGCTGCGCCGCAAGCTGGTCGGCGAGCAAGCCTTTATGATGGGGGCTTAAACCATGGCGACGATGACCGCCGAGGAGATGCTGTCGATCGAGGAGCGCTATCCCCAGGTGTTCCGGCGGCCGCTGTACAAACGCTTTGCGCCGCTCTTCCTGTTCGTCGGCATCCTGACTTACCTCATCTATGTCCTGTGGTTCTTCAGCCTGCCGCAAGTTCTGCGGGAATCACACTGGGAGCGTCTGCCGCTGTTCCTGACACAGTGGATCAGCTACGATTTGCAGCCCGAGTTCCGCCTCGACCAGCCTGAGATCACGCCAAAATACCCGCGCTTTTCCGCGCTTGGCGAAAACCCGAACCCCGACTGGGTGATCAAGAATCCGGACGGCACCTTCACCGTGCTGATCGATGGTCCAGCGAAATCCGTCACCTTCGACAAGGCGCAGGCGACGATCGTGGCCAATGGCGAGACGGTGCCGGTTGCGCTGACCAGCGGCAAGCCGGTGGTCACAGGGCCGGTACCGGACTGGATCACCGCGCATGATGACGAGGTGGTCGCCAAGATGGGCTTCGTCGGCGAGGTGCGCGTCACCGTCGACCGCGTCAAGGTGCGCAAGCGCTTCCTCGGCTGGGCGAATTTCGTCTTCGACACACGCTCGCCCTTCTTCGGAAAATCAGCGGGAGAAGTGGTCTCGCTGATCGTGTCCGGTCCCGAGCTGAAGCCGGGCACCTCGAACCTCGCACTGGCCGGCGAAAACATCTGGAACAACGCCCAGTGGCAGCACGGCGACGTCTGGACGAAGCTTTTGCAGACCATCGTCATGGCGTTTCTGGGCACGCTGCTCGGCGGCATCGTCGCCTTCCCGCTTGCCTTCTTCGCCGCCCGCAACATCACGCCGAGCGGCGTGCTCAGCCAGGTGCTGAAGCGCTTCTTCGACTTCATGCGCTCGGTGGATATGCTGATCTGGGCGCTGTTCTTCACCCGCGCCTTCGGCCCCGGTCCGCTGGCCGGCAGTGCCGCGATCTTCTTCACCGAGATCGGCACGCTCGGCAAAACCTATTCCGAGGCGCTGGAAAACATCGACGACAAGCCGCGCGAAGGTGTGCTGTCGACCGGCGCCAACGGCCTCCTGGTGCAGCGCTACGGCGTGATGCCGGAAGTCATCCCGGTCTTCATCAGCCAGACGCTTTACCAGTGGGAATCCAACACCCGCGGCGCTACCATCATCGGCGCCGTCGGCGCCGGCGGCATCGGCCTGAAACTGTGGGAAGCGATGCGCACCAACTCCAACTGGGCCAACGTCTTCTACATGGTGCTGCTGATCCTGCTGGTCGTCTTCATCTTCGACAACATCTCGAATTTCCTGCGCCGCCGGCTGAGCCGGACGATCCACGACTACAACAGGATCCAGGCCGAGCAGGGTTAACCTTGTGACGCGTAAGCGCGGGCATGGTTTAGTGCCGCGCCAAGGGTCGACCCCCACTCCGTCGAGCTGCGCTCGACACCTCTCCCCCGATCGACGGGGTAGAGGAAAAGCGCCAGGCTGTCCGAGCCGACGCCTGTCCCCCTAGGCCGAGGCTTTCTTCCTCTCCTCAGCCACCAGGCTCCCCTTTCCTCTCCCTCCGGAGGGGGAGAGGTGGCTCGGCGAAGCCGAGACGGAGTGGAGAACCACTTGGCAATAGCCACAAACGCAAATACAAAATGGACCAAGCGCAATCATCGTCTCGCCTCGCGCCAAGGGTCACCGACGCACCCGATCAGGGCGCCTAAGCCGCCTTCTTCCACCCATTCCTGATATGCTTGTACCCCTCGCGATAAACCGCTTCCGGGCTCTCGGAAAAATCGCGCCACACCTTCGTCGCCGCCGCCAAATCCTTCAGCGAACGTCCAAACGACTCGATCGTCAACCAGTCGTCATAGCCGCTCTTGCGGATCGCCGCGAACGTCTCCGCCCACGGAATGTTGCCACGCCCCGGCACGCCACGGTCGTTCTCCGAAATATGGATGTGCACGACATTCCTGCGGTGCTTCGTGTAGGCCGCGATCGGGTCGGCCTCCTCGATATTGGCATGAAAGGTGTCGTACATCGCCTTGATGTGCGGCCGGCCGATCGCGTCGATGTGCTCCGACAGGTCCGCCATCGTGTTGAACAGATAGCATTCGAAGCGGTTCAGCGCCTCCAGCCCGATGGTCACGTTCCGCATGCCGGCATGGTCGCCGATGGCGCGCTGCGAGGCGACGGAACGGTTCTTCTCGGCGGGCGTCGGACCGCTGCCGGAGAAGGCGCCGAGCGTCGAATGCAACGGTCCGCTGAGCGTCCTGGCGCCAAGTGCATCGGCGCAATCAATCGCCCATTTCATGTAGGCGATACCGGCCTTGCGCGTTGCCGCATCCGGCGAGATCAGGTTCATCGAGGGATCACCCATCGCCGAGACCGCGGTCCGCTCCAGCCCGATGCGATCGAGCAGGTCGCCGAGCTTTTTATAATCGTCCGGCGTGCCGGCGAAGACCGGAATCTCGACGCCGTCGAAGCCGGTCGCCTTGATGTCGCGAAGCAACGGCTCGTGCTTTTTCGAGACGCTGGTCGTCCATAAGAACATGCACATGCCGATTTTCATCGACGCCCCCCCCCCCGTTTGATCCCCCCGGATCATTTTTGTTTTAAAGCTTGGTCCACGCTCCATTCTTCTTCGAAGACTTCACACAGGCCTCGATGAAGGCCATGCCCTCGACGCCATCCTCGATGGTCGGGAAGACCACATCCTTTGCCGGCTTGCCACCCTTCTTGCGTGCCGCACGAATGGCGCGTGCCGCTTCCTGATAGATGTTGGCGAAACCTTCGAGATAGCCCTCCGGGTGGCCTGACGGCACACGGCTGACACGGCCCGCCACCGGCAGCGCGCCGGCGCCGTTGCGGGTGATCAGTTGCTTGGGTTGGCCGAATGGCGTGTACCAGAGGTAGTTCGGATCGGCCTGCACCCATTCCAGCCCGCCCTTCGAGCCATAGATGCGCAGCTTCAGCCCGTTCTCATGGCCGGGCGCCACCTGGCTGGCCCAGATCATGCCCTTGGCCGGATGCGTCTTGCCAGTGGGCTTGAAGCGCAGCATGACGTTGACATTGTCGTCGAGCAGCCGCCCCGGCACGAAGGCATCGAGATCGGCCGACAGGGAATCCAGTTCCAACCCGGAGACGAAGCGGGCGAGATTGTAGGCATGGGTGCCGATGTCGCCCAGCGCGCCGCCAGCACCCGCCTGCTTGGGATCGCCACGCCACGAGGCCTGCTTCTGGCCGGTGGCGGCGAGATCCTCGGTCAGCCAGTCCTGCGGATATTCCGACTGCACGATGCGGATGTCGCCAAGCACGCCCTTGGCCACCATTTCGCGCGCCTGCCGTACCATCGGATAGGCGGTGTAGTTGTGGGTGAGCACGAACACCTTGCCGGTCTTCTCGACGATCGCCGCGAGCTTCTTCGCCTCGGCCAGCGTCGTCGCCAGCGGCTTGTCGCAGATCACGTGGATGCCGGCCTCGAGAAAAGCCTTGGCTGCCGGTACGTGCACATTGTTCGGCGTGACGATCGCCACCGCCTCGATACCGTCAGGGCGCTTGGCCTCGGCCTTGGCCATCTCGGCATAGGAGGCGTAGCTGCGGTCCGGATCGAGCCCGAGTTCGGCGGCCGACGCCTTGGCGCGCTCGGGATTCGCCGACAGCGCACCGGCCACCAGCACGAACTCATTGTCCAAGCGTGCCGCGATCCGGTGCACCGCCCCGATGAAGGCGCCTTGCCCGCCGCCGACCATGCCATAGCGGATCGGGCCGCCTCCCGTTTCCGACTTCGATGCGCCGACCATGCTTTTTCTCCTGGCTGTTACCTCCCTCTTGAGGGGAGGTCGATCCCGCGCGGCGGATCGAGTGGGGTCGTAGAGGGCAGAGCTCGGCCTGAACCCCACCCGGCCCTTCGGGCCACCCTCCCCTCGAGGGGAAGGATAAGTCGTGTCAGATACCCATCATCGCGCGCAGCAGCTTCTTGTCCGTGGTGCCGCTGGCAAAATCGTCGAATGCCCTTTCCGTCACGCGGATGATGTGATGCTGGATGAAAGGCGCCCCTTCGGCCGCGCCGTCTTCGGGATGCTTCAGGCAGCACTCCCATTCCAACACCGCCCAGGAACCATAATTGTACTGCGTCAGCTTGGAGAAGATGCCGCCGAAATCCACCTGCCCATCACCGAGCGAACGGAAGCGTCCGGCACGGTTGGTCCAGCTCTGATAGCCGGAATAGACGCCTTGCCGCCCGGTCGGGTTGAACTCGGCGTCCTTGACGTGGAACGCCTTGATACGCTCGTGATAGATGTCGATGAATTCGAGATAGTCGAGCTGCTGCAAGAGGAAGTGCGACGGGTCGTAGTTGATGTTGCAGCGCTTATGGCCGCCGACCGCGTCGAGGAACATCTCGAAGGTCGCGCCGTCGAACACGTCCTCAGAGGGGTGAATTTCGTAACCGACATCGACGCCATTGTCTTCATAGACATCGAGGATCGGCTTCCAGCGTTTGCCGAGTTCGCCAAAGGCCTCCTCGATCAGTCCGGCCGGCCGCTGCGGGAAGGGATAGAGGTAAGGGAAAGCCAGCGAGCCCGTGAACGACACCGAAGCATTCAGCCCGAGATTGCGCGAAGCCTTGGCGCCGAACTTCATCTGCTCGACCGCCCATTTCTGCCGCGCCTTCGGATTGTTGTGGACCGAGGCCGGCGCGAAGCCATCCATCTGGGCGTCATAGGCAGGGTGCACCGCCACCAACTGCCCCTGCAGATGCGTCGACAATTCCGTGATCTCGACGCCGGCATCGGCACAGATGCCCTTCACCTCGTCGCAATAGGCCTTGGAAGAGGCTGCTTTCTTGAGATCGAACAGGCGCGCGTCCCAGGTCGGGATCTGCACGCCTTTATAACCGAGACCGGCGGCCCATTTGGTGATCGAGGCCAGCGAATTGAATGGCGCTGCATCACCCGCGAACTGCGCCAGAAACAGTCCAGGGCCCTTCATTGTCGTCGGCATCGGCATCCTCCCTCATTGTGTCGCGACCAAGCATAGCGCCGATTGGAAGCAGGGCCAGCCATTTTGGTCTTTTCGCACCGGGCGCTTTGCAGGCATTGCCATTCTGGTATTACCAAATAGCGGAATTTGGTCAAGCCCCGCAATGCATCTTCAAAGCCCTCGGCATACCAGAAATATCGACATATATCGCAATACAATCAATGGAATAATTCGCACAAAAAGTTGCGCTGCCGCACTTCTTGCCGTTCCCCGGAATTTGCTGTAGACCTCACTTCAAGCCCAATTGGTCGAACCAGTTTGCGAGAAAAAGGCTGGGGATGCCTTGGGGAGGAACCCTGCGTCGCCTTTTGGCGATGCATGTCGCAGGCAAACCATACGGACGAATTTGGGAAGGACAGACCATGCATCTTTCGACGCACAACTGGATGCGCGCGGAGCCGTTGGAGGTGACGCTGAAGCGCATCAAGAAATTCGGCTATGAGTCGATCGAGATTTCCGGCGAGCCCGAGCAGTACAAGACCAAGGAGACGCGGGCGCTCTTGAAGGAGCATGGCATCCGCTGCTGGGGTGCGGTGACCTTGATGCTGGGCGAACGCAACCTTGCCGCCAAGAACCAGGGACAGCGCGAGCGCTCGGTGCAATACGTCAAGGACGTGCTGACCATGGTCAGCGAACTCGATGGCGAGATCATCACCCTTGTCCCCGCGACCGTCGGCAAGGTGGTGCCTGACGGTACCGAGGAAGAGGAATGGAAGTGGGTGGTCGATGCGACCCGCGAGTGCTTCACCCACGCCAAGAAGGTCGGCGTCAAGATCGCCGTCGAGCCGCTCAATCGCTTCGAGACCTATCTGTTCAACCGCGGTGCCCAGGCGCTGGCGCTGGCCGACGCGGTCAGCCCCGAATGCGGCGTGTGCCTCGACGCCTACCACATCCATATGGAGGAATTTAACGTCCATGACGCCATCCGTCAGGTCGGCAAGCGCCTGTTCGACTTCCATGTCGCCGACAACAACCGCTTCGCCGCCGGCCTCGGCCAGATCGACTGGCCCAGGATCGTCGCCACCTTGAAGGAAGTCGGCTACGACGGCGCGCTGACCAACGAGTTCGTCGCCCCGGTAGACCGCACGCCGGCAGCGCCCTATCCCGAAATGGTCGAGCGCCACCCGGTCGATATCTCGCCGGAGCAGCTGAAGTTCATCCAGGATCACGGCTCCAGCGTGCTCACCGAAAAATTCTACACCGACCAGATGCGCATCACCGCCGAAACGCTGCTGCCGCTGATCAAGTAGTCGACTGCTTCCGGGAAATTTGCCCTTCCGCCCTGACGGGCGGCAGGGCTGGGGAAAAACATGCGCATCAAGACCGTCCAAGCCTGGTGGGTCCGCATCCCGATCGAAGCCGCGAAGCAACATCGCAGCGACTTCGGCCAGGTGACGACCTTCGACGCCGCCATCCTGCGCATCGAGACTGATGACGGGCTCGTCGGCTGGGGCGAAGGCAAGAACGCCGCCGGCAGCGCCGGCAGCTACGGCGCCCTTGTCCATATGCTGAACCATGAGGTCGGGCCGCAGCTGATCGGCCGCGATCCGGCCGATATCGGCATCATCTGGGAGATGCTCTACAATGGCGTGCGCCACGACACTGCCGCGCGCGCCGGCCACGCCATGCCGCAACTTGCGCGGCGCGGCATGAGCATCGCCGCCATCAGCGCCGTCGACATCGCGCTGTGGGACATCCTCGGCAAGTCGCTCGGCCAACCGGTCTGGCGGCTGCTCGGCGGCCGCAAGGTCGATCGCATGCAGGCCTATGCCTCGGGCGGCTGGGCAGCCGCCGATGCCATCGGCGAACAGTTGAAATCCTACATCGCCCGGGGCGGCTTCAAGGCGCTGAAGATGCGGGTCGGCGCCATGGATGGCGCCGCACATATTCCGCCGCCCGTGTCCGCGCCGCGCGCCAGGCGCTCGGCCCCGATGTCGAGCTGATGGTCGACGCCCACGGCACCTATACGGTTGCCGAAGCCAAACGCTTCATCCATCTCGTCAGCGACCTCGATCTCGCCTGGTTCGAGGAACCTGTGATCGCCGACGACAAGCCGGGCATGGCGGAAGTGCGCGCCTCCGGCGCCGTGCCGATCGCCACCGGCGAAAGCGAGGCGACGCGCTATGCTTTCCGCGACCTCGCCGTGCTCAAATCAGCCGATATCTTCCAGCCTGATCCTGCCTTCTGTGGCGGCATCAGCGAAGCGATGAAGATCGGCACCATCGCCAGCGCTTTCAATCTGCGCTTTGCGCCGCATTTGTGGGCCGGCGCGCCCTGCTTCTTCGCCGGCTTGCATGTCTGCGCCGCCTCGCCGTCGAGTTTCACGGTCGAATATTCGCTCGGCGCCAACCCGATGATCCACGATCTGATCGAAGAGACTGTCGAAGCAAGGGACGGTATGATAGCGATCCCGGAAAAGCCCGGATTGGGATTCACCGTTTCGGAGCGATTCCTGGAGGCGCACGCGCAACGCAATTGACGATGAAAGAAAAGAACCTTCTCGCCGAACTCGCCGCCTATCTGTTCTCCCACTCGGACAGCGAGACCGGCCGCACCCCGTCGGAGCGTGAACTGGCGGAGCATTTCGGTGTCAGCCGCGGCCAGATCCGCGAGGCGCTGGCCATCCTGGAAGCCATGCGCATCGTCGAGCGCCGCGCCAAATCCGGCATCTACATCGACACCAAGCAGGCGAGCGTCGAAGCGCTGGCGCTGTTCGCGCGGGCTGGCCTGCCGCTTGATCCCTTGCAGATCTATGAAACGGTCGAATTGCGCAAGATCCATGAGATCAAGGCCGCCGAACTGGCCTGCTCACGTGCCACCGAGGAGAATTTCGAGCGGCTGCGCGAAATCCTCAAGGCTTCCGAGGAACGCATCGCCGCCGGCGAAGGCCTAGCCAAGGAGGACCGCGAATTTCATCTCGAGATCGTGCGCGCCACCAAGAATAGCGTCTTCCACAACATCTGCAGCGTCTACTACCTGATGGGCGAACAGCGCCTGCCGATCTACTTCAACGATCCCGAACGCAGCGTGCGTTCTCATGCCGAGCATGTGCAGATCTACGAGGCGCTGCTGCGCCGTGATGGCAATCTCGCCCAGGCGTTGATGAGCGCCCATCTGCAAGGCGCGGAGAGCTACTGGAAGGGCCTGATCGAGGGCGGCAAGGCGGTTGCGCCCGCGAGCGCCTTACTCGAAAAGGCCTGATCGTGGCCCAGACCGTGCCAAAGATCCTGTCGACCCATCCGCTGCACCCACGTGCTTCGGCCAGGCTCGCCGGCGCCGGCCAGCTTGTGATCGCATCGGCGCTCGATCCTGCCACCTTGGCCAGGGAGGCGAAGGATGCCGACATCGTCATCGTGCGCGCGCCACTGCCGCCAACACTGTTCGAGGGCGCCTGGAAGCTGAGGGCTGCCATCCGCCATGGCGCTGGGCTCGACATGATCCCGATGGAGGCGGCGGCGGCCGCCGGCGTGCTGGTGGCCAACGTGCCGGCGGTCAATGCGCGCTCGGTGGCGGAACATGTCATGTTCACCGCACTTGCGCTGCTGCGGCAATTCCGCAGGGTCGACCGCGACCTGCGCGCCAAAGGCTGGCTCGCCGGACGCGAGCACGCCAATTCCAACATCGAGCTCGCCGGCAAAACCATCGGCATTGTCGGCCTTGGCGCCGTCGGCCAGGCCGTCGGCCATATCGCCGCGCACGGCTTCGACCTGAAAGTGGTGGCAACGACGCGCAGCATGCAGCCGGCGCCGGAGAAGGTTGGCTTCCTGTCGATCGACGCCCTGGTCGAGCAGAGCGACATCATCGTGCTCTGCTGTCCGCTGACGCCGGAGACGCGCGGCCTGATCAGCCGTGAGCGCATCGCCCGCATGAAACCCAACGCGCTGCTGATCAACGTTTCGCGTGGGCCGGTGGTCGACGACGACGCCCTGATCGAGGCCTTGCAGGAACGCCGCATCGGCGGTGCAGCACTCGACGTGTTTTCGACGCAGCCGCTGCCCTCAAACCATCCCTATTTCGGCTTCGACAACGTCATCATCACCCCGCATATGGCAGGCATTACCGAGGAATCGATGATGCGCATGGGCGTCGGCGCGGCCGGTGAAGCCTTACTGGTGCTGGCCGGAAAACTGCCGGTCAATCTGCGCAATCCGGACGTGGTCGATCATTACCGGCAACGGTTTCCGCTCGACATATAGCAATCGCGGTTTCGCCCCAATTCTCCGCGACGGTGCGGCCATGTCCGGTCTTCGCCTTGCAATTCTCGGTCTTGCCGCATGTTCGATCGCGGCCTTGCCGTCGCTCGCTGCGGCACAAGGCAGCGATTATGTCTATTGCAGCAATGGGATTGTCTGCGCCAAAGCCCCCTGCCCGTCGGGCAATGCACTCGACCTAGCCACCGGAAAGATCATAAAGGGCCTGGCGCTAAACACAACCGAATTGCCGCTGCAAGACAGAGCCGCACCCGATACTTCCGACAACCTCTACGCGGGAAAGCTCGTCGTCAGAGGATCGATCCAACATCGCGGTGAGCCGAACGAACCGCCCATGCTGGTCGTTACCCGTATCGAACGCGCGTCTGATAAAGACGAGCGCAGGCGCTGCGTGGCGCACTGATTGCCGATCTGAGGGACACTGCTCGTCAGAACAGGCTCTCCACTTCCGCGGCTATCCGCAGCAGATGCCGGTCATGGCCGTTGCGAGCCACCAACATCAGTCCGGCCGGCAGGGCCATATCGGGCATTGGCAACGAGATCGCGCAGAGGTCGAACTGGTTGGCGACCTGCGTGTTGCGCAGCAGCAGGCCTTCGACGTGGTCGCGCAATTCGTCATCCTCGCTCATGGAAACGATGGTCGGCGCCGTCACCGGCGTGGTCGGCAGAGCCAGCACATCGACCGATGTCAACCGCTCATCCATGGCGGCGACGAGCGCGCTGCGGCGGCGCAGGGCCCTGATATAGACCGGCGCCGGCAGCATCGCCGCCCGCGACAACGGTCCGCTGACATGCGGATCGACGGGGACAGATGCGCCCGTCGCCAACCAGTCGGCATGGATCTCGGCTCCTTCCATGGAAGCGATCGAGCCACGTTTGGTGACGGTCCGCATATCGGCAATGAAGTCGTCGATCGATATTTCCACCAACCGCGCCCCTGTCCGCTCGATCTTGGCAAGGCTGCGATCGAAGGCCGCGCTGATCTCGCTTTCAGTGTCTTCGAAAAGACGGCCGCGCGGAATCCCGACACGAAGCCCGGCAAGCGGGAGCGGCAGATGCAGCGGCGGCGGTTCCTCTCCGGCCATCGCAGCGTCTGCAACCGCACATGCAGCAACGCTCAGAGCCAGCGGCCCGATCGAATCCAGTGTCGCGGACAATGGAAAGGCGCCGGTCAACGGCACGCGCCGCGCCGTCGGCTTGAAGCCGACGACACCATTGAGCGCCGCCGGAATGCGGATCGACCCGCCAGTGTCGGAACCGATCGAGATGTCGCTCGTCCCCTCGCCCACGGAAACGCCGGCGCCTGAGGACGAACCACCCGGAATGCGGCTGGCATCGGCGGCATTGCCGGGCGTGCCGTAATGCATGTTGTCGCCGATCGCGGTGAAGGCGAATTCGGTCATGTTGGTCTTGCCGATAATGACCGCGCCGGCCTGCCGCAGCCGGCTGACGATGGCCGCATCGCGCAGCGCGGGTGCGGCGGTCCGAAGCATCAGCGAGCCGGCCGTGGTCGCCTCGCCCGCGACATCGAAGAGATCCTTGATCGAGACGATGGTGCCGTCGAGCGGTCCAAGCGTCACGCCGGCTCGGCTGCGGGCGTCACTGGCGTCAGCCGCGGCCCGCGCGGCCTCGGCATAGAGCTTGGTGAAGACCTTCTCGTCGGCCGCACGATTGGCAAGGCGTGACAGGATGATTTCGAGATAATCGCGGACTGATTGCATATCGATGTCGGACTCCGCCGAGGTAGAGCGTCTTTAAGGCAAGCAGCCGGTTTGGCTTGCGGAAGGGATAACCCGGCCAGCGTGCCTTTGCACCTGCCAGCCATAGGAAGATGCTGATGCTGTACAAAGGCAGCTGCCACTGCGGCAAGGTCGCCTTCCAATTCAAGGCGGAGCTGACCGGTGCCATCAGGTGCAATTGTTCGATCTGTTCGCGCAAGGGCGCGCTCTTGTGTGCCATCCCGCATGAGGACCTGACGGTCCTGGCCTGGGGCGATGATCTGGGCACCTATAAATTCGGCAACCACGCCATCGCACACCGCTTCTGCCGCACTTGCGGCATCCACCCCTTTGCGGAAGATGTCCGCGAAGGCGGCGAACGCAGCGCCTATATCAACCTCAACTGCGTCGCCGATCTCGACCCGTCCACCTTATCGGTCTTCGATTTCGACGGGCGCGCGGTCTAAAGCCAACGGTATGCCGCCACATCGGGCTGCCATGCATTCGTTGCCGCCATCCCAAGACAGCGGCCCGAAAACCATGACGGTTCCCGGGCCGCTGGATAGATCGGTGATGAAAGACTATTCGGCCTGCTTCGGGCCGCGCAGGAACACCACGATGGCCGCAAGCAGTGTTGCGGCGCCGCAATAGGCGAAGGCGCTGGCCACGCCGGCATGGTCGACCAGCAGGCCGCCGAAGACGGCGCCCAGCGCAATCGCCACCTGGAAGGTCGCCACCATCAGCCCGCCGGCGCTTTCGGCCTGGTCGGGCGCCGCCCGCACCAGCCAGCTCTGCAGCCCGACCGGCACCGCGCCGAAGGCAAAGCCCCAGGCGGCGACGGCAGCCGCGGCGATCGCCGGCGAAGCGCCGAAGATCAGCATCGAGGCGGCCGCGAGCGCAATCAGCAGCGGCGCCAGCGCCACGGCTATCTTGAGGTTGCGCTCAGCCAGGAAGCCGCCGGCGATATTGCCGAAGAAACCGCCTATGCCATAGGCCAGCAGCACCAGCGAGATCGTCTCGATGTGGAGCACCGGCACCTTTTCGAGGAAGGGGCGCACATAGGTGAAGCCGGCAAAGTGCCCCGATGCGACCAGCAGCACGACCAGCAGGGCCACCCGGATCGACGGCCGCTCCAGCACATCGAGCAAGGTGCGGAAGCTCGCGACACCCATTGGCGGCAGCTTCGGAATGGTGGCCAATTGCACCAGCAGCGCCAGGGCACCGACGATGGTCGCGATCATGAACGCCGTGCGCCATCCCCAGATGTCGCCGACATAGGCGCCGACCGGCGCGGCGGTGACGGTGGCCAGTGAAACGCCAGTCAGGATGATCGACATGGCGCGCGGCATGAGCCGCATCGGCACCAGCCGCAGCGCCATGGCCGCCGACATCGCCCAGAAGCCGCCCAGCGCTACACCAAGCACGACGCGGGCCAGCAGAAGCATGGGCAGCGACGAGGCAAAGGTGGCCAGGAGATTGGACAGGATGAGGAACGAGGTCAGCATCCACATCACCAGCCTGCGGTCCATGCGCCTTGTGATGATCGCCATGGTGGGTGCGGCAATGGCACCGACAATTGCGGTCGCGGTCACCGCTTGCCCGGCGACACCTTCGGTGACGCCGAGATCGCGTGCCATCGGCGTCAGCAGGCTGGCGGGCAGGAATTCGGCGGTGACGAGGCCGAACACCCCGAGCGCCAGCGAGACCACGGCACCCCATGCCGGCTCGGTTCGTTCATCATTGTCTGCGGGGTTCAGAAGTGCGGCGTCGATGACATCAGTCGCGGGTTCGGCCATGGTCAGTCTCCGATCTGTTTGCAGCGCCACATAGGGAATGACCGGCCGGGGGCTCCACCCGTTCCATGCCTTGCCGTGATGGCTTGGCTATGGGGCTGATCTCCGGCTTGTTTGCGGCGCAACATTTGGCTGCACTGCAACATAGGGAGTGACGGTCTGGAGTTTCCATGCTAGAAACCCCATTATGTTTGACCGTTCGTCCAAAATTCCGATCACCGGCGACCCGCTGACGGACATATTGCGCGGCCTGCGCCTCGACGGCGTCGAATATGGCCGCTTCGAGCTGAAGGAGCCCTGGGGCATCCAATTCCCGGCCCAGCCGGCGGCACGGTTTCATTTCATCGGCCGCAAAGGCTGCTGGCTGAAGCAGCCGTCCGGCGAATGGGTGGAGATCAATGCCGGCGATGCGATCCTGCTGCCGCGAGGTGCGGCCCATGTGCTTGCCAGCGAACCCGGCGCGCAGGCTTTGCCGATCCACGGCTATGAAGTCGAGGAGGTTTGCAAAGACGTCTACTGCATGTCGAACGAAGGCATGTCGGAGTGCTGCCGGCCGGGAACCCTGTTGTTCTGCGGCAGCATGTACTTCAATCTTGACGGCTTGCATCCCCTGCTCGGCATGATGCCGGATGTGATGCGTACACATGAGCTGGAGGCCTATGAGCCGGGCATTCCGCATCTGCTGGAATCGATGGCGCGCGAAGTGACGATGGAGCGCGTCGGCTCCGGCGGCATTCTGGCGCGGCTGGCCGACGTGCTGGCCGCCACAGTCATCCGCTCATGGGTCGAACGCGGCTGCGGCGACTCCTCCGGCTGGATCGCCGCCGTCAGGGACCGCGACATCGGCCGCGTGTTGGCCGCCATCCATCTCGAACCGGACCATGACTGGACGGTCGAGTCGCTCGCCCGCATGATGGGTGCTTCGCGCTCGGGCTTCGCCGAGCGTTTCGCCACCATCGTCGGCGAAACGCCGGCAAGATATGTCACCCAGGTCAGGATGCATCAGGCGCGGCAATGGCTGGTCCGCGACCGCATGAAAATCTCCGTCGTTGCCGCCCGCCTCGGCTATGAATCGGACGCCGCCTTCAGCCGTGCCTTCAAGCGTGTCATCGGCTCGGCGCCCAGCCATCTGCGCGCCGAGGAACAGGCCGACATCCGCCAGGCCGGATAACGCCGCTCAAGGTTGCGCGTTGCGTGTCTCCGTCCAGTCGACCATCAATTTGCGTTCGGCAAAGAGCCAGGCGCCGTCCAGGTTGACGAATTGGTCGAGATAGCGGATCGAGGCCAGCATCAGGGTTCGGTTCTCCCCCTTCACCGTCAGGTGATGCGCAATGCAGTAACTTTCGCCACTTGCCCGGTCGCCGTCGAGGTGAACCGTGCTCTGGCCATTGAAATGCGTGGTCGCCTGATACTGGTTCAAGTCGGCGAAAACCGGCGCGAGAGCGTCGCGGCCGTGGAGGACATAGGTCGGTTCGGCGGACCGGCTGTCCATGAACACGTGAAATGCCGTGTCTTGCGTGAACAACGCCATTTGTCCTTTGGCGTCCCGTCGATCGGCGCAATGAGCATAGGCGTCAATCAGGTTGCGGATCGCAAGGCGGTCGGCCGCCTCCTGGGGCGTGACTGCATTGACCATGCGCTATCCCTTATCGGACTGGCGGACATTGAAGCAGGCGAAAGCATGGCGTATCGGCGACGGCTTGTCGAGCACCGGACCGCAACAGCATCCCGCTGCATTCAACTCGCGTGGCGCAGGCTTATCCCGCTGCCCTTGTCGAACAGCACCACCTTGTCCGGGTTCCAGGCAAAGCGCACCGGCTGCTCGATGGCGACATCGGTCCTGGCCGGCACCGTGGCGCGCAGCGTCGTATCGCCGACCCGAAGCGTCAGGATCTTTTCCACGCCATGGTTCTCGACATCGTGGACGCGCGCTTCGACGGGAGCGCCGCTCTCGAGATAGACATCCTCCGGACGGATGCCGAAGACGAGCGGGCGACCATCGGTCGCCGCACTCGCCTTGGCTCCCCCTGAAAAGGGCAGTTCGAAATTCAACGGCGCCATCACAGCGCGGCCGTTCACCAGTTTGCCGTCGATGAGGTTCATCGGCGGCGAGCCGACGAAGCTCGCCACATAGGTGTCGCGCGGATTGTTGTAGATCTCATGCGGCGTGCCGGTCTGGATGATGCGGCCATGGTTCAAGACCCCGACCTTGTCGCCCATCGACATCGCCTCGATCTGGTCGTGGGTGACGAACAGGAAGGTGGCGCCGAGCTGCATCTGCAGGTTCTTCAGTTCCGTCCGCAGCGCCTCGCGCAGCTTGGCGTCGAGCGCCGACAGCGGCTCGTCCATCAGGAACACGCGCGGCTTGCGCACGATGGCGCGGCCGATCGAGACGCGCTGCATCTCGCCGCCGGACAGGCGGTCGGTCTTGCGGTCGAGCAGATGCTCGATGCGCAGTGTGCGGGCGGCGCGATCGACGCGATCCTTGATCTCGGCGTCGGGCAGCCGGCGGATCTTCGGCTTCAGCGGAAACTCAAGGTTTTCCCGCACCGTGTAGCGCGGATAGAGCGAGTACTGCTGCAGCACCAGCGCCACGTCGCGCTCGGCCGCACCCCAGTCGGCGACGTCGACACCGTCGATCAGAACCTGGCCTTCGCTCGGCTTCTCAAGGCCTGCGATCAGCCGCAGCGTCGTCGTCTTGCCGGCGCCCGTCTCGCCCAGCAGCACGAAGAACTCGCCATCGGCGATTTCGAGGTTGAGGCTTGTCAGCGCGGTGTGGCCACCGAACTTCTTGGTGATGTTCTTCAGTTCGATATGGGCCATGTTACCGTCTCAATTTCTGTTCGAGGGCGTCTGCCCTCCGCTATGGCTCCGGGCGTTCGATTGTTCGAAAGGCCAAATCGTTGGCCTTTCGTGTCCTCCGGCCATCACAATCTCACCCCCAATGACTTGCCGCTTGCCGTATCGAAGAAATGCGCCTGCTCTGGATCGATGCGGACATGGACCTTCTCGCCGGGGCCGGCGACATAGCCGGCCTTGGTGCGGGCGCGCAGCATCTTGGAGCCGACCTTGAGGTCGACAACGTCGAAGGAGCCGAGCGGCTCGATGATATGCGCCTCGACCGGTATGTAGCCGGGCGCGGCATCGCGCCGGACGAGCACGCCCTCGGGCCGGATGCCCAGTGTCAGCCCGCCATTGGCGGCGTGGCCGTTGAGCTTGGACAAGAGTTCACGCGGGAACTCGAAACCCGCGGGCGCATCGCCGATCGTCACAGTGGCGGCGCTGGCCGCGTCGGCAACGCTCGCGTCGGCGACGTTCATCACCGGACTGCCGACGAATTGGGCCACGAACAAATTGGCGGGGTGCGAATAGACCTCGTCCGGCGTACCGACCTGCTGGATGAAGCCCTCATGCATGATGACGATGCGGTCGGCGAGACTCATTGCCTCGATCTGATCGTGGGTGACGTAGATCGTGGTCGAACCCTGCTTGATGTGCAGCCGCTTGATCTCGGCCCGCATCTCCTCGCGCAGCTTGGCGTCAAGCGCACCGATCGGCTCGTCCATCAGCATCGCCTTCGGCCGCCGCACCAGCGCGCGGCCGATCGCCACGCGCTGCATGTCGCCACCGGAGAGCGCCGACGGCTTCTTGCCGAGCAGGTCGGTGATGCGCAGGACCCGGGCGACCTCGCGAACCGACTTGTCGACCTCGTCGCTGCCCATGCGCGTTGCACGCAACGGAAAGGCGATGTTCTCGAACACCGTCATGTGTGGGTAGAGCGAGAACGACTGGAACACCATTGCGATGTCGCGGTCGGCGGCCTTGAGGTGCTGCACCGGCTTGCCATCGATCAGGATGTCGCCCTGGTCGATCGTCTCGAGCCCCGCTATCGCGCGCAGCGTCGTCGTCTTGCCGCATCCGGACTGGCCAAGCAGCACGATGAACTCGTTGTCGGCAATAGCAAGGTTCAGATTGTGGATGACCTGGACGGCGCCGAAGAATTTCTCGATGCCGCGAAGTTCGATCTGTGTCACTGCCGGGCCCCCCCCATGCGCCGCCGCGCCGGTTTCCGCCGCGCGCTCCGGCGCGATTTTGGAGGTGACGTTGAAGCCGATTAGCCCGATCAGGATGATCGTCACGCCATAGGAATGCAGGCCAAGGCTCCACGGTTGGCAGAGCGCGACGATGCCCAGAACCATGAGTATCTGCGAAGCCGGCAAAAGGTACTTCTCATTGACCGCGCGAAAGCTCATTTGCGGATCGCTCCGAAGGTCACGCCGCGAAGCAGGTGGTTGCGCAGCAGGAAGGTGAAGATCGCGACCGGCAACAGGAACAGGAAGGTGCCCGCCGCGATCGTGGTCCAGTCCGGTAGACCGGAACCGATCTGGCTGGGGATGAAGGGCGGCGCGGTTTGCGCACGCCGGTTGGTCATGATCAGCGCGAAGGCATACTCGTTCCAGGCGGTGATGAAGCAGAAGACGGCGGTGGCGGCGATGCCGGTGGCAGCCTCCGGCAGCACGATCTTGAAGAAGGCCTGCATGCGCGTGTAGCCGTCGACCAGCGCCGCCTCCTCATATTCCTTCGGGATCTCGTCCATGAAGCCCTTCATCAGCCAGACCGAGAAGGACAGGTTGAAGGCGACGTAGAGAATGATCAGCCCGATATGCGAATCGTTGAGGCCGACCAGCCGGTACATCAGGAACATCGGGATCGCCACAACCACCGGCGGCAGCATGCGCGTCGATAGGATGAAGAACAGCAGGTCCGCCTCGCCGGCGATCTTGAAACGGGAGAAGCCGTAGGCTGTGAATGTTCCCATACCGACGGCGAGCACCGTGCTGATGATCGCCACGATCAGGCTGTTCATAAACCGGTTGGGATACTGCGAAAGCTGCACGTCCTTGCCGACCTTCAGCACCCGCTCGCCGCCATCATAGATGCGCTTCTCCCACCAAGGCGCGGCCTCGTAGACTTGCGGGTCGACGGCCTTCTGCATCTGCACGCGCTTGGTGAACAGACGGATGAACGGCGTGACCTCCGGCTGGAACAGCACGGTGGGCGGCACGGTGATCGCCAGTTCTTTCGGCTTGAACGCCGTCGAGGCGATCCAGTAGATCGGCGCCAGGAAGATCAGCGTCGCGATCAGCACCGAGACGATGGCGACGCGGTTGAGCGCGATTTCGCTGCTTGTACGAACTGCAGCCATCTCAACGCTCCTTCACCTTGTTGAGGTACTTGACGTAGAGGTTGGTGATGGCCAGCACCATGATCAGCACGATATAGGCCAGCGCGCAGGACTTGCCGGTGTCCCACTGCTGGAAGGCCTGCTTGTAGAGCCGGATCGCAATGAGCTCGGCGGTCGGCTGGGTCGTCATCGTGTAGGCGATGTCGAAGGTCTTGAAGGCTTCCATGGTGCGGAAGATCAGCGCGATCAAAAGGATCGGCGAGACCAGCGGCAAGGTGATGCGGGTGAAGGTGTACCACCAACCCGCGCGGTCGATCGCGGCGGCCTCGTAGAGATGCTGCGGCACGGCAGAGAGGCCGGCAAGCGAGAGCAGCATGACGAACGGCGACCACATCCAGATGTCGGTGATCGCAACGGCGTAAAGAGCGCTGTCGGGATTGGAGAGCCAGGCGAAGTCGCCCAGACCGAAGACGTAGTTAATAGGCCCCCAGGACGGGCTGTACAGCAACTGCCAGAACAGACCGACCACCGCTGCCGACATCATCATCGGCAAAAGCAGCAGTGTCGTGATCAAGCCCTTCATCGGAAAGCTGCGATTGAGCAGCAGGGCGAGGCCAAAGCCGACGATCATCTGGCCGGCCACGGAGACGATGACGTATTTCGCCGTGGTGACGAAATTCGACCAGATGTGATCGTCGCTAAGCAGTTCGCGATAGTTCTGCAGCCCGACGAACTGCCAGGGATCGCTGCGGTTCGCTGCGAAGTTCGTGAAGGAATAGCCCAGCGAGTAGATCAGCGGAAAGATGTTGAAGACGATCAGGAACGCCAGCGTCGGGATGATGAACACGTTGCGGATGGTCAGATCCGACCAGCCGCGCGCGGCGGCCCTTGAGGCAGGATCGAGATGGGTGAGGGCTACCGAAGCCAACGAGCGTCTCCCTGAAAACAGGAATGCCGGAGGGGAAATCCTCCTCCGGCATTCTGGCTGTGATGTTTACTTGTAACGATTGTACTTGGTGAACGTCGCCTTCCAGTCGGCGGCGGTCTTGTCGAGCGCTTCCTGGGCAGTGCCCTTTCCGCCGACCACGAACGGATAGATGTTCTGGTTCAGCTGATCGAGCACTTCGGCGTATTCAGGCGTCGCCCAGAAATCCTTGACCATGAACATCGTGTCGTAGAACGCCTTGTTGTAAGGCGTGGCCTTCTGAAAGGCGTCCGACTTCAGCACGGCCTGGCTGCAGGTGTAGCCGCCGAGCTCCGCCCACTTCTTCTGGGTCTCGTCCTTGATGAACCACTCCAGGAACTTCATCGACTCGTCCTTGTTCTTCGAATACGAGACGACTGAAATTCCCTGACCGCCGAGTGCGGCGAAGCGCTTGCCGTCCGGGCCGGCCGGATTGGCGAAGAAGCCCGTCTGGTCGGCAAAGGGGTTGGTGGCCTTGTTCACCAGCGGCGGGAAGAAGGCGAAGAAGTTCATGCTCATCGCGGCGAGCCCGCCGGTGATCGCCTGGTTGTCCTCCACGAAGAAGGTCTTGCCCCAGCCGGGAGGCGTGAACTTGTAGAGCTCCTTGTACATCTCGAGGCCGGCGACAGCCTCCTTCGAGTTGATGATGCCGTCGACCTTGTAGGTGGCGTAGTCGCCGAGATCGCCGCCATGGCTGAAGATGGCGCTCTCGACGCCCATCGCCATCGCGTCATAGGAATTGTCGGTGTAGATGGCGACGCCGTAGCGCTTCTGGTCCGGACGGTGGAAGAACTCGGCGATGTCGCGCAGCTGCGCGTAGGTCGTCGGCACGGCGAGGTCGTAGCCGTACTTGGCCTTGAAGGCTTCCTTCTCCTTCGGGTCCTCGAACCAGTCCTTGCGGTAGGACCAGCCGATCGCGTCGCCTTCCAGCGGGATCGCCCAGTATTTGCCGGAGCCGCCGGGATATTCGGCGTAGTACTTGATGGTCGCGGGGGCCATCACGTCGCCGAGCTTGTGCTGGTTGAAGAAGTCGGTCAGGTCGACGTAGTGACCTTGCGTCGAACCGGCGCCCAGCCATTGCGAGTCACCGACCACCATGTCGTAGGCGTCGCCATGCGCGTTGAACTCGGTGAAGGCCTTGGTCTGGAAATCAGGCCACGGCGTCGTCTGCACCGTGACCTTCACACCGGTCTCGGCCGTATAGTCGTTGACGAGTTCCTGCAGATAGTTCGCAGGATCCCATTCCGCCCAGAAAATGGTGAGTTCCTTGTCCTGCGCGTGGACGGATGTTCCGTAGGCAAGCGTCAGGCCGATACCAGCAAGCACGCTGGTCATTATCTTGCGCATAATGTTCCTCCCTGGTGCGCATTCTACCCTTGTCATGCGAGCCGGCAGCGTGGTCGGCCCTGGTAGTTCCTCCGGTGATGGCATTTCTCCGGTTTTGGGCCTCCTCGCCCTGCCGGAAAATGGATCGCAGCCCTCACTTTCGATCCGCTTTGTCGCTCCTAATCTGGTATTACCAATTCTAGATAGACGTCAAGTTCTTTCTTGAGCGATCGAGGGCGGTACGATAAGCCGTTCGGCGCAGCATCTGTCTGTTTTCTCTTGTTTTTCCTACTCCTTGATATGCAGTGGCCTTGTTTCCGGCTCCGTATCGCCATTAGGATCAGCATCCAGCTCAACTATCTGGTCGAACCAGATAATGTCATCCTGCACTTGGCGCCTTCTCTCCACCGATTGCCGAGTCGGCCATCGCGGCGCGCACCAGCACCCCGGCCGCCCATTGCGCGACGGACCTCGTCCCGCGGCTGTCCAGGCCCCAGATATCCTTGAGCACGATCAGCACCTCGACGCCGAAGATCAGCGACAGCGCCTGCGCCAGGCGCTTGAAATCGCGCGGCGGCAAGTGGCCCTTGAGCGGCGCGATCGCTTGCTGCAGCAGATCGACGCGATGACCGCGCGTGAAGGCCGGCTCGCCGCCCAGCGTGCCGGCCTGGCGTCGCGCCCATTGATCGAGCGACAGCTTCAGCGCCGCCTTGAACGTTGCTTCAAAAGCCTCGATGCGCGGCATGGCCGTGTCGAACAATTCAGCGACCCGGCGTTCGGCATCGAGAGAGGTCGACTGCCAGGTCAGGATTGGTCCCAACCCCTCGTCGACGACAGCCTGGACCAGTGCCGCCTGGCTAGGGAAATAGCGATAGGCGGTGGCACGCGAAACTTCCGCCGCTTCCGCCACCTCGCTGACCGACGGCGTGACGCCGGCCTGCATCAGCCGTGTCGCCGTCTCCAGCATCAGCCTTTTCGTGCGCGCCCGGGGTCCACGCTCGGCGGCCTCGCCGCTTCCCCGCTCGGTGTCGCCGCTTGCAGCAGATCGTTGACGTGAGACATTCATGTCAATATGATACGCGCGTCTCAAAAATTTGCAATAACCTTGGAAGGCGCCAATGAAGCGCATCTATGTGGTGGGCACCGCGGACACCAAGGGTGAGGAGCTCGCCTTCCTGGCCGATGCGATCGCCGCCACGGGCGCCGCCGTTTCACGCGTCGATGTCGGAACACGCGAAGCAACCATCCCCGTCGACGTCACAGCGGAGGAAATCGCCAGCCATCATCCGGACGGCGGCACAGCCGTGCTCGGCGGCAATGACCGGGGTGCTGCGGTTGCCGCCATGGGCGTCGCCTTCAGCCGCTTCGTCCAGTCGCGAAACGACATCGCCGCCGTGATCGGCATTGGCGGCGGCGGCGGCACGTCGATCATCACGTCGGGCATGCGCGCCCTGCCGCTCGGCCTGCCGAAAATCATGGTCTCGACGCTCGCGTCGGGTGACACGGCTCCCTATGTCGATGTCTCCGACATCATCATGATGCCGGCTGTGACCGACATGGCCGGGCTGAACCGGCTCTCCCGCGTGGTGCTGCACAATGCCGCCCAGGCGATAGCGGGCATGGCGGCAAGGCCGGCGCCGGCGCCCGACGGCAAGCCGTCGATCGGGCTGACCATGTTCGGCGTCACCACGCCTTGCGTGACGGCCATCGCCGACCAGCTTCGCACCGGATATGACTGCATGGTCTTCCACGCCACCGGCACTGGCGGCCGCAGCATGGAAAAACTGGCCGACAGCGGCCTGCTGTCCGGTGTCATCGACATCACCACGACCGAGGTCTGCGACCTCTTGTTCGGCGGTGTGCTGCCGGCGACACAGGATCGGTTCGGCGCGATCGCTCGCAGCAAAGTGCCCTATGTCGGTTCGGTTGGTGCGCTGGACATGGTCAATTTCTGGGCGCCGTCGACCATTCCGGAACTGTATCGGGGAAGACTGTTCTACGAGCACAATCCGAACGTCACGCTGATGCGCACGACGGCGCAGGAATGCCGCGCGATCGGCGAATGGATCGGCACCAAGCTCGCCCTCTGCGACGGGCCGGTGCATTTTCTCATCCCGGAAAAGGGCGTCTCGGCACTCGACATTGAAGGTGGCGCCTTCTTCGATCCGGAAGCCGACGACGTCCTGTTCGAAGCCATCGAACGCACCATCAGGCCGAATGGCAGGCGCCGCGTCACGCGCTGGCCGCTGCACATCAACGATCCCGAATTCGCCAGGGCGGCAACCGTCGCCTTCCTCGACATAGCCAGACACTGAGGTCCAAAAACATGCCCGCTATACCGCGCAAGGACATACTGAAGAAATTCCGGGGAATGATTGACAAGGGCGTGCCGATCGTCGGCGGCGGCGCCGGCACCGGCCTGTCGGCCAAAGCCGAGGAGGCCGGCGGCATCGACCTGATCATCATCTACAATTCCGGCCGCTACCGCATGGCCGGGCGCGGCTCGGCCGCAGGCCTGCTCGCCTATGGCAATGCCAACGAGATCGTCAAGGAAATGGCCTATGAGGTGCTGCCGGTGGTCAGACACACGCCGGTGCTGGCCGGCGTCAACGGCACCGACCCGTTCGTCATCATGCCGCTGCTTCTGGCCGAGCTGAAGACGATGGGCTTTTCCGGCGTGCAGAATTTTCCGACCATCGGCCTGTTCGACGGCAGCATGCGGCAGAGTTTCGAGGAGACCGGCATGGGCTTCGGGCTCGAGGTCGACATGATCGCCGAGGCGCATAAGCTCGACCTCTTTACCACGCCCTATGTCTTCAACCCGGACGAGGCGCGCGCTATGACAAAAGCCGGCGCCGACATCGTCGTCGCCCATATGGGCGTGACCACAGGCGGCTCGATCGGCGCCACCTCGGCCAAGTCGCTCGACGACTGCGTTGTCGCGATCGACGCCATCGCTGATGCCGCGCGCTCGGTGCGCAACGACGTTATCCTGCTTTGCCATGGCGGGCCGATCTCGATGCCGGATGATGCCCGCTACATTCTCTCACATGCCAAAGGCCTGCACGGCTTCTATGGCGCAAGCTCGATGGAGCGGCTGCCGGCGGAGGCGGCGATCGCGAGACAGACGGCCGATTTCAAGGCGGTGACGCTCGGTGATGAGAAAACCGCGAAGAAAAAGAAGGGATGAGACCATGACCGACAAGAGCAAGGTGTTTGTCTATCCGCAGGACGTCAGCGCCTTCGGTTTCGACTGGGGCAGGCTGGCGCTGACGGTCGCGCCTGAAGTGAATGGCGCTGAGCGTTTTTCCGGCGGCGTCGTCGACCTGCCTTCCGGCAAGGGCCACACCCGCCACAACCATCCAGGCGCCGAGGAAATCATTTTCGTCATCTCGGGCCATGGCGAGCAGATGGTCGAGGACGAGCAAGGCAATCCGGTGGTCGCCAAGGTCGGCCCCGGCTGCACCATCTATGTGCCGGAGAGCCGTTTCCACTCGACGCTGAACACCGGCGATGGGCCGATGCAGCTGTTTGTCGTTTACTCGCCGGCCGGACCGGAGCTGGTGCTGCGGGAACTGCCGGATTTCAGGTTGATTCCAGCGGGGCAGTGATCTTCCTCCCCCTCGATTGCGGGGAGGCCCCCTCATCCGGCCGCTACGCGGCCACCTTCTCCCCGTGGGGGAGAAGAGGAGAGCGCCAGCGCTGGCACCTCCTCTCCCCTCGGGGAGAGGTCGGATTGCCCCGAATTGCCCTTGCAATTCGGCTGGCAATCCGGGTGAGGGGGAGCGCCGTTCGCGCTAAGCCACCCCACCCCTGCTCCATCCCCGCCCCCGGTCCCCGAACATCACGTAACCAGCATCCGTCACCGCCAGCGTATCCTCCAGCTTGATGAAGCCTCGTGTCGGGTGAAGCATCGTCGTCTCCACCGACAGCACCATGTTCTTCTCCAGCGGCTTGGCCGCGTAGGTGCCTTCATAGGTGACCGGATGGTTGGTCATCAGGAATGGCGCCTCATGCGTGATCAGCCCCATGCCGTGGGCGAAGAAATCGGTATAGGGCGCCACCTTTGATTTCTTCAGGACGCCCTCGGCGTGCGAAATCATATCGCCGCCCAGAGTGCCCGCCTTGACCTTCGAGAACGCCGCCTGCTGCACCGTCTCGACCTCGGCCAGCAAATCCTCGAGTTCGGCATCCGGTTCGCCCAGAATGCCCATCCGGCAGAGGTCGCCAATATAGCCAAGATAATTGCCGCCGGAATCGATCGACAGCACCTCGCCCTTCTTCCACGCTTGTGGCGAGGCGGCGCGGTTGTGGCTGGAGCCCAGCGTCAGCAGGCAGTATTCGAAATGCGCGCCGCGATTGGTCTCCTCGCGCCGCAGATGCTCAATGATATCGGCCTTGGTCGTGCCTTCCCGAGCCCAGGCGATGGTCGCCAGCATGGAATCGGTGATCAGCTCGGAGGCGGTGCGCAGCTTCTCCAGTTCCGCGTCGGTCTTGATGGCGCGCATACGCTCCAGCATGTCGGTCGCATCGATCAGCTTGGCATCCGGCAACGCCTTGCGGATCAGCGTGTAGGCATCAGACGGCAGGAAGCCGGGCTCGATGCCGATGCGGGCACCCGCCTTGCCGATCTTTTGCAGATGTTCGACGGCGAGGTTGGCGGCATCGAGCGTGCCCCAGCAGGCGGCATGCAGCGTCGGCGTCCAGAACGGGTTGTTCTGATGCTCGCCGCCTTCCATGCGATTGCCGATATAGGCCGCATGATCCGGTCCGCCTTTTTCGTACACGACGATCGGCAGGTAGCGGCTGTGGCCGATCGCATCCATGGCGGCGAAGAAGATGAATTTGTAGCCGCCCAGCAGATACTGCGTGTTGTGCTTGGAGGTCGCGAGCAGCACATCGATGCCGGCCTCCTCCATCAGCCGGTCGACCCTTGCCTGATCGAACGGGATATTGCTGACGGCATTCTTGCCCGGCGCAATGTTCATCTCTCTCTCCCTGAATTTGCCTGGGATCGACGCTGCTCCGCTTCCAATCCCCTGGCTATCAATCAAATCTGCACCATTTTGCCCGTTCTGGTCTATCCAGAAATGCGCCGACAGCACGGCCTGACGGTCACCAAGTCATCATCCATCGTCTATCAGCGAAATCTGGTCCTACCAGATAGATGGAATTGAACCCGTTCTCTTGAACTGGTCCAGCGGACGAAAATTTCAAAGCCAAGCCAGGATGCGCCAATTCCGTCTCTGGCGAAACCCATGACAAGGCTCATAATCGCCGCCGCAAGGATGCCGGTGCCGGCATCCGAGGGGTGTTGTCGCGCCGATCGGGTCGCGGAGAGGACGGAGTTCGATCATGTCAGGTTTCACGATTTCCAGACGCAAAATGCTTGCCGGCTCGGCGATGCTGCTGGCCTCCACCGCCATGCCGATATCAGGCTGGGCGCAGACGCCGAAGAAGGGCGGCCGCCTGGTGCTCGCTGCGGATTCCGAGCCACGCAACCTCAACCCGGCGATCGTCGCCTCCAACGGCGTCTTCTTCATCTCCAGCAAGATCGTCGAGACGCTGGCCGAAGCCTCCTTCGACGGCAAGGACGGGCTTGCGCCACGCCTGGCGCTGAGCTGGGAAGGTGCCGCCGACGGGCTCTCGGTGACATTCAAGCTGCGCGACGGCGTCAAATGGCATGACGGCAAGCCGTTCACCTCGGCCGACGTCGCCTTCTCGGCGCTGCAGATCTGGAAGCCGCTGCAAAATCTCGGCCGCACCGTGTTCAAGGATCTGGCCAGCGTCGAGACGCCTGACGATCTCACCGCCGTGTTCAAATTCGCCAAGCCGACGCCATTCCAGCTGATCCGCAATGCGCTGCCAGCGCTGTCGAGCGTGGTGCCGAAACACGTCTACGAAGTCGGCAAG
Source organism: Mesorhizobium oxytropidicola (assembly GCF_056174625.1). Lineage (NCBI taxonomy): Bacteria > Pseudomonadati > Pseudomonadota > Alphaproteobacteria > Hyphomicrobiales > Phyllobacteriaceae > Mesorhizobium > Mesorhizobium oxytropidicola. The sequence continues at coordinate 1,921,274 of NZ_CM149692.1, read as the reverse complement.
ATCGAGGACAATCCCGCCAACAACGCCCCCATCGGCACCGGTCCATTCAAATTCGGCGAGTACAAGGCCGGCCAGTATTACAAGCTGACGAAGAACACCGATTACTGGGGCAAGGACGAGCCCTATCTCGACGAGATCATCTATCAGGTGCTGCCCGACCGCACGTCGGCTGCGAGCGCGCTGGAAGCGGAAGAAATCCAGCTCGCCGCCTTCTCCGCCGTGCCGCTGGCCGACCTCGACCGCATCTCCAAGGTGCCGGGCCTGAAGGTGATCACCAAGGGCTATGAGGGGCTGACTTACCAGCTCGTCGTCGAGATCAACCATCGCCGCAAGGAACTGGCCGATGTGAAAGTGCGGCAGGCGATCGCGCATGCCATCGACAAGGACTTCGTCGTCAAGACGGTGTTCCTCGGCTATGCCGCGACGGCAACTGGCCCGGTGCCGAAGAACGATCCGCAATTCTACACCGCCGACGTGCCGACCTATGCCTTCGATGTCGCCAAGGCCAACGCACTGCTCGACGAGGCCGGCTACAAGAAGGGCGCTGACGGCAACCGCTTCACGCTGAAACTTTTGCCGGCGCCCTATTTCAACGAGACCAAGCAGTTCGGCGACTATCTGCGCCAGGCGCTCGCGGCCATCGGCATCGACGCGCAGTTGGTCAACAACGACTCCGCCGCGCACATCAAGGCCGTCTATACCGACCACGCCTTCGACCTCGCGGTCGGCCCGCCGGTGTTCCGCGGCGACCCGGCGATCTCGACCACCATCCTGGTGCAGAGCGGCATTCCGGACGGCGTGCCGTTCTCCAACCAGGGCGGCTACAAGAACGACGCGCTCGACGCGCTGATCGCCAAGGCCTCGGAAACGCTCGACACCACGGCCCGCACCGACCTCTACAAGGAGTTCCAGAAAGAGGTGGCCGCCGACCTGCCGCTGATCAACGTCGCCGAATGGAGTTTCATCAGTGTCGCGCGTGATACGGTGGGCAATATTGCCAACAACCCGCGCTGGGCGGTTTCGAACTGGGCGGACACGTATCTGGCCGGCTAGTGTACTCTCAAGGCTTGCGCGTCGTGTAGTCGGGTGCTCAGCTTCCAAGGTGAGAGTTCTTTCGCGCCCCCCTCTGTCCTGCTGGACATCTCCCCCACAAGCGGGGAGACTGGCAGTTGCTGCGCCTCGCTCAATCCTGCAGCGTTGGAAATCGGCGAGGGCGGCAACAACGGCTGATCTCCCCCCAAGTGGGGGAGATGTCCGGCAGGACAGAGGGGGGCGCCGTAGAACTCGGCGCTTATCGCTTAGCCCTGGTGCGGCTTCGCCATGAACCGCGCCCTCACCCTCATCCGCCGTCGCCTCTTCGGCAGCATCTTCGTGCTGCTGATCGTCGTCATCGGCACCTTTCTGCTGCTCGAGGCCGCACCCGGCGATGCCGTTGACGCCTATATCGTCTCGACCGGTGGCGACGCCGGCATGATCGAATTGCTGCGCCATCGCTGGGGCCTCGACCAGTCGGAACTGACGCGGCTCGCCAACTATCTCTGGGCGCTGCTGCATCTCGATCTCGGCCAGTCAGTGACCTTCTCCAGGCCAATCCGCGACGTCATCCTCGAGCGCCTGCCCAACACACTGCTGCTGATGGTCAGTGCCACCGCGCTGTCCTTCGGGCTGGGTTCGGCGCTCGGCATCTATGCCGGCGCCAGGCCCAGCAGCGTCCGCGACCGCTTCCTGTCGATCGGCTCACTGGCGCTCTATGCGGTGCCGGGCTTCTGGCTCGGCCTCGTGCTGATCGTGGTCTTTGCCGTCGACCTGCGCTGGCTGCCGATCGGCGGCATCGAGACGCTGGCCTCGGACAAGACCGGCCTCGATCGCGCCGCCGACATCGCCATCCATCTCATCCTGCCGGTGGCTGCCCTCGGCTTCATCTACCTCGCGCTCTATCTGCGCATGATGCGCGCCGGCATGGCCGAGGCCTGGCGGCAGGATTTTGTGCTGGCCGCCCGCGCCAGGGGGCTTTCGCGCCGCCGCATCGTGCTGGCGCACGTCGCTCGCAACGCTCTCTTGCCGCTGGTCACCATGCTCGGCCTGCAGTCGGCGCAGATGCTTGGCGGCAGCGTCGTCATCGAGAGCGTGTTTTCCGTGCCCGGCCTTGGCCGGCTGGCGCAGGAAGCGGTGGCTTCGCGCGACACGCCGCTGCTGCTCGGCATCATCCTCGTCAGCGCCGTTCTCGTCATCGTCATCAACCTGCTCGTCGACATCGCCTATGCCTTCCTCGACCCACGCGTTGGCGCCAGCGAGGCCGGCGCATGAACCCGCTCCGCCGTTTTGTGCGCGCGCCCGAGGCGATCGCCGGCGCCGCCCTTCTGACTGCACTGGTTGCAATGGCGCTCATCGCGCCGCTGCTTTTCCCCGGCGATCCACAAGCGATTGCCGGGCCAGCGCTGTTGCCGCCCTTCCAAAGCTGGTCGCTGCCGCTCGGCACCGACCGGCTCGGCCGCGACGTGCTGGCCGAACTCGTTCACGGCGCCCGCACCTCGCTCGCTGTCGGCCTTGCGGCTGCCGCTGCGGCACTTGCCATCGGCTCAGTGGTCGGCACGCTGGCCGGCTTTGCCGGCGGCCTCGTCGACGAGGTGCTGATGCGTATTACAGACGCCTTCCAGACCGTGCCGAGCTTCCTGCTGGCGCTGGCCTTCGTCTGCGTCGTCGGGCCGTCGCTCGGCGTCGTCGTTGCTGCAATAGCGCTCGGCACCTGGACCGGACCGGCTCGAATTGCCCGCGCCGAAGTCCTCTCCATTCGCGAACGCGACTATGTCGCCAGCGCCCGTGCCATCGGCATGCATCCGCTTGAAATCGCCTTTCGCGAGGTGCTGCCCAACGCCTTGCCGCCGGTGCTGGCGATGTCGTCGGTGATCGTCGCCGCCGCGATCCTCACCGAAGCGGCGCTGTCCTTCCTTGGCCTCGGCGACCCCAACCGCGTCACCTGGGGCGGGATGATCGCCGAAGGCCGTGCCGTTCTGCGCACCGCCCCCTTCCTGTCGATCGTGCCGGGTATTGCGCTGGTGCTGACCGTGCTCGGCGTCTATCTCGCCGGCGAAGGCATCGTCGAGACGACGGCGGTCAAGAGAGGCCTGTCGTGACCGCTCTGGCTTCAATCCGCGACCTCACAGTGACCTACCGCCGTGACGGCAGTGCGGTGGCGGCGCTGAAGGACATCAGCTTCGATATCGTCGCTGGCGAGCGGCTGGCCATCATCGGCGAAAGTGGCTCCGGCAAGAGTACGCTGGCGCTGGCGATTGCGGGATTGCTGCCGGCATCTTCGGCGGTTGGCGGAAAAATTGAATGGCCCGGCCTTGGCCGAGCACCCCTCCTTGGCCGCGACATCGGCTTCGTCTTCCAGGACCCATCCGCCAGCCTCGATCCCGTCATGGCCATCGGCAAACAGATCGCCGAAGTCGCCCGCACCCATCTCGGCTTCACCTGGTCCCAGGCATACGCGAAAGCCAAAACCCTCCTCGAACGCGTCCGCCTGCCCGACCCGGACTCGGCCCTGCATGCCTTCCCGCATCAACTCTCCGGCGGCCAGAAGCAGCGTGTGGCGATTGCCGCGGCGATCGCGGCCGGGCCGAAACTGCTGATCGCCGACGAGGCGACCAGCGCGCTCGACACCATCGTGCAGGCAGAGATCGTCGCCTTGATCCGGCAGCTGGTGGCCGAGGACGGCATGACGCTGCTGTTCATCAGCCACGATATCGCACTCGCCGCCGAACTCGCCGAACGTATCGCCGTGTTCCGCCATGGCCAACTAGTCGAGCTTGGCGCGACGGCACAGATTGTCAGCGCCCCAACGCAAGCCTACACCCGCACCCTGCTGGACGCCCATATCGGCCTCGACGCCGCACCCTTGCTGAACCGGGCCGGGCTGCACGCATGAGCCTGCTCGCCGTGTCCAATCTCACCAAACGCTACCGTCGCGGCGGTGACACCGTCATCGCCGTCGACGATATCTCTTTCATATCGAGCCCGGCGAAACACTGGCATTGGCCGGCCCTTCCGGCAGCGGCAAGTCGACGATCGCCCGGCTGGTGCTGCGCCTGATCGAGCCGGACGCCGGACGCATCGACTTCGAAGGTGATGATTTCCTGGCCTTGAGTGACGCTGCGCTCAGAGCACGCCGCGCCCGCCTGCAAATGGTGTTCCAGGATCCGCTTGCTGCCTTCAATCCACGCGCCACCGTGGCGCGTGTGCTCGACGATCCCTTGCGCATCCATGGCATCGCCTCCCGCGCCGAGCGCCCGCGCCGCATCGCCGCCTTGCTCGAGCGCGTCGGCCTGACGGCCGATCTCGCGCCGCGCGCCATCCACGAAATCTCCGGTGGCCAACGGCAGCGCGTCGCCATCGCCCGCGCCATCGCAACGAAACCATCGCTGATCGTACTAGACGAGGCCGTGTCGGCACTCGACGTTTCGGTGCGCGGCCAGATCCTCGACCTGTTGCTTGACCTGCAAAGGCAGGAACGGATCGCCTATCTCTTCATTTCCCATGATCTCGGCGTCGTGCGCGCCGTCGCCCACCGCGTCATCCTTCTCGATGCCGGGCGGATTGCCGAAAGCGGCGATGCCCGCGCCGTCATCGACGCACCGCAATCGGCCATTGGCAAGGCGCTGGTGGCGGCAGCACCAAGATTGAACAGAACCAGCAGGCAGGTACCATGACCGACCCGGAAGCCAGAGCCGAGAAACTGTCGCGTGAACTCGATTCCGCCTTCCGCAACCGCGCCGATCTCTACCGCCTGTTCCTCGAAGAGCTCACCGGAGAGCTGGGTTCCGACAAGGCCAAGGCGATCATGATTCGCACCATCGAACAGCGCGGCAAGGAAGTGGCGGCCGCCGCCTTCGCCAGCTTCGGCGCCAACGATGCACGCGCCATCGGCGAGGCCTTCCTGGCGGTCAGCCCGGATGGCGGCCTGATGTATCCGACCGATGTCGAACGCGGCGACAACCGCATCGCCTTCAAGGTTAAGCGCTGCCCACTGAAAGACGCCTGGGTCGAGGCTGGCGTTGGCGACGAAAGGCTCGCCACGCTCTGCCGCATCGCCGGCGCCTTCGACCGCGGCCTGTTCGAGGCGACCGGCGTGCGCTTCGACAACGTCACCTGGACGCCTGGCCACGGCTCAGGCTGCTGTCACATCGCGCTGACGAACCGGGATGCCGGCTAAGCAATCGATGGTCTAACCGTGTCGAGGTTAGGTCAGCCCGGCATCATCTCAATATCAATGCACCTAACCGCCGACCATCAGCTTGACGACTTCGTCATGATTGGTCTCGGAGATCTTGCGCTCGCCGGCCTGGACGCCGCGCCGCAGCACGACGATACGGTCCGAGACGGCAAAGATGTCCTGCAGATTATGCGAGATGAAGATCACGCCGCGCCCCTGTGCCTTGAGCTGGTGGATCAGTGAAATCACCTTGCGCTGTTCCGGTACGCCAAGGGCGGCGGTCGGCTCGTCCATGATCAGGATCTGCGCATCCCAGTAGACGGCGCGGCCGATGGCGACGGCCTGGCGCTGGCCGCCGGAGAAATTACTGACCGGAGCCTCGAGCCGGCTGACATGGAAGTCCAGCCGCCCCATCGTTGCCTTGGCCGCCTCGGCCATGGCCTTGCGGTCGAGCACCGGCAGGAAGCCGAACGCCTTGCGCATCGGTTCGCGGCCAAGGAAAATGTTGGCGCCGATCGACAGATTGTCGGCAAGCGCGAGATCCTGGTAGATCGTCTCGATGCCCTTTTCGCGTGCTTCCTGCGGCGTCGAGAACGTGACCGGCTGGCCTCGCAGCAGGATTTCGCCACCCGTCGGCTGGAACACGCCCGATATCGCCTTGATCAGCGTCGTCTTGCCGGCGCCGTTGTCGCCGGCCAGCGCCACCACCTCGCCCGGCCGCACGGCCATGGAGAAGTCGTTGAGCGCACGCACGGCGCCGAAATGCTTCGACAGATTCCGGACTTCCAGCAAGGGGCCGTTCTGGTTGGTGCTATTCATCCTGACGGGCTCCACTGAACCGGCGCTGCGCCTGGTCGATAAGAACGGAAATGATGATGACGACGCCGACGGCGATGAACTGCCAGAACGGTTCGACATTGACGAAGACCAAGCCGTACTGGATGACCGCGATCACCAGCGCGCCGGCGACCGTGCCGAAGATGGTGCCGGAGCCGCCGAACAGGCTGGCGCCGCCGATCACCACCGCCGCGACGCTGTCGAGCAGTAAGGGCTCGCCGGCCTGTGCAGCACCCGCCGTGAAGCGCGCGGCATAGAGCGCGCCGCCAAGGCCGGCGCACATCGCCGACAGCACATAGAGCCGCAATATGTGCCCCCTGATGTCGATACCGGCGCGGCGCGCCGCCTGCACATTGGCGCCGATGGCGTAATTGTGCTGGCCGAACCGGGTCTGGCTGAGCAGGTAGTGCATGACGATGACGAAGATGGCAGTGATCAGCACCAGATAGGGCACGCCGTAGAACTTGCCGTTGCCGAGCAGTGCGAACCAGGAATTCTGCACCGGCACGGTGGTGCCGCCGGCAAGCAGGAAAGCGGCACCGCGTGCGACGCCGAACATGCCGAGCGTGCCGATGAAGGGCGGAACCTTGAGCCGCGAGATCAGCAGGCCGTTGATGACGCCCGGCACGCCGGCAACGATCACCGAGGCGAGGATGCCCGCCAGCATGGCCAGCGGCAGGGGAATGGCCGCGCCCGCCATATTGGTGGCATGCGCGGCGATGACGGCGGCCAGCCCCATGATGAAGCCGAGCGACAGGTCGATGCCGCCCGAAATGATGACGAAGGTCTGGCCAGTCGCCAGCAGCAGCGGCGCCACGGCGAAGATGGCGATGGACTGCAGGTTGAACGGATTGAGCACAAAAGTCGCGCCGAAGGCGAGCCGCGACCAGATCTCGAAACAGATGAGCAGTCCGGCGAGGAACAGCCACGCGCGGCCTTCGGCGATGCGTGCGATCAGGCTGCGGGCCGGATCGCCGTGATCGGCCTGAGGGGCGACATGCTTCTCGGCAGGCTGGGCTGGTGATGTCGAGGTCATGGATACTCCGCGGCGCCTTCAAACAGGTCTCGACTGGCGAGGACCTAATGCAGGCTCCTCCCGGCGGACCGGGAAGAGCCGAGCTGGTCTGGACTTACTCGGAGTAGAGATACTTCGAGATGTTTGGATCCGCGATGTTGGACTTGTCCATGATCGTGAAGCCGGTGCCGATGGTGACCGGGATCGAATGGCCGGTCAGGTGGGCATAGGCCGAGACGACGCCGTAATAGCCGATCTCGGCCGGATGCTGGGCGATCGCCACGTCGACCAGACCGGTGTTGATGTTGTCGACGATGCTGGTCGGAGCATCGAAGGCGACGACCTTGACGGTGCCGGTCTGGCCAGCCTGCTTGACGCCGTTGGCGGCACCCAGAGCCGAGAACAGATTGGCGCCGAAGACGCCGACCAGGTCGGGATTGCGGGCGAACACCGCTTGCAGCTGCGAGGCCGCCTTGTTGGCGTCGTCGTCATTGAACTGTGTCTCCAGCACGGTGATGCCCGTATGCTTGGCCATCTCCTTCTTGAAACCTTCTTCGCGCTGATCGGTGGTCGAGATGCCGGGCTTGACGTTCGACACATAGACCTTGCCCTTGTCGCCAATGGCGGTGGCAAGGGCGCGCGCGGCAATCTCGCCGCCGAGCACATTGTCCGAGGCGATATAGGCCAGCGGGAAATCGGCATCGCCGGCGCCGGTCTGGTAGACGCCGCTGCCGATGAAAGTGTCGACGGTGATGACCGGGATGCCGGCATCATTGGCCTTGCGCAGCGGCTCGACCAACTGGACCTTGTCGGTCGGCGCGATCAGGATCGCATCAGGCTTCTTGGCGATGACAGCGTCGAGCACCGGCACCTGCGTGACCGGGTTGAAGTCCGGCGCACCCTGGAAAACCAGGGTCACGCCAAGCGCGTCAGCCGCCGCCTGGGCGCCCTTGCGCATGGTGATGTAGAAGCCGTCGGTGGTGAGGCCCGGAATGAGCGCAATGGTGTATTTCTTGTCCTGCGCCTGTGCGGGCGCGATCAGCACCGTCGCACTGACGGCGAGCGCCGCGAGCGCGGCAACAATCTTCTTCATGACATCCTCCTCATTATTGGCAGATCTGCCGTTGCAAGTGACATTGGAATGGCCGTCATCCGTTCGGATGCCGACGGCCGGTAACGCCTGTTGCCTTTCGCGGGCAGCTCCTCCCAAGCGCCCTCCAGTCGATATGTCGGCCGGTCAGTCGCCGGCGCACCTGGTCACAGCCCCGTTCCTCAGCCTCCGCGAGGTTCGGCAAACTGTGCCCCACGCCTCGCCTTGCCGGCGGGCGTTCGAACTTGTAACACTTTGCAGAAATAAATTGCAACTCGGTTTTTCCGAGCTGACAGCGCCGGGCTTTTCACACCGTAAAACATCCGACTGCTCCGCAGAGCCCCTGGCCAACTATCGCCCGGGGCTTTCGGCGACACAATCGGTTTTCGTGGCCGCAACCTTGGATCGCCCGGAGCCAGCAACGCGGTAGCGTCCTGCCGCTCTATCGCTACGCGAGCGCCGCGAGGATGGCCTGCGCCGTCTTGGTATCCGTCACCAGCGTGTTGATGAGACCGGCGCGAACGGCGGCAATGACTGCCGTCGCCTTTTCCGGCGACGCGGCAAGACCGATGACCAGCGGCACGGCGCGCAGCTGCGCCGGCGACATGGCGATCATCCGGCTCTCGCCTTCCCAGGCGATCAGCGCGCCTTCGGCATCGAAGTAGTGGCGAAGCACGTCGCCGGCGGCATGAACCAGCGCCTGCTCGCTCGGCGTGGCGGCACTCGCCTCCGGGGCATTGATGGCATGCGGCAGGCCGATGCCGACGATCGCGACATCGGTCCGCTCCCACAGAGCGACGGCATCGCGGATGGCGGTGTCGCGCAGGAAAACCTCGCGCAGTTCGCTGGACGGCAGATAGGGCGCATGGATGAAATGCGGTGTGCCGCCGAACTCCTCGGCGGCGAGCCGCACGAATTCGTTGACCTGAAAATGCGCCGCCTGCTGCTGCATGCCGCCGGTGGCGGCCACGGTCAGCACGCCGGGCATGCGCGGCAGGCCGGCCCGGATGACCTCGCGCACGGCGCGCCCCCAGCCGATGGCGACGACGGAGCCCGCCACCAGTTGCGCCTGTCTGAGCAGGCCGCCAAGCGGTGCCGCGAGCGCCGCCAGCGTGCCCGCCGCCGGCGTCTCGACCACCGCGGCATCCCGCAATTTCAAGCCATCGATCAGCTGTCTGGTGATGTCCTCCGGCGTCGCCAGGTCGAGAACCTCGATGCGGACAATGCCCTCGGCCCGCGCCCGCTGCAGCAGGCGCGAAATCGTCGCGGTGGAGACGCCGAGCCGGCGAGCGATATCGACCTGCGACATCTCCTCCACGTAATGCAGCTTGGCCACGGTGTGCAGCATCGTCCGCGATGCGGTCGCATCCTGGATGGAGGGAACAGACAGCTTGCAATTCCTTTCAGCAACGTGTTACACACGCATACGCCGACGGGAGTTATCGCGCAAATCCAGCCAACTCGCAACGTGCGCTGCTGCCATGCCGCGAGGCCGGCGAGGCGCTTTCTTCGAGGCGATGGCACGCCACGGCGTCCTGCCGGCAAGGCAGGCAGAACTGTACATCGTTGTTTCCACGGGATCCGCGCTCTCGGCAAGAGAGCGCCAACATCGGATTGAGACCATGACGAAGATGACCACCGCGGAACTGCGCGGCTATCAGCAGATATGCGGCAAGGACGGGGCCATGGTGGCCATCGCCTGCGACCAGCGCGGCGGCATGCGGACCTTGCTGGCGTCGGACCCGGACGAACAGGCCAAGATCACCAACGACATGCTCGGCGACACCAAGGCCGACATCACGCGCTACCTCGCCAGTGCGGCGTCCTGCGTGCTGCTCGACCCGCTCTGCGCGGTGCCGCGCATTGTCGACGAAGGCGTGTTGAACCGCGATACGGCGCTGCTCATCGGCCTCGACGCTTCCGGTTTCGACGTCTCGCCCGAGGGCTACCGCTTGTCGCGCCTGGTTCCTGACATCGACGCGCGCCGTGTCCGCGCACTCGGCGGCACCGGCGGCAAGATCATGGTGTATCTGCGGGCCGACAAGCCTGAAGCCAACGAGCACAACATCGCCATCCTGCGCCAGTGCATCGCCGATTTCGCGCAGGAGGACCTGCTGCTGGTCGTCGAGTTCCTAACCTATCAGCTCGATGAGGAAAGCCCCGAGGACTATGCGGCCAAGACGCCATGGCTGGTCGAAGAAGGCACCAGGATTTCGCTGGAATGCGGCGCCAAGGTGCTGAAGCTTCCCTACCCCGGAACGCCGCAAGCCTGCGCCAACATCACCAAAATGGCCGGCGAGGTGCCGTGGGCGGTGCTTTCGGCCGGCGTCAACCACGCGACCTTCCTTGGCCAGGTCGAGATCGCCATGCAGAATGGCGCCTCGGGCGTCATCGCTGGCCGCTCGCTGTGGAAGGATTGCATCTCACTCGATCGTGACATCCAGCGCGAAAGGCTTAAGACCATCGCAGTGCCGCGATTGCGTGAGATCCAGGCCGTGATCGGGCACTACCGGCAGAAAGCCGCTGCTTGATAGTCGAATTTAGATCACGCGCAGGACGCCATGCCTCTCAGCATAGGAATCGATATCGGCGGCACAAATCTGCGTGCCGCCCGCATCTCCAGCACTGGTGAAATCCTCAAGCGCGTTTCCGAAAAAAGCGCGCCCGACCCGGAGCTGGTGCTCGGCCGCATCGCCGACATGGTGCGCCTTCTCGACACGCCTGATGTGAAGGCCATCGGCGTCGGTGTTCCCGGCCGCGTCGATGCGCGGCGCGGCGCGGTCCTGTCGGGCGGCTATGTCAACCTCGCCTCGGTTGCGCTGGCCCAGCGCCTCGAAGACATGACAGGCAAGCCCGTCACCATCGACAATGACTGCAACATGGCGCTGGCCGCCGAGATGGCGCTCGGCGCCGGGCGGGGCCATGGCAACATCGTCATGTTCACCATCGGCACCGGCATTGGCGGCGCCGTCGCTCAGGATCGGCGGATCACACGTGGCTCGGCAACGGCGGGGCAGCTTGGCCACATCACCGTCGACGTCAATGGCGAGGTCTGCGCCTGCGGCCGCCGCGGCTGCGTCGAGACCACCAGTTCGGGCACGGCGCTCGGCCGCCACATTGCGCGCGCCGGGCTCGGCGTCGACATTTCGGTCGATCAGCTCTTTGCCCGCGATGCGGCGGGTGACATCGCCGCACGCGACGTGCTCGACGCCTGGGCGAAGCCCTTACGCGCTGCCATTGATACCGCCGTTGCCGTGCTGGCTCCCGATCTGGTGCTGCTTGGCGGCGGCCTCGGCCGGGCGGCACACGCAGCCCTCGCCCGCGCACCGGCGCTGGCGCCCTGGTATCAATGCCAGGTCGAAGCCGCGCAACTCGGCGACGACGCCGGGGTGATCGGCGCCGGCTTGCAGGCACTGGCGGAGCCGTCAGCCCAGCACAATCGCGCGCGGCGCGCCGTGCTCGTCAACGGCATCCCGGCCAGCGGCAAGAGCACGGTTTCACGCGGCATCGCCGATCGCATGGGCTGGCCATTGCTGGCGCTCGACACGATCAAAAACCCGTTCCTCGAAGTGCTCGGCGGCGGCGACCGCTTGTTCAACCGCACGCTCGGCCGCGCCAGCTACCAAGCAATCTGGTCGGTCGTCGGCGAAGCCCCGGTGGGCACCACCGTGGTCGTTGATGCCTGGTTCGGTTTCCAGCCGCGCGAGGTTCTGGAGGATCATCTGCGAAAGGCTGGCGTCGAGCAGACTTTCGAAATCTGGTGCCACGCGCCCGGCGAGGTGCTTGCCGAGCGCTACGGCGCCCGACTCGACCAGCGTCCCGCCGGCCATCCCGGTGCGGCCTATGTCCCCGAACTGATCGAGCTCGCCAAGCGCGCCGAGCCGCTGCGGCGCGGGCCGCTCTTCGACGTCGACACGACGAAGCCGATCGACTTCGATGCCATCACAGCCTGGCTGCGAGCGGTCATGGCCGGCGGCGCTTAGGCAGCGTCACGCCGGCGGCCGCAGCGCCGTGCGGGCGATCTGCCAGGCCGATTCGACATGGCGCCGCGCCGCGGCTTCCGCCTCGTCCGGCTTGCGTCCCCGGATCGCATCCATGATCTCGTTCATCTCGGCGATCGCCGCTTCGCGTCGATTGGTCGAGACGATGGTCATGGAACGAAGCTGGTTGATGCGGACATTCAGCCCGCTGACGATTTCCCAGGCGACGCGCTTGTCGGCGGCCTCGAACAGCGCCTCGTAGAATTTGGTTGTCGCCCGCATCACCGCCGGCGGCGTCCCAGATGCCCACGCCTCGAACAGGTCGGCCAAGGCGCGCTCCAGCGTCGCCAGCTGTTCGCTGGTCGCCGACAGGGCGCAGGCGCGTGCGGCAATGCCTTCGAGCAGCGCCCTGAGCTCATAGATCTCGTCGGTGCGGCCAAGGTCGGGCCTCGCCACCGCCGGCCCATGCCCAGGGATCATCTGCACGAGCCCCTCGGCTTCCAGCTGGCGCAGAACCTCGCGCACGACGGAACGGCTCACGCCAAGCTGGTCACAAAGCGGTCGCTCGACCAGCCTTTCGCCGGGCTGGAAATGGAAATCCATGATCGCCTCGCGCATGCGCTCCAGCGCTAACGTCCTCAAGGTTTTGGCGCTGCGGTCGATGCGAAGCGTGTCGTCTGGCATGTGTTGCCTCCTGCGCCGCCACAAAACAGATTCCATGCCCGGTTGACAAGGTACTTGGCGCTCCATAGCATGGTATACCATAAGATGATACAGGGATCGCATGGTCCCACGACGTCGCCGACCCGAGGATTTCATGCTGCCTGCCATTCGCAAGATCGTGACCTATTCCGAGAACACGCTGATCGAAGGCGGCAAGGCTGCACCCCGACCGCTGCGCCTGATCGGGGTCGCCGCGGTGCTGACCAACCCCTGGGCCGGACGTGGCTTCACCGACGACCTTTCGCCCGAAATCCGCGCCTGTGCGCCGGTGCTGGGAGAAATCCTGACCCGCGAGATCATTGCCGCCGCCGGTTCCGGCGAGGCGATCGAGGGCTACGGCAAGGCGGCCATTTGCGGCACGTCAGGCGAGATCGAGCATGCCTCGGCGCTGATTCACACGCTGCATTTCGGCAACCATTATCGTCGCGCCGTCGGCGCCAAGACCTATCTCGCCTTCACCAATCTGCGCGGCGGGCCAAACACGCCGATCATGATCCCGTTGATGGACAAGAACGACGAAGGGCGGCGCTCGCATTACCTGACCGTGCATTTCCAGATCGGCGATGCGCCGGCGCCGGACGAGCTGGTGGTGGCGCTCGGCGCTTCGATCGGCGGCCGCCCGCATCATCGCATCGGCGATCGCTACCAGGACCTCAAGGAGCTCGGGGACGTGCATGGCTGACGCTTCCGCATGGGCTCGACAGGGCACGGCGCCCGACGGCACAGGCTTCATCCGCGCCGGCGCGGGCGCGCCGGTGCTGTTCATCCACGGCGTCGGCATGAACGCCGCGATCTGGCAGCCGCAGATCGAGCGCATGGCCGACAGCTTTGACGTGATCGCCATCGACATGCTCGGCCATGGCCTTTCGCCGCTACCGCCGCAGCATCCGGAGCTGGCCGACTACGCCGATCAGGCCATTCGTCTGCTCGATCATCTCGGCCTCGACAAGGCGTTCGTCATCGGCCACTCGATGGGCGCGCTCGTTGCCCAGGAACTCGCGCTGCGTGCACCGGAGCGCGTCCGCCGCATCGTGTCCCTCAACGCCGTGTTCCGGCGCCCGCCTGAATTGGCCAAGGCCGTCCAGGAGCGAGCGGCCGCTCTCAATAGCCGTGCCGACGCTGCCGGCGCCGCGCAGACTATCGCGCGCTGGTTTGGAGATCCGGTGCCGGCCGAACTCAAGGCAGCGGCCGAGAAGACGTCATCTGCACTGAGCGCGGTCGACCCGGAAGGCTATGCCCGCACCTATCGCCTGTTCGCTCGTGCCGACGGCGATCAGGCCGACCGCCTGCCGACGCTGGCCGTACCGGCCCTGTTCATGACTGGCTCCGAGGATAGAAATTCTTCGCCGGCAATGTCTGCCGCGATGGCACGCCTGGCGCCGCGCGGCCGCTGCACGGTGCTGCGGGGCGAGAGGCACATGATGGCGGTGGCGGGACCGGACCTCACCACGCGCCATATCGTTGACTTCCTCGCCGAGGACGAAGCGGCAGAACAAGATGGCACTGCGAAGACGAATGCCGGCTTCGACAGCGGCGAGTTCCGCCGCGCGCTGGGTTCTTTCCTCACCGGCGTCACCATCGTCACCACGATCGGCCCCGAAGGCGAGCCGCGCGGCTTCACCGCAAACTCCTTCACCTCAGTGTCGCTCGATCCGCCGCTGGTGCTGGTCTGCATCGCCCACAAGGCGCTTGGCCATCCCGTCTTCGCAACCTCGAAAAGCTTCGCCATCAACGTCCTCAACGAGGGCCAGAAGGCGGCGTCCGGCATCTTCGCCTCGAAAGCCGCCGACAAATTTGCCTCCGTGGCCTGGCGGCCGGGACGGACCGGCAGCCCCGTGCTGGACGGCTCCGTCGCATGCTTCGACTGTGACATGGAGCGGCTGGTCGATGCCGGCGATCATTCGATCCTCATCGGCCGCGTCCGCGATTTCGAGCACAATTCCGCGCAGCCGCTCGGCTATTGCCGCGGCGCCTATGTCGCACCCGGCCTCAGCCAGGATGCGCTCGCCGCCACCCAGCCCGGCACCGATGTCGGCGCCATCCTCGAAAATGGCGGCCGGATCCTGTTCCTGGAGACAGCGGACGGCTTTGAACTGCCGCGCGGCCGGGGATTGGGCTCGGCCGGCGATGGCAAAAGCCTGCGAGGGCTGCTTGCGACGAAGGCCATCGAGGCCCAACTCGGCTTCCTGTTCGCCGTCTGGGACGACGCCGGGCCTGTTTCACGCACGCACGTCTACTATCGCGGCACGTTCGACGTGCCCGCTTCCAGCGATCGCGGCATCAGGCTGATCGAGATCGACGCGATCGAAGGATTGAAGATCGCCGACCCGGCGATCCGCTCGATGCTCGCGCGCTATATCAGGGAATGCTCGGTGGACGCATTCGGCGTCTATGTCGGCAACGATGTCGAAGGCGAGGTCCGGCCGCTCGCCAGGGCTGGCGCTTCCGCCGTCAACACAGGTGACCACGGATGAAATTCTCGCTCTTCGTGCATATGGAACGGTCGGATCTGGCCAAGCCGCATTCCGAGCTTGTGACCGAGCTCGAGGAGCTGGTCCTGATGGCCGAACAGGCAGGCTTCGAGACCGCCTGGATCGGCGAGCATCACGGCATGGAATTCACCATCTCGCCGAACCCTTTCATCAACATCGCCTATCTCGCCGCCAAGACCAGCCGTATCCGTCTCGGCACCGGAACCGTGATCGCGCCCTTCTGGCACCCGATCAAGCTTGCCGGCGAAGCGGCGATGGCCGACGTCATCAGCGGCGGCCGGCTCGACATCGGCATCGCGCGCGGCGCCTACAGCTATGAATATCAGCGCGTCTTCCCGGGCCTCGACGCCTGGGGCGCCGGCCAGCGCATGCGCGAGATCATACCGGCGATCCGCGGCCTCTGGGACGGCGACTTCGAACTCTCCGGCGCGTTCTGGCAATTCCCGCCGACCACCTCCTCGCCCAAGCCGCTGCAGAAACCCTACCCGCCGATCTGGGTGGCGGCGCGCGACCCGAACTCGCACAACTTCGCCGTCGCCAATGGATGCAAGGTCCAGGTGACGCCGCTGGCTTCCGGCGATGACGAAGTGACGAGCCTGATGCAGCGTTTCAACGCCGCCTGCGCCGCGCATCCCGAGATCGAACGGCCGGAAATCATGCTTTTGATGCACACCTTCGTCGCCGAGGACGCGGCCGACGCCGATCGCCTCACGCAGGACCTGTCGACTTTCTACTGCCAGTTCGGCGCCTGGTTCCAAACAAGAAGCCGGTACATCAAGGCATATTGGAGCCGCTGACGGCGGACGAGATCGCGGCCATGCCGCAATACGCGCCGGACAAGATCAGGCAGAATCTGGTGATCGGCGAGGCCGACGAGGTCATCGCCCGGCTCAAGGCCTATGAGGCGCTCGGCTACGACCAGTATTCGATCTGGATCGACAGCGGGCTTTCGCACGAGCGCAAGACGAAATCGCTGCAACTGTTCATCGACCGGGTGATGCCGGCCTTCCTCTGATCGCGAGCCCATGACCGACGCTGTTTTCAGGAACTTCATCGACGGCCACTTCGACGAGCCGTCCGCCACTTTCGACAGTGTCGACCCGTCGACCGGGGCAGCCTGGGCGAAAATGCCGGCGGCGACCGAAGCGGATGTCGACCGTGCCGTCGAGGCGGCGCACCGCGCACTGCGCTCAGACCCATGGCGAAGGATGACAGCGACGGCGCGTGGAAAGCTGCTGGTCAAGCTCGGCGACCTCGTTGCCGCCAATGCCCGGCGCCTGGCCGAGGTCGAGACACGCGACACCGGCAAGATCATCCGCGAGACCCGCGCCCAGATCGCCTATGTCGGCGACTACTACCGCTATTATGGCGGGCTCGCCGACAAGCACGAAGGCGCGCATGTGCCTGTTGACAAGGCGGGCCTCGACGTCACCATCCGCCGCGAGCCGATCGGCGTCGTTGCCGCGGTGGTGCCGTGGAACTCGCAGCTCTTCCTCTCGGCCGTCAAGCTCGGCCCGGCGCTCGCCGCCGGCTGCACCATCGTGCTCAAGGCTTCCGAGGACGGCCCGGCGCCGCTGCTCGCCTTTGCCGAACTGGTTCATGAGGCCGGCTTTCCCCCAGGCGTCGTCAACATCCTCACCGGCTTTGGCCAGGATTGCGGCCGGCGCCTGACCAGCCATCCGCTGGTTTCGCGCGTCGCCTTCACCGGCGGCCCGTCGACGGCGCGCGCCATCGTCAGGAACACGGCGGAGAACCTTGCCTACACCACGCTGGAACTCGGCGGCAAAAGCCCAGTCGTCGTCTTTGCCGACGCCGACCTCGACAGCGCCGCCAACGCGGTCGTCGCCGGTATTTTCGCGGCGACCGGCCAGAGCTGCGTCGCCGGCTCGCGGCTGCTGGTCGAGCGTTCGGTGAAGGATGAATTCCTCGGCAGGCTGAAGCGCAAGGCCGAGGCGATCCGCATCGCCGATCCGCAGGACCCGGCGACCGAAATGGGTCCGCTCGCCACGCTGCGCCAACTAGACTGGATCGAGAAGGTGGTCGCCGAGAGCCTTGCCGCGGGCGGCATGCTGGTCAGCGGCGGCACGCGGCCAGCCGGCAGCGGCTTCTATTACACGCCGACCATCATCGACGCCGGCGACCGCGACCTGCCTTGCGTGCGCGAGGAGCTGTTCGGACCGGTGCTCAGCGTGCTTGCCTTCGACACCGAGGCGCAAGCGCTGGCGCTCGCCAACGATACGCCCTTCGGCCTGGCTTCCGGCGTCTTCACCAGCAATCTCGGCAAGGCGCACCGCATGGCGCGCGACATCCATGCCGGCGTCGTCTGGGTCAACACCTATCGCGCCGTATCGCCGCTCGTCCCCTTCGGCGGTTACGGCCTGTCAGGCCTCGGCCGCGAAGGCGGGCTCGATGCCATCAGAGATTACACGCGCTCGAAATCCGTCTGGATCAACACCTCGGACGAGCCGATCCCCGATCCCTTCGTCATGCGCTGAGGAGCGCGGGATGCAGGTGCACTGAGAAAAACAAGAACAGACCAACAGAGGAGAATGACATGAAACTGATTTTGACCGGCCTGCTGGCCGGGCTGCTCGCGGCAACCGCCGCCAAGGCCGACGAGATGGCGTTCACCAGCTGGGGCGGCACCACACAGGAAGCGCAGACCAAATCCTGGGCGGCCCCCTTCGAAGCCAGCTCCGGCATCAAGGTGCTACAGGATGGGCCGACCGACTACGGCAAGCTCAAGGCCATGGTCGACGCCGGCAATGTCACCTGGGATGTCGTCGACGTGGAAATGGATTTCGCCATAAAGGCCGCCAAGGACGGGCTGCTGGAGCCGATCGACTATGCGGTCGTGCCCAAGGCCGATCTCGACCCGCGCTTCAGCAATGAGCATGCCGTCGGCAGCTTCTACTATTCCTTCGTGCTCGCCTGGAACAAGGGCGCCGTTACGGGCGAACCGGCCGGCTGGGCCGACATGTTCGATACCAAGAAATTCCCCGGCAAGCGGACCTTCTACAAATGGTCGGCGCCGGGCGTCATCGAAATCGCGCTGCTCGCCGACGGCGTGCCGGCGGACAAACTCTATCCGCTCGACCTCGACCGTGCCTTCAAGAACTCGACACCATCAAGTCCGATATCGTCTGGTGGGGCGGCGGTGCCGAGTTCGCAGCAGCTGATTGCTTCCGGCGAGGCCGCCTTCGGCCAGTTGTGGAACGGGCGTGTCTTCGCCCTGCAGCAGGATGGCACCGATGTCGGCGTCGCCTGGAATCAGAACCTCACCGCCGCCGACGTGCTCGTCGTGCCGAAGGGCGCGAAGAACAAGGGCAGCGCGATGAAGTTCCTCGCCGCCGCCACCAGCCCGACCGGGCAGGCGAAATTCGCCGAGGCGAGCGGCTATGCGCCCATCAACACCAAGGCCAAGGCGGAGATGCCCGCCGATGCGGTCAAGGCCCTGCCAGATGCCCATGTCGAGGGCCAGATCAACCTCGACATGAACTACTGGGCCGAGCATCGCGACGAGATCGCCACGCGCTGGTACGCATGGCAGACCAAGTAACGCCGGTGCAGGTTGACGGGGCGCGGCTTGCGCGCCCCGTTGCGAGATAGGACCGCTCGATGCAGGGAAATTCCTTCAGACGCGGCTCGGTTGCCGGCCTGCCGGCCGGCAGCGGCAGCGCCTTGCCGGCCCTTCTCCTGGTCGGCCTGTTCTTCATCGTGCCGGTGGTCGCGCTCTTGCTGCGCAGCGTCATCGATCCTGAACCTGGCTTGCAGAACTATGCGGCACTGTTCGGTAGCGGCACCTATGTGCGGGTGTTCCTCAACACCTTCCTGGTCGCCGCCGTCGTCACTGCGGTCACCATCGTGGTGGCTTTTCCCGTGGCCTGGATGCTGGCGATCATGCCGCCCGCCCTCGGCTCGATCGTCTTCGGCATCATCATCCTGTCGATGTGGACGAACCTTCTCACCCGCACCTATGCGTGGATGGTGCTGCTGCAGCGCACCGGCGTGATCAACAGGGCCTTGATGGGGCTCGGCATCATCCACGAGCCGCTGCCGCTCATCAACAATCTCGCCGGCGTCACCATCGGCATGGTCTACATCATGCTGCCCTTCATGATCCTGCCGCTGGTCGGCACTTTGCGCGCCATCGACCCGATGACGCTGCGCGCCGCCGCCCTTTGCGGCGCAAGCCCGTTCGAGGCCTTCCGCCGCATCCTCTTGCCGCTGTCGCTTCCCGGCATCGCCGCCGGCGGGCTGATGGTCTTCGTCATGTCGCTTGGCTACTTCGTGACGCCTGCCCTGCTCGGCGGCACATCGAACATGATGCTGGCCGAAATGATCGCCCAGACCGTGCAGTCGCTGCTCAACTGGGGGCTCGGCAGTGCGGCTGCCTTCGTCCTGCTTGTCGTCACCATGGCGCTGTACGCGATCCAGCTTCGCCTGGTCGGCGCCAGGCGCGCCGGCGGAGGGATCTGAGGATGCTGCTCGACTATGACAGGCTCGGATGGCTGCGCGTGGCGCTTGTCGGCTTCACGGCGGCGGTCGCGGCTTTCCTTTTGCTGCCGGTGGTCTTCATCGTGCTCCTGTCATTCGGCTCTTCGCGCTGGCTGGCCTTCCCGCCGCCCGGCTGGACGCTGAAATGGTACCAGCAATTGCTGGCCGACCCGAGCTGGATCGATGCCGCGCTGACCAGCGCCCGAATTGCCGCCATGGCCGCCATCCTCGCCGTCGTCATCGGCCTGTTCGCCTCCTTCAGCCTGGTCAGGGGCGAGTTTCGCGGACGCCAGGTCCTGCGCGGACTGCTGTTGACGCCGATGGTGCTGCCGGTGGTCGTGTTCGCCATCGCCATCTACGCCTTCTTCCTGCGCATCGGCCTCGCCGGCACCACGGTCGGCTTCGTCATCGCGCACACCATCCTGGCGCTGCCCTTCGCCATCATTCCGATCACCGCCGCGCTCGAGGGTTTCGACAAATCCATCGAGGACGCGGCCATCGTCTGCGGCGCCAGCCCACTGCAGGCGCGGCTGAGGATCACTTTGCCGTCGATCAGGATCGGCATCTTCTCGGCGGCGATCTTTTCCTTCCTGGCCTCGTGGGACGAGGTCGTGGTGGCGATCTTCATGGCAAGCCCGACCTTGCAGACCTTGCCGGTGAAGATCTGGGGCAGCCTGCGCGCCGACCTCAGCCCGATCGTCGCCGCCGCCTCCAGCCTGCTCGTCGGCCTGACGCTCTGCCTGATGATCGTGACCGCACTCCTACGCAGAAAATTGTCCAGATGACCCGACCGTTCCTGTCCATACGCGCGGTGAGAAGACGTTCGGCGCCTTCGTCGCCGTCCATGACGTCACCATCGATGTGCCCAAGGGCGAGTTCCTGACGTTCCTCGGCCCGTCGGGCTCCGGCAAGTCGACGACGCTCTACGCCATCGCCGGTTTCCAGGATCCGAGCTCGGGCGATGTGCTCCTAGAGGACAGGTCGCTGCTCTCGGTGCCATCGCACAAGCGCAACATCGGCATGGTCTTCCAGCGCTACACGCTGTTCCCGCATCTGAGCGTCGCCGAGAATGTCGCCTTTCCGCTGCGCGTGCGCCGCCGGTCCGACGGCGAGGTCAAGCGCAAGGTCGCCGATATGCTGGCGCTGGTGCGTCTCGAAAACTTCGCCGACCGTTTTCCGGGCGCGCTGTCGGGCGGCCAGCAGCAGCGCGTGGCGCTTGCCCGCGCGCTCGCCTACGACCCGCCGATCCTCCTGATGGACGAGCCGCTATCGGCACTCGACAAGAAGCTGCGCCAGGAGATCCAGGCCGAGATCCGCCGTATCCACCGCGAGACCGGCGTCACCATCCTCTATGTCACGCACGACCAGGAAGAGGCGCTGCATCTTTCGGATCGCATCGCTCTGTTCAGGGAAGGCCGCATCGAACAGATCGGCACGGGCGAGGATCTTTACCTCCGGCCGGCGAGCGAGTTCGTCGCCGGCTTCATCGGCAACTCGAATTTCCTGCCGGCCGAGCATTTGCAAACCACGGGCGGTGCTTCAACGATCCGCCTGGCCGACGGCTCGATCGTGACCGGCGTCAAGACGACAACGCCCTTCGGCCAAGGCCAGAAGGTCCGGCTGATGGTCCGCCCGGAAGCCTTCCGCCTCACGCCGGGACCGGCGAACGCGGCATTGGCCGTCGAGATCGTCGATACCGCCTTTTTCGGTGACCGCCGCCGCGTCGTGGCGCGCCTGGCCGGCGGCGACGAGATCGATGTCAGGCCAACCTCTGACGCGGAGGGGGCGGACAGCGCCATTGCATCAGGTCAGCGCATCTTTTTCGATCCCGCTTCGGCGTTCCTGTTCCCGGCCTGATGGCCGCAAACCTTCCGCGGGAGTCGGATTGCGACTGATCCTCCCGCAGCGGTCGCTCAGTCGGCGTTGAAGACATGAAGTTCCGTTCCAGCCGCTTCGATGATGGCGCGCAGTGCCGGCTGCGGCTCACGATCGGTGACGATGTCGGAAAGCTCGCCGAGCGGGCAGACGCGTTCGAGGCTGTTGCGGCCGAACTTGTCATTGGTCACCACAAGCGCCGTCGACAGCGCGCGAGAGATCATCGCCCGCTTGACCGCCGCCGCCCCCGAGATCATGTCGCTAGGCCCGTCCGCGGACAGGCTCGACGCCCCGATGATGGCAATGTCGGCATTGTAGCGCCTGACGAATTCCACCGTATCCTCACCGACCACGCTGGCTTCGCGGCTGTCATAGGTGCCGGGGCACAGGATAACCCGGAAGGTCGGATTGGCCCCAGTTACCGAGGCCACGCCGATGGAGTTGGTGATGATGGTCAGCTCGCGCTTCAGCTGCGAGAGACTGCGCGCCACCTCGTAGGTTGTCGAGCCGCCATCGATCATCACGATTTGGCCTTTCTCGACCAGTCCCGCCGCGCCACGCCCGATCCGGGCACGCTCCTCGATCATGGTCTGGCTGCGCTCGGCGATCACCGGCTCGGATGTCACCAGCGAGATCGTCGCGCCGCCATAGGTACGGTTGAGCAATCCCGCATCGCCAAGCTCGATCAGGTCGCGGCGGATCGTTTCGCCGGCGACACCCAGGCGCAAAGCGAGCCTGGAGATACGGATCGAGGCCGAGCGGCGCACTTCCGACAGGATGAGTGCATGCCGCTCCTTCTTCGATAGTCGGCTTTGCTCCATGATCGGTCCTCCGCGAAGTCGACACTATTAACCATGCCGACACTGATGGGGAAGGAGTCTCGCATGGCCCAGCGACCTGTCCCGATTCGAACGGCTCAATCCAGACGCCGGCTGACAAGCGCAAGCGCCGGTGATCAGATGATGTTCTGACGAATCGGCGCAAGACGACGGAGACTGCAATGCATGTCGTGACATTGCTGAAGGCTGATATGTTCGACGTCGAAATCGACGGCAAGCCCGCCTCGATCGCGCAGGCCTTGCCGGACTGGAACCCGCATGATCGTTTCGGCCTGGTGATCGACGATGCGCTTGGCGGTATCGGCGCCACTCATCTGCTGCAGATCGCCATCACCGCCTTCTACGACATCAAGCCGAGCCGCCGCACGGAGCTGACGGTCTATCCCGAAATCTATGCCTTCCACATCGGCAAGGGGTATGGCGCGCATGCGCCCTATGATTTCTGGCCGGCCCGGCGCGAGGTCATCACCTCGCTCGATCATCGTGAGGTGCTCGACGCCATCAATGATCGCGGCATCACAAGGCTGGCTGTTCCCGATCGCGCGCCGCGCGAGGTCGTGCATCGGCCCAAAGAGGTCGATGCTGCGCTCGACCGTATCGCCTCGGCCTTCGTCTACAGCCCGTCGGGCCGGGTCGCGGATCCGGATCTGGTCATTTCGGGTAACGACAAGCGAACCGAATACAATCCCAACAGCGCCTTGCGGCCGCGCTACACCGACAGCCGGCCGGCTTCGGTTTCGACTACGGCCAAGCCGGTCAAGGAACTCGACTCGTCCTACCAAGACTGGCTTCGCAAGCGCGAGCACGATTTGACTGCCGAGGAACGCGCCTTTGTCGAACGCCGCCGGCAGGAGCTGAGACAGGACGGCCTCGTCACCGAAACCTATCGGCGTGTCGGCGTCCGCGAAGCGCCGATGCGGCTGGCGTCGGCCGGCCTCGATCGAGACACGGCCGCTGCCGGTTGATCAATAGCCGACCGTAAAACGCTGCCTGACATGGGCAGGCTTCTCGATCTCGTCGACCATGACGATGGCATAGTCCTCGAAGGAGATGCTGCTGCCCTTGTCCGACGCCAGAAGCGTGTCCTTGCCAAGGCGGTATTGGCCGGTGCGCTCGCCCGGGATGAACATGGCGGAAGGCGACAGGAAGGTCCAGTCGAGGTCGCCGACGGTCTTCAACGTGTCGAGGAAATCGGCGCCCTTCTGTGCCTCGGCCTTGTAGATTGCCGGGAATTCGGGGGTATCGACCAGCCTCTTGCCGGGTGCGACTTCAAGGCTGCCGGCGCCGCCGACGATGAGGTAGCGCTTCGCGCCCGAAGCGCGCACCGCGGCGATCAGCGTGTCGGGATCGCTGTCCAGGAAATGCACGGCGCTGATCACGACATCATGGCCATGGATCAGCTTGGCTAGACCTTCCTTGTCGAAGACATCGCCCTTCTTGGCCGTCACACCAGGCAGGTCGGCAATCTTTTCAGGGTTGCGGGTAATACCGGTGACCGTGTGGCCACGGTCGGAGAGTTCCTTGAGCAGGCGCGAACCGACAGCGCCCGATGCGCCAACGAGAGCGACTTTTGCCATGTCTTTTTCCAGTCTTGTTTGGGGGTTGTTGGGAGATCACGCCGCCGCGATATGGGCGACGAGATTGTCGAAGCTGCCGAACAGCGCGTTGGAGCCGATGAGCCGGGGGGCATCGTTGCGGATAATTGCGAGTGAGGGCACACCATTGGCATGCAGGCGCTGGAACAGGGCGCGGCCGCGCCCGACCAGTTCGCGGTAAGCCGCCAGCAATGTCTCGCTCGGCTTCTTCAGCATGACTGCGGCATCCGCCATGCCGGCGTCGGCGAGCACGGCAGCGACACCTTCGACAGTCACGATATCGCGACCGTCGACATAGCGCGCACGCTGGATCGCCTTCAGTGCGCTGAGCCGGCGGCTAGAATCTTCCAGGCCGGCGGCACAGATGCCAAGAGTCGCGGCATGCGAGTCGAGCAAGGTGCCGCGGATGCCAAGGACGTTGCGCTGATAGGCCTGTGTGAATGCCTGTCCGGTCAGACGCTCGATACGCTGGTCGTTTGCCCAGGCATGGGCGGCAAAACCCTCATCCATGGGCCGTGCCCCGGCGCCGGAGAACAGCCCGGTCGGCAGCAGCTCGATGCGCGCACCGCTGGCCGACAGCCTGTCCAGCATCGGCGTGGCGCCATAGCACCAGCCGCAGAGCGGATCGAAAAGGTAAGTCACGTCTGGATTGCTCACGATCGCTGCCATCCTTGCTGCAGGATACCGGCTGCGAGGCCGGTCGAATGTCCTGGCCCACATGTGGCAGGCGGCAGTCTTGCGATAAATGCCACTCAATAATACAAACTGTCTGATCAGATCAGACAAAAGCACTCACCTTGGCCGACCTTCTGAACCTCAACCGGCTCGTCTACTTCACCACGGTGATGGAAACCGGCTCGTTCACGGCGGCGGCGGACAGGCTCGACGTCGCCAAGGCCGTCGTCAGCCATCAGATCGGCAGGCTCGAAGAGGAGTTGGGCGCGACGCTGCTGCAGCGCACGACCCGACGCGTCACGCCGACCGAGGAAGGCCGGCTCTTCTATGACCGGGCGGTGATCATCCTGCGCGAGGCGGAGGCAGCTTATGGTGAGATATCGCACGGGGCGATTGAGCCCAGCGGAATGCTGAGGCTGACCGCGCCGCTCGACTATGGCACCAGGATAGTGGCGCCGGTGATGGCGGCATATCTGAAGACCTATCCAAACATGCGGGTCGAGGCGATTTTCGACGATGCCGTGAGCAATCTGGTCGATGAGCAGATCGACCTGGGTATCCGCGTCGGCTGGCTCACTGATTCCTCCAACCAGGCGCGGCGCTTGGGCACGATACGGCAGGTCGTGGTGGCGAGCCCGGCTTTCGCTGCAAGCCTGCCGCCCGACGTCACCCCACGCCAGGCGCGATCGCTGGCCTGGGTCGGCAACGCCCAGCTGCGCGGCGTCGGCCAATGGCTGTTCTCCAGGGACGGCGAGACGGTGCTGACCGAGCTCAATCCCGTCGTCGTCTGCGACAAAAGCCCGGCGGCCTATGCTTGCGTGCTCGCCGGCATCGGCCTGGGTATATTTCCCGACTATGCGGTCGATGAGGATATCGTCGGGGATCGGCTTGTGCGGATATTCGCGCAGTGGACCTTGCCGACCGGCGGCATCCACGCGGTGTTTCCTCCAGCCCGCTTCCGGCCCGCCAAGGTGCGCGCCTTCGTCGAATTGCTCGCGGCGGCCGAGAGAAAGCGGGCGCGCGGCGTCATCAAGGGGTGAAGCGCCTCGCAATGTATAATGTCAGTGCAAACTTACATTGATGCAAAAATAGCTCTGCCTGCACTGATGTGCTCCAATCGAGCCTAGAAACGCGAACGGCCGGCCGGCATTGATCCAGGCTGGCCGATTTTGATTTGGTTTTGGGGAGAGGATTTGGCTTTTCTGTACCGCGGGTCGGCAAGGCCTGCTTGCGGGCTGCTGCTGAGGGTTAAAGTCGCCGGCGCCGACAGCTAAATACAAAAAGGCCCGCTTGAGGCGGGCCGATTTTGATTTGGTTGCGGGGACAGGATTTGAACCTGTGACCTTCAGGTTATGAGCCTGACGAGCTACCGGGCTGCTCCACCCCGCGCCACCTCTAGGCAAGCGTTTGCTTGCCGAACTAGGCAAGCGTTTGCTTGC
Source organism: Mesorhizobium oxytropidicola (assembly GCF_056174625.1). NCBI lineage: Bacteria > Pseudomonadati > Pseudomonadota > Alphaproteobacteria > Hyphomicrobiales > Phyllobacteriaceae > Mesorhizobium > Mesorhizobium oxytropidicola. The sequence goes on along the minus strand of NZ_CM149692.1, from coordinate 1,895,005 downwards.
CGAACTAGGCAAGCGTTTGCTTGCCGAACTAAGCAAGCGTTTGCTTGCTGATCTGAGCAAGCGTTTGCTTGCTTTGGACGTAAGCGCACACCTACGACTAGGCTGGCTTACAAATAGGTAGATGGCTCACCAAATGAAAGGGCCGCTTACGCGGCCCGTGGTCCCTTGGCGGGCCTTGTTCGTAGAGAGAAGATTTCACTGACATCCGCTTGGATGTGAGTTCAACGTGCGTTTAGCAGACCTGGCAGCGACCTACTCTCCCGCGTCTTGAGACGAAGTACCATCAGCGCTGGAGCGTTTCACGGCCGAGTTCGGAATGGGATCGGGTGCAGCCGCTCCGCCATAACCACCAGGTCGGCAAAACGCACGTTGTTCGAGAAGCTGTTTTCTGTGCCAAGGCGACGTTTGTGGCTTTCGGGCGTAAGCCCGCAAGCGCGACTGCGCGTCGCCGGTTTTCCGGCGCCCTCGCGGAGCATAGGCCCGTAAGGGCCGCTCATGCGTGAGCGCTGGCAGACCATCTGACTTTGTCAGATGAGCATAAGGAATGAGAACGATCAAGCCGATCGAACTATTAGTACCGGTAAGCTTCAAGCGTTGCCGCTCTTCCACACCCGGCCTATCAACGTGGTCGTCTTCCACGGTTCTCAGGGAATACTCGTTTTAAGGTGGGTTTCCCGCTTAGATGCCTTCAGCGGTTATCCCGTCCGGATATAGCTACCCTGCTATGCGGCTGGCGCCACAACAGGTCCACCAGAGATCCGTCCATCCCGGTCCTCTCGTACTAGGGACAGATCCTTTCAATATTCCTACACCCACGGCAGATAGGGACCGAACTGTCTCACGACGTTCTGAACCCAACTCACGTACCGCTTTAAATGGCGAACAGCCATACCCTTGGGACCTGCTCCAGCCCCAGGATGCGATGAGTCGACATCGAGGTGCCAAACAACCCCGTCGATATGGACTCTTGGGGGTCATCAGCCTGTTATCCCCGGCGTACCTTTTATCCGTTGAGCGATGGCCCTTCCACGCGGGACCACCGGATCACTATGACCGACTTTCGTCTCTGCTCGACTTGTCAGTCTCGCAGTCAGGCAGGCTTATGCCATTGCACTCAGCGAACGATTTCCGACCGTTCTGAGCCCACCATCGCGCGCCTCCGTTACTCTTTAGGAGGCGACCGCCCCAGTCAAACTACCCACCATACATTGTCCGGACCCGGATAACGGGCTGCGGTTAGACATCCATAGTAATAAGGGTGGTATTTCAAGGGTGGCTCCACCTGAGCTGGCGCCCAGGTTTCAAAGCCTACCACCTATCCTACACATGCCACTACGAATGCCAATGTAAAGCTATAGTAAAGGTGCACGGGGTCTTTCCGTCTAACCGCAGGAACCCCGCATCTTCACGGGGAATTCAATTTCACTGAGTCTATGCTGGAGACAGCGGGGAAGTCGTTACGCCATTCGTGCAGGTCGGAACTTACCCGACAAGGAATTTCGCTACCTTAGGACCGTTATAGTTACGGCCGCCGTTTACTGGGGCTTCGATTCAGAGCTTGCACCCCTCCTCTTAACCTTCCAGCACCGGGCAGGCGTCAGACCCTATACGTCGTCTTGCGACTTCGCAGAGCCCTGTGTTTTTGATAAACAGTCGCTACCCCCTGGTCTGTGCCACCCTCCTCCACTTGCGTGGAAAAGGGTCACGCTTCTTCCGAAGTTACGCGTGCAATTTGCCGAGTTCCTTCAGCATAGTTCTCTCAAGCGCCTTGGTATACTCTACCAGACCACCAGTGTCGGTTTCGGGTACGGTTTATAAGGAGGAGCTATTTCCTGGAACCACGCAGCAGCCCGTTCAATCCGATAAGATTGGACTACCTCAATGATCCGTCACTACCTCCAAGCCCACGAATATTAACGTGGTTCCCATCGACTACGCGTTTCCGCCTCGTCTTAGGGGCCGGCTAACCCTGCTCAGATTAGCTTTAAGCAGGAACCCTTGGTCTTTCGGCGGGGGAGTCTCTCACTCCCCTTACGTTACTCATGTCAGCATTCGCACTTCTGATACCTCCACCACCCCTCACGGGTATGGCTTCATCAGCTTACAGAACGCTCCGCTACCGCTCGTATTGCTACGAACCCTAAGCTTCGGTGTATGGCTTTAGCCCCGTTACATTTTCGGCGCAAAGACCCTTATTTAGACCAGTGAGCTGTTACGCTTTCTTTAAATGATGGCTGCTTCTAAGCCAACATCCTGGTTGTTTTGGGATCCTCACATCCTTTCCCACTTAGCCATAACTTGGGGACCTTAGCTGTAGGTCAGGGTTGTTTCCCTTTTCACGACGGACGTTAGCACCCGCCGTGTGTCTGCCGACTAGTACTCCCAGGTATTCGGAGTTTGGTTAGGTTTGGTAATCCGGTGAGGACCCCTAGCCCATCCAGTGCTCTACCCCCTGGGGTATTCGGTCGACGCTCTACCTAAATAGATTTCGCGGAGAACCAGCTA